>NZ_CP059408.1:0-4470359 GCF_013874375.1 Bacteroides sp. CACC 737
GAATACGGCAGTAAGCGGCAGCAAGTAGCGCGTCGGCATATAGGTAATGGAAAGCTCCTGCTTTTGTTCTTCTGTTCTGTTGTTCTCTCCCCTTTGTGGGGCATCTTTCCGTTTCAAGATAGTACGTCGTAGTACAGCTCTGTACTTCCACATCATCCAGCCGTAGATGGCAGCACCCAGATAATAGATGTTGATGCCGAAATCTGCATACAACCCCGCATCATAGTAGACAAAAATATAGACGGCAGGCATAATGATGCCCGCTATCCAAAGATAAATGCTTGCCCGGTACTCCAACCAGAGGTAGAGGATCCCGGTCACAGTGCCTGTAATCTCAAGAATATGTTCCATCAGAAATTGATTGCTATATGTCCCAATACATTCGTTCCCGCCTGGGCAGCGTAGCCGGCATAGTTGTAACGGACTTTTCCTCCGTTATCGTCGAGATAGTATCCGCTGCCTGCGTATCCGTTATTCTCGTATTCTTCATTGAACAGATTATAGATGGTGCACCCTATGGTTACCGACTTTACTTTAGGCAACTTGAAGGTATAGGACAGATTCAGGTTGCTTACGAAATAAGCATCCAGCGTGCACTCCTCTTGCTTGGCGTTACTCATGTATTGCTTGCTGATATATTGTGACTGTAACGAGGCTTCGAATCCTTTGAACGTATAGCCGAAGCGGTTGTTCAGTATGAAGTCGGGAGAGAATGCGATGGGTATCTCCGTGTTCGATGACCCATGCTTCCGACCCTGCCTCTTCGTTTTCAAAAAGTGTCTCGGTAAAGTTCTGCACACGGTTCTTGCTGAGTGTGGCATTGATGTCCCATTGCAAGCCGCAGTCCAGTTTGATGCCAGCCATCAGTTCAATACCCGTACGGTAGCTGTCGGGCACGTTGCTGGCCATGGCTTCGCCTATCTCGTTCAACTCTCCCGTCAGTACCAGCTGGTCTTTTATAGTCCATAGTAGAAGTTGGCACCCGCATGGAGCCATGAGTTGGCGAAGGTATATCCCAGTTCGTAGTCGAACAAGCGCTCAGCCTTGGATGTTCGGTGAAGTAGCCGTCGGTGTAGTTGTTGCGCGTAGGCTCTTTATGGGCTACGCTGAACGAACCGTATAGGCGGTGGTTGCGGTCGATTTGCCAGGACAGTCCGGCTTTCGGGTTGAAGAAGTCGAAGTCTTCGTCGATGTCCAGCTTCTGCATTCCCGGAGTGGTGGCAGTCCAGTTGTACTTGTCGTTCAGTCCGTTTATCTTGTAGTCGATGTGGCGGTATTGCAGGTCGAGGTAGGCGCTGAGGCCGCTTACCAGTTCATAATTGGCTTTCAGATAAATATTGCCGTCATTCTTTGTGGCGTTGTTGCGGTAGTAGTCGTGGTCGGGGTTCAGTTCGCCGATATAGTTCTTTACCCAAAGCACTTTTCCAAAGTGGTCGCCGTCATAGCGATTCAGTGCACCGCCTAGCGAGGCATGCAGACGGTCGGCTTTGTAGCTTACGGAGAAGATTCCACCGCCAAACCAGTTGTCCATTGCCTTCTTGCGGATAAGGTCGCTTACTTCTACCTTGCCGCCATTGTATTCGAAAGGCGACATGCCGTACTCTGTCAACGAGCGTTCGCCTTTATATTCCTGGTAGTACCCGCCTTTGGTGTAATGCAGGCCGATATTCAGATTCCATTGCGAGGTGAAATTTGGTTGAACAGCAACTGGTAATTCTTCTGCGTATAGTTGTCGGTCTGGTCGTCATAGAAATGCAGTGCACCTCCTTCGTCCGTGAGGTAATGCTTCTCGCCGTTGTCGTCTTTATAATATTCTTTGCTGTATACATGGCCGTCCCGGTCGGTGGCGTACATGAATCCGCAGGAATTGTAACGCCGTCCGTAACGTTCCATCTCCTCCTTGCTGGCATAGTTCCATGCGTGGTAAGTGCGCTCTTTGCCGGCAAAGGTTATCAGTTTGACGGAGGTATTGTCATTGTAGTATCCTCCTTGCAGATAATAGGAGTTCAGTCCCACAGATGCCCGGTCTATATACCCGTCCGTACTGATGTTGGAGAGCCGCGCATCGAACGACCAATGATTGTTGATGAGTCCCGTTCCCACTTTCACCGTCTCCTTGTGCGTATGGAAGGAGCCGTAGGGAACCGTTGAATTCTGCATAGGGTTTCATGGAGAAATCACCCGTCTGCATGTTGATGCTGGCACCGAAAGCTCCTGCACCGTTCGTTGAGGTACCAGCTCCGCGTTGCACCTGCATGTCCTTGACGGAGGAGGCGAAGTCCGGCAGGTTGACCCAGAATACCGTGTGACTCTCCGCGTCGTTGATGGGAATACCGTTGGCGGTGACGTTGATGCGTGTGCCGTCTGTTCCGCGGACTCTCAGCGTGGTGTAACCCACCCCGGCACCGGCATCGCTGGTAGTAATGGCGGAGGGTGTCATACTCAACAGATACGGCAGGTCTTGTCCGAAATTCTGTTTTTTCAGTTGTTCTTTGCCTATATTGGTGAATGCCACCGGTGTGCTGTTTGTGGCACGTGTGGAGATGACTTCCACTTCCTGCAGGTTTATCACCCGCAGGCTGTCTTGTTCTTGTGCCTGCGCACAGACACCCAGTGCTGCCGTCAGGAGGCAGACCGCATTGCATGTCTCTTCATTTGCAATTGTTTCGTTTAGATGAATACAGAAAAGGGGAACTTTTCTTCTTTTCCCTCCGCCGGCATTACCCGGATCAGGTTAATGGGTATGATCTCAGCCCGTCGTATTAGGGCACCCCTTAGTTGAAATCGGGGCAAAGGTAGGAGTTTTCGTCGAAAGTGGCAAGTTAAGTGAACGAAACTCAGAGTTATTTGTTAATTTTGTAGCATTAATTTTAAAAAAAGAATATAGTTATGTTATCATCTTTATTCATGGCAGCCTTTGCTGCCCAAGTTGCTGACGATGGTTTCAGCAAACTGCAGATATTCCTTCAGCAATTGATAGATTGGGGCGTAAGTGCCGGTGGACGTATTATTGGAGCTGTCATCATCTTTGTGGTAGGACGGTTCTTGATTTCCTTTCTTAGGAAAATGCTGGCGAGGTTATTGGCAAAAAGACATGTGGATGCCAGTATCCAGAGCTTTGTGAAAAGTTTAGTCAATATCTTGCTGACCATTCTGCTGATTATTGCCGTTATCGGCAAATTGGGAGTGGAAAACTACTTCATTTGCAGCTTTGTTGGCATCTGCCGGTGTGGCTATCGGTATGGCACTTTCCGGAAACTTGCAGAACTTTGCGGGTGGATTGATTGTACTGTTGTTCCGTCCTTTCAAGGTAGGCGACTGGATTGAAAGCCAGGGAGTGTCCGGAACGGTACGTGAGATTCAAATCTTCCATACGATTCTGACCACAGCCGACAATAAGGTAATCTATATACCTAACGGTGCGTTGAGCAGTGGTACAGTGACTAATTACAGCCGTGAGGATACGCGTCGTGTAGATTGGGTGATCGGGTAGAATATGGTGAGAACTATGACAAGGTAGAGAGCACCGTGCGTCGTATCATCTCCGAAGACAGCCGTATCTTGAATACTCCCGAGCCGTTTGTGGCTCTTCATGCCCTGGATGCCAGCAGTGTGAATGTGGTGATTCGTGTTTGGGTGAAGAGCGAGACTACTGGGGCGTTTTATTTTGATATGAACAAGAAGATTTACTCCGTATTCAACGAGGAAGGTATCGACTTCCCATTCCCGCAGTTGACGGTGCATCAGGCGAAAGACTGAGTGGGCTACAAGTTTCAATTTATTAGCTATCAGCCACTATAAGTTACGGGCTACAAGTTGTCCTGCATTATCATACTGCAGGACAACTTGTAGCCCGTAACTTAATAGTAGTCGGTAACTCCGTAGTTTATTTATAACTTAATTCTGCCTCTATTTCTTCGCAGACATCTTGTTCCAGGTTGAGCAGCTGATTGATTTCTTTTCGTTTTTCCAAATCCGTGAAATAGCTCTCCACTACTGCATAGATGTTGAAGCCGGTTGTGGAACCCGCAGCCAAATCCAATGACTCAACCATTTTCTCTACTGCTTGATGAATGCGTTTCTTACTGATAAAATGGCAGTTCATTACTATGAAATTAAGCTCTTTTCCATGATTATTTTCTGTTTTAGTTATTGTAGTTATAACATTCTATCAAGCAAGTTAGTTCATGTAGATTGAACAGACTTGACAGTCGACCCGAACGATATTCTTTTTATATTTGCCAAAAATATAAGCGCGGCAATGAAAGAACTGTTTATAAAAATACTCCGTTTTCTGATGTTTGTACTGGTCGTAGCTTTGGGCTGCATCGGATATAACATCTATGAAGATACGTTGGCTGCTGTGTGGATACCCGTAGGGGTAGGACTTGTGGTGGCAGTCGTTACACTTCCTCTATATAAAAAATGGATATGGCTGACAACGATGGAGCAAAAGGCAGTGAATATATTGTGTCATGTGGTGTGCGTGGGTGTCATCAGTTGTTCGCTTTTTCTGGTAGGAAATTATCAGATGGCGGCTCCTGCTTCGACAAAGGAGGTGACGGTCACCGTACTTGAGAAGCTGATAAAAGAACATGAAAAGAGACGTAAAGTAGGCAAGCATCGTTATGTGTCGGACGGAGTACGTAAGGAGTATTACTTAAAGGTGGCTTTCGAGGATGGAGCGATAGAGACCTTGCATGTTTCCACAGCCACATACAACAAAGCACGAAAAGACAAACCGAAAGTCTTGACTTTGCAGAAAGGAGCTTTCGGATTGCCGGTGATAACGAAGGGGTTATAGTTCTAATTCCCCCATGCAAGACATCAGATGAGGAACAGAATGCTCTTCTTAAAGATTTCTGCGTACAAAATGTCCGTCAATCCAAATGGTGGCATGGTGTCCTTTGAATTTCAGTAATACATAATTGGGATCTGTCGGGCCTTTGCTGAAGTGTGCGCTGAACCACTCTTGCCACATTTCCTGCTTGGTGGCTTCGTCTTCTATAATCTCCACCTCACCGGTGAGCACTACGCTGTTTCCTTTTTCCTGAAAGCACAAACCTGCTTTCGGATTGGCTGCAAACTCCTTTGTTTTAAGACTGTCTTTGCCGGTCGCCAACCATACGGTTGTGGCCCCTTCCGACTTGATGTTGCTCATTGGAACGGGGCGGGGATATCCCTCTTGGTTGATGGAAGTGATGACGACGGTTTCGCATCTTGCCAAGATTTCTGCTGCTTTCTCGATTAATGTTGCCATATTGGATGTTTTTATTGATTTGATTGCTGCAAATATAGGCATGGTAATAGGAAGAGCTATTGTAAAAAAATCGACTTTTATGTTTTCACATAACTCAAAGTCCCTTCTTCCAATGGAGCGGAAGTGAGAAGCTGGCTTGGCGCGTTGCCGGACATCTTTTTGATTTCTTTTGAGAGATGGGAAACATCATAATATCCTGCTTTGATGGCAACGGACAGCAGATTGTCGAAAGAGGTACTTCGCAACAAGTCTACAGCATGTTTGAACTTCATAATCCGACTGTACTCTTTGGGTGTAAGTCCGGTGTGCTGCTTGAATTTCCGTTCGAAATGGCGTTGGCATAGGCAAGTCTCCTCCGCTAACCGGAGGAGTGACAAGTCACCCTTGCATCGATTGATTTGCTGTATGGCGAACAGCATGCTCCGTTCTGCTTTTGGACTGTATCGGCATAAGGCTTGAAGCAGGAAGTTTTCAATAAAGACCAGGTGCTCTTGAATGGTTCCCAGTTCGCCCAGTCTCTCTGCAAAAGAGTGGGTAAAGAGGCTTGTAAGCTCATCGGCGTTTAACCGTAAGTTGGTGAGCTCCTGCAAAGGGAGGTCCATGAAGCGAAGTATTCCGCAAGGCAGAAAACGGATTCCCAGCATATGGATTGTTACCGTATGGGTCACCAATTCAGAATATTTGGTCATGGCTCCAATGAAGTAGGCATGGTAGGGCTGCATAACGAGGCTGTCGTGTACGGCCTTAGGAGCTTCACCCAACGTGAATATAAAGTCAGTGCATCCGTCAGGCAGGATATTGATGTGCATGCCGTATCCGGGTTGTCCTTTAAACTCCCAATATTTGTCAATATAGGGGGAGAGCAGGGGGCTGGGATGATATTCTTTGTACATAGGTTGTAAAGATAGGAATAAACTTCGAAGATAGGGAAATCCCTATGTATAAATAGAGAGAATCACGGAAAAGGAGGTTTTTATCATACTACATTTGCTGTATGGATAAATACTAAAACTTTCTATTATGAAAAAGATGTCAGTTGTTTTAGGCTTGTTACTCGCTGTCTTGGTGACGGGCTGTGGCATTTATGAGAGCTACGGGTTTGATTATAAGCAGTTGAGCAGCATTGAACGTGGTATGAGCTTTAAAGAGGTGTGTACCATTTTAGGAGAGCCTGCATTTAGAGATTTGAATAAGGAGGGAGAGGCTTGGACATTCCGTGCTTATACTCCTGCGGGGTGGTCGGCTGTCAAGGTGTGGTTCAAAGACGGAAAAGTGGACGAAATGAAGAGCTATCTGGAGGATACTTATCCAGTTACCACTTCGCGGGACAAGAGTTTCATGGACGAGAAAAAAGAATCTTCCGACAAGAGTAGCGAAACAAAGGTAATAGTTTCGCCGGAAGGGAAACATTACATCAAAATGGGCTCGGTAGTAGTCACTCCCGAAGGCAAGCATATAATAGTACCTTGATTATACCAGCATAATCGTTTCCGGATATAGTATAATGTGAATATACCTTTCTATAAAGTGCTGATATTTATAAAGTTCTATATTTTTTGCAGATTTTAGGTATATGTAGTTCAAAGAATGTTATCTGAAATGAAAAGAATGGGCAATGTTTGTCATTGCTCTGTCTTTATCTTATATTTGAGTAGATAATATAGGATATCATTTTAAGAAAGGAACTAATAATAAGATAATAATATGAAGAATATTGAGAAGGCGACCAATAATATGAAAATGGTATATTCCATTCTGTGCAATCTTAAGAAGTGTACAATCTTTGAATTACAGAAACTGACGAAGTTCAGGGATGTGGATTTGTGTTTGGCCTTGGGGTATCTGCTGCAGAATAACCAGATTTATCAGAAGCGTATTGATAACATGGTTTACTATGGAGTCGTCGCAAAATGAAAAGATATACAATAGGTTTACCACACATTTTGCTTACATGCTTGCATGGCGCTTTCTAATTGTTTGTTATACCGCGTTTTACGGTATGTAAGCAGACGCTATGCAAGTATGTAGGCAAACTTTGCTTGCATGCTGTTTTTTCTTGTGCAAATGGCTGGTCTTCTTTCCGCAAAGAACGGCTCTTTCTTCTACTAAAAGCTTATTAATGACTATTGTGCACGGTTGTGATGCAGTTTCTTCACTATTGTGGTACGGCTTCTTCATGCTTGTGGAGAAGCAGTACCACAATAGTGCGCATATCTAACTGTCATTTACTCAGTGGACTAAAAACCTATATTTGAGTGATGAAAAACTGATAAATAGTCTTTCATTGGCTGTGTATGTACCTTCAAAAGAGTGATATGGCAGTGGATAATGTTCATGTCTTACAGTTTTTCAGTGAAAGAAATCATGAATATTGGGATACTTGAAAAATAAGTTTCTCTTTTGCACGCGAATTAGAAAACCAAAAGAGTTTTGTAATCCTCATCGGAGGGGCGTAAAAATACCGGATAAGATGACTGGGTAAAACCAATCATTTTCATTGTGCTTCTGTTTTGTGTTCTGAAGTATCGGTATGATTATAAACTTTCCAACCAACTCATTACGTAGCAGATGCCTTTAAAAGAAAAAAGCAATTATCTATTTCAGATAACTGCTTTTCTTTGGTGAACCGCTTGGGGCTCGAACCCAAGACCCCAACATTAAAAGTGTTGTGCTCTACCTGCTGAGCTAGCGATTCAGACCTTATTGCTGTTAAGCGGGTGCAAAGATAGATACTTTTGTTTAAAAAACAAATGGATTAAGGGAAAAAGTTTTGATAACGACTTCTGCTTTTACTCTTCTTGTTGATTATCAGTCTGTTCAAACTTGTGAATTTTTTCTCTGTTTATGATGAAACGTTGATAGTAGGAGAGCATAAGGGTGGTAAGCGGAAGTGCTATAATCATACCCAGCATACCCATCAATGAGCCCCAAATTGATAAAGACAGTAGGATGATGGCAGGGTTCAGGCCCGTAATTTTCCCCATGACACGCGGTACGATGAATCCGTCTTGAATGGCTTGTACTATGATGAATACCGCAAGGGCCGATGCAATGATAATCCAGAAGTTTCCTCCCGTATCCGCTGCTTTCAGTATGGCCAGCACGATGGTAGGTATAAAGCCAATAATCTGTAAATAGGGCACTAGGTTTAAAGCACCGATGAACAAGCCGAGCCCAATGGCCAGTGGGAAATCAATAATCAGAAAGCCTATACTGAACAGAATACCGACACACAATGCCACGAATGCTTGTCCGCGGAAGTATCTGTTCATGCCGTCTTTCACATCGTTCATTACATTGATTACGAAGGGCCGGTATTTCTGTGGTACCAGGTGGGGCCACCCTTCGGAAATGCTTTCATAGTCCAGCAATATGAAGATTATATAGAGAAGAATGAGAAAGAAAGTGAAGAAGCTGAACAGTAGATTGACGGATTCTGACAGCAAGGACCAGAGCCGGGGAACGGTTTCCTTGATGGCGTTCAGCATATTCTCTTCCTTGAACAATTGGGTGACAAACTGGGTGTCTATGTTCTCACGAAGGAATTCAGAGAGTGTTTTGGGCACATTGCCGTCGTGGGTTCCGTTGGAAAAGTAGTCTATTACCAAATCTTTCACCCTGACGAATTCGTCCATCATGGGAGGCACAAGCAGATAAAATGCGGTTCCTCCTACAATCAGAATACTGAATAAGGCGCAGAAGATGGATATGACCCGGTTCTTGAGCCTTAATCTGTACTGGAAAAAGGTGACCAGGGGGTATATCAGATAGGCAATGAGCCATGCGATGAAGAATGGCAGCAATACGCCGCTTAGACGCTTGAAGAGCATAAGGATGCCGATAATAATGACACCGAGTATGACACCGCGGATAAAACTGTCGAATGTAATCTTTTTGCGTTCCATAATGCTCTGTTTTTTGTATTCGTTAATGACCGCTTTCCTTTTGGTCGGCTTGGATGGCTTGCTGATAGCACTCCCGGCATAGAGGTTCGTACTCTTCGGTTTCCCCCAGCAGTACTTGTTTGTCGTTCTTGACGGTACGGTGGGAGAACGAGGCGAGTTGGCCGCATTTCACACAGATGGCATGTACTTTGGAAACTTCGTCTGCAATGGCACACAGTCCCGGCATAGGACCGAATGGAATACCCCGGAAGTCCATGTCCAGTCCGGCAACAATGACGCGTATACCATTGTTGGCAAGCTGGTTGCATACATCAATCAGGCCGCTATCAAAGAACTGGGCTTCGTCAATGCCCACTACATCTATCTCTGAAGTGAAGAGCAGAATGCTGGCAGACGAGTCGATGGGAGTGGAGGCTATGGAATGACTGTCATGCGATACTACATCGGCTTCGGAATAACGGGTGTCTATGGCGGGCTTGAATATCTCTACGCGTTGTTTGGCAAATTTTGCCCGTTTCAGTCTCCTTATCAGCTCTTCGGTTTTGCCGGAAAACATAGAACCGCAAATGACCTCAATTCTTCCCCTGCGTTTGGTTTCCTGTATATGATCTTCTGAGAATAATACCATGCTTTCGAGTGTTATATTTAAGCGCAAAAGTAACACTTTTGTTTGCTTTCCGATATTTTTTCATTATTTATTTCTACATTTGTAGCGTTAACACGGACTGTGTAAAGGATATGCAAACCTTATTAAATGACATAGAATTAGATATTCAGGAATTGAAATGTTTGATGCAAGCCATTTCAAGTGATACCAATCCGACATTGAGGATTGTGGCAAAACGGAATATCCAGCAGATGAAGGTACGCTTGGAGGCGTTGCAAGAACTGCTTGAGGAGGCGCCAACGGCTGTTGTGCCGCCCCTGAAGGAAATCCCTACTGCTACTACTCCTTTGGCTGGACCGGTTTCTCCGGTTGTACCGGTCGTCCCTGATACAATGAAGATGGTATGTGAGGAACCGGAAACAGTTCATACGGCTGAAGCGCTCCAGACTGTTGTAACTTCGGCATCTCCTATTTTGGCAGAACGTATCAAGCCTGCCAAGGATTTGAGACATGCCATCAGTCTGAACGATTCATTCCGTTTTGTCCGCGAGCTGTTCGCAGGCGATGCTGCACGGATGAATGAAGTGGTACGACGTTTGGGTGAGGCCCCTTCTTTGGACAAGGCTATGGATATTTTCGTTTCGGAAGTGCAGCCGGATGAAGAGAATGAAGCCGCTGTCGATTTTATGGAACTCCTCAAAAAATATTTCAGCTAAACAACCGATAAGTATGGGAAAACTTTATGTAGTGCCTACCCCGGTAGGGAATTTGGAAGATATGACATTCCGTGCTATCCGGATTCTGAAAGAAGTGGATTTAATATTGGCTGAGGATACACGTACTTCCGGCATATTGCTGAAACACTTCGAAATAAAGAATGTGATGCAATCTCACCATAAATTTAATGAACATAAAACGGTTGAAAGTGTTGTTAATAGAATAAAGGGGGGAGAAACTGTAGCTTTGATTTCGGATGCAGGTACACCGGGTATATCCGACCCGGGCTTTCTGGTGGTCAGAGAGTGTGTGCGCAACGGCATCGAAGTGCAATGCCTGCCGGGAGCGACAGCTTTTGTGCCGGCATTAGTGGCTTCCGGATTGCCGAATGAGAAGTTCTGTTTTGAAGGTTTTCTTCCACAGAAGAAAGGAAGGATGACTCGCCTGAAGGCATTGGCCGGGGAGCGTCGTACCATGGTGTTCTATGAGTCTCCCCACAGATTGGTAAAAGCTTTGGCGCAGTTTACCGAACATTTCGGTGCCGGACGTCAGGCATCTGTTTCGCGGGAAATTTCAAAGGTGCACGAAGAAACGGTGCGTGGAACGCTTACAGAATTAATAGAACATTTCACGGCGAACGAACCGCGCGGTGAAATTGTGATTGTAGTAGCAGGAATAGACGATTAAATAACTTCATTAACCAAACGTAAAACGAAAGCGTATGAAAAAGTTAGCAGTTTTAATTGTATGCGCGGCTGTAATGGCTTCGTGTGACAGTTTCTCTGGTGGCAGTAAGAACCAGCTGAAAGCTGAAAATGATTCTTTATTGATGGAACTGACTCAGCGTAATGCTGAATTAGACGAGATGATGGGTACTTTCAATGATATTTCAGAGGGATTCCGCCAGATTAATGCGGCGGAGAGCCGTGTGGATTTGCAACGTGGCGCTGTGGCAGAAGGCTCTTTGAATGCCAAGCAGCAGATTGCGTCGGACATTGAATTTATCCGTAAACAGATGGAAGAGAACAAGGAGCAGATTGCCAAACTGCAATCTATGTTGAAGAACAGCAAAAACAACTCTGTTCAGTTGAAGAGAGCTGTAGAATCTTTGACTCAGGAGTTGGTGGCAAAGACCCAGCGTATTGAAGAATTGCAGGCTGAGCTGGCTTCCAAGAATATCCGTATCCAGGAACTGGATGCTGCCGTGACCGGCTTGTCTAGTGAGAAGGAGGAATTGACTGCCGAAAATGAGGCGAAGGCCAAAACCGTTGCCGAGCAAGATAAGGCACTTAACACAGCTTGGTTTGTGTTTGGCACAAAGAAGGAGCTGAAAGACCAGAAGATATTGACAAATACCGGGCTTTTCAAAAAAGGCCAGGTGCTGAAAGATTCTGATATCAACAAGGACTACTTTACACAAGTGGATATCCGTACGACAAAAGAGATTAAACTATACTCCAAAGATGCTGATATCTTGACCACTCATCCTGCTGGCTCTTATGCGTTGGAGAAAGATGATAAAGGACAGCTGACTTTGAAGATTACAAATCCGAAAGACTTCTGGAGTGTGTCCAAGTATTTGGTAATCCAAGTAAAATAACACTGTTATAAGATTGATACAGAACGGACGCAGGTTATTGGAATTGATAATCTGCGTCTATTTTTATATATACCTTTCCTTTAAGTAATGGCATCTCAATATAAAAACCTCTTTTTTGATCTGGACGATACGCTTTGGGCATTTTCCCTTAATGCACGTGATACATTCGAAGAAATGTATCACAAGTATGACTATGGTCGTTTCTTTCGCTCTTTCCTGCATTTCTATACTCTTTATCAGCATCGTAATACAGAGCTGTGGGAAGAATACGGTAGAGGGCAGGTCAGTAAGGAAGAGTTGAACCGCCAGCGTTTCCTATATCCTCTGGAGGCAGTAGGGGCGAGGGATGTTGCTTTGGCTGAGGCTTTTTCTGATGATTTCTTTTCGGTCATTCCCACAAAAAATCGGCTGATGCCGCATGCTTATGAGGTGCTGGAATATTTGGCGGGGAAATATAACCTCTATATCCTTTCCAATGGTTTCCAAGAACTGCAATGTCATAAGATGCGTTCGGCGGGTATCGACCGCTTTTTTAAGAAGATTGTTCTCTCTGATGACATCGGTATCTTGAAGCCCTGGCCCGAAATCTTTCATTTTGCACTTTCTGCCACACAATCCGAGGTGCATGATTCTTTGATGATAGGCGATAGTTGGGAAAATGATGTGATAGGAGCCAAAGGAGTGGGTATGCACCAAGTGTTTTATAATGTAACCGGGAAGGAAGAACTGCCTTTTCAACCGACTTATCATATCAGTAATCTGAAAGAATTGATGCAGATTTTGTGACATTGAAATTTTTAATTGTACTTTTGTCTGCAGAAACGTATATTATACAGCTATGGACACAATCTTACCTTTCGCTCTACTTTGTTTTACCTCCTTCTTTACGTTGACAAACCCTCTCGGCACCATGCCGGTGTTTTTGACCATGACGCATGGAATGACGGACCGTGAACGGCAGTCGGTAGTATCGCGCGCCACTTTGGTTGCCTTTATTACGATTATGGTCTTTACGTTTGCGGGACAGTTCCTCTTTAAGTTCTTCGGTATCTCTACCAATGGTTTCCGTATTGCCGGTGGAGTTATTATCTTTAAGATTGGCTTCGATATGCTGCAAGCCCGTTATACTCCAATGAAGCTGAAAGACGAGGAAATCAAGACTTATGCCGATGATATTTCCATTACTCCTCTTGGAATTCCGATGCTTTGTGGTCCCGGTGCCATAGCCAATGCCATTGTGCTGATGCAGGATGCCCACACCATTCAGATGAAAGGAGTTCTTATAGGAATGATTGCCTTTATTTATCTGATTACCTTTTTCATATTGCGTGCTTCTACGCGGTTGGTCAAAATTTTGGGTGAGACGGGAAACAATGTGATGATGCGCCTAATGGGACTTATCCTGATGGTTATTGCCGTTGAGTGTTTTGTCAGCGGAGTGAAACCTATATTGGTGGATATATTGAAAGAAGGAGGCATACCATCACTGGCACACCTCCTCTAAACACTTTATTTATAAAAACACATTGGGAAAATTCCCAAGTTTCTTTAGGCTACTATTGATTAATAGCCTGGATTTTGTTCTATGTTCGGATTGGCATTGATTTCACCGACGGGAATCAACGGGAGCGCTTTCTTGGAGTCGCGGTTGAATGTACGCGCTTCTTCGCTCAATACGTCGTGCCATCCTCTGTCATTAACGTCCGTGTAGCGTGTAACGGTTTCACCGCGGCGCATAACATCGAAGTAGCGCTGTCCTTCACCTACAAGTTCCTTGCGGCGTTCGATGTAGATGCGGTCTAATGTGATGTTTCCGCTGGTTACTTGTTTGCTTTCATCCGTTGTGCGGTTGGAGATGATATCGTTCAGCAAGTTGGCAGCCTTGTTCTTGTCTCCGGCTTGGAAAGCTGCTTCTGCTGCTGACAAGTAAACTTCTGACAAGCGCAGCAATGGGACATTGGAGTAACGTACATCTCCGTTTACAGCAGGCATTTTGTTGATGTAAACTTTACGTTTGTCAAATCCTCCTGCTGCCGCTGCCAATAATATGTCGTTACGGATGTCTGCCGGGTCGGATGTAAGCATGTCAGAGAAGTCTTTTGTGACAATTACATCTCCATATCCGGGAGAAGCGCCAGCCTTGTCTGCATATAAGTAGGCAATACCTTCACGGTCTGTCCAGTCAGTATTGTTGTTGATGGAAATCTCGAACATGATTTCTTTTGAATGATTGGCATCACTTTTGCTCCATGCAGCAACATATTCTGACGGTTTCCAAAGTTTGTAAGACGAGTTTGATATGATGTCTTCAGCTACGGATAAAGCCTTGCTCCATTCGCCTTTTGTCATATATACACGTACCTGCAAGGCTTTGGCAGCCCAAAGGTTGACATAACCCACTTCATTGGTTTTGGGCAGTGCATTTGAGTTGATTGCATCTGTCAAATCCTTTTCAATAGCCTCATAACATTGGGCTACCGTGCTGCGGCTTGGCTTTTCTGTCGATTCCAGCGGGGAGGTAGCGATGGGCACACCGAGTGAGCTGCCTTGATCTACTGTATAAGGTTTACCGTAGATACGTGTAAGGTCAAACAGTGCCATGGCGCGCAGAACTTTTGCTTCTGCATCATATTGGTCAATAGTGGCTTTTGCCTCTGCCGCGTCGGTCAGGTTGCCACTTTCTGCTGCCTGAATCAGACGGTTGGCGCGTGCTATGACTACATAAGGCATCTGCCATACGGCTGTTGAGGTGGTGAAATTGTCGGCAGTTGTATATTCCATATAGTAGTAGAAGTTTGCTCTTCCACTTCCACCGTTATATTCATATTGGATATCTTCCCCTCTCATGTCACCGTATACGAACATGAGGCGTCCATAATAATTAATCAGGCTACTGTTACCTTTAACGGCAGCATAAAGTCCCGTCCGCACATTGGCCAAATCATCGCTGTTCTTGATTGCGGTTTCAGCATCTATTCCGTCTGCGGGTGACTGATCCAGCCAACTGTTGAGGCATGATGAAGTGCTGACTGCCATAGCTGCGCAAAGCGTTGCTGTGTATAATGTCTTTAATATTTTCATTTTCGTATCTTTATTAGTTAGAAATTCAATTCTATTCCGAATGTATATGTTCTCAATGCCGGAGTCTCAAATGTGCATAGTCCGTCTACACGCATTTCCGGATCTACAAATAAGTCTTTAGATTTCCATGTAAGCAGGTTGGACCCCGAGAAGTAAATTCTTGCCTTGCTAAGTCCAAGCTTGTTGATATAGTTTTGCGGAATGCTTACACCTAATGTGAGGTTCTTCAGACGTAGATAATCAGTAGGCATCAGCCAGCGTGAAGACAGTGAAGCTACGCTTCCATATTCAAATTTAGGCAATGTGGCATTCGTGTCGCCCGGGCCGGTCCACATCTTTGAGATGTCGTAGTATGTCGGTACGGCACCACCGTATAGATGTGAACCGCCATTGGAGTGCTGCCAAGTGGAGTAGTCAAAAGCATCACCACCCAATGAATAAGTGAAAGTGAAGCCCAAGTCAATAAACTTCCATTTGAGGTTGTTGGTAAGACCGCCTTCTATACTAGCCTGATGCTTGCCTACAATAGTTTTGTTGGCTTCAGAGATATTGGTTGTTGTCTTGCGGGCATTCTCTGTTCCGTCATTCAGGTAGAACATTTCTTTACCGGTCTCAGCGTCGACTCCGGCGTATTCATAAACATAGTATGAATAGTAAGGTTCGCCTACACGGTGAATCAGTGGTCCTGATACGATTTCATTCTGCTGGCCATCCAGTTTGGTCAGTTTGTTGCTGTTATGTGCCATGTTCAGAGAAGTGGTCCATGTGAAATCCTTGTTTCTGAAATTGGTTGATGTAATGGTCAACTCAAAACCGGAGTTCTTCAGTGAACCGATGTTCTGCGGAGTGGTATATCCGTAATCGCCATCATAATATCCTCCGACTTGTGATACGGGGAGGTCGTATATAAGGTCACTGGTTTTACGCTGATAGTAGTCGAATGTTACGGAGATACGGTCAATGAATGAAAAGTCGAGACCGATATTCCATGTTTTGTTCTTTTCCCATTTCAGGTCCGGGTTTGCAATTCCGACGATTGACATTCCTGACTGTCCATTGTATATGACTCCATATTTATAAAGATTCATATAAGCGTAATAGTCTGATGGTTGCGTTCCGTTTACACCATATGACACACGGAGCTTTCCATCTGTCAATACACTCTTGACGGGATTCAGAAAACTTTCGTCTATGAATCTCCATGCTCCGGAAACCGACCAGAAACTTCCCCAACGGTTTTCTCTTGCCAGACGTGAACTTCCGTCGGTACGATAGCTGAGACCGAGATAATATCTGTCTGCGTAGTTATAATTGGCACGTCCGAGGAACGAAGTCATGCGATAGCTCTGTCTGTTGGTTTCGGCACTTGTTGAACCGGCATTTGTCAATTCGTACAAATCACCCGGATAGTCTTGGCCTGCCATATAGTTGAAAGCATATTCCGTATCTTGTGTTTCAAAACCAAGCAGGGCATCAATATTGTGCAGGCCGAAAGAGTTGATGTAAGAGAGCTGGGTTTGTGTATTCAGCTGGTCATTACGATTGACAATGCGCTGCATGACACCACCTGGAGCGCCATTGTTTGAGTGTCTGTCCCAAAGAACATCATTGGTACCTTGTGCGTAATCATAAGCAATCTTTTCACTTAAATTTAACTTGTCCCAAATATTATAGGTCAACTTGATTGTATTAAATGCCTTCATCAGGGTATAAACGTCAGAGCTGTGCTCTCTTTCATACAAAGGATTGACTCCAAATATGCCGCAACCATTGTTTAATGTGCCGTCTTCATTATAGGGAGTTGATGAGGGGCTTTGGAAGAATGCATAATTGGCTACAGGCCCATCATAGGAGGTAGCTTCATTGGTTTTGTTTTGTCTTACTTTTGAAAATTGGCTTGTAACCTGAACTTCAAAGTCTCCAAACTTATGAGTGAGGTTTGCATTACCAGTGAAACGTTCCAGACCTTGTTTGTAAATGATGCCTTCCTGATTGGTATAAGCGGCTGAGGTGTAGAATTTGGTACGGTCGTTGCCGCCAGATACGCTCAGCTGGTAGTTCTGATGAGAACCGTTACGGAAAAGCAGGTCTTTCCAATCCGTCCATCCGGTTGAGGGTTTTGAAGCGAAGTCCTCGATGTTCTGGTCTGCAAAAGTTGCGGCATCTGCATCGGACATGTTTCCGCTGTATAATCCATAATTCTTGAGACCGGTCCATAAGAGTTCGCGGCGTGAGTCACCGTCGAGCATAGGACGATAATCTATTGCCATGTTTGAAAAACCCCAGTCAGAGCGGAAACTTACATTTGTTTTACCTTGTTTTCCGCTTTTCGTCGTAATGACCACAACACCGTTAGCAGCACGCGAGCCGTAAAGAGAGGCAGCCGCCGCATCTTTGATAACTGTGATAGACTCGATGTCATTGGTATTGAGTGAAGACAGAATATCAGTTCCTGCATCACTATAAGTGAACTCGGATAAGTCTCCACTTGTTACCGGTGTTCCGTCAATAACATAAAGCGGATTGTTTCCGGCATTGATGGAACCCATACCACGTACACGAATACTGCTTACAGAACCTGGATTACTTGAACTTGAACCAAAAGTAACACCAGCGACATTACCAGAAAGCTTGTCGGCAACAGAAAGAACAGGTACATCTTCCAAGGTGGAAGTGTTTACAGTAGAAGCAGCTCCGGTAAATGATGCTTTTTTAAATGTACCGTAACCGGTAACCACAACCTCTTCAAGCAGCTCAGAATCGGATTTCAAAATTACCTTTACATGAGGTTTAATCGTTACTTCTTGGGTTTGCATACCAACAAACGAAATCACCAGAGTTTTCGCGGAACTATATTATGCCTATATTGTTGATAATAAGCAATATAAAATAAATAAAAAGAGCTCCTGAAATAAAGTAATCCTCTAGAGAAGATACTCTATACATATCCACTGTAAATGACAATCTACTTATATGATACTATTTGTAATGGTAATATGCTGATTTGAAGGTTTTTAATTCTGTACTGATGTGCTATAATCATAACGTCAGGATCTTTTTTCTCAAAAACTAGAAGGGCTTTGTCAATATCTATCATTTAGTTGCTTTTTGTCAATTATTTACTCGTGTTGTTTATTCCATCTATGAGAATGTAACCCCTTATGTAAAATACTATTGAATTTATAATGGTTACATAAATACTATCCTACCTATTTATCCATTTTATGCATAGAACACTATGTAATTGTCTCTATCTTATAAATGGAGATTATTCCAAATACAAAGTAATTGGAGTAAAGAATTCTATAGCTATGAAAAACTACTGTTTGGAGCATGTCAAAAACGTAATGAGGAAGTCTTCTTGTAAGAGAATATAGTCTACATAGAATAACGAAGACTGAGTGGATATATTTTTATAATTCAGGGGAATAAAGAATGTACTTTTGTAATCCGCGCTGACTCCCGTGTCGTGCAGACAATTCAGGTTTGCTGTTTATTGAAGAGAGGATATTTCTATCGTTTCAGTTCTTCTCCATAAAGTCTATGCAGTATGATACGTGCCGGTATACTTTTAATCTCTCCATTGGCATCACTTTGGAAGACGAGGAAGAAATAACCGTTAATCCCCGGCAGCGAATTTCTATACGTCCTATTTGGAAATGGTTGTTGCAGAAATAAAGTGGAAAAGATAGAATAACAAAAGCCGCTTACTTCACAGTGAACGGCTTTTAAAACACTTTATTTAGAAAACACCCTATCAAATAGAGATGTTTTGAAAGTTCATAAATCAGATATACTCCTTCTTACAGACTTATTTATAAGCAGGATTCTGATCATTATTTGTCAGTTCTCCATTAGCATCAATCTCTGCTTGCGGAATAGGTAATTCAAATCTATCAGAGCCAGCAGGAAGGTCTAATTGACTAGTCCACAAATCGTGTCCGTCAACTCCAGTTCTTGTCAATGCCAAACCTCTACGTTTCATGTCGAATAGGCGATGTCCCTCTGCAAATAATTCACGCCTTCTTTCTTGTTGTATCTCATCTGCTAAACCGGCATCCGTTCCACTATATTTATCCAATCCACGAGCTATCCGAACAACATTTAATGCTTCTTTAGCCACATCATAATGCTGTTTGTCAGCAGCTAATTCAGCAATAATAAGATACATCTCAGAACCACGCAGCATATTGAAAGAGCCTTGTCCCATTTCATTGTTACGACTATGAATCTTTGTTGTCAAGTATCCTGTTTCACTGATATAATCGTTTGTTTCAGAATCTTTCGGGAACTGAGTTTTGCGTATATCTTTATCTTCCATTAGATTAATCAAAGCCTTTGAAACTCGTAATGAGCTATAACCAATAACAGCATCTTCATAATCATCTCCACACAAATACCAGAAAGAGGGTAATGAAAGATAGAATTGATTATCATCAGTTGGACATTCGAAAGCCCAAAGTGTTTCTGAGTTAACTTCACAGAAATCAGCTGTGTAAACTGCCGTATTCATCAAATTAACACCTTTCAATGCAGCATTGGCATGTTTGATGCCATTTGTTTCATCACCTAAATCCAAATACAAACGTGCAAGAATTCCATGAGCAGCATTCGCACCGATATATGCCTTAGATGAAGAAGAATGCTGGTCCAACAATCCACATGCTTTTTCCATGTCAACGACAAGCTGATTATACACATCTTTTACCGTAGCACGAGGAAGGTCTTCTGTTCCAGAAGAAATACGTAAAATTATGCTCGGATTATCCGGGTACTTGTTTACAGGTTTGGCATACATTCTTACTAAGAAATGATAAGTATAAGCTCTTAGAGATAGCGCTTCACCTTCAATTCTGTTACGCTCTGCACTTTCTGCCAGGTTTCCGATATTATCCAAAATGGCATTCGTATTATCTATGATACTGTAACATCCCTTCCACGGGTCATCAGTATAGGTACTTCCTGGAGAAACTGTATATTGATAAGGAGACACAAAACGTCCATAATTGTAGTTGGGGTCAGGTGTCACCAATGCGTCATCTCCCATAATGTCAGGCAAGAAGAAAATATATTGGTTGGTCATATGAGCCAACCAGCCATTGGTCAACCAGTCATAAGCACCGGTCAACACTTGCTGCGCACCGTCTATCGTAGTAAAGGTGTTAGAATCGGACATTTGGTCCGAAGAAGTAGTATCCAAAAAATCATCACCGCAATTTGCCAAGCTAAGACCTATTGCAAGTGCTATTATAGTTTGCTTTATTCTATTCATCGTAATCTCAATTTTAAATTAGAAACCAATATTTATACCAAATAAGATTGTACGAGGCAATGGAACCGTACCTGCACCGTCCAATACTCCGGTTACACCTCCCAATTCCACATCGTAACCTTTGAAACTACCATCCAAGTTCCATACACAGATATTCTCCAGACTTCCAAAGAAACGTACTGTCTCCAACTGTATCTTCTGTGTCCATTTTTTTGGTAGAGTATAACCTAAGTTGATATTTTTAAATTTAATGAAATCTGCATCGTGCAAATAGCGGCTTGATGTAGAATGAGAACTTGAAGTGTTATTGGGCAAGAATGCAGGATTCGGAGCGTTTGGATTCTCTTTTGTCCAATAATTCGCTTGATCTTTGATGGCTTGATAACCGTTGTTGTTACCATCATTCAGCAAATTGGCTTCGTACGCATCATATATCTTTCCTCCAAAACTATAAGTAAAGAGGAATGAAAGGTCTAATCCTTTAAATGTAAATGTGTTATTCAAACCTCCAAATACATTGGGAAGTGCAGAACCAAGTTTGTATTTGTCTGCAGTAGAGTAAGTTGAAGTGGTAGTTCTTTCACCTGTCGGATTACCTTTATCATCTTTTACGTCTTTATACCAAAGTGGAGTACCGGTTTCTTTATCTACTCCGGCCCATTCTTGCATGTAAAATTCATAAAGGCTGTAGCCTACCGTACGAACTTTTGTACCAACAACTTCCTGTTCTTCGGGATAAGAAGTGATTTCATTCTTGTTAAAAGAGATATTGAAGTCGGTTCCCCAATTAAAGTCTCCGGCTTGAATATTCAGGGAATGCAAATCTACTTCTATACCAGAGTTGCGCATACCACCCAAATTAGACATAATTATGTCCAACCCCGTAGAACCGGCTAAAGGTTTTTCCAATAACAGTTCATCAGAGTTTTTGATATAATAGTCAATGGATCCATGCAGGCGACTGTTAAGTACTGCAAAATCCAACCCCACATTGAAGTTTTTGGATTTTTCCCATGACAAATCAGGATTTGCTAATTGAGAATGTCTGAAGCCAGACTCTCCGTTATAATTGGCTCCACCTTCATAGAAGGCTTGATAACCATATAAGTAATCAGATGTTTTGTTACCTGAAGTACCATAGCTGGCACGCAGTTTCAAGTCATCGAGCCAAGTAATATCTTTCATGAAGTTTTCTTCGCTGATACGCCAATTTAATCCGACACTCCAAAATGTACCATAACGATGTCCCGGTGCAAAACGTGAAGAACCATCGGAGCGGATACTGAATGAGGCAAAATATTTATTCTGATAATCATAATTTAATCGACCAAAATAAGAAAGCATGCGCTCTTTATCTGTTACAGAACCTACTTCTTGCGGAGTAGCAGCTACATTCAGCTCTGTCAAACCACCAATTGGAAATTTTGTTCCTTGTGCATAAGTGCGCTTGTACTCTTTATTATAGATTTCATAACCAGCCAATACCGAGAAGTGATGGTCTTCCTTTATGTTGAAATTATAATTTAATGTACTGGTCAATCCAAAAGTATTGTTCCAAATGGCATATTTGTACAAGCGTCCTTGTGCAGCTTTACCATTACCATGCTCCGCATTATACCATTGCGTTTCATCCAAATTGATATAATCATATGAAAGACTTGTTTTCCAATGAACTCCATAAAAGTTGAAATCCACGTAGGGATTTACCAAAACACGGTATGTGTTAGTTGCATATTTGTCAGTTTGTGCAAATGATATAACATTCATATCCTGAAATATGGGATTCTTGAAGTTATAAAGAGGTTTGCCATTCTCATCATATTGCATTTGGAAATTTTCATCCAAATCATATACTGGAACAGCATTGGGTAGGAAAATACCATTAGTCAAAGGACTAGCACCGCCACCTCCACCTACAGGAGTGTTTTGTTTTGCCAAAGAGAAAGTGGAATTGATACCCATACTGAACCAAGGTTTAATTTCTGTTGAGACATTTGCACGACCTGAATATCGTTCAAAATCCGAACCAATCACAATACCCTCTTGATTCATATATCCCATAGAAATGAAGTATTTTGATTTCTCGTTTCCTCCATTTACACTGATATCGTATTCTTGTGACATCCCGGTTCTGAAGACTTCATCCAACCAATCGGTATCAATCATCAATTGAGCGCCAGATGTCAAGTCGCCAGAAGCATCCAGAGGGTTAGCAACATTATATGGATTTCGCCCATACATGCTTTGTGTGGATTTGTTGGCTGCAGCAGAAGCTTCTTCTGAGGACATGCCTTTAGCAATATTATTATTATAGAAGCCTCCATAATACAGAGCATAATGTTCGGAGGCATTCATCAAATTATAACCACCAGAAGGGAGTTTGGAAGATGACATTTGAGCTTTAAAGCTAACCTTGGCTTGTCCTTTTTTACCCTGCTTCGTTGTAATCAGAATAACACCATTGGCCGCACGTGATCCGTACAGAGAAGCAGCAGAAGCATCTTTTAAGATGGTAATAGACTCAATATCATTCGGATTTAAGTTTGAAAGTGGATTTGCACTTGTCCCATATTTACTGGTATTTGCAACTTCACTTAAGTTTGCAGCTTCAATAGCAACTCCATCTATAACATAAAGTGGGGTACTTGAGGCAGACATAGACCCGATACCACGAATACGTACCTGTGTAGACGAACCCGGTTGACCGGAGACACTTGCGATCTGCAGTCCAGGAGACAATCCTTGTAATGCTTTCTCAAATGAAGTAACTGGAAGCTTTTCCATATCACTGGATTTGATAGTAGCAACAGAACCTGTTAGTGAGTTCTTCTTTGCAGTACCATAAGCTATGACTGTTACTTCATCAAGAATTTCACTGTCGGACTTTAAGATGACTCTTAAAGAAGGTGCGACAGCCACCTCTTGCGTTTGCATACCAACATACGAAATTAGCAGAGTTTTCGCGGAACTACAATATATGTATATTGCTGAAAATTAATAATTTACAATCATTATAAAACAAGGCTTACTCTATTATATATTCTATATAAAGGTATATGGCGAAGGGAGGTAAGTGGTTTGAAGTACCCATTTCATACCATTTTGAATAATTAAAAGCTGATAATAAGCACGTTATTATTAAATTTCATTCTACCCTTTTAATTTGTGATGTACTAATTAACCCAACAAATGTTTTTTATTCAAGAATAACGATAAATTATATAGAGGAATTTATCTTGAAATATAGATTTTATCCATAAAAGTCCCAAAATTCTTTTTTGTTGAGAAATATTTAGTTTACATATATTATTTATAATGTATGAATGTGGAATATACATAGAAATATTCAATTATAATTGAAATATTTTATATCTTTGCATATAAACTAAATCATGTTTGAATATGAAAAATTATATCTCCCGTCCTTTATACATAAAGAGAATTGAACCGTTTATTGATAAAAGTATAATAAAAGTAATAACCGGCCAACGTAGGATAGGTAAAAGCTACATTCTTTTACAGATATCAGATATCATAAAGAAAAACATACCGGAAGCCAATATCATTTTTGTAGATAAAGAGCAACTTGCCTTCACGGAAATTAGGAACTACATGGATCTTTATCAATATGTTTTAAAGAAGGTTACTGGGCATAATCATAACTATCTTTTTGTAGATGAAATCCAAGAGATTGAAGAATTCCAATTGTGTCTGCGGAGTTTATTGAACGAAAATAAATGTGATATCTATTGCACCGGAAGTAATGCTAAAATGCTGTCCAGTGAACTTGCTACTCAATTGGCAGGAAGATATATAGAATTTCCCATTCACTCACTTAGCTATGGGGAATTCTTAACTTTCAATCAACGCCAAGACTCCACCGAAAGTCTAAAACTCTATCTTACATTCGGAGGTATGCCATACATTCATAATCTAACAATGGACAAGAATGTCATATTCGAGTATTTGAGAAACGTTTATTCTACTATCCTACTAAAAGATGTGGTTGCACGTGAATCAATCCGGAATGTATCTTTTTTAGAGAATCTCGTAGCTTATCTGATAGATAATACCGGCTCTCTTTTTTCTGCCCAGAATATTAGTAAATATTTAAAGTCGCAACACGTCAACATTCCCACGCAGACAATTCTGAACTATCTAAAGGCACTGTGCAATAGTTTCTTTATTTACAAAATTCAACGAGCTGAAATCCGAGGGATGAAAATCTTTGAGATTGGTGAGAAATATTATTTTGAAGATTTGGGATTACATAATTCCATACAGCATTTTGATTTTCGAAAAGACATCAACAAGTTAATGGAAAATGTTGTATGCATTGATTTATTAAGATATGGATATGAAGTATATGTCGGAAAGAGTGGCAATAAGGAAATTGATTTCATTGCTTCCAAGGACGACCATAAAGTCTATATCCAAGTAGCATATATGCTTCCCGATGATGCAACTGTTAGGCGAGAATTTGGCAATCTTTTGGAAATAGCAGACAATTACCCCAAATATGTAGTTACAATGGATGAAATGCAAAGCGGGGGAAATTACAAAGGAATTAAACAAATTTCACTGCGAAACTTTTTGTTGGCAGAGGATAAAGAAAGATTGTAAATCTATAATTTAATTTCCAATATGAGAAGAGTAAATCAACAGATTTCCTCTGACAGATTATATGAAACAAAGTTGGAGAATCGATACAAAAGCATTGTGATATTTGCATTATAATAAGATTATAATTTTTTTTGTATAAAGCATTCACTTTATGGAGAAGAATACCCTTTCATAACCAATGGATATATATCCGCTGAATATTTTTGTGACCGTGTAGCTGAAACCGGAACATTAACCCGTTATATCACAAATGGTAACAATGTAGCTTTAATATCTTCTCGTCGTTTAGGAAAGACGGGCTTAATAGAACATTGTTTTCATCAAAAGACATATCGAAAAGGAATATTATATTTTCTTGATTGATATATATGCGACTAAGAATCTTCAAGAGTTTGTTTTTGAGCTTGGCAAAGGAATTATGAATGGTCTGAAACCACGAGGTAGAAAAGCGTGGGATTTGTTTTTAAGTTGCTTGTCATCGCTTCGGGCGGGAATTTCATTTGATTTTGCAGGAAATCCCGGTTGGAATTTGGAGATGGGAGATATAAAAACTCCTTCTATTACTTTGGATGAAATTTTTTATTATTTGGAGAAGGCCGACAAGCCCTGCCTGGTGGCTATTGACGAATTTCAAGCTATTGCCAAATATCCGGGAAAAAATATTGAAGCTGTATTGCGTACCCATATTCAGCATTGCGCAAATGCAAGATTTATTTATGCAGGTTCCCAACGGCATATGATGGGCGAAATATTCACAAGTCCAGCACGCCCTTTCTATCAAAGTACAGCCATCATGGAATTACATCCAATAGACATAGGAACTTACACAAAGTTTATTAGGAAACATTTCCTCATAGCCAATAAAGACATTACAGAAGAAACTGTTCAGAACGTATATGAACGTTTTGAGGGCATTACATGGTATATTCAATTCATCTCCAACTCATTGTATGCAATGACAGCTACAGGTGAAATTTGTACGGCAGACAAAGTGAGCATAGCGATCGAAAACATTTTGTCTCAGTTGAATTTTACTTATTCCTCTCTTCTTTATCAACTTCCTCCCAAACAAAAGGAGGTATTGTTTGCCATTTGCAAAGAAGGAAAAGCAAGGGAAATAACTTCTTCCAGATTCTTGAAAACCTATAAATTGACAGCCAGCTCAGTACAAGGAGCTATAAAAGGATTGTTGGACAAGGATTTTGTTACTTGTGAACTTGGAGAATACAAGGTTTACGATAAATTCTTTGAAATATGGTTATTGAAGCAGTCTAAATAAGATTGATATGTCAGTGCATCTGCAATGATTTGTGTTGCCCTCTTTATACAACAAGAACCAGATTTCGTTATATTAAAAAAGGAGAGTATTCTAAATTTAGATACTCTCCCTCTTTTATTCATCTGATTTGCACAATCTAATGTGGCACTTTATCATTTCTGCAAATTGGGATTATTCGTTACTTCACGCTCTGGAATTTCAAAGATCAATCTGGAGTCATCGTATGAGATCGTTTCACCAGTCAATGCGTAGTTGTTGTCACCACGTACCATTGATTTGTGGAAACGTTTCAAGGTAAGTAAACCTCGTCCTTCGGCCCACATTTCTACACGCCAGTTGTAGTATATGTTTTCCAGTAATTGATCAGCATTCATATTGTCCACTTCTGCAGCCGTGGCCTGATCCCGCTGTTCTAATAGAGCCTTCAATGCTGCTTTTGCCTCGGGCAGATGATTTGCCCGTGCATTGGCTTCAGCATTTATCAGGTACATCTCTTCAACTCGCATGTAAACAATATCATTTGTCCATGTACGGTCTCCCATTGCTTTTCTTCCGGCATCATAAAATTTATACCAGCTAATCAATACAGACGGATGAAACCACTGTTTACGAGTATCTGTTTCAGGTATTTCATTATACAGATTATGGTCTATCATTTTATAATCACCTGCAGAACAGTAGCTATAAGTGAAATAATCTACCTGTCCCCAGAATGTGGGCAAACCTCCGGTGTTATCTTTGGTAATATCAAATGCCCACATCCATGAACCGATATTGATACTCCGGAATCCAGATTCGATAATTTCAGTTTCACTCATCAAAGGATATCCTGAGTTATTGATAATATCGGAAGTTAATGCAGCAGCATTCTCATATTCACCTTTGGTCAAATAAACATAGGCAAGTATTCCTTTAGCTGTCCATTGGTCGATTTGGTCCTTAGTGCCGTTGGGACGACCAATACCTGCTGCTTCCAACTCTTCCAAAATATTTATTGATTCCTTCAAGTCGATAATAACCCGTTCATACACTTCCTCCACTGTGGAGAGTCCTAATGTCTCTGCTGTGGTTTGAGAACGGTAAAGAGGTATGGCCTTAGCATTTTTATCAATATCGTAAGGTTTTGCATATAAATTCACCAAATTGAAATACGAGTGAGCCCTCAAAGCTTTTGCTTGTGCATAATAATTTTGGTTATCCTCATTAGCCGGTACACTTTCATCTCCTCCTACAGTGTCAAATATTTCATTGCAGGCCTTGATGATGCGGTAATAATACCTCCACAGCATGTAGGTTCTGTTTTTTGTGGTAGTATTACACTGCAATCTAGCTGCATCGCTAAACCAGCCGTAGGTTTCTCCGCTCATTGCCAGATCCCCACTCATTAAATCTGTGGCAATATCAATGGATTTTTGTCCGAAATCGTCGTGATTCGTTGTACCGCCTGTCTGCCAGGCAAATGTTGTGGAATACGTACCTAATGCCTGACCTAACATGATATTAGGATTCCACACTGCATTTTCTTTTATCTGGTCAGATGAAATATATCCATTTGGATCTTCCTCCAGAAAAGATTCTTTACAGCCAGAAAGCACCAAGGCTACTAATGCAGAACAAGCTGCTATTTTATATATTACATTTCTCATATTCAAATGATTTTATTGTTAGAACTGAATCTTAATACCTCCCATAATAGTACTCAATGGAGCATACTGACTTCTGTCAGAGCCTCCGGAATCCTCATTAGGATCTGTACTGACGGTATTTCCTGCCATTGAGACAAATCCCTTACGAGCCGAAATGAACATCAGGTTGTCACCGGAAACATAAACCGACAAGGAACCAATGTTCATTCTATTCATCCATTTTTTAGGGAATGTGTAGGATAATCTTACATTGGATAAATTCAAATAAGAACGACTGGTAATGAACCGAGTAGAAGATGCATTTGTATATTCATCATATCCGGAAGTTAAACGTGGCACGTCTGTTATATCACCCGGCTTTTGCCAACGATTTTCAATGTCATTATGCCAGTTTCCACTACCAGGTGTATTGTTAGACATTAATGTAGCATATACACCGTCGTAAGCATATCCTCCTAAGCTATAGGAGAAAGTCGTATTTAATTCGAAACCTTTAACAGCTAAATCAAAACCGAATCCCCCTTGTAAAGTCGGAATACCTGATTTCCCGACATATTTCTTAGTTGCGTTGTTATAATCGGAGGTCTTTTCTACTTCCAAACGCTCTATTTTATTGTTCTGCTGGTAAGTTACCATATCTGTAATCAAGTCCTTGCTTCCATCGGCTTTTACATTATAGTATGAGTTGTATAATGCCATACCGGTTTCTGGATCTACACCGGCATACTCTCTTATATAGAAATCATACAGAGAATGTCCTTTCGACCATCCGTAAGCACCTTGTATCTCCAATGGCTTTTCTTTTCCTGTGGTATCATCCATAGGCATCTGGGTCATTTTATTCTTATAATGTCCACCATTAACACGTAAATCAAGACTTATATCATTCGTTTTCACAAGATGTGCCACCAAAGAAAATTCGAGACCCTTATTGACCATTTTACCGTCATTGACGGGGTATTGTGCATATCCCAGCGATGGAGATACTTGCTTTAGGAACAACATATCTTTGGTAGTCTTATTATAGTATTCCACTTCACCTTCCAAAATATCGGCTATATTAAACTCGATACCAGTATTCCATGTTTCGCTGCGTTCCCATGTCAAATCAGGATTACCTTTATATTTAAAGCTAAAACTGATTTCATCATTTAGGTTACCGATCGTATACAAATCATTGTAAGGATAATAACCTGCAATGGTAGGATTGGTGATAAAGTCTTGGTTACCCAACACACCCCAACTTAACTTGTATTTCAAATTCTTCAACCAGCTCACGTCTTTCATGAAATTTTCGTTAGTGATGGCCCAGGCGGCGCCGATAGAACCGAATGTTCCCCATTTCTGTCCTTTGGCAAAACGTGATGAACCATCACGTCTTAATGTTCCATGAAAGAAATATTTATCGTTATAATCATATCTAATTTGTCCGAAGTAGCTTTCCATGTCAAACCCGTAGGTTTGAGAATCCATATAGTCCATAATTACAGCATTAGACCATTCTGTATTGTTAGGACGAACAATCTTTGATTTCTGGCCATAGTTGTCAGATGACTTGTAGAATGTAGATTCATGCGCAACGAATGCATCGAGATTGTGCACACCAAAACTTTTCTTCCATGACAATATCTGGTTTGACGTGAAGCTGAAGAATGTACTCATGTTTTTGAAAATACGTCCTAACCCCTCTGCATCACCATAATATGGATTTGTCAATTCATTGTTTTTTGTACCAAGATATTGCAATCCAAAGTTTACCGTTCCTTTGAAGTCTTTCAAGAAAGTTGCTTCAAACATGGCATTGCCGTTGAATGAATGAGATTGGTACTCATTCTTGTCCAATTGAATCGCTCCGGCTGGATTTACGCCTGAAGCGTAAGGACGTCCATAACCTTCAGCCATACCATAATCATACAGATATCCTCCGACCACATTATCCTTTATTTTATTGCCATCTGCATCACGTTGGAATACCGGAAATATGGAAGGCATAAAATTAATGAATTGGAAACCATTGTTCATGTTGTCACCTTGACCGGGCTTATTCAGTTCCATATAGCTATAAGCCATATTAACATTTGATTTCAACCATGAAGTGATGTCTTGAGACAGATTGGAACGGGCATTAAAACGTTCAAAATCAGAACCTATATAGTATCCTTCATCTTTCAAGTAACCGAAAGAGGTATAATGTGATAACTTGTCGCTGCCTCCTGATATCTTAACATTGGCTTCTACTTTTTCTCCTGTACGGAAAATATAATCTTCCCATTTCTCCGGAGTAAATTTGCGGACTACACCTGCCTTGAATTTGCCAGTAGAAGGGTCTATGACATCTCCCGTACTCCACATATTATATCCTTTGTATATTCCAGTATTTTGATAGCCTTTTTGAGGATCGTCATATCCCCACAGCAGCTTGCTTGCCATAGCTGCTGCAGCAGCTTCATCACGTCCACCAGCATATTGATATTTATTTTTAATGCCTTCCCATGTCAGCTCAATGAACCGCTCGGGACTTTCCATCGTATCATAAAGAGGTATTATACGGGTGTTGATACCATATTTTACATTTGCTTCAACTTGCGTTTTTCCTTTTTTACCTCTTTTGGTGGTCAGCAAAATTACTCCATTGGCAGCTCTTGAACCATATAGAGCTGTTGCTGTTGCGTCCTTCAATACGGTAGTTGACTCTATGTCTGAAGGATCAATTCCACTTAAATCTGAACCAAAGGGGATTCCATCCACTACATACAGCGGAGCACGGCTTGAATTTACAGAACCTAAACCGCGAATTCTGATGCTTGCATTTGAGCCGGGTTGTCCACTAGTTGAAATAACTTGTACACCTGCTACTTCACCGGTTAGCGCTTTAGATAATTCGGACGGATTTTTGTTAGCAATACGGTCTCCTTTAATTTCAGTAGCGGAACCTGTGAAGGATCTTTTTGTAGCAGTACCATAGGCAACAACTACAACTTCATCCAAAAGTTCAGTATCACTCTGCATGACAACCCGTACATGCGGCTTAATTGTAACCTCTTGAGTCTGCATGCCGATGTACGAAATTACCAGAGTTTTCGCGGAACTACACTATCTGTATTCTGTTGATAATAAAGAATATACAATAAGTCAAAGAATTGGCTAAAACAAGGAATACTCTTTTCAAAGCTGTCCTATATGGGTCTACAATAAACAAAACCTTACTTATGTGATACCATTAACAAATGTAATATTTTGATTAATAGTTATTTGAGTGTTAATTAATGTACTGCAGTTGTAAAATTAGCATTCCTCTTTTTAAAAGAATGGGTGATTATGTCAATATCTATCATTTGTTTATTTTTCGTTGAATATTTACTTGTATTATTTATTTCATCCATAAGAATATTGCATTTCATGTAAATACTATTTTAAATTACAGAATAACTATTCCTATTTCAAATAGAGAAAGTCTGTGTTTGTCGGATAAAAAACTAATGAACTTATGAGGTTATTTCTAAAGGATCTTAAATAAATTACTTTATAGTTTTTTGTGTAAAAGTTCAAAAATAAATTCATTTTATACAAATATCGTCTTTAATTAGTATTATCGTAATGTACACTACGGATAATAGTGGACTTGATGTAAAATAATAGGTGTATTATGAAATTCTATGGTCAAAAAAGAGTTGGCTGTTTTAAAGAATATAGCAGAACAGTTTCAAGAAGAATCGCAAATGCCGGTTTTAGTAGGAAGAAAGCGCATCGGTAAGACCTCACTTTTATTGAAATCAACGGATGAAAGACCGACATCGTATTTTTTCATTTTATGAATTGGTCGAAATTAAACACAATCCTGAACGGATAGGTTGGGGGATATTGAAGAAAAAAGTCACAATCAACAAAGAATGGAAAAACTGCTCTGTTTCTTATAAAGGGCTTTCTTTGGAAGATATGTAATCTTGAAATAACACTTCCCCCTGAAGTCTTTTGTTGGATTAAGAGAAGAAAGCCACCCATTTCGCAATGAGTGGCTTCTCAAAAACACTTTATTATGAAATTCCGGTATGTTCAACCGGATGAATCATCATAATTGCCGCATTATTATTGTTGGGGTAATGCAGCTTGATTAGTCTGCACAGATAGCGCTTCTGTGTCATTTTTCCGTATAACATGTCCTTTGAAGTATTAATTCTGGTCGCTCGGAGAAAGCTGAGAATTATTCTCTATTTCAGAGAGAGGTAACTGGTAAAGGAACGGCCTGTCTTCTTGGTTATAACGGAACTTACCGGCAGAGAAGTGATTATTATTTTCTGCGCCCCAAGTTTCATCTGTACGATCTACAGGAATATTCAAACGACGATTATCAATATATTCCAAACCTTCACCCCAGAACTCTACACGTTTCTGATAAATGATTTCCTCTATCAGGTCAGCCTTGTTCGTGAAAGTGTAATTATAATCGGGCTGGCGGGTCTTCATAAAGCTATTCAGTTCAGTCACTGCTTCAGCAGAACCCTTGTGAGCCAAAGCTTCCATTTTTATCATGTAAGCTTCTTCTGAACGCAGGTAAATATAATCTCCCAGTTCCCATCCGCTGAACACACCGGCCTTGATGTTATCACGACCTGTACCGATAAATTTTACGGCTTGGTATTCCACGGCAACTGGAGACTGAGTGTCACGAATCAATGTTATACGATTACCGGAGTCATCTGTTACACCTGTAGAACGGTCGCAGCAGAACCATTGCAGACGGATATCAGTATCCGCGATACGGTCTACTAATGGCTTAAAGGCAGCGCGCCATACACCGATGCCGGCATAACCATCGCCATAAGTATCCATCTGCGAGAAGAAAGACATATAAGTTGTACTATTGTCTGCTGTAACATCGCTACCGAATACTACATCCGGCAAGCTGATATTACTGAATCCTTGGAGTATCTGGTCTTCACTCTGCAATATAGGGAAATTATCAATCACCACCTGCGCATACTTTATCGCCTCATCCCATTCATGGATAACCATGTTCGCACGAGCCAAATGCATAGCTACCACGCAGCCATCCATATCAGTGGGTGAGGAAGTACGCGTCATATCCAAATTCTTGAACAAGTCGAAAGCAGTAGTAAGGTCACTCTTGATTTGTTCATAGATTTGGGCTACAGTAGCACGTGGCTGGTCACCTTCCGTATCCTCTGTAATAAGCGGTACACACGGAGACTGGGAGAAGTCATATTTCTCTCCACGGCCCCATTTCGTTCCATCCGCACCGGTATAGTAGGAATGCTGGTATAAGTAAGTCAGTTGTAAGTAGGCGTAGCCACGGAAACCAAGAGCGATGGCACGATATTTCAAATTGGCGGGATCTTCACTGCTGGGGTCAATCAGCTTGAGGATGTTGTTGGCATTGGCTATGACACGATAGTACTCTTTCCAACGGTTGTTGGTCGGAGTATAGTTCTGTTGCCAGTAATCCAGCAAATAATGATACATACTCATAGCGAAACGTCCGGTCATAATCATATCGTTGCCCATCAGCGATGTTAAGTAATCAAAACTCTTTTGACCGAAATAGTTGTGACTCATATTGACGTCAACATACTGTTGCATATCAGTATACATACCTGCCACAGCAGCTGAAAAAGCCTTATCAGGATCTTCCTGAGCCACATTGCCCAGTTGGTCTTCAGTCAAATAAGCGGTAACATCAGCATCTTCAATGCAAGATGTAAGCAGGCCCCCGACAAGAAGCACCTGCATCATATATTTCATTATCTTCATATACAATTTTATTTTTTAGTTTAGAATGTAAGGTTGATACCTCCGGAAATCACACGCATCGGAGAATAGCCTCCATATTCATTATCAGAACCAGCCATTGCCACACGAGGGTCAAATCCCTGACGTTTGGACCACAAGCCGAGATTATCTGCCGTAGCATAGATACGCAGTTTCTCAACACCCAATTTCTGCATCAAGTTCTTCGGCAATGTGTAGCCCAAAGTGATGTTACGGATGCTGAAGTAGCTGGCCTTTACCAGATTGAGGTCTGATTGCTGAGTGAAAGAGTTGGAAGCATTGTCGGCATTCCAAATAGGAAGTGAACCTTGACCGGTCTCAGGGTTGAATGTTTTCCACATATCCTTATTATGACCTACGTAGAATGAAGAGCTCATGCCGGACAGATAAGAGTAGTCATAAGCATAGCCACCAATCTGGAAAGCCGTTGCTATAGAAAGGTCAATTCCCTTGTAAGAGAAAGTAGTGCTCAAACCACCGTTGAAATCGGGCAGCGCAGATTTTCCAATGAAGTAGCGGGTTGCGTCTGCATAAGTGGTGGTGGTAGTACGGCCTGTCACTTCCCCTTTCTCGTTTGTCTCATCCATGTACCACATGGCATTTCCTTTTTCGTCCATGCCGGCATACATATAAGTATAGTATTCAAAGCGGCTCTTACCTTCGCGCAGGTTGAACGGACCGGAAGTGATACCATTTTCACGGTTTTCTTCGGGTAATGTCACAATACGGTTCTTGTAGTGGGAGCCTACGAGCGATACCGTCCACTTCAGGTCAGACTGATTGAAGATATCCACATTCACTTCAAACTCTATACCAGTGTTCTTCATCGCACCCAGATTTTCCCAGTTATACGGCCGTCCGGCTGTAGAGAAAGCTACGGGACGCTTGAAAAGCATATCGTCCGTACGACGATAAAAATATTCGAATGAACCGTATACTCTATCGAAGAGACGGAAATCTACTCCCACGTCAAAAGTCTTCTGCTTTTCCCAGGTCAAGTCCGGATTACCGTAGAATTCCGGTGAATAACCCAGCTCTGAACCATTCCAAGTAACTGTGTATTGGTCTTGATAAGGCGTGTACACATAGGCATAGTCATATTCCGAAAGGATGCTTTCATTACCCTGGGTACCATAAGATGCACGCAGTTTCAAGTCGTTCAACCAAGAATTTGTACCTTCCATGAATGCTTCGTTGGAAATACGCCAAGCAGCACCTACCGACCAGAAATTACCCCAACGGTCCAAAAAGCGGGAAGTACCGTCGCGACGGAAAGCGGCAGAAACGTAATATTTATTGCTATAGTCGTAGTCTGCCATACCGAAATAACCCTCGATGTTATGGTTTGCCGTGTAGCTATTGATGTATTGCATTTGTCCACCGTTGTCCAGTTCCGGATTGTTCGGATTAAAGAAGTTGGTCTTCTGTCCTGCCAAATACTGATATTCATACTTGTAGTACTCGTGACCTATCTTGGCCGACAGGTGGTGGTTATCGCCAAATACATTGCTGTAAGCCAGAATCTGGTTGAAGTTGGTAGTCGTAGTGTTGTAGCTTCCTTTTGTACCACGACCACCGAAAGACTGTCCGTCACCGATGAGCGGAGTGTAGAATACTGTCTGGCTACTGTTCGTGAAATCATAACTATAGTTTGCTGTAAACTTGAAATTCTTCAAGAACGAGATTTCCAGATACGAGCGTGAAGTCAGATTATTGTACACAGTTTCACGAATATCCTCTTTCATATTGGCTATCACATTCTGGTTAGTAGCCGTAGGACGTTTAGATGTACCGTCTGTTTCACCATTTCCGGCATCATACATGGGGCTTCCATCCTCATAATATTTCATGTTACCTTCTGCATCATAGGCATGAACCGGAAAGATAGGAGCCCAAGAACGTGCTACTTCGAAAGGATTGGAGGCAGCTCCGGCATTCTCTTGTACACCATTCTGAGTTGCTTTGGAATATCCTACATTGGTACCTACCTTCAACCAGGATTTCAACTGGGAGTTAACGTTGGCACGAGCTGTAAAACGCTCATAAGAAGAACCTAACACATAAGAGTCATTATCCAGAAAGCCCATAGATACATAAAAATCTGTACGGTCATTACCACCCGATGCAGATATATTGTATTCTTGGCGGAAGGCATTGTCGAACAAGGCATCGGCAAACGAATCATTATAACGCAAACGTGCATTGGGGTTAAGTTTTCCATCAGGTGTTACTAAATATTCTCCTTGCGGGATGATATATGCATTGTAATTACCCAGTTCGCCCAGTAAATCCTGACTGGCTGCTAAATTAGAGTCTTCAATGGATTTTCCAGCCGCCCAATAGGTATTACGAAGACCATACCAAGACAAACGATAGAACTCTTCCGGATCAGTAGCCATATCATAATCTTTGTACGCACGCTGTGCCACACCCCAGGTACCGTTAAAGTTGATGGCCACCTTGTCTTTGCGTCCGGTCTTGGTAGTAATCATGACCACACCACCAGCTGCGCGGGAACCATACAAAGAGTTGGATACAGCATCTTTCGACACGTTCACTGAAGCAATGTCCGTAGGGTTGATGTCCGACAACTTACCGTTGAAGGGCACACCATCTACTACAATCAGCGCATTGTTGCTGGCTGAAATAGAACCGATACCGCGCAATACGATATTGGCATCTTGTCCCGGCTGGCCGGAAGAGCTTACAACCTGCAAACCGGCCACAGCTCCTTCTAGTGCATTGGACACGGATGTAGCTTGTGAATTACTGATAATCTCATTCTTTACACTGCTGATAGAGCCCACCAAATCTTGTTTGCGTTTAGTGCCATAAGCCACTACTGTTACTTCATCAAGTATCTCTGTATCAGGCATCATAACCACTTTTACGCTCGGTTTGATTACCACTTCTTGAGTCTTCATACCGATGTATGAAATCACCAGAGTTTTCGCGGAACTATATTTTATTTATCTTATTAATAATCAGATAATTATGCTATGTGCTAGAAATAACTATAGCGAAATTTCCTTTCTCACAAGGTATGTGTATGGAGGGACGACGCATAAAACCTTACTGCTGTGATACTATTTGTAGGATTAACAACCAGGTTATCAGATGTATACCATAAAGTTAATACGCTGCTTAAAGATTTTAAATGATTCTTCCTCTTATATGAAGCATGTCTTTTGTCAATATCTATCATCCTAGCTGCTTTCAATGAAGTATTTACTCTACATTGTCATTTTATTAGCGAAACTACTAAAATCTATGTAAAAGAATATTTCAATAGCTTCAGAAAACAGCAAATTCAAAACTTTCTGATTGGCTAAACAATCAAGACAACAATTGTTTCCTCATAGCAGTTTTCATCATTTTTGCTTCCACGCTTCCACCCGTTCCTTATATCCCTCTATTTATCGGCATTACAGATGCTGTGGAAGCAATGCAAAAGTGTGGAAGCAAATTTTGCTTCCACACCTCCAATCTGTTTAAATATTGATAACACACCAATGTTAATCTTCTATTCACACTATACTGTATCTAATTGATTATAAATAGTTTCTTGCTGCAAGATTTTGCAAACCTATTGCAGTGATACTGCAAAGCTGTTGCAGTGGTACTGCAAACTAATATGCAGTGCGGCTGCAAGCAATATGCAGTGGTACTGCAAGCAATATGCAGTGGTACTGCAAAACGTATGCAGTGAGTTTGCAGCGAGCAGGTTGAAACAGAATAGTGAGTGAACAGACTTTAAAGGAGAAGTATATGACTAATGATATGAAAGTGCAGTATTGACTATGCTAAGTTCGTGTTTTTTTAGGCAAAGGCATGAGTGCATGGTTCTTTTCTAAATCATGTACTATAGTCATATCCATTACATTCGTATACACTTGTGTGGTTTTAACACTTTTATGCCCCAATAATTTTTGCACTGTTGTAATGTTTACTCCATTATAAATCAATAGAGTTGCATTAGTATGGCGAGCGGTGTGAAATGAAATCTTTTTTGATAAACCGGCTAGGCGGGAAATCACAATTAAATTTTTGTTCACATTAGAGTTATCCCTTAAATGAAAGAAGCTTTGTAAGTCATCCCGATATTTGTCCAGAATAACAAGCCCTTTTCCTTCGAATAAGAGATAAAGAGGTAATCTGACTTCTGTACTCGTCTTTATGGATTTATAAATTAGCCAGGTTTCTTGACGGATCTCCACGATGTTATCGGGTGATAAACTGATAAAATCAGAATATCTCATTCCTGCATAGCAACAAAACAAGAATGCATCTAAAGTCTTCTGCAATTTAGTATATCTGCCAGCCAAGCTTAATTTCTCCAACTTCTCCAGCTCTTCAGGAGATAAGTGCGTATGCTTGTTTTCTATAGTTTTAATCTTGTACTTTCGAAAAGCGTATTTTTGTATCTCTATATAATCCTTGTTGATGGCGACATTTATATGTCGCTTCAGATGCTTCATATGTTTGGCTATCGTATTTGTGTGATAGCCTCTTGATTGCAAGAAATATTCAAAGGAGGATATGAATTCGAATGTTAAATCAGAAAAGGTTACATCCTTTTTGAACTGTTGTAATAATGAAAGAGTGGAGAGGTGATTTCGTTTTGTACTTTCTTTCAGAGCAGAGTTTGCTATCTCTTGTCTACAAAAAGAAATAAAAGAGGTTTTGTTTTCGTTTGTGCTCAAAACCTCCTTTAGTAACTCTAATGAAATACGCCTTCCTTGCTGCCACAATTCCAACTCTTTTTTTTCTATCATAGCCATAAATTCATATATCAATCTATTCAGTGCATCCGCATTAGGATGATTCTTCACGATAAGCTTTTTATTGTCCCATTGTTCTGGCTTTAGATAAACTTTGGTGGAGAAATACTTTTTCTTTCTGTCCAAATAGGCTTCTACTTGCACTAACGCCATTCCTTTTTTATTCAGGCTTCTTTTTCTGTTGTACACTAGATTGTAAATAATTTTACTCATTTTGCTTGATTTTAATTAATACTAATAACAAATAAGACGATATTCTGTGCTCGGTGAGAATAGAATAAGAATTAATATCTCTAAAAAGTGTCTTTTTGTGTTTAGCTATTAATCGGTATTTAATCTCCGGAAATTCTCATTTTGTTTCAAAATCAGGTATGTTTTTTGTTTTAGCAGCTTGTTTATTAACCATTTTGTTTTAAAATATGTGTATTTCTTGGAAAAATCACCTTGAAAGAGGGAATCATAGTGATAGTAAACATAAGCCGGTTTAGGTTTTTTAAGTATGAAAAATCTGTTATTAAGCATAAAGTAGCGTGTTTAGTTAACAAATTGATAGATTTACAAGGTTTTTTCAATAAAATAGTTGTTCGTTTCAGTTTTATTAATATATTTGCACTTTGTTAGAGTAAAGAAACAATTAATGTAAAGTTAAACTTTAAGAGAGAATTTATGAAAAGAAAATTAATGCTGTTATTGGCCTGTCTTTTTGTTGGAATAGGCCTAGTAACTGCCCAAACCCAGAAGGTTACAGGTGTTGTAATTTCTGAAGAAGACGGGCAGCCAGTTATTGGAGCCTCTGTATTGGTAAAAGGTACACAAGTTGGTGCTATTACCGGTGTAGATGGTGATTTTACATTACCAAACGTACCAAGTTCCGCGAAAACTCTGGTAATTTCTTATATTGGTATGCAAACCCAGGAGGTGACAATAAAACCTAGCGTAAAAGTGGTGATGAAGTCTGATACAGAGATGCTTGATGAGGTAATGGTAGTTGCTTTCGGTACAGCAAAGAAGTCTGCATTTACGGGTTCGGCTAAGGTGATAGGTACGGAAAAGCTGGAGCAGTCGCAGGTGACAAACGTTACCGATGCTTTGGCTGGTGCTGTGCCGGGTGTGACATTGACATCCAATGACGGTGCTCCTGGTTCAAAGTCATCCATCAAGATCCGTGGTTTCAGTTCACTCAATGCAGGAAACGACCCTCTGATTATTGTGGATGGTGCTCCTTATAGCGGTGATATCAATAATATCAATCCCAACGACGTTGAATCAATGACGGTATTGAAGGATGCGGCTTCCAATGCTCTTTACGGTGCGCGTGGTGCTAACGGTGTAATTATCATCACTACCAAGAAAGCCAATATGTCGGGTGAGGCCAAAGTAACTTTCGATGCCAAGTGGGGAGCAAATACCCGTGCGTTGCAGAAATATGACGTGATTGACAATCCTGGCATGTACTATGAGACGCACTATGAGGCAATGAAAAACTACTATAAATATGAGGGGGGAATGAGTGATCAGGCTGCATGGCTTGAGGCAAATAACAATTTGTTTGGCTCTAACGGTGGCTTGGGTTACAATGTCTATACGGTTCCCGAAGGACAATACCTTATCGGTCAGAATGGCAAGCTTAATCCCAATGCCACATTGGGTAGAGTTGTGAATTATAAAGGACGCGACTATCTGCTTACTCCGGATGATTGGGACGATGTAGGTATGCGTACCGGTTTACGTCAGGAATATAACTTCTCAGTGAGCGCAGCTAATGAAAAATCTTCTTTCTATGTTTCTTTAGGCTATCTTGGAAATGAGGGTATCACTGAAGGTTCTGACCTGAAACGTTTGACTGGCCGTTTAAAAGCCGACTATCAAGCCAAGAAGTGGTTGAAGATCGGTGGTAATATGGCATATGCGCGATTTGATTCCAATTCATTGAGTAATAATGGTTCCAGTAGTTCTCAAGGTAATGTATGGGCATTTATTACCCAAATGGCTCCCATCTATCCTGCTTACGTACGTAATGCTGATGGCAGTATCATGGTTGATAAGAATGGTATTGGAATGATGGACTACGGTAGCGGTATCAATGCAGGTATGCAACGTCCTTTCATTCCTGATGCCAATCCTATTCTGGACAACAAACTTAACACCCATAATGCTGAAGGAAATGCTATCAGTGGTAATGCTTTTGTAGACATAACTCCTATAGAAGGGTTAAAGGTGACATTCAATGGTACTTTCAACTTGGATGAGACACGCTTTACATATGTTTATAATCCTTATTATGGACAGTTCGATTCTACCGGTGGTACAGTAAGCAAGAGCCATCAGAGAACTTACGACTACAACTTGCAACAACTTGTCTCATATGCCAAATCATTCGGAAGCAATAATTTCGATATTTTGTTAGGACATGAATATTATGACTACCGCCTTTCTTATTTGGGAGCCAGTAAGTCACAGATGTTCTCTCAGGACAATCAGGAATTGGATGGTGCCATTATAGATGGACAGAGTGCTTCTTCATATAAGAGTCGTCGTAACAATGAAGGCTTCTTCGGACGTTTGCAATACAACTATGACGAACGCATCTTCGGCTCAGCTTCCTTGCGTCGTGATGCTTCCAGCCGTTTCCATCCAGACCACCGCTGGGGTACATTCTGGTCGGCAGGTGGTGCATGGCTCATCAACAAAGAAAGCTGGTTTGATGCTTCTTGGGTGCAGGAACTGAAGTTGAAGGCTTCAATCGGTTCACAAGGTAACGATAACATCGGTGATTTCCGCTATACGGATAGATTTAATATTATTAATTCCAATAATAGTCTCGGCACTTCGTTCTACTCTAAAGGTACTAAGGACATCACTTGGGAAACCAATACCAATTTCAATATCGGTGCGGAATTCCAATTGTGGGACCGCGTTACCGGTAGCATAGAGTACTACAGACGCAAGACTTCAGATATGTTATTCTCATTCTCCGTGGCTCCTTCATTGGGTTATTCTTCTTATCTGGACAATGTTGGTAACATGGTCAATAGTGGTGTAGAAATGGATTTCAATGTGAATATCTTCGATACACGTAACTTTACGTGGGACGTAAATTTGAACATCTCAACTTTGAAGAACCGTATTACGATGCTTGATCCTGACAAGTTGATTACTACTGAGTATACAGCTGACGGAAAGGGATATAAGGGTTATTCTAACGGAAGCTTCTTCATTGGTGAAGATTTGTCTATGTTTACATGGCGTATGAAGGAATATGCCGGAGTGGACGAAGAGGGAAGAGCCTTGTATTATAAGAATGTTAAGGATGAGGCCGGCAACATCACCGGACGCGAAACGACTTGGAACCATGCTGAAGCTGACTATTACATCACAGAGGAAAGCACGATGCCCAAGGTATACGGTGGTTTCGGTACCAAACTGAAAGTATATGGTGTAGATTTCGGTATTAACTTCACTTACCAGATTGGCGGCAAGCAGTATGATGGCACGTATGCATACTTTATGTCATCACCCAAAGGCACGGCAGGTTACAACTATCACAAGGATATCCTAAAGTCATGGACTCCCGAGAACACCAACACTGATATTCCGCGTTTCATGATGAATGACCCTTCATATCCGGCTTCATCATCTACACGTTTCTTGACCGATGCAAGTTTCTTGAATATCCAGAACATAAATGTGGGCTATACATTGCCTTCCAAGTGGACAAAGAAACTGGCTATAAGCTCTTTGCGCGTGTACATGTCGGCAGAAAATGTTTTCTACTGGTCTAAACGTAAAGGGTTCGACCCGCGTCAATCATATGACGAGACGACCAACGCTACTTTCTATTCACCGATGCGTACCATCTCCGGTGGTGTGTCATTCGAGTTCTAAAACTAAATATTATAGATAACAATGATTATGAAGAAAAATATATTCAAGTTGTTTTCAGCCATGGTGGTATCGGCTACAGTACTAACCGGCTGTATAGAAGAGGTTTTTCCCGAAGATTCTACTGCGACCTCCGAGCAAATCGGTGCGTCAGCTACGGCACTTGAGGCTGCAGTCAGTGGCATGCCGTCACAAATGGTACAAGGCTATCTGGTGTATGGTAGCCAGACCCATGAAACCGACCTTGGCTATCCTTCGCTGATGTTGGCACAGTCTGAATTGTTGGGCGATGTAGTGGACACAGACTATGGGTATGACTGGTGGTGGCCCTTCAATGCAAGCTTGCAGATGTATGACAATGGTTATTACTCATATTTGCCTTACTTTACTCTATATAAGTTTGTTAAATCGGCCAATGACGTGATTTCAGTTGTTGACGTTACCGATCCCACGATTACCGATGAGATACGTGGACTCGGCAGTATATCCCATGCTTTCCGTGCGTTTAGCTATTATACGCTGATGGTGCTTTTCGAGCCAGTAGAGAATATCTATACTGATTGTAGCAAGGTGTTGGGACTGACAGTGCCCATTGTAACTGAGGAAACAACTAATGACATTGCGAAGAGCAATCCGCGTGCGACTCACGAAGAAATGGTGAACTTTATCCTTTCTGACCTTGACAAAGCAGAGATAGGTTTGGAGTCTTATATACCTACTAGCAAGAATTTTCCCGACTTGGCTGTAGTATATGGTCTGAAAGCTAAGGTATATATGTGGGATGGCCAATTTGATAAAGCTGCCGAGTATGCCCGCAAGGCTATTGATAAGTCGGGTGCAACTCCTATGAACGAAGCACAGTGGCATAACCCCACTACAGGTTTCAATACGGCTACTTCTGCATGGATGTGGTATCTTCACCCCACAGCTTCCAACATGGGTAACCTTGCTAATTTCATCGGTCACATTTCCAATGAAGCGGATTGGGGATATGCTTCTTTGTCTAAACTCCAAATGGCACGTTCACTTTATGACGCGATTCCTACTACCGATTTCCGCAAATATTCTTACCTTGACCCGGACAGATCTGTTTACGCTTACCAGTCTGTGAGAGGCAATGAGTGGTTGGACGAACAGCCGGATTATATGTCATTGAAGTTCCGTCCCGTGGGCGGTGACTATAGCACTTATTCTGTGGGTGCGGCTGCTGATATTCCCGTGATGCGTGTGGAAGAGATGTATCTCATAGAGGCTGAAGCTGTAGGTGCCAGCCAGAGTGTGGCAGCAGGTGTACAACTGTTGAATAACTTTATGAAGCAAAATCGTCAGTCTGATTACAGTTTTAACGCAGGCGATTTGCGCAGTTTCCAACTTGAGGTCTTGAAGCAGATGCGTATCGAGTTTTGGGGAGAGGGGGTTGCATTCCCTACTGCCAAGCGTTTGAAACCGGATGTTATTCAGCACTATGAGGGTACCAATTTTAAAGAAGATAACTTCAAGATCAACTGTAAAGGTGTGAAGCCTAACTGGACGCTGATGATCCCCAAGACCGAGGTGGATTCAAATATCGCGCTTCAAGGAATGAACAATCCGGACCCGACCGGTGCTATTCCTAAGCGTCCTACTCCGATAGGAGAGTTTGCGCCTGGTAACAATTAAATTAAATGAACTAACTTTATAATTGAATTTGTATATGAATAAGATATTTAATAAACTGTTTTGGGTCATGGCTGTATGCGGCTTGACAATGACGGCTTGTTCAGACGATATTGACTGGAATCCCGGTGCTGCTGCCGATGGACAAGGGGTCTTCTTCCCTTCGAGTCAATCAAGCAGTATAACGCTGACCGAGACGTCTGGTTCTTTCGAGGTAAGTGTATTTCGTACAGTAAGTTCAGGAGCCTCCACCACACAAATAACTGTTACTCCCGGTGAGAATGCTGCTGGCATTTTTACAGTTCCTACCGAAGTAAGCTTTGCTGATGGTGTGACAGAGGCAAAAATAACGGTGACTTACCAGAATATGAAGCGTGATGTCCCCTATACTTTGACCCTCTCTGCAGTGGACGGCACTCCGTATGGCATTACTGACTTGACGATCAGTGCCATTTGTCCATTAGTTTGGGAAGTGGTAAGTACTAATGCCACATTGATAGACAATATGTTTGAGGCATTTGGTGCTGCCGGTGTTAAACTGACCGGTATTACGGTGGAAAAGCATCCCGAACTTAACAAATATCGTTTTAAGAGTCCTTATGACAATTCTTATTTTAACTCTTTGTTTGGCATAGGAACTCTTCTTCCTGATGATTTTAAACTTCCTTATATTGAGTTGGACGGTAATACTTATCCGGGTGGATATTATATCACTGTTACAAAATTGGGATGGAAAATGGTAAATGGTGTAGGTCCTGAGGCCAATAGCGATTGGGGAACTTTCGGTTCTGTTTATGGAAATCTTTCCGAAGACCTTGGTACTTATCCATTGGGAAGCTACAACGATGCTGAGAAGGTATTTGATTTGGGAGCTCTTTTCTTTTGTATAGATGACAGTGGCTCTGAATTAAATTATCCTCTTAAGGGTACAACTTTGCTGTATCTGAACAACTGATTTTTGTTTGTATTCCGTGTGATACGGAACTTATGAATGTGGAGGGTGAATTATAATAGAATTCATCCTCCCTTTATTTTATCTCCCTTTCTAAGGAGCTTCCGCTAAAATTATATATATTTGCTGCCCGAACCAACAATATATATAATAAGGTATAGAAACTATGAAAGAATTTGTAATCTCCGAAGTGCGGGCAGAAACAGCGGTATTGGTAGGTCTTGTCACGAAGACTCAGGATGAGCGTAAGACCAACGAATACCTAGACGAGCTTGCATTCTTGGCTGAGACAGCCGGGGCGGAAGTAGTAAAGCGGTTTACCCAAAAGCTGGACCAGGCGCATTCCGTGACCTACGTCGGCAAGGGCAAGCTGGAAGAAATCAGAGAGTACATCCGTAATGAAGAAGAAGCCGAGCGTGAAGTCGGCATGGTGATTTTTGACGATGAACTTTCTGCCAAACAGATACGTAACATTGAAGCGGAGTTGAAGATTAAGATATTGGACCGTACTTCGCTCATTCTCGATATTTTTGCCATGCGTGCCCAGACTGCCAATGCAAAAACGCAGGTGGAGCTGGCTCAATACAAGTATATGCTTCCTCGTCTGCAACGTTTGTGGACCCACTTGGAACGCCAGGGTGGTGGCTCCGGTGCCGGTGGAGGTAAAGGTTCCGTGGGACTTCGCGGTCCGGGTGAAACGCAGCTGGAAATGGACCGCCGTATCATTTTGAACCGTATGTCATTATTGAAGGAACGCTTGGCTGAGATTGACAAGCAGAAGTCTACCCAGCGGAAGAACCGCGGACGCTTGATTCGTGTGGCATTGGTGGGATATACCAATGTAGGAAAATCCACATTGATGACTTTGCTTTCGAAAAGTGAAGTCTTTGCCGAGAACAAGTTGTTTGCCACGTTGGATACTACGGTGCGTAAGGTGATTATTGAGAACCTGCCGTTCCTGCTTTCTGATACAGTGGGCTTTATCCGTAAATTGCCGACGGATTTGGTAGACTCCTTCAAGTCTACTCTGGACGAGGTACGCGAGGCAGACTTGCTGTTGCATATCGTAGACATCTCTCATCCGGATTTTGAAGAACAGATAGAAGTTGTGAACAAGACGTTGGCAGATATCGGTGCCGCCGGTAAGCCTATGATTCTTGTATTCAATAAGATAGACGCTTATACCTATATAGAGAAAGCGGCTGACGACCTTACCCCCAGAACCAAGGAAAACTTGACACTCGAAGAACTGATGAAGACGTGGATGGCTAAGATGGAGGATAACTGCCTCTTTATTTCTGCCCGCGAAAAAATCAATATGGAGGAACTGAAGAGTGTAGTTTATCAGCGTGTGAAGGAATTGCACGTGCAGAAGTACCCCTATAATGACTTTCTTTATCAGACCTACGAAGAAGAAGTTTAATTTTAGTTATGAGTTATAAGTTATGAGTTATTTGCTGGCAGCGGTTTGAATCGGTAGTGCCGGCAAAGGCAATAACTTATAACTCATAACTCACAACTTGTTATAAGGATGAATTACAGAAGACTGACCGAAGATGAAATTCTCCGGTTGAAGAGCCAGTCATGTCTGGCTGATGATTGGGGGAAAGTAACCGTTGCAGAAGAGTTCTCAACGGAATTTGTGCATCATACCCGTTTTTCGGGTGAGGTGTGTTTGGGAGTGTTCCATTCAGAATTTATGTTGCCGGGAGGAATCAGGAAGCATTCCGGTTTGCGGCATGTGACGCTGCATAATGTAACGGTGGGAGATAACTGTTGCATTGAGAATATCCAGAACTACATTGCCAATTATGAAATAGGGCATGACACCTTCATTGAGAATGTGGATATTATTCTGGTAGACGGTGTGTCGAAGTTCGGTAACGGGGTAGAAGTGTCTGTCCTGAATGAGACGGGAGGCCGTGAGGTGCTGATTAATGATAAACTCTCCGCACACCAAGCCTATATTCTGGCGCTTTACCGCCATCGTCCGGAACTGATTACACGGATGAAGGAAATCACGGATTTTTATTCCAACAAACATGCTTCTGCTGTAGGAAGCATCGGGAACCATGTAATGATATTGAACACCGGTTCCATAAAGAATGTGCGCATCGGTGATTATTGCCGCATCTGTGGTACATGCCGTCTGTATAACGGAAGCATCAACAGCAACGAGGTGGCGCCGGTACACATCGGGCATGGGGTGATTTGTGATGATTTTATCATCTCTACCGGGTCTCATGTAGATGACGGAGCTATGCTGAGCCGCTGCTTCGTGGGGCAGGCATGCAAGTTGGGACACAACTACTCTGCTTCGGATTCTTTGTTTTTCAGCAACTGCCAGGGAGAGAACGGGGAGGCGTGCGCTATTTTTGCCGGACCTTATACGGTGACACACCATAAATCCACGTTGCTGATTGCTGGTATGTTTTCCTTTATGAATGCCGGTTCGGGGTCCAATCAGAGTAACCACATGTATAAGTTAGGACCTATCCATCAAGGCACTTTGGAACGTGGTGCCAAGACGACTTCCGATTCGTACATCTTGTGGCCTGCAAGGGTGGGGGCGTTCTCCTTGGTAATGGGGCGCCATGTCAACCATTCCGATACTTCGAACCTGCCGTTCTCTTACTTGATAGAGCAGAATAATACCACCTACCTTGTACCCGGTGTCAACCTGCGTAGTGTGGGTACCATCCGTGATGCTCAGAAGTGGCCGAAACGTGACGGGCGTACAGACCCGAACAAACTGGATTACATCAACTATAATCTTCTCAGCCCCTACACGGTGCAGAAAATGTTCAAGGGACGGGAAACGTTGCAGAATCTGCGTCATGCCAGTGGCGAGCTTTCGGACATCTATTCTTTCCATAGCGCGAAGATACGTAACTCGGCTTTGGTGAAAGGCATCCGCTTCTATGAAATAGCCATTCATAAGTTTCTCGGAAACTCTGTCATCAAGCGCTTGGAAGGCATTGACTTCCGGAGCAATGAAGAAATACGTGCCCGTTTGAAGCCCGATACGGTCATTGGCAGCGGCGAATGGGTGGATATTTCCGGATTGATAGCCCCAAAGAGTGAGATAGATGCGCTGATAGACGGTATTGAGTCCGGCAAAGTCAATCGCTTGAAGTCTATCAATGCCGAGTTTGAGAAGATGCACAGCAACTACTATACCTACGAATGGACCTGGGCGTATGAGAAGTTGGAAGAGTTCTATGGTATCAAGCCGGAAGGTATGACGGCAGAAGACGTCATACATATTGTCGAAAAATGGAAAGAAGCAGTAGTTGGCCTCGACCGCATGGTGTATGAGGATGCTAAGAAAGAATTTTCACTGGCTTCCATGACGGGCTTTGGAGCTGACGGCTCACGCTTGGAAAAGGAACTCGATTTTGAGCAGGTACGCGGCGACTTTGAAAGCAATCCGTTTGTAATGGCTGTGCTGAAACACATTGAGGTGAAGACGGCGCTGGGCGATGAACTGATAGGGCGGATGCAGCGGGTGTCAGAAAATTAATTATGATTTGTTGCGTTTTTACTCTAATTAAAGAATTATTTCAATAATAGTTTTTACCTTTGCTCTGTAAAGGCGGTTTTCAGGCTGCCTTTGCTACCCGAATCACTTTTAAACATTAAATATACGAGTAATTATGGCAACAACACCTCCGTTCAAGTATCAGCCCATGTTCGAGAAGGGGAAAGATACTACTGAGTATTATCTGCTTACAAAAGATTACGTGTCAGTAAGCGAGTTTGAAGGAAAACCTATCCTGAAGATTGAAAAAGAAGGTTTGACGGCAATGGCCAATGCGGCTTTCCGTGATGTATCGTTCATGTTGCGTCGTTCGCACAACGAGCAGGTTGCTAAGATTCTGAGTGACCCCGAAGCAAGCGATAACGATAAATACGTGGCACTCACCTTCCTGCGCAATGCAGAGGTAGCATCCAAGGGGGTACTTCCTTTCTGCCAGGATACGGGTACGGCAATCATCCACGGCGAAAAGGGACAACAAGTATGGACTGGCTACTGTGATGAAGAAGCTCTCTCACTGGGTGTTTACAAGACTTATACCGAAGAGAACCTGCGCTATTCGCAGAATGCTCCCCTCACCATGTACGATGAGGTGAATACGAAGTGCAACCTTCCCGCACAGATTGACATCGAAGCTACGGAAGGTATGGAGTACGAGTTCCTCTGCGTAACCAAGGGTGGTGGCTCTGCCAACAAGACTTATCTCTACCAGGAGACAAAGGCTATCCTCAACCCCGAAACATTGGTTCCCTTCCTTATCTCAAAAATCAAGACTTTGGGTACGGCAGCTTGTCCTCCCTATCACATCGCATTCGTTATCGGCGGTACCTCTGCCGAAAAGAACTTGCTGACTGTGAAACTGGCTTCCACCCACTTCTACGATAACCTACCCACTACCGGCAATGAGTTCGGCCGCGCTTTCCGCGATGTGGAACTGGAGAAGCTGGTACTGGAAGAAGCTCATAAGATTGGCCTCGGTGCCCAGTTCGGCGGCAAGTATCTGGCTCACGACATCCGCATCATCCGCCTGCCGCGTCACGGTGCGTCTTGCCCCGTGGGTCTGGGTGTTTCCTGCTCTGCCGACCGTAACATCAAGTGTAAAATCAATAAAGAAGGTATCTGGATTGAAAAGCTCGACAGCAATCCGGGTGAACTGATTCCCGAAGAACTCCGTAAGGCCGGTGAAGGCGACGTGGTGAAGATTGACTTGAACCAGCCGATGGCCGATATTCTGAAGGAACTGACCAAGTATCCGGTTTCCACCCGTTTGTCTCTGAATGGAACCATCATCGTAGGCCGTGACATCGCACACGCCAAGCTGAAAGAACGTCTGGACCGTGGCGAAGACCTGCCGCAGTACATCAAAGACCATCCCATCTACTACGCCGGTCCTGCCAAGACTCCTCAAGGCATGGCTTGCGGCTCCATGGGCCCGACTACTGCCGGACGTATGGACCCGTATGTAGACCTCTTCCAAAGCCACGGCGGCAGCATGATTATGCTTGCCAAAGGTAACCGCAGCCAGCAAGTGACAGATGCCTGCCAAAAGTATGGCGGTTTCTACTTGGGCTCTATCGGTGGTCCTGCCGCTATCTTGGCACAGAACAACATCAAGAGCATCGAGTGCGTGGAATATCCCGAGCTCGGTATGGAAGCTATCTGGAAGATTGAGGTGGAGAACTTCCCTGCATTCATCTTGGTGGACGATAAGGGCAACGACTTCTTCAAGCAACTGAAGCCTTGGAATTGCAGCAAATAAGAACTTATTTATACGATATGGAAAAGCCGTTCCGGAGATAATTCCGTGAACGGCTTTTCTGTATTGAAAATTAATACTTTGTGGCTTCCTATGGGGCAGAGACGGTTGTTTCTTTTCATGAGAACTGTTGTTTCTCTTGATGGAAAGTCTTTCTTTCTATCGCTGTTTGTGAGGCATTCCCACATCATGCTGGTTATCTTATTGGCTTTAATCCAAACAATGGGGTTTCTACAGACATGATGATTTCGGGTGAAGGCTGGAATGCCTTTAAGCTTATTATCTCCTCCAGATTCTCCACATATAGTAAGCGCAGTGCGTGAATGCGAAAACAAACGAGATAATCAGCAGCACTTTGCTTTCTCCCCATCCCACAGTCTGTTGGTGCCACAGTCCGGTGATGACACAAAGAACGGCAAGGATAAGTCCAATCATGTTCAAGGTCACCTGCCCGTGGCGGGTGTCGCCTCCATGCTCCAGCTTACTGTGCTTCATGCCGTAGCCCACGTAGATGTCCAGACCGATGAGCATCCACAGCACCAGGCGTATCCATGTATCGGCAGGAAGGAACAACATCATGCAAAGGCAAGTAAGAATACCCAGTATGGGGATAAGTGGAACAAGTGGGGTTTTAAAGGAACGGGGCACGTCAGGCATGGTTCTGCGTACTACCAGTACAGCGGCACAGACCAGCGTGAAGGCCATCAGCGTGCCGATGCTTGTCATCTCTCCGGCCAGCCGTGCGGGTACAAAAGCTGCCAGCAGGCCCACAAGTACCATGAAGAGCAGGTTGCTGCGTGCCGGAGTACGGAACTTTTCGTTGATATGCGAGAAGAAAGGAGGCAGCAGCCCGTCGTGGCTCATGCTCAGGAATACGCGGCTCTGTCCCAGCAGCGTCACCATGATGACGGAGCAATATCCGAACAGAATGGACAGCACGATGGCACGGTTCAGCCAGGGATAGTCCGGCTGGATGATACCTGCCGCATCAGCCTGCCCCATGTGCTCTATGGCTATGGCAACGGGAGCAATGCCTTGCTGTCCGCTGAAGGCGGTGTAGTGTGCCACTCCCGTCATGACGTGGGCAAAAACCATATAGAGCACGGTGCATACCAGCAAGGAGACCAGAATGCCGATAGGCATGTTCCGCTTCGGGTTCTTCGTCTCTTGGGCGGCTGTGCTCACAGCGTCGAACCCGAGGAAGGCGAAGAATACGATGGCCGCCCCTCGCAGGATGCCGGAGAAGCCATATTCGCCCAGCACGCCCGTATTGGCAGGGATGTAAGGTGTATAGTTGTCGGTATTGATGTATTTCCAGCCGAGTATGACAAAAATCAGTATGACGGAAACCTTCAGGAATACAATGAAGCCGTTGAAGATGGAGCTGCCTTCCGTACCCCGTATCAGGAAGAGGCTCATCAGCACTACGATAAGGAAGGCGGGGATATTTACGACTCCACCATCCCAGGGACAGGCGGTGAGGACTTGCGGTAGATGTATGTCCAGTCCCTCGAGAAAGACGACCAGATAGCGGCTCCAACTGATGCTTACCGTGGTTGCGGCTACGGTGTATTCCAATACCAGGTCCCACCCGATAATCCAGGCGATGAGTTCGCCCATCGTGGCATACGAGTAGGTGTATGCGCTGCCGGCTACGGGTATCATGGATGCAAATTCCGCATAACATAGTCCGGCGAAGCAGCATCCCAGTGCGGCAATGGCAAAGGACAGTGTGATGGCCGGTCCCGTATAGCCTGCCGCCACCGTTCCGGTGATGGAGAATAGACCCGCTCCGATGATGACTCCCACGCCCAGGGCAACAAGGCTCCACGGACCAAGTACACGTTTCAATGTTTTCTTTCCGGAGGCATTCGCCTCCGCTTGCAGTGCCTCGAATGGCTTTCTGATGAATAATCCCATTGTGCTTTAATTCTGATAAATCGGGCGTAAAGGTACGGATTATATTGCTTATTCCATATAGCGCGCTACTTTTCCACTGATTTGCAGTAGGGAGATTTCACATAATTTGGTATCATATTCCGCGGAGAGAATACGTTCTTCTGCATCCAGCAGACTCTTTTGGGCTTCGCGCATCTCGATTCCCGAGAGGTTGCCCAGCATATATCGTTCCATGGCAATCTCGTGGTTCTCCTTGGCAGCCACAAGGTTCTGGCGTTCCAGGTTCAGCATTTGCAGGTTGTTTTGGTAGGCCTGCCATAGGTTGCTGAGGTCGGCGCGCAGGGCCTGCTCCAGTTGCTCCCGTTCCAGGCGAGCATTCTGTACGGCAATGCGGGCATTCTTGCGTTCGCGGCGCCGGTTGCCGTCGAACAGATTGAAGCCGACCGTGACGCCGAAGTTCAGACCGAGGTTGCTGCGGCGGCTGTTGGCAGAGATGTCATACTTGTTGAGGGTGTAGCCGTATCCGCCGTTCATCTTCACGTATGGGTAGTCGCGCGAGCAGACTTTCTTGTAGTCCAGACGGGCCAGGGTATTGTTCTGTTCGGCACGTAGCAGTGAGGCGTTGATGGTGAGGGTGGCGTTCCACAGCTCCTCGAAGTTCAGGGAGGCGGTCACGTTGATGAGGCTGTCTTGTATGATAAACGGCTGGTCTACATCTTTGTTTGCCATGAGTTCGTTCAGCTGGATACGTGAGGTGTGCAGCAGTTCCTGCTGTTTCATGTATTGGGCACTGTCGGCATTGAAGTCCACTTTGGCCTGCTGGTAGTCCAGGCGCGAGAAGTTACCGATGTGGTAACGCTCTTCCACAATGCGCAGGCGCTCTTTGGATAGCGATACGGCATAACGGAAGTTCTTCAAGCGGATTTTTTGCTGCACATAGTTATAGTATTCAGCGGCTATGTTGGCTATCAGGTCCTCGATGGCGATGCGCGTATTGGTCTCGCCTTGGCGTTCCAGCTCCTTGAGCCGTTGGTAGTTGGCGGTAATGTTGAAACCGTCGAAGATGGTCCAGTTCAGGTTGATGCCTGCATCGAGAGTTTGGTCAAACACTCCGTTGTCCTTGGTTGTCTCTCCGGTGGCTCGGGCTTTGGTTTCGATATTGTCTATGGTTCCCTTGTAGCCGGCGGAGAGGTCTAGTGTGGGCAGGTAGCCCGCATTGCCCAGTGTGGCGTTGTTCTTGCTGACCTGCTCTTCATTGCGGACAATGCGCAGGGAGTAGTTGTTCAGCAATCCCTGCTCCAGGCAGGACTTCAAGGTGTAGGTAGGCGCAGGCTGTGCGTAAAGGCCCAGCGCTGTGCAGGCAGTGGCTATGAAAATTAAAACAATGCGTTTCATTCGGTCTTCAGTTTACTTCGGTTCGTTGATACATAACTATATATGGCAGGCACGATGTACATCGTCAGTAGTGTGGAGATGAGCATGCCGCCTACGACGGCAGTACCCATGGCGATGCGTTGGTTGCAACCTTCGCCGGTGGCGTAGGCAAGCGGTATCAGTCCCAGGATGGTGGAGGCACTCGTCATCAGGATGGGGCGCAGACGTTGCAGGGAGGCGTCCTTGATGGCTCGCATCTTGTCTTCACCCGCTTCCTGCTTCTGATTGGCAAATTCCACAATCAGGATACCGTTCTTTGCCACCAGACCAATCAGCATGATAATACCAATCTGGCTGAATATATTCATTGTAATTCCCCCGAAATACATGAATACCAGTGCACCGGCAATGGCGAGAGGCACCGTCAGCATGATAACCAGCGGGTCCTTGAAACTTTCGAACTGGGCGGCAAGAATCAGGTAAATCAGCACAATGGCCAGGATGAAGGCGAACATCAGACTGGAGGAACTTTCCCGATACTCTTTGGAGTCTCCGGTCAGTGCGGTGCGGAAGGTCTCGTCCAGTGTCTCTTTGGCAATCTTGTCCATTTCATCCAGACCTTGTCCGATGGTCTTGCCGTCCGCCAGTCCCGCGGAGATGGTGGCGGAAACGAAACGGTTGTAACGGTACAACTTCGGAGGGGCGATACCGCCGGTCAGTTCAATCAGGTTGTCCAGCTGCACCATGGTTCCATTGTCGCTACGGATATAGATGCCTTTCAGGTCGGCAGGCTTGTTGCGTTGCTGGCGGTTGATTTCGCCCAATATCTCGTATTGCTTTCCGTTCATGTAGAAGTAGCCCATGCGCTGTCCGCTCAAGCCGTATTGCAGGGTTTGGGCAATGTTCTTGGTGCTTACGCCCATGATGCTCGCCTTGTCACGGTTGATGTTGATGCGCGCTTCGGGCTTGCTGAACTTCAGGTTTACGTCTGCCATCTGGAATACCGGATTTTCGTAGACCTTCGTCATGAACTTGGGGAGCACCTCCTGCAATTTCTCGATATTGGTTGCCTGCAATACATACTGCACGGGCATACCGCCGCGCCGTCCTCCGAATGAGGAGGACTGCTGTACGAAAGAGCGTGCCATTGTCTTTTTCTGCACTGCCTTCGACAACTTTTCGGCAACTTCCATTTGGGTATAGTCACGGTCTTTCATGTCTTTCAGTGTGATACGTACGTTACCGCTACCACTGGACACACGCGCTGTTACCGCTTCTGCATCCGGGATAATGGAGTCCACCAGATGATTGATGTCTTCGGTATAGTCGCGGATATATTCGTAAGTCACTCCTTCGGCACCCATTGTATTGATACTGATTTGCGAACGGTCCTCCAATGGCGCCATTTCAGCCGGGATAGTATTCCAAAGGACTCCGATAAGCAGAATGGTGACGATGGTGAAGGGCAAGGCAATCCAGCGCCGTTTCAGGAAGGCGGCCAGTGACTGGCTGTATACCCGGTTCATCCCTTCGAAGAAAGGTTCGGTCTTGCGATAGAACCAGCTCTGCTGTTCCCTTTTGATTAAAAGTTTGGTGGCAAGCATCGGCGTAAAAGTCAATGCGGCGAAGGAGGAGATAATCACCGAACCGGAGACCACAATACTGAATTCGCGGAACAGTCGTCCCGTCGTCCCGTCCATGAATACAATAGGGAAGAATACCGCCACCAGCGTAATGGTAGTGGAAATGACGGCAAAGAAAATCTCCTTGGCTCCTTCTATGCCGGCTTCTTTCGGTGGCATCCCTTTCTCGATGCGGACATAAATGTTCTCCGTCATCACGATGGCGTCGTCCACCACCAAGCCCACGGCAAGCACCACGGCAAGCATGGAGAGCACATTGATGGAGAAACCGGCCAGATACATGACGAAGAAAGCTCCAATCAGCGAAACGGGGATTACAATACATGGCACAAGCGTCACACGCCAATCGCGCAAGAAGAGGAAAATGATGATGATAACCAGTACAAAGGCCTCATACACCGTCTGCTTCACCTCGTCGATAGAAGCGCGGATAAACTTGGTATTGTCAAAACCGTAGTTGTAATGAACATCTTCGGGAAGGTCTTTCTTCATCTTCTCCATGCGGTCATATACGGCGTTGGCTATTTCAATGTGGTTGGCACCCGGCTGCGGAATTACTACGACACCTACCATGGGCACACCGTTCATCTTCATATAACTTTTGATGTCGGCTGGTCCCAGTTCGGCACGTCCAATGTCGCTGAAACGGACAATACGGTTACCGTCTTCCTTCAGGATAAGATTGTTGAACTCTTCGGCTGTATGCATCAGCCCCAACGTGCGGATGGTGAGCTCGGTAGTGTTTCCTTCGATACTTCCGGAAGGGAGCTCTACGTTTTCGTTGTCCACCGCATTCTTTACATCCAGGGGAGTGATTCCATAGCCGGACATCTTGATGGGGTCCAGCCAAAGCCGCATGGAATAGCGCTTTTCTCCCCAGATGCTTACACTACTTACATCTGAAATAGTCTGAAGCTGCTCCTTGACAGTTAGGTCGGCTATTTCACTGAGCTCCAGTAGGGAACGTTTGTCACTTTGGAGGGCAACCATCAGGATAGGGGTGGCGTCCGCATCGGCTTTTGATACGGTAGGCGGATCACAGTCACGAGGCAGATAGCGCTGTGCACGCGACACTTTATCACGTACGTCGTTGGCGGCGGTTTCCAAGTCAACGGAAAGCTCAAACTCTACTGTAATGCGTGATGAACCTTGCTGGCTGACACTGGAGAGGGAGCGTATGCCGGGAATACCGTTGATGTTCTGCTCCAGAGGCTCCGTTATCTGGTTCTCGATGACATCGGCGTTGGCACCCGGATAGGAGCAGGATACTGATATGATGGGATTATCTACAGACGGGTATTCGCGTACACCCAGATAATTGTAGCCGATGAAGCCAAACAGCAGGATTATCAGGGTAAGTACTGTCGAGAGTACCGGTCGCCGTATACTTAATTCGGATATATTCATTCTTTACAATTGATAATTAATGGTTGATAATTGACAGTTGTCAATTGATATTGTCCAGTGTTACCGGCAGTCCGGTACGGAGTTGCAGGGTTCCCGAGGTGATGATGGTATCTCCTGCCTGCAAGCCTTGCAATACTTGTACTTCCGCTTCCGTACGGATTCCCGTAGTAATCTCTACCGGCTGGGCTTTTCCCGACTTATAGAGGAATATTTTGTCTTTTCCCATTTCCGGTACAATGGCTTCGGACGGTACGGCGAGGGCGTTCTGAATTTCGTCCTTGTTCAGCTTGATGCTGGCATAGCGGCCCGGAAGCACGGCTCCGTTGGCATTGGGATAAAGTGCACGGATTGTCAAGGTATGGGTAGTAGGGTCTATCTTTGATTCGCGTGCATAAACCGTGGCGTGGAAGGTGTTTAGTTTTCCTTCGAGAGTGAAGTCCAGTCCGGCGCCGGTCTTTACGTCATTGGCATACCGCTCGGGTACGGCAAATTCCACCTTCAACGGTGAAATCTTGGTGAGCTTGGCTACAATGGTTGTAGGGGAAGCGTAAGTACCCACACTGACTTGGCGTAGACCGATGACACCGTCGAAAGGGGCACGCAGCTCGGTTTGTGCGATGTTCGATTCTATCAAGTCAATGTCGGCATTCAGGGTGGCCAGCTCGGTCTTTACTTGTTCGTAGGCTTCTTTACTGACCGCATCCCTTTCCAACAGGGCGTTCTGGCGAAACACGCGGTCTTCTGCCAACTTTAATTGGGAGACGAGGCGTTGCAATTGTGCTTGCAGCGGCCGGTCATTAACTTTGGCAAGTAATTGTCCTTTCTTGACGAAACTGCCTTCTTCAAAATTTATCTCTATGATTTTGCCGGATGTCTCGAAAGAAAGGTCCACTTCCTCATCCGGCAGCAGGCTGCCGCTGATTTGTATTTCATCCTTCAGCAATTGCGGTTTGATTATTTTTGCGTTTACGTTTAGAATTTTCTTACCGCTACGTTGACCGGTCATCACCTTGTCTGCAGCGGCTAATTCTTCATTCTCTTTAGGTAATTGGGAGTAGATTCCTCCTCCAATCAGTCCGGCACCAATCACGATAATGATGCCCCATTTAACTCTCTTATTCATGTTGTAGTATTAGTAGTAATAAAATCAGCCTTAGATTAGACTACGGGAAAAGAGAATAGTTTAAAAGATAAAGAGTTAAAAAGTGTAAGAATATGGATTGGAAAGGTGATAAAATGACAAATCAGTAAGCAGCCCGGTATTTTCCCTCCTCCTTGTCCTCCAGCATGTTCAGATAAGAAGCGTAACGGGATTCGCTGATATAGTGCTTCTCGACAGCCTCGCGTACAGCGCATTCGGGTTCGTGGCGGTGGGTACAGTTGCCGTAACGGCAGTTGGCAGATACCTTGAATATTTCCGGGAAATAGTGGCCTATTTCTTCTTCTTCCATATCGAATGTTCCGAAACCTTTGATGCCCGGAGTGTCAATGATATATCCGTCACCGGGAACCGGGAACATTTCTGAGAAGGTAGTGGTGTGCATACCTTTATTATGATAGGTGGATATCTCTCCGGTTTTAATCTCTATATCGGGCAGTATTGCCTTGATGAGTGTCGATTTCCCTACTCCGGAATGTCCGGAAAAGAGGGTTATACGTCCTTTGAGCTCTTCCTCGATAATATCGATGCCTTCCTCTTTTTTGGCAGAAACCTTGAAACATGGATAACCGATGGTGGTATAAAGGTTGATGAGACTGTTCAGATAGTGCAGTTCCTCTTCGTTGTAGGCATCCACTTTGTTGAATATAATCTTGACGGGAACACGGTATGCCTCGGCAGAGGCGAGAAAACGGTCTATAAATGTGGTGGAGGTTTCGGGATAGTTCACCGTCACTATGAGCATGCACTGGTCGAGGTTGGCGGCAAGAATATGTGATTGCTTGGAAAGGTTGGAGGCACGGCGGATGATGTAATTCTTCCGGTCCTCTATCTCGCTGATAAAGGCCGTACCTTCCTGGTTCAGTATGATGTTCACGTAATCGCCTACAGCCACGGGATTGGTGCTTCGTATGCCTTTCAACCGGAAGTTCCCTTTGATTTTACATTCAATCTCCCTTCCGTCGTCAGTCCGTACCAAGTACCAGCTTCCGGTGTTTTTTATAACGAGTCCCCTCAAAATAATTGATAATTGATAATTGATAATTGATAATTGATTGCTGGATAATTAACTATAGGTATTATTACACATGATAATTATCAACTGTCAATCATCAATTATCAATTCATTAAACGGTCATGATTTCTTTATCCTTTGCAGCCAGCATGTCATCAATCCGCTTGATGAACTTGTCGTGAATCTTCTGCAGCTTTTCTTCACCGCCTTTCTGGGCGTCTTCTGCCAGTCCGTCCTTTACGGATTTCTTCAAGGCGTCGATGGCATCACGGCGTGCATTACGTACACTTACTTTGGCTGTTTCTCCTTCTCCCTTGCATTGTTTGGCAAGCTGCTTCCGGCGTTCTTCCGTCAGCGGTGGGATGCCGATACGGATAATTTCACCGTTGTTTTCGGGCATGATGCCGAGACTGGAGTCAATGATGGCCTTTTCAATGACGCGGAACATGCTCTTATCCCATGGCTTGATGGCAATGCTGCGTGCGTCCGGAGTGGTTACGGCTGCCACATTGTTGATAGGAACCATACTTCCGTAAGAATCCACACGGATACCATCCAGCAAACGGATATCAGCTTTTCCGGCGCGGATATGAGCCAATGCCTCGTCCAGATACATGATGGCCATGTCCATACTTTCTTGCGCTTCGTCTAAGATGTCTTTTACGTCTCTCATATTATTTTCGTTTTTGGAATAGCTTTAATTTGAAACTTTGCAAATATAATTATTAAATCGGGAATTGAGAATTAAGAATTAAATAACATTCATTTTTTTATTCTCAATTCTTCGTTTTCCGTTTTTAATTCAATTATGTACCAGTGTACCGATTTCTTCTCCTTGCATCACTCTTTTCAGATTCCCCACTGTATCCATGTCAAAAACGATGATGGGTAGGTTGTTCTCCTTGCACATGCAGGTGGCGGTGAGGTCCATCACTTTCAGACCGCGCTTCAGTACTTCGTCGTAAGTGATGTCGTGGAATTTCGTGGCTGTCGGGTCCTTCTCCGGATCGGCGGTATAGATGCCATCCACACGGGTACCTTTCAACATGACATCTGCCTCAATCTCGATGCCGCGCAGACTGGAACCGGTATCGGTAGTGAAGAACGGATTGCCTGTACCGGCGGACATGATGACTACTTCGCCTGCTTCCATACATTCGATGGCACGCCATTTATTGTAGAATTCACCGATGGGTTCCATACGTACGGCAGTCAGCACGCGGACCTTCACGCCGGTAGCTGCCAGAGCTGAACTGAGGGCAAGGCTGTTGATGACGGTTGCCAGCATTCCCATCTGGTCGCCTTTCACGCGGTCGAATCCTTTGTGGGCACCGTTCAATCCGCGAAAAATGTTTCCACCGCCTATCACGATGCCTATTTGTACTCCCAATTCGTGGATTTCTTTGATTTGAGCTGCGTACTCGGCAAGGCGTTTTTCGTCAATGCCGTATTGCTTTTCACCCATCAGGCTCTCGCCGCTGAGCTTCAATAAGATTCTTTTATAGGTTGTCATAATATATAGTTTTGTTATATTTCTTTGCAGCAAAGATAAAGAATAAAACTGAAAAGTGCTGCAGAATGAGGTAGGATAGTTGCCTAACGTATTGTCTTTAGGAACTCGTCCATGCTGTGATATAACGGAATACCATAATGGTTACAAGTAATTCGCACATTGTCGTAGCGGTAGAAGCCGGGCTCGCAGATGACGTGCAGTTTGCCGGAACGCATGTGCAGCCCCATCTCCAGCAGAGTGATGGGAGACTTACTGCTTGCCAGGATATTCATGATTATCAGGTCGGCTTTTTCCAGATGTTCCAGTTCCCAGTTCACTTGATGTTCAAAGTCGGACATTTCACCGCTCAACCCCTTGTCCCTTCGGGGGTTGTATAGGAGATATTTGCCTTCGGGACGTGCTCGGAACCAGTCGCAGGTTGCCTTTTGCCAGTCTATGCTCTTGCCCATGTCAATGGTCCCAGCCAGGAAAATTTTGGTATATTCAGCTTCGTTCACTTCGGCTTTGTCTTCATCCGGACGGAGTACGATCACCTCGGACTGAGCTTGTAGGCCGATAGGGAATAACAGAACTAAAAGCAGGTAGAGATTTTTTTTCATGGTTGATGATGGTTTATAGAATTAGTTGTTTTTCTTGCTCTTTATCGGGAGTCTTGGAAACAGTTTCCTGAAACGAACCAGTTGGCCTGTAATGTTTCCCCCTGCGATGACGAGCGTTACGGCTACAATAATCATCACCAGTCCGATGCTTTCTCTGACAGTCAAGCTTTCTCCAAAGACAGCTATTCCGAAGAAGATGGCTGTCACGGGTTCCAATGCACCGAGAATAGCGGTCGGGGTGGAGCCGATGTATTGGATGGCTCCAGTAGTGCAGAGGAAGGATATGGCGGTGGGAAAGACAGCCAGTGCAAGCAAATTGCCCCACAGATACCACTGGTCCGGTGTGTTCAGTACTCCGGAATAGAGCAGGCGTGCTACGAAGAGCGATAAGCCGAAGAGAAGGACATAGAAGGTGACTTTGAGTGTAGCTACATTTTTCAATGACGTCTGGTTGATGCCCACAATGTATATGGCATAGGAAAGGGAGGAAGCGAAAACCAGCAATGTCCCTATCAGGCTCAGCGTACTGCCGTCCTCACTTTTATAGAGCAGCCCGATGCCTCCCAGTGCAAGCAGCATGCAGACGATGGTTTGCAGTGCCAGCTTCTCTTTGAAGACCATAGCCATAATAAGAGCCACCATAATGGGGTAGATGAACAGCAGTGTCGACGCTATGCCGGCGGCCATATAATTATAACTCAGAAAAAGCGTCAGTGAGGAGAGGGCTACGAGTAATCCCATGATGATGAGCGGAAATGTTTCTTTCCGTTGTATCTTGAATGTCCGCCCTCTCGCTTTTATCATAATACCCAGCAATGGGATGGCAAAAAGGTATCTGAAAAAGAGTACCGAGTCCGGATCCATGCCGGCTTTGTACAACGGGAGGGCAAACAATGGATTCATACCGTAGGAGGCTGCGGCGATAGAACCCAAAATATATCCTTTAGCTTTTGCATTCATATCTTTATCTGTAGATTAGCGTGCAAAGGTAGATATTTACTTTGATTTCCTCTTTCTTTTCTGTATGAAAACCGTATGAATTTTACCCTTATACCTTCAGTGTGTAGTCACCGGCTTCTTCTGTCACTGCCTTCTGCAATTCTTCGAGTGTCTTTTCTCCGTCTGAAAGCTCTACGATGGCCACCGGAGGGTTCAGGGTTACGGTGGCATGTACACCCTCCATACTATTTAATGCTTTCTCTACGTGCATGCGGCAATGGTTGCACATCATACCTTCTACCTTGAATTCTTTTTTCATGATTGTTTCTGTTGATGGTTCAACTTTTTTGTTTTCTTCCCTTTCATGTATCTTTTTCCGTTTTAGCAGCAAGCTGTTGCTCACCACACTGACACTGCTGAATGCCATGGCTGCGCCGGCTATCATCGGATTCAACAGGAAGCCGTTGATGGGATAGAGTATTCCGGCTGCAATGGGCACACCTACTATATTGTATATAAACGCCCAGAACAGATTCTGCCGGATGGTCCGGACTGTCAGACGGGACAGCCGGAGGGCTTCCGGAATTTTTGTCAAATCGGAGGAGATGATAGTCATTTTGGCTACGTCCATGGCGATGTCACTACCTCCGCCCATAGCGATACTCAAGTCGGCTTGGGCAAGGGCGGCGCTGTCGTTGATGCCATCGCCCACCATCGCCACTTTCCGTCCTTCTGCTTGTAACCGGCTGATAAAGGCTGCCTTGTCCTGCGGCAGTACGCTCGCTTGATAATGCGCAATACCTGCTTTGCGGGCAATTTCGCGGGCGGTGGTTTCATTGTCTCCGGTCAGCATGTGGACTTCGATACCGGTGGCACGCAGCTCGTCGACGGCACGAATGGAAGTTTCCTTTATCCGGTCCGTGATTCCGGCTATTGCCAGTGCGTTTTCTTCGTCGGCAAACCAGATGACGGTTTGTGCTTTCGCTGTCAGTCGGGTGGCTTCTTCCCGAAGAGACCGGCTGATGGCAATCCGGTTCTCTTCCAGTAGTTTCAGGTTTCCGGCAAAGTAAATCCGGCCTTGTGTCCGCCCTTTTACACCTTTTCCGGTGATGGTTTCGAAATCTTGGATGTCGTCTATGGAAGCCGATTCCTTGAGGTGATTCACTACGGCGTCTGCCAATGGATGTTCCGATAACTTTTCCAGACTGTAGAAAATGTCCGGCAAGACATCTTTTGAGGAAATGCTTGGATTGGGAGTAGTTGTCGGCGTATTCCATACCAGCTTACTGACTACCGGTTTTCCTTCGGTTACGGTTCCGGTTTTGTCGAGTACTACGGTATTTACCTTTTTGGCAATCTCCAGACTCTCGGCATCTTTTATCAGGATACCCCTTTCGGCTCCCTTGCCGATGCCTACCATGATGGCTGTAGGAGTGGCTAGCCCCAGCGCACACGGGCAGGCGATGATAATCACTGTGACAAATGCCAATAATCCGTGGGTGAATCCGTCGGTTCCGTCCAGCATCATCCATACGATGAAGGCGAGCACTGCAATGCCGATAATGGTAGGCACGAATATCCCTGCTATCTTGTCGACCAGTTGCTGTACCGGTGCTTTGCTCCCTTGTGCGTCTTGCACCATGTGTATAATCTTTGCCAGCAGTGTATCTGTGCCGACTTTCTCTGCCCGGAAGCGGAAACTCCCCTTCTGGTTGATGGTACCTGCGAAGACTTTGGCATCTTTTTGCTTGGACACTGCTACCGGTTCGCCGCTCAGCATACTTTCGTCTACGTACGAAGAACCTTCCGTCACGATGCCGTCCACTGCAATCCGTTCGCCGGGCTTCACCAGTATGATGTCGCCGGGGCGAATCTGCTCAATAGGGACAATGCGTTCCTCATTCCCAACGACGGTCACGGTCTTGGGTTGGAGTCCCATCAGCTTCTTGATGGCTGTTGAAGTGTTTCCTTTCGCCTTTTCTTCCAGCAGGCGCCCCAGCAGGATAAAAGCTATGATGACACTTGCCGCTTCAAAATACACATGCGGGTGGATGCCCCTGGACAGCCAGAAGTCCGGAAATAACATGTTGAACAGACTGAACAGATAGGCTGTTCCGGTGCTGATGGCTACCAGTGTATCCATATTGGCGCTGCCATGTCTCAACTGTTTCCAGGCACTGCTGAAGAATCCCCGTCCCAGCCAAAATACAATAGGAGTGGATAGTGTCCACATGATAGGATTGGCATAGGGCATATCCATGAAAAACATACCTATTATGATAACAGGTAAGGATAGAATAACGGCCCAGACAGTGCGGAGTTTCAGTGTAGTGAATTTTTTGTTGTGGGCCTCTTCCGCTTCTTCGAGCGTATTGCCGTCCCGATTTATCAGCAAGTCATATCCAGCGGCCTGCACGGCTTGCTGCAATGCCTCGGAAGAACAGTTCTTGGGATCATATTCTACGGTTGCCGTTGCCGAAGCGTAGTTTACGGCTGCTATCTTGACACCGGACTGCCGGTTCAGCGTCTTTTCTATCCGTGCGGCACATGATGCACAGCTCATTCCCAATACGGGAAATGTCTCTTGAACAATATTCTTGTCTGTCATAACAATTATGTATTTAAGTTTCGTAAGTTCTTGAACTTGCGAAACTTGAGTTATGTATAAGTCATAGCGATACAAAGATAATGCTTTTTCCCCTTGAAATGTTCATCGCTTAAAATCGCAATAAATAGGCTACTTCTCACTGGGGAATGCTTTTTTAATGACTCCCCGACTCAATCCCGTCTGCACCGCTCCCCGCATCAGGAGGTAGGTGAGGAAGGCAAGCCATAAAGCATGGTTTGCCAGGACGGGATGTAGGCCATAATACAAGACAAAGAAGCTGACGGCTGCTGCAGTCATGGACAGCAGCATGCCGCGCGTGGCTGTGGCACCTATAAAAATGCCGTCCCAAATGAAGGCGGCTATACCAACGGCAGGAACGGCAAGCGCCCAGTAGAAATAGGTGTCGGCAACCGCTATCACTTCTTTGTCATCCGTCAATAGCCCGAGGAAGGCATTACCTCCCAGTGCATAGGTCAACGTAAAGAGAACTGCCATTACCGCTCCCCATCCAAAGAGATGTCGGACGGTGTCTGTAAAGGCTTCCCGGTTGTGTGCGCCTATGTATCTGCCGCTCAGGGCCTCGCCTGCGTAGGCAAAACCATCCATTACATACGAGAACAAAGTGAAGAGCTGCATCAGCAGCGTGTTGACAGCCAAAATGATTTCGCCCTGCGAGGCTCCTGCTGAAGTAAAGAACAGAGTAACCACTACCAGGCAAAGGGTGCGCAGAAAAATGTCCCTGTTCACTTGGAAGAATTTTAGCATTGTCTCCTTCTCCCAGATACCTTTTCTTTCTTCCCCTTTAATTTCCAATTTATAATTTTTAATTTCCCAGTATCTCTGCAACTTTCCATAATTGCGTATCCAGAGCATCAGCCCTATCAGGAAACCGGCGTACTGGGCTATCAGCGTCCCCAGGGCAACTCCTTCGACTTTCATTCCGCATAGATAGACCAGGCAGAGGCTGGCAATGATATTGACTATATTCTGTGTGATGGCTATATACATGGGAATGCGTGAATTCTGCATGCCGATGAACCATCCCGTGAGCCCGTATAGTCCCAGCATGGCGGGTGCACCCCAGATGCAGATGTGGAAATAAAGCGTTGCCATCTCTTTGACCTCGTCTGTAGGATGAATCAGCAGGAATGCGCCTTGTCTGATGGGGACTTGCAATGCTATGAGGCAGGACGCGACAGCCAGCCCTATGCCGACGGAGCGCACTAATAGGCGTACAACTTCCGGCAAATCCCGTTTTCCGTATGCTTGTGAAGTCATTCCGCTGGTCCCCATGCGCAGGAAACCGAAAATCCAGTAGATGATGTTGAACAGCATCCCGCCTACGGCAATGGCTCCGATATAGGCCGGTGAGCCTAAGTGTCCGACAATGGCTACATCAATCAGTCCGAGCAAAGGAACGGTGATGTTTGATACGATGGAAGGCAGTGCTATTTGCAAGATTTGCTTGTCTCTGAGCTTCATTGGTAACGCTTATTTCATAAGATTGGCAAAGTTACGCAGAAAAGGGGAAAATAGTGGGAAAGATTAACTATATTTTGTTGATGTTTGCAGTGAAAGTGTGTAAATTTGTAGGTGAATTTCTATGGAGATGATTCAGGCTGTTAAACTATTATATACTTTAAAAATGAAATCCTTAACTTTATTTTTCTCTTTGTTTCTGATGTTGCCTCTGTCAGTTTTCGCTCAGTCGGCGGGTGAATTGTTACAGAAAGTTTCCGAAGCGTTGTCCGAAGGCAAGGACGATTATGCCGTAAGTCTGTTTCGTCAGTCGGCAGATGCCGGTGTGGACCTGGCGGAAATGTTCTATTGGGCCAATGTTGACAAGAACACTGTGGTAGCTTCCCGTCTGGCCAATGAGCTGGCTGCCCATTACAAGGAAATGCGGAATTACGACAAGGCCTATCTCTTCTATAAGGAGTTCTTGCAACGCCATCCCGAAGATGTGCCTGCCCTTGTTTCTTGTGCCGAGATGGAAATGATGCGGGGAAAAGAGAAGGATGCTCTGAAAACCTACGAGAAGGTACTGATGCTCGACGGTGATAACCTGCAGGCAAATATCTTCTTGGGGAATTATTTCTATCTTCAGGCAGAAAAGGAAAGGAAGAAGCTCGATGATGACTTTAAGAAGATAACTTCCCCTACGCGGATGCAGTATGCCCGTTATCGTAACGGTTTGTCGGACGTGCTTACCAATAGCTATAGCAAGGCAAAGACCTATCTGCAACGGGTGCTCCAGGTATTTCCTTCCATGGAGGCAGGCAATACGCTGGAAAGAATAAAGAAGATGGAGGCGGAGATGCGTTAATAGTAGCTCAATCTCCTTTTTGAGATACGGATTGCGCAAGTAATAGATTTCTAACGCTTATTCATCGCGGGTGCGAAGCGAGGTGTCGTGCGGGAAGACTTGCTTGGCGAGGCATAGCTGTTCACTCCCATATTCTTCCGAGCAGCGTCTTCTCCGACAAGATGATGGATGCCTTTCCTTTCATGCCTTTCTGCATGAAAGGGACTTCTTTCAGTGACAGTATAAAACAGAAATAGTTGTGCCCGTTGCGGCTGATTATCCGTGTAGAAACGGTTGTGACAGTTCCTTGCAGATAGCCGTATTCCTTGCTTGTATATCCTTCCAGTTCAATTTCTGCTTTCATGCCAGTACTTACTTGTGTGATGCAGACATACGGCAGTTCTCCGGTAGCTGACACTTCTCCTTGCTGAATGTCCGTCAGGGTGATGTCGCATTCCGTTGTTTCGGGATAGGGGACAAATGCGGCTACAGCCAGCAGCAAAGCTATAATTATTCCGATGATGCCGATTCCGCTACGTACCAGCAGCGGAGGAATCTGCCCGATGATTTTCCGTACCTGTTTGCTTCTGAGTTCTATATCCTTGCTTTCCATATGCTAACTGCCCAATTCCAATTGATTCTTCACAAGATTATAATAAGCTCCCCGGCTGGCTATCAGTTCCTGATGCTTTCCGGCTTCTATGATTTTCCCTTTGTCTATCACTACTATCCGGTCGGCGTTCTTTACAGTGCTTAGGCGATGGGCCACCACGATCACCGTTTTCCCTTTGTAGAACTCCGTCAGGTTCTCTACAATTATCCGCTCGTTGTTGGCATCCAGCGCATTGGTGGCTTCGTCCAGAAAGATGTACTGCGGATTCTTGTAGACGGCTCGGGCAATCAGTATCCGTTGTTTCTGCCCTTGACTCAGACCCACACCGTCTTGCCCTATCAGAGTGTTGTATTTCAGGGGGAGGCGCATGATGTAGTCGTTTATATTGGCAATCCGGGCAGCCTCTGCCAGCCGTTCCTTGTCTATTTTAGGTTGAACTGGTTGAGATCTGTGTCGCCGATGGAGATTTCTCCGCCCAATGCCTTGTAGTAGCCCAACAGCAATTTGATGATGGTCGTCTTTCCGCTTCCTGTTCTTTATTTCGTTGATGAAGATGCTGCCTGCTTCTTGTGTCTGTTGCAGTTTCAGGTTCTTCATGTTGGCTTCGAAAAGTTCGGCCTGCACGTCTTCCCACTCCCAGCGGCGGTGTTGCTCGCAGTCTTGCAGCTTTATCCCCTGCATGGCGGTGATGAACTGGTAGGTTTTGTTGTTGTTCTTAAGGTTAGGCACAAAGTCTCCTCCCATGTAAAAGGCGACATTGCGCAAATAGTTTCAGGTTTCTGTATTGTAGTATTTTTCTGTTCCGGAGTAGTGCTGTTCTCCGTATTCAGTTCCTTTTTTACGGTTGTTTCCCGCCCAGGAAAAGATGGTGTAGAAAGAGAATTTATCGTTCCCGGTTTCAAAACTTCCACTATGAGAATTTGTCAACATTCCCGGATGGACGTCATTGTTCAGATTTAGCAGCTGGTAAGTCTAGCTTCTTTTTTTGAGTTTTATATTGAGCACCGTTGCATATCCGTCTTTGAGATATTTATGCGCCAACATAAAAAATGCAGGAAATGTTATTGCGCTTCCTACATTTTTCATATTTTTGCATTTGGAGAGAGGAGTTCTCTCCAAGACATTTTAGAATTTGAAGAAGCGTTATGCTTATCTTGTGGTTGGGAACCTAGGAAATTCGCAATTGTACACAAGGATAGCATAGTGGTTCTCACGCATATAGCGTGGGCTGCTATAACCATATCCGTGTACAAGGTTTTCCTAGGACCTCCAACCAGAACGTGGCATTGCAGTCTCACGCTTTTATGTTGAATGGTTCCCGGGAGAGACTGAGGGAGATTAATTATTTAAATATTATGAATGCACGTCACCTATTCATTTTATGCGGTACGTTTTTGTTATTCATGGCCTGCAAAGACTCTCCCAAGCAAAAGTCTCTTTCTGCCTCAAAGAATCCAAACCACACGTATGTAATTGCAATAAAGTCGGACATTAGCGTCAAAAAGGAATCGGTGGAAGGCAAACTGGTAGGGGTTGTTGAACGTGGAGAAATGTGCGAACTGGTAGATTCGGTCAACGGATGGTATAAAGTTCGGTTACGTACAGGTGAAGAGGGCTATGTCAACAGCGAATTTTCCAAAGTGCTATCCCATGATTCTATTCCGAAGAAGGCTTTTGAAGCGTATTGTCCTTTGGCAGAGCAGAGAGTACAATACGGTGCCCTATCTTTCAGACTGGATGGAAACAACGTATTTATGGCGAGGGGTTATAATTCTGTGCCAGAGGATGGAAATCTTTGGAATTCGGTCTACCAAGGGGCAACGGTCTATTATGGAAAGATAGAAGGAAATCGGCTGGTCTTCACACGTCACTTGGAATCCTTTAGGGGACTGCTGGAAGACGTTACTCCGGAGGAGATGGAGGAAGTAAAGCCTTATACCGCATATTATTCGCCCGTTGAGGGAGGATTCATCTTTGAAGGGGCACTATTTAAGACTTCAGATGTTGATGGCATTTTGAATGCGGCTCCCGTTAATAAAGAAACTGAAACTCCTCATCCTTTGTCGGCACGTAAAGGTCTCGGCCTATATGGGAGCGTAGAAAGTCTGACCAATAGTGAAGGGGAAACCACTCGGTTTGACAAGGTTGGGAATATACTGGAAATCAGTAAAGGGGAAGAATATTCCCTGATTTATAAGTACAATGACAACCGTACAGAATACAGCCGAAGCGATTGGGGCTCTTACACCATCACATACAGCGACCATAAGCGGAGCGATATGAGTAAGAATGAATCCGATATGGAAGGTTCTGTAGAATATCTTTTTGACGAGCAGGACAGAATCATAGAACGTAAAAGTCAGGTAAGAATGATTTACCTCACAGAAACATTCACTTACACCGGTGTGAACCTTCTTCCTGATAGTAAAAGTGTACACGATTACGATGAAACCGGAGATTACCTTACCACAGATAGATATGAGTATCTGGAAGTGGACGAGCATGGGAATTGGTTGAAGCGAAAAGTTACCCGCACCAATCAGGTGAAAGAGTATAAGGAGAATGGTGAGTCATTCTCTACCAAAACAGAACCGGAACGTATCGAGACACAATCCCTTGAGTATTTCAACAACTAAAAATAACTATTTATGAGTACGAAAATGAAATTCAAGTGTACTTCATGCCAACACATATTTGAACATGATGCTTATCAAAAGGAATGTTTCTGTCCGAAGTGTGGTAACATCAGTGAACGTTGTGCAGAAGAGGAACAGTTTATTGTTTGTAGTGAATGTGGAACTGAAATCCCTAACGGTGTAACATCGTGCCCCACATGCGGGTGCCCCATATCTGCCACGAAAAATCGCCATTGCCATGAATGTGGTGCTGAGCTGGCTGATTCCGTATACGTTTGTCCGCAATGCGGATGTCCCGTTGTACCAGCTACGCCGATTGCCGCTTCATCTATCCCTCCGGTATCCATTACACAGACAGCATCTCCTATAGAGGTTGAAGAGCAGGAACTTTCCCTTCCCCCAAGGAGTAGGGCTTTATATTGGTTTATTGGTGGTATTGTATTGGTGCTGTTAGTAAGTTTCGGTATATTTTATTATACGACCGATTATTTTAAGGATAAGACCAACACATTGAAATCTGTCGTAGGTACTTCGCGGCAAGTAGTGATTGATGGTGTCAACCTACGTTTACGGTATGCACCATCGTCGGATGCAGAAACATACAAGTGGGCTGACGGAACCAACCGTCACCCGGAGAAAGGTGAACGGTTTCCTTATTTAGGAGAAGTAGGAGACTTTTATAAGGTTGATTATAAGGGACTTGTACTGTATGTTTCCAAACAACATACTCACCTAGAATAGTTTTTTATTTATTAACGCTAATATATTTTGTATTATGGCACTCATTTTTTGTTCCCATTGTGGAAAGCAGGTTTCGGACAAAGCTACCACCTGCCCTCATTGTAATGCAGTCCTGCAAGCAGGACAACCTCAGGTTCAACCTCAAACAGCCCAGCAGCCGTTCCAGCAGAACACAAATGCTACGCAACAGTCGGTTTACGTAAATGTTCCAGGTAAGCAATCCAATGGTATCGGCACTACTGGGCTGGTATTCGCCATTCTTGGAATCTTTCTTGGGTGGATACCTATTCTTGGGTGGATTATCTGGTTCCTCGGTGCGCTTTTTAGTTTCATCGGCTTATTCAAAAGTCCGCGCGGCTGCGCCATTGCAGGTTTCATTATCTCATTTATATGGGTGATTGTCGCTGTGTTCGTCGTTGGGTCTATTGGAGCCTTTTCACTCTTTAGTTAATGGTTGTTATACATAGAAGGTTCTATCGTTTAAGAATTTTAGATACCAATTAAGTGATGCTGGCAAAAAGAACAAATTCACTTTTTGCCAGCATATTTTGTTACTTTTGTAATCAAAACAAAAGAAAGTAGAGCTAAAGAAATTTCATAATTTTCATTCTCACATTTCCGGTGTCCCTTTTTCTCCGGTCACTTTCTGATAAAGTCGTCTTCGGATGGAAGAAATGCTTTCCGGCTTGGGTGCATCAACCGTGCGATGTCTGTTTGGCGGAATTGGAGCTTGATAAGCATACATACGTGCAGTTCGTTTTCGTTGGGATTGTGCAGTGAATGCAGCTTTTCAAAGAAGTTGGGGCAGACAGGAGACATCAGTTCTTTCAGTATTTCCCATTCTTCAGGGGTGATGTATGCCTCGCCACGAGCGAAGTTTGCCCGTTCTTATAGTTTCTGCTATATATTGGAACCAAGCAGATACTCTTGGCCCTCCTGCTCCTGCTCGTTTTCTATCGCTTTTTGTTGCAAGATGTGGTTGAGCAACTCTAAGTTGTCGCTTTCAGCCGGTTGTTCTCTTTTTCACGCAGTTGATAGTTGTAGAGGGAAGTGCATCCGGTGGATGGTTTCCGTCTGTGTCGCTTGTTCGATGGTGAGTTCCAAAAGTTTGCGATAGGCAACTTGTTTGGCATAGATGGTTCCTCCCTTGTGACGTGATAGCGTGACAGATGAATTTCAAAATAAACTTTGTGATAGGGATGAATCTCCTTTACAGAATGTATTGCACTTCCTTGAACAGATATTCCCGTTCACTTCCTCCTTCATCCTCCAGCACGAACCGTCCGTCTTGCTCTACACGCAGCAACCGGGCAAGGAACTTGCCGTTGGCATCTTCATAAGGGTGCAATCCCCGGCGACGGAAAAGGAAGCGGGCATACCGTGTGGATATCTCGTCGGAGTAGACGGCGAAGTCCTCCATTTGGAGGCTGTTGTAGTAGATTTGTACACGTCTCAGGATATGGGCAAGGATTTCATAACGGTCGTGCTCCTTTCCGGTGATTTGTTTCAGTGAGACGGGGTTGGGAGCATCACTGTTGAAGACTTCCTGGTTGATGTTGATGCCGATTCCGGCAATGCTGCGCCTGATATGATGTCCGGAAAGGTCGTTCTCTATCAGTATACCGCAGATTTTCTTGTCTTTCCAATAAATGTCGTTCGGCCATTTGATGGTGATTTCATCAGACCATCTGCTCAGTTCTTCCTTAATGGCGAGGGAAACGATTTGTGAAAGGATGAACTGTCGGCGGGCTTCCAGAAAAGAAGGGTAGAGTACAAAGCTGAAAAGCAGGTTCTTGCCTTCTTCAGCTTCCCAGGTGTTGCCGCGCTGGCCTTTACCGGCGGTTTGGAACTCGGCAGTCACGGTTGTTAGTTCGGCAACGGATTCTTGCAACTGGTTGCAAAGCTGGCTGAGGTATTGGTTGGTCGATGCCGTTTCGTCCAATGCTACCAGCGGGAACGGGAATGTGTCAGGGCAGGGCTTCATATTCGGTACGCATTTTTTTGGTGAACTTCTTCAATACTTCTTCCATAGAGTGGTCTATCAGTTGCTTCAACAGTTTGTCGTCGACGTCACCGTCAAGGAACACCTGGTTCCAGTACTTTTTGTTGAAGTGATAGGCACCTTCGATGGCAGCATAGTGCTCCCGCAGTTCGAGTGCATATTCGGGGTCGCATTTCAGACAAATCTTGTTGGCGCTTTCCAGGTCGATAAGTGCAAACATTTTATCCATGACTTTCATCACGAGCGAGTATTCGTCGAACGGAAGGCATTCCGTGACGGCCTTTTTGCTGAGGCAATATTCGCGGGCGGTTTCTATGTCCATGATGGTATTTACGGTTTACAATTTATAATCTACGATTTACGATTGAAATAACTCTCACTTATCAATTGTCAATTATCAAAATATGGGTGGATAGAAGGCATCCTTCATGTGCTCTATCCTGAATGCTCCCGGTTCGCCTACAGCAGTTATGATGTCGAAGCGGACGGGTGCATCCAAACAGAAGTGCTTGATATAGGCATCGGCCGCTACGACAATACGTCGTATTTTCTGCCAGTTCACGGCATTCTGCGGCTCGATGTAGTCCGTATTGCTACGGGTTTTCACTTCCACAATAATCAGTTCCTTATCTTTGTCGGCTACAATATCCAGCTCAAGGTGATTCTTCCGCCAGTTACGGTCACGTATGGTGTAACCGTTCTGTTCCAAATATTTGGCAGCGGCGTCTTCACCGGCTTTTCCAAGAATATTGTGTATTGCCATTATTCCGGCAACTTAATCATGCCTTCATGTCCTCGTCGGTAGATGGCAGGGACCTTCAAGGCTTTGCCTCTCATCAGGGGTTCTGCACTGCGTGTTGTGGGTGCCGGAGCCTGACCGGTGATTTCCTGGATGGCACGGGCATATAGGAACTCTTTATCCGAACCATAGTCTCTGTATATGTAATATCCGTCTCCTCTGCCGTAAGGGTCGTTTTCATCTATTTCGATGTCAGGTGTGAACCCATTTTCATAATCTCCAACTCCTTTGGCATTATAGCTTTGGAAGGTGATGGGAACCACTTCGTAGACGTTATTTCTTATGGTATATTCTACTGGTTCCATACCTACATTTTTACCGGTAGTTCTTTTACCTATAAGTGTTACTTCTACATCTATTCCCTTTAGAGAATTGATGACAAGTTCACTGGCTGATGCTGTTCCGTTACCTACGATACAATAGACGTGCTGAAGGTTTAAGGCACCTGCTGATAGAGACGTAGCCAGATTCTCATAGTTGGAATATGCAAACAATTCTTCCTCACGTTTATCATTGCGTTTTTTCATTCTTTCTTTATTATATCTCAGGCTTGTGAACACTTTGCCTTCAGATTTTGCGCCGGCTATACAAGTTGCTATTAGGTTGGCTGATATAACGTGGCCACCTCCATTGTAACGTAAATCCAAAATTAGGTCCGTGATATTCTGACTTTTGAATTCTTTGAATACATCGAATAATTCTTGGTCAAATCCGGCCTCAAATCCAGAATAAACAAGATAGCCAATTCTGTGCCCTGGGGTTTCTTCTTCTTCTGTCACTTTACTGAAAAGAATAGGATTGCAGTACATGGCTTCGGAAGATATGTCTTTTTCTTGGGTTCCTCCCTCTGTCTTTTCCTCTGTAATTTTCAGGCTGAAAGCCGAAGCTGGTATCAGTAAATCTAGGTAATGTTGCCAATAATTACTCATGGTTAACTTCTCTCCGTTTATTTGCATGATTGAGGAACCTCGTTTAATACCTGCCCGTGCTGCCGGTGAATTGGGGTAAACACCTTGTACAAAGAAGTAGATAGTGTAATTATCTTCGCTTCCAATTGCTCGAACGTCTGCTCCGGTAATGCCGAAACTGTAAGTTTGTTCTTTTTTTACCCATTGAGTGGAACGGGTTGAACCGATGGGATTTTTTTTCTGTATGTATGAAAAGAGAGTATATTTTCCATCCGCAGTGGCCTTTTTATCCAAAGTATTAGTAGTCATACTTCCCAATGCATCATAGAAGAAGTCTTCATAGCCTTTGTTATGGTCAAGATTCAATGTTTTGTATTCATCGTTCCAGAGATACATTTCTCTCAGATATTCATCAACTTTTGCGTTAATCTCCATATCTTCAGTGGTTTGGGGAGCACTGGTCCCTTTTTGTGTAACTTCAAAACTTGCAGGAGAATAGCCGTCTATATTAATGGAGATTCTGGCTGTCCGGTCGGTGGTGGAACTTGTACTTACAGATAATTTCAAGGTACTTTGTCCTTTTGTGCCCGAGGTCGTATTCAGTTTGCACCAATCCGCTCCAGAGGTGACGGAAGCTACCCATTTAGCTGCAGCATTGAAGCTTACAGACAAGTCATTATCCTGGCTGATCTCCAGGGATTTTCCCTCTGTCCAACTTTGATTGGTTATGCCGGTATTAAGCTTATTATCGTCATCGTCACTACATGAGATAAAACTTATACTGAACAACGCGAGTAGAAAGAAGCTGAGATAATTTACATGTTTCATACCTTTTAAATTTAGAACTCTCCAAAAATACGTTTTTAATTATTAAATTAAAATGTTTTTAAGAAATTCTTTAAGTTTATCGGTCAAAAAAATATTTCAGTGCCATTTAAGCGTTTCTGATATAAAAATTACGTAGGTTCGTTTTGTTTTTACAGAAGTAAAAGTAATTTTGCAGGAAATATGAGAAAGAGAGATAAAACGTGTGCGAAAGCAACGCCCGAAGAACCGAAGCGCGAGCAGCGCATGGTATGCCTGATGAGCGAGGAAGAGCAGCGGATTGTGGATCGTTATCTGGAGAAATACAAGATAACGAACAAGTCGCGTTGGCTGCGGGAGACTATTCTCATGTTTATCCATAAGAATATGGAAGAGGATTATCCTACTTTGTTCGGTGAGCACGACATGAGGAGATGAGCATTAAAAATTAGAAATTAACAATTAAAAGGGGATGGCGTTGGACGATAGCTATTATATGAAGCAGGCACTTCAGGAAGCGCAGAAGGCAGGTGAACGGGGAGAAGTTCCTGTAGGTGCGGTTGTGGTTTGCAAGGACCGTATCATAGCTCGTGCCCATAATCTGACGGAGACCTTGACAGATGTCACCGCCCATGCCGAGATGCAAGCCATTACCGCTGCCGCTGCATCCCTTGGCGGCAAATATCTGAATGAATGTACTCTCTATGTCACAGTGGAACCCTGCGTGATGTGTGCCGGTGCCATTGCCTGGGCGCAGATGGGACGTCTGGTGTTTGGTGCTGAAGATGAGAAAAGAGGGTATCAGCGCTATGCCTCGCAGGCATTGCATCCCAAAACACAAGTGGTAAAAGGAATTCTGGCAGATGAATGTGCCGCCCTGATGAAAGAGTTCTTTGCCGCCAAGCGCAAATAATCTCTAATCCTTTATCCCTAATCCCTACTCTTTGATTTCTTCAAAATCCACATACTCTCCCTCGTCTTTGGAGAACAGTTTCTTGTGGCGGGGGCGTATTTCACCTTCTTCAGCTTGTACCTCTTCAGACGATTGTCTATTATCATTGTAGGAGTACCCTCCCGGCTGGTAGTTACCATTTCCTTTTTGGTAGGGACCGGAGTTGGAGGAAGTACGGCGTCCGCCCAATCCGAATATGTTCCGGATGACAGTACCGATAATGCTGAGGCCAATGAGCAGAATGGCAATTATGATGATGAATAAAAATCCTAAAATATGAAACATGGGCTAATGTCTTTTTATGTGTTCGTTTTCTGCGAACTTCAATACAACAACCGTGCCAAAGATTTGTTTATTTACTTTTCCTTGTAATAAGCGAAAGTAGTATATACCACACGATAATTGCAGCAAAGCTGCAGATTCCCAAGAAGATGAGGAACGGAATGCAGACAAGCAGGAAAATGAAGCTTGTTTTATTGTCTTTCCATGACAGATTCTTGAATTTGAGTGAGAACATTGGAATCTCCGATACAAGTAGCCATGAGAAAAGGCAGACCAGCAGCAACAGATAAACCGGATGGAAGCTGCCGCTCACCAGCCAGTCGTGAGCGCCCGTCACCAATGAAGCCCAGAACAAGGCGTTTGCCGGGACGGGAAGTCCTACGAAAGAGCTCGTCTGGCGGGTATCGTTGTTGAACTTGGCAAGCCGCAGTGCAGAGAATACGGACAAAAGAAATGCGAGATAGGGGAAAACACCGGCCAAGCTTTCCATTGCGCCCGAATAGTCCATTTCCTTGAACAAGGAAAATACAATCAGGGAAGGGGCCACTCCGAAACTGACATCATCTGCCAGAGAATCCAAATCCTTGCCGATAATGGAGTGTGCGTCCAGTGCACGTGCCATCATGCCGTCGAAGAAATCGAATACGGCACTGAAAATAATGAAAGCGAGTGCCCATTCATATCTGGCTTCGAATGCCATGACACAAGCAATACACCCGGAGAATAGGTTCAGGCAGGTCAGAGTATTTGGAATATGGCGGGTAATGCAGTTTGCCATTGTTGTTCTTTTATTATTTAAGTTTGGCTATCACTGTCTGATTGCCAGTAGTCAGTTGTCCTAGTTTAACGAATACTTCGGTGCCCAACGGCAGAAAGACATCCACGCGGGAGCCGAATTTGATGAAACCCATATGTTCGTCAATATAGCATTCCTCGCCTGGTTCGGCATAGGTCACGATGCGGCGCGCCATGGCTCCGGCTATCTGTCGTGCCATAATCTCCACGCCTTCCGGGGTTTCTATTACTACGGTGGAACGCTCGTTGTCGGTGCTGGCTTTGGGCAGCCAGGCTTTCATGAACTTTCCGTTTTGGTGCCACACCTTCTTTACCGTACCGTCTACCGGATACCAGTTGGCGTGTACATTAACCAGACTCATGAATATAGATACCATGATACGGCGGTCGTGGAAGTATTCGTTTTCCTCCACTTCTTCCACCACTACGATTTTACCGTCGGCAGGAGCTACCACGACTTTCTCCGTTTCTTGTCCGAACAAACGGATGGGGCAGCGGAAGAAGTTCACGAGTATGCCATATACTATGAGGCTGATGACCGCTACTACGTAAAAAGGAACTTTGCATTCCAATCCGAAGTAAAGGGCAGTGTTGACAGCCAGAATCAGAACCAGGCTGCCTGCCAATGTATGTGTTCCTTCACGGTGTATGCGTATCTTTTTTAATCTTTTTAATCGACCCATGTATATCGTATTTGCTAATTTAGATAGAAATTATCTGCAAAAATAGGCTTATTTTGAAAATCTAACAAGGATTTGGAGAGAGAAATGTGTATGTTGATAACTTTTTGGGAAATATTTTTGTTAGCTGTGATAGAGGTTGTAATTTTAGGCTCTGAATAGAAAGGATATATATGCAAGATTTTGTTCATTTACATGTCCATACCCAATACTCTCTTCTGGATGGCCAGGCAAGTGTCAGCAGGTTGGTTGATAAGGCCATGAAGGATGGTATGAAAGGCATTGCCGTGACCGACCATGGAAATATGTTCGGTATCAAGGAGTTCACCAACTATGTCAACAAGAAGAACAGCGGGCCAAAGGGGGAGATAAAGGACCTCAAGAAAAGGATTGCCGGTATTGAAAGCGGTGAGATAGAGTGTGAAGACAAGGAAGCGGAGATTGCCGATTGTCGTGCCAAGATGGCAGAAGCGGAAAGCAAGCTGTTCAAGCCGATTGTAGGCTGTGAAATGTATGTGGCCCGCCGAACCATGGATAAGAAGGAGGGGAAGCCGGACCAGAGTGGCTATCACCTGATTGTGCTGGCAAAGAATGAGAAGGGGTATCACAATCTGATAAAACTTGTATCGCATGCCTGGACAAGGGGATACTATATGCGTCCGCGTACAGACCGCAGTGAACTGGAAAAGTACCATGAGGGGCTGATTGTCTGCTCGGCTTGTATCGGTGGCGAGGTTCCTAAGAAGATTATCAATGACCAGCTGGAAGAGGCAGAAGAAGCTGTACGCTGGTATAAGAATCTGTTTGGCGATGATTACTATCTGGAGCTTCAGCGCCATAAAGCCACTGTTCCCCGTGCCAACCACGAAGCCTATCCGCTTCAGCAGAAGGCGAATGCCAAGTTGCTGGAGCTTGCCCGGAAATATGACATTAAGGTTATCTGCTCCAATGACGTCCACTTTGTGGATGAAGAGAATGCAGAAGCGCACGACCGCCTGATTTGTCTGAGCACGGGTAAAGATCTGGATGACCCTACCCGAATGCTTTATACCAAGCAGGAATGGATGAAGACAAAGGCTGAGATGAACGCCTTGTTTGAGGATGTTCCCGAAGCCTTGTCCAATACCTTGGAGATTTTGGACAAGGTGGAATATTATTCCATCGACCATGCTCCTATTATGCCTACGTTTGCTATTCCGGAAGATTTTGGAACGGAAGAGGGCTATCGGCAGAAATATACCGAAAAGGACTTATTTGATGAGTTTACCCAGGATGAAAACGGCAAGGTGGTGCTGGATGAGGATGCCGCCAATGCCAAGATAAAGCGTCTGGGGGGCTACGACAAGCTGTACCGTATCAAGCTGGAAGCCGACTATCTGGCAAAATTGGCATTCGACGGTGCCAAGAAACTGTACGGTGATCCCTTGTCCGACGAGGTGAAGGAACGTCTGGTCTTTGAGCTGTACATCATGAAGACGATGGGTTTCCCGGGATACTTCTTGATTGTGCAGGACTTTATCAATGCCGCCCGCACACAGCTGGGCGTTTCGGTAGGACCGGGACGTGGTTCGGCTGCCGGCTCGGCGGTGGCCTATTGCTTGGGCATCACGAAAATAGACCCGATTCAATACGACCTTCTGTTCGAGCGTTTCCTGAATCCCGACCGTATCTCTTTGCCTGATATCGATGTGGACTTCGATGATGACGGACGTGGAGAAGTGCTCCGCTGGGTGACGGAGAAATACGGGCAAGAGAAGGTGGCGCACATCATTACATACGGCACAATGGCGACCAAGATGGCCATCAAGGACGTGGCGCGCGTACAGAAACTGCCTTTGAGCGAATCGGACCGTCTGTGCAAGCTCGTGCCGGATAAGATTCCCGACAAGAAACTCAACCTGCCGAATGCTATCGCGTACGTACCCGAATTGCAGGCTGCGGAAGCTTCACCCGATCCCCTGGTGCGCGATACGATGAAATACGCCAAGATGCTGGAAGGTAATGTGCGCGGTACGGGTGTGCATGCCTGCGGTACTATTATTTGTCGTGACGACATCACGGATTGGGTACCCGTCAGCACGGCGGATGATAAGGAGACGGGCGAGAAGATGCTCGTTACCCAATACGAAGGTTCCGTCATCGAAGATACGGGACTTATCAAGATGGACTTCCTCGGACTGAAAACCTTGTCCATCATTAAGGAAGCCGTTGCCAATGTACGTCTGCACCGCGGCTTGGAACTCGACATCGACAAGATATCCATTTCTGACCCTGCTACCTATAAACTCTATTGCGACGGCCGCACCATCGGTACGTTCCAGTTTGAATCGGCCGGTATGCAGAAGTATCTGCGCGAGTTGCAACCTAGCACTTTCGAGGATTTGATTGCCATGAATGCCCTCTACCGTCCGGGTCCTATGGATTATATCCCCGACTTCATCGACCGTAAGTGGGGACGCAAGCCCATCGAGTATGACATCCCCATCATGGAGAAGTATCTGAAGGATACCTACGGCATTACGGTCTACCAGGAGCAGGTCATGCTTCTGTCGCGTTTGCTGGCGGACTTCACCCGTGGTGAGTCCGATGCCTTGCGTAAGGCGATGGGTAAGAAACTGCGTGACAAGCTGGACCACATGAAGCCGAAATTCATTTCGGGTGGACAAAAGAACGGCCACGACCCGAAAGTGCTTGAGAAAATCTGGGCCGACTGGGAAAAGTTTGCATCCTATGCCTTCAACAAGTCACATGCCACTTGCTATTCGTGGGTGGCCTATCAGACGGCTTTCCTCAAGGCCAACTATCCGGCCGAATACATGGCGGCGGTCATGAGCCGAAGTTTGGCGAATATTACCGATATAACCAAACTGATGGACGAATGCAAGGCAATGGGCATCAATACATTGGGGCCGGATGTGAATGAAAGTAACCTGAAGTTCACCGTGAACAAGGAAGGCAATATCCGTTTTGGTCTTGGCGCGGTGAAAGGGGTAGGCGAGGGTGCTGTGCAGAGCATCATGGAGGAACGCGAGAAGAATGGTCCTTTCAAGGGTATATTTGATTTTGTGCAGCGTGTCAATCTGACAGCCTGCAACAAGAAGAATCTGGAATGTCTTGCTTTGGCGGGCGGGTTCGACAGCTTCCCGGAGCTGAAGCGAGAGCAGTATTTTGCCGTAAATTCCAAGAACGAGGTCTTCCTCGAAACCTTGGTGCGGTATGGTAACCGTTACCAGGCCGACCAGGCTGCGGCTGCAAACTCCTTGTTCGGCGGTGAGAATGTGGTGGATATCGCCACTCCGGAAATACCGGTAGCGGAACGTTGGAGCGACCTCGACCGTTTGAACCGGGAGCGCGATTTGGTAGGTATCTATCTGTCCGCACACCCGTTGGATGAGTATTCCGTAGTTCTGGAGCATGTTTGCAACACTCACATGGCAGAGCTGGAAGATAAGACGGCACTTGTGGGACGCGAAATAACAATGGGTGGCATCGTGACCGCCGTGCGTCGCGGTATCAGTAAAAATGGAAATCCTTACGGCATAGCCAAGATTGAAGACTATTCCGGTTCGGCAGAGCTTCCTTTCTTCGGAAATGATTGGGTGACCTATCAGGGGTATCTGGGTGAACGTACCTTCTTGTTCATCAAAGCCCGTTGCCAGCCCAAGCAATGGCGGCAGGATGAGTTGGAGCTGAAGATAACCTCCATGGAACTGTTGCCTGACGTCAAGGAGAAACTGATTGAGAAGATAACCATTCTCATTCCGCTGAGTGTGCTGAACAAGGCTTTGATAACTGAACTGGCAGAACTGACCAAGGAACGTCCGGGCAGTACGGAGCTTTATTTCAAAGTCAGAGATGAGGATAGCAAGATGACGGTCGATTTGATTTCCCGTCCCGTGAAGCTTTCCGTGGGGCGTGAACTGATTACTTATTTAAAAGAGCGTCCAGACCTTGAGTTCAGGATTAATTAGTTATCTTTGTTGGAAAACGAAGATAGGCTGCACCTCGGCATAAAAAATGAACAAGTTCATTTTGTTTTGCATTCGGTTTGCACTATCTTTGCTTCGAAAGCGAAGGTTGATAAAACGCAATTGACAGTAAATTAATAATTATAGTTGACATTTAATATTAAAAGAAATGGCTTTAGAAATTACAGACAGCAATTTTCAAGAAATCCTGGCAGAGGGAAAGCCGGTCGTTATGGATTTCTGGGCACCTTGGTGCGGCCCTTGTAAGATGGTGGGACCAATCATCGATGAATTGGCTACTGAATATGAAGGAAAGGTGATTATTGGCAAATGTGACGTGGATGAGAACGGTGATGTGGCTGCCGAATATGGCATACGCAACATCCCTACAGTCTTGTTCTTCAAGAATGGAGAGCTGGTGGACAAGCAGGTAGGTTCTGCTCCGAAATCTGCTTACGTGGCCAAGATAGAAGCGATATTATAAGGTACTATTTGACGATTTACTATTTACGATTTACCCTTTTGGCATCATGGCGCCGCCAAATAGTAAATAGTAAATCGTCAAATAGTCAATAACATTAACCCTTTAAGCAATAGTAAGTATGGGAATGGAAGACGATTTTTTGCAGAATGATGTCGATGATGAAAAGACCATCGAGTACATCAAGAATTATTTGCCGCAGGAGTTGAAAGAGAAGTTCTCTGACGACGAGTTCTATTATTTTCTCGATTTGATTGACGAGTACTATTCCGAGAGCGGCATCCTTGATGCACAGCCGGATGCGGATGGGTACATCGAGATTGATTTGGGGAAAATCGTGGACTATATTGTCAAGGAAGCCCATAAGGATGAGATGGGTGACTATGATCCGGAAGAAATCCTTTTCATCGTACAAGGTGAGATGGAATATACGGAATCTTTGGACGAAGAATAGTCTGTATCAAAAGTATAGGAAAATCGCGGATGGGCATGGCTTCATCCGCGATTTTTTGTTTTTATGTGACCGGTGGCGTATTCAGAAAAAAGAAGATGGACGTGCCGATGAGAATGACACCCAATACACCGTAGAACAGGCGGGCTTGTCGCCGCCCTTTTTGTACGATAAACTGGGTGTTTCGGGCAGTAAAGAACCAGTTCCAGTCCAATATGGCTGCCAGCAAGGCGATGATGCCTGCGACGGCGAAAATCCCTTGAACGATGTATTGGCTCATCAGAAATAAGAATTAAGAATTAAAAATTAAAGCGGGGGAAAAGCATGCCTTATTCAAAGCTCTCTAACGTGACTTCCCGCTCTCCGTTCTCCACTTCTTCGATGGTGACCTTGATGGTGTTGCCCGGCAAGAGTTCCTCTACCAGCTCCGGCCATTCTATGAAGCAGAGGGCGCCGCTGTAGAAGTAATCTTCGTAACCCATGTCATACACTTCTTCCAGTTTCTTGATGCGGTAGAAGTCGAAATGGTAAATCAGTTCGCCGGCAGTGTCGGAACGGTATTCGTTGACAATGGCGAAGGTAGGGGAGGTGATGACGTCGGAAACGCCCAACTCCTCGCAAACGGCTTTGATGAAAGTTGTCTTGCCCGCCCCCATTTTTCCGTAAAGAGCGAAGACGGTATTATCACCCATTTCAGCGATGAACTGGCGGGCGGCTTCGTGAATCTGGTCTAATGACTGAATTTTGATTTCCATTGTGTCTTTTGATTTAGCGTTGCAAATATAGCCAAAAACTTTTTCCTGTCTTGCAAATGGCATAGATAATGATGGAAAAGAATATGATGGATGCACCCGAGGGGACATTCAAGTAGAAAGAAATCATCAGCCCGCCCAGGCAACTGAGGTAACCGATGCCGATGGAAAGCCAGATGATGCGGTGGAACCGGTGCGAGAACAAGTTGGCGGTCATCTGCGGAACGGTGAGCAGTGAAATAACCAGCACGATGCCCACCATGCGCAGGCATGCCACGATGGTCAGCGCAATGAACATCATCAGTACATATTCGAATACCTGCACCGGAATACCTTGCGAGCGGGCAAACTCCCGGTCGAAGGCTACGTAGATGATGGGATGGAGATACAGCGCGAAAAACAGTATCAGCAGCAGGGCAAGCCCTCCCAATAGAGCGATGTCGCTCCAGGTAATCGTGAGAATGTTGCCGAAGAGATAGGCGGACAAGTCGGGTGCGAATCCCGGCGAGAGGAAAGTGAACATGATGCCCAGTGCCATGCCCAATGTCCAGAATACGGCAATGGCGGAGTCTTCCCGCATGTCCTTCCGTTTGCTGAGCCACTCTACACCGAAAGCGGACAAGACTGCAAACAAGGCTGCCGACAGAATGGGGGAAATGCCGGTATACAATCCCAGGCCGATACCGCCAAAAGATGCATGCGTCAATCCGCCGCTGATGAACACTAGTCTCCGGGTAACGATGTACGTGCCTATCAGCCCGCAAGCAATGCTTGCCAGCAGACTGCCGATGAGGGCATGTTGGAAAAAAGTGTATTGCAGTAGCTCCATTTATTCAATTAAAAATTAAGAATTAAAAATTAAAAGTTGGATGTGGAGTGTTAGGAATGGGGGGTGAGACGGCGTTCGCCGATGATGAGGAACACTTCATCCTTGATGTTGTCCGGCAAGGCTATGCCACGCAGTTGCAGGCTGCGCACCCATCCGGCTACGTCCGTGTCTTGCATGGTGTAGAACACGTCGCGGAACTCGTCTTCCTGCTCGGGAGTATAGGCATCGGGAGCGGTGCCGATGTATTTGTCCAGTTCTTCGTCATCGTAATATTCTATTTGCTTGCTGACGGCTGCCAGCAGGCTGTCACGTTCGCAGATTTCATGCTGTCCGCAGCACTCGGCATCCACTTCCTGCACTTCGGGCATGGCGTCCAGTTCGCCGCGGTCTATCTTCTTCTGCAGTTTCCGGTTGCGTATAATTCCGGCTGTGGCTGCCACGAGGGCAAGGGCAATCAGGCTAATAATCAATATCCACATGGGCTTCCTTTTCTTGAAAAACATGTTCCATTAATAGAACGGACAAAGATACATATTGTTTTGTACACGACAAAATAATGAGTCAGATTGCAGGTAGGCAGATTACTTCCACCCGACGCAGGCATTACTTGCTTGGAACGTAGTGTAAAACTACTTTGGATACATCCTAATCTTAGAATGTATCCTTTATTTCTAAGAATAAAGGTTATATTCTTAAGAATAAAGGCTGTATTTCTAAGAATAAAAGCTTTATTCTAAGATTGCATTGCATTTTGGCAGACTTTAAATCCCGCCTTTTGCAAGTCTTCCCAGTAAGCAGGGTAAGATTTGGTAACGACCTGTGGTTCATCTATCTGTATTTGGGGCAGTACAAGGCAGGCGGGGGCAAATGCCATGGCCATACGGTGGTCTTCGTAGGTGGCGATGACGGGGTCAGCGTCTGCCGGGCAGCGTTTGCCATCCCACAACAAGATGCTGTCTTGCTCGGAGCGCACGACGTAACCCAGTTTACGCAGTTCCGTAATGAGGGCGGTGATACGGTCGGTCTCCTTTATTTTAAGGCTTTGCAGTCCGGTGAAGCGGAAAGGGATGTCCATCAGGCAGCAGGTGACGACAAAGGTCTGCGCCAGGTCCGGGATGTCCACCATGTCTTCGTCGAGACGGGTGGCGGGAGTACCCTTACGGATCAGTTTTACTCCCCGGTCTGTATATTCGGTATGGACGCCGAGGCGGGCAAAGACTTCCGCGCCGCGGCTGTCGCCTTGATAGCTGTGGGCGAAGAGACCGAGCAGTTCGATTTCTGCCGTGTGCGCTTCTTCCTTCGTGCTGTCTTCACTTTCTTTCGCGCTACTTCTGTCTCCCCCTTTCATTTTTATTTTTTCATTTTTAATTCCTTCTATTGCCATCATCTGATACCAGTAAGAGGCGGCGCTCCAATCGCTTTCCACGGTGAAAGGAGTATCTGTGTATCCGCCGGGGCTGACGGTGATACAATCTTTGGAGGCCCAGTCGGCTTGGGCACCGAAGTCGCGCATCAGTTGCAGGGTCAGGTTGATGTAAGGGCGGGAGATGATGTCGCCCGTTAGGTGCAGGCGTAATCCTTGGGGGAGTACGGCGCCAATCATCAGCAGGGCGGATATATATTGGGAACTTACATTTCCGGCAAGGGATATTTCTTCGCCTTTCAATGCTGTGCCGGTGATGCGTAGTGGGGGGAAACCTTCGTTCCCGACGTATTCAATCTGAGCACCGAGTTCGCGCAAGGCGTCTACCAGTATGCGGATGGGGCGTTGCTGCATGCGTTGCGTGCCGGTGATGATTCGGGTGCCAGGAGTTACGCTGAGGTAGGCGGTGAGGAAACGCATGGCGGTGCCGGCGGCAAGGATATCTATATGTCCGGGATTTCCGTCGAGGGCGCGAGTCATCACTATGGTGTCGTCACAATCGCTCAGATTGCGGGGCAGGATATTGCCGTGGGCAAGGGAGTGGAGGATGAGTGCCCGGTTACTGATACTTTTGGATGCCGGGAGCTGTATGGCTGCGTGCAGTGAGGCAGGAGCGGAAACGGTATATCGCATGGTCGTATTTGTTAAGTTACGGTGGTAAGGAGTTTTTTTATTGTCACTGCAAAAGTAGGATAAATCTTTGGGAAATGGAAAAAAGGAAACTTGTTTCTGTGGTTTCAATCTTTCGTTTATCTTTGCGGAGGTAAGTCCTGCTATCGGGACGGATAGATATAATTAAGCATCATTCTTATGGAAATAGATTTAGCCACCCCCGCCTTGCTGTTTTCGGCCATATCGCTGATTATGCTGGCCTATACCAACCGTTTCTTGTCCTATGCCCAACTGGTGCGCACCTTGAAGGAACAGTACATGGAGAACCCGTCTTCGGTGAAGGCGGCGCAGATTGCCAACCTGAGGAAGCGGCTCTACCTGACGCGTGCCATGCAGGTGGCGGGCATCGGCAGCCTGCTGCTGTGCGTGGTCAGCATGTTCTTTGTCTATATCCGTCTCCATCTGCTTTCGGCCTATATCTTCGGTTTGGCGCTGATATTGCTGATTATTTCGCTGGCCATATCGGTGTACGAAATATATATATCGGTGAAGTCTTTGGAGATACATCTCAACGATATGCACGAGTAGAGGCTCTACGGGATGATGTTCCGTACGGGGAGTTCCAGTTCTCCCCAGTCAATCATGGCATTGAACAGCCTGACAGTAGAGAATGAAGGCAAGTCTTCCGGTCTGATGTCTTTTTCCTGCAAGATTCCTTCTTCCAGCAAGGCTGCCCGTTTGGTTCCTTTCAGCAGGGGATGTGCCGGCGTGTACCAGTGGGTGCCGTCGGAAAGGGCGATGTTGGCGATGGAGGTGTCTGTCAGCAGGCCTTGTTTCACAATCAGAATGTCGTCGCATGCGTCGCGCAGGGCAAAGAGGCGGTTCAGCGGTTCGCGTCCGGCGCTTTTGTAGGTGTAGTCGATGTGGTCTGCCTGTATCAGTGCCAGCGAATGCACGTGCCGCATGGTGTAGGGGGAGTAGCTGACATCTTCAATACCTTTCTCACCATACACTACGCGTGCCTTGACGATACCTGCCTCGCAGCCGAGAGACGACAAATGGTCACGCAGTTGTAGCGGTGTACTTTCCGGCCAGAAGTGGGCGCGGGTATCGTTCAGCCTCCGATTGTGGCGGGAAAGGTTGCAGGCTTTTCCGTGGTCGATGCGTATGGTTTCAATAAATAGGCACATATATTTTCTGTATTACTTCGTTGTATTCGCTTTCCCACCGGCTTTTGGCGGTGATGCCGCCTCCTGCCTTGAAGTGGAGCCGGCCGTTTTTCTGTTCGATGAAGCGTATCATGACAGCGCTGTCCAGCTGTCCGTCGGCATAATGCCCCATGATGCCGGTATAGAATCCCCGTTCGTAGTCTTCTGCCTCTGCAATGATTTCCACGGTTTTGGGCTTGGGGGCACCGGTGATGGAACCGGCGGGAAGCAGGCGGAAGAGGATGTCGCCGATGTGTGCGGTATAATCTTCGGGGAGGGTCCCGCATATTTCGGAGCTGGTCTGGAGGATGGGGCCTTTGTTGGTTTGCAGGCGGTCTATGTATCGGTAGGAGGTTACTTCTACGTGCTCTGACACCATACTTAGGTCGTTGCGTATCAGGTCGACGATGGTGGCATGCTCGGCGGCCTCTTTGGCATCCTGCATCAAAAGCTGTTCCGCATCAGGCAGGGTAGCGTCGATGGTGCCTTTCATGGGGAAGGATTTTATCTTGCCCTTCTCTATGCGGACAAAGATTTCGGGGGAGAAGCAGACGAAACGGTCTTTCAGCCACAGCTTGTACAAGGCTTCGGAGTGAAGGAATATTTCTTCCATTGTCAGATTGGTGCTGACGGGCACCCGGCAGGTGAGGTTTGTCAAGTAGCTGTTGCCCGCCAGTAGATTTTGCTTCACGAGGTCAAACGAGTGTTTGTATGCGGCGGGGGAAGGGGGAGTGATGTCCCACTGAATAAGACCGGCGTATCGGGCGGCTGTTGCAGCTACCCCCACGTTGCCTGCCTTCGGGAATTGGAAAAGGCAAGTGGCGGGATTTATCTGGTCGAGGGGCTCTACGTGCGACTGCTCTTGTGCGTAGTCTACGATGAAGAGGAAGGGCACATTGTCCTCGGCCAGTGCGTTCATGCGGGCGATAGCTTCTGTTCGGTTGTAAGTTTTCATATTTCAGTAGACTGCAGAGGATATCACCTGGATTATCAGAATGAGGAATACCATTGCAATGGGATATACCGTGGCATAGGCTACGCTCGGTATGTTGCTGTCCGTCATGGAGTCGGCGGCGGCAAGGCCGGGCGTGCTGGTCATGCCACCGGTGATGGTGCCCAGCAGGTCGAGAATGTTTATCTTGAATACGAACAGTCCGACGATGACGGCCACCAGCATGGGTACCAGCGTGATGGCGGCACCTACGCCGAACAAGAGCCAGCCGCTTTCCTGGAATGTGGCTACCAGGTTCCGTCCTGCCGAGGTTCCCACTTCGGCCAGGAAGAGCAGCAGTCCCAGCTGGCGCAGCAGTTGGTTGGCTGGGCCGGACATAGACCACAGAATGGGACCGGTCTTTCCGATGGCACTGAGGAAGAGGGCCACCATGAGGATGCCTCCCGTCAGTCCCGGTGAGAACGACAGACTGTCCGAGAAGGAGATGTTCAGCTTGCCGAAGAGCACGCCCAGCACGATACCCAGGGCGATGGGAAAGAAGTCGGTGTCGGACAGTTGCTTGTTGTCGTTGCCCAGTAGGCGTGCCACGCCTTTAATACCGTCTTTCTCGCCTACCACCATCAGCTTGTCGCCGAACTTCAGTGCCAGATCTGGCGAGGGGGAGAGGTCGATACCGCTTCGGCGGACGCGGGTGACGGTACAGCCGAAGTTCTTCATCAGGTTGAGGTCGCCCAGCTGCTTGTTTATCATATCCTTCTTGGTGAGCAGCAGGGATTCAATCTCCTGCATGTCTACGAGTGGCAGTTCGCCTTCTTCGCGCTGGCCCACGAGGACGGCGAGCTGGTTCAAGGCCTCTTCGCTGCCCACGGCTTGTATGTAGTCGCCTTCGTGAAGTATGGTCTGGGCGGTGGGGATGGCTATCTGCTCATTGTGCTTATGGCGTGAGATGACAGCTCCGGTCATGGCGCGCGCATTGATTTGCATCAGGCTCCGGTCGAAGACGGCGGGGTTGGTTACACGGAACAGGCAGGTTGTCAGTTCCGGGAACTGGCTGCGGCGTTCCTTCTCCAGTCGGCGCGCCTCCTTGTCGAGGTCGATGCGCATAATGCGGGGCAGCAGCTTGACGAAGAGGATGACGCCGATGACACCGAAGGGATAGGCGATACCGTAGGCGATGGAGGCTAGCGGAGAGTGGGTGCTGTCGATGGCTACGGCGAGTCCCGGCGTACTGGTCAGCGCGCCGGCTATGAGACCGACCACGCTGGGTGTGTCTATATCGAAAGCGTACTTCAATCCTACGGCTGTGAGGGCGGCAGAACAGATGATGAGCAGGGTGATGACGATAAGTGTCTTGCCCTTGCTCCGGAAGGAGTCGAAGAATCCGGGACCGGCCTGGATACCGATGGTGAAGATAAACAGCACCAGTCCGAAGTTGCCTAACTCTTTGGGGATGATGACGCCGAAGTGTCCGAACAGCAGGGCAATGAAGATGACAGCGGAGACGTCGAGTGAAAGCCCTTTAATCTTGATTCTTCCCAACATGAAGCCTAAAGCCACAATAAGAAAGAGCGCGAAATAGGAGGAGTTTAACAAGTCAGCAAACATAATCAGTTAAAGAGTTAGGAGTTTATGCCACAAAGATAGTGCAAAAAAGTGAGATAGAAAAAGGCATTGTTTTCTTGTGGTATATATGTAATAGTCAAGACTTGTTCTGACATTTGTTTTACTATCGGACAAAAAAACTGTCAGATGTTTGTTGCGAAGTTACACAAGTTTCATCATCCTCACAACCGAATGAGATTTTATCCTGCTCATTCGGTTTTATCATTTCCTGATTTTGCAGTTGATACTTTCTTGCCACAGCGATTCCTTCGATAAAAGTTTGCATGGGCGTTTTCCCGAAACAGTACTTTCCAGAGTGTGTTCTTTGGGTATTGTAGGAGTTCATCCACATATCAAGGTCTGCTTGCAGCTGTTCGATAGAGGTATAGATTTTCTTTCTGAATGCAATAGCATAGAACTCATTCTGCACGGTTCTGTTAAATCGCTCACATATACCGTTTGTCTGAGGGCTTTTCGCCTTAATCTTAGAATGATCAATGTCTTCCACAGCCAAATACAATTCATACTCATGATTTTCTCTGTTTCCGCAGTATTCTGTTCCTCTATCTGTTAGCATACGCATCAGTTTCAAGTCATGCTGCTCGAAAAAAGGAATAACCCTATCGTTAAGCATATCGGCAGCAACAAGCGCATTCTTTCTGTCATACAACTTGGCAAATCCGATTTTGGAGTAAGTATCAATGACGGTCTGCTGATAAATGTGTCCCACACCTTTGATATATCCTACATAATAAGTGTCTTGGGCAAGTAGAAAACCGGGATAATAAGTTTCTATCTCTCCATGAGCCTGCTTTTCTTCTTTTGCTTTTTCCAATGCCGCCACTTGGTTCTCATCAAGGATAATGCCCTCTTGTTCCACTTTGGCTGACAATGCTTTCAGGCGTTTCTGGAAGGTCTCCATATCGTGCCGTAGCCAAATGGAACGCACTCCGCCCGGCGAAATAAGAATACCTTTCTTACGTAGCTCATTGGATACACGGACTTGCCCCAATGCAGGATTGTCTATCGCCATCTGTACGACTGCCTGCTCGATGTGTTCTTCCACACGGTTCTTTATGACAGGCTTACGGCGAGAAATCTCCTGCAAGGCGACTTCACCGCCTTGTTCATACAACTCTTTGAAACGATAAAAACTGTCACGACTGTAGCCCATAACCTTACAAGCACGTGATACGTTTCCTAACTGTTGGGAGAGTTCAAGCAATCCCAGTTTGTTCTTGATGACCTTTTCTGATGTTGTCATAACTTAATCTGTTTTCTGTTACAAATTTATTCTTTTTATACGTAACTGTCAGATTAAGTCTTGACTAATTCAGTATATAAAAGAGGTTGTGTCAAAACGTTGGCACAACCTCTTTTATATTTTAAGTTCTGCTATATTTTCTTTTGGCTATGCTACTTTTTCCTCATGCATTTGGCAGCAAGTTGCTATATTCCAATTATATCGGGTTATAAATAGTCCCATAAACAAATATTTGGCAACTGTAATGAGCCCCTTTCCTTCTTTTATCAGTTTAGCGCACATTTTTTTGATATTAAAGGCTATAGCAAAGAAAGCAAAGTCCATTGTAACCTTGTCTTCTCCCACATGCCGGAATCTTCTGTATGCCATGTTGTATTTCATTTGTCCAAACACAGCTTCTGGTTCTATACACCTCCTGCCTCTATGCTTGATACCTTCTTCTGAGAGCAACCTTTCCCGTGCCTGCCGTTTGTATTGATTTAATCGGTGGTTGACTTCTATAATACGGTTCCCCCGAGCTTTAAAACAACTGCCACGCAAAGGGCAACCTTCGCATCTTTTTGCTTTATACCGGGCACTTTCGGTGATGTATCCGCTCGCTGTCTTGTCACGTTTGGTTCCTATACGGTTCATGTGCTGTCCCATAGGACAAACGTAATAATCCTCTTGGGCATTGTAATGGAGACTTTCGGCATGGAACGGGTTGGGAGTATAACGGGGACGCTGTTCTTTATGGAAGTAATTGTACTTGATGAAGGCTTCTATCCCATTCTCCTGCATGAACCGGTAATTTTCTTCCGAACCGTAACCGGAGTCTGCCACGCAGATATTCGGTAAACGGTTATAGCGGTACTGGAAAGAGTGGAAAAAAGGTATGAGGGTCAGTGTATCGGTAGGGTTGGGAAACAGACGGAAGTCTGTGATAAATTGGTTTTCAGTACCTATTTGCAGATTATATCCGGGTTTGGTCTGCCCGTTCTTCATGGCATCTTCTTTCATGCGCATGAATGTGGCACCAGGATCGGTCTTGGAATAGGAGTTACGTTCTCCAAGGGTATCAAGGTGATTGTCATATTCTATCAGCTTGTCACGATACCCTTCAAGTTCCCTGACCTGCTTCTTCTTTTTGCGCAGGGCTTTCTTTTCTTCCTTATCCTTTGTTGCAGGCTGGCGTTCCAGGGCTTCTTTAAGTTCATCCACTATGTCAGAGAGCCTGCAGGAAGTAAACTCCACGGATGTGTCTTTTATAGAGTTCTCCTGTGCAATGGTTTCATCCACCTGCTCCAAGAGAATACGGATTTTATCCATTAGTCTCGTACGGTTCCGTTCGACTGTCTTGCGCCAGACAAAAGTATATTTGTTGGCTTTGGATTCAATCTTGGTGCCGTCAATATACTCCACATCAAGGCTGATGAAACCTTTATCGGCAAGGACAAAAATCAACTGGGTAAATACATTATTTATTTCCTCCTTTACACGGTTACGAAAACGGTTGATCGTGATAAAATCCGGATGCTCATTACCGGCAAGCCAAATATAATGAATGTCACGAAGGAGGTGCTTCTCTATTTTACGGCAAGAATAGATATTATTCATGTAGGCGTAGATTATCACCTTAAGCATCATTTTAGGATGATAAGGACAACGGCCCGTTTCCTTATAAAGCTTCTTGAAACTCTCAAGATTGAGGTTGTCAATAACAGCATTCACGATGCGGACCGGGTCGTTCGCAGCTATGTTTTCATCAATTCTTTGTGGAAAAAGAACGGTTTGGTTGGGAATGTAAGGACGAAAATGTAACTTTGCCATAACGAAAAACTTTATGCCTAAAGATACGAAAACTTTGGGTAATAACAAAGCCCGGGCTTGAGAAAGTCTGGGCTTTGCGCATAAAAAAAGGCTGTGTCAGCATTTTGACACAACCTCAATATATATTGGCCTATATGGCCGGTATTCCTGCGTGGGGCAGGGCGGTACTTATTTTTCGAGTTCCTTCAGCAGTTCCTCTACGGCAGCTTTCAGTTGTGTGTCTTCTCCCTTCACGATGGTCTCGGGTGAATTGGCTACCTTGATGTCCGGCTCCAGCTGCGAGTTCTCCAGATAGCTGCCGTCTGGTAGGCGGTAGCCCACGACGGGGATGCCGAATACCAATGACGGGTCTTGCAGGCGTTCCCATGAGACGCTGGTCATGGTTCCCGGCACGGGCATACCTACCAGCTTGCCGATGCCGCGGTGGCTGTATACCCACGGCGTGCCGTGCGCATTGGAGTAGTTGGCCTCGCACATCACCATGATGGAGGGTTTGTTCCAGCGGCGGCTGGGCATGTCGCACGCCTCGCGGCCGCGCACCACCTGGGTGAAGTATTTCTGTCCGCTGAAAAGTATTTCTATATCCTCGTGCAAGCGTCCGCCGCCATTGAAACGGGTGTCGATGACGATGCCTTCGCGGTTGTTGTACTTGCCCAGGATGTCCGAGTAGACAGAACGGAAACTGTCGTCTCCCATAGACTCAATGTGCACGTAACCCAATCGGCCACCCGACCATCGGTCAACGTCTGCCGCGCGCTGTTTCACCCAGCGGCTGTAGAGTAAATCGCTGAACGCACCGTTCGTAATGGGGATAATGACCTCTTCCCAGTGCTCCTTGGTCTGCGGGTCGAAGAGAGAAACAAGTGTTTTCTTCCGTGCCTTGTTGTTGAGCAGCGTGTAATAGTCCGCATCGGGGGTGATTTCCACGCCGTCTATCTTTTCGATGACTGTGCCGGCTTTCACCCGGGTGTTGGCTGTGTCGAAGGGGCCTTTCTCTACTACTTCGGCAATGAGCATGCCCCGGCCCGTGTAGTTCCAGTCGAAGAACAGTCCCAGACTGGCAGTAGGCTCGGACTGCCCTTTGGGATAGAAACGGCCGCCGGTGTGAGATACGTTCAGCTCGCCCAGCCATTCGCTCAGCAGTTCGGCAAAGTCATAATTGTTGTCGATATGGGGCAGGAAGCGGCGATAGGCGGCGGTCATCTTCTCCCAGTCCACTCCGTGCATATTGGTATTGTAGAATCGCTTCTGCTGCTGGCGGTACACGTGGTCGAACATGTATTCGCGCTCCGCAGCCAAATCCATCTTGGCATCTACCTGGAAGGTGATGGGGGTCAGCGCATCGGATGAAGTGTCCATTTTCTGCATCTTACGGCTGCCCAGCAGGAAGAGGTTTTTACCGTCCTTGTCCAGCTGCATGTCTGCCCATCCGGCATCCATCTTGTGCAGCAGTTTGGTTTCCTTCTTGCGGAGGTTCATCTTCCAGAGGTCGTAGCCACCTTCGAAGGCTGCCAGGTAGTAGAGTGTCTCGCCATCCTTGGAGATGATGGTGCTGCCCATGTCGGAAGAGTTCGGGGTGAGGCGCACCACACGGTCTTCGATGCCTCGCAGCTCGACGACGATGTCTTTCGGCTGGTCATCTTTTTCGTCAGTATTGCTGTCTTTCTTGTCGTCTTTCTTCTTTTTATCCTTGTTTTTGTCTTGGGGGGTGTCTTTTCCGGCAGACTTCTTCTGTTCCTTCTCCAGCTCCTTGCGCAGTTCGTAGTCTTCCTTGCTCAGGCAGTATTTGTCGTAGGCGTCTTGGTTGAGGAAGACGAGCATGGCGTCGTTCAGCGAGCCCCATGAGGCGTGGGCACGCATGCCGTAGCGTTCGGTGGTGAAGAGGATGGCGTTGCCGTCCAGCGCAAAGCGGGGATAGCCGCTCATGTAGCCGCTATTGGTGAGGTTGATGATGTCTTTGCCTCCCTCTGCGCTGACCAGGCCGATGTCGGAGTAGGGGTCGTGCTTGTTGCCGGTGAACTCAAGTGTAAACCACTTGCCGTCCGGCGACCATGCGTAGTCAAATCCTCCGCCGGTGCTGTACCAGGTGGAGCCGTCCGTAATCTGGCGCACCTTCTTCGTTTCCAGATTGAGCACCATCAGCCGGATGCGGTCTTCGATAAAGGCGAGTTCCTTACCGTCGGGCGAGAATTGCGGATGGGCACGTTCCACGGTGGTGGAGGGCAGCAGCACTTCTTCTTCAATCAGCGTGGCGTTCGGGAAGTTAGGGTCTTCCTTGCGGGCTATCTTGGCAAGGTAGAGCTGCCAGTTGCCGCCTCGCTCGCTGGCGTAGGCCAGGGTGCGGTTGTCTGGCGCAAAGGAGAGGCCCGCTTCGCGTGCCGGTGTGTGCGTCACCTGCTTGGTAGTGGCATAGTCTGCCGAAGTGACAAAGACTTCGCCGCGCAGAGTGAAGGCAATCTGCTTTCCGTCCGGGGACACAACGGCAGAAGTGGCTCCGTCGGAAGACTGCAGGTTGGCGAATTGCGGCCGGTCATCGCGCACAATTTCTATGGCGACTTTCTTCGGGGTGGCATCCGGCTGCTGGGTATAGATTTCGCCGTCGTAACCGTAGCACAACGTCCCGCCGTCACTCATAGAGAGGAAGCGCACGGGATGTGTCTTGAAGCTGGTGATGGGCTTCACCTCTCGGGGCTGTGCCAGTGGGAAGGTATACACATTGAATGAGCCGCCGTTTCTCTCACTCAGAAAGTAAACCGTTCTTCCATCGGGTGACAACACCGGGTTGCGGTCTTCGCCCGCGTGGTCGGTGAGGTTGGTATGGGCGCCCGTCTTTGCATCATACAGCCAGATGTCGCGGGTGATGGAGGAGGTGTGGTGCTTTCTCCATTCATCTTCAAATCCCTTGCGGTCTTGGTAGAGGAACTGCTGGCCCGCCTTGTCGAAGCAGACCGCTTCGGCAGGGGTACCCAGCACTTGTTCCGTACGCCCTCCCGTTGCAGGTACTTTGTAAAGCTCGGTCATGGCCGACGTGGGGAAAAGAGCGCTGCTTGCCGGGTCCTGGATGGAGGCGGAAAACAGGATATACTTTCCGTCCGGAGTGAATGTGGAGGGTATCTCGCCGGTGGAGTGGGTAGTGAGCCGTTGGGCGGTTCCGCCGTCTGCCGGCATCACGAATACGTCGAAGTTGCCGTATCTGTCGCTGGCAAAGGCAATCTGTTTGCCGTCCGGCGACCATATGGGGGTACATTCGTAGCTCTCTTGGGTAGTAAGCTGTGTGGCGGTTCCACCTTTGGCAGGCACCTTGTAGATGTCTCCTTTGTAGCAGAATGCGATTTCCGTACCGTCGGGAGAAATTTGCACATCGCGCATCCAGAGCGGCGTGGCGGCATGTCCGGCAATGGCAGTAAGGCCTAGTGCAAGGATTGCAAGGGTTTTCTTCATAAATGTGTGGGTTGATGTTAATATAGAATGTTTATAAACGTCATGATGCTGTCCACAAGGCAAGGCACGAGGTATGTCATTTCATACCTCGTGCCTTGTATATCTGTTCTTTGGCATTGTTGATGCTTTGGAACTTCTCTTCTGCGGCTTTCTTGATGTCTTCGCCCAGCGTTGCCACCCGGTCGGGATGGTGTTTCAAGGCTAGGCGGCGGTAAGCGGCACGCACTTCGTCATTGGTGGCGGTAGGTTCAATTTCAAGTACTTTATAGGCCTCGTTCAGTGAGCTGCCGCCCAGGTTGAGCATGGATTCCACTTCCTTGACGGATAGTCCCATGTACATGGCCACTTCTTTCAAGGCTTCTATCTCCTCGTTGCAGACGTGTCCGTCGCTTTTGGCAATTTCTACCAAGAATACCAGCAGTTGCAAGCGTTCCTCGTATGTCAGGTTGGCGGCAATCTGCGTTCCGCAGTCACGGATGGTGTTTTTAAATGCCAGTGGGTTTTGTCTGTCCATCTGCTTGCGCTGTTCGAAGAGGTTGAGTAATATCCGTTCTCCCTCGCCCACGGCAGCCTCACCGAATGTGCTTCTCAGAAAGCGGCGGACGAATTCCATTTCACTATGCATGATGCGCCCGTCTGCACGGATAATGTACGAAGCCATCACGAGCATGGAGAAGAGGAAACTGTTCCGTTGCCCGGTATAGGTAGTGCCGTGCGTTGGTTCTTCTCCATAATAACTGCCTGCGCCACTTGAATCGGTGTCGAACAGTGAACCGAATACAAAACCTGCCAAGGCTCCCAGCGGTCCTCCGGCCATGAAGCCGATGATGCCGCCTATCCATTTAGCTGCTCCCATAATTTTTCTTGTTTAAAGTGCAAAAATAGAGATTTCTTACGAGAATTCCAGTAATTTGATGAGCTATTCCCGCTGAAGCGAATAGGCACCGTCTTCTTTTTGTACATATTCAGCATATTTATGGCAGCAAGTCTGTCATTAAGAAATACTATAAAAATTAAGGAGTTAAGTCTTAGACTTAACTCCTTAATGCTCAACAGTCGGGATGACAAGATTCGAACTTGCGACCACACGCCCCCCAGACGCGTACTCTACCGGGCTGAGCTACATCCCGAATTGCGGGTGCAAATGTACGGCTTTATTTTAAAATAGCAAATATTTATAGTGCTTTTTTTATTGAATGAACCTATATTTTGCAGTTTCAAGGCTTTCGGTCAACGTGTCCTGCTCTCTTTTTACTTGTATGCCTGCTTCGCAAGGCAATGGCTTTGAGCGGGCAGGCATACTTTGAATGAAGTTATTGCAGGTTTAGGCTGTTTCTTACGGAAGTGACAGCCGGACTTTCGGGCGTTACGGATTTCCGGGTACAATAATCGAATTCCGCAGACTTCTCGCCGCTAAATGATTTCCACTTCAGTTTCAATTTAACGGTCTTGCCTTCTGTATCAGGCAGGGCATCCAACTTGAAAGCAACCAGTCCGTCCGCATACCTGCCGTAAATGTCGCCCTTGGCATTGTGGCGGAATTCTACTTCATACGGGTTTTCCGGATTCTCGCTCAGCAGCAGATTGACAAAGTGCTTTGTTTGATAGTCTCCTTGCTGAGTTCTAAAGCGAAGGGTTAGATAACCGTCTTCTGCAATGGTCACCCAATCGTTCACAATTTCCACCGGGTCGGTGCCGTATACGGTATCGTTCTCTTCACCCAAATCCGGGGCGATGGGTTTGGTAAGGATACTGTCTATCCAGTTTATATGTACAGCTTGGGTGTAGATATCGCTGGGCTCGTCCACTTCCTTGTAGTTTACCAAAGCGCGGACTTCCTTTTCGCCATAGGGAGATTTCGTCATGTTGGTAGGCAGCAGAGTGGTCTTGTCATCCAATTGCAGAAAGACTGTCTGGTCTGCATCGGTCTTTACCGTTACCAGGGCATTGGGGAATCTCATGGCATAATTATCATCGTCGTCCAGGCATGATTGGAGGCTTAAGGAACTGATGGTTGCAATAGCGATTAAAATTTTCTTGTTAAAGATTGACTTTATTTTCATAGTGTACTCTTTTAAATTAAACATTCGGAATAGGCTTCACTTTTATAAAAATAGCATATTTGCGAAAACCCTGCATGCGGCATTGTTAATTAATGATAAGAGCCGGAGTAAGCTGGTGCGGAACATTATTCCCCGATACATGAAAGATATTTGTATATCAGGTGGAATATGATTATCTTTGCTGTATGAGATGCACATCTCGCGTGTGTTGAGATGTATGTCTCGAACTGCATGAGATGTGCATCTCGTGCATGTTGGGGAATAGCTGTCCGGCCGTATGGAAACTGGCTTTCTGTTGAGGGGAAGTAAACTTCGGGTGGGGTGTCGGCAGTCTGGTTGCAGTAAGAAACATTATGTTCATTGTGAAAAGAGTATGAGTATAGTCTATTTGGTTCGAAAGAAGGTTTTCCGCACGGCGGAAGGGGTGAAGCAACTCTATTATGCTGTGCAGCGTGTGTTACAGCGGCGTGGAGGTGTGACGGCAGAGCTGCTGGCGCAGCGTATGGCATCCAGAAAAGGGATGAGTTCGGGAGACGTGCAGAGTGTATTGATAGATTTGCCGAAGTTTATAGAGGAAGCGCTGATGGAGGGAGAGTCGGTGACCATTAAGGGGCTGGGTTCCTTCCATGTGGCGGTGACGAGTGACGGGTTTGAGCATCCCGACGATGTGATGCCGGGCAAGGTGCGCTTATCTCGTGTCTATTTTCGTCCGGATAAGTCGCTGGTGGCGAGGCTGAACAGCGGGATGGATTTCTACCGTTATCCGCTTAGCCGATATTTCCCTCACGATATGTTGCGGCCGGAAACGCTGCGAAAGGAGCGGGCCGAGGGAAAGACGGGAATTCCGGATGAAGACCCGGTTGGGATGGAAAATGATACGGAGGACTTTTCGGGGGAGGAGTGAGCGATGAATGTGGAAGAATTCAGAGAATACTGTCTCTCCTTGCCGGGAGTGCTATGCTCCCATGCACTCCCTATAAAAGTCGAACATCTCGAAGATAGTATCCTTGTCTGCCGTCTGGTTGAGACAGATGTTACCCACTTCTTTCAATAGGGTGAAGTTGATGACTCCGGCGGTATTCTTCTTGTCATGCTTCATCAGTTCGTACAGCTGGTCGTACTGTTTGCAGTTGAAGGAGAAGCTGCCATAATTCTCTTTGACGAATTGGATGGTCTGGCGCATCTTGTCCTTCGGGAATCCGGTCTTTATATAAGAAAGGTATAGTTCGCAGACCAGCCCCCATGCCACTGCATAGCCGTGCAGCACCGGACGGTTTTCGGCAAGGGCGAGGCTTTCGAAGGCGTGTCCCACGGTGTGCCCCAGGTTCAGGGCTTTGCGGATGCCATGTTCCTGCGGGTCTTCTTCTACGATGTGTTCCTTTACCTGCACGGAACGTCCTACCATGGACTTCAGCAAGGCATAATCTATCTTCTCCGTATCGAAGGCCAGCAGTTCTGCCAGATGTTCCGGGGTACTGATGAGGCCGTGCTTCAGCATCTCCGCATAGCCGGAGAAGAAGTTATGAGCATCGAGGCTGCGCAGGAACTCGGTTTCCAGCAGCACGCAGGCGGCAGGAGCAAAGACGCCGATTTCATTCTTCAGACCGTTGAAGTTGATGCCCGTCTTGCCTCCCACGGAAGCGTCGACCATGGCGAGCAGCGTAGTGGGAACGTTGATGTAGGCGATACCCCGCTTGAAGGTGGAAGCGGCAAAACCGCCAAGGTCGGTCACCATGCCACCGCCCAGATTGATGAGCAGGGAGTGGCGGCTGGCCCCTTTCTCGCTCAGGGCTTGCCATACGGCAGCCAGCGTTTCCATATTCTTGTGCACATCTTCTGCCCCGATAATAATCTCTTCCGCTTCTTCCAGGGCGGGGATACCGTCCAGATGCGGGCGGCAGAGGCGGTGGGTATGCTCGTCGGTAAGGATGAAAAGCTTGTCATGGGGACGCTTCGCTATGGCATGCGTCAGGCTGTTTGCCAGTCCTTCGCAAAGGATTACTTCTTGTTTACTCATCTTGTTAATTACAAATTACGAATTACCAATTACTGATGTTACGGATTATGAAGGAAAGGGAGCCTTCTTCATTATATTGTGGCACAAAGATAGCTCTTTTGGCAATAAAACGTTATCTTTGTCCCGTGAAATTCTATGGGTGGCAAGGTGTTTCCGTCATCTGCCTCCCGCTATTTGTAATTAGTAATTTGTAATTGATTGATAGAAATGAGAGCATTACTTCCCGTTTATTGCCGTCCGCTGGGTTATTTCATCATAGCTCTGGCGTTGTTCCTTCCTTTCATATTCCTATTGTGGGGAAGAGTGACAGATGCCAACTTGCTGTTTTACAAGGAATGCTCCAAACTCCTGATGATGATGGGGGCACTGATGATAATCTTTGCCTTGACGAAGAACGAGAATAAGGAGATAGAGCAGGTGCGCAACAAGGCCACGCGCAATGCCATCTTTCTGACCGTTCTTTTTATCTTCGGCGGTATGCTCTACCGGGTGGCGCAGGGTGACCTCCTTTCGGTCGATTCTTCTTCTTTTCTCATATTTCTTATATTGAATGTGCTTTGCTTGGAATTTGGTATAAAGAAAGCGACAGTTGATAGATTATTTAAGCGGAATAGTCGATAAACGGAGCAAATCGTCATGTGGGGCATTAAACCTTTTGCCCGGAAGTCTGTCAAATGAAACAGTGAATAAAAGGCATTGTTCATTTAAGAATAGACAAAGAATAGACACATGAAGAAAATTATCACGGGGATGGCGTTGCTGTTGGTAACAACGCTGTCTGCATTCTCACAGACCAAAAACATTACGGTATCGGGCCGTGTCGTGGAGGACACCAAGGAGCCCGCGATACAAGCTACCGTGCAGTTGCTTTTGTTGCCAGACAGTGTCCAGGCATCGGGTACGGCTACTACGGCACAAGGTTATTTCACTCTTCCCAAAGTCAGTGCGGGTAAATACGTGCTAAAGGTTTCTTATATCGGGTTCAAGAGCCGGTACATCCCTTTACATCTTTATGCCACGACAACCGCCAAGAACGTGGGTACCCTGACACTGGAAACGGATGCGGTGATGCTGGCCGAGGCTGTGGTTACGGCAGAAGCGCCGCAAGTGCAGGTGGTGGAAGATACATTGGTCTATAATTCCTCTGCTTATCGTACCCCCGAGGGAGCCATGCTCGAAGAGCTGGTGAAGAAGTTGCCCGGTGCGGAGATTGATGACGAGGGGAATGTGAAAATCAACGGTAAGGACTTGTCGAAGATTATGGTCGACGGGAAGGAGTTCTTTGGTGGAGACGTAAAGACCGGTTTGAAGAATCTGCCGGTAGATATGATAGAGAAGCTGAAAACCTACGACAAGAAGTCCGATTTGGCACGTATCACCGGTATTGACGACGGTGAGGAGGAGACGGTGCTCGACCTGACCGTAAAGAAAGGCATGAACCAGGGGTGGTTCGGTAATGCCGATGTGGCCGGAGGTACGGAAGACCGCTACATGGGACGTGTTATGCTGAACCGTCTTGTTGAAAATACTCAAGTTACTCTTATTGGCTCTGCCAATAACGTGAACGACCAAGGCTTTTCAGGCGGTGGCGGTCCTCCGCGCTGGCGCAGGAACAACGGACTTACTGCAACGAAAATGCTGGGTGTAAACTTCGCTACCCAGACCGATAAACTGGAACTGGGTGGTAGTGCACGCTACAACTATCAGGATGGGGACATTGCAAGCATTGGCTCTACCGAGGACTTTCTGCCGGACGGCAACTCTTACTCCAACTCGAACAGCAAGCAACGTAACAAAGCCAAGAATTTCAATGCCGATTTCCGTATGGAGTGGAAGCCGGATTCGATGACGAATATTATTTTCCGCCCCAACTTCTCGTATGGTAAAACGGACAATCTCTCCAATTCTGAGAACGGTACGTTCAATTCCGACCCTTACAGTCTGGTGAGCGACCCCAATAACTGGCTGAATCTGGAGAAGATTCTCAATCCGGACGATGACCCGTTGAGAAGTATCCGTATAAATGCCATCAATAGCGGTTCGCTGAGTGACAATAAGAGTGTGTCTACGGATGCAACCTTGCAGTTGAACAGAAAGCTGAATGACAAAGGACGCAATGTCACGTTCCGTGGAAGGTTCGGTTATACCAATACTGACAACAACCAGTATACGGAGTCGGAAACGCACTACTTCCAGTTGTTGAATGCTTTGGGAGGAGACTCCATCTTGGTACGTAACCAGTACATCACTACTCCTACCAAGAACTACAATTACAGTGCACAGCTGACTTACAGCGAACCGATAGCCCGTGCCACTTTCCTGCAATTCAGCTATCAGTTCCAGTACAAGTACAGTGAGAGTGACAAGACGACGTACGATTTGCAGGGCTTTCCGGATTGGGGATTGTCAACCCAGCTTCCCACGGGATATGAAGAGCATGCGGTGGACAGTCTGGGTAAGTATGCGGAATATCGCTACTACAACCACGATGCATCCGTGTCCTTGCGCTTTATCCGCGAGAAGTATCAGCTGAGCGCAGGTATGTCGTTTCAGCCGCAACATTCTGTGTTGTCCTATAAACGTGGCGACTATATGATTGATACCACCCGCAATGTGTTCAACTTCGCTCCGAACCTGGACTTGCGCCTCCGTTTCTCCAAAGTGAGCCAGCTGCGTATAACATACCGCGGGCGTAGCAGCCAACCGAGTATGGAGAATCTGTTGCCGATTGTGGACAACTCCAATCCGCAGAATGTGCGTATCGGTAATCCGGGCTTGAAGCCTTCCTTCACGCACAGCATGAGATTTTTCTATAATACGTATAATGCCGAAAAGCAACGCGGTATTATGTCGCACGTCAATTTCTCGGCAACGCAGAATAGCATCAGCAACAGCCGTGTGTACAATTCGGAAACCGGTGGATGGACTACAACTCCGAAGAATATCAACGGTAATTGGAATGCGTTCGGCTTGTTCGGCTTCAATACAGCGCTGCCCAATAAGAAGTACACCATCAGTTCTTTCTCCAATGCCAGATATCAGAACAATGTGGCTTATCTGACGTCCGGTAAGGGAGCAGATGCCGTGGAACGGAAGAATACGACCACCAACCTGACGCTGGGCGAACGTCTGAATGCCGCCTATCGTAACGACTGGTTTGAATTCGGCTTGAACGGAAGCATTTCCTATTCAATAGAGAAGGATAAACTGACGCCTGACAATAACCAGGAGCCCTATACCTTCTCCTACGGTGCCAATACGCAGATTTCCATGCCGTGGAACATGACGCTCTTTACCAACATTGCCAATCAGAGCCGTCGCGGATATACGGACAGTAGTATGAACCGTAATGAGCTTATCTGGAATGCGCAGTTGTCGCAGACTTTTCTGAAAGGAAATGCCACTGTCAGCTTCGAGATGTACGACATTCTGAAGAGGCAGAGCAACATCAGTCGTTCGCTGACTGCAAGCGGTCGCTCGGTGTACGAATATAACGGCGTGAACAGCTATTGCATGCTTCACTTCATCTATCGTCTGAATATTTTCGGCAGCAAGGCCGCACGCGACAAGATGCAGGGTCGACGTGGCTTCGGTGGTCCGGGCTTTGGTCCGGGGCATGGTCCTGGCCGTTTCGGAGGGCATAGGCCGTTCTAAAATCCTTTTCTGTATAAGGTTTGTAAAAGACACAGAGGCACAGAGCTTATTCTTTATATTATATAAGCTCTCTGTATCTCTGTGTCTTTGTGATTTTCCTTTTCTTTTTCTTTCATTTCATTTTTTGTACTTCATTTCTTTTTCCTACATTTGTTTCACACTTAATTGTCTGTGAACATGCTTGATTGGAACTTCATTGCCAGCCAGATTGCTACGATAGCCTTCGACATTGTTTATTTCGGTGCCATCATCGGAACGATTGTCGTCATTATCCTCGACAACCGCAATCCGGTGAAAACCATGGCATGGATACTGGTATTGATGTTCCTTCCTATCGTGGGGCTGGTGTTTTACTTCTTCTTCGGGCGTAGTCAGCGCCGTGTGCGCATGATAGGGAAGAAGAGTTACAGCCGCTTGTTGAAGAAACCTATGGCGGAATATCTGGCGCAGGATTCATGTACGCTTCCCATCAATTACAGCCGTCTCATATCTTTGTTCCGTAATACCAACCAGGCTTTCCCCTTCGATGGAAACCGGGTGGAAGTCTATACCCTGGGGCTCTCCATGCTGCAATCCCTGCTGCGCGAATTGGGGAAAGCAACGAAGCATATCCACATGGAATTCTATATCTTTGAGGACGATGCCATCGGGCGCTTGGTGCGTGATGTCCTGATGGAAAAGGCGCGTGCCGGGGTAGAGGTACGTGTGATTTATGATGATGTGGGTTGCTGGCATGTTCCCAACCGTTTTTTTGAAGAGATGCGCGAGGCCGGTATCGAGGTACGCAGCTTCCTGAAGGTACGTTTTCCGCTTTTTACCAGCAAGGTGAATTATCGTAATCATCGGAAAATAGTTGTCATTGACGGGCACATCGGCTTTGTGGGGGGGATGAATCTTGCCGAACGCTATATGCGCGGATTCTCATGGGGCATCTGGCGGGACACACATCTGCTGCTGGAGGGCAAGGCTGTTCACGGATTGCAGACCGCCTTCCTGCTCGATTGGTACTTTGTGGACCGTACACTGATTACGTCTACCCGCTATTTCCCGAAAATAGAAAACTACGGTACTTCCTTGGCACAGATTGTAACGAGTGAGCCCGTGGGCCCATGGAAAGACATTATGCAGGGCCTTGCCATATCTATTTCCAGCGCGAAGAAATACTTCTATATCCAGACTCCCTACTTCCTGCCAACCGAAGCCGTACTTGTTGCCATGCAGACAGCTGCCTTATCAGGTGTGGATGTGCGTCTGATGCTGCCCATGCGTGCTGATAATCGCTTGACACATCTGGGCTCCTGCTCTTATCTGGCAGATGTGCTCTATTCGGGAGTCAAGGTCTATTTCTATAAGAAGGGCTTCCTACACTCCAAACTGATGGTTTCGGATGATGAGTTGTCCACGGTAGGCTCCACGAATGTGGATTTTCGCAGTTTTGAACATAACTTTGAGGTGAATGCCTTCATCTATGACACAGAAACAGCGCTTCAGATGCGCGAAATCTTCCTCCAAGATCAGCGCGACTGCGTACAGGTATTCCTGAAGAACTGGGTGAAGCGCCCTTGGTATCGTAAGGCTGCAGAGAGTGTGGTGCGGCTGATGGCGCCGCTTTTGTAATTGTGATAATTATCAATTAAAGAACGTGAAGTTCACGCTACCGTACACCCTTCTCTCCACAAAGTGCGGATGTCCTTCGAAACTGTTTTTCTTCCCGTGTTCCAGAACGAAGAGGCCGTCTTCTTTCAGCAGGTTGTTTTCGAAGATAAGGTCGGGCAAAGTTTCCAGCCCGGCAAGTTCGTAGGGAGGATCGGCAAAGATAAAGTCGAATTGCTCCCGTCCGCTTTTGAGGTATTTGAATACGTCACCGCGTATGGGCAGGCACTTGTCCGTCTTTAATTCCTGCATAATCTTGCAGATGAAGGCATAGTGGTCGCGGTCTTTTTCCACGCTGATTACTTGGTCGCAGCCTCTGGACACAAGCTCGATGCTGATGCTGCCCGTACCGGCAAATAGGTCGAGGGCACGGATGCCGTCCTCAAAGTCCATGTAGTTGGAGAGTACATTGAACAGATTCTCTTTGGCAAAGTCTGTGGTGGGGCGTGCCTTGAAGGAGTGGGGCACGTCGAAACGTCGTCTTTTGTATATTCCACTGATTACTCGCATAGGGTTATGGCTTGCAGGTCAAGATTAGTGGCGGGATTCATGATGAATACCTGCCGGATGAATTTTCGCAGTTCGGGCAGTAGCAGCTCTTTGTCGTTCAGGTCACCGGTTAGGTGCAGCTCATCGCGCTCCTGCTCGAAGCCGAGTTGTTTCCATATATATAATAGGTAGTAGACACGGTCGGGTGTGCTTCTGCACTCAAAGGAATTGGCTAGAAGCAGGCGTCCGCGCTCGTAGCCGTATACGTCTACGGCATCTTTTCGCAAGTGTGCATACATTTTCCGGCTGTTGCCCAAGCGGCTCTTTGAAGAGAAGAACTCAATGAAGGGGCTGGCTTGGGAATAGAACTTGACACCGGGATACTGTTCGCGAAGGAAGGAACAGGCACTCTTATCCATGCCGAACAGTACGACAGTGTTGTTCTTATGCAGTATGTTGTATTGTACGGTTTCATTTTCCCGTTTAGGGTGGTTGTGATAGAAGATGATTTCCGTTTGTTCGTCTTCGAAGAACTCCAGGGGAATGAACGTGAAGCGTTTGTCTGCCATGAGCACATTGACACGGCGGAAGGGGCGTTTCAGCCACTCCAGCTCGCGGAAAGTCTGTTTCAGATTGGCAGTGAGGGAGAGGGACTCATCCACTTCACGGTCGTAGTAAGAAAACTCACCGTCGCCCAGAGGATTGAACACAGAAAAAGAAAATCCATCCGTGCTGAGACGGATGGATAATGTATACTGTTCCGATTTATTGAAATCAGTCGTTTCTATCATACGTTTGTCGGGGTGAGATTATTCCCAGTTACCGGCGTTGTTGTTAGCTGTTTCCAAGCTACCAATCATCAGACCGCAGTACTTGCCAAGTTTGGTTTGTACGTCCTTGATGTTAGCAATTTCCTGCTTATCCAGACCGTTCAAGTAAACTTCATACGGAGTCTTCACTTCGAGCAAACAGAAAGGAGCACCGGATTTGGCTGTATCGTTCTTGATGGCCATTTCGAATTGTGCACCGTTTCCGAAGGGAACATATCTCATTGAATCGGGGTTGAAACCTTTCGGGAAGATAGTGTCCAATACGGCTACCCACAAGGTATCACGTTTGAAGTTTTCCAATCCCCATTTCTTTACTTCATCATATTTGCCGGTCTTCTTGGCTTTATTGATGATGTTGATGGCTTTCTTTTCAGTCAGACCGTCTTCCAGCTGCTTATCGTTCAGTTCTCCTTGCTTGAAGATGAACGGAAGTTTCTGGTTTTTAACAAAGTCAATCAGAGAGTCGAAGCTTGCAGTATATTGCTGGTCATGTAAAGTACGATATTCCAATTGTGCTTTACGGATGTCAATCAGACGTGCAATGACAGCTGCATCTCTGTGCTTCTTTGCTTTTTCAAAGTTGATAGGACCCATAATGCTGGCGTAACAAATATAAATTAGCACCAAAGCACATAAGCCTAAAATGACATTAAATACTGTTTTCATGATAAATATGTTTTTTAGTTGTTATATTCGCACCGCAAAAATAAAAGAAATTAATTTAAAAACGATAGTTCCCTTTACTTTTTTCTGTTACAAAAATGATAAATAACTATTTAGAAAGGCAAATTAAGGAAAATTTTCCTTACCAACCAACTCCTGAGCAAGAAATTGCTGTAAAATCTTTATCGGAGTTCCTTCTATCACCTTGTAGCGAGGTGGTTTTTATGCTTCGTGGTTATGCGGGGACGGGTAAAACATCGTTGGTCGGTGCCTTGGTGCGGACGTTGGATAAGCTGCAACAGAAGTCGGTATTGCTGGCACCAACCGGGCGGGCGGCAAAAGTTTTTTCATCGTATGCGGGGCATCCGGCGTTTACAATTCATAAAAAAATCTATAGACAGCAATCTTTCTCCAACGAGCTGAGCAATTTTTCTGTGAACGATAATTTGACAACTCACACTCTCTATATAGTGGATGAGGCCTCGATGATTTCCAATGAGGGACTGTCCGGTTCCATGTTCGGCACGGGCAGGTTGCTGGACGACCTGGTGCAGTTTGTCTATTCCGGCCAGGGATGCCGTTTGCTGCTGATGGGCGATACGGCACAGCTGCCGCCAGTGGGGGAGGAGCAGAGTCCTGCCCTCTTTGCCGATGCCTTGAAAGGCTACGGGCTGGAAGTGGTGGAGGTGGATTTGACGCAGGTAGTGCGTCAGGAGCAGCAGTCGGGTATCTTGTGGAATGCCACCCGCCTGAGGCAGTTGATAGCGGAAGACGATTGTTACAGCCTGCCAAAGATAAAGGTTTCGGGGTTTGCCGATATTAAAGTTCTGCCCGGTAATGAGCTGATAGAGACGCTGAGCTCTTGCTACGACCGCGACGGGCTGGATGAAACCATCGTGGTGTGCCGTTCCAATAAGCGGGCGAACATCTACAACAAGGGCATCCGTGCGCAGATTCTCTGGCGTGAGGATGAATTGAACACCGGTGATTTGTTGATGGTGGCGAAAAATAACTACTTCTGGACGGAAAAAGAGAAGGAGATGGACTTCATTGCCAACGGTGAGACTGCCGTAGTGCGCCGCGTGCGCCGTACGCGGGAGCTGTATGGTTTCCGCTTTGCGGACGTGACGCTGGTCTTTCCTGACTATAACGACTTTGAACTGGAAGTGAACATGCTGCTCGATACGCTGCATACCGACTCGCCTGCGCTGCCTAAGGCAGAGAACGACCGGCTTTTCTATTCCGTCCTCGAAGACTATGCCGACATCACCGTGAAGCGTGAGCGGATGAAGAAGATGAAGGCAGACCCGTATTACAATGCTTTGCAGGTGAAGTATGCCTACGCCGTGACTTGCCACAAGGCGCAGGGCGGGCAGTGGAGGAATGTATTTCTGGACCAGGGCTATATGACGGACGAATATTTGACACCCGATTACTTTCGTTGGCTCTATACGGCTTTTACCCGTGCCACGGGAACGCTCTACTTGGTGAACTATCCGAAAGAACAAATCGTTTGAAAAAGAGAGGGGTACCGATGCAGTATTCCGGTATTTTTTGTATTTTTGTAGATAGAACAACTATAACAGAACAAGTATGAAGAAGCTATATTCTCTCTTTGCCTTGATAGCACTGCTGTTTACCGCTTCCGGTTGCGAGGACGATTACCGGAGCATGGTACTTTTCGAAGGCGTGGAGCCTATTTATCAGATTGGGACATGTGATAATCTGGTGTCTAATCTTTCTTATTATCTTTCTGAAACAAACGAAGATACAGTGCTGGGCATTGACGGTGGTGACGGTTCCTATAATGTGATTAACGAACATGAGTCGGTGGCTTCCGTGACTTTTACCGATGAGGTCAACGGTTATCAGCGTATCAAAATTCATCCGTTGGCAGAGGGAGAGACGATTGTGAAGGTGATGGATGGTTCCGGTGAGGAGACCCAACTGCGCATCACGGTGAAAGGTCGCAGGCAATATACGTTGACGAAGATGGGCTCCGAGTATGGTATCAGTAATGGTGCACTGACGGAACTGCTGAGTGATGTCTCTAAGGCGCTTGCCGAGCGTCCTTGGGTGAAGGATGGCGGGTATTATGTGCTGGTACCCGAAGATTTCTCCAATAGTATGTGGAAAGGTGTATTGGAAATCTATCCGACGGGGAAAGAGGAGGAACCGCTAATGGGAATATACGAGACAGTTCCAGTGGAAGATGAGAACGGAGATACATATGCACTGTGGCAGTTTACTTATAATGGAGAGAAGAGGCTCTTTACGCGGACGGTCTCGGGAAATGGTAAATGTGTACTTGCGGAAAATGTAACTCCTTTCTGTCCTTCCGGTTTGTTGCCCGAAGGTGCACTGGTGGTTTATCGCGAGATGTTTCTACTTCGGACGGAATGAGGTTTTAGTGAAAATCTTGTCAAGAGTAGATTTACGAAAGATTAACAGACGGGAGGCTTAGGCTTCCCGTTTTTGTTTCTGTTGTGCATCATCTGTCTGTTCTGTATGCATCATTCGTTTGCTTCGAATGTATTGTCTGTTTGTTCTGGACTAATCATCCGTTCCCTCCACTTCACTGTCCCAAACCTCAGGGCTTTTCACGGAAACCCCAGGGCTTTGGAGGGTAAATGCCAGCCATTTCACTTGCTAAGGTGTGGCATTTAGGATGGTAAGGTGTGGAGTTTGGGGAGCCGGCATGTGGCATTTCAAATGGAATACTGTGGAGGGTAAAAAGAAAAGGAGAAGCAATGCTCCTCCTTTCCCGGTAGTTTAATTTTTAAATATCTAAAAAATGACGTTACAAATATACAACATCGCAGAGGCGATGTCAAGTGTTTCGCCAATTATTTTCGATTATAATCCTGCCAATTCCAATACTTTGTCAATGGCAGCGTTCAGTCCATCAACATTCTTACCGCCGGCAGTTGCAAAGTGGGGCTGGCCACCGCCACCGCCTTGGATAAGTTTGGCGGCTTCTTTCACCAGGTTACCGGCTTTCAGTCCACCTGTCACAAGGTTGTCGCTCAGCATGACGGTCAGCATCGGCTTGCCTTCGGCTTCTGTTCCGGCCACGAAGAACAAGTTTTCCGTAATCTGGCCACGCAGCTGGAAGGCGATGTTCTTCACTGTTTCTGCCGGCAGCGGGGCACAGAACTTGATGACTTTAACGCCATTGACTTCCTGCACGTTCTTCAGCAGTCTTTCTTTCAGCTGTGCTTCTTTCTCTTTCATGAAGTCCTCTACCTGCTTCTTCAGTCCGGCGTTCTCGTCGATATACTTGCGGATGGTTCCGGCAAGGTCGGGTGCGTTGTTGAAGAGCGCCTTCAGGTCGTGCAGCGTGTCCTCGATGGTGTTCATCAATTCCTCCACGCGTGCACCCGTGTAGGCTTCGATACGGCGCACACCGGCAGCCACGGAGCTTTCGGAGATAATCTTCACCATACCGATGTTTCCGGTTGCAGCCACATGTGTACCACCACAGAACTCTACGGAAGAACCGAACTGGATAACGCGTACATGGTCGCCGTACTTTTCGCCGAACAGAGCGATGGCGCCCAGTTCTTTGGCTTCTTCGATAGGAATGTTGCGGTATTCCTTCAAAGGTATGTTGGCGCGAATCTTTGCATTAACGATGTGTTCCACCTTGCGGATTTCCTCGTCCGTCACCTTTTGGAAGTGTGAGAAGTCGAAACGCAGGGAGTCTGGTGTAACCAAAGAGCCCTTCTGCTCTACATGTTCGCCCAATACTTCGCGCAGTGCGGCATCCAGCAAGTGGGTGGCAGAGTGGTTGGCAGCACAAGCAGCACGTTTGTCGGTATCTACGCATGCCATCATCGGAGCTTCCAAATGTTGGGGCAGCTTCTTGGTGATGTGGATGGGCAAGTTGTTTTCCTTCTTGGTGTCTACTACTTCGATGGTTTCGAACTCGTTTACCAATACACCGGTATCGCCTACCTGACCGCCGCTTTCGGCGTAGAATGGAGTCTTGTCCAGTACAATCTGATATAAGGTCTGGTTCTTCTGCTTCACTTGGCGGTAGCGCAGAATGGATGTCTCGTATTCCGTATAGTCATATCCCACGAATTCAGTGGTACCTTCTTTCAGCGTAATCCAGTCACCGGTCTCTATGGCAGCGGCATTGCGGGCACGTTGTTTTTGCTGTTGCATTTCGGCGTCAAACTCCTTGATGTCGGCAGTCATGCCGTTTTCGCGGAGAATCAGCTCCGTCAAGTCAAGCGGGAAACCGAAGGTGTCATATAAAGTGAAGGCGTCCTTTCCGCTGATTTTGTTCTTGCCGGCGGCTTTGGCGTCTGCCATGGTCTTTTCCAGCAGGCGGATACCCGTCTCCAAAGTGCGGAGGAAGGAATCTTCTTCTTCCTTGATAACTTTGGCAATCAGTTCCTTCTGTGCATTCAGTTCGGGATAAGCGGCACCCATGTTCTCGATGAGTACGGGGAGGAGCTTGTACATGAATGCCTGCTTCTGTCCGAGGAACGTGTAGCCGTAGCGAACGGCACGGCGGAGAATACGGCGGATGACATAACCTGCTTTGGCATTACTTGGAAGCTGTCCGTCGGTAATAGAGAAGGCGATGGTACGGATGTGGTCGGCAATCACACGCATGGCGATGTCCGACTTCTCATCGTCGCCGTACTTCTTGCCTGCTATGTCTCCGATGGCTTTCAGTATCGGTTGGAACACGTCGGTGTCGTAGTTGGAGGTCTTTCCTTGCAGTGTGCGCACCAGTCGCTCGAAGCCCATGCCGGTGTCGATAACCTTGGCGGGAAGTCCTTCCAGGCTGCCGTCTGCCTTGCGGTTGAACTGCATGAACACGAGGTTCCAGATTTCAATCACCTGCGGGTGGTCTTTGTTCACCAGCTGGCTGCCGGGTACTTTGCCCTTCTCTTCTTCCGAACGGGAGTCCACATGGATTTCCGAACACGGACCGCACGGTCCCGTATCACCCATTTCCCAGAAGTTATCGTGTTTGTTGCCATTCAGAATGTGGTCTTTCGGCAAGAACTGCTCCCAGTAAGAAGCGGCTTCGTTGTCGCGTTCCAGTCCTTCTTCGGCGCTACCTTCGAATACGGTGGCGTAGAGGTCTTTGGGGTCGAGTTTCAATACATCCACCAGATACTCCCATGCCCAGGAGATGGCTTCTTTCTTGAAGTAGTCGCCGAACGACCAGTTGCCCAGCATCTCGAACATGGTGTGGTGGTAGGTATCGTGACCTACTTCCTCCAGGTCGTTGTGTTTTCCGCTTACGCGAAGGCATTTCTGCGAGTCAGCAACTCTTTTGTATTTCGCCGGGTGGTTGCCCAAAATGATATCTTTAAACTGGTTCATTCCCGCATTGGTGAACATCAACGTGGGGTCATCCTTAATCACCATCGGGGCCGAAGGCACTATCTGGTGACCTTTACTTTCGAAGAAACTCTTGAAAGAGTCTCTGATTTCGTTTGCAGTCAACATACTCTCTATTGATTTATCTGATTCTAATTTGATTTATCTTCTTCTGTCGTTTTTTGTCCGTTTCTTACTACTAACTACTTGCTACTTAGTCTTAATATTCTTGAAAAAACTGTGCAAAGATAGCTTGTTTTTATTACTTTTGTCGCATTGACAAGCGAAATATTTCCTAAGATGCGCAAAGTTTACTACATTTATAATCCCCAGACGCAGACGTATGACCGTATTTATCCTACCGTGAGGCAGCGGGCGTTGAGCATTCTCCGCCGTTTGTTCATCGGTATGGGGCTGGGTGCGGGCAGTTTCATCGTATTGCTGCTTATCTTCGGTTCTCCGTCGGAGAAGGAGCTGCGGAAGGAGAACAGCAAACTGCAGGCGCAGTACAACGTGCTCTCCCGTCGGCTGGACGAGGCGATGGGAGTGCTGCAGGACATACAGCAGCGTGACGACAATCTGTACCGGGTGATTTTCATGGCCGACCCTATTCCTTCTGCCATCCGTCAGGCTGGATATGGCGGCACCAACCGCTATGAGCATCTGATGGATATGGCAAACTCTGACCTGGTTATCAATACCACCCAGAAGATGGACATGCTGACGAAGCAGCTCTATATTCAGTCATGCTCTTTCGATGACGTGGTGGAGATGTGCAAGAATCATGATGAAATGCTGCGTTGCATTCCTGCCATACAGCCTGTTTCGAACAAGGACCTCCGTAAGACTGCTTCCGGTTACGGTACGCGTATCGACCCCATTTATGGTACCAGCAAGTTCCATGAGGGTATGGACTTTTCGGCTCCTCAGGGTACAGACGTCTATGCCACGGGAGACGGTACTGTGGTGCAGATGGGCTGGCAATCGGGCTATGGCAATAGAATCGTGATAGATCACGGATTCGGTTACCAGACAGTATATGCACACTTGCGCGATTTCCGGACGAAGTTAGGCAAGAAAGTGGTACGTGGTGAGGTCATTGGCGGGGTAGGCAGTACGGGCAAGAGCACTGGTCCGCATTTGCACTACGAAGTACACGTCAAGGGAAAGGTTGTGAATCCCGTCAACTACTACTTTATGGACCTCAGTGCTGAGGATTATGACCGCATGATACAGATTGCTGCGAACAATGGTAAGGTGCTTGATTGACGGATGATTGATAAAGAAAGGATTACATCATGTTGAATACAGATAAGAATTTGAAGTTATATTACTCCATCAGTGAGGTGGCTGCCATGTTCGACGTCAACGAATCGCTGCTCCGTTTCTGGGAAAAGGAGTTTCCGCAACTCAATCCGAAGAAAGGAGGGCGGGGAATACGCCAGTACCGTAAGGAGGACATTGAGACAGTGAAACTTATCTATCATCTGGTGAAGGAGCGCGGGATGACCTTGCCCGGCGCCCGCCAACGGATAAAAGACAATAAGGAAGCTACGATACGTAACTTTGAAATCGTAGATCGCCTCAGAGCTATCCGCGAAGAACTGGTAGGCATGAAACTGGCATTGGATGAGTTTACCTACGAGGATGTGGAGAACTTGAAGGAAAATATCCAAGGACTGAAGTAGAATACCACTCCGTTTATTCCTCTACTCTCGTCACTTGTTTTATATTCTGTATCTGCTTCAGATTATTGCAGATAGTGCGCACGTCGTCCACATCGTGTACATAGAGCTGTATCTTTCCTTCGAAGATGCCATCGTTGGTTTCGATGGTCAGTTTACGGATATTCACGTTGAGCTGGCGGGAGATGACTTGGGTCACTTCGTTCAGCAATCCCATGCTGTCTATACCTTTTATATATATGGTGACGAGGAACGACAAATCCTTGTGAGTGTCCCATTCGGTGGCGATGATACGGTTTCCGTAGCTACTTTTAAGGCGGGTGGCAACGGGGCATTGGCGCTTGTGGATGACAACACGGTTCTGTTCGTCGATGTATCCCAGTACGTCGTCACCCGGAATGGGGTGGCAACAGTCAGCCATGATATAGTTCTTTGAGATGGTCTCTTCCGTCAGCTTCAGAATCTGCTTGGTGTTGATTTTCTCTTGCGGTGCTTTCTCTTCCGGTTGTTCTTTGGCATCCTTGTTGTCCTTGTTACCGAAGGAGAAGGTCAGGAACTTCTTCCAGTTGCTGTTCTGTTTTTCCTTGAACACATTCTTGTCGGCATCGCCCAGCACAACCCGCTTGTTACCAATGGCAACGAACAACTCGTCGCGGGTGTGGAAGCCGTGCAGCCTGGTCAGTTTGTCCAGAGCGGCATCATCCATACGTATATCCTCGTTTTTGAAGAATTCGTTCAGTATGGTTTCACCTTCTTTTTGATAGGCTTTTGCTTCTTTACGCAAGATGGCGGCAATCTTGGTACGGGCACGGGCAGTGGTGGCATATACTTCCCACTCCGGCTGCACGCGTTGCGATTTGGAGGTCAATATCTCTACCTGGTCACCGCTTTGCAGTTTGTGGCTTAGGGGGACCAATTTGTGGTTTACCTTGGCGCCGATGCAGTGGCTGCCGATGTCGGTATGCAAGGAGAAGGCAAAGTCCAGTGCCGTAGAGTTCTGCGGCATGGTCTTGAGGTCGCCTTTCGGGGTGAAGACGAAAATTTCCGACGCGAACAAGTTTAGTTTGATGGTATCGAGAAAGTCGATGGCGTCCGGTTGCGGGTCATCCAGAATTTCTTTGATGGTACGCAGCCATTTCTCCAGTTCGCCTTCATCTTCGCTGCCTCCGCCTTCTTTGTATTTCCAGTGGGCGGCAAAGCCTTGTTCGGCAACGTCATTCATACGCTCACTGCGGATTTGTACTTCAATCCATTGCCCGTTGTTACCCATAAGGGTGACGTGCAGGGCTTGGTAGCCGTTGGCTTTGGGATGGCTCACCCAGTCGCGCAGGCGGTCGGGGTGGGGCTTGTATATCTTGGATATGGAGACGTAGATGTCGAAGCAGTCGTTTAGCTCTTCCTCTATATTGCGAGGCTCGAAGATGATGCGGACAGCAAGCAGGTCATAGATTTCCTCGAAGGGGACATGTTTGGTCTGCATTTTGTTCCAGATGGAGTAGATGGACTTTACACGGGCAAGGATACGGTATTTCAGTCCCATTTTGTCCAGTTGCGCCCGTATCGGAGCGGTGAACTCATTGAATACCTTGTCGCGCTCCACAGCGGTGGCTTCCAGTTTCTCTTCTATCTCGTGGTACTCTTCCGGATGTTCGTACTTGAAGCTCAGGTTTTCCAGTTCTGTCTTGATTTTGTACAAGCCGAGGCGGTTGGCGAGAGGAGCATAGATGTAGAGTGTTTCGCCTGCAATCTTGAACTGTTTGTTGGGCAGCATGGAGCCGAGTGTACGCATGTTATGCAGACGGTCGGCTATCTTGATGAGGATAACCCGGATATCGTCGGACATAGTGAGCAGCAGCTTCTTGAAGTTCTCCGCCTGCGCCGAGGCACGGTCGCCGAAGATACCGCCGGAAATCTTTGTCAGCCCGTCTACAATCTGGGCGATTTTGGGACCGAAGATGTTTTCGATATCCTCTACGGTGTAGTCAGTGTCTTCCACCACATCGTGCAGCAATGCCGAGCATATGGAAGTAGACCCCAGTCCTATCTCATTACAGACAATCTTTGCCACAGCAATGGGGTGCATGATGTAGGGCTCGCCGGAACGACGCTTGATGCCCTTATGCGCCTGGTTGGCAAAGTTGAATGCTTTGGTTATTATTTCGACGCGCTTGCGGTGTTTGGTGGCCAAATAGTCGTTCAACAGTTCTTGGAATGCTTGTTCGATCATTTCCTCTTCGGCTTTTTCCTTTTCCTTCTGACTTATATTTTCTTCCATATACTGCTTTCTCCTTTCTTCACTTCACTTTTTGCAAAAATAAGCAATTTTCAACACCGGCCAAGCGTTTATGTCTTTATTTATAAATCTTCAAACGCTTTCCTGCGGAGATTCTGGTACTACGCAATCCATTCCAACTTTTTAACTGATTGACTGTGACGCCGTATTTTCGTGCAATGCTGCCGAGATTGTCACCCTTGCGTATCTTGTAGTAAGTGACATTCCCCGTAGTGGTACTGCTTTTGCTGCTGCGTGCCGTCGGGCGTGTATTGGAAACGGCCACGACTCTGCGGTTCTTGAACAGCTCATTGCTGCGGTGGGCATAGATTGTATCTTGTTTGTCGATGAAGGCACTGATATAATTGATGGGGAGGCGTAGCGTCTGTGGCTTGCTCTCTCCGGGGATGATACTTTTCTTGAATTGAGGATTCAGACTCTTTATCTGATCCAGACTGATGCCGCATAGGTCGGAAATCTGTTCGAAATGAAGGTTACGGCTTACCTGCACCGTATCGGTTGCTTCCGGAATGTCGGTTTCCATGGGGCAGATGTTGTGCTTGCAGTAGTAGGTCATTACGTAGTTGGCGGCAATGAAGGCGGGCACGTAGCCACGTGTCTCTTTGGGCAGATAGTTGTAGATTTCCCAATAATCGGTTTTCCCTCCCGAACGACGGATGGCTTTGTTGATGGTGCCCGGACCGCAGTTATAGGCGGCAATCACCAGGTTCCAGTCTTTGTAAATGTCGTACATGTCCTTCAGGTAGCGTGCTGCCGCCCAGGTTGCCTTTATCGGGTCGCGGCGTTCGTCTACGAGGCTATTGCTTTCCAGTCCGTATATCTTCCCGGTGGCGAGCATAAACTGCCATAGTCCGCAAGCTCCAGCGCGGGATACGGCAGAAGGGTTGAGAGCGGATTCTATGATGGGCAGATATTTCAGCTCGAGCGGCAGACCGTAGGCATCCAGCGCTTCTTCGAAGATGGGCATATAGAAGTTGCAGGCGCTCAGCATGAAGGCAACTTGGTTGCGCAGGCGTCCGGTATACATGTCGATGAATTTGCGTACAATCTCGTTGTACGGCATTTCCATGACGGTCGGCATGCGCGACAACCGGTCTATGTATACAGAGTCACTGAACATCGGGTTTACGGTAGAGGTGCTGCAGTCTTTTCCCAAGTCTATGTAATTCTTGGCTTTCCAGTCATTGAGCAGGCTGTCCAGCGGATAGGTCATGCTTTTGGGCAGCTCGATGGATTCCTGGCGTTCTGTACCGTTTTCGCGGATAAGTACTTCCACGCTTTCTTGCGCATGCATGGCCGGAACGGCGAAGAGGGCGCAAAACAGAAGCGAGGAACCGAGAATAATTCTTTTCATATATATGGCCTTGTGTATCATTAGGTAATAATTTATGCTTTAATTTTCGTTTTTAGAATCGGAAACTGCATTGCACGCCGACGTTCTTATTAGAGGAACCGGTCATCTGACTGTTGATTATGGCAGGTTCCACTTTCATGCTGAGGTCGGGGGTGATGTCGAAGTTGGACAGTTCTGCGTCTACGTATGCGTCGACAACGGACAATAGATATACACCGATAAAGGCGAAGATGCTCAAGTCGCGGTATCGTCGGAAGGTGTCCTTACGCTTCCGCAGTGTCTCCGTCAGCTGGCTTTCGGTATAGTTATAGTTGGGAGGCAGCAGGTCGGTAATGGTACTGGAGTTGAAATTACCATTTACGGCATCCTTGTAGGCGGCCGAATAGTCCTTGTACATCTTGCTGTTCCACGTGAGGGCATAGGCACAACCGGCAAATCCTCCATAGAAGATGGGCAGTTTCCAATATTTGCGGTTGTAGATTTGTCCACCGCCGGGAATGACGAGGGCAAGCCAGGTGGCTTTTGTGGGGTTGGGCACCCATCGCTTGGGGTCGATGGCCTTTTGCAGGCTGTCTGTAGGTACGGGCTGTTCCTTCAGGTCGGGGCTGGCGGTCATTTCCAGCATCTTCCGTTTGTTTTCGGCCGCAAGACTGTCGGCAACAGCGAGGCTGTCCCGGTTTACCACGGTGTTGAGTGTATCGGTCTGATGCCGCTGCGCACGCTTGGAAGCGGCACGCGGACGGTCCTGACCATACATAGCAATCCCTGCCGTCTGTAAAAAACAGAGCAGCAGGGTAATGGCTAACTGATATATTCTTCCTTTTTTTCTCATTTATTTCTTCAGCGTATCAAGAATGCCGATGATACGTTCCAATTCTTCTTCGTTATTGAACGGGATACTGATTTTGCCTTTTCCTTTCTCCGAGCAGGTGAGTTGCACCTTGGTGCTGAAAAAGCCCGAGAGTTGTTGTTTCAACATATTGAATTCTTCGGGCAGTTTGGCGCGCTTGGGAGCAATCTTACGACCACCGCTTTTCACGGTTTCGCCTTCACTCAGTGACTTTACTATTTCTTCCACTTTGCGTACGGAATACCCGTGCTCCAGGATTTCCTCGAAAATCTTTACTTGCAGTTTGGGGTCGCCGAGCGTTACCAACGCGCGGGCATGTCCCATGTCTATCTGCTTGTTCTGCAGCCCCATCTGGACGGGAGCTGGCAGTTTGAGCAGCCGCAGGTAATTGGCGATGGTGGTGCGCTTCTTGCCTACACGTTCGCTGAGGCGCTCTTGCGTCAGCCCGTATTGCTCCAATAGATGCTGGTAAGCGAGAGCTATTTCTACGGAGTTCAAGTCTTCGCGCTGTATGTTTTCGATGAGCGCCATTTCCATGACGTTCTCATCGTCTGCAGTGCGGATATAGGCGGGGATGCTGGTCAGTCCGGCAAGCTGCGAAGCGCGGAAACGACGCTCGCCGGCGATAATCTGGTATTCGTCGTCGCTAAGCTTGCGCAGGGTGATGGGCTGTATGATGCCGATTTCGGAGATGGAATCAGCTAACTCCTGCAACGCAACCGGGTCGAATTCATGACGGGGCTGGTTGGGATTGACCGTAATCTTCGACAACTCTATTTCATTGATAGAAGAGGAGCCTTCGGTCTTTACTTCATCCATGGAGAAGAGGGCGTCCAGCCCGCGTCCTAATGCATTTCTTTGTGCCATCTATTTATTTACTATTTATTCCCTACGGTCATGACACATTTCTTATCTTTGACACATAGGTACGTTGACGATTTACAATTTACTATTTAGCCATACGGGGTGATTTTGTTGTGTATTGTAAATATGGTATTTATCACTACCCCCTAATCATTAATCACTAACTGCTTATTCCTTATCCCTAACCGCTAATCCCTTCTTTCGTTTCTGCTTATCAGCTCCTTGGCAAGTGCCATGTGGTTCTTGGCTCCGGTTGAGTCTGCGTCATAGAGAATGGTGGGCAGGCCGTAGCTGGGAGCTTCGCTCAGTTTCACATTACGCTGGATGACGGTGTTGAACACCAATTCCTGGAAGTGGCGTTTCACTTCATCGTAAATCTGGTTGGCTTGGCGCAGACGCGAGTCGTACATCGTCAGCAGGAAGCCTTCAATTTCGAGGGCAGGGTTCAGCTTGGACTTGATGATTTTAATGGTATTCAGCAATTTGCTGATGCCTTCTAGTGCAAAATATTCCGCTTGTACGGGGATGATTACTGAATCGGCGGCAGTCAGTGCGTTGACCGTAATCAGGCCCAAAGACGGGGAACAGTCTATCAAGATATAGTCAAATTCATTCTTCAGCGGAGCGAGTACCTCTTTCAGTATCTTTTCGCGGTTTTTCAGATTGAGCATCTCTATTTCGGCACCTACCAGATTGATGTGGGAGGAGATTACCTTCAGTGTGTCTATCTCCGTGTCATGAAGGGCTTCGCGTACGTCTGCACGGTCAATAATGCACTCGTAGATAGTACATTCCGACTGCTTGATGTCCACACCCAATCCTGAGGAGGCATTGGCCTGAGGGTCGGCATCCACAACGAGCACTTTCTTTTCAAGTGTGGCGAGTGAGGCTGCGAGGTTGATCGTCGTCGTAGTCTTGCCTACACCACCCTTTTGGTTAGCCATAGCAATTATTTTTCCCATAATCTCAATATTTATTGGCAGCGAAATAAGTGATAATTCCGGATAGCGCCTACAAATTTGGAGAAAGATTGCAAAAACGGTTGATAAGTCGGCTGTTTTGTTAATAACTCACAGACGTTTACCGCTGTTTTTCTTCCTGTAAATTACTCGTAAAGCGTTCTTTCTCTGTTTAGTGGGCAAATATACGTATTTATCTTGAAATGAAGCTGTTTTTTTGTCTCGCTTGCAGAAGATTAAGATTTGTAAACCAATGGAAGACATTGGCTTGGACTATTCTCTCTACTTGCATGAGATGTACATCTCGTGTTGTTTGAGACGGGCATCTCATGTTGCTCGAGATGCACATCTCATGCAGATGGACTACTGTGTGGATTGCGGTCGGCAGATAAGTTGTTCCCAGGCGGAAGGAGAGGAGATGGTGTCAGACCAAGGCTTTGACGAACTCCCAGCAGAAGTATGCACATATGACACATTTCACTACTGTGCCCAGCAAGAATCCAAGCAGCGAGCCCAGCCCCGATTTCAAGGCCTGGTCTGTCTTGCTGCCTCCCATCAGTTCGCCGGCAAAGGCTCCGAGAAAGGGGCCGAGGATGATGCCCCAAGGCATGAAGAACAACCCTACGATGGTGCCTATGAGGCAGCCGCGCGTTCCCCACCGACTGCCTCCGCTATATTTGCTGCCCAGCATCGGGACGAAATAATCCAGTATCTGTACAAGGACGACTGCTGCCAGCCATAGAAGTAACTGCGTGGTGGAAAACTGCGCCTTGTCCGTGAAATGTAGAAGCAACAAGCCTGCATAGGCTACGGGCGGTCCCGGAATCATAGGCAGGATGCAGCCTGCCAATCCGACAATCAGACAGAGGATGCCCAAGATGATGAGAAGAATGTCCATAGGTGTATCGTTTCTGTTGGTGAAGATGACAGCGGTTGTTCCCTGCTACTCGAATCGGTTGTATATGACAATGGGGCGGGAGCGGCGTGTGCTCATCGACGGGAACCATATATCGTCGGCTGTGAGGCCGCATTGCTTGATGGCTTCGGCGCAGTATTCCAGTCGTCCGAAGTCGGCATCGACATTGTTTGTACCGAATGTGAATTTGATTCCACGTGCTTTGGCGCGACGGATAATCTCGAAACTGGGAATCCGGTAGCGTGCATTGATTTCCAGAGCGATTCCATGTTGTTGCAATACATCCAATACGCGTTCAATGCGTCCGTCCGTCCAGTACTTGTCGTAATCATTCGCCATAGTGTCGGGCAAGAAGGTAGGGTTGGCATAAATGTCGGCAGGCTCGTTGGTCAGAATCAGGACTGTTTGGTCGACAAGGTGGTCCATATACCGTTCAAGCGTAATGTCATCAAAGAGTGCTTCTTCGGCCCGGTAGATGCGCGAATTACGTCCCTTGTGGTCTATGATGGTCATGGCGTCGGTAAACAGGTAATCGAAAATTCCCAAGGCTTCCTGCGAGAAAGTTGCCGTCCATTTGCGTCCCTCACCTTGTACACCGCACAGGAATGGCATCCCTTTTACTTCATTAAAATAGTCGTACACTTCTTTGTTATCGGCCAGCATACGTCCTACGCCTCCTTCTCCGGCATTGGGGGCGACACCATAGTTGATACCGTAATTCATGGACATGGCGTGTGCCGTTTCCTTCGTCAGCCCTCCTTTCAAGTGAACGTGGTAGTCTATAACTGGGAAATCGCGCTGCTGTAGCCTGATTATCTCATCCGTGCGCTCGTCTACCGGAGCAAGCGTGTCGGCTTCGTTGCGTGCTTCCTTGGCAAGCTGTTCGATGGCGAGATTCCGGAATGACACTTCGCCGTGTATGCCTTGCAAGGCTATGGAACCTTGACTCAACAGTTGCCGGGCGTGCTCCTCTGTGCGATATGGATGTTCGGGTTCGGTATAGCAGACAACTTCGGTTCCGTTAATGCAGACAATGATGTTTTGTCCGCGTACGGTTATCTCGAAGTCAAACCATTCTCCATCTTTTGCGAGTGAGCGATAGAGGTTGCGCACCGAGGCGAGTGAGCCGCTCTTGCGTGTGCCGTCGATGTCTCCGTTACGGAATATCACTTCATAACCGGACTCGCCGTCCGTATGAAAGAGGAGGCCTGCTTCGGAGCCGGGTTGTGTGAGGGCTTCTCCGGTGAGTCGGAAATTTTGGTATTCTTTGTCGTTGAAGAGCTTCCGGCCTTCTGCAATGACCGGGTCTGCCGTGTGAAGCGTAGATGTCCCGTCATTCCATTGGTCAAGTGGCTCGAGAGAACTGTTCCTGCCACAACTTGTCAGGGTTGTTAGAAACAGAATTATTGCGGCAGCTGCCGTCTCGATACGTGCAGCAATGGTAGGATGGCAAAAAGTGTTCATTATAGCATGGATTTTATGAATGATTATATTCCGATTATTGTCGGTACAAAGTTAGCCTTTTCTGAAAATATCTTTGAATACAAAAGAATTATTATCTTTGTAGTATTCAGTTTAAAGCCTTTTTAGCTACTTTTGCACGATAATAAAAAAGAAAGTTATGGAAAATCAGAGACCTTTGATATTGATTTCCAATGATGACGGCATCATTGCGAAAGGTATTAGCGAGTTAATCAAATTCCTCCGTCCGCTGGGTGAGATTGTGGTAATGGCGCCGGATGCACCCCGCTCTGGAAGTGCGTGTGCGCTGACAGTAACGGAACCTATCCACTACCAGCTGGTTCGTAAGGATGTTGGGCTGACGGTATACAAGTGTTCCGGTACGCCGACCGACTGTGTGAAGCTGGCTTTTCATACGGTGCTCGACCGCAAGCCCGACTTGGTGGTAGGCGGCATCAATCATGGCGACAATTCTTCCGTAAACCTGCATTATTCCGGTACGATGGGCGTTGTGATAGAGGGATGCCTGAAAGGAGTGCCTTCCATTGGATTCTCTCTTTGCAGCCATGAGCCGAACGCTGATTTTGAGCCTGCAGGTCCTTACATCCGAGAGATAACCCGGCTGGTATTGGAGAAAGGACTCCCTCCGTTGACGTGCCTCAATGTCAACTTCCCCGATACCAAAGAACTGAAGGGTGTGAAGATTTGCGAACAAACCAAAGGGCAATGGACTAATGAATGGGAAAACTTTGCCCATAGAGGAGATGCCCATTACTACTGGCTGACCGGTGAGTTTGAGAACAACGATGCTGAAAACGAGAAGAATGACCATTGGGCACTCGATAACGGTTATGTGGCAATCACCCCGACCACGGTGGATGCAACGGCATACGGCTTGATTGATGAACTGAAAACATGGTTCTGAATTAATTGACAATTATCAATTGATATGAAGTACTACTTGATTGCCGGTGAAGCTTCTGGTGACCTGCATGCTTCCCATCTGATGGCTGCATTGAAGGAGGAGGACTCGCAAGCGGAGTTCCGTTTCTTCGGAGGCGATCTCATGGCTGCAGTGGGTGGTGTGATGGTGAAGCATTACAAAGAGTTGGCATATATGGGGTTCATTCCCGTATTGCTGCATCTGCGCACCATTTTTGCCAATATGAAGCGCTGCAAGGAGGATATTGTTGCGTGGCAGCCGGATGTGCTGATTTTGGTGGACTATCCGGGCTTTAATCTGGATATAGCCAAGTTTGTCCATGCCAACACGAGGATTCCTGTCTTTTATTATATCTCTCCCAAGATTTGGGCATGGAAGGAATACCGCATCAAGAATATTAAACGGGATGTAGATGAGCTGTTCTCCATCCTACCGTTCGAAGTGGAGTTTTTTGAAGGGAAGCACGGGTATCCGATACGTTATGTTGGCAATCCGACAGTGGATGAAGTGACGGCTTTTCTTGCTTCCAGCTCAGAGACATTCGACGACTTTGTCCGGGCAAACGGACTTCCTACCAAACCCATTATTGCTCTGCTGGCTGGTAGCCGCAAGCAGGAAATCAAGGACAATCTGCCCGACATGCTTCGTGCGGCAGCTTCTTTTCCCGATTATCAACTGGTGCTGGCCGGTGCTCCGGGTATTTCCCCCGAGTATTATAAACGTTATGTGGGTGGGGCGGACGTGAAGATTATCTTCAACAAGACATACCCTTTGTTGAGGCAGGCAGAGGCTGCACTGGTCACTTCGGGGACGGCAACGCTGGAAACAGCTCTGTTCCGTGTGCCGCAAGCGGTGTGCTACCATACTCCGATAGGAAAGGTTATCGCTTTCCTGAAGCGGCATATACTGAAAGTGAAGTACATTTCCCTGGTCAATCTCATAGCCAACCGGGAGGTGGTGAAAGAGCTGGTTGCAGATACCATGACGGTAGAGCAGGTACGCTCGGAGCTGAACCGCATTTTGTACGATAAGGAATACCGCCGTCAGATGCTCGAGGGATATGAGTATATGGCATCCCGTCTGGGAGAGGCAGGGGCACCCAAACATGCTGCCCGCGAGATGGTGGCATTACTGAGAAAGAGGGAAGAATAATCGAAAAATTAAGAATTTGTTAAAATGGGAAAAGCCGGTGCAGTAAATGCCCGGCTTTTGTATTTTCTATACAGAAACAAATGAAAAGGACTTTGATTATGAAAAAGCTACATTGGTTATTTATGGCAATATGTTTGGCAGTGATGCCCGCTTTGCAATCATGTGATGATAACGACGGATATTCTTTGGGTGATTTCACCCCGCCTTTGTGGGCTACTGTGCGTGTTACGGGAAATGCCTTTTATTTAAACTGCGATGTCTGGGGGACACTCTGGCCGGTGAATACGGACATTGGGTGGTATGATGCTGTGGATGGGCAGCGTGTGATTACCATGTTCAATCCTTTGTGGGACGACTATGCAGGGTATGACCATGCTGTGAAATTGTTACGCTTGCAGAATGTTCTGACGAAAGAGGTGGAGACGCTGACTCCCGAAACAGAAGAGGAGTTCGGCAATGATTCCGTACTTATATATAAAGGTGACATTACCATTAGCGGTGGCTATATGAACATTTTTTTCATGCAGAACCTGCCGTCTTCGGCTGATAATAAACATCGCATCAGTCTGGTACGTCCGCAAGAAGATGATGCTTTGTATGGTGAAGACGGATACATCCACTTGGAACTCCGCTATAACGACTATGATGACTTGACGGGTTATCGCAGCCCCGGTGCTGTTTCTTATAATCTGAACAGTCTGGACATTCCCTTTGAAACCAAAGGTATCAAGTTGAAACTCAATTCAGAGGAGAATGGAGAGGTGGAAGTAACCTTTGATTTGAAAACTGTGGGTACTAATGAAAAGTTGACTACTAATGTGGATTTGTCCAATATGCAGTTGAAGTAAGAAAGAGTTTGCGAGAGTATATAGTTAGAAAGAGCACCCGGGATTTTGATGTCATTCACCTTGCCCGGGTGCTCTTTTTATATTTGTTTTATGTAAGTTTGGTCATGTGAGTCGTCGTTAGAACATCGTCAAGGCATATAGATAAACAACTGCTGCAGGAATTGCCATCAGTGCACTGTCGAAACGGTCGAGCATCCCTCCATGCCCCGGCAGAATGTTACCGGAATCCTTTATGCCCAATTGGCGTTTCATGAGTGATTCGGTCAGATCGCCCCAAGTGCCGAAAATGACGACAACGATTGCCAGACCTACCCATTGCCATTCTGACATAAATGGAAAGAAGTGTGCAAAGCCAAGAGAGGAAGCGATGGAGAATATTCCGCCGCCGATGCTGCCCTCCCAAGATTTTTTAGGTGAGATACGTTCGAACAGACGGTTTTTGCCTATCAGCGAACCTACGCAATAGGCACCTGTATCGCTCAACCAGATAAATACGAAAATGGAAAGCGGTAGAATAGGGTTATAGGTTACACTGCCCGTTTCCGAGGAATTTTGAAAAGCAAGTACGTTCAGCAGGGCAAAGGGGAGTGCCACGTATAATTGGCTTAGCATGGAGTAGGCCCAGTTATCCGTCGGATTCTTTTTCTTGAGGTAAAGTTCCGTAATCATCATGTAGAGCAATAGTCCCAAATAAGGAAGGAATACCCGTGCTCCTACAGACTGCTGGGTACAGAAACTCATTAATGCAAGGAAAAGGTAGGCTCCCCCCAATGCAGTGATGGTTTTGTTAATGCTTACTTCGCCGCTTTTGCTGACTAATTGGGCAAACTCATGTACGCTCAGTGCGCTGATAATGGTGAACAGTATACCGAACGAAAGGGGGCTGTAAAGAATACAGCCCACCAATACTATGACGAATAACACGCCGGTAACGGCACGTTGGATAAAGTTATTTTTCATGCTTTTCTTCTTCTTCCTTGACTTCCTTTTCTGCTTCTATGGCTTTTTGCTCTTCTTCTTGCTCTGCTTTTTTTAGCTCGGCAGCAGTCTTGTTTGCACTGATTTCCTCCGAGCGGGAAGCCCATGGACGTTTCCCAAAGATGTGCTCAACGTCTTCGGCAAAGATTACTTCTTTGTCAATCAGCAGTTGTGCCAGCCGGTTGTGCCCTTCTTGGTTTTCGGACAATATTTTCTTGGCACGTTCGTACTGTTCGTTGACCATCTGCTTCACTTCTTCGTCAATCAGTTCCGCAGTCTTTTCGCTATACGGGCGGTTGAAGGAATATTCCTCATTATTATAGTAACAGAGATTGGGGAGTTTTTCGCTCATACCCAGATAGGCAATCATACCGTACGCCTGCTTGGTCACGCGTTCCAAGTCATTCATGGCTCCGGTGGATATTCTACCTAAGAATAGGTCTTCGGCAGCACGTCCTCCCAAGGTGGCACACATCTCATCAAGCATCTGTTCCTTGGTGGTGATTTGCCGTTCTTCCGGCAGATACCAAGCCGCGCCCAAAGCGCGTCCACGGGGTACAATGGTTACTTTAATCAGTGGATTGGCGTATTCCAGTAACCAGGAGATACTGGCATGGCCGGCTTCGTGTATGGCAATGGAACGGCGTTCGGCCTCGGTAGTGATTTTGGTTTTCTTTTCCAACCCACCCACAATACGGTCTACAGCGTCCAGGAAGTCTTGCTTTCCGACAAACTTTTTGCCGTGGCGGGCGGCTATCAAAGCTGCTTCGTTACATACATTGGCAATGTCTGCCCCCGAGAATCCGGGAGTCTGGCGTGCCAGAAGGTCTACATCCACACTATTGTCTATCTTGATGGGGCGCAGGTGTACACCGAATACTTCCTTACGCTCATTAAGGTCGGGTAGGTCTACATGTATTTGGCGGTCAAAACGTCCGGCACGCAACAATGCCTTATCCAAAACGTCCACACGGTTGGTGGCGGCTAAGATGATAACACCACTGTTGGAGCCGAAACCGTCCATCTCGGTCAGTAACTGGTTCAATGTGTTCTCGCGCTCGTCGTTGCCACCCATAGCGGCTGCTTTGGCACGGGCACGCCCTACAGCGTCAATCTCGTCGATAAACACGATACAAGGCGCTTTTTCCTTTGCTTGGCGGAACAAATCGCGGACACGGGAAGCTCCCACGCCGACAAACATTTCCACAAAGTCGGAACCTGCCAAAGAGAAGAAAGGTACGTTGGCTTCTCCGGCCACAGCCTTTGCAAGCAGGGTCTTTCCGGTTCCCGGAGGGCCTACTAGCAAAGCGCCTTTGGGTATCTTACCTCCCAAATCGGTATATTTCTGGGGCTCTTTCAAGAACTCGACAATTTCTTCTACCTCTTGCTTGGCTTCGGCAAGTCCTGCCACATCTTTGAATGTAATCTTGATGGGGGAACCTTTTTCAAACAATTGGGCCTTGGACTTTCCTACGCTGAAGATGCCTCCACCTCCACCCATGCCTCCACCACCGCTCATGCGGCGGGACATGAAAATCCAGAAACCGATAAGGAATGCAAAAGGGAGAATCTGCCACAGAATGGCACCGAAGTAGTTCCGTTTTTTTTCGTAGTTAATAGAACCGTCAAAGTGGGCGTCGTCTCTTTCCTTTTGCAGGAAATTGCCCAGGCTCTCGCGTGAAGGGGCCTCGGTCGTAATAAGCGGATTCTTACCTACGCGACTGGAGTCCTGACGAAATACGTTTCCTACGTGTTGCGGTTTGACGTATGCTTCGACAGAATTGTCGTCGTAGCCGATGACTTTGCTTATATAACCGTCTCGTACATATTGCTGGAATTCATCATAAGAAATATTTTTAGTTGCCGTACCACTTTCATTAGTCAGGTACAACCCCAGCAACATCATTGCTATAATCATATACAGCCAGTTCAGGTTGAACTTGGGCATATTCACTTTATTGGGTTTCTTGTTGGTATTATTGTCCATACGTTTTGATTAATCGAGATCAGGAATTTGAGTTAATTTGGCGTCTGCCCAGAGGTGTTCCAGATTGTAGAATTCCCTTGTTTCAGGCAGGAAGACATGCACCAATATGTCCGGGTAGTCCATAGCTACCCATTCGGCATTGCGCAGCCCGTCTACGGCAAAGGGCTTGGTGTCGGCACCCTTGCGTGTGAAGTCCCTGATGGATTCTACAATGGCTGTCACTTGGCTGGGAGAGTTTCCTTGGCAGATGACGAAATAATTGCATATTGTATCGTCGATTTTTGTCAGATCTGCGATGACGATTTTTTTTCCTTTTTTATCTTGAATACCTTCTGTTATCTGTTGAATCAGTTTTTTCGTTTCGTTCATTATACAGTATTATATTAAAACTGTTGACAAATATACGTTGATTTCTCATATCAAACACGCAAAAGAGGAAAACTCTTTCAATTTTTGATTTTTTTTAGTTATATAATCCTTTGGATTACGGTATCTTATCAGTTTTTTGCGAAAAAAATACTCGTTTTTGTTTTGATTTATAGAAATCTTTGTATCTTTGCAACCGCAAAACGGAAATAACAATAATTGGGCTATGGTGTAATGGTAACACTACAGATTCTGGTCCTGTCATTCCTGGTTCGAATCCAGGTAGCCCAACTATCAAACAGCTTATTTAAGTCAAAAAACCACTAAAATCGCAAGTTTTAGTGGTTTTTTCGTTACTTTTCAATCATGTACGAAAATTTCAGTGTAGGCATTCGGTGGCAAATTCAGTGACAAGGCTTCTGTAAGCCGGAAATATTCTGTAAATTTGTAGCATTTCAACATTAAAGCAGAATTTTATGGCAAAAGAATTAGCACTGAAGTACGGCTGTAACCCTAACCAGAAGCCGGCTCGCATTTTCATGCAGGAGGGGGAGTTACCTATTGAGGTTCTGAACGGACGTCCAGGGTATATTAATTTTATGGATGCCTTGAATGGATGGCAGTTGGTAAAGGAACTGAAAGAGGCGACCGGTATGCCTGCTGCAACTTCATTCAAGCACGTCAGTCCGGCGGGGGCCGCCATCGGTTTGGAACTCGACGAAATAATGAAGAAGATTTATTTTGTGGATAATCTTCCGCTCTCTCCGCTTGCTTGCGCATATGTGCGTGCCCGCGGTGCCGACCGTATGTCTTCTTATGGTGACTTTATCGCTTTGAGTGATGTGTGCGACGAGGCTACTGCACGTTTTATTAACCGCGAGGTCTCGGATGGCGTTATTGCTCCGGGGTATACGGACGAAGCACTGGCTATCTTGAGGGAAAAGCGTAAAGGAACTTACAATGTGATTCAGATAAGTCCCGGCTATAAGCCTGCCCCGATTGAACATAAGGATGTCTTTGGTATCACGTTTGAGCAGGGACGTAATGAGATAAAGCTGAATGGAGATGAACTCTTTGCGAATATTCCTACTCGGAATAAGAATTTCCCGGAAGCAGCGAAACGTGATTTGATGATAGCCCTTATCACTTTGAAATATACGCAGTCGAATTCTGTATGCTATGTGAAGGACGGTCAGGCTATCGGTATTGGTGCCGGCCAGCAGAGCCGTATCCACTGTACTCGCTTGGCGGGCAACAAGGCCGACATTTGGTATTTACGCCAGCATCCGAGGGTGTTGAATTTGCCATGGGTAGAGAAAATCCGCCGTGCCGACCGTGATAATACGATTGATGTCTATATCAGTGAAGACCATGACGATGTGCTGGTTAACGGTGTTTGGCAGCAGTTCTTTACGGAGAAACCTGAAGTGCTGACCCGTGAAGAAAAACGGGCTTGGTTGGATACATTGAAAGGTGTTTCTTTGGGTTCGGATGCATTCTTTCCTTTTGGAGACAATATTGAGCGTGCCCATAAGAGTGGAGTAGATTACATTGCCCAAGCGGGTGGTTCTGTACGCGATGACCATGTGATTGAAACTTGCGATAAATATGGCATTGCCATGACGTTCACGGGTATCCGTCTGTTCCATCATTGATAAGACTTAATAAAAAAGTAGACCCGCCCCCACGGCTGTATAGCTGTAGGGGCGGGTCTACTTTTTTATTAAGTCTTATCTTGTTGCGTTATCCTTGATTTTTGATATTCTCGTCCACCACTTTTATCTTTTCTTTTACAAGTTCGATATCTGCTTTCAGCTTTTCCACCTTGCGGTTGATTTCTGTCAGCAGACTATTTCCCTTCTTGGAAGAAGTGGTCAGGAAGCCGAGATTGTTTTCATATGTCTGGAGCTCGTTCTTCATATTGTCGAAGGCACGTACCAGCTTCTCACGTTCCCGGTAAAGGGCTTGTGGACTACCTTCCTGAATGGAGCTGATAGTCGACTTGAAGTTGCTTAGCTTCTTGTTGGAGGCGCTGATGTTGAAGCGTTCAAACAATTTGTCTACCTGGCTGTGGTATTGCTTATAGATTCGGTCTTTCTCTTTGAAAGGTACATGTCCTACGCCGTTCCACTCTTTCATGAGGTCGCGTACCAGTTGGGTAGCTTCCTCCGTATTCATTTGGTCATCGATAGCATTCAGTTTCTCGATGATGGCTTTTTTCTTTTCCAGATTTTCCTGCTCTACGCTGCGCTGTGAAGAAGTGGCTTTGTTCTTTTGTTCGAAGAAGTAGTCACAAGTGGAGATGAAACGTTTCCATACGGCATCCGAATATTTTTTTGCTACCGGACCAATGGTTTTCCATTCTTTCTGAAGTTTGGTCAGTTCATCGGCGGTTGCTTTCCAGTCGGTACTGTCCTTCAGAGTTTCTGCTTTTTCGCACAAGGCACGCTTCTTTTCCAGGTTTTCGTTCATACCTTCCTTCAGGCTCTTGAAGAACTCTCCCTTTTTACGGAAGAACTCGTCGCACGCTTTGCGGAAACGTTCGAAAATCTTCACGTTCATTTTTTGCGGAGCGAAACCAATGGTTTTCCATTTGTTTTGAAGTGCGATGACTTCTTGCGTCTTGCTCTCCCAAGAAGCAAAGCTTGTCAGTTCTTTGTAGTCAATGGCTTCTATGATTTCGCAAATTACAGTCTTTTGGTCAAGATTGTGCTGTTCCACTTCCTTCAATGCTTCGAAATGTTGCTGGTGACGTCGGTTTACGGTTGTAGAGGCAGCTTTGAAACGTGCCCAGATTTCGTCGCGTAGTTCCTTGGCTACCGGCCCTGTATCACGAAATTCTTGATGTAGCTTCTGTAACTGATGGAAAGCTGAAACTACATCCTCTTCATCCGCCAGCTTTTCGGCAGCTTCACAGAGATGTGTCTTGATTTCCAAATTCTTCTTGAAATCGTATTCGCGGAATTCATTGTTCAGTTTCAGAAGGTCATAGAATTTCTCAACATACAATTGGTAGTTTTTCCAAAGCTCGTTGACCTTAGCTTGCGGAACGAGTTTAACTTCGTTCCATTGCTGCTGTAGTTTCTTGAACTCCGTATAGCTCTTGTTGGCGTCATCTGGAGATTCAACCAGCTCCTTCAGCTCTTCGATGATGGAAAGCTTTACCTGCAGGTTCATTTCCTTTTGCTTCTCCAGTTCGGCTGTGAGTGCACTTCTTTTTTCTTTGATGACGGACATGATATTCTTGAACTCTTCCTCCACACAGTCTGTTTGTGGAACAAAGTTCTCCGCGGCGCCTCCGTTTTCAATGAACAGTTTTCTCGCCGCATCCTGCTCAGCATTGTGCAGCTTGTAGAAAGATTGCTTCAAACCGTCTATTTCAGGTTTTGCCACGTTCTCCACGTCTGCAACCACCTCTTTGAGTTTGGCAAGTATTTCCTCTTTCGTGAGCTTCAGAACTGACTCTACCGGCTTTTTAGAAACGATTTCTTCAGCGGGAGTTTCTGTTGTTGCCGGTTCAGAAACCTCTGCTGTCTTCTTTTCTTCTTCTAATTCCACCGGCTTTTCGGGGAGATTAGTGTCATGAGTGTCCGTCATTGTATTTACTTTTTTAGAAACGGGTTCCTCCCGTTCGGGTTACATTAGGCTACAAATTAATGAAATAAAATGATTACTTCATACAATTTGCCTTGATTTTTTTCTATTTTCTTGTTTTTATGACAGTAAGACTGTGATACCCATGTACAGCATCATGCCTATAATGTCATTGGTGATGGAGATAAATGGGCCGGTGGCAATGGCCGGGTCAACCTTCAGCTTCTCTAAAGTCATGGGGACTAGCGTTCCGAAGATGGAGGCAAACATGACGACTGCAAAGAGGCTGATGGAGACGGAATAAGTGACCGTAGCCGTAGCTCCGAACCGGATAAAATTATAAATGTATACTAGCAGGGAAATGATGGTTGCATTGATAACCGCCACTACAGCTTCCTTAGCTACCTGTTTGAAGGTGTCTTTGGCATCCAGTGAGCTGTTGGCAAGGCCTTGTACGATGATGGCAGACGACTGGGTTCCCACGTTTCCCCCCGTACCGCCAATCAACGGAATATAAAGGGCCATTTCCGGGTGGGCGGCGAAAGTCGTGTCGAAGTTGCCCAATATCATGGAGTTGCCTATACCGCCCAGCATACCGATGAGTAGCCATGGAAGGCGGGCTGAAGTTTGGCGCATAACATTATCGTCCGTTTCTACATCTTGGGACAAACCGGATGCCAGCTGGTAATCACGTTCCGACTGTTCGCGGACTTCGTCCATGACGTCGTCTACGGTAATCTGGCCTACCAGGCGCCCGATGCTGTCTACAACAGGAACTGCCACTAAGTCATACTTTTCGATGATTTGCACCACTTCGTCAATGGGGGTATCTACATGGACGGAGATAGGATCTTTTCGCATCACATGCTTTACCTTGGAGACAGAAGGGGAAGTTATCATTTTCTTTAATGGGAATACTCCTTGCAGACGGTCTTCGTCGTCGATGACGTATACGTAGTAAATTTCATCCAGCTTTTCAGCTTGCAGGCGCATTTCCTTCAGACACTCCGGCATACTCCAGTTTTCATTGACAGTCACCATTTCCGTACCCATCAAACCACCGGCAGTGTCTTCATCATATTTCAGCAGGTCAACGATGTCACCGGCTTGTTCTATATCTTCGATGTGCGAAAGTATTTCCTCCTGCTTGTCTTCATCGAGTTCGCGCATCAGGTCTACGGCATCGTCCGTGTCCATATAATCCACGAAACGTTTGGCAATGGTCTCCGAAGGAAGAAGTTCCAGGAATTCTTTCCGGATGTCTTCGTCCATTTCAACCAGTACATCCGCTGCCGTTTCGTTGTCAAGGAGGCGGTAAACGAAGCGGGCTTCCTCCAAGCCGAGGTCATTGCATAGTTCTGCAATATCCGCCGGATGAAGGTCGGTCAAAAGTGTCTTGACGTTTTCCGCGTCTTTCTGTTCTATCAGGCTTTTGACTTTGTCTATATATTCTTCGTCTATTTCCATGATTATTCGTGTTTAATCACTAACCATTAATCATTAATTGTTCTCAATGCCTGCTCCACTTGGTTGGTCAGCTGAATAAATTCCTTTACGGACAGTTGTTCCGGGCGTTTATTAAATAATACGTCCTCCGTCAGTGGACAGTCTTTGCCGAGTATCGGTTTTATGGAGTTCCGCAGTGTCTTGCGTCGTTGGTTGAACGTGGTTTTCACTACTTGCTTGAACAATTTCTCGTCGCAGCCTAAATCGTGCGTTTCATTGCGCATCATGCGGATGACGGCACTTTTAACTTTTGGGGGCGGGTTGAAGACATGTTCGTGTACCGTAAACAAGTACTCCACTTTGTACCATGCTTGTATCAGTACACTTAGGATTCCGTATGTCTTGCTGCCCGGCCCGGCGGCTATGCGCTCGGCTACTTCCTTTTGTATCATACCCGTACAGCAGGGAATCAGATCCTTATATTCCAGCATTTTGAAGAATATCTGGCTGGAGATATTATAAGGATAGTTTCCCGTCAGCACAAAAGGTTGCCCGCCAAACAACCGTTGCAGGTTCATTTTGAGGAAATCGTCCTCAATGATGTTGTCTTCCAGTTGCGGATAGGCTTCCCGTAGGTAGGCCACTGACTCGTAGTCCAGTTCTACTACTTTGACGTTGCGTTCTTTGGGCAGAAGAAACTGGGTCAGTACTCCCATTCCCGGACCAACTTCGAGGATGGGAATTTCGGGACAGACATCTACCGTGTCGGCAATGTCTTGTGCCACTTTCAGGTCTTTCAGGAAGTGTTGCCCGAGAAACTTTTTAGGTTTAACTACTCTCATGTATCAACTAAATCATTACTTTTGCTCCGTAAACGTAGGCTGTAGCGTGAACAACAACCTATCTTTACACGGAGCAAAGGTAGTTCTTTTCAATGAAGAATGAAGAATGAAGAATGAAGAATTTGGGAATATCGTATGAATAAGCTGCTAAAAAAAACGTTGAAAATCATCTTACCCATTTTATTGGGTGGTTTTATCCTCTATTGGGTATATCGTGATTTTGACTTTTCAAAGGCAGAAGAAGTTCTACTTCATCAGACGAACTGGTGGTGGATGTTGTTGTCCTTGTTCTTCGGTGTGATGAGCCATGTGTTGCGAGGCTGGCGTTGGAAGCAGACTTTGGAGCCACTGGATGCTCATCCCAAAACAAGCGATTGCGTCGATGCCATTTTCGTATCTTATGCCACCAATCTGGTACTGCCCCGTGTGGGAGAGGTTTCACGTTGTGGAGTACTTGCCAAATATGATAATGTTTCCTTTGCGAAGTCCTTGGGGACGGTGGTGACAGAGCGGTTGGTAGATACGCTTTGCATTCTGCTGATTACGGGGATTACTTTTTTGGTGCAGATGCCCGTTTTTTTCCGTTTTTTTGAGGAGACGGGCACCAAGATTCCATCACTGATGCATCTTGTGACTTCTCCTTGGTTTTATGTGGCTCTTTTTTCTATTATTGGTGTTCTGGTACTTCTCTATTTTCTGTTGCGTATGCTCTCTTTTTTTGAAAAGGTGAAGGGGGTAGTCTTGAATATATGGGAAGGTGTGATGTCGCTTAAGAATGTGAAGAATGTGCCTTTGTTTGTTCTTTACACTTTACTTATTTGGCTATGCTATTTTTATCATTTCTATATAACTTTCTATTGCTTCCAGTTTACAGAGCACCTTAGTTTCCTTGCCGGAATGGTGATGTTTGTCGGAGGAACGTTTGCAGTCATTGTTCCTACGCCCAACGGGGCAGGTCCCTGGCACTTTGCTGTCATCACTATGATGATGCTTTATGGGGTAAATGCTACGGATGCGGGTGTCTTTGCGCTGATAGTGCATGGCATACAGACGTTGCTGGTGATAGTGCTGGGCATCTACGGGTCGTTGCACCTGGTGTTGGCGAATAGGACAAAGAAATAGACGTTTCTTGTGGTGAGTTCCTATATTGTTATTTCTTATGTTAGAGGACAGAAACAGTTATTTATAGAGAACCACTGTAGTACTCCTTTAAAAGTACTGTAATACTTCTTTGCAATAACTTCGGCATTTCCTTATATGTACTGGAGTCGTAAAGGTTGTTGGAAGATTGGTTTCTTTAAACGATATTGTTGCTTGTATATGGAAGCGGGAGAAATTCCTAAATGATGTAAAAGCCATATTTAAGATAGCCGATGATTTAGTACTTTAGAAAAATCCCGGTTTATTGTACTTTCCGAGAATAAACCGTTATATTTGCGAAAACTAACTTTTTAGAATTATGAGTACAATCTTACAGTTAGCTCCACAGAATGTATGGAAGCACTTTTATTCACTGACCCAGATTCCCCGTCCATCAGGACATATGGAGAAGATTACCAAATTCCTTATTGATTTTGGAAAAGGCTTGGGGTTGGAATCATTTGTCGACGAGGTCGGCAATGTTATTATTCGTAAGCCTGCCACTCCGGGTATGGAAAACCGCAAGGGCGTCATCCTTCAGGCGCATATGGACATGGTGCCCCAGAAGAACAACGATACTATCCACGATTTTACAACAGATCCCATTGAAACCTATGTTGACGGTGATTGGGTGAAAGCCAAAGGAACCACGCTGGGAGCAGATAATGGTTTGGGAGTGGCTGCCATTATGGCGGTACTTGAAGATAATAACTTGAAGCATGGTCCATTGGAAGCCCTGATTACCAAGGATGAAGAAACGGGAATGTATGGTGCATTCGGCTTGAAACCCGGAACTATGCAAGGGGAAATTCTGCTGAACCTTGACTCTGAGGACGAAGGCGAACTCTATATCGGCTGTGCCGGTGGTCTTGATATTACTGCTACTTTGGAATATAAGGAGGAGACGCCTATGGCCGATTTCGTTGCTCGTAAAATTACGTTGAAAGGTTTGCGTGGTGGTCACTCCGGTTTGGAAATCAATGAAGGGCGCGGTAATGCCAATAAATTACTGGCACGCGTCGTACATGATTTGCTGATTGAGTTTGACTCCCAGCTGGCAAGTTTTGAAGGTGGCAATATGCGTAATGCTATCCCCCGCGAAGCACATGCGGTATTGGTGTTCAATCCTGAGGATATGGACGGTTTGGAAGATTATATGAAGGAATACGAGGCACAACTGAATGACGAATATGCTCCGATTGAAAGTGGTATTACTCTGAGTGTAGAAGAGGTGACTCTACCTGCTGCCGTTGTTCCCTCAGAAATCCAGGATAATATGATTAACGTGTTGATGGCTTGCCAGAATGGTGTGATGCGTATGATTCCTACTGTTCCCGATACTGTAGAAACCTCCTCTAATTTGGCTATCGTAACCATTGCAGATGGTAAGGCCGAAGTTCGTATTTTGGCGCGTAGTTCTTGCGATACAATGAAGGATTTCCTGGCAGACAGCCTGACAGCTTGTTTCGCTATGGCAGGTATGAAGGTGGAATTGAGTGGTGGTTATTCCGGATGGCAGCCCAATGTGGATTCTCCTATACTGCATGCCATGAAGCTGTCCTATAAGCAGCAGTTTGGTGTGGAACCTGCCGTGAAGGTTATTCATGCAGGTCTGGAATGCGGTATTATTGGTGCCAATTGTCCAGGACTCGATATGATTTCTTTCGGTCCCACTTTGCGTTCTCCGCATTCACCGGACGAGCGTGCATTAATTCCTACTGTTTCCAAGTTCTATGATTTCTTGGTGGCTACATTGGAGCAGACTCCTGAAAAGTAGAGAATACTTTATGTTATGAATAGGGGCGGGGTGCTTTATAAGTATCCTGCCTTTTTTATCTGTGACAGTTTGTCCTCTTTCTGCCAGAATGTCTCGGACTTATTACAATGCATGTCAATATCCTTTCACTTTCTCCTTGAAAATTGACTTAAGTCAAGAAATGTGTTATAAAACATGTTTTCTATCCATTTTTTGCTTGTTATCTTGAACAAAGGCTCTATTTTTGTGTTGTAAAACATGAAAACAATAGAAAACTAGTAGATTTTTTAAGGATAACAAGATTGATTTTAGGAGGATAACAAAATGAAAGTGTTAAAGAGTTTTTTTAAGCATGTCGGCGAAGCCGATAAGAACATTTGGGGATATGTAATGCTTTAAGCATTCCTTCCCTTTCGTGAAGTATCGAATTTTAGTTTTCAGGTATTGGTTTAATTTTTTAAGATTATGAAAAAGAAGATTGCAAATTCATTTAAGCACATTCTTACCGCCGCTGGTAAGAATTGGATGGAGGCAATGAGATATTATAGCCTCCAAATGTGAGTACACTAACATTTAAGTATAGAACAAGGGATATGTTTGCAAACATATCCCTTGTTTTTTTGTAGGAGTAGAATAAGATTTTTTATATCTAAAAGTACATTTGTTTGAACTTTATTCACTTCCTTTGTTATTAATACAAAGACTAACAAACGAATAATCATGAGAGTAATTCAAAGAATTTGTAGCATATTGTTGCTGCTGGTTACATTTGGGGGGTCGGCATTGTATGCGCAGACGTACGATAAGTTGTGGAAGCAGGTGGAGCAGGCTCAAAAGAAAAGCCTGCCTCAAACAGTGATAAAACTGGCTGATGAAATCTATCGGAAAGGTCGGCAAGAGCAGAATGCTCCGCAAATGTTGAAAGCCTACATTTGTAGGGAGACTTATCAAGAGGGGCTGACTCCGGACAGCCTTTACTCCAGTCTGAAATATATGGAATCTTGGGCACAATCGGAGAGGAATCCTGTGAACAAGGCTATTCTACACTCTTTGTTGGCATATGAATATGTTGACTTGATGCGGAAGAATCGCCGTGTCTTGCTGTCACGTACTCTACTGGCTGTTGACGAGGTCCCGGAAGATATCCGTGAGTGGAGTATCAGCCAGTTTGTGGATAAAATAGATAGGTGTAACCGTGCATCCTTGCAGGATTCCATCCGCTTGCTTGATACATCTGCAGAAAAATATGTGCCTTTTGTGGTGTTGGAAGACGGTAGCCGGTTCTATGGGCACGATATGTACCATCTCTTGGTAAGCCGTGCTGTTGATGCCTATCGGCAACTGGATGGTTTCAGTGTGGATTCTTTGGTACAGGCCCGTATCGAAAGGATTTATCTGGATATGATGAATGCTTATCGCCATCGTGCCGGTTCGGAAGATGCTATGTTGCTCTGTTCTCTTGATTATTGGAGCTGGAAGCTGACCGGTGGTATCAGCCAGCAGCCTTATCCTACTTTCCGAATGCGTCAGGAAAAGGCTAATCGGGAATATCTTGAGGTTTTGGATAAATTGATAAAGGAATACGGTTCACGAGAGGTTTGTGCCGAGGTTTACATTCATAAAGCCAACCACCTGCGCCGTTTGGAACCGAAACGCGCTGATGAGGCTCTAAAAGTCTGTGAAGAAGGCTTGAAGCGCTATCCTGCGTATAAGCGTATCAATGAGTTGAAAAATATCCGTGAACAGATTTTGCAGCCTGAACTCATTCTGACTATGAATGAAAGCGGTTATCCCGGCGATTCGGTAAATATGAGACTGCATTATCGTAATGTCGGGGGCTTCACTCTCAACTTATATGCCACTACTTTAAGTGAAGTGCCTTGGATGGACCATGGTATAAATAAAGATACTTATAGAAAATATGCCCGGAAGTTTTCTTCCACGCATTTTGGCTTAAAGCCGTTGCCAGGCAAGGATAAATTGCCTGAAGATGTCCCTTATCTTGCCTCGGACACTGTATTTAAGTTCATGATACCTCGGGAAACGGGAGTCTATATTCTTCAAATAGTACCTGATGCTGAAACGGCCCGTACAGATGATAAATTTTTGGTATCTACTCGCTTCAAGGTGCTGACATTGGATTTGGGTGACGACCGTATGGAAGTGGTTACATTGGATGCCCGTAGCGGACAGCCGATTGCTGATGCCAAAGTGAGTTTCTACTCTTCTTATGATGAGAAGAATAGAAAAGTGATGGCAGAGGTACTGACTGATGCCGGGGGGAAAGCTGTATTACCCTGGCAGAGTGGAATCCGAAGTTATGTGGCGCGTAAAGGCAGAGACACAGGTATGATGCCGCAGAATGTTTATATGAATCATTCTTATTACGGTATAAAGGATACAGATTGGAGGCAGATGGCATTGCTGACAGACCGTTCGCTTTATCGCCCCGGGCAGACCGTCCATGTAAAAGGAATAGCTTACAAACAGAACAGTGATAATGCCCAGGTGCTACAAGGAGTTGATTATGAGCTTGTCTTGTTGGATGCCAACCGAAAGGAACTTGCCACTAGGAAGGTGCAGACCAATGATTTCGGCTCTTTTGCTACGGAGTTTGTACTTCCGGCAGCTTGCCTGAATGGCATGTTCAGTATACGGACTAAAGAGCCTCAATCTACCGTCACTTTTAGGGTAGAGGAGTACAAGCGACCTACGTTTGAGATTGCCTTCACTCCGGTTTCGGAAGCTTACCGACTGGGGGGCAAGGTAGTGTTGAAAGGAAATGTCAAGGCTTTCAATGGCATGATGGTACAGGATGTGCCATTGGCATATACGGTGACTCGCCGGAATCCGAGACCTGGCTATTGGAGCAATGCTGATAAACCATTACTGTCTGACACCATACAATTGGATGCCAACGGGGATTTTTCCATACCCTTGACTTTAGAGGTTCCGGTTGTAGATACAGACGGGTATGGAAGTGTGTATACTTATCATGTGGAGGCGGTGGTGACGGATGAGGCTGGTGAAACGCAGTCCGCTTCGTATAACTTGCTGGCAGGCCCTAAGGCTTATTCCTTTGATGTCCGCCTGCCTCAATATGTTTGTAAGGAAGATAGCATGCTGTTCACTTTTAGAGTGAATAATATGATGAATGTTCCTCAAGATATGAAAGGCTCCTATTATCTGTATCCATTAACAGAACGGGATCGGGGGAGGAATATAGGAGACTCTGACCCTTTGACTGATGTAATATTAGAGGGGGACTTCATGGCCAATCGACTCCAGGATTTTTCGGCTTGGAACAAGCTTCCTTCAGGTAACTATCGTTTGAAACTTTCTGTGCGTGATAGTTTGGGACGTGAAGAGAATAACGGGGCATATGGTAGTGACGGGTTCATGCTCTTTTCAAAGAGTGACAAGCGTCCGGCTGCGTTTACAGATTTCTTTTATTATAAAGAAAATGAGGAATTTGATGTACAGCACCCTGCCGCTTTTCTGTTGGGGACTTCTTATCGGGATGCATATGTGCTGATGGATGTATTCTGTGACAGAAAACGCATTGAAAGCCGTGTGTTGCAGTTGAATGATACTATTATCCGTATGGAATTCCCTTATAAGGAAGCATATGGCAAGGGAATCACCGTTCTTTTCAGTTTTGTGAAAGATGGTGAGATGTATAACCATCAGGTTGAACTGAAGAAGCGGCAGCCTGAACGTGCTCTCGGCATGAAATGGGAAGTGTTCCGTGACCGTTTGCATCCCGGACAAGAGGAAGAGTGGAAGCTCGTCATAAAGACGCCTCAAGGTATGCCTGCTGCGGCTGAAATGCTGGCTACGATGTACGACGCTTCACTGGATAAGATTTATAAGAGTAACCAGATACTACGGGTCTTCTATCCGGATAATCTGTATGGAGCATTCCGTGGTGCGAGCCGTTATAATAGCAATTACTTCTCCATTTATTTCCCGTTGAAGGCTTGGAGGGTTCCGGTGTGGTCGTTTGACCACTTCTGTTCTCCTTATATGGATGGAAGGATGCGGATAGTGATGGTAGAAGACAATGCGCTTTTGGAAGAAGTAAGTGTTGTGGGATATGGGACTACCCGGAATGGCTCTTTGACCGGTAATCTTAGAATACGTGGTGCCAACCAGCCGATGCTTGCTTCTAAAGCAGAATCTGGGAATGCCGTTGAAGTGAAATATGTTCCTGCACAAGTAGTGGAAGATGTTGTTTTTGAATCGGAAACGATACCGGTTGGCGAGGCCTTGCAACCTATTGAGGGACTTCGCACCAATTTTGCCGAAACAGCCTTTTTTTATCCTCAACTTCGTACCAACGAACAAGGGGAGCTTGCATTTTCCTTTACGATGTCGCAGAGTTTGACCCGTTGGAATTTCCGTGGTTACTCACATACTAAGGATATGCTGACTGGGATGTTGGATGCTTCTGTTGTAACTGCCAAGGAGTTTATGCTGACTCCGAATATGCCTCGGTTTGTCCGCGTAGGAGATAAAACACAGATAGCCGGAACAATAGCCAATCTGACGGGTAAAGCGGTGAAAGGAACAGCTGTATTCACACTGTTCGACCCTATGACGGAGAAAGTTATTGCTACTCAGCGTCAGAAATTCTCAGTAGAAGCAGGAAGAAATACTGCCGTCAACTTCCATTTCGATGTGTCCGACTGCTATGATTTGCTTGGTGTCCGTATGGTCGCTGATGGAGGCGCGTTCAGCGATGGCGAGCAGCATCTGTTGCCCGTATTAAGTAATAAGGAGTACATTACGGAAACGCTTGCTATGCCTATTCGTGGCGAAGAGACCCGTACGTTCTCATTAGACAGCCTTTTCAATCGTAATAGCCGTACAGCGACAGACCGTCGTCTAACTGTAGAATTTACCGGGAATCCGGCTTGGTATGCTGTACAAGCGTTGCCGGCATTGAGCCTGCCTGCCAATGATAATGCCATTTCTTGGGCTACAGCTTGGTATGCCAATAGTCTGGCAGGCTTCATTGCCAACAGCCAGCCCCGCATTAAGACTGTATTTGACAGTTGGAAGGCTGCCGGTGGTACGAAAGAAACCTTCCTCAGCCAGTTGGAGAAGAATCAGGATGTGAAGAATATCCTGCTCAGCGAGTCTCCGTGGGTACTGGAAGCTACTACTGAAGCCGAACAGCAGGCACGTATTGCCACGCTGTTTGATATCAACCAACTGAATAACCGCAATCTTTCCGCTTTTACCAAATTGAAAGAATTGCAGGGTGAAGACGGTGGATGGAGCTGGTATAAAGGAATGCCCGGTAGCCGCTATATAACTGGCTATATTACAGAATTACTTGTTCGTCTTCCTTTGCTGACGAAAAATGAGCTGCCTGAAGAAGTTGCCGCCATGCGGCAGAAAGCTTTCGGCTATTTGAATCGGCAGGCTTTGGAAGAATATCGCAATATCCGTAAATCTGAGAAAAATGGCGCTAGAATTACTGTCAACTCGGAAGCTGCCATGACGTATCTGTATCTGATTGCTGTCAGCGGTGAAAAAGTACCGGCTGCAAACCAGGATGCTTACCGTTACTTCTTGTCGAAAGTTGGGGCCAATCTTAAAGATGGAACAATGAGCAGCAAGGCGCAGTCTGCCATCATTCTGAAAGCGGTAGGGCGTACAGCCGAGGCGCATGAATTCATCGCCTCTCTCAAGGAACACTTGGTACAGACGGATGAACTGGGTGCATACTTTGCTTTCCAGGCAAATCCGTACAACTGGGGTATGCTACCCATCCCTGCCCATGTAGAAGTAATGGAAGCCCTGCGTATGGCAGGTGGCAACGATGCTTTGGTGGAGGAAATGAAACTCTGGCTGCTGAAACAGAAGCAGACTGTCAGCTGGAATTCTCCGGTTGCAACGGCTGATGCTGTTTATGCATTGCTTTGTCAGGGCACTAACCTGCTGGAAAGCCGGGGAGACGTACGTATTACGTTAGGCAACGAAGTTCTGGAAACATTGTCGCCTGCAAAGACCATAATCCCAGATTTAGGTTATGTCAAGGAAACTTTCATTCAAGGAAGTCCGGAGCTGAAAGCTAAAACCGTTACAGTAGAGAAACGGGATGCAGGCATTGCCTGGGGAGCTGTTTATGCCCAGTATCTGTCACCCATATCCGATGTAAAGCAGCAGGGTGGTGAATTGAATGTAGAGAAGAAACTTTATGTAGAGCGTATATCGGCCAGTGGCGGCAAGTCCTTGCAACCGGTTGCGGAAGGGACCGTATTATCCGTCGGTGATAAAATAGTGGCCCGTTTGACTATCCGCTTGGATCGTGCTATGGATTTTGTTCAGTTGAAAGACCTGCGGGGTGCCTGCTTTGAACCTATAGGCTCGCTTTCCGGTTATCGTTGGAGTAATGGCCTCGGTTATTATGCAGAAGTGGAAGATGCCGCAACCAATTTCTTCTTCGACCATTTGGGCAAAGGCGTTTATGTCTTAGAGCACAGTTATCGCATAGCCCGTGGCGGAACATACGAAACGGGGCTGGCCACTATACAATGTGCGTATGCTCCGGAGTATGCTTCGCATTCGGCGGGAGGGATAATTGTAATAAAGTAACAATAGAGTATGGAGCGCAATTTGTACAAATTGCGCTCCTCTATTTTAGGTACTCTCGCTAAAAACACCTATTTTTGTCCGGCTAATATTGAATAAGAGTAGCAGAATTAGGAAATCTTGATATTAAAAAATAGATGAAGAGGATATTGATCACTTTATATGTGCTTGCAAGTGTGGCATTGGCTGCCGTAGCGCAAGCTCGTTTTACCTCGAATACAGAGATGTACAGTTTCGGCCAGATAGAATGGAAGCATCCCGTGACTGTGCAATATACCATCACCAATACGGGTGACCGGCCTTTAGTGCTTACAGAAGTGGAGCCGGATTGTGCCTGCTCCGTAGCTCAGTGGACAAAAACGCCTATTGCTCCGGGGGCAAAAGGAACGGTGAATGTGACTTTTGATGCTAAGGCATTGGGGCATTTCCAGAAATCCGTGGCTATTTACAGCAATGCGCAACCCAATCTGGTCTATTTGAAATTCAATGGTGAAGTAGTACAGGAAATCAAGGACTTTACCAAGACGCATCCCTATCTTATCGGTCAGATACGTATTGACAAGAACAGCCTCGATTTTCCCGATATTCAGCATGGTGAGCAGCCGGTGATTCATATCGGCGTGGTCAATCTTTCCGACCGTCCTTATGAACCGGTACTGATGCATCTACCCCCTTATTTGCAGACAAAAGTAGAACCTAATGTATTGCAAAAGGGAGAAAAAGGAGTGATTACACTTACATTGAATTCGGAAAGACTGACTGACCTCGGACTGACTCAAGCGTCGGTCTATCTTTCTCGCTTCTCCGGTGACAAGGTGGGCGATGAAAACGAAATTCCCGTTTCTGCCATTCTTTTACCGGATTTCTCCGGAATGACGGAAGTGGAGAAGGCTAATGCTCCTGCCATCAACCTTTCTACCAAAGAAGTTGATATGAGTGCGATATTGGCCAAGAAGTCAAAAGCACGTCAAGATATTACCATTACCAATACCGGGCGTTCTCCTTTACAGATAAACAAGCTCCAGGTATTCCACCCGGCAGTGGGAGTTAACCTCAAGAAGAGTGTATTGCAACCCGGTGAAAGCACTCGCCTGCGGGTAACGGTAGTGAAGAAGAATATAGGCAAGAAGCGCCGTCATCTGCGTCTGCTGATGATTACCAATGACCCGATGCAGCCGAAAGTTGAAATCAACATCAAGTAATGTTCTAATGTGAGGAATGTGCCAATATGCTAATGGAGATAGTAGAGATTGTCATAAAAGCCTATTAATATATTCAGCACATTCCTCATATTAGCACATTAGCATATTAACCATATTAGCACATTAAACCATGGAACATCCCGAAAATAATGAAGCATATAAAGGCTTGGTTGTCAATGCAGGCATTGAGCAACCTTCATCGGTCAATCCTTACTTGAAGAACCGTCCCAGGCGGAAGAAACGCGAGCTTTCTGTATCAGACTATGTGGAGGGCATAGTGAAAGGTGATGTTACGGTACTCAGCCAGGCTGTGACGCTGGTGGAAAGTGTGAAACCGGAGCACCAGACTGTGGCGCAGGAGGTGATAGAGAAGTGTTTGCCCTATTCAGGTAACTCTGTTCGTGTGGGCATCAGTGGTGTGCCCGGTGCTGGTAAAAGTACCTCTATTGATGTATTTGGCTTGCATGTACTGGAGGAACACGGAGGCAAGTTGGCCGTTCTTGCCATTGACCCGAGCAGCGAACGCAGCAAAGGCAGTATTCTCGGTGATAAGACGCGTATGGAGAAGCTCTCCGTTCATCCCAAGTCCTTCATACGTCCCAGTCCCTCTGCCGGTTCGTTGGGTGGTGTGGCACGCAAGACGCGTGAGACGATTGTGCTTTGTGAGGCTGCCGGTTTCGACAAGATATTTGTAGAGACGGTAGGGGTGGGGCAGAGTGAGACTGCCGTACATTCCATGGTAGACTTCTTCCTGCTGATACAGCTGGCGGGTACGGGCGATGAGTTGCAAGGTATCAAACGCGGCATCATGGAAATGGCCGATGGCATTGTCATTAATAAGGCTGATGGCGACAATCTGGAGCGGGCCAGGCTGGCAGCAACGCAGTTCCGTAATGCGCTGCACCTCTTCCCGGCTCCGGAGAGCGGTTGGACACCCCAAGTGCTGACTTATTCCGGTTTCTATAATCTTGGTGTAAAAGAAGTGTGGGATATGGTCTACAAATACATTGATTTTGTGAAAGACAACGGCTACTTTGAATACCGCCGCAACGAGCAAAGCAAATACTGGATGTACGAGACCATTAACGAACAGCTGCGTGACAGCTTCTACCACAATCCGCAGATTGAAGCGATGCTGACTGGCAAGGAAAACCAAGTGCTACAAGGCAACTTGACTTCTTTTGTGGCTGCCAAGAACTTGCTGGACACCTATTTTGCAGAACTGAAGAAATAAGGGCATATCCCTTTCTCTATATCGATGACTAAGGAAAACAACATGGAAGTGGCGCGGCGGTTTACCCGCCGCCTTCATGAACTCCCTTCTGAGGAGCTGGAGCTCATTGCCGGTTTGTTTGTACGCCGTGAGGTGCACAAAGGAGAACTGTTGATTAGTGAGAAAGATATAGCCAGGGATATTGTTTTCGTAGAGAAAGGACTGCTTCGCCAGTTCTATTTCAAAGAAGGCCGGGACATTACAGAGAACTTTGCCTGCGATGGTGACGGCGCTATGTGTATCGTCAGCCTTTTCACCGGACGCCGTAATTGCCTTCAGCTGGAATCCCTGGAGGAAGGCGTCATCTGGAGCATTTCGTATGCAGGGCTGGTCGAACTCTCTGAGCGCTATCTGCATATAGCCCGTCTGCTTCGTCATTTGTTGGAGGGGTCTTTAATGCTTTCCCAATATAAAGCAGACTCTTGGCGTTTCGAAACCTCACGCGAGCGGTATGCGCGTTTCGTCAGGGATTATCCGGAGATAGCCCGGCGTGCCTCAGTCAACCACATAGCATCTTATCTGTTAATGACTCCCGAGTCTCTGAGCCGGGTACGTGCCGGAGTACTGTGACGGTGGAACGGCTGTTCTATACGGCTTTCCCTTCTTTCTCAAAGTCCTTGCGTGACTTGCTTTGTGTCACGATGTACACTCCCAGGAATACCAAGGCTATGGCTATCCCCTTTTCCAAATTGAACACTCCCAAGCCTAAGATGATGGCAACGGTTGAGGCCACGATGGGCTGCATGTAGTTGTACATGCTCACCACAGTGGGGCGCAACAGTCTCTGCGCACTCATTATGAAGATATAGGCAAGGAAGCTTCCACCCACAACCACATATCCCGCTTGCAGCAGGGCGGCTGTGGAGATGCTGCTCCACTGTATGGAAGCCACGTCGTGGTAAGAGAACGGGATGTAGCACATGGAGGCATAGACAAACATCCATTTGTTCAGGGTGATGGGAGAGTATTTCTGCGACAACCCCTTGAATACGGTCAGATAAATGGAGAAGCTGATTTGGGCGAGCAGGCAGAGAAGGTCTCCGATAAGGCTGCCATTGCCGGCACCGGTGGTCTGGCTGCTCATGATGAGTATAAATGCTCCCATAGCCCCTACAAAGATACCCAGCACTTTCTTGTTGGTGACCGGTTCTTTCAGATAGATTGCAGCCACTATCATGGTGACGATAGGCAGCGTGGTTGTAACGATGGAGGCGTCTATGGGTGAAGTCATGGAGAGTCCGAAGATATAGACACCTTGATTGAATACCAGGGCGAAGAGTGCGGCGAAGAATATCTTCAGCATGTCCCGGTGGTCCACCTGTTCGCGTTTGCAGAATAAGGAGAGGAGCCAGAAGCAGGCGGCTGCGCCTACCATGCGGAATGTGGTTACTGACAACGCAGAAAACTCTACCAAGGCTGACTTACCTATAGGTGCCATCAGGCCCCATAAGATATTTGCGGTAAGGGCGAACAGGTGCCCTTGAATGTTCTTATTCATACTCTTTTGTTCTTTGCGGGTGCAAAAGAACAACTATTTTCTGAAAAGAGAAAATCTTTCATTATATGATTTTTCTACCTTGCAGGCGTAGAAATAAGAGATTATCGTGTATATTTGCTTCTAATTAAAGCAAGAAACCATGGAAGTACAAGCCAATTACATCAAGCGTATCGAAATACACGGATTGTGGCATCGGTACGATATTGCCTGGGACCTGCGTCCTGACGTTAATATACTTTCCGGTATCAACGGAGTGGGGAAGACCACTATCTTGAACCGTTCGGTCAACTATCTGGAACAGACATCGGGTGAAGTGAAGAGTGACGAGAAGAACGGGGTACACGTCTACTTCGACAACCCCGCAGCCACCTTTATCCCTTATGATGTAATCCGTAGCTATGACCGCCCCCTCATCATGGGCGACTTTACGGCACGCATGGCCGATGCCAACGTGAAGTCGGAACTGGACTGGCAGCTCTATCTGCTCCAGCGCCGTTATCTGGACTACCAAGTGAACATTGGCAATAAGATGATAGAGCTGCTCAGTGGTGATGAAGAGCAGCGTAGCCTGGCTCCCTCCCTTTCCATTCCCAAGCGGAAGTTCCAGGATATGGTGGACGAACTTTTCAGCTATACCCATAAGAAGATAGACCGCAAAAGCAACGACATCGTTTTCTATCAGAACGGCGAGCGCTTGTTGCCCTACAAATTGTCTTCGGGTGAGAAGCAGATGCTCGTCATCCTGTTGACCGTACTGGTGCGTGACAATGACTGCTGTGTGCTTTTCATGGACGAGCCGGAAGCCTCCCTGCACATCGAATGGCAGCAGAAGCTTATCGGCATGATTCGCGAACTGAACCCCAATGTCCAGCTTATCCTCACCACCCATTCGCCCGCCGTCATCATGGAAGGCTGGCTGGATGCGGTGACCGAAGTGAGCGAGATTTCATCCCTAATCCCTAATCCTTAATCCCTGGATGCGTGGCTACTTCCCTAAGACATAACCTTACTTCCGCTTATCTGGACGCCGCTCGCAAACTGTCTCCCAAGAGAGCACGCAGGCGCATAGTGGCGTATGTGGAGAGCTATGACGACATCGCTTTCTGGCGGACGCTGCTGTCCGAGTTCGAGAATGAGGAACGTTATTTTCAAGTGATGCTTCCCTCGGCCACCTCTCTGGCAAAGGGCAAGAAGATGGTGCTGATGAATACGTTGAACACATCGGAGCTGGGCCGCAGCCTGATAGCTTGTGTAGACAGCGACTACGACTTCCTGCTGCAAGGTGCCACCAAGGTGTCGCATAAGATAAACAAGAATCCCTATATCTTTCAGACTTATGGCTATGCCATCGAGAACTTCCACTGCTTTGCCGACAGTCTGCATGAAGTCTGTGTGCAGGCCACGCTGAACGACCGGCATATCCTGGACTTCCCCGCTTTTCTGAAGCGTTATTCGCAGATTGCCTATCCGCTGTTTCTGTGGAATGTCTGGTTCTACCGCCAGCACGACACGCACACTTTCCCGATGTACGACTTCAACGCCTGCGTGCGTTTGCAGGAGATAAATCTGCGTCACCCTTACCGTAGTCTGGATGAAATGCAAAAGACGGTGTCAGCGAAGCTGTCCGAACTGCAAGCCCGTTTCCCCCGCTACATCGACCGGGTGGAGCAGCTGGGCACGGAGTTGGAACGTTTGGGACTGACTCCGGACAATACCTATCTTTATATCCAAGGACACCATATCATGGATTGTGTAGTGCTGAAAATCCTTATCCCGGTATGTACGGTGCTGCGTCGTGAACGCGAGCAGGAGATAAAGCGCCTGGCGGGGCACAACGAACAGTTCCGCAACGAACTGACGGGGTATGAAAACAGTCAGGTCAATGTATCCGTGATGCTGAAAAAAAACAGTGGCTACAAGAACCTTTATCTTTATCAGTGGTTGAAAGAAGACATTATGGAGTTCCTCGAGCGGGAGGAACAGTCGCGTAGATAAGATTGCCGTTATGATAAACATACGATTATGGAGATATTGAAGAAGATAGACGACCTTTTAATCGGGTGGGGCATATCCCCTTCCCGGGCTGATATGCTCGACCAATTCATTGCCTTTGCACTGATACTTGCCGTTGCATTTCTGGCGGATGCCCTATGCCGGAAAATCCTGCTGAAAGTAGTGGCACAACTGGTGAAGAAGACCAAGGCTACATGGGACGACATCGTATTCGACCGTAAAGTGATGGTGCACCTCAGCCGCATGGTGGCTCCCGTCATCATCTATCTGTTTGTTCCATTGGCATTTGCCGAAGTCGGTTCATCGGCAATGGATTTTATCCGGCGTATCTGCCTTATCTACATTATCATAACATTCTTGAGCTTCGTCAACTCCTTCCTGAAGGCGATATATAGCGTGTACAGTGAGAGGGAGCAGTTCCGCGACCGCCCTTTAAAGGGGATGTTGCAGACCATGCAAGTCATCCTATGGCTGGTGGGTGGCATTGTGGTCGTGGGCGAACTGATAGGCCGCGACCCGCTTTCGCTGCTTGCCGGATTGGGTGCTTCGGCAGCCATCCTGATGCTGGTATTCAAGGATTCCATTATGGGCTTTGTCTCCGGTGTGCAGCTTTCGGCCAACGACATGCTGAAGGTGGGCGACTGGATTGAGATGCCCAAGTACGGTGCCAACGGTACGGTGATAGAGGTAACGTTGAACACCGTAAAAGTGCGCAACTGGGACAATACCATTACCACCATCCCTCCTTATCTGCTTGTCAGCGACTCCTTCCAGAACTGGCGCGGCATGCGCGAGAGCGGTGGGCGGCGAGTGAAGCGCAGCATCAATATCGACATGACCAGCGTCCGTTTCTGTACCCCGGAGATGCTGGCAAAATATCGCAAGATACAGCTACTGAAAGATTATGTGGAGCAGACGGAGGAAGTGATTGAAAAGTACAATGTGGAAAACGGCATCGATAACTCCATCCTCGTCAACGGACGTCGCCAGACCAATCTGGGTGTGTTCCGGGCGTATCTGACGGCTTATTTGAAAAGTCTTCCCGACGTAAACCAGGAACTGACCTGCATGGTACGCCAACTCCAGCCTACCGACCGCGGTATCCCGATAGAGCTTTATTTCTTCTGTGCGCTGAAGGATTGGGTGCCCTATGAAGGGGTGCAGGCGGATGTATTCGACCATGTGCTGGCAATCATCCCCGAATTCGATTTGCAGGTATTCCAGTCTCCGTCCGGCAGAGATTTCCAGCGGGTACTGCCTGCTGCTTCCGAAGAAAAAGGAGCTTGATTCCGACCATCAAAAAGGCCTATATCTATTGTATTTCTCATAGGGAGTCATTACCTTTGAACCCTATACTGAAAGGTCAGAACATCCCCATCTTTTCTCCCAAAACATCCCCATGTTTTGGGGTATTACATCCGGGTGTTTTGGGTGAAAACATCCCCATGTTTTGGGGCAATACATCCGGGTGTTTTAGGTATTCAGTTATATAGTGAAAGGTATTCGGTCACGGAGTCTTTACCGTAAGGTATAGGCTTTGTGTGCGTAGGCTGTAGATGTGTTTCACGCCGGGTGGGAATATCTTTCGTTTTTTTGCTAACCTAATTAAAAGAAAGATTGGTATGTCAATGAATTATGTGGTCCGCAAGAAGGTGGACAAGAGTGGAGACAAGGAAGTGGTGCGCTACTATGCGGCATCAAAAGTGCTTCAGCCTGAACCGGTGAGCAACGATGAACTTGCCAAGAGACTGGCTTTTGTCAGCTCCCTGCAGGTGGGCGATGCCCAGTCCGTGCTGGTGCAACTGCCGGATATTATAGCGGACTATCTGGCCAGTGGACGCACGGTGAACATCAAGGGACTTGGAAATTTTTTCCCCTCCATCACCAGCGAACCGGTGGAGCGGATAGAGGACTGTACGGCAGATAAAGTGCGCATTTCGCGTATCTGCTTCAGGGCGGCAGGCAGTTTCATGCAGCGCGTTTGCCGTCGTCTGGACTTGTTCAGCTTTCAGGTTCAGGAATTGAAGAAGGAGCTGAAGAAGAAGTAAACGGTACTTTTAGTTTCTTTCTTGAAACAGCGCGTACCCCTTGAAGCCAGAAAGGCATTCGAGGGGCACGCTGTTGAAGAAGTTGTGTGTTTTTTTATAGTCTTGCGAGTGCTTCTTTTTTTACTTCACCCAGCTTCCGTTCATCCAGCTGCATTCTTTCTTGATGTCCTCGAAAGAACTATAGCTCAGGTTGGCGTCCACCTTGTTGCTTGTCACGGCGATAAAGTCGGCATGGGTGTAGATGCCTTCTTTGCTGCTCAGCTCGGCGGTGAGGGTGATGTTGGTCAGCTTGGAAGTGCCGTTCTTCAAGGCGTTTTCGGTAAGGGCGGTTTCCACGGTTAGGGGTTGGCCTTTGCCGCAGATCTTGGCGTTGTCTATTTCCACTTCCGTGCCGGCACGCAGACGGATGCCTTGCTTGCTGCCGCCGTTGCCGACGAGGATGAGGTTCTTCAATACGGGGTGGGCAACGGGAGTGGCGGCGTTGTTGCTGCCGTTGTTGTCGCACTCCATCAGGCAGTCGCAGTCGTAGCCCAGTGTGGATTCGGCTTCTTGGTAAGCCACGAGGTTGGTGCCTTTGCCGTTCCAGCCTTCGGTCCAGTCGAAGGAGTCGTCGCTACAGCTTACGGCTACGAGGTTGCTCACGTTTACCGAGCCGCCGAAGAACTCAAAGCCGTCGTCGGAACCTTTGTAGGCTTGGCAGTGGTCCACGATGGTACCGTTGCCTACGCCGTAGAAAGAGATACCGTTGGCTTCGTGCTCTTCATCGAAGGCAAAGCCGGTGTATTCCAGACGAATGTATTGCAGCGTGCCCGAGTTGTCGGCATCATCGTTGCCGCCGTAAACGGCACCGCCTATTTCAGAACTTCCCTTGCCGCCTTCGGCATTGGTGTGGGCGCGTCCGCAGATGTGGATGCCTCCCCATGCACCCGGCTCTTCTTTTTCGCTGGTCATTACGATGGGTTTGTCCGGCGTGCCTACGGCGTTGATTTTACCGCCCTGCTTCACGAGGATGTAGTCTGCGATGTCATCGTAGACGGCGATAATCTTCACGCCTTCCTCTATGTGGAGCGTGGCGCCTTCTTCTACGATGTATTCGCCGCTCAGCTTGTAGGTGTTTCCGGCAGCCAGGGTCACGTCGGAGGTGATGGTACCTTTCAGTATCGTACCGTTTTCGATTTCATTGCCGTTTCCGTTGCCGTCATTGTCGTTGTTGTCGTCGCTGCTGCAAGCGGTGAGGATAGACATTCCGGCTACAAAGGCCAGAGAGTAGAATTTCCATTTCATTGTTTTCATAATTCAATTGTTTTAGTTGTTATATCCAATTTATCTATCTGTCATTCAGATTGATTCTCTTAAATCAGCTTGTTTGTCAAAGAGTGTTCTCCGTTCTCTTCAGGGGGAGGGTGGGAGACTTTATAGGTTGTAGCTTATTCCCACCTCAAAGTTCGTTCCCTTGTGGTAGCGTTCCACTTCCATTTCCTGCCCCGTGGTGGGCACATCTTGCTTGAAGATGACATCGCGGTTCAGCAGGTCGTTCACTTGCAGCTTCAGGTTGAAGTGTTTGTTCAGGCTATATCCGGCGCTGAAGTTCAACGTGTGCAGCGTCTGTTGCCTGACATCGCCCAGACCCGACACGCCTACTGCATGGATGCGGCTGCCTTGCAGATTGTAGAGCAGGGCGAGGTTGAGTTGCCTGTCTTCACCGAAGCGTGTCGAGTAGGTGAGGTCGGCATTGGCAAGGATGGGCGATGCACCTTGCAGCGAACGTTCCTTGTTGGTGTAGGCACCGCCTTGGGGCAGCTTCACGTTGGTGTACATGTAGCTGATGTTGGCACCCAGGTGCAGGTCTTTGACGAGCCGTTTGCGCATCTCCAGCTCCACGCCGGCAGCCATGCCGTTGTCGGCATTCTTGAAACTGTGCAGCGTGGCGCCGCCTTGCAGGTCTTGGATGCGTTCGATGGGGCTGTCGAGGTATTTGAAGTAGCCTGTCACGGAGAGCATGTCGCCGTCCTTGCCGAAGCGTTCGTAACGTAGGTCGAAGTTGTAGTTGTAACCGTTCTGCAACTCTTCGTTACCGCGGATTTGTGCCGAACCGTAGGACTCTTGGTAGAGGAAGGGTGCCATCTCGATGAACGAGGGGCGGGTGACGGTGCGCGAGGCAGAGAAGCGGATGCTGTTGGCGGGGTTCACCGCATATTTCAGGTTCAGGGCGGGGAAGAGGTCGTTCTTGTCTAAATTGCGTCGACGGGAGTACCAGTCGCCGCCGTCGCTGGCGTAGCGCACCCATTGCTTGCTCATTTCGTAGCGCAGGCCGAGGTTCACCAAGAGGGCTTCGGTGGGATAGAAATCGGTCAGCAGGTAGGTGGAGTAGATTTCGTTTCCGGCACGGTAGCTGTCTTTGGGCTGCATCACACGCTGTACCACGATTTGTCCGTCGGCAATGTTCTGCTGGTTGAGGAAGCCGTCGGTGTTGTAGATGTCGGTGATGACGGGGTTCAGTTTGTTCAGGTTGTAGTAGAAGCGGGTAGCGCTATAGTCGCGGTTCTTGTCCTTGTAGTTGAAGCCGAGCTTGAGGTGGCTGGTGTCGTTCCACTTCCAGCGCATGGCGAGGTTGGCGTTCCACTCTTCTTCGTCCAGGCTGCCGAAGTAGCGCATGGTCTCTTGGCGGTTCAGCTTGAAGAGCCTGAGGCTGCCGTCGTTGTCCCTGACGTACATCACTTGGCGGCGGTCGGGCTCTTCACTGCCGGTCTTGCTGTACGAGCCTCCCCAAGTCAGTTGCCACCTGTCGCTCTCGCCGAAGTTATGGATTCCGTTCAGTTGATGGTTTTGCAGGGTGTATATGTGCATGATGTTGTTGCTGCCGGTCAGCTCGTGTCCTTCGGCATCAGTACCTTCGCGGCGCTGATAGGTGTCGATGGCGTTGCGGGCGTAGAAGAAAGTGTAGCCTATGCGGTCGCTCCGGCGCAGGGTATAGCCCAGGTAGCCGAGGGCGGCGAGCTTCAGTTCCTGCGCAAAGCTGTCGTAGGAGAAGTCGTCCTGCACGGTGCCGGTGGCTTCGAGTGTCTTGTAGAAGGCATCTTCCATGTTCTGGTAGCCGTTGCTGGCGCTGAAGGAGGCAAGCAGGCTGAGTGTCTGGTTGCCTATACCGAAGTTCTTGCCGAAACCGAGGTTTCCGCCCAGTTCGGGCAACGAACTCTTCTTGCTGGCGGCAAAGGAGGTATCGAAGATATTGTGGGTCTTCACGTATTTGTCAAACTCCATCAAGGGCATGTCGAGGGCGGCCGCGTCTACGCCGGGTGTCTTCAGGAGCGAGCCGCTGCGGTCCATCTGATAGCGGTCTTTGCCTAAGGTGTTGAACTTCCCACCCGTGTTGAGGCTCAGTTGGAAGAAATCTTCCGGTATGTTTTCTTTGGTGCTGATGTTGATGTGCGCACCGCTGTAGTCGGCAAAGGCGGCTGCGTCATACACTTTACTGACAGTGATGTTCTGTACGGTGGACGAGGGGAACAGGTCGAGTGGCACCAGCTTGTTGTCCGGGTTGGGCGAGGCGATGGGCAGTCCGTTCAGCGTGGTGGTGCTGTAGCGGTCACCCAGTCCGCGGACGATAAGCTGTCCGGCGCTGGCGATGGAGATACCCGTTATTTTCTTTACTCCTTCTTCCACATTGCCGATACCTTTGAGGGACATCTCTTTGGAACCGAGGTTTTCGATGGCGAGGGTCGCTTTTTGCCGTTCCATTTGCAAGGCGCGTTCGCCTTCGAGGTTCTTCTTGGCGGTAACCTGCACTTCGCCCAGGGTTTGCGTGTCCGGCTCCATGTCGAAGTTAAGCACGGTTTCACCCTTTATCTCTACGGCTTTTATCGTCATGTCTTTGTAGCCGATGTAACGGACGGTGAGGGTATAGGTCCCGTTTTTCAGCTCCAGTGTATAGTTACCATCCAAATCGGCGACGGCGCCTTGTACCGTTCCGCTCACTTGCACGGTGGCTCCCGTCAGCGGTTCTTTGGTTTGTCGGTCGGTGATTGTCCCTTTGATGGTTCCCGCCGTGGCAGCCATGACGGAAAGTGTGAGGAATAAAATAAGGAAGAAAATCTTTCCCAAGTCTAATTTCATGCTCATCTCTTTTCTTTGTACGTTTTTTTAATCCGCTGCAAAGATGAGGCAATGACGTTACACCGGTGATACATGGAACATACGTTTCATTTTCAAATCTATTACGATTCGGTTACCGCACATTTTTCCGGATTGTTTGTTATCCTTATATATAGGCTGCTTGGGACGAAAAAAGTTTCTAATGGTTGCTTATTAGAGTTTTATGGCTATTTTTGTATCTCAAACCAATATTGATAAATATATGGCTGTTCATCGTGACGATAGTGAACGTTTCCGGCGTCTTTCCATCCTTGGCCGGATAGGTTGGTGGGAGGCTGATTTTTCTTCAAGGCAGTATCTCTGTTCCGAATATGTCTGTAAGTTGTTAGGCTTGGAAGGGGAATACCTGAGCTTTGAGGATTTCGGTAAAATGATACGCGAAGACTATCGGGCGCGTATCAGCCGGGAGTTCCTTGCCATTCAGAATATGGAGGTCTATGAACAGACGTTTCCCATCTATTCTACTGAAGGAGTGGTCTGGGTCTACTCGCGCGTGGGGTATAAGGAGCATTTGCCGGATGGTACATTGAAGGCTTTCGGAGTGTTGCAGCGCGTAGAGATGCCGAAGGAGGAGGCTGCGAAGCAGGCTTTGCAAAGAGTGAACGATTTGCTTTATCGGCAGACCTCAATATCCCATTCCCTATTCCGCTTCCTGAAAGACGAGGATATAAGCGCGGGCATTTACGACATATTGAAAGATATTCTTGATTTCTTTCGCGGCGGACGTGTCTATATATTCCAATACGATGAGATGTGCCGGTACCAGAGCTGCACATACGAGGTGGTGGCTCCAGGAGTGGCTCCTGAGAAAGAAATGCTTCAGGGAGTCCAAGCCGACAGCCTGCCGTGGTGGACGTCACAGATTATGGCACAAAAGCCCGTTCTGCTGGAAACACTGGGGCAACTGCCGGAGCACGCCTATGCCGAATATGAAATTCTGGCGAAACAGAATATAAAGTCCTTGATGGTAACTCCGCTGGTTGCCAATGACCAGGTATGGGGATATATGGGCATTGATTTGGTAGACCGTATCCGAATGTGGACTAACGAGGATTACCAATGGTTTAGTTCGTTGGCAAATGTCATCAGCATTTGCATAGAGTTGCGCAAAACGAAGGATGAGGCTGTGCGCGAACGTACTTTCCTCAGCAACTTGTTCCGCTATATGCCTTTGGGGTATGTGCGGATGTCCATTGTCTGTGATGAAAAGGACAACCCCTACGGGTATTATGTGACAGATGCGAATTCTATCTTTGCCGATTTTCTGGGAAAACCCGCGTCGGCGTTTATCGGCAAGACTGCCTCGTCTTTTTCAAGGGAGGCGGCCCCCAGACTGGAATATCTGCTTGAGATAGTGAACACCGGGACACATAAGGAAATGGACATGTGTTTTGAGCTCACCAACAAGCACTGCCATGTGGTGATATACTCTCCGGAAAAGAATGAAGTGGTGGCGTTATTCCTCGATACGACAGACTCGGTACAGACTCATCTGGCTTTGGACCATAGCGAAAAACTGTTCAAGAATATCTTTGCCAATATACCAGCCGGAGTGGAAATCTATGACAAAGACGGATTCCTGGTAGACATCAACAATAAGGATATGGAGATATTCGGGGTCCGTGACAAACAGGATGTCATTGGAGTGAACTTATTCGAGAACCCGAATGTGTCCGCCCAATTGGCAGAACGTATACAGACCGAGGATATGGTCGACTTCCGCCTGAATTATGCTTTCGACCGGACTGAAGGGTATTACTCCACTTCCAAACAGCCGAAGGATGTGATACATCTTTATACGAAAGTGAGCAAGGTGTATGACAGTAAAGGTAACTTTACCGGCTATGCCATGATTAACATTGACAATACGGAACGGATTGATGCCATGAGCCGTATCTGTGATTTCGAGAATTTCTTCTTGCTTATATCGGATTATGCGAAGGTAGGTTATGCCAAGCTGAACTTGCTTGACCGGAAAGGCTATGCCATCAAGCAATGGTATAAGAATATGGGAGAGGACGAGAATACCCAGTTGGCGGATATTGTGGGGATATATAGCAAGATGTACCCCAGCGACCGCAGAAGGATGCTCGATTTCTTCTGTAAGGCCCGTGTGGGTGAAGCCAAACATTTTCAGGGAGAGATGCGTATTGAGCGTCCGGGCGAGAAGGGGAAATGGAATTGGGTACGTACCAATGTGGTCGTCAATCTGTTTGAACCGGAGAACGGACAAATAGAACTGATAGGAGTCAACTATGATATTACGGAATTGAAGGAGACGGAAGCTATGTTGATTGAAGCCAAAGAGAAGGCAGAAACCGCCGATCGTTTGAAGAGTGCCTTCCTTGCCAATATGAGTCATGAGATACGTACGCCTCTGAATGCGATTGTCGGTTTCTCCAGTCTGATGGGAGAGACCGGGGACATGGAGGAAAAAAGGCGGTATATGGCGATTATCGAAGAAAACAATGACTTGTTGTTGCAGCTGATTTCCGATATACTGGATTTGTCCAAGATAGAGGCCGGGACATTTGACTTTGTGAAAAAAGAGCTGGACGTGAACGTGCTGTGTGAGGACATCGTGCGCTTCATGAAGATGAAGGCTAAACCGGGGGTGGAAGTTCTTTTCGACCGTCATCTGCCGGAATGCCGGATTGTCAGTGACCGTAACCGTTTGAATCAGGTCATAGCCAACTTTGTCAACAATGCCATCAAGTTCACCACTGCGGGAAGTATCTGTGTAGGATATGACAAGGTAGATGAAACTCGTTTACGTTTTTATGTGGCCGATACGGGCATTGGCATCGAGCCGGAAATGCAGGATCAGATATTCGGTCGTTTTATAAAGCTGAATACGTTTGTACATGGTACGGGTCTGGGGCTTTCTATCAGCAAGAGTATTATAGAACAGTTGGGTGGCACAATCGGTGTGGACAGTGAGCCGGGGAAAGGCTCATGCTTTTGGTTTATGCTGCCGGTTGTATAGTATGAAAATATGCCCAAATACACACTCACCACAGATTATGCAGATTAATATAACTCAAAGCTCTTGATTATCAGAACTTCTAAAGATAATTTGTGTCAATCTGCGTAATCTGTGGTGAGTGATGATACCCTCCGGTTATAATCCGAATGAGAACTTATCGATGGATTGATATACCACACTTGCAATGCTCAGTACCACAATACCCAGCGTGCAAATGGCCAGGCTGGCACGTGTATAGTTGTCGCTGCGGAATGCTGCAATCGGTTCGTCGCTCTTGTTGATGTACATTGCCTTTACAATCTTCAGATAGTAATAAAGCGAGATGATTGTATTGATAAGGGCAATGAATACCAGCAGATGGAAGCCGCCTTCGAAAGCTGCCGCAAAGATGAAGAACTTCGAGAAGAAGCCCGCAAACGGCGGGATGCCTGCCAGAGAGAACAGTGCCAGCGTCATCAGGAACGCCAACTTCGGATTAGTGGTATACAGCCCGTTATAGTCTTCAAGTGTGAACTTGCCTGCCCGCAGTGCCACAATCGTGATAACGGTAAATACGGCAAGATTGGCGAACATATATATCAGCACGTAGTATACCAGCGACGTCATACCTTGTGCGCTTCCGCTGATGACACCCAGCATGATGTAACCTGCTTGCGAGATACTGGAGAAAGCCATCAACCGCTTCAGGTTCTGCTGGCGCAGGGCGAAGAGGTTGGCGATTGTGATGGAGGCGATGATAACCCAGTACAGCACTTCCTGCCATTGCTCCACCATCGGAGCGAATACCTTGATGAGGATAGTCATCAGTACGAAAGCGGCAGAGCCTTTAGAGATGACACTCAGATAGGCTGTCACCGTGCTTGGAGCACCTTCGTAAACGTCTGCTGTCCAAAGATGGAAAGGCACCAGTGATATTTTGAATCCCATGCCAGAGAAGAAGAATACGAATGCCATAATCTGCAACGGGTCACCGGTGAGGCGTGCCGGTATGTCGGCAAAGTAGAGAGTGCCTACCGTACCGTAAATCAAAGATAATCCGTATAGCAGCAATCCGCTGGAGAACAGTGCCGTGAGAATATATTTGGCACCTGCCTCGGCAGAGTGATGGCGGTATTTGTCGAAGGCAACCAATGCTGCCATTGGGATACTTGCCGTTTCCAGGCCGATAAAGAACATCAGGAAGTGGCCGGCGGAAATCATGAAGTACATACCCAGCAGGGTGGAAAGTGTCAGAATGTAGAACTCACCTTGTTTGATGGCAGTGTCCGGACGGCGCATCCATTCGTGGGCCATCAGGAATACAATCAGTGTACCTATACTGAGGATGGATTTCACGATGCTTTGTATAGGCTGGTTGTGGTACATGCCGCCAAAGGCATCGGCCATAGGACCGGGAACGATGGTGATAAGTGTATGTATGGTCAGCAGAACAACTGGCAGCATTGTGTTCAGCACCGGTTTGCCGTCATTCTTGTGTGCATCCGGACTCATGAAGAGGTCGGCGACAAAAAGGATGACGATGACCAATATCAGCGAAAGCTCTTCTTTGAGCAGGAGGAATTGAGAATAATCCATGACTATGTATTTATTGTTTTACAATTTTCTATTTACAATTTACAGTGCATTAACTATCGGCAATACGCTGTCTCCAATCATGCCGCTAATCCACCATGGTGCCATACCAAGGGCGGCAACGCATGCTATGAGGATAATGACCGCTGTGCGTTCATCCCAGGTAGCGTCGCTCAAAGTGAGGTGATGTTTGTTAGTGCAGGTGCCATAGAGAATCTTTCCTACCAGTCGCAGGATATAGACTGCTGTAATCACGATGGAACTGCATGCAATGACTGTCCACACGCGGTGGAACGTATCGGGATGCTGGAACGAACCGGTGAAGATGGTCATTTCGGCAATGAAACCGCTGAGTCCGGGTAATCCCAGATTGGCAAGACCGGCGATTACATAGCAGACAGCCAGGAAAGGCATAATCTTCATCAGACCGGAGAGTTCGCGGACGTCACGCGTATGGGTACGTCCGTATATCATACCGATAAGGGCGAAGAACAAGGCTGTCATCAGTCCGTGAGAGAGCATCTGCAGAACAGCACCCGTGCAAGCTGTTTGGTTCATCATCAGAATGGCGAACAACACCAGACCGCAATGGCTGACGGAAGAGTAGGCGTTGATATACTTCAAGTCGGTTTGTACACAAGCGGAGAATGCGCCGTATACTACGGAGATTCCGGTAAGAATCAGGAATATCCATCCCAGTTCCTGTGCAGCTTCGGGCATCAGGTACATGGCTATGCGGAAACAACCGTAACCTCCCAGCTTCATCAATACACCGGCATGGAGCATGGATACGGCAGTCGGTGCGGAGGCGTGACCGTCGGGGCTCCATGTGTGGAACGGGAACAGAGCGCCCAGCACACCGAAACCGAGGAAAGTGAGCGGGAACCAGATACGTTGCTGTTCGATGGGAATATTGTGCATCTGTGCTATTTCCAATAGATTCATAGAGGTGGCTCCGGCACCGTAGTAGATACCCAGGATACCGATAAGCAGGAAGGCGGAGCCGCCCATCAGCATCAGTGTCAGCTTCATGGCAGAGTACTCCTTGCGTCCCGACCCCCATACACCGATAAGCAGATACATGGGAATGAGGGCTACCTCGTAGAACATGAACATGGTGAACAAGTCTATTGAGATGAAGAACCCGAACACACCGATGGAAAGGAAGGTGAACCAAAGGAAATATTCTTTAGTCAGCGGTTGCAGCCTCCAGGAGGCGAATGTTCCGGTAAAGACAATGATGGCCGAAAGCAGCAGCATGGCTACCGAAATACCGTCTACTCCTACCGAATAGTGGATGTTGAGTGCAGGATACCAGGCCATGTCGGCACGGAACAGCATTTCATCCGTGGCACCGGCGTGGCGTGCATTGAGGTACATTACGGTCAATGCTGCAGAAAGAACCAGCAGAGCCGATGCACCGGTCACCATCACCGCACGTATTTGTGCGATGTTGCGGCTGAGCCAAAGACCCAGCAACATCAGCAAGGGGATGAGTACAAATAATGATAAAAAGTTCATCTTTATATTTACGATTTAACGATTTACGATTTACGATTGAAAGATCTCGGGTTATAGCAATAGTAGCAGTATCAATGCCAGCGTGCCCAGCAGGAATACAAATGTATATTGCTGGATGCGTCCGCTCTGCAGACCGCGTATCTCGTCACTGGTAGCCTCGGCACTCCAGGCAAGGAAGTTGAAGAAGCCGTCGACCACGTGGCGGTCCCACCAGGCGATGGGGCGGCAGATGCAGCCGAAGATGATGCGGTGGGTGATGAACTGGTAAACTTCATCCAGGTAGAAGCGGTGGTAAGCTGCTGTCCATAGGCCTTTGAAACGGCGTGCCAGTGCGTTGGCAACGGGCTGCCGGCTACCTGCATAGATGTAGGTGGCAATGGCTATGGCAACCACTGCTACGACGATACTTGTACCTGCCACACTCCAATCAAGATGGATGCTATATGCTTCACCGTTGGAACTGATGAAGTGTCCGAAAGGAATGAAACCGGCAACTATCGTAACAACAGCCAGGAGCATCAGGGGCAGGGTCATCGCCAGTGGACTCTCGTGGGGGTGAGGCACGTGGCTGTCGCCCCCATCACTTGCCGACTTTTGTCCCGGCTCTGAGCCGGCCCAAAAGATACCATAATAAAGACGGAACATATAGAATGCTGTCATACCTGCAATCACTGTCATAATCCATCCCATAGTGGGGCTGAACTGGAAGCATGCCGTCAGGATTTCATCTTTGGAGAAGAATCCGGAGAACGGCGGGATACCTGCAATGGCAAGGCAGGCGATGAGGAACGTGATATGCGTAATGGGCATATACTTCCGCAGTCCGCCCATGGCAGACATCTCGTTACTGTGTACGGTATGGATGATGCTACCCGCTCCGAGGAACAGCAATGCCTTGAACATGGCATGTGTGAACAAGTGGAACATGCCTGCCATGTAGCCCAGTCCCCCTTCGTGCGGGTCGGCTGATGTACATACACCCAGCGCCACCATCATGAAACCGATTTGGGAGATGGTGGAGAATGCCAGTACACGTTTGATATCACTCTGCACACATGCCACACTGGCGGCATAGAATGCCGTGAAAGCTCCTACGTATGCCACGATGTGCAGCACGCTGGGAGCATACTCTATGAACAACGGGAACATGCGTGCCACCAGATAGACCCCTGCAACCACCATCGTGGCGGCATGAATCAGTGCACTGACTGGCGTAGGACCTTCCATGGCATCGGGCAGCCAGATGTGCAACGGGAACATGGCACTCTTTCCGGCGCCACCGATGAACATCAGTCCCAAGGCAAGCGGAATCATGGCCGCACCGCCCTTTGCCAGCGCCATCTCATTGGGGCTGAAGGTGTATGTGCCGGCATAATATCCATAGACAAGGATACCTATAAGGAAACCTAGGTCAGCAAAACGGGTAACGATAAATGCTTTCTTCGAAGCAGCAATAGCTGCGGGTTTCGTATAGTAGAAACCAATCAGCAGGTAGGAGGACACGCCCACCAACTCCCAGAAAAGATACATCTGGAAGATATTCGTAGCCACTACCAGTCCGAGCATGGACATGGTGAAGAGCGACAAGAAGGCGTAGTAGCGCTGGAAACCGCGTTCGCCCTTCATGTAACCGAAAGAGTATATGTGTACTAGCAGCGAAACGGTGCTGATGACTACGAGCATCATGACCGAAATCGGGTCAAGCAGAATGCCCATGTCGATACTGAGGCTTTCTGTGAAGGGCAGCCATTTGAAGTTATAGGGCATCAGTGTCTCGTACGTACCGTCAGCAAGGCGGGGAGCGCTGAAGTACATTCCTGCGGTGAGATAGGAAAGCACTGCGACCAGGCCCAGTACTGCAGTTCCGATAAGGCCGGCAATGCGGTGCGACATCCATTTACCTCCAAGTCCCAGGGCGAGGAAAGAGAGGAAAGGGAGCAGAAGGATTAATATTGTATATTCCATATATACTATGTTTATCAATTATTACTATTCAAGAAACATCGTTTGGCGATTTTGGCTCTTACCATTTCATCTCATCCAGTTTGTTCACCTGGATGCTGCGGATGTTACGGTAGATGTTGATCATGATGGCAATGGCTACAGCCGTTTCGGCCGCCGAGATGGCAATGGAGAATAAAGAGAAGAAATATCCTTCCAGTCCTCCAGGGAATAAGAAACGGTTGAACACCGCAAAGTTGATGTCCGTGGCATTCAGAATCAGCTCGATGCTGATAAGTATCGCCAGTGTGTTGCGGCGGGTAAAGAACCCATAGATGCCTGCGAAGAACATGATAGCCGAAACTATCAGATAATATTCCATGTGTATCATAATTCTTATCTTTTACGTGCTATTAATAATCCGCCTACGATACATGCCAATAATAAAATGCTGACAGCTTCGAAGGGAAGCAGATAACCATACTTGTCACCGCTCAGCATGTGGTGACCGATGGTCTTGATGTTGACTTCCAAAGGCTCCACGTCGGTAGTGGCAATGAACTTATGCTTTAAAGTGATGAATACTACGATGATGGCACCGCCCACGGTGGCACCCAGTCCGGCAAGGAATCTGCTACGCTTTAACTTCTCGATGACATCGCCTTCGCCACTGGTAAGCAGTATGGAGAAGACGTAGAGTACCACGATACCGCCGGCATAGACCATAATCTGCACGGAACCGAGGAAGGTGTAACCCAGCAGAAAGTAGATGCCTGCCGTACCGAAAAGCACGAACAGCAGGTAGGTGGCCGAGCGCACCATGCGGTGGGTCGTTACCGTCAAGATGGAAAATACGGTGATAAAGGCCGCAAGGAAGTAGAATACTACTGTTTCAAGAGTTATTTCCATGTTGTTTAATTACAAGTTACTATTAACGAATTACTTTGTTGTCTCTTCTTTGGGAGCAGTGGGTTTCTTTTTTTCTTCTACATGGCTGCCTGGACGGTTCAGCGTCATGACCAGTTTCGTGCGGTCGAACACAGCATGCTCAAAATCCTGGTCGAACGTGATGGCATCATGAGGGCAGGCATTCACACAGAGTTGGCAGAACATGCACGAACCGAGGTCGTACTCGTACTTAGCCAATATCTTCTTTTTCTTGCCGTCTTCCGTTTCAACCATCTCGCCGGTCACCTTGATGGTGTCATTGGGACAAGCCATCTGGCACAAGCCGCAAGCCACACACCGATGTTCATTTTTGTCATTATGGGGCATGGTCAGCGTGCCACGGAAACGGTCGGAGAGTTTCAATGTCGAGCGGTTTTCCGGATATTGTTCGGTAGTCTTTCGTCGGCAGAATACGGTCATGGTTGTCTTCATACCCGTCAGCAGAGAAGTGACGCCGTGTATGAGTCCGCCGATATAAGAGTTCTTTTCTTTCATTACTTTTGCCTTTATTAAAATTATCCGCAAGGAAATCTTGCCCCGGCGCTACGCCGGTTAGAAATGCAATTTAAATACTACAATTAATACCATCAAAATCAAGTTCACCATAGAGATGGGTACCAGGTACTTCCATTCCAGATTCAGAATCTGGTCAATACGCAGGCGAGGGAAGGTCCACTTTATCCACATCAGCAGGAAGACTACGAAGAAGGCTTTTCCGAAGAACCATACAAAGCCCGGAATGTAATCCATTACTGCGTTGAAGCCGTCCAGGCCTACGATGTGTAGCGGCATCCAGCCTCCCAGGAAGATGGTGGCTGCCACGGAGGCTACGATAAACAGATTCAAATATTCCGCCAGATAGAAGAATCCGAAGCCCATACCACTGTATTCCGTATGGTATCCGGCAGTCAACTCGCTTTCGGCTTCGGGCAAGTCGAAGGGACCACGGTTGGTTTCCGCATTTCCGGCAATGAGGTAGATGATGAAGGCTATCAATGCAGGGATATGTCCCTTGAAGATGAACCAGCCGTCAGCTTGTCCTTCTACTATTTCGGAGAACTGCATGGTTCCCATCAACACTACCATTGTCAGTATGCTCAATCCGCAGGACAACTCGTAGCTGATAATCTGCGCACCGCTTCGCATGGCTCCAATCAGCGAGAATTTATTGTTGGAACTCCAGCCTGCCAGCAGGATACCCACTACGCCGATACTCGATGCAGCCAGCAGGAAGAACACTCCTACATTGAAGTCCAATACCTCCAATCCCTTGTTGATGGGCAGGCAGGCAAATGTCAGGAAAGAAGCGATGATTACCATGAACGGTGCCAGATTGTAGAGGAACCGGTCAGAGAATTTCAAATCAATGATTTCCTTTGTCAACATCTTGATGACGTCGCAGGGCACTTGGAGCAATCCCCATTTCCCCACGCGCATCGGACCGAGGCGGCATTGGAAGAAGGCGCATATCTTACGCTCCATGTAAATCAGGATGATGGCAAGCACGGCATACATCAAGATGATGCATACGCCAATCACCACGCATTCGAAGAATATTGCCAGACCTTCCGGCATCAGGGAAGTCAGCATCTGGTGTATCCAGTTGGTTACTATACTAAAGTCAAATACGTTGTTCATTTACTATTTTACTATTTACTATTTGATAGTTTGGTGTATGTTTACTATTGACTCCTTTTACTATTTCACCTTTTGGGACTCCCACGCTTCATGGCGCAGCCAAATAGTAAATTGTCAAATCGTACATCCCTTTACCTGTCAATATCTGGTACTACATAATCCAATGTTCCGCCAATGGCAATAAGGTCGGCGATTTTAGCTCCGCGGCAAATCGTATTTACGGTCGATACCAATGGCAAGCCCGTACTGCGGAAGTGCAGGCGGTAAGGCGTCTTGTCGCCGTGGCTTTCGAGGAAGACGCCGAATTCACCGCGGCTACCTTCTACGGCTGCATAATAAGTGCCTTCCGGTACGCGGATAATAGGTTTCATCTTTTCCTGGTAGGCTCCTTCCGGGATGTTGTCTATCAGTTGCTCGATAATCTTCAGGCTCTCCAGAATTTCATCCATACGGATAAGGTAGCGTGCCCATGAATCGCCTTCGGTGCGGATGACTTCTTTAAAGTCCACCTTGTCATATACGGCATATGGCATACGCTTACGCACGTCGCAGGCCCATCCGCTGGCGCGTCCGGTGCCTCCGGTAGCTCCAAAGGCGATGGCATCTTCCCGTGAGAGTATACCCACACCTTTCAGACGTTGCTGGGCAATGATGTTCCCGGTGAATACGTCGTGATATTCGTGTAGGATACCGCGGAGGTAGGGGATAAACTCCTTCACTTTCTTTACGAAGCCGGGAGCAATGTCTGCCTGCACGCCACCGATGGTGTTGTAGTTCATGATGAGGCGTCCACCGCAAGTTTCCTCAAAGATGTCGAGTATCTTTTCGCGGTCGCGGAAACCGTAGAAGAAGGCCGTTAATGCACCCAGGTCCATAGCAAGACAAGAATAGAACAGCAGGTGAGAGTCTATTCGCTGCAACTCGTCCATGATGGTACGTATGTACTGCACGCGTTCGCTTACTTCCACGCCCATTGCCTTTTCGATACACATGCACAAGGCATGGCGGTTCTGGTGTGCGCCCAGGTAGTCCAGACGGTCGGTCAGAGCCAAGGTCTGCGGATAGGTCAGGCTTTCGCACATCTTCTCGATACCCCGGTGGATGTAGCCGCAGTTGGCATCAATCTTGTCGATGATTTCACCCTCCAATGATACACGGAAGCGCATTACGCCGTGGGTGGCCGGATGTTGGGGACCGATGTTCACCACATATTCCTCATCACCGAAAAGTTGCATCTCCTTATTTTTGATGCTACCGTCGGGATTCAGCTCCAATTCCATGGTAGTGTCCACCGTTTCTTCGTTGTCCATACGCAACGGATTATCTTTTTCCGGCTCATTGTCTTTACGCATGGGATAGCCTACCCAGTCATTGCGCAGATAGAGTCGGCGCATATCCGGATGACCGATGAAAACGATGCCGTAAAAGTCGTAGACTTCGCGCTCGTTGAAATCCGCAGCTTTCCAGATATCGCTGACGGAAGGAAGTTCGGGATGTTCCCGGTTTAGAGTGGCGGTGCGTACCGCTATCCGTTCGCCGGTAACAGTAGATTCCAACAGATAGACTACGCCGAGTCCGCGGGGAGTGTCCGGTGTGTCTTTCTCGTCGGGTATTCCCCAATCCATACCGCTGAGGCATTCCAGAAAGTCCATCTGTTTCTCTTTCCGCAGACGCAGCATTTCGTCGTGCAGGGCTGAGGGCTCTATGTATTTTATTTCCATATATTTAAGTGCTGATTAGTGGTTTTCTTCTTTTCTGTTTACTCCACCGAAGTATTTTTCTATTTTCACTTTACGCTGCAATTGCATCATGCCGTAGTAGAATGCTTCCGGACGCGGAGGGCAACCGGGAATGTAGACATCCACCGGCAGAATCTTGTCCACACCGTTCACCACATGATAGGATTTCTTGAACGGGCCTCCGCTGACGGCACAGCCGCCTACGGCTACTACATATTTTGGATCGGCCATCTGGTCGTAAAGACGTTTCAGAACGGGAGCCATCTTGTTGGTTATTGTCCCGCAAACCATAATCATATCTGCCTGGCGCGGACTGGCACGGGCTACTTCGAACCCGAAGCGCGCCATATCATAGCGGGCTGCGCCGAGGGCCATGAATTCGATACCGCAACAGCTGGTTGCAAACGTAAGAGGCCACAGTGAGTTGCTGCGTCCCCAATTGACGAAATCGTCCAGTACGCCAAGGGCAACATTGGCGCCTCCGGCATTAAGTTCCCGAACCAGTTTCTCCAACGTTTCGTTGTCTGTAAACTCCTCATAAGGGATAGATTTAATTTTCGGCTTCTTTGTTACTTCCATTCCAAAGCTCCTTTCCTCCAGGCATAAGCAAGACCCAGAATCAATATAATCAGGAAAAATAAAACACTGAAAAGTCCTGCCACGCCAAGTTCGCGGGTGATGACTGCCCAAGGGAACAGAAATACCGTTTCCACTTCGAACATCAGGAACAAGATGGCAAACAGATAGTAACCTACCCGGAATTGCATCCACGATTTACCGCGGGTAGGGATGCCACACTCGTACGGTTCCATCTTCTGTGCATTGTACGAACGGGGTGCTATCGCATTGGAGAGCGCGATGACGATACCCACGAAAGCGATTGCCGTCAATAAGACGACCACTAACAAAGTAAAGTTCATAAACCTGATAAGATTTTAGATATATAATAATAGATACATCGTACCAGAGGACAAAAAACTGAATGTTGTCCGGGGCGAGGTCAAGGGGCAAGCATTTGCGCTTGCAGGCCTTCTAAATGATAATCTTTCTTAGTCCGAACACATAATAGTTTGCGTCGGGTACGGGATGAGGAGACAGATTTAACAAACGGTCGCATTCCGGTGCATAAGCATACTGCTGCATCTTGTAGATGTACATGCGCAGGAGTACGTTTTTATTGGTTGGTACTTGCGTATGATCCACATGCTCTATGCAGAGGGAGTTTGGTGAAAACAAGTCGTAGAACTTCTGGACTACTTGTTGGGTGGTAGGAGCTTGTGACAGCGTACAGCATTCTGCTTGTCGGGTGGCAGGAACACACAAAATGTCCGCAACTCCTATTGCACTGTCGTGCAATAGGGCTGCAAAGATAATGATTAAACAGTATTTGATGCATTGCTTCATACCACAAATCTCTCTTTCAAGGGCGCAAAGATATAATAAGTCTTGCTCATTTTGCTATCCCCGCATAACAAAAATGGTTATTTTTACACTTTTTATCCTAAATCAATTTCGTTTCCAGAAATCAGGTGTGAAAAGCAGTAGTACGGTGAATAACTCAAGACGTCCCAGAAGCATTAAAAGGGATAATAGCCATTTAGCTGCATCGGGCAGGGCATTCCACGAATAGGCAGGTCCGGTTTCACCCAATCCGGGTCCCATATTACCGATGCTGGAAATAACGCAGCCTATTGACTCTTCAGCTCCGACTCCCATAGTCATCATAAGCAGTGTGCTGATAACTATAATGGTGATATAAATAAAGCAAAAAGCCAGTACGGTGGAGACAATGGAGGAAGATATGACTTGCTTGTTTATTCGTACCGGAAGTATGGCATTGGGGTGTAGGATGTGTTTGAATTCGTTCCGTGATACTTTGGTAAGAATTACCATACGTATGCATTTCAAGCCTCCGGTGGTACTGCCTGCACACGCTCCCATCAGCATGATGATGGTAAGCAGGCCCCATAGGACGGGCGACCATTGCATGTAGTCATCCGTTGCAAAGCCGGTGGACGTATGAAGGGAAATTACCTGGAACAAGGATTTGCGGAAGGATTCTTCCATCCCCATGGGACTGGTATAATAGAGCGCGATGGCTATGACTGCAGTGAAAAATACGACTGAGCTGAAATAGAATTTCAGCTCGGCGTTGCTGATGAATTTCTTGAATTTCCGGTTGACGAACAATAATACTAAAGTGAAGTTGATACCGGAGATAAACATGAAGATGGAGATGACATATTCTATATAAGGAGAATTATAGTAGGCAACGCTGGCCTGCTTGGTAGAGAATCCACCGGTGCCGGTAGTGGCAAATGCATGGCAGATGCTGTCGAACCAGTCCATGCCTCCAAGCATCAGCAGGCAGACAAGTAAAGTGGTTATGCCGGTATAGATGCTCCAAATCCACTTGGCGGTGATACCGATACGCGGATGAACCTTGTCATGTGTGGGGCCGCTTGCTTCGGCTGCGAATACCTGCAGACCACTGACTCCGAAGATAGGAAGCACTGCAATGGTGAACATGATGATTCCCAAGCCGCCAATCCACTGTGTCATGCTGCGCCAGAACAGTATTCCATGAGGAAGTGACTCGATGTCGTCCAAAATAGTGGCACCCGTACTGCTGAAACCGGACATGGTCTCGAAGAATGCATCGGCAATGTCGGGTATGTATCCGCCTATATAGAAAGGCAGCATTCCGAAAAGAGAGAATGCCACCCAGGCAAAGCTGACCAGTACATATCCGTCACGGCGCGTCAGTTGCCGTTCACCTCCTTTACCGAGAGCTGCCAGCAATAAGCCTATCCCTGCTGTGATACCTCCTGCTTTCCAGAAATCGAGCATATCGCTTTCTCTGTAGTAGAAAGACACGCTCGAACAGACCAGAAACATGACTGTTTCCAGCAATAGCAGAATACCGATAATCCGTATGATTGTCTTGAAGTTAATCATTTACCAACGACTCATTCTCTATTAGTTAAAGTATTTTTCGATTTTCTTAATCATCATGTTTAGACAGAATACCACCACATGGTCACCCGGTTGTATCAAGGTATTACCCATAACCACGACGCCTTCCCCCTGACGGATAAGTCCGCCGATGGTGGTTCCTTTCGGGAGGCCGAGGTCTTTTACCGGATGTTTGGTAATCTTTGAGCCGGCCTTAACGGTAAATTCCGCTACATCGGCATTGGCAAAGGTCAGGCATTTCACATTGCTGACGTCCGCATCCAGCATCATCTGATAAATGTGGCTGGCGGCAATCATCTTTTTGTTGATGACAGTGCCGATGTCAAGGCTTTCAGCCATGCCTATGTAGTCTATATTCTCCACTTCTGCTACGGTTTTGCTGACTCCCATGCGTTTGGCGGCAAGGCAGGCTAGAATATTGGTCTCCGAATTGCCGGTCAAGGCAACGAAGGCTTCCGTGTTTTTCAGTCCCTCTTCCACAAGTAAGTCCATATCCCGCCCGTCGCCATTGATAATCATGGTGCGGTCGTCAAGCAACTCGGTCAGACGGTTGCAGCGGTTCAAGTCGTTGTCCACGATTTTCACCTGCATGTAGTCCGGGACGTATTGGGCGGTGCGTACGGCAATTCGGCTTCCACCCATAATCATTACGTTGCGCACATCAGCATAATCTTCCTTGCCAGCTATTTTGCGGATGTAGGGGACGTATTTCCTGATGGTGGTAAAGTATACGATGTCATGTAGCTTGATGGTATCGTCACCGCGGGGAATCAGTGTCTCGCTTCCCCGTTTGATGGCTACCACGTGATAGGGCAGCTCCGGTCCGCCCAGTTTGTGGAGAGGGATGTCCAGTATCTCGGCTTTTTCGCGTATTTTGGTGCCTATCAGTATCAAGGCGCCTCCGCAGAATTCCCACCATTGGCGTACCCAGCTCATGCGGATGGAGGATACGATCTCTTTGGCGGCAAGCATTTCCGGGTAGATGAGTGAATCGACACCCAGCTTCTGGAAAAATTCCTTGTTTTTGGGCAGCAGGTATTCGTAGTTGTCAATGCGGGCTACGGTCTTCTGTGCTCCCAGATTGTTTGCCAGCATGCATGCGGTCATGTTCCGGCTTTCATCAGGGGTGACGGCTATGAACAAGTCGGCTTCTCTCACTCCCACTTCTTTCAAGCCTTTTATGGATGTAGGGGAGGCCGTAGCCGTCATTAAGTCAAAGTTGGAGTTTAGGGTGCTCAACTTTTCTTCGTTGTCGTCCATCAGAATGATGTCCTGCTTCTCGCGGGACAGCAATTTAGCCAAGTGTGTGCCTACTGCGCCGGCACCTGCAATAATTATTTTCACTTTTAATTAGTTGATAGTTGATAATTAATAGTTGACATATGGGGTAGATACTTAAACGGTCAATTTTCAACTATCAATTATCAATTGATTATAGATTCCTTCTTCGTCCATTCCGCAAAGATGATGCAACTCTTGTATGGTGCCGTGCTCTATGAAGGCATCGGGTACACCGATACGTCTGATATGGGGGATATAGTCATTGTCTGCCATGAACTCCAGTATGGCACTGCCCATTCCTCCTTTTTTGACACCGTCTTCTATGGTGACGACATGCTGGAAGTTGAGTCCTACCTCGTGCAGCAAGGCTTCGTCGAGCGGTTTGAGAAAACGCAGGTCGTAATGGGCTATGGAGATCCCTTTGTCTTTCTCTGCGCGCTCTATGGCACGTGCGGCTACGTTGCCTATGGGACCGAGGGTGATGACTGCCAGGTCTTTACCTTCCTTCAGTTTACGCCCTTTACCTACGGGGATTTCTTCCAGCGGACATTTCCAGTCCAGTAATACGCCGCGTCCGCGGGGATAGCGGATGACGAACGGACCTTTGTCTGACAATTGTGCCGTGTACATCAGGCGGCGCAATTCATGTTCGTCCATCGGTGAAGATATGGTCAGGTTGGGAATCGGACGGAAATAGGCCAGGTCGAAAACTCCGTGGTGGGTCGGTCCGTCTTCTCCCACCAGTCCGGCGCGGTCCAGACAAAGTACGACGGGGAGGCGGAGCAGGGCGATGTCATGGATGACATTATCGTATGCCCGCTGCATGAAGGAGGAGTAGATGTTGCAGAAAGGTTGCATTCCTTCTTTTGCCATACCGCCCGAGAAAGTGGCTGCATGTCCTTCGGCAATACCCACATCGAAGGCACGGTCGGGCATGGTGTCCATCAGCTTGTTCATAGAGCAGCCAGTGGGCATGGCAGGGGTTACTCCGACGATTCTCGGATTTTCCTTTGCCAGTTCTACCAGTGTTTCCCCAAACACGTCCTGGTAAAGCGGAGGCAGGTTGCTGGTATCTGCCTTGAGGCGTTTTCCGGTTTTCGGATCGAACTTGCCCGGTGCATGCCAGATATCGGGATTCTTCTCGGCAGGTTCGAATCCTTTTCCTTTTACAGTGTGCAGATGCAGTATTTTCGGTCCCTGCATATCTTTGATGTCCCGCAGGACACGGGCTATGTTTTTCACATCGTGTCCATTGATAGGACCGAAGTAGCGGATGTTCATCCCTTCAAAGATATTCTGCTGCTGGGCGGCCATTGATTTCAGACTGTTGGCAAAGCGAATCAGCGCTTTGCGGCGGTCCTCGTTCAAAAGTCCCATTTTGAATAGCAGTCTGGAAGTTTTGAAGCGCAGCTGGTTATAGCGGTTGCTGGTAGTTAGGTTGAAAAGATACTGCTTCATGCCACCTACACTTCTGTCTATCGACATATCATTGTCGTTGAGAATGATAAGAAGGTTGTTTGGGGTGGACGAAGCGTTGTTCAGTCCTTCAAAAGCTAAGCCGCCGCTCATGCTTCCGTCGCCGATGATGGCCACTACATGGCGGTCCTTCTCGCCTTTTTCGGCAGCGGCAACAGCCATGCCAAGGGCGGCGGAGATTGAATTTGACGCATGTCCGCAGGTGAATGTGTCATAATCGCTTTCCTCTGGTGAGGGAAAAGGACGAACTCCCTTGAATTTACGGTTGGTGGAGAATGCTTCACGGCGTCCGGTCAGTATCTTGTGCCCGTATGCCTGATGGCCTACATCCCAGACTATGCGGTCGTACGGAGTATTGAATACGTAGTGCAAGGCAACGGTCAGCTCTACCGTGCCCAGACTGGCTGCGAAATGTCCGGGGTTACACGAAACCTCCTTTATAATGTCTTGCCTCAATTCTTTACAGACTTCAGGAAGCTCTTCTACGCTGAGTTGGCGTAAATCCTCGGGAAATGTAATGGTGCTAAGCAAGTTATATGTTGTTGGTTCTGTTCTCATTTCTAATCTGAAGATTACAAAATGCAAAAATAGCAAAAGAAAACGGATGACGGGAAGTTTTAGAAGGAAAAAAAGCCTCTTTTGTTCACTTCTGTTTTTACTTTCTCTGTATAAATTGCATTTCTTGTTCTGCCTATAATTAAGGAAAAAGATGCCTGATGGTAAATCGTTCCTCCATGGAGAAAATATTGTTCCATCCTGGTAGAAAAATCGTTCCACCATGGTGGAACGATTTTTTCTCCATATAGGAATGATTTAGTTTTGGCAAGCAAAGATATTAATCCTTTCAAAGATTGACTTGTACTCTCGTATGTGTGCATCTATGATAAGAGATGCTTTAAACTTAACACTTGTTGAAAAATGCAACTTTGCAAACTATTTATTGCAACTTTTTTAGGAGCTTGGACTGTTGTTAATATAATATTATCTATATTTGCAAAGTAGAATATGTCCTATTTATCAATATGTTATACGATTATGAATTGTACATGATGGCATTCTTAGTTGTAATATGTGCCGGAATGGGGCGTAACCACGAATTGCTAAATGAATAAACAATGAATGATATGAAGAAAAAGTTTAACTTTGGAATTTTGGCTATTGTGAGCGTAGTGTTTTTTTCCGCTTGCGGTTCTGATAGCGATCTGTTCGACCCGGAAAAGGCGGTGGCTAAGAAAGAGGCACAGTATGCATCGGCTTTCGTGCGGAAGTATGGAAAAATTGCAGTTAATCAGGATTGGGGATTTGGGGTAACACCGACAACGCGTGTTGCTAACACTAATAGCAATCAATGGAGAGATTTTGCGGAAGTACCGGGGAGTGTTACGGCTATAGAAAAAGAAGTGGTTACGAAATGGTTTGAAACACATCAGAATCCACAATCCATTGGTGTGGATTGGACCGACTTTTTTGTTCAACATGTAAGTGGCTCACGCTCTGATATGGATTTTTTGGTTGCGGCATCAGATGATCATATCAATAATTTTAATGCTGCTGAGGGAGCTATAATGCTAATGCAGAATAGTGGGACGTCTTCTTTTGGCTATAGGGCTTCTCTGGATAGTAAAATGCACTATAATTATACTATACAATATATTGAGGGTGCTTATTATGTGGGATTTGACTTTGAAGCTACCGGCCAGAACCCAAATCAACAAGTAGCTGCAGATGGGTATTATAGTGATTGGATTGTAAAGATCTCTCCGGCCGTATATACAAATGCGTACAGAATCATAGCGGAAGACCTTGGAGACAGTGACGATTTTGATTTCAACGATGTCGTGTTTGATGTAGCGACCAATGGAGGAACAACTATCATTACCCTGCAGGCTGCGGGTGGTACTTTGCCTTTGTATATTGAGGTAGGCGGTGATAGTCGTGAAGTTCATGAGATCTTTAGTGTTTCTAGTACTACAATGATAAATACGGGTGCTGGAGCAACTAAGGCTCCGGTGATGTATAGAGTTAACGGTACTGGTGCCGTAAATATCAAAGTGGAAGGTCAAAATGCTGAAGTATATACACTGAAAGCGGAGGTAGGCAAAGCTCCGCAGAAGATACGTGTAGAGACAAGATATGACTGGACTTCTGAGCGTCAGGCTATTAATAATAAATATCCAGATTTTGCAAATTGGGTGGCTGATCCTACGGTTAATTGGTATTAATGGAATATATAGTATTTAAGGTAGGTGATATAATGGAAGGTTATATTACCTGCCTTTTTTATGTTTCGACCGTTATATATTGAAATTTACTATCTTTGTGGCGTAGCAAGTAGGTTGGTACATCCTTTTTCCCGAATGTGAATGTTTTTTTATTCCGAGCTTATGAATCTTTATACGCCTGTAGAAGTAGTTTCCGGTATGCCCCTTCTTTCGCAAGAGAATAATCTGTTGCTGATGGGTTCTTGTTTTGCATCCGAGATGGGACAAAGGCTGGCGGATGCCAAGTTCTGTTGTGACGTCAATCCTTATGGTGTGCTTTATAATCCTTTTTCCATTTCTGTGGCATTGCGTGAAATCATTGCGGGCAAATGCTACAATGAAAACGACATTTTCCTCTTTCATGGACTTTGGCACAGTGCCATGCATCATGGTAGCTTCTCCTCAGTCTCTGCAGAGGAAACATTGGCAGGTATTAACGGACGTTTGAAAAGCGCCCATGAAAGATTGGATCGGTTGGATTGTCTGCTACTGACTTTCGGCTCTGCTTGGGTATATGAAAATAAAAAGACGGGAACTATAGTTGCCAACTGCCATAAGCAACCTGAGTCTTGCTTTACTCGTCACATGCTTTCCGTCAGTGAAATAGTGTCTGACTACACCTCTTTGCTTTCCGGTTTGCTGGCGCGGATTCCCCGGCTGAAAATATTGTTTACCGTCAGCCCCATCCGCCACGTGCGTGACGGAATGCATGCCAACCAGCTCAGTAAAGCTACCTTGCTGCTTGCCGTGAATCAGTTGCAAGCCACTTTCCCAAAACATGTTTTCTATTTTCCGGCATACGAGCTGTTGCTCGACGAGCTTCGTGACTATCGCTTCTATGCAGAAGACATGGTGCATCCTTCTGAAATAGCCATTCGCTATATCTGGGAAAGGTTTATTCGGTCGTGCATCTCTGCCGATGCGTTACGGATTATGGAAGAAAGTGAAAATATCCGTAAGATGTTGTCGCATAAGCCATTTTATCCTGCTTCAGAAGAGTATAAGCGTTTTTTAGGACAAATTGTGTTAAAAATAGACCAACTTAACGGAAAATACCCGTACTTAGATTTCCAAAAAGAGAGAGAAATATGTCGTATTCGATTGAAAGCATAACCGAAAGTATTGGCGCACGGCGTGTGGGAAACGTGCCGGCTACCATAGACTGGCTGCTCACAGACAGCCGTTCCCTGAATTTTCCTGAGGAAACATTATTCTTTGCCTTGACCACCAAGAGGAATGACGGTGCGCGCTATATCGCAGATTTATATGCCCGTGGAGTACGTAATTTTGTGCTTAGCGAAGAAAGCTTTAGATTAATTGAGCATGGAGAATTGAAAATTGATAATGATGCGCAGCAACCCGCTATCCATTTTCAATCTTCCACTGTCAACTACCTTATTGTTTCCAATCCGCTGAAAGCCCTGCAAAAACTGGCAGAACAGCATAGGAACCGGTTCCAGATACCAGTCATCGGTATTACGGGAAGCAACGGAAAGACAGTTGTGAAGGAATGGCTGCACCAGTTGCTCAGTCCGGAACGTGCCATTATCCGTTCTCCCCGTAGTTATAACTCCCAGATTGGAGTACCTTTGTCTGTGTGGCAGATGAACGAACAGTCTGAACTTGCTATTTTTGAAGCCGGTATTTCCGAACCGGGGGAAATGCGCGCTTTGCAGAACATCATTAAGCCTACCATAGGCATCCTGACCAATATAGGAGGGGCTCACCAGGAAAATTTCTTCTCGTTACAGGAGAAGTGTATGGAGAAGTTGATGCTTTTCAAGAATTGTGATGTAGTGATTTATAATGGTGACGATGAGTTCGTCAGCAACTGTGTGGCGAAGTCCATGCTTTCTGCACGTGAGATTGCGTGGAGCCGGAAGGATATGGAACGTCCTTTATATATAAGTAAAGTGGAGAAACAGGATGACTGTACTGTCATTTCCTATCGTTATCTGGATATGGACAATACGTTTACCTTGCCGTTCATAGATGATGCTTCCATCGAGAACTCGCTGAACTGTCTGGCCGCATGCCTCTATCTGATGCTTCCTGCCGAACGGATTACGGAACGTATGGCAAAGCTGGAACCCATCGCCATGCGTTTGGAAGTCAAGGAGGGAAAAAACAACTGTCTGTTGATTAACGACAGTTATAATTCTGACCTTGGCTCATTGGATATTGCACTCGATTTTCTTTACCGCCGTTCGCAAAGTAAGGGATTGAGGCGGACCTTGATTCTTTCGGATATATTGGAGACCGGTCAGAATACGCCGACACTTTACCGACAAGTGGCACAGCTGGTAAACAGCCGCGGCATTGAACGCATCATAGGTGTAGGAAATGAAATCTCTTCCTGCGCTGCACGCTTTAATATAGAGAAGACCTTTTATCCGGATACGGCAGCTTTGATACGCACTATCCAGCGTGGGGAACTGCGCCTTGAAAACGAAATTATTCTGATTAAGGGTGCACGTAAGTTCGGTTTTGACTCCTTGACGGAAGTATTGGAGAAGAAGGTGCACGAAACTATCCTGGAGGTTAATCTTGGAGCGATGATTGCCAATCTGAACTATTATCGTGGCAAGTTGAAGCCGGAAACAAAGATGGTCTGCATGGTGAAAGCCTCCGCTTACGGTGCAGGTTCTTATGAGATAGCCAAGACTTTGCAGGAACATCATGTCGATTATCTTGCTGTGGCAGTTGCCGACGAAGGCTCCGAACTCCGCAAAGCGGGTATCACAGCGAACATCATTATCATGAATCCTGAGATGACTGCTTTCAAGACCATGTTCGATTACAAGCTGGAGCCCGAAGTATATAGCTTCCATCTGCTGGACGCTTTGATTAAAGAAGCGGAAAAGGAAGGTATCACAAACTTCCCCATCCACATAAAGCTGGATACCGGTATGCACCGCCTGGGGTTTGCTCCGGAGGATATGCCCCGGCTGATAGAACGGCTGAAGGGACAGAATGCCGTGATTGCCCGTTCCGTCTTCTCACATTTGGTAGGGAGCGATTCGCAGCAATTCGACAGTTTTACACGCCGGCAGATAGAAATGTTCGAAAAAGCGTCCATGGAATTGCAGGGAGCTTTTCCGCATAAGATACTTCGCCATATCTGCAATTCTGCAGGTATCGAGCGTTTCCCGGGGGCGCAATTCGATATGGTGCGTCTGGGTATCGGTCTTTATGGTGTCAATCCCATAGACAATTCCATTATGAATAATGTGAGCACGTTAAAGACTACCATCCTCCAAATACGTGATGTTCCTGAAGAGGATACGGTTGGGTATAGCCGGAAAGGGCATCTCACCCGTCCGTCACGTATAGCGGCTCTTCCCATTGGTTATGCCGACGGTCTGAATCGCCATCTTGGAAACGGACATGCCTATTGTCTTGTAAACGGCCAACGGGCTGTCTATGTAGGGAATATCTGCATGGATGTCTGTATGATTGATGTAACGGACATCGATTGCAAGGAGGGTGACAGTGTGGAAATTTTTGGTAATCATCTGCCTATAACCGTTCTTTCCGATGCGCTTGCAACTATTCCTTATGAGGTGTTGACAAGCGTTTCTACGCGGGTAAAACGTGTTTATTATCAAGACTGAAGATAGGGGGCAGGGATTAGGGGATGGAGATTACAATAAAATTAATCCTTAATCCTTAATCCCTAATCCTTAATTTTTCTATCTTTGCATTATAATTAATCAGATATAACTATGACAAACTTACTTTTATTAGGCTTTCTGCCCAGCGGCTCCGAATGGATAATTATTGCATTGGTCATCTTACTATTGTTTGGCGGTAAGAAAATTCCCGAATTGATGCGTGGTTTGGGCAAAGGAGTGAAGAGCTTCAAGGATGGTGTGAATGAAGCCAAAGAAGAGATAAACAAGGCTCAGGAAGATTTGGATAAACCAGCTGAAAAGAAATAAAAGGATTTACTATTTGACTATTTACGATTTACTATTTGATACTCTGCAAATTGCAGAAGTATGGGTAGACTTGTTATCTTTCATTCCACTGCGTAGCCCAAATAGTAAATCGTAAAATAGTAAATGCATTGGTGTTTATGGCAGAAAAAGAGCTAACCTTTTGGGATCACTTGGACGAGTTGCGCCGGGTACTGTTTCGTGTGCTTGGTGTGTGGTTTGTATTGGCTATCGGTTATTTTATTGCCATGCCTTATCTGTTTGACAACGTGATACTGGCTCCTTGCCATAACGACTTTGTTTTCTATGACCTGCTCCGTTGGATAGGGCAGAAATTGGATTTGAAGGATGAATTCTTTACTCAAGAGTTTCATGTGAAACTCATCAATATCAATCTTGCCGCACCGTTCTTTGTCCACATGTCTACCGCTTTCTGGATGTCGGTGGTTACGGCTGCTCCTTATATATTCTATGAAATCTGGCGCTTTGTAAGCCCTGCCCTTTATCCAAACGAGCGTAAAGGGGTGAGGAAAGCGCTGGGTATAGGTACGGTGATGTTTTTCATCGGTGTGTCGCTGGGGTATTTTATGGTCTATCCACTGACTTTGCGTTTCCTTTCTACTTATCAATTGAGTGCAGCCATCGAGAATCAAATTTCCCTGAACTCGTACATTGACAATTTCATGATGCTGGTGCTTTGCATGGGGCTGGCATTCGAACTGCCGCTGGTGACATGGCTGCTTTCCCTGCTGGGACTGGTGCACAAGACCTTTTTGCGGAAATACCGCCGTCATGCTGTTGTCATCATTGTTATTGCCTCGGCCATCATTACTCCGACCGGTGACCCGTTTACCTTGACAGTAGTGGCGGTGCCGCTTTATCTGCTCTATGAGTTGAGTATCCTGATGATAAAGGATAAAAAAACTGATGATGAAGCGGAAGAAGTGGAGACAGAGGAATGACGGATTGTGAAGTAAAAGAATATTTTAGTATATTGCAGGAAGCCTGCCACGTTGAGGAAAGCTCCCTGGATGTGGCCTATCGGCAATTGCGCGAATTGCTGGAGCGTTTGTGCCGTACACAGATGCCCGACGGAAGCTTGCAGATGACGGACCTTTCTGCACGTATCAGTTTCGTGGCTTCGAAGGCCGGACTTTCCACCGTGGAACAGAACCGTCTGCATACCTTCCGGCTGACCTCCAATGCTATTCTGAACCGCCAGACGGAACCGCAATGTGAACAGTTGTTGCGTGATGCCAAGACACTGGCATTCTTTGTCAAGCGCTTGACAGGGGAGGAGATACCTGCCGGGCTTTATCGCCTGCTGCCCCGTGCGGATGCCACCTATATAGTGGCGCCGCCCGCCAAAGAGCAGATAAAGCGCATGCGCGTCTGTTTTCAGTATGCCGATGATACTTACTTATATGTACTGCCAGTAGACACTGTGGCCGATGAGCCGTTACGTGTCCGTTACAATGTACCTCAGATTAATGAAGAGTTTGCAGAAACCTGCCGGATTCTGTGGCGGCATGCCCAGGTCAATCTGCTGGATGTTACGGTGGACGAAGCCGGCATACTTACTCCTTCCTTTATTGTACTTGAGCCCGATTACTTGATAGACATCAGTTCGCTTGCCGAATGCTTTAAGGATTACGGACATCATCCTGCCAACTATATCCTGGCACGGCTCCAGTCGCCGGACAATACCCGTCCGTTACTGTTGGGTAATATTGCCAACCTCTTTCTGGACGAGTGGATTCATGCCAAGGAGGCACCCGATTATTTGGCATGCATGAAGAAGGCCTTCCGTTCTTATCCCATTGAGCTGGCAGCATGTGCCGACCTGCGCGACCGGGAGAAGGAAGCCGAATTCTTTTCCGATTGCAAGCGCCATTTCGACAATATCCGCCGGACGGTGACAGAAACATTCCGTGCATCCGGCTATGAACTCGATAGGACTGATGCCGTGCTGGAACCCTCTTACATCTGTGAAGCATTGGGTTTGCAAGGGCGTCTGGACTACATGCAGCGGGATATGACCTCGTTCATTGAAATGAAGTCCGGTAAGGCGGACGAGTATTCCATCCGTGGTAAGGTGGAGCCTAAAGAAAACAATAAGGTACAGATGTTGCTCTATCAGGCTGTGTTGGAGTATTCTATGGGAATGGACCATCGGCATGTAAAGGCTTATCTGCTCTATACCCGTTATCCGTTGCTTTATCCGGCGCGTCCTTCGTGGGCAATGGTGCGCCGTGTGATGGATGTGCGCAACCGAATTGTAGCCAATGAATATGGCATCCAGTTACAGAACAGCCCTCAGTATACGGCAGAGCGTCTGAAGGACATCCATCCGGACACCCTGAATGAGCGCGGTTTGGACAATACCTTGTGGAAACGCTTCCTTTACCCCTCCATCGATGCCGTAGCGCAACGCATCCGTTCGCTTTCGTCGTTGGAACAAAGCTATTTTTATACGCTCTATAATTTTATAACCAAGGAACTCTATACCTCCAAATCTGGAGATGTGGATTATGAAGGACGTACCGGCGCTGCCGCCCTCTGGCTTTCCACACTGGCTGAGAAATGTGAGGCAGGTGAAATTCTGTACGATTTGGCTATTTGCGAGAATCATGCGGCAGATGCGCATAAACCGTATTTAAGCCTCTCCCCCCGTACCCCCTCCCCGGTAGGGAGGGGGAGGGAATACTCCGCGGAGCCGGGAGTAGGGGGGAGTTTGCCCAATTTCCGTCAGGGTGATGCGGTGGTTCTTTACGAACGGAATACGGATACCGACAACGTTACCAACAAGATGGTATTCAAAGGTAATATAGAGCGCATATCCGATGACGAAGTCTGCATCCGTCTTCGTGCCACTCAGCAGAATGCGGGTGTATTGCCTGCTGCTAGCCTTTATGCCATAGAGCACGACTATATGGACACCTCCTTTCGTAGCATGTATCTGGGACTTTCCGCTTTTCTTTCTGCCACCCAAAGACGACGTGACTTGTTGTTGGGGCAGCGCCCTCCCGAATTCGATGCTTCTTTGGATGCCGCTATTGCGACCGCTCCGGATGATTTTTCGCGGATTACTCTGAAAGCGCAGGCTGCCCGCGACTATTTCCTTTTAATCGGTCCTCCGGGTACCGGTAAGACCTCCCGCGCGCTACGGGGCATGGTAGAAGCCTTTTACCGGGAGGGGAAACAGATTTTGCTGCTTTCGTATACCAATCGTGCCGTAGATGAAATCAGTAAGGCGCTGACCTCCATTGAGCCTGAAATAGACTTTATCCGTTTAGGCAGTGAGTTGTCTTGTGATGAGTCATTCCGCCCGTATCTGATTGAGAATGTGCTGGAACCTTGTGCCACTCGGCGGCAGGTGCAAGAGCGCATTGCCCGTTGCCGTGTTTTTGTCGGTACGGTTGCCACGCTTTCTTCCAAGACCGAGCTTTTCCGGTTGAAGACTTTTGATGTAGCGATTGTGGATGAGGCTACTCAAATTTTGGAACCACAACTGCTGGGATTACTCTGTACCCGTAATCCTGCAGGCGCGGATGCCATCGGCAAATTTATTTTGATAGGTGACCATAAGCAGCTGCCCGCAGTGGTCTTGCAATCGTCCGAGCAGTCGGAAGTGTGTGACGAAGCTTTGCAGGCCATCGGATTGTATAATTTGAAAGATTCCCTTTTCGAACGCCTTTATAGAAACCTCTCCAGGGAGAGCGCCAATCGCCAGACATCAACCTCTCATCCTTCATCCCTTATCCCTCATCCCTCCTATGACATGCTCTGTCGTCAGGGACGCATGAATATCGAGGTAGCTTTGTTTCCTAATCGTGCTTTTTACGGTGGTCTGCTGGAGCCGGTTGGCTTGCCGCACCAGCAGGGTGAGCTGACCCTTGCTCCTGAATTGTGTGATTGTGAGTTTGCCGGCTTGCTCACTCGTCGTGTCGCTTTTCTGCCTTCCGCAGTCGAACCGCCGGCACAGTCGGCCAAGATGAACCATTCGGAGGCGCGGATTGTGGCACGGTTGGCAGCGGCTATCTATCGGCAGTATGCGGCTGTTTCCGGTTTCAACCCGGCTGTCACTTTAGGTGTCATCACTCCTTATCGCAGTCAGATAGCCTTGATTAAGAAAGAGATTGCCGCTTTGGGTATTGCTCCTTTGGAGGATATATTGGTAGACACCGTGGAGCGCTTCCAAGGTAGCGAACGGGATGTCATTATCTACTCTTTCTGTGTGAACCGGGCTTATCAGTTGAAGTTTCTGGCAAATATGACGGAGGAAAACGGTACTCGGATTGACCGGAAATTGAATGTTGCCCTTACTCGTGCCCGCAAGCAGATGTTTATGACAGGAGTGCCGCAACTATTGAAACTTAACCCTATTTATGCCGAGCTCTTGTCTGTAGTTTGCCATTCGTAACCGTCTTATTAGTAAATCTTAAATATTCTCTGCTTCTTTATAGAGTTTATTAATAACGCTGTGTGGGATAAACCATTATCTTTGCATTACGTTTTTTTCATAGAGATTTAGATTTAAGGTTAGAAGAATTGTGGAAGTCGTGAGACTTCCCTTTTTTTCATCTTAAATTGTGTTCCATTTACAGTTTTTTGTTTTTGACTGTAATTGAACAAAGAAAAGCCATTTCGTGAGAAAGGGCTTTTTTGTGCGGAGTTTGCAAGGCATGTAATGCAGTTTGCAAACTCCGCATGATTTTGAATATCTATAAAGAGACTTCTGATTAGTCCACTATAATCGGTTTGTACTTCGGAACCAGTGCCTTCATGATGCACCAGCCTATCAGGTAGGACACTGCACATATACAGAAGATGATGAAATATCCGGCAGGCTTGCCCTGAAATCCGAGAAATACCATTTGTGTCTTGTCGGCATAGTCGAACAGCAAACCGGAACTCATGTTGATGAGGAATGAGCTGATACCGCCCGCCATACCTCCGATTCCCACAATGGTGGCAATGGTGCTCTTGGGAAACATATCACCTACCACAGAATAGATGTTGGCCGACCAGGACTGATGGGCAGCGCCTGCAATACCTATGATGATAATCGGGAACCAATAGGCTTGTTCGCCAAATACTTCCTTGTTGCCCAATGGCTGTGCAAACAATGCCAATAGCGGGAACAGTGCAAAGATGAACATGGCCTGCATGCGTGCGGCGTAGGGGTTCTTGCCGGTCTTGTTGATAATGATGGTGGGCAATTTTCCGCCATAGACGGACAACATCGTGATGGCATAGAGCACAAAGATAAGCATCTGTGCCGTGGGAGTATCTGAGGAGAATCCGTAAACGTCCGAAATGTATGCGGGTGCCCAGAAGAGGAAGAACCACCATACACCGTCAGTCATGAATTTGCCGAAAAATACAGCCCAAGTCTGCGGATATTTGAAACATTGCAGGAAAGAAATGCTCTTTTCGTCCTTGGTTGCCGGAGTAGTCGCCTTTTTATCCTCCTCTTTGTCTTGTTCTATATATGCCAGCTCAGCTGCGTTTACGTGTGGATTTTCATCAGGTTTCTTGTACATGAACATCCATAGTCCCATCCAGATGAAACCCAATCCGCCGATAACGATAAAAGCCATTTCCCAGCCGTTGCCCACGCCCATGCGTTGGAAGTAGCGGGCCAGGGTAGGGATACACAATGGGGCTATCAGTGCTCCGATGGTAGAGCCGGCATTGAAGATGGAAGTGGAGAAGGCACGGTCTTTCTTGGGAAAATATTCGGCGGTAACCTTGATGGCGGCAGGAAAGTTTCCTGCTTCACCGATGCCCAGTATGATACGGGCGGCAATGAAGTAGTAAACACTGGTGATGGCTATGGTAGAGGCCAATGCACCGGTAGCACTAATCATGTTGGCGGCATTTTCAATGCCGAGGGTCACTTCTGTGGCAAGTCCGCAAAGGGCGTGCATACAGGCGCCGGTGGACCATACGGCGATGGCCCATAAATATCCTTTCTTCGTTCCCATCCAGTCGATGAAACGTCCGGCAAACAGATTGCCTAAGGCATAGACGATGGAAAAGATGGCCGTGATGTAGCCGTAGTGTGTATCGGTCCAGTGGAATTCGGGGGAGATAAAATCTTTCCAGGTCAATGAAAGAACCTGGCGGTCGAGGTAGTTGACGGTTGTCGCGAAGAATAGCATGGCGCAGATAATCCAACGGTAATTGGTCATCCGCCCTGCGGTGTTTTGAAATGTACTCATGATAATAGATTTATATTTTGATACAAATGTAGGTTTGTGTGTTGTTCGAGGTGTAATATTGGGTAAATTAGGATGCTGAAAATGACAAAAATGAGGTTGTGTCAAAATGCTGACACAGCCTTTTTTTATGCGCAAAGCCCAGACTTTCTCAAGCCCGGGCTTTGTTATTACCCAAAGTTTTCGTATCTTTAGGCATAAAGTTTTTCGTTATGGCAAAGTTACATTTTCGTCCTTACATTCCCAACCAAACCGTTCTTTTTCCACAAAGAATTGATGAAAACATAGCTGCGAACGACCCGGTCCGCATCGTGAATGCTGTTATTGACAACCTCAATCTTGAGAGTTTCAAGAAGCTTTATAAGGAAACGGGCCGTTGTCCTTATCATCCTAAAATGATGCTTAAGGTGATAATCTACGCCTACATGAATAATATCTATTCTTGCCGTAAAATAGAGAAGCACCTCCTTCGTGACATTCATTATATTTGGCTTGCCGGTAATGAGCATCCGGATTTTATCACGATCAACCGTTTTCGTAACCGTGTAAAGGAGGAAATAAATAATGTATTTACCCAGTTGATTTTTGTCCTTGCCGATAAAGGTTTCATCAGCCTTGATGTGGAGTATATTGACGGCACCAAGATTGAATCCAAAGCCAACAAATATACTTTTGTCTGGCGCAAGACAGTCGAACGGAACCGTACGAGACTAATGGATAAAATCCGTATTCTCTTGGAGCAGGTGGATGAAACCATTGCACAGGAGAACTCTATAAAAGACACATCCGTGGAGTTTACTTCCTGCAGGCTCTCTGACATAGTGGATGAACTTAAAGAAGCCCTGGAACGCCAGCCTGCAACAAAGGATAAGGAAGAAAAGAAAGCCCTGCGCAAAAAGAAGAAGCAGGTCAGGGAACTTGAAGGGTATCGTGACAAGCTGATAGAATATGACAATCACCTTGATACCCTTGGAGAACGTAACTCCTATTCCAAGACCGATCCTGGTGCCACATTCATGCGCATGAAAGAAGATGCCATGAAGAACGGGCAGACCAAACCCGGATATAATCTGCAAATAGGTACTGAAAACCAATTTATCACAGACTTCCGTCTGTTTCCCAACCCTACCGATACACTGACCCTCATACCTTTTTTCCACTCTTTCCAGTACCGCTATAACCGTTTACCGAATATCTGCGTGGCAGACTCCGGTTACGGTTCGGAAGAAAATTACCGGTTCATGCAGGAGAATGGGATAGAAACCTTCATCAAGTACAATTACTTCCATAAAGAACAGCGTCCCCGTTATACTCCCAACCCGTTCCATGCCGAAAGTCTCCATTACAATGCCCAAGAGGATTATTACGTTTGTCCTATGGGACAGCACATGAACCGTATAGGAACCAAACGTGACAAGACAGCGAGCGGATACATCACCGAAAGTGCCCGGTATAAAGCAAAAAGATGCGAAGGTTGCCCTTTGCGTGGCAGTTGTTTTAAAGCTCGGGGGAACCGTATTATAGAAGTCAACCACCGATTAAATCAATACAAACGGCAGGCACGGGAAAGGTTGCTCTCAGAAGAAGGTATCAAGCATAGAGGCAGGAGGTGTATAGAACCAGAAGCTGTGTTTGGACAAATGAAATACAACATGGCATACAGAAGATTCCGGCATGTGGGAGAAGACAAGGTTACAATGGACTTTGCTTTCTTTGCTATAGCCTTTAATATCAAAAAAATGTGTGCTAAACTGATAAAAGAAGGAAAGGGGCTCATTACAGTTGCCAAATATTTGTTTATGGGACTATTTATAACCCGATATAATTGGAATATAGCAACTTGCTGCCAAATGCATGAGGAAAAAGTAGCATAGCCAAAAGAAAATATAGCAGAACTTAAAATATAAAAGAGGTTGTGCCAACGTTTTGACACAACCTCATCGGGCGCTACAGGGCAACTTTATTTCATATCGATGTATTTGATTTCGTCTTTGTCGCTGTATTTCAGGTTTTCACCGCCCATACCCCAAATGAAAGTATAGTTGCTGGTTCCGGCAGCAGCGTGGATAGACCATTCGGGAGAAGTGATGGCTTGTTCGTTGTGCAGCCATATCAGACGTTCTTCCTGCGGTTCGCCCATCAAGTGACAGATAGCGTTGCCGGGTTTCAGGTTGAAGTAGTAGTAAGCTTCCATGCGGCGAGTGTGTGTGTGGGCAGGCATGGTATTCCATACAGAACCGGGAGCCAGTTCCGTGAGTCCCATCTGCAACTGGTTGGTACCACCGTCTTTCACTCTTTCCAGTACATCTTTCACAATCAGCTGGTTTACGATGCGGTCGTTACTGTCCTCCATTTTTCCATAATGGTCGGAGATGCCCAGTGCATATTTCTTGGGGTTGGCTTTCTGAAGCTTGGCATCGGTAGTAATCAGCTGAGTAACATAGGGCTTGTAGGCCGGAGCCGAGTTGATGTAGAACTTGGCGGGATTGGTAGCGTCGTTGCTCTTGAAGGTTACTTCCTTATTTCCGCAGCCTACGTAAAGGGCTTCCTTATACTTCATGGGGTATTCCTTGCCGTCTACAGTAACCACTCCGTCACCGCCGGTATTGATGACACCCAGTTCGCGGCGTTCGAGGAAGTAAGTGATTTCCGGACCCAGTTCACGGAACACTTCCAATTTCAATGTCTTGTTCACCGGCATGGCGCCACCGTAAATCAACCGGTCGTAGAGGGTGTAGGTTACGTTGATTTCATCCGGAGCCATGACTTTGTCCATCATGAATCTGCTGCGTAGAAGTTCCGTGTCATAATGCTTCACGTCCTGCGGATGGCAGGCGGTCTGCACTTTGTAATTCACTTGGGCATTGGCTGCCATGGCAGCTGCTCCCATCATAAATGCAAGTACTAACTTTTTCATAATCCGTTACTATTTAACTTTTAATTTTTGATTGATTTCTGGTATTTGATAATGGCACGACGGTTCATAATCATCAGGAACAATGTGCATAATACAAGGATACCGGAGCCTATCCATTTCAACGAGTAGGTCAGGTGGAAAATGACCCAAGCGAAGGGGCTGGATGCAAAGTCCAGTGCGCCGCCTTCAAAGCCGGCAGGGATATTCACGGCAGCGTCTTGTGTCTTCTCGTATACATCGTGGGCTGCTTGTGTGAAATAGGGGGCGAGGTCTGTTACGAAATAAAGACCGATGGTCAGTACAACGAGTCCGATGATGAATGTCTTTACTACATTTCCTTTCGTGATGGGCAGTACCAGCGGGAAGAGGTAGAACATTCCGGCCAGCGACGCCAAAGGCAGGAACTGGTTACCCGGCAGGATGACAGCCAGCAGTATGGTTACGGGAATCAGCAGCAGGGAAACCACCAGCGTTGCAGGATGGCCGATAACCAATGCGGGGCTCATACCGATATTCAGGCCGACAGCACCTTTGAATTTCTTGGCAATCAGCTCGCGGGTAGCATCGGAAATAGGTTTCAAACCTTCGATGAACAAAGCGGTGATACGCGGAATCAGTTCCATTACGGCGCCCATCTTGATACCCAAACCTAATATATAAGGTATCTTGTCTACCAGTTCCTGGCTGTTCTTGCAAGACAAGGCACCGATACCGCAACCAACCAGAATACCCAAGAACAGAGGCTCACCCAGCAAACCGAATTTCTTCTTCATGCCTTCCGCATCGATGTTCAATTTGTCAAAACCGGGGATTTTGTCCAATGCTTTATTGATGACTACGGCAAATGGTACGAAACCTGCGCAGAAAGGCTGGGGAATGGAGATACCCTCCATCTTGTCGTAGAATCCTTGGAATTTGTCGGCGGTATAGTCGGCCATAATCAGGGTAATGATGTAGCAGATGATAGCGGCGAAGAAGCCCCACCAGATATTGTCGCTGGCAAAATAAACGACTGCGCCGATAAATGCGAAATGCCAGTAGTTCCAAAGGTCGATATTGACCGTACGGGTCGTTTTCGTTAATAACATCAGAAGATTTACTCCCAAACATACCGGAATGATGAATGCACCTACCGATGTGTTATAGGCTACAGCAGCAGCTGCTGGCCATCCCATGTCGAATACTTTCAGCTGAAGACCATAAATTTCAACGACTTGGCTCAGAGCAGGACCGAGGCTGCTGGTCAACAATGCAGTGACAACTGACAGACCTACGAACCCGACACCTACCAGCAGACCGCTCTTTAATGCCTTACTGAATTTAATACCGATGCATACTCCCAAAATTGTAAAGATTATAGGCATCATCACTGCTGCTCCTAAGCCGATGATATAGCCGAAAACTTGTTCCATTCTCTTGTGATTTAATTAGGTAATTGAGCTTGTTTTTGCAATAGTATGAATTAAAAACCGGGTCAAAAATAAGACCTTTTCTCAATTAATCAAACTTGAAAAGCATAATTATTAGTAAATGGAACAATTTTGGACGAAATTGGTCGTTATCGTGCACAAAATTGCTCGTTTTCGTACACGAAAACCAAATAACACATCTTCTACGTTGAAAACTACATATCCGTTTGGAAAGAAAGCATTACTTTTGTTTTGGGAAATAAAACTGTTCTAATACAAAAAATGAATGATTGCATGAAGAAAGATTCGATTTGTAAATTTATTGTATCTGCATGTATTTCGATTAAGAGAGTCGGGGGAGGAAACTAATCCTCGTGTACGTGCCTTTTTCTCCAAATTCGGGTGGAGTGAACTTTCATACCGTTCGCAGTGTTATTATAAAACATTGAAACAAACCGGACTATAATGATATATTTGATTTTTTTATTGGCAATAGGACTATTGGTCGGATGGAGCTTATGGAAAGCTCCATCTGATATTGATTTATGGGGAAAAGATGTGGAGGATTGATAGTTATATTGGTTATATTCTGAAAATTTACGGGCATGCCTATCTTGTGATGGGGGGAGATAAAGGTGTGATGTGGGAATTGTTCTGACCCTACATATCTTGGGTGATAGTTGTTGTCATCACTTCCTGTTCCTTATCACCTCGGGGAGGGAGTGCCCTCTCAAAGAGCAGCGATAACGGCAATGTCCGTAGCATTGTCTACGATATGTGCCGGATGAAACTCTTCCAGTTCTGTGCGGGGACGGAATCCCCAAGTGACTCCGCAGGCGGTGACTCCGGCATTGGCGGCTGTCTGCATATCCACTCCGGAGTCTCCTACATATAGTACGTCTTCACGGGATATCCGGGTGATGTCCAGAATGTCATGCACCACTGTTGGGTCGGGCTTCACGTTGACCCCTTCCCGCTGTCCGAAGACGGCGGTAAAACGTATGTTGGGGAAATAGTGTGAAATCAGTTTCACGGTAGCCGATTGATATTTGTTGGAAGCCACTGCCAATATCATCTCTTTCTCCTGCAACTGTTCCAGCAGTTCGGGGATGCCGGGGTAAGGGCGGCTTTTATCTGCATTGTGCACGTCATAATAAGGCACAAACTTCTTGCGGACACGCAGGACGTTTTCTTCGCTCTTTTCCCCTTCTGGGAGGGCGCGCTCGAACAGTTTGTTGATTCCGTTGCCAACCATGAAGTTATAGGCCGATTCCGGGTGGGTGGGATAGCCGAGCGCTTGCAGGGCATGGTTTGTACTTTGTGCCAAATCGGCTATTGTATTCAGTAAAGTTCCGTCCAGGTCAAATATAATCAACTTCTTCATTGCTTTCTCTATTTTTTAGTTTGCTGCAAATATAGGGCTTTTTGCGCTCATGTTCAAATGCTGCCTCGGGTTTCATCAGGTATTTGCAGAATAGCAAGCCCTGGGCTGATAATCAGTGCATTATTACTGCATTCCTGTTGCATGCGTTTTGCAGTAGTACTGCAGATGGGGTGCAGCGTTACTGCAAATATGTTTGCAGTGATACTGCAACTGTTTTGCAGCGTGACTGCAACAGTATTGCAGTGGCACTGCACAAGCGTTGCAGTAGTTTTGCAGTGGGTGATTGGTGTATTTTTTGCCGTTCTTCCCTTTTCTTTGCACACTTTCGGGCTTTTTATGCAAAAACTTCCTATCTTTGCAGCCGAATTTTACTAAAAATAGGTATGAGTTACAATTTGTTGAAAGGAAAAAGAGGCATTATTTTCGGTGCTCTGAATGAGCAGTCCATTGCCTGGAAAGTAGCAGAAAAAGCAGTAGAAGAAGGTGCAACCATCACTTTGTCGAATACGCCGGTTGCCGTACGTATGGGCGAAGTGTCCGCTCTTTCGGAGAAACTGAACTGCGAGGTGATTCCCGCAGATGCTACAAGTGTAGAAGATTTGGAAAATGTATTCAAACGCTCTATGGAAGTATTGGGTGGCCCGGTCGACTTCGTGCTGCACTCCATTGGTATGTCTCCCAATGTGCGTAAGAAACGTACATATGATGATTTGGATTACGATATGTTGGAAAAGACGCTGGATATTTCCGCTGTCTCTTTCCACAAGATGATACAAGCTGCCAAGAAGCTCAACGCCATTGCCGACTACGGTTCAATCCTGGCTCTGAGTTATGTGGCTGCGCAACGTACGTTTTACGGTTACAACGATATGGCAGATGCCAAGGCACTGCTGGAATCTATCGCCCGCAGTTTCGGTTACATCTACGGACGCGAACACCATGTACGTGTCAACACCATTTCCCAGTCTCCTACGATGACCACTGCCGGTTCCGGTGTGAAAGGTATGGACAAGCTGTTCGACTTCGCCAACCGCATGTCTCCGCTTGGTAATGCTTCTGCCGATGAATGTGCCGACTACTGTATCGTCATGTTTTCCGACCTCACCCGCAAGGTTACCATGCAGAACTTGTTCCACGATGGAGGTTTTTCCAGCGTAGGTATGAGTCTTCGCGCCATGGCTACCTATGAGAAGGGTTTGGATGAGTATAAGGACGAAAACGGAAATATCATCTACGGCTAATGGAAATCGCACTTTATCTTTTGCCTGTCACCTTGGGCGATACGCCTATTGAAGCAGTGTTGCCTCCTTATAATAAGGAGATAATACTGGGAATCCGTCATTTCATCGTGGAGGATGTGCGCTCGGCACGTCGGTTTCTGAAGAAGGTGGACAAGGGAATAGATATTGATGCGCTGACATTCTATACGTTGAACAAGCATACGTCGCCTGAAGACATCTCCGGCTATCTGAAGCCGCTGGTGGAGGGGCAGCCGATGGGCGTAATCTCCGAAGCCGGTTGTCCGGCTGTGGCCGATCCGGGAGCGGACGTAGTGGCTATTGCACAACGGAAAAACTTGAGAGTGGTCCCCTTGGTGGGACCTTCTTCTATTATCCTCTCTGTTATGGGTTCCGGTTTCAACGGTCAGAGCTTTGCCTTCCACGGTTATCTTCCCATTGAACCGGCAGAGCGTGCCAAAAAGCTGAAAATGCTGGAACAACGCGTCTATAATGAACATCAGACCCAGCTTTTCATTGAAACGCCTTACCGCAATAATAAGATGATAGAGGATATTCTTCATAACTGCCGTCCGCAGACCAAGCTCTGCATTGCGGCGAACATTACTTGTGAAGGGGAGTATATCAAAACCAAGACAGTGAGGGAGTGGCAGGGAAAGACTCCCGACCTTTCTAAGATTCCTTGTATTTTTCTCTTGTATAAATAATAGCTTCCAGGTGCTCGAATTCATATTCCAGGCAACTGCTGAAGAAGTTCCGTCCCAGGTTGTGTTCCATTTGCTGGAACGTCCATAGCTTTCCACCCTTGAAATTCTTATTGCATAAGATGGAGTCATCGTCCAGGTCTAGCGTGAAGAGATAGACCAGGCGGTCGGTGGCTTCATTCTCAAAATGATACATGAAGTTGAAGTGCAAATGGTCTAATGGGGCGGTGGGAAGCGTTTGCCGTAAAATTCTGTGTGCGCCTTGTTCCAATGTTTCTCCATATATCAGGTAACCCTCCATCAGTAAGTCGATTTTGTCTTTCTCGAAAACGTTGCATTTGGGGCGGGGGAGGAGAAACAGCATGCCGTGTGAGGCAACGGCAATCCGGATGACCGGATTGATATAGTCGTTTTTCCGGTTGATGGCTTCTGAAGCGATGGCTTTCCCCATGACATCTCCTTTGGTGTTGACTATCGGTACGAAAACCGTGTGGTTCATCACTATATTGAAATAGAAGATACCGAATTGGTTGAACAGAATGCCTAATATAAAGACGAGGGGAGGCGCCACATAAAACAGAATGTGGCGGGTAGTGTCTCCCAAAGGGTAACTGACCAGAATCGCCAAGGAGATAATCAGAAAATGCAGCAGGCTTATGATAAGGATTACGCGTGAGGATACGATGGCGGCTTCTGCCCCTTGTGCAAAAAGCTGCTTGCAGCATTTCTGTGTCTGAGACATGTGGTAGTCCAGAAATTTTCTCCTATTGAGGTAGATGACGAATGGGGGAATGATAGCGCTGATTTCCAGTGTGAACGGAAGCATAAAACGTGGACAGTAGTTTACGAGGAATAGGGTTGTTACCGATAATAGCAGTAACATTCCGGTAGTGCAGTAAAGTATGATTTGTGGAACATGAGTCCCTCTATGCCTCACCGAATAGATGCTAAAGAAGAGTCCTACACCTGTACCGATGTAGATGGACATGTCCTGCGTTATAAACTCGCATAATATGATGGATATTATAACGGGGATGAATCCCAGCGACATATTGAATCTTGATGATAGAATTCTTTGATGATTCATTATCCGTATTATGATTTTGTCGTTTACATCATAACAACTGGGAGATTTAAATGTTTCCTGTTTTACTTCTTTTTTGTATAAAATGAATCTGTTTTTCTGCATGATAGGAGGAGCGTACCAATGGGGCGCTTTCCACTTGCTGAAACCCTTTTTCCAATCCTTTCTCTTTGTAGAGTGCAAATTGTTCGGGAGTAATATATGCCGCTACCGGATAATGTTTGTGTGTGGGTTGAAGGTATTGCCCTATGGTCAGTATGTGACAGCCCACTTGGCGAAGGTCGTCCATCAGTTCTTCCACTTCTTCCGGAGTCTCGCCCAATCCCACCATAATGCCGGACTTGGTGGTGGTATTGCTTTCTGCAATCTGCCGCAACACTTCCAGGCTTGTCTCATACTTGGCGGCACTGCGCACGAGGGGGCTGATGCGGCGGACAGTCTCCATGTTGTGCGAAATGATTTCCGGTTGTGCATCGATAACTTGTGCCACGAGCTCCTTTCTTCCCTGGAAGTCGGGAATCAGCACTTCGACGGTGGTGTCCGGATTGAGCCGCTTGATTTCCCGGATGGTACGTACCCAGTGCGATGCGCCTAAGTCGGGCAGGTCGTCACGGTCTACAGAGGTGACGACTGCATGGGAGAGTTTCATCAAGGCGATGGATTCTGCCACATGTGTAGGCTCATCGGCATCCAGCGGCAAGGGCTTCCCGCTTGCTGTGTTGCAGAACTTACAGCACCGGGTGCAGATATTTCCCCCAATCATGAAGGTTGCGGTGCCTTTCCCCCAACATTCCCCCATATTGGGGCAACGGCCGCTGCTGCAGATGGTATGGAGGCAATGAGACTCGACAATGCGTTTGGTCTCGGTATAGCGCTCGTTGGCACCGATGCTTATTTTGAGCCATTCAGGCTTACGTACTCTTTCAGGCATTATTTCAATTCTTTGTTGAAGAAGTTGGTCAACCGCGTATATAGGTGTAACCGGGTATTTCCTCCGTAGATACTGTGGTTGCGGTTGGTGTAAACCTGCATATCGAACTGTTTGCCGAGCTGTACCAGTTGTTCGGCATATTCGGCACAGTTCTGGAAGTGTACATTGTCGTCTGCCATGCCGTGTACTAGCAGCAGGTTGCCGTGCAACTTGTCGGCACGGGTAAAGGCGGAACTGGCCTTATAGCCTTCGGCGTTTTCTTTCGGTGTGCGCATAAAGCGTTCGCCGTAAACGGTGTCGTAGTAGTTCCAGTCGGTAACGGCAGCTACGGCTACTCCGGCCTTGAATACCGGTGTTCCTTCACTCATACTCATAATGGTCATGTATCCACCGTAACTCCATCCCCAGATTCCGATGCGGTTTTTGTCCACATAAGGCTGGTTGCCCATGTAGAGGGCGGTTTCCACCTGGTCTTTGGCTTCCTTGATACCCAGGTTCAGATAGGTGCATTTGGCGAATTCGGCACCACGTCCTCCGGTGCCACGCCCGTCTACGCAAACCACGATATAGCCTTGCGATGCCATGTAGGTTTCCCAGCTTACACTGAACTTGTCAAGCACTTGCTGTGAACCGGGGCCGCTGTACTGGTACATCAGTACCGGGTATTTCTTGCCGGCGGAGAAGTCGGCAGGTTTCATCATCCAGCCATTCAATGTGGTTCCGTCGGAAGTCTGGAAAGTGAAGAATTCCTTTCGTGGCATGTCATAGCCACTGATTTCCTGCTTCAATGCCGCATTGTCCATCAGGGTGGCAAGAGTCTTGCCCGTATTGTCGTTCAGTGTAATGACGGTCGGAGTATCCAGATTGGAATAACGGTTCATATAGTACTTCATGTTCGTACTGAACTGCGCACTGTTTGTTCCGGCTTGTGACGATAGCCTGGTCTTTTTGCCTTTCCGGTCAATCTTGTAGATGGCACTGCGCATGGGGCTTTCCTCGTTGCTGCTGAAGTAGAAGCTTCCTTCTTCGGGGTCATAACCCAGGAACTCCTGCACTTCATATGGTCCGGCTGTCACTTGTTTCAGCAGATTGCCACCTATGCTATACCAGTACAGATGGTTGTATCCGCTCTTTTCGCTGACAAAGCTGAAATTTTCCGGATAGAAGACGATGTTGTCGAATACATTCTCGCGGATATAGGTATCGCTTTCATCACGCAGAGCCAGTTTGGCTACCGTGCTGCGAGGGTCGGCAAAGTATAGGTCGAACCGGTTCTGATGGCGGTTCAGTGTCATGACGGCAAGCTTGTTGGGGTCTTGGGTAAAGCGGATGCGGGGAATATAGCCGTCTGCATCTACCGGCACGTTTATCTTGCGGGTCACTTTCGACTTGATATCGAAGGTGTGTACGGACACTTTGGAATTTACTTCTCCCGTTTTAGGATATTTGTAAGTATACTCTCCCGGATACTTCTCGAAAGGGGTGAAGTGGGGGGCTTGTCCGGCAAAAAGAGGGAAAGAGTAGGAGGGAACATCTTTCTCGTCGAAGCGGATGAAAGCCAGCATCTGGCTGTCGGCACTGAATTCCAGCGCACGGTTGAAGGAGAACTCCTCTTCGTAAACCCAATCGGGGATGCCGTTCAGCACCTCGTTCTGTTTTCCGTCTTCCGTCACCTGGCTTTCGCTGTTGCCATAGAGCAGTTTCACAAGGAAGATATTGTTGTCGCGTACAAAAGCCACCTGGTTGCCGTCCGGTGAAAATACGGGCACCTGCTGCGGGCCGCCGTCCGAAAGTTTTTCCACAATATTGTTGATTTTACCGTCCAGATTGCGCTTCAGGCTGTAGATGTAATGCACAGCCGTATAGGAATGGCGGTAGATGGGAGTTGTTTCGGTGGCAATGAGCAGTTTGCTGCCGTCCGGAGCAAAGCTGTAGCTGTCAAATGTCTTGAACGTGCATTCGCGTGCGGTAGCGGCATCAAACAGCACTTCCACGGGTTTTCCCGTTTTGAAGGAGTATTTGATGATTTGTGTCCTGTCCGCATTCATTTGCGAATAATGTTCTCCGTCTCCCGGGATGGGGATAACGCCGGAAATGTTCTTCGGAGTGAACTTGCCCGATATGATTTCTTTCAAATCGAGCGCCTTGCCACCTTGGGCGAAACCTGCCAGCGTACAGAGGCAGAGGAGAAGTGCGATGCTTATCTGTTTCATATCTATCTTTTATGCTTATCTGTTTCCATCTTTTTTCTGGGGAACAAATATACAACAAAGGGAAGATTTATCGAAGCAGTGGGCCGATTTTATTCTTTTTGAACAGAAAAAGCCCGTCCTGCTCCTTGGGGGCGAAGCAGGGACGGACGTCCGTCACTCATAGATGATGATTGGATGAGATGATGATTGGAATATCTTTCGTTACAAGCACTTGACTTTTCTTTGATATTCTGCAATGGCTGCATCCAGTCGTTCGTGGGCGGTTGTGTCACCCGGAACGTTGTGCGACGGATGGATGTACAAGTGTACGCCACGGTCGGCAAGGATTTCGGCAACGGTAGTGATGGTCATCCATACCATGGTGACGAAACTCAATGTAGACAACGGACCTACCTTGTCGAAGTGGTTCTTCAAAGGTACGGAGGCGTCTACCAGGGGAACGCAGGAATCCACTACGATATCTGCCAACTGGAAGAGGTTCTTTCCGCTGGAGTGGCGGCTGGCCTTGTCGCCCGTTTCGCTGGCCGAACCGTATACAATAACTTTCATGCCGCGCTTCTTGGCTTCCAATGCCATGTCTATATTGACGGCATTGATACCGGTATGTGAGAAAATCCACATACAGTCTTTGGAATCAAAATCATAGTTCTTCATAATTTCCTGGCCGTAGCCTTCTGCCCGTTCCAGGAAGAGGAACTGATGAATACCCATCTGGCCGATAATCTGCGTGAAGAATGTCAGAGGCAATTCGCAAAGCGGGTGGAATCCTACAAAGCTGCCGATACGCGGATACATTTCTTCTACGGGAATCGTTGCGTGGCCGCAACCAAACGTGTGGACCCAACGACCGGTTTCGATGGAGTCTGCCATAACAGTGGCTGCTTTTTTGATGTTTTCCAACTGGGTAGCTTCCAGCTTTTCCATAATGCCATGGGCATTCTTTAACCATTCGAGTGCTAACATAACTTTTTTGTTTTTTAAGAAGTTAATAAATTTATTTGAGTGAGCGTTTATACAAAAGGAGCATGACGGCAAGTGAGGCAATCATCAGATAAGGATAAAGCCCGATGCCATTGGTGTATTGGGAAACCATTCCCATCAGGCCATTCATTGCAGTCTGGCCAATGAGGGCTATGGCAAGCGCCACGCTGAATGCTGTTCCCGATAAGGACGGGTACCGGCTTCCAAGAATGCTGAGTATCACGGGATACGTGGCCGACAGCCCCATACCTACCAGCACCATGCCGACTGCTGCGCGTGCAAAACCCGGCGAGAACATAAGGAAACAGAATCCTATGGCAGTGAGCGTAAGGCTGTAGGGCAGTACGGTTTCCGGTTTTATCTTCTTGAATATCGCAACCTGCACCATACGTGCCACGGTCAGTCCCGCTACCATGCAGGTCAGTGCAATCAATGCCTGATTGGCCGGAATATCCGTCATCTGCCCAAAGTAACTTGTGGACCAATTGTTGCAGACACCCTCAATGCCGCTTTGGAAAAAAAGAATGAAGCTGAGTAGCAGTAAGCTGCTTTCTTTCAGCAGTCCCAATCCCTCTTTTACCGGGAAACCTTGTGCCTGCTTAGGGGCGGGGAAGCGTACGGGGATGCAGAATATAATGCCCGCAAGCATCACTACACCAATTCCCAGCAAGATGGTTTCGAATGAATAATGCTTGGAAAGGGAGCCCAGCAACATCGGTATGCCCAATGCGCCCAGTCCGTAGAACATGCCCAGAAAGCTGAGACGCGACCCTTTCTCGGATTCTCCCGAGATATCGGATACCAATGCATTGGTTTCTCCGTTGAGGATGCCTCCTCCCAAGCCGATGCCGACGATGGAAGCTTGCAGTAATGGCACACTTTCAAAGAAGGCAAGTCCTTCCATCCCCAGCAGTACGATGATGCAGCTGGGCACCAGCAGGGCTTTATGTCCGAACCGGTCTACGATGGGACCGAAAATCAGGGAACCGGCCAGCATGCCCAGCGGCAGGAAAGTGGCCAGTGAGGTTGTCTGCAACCCGCTCAGATTCAGCTTGGCTATGAGGGATGGCAACACTGCTCCCAATGTAATCATGGAGACTCCGAAGAAACACATCCCGATGCACGCTGCCGTGAATACGAGATTCTTGTGATAACTGTTACTCATACAAGTGATTTTTGATGGCAAGAAACGCTGCTCCTATCAGTCCGGCATTACCGGACAACTGAGAAGGTACAAATTCCACCTGCTTGATGCTGAGCGGCTGCGCCCATTTGCAGGCTTCCTTATAAATGTCATCTATAAAGATACCGGCAGGGCCGAAGACGCCTCCGCCCCAAATTATCTTCTGCGGGTTGAGCAGGCTGACCAGATTTGCGGAAGCCATGCCCCACATCTCGACGGCTTTGTGCAATACGGAGATGGCGATAGGGTCTTTTTCATTATAGGCACTGAACACATCATAGGCCGATATGCGGCAGATGGGTTTCTGGCGCAGTTTCCCTTTGTATGCCTTGTTGGCGCGTACGGCATCGCGTACCCGTGCCCCGATACCATTGCCGGAAGCGTAATATTCGAAACATCCGCATGCGTCATACTCTTCCCGGTAGGGAGGTTGCAGGGCCATCCAGCCGGTGGCGCCGATAATGTCGTTGGCTCCGTGCAACACGTGCCCGTCGATGATGATGCCGGCACCGATACCGGTTCCCACGGCAATGAATATGGCACTGTGACATTCTTTGGCGGCACCTTGCCACATCTCTCCATACATATAGCAGGTACGGTCGCTGTCGATGTATATCTCGATGCCCGGAGGCGTTACACTGCGCAGCTCCTCATAGAGGGGGTAGTTATCCCAGCCCGGTATGTTGGGGGCCCATACCCGGTTGGTTTGGGAGTAAACGATACCGGGGATGCAGACACCTATTCCGTCGATGTGTATACGGCTTCTGCGTGCTACGGTAAGAAGTTTGGCGAGGATATCCGCGGCGAGCTTGCCCACTTCGTGACCGGTTCTTCCTTTCAGGAGCCGTTTGCGGTTAAACATCATGCTTCCGTCCGGAAAGAAAATGGCGCTGGCTATTTTTGTGCCGCCTATGTCCAATGCGATTGTTGCCATGGTGTTATAGTATTTATAGGTTGATTCATTAAGGTTGTATGCAAAGCTATGAATTTATTTCATTCTTGAGGAGTATAAACTGAGGAAATTGTGTGTAAAAAGAGTGTCTAATCACTAAATTGTGTTTAATTTAATTGAGCTTGGATGTACTCTTTCTCAATTAATTAGTTATATATCAGTAGATGAAACATTTTTTAGTGCAGGCGGAAATTCTTTGTTTTATGTTCGTTAACAAATCAAGTGGAAAGTATTCTTGTTTTTGCAGGTTCATCCCACGGAAAAATCCTATATTTGCCACTTACATAAGGAATATGTATGGAAACCAAATCTACGCTCTATAATGAGTTCCCTTTTTTTCTGAAGCGATATTTTCCCTATAAGGTACAGAAAATATCGCTGAATGCCGGTTTTACGTGCCCCAACCGGGATGGAAACAAAGGAGTCGGCGGTTGCACCTATTGCAACAACCAGACCTTCAACCCCGATTATTGCCGTACGGAGAAATCCATTACCCGCCAGCTGGAAGAGGGCAAGCAGTTCTTTGCACACAAATATCCGGAGATGAAGTATCTCGCCTATTTCCAGGCCTATACCAATACGTATGGCGAATTGGAAGACCTGAAGCGGAAATACGAGGAGGCCTTGTCGGCAGACGGAGTGGTGGGCCTGGTTATCGGCACCCGTCCGGACTGTATGCCCGACAGCTTGCTGGACTATCTGGAGGAGATGAACCGGCATACATTCCTCTTAGTGGAGTACGGCATAGAGAGTACCGACGACAAGACACTTTGCCGCATCAACCGCGGGCATACTTTCCATGCCGCCGCCGATGCGGTGGAAAGAACCGCTTCACGCGGAATCCTGACCGGTGGGCATGTCATCCTCGGACTGCCGGGCGAGACGCACGAAAGTATCGTAGCACAAGCCGGTGTATTGTCCCGCCTGCCACTCACTACCTTGAAGATGCACCAGTTGCAACTGATAAGGGGTACCCGCATGGCTCTGGAGTACCGGCAGTATCCTGAAGATTTTCATCTGTTTGATGTGGAGGAATATATCGACCTCGTGATAGACTATATCGAGCATCTGCGGCCGGACTTGGTGCTGGAGCGTTTCGTCTCCCAGTCTCCTAAGGAACTGCTCATTGCACCTGACTGGGGACTGAAAAATTATGAATTTAATCATCGGGTTCAAAAAAGAATGAAAGAACTCGGTGCATATCAGGGAAAGAAGTATGAAATGTGAGAAAAAAGAATTATTTTTGCCGCAACTTTAAATATGGAATCAATCTAAATAAAGAATAATTATGAACCCAAAAACAGTGATAAAAGGAAAAATCCACTACGTGGGAGTGAATGACCGCAATAAGCATTTGTTTGAAGGTATGTGGCCGTTGCCGTATGGGGTTTCCTACAACTCTTACCTGATAGACGACGAAATGGTCGCTTTGGTCGATACGGTAGACATCTGCTACTTCGAGGTGTATCTGCGCAAGATAAAGAGTATCATCGGCGAGCGCCCCATCCAATATCTCATCATCAACCACATGGAACCGGACCATTCGGGTTCTATCCGTCTGATAAAGCAGCATTACCCCGACATCATCATCGTGGGCAACAAGCAGACTTTCGGCATGATAGAGGGCTTTTATGGCGTGACGGGCGAACAGTACATGGTGAAGGACGAGGATTTTCTGGCTTTGGGACATCATAAACTCCGTTTCTATATGACCCCGATGGTGCACTGGCCCGAGACGATGATGACTTTTGACGAAACGGAAGGAGTTCTTTTCGCCGGTGACGGTTTCGGCTGTTTCGGCACGTTGGACGGAGGGTTCCTGGATACCCGCATCAATCTGGACAGATACTGGGATGAGATGGTTCGCTACTATTCTAACATCGTAGGCAAGTACGGCTCTCCGGTGCAGAAGGCGTTGGCTAAGCTGGGCGGTCTGCCCGTTTCCACTATCTGCTCCACGCACGGACCGGTGTGGACGGAAAACATAGCCAAGGTTATCGGCATCTACGACAAGTTGAGCCGTTACGCTGCTGACGAAGGTGTGGTCATTGCTTACGGTTCCATGTACGGCAACACGGAGCAGATGGCGGAAGCCATTGCGGCGGAACTTTCTGCACAAGGCATCAAGAACATCGTGATGCACAATGTGAGCAAGAGCAATCCTTCTTATATCATTGCCGATATCTTCAAGTATCGCGGACTTATCATCGGCAGCCCCACCTACAGCAACCAGATTTATCCTGAGATAGAATCCTTGCTTTCCAAGATTCTGGTACGCGAAGTGAAGGGACGTTATCTGGGATACTTCGGATCCTTCTGCTGGGCAGGTGCTGCCGTGAAGCGTATGGGCGAGTTTGCCGAAAAGAGCAAGTTCGAGATTGTGGGCGACCCGGTAGAGATGAAGCAGGCCATGAAGGACATTACTTACGAACAATGCGAAAACCTGGCACGTGCCATGGCAGAGCGTTTGAAGAAGGATAGAAGTAATTAAAGTTGAATTACCCCTAATTTATTAACCTAATAAAAACAATCACAATGAGACTTATCATTCAATCGGATTATCAGTCCGTATCAAAGTGGGCGGCACATTATGTGGCTGCCAAAATCAAGGCCGCTCATCCGACACCTGAAAAACCGTTTGTATTGGGATGCCCCACCGGTTCTTCTCCGTTGGGCATGTACAAGGAACTTATCGACCTGAACAAGAAAGGCATCGTGTCTTTCCAGAACGTAGTGACTTTCAATATGGACGAGTATGTAGGTTTGCCCAAGGAACATCCCGAAAGCTACTATTCCTTTATGTGGAACAACTTCTTCAGCCATATAGACATCAAGCCGGAGAACACCAATATCCTGAACGGCAACGCTGCCGACCTGGATGCCGAGTGTACACGCTATGAAGAGAAAATCAAGTCCTACGGCGGCATTGACCTCTTCATGGGCGGTATCGGCCCCGACGGACATATTGCTTTCAACGAGCCAGGTTCTTCCCTTGCGTCACGCACCCGCCAGAAGACATTGACTACCGATACCATCATTGCCAACTCCCGTTTCTTTGACAACGACGTGAACAAGGTTCCCAAGACTGCCCTGACCGTCGGTGTGGGTACTGTGCTCAGCGCCCGCGAGGTAATGATTATCGTAAACGGACACAACAAGGCACGTGCCCTCTATCATGCAGTCGAGGGTCCCGTGATGCAGATGTGGACCATCAGCGCCTTGCAGATGCACGAAAAGGGTATCATCGTTTGTGACGATGCGGCTACCGAAGAATTGAAGGTGGGTACTTACCGCTACTTCAAGGATATTGAGGCGGAGCACCTGGATGCGGAAAGTTTGCTGAAGTAAGCAGATAATTATTGTATAATATGGATTAGCGCAGCTTGTTTGATTATGAAAAACAAGTTGCGCTTTCTTTTTGTACTTCGGAACGGCATGATTATCTTGGAAAATGATTACTTTTGCTCGATTTTGTAACCAGAATGGATACTTGAATTTTAAATATGGAAAGTGCGGAGTACTCTTTGGATGAGCTATTATGTCAGTCTCTTCTGTTGTTTCGTCAGTATCGGTTTTATGATGCTCCGGAATGTGGAGAAAAAGCATTCCGGATGTTGGAGGAAGCCCATGTATGGATGGGGCGTACGCAAGAGTGTGTGGATATAGCGAAATGGGGGTGCGTGATAGAGTGTCTTGCGCAGAAATACTACATAGAAGATGATACGGATGCGATTCTGGAAGAAATTGATGCTGCCTTGGTTGTGCATCGGAAGAGATAGAGAAAATCCATGCAGAAGTCACCGCCGTTTATTTGTGGCTGGGGTACTATTTCCTGCTACGTTTCAGAAACCGGGAATCCCGTTCCCATTCCCGTTGTAAACAGATAATGTCCAGCTTGTTGTGTGCTTTGGTCGAAATCTTCCGTAAGGTGGAGAAGGGGGGAGCCCCGACAGAAGTCTTGTCACATCTTTCGGTAGATGTTTGGAGAGAGATCGTCTGCTGGATGGAGCAGGTACATGATTCCCGTCTTTGCGAGAAGCAGTCGTCAGCTTTACTGGCACAATTTTATAAAAGGTCCGGGAAAGCAGGATGCTTTGCTCTAGCAGATTCTGGAGTTTTATTGCTTTTAAGGGGAAATTATCTCTGCTTAGTTTTATCATTTCTGCTTCCACACTTCCACCCACTTCCTGCATCCCTTTATTCATCGGCATTACAAGTGCTGTGGAAGCAACTCAAAAAGGTGGAAGCAACTTTTGCTTCCACAGCGAAAATACGCCGGAAAGTAAGTTAATATCTTGTTTGTTAGTTTATTAATAGAATGTACAGCAATTTGCAAATATCTTGTTTACACGATATGAGTTTCGTGTAAACAAGGTATTAACTTCGTAAAAGACTGTTTACCGATAGACTGCAGCTGGGCTCATAATAGGAATAAGATAGGTGTACAATATGGGGAAACCATGAGTGTAATAGGTGTTCAACGGCTATGAGGCACCTTGTTGACGGTCGTTAGTCGAGTGGTTGACGGCCGTTGGCAGAGCGTATCACGGTCGATAGGCGCTGATAACTCCGTACAGAAAATGGAAAGGAAGCCTATGTAAGGGGAAACAAGCTCTGAGCTATTTGTTTTGTTTGTCACATTTATCTTGTTTTTGTACATTATTGAAGCGTTTTTTTGTATCTTTGAAGGGAGGGGCCGTAAAAAAGCTTATTCTCATCCAAAGTTTAATTATATATACATGAATTATGAAGTGATGTATAGTGCTGTTCATAATATTCTGCTGTACAGTTATTTCTAATGCGCAGACAAATGGCATTGTGACTGATGGGGAAAAAGGATTGCCGTTGGCTGGTGTGAATATTTATCTCCAAAAGGATTCTGTGTATACGCAATGATAATCTGGTAAAGAACATGTTCATATGAAAAAACTGTTATATCTTGGGCTTTTGTCCGTTTGCGTACTGTTAGGTTCTTGCGTAGAGAAGAACGTATCCAATGCTTTTGATAAGGTAGAGAGGTATATGGATGTATATCCTGACAGTGCATTGCTGCTGTTGGAGCAAATTCCTCATCCAGAGAAGCTTCGTGGAAAGCAGCGGGCAGATTATGCATTGTTGTTGACACAAGCACGTGATAAAAACTATCTGGATAGTTTGCAGTCGGATTCGTTGATAAAAAATGCGGTAGATTACTATTTAGAGGGTGATGATAAAGTAAAAATAGGAAAGGCTTTTCTCTATTATGGTAAGGTACTGGATTTGCAAAAAAATGAAGCGATGGCTATGAAAGCCTATTTGGATGCCTATGCAGCGTTGGAGAAGACCAAAGAGTATAAGATGCTGGCTTTAATTCAGCAGTATATGGGTTCTTTGAATAGTGATCGGAAGATGTATGATATGGCGCTTAATAATTATCGAAGGTCTATTTTTTATAGTACGAAAACGAGTGATACTTTGAAAATAGTATATAGTTATCGGAATATAGCTTGGATTTATGAGATTAAGCAAAATTGTGATAGTGCAACTTGGTATGCAAAGACTGGAATCTCATTATTAAAAGGGGATAGTTTGTCTCCGGTATTTTCTTCTCTGCTACATTTTATGGGTGAGCAGGAGAAAAAGAGAAAAAACTATTCTGAGGCAATTACCTATTTTTGTTCGGCGGTCAAAAATGAACGAATTCCCCATCTCGCTTATTGTTATTGTATGTCGTTGGGAGATACTTATCTGCAACTTGGTCAATTAGAAAAGGCAGAAAAGTATTTGAAAAAGGTTTTAGCTTCAAAAGACGACTATACACAATCTGGCGCTTATAATTATCTCTATTTGTTGGAAAAAAAGCGTACTGATTATGTTAGGGCACTTGCCTATAAGGAAAAATCTGATTCATTGTTGAGAATTAGTCGGGAGATAGATTTGCAGAATAGAATTCTTACTTTACAGCGGAAATATGAGGCTGACAAATTAATGATGGAAAATAGGTTGCTTGCGCAAGAAAAACAAATCCAGCAATATGTATGGATATGCATGTGCTTGCTATTGATAGGCTTGGGCATAGTATTATATTGGGGGATAAAGAAGCAATATAGGAAAATATATAAGAAACGCCTTAAAGTGCGTATGGAGAGGGAGTTGAAGGTGTATAGAGAGAATGAACTGGCAATTAGGCAATATATTCATCAAATAGAGGAACTGAGACAAAAGGAAGCGCTGTCGGTGGAAAATACAAAAGAAAAGATTGGGAAATTAAATCAGAAAATGCAAATATTGATGAATGAGAATAAAGAAATCCGTGAAAATTCTGCTGTAAGTGCTCCATATATTTTGGGCCAATTGAAACAAGGCTTGTTACTTGTGGAAAATATGACCCGGCAAGACAAATTGAATGTTTTTGAATATGTGGATTTATTGTCCGGCAATTTTGTTACTCGTCTGCGGAAAGATTATAATTTGAATGAAAATAATCTCTTGTTATCTGTTTTGATAAAATTAGGTTTTTCTACAACAGAACTGCTTCTTGCTTTTGATTGCGAAGAAAACTCTATTTATAGGAAGAAACAAAGGCTAAAAGAAAGGCTTCATTTGGGTAAACAAGATGATTTGGAGGCGTTCTTCAGTTCAAATCCCATCTATTTGTCCATTATAAAAGATGAATAATGATGCGCAATATTCTGATATATAGTGTTTTATTGTGTATGTAGATTGTCCATATATTTATTGTCTATATTTCTTCTTTTTGCACTATCTTTATGGCATAACAATGAAATTCTTATGCTATGAAACTAAAGAGATTTTTGTGTCTTTTAAGCCTATGCGGTTTGTTGTCAATAACTGCAATAGCTACTGATTCGGGGCCTGTGGAGCGAGTGGAAATAAAGCTGTTTGTCACAGATGAACCTTTTACAATGCCAAATGGTCGGGAAAAGGAGCCTCGTTCTATACCTATGCTCGTTCCTTTCTCTGCATTTTTGAGTGAAAGCCATTCTATAGAGTTGGATTTCTATGAAGCTATCGGTGAAATAGAAATTATAATCTCTCAAAATGGAGATGTTATCTATTCTTCTTCCGAGAATGTTGTATCGCCTATATTGAAAAATATCCAATTACCGCAAGGTTCTTCTGGTGTTTTTTTGCTTGAAATAAGAAATGGTGAAGGGGCTTATGCTTTTGGTAACTTTGACTTGTAAAGATATGGAAATATGAGAACGTCGTCATATAATATAATAGTAAAAGTAGATGATGATACAGGGCGTTATGCTTTGTTGAACAGTTATACTCATGCTTTTGATATTGTAAATCAGAATGTATACCAGTATCTCAAGAATGAAGGTAGCGATTGTGATATTTCAGATGAAACAAAGAAGAAGCTTGTGAAGCGGGGGTATATAACCTCTTTGTCGAAAGAAGATGAAAGGGAATTAGTGAAACGGCTTTTAGATAAAATTTATGATGAAGTCCGTTTGAAGAATTTCGGTTTTCATTTTATAATTTCGTATGATTGCAATCTGAGATGCGTGTATTGTTATGAAGACCCAATATTGAATGGATGCGCGTGTTTACCCAAATGCAGGATAACCAAGGAACAAGTAGATAAGGCCTATGAAATAATAATAGAAAAGGATAAGGATAAAACTGGTAGAAAAACTATCCATTTGTATGGTGGAGAACCTTTCTTGGTTGAAAATTATGAAATGCTTGAGTATATTGTGCAGAAAGGTAAAGAACTGGGATATGTGTTTTCTGTAACATCTAATGGATATGACTTGGATAAATATATGGATTATTTAGAAGAAAATTCTAAAATATTTTCTTTTCAAATAACAATAGATGGAGTAGAGGATATACATAATGAGAGAAAACCACATTATAGGAATAAGGATTCTTTTGCTAAAATCACTTCAAACGTAGATAGTTTACTCAAACTTGGAATTTCGGTTTCAATTCGTATAAATACAGACCCTTATACGATGGAACAGGCTGATGAATTATTGGATTATTTCAAAGAAAAGGGGTGGCTTCAATACCAAAATTTTAAAGCTTATTATGCTCTCTTGAGAAAGGAAGTTCCAATAAAAGGAGAAAATGGAGAATATTCGAAAGAGATGTTTACGCAAAGTAGTTTCTTCTGCACTTATCTACAAAAAGGATTGGAAAAACAAGGATGTGGTAAAGTTATGTGTCAGGATTATAGCGTGAGGTCGGTGTTGACAAATATGCTTTTGGGGAAATCTACTCCTTATAAAAGTCATTTTTGCGGTGCGCAATCTGGTATGATTATATTTGATCCTTTGGGTGACATTTATTCTTGCTGGGATGTTGTGGGACAACGGGAATATAGAGTGGGACACTATATGCCAGATTTTGTATTGGAGGATACGTTTGCGGATAAATGGTTTGATTCGAGAGTTAGTAAATTTTCTTGTATTAAATGTAAATATGTGTTGTTTTGCGGTGGAGGATGTTTGGCAAACGCCATACGAACAACCGGAAATTTACAATCAGGTACATGCAATGATTATCCTCGTCTGTTCAATGCCGAAATAAAGTATATTTATAATGAAAAAATAAAGAAAGGTATTGATGAAAACTGAAGATATAGTGTTGAAGTATTTACAGTCGGATAAATGCAGAGAAGAAAAGTATCTTCCTAAAGAATTTTTTTCTGTAACTGTTGTTTTTTTTAAATTGCTTGAAAGTTTAGAAAATGCAGAAATGGATATTCGTTTGGGAATTGTAGAAGCTGAAATAATTTCATTTTGTACATGGAATGCCGATAATGTTTTTTTGGAGTCTCATATATGCGAACTGAAAAATTTGCTAAAATCGGATTTTACATTTGAAAAATTGTGTCGCTGTGAAGTTATATTTAAGTGTATGCGGAATCTTTATCTTGAAAAGTATGCAAATAATGGTGTAATATTGTTGGAGGTTAATTAATGCAGAGAAAAGTATTGAGTGAAGTAGTAGATTATTTGCATAAAGCCTATCCTGATGCTTCTATTGGGGTTGGTGGTTCTGTTGCTATAGGAACTTATAGAGCTGATAGTGATGTTGATATCCTATTTCAACAAGAGGATTGTCATAAAAACTTCTTAGTCTCTTTTTCCCATAGAGGAATTAAGGTCAGTATTTTGGGATTTAGTAGAGATGGTTTGCGTTGGAGCGAGCAGCGATTTCTGATGAACCATCACAATATGCCAGTTGCTTTTATTCTAAATGTGGTAGTTATATATGATAATAAAAAGCTAATAGCTGATTTGAAAGGTTTTATTAGAGAGGCTATAGAGAGACGTAAAGCATTAAAGTATGTCCTGATTGATGAGTTGAAAGTTCGTATTGAAACTCAGTTGCAAATAGAGCCAATTTCATGTTTTGATGCAAAAAGAAAAAGTTGTAACATAATTAATATGATAATTTTTATATTCTATTTGAAGTTTCATGCAGATAGAATTGTGCAGAAATTAGAAGGTTGTAATCCATATGACGTAATAAAACAAGATGATTATATATTATATGAGAAACTGAAGGGATGCTTACCTTATAGTTTTAAATCATATAGGCAACTAAAAGAACTTTTTGAGAATTATATAAATAATGTTTATTAAAAATAGGAAGATTTATGAAAGAGAAGATGGAAATTATCTCTTTGAATACTACTAAAGTAGAATTTGAAGAAGAATTGAATTTAGATGCAAGATTGCAAAGATTGGAGTCTAATGAGTTGAAACTTATAAGGGCTGGTGAAACTTGTGTAAGAATGGATTGTCCGACCTACGTTTGTCCGTCCATGTGGGGATGCTCATCGGATTGTAATCGTTGTGATGGAAATTGTGCACCTGCTTGTGAATGGGATGGTTGCACTCCTTATAATGATTTTGTAGGTTGTTTTTATAGCCCTGATGCATGCTTTGATATGGGCATGGATAGTTGTTTTAGTATGGATCCGACATGATGTGTACAAGTTAGAGAAAACGTTTATATGTTGTTGAATACGTTGGCTATATGAAATTATATATATTTCTTTTTCTTTTTCTTTTTTCCCTTTGCTGTACTTCTTCTTTAAATTCTCAGGTTAGGGGATGTGTTGTTGACGGGAGAGATAAATCCCCGCTATCTGGGGTCAATATCTATTTGCAACGTGATTCAACTGGAATTGCCATAACGGATGATTCGGGCAAATTTAAACTTGGTGATTGGAATCAGGGGATTCTGAATGATACTCTTGTCTTCTCTTACGTTGGCTATATGCCTATGAAATATACTTTGAAAGAATTAGAGGCTTCTGGATACATAGTTAAGCTGTATAGCTATTCCCAGTCGCTGCAGGAAGTGGTAGTGAAGGGAGAATCTAGGCGTACTTTCGGTGAGTATGAATTTTTGAATAACTTGCCGCAAGGGCTTTATTCTTCTGCCGTACTTGCGTGTGATGGAAAAATTTATGTTGTTTCGGGAGAGGAATCTTATGCTATATGCGGTAAGGGTATAGGAGTTACACGTTATGATAACTTGGTGAAGAAAATGTTTATATATGACATTGCTCGGGATGCTTGGAAAAAGTGCAGGCATTCTTTTAAGGCCCGTATTGGTCATGCTGTGCATTGTTATAAAAACAAATTGTTCATATTGGGAGGCAAGTATTTTTCTACTAATCGTAGATTGGAATTTACGTCTCCTCAGCTTGAAGTATATGATATAGAGAAAGATACGGTGTATGTGGACAAGCGTATTCCACATCAGGCTGTTAACCCCATTACGTTTATTTATAATGATTGCTTGTATGTGATGGGTGGTACGGTTAAAAAGAATAAATATTCCGATAAGGTGCATATGCTCGATTTGAAAACCGGTGTTTGGTACGACGCAGGAATAAAAATTCCCAAAGAATGGATGGATAATCTGAAGGGCGTTTTGGCGGGACATACAGTTTATTTGATAGGTGGAAATAGCACGGATTCGAAGTGGACTATAAGAAGTTTTAATTTATTGAGTGGCGAATGGAAAACATTATGTAACTTGAAAGAGGTGGTGTACGCACCGGAAGTGGCTCTTAACGGAGTTTTGATTTATATTTATGATGCGAATGTTTTACAGATTTATAATATTGAGACCAATGAAGTGAATACATGCTATTTTACGTATGGTATAAAGAAACCGGGATTTTGTTATGCCGATGGTAAATTGTATATCATAGGTGCTTATCGGGAGGGGCTTCCTTCGATAGAGGTTGTTTCTATTGATGTAGACAGATTGAATCCGAAATAGAATGAGAACTTTTCCATACTATAAGCAGTTGGATAAAATGGATTGTGGTCCTGCGTGCTTACGTATGATTGCAAAATATTATGGGAAAAATTATTCTCTACAGACTCTTCGTGAATATTCTTTTCTATCGCGGGAAGGTGTTTCATTGATGGGACTTAGTGATGCGGCTGAGTCTATAGGACTTCGTACTGTCGGTCTACGCATTACATTGGAACAGTTGAAGAAAGATGTGCCTTTACCTTGCATTTTATATTGGAATCAGAATCATTTTGTGGTTTGTTATGGCATAAAAAAGCAGAGAGGCAGATGCCTTTTTCAAATAGCAGATCCAGCCAGTAGTTTGCTTGTTTACTCGGAAGCGGAAATTAAACGATATTGGTTATCTGCAGAATCTGACTCAAGAGAACTCGGAATAGTATTGGCTTTAGAGCCGGGAGCACGTTTCTTTGAAAAAGATGATGAGCCTGAAGTTGGGCAAGGACATAAGTTGATGTTCTTTATAAAATACCTGACTTCCTATAAAAAGCAGTTGTTACAATTAGTATTAGGGATGTTGATAGTTGCTTTATTACAGCTTATCTTCCCTTTTTTGACTCAGACTTTGGTGGATGTAGGTATTCGGGACGGTAATTTGAATTTCATAACCTTGATACTAATTTCACAAGTGGTTCTTTCTACTTCTTTACTTTCAGTCGAATTTATTCGAAGCTGGATATTGCTTCATGTAAATGCACGTATTTCTATATCGTTAATATCTGATTTTTTGATAAAACTGATGAAACTTCCATTACACTTTTTCGATGTGAAATTTGTGGGAGATATCATGCAGCGAATCAGGGATCATGGACGGATAAGATCTTTCCTAATGGGTTCATCCATATCCACGGCTTTCTCTTTTGTGACTTTTTTTATATTTGCAGGTGTATTGGCTTACTATAATTTGACTATATTGGTAATCTTCCTTATTGGGAACTCATTGTATGTAGCTTGGATCCTTTTTTTTATGAAATATCGTCGCGAATTGGATTTTAAACGGTTTGAACAAGCTGCGGATGAGGAGAGTAACCTTGTACAGATGGTGACCGCTATGCAGGAGATTAAGTTGAACAACTGCGAGACACAGAAGCGCTGGCAGTGGGAGCGTATTCAGGTGAAACTGTTTAAAATCAGCGTAAAAGGGTTGGCTTTGGGGCAAGTACAACAAGTAGGTTCTGTATTTTTCAATCAGACCACGAATATTATAATCTCCTTTATAGCGGCAAAAGCAGTGGTAGACGGTCAGATGACACTGGGTATGATGATGTCTCTGACTTATATCATCGGCCAGCTCAGTGCGCCGGTTTCTTCTTTTATAGGATTTGCGCAACAGTTTCAGGATGCCAAGATAAGTCTGGAACGGCTGAATGAGGTACATGGGAAGCCGGACGAGGAGCAGGATATCGCTTCTAAATTGTCTGTTTTGCCTGAGAAGCGGGAGCTAAGAATGGAAAATGTGTGCTTCAGTTACGATGGAGCGGATAGAGACTATGTGCTGGATAATGTCTCTTTGGTGATTCCCGAACATAAAGTGACAGCTATTGTAGGTGCGAGCGGGAGTGGAAAGACCACTCTGGTGAAACTGATGCTAGGTTTCTATTCGCCCAATAAAGGAAGCATGAAGGTAGGGGATGCTTCGTTGGAGAACATAAATCCTCATTTGTGGCGTGCCAAGACGGGAGCCGTGATGCAGGACGGCTTTATTTTTTCGGAAACCATTGCGCAGAATATTGCTGTGGGAGAGGAGCAGATCGATGTGGAGCGGCTGCGCCATGCCGTGGCGGTGGCCAATATCCGTGATTTCATAGACTCGCTTCCATTGGGGTATAACACCAAAATCGGTATGGAGGGAAACGGCATCAGTCAGGGGCAGAAACAACGTTTGCTGATAGCGCGTGCCGTATATAAAAATCCGGAATTTCTTTTCTTCGACGAAGCTACCAATGCCTTGGATGCGAATAATGAAAAGGAGATTATGGAACATCTGCATGAATTCTATAAAGGGAAAACCGTAGTGGTAGTGGCGCATAGGCTCAGTACGGTGAAGGATGCCGACAAGATTGTGGTGCTGGATAGGGGATGCATTGCGGAAGAAGGTACCCATCGGGAACTGACGGAGCGGAAAGGAATGTATTATCGGCTGGTTAAGAATCAGCTGGAATTGGGTAGCTAATGAATGGAGGAAGAGAAGATATATAAGGATATAGAACTTCGCAGTGAAGAAGTACAGGAGGTGATGAACCACATTTCTCCTTGGGTGGTGAGGTGTGGGATTACTGTCTTGGCAGTGATTCTGTTGATGGTACTGGTTGGTTGTTGGATATTCAGGTATCCGGACACCTTGGCGGCAGAGGTGACTCTGGCTACGGAAGAGCCCCCCGCCTTTGTGCTGTCACATGCTACGGGGAAGCTGGATACACTTTATGTGAAGAATGGGAGTCTGGTGAGTGCGGATGCGGATTTAGGAGTGATTGGCAATGCTGCGTCTTCTGAAGATGTGCGTTTTCTTAAGGAGAGGATGAAAGCCTGGGAAGCGCAAGATTATGACTGGCGGGAAGGGGTGGAGTTTTTTGCCGGTAGGCGCTGGCAGTTGGGGGAACTGCAATCGGTTTTTGCAGCTTTCATTACTTCACTTACAGAATATGCACGTTTTATGGAGTTGGACTATTACGCTCGGAAACTTCGTTTTCAGGAAAAACAACTGGGTGGACAACGCTCCTATCTTCGGTTGGCAGAGCGGGAGTATGAGTTGATTGATAAGGATATAAAGCTTGTCGAAAGTATGTATACCCGTGATTCTATTCTATATGTGCGTAAGGCTATGATTGCTGCGGAATTTGAGGAGTCTGGAAGCAGATATTTGCAAAGTTTGCGTTCTAAAGAAGAGGTACGTATGAGTTTGCTTCAGGCAGAAATGCAGTTGGTGCAACATGAGGAGAATATGTTGGATATACGTAAGCAAGCATACGATGAGGAACAGAGTCGCCGGACTGATTTAAAGAATGCCATAGAGCAGTTAGCCGCGCAATTGAGTGAATGGGAGCACTCTTATTTATTGAAAAGTCCGGTCAGGGGGAAGGTTACTTTTATGACGGTTTGGAGTCGTAACCAGAATGTGAAAGCCGGTGAAACGGTTTTCACGATTCAGCCATCCGACAGTTCAAGGGTGTTAGGTAAGGCTCTACTTCCTTTGCAGGGTTCGGGTAAGGTACATGTGGGACAGCGGGTGCATATACGTCTGAATAATTATCCTGACCAGGAGTTTGGCTATGTAAAAGGGCAGGTTGCAAGTATCTCTCCTGCTCCAACGGAAGAGGGAATGTATATAGTAGAAATAACTTTGCTTGACGGCATGCAGACCAACTACGGCAAGCAGCTGCCTGTTTCGCGTGAGTTGAAAGGTACGGCAGACATTATCCTTGCTGACAAGAATGTATTGGAAAGGTTGTTGGCTCCGTTGAGGAAAATGGTGAAATATGAAAAATGAAGTACTTATTCCGTCATCTTCCCCCTTGTATCCAAATACCCTCTTTTAAACATATCCACGAACAGAAAGAATAGTGACAAGAGCAGTGGCCCGAAGATGACACCCATGAATCCGAAAAGGGACAAGCCGATTACAACTCCGAAGACAGTGATAAGCGGATGAATGTCTGCCATTTTCTTCTGGATGATGAAGCGTATCAGGTTGTCGAGCTGTGAAATGACTGCACCGCCATAGATGGCCAGCCCGATAGCTTGAACCCAGTTGCTTATCAATGCCATGTAGACAGCTATCGGAAACCATACCAGCGCTGTTCCTACCATTGGGATGATGCTGGCGAAGCAGGTCAGGAAACCGGCGAACAAGATGTTGGGAGCACCGAAAATCCAGTAGCCTATCATGGCTACTCCTCCTTGTATGACGGCGAGTAAGGGGATGCCGATGGCATTGGAGCGGACAATCATGTTGATTTCGTGGATGACGTTTTGTGTATTGTCATCATTGAACGGCAGTAGGTCGTTGACGTACTGTTCCATCTTTTTGCCCCCTATCAGCATGAAGTAGAGTACAAAGACCAGTACGAAGATGTTGACGGCAAAACTGCTGATACCTCCCATGATGGCTTGCCCGATGCGGGGAAGAATTGAAATGACGTATGCCACCGTGTCTTTCCCCAAGATATAGTAGCCGGTTTTGGCTTTAATGATGTTGGCCGCTTCTTCGAAAGGAGCTATAATGGCTTGCGGGTCCAGATTGATGTTTTGAAGATTGACCACAGCCAGCCATACCACCAGCCCAAGCGGAACCAGAAAGCAGAGAATTGCCTCTGCCGTAATGAGGGTGGCAGCTATGCTGCGCTTCATTTTCCGCTTGTCGGAAAGATACATCATCTGCTTTCTCACCAGGATATAGATAGTCAAGGCTCCCAGCAGACCGCCCATGAATGGGGCTATTTGTCTGAAAAGAATGATTCCCAGCCCGATAATGATGGCTATCAATGAATATTTCCAGTATTGTTCTTTTGTGCTCATAAAGTTCCTGTATTTCTTAGTAAAGAAACATAAAAGAAGTTGAAAAGGTTTGGAAATTGTGGCCGGAATTCAATATTTATCCTTCGTCCAGCCAGCCTAACCCCTGGCGTATGATTTCCGGCTCCCCATTGGTGCAATCCACTACGGTAGAGCCTTCCGTACCGCCGATACCGCCGTCTATTACCAAATCGACAATATCACCGAATTTCTCGTCAATCAGTTCCGGGTCTGTGCAGTATTCAATGTCCTCATTGTCCTCATGCGGCAATGTAGTTGTCATGATGGGAGCATCCAGCAGGCGGGCTATTTCCTGAATGATGGAATTGTCCGGCATACGGATGCCGACCTCCTTACGGTTACGGAATATCTTGGGCAGGCGGGTGGTGCCGTTCAGAATGAAGGTGAAAGCTCCGGGCAGATTACGCTTCATCAACTTGAAGGTGCTGTTGTCCACTTTGGCGTATTCGCTGACCTTGCTCAAGTCGTAGCAGATGATGGAAAGATTGTTCTTCTTGGGGTCGATGTCCTTGAGGCGGCAGATGCGCTCGATGGCGCGCTCCTTCAGTCCGTGGCAGCCGATGGCATACATGGTGTCGGTAGGGTAGATAAGGATACCTCCGTCATTCAGTAGGTCGATCACCTGCTGCAGGTCGGCGGGATTGTTATTTTTTTCATAAAGTTTCAGAAGCATGGCGGAAATGGATTTGAGTTTTATATTACATGCAAAAATAGATAATAATCGGCTTATAAACAAGCGATTCACCTTTTAAGCATCTCTTTCTCCAGTTTCTTTATCTTCTTCCAGGCCTCTTTGAATTTGGGACAGAGGGTGACGGCTTTCTCATAGTTTTTCATGGCCGCCTCCTTCATGTCATGCTTCAGGCATTCGTCACCCATAAGGATGTATTCGCGGGCATACTTCACGAGGGCTTTCTCTTTCTCCAATGCTGCTTGTTTCAGTGCACGGTTTTCCTCTTTCAGACGGTTGATGATGTTCAGCTTCCGGCGGATGAGGCGCTGCACGTTGGGCTTCTCGATGTCGTAGCGGGAATGGATGGCTTTGAAAAACTCATCCAGGAAAGTGCCGAAATCCCCTTTGTCGAAGGCTTTGGCGGCGGCAACGTATTGAACGTCTGCCTGTGCTTGCTTCAAGGCACGGTCGATGGCGGTGCGGTTGTTGAAGCGTTCGGAGAAGCTGACAATCTCCGGACGCACGAATACATCGGCACGGCTGATGGGCTTTTTCAGCTGGATGCCTTCCAGCGAGGTGCAGCGGCTGAGGGCTACGTATGCCTGCCCACCGGCAAACACGCCGCCGGTAAAGTCGATGACTACCCGGCTGAAGGTCAGCCCTTGGCTCTTGTGTACGGTGATGGCCCATGCCAGGCGCACGGGATATTGTGTAAAGATTCCCAGTTCTTCCTCTTCAATCTGTTTCTTTTCTTCGTTGTATTTGTAGCGGATGTTTCGCCACGACTCTCGTTTGACGTCACATTCCTTGCCGTCGTCGGTGATGACGTAGAGGGTCTCTTCAATAGGGTCGAAGCCGCTGATGACGCCGATGGTGCCGTTCACCCAGCGGCGGTCGAAGTCATTCTTGATGAAGATGATTTGTGCGCCCGGTTTCAGTACCAGTTCCTGCGAGGTGGGGAGGCTGCTTTCGGGAAAGTCTCCCATGATTTCGCCGTAGAAGGTGACCGGGTCACCGGGAAGTTCCGCCAGTTTCTTGTCGTTGATGTAGTCCACATTGTCACGGCGGGTGGCGAGGGTGATGTACATGTCGGCTTCCGATTGCTCTATTTGGGTGCCATAGCGGGTGTTGAGCAGCTGAAGTTCGGTAGAGCCGACGGTATTGTTGCGGATGTGGTCCAGCACATGGATGAACTTGCTGTCTGTTTGACGGTATACTTTCTGCAGTTCGATGGAGACAAGGTCTATCTGGCCGAATACCCTGGCAGAGAAGAAATAAGGGGTAGGGTAGAATCGGTTCAGTATCTCCCGTTCATCTCCTTTGACGACGGGTTCCAACTGGAACACATCGCCCACCAATAGTATCTGTTTGCCGCCGAAGGGTTCGCGCAGGTTGCGGGAATAGACGCGCAGGATGCGGTCTACGGCGTCGATGATGTCGGCGCGTACCATGGAAATCTCGTCGATGATGACCAGTTCCAGTTCTTCTAGTAGTTTGCGGTGGGGTTTGGTGTATTTGAAAAATTCGTGGATGCGTCCCCGTTGAAGGCTGAAGTTCGGGTCATCGGGCAGCAGGGGGTAGAAAGGCAGTTTGAAGAAGCTGTGCAGGGTACTGCCTCCGGCATTGATGGCGGCTATGCCGGTAGGGGCAAGCACTACATGCTTTTTCTTCGTATTCGCGCAGATATATTTCAGGAAGGTCGATTTGCCCGTACCTGCTTTGCCCGTCAGGAATACGGACTGACGGGTATACTGAATGAGGTTCAAGGCATCTTGAAACTCTTTGTTTTGTGTATCGGGAACGAAGCTCAAAAGATTTCAGATTTATGATGGATTCCCGACTATGCCGAAATATTTCAGGGCGTTGGCGATGCCGTCTTCATCAACAGAAGTGGTTGTGTAGTTACTGGCAGCTTTTACGTCGTTATTGGCATTGCCCATGGCTACACCGATACCGGCATGGCGCAACATGCTGATGTCATTTCCTCCGTCGCCGAAGGCCATGGTCTCTTCCAGCTTGATGCCGAAGTGGCGGATAATCTGGTCGATACCGTTTTGCTTGGTGTTTCCTTTGGCTGTCACGTCTACGAAGGCAGGATGCCAGCGGCCCATCTCGCAGTGAGGGACGGAGGGCAGGATGATTGCTTCTTCCTCGGCGTTGATAAAGGGAGTCAGCTGGAAGAAGGCTTTGTCGGCATGGCTGTCGGTATAGGGCTTTGCTTCGATGGGGTCCACTTTCAGTTGGCGATGGAAGATTTCCTCCACTACTTCGCCGGGCTGGTTCACGCAGATGTCGTGCTCTCCCACCAGGATGCATGGGATGTTGCGTTCGTGGCAGAAAGCTGTCAAGGCATCCACTTCCGCTGTCGGTATGGGGCTTTTGTAGATAACGGTGTCTTCTACAAAGCAATAGGCGCCGTTCATCGTGATGTAGCCGTCTATCAGATTCCGTTCTTGCAAGGCGGACAAGTTGTTGATGATGACGCGTGGACGTCCGGTAGAAATGAAGATATGTATGCCTTTGGCTTTGGCGGCAGTCAACGCTTCAATAGTGGAAACGGGAATTTCGTGGGTCTTGAAGCTGACCAAGGTTCCGTCGATGTCAAAAAACAGAGCTTTTATCATAAGGGGTTCTTTTATCTTGTGCGCGAAATTACTTAAAAAAGCGAAGATATTTCGTACTTTTGCGCACAAATAAATGATAAATAACAAATGAAGAAACATTCTTTGAAAGATTGGATGATAGCGGTGCGTCCGTGGTCATTCCCCGCCTCTTCGATGCCGGTGGTGGTGACGTTGGCATATCTGTATTGGATGCGGCAGGACATAAACTGGGTGAACGGTATCTGGGCATTGTTGAACATCATTGTGTTTCACGCTGCCGGGAATACCTGGAGTGATTATTTTGACTATAAGCATAAGGTCGATGCAAGGGATACCTTTGGCGCCAAGACTCTGACTGATGGGATGTTTACCCCGCGCGAGATATACCGCTTGTCGATGGCATTGCTGGCAGTAGCTCTTGTTGCGGGTATCGGCTTGTTGTGGCGTACCGGCTTGCCGCTGTTGTATATAGGTATAGGCGGTGCAGCTTGCTCGTTGCTTTATCCACCGCTCAAGTATCGTGCGTTGGGCGATGTCGTCATCTTTTTGGCGTATGCCTTGCTGCCGACGTTGGGCACCTGCTATGTGGCTACGGGAGTAGTTGACTGGAATGTCTTGTGGATAGCTCTGCCGGTGGGACTGATTACGGTGGCCATTCTGCATGCCAATAATACACGGGATATGCGTACCGATGCCCGTGCAGAGATTCAGACACTGGCCATGAAGCTGGGAGGAAAGGCGTCGATGTACGTTTATTGTGCCGAAGTCCTTTTTCCTTTTGGCTGGATAGCCGGCTTGATAGCTGCGGGAACTCTTCCTTTATGGACCCTGCTGGTGATGCCGGCACTGGTTCCTGCCATAGGCAATGTACGGGTGGTGTCCCGTTTTCCCGGAAAGGGAGAAAGTGCCATAGCCGGTCTGGATGAGATGACTGCAAAACTCCAGTTGTTGTTCAGTCTGCTGTTCACGTTGTCGTTCGTTGTAGCCGGTCTGCTGTCATGAAGAAGCTGATTTTTACCATTCTGCTGGCTGCCGTGCTGTGGACGGTCATGTTTTCGCCTTGGACGGCTCCTTTCGTGAATTTCTGGTGGATGATGACCGGTTCTGCGCTCACACTGTCCGTGTTTGCCACCTTGTTCAATCCCGGCTGGTGGCGGGAGGTGAAGTGGAGCTTGCCGAATGTCTTGCTGGGACTTGGCATTGCTGTTGCTTTGTGGGGCGTTTTCTGGTTGGGAGACAAGGTGTCATCTTGGATGTTCGATTTTGCCCGTCCGCAGGTGGACTCCATTTATGGGATGAAAGAGGGAGAGTCTCCTTGGCTGCTGGCAGCATTGCTGCTGTTGCTGATAGGGCCGGCGGAAGAGATTTTCTGGCGCGGCTATGTGCAACGCACGCTTTCCAAACGCTGGAATCCGAATGCGGGTTTTGTGGTGGCTACTTTGATTTATGCACTGGTGCATGCCGGTTCCTGCAACTTCATGCTGGTCATGGCGGCTCTGGTGGTGGGGGCGGCATGGGGGGCGCTTTACCGTTTCTTTCCGAACCGCTTTGCCGCTATTATCTTGTCTCATGCAGTGTGGGATGTGGCGGTATTTATATTTTTCCCGATATGATTATTATTTACAAAAATAAGGTGGCGGTAATGGATTGTATACTGAGCCCTATTCAGTCGTATACTGAACCTATCTCAGTATACGACTGAATAGGGCTCAGTATACGACAGAAATAGGATGTATTTATACATGTTGATAATCAGATAGTTGTAAATTCTCTCTCGGGCGGTATAAAAACAAGACAAATTGATGCGTTGAATTAGTGAAACTACAATAAAAAAACAAGCAAATGACTTACAATTTTGATGAAGTAATAGAGCGCCGTGGTACCGACTCCGTGAAATGGGACGGTGTGAAGAGTGTATGGGGACGCGATGACCTCCTCCCCATGTGGGTGGCGGATATGGATTTCCGCACGCCCCCGTTTGTGATGGAAGCCTTGCGGAAGCGTCTTGAACATGAAGTGCTGGGCTATACGTCTGCGTGTGAGGAATGGTATACTTCCATTTGTAGCTGGCTCAGTCGTCGCCACGGTTGGGACGTCACTCGCGAGATGCTGACTTTTGTACCCGGCATTGTCCGCGGTCAAGCCTTCGCATTGCAATGCTTCACCAATCCCGGCGACCGGGTAATGGTGATGACTCCCGTTTATCATCCCTTCTTCCTGGTGACGCAACGCATGAAGCGCGAAGTGGTTTACTCTCCGCTCGACCTGAAAGACGGACAGTATCAGATTGACTTTGAGCGTTTCCGTAAGGATATACAAGGATGCAAAGTATTGATTCTCTGCAATCCCCATAACCCGGGCGGGCGTGTATGGACGATGGACGAATTACGCCGGATTGCTGATATTTGTATGGAAAACCATACGTTTGTCATCTCCGATGAAATTCATGCCGACTTGACTCTGCCGCCTTACAAACACCATCCTTTTGCTACTGTTTCGGGGGCTGCTGCGCAGAATTCCCTCACCTTCATGGCACCCAGCAAAACATTCAATATGCCGGGATTGGGAAGTTCGTACGCCATTATCCTCAATGAGGACATCCGCCACCGTTTTCAGGAGTTCATGGAAGCGGGCGAGTTCAGCGAAGGGCATATGCTGGCCTATATCGGTGCGGCTGCTGCCTATATGCATGGTGAGGAATGGTTGGAACAGCTGCTGGACTATATAAAGGGCAATATCGATTTCACGGAGAACTACCTGCGCGAGCATATTCCGGGCATCGGCATGATACATCCGCAGGCTTCTTACCTGATTTATCTGGACTGCCGGGGATTGGGACTGACTCAGGAGAAACTGGTGGGACTATTTGTAGACAAGGCACATCTGGCACTGAATGACGGCACCATGTTCGGTGAACCGGGCAAGGGATTTATGCGGCTGAATGTCGGCTGTCCGCGTTCGGTGCTGGAGCAGGCGCTGAAGCAACTGGAAACTGCGGTTGCAGACAAATGATAGAAAAAACTATATCTCCTATATTATGAATAGATTACCTTTCCTTGGACTATTGTTTGCGTTGCTGTGCCTTGTTGCCTGCCGGCAGATGAATGAGGCACATCTGTTACATCTGGCAGAAAAGCAGGTGAATATGAATGTGGACAGCGTGTATGCCTTGCTGGTACAGATAGAGAGGCCATCGCAACTTTCGGATGAGGAGAGGCTGTTGTATGGATGGCTGAATGCTTATGTGCACTATAAGCGGCACAACTCGATGGCGGAAGATTCCTTGATATTGCCTGCTTCCGATTATTACGTCTTCCGCAACGACACGGCGAAGAATCTGTTTTCCTATCAGTTGAAAGCCTGGTACTGGTATTGGCTGAAAGAGCACGAACGGTGTATAGCTGCCATTGACAGCGGCGTAGCTTTGGCCAAGGCGCTGCAGGACACGGGAAGAATGGCTGATATGCTGATTGATAAGGCATACTGGTATGTGTATGTCTGGAAAGATTATGAGAAAGCGATAGAAACTTTCCGTACCGCCATAGCTTTGGACGCAAGAGCCGGAAGCTTCTTCTCTATGGGAATTGCCATGGGGCTGAACAAGAATGATTCTGCATCCTATTACATGGAGCGCAGCATAGAACTGGCAGTGGAGGCAGGAGATACCAGTAAGATAGTGCATTATTTGCGTAACTATGCCCAGATGCAGGCTTACTCTTTTGATGAACCTTCCGGTGCAATAGCTACTATTCGTCGTATGGAGCAGTATGTCGTCGACCCGGTGCAGCTGCGTATGGGAGTAATAGGCTGATTGAAGCGGAAGAACGGGCGGAAACACTGACCCGGTTGCTGGAAGATGTGACCAGGAACCAGTCGAAAGGGGAAGACGGGCAGTTTTTTCGGAAAATACTGTTGCAGCAATTAGGCATGATACGGCTGGTGGCTAAACAACCTACCTCACAGAATCAGGAGCTGCTTCGCCGCATTTCGGGTATTACCAGCCATGAACTGCCGGTAGAGAGTTTGCTGGTATGGGAGGACTTGTATCCTATCATAGACCGGATTTATGATAACTTCTACACAAAGATGGACAGCTGTTTTGGCGATGTGCTCATTGACAAAGAAAAGCAGCTTTGCTGCCTGCTCTGTGCGGACTTCTCGACGAAGGAGATTAGTGTGGTGACACAACAAAGTATTCCCACCATTTACCAGCGAAAGACGAATATCCGCAAGAAGCTGGGGATGGGGGAGAAGGAAGGCATCGTAGAGTTTATAGGCAGCATATAGACCGGAAAAGGCATAATATAGACTTTTGTAAAATTAAAGTGTTGATATGTAGTGATTTGTAGTTTTGGGATATAGACTTTTTATTCCCCGATATAGACCGTTTGAGGCATGTTTTACCTCTATCTTTGTTTCAGCGAAATACAAAGAGTAAAACATTGAAATCAAACGCATAATGAAAGAAAATCTACTGAACAACGTTAGAAAAAAAGTGATGGTATGGATGGCCTTGGCAAGTATGGCCACTTTCCTTTCCGCCCAGACTTACCGGCTTTCCGGTTGTGTGCAGGACGAGAACCGCCAACCGGTAGAGGTGGCGAATGTGCTGCTGAAGCAGGCAAAAGACAGTGCCTATATTACCGGTATGCTGACCGACACGCAAGGTTGTTTTTCCTTTGACCAGCCACTGGGAGAATACTTGTTGCACATTACCCTTATCGGCAGCGAAGACCTCTACGTTCCCGTTGTGCTGCGAGGAAACAAAAACGTTGGCGAATTGACATTGAAATCTTCTTCCGCCTTGCTGGACGAAGTGACCGTTACGGCCGCGCGTCCTGTTATCAAGCGTCTGGTAGATAGGGTAGTGTTCGATGCACATAATACCATAGCCTCTGCCGGTGGCAGTGCACTCGACCTTCTGCGTGAAGTGCCCGGTCTGCAGGTTGGACAAAACAGCATTGGTATTATAGGTAAAGGGGGCATCAGGGTTTATATCAACGACCGTGAGACGAAGCTGTCGGGAGATGAACTGATAGATTACCTCCGTTCCTATGACGCCTCCCAGATACTGAAGGTGGAGGTGATTACCACGCCTCCGTCCAAGTACGATGCCGCCGGAAATGCAGGCATCATCAATATTCGCTTGAAGTCACGTCCCAAAGATTACGTGGGTGGTACGGCTTCCGCTTCCTACAGCGCTGGTGAAAAGGACAATTACGGATATGGCGGGGTAAGCCTGAACCTCAGCAATGGGCGCGTGTCATCCTTTCTCAACGGGGGTACTACGCAGGGCAACTATGAGACGCGTGAGAAGAATTACCGCTATTTTCCGCAGAACACCTGGAACAGCCGTGCCGACTACACCAATTACATGAATAGCTTCTACTTTCAGGGAGGTGTGGATGTATCGTTGGAACGGGACTGGAGTGCAGGTATGCAGGCCATCTATAATCACAGTGCTCCCAAACCGGGCAACGCCCTTTCATGGACGGAAGTTTACGATGCCTCTACCGCCGTACTGGATTCTCTGCTGTACTCCAACAGTGACAAGGATACCGGTTCCGACCGCCTCAATCTGAATTTTCATACCGATAAGGTCTGGGATGACAAAGGCAAGAAAATGACTTGGGATGTGGATTACCTGCGTGACAACCGGGACGAAAATATGGGCTTTCTCTCGAAAACCCTCCTGCCTGACGGTACGGAGATTCCGGGTACAAACTTCGACTACAACTATCTGCAACATCGCAAGGTGGATGTAGTCTCCTCCGCTCTTGATTTCATCCTTCCTTTTGAAAAGTACAAGATAACGGCAGGTGCCAAGGTCTCCTTTACCAACACTCGCAACGGTATCAATTACGATACGTCGGACCCTACGCTGGTGCAGGATGATTATTTCCGTTACAAGGAGCAAATCTATGCCTTATATGCTGATTATAGCCGTGAATATTCCGAACGTTTTTCCATGCAGTTGGGCTTGCGTATGGAGCACACCCGCACTACCGGTATTTCCGAAGCGAAGGATACGGAGGACAAGCACGACTATACGCGCTTGTTCCCTACTGTCTATCTGCTTTATTCGCCTACAGACGGGCATGCGCTGAACTTCAGTTTCTCCAACCGCATCTCCCGTCCGTCGCAGAATATGGTCAATCCTTTTCCGTTCTATCAGAACAAATATACGTATGCCTGCGGACGTGAGGACTTGAAACCCAGCTACACTTACAATGCAGAACTGGGATATACGTTGAAGAACAACTTCAATGTTTCCGCTTATTATTCTTATTCGGACGATGTATTCTTCCAGGTTGTGGACTTGGATGCCGAAACGAATGTGACTTCTTTCCTTTGGGAGAATTTCATGAAGACGCATGCTTTCGGGCTTAACAATTCGTACACTTTCCGTACCAAATGGCTGCAAGCTTACGCCCAGCATGGAGTGAGCTATCGCCGGACTACCTCCAGCGCTGTCACCACCTCTCCCGAGGAGAAAGGATGGGCTTATGACGCCAGTCTGCGCAACACTTTCTTCTTCAATGAAAAGAAGACTCTTCTGGCCACGTTGTCCGGTTCCTATTCTTCCCGTCAGTATCAGGGCATCTATCTGATGAGTCCCACTTACAGCGTCAGTGCAGGTATGCTTTACCGGTTGTTGGACAATAAGCTCAACCTCAGCCTGAATGTCAACAATCTGTTTGTCAGCCATTCCAAATTGGAAACCATGTCCAACGGGCTGAAGATAATTGCAGATAACCAGTTCTCCTTTACCAGTTTCCGTATCGGTGTATCCTATACTTTCGGTGGAGATATGCGTAGCAAGGGGCAGCGGAACAGTAACGAGGATATTCAGAGAAGATTATAATAAGAAGTTTATTGCGTGTTGGCAATTGGGAGAAAATATTTATCTTTGTGATACAAGCGATTGTAACAACGATTAATATAAAACCATGATGAAACAGAAACTTCTTTACCTATTGCCACTCTTCCTATTGTCGGGATGCGGGCAGGCTACTTACAAGAATGCATCTCTGCCGGCAGAAGAGCGTGCCGGACTTTTGCTGAAGGAACTGACGCTCGAAGAGAAGGTGTCCTTGATGATGGACAGCTCCAAACCGGTGGAACGTCTGGGCATCAAGCCCTATAACTGGTGGAATGAAGCGTTGCATGGAGTGGCGCGTGCCGGGCTGGCCACAGTGTTTCCCCAACCGATTGGTATGGCGGCATCTTTCTCGCCGGAGACTGTATACGAGGTATTTACTGCCGTATCCGATGAAGCCCGTGCCAAGAATGCCTACTATGCATCTCAGGGAAGTCGTGAACGCTATCAAGGATTGACGATGTGGACGCCTACGGTGAACATCTACCGCGACCCCCGTTGGGGAAGGGGTATAGAGACTTATGGGGAAGACCCTTATCTGACCAGCCGTATGGGAGTGATGGTTGTAAAGGGGTTGCAGGGTACGAACGATGGAAAATATGACAAGCTGCATGCTTGTGCCAAGCACTTTGCCGTACACTCAGGTCCGGAATGGAACCGCCATGAGTTTAATGCGGAAAATATCAAGCCCCGTGATTTGTATGAAACTTATCTTCCTCCTTTCGAAGCTTTGGTGAAAGAAGGAAAAGTGAAGGAGGTGATGTGTGCCTACAACCGTTTTGAGGGCGATCCTTGCTGCGGTAGCGACCGCCTGCTGATGCAGATTTTGCGCGATGAGTGGGGATTTGATGGTATTGTCCTTTCGGACTGTGGAGCTATTGCCGATTTTTACAGAGACTATGGTCATAAGACGCATCCTGATGCAGAGTCCGCTTCGGCGGCTGCGGTGCTGAGTGGGACTGACTTGGAATGCGGTTCGAGTTACGAGGCCCTGGTAGAAGCGGTGAAGCAGGGAAAGATTGATGAAAAAGCAGTGGATGTAGCAGTCAAGCGTCTTTTGACGGCTCGCTTTGCCTTGGGTGAAATGGACGAGCCGGAGAAGGTGTCCTGGACTGGCATTCCTTTTTCTGTGGTGGCTTCTGCCGGACACGATTCTCTGGCGCTCGACATGGCGCGCAAGTCAATGACACTGCTTATGAACAAGGATAATACCTTGCCGTTGAAGCGTGGAGGGCTGACTATAGCCGTGATGGGTCCGAATGCCAATGATTCTGTGATGCAGTGGGGAAATTATAACGGTATGCCTCCGCACACAGTTACCATTCTGGACGGAATTAGAAAAGCTTTGGGGAGTGATGATCGGCTTATTTATGAACAAGGCTGCGGATGGGTGGAGAGAGCTCAGATACAGAGCGTCTTCAACCGTTGCAAGACTGCCGACGGGAAACCCGGATTTACTGCACGCTACTGGAATAACGTGACTCGTGACGGTGAGCCAGTCACTACTGCCCAAGTGACCACTCCTTTCCATTTCTGTACATCCGGTGCCACGGTTTTTGCTCCGGGTGTGAACCTTACCGACTTCTCGGCTACCTACAACAGCGTATTCACTCCCGACCAGTCGGGAGAGGTGGTCTTTGACATCTATGCTTATGGCTCAGGGAGATTGCGGATAAATGGGGAGGAAGTGAGAGGATTCTCCAATCAGCACGGTGGGCAGAAGAGTGCTTATACTTTGCAGGTACAAGCAGGAAAAACGTATGACGTTGAATTGGATTTTGAATATTTCCGTAGCGATGCACAGCTGAACTTTGACCTTGGATTTAAGAATGAAGTGGATGTGAGGAAATCTGTGGAGCGTGTAAAGGATGCTGATGTCGTGGTCTTTGTGGGAGGAGTCTCTCCGAACCTCGAAGGCGAGGAGATGGGTGTTGAGCTTCCCGGATTCAGAGGAGGCGACCGTACTGATATTGAGTTGCCTGCTGTCCAGCGGGAACTGATTGCCGCTTTGCACCATGCCGGTAAAAAGGTGGTGTTGGTGAACTGTTCAGGTTCTCCTATCGGCTTGGAGCCGGAAACCGGGAGGTGTGGAGCTATCCTGCAGGCATGGTATCCCGGTCAGGCAGGCGGTACGGCTGTAGCTGAAGTCTTGTTCGGTGATTACAATCCGGCAGGACGCTTGCCGGTAACCTTCTACCGTAATGTGTCACAGCTTCCTGATTTTGAGGATTATAATATGACCGGCCGGACTTACCGTTACATGACCCAGGAACCGCTTTTCCCCTTCGGTCATGGATTGAGCTATACCTCTTTCTGCTATGGCGCTGTGGTGCTTGGTTCGGATAATATAAAGTCCGGTGAGAAATTGAGATTGAATGTCCCCGTAACCAATACCGGCAAATGTGACGGTGAAGAGGTTGTGCAGGTCTATTTGAAGAAAAACGATGATGTCGAAGGACCGAGCAAGGCATTGCGTGCTTTCAAACGGGTACATATCCCGGCAGGAAAGACGGTCGATGTAGAGTTTGATTTGGGCGATAAAGAGTTGGTGTGGTGGAATCCGCAAAGCAATACCATGTGCGTTTCCGAAGGCAGTTATGAACTTATGGTGGGCGGTAGCTCGCAGACTGCTGGTTTGCTGCGCCGGTCTTTTGTCATTCAGCCTTGATACATTGCTGACAAAGTCGAAAAAGAAAATTCCGCTTGAAGGTAAGTCATGACCCTCAAGCGGAATTTTTGTGTACTGGGGATACATGTTCTTAATAATCCTTAATACAATATGTTAACTTCCTTGCTTCTCTGTTCTTATCTAATTTTAATTGATATATTTGTGATATCATTATGATATCAATTAAATCTATAGAATATGGAAACAAAAGAGTGTGGTTTCAGTGGTTTCAAGATGAATGGCTTTTTGGCCTTGTTCCTTCATTTGGTAGTGCTTACGGCAGTGATAATCTTTGGGTTTATCATTTCTGTGCCTACCTTGATCCTTTCGGTGTGTCTGTGTCTGATATGGTTTATTATGTTTGCCGGCTATATGGAGCTGGAGCCGAACGAGGCGCGTGCTATGGTGTTCTTTGGTAAATATAAAGGGACGTTCAAGGAGACCGGCTTTTTCTGGGTAAACCCTTTTCTTAATAAGAAGAAGCTTTCGCTTCGTGCACGCAATCTGGATGTGGAGCCGATAAAGGTGAATGATAAGATTGGCAATCCCATACTTATAGGATTGGTATTGGTGTGGAAGTTGAAAGATACTTATAAAGCCATGTTTGAGATTGACTCGCAGACGATGGCTGCATCCACTCCCACAGCAGGCAATGCCAACCAGGTGAGCCTTGGTAATGCGGTGGCCAACCGTATGAATGCGTTCGAGAACTTTGTGAAGATACAGAGTGATGCCGCCCTTCGTCAAGTTGCCGGTCAGTATGCCTATGATGATAATGAGGCTGATACGGAGGAACTGACGCTTCGCTCCGGTGGCGAGGAAATCAATGAGCAGTTGGAACAGAAGTTGAACGAGCGTCTGGCCATGGCGGGTATGGAAGTGGTGGAAGCCCGCATCAACTATCTGGCGTATGCACCCGAAATTGCTGCTGTGATGCTGCGTCGCCAGCAAGCATCCGCCATCATTACGGCACGCGAGAAGATTGTGGAAGGGGCAGTCTCTATGGTAAAAATGGCGCTCCATAAACTTTCTGAAGAAGAAATTGTTGAACTGGACGAAGACAAGAAAGCAGCAATGGTCAGCAATCTGTTGGTAGTGCTTTGTGCGGACGAGGCTGCACAACCGGTAGTCAATACGGGAACGTTGAACCATTGATAAAGGATACGGATGAAAGAGATGGGGGTTATAGGACGATGGGCTCTTATACTGCTCTTGCTGGGCAATGTATATGGGGGCTTTGCACAAGATGCGAATACTGCGCGCGCGCAGCACATTTATGAATTGTTTGTGGCAGGGCAAGATGACAGTATCCATGCGGCATTGAACCGGGAGTTGCAGAAGAAACTAGCTCCGGCACTCTTCAATGATTCTTTCCGGCAAGCAGAGAAAATGTTTGGTAAATCCATATCAAAAGGAGAATGGAAGACCGATTCTGCCCAGGGAATTACTATCTATTATTCCGATGTGGAATTTGAACGTTATAATCTCCGTTTTCTGGTGGCTTTTGATGCTGACGGGGCACTGAATACAATCCGGCTGGTCCCTGCACCTGCTGTTAGCACTGCCCAACCGGTAGCCTATGATAAGACAAAAATGGATGAAAGGGATATTACGCTGGGAGCCGACGGCTACAAGCTTCCCGGAACGTTGACTTTGCCCAAGCGGGCAGTCGGTCCGGATGCATGCAGGGTTCCTTGTGTTATTTTGGTACATGGTTCCGGTCCTCACGACCGTGACGAGACGATAGGTCCCAACAAGCCTTTCCGTGACCTTGCCTGGGGATTGGCGAAACGCGGCATTGCTGTCGTCCGCTATGAAAAACGGACAAAGGCATATGGTGCGGCTTGCGTTCCTGCCGGTCGCGAACTCGATTATGATACTGAGGCCGTGGACGATGCCGTTGCCATAGTGGAGCAGGTAAGGGCTTTGCCCGAGCTGGCTCCTGACAGTGTGTATGTGTTGGGGCACAGCCTGGGAGGTACATTGGCTCCCCGTATTGCCGGGCGTTCGAAAGGTTTGGCAGGTATCATTATCCTTGCCGGACTGGCAAGATCGCTTGAAGATGCTCTTGAGGAACAGTTTTATTATACCTCTTCTTTGACGGATTCTTCAGTCAATGTAAAGGTTCAACTTGATGAGCTGAAACAACAGTTGGCTAATGTCAAAAAGCTTGGTACGGAAGAGTTTGATGAAACGATTTCCTTGCCATTGGGGCAGCCCCGCTCATATTGGCTGTTTGCCAATGCTTACAAACCGGTGGAAGTTGCCGCTAAACTAAAGCTGCCTATATTTGTTCTTCAAGGGGAGAGAGATTATCAGGTGACTATGGAAGACTTCGGTTTATGGCGTTCCGGTTTGTTGCGCTGCAAGAATGCATATTTCAAATCTTATCCGAAATTGAATCACTTGTTGCAGGAAGGCAGCGGCAAGGCGACTCCGTTTGAGTATAGCCATGCTTCGCCCGTCCCAGCATATGTTATGGATGACATTGCCTCCTTCGTGCGGGGCAAGCAGAATACTCTTTGATTGGTACTTGGTTATATCAAAGTAACTTCAATCGTAAATCGTAAATTGTTAAATAGTAAATAAATAGTGGCTAAAAAAGAAACTTCAACCAAAAGCTTTGTCCTCCGTGTGGATGCTGCAACGATGGATGCCATTGAAAAATGGGCAGCCGACGAGTTCCGTAGTACCAATGGACAGCTTCAGTGGATTATCGCTGAAGCATTGCGGAAGAGTGGGCGGATGAAGAAGTCCAAGAATCCTCCTCCGTCTGAAGAGAAAGCAGAGGAGGATTCGTAATAACAGATTCTAAATCGCAGATAGTATGATTAATCTTGGTCCTTATTCCGGCAAGAATTGCCCTAATGTCCGTTTTCACCCCACTGTGATTGACCGTATTCTGGAAGGTACGGCCCTGCTTATCGTGCTCGTTACGTGGATTAGCATTTACTGGCTGTATACCCAAAGAGAAGGTGCCCTGCTGCCCGCCGTCTGGGTGATGGGTGGCTGTTCCATTTTCTGTTTCCTTTTGATGGGGGGATTGGCGTATCTTCCCGTCCGTTTCATCAATTTCCCTATTCGGGTCACCGAGCGCAATGCGGCTGTTCAATATTTGTTTGCCATACGCCTTACCCGGGTGATGAACATCATTCTGTTGTTAGTGCTTTTGGGCAGTGTTTGGGGCTTGTATTATGCATTCGGCAAACTCCTGCTCCTTGTCTCGTTTGTTTTGTTGGGGGTGGCATTTATAGGGTACTATATACTGGCGTTTAAATATAAGTAGCCTTACAGTCTGTTTAATAGTCCTTTTTACCACTTACCCTCCTTTCTCATCTTTATTTGTTGTTATAAATCTGCCATTACCTACTAATGGTTACTCCTTCTCTTCTTTTCGTAATTTTTAGGTATTGTTCTCCTTTTTAACTACCTCTACCTTTGCCCTAATAAAATTTAAGATAAAAGATGAGAAAATTAACAGGCTTATTCGTTTTATGTTTTCTGCTTTCTGCCAATGCTTTGCAGGCTGCTGAACCTGAAAAAGTTACTTCTGCAGCAGAGAGTACGGAAATTTCAACAGACAAAGAGAAAAAGGAAAAAGTAGCGAATGATGGCGACAACTACAAGAAATTCCGTTTCGGTGGATACGGAGAAATGGTTGCAAGTTTTAAGGATTATGGTATTAACCGTTTCTATGGTGCGCCTGAAGGCAATCCAGACAAACATAGGAATACAATTTCTATACCCCGTTTCGTGTTGGCTCTGGATTACAAGTTCAATTCCAAATGGATACTCGGTGCTGAAATCGAGTTTGAATCCGGTGGTACGGGTACTGCTTATGAACTTGAGAATACGGAAAACGGTGAGTATGAAACGGAGGTGGAAAAGGGTGGCGAAGTGGCTATCGAGCAATTCCACATTACCCGTTTAATTGTTCCACAATTCAACATACGTGCCGGTCACATCATTGTCCCGGTAGGATTGACCAACGCCCATCATGAACCAATCAATTTCTTTGGAACTTATCGGCCGGAAGGAGAGACAACCATCCTTCCTTCTACGTGGCATGAAAACGGACTCGAGTTTTTTGGTTCTTTTGGAAAAGGATATGCCAGCTTTGATTATCAAGCCATGATAGTGGCCGGTCTGAATGCCAATGGTTTTGACCGTAACACCTGGATAGCAAGTGGCAAACAAGGCATCTTTGAAGAAGACAACTTTACTTCACCGGGCTATGTGGCTCGTCTGGACTACAAGGGGGTTCCGGGGTTGCGTATAGGCGCTTCGTTTTATTACTGCGCTGATGCCGGTTCCAATTCTGACAAAGCGGATACTTATTCGTCTACCGGTAAGATTCCGGTAAGAATCTATACGGCAGATGCCCAATACCGTAATAAATATGTGGTTGCCCGTGCCAATATGGTATACGGAAATTTGGGTAATTCAGCGAAGCTTAGTGAGGCAAATACCAAATTGTCGAATAAATCTCCTTACAGCCGTATAACCCCCATTGCAAAGAATGTAGTCAGTTATGCAGCCGAGGCCGGTTTGAATATCAGCGCTTTCTTCAAAGGAAACAGGAAAGTTCCGGTTATCTACCCCTTTGCACGTTATGAATATTATAATCCGCAAGAAAAGGGAGAGGCCAGCCAGATAATGGAGAAACGTTGTCAAGTAAGCATGTGGACTGCTGGATTGAATTGGTATGCCTTGCCTAATCTGGTGGTAAAGGCTGATTACACCACCCGCCAAATCGGAACAAACAAGGTTTTTGGAACTGGTAAGTATAATAGTGAAAATGAGTTTTCGATCGGTATTGCCTATATCGGTTGGTTTGTCAAGAAGTAGATGAATAGTAATCAATTAATTTTATACAAATGAAGAAAAATTTCTTTTATGCGACAGCTTTGGTATTAGGGCTGGCATTTACGGCTACTGCTTGTAGCGATGATGATGACAACAGTACAGTTAATCCTGCTGACATTGAGTATAATTCGGGGAATGCAGCAAGTTGGCACAACTACATGAGAAATGTGGCGGCTTTGTTGAAGACAGATGCCACCAATCTTTATGATTCTTGGAATACGAGTTATAAGGGTGGGGCAAGTTTTGCAACTTCCTTCAAAGCTCATAATGGTGCCTATAACTTTTCAAGTGCCTGGAACTGTATAGAGCAGGTTATCGACGGTTGTGTTGAAATCTCCAATGAGGTAGGTGAGACGAAGATTGGTGATCCATATAATAAATATATGGCAAACAATGTTACAGAGGCCCTCTATGCTGTTGAGTCATGGTATAGCTGGCATTCCCGTGATGATTATACCAATAATATTTACTCAATCCGCAATGCCTATTACGGCTCTTTGGACGGTAAGGTGAGCGACAAGTCAATTTCAAAATTGGTGGCTGGAGCCAATGCGGAGTTGGATACGAAAGTGTCGGCAGCTATCACTACGGCAGCATCGGCTATTCAGGCTATTCCCCAACCTTTCCGTAATAATATCAACAGTCAGGAAACGGTAGCGGCTATCAAGGCTTGTGAAGAACTGGAAAGTGTATTGGATAAGGAGTTGAAACCTTATATCAGGGACAATAGCACCATTAACAGCAATGAAGCACTTGACCCGATTGTTGAAAATTATGTCAATGTTGTGGTTTTGCCTACCTATAAGGATTTGAAGGAGAAGAATAGTACGCTGTATGACGCTGTGGTGGCTCTTGCCAACAATCCCTCTAACAGTGCTTTTGAGACGGCATGCAATGCTTGGATAACAGCCCGTGAACCTTGGGAGGAAAGTGAGGCGTTCCTATTTGGGCCGGTGGATGAGCTGGGGCTTGACCCGAATATGGATAGTTGGCCTTTGGACCAGAACGCCATTGTCCAGATTCTGAATTCCCAGAAATGGGGCGATTTGGAATGGAGCGAGGGTGATGATGATGCAAAAGTTGAATCTGCCCAAAATGTACGCGGATTCCATACTTTAGAATTCCTGCTTTTCAAGGATGGCAAGCCTCGTACAGTTAAATAAGAATTATTTATAAACAATACTCAAGAAGTAAAGGGGGGGATTTGGAGAATCCTGCCTTTACTTCTTTGGCATGTTTGGATATGCCATTATTAAAAAGTAGATAAAGATGATGAATCATTTAATGAGATATTCATGTCTTCTCCTTTGTTTGTCGGCAGGTTTGACTGCTTGTGATGATGATGGGATTGACGTGTTGGATATAGAGATTCCTGAAGGATACGCTCTGTCTGCCGGAACGTCCACAATCTTCATGAATTCATCCAAGGCCTATGATTCACCGGCAGATTGGGTGTCGGGTGTTTACAACAGTCGCTTTAATGATGGTGACGGGCTTTACGATGATGTGCGTACGAGTAGCAATGGCATGGGAGGGGGGCTTGGCCCAGTCTATGCGGGGTATTCTTGTGGCAGTTGTCATCGTAATGCCGGCCGTACCAAACCGACGCTGTGGAGTGAAGGCGGATCGGGTAGTTACGGGTTTTCCTCGATGCTGGTTTATATAAGCCGCAAGAATGGTGCGTTTTTTCAGGATTATGGCCGTGTTCTCCATGACCAGGCCATTTATGGAGTGAAACCGGAGGGAAAGCTTTCTGTGGAGTATACTTATGAGACTTTTACCTTTCCCGACGGAGAGAAGTATGAACTTTGCAGACCGGCTTATTCCATATCCGAATGGTATGCTGACAGTATAAAGCCTGAAGATATGTTCTGTACGGTGCGTATCCCGTTGAGACATGTCGGTATGGGGCAAATGATGGCTTTGGAACCTACGGAGATTGAAGCGCTTGCTGCAAAAAGTAATTATCCGGAGTATGGTATAAGTGGCCGTTGCAATTACATTACCGAACGTGGTGTGAGAAGCTTGGGGCTGTCGGGAAATAAGGCTCAACATGCGGATTTGACTGTTGAACTTGGTTTTTCAAGTGATATGGGTGTTACCAATAGCCGCTATCCGGAAGAGATATGCGAGGGGCAGGCCCAGGTGAATCAAGGCAGCATGATGGGGCTTTCTTATGCCCAGTTGGATGTTTCTACAGAAGATATGGAAGATGTTGACTTGTATATGCAGAGTCTTGGTGTTCCTGCACGGCGTAATGTGAATGACCCGCAGGTGATAAGGGGAGAACAGAATTTCTATAAAGCCAAGTGCCATCTTTGCCATGTCACCACGTTGCATACCAAGCCTCGGGGCTCCGTGCTGTTGAACGGTACCCGTTTGCCATGGTTGGGAAGTCAGACAATTCACCCCTATTCGGATTTTTTGCTGCATGATATGGGCTCCGAAATTATGGGAGTCGGTCTGAATGATAACTATGTAAGTGGGTTGGCGCGTGGCAATGAATGGCGCACTACTCCGCTTTGGGGTATCGGGCTTCAGGAAAAGGTAAACGGACATACCTACTTCTTGCACGATGGCCGTGCCCGCAATCTTGTTGAAGCCATAATGTGGCATGGGGGAGAGGGAGAAGCATCGAAAAATCTCTTTAAGAACATGAGCAAGGATGACCGTGATGCCCTGATTGCATTTTTAAATTCACTTTAGAACTAATAAGCTTTATATAAAAAGTAATTATGAAGAAATTTTTATATGTCGCCATGCTGGCTGTTTTGCCTTTGACCGCTATGGCGCAACATGAGGAAGATACGGAGAATGGTGTAGTGTCATTGGCCGGAAGAGAAGGTTTTACCATTGAAACAAAGAAAGGTGACTTTGTTTTCAAGCCTTATCTGTTGGTACAAACGAGTGCTAATTTCAATTGGTATGATGATGAAGGCTTGGATAAGGCTTATAACCAAGATAATATTGCCAATTCGGGTTTTTCCATTCCTTATGCCGTACTTGGCTTTACTGGCAAGGCTTTTGGAAAAGTGGCTTTCAATCTGTCCATCAATGCTGCTGCAAGTGGAGGAGCGCTGTTACAGCAGGCGTGGTTCGATGTACAGCTGAAAAAACAATTTGCGATTCGTGTCGGAAAGTTCAAGACTCCATTCTCGCATGCCTATCTGACAACTCTTGGCGAAACACTGCTTCCCCAGTTGCCGGTTTCTCTGACGTCTTCTGTAATTTTGCCTTATTCGTTGAATGCCGTGACGCCTAATATCGGTACGGGATTTGACCTGGGTGTTGAAGTTCACGGTCTGGTGGCAGATAAGTTCGGTTATGAAGTCGGCTTGTTCAATGGAACCGGAGCTTCCGTGAATACAGCTTCAAAGACGATGAGTGATGACTGGCATATCCCTTCATTGCTGTATGCCGGACGTCTGACTTATATGCCCAAGGGGGTGATGCCTTCCACACAAGGTAATCCTAACCGTTTGAACGAGGATAAGATATTATTCGGTCTTTCGGGTTCTATCAATGTGGAGAGTGAAAATGAGAGTACCAATGATACCCGTGTGGGGTTGGAATTTGCTATGTTGAAGAACAAGCTCTATCTGGCGGCTGAAGCTTATTATATGAATGTAGGTTTCACCAAACGGCAAAAGATAAATGAATCGTATAGCTTTTTAGGCGGTTATGTGCAAGGTGGTTACTTTGTCGCTCCCCGCCTACAGCTTGCCGCACGCTACGATATCTTCAATCGTAACGGTACGGATGACGACGGTTTCCTGAATATGCCTGCTGTAGGTATGAACTACTTTTTCAGAGGATGCAACTTGAAATTGCAGGCAATGTATCAGTATGTAGCCCGTTGGGGACACGACACGCAGCTCGACCGTGATAATGATAATTTAGGTCTGGCCACTCACTCTGCCACGGTGATGCTTCAATATACATTCTAAATGAAGTCAGGAAAGGATTCGTCTATGAAAAAATACATTCTTTTCTTTTTTCTGCCCGTGCTTCTTATAGGTCTGCATGCATGCGATGAGGGGAGAATTTATGAGAATGCCGTTGTGGCCACGGGTGAAGGACGCACAGTGAAGATGACAGGCCGGATTAGTGGTGTGGATAAGTGGTCGGGCGACTATAGTGTGGTAGTGGCAGGATTTGATGATGAAAGCGATTATGCCATTGTTTCAAAGGTTGTTCCGGCATCCGAATCGGATAATGATGAAATCCAGTTGACAATGTCCGGCATAACGGATGAGGTGACAACTGTCGAGCTATGTGTAATCAATAAGTTGAGGAAGCGCATTGTCAGTTTGGTGGCAATGGAATGTACTGAAATCGCTGATACTATACTTATGGATGCAGGAACAGTTGATGCAAGTATGTACAATGCCATTCAACAAAAAATATTCAATGCCACTTGTACGGCTTGCCATGGTCTTAGCACCACTCCGGGTGGTGGCTTGAATCTGCTGGAAGGACATAGCCATGCTGATCTGGTCAACCGGGCTTCAACGACGGTGGACGGTAAAATGAGGGTTATGCCCGGTAATGCGTCAGAAAGTGTCTTGCATCTCATATTGGGTACGGACATCAGCTCGGATTGGCGTATAGACCATTCTCAGATGATAACCTCATCTGATATGCAGTCTTTGATTGGCAACTGGATTGACGATGGTGCACAGCCGTAATAATGATGGGCCTTACTGGTAATACCGGTACTTTTTTGAACAACAACGACTAATTGATATTTAATATGAAAAATAAACAACAACAAACTAATCAATTGGAGAATACCTTAACCGAAATCTTTAAATATGAGGTAGAAGCGGGTGTTTCGGAATATCATGTAATGATTCATGCCACCAGACCGGAAGCGACTTATGAAGAACAGCTGAATGCGGTGGTCGACACTTACTGCCAACTGCGTGAAAGTGAACTACAAGGTGCTGTTGCCATCTTTAAACGCTACTTTCTAAGTGACGCCGCCAATCAAGCAGATATGCTACTGGCGCTTTCGGCAGAATGTTCGGATTGTGCACTCTCCGTGGTAGAGCAGCCGCCGTTGAACGGTACAAAGATTGCACTGTGGGTCTATCTGCAGAAAGGTGTGGAAACACAGGTGCTTCATAACGGATTGTTCGAAGTGAGACATGGCGCCTACCGTCACCTTTGGGGAGGCGGCTCTTTCAATCGTGCTGCCAATTCGGAATACCAGACCCGTCTGCTGTTGAATGACTATGTGATGCAGCTGATGGAACAGGGCTGTAAGCTGGCTGATAATTGCATACGTACCTGGTTCTTTGTACAGAACGTGGATGTGAATTATGCCGGAGTGGTGAAGGCGCGTAATGAGGTGTTTGTTACCCAGGACTTGACGGAGAAGACTCATTATATTTCCAGTACCGGTATCGGTGGCCGTCATGCCGACCCAAAAGTGACGGTTCAGATGGATACTTATGCTGTAGATGGTTTGAAATCTGAACAAATTCACTACCTTTACGCACCGACACATCTGAATCCCACATACGAATACGGTGTGAGTTTCGAGCGAGGTACGTATGTGGATTATGGCGACCGTCGCCAGGTGTTTATTTCGGGTACTGCGAGCATCAATAATAAAGGTGAGGTGGTATGTCCCGGAGACATTCGCAAGCAGACGGAACGTATGTGGGAGAATGTGGAGGCTTTGTTGAAAGAGGCTGGCTGTACGTTTGATGATTTAGGACAGATGATTGTTTATCTGCGGGATGTTGCAGACTATACCGTGGTCAAAGGAATGTATGACGAGCGTTTTCCGGATACTCCGAGAGTGTTTGTATATGCTCCCGTATGTCGTCCGGGTTGGCTGATAGAGATGGAATGTATGGGAGTCAAGTCTTTAGAAAACAAGGAGTTTGCTCCATATTGATTTTTTTACTTTTAATTGATAGCTCTTAATTGAAAAAGTTTCTCATAGCTGTTTATGGTTGTTTGCTGCTCTTACTTGCTGCAACTACGTTTGTAGAGCAGACATACAGTACGGATTTTGTAGAAAAGCATGTTTATCATACGATTTGGTTCTGTTGTTTGTGGGGAGCCCTTGCTGCGATGACTGTTGTTGTGCTTGTAAGACAGCGGTTGTGGCGGCGTCTCCCGACGTTGTTGTTGCATGGCTCCTTCCTCGTGATTTTGGCGGGAGCCATGACTACGTTTCTTTGTGGCCGAAAAGGATATGTGCATCTTACTGTCGGCAGTGAGGTGAACTGCTTTTTGGAACAAGACGGCAGGCAGGTTGTAGAGTTACCGTTCACCTTACGTCTGGACAGTTTCCGGATTGAGTACTATCCGGGTACGGATGCTCCTGCAGATTATATCAGCTATATTCACGGTGAGACGCCCGTCTCCATGAACCGTATTCTTTCACGGCAGGGGTTCCGCTTTTATCAGTCTTCCTTTGATGAGGATATGCAGGGGAGCTGGCTGACAGTGAATTATGACCCGTGGGGGATAGGGGTTACCTATAGTGGATACCTCTTGTTAGGTGTCTCCATGCTCTGGATGCTGGTCAGCCGGGGTGGAGAGTTCCGCAGGCTGCTGAGGCATCCGTTGTTGAAGAAGGGAGGAATGTTTGTTCTATTGTTGCTGTGTCTGGGAAGTGGGGTACATGCGCAGAAGAGAAGCCTTCCGGCACTGGCACGCAAGCAGGCGGATAGTCTCGCCCGTAAGCAGGTGATTTATAATGACCGTGTGGTTCCTTTCAATACCCTTGCGCGCGATTTTGTACTGAAACTGACGGGAAAACCGTCTTATGGAGGCATGACGCCGGAGCAGGTGATTGGTGGATGGCTTCTGCGTCCGGAAGTTTGGCAGAATGAGCCGATGATTTATATCAAAAACGAGGCACTCCGTCGCCTGCTTCATTTGGAGACACCCTATGCATGTCTGGCTGATTTGTTCGACGGTGAGAAGTATCGCTTGCAGAAGTTCTGGAAGGGGAAGCAAGACCATCATCAGAAAATGACTTCTCTGGAAAAGGCCATTGTAGAGGCGGATGAAAAGGTGGGACTGATTTTGATGCTCCAAAATGGTACATTGATTCGTCCTTTGCCGGAAGACGGGAGTGTGGAGCCTGTTTCCGATACTAAAATACAAGCCGAATTGCTGTATAACCGTATTCCTTTCAGCAAATTACTGTTCATGTTCAACCTTACGGTGGGGATGCTGGCTTTCTTCCGTCTGCTGTATCGCGGCCTGCGTCGTTCGTCGGCATTGTCAGACTCTTCCGGTAGGATTGTAGCGCTCTCTTTCTCTTCGCGTTTGGCAGATACTTTTTTCCCGTTTTCTCTTTATGCGGCGTTTCTCTTTCAGCTCTTCGGGTATGGCCTGAGGTGGTACATCGGTGGGCGAATACCGTTGGGCAACGGATACGAAACGATGCAGTTCATGGCATTGTGTGCGCTGTTCCTGGCTTGTCTGTTTCGGCGGCGCTTCCCGTTTATGGTGCCTTTCGGCTTTTTGCTGTCCGGTTTTGCCTTGCTAGTGTCTTATTTGGGACAGATGAATCCCCAAATCACTCCCTTGATGCCCGTGCTTGTTTCTCCATGGCTCAGTACGCATGTGTCGTTGATAATGATGTCTTATGCTTTGTTTGCCTTTATGATGCTGAACGGCATACTGGCATTGTGTCTTCGCCGTTCAGCCCGGATGTTGATGCTGCTCGGCCGATTGCTGCTTTATCCTGCCGTTTTCTTTTTGGGAGCCGGTATTTTTCTGGGTACGGTTTGGGCCAATGCTTCTTGGGGGCGATATTGGGCTTGGGACCCGAAGGAAGTATGGGCGCTGATTACCTTTATGGTTTATGGAGCGGCGTTCCATGCGCGCAGCCTGCGCATTTTCCGCAGGCCGTTATTCTTCCACATCTATATGATTGTCGCTTTTCTGACAGTCCTGATGACCTATTTTGGGGTGAACTACATCCTTGGAGGAATGCATAGCTATGCCAATGCTTGATTTGCGGGTGGTTCTACCTATTTATAATGACTGGCTTTTTTCATTATACCTAATTTGAGCGATTGCGTACTGTCTGCCGATGCCTTATCTTTGCAACATCAGATTTGAATGAATTAGTTAGTCATAATTACGTAACCACTTTTATGAAGATAAAAGGATCCCCACTTTCCGATGTGATATCGTGAAGTGGGGATTTGTGTATGGCGTGGCGGATACTGTGGGCAAGGTTGGTTAAGGCTACTTGTCAGACTGCTTGAGTCATAGCATGGGGAGGGCTGACATAGGGGATGAGCTTTGTCTTCAGTCTGAAGATGCACATCTCTATGCTGAAGATATACATCTTTACGCTAAAGATGTATATCGCCAGTCACAAGATAAACCTTAATCAATAGCCAGAGGCCTTTTCCCGTATGGGGGAGAATACTTTTGCAAGGGATTCATCCGTTTTTTCCCTATAGGCCGTAGTGGGTAGGGAAACAGTTGCCGGAAGAACCTTATAGAGAGTTCTTGATGTCTCCCAATTCCACTAGCTTGTTCACAATAGCGTAGATGGTAAGCCCTGCCGGAGAATGTATCTGCAGTTTGCGTGCAATGTTACGGCGATGGGTAATGACAGTATGAATGGAGAGGTAGAGTTTGTCGGCGATGGCTTTGTTGGTCATGCCCTTCACAACGCAGGTGATGATTTCTTTTTCGCGCTGGCTCAGGGTTTCTTGTTCGCTGTCTTTTTCCTCTTCCTCCTCGGTGTGCAGCAAGTGGTTGATTTTGGAGGTGATGACATCTATGTCATCGCACATGGCGAAGTTCTCGTCATATTCCTTCAATATGTTGTTGTCGATGACGGAGCATACCATAGCAATGTACTTGATGCCGGATTTTCCGTGTTCTGCCTTGAAGGCGGGCAGGTCGAACCAGCCACCGAAAGTGGGGTTGATGATGATAATGTCTGCCGGATGCATGTGAATGTAGTTTTGCAGCGATTCCGGAGAAGAAACTTCAATAGGGTGTGCATTCAAGTTGGGAATACGCTTCAAAACAGCCGTCAGACCACTTCGGATGATGACCGAAGTTTCTGCAATGACAATCTTCAAAGAAGTATTATTGTTCATTTTTCAGTTTCCTTTCTATTTGCGCTACGGCGGGAACAAACATATAATCTTCTACCTGGCAGTGGGTGGCAAGGTCTTGTTCGCAGTTGAATATATCGAACAAGACCGCATTCAGGAGATTGTTGTTCTCCTTTTCCGGGTAGTATTTGATGATGATGTTCTTCAGTTCTTTCAGTTTGGTGTCTATCTGATTATGTTTGCTGGCAAAAGTGGCGATGTTGTATTCGTCCGATAGTCTGCCCTGGAGCAAGTGCTCTACGTAGGTGAATACGGCCTGGTTTTCATATTCCATGTGGCGGCGTACCTCCTTGGCATATTCATCGAAGAACTTCAGGATGAGGTAGGCTACATCGTTTGTACTGGAACAATCGATGGCTTCGATGAGTTTGCGGCGGATGGCCGGCAGGTTGAAGTCGAGGAAATACGTGTGGGCACGCTTCAGATAATCCATAAGGGCGGGAATGGAAAAGTCACTTTCATTGCCGCTGTAAGAGTATTGTTCTTCGCTGATAAAGTTGGCTACGGCGAGGAATGTGGGGCAATCTACGCCTTGCGCTTCGCAGACGTCCTTCACGTTCTTGTCTCCGAATCCTAATGACAGTCCGAAGCGGCTCATCACCATTAATAAGGAGTAATTGTCACAGATGAGGTCGCTCATTTTGTCCGTGGAGCGGTACTTATGTTGCTCATTCATTGTGTGTTATTGTTTTTAATTCTTTAATTCGTGCGCAAAGTAACGGCTTTTATCCGAGAACTGCAATCACTATTAGTAGGTATTTTGCTTGTCGGGAGATGGTTGGAGAGTGGTGTTTGCTGGATAAACTAAAAGCTTTAGTTTTATTTAACGAGAGAAATTAGTTTTTGAACTAAATAATTTAGTTATTTGCGGAAAACAAAGAATGTTATGAAAGGATTGACTGCAAAAGAAGAAGAAATCATGGGCTTTTTCTGGGGAAAAGGACCCTTGTTTGTGAAGGAAATGCTGGCATTCTATGAAGAGCCGAAACCCCATTTCAATACTTTGTCCACCATTGTGAGGGGATTGGAGGATAAGGGATTCCTAAGCCATCATGCATATGGTAACACCTATCAGTATTATGCGGTGGTCAGCGAGGAGGATTTTCGCAAGCGGACACTGAAGAATGTTATCAGTAAATATTTCAATAATTCCTATCTCAGTGCAGTGTCGTCTTTGGTGAGGGAAGAAGATATATCTTTGGAAGAACTGAAACTGTTGATACAAGAGGTGGAAAAGGGAAAGGATTGAGGTAATTGAAAATCTAATAACTCTTGCTTATGAAAAACATCGGATTGGTTTGTTGGTTGCTGGTGAGTATTTGCTGCGGATTGCAAGCAAAGAAAATTGTAAAGACTCCCTATTTCATGGCTTGTAATACGCGTAGCATCGAAGTGGAGCGAGTGATACTTGGAGAAGACACGACTTGGCTGGATGTGAAGATATACGGTATGCAGGGTGATAAGGTCAGGATAGATTCGGCAGCCGTATTGCAGGCATCCGGAAAGCATTATGAATATTGGGGGGATACCGGTTTTTCCAGAGGGGAATGGACAAGTATTCCTGCTTCCGGTGAAATGACCGCTACTTTGAAGTTTAGGCCGCTTCCGATGGACACCGAGAGTTTTGACTTTCTGGAGATGCCTGGCAGTGATGAGGGATGGATAATCTACGGCATACAGCTCAACGGGCAGAAGCCTCAGGTGGATATTCCCGAAAGGCTACTGGACAAGAAGCCGGATGAAGTTTTACCCTTGCCCGCACCGGAACTGAATGCAGGAAAGGCTGTCATAAAAGGACGGATATTAGGGTATAAGCCGGAATATGGAGTGACGTTACGCTACTATGGCTCGCCTTGGTTCTTTATGTATTTCACCGGCAAGGACTTGGAGATTGCGGAGGATGGCACGTTCCGCTATGAGACGGAGGTGCTGTTGCCAAGCGGTGCTGCGTTGTGGATATCCCGTTCGAAGATAGAATTGTTCCTTGTGCCGGGTGGAGAACTGGATATTACAATCAATCTGCCCGAAATATTCTATTCGCAGAGCCGTCTTTTAAGCAGGAAAAGCGATGGGGAAGTGGAGAACCGCGTCTGGTTTGAAGGAGACTATGCCGGACTGAACACCGAGTTGTTGCGGTTCGGTGAAATGAAAAGCTTATCGGAAGCTGATGATTTTTATTCCGATATTTGTGGGATGACTCCGCAGGCATATAAGAAATATCTGTTCAGGCATTATGAAGATATGCTGGAGGAACTTGTGAAAAACAAGGATATGAGTCAGGCTTGCCGCACCTATATCCGGTCAAATCTGGATATGAATCTATTCAGCCTTATCTATAATTACAAGAGCAACCTTAGTTATGCCCCGATGCTTTCGGGCAGGAAGGGTGTGAAAAGGGCGGACATGACGGTGGACAGCACCTCATACTTCAAGGAAATACTGCAACTAGATATTCTGCATTCTCCCGCGCAGAAGTATTATGACTTTTATACGGATTTTGTGCGGACTGCTACCGGAGAACTTCGTGACAGGTTTGTGCAGGACACCCTTTGGCCGGACATGCTTCTTGCCAGGCGTGCTTCCCGTAATCTGAGCAAGTACATGCCTTTGACTGAGGAAGAGCATCGGACGGTAGACAGCATTGCTTCTCCCGACCTCAGGCAATTGTTCCTGATGAGAAACGAGAGGATTGAGGCTGAATTGAAGGCCGGGATGGAAGCTGCTAAGGGCAAGACCGGATATACGGTTGTTGAAGTAGGAAAGGAGATAGCGGCAGATAGCTTATTGAAAGTTATTACCCGTCCTTATCGTGGTAAGATGGTATTGGTCGATATGTGGAACACCTGGTGCGGTCCTTGTATGCGGGCAATGAAAAGTCTGAAACCTTTGAAGGAAGAGTTGAAAGAGGTGGTCTATTTATACATTGCGGATGAATCATCTCCTGAAGGGAAATGGAAATTGAGGATACCGGATATACACGGCATCCATTGCCGCATCAGCAATGAGCAAAGTACAGCATTGGCAAAGCTGTATGAATATCCGGGCATCCCGACCTATTTCGTAGTGAACCGTGAAGGAGATGTCTCCTACAAAGTAACCGGATTCCCCGGAGTGGAGATGCTACGGAATGAACTGACTAAGTAGCTGTAAATAGTAAATCGTTAAATAGTAAATAACTCCATGGGTCTGTTTTTTGTTTATATACTCAAATCATCCGTTTGTCTGGCGGTATTCTATCTGTTTTATCGCTTGCTGCTGGCACGTGATACATTTCATCGTTTCAACCGGTTTGCGTTGCTGGGCATTTTGTTGTTGTCGTGCCTGCTGCCTTTGGTTGAGGTAAGTGTAAGGCAAGAGACTGAAGTGCATCAGACCATGCTGACATTGGAACAGTTGTTGATGATGGCAGATGCAATGAATGCTACTGAAACCGGAATAACGGCTGAGGCGGCAACGGTCACCTGGATACAGGTGGCGTTGTTGGTTTATCTGGCAGGAATCATTTTCTTTGCTCTCCGCAATGCTTGTTCGTTGGTGCGGTTGCTGATGTTGCTGAAAGCGGGTAAGAAAGAAAGTGTCGGCAATTACTTGCCGGGCAGGAAAGAGCGCGTTACTTTGATTGTACACAACTGTGACATCGCTCCGTTCAGTTGGATGGGATATATTGTCATTCCACGGAAAGACTTGGAGGAGAACGGACGGGAAATCCTTATCCACGAGCTTGCCCATATCCATAACCGCCATTCCTGGGACTTGCTGGTGGCTGATGTCTGCATTTTCTTTCAGTGGTTCAATCCGGCATCATGGCTCCTGAAGCAGGAATTGCAGAATATCCATGAGTTTGAAGCGGATGAAACGGTGATAAAGGAGGGTGTGGATGCAAAACAGTATCAACTATTATTAATAAAAAAAGCTGTCGGCACAAGGCTCTACTCTATGGCCAACAGCTTTAATCACAGTAAACTTAAAAAACGTATCACTATGATGTTAAAAGAAAAATCAAGTCCGTGGGCACGTTTGAAGTATCTTTATGTACTTCCGGTAGCTGCCATTGCAGTGACAACTTTTGCCCGTCCAGAAGTCTCCGATAAGGTTGAGGAGATTTCAAGTGTCAAAGTTAACGATTTGGCTGCAATTGTAGAAACAAAAGTGGTGGAAAGTGTAGGAGACACAACGAAACCTGCCGATGTGAAGTATGTACCTACGGAAGTCCGCAAGCAGTTGAAGGGAACTCCGGTCTTTGAACTGGTAGAGGAGATGCCGGAATTTCCCGGAGGTGGAATGAGTGCTCTTATGGGTTATCTGAAAGACAATATGCGCTATCCGGCATCTGCCAAAGAGAAAGGTACGCAAGGGCGTGTGACTGTCCAATTTGTGGTGGATAAAGATGGAAGTATCAAGGAACCGAAACTTCTCCGTTCTGTAGATAAGGATATGGATGCTGAAGCGTTGCGTTTGATAAGTAATATGCCGAAGTGGAAACCGGGGAGACAGAAGGGGCAGCCGGTGGCGGTGAAATATACGGTTCCGGTGATGTTCAGTTTGGATGATGACAAACTTGAGAAAACTTCTTCTGCCAATGGTATTACAGTTGAAGGATATGCAGGTAATGGGAAAGAACCACTGTATATTGTGGATGGAAAAGAGGTGACACCATCTGTCATGAGTGCATTGGATCCTGATAAGATAGAGCGTGTAACGGTTTTGAAAGATAAATCTGCCACGGAATTATATGGAGAAAAGGGAAAGAATGGTGTTCTTTTGATAACCCTGAAACAAGGAACTCCAGGTATAGTTATCCGTCGGGATAAAGAGGTGACAGAGAACGCTAAAGTACAGCATAACGGTAGTCTTGATTTAACGAAGACTATTTATATTGATGGAGAAAAGGTTGATTTGGGTACTAAAACTATCGATGATTTAATACCTGCGGAGAATATTGAGAGCATTGAGGTGAAGAAAGAGGCAGGTGGAAAAGGTGAGATTTACATTGCTACTAAAAAAACTAAAGCTGTAGAAAAGACTTCCGTTCAAGGTAATATGAAAGTGGAAGGCAAAGTGGTGGATGAGCAGGGCGAGCCTATTATTGGTGCGGCTGTTCTGATAGAAGGTACCACTACGGGAAGCGTTACCGATGTCAATGGTAATTTTGTCCTTTCTGTTCCTTCTAAGGATGCTGTATTGGTTGCTTCGTATATAGGCATGGCTACCAGCAAAGTGAAGGCGCAATCCAAGCTTACGATTACACTAAAAAATGAATAGTCTCTAACAACTATGACAAGTAAAATTCTTTCTTTGTTTCTGATTCTGATAGCTGTGGGGGCAGGGCTTTGCTCTGCCCAGACAGCAGGTAAGAAATATTATTTAGTGGATGGCCTTTTCTTCGAAGGCATGCCACCTTGTGTGGATTCGGATAATGTAGCAGCCTACGTTATACATAAGGACGGCGTGGGACACGAGGTTACAGAACTTCGTTTGTGCAGGGATTTTGTGCTGCCTGAAGATGTGAGAAAATACGCTACTCCTGCTGAAGAGGTGTCTGGTGCGGAAGCCTTTTTGATGAGTTATCGTGGAGGGATAGGGCAGAAGCTCCCGATAGTCTCTGTCGTACGGACTCTGAAGACAGAGGAATGGATAGGTAAACCCTTTCCAGAATTCAAAGTAAAAGATACCGCAGGGAAGGAGTGGACTAATACCGATGTAGTGGGCCGTCCTATGGTCTTGAACTTCTGGTATACTGGCTGTGGCCCTTGTATCCGTGAAATGCCGGAGCTGAACAAATGGATGGAAGTCTATCCTGATGTAACCTATCTTGCTACGACTTTTGACAGTGCTGCACAAATAAAGAAAATTGTAGAGAGCCGTCCTTTTCTCTTTACCCAGATAGCCGATGACTTGTTTTTCTTCGAGACCTTTCATGTGAGCGGTATGCCGGTCACTATACTGGTGGATAAGAAAGGTATTATCCGCCATATAGAACAAGGTACTGGAACTGCGAAACTTCGGTATATACAGGATAAGTTGCAGAAACTTGTCAGCGAATAATTCTTTCTTGATGAATAGGGATAAGGATTTCAGAGGATTTCTTTTGCTCTTTCACAGATTATCATACCTTTGCGAATATAAATCTAAGGAAGGGGAAGGTTATGATAAAACATCTTTTTTTAATATTGGGACTGCTTGCTGCGCTCACTTTTGCCGAGCCGGTTCTGGCTTGTACATCTGCCGTCGTTTCCGGAAAGGTTACTCTTGACGGCCGTCCGTTGCTATGGAAAAACCGTGATACGGACTATCTGCGAAATCATGTAGCTTATGTGAAAGGTGAGAAGTATGACTTCATTGCCGATGTGAATAGTGACAATTTCCCTGATTTGAAGGAGGCATGGGTCGGTACCAATTCCGCCGGCTTTGCCTTGATGAACACCCAATCCTACAATCTGGTGGAAGTGAAAGATGGGGAAGAACGGGGTGCCGCCAACGGGAGGATTATCTACCGTGCTTTGGAGGTTTGTGCCACGGTGGAGGACTTCTGCCATTTTCTTGATACCATCACCAAGCCCAGCCTGATAGAAGCCAATTTTGGCGTGATTGATGCCAAAGGCGGTGCCGCCATGTTTGAGGTGGATTACTATAAATATACGATGTATGATGCCAATGATCCGAAAGATGCTCCTTACGGTTACATTGCCCGTACGAACTTTTCTTTTGCCGGTGAGGTGAACCGGGGAGCGGGTTATGTACGCTATATGGAGGCAGACCGGGTATTGATGAAGGCTTCTGCAACGGGTGGGGTGACACCTCAGGGTATCTTCAATGACCTTTCACGTTCGTTCCGCAATTGCATGCTCGATATTGATTTGAGGAGCGGGAAGTTTAATCGCCCGCAAGGTTCCGGTTGGTTTGTCGACCAGGATTTTATTCCCCGTAACAGCACTTCTTGTTCCATTGTGGTGCAGGGCGTAAAACCGGGTGAGAAGGCGGAACTTACTACGATGTGGACAATGCTGGGATATTCTCCTACGGGCATTGCCGTGCCACTTTGGGTGAAGGATGCGGATAAATTTCTGCCTTCGATGGTATGTTGGGACAAGGCGTGTGCTGCCGCTCCGCTCAGTGATTGGTCACTCCGGCTTTCCAATAATGTCTTCTGTTACAATCAGGGGATGGGAACCAATCGTTATCTGAATTGGGAAAAACTGTACAATATGGAGAATAACGGCTATATGCAACAGCTTGTTCCGGTGGAGGCGGAGGTGTTTCGCCGTACATGCCCATTGTTGGACAGTTGGAGACAGCAAGGAAGCATTGATTCTCAAGAAATGCAGAAGCTTTATCAAGATGTGGAAGCACTTGTCCGAAAGGCTTATACGCCTTTGATGGAGCAATGACAGTATTCCAGTATTTCTCTTTCCTGCTCAGGGTGGAACCAGCGGATTTCCTCGTCCCGTTTGAACCAGGTCATTTGCTTACGGGAATAGATGCGTGAGTTCTGCTTTATCTTCTCAATGGCAAAGGGTAATGTCCATTCGCCGTCCAGGTACTTGAATATTTCTTTGTAGCCTACTGTATTTAGGGAATTTAGACTTTTATGCGGATAGACCATGTGCGCTTCTTCCACCAAACCCTCTTCCACCATTTGGTCCACCCGGCAGTTGATGCGTTCATAAAGCTCTTCCCGGTCACGCGTTAATCCTATTTTGATAATACGGAAGGGGCGTTCTTTCTTTTGTTGGGTGCGGAAGGAAGTGTAGGTCTTGCCCGTCATATAGCAGATTTCCAAAGCATGGACTACGCGTTTTGGGTTTTTCAAATCTACTATTTTGTAATATTCCGGGTCCAACAGCTTAAGTTCCGCACAAAGTCTTTCCAGACCTTCTGTTTCGTATTTGTACAGCATGAGTTGGCGTGTATCGGCATCTACGGTCGGAATGTCGTCAATGCCTTTACAGACTGCATCTACATACATCATTGAGCCTCCGGTCAGCAGTATGGTGTTATGCTTTGTAAACAAGTCTTCCAGCAGCTTCATTACTTCCGCTTCGTATTGGGCGGCACTGTAATAGTCTGTCAGCTTCAGGGTACCGACGAAGTGATGCTGTACCCGTTGCAGCTGCTCCGGTGTAGGGGCAGCCGTGCCTATCTTTAAATCTGCATAGAGTTGTCTCGAATCGGCCGAGACGATACAAGTATGGAAATGTTCTGCCAATCGGAGGCTTAATTCTGTTTTGCCTACTCCGGTGGGGCCGATAAGTACGATTAGGGTGTGCATGCGGGTATAAAATTTAGGCGCGAACCATAACAATCCGCGCCTTTCTGAAGGGGAATAATGTCTGTTTAATATTTCTCTTCTTCGAAGGAGTTCCCGGCTTCGTCCAAACCGCCGAAACCCTCTTTGTCGAAATCTTCCATATCGAAGTCTTGGTCGCCGTAAAAGTTTTCGTCCAAGTCCAGGGAACCGCCGGCAGCTGCCATTTCTTCAAAGTCAACGGTCTGCTTGGGAGCTTCACCCGCTTTCTTGGTGCATTTGGCGCCTTTCATTTCTTTTCCGGTAATGATTTCAGAAAGCTCGATGAAGAAGCAGCGTTCAGTCATATAATCGAATACATAGAGAAGTTTCTGCTTCTCGTCTTCAACCAGTTCGCTCAGCTGGGTCTCTTTCATCACCCAACTGTCCATTTCCGGATTGTCGTCCATTTCTTCCAGCGTAATTTCCTTTTCTTTTTCCCAGTCATCATCGCAAATGAAGAAAGAAGTCATCTGGTCGTTGGTGTAGCCTGCCGACTTTAGAATCGCCTCATGGAAGTCATAAAAGGTAGCTTCCGGGTCTATCTGTATTTCTCTGACAAAATCGTCCACCTCATCAGAGATGATTGTAAATCTGTAGATCATGATGATTTATAATTTATGATTTCTGACTTCTGATTTTGTGTAAATCATACGTTTTTCATTTTCCTGCGGGGATAATGCCGCGGGCTGATTCACGTATAAAGTTTACGATATAGCTTATTTCCGGTGTCATTTCCATTTCATCCTCGATTTTCTTCAAGGCATCCGTATTGTTCAGGCCGCCTTGATAGATGATGCGATAGGCATCATGGATTTTCTCGATGGTCTCGTTGGAGAAGCCGCGTCGGCGTAACCCTACCACATTGATTCCCGCATAGCAGATAGGCTCGCGTCCGGCAATGATGTACGGCGGGATGTCCTTGCTGAAACGGCAGCCGCCCTGTATCATGCCGTAACCACCTACATGGCAGAATTGGTGCATCAGTACATTGGCGCTGATGATGGAATAATCGTCGATGACAATTTCACCCGCCATTTTTGTAGAGTTGCCAATGATACAGCCGTTGCCTATTAGGGCATCATGCGCCACGTGTACACTTTCCATCAAGAGATTGTTGTTGCCGACAATGGTTCTGCCTTTGGCAGCTGTACCGCGGTTGACAGTTACGTTTTCACGTATGATATTGTTGTCTCCGATTTCAGCAGTGCTTTCCTCCCCTCTGAACTTTAAATCCTGGGGAATGGCACCGATAACGGCTCCCGGGAAAATGGTGTTTCCATTGCCGATGCGTGCACCGTACAGAATGTTGGCGTTTGCCATAATCTTGTTGTTATCACCGATTACCACATTCTTGTCAATGAAAACAAAAGGAGCAATTTCTACGTTTTCCCCGATTTTAGCTTCGGGATGAATATACGCTAAGGGACTTATCATATTATTTACGATTTAGCTATTTACAATTTACGATTGAGATTACTTGCGATTTACTGTATATACGATTTTACCCGAAGGTGATAATTCTTATGGGTAATATGAATCGTAAATCGTAAATCTTCTAATCGTAAATCTATTTATTTGTTCTTAACTATTTGTGCCATAAACTCTGCTTCGCAGACCACCTTTTCGCCTACGAACACATAACCTTTCATGGTGGAGATGCCGCGGCGTATGGGGGCCATCAGCTCTACACGGAAGATGAGCGTGTCTCCCGGTACCACTTTCTGGCGGAATTTCACACCGTCAATCTTCATGAAGTAGGTGGAGTAACGTTCCGGTTCATCCACCGAATTCAGTACAAGCAAACCTCCCGTCTGTGCCATTGCCTCTATCTGCAATACACCGGGCATTACGGGTTCCTGCGGGAAGTGTCCCTGGAAGAAAGGTTCGTTGGAAGTTACGTTCTTGACACCTACAATGTAGTTGGCACCTATTTCTATGACTTTGTCCACCAATTGCATCGGGTAACGGTGAGGCAGAAGTTCGCGGATGCGGTTTACATCCATAATCGGTTCGCGGTTGCAGTCGTAGGTAGGAGCCTGTATTTCGTGCAGGCGGATTTCCTTGCGCATCTGGCGAGCGAACTTATTGTTGATGGTGTGTCCCGGGCGGGTAGCGATGATACGGCCCTTGATGGGCTTGCCTATCAAAGCCAGGTCACCGATGACGTCGAGCAACTTGTGGCGGGCGCATTCATTGGGCCACACCAAAGGTTTGTGGTTGATATATCCCAATTGTTTGGCGTCCATGTGAGGAACACCCATCACATCGGCCAGCTTGTCATAGTTCTCCTGGGACATTTCGCGTTCGTAAATAACAATCGCATTGTCAAGGTCGCCGCCCTTGATAAGACCGGCTTGCAGCAACGGCTCAATTTCGCGTACAAACACGAAAGTACGGCTTGCGGCGATTTCATCCTTGAACTTCGTCATGTCTTCCAGCGTTGCAAACTGGTTGGGGAGGATGTTGGAGTCGTATGATACCAATACATTCAAGCTGAAGTTCTCGTCCGGCAATACGATGATGGAAGAGCCGGTTGTTTCGTCACGGAATTCAATTTTGGACTTGATGATATAGAAATCTTTTACGGCATTTTGTTCTACAGTGCCTACGCGCTCTATTTCGTTGACATAATATTGGGCGCTTCCGTCCAGAATGGGAAATTCCGGTCCGTTTACCTGTATCAGGCAGTTATCGATACCCAATGCATAGAGGGCTGCCATACCATGCTCCACTGTGCTCACCTTTACTCCGTTTTTGGAGATTACAGTTCCACGGGTAGTTTCGGATACGTTGTCTGCAACGGCATCGAAGGTTGGCTGTCCTTCCAGGTCGATACGTTGGATTTTGTATCCATGGTTATCCGGAGCAGGATTGAAAGTAACGGTTAGGTCAAGTCCCGTATGAAGACCTTTTCCACTAAGCGAAAAGCTATCTTTCAGAGTCTTTTGTTTTAACATTGGTTACTTATTTAATTGTTGTTTAAGTTCATTCAATTCTTTGCGGAGCTGGCGTAGCTCCACTTGCATTTCCGGCAAACTTCTTTGTACGATGGATGCCTTGAAATATTGTTTCAGCTCCATAGGAGGGGTGCCGATAAGCTGGCTGCCGTCTTTTATGCTACTGGGAACACCAGACTGTGCGCCAAGGTTTACTTTATTGCCAATATGAATATGGCCTGCAATGCCTACCTGACCGCCGAACATGCACCATTCTCCTATCTTGGTAGAACCTGCTATACCTACTTGCGCCGCCATTACGGTGTGGGAGCCTATTTCATCGTTGTGTGCCACCTGGATTAAATTATCCAGTTTCACGCCGCTATGTACGATGGTAGCTCCCATAGTAGCACGGTCCACACACGTGTTGGCACCGATTTCCACATGGTCTTCCAGAATGGTAATGCCTATTTGCGGGATTTTTTCATAACCCTCGGAAGTGGGGGCGAAGCCGAAACCGTCTGCACCGATAACGCAACCGGAGTGCAGGATACAGTGGTTTCCTACCCGGCAATCGTGGTAGATGGTTGAATTGGCGTAAATAATACAGTCATTGCCTACTTTGGCACCGCTGCCAATCGTGACGTGCGGATGAATGACCGTATTGTCTCCCACCTCTGCATGCTCGTCAATGCAGGCAAAAGGCGCAATGTAAACATCCTTGCCAATTTTAGCTGTTTCGGCAACAAATGCCAGAGAGTCAATTCCCACTCGCTTTGGTTTACTTTGCTCATAAAGATTTAGCAATTTAGCAAGACTTTCATACGCATTGTCCACTTTAATCAAGGTAGCTTTCACTTCTTGTTCCGGAACAAAGTCCTTATTTACCAGAACAATGCTTGATTGGGTTTCGTATATGTAGGGGGTATATTTGGGGTTGGATAGGAAGGAGATGGCTCCCGGTATTCCCTCTTCGATTTTCGCAAAGGTGTGAACGGTAGCATTCTCGTCTCCAACAATTTCTCCTTGGATAAATGTTGCAATTTGTTTAGCAGAGAACTCCATGTCTTATTCTTGTTAGATGGTTTCAAAACGCAAATAACGGACTTTTTTTTTATATTTCCTTGTCCTGAGGTGAATATTTTATACTTATCTATGCAAACGTTGGTAGCATAAGTAGTATTTTTTTACTTTCTTGGACAGAAGAGAGATATTGAGCATATCCGATGCTTCGGCAATATTCTTGATGCTGCCGTCGTTGTAGAGGATGTCAATACTGTCATCTGCCTCGTCGTACATATTCTTCTCGATGCTGGGGGTAGAGATGAAATATCTCGCTTCGGAGAGAGGGATGTTCAGTTGTTCACTGATTTGCAAAGTTAGTGCTTTTTTCCGTTCCTCACTAATAGGTTCGGTAGAAATCTCAACTTTGAAGATGTTTCGGTTAATCATGCCGGCGCTCAAGGTGGACAAAACCTTGTCCGAATGGCGGCTCCATACCTTGAGGGCAGTCCAGATGTCATTATCGTCCAACTGAATGAAATTCTCCAAACATTCGGGATTGTTGTAGAATGCCTCCCGGCTGATGTCGTTGTATAGAAAGAATTTCAAGGTGGGTGAGGCAAAGAGGTCTATGCCGCGGCTTGCCAGTTCCTTGGCGCGGAGCAGGGCGCTAATCAGCATTTTCTCGTAGGCAACGGAGGTCTTATGCAGGTAGACCTGCCAGTACATCAGGCGGCGGGCGGTGAGGAAGTTCTCAATAGAATAGATGCCTTTGGACTCTACTACCAGGTGGTCATCCTTTACATCCAGCATCTTGATGATGCGGGCGGAGCCAATGTTGCCTTCGGTCACTCCGGTATAGAAGCTGTCGCGGCGCAGGTAGTCCAGGCGGTCCATATCCAGTTGCCCGCTTACCAGTTGGTGCAGGAAGCGCTTGGGGTATTCATCCTTGAAAATTTGAATGGCGAGTGTCAACTGTCCGTTCATTTCCTTGTTGATACGTTCCATCAGCATCAAGGAGATGTCTTCGTGGGAGACGCCCTGCACGATAGTATTTTCCAGTACGTGGGAGAAGGGGCCGTGGCCGATGTCGTGCATCAGGATAGCGGCTTCCACAGCTTCGGCTTCGCTGTCGAAGATAAAGTTTCCTTTGGTGGCAAGTTGCTGGATGGCCTCACTCATCAGGTAGAAGGCTCCCAAAGAGTGTTGGAACCGTGTATGCTGCGCACCGGGATATACGACAGAGGACAACCCCAGTTGCTTGATACGGTTTAGACGTTGCAAAAGAGGATGTCGTACAACATCGTACAACAACCCCTTTGGTATGTTGATGAACCCGAAGACAGGGTCGTTGATAATCTTTCTTTCGAACATTAAGCGTTAGCCGTTAATCACTTTTTTCAACTCTTCCGCCATCTGTGCCTGCACTTCTAGGGCTGCTTTTCGGCTGGCGGCGGCGAAGTTCTCTGTCTTGTCCACGTAGATGATGCCACGGCTGGAGTTGACAATCAGGCCGCAAGTCTTGTTCATGCCATACTTGCAGACTTCTTCCAGGGAGCCGCCTTGTGCGCCTACGCCGGGAACCAATAGAAAGTGTTCGGGAACAATCTTGCGGATATCTTCGAAGGCGCGGCCTTGTGTGGCGCCTACTACGTACATCATCTGTTCGTCACTGGCCCACTCCTGGGATTTGCGGAGCACTTTTTCGAAGAGGCGTTCGCCGTTGGTGTCTTCCGTCAGCTGGAAGTCGTGCGAGCCTTTGTTGCTGGTCAACGCAAGCAGGATTACCCATTTGCCTTCGTACGTAAGGAACGGGGTCACACTGTCTTCGCCCATGTAGGGAGCTACGGTTACGGAATCTATATCCAGCTCTTCGAAGAAGGTGCGGGCATACATGGCAGAGGTGTTCCCGATGTCACCGCGTTTGGCGTCGGCAATGATGAATTGGTCGGGATAGTTCTGCTTGATGTAATTTACGGTTTTCTCGAAAGCTATCCAGCCTTTCACGCCCATACTCTCATAAAATGCCAGATTGGGCTTGTAGGCGATGCAGAGGTCGGCAGTAGCGTCGATGATAGCTTTGTTGAAAGCGAATATAGGGTCTTCCTCTTTCAGAAGATGTTCGGGTATTTTCTTGATGTCGGTGTCAAGACCTACGCAAAGAAATGACTTCTTGCGCTTGATGTTCTCGAATAATTGCTGTTTGTTCATATTATTTTTTAGTTACGGGCTACAAGCTACGAGCTACGAGAGATAGCGTGTGGGCTGGCAGCTGGTTGTTTTTTTAGTTATGAGTTACGAGCTACTTGTCACTTGTTTCTTGTAACTATCTTACAGCTCGCTCTCTTTCAGCCTTTCTGCATTTTCCGCCACAATCAGGTGGTCGATGCAGTCTTGGATGTCTCCGTCCATAAAGGCGGCGAGATTATAAATGGTGTAGTTGATGCGGTGGTCGGTGATGCGTCCTTGCGGATAGTTGTAGGTGCGTATCTTGGCAGAGCGGTCGCCAGTACTGACCATCGTCTTACGCTTGGAGGCGATATCGTCGATGTACTTCTGGTGTTCCTTGTCGTAGATGAAGGTACGTAGGCGCGAGAGGGCGCGTTCCTTGTTCTTGGGCTGGTCGCGCGTCTCGGTACATTCGATGAGGATTTCTTCGACTATGCCTGTGTTGGGATTCTTCCAGTTGTAGCGCAGGCGCACGCCGGATTCCACCTTGTTCACGTTCTGACCGCCGGCACCACCGCTTCGGAAGGTGTCCCACTTGATTTCACCTTCGTTGATAACTACGTCGAACTCTTCGGCTTCGGGAAGCACGGCTACACTGGCGGCTGAGGTGTGTACCCGTCCTTGCGTTTCTGTGGCCGGTACGCGCTGCACGCGGTGCACGCCCGATTCATATTTCAGTGTGCCGTATACATTGTCGCCCGTCACGGAGCAGACAATTTCCTTGAAACCGCCGGCTGCACCTTCGTTAGCGCTGGATATCTCCATTTTCCATCCCTTGGATTCGCAATACTTGGTGTACATGCGGAAGAGGTCGCCGGCAAAGATTGCCGCTTCGTCACCACCCGTGCCGCCACGAATTTCGAGGATGGCATTACGGCCATCCTGCGGGTCGGCGGGGACGAGCAGCAGCTTTATCTGCTCTTCCAGTTCCGGTTGGCGGGCTTGGCAGGCATCCAGCTCTTCGCGTGCCATTTCCCGCATCTCCTGGTCTGTTTCGTTGGCGATAATTTCTTTGGCTTCTTCTATGCCGCCCAGTACTTGCATGTACTCTTTGCGGGCATTCATCAGGTCGCCCAGTTCTTTATATTCTTTGGTGAGCTTGACGTAACGCTTCTGGTCCGCAATCACTGCCGGGTCTGTAATCAAGGTCGACACTTCTTCGAAGCGGGCGACAAGCCCTTCCAGCTTTTCGAGTATGGTATTGTTGTCTGCCATATATTTAATACTTGAACTCTCCGAATTCGCTCTTGATAATCAGTTCTTTCTTGTCGCTTTCTTCCACGCGGCCTACAATCTGTGCATCGATGTTGAAACTCTTCGAAATAGCAATCACCTCTTCTGCATGTTCGGGAGAGAGGTACACTTCCAGGCGATGCCCCATATTGAACACCTTGTACATTTCGCTCCAGTCCGTATCGCTCTGCTCCTTGATGGTCTTGAACAACGGTGGAACGGGGAAGAGATTGTCTTTGATGACACGGCAGTTGTCTCCCACAAAGTGCAGTACCTTGGTTTGTGCGCCGCCCGAGCAGTGTACCATACCGTGGATTTGGGGACGGAGCGCATCGAGCAGCTTCTTAACTACCGGTGCGTAGGTGCGGGTGGGGGAAAGTACCAGCTTTCCTGCATCCAGCGGACTGTCTTCGACACTGTCTGTCAGTTTTAGCTTGCCACTGTATACCAGCTCTTCGGGTACAGCCTTGTCATAGCTTTCAGGGTATTTCTCTGCCAGGTATTTGGAGAATACATCGTGGCGTGCGCTGGTCAGTCCGTTACTGCCCATACCGCCATTGTATTCTTTCTCATAAGTAGCCTTTCCGTAAGATGCCAGACCAACAATCACATCGCCCGGACGGATATTGGCATTGTCTATAACATCTGAGCGCTTCATGCGGCAGGTCACTGTCGAGTCTACGATAATGGTACGTACAAGGTCGCCCACGTCGGCTGTTTCGCCACCGGTGGCATAAACGCCTACGCCCATCTCGCGGAGTTCGGCAAGCAGTTCGTCCGTACCGTTGATGATGGCTGAAATTACTTCGCCGGGGATGAGAAGTTTATTACGTCCGATGGTAGAGGATACCAGAATGTTGTCTACCGCACCCACACAAAGCAGGTCGTCGATGTTCATAATCAGTGCATCTTGTGCAATGCCTTTCCACACAGCCAGGTCGCCGGTTTCCTTCCAGTACATATAGGCAAGACTGGATTTGGTGCCTGCTCCATCGGCATGCATAATGTTGCAATACTCCGGGTTACCGCCCAAAATGTCGGGGATAATTTTGCAGAAAGCCTGCGGGAAAATACCTTTGTCGATGTTCTTGATGGCGTTGTGCACATCTTCTTTAGATGCGCTGACGCCTCGCATCATGTATCGTTGATTACTCATGAGATAATAGGTTTGTTCAATTGAATGTGCAAAGATACATCTAATCTTCTACAACACAAAGCGAGGCACAAAGTTTCTCGCCTTTGTGCCTCGCTATAGAGTTGTGTATTTATCAGAATTGTACCTGGGGAGCTTGTTCCGCTCCTTCTGCCGCTTCGAAATAAGCTCGTTTCTCAAAACCGAAGAGACCGGCAAGGATATTTTTTGGGAAACGGCGAATGGCTGTATTGAAGTTCTTGGCTGCATTGTTGAAGTTGGTCCGTGCTACGTTGATACGGTTTTCCGTACCTTCCAGCTGTGCCTGCAGTTCCAAGAAATTCTGATTTGCTTTCAAGTCCGGATAGTTTTCTGTGATGGCAAGCAATTTACCGAGGGCAGAAGTCACCGCACCTTGTGCTTTCTGATATTCAGCCAGCTTTTCCGGAGTAAGGTCTGCAGCATCCACTTTGATTTGAGTGGCTTTGCTGCGGGCTTCTACTACACCTTCCAGTGTTTCCTTCTCGTGCGTGGCATATCCTTTCACGGTATTCACCAAGTTCGGAATCAGGTCGGCACGGCGTTGGTATTGGGTTTCTACGTTCGACCATTGTCCGCTGACATTTTCGTCCATGGTTACGAGTCCGTTATAGCCGGTTACACCCCAAATGGCGAGAAGAGCTATAACAACGATAATGATAATGGTTGATTTCTTCATACTTTTCATTTTTAGGCCTCACCTCCGATTCCTCTCCGATAGAGAGGGGAGGAGGGGAAGGCAGTTATTAATCATTTAATTATATTCTATGTAAACGTTTTATTTTCTTCCAGTATCCTCGAAGGTGTGTCAAAACGGTTGATGGCGCACAGATGACACATACTCGGCGTTAGAACCGGGAACCGGCTCCACCGCCACCTCCCATACCGCCTCCGAAGCTACCACCGCTGAAGCCTCCTCCGCCACTTCCGCCGAAGAGACCTCCACCACCGAAGATGACCGGACCACCTCCGCCTCCTCCCCGGTAGTTTTCATCGTATGACTGCTGGCGGCGCACTACTTTATGTCCGCAATTGCGGCAGGTGTAGGTCACATCTTCCGTTTTCACTCCATTGCGGCGTGAGATGAGTATGCTGCTGCTACGTTGCAATTTATGTTGTCCGCAGTTGGGGCATTTGTTGGCAGCGCGTTGGGCAAGGATGCCTATAATAGATGCCACTGCGAGGAAACCGATAAGTCCCAGTAGGATACCTCCTACGGAGAGGTCATCCTCCTCTTCCGTGTCATTCACCATAGTGCCGTCAAGACGTGAACAGACCGCCTTTACACCCGCGACCATTCCGGCATCCCAATTACCGTCTTTCAGATAGGGAATCATATATTTGGTCTGTATGCGTTTGCAGATGGCGTCAGGCAGGTCCCCTTCCAAACCGTATCCCGTATAAAACTGGATGCAGCGTTGATCGGTTACCAGCAGAATGACCAGACCGTTGTTTTTCTCTTTTTTCCCTACTCCCCATTCATTGAGCAGCCGGTGTGAGAAATCAAAACAGTCTTCTTGTCCGATGGAGGGAACAACGGCAACTACCGTTTCAATACCCGTCTGCTGCTCCAATGCGTAGAGCATGCGGTCTATGTCGGCACATGCCTCTTTGGATAAGATGTCGGCAGGGTTGCAGACATAACGCGTCTTGTCCTGAAGGTGTACTTTAGGAATGTTCTTAGTGGTGTAGACTTCTTGTGCCTGCAAGGATATGAACAAGCACAGGAAGAATGCTATGGAAATAAATCGTTTCATATTACCAATGTTTGTTGCGGCGAAGATAGGAAAAATCACGTCAATGTATGTATTTCCCTACGAATTTCTTTACATGCTCGGTGTATTCCTGCGGATAATCCTTGTAAGACATGGCATGTGTGGCACCGGGTACAATCCATAATTCTTTGGGTTCGGGCTTGGCTTCATAGAGGGGATAAACCATCCACGTCGGTACAAAGGTGTCGGCATCACCGTGGATGAAGAGCATCGGCAAAGTACATTTCTTTACTTGCTCCAGGGCAGAAGCTTCGCGGAAATCCCATCCGTACTCCTGCCGGCAAAGCCAGCTTGCAGTATGCAGTAGGGGGAAAGAGGGCAGTCCGAACTGTTCTTTCAACTCCCCGCGAAACTCATCCCATACGCTTGTGTAACCGCAGTCTTCCACAAAACACTTGATGAATGGCTGTTGGTATTGTCCGTGTTCCACTTCGCCGGATACCATCATGGTGGTGGCGGCTCCCATGGAGATGCCGTGTACTACCATCTTTGTACTGCGGGACGCTATGCTGTCCGTATGGCTGCGTCCGAAAAGCTCATCGGCGGTTTCGGTCCATTGCAACACGTCGAGCCGGTCTTTCCAGCCCATCTGTACATGGTTTCCTTCGCTCATCCCGTGTCCGTAAAGGTCGGGCAGCAGGATATTGAAGCCCATCTCCTTGCTGTACAAATAACCTATCATCAGCATGCGCACGGCGTTGTCCGTATATCCATGTACGATGACTGCCGTTTTGTCGGTAGGGCGGGCAGCGGCAACATAGAGCGCATGCAGCGTCTCTCCGCGGTCGTTCTCGATGTAGAAGTCCTTCAGTGCTCCTGCGGTCATCAGGCTATCCACCCAGGGGTGCAGTTCGGGGTAGCGCTCGTACATGAAATCGTAGGATGCGGCTATGTTGCGGCTGCGTGAAACGAGGTCGTCCGGTTTCAGGGAATAGCCCAGCATATAGTACCCTCCGCACAACAGTAGGGTGCAGAGGGCGGCCAGACTGAGAATTGAATATTTTATGGCTTTTTTCATTATTTATTCCAAATTTCCCATGCGGCAAAGGCCTGCAACAGCAACATCTCCAGTCCGTTCTTGGTGACGGCTCCTTGTGCCTGGCCTTTCTTCATGAAGAGGGTTTCGTTTGGATTATATAACAAATCGTAGAGCAAATGGTTGGGGGTCAGTAGCTCGTAAGGAATGTTGGGACAGAAGTCCACTTTGGGGTACATGCCTACGGGGGTACAGTTGACAATCACCGTGTACTCCTGCATGATTTCCGGTGTCAGCTCTTCGTAAGTGAGGTATTTGTCCTCTTTCTTGGTGCGCGATACGAAGGTACTTTTTATACCCAGGTTCTCCAGCCCGCGATATACGGCTTTCGATGCGCCGCCGGTGCCCAGAATCAGGGCTTTCTTGTGATGTGGTTGCAAAAGCGGTTCTATGGATTGTGTGAATCCTATGATGTCGGAATTGTAGCCAACCAGCTTTACCTTGCCTTTGGGAAGGCGGATAATCTTGATGACATTGACGGCGCCTATCTTGGCGGTGTCTTTGTCCAGTTCGTCCAGATAGGGGATGACTTGCTCCTTGTAGGGAATGGTCACATTCAGTCCACAGAGGTTAGGGTTTTCCTCTATAACTTCCATGAAATCCTCGATACGTGGAATTTCGAAGTTTACATATTCTGCATCAATGTTTTCTGCCGTGAATTTCTCATTGAAATATCCGATGGAAAAGGAATGTTTCAACGGGTAACCTATTAAACCGTATTTCTGCATAATGAGGGTGTGTTAAAGGGGAATTAATGATTATTTTCTGGCTGTATACAACGTACATATTCCGAAAGTGAGCCGCTTGAAGTGTACTTCACTGAAACCGGCCTTGCGGATAACTTCCTGCATCACTTCTCCTTGAGGGAAGGCACGGATGCTTTCCGGCAGATAAGTGTAGGCGCTGTTGTCTTTCGAAATACATTTACCGAGCAGGGGGATAACGACTTTGGAGTAAATGGTAAACAGTTGTTTCATCGGGAAGCGGTCCGGCGTGGAGAGTTCCAGTATGACAAGATGTCCGCCGGCCGTCAGTACGCGGCACATTTCGGACAGTCCTTTATCCAGCCCTTCGAAGTTGCGGATGCCGAACGCTACGGTTACAGCATCGAAACTCTCATCGGCAAACGAGAGAGAGGTGCAGTCCTCCCGGGCAAATGAAATCTTGTCCGAGAGGTGCGCCCGTTTTACTTTTTCGCGCCCCACATTCATCATGCCTTCCGAGATGTCGGTACCAATCAAAGCATCGGGTTGCAGTTCGCGGCATGCAAGGATGGCGAAATCACCGGTGCCGGTAGCTACGTCCATGATACGTCGGGGGTGGAAAGGAAGGAGGTATTTGATTGCCTTCCTGCGCCAGCTGCGGTCAATACCCATGGATAGGGTGTGATTCAGCTTGTCGTAGGCGGGAGCGATGTTGTCGAACATTTCTTCCACTTGTTCGCTCTTCTTACCGTCAGCGCCGTAGGGCTTGATGTGTTCTTGGGGGTAATCCATGATTTTTTTTATGTGCTAATGTGCTGATACGCCAATGTGCTAATTGGCTGCGCTATTATGCCGCAAGGTCATTAGCACATTGGCATATTATCACATTAAGTAATTAGTTACATTCTTTTCAATGCGTTCGGCAATGTTGTCGGTATCTTCCTTTACGAACTTCTCGCCAGTGATGTGTTCGTACAGTTCGATGTAACGTTCGCTGATTGAAGTAACGATTTCGTCTGTCATTTCCGGTACCTGCTGTCCTTCCTTACCCTGAAAACCGTTGTCCATCAGCCATTCGCGTACAAATTCCTTGGAAAGTTGTTTCTGCGGTTCGCCTTTGGCAAAACGTTCTTCGTAGCCTTCGGAGTAGAAATAACGGCTGGAGTCCGGGGTATGGATTTCGTCCATCAGATAAATCTTGCCGTCGTGCTTGCCGAATTCGTATTTGGTGTCTACCAGAATCAATCCGCGTTCCGCTGCAATCTCTGTACCGCGTTTGAAGAGAGCCATTGTGTATTTTTCCAATACGGCATATTCTTCGGGCGTGGCAAGTCCTTGTGCTAGGATTTCTTCTTTGGAGATGTCGGCATCGTGTTCGCCAATTTCGGCTTTGGTAGTCGGGGTGATGATGGGTTCGGGGAACTTCTGGTTCTCCTTCATTCCTTCGGGCAGTTTCACACCGCAGATTTCACGGACACCGCTTTTGTAAGCGCGCCATGCACTGCCGCAGAGGTAACCGCGTACAATCATTTCTACGGGGAATCCTTCACACATCACGCCTACCGTCACCATCGGGTCGGGAGTAGCCATTTTCCAGTTGGGGCAGATGTCGGTGGTGGCATCCAGAAACTTGGCTGCAATCTGGTTCAGCATTTGTCCCTTGAAAGGAATGCCTTTGGGCAATACTACGTCGAAGGCTGAGATACGGTCGGTAGCTACCATGACCAACTTCTCGCCATTGATGTTGTACACATCACGAACCTTCCCATGATAGACACTTTTCTGTCCGGGAAAGTTGAAATCTGTTTTTGTTAATGCTTTCATCTTTGTAATATTTACGATTTGAGAATTTACTGTTTCTGTTCAATCTTGCTATTGGCTTGTTCGGCCTTGCGTCTTTCGCGCTCCGCTTTCGCTTCTTTGTCAAACTTTTCGTAGGCCTCCACAATTTGGGTGACAAGCTTATGCCTTACGATGTCTTTCTTGTTCAGTTCCACGAAGCTGATGCCTTTCACTCCTTTCAGAATACGGAGTGCCTGCACCAGACCGGATGTCTGGGAGGAAGGCAAGTCAATCTGCGTCATGTCTCCCGTGACAATCATCTTGGTGTTCATTCCCATGCGGGTGAGGAACATTTTGATTTGCTGGGTGGTGGTGTTCTGCGCTTCGTCCAGAATGACGACGGCATCGTTCAGTGTGCGTCCGCGCATAAAGGCGAGGGGGGCAATCTGGATGATGTTCAGCTCCATGTACTCTTTCAGCTTGGCAGCAGGTATCATGTCCTGCAGGGCGTCATAGAGCGGTTGCAGATACGGGTCTATCTTGTCCTTCATGTCGCCGGGCAGGAAACCGAGCTTTTCTCCGGCTTCTACAGCGGGGCGGCTGAGGATGATTTTCTTGATTTCTTTGTTTTTCAGTGCCCGCACAGCAAGCGCGATGGCAGTATAAGTCTTTCCGGAACCGGCAGGACCGATGGCAAACAGCATGTCGTTCTTGGCAAAAGCCTCCACCAGTTTCAGCTGGTTCTCGCTGCGCGGGATAATCGGCTTTCCGGTTACGCTGAATACAATGACATTGCCCGATTTCTCTGCTTGCGGGGCATTGCCTTTGATGATGTCTATAATGACCTCTTCTTTCAAAGAGTTGTACTCGGCACAGTGTTTTTCCAGTTTGGTGATGTTCTCCTCGAATGCACACATTTCCTCCTCATCACCCAATACTTTGATGACATTGCCACGGGCGATGATACGAAGCTTGGGATACAGGGCTTTTATCAGTTGCATGTTGGCGTTGTTTACGCCGTAGAATATTACCGGATCAATATCTTCAAGAACAATCAGTTTTTCTATCATTGATATGCTTTAAAGTTCAATTCGTTCTTTTAGTGAAACGTTTTGCAAATGTAGTGAAACGTTTGGATACTTAAATGGTTCTATCGGGTATTTTTTTTGCAGAGGCTTCGGGTAGATTGCCGGCAATTGTTGCACGACGATGCCGTTTCCTTTTTTTGAGCATCCGATGCGTTGCCGGTTCAGCGTCTGCTCCTTCATGTTGAAGATGATATTGGGGTCGAAGTGCTGGCCGTTGACTCGTGTCTCAAAGTGGAGATGCTCGGTAGAGGCGCGTCCGGTACGTCCGGTCAGTGCGATGGGCTGTCCGGCTTTGACCGTGTCGCCACAATGTACAAGGTTTTTGAAGTTGTGGCTGTATATCGTTTCCAGTCCGAAGTCATGGCGTACGACAACGACATTGCCGTAGGCGCTGTAAGGCTTGGACATCCGTACTACGCCGTTGAAGGCACTCCGTATGGTGTCTTTGGCGCAGGTCTTGATGTCTATGCCGCTGTGGCGTCCCCGCCCCCGTCCGTAAGGGGAGATGACTTTTCCTCCGGGCAGAGGAAAGGAGTATTCCGTGTCCGGAATGTCCTCCAAAGGTAGCTCTATCAGTTCTCTTTGCGAAAACAGTCCTGGAGTGGCAACGCGGATATGGTTGGTTTCCATGGCGGAAAAGACCGCTTTTTTCCCTTGTGCCGTGGCACCAAGGGCTATGAGTAGGAGAGGGACAAGAACGCGTATTCTCATTTATTCAAAATATTGTATGGTCCCACCGGTAGAGGAAGCATATTTCTCCAACAGTCCCAATATCATTTCGGCTGCTTCTTTCAGGCCTTCCTGCCCGTTGTAGCCGTTGACAATGGCAAGGATATGGCGGGTTTCCAGTTTCATCTTGGTGCGTTCGTGGTCACTGGTCGGGGTACCGATACCGCCTATACGGTCGCGGTAGACGGGTAGCCCTTCTATGTTCAGCATGCCGCGGCCTATACCCTCGAACGATTCCTCTGCACGTCCTATGCCCAGTTCAAGGTCGGTTCCTTGTATCTCGTCGGCATCAAATCCGCCGATAGAGTGACCCGTACGTAAGGAAACAAGGTTGATAAGGTCTACCAATGTATCTATCTGATAGAGTTCCAATCCGCGTAGCAGTCGTCGTCTCAGTGCTTCGGCCGAGGGACGGTAGCGGCTGGGGTCTTTGCCGCAACGTTTGTAGGCTTCACGGGTGGCGGCAATGACAGGTTGGTACTTGATGCTGTCCGTGGTTTCACGGGCTCTTAGCTCTTGGGTGAAAGTTGCGATTTCCTGCCACAACCCTTCGCTATATGCGGTATTTGTCACTTCGGCAAATACGGCCGCACCACGGAATTCGGAGCAATTCTGTTTGATTTCTTTAGAAAGTGTGATATGATACATTATAATATGCTTGAATATGTTCTTTATCTCAATTTCATTTTAACATGATTCCTGACAGTAATCTTCCGGATTTGATACCCAGCCTGCGTGCGGAGAAGAATTCTTCGTGTCGGGTGTATGTGCAGATGCCTGCCGTCTCCACTTGTGCGGAAGGTACTCCGAAGTCCAGCAGTTGCAGTCGGTTGGCAGCCCATAGGTCGATATGGTATTTGTGGGTGTCGGGTTTCCATTCGGAGATGTAATCCATCTGGAAACCGTTCTTGCGGAATGCTTCATAGACTTCGTCGCCTACCTCGAAGGCAGAAAGGGAGATGCCGGGGCCGATGCAGGCTATCACTTCTTTACCCTCTGTGCCATAGCAGGCACTCATCTTGTCGAGTGTGTGGCCGAGGATATAATTCACTGTGCCACGCCATCCGGCATGAACAGCGGCTATCACGGCATTCTTCCGGTCGTAGAGCAGGATGGGAATGCAGTCTGCCGTAGAGATGCAGATGCAGCAGCCCGGTTCACGGGTTATCAGTGCATCAATGCCCTGTAACATGGAGTGGCGTTCTTCTGCTGTTGCTTGCAGATAAGTTCCGTCAATGACAAGTGCCTTTGTCCCGTGGGTCTGAAACGGAATGACCAGTTCTTTGGGACGCTGGGGCAGGGAAGAACACACTATTTCCTGATTGCGGCGCACAGCTCCGGCTTCGTCTCCCGTGTAAGGTGTACAATTGAGGGAGGCATAGTTTCCCTGGCTGCACCCTCCATGACGGGTGGTTACAAAACAAGAAATGCCGGGATATGAGGCAAGCAGCTCATATCCCAACATTTTCCTATCTTCAGTAAGAGGAATCATTTTTTATCTTCCTCCCAATCCTCTTCGTATTCAAAGTCCTCGAGGTCCTCTATGTCCTCGTCGTCGTTGACGTATTCATAGCTGAGGTCTTCGTCCTCACCCTCTTCTTTCAATTCTTCCTGCAGGTGGCTGAGGTCTTTGGCGCGGTGGGCAATGCTGTCCACTTTGCCTTCTATCTTATTACTTTCCTTGTTCAGCTCTTCCCAAAGGATGTCTTTCAGCGTAGAGATGCCCATGCCGGAGACAGCAGAGATGAATATATGCGGAATCCCTTCGGGCAGTGTCGGCTCTATCTCGTCCATCAGTTCCTGGTCGAGCATGTCGCATTTGGTGACGGCAAGCACTCTCTGTTTGTCCAGCATTTCGGGGTTGAAAGTGCGAAGCTCGTTCAACAGGATTTCGTATTCCTTACGGATGTCGTCACTGTCGGCAGGCACCATGAACAGCAACAATGAGTTGCGCTCGATGTGGCGCAGGAAACGCAATCCTAAGCCTTTGCCGGCACTGGCTCCTTCGATGATGCCGGGAATGTCCGCCATCACAAACGATTTGCTGTCGCGATAGGACACGATGCCCAGATTGGGCTCCAAAGTGGTAAACGGATAATTGGCGATTTTGGGCTTTGCCGCAGAAACGGCTGCCAGCAAAGTCGACTTGCCCGCATTGGGGAAGCCTACCAGACCGACGTCTGCCAGCAGCTTCAGTTCCATGATTACCGTCAATTCCTGCATCGGTTCGCCCGGTTGGGCAAAGCGGGGAGCCTGGCGTGTGGCGGTTTTGAAGTGCCAGTTGCCCAGACCTCCTCGTCCGCCTTTCAGCAGGATGACTTCTTGTTCGTGCTCGGTGACGTCGCAGATATATTCACCCGTTTCGGCGTTGTACACCACCGTGCCGCAGGGCACTTCAATAACCTTGTCCGCTCCGTCTTTTCCGAAACTGCGGTTCTTGGAACCGGATTCTCCGTGACCTGCCAGGATGTGGCGATCATATTTCAGGTGGAGCAGCGTCCAGTAGTTGCGGTTACCCCGCAGGATGACATGGCCTCCTCGTCCTCCGTCACCTCCGTCGGGGCCTCCGTTGGGTATGTATTTCTCACGCCGCATATGCGTAGAACCTCGTCCGCCCTTTCCGGAGCGGCAATATATTTTTACGTAGTCAACAAAATTCGATTCAGCCATATTCTGTTTTATTGTTATTTCACTGCGTCAATAGCCTTGCAAACATCAGCAAAGATTTCTTCCAATACGCCGAAGCCTTGGATGTGCTGGTATTTGCCATCTTGTTTGTACCAGTCAATTAGCGGAGCTGTCTGTGAGTGATAAACAACAAGGCGCTTTTTGATTGTCTCTTCGTTGTCGTCTGCACGTCCTGATTCTTGTCCACGCTTGATGAGGCGCTTCATCAGTTCTTCTTCGGGCACGTCGAGGTCAAGCATCACGCTGACTTCTTGTCCGCGTTCGGCGAGCATCTTCTTTAATGCTTCAGCTTGGGCGATTGTTCTGGGGAAGCCGTCGAAAATCACGCCTTTGCTATCCTTGAAGCTGTCGAACACGCTTGCCAGGATATCAATCATCAACTCATCGGGAATCAACTGGCCCTGGTCGATATAACCTTTAGCAGTCTTGCCCAGTTCTGTACCGTTCTTCATTTCAGCACGGAGCACGTCTCCGGTAGAGATGTGGTTGATGCCATACTTTTCTACAATCTTTTCACTTTGCGTTCCCTTACCTGAACCGGGAGCGCCAAAAATTACAATGTTCAACATTTGCTTAGTTATTATTTAATGATTTACTATATTATGTCTGTATCAGTCTACTACAGTATAAATGTCGGGATAGTTGCGCCCGAAGCCGTCATAATCCAACCCGTAGCCCACGATGAAGTCGTTCGGAATATTCATGGCCACATATTCTATGTTCAAATCAACTTTCAGCTTATCGGGTTTCACCAGTAGGGAGGCAATATGAATCTCCCTGGGACCGCGAGTGCCGAGGGTGTCCAGTAAGCGTTGCATGGTGAGTCCCGTATCTACGATATCCTCTACAATGACCACTGTACGGTCCGTGAGGTCTTCATTGATGCCTATTACTTCCTTGATTACCCCGGTAGAGGATACTCCTTGATAAGATGCCAATTTGACAAACGAAATTTCGCAGGGAATCGTGATTCGTTTCAGCAAATCGGAGGTAAACATGAACGAACCGTTCAGTACGCTGAGGAATAGAGGATTCTTTCCTGCCAGGTCGCGGTTGATTTCGTTCGCTACACGGGTTACTTCTTTCAGTATGTCCTGCTCCTTGATGGAGACTGTGAACATCTTGTCTTTTATTTGTATGGTATCCATAGATGGGATGTTTTTAGAAAGTTGCCGCAAAAATACGATTTTTATTCCACTCCATGCATCATCTTCTGTAATTTCTTTGAAAGCAGGAAGAGGATAAGCGATGCCGTGGCAGACATGATGACGAACACCATGAAGAAATCGTACATCGTCTCGATGCGATAACCCAGCAGCGTCTTTACTTTTCCGGCTTCGGGGTAGAGCCCGCTCAGCGTGCCTGCAAACTTATTGGCAGTGGCGGTGGAGAGGTACCATATCCCCATCATTAGTGAGGCGAAGCGGATGGGCGTGAGCTTGTTCACCATGGAGAGCCCGATGGGCGAGAGGCAGATTTCGCCCATGGTATGGATGAAGTAGAGCCCCGTCAGCCAGATGAGACTCACCTTGATGCCCGGCTGAACATCTTTCACCCCAAAGCAGATGACGAGATAGCCCAGTGAAAGCAGTAGCAGGCCGATGGCTTGCTTGGTGGGCGAGGCGGGCTCCATGCCCCGTTTGCCCAGGGCGCCCCATACGCCCGGCATGATGGCGGCAAGTATTACTACAAAGAAGGGGTTGAAGGACTGAATCCAGGAGGCGGGCATTTCCCACCCCAGGATGACGCGGTCGGTCTGCTCGGAGGCGAAAAGCGTGAGCGAGGCGCCTGCCTGCTCGTAGGCCGCCCAGAAGAAAATGACGAAGAAGGCGATGATGTAGATGACGAAGATGCGGTCGCGCTCCGTCTTGGTGAGCGAGCCTTCCAGCAGGATGCTGACGGGAAACACGATGCAGGCGGTGAAGATGCCGATGCTTATCCAATCGCTCCCGAAACACCAGTAGAAGAAACCGGCAAGCGCGATGGCGAGCAGGGCGAGCAGCAGGTAGTTGCGCATGGGCCGTCCGTTGGCGTGGGCACTCTTCCGGGCGGTGTTGTCTGCCTGGGGCCGCTCCTTGCGGGCGTCGGGGATAATGCCGAGGGGCTTGCCGTCGGGGCCGATGAGGTACTTGTTCTTCTGGGTTTCGAAGAGGACGACCGTCAGCACGGTGACGATGGCTGCGATGAGGAAGCCCCATCGGAAGTCGTGAGGATTGCCCGTCTCGCCAAAGTAGCCGCAGACCAGCGGGGCGAGGAAGGAACCCACGTTGACACCCATATAGAAGATGGTGTAGGCGGAATCCAGCCGTTTGTCACCCGGCTTGTAGAGTTGCCCCACCAGGGAGGAGACGGTGGGCTTGAAGCAGCCGTTGCCCAATATAAGGAAAGTCAGTCCGCCGTACATCAGCCAATGCGAAAGCTCACGCGCCTCCAGCATCGAGGCGCTGGCAAACATCAGGAACTGGCCGACTGCCATCATCATGGCCCCCCAGAAGACGGAACGGCGGATGCCCCAGTATTTGTCGGCGATGTAGCCTCCGATTAAGGGCGTCAGGTACACCAGTCCGGTGTAGCTGCCGTAGATGGAGGCGGCGTGCTCCTTGTCGAAAAGGAGCGCCTGGGTGAGGAACAGGATGAAGATGGCACGCATGCCGTAGTAGCTGAAACGCTCTGCCGTGCTGGTGGCGAAGATAAGGTAAAGACCTTTCGGGTGTCGGGATGTACTCATTGAATATGCTTTTATTGTTTTGGCTTTTATTATATGTTGAGGGTACAAAATTAGTCATTATTTTGCGTAAGTTAATGGGTATAATTAGAAACTTGCCGGCAAGCCTGCGGGAACTTGCCGACAAGCCTGTGCAAACTTATCCGTAAGCCTACGCAAACTTAAAACAGAATTTCTGTTTCTGTAAATAAAGCTTTTGTTTATAGAAATAGAGCTTTTGTTTCTAAGAATAAAGGCTTTGTTCTAAGAATCCTTTGCATTGAAGACAACTTTTCCTTACGGAGCAGATATCTTTTCCCGGGGGACAAAGCAACTTGATAAAAAACGTCTTCTCTTTGTACAGTTGAAATCAAAGCCCTATCTTTGCTCTACGATTTTAAGATAATCCTATTATGAAGATATTTCCTACTACAAGCATCAAGCAACTGGATGCAGATACCATAGAGAATGAACCGATTGCCTCCATCGACTTGATGGAACGTGCCTCACGCGCATTGGCCCGTGCCATTGCCGAGCGTTGGGAGCCGGACACGCCGCTCACCGTTTTTGCCGGACCGGGGAACAACGGTGGCGATGCGCTTGCCCTGGCGCGACTGCTGGCTGGGAAGGGCTACCGGCTCGAGGTGTATCTCTTCAATACGAAAGGGACGCTTTCGCCGGACTGCGAGACGAACAAGGAGCGGCTGGCCGACGTGCCGGGCGTGGACTTCCACGAAGTGACCACTCAGTTTGTACCTCCTGTGCTGACGGCGGACCATGTGGTGATAGACGGCCTCTTCGGCAGCGGTCTGAACAAGGCTCTGAGCGGCGGTTTTGCAGCCGTAGTGAAGTACATCAACGCTTCGCCCGCAACGGTGGTGTCCATCGATATCCCATCGGGACTGATGGGTGAGGACAACACCTACAACGTACATACGAATATCGTCCGTGCCCATCTGACGCTGAGCCTGCAATTGCCGAAACTGGCATTTCTCTTTGCCGAGAACGAGCCGTATGTGGGCGAATGGCAGTTACTGGACATCGGGCTCAGCAAGGATGCCATCCATGACATGGAAACGGACTTCTGCCTGCTGGAGCATGAAGATGTATCTGCCCTGCTGAAGCCGCGCGGCCGGTTTGCCCATAAGGGGAATTTTGGCCGTGCACTGCTGATAGCCGGTTCGCAGGGGATGGCGGGAGCTTCGGTACTGGCTGCGCGTGCGTGCCTGCGTTCGGGTGTGGGGCTGCTGACGGTACATGTGCCGTTCTGCAACAACTTCATTGTGCAGACTTCCGTGCCCGAAGCCATGACGGAGCTGGACATCAGCGACACCTGCTTTGCTGCCGCTACCGATACGGACGATTACCAGGCCGTAGCGATAGGCCCGGGACTGGGAAAGGCGGCAGAGACCGAGGCGGCTCTGCTGGAGCAGATAGAGATATGCCAGACTCCGATGGTGGTGGATGCCGATGCCCTGAACTTGCTGGGCGAGAAGCGTAACTATATAGGGCGTCTGCCCAAAGGGAGTATTCTGACTCCGCACCCCAAGGAGCTGGAGCGTCTTGTAGGCAAATGCCAGAATTCGTACGAGCGCTTGATGAAGGCTCGCGAGCTGGCGAAGAGCGCCGGAGTGCACATTATCTTGAAAGGTGCTTATTCTGCCATTGTCACTCCTGCCGGGAAATGCTTTTTCAACCCTACCGGCAATCCGGGTATGGCAACGGGAGGCAGCGGTGATGTGTTGACGGGAGTGGTGCTTGCCTTGCTTGCCCAAGGTTATGAGCCGGAGAAGGCTGCCTGCCTGGCCACGTATGTGCACGGACTGGCGGGAGACATAGCCTGCAAGAAGCAGGGGGCAGTGGGGATGACGGCGGGGGATATGACTGCTTGCTTGCCGTTGGCGTGGAAGATGCTGGAAGAATAATTCTTTTCCGCTTATTTCTCTCTTGTCGTAATGTGGAAGCATCCTTGCTTCAACTCGTACTTGATGTAGCATTTATCGGCTTTCCGCAGGTCACGGAGCACTTCCGAAAGAACCAGCTTTAAGGTATCTGCGCTGACATCCTGCAAAGGGCGTCCATCTTCGTCTTCTATTTTCTGGAAGCGTTTCCAACTGACATCGAATGTCGTTCCGTAAAAATGTGCCGAGTTTGGAGAAGCATTGCCGTTGCGGCGGCGCAGGCGTTTTACATCGTCCTGGGTGCGAAGTACGGAAGTCACAATTATCTTGTTTGGATTCAGTCCTTTGGCGGTCAGTGAATCTAGGAAGTTGTGTCCGATGGTGTCCAGTAGGCTGGCGGCGCCCGGAATGAGATAAGGGATGGAATGCGTCAGTGAATCCACGGCATACAGTTCGTTTGTCGTGATAGGTTGCAGTTGCTCCTTCATCTTTTCTGCTTCCTCGCGGGAGGAAAGCACACGTATGCCGATGGCTTGGGCTACATTGAGATGTTTCTCATTCAAGTCTCCGAATGAGCGTTTGTAGCTGACAACGCCCCGAATGTTGCGCGGTTCGTTCAACTTGAGCGACATGTCTTTCTTCTTGCAGCCGGCAAAGGTGAATGTTGCGGCAGCTGCGACAATTATCAGTATAGGTAGGATTTTGGAAGAATATTTCATGATGTCTGTGAAAAAACTGCGTTAATCTGTGTAATCTGTGGTGAAAAAACGTGCAAAGATAATTCAAACGTTTTTAAATTAGCACTATCTTTGCTGAAAAAGCGAATATAGGCTGCACCTCAACATAACTTTTTCATGCGAGCATGAAAGTTCTGTATTCGGTTTGCACTATCTTTGCACACAAAAAAGACCGTGCAACGATATTTTATATACCTGGCTTATGATGGCACTGCTTATCACGGCTGGCAAATCCAGCCCAATGGAGCAAGTGTGCAGGAGTGTTTGATGAAGGCGCTGAGTACCTTGCTGCGTCGCGAGGTGGAAGTCGTGGGAGCGGGGCGTACCGATGCCGGGGTTCATGCCTCACTGATGGTAGCTCACTTTGACAGTGATTCTCCTCTGGACACTGTTTTTATGACGGATAAGCTGAATCGTCTGCTTCCTCCCGATATTTCTGTATACCGCTTGCGGGCCGTGAAGTCCGATGCACATGCCCGCTTTGATGCTACGGCGCGTATGTATAAGTATTATGTCACTACCGCCAAGTCTCCTTTCAACCGCCAATATCGCTGCCGTCTGTTCCAAACACCGGACTTTGAACGGATGAATGAGGCTGCCCAAACCTTGTTTGACTATACGGACTTTACCAGCTTCAGCAAACTTCATACGGATGTCAAAACCAATAATTGTAAGATTATGCATGCTGCCTGGACTCGGGTAGACGATGTGACCTGGGTTTTCACCATCCAGGCCGACCGGTTCCTGCGGAACATGGTACGTGCCATTGTCGGCACTCTACTCGAAGTGGGTCGTGGAAAACTTTCTGTTGAAGGTTTCCGACGCGTCATCGAACAGAAGGACCGTTGCCAGGCAGGAACCTCCGTTCCCGGAAATGCATTGTTTCTGGTGGATGTAGCCTATCCGGAAACTACTTTTTTAGAATAAACAGAGGGATGCACTACAAAAACGTACCCCCCTCCCTTTAATTTTTAATTCTTAATTTTTAATTAACTCTATGTGGTTATTACTTGCTTTCCTTTCTGCTGCCTTGCTGGGATTTTACGATGTCTTCAAGAAGAAGTCGCTTCGTGATAATGCCGTACTGCCGGTACTTTTCTTGAACACGCTGTTTTCGAGCCTTATATTTCTTCCTTTCATTCTGGTATCAGCCTTTGCACCGTCGGTGTTGGGAGGTACGATGTTTGATGTTCCCGTGGTGGGGTGGGAGGTGCATAAGTTTATTGTTGTCAAGTCGTTTATCGTGCTTTCTTCCTGGATATTCGGTTATTTCGGGATGAAGCATCTGCCGCTGACCATCGTGGGACCGATTAATGCGACGCGTCCCGTAATGGTGCTTGTAGGTGCCATGCTTGTGTTTGGCGAACGCTTGAACCTTTATCAATGGATTGGCGTGCTGCTTGCCATAGTCTCCTTCTTCATGCTGAGCCGTTCGGGCAAGAAAGAGGGAATCGACTTCAAGCATAACAAATGGATTCTTTTCATCGTGCTGGCTGCCGTTGCCGGAGCTGTCAGTGGGCTGTATGACAAATATCTGATGAAGCAGCTCAACCCGATGTTGGTGCAGTCGTGGTATAATGTCTACCAAGTCTTTATCATGTGTCCCATTATCCTGTTGTTGTGGTATCCCAAGCGAAAAGAAAGTACCCCGTTTCGTTGGGACTGGACCATTATCTGTATCTCCATTTTCCTTTGTGCGGCAGACTTTGTCTATTTTTATGCCCTGAGCTATGAGGACTCCATGATTTCCATCGTTTCGATGGTGCGTCGTGGTAGTGTTGTAGTTTCCTTCCTTTTCGGTGCGCTTTTCTTCCGTGAAAAGAATTTAAAAAGTAAGGCTGTCGACCTCATTTTGGTGTTGATTGGAATGTTCTTCCTATATTTGGGGAGTAAATAAACAAGAGATATATGGCAGAAGACCTATATATAAATGCTGGTAGCAAGACAGAGAAATATCGCGCTTTGCTTCCTCAACTGAAAAATCTGCTGGCAGGTGAAGATGACTTGATAGCCAATCTGGCGAATGTTTCGGCGGCGCTGAAAGAGACTTTCCATTTCTTTTGGGTAGGCTTCTATTTGGTGAAGGGTGAAGAATTGGTGTTAGGACCTTTCCAGGGACCGATAGCTTGTACGCGCATCAGGAAAGGCCGCGGTGTTTGCGGCGCGGCATGGGATAGAGCCGAGACGTTGGTTGTGCCCGATGTGGATGCATTTCCCGGACATATAGCCTGCAGCTCGCTGTCGCGTTCGGAGATCGTGGTTCCGCTGAAGCGTGAGGACGGTGAAGTGTGGGGAGTATTGGATATTGACAGTGACGATTTGGGCAGTTTTGATGAAACAGATGCCCGTTTCCTTGAAGAAATGATTAAAATGTTATGATAAGAAAACTGAGTGCTTTTTTGATTTTGGCTTTCATCGGATGGGGGTATTTGCAGGCTCAGGAAGCCAAGACGTGTTTTAAGAATATGCCGGATTCTATATGTCCGTTGCTTAGCGCCGTGAACCGTGCGGATTTTATAGACTTTCTGGAAAGTAAAATGAAAGCTGAGGTGACCAACAGCTTTGGTGGTAAATCGGAAATGACGGAACTTTCTCCAGACTATATACATGTGAAGATGACTCCCCAGAGCTCGTGGCAGATGAAGCTCTTGCCTGTCAACGACAGCACGAAAGTGGTTTGTGTGGTATCTACGGTTTGTGCTCCGGCTTGCGACAGCCATGTCAAGTTCTATACGACGGACTGGAAGGAGCTGCCTGCTTCGTCCTACCTGCCGGCATTGCCCGTTCTGGATGATTTTATCGCTGAGGCTGCGGATACGGTGGATGTCTATGAGTATCAGGATGCCTGTCGCCAGGCCGACATGCTGCTGATGAAAGCGGACCTTTCTGCGAAGGACGCCACGTTGGTATTCACTTTTACCACGACCGATTACATGGGTAAAGAAGCGGCGGAAAAATTAAAGCCGTTTGTCCGCCGTCCTATTGTTTATACTTGGAATCAAGGGAAGTTCAAGAAATCCTCTACTTCACTTTGATTCTGTCGAATCCCTCTCCATAGACTCCGATGACTGCACTTTGTGATACAAAGGCATTGGGGTCTATGTCTTTTATGAGCCGGAAAATGATGGTGGACTCCCGCTTCTTGGCCAGCACGAACAGCATTTTTATCTCTTTTCCCGTATAGAAACCCGAGGCGTTGATGACTGTTGCACCTCTGTGGGGATATACTTGGATGTGCTTGGCTATCTCCTCATATTTGTCGCTGATAATGAAGAATTGTACGGACTGGCGGGCACTGTTCACCACTTGGTCGAGTACGAAGCTGCATATGTATAGAGTAACGTAGCCATACACCACCTTTTCCCAATCTTTTAGAACAAAGTAACTGGACGAGATGATGATAAGGTCACATATCAACATGACTCTGCCCAGCGTGATGTCGCGGTATTTGTTGATTACGGCGGCAATGATGTCCGTGCCGCCAGTACTGCCGTTGTTGGAAAAGGCGATGCCGATGCCGCTACCGCAGAAGGAGGCACCGATGACACAAGCCATGAAAGGCTGGTCGTGCAGGAGGACAACACCCTCGGTCAGTTTCTGGATAATGGAAAGGAAAAAGGTCAGGGTGAATACGGCAAAGATTGTCTTTACGCTGAACTTCCATCCCAACACACGTAGGGCAAGCAATAGAAGTATAAAGTTGATGGCGAAGTACGTATATTGGACGGGAAATCCAGTGGCAAAATATACGATGGATGCAATGCCCGGTACGCCACCGGTAGTAATATCGTTGGGAAGCAGGAAGACTGTCCAGCCGATACCATATAAGACCATACCCAGGGCAATCATCAGATAATCCCGCAGTTCGCGCATGGTGTTCTGTCGGGAGGGAACATTTACTATTGTTTTCATTATAATTTTATGTGGTTGTGAAAATGCGGGGACAAAGATACTGCTTATTTAGGGTATAATGTTGAAAAAAAATGCGGATTTTTGCAACCAAACTTTATCTTTCTGCGTCTAATAAATAAAAAGAGGAGATTATGAATATGAAAATGAATTTTTCCATGGACGAGATTCGTCTTAAAGTAGAGGAGTATATAAAGAAAGGTGGCCGGGCAGCCGGTCGTCCCGTACTGACTGCTTATTATGTACTGACTGCAGATTCTACTCCGGAGAGTGAAAAGACAAATATCATGATTGCTTTGGTGGCCATTGTATTTCCTACCAGTATAGAAGACCTTTTGGGACAAGTCTTTATGGTAGGGAAGGGATTTGCCGCAGTTTATGCTTATAAGAAAGTGAAGAAATACATCACTCCACAGATAAAAGACAAGGTTGAAGCTAAATTGGATGAGTGGTTCCATGAGAATGTGACGGAGGTGGTGGAGCCACTTTATCTGGAATGATAATGCACCACTGATTACACAGATTTGCACAGATAAAAATCCTTGAGATAAATTAATCTGTGTAAATCTGTGTAATCTGTGGTAGCCCCTTTACCGTTTCTTGCTCAAGAAGCGTCTGGCCAGATATTTCCGTACCGGTTCATCATAGAATTTCAAGCATAGATAAGCCAATAATATGTTCCATGCGTAAACACACAAGGCAACCTGCCAAGTCTGCTCCAACGTGAAGAGCTGGTTCTTGATGAGCCATGCATAGAACAAGTACATAAATGGATAATGTATCACATAGACTGGATAGGATATATCTCCCAGGAATTTGCATATCCGGGTTGATTTTTTATCCGTTGTGGTACCGGAAGCTCCTAACCAGACGAGAACCGGAAAAGCGATGATTACACAGAACGCTTCATAAATGCCATTTGTACAGACCGGTGTTGCACCTTCCAGGTAGGGCACTGAAAACAAGGCAACCAATGCAATGGTACATATCCAGAAAGCACCTTTCACCTTGATAGGCTTGAAGTTGCGCGACAAAAGCATGCCCATGGAGAAAGGAAAAAGCATCCTCAGCAATCCGCCGCCAAAGTTTATTCCGTCCAGTGTCCAGCCTACTCCCATATTTCCGTATCCGGAGACATCGAAAATGGCGAATGATGCCAATGCCACTCCCAGCAATATTGTCAGTACGGCGAGGGCTTTGTTTGATAAGCGGCGGATAAACAAGGCGTAAAGGATGTTGCCTATATATTCAAAGAACAAGGACCAGCATGGACCATTCAAAGGAAACATTTCGCCATTACCACGGACTTCATAACCTGCACCTGGCATTGCGGGAATAAAAAATATAGTACAAAGAAGGGACAGCATAATCATGGAGAGGGCAATATGTGTTCCGTCCCATTGTACGCATCCTTGAAGACAGAAGGTAATGGCACCCAGGACGGCTCCCATAATGACCATCGGATGGAGACGTATTAGGCGCCGTTTAAAGAAGTTTTTCATTGTGAGACTCCTGCCCCAACGGTCGTCATAAGCATACCCGATAACGAATCCCGATAGTATAAAGAAGAAATCTACAGCTAAATAGCCGTGGTTGAAGGTTTCGATAATGCCACCACCGGCAAAAGCATAGCCTTCGAATATATGATACCATATAACCATCAAGGCTGCTACGCCACGGAGGCCGTCGAGAAGGTCATAATGTGCTTTGGTGTCTGAAAAGGCAGAAGATGAAATGTGCGACATCTGTTTTTTTCTGTTGTTTGGTTAATGTTTTCGGATGTCAAAGATACGCCATGCGAAGCGAAGTTCTTTTGCTTAAAAGCAAAAAAGAACGGCAATCTTCTATTTTTTTGCGCGTACCCGGCTGAGAGTATAGATGGAAATACCCAGGAAGGCTGCCACATATTTTAGCTTCACCCGATTTATCAGTCCGGGGTAACGGCGGTTAAATTGTTCATACCGCTCTTTGGGAGGCAGTTGGAGCCTTCCCACAAACATATGACTGAGCTCCTTGTTTACGTTCTGATGCAGTATTCTGCCCCAGTTGGCTATATCAATATATGTTTCGTAGAGAGCATTTAACTTGTCTATGTGGATGACGTAGATTTTGCAGTCCGAAAGAGTTTCAATGCTTTCTACTGACGGCTGCTGATAGTACAGTGAATCCATTCCGAAGGTTACATCACCTTCCTGGCTGAACCAAGTGGTGGTATCTTGTCCGTCGTGATGAAATACGGAACGGGTGACCCCTTCCTCAATGAAATAAACCAAACGGTCTGTCACTCCTGCTTGTACTATATAAGTTCCTTTAGGATAGTGTCTTACCTGCATATTCATCAGCAATGCCTGAAGAGCTTCTTCGGAAACCGGATAAATCTGCCTGATTTTATGAATGATGTTGTTCATTGGAGGAGAGCTTTTTATTCGTTTACAAACTTACATAATTTTATTAACTAAAACTGAACTTTGATATACAAATGTGTGCGTTGCCTTATAAGCGTTTATGGTATAGTGGGATTTTTCTTGTAAAAGAGATGTTTGTTCTTTGAATATTGTATCTTTGTAGAAAACGGTAGCCTATGAATAAAATATTGGTAACATTATTGGCTCTAATCGGAGGCAGCTGTATTTCATTCGCACAGATGGAGACTGGAAGAGTTTCCGATACAGCTGAGGATACATTGAGAATAGAAAATGAAATTGTCGCTGTTGATACCGGATTTTACCAGTCAGTAGTCCGCTATGATACGGTGCGCTATAATTTGAAAATGCAGAGTGTTTACAAAAAGGCTTTTCAACTAAAGAATGATGTTTTTGTGGAAAAGATGAAAGAGCCGTGGTTAGATGATATTCTCAGAAATATCTTATTTAAATAACCATGAATTTGTGCTTTGCGTCATTCGGTTGACTTCCAGGTTTAACTCACTCGGTTAAACCACACTAAATTCAGCATTCTCTAAAAACAAAAATCAGATAGAAATCTTGCGATAACTATCTGATTTTCAGAAGAGCGGAAGACGGGGCTCAAACCCGCGACCCTCAGCTTGGAAGGCTAATGCTCTATCAACTGAGCTACTTCCGCAATTTTTTGTGGGCAAAGATGGATTCGAACCACCGAAGGCGTAAGCCAGCAGATTTACAGTCTGCCCCATTTGGCCACTCTGGTATTTGCCCTTTTGCACTTAAGATTCTATCTCAATTCTCTCATTGAGTAGGTTTGTTTCTCAATTGCGGTGCAAAGATACGACTATTTTTGTAAACTCCAAGCAAAATCTATCATTTTTATTGCAGTAATTGCACATTCGTCTCCTTTATTACCCAGCTTACCACCGGCGCGGTCTTCTGCTTGCTCCATAGTATTGGTAGTAATTAATCCGTAAATTACTGGTACATCGCCACTTGCGTTTAATTGGGTAATTCCTTGGGTAGCACCCATGCAAACATAGTCAAAATGTGGAGTATCTCCTCTGACTACACAACCAATTGCAATAACTGCATCGACTTCACTGTATTCGATAAGTTGGTTGGCGCCGAAAGTCAGTTCAAAACTGCCGGGTACTGTTTTTACCAGAATATTTTCATCTTTGGCTCCATGTTTTTTTAAGGTGTCTATGGCGCCTTTTAGGAGAGCACCGGTAATATTATAATTCCACTCAGATACAACGATGCCGAATTTCATTTTTTCCGCGCTGGGTACAGAACTGAAATCGTAGTCTGAAAGATTGTGATAAGCTGTTGCCATAAATAAGGAATTAAGAATTAAAAATTAATAATTGAAAATTAAAGGGAGAGGGGAGATAAAAGAGGCACGGACTACACGGATTCACGGCTATTGTGTCTTTCCGTGTTTTCCGTGTAATCCGTGCCTGAGATGTCTTTATAATAAGGTATATTACTTCTTCAACAGTTTGGCTTGTTCGATATACTTGTCGATATCCATTGCCTGGTATGAACGGAAGTATTTATCCTTGATAGTGGTATACGCCTGGATTGCATCGTCATACTTACCTTGCTTTACCAGGATTTCTCCGGCTTGCAGCAGGTAGATGGGGCTGAGGGAGTTGTTGTCGGCTTCGTTGGCGGCTTTCAGCAGCATAGAAGCGGCTTTGTCCAGTTGGCCGAGCTGCGCATAGCAGTTACCCATAGCACCTTTCATGGCAGGAGCTACCATTTGGTCGTCTCCGTCAAAGCTGTCCAATGCTTTCACTGCTTCGTCATATTTGCCGAGGTGTGCATAGCAGAGACCCATATAGGCTTTTGCAAGATTGGCTGCTTTTGTGCCGCTGTATTCGTCTGCCACTTTTACAAATCCGGCAAAACCGATGCTGTCACCGTTCAGTGCTTGTGCATAAGCGTCTGCTTCGAAGTATTCTTGTCCTTTGAATAAGGCAGCTTGTGCTTTTTCTTCACGGGGGTCTGCATAAAGGTTCTTGTACATCACTACACCGGCAATGATGATGATTACTGCTACTACAGCGCCGATGATTGCTTTTTTGTTCTTAATGAAAAAGGCCTCCGATTGTGTCAGTGCATCCTCCACGTTTAAGGCTTCATTCGTCTTTTTTTGTTCTGCCATTTTTATATAATCTTTTTGTTATTATTCTTATTTATCTATTTCGACCCGCAAAAGTAAGTTTTTTATAGCTATCAACGAAATTTAGCAGCATCTTTTTTTGTATTGTATCAGAAAACGCTGAAATTATTTCTACTTTTCAATAAGCCGGGCTTCACCTCTGTGTTAAAAATAAGCAGGCTTATTTTGTACTGCTTTTGGTTTTGCATTATCTTTGTAACCGAACTCATCGTTACTATAATGATACTGAAACGTATATCTATACTCAATTATAAGAACTTGGAGCAGGTAGAGCTTACATTCTCGCCCAAGTTGAACTGCTTTTTCGGACAGAACGGCATGGGGAAAACGAACCTGCTGGATGCGGTGTATTTCTTGTCTTTCTGTAAAAGTGCCGGTAATCCCATTGATTCCCAGAATATCCGCCATGATGCCGACTTCTTTGTTATTCAAGGGTTTTATGAGGCTGCCGATGGGACTCCTGAAGAAATCTACTGTGGTATGAAGAGGCGCCAGAAGAAACAGTTCAAGCGAAACAAGAAGGAGTATACGCGTTTGTCAGACCATATCGGCTTCCTGCCTTTGGTCATGGTTTCGCCTGCCGATTCGGAGTTGATAGCAGGAGGCAGTGATGAACGCCGACGTTTTATGGATGTGGTTATCTCGCAGTACGACAAAGAGTATCTGGATGCTTTGATACGATACAATAAAGCTTTGGTGCAGCGGAATACCTTACTGAAGAGTGAACAGCCGGTGGAGGAAGAGCTCTTTCTGGTTTGGGAGGAGATGATGGCGCAAGCCGGCGAAGTGGTGTTCCGCAAACGTGAGGCCTTTATCCGTGAGTTTATTCCTATTTTCCAGTCTTTCTATTCATTCATTTCGCAAGATAGGGAGAAGGTGGGATTAAGCTATGATTCCCATGCCCGCGATGCCTCTTTGCTGGAAGTACTGAAGGAAAGCCGTGTACGCGACCAGATTATGGGCTATTCATTGCGCGGTGTGCACAAGGACGAGCTGAATATGCTTTTGGGAGATTTCCCCATCAAACGTGAAGGATCGCAGGGACAGAACAAGACTTATCTGGTAGCGTTGAAGCTGGCACAGTTTGATTTCCTGAAACGTACCGGGACCACTGTTCCCTTGTTGTTGCTGGACGATATCTTTGACAAACTGGATGCCTCGCGTGTGGAGCAAATCATCAAGTTGGTGGCAGGCGACAGTTTCGGACAGATTTTTATAACCGATACCAACCGCGAACACCTGGACCGTATTCTGCATAAAGTGGGCAGTGATTATAAGATGTTCCGTGTGGAGCAGGGAATAGTTGCTGAGATGAAGGAGGAAGAGGCATGAAGCGAAATAATGCCGAACAGATAGGTGAGCTTATCCGTCATTACCTCAGGCAGGAAAGTCTGGAGTCTCCGCTGAATGAACGGCGGCTTATCAGTGCGTGGCCCGAAGTGCTGGGCCCTACTATTGCCTCCTACACCCGTGAACTTTATATAAAGAACCAGGTACTTTATGTACACCTCACTTCTGCTGCCCTGCGCCAGGAGCTGATGATGGGGCGTGAGTTGCTGGTGCGCAACTTGAACCGTCATGTGGGGGCTCAGGTCATAACGAATATCATATTCAGATGAGCATCCTCAGCTCATCTATTCTTTCAATCTTCAGTTCTTTCAATTCCTGGACTGCCCGGTCATAATACATCGGAGTTTCCAAATCCTTGTTGTCATGCGCATCCAGTCCGATGATAGCTGTACAGCCTTCATTGGCAGCGATTCGCCAGAATTCCGGGCATGGGTAGGTGGATAAGCTGTGCGCTTCATTGTAGGCTACATAGCCTATATTGTATTCCAACGGGACATTCAGGCGTGCAGCAGTGCGGCAGATGTGCCGGCTGATGGTAGTGCAATGGTGGTCGAATCTCGGATAGGAACGCATGAACAAGTCCGGATGGGCAAGGCAAGAGAATAATCCGCTTTCCATACCTTCGATGGCGCTCTCTTCGTAAAGGTCGAGCATATCGCGGCTGTCCGTATGATGGCCGAAGTAGGGGAACTTTTCATCAGTGTGGTAGTGATGGTTTCCGAAGATGATATAGTCCAGTTGGTACTTCTTGATTTGTTCTTTCAGCCAATGGATATATTGGGGGAAGTATTCACATTCAAGTCCTATTCTGATGTCTATCCGGTCGTGGTATTTCTCACGGAGCGTCTTAAGACTCTCCACGTAGCCGGGAAGCTCTTCGGGGAGCATCCGCATGTCGGCTACGTAGTCAGTACGGTATTTCCAGGGAGTGTGGTCCGAAAATCCGAGTATCCGGTAACCGCCTTTGATGGCACTGAGCACATAGTCTTCATCATCTCCGGTGGCATGCATGCAGCGTGTGGTGTGCGTGTGATAATTAGTTTTCATTGCGTTATGATTTCATCCATGCGTATATCAAACGGTTCCGCAGGAACTTCTTCTACGAGTTGAAACGGGAAACAGATGCCGGCTTTGTAGGCTAATGGGATGCGGGGCAGAAGCCGGTCGTAGTAACCTTTACCGCGCCCCAGACGGTTGCCGTTACGGTCGAATGCGACACCGGGAACTACTATGAAGTCAATGTCTGCATAGTCAGTAAATAGCTCGCCGGTTGGTTCTTCAATGCCGTATGCGCCGGGTTTCAGGTCTTCCGGTCCGGTGTACAGCCGCAGTTCCAGGTCGTCGCCTACAACTACCGGAAGCAGTATTCGCTTTTCGCGGCTCCACTTCCGGATAAATTCGTGTGTGTCCACTTCGTCTTTGAGAGAGTGATAAAGCAGTACGGTTGTTGCCGCCCTGAAAGCAGGATGTGCCTCGAGGGCGGCAAGTATTTCAGCAGACTGACGCGTAGTGGAAGAGCTGTGTCGGGTCTTCAACAAAGCTACCTGCCTGCGCAGTTCTTTTTTCCTTTCCATCATCTTTTGTATCCTCTATGATTGGTGTCGCTTCCGGGGCTTTGGGGAATGCCTCGCCACGTTCCAGAATATCCAATGCCTTCTTGACGGTAGCATCGCTCTGGTTGATGTAGCGGATGTATTGCTCCCTTCCCAGTATGTTATAGATAATGTTGCCGTAAAGGCTTCTTTCCAGTAGCTTGTAAGACTTGTGTATAAGCAGGTTGCGCCGCTTTACTCCCTTGGAGTCTGCAAAACGCACAAACTGTTCCACAATACCCTGATGGCGAAGGTACTTCAACAAGTCTTCTTCATTGTCGTATTCACTCAATTTCGTGCGGTTGCGGTCGGTATACTGGAAGCTGAATTGCAGAATCAGTCCCTTGTTGCTTACTTCTATCAGGTAAGAAGATACTCCGGTGGTGTCTTGCGGAACGAATACGTCCGGCATAATGCCACCGCCGCCGTATACGGGTCTGCCCAAGCCGGTAGAGTAACGTAGGTTTTCGTCCAGTTTGATACTGTCTTTGGAGAAGAACTCGCCGTGTTCGTAACGGGTAATCCAGTCCATTTCGTATTTGCTGTCCTTACCGTTCTCATAGGGACGCTGGATGCAACGGCCCGATGGGGTGTAATAGCGGGCAATGGTCAGGCGGATGGCGGAACCGTCGCTGAAGTCGATGGGTTGCTGTACGAGTCCCTTGCCGAAGGAACGGCGTCCTACAATGGTCCCGCGGTCATTGTCCTGAATGGCGCCCGCAAAGATTTCGCTGGCCGAAGCGGAGCCTTCATTCACCAATACTATCAGCGGCAGCTTCTGGCAACTGCCGGTGCCGTTGGCATATTCCTCCATACGGGGATATTTGCGGCCGTGGGTATACACTATCAGCTTTCCTTCCGGCAGGAATTCGTTCACCATGCGCGTGGCGGCTTCCATGTATCCTCCGGTATTGTCGCGCAGGTCGATAATCAGGCCTTTGCATTTCTCGTGGCTCAGTTGGGCAATCGCATTCAGCAGCTCCACGTGTGTGGTGCGTCCGAATTTGCTGATTTGTATATAGCCATAGTCATCATTGAGCATATAGGCTGCATCAATGGTGTTTTGCGGGATGTCACCGCGTGTGATGGTGAAGTCGAGCAACTCCTTTTCCGTGGCACGCTTGACGCCTAACTTCACTTGGCTTCCTTTCGGACCTTTCAGGTTGCGCATAGCCTTTTCGTTTGTCAGGCCTTTGCCTGCAAAAAGACTGTCGTTGACCATCACAATGCGGTCGCCTGCCATCAGGCCCACTTTCTCGGACGGTCCGCCGGGAATCACGCTGTTTACGTGTATCGTGTCTTCCTGAATGGTGAACTGGATGCCTATACCGCTGAAGCTGCCTTCAAGTTCGGAATTAACCTCCTCCAGTTTCTGTGCGGGGATGTAGGTGGAGTGGGGGTCGAGTTCCGCCAATATCTGTGGCATGGCCTTCTCTACCAAATCGGTCATGTTGACGGTATCCACATACTGGTCGTCAATAACACGCAGCAAGGCATTCAGCTTGTTGGACGAGCTATTGATGATTCCCAGTTTATTACCGGCAAAATGCCTGGCATAAAACGTTCCGATAAGGATTCCCGCGACTACGCTGATTGCGATGATAAGCGGCATAAAGCGGGAAGTATTTTTTGTACTCATGATGTTTATTTACTATTAGACTATTTACAATTTACTATTTGGCTGCACATGCAATTTTCAACTTTCTATTATCCATTATCCATTGAAATAAATACCACCTCGATGCCTGCCCGTTTCAAAAGTTCGATACCATCTTCCAGGCGGTATTTCTCGGAGTAGACCACCCGTTTGATGCCTGCCTGGATAATCAGTTTGGCACATTCTATGCATGGGGAGGCGGTGACGTACATGGTGGCACCGTTACTGCTGTTGTTTGAACGGGCTATTTTGGTAATGGCATTTGCTTCGGCATGGAGCACGTATGGTTTGGTGACGTTGTTCTCATCTTCGCACACATTCTCAAAACCGGAAGGAGTACCGTTGTAGCCGTCGGAGATAATCATCTTGTCTTTTACAATCAGTGCACCGACCTGGCGGCGTTGGCAATACGAATTTTCGGCCCAAATGCTTGCCATACGTATATAACGCCTGTCCAATGCTTCTTGTTTGTCTTTTGTAGAATCGTCCATCATATTTATGTTTTATCGTTGCGGGGTGAATCCCATGACTCTGGTTGTCGGTCCGTCTTTAAAATAGAGGGTCAGTGAATTGGCATCCCCTTCATACTTGTACACATTTTGCAGTCCGGAGATGAATGTCTTGGCCAGTGCATCGCTCTCTGCGGACCCCGTAACCTTTACGCTGATGCTGAGCGAGCCTGAAGCTCCGTCGGCTTTCCAAGTGCCGTTGACGCTTGAGTTGATGCCTTGTCCGTTGACGGTGGTGCCCATCAGTTCTCCATCCAGTTCGGTACCTTCAAAATTGAGGGTGAAGGTACTTTTCTGATTATATAGCTTGTCCAGACTCTTCTTCATCTCTTCCTCATTGTTGTTCCAAAGGTTTGGATAGAATTGGGCATTGCTGCCTTTATTGGTGAGTCGGCTGAGCTTCCATGTCTTCCCGGTGAATATCCCGACAACATCGTCTTCATTGTCGCAACCGCTTAACAGGGGAAGCAACGACAACATGAGCAGTATGCAACAGATGTTCCTTATAAGTCTCTTCATTTCTTTATTCCATTTCTGATTAATAATGCGTCGATTGTAGGCTCTTGTCCGCGGAAGCGTTTATAGAGCGTCATCGGATGTTCCGTTCCACCTTTGGAAAGGATATTCTCTCGGAAGGAGGCGGCAGTCTCAGGGTTGAAGATGCCCGTCTGCTTGAATAGCGAGAATGCATCTGCATCCAGCACCTCTGCCCACTTATAACTATAGTATCCGGCAGAATATCCTCCGGAAAAGATATGGGAGAATTGTGTGCTCATGCAGGCTTCTGCCACAGAAGGCAGAATCTGTGCTTTTTCCCAAGCCTTCTTTTCATAGGCTTTCACGTCACCTTCAAACGGGGTGTTACGTGTGTACCAAGCCATATCAAGCAGGCCGAAGCTAACCTGGCGGAGGCAGGCGTATGCCGCGTTGAAGTTGGAGGAATCCACAATGCGCTGTACCAGTTCGTCCGGTATCAGTTCACCGGTTTGGTAATGGCGGGCAAACGTATGCAGGAATTCCTTTTCGATAGCGAAGTTCTCCATGAATTGGGAGGGGAGTTCCACAAAGTCCCAATACACATTGGTCCCACTCAGGCTTCCGTAGGTGGAATTGGCAAACATACCATGCAGGCTGTGTCCGAATTCGTGCAGGAAGGTTTCTACTTCACCGAAGGTCAATAGGGCGGGTTTGTCTTGTGTCGGTTTGGTGAAGTTCATCACGATGGATATGTGGGGACGGCTGTTCTCGCCGGTCTTCTCGTCAATCCACTGCTCCTTGTAGCTGGTCATCCAGGCTCCCGAGCGCTTGCCTGCCCGGGGGTGGAAGTCGGTATAGAACACAGCCAGGAATTTTCCGTCTTTGTCGAATACCTCGTAGGCGTCCACATCCTTGTGATAAACGGGAATATTTGGGTTCTTCTTGAAGGTGATGCCATACAGTCTGGTTGCCAGGCTGAATACACCTTCCTTCACGTTGTTCAGCTCAAAGTAAGGGCGGAGCAGCTCATCGTCGATATTGAACTTCCGGTCTTTCAGTTTATGGGAATAGTACGCCCAGTCCCACGGCATCACGACGAAGTCTTCTCCTTCCGCTTGGCGTGCCAGGGCTTGCACTTCTGCATATTCTTGTTTGGCGGTAGGCGTGTAAGCCTCCAGCAGTTGGTCCAGCAGCTTATACACGGACTCACTGTTTTGTGCCATGCGCTCCTGGAGGTTGTATTCGGCGAAGTTGTCATAGCCTAGGAGTTGGGCAATCTCCATACGGACATTGGCCAGTTTCTTTACAATTTCCAGGTTATTGCTGGCGTTGTCATGCGTACACTTCGTATTGTAGGCCATATATAGCTCACGGCGCAGGTCACGGCTGTCTGCGTAGGTCAGGAAAGGGCCATAGCTGGGAGCCTGCAAGGTGAATACCCAGCCTTCGACGCCTTTTTCCCCGGCTGTCTCTGCAGCGGCTTCTACCGCGCTCTCGGGTAGCCCGGCCAGTTGTGACTTGTCGGTGATGACAAGCTTGTAGTCGTTCGTTTCTTTCAGGTTGTTTTCACTGAACTGCAGCGTCAGCAGACTGAGCTCTTTGCATAAAGCCCGGTATTTCTCCTTGGCTTCTCCCTGGAGGTTGGCTCCATTGCGTACAAAGCCATTGTAAATATCTTCCAGCAGCTTGTGCTGTTCCGGGTTCAGCGTCTCTTTGTCTTGCTGCTCGTAAACCGCTTTGATGCGTGCAAACAGCTCTTCGTTCAGGCTGATGTCGTTTTCATGCTCGCTCATCATAGGCATGATTTCCTTGGCCAGTTCCTGCAGGTCATCGTTCGTTTCTGCGCTGAGCAGATTGCCGAATACGGTACCGACACGGTGGAGCATTTCGCCGGACTTCTCATAGGCCAGCACTGTGTTGGCAAATGTCGGGACTTCCGGATTGCGGATGATGGCATCTATTTCCGCATTCTGGCGGCGGATGCCTTCGTGGATGGCGGGTACATAGTCTCCGGTCTTAATCTTGTCGAACGGGACAGTGCCGTGTGGCGTGGAGTATGTTTCAAAAAAAGGATTTTGAGACGATATAGTGTTCATAAAGCAAAGCAATATTAGAGTTAGTATAATCTTCATCATCATTAAAGAAGCTGATAAAAAACGTACTAGCTGCAAAATTGCAAAAAAAATAGGCGACTTCTGCAGAAGCCACCTATTTTTTATTATTTTCTAACTGTATATTAGCAGTTAACTGATGCCATGTGAGCAATCAGGTCAAGAACCTTGTTAGAATAACCGATTTCGTTATCATACCAAGATACAACCTTAACGAAAGTATCAGTCAAAGCGATACCAGCCTTAGCGTCGAAGATAGAAGTGCGAGTGTCACCCAAGAAGTCAGAAGAAACAACTGCATCTTCAGTGTAACCCAGAACACCCTTCAATTCGCCTTCAGAAGCTTCCTTCATGGCAGCGCAGATTTCAGCGTAAGTAGCGGGCTTAGCCAAGTTAACTGTCAAGTCAACTACAGATACGTCCAAAGTCGGAACACGCATAGACATACCAGTCAGTTTACCGTTCAATGCCGGGATAACTTTACCTACAGCCTTAGCAGCACCGGTAGAAGACGGGATAATGTTGCCAGAAGCAGCACGACCACCTCTCCAGTCTTTCATAGAAGGACCGTCAACTGTCTTCTGAGTAGCAGTTGTAGAGTGAACAGTAGTCATCAAACCGTCAGTGATACCCCATTTGTCGTTCAATACCTTAGCGATAGGAGCCAAGCAGTTAGTAGTACAAGAAGCGTTAGATACGAATTGAGTACCCTTAACGTAAGTCTTTTCGTTAACACCGCAAACGAACATCGGAGTGTCGTCCTTAGAAGGAGCAGACATTACAACATATTTTGCGCCAGCTTCGATGTGAGCTTGAGCTTTGTCTTTGCTCAGGAACAAGCCAGTAGATTCAACAACGTATTCTGCCTCTACTTCGTTCCATTTCAAGTCAGCCGGATTTTTTTCTGCAGTGATGCGGATAGCCTGACCGTTAACGATCAATTTGCTGTTTTCAACGTCAGCTTCGATAGTACCGTCGAATTGACCGTGCATAGTGTCATACTTCAGCATGTAAGCCAAGTAGTCTACCGGGCAAAGGTCGTTGATACCTACGATCTGAATATCGTTTCTCTTCATTGCAGCGCGGAATACGAAACGTCCGATACGTCCGAATCCATTAATACCTACTTTAATCATTTTGTTTAAACTTTTAAGGGTTTTATAATGTTTAAAAATAAACTTTCGCTTACTAATTGCATTTCTTTCTGATTTGCGGTGCAAAAGTAAGAAAATGTTTTTATATTCGTAACCAAAATCATAATTAAATAATTGAAAAGATGGGAAAAAGTTCATTTTTACAGGAATTTAAGGCTTTTGCCATGAAGGGCAATGTGATAGACATGGCCGTCGGTGTGATTATCGGTGGGGCATTTGGAAAAATCGTCTCTTCCATCGTGGCAGATGTGATTATGCCTCCTATCGGGTTACTGGTGGGCGGTGTCAACTTTACAGACTTGAAGTGGGTGCTGAAACCTGCCGAAATGGTGGATGGGAAAGAGGTTGCTGCCGTGACCTTGAATTACGGTAATTTCTTGCAGGTCACTTTCGACTTTCTGATTATAGCATTCTCTATCTTCATGTTTATAAAGTTGTTGACCAAACTGACTGAAAAGAAGAAAGAAGAGGCGCCTGCCGTTCCTCCGGCTCCCCCCGTACCGAGCAAGGAAGAGGTGCTGCTGACCGAAATCCGTGACTTGCTGAAAGAAAAGTAATATCGAAGCAGAACTTCATAATGTGGTTAATGTGCCGGTTGGCATATTAATTACATTGGTACCTTTAACTCTTCCCGACACTGCCGGAAACTGTTCCTTTTTGTGCTAAGCAATAATCTTACCACAGCTGTGGTAAGAAAATAACATTGCTGTGGTAAGCAAGTTGCATAGCTGTGGTAAGAAAACAACACGGCTGTGGTGAGAATAGCTTTTCGTATATTTGTGGATAGTGTTTGCCTGAATTTAAAGCTGTTTTTAGTAAAAAAGCGTTTTTCTGTCACATTATCCCTAATAATTCCTTTACTTTTTCTACTTTTGCAAATCATTTATTAAAGTCTATACGGATTTATATGCAAGAGAAGATTATTATTCTTGATTTCGGTTCGCAAACCACGCAGCTCATAGGCCGCCGGTTGCGCGAACTGAATGTCTATTGCGAGATTGTACCTTACAACAAATTTCCATACGGAGATGAGAGTGTAAAAGGAGTTATCCTTTCGGGTAGCCCCTTTTCTGTTTATGATAAGAGTGCATTCAAGGTAGATTTGAGCGGGATTCGTGGGAAATATCCCATTCTGGGTATCTGCTACGGTGCACAGTTTATCTCCTACAGCAACGGTGGACGGGTGGAGCCGGCAGGAACCCGCGAGTACGGACGTGCCCATCTCGGTTCTTTCGATTCGGAGAATGTCCTTTTCAAAGGGGTAAGGAAGAATACCCAAGTATGGATGAGCCACGGAGACACGATTACAGCCATTCCCGACAATTTCAAGATTATAGCTTCTACGGACAAGGTAGCGATTGCTGCTTACCAGGTGTCCGGCGAGGAGATGTGGGGAGTGCAGTTCCATCCGGAAGTGTTTCATAGCGAGGATGGTACGCAGATGCTACGCAACTTCGTGGTAGACGTCTGCGGTTGCAGTCAAAGCTGGAGCGCCGCATCGTTTGTAGATACCACTGTAGCCGAACTGAAGGAGCAGCTTGGCAACGATCGCGTTATCTTGGGACTGAGTGGCGGTGTAGACTCTTCGGTAGCCGCCGTGTTGCTGCATCGTGCCATCGGTAAGAACCTGACCTGCATCTTTGTAGACCACGGACTGCTTCGCAAGAATGAGTTCAAGAATGTGATGCACGACTACGAGTGTCTGGGGTTGAATGTGATTGGTGTGGATGCCAGTGAGAAGTTCTTCAAGGATTTGAAGGGAGTGACCGAGCCTGAGCAGAAGCGTAAAATCATCGGCCGCGATTTCATCGAAGTCTTCGATGCCGAGGCGCACAAAATTACCGATGCCCGTTGGTTGGCACAAGGCACCATTTATCCCGACCGCATCGAGAGCTTGAACATTACGGGCAAGACCATCAAAAGCCATCACAACGTGGGCGGTCTGCCCGAGGAGATGAACCTCCGTCTGTGCGAGCCGTTGCAGTGGCTGTTCAAGGACGAAGTACGCCGCGTAGGACGCGAATTGGGAATGCCCGAACATCTGATTACTCGTCATCCTTTCCCTGGCCCGGGACTGGCTGTCCGCATTCTGGGGGATATAACACGAGAGAAAGTACAGACCTTGCAGGAAGCCGACGATATTTTCATCCAGGGCTTGCGTGATTGGAAAGTGAAGGATGCCGCCGGCAACGAGACATCGCTCTACCATCAGGTCTGGCAGGCGGGCGTCATTCTTCTGCCCGTACAGAGTGTGGGCGTGATGGGTGACGAACGTACCTATGAACGTGCGGTGGCCTTGCGTGCTGTTACTTCCACCGATGCCATGACGGCCGACTGGGCGCATCTGCCCTACGAATTTCTGGGCAAGGTGTCCAACGACATTATTAATAAAGTGAAAGGTGTGAACCGCGTAACCTATGACATCTCTTCAAAACCGCCCAGCACAATAGAATGGGAATAAGACCGACTGAAATTATTAACTTAAAAACAATATAGAAGAATGAAGCAGGATATGATTGTGATTCTGGATTTGGGAAGCCATGAGAACACAGTGCTTGCCAGAGCGATTCGTGCGTTGGGAGTATATAGCGAAATATACCCGCACGATATTACCGCTGCCGAACTGAAGGCTTTGCCGAATGTGAAAGGTATCATCATCAACGGTGGTCCCAATAATGTGGTTGATGGGGTATCTATCGATGTATTGCCCGAGATTTACGAAGCAGGGTTCCCCGTGATGGCCGCCGGACACGACAAGGCGTTGTGTGAAGTGAAGCTGCCGCAGTTTACGGATGATGTGGAAGCCATCAAGGATGCTGTGAAATCTTTCGTATTCGATACTTGTAAGGCTGAGGCTAATTGGAACATGACGAATTTCGTCAACGACCAGATAGAATTGATACGCCGTCAGGTAGGCGACCGTAAGGTGCTGCTGGCACTGTCCGGTGGTGTGGATAGCTCCGTGGTGGCTGCTTTGCTGCTGAAAGCTATCGGCGACAAGCTGGTTTGCGTACACGTGAACCACGGGTTGATGCGTAAGGGCGAATCGGAAGCCGTGGTGGAAATCTTTGGCAAGGAGCTGAAGGCTAACTTGATATACGTGGATGCCACAGACCGTTTCCTCTCCAAGCTTGAAAACGTGGCCGACCCCGAACAGAAGCGCAAGATTATCGGCGGAGAGTTTATCCGCGTCTTTGAGGAAGAAGCCCGTAAGCTGGACGGCATCGACTTCCTTGGACAGGGTACCATCTATCCCGACATTGTAGAGAGTGGTACAAAAACAGCCAAGATGGTGAAGTCTCATCACAACGTAGGCGGTCTGCCCGAGGATTTGCAATTTGAACTGGTGGAGCCGTTGCGCCAGTTGTTCAAGGACGAAGTACGTGCATGCGGTGTAGAGCTTGGATTGCCGTACGAGATGGTTTACCGTCAACCGTTCCCCGGTCCCGGATTGGGAGTGCGTTGTCTGGGAGCCATTACCCGCGACCGTTTGGAGGCTGTACGCGAGTCGGATGCCATTCTGCGTGAGGAATTCCAATTGGCAGGCCTGGATAAGAAGGTATGGCAGTATTTCACTGTGGTGCCCGATTTCAAATCTGTAGGTGTACGCGACAATGCGCGCTCTTTCGACTGGCCCGTCATTATCCGTGCCGTCAATACGGTGGATGCTATGACCGCTACCGTCGAGCCGGTAGACTGGCCCATCCTGATGAAGATTACAGACCGTATCCTCAAGGAAGTGAAGACCGTCAACCGTGTTTGCTACGATATGTCTCCGAAACCCAATGCGACAATCGAGTGGGAGTGAGACTGGCCAATGATAATGATAGCCTCACCTTAAAAATGGTGGGGCTGTTTTTTTATGACAAAAACAACAAAGAATAGAACAATGAAACTTTTATGTATGATTGCTGTCTTTTTGTGCATACCTTGGGTAGCCTCTGACGCGCAGAAGCAGGATTGGGGAAATTTGAAACGTTATGCAGAGGCAAATAAGGAACTGGTACGGAAGGGAAAGCAAAAGGACCGGGTGGTTTTTATGGGCAACTCAATCACAGAAGGATGGGTGGCAAATGATGCCGCTTTCTTTGAAAAAAATGGCTATGTGGGCCGTGGTATAAGTGGGCAGACTTCTTCCCATTTCCTGCTCCGTTTTCGTGAGGATGTCATCAAGCTTGCTCCGGCGCTGGTCGTGATAAATGCAGGTACCAATGACGTAGCGGAAAATGCAGGCGCTTATAATGAAGAATACACTTTTGGAAATATAGTGTCTATGGTTGAGTTGGCACGGGCTAATAAGATAAAGGTGATTTTGACATCTGTGTTGCCTGCCGCTGCTTTTGGCTGGAATTCTTCGGTGAAGGATGCTCCGCAAAAGATAATGCAGCTGAATGCCAGAATACGGGCATATGCTAAGGAGAACAAGATTCCTTATGTCGACTATTACAGTGAGATGGTAGAGGCGGAAGACGGCAATAACGCCTTGAACCCCTTGTATACTAAGGACGGGGTACACCCCACTCTGGAAGGGTATAAAGTGATGGAATCCTTGATAAAGAAAGTGATAGACAAGGTGTTGTAGGAAATCTCGGTTCAGGTGGTTATAAGAGTTTTTCTGCGTTGGGAATCATCATCTCGCCTCTGTGCAGTTCGAGCAGACCTTTCTCCTGCATGCTGTTCAGCGCTCTCGATACTCCCACGCGGGTATCATTGACCACCTGGGCCAGTTCTTCCATTTTTATTTTCAGCGTTTTCCTGCCTGCCGGACGTTCGATGTGTGTTAGGATAAAGTTGCCGATACGTCTTTCAAGGTTGTCGGTGTTTTCTGCCCAAAGGCGGTTGCTCAGACTTTGCGCGCGGTTGCTGATGATATTCATGTAATTCAGGCGGAATATATCATATTTAAACAATTCGCTCATGACGAAAGCCTTGCTTATGCTAACAGTGTGGGTCTCAGTTTGGGCGGTATAGGTCGAGACATAGGAGGTGCTCATCCCGAATAGGGATTGTGGCTCGATGACATAAGGCGCTTGAAAATATTCCGTGAAGCTGTATGAGGTATTAGCGGATGAAGTACATGAGGAGATTTCACCTTTCAATACGAATATCAGTTGACTGCATGTGTCACCGGCTTTCACGATAACTTCGCCGGCTTTATGCTTTGTAAAGTTCAGCTTGACTTTTCCTAGGATATTGGTAAAGTCTTCTTGTGCGAGTCCTTGAAAGAGTGGCAGTTGCAATAATGTATCAAACATTGTATTCATGATGCTTTTTCTTCTTGTTTTGAAACAAAAGTAGACATTATCAAGGTGTACTGTAAACTCTTTGCCCCTCTTTTTGTTTTTTTTATTGTTTCTTAAACGTGCTGTTGTCCTCTTCTGCCTTGTGGTCCGAATCCTCTTTTTCTGAATCCTCTTCTTCCGTGTCTTCCTCTTCCTCCTCTCCGGCAAACGGATCAGGCCGTTGTGGTCCGTATCCCATAAAGCATATGGCGCATAGCGTGCCTGCTATGGCTCCGCTAAGGTGTCCTTCCCAAGAAGTGGTGGCCTTTGCAAATTGTGGGAACATATTCCATACCAGGCCGCCATATAGGAACGTTATCAACAGTGAAATGGCGATAAGCGGTACATGTTTGCGCAGTATGCCGCTGAAGAACAGAAAGAAAGCCAGTCCGTATATAATGCCACTGGCTCCGATATGCCATCCCGGTTTCCCTATAAGAAAGGTAAGTGTACCGCATCCTATCCAAATGGCAAAGAAAATGTAGGGGGCTATATGGCGGTAGAAATAGAACAGACACCACATTAGGAAAAAGAGTGGAATCGTATTGGCGAGCAGATGCTTGAAGCTGCTGTGCACCAGTGGATGTGCGAAAATTCCGAACATACCCCGCTGTTCCATCGGATATACTCCCAGTTGTGTGAAGTTCCAGTCCATGCCTATCTCCAAAAACTTCAAAATGTATAAAATGAATAGCAGGAATAGGGGTATAACCGCCGCCAATGCCATTCTGCGTATATCATGCTTCATATTTCGTACAGTGATTGCTATTTTTGTACAATACTACGGAATATTTGACGAAAACCGAAAAAAAACTGACTTTTTATTTTGCCTATAAGCTTTAATTCGTATTTTTGGGCATCGCTACATGGCTTGTAGCGCATATACCGAAATAATTAACCTTTAAATAATGCACAACTATGAGTTATTTACGATTTGACAAGACCCTGATGATTAATCTGCAAGAATCTTTGCCAAGGGAGATATTGCGGACGAATAGGTCGGGAGCCTATCATTGTACAACAATTGTAGATTGTAACACACGCAAATATCACGGTCTGTTGGTGATACCGGTCCCCAACCTTGATGATGAAAACCATGTGCTGCTGTCTTCTTTGGATGAAACTGTAATTCAGCACGGTGCGGAGTTCAACCTGGGGTTGCATAAGTATCAAGGGAACCACTTCAGTCCTAACGGACACAAGTACATTCGAGAGTTCGACTGTGAAAATATCCCCACAACTACCTATCGTGTAGGAGGTGTCATCCTTCGTAAAGAAAAGATTTTCGTACATCATGAAAATCGGATTCTGATTCGTTATACCTTGGTCGATGCCCATTCGGCAACTACACTCAGATTCCGCCCTTTCCTGGCATTCCGCAGTGTGCGCGAGTACACGCACGAAAATGCGCAGGCAAGCCGCGACTATCAGTTGGTAGAGAATGGCATTAAAACCTGCATGTATCCTGGTTATCCGGAGTTGTTCATGCAGCTCAACAAAAAGAATGAGTTCCACTTCCAGCCTGACTGGTATCGTGGTATTGAGTATCCTAAAGAACAGGAACGCGGATATGACTTCAATGAAGACCTTTATGTGCCGGGATATTTTGAAGTTGATATAAAGAAAGGGGAAAGCGTTGTCTTCTCCGCCGGTATTTCCGAGATTTCCCCCCGCAAGCTGAAGCAGACTTTTGAGTCCGAGGTGGCCGACCGCACTCCGCGTGACAGCTTTTACCACTGTCTGAAAAACTCGGCGCACCAGTTCCACAACAAGCAGGGAGAGGAGCATTATGTGCTTGCAGGTTATCCTTGGTTCAAGTGCCGTGCCCGTGACTTGTTCATCTCCCTGCCGGGTCTTACTTTGGCCTTAGGCGAACAAGATGAATTTGAAGACGTGATGAAAACAGCCGAAAAGGCTATCCGTGAATTTATCAATGGAGAACCTTCTTCCTATAAGATATACGAGATGGAGCATCCGGATGTGCTACTGTGGGCTGTCTGGGCTTTACAGCAGTATGCTAAGGAGACTTCGCGTGAAAATTGCCGGCAGATGTACGGTAATCTCCTTGAAGAGATTGTTGACTATATCCGTGAACGCAGGCATGGCAATCTCTTCCTGCACGAAAATGGATTGTTGTATACCAATGGTACCGAGAAAGCGGTTACCTGGATGAACTCTACCGCCAATGGCCGTCCGGTTATTCCGCGTACGGGCTATATTGTGGAAGTGAATGCACTGTGGTACAATGCCCTGCGTTTTGTAGCCGATATGGTGCGGGAGGGAGGCAATGAAATTCTTGCTGATACACTGGACGCTCAGGCAGAAGTTACCGGAAAGTCTTTCGTAGACGTATTCCGCAATGAGTATGGCTATCTGTTTGACTATGTGGATGGTTATATGATGGATTGGAGTGTACGTCCCAACATGATATTTACTGTTGCTTTTGACTATTCTCCGTTGGATAGGGCCCAGAAAAAGCAGGTACTCGATATTGTGACGAAAGAACTGTTGACTCCGAAGGGTTTGCGTACACTGAGCCCCAAGAGTGGCGGATACAATCCGAATTATGTAGGTCCTCAGATTCAAAGAGATTATGCCTATCATCAGGGTACGGCATGGCCGTGGCTGATGGGTTTTTACATGGAAGCATATCTGCGTATCTATAAAGTGAGTGGCGTGTCGTTTGTAGAAAGATACCTCATCGGTATGGAAGATGAAATGACTTCCCATTGTATTGGCGCATTGCCCGAACTCTTCGATGGTAATCCTCCGTTTGTAGGAAGAGGGGCGGTGTCATTTGCCATGAATACGGCAGAAATCCTGCGTATCTTGAAGTTATTGTCTAAGTATAATTTATAAAAGGAGGAACGAAGATGAAAGTTTTAATGTTTGGATGGGAATTTCCTCCCAAAATATATGGTGGTCTTGCGGTTGCTTCTTATGGAATAACTAAAGGATTAAGTTTGCAGGGCGATGTGGAAACTACTTTCTGCATGCCCAAGCCGACGGGTGAAGAAGAGGACTTCTTGAAGATAGTAGGCATGAACCAGGTGCCTATCGTGTGGCGTGATGTCGATTACAATTATTTGAAGTCGAGGCTGACGCGCAACATGACGCCGGAAGATTATTATTCTTTCCGCGACCATATCTATTCGGATTTCTCTTATATGCACGTCAATGACATAGGCTGCATGGACTTTGCCGGCGGTTATCCCGGCAACCTGCACGAAGAGATAAACAACTTCTCGGTGATTGCCGGAGTAGTGGCTCGCCAGCAGGAATTTGATATTATTCATGCCCACGACTGGCTGACGTATCCTGCCGGAGTGCATGCCAAGATGGTGAGCGGAAAGCCGCTCTGCATCCATGTGCATGCTACGGACTTTGACCGTTCACGTGGAAAAGTCAATCCTACCGTCTATTCTATGGAGAAGAACGGTATGGATTATGCCGACTGCATCATGTGCGTGTCCGAACTGACCCGTCGCACGGTTATTGAGCAGTACCATCAGAATCCCAAGAAGGTGTTTGCCATGCACAATGCCGTCTATCCTCTCTCGCAGGAATACCAGGACATTCCACGTCCCGACCATTCCAAAGAGAAGATTGTGACATTCCTTGGCCGCATCACCATGCAAAAGGGACCGGAATACTTTGTGGAAGCTGCTTCACTGGTATTGCAGCGTGCCCGTAACATCCGCTTTGTTATGGCCGGTTCGGGAGATATGATGGATGCCATGATTAATCTGGCAGCCGAGCGGGGCATCGCCGACCGGTTCCATTTCCCGGGCTTCATGAAGGGAAAGCAGGTATATGAGGTTTATAAGAACAGTGATGTATTCGTTATGCCTTCCGTTTCCGAACCTTTCGGTATTGCTCCGCTGGAAGCTATGCAGTGTGGAACTCCTTCCATCATTTCAAAGCAGTCGGGATGCGGTGAAATTCTTGATAAGGTCATCAAGACCGATTATTGGGACATTCATGCAATGGCCGATGCCATTTACTCTCTCTGCACTAATCCCGCTCTCTTCCAATATCTGCAGGAGGAAGGCAAGAAGGAAGTGGATGGAATCACGTGGGAAAAAGTAGGCTTGAGAATCCGCGCCCTCTATGAGGATGTGTTAAGAAACTATGGTAAATAACAAAAACAATAATAGAAATGAGAACTATCTGTCTTTATTTTGAAATACATCAAATCATTCATCTGAAACGTTACCGTTTCTTTGATATAGGTATCGATCATTATTACTACGATGATTATGCCAATGAAACCAGTATCAATGATGTAGCCGAACGCTCTTATATCCCGGCATTGAACACTCTGATTGAAATGGTGAAGAATTCCGGAGGTGCGTTTAAAGTGGCTTTCTCCATTTCAGGGGTTGCGCTGGAGCAGTTGGAAATATATGCACCGGCTGTCATCGACTTGTTGCACCAGCTGAATGATACTGGTTGCTGTGAGTTCCTTGCCGAGCCTTATTCTCATGGCCTTTCTTCTCTGGCCAACGAGGATTGCTTCAAGGAAGAGGTGATGCGTCAGAGCGCTAAGATGAAGCAAATGTTCGGTAAGGCGCCGAAGGTGTTTCGTAATTCCAGCCTGATTTATAATGACGAGATTGGTGCGATGGTGGCAGCTTTGGGATTCAAGGGCATGCTGACGGAAGGAGCCAAGCATGTTTTGGGTTGGAAGAGTCCGCACTATGTATACCATTGCTCCATGAATCCTAACTTGAAGTTGCTGTTGCGTGACTTTAAGCTGTCTGACGACATCAGCCTACGCTTCTCCAACTCCGAGTGGAACGAGTATCCTTTGTTTGCCGACAAGTACATCAACTGGATTGATGCTTTACCGCAGGAAGAGCAGGTCATCAACATCTTTATGGAACTCTCTGCTCTGGGCATGGCACAGCCGTTGTCTTCCAATATTCTGGAATTCCTGAAGGCACTTCCATACTGTGCCAAAGAAAAGGGGATTACTTTCTCCACACCGACGGAAATCGTTACTAAACTGAAATCTGTTTCCCAGTTGAACGTTCCATATCCGATGTCTTGGGTGGACGAAGAAAGAGATACCAGCTGCTGGCTGGGTAACGTGATGCAGCGTGAAGCATTCAACAAGTTGTATAGTGTTGCCGAACGTGTCCATCTCTGTGATGACCGTCGTATCAAGCAAGACTGGGATTATCTGCAGGCAAGTAACAACTTCCGTTTCATGACTACCAAGCAAAGCGGTGTCGGTTTGAACCGTGGCATTTATGAATCTCCTTTTGATGCTTTCACCAATTATATGAATATTCTTGGTGACTTTATCAAACGTGTCGATTCTCTTTATCCGGTAGATATAGATAATGAAGAACTGAATGCATTGCTGACCACTATCCAAAACCAAGGTACCGAGATAGAGGAACTTCATAAGGAATTGGCGAAAGCGCAGACCAAACTGGAGAAGATAAAGGCTGCGGAAAAGAAAGAGGGCAAGGCTACAGCTAAATCTGCCGCAGAAAAAACGGCAAAGGCCAAGGCTTCTGCCAAAAAGCCTGCTGCAAAGAAAACAACTAAAAAGGCTGCTGAATAATATCGGCAGCTTTCCCATCAATCATAAAAAAGCCTTCCGCTCATCGTAGAGCGGAAGGCTTTTTTATGGAATATCTGTCAGTTACTTGTTGAAACTGGTGTATGTAACTTCTATCTTCAGAGGCGATTCCACTTCGCCTTTTGCATTCTCTTTCGGACCGCCTTTCAGTTTGGCATATCCCGGCTTGAGGTCGTTTTGGATACCGGTTATGGTTTTGTTGCCGCTACTGCTTGTACTGTTGTCATAGGTAATGGAAACCGGAATCAGCAATACCTTATCCCAGTCTTCATTTTCTTTGTTCCAAGTTTTTTCCCACTCTGTCTCATTCCAAGAACTGCCGGCCTTTTCTTTGGCGGCTTTCTTGGCAGCTTGTTTTTCGTTGATGCAAGTGGTAACCAACCGGGCGATGTTGCTGAATACATATTGATTAGTGGCAAATGCATTGTGGGTGGTTGTAAATGAGGTAATATTATCCATGACTTTGTTCTCTTCAAAGAAGCTTTTCAAGTCTTGTTTACGTATCAACAGCACGTCATTGGGAGCACTCATGCTATATTCATAGTCACTGTTTATATTATAATTCGTGAAAGTTAACTTCACGGCATTCAAGGTGTCATTGGTCAGTTTATTGTATATTGAATCGTATGGCATGGTAGCTTGAGTGAAGATACCGGCAGGAGATTTGATATAGGTATGTTGAGTTTCGGCAGCCTTTGCTTTTATCAAATCAGAATTCAGAAACTGGTTTGCCTGGATAACCTCTTTGGTAGAGGCGAATACAGTTTGCATGCTATAGAACAAAGAGTCTGTACCATCTTTTTTCTTCAGTGCTACACCGGTAGTATCATTTACGTGGTGGAAACGGAATTGCATTTGCAGAGCCACATAATCCACATAGAGGATGGTTCCATCTCCATAATCGCTCTTCACGTATACTCCTTTGAAAATCTTGTCTATGAAAGTTGCGGCGTCTTTAAAGTATTCGGGATGCTCGCGATAAACCTTCAATATTCTGTCTTCGCCGAAGGTTTTCTTGTCCAATGGGAACGTTACATTGGGATAGAAAGTATAATAACCGTTATTGTCCTTTTCAAATCTCACAGAGTCTGGAACAGACGTGTCGAAAGCTGAATAGGCCTTACGTCCGAGCAGGGACTTGGGGTCATACTTATTGTAGTACTCCTCTGGATTGATGTTGGTATAGCGATTTTTGTCCAGCTTCTTGTCCAGTTCATAGACACTCATTCGGCATGCATTCAGGGAATCGCCGAACCAACTGGAATAATAGACTGCTAGTTGTACTGAAACTACCGAGTCGGCAGTCATTGTACCTGTTGCCTTGATTGGATTTCCTTCACTGTCCCATTCGGTCACTTTATACACTTCCGGAAGTGAGAAGTTCTCCGTACAGTTCAGCTCCGTAAGGAAACTTGTTTCGTAATAACCGAATTCCGGGTCGGAAAACTTGCCTATATAGCCGGTACTCGTTTTGGCAAATACGGAATCAACGGGAAATGAACATGTTGTTACATTAAAAGTAGCAGTATGCGCTGACATGCCGTCAGAATCGGGCAACATACCCAGGCCTAATGTGCCGGTGTTGTCATCGCATCCAAAGAAAGTCAGGACTGCCAAAAGTAATGTTCCCAGATATCTTACTTTCATAGTTTTAACTGTCTAAATCGATTTTATTTTTGTTCTGTTTTCCATACCTTGTCGTAGAAGTCGTTGCAGGCTTCAGCAAAGTTTTCGGGAGATTGATATTCCAATACGGGCTTTCCGGATTCGCGGGCATAGTTCAGTACTTCCTCATTGACGTGTTCGCTTTGCTGTATAATGCCGTCGGAGAAGTCAGCAGCCAGTTTGCAAAGTGCTGTGTAGTCAATGGGTTCCTTCAATCCTGCAATATCTTTTTTGGCAATGCCTTTCAACAATAGCTTGTTAGAAAAGTCTGTGTGGAAAGCTTGTTTGAAGTCATCTTCATAAAGGGAAAATATGACTTTGGCATCTCTGAAAGAAGGTTCGTCTTTATAGGCTTTCTTGATGTACAGAGGCGCTAAAGCGGTCATCCAGCCGTGGCAGTGGATGATGTCGGGACACCAACGCAGTTTCTTCACCGTTTCCAGTACGCCGCGGGCATAGAAGATGGCACGGGCATCATTGTCTTCATACTCTTCACCATTTTCGTCTGTTACCTGCAAGCGGTTCTGGAAGTAGTCATCGTTGTCGATGAAGTATACTTGCATACGTGCAGACTGGATAGAGGCAACCTTGATGATGAGCGGGTGATCGGTATCGTCAATGATGAGGTTCATGCCGGAGAGTCGTATCACCTCATGCAGCTGGTTTCTGCGTTCGTTGATATTTCCCCATTTTGGCATAAACGTTCTGATTTCTCTGCCTTTTTCTTGAATAGCCTGAGGTAGGTTTCTGCCTACGAGGGACATTTCGGATTCTGAAACGTAAGGGGTAATTTCTTGGGTTATAAATAAAACCTTGTTCGCCTTTGTCATAATAACAATGTTCTCAATTATTCTGCAAAGATATAAAAAAAATCGGGCAATAAAGCAAACAGAGCCCGTCTATAATTCCTTATGAATTGTTAACTGATTGTTGTTCAGTGAAAAATCTTCTTTTGGAATTGTCGGAAAGTGTACTGAGTTTTGCATTAATTTGTGATATTTCTTCTTTATATGCTAAATAATGGTTTATTTTGCACCGCTTTTGAGAACAACCAAGTTATTATATAACCAATTAAAATGGAAATAGTACATACTATCAAGGACTTGCAGGCCGGACTTTCGGCTTTGAGAGCCCAGGGAAAGAAGATAGGTCTGGTACCTACGATGGGTGCCTTGCATGCCGGTCATGCCTCATTGGTGAAACGTTGTGTGGCAGAAAATGACGCTGCCGTAGTAAGCGTTTTTGTAAATCCGACCCAGTTTAATGACAAGAATGATTTAGTGAAATATCCCCGTACGCCGGAGGCTGATTGCCGTTTGCTGGAGGAGTGTGGAGCGGCATTTGTCTTTGCTCCTTCGGTGGAGGAGATGTATCCGGAACCGGATACCCGCCGTTTCAGCTATGCACCGCTGGACACAGTGATGGAAGGGGCATTCCGTCCGGGACATTTTAATGGTGTTTGCCAGATTGTGAGCAAACTGTTTGATGCTGTGCAGCCGGATCGTGCCTACTTCGGCGAGAAAGATTTCCAGCAGCTGGCAATTATTCGCGAGATGGTCCGCCAGCTGAAGTATCCTTTGGAAATTGTAGGCTGTCCCATTGTTCGTGAGGAAGACGGGTTGGCTCTGAGCAGCCGCAATGCCCGTTTATCTGCCGAAGAACGCAAAAATGCACTGAGAATTTCGCAGACTTTATTTGAAAGTCGTACCTTTGCAACCTCGCATACGGTAACTGAGACACAGAAGTTTGTGGAAGACACCATCGCAGCCACCCCCGGATTGCGTTTGGAATACTTTGAGCTGGTGGATGGCAGTACCTTACAGAAGATTGCCGATTGGGAGGAAACCTCTTATGCTGTGGGTTGTATCACGGTGTTCTGCGGGGAAGTCCGTCTGATTGACAATATCAAGTACAAAGAGCCTGCTGCCTTGTAATTTATAATTAGTAATTCGTAATTTATAAAGATATGATGATTGAAGTGTTGAAGTCGAAAATCCATTGTGCCCGCGTCACGGAAGCAAACCTGAACTATATGGGAAGCATTACGATTGATGAGGATTTGATGGATGCTGCCAACATGATTGCCGGCGAGAAGGTGTATATAGCCGACAATAATAACGGTGAACGTTTTGAAACCTACATTATTAAGGGCGAGCGCGGCTCTGGAAAAATTTGCTTGAACGGTGCGGCAGCCCGCAAGGTGCAACCTGATGACATCGTTATTATCATGTCCTACGCGCTGATGGACTTTGAAGAAGCCAAGTCATTCAAGCCGACGGTGATTTTCCCCGACCCGGCAACGAACAAGGTGGTGAAGTAGTCTCTTTATTGAAATATGGAAATAAAGCCCCGTTTGCAATTTTTCTGTAAACGGGGCTTTGTTTTTACTTCTGATTCTTCCCCGCAGGGTTCGTATGAGAATGAGGAGCCGATTTAATCTTATCGAGTAAATACAGAATCTCAGTTTGGACATCGAAATTATATCTTTGGTAGTCCTGATAGGTGGGCATCAAGTCCGGATAAAGTGTGTGGGCACACCGGTCTTTGCCCGGAAAGCATATTTGTATGGAGTTGGAGATAGAGCCTTGCATGCCGGTATAAGGTAACCGGAATAAGGTTTGTTCCATATAGGTATTGGGGGCTTGTCCACTGGGTATTCCTACAAGGGTAGCACCCATTTTCCACAGATAGAAAGTGTAGTGGAAAGCTGCACTGAAGGTACGTTCGTTGGTAATGACGTAAATGTGTTCCGGAGTATAGAGCGCCTTTCCTTGTTGCTTTCTCAGTTCTTCCGGTGCACTGGACATACAGTTCTCGATGAAGTCGGCCCGTCGCTGTTCTATGTTTGTGGTATCTGCTTCGTCCGTACTAAAAGTGTAGTCACCGTAGGTATAGTCTGTTCCGTATGTTTGGTTGAAATCCTGCAAGTTTGTCTGTAGTTTTTGCATGTAGAGGGGAGAGATGATACGATAGAATTTTATATCCATATCCGTTTGCAGGAAGTGGTCACCGAACAGTTGGTAAAGTGTGGGTAGGACAATCGGAGTCCAGCCGCCGCTATTGTTGCGCAAATCTATGATGAGAGTGGAGGAGGCTTCCTTCTTCATCTCTTTCAACATATGGGCGAAAACTTCGGAAAGGGACGGGAGTTGCCGAATGGCTTGCAGGGTATCGGCGGGCATATCTTGTTTCAAGATATCCCGATAATAGAATCCTATTTGCCGGTATAAATCTTTCAGCCCTTGTTTTTGCATATACTCAAAATTATCCCGTGCCATGATACTGTTGATATTGATGAGCATTATTTGCTTGTCGTTGTCTACGAACTGATAGGTCAGTTGTTTGTCTGTATAAGCTTTCCAACTGTTATTGTGTTGCATGGGTGTGTTTTGCACTTCCTGCCTTGACAATAAGGGAAGGGTTAATCCTCTTGATTTGCCGTCGGGAGTAAGAAGTGAGAGGTGAAGGTTGTCTTTCATTTCAGGGAAAAGCTGTCTCAAGAAATGTTCCGTAGGCATGGACTTGCATAGATTGGCATAACGGTCATATAGGTTTTCACTGGCTTGGATAGCGGCAGTGCGGGCCAGTACCTCTTCTAAAGAATCTCCGTTGATGGTTGTGATACGGCTACCTAACAAGTCTTTGTACGTTTCAGGGATTCCTTGAAGTATAATGCCGTCGGGGATGGTGCGTACTTCCAGTGCCAGGTAACGCTGCTTTGCTTGTTGATTGGCTGTGGGAGGTAAAAGGTAGGTGTGTCCGTCTTGCAGATTGGATAGGAAAATGCTTACCTTGTCAAAAAAGGTCTGTTTCGTACTGGGAGTCCGGCGTAACTCGTTCTCCAGATGGAAAGCTTGTTCGTAGAAGAATACTTTTCCTCCGAAGCCGCTGTAAGGGTCAGGATGGGTTGCTGTCAGTTCTTTTACCAGATACCGAAAGTCTGAAGCAAGGGAATCCCCGTTTAGGGGCTCTTGGGCGCTTGCCAATAGGGAAGCCAGACAGAGAAGGAAGGATAGATGAATATGTTTCATATTCTTGAAATATTAAGTTGTATGTTAGAAGGGGAAAGTAGAAGGAGAGGTTGTAGTAGAATAAAAAAGGTGGAGTTCGTATGTCTCCACCTTTCATGACAGATTCTTATTTTTTTAGCTGTTCGTTCATCGCTGCTGCTGCCTTTCGTCCGTCTCCCATGGCAAGGATTACGGTAGCACCTCCGCGGACAATGTCTCCTCCGGCAAAGATGGTCGGGATGGACGACTGCATGTTATCGTTGACGGCAATCGTTCCTTTCCGGCCCAATTCCAGTCCCTTGATGGAGCTTGGGACAATCGGGTTGGGAGATACACCTACGCTGACGATGGCAAGGTCAATGTCGATGGTTTCCGTGGCTCCGGGGATGGGTACGGGACTGCGGCGTCCGCTGGCATCCGGTTCACCCAGTTCCATTTTCTGAAGCACCACTTGTTTCACTTTTCCTTGTTCGTCGGCAATGTATTCGATTGGGTTGTGGAGGGTCAGGAATTCTACACCTTCTTCCTTGGCATGTTTCACCTCCTCGATACGTGCCGGCATTTCTTCTTCCGAACGACGGTAGATAATTAGGGCGCGCGCTGCACCGAGGCGGCGTGCAGTACGCACGGAGTCCATGGCAGTATTACCGCCGCCTATCACGGCTACACATTTGCCGAAGGGAACCGGTGTATCGGAATCTTCACTTGCCGCATCCATCAGGTTGACACGGGTCAGGTATTCATTGGACGAGAGGATATTGATGGAGTTCTCGCCGGGGATGTTCATAAAGTTGGGCAGTCCTGCACCGGAAGCTACGAATATGCCTTTGAAGCCTTCCTCTTCCAGTTGTTCCACGCTGAGCGTCTTGCCGATGATACAGTCCTTGACGAATTCTACTCCCATTTTGGCAAGGTTGTCAATTTCTACATCCACCACTTTGTTGGGCAGGCGGAACTCAGGAATGCCGTATTTCAATACACCACCAATCTCGTGCAGTGCTTCGAAAACAGTCACGTCATAGCCATACTTCGCCATATCTCCGGCAAATGACAGACCGGCGGGACCTGAACCGATGACAGCTACTTTGATACTGTTCTTTTCCTTGATTTCAGGTATGGAGATTTGTCCGCTCTCTCGTTCGTAGTCAGCGGCAAAACGTTCCAGATAGCCGATGGCTACCGGCTTTTCGTTCATCTTCAGATGGATACATTTGGATTCGCACTGTTTCTCTTGCGGACAGACGCGACCGCAGACGGCAGGCAGCGCACTGGTTTCTTTCAGTGTCTTGGCCGCTTCGAGGAATTCACCGCGCTCAATGTTCTTGATGAAGCGGGGGATGTCGATACCTACCGGACAACCTTCCGTACATCCGGGGTTGGCGCAGTCCAAGCAACGTTTGGCCTCTGTCAGCGCTTGTTCTTTCGTTAACCCTTGGTTGACTTCCTCCTTGCGGCTGTGCGAGCGGTATTCTGCATCGAGCTCGTTCATCTCCACGCGTGGAATGGCAGTCCGTTCTTTGGCTTTCATGGATTTGCGTAACTCCTGACGCCATGCAGCATTACGGCTTTTCTCATCTTCCATGTTTTCACCGGTAGCTTGGCAGGTCTGAGGTTCTTCCAGCTTGTGCATCTCCTCGCGTTCGATGCTTTTAAAAGCGCCCATACGCTTCAGCATCTCATCGAAGTCCACTTGATGTCCGTCGAACTCAGGGCCGTCCACACATACAAATTTGGTCTTTCCTCCGATGGTGATTCGGCAGGCGCCACACATGCCGGTACCGTCAACCATAATCGTATTCAGGGATACATCCGTGGGGATTTCGTATTTCTTTGTCAGCAAACAAACAAATTTCATCATGATGGCGGGGCCGATGGCGAAACACTTGTTCACCTTCTCGCGCTTGATGACTTCTTCTACGCCTTCCGTCACCAGACCTTTTCGTCCGTAGGAGCCGTCGTCGGTCATGATAATGACTTCGTCGGAGCTTTCGCGCATCTCCTTTTCAAGGATGATCAGTTCTTTGGTACGTCCTGCCAGTATGGTGATGACGCGGTTGCCGGCAGCTTTCAGCGCTTGCACGATAGGGAGCATGGGAGCTACGCCTACACCACCTCCGGCACAGACCACAGTACCGAAGTTGTCAATGTGTGTAGCTTGTCCCAACGGACCGACAACATCCGTAATGTAATCGCCTTCGTTCAGTTCGCAAAGACGGGTAGAGGAGAGCCCGACTTCCTGAACCACCAGTGTGATGGTTCCCTTTACCGGGTCGGCTTCCGCAATGGTAAGCGGCATACGTTCGCCTTTTTCGCCCACACGTACAATGACAAAGTGCCCTGCCTTACGTGATTTGGCAATCAATGGTGCTTCAATGACTAACTTAAAGACCTTTTCAGAAAAGTGTTCTTTGCTAATGATTTTATTCATTATCTAATAATTTTGTTGGTGTAATTACGCAATTACTGTCAGATTGATAGATTTTGCAAAGATAGGGGTTATTTGGTAATATCAAAAGAAGAATAGGGTAAAACTGCATGTTGTCACTGGATAACATCCCTTTGTCACTATAATTTGTTCACTTTCTACAGCCTGCCTACTTTTGAAATAAAAAATGAGGAAGAGTATGTATCGAAATGTTTTTTTAGGGGCAATTTTATTGAGTATGCCTTTGGTGGTTTGGTCGCAGCAGGATACGATTGCCGACCAGCGTTTGGAAGAAATTATGGTAACTGCTAAACTCCCGTTGGTAGAAATATCTGCCGGTAAAACAAGTTATCGGATGGATGCATCTGTCACTCAAAGTACGGGCAGTCTTTATGATGTTCTTGCTTCCCTGCCGGGAGTCGTGATAGATTCCAATGGCAATATTTTGTTGAACGGACAAAGCGGTGCAACGATTCTGATGGATGGCAAGCCTACTTATCTTTCGGGAGATGAATTGATGAGTCTGTTGAAATCTACTCCTGCAACTAATGCTGATAAGATAGATTTGATAACCCAGCCTTCCGCACGCCACGATGCGGCGGGAAGCTCCGGGTTGATTGATATACGTACAAGAAAAATAAGGCTGCGCGGTGTGAATCTGGCCTTGAACGGCAATGGCAGTCTTGGACGGACGGGTGGCGGTTATGGCGGCGTTTCCATGAATGTCAGGGAGAATAAGTTCAATCTTTATTTGAATTATTCGTATTATCAGGGAAAGGATGTCATAGACTTGTTTATCGACCGTGCGTTCGAACGGGATGGAGGAAGAATGATGCAGGACTCTTACCGGAAGCGTAGGAATTATTCGCACTATTTTCGTACCGGATGTGATTATTATCTCAATGAACGGACAGTTTGGGGAGTCTCGTTGGGTGGAAACTTTTCCCGGCAAAAGGAAAATGCAGGCATGTTTACGGAAATCCAAGAAATCGGAGTTGCGGGAAATACTTATAGCTATGCGGAGCAAAACCGGAACAATCTTTCTGCCGGGACCAGTATGGTGCATAAGCTTAAAAGAGAAGGGGGAGAACTCAGCGCTTCTTTTGATTATTTCCATTATTACCGTGTTGGAAACCAGTTGATGGATAGTTTTAAGCCCGATACATTGAAAGGGGACATGAAGGGAAATACCGACTTATATGTCGGACAGATAGATGCGGTTTATCCATTAAGTGAGGTTTGGAAGTTGCAGGCCGGAGTCAAAACCTCATTTGTTACGATAGACAATACGGCAGGTTATATGCGTCCGTCGGCTTCCGGCTGGCTGCCGGACGGGGCGCTTGGTTCCCGATTTGTATATGATGAAAATATCAATGCCTCCTATCTGCAAGCCGGCTATGAGAAAGACCGCTTGAAAATCTCAGCGGGTCTAAGGTTGGAACATACCCATGTACACGGGGACTTTGGAGGAAATACACAACAGAAAGACTCTTCGTTTACAACGAATTACTTCCATTTGTTTCCTACCATTGCTTTGCAATACGGTTTGACTTCGGAACATTTGTTTCAGTTTTCGTATGGCAGGCGTATTACCCGCCCCAATTATGGTGATTTGAATCCTTTTACCTACATATTCGATGACTATACCCATGAAGGAGGAAATACAAAACTGCATCCTTCCTTTTCTGATAATATAGAGTTGGGGTATGTGTATCGTGACTGGTTTCAGACGGTTCTCTTTTTCTCGTATACAGATGATGCTATCATGAAGAGCTATCGCGAACAAGAGGAACGGCGTATCTATGTAATGCCTCAGAATCTGTCTTCCTATGTACAGACGGGTGTGCGTGTACATGCTGCCAACCTCTCACCTGCTTCTTTTTGGAAAGTGAATCTGACCGCTATCGGTATTTATAATAATTATGGTTGGACGGAACAAGGGCAGAAAATGAAAAACCGTATGTTTACCCCGATACTCGGCTGCATGAACCAGTTTGCTTTCGCTTCAGTATGGTCGGCCGAACTTTCGGCAAATTATAATGGGCGAATGGCCTACGGACAAGCCACTGTACATCCGGTGCTGGAGGTGAACATCGGTATCCAAAAGAAGATGTTCCGTAACAGATGCACCGTTACCTTGTTTGCCAAGGATGTATTCAACACCAATTATCAAAAAGTAGATATTCGGTCTCCCGGTGTGCAGGCGTTTGTTGACGAACGGCACAACAAACGTGTGCTGGGTATTGCTTTCTCTTGGCGTTTTCAAAAAGGCAGCGATACAAAAGAAAGCAGAAGGAAAAAAGAAATAAATGAAACAAAAAGAGTAAATTTGTAACTACTATGGGCAGACTGTGGAACAAATGGCTGATGCCGGCATTATTTGCCGTGATTCTTTTTCTATGTATTCGTGTGGCGAATGATATTCCGAAACATGAATACTATTGGGAAAGTAATGAGTGGAATTTCATGTTGAAGGATATGCTTGTGGTACTCTTCATGTCTTACCCTATCTTTTTTCTATTGAAGTATTGGCTTTGTTTGTGCCGGAAGCGGAAGTTGGTGTGGTGGCAGGAATACGGGGTGGTTGTCCTGACAGCTCCCGTCTGGTGTCTTCTGACGATGTGGGTTATCCGCTTTTTGATGGGGGTAAGTCTTGATTTATACGATGTGCCTATTCCCGCCATAGTCAGTATGTTGCTTGGCGGCTTCTTCTATATATTCTTGCGTAATCAGATGATACAGAAGGAAAACGAAGCTCAACGCCTGCAATTGGAGAAGATAAAAAATGACCAGCTCCAGACAGAGCTGAAATTCCTTAAAGCACAATATCATCCACACTTTCTTTTTAATGTACTCAATACGGTTTATTTTCAGATAGATGAGAATAATGAGGCTCCACGGCATACTCTTGAGCAATTGTCCGATTTGCTTCGTTACCAATTATACAATGACGGGGAGAAAGTGCAAGTTCGTGTGGAAGTGGAATATCTGAAACAATACATCAGCCTATGTAAACTTCGTGCTACGAAGCGGCTGCAGTTGCAGGTGCATTTCGATGAAATGGAGGCGCAGGTTGAGATTTATCCATTGTTGTTTGTACCGTTGGTGGAGAATGCTTTCAAATATGTGGGAGGGAACTATTTTATAGCTATGGATATGTGTCTGAAAGAAGGCAAGTTGTGTTTTAGTATTGAAAATTCTATACCGGAACCATTAGTGCACCAGAAAGGAAAACATGGAATCGGCATAGAAAATCTGAGGCGCAGGCTGGAGCTGCTATATCCGGAGCGTCATACGCTGGACATAAATAGAGGAGATACTTTGTTTAGAGTAAAACTTGTGATAGAATTATAGGATGAAACAGGTAAAATGTGTAATAACCGATGACGAGCCTACTGCATGTGAAGGATTGCAACGCTATGTGGAAAAGGTGGATTTCCTTTCTTTAATGGGTGTATGTGAAGATGCTATGCAGTTGAACACTCTTTTGCAGACTGAGCAGCCGGACTTGTTGTTTCTGGATATTGAAATGCCTTATCTTTCGGGGCTTGAACTCTTGGCATCTCTTGCCCATCCGCCTCATGTGATTATCACTTCCGCTTATGAGCAGTATGCATTGAAAGGTTATGAACTTGATGTTACGGACTATCTGTTGAAACCGATTTCGTTTGACCGGTTCCTGAAAGCGGTGAATAAAGTACATGGTCTTTTGCAGCAGGAGAAATGGCCGGATGAAGCTAATAATTTTATATTTGTCCGTTCAGACCGTCAGATGCATAAGGTGTTGTTTAAGGATATTCTGGTGGTGGAGGGGCTGGAAAATTACGTCTGTATTTATACGGAAAGCACAAAGCTGCTTGTACGTTCTACCATGAAGCGTATGATAGAGGCTCTTCCTGGTGGAGTATTTCAGCAAGTCCATAAATCATATCTGATAAATTTGGAAAAGATTGAGATGATAGATGGCAATCGGATTATAGTTGGGAGGCATACTGTTCCGGTGGCACGTAATTTCCGCGAGGAGGTGTTTGCACGTATTTTGAAGAATACTTTGTAGTTGCGCAGGAGAAGCTTGTCATGATAAAACTCTGGGCACGAATTACATGGATTTCACGTTTTTTGCTAACCGCAACTGTGAAATTCATGTAATTCGTGCCCGAAAGAAAGTGTCAAAGGCGTATTGCTGCACGTGACTATTATGGCCTTAGTCTATTATTTCAAATCCCGTATACGGAACCAATGCCTTTGGTATGCGGATTCCTTCTGGAGTCTGGTTGTTTTCCAGCAAGGCGGCAACGATGCGTGGCAGAGCGAGTGCGGAACCGTTCAGCGTATGGCAAAGCTCTGTTTTCTTTTCTGCCGTACGGTAGCGGCATTTCAGACGGTTGGCTTGATAAGTGTCAAAATTAGAGACGGAACTTACTTCCAGCCAGCGTTTCTGTGCTTCGGAATACACCTCAAAGTCAAAACAGAGGGCAGCCGTGAAGCTCATATCGCCACCGCAAAGGCGCAGGATGCGGTAGGGGAGTTCCAGTTTTTGAAGCAAACCTTCTACATGGTCCAGCATTTCCTGATGAGACTGTTTGGAGTGTTCCGGCTTGTCGATGCGCACCAGTTCTACTTTGGAGAATTCGTGCAGACGGTTCAGACCACGTACATCTTTTCCGTATGAGCCGGCTTCGCGACGGAAACATTGAGTATAGGCGCAATTCTTGATGGGCAACTGTTTTTCGTCCAGAATCACATCGCGGTAGATGTTTGTTACCGGAACTTCGGCTGTAGGAATCAGATATAAGTCGTCCACTTCGCAATGGTACATTTGTCCTTCTTTATCGGGAAGTTGCCCCGTGCCATAGCCAGAAGCGGCGTTCACCACTGTCGGCGGCATTACTTCTGTATAGCCGGATTTGCGTGCCTCGTCCAGGAAGAAGTTGATGAGCGCGCGTTGCAGTTGTGCACCTTTGCCTTTGTATACGGGGAATCCGGCACCGGTAATCTTAACGCCCAGGTCAAAGTCTATCAAGTCATATTTCTTGGCCAGTTCCCAGTGGGGCAGGGCATCTTTGGGCAATTCGGTTTCCATGCCGCCCATCTTCTCTACCACATTGTCGTCGGCACCGACGCCTTCGGGCACACTGTCATAGGGAACGTTGGGGATGGTGTAAAGTAAAGTCTGCAAATCGTTGGCAGCCTGCTCCATATTGGCTTGCAAGTCTTTGTTGACTTCTTTCAGCTCGGCCACGCGGCTTTTGGCGGCTTCTGCTTCTTCTTTCTTACCCTCCTTCATCAGTTGTCCGATGGATTTGGAGAGTGAGTTGGCTTCTGCCAAGTTTTTATCTAAGATGGTTTGATTGGCTTTTCTTTTGTCATTGAAGTCCAGCACTTGTGCAATGGTTTCTTTCGCATTCTTGAAGTGCTTCTTTTCCAGTCCGCGGAGAACCGCGTCGGTATTTTCTGTAATTTGTTTGATGGTAAGCATATCTTATACTTGTTTTTATGTTATTCGGTTTTGTGAGTGCAAAGATATGGAAAAAACAAATAAAGTGTTGCTTTTGACATGAAAGAAAGGGATGCAATCCATTCGGATTGCATCCCTTTTCCTTATTTCTTGTTCGGAAACTTATGCTTCTGCGTTTTCTGCGGGGATAACAGAAACTGAACGTCTGTCTTCCTTGCCTACTTTGAACTTTACAGTTCCGTCTACTAAAGCGAAAAGAGTGTGGTCTTTTCCCATGCCGATGTTCTCACCCGGGTGGAATTCAGTACCTCTTTGACGAACGATGATGTTACCTGCCTTGCAAGCTTCGCCACCAAATATCTTAACGCCTAATCTCTTGCTCTGTGATTCGCGGCCGTTCTTAGAACTACCGACACCTTTTTTATGTGCCATTTTTTCTTACTGTTTTAATTGATTAAGCTACTACTTCTGTAATTGTTAACTCTGTGAATTGTTGACGGTGACCGTTCAACTTACGATAACCTTTTCTTCTTTTCTTATGGAAAACGAGAACTTTATCGCCTTTTACCATGTTTGATACGACCTGGCAAACAACCTTTGCACCCTCTACAGTGGGAGCACCTACGGTGATGTTGCCGTCTTTGTCTACCAAAAGAACCTTGTCAAACTCTACTGTTGCACCGTTTTCTGCATTCTGGATGTGGTGTACAAACAGTTTTTTGCCAGCTTCTGCTTTGAATTGCTGACCGTTAATTTCTACAATTGCGTACATTTCTTATATTAATGTATAAGTTAGCTCCGTCGGGTGGTCTCTAATCACTTAGAAAGCACTTGGTCGAACCCGGTGCGGAATAATCGGGCACAAAAGTACTCTTTTTATTCTAAATGGGCAAATGTTCTTTTGCTTTTTTATTCTTTTAGTGCAGATTGTACTTTTGGCCTATTGGAGAAAAACTGTTTCATCAAGAAGAGACAATTTATGTAGGGATGGTTGTTGTTACAAGATGAATTTCAGTACATAGATACCGGCCAGCATTAGTGCCATGACGAGGCATGCAAATATGACGAGTAGCACAAGACTGTAAGTCAGCATGAGGATAGTGCGCCAAAAGCTTCTCCACCAGGTGCAGCGGTACAATTGTTTGTAATCGCAACAGAATAGGACGAAAATAAGCCATAAAGGCAGCTCATACAAATCGTCTACCTTTGCACACCCGTTGAAAGGCAGCACGATGATGCTTAGCAGGAGTATCTGGCAAGCTATGTAGGCTTGTATGAATACATGCTCCGTGGTATTGTAGTTTAACTTATATTTCCGGCGTCGGAAGGCAAGTTGGGTAGCAAGTGCAAACAGAGGCAGTGTGGCAATGATGCGGAATGCTTTGTTTCCGTGTCCCCAGCTCTTCATCAGATTCCATACTTTCATTAGGAAAGGAGAGTTCTGGAAGACTTTTTCCAGTCTGTCTCCCACCTCCGAGGTGTCGTTTACAAACTCATCGATGAGGTCGCCATCATCGCTGTTCGATTCGGATACCTGTGTGGCAGAAGTGGAGTCGTTCTTCTCTTCCAGTTTGTTCAGGCTTTTCTCCAGGCTTTTTATAGTGATGGCGAGGGCTCGCTTTTCCTCTTTGCTATAGGTTTTCTCCATCTTTTGGGTAAGCTTCTCTTTAGCGGCAATGATTTCTTCTTTGTCTGTCTGCTCTGTCTTTTCCGTCTTTGCTTTTTTGCTCAGAGCTTCCGGGTCTACCAGTTGCACAGCCATGATATAAAGAGCTGCAAGAATGAAGAGTGTCTGGAACGGGCGAAAATACTCTATACGCTTACCACCGATGAAGTCTCTAATCATGTATCCCGGACGGTAGAGGAGTTCCAGAAGGGTACGTCCAAAACCATTGTCTATATTGAAGAAGCCTCCGGCAATGTTTTTAAGGGCGTTGCTTAGCCGGTAACGTGGAGTGTTTCGGCTTTGTCCGCAACGGTTACAGTAGTTGCCGGTATAGGTGGTGCCACAATTCAGGCAAGTGCAGGTTTCGGTACTCGCAGGAGGAGTTTTCCTTCCTTGTATCAGCTTGATGTGGAATGCACGCAGGCGTACTGCGTAGGGGTGCCACCATGAGTCGATGAAAGTTCTTGCTTTGTTGGGCAGTATCCTTCTTTTTTGGAGGATGCCCCACAATGTCAGTATGAAGACAACCGGGAAGAAGTTGCTGTCGTCGGTCATGTCCAGCTCTTCAATAGCCAACCAAAAGAGTGTCAATAGAAGGAGGATTTGCCAGGCATTTATCCTTTTCTGTTTCCGGGGAGAAGTGGCATACATATTTTCCGGTCGGATGGGGCTTTCAATCTTGAATATGGAGGGATGCTCCTCCTGAACTGCCAGCAGTTCTTCCAAAGTGCTCATTATTTTCCGGTGTGGGTACTTTTCCAATTCTTTGGCAGTGGTTACTCCGTGGGTGACCCCGGCAAAGTCTACTCCGGCCGCTTGGGCTGTTTCCGCATCTATCGTGCTGTCGCCTATATAGAGGGTATCGGTTTTGCTGACATGTAGCCGCTTAATGGCAAGGAGTAGCCCTTCGGGAGATGGCTTGGCGGTTTTCACGTCTTCACCACCCACGATGATGTCTATAAAATCTTCAGGAAAATGCTGGTCGAGGAGTTCCTTGATGCGGAATCGGTATTTGGTCGAGATGATTCCGATGCGGGCGCCAGAGTCCTTTAGTGCAGTCAGTACAGACTTGGTTTCCAGGAAAAGCACCGTATTGACAGTCATATGCGTATCGGCCTCTTTTCGGTATTCTGCCTTGAATCCTGCCAGTTGTCCGGCATCTGTCACGCCGGTGAGGATGGAAAAAGAGTTTTCCAGAGTCTTGCCGATGGTACGTTTGATGTCGTCATCTGTAACCTCTGTATATCCGTGACGGGTCAGTACGTTGCGGAAACAAGTGACGATTCCGCGGGAAGAATCAGCAAGCGTATAGTCAAAGTCGAAAAGATAGGTCGTGTAATTCATTGTGACTTTTTGTGGCAAAGATAGTGTAAAGTATATTTTTACAAAATAAAAAAGAGGATTAATCGGAATTTTGTATTACTTTTGTTTGCATGAATTCTGTTGAAAAAGTGACAAGATGTGTAAGTGTTTTATCCGGTTAGGTTGTTATACTATACACGTTAACCCTATAATGTTATGAATTTGATAAAATCTTGTTGTTTGTTTGTGGTCTTTTCATCCTTTCTGGCATGCACCCCACAAGTGTCGGATGTGAAGAGTATGTCTTATACAGAGTTCGTGAACCCCTTTATCGGTACAGATTTTACTGGAAACACCTATCCGGGTGCCCAGGCACCGTTTGGCATGGTGCAACTCAGTCCTGACAACGGACTGCCGGGCTGGGACCGTATTTCCGGATATTTTTATCCAGACAGTACCATTGCAGGCTTCAGCCATACCCATCTCTCCGGAACCGGCGCTGGTGACTTGTATGATATCTCTTTTATGCCGGTGACATTGCCTTATAAGGAGGCGGAAGCTCCGCTCGGCATTCACTCTTTGTTCTCTCATTCGGAAGAGTCGGCAAGCGCCGGATATTACCAGGTGCGTCTGAAAGATTATAATATCAATGTAGAGTTGACGGCCACCGAGCGTTGTGGCATTCAGCGGTATACTTTCCCCAAAGCCGATGCTGCCGTTTTCCTGAATTTGCGGAAAGCCATGAATTGGGATTTTACCAATGATTCTCACATAGAAGTCGTCGATTCGGTAACGGTGCAAGGTTACCGTTACTCTGACGGTTGGGCACGCGACCAGCGCCTCTACTTCCGTACCCGTTTCTCCAAACCGTTTGTTGTGATGCAGCTCGATACAGCTGCCATAGAGAAAGATGGCAAGCGGATAGGGACATCCGTCATTGCACGATTCGACTTTCAGACTAAGGAAGGAGAACAGATTCTTGTTAGTACTGCCATCTCCGGTGTGAGTATGGAAGGGGCGGCACGTAATTTGGCAGCCGAAGTACCCGATGATGATTTCGACAAATACCTGGCAGCTGTGCAGGATGATTGGAACAAACAATTGTCCCGGATAGAAATAAAATGCGATGACCGTGATGAGAAAGTCAAGTTCTATACGGCTTTGTATCATTCGATGATTGCTCCTACCATTTACAGTGATGTGGACGGTGCTTATTACGGTCCCGACAAGCAAGTGCACCGTGCGGAGAGCTGGACAAATTACAGTACTTTCTCCTTGTGGGACACTTACCGTGCGGCTCATCCTCTCTATACCTTTATTGAGCCGGAACGGGTGAACGATATGGTGAAGTCCTTCCTCGCCTTCTTCGAACAGAACGGTCGCCTTCCCGTATGGAATTTTCAGGGGAGCGAGACAGATATGATGATAGGTTACCACTCTGTACCAGTTATTGTAGATGCCTATCTGAAAGGTATTGGGGACTTCGATGCGAAAAAGGCCTTGGAGGCTTGTGTAGCTACTGCCAATATCGATTCTTATCGTGGCATTGGGTTATATAAGAAATATGCTTATGTTCCTTATAATGTGACGGATCAGTATAATTCGGAAAACTGGTCACTTTCTAAAACACTGGAATATGCATACGATGACTATTGTATAGCCCGTATGGCAGAGAAACTGGGCGATAAGGAGGTAGCGGACGAGTTTTATAAGCGTTCCCGTAATTACCGGAATGTTTACAATCCGGTAAGTTCTTTCATGCAGCCCCGTGATGACAAGGGAGAGTTTATCCGGAACTTCTCGCCGGACGACTATACTCCGCACATCTGCGAGAGCAACGGCTGGCAGTACTTCTGGTCTGTACAGCAGGATATTGACGGCTTGATAGCTTTGACCGGAGGTAAGGAACGGTTTGCCCAGAAGCTGGACAGTATGTTTACCTATAATTCTTCTGCAGATGATGAGCTGCCTATTTTCAGCACCGGAATGATTGGCCAGTATGCGCATGGAAATGAGCCTAGCCATCACGTCATTTATCTGTTCAATGCTGTGGATCAACCTTGGAAAACCCAGAAATATGCAGCCCGGGTGATGCATGAACTCTACCTGAACACTCCTGCCGGTTTGTGTGGCAACGAGGATTGCGGACAGATGTCTGCTTGGTATGTGTTCAGTGCGATGGGCTTTTATCCGGTAGACCCGGTTGGCGGAAAATATGAAATCGGTACCCCCCTATATCCGGAAATGAAGATGCACCTGCCTGGTGGAAAGACCTTTAAGGTACTGGCACCGGCGGTGAGCAAGGAAAATTGCTACATTCAATCTGTCAAACTCAACGGTAAGAGCTATGACAAAAGTTATATTACGCATGAACAGATAATGGATGGAAGTGTTTTCGAATTTGAAATGGGGGATAAGCCAGGTGATGCATGGTACAGCCCCCGATAACCGGCTAAAATATGGATGAACATTTCGACTTGACATATAAATCCCTTTTCCGCAGGTATTATACCAATCTGCTGTTCTACGCCACACGCATTGTGGGGGAAGAAGATGCGGAAGATGTGGTGCAGGATGTTTTCGTGGAGCTGTGGAAGCGGAAAGATACCATGAAGGTGGGAGAGCAGATTCAGGCTTTTTTGTATAGGGCGGTGTATACCCGTGCCTTGAACGTTCTGAAGCATCGGGACATTGTAAGTGGCTATGAGGCTGTCATGCTCGAAATCCATAAAAAGAGGGTTGAGTTCTATCAACCCGACAGCAATGATGTGGTGAAACGGATAGAGGATGCCGAACTCAGAAGGAAGCTGTCCGATGCCATCAATGAATTGCCGGACAAGTGCCGGATGGTATTCAAACTCAGCTATCTGCATGATATGAAGAATAAGGAGATAGCTGATACGATGGGAGTGTCATTGCGTACGGTGGAGGCTCACATGTACAAAGCTTTGAAGTTGCTGCGCGATAAACTGGGGTATCTGAACCTGATGTTGGCTCTGTTTTTCATCGGGAAAGTAAGTGTTTTTGCGAGCAGCGTTGTTTTATTATCATAATGAAGGAAAGAATGAATAAGTTGAATGAGGAGATATTGGCCAAGTTCCTTATGGGTGAATGTACGGAAGATGAACTTCGTGAGGTGAACGCCTGGCTGGAAGGGTCGGGTGAGAATGCACGCGAATTGTTCAGGCTGGAGGAGATTTACCACTTGGGGAGACTGGGGGATACTTCGAATGCACAAGACATAGAAAAGGTCGAAAAGCGATTGTTTAAAAGGTTGGAACAAGAGAAGACGAAACAATACAAGGTACGGAGGATGGTTGGATGGATGCGGTATGCGGCCGTATTTGTGGGCTTCTTCCTTTTGGGTACTTTCGGCTATCTTTTTTATCAGACTTATAGCCAGCCGGAAACATTACTGGCTGTCACCACTCATGATAAGATTAAGGAATTGAAACTGCCGGATGGCACAAAAGTCTGGCTGAATAAAAATACTACCTTGAAATATCCGTATGAGTTTGCAGGGAAGGGAAGAAAGGTTTATCTGGAAGGAGAAGGATATTTTGAGGTAATGAGGAATCCGGAAAAACCGTTTGTCGTACAGAGTGAGGCCATGCAGGTCAGAGTATTGGGAACTGTTTTCAACCTCAAGTCTGACAAGGCTAAGATGTCTGCAGTAGCTACCCTTCTGAAAGGCGAAGTAGAGGTGAAAGGCAATCATGGCGAGGGTATGATTATCCTTGCCCCCGGACAGAAAGCCGAGCTGAACGGAATGACTAGGCGTCTGGTGGTGAAGCAGGTGGATACGGGAATCGAAAACTGGCACAATAATGAGTTTGTCTTTGAGAAGGCTGACCTATACACCATTGCGCGTACATTGGAGAATTCGTATGGGGTGAGGATAATTCTGGCACCGAACATAGATGTAAGCAAGACCTACTCGGGTACACTGAAGAAAAAAGAGAGTGTGGGGGCTGTGCTGAATCTGATAAAGAATGCCATTCCATTGGAGTATAAAATTGTGGGGAACAGTGTTTTCCTCTCCTCAATGAAGTAGGAAGGCCGCACAAATCCGAGATATGACGAGAAGAATTTATTTAATACTAACAACTTTCTAATATTATGCGAAAATTAATCCTATTGTTTCTTTTTGTGAGCAGTTCCTTGTGGCTGCATGCCAAGGACTTTACCCAGTATGTCAGTCCTCTTGTCGGCACGCAGTCTACTTTCGAGCTTTCCACCGGTAATACCTATCCTGCGATCGCACGTCCCTGGGGTATGAACTTCTGGACTCCTCAGACTGGTAAGATGGGTGACGGCTGGCAATACGTCTATACCGCGAACAAGATCCGTGGTTTCAAGCAGACACACCAGCCCAGTCCCTGGATTAACGACTACGGGCAGTTCTCCATCATGCCGGTGGTTGGCAAGCCCGAGTTTGATGAGGAGAAGCGTGCAAGCTGGTTCTCCCACAAGGGCGAAGTGGCACTTCCTCATTATTATAAGGTATATCTTGCCGAACACGATGTGGTTACCGAGTTCACCCCTACCGACCGTGCCGTATTGTTCCGTTTCACTTTCCCTGAAAATGATCATTCATACGTTGTTGTTGATGCCTTTGACAAGGGCTCTTATGTGAAGATACTTCCGGAACAGAATCGTATTATCGGTTATACTACCCGTAACAGCGGCGGTGTTCCCGAGAACTTCAAGAACTATTTCGTGATAGAGTTCGACAAGCCTTTTACTTATAAGGCGTCTGTAGCCGATGGCGTCTTGACCGAGAATAAGGTTGAGCAGGAAGCCGGACACGCCGGTGCTGTTATCGGCTTCAAAACCCGCAAGGGTGAAGTGGTACATGCCCGTGTAGCCTCTTCTTTCATCAGTTTTGAGCAGGCTGACCGTAACTTGAAGGAGCTTGGCAATGACAATTTGGAAACATTGGTTCAGAAAGGTCAGGATGCCTGGAACAAGGTGCTGGGCCGTATTGATGTGGAAGGCGGAACCCTTGACCAGTACCGTACTTTCTACTCATGTTTGTATCGTTCCTTGTTATTCCCCCGTGCATTCTATGAACTGGATGAGGCGGGAAGTCCTATTCATTACAGCCCTTACAATGGTCAGGTGCTGCCCGGTTATATGTATACGGATACCGGTTTCTGGGATACTTTCCGCTGTCTCTTTCCATTCCTTAATCTGATGTATCCGTCAGTGAACAGGCAGATTCAGGAAGGTCTTGTCAACACCTATAAGGAAAGCGGTTTCTTCCCCGAATGGGCAAGTCCGGGTCACCGTGGCTGTATGATTGGCAACAACTCTGCTTCCGTACTGGCAGATGCCTATCTGAAAGGTGTGAAGGTGGAGGATGTGCAGACGCTGTACGAAGGTCTCATCAACGGTACAAAGAATGTCCATCCCGAGGTCTCTTCTACGGGTCGCCTCGGCTATGAGTATTACAATAAGCTTGGTTATGTTCCCTACGATGTGAAAATCAACGAGAACACTGCCCGTACTTTGGAGTATGCTTATAATGACTGGTGCATCTACCGCATGGCAAAAGAGTTGAACCGTCCGAAGAAGGAGCAGAAACTCTTTGCGGAACGTGCCATGAACTATAGGAATGTGTTTGATAAGGAAAGCAAGCTGATGCGTGGTCGTAATCAAGACGGCCAGTTCCAGGCTCCTTTCTCTCCATTGAAGTGGGGTGATGCCTTTACTGAAGGTAACAGTTGGCACTATTCCTGGTCTGTATTCCACGACCCTCAAGGTCTGATAGACTTGATGGGTGGCAAGGAATCTTTCGTGGAGATGCTTGACTCTGTATTTATTGTTCCACCCTTGTTCGATGACAGCTATTACGGCCAGGTAATCCATGAAATCCGTGAGATGACAGTGATGAATATGGGTAACTATGCCCATGGCAACCAGCCCATCCAGCACATGATTTACCTTTATAATTATGCCGGGGAGCCTTGGAAGGCCCAATATTGGCTTCGTCAGGTAATGAACCGCATGTACACTGCCGGTCCCGACGGTTATTGCGGTGACGAGGACAACGGTCAGACTTCCGCGTGGTATGTCTTCTCTGCACTTGGTTTCTATCCGGTTTGCCCTGGTACGGACGAGTATGTACTGGGCGCCCCTCTGTTCCGTAAGGCTACCCTCCATTTCGAGAACGGTAAGTCCCTGACAATTGACGCTCCGGATAACTCACCGGAGAACATGTATATCGAGTCTCTCAAGGTGAACGGCGTGGATTATTCCAGGAATTATCTGACGCATGGCAATTTGCAGAATGGCGGTACCTTGAGGTTTGATATGGGCAGCCAGCCTAATATGAAGAGAGGTACGCAGCCGGAAGATTATCCTTATTCTTTCTCGAATGAACTGAAGAAGTAAAGAATAGTAATAATATAGTAAGAAAAGGGTTGCCTCGAAAATAAGTTGATATATCATTTTGTTATTTACTATCTGTATTATAGGTGTTTTTCTTGAATCAGGTGGAAATAATTATTTACTTCGTTAGTAATATTGAGCAAAATGATATATCAACTTATTTTCGGGGTAACTCTTTTTTTTAGGATTAATGATAAAAAAGATACTTTTTCAGTAAGTGTATTTTCATTGTCTGTTGTTTTATATAGGAATGCGAGAGAATGAATCTCTCGAAGTAATTTATTGTATAACCTATAAATTGTGTTTATGAAAGACAATTATGCTTTTCGGAGTTCGACGTTCATGCGGGCTTTATTAGTTTTGTTGTTCATGGCAGTTTCTATCCAGTGGGGCTTTGCCCAATTAAACCTGAATGTGTCTCGCGGCACATTGAGGACAGTCATTGAACAAATCAAGTCTCAATCCAAGTATCAATTTTTTTATGACGACAAACTGGCTGCGTTGCCGGTAGAAAACGTCAAAGTGAACAATGCGTCTATAGAAGATGCTTTGAATGTTATTCTCAAAGGGAAAGACATTTCCTATAAAGTGGAGGATAACATCGTTTATCTTTCTGAAAAGTCTGCTGCTCCTCAAGAGGGCAACCAACAAGGGAAAGAACGGACGATTACCGGAGTCGTGTCAGATGACATGGGACCTCTGATTGGTGTGAATGTATTGATAAAAGGTACCAGCAACGGGTGCATTACCGACCTCGACGGTAACTTTACGTTGACCACTACGGAAGCGAATCCGGTGATCGTATTCTCTTATATCGGTTATACTACGCAGGAAATTCCCGTGAAAGGTAATGCACCGATTAATGTGATGATGGCCGGAGATACCCAACAGCTTGAAGAAGTTGTGGTTACTGCCCTAGGTATCAAGCGTTCGGAAAAGGCATTGTCCTACAATGTACAGCAGGTGAATACAGATGCCATTACTTCCAATAAAGACGCCAACTTTGTGAACTCATTGAGTGGTAAAGTAGCAGGTGTGAATATCAATGCTTCTTCATCCGGTGTGGGTGGCGTGTCAAAGGTAGTGATGCGTGGTACGAAATCCATCATGCAGTCTTCCAATGCACTTTATGTAATTGACGGTGTGCCTATTTTCTCTGGCCGTGGTACTGCCGGAGGTAAGGAGTTCGACTCCCAGGGATCTTCAGAACCGATTGCTGACATCAACCCGGAAGACATCGAGTCAATGTCGGTCTTGACTGGCGCCGCCGCTGCTGCCTTGTACGGTTCGGAAGCTGCCAACGGTGCCATTGTCATCACTACAAAGAAAGGTAAAGAAGGTAAGGTGAGTCTTACTGTCAGCAGCAATACTGAATTCACCAATCCGTTTGTGATGCCGAGCTTCCAAAACCGGTATGGTACGGGAACCGGTGGTGTGATGAGCACTTCAGGAGCCATGAGCTGGGGAGCTCCTTTGTCTGCAGCCAATAATTACAATTACAGTCCGAAAGATGATTATTTCCAGACGGGTATTGTAGGGACGGAAAGCATCTCTTTGTCAACTGGTACAGAAAAAAACCAGACGTATGCATCGGCTGCTGCCGTAAACTCTAAGGGTATTGTTCCCAACAACAAATACAACCGTTACAACTTCACGGTACGTAATACCACTACTTTCTTGGACGACAAGATGACTTTGGACTTCGGTGCAAGCTATATTCTGCAGAATGACCAGAACATGACGAACCAGGGTACCTACAATAACCCGTTGGTGGGTGCTTATTTGTTCCCGCGCAGCAACGACTGGTCGGATATCAGCATGTATGAGCGCTATGACGCTGCCCGTAAGATTTATACGCAATATTGGCCGGTAGGGGACGAAGGTATGGTAATGCAGAATCCTTATTGGATTAACTACCGCAATTTGCGCCAGAACAAGAAGGATCGCTATATGCTGAATGCCGGTTTGAGCTATAAGATTCTGGACTGGCTGACTGTTTCAGGACGTGTACGTTTGGATAACTCCAATAATGACTATACAGAAAAGTTTTATGCTTCTACCAATACTCAGCTCACCGAGAGTTCTTCACGAGGTCTTTATGGTATTACTAAGACGCAGGACAAACAGTTGTATGCTGACTTCCTGGTGAGTATCAACAAATATTTCGGTGAAGACTGGTCACTCCAGGCCAACGTCGGTGGTTCATTCTCCGATATACGTTCGGATGCAATGAAAACACGTGGTCCGATTGCTGACGGTGGTGATGCTTTCGGTGGTGAACCGGTAGGTCTAACCAACTACTTTGCTATCCAGAACCTGAGTGCCAGCAAGACACAGCGCTTGCAGGAGGGATGGCGTGAACAGACTCAGTCTCTCTTCGCTTCGGCTGAGCTTGGTTACAAGAATACTTACTTCTTGACGCTGACCGGACGTAACGACTGGCCTTCACAGTTGGCAGGTCCCAACTCCAACAGTAAATCATTCTTTTATCCTTCAGTCGGTGGTTCTGTTGTACTGTCTGAACTGATGCCTAACTTGAACAAAGATTATCTTTCTTTTATAAAGGTTCGTGGTTCATGGGCATCTGTTGGTAGTGCTTTCTCCAGATACTTGGCTAATCCTCACTACGAATGGAATTCAAGTTCCGGTCAATGGAGTATCACGACTCAATATCCGTTGTATAATCTGAAGCCTGAGCGTACCAATTCTTGGGAAATCGGTTTGAACATGCGTTTCCTCAAAAATTTTGAATTGGATGTGACATATTACAATGCCAAGACTATGAATCAGACATTCAATCCGCAGTTGCCTGTCAGCGGTTGGTCGGCTTTGTATATCCAGACCGGTGCCGTACGTAACTCCGGTATTGAGTTGTCACTGAACTATAAGAATACTTGGAAGGACTTTACATGGGATACTGGTATAACTTTTTCCAGCAACAAGAATAAGATTTTGACACTGGCAGACAAAGCCATCAACCCCGTTACCGGTGAGTTGTTCTCTTTGAGCACGTTGAATATGGGTGGTTTAGGTGATGCCCGCTTCTTGCTGAAAGAGGGAGGAAGCATGGGGGACCTTTACTCTCTGAGAGATATGAAGCGTGATGCCAATGGACAGATTTTTGTAGACCAGAACGGAGCAGTTGCTACGGAAACCATTACCGATCCTGACAAATACATCAAATTGGGAAGTGTACTTCCTAAGGGGAATTTGGCTTGGCGTAACAACTTCATCTGGAAGAATTTCACAGCAGGCTTTTTGATTTCAGCCCGTTTGGGTGGTGTGGTCTACTCACGTACACAAGCCATGTTGGATTACTATGGTGTGTCTGAGGCTTCTGCGGATGCACGTGATTTAGGTTACGTATTGGTGAATGGCAAGGACAAGGTAAATCCCGAAACATGGTATGGTGTAGTCGGTAGTGGTACAGCTGTTCCCCAATACTATACTTACTCTGCTACCAACGTTCGCCTGCAGGAAGTTTCCTTGGGTTACACTATTCCCAAAAAGTTGTTGAACGATGTGTGTGATATCAAGGTTTCGTTGGTAGGCCGCAACTTATGGATGATTTACAGCAAGGCTCCTTTCGATCCAGAAAGTGTGGCTTCTACCGATAACTTCTATCAGGGAATCGACTATTTCATGATGCCGGCTTTGCGTAACATCGGCTTTAGCTTGAGCTTTAAATTTTAATACCAAACGATATGAAAAAGAGAAATATAATAAATAAATTGATTATTGCTCCATTGGTTATGGGCTTTATGTCCTGCACCGGCAATTATATGGATATCAATTCCAATCCTTATCAACCGGGCGATTTGACTCCCGATGATTATGCACTGGGTTCTGCCATGAGTAACTTGGCAAGTACGGTTATTTCGTCAGACGTCAATACGGCACAATTTACCGATTGTTTGTTGGGCGGACCGTTGGGAGGTTATTTTGCCGATTCAAATGCCGGCTGGTCCAATACAATATCCAATTTTAATGCTACGAATGACTGGACACGCGTATTCTTGATGAGTGACCGTATCATCTCGACATTATATGCTAACTTGAGCACAGTGAAACAAGTATCGGAGAATACCAACAATCCGGTTCCCTATGCTATTGCACAAATCATAAAGGTTGCTGCCATGAGCCGCGTGACTGATACATACGGTCCCATCCCTTATTCCAAGATTGGTCAGGATGGCAAGATAACTATTCCTTATGATACGCAGGAAGAAGTCTACAATGCATTCTTCAAGGAACTGGACGAGTCCATTGAGGTGCTGACCGAGAACAGAAACGCGGCGTTGGTCGCTTCTGCAGACTTCGTATACAGCGGTAATGTACAGAAATGGGTGAAATTTGCCAACTCGTTGAAGTTGCGTCTGGCTATTCGCATTGCCAATGTAAGTCCTGCCAAGGCCAAAGAGATGGCTGAAAGCGCAGTGAATCATGAACTGGGCTTGATTGAAACAAATGCAGACAATGCTACATGGAAGTATTTCGGAACAATCAGCAACCCGCTGTTTATGGCAGTGCGTTATAATGAAGAAGCATCAGGCGGTGATACCCATCCTGCTGCTGACATCATCTGTTACATGAACGGTTACAATGACAATCGCCGCGCCAGCTATTTTGAAGAATCCAAATGGGAGGGAGAGTCTTATGTAGGATTACGCCGTGGTATCGATCTCAGCAAAGCGAGGGAATCTTTCATAAATTATTCACGGGTGAAGATTTCCTCTTCAGACCCTGTGCTTTGGATGAATGCAGCGGAAGTTGCCTTCTTGCGCGCTGAAGCTACTGCAGTCTATGGTTTCAGCATGAAAGGAACTGCGGCTGATTTTTATGAACAAGGTGTCCGCCTTTCTTTTGAACAATGGGGAGCTACGGGGGTAGATAGTTATCTGGCTGATGGAAGCAGTGTCCCTGCCCTTTATAAGGATCCTGCTGGTCTTAATACGTATGAAAAGAACCTTTCAAACATTACCATCAAATGGAATGAGGGAGCATCCAAAGAGGAAAAGCAGGAGCGTATCATTACTCAGAAATGGATTGCTAACTGGCCGTTAGGCAACGAGGCTTGGGCTGATTACCGTCGTACGGGTTATCCCAAACTGTTGCCTGCAACCAGCGAAGGCAATAAGAGTAATGGAATTGTTGACAGCGAGAAAGGTGCACGTCGCATGCCTTATCCTTCTGAAGAATATACAAATAATACTGAAAACGTGCAGGATGCAGTAAGCAATTATCTGGGTGGACCGGACAACATGGCTACTGATGTATGGTGGGCACGTAAATAATAACAATAAATGCTGAATAATTATGAAATTATATAAGAAATCATTTAAAGGAATTGCGCTGGCAGCTTTTTCCGTATTGGCATTGTCTGCCTGCTCCGACTGGACAGATACAGAAAGCATCAATTTGGCAGAACCCGGAATCGACGAACAGTCTCCCGAATTGTATGCCAAGTATCTGAAGAACTTGCAGGAATATAAGAATTCTGACCATAAGATTGTGTACGGCTGGTTTGATAATAGTGAGAAAGTTCCTTTCAGTCGTGGGCAACACATGTCAGATGTGCCTGACAGTCTGGACGTAATTATTGTGACTACTCCCGATTTAGTGGAATTCGAACTGAAAGACATTGTAAGTGTACACGAGAAAGGAACAAAAGTATTCTACTCTATCAGTTATGACAATATCTTGAAGGAACATACCGACAAGGTGAAGGAAGGAACGGAAACGTCCACATTCTCGGCTTATCTTTCTGCTGAGTTGAACAGATTGATTGCTCTGGAAGCTCCTTTCGACGGCATTGTTGCTGAATATCGCGGCAGCAATCCTATCTACATGTCCGAAGCTGACAAGGCTGAAGCAAAGGCAAATCAAGATACCTTTTTCAGTGTGATAGCCAACTGGAAGAGCGCCAATTCGGGTAAGAAGCTGGTGTTCCAGGGGTATCCTGCCAACCTGATAGGTCAGTCTGTACTGTCTTCTTGTGACCATATCATCTTGATTACAAATGATGTCACGGATGTTGCCCAACTGGGGATAGAAGCGCTTCAGGCCTTGATGGCAGACGGTGTTCCGGCTGACCGCTTCATTGTATCGGCATCTACCATCTCTCTGGATACAACTGATAAGACTACCGGATATTACAATGCTTTGAGAGCTCTGTCGGAAGCCGCTTATTGGGTGACAGAGCCGTCTGCTGAGTTTATAAAAGCTGGTTTGGCTATTGAGAACATGCAGAATGATTACTACAATGCAACCAATACCTACCAATACGTGAGAGAAGCTATCAATATTATGAATCCTGCTCCTAAAAAATAAAAGAATATCATGAAACTGAAAAGTATATATTTAGTATCGATGGCATTATTGGCAGGTGTATTTGCTGCTTGTAATGATAATGACGTTGAGAATTTCGATAATCAGGTGTATATCAACAGCTCGGCGATGACCAGCACTGTGTTGTTGAAAAACACAGTTTCCGATACGGAAGGTTCATTCCGGATTTCAATGGCTCGCCCTGAATCACGGGACATAACTATTTCCTTGAAGGCGGACCCTTCCTTGGTAGCTACTTATAACGCCACCTATTATGACACAGCCGAGGCGCTGCCGGAAAATTATTATACGGTAGAAACTCCGCAGGCTACCATTTTGGCCGGTGCTGTCATTTCAGATGACATCACTGTCAGCTTCAAGAACTTGACGGAACTGGACCGTGAGAAGGTATATGTATTGCCGGTTACGGTAGACCAGGCAAGTATCGGAGTCTTGAAGAGCTCCGGTACTATGTACTACGTGCTGAAGGGTGCTGCATTGATTAATACGGTTCCTGATATTACCAAGAATCTGGTTTACGTAACTTGGACCAATCCGGATGTAGCCAATAATATGAATAAACTGACGGCAGAAGCGTTGATTCGCGTAAGCAAGTTCGACAAGATGCTGACTTCCATTATGGGTATCGAAGGCAAGTTCCTGCTCCGTATCGGTGATGCCGGAATTCCTCAGAACCAATTGCAGGTGGCTACAAGCAGTGGCAATGTGACTGATGAGAGTCTGGCTATTCCGACAAATGAATGGACACATATAGCTGTGACCTACGATGCGGATGCAAAAACTGTTATAGTTTACATCAATGGTAAGAATATGTTGGAGACTACTTTGGACTGCGGTGCTGTGAACTGGGGGCAGACTATGACTGATGAAGGTAACGGATTCTGGATTGGTCATTCATACAATCGTGACCGCTGGTTGGAAGGTAACATCTCAGAGGTACGTATCTGGAACAAGGTGTTGACATCAGCAGAAATCAATGCAAAGGACCACTTCTACCAGGTAGATCCGGATGCTGACGGACTGGTTTCTTACTGGAAGTTCGATGAAGGTGCCGGTACTGCCATTCATGACTATAGCGGAAATGAGAACAATGCTACTGCAGTTGAACCATTGACTTGGACTGCTGTGGAACTGCCCGCCAAATAATTTAGTTATACCTTAATTCAAATAAAAAGATATTGATTATGAAATATATGAATCATGTAAAATCAGGCTTGCTGGCAATGGCTTTTGCATGTGCAGGAATATGCTTTACCGGTTGTGAAGATGATGTTGTCATCAACACCGGCAACAGCGACAAGCTGGATACTGTGGATGGCGTGTATGGTTATGTAAAGTCTGCCGCTGGTGCACGTGAACTTACTCCGATTTCCGTTTTTGGCGACAAGGTTGCTACCGGACATCTCTATTTTGAACTGAGCAAAGCTGCAGAGCAGGATGTTACGGTGACCTTCAAAGTGGACGAAGACGTTTTGGAAGCTTATAATAAGAAGAATGGAACAAGCTATAAAATGTATCCCGCCGATAAGTTGAGTCTGGCGAACGGTGGAACTGTCATTATCAAGGCGGGCGAACAGAAGTCGGCTTCTGTGGAACTGAATATCAATGCAGGAGGCACAATCGGACAAACTTATGCTGTTGCCGTTTCTGCATCTGCCAATAACGGTGTGGAAGTTTCTACAAACAATCAGGAATATATTTACTTGGTAAAGCCTTTGGCTGCTATTCCTGAGAGTATCAGTAAGGGTGATATACTTACACATTGCTTTGTGGAAGTAAATGACGAGAACATCTTGAATATGGGTGAATATACCATGAAGAGCGACGGAAAGCCTTTCTTTGATGTAGTCAGCATTTTTGCTGCCAATATCAATGTGGATAGCAAGACCGGTCGCGTACATGTTTTTTGCAATGACCAGGTTTCTTTCTTGCTGAGAAATGCGGATAAGTTCATCCGTCCTTTGCAGGCTAAGGGCATTAAGGTGGCTATGACTATTCTTGGCAACCATGATGAGGCCGGTATGGGTAACCTTTCTGAAGCTGCCGCCAAAGACTTTGCCAAGGAACTGAAGGCTTATTTGGATATCTATGGTTTGGATGGCATTGACTTTGATGATGAGTACACCAGTTACAACAACTCCAACCCCAGTCCCGGCTTCGAAAAACGTTCACGTGCCAACTTCGCACGTTTGGTTTATGAGTGCCGCCAGGTATTTGGAGATAAACTGATCGGTGTGTATGAATATGGTTCGCTTGATTCTCCCGATGGCGAGGTAGAAGGTGTGAAAGTTGGTGATATTGTGGACTATATGACCTATGGTTATTACCAGAATCAGAATCCTAATGGAGCTTTTGGCCGTGAAGCGTCTCATTTTGAGAACCTGCCCAAATCCAAGTATGCTCCGCTGCCTTGGAAGATTAATGATGAGTTGAACGGAGGTTGGAATGGATTTGACAAGAGCAAATTCCAAAAAGTGAAAGATGAAGGTTATGGCATTCAGATGTTCTACAATCCCAAACCGCTGATGTATCAGTATTATACGCTGCTTTCGGAAATAAGTAAAGTACTTTTTGATGATGAAGTGGAGTGGAGCGGTAAGTACTGGAACCGTACTGGTGAAGCTTATCAAGGAAAGATGATGGGCTATGAAGATTTGGTCGGTGAATGGAAAGTAACTTCCAGTAACTCCCTCTTTACCTATGTGGATGAAGAAGGCAATCCTCGCTGGTGGGATTGGAAAGGCAGTCAGGATTTTGAGAAGAATGTAATTATAGAGAAAGATGAAGAAGGTACCGGATATGTAGTTTACAACTGGGGTACTTTCCCCGAAATTACCGGTAAGTATCCGATGCATTGCGATTACTATAACGGTGCACTGCTCATCTATCCGCAAACCATTCATGAGGGCGATGCTGAAGACCCTGCTACCTACAAGATGCATTTCGGTACTTATAGTAATGCCTTCCAGTGGAAAGCATATCCTAAGTATGATAATTATTCCATGGATGGCGATATTGCTCCTAACGGTGATATGCGTATCTATGGTTTGGGCAACAGATGGGCTATCAACCCTTATAAGTATGTAGGCGGTGAGATTGAGAACGACATCTTCCCCGATGTTCCTTACTTCGTGAGTGAGAACTATACGATGAAGAAGGTACGCTGATGCCATGTTTTCCGTAAACTGAGGTTTCGGAAAAATGGATGCTTGAACCTTTTCATACATGAAACAAAGGAGGGCTTTGCTCAAAGTAATGGGGCGGCCCTCCTCAAGCATTCTCATATAACAAGATTCTATTATGAAGCTATACACTTACTTATACAATAAACAATATGAAGAAAAACATGAAATCTAGTTCCATACTGTTGGGCGGACTTTTTCTGCTGGGGGCGGTTTGCAGCTGTACCCAGACGGCACCGGACTATGCGTCTTACGTCAATCCGTTCATCGGTACGGGCGGACATGGGCATACCTATCCCGGAGCGGTAGTTCCCAACGGAATGATTCAGCCCAGCCCCGACACGCGTATCTACGAGTGGGATGCCTGCTCCGGATATTACTATGCAGATACTACTATCAACGGATTTTCACATACTCACGTCAGCGGTACGGGTTGTGCCGATTACGGGGATGTGTTGCTGATGCCCACTGTAGGGCGGCAGGATTACCACTCTATGGGCTCGAAGAGCCAGCAGATGGCGTACGCCTCTGCCTTTTCCCACGAGAATGAAACAGCCGAACCGGGATATTATTCCGTATTTTTGGACCGCTACGGGGTGAAAGCCGAACTGACCTCTACCAAACGTGCGGCGATTCATCGCTATACCTTCCCGAAAGCGGAAGATGCAGGCTTTATCCTCGACTTGGATTATAGCATTCAGCGCCAGAAGAATGAACAGATGGAGCTGGAAGTAATCAGCGATACTGAAATCCGTGGACGCAAGAAGACTGTATATTGGGCTTTCGACCAGTATATCAACTTCTACGCCAAGTTCTCCAAACCATTTACCTATACGCTGGTCACGGACTCCATGGCATTGGACGAAGGCGGTCCGCTTCTGCCTACAGCTAAAGCTTTACTGCAATTCCAGACGGAGCCCAATGAGGAGGTATTGGTAAAGGTAGGTGTGTCTGCCGTGGATATGGACGGTGCCCGCAAGAATGTGGAAGCCGAAATCTCCGGATGGGATTTTGACGGTGTGCGCCGTGCTGCCCGCCAGCAGTGGAACACTTATCTCTCCAAGATTGACATCGATACGAAGGACAACGACCAGCGTACCATGTTCTACACGGCACTTTACCACACGGGCATGCAGCCCAACTTATTTACCGATGCCGACGGACGTTACTTTGGTATGGACTTGAAGCCCCATCAAGGCAGGGTGGACGAGCCTGTCTACACCATTTTCTCTTTATGGGACACTTTCCGTGCCTATCATCCGCTGATGACGATTATCGATCCAGAACTGAACGAGGCCTTCATCCGTTCGCTCATCCAGAAGTCCCGCGAGGGCGGCGTCCTGCCTATGTGGGAACTGGCCGGAAACTATACGGGTACCATGATTGGTTATCATGCAGCTTCCCTCATAGCGGATTCGTATGTAAAGGGATACCGTAACTTCGACGTGCAGGAGGCCTATAAGGCTTGCCTCCGTACGGCAGAATACGATACGACGGGCATTATCACGCATCCTTTGGTTGTGCCGCATCTGATGCCGCAGGCCAAGTACTGGAAGAACAAGATTGGCTACGTGCCTTGCGACAAAGACAATGAGTCCGTGGCAAAAGCGCTGGAGTATGCTTACGATGACTGGTGCATCTCTGTACTGGCAGGTGCCTTGGACGACGAAGTCAACCGCGACAAGTATGCTGCCTTTGCCGAGGGATATAAAGTTTATTTCGATCCGAGTACCCGTTTCATGCGTGGACTGGACAGTGAGGGCAACTGGCGTACGCCTTTCAACCCCCGCGCATCCAATCACCGTAACGATGACTATTGCGAAGGCACTGCCTGGCAGTGGACTTGGTTCGTTCCCCACGATGTAGACGGATTGGTAGAACTGATGGGAGGACGCGACGCTTTCATCGGCAAGTTGGATTCTCTGTTCACTGCCGATTCCAAGCTGGAAGGTGAATCGACTTCGGTGGATATTTCCGGTCTGATAGGCCAGTATGCTCACGGCAATGAGCCGAGCCATCACATTGCCCATCTCTACAACTACGTAGGCCAGCCCTGGCGTACGCAGGAGATTGTGGATGAGGTGCTGCATACGCTTTACTTCAACAACCCCGACGGACTTTCGGGCAATGAAGACTGCGGACAGATGTCTGCATGGTACATTCTGAATGCGATGGGCTTCTATCAGGTATGCCCCGGCAAGTCGGTATATTCCATCGGACGCCCGCTGTTCAACGAGGCGACCGTTCATCTGAAAGACGGCAAGTCGTTCAAGGTGATAGCCCACAACAATAGCCGCGATAACAAGTATGTGCAGAGCATTGTGCTGAACGGCAATAAGCTGGAGACTCCATTCTTTACGCATCAGGATATAGTGGACGGCGGTACACTGGAACTGACTATGGGCAGCGAACCGCTGAAGCCGGAAGAGTAAATGGATTATTATGCTCACAAGATTCCCTGATGAGCAATACCTTTAATAAGGTGGAGTCCTACCGGGAAATGAATAGCAGCAGCAACGGCATGTATTCTTTTAGCTCGTTGCGCAGAAATTCCAATGTTTTTTGTTTATAGCGGTTGACTGACTTCACACTAAGGTTCAGCTCTTCCGCTATTTCTGTATGCGTTTTTCCCTTGAAGAAGCTCTCGATGAAGACAATGCGGTAGCTCTCGGGAAGCTTGTTCAGGGTACCGTACAGCATCCGGTACATTTCGTCTAAGGTATATACACTGTCCGGTTCCGTTTCGTAGACAGGGGTTTTCTTTTTGACGACTTCCGCATAATTCCATTCATATTCCTGATGCTTCAGGTAGTTCAGGCAATTGTTCCTCACGCACATCTTGAGGTAACCCAATATCGTTTTCGGGTCTATCTCGAAGTTGTCCATGTTGTTCCATAGGGAGGCGAATACTTCGGAAACAATGTCTTCGCGAGTCTCTTTATTGTCAACAAAACGCTTGGCATACAAGCAGAAGGGGGCATAGTACTCCTCGTAGAGCTGCTTGAATACTTGTTTCTTGCTTTGTTCATTAAGAGATAGTTTCATAATATATCTACAGTATTTCGAAGGCAAATATACAATAAGAAAGTCAAATAAAAGGTTCTTTTTGAAATTTAAAAGAACAAAGCTGTGGCAATAGGCAAGTAGTATTTTGTTATTAAGGACCCAATTGAAAAAACTTTGTTTTAGCTGTCCCTTTTTGATTTCCCGATTGTATTATCTATGTAATTGCAATTATAAATAGGTTATAAGGTTTAGAGATTATGGAAAAATTAGATTCGGATTTATTGTTTCGGAAAGCACAAGCATTGGGAGATGATATCCGGGAAATGGAATCAATTGATGTGGCCAAAGCTTTTGAACGGACACAGCAGTTGATAAGGAAAAAGCGGGGTAGGCAGATGTATGATAGCTTGATGCGCTATGCCGCATTCTTGACGTTACCTTTGCTGATGATTTCGCTGACGTTGGGCTACTTATATTTCAGTGGACCGGAAGCGGTAGACTGCTACGCCGAAGTCACGGCTGCCAAAGGTTCGGTCATCCGTTATGAGCTTCCTGACCATTCGGTGGCGTGGCTCAATGCGGGAAGTACCTTGCGTTATCCCATAGTTTTCAGGAAAGACAATCGGAGCGTGGAACTGAAAGGGGAAGCGTATTTTGAAGTGCAGGCCGACAAGAAACGTCCTTTTTATGTGAACACACTGGATGGATTGAGTGTATATGTATACGGAACGAAGTTCAACGTGGCTGCCTACGAGGATGAAGAACTTATTGGTACGGTGTTGGAGAAAGGTAAGGTAAATGTGGTAACCCCCAATCAGGAGACAATGGAATTGTTACCCGGAGAGCAGTTGCTTTACAATCGGAACAGTCGGAAATGGATTAAAAATAAAGTGGATGTCTACGAGAAGGTGGCTTGGAAAGACGGAAAGCTGATTTTCAGGAATGCGACGTTGGAAGAGATATTCAAAAGGCTTTCAAGGCATTTCAATGTGGATATTGAGTTTGACAATAGGTTGGGAAAGGAATACAAGTACCGGGCGACTTTCCACAAAGAGACCTTGCAGCAGATTTTGGATTATCTGGCAAAGTCGGCAGCCTTGAAGTGGAGGGTGGAAGATGCTGCGCAGCAGGCAGACGATACCCTTACGAAGGCTAGGATTATAGTAAACTTATATTAGTAACCCTTAAAACCATAAAGAGCCTATGATATAGCATAAGAAGAGCAAAAACAAAAAAGGAAGAAAACTGTCCCCACAGCTTTCTTCCCTACTCATTAAAAAACTCACGGATTTTGGTTTAGCAGACAAGAAGCCGTGAATCAAACCTTAGTTCATTTAGTAATAAACTTTAGTTAACCGCAAATGTATGAAAAATAATCATTCATTTAGTGCAGTATGCCTTAAATATACCTTAAAATTAAAACTTCCTTTACCTATGAGGATAAGTCTAATACTACTTTTTGCTGTTGTATTACAGCTTCCTGCCAGTAACGGGTACGCCCAGCGGACGCGAGGCTCCTTTTCTATGTCGAGTGTTTCCATAGAAAATGTATTGAATAAGATAGAGGAGAACTCCGACTATGTGTTCCTCTATAATAACAAGACGATTCAGGCAGACCGCATTGTTTCGGTAAACAGCCGGTCGGGAAAGATAACAGAGATCCTGGATGACATGTTTCGTGGAACAAATGTCACTTATACATTGGTAGACAATCAGATAATCTTGTCCACGAAACAGATAAAGCAACAAGAACCCAAAATCAAGGTGGACGGCGTGGTCAAGGATGCTACCGGCGAACCGCTGATTGGCGTCAACGTGAAGGTGAAGAATACCATTGCCGGTACCATTACTGATTTGGACGGCAAGTTCAACTTGGCGGTAAACAAGGGGGACGTTCTCGAAATCTCTTATGTGGGATATACTACTAAGGAAATCAAGATAATAGACGATCGAATCCTGAATGTGCTGTTGGAAGAAGATTCGCAGAAGCTGAACGAGGTAGTGGTCACTGCCCTGGGTATCAAGCGTGCCGAGAAAGCGTTGAGCTACAACGTGCAGCAGGTGAAACAAGACGAGCTGGTCCGTGTGAAGGATGCTAACTTCGTGAACTCGCTGAGCGGAAAGATTGCCGGTGTAAGCATCAACAAGAGTGCTAGCGGCGTGGGAGGAGCTACCCGCGTGGTGATGCGTGGAGCCAAGTCCATCGAGGGCGACAACAATGCACTCTACGTGGTGGACGGTATCCCTTTGTTCAACACCAATATGGGGAATACGGACAGCGGTATCATGGGTGAGGGCAAGGCCGGAACGGAAGGTATTGCTGACTTCAACCCCGAAGACATCGAAAGCCTCTCCGTGTTGAGCGGCCCTTCGGCAGCCGCCTTGTACGGTAGCAGCGCCGCCAACGGGGTGATTCTGATTACTACCAAAAAGGGCAAGGAAGGAAAACTTTCCGTCCAGTTCTCTTCTTCCACGGAGTTTAGCAAAGCCTACATGACACCGGAGTTCCAGAGCACCTACGGCAATAAAAAGGACATGTACGAAAGCTGGGGAGAAAAGCTGGCTACCCCTTCTGCCTACGATCCGAAGGACGACTTCTTCAATACCGGAACCAACTTCATCAACTCGTTGACATTGACCACGGGCACCAAGCAGAACCAGACGTTCGCGTCCGTATCATCCACCAACTCGGCCGGTATTGTGCCCAATAACTCTTACGACCGTCTGAACTTCACTATCCGCAACACTGCCACCTTCTTCAAGGATAAACTGCAACTCGACCTGGGCGCGTCGTATGTGAAGCAGAAAGACCGCAACATGGTGTCGCAAGGACAGTACTGGAATCCGGTGATGGCTGCCTACCTCTTCCCGCGGGGAGAAAACTTTGAAGACATCAAGACTTTTGAGCGTTATGATGACAGCCGTAAGTTTCCCGTACAATACTGGCCGGTGTCCGAACCTACCTACGCTTCGCAGAACCCTTACTGGACTGCCTACCGCAATGTGGCTACCAACGAGAAGAGCCGCTACATGTTCAACGTGGGGCTGACCTACAAGATTACCGACTGGCTGAACGCCGCCGCACGCTTCCGCATGGACGATACGCATGTGCTCTTCGAACGCAAGATTTACGCCACTTCCGACCAGAAGTTTGCCGAGGGAAAGAAAGGACATTATGGCTACAGCAACTATAACGACCGCCAAGAATACGCCGACTTCATGCTGAATGTCAACAAGCATATCCGGGACTTCAGCATTGCTGCTAACTTGGGCTGGAGCTATTCTAACTATTGGCTATTGGAGAGAGGATATAAAGGAACATTGAGCCTGGTACCCAATAAATTCGTGGCAGTCAACATCGACCCGGCCAATGGACGTGTCTCCGAAAAGGGCGGTGATAGCCGCGTGCGCAACCATGCCGTCTTTGCCAATGTGGAATTAGGCTGGAAGAGTATGCTTTACTTGACGCTGACCGGACGTAACGACTGGAACTCCCGTCTGGTGAACACCGACGAAGAGTCCTTCTTCTATCCTTCCGTAGGTTTGTCGGCCATCATTTCCGAAATGGTAGATTTGCCCCGGTTCATTTCTTACTTGAAGGTACGTGGTTCCTTTACCGAAGTGGGCGCTCCAATTTCCCGTTCCGGTCTGACTCCCGGTACGGTGACAACTCCCATTGACGGCGGTACGGTGAAGCCTACCTATATCTATCCGTTTACCGACTTCAAGGCAGAGCGTACCCGTTCGTATGAATTCGGTTTAAGTTTGCGTTTGTGGAACAAGTTGAGTGCAGAAGTCACTTACTACCATTCCAATACCAAGAACCAGACTTTCTTGGGTAACTTGCCTGAATTTACCGGTTACAAGCAGATTTACTTGCAGGCCGGTAATGTGGAGAACCGCGGATGGGAAGCCTCTTTGGGTTACAATGACAAGCTGAAGAACGGACTGGCATTCTCCTCCACATTGACATTTTCGCGTAACGTCAACAGAATTAAAGAAATGGTGGATGGTTACCATACTGATTTGTTGGACGATCCCATCCAGATTTCTGAAGTTGTGAAAGATGGCGGACGTATCATTTTGAGGAAAGGTGGCAGCATTCACGACATTTACGCCAATACCTTCTTGAAGAAAGATCATCAGGGTTATGTAGAGATAAAGAGTGACGGTACGTTTGAACTGGATAATAGCGGTAAGCCCGTCTATTTGGGCAAGACTTCCCCCGACTTCAATATGGGATGGAACAACTCCTTGTCGTACAAAGGACTCGGACTCAGCTTCCTGCTCAACGGACGTTTCGGAGGTGTGGTTACCTCCTCTACCGAAGCATTGCTCGACCGTTTCGGCGTGTCGAAGCGTTCGGCCGAGGCACGTGACAATGGCGGTGCATTATTGCCGGGACAGGGCAGGGTAGATGCAAAGACCTACTACCAGATGATTGGTACAGGAGGTTACGAGACCTCCGGCTACTATGTCTACAGCGCTACCAACATCCGTTTGCAGGAGTTGACACTCAGCTACACCATGCCCAACCGCTGGTTTGGCAATGTACTGAAGGACGTGACGGTTTCCTTCATTGCCAACAATCCCTGGATGTTGTACTGCGAGGCTCCGTTCGACCCCGAACTGACTCCCTCTACCGCCACCTACGGACAAGGCAACGATTACTTTATGCAGCCAAGTGTGCGTAGCTTTGGCTTTGGTATTAAATTCAAATTATAACAGACCGACTTTTAATATGAAAAAGATAAATCAATATAAGCTTTTAGCGGGAATATATGCCCTAGCATTGTTGGCATCCTGCGATTACGAGGAAATCAATACCAATTGGGCTGAAATGAACGAGAAGGAAGAAGCCATGGACGGTGTTGCCGTCGGAGGATTGGTGACAACGATGGAGCAGACCGTCTTCCCGGTAGGGACACAAGCCGACGATACGGACATCATCAACATGTACCAGACCGACTATCATCTGTCTGCCGACTGCTGGAGTGGATTCTTCTCACAAAACAACTCTTGGAACGGTGGTAACAACAATACCAGTTATTATTTGATTGACGGATGGATTAAGGGTACTTATGCACGTTCTTATACCAATGCACTCGACCCGTGGAAAAAATTGAAAGCCGCTTCTGAAAAGAACGACACTCCCGAAGTCTTTGCCTTGGCACAAGTATTGAAGATTTCGGCTTGGCACAAGGCGTTGGAGAGTTTCGGGCCGATGCCTTATTCACATGCAGCCGATGCTACGATGAACATTCCTTTCGACTTGGAGAAGGACATATATGCTGCCATGTTCAAAGACTTGGCCGATGCTGTGGAGGTTTTGACCAAGAAAGCGGATGCCGGGGTGACCATTATGGGAGATTATGATGCGGTTTATGCGGGTGACTCTAGGAAATGGGTGAAGTATGCCAATTCGCTGATGCTTCGTCTGGCGATGCGCGTACGTTTTGCCGATGCCGAACTGGCAAAGCGGTATGCGGCTTTGGCCGTGAAACACTCCATCGGAGTGATGACCTCCAAAGACGAAGAGGCGCAGATGAGTTCGGGTGCGGGCATCACTTTCCGCAACAACATCGAGTGGTTGGCCGAGCAGTACAATGAATCGCGCATGGGGTCGTCCATGTTCTCTTACCTGATGGGTTACGAAGACCCACGTCTGAGCGCTTACTTCAAACCGGTGGATGACAAATGTACTTTGGGACAGTTGGCATTCGATGGCAAGAAATATCAAGCCATTCCTGCCGGGCATCTTTACGGGCAGAACGATGTCTATACGACATTCTCAAAGCCGAATATCAAAGGTGACACTCCGACCTATTGGATGCGTGCTTCCGAAGTCTATTTCTTACGTGCTGAAGCTGCTTTGGTGTGGGGAGGTGAATTCGGTAATGCCGACGAGCTCTACAAGCAAGGTATTGGGATGTCGTTCCAGGAAAACGGGGTGACAGCTTCGGTCGATGATTACATGAACTCCGGCAATGTACCAATCAAGCATGAGTTCGGTGGTTCTTACTCTTGCAGTTTTTCCGCCCCTCGTGCCGTTACAGTCAAGTTTGAAGGCAGCCGGGAAGAAAAATTGGAGAAGATTATTATCCAGAAGTGGCTTGCGCTCTTTCCCAACGGTCAAGAGGCTTGGACGGAGTGGAGAAGAACTGGCTATCCCGACTTGAATCCGGTGATGGCAAACAGAGGTTCGTTCCAAGGAGCCACCATTGAAAAAGGAGTGCGCCGAATGATTTATCCGACCAGTTTCCATCAGACAACGGAGGACGAGGCCAACTATCAGGCCATCCTGAAGTTGCTCAATAATGGGAAGGGTGGTGAAGACAAATCTTCTACCCGTCTGTGGTGGGATTGCAAGTGATAAACGATGTCTTACGTTAGAAATAAGAAAAATATGAAAAAATTGAAGAAACTATTATATATTGTTCCGTTGCTTGGTTTGATGGCTACTGCCTGCACGGATATTGAGAGCATTGAGATAGATCATATCGGTGGTAACAATACCAAAGATGACGTGGAGAGCGAAGCGTACTATGCCGACTTGCGCGCGTATAAAGAAACCGCCAAGAATTATGGCCGCCCCGTTGCGTTCGGCTGGTTTTCCAACTGGGCGCCGACGGGAGCCATGCGGAGAGGGTATCTCACTTCTGTGCCCGATAGTATGGATATCATATCTATGTGGAGCGGTGCCCCAGGACGTTATGAAATCACTGAGGCGCAGAAGAAAGACAAGGAGTTTGTGCAAAAAGTGAAAGGCATCAGGTTATTGGAAGTCTGCCTGCTTTCACACTTGGGCAAAGGGCGCACCCCTACTTCGGTATACGATGAAGTGGAAAAAAAAGCCATAGAAGAGGGTTGGAGCGAAGCTAAGCTGACAGAAGAAAGAAAGTTTGCTCGCTGGGACTTCTGGGGGTTTACTTCGCATGACTTGAACAACAAGGAAGAGCTGGAACGGGCTCTTTCCAAATTTGCCAAAGCCATCTGTGACTCGTTGGTGACCGGCGAGTGGGACGGATATGATATCGACTGGGAACCGGGTAACGGTTTCAATGATTCCGACGGTACTATCGGCAGCCATAACATCGGTTTCGTGGTGAAAGAGTTGGGCAAATACATCGGTCCTAAGAGCGACCCGGAGAACAAAGGGCATAAACTGCTATGCATCGACGGGCATATCAATGATTTCTTGCCTGAGATAGAAGATTATGTGGATTACTGGATAGCTCAGGCGTATGGGCAAGCTTCTCCTTATTTGCATTCGCCTGGCAATATCAATGAGAAACTCATTGTCACGGAGAACTTCGAATCGTTTGCTTCCAATGGAGGGCAATTGTTGAAACAGGCCGCCTGGATGCCGGAAGAAGGGTATAAAGGCGGTGTGGGAGCTTATCGCTTTGATAATGACTATGACAATGCACCCGATTATAAATGGATGCGTCAAGCCATACAGATTAATCAGCGTGTGTTCAACGAATGGAAAGAAAGCAAAGGAAAAAATAAGTAGTGAATCAAATTTTAGAATATGAAAGATATGAATAAATATTTGTTGAAATATATGGTGTTTTGCTTCATAGCCATGCTGTCGGTCAGTTGCAATGATAGCGAAAGTGATTTGCTGGAACCTAAGGTCTATTTTGAAGAAAGGGAGTACCGGATAGAGGTGGAAGAGGGCGAAGCGATGACCCATGAGTTGCGGGCACGTGTGTCATCCTTGTGTGCTTCGCAGGTAGAGGTGTCTTATGAAGTGGCCGATACTTCTGTAATTGAGGCTTATAACAAAAAGTATGGAACGGAATATGAGATGTTCGATGCTACTGCCGTAGATTTGGGAAATGCTGTTGCCACTGTTCCTTCCGGAGAGGTGTATGCCGGATCGGTATCGGTGAAATTTTCTAAGTTGGATAAGGTGGAAGAAGGTAAGTCTTATCTGCTTCCGGTGCGTGTACGGTCTGCTTCTCTACCGGTTTCCCAAGGGGGAGATGTGGTTTATTTTATCCTCCACAAGCCCGTGCGGATTATGAAGGTGGCTCGTGTGTATAACAATTATGTGAGGATACCTTTGCTTCCCGGTACCCAATTCACATCCGTTACTTACGAAGCATTGATTTATATTGATTTCTTTGGAAACAACAATACTGTTATGGGATGCGAGGGAACTCTGATTTTCCGTATCGGTGATGCACCTTTGCTGGAGAAAGACCATTTGCAGATTGCAGGCAAATCGGAATACAGCGTTTCTCAGGCTTTGGGAACCGGGAAATGGTATCACGTGGCGTTCACTTACAATCAGCCTACCGGCAAGACTGCCATCTTCATCAATGGAGAAAAAGCTTCCGAAGCGGTTTGGGATATTCCGAGCTTCGATTTCGGTAAGGGCGACTTCTTTATCGGTAAGGTGGCCGGATTCATGTGGGGCGAACGTCCGTTCTATGGTCGCATGAGCGAAGTCAGACTTTGGAATGTGTCGCGCACGGAGAGTCAAATCAAGGAAAACATGATTACGGTTGACCCGAAATCGGAAGGCCTTGCTGCTTATTATAAGTTGAACGGAACCGACCAGTTCCAAGACGGAGAGACGTGGAAAGTGAAAGATGCTTCCGGTCATGGAATGGACGGATTGGTGAATGGAGGCGATAAAGCCCTCGGCATCGTGGAATTGGATGAACCGATAACTATTAAATAGCAGGATTCCGGTTTGGATATGAATGCAAGTTCTTGCAACTACCAATTACAAGAACTTGCATTCTTTCTTTTACCGACATGTCTTTATTCTTTATCCTTCTATTCTGCTAATTAAAATTAAAAAATAATCTGCAGTATTAGTGTTTTTGCCGAGTGAATTGTTTTATTAACCAATAAAAGGCAAAAGAATGTGTCTCAATAAACTTAAATTTAGGATGAAAAACATGAAATCTATTGCATGGCAAGCCGGATGTCTCTTGTGGTTGGGCATGGCGGTATGCAACTGTACTCCGGCTTCTTCAGGGGAAGACTATGCATCTTACGTAAATCCGTTTATCGGTACGGGTGGGCACGGACATACCTATCCGGGCGCAGTGGTACCCAACGGGATGATTCAGCCGAGCCCCGACACGCGCATCTTTCAGTGGGATGCTTGTTCCGGTTATTACTATGCCGATTCCACCATTAACGGATTCTCGCACACGCACCTCAGTGGAACGGGTTGCGGTGATTATGGCGATGTGCTGCTGATGCCCACCGTGGGCCGTCAGGACTATCATGCGATGGGGAAGAAGAGCCAGCAAATGGCATACGCCTCGCCTTTCTCGCACGGGCGGGAGAAGGCAGAACCGGGATATTATTCCGTATTCCTCGACCGTTATGGCGTACAAGCCGAGTTGACCTCTACCAAGCGCGCCGCCATTCATCGCTACACGTTTCCCAAGTCTGGGAAAGCAGGATTTATCCTTGACCTTGACTACAGCCTCCAGCGTCAGAAGAATGAAGAGATGAAGCTGGAAGTCATCAGTGATACAGAAATCCGCGGACATAAGAAAACCGTTTACTGGGCTTTCGATCAATACATAAACTTCTATGCCAAGTTCTCCAAACCGTTTACTTATACAATGGTGACCGATTCCATGGCATTGGATGAAGGGGAACCGCTGTTGCCCACCGCCAAGGTGCTATTGCAATTCCAGACGGAGAAGGATGAGCAGGTGATGGTGAAGGTGGGTGTTTCAGCTGTGGATATGGACGGTGCCCGCCGGAATGTGGAAGCGGAGATACCCGGATGGGATTTTGACGGAGTGCGTCGGGCAGCCCGCCAATCATGGAATGAATACCTTGCCAAGATAGATATCGAGACGGAGGATGAAGACCAGCGTACCATGTTCTATACGGCGCTTTATCATACGGGTATGCAGCCCAATCTGTTTACCGATGCCGACGGGCGTTATTTTGGCATGGATTTGAAAGTGCATCAGGGTAGCGTGGAAGAGCCCGTCTATACCATTTTCTCTTTGTGGGACACGTTCCGTGCCTACCACCCGTTGATGACGATTATCAATCCGGATTTGAACCAAGCCTTCATCCGCTCGCTCATCCAGAAGGAGCGCGAAGGCGGTGTATTTCCCATGTGGGAATTGGCGGGCAACTATACGGGCACGATGATAGGCTATCATGCTGCCTCCCTTGTGGCAGATGCCTATATGAAGGGCTATCGCGACTTTGATGTACAGAAGGCATACCGCGCTTGCCTGCGTGTGGCGGAGTATGACACTACTGGTATTATCACCCATCCTTTGGTATTGCCTCATTTGATGCCGCAGGCCAAATATTGGAAGAACAAGGTCGGTTACGTGCCTTGCGACAAGGATAATGAAGCAGTAGCTAAGGCCTTGGAGTATGCCTACGATGACTGGTGCATCTCTGTGCTGGCCGGTGAGTTGGGCGACACGCTGAACCAACGGAAGTATGCTGATTTCAGCAAGGGCTATCAGAACTATTTCGATCCAGTTACCCGTTTTATGCGTGGACTGGATAGCAAAGGCAATTGGCGTACGCCGTTCAATCCCCGCTCTTCCAACCATCGCAGTGATGACTATTGTGAGGGGACTGCCTGGCAATGGACCTGGTTTGTTCCTCACGATGTGGAGGGACTGGTGGAACTGATGGGAGGCCGTGAAGCTTTTATCGGTAAGTTGGACTCGCTGTTCGTGGCCGATTCTTCACTGGAAGGTGAACTAGTGTCTGCCGACATTTCCGGCCTGATAGGGCAGTATGCCCATGGTAATGAGCCGAGTCACCATATCATTCACTTCTACAACTATGTGGGCCAACCCTGGCGCACGCAGGAGTTGGTGGACGAGGTACTGCAGACGCTTTATTTCAACAATCCGAACGGGCTTTCGGGTAATGAAGACTGTGGGCAGATGTCGGCATGGTATGTACTGAATGCCATGGGCTTCTACCAAGTTTGCCCAGGCCGTCCGCTCTATTCCATCGGTCGCTCGTTGTTCGACAAGGCGACAGTGAACCTTAAGGATGGAAAGAAATTCACGGTGGTGGCCACGGACAACAGTCGTACGAACAAGTATGTTCAGAAGATGTTGTTGAACGGCGAGGAATTGGTACGCCCGTTCTTTACGCATCAGGACATAACGGACGGTGGCACTTTGGAGTTGATAATGGGCGACAAGCCGGTAAAGACAAACAATTGATAACGTGCGATTAGTTATGAATCACAATAATTACCGTAACCCGGTTTCCTGGGTGCCTTCCGTTTATTTTGCCATGGGGCTGCCTTTCATTGCAGTCAACCTGGTCTCTACGTTCATGTTTAAGGATTTGGGCATATCCGACACGCAGATTGCCTTCTGGACTTCTATCATCATGATGCCCTGGACGTTGAAGTTCCTTTGGAGTCCGTTCCTGGAGATGTACCGCACAAAGAAGTTCTTTGTGGTTATCACCCAGTTGTTGAGCGGATTGCTGTTCGGACTGGTGGCTTTTTCGTTGAAGTTCGATTACTTTTTTGCCATTAGTATTTCGACAATGGCAGTCATCGCTTTCAGCGGAGCCACGCACGATATAGCCTGCGATGGCGTGTATATGGCGGAACTGTCACCTGCCGACCAAGCCAAGTACATCGGTGTGCAGGGGGCTTTCTACAACATCGCCAAATTGGTGGCGAACGGCGGACTGGTGGCGATGGCGGGTATGCTGGCCCAGAGTTTCGGGGCGATGGAAGGCCGTTCTATGCAGGAGAACATGTCTGCTTATAAGGAAGCGTGGATGATTATCTTTATCGTCATTGCCGTGTTGCTGTTGCTGTTGGGGGGGTATCATTCACGGATGTTGCCGTGCACGCAGAAGCGGCAGGACGCCAAGCGTTCGGGCGCGGAGGTGATGCGGGAACTGTGGGCGGTGATAAGGAATTTCTTCACAAAGCGCCACATCTTCTATTACATTTGCTTCATTATCCTCTACCGCTTTGCTGAAGGGCTTGTGATGAAGATTGCACCGCTCTTCTTGCGCTCCTCGCGTGAGGTGGGGGGATTGGGGCTTTCGCTTACTGAAATCGGTACGTTGAACGGTGTCTTCGGTTCAGCGGCTTTTGTGCTGGGATCCTTGTTGGCAGGCATCTACGTGTCGAAGCGCGGGCTGAAGAAGACGCTGTTTTCGCTCTGCATCGTGTTCAACTTTCCGTTCGTGGCCTACACGCTACTCGCCATTTATCAACCGGAGAACCTTTATCTGATAGGTGCGGGCATCGTGGCGGAGTATTTCGGTTACGGCTTCGGCTTCGTGGGGCTGACGTTGTTCATGATGCAGCAGATTGCTCCCGGCAAGCATCAGATGTCACACTACGCCTTTGCTTCCGGCATCATGAATTTGGGAGTGATGCTTCCGGGGATGATGAGTGGTTTCTTTAGTGATTTGTTGGGGTACGAGAAGTTCTTCACTTACGTGCTGTTGGCCGCCGTACCGTCGTTGCTGATAACATACTTCATTCCCTTTACGCATGACGATGAGGTGAAGTAAGCTTTGCAGCATGAATGAGACTTGTTGCATAAAAAACTATTGAATAAAAGAATATAATCTGTGCCCATCTGTGTAATCTGTGGTGCAAAGATAAAAATCCAAAATATTATGAACAATAAATTTACTTCAATCCCTTGGGAAGAGCGTCCGGCAGATTGTGCGGACGTGATGTGGCGTTATTCGCAGAATCCCGTTATCGGACGTTACCATATTCCGACGTCCAACAGTATCTTCAATAGTGCAGTGGTGCCTTTTGGCGACGGATTTGCCGGTGTGTTCCGTTGTGACAACCGGGCGGTGCAGATGAATATTTTTGCCGGTTTCAGCAAGGACGGCATCCACTGGGAAATAGAGCATGAGCCAATCAAGTTCAAGGCCGGGAATACGGACATGATAGAGTCCGAATATAAATACGACCCGCGCGTGACATGGATTGAGGATCGCTACTGGATTACGTGGTGCAACGGCTACTACGGTCCCACCATCGGTATCGGCTATACTTTCGATTTCAAGGAGTTCTTCCAGTGCGAGAATGCTTTCTTGCCTTTCAATCGCAACGGTGTATTGTTGCCTCAGAGGTTCGATGGCAAATATGCACTCTTGAGCCGTCCCAGCGACAGTGGCCATACACCTTTTGGCGACATCTACATCAGCTTCAGCCCCGACATGAAGTTCTGGGGCGAACACCGCCATGTGATGGCTCCCACACCTTTCCCCGAAAGTGCCTGGCAATGCACCAAGATAGGGGCGGGTTCGGTACCGTTCCTCACGGACGAAGGTTGGCTGATGTTCTATCACGGCGTGATAACCACTTGCAACGGTTTCCGTTACTCCATGGGGGCGGCTATTCTGGATAAGGACAATCCTGCCAAGTTGCTCTACCGCACCCGTGAGTATCTGCTTGCGCCTGCTGCTCCATACGAACTGGCAGGCGATGTACCCAATGTGGTGTTCCCTTGCGCAGCATTGCAGGATGGAGAACGTGTAGCTGTATACTACGGTGCAGCCGATACGGTAGTGGGGCTTGCCTTTGGCTATATCCGCGAGATTCTGGAGTTCACGAAGCGCACAAGTATTTTGTAAGCACCAAGCAGTTGGCAGGCGCTTGGTATTGCTGAAAAAAACGTCTGCCGTAACTGTCTTATACTTAGTGAAATATCACTGCAAAGATACTGCATGCTTTTTGCAGTGATACTGCAGAGCCGTTGCAGCGCCACTGCAAAGCTGATGCAGCGTTACTGCAAAGCTGTTGCAGCGCTACTGCAAAGTAGTTTGCAGTGTCACTGCAGACCGTTTGCAGTAACGCTGCAGAGTGCATGCAATGACACCGGCATGGGTAGCGTGCTCACTAACTAATAAAGAACAAATCCCTACTATATTATGAAACGACTGATTACTTTCTGTATCATCTCCTTTGGAATGCTCACGGCATCTATGGCTGCGGAGAAGCAACCGACGGACTATGTGAATCCTTTTATTGGTACCACCAACTTCGGCACTACAAATCCGGGAGCCGTCTGTCCCAATGGAATGATGTCCGTAGTGCCCTTCAACGTGATGGGCTCGGAGGACAACAAATACGATAAAGATGCCCGCTGGTGGTCCACTCCCTATGAGTATCACAATTGTTTCTTCACCGGATATTCGCATGTCAATTTGAGCGGTGTGGGCTGTCCGGAATTGGGTTCTTTGCTGCTGATGCCCACTACGGGAGAGTTGTCCGTGGATTATAAGGAGTATGGAAGCCGCTATAAGGACGAGCAGGCATCCCCCGGATATTACAGCAACTTCCTGACCCGCTACAATGTGAAGACGGAAGTGACGGCAACTCCCCGCACGGGTGTGGCGCGTTTCACCTTTCCTGCTGGGCAAAGCCATGTACTGCTGAATCTGGGCGAAGGTCTGACCAATGAATCGGGAGCTTTTCTGCGTCGGACGGGTGAGTGCGAGTTTGAAGGTATGAAGCTGCTGGGTACTTTCTGCTATAATCCGCAGGCCGTTTTCCCCATCTACTTTGTGATGCGTGTCAACAAGCAGCCTGCTGCTTCGGGCTACTGGAAGAAGCAACGCCCCATGACCGGTGTGGAGGCCGAATGGGATCCCGATAACGGACGCTACAAACTTTACACCGGCTACGGGAAAGAGCTGGCAGGAGATGACATCGGCGCTTACCTTACATTCCATACTGAAGAGGGCGAGCAAGTGGAAGTACAGATGGGAGTCTCTTTTGTGAGTATAGAGAATGCCCGGCTCAATTTGGATATCGAGCAGCAGGGAAAGAACTTCAGCCAAGTGCTGGAGGAAGCCCGTCGTTGCTGGAACGATGACCTCTCGCGCATCCTTGTGGAAGGAGGTACGGAAGAGCAGAAAACCGTTTTTTATACGGCACTCTATCATACGCTGATACATCCCAATATCCTGCAAGATGTGAACGGGGAGTATCCCGCTATGGAGAGTGACAAAATTCTGACCACCAAAGGCGACCGTTATACCGTCTTTTCCTTGTGGGACACTTACCGCAATGTGCACCAGCTTCTTACGCTAGTATATCCCGAACGGCAATTGCAGATGGTGCGCTCCATGCTCGACATGTACCGCGAACACGGCTGGCTTCCCAAATGGGAACTCTACGGCCGTGAGACGCTGACCATGGAAGGTGACCCTTCCATCCCCGTCATCGTCGACACCTGGCTGAAAGGTCTGCGCGACTTTGACATAGAACTGGCCTACGAGGCCATGCGCAAGGGAGCCACCCTGCCGGGGGCGGAGAACCTGCTCCGTCCGGACAATGACGACTATGTGTCATTGGGATATGTGCCTCTGCGGGAGCAGTATGACAATTCCGTTTCACATGCCCTGGAATGCTATATTGCCGACAATGCCTTGTCGCGCATAGCTGCTGCGCTTGGCAAGAAGGAGGATGCCCGTCTGTTCCACGAACGTTCGCTGGGCTACAAGCATTATTACTGTAAGGAGTACGGTACTTTCCGTCCCATCTTGCCGGACGGAGAATTCTATGCTCCTTTCAATCCTATGGAAGGTGAGAATTTTGAGCCCAGCCCCGGCTTCCACGAAGGCAATGCTTGGAACTATACTTTCTATGTTCCCCACGATGTGAAAGGGCTTGCCCGGCTCATGGGTGGAAAGAAGCCGTTTGTAGACAAGCTTCAGCGCGTGTTCGACGAAGGGCTGTACGACCCTGCCAACGAACCGGACATTGCATACGCCCATCTTTTCTCTTATTTCAAGGGTGAGGAGTGGCGCACGCAGAAAGAGCTGCACCGCCTTTTGCAGAAGTATTTCAAGAATGCCCCCGATGGAATTCCCGGCAATGATGATACCGGAACGATGTCCGCTTGGGCTATCTTCAATATGATGGGCTTTTATCCGGATTGTCCCGGAGAACCGGCATATACGCTATCTACTCCGGTATTTGATAAAGTAACCATAAAGCTCGACCCTAAGTATTGGGGACGCGACCAACTGGTAATAGAGACGGAACGTCCGTCGGCAGAATCTCTATATATCCGCGAGATGAAGCTGGGAGGAAAAAAACTGTCCCGATATCGTATCACTCATGAAGAACTGGTGCAGGGAGGTAAACTGCAGTTTAGTCTTCGATAGGTATTGTGAGTCAGGATAACATCGGTGATGGTTTAGGTTGCCCGCTGTTGACAGAGTTCATGTCAGTGGCGGGCTTTTCTATGCAGGTTGGCTTCCGGCAGGTTGATAGGGTATTTCGAACCAGAATTCGGAACCTTTCCCTGGAATAGAGCTGACACCTACTTTTCCGTTCATTTTCCCGGCAATCATGGTGCAGATGGAGAGTCCGAGGCCCGTGCCTTGTTTAAAGCTGTTTAGCTTGACAAAGCGTTCGAATACATCCTTTTGCTTTTCGGGAGGAATGCCGCACCCGGTATCACGGACAAAGAAGCGAATCCTGTCTTCTTGCGGCAGGTGATAACCAATGTCGATGAAACCTTCTTCCGTATGCTTGAGGGCGTTTGACAGATAGTTGTTCAGTACTTGCCTTACCCGCTTGGGAATGGTATGAATGCTACAGCAATCCGTACCGGGGAGGAGACGTATGCAGACTTTGGGCGGAAGTTTCAGTTTTGCCATCGTCTGCATTTCATCAAGCGCCTTGTTTACATCCATATCTCCTTCTGTGAATTCGAGAATGCCGGCTTCGATGCGTGACAGGTCGAGAATATCATTAATCAGTTGCAGCAGCAGTTGGGTGTTTTCTTCGATGATATGTATGTATTCCTTTGTATCTTCGTCTTGTATATAATCGGAAAGTATGGAGGAGAATCCGACAATGGCGTTTAGTGGAGTACGTATCTCGTGGCTCATATTGGCAAGAAAAGCCGATTTCAGGCGGCTGGCTTCTTCTGCTTTCTCTTTGGCTGCCAGTAGTTCGGTGATATCCAGTGCAGAACTGACAATCCATCTCTCTTTTCCTTTGTTGTAGGACACCAGCGTTTTGTGAAACGACAGAACATACTCTCTGCCTTTGGGATTGACAAAGTGTTTGATGTAGGACTGGGGAGTTTCCGACTCTTCGACTTCTTTGTCTGTCTCCTGAATGAAATTATCTTGCATTAGGGGTTTGAACTCCTCTTCATAGTGTCCCACAATATCCTCAGCGGGGACTTCCATCATCTCTGCCGCTTTTTTGTTCCATATCAGGTAGCGTCCTTCGTCGTTTTTGTCTTTTACTGTAGTGGCGATGGGGAGGTTCTCCAGAATACTTTCAAGGAAGAAACGGTATTTTTCGTTTTCCCGGCGTTGGACTTCATCTTCCGTAATGTCGCGTATGAAGGCCATGGCATAATTTCTGTTGAGGTAGACCATGCGCACTGCGATATATAGTTCTTCACTACTTTCCACTCTTATCTTTAGGATCAGGCTGTCCGAAGTGCGGGTATTCAGTACGCGTAACAGCGACGTCATGTATTTCCGGCATTCATCGGCGTCTGTCACTAAATTATTGATATTTAGAACTCCCGAATTCAGAAATGGAAGTCTGTTCGCCTTTTCGGTAGGTGTATTAAGTAGTTTTACGACAATACCTTGTCTGTTCAGCAGATATACTGGAATGTCTATTGCCCGGATAATCTGTCTGTTCAGACTTTTGTATTTATGATTTATCCAGTATAGAAAGCTTGCAGATGTAACGGCAATTAACAGAAATAACTGTACTTCTCCAAATAATGTAAGATGCATACGCAGTGTCTTTCATTTCGTCTGTCCTCATTGACGAAGGTTATTATATAAAAAGCGCGAGGACTGTTATTGTCTATCTGCATTCGAGGCTCTGGAAAATGCCCACACCGTTAATAGACAACAGCCCCCACGCCTAAGTATATAATAACATAGACGTGAAGAAACTGTTGCTATTATCCTGCGGTGTTTAAGAGAATTTTCCAGATTCCGAATAGCAGGGATAATAACTTTCGCTTCTTGCGTTCTTATCGAATCGAGTCAAAAGTGACGTTATCACTATAACAGCCAAGACTTTGGTGCAAAAGTAGTATATTTTTCGGGATGTACAGTATGATGAGGACAATAAAGTGTATATGCAAACAAAGCGTGATGGTATTTGACCGTCACGCTTTGTATAGCCTGCCATTAAAAGTTGTTGTTAGAGAGAATTGTTAGAGGATTTATTTCATGGCTTCTATGGTATATCCTTGTTGTTTCAGAAGGTTCAGCACTCCATTGTCTCCGGGCAGGTGTCCGGCACCGACTACGAAAAGGGTGGGGGCTTCCGTCATGATGGCAGGCATCTTTTCAACCCATGCCTTGTTGCGGTTGTCCAGCATGGCTTCCATCTCTCCGGGCAGCGGGTCGCATGAATTGCCGTCGCGCTCTTCCATCAGTTGCAGCATGGCATCCAGATCCTGCTTTTCATAAGCGGCAATCAGGCGCTTGCTTTGCTCGATACCTTTCTCGATGTCACTGATAGCGCAGTAGAGGAGGTTTGCCTGGCGTTGCAGCGTCTGGCTGTTGAACAGAATGTCTATTTGTGACTGGGCTGTTTCCAGACCGCCAACTTTCTTGCCTTGCTGTCCGGCCTGCTGCTGGAAGTAAGTGTCGAGCTGTTCTTGCGGGTTGAAGCCCGGAGTATGTTTCATGTAGAGCAGGACGACAAGCTGCTGGTTGATGGCAGCCGGTTTCAGTTGAGCAAGCATGGCGATGTCTACCATCATATTCTCTTTTACAACTTTACCCACTTCTTCGTATTGCTCGGGAGTAAAGAGGCTTTGCAGCGTGGTGTCTTTGGGCATCATCATCTGCTGTTGCATGCTTTGCATGAAGGTGGGAGTCGCCATTTCGCTCATCACGACCTCACCGTAGACTTGGGTGGTTTCGTTCATGGCCTGCGGCATGGCGGCGATGCTGTCCTTGATGCTGAGTGGAGAGAGATGGTAAGTACCGAAAATATAGGATGGTTTCTCTAATCCTTTACCGGATACTTTCCATAAAAGTTGTGCATTGGCACTCAGCGCAATGCTGATGAATACGAGGATGCCTAAAAGTTTCTTCATTGTTTTCTTCTTTTAATTGTTTCTGGACTATCAGTCGGGAAAGAGTAAAGAAAATCACAAGAAGGGAAAAAATTAGTATCATTTTATTCTTCCTCCGCAGAGCCAGTGTTGGGTGTAATATTTTTCCCGGAGGTTGCTGACTATGACTCCCTGGCTGGTACTGGCATGTATAAATTTGCCGTCCTTGAGGTAGATACCTACGTGTGCCACTTTTTTGCGGGAAGCACGGCTGGTGAAGAACACCAAATCTCCCTCACGCAAGTTGCGGCGGGAGATTTTGCTGCTCTCTTTCAGTTGCCCGTCTGTGCTTCTCGACAGACGGGTGTGGTAAACTTTCTTATACAGTTGCGATACCAGTCCGGAGCAGTCTGTCCCCCGCTTGCTGTCGCCACCAGCACGATAGGGGGTGCCTATCCATTCGGAGGCATGGATGTACAGCTTGTGGTTGTCCTGCAGTTCAATATCCACTCCCAAACGGACGGATGCCTGTGCCAGGGCTTTGTAGTCCAGGCGTGGCGCGGAGGTATGGCAGGAACTTAGACCTATCAATATGATGGTAAAGGCTACTATATAAGAAAGATATTTTTTCATGCTTCCGAGTTTTTTTCTTCTACCGTTTTATCTTCTTTTTCCGTTATTTCTTCTACGGCTGCTTCTGCTTCTTCTACCGTTTCTTCTACCACGGCTTCTTCCTCCACGCCGACGTTGAAGTAAGCTTCCAATTCCTGTTCGGCAGAGTTGTTCTCATTTCGTATATCGCGGATAATAACACCGTTTTCTAACAATGCAATACGCGGGCAAACGTCCACTGTGTGGTTCAGGTTATGGCTGGAAATGATGACAGTGGCTCCGTGTTCTTCATTGTATCTTTTCAGCAAGTGTTTGATTACGGACTGTGAACTGGGGTCAAGGAAGTTGAACGGTTCATCCAGAATCAACAGTTGCGGATGGTGGAGCATGGCGGAGATGATGCCGATTTTCTGCTTGTTTCCGGCAGAATAGTTGCGGATGAATTTCTTCTGGCCCATTACCTCGCCGTTCATGAAGCGTTCGAAGGGAAGCAGGCGTTCGTCTACCTCCTCTTTCTTCAGACCGTACATCTTGCCGATGAAATAGAAGTATTCTTCGGGAGTGAGGTAGTCTATCAGGAAACCGTCGTCTATAAAGGCTCCCGTGAAGTTCTTCCAGTCCTCACTTTTGCTGACGTCAATGTCATTGATGGTTACATTGCCCCGGTCTGCCTGTAGTAAGTCAAGAATAAGGCGGAAGAGGGTGGTCTTGCCTGCACCGTTGTTGCCTACCAGTCCCAGCATATCGCCTTGCCCGATGGTGTAGTTCTCTATATCTACGGCTTTTTTTGTGCCGAAATTCTTCTGTAAATTGTTGATGCGTATCATGTTAGTGATTGATGTTTAATGATTTCTATTTCTGTCTACTGTCCCTGAAGCCTTCCATATTCTTGTAGCGGCGTTTCATGAGTCGGTGATATACATTCATCAGCCAGAATTTGGAAGTGGCGATGAATGCCACGCCGATGCCGATAAGTATCCAGGGGGTGACCTCTTTGCCAAAGATGGCATTCAGTGCAAAAAGCAGCAGTAAAGGTATGCCGAAAGCACCTCCTGAAATCAGATTCTGCAGACCGGTGCCTATATTCTGCCGGCTGGTCATCTTTGAATTCAGGTCGGTAGTCTTGTTGTTGTAGACTGCCAGTTGGAACAGACAGCAGTATACGGCTCCCGGAATGAATATCAGCCATGCAATGCAACCGAGTACGGATACCTTCCCGGTAACCATACCGGGAATCATCAGAATCGTAGGAATGAGCAATGCAATGCTGTACAGTATGTATTTGGCACGCAGCAGCGAGTAGATAGATTCCTTGCGGCTCATCAGTCCGTCAATGTAATTGCCTTCGTAACCCATCAGTGTGCTGAGGAACATGATGCCGAAGATAATGTAATTATAAAGGACGAAGAAATCTCTCAGACCTCCGTCATACACATCGGAAAAGCTAATGATACTACTGAACATTATCACTACACCGGTGATGGAATAGAGCGAACGCTTACAAATCTTGTTGCGTAGCAATAACTTGAGTTCCAGTCTCATGTATTCGCCTATTTCGCCGTAGCGGTCGAGGAATTTGTATTCGGATACATGTTTTATCCGTGTATCTTCCACTTTGTTCAGTTCATTGTAGATGAGTTTCTGCATCAGGGTGCGGTTGATGAACCACATGAGGGCGATGGCAGCCAGTACACCGATGAATGACAGTATATTGCCGGTGATGAACCCTTCTCCCAGATTGACAAAACAGTCGAAAAGCGGACTGTTGTCCGGAATGAATAGTGCGGCGACAATGCCACCATATACTACTACTGGTAATGCCAGCCACCAGATGCGCTCACCCATCAGTGTGCGGCACAACAAGAACCAGTAGTTATTGAATACCATCAGCAGCCAGATGCCAATGCAATAGGTCAGCACACCACTGATTCCATAGAATTTGGTGACGGTGATGATGGAAAACGGAACAAACAGAAACAGCCAGAACAGATTGAAGCCATCCAGTCCGGAACGGATCAGCAGGAAGTCTATAAGACGATTCCGTTTGATGGGAAGCAGCAGGTAGGGCTTCACTTCCTGGGTGGGTGTTTTTTGGAAAGGCAGGCGTATCAGGAAATCCAGCACAAGGACAAATATCAATCCGGAGTTCATTACGTGATAGGCTTCTGTGGCACCACCGTCAAAGGCGAATGCAAAGGTCGTACCGAAGAATATCAGGTAACCGGCCCAGAAGACGAACATGAAGTACATCCAGAATTTTCCGAATTTACTTTTTTCGTACATCGGATTTCGTTTTTCCGCCAGTTTTCCGTGCTTGCGCAAATCTAAGAAAAGACTCATAGTATTTGTATATATAGAGTTTGTATAAAAAAGGCTGCGCTGCCTTTTAAACAACGCAGCCTTCTGTGTGTATGGCTCTCTTATTCTTTGTCAGGAGTTTCAGGACTGATCATTGATACCTCAATCTCATTCTTCTGCTTGAACAAGTCGTCGGTGAACTTCTGGATGTCCTTCACGGTAATGCTGTTGACTATCTGTTCGTAATCCTTTATCGGATTCATACCGGTGAACAGGTATTCGTCAATACTTCCCAGCCAGTAGCTGTTCTCCTTCAAGTCTTCGGCGTGTTTTTTCAGCATGAACTCCTTCACTTTATTCAGATCTCCTTCCGACGGACCTGCTTTGGCGATGTTGTCGAGTTCTGTAAAGATAATCTGCATCAACTTTTCTCTTTTTGCCGGAGCGGTTTCGAATATAATTTGCAGAAGGGCCTTTTCTTTCGGATATTTGCTTAACTGGCCGCCTACATATACACCGTAAGTGCCACCTTCGTCTTCACGTACCTTGGCTGTATAAACCAAGTCAAGAATCTGGCTGGTCATATCCAGCAGGATGTCATTTTTCAGGTCGTACTTGCAGTCACCGTTCAGCAGGACAAAATTTGACGCTTTAGCAGTTTCCTGCTTCCTTACGAACTCATTTTTATAAACTCCCTGGCGCATGTCGACTTTATTGTCCTTGAATGTTTCCTTGCGGTTGATGGCAGGCAGTGAACCCAGGTACTCGGCGATGAGTGGTTTCATTTCCTCCACATTCACATTTCCTACAAAGATAAAGGTAAAATCGCTGGCATCTTTGTAGCGGTCTTGATACATGGACAGAATCTTGTCATAATCCATCTTGTCAATCATGTCCGCCTTTATTCTGGCTCTTCTGGGATGGTGCATGTAAATACCGGCCGAGACAGAGTCACTGAACGCCACCTGGGGATTCATTTCCATATTCTGCAAAGCAGCTTTGTTGCGGTTCTTGTAGGATGCGAAGGCATCGTCGTCACGGCGTGGAGCGGTGAACGTCAAGTAAGTGAGCTGCATCATTGTTTCGAAGTCTTTCGGTGAACAGCTGCCATTGACGGTTTCTGTCTTGTCACCGATACCATAGCTGACGGAAGCTTTCTTGCCGGCCAGAACTTTTTCCAGGTCTACGGCACTGAAATTACCCAGACCACCGACACTCACTGCATCCAGTCCGTTGATGTTGATGATTTCCGAGTCGGGGAACAGGGAACTACCGCCTAGGCTGACTCCCTTCATGCGGATTTCGTCTGCCTTGAAGTCTGTCTTCTTGATAATGACCTTGACTCCGTTGGAGAGTGTCAGCGTTGTAGTGCTGAATATATCGTCTGTCTGCTCGGATACAATCTTTCCGCCTTTCGGGGCTTCGGCCATCAAAGGTTCATCCGATACCTTGTCTACGTAGGCAGTCAGTTTTTCAGCTTTAATATCTTTCAGTATCTTCTTGATTGCATCTTCTGTCGGCATTTTCAATCCTTCCTTATCCGGACCGAGAATTGCGACTACCTGGTTACTGTCTGTCACGAGGGCTTGCATCATCTGGTTCAGTGCGGCAACCGGAATGGCGGGAGCTATCTGATTGATGATGGCGTATTCGTTTTCGATGCCTGGAATCGGTTCGTTATCGAGGAAATGACGGACATATTCATCCACGTACTCTTCATTCTTGCGTTTGTCACGCTCGTTATAAGCAGATTCCAGTTGGCGCAGATATTCGGCACGGGCACGGTTGTATTCCGTTTCCGTAAAGCCGAATTGGCGGGCGCGTTCTGTTTCGCGCAGGAGAGTGGCTATTCCATTTTCTATGGCATCTTCCTTGCAGACAACGACACCGGTGAAGGCATCTTTGGTTTTGGCAACAAAGAAATCATCGTCATAAGTGGCGGCATATATATAAGGAGGATTGGCGGTCTGTACCAATTCGTTCAGACGCGCATTCAGCATATTGTTGATGAGCGTGGTTGCATAATTCTGTACCAGATAGCCCATGTCGCCTTTCTGCTCGTCAGGAGTGGCTTCGTGCTTGTTGAAGATGAGGGCTTGTACATTGGACTGTTCCTTGTCCTGATAAACCAATACGATAGGCTCCTTGTTGTCGTTTACCGGATAGTACTCACGTTTGGCAGCATTGGGCTGGGCGGGAATATCAGAAAATATTTTCTTGATTTGGGCTTCGATGGCATCCACGTCTATATCGCCAACTACCACAATACCCTGAAGGTCCGGACGGTACCACTTTTCATAGTAGTCTCTCAAGGTTTGCGGTTTGAAGTTCATAACGACCTCCATCGTTCCGATAGGGAAACAAGTGGCATACTTCGTTCCTTCGAACATGACCGGAAGCATCTTCTCCTGGAAGCGTTGTATGGCGCTCATACGGGTGCGCCATTCTTCGTTGATGACTCCGCGTTCCTTGTCTATTTCCTTCGGGTCCAGAGTCAAATCGTTACTCCAATCGTGCAGAATCAGCAAGCAGGAGTCGATGGCTCCCGGAGTAGTGACCGGCACATTGGAAATGTTGTATACGGTTTCGTCTACGGAAGTATAGGCGTTCAAGTTCTCACCGAATTTCACCCCGATACGCTCCAGGTATTGTTTCAGTGCATCACCGGGGAAGTGGGTCGTTCCATTGAAACACATGTGTTCCAGGAAATGGGCAAGGCCGCGTTGGTCGGCTTCTTCTTGAATGGAGCCTACCTTTTGGGCAATGTAAAAGTCGGCCCGGTTTGCAGGCTGGCTGTTCTTGCGGATATAATAGGTCAATCCGTTGTCCAACTTTCCGATACGGACATTTTTGTCGACCGGGATAGGCGGCATTTGCTGTGCAAATACCTGCTGAAAATTGCAGCAAAGAATTAACGCTACAATCCATAAACCGCGTAATAGATGTTTCATATTATTATGAATTTAAATTGTTCTTGAACTATCTGTCGGACAGCCCTTAGATAAATCACAACTTCTGTTGTTTTTTTCGGATTCCATTCCGGATAAATGGAATTTATCTGACTGCTTCCCGGATGCGGACCAATTTGGTCAGCAGGTCTTCCAGCAGGTCGAGTTTCAGCATGTTGGCGCCGTCACTCTTGGCTACGGTGGGATTTTCGTGGGTTTCGATGAACAGTCCGTCTACACCTACGGCAACACCGGCTTTGGCTACGGTCTCGATAAGTTGCGGCATACCTCCCGTGACACCACTGGTCTGGTTGGGCTGTTGCAGGGAGTGGGTTACATCCAGGATGACAGGGAAACCGAAGGTCTGCATTTCGGGGATGCCGCGATAGTCGATGACCAAATCCTGATAACCGAAAGTAGTTCCGCGTTCCGTCAGCATGACGTTCCTATTGCCTGCTTCCACTACTTTATCAGCCGCAAAGCGCATGGCAAGCGGAGAGAGGAACTGCCCTTTCTTGATGTTGATGGTTTTTCCGGTTTTGGCGGCGGCTACAAGCAGGTCTGTCTGCCGGCAGAGGAAGGCGGGAATTTGCAGAATATCCACATATTCGGCAGCCATGGTGGCTTCTTCGGCGGCATGAATATCGGTTACGGTAGGTACTCCGAAAGTGGTGTGCACTTTTTGCAGTATCTTCAGCGCCTTTTCGTCACCGATACCCATAAAGGAATCCAGGCGGGAGCGGTTGGCTTTGCGGTACGACCCTTTGAATACATAGGGGATTTGCAGTTTTTCGGTGATAGTCACGATACGTTCGGCAATGCGCATTGCCATTTCTTCTCCTTCGATGACACATGGACCTGCCAGTAGGAAGAAGTTTCCGGCAGGATTATTCTTTAATTCAATCATAGGTTGTTACTGATTAAGTATTTTCAATTGGGTATAATCAATGTTATTGCTTCATGCAGTACGCTGATGTCCAGTGGAAAATGACGGTCGAGAATACGTCCGTCCAAATCGACAGAGGCATTTTGCGCACGCAGCACTTTTACTTTTTGCGTACGGTAGGGCATCACTACCTTATGGTTCAGAATCCGCCCTTGGATAAGCATCCACAATCCCGACCATAGTTGCAGCAATTCGGGACGGTAAATGACGGAAACATCCAGCCAGCCGTTATAGGGCACTGCACTAGGCGCCTGGCCGTATCCCCACGCACTGCCTATGCAGACAGTCATGATGCGTCCGCGTATATGCTCGCCGTTTATCTTGAGATGCATGCGGTACAACTTACGTTCGAAGATAATGGATAGCAGTGCCATGAAGTAAGAGAGGAACTTCACTCCCCAAAAACGCTTGCACTGGTCGGTGATTTTCACGATACGGGCTCCCAGACCTATGTTGATGGCATTGAGAAAGTAGCGTGTCAGATGCTTTTCACCGTCGTAATAATAGCAGGTACCCACGTCTATTTTCCGGCGGCGGTTGTTGATGATGCAATCCACCGCTTTCTTGTAGTCCGAACTCATTTCCCAATAGTCGGCAAAGTCATTTCCTATACCATTGGGGATGATGCCGATGGCTATATTCTCCTTGTCCGGTGCATTGGAAAGCATGATGCCGTTAATGACGTCATTCAGTGCGCCGTCACCGCCTACTACAACAATGGTGCGGTAGCCGTTGTTGGCAAGGATACCTGCCAGACGCTCTACCGAACCGAACCCTTCGGACTGCACATAGTCGTAAGGCACACCTTTGCTGTCCATGTATTCTTTGATTTCTTTCCACCGTTTCTGCACTTTCCGCGTTCCGGCCTTGGGGTTGTATATTACTCCCAACTTTTCGGGTTCTGCACTCATGATTCTATTTACAATTTGACTATTTACAGTTTACGATTTAAATCACCCGGTTCTTCATCATTTCATCATCCTTCCAACTTCTTCTTTACAAAAGCTATCTTTTCTTCCATCGGCCATCGGGCATTCATCCAATGGATGGTAAATCCACGCCGTTCCATACCGCGGAACCAGGTCATCTGGCGTTTGGCAAACTGGTGGATGGCTGTTTCCAGTTGCGTGAACATCTCTTCATAGGTCAGCTTGCCGATGACATAAAGTGTCAGATACTTGTATTCCAGTCCGTAATAGATGAGGTCATCCGGTTGGATGCCTTGCTCTATCAGACGGCGCACTTCGTCTATCATTCCTTCTTCCAGGCGCTGGTGCAGGCGGCGGGTGATTTTCTCCCGACGCAATTCCCGGTCGATGTCCACACCTATGATGAGGCTGTTCATCTGGGGGAAGGAACGTTCGTCTACTGGGGTATGGGCATAATACTCTTCGATTTCGATGGCTCGTATGACACGTTTGGCTGTGTCCACGTCCGTAGTATTGTGCAGGCTTTTGTAACCTTTCAGTATGTCGGTCAGTTCTTCCAGCGATTTGTCCGCCAGACGGGTGCGCAACTCAGGATTCTCGGGTACGGGCAGCAGACGGTAGCCTTTCAGCACTGATTCGAGATACATTCCGGTTCCTCCACATACAACGGGCAGGCAACCTTTTTGTTTAATAGTCTCGTAAGCATTCAAGAAATCACGCTGATACTCGAAAACATTGTACTTATAGCCCGGGTCGGCTATGTCGATGAGGTGATAGGGAATCTGTTTCCCGTCGACGGTATAGTCGGCAAGGTCTTTGCCGGTGCCCAGGTCCATCCCCCGGTAGATTTGCCGTGAATCGGCACTGATGATTTCCGTATGGAGTTCGGCGGCCAAGGCGGCTGCAAATGGAGTCTTTCCTGAGGCGGTAGGCCCTAATATGGCGATTAAATCATAGTCTGGCATATATAAGTTCTTGTTAATCTCATTACAAAGATAGTGCAAACCGAATGCAGAATAAAATGAACTCGTTCATTTTTTATGCTGAGGTGCAGCCTATCTTCGTGTTAGTGCAAAGATAATGCAAACTGGGAGTATAATGGAAAGAACTTGCTTATTTTTTTACGTGATGCTATACCTCCTTTTCTATTTTGAAGCAGAAAAAGTGAAAAAGGACGTGAAAACGAGCATTTATCTTATTAAAATGTGTTATGAAACATGCTTTTTTTCTTGGAAAGTTTGTCAATGTCCCAAAATTCCGTACATTTGCAATGTGTTTTTCATAGTATTAGATTTAAGGTTAACAAAGGTTGGAGTACAGCGGTACTCCTTTTTTTATGCCCTAAACTGAACTTTGGCACATTTTTTTCTGTACTTTTGCACTATATCTTGAATGAACAAACATATTCACCTTTTATGAAGCTCTGTATATAGCTACGCTCAACGAATAGCCCTGCTTGATAAAGCTATTCAGCTATCTGGCAAGCGATGCCCCGTTTGCCATAGAGATTGTATATCCTTTTATTCATGAATTTGCAGGATAGCATGCTGTACTTGTACAGTGTGTTGTTTTGTGCTATTTTATTGTTGAGCAATGCATTATACATATAAACAGATATGGCTTATCAACTTTCCGGTAATGATGAGCATTTTGATGGAGCAGCTGATAAATATAACCGATGCTGTTTTCTTAGGTCACGTTGGCGAGGTGGAATTGGGAGCATCTGCCATTGCAGGGATTTATTATTTGGCGATCTACATGCTTGGGTTTGGATTTAGTATCGGATTGCAGGTGATGATTGCCCGAAGGAATGGAGAATGTGATTATGGTAAGGCTGGGAAGATATTCTTTCAAGGTTTCTTCTTTTTATCGGGATTGGCCATTTTGCTTTGTCTGCTGATGCAGGCAAGTTCTCCTTTCATATTGGGAAGGTTGATTTCCTCACCGGAGATTTATCGGGCTGTAATTCAGTATCTGGACTGGCGCAGTTTCGGTTTGCTGTTTTCGTTTCCGTTTTTGGCTATCCGTTCTTTTCTTGTGGGAATAACATGCACTCGGGCATTATCGTGGGCTGCAGCCGTTGCAGTAGTGATTAATATTCCTTTGAATTATATTCTGATATTCGTTGGAGGACTGGGAATATCGGGAGCTGCCATTGCTTCTTCTCTGGCAGAGATGGGTTCTTTGGCGATGCTTCTTTTCTACGTATGGCTGAAAATAGATAAAGGGAAATATGGATTGAAACCGGTATATGACGGAAAGCTGTTGGTAGATGTGCTGAGCTTGTCGGTATGGAGCATGCTTCATGCCTTTATCAGCGTAGCTCCGTGGCTCTTGTTTTTTGTGGCGGTGGAACATTTGGGTAAAACGGAATTAGCCATTTCCAATATTACGCGAAGTGTATCTGCTGTCTTTTTTGTAATAGTCAATTCTTTTGCGGTCACTACGGGTTCGCTGGTCAGTAATGCGATTGGGGCTGGAGAAAGGAGGGCTGTTTTCATTATCTGCCGTAAGATACTGAGGTTGGGCTATTCTGTTGGATTTCCACTGATAGGGGTAGCTGTATGCTGTAATCGCTTGATAATAGGAATCTATACAGATAACGAACTGTTAACAGAGCAGGCTTTCATCCCTTTTGTTGTGACGTTGCTGAATTATACCTTTGCCTTGCCAGGCTATGTATATCTCAACGCAGTTGGAGGGACCGGTAAAACCCGGATTACTTTTCTTTTCCAAGTGACTACCACTGTCGTGTATTTGGGGTATCTTTATTGGTTAAGCGCTTGCACTCATGCATCCTTGGCTATTTACTTAACGGCAGAATACCTTTTTGTGATTTTGCTGGCACTGCAATCGGTTTTCTATTTAAGAAGTAAACAATATTAGAAACATATCGAATTATGATGACTAAAATATATCCGCGTACGGGAGATAAGCAAACCGTATATCTTAATGCTGTTGTAAAGGATCCTCGAATAGAGGTTGGTGACTATACTATTTATAATGATTTTGTAGCTGACCCTTTGTTGTTCGAGAAAAACAATGTGCTGTATCATTACCCCATCCATCAGGAGAGGCTGGTTATTGGTAAATTCTGTTCCATTGCTTGCGGTACGAAATTTCTGTTCAACTGTGCCAATCATACGTTGAAATCTCTGTCTACTTATACATTTCCTTTATTTTACGAAGAGTGGGGATTGAAGAAATCGGACATAACGGATGCATGGGATGACAAAGGAGATATTATAATAGGTAATGATGTTTGGATTGGTTATGAAGCGGTGATAATGGCTGGTGTTCATATAGGAGATGGGGCGATTATTGGTGCACGTGCTGTTGTGACTAAAGATGTTCCCCCTTATACAATTGTAGGGGGAACTCCTGCCAAAGAAATCAGGAAACGTTTTGATGAGGATGTGGTGAAGAAATTATTGCGGCTGCAATGGTGGGATTGGTCGATTGATGAGATACGCTGTTACTTGCCGCATCTTGTACAAGGCTGTTGGGATAGATTTCCTTAATAATCCATCATCAGTGAGTTGCCGGTCTTGCCTCGTGAAATGTCAAGGTTAGGCGGTGCATAGCTCTGGTTACAGCTACATAAAGCATACTCTTGTCAATCTCCGAACGGTAATTTCTCTCATCCGTCTGTGGAATAATGACTTCGTCAAACTCAAGCCCTTTTGCCATGTGGGCAGAGGTGATGACGATGCCTTGCACAAATGCGGAGCTTTGACTTGATAGGAAGCTGATATCATTGGCATATGATTTCAGCATGTCTGCCATCTTCCTGGCTTGCTGCTCCGTCTTGCATATGATGCCAAGAGACTTATATCCGGATTTCCGGTAAGTGGAGATTAGCCCCATAATGCCGGACAGTTCTTCTACGGCACTGCCGAACTGCAGGATTTGTGGCTTTTCTCCATGCCGGGCAACCGGTTCCAGCTCTGCGTTAGGATGAATCTTTTGCGCAAAATCCGTAATCTCGAAGGTGGAACGATAACTCTTACACAATTTCATGATTTCACTTGCAGTAAGTGACTTTTGGATAGTTTCTGCTGTGGATGAGCCATAAGGATTCACGGACTGTCCTGCATCGCCCAACACGGTTTTCCGGCATGGAAAGAGTTTCTGTATTACCTTGTACTGTATGGGCGAATAGTCCTGCATCTCATCTATCAACAGATGTTTGACTCTGAATGGCTGGTTCCCGTTTCCCTCCAATGCCAAGTGTAGGTATGCCAGCGGTGCCAAGTCTGAGTATTCGAGTGTATGTCCCTTTCGCATTTTGAACATTCCGGGATTATTTGTCCATTTAAAGAAATCTTTGTAGACTTGAATGTCGTTATTGCCTGCAAACATTAGTCTGATTTCTTTTTTCAAAAGGTTTCTGCCGGCGGTGGTTACCGTAAAGGCGTATTGTATTTTCAACATATCCAGCATATAATCAGCCATAGCATCAAATCGTCGGCGTATGGGATAACGGTTGAAACGTAGGTACTGTTCTTCAATAAACGGGGCAGGTATGGTGATGTATTTGGTCAGCTTCACGTCTGCTGCCTTGAAGTAGGTGTTCTCTATGTGGAGGATAAACTTGTCAAGCTCTGAAATGAAGCCGAAAGAGGCTTTATAGGCTATTCTGTCGATGAGGCTTGAGGATGGCTTTTCTAACAGTTCATTCACTAGCCCGAAGTATGTTTGGTACTTATATTTGTGTTCCAACACTCCGGAGAGTATTTGTTCCATACTGGTTTCGGGCACGGTTTCTTCCCCAAGTTCGGGGAGGACGTTGGAGATATAATCGGAAAACACTTTGTTGGGGGAGATAATCAGAATATCTTTTGATGAGATGCTGTCTCTGAAGGTATAGAGCAGGTAGGCTATGCGGTGCAGGGCTATGGATGTTTTTCCAGAGCCGGCCACTCCTTGAATAATAAGCGTGCGGATATCTTCGTTGCGGATAATCCGGTTCTGTTCCCGTTGGATGGTGGCAACGATATTTTTCATCTTGTCATCTGCATTGGAACTTAACTCTTTTTGCAGAATGTCGTCATGGACGGTCAGGGCACTTTCAATCATAAATTCCATTTTGCCGCCCCGAATTCTGTATTGGCGTTTTAGGGAAATTACTCCTTTAATCTCTCCCGATGGAGACCGATAGCCTGCTTCTCCTAATTCATGGTCATAGAACATGCTCGAAACGGGTGCTCGCCAGTCATGGATAAGGGTAGCTCGACTTTCCGGGTCATAGAAGGTATGGATACCTATATAGATAGGCATCACTTTGCTGTTTTCTTTCTTTTCCAAAAAATCAATTCGTCCGAAGTAAGGAATGGCAAGTATCTTGGTGAGCCGCTTACGCTTGTTGATTACACTTTCCCCCAAGGCAAAATGGTTTAGGATGCTTTCGCGCATGGAGCGTATCTCGTGCGGGTCGATGTCTTTGTTGGACCAGATATAGTCTTTGTATTCTGCCAAGGTGTCGACGTGGTCTTTCACTGATGCGTCGGTATTACCGATAACCTTTTTCAGAAAACTGATTATTTGCTTTAAATATTCTTTCTCTTGTTTCTCTGTTTGATTGAATGCCATAATTAGTTGTTGCTAAAAATAAGACAGTGTGCAAAATTAGTGTATTGTATCGGGAAGGGAAATGGCTATTTATAGCTATATATTGGGAAGTTTTATATCTTTGCACATTCAAAAAAGTGGAGGTAAATGGATATTCATGAGCTTGCAAGGCAGAATCAGCAATCTGCATGGAAAGTATTGGAAGATACCCGTATTATTGAAGCATGGGAGCGCATTGGAGCAACCGTTCATTTGGTGGGCTCACTCCGTACCGGGCTGTTGGCGAAAAGTAGGGATATAGATATCCATATTTATACCGATAGGTTGGATGTAGGAGAGAGTTTTTCGGTCCTCCGGGAACTTGCGGAACGATTGCCTTTGCAGGAAATACAATATAGGAACCTTATCCATACGGAGGAAGAGTGCATGGAGTGGCATGCTTTATATAAGGATAGAGAACAGAATACTTGGAAGTTTGATATGATTCACATCCGGAAAGGTTCCAGGTATGATGGTGTTGTAGAAAAGGTGACTGCCGCTATTGCGGAGCGCCTTACTCCTGAAATTAGGAAAACGATATTGCAAATCAAATTCGATGTGCCGGATGGTGTAACGATTCCAGGTATAGAGATTTATCATGCTGTCTTTACGGGAGGTGTCCGCACTTATAAGGAGCTTGAAGAGTGGCGCAAAACAAATCAGTTGGCGGACAGTCTCGGTTGGCTTCCGTAATCTTAGAGGTAGATACCAAGATTTTCTACTATATGGATGGCTTCCATTATATTGTTGGCATCTAACTTGCTTAGGATGTTTTTCCGGTGATTGTTCACAGTATAGATGCTCACTCCCAGCTGGTAAGCGATTTCCTTGCTTAGAAAACCTTGTCGGATGAGTCGTAATATTTCTTTCTCCCGGTTGGATAATTGTTTGTCGGGAGAAACAGTGCATGTTGGAAGTATCTCTCCCGTTTTTCTGTTCACCACCGTCCGTTTGATTCTTTCGATAGGGGTCTGGTCGGGAAGTATGTCCATTACTCCCATGATTATCCAGGCTTTACCATTCCGGTCTGTTTCTATGACTTGTTGCCGGCTGCTTACATTGATATACTGTTGCCGTGCATTCAACATACGGAATTGAAATATTTGCCGGTAGTCATTTCTTTCTTCCGGTGGGAGTGAGTAGATGAACTGTCCATGCTCGATTTGGCATTCTGTGAGTTGAATTCTGTCATCAGGGTGTATTCTCTCTTCCAGTAAATCGCCTTGTTGCCTGATTGTCTTTATCCAAGTGGGATTGTATCCGAAAAGATGGGCAAAACTGTCGGATGCAAAATCGTATCTCTCTTTAAATACGTCAACTGTAAAAATACAGCTCTGACTCATTTGTGAGAACGCTTGCACGGATATTCTTTTCTTGTTCCACAAATCATAGTCCACATCGGGACCGCTAATCTGCTGTCTTGCCCATAATTCTTTGGGAGTTGTCTTGTTGGTAGTCATGGAACAAAGATAACTGATAATTTTCTTTTGAGCTTTATCTTTTACGGGATAATATTATTTTTAAGAATATGTTGTAGGGTTGGATTAAGTGGCTACTTTTGTAGGCCATGTCATTGGGGACGTCGTGAATGAAAAGCAAACGAGTAATAAATTCAATATGTGATAAGATGAAAGATATACCGGCAGACAGCTTAATAAAGAATTATTTTCCTGTAGATTATATAGATTCTTTTTCTAAAGTGATGGTCACTGGGCAGGCATTGACACCGGAAGATTTTCGCAATCTTGCCTTCAGCCGATTTCCTAAATGGATTGGTTGGCTCATGAATTTCAGGAATGCGATTGTAAAGCCATTAGGACTGGATACAGCAACCAGATTTACAGATATGGTCTTGGATAAAAATCTGCATGAAGAAATTCTCGGAATGCTGGATAAGCATCTTGATTTCCATGTGTCCATGTGGTGTGGGGAATATCACGAAGGAAAACAAGAACTTCGGATTACTACTGTTGTGAAGTACAATAATTGGCTGGGAAGGGCATATTTCTTTATTATCAGACCTTTTCATGGGATAATAGTAAAGTCTATCTTAAAGCATGTTGCTGGGGATAGGGGGAGTGGGTGTAAATAAATACTCCCATTGAAATATTATCATTTCAATGGGAGTATTTATTTGAGTGGTGCCACCAGGAATCGAACCGGGGACACAAGGATTTTCAGTCCTTTGCTCTACCAACTGAGCTATGGCACCATGTTTATCTCTTTTGCGGTTGCAAAGGTAGTGAAACTTTTGGACTATGCAATAGCTTTCATAATAAAAAACGCTGATGATTGGCTATGTAGCTAATTATCAGCGTTTATGATTTGAGAAAAAATACTGAAAAAGTTTTATAGTTATGCTTTTTCCGCTTCTTCTTCCTTCAAAGGATTCCATCCTTGTGCTTTGAGTTCAAACTCTTGGCCGTCACGGGTAATTAGTGCGCAGCCTAATTCTGGTTTGGTGATATGGCCAATCAGCTTGACGCCTTCCATTTCGGCAACTTTTTCATGGTCGGCAATGGGGACGGTGAACAATAACTCATAATCCTCGCCTCCGTTCAGTGCACAAGTGCTCAGGTTCATATTGAATTCTTCTGCCATTACAGCCGTCTGATAGTCGATAGGAATATGTTCTTCGTAGACGCGGCAACCCACTTTGCTTTGGGTACAGATATGCAGTAATTCCGAAGAAAGGCCGTCCGATATATCCATCATGGAGGTGGGTTGTATACCTTCTTCTGCCAGTTTCTGAATGATGTCACGGCGTGCTTCGGGCTTCAATTGACGTTCCAGAAGATACTCCTTCCCCGAGAAGTCCGGTTGCAAGTCTTTGTCACCTCCTTTGAGCACCGCCTTTTCGCGTTCCAAAAGCTGTAGTCCCATGTAGGCGGCACCCAAGTCGCCGCTGACGCAAATCAGGTCGGTTTCGCGGGCACCATTGCGGTAGACCACTTTTCCTTTCTCACCCTCGCCTATGCAGGTGATGCTGATGGTAAGCCCGGTATAGGAAGCGGAGGTGTCTCCTCCCACGATGTCAACATCATATTCTTCGCAAGCCAAACGGATGCCGGCATAGAGTTCCTCCATGTCTTCTATACTGAAACGCTTGGATATGCCCAAGGAAACGGTAATCTGCTTCGGTGTGCCGTTCATGGCATAGATATCGGAGAAATTGACTACGGCCGATTTATACCCCAAATGCTTGAGCGGTACATACACAAGGTCGAAATGGACGCCTTCCATCAGCAAGTCGGTAGTAACGAGCACTTCCTTTTCGGCCGGGTAGGAGAGGACGGCAGCATCATCTCCGACACCATATCGGCTCGACTCATTCTTTAGTTCAATGCCTTCGGTGAGGTGACGGATGAGGCCGAATTCACCGAGGGTAGCTATTTCTGTTCTCATGCTTTCTTATGCTCTATTAATCAATTCACGCATAATCTCTGTCATTCTCGGTTGTGCCTCGTCTGCAGCTTTCTGCACTTCTTCGTGAGAAACTTCTACGATTTTACCTTCTACCCCCAAGTCTGTAATGACAGATACGCCGAACACTTTGATTCCGCAATGATTTGCCACGATGACTTCCGGCACGGTGGACATGCCCACTGCATCGGCACCCAGAATATGGAACATCTTGTATTCCGCAGGTGTTTCGAATGTGGGACCTTGCGTACCGATATAGACACCGTGCTGAACCTTGATGCCCTTTTCTGCTGCAATGGCGTCGGCCTTACGAATCAGCTCTTTGTCATAGGCCTCGCTCATATCCGGGAAACGAGGGCCGTAAGGTATGTTTTTGCCACGCAATGGATGTTCGGGGAAGTAGTTTATATGGTCGGTGATAATCATCAGGTCGCCGATCGCAAAATCCGGATTTGTGCCTCCACTGGCATTGGAAACGAACAAGGTCTTGATACCCAGTTCGCGCATTACACGTACCGGGAAGGTTACTTCCTTCATGGAATAGCCCTCGTAAAAATGGAAACGTCCCTGCATCGCCATGATGTCTTTATGGCCCAGTTTGCCGAAGATAAGTTTTCCGCTGTGTCCCTCTACGGTAGAGACGGGGAAGTTGGGGATTTCTTCGTACCTTATCTCATACTTTTCAGTGATTTCACCGGCAAGACTGCCGAGTCCGGTACCGAGGATGATTGCTGTCTCAGGCTGGGTGTGCATCTTTCCCTTCAGAAAGGCTGCTGTTTCTTGAATGCGCTCTAACATAGCCAATAATGTTTTGGTTAAATATATATTGTTGATTTTGTAAAATTTCTATTTCTATCGGCAGCACGTAGATGTACGGCTTTAGTGTTTCGTCCAGTGCGGGATGGAGTTTCAGCCTTGCCGCATCTTTCTCCGTGGTGATTATCAGTCTTTTCCACTCTTCCAGGTGCAGGAATTGTTCCTTTATTTGCAATAAATCCTTGGGAGTAAAGTCATGATGGTCATCAAATGACAGCAATTTGACGTGCGGCGTGTAAGATTCCACTTCTTTCTGCAAGGGGGCGGGGGAGGCGATGCCTGTCACCAGCAGTACTTGCTCGTCTCCGGTGAGGGAGGAGAGCACTTCCCAGCTGTTCGTTTTCTCGGGAAATAGCGGGGTCAACATTCCATAGCGGAATCTGGAGAAATACAGTTGTTGGTATGGATAGAGGTGGAGCCGTTTGGCTATGATGTTGAAGTCTATCGGCTTGATGTCATCCGGACATTTGGTGACGATGACCATCTGTGCCCGGTTTTTACCGCTTGAAGGTTCGCGGAGTCTTCCGGCAGGGAGCAAGGCATCATCGCATAGTAACCGGTGAAAATCGGTTAGTAGAATGTTCAGTCCGGCTTTTACATGGCGATGTTGGAAGGCGTCGTCCAGGATGATGGCTTCTACAGTGGGATTTTCCAGTTTCAGCAGTTGCTCAATGCCGTGACAACGGTTTTCGTCTACCGCTACCCGTGCATTGGGGAATTTATTTTTAATTTGATATGGCTCGTCACCTATTTGCCGTACATTGCTCTTGTCATCGGCCAGTACATAGCCTCGGCTTTTACGCTTGTAACCCCTACTGAGGGTGGCTACATTCACTCCGTTTTTTTGTAATAGCTTTATCAGATATTCGGTATGTGGCGTCTTGCCAGTTCCGCCCACAGCAAGGTTGCCCACGCATATTACTGGAACGTCAAAACTCTTTGACCGGAGCCAGCCCCAGTCAAAGAGTTTATTTCGCAAGCATACCCCTATTCCATAAAGCCATGATAGGGGATATAGCCAATGATATATCTTGATAAAGTTTTCTTCCATTTATTGAATATTCAGTTCAAAGGGTACACGTGCTTGTATACGGTCACATTTGTCAAAATTCTCCAGGACGCTGAACTGCTGGTATATCTCGCCCATTGTGCCTTTCAGCATGCGTGCTTTGACGTAGTTACCCGGATTGGTGTTCATCAGGCTTTCAAAGAAACTTTCCTTTTTCGGATAGCTCATCACGGTATAGGCATCTACTCCGGCCTTTGCAATGGCAATGTCCAAAGCTTTGTCCAAACCACCCAATTCGTCGACCAGTCCTAGTTCCTTGGCCTTGCTTCCGGTCCATACACGACCTTGGGCAATTTTATCCAGGTCTTCCTTGCTGATGCCTCGGCCATCGGAGCAGCGGGTGAGGAAGAGGTCATATCCGTTGTTCACATACATTTGCATCAGCCCTTTTTCACCGTCATTCATCGGGCGTGTCAGCATGCCGAAGTCTGCGTATTTATTGGTTTTCACTACATCAAAATTTACCCCGATTTTATCAGTCAGCCCCTTTGCGTTGGGGAACATGCCGAAGATGCCGATAGAACCCGTCAGTGTGGTAGGCTCGGCCACGATGGTGTCTGCATTACAAGAAATGTAGTAACCTCCTGAAGCTGCATAGTCACCCATGGAAACAATGACCGGTTTCTCTTTCTTCAATTCGCTGACGGCATACCATATCTGTTCTGAACCATAGGCACTTCCGCCCGGTGAGTTTACGCGTAATACTACCGCTTTTACATCTTCGTCATCTTTCAGCTTGCGCAGGTCTTTAATCACCTTTTTAGAGTCGATGCCTTCTTCGCTGGAGGCAGAAGATGAACCACCGTCAATTTCTCCATAGGCATAGTATACGGCAATCACATTTCCACTTTTGTCTTTGGGAACGTTCTTCTTTACGTTAATCATGTCCTGCAAACCAAGTACGGGCATGCGGTCGTCTTTGTCGATGCCTACCATCGCTTTCAGGTAGTTGCGCACATCATTCTTATATATTAATGTATCGACCAGTCCGCATTGCACACTTTCTTCTGCGTGATAGAACATCAACATGCGGTCGGCAATGGCGTTCAGTGAGTCTACAGATATTTTGCGTGATTCTGCAACATCATTGGTCACTTGTCCCCAGATGGAGGTCAGGTAAGCGTCGATTTGTTCACGGTTGGCAGGGCTCATTTCGGTAGAGATGAAAGGCTCTACAGCCGATTTGTAGGTACCTACTTTGAATATCTGCATTTCCACTCCGATTTTGGCCAGCAAATCCTTGAAGAACATGGGGGTAGCGGCCAAGCCCCTCCACTCGACCATACCTTGCGGGTTCAGCAACACCTTGTCGGCTACACTTGACAGATAATAAAGACCTTGGGAATAGCTGTCACCATAAGCTACGATGAATTTTCCCGATTCCTTGAAATCCTTCAATGCATTGCGTATTTCTTCGCGTGAAGCAAATCCTGCACCCAGCGAAGTTGCTTCTATATAGATACCTTTAATGTTGTCATTCTCTTTTGCTTTTTTGATAGAGGAGAGGACATCATCCAGGCCATAGGTCTTATAATTGTCTCCCATAAGAGCATCGAACGGATTGTCTTGGCTGCGTTCAGCCAGTGCGCCATTCAAATCCAGCATCATAATGGAGTTCTTGCGTACTTGCGTTTCCGACTCCGAAGATGATACCATGCTGAAAACCACCAGAATACTGATGAAAACTAAAACAACGACTGATACGATGATGCCGGTAATGGTGGCAAACGTAAACTTCAGAAAATCTTTCATTGTACTTTATTGTTTTTAGTATGCTAACTTTTAAAAGCTAACAAAGATAAATAATTAGGTTGATATTTACCCTATCTGTCGCTGAGTTTTTCGGTTTGTCACAGTATTATGGGAGATTTCATTCTCTTTTCTTTTATCTTTGAAGTATGTCATTTCGTTCTTTATGGATAGTTAGTTTGTAAAATGCCAGAGTATAATTGCTGTCTTCTTACTTTCTGAATCTATTTCTCCTAAGAACTAATCTTTCCACACCCGTGTTTCTTTCTTACCACAGCTGTGGTAAGAAAGAAACACGGGTGTGGAAAGAAAGAAACATATCTGTGGTGAGAAAAGTTGTTCATTAGTTCCCGTTTAGTTTCCGTGCTTTCCGGATGTAGCCTTTCGCAGGTTTATTGTCAGTTCTCTTTGTGATTCGCAAGCGCGGTGCCTGTCGTTCAGTGGTCTATGTCAAGGTATGAATTGGAGCTTGTATTTCGCGCGCGTATATATATAATGTGTCCCTTCCTTTCCTTATCCCAGTTTCCTTTAAAAAACATGCTTTAAAACATATCTATCAATCAGTGAGTTATGAAAAAGTTCATGGAATCTCTCAAAAAAACCGTGTATAAATTTTGCAGATGTCCATAAAAGGCCTACTTTTGCATCCGCTTTCGGGAACGAAGGCGGCGATGTTTTGACATTCTGACAGTAAAACGGAGCGGTAAGTTTACATTTTTCTCTTCTTTGCCATCGGTTTCTTCCGGAACTTCAGCCTTGGAAAAGAAAAATGAAAAAAAAACTTCTGAAAATATTTGGAAGTTATGCTTTAAAGTTCTTACCTTTGCACCCGCTTTTGAAAATGAAAGCAGCGCGAGTTGACATTCTTTTAAAAGAAACGGTGCCTGGTTCTTCTTTCTTTTTCTTTTTGCCTCCCTTTCGACAAGAGAGACGACGAGGAAAGAGAAAAGAGAGAAAAAAAGAAAAAAAACTTCCGAAAATATTTGGAGGATATACTTAAAAGTTCTTACCTTTGCATCCGCTTTCTGAAAAGAACAGCAATCGTGAAACGAGCGATCTTTGAACAGATTTACATAAACAATACAAGTAGTACAAGAGCAAGGTTTTTCCTTATCAATGGGGAAAGCCTTGGGTAAAACAAGAGAACCGTCAATACTTATTTTATATAGGTAAAGATAAACTTTTGAATTCGAGCGTCCTGAACAGATAACAAGCTGTCGCACATTAATTTTTTAATTTGCGCAGTCACGATACTTTTACAATGAAGAGTTTGATCCTGGCTCAGGATGAACGCTAGCTACAGGCTTAACACATGCAAGTCGAGGGGCATCAGGAAGAAAGCTTGCTTTCTTTGCTGGCGACCGGCGCACGGGTGAGTAACACGTATCCAACCTGCCGATGACTCGGGGATAGCCTTTCGAAAGAAAGATTAATACCCGATGGTATATCTGAAAGGCATCTTTCAGCTATTAAAGAATTTCGGTCATTGATGGGGATGCGTTCCATTAGGTTGTTGGCGGGGTAACGGCCCACCAAGCCATCGATGGATAGGGGTTCTGAGAGGAAGGTCCCCCACATTGGAACTGAGACACGGTCCAAACTCCTACGGGAGGCAGCAGTGAGGAATATTGGTCAATGGACGAGAGTCTGAACCAGCCAAGTAGCGTGAAGGATGACTGCCCTATGGGTTGTAAACTTCTTTTATACGGGAATAAAGTTAGGCACGTGTGCCTTTTTGTATGTACCGTATGAATAAGGATCGGCTAACTCCGTGCCAGCAGCCGCGGTAATACGGAGGATCCGAGCGTTATCCGGATTTATTGGGTTTAAAGGGAGCGTAGGCGGATGCTTAAGTCAGTTGTGAAAGTTTGCGGCTCAACCGTAAAATTGCAGTTGATACTGGGTGTCTTGAGTACAGTAGAGGCAGGCGGAATTCGTGGTGTAGCGGTGAAATGCTTAGATATCACGAAGAACTCCGATTGCGAAGGCAGCTTGCTGGACTGTAACTGACGCTGATGCTCGAAAGTGTGGGTATCAAACAGGATTAGATACCCTGGTAGTCCACACAGTAAACGATGAATACTCGCTGTTTGCGATATACAGTAAGCGGCCAAGCGAAAGCGTTAAGTATTCCACCTGGGGAGTACGCCGGCAACGGTGAAACTCAAAGGAATTGACGGGGGCCCGCACAAGCGGAGGAACATGTGGTTTAATTCGATGATACGCGAGGAACCTTACCCGGGCTTAAATTGCAAATGAATGTTCTGGAAACAGATCAGCCGCAAGGCATTTGTGAAGGTGCTGCATGGTTGTCGTCAGCTCGTGCCGTGAGGTGTCGGCTTAAGTGCCATAACGAGCGCAACCCTTATCGATAGTTACCATCAGGTTATGCTGGGGACTCTGTCGAGACTGCCGTCGTAAGATGTGAGGAAGGTGGGGATGACGTCAAATCAGCACGGCCCTTACGTCCGGGGCTACACACGTGTTACAATGGGGGGTACAGAAGGCAGCTACACGGCGACGTGATGCTAATCCCTAAAACCTCTCTCAGTTCGGATTGGAGTCTGCAACCCGACTCCATGAAGCTGGATTCGCTAGTAATCGCGCATCAGCCACGGCGCGGTGAATACGTTCCCGGGCCTTGTACACACCGCCCGTCAAGCCATGAAAGCCGGGGGTACCTGAAGTGCGTAACCGCGAGGAGCGCCCTAGGGTAAAACTGGTGATTGGGGCTAAGTCGTAACAAGGTAGCCGTACCGGAAGGTGCGGCTGGAACACCTCCTTTCTGGAGTGACGTCTCGACTCGATCGTTGGTTCTTGAAGTTATGCTTCCATAAGAACCTCTTGTACTGCGCGTACTTGTTTATTAAAATATACGAGAAAAGTAGAAGCCGAGCCGTAAGGCGAGGGTTTGACTGACAGTCCTATAGCTCAGTTGGTTAGAGCGCTACACTGATAATGTAGAGGTCGGCAGTTCAACTCTGCCTGGGACTACTTCTCAGTTGGTGACCGACCGGTTACGATTTAGCGGGTCTTTCATCAATGGTGAAGGGGGATTAGCTCAGCTGGCTAGAGCACCTGCTTTGCACGCAGGGGGTCAACGGTTCGAATCCGTTATTCTCCACTTCTCAAGATTAGGAATTATCTTTAATCCTTAATCCTTAACAACGATCTTTGACATGATGTGACCAAAAAAGTAAAGTTGAAAGCTGAAAGTATATATCGACCATACGTGATCGGTAAGACAAAAAGTAAGTAAGGGCACATGGCGGATGCCTTGGCTCTCGGAGGCGATGAAGGACGTGATAAGCTGCGATAAGCCGCGGGTAGGTGCAAATGACCTTTGATCCGCGGATTTCCGAATGGGACAACCCGATATCCTGAAGGGATATCATCCCGCAATGCGGGAGGCTAACGCAGGGAACTGAAACATCTTAGTACCTGCAGGAAAAGAAAATAAATAATGATTCCCCCAGTAGTGGCGAGCGAACGGGGAACAGCCCAAACCATCCATGTTACGGCATGTGTGGGGTTGTAGGACCACGTTGTGGCAAGAAAGTTGGTGAGCAGAATGTTCTGGAAAGTACAGCCATAGAGCATGATAGCTGCGTATGCGAAGCCAACCGAAGCCTAGTGGTATCCTGAGTAGCGCGGAGCACGAGGAATTCTGCGTGAATCTGCCGGGACCATCCGGTAAGGCTAAATACTCCCGAGAGACCGATAGTGAACCAGTACTGTGAAGGAAAGGTGAAAAGCACTTCGAACAGAAGAGTGAAATAGTTCCTGAAACCATGTGCCTACAAGCGGTCGGAGCACTTTTAGTGTGACGGCGTGCCTTTTGCATAATGAACCTACGAGTTACTTTTTCCGGCGAGGTTAAGGATCTCAGATCCGCAGCCGAAGCGAAAGCGAGTCTGAACAGGGCGTATAGTCGGAAGGAGTAGACGCGAAACCAAGTGATCTACCCTTGGGCAGGTTGAAGGATGGGTAACACCATCTGGAGGACCGAACCAATAAGCGTTGAAAAGCTTCTGGATGACCTGAGGGTGGGGGTGAAAGGCTAATCAAACTTGGAGATAGCTCGTACTCCCCGAAATGCATTTAGGTGCAGCCTTGACTTATACTGACATGAGGTAGAGCGACTGATAAGATGCGAGGGCTTCACCGCCTATCAAGTCTTGACAAACTCCGAATGCGTGTCAGTTCTATGTCAGGAGTGAGGGCATGGGTGCTAAGGTCCATGTCCTAAAGGAGAACAATCCGGACCAACAGCTAAGGTCCCGAAATGAATACTAAGTTGAACTAACGAAGTCAGATTGCTAAGACAGCTAGGATGTTGGCTTGGAAGCAGCCATTCATTTAAAGAGTGCGTAACAGCTCACTAGTCGAGGAGTTTGGCGTGGATAATAATCGGGCATAAGTATTCTACCGAAGCTTTGGGATGAGAAATCATCGGTAGGGGAGCATTCCACTCTGCGTCGAAGGTAAGGCGTGAGCCTTGCTGGAGCGTGTGGAAAAGCAAATGTAGGTATAAGTAACGATAAAGGGGGTGAGAAACCCCCTCGCCGAAAGACTAAGGTTTCCTGATCAACGCTAATCGGATCAGGGTAAGTCGGGTCCTAAGGCTCAGCCGAACGGCGAGGCCGATGGCAGAACCGGTTAATATTCCGGTACTACCTTAAGGAGTGACGTGGAGACGGAGTCGTGACAGCGCCGCGGACTGACGGAATAGTCCGTTGAAGGGTGTAGATGTTGATTGTTCCAGGCAAATCCGGAATGAGAGTCGAACCTGACAGTATGGAGCGTCCTTCTGGACAATCCAATAGTGCGTGTAATCATACTTCCAAGAAAATCCGCTAAACTTAATCCTTACGGTACCCGTACCGCAAACGGACACACGTAGTCGGGTTGAATATACTAAGGCGCTTGAGTGATTCACGGTTAAGGAACTAGGCAAACTGACCCTGTAACTTCGGGATAAAGGGTCCTCAAGCAATTGAGGCGCAGAGAATAGGTCCAGGCAACTGTTTAACAAAAACACAGGGCTGTGCAAAATTGAAAGATGAAGTATACAGCCTGACACCTGCCCGGTGCTGGAAGGTTAAGAGGAGACGTCATCGCAAGAGAAGCGTTGAATTGAAGCCCCAGTAAACGGCGGCCGTAACTATAACGGTCCTAAGGTAGCGAAATTCCTTGTCGGGTAAGTTCCGACCTGCACGAATGGTGTAATGATCTGGACGCTGTCTCAACCGTGAGCTCAGTGAAATTGTAGTATCGGTGAAGATGCCGATTACCCGCGATGGGACGAAAAGACCCCGTGAACCTTTACTATAGCTTAACATTGAATTTGGGTAATTGATGTGTAGGATAGGCCGGAGGCTTTGAAGCGGGCACGCCAGTGTTCGTGGAGCCGCTGTTGAAATACGGCCCTTTGATTATTTGAGTTCTAACCCGCTGTTGCGGGGACACTGTTTGGTGGGTAGTTTGACTGGGGTGGTCGCCTCCAAAAGCGTAACGGAGGCTTCTAAAGGTGCCCTCACGACGATTGGTAACCGTCGGCAGAGTGTAATGGCATAAGGGCGCTTGACTGGGAGACTCACAAGTCGATCAGGTAGGAAACTAGAGCATAGTGATCCGGTGTTTCTGTATGGAAAGGACATCGCTCAAAGGATAAAAGGTACTCCGGGGATAACAGGCTGATCCCTCCCAAGAGCTCATATCGACGGAGGGGTTTGGCACCTCGATGTCGGCTCGTCACATCCTGGGGCTGGAGAAGGTCCCAAGGGTTGGGCTGTTCGCCCATTAAAGTGGCACGCGAGCTGGGTTCAGAACGTCGTGAGACAGTTCGGTCTCTATCTATCGTGGGCGCATGAAATTTGCGTGGCTCTGACACTAGTACGAGAGGACCGTGTTGGACTGACCTCTGGTTTACCGGTTGTGCCGCCAGGTGCATTGCCGGGTATCTAAGTCGGGATTGGATAAGTGCTGAAAGCATCTAAGTACGAAGCCAGCCACAAGATTAGATTTCTCAGGGTCGTTGTAGACTACAACGTTGATAGGACGCAGGTGTACAGGCAGCGATGTCATAGCCGAGCGTTACTAATTGCCCGTTCACTTTTTGCCTTGCCTTGTATGGAGGTATATACGTTCAGCCATAAATGAATGCTTTGCTTTTTTCGCATCATGTCTACCTTATTCAGGTGACTACAGCACCGGGGTTCCACCTCTTCCCATTCCGAACAGAGAAGTTAAGCCCGGTCACGCCGATGGTACTGCGTAACAGTGGGAGAGTAGGTAGTCGCCGTTTTTCAGAAGAAGCCTCCGTGTCTGATAAGGATACGGAGGCTTCGTTCGTTTTGGCGGTCTCATAAACTTTTCGTATATTTGCGTCGAACTAATTTTATATCAACGTTTAAAGCAAATTGAAAGTATGAAGACTAAAGTTTTATTGGCTGCCGTTGCGGTAGCGTTTTCTTTCGCAGTGACATCTTGTGGCAACAAAAAGGCTGCAGATTCTAATGTAACTGAGGTGGATTCTTGCTGCGCAGCAAAAACAGAACAAGTGTGTGACTCTGCTAAGGCTTGCTGTGAGGGTGCTGACTCTGCTGCTTGTGACAGTGCGAAATGTGAGAAGGCTTGTGATAAAGCTGCTTGTGATAAGAAAGAAGATTGCAAGAAAGCTTGTGATAAAAAGTAATTCAAGACTTGTATTAAATTGTGCAATAGGAAAAGGCATACTGTAAAGTATGCCTTTTTTGTGATATATTTAAGTAATAGGTGAATGCTAACTTATAAAATGAAACTGTTTCTTTGAAAAAAGTAATGAATTTGTTTGTGTGATACGAAATAATATCTACCTTTGCAACGTCAAAACAAAAAAGAAGATGATTCAGAACTTTACATATATTCTACTGTGTGGTATTATTATTCTACTGGCAAAGTTTAGTGGAAGTGAGTGCTGTGCGTGAATATATATGTAAGATGCAATGATATATGAAGCCTTTCTCACTTCCAAGTGCGAAAGGCTTTTTTTATGGGACATAAATTAAATACAATAAAGCAATGAGTGACAAATTATTTATTTTCGACACAACGCTCCGCGATGGCGAGCAGGTTCCGGGATGCCAATTGAATACAGTGGAAAAGATTCAGGTAGCCAGACAACTGGAAGCCCTGGGGGTGGACGTGATTGAAGCCGGATTTCCGATTTCAAGTCCGGGAGATTTCAATTCGGTCATTGAGATATCAAAGGCTGTGACATGGCCCACCATCTGCGCCTTGACACGTGCCGTACAGAAAGATATTGATGTGGCAGCAGAGGCTTTGCAATTTGCCAAGCATAAACGTATCCATACTGGCATCGGTACATCTGACTCGCACATTAAATATAAATTCAATTCCAATCGCGAGGAAATAATAGAGCGTGCAGTGGCTGCCGTAAAGTATGCACGTAAGTATGTGGATGATGTAGAGTTCTATGCCGAAGATGCAGGCCGAACGGATAATGAATATTTGGCACGGGTGGTAGAAGCTGTTATCAAGGCAGGTGCTACTGTGGTGAATATTCCCGATACAACGGGGTATTGCTTGCCTGATGAGTATGGCGCGAAGATAAGATATCTGATGGAACATGTCAACGGTATTCATAATGCCATTATTTCTACTCATTGCCACAATGACTTGGGCATGGCTACTGCCAATACAATGGCTGGCGTGCTGAATGGTGCCCGCCAGGTGGAGGTAACCATCAATGGTATTGGTGAACGTGCCGGCAATACTTCTCTTGAGGAAGTGGCGATGATTATCAAATGTCACAAGGACATAGAAATCGAGACCAACATCAATACACAGAAGATTTATCCAACCAGCCGTATGGTGTCCAGCCTGATGAACATGCCGGTGCAGCCCAACAAGGCTATTGTAGGTCGCAATGCTTTTGCCCATTCGTCGGGTATTCACCAGGACGGTGTATTGAAGAATGTGCAGACGTACGAAATCATTGACCCGCATGATGTGGGTATTGATGATAATTCTATCGTATTGACAGCCCGTAGCGGACGTGCAGCCTTGAAGAATCGTTTGTCGATATTGGGAGTACAGCTGGATCAGGAGAAGCTGGACAAAGTGTATGAAGAGTTCTTGAAACTTGCCGATAAGAAGAAAGATATCAATGATGACGATATTCTGGTATTGGCAGGGGCAAATCGTACGCAGAACCACCGTATCAAACTGGAATATCTTCAGGTGACCAGTGGGGTGGGGGTTCGTTCGGTTGCCAGCTTGGGATTGAACATCTCCGGTGAGAAGTTTGAAGCCGCTGCCAGTGGAAACGGTCCGGTAGATGCCGCTATCAAGGCTTTGAAGAAGATTATCGACCGCCATATGACATTGAAGGAATTCACCATCCAGGCTATCAGCAAGGGTAGCGACGATATGGGTAAGGTACATATGCAGGTGGAATACGATAATCATATTTATTATGGGTTCGGTGCCAATACGGATATTATCGCGGCATCAGTGGAAGCGTACATCGACTGTATCAATAAGTTTAAGATGTGATTTTAATCGTAAATTGTAAATAGCTAAATTGTACATAAAGAGATGAATACATTATTTGATAAAATCTGGGATGCCCATGTGGTACAGAAAGTGGAAGACGGTCCCACACAGCTTTATATTGATCGGCTTTATTGTCATGAAGTAACCAGCCCGCAAGCCTTTTCAGGATTGCGCGAACGTGGAATCAAGTGTTTCCGTCCGGAAAAGATTTTCTGTATGCCCGACCATAACACGCCGACGCATGACCAGGACAAGCCGATTGAAGACCCGGTTTCAAAGACTCAGGTAGATACACTGGCCAAGAATGCGGAAGAGTTTGGATTGGTCCATTTCGGCATGATGGACAAGAAGAACGGAATTATCCATGTAGTAGGTCCGGAACGCGGGCTGACCCTGCCTGGCATGACCATTGTCTGCGGTGACTCGCATACTTCCACCCACGGGGCGATGGGAGCAGTGGCTTTCGGTATCGGTACGAGTGAGGTGGAAATGGTAATGGCCTCGCAATGTATCCTTCAGACCCGTCCTAAGACAATGCGCATCACTGTCGACGGCAAACTTGGCAAGGGAGTGACGGCAAAAGATGTAGCATTGTATATGATGTCGAAGATGACGACCAGCGGCGCTACGGGATATTTCGTGGAATATGCCGGAGAAGCTGTGCGTGGTCTGACTATGGAAGGCCGTCTGACCTTGTGCAATCTGAGTATAGAGATGGGTGCCCGCGGCGGTATGGTTGCTCCGGATGAGACCACTTTCGAGTATATTAAAGGACGCGAATATGCTCCGAAGGGTGAGGCATGGGACAAGGCATTGGCCTATTGGAAAACATTGAAGAGTGATGAGGATGCAGTGTTCGACAAGGAAGTCCGTTTTGCTGCCGAAGATATTGAACCGATGATTACATACGGTACCAACCCGGGCATGGGTATGGGTATCACACAACATATTCCTACTACCGAAGGCATGGGAGAAGCTGCCCGGACCTCTTTCATGAAGTCTATGAGCTATATGGGTTTCCAACCGGGAGAACCTTTGCTGGGTAAGAAGGTTGACTATGTGTTTTTGGGTGCCTGCACCAATGGGCGCATTGAGGATTTCCGTGCATTTGCCTCCATTGTGAAAGGTCGTCAGAAAGCCGGGAATGTAGTGGCATGGCTGGTTCCGGGCTCCTGGATGGTAGATGCACAGATTCGCGAAGAGGGACTGGACAAGATTTTGGAAGAGGCCGGTTTTGCCATTCGCCAACCGGGTTGCTCCGCTTGCCTGGCAATGAACGACGATAAGGTGCCTGCCGGAAAGTATGCAGTGTCTACCAGTAACCGTAATTTTGAAGGACGCCAGGGGCCGGGTTCCCGAACACTGCTTGCCAGCCCGCTTGTAGCTGCAGCAGCGGCAGTGACTGGAGTAATTACTGACCCGAGAACGCTGATTTGATGTACGATTGGACGATTTACGATTAAAATTACTTCGTAAATCAAACATCGTTCAACAAAGGTAAATCAAGAGTATTTTCAATCGTAAATTGTAAATCGTAAATACAAAGATGAAGACAAAATTTGATATAATAACCAGTACTTGTGTGCCTCTTCCATTAGAGAATGTGGATACAGACCAGATAATCCCTGCACGTTTTCTGAAAGCTACTACCCGTGAGGAAAAGTTCTTCGGAGATAATTTGTTCCGTGATTGGCGCTATCATCCGGACGGTTCTCTGAACAAGGACTTTGTTTTGAACAATCCCACTTACGGTGGACAGATTCTGGTGGCGGGAAAGAACTTCGGTTCCGGTTCCAGCCGTGAGCATGCTGCATGGGCCATTGCCGGTTACGGGTTCCGCGTGGTGGTATCGAGCTTCTTTGCCGATATACACAAGAACAATGAACTGAACAACTTTGTGCTTCCGGTGGTGGTAAGTGAGCCGTTCCTGAAAGAGTTATTCGACTCTATCTCTGCCAATCCGAAGATGGAAGTGGAAGTGAATCTGCCCGAACAGACCATCACCAACAAGGCTACGGGCAAGAGCGAACATTTTGAAATCAATGCCTACAAGAAACATTGCCTGATGAATGGCTTGGATGACATCGATTTTCTGGTTGAGAATAAAGATAAGATAGAAGCTTGGGAGAATAAAAATGAAGCATAATCATCCGAAGATAGAAATCATGGACACTACGCTCCGCGACGGTGAACAGACCAGCGGAGTCTCCTTTGTGCCCCATGAGAAGCTGATGATTGCCCGTTTGTTGCTGGAGGAATTGAAGGTAGACCGGGTAGAGGTGGCTTCTGCGCGGGTATCCGAAGGAGAGTTTGATGCCGTAAAAATGATTTGTGACTGGGCGGCACGCCGTAATCAGTTGCCAAGAGTAGAAGTACTTGGCTTTGTAGATGGCCACACGTCGGTGGACTGGATACATGCGACCGGTTGCCGTGTCATCAATCTGCTGTGCAAAGGCTCGCTGAAGCATTGCACCTACCAGTTGAAGAAGACTCCCGAAGAGCATATCGAGGATATTCTGTCCGTAGTGGATTACGCTAACGAGCAGGATATGGTAGTGAATGTCTATCTGGAAGACTGGAGCAACGGCATGAAAGATTCTCCGGAATATGTGTTCCGTCTGATGGACGCCTTGGAGCAGACCAATATCCGCCGTTACATGTTACCTGACACATTGGGCGTATTGAACCCGCTACAAGTCATCGAGTTCATGCGCAAGATGGTGAAACGCTATCCGCATGCCCATTTCGACTTCCATGCCCACAATGACTATGACCTTGCCGTGAGCAATGTGCTTGCCGCCGTACTTAGCGGTTGTAAGGGACTGCATACTACCATCAACGGCCTGGGCGAACGTGCCGGCAATGCTCCGCTTGCCAGTGTGCAGGCTATCCTGAAAGACCACTTCAATGCCATTACCAACATTGACGAAAGCCGCCTGAACGATGTAAGCCGTGTGGTGGAGTCCTACTCGGGTATCGTAATCCCTGCCAATAAACCGATTGTGGGCGAGAATGTATTTACCCAAGTGGCAGGCGTCCATGCCGACGGTGACAATAAAAGTAACCTCTACTGCAACGACCTTCTGCCCGAACGCTTTGGCCGCAAGCGAGAGTATGCCCTGGGCAAGAACAGCGGTAAAGCCAATATCCGGAAGAATTTGGAGGACTTGGGATTACAACTGGATGAAGATGCCATGCGCAAAGTGACCGAACGCATCATTGAGCTGGGCGACAAGAAGGAACTGGTGACGCAAGAAGACCTGCCCTATATTGTTTCGGACGTACTGAAGCACGGAATGGCAGAAGAACGCGTCAGCCTTAAGAGCTATATTGTGAATCTGGCGTATGGATTGAAGCCGATGGCTACGTTGAAGATAGAAATCAACGGAAAGGAATATGAGGAAAGTTCCAGTGGAGATGGCCAGTATGATGCTTTTGTGCGCGCCTTGCGCAAGATATATAAAGTGACACTGGGCCGTAAGTTCCCGATGCTGACGAACTATGCCGTGACCATTCCTCCCGGCGGGCGTACCGATGCCTTTGTGCAGACGGTTATTACCTGGAGTTTTGAAGATACGATATTCCGTACACGCGGATTGGACGCAGACCAGACGGAAGCGGCCATCAAGGCGACGGTGAAGATGTTGAATATCATAGAAGACGAATACGAATCATAAAAAATGGATCTTATGGAGAAAAAGAAATCGTTTTTTGAGAGGCGTCCTTATGTATGCTATGCGTTGTATGCAGGCTTGCTTTTTGCTTTCAACCTCTTTCTGCGTTGGTGGAGCGGCGAGTTGGATGCGGACGAGTATCTTATGTCAGCCATCAATACCCTTATATTGACAGCTGGTTTTGTGTGGGGTGACCGGTATCGCCGCAAGAATCTTGCAAACAAAAAGAAGATAGATGAACTTTTAAATAATAAATAAAACAATGGATTTTAAAATTGCAGTGTTGGCCGGTGACGGTATCGGCCCCGAAATCTCTACCGTAGGCGTGGATGTGATGACTGCCGTGTGTGAGAAGTTCGGACATAAAGTGAACTATGAATATGCCATCTGCGGTGCAGACGCGATAGACAAGGTGGGTGACCCGTTTCCCGAAGCCACTTATGAGGCTTGTAAAAATGCGGATGCTGTATTGTTCTCTGCCGTAGGTGACCCGAAATTCGACAATGACCCTACTGCCAAAGTGCGTCCCGAGCAGGGCTTGCTGGCTATGCGCAAGAAACTGGGACTGTTTGCCAACATCCGTCCCGTACAGACCTTCAAATGTCTGCTCCATAAGTCTCCCCTTCGTGCGGAACTGGTGGATGGTGCCGATTTCCTTTGTATCCGCGAACTGACCGGTGGCATGTACTTCGGTGAGAAATACCAGGACAATGACAAGGCGTATGATACGAACATGTATACCCGTCCTGAGATTGAACGTATCCTGAAAGTCGGATTTGAATATGCCATGAAACGTAACAAACATCTTACGGTGGTGGATAAAGCCAACGTGCTTGCCTCTTCCCGCCTTTGGAGACAGATTGCCCAGGAAATGGCACCGCAATATCCCGAAGTGACAACCGACTATATGTTTGTGGACAACGCCGCTATGAAGATGATTCAAGAGCCGAAGTTCTTTGACGTAATGGTTACGGAAAATACGTTTGGCGATATTTTGACGGACGAGGGTTCCTGCATCAGTGGCTCTATGGGATTGCTGCCTTCTGCTTCTACGGGAGAGAGCACGCCGGTATTCGAGCCTATTCATGGCTCCTGGCCGCAAGCGAAAGGTTTGAATATAGCCAATCCGCTGGCGCAAATTTTGTCTGTAGCCATGCTTTTCGAATACTTCGACCTGAAAGAGGAAGGGGCGTTGATTCGCAAGGCAGTGGATGCTTCACTCGATGCGAATGTACGTACACCGGAGATTCAAGTAGAAGGTGGAGACAAATACGGTACCAAGGAAGTGGGCGCTTGGATTGTAGACTATCTTAAGAAGTCTTGATGCCAGTATCCCATTACTGTTCTGTCCATCAGTAACTTCCCACTGTAAAGTTCTGCAAAAAGCATGCACCATCTTTGCAGTGGGAAGTCGCTGATTGTCAGATATGGTTCTTCCTTCCCATTTTTCCTTCTTCAATCGTTTCATATCCTTTCATCCTCTTTATTCGTGTTAAGCTTTGGTAGATGGCAGCATAATCTTTCCTTTCCCGCACGGTTTATTTCTTGGAATTTGCATATCTTTGTCAGCATATCCATGCACCGCAAGTATGTGCGGGAAGAATGTATTAGACAATAAGATTATGGCGAAAATTGCAAAGAACCTGACGGAGTTGATTGGGCATACTCCTTTGATGGAATTGGCTGAATACAGCCGTAAATACGGATTGAAAAGAAACGTAGTGGCAAAACTGGAATCTTTTAATCCGGCGGGAAGCGTGAAGGACCGTGTGGCATTTGCCATGATTGAGGATGCCGAGGCACGTGGGGCTTTGAAACCCGGAGCTACGATTATTGAACCTACCAGTGGCAATACCGGCGTGGGACTGGCGATGGTGGCAACCATCAAGGGATACCATTTGATATTGACCATGCCGGAGACCATGAGTGTGGAACGCCGTAATCTGTTGAAAGCCTTGGGCGCGGAGATTGTACTGACCGACGGGCTGGCAGGTATGTCCGGCTCCATTGCCAAAGCGAAAGAACTGCGGGATGCGATACCCGGTGCGGTTATTCTGCAACAGTTTGAGAATCCCTCCAATGCCAAGGCTCATGAACATACTACGGGGGAAGAAATCTGGACGGACACGGATGGCAAAGTTACTGTTTTTGTTGCCGGTGTGGGCACGGGCGGCACGGTCTGTGGAGTGGCGCGTGCCTTGAAGAAACACAATCCGGATGTCTATGTTGTGGCTGTAGAACCTGCCTCCTCTCCGGTCCTGGAAGGAGGGGAAGACGCACCGCACCGCATCCAGGGGATTGGAGCCAATTTTATTCCTTCCATTTATGATGCTTCTGTAGTAGACGAGGTTATTCCGGTACCCGATGACGAGGCCATTCGTGGAGGACGGGAGCTGGCTTCTACGGAAGGCTTGCTGGCCGGCATCTCATCCGGTGCAGCGGTATATGCGGCACGGTTGCTGGCCGAACGCCCTGAATTTGCGGATAAAATGATTGTTGCCCTACTGCCCGATACGGGGGAACGCTATTTGTCAACAGAACTGTTTGCTTTCGATACCTATCCTTTGGAATAAATACTGAACGATTATATGAAGAAATTTATTTTTTCTTTCCTTTTGTGTGGAGCCACGATGTTTTCTGCCTTTTCACAAACCTATCAAGAACTGAGCGAACGTGCGGTTGCAGCCACGGAGCAGGATAGCTTGTCATTGGCCGAAAAATACATTGAACAAGCTTTGAAAATGGAGCCTGCCAACCCTCATAACGCTATGCTGTTCTCCAACTTGGGAACGATACAGCGTCGGCAACACCGGTATGAGCAGGCCCTTGACTCGTATACTCTGGCATTGAACATTGCTCCGCGTGCCATACCTGCCCTGATGAACCGTGCCGCTCTTTATCTTGAGTTGGGGAAGGATGATTTGGCCCGGATAGACTATTCTTTGGTGCTGGATATAGAGAGCGATAATCAGGAAGCCTTGCTAATGCGCGCCTATATCTATATGCGGCAGCGCAACTATAATTTTGCAAAGTCTGATTATGAACGTCTGCTGAAACTTGCCCCCCGGAGTTACAATGGCCGTCTGGGGTTGGCTACACTGGAGCAGAAGGAGGGCAAATATGAAGCGGCGCTTTCGATATTGAATGCCATGATTGCAGAAAAAGGAGGAGAATCTATCCGGCTGACTACCCAGCAATATGCCGTGCTTTACGTGGCACGTGCGGGTGTGGAGCAGGATATGAAACATGTAGACCTGGCCATGATGGACTTGGAAGAAGCTATTAAGCTGGATCCTTCACAGACGGAAGCCTACTTGATACGGGGACAAATTTATCTTTCCCAAAAGAAAAAGGAGTTGGCAAAACGTGACTTCGAAAAAGCCATTTCGCTTGGCGTACCGCAAGGTGACCTCAGGGAATTGTTGTTGCAGTGTAAATAATATTCAACTATATTTCCGTATCAGCTCCACAAACTCTTTTCCGTATTTCTTCTTCTTATATTCACCGATACCGCTGATATTACCAAAATCTTCTATGGTGGTGGGGCGGGAGGTGCTTAGCAGGTGGAGTACTTTGTCAGACAGTACGATATAGGCAGGGAGTGCTTCCTGGTCGGCAAGGCGTTTGCGGAGAGTGCGGAGAGCCTCGAAAAGTTCCCCACTTTCTGTATTGGGCAATCCCAATGGCAATTCTTTGGTTGGAACTGTAGCCTTGCGTTTACGGCCTCTTGTAGTTTGTACAGCTTCCTCGCGGCGGATGGTGACAAGCAGGGCGCGTGCTCTGCCAAACAAGATATCTGTTCCGCTTTGAGTAATTTTCAGATGGTTGTTTTCATTGTAGGCTATTTCGAAATAGCCGAGTTGCAACATTTGCAGCAGGTAGTCATGCCAATCTCTGGCGGGTACTTCACGCCCGACTCCAAAGGTCTTAAGACGATGGTATCCTCTTTCTGTAACTTCAGAACTCATGTTTCCTCGGAGGATGTCCACTAAAATACCGGTCCCTATCTGCTGCTCGGAACGCGCGATTGCACTAAGTGCCTTTTGTACGATTATTGTACCATCGAAACGCTCGGGAGGATTTTTGCATACATCACAGTTTCCACAGTCGCAAGTCGTATTTTCACCGAAATAGCTTAACAGAATGCGGCGGCGGCAGATATCTGCTTCCGCATATTGCTGCATGCGTTGCAGTTTTTCCAGGTTGATGCTTTGCTGTCCACTGTCCGTTGCGAATTTAGTGAGCAGAATGAGGTCGGCCAGTGAATAGAACAAAAGGGTGTCACTGGGCATTCCGTCCCGTCCGGCACGTCCTATTTCCTGATAGAAACTTTCAATGCTTTTGGGCAAATTGTAATGAATTACCCAGCGTACATTGCTTTTGTCAATTCCCATTCCAAAGGCGATGGTGGCGCATACCACTTGCACGCGGTCATTGATGAAGTCGTCTTGCGCTTCATCTCTTCGTGCCGGTGACAGTCCTGCATGATAGACCGCTGATTTTATCCCTTGTTTTTGAAGCATTTGTGCCACTGTTTCAGTCTTGCTGCGGCTCATGCAATAAATAATGCCGCTCTCTCCCGGATGGCGGGCAATGAAGTCGAGGATGGCTTTGCTTTTTTCCTTCTGCTGGTAACCTCTTTTTACGGTGAGGCTCAGGTTGGGACGGTCGAAAGATGAAATGAAAACCCTGGGTTGGTTGAGGCGTAGCTGTTTAATAATATCTTCACGGGTTATTTTGTCGGCTGTGGCAGTAAGTGCAATGATGGGAACCTGGGGAAACTGTTGGTGAAGGATGCCCATCTGTGTATATTCCGGACGGAAATCGTGTCCCCATTGTGAGATGCAGTGAGCTTCATCAATGGCGAAAAGGGAAATATGCATATCTCTTAACAGATAGTTGGCTTCCGTCAATAATTTTTCAGGAGAAATATATAGTAGTTTCAGCTTGCCTTCCATGCATGCACGTCGTAGGGAAGCATTCTCTGTTTCATCGTTATTGCTGTTCAGTGCACCGGCCGCGATGCCGTTTGCACAGAGCGTTTCCACTTGGTCCTTCATCAAGGAAATGAGCGGAGAAACCACTACCGCCGTGCCTTCACTCAATAAGGCGGGAAGTTGATAGCAGATGGATTTTCCGCCTCCCGTCGGCATCAGTACCAATGCGTCTTTACGGTCCATCAGATGGCGTATGATGTCTTCTTGTAAGGGGCGGAAACTGTCGTAACCGAAATATGTCTTGAGCGTTTGTAGCATAATCTGGCAGTATGGATTTCTTCCGACAAAGGTACACTAATTATTGCATATACTACAAATGGAAAGTCATCAAGATTTAGTATCATATGAGTTTCCGCAAAAGGTTAAAGTTTCTTATTAATGGCTGAATTGAGCTACTTTTCAACCTTTTTCGTTGTTTATTTATCAAAAATATATACGGGAAAAGTTGTGTATTAAAAAAAAATGTCTGACTTTTGTAAAGTCTAAAGGGCTAACCCTTTGGCTTTTCCGATTTTAAACAACCCTAACCAGTTAATTCAATGAGTGATTTAGAAAACAATGCCCAGGAAAAAGGAACGAAGAAACGTCCTTACAACCTGCGCGAAAAGAAAGAAAAGAATGCTGCCTACCGTTCTTTGATAAGGCCGGAATTGGCAGATGAGTTGTATGACAAGATATTGAATATCGTTGTTGTACAAAAGAAGTATAGAGATGCTGATTATTCCGCTAAGGATTTGGCGAAAGAATTGCAGACCAATACCCGCTATTTATCTGCAGTGGTGAATTCACGCTTCGGCATGAACTACTCTTGCCTGCTGAATGAATATAGAGTAAAAGAAGCGCAGCATTTGTTGACAGACAAAAGATATGCTGACAAGAATGTAGAGGAAATCAGTACGATGGTAGGCTTTGCAAACCGTCAGTCTTTTTATGCTGCTTTTTATAAAAATGTAGGTGAGACTCCTAATGGATATCGTAAAAGACACGCTGAAAAAGAGGCTAAGAAGAAATAATTCTGTATGATTGAATGAATAAAAAGGAAATATTTCGGAACAGTTGTTTCGGGATACTTCCTTTTCTTCTTTTTTAATACCAATCCATATATTCCCGACACATGAAGAAACAACTGATTTCTATGGTGACTGCCCTTTCTCTATTGACGGCTTGTGGCGGAAATCCGAAAACAACTGCTGAGGCAGAAAAATTTGACTATACAGTGGAACAATTTGCAGATTTACAGATTTTACGTTACCGTGTACCAGGTTTTGAGGATTTGTCCCTCAAACAAAAAGAATTGGTTTATTATTTGACGGAAGCGGCTTTGCAGGGTAGAGACATTCTTTTCGATCAGAATGGCAAGTACAACCTGACGATTCGCCGGATGTTGGAGGCTGTCTATACCGGCTATAATGGAGATAAGAACACTCCTGATTTCAAGGCTATGGAAGTGTACCTCAAGCGGGTATGGTTCTCCAATGGCATTCATCATCACTATGGCAGCGAAAAGTTCGTTCCGGGATTTACTCCCGAATTCTTCAGGCAGGCTGTACAGAGTGTGGATGCAGCTACGTTGCCGCTTGCCGAAGGACAGACTGTGGAACAACTATGCGAGGAAGTATTCCCCGTTATTTTTGACCCTAAAGTGATGCCCAAGCGGGTGAATCAAGCTGCCGGTGAAGATTTGGTATTGACTTCCGCATGCAATTATTATGATGGCGTGACGCAGCAAGAAGCCGAAGACTTTTATAATGCCTTGAAGAATCCGCAGGATGAAACTCCCGTTTCCTATGGTTTGAACAGCCGTTTGGTGAAAGAGGATGGCAAGATTCAGGAGAAAGTATGGAAAGTGGGTGGTTTGTATGGACAGGCACTTGAAAAGATTGTCTATTGGCTGAAGAAGGCGGAAGGAGTTGCCGAGACTCCCGAGCAGAAGGCGGTGATAGCCAAACTGATGGATTTCTATGAAACCGGCGATTTGAAGACATTCGATGAATATGCCATTTTGTGGGTGAAGGATTTGAACTCACGCATTGACTTTGTGAACGGTTTTACCGAAAGTTATGGTGACCCGCTCGGCATGAAGGCAAGCTGGGAATCTCTGGTGAATTTTAAAGATTTGGAAGCTACCCGGCGTACAGAGTTGATAAGCGGCAATGCACAGTGGTTTGAGGACCATTCACCGGTAGACGGACAATTCAAGAAGGAAAAAGTGAAAGGGGTGTCTGCCAAGGTAATCACGGCGGCTATTCTGGCCGGTGACTTGTATCCTGCAACAGCTATCGGCATCAACCTGCCCAATGCGAACTGGATACGTAGCCAGCATGGTTCGAAATCCGTTACAATCGGTAACATTACAGATGCTTATAACAAGGCTGCTCATGGCAACGGATTCAATGAGGAGTTTGTGTACAGTGATGCAGAGCTTCAACTGATTGATAAGTACGCAGATGTGACAGATGAACTGCATACTGACCTGCATGAATGTTTGGGACATGGTTCCGGCAAATTGCTTCCGGGTGTGGACCCGGATGCGTTGAAGGCGTATGGCTCTACTATTGAAGAGGCACGCGCCGACTTGTTCGGACTCTACTACGTGGCCGATCCGAAGCTGGTGGAACTGGGGCTTACTCCAAGTGCGGATGCTTATAAGGCTCAATACTACACCTATCTGATGAATGGTTTGATGACACAGCTTGTACGTATCGAACCGGGCAACAATGTAGAAGAAGCCCATATGCGTAACCGCCAGCTCATAGCGCGCTGGGTGTATGAAAATGGTGCGGCGGAGAAGGTTGTGGAATTGGTAAAGAAGGATGGGAAGACGTACGTCGTGATAAACGATTATGAGAAAGTGCGTGACTTGTTTGGCCGGTTGCTTGCCGAGATACAGCGTATCAAGTCCACCGGTGACTATGCCGGTGCCCATGATTTGGTGGAAGCCTATGCCGTGAAAGTCGATCCCGCTTTGCATGCCGAAGTGCTGGAACGCTACAAGAAGCTGAATCTTGCGCCGTATAAGGGTTTCGTCAATCCGAAATATGAGGCGGTGACGGATGCCAACGGTACTATAACAGATGTGACAGTGACTTATGATGAAGGTTATGCGGAACAGATGTTGCGTTATAGCAAAGACTATTCTACATTGCCTTCTGTCAATAAATGATGAACTATGATAGATACTAAAGAGCAGCTGCATCAGCGGCTGAAAGATATAAAGACACAGCTCCGTCTCTCAATGAACGGGGCTGTGTCCCAAAGTATGCGTGAAAAAGGGCTGGTATATAAGCTGAACTTTGGCGTGGAGCTGCCCCGTATCAAGGGTATTGCTGCCGGTTACGAGAAGGACCACTCTCTGGCTCAGGCTTTGTGGAAAGAAGATATCAGAGAGTGCAAAATATTGGCGGGACTTTTACAGCCAGTAGAGAGTTTCCTGCCCGAGATAGCCGATATCTGGGTGGAAGATATCCGTAATATCGAGATTGCAGAACTTACTAGTATGAATTTATTCCAACATCTTCCTTATGCGCCTGCCAAGTCCTTCCATTGGATTGCAAGCGAGGACGAATACACGCAGGTTTGCGGCTTCCTCACCATAGCCCGTCTATTGATGAAGAAAGGGGATATGAGTGAACGGGTTGAAAATGAGTTCCTCGACCAGGCAATAACGGCTTTTTTGTCGGGCTCCTATCATGTGCGCAATGCAGCCATGACCGCTATCCGCTGCTTTATGCAGCAAAATGAGGAAAATTCTTTTCAAGTTTGCCGCAGGGTGGAGGGTATGGACAATTCTTCTTCTGATGTAGAACAATTACTATACAATCTTGTAAAAGAGGAGGTTTGTTAGATTAGTTTTATGGTTATAGAGACTGATGCGGTAAGGGAATATTTCCCTTATCGCAATTTTTATCTCTTTCTCGTTTGCTTTCCACAAAAAAGGATTAACTTTGTTGGCTGTAAAACTGCGCCGTCAAATGGAAAGTCAGAATGTGAAAGATACAGTTAGGCAGATATTCACTGAATATCTGAATGCGAACGGGCATCGGAAGACTCCCGAACGTTATGCCATACTTGACACCATTTACTCCATAGACGGTCATTTTGATATCGACACGCTCTATTCACTGATGGCCGACCAGGAGAATTTCCGCGTCAGCCGTGCAACGCTTTACAATACCATCATTTTGCTTATAAATGCTCGTCTGGTCATCAAGCATCAGTTCGGCAACTCTTCCCAATACGAAAAATCTTATAATCGTGATACACACCATCACCAGATATGCACCCAGTGCGGAAAGGTAACTGAGTTTCAGAACGAGGAGTTGCAGCATGCCATTGAGAATACCAAGCTGAGCCGTTTTAATCTTACGCACTATTCCTTATATATGTATGGGTTGTGCAGCAAGTGTGACCGGGCCAATAAACGGAAGAAAAAGAATAATAACCATAAAAAAGAAAAATGAAAGTAGACGTATTATTAGGATTACAATGGGGCGACGAAGGCAAAGGCAAAGTCGTTGATGTGTTAACTCCGAGATACGATGTCGTAGCTCGTTTCCAGGGCGGACCGAATGCCGGACATACACTCGAGTTTGAAGGGCAGAAGTATGTGCTCCGTTCCATTCCGTCTGGAATATTCCAGGGGGACAAGGTGAATATCATTGGTAACGGTGTAGTGCTTGACCCGGCTCTCTTCAAAGCGGAAGCCGAATCTTTGGAAGCGTCTGGCCATAACTTGAAGGAACGCTTGCACATTTCCAAGAAAGCACACCTCATTCTGCCGACTCACCGCATACTGGATGCTGCATACGAAGCAGCCAAAGGCGATGCAAAGGTAGGAACGACCGGAAAAGGCATCGGACCGACTTATACGGATAAAATCAGCCGTAACGGTGTGCGCGTAGGCGACATTCTGCATGACTTTGACAAGAAGTATGCAGCGGCCAAGGCCCGTCATGAACAGATATTGAAGAGCCTGAACTATGAGTATGATCTTGCAGAAATGGAGAAGGCATGGTTCGAAGGTATCGAATACTTGAAACAATTCCAGTTGGTGGACAGTGAACACGAGATGAACAATCTGTTGGCTGTCGGCAAGTCTGTATTGTGCGAAGGCGCGCAGGGGACAATGCTGGACATTGATTTCGGTTCTTATCCGTTTGTCACTTCTTCCAATACGGTCTGTGCGGGTGCTTGTACCGGTCTGGGTATTGCTCCCAACAAGATTGGTGAGGTATATGGTATTTTCAAGGCCTATTGTACGCGCGTAGGTGCCGGTCCGTTCCCGACGGAATTATTCGACAAGACCGGTGACCAGATTTGCACGCTGGGGCATGAGTTCGGGTCTGTGACTGGACGTAAGCGCCGTTGTGGTTGGATTGACTTGGTGGCATTGAAATACGCCATTATGGTAGACGGGGTTACCAAACTGATTATGATGAAGAGCGATGTGCTCGATTCTTTTGAAACCATTAAGGCTTGTGTAGCTTACAAGATGGATGGGGAAGAGATTGATTACTTCCCGTTCGATATCAACGAGACTATTGAACCGGTTTATGTAGAGCTACCCGGTTGGCAGACGGATATGACCAAGATGCAGAGTGAAGATGAGTTCCCGGAAGAATTCAATGCATATTTGTCATTCCTGGAAGAACAGCTTGGTGTGCCCATCAAGATTGTTTCCTTGGGACCGGACCGTGAGCAGACCATCGAACGATATACAGAGGAATAATAAAACAAACAGATAACCTTAGGCACGGATTACACGGATTTCGCGGCTTCATCTGAAGAACCGTGGGTGTCCGGATAATCCGTGCCTTTTTTATTTATTGCCATGAAAACACGTCTTTTGTCTTTTTTACTGCTATTGCTCCTTGTGCCCTCCGCACAGTCGCAGACTTATCAGCCGACGGAGGAAAATCTGAAATCCCGTCAGGAGTTTCGTGACAACCGATTCGGTATCTTCCTGCATTGGGGGATATACAGCATGCTGGCTACTGGAGAATGGACCATGACGAACAAGAACCTTAATTATAAGGAGTATGCCAAACTGGCGGGAGGCTTCTATCCTGCCAAGTTCGATGCCGCCAGATGGGTGTCAGCCATCAAAGCGTCCGGGGCAAAGTATATCTGCTTCACGTCCCGGCATCACGATGGCTTTTCCATGTTCCACACACGCTTTTCCGATTACAATATTGTGGATGCCACCCCTTTTAAGCGGGATATTCTGAAAGAATTGGCAGACGAGTGCCACAAGCAAGGTATCCGTCTGCATCTCTACTATTCGCACATTGACTGGTATCGCGAAGATGCTCCGTGGGGACGCACCGGACGTGGAACGGGACGGCCGAATCCGAAGGGCGACTGGAACAGCTACTATAAATTCATGAACAACCAGCTGACCGAGTTGCTCACTAATTATGGAAAAATAGGTGCCATCTGGTTTGATGGCTGGTGGGACCAGGACCAGAATCCGGATTTCGATTGGCAACTGCCCGGGCAATATGCCATGATACACCGCCTGCAACCGGCTTGCCTGGTTGGGAACAACCATCATCAAGCACCGTTTGTCGGCGAGGACATCCAGATATTCGAGCGCGATCTGCCGGGAGAGAACCGTGCCGGCCTTTCCGGGCAGGATATCAGCGCCTTGCCCCTTGAAACCTGCGAGACGATGAATGGAATGTGGGGATATAAGATTACGGACCAGGATTATAAATCCACCAAAACGCTGATACATTACCTGGTGAAGGCTGCGGGTAAAGATGCCAATCTGCTGATGAATATCGGTCCTCAGCCGGACGGTGAGCTGCCTGCTGTTGCATTGGAGCGTCTGGCAGAAGTAGGGGAATGGATGAAGGTATACGGTGAAACCATCTACGGAACCCGTGGCGGCTGCATTGCTCCGCATCCTTGGGGAGTCACTACACAAAGAGAAAATAAATTATACGTGCATATTCTCGAATTGCAGGATAAGGCTCTCTTCCTGCCGTTGGAAGGCAAGAAAGTGAGGAAGGCAGTGGGGTATGCCGACCGTCTTCCAGTGAAGTTCCGTAAGTGTGAAGGAGGGGTGATGCTTTACTTGCCGGAGGTTCCGACGGATATCGATAAAGTGATAGAGGTGGAGATTGAAAAATAAATTATAAATCAGAAATCTTTAATTCTTCCTAAAAGATAAAGGAAACGCTGGCATTGCTCACCGTTTCCTTTTATTTTTGGCAGACTATTTGTTATACAATAAGAAACGACTGATTTATTCACAATTTAAAGAAAGAAAATTATGGGAACAGGAATGATAGGAATGCAATGGATTATTTTTATCGGTATTGCCGTCGTCAGCTGGCTGGTACAGATGAATCTTCAGAACAAATTCAAGAAGTACTCTAAAATCCCTACCGGCAACGGAATGACGGGAGCAGACGTGGCCTTGAAGATGCTGCACGACAATGGCATCTACGATGTGACTGTGACGCATACTCCTGGACATCTGACCGACCATTATAATCCTGCCAATAAGACAGTAAACCTGAGTGAGAGTGTTTATAGCAGTAACAGCATCATGGCTGCTGCCGTTGCAGCCCACGAATGTGGCCACGCTGTGCAGCATGCGCGTGCATACGCTCCGTTGACAATGCGCAGCAAACTGGTGCCGGTAGTCTCTTTCGCCTCACAGTGGATGACGTGGCTGCTGCTGGCAGGTATTTTGATGCTGAACTCTTTCCCGCAACTGTTACTGGCGGGTATTATACTGTTTGCGTTGACTACTTTGTTCAGCTTCATCACCTTGCCGGTGGAAATCAATGCAAGTAAGCGTGCGCTGGTATGGCTTAGCAATTCCGGCATTACAAATTCATATAATCATGCACAAGCGGAAGATGCACTGCGTTCGGCTGCCTATACGTATGTAGTGGCTGCTCTCGGTTCGCTTGCTACCTTGATTTATTATATCATGATATTCTTGGGACGCAGAGATTAAGTATATGATGCAGACATAAAAACAGACCATCTGTTCCATACGGACAGATGGTCTGTTTGCTTTAGATGGATAGTCTGTTTATATCAAACAGCTCATCTGTTGTGTATTATTCAACCTTTTCTGTAAAGGTGTAAGTTCAAAGCTTGTTTTTGTCACTTTTATACTGCAGTAATGGCATAAAGATAAACATTCTCTTTTCTCAATCAATAAAATACTGTAACTTTGTCGTCCGATTTTTAAAATGATTGAACTGATTATGGCAGCAAAACCAAGTATTCCGAAAGGAACCCGTGACTTCTCGCCCGTAGAAATGGCGAAGCGTAACTATATATTCAATACGATTCGTGAAGTGTATCACCTCTATGGCTTCCAGCAGATAGAAACGCCCTCAATGGAAATGCTTTCTACCTTGATGGGGAAGTATGGTGAGGAAGGTGACAAGCTCTTGTTCAAAATACAGAATTCTGGTGATTATTTCTCCGGACTTACGGACGAAGAACTGTTGAGCCGTAATGCAGTGAAGCTTGCCAGTAAGTTCTGCGAGAAAGGTTTGCGCTATGACCTCACAGTACCTTTTGCCCGTTACGTGGTGATGCACCGCGATGAAATAACTTTCCCTTTCAAACGTTATCAGATACAACCCGTGTGGCGTGCCGACCGTCCGCAGAAAGGGCGTTATCGTGAATTCTATCAATGCGATGCCGACGTGGTAGGCAGCGATTCCTTGCTGAGCGAAGTGGAACTGATGCAGATTGTAGATACGGTATTTACTCGCTTCGGCATCCGTGTTTGTATCAAGATTAACAACCGCAAGATATTGAGTGGCATTGCCGAAATCATCGGTGAGTCTGACAAGATTGTGGATATTACTGTGGCCATCGATAAGTTGGATAAGATAGGTCTGGATAATGTCAATGCCGAGTTGAAAGAGAAAGGCATCAGTGACGAGGCTATCGCTAAACTGCAACCTATCATTTTGTTGAGCGGAAGTAATGAAGAGAAACTCGCAACTCTGAAGGAGGTCCTTGCTGCCAGCGAGACTGGACTGAAAGGTGTGGAGGAAAGTGAATTTATCCTTTCCACTTTGAAGAATCTCGGCTTAAAGAATGAAATCGAGTTGGACTTGACATTGGCTCGTGGCTTGAATTACTATACCGGCGCCATCTTCGAAGTAAAGGCGCTTGATGTGCAAATCGGCAGTATCACCGGTGGAGGACGTTACGACAATTTGACGGGTGTATTCGGCATGTCCGGTGTCAGTGGTGTAGGCATCTCGTTCGGTGCAGACCGCATCTTTGATGTGCTGAATCAGCTCGACCTTTATCCGAAAGAAGCAGTGAATGGTACTCAGCTGTTGTTTATCAACTTTGGTGAGAAAGAAGCTGCATTCTCCATGAATGTACTTGCCGGGGTTCGTGCGGCAGGTATTCGTGCCGAGATTTTTCCCGATGCAAGCAAGATGAAGAAGCAGATGGGGTATGCGAACTCTAAAGCCATTCCGTTTGTGGCTTTGGTAGGGGAGAATGAGATGAATGAGGGTAAGGTGACATTGAAAAACATGGAGACCGGTGAGCAGAAAATGGTCACTCCCCAAGAGTTGGTTAGCGAACTGAAATAATAAAAACTGAAATACATTTAAAAAGGAGCATAAAGTTGCTCCTTTTTTTGTATATTTATGGCACGAATATAAGTATTTGTAATAGTGGCGTAGGAGAAATGAAACATCCTGCATTTATCTTTGTACTGACAAAAAAGGAGGTTCTTATGGTTTCTGTTGAGCTTAAGCAAGAAAAACACAATGCCCTCGTCAGTTTCCTGATGATTGTCATAGCGGTATTGTTCCTGCTCTATATGGGCAGTTCATTAGTGCATTCTACAAAAGCGTTCTGGGAAAATTATTCCATAGAAGAGCTGCTGGAATAGAAGGAATTCAAGTCAAATCACTACCTTTGTCGGCAAAACATACTGCCGATGATACTTTATTTTACCGCAACCGGAAACTCACACTGGATTGCAGAATTGCTTGCAGAGGCTACGCATGATACTGCCGTCAGCATTGTTGATTGCCTTAAGCAAGGCCTGATACCCGCAGAGCTGTCAAAAGCTGACAGAGTGGGTATTGTTTTTCCGGTGCACTCATGGTATGCCCCCCGTGTCTTGATTGATTTTTTGTCGCAGCTCCGGTTGCCGGACTGCCGTTATCGTTATGCCGTGTGTACATGCGGGGACGATGTGGGAAAGGGAATGAACCGTCTGGCGGAGCATTTTCCGTTGGATGCTGCTTGGTCTGTTGCAATGCCTAATACCTACGTACCGATGTTCGACTTGGACGATGAGGCGCTTTGTCGTAAGAAGATAGAGAATGCACGGCTTGCCATTACTTCAATTGTGGAGGATGTCATTGCACGGAAGAAGGCTTGGAACGTGCATGAAGGCGGTGCTGCCTGGCTGAAAACGTATGTAGTGAATCCTTTGTTTGTACGTTTCATCATTGGTAGCAAGGGATTTCATGTAGATGAAGGCTGTATCTCTTGCGGAATATGCAGTAAATCTTGTCCGGTAGGTAATATCCGGTTGGTGGATGGGCGTCCGGTGTGGGGAAAGCACTGCATTCATTGTATGGCTTGTTTGCATTTTTGCCCCCGGAAAGTGATACAGTATGGAAAAGCGACACAGAAGAAGGGAAGATACCGGTTGGGAGATTATCTTTGTCGCTTTACCACTCCCACATAAATCAGCAGAATAACATTCATTACCAGTGCGTAGATAATGGCAGGTATTGCAATAATGTCATTGTTGAATACAAACGGGCTACTGGCAACGGCAATTGCCTGTGCGGCATTTTGCATACCGATTTCTATAATGAGTGTACGTTGTTCTTTTCGGTTGAGGTACATGGACTTCGATAGCAGTACGCCGCCTCCTATAGCCAGCAGGATAAGAACGGAGATGCAGATTCCTAGTTTGCCGAATTGGTCGGTGATGGTGGAATGGTGCTGTATGAAGAAGATAGTCGCCAGCAGGATAAGTGCGGGAAAAGCTATCTTCGACAATGTCTTATGAATCCTTTCTGCCATTTGCGGACGGTAACGCTTTGTGAGTATACCGGCTACAATGGGAAGGAGCATCAGGGCCAGGTTCTGTATGATGAGGCTGCCTATAGGGAGATGGACGTCTATGTTCAGATTGTTGTCTACATAGTGTGTGGCGGATTCCATAATCATGGGGATGGTGAATAATGTGATAATACTGCTGCATGCCGTCAGTGACACGGACAATGCTACGTCTCCTTTAGCTATCATGGAGAAGATGTTGGATGAACTGCCACCTGGCGAGCAGGCTATGAGCATGATGCCGATAAAAAACAAAGGTTCGAGCTGGAAGACATGTCCTAAAGCAAATGCCAGCGTCGGCAGTAGGATAATTTGACCTGCCAGTCCGGCAATGATGGGGCGGGGGCGTTTGCGGAACAGTTTAAAGTCTTCGGTTTGTAATGTCAGTCCCAGTTCAAACATCAATAAGGTAAGAATGGGGAGGACTATCCATATTGCATTCATAAGTCAAATCATTTTGGAGGCTGCAAAGATAGCAAATCTTGTTTATACTTTGTCATTTTGTCAGTCTTTGTCTGCCAAACAAACAGCTTGTCGGTTTGGCACGGTTTTCGTAAGTTGTTTATTGCTTGTTTAAAGCGAAATTACTATTATAATAAATGTATAACATATAAAACAAAAAGACTATGAACATTAAACCATTAGCAGACAGAGTGCTGATACTCCCTGCACCTGCAGAAGAAAAGACAATTGGCGGTATCATTATTCCTGATACAGCGAAAGAGAAACCTTTGAAAGGTGAAGTTATTGCAGTAGGCAACGGAACAAAAGACGAAGAAATGGTGTTGAAGGTTGGTGACACAGTGTTGTATGGCAAGTATGCTGGTACTGAACTGGAAGTTGAAGGAACCAAGTACCTCATCATGCGTCAAAGCGATGTGCTCGCTGTTTTGGGATAATTTTTAATTAGTAAACCGTTAAATAGTAAATAAAATTATGGCAAAAGAAATATTATTCAATATCGATGCCCGCGACCAATTGAAGAAAGGTATCGACACACTGGCAAATGCAGTGAAAGTAACCCTCGGCCCTAAAGGTCGTAACGTTATCATCGAAAAGAAATTCGGTGCTCCCCACATCACGAAAGATGGTGTAACGGTAGCTAAAGAAGTTGAGTTGGCAGACGCATATCAGAATACCGGCGCACAGCTGGTAAAGGAAGTTGCTTCCAAGACCGGTGATGATGCAGGTGATGGTACTACAACCGCTACTGTTTTGGCTCAGGCCATCGTCGCCGAAGGCTTGAAGAACGTGACTGCCGGTGCCAGCCCGATGGATATCAAACGCGGTATCGACAAGGCTGTTGCCAAAGTGGTTGATTCTATCAAAGGACAGGCAGAGAAAGTGGGTGACAATTATGACAAGATTGAACAAGTTGCTTCTGTTTCTGCCAACAATGACCCCGTTATCGGTAAGCTGATTGCAGACGCTATGCGCAAAGTTTCCAAAGACGGTGTCATCACTATCGAAGAGGCCAAGGGTACTGATACTACTATCGGTGTGGTTGAAGGTATGCAGTTCGACCGTGGCTACCTCTCTGCTTACTTCGTTACCAACACGGAGAAGATGGAGTGCGAAATGGAGAAACCGTACATCCTGATTTATGATAAAAAGATTTCCAACTTGAAAGACTTCCTGCCTATTCTTGAACCGGCAGTACAGACCGGTCGTCCTTTGCTGGTTATTGCAGAAGATGTGGATAGCGAAGCGCTGACAACTTTGGTTGTAAACCGTCTGCGTTCTCAGTTGAAGATTTGTGCAGTGAAGGCTCCGGGCTTCGGTGACCGTCGCAAGGAAATGTTGGAAGATATTGCAGTGCTGACCGGTGGTGTTGTCATCAGCGAGGAAAAAGGTCTGAAGCTGGAACAAGCTACTATCGAAATGTTGGGTACTGCCGACAAGGTAACTGTTTCCAAGGATAATACAACTATTGTAAACGGTGCCGGTGATAAAGAAAACATCAAGGAACGTTGCGAGCAAATCAAGGCTCAGATTGTATCTACGAAATCTGATTATGACAAGGAAAAACTGCAGGAACGTCTGGCCAAGTTGTCTGGCGGTGTAGCTGTTCTTTATGTAGGTGCTGCTTCTGAGGTTGAAATGAAGGAAAAGAAAGACCGTGTAGACGATGCGCTTCGTGCTACCCGTGCCGCTATCGAAGAAGGTATTGTTCCTGGTGGTGGTGTAGCCTATATCCGTGCATTGGATGCTCTGGAAGGCTTTAAGGGTGACAATGTAGATGAAACAACCGGTATTGACATCATCAAACGTGCTATTGAAGAACCGTTGCGCCAGATTGTTGCCAACGCTGGTAAAGAAGGTGCTGTTGTTGTACAGAAAGTGCGTGAAGGCAAGGCAGACTTTGGTTACAATGCCCGTACAGATGTTTATGAAAACCTGCATGCAGCTGGTGTGGTAGATCCTGCCAAGGTTACTCGTGTGGCTCTTGAGAATGCCGCTTCTATTGCAGGCATGTTCTTGACTACAGAATGTGTAATCGTAGAGAAGAAAGAGGATAAGCCCGAAATGCCGATGGGTGCTCCCGGAATGGGCGGCATGGGTGGAATGATGTAAGACTTTTCCCCTGATTGCTTAATCAAATAGAAGAGAGGTTGTGTCAAAATGCTGACACAGCCTTTTTTTATGCGCAAAGCCCAGACTTTCTCAAGCCCGGGCTTTGTTATTACCCAAAGTTTTCGTATCTTTAGGCATAAAGTTTTTCGTTATGGCAAAGTTACATTTTCGTCCTTACATTCCCAACCAAACTGTTCTTTTTCCACAAAGAATTGATGAAAACATAGCTGCGAACGACCCGGTCCGCATCGTGAATGCTGTTATTGACAACCTCAATCTTGAGAGTTTCAAGAAGCTTTATAAGGAAACGGGCCGTTGTCCTTATCATCCTAAAATGATGCTTAAGGTGATAATCTACGCCTACATGAATAATATCTATTCTTGCCGTAAAATAGAGAAGCACCTCCTTCGTGACATTCATTATATTTGGCTTGCCGGTAATGAGCATCCGGATTTTATCACGATCAACCGTTTTCGTAACCGTGTAAAGGAGGAAATAAATAATGTATTTACCCAGTTGATTTTTGTCCTTGCCGATAAAGGTTTCATCAGCCTTGATGTGGAGTATATTGACGGCACCAAGATTGAATCCAAAGCCAACAAATATACTTTTGTCTGGCGCAAGACAGTCGAACGGAACCGTACGAGACTAATGGATAAAATCCGTATTCTCTTGGAGCAGGTGGATGAAACCATTGCACAGGAGAACTCTATAAAAGACACATCCGTGGAGTTTACTTCCTGCAGGCTCTCTGACATAGTGGATGAACTTAAAGAAGCCCTGGAACGCCAGCCTGCAACAAAGGATAAGGAAGAAAAGAAAGCCCTGCGCAAAAAGAAGAAGCAGGTCAGGGAACTTGAAGGGTATCGTGACAAGCTGATAGAATATGACAATCACCTTGATACCCTTGGAGAACGTAACTCCTATTCCAAGACCGATCCTGGTGCCACATTCATGCGCATGAAAGAAGATGCCATGAAGAACGGGCAGACCAAACCCGGATATAATCTGCAAATAGGTACTGAAAACCAATTTATCACAGACTTCCGTCTGTTTCCCAACCCTACCGATACACTGACCCTCATACCTTTTTTCCACTCTTTCCAGTACCGCTATAACCGTTTACCGAATATCTGCGTGGCAGACTCCGGTTACGGTTCGGAAGAAAATTACCGGTTCATGCAGGAGAATGGGATAGAAACCTTCATCAAGTACAATTACTTCCATAAAGAACAGCGTCCCCGTTATACTCCCAACCCGTTCCATGCCGAAAGTCTCCATTACAATGCCCAAGAGGATTATTACGTTTGTCCTATGGGACAGCACATGAACCGTATAGGAACCAAACGTGACAAGACAGCGAGCGGATACATCACCGAAAGTGCCCGGTATAAAGCAAAAAGATGCGAAGGTTGCCCTTTGCGTGGCAGTTGTTTTAAAGCTCGGGGGAACCGTATTATAGAAGTCAACCACCGATTAAATCAATACAAACGGCAGGCACGGGAAAGGTTGCTCTCAGAAGAAGGTATCAAGCATAGAGGCAGGAGGTGTATAGAACCAGAAGCTGTGTTTGGACAAATGAAATACAACATGGCATACAGAAGATTCCGGCATGTGGGAGAAGACAAGGTTACAATGGACTTTGCTTTCTTTGCTATAGCCTTTAATATCAAAAAAATGTGTGCTAAACTGATAAAAGAAGGAAAGGGGCTCATTACAGTTGCCAAATATTTGTTTATGGGACTATTTATAACCCGATATAATTGGAATATAGCAACTTGCTGCCAAATGCATGAGGAAAAAGTAGCATAGCCAAAAGAAAATATAGCAGAACTTAAAATATAAAAGAGGTTGTGCCAACGTTTTGACACAACCTCTTTTTGTTTCATTTTCCTTCTTGATTATCAATAAAAAGAGTGTAATATTACAAAAGTGTTGCAAAAACGGTTCATTTTTATATCTTTTGTTCGTTTTTGTTGTTAGTTAAATAAAAAATCATATCTTTACCCTTTGTAAAGATAACCTAATCAACAAGAGCTATTAACCTTTTTAATTAAAGAGAAAAATGAACAAAAGCGAAATTGGACTAAATGCTGGGAAAGTTTGGCAGTTGCTTAGCGATTATACCAGATGGAGCTACGATTCTTTAAAGAGGAAGTCCAGACTGAAGGACAAGGAATTGGGAGCCGCATTGGGGTGGCTTGCCCGTGAGGACAAGATTGAAATTCATCAGGAAGAAGATGAACTTTATGTTTCACTAGGGGTAAATGTTTATATCGGATAAAGGGAACCGAGTGAATGGATTGATTGAGGGGCACAGATTTCATAGTGCGGAAGCATTTTCTGCCGGGGGGATGAAATCTGTGCTCCTTTGTTTTTTCATGTTGCAGAATATTCTTTCCTTTGCACATTCTTTTCAATGAACAAAAACAGAATGACTATGAGAAGTTTTGCTTCAGACAATAATTCAGGCGTACATCCGCTGGTAATGGAGGCGCTGAACCGGGCCAACCGTGACCATGCTATTGGTTATGGGGATGATCCTTGGACAGAGGAGGCTGTCCGTAAAATAAGGGAAGCGTTTACGCCGGATTGCGAACCGTTGTTCGTATTCAACGGTACGGGCAGTAATGCGGTGGCTTTGCAGCTGTGTACCCGCCCTTATAATTCCATTATTTGTGCAGAGACTGCACATATCTATGTCGATGAATGCGGTGCGCCTGCCCGCATGACAGGTTGTCAGATTCGTCCTATAGCTACCCCTGACGGCAAGCTGACGCCCGATTTAGTCCGTCCTTATTTGTGCCATTTCGGCGAACAGCATCATTCGCAGCCCGGAGCCATCTATATTTCGCAATGTTCGGAGCTGGGCACTGTCTATAAGCCAGACGAATTGCGGGCTTTGACGGATTTGGCCCATCGGCATGGCATGTATGTCCATATGGACGGAGCCCGTCTGGCAAATGCTTGTGCAGCCTTGAATCTTGGCTTTAGGGAACTGACAGTGGATTGCGGGATAGATATCCTCAGTTTCGGTGGTACGAAAAATGGACTGATGTTGGGAGAAAGCGTGGTTGTCTTTAACCCAGCCTTAAAGAAGGAAGCTTATTTTGTGCGCAAGCAGTCGGCACAGCTCGCATCCAAGCTCCGCTATCTGTCCTGCCAGTTCACTGCTTACCTGACGGACAGCCTTTGGCTGAAAAATGCCGCGCATGCCAATCGTATGGCAAAGATTCTTTACGACGGATTGAAGGAGTTGCCAGGTGTGCATTTTACGCAGAAGGTGGAAAGTAACCAGCTTTTCCTTACGATGCCCCGTCCGGTGATTGACGAGCTGTTGAAGGAGTATTTCTTCTACTTCTGGGATGAGGCCATCCACGAAATCCGTTTTGTAACCTCTTTTGATACTACGGAAGAAGATATCGAGCAATTGCTGCAATCGGTAAAAAGGCTTCTCTGAAATATATAAAAGCTCCTAACCTTCACAGGCTGGGAGCTTACTTCGAAACTTTCCCCTCTTGGGGGTAGGGGAAGGTTTACTGAAAACAAACCGATTGAATATTTACCTTAAATACCTTTGCACGATAACTTTTTTAACTAACCTTTTCAATAAATCCTTGTTAGAGTATGCTTATATACCGATAGCCTCGCGGACCGGTACAAAAGTATAGCCTTTTCGTTTCAGCGTCTTAATCATCTTGTCCAGATAGCCATTATAGAACTTGTCTGTGCGGCGGTCGTCCGTTCCGAAGTGTATCAGCATTAGGTGTCCGTTCAGACCTTCTTTCTTTTCCACCTCCATAATCTTGTCGTAGATGAATTTGCTGCTCCGGTACTTCTGTCCCATGTCCGGAGTGGTGTAGTCGGCATTGCTCATGGTACCAGGGGTATAGTTGATGACTTGAATACCCATATTCTTTGCCCAGGCGGATATTTCCTTGTTATAGTATTCGTAAGGAGGAATATAGACGGGAGCGTCTTTGTATTCGATACTTGCCTTACGGAGGGTCTCGTAGCTTCTCATCATATCGTTCTCAAACTCTTCGCGGGTGACCAGCAGAGAATCACGGTCTTCCCAAGGCATGTACAACAGATGTCCGTAACTGTGGCTGCCTACAAAATGCCCTTCGTCGAGCAGGCGTTTCACTACATCGGGATAGAGTTCATAGAACTCTCCGGTAAAGAAGAAGCCACCTTTGATGCCATGCTTCTTCAAGGTGCTGATGATGGCATCGGCACCGTCTGCTTTGTCGGCGGCAGTGAATACGAGGGTGATTTGCTTTTTTGAGGGATCGGTGCGGATAATGCCTCCGTCCACATATACATTCTTGTCATTTGGGATACCGGCTTGCTTCATTCCATCCTTCTGCATGGCAGAGAGGTAGTACGTGAGGCAGGCGGTTCCGTCCATGGTAGGCTCATTGGTGGAATAGTCGTGGATGGCGTCGTGATATACCATCAGGTCTGGCTGGAAGCGTTCGTAGTCTTGTCCGGGAGTTCCGGGAATTCCCGTCATATTGACACCGCGCAGGCTTTCGAAGATGGTACGATAGACAGGACCGTCCACCAGTCCGCCGGTAGTATTGCCCACGCCTGCATTCAGCAGTGAGGAGTGGGGTTGCGAGGGATAGTCTCCGTAAAGGGGAAGTTCCACAATCATGCTGGTTCCCCAAGGGTTACAGCCGAACAGCCAGTCGCGCAGGGAGGCTTCCATTTCGGCGTATGTGTCATCGCCGGTGGTTTCACGGTACAGCCGGCATTGGGTTAGCATGGCGGTAGTCAGATTGTTGGAACACCAGATGTAGGGTATACCGTGCAGGAAGGGGCTTTCTACCGCTTTCTCGTACGTGCGTTCAATGCCCGTACGCATGTTGCGGATGAATTCCTTGCTGATGCGGCTGTTGTCCACTTTGGCAAGATGGTAGTGCCCCATGTTCATGAACGGATACCATTGGTAGTGGCGTGCACTGTCGGCGCCCATCCAAGGAGTCACCGGTTCGCGACGTCCGTATTCAAGGGCTTGGGCCAGGTATTTGTTGTCGCCGGTGGCTTTGTACAGTTCCATGGCTCCCAGTTCCATATCGTCCACCCAGTTGTCCTCTTCGTAAATGTAGGGAGACAAGACAGAGGCAGTCTGGCATGCTCCCGGTTTCTTTACGCCTTCCTGATAGGCGGCATCGGCCTTGGCTTCGATTTCTGCTGCAAATTTAGGATAGTAGTCTTTCAGTATCTTGGCGCCTAAAGCGAAGCAGGAGGCAAACTTGCCGGCAGTGCTTGCCACTCCGGTCGTTGCATTCTTGAACTCTCCACGTACTTGCGGTTCGCCACTGCAAAAGTAAACGGGGCGTCCTTTACCCGGTCCGTAGCCGTAATCCACCAGGTCTTTGTTAGGTAGGCGCATTCCGGCATGGTCACGGTCATCGGCTATCTGGTTGTACAGCTCGCCCGGAGCAGGATTCATCCGGTTCAGCCAGTCCAGTCCCCACTTGATTTCGTCCACGATGTCGGGAATGCCGTTGGCTCCCGGATGTCCGGCTGCATCATAGGCGTCACCGAATGATTCCGGATTTTCCTGATAGGCAAACATCATCTGGTAGATGGCATTGGCGGAGGTGGTGGTGTATTGCAGATAGTCCGTAGCATCGTGCCAGCCTCCGCGGACGTCTATATGTTGTCCGGTTTTGGTGGGATGATAGACGATGTAGCCGTCGTGCACGTGGCAGCTGTCTTTCAGGAACGGATTATAGCCGCAGCGTTGCTGCCGCATGTAGTGCAGCAGGTAGTCTGCGGTACCGTTGTAGACTTGTGCATTGATGGGGAAACGGGGGGAGACCGCTTTGCCTGCTTTCAGATAATACGTGCCCGGTTCTGTGAAATCACTGAAGTTCAACCGGTAGGTACTTTTCATACCTCCCATCTTGCCGGTGGCTTTGGCTGTGTTGAAGGTACGCACCACCTTTCCGGTGAAAGCGTCAATCAATGAATAATTTCCTACGTTTGTTCCTTCCTCGCTCATGAATACAGCGACTTTGACGGATTGCGGCAAATAGCCGAGTTGGTTGATTCTGATCCATTCGCCTGCTTTGCCCGGCAGGGCTACGAGAGCGAATATTACCGTTAGGAGCCAATAATTACTTTTCATAATGGGGGTTTTTAATCTAAGGTTGGGGATTATATATAAAACAAATTTTCCTTATTACAAATAAAGTATTTTCTGTCAATTTTAGGAAGATTTAGGATGAATAATTAGACGATATTAGGTGTCGTTTACACTATTTTGGTGTTTTATAGACGTGAAATAAGTGTTTGGTTGAAACTAAATGTTTGTTTATCACGTAATTATTATGCTTGATGATGCTTTTTAATTTTCGTTTACCTATTTTAGTAATGCGTAAAACAAATTGGCGTGTTATTTGTTTTATAGTATTTAGACAATAAAACTAATAGACTATGGCTTATATTGATTACTATCAGGTCCTTGGAGTGGACAAAAAGGCATCTCAGGATGACATCAAGAAAGCGTTCCGCAAGCTGGCGCGCAAGTACCATCCTGACTTGAATCCGAACGATGCTACGGCCAAGGATAAGTTTCAGGCTATTAACGAGGCGAATGAGGTGCTGAGTGATCCTGAAAAGAGAAAGAAATATGATGAATATGGTGAACACTGGAAACATGCCGACGAGTTTGAGGCGCAGAAGCGGGCACAGCAGCAAGCCGGGGGCTTCGGGGGATTTGGCGGTTCCGGTTTTGGAGGTTCCGGTGCGGGATTTGGTACGGACGGAGGCGGTACGTATTGGTATTCTTCCGACGGTCAGGAATTTTCGGGCAGTAATGCCGGTGGTTTCTCAGACTTCTTCGAACAGATGTTCGGTCATCGTACGCGCGGCGGAGGCGGTGCCAATGCCGGTTTCCGCGGGCAGGATTATCATGCGGATTTGAACCTATCGCTTCGTGAGGCTGCGAAGACCCATAAACAGATATTGACGGTGAATGGTAAGCAAGTGCGTATTACCATTCCGGCCGGTGTGGCCAACGGACAGGTCATCAAACTGAAAGGCTATGGTGGCGAGGGTATCAACGGAGGTCCTGCTGGTGACTTGTACATCACGTTTGTGATTCCGGATGACTCGGTATTCAAGCGTTTGGGAGATGATTTGTATGTAGATGTGACCGTTGACCTTTATACAGCCCTGCTGGGTGGCGACCAGTTAGTGGATACTTTGGATGGTCAGGTGAAGCTGAAGGTGAAACCCGAAACCCAGAACGGGACTAAGGTACGTCTGAAGGGCAAGGGCTTTCCCGTATATAAGAAGGAGGGACAGTTTGGCGATCTCATCGTGACTTATTCCGTGAAGTTGCCGACGAATCTGACGGAACAGCAGAAAGAGATGTTCCGTAAAATTAAGGGTATGAACTAATGAAAGGAGAACGGAGTATGCAGAACGAATGGATTGTCATCAGCGAATATTGTGACAAGTGTCATATAGAGCCCACTTTTATTGATATGTTGTGCGAAAGTGGGCTGATAGATGTGGAGCAGGAAGGTGGAGAACGTTATCTTCCTTTCTCCGAGTTGCCGGATGTGGAACGGTACAGCCGTATGTACTACGACCTTTCTATCAATATGGAAGGGATTGATGCCATCCATCATCTGCTGGCAAGGATGGAAGAGATGCAGCGGGAGATACACTCGCTGCGCGGCAGGCTGAGGCTGCACGGAGAGTATTAATTTTCCTTTCGTCTCTTTGAGAGCTTTTGTCCCTTTAAGAAGGAGCAAGCAGGAAATTTTTCAGAAAAAACAAGCGGGCATCGGAGAGTTTAGCTACTCCGGTGCCCGCTATATTTGTCTTGTCAAGCAATGCGTTTATTTGCGGTAGCTTTCCAGCTCTTCTGCTTTGAACTTACGGATGAAGTTAAAGTGTTTTTCCACTTCGGCTTCTGCATAGTTCACATACACCAGAGCCGATTTGCCGAACAGTTCGGGAGCCTTTGTCGCATCCTGGATGATGAGATGCGACATGATACATACCGCAGCCATCTCATAGAGGCGACGTGCCACGAAGTCCAGCAATTCCTGATTCTGTGCCTCTTTCACCGCATTGGTGCAGGCTTCGAACTTGTTGGTCATCTCTTTGATGCGGTCCATCAACGGTTGCATTTCTTCGCTGCACGGCACTTGCTCGTAGTCGCGCAAGGTGGCAGAGTATGAGCCGTTTGTTACATAGCGGATAGCAGCTACGGTCTGCAACTGAGTAGTACCTTCGTAGATAGAAGTAATACGTGCATCACGATAGATACGTTGGCAAGCATACTCCAGCATGAAGCCCGAACCGCCGTGAATCTGAATACTGTCGTAAGCATTCTGATTGGCATATTCAGAGTTCATACCTTTGGCCAGCGGAGTGAAGGCGTCGGCAAGTTTGGCATACTTCTTTTGTTCCTGGCGTTCTTCCGGAGTCAGTTTACGTTCGCGGGCGATGTCGTCCAGCGCTTTGTAGATGTCCACGTAGCGGGAAGTCTGGTACAGCAAGGAACGTCCTGCATCCAACTTAGCTTTCATAATAGCCAGCATGTCATATACAGCAGGGAATTCGATGATGGCCTTGCCGAACTGCTTGCGGTCTTTGGCATAAGCCAGACCTTCGTTGTAGGCAGCTTGTGAAAGACCTACTGACTGTGCGGCAATACCCAGACGGGCACCGTTCATCAAAGCCATAACGTATTTAATCAAACCAAGCTTGCGGTCGCCGCAGAGCTCTGCCTTTGCATTCTTGTAAACCAGTTCGCAGGTGGGAGAGCCGTGGATACCCAGCTTGTTCTCGATGCGGCGCACGTCTACACCGCCTTCATTCTTGTCGTAGATGAACATGGACAAGCCACGTCCGTCTTTCGTTCCTTCTTCTGAACGTGCCAGTACGAGGTGGAGATTGGCATCACCGTTAGTGATGAAACGCTTCACACCGTTCAGGCGCCAGCAGTTGTTGGCCTCGTCATAGGTCGCTTTCAGCATTACGCTCTGTAAGTCGGAACCGGCATCCGGTTCTGTCAGGTCCATAGACATGGTTTCTCCGGCACAGACACGTGGTATAAAACGGCTGTGCTGGTCTTCGTTACCGAATTCGTAGAGCGTTTCGATGCAGTCTTGCAGTGACCAGATGTTACCGAAACCGGCATCGGCGGCGGCAACGATTTCCGCACACATGGTGTACGGAGTAATCGGGAAGTTCAAGCCACCGAAACGGCGCGGCATGGTCATACCGTTCAAGCCAGCTTTTACCATGGCGTCGAGGTTCTGCTTAGTGCCGCTGGCATATTCCACGCGGCCGTTGGCACAGTGGGGACCTTCTTCGTCCACGCCTTCGGCATTGGGAGCAATAATCTCTCCGGTAATCTCTCCGGTGATTTCAAGTACCTTGTCAAAAGAGTCCATAGCGTCCGCATAGTCCTGCGGAGCATAGTCATACTTGTCTTTGTCTTGGTAACCGCGTTCTTTCAGTTCGCAGATACGTTCCATCATCGAGTTGTTCAGATGATACTTCAATTCGGGAACTTCGGTATAAAAATTTGCCATAATTTCTTGGTTATTTAGGTATTCTGAAGTATAGGGGCATTGTGAATTTCACTCGCTTGGCCTCTCCGTCCTGATAGCCGGGCGACCAACGGTAGACGTCGGCAATGGCCTTGAAAGCACGTATGGCTTCTTTATCGATGTCATAGCGCACGGACTGGAGGATTTTTGGATAGGTCATCTTGCCTTCTTCGTCTACAACAAACTGCAGGATTACCCTTCCTTCTGCCTTTTGCTTCCAGGCGTCTTCCGGATATTTGGTAACATTGGCCACCAGTTTCATGAGGTTCTCTATTCCTCCGGGGAAGGATGGAAATACGAAATACGGCTGATGTGCCATTTCAGTTCCGTGCTTGTCGAACATCTTTCCATCGGTGCACTGATTCTCTGAATAGTGTTCCTTTCTACGAAGTTTTCCATCGGGATAGTATTGCAGGAGTGTTCCGTCAAGTTTCCCATCACTGTAGCTCCGGGCCAGATGTATGGCACCGTCGGGATAATACACCATGGTTTGCCCCTCCACGCGATTGTCTCTATATACTTCTGTCAGGCTGTCCTTGCCGTTTGCATAGAATGATGTATGCAAGCCTTCCCTTATCCTTTTGCGGGGATTGCTTTTGTATTCGGAGAAATGCCAGACATCCTTCTTTTGTCCTTCCAAAGCATACTCTTCCACCTTGATGCACTTTTTGTTTATCTTGGAAACAAGAGCATACCTGACTGCTTGGATGGAGTCGTCCGTCCATTGGTAATTCTTGTCCAACCAGAGTTTCTCTTGAGCGATAGCGGAAGATATACCTGAAAGAAGAACAAATATAAGAATCAGCCCTTTCATGATTACCTTTATTGTTATTTACTGTGTGATTTATAATATTTTATCATCTTCGGGATAACCTCTTCCACCGTACCGTTGATGACGTAGTCGGCAATCGTATTGATGGGAGCGTTCTCGTCATTGTTGATGGAGATGATAATACCACTTTCCTGCATACCGGCAATGTGCTGGATTTGTCCGCTGATGCCGCAAGCAATATACAGTTTGGGGCGGACAGTGACACCGGTCTGGCCAATCTGGCGGTCATGGTCGGCATAACCGGCATCGACGGCAGCACGGCTGGCGCCTACCTCAGCATGGAGTTCTTTGGCAAGCTCGAACAACATGTCAAAACCTTCCTTGCTTCCCATGCCGTAGCCTCCGGCAATCACGATGGGAGCGCCTTTCAGGTTATGTTTTGCCTTTTCTACGTGGCGGTCGATGACTTTTACCACATAGTCCGTCTCGGGCACGTACTTGGCAACGTCGTGGTTGATGACTTCGCCCTTATAGTCAGCGTCCAGTATCTCTTTCTTCATCACACCTTCGCGAACGGTTGCCATCTGCGGGCGGTGTTCGGGATTCACAATCGTGGCAACGATGTTACCGCCGAATGCGGGACGGATTTGATACAGTAGGTTCTCGTAGGTCTTACCTTCCTTCTTGTCTTCGTGGTTGCCGATTTCCAGTGAGGTACAGTCGGCGGTCAGTCCGCTGGTCAAAGCGGAAGAAACGCGCGGACCGAGGTCGCGACCGATAACGGTGGCGCCCATCAGACAGATTTGCGGCTTTTCTTCTTTGAACAAGTTGATGAGGACAGAGGAGTGGGGAAGGGAAGTATAGGGGAACAAGCCCGGAGCGTCGAATACGTGGAGTTTGTCTACTCCGTAGGGTAATACTTGCTTTTCAATGCCTGCCAGATTGCTTCCGGCAGCAACTGCCTCCAGTTGGCAGCCCAACTGATTGGCTAATTTACGACCTTTGGTCAAGAGTTCGAGACTGACGTCGGCAACTGTTGTGCCTTCTATCTCTAAATATACAAATACATTATTCATAATCTTATCCTATCGTATGGTTGGCTAACAGTTCAACAATCAAATCTTCCACATCCTTGTCGCTGCCCGTCAGCGTTTTGCTTTCTTTGGCTTGGAATGAGATGTTCTGAATGGTCTTCACCTTGGTAGGAGAGCCGCTCAGACCGCATTGTGCAAGGTCGCCGTTCACGTCGGCAACGCTCCATTCCGTGATGTTCAGATAGGGATATTTCTCGTAGAGGTCGGCGTAGGCAAGCTCAGCGCCTTCCTTGGTGATGGCAGCTTTTTCCTGGGCACCGAGGGCGCGTTTGTACTTCTGCACCAGTTTGGCATTGCGTGGGCGGCAGGGGGCGGCACTTCCGTTTACGGTGATGACGATGGGCAGGGGAGCCTCAACGGTTTCCACACCACCGTCGATATGACGTTTCACGGTAATCTTCTTGGCAGCTTTGTCCACGTTCAGAATCTCTTCTGCGTAGGTCACTTGCGTCAGTCCCAGTTTTTCGGCAACTTGCGGACCTACTTGGGCGGTATCACCGTCGATGGCCTGGCGTCCGCCGATGATGACGTCATAGTCGCCTATCTTCTTGATGGCTGTGGCAAGGGCATACGAAGTGGCAAGTGTATCGGCACCTGCAAAAGCGCGGTCAGTCAGCAGATAGCCGTTGTCGGCACCACGGTAAAGTCCTTCACGAATAACTTCGGCTGCACGTCCCGGTCCCATGGTCAGGATGGTAACGGTGGAGCCCGGATGTTCATCTTTCAGTCGGAGAGCCTGTTCAAGAGCGTTCAGATCCTCGGGGTTGAAGATGGCAGGGAGTGCCGCGCGGTTGATGGTTCCGTCGGCTTTCATGGCATCTTTCCCAACGTTGCGTGTGTCGGGAACTTGTTTTGCCAATACAACAATTTTCAAACTCATGCTATTAATTATTAGTATTAGTATTTCTTTGTATGTCAGTGCCGGGAATAGGAGTAGTAGAATCCTGCTACTGAAATTGGCCGGTTAACTCATTATCAGCCTGCAAATTTACGGAAAGAGTTGGGTTTGACAAGAAAATGGGGTGAAAAATGCACAAGTTGAGGGATTTTGCGCAAATATCAGTAGGCTCTATATCTGTAAAAAAGGTAATAAAACCGGTAATTTATCTACCTTTCCGTTCCCGTTTCCTCTGTACTTTTGCAGCGTCCGGATGAGGCCTGCACGACGGGCGGCATCGGATAAACAAGTATCGCTACTTAAATGCTATTATAGAATATGTATATTGAAAAAGTAAATTCCCCTGCTGACGTGAAAAAGTTATCAGTCAGCGAAATGAACGGATTGGGTGGAGAAATCCGCCAGGTGTTGTTAAACAAGTTGAGCTCCCACGGAGGACACGTAGGTCCCAACCTGGGAATGGTAGAAGCCACCATAGCCCTGCATTACGTGTTCGATTCACCAACGGACAAGATAGTTTATGACGTGTCCCATCAAAGTTATACCCATAAGATATTGACAGGCCGCCGGGCAGCGTTTATGAATGCAGACGAGTATGACGAAGTCTCCGGATATTCCGAACCGTCGGAAAGCGAGCACGACTTCTTCGTCATCGGGCATACCTCTACCTCCGTCAGTCTGGCAAGCGGGCTTGCCAAGGCGCGTGACTTGAAGGGGGAGACGGGTAATGTGATTGCCGTCATCGGCGATGGCTCGCTAAGTGGTGGCGAAGCCTTCGAAGGATTGAATGTAGGTGCCGAACTGGGCACGAACTTCATCGTCATTGTCAACGACAACCAGATGTCCATTGCCGAGAATCATGGCGGGCTATACCGCAATCTGCAACAGTTGCGCGAAACGGAGGGTCAGGCTCCCTGCAACTATTTTAAGGCAATGGGATATGATTATCTCTATGTGAAGGATGGCAATGACGTGGAGCAATTGATAGAGGCTTTCCGTGAAGTGAAGGACAAGAAGCATCCGGTTGTGGTACATATCAATACCTTGAAAGGTAAGGGATACAAATTGGCGGAAGAGCAGAAAGAACGTTTCCATTACAGTGTTCCGTTCGACCTTGAGACCGGCAATCTGACCGGTGAGCCTGGGAAGGGTGAAGACTATGCCGACCTTACCGCCGGTTATCTGTTGCAGGAGATGAAGAAAGACCCGACTGTGGTGGGTATCACCGCAGGTACACCTACGGTATTTGGCTTTACACCGGAGCGCCGCAAAGAGGCAGGGCGGCAGTTCATTGATATGGGCATTGCCGAAGAGCAGGCTGTTGCCATGGCTTCTGCCATTGCTGCCGGAGGTGGAAAACCGGTATTCGGGGTTTACAGCACCTTTATCCAGCGCGCCTACGACCAGTTGTCCCAGGATCTTTGCATCAACAATAATCCTGCACTGATTCTTGTCTTCTGGGGAAGCTTGTCGAGTATGAATGACGTTACCCATCTTTGTCTTTTCGATATTCCGGTTATCGGCAATATTCCGAATATGGTTTATCTGGCACCTACTTGCCGTGAGGAGTATATGGCAATGCTGGAGTGGGGCATCCGTCAGACGGAACATCCGGTTGCCATTCGCGTGCCGGCCAATGGGGTTGTCCGCAGGAATGTAGAACCAGAGAAGGATTACGGCAAGACGCTGAACCGTTATGAGGTGTCCCATCGTGGAGAGAAGGTCGCCATATTGGGACTGGGCTCTTTCTATCAGTTGGGCGAAGCTGTGGCTGCCCGGTTGAAGGAAGAGAAAGGAGTGGATGCCACGCTTGTCAATCCCCGCTACATCACGGGTGTGGACGAGGCTTTGCTCGATGACCTGAAGCTCGACCATACACTGGTCATTACTCTTGAGGACGGAGTGCTGGACGGTGGCTTTGGCGAGAAGATTGCCCGTTACTACGGTCCGTCGGATATGAAGGTACTGAACTATGGTGTGAAGAAAGAGTTTATCGACTGTTACGATGTGGAGGAACTGTTGAAGAAGAACCGGTTGACGGTTCCGCAGATTGTGGAAGATATCTGTAGGATTTGTTAAGAATTGAAAAGAGGTTGTGTCAAAACGTTGGCACAACCTCTTTTATATTTTAAGTTCTGCTATATTTTCTTTTGGCTATGCTACTTTTTCCTCATGCATTTGGCAGCAAGTTGCTATATTCCAATTATATCGGGTTATAAATAGTCCCATAAACAAATATTTGGCAACTGTAATGAGCCCCTTTCCTTCTTTTATCAGTTTAGCGCACATTTTTTTGATATTAAAGGCTATAGCAAAGAAAGCAAAGTCCATTGTAACCTTGTCTTCTCCCACATGCCGGAATCTTCTGTATGCCATGTTGTATTTCATTTGTCCAAACACAGCTTCTGGTTCTATACACCTCCTGCCTCTATGCTTGATACCTTCTTCTGAGAGCAACCTTTCCCGTGCCTGCCGTTTGTATTGATTTAATCGGTGGTTGACTTCTATAATACGGTTCCCCCGAGCTTTAAAACAACTGCCACGCAAAGGGCAACCTTCGCATCTTTTTGCTTTATACCGGGCACTTTCGGTGATGTATCCGCTCGCTGTCTTGTCACGTTTGGTTCCTATACGGTTCATGTGCTGTCCCATAGGACAAACGTAATAATCCTCTTGGGCATTGTAATGGAGACTTTCGGCATGGAACGGGTTGGGAGTATAACGGGGACGCTGTTCTTTATGGAAGTAATTGTACTTGATGAAGGCTTCTATCCCATTCTCCTGCATGAACCGGTAATTTTCTTCCGAACCGTAACCGGAGTCTGCCACGCAGATATTCGGTAAACGGTTATAGCGGTACTGGAAAGAGTGGAAAAAAGGTATGAGGGTCAGTGTATCGGTAGGGTTGGGAAACAGACGGAAGTCTGTGATAAATTGGTTTTCAGTACCTATTTGCAGATTATATCCGGGTTTGGTCTGCCCGTTCTTCATGGCATCTTCTTTCATGCGCATGAATGTGGCACCAGGATCGGTCTTGGAATAGGAGTTACGTTCTCCAAGGGTATCAAGGTGATTGTCATATTCTATCAGCTTGTCACGATACCCTTCAAGTTCCCTGACCTGCTTCTTCTTTTTGCGCAGGGCTTTCTTTTCTTCCTTATCCTTTGTTGCAGGCTGGCGTTCCAGGGCTTCTTTAAGTTCATCCACTATGTCAGAGAGCCTGCAGGAAGTAAACTCCACGGATGTGTCTTTTATAGAGTTCTCCTGTGCAATGGTTTCATCCACCTGCTCCAAGAGAATACGGATTTTATCCATTAGTCTCGTACGGTTCCGTTCGACTGTCTTGCGCCAGACAAAAGTATATTTGTTGGCTTTGGATTCAATCTTGGTGCCGTCAATATACTCCACATCAAGGCTGATGAAACCTTTATCGGCAAGGACAAAAATCAACTGGGTAAATACATTATTTATTTCCTCCTTTACACGGTTACGAAAACGGTTGATCGTGATAAAATCCGGATGCTCATTACCGGCAAGCCAAATATAATGAATGTCACGAAGGAGGTGCTTCTCTATTTTACGGCAAGAATAGATATTATTCATGTAGGCGTAGATTATCACCTTAAGCATCATTTTAGGATGATAAGGACAACGGCCCGTTTCCTTATAAAGCTTCTTGAAACTCTCAAGATTGAGGTTGTCAATAACAGCATTCACGATGCGGACCGGGTCGTTCGCAGCTATGTTTTCATCAATTCTTTGTGGAAAAAGAACGGTTTGGTTGGGAATGTAAGGACGAAAATGTAACTTTGCCATAACGAAAAACTTTATGCCTAAAGATACGAAAACTTTGGGTAATAACAAAGCCCGGGCTTGAGAAAGTCTGGGCTTTGCGCATAAAAAAAGGCTGTGTCAGCATTTTGACACAACCTCTCTTTTATTTATTTAATACCCAGTTTCTTGGCAATATCCTTAGGTAGTGCATCCTTGTGCACAATGATGTTCATTGTTTTATAGCGCACGAAAGCTTTGGAAGCATACCACAAACCTTTGTACTTTCCGGCTTCACCCCAAGAGTTCTTTACCATATAGTATTCGTTGCCTTCCTGGTCTTTGGCTATACCGTAAATCAGCATACCGTGGTCGTCAGTAGTTTCCCAGTTGTCGTATGCCAGCTGGCGCTCTTCTTGTGTGCACCACTTCTGCGGTTGAGGCTTGCTGTTCAGTTTCTTTTCTTCGGGTTTCATTTTCAGCCAGTGTGCCATGTCAGAACCGCTCAGTTCTTGCACCTTTTCTGCATCGGGCATTACGGCTATACCGTCGCGTGTGAAGCCTTGTTCGCTTACGTCACTACCCCATGCAATGGTGTAACCCTTATTGATAGCGTTGTCAAACACTTCCATCAACTCGTCGATAGGCAAGTTGTAGGAAGAAGCCCAACGCCAGTTGTCTTGTATTTCTAGGACGAACGGCTGGTAGAAGGGATGGTGGGTATAGGAAGTCAGTGAGATATAGTCATCTGCATTCAGTCCGGTAGATTCATAGAAAGACTTCGGAGTATATTCCTTGCCTTTGTAGGTGAACTTCTCGGGACGTTCGCCCAGATAAATATCGTGGATAGCGGTAATGGCTTTCTTCCAGAGCGGGTTCTTGTCTTGGCCTGTTTGCAGGCTGCGGTGTTTTCCCTTGGCAATGGCTACCACTACGGCATCAGATACGGCTGTCAATTCGGTGTGGTTGCTCAGCGTATCGCCATACATAACGCCCGGACGCATTTCCTCTTCGGGCACCAGACCGAAAGTTTTCATACCATAAATTACATCGTAGAACGAACCGCCTTGTGAGAACGAAACGTCACCATGTGTACGCACTGCCTTGTCGGCACGGTCCAGATAGGTGTTGTGTACGATAAACATTTCAGAAAAGTCGTATTCGCCTTTGCCCATGCGGAGCAGTTCGGATTCGATGAATGCCAATCCGGAATAGCACCAGCATGTACCGGCGCGGTTCTGGTTCTTAACAGAAGTGATCGGATTTTCTTTTACGGTCGTAAAGATGAAACCTTCCTCTTTCAGAGTGTCTTGTGCTATTGTGTTTAAACTTAATAAACCCAATGCAGCCATCAGTATTGATTTCTTCATCATAATTAAAATGTTATAGATTTATTGTTGCAACTGCAAATATAGGTAGAATATCGTAAACAAAAGCTATCTTTGAAGCGTTAATTCCGACACTTATGGAGAAAATAATACATATTGATGACCGTAGCGGTCTTGTTTTGGAGGGTGGCGGTATGCGCGGCGTCTTCACTTGCGGTGTGCTCGACAACTTTATGGATCGTGGCATTCGCTTTCCCTATACCATCGGCGTCAGTGCCGGAGCCTGCAACGGACTTTCCTATATGTCCGGTCAGCGCGGGCGTGCCAAGTACAGCAATATCGACTTGTTGGAAAAATACAATTACATCGGATTGAAGTATCTGTTGAAGAAGCGGAATATCATGGATTTCGACTTGTTGTTCCAGGAGTTTCCGGAACACATACTTCCCTACGACTACGAGGCATACTTTCATTGCCCCGAACGCTATGTGATGGTAACTACCAATTGCGAGACGGGCGAAGCGAACTATTTTGAGGAGAAGCGGAGTAAAGAGCGCGTCATTGATATTGTGCGTGCTTCGAGCAGTCTGCCGTTTGTCTGTCCCGTTACCTATGTGGACAACACCCCGATGCTGGATGGAGGTATTGTGGACAGTATCCCTTTGATGCGTGCCCGTCAGGATGGATTTACCAATAATGTGGTAGTATTGACGCGCAATCATGGATACCGTAAGGAAATTCAGGGAACGAAGGTTCCACCTTTTATATATAAGAAATATCCGCTATTGCGTGAAGCTATCAATCGCCGCAGCATTGTCTATAATCAACAGTTGGAGCAGGTGGAACGGATGGAAGCCGCCGGGGAAATTATTGTTATCCGTCCACAGAAGCCGGTAGTGGTAGACCGCATCGAGCGTGACATCAAGAAGCTGACGGAGCTTTATGAAGAAGGATACCGGTGTGCGGAACAGTTTGTTTTTCGTTTTTGATTCTGAGAGAGTATACTATGAGAGCTGGTACAATTAGCATCTGCTCCCATATTGTTTTCATTCTTTTCTATTAATTTGCTGCTAAAGCTAAAGTTTATTTAGCAAAAAACACGCGTAGAATACCTTTAGAAAGGGGATGTATCAAAAATACCACCTTTCGTAACATTTGTTATAGGTGCAAATTCTGGTTTCGCTTAATTTTGCTGACACAAAACTCAATTGCAGAATTGGTTTATTATTAACTTTAAATTGATAGATATGTTGAAAAGCATTAGTCTCAGGCTTTGCACACTAATTGTGCTTCTCTTTGCGGGCATCTCTTCCTTTGCCCAGCAAGTCCAGGTAAAAGGTACTGTCGTTGAAAAATCGAGTGGTGAATCCATTATCGGTGCTTCTGTCATGGAAGTAGGTTCCAACAGTAATGGAACAATTACGGATATTGACGGAAATTTCACTCTGTCTGTAGCTTCCGGTGCCACATTGTCTGTATCCTATATAGGATATAAAACCGTTACAGTAAAGGCACAGCCCATTTTACGCATTGAGTTGACGGAAGATTCCCAGTTGATTGATGAAGTAGTAGTGACCGGCTATATGTCCGAGAAGAAGGCCAGTTTGACTGGTTCGGTAGCTGTGGTCAAGATGAAGGATGTAGCAGATATTCCTACGGGAAATGTGTTGTCGAGCTTGCAGGGACGTGTTGCCGGTATGAACATTACGACTGACGGCACACCGGGCGGTGGAAATACTTCTACATTGGTCCGTGGTAAGTCATCTTTCCGAAATGATGCCAATTCCCCGCTTTATGTCATTGACGGTGTGATGACCCGTGAGAACATCTCGTCTATCCTTTCTTCCAATGATGTAGAATCCATTCAGGTATTGAAGGATGCCGCTTCCGCTTCTATTTATGGTGCACAGGCTGCCAATGGTGTGATTATCATTACTACCAAGCGTGCCAAGAAAGGGGAGACCCGTGTGGATTTTGATATGTCGTTGACTTTGCAGACCTATCAATGTGGTTTTGATATGTTGAATGCAGATGAGTGGGGCCAGGTTTATTGGTCGGCTTATAAGTATGCCAATAATGGAGCTACGCCAAGCAGCGAAATATATGGTAATGGTGCAACTCCCCAACTTCAAGACTATATCGGCCTGAATGGAGCTAAAGTACATGCCGTTGATACGGATTGGCGCGATGTGGTTTATCGCACTGCCTTGATGCAGAATTATAGTGCGACACTTTCAAAGGGCTCTGACAATGGTGCCTTCTCGTTAGCGTTGAACTATCTCGACCATGACGGTCTGGTAGAGAATACGAATTTCCAGCGTATCAATACCCGCATCAGTTCTAACTATCATTATCTTGACAATCGCTTGCGTATCGGCGAGAACGTTGCCATCAATCGTTGGACACAGACCCTCAGTCCGGCCGGTGTAGATGAGAATGCCATCAAACAGCATCCTGCCAAGACGGTTTATGATGAGAATGGCAATTATAACGATGCCATCAATGATGTTTTGGGTGATGCTCCCAATATGGCACGTTTGTTGGAGAATGAAAAACAGAACAAACATGATTACTGGCGTATCTTCGGTAATGCATTCCTTGAAATTGAACCGATTAAGAACCTGGTGCTGAAAACCAATTTCGGTATGAATTATTATGATGAAACCAACAAAACTTTTGAGCCGGCATGGGCACGCGATGAGGTCAATAAGCTGACTCAATCATCCAACAAAAGACTGGATTGGGTATGGACCAATACCGTGACTTATAGCAAAGCTTTTGGAAAGAACAATCTGACTGCACTTCTTGGTACAGAAGCCAAGAAGAACCATTCGGAATCCATGTTCGGTTATGGTACGGGACTGGCTGTAGAAGATGAAGATTATATTTATCTCGACGGTGTGACTGCCGGTAAGAATGTAGGTGCCGGTGCTTCCAATTATGGTATGGTGTCTTACTTTGGTAAAGTGAACTATGATTATGAAGGACGGTATTTGGCCTCTGTTACGGTGCGCCGTGATGCTTCTTCCCGCTTGGCAAAGGGTAATAATGTGGATTACTTCCCTTCAGTGTCGGCAGGCTGGCGCATTTCAAGTGAGAAGTTTATGGAAGCGACCAGGGATTGGTTGGCTGATTTGAAACTACGTGCTTCATGGGGTGTCAATGGTAACGATATTATTGATAATGAGGCTCCCTATACAAAATACTTGATTAGTCTGAAGGATGCAAGCTACAACATGAACGGTGATGGAACGACTTTGGCTCCCGGTGGTTACAAAGTGAGGTCTACCAATCCCGATTTGAAGTGGGAGAGTACAAGACAGCTCAATATCGGTGTGGACGCCGCTTTCCTGAACGGACGTCTGAGTGCTTCTCTCGATTATTTTGATAAGAAGACAAGTGATATGCTTGTGGAGAAACCGTATATCGCTGTCATTGGCGAGGGTGGTTACTGCTGGTATAATGGTGGTACGATGAACAATAAAGGTTTCGAGATGGCACTGACCTGGAATGATAAGGTAAAAGATTTCCAGTATAATGTAGCATTCAACCTTTCATATTACAAAAATGAAGTGACAGAGCTGACGGAAGAAATTTACTATACTTATGGTGGCGGTAATGGGGTTGACAAGACTTTGGTTGGCCAACCGTTCGGTTCATGGATGGGCTTCAAGACAGATGGAGTGTTCCGTACCCAGCAGGAGGTGGATGAGTATAAATCCAAATATAATGTACAGTTTGGCGCTCCCGGAGTAGGACGTATCAAATACGTGGATGCTGACGGTAACGGTACGATTGATACGAACGACCGTGTATGGTTGGGTTCTGACAATCCGAAAGTGATTGCAGGTCTGAATCTTGGGGCATCTTGGAAAGGCTTTGACCTCAGCATGTTCTTCAACGGTATGATTCGTGATGCCTATAACAACTCCAAATATTATACGGATTTATTCCAATGCTGGACCGGTAATCACTCTACCCGCCTGCTCGATGCCATGCATGCTTACGAGAACTTTGAAAAGACGGGTGTTTACAATAGCAGTGTACCTGCTTTGACCACTCTTAACAGCAACAATGAGCACGAAGTATCTGAGTTCTATATTGAAAATGGTTCGTATATCAAGCTGAAAAGTCTGACATTGGGTTACACGCTTCCTAAAGCAGTTCTCGACAAGATGAAGATGCGTCATGCGCGCATTTATTTCCAGGCTCAGAATTTGTTTACGATTACCGGTTATACAGGTGCCGACCCTGAAGGTCTGGGTTATCCTTATCCGTTGCCCCGTACGTTCTCTTTGGGATTATCATTTGGTTTCTAAACTTTAAAACTATACTATCATGAAATTGAAACATTTATATATGCTTGGCGTAGTAGCGCTGATGACTGCAAGCTGTAATGAAGACCGTTTCCTGGATTTGAAGCCCCAGGGTAGCTTGAATGAAGATATTATGACTTCTACAGAAGGTGCCGACCTTTTGGTGAATGCCGCGTATGCAGCTTTGGGTGGTCCCGAAGGACAGAGCTGGAGTGTATGGTGTCATCCTACTTCCAATTGGACCTATGGTGAGGTACGTTCGGATAATGCCTATAAAGGCGGTGGTGGTGTTGGTGACCTTAATGAAGTGCACCGTATGGAGACATTTGATATGGATGCAACCAATGGATTTCTGGACAGCAAGTGGTACCATCTATATTGCAGTGTACAGCGTTGTAACTCTGCATTGCGCGTTCTGAATGCTGCAACAGATGAGCAGGTGAACGGACGTGTATCCCGTATTGCGGAGATGAAAGTGCTTCGTGCCCATTATTACTTTGAATTGAGCCGCCTTTTCAACAAGATACCTTATTTTGATGAGAACGTTGAGATTTCCCAATATCCGGATATTCCGAACAATGAGTTTACCCGTGACGAGATTCTGAGTATGCTGGCCAAGGAGATGCTTGATGCCGCCGAACTGCTTCCTGCATCACAGTCGGAGGTAGGGCGTATTCATAAATATATAGCACTGGCCTATGCGGCTAAAATCAAGCTGTACCAAGCGTATCAGCAAGATGAGACTACGCATGCCGTAACTTCCATCAATAAAGAGCTGCTGAGGGAAGTCGTTTCGCTTTGCGACCAAGTGACTGCCAGCAACCGTTACGGTTTGCTTGACGATTTCCAGGGATTGGATTTAGTAGCTAATGAAAACGGTAAAGAGTCTGTTTTTGCCATTCAATATTCCATGAATGACGGTACCGAAAGTGCCGGCCGCATCAATTGGAGCAATCTGTTGAATTCTCCGGGTGGAGGCAGCCCTTACGGAGGTGACGGTTTCTTCCTGCCCAGCCAAGACCTGATTAATGCTTATCAGACAGATGCAAACGGTCTGCCCGATTTTAATTATCAGTCAAAGTCTGATTATAGTTGGGCGGTATTGAACAATGGGGTTTATACTTTACAAAACACGACTCCCAATGTAGACCCGCGTCTCGATTTTGTTGTGGGCCGTCCTACTATAACTTGGAAAACTTACCCGGACAAACCATGTGAAGGATGGGTGCGTGATAAGGAAACTTATGGCTATAATTGCGCGAAGCGCTTCTGGGTTTCTCCGGAAAGTAGTGATATGTTTAATGGCTGGCCTTGGGGGGCTTCACAGTTGAACTGGCAGATTATACGTTACGCGGATATTCTTCTTTGGAAAGCTGAGGCTCTTATTGAACTCAATGAAGGCAATGGACTCGAAACTGCCCGTGATTTGATTAATCAGATACGCAATCGTGCCCGGAACAGCGCCTATGTAAAGGATTTCAACGACCATTCCAACTATGCGGCCAACTACCTTGTCAATCCTTATCCTGCTGATGTCTGGAATCAGGATTATGCCCGTCAGGCCCTCCGTTGGGAAACACGTCTGGAGAAGGCTTTGGAAGGTGAACGTTTCTTCGACCTGGTCCGTTGGGGCATAGTGGAAACAACCATGAACAAGTACATCGCTGCGGAGTCAGACAATCGCATTTATTATGCCAATGCGCACTTTACGGGTGGAAAGGATGAGTATTATCCGGTTCCGAACAATCAATACGGATTTTCTGGAGGCAAGTATGTACAGAATCCCGGTTATGCTCCGTTCAACTAATTATATTTTGAAATAAAAACGGAAGGGAGGGGAAACAAACGTTTCCCCCTCTTCCTTTAAACAATCTTTTATTATGAAACACTTTGCCTATTCTATATTGGGCTGTCTATTGCTTTCTTTGAATGCAGCTTTTGCTCAAAAAACATGGTCGTTTGATGGGCAGGACCCCTTACTCTCCAGTGACGGCAAGTCATTGTTGAATTTGTACACTATAAAGGAAATACCGGAATTTGTTACCGGAGTCGAAGGTAAAGCCCTTCGTACAGACGGGTATTCCACTTGGATGGATACAACCACGGAAGGAGATGTTTCGTCGTTGTCCGGATGGTTTGCTCTGGAATCTTATCCGACGGATACTGCTGCCTTTATGGGAATCAGAGACATGGCAGGAACATCTGTAGCGGTATGTGTAGACCGTTATGGTGAGCTGCTGTTGGGAATGGGGCAGAATGGCTCATACTCTTACTGTTCATTAAAGACAAAAGTCGACCGTTTCAAGTGGCTGCATGTAGTCCTTGATTTGAATAATGAATCGGTTTGCCTGAATGGGCAGAGGATGAGTGTAGAGGTATGGCCCCGGAACTTGCAAGATGGTGAAATGATGCTTCGGGTAGGTAAGGATTTCAGGGAAAAGAAGGTTTGGATGTACGATGTTACGGCTATAAACGGGTTGATTGACGGGATAAGCCTCACTCCCTTTTCCGATGATTCGTCTGCATGGAGAGACGAGATTGCCTTAGGATTGAAGAAGACTCCGGTTTTGGCTATTCCGGAAACCCGTTTTGCGAAGGACTTCAACCGTCCCCGCTATCATCTGTTACCGGCTGCCAACTGGACGAATGAGACGCATGGTTTACTTCTTTATAAAGGTAAATATCATATATTCAATCAGAAGAATGCTTCTGCAATCTTCCTGGGACAGATAAATTGGGGACATTTCAGCAGTCCCGATATGCTTCATTGGACGGAGGAAAAGCCGGCTTTGACTCCTGATGCTGCTTATGACAAGAATGGAATATGGTCCGGGCATGCTGTTATCAATGATGACGGTATCCCCCAGCTGATATACACAGCCGGTGGAGACAAGATGGGAGTGGGTATTGCTTTTCCAAAAGATACTGCGTTGATAGAATGGGAGAAATATGCGGGTAATCCGGTTATTGCCGAGAAGCCTGCCGGATATACCCGTACGGACATGCGTGACCAGTATGTCTGGAAAGAGGGTGATGTCTGGTATATGATTATCGGTTTCGGCATTGAGCAGACCGATACACCCCACGGGGCTTTGCTGCTTTATAAATCGGCGGACTTGAAGAGATGGGATTTTGTACATTTGCTGTTTGAGGGCAATCCGGAAGTGGATGACTCCGGTATTTTCTGGGAAATGCCGGTCTTTAAGAAGATGGGCGGCAAGTATGTTCTTTTGGTGAATAGGGTTCCTCATAAAGGCATACCTGCGCGTTGCCAGTATTGGATAGGAGATTTCAAGAATGAAAAGTTTATACCGGACAACCCAGTCCCTCAAAATCTGGAGGTCATCAACCGCTTGCTGTCCCCCTCTGTTGTTGAGACTCCGGAAGGGGATGTTGCTGCCATTGCCATTATACCCGATGAAATAGGAGGGGAGGCCACTTATGAACAAGGATGGGCACATCTCTACAGTATGCCCAGAAGATGGCAGCTGAAAGATGGGAAACTATGCCAAATACCCCATCCCGTGATGAAACAATTGCGTGAACAACCGACGGTTTATTCCAGAAAGGCATTGACTGCTGCGAAACCGCGCATTGTGAGCAGAAGGGAACATCAGCTTGAAGTCAAGGCGACTTTTTATCCCGGTGACGCAAAACGGTTTGGATTTACATTGTGTAAGAATCCGGATAATAGCGAATATAGCCTGATTTATTATGATGTGGAAAAGGAGGAACTTATTGTGGACCAGACGCATTCTTCCTTGCGTGCACACATTCCTTTGAAGCTCCGCAGGGATCGGTATCGGTTGGATACAACCAAGCCGGTGGAGATTCGTCTGTTTATAGACGGTTCTGTGGTGGAAGGATTTATTAATGATGAGGATGCATTCACCACAAGAATCTTTCCTCTGAAAGAAAACAGTACGCTATTGGAACTATTCTCTGACGGAAATACAACGGAAGTTGCTGCCGAAGTTTGGAGACTGAAAGATGCAAGGGTAAAGATGAACTTTTAATGAAAATACAGAAAATGAAGATACCGACTATATTGGGTGCACTTTTAGTGGCAGGAACATTGTCTGCCGGTGCACAAATGAATTCAGACAGTTTATACAAAGAGCCTTATCGTCCTCAGTATCATTTCAGTCCGGAGAAGGGATGGATTGGTGACCCCTCGGGATTCATGTACTATCAGGGTAAATATCATATGTACTGGTGGGGCAAAGTCGAATCTACAGATTTGGTACATTACCAACAGATAACCCCTTATGCCATGACCGGAGCGGATGACAATATCAGTTACTTCACCGGTTCTGCAGTCATAGACAAGAACAACACTGCCGGTTTCGGCAAGGGTGCTTATGTGGCGGCTTACACCGTTTTTGAGAAGGACTCCAAGAAACAAGCGCAGGGCATCTCTTTCAGTCATGACGGAAAGACATTTCATTATTACGAAGGTAACCCGGTTCTGGACCTTTGGAGTATGGAATTCAGGGACCCTACCGTCTTCTGGCACGAGCCGACTCAAAAATGGGTGATGGTTGTAGCCAAGGCCCTGGAGAAGAAAATCAAGTTTTATACCTCTCCTGATTTGAAGAACTGGACTTGGACCAGTGATTTCGGCCCTGCCGGTGACAGTGAAAAGTCTTGGGAGTGCCCGGATTTATTCCAGTTGTCGGTTGACGGGGATTCTGACAAGAAAAGGTGGGTGATGGTCGTATCTGTAAACTGGGCGCAAGAACAATACTTTATAGGAGACTTCGACGGCACTTCTTTTAAGCTGATGGATAACCATCCTGCAGAGCCTCTATATGTGGACAAAGGGCTGGACTTTTATGCATCCCGTACATTTCAGGATTTTGACGGAACGTTGGATTCCAAAATTTCGATGGGCTGGGTTGCAACCTGGGACTATGCACCGGTAGCTCCATCGAAGTATGGGAAGGGCTTTTGGTCCATTCCCCGCAACCTGGAACTGAAGACATACAAGGAAGGCGTGAGGCTGGTGCAGAAGCCGGTGGAACAGTTGCAAACACTTCGCTATAAGCCTGCATCGGTGAAACGTGCTTTATCGGTGGGGACACAGAGGTTACCCGGCTTTGTTCCCGATGAGAATGTCTACGAACTCGATGCTTCGTTTTCTACTGACGTATCCAACACCTTTGGCTTGAATTTGTGTGTGGGTGAAGGGCGCAAAGTGGTGGTCAGCTATGATACGGATTCACATAATCTGGTGATTGACCGTACCCATTGCTCCGATGTGCAGATTCCTAAATTCAGCCGTATGGCATATGCCAGGGTGGAACCGGTAGATAATAAGATACATTTGCATATATTTGTAGACAAATCGAGTATTGAAATCTTTGCCAATGACGGGAAGGATGTATTCACATTATTAACCTATCCGGGCGAGGCTCAAACCGGTATCGAACTTTTTGCGCAGAAGAAGGGGACGAAGATGGAGTTGGATGCCTGGATGCTTAAATCAATATGGAGATGAGGAATTTATTGTTTGCATTGCTGCTTTTGCCTTTGATGGCTTCTTGTGTGAAGGATGCGGCACAAGTGACTTTGGACTCTTTGTTGGACGAAATGATATCCGTAGAAGAATCCGCACGTTATCCGCTGGTGCCATACCGTTGCCTGCAAGTCAGCAGTTATGACCGTTCCTCCGTGTCTCCCGATTCGTCGGGATGGTTTGCCAACAATGATGGTTATGGCATTGTCCGCATGGATACGGTTGATGGAAGAGTGGAACGTGTGATGTTCGATGAAAAGGGGCCTGGGGCCATTACCCGTATCTGGATAACCACAGTTGACAAGCGTGGGACTTGGAGATTTTACTTTGATGGGGAAAGTACTCCCGGATGGATAATTCCTGCCTATGATTTGATGCGCTTCGGAGTACCCGGATTGGGTAGGGGACTGTTGCAGCCCCACACTAGCTATACTCCGGACGGGAAAGGCGGAAATACTCTGTTTCTGCCCATCCCTTTTGCCCGGAGCTGTAAAATTACATTTGAAGACGAACCGGGCATTGCGCCTACTCCCAAATACTATCACATCAATTATCGAAAGTATCCCGAAGGAACTTCTGTGGAAACCTTTTCTGCGGAATCCGTAGCCCGCGCCGGCAAAAGGATTTCTGAGGTAGATGATGCCTTGCTGCATCCTGCATCCCATTCCGGTTTGCAGATGGACAAGAAGCGGCAGGTGCTCCAGCCGGGTGATTCTTTGTGGATTGACCTGCCGCAAGGGGAAAATGCGGTTTATGAAATCAGTTTTCAGCTTGCGAATGCAGATTCTACGGCTTATGTCCAACTGATGCGCAATCTTATATTCAAGGCTGATTTTGATGGCCGGTCTACAGTTTGGGTTCCTCTTTCGGATTATTCGGGAGGGGGTATGGGAGCTCCGGCTGTTGATAGCTGGTTCTTGTCTGCCGACGGACAAGGCAAGGTGGTGAGCCGCTGGCTGATGCCCTACAAGACAGAAGGCAGATTATTGTTACAGAACATCTCCGCACACACTGCAGACGTGAGTATGGAAGTGGGAACGGCACCTTTGCCGTGGGGAGAGCGTTCCCTCTATTTCCATGCTTCCTGGCGCCAGCAGACTGGGCTTCCGCTTTATGAGCGTCCGGATGATGATGCAAATTGCCGGGAATGGAATTTTGCCACATTGACCGGACGGGGCATATACAAAGGGGATGTCCTGACTCTGTATAACCACTCGCGTGCCTGGTACGGAGAAGGGGATGAAAAAATTTGGGTGGATGAGGATTCCTTTCCGTCTCATTTCGGTACCGGAACAGAAGATTACTACAATAGTTCATGGGCTCCGGTCGTAATATTCCAAACGCCTTTTGGTGGTGCTCCCCGTGCCGACCAGGCGAGTTCTCACGGTTATAACACCTTCTTCCGTACCCGGAATCTGGATGGCATTCCGTTTTCTTCGCTTCTTCGTTTCGATATTGAGCTGTTGAGTTGGGTGAGTGGGACAGTGGATTATGCAACTACTGTTTATTGGTATGGAGATGCGGTTGCCAAAGCTGTCGGAACGTCCGGAAGGGAGGAGGCAATAAAGGAATTGCTGCCTATTCCTGCCGATTTGTCTAAATATCGTAGGAAGAACAGCATTGAGTTTGAAGATAAGGTGCCGGTTGCCGCTTCTCCGTCCATTCGTTTAGACAAGCAGAGCATGCTTGGCTTTGTTGATGGCCAATGGAGTGGTGGAACCCAACTTCTTTGCATCGGTGGAAAGCCGGGGGACTTTGTGGAGTTCGAGTTTGACCGGCTGGAGAACCGCTCTTATAAAATTGCCGTTTATGCGACTAAAGCAGCGGATTATGGTATTGTCTCTTTCTTTGTGAACGGAAAGGACACGCAGGTCTGCCTTGACGGATATGATGCAAAAGTTACACTTTGCGGTCCCGTCGTTTTGGGCTCCTTTACCCCGGTTGATGGAAAGATAACATTGAGGGCTGTCATATCGGGAACTAATCCACAGACCGTGGGAGAACGCTGTCTGGTAGGCTTGGATTGTATTATTTTAGACTGAATGTAACATTTGTAGTATGCTTTGAAACAAAAAAGATAGTCTCCTGCTGCTTGGTGGCGTATCTTTGCATGGTAGAAAAACATAATTAATTTAATACCAACAGAAACATGATTCATTTAAAAGACTTTTGGCGGACAATCAGAAGAACGCTTACCGTATTTATATTAGGAACTACCGTGGCTGTCTTCACATGCCAGGCCATAAATCCTCCTTTCGTGATTAAACATCTGGGTGACGGACAGAGTATCGTCCAAATTGACGAGCAGAAGAAGTTTTTGCTGCTGCCGGTGGAAGAGGCTTCTCCGGAGGCAAAATTGTATATGATAGCGGACAATGATGTTGTACGCAGTATGAACGTGCGATTGGCAGTCAATAAGGTTGACTATTTTGTTCCGGTCGATTTGACCGGCTTCGATAATAAACATCTCTCTTTCAACTTCCAGCTTATTCCGGATTCGGCCTTATGCTGGGAAGAAATGAAACTGTCGGATGAATTCGATGTTTCGAACCGGGAGAAATTCCGTCCGGTGTATCATTTCAGCCCGGCTTACGGTTGGATGAATGATCCTAACGGAATGTTCTACAAAGACGGGGTCTACCATTTGTTCTACCAGCATAATCCCTACGGCTCCATGTGGGGGAACATGCATTGGGGACATGCCACCAGTACGGACCTCGTCACTTGGGAACATCACGGAGATGCTATTTCGCCCGATGCGCTGGGAACAATTTTCAGTGGCTCTTGTGTTGTCGACAAGGATAATACGGCCGGGTTCGGTGCCGGTGCCGTCATTGCTTTCTATACATCGGCAAGCGACCGCCAAGTGCAGAGCATGGCCTATAGCCTTGACAACGGAAAGACCTTCAAGAAGTATGCGCGAAATCCCATCCTGACTTCCACGCAGCGCGACTTCCGTGACCCTAAAGTCATCTGGCACGAAGATACCAAGAAATGGATCATGGTTCTTGCCGTAGGGCAGGAAATGGAGATATACTCTTCTGCCGACCTGAAGAACTGGACGCTGGAGAGCAAATTCGGTGAAGGACAAGGTGCTCACGGCGGAGTCTGGGAGTGTCCCGACCTGCTTGAACTGCCGGTTGAAGGTACGGAACTGAAGAAGTGGGTACTCGTCTGTAACCTCAATCCGGGTGGACCGTTCGGTGGCTCTGCCACACAATATTTCGTGGGGACATTTGACGGAAAGAGATTCGTGAACGAGTCTCCCGCAGTGACGAAATGGATGGACTGGGGAAAAGACCATTATGCAACTGTCACTTGGAGCAATGCTCCTGCAGGACGTGCCATTGCATTGGCATGGATGAGCAACTGGCAATATGCCAACGATGTGCCCACCCGCCAATACCGTAGTGCCAACTCCGTGCCGCGCGACCTTTCGCTCTATACCTCGGAGGGTGAAACCTATGTAAAGGTAACCCCGTCTCCCGAATTGCTGAAACTGAGGGATAAAGGCAGCAAGAAGCGTGCTTTCAAGGTAGACCGCACGTATAATCTGGACAAACTGCTGAATGACAATTCCGGAACGTATGAAATCGAAATGACCATCAAGAACAAGGATGCGGATGTGATAGGATTCCAGCTCTTTAACTCGAAAGGCGAGGAGGTGGAGATGTACTATAATCTGGCGGAAAAGACGTTCACCATGGACCGTACCAAGAGTGGCGAGGTGACGTTCAGCAAGGACTTCCCTGCAGTGACCGTGGCTCCTGTCGAGGGTGGCAATGAAATGAAAATCCGCTTGTTCGTAGACAAGTCGAGCATTGAAGCGTTTGGCAACGACGGACGTTTTGCCATGACAAATCTTGTATTCCCGTCGGAACCTTACAACCGCATCAGTTTCTATGCTAAAGGTGGAAGCTGCAATGTCACCTCGTTTACTGTGTACAAACTCGGATTAAAATAACAGATAATAATCTTCAGCATGGAAAATACTAAGAATTCTTCTTTGGCAAAGCTCTTTCCGGTCATGCTTTGCTTCTTCGCCATGGGCTTTGTGGATTTGGTGGGCATCGCCTCCAACTACGTGAAGGCCGACTTGAACCTGACCGACTCGCAAGCCAACATATTCCCGTCTCTGGTGTTCTTCTGGTTCCTCATCTTCTCCGTACCTACGGGTATGCTGATGAACCGCATCGGACGCAAGAAGACGGTGCTTCTCAGCCTTGTCATCACGTTTGCCTCTTTGCTTCTCCCGGTTTTCGGAGACGGCTACGTGCTGATGCTGCTCTCGTTCTCATTGCTGGGCATCGGCAATGCGCTGATGCAAACGTCGCTCAACCCGCTGCTTTCCAATATCGTAAGCGGCGAGCGGCTGGCAAGTTCGCTCACCTTCGGACAGTTTGTAAAAGCCATTGCTTCGTTTCTGGCTCCATACATCGCCATGTGGGGAGCTACGCAGGCCATTCCGTCTCTGGGCATGGGCTGGAGGGTGCTGTTCCCGGTCTATATGGTCATTGCGGTGATTGCCATTCTCTGGCTGAGCGGTACTTCCATCCGCGAGGAAAAGGAAGAGGGACGCCCTTCCACCTTCGGGGAGTGCCTCGCTCTGCTGGGCAAGCCGTTTATCTTTCTCTGCTTCCTGGGCATCATGTGCCATGTGGGCATTGATGTAGGTACGAATACCACAGCGCCCAAAATCCTGATGGAGCGTCTGGGCATGACGCTGGCCGATGCCGGCTTTGCCACCAGCCTTTACTTCATCTTCCGCACGGCGGGTTGCTTTCTCGGCGCCTTCATCCTTCAGAAGATGGCTCCCCGAACCTTCTTCGGCATCAGCGTGTTATGTATGTTGGCTGCGATGGTAGGGTTGTTCGTTTTCCATGAAAAGGCAATGATATACATCTGCATTGCCCTTATCGGTTTCGGCAATTCGAACATCTTTCCGGTTATCTTCTCCCAAGCGTTGCTTGCTATGCCACAAAAGAAGAACGAGGTTTCCGGCTTGATGATTATGGGGCTCTTCGGCGGTACGGTATTTCCGATAGCAATGGGCTTGGCAAGTGATGCTGTAGGACAAAGCGGTGCCGTGGCTGTAATGACGGTGGGGGTAGTGTACTTGTTCTTCTATATGCTGCGTATGAAGCGGTAATCTTTGTTCGCAGGCTGCGGACACATATCCCAAGGCTGCGGATATCTGTCCCAAGGTTGCGGATGTCTATCCCAAGCCTTGGGATAGAGATAATCCTTAGTTCTTAGAGACTTTTTAATAGATAATTGGCAACTTTTCATTCTATAGTTAGGAACTTTTTTATTAGGTTTGCAGCGGGTAGGACATTGAGTTTGCCGTGAATAAAATATATCATTCATTAAACAATATAATATTATGAATAAGATAATAGTAGGTATGGGCGAGGCTCTGTGGGACTGCCTCCCCGAAGGAAAGAAGATAGGCGGTGCTCCGGCAAACTTTGCTTACCATGCATCGCAGTTTGGTTTCGACAGCCGTGTGGTCAGTGCCGTAGGTGCCGATGCGGATGGGGACGAGATTCTGGATGTGTTCGCCCGGAAGGGGCTGCGCACGCAGATTGAGCGCGTGCCTTACCCCACGGGAACGGTGCAGGTGACGCTCGATGCCGTGGGCGTGCCGTGCTATGAGATAAAAGAAGGCGTGGCCTGGGACAACATTCCCTTTACCGACGAACTGAAGCGTCTGGCACTGAACACGCGTGCCGTATGTTTCGGCTCTTTGGCGCAACGCAGTGAAACAAGCCGCATCACCATCAACCGTTTTCTCGACACGATGCCCGATGCGGAGGGGCAACTGAAGATATTCGACATCAATCTCCGCCAAGGGTTCTATACCAAAGAGATACTCTGCGAATCCATGCGCCGCTGCAACATCCTCAAGATAAACGATGAGGAGCTGGTGACCATCAGCCGTATTTTCGGCTACCCGGGCATCGACTTGCAGGACAAATGCTGGATTCTGCTGGCCAAGTATAACCTGAAGATGCTTATCTTGACTTGCGGAACGAACGGCAGCTATGTGTTCACTCCGGGAGTGGTTTCCTTCCAGGAGACGCCCAAGGTACCGGTGGCGGACACCGTTGGAGCCGGTGACTCGTTCACGGCAGCCTTCACCGCTGCCATTCTCAGCGGGAAGCAGGTGCCCGATGCCCATAAACTGGCGGTGGAAGTCTCTGCCTATGTATGTACCCAGAGCGGTGCCATGCCGGAATTGCCGGTGGCCTTGAAAGAAAGGCTGGCATAGATTTTTCTTATTCTTTTCACATTTTTCGTTATCTTTGCTCATCTGCAATCTTAAATCAGAGGAAAGTGAAGATGAGACAGCATAACCTTCGGATTTTATTCTTTCTGCTCGTGCTTTGGGGAGTGGCGGTTGCCTGCTCCCGGCGCGAGGCACGTTTCCGTATCGGCGTTTCCCAATGTAGCGAGGATGAATGGCGGCGCCAGATGAACAGTGAGATACTCCGTGAAGCCCATTTCTACGAGGATGTGGAGGTGGACATCCGTACTGCCGTCGACGATAATGACCGTCAGGCAAAAGATATTCGTGAACTGATAGCCGAAGGGGTGGACCTGCTGATTGTGGCCCCTAATGAAGCCACTCCGATAACTCCGGTTGTGGAGGAGGCATACAACCGGGGCATTCCGGTGATTGTAGTGGACCGTAAAATCCTTTCGGACAAATACACGGCCTACGTCGGTGCAGACAACTACGAGATAGGGAAAGCTGTGGGAGAGTATGTGGCCAATGTGCTGCATGGGCAGGGAGATGTGGTGGAAATCTCCGGTTTGGTGGGTTCCACACCTGCCGTAGACCGTCATCAAGGATTTGTGAAGGCTATATCCGATTATCCTGGTATCCGGTTGCTGGCCGCTGAAGACGGTGCCTGGTTGCAACTCAAGGCCGGAGAGAAAATGGATACCCTGCTGAGCCGCTTTCCGCATATCAACCTGGTGTATGCGCAGAATGACCGTATGGCGGCCGGAGCCTATGCTGCCGCTGCCCGCAAGGGGCGGGAGAAGGAAATGCGGTTTATCGGCATAGACGCCCTGCCCGGCAAAGACTACGGAGTGGAGAAAGTGCTTGCCGGCGAACTGGATGCCACGTTTATATATCCTACCGGTGGCGACCGCGTGATGCAGATTGCCATGGATATCCTGAACAAGCGTGATTTCCCCCGTGAAACTATCCTGGGCACTTCCGTCGTCGACCGCGACAATGCTCTCATCATGAAGATGCAGACCGCCCACATCGGCACCCTGGATGGAAAGATAGAAACCCTGAACGGAAAGATAAACCAGTATTTGGCCAGTTATGCCACGCAGCAGGTTGTCTTGTACGGCAGTCTGTCTGCCCTATTGTTGCTGGTCGGCTTGTTGGTGGCTGTCTACCTCTCCTTGCGTGCCAAGAACCGGTTGAACCGTGAGCTGTCCATGCAGAAAAAGAAACTGGAGGAACAGAAAACCCAGTTGATACAGCAGAAGGAACTGTTGGAAGTGCAGAAGTCGCAGTTGGAACAGCTTTCCCATGAACTGGAGGAGGCTACGCATGCCAAGCTGGTGTTCTTCACGAATATTTCACACGATTTCCGTACTCCGCTGACGCTGATAGCCGATCCCATAGAGCAGCTTCTTGCCAACCGCACCCTCGACGGACAGCCGCGCCAGCTCCTCGAGCTGATGAAAAAGAATGTACATATCCTGCTTCGCCTGGTCAACCAGATACTTGATTTCCGGAAGGTGGAGAACGGGCGCATGGAGCTCCATCTCGAACCTTTTGATTTGCTCGACAGCTTCCGGGGCTGGAACGACTCTTTCCGCATGGCGTTGCTGAAGAAACATATTGCTTTCAGCTTTGAGGCATCTCCCGATACGGACTTCCGGATGATGGCGGATGCGGAGAAGATGGAGCGCATTTACTTCAATCTCTTCTCCAATGCCGTGAAGTATACGCCGGAGAACGGGAAAATCACCGTACGGTTGTTAAAGTCGGAACAGAACTACAGTCTGTCCGTCTTCAATTCCGGCAGCTACATTTCTTCGACCGATGTGGAAGCCATCTTCGAGCGCTTCTATCAAGTGGACGGGCATCAAGCCGGTACCGGTATCGGACTGGCGCTGGTACGTGCCTTTGTAGAGATGCATGGCGGTAACATTACGGCACGCAGTGACGAGAAAGGCACTACTTTCATCGTTACTTTCCCGCAGCAGGATGTTTCGCAGTACCATCCCACCATAGTGACGTTGCCTGCCGAAGAGAAGGACGTGTCGTCCACCCTGATAGATACGGAAGTGAAGGCATGCGAAGAGGTGGTTGAGGCTGATTGTCCTACTGTGCTGGTAATTGACGATAATGCGGATATTCGCAACTATGTGAAGTCACTTCTGTCGAACGAGTTCCGTGTATTGGATGCTGCGGACGGGACAGAGGGTATCCGGCTGGCCATGAAGTATGTGCCGGATGTGATTATCTCCGATGTAATGATGCCCGGTATGGATGGTGTGGAATGCTGCCGCCGCTTGAAGGGGGAGTTGCAGACATGCCATATCCCGGTGATTCTGCTGACGGCCTGCTCGCTGGACGAACAGCGTATCCAGGGCTATGATGGCGGTGCCGATTCTTATATTTCCAAACCATTCAATTCGCAGTTGCTCTTGTCTCGTGTCCGCAATCTCATTGCAAACCGCCGTCAGTTGAGGCAGTTCTTCGGAGATAACCAGACTATTGAGAAGGAAACCATCAGTGATTTGGATAAGGGTTTTGTCTCCCGCTTCAAATCGCTTGTCGAGGAGAGGATGAAAGATGCGGAACTCAATGTGGAGGATTTGGGACGGAATATGGGTATGAGCCGTGTGCAGCTTTACCGTAAGCTGAAATCGCTGACCAACTATTCGCCGAATGAGCTGCTGCGCCAGATGAGGTTGAAAAAGGCTGCCTCACTGCTTGCCTCCTCTGATATGACAGTAGCGGAGATTGCTTATGAAGTGGGCTTTTCGTCACCTTCCTATTTCACAAAATGCTATAAGGAACAGTTTGGGGAGAGTCCTACCGAGTTTCTGAAAAGAAGGGGATAACTATTGCCTATCCCCTTGTTCTTAATACACGTTTGTTTACTTCTGTTTGATGATACCGGAACTTATTTCAGTATTTGGGGCAGGTTTTCTCTTCCCCAGAAGTAGTAAACACAGATTCCAATCCAGCTTGTGAGCAGGATGATGATTGCGACCAAGAGCTTCTTTACTCCGTCTACCGGCCATCTCATGATTTCGAGTACAGCCTTGACTGCAAGGACCACCCCAATAACCCAAATAATAAATCCGATCATAACTTTTTGATATTTAATGTTTTTATTTAAAACAAATAGAGGCTGCATCCAGTTCGGGAACAGCCTCTATTTTCTATTTAGTAATTAAGGAATTACTCTGTAACTTCAGCGCCCCAGTTTTCTTTGGAAAGACGCTTGTAGCTGTTGTAGCGCCATTTAGCGTTTTCTTCGGCGGCCTTGAACAGCTCTTCGGCTTCCTGCGGATATTGCTTCATTACGGATGCGTAACGAACTTCACCCTTCAGGAAGTCTTGGAATCCGCTCCAATCCGGTTCCTTGCTATCCAGCGTGAACGGATTCTTGCCTTCGGCTTCCAAAGCCGGGTTGTAACGCCACAAGTGCCAGTAACCGCACTTAACGGCCTTTTCCTCTTCTGCCTGGCTCTTGCCCATGCCTGCCTTCAGACCGTGATTGATACACGGAGCGTAAGCGATGATGAGTGACGGGCCGGGATATGCTTCTGCCTCGCGGATAGCCTTCAAGGTTTGAGCCTGGTCGGCACCCATAGCGATTTGAGCAACATATACATAACCGTAAGTAGTAGCCATCAGACCGAGGTCTTTCTTACGTACGCGTTTACCGGCAGCGGCAAACTTGGCGATGGCGCCTACCGGAGTAGCCTTGGAAGACTGACCACCTGTATTGGAGTAAACCTCAGTATCCAGTACGAGGATGTTGACGTCCTTACCGCTTGCAATTACATGGTCGAGACCACCGTAACCGATGTCGTAAGAGGCACCGTCACCACCGATAATCCACTGGCTGCGTTTAACCAGGTATTGAGACAGACCGGCGATAGTCTTGCAGCTGTCGCATTTGTCTTTGGCTGCTTCTACCATCGGGATGATCTTTTCGGCCAGTTCCTTGGTCTTGTCTGCATCGTACATGTTTTCAATCCAAGCCTGGAATACTTCTTTGTATTCAGCCGGAGTTCCTTCTGCTGCGATGGCATCTTCCATAGCCTTCACGATACGTGCGCGCATCTTTTCGTTGGCAAGCTCCATACCCAAACCGAATTCGCAGAAGTCCTCGAACAATGAGTTTGCCCAAGCAGGACCGTGACCCTTTTCGTTCTTAGTATAAGGAGTAGAAGGTACTGAACCGGAGTAGATGGAAGAACATCCTGTTGCGTTGGCTACCATTTCGCGGTCACCGAACAACTGGGAAATCAGTTTAACGTACGGAGTTTCACCACAACCGGAGCAAGCGCCTGAGAACTCGAACAACGGAGTAGCGAACTGGGAGTTCTTCACGTTGGCCTTGATGTCAACCAAGTGTTGTTTGCTTTTCACGTTTTCAGCACAGTAGGTCCAGTTAGCAGCTTCCGGCAATTGGCTTTCGAGGTGTTTCATAGTCAGAGCCTTGCCACCCTTCTTCGGGTTGCCCGGACAAACATCGGCACAGTTGCCGCAACCCAGACAGTCGAGAACGTCTACTTGAATACGGAATGTCATACCGTCGAATGCTTTACCTACAGCCTTCAGTTGAGTGAAGTTGGCACCCTTCTGCTCTTCAGCATCGAGTACGAACGGACGGATGGAAGCGTGAGGACAAACGTATGCACACTTGTTACACTGGATACAGTTTTCAGCGTTCCATTCGGGAACGAATGCAGCTACACCACGTTTCTCATATTTGGCAGTACCTTGTTCCCAAGTACCGTCTTCAATACCCTTGAATGCAGATACCGGCAATAAGTCACCGTCTTGTGCGTTGATAGGACGAACCACTTCGTTGATGAATGCAGGATCGTTGTTTTCAGCCTTGGCGTCGTCTGCCAAATTGGCCCAAGCCGGGTCAACGGTCAGTTGCTTGTATTCGCCGCCACGGTCAACTGCTGCGTAGTTCTTGTTGACAACGTCTTCACCCTTCTTGCCGTAAGACTTAACGATGAACTTCTTCATCTGTTCTACAGCCAGGTCAACCGGAATAACGCCGGTGATACGGAAGAATGCGGATTGCAGGATGGTGTTGGTACGGTTGCCCAAACCGATTTCTTGTGCAATCTGAGTAGCATTGATATAGTAAACAGTGATATTGTTCTGTGCAAAGTACTTCTTCACCTTGTTAGGCAGGTTCTTGGCCAGCTCTTCGCCTTCCCAGATGGTGTTCAGCAAGAAAGAGCCGTTCTTACGCAAGCCGCGGGTTACGTCGTACATGTGCAGGTAAGCCTGAACGTGGCAAGCCACGAAGTTAGGCGTGTTTACCAGGTATGTAGAGCGGATAGGAGTATCACCGAAACGCAGGTGTGAGCAGGTGAAACCGCCTGATTTCTTGGAGTCGTAAGAGAAATAAGCCTGGCAGTGCTTGTCGGTATTGTCACCGATAATCTTCACAGAGTTCTTGTTGGCACCTACTGTACCGTCAGCGCCCAAACCGTAGAATTTGGCTTCGAACATGCCTTCGCCGCCCAATGCGATTTCTTCTTCCTGGGGCAGAGAAGTGAAGGTAACGTCATCTACGATACCGATAGTGAAGTGGTTCTTCGGCATCGGCATAGCCAGGTTCTTGTAAACGGCGAGGATTTGCGCGGGAGTAGTGTCCTTGGATCCCAAACCGTAACGGCCGCCTACGATAACCGGAGCATTCTCTGCACCGTAGAAGCAGTCTTTTACGTCGAGGTACAACGGTTCGCCGTTAGCACCCGGTTCTTTCGTACGGTCCAGTACGGCAATCTTCTTGGCTGTCTTGGGAACGGCGGCAAGGAAGTGCTTGGCAGAGAACGGACGATACAAGTGGACGGCAACCAAACCTACCTTTTCGCCATTGGCAACGAGGTGGTCGATAGCTTCGCGGGCAGCTTCTGTTACAGAACCCATGGCGATGATAACGCGTTCTGCATCTTCTGCACCATAGTAATCGAACAAACCGTACTTGCGGCCTGTGATTTTGGAAATCTCGTTCATGTATTCCTCAACGATAGCCGGAACTGCTTCATAGTAGTTGTTGCAAGATTCACGGTGTTGGAAGAAGTGGTCAGGATTTTCGGCCATACCACGGGCAACCGGGTTCATCGGGTTCAATGCACGTGCGCGGAATTCAGCCAAAGCTTCCTGGTCGATAAGCGGAGCGAGGTCTTCGTTCTCCAGCATTTCAATCTTCTGGATTTCGTGAGAAGTACGGAAACCGTCGAAGAAGTTGACAAACGGAACACGGCTCTTGATAGTAGCCAAGTGAGCTACACCGGCCAAGTCCATAACTTCCTGTACAGAGCCTTCGGCCAACATGGCAAAACCGGTCTGACGGGTAGACATTACGTCCTGGTGGTCACCGAAGATACACAGTGCATGGCTTGCCAATGTACGTGCTGATACGTGGAATACACAAGGCAGGAATTCACCGGCAATCTTGTACATGTTAGGGATCATCAGCAACAGACCTTGTGAAGCTGTGTAAGTGGTAGTCAGCGCACCAGCTTGCAGAGAGCCGTGAACGGCACCTGCAGCACCGCCTTCTGACTGCATTTCCTGTACCAATACTGTTTCGCCGAAGATGTTCTTGCGACCTGCGGCAGCCCATTCGTCTACGTATTCAGCCATCGTAGAAGAGGGGGTGATGGGGTAGATGGCAGCTACTTCGGAGAACATATACGAGATATGTGCAGCAGCCTGGTTACCATCACAAGTAATGAATTTCTTCTGTTTAGTCATAACTAAATTGAATTATTTATTTAAGTGAAAAAATCTCTCTCTTAATACAAGAAACCGAATAACCAGAGAGGTATTTGGTTGCCTCGGCCTATTTCCGCCTTATGCAGTACATAAGTAACTCCCGGATTATTCTTTATCTTTGTTCCTTCCGGACAAATCTTGAAAGGCATCACCTCATCTACCATGAATGAGATGTTCTTGTCGCCCTTGTTCACTTTGTGGTCCTTCCACATTGTGTTGGCAAAGAAAGTGTCCAATACGTCTTGTTCTTCCACCTTGACGGGATAGATGGAATACATCAGATTTGAATTGTGCATCATTATCTTCGACGGCTTCTTGGGGAATTCTTCTCCCTTAGGATAGACCATATTGATGAGCCGTGCGTCTGCCAGATATTTGATGTAATTCATTACTGTGGCGCGGGAGGTCTGTATGTCGTTTGCCAGTTGGCTGACATTCGGCGCTTTCGGCCCGTCCACGGCCAACAAATATAGTAATTTCTTTATCTTCGAAAGGTATTTCAGCTCAATTTGTTTGATAAGCAGGATGTCTACTTCCACCATCATGTTCATCGTCTTGAGCAGATTCTCCGAAAAGTTACGCTTTTCAAGGAAGAATGGGTAGAAGCCGTGGTGCATATAGTCTTGCATGTAGTCCAATGGACGTACTTTGGAGAGGATGCCTTTGGCTATCTGTTCGTGGTTGCTCAGAATTTCTTCCAGCGGATAGGCATGGAACTTCATGCCCGTCTGCAAGTTCAGGTATTCGCGAAAGGAGAAGCCGCGCAGGTTGTAGCTTTTCACAATGTCGCGCAACTCCAGATTCTCTTCTTTCAGGCGCATTACGGAGGAACCGGTGAATACGATTTTCAAGTTGGGGAAACGGTCGTAGCATATGCGCAGCTCCTTGCTCCACTCCGGGTATTTGAATACTTGGTCTATCAACAGCACTTTTCCTCCGCGGCGCTGGAATTCGGCGGCGAACTCCACGATGCCATGTCCGGAGAAGTAGAAGTTGTTCATGTTGATGAAGAGGCAGGAGCGGTCTGTGCCGAATTTCTCTTTGGCATATTGCAGCAAGAAAGTAGTCTTACCTACGCCTCTTGTGCCTTTGATACCGATAAGACGGTCATTCCAGTCTATTTCGTCCATTAGGTCGCGGCGTACGGGGGCATTGGTATGCTCTACGAGATAAGCGTGTGTACGGTAAAATGCTTCCATGCTTTAAATTCGGTTTATCGGGCGACAAATATACGGCTTTTTTATAGATTTGCAAAGTAGAGATGGCAAAATATTATATAACTTTGCACTCTCATACAAAACGTGAGTAATTGGTTAACATTTGAAAGATGAAACTTTATGTGTTCAATCCTGATGCAGATATGGCATTGGGAAATAATGAAGAAAATTATATGGCGCCCGCTACCATCCGCCGTATGGCTGAAGACCTGGCTTTGTTACCGATTTGGTATGCCCGGCCGGGTAGTGGGGTACTGGCCCCTTCCGCCTATAATGCAGATTATCTGAAACAGATGCAACAGTTGTTCCGGCTGGATGTACATTTGGTGACAGAGCCGGAGCTGCCCGATTATGCTGATGTGCGGGTAATGCCTTGGGGATGGAATCCCGCTATCCGTAAACGGATGTTGAAAGGCGGTGTTCTGGAAAGGAATCTTCCTACGCCGGATGCTTTGGATAAATATCGTATGAAGGCTGCCCGTAGTAACGCTTTGGCTTTTCGTGCACTTTTCTATTCCAATAAAATAGATTATACTTGTGGTGACGGTTGTTGCTTGGTGGAGGCTGATGGTGGAACTACGGCTATCTCTCTGGATATTATTGGTCGTTACAAAGAGGGATGTGTGTTTAAATCACTTTGGTCGGGAAGTGGGAAGGGATTGTGTTGGTGCCGTCATGGCTTTACGAAAAATGTTTCCGATTGGTGTAGTAGGGCGCTGAAAGAAAATGGAGGTTTTGTGATGGAGCCTATATTTGATAAGGTGGAAGATTTTGCCATGGAATTTTATTCGGATGGCCGGGGAAAGCTTCTTTTTGTCGGCTATTCCCGTTTTGTTACGGATGACAAGGGGGCTTATCGTGGTAATATCCTTACTTCAGATGGGCAAGTGGAGGAATGGATTCAGCAATATGTGCCCTTTGAAGCATTTGTGCGCATACGCAATATGATGCAGAAGGCATTGGAAACGGGTTATGCTACATCTTATACGGGTTTTTTGGGTGTGGACATGATGGTCTGCCGTCAGAAGGAAGGGCATCCGTATGCCATCAACCCCCATGTCGAAATAAATCTACGGATGAATATGGGAATCGTTTCCCATGTGCTTAGTGATCATTTCATTGTCCCCGGTGGGGAGGGACGTTTCTCCATCGATTGCTTTCCGACCCATGAAGCTTTGATGGAGCGGCATGAGCAGGATGCGCAAAGTTATCCGCTGGTGGTGAAGGACGGCAGGGTTGTTTCCGGCTATCTGCCTCTGGTTCCGGTCACTCCGAAGAGCCGTTACCGGGCTTTTGTCTGTGTCACTGCTGCTGAATAGCTTCGCTTTCGTTTCCGCAACGGTCTATGGCTGTCACGGCAAAATATTTTCGGGCAGTCCACGGGCGGATGGGGGCATAGGTATATTCCGTGCCTTGTACTCGTTGTGCCAGGATATTCTCCGGATTGGAGGTATCTACGGGATAGGTGTCCGAACCGTAGATTACATACATCGGAGCATTCCGCTTGTCATTATCCGTGGCGGGTTGCCAGCTTAGTTTCCAATAGCCGTTTTCCGGTGTTTCCACCGTGAGTCCGGCGGGAGGTGTAGGAGCTACATTGTCTATCCACGGCATGGCGGGTTGCAGGGCCGGGGCGGTATAGAAGTCTTCTTCCAGCGCATCATAAAGCCCTTGCGTATTGTCCATCAGATACTTCACGCGGTAGTGTGCCTCGCCCGCTAGACCGTGGGCGCGGATAAAGTGCATCTGCCGTTCAATCTCGTCCAGCGTCCAGTTCCCTTCGCTGGGGTCGAGGAAGTAGATGCCCAGACCGGGAATGATTTGGCGTCCGTTACTTTGTTCCTGCCAGTCAAGGGCAAAGGGATAGAAATGATTGCCACGGAAATAGAGCATCGGATAAATCTGGTCCTGGATGCCCTCGCCCAGCCAACCCTGCACGTCCTGATAGACGGTGTGGAAGGCATTCCAGCCACGGGAAGGGTAGCGGGAAGTGTCTTTGTATTTTCCTACCGGACAGGTGCTGACTTTTACCCAGGGTTTCATGGCTTTTACACCTTTATATATATAGCGCACTATTTCCGTCAGGTTGTCTCTGCGCCATTGGGCAAGGCTGCGTCCTTTGCTGTATTTGCGGTAGTCGTAGCTGTCGGGAAAACGGGGGGCGTTTTCCGGATAGCGCAGGTAGTCGAAGTGTACCCCGTCTACATCGTAGCGTTCCACCACTTCGCGGACAAGGCTCATCAGGTACTCTTTGGTTTGCGGATGTCCGGGATTCAAGAAGTATTCGCGTTTGTAGGGTACGCAGATGGCGCGTTTCTTTTTGGTGACGGACTCTTTACCGAGGGCGGCCACATGCTTGCGGTTGCCCAGAGGAATGGTCACCATCCAGGCATGGCACTCCATGCCGCGCTTGTGGCATTCGGCTATGGCAAAAGCCAGCGGGTCGTAGCCGGGGTCGCCGCCTACCTTTCCGGTCAGTATGGAGTTGTAGGGCTCGATGGCCGATTTGTAGAGGACATCTCCCCGTGTACGGGTCTGGAACAGTACGGTGTTGAAGTTGGCGGCTTTCAGTCTGTCCAATATTTCAATCAGTTCGGCCTGCTGCTTGCGGATGCTTTCGGGCGAAGTGGCGCGTGTCTGCGGCCAGTCCAGCCCATAGACGGCGGTTATCCAGGCGGCACGTACTTCATGTTTGGGCGGTTGTGCGGCAAGCGGCAGCAAGATGGCTATATATAGTAAAATGGAAATAATTCGTTTCATTTTTCTCTTTTCTTCTTTATTTCTATCATTTTTCTCGGCGAAGATAAGCAAAACACCCGATTATTTTGTGCTGTTTACTTGGAAACTGTTACATTTGCATAGATTAAAGATATTAACACGCCATGATTACATTTACGCTTTGCCTGCTGGCGTTGATAGCCGGCTATTTTATCTATGGACGCTTTATAGAACGCGTCTTCGGTCCCGATGACCGCAAAACACCTGCCCTTACAAGAGCCGATGGTGTGGATTACATTCCACTGCCTACTTGGAAGATTTTCATGATACAGTTTCTTAATATAGCCGGACTGGGACCTATCTTCGGCGCCATCATGGGAGCCAAGTTCGGCACGGCATCCTATCTGTGGATTGTACTTGGCAGTATCTTTGCCGGTGCAGTGCACGACTATCTTGCCGGTATGCTCTCCTTGCGGCATGACGGGGAAAGCCTGCCGGAAATCATCGGACGTTATTTGGGGTTGACCACTAAGCAGGTGATGCGTGGCTTTACCGTTGTCCTGATGATATTGGTGGGAGCTGTCTTTGTGGCAGGCCCTGCCGGACTGCTTGCCAAGCTGACCCCCGACAGCTTGGATACCACTTTCTGGATTATTGTAGTATTTGCTTATTATATTCTGGCTACCTTGTTGCCAGTAGATAAGATTATCGGCAAGATATATCCGTTGTTTGCCATAGCCTTGCTGTTTATGGCTGTCGGTATTTTGGTGATGCTCTATGTCAACCATCCCGAGTTGCCTGAAATATGGAACGGCTTGCAGAATACACATCCCAATGCGGCTTTGTTGCCTATCTTCCCTATTATGTTTGTCAGTATAGCTTGTGGTGCAATCAGTGGCTTTCATGCTACTCAAAGCCCTCTCATGGCACGCTGCATGACAAGTGAACGCCACGGACGTCCCGTCTTCTACGGAGCCATGATAACCGAAGGCATTGTAGCTTTGATTTGGGCTGCCGCCGCCACTTACTTTTTCCATCAGAATGGCATGGAAGAGACGAATGCCTCCATTATTGTAGATGCCATTACAAAAGACTGGCTGGGCGCCGTAGGTGGAGTATTGGCTATTCTGGGTGTCATTGCCGCCCCTATTACCAGTGGTGATACGGCTTTCCGTTCGGCACGTCTTATCGTGGCTGATTTCTTGGGAATGGAACAAAAATCCATGCGTAGTCGTTTATATATCTGCATACCGATGTTCCTGGTGGCCATCGGGTTGTTGCTTTACAGCCTGCGCGACAAGGATGGCTTTGATATGATTTGGCGCTATTTTGCTTGGGCCAACCAGACTTTGTCTGTTTTCACCTTGTGGGCAATTACCGTTTATCTGGTGCGTGAGAAAAAAGGGCATTATTTTTATATCACCTATTTTCCCGCATTGTTCATGACGGCTGTATGCACCACTTATATTTGCATTGCTCCCGAAGGACTCGGACTTCAGCCGCAGTATGCGCTGCCGATAGCTCTTTTGGCTGCTGTATTGGCCGGCTTCTGGTTTAATATCTGGTATTTCAAGACGACTAAAAAACTTTGGTAATGAAAAAAATAAAGAAATCTACCGGGCTTACGTTGGCCCTGCTTATTTACGTTTCTGCTACTGCCGCTTATTTCCTTCCCCGCAATACGGAAATCAGCGATACTGAGAAGTATGTCACTGTAGCTGCCTCGTATCTCATTGTATTTGTGTTGTGGCTGGTACTTCGTAAGAAGGAGGCGCTACAACGCAAACGATTCGAAGAAGACAATAAACAACATTGATTATTCACTCAAAAAACAGAACAAGATGAAAAAACTGGCATTATTCGTTTGCTTGCTTGTTGTCACAGTGGCAGCTCAGGCACAGTTTGAAAAAGGTAAGTGGATTTTGAATCCGTCCATCACCGGTTTGGAATTCTCTCATGACACGGGAACCGACAAGACAAGTTTCGGGCTTGAAGCCAAAGGAGGTGCTTTCCTGCTCGACAATGTGGCTTTGCTGGTGCATGCCGGAGCTGCTTGGAATTCCGGAGGGTCTGACCTCGATGTCTATACGTTGGGTGTAGGCGGACGTTATTATTTCGACAAGATTGGCGTGTATCTGGGTGCCGATGTCAATGTAGACCGTTGGGACTGGGGACATGATTTGGATGATACCAAGTTCTCTTTCGGTCTGGAAGCCGGTTATGCTTTTTTCCTGACGCGTACGGTGACCATCGAACCTGCCGCTTACTGGAATATTAACGACGACCGTTCTAAATTCGGCCTGAAGGTAGGTTTCGGATTCTATTTCTAATCTCATTTTGCTACTCCTCCACAGAGTTTGTTTTTGCAAAACATCTGTCATGCTATCACGCGAGGGGGGTATTCGCCTGACTACAAATGGCTTGTCGCGTGATAGATGGGTGTGATAGATAAATATTCTTACAAGTATCTATCACGCCCATTTTCGTTCCCATTCCGATTGTACTGCATACGTCTTTCATTGATGCTATTATCTTAGTTATCAGCTCTTTCTTACTGCAAAGTCCTGCCAACTTTTTGCAATGCCACTGCAAAGGTGTTGCAGCGTCACTGCAAAGGTGTTGCAGCATCACTGCAAAGGTGTTGCAGTATCACTGCAAAAGGAATGCAGTAACTTTGCAGTGGCGATACAGTGCCGATTTAGCCGTTATCTTTCCTTTTCTCATGCCGCTATTGCATGTATTCCTTCTATAGTCTTACGAAATTAGGAGTTTTCTTTTTGATTGTGATTGCAGGAATGAGTATATTTGTATCTGATGCTATGAACTTGAAATACAAAATGCCATGAACAGAGTTTGTTTTCTCCTATTGCTTTGCTGCTTGTCATCTTGCCGAATGAATAAAACGGAACGTGTGGAAACGCTTGAAGATTCCGTAGGTACAGTAAGGATAGGCCAATGGATGGGAGAAAAAATAGTGAGCGATAGCCTCAAGATAGGGATTGCGGATGATGGTGACTGCTTGCAAAGGCAATTGCTTGCCATTCACGAAGAACTAGGAAAAAGATTGAATAATACACCATATATACACATTCAGAGGAATGTGACCGGATATGGGGTGGGGTTGCATTGCATCGATATAGATTTGATGGTGAATACTCCCGAGCGGCGGAAAGAGTTCCGGGAGAAAATAATGGACTCCCCCGTTTTCTGTTTTCATGGTGTAGAAGTCCCCGTCATCAACGAGAGAGTAGGCAGGAATCATATTCGTGGCATCCATATCCGTCCCGAATATCCGGTCTTTTCAACGAAAGCGACTCAGGCGACATTCATCCTCAGCAATCACAGCGGCGGAGATTTGACCTGCGGCGAGCATTACTACCTGACGTTCGAAGACGAAAAAGGTACCTGGCGGGAATTGCAGATAAACGCTGCCTTTTGGGACATCGCCTATGTGCTGCGGGATGGGGAGGAAAGGGTTATGAAAGCCTCCCTTTATCCGGATGTGCATCCCAACAAGCCGGGACGCTACCGTTACTTTTATGAGATAACCATCAGGAGGAAACCTGTCTTGATGATGGCTGAGTTTAGACTGACGGACAATGAGGAAGAATGGAGAACGGCGGAAAAGACATCTCTTCCTCCTTATGTCTCGGATGCAGGGAAGGGCGGGAGCCCACAATTGATAACGGAAGAGCCAATGGAAGAACCGGTCTATAAAGTAGTGGAAGTGATGCCCGAGTTTCCGGGAGGCATGAAAGCCTTGATGGATTTTATTCAAAAGAATGTCCGTTATCCGGAAGAAGCCCATAAGAATGGCATTCAGGGGAGAGTTATTGTCAGCGTGGTGATTGACGAGAATGGTCGTGTGGTGGACCCCGTTATTATGCGCAGCAGGTATCCTGCCTTGGATGAGGAAGCATTACGGATTGTAGGATTGATGCCACAATGGAAGCCGGGGATGCAGCAAGGTAAAGCCGTGAAGGTGGAATTTACTTTTCCGGTTACTTTTAAATTGGAGTAGTGGCACCCGGTAAGATTAAGCACAAAGACACGGAGGCATGGAGTTTTATTCTTTTTCCTTGAATTTAATATCTCTGTGTCTCCGTGCCTCTGTGTTCTATTTAAGGAAGAGAGGGGTGTAATTTCTCTTGCAAGAACTGCCCCGTATAGCTTGCCGCACACTTCGCCACTTCCTCCGGTGTACCGGTAGCTACGATGTTTCCTCCTTTGTCCCCTCCTTCGGGTCCCAGGTCTATCACATGGTCCGCACATTTCACCACATCCAGATTATGTTCGATGATGACAATGCTGTGCCCGCGGCGTATCAGGGCATCGAAGGCTTCGAGCAGTTTCTTGATGTCATGGAAGTGTAGTCCGGTAGTCGGTTCATCGAAGATGAACATGGTCGGGTCCGCTTTCTCCTGGCTGAGGTAGAAGGCGAGTTTCACGCGCTGGTTCTCTCCACCGGAGAGGGTGGAGGAGGCTTGCCCCAGTTTGATATATCCCAAACCTACATCCTGCAAGGGTTGCAGCTTCTTCACAATCTTTTTCTGTCCGTGTTGCGTAAAGAATTCGATGGCTTGGTTTACGGTCATCTCCAGTACGTCGTAGATATTCATGTTGTGGAACTTCACTTCCAGCGTGTCCGCCTTGAAGCGTTTGCCGTGGCAGGATTCGCATTCCAGTACAAGGTCTGCCATGAATTGCATCTCCACAGTGATGGTGCCTTCACCCTTGCACTCCTCGCAACGGCCACCTTCGCTGTTGAAGCTGAAGTATCCGGCACTGTATCCCATCTGCTTGGCAAGTGGCTGGTCTGCCCATAGTTTACGGATTTCGTCGTAGGCCTTGATGTAGGTCACGGGATTGCTTCGCGATGACTTCCCGATAGGATTCTGGTCTACAAACTCTACATTGCGCAGGTTCTGCAAATCTCCTCCGATGGAGGTGAACTCGCCCGGGCGTTCGCTGCATTCGTCCAGCTCGCGTTTCAGGGCGCGGTAGAAGATGTCGCGCACCAGCGTACTCTTGCCCGAACCGCTGACACCGGTCACCACGGTCATTACATTCAGCGGGAAGCGTGCCTCCACACCTTTCAGGTTGTTTTCGCGGGCCCCCTTTATTTCTATATAGTTGTTCCACGGGCGACGGTGTTCCGGCAGTGGGATTGTCTCTTCCCCCAGCAGATAGCGCACGGTATAACTGTCACTGTTTTTCTGAAGGTCTTTCATGTCTCCCTGATAGACCACCTCTCCTCCCAAGCGGCCTGCCCGGGGACCGATGTCGATGATATAGTCGGCAGCACGGATAATCTCTTCATCGTGTTCCACTACCACTACCGTATTGCCCAACTGTTGCAGCTGGCGGAGCACGTGTATCAGTTTGTCCGTATCGCGGCTATGCAGGCCGATACTCGGTTCGTCAAGAATATACAGGCTGCCCACCAGACTACTTCCCAGCGAGGTGGCTAGGTTGATTCGCTGGCTTTCACCGCCGGAGAGCGAGTTGCTGAGGCGGTTCAGCGTGAGGTATCCCAAACCGACATCCAATAGGAACTGGATGCGGCTGTTGATTTCTGTCAGGATGCGGCGGGCTATGTCGGCGTCATGTGGGTCTAGCTGCAGGTTGTCGAAGAAGAGCTTCAACTCAGTGATGGGCAAATCTACCAGTTCGGAGATGTTGCGTCCTCCCACGCGTACGTAGTTTGCTTCGGGTTTCAGGCGGGTGCCGTGACATTTGGGGCAGAGCGTCTTTCCGCGGTAGCGTGCCAGCATCACACGGTATTGTATCTTGTACTGGTTTTCCTGCACCATCTTGAAGAAGGCGTTGATGCCCTCAAAGTAGGGTGTCCCTTCCCACAGCATCCGGCGTTGCTCGTCGGTCAGTTCATAATAGGGAGTGAAGATGGGGAAGTCGGCTTTCTCGGCTCCGTGTATCACCATATCCCTCCATTCGCCCATCTTTTCGCCCCGCCAGCATACTACAGCGCCGTCATAGACGGACAAGGAGCGGTCGGGTATCACGAGATGCTCGTCGATGCCGATGACTTTCCCGAATCCCTCGCATACGGGGCATGCGCCGATGGGAGAGTTGAAGGAGAACATCTGGTCGTTCGGTTCTTCGAAGGTGATGCCGTCTGCTTCGAACTTGGTGCTGAAACGATAGAGGCAGGTACTCCCGTCAGGCTGGTAGAAACGCAGTAGGCAGGCACCGTCTCCTTCGTACATGGCTGTTTCGGCCGAGTCGGTGAGGCGGCTGACGGAATCCTTTTCTGAAAAGGCTGTCATACGGTCAATCAACAGAAAAACTGTGTCTCCGGCTTTCGGCTTGTATTCGTCGATGCGCATCATTTCACCATTCACTTCCAGACGGGTGAAACCTTGCTTCATGTCTATCTCCAGTTGTTGTTGCAGCGTGCGGTCTTCGCGCAGCAATATCGGGGCGAGTACGGTATATCTGGTTCCTTCCGGATATTCCAGCATGCACTTCACGATGTCTTCCGCCGAGTGCTTCTTCACTTCCAGTCCGCTGACCGGGCTGAAGGTTTTCCCTACGCGTGCGTAGAGCAACCGCAGATATTCGTATATTTCGGTGGAGGTGCCAACGGTGGACCGCGGATTGCGGCTGCTTACTTTCTGCTCAATGGCAATGGCAGGTGGAATCCCTTTGATGAAATCGCATTCAGGCTTGCTCATACGTCCCAGAAACTGGCGGGCATAACTGCTCAAGCTCTCCACGTAGCGGCGTTGCCCTTCGGCATATAATGTATCGAAAGCAAGTGAGGATTTTCCGGAACCGGACAGTCCGGTGATGACTACGAGTTTGTTACGGGGAATCTCTACGTCAATGTTCTTGAGGTTATTGACACGGGCCCCTTTTATGATAATCGATGTATTTTCTGCCATATCTGTAGGTTGGTTCGGTGGTTTACAGAATGCAAAGATAATGTTTGCTATCCGAATTGTAACAATCAGGCAAGGCAAAAGTGGATTTATTGGGGAGGAAAGATACCCTTGGTTAAGATTTGTTATACTTTCCGCTTTTTACCGGTATACTTAGGACAAAAGAATTAATTTCGCTTTTTTAATAAAAGCTATTGACCGGAATATGAGAATAAAATCCATTTTATGCCTATGTCTTTTGTCACTGATGGTGGCAGGAGGGGCATTTGCGCAAGTGCAGACCGGGTCTGCCTATCCTAAACGTGAATTTCGTGCAGCATGGATACAGTCAGTAAACGGACAGTTCCGTGGAATGCCGACCGAAAAGCTAAAGCAGAATCTGATCGGGCAGTTGAATTCCTTGCAGAAGGCAGGAATCAACGCCATAATTTTCCAGGTACGTCCCGAAGCGGATGCTCTGTATGCTTCCAGACTGGAACCGTGGAGTCGTTTCCTTACCGGAGTGCAGGGTAAAGCGCCCGAACCTTATTGGGACCCTATGCAGTTTATGATTGATGAATGCCATAAACGTGGCATGGAGTTTCATGCATGGATTAATCCGTATCGCACGAAGACGACCTTGAAGAGTGAGTTGGCTCCCAATCATGTGTACAATATCCATCCGGAATGGTTTGTCACTTATGGCGACCAGTTGTATTTTGACCCGGCACTGCCTGAGAGCCGCCGACACATCTGCATGGTGGTGAGCGACATTGTTTCCCGTTATGATGTGGATGCTATCCATATGGACGATTACTTTTATCCTTATCCCATTAAGGGAAAGGATTTCCCCGACGATGCAAGTTTTGCACGTTTTGGTGGAGGATTCAGCAATAAAGGAGACTGGCGCCGGAGCAACGTGAATGTGCTGATTAAAAAACTGCATGAAACTATCCGTGAAATCAAGCCGTGGGTGAAGTTCGGGATTTCTCCGTTTGGTATTTACCGGAACGAAAGCAGTGACCCGCTTGGCAGTAAGACCAAAGGCCTGCAAAACTACGATGACCTTTATGCAGATGTACTGCTATGGGCCCGTGAAGGTTGGATAGACTATAATATTCCGCAGATTTATTGGCATATAGGACATCCGGTTGCCGACTATGAGACACTGGTGAAGTGGTGGGCTAGGAATACGGAAAACCGTCCCTTGTTTATCGGTCAGTCCGTAATGAATACAGTGCAGAATGCTGACCCCAAGAACCCCTCAATAAATCAGCTTCCCCGCAAGATGGCCTTGCAGCGAGCTTATCAAACCATCGGTGGCAGTTGCCAGTGGCCCGCCAGTGCAGTGATTGAGAATGCGGGCAAGTATCGCGATGCTTTGATTGCCGAATATCATAAATATCCGGCATTGCCTCCCGTTTTCGATTTTATGGATAACGAAGCTCCAGGAAAGGTGCGTAAGATGAAACCGATATGGACGGAAGACGGATATATTCTTTTTTGGACAGCACCCAAGTATAAAGAGGAGATGAATCGTGCTGTCCAGTATGTAGTTTATCGTTTTGATGCCAAAGAGAAAGTGAATATAGACGATCCTTCCCATATTGTAGCCATCACGCGTGATAATTTCTATAAACTTCCTTATGAAGACGGAAAGACAAAGTACCGCTATGTGGTGACAGCCTTGGACCGTCTGCATAATGAATCGAAATCCGTTGGAAAGAAGATTAAACTTTAAAAAGAAAATTAAGGATTAGGGATTAACGTCTAATCCTTAATCCCTAATCCCTAATCCTTAATTTCCCTCCTTAATAAAGTATCAACCCTGCTATTCCACAGGCTACAATCATTCCTATCGGGTTCAGTTTATATTTTTTGGTGCCTACAAATGCCACGAGGAAAATGAGGCAGCTGATGACGAAGGAATATGTGTCTTCTTTGGGAGAACTGAAGTTTTCCGAATTCATCAATACCAGCGCGGCTGAGGCCAGCAGACCGACCACTGCCGGGCGGAGCCCGCTGAATACCGCTTCCACGGAAGGATGTTTCTGGTATTTCAGAAAGAATTTGCTGATGGTCAGCATCAGTAGGAAAGAGGGGAGCACTACGGCAAAAGTGGCGGTAATAGATCCCCATACACTACCGGTGACAGTAAAACCTACATAGGTTGCCGAATTGATACCTATCGGACCGGGTGTCATTTGGCTGATTGCCACGATATCAGTAAACTCTTGAGGGGAAAGCCAGCCATAACGGGTGACTACTTCGCCTTGTATCATAGACAGCATGGCATATCCGCCGCCAAAGCCGAAAAGGCCGATTTTAAAGAATGTATAGAATAGCTGTAAGAAAATCATGGTTAGTGATTAATGGTTAGTGATTAATGATTAGTGTTATTGCACCTTTCATTTTTTAATTCTTTCATTTTTAATTCTTCGATGTTTCCGACGTCCGAAGGCATATCCCCCTGCACCTGCTGCAATGATAATCCAGATGGGGGAGAAGTCCAGCAGCCAGATGAGCAGTGCTGAAACCACCGGTATCCATATATTGTATCGGTTTATCCGGGCCGATTTGGCCATGCTGAATGTAGGGGCGGCAATCAATGCAACCACTGCCGGGCGGATGCCTTTGAATATACGTTCCACAATGGTGTTGTTCTTGAAGTTGTGAAAGAACAACGCTATGGCGAGGATGATGAGAAACGAAGGAAGTATGGTTCCCAATGCAGTGATTATGCTCCCTCGTATTCCCCGTAGCCGGTACCCTATAAAAATGGATATATTGACGGCAAGAATGCCCGGAGCGGACTGTGATATAGCAAGCAGGTCAATGAAATCTTCTTTGGCTATCCAGTTTCGTTTGGTTACGATTTCGTTTTCTATCAGTGGTACCATGGCATAACCGCCGCCGATGGTAAAGGCTCCTATCTTAAAGAATATGGAGAATGCTTCAAGATATATATTCATATTCAAAATGTTGTAATTTACTTTATTTCTTTATCATCTTTCCCTTCTTTCCCTCTCTTGGCATATTGGCTTGGGCTCATATCGAAATGTTTCTTGAATACTTCACGGAAATATTTCGCATCACTGAAACCGGTCAGCTCTGAAATCTCGGTGATGGTATGCTTTTGTTCTTTCAGAAGTTGGGCGGCATGTTTCAGTCGAATCAGCCGGATGTAGTCAGCCGGAGCTTGGTCGGTCAGTGCCTTTATCTTGTTGTAGAAGCTGGTTCTACTCATATTCAGCAGGTTGCAGAGCACGTCGACGTTGAAGCTTGGGTTGTCCATATTGTCTTCGACACTCTTTTTGACGGTTGCAATGAATTTCCAGTCCAAGTCGTTGGAGCAGTTGATGCAATCCGTATTGTTTTTCTCGTCGTTCAGGTCCAGGCTGGCATATTTGTGGCGCAACAGTGTCCGGTTAGTCAGTAAGTTGGCAATGTTTGCCCGCAATATACCGATATTGAAGGGTTTCACAATATATTCATCTGCTCCGCTTTGCAGTCCCTCGATGATATTCTTGTCGGTATTCAGTGCTGTGAGCAGGATGATGGGGATATGTGATGTCTCGATGTCGTTCTTCAGGATATGGCACAACTCGTCTCCTCTCATTTCCGGCATCATGATGTCTGAAATGACTAGGTTAGGCATATACTCCTTGACAATGATCAGTGCCTCTTTTCCATTGGAGCATACTTGTATGTTGTACTGTTCAGACAATGTTCTGCGCAGATATTCCCTTAATTCGTCATTGTCCTCTACAATAAGAATTTTCTGGTGGCTACTGTTGTTTTGCGACTGTTGCTGCGTCTTGTCGTAGATGCCGCTGGAAGCAGGGGACGGTGTGGCGGAGGCATTGATGGGCACTCCGGAAGCCGAATAAACAATCCGTTCGTTTTGGGGTTGAGGGCGTTGGATTGCCTTGCGGAAATGCTTGTTCCCTTTGGGGAACGTGATTTTGATGCAAGAGCCTTTTCCTTCCATACTGCTGAAGTTGAGCTTTCCTTTATGTAAGCGTACAAGTTTCCCAACCAAGAGTAGTCCGATGCCGCTGCCGGTAACTTTGGAATTGATAGCATTGCTGCCGCGGAAATGCATCTTGAACAGCTTTTTTTGTTCCGAGGCCGGAATTCCGATACCGGTATCTTTCACCTCAATACTCCAGGTATCTTCCGTCTCGGAAGTAAAGACATGTACATTGCCGCCGTCCGGTGTATATTTCAATGCGTTGGATATGATATTCTTCAAAATGGAATCCATCTTGTCCTTGTCCAACCATACGTTCAGATAACGGAAACTGCTTTCGTAGGTCAGGTTGATGTGTTTTATGTTTGCGTATGGACGGAATGCATCGATTGTCTCCTCCATATATGTGCTCAGTTCGTATTCGGATACGTATAGACTTCCGGAATAGGTGTCTGCTCGTTCGAAATTAATAAGATTGGTGGTCAGGCGCAACAAGGCATTTACGTTTCGCAGAGCTGTGTTGATGTTGCTCTGTCCGCTGGAAGTCAGTTGTTCGCGTTCGGTGATTTCTTCCAAGGGTGCTTTGATGAGCGTCAGTGGAGTACGTATATCATGTGCCGTGTTGACGAAAAAGCGTATTTTCTCGTCGGATTCTTTCCGCTGTTTTCTCAAGGCTATGATTCGCAGGGCGATGCTTGCAATGGATATGATAATCACTGCATAGAGTATTAATGCCCAAAAACTGAGCCAGATGGGTTGTTCGATAATGATGTTCATACTACGTTCCTCCAGGACAATACGGCGGTCTTCGTTGGAGATGGCACGTACGCGGAGGGTATAGTTACCCGGACTCAGATTGGTAAAACGAATGACATTTTCCTGTCCCGGGCGGCTCCAGCCCTCATAGAATCCTTCCAGCTTCCAAGAGTACAGAATCAGGGAAGGGTAGTCATAGTTTATATCGGAAACTTGCAATGAGAAGATGTTCTGGTTGTACTTCAAACGCAAGGTTTCTGTCTCGTCTATATCCTGAATAAGTGGGGAACCTTCATCTTTGGGATAAACGGTCTGATAGAAAACCCGCAGGTCGCTGAATACCATTTTGAATTTATAGTCACGTGGCAGGACCATGTCCTTATCGAACTCTATGGCTCCGTCCGTACTGCCGAAAATGAAATTGCCGTTTCCTCTTAAGGTGCCTGAAGCTGCATTGAAATGATCTGACTTCAGTCCTTGTTCTTTGGTCCAGTTATGGAATGTCTCTTCGGCAGGATAGAAGGTGGACAGACCGTGTTCTGTACTCAGAAAGATATTTCCTTTTCCATCAGACAATAGTGTATAGATATTATTGGAAATCAAGGCACAGTTGTCTCTATGATAGTGTCTGAATGTATTTTTGGCCGTATCATATACCAGTAAACCGGCATTGTTGGTACCGATGTACAACATTCCGTCAGAGGTCTGGCATAGAGAGTAGATATAGTATGATTCTACTGGCATTCGGATATAGGTGTACTTGCCGGTTGCTTTTTCTAATAAGTATAGGCCGGTTGCAGTGCCTATCCACATATGTGTGGAGTCTTTTTCTATAATGGCGGTAATGCCGTTCAGACCGGGGAAATGCCGTATGCTTTTGCTGGAATAGTCTATTTCCTTCAAGTTATAATACCCTCCGGACCAGATGTTTCCTGAAGAGTCTTTCATGATAGAACGGATATACTTGTCCGGCCGGATATTGAGGTTGCTGAATAAGGATGGAGTGAAGAAATCTACGGACTGTTGCTTCTTGTTTATCTGATAGATGCCTGAACTGTAACCTCCGGCCCAGATGATACCAGGCTCAACCTCGCATAGTGAGATAAAGGTGTGGTTTTTACTGTGGCTTGCAGGATCGAAGGTACTGAGAAAAGAATGCCATTGGTTTGTTTTACTATTATAAAGGCTGATGCCGTTGTTGGTGGCAAACCATAAATCTCCGTCATGATCTTCGATGATGGCATTTACTTGGTCATTGATGAGTGACTGTTTATTACCGATAGAGTGTTTTATCCATTGGTAATCGGCATATCGGTTGTCGCGTACGGTGATACCGATGGGATAATTGGCTATCCAGATGCGTTGTTCGCTGTCAATGTAGATGTCGTTGATGGTATTCCCGTTCATAGAGTTGTGCCGGTTGTAGTCGGCAACAATGTATGGTACGGACTCATAAGTAGCAGCGTTCATTTTGTAGATGCCGGCTCCGTCTGTTGCAATGAGAATTTCATTGTCAGTGTAGGAACGGATGCAGTTGATGCTGACATCCATCAGGCCGGACGGTATATGCATGACTTTATGTTTGTTCAAGTCATAGACAAATATTCCTCGTTGAAAAGTACCGATAAAAACCTTACGGGACGGTTTGTGATAGTATAATTCGTTGATTTGTACCTTTAAGGTATCCAATTGGTCGCAGGGACTCAAGGTGAGTACATTGTTTTCCAATTCGGCATAATGTATGCCGATGTCGGTTCCGATAAAGAAATGAGTTGAGTCAATCTGTACGATGTCCGTGATTCGTTCTTTTATTTCATTTTGAATGAAGGTCACTTTTTGAGTATTACTGTCGTACAGATATAGGGCATCTTCATTGCAAAGCCATATTACGCTGTTGGCATCCACAAAACCATAGCTGATGGGAGTAGGACGTCCTTTTACTTCATTTTCGGGTAGCTTGTATACTAAGACAAAACGGTCGTGTCTTGTGTCGTAGCGGAACACACGTCCTTTTTTGCCTATTTCCCATATGGTTCCTTTAGGATCCACATAGAGCCAGTTCAGATTCATCATGGAATTTACTTCTTCATCTCCGTCCATCAGTTTGTAAGACTTGAAATCTTTTCCGCTATATCGGTCGATGCCGTCGTGGGTGAGAAACCACATGTAACCTTTGGGGCCCTTTTGAATGGCATATACCCGTCTGTTGCTCAAACCGTCTTCCACATCGATGTACTTGTATGTTTGCGCAATGCCTATAATTGGCAATAATAGTAGTATGTAGAAAAAGAAGTACTTTTTCATAATTGTCGAACGGTTTTTGAATGTTGTACTGAGGGAGAGTTGAAAATAAACACAAAAGTAGTGCTTTTGTTCGAGAAAAGCAAAAGGAAGGCAAAGAATGGAAAAAATGAACAAGCGCGGATTTATTTGTCAACCCGCGCTTGTCACATTTCTATTAAGAAGGAAGTTCTGTTTATTTTTTATTGGCTTCCACCCACTTGCGTGCATTGACAAACGCTTCTATCCAAGGAGTGATTTGGTCGCTGTTTACGCGGTCTGCGGGGTAGCAACCATTTTGCCAGGGGAAGATAGCACGTTCCAAGTGGGGCATCATGGCCAGATGGCGTCCGTCGGCACTTGCCAATCCGGCTATGGAATAATCCGAACCGTTGGGGTTGGCAGGGTATTCGTCGTATGAGTATTTCAGCACAACGTTGTATTTGTCCTCATCGTACGGCAAAGAGAATTTGCCTTCGCCGTGGGCCACCCAGATACCCAGTTTACTGCCGCTCAAAGACCCGAGCATTACACTGCGGTTAGTGGGAACGGTAACACCGAGGTATCTGGATTCGAATTTGTGGGAATCGTTGTGCAACATCTTGCCTTTCTTTTCAAGCTCGGGATTGATAAGGTTGAGTTCCATCATAAGCTGGCAACCGTTGCAGACGCCTAGCGAAAGCGTATCCTTGCGTGCATAGTACTTATCGAGCGCTTCTTTGGCTTTCGGATTGAAAAGGAAGGCACCGGCCCAACCCTTAGCAGAACCAAGCACGTCGGAATTGGAGAAACCACCGCAGTAAACAATCATGTTTACATCTTCCAGCGTCTCGCGGCCGCTGATAAGGTCGGTCATTGTAACATCTTTCACATCGAAGCCTGCCAAATAGAGCGAGTAGGCCATTTCGCGTTCGCCGTTAGTCCCTTTTTCACGGATGATGGCAGCGCGTATACCGGAAGGTGTGCGGCGGTCCGGGGTAATGCCGTATTGTGAGAACTTGCCTTTGAAGTCCGGCATGAAGGCGAATTCCACCGGTTGCATCTTGTAGTTCTCGAAACGCTTCTTGGCACAGCCGTTCATGGACTGTTTACGATCAAGGAGATAAGAAGTGGAGTACCATACATCACGCATATAGTCGATGCCGAACTGATAAGTAGCATCGCCTTTTGATACAAGAATATGGCGTTCGTCTGTCGGTTTACCGAGTTTCACATAACCTACGCCTGCATCTTCCAGGATTTGCTTTACTGTTTCCTTATGCTTGTCACTCACCTGAATAACGATACCCGGATTCTCTGCAAACAGAATCTTGATAAGGTCTTGCTCCTTGATTTTATCCAGGTTGATTTCCATACCGCCCTCCACATTGGCAAAGCACATTTCAAGCAGTGTAGTGATAAGGCCACCGGCAGAAATATCATGTCCGGCAAGAATCAGTCCCTTGTTGACCAGCTCCTGCACGGCAAGGAAAGCATCGCGGAAGTATTCGGCATCCTGCACGCAGGGAACTTCGTCACCCACTTTGCCCAGGGTTTGGGCGAAGGCGGAACCACCGAGTTTCAGGTTGTCGAAACTGAAGTCTATATGATAAATGGTAGTTTTTTCATTGTTGACCAGCACTGGAGAAACGACCTTCTTGACATCGGAAACTTCTCCACCGGCAGAAACAATTACCGTGCCCGGAGAAATGACTTTGCTGCCGTCGGGGTATTTCTGTGTCATGGAAAGAGAGTCTTTACCAGTCGGTACATTGATTTGCAGGGAACAGCAGAAGTCGCTCAATGCCTTTACTGCCGTGTACAGACGGGCATCTTCACCTTCTTGCGAACGGCAAGGCCACATCCAGTTGGCAGAAAGGGAAACGCTGTCCAGGCCTTCGGCAAGCGGTGCCCAAACCAAGTTGGTCAAGGCTTCGCTGACGGAAAGAACGGAGCCGGCTGCCGGGTCGGCAAGTGCCGCCTGGGGAGCATGGCCCAGAGAGGTTGCGATACCCTTTTCGCCGCGATAGTCCAAAGCTACCACACCACAATCGCTCAGAGGCAACTGCAATTCACCCTGGCACTGCTGGCGAGCAATCTTGCCTGTTACAGAACGGTCTACCTTGTTTGTCAACCAGTCTTTACAAGCCACAGCTTCCAGTTGGAGCACATTGGTGAGGTATTCATGTAGTTGGGAAAGTTCGTATTGGGGCATTTTGTAATGACGTTCCACGGTCTTGTCCACCATATAGGTCTTGGGGGAAGAGCCGAACATCTGTTCTACGGCGAGGTCGAACGGACGTACACCGTCAGCTTGCTGGAAGGCAAAGCGATGGTCACCGGTGGTTTCACCTACTACGTACATCGGAGCGCGTTCGCGTTCGGCTACCTTGCGTACATGTTCGATGGCCTCTTCCTGAATCAGCAAGCCCATGCGTTCCTGGCTTTCGTTGGCTATGATTTCCTTGGCAGACAGCGTGGTGTCACCGATGGGTAACTTGCTCATGTCAATCAGGCCGCCGCATTCCTCTACCAATTCAGACAGACAGTTAACATGTCCGGCAGAGCCGTGGTCGTGGATGGAGACAACCGGATTGGTCTCTTCCTCACAAAGTGCGCGTACCACGTTGTAGGCACGTTTTTGCATTTCGGCGTTGGCGCGTTGCACGGCATTCAGCTCGATGCCACTGCTGTAGCGTCCGGTATCTACGGAAGATACGGAGCCGCCGCCCAGACCGATGCGGTAATTGTCTCCACCGATAACAACCACTTTGTTTCCGGCTTCCGGTGTACCTTTCAAACAGTCGCGTTGGGTACCGTAGCCTACGCCTCCAGCAAGCATAATCACTTTGTCGTAACCATAGACTTCATCATTTTCCTTATGTTCGAAAGTGAGCACGGAACCGCAGATTAGCGGTTGACCGAATTTGTTTCCGAAATCACTGGCACCATTGGAGGCCTTGATCAGTATTTGTTCGGGAGTCTGATACAGCCATTTGCGTACCGGCAGAATCTCTTCCCAAGGACGTCCTTCTTCCGTACGGGGGTAGGAGGTCATATAGACGGCTGTTCCGGCAATCGGCCAAGAGCCCTTACCGCCGCCCATACGGTCGCGGATTTCACCGCCCGTACCGGTAGATGCACCGTTGAACGGTTCTACGGTAGTGGGAAAGTTATGTGTTTCCGCTTTCAGGGAGATGACACTCTTGATGTCTTTTACTTGGAAATAGTCGGGCTTGGAGTGGTCTGCCGGAGCAAACTGTTCGATAACCGGACCTTCGGCAAAGGCCACATTGTCTTTGTAGGCAGAGATAATCTTATTGGGATTCTCTTGTGTGGTCTTCTTTATCATTTGGAAGAGTGAAGATTCCTGTTCTACTCCATCGATGATGAATGTCCCGCCGAAGATTTTGTGACGGCAGTGCTCGGAGTTGATTTGCGCAAAACCGAATACTTCGGAGTCCGTCAGAGGGCGCCCAAGATCTTTTTCTACCTTCTTGAGGTAGTCCATTTCCTCTTTGGAAAGTGCCAGCCCTTCCTTCTCATTGTATTCCTCCAGGTCTTCGATGTGTACAATCGGTTCCGGTTGCCGGTTGGTTGTAAATACATTCTGGTCCAGCCCCTTGTACATACGTTGCAGCATCGGGTCATGGTCTGCATTCTCATCTTTTACGGGGAAATACTCCTCGATGCGGATAATGCCGTCCAGTCCCATGTTCTGGGTGATTTCTACGGCGTTTGTACTCCACGGAGTAATCATCTCGCGGCGCGGGCCGACGAAATGTCCTTTCAGGTTGTCTTCACTTTCGGGGGTGGCTTCTCCAAAAAGCCAGCAGAGTTTGTCGCTGTCTGCCTGGGGGAGTTCATGATTACATTCTACGGCAATCACACTCTTGGATGGTGTTCTGAAAAAAAGAATCATAGTTATATTTACGATTTTACGATTTACGATTTTACGATTGAAGTTACTTCTTTGAATATCTTCATCTTTTCTTCTTGGGGACAAAGATACGCAAAATCGGTGGGGAGGAGAAAAAAAGGAAAACAAAAAACGCATGCAATTTTACTTGTATGCGTTTTTTATTCTGTTTTATAAAGCCGGATGTATATTATTGTATGACGATTTCATCCGTAAATAAGAATTGTTTCTTCCCTTGTATGGCGTGGAAGCGTACATACCGTGCTTCAGTAGGGGTGCCGGTCCATCCGAAATCTCTGAAAATCACGTCTTTTCCGGCATCCTCCTCGCTGCAAGTATCACTGCCCAGCAGGGAGAATTCTTTGCCGTCCACTGATGCCCACACTTCTACTTTGGCTGGAAGAAAAACCTGCGGGGTACGGATTTGCATGAAGTTGGCCATGACCCGGTGTATAGCGGTCACTTCGCCCAAGTCGATGGTGGCATCCAAATCATTGGGGCAGAATCCCTGCCAACGCCCGTCCATGTAGCTTTTACCGCCGCGAAGTCCGTCGAGGAGACCGGTGTCACCGCCGCCTTTGTATACTTCTTTATGCTGATAGTATCCGCCGCCCGGTGCATAGGTTATCTTTTTGCCTATGCCTTTGTGATAGTCGGTGCGCAGGTGAAGGCTTTTTCCGATAGGCTTTTCTCCATCGAAAAGACGTGCGGTCAGCAATATGGAGTCTTTTACGGCAAACGGTTTCTTGTATAACTTGGAAGACGCAGTCGGTTCGGAACCGTCCGTTGTGTAGCGGATGTCAATCGGATGTTTTTCGGAGGTGAGGGACAGCATGATTCTTTTCTTGGCATAGTCAACGGTCTGGCTGGTCTGCACTAGTTCCGACAAGGTGAACGGGTTGTAGCCTATTGCTTTGATATGGCGTATTTCGTTGTTGATACGTCTCTTGAAACTTTCTGAATGCTTGTTCTTCATGGGAGTCCATCCTACTTCTGCCAGAGCGATGATGCGCGGGTATATCATATATTCGGCATGTTCGTAAGTGGGTAGATATTCGGCCCATACATTGCCTTGCACGCCTAATATGTATTTGCAGATATCACTTTCCAATGAGTCGGGAGCCGGGTCGTAGGAGTAGGTCTGTCCGATGGGGACGCAGGCGCCGAACGCCAGCGGCTGTGTCTCGGGGTCATCCTGGTAGTGGTCCAGATAACAGTGGCTCTCCGGTGTCATGATGGCGTAATGCCCCATGCGGGCGGCGGCAATGCCACCTTCCGTACCCCGCCACGACATGACGGTTGCGTTGGGGGCCAGGCCTCCGTCCAGTATCTCATCCCAGCCGATGATTTCACGCCCTTTGTCGTTGAGGTACTTCTCTATGCGGGCTATCATATAGCTTTGCAGCTCACTTTCATCTTTGAGCCCTTCTTCCTTCATGCGCTTCTGGCATTTGGGACATGCTTTCCAGTGGCGTCTGCTGGCTTCATCGCCTCCAATATGGATATAACGGGAAGGGAACAGCCGTATCACTTCATCCAGCACATCTTCGAAGAACTTGAAGGTCTCTTCGTTGCCGATACAGACTTCACCGGATGTATAAGGCTCGCCGGTACAGGACAGCTGTGGATAGGCTGCCAGTACTTCTCCTGAGTGTCCCGGCATTTCTATTTCGGGGATGACGGTAACATGCCTCAAGCGGGCGTATTCTAAAACTTCGCGTACATCTGCTTCTGTATAGTAGCCTCCATAGCCTCCTTCTTCATCCTTTTCGCAGAAGCGGTGGTTATATTTCCCCCAATCCTGCAGATTGGCGGCTTTTCTCCAGGCTGCGAATTCTGTCAGGCGGGGATAGCCCGGAATCTCCAGCCGCCATCCGGCACCGTCGGTCAGATGCCAATGCAGGCGGTTAATTTTGTAGGTGGCTACCAGGTCTATTTGTTTCTTGACATAGTCCGTGTTAAAGAAGTGCCTTGAAACATCCAGGTGCAGCCCACGGTAGGGGAATCTGGGTTCGTCCTTGATGGTCGTGACTGGCAGTTCCTTCCCGTTACGGGCAAGTTGTGCCAGGGTTTGCAGTCCATAGAAGGCACCTGCTGCGGAGGAGGCCTGAATATTTACACCTTGTTTGCTGACTGTCAGGTTGTAGCCTTCGGCGGCGATTGGATTGTCCGTCTCGTCCGTTATTTCTATCGTTACAAAAGGATTCTTGTCGACAAGCTTCATGGGGATGGCAAAGTCCGGCAGATAGGCCAGCAGGTCATTCATGTCGGATTTCGCCAAATTGGTCGAGAAGGTTACCGTAGATGGCAGTTCGACTGTTTTTGACGTAGTTTGGGCATACTGCGGATATGGAATCACACCGAGTTCCTTGGGAGCTTCGCATGCCGTCAGTAGTAAGACGGTCATGGAAACGAGTGCTAGAGTTTTTTTTATTCGTTTCATTAGGGGGTATTGTTAAGTTCGGAGGTAAATATACGGAATAATATGTAAAATGGATAATCTTTACTTCTTAAAATCCTTTTCCGTCGAAAAAACGTTAACACTATTCGTTCGTCTCATAAAAAAGTCCGATATTTGCAGCCATGATTCAGATAGAGACCATATTTGACATATTGTGGAAGGGGTTCATTATCGGCGTCATTGTGTCCGCGCCATTGGGTCCTGTAGGAGTATTGTGTATTCAGCGTACTTTGAATAAAGGACGGTGGTATGGTTTCGTAACGGGGATAGGAGCTTCGCTGAGCGATATTGCATATGCCTTGCTGACGGGCTACGGGATGAGTTTCGTTTTTGATTATGTCAACAAGAACATCTTTTACCTGCAGCTTTTCGGAAGCATTCTTCTGTTGGCATTTGGCATTTATACGTTCCGCAGCAATCCGGTACAGTCCATCCGGCCGGTATCCACCAATAAGGGTTCCTATTTCCATAACTTCATAACGGCGTTTGCCGTCACACTTTCCAATCCACTGATTATTTTCCTTTTTGTAGGCCTTTTCGCCCGCTTCGCTTTTGTAAGTGAGGGCGTGCTGGTGTTTGAGGCTGTCACCGGATACTTGGCCATCGCATTGGGTGCTTTGGCTTGGTGGTTTGGCATAACCTTTTTTGTCAATAAGGTCCGTACACAATTCAACCTGCGAGGTATCTGGATACTGAACCGTATTATCGGGAGCATTGTCATTGTGGTGTCTGTGATGGGACTGGTGTTTACGCTGATGGGTGAATCGCTGTATTAATGGATAATCGATAGTGGATAAATTGATAATGAAGTCATAAATCTAAGGTTATAAATCATACATTTTATCGTGAAGATTGCGCAACAACTGAAAGAGAAGAATATAGCCGAATACCTTATATATATGTGGCAGGTGGAGGACTTGCTCCGTGCCAACGGCTGTGACATAGACCGGATACGCCAGAACATCATCTTGCGCTATCCGGAGGAGGAACGGCCTGCGCTGGAAGAATGGTATGGAAACCTGGCAGATATGATGCGTGCGGAAGGCGTAACGGAAAAAGGGCATCTGCAAATCAACCGTAATGTCATTCTGAATCTGACGGAACTGCATGGCGAATTGCTGGCTTCTACGAAATATCCGTTCTATAATGCGGCTTATTTCAAGGCACTGCCTTTTATCGTGGAACTGCGTCAGAAGAACGGCCGGAAAGAGGAGTCTGAGGTAGACACTTGTTTCGAGGCGCTTTATGGAGTGTTGCTGTTACGCTTGCAGAAGAAGGAAATCAGTCAGGGCACGGCAAAGGCTATGGAGGCCATCAGTGGTTTCATCTCGTTGCTTGCCAACTATTATGACAAGGAGAAGCGGGGAGAACTGGAGTTGATGGATAATTGATAGTGGATGATTGATAATTATGAAGGAAAATATTGTTCATCGTAACATTCTATATATAAGTGTAACTTTATTAAATGAATATTCTGATAACCGGTGCCAACGGTCAACTTGGCAATGAAATGCGAGTGTTGTCGAAAGAAAACGGACAACATGCTTATTTTTTCACTGATGTGCAGGAATTGGACATTTGCGACGAACAAGCTGTGCACAGGTTTGTGAAGGGTAACCGGATAGATGTGATTGTGAATTGCGCTGCTTATACGGCGGTGGACAAGGCGGAGGACAATCAGGAACTTTGCGACAAGCTGAACCATGTCGCTCCTGGCTATCTGGCTGCCGCTGCCGAAGCTTGCGGTGCTGCCTTGATACAAGTGTCCACCGATTATGTTTTCGACGGAACCGGACACACTCCTTATACGGAAGAGGCGGCCACTTGCCCCAATTCGGTATATGGCTCTACTAAACTGGCAGGTGAGCAGGCGGTGATGAAGCATTGCAGCCGTGCCATGATTATCCGTACAGCATGGCTCTATTCCATTTACGGGAATAATTTTGTGAAGACGATGCTTCGTCTGGGGCGTGAGCGAGAGACGCTGGGGGTTGTCTTCGACCAGATAGGTACGCCGACATATGCCAATGATTTGGCACGTGTCATTTTTGCGGCTGTCAACCGGGGGATTGTTCCCGGTATCTATCATTTCAGCAACGAGGGTGTGTGCTCGTGGTATGATTTCACTTTGGCTATCCATCGCCTGGCCGGCATAAAGACCTGCAAAGTAAATCCACTACATACGGACGAATTCCCTGCCAAGGCGCCGCGTCCGCATTATTCCGTACTGGACAAGACAAAGATAAAGAAGACATTCGGCATCGATATACCCCATTGGGAGGAGAGCCTTGCCGTTTGCATGAAGAATTTGGAAGAGTGATTATTACTGACTAATTGATATATGGCCAATAACAACGAAATAGAAAGACGGAGAACGTTTGCGATTATCGCGCATCCGGATGCCGGTAAGACGTCATTGACCGAGAAGCTGTTGCTTTTTGGTGGACAAATCCAGGTGGCGGGTGCCGTAAAGAGCAATAAGATAAAGAAGACAGCAACGTCGGACTGGATGGATATTGAAAAACAGCGTGGTATTTCCGTCACCACTTCTGTAATGGAGTTTGACTACCATGACTACAAGGTCAACATCCTCGATACTCCGGGTCACCAGGATTTTGCCGAAGATACCTACCGCACGCTGACGGCTGTGGACAGCGTTATTATCGTGGTGGACGGTGCGAAAGGTGTGGAAACGCAGACACGCAAGCTGATGGAGGTCTGCCGTATGCGTAATACGCCGGTGATTATCTTCATCAACAAGATGGACCGTGAAGCCAAAGACCCGTTCGACCTGCTGGACGAGCTGGAGGAGGAACTGCACATCCACGTGCGCCCTTTGACGTGGCCTATCGAGAGCGGTGTCCGTTTCAAGGGTGTCTACAACATCTACGAGCATAATCTTAACCTCTACCAGCCCAGTAAGCAGGTGGTGACAGAGAAGGTGGAAGTGGATATCCATACCGAGGAGCTGGACAACCGGATTGGTGCCCAGCTGGCCGACAAGCTGCGCGGAGAATTGGAACTGATAGACGGTGTTTACCCCGAATTTGATAAGGAGGAATATTTGAAAGGGGAGCTTGCTCCCGTATTCTTCGGTTCGGCACTGAATAATTTCGGTGTGCAGGAACTGCTGGATTGCTTTGTGGAGATTGCTCCCAGTCCCCGTCCCGTGAAGGCGGAAGAACGTGAGGTGGAGCCGGAAGAGCCTAAATTTACCGGATTCATCTTCAAGATAACCGCCAACATCGACCCGAATCACCGTTCATGTATCGCTTTCTGCAAAATCTGCTCCGGGAAGTTTGTACGCAATGCCCCGTACTTGCACGTACGTCATGGCAAGACGATGCGTTTCTCGTCACCTACGCAGTTCATGGCGCAGCGCAAGACGACTGTCGATGAGGCTTGGGCGGGAGATATTATCGGTCTGCCGGATAATGGTACGTTCAAGATTGGCGATACGCTGACCGAAGGCGAGGTGCTCCACTTCAAGGGACTTCCAAGTTTCTCGCCGGAGATGTTCAAGTACATTGAGAATGCCGACCCGATGAAGCAGAAACAGCTTGCCAAGGGTATCGACCAGTTGATGGACGAAGGTGTGGCTCAGTTGTTCGTCAACCAGTTTAACGGGCGTAAGATTATCGGTACGGTGGGGCAGTTGCAGTTCGAGGTCATCCAGTATCGTCTGGAGAACGAATACAGTGCGAAGTGCCGTTGGGAGCCGCTCAGTCTGTATAAGGCCTGCTGGATTGAGAGCGATGATGCGGCGGAGCTGGAAGCCTTCAAGAAGCGCAAATACCAGTACATGGCCAAAGACCGCGAGGGTAGGGATGTGTTCCTGGCCGACAGCGGATATGTGTTGCAGATGGCGCAGATGGACTTCAAGCATATCAAGTTCCACTTTACGAGTGAGTTCTAAGCTATATGATTTTGCTGACTCACGGCTGTAAATGATGCAGGTTGAAGAAAAAGAGGAGGTACAAAGTAATAAAAAACTTTGTACCTCTTTATTTATTGTGGGAAGAAAGTGTTACCTTTGTTTCTATTAATATGCATTGATTATGAAGACACTTGAAGTAAGCTCGTTCCTTACCGACTTTACACCTTACTTATTATAAACACAAAATTTCAAGATGAAACATACCTTCCTTTTTCTCCTGCTGACCTTCCTTTTAGGGCTGACAGCCTGCTCGAAACCTGCCGGTAGAACTTTGATGAACTACGAACAGGCCCTTTCTCATGCTGACTCGTTGGTGCAATGCGGTGCTGTCGACAGTGCCCGGGCCGTCCGCCTGATTTCCGGTTTGCACCGTGAATACAGTCAGATAAAGGAGCTTTCCGATGGCAGGCATGTGCGGCTGAAGCCGGTCAGTGGTTACGAACGTTTTTTCTGGGGAGTGTTTTCTGTGATTATGTTCAGCATTTCCGGTGCTATGCTGTTCAGCCTTGTCCGGTTCAAGAAAGAGCGCCACCACCGCAACTACCTTATCACCTTGAGCGAAAACGAACAGCGCTTGCGCAACAATGAACGCGAGCGCGAGGAACTGGAAGAATGCCTGAAGGAGATGTTGCTGACCGACGAAGAGCGCGAAGAAGTGCATAGCTCGCTGACGAACCTCATGGAACATGGCAGCCGTCTGGATAAGGAAAACGAGTCACTCCGCGCCCGTCTCAAGGAGTATGAAGACAACCCCGTGCCCCGCGAACTGGAACTGTTGAGGAAAGAGGGCGAGCGTGTCCGGATGCTCGACGGGCAGGTGCAGGCGCTTGCTTCTGCCGTGATAGACGCAGACGAAGTGGTGAAGCAGTTGCGCATCCAGCCCAAATTCCTTGCGGACAGCCAGTGGAACTACTTGCAGAAGCTTACTGACAGAGTATACAAGGGCGCTTCCAAACGCCTTGTCATGCGCTTTCCCCAGCTTACGCCTGCCGACAGCCAGCTTTGCATGCTTATCCGCCTGCACTTCAGCAATGCACAGATTGCCACGCTCATTGCCGTGTCTCCCGCTTCCGTGTCCCAGCAGAAGTTTCGCCTGAAGAAACGGATGATGCAGGCAGATGGTGGACTGTTTGCTGATGGAGAGACGCTGGATACAGTAGTGTGCCATGTCTGAAATTTCGGATTGCAAGACAACAGTGACAAGGGTATGAAACTATTAGGTGGCATTAAGATAAATTAGGCCCGTAATTTCTTTACGGAAATCCTTTTCCGTATCTTCAAGTGGAATTTGTCAAGTCCGGCTAATTATGAGTTCATAAAAACGCTATCAAAGACGGTATCATAAAAAATGGTATTGTATATGGACCGAACGGATCGGGTAAAACAAACTTCAGTTTGGCCTTATTCGATATTGAGAACCATTTGTCGCCCAAATGGAAGAAGATAGATTATTATGTGAATTTTATTTATGCTGGAAAGAAAGAGGGAGTAGTCGGGTTCGAATATACATTTAGGTTTGAGAACGGGACAGTTGTCTATGCCTATTCTAAAAATGCCGGTGGTATATTAGTGTCCGAATCGCTTCGGGTGGACGATAATTTGGTTTTTGAACGGAAGAATGGTTCTTTTTGCATAAACAAGCAACAGTTTCCTATGGAAGAAACCATAGAGAATAACCTCGGAAGTAATGCAAATAACGGGTCGATAGTCAATTTCTTATAGACTTCCTACCCGTTGGGCAAAGAACACTGCTTGATTCCGATATTTTTATATGATTATTTTAGGAATATAGCCAATTTGTGTTGATTTATTAGGACAAAAAGTCGGTGATTTCCCTTGTTCTCAATCTGTTTTGCTACTAATATAACCTCGGTCTTATACTGAACCCTATTCAGTCGTATACTGAATGCCATTCAGTCTTATATTGAATCCTATTTAATCGTATACTGAATTACCCCCACTTCAGAAGGTGTTCTGGGAGGGGATGGACTGTGACGGTTTGATGGCTTGAAACGGATGCTTTTGGGATTTGAAATGTTGTTACAAAATGAAATAAGAAACTGATTGGTGACTTAAAAAATATTGTTATTCCTTGTTATTTCAATAGTTCGCTTTCTATTGGACTGCTAAAGTGTTGAATTGATTACGGATGAGAGCATAGAATCAAATTGCTCCATAATTAAAAATATCCCTCCAAAAGAAGTGAGTTTACCGGATTTTATGCTTATTTTTGTCATGCTTGTTGAGGATTTCTTGTGCTTTTTTTGCAGCACTAATTTAAGTGAATCTTCTGACATGGCAAAGTACTGGGCAATATTTTATTGCTCAGTATTTTAAATAATTGTTTTGTAAAGTGCCGCGGAACTAAGGTCTGATAGAACGAGGATGAAACATTCCAAATTAATAAACAATATAAACGAACGTGTAGTGGATGACATCAAAGGACGGTTATCCAAAGGTACTTTTGTGTCTATTGCTGCGGCTTCATTCTCCATCTATGCCTACGAAGCATTGAAAGAAGAATTGGAGCAAGTGGAACAATTGCGTTTCATTTTCACGTCTCCTACTTTCATCAAGGACAAATCAAAGAAAGAGAAACTTAAAACATTAGAAAACAATTAAGAAACAAGATATATGACTGACATATTAAAACATTTGGATTTGAACTCCGCAGACGGAACGCAACTCAATCTTGATGCGCTCTATCAGATAGCACCTTCGGCATTTACCGAAGTACGTGATGACAAGACTGGTGAAATCTCCCGAAAGGTAAACTTCGAGGTGCTTCGCCGGTTGCTTGGCGACTATGTCACAGACGGCGATGGCGAGATGTATCAGTTTACATGGGTAGGTAAGAATGCCGCTCGTGCGGAGGCTGCCAAACCAACCGATAAGACATTACGCCCGGTGGTGGAAGATTCCGTGGATTGGGACAATACGAAGAATATCTATATCGAAGGTGATAACCTGGAAGTGCTCAAACTCTTGCAACGCTCATATATGGGTAAGGTGAAGATGATTTATATCGACCCACCCTATAATACTGGCAATGACTTTGTGTATCATGACGACTTTGCTCTCACTGCTGCCGAAGAGGATTTCAAAGCCGGCAATGTGGACGAGTTGGGCTATCGCTTCAGGAAGAATTCCGATACGAATGGTAAGTTTCATTCGGATTGGTGCAGTATGATTTATAGTCGTCTGCTGGTGGCTCGTTCTCTGCTCACGGAGGATGGAGTTATCTTTATTTCGATAGGTGATGATGAGAATGCAAATCTCATCAAAATATGTGATGAAGTCTTTGGCGAGCATAATTTCATTGCTGATATTTGCCATAAGCATAGAGCCTCTGTTTCTAATGATAGAATAATATCTGAAAATCACAATCACATTGCGTTTTATGCCAAAGAAATAAATGAGGTGTTTGCTCAACAAAAGAATATAGGAGAAGACCCAGTATTAGACGGATTTGATCGAGAAGACGATAAGGGAAAATATAAATTGGCACCTGTAGATGGTCCTGGTGGAGCAAAGAAAGGTAATCCTTTTTACGAATTTATGGGTGTTGAAGGATATTGGAGATATTCAAAAGAGACCATGCAGAAACTGTATGATAATGGACTGCTTATTGTCACAGAGAACAATCTCCAGAAGAAGTATTACGAAGAACAGGCTCGACAATCAAGAAAAAAAGTTACGACTTGGTGGGATACAGATTTCTTAACTTCTTCCGCAACTTCATATCTTCAGAAATTAATGGGCTGCAAAGCATTCGACAATCCCAAAAGTATAAATCTCTTGATAAGGATGCTCAAGATGATGACTCATTTTGATAAAGATGCACTTATTCTCGATTTCTTCTCAGGCTCTGCCACCACTGCCCATGCTGTAATGCAACTCAACGCCGAAGACGGAGGTAACAGAAAATATATCTGCGTTCAGCTTCCCGAAAAAACACCAGAAGATAGCGAAGCACGTAAGGCAGGCTACGCCACTATCCCTGAGATAGCCAAAGAACGCATCCGTCGTTCCGGTGCAAAAATAAAAGCAGATTCCTCGCTTACTACCCAAAACCTCGACACTGGTTTCCGTGTCTACCGCCTTGACGAAAGCAACTACGAGAAAGTATCACTTTCACCCAAGGAATACAAGCAAGACCAGCTTGACCTCTTTGCCTATAATATCAAGCGCGATCGTACTGACCTTGACCTACTCTATGGTTCGATGTTGGCATGGGGTGTTCGCTTGGATTTGCCCTTGCAGACAGAAACCATGGACGGTTGTACCATCTACACTGTCAACGAAGGTGAACTTGTGGCTTGCTTTTCCGAGGGCATTACCGATAAGGTAGTAACTGCGATGGCCGACAAGAGTCCCTTGCGTGTACTTTTCCGTGATGCCTGCTTCAAGGAAGATGCTCAGAAAATCAATATTTATGAGCAGTTCAAGCAATCCTTGGATTGGTCGGATAATGATGCGTTTAATAATATCAGAGTAATTTGACGTGTCCATGGAAGAGAACAACAAAATACTAATCTATACAGACAATGGCGGTCTGACAAAGATAGATGTGAAACTTGAGGAAGATCCTTTATGGCTTACTCAAACGCAGATGTGCGAGCTGTATCATACGAGTAAATCAAATGTAAGTGAGCATATTAAGCACATTTTCGAAGAAGGCGAACTACAAGAGGACTCAGTTGTTCGGAAATGCCGAACAACTGCCACAGATGGTAAGTCATACATGACAACCTTCTATAATCTTGATATGATTATCGCTTTACTTGATTTCGCAGAAAGCCAAGCCGAGAAAGAGCAACCCATGACCATGAACGATTGGGCAAACTATCTGGATCGCATACTCACCTCAACTGGAGAACAACTCCTACTGGATGGAGGCCTAGTATCCCATCAAGAAGCGATGGATCATGCCGCTACTGAGTATCGTAAATATAAACAGCGCACACTCAGCGATGTGGAGCAAGATTATTTGAACGCTATCAAGGCGATTAGTGACAAAAGTAAGAAAGGAGGCAAAAAGTGAAAATAAGATATAAACATCAACGCTTTCAAGCGGAAGCCGCCAAATGCGTGAGCGATGTGTTTCAGGGGCAACCCAAACACGATGGCAGCCGCACCTTCTTGAACAAGTTTGGTGCGCTCAACTTCGACGGTTTCGGCAATTTTCCCCTTGTACTTGACAATGAAAGCATTTGCGAGAATGTGCGTGGCATACAGATGGCAGAAGGATTGAATCCCGTGGAGCATCTGGAGGGAGACGGACGTACCTTTACCATCGAGATGGAAACAGGTACGGGTAAGACCTATACCTACATCAAGACCATGTATGAGCTGAACGCCCGCTATGGCTGGTCGAAATTTGTGATTGTAGTGCCAAGTATTGCCATCCGCGAAGGCGTGTTCAAGAGTTTTGAGAGTATGGCAGAGCACTTTGCTGGAGAATATGGTAAGCGCATGCAATACTTCATCTACAACTCGAAGCAGCTCGCTAAGATTGATGCCTTTGCTTCGGATAACGGCATTCATGCAATGATTATCAATACGCAGGCTTTCAATGCTTCGCTTAACGAGGATAAAAACAAGGAAGGTCGCGCAGGTGATTCCGCAGCCCGTATCATCTTCTCACGTCGTGATGAGTTCGGTTCGCGAAAGCCTATTGACATCTTGGCAAAAACGAATCCCATCCTAATTATTGACGAGCCGCAAAGCGTGTTGGGTACGGACAAAGGCAATGCCACACGAAAAGGTATCAAACTGTTTAACCCGCTCTTTACCTTACTTTATAGTGCCACGCACCGTGAAATATTCAACCAAGTATATCGCCTCGATGCCATCGACGCTTACAACAAGAAGCTGGTGAAAAAAATAGAGGTACGCAGTGTGCATCAAGTGGGTTCTACAGCTACCAATAGCTATGTCTATCTGGATGAAATCGTCATTAGCAAAGGCAATCCACAAGCTCGATTGGGCTTCGATGTCAAGACTGCCAATGGCACACGCCAGACCATTCGCTTGGTCGGCGAAGGGTTCGATCTTAAAGAGCAAAGCGGTGGTTTGCAGGAGTATGCCAATAACTTTAAAGTGGAATGTATAGACGGATTGACCAATACCGTGCATTTCCTCAACGGACTGACGCTTCATCCCGGTGAGGTGGTGGGCAGCGTGAATGAGGATATTCTCCGTCGCCACCAGATACGTGAAACCATCAAGACTCATTTGGAACGTGAACGCCAACTTTTTGCTCGCGGCATCAAGGTGCTTTCGCTCTTCTTTATCGATCATGTGGATAGTTACCGCATCTACGGTAAGGACACGGCAGAGAAGGGGAAATTTGCACGGATGTTTGAAGAGGAATACCAACGTGCCTTGCAAGAGCTTATGTCTACCTTTAAGGATACCGCCTACACTCGCTTCCTTTCCAATCCGAAGAATGCGCCCGAAAACATTCACGATGGTTACTTTTCTATTGATAAAAAAGGGAAGAACGTGGAATCGAAGAATAAGGAAGGCGAAAACGAAGAACGTGGTTTCGACCTTATCATGAAGGATAAGGAACGCTTACTTAGCCAAAGTTGCCCCATTCGCTTCATCTTCTCTCACTCGGCCTTGAAGGAAGGTTGGGACAATCCTAATGTGTTCCAGATTTGTACGTTGAAAGATACCTCCAACGAAATCAAGAAACGTCAGGAGGTGGGTCGTGGTATGCGCCTATGCGTCAACGATAAGGGCGAACGTCAAGATGCCGACGTATTGGGTGACCATGTGTTCGACACCAATATCCTGACCGTTATTGCCAGCGAGAGCTATGACGACTTTGCCAAGAAGCTGCAAACCGATATGGCAGAAGCCTGTGCCAGCCGTCCGGTAGTGGTGACAGCCACACTGTTTGCCGACCAACTGGCACAGACACAAGATGGACACAGCATAAAGATTACGACCGAACAGGCCGTGGAAATCCACGAAGAACTGATAGTCCAAGGTTACATCAAGAAGGGCAAGCTCACGCAAAAGTACTTTGACGAAAAGAAAGCCGATTCGCTCCAGTTTGGTGAGGTGGAAAATCTACATTCGTTTATCATCAAACAGTTGGATAAAGTGTTCAATCCCGATGCCTTCAAACCAGCCAATGGACGTAATAAAACGGAGGCTCACTTAGTGAAAGACAACTTCAACAAAAAAGAGTGGCAAGAGTTGTGGCGGCGCATCAATACACGTACTTACTATAACGTGAGTTTTGAAACGTCAAAACTCATCAAGAGTGCCATTGATGCACTCGACAAGCACCTGAATGTGACAGAAATCCGTATTGTAGTGGAGAGTGGCGGTATGGAAAGCATCCGTGACCGCGAAGAATTGGAAGCCGGAGCAGCCATGAGTGCCGCTACAGTGAAAACCATTCGGGTAACGGAAGTTATTGGAGCAGAAGTAACTTACGACTTGGTAGGTGAACTCGTGCAATCCACCGGTCTAACTCGCCGCACCATTGTAGAAATGCTGAAAGGCGTTAATCATGCGACTTTCCATCAGTTCAAGCTGAATCCAGAAGAGTTCATCATCAAAGCCGGTCGCATCATCAACGATTGTAAGGCTATCTCGCTCATCCAACACATCCAGTATGAGAAATGTGCTGGAACTTTTGGTACTGGCATCTTTGAGGAAGCTACGCTGCGTGGTACACTTGGCAAGAATGCTATCGAAAGTACCAAGTCGCTTTACGATCTTGTAGTGGTAGATAGTGAAGGTATCGAAAAGAGTTTTGCCGAGTCGCTGGAAGCTGAGGATGATGTGGTGGTATATAGCAAACTGCCCGGTGGATTCTACATCAACACTCCGATGGGCAAATATAATTCCGACTGGGCTGTAGCTTTTCGAGAAGATTCCGTGAAGCACGTCTATTTCGTGGCAGAAACCAAAGGCAACGACATCGAAGTATCACAACTTCGCCGTGCCGAGGATGCCAAGATAGAGTGCGCCCGTCGCCACTTTGCAGCTATCAGCACTGGCGATGTGGCGTATAGTGTGGTGAAAACCTACCAGGATTTGTATAATGCAGTAACAAAGTAAAATCAGCCAAACACGTAGAGAGGCACATTCTCTCTATGTGTGCATTCTTTCTTTTCACTGGCATAAACTCTAAATGATGTCATATTGCAAAGAATAGCTTATAGTAACTATCTTGTAGAGACCGGAAGATATAGGTGCCTTCATTATCAGAAGTTTGCGTGTATAGCTTGTAGAGATTATCACCTTATTCTTCTTATTTCAGCTTTATTTCCCCCTTCTTCTTGTAGAGATGTTATTTTTGTAATTGTTTGTATTTGAGTGATTTATGAAAATTGGTTGTAGATGCCATTTTCTTGTTTTCCCTTGTTTCCCGCCCTAACTTTGCAACATCGAATTTGAGAAAAGCAGACGGCTGAATCGTTGAGGCCTCACGATGAAAACTTCTGCTTCTCGGGTGAGACAAGAGAAACCGGATATACATTATTAATTAATCATTTAAAACATTACGATTATGGCATTTTTTAAAAGAGTTCAGAAAAAAGTAAACGATTTGTGGTATCCTCAATCAGTAACCTGGGGCAAGGCGGTTACTACCCGTGAAGTGGCAGACGAGCTGTCTGTTCTTTCTACCGTGACCCGTGGTGACACGTATGCGGTGATGGAGAACTTGGGGCGTGTATTGAGCAATTTCATGGGGCAGGGACGTACTGTGAAGATAAACGGTGTCGGCACCTTCTACTATACTGCCACCTCTACTAAAAGAGGAGTGTCGACGGCTGCGGAGGTAAGCGCTTCGCTGATTAACGGAGTACGTGTCCGTTTTTTGCCCGAAGTGGAGCGTAATAGTGGCCGTCAGGTGATTACCCGCAGCATGGTGAATACGAAGATTGTTTGGGAAGAGTGGGGCAAGCTTCCTTCTTCTGACAGTGGCAATCAAGGTGGCAGCAACCAGGGCGGCAACGACGGCGATCAGGGAGAGAACCCGCTGGGCTGATTTTTCCCATCCCGCCAATTGCCTCTTTTCTTGACATAAATGGGGTATTATACACTTCCCGTACCACCTCTCCGGTAGTGCGGGAAGTGACGTTTTAGCATCTTTTATTATTTTTTACCACCTTTCTTTAACGGATAATCGCTAATTTCGAACGATTTTTTTTAAATCCTACGGAATAACTAATAATTTATAATATGGAAAACTTGAACATAGCACTTCTGCTAATGGTGGTAGGTATGGCAACAGTCTTTGCTATCCTGCTGATTGTTATCTACTTAGGAAAATGTCTCATTGCACTTGTGAACAAATATGCACCCGAAGAAGTGGTACCGGCCAAAGCTGCAGCAAATGGTCCTGCACCTGTCCCCGGTAATATTCTGGCAGCTATCAGTGCAGCCGTAACAGTAGTGACACAAGGTAAGGGTAAAGTTGCTAAGGTAGAAAAAATCTGAAATAATAATCTTATATAAAAACACACCGAATAATTTAGTATGAAAAAGGAAATTAAGTTCAGCTTGGTATTCAGGGACATGTGGCAGAGTGCCGGAAAATATGTACCCCGTGTTGACCAGCTGGTGAAAGTAGCTCCCGCTATCATTGAGATGGGTTGTTTTGCGCGCGTGGAAACCAATGGCGGAGGTTTTGAACAAGTAAATCTGCTGTTTGGGGAGAATCCGAATAAAGCCGTGCGCGAATGGACGAAGCCGTTCCACGAAGCCGGTATCCAGACTCACATGTTGGACCGTGCCTTGAATGGCCTCCGCATGAGTCCCGTGCCCGCCGATGTACGCAAGCTGTTCTATAAGGTGAAGAAAGCGCAAGGTACGGACATCACGCGTACTTTTTGCGGTCTGAACGATACTCGCAATATCATTCCTTCCATTGGTTATGCACACGATGCCGGAATGATTTCCCAATGTTCGCTCTGCATCACCCATTCACCTATCCATACCGTAGAATACTACACGAACATGGCTTTGAAGCTTATCAAGGCTGGTGCCGATGAAATTTGCATCAAGGATATGGCAGGCATCGGACGTCCGGTTTCCCTGGGTAAGATTGTGGCCAATATCAAGGCGGCACATCCCGATATTCCTATCCAGTACCATAGTCATGCGGGGCCCGGCTTCAATATGGCAAGCATTCTTGAAGTGTGCGAGGCAGGTTGCGACTATATTGATGTAGGTATGGAACCGCTTTCATGGGGTACAGGACATGCAGACCTGCTCAGCGTGCAGGCTATGCTGAAAGATGCAGGCTTCCAGGTGCCCGAAATCAACATGGAGGCATATATGAAGATACGTGCCCTCATCCAGGAATTTATGGATGATTTCCTTGGCTTGTACATCAGCCCGCGTAACCGTTTGATGAACTCCCTGCTGATTGGTCCTGGACTTCCGGGCGGCATGATGGGCAGTTTGATGGCAGACCTGGAGTCCAATTTGGAATCCATTAACAAATATAAGGCAAAACGCAACCTGCCCTTCATGAAGCAGGATGAATTGCTCATCAAGTTGTTCAACGAAGTGGCATACGTCTGGCCGCGTGTAGGTTATCCGCCATTGGTGACTCCGTTTAGCCAGTATGTCAAGAATCTCTCCATGATGAACGTCATTGCTATGGAGAAGGGCAAGGAACGTTGGGGCATGATTGCCGATGATATTTGGGATATGCTGCTGGGCAAAGCCGGTAAGTTGCCGGGTGAATTGGCTCCTGAGCTTATTGAGAAAGCAGAGCGCGAAGGACGTAAATTCTTCACCGGCAATCCGCAAGACAACTATCCCGATGCTTTGGACAAGTACCGCAAGCTGATGAAGGAAAACAAATGGGAATTGGGCGAGGACGACGAAGAGCTTTTCGAATACGCCATGCACCCGGCTCAATACGAGGCTTACAAGAGTGGCAAGGCCAAGCAGGACTTCCTGGAGGATGTGGAGAAACGCCGTGCTGAACGTGACAAATCTCCGCTGGACGATGCCAAACCCAAGACGCTCACCGTGCAGGTGGACGGTCAGGCCTACCGCGTAACGGTGGCTTATGGTGACATTGACCTGCCCGCTTCGGCTACCGAGAAGGTGACTGCTCCTCCCGTAGGCGAAGGTCAGGATATTCCGGCTCCGCTCGAAGGCAAGTTCTTCTTGACGAAGAATGCACAAGAAACCCCGTTGAAAGTGGGTGACAAGGTGAAGAGTGGCGATCTTCTCTGCTATATCGAAGCTATGAAGACATACAATGCCATCCGTGCAGACTTTGATGGAACGGTTGTTGCCATCTGTGTCAATCCGGGTGACTCTGTTTCTGAAGATGATGTATTAATGAAGATAGGATAATGGAAGATATATTTGCAAAACTCTATGATATGACGGCCTTCAGCAATATCATTGCTGATCCGTCGTTCCTCGTGATGTATGCCATCGCTTTTATCCTGCTTTATTTGGGCATCAAGAAGCACTATGAACCATTGTTGCTGGTACCCATCGCTTTCGGTGTACTCATCGCCAACTTTCCTGGCGGCGAGATGGGTGTGATTCAGGCGGATGAAAACGGAATGGTCATGGTAGGCGGGGTGATGAAGAATATCTGGGAGATGCCGTTGCACGAAATAGCGCACGACCTTGGACTGATGAACTTCATCTATTATATGCTGATTAAGACCGGATTCCTGCCACCTGTCATCTTTATGGGGGTGGGTGCGCTGACGGACTTCGGTCCGATGCTCCGTAACTTGCGTCTCTCCATATTCGGTGCGGCTGCGCAGTTAGGTATTTTCACCGTACTGCTTTGTGCTGTGATGATAGGGTTCACTCCGCAGGAAGCGGGTGCGTTGGGCATTATCGGTGGTGCCGATGGCCCTACGGCTATCTTTACTACCATCAAGCTGGCTCCCCATCTGTTGGGACCGATTGCTATTGCTGCTTATTCTTATATGGCGCTGGTACCGGTCATCATTCCGATGGTGGTGAAGTTGTTCTGTACCAAGAAGGAATTGATGATTAACATGAAGGAGCAGGAGAAGCTGTATCCTTCGAAAATCGAGATTAAGAATCTGCGTGTATTGAAGATTATCTTCCCGATTGCAGTGACTACGATTGTTGCTTTATTTGTGCCTACGGCAGTACCTTTGATTGGTATGTTGATGTTCGGTAATTTGATTAAGGAAATCGGTTCTGATACAAGCCGCTTGTTCGACGCTGCTGCTAATAGTATCATGAATGCAGCTACCATCTTTTTAGGATTGAGCGTTGGCGCCACGATGACTAGTGAGGCATTCCTGAATTGGACAACCATCGGTATTGTGATTGGCGGTTTCCTGGCATTTGCATTGTCCATTACGGGAGGTATTTTCTTTGTGAAGCTGTTCAACCTATTCAGCAAGAAGAAGATCAATCCACTGATTGGTGCTACCGGCCTGAGTGCCGTGCCCATGGCAAGCCGCGTCTGCAATGAGATTGCAACGAAATATGACCCGAAAAACCATGTGCTGAATTACTGTATGTCCAGTAATATCTCCGGTGTAATCGGGTCGGCTGTTGCGGCTGGTGTATTGATTTCATTCTTGGGATAAACCTGGTCAGTAGGGGAAAGATAAAGAAACTCCGGCATGGCTTTACAAAGCCATGCCGGAGTTTCTTTATCTTTTTCGTTGAGGGGCATTTCATTCGCTGACCACTTTCCAATATTCAGCTACCGCCATCTTTTCCGCGAGATACGCATCAATCAGGTTGGTGTGTGCTTGTGTCCATGAGAGTTGTGCGGACAGTACATCTACCATGCTGGCTTTTCCTTCATTATAAGAGAAGGTGACAAGGTCTAGATTCTCTTCGGCAAGTGTCATATTCTCCCGGGCCGTCTTGACTTGCTGTTCAGTTTCCGTTAGCTTTGTGGTGGCTGCGGAGAGCTCTTCCAGAATATTGTCCGTTACATAGCTTTGTTGCAGCTTCTGTATGCCGATATAGGCTTTCTGTTGGCGGTTTGTCTTGAAGCGGGCTCCCCAACGGAAGATGGGGATGCTGACGTTGACCCCTGCGACGGGAGTATGAGGTACATTCTGCCCCATATAGGCGATTCCCGTATCCCAACCGGTAGCGAGAAACATGCTGGCTTGTGGATTGTAGCGGCTGAGGGCGGCATGCCGTTGCGCTTCACTGCGGGCGATGTTCACGGAGGTACTGGCATATTCTGCCCGGCGGGGCAGCACATCATCCAGGCCCAAAGGGATGATGGGGGCAGTCGGTATATCTATTTCGGCTATGCTGTCTATGGGAGCGTCCGGTTCCGAGCCCATAAGGATATTCAGTTTTTGCAGGGCAAGGGTATGGTTTTGGCGTGCCTTGATGTACTGTAATTCGGCCTCCTTACGCCGGGTGGAAATCATCAGCAAGTCTGTGCGGCTGATGGCGCCGTCATCGAAGCGGTCTTGGATGATGTCGTACTGCTGTTGTACAATATCCTGAAAGGTAGCCGCGGCTTTCAGACCGGCACGGGCGGCAGAGGCATTCCAATAGACGGCGTCACTTTGATAGTGTATCTGGTCGAGGGTCAGTTCTGTGGTTAGTTGCTCCAGTGCCTCTTCGGTTTGCGCCACTTTCTTTTGGGCTATTAGGGAACCTCCGGTATAAAGCGGCTGCGTCAAGGTGGCAAGTGCCTGATAGGTATAAGGGCGGTAGTCTCCTTTCGGACTGTTCCATTGGTCCAGATGATTGAGATTGGCGGTACCCTCGGCGATGATGTCAATCTGGGGCAGGAAACCGGTGGAGGCAATCTTGCGTGCCTCGGTACTGGCGAATGTTTTCAGATGCTGTTGTTTCAGAATCTGGCTGTATGCTTCTACCTTGTCGCGGTATTCTTCGCGGCTCAGATATGCTTGTTGTGCCCCGGCATTCAGTCCGGAGCACAGTAATGATAGAATAAGTATCTTTGTTTTCATCATTCAATTGGTAAACTGTAAATTGTTGAATGTTCTCTCACTTGATTTTATGAATGGCGCAATAAGCCACCGGCAGCACGAATAATGTCAATGCCGAGGCTACCAGCAAACCACCCATAATGGTTGCCGCCATGCCGCCGAACATGGCGTCGAACAATAACGGCAACATTCCCAGGATAGTGGTACCCGATGCCATAGCCACCGGGACAATACGGGTGGTCGTTGCACTGATAACGGCTTCACGCGGTGCTTTCCCGGCAGCGGTTTCCGTATCAATCTGGTCCACCAGCACGATGGCATTCTTGATATTCATTCCAATCAGCCCCAGCAAGCCGAGGATGGAGAAAAAGTCGAATGATTTTCCCAATACCACCAGTCCCAGTACAATACCTATAAAGATAAGCGGCAGCATCAGCAGGATAACAATCGGTTTCCGGTAGCTGCGGAACAGAAACAGCAAGGTGACGAACATAAGGAAGAATGTCAGCGGCAGGTTAGCTGCCAGTGCGGCATTGCTTTCTGCCTGGCTTTCCTGCTCTCCGAAGTATTTCATGGTGTAACCTTCGGGCACTTCAATCTCCTTCTGCACTTGCTTCCATATACGGTTGAAGGCGGCAATGGCATTCACACCGCGGCGTGGGTCGGCCTGCGCCATCATCACCATCTGCCGGTTGTAGTCTTTCACATTGGAGAACTTGTACTGGAAGTCGAACCGGCTGACGACTTGTTCCAGAGTGGTTGTTTCGCGTGCAGTGCCGAATACGGGGAGTGTACGCAAGTCGTTAATACGGAAAGAGTCGATGGTTTTATCCTTCAACAGAATGGGGAGTACTTGGTCTCCTTCCCTGTATTCTCCAAGTGTCATGCCGTTCGTACCGATCTGGATACTCTGTGCCATGCTTTGACGGGAGATACCCAACGGTTGTGCACGTTCCTGACTGTAAATGGGATGCCATACCGGTATCTTATTGCCCCAGGAGTTGCGCACGTTGATAAGTTCGTCGTTACGGTGCATGATGTCCAGAATCTTGTTGGTCAGCATGACCAGCGTATCCGTGTTATTGCCGATGAACCCGATTTCAATGGCGGCATCTACGGCAGGGGAGAGCTTGAACAACATGGTACGGGTGATGGCATTGGGATAGTTGGCCTTCATGTAGGCATCAAGGTTCTTTTCCTGTTCCTTGGTATATTTGCTGTCCGTTACTTCCACCAGGATATTGGCGAAGTTAGGTTTGGGGCCGACGGAAGTGGAGGCCAGATAGTAACGCAACGGTGTGCTGCCGAATGTGACGGATACCCGTTTCACTTCCGGCTGCTGCATCAGATGGGCTTCCACCTTTTTCATTTCGGTTTCTACTTCGCGGATGCTGTACCCGTCCGGATAGAATACATCTGCCCGAAAGTAGGGTTTGTCCAGAGAAGGGAAGAAGTTCTGGGGCATCAGTCCCATGACGAAAAGGGAGAGGATGAACAGTGCTGTAATGCTGCCAAGGGTCAACGCCTTCTTGCGTATCAGTGTGCCGAGGATGGAGGCGAATTTATGGTAGAAAGGCTTGTCGTATGGGTCTTTACCACCATCTTTTGCCTTTGCTTTCAGTATGAAGTTGCCGAATGTAGTGGTTTGTGTCAACGCCAGCACCCAACTTAATCCCAGGGAAATGGCCAGCACTACGAATAGCGGTTTCACGATTTCGGCTACGGAAGAGGGAGCCAGATACAGTGGCAGGAACGAACAGATGGCAATGAACGTTGCTCCCAGTAATCCCCATTGGGGACTGGTGGCACCGTCTATCAGCGCTTTCCGGCGGTCGATGCCGCGGGCAATGGCAATCTGGGCATTATCTGTCACCACGATGGCATTGTCCACCAGCATTCCCATGGCTATGATAAATCCGGCGAGGGAGGTCCGGTTCAGACCTACGCCAAGAAACGACATAATGAGCAGTGTGCCTCCGATAGAGAATATAAGGGAAGAGCCAATCAGTACTCCTGCACGCATGCCCATCACCAGCATGATGATTACAATCACAATCAGGATGGATTCTATCAGATTGATGATGAACCCGTTGTTGGCTTCTTGGGCAATCACGTTTTCGGGATACAGACTTTCCAGTTCCAGCCCCACGGGGATGAGGGGCATGAGTTCGGCAAGCCTCCGGTCTACCAGTTCACCGGTTTTTACCACATCCTTTGTAGGGTCTGTGGAGATGCCGATACCGATGGCGCGCTTTCCGTTGACGTGCATGATATTGCCGGGAGGTTCCATGTATCCCTTTTCAATGATGGCGATGTCGCCTAGCTTGACTTGTCCGCCGGAGGTAGTGATAACCTGGTTGCGGATATCATCGACAGTCGTGTAGGTACCGTTGGCCACGATGCGTAACTGTTGTTCTCCAGCACTGATTTCACCCGTATTGATAATCTGGTTCTGCGATTGCAGCAGGCTGGCCAGCTGCTTGGGGGCGATACCCATTCCTGCCAGCTTGTTTACGGAGATGAATATATGGATGACCTCTGTCTGTGTACCGAAAAGGGCTACCTTCATCACACCGTCTGCCGTGATGACTTGTGTCTTGATTCGTTCCGCCCAGTTTCTCATTTCTTCATAAGAGAAACCGTCGTCACCCACCAGGCTGTAATAGATGCCGAAAACGTCTCCAAAATCATCCGAGACGGTCGGCACAGAAGAGCCTGCGGGCAGTTGGGGCTGTATGTTGAGCACTTTGCGCCGCAGTTCGTCCCACTTCTGCGGAATGGATGCGGCAGAGAGTGACGGTTGCAGTTCGAAGGTTATCTTGGAGAGTCCGTACATAGACTCTGACTTTATCTTGTAGACGCCGCTCATCGACTGTATTTCTCGGGAGATGGGTTCGGTGACGAGCCGTTCCACTTCTGCCGGCTCCGCTCCCGGGTAGCGTGTCATGATGACTGCCGACTTGATGACGAAAGGTGCGTCTTCCTTCTTTCCCAACCTGCCGAATGACAGTATGCCGCCGATAAGCAGCACAGCCAGAAAGAAGTAGACTATCTTCGTGTTGTCTAATGAATATTTGGCTAGATTCATGTTGTTTAATTATCAATTATCAATTTTTACCTTTTCTCCTTCTGTCAGCTGGTATACTCCGGCCGTCACAACGGTTTCTCCCGGTTCCAGCCCTTTAGAGATAAGCAGGTTTGCCTCTCCCGTTGGAGAATAAACGCTCACTTCGCGACGGCTGACTTTATTACCTTCCACCACCCATACATACGTTTTCTGGTTTTCACTGTTACCGAATACGGCACTTAACGGTACATTCATCAGCTTTTCTTCCAGGAAGGGAGTGACATCCGATGCCAGCTTTATTTTGCATGTGAATCCCGGTTTTACGTCATAACGTGCACGGTCAAAGTGCGGGTCGTCAATTGTTATTGTCACCGGAATACCCGTTCCTGCTGTGGAGATGTCAAGATACTCTTCCATTCTGGCATCGAAAGCCTCTGCGGGGTAGCTATCGAACACCACCTTGAACTTTACGTCCTTGGCACGGAGCAGATAGAGATAATCATCCGGTACGGTGAACTTGACTCGTAGTTTCTGTGTATTTACCAGTAGTACAACCCCTTCTCCCGCATTGACACGCTGATAGTTCTCTACCAGCCGTTTTTCGATGGAACCGTCGAAAGGGGCTGTCAGCCGCGTATCCCGTATATTGTTGCCGGACAACTCGTAGGCGGATTTTGCTTTCTGATAGTTGGCTACGCTGATTTCGTATTCCTGCACGGAGATAGCCTGGCGGCTAAGTAGCCGTTTGTTACGTTCCACTTGTGCGGCAGCTGTTTCGTAGGCAGCTTTGTCGGCTGCATATTGCAGGGAGATGTCGCGTGGGTCGATGGCGGCAATCAGTTGCCCCTTCTTTACCCGCTGTCCCTCTACAACCGGGAGGTTGATGATTTGTCCGCTGACGCGGAAGGCAAGTCTCACATATTCCACGGCTTCCACCATTCCGGAGAAGTCTTTGTGGATAACCGACTGTGAACTGACTTGTGCAGTCTTCACCGGTCGGATAAGGGTATTGCTACCCTTTTGTTTTTGCCCGCACGACGTGATGAGCAACGTCGTGACCAGGGCGAAAAGAAACATTTTTTTCATTGGTAAACAAGTATATAGTTATTCGTTCAGGTATATATAAAAACATAAGAGGTTGTGTCAAAACGTTGGCACAACCTCTTTTATATTTTAAGTTCTGCTATATTTTCTTTTGGCTATGCTACTTTTTCCTCATGCATTTGGCAGCAAGTTGCTATATTCCAATTATATCGGGTTATAAATAGTCCCATAAACAAATATTTGGCAACTGTAATGAGCCCCTTTCCTTCTTTTATCAGTTTAGCACACATTTTTTTGATATTAAAGGCTATAGCAAAGAAAGCAAAGTCCATTGTAACCTTGTCTTCTCCCACATGCCGGAATCTTCTGTATGCCATGTTGTATTTCATTTGTCCAAACACAGCTTCTGGTTCTATACACCTCCTGCCTCTATGCTTGATACCTTCTTCTGAGAGCAACCTTTCCCGTGCCTGCCGTTTGTATTGATTTAATCGGTGGTTGACTTCTATAATACGGTTCCCCCGAGCTTTAAAACAACTGCCACGCAAAGGGCAACCTTCGCATCTTTTTGCTTTATACCGGGCACTTTCGGTGATGTATCCGCTCGCTGTCTTGTCACGTTTGGTTCCTATACGGTTCATGTGCTGTCCCATAGGACAAACGTAATAATCCTCTTGGGCATTGTAATGGAGACTTTCGGCATGGAACGGGTTGGGAGTATAACGGGGACGCTGTTCTTTATGGAAGTAATTGTACTTGATGAAGGCTTCTATCCCATTCTCCTGCATGAACCGGTAATTTTCTTCCGAACCGTAACCGGAGTCTGCCACGCAGATATTCGGTAAACGGTTATAGCGGTACTGGAAAGAGTGGAAAAAAGGTATGAGGGTCAGTGTATCGGTAGGGTTGGGAAACAGACGGAAGTCTGTGATAAATTGGTTTTCAGTACCTATTTGCAGATTATATCCGGGTTTGGTCTGCCCGTTCTTCATGGCATCTTCTTTCATGCGCATGAATGTGGCACCAGGATCGGTCTTGGAATAGGAGTTACGTTCTCCAAGGGTATCAAGGTGATTGTCATATTCTATCAGCTTGTCACGATACCCTTCAAGTTCCCTGACCTGCTTCTTCTTTTTGCGCAGGGCTTTCTTTTCTTCCTTATCCTTTGTTGCAGGCTGGCGTTCCAGGGCTTCTTTAAGTTCATCCACTATGTCAGAGAGCCTGCAGGAAGTAAACTCCACGGATGTGTCTTTTATAGAGTTCTCCTGTGCAATGGTTTCATCCACCTGCTCCAAGAGAATACGGATTTTATCCATTAGTCTCGTACGGTTCCGTTCGACTGTCTTGCGCCAGACAAAAGTATATTTGTTGGCTTTGGATTCAATCTTGGTGCCGTCAATATACTCCACATCAAGGCTGATGAAACCTTTATCGGCAAGGACAAAAATCAACTGGGTAAATACATTATTTATTTCCTCCTTTACACGGTTACGAAAACGGTTGATCGTGATAAAATCCGGATGCTCATTACCGGCAAGCCAAATATAATGAATGTCACGAAGGAGGTGCTTCTCTATTTTACGGCAAGAATAGATATTATTCATGTAGGCGTAGATTATCACCTTAAGCATCATTTTAGGATGATAAGGACAACGGCCCGTTTCCTTATAAAGCTTCTTGAAACTCTCAAGATTGAGGTTGTCAATAACAGCATTCACGATGCGGACCGGGTCGTTCGCAGCTATGTTTTCATCAATTCTTTGTGGAAAAAGAACGGTTTGGTTGGGAATGTAAGGACGAAAATGTAACTTTGCCATAACGAAAAACTTTATGCCTAAAGATACGAAAACTTTGGGTAATAACAAAGCCCGGGCTTGAGAAAGTCTGGGCTTTGCGCATAAAAAAAGGCTGTGTCAGCATTTTGACACAACCTCATAGGATAAATGATGATTTAATGTGCCAATATGGTTAATTACATGAGCACATTAATTTTTAATTCCGTCCCCCGTTCCAGCGTATATGGGTGTCCGTAGACTTGTATGTCCACTTTGCTGCCTGCTGTAAGCGAGATTTCGATTTCTTTTCCTACCCGTATGTGAAGTGTGTTTTTCAGATAATTCACCTTGAATGAATAGCTGTCCCATTTTTGCGGTATGACGGGGGAGAAACACAATGTCTCCTTCAGCACCTGCATACCTGCAAATCCGCGTACAATGGCCAGCCAGCTGCCGGGCATACTGGTTATGTGCAGACCTTGGTCCGCTTCGTTGTTGTAGTCGTCCAGGTCAAGCCGCGTGGCATGCAGGAAAAGCTGGTAAGCTTTTTCCACTTTGCCGATGCGTGCAGCCAGGATGGAATGGATGTGGGGAGAAAGGGAGGATTCGTGTACGGTCATCGGCTCATAGAACTCGAAATTGCGGCGGACGGTTTCCGTGTCGAAATAGAAATAATAAAGGTAAAGTCCGAGCAACACGTCGCTTTGCTTGATGTAGCAAGAGCGCAGAATGCGATCCCATGACCAATGTTGGTTGATGGGGCGTTCTTCGGCAGGAATGTTATCTGTACTTTCCAGTACTTTATCCATATAGCCGTCATTCTGGATAAAAATTCCCCGTTCCTTGTCTTCCGGCAGATACATGTGTTCGATGATGTCTCTCCACCGGGCGCTTTCCTTTACTTGGTCGAGATTGGTGATGCGGCGTATGCGGGCATATTCGTCCGGATATTGCTGTGCTATCATTTCCAGAAAACGGAGGGTCATCTTGAGGCATTGTATGCAGGAATAGTTGGTGTACCAGTTGTTGTCCACATTGTTTTCGTATTCATCCGGGCCGGTAACTCCCAGTATGACATATTTCTGTTTGGGTTGGGAGAAGGATACCCGTTGGCTCCAGAAGCGGCTGACGGCAATCATAACTTCCAGGCCATATTGGGCGATATAGTCCATATTACCCGTCAGTACTGCATGCTGAACGATGGCATAAACAATGATATTGTTGCGATGGATTTCCTCGAAGGTTATTTCCCATTCGCTGTGGCATTCCTCTCCGTTGTTGGTTACCTGCGGAAACAACGCTGCACCGTCCTTGAAACCCAGTTTGCGGGCGTTTTCTATGGCCTTGGGAAGCTGGTTGTGCCGGTATGCCAGCAAGTTCTTTGCAATCTCTTTGGGAGTGGAGAGCAGAAAAAACGGTACACAACACAATTCCGTGTTCCAATAGGTATTGCCGCCATATTTTTCTCCGGTGAATCCTTTGGGGCCGATGTTCAGGCGCGGGTCATCTCCCCGGTAAGTCTGATACAGCTGGAATATGTTGTACCGGATACCTTGCTGTGCTTCCGGGTCCCCTTCGATGACGACATCCGTTTCGTCCCAGATTTCCTGCCAGGCCCTTCGATGCTCTTCTACCAGCGTATTCCAGCCTATGTTCTTGGCTTCGCGTGCCTCGGTCATGGAGTGCTCCACCAATTCACCCCGTTCGTGGTAAAGAGAAGAAGCGATGGCGGTGTATTTGATGAGTGTCACGTTGTCTCCGGGTTTTACGTCGGCACCTACGCTGAAACCGGTCTGCTTTTCCTTTTCTATCCGTATGGGATTGGCAGTGGTTTCCTTGTTGTTTTTGAAGAATTGGTAAGTCATGGCGTAGCACACTTGTGCATCTTCCCGGCGGGTCTGTGTCCAGAGGTAGGCACAGTCGCTGGTAGAACCGGAACGCAGGATGTTCCATATTTTCAGGTTCGGCAGGTCGGCATCGTCCACGATATTCCCGTCAAGGATGGGCACGAGTGAGATTCTACCGGTATAGTTGATGGAGGACACACTGTACTTGATGAGACAGAGGTTGGGTCTTGCCATATCCGTGATGTGCTCTATATGGATGCGGAGCTGGTTTCCCCGGGGAGAGGTCACCTCCATGTCCCGGTAGGAGATACCCTCTTTCATGTCGAGGCGGCGGTTGAAGCTGTCGACATCCCAGCCTGCCAAATCGAGTTCCTCATCGATGAGGCGCAGGTTGATACGGCTCCAGTCGGCAGCCTTGGGTATGCGGGTGTAATATGGGGGAAATCCGTTCTTCCACCATCCTACGCGGGTTTTGTCCAGGAAAGTGATGCCGGCCACAAATGAACCACGGTAACTGTCACTGCTGTAAGGCTCCTCAAAATACCCCCGTTGCCCGAAACGTCCGTTTCCGAGACTGAATATACTTTCCGACATCCGTTGACGGTCGGGGTGGAATTGGTCTTCGATGATATTCCATTCATCGGTCTTGAGGTATTTCTTCATGACGACGTGTTTTCTGTAGTTATCGCCGTAAAGTTAAGCAATATGCGGAAATAAAGAAGAAAAGTAAGGACAAAAATAAAGAAAGGCAAGGAAAGACATCAAAAAGACACCGGGAAAGTATCGTTCCTTGGTACCGAACGATGCTTTCCCCGGTGTCAGGTGGAATGTTGCCCGGTGTCGGTCAATATTTCCGTCTCAGAGTACTTCGGGGGTGATTCTTAGTTTGCTTTCTCTCCTTTGGTCTCTTTGATTAAATATACACAGAAAGCACCGATTATCAGCATGACTCCTGCTAACACAAGCATATTGATTTCAGGAGGCAGTCCTCCTTTGGGAGTAAACAAGGCAAGGATGATGCCGCCCAAGGCTGCCGCTATAATCTGCGGGATACAGATAGTTCCGTTGAAAAGTCCCAGATAAGTACCCATGTGTCCTCCGCTCAGTGCGTTGGTTAGGATGGTGAACGGCAGTGCCAGCATGGCAGCCCATGCGCACCCTATCAGCAAGAAGGAAATGAAGAGCATATAAGGGTCGTGTATGAAGTAGGTGGAAATGAAACCTATACCTCCCAGAACAAGGCTGAGTGAGTAGACGCAGCGGCGGTCCTTGAACATCGGTATGCAGATGGCCCAAAGCACAGAGCCGATGGCTTGCACGGCAAACAGTACGCCTACCCAGTCGGCGGCATTCTGATATTGCAGGCTCTTGGTGTCGAGTACTATTTTGGTCACACCATCTACCAGGTGCTCTACTGTAGGAGCGTCGAAAGCATTGGCAGCGATGCTGCCGTTGGTATAAGTCCACATGAACATAAAGGCAAACCAGCAGAAGAACTGTACCAGTCCGATAGTCCAGAATGCTTTCGGAGCGTTGATAAGCAGCTTCAGCATGTTGGTCTTTTCATGTTCCTCTTCTTCGGTGATGCCGTGATACTCTGCATATTCGGCAGGCGGCATCTCTTTTACTTTGATCGAAGTGTAGATGACGCAGAAGATAAGGATGGCCGCTCCGATGTAGAATGAGTAAATAACCGAGGCGGGGATTACTCCTTGGGGAGCTGTATTGCTGATGCCAATCCATGCAAAGATGAACGGGAAGAGATAACCCACCAGGCTACCTGCATTGCATAGAAAACTCTGGATGGAGTAGGCGAGTCCTTTTTGTTTCTCATTCACCATGTCGCCCACCATCATTTTGAAGGGCTGCATGGCCATATTGATGGAGGTATCAAGGAACATCAGCGATACCAGACCGAAAATCATGGCTGTACTTACTGCCATGCCGAAGCTTCCGGCATTGGGTAGCAGGCACATGACGAGTACGGCCACCAACGAACCTATAAACAGATAAGGAATGCGCCGTCCGAAGCGTGTCCAGGTCTTGTCACTGGCGGCTCCCACAATGGGTTGTACAATGATACCTGCCAACGGCGGCAGGATCCAGAAATAACTCAAATTATGCGGGTCTGCACCCAAAGTGGAAAAGATACGGCTGATGTTTGCACTCTGCAAAGCATATGCAATCTGCACGCCGAAAAAACCAAAGCTGATGTTCCACAGCTTCCAGAAACTTAAATCGGGTTTTACTTTCATGATGGTTCAATATGTTTTATTATTTCGTTGTTCCTCTTATCACCAGATTGGTACGTACTATCTTGTTGTTGCTTTTCTCTTCTCCCTCCAGCTTTCCGATTAGAATGCTGAAAGCGCTTTTACCTACTTCCTCGCCATGTTGCTCCACAGTAGTCAGCTTTGGGTCGGTGCTTTGGGCAATGGCTCCGTCGGTGAATCCGCAGATGGATACTTCATCGGGAACTTTTATGCCGACCAGTTTGCAGGCATACAGTATGCCTGAAGCTGTCTCGTCGTTGATGGCGAAGAAACCGTCAGGGCGGTTTTCGCTTTCCAATAGGTCGGGAGTGATGGAGATGGCGCGTTCACGGGTGTCGCACAACAGAATCATGCTGTCGTCCACTGGAATTTTATACTTCTTCATGGCATCCAGGTAGCCGTTCCGGCGATTCTTGGTAATCTCCAGGTGGGGAGCCGCACTATAGAAAAGGATACGCTTGCATCCGGTCTGTATCATGTATTCCACGGCTGCAAAGGAGCCGGCATAGTCGTCCACCACCACTCGCTCGGTTTTCAACCCCGTACATATACGGTCGTAAAAGACGATGGGAATGTCGTTGTTCAGCAGCTCCTGATAATGGTCGTATTTGGAAGTATCCTTGGCAAGTGAAGCGATGACTCCGCAGACACGGGCGGCAAGGAAAGAATGCACAATCTTCACTTCCTGCTCGTACGATTCGCTGCTCTGCGCCACTATGATATTATATCCGGCATCCGCCGCTGCTTTCTCAATTCCACTCAATACGCAGGAAAAGAAGTGGTGTACCAGTTGGGGAACAATGACGCCGATGGTATTGCTGCGGCTTGCTCGGAGGTTTACAGCCAGTACATTGGGCTTATAACTATGTTCGCGCGCATAGGCATGGACAAGATCACGAGTTTCCTTGCTGATGTCCGGATTGTCTTTCAGCGCTCTTGACACGGTAGAAGGGGAGACATTCAGCGCCCGGGCAATATCCTTGATGGTAATCTGCGGTTTATTCATGGTATAGTTTTGAGGACAAAGATAAGGTAAACTTCCCTAATCCGATTGCAAAAATAACGTAATATGGTAAATTGGGCTTATTCGTTGAGGTTTATCGGGTTGTAAGTTTGTGCAAACGATTGCAGACACCCGTATTTTGACAAATAGAGGTGATATATAGTTCTATATTCCCTAAATGCTTATATTTGCAGTATGCAATTAATGATGATAACGCCATGAAACACATGAAGTTCTTGACTTTCTTTTTTTGTATTGCCTTTGCCGTATTTGCATGCAGCAGCAATAATGAGACAGACCCCAACGCCGGTGGATTTCCCGATAAGGAGGAACCTCTGGTTACGGACTTTGCTAAAGGTGCCGACATCAGTTGGGTGACGGAGATGGAACATAAGGGTATGAAATTTTACAATACCTCCGGTGTGGAGACCGATTGTTTCCAGTTGATGAAGGATTTGGGCCTGAATGCGGTTCGACTCAGAGTATGGTTCGACCCCAAAGAACACGATAACTGGTGCAATATGGCCGATTTGGTGACGAAAGCCAAACGTGCCGCAGAGCTGGGCATGGACGTAATGGTAGACTTCCATTACAGTGACTGGTGGGCCGACCCTGGACAGCAGCATAAGCCTGCTGCATGGAAAGGACTGAACTTGGTCGACTTGAAGAAAGCCATCGCCGACCATACTGCCGATGTACTTAATGCGCTGAAAGCGGCAGGAGTTACTCCCAAGTGGGTTCAGGTAGGTAATGAAATCCGTCCGGGGATGCTTTGGGATGAAGATGCTGCATTGAGTGGTGCGTCCTATGATGTGAGGGAATGTGATGTAAAGGGTTCCAACAGCACTTCCGAGAAAGTGAAATACCGTGAGAACTTTGCCAACCTGGCTGCTTTTATCAATGTAGGATACGATGCGGTAAAGTCCGTCTTCGACGATGCCATTGTCATCGTTCATCTGGACAATGGATATGACAACGAATTGTATACCTGGTTCTTTAATGAACTGAAAGCCAATGGCGGTAAGTGGGATATGATAGGCATGTCGCTCTATCCTTACTGGACGATGCTCGAGCACAAGGAATACACAGCTGATAGAACTATCACCGAGTGTATTGCCAATATTAATAGTGTAGCCCGGAAATACAACTGTGACGTGATGGTGGTGGAAACCGGCATGGAGTGTGCTGACGACAAAGGGAATCTGGCAAGTGCTTCCGTGCTGGCAGAAGGGAAACGCCAACTGGCACGTATCCTGAAAGAGTGCAAGGAGAATACCGGTGGACGCTGCAAGGGCGTGTTCTACTGGGAACCGGAATGCAGGCCGAACCAATATCGGCTGGGGGCATTCACTGAAGACGGCCGCCCCACTGTGATAATGGATGCTTTTAAATAATTATATTAACAAAATCTTTTAAAGAAGAATGAGAAAGACAATACTTATCTTTTCCTGCTGCGCTTTTTTTGCCTTGGCGGCAATGGCGCAGCGTACAGAAGCATTGTTGGAAAAGAACTGGAAGTTCACCAAGGGAGATGTTCCCGAAGCAACACAAACAAATTTCGACGACAGTAAGTGGGAAACAGTGACCATTCCTCATGATTGGGCCATCTTTGGTCCGTTCGACCGCAACAACGATTTGCAGGAGGTAGCGGTTACGCAAGACCTTGAAAAACAAGCTTCCGTAAAGACCGGGCGTACCGGAGGGTTGCCTTATGTGGGTGTCGGTTGGTATCGTACGGCTTTTGATGCTTCTGCAGACAAGCAGGTCACTCTGGTTTTCGATGGTGCTATGAGTGAGGCGCGGGTCTATGTCAATGGGAAAGAAGCTTGTTTCTGGCCTTTCGGATATAACTCTTTTCATTGCGATGTTACCGGTTTGCTGAATGCCGACGGTAAAAACAATGTGCTGGCTGTCCGTCTGGAAAACAGATCCCAGTCCTCCCGTTGGTATCCGGGGGCGGGATTGTATCGCAATGTCCGCCTAGTTACTACGGAACGTGTCCATGTTCCGGTTTGGGGTACACAGCTCACCACACCGCATGTTTCTGCTGAATACGCTTCCGTGCGTCTGCGTACTACAATACGGAATGCCGGTGATGCGGATGTTCGTATTTCTACTGATATTATTGCGCCGGACGGTAAGATAGTATCCCGTAAGGATAATAGCCGGAAAATTAATCACGGACAGCCATTTGAGCAGAATTTTCTGATAAATGCTCCGTCTCTGTGGTCCCCTGAGACACCTTATTTATATAAGGCAGTATCTAAGATTTATGTAGATGGCAAACAGACTGACGAATATACCACGCGTTTTGGTATCCGCAGCATTGAGATTATAGCTGATAAGGGATTCTTCCTGAATGGTAAGCACCGTAAATTCCAGGGGGTATGCAATCACCACGATTTGGGCCCGTTGGGTGCGGCTGTCAATGTGGCTGCTCTTCGCCGTCAGTTGACATTATTGAAGGATATGGGATGTGATGCAATCCGTACCTCCCACAATATGCCTGCCCCCGAATTGGTGGAACTCTGTGACGAGATGGGCTTCATGATGATGTTGGAACCTTTCGATGAATGGGATATTGCCAAATGTGAGAATGGATATCACCGCTATTTCAACGAATGGGCAGAAAAGGATATGATAAATATGCTGCATCAGTATCGGAACAATCCTTGTGTGGTAATGTGGAGTATAGGAAATGAGGTTCCTACCCAATGTAGTCCCGAGGGCTACAAAGTGGCTTCTTTCCTGCAGGATATTTGCCATCGCGAAGACCCTACACGCCCCGTTACTTGCGGTATGGACCAAGTGACGTGTGTGCTTGCCAACGGGTTTGCGGCAATGATTGATGTACCCGGCCTTAATTATCGGGCTCACCGCTATGTGGAGTCTTATGAGACTCTTCCACAGAATATTGTGCTCGGTTCGGAGACGGCTTCCACTGTAAGTTCCCGTGGTGTCTATAAATTTCCCGTACAGAAGGGAGCTAGTGTGATGTACGATGACCATCAGTGCTCCGGTTATGATGTGGAGTGTTGTTCCTGGTCGAATCTTCCCGATGAGGATTTTGCTTTGGCTGATGATTATGACTGGACAATCGGACAGTTCGTCTGGACAGGTTTTGATTATTTGGGTGAACCTTCTCCTTATAGTACGGATTCCTGGCCCAGCCACAGCTCCGTTTTCGGTATCATAGACTTGGCAAGTCTCCCCAAAGACCGTTTCTATCTGTACCGCAGCCTATGGAACAAGCAGGCAAATACCTTGCATGTCCTTCCGCACTGGACGTGGCCGGGCAGGGAAGGGGAGAATACTCCGGTTTTTGTTTACACCAGCTATCCCAGTGCCGAACTGTTCGTCAACGGAAAGAGTTATGGCAAACAGCGGAAACTTACTGCTGATGAAAGCCGTGCTTTGGAAGGTCAGGACTCCCTTGCTTTGCAGCGTCGCTATCGCTTGATGTGGATGGATGTTCCTTATGAACCGGGCGAAGTGAAAGTGGTAGCTTATGATGCTTCCGGTAAGCCTGCAGAAGAAAAGGTGATTCGTACCGCTGGCAAGCCCCATCATCTGGAGCTGGTTGCCGACCGCACCCGCTTGTCTGCCGATGGTAAGGACCTGGCATATATCACAGTCCGTGTCGTGGATAAGGACGGTAACCTTTGTCCGGCAGACAGCCGCATGGTAAACTTCTCGGTGAAGGGTGCCGGAAAATATCGCGCTGCTGCCAATGGAGATGCTACCAGCCTCGATTTGTTCCATTTGCCCAAGATGCCGGCTTTCAGCGGTCAGCTGACGGCTATTGTGCAGAGTGGCGAGCAAGCCGGTGAGATTGTGTTTGAGGCAAGGGCTAAAGGATTGAAGTCCGGAAAGCTGGTACTTTATACTTCAGAGAAATAAATAGCACTATTTGCTTCCACTCTACCACACCTGCTCTGTAACCCTTTGTTCATCGGTGTTTGAGGTGCGGTGGAAGCAACAGAAAAAGGTGGAAGCAAATTTTGCTTCCACCTCTGTTTTTAGGGCCGACATGATGTTAACTTATTGTAATGTAACAAGTTAATATCATGTCGGCCATTTTGTTAATATCGTGTTAATGGCATATTAATATTGTGCAGACACGTTATTCATATCCTGAAAGTATGTTGCTTGGTTCATACATGCATGGCATTTCTTCAGTAAAAGCTTTGTGTTTCTTTTGTTTTGTCTTGATGTTGTGTAGTGCTTAACGGTCGTAAAGCGATTTGTTGACGGCCGTAAAGCGATCTGCCAACGGCCATCAACAAATCGCCTAACGGTCGTTAGGCGGTGAAAATCTCTGTACTTCAGCAGAATAAACATATATGTTATGTGCAAGAATGCCACATGTAGAGTGGAGAGAAGCGCTGTATTATGATATATCAAGTGATTTTTCTATCTTGTGCAACCGCATGCAATCGTTTGCACTGTTCGTTTCCCACATTTTACACTCTCTTTATACTTTACTAAAGTAATAAAGCATATTTTTGTTGCGTCATGCTTTGGGTACTTGAAAGACGTTGGAAAGCGAAAGTACGAAAATTATTTTTCGAATAATATATATAGGTAATTAATATTGTTAACTTTAATTTATTAAATGCATGAAGCAAGTTAATCTTAGAATCTGTCAAACGATTCTTACCCTAATGTTGGGGTTGTTCTTGTCAGTTGGCGCTTATGCACAGAACATTACCGTGAAAGGGCATGTGAAAGATGCCACGGGATTGGAAGTGATTGGTGCAAATGTCGTAGAAAAGGGTAATACCACAAACGGTACGATAACCGATCTTGATGGTAATTTTACGCTGACAGTTCCTCAGGGAGCTACACTAACAGTTTCCTTTATTGGTTATAAAGCACAAGAGGTAGCTGCGGCTCCTTCGGTGGTTGTGACATTGCAGGATGATTCACAGTTATTGGATGCAGTTGTTGTTATTGGTTACGGTACAGTTAAGAAAAATGACTTGACTGGTTCTGTATCTACTGTTGAAGCTGACCAAATAAACAAAGGTGTAGTTACATCTCCTGCTGACTTGTTAAGAGGTAAATCTGCAGGTGTTGTCATTACTTCAGGTAGTGGTCAACCTGGTTCAGCTTCTACTATTCGTATTCGTGGTGGTTCTTCTCTGAAAGCTACGAATGATCCGTTGATTGTTATTGATGGATTACCAATCAGTAATGAAAGTATTAGTGGTATGGGAGATCCATTGGCTAGTATCAATCCTAATGACATTGAAAGTTTCACGGTTTTGAAAGATGCATCAGCCACTGCCATCTATGGTTCCCGCGCTTCCAATGGTGTTATTGTAATTACTACTAAAAAGGGTTCTAAGGGAGGAAGTGCCATACCTAAGATAAATTTAGATTTTTCCGCATCTTTGAGCCAAGTTCCTCAATATGTAGATGTAATGAATGCAGATCAATTACGTTCTGCTGTTGAATCCTATCTCGGTAAGGAGTCTGATGCTTACAAAGCATTAGGTAAATCTGACACAGATTGGCAGAAAGAGATTTATAGACTGGCACAAACTTATGAGGCAAATTTGAGTTTTAATGGTCAATTGGGCTTAGGAAAGGTTGGAAGCATACCTTATCGTTTATCTGGTGGATACTTGAGTCAAGAAGGTGTCTTGAAACGTTCTAAAATGGATCGTGGAACAATGTCACTAAATCTTGCACCTTCTTTACTTGATAATCACTTGACAATTAACATGAATGCTAAAGGTATGATTACCAACAGCGACTTTGCCAACCAGGATGCTATAGGTGCTGCTATCCATATGGATCCTACTCAGGCGATTTATGATAATTCTGATAGAGGTAATCATGGTTATTATATGTGGCGTGGTTTAGATGGTAATTGTAATACTATGGCTACACAGAATCCTGTTGCTTTACTAAATGAGAAGAATGATATTGCTGACGCAAAACGTTTTATAGGTAATGCTCAACTTGATTATCGTTTCCATGGTTTTGAGGACTTACGTTTTAACTTGAATGTTGGTTTGGACTTTTCTAAGAGTAATGGAACAAAAGACACTCCTGAAGGTTCTGAACAATCTTTGCATAATACAACAGAATCCGGTTCTGGACGGCATGCAAATTATGATTATATGAGACGTGACCAGACTTTGGAAAGCTACTTTAATTATAATCATGCTTTTGGTGACCATCATGTGGATGCTATGGTGGGTTATTCTTGGCAACATTTTTATAAGGCAGAGAACTCTTTAGATGTTAAACAAAATGACAGAACGGCTGTGTTGGCTCAAAAGAATTCAAGAACAGAATATTATTTGGTATCTTTCTTTGGACGTGCCAATTATACCTATTCAGACAAGTATATGTTCACCTTTACATTGCGTCGTGATGGTACTTCCCGTTTCCAGAATAATAAATGGGGTACTTTCCCATCTGTAGCTTTAGGATGGAACATTGCCAATGAGGACTTTTTGAAAGAGAATAAAATTCTTTCTAATTTGAAATTACGTTTAAGTTGGGGACAAACAGGTCAGCAAGACTTGAATGAAGGTAACTATCCTTCACTTGCGACATATTATACTAACCAATTGGGTAGCTATTACTATTTCGGTAATGAGCTTATTAATCCAGTTACAGCCTTAGGATATAATGCTGACTTGAAATGGGAAACAACTACTACATGGAATGTCGGTTTGGATTATGGATTCTTGAATGGTAGAATTTCCGGAGGCATTGATTTCTACTATCGTAAAACAGATGATTTGATAAATAAAATACCGGTTTCAGCCTTATCTAACCTAACCAATTATCTGACTTCCAATATTGGTAATCTGGAGAACACGGGTGTTGAATTTGAAATCAATACAGTTCCGGTAGAGACCAAGGATTGGCACTGGGAATTAGGAGCCAATGTAGCTTGGAATAAAAATAAGATTACTAAGTTGACTGCCAGTGAAAGTGATAAATCTATGGTAGAAAGTAATGGTATCAGTGGTGGTGTTGGAAATATCCTTCAATATCAGCAGGTTGGATATCCTACAAATTCTTTCTATGTATATGAACAGATTTATGATAAGAATGGAAAACCTATTGAGGGGGCTTATGTAGATCGTAATAAAGATGGTAAAATTGATGCAGAAGATAAATATTTCTTCCATAAGCCGGCTCCTGATGTAACGTTGGGTTTCAATACTTCTTTGCGCTATAAGAATTGGAATTTGGCAGCTTCAGCTCATGCTAATATTGGTAACTGGGTGTATGACAATGTCTCTTCAGATAATGAAATGTTGGCTGATTTGTGGACAAACAATTTTGTATCCAATCGTATGTCTTCAGCAATGAACACTAATTTCAATCAAGCTCAATATTTGTCTGATTATTATTTGCATAATGCCTCATTCTTTAAGCTGGATAATATAACATTAGGTTATACATTCAAGGATTTATTGAAGGCTAAAGATCGTAATATGAATCTGAATTTGTATTTTACAGTTCAGAATGTATGTACCTTCTCTAAGTATGACGGCATTGATCCCGAAATATCTAATGGTATAGACAATAATCTTTATCCTCGCCCAAGAACTTTCATATTGGGAGCTAAGTTTAATTTCTAAGAATAACCTAAAAGAATTGAAATTTGGTATGAAACTATATAAGAATTTGATATATGTATTGTTGCTTTCTGCTGGTTTGACTGCAACATCTTGTGTGGGTGACTTGGATGTTACTCCAATTGATCCTAGTACAAATACGTCAGATAAAGCATTGAATTCAGCTGCTGACTTTAAAGCCTTTTTGGCACAGTGTTATACTGGATTTGCTACAAGTGGATCTTATGGTCCTGATGGGGATTCTAACATTTCCGGTATGGATGGTGGGCAAAGCCAATATTTTCGTGGTTTGTTCCATTTGAATGAATATACTACGGATGAATGTGTTGTAGGCTGGAATGACCAGACTATTCAAGATTTGCATGGCTTAGCTTGGACTACTTCTGATACGTTTATCTTTGCACTTTACTCTCGTATTTTTTATCAGGTATCCATGTGCAATGAATTTATCCGTCAGGCAAATGCTTCTTCTCTTGATTTTCCGGAGAAAGCAGCATATATAGCAGAAGCTCGTGCTTTGCGTGCATTGGCTTATTACCATGCTATAGATATGTTTGGTAATGTTCCATTTGCTGATGAAACATCTTCTGTTAGTTCTGTTGCTCCACAACGTATTACACGTAGTGAATTGTTCACTTGGCTTGAAACTGAGTTGAAAGATTTGATTGGTGCTAATAGTGCATTGGCTGAAGCTCGCCAGAATGAATATGGCCGTATTGATAAGGGAGGCGCCAGCATGATTTTAGCTAAATTGTATTTGAATGCTGAAGTTTATATCGGTACTGCCAAATACAATGAATGTGCTCAGATTTGTAAAGAAATTCAAGGAAAGGGTTATTCTTTGCATCCTAAATACGAAGAACTGTTTATGGCCGATAATAATGAAACAAGTACAGATGAAATTATATTTGCAGTAGAGCAAGACGGCATTAATACTCAAAGTTATGGTGTAACTAATTTCATTATATTTGCTTCTGTTGGTGGTAAGATGGATGCTGCTGCTATGGGTATTTCTTCTGGTTGGGGAGGTATTCGTGTAACCCCGGAGTTCTATGATTCGTTTGTTACGGGAGATCAAAGAGCAATGTTCTTTACGACGGAACAGCAAAAAGAAATTGATGATATTGCTAATTTTCAGCATGGCTATGCATTTACTAAATTTAAAAATGTGCGCAGTGACGGAAAGGCTACTTCCAATGTGGGATTTGTAGATACAGATTTTCCTGTATTCCGTTATGCGGATGTTTTGTTGATGTTGTCTGAATGTGCTGTGAGAGGTGCATCTACCGTTACAGTAAGTGAAGGCGCTGCTGCTTTATCATTGGTTCGTGAGAGAGCCGGGCTTTCTGCTGTATCTGCCTATACCTTGGATGATATATTGAGAGAACGTGGATGTGAGTTATATCTTGAATGTTGGCGTCGTTCTGATTTAGTCCGTTTTGGAAAATTTACTTCTGACTCTTATGTTTGGTCTTGGAAAGGTGGCATTAAAGCAGGAAAAGGTGTAGATAGTCGTTATAATCTGTTTCCTATTCCAGAACGTGATTTGAATGCTAATCCTAATTTGATTCAGAATGAAGGTTACTAAATAAAATAGTATTGTTGATTATGAAAAAAATATATTATACACTTTTTGTTTGTTTGATGGGATTGTTGACATTCTCTTGCAGTGAAGATACTGATCCTATCTATAATAGTGAGGATACTACACCTAGTACCCTGAATGCCATCAATGATTCATATACGTTGGAAGCGACGAATTCACAATTTGCTACTTTTAAGTTTACAGCAACAAATTTTGGTATTTCAACTTCCATTCTATATGCACTGGAAGCCTCTTTGGATAATAATTTTGGTTCTGTTTCCGAGTTGGGAAGTGCTACAGATGTGGATAGTGGTATTGAAATTGCTGCAGAAAAAATGAATTCAGCAATGCTGGGATGGGATGCGGTTCCTGAAACTCCAGTGACAGTATATTTCCGTATAAAGGCTTATGTACAGAATCTTTCTTCAAAGCCTACTGCGATGGTAGCTTATTCTAATGTAATATCTTCAACCATTTCACCTTATAGTGGTGAAAGAGAGTATCCTAAGGTTTGGGTTATCGGTGATTATTGCGGTTGGAGCCATGATGCAACTCAATTCTTGTTCTGCTTTGAAGAAGATGATAAGAATTATCAAGGAATGGTTGACTTTGGAGAAAAGGCTGCAAGTGGATTTAAAATTACAGGTATTGCAGGCTGGCAAGATGATTGTAACTGGGGTACTGATAGTAGCGCTGCGGCTCCGGAGGCAGAAGCATCAACTGTCCAATTGATTAGCTCAGGTGGTTCTGGCAATATTAGTTGTTACTCTAAGCGTTTCTATCATTTTAGTTTTGACAAAACTTCTTTGGTCCTGAAAAAAGGTAATTCATTTACAACATTGAGTATTATTGGTGATGCAGGCGCTCAAGTAAGCGGTTGGGGAACAGCTGAAGTTGATATGAATTTTGATACTACAAAACAACGTTTCTGGGCAGATGTAGAATTTGCAGAAGGTGAAGTTAAGTTCCGTGTTGATCATGATTGGGGAACAAGCTTTGGTTCTGCAACGGAAGGTAAGTTGGATAGTGGTGATAATATTAAAGTACCGGCCGGTAAATACCGTGTGTATGTAAATATGAATAATGCTAATGATATGACTTATGAACTGAATGAAAAAGATTTTGGTAAGTAAATTGTAGCGCGATACGATGAGGGCTGTTTCATAGCGAGGCAGCCCTCATTTTTTCTTAATAGATAATATAACAATAGTGAGCTGTGAAAATAAGAACTTTATTTGTATTGTTTATTTTGTTGGGGCATCAATGGAGTGTTGCACAACAAACTGTTTCATCTGGAAAACTCGTGGAGTATCCTCTGTTCAAATCGGCCATTGTAGCTCCTCGTGATGTTTTTGTTTGGCTTCCTTCAGATTATTCTCCAGAAAACAGATACGATGTCGTTTATATGCATGACGGACAAATGCTTTTTGATGCTGCTTCCACTTGGAATAAAGTAGAATGGGGAGTGGATGAAGTTTTGGGGGAGCTGTTGGAAGAGGAAAAGATAAGGCCATGTATTGTGGTTGGTATTGCTAATATTGCTCAAAGCAGGTATGAAGATTATTTCCCACAAAAAGCTTTGAAATATCTGCCTAATGGAAACATACCTGAGAACATTCACTTTAATGCGGACAATTATCTCCGTTTTTTAGTAGAGGAAGTCAAACCCTTTATTGATAAGGAGTATTCAACTAATAAGGGAGTAGAGCATACGTTTGTAATGGGTTCCAGTATGGGCGGGCTGATTTCTCTGTATGCAATATGTGAATATCCTGAGATTTTTGGTGGAGCAGCTTGCTTGTCTACCCATCTCACCATGATTATCAGTAGTACACAGCCTACTAAGGAGCAGACTGATTTGTGGTTTTCTGCTTTTGAAAGTTATCTTGCCGATCATTTGCCGAAAGCTAATAGCAGACTGATTTATATGGATAGGGGAGACGCGACATTGGATGCTTTTTATCCTCCTTATCAAGACAAATTGGATAAGCTGATGAAAGAAAAAGGATGGGCCAAGCCTATGTGGATATCTAAGGTCTTTCCGGGAGCTGCCCATATAGAAACGGATTGGATGAAGCGTTTGGAATATCCGGTGAAATTTTTGATAGGAACTGAGAGATGATAATGAAAGGAATGTATTGTTTTTGATTTATAAGTATGATTCGTAAAGTTTTTAATTGTATTTTGTTTTGCCTATTGTTTTTTTTGTTACCATTGAGTGCGCAGGACAAAATTCAGGAGGTTGCCCTCGCCTATTTGCATGATGAGGCGATGTCGCCTGATGACTATCTAGTAGCCAAATTCCGGAAGGCAGATATTGTGTTATTAGCAGAAGACCATGGGGTGAAAGAAAATCTGGACTTTGTTTGTAATTTGATACCTAAGTTATACGAGAATAATATTTTACTGGGTATGGAGTTTGGGGCATACGAAGATCAGCGACGGTTGGATTCTCTAATCAATGCTCCGAAGTATGATGAGCAAGTGGCTCGCGAACTGATGTTCAATTATAATACCCGATGGGCGATTACTGAATATATGGAAATTTATAGGGCTGCATGGGAATGGAACCGTTCACTGCCCAAAGATGTAAGGAAGTTCCGGATATTGAATATCAGTTATCATTATAACTGGCAAAAATTCTCCGGAGTTAGAACTCCGGAAAATATGCATGAGGTATTTCCATTGGGAAATACTGAGGACTTTCGGTGTGGATTGCTGGAACGGGAAGTTCTGGCATCAGGACAGAAGATATTAGTATTGACCGGAACTCCCCATGCTTTTACTTTTTATCATTTTCCCTACTATGATTATACGTCTCCGGGTTATGTACGTTACGAACAGAATTTTCTTGGAAATTTGTTGTACTCTAAATATGGATCAAAAGTAGTTGCAATAGCTTTGCATCAACCTTTCCCGAACCGTTTAAACCGTCAGCCGGCATTACTTTCTCCTGCTTTAGGAAGATTGGAGACCATAATGGGAAGGAGGGGCAATAAACCTATAGGTTTTGATTTGAAAGGTACACCTTTAGGTAAGTTGGATGATGATAGCTATTACTCAATGGGATATAATGATTTTACGTTGGCAGACTTATTTGACGGATATATATTCCTTAAGCCGATTAGTGGATTGTCTTCTTGTAGTATAGACTATAAGTTTATGGATGATACAAATTGGAATGAGGCTGTCAGCAATAATCCGGATCCGGATTGGCATCCGCGTCCCCAAACTAGGGAACAATATTGGAAGATGATAAAAGATTTCGTGGATATCAGAAGACGGTATACAGATGTTCAATAGATGTGTTTGGGAACTATGCAAACGTTTTCGTTCTTTAACTCCACTTTTTCATTATAGTCTGTCTATCAGCTATTTTATCTTCCTTATCTTTGAATCATAATAATTTGAAAATCTAATGATATGAAGACAATAAAGCTTCTTTCTTTTTTTTTATTTTGTGTGTTATCATTCTGCTTGGTAGCTTGCAGTGATGATAATGGTACTACACCAACGCCGGAACCGGAGCCGGAGCCAACGCCGTCAGAATGGACTGTGATAACTGCAACTCCTACAGATTGGGATGGGGAGAAACGTGCGGACATCTCTTATCAGTTACTGGTCTACTCCTTTTCCGATGGCGATGGTGACGGTTATGGCGATATTAATGGCTTAATTTCTAAACTGGATTATATAGATGCTTTGGGTGTGAAGGCTATTTGGCTTTCTCCTATTCATCCATCTCCTTCGTATCATGGCTATGATGTGACAGATTATACGAGGGTGAATCAGAAGTTCGGCACGGAAAGTGATTTTGACCGATTGGTTGCCGAGGCTCATAATCGGGGCATTAAGATTTATCTGGATTATGTCTTGAACCATACGAGTGTGGAGCATCCGTGGTTTTTGGCTGCAAAATCTTCTACTGACAGTGAATATCGCAATTACTACATATTCTCTCAAGACCCGGAAGCTGACATCAAGGCGGGAAAAATTGATATGATTTCCAGTGAAGGGGGAAACGGATATAATTCGGGAGAATGGTATTCTACGACAGCTTCAACAGATGTCGTAAGTGGATGTTATAAATTTGTACTCGATTGGTCGAATGCTTCAAAACCTACGGTGACGGTGAGCGTTGCAGAAAAGGCGGATACGGATAATACAGACCAGACAACTACTGGTGCCAAGTATCTTTATTATGGTGACCCTGCTGTTTGCAAGAAATTTTATGATAAGGGAAATGGTATTTATGAATTGACAGTGGACTTCTCTTCACCTTGGGGATTCTTGATTCGTACCAGCAATACAGATTGGGGCAACCATAAATATGGTGCTGCCTCTACCAGCACTCGTCTGAAATATGGCGAACCTTTTGCTTTAAAACAAGGTGAGGATGCTGAAGATATTATGTTTGAGTCTATGAACCTATGGTATTATCACTCTCATTTCTATACAGCCTCCTTTGCCGACCTTAATTATGGTAAATTGTCTGATTTGAAGAATTCTCCGGCATTCAAGGCTGTGGTCGCAGCAGCTAAGGGATGGATAGACCGTGGAGTAGATGGATTCCGTCTTGATGCAGTGAAACATATCTATCATAATGCTGGAGGTTCAGAAAATCCGACTTTCTTGAGAACTTTCTATGATGAACTGAATGCTTATTATAAACAGAAGGGTAAGACGGAAGACCTTTACATCGTGGGTGAAGTTCTTTCGGGTGCTAGTGAAGTAGCCCCTTATTATCGAGGGCTTCCCGCACTGTTTGAGTTTGACTTTTGGTATCGTTTGGAGTGGGCTATTAATAACAGTACGGGTTGTTACTTTGTAAAAGATATCATGAGCTATCAACAGCTTTATGCTGCTAACCGCCCGGATTACATAGAAGCTACCAAACTTTCAAACCATGATGAGGATCGTACTGCTTCCAAACTGGGTAAATCCATTGATAAGGAGAAACTGGCGGCAGCTGTCTTGCTGACCGGTCCGGGCGAACCTTATATCTATTATGGTGAAGAACTGGGACTCTATGGAATGAAGAACAATGGTGACGAGTATGTGCGCGGTCCGATGTTGTGGGGAGATAATACGGTGACTGCTTATACGGATAAGATAGACAAGGGGGTAGCTTCCAGCATAAAGTCTGTAGTGGAACAGCAGAATGATGAAAGTTCTCTGTTGAATGTTTATATTCGGTTTGCCAAATTACGTAATACTTATCCTTCATTGGCTGAAGGAAAGATGTCAAAACATGGCATTTACAATGAAAATAATACCACTGCCGGTAAGACTATTGCTGCTTGGTATATGACGAAGGATACAGAGAAAATGTTGGTAATACATAACTTTGGTGTCTCTGCCACTGAAATTACACTGACGGATAAGATAGAGAAAGCCGTCGGAGTAAATGGGGATATTCAGCAGAAGAAGGACGGTGATGACATTGTGGTAAAAATGGGCGCATATAGCACTGTCGTATTTAAAATATCCCAATAAAGCCGTTTTTATTCATACATCTTTATCAGCACCCGATTCAGCCAGTTCCAACGGAAACGGAACCAGCGTCGGGTGCTGCTTTGTTTTCCTCCAAAGCGGAGAACGAACTCACGGTAGCCATGTTTACGGAAGGGAAGTCCCACGTCCATGAACTCTAAGTGACGGTATCCGCGTTGTTTGGCATCATCCAGTGCTTTCCATACGGCAAGAATCCCCGGATATTGCAGGGCATAAGTCTTGCGCATGCCACCAGAGAACCATAGATAGGCGCTATCATCTGAATAAATGCATGCGCTGCCACCGATAATCTTCTCCTTATAAGTGACGATGAAGATTTTGCTTTGCTGCCCTTTTGTCAACTGGTTTTCGAGATGCTGAAAGAACTTGATGCTGGGGAAGTGGCGCCGTATCTTGGAAGAATATACGTGGCGCAACATCTGGGCAAAACAGAGAATCTCCTCTTTGGTACGTGCTTCCCGCACTTGGGCGCCGTTTTTGAGCCCTTGCTTTATTTGCCGGATACGTGACGGGCTGAAACGCTCTTCCACCTTTTCGACGCTGTGCAGCGAGTTGCGCACCCGCAGCCAATTGATGGCGATGTATTGGTTGTTCCGGAAAGATTTGTATCCGAACATGGCATTTTCCAGGTTGCGGAACTCGATGAGAAAAGAATCGCGCAATGCTTCATTGGTAAGCCTTTGTAGCATGTCACTGAAGATAGTCTCTTTGTCTGCCTCGTTATTGAAATATTCTCCCGTACCGTACACCTCACATCTTTTGATGATGCCGGGTGGAAACATGCGGACACTTTTACGTATGGCGGCAAGCAGTTTCGCAACGGGCTTGTCATCTTCAGATGCCACAATGAGTATGGGGGTATACCCCGGAGTTTCCTCGTAGATTCGGAACAACTCCGTGGAATGGAAGGTGTTGGTCCCCGGTAGGTCAGGAACCTTGCTCCCACGGTAATATGTAGTGAGTTTGAGGGGCATTGCTTGCAAACTTAACAAAAAAACTGAAATTTCGGTTGGCATGGGTAGGCTTTTTTATTAAATTTGTCACTATAGCTGAAGTCTTACATAAAAAGAATGGATATGATTTTTAAGAAAAAGAAAACGGTTCTCGAAGAACAGCCGCTGTGCTACTGGGAAGAGTCCTCTTATATGATGGCAGTGCCTAAGGAGGGTGGAATGGATTTGTCGGTACGGCTTTTTGAGCGCGTGGCTGCTATCTCTGGAGTGGAATTGTTGAAAAAACGTTTGCCTGATGAAGACGAACCGGGATATATGGAAGTAGGATATGATGGCGAAGTGTATGAAATAGGCTTCTATGAAGGTGATTTTTCAATGCCTGATATGTTTAATCGTCGGGATTATTATTTCACTGACGAAGAACTATATGCTATTGGCAGAGCCGATAGGGCACTTACGGTGTTCATGAAGTTCGGCGTTGACGGGCAGAAGTCCTACCATCTGCAACTGAAGATTGCTGTAGCTATGGTGCCCGACCTGCTTGCCATTGTGGACGAAAGTGCCGAGAAACTGGTTTGTGCTCGGTGGGCCACTCTAGCTGCCGACTCGGCGGTAGTTCCCGGAACGAGTGTTTTGTTTACGGTACATGCTGTGACTGATGAAGGAGGCGAGGTGTGGTTGCATACGCACGGATTGAACCGTTGCGGTTTGTATGAACTTGAGATTCTGAAATCAGACAAGGAGAATTACAACAACCATTATTACTTGATTTCCACCCTTGCCAGTCATCTGCTCGATAAAGACGATAGGACTCCCGAACCAGGTGCTGGCGTATATATCGGAATGTTGAATGACCGTTTGCCGATAGTGGCCACCTACGTTTCGTGGACAAAGGCGCTGGATGAGTACCGAAGCCTCGCTCTTGGCAGTGCGGACGACCGTGAGGAAGGACACAACGGCCGCACGGCACCCGTGTTCATCTATACGAGTGAGGACGACGAGAAAAAGGGCAGACTGCGGAAGGTGTCCGAATACGATAGCATGTGGGGTGAGAATCCACTATTCTTTATTAGTACCCGTGAGACCAATCGCATGAGTGCGTTGGCTCGCGAGCGTTTCGGTCTTGTGAAATACATGGCAAAGAAGGACGAAAGCTCTATCTTGCTTAAAATTGGCTTGAAGACAGACAGTGCCGAGCAGGCTGACGACCGCGAACATATTTGGTTTAAGCTGTTGGAGTTTGATGGAGAGCGCTTCAAGGGACAGCTTATACAAGAACCTTACGACGTCAGCCACATGCACGAGGGTGATGAAGCGTGGTTTACGGTAGAGGATGTGACCGACTGGATAATCTATTTAGAGGAATTTTCGGTTGCTCCGGATACCGCCTATCTGCTTGTCTGATACAAAAGGAAGCGGGGAGAAGATTGTAAGGGCTTTTATTCGCCATTCCCGGATATTTTATCTAAATTTGCCTTCGCTAAACACGAATATGTTATGGAAAGTTTCAGTGAATTGATAAAAGCCCGCCGCAGCATGCGGAAGTTTACAGAAGAAGAATTGACACAAGAACAAGTCGTTACTTTGATGAAAGCTGCTTTGATGGCACCCACGTCGAAGCGTAGCAATGCATGGCAGTTTATAGTGGTAGACGAGAAGGATAAATTGAAGGAATTGTCCTATTGCAAGGAGCAGGCATCGCAGTTTATTGCCGATGCGGCATTGGCAGTAGTGGTTGTTGCCGACCCGTTGGCAAGCGATGTGTGGATAGAGGATGCCTCCATTGCCTCCATTTACCTGCAACTTCAGGCCGAAGATATGGGACTGGGAAGCTGCTGGGTGCAGGTGCGAGAACGTTTTACGGCTTCCGGTATGCCTTCAGGCGAGTATGTGCACGAGGTGCTGGATATTCCTTTGCAGCTGCAGGTGCTCAGTGTTATTGCTATCGGTCATAAGGGGATGGAGCGTAAGCCTTTCAATGAAGACAATCTGCAGTGGGAAAAGATACATATCAATAAATACGGAGGAAAGTAACAGTGAGTGCAGCAAAAGCAAACAATAACCGTGATACGTATAAGGCCACTGCCATCACACTGATTGTATTCGGTATTCTTTATTTGGTAGACAAATTGGTGCATTTCTCTGCAATCGGCTTGCCGTGGGTGATGAATAAGGATAATTTTCTGCTGTATACCGCAGTGATTTTTTTGCTGTTCAAGCATGACAAGTCGGTGGGATTGGTATTGATAGGCTTATGGCTGATATTGAACTTCGGATTGATAACGGCTTTGCTCGGTACGATGTCGGCTTATCTGTTGCCACTGGCATTGCTGGTATTAGGGGCTATTCTGTATTGGTTGGCAACAAGATAAGTGTATGGCGGGAAGAAGTATAGAAGATACGTCTATTGCCTTTATCGGTGCCGGAAATCTGGCTACTAATCTGGCAAAGGCTCTTTATCGGAAAGGGTTCCGTATTGTGCAGGTCTACAGCCGTACAAAAGAATCGGCGCAGGACTTGGCACAGATGGTGGAGGCGGTATATACCACGGATCTGCAGGCGGTTACGAAGGAGGCGCAGCTTTATATCGTTTCGCTGAAGGACGCGGCTTTTGTGGAATTATTACCCCAGATTGTTTCTGGAAAGGAGAATGCTTTATGGGTGCATACAGCCGGCAGTATTCCTATGAATATTTGGCAGGGGCATGTTGCGCGTCATGGAGTGCTTTATCCGATGCAGACTTTCAGTAAGCAGCGTGAAGTGGATTTTGGACAGATACCGTTTTTTGTGGAAGGCAACTCGGAAGAGGATGTGCGGCTTCTGAAGGATATTGCCTCAGCCCTATCGGAAAAAGTGTATGAAGCAAGTTCTGAGCAGCGCAAAAGTTTGCATCTGGCGGCTGTGTTTACGTGCAATTTTACCAATCACATGTATGTGTTGGCTGCTGAACTGCTGAAAAAGTACGGGTTGCCGTTCGAGGCAATGCTTCCCTTGATAGACGAGACGGCCCGTAAGGTGCATGAGCTGGAACCGCTTGCCGCACAGACAGGACCGGCTGTGCGCTATGATGAGAATGTCATTGACGAGCATCTGCGGATGCTTGCCGATGAGCCGCAAATGCTGGAACTATATCGGGAGATTAGCGAGAATATACATCGGTTGGCAATAAGATAACCGGACGCCGATGCTTGCCTCTTTTGAACGAATGTTTTGCTGTATATAGGTATATTATAATGAACAAGAAAAAAGTGCAATGAGTACCATAAACTATGATTTGAAAAAGATAAAAGCCCTTGTTTTTGATGTGGACGGTGTGCTGAGTGCCAATGTTATCCCTATGAGTTCAGAGGGTGAACCTCTGCGTACGGTCAACATAAAGGATGGTTATTCCCTGCATTTAGCTGCTAAGCAAGGGGTGTTGCTGGGTATAATTACGGGTGGACGTACAGAAGCGGTCCGCAAGCGTTTTACTTCTTTAGGTTTTGAGGATGGAAATATCTATATGGGTTCTTCTGTTAAAATCCATGATTACCATGACTTCCGTGACCGTCATGGCTTGAAGGACGAGGAAATATTGTATGTAGGTGATGATATTCCCGACTTGGAGGTGATGCGTGAGTGTGGTTTGCCGTGTTGTCCTAAGGATGCTGTGCCTGAGGTAAAGGCTGTGGCTCGCTATATTTCGTATGCAGAAGGCGGTTATGGCTGTGGTCGCGACATTGTGGAACAGGTATTGAAAGTGCAAGGGCTTTGGATGGCAGATGAAAAAGCTTTCGGTTGGTAGTTGTTTCAATCGTTAAATTGTAAATCGTCAAATCGTAAATGATATGATGTTAGATAATCTGAAGAAATATAAGGTGATTCTCGCCTCCAATTCTCCGCGAAGGAAAGAATTGCTGGCTGGTTTGGGAGTGGAATATGAAGTAAGAACTTTGCCCGATGTGGATGAATCTTATCCCGAGACATTGCGGGGAGCGGATATTCCTCTCTACATATCCAGGGAAAAGGCGGATGCCTACCGTGATATGATGCATCCGGACGAATTGATGATTACGGCAGATACCATTGTCTGGCTGGATGGACAAGTTCTCGGAAAGCCCAAGAATAGGGAAGAAGCCATGCAGATGTTGCGCGACATGTCCGGACGTACCCATGAAGTGTTTACCGGTGTGTGCATCACTACTACTGAGTGGCAACGCAGTTTTGCAGCGGCAACAGAAGTGCGTTTTGCTAAACTGAGCGAAGAGGAAATTGCCTATTATGTGGACAAATACCAACCCATGGATAAAGCCGGAGCTTATGGTGTACAAGAGTGGATTGGATTCATTGGGGTGGAAAACATATCCGGGAGTTACTATAATATAATGGGGCTCCCCGTACAGAGACTGTACAGGGAGTTGTTGGAGATCTAAACCAGATCCATCATTAGAGGGATATCTTTTTCACTGATTCCTTGTCTGACAAGTGTTTCTTTGTCTTTACCGAACATTTCTCTAAAAATCTCCTGCCCGCCATATTCCAAAGCTGCTTTACTGTAAAGTTCTGCAGCTTTTTCTATTTTGCCCGTTCTCCAAGCAACATGTCCGGCATTGAGATAGTCTGCCGCGAGTGGTTTGGAGGTGAGTATCTTTTCGTAATACTTCATTGCTTGCTCATACTTGCCGTTGACAAACGAACACCAGCCTATAGCACGCCATGCTTTGATACAATTGCTTTCGATGAAATCAAGCTTGAAGAAATATTGCAGAGCCTCTTCATATCTTTCCAGTTCGGCAAGGCAGCTTCCGGCGTAGAAAAGGACATTATGGCTTTCCGGCTGGATTGCCTCCACTTTCTTATAGTATTCCAGTGCAGAGGCAAAGTCCCTTATCTGCCGGTAGCACGTAGCGAGATGGCGGATTGTCCAGACATGGTCGGGCTTTAGTACATCGGCTTTCAGGTAGGCGTCTATCGCTTCCTTATACCTCTTTTCCTTTTGCAGGCAATAGCCAGCCTTTTGGAAAATGTCTGCATTTGCATGGTTCAAGGCTATCAATTCCTTATAAAGCTCCAATGCTTCTGCCGGGTGTTCTTTGCGGAAGTGGAAGTCGGCGATGGTAATCAGCAGCTCGGGTTTGCACAGAATCTCTTTGAGTGCCGGGATACGGTGCAGGGCAATCTCTTCCTTGAAGATGTCACGGAACTCGTGTCTGCGCTGGCTTAATTTGAAGAAACGGTATAAGTCGTGGACATACTGGTTGCTGATGACATCCGGTCGTTCGGCATACTGCCGCAAAGCGGAGGATTTGCTTTCGTCCATGAGTGCATCCAGATCCTGAGAAGTCATCTGGCTGAGCATCATCGTACGCTGTGACTGTGGTATATGTGCCATTGTAAAGCAAAGGGAATATTTGTCACTATTGCAGAAGAAACCGGATTGGAGGATAAGGGAGAGGATGGCATTGTCTCCGGTAGGCTTGAATCCGAATTCCTTGATGATGCTGGAGTGATGCATGTCGAACGGATAGAACCAGTTGTACGGTTCCTTAAAGAACGGATAAGTCTTGAGTTGTGCAAACGTACTCATATAGACGTCAGCGCCTTCCAGCTGTAATTCGTTCATCTCTCGTATCTTGTCTCCCAGTCCGGAACTTTCAAAAGCTTTCTCCCAATCTGGATTAAGATCGTTTTCCTCAGGGTTCTCTTCAAAACCGAATTTCATGTTGCGCATGATGTTCACATTCCTCATCATTTCCGGAATGATTTCTTCACGCATCTTCTTGTCTATCTTTTCCGTTTCCTGGCTACGGAGCAGCTCGATATAAATACGGTTCAGTTGCTTGCCGAAACTGCTGTCTTCATTGAGCAGGGAAAGGCGGGCTGTCAATTCGGGATAAAGCGACAGACGGGTGGGATGAAAAAGAAGTGCGAAAGCGATACCTACCAAAGCCCGTTGGTTTACTTGCGTATTTGCATGCGTTACGGCGTCCAGCAACCATGAGAATTTACGGGTATCAAAGCACTCCATCAGACTGAGCATGACGGCACTGGTGAACAGGCACAAATCATTGACGGGAAGCATTTCTGATTCCAGTAATCCTTTAGCTTGCTGTTCGTCTTCTGTAGACCAGTCGCTGTTGCTCCATGTGGAAAGAAAAAGGACCTGGGCGGTTTGTTCGTGCCGTTGAAGTAGGGCGTCCAGACCTTGGTTGTCCGGCATCAGCTGACAAACGGCCAAGTCATCAGGGAAAGATTCCAATACCTTCTGTAGTGCGGCAATATTGTATTCTTTGGGGAGGCGTTCCCGGTTATTGCGCAGGGAATGGTAATAGTGCGTGGAAACTCCGTCAAGGAGAGACAGACGTGCCTGGTCAGCGACTTCCCAAGTTTCGGTCAGAATCTGACGATATAGTTTCTGACGTTCAGGATCGTCGATTCCTTGGCACATGTATTGCAGCATATACTGATAGGATGTTTGTGCTTGTTCCAAACGGTTACGGAGTGGCCAGTCACCGCTGTTCCAAAGAAAGGCTTCCAGTTGGGATTGCGCTTCCTTCAGCCGTTGCTGCTTGAGTAGAGCGACAATATGCTGATATTGCTCTTGTATGGCTTGTTCGTTCATAAATCAGTATCTTTTGAGGTATGTATTCTACAAAACTACAAAAAGAATGCCAAAAAGTTCGGAATTTCTCATTTTTCATTTTTAGAAACGAACTTGCAACTGGGCTTGAAGCAGGTTTGAATTCTCTCCTTTATGGCGGTTACAGTATGTGTATTGGGCTTGCAGACGGCATTTGGGATAGAACCAATACTGTACACCTGCTACATAATTGGTCTGTTTATCGGAAATAGTTTTATTTTTGTTGAAATAGTCATAAGAGGCTATTACGTCAAATTTGGGAAGCACATGGGCAGATACGGTTGCATAGTAACCATCACTTTTAACGTGTCCGTCTTTTCCAGCCAAGTATTCTGTACGTACATCTACGGATTTTGTTTTGATGGTAGCACCTGCCGACCAGCGGTTTCGGGCGTAATTCTCTCCTATGGCTATATCCGGATTAATGGAAGAAACGGCTACGGCGCATCCTTTTCCTTTAACAAAAGAACCGCCGACGGACAACCATTTCAATGGATGTACCATAAAGCTGCCTACAATGTCTTTTTGATTGTTTTTGTCTTTTAGGTTGATGCCTTGTCCGTTCATGATGGCAAGGTTATAAGTCATCAAAGAGTTAAACAAGTCTCCATAAATTAGTAATCCCATATCACGACCGCTTGCAGAGCCATACAAGGGATCACTGCCATTGATACCGGCCAGGTAATTGACAGCTTGAGAATAACAGTTTATTAATTCGACAAAGCAGGGAGACATTGGGTTCTCAATGGTATACATGGTTTTGAACTGTCCGATACGTGCTGTGAGTTGAGGGAGAAAACGGTATTCCGTGTAGGCTTCCAAGATTTTCCCGGTATTGGCAAAGCTGTACATGAAGTAAGCCGACCATTTATCGGTGATTTTACCGCGTGCCATAAAGATAACTCTCTTTATATCAAAAGTATTGCTGGTACCTTCGCCCGCATCATCGTATGTATATCCCACTTGGGCATAGCCGGAGAGGGAAATGCGGTCTTTTAAAGTGTTGACTACATCATTCAGACAAGCATTTTGTGCTTTCAGGATGCATGTGGCTGATAAAAGGATGCAGGATAGTAGAATTCGTCTCATTATTAGGGATAAGGATAGTATAAAAAAGGCAACCCTTTTTTCAAAGAGCTGCCTTTGGATGTTATTTTACTTGTTTTTATTCGTTGATAGCAGCGATACCCGGAAGAATCTTTCCTTCGATTGCCTCAAGCAATGCACCACCACCGGTAGATACGTAAGACACGCCGCTTGCCAAGCCGAACTTGTTGACACAAGCTACAGAGTCACCGCCACCTACGAGTGAGAAAGCACCGTTCTTGGTAGCTTCTACGATAGCTTCGCCTACAGCACGTGAACCGTGAGTGAAGTTCTCGAATTCGAATACACCCGTCGGACCGTTCCAAAGGATAGTCTTGGAGTTCTTGATGACATCTGCAAAGATCTTTTCAGTCTCAGGACCGATATCAAGACCTTCCCAACCGTCAGGAATTTCGTCAACCGGGCAGAACTTGGTGTTGGCATCGTTGGAGAAAGAATCTGCAATCTTGGCATCAACAGCTAAAACAAGGTTTACGCCTTTTTCTTTTGCTTTCTTCATCAGGTCAAGAGCCAAATCCAGTTTGTCATCTTCGCAGATAGAAATACCGATTTTGCCGCCCATAGCTTTAGTGAAAGTATAAGTCATACCGCCGGCAATAATCAGGTTGTCTACCTTGTTCAGCAGGTTTTCAATGATCTCAATCTTAGAAGAAACCTTGGAACCACCCATGATGGCGGTAAACGGACGTTGGATATCGTTCAAAACTTTATCAACAGCCTTTACTTCTTTTTCCATCAGGTAACCGAACATCTTGTTGTCCTTGTCGAAATATTTAGCGATCAATGCAGTAGAAGCGTGTGCACGGTGAGCGGTACCGAAAGCGTCGTTTACATAGCAATCTGCATAAGAAGCCAATTTCTTGGTGAATTCTTTCTGGCTTTCCTTAACAGCAGCTTTGGCAGCCTTCTTTTCTTCGTCTGTAGCATCTTCAGCCAAACCGCGGGGTTTGCCTTCCTCTTCAGCGTAGAAACGGAGGTTCTCGAGCAACAACACTTCACCCGGTTGCAGAGCGGCAGCCTTTACGGCAGCTTCTTCGCCCATGCAGTCGTTAGCAAATTGCACCTCAACACCCAACAACTCTTCGAGATGCTTCAGAATGTGCTTCAAAGAGAACTTGTCAGCCGGGCCTTTCGGACGACCGAGGTGAGAACCGATAATTACACTGCCGCCATCGGCCAAAATCTTCTTCAGTGTAGGAAGAGCGGCACGCATACGGGTATCATCTGTAATGTTGAAGTTTTCGTCCAAGGGTACGTTGAAGTCCACACGAACGAATGCCTTTTTTCCGGCAAAGTTAAATTGATCAATTGTCATAATACTCTATTTTATTTAAAAGTGTTATTAAATTCTTTTTAGTGAGCGCAAAGTTAGCATTTATTTCTTTTTTTTGCTATGAAACCGTTGTTTATTCTTTGTCTTTGCCGTTCTCTTTGCTAACTTTATATTTCTGGCAGTAATATTTGCACATTAATTGCAAACCGCAGGTATCACATTGTGGAGTACGTGCCTGGCATACATAGCGACCGTGCAGGATAAGCCAGTGGTGAGCTATGGGGATATCTGCTTCCGGTATATGTTTTACCAATTCTTTTTCGACACTGAACGGAGTTGTACATTTATCTGATACCAGGCCCAGGCGATGGCTGACGCGGAACACGTGTGTGTCTACCGCCATAGCCGCTTTATTGAAAACGACGGATTGGATGACATTGGCTGTTTTGCGGCCTACGCCGGGCAGTTTTACCAGTTCTTCAAGGCTATCGGGGACCTCACTTTTAAAGTCTTTCACCAGCATTTGGGCCATGCCTACAAGGTGCTTGGCCTTGTTGTTGGGATAGGACACGCTGCGGATATACTCGTATACCACGTCGGGAGTAGTAGCGGCGAGTGCTTCGGGAGTAGGGAAGTCCCGGTAAAGGGCAGGGGTAATCATATTGACGCGTTTGTCCGTACATTGTGCAGAGAGAATAACTGCTATCAACAGCTCGAACGGATTGTCATAATGCAACTCTGTTTCGGCTACGGGAACGTTCTCCCTAAACCAAGCAAGGATTTTTTCATAACGCTCTTTCTTTCTCATCTTAATTTGTTTTTATGATAGTGAGGAGATACTTTCAGATTGAAATAAAAGATGGAGATAACCGTGAGGCAGGCTCCGAAAAAATATGCCATATCGAAAGAGGTAATCTGTGCGATATAACCTCCTGCTGTCAGGCCTATGCCAATGCCTACATCCCATGAAGTCAGGTAGGTAGAGGTGGCTGTTCCGCGCTGGTTGTTGGGGGCCAGATTTACGAACAGCGTATTGAAGGCGGGGAACATCGTCCCGAAGCCTACTCCCAATAGGAGGGCAACCATAAAAAACAATATGTTTGTCAGTTCCGGGACGGTCTTCATCAGTAGTCCGCAAGCGGATAATATGAAGAAACAGCTACATACCAGATATAGTCCTAAAGTTATGACTTGGGTGATACGTCCTTTATCCACTTGTTTGCCGGAGAACATACGGGACACTGCCATGCCGACGGCCATAAAAGTAAAAAACAATCCGGAATTCAAGGTAATTCCTATTTCTTTGGCATACATGGCTACATAAGTGCTTGTCATGCCATATGGTATGGAGAGCAGTAGCAGTGCGATTCCTGCCGGGATACCTTTCAGCAGCACAAAGCGGTCCAATGAGATAGGTTCTCGTTTGACAGGTTGTTTGGGTGGGGTCTTGACGAGGCATGCGGCAACAAAACCGATAGTTCCTGATATGAGCGAGCAGGCAAAAATCGTTTCAAAGGAATATATGTCATGCATGAAAAGACCAATCATCGGGCCGAAGCTCATGGCTGTATTGTTCATCAGTCCATAATATCCTACGGCTTCGCCGCGACGGGACGAAGGGGTAATGTCAATCACAATTGTATTTCCCGCTACGGTCACCATTCCAAATGCAAGGCCGTGGACAACCCGCAACATGATGAATAAAGATAGGACTCCCGCTAACATGTAACCTGCGAAAATGGTGATAAAGATGAAGTATGCCACCAGATAAAGAGGCTTGCGGGCTAGCGTGTCGAGCAGGTATCCCGAGAACGGGCGTATGCAGAGCGAGGCAATGGTGTAGCATGACAAGATGACACCCACTGCTGCATTTCCGGTATGGAATACCTCAGTCAGGTAGAATGGAAGAACCGGTAGTATCAGATAAAAGGCAAAATACAAAAGGAAATTGGCAGCCAGGATAAGGCAATAGCCGGAAGTTACAAGTTTGTCTTTTGCCATAGCGAAAAATAGTGGTTAGCGATGAGTGGTTAGTGATGAGTGATTAATGATATGCTGAAAATGCGCAACTTATTAATCACTAATCACTAGCCGTTATTCACTATATTTAGTAAGCGCTCTCGAATTCTTTCAGAAAGCGTGTGTCATTTTCAGAGAACATACGAAGGTCTTTCACCTGGTATTTCAAGTTGGTGATGCGTTCTATACCCATACCCAGGGCATATCCGCTATACACTTTGCTGTCTATTCCGTTCAGCTCCAATACATTCGGATCTACCATACCGCATCCCAGAATTTCTACCCAACCCGTATGCTTGCAGAAAGGACAGCCCTTGCCGCCGCAGATATTACAGCTGATGTCCATTTCGGCACTCGGCTCGGTGAAGGGGAAGTAGGAAGGACGCAGACGAATCTTGGTGTTACTGCCGAACATCTCTTGAGCAAAGAGCAGTAAGGCCTGCTTCAAGTCAGTGAAAGACACATTGCGGTCTACATATAAGGCTTCTACCTGATGGAAGAATGCGTGTGCACGGTAGCTGATGGCCTCATTACGGTATACACGTCCCGGACAAAGTACGCGGATAGGAGGCTGCGTGGTCTCCATAACACGGCTTTGCACGCTGGATGTGTGTGTGCGAAGAATGATGCTGTGCGATACGTTTTCTGTATCATTTTCGATGAAGAATGTATCCTGCATGTCGCGTGCCGGATGGTCTTCGGCAAAATTCATGGAGGAGAATACGTGCCAGTCGTCTTCCATTTCCGGTCCATCGGCGATATTGAATCCCATACGGGCAAATATATCGATGATTTCGTTTCTCACGATGGAAAGCGGATGGCGGGTTCCTAATTCTATCGGGTAGGCTGAACGAGTCAAGTCAATATCGTCACAACCAGTATCCTGGCTTTCGAACTGTTCCTTCAAGGCGGCAATCTTTTCTTGTGCTTTGTTTTTCAGTTCGTTCAAGCGCATACCCACCTCTTTTTTCTGTTCGGCGGCTACATTGCGGAAATCTGCCATCAAGTCATTGATGGCTCCTTTTTTGCTGAGGTATTTGATGCGGAGTGCCTCTAATTCCTCGGGGTTAGCGGCTTTCAGTGCCTCTACTTCCTGCAGAAGCTGATTGATTTTAGCTATCATATCGTTGTTATCTTATTTATTTTCTAAGTTAAAAACGGTGCAAAGATACAATATTATCATTGTTTTGCCGCCAATTGGGGAAGATTATTTGGTGTCAGTGGTACAAAATTTCATGTGAAGAAGCAATGATAAAGGATTGGAGAAAAAATAATAATATATAAAAGTCTTCATATTGTTTATGGAAAAAACATAAATGAGCGTTGTTTAGTGACTTTTAAAATATACTTTTTGTATCTTTGTGCCCCGTTTACCGTTCTATGGAGGTAGAACAAACTGGCGGTTGGTATTTATTAACATACGTCAAAGAGAGAGAGTTAACGGAGTAATTGTTGCATTAAAGTTAGAGTTTGAATTGATGAAATTGAAGACAATCCTGCCAGTCGTGGCAGTTGCGGGAGTACTCATGTGTGAGCCTGCCGTATTGTTGCATGCCGGTACATCTGATTTTGCTTCTTCCGAAGCTATGGGATGGTTCCGTAAGAAAAAGAAGAGTGAAGCCAAGGACAGCGTTCAATCCAAGAGCGACTACGAGAAATTGACGGGTTCAGGTGCTATTGCCTGCAAGGGAATGTTCAATGTTTACCAGAAGAAGAGCGATTATTACTTTGAAGTGCCGGCAAGGCTGCTGGGACGTGATATGCTGGTAGTAAATAAATTACAGCGTGTTCCTTCCGAACTGAATGAGGCGGGTGTGAACCGTGGTACGAATTACGAAAATCAGATGGTGCGTTTTGAATTGGACAAGGCTGCCAACAAGCTGTTGGTACGTCAGAGCCGTCCTCTTCCATTGGCGCCGGATGAGGATGCCATACGGCAGTCCGTACTGGATAATTATATTTCTCCGCTGATAGCCGGTTTCAAGATAGAAGCATTCAATAATGACTCTACCATGATAGTGGTCAAGGTCAACGATATTTATGATGGTACGGAGACGAGCATCAATAATGTCTTTACAAATATCAACCTGGGAACTTCGGCCATCAAAAATCTCTCCCGCATTTTATCTATCAAAGCTTTTGAGAACAATGTGGTAGCTACTTCCGAGTTGACAACTAAGGTGACTGAGGGAACAACGACTGTGTTTGTTACGGTCGAAGTCAGTTCCTCTCTGTTGCTGTTGCCGGAGAAACCGATGATGGGACGTCTGGATAGTCCGCGTGTAGGTTACTTTACCAATCCGTTATTGAATTACAGTGACGGTCAGCAGCGTGTAGACAAGAAACCCTTCATCACCCGCTGGCGTCTGGAACCGAAACCGGAAGACCGGGAGCGTTATCTTCGTGGTGAATTGGTGGAACCGGTCAAACCAATCGTGTTCTATATCGAGAACTCCACTCCCCGTCGTTGGCGGAAATATATCAAGCAGGGAATTGAGGATTGGCAGGCTGCTTTTGAACGTGCCGGATTCAAGAATGCCATCGTCGCAAGGGAGTTAACGGACAGTATGAATGTGGATAAGGATGACGTGAACTACTCTGTGCTGACCTATGCGGCCTCCACCAAAGCCAATGCCATGGGACCTTCTATCCTTGACCCACGTTCTGGCGAGATATTGGAAGCGGACATCATGTGGTGGCATAATGTGCTGGGTATGCTCCAGGAATGGATTACAGTGCAAACCGGTGTCGTACGTCCTGAAGCAAGAGGAGTAAAGCTGCCGGATGAACTGATGGGTGATGCCATGCGTTTTGTGGCATGCCATGAGGTGGGGCACTCGTTGGGTTTGCGTCACAATATGATTGCTTCCTGGACTTTTCCGACAGATTCCCTGCGTTCCAAAACATTTACGGATTGTATGAATACCACTTCTTCCTCTATCATGGACTATGCACGTTTCAACTATGTGGCACAGCCGGGTGACGGTGTTACGGCGCTTTCTCCCCATATCGGTCCGTATGATATGTTTGCCATAGAATACGGCTATCGTTGGTATGGTAAAGAAACCCCAGAGGCGGAGAAGGATTTGCTTGCCGACTTCCTGAGCCGTCATGCAGACCGTTTATATAAATATAGTGAGGCGCAGGATGTGCGTGATGCCGTAGACCCGCGTGCACAGAATGAAGATTTGGGCGATGATGCTGTCCGCTCATCTCTGCTGGGTATTGAGAACTTGAAGCGTATTGTTCCTCAAATCATCCAATGGACTACCACTGGCGAGAAAGGACAGACTTATGAAGAAGCTTCCCGCCTATACTATGCGGTTATCAACCAATGGAACAATTACCTCTATCATGTATTGGCAAACATCGGTGGTATCTATATAGAAAACACCGTTGTGGGCGACGGACAGAAAACCTATACCTTCGTAGAAAAAGAAAAGCAGCAAGCAGCCTTGAAGTTCCTGCTGGACGAAGTGCTGACCTATCCCAAATGGCTGTTCGACACGGAAGTGGGAGAGTACACCTACTTGCTGCGCAACACTCCGCTGGGCGTAGTGGAGAATGCACCGACACAGGTGTTGAAGAATGCCCAATCCTATATCCTTTGGGATTTGCTGGGCAACAACCGCCTGATGCGTATGTTGGAGAACGAATCGGTGAACGGCAAAAAGGCTTTCACGGTGGTAGAGCTGATGGATGGCCTGCATCGCAACATCTTTGCCACTACGGAACGCGGTGCTTTGCCGGACGTCATGACACGCGCCTTGCAGAAGAATTTCGTAGATGCGCTGATTACGGCAGCTGCCGAAAGCGAAGGAGTGAAAATAAACAAAAAACTGATGGACAACCACTTCTTGCTGGACCACCAGACTGCCCTTTGCAGTTGTGACGAGCATGTTGGTAAGACTTTGGATGCCGACCGTATGGGGGCCCACCGCGAACTGAACTTCTACGGTTCGCAGATAAACCGCGTATCTGATGTCATTTCAGTGAAGCGTGGTGAGTTGCTCCGCATCAAGGAACTGCTTCAGAGCCGTTTAGGTACATCGGATATAGCCACTAGATATCATTATAAGGATTTGATTTTGCGTATCAATACAGCATTAGGAATGAAGAATTAGGGATTAGCGATTAAGGGTTAGGGATAAGTCGTTAGTAACTAACCGCTAATCCTTAATCCCTAATTTGAGTATTAATTTAATTTTATATGTAACGCATGGAAAAACGTGTATTAATCGTTTTGCTATGCCTTGTGGGAGTTTTGTCATCTGCTTTTGCTGCAGAGAAAAAAGTCCAGGGCGTAGTAATATCTTCAGAGGATAACCTACCGCTTATCGGTGCTTCCATCTATGTGACTCCGGAAGACTTGAAAAAGGCGGGAAGTGCTCAGACTACAATGGGGGTTATTACTGATGTGGATGGTCAGTTCTCTATAGCTATACCTGCCGGGATAACCCGTTTCTTTTGTAGCTACGTGGGGTATGACGTATTGGAAGTAAAGCTTGTTCCGGGGAAGGAATTTTATGAAATAACACTTCATGTATCTTCCCAAATGCTCGATGCCGTTGTTGTGACGGGTTATCAGACGGTGGAGCGTCGCAAGCTGACGGCAGCGGTGTCCAAATTGGATATATCGGATGAGACTATTGGTGCAGTAAAAAGTATTGATCAGGCACTTGCCGGACAAATTGCCGGACTTTCTGTCAGCCCGACTTCAGGTGCTCCGGGTGCTCCGGCAAAGATACGCATTCGCGGTACCGCTTCGTTGAATGGTACACAAGACCCTTTATGGGTGCTGGACGGCATTCCTTTGGAGGGAACGGATGTTCCTGAACCGGATGAACTGAATGACATCACCAACATGAAACAATCTTCCATTGCGGGCTTGAATCCGGCGGATATTGAGAATATCACCATTCTGAAGGATGCGGCAGCCACAGCCATCTATGGTGCGCGTGCAGCCAATGGCGTCATTGTGATTACGACAAAGAAAGGGAAGGTCGGTAAACCGGTTATCAGTTTCTCATCCCGATTTACCTATACTCCTACATTGAGCCTTGACCGGTTGAACTTGCTGAACTCAGCGGAGAAAGTAGGATTGGAAATGGATATGATCCGTAACAACTATTCTCCGGACAATCATAAAGGAGGTGTATATAATATTCTTTCCAATTACAATGAGTTGTCTGCCTTTCAGAATGGAGGATGGGATGCTCTGAGCAGTGAGACGCAAGCTGCTATCAACCGTTTGAAGAATATAAATACAGACTGGGGAGATGTTCTTTTCCGTGATGCTTTCAGCCAGGAATATAATCTGAGTCTTTCCGGCGGTACGGAAAGAGTTACTTATTATACCTCTTTCGGCTATTACAAAGAAGATGGAAATGTGGACGGTGTGAGTATGGACCGTTTTAACCTGGTAGGAAAGACGTCTTACAAAGTAAACAATATATTAAAGGTGGGTGCCTCCATGTTTGCCAATCGTCGTAAAAATACCAATTATCTGACAGATGCATATGGCATGTCCAATCCCGTGTTCTATTCGCGCAAGGCTAATCCGTATTTCGAGCTTTACGATGAAAATGGAAACTATAATTACGATTATGATATTCAGAATAATACCGATAAGGATTTAGGGTTTAATATCTTTGAGGAACGTCGGAACACGTCCAATGAAAGCGTAGTGAATTCTTTTTCGTCCATATTTGATGCGGAACTTCGTTTTAATGACAAATGGAAGCTGACTTCCCAGTTCGGTTATCAGTTGGAAAAGACTTCCAGAGAAGAGATAGCAGACTGGGAAAGTTATGCCATGCGTTATTATTACAAGTTGAGCGAATACTCTCAGGATGGGGAAACGAAGCATTTTCTACCCGAAGGGGGGATGCAGAAGTCATACGAGAATTCCAATTCACAAATTACCTGGAAGGCGATGGGAGAATATCGTGACAGTTTCAATGATATTCACGAGTTGGAAGTGATGGCGGGTACCGAACTACGCAAGACTTGGTATGAAACCTTGTTCTCGGCAGGGTATGGCTTCGACCGCAAGACGTTGACGACCAAACCGGTGATTTTCCCCAACGAAAGTTACGCCACGTCTTTCCCGCTCCATCAGACAACGTATAAGGAGAATGCTTATGTATCTTTCTACTCTACGGCCTCTTACTCTTTGTTGAACCGCTACACGGTGGGAGGAAGTATCCGTTTTGACGGTTCCGACCTTTTCGGTGTGGATAAGAAGTACCGTTATCTTCCTCTTTATTCTGTCAGTGCATTGTGGCGTCTGTCACAAGAACCGTTTATGCAGCAGGCCAAGTGGGTGGACAACCTGGTGTTCCGTGCATCCTACGGTCTGCAGGGAAATATTGATAAGAATACCTCTCCGTTCCTGCTGGGTACTTACCGATCGGAAAGTATTCTGCCCGGTGTGTCGGAAGATATGATTGTTATTAATTCCGCTCCCAATAAGAAGTTGCGTTGGGAAAAGACGCAATCAGTCAATGCAGGCTTTGATTTTTCTGTATTGAACCAGGCTATCAATCTGAGTGTGGACTATTATTACCGTAAGGGTACCGATTTAATAGCTTTGCGCATGCTTCCTTTGGAGACAGGTTTTACTTCTATGAACGTCAACTGGGCAAGTATGGAGAACAAAGGTGTGGAAATCAGCTTGTCTACCCGTAACATAACGACGAAGAATTTCTCTTGGTATACAAATTTCAATTTTGCTTATAACGGTAATAAGGTGCTGCAAGAAAATATTCCCGAACAGCAGACCACTCCGGGGCGTGAAGGCTATCCAGTAGGAGCAATTTTTGCACTGAAGACTGCGGGTGTAGATAAGGAAACAGGTAACATGATGTTCTATAATCCGGAGGGAGAGAAAGTGACCTTGAAGGAACTCTACCGCCTGAAAGATGAGTGGGGGATAGGTATTGCCTCTTCCGATGTAACTGCAGCCGAAGAGAGGACCTTCTATTCGTATATCGGGAGTAGCGATGCTCCTTATACGGGAGGTTTGATTAATACCTTCAGCTATAAAAACTGGGAGTTGAATGTCAATTTCTCTTTGACGTTTGGTGGGTACGTACGTACGCAGCCCTCTTATGACATCATCAATCCGGATTATGGCAAGAACTATAATGCTGATGTGCTGAACCGCTGGACTCCGGAAAACCCGAATGCGGAGCTTCCGGCATTTATGCTGAGTGCTTCCAACCCGGAAGAGTACTCTTGGTATGATTCTAAAACCATCTGGAGAGATTTGGATATCTGGGTGAAGAAGCTGAACTACGTACGTTTGCAGAATCTGCGTCTGGGTTACCGTATCCCTGAACTCCTGACAAAGCGTTTGGGAATGAACTCGGCAACGGTATCTGTTGAAGGACGCAATCTCTTCGTGTTTGGTTCGGGATATAATAACTACATGGATCCGGAGTCGATGTACAATCCTTATGCAACTCCCGTACCCAAGTCGGTTACATTCAGTTTGAACTTGAATTTCTAACTTCAAAAGCAGAAAGAAAATGAAGAAAACAATAAGTCTGATGATAATGGCCTGCATGCTTCTGCTTGCGGCATGCGACAACTATCTGGATATACAGCCTACCGGTAGTGTCATTCCCAATTCTTTGGCTGAGTATAGGGCGTTGCTTGCCCGTTCTTATAAGGACGTGAGTAAATTCAGTGACCGGGGAATGGCTTGTTTCCGTTCCGACGAGATGCAGGTTCGGGATGATGAATATGATCAAAATTATTATATGGATATAGAGCGCTGGAACGATCTTGCCCCCAATGCCTATACCTCATCGTTTGAATGGGCCAAGTATTATAATGTGCTTTTTATTGCCAATCATGTTATAGAGAGCAAGAGTGATATCAAAGAAGGTACTGAAGAAGAGATAAATCAGCTTGTAGGAGAAGCGTATATGCTCCGTGCTTATGTACATTTCTTATTGGTAAATCTTTATGGGCAGCCCTATACTAAGGAGGGAGCTTTGGATACCAAATCGATGCCACTGAAACTGGATACTGATTTGGAGAAAGTCCTGAAACGCAATACAGTGAAAGAAGTTTATGTTTCCATCCAAGAAGATATTGATGAGGCGCGCAAACTGGTTACGGAGGCAGAATGGGAGCAGAGATATTCATATCGTTTCAATACAGCTTCGGTAGAGGCGTTTCAGTCGCGTGTATCCCTTTACAAGGGTGAGTGGCAAGCAGCTTGGAATGCTGCTGAAGCAGTGCTTGCCGTGAAGTCTGTATTGGTAGATTTGAATGATGACGCTGCAACTCTTCCTAACAATTATAATTCCGTAGAGAATATCACTCCGTTGGAGACACCTTTGAGTAGTACAGTCAATGGGGCTGCTCTGGCTACTCCGGTTTTTCTCTCCCTTTATGCTGAGAACGACCTTCGGCTGGATAAATATTTTGCTGAAGCGGATGAAAAAGGTTTCAGGAAGAACAAGAAGGCGGGAAGTAACAACTATTTGTGTACTTTCCGTGTAGGTGAAATATATCTGACGGCTGCTGAGGCTGCTGCTCAACTAGGACAACTGCCTCAGGCACGTACCCGCCTGCTGGAATTGATGCGGAAACGTTATGCACCGGAGGCTTACGAAGCAAAATCTATTGCTGTCAACGCTATGGATAAGGAAGCGTTGGTACAGGAAATATTGGATGAGCGTGCCCGTGAACTTGCTTTTGAAGGACATCGTTGGTTTGACCTTCGTCGTTCCACTCGTCCACGTTTGGAGAAAGTGCTTGGTGGTACGCGTTATGTACTCGAAGAAGATGATGCCCGTTATACATTGTCCATTCCGAAAGAAGCCATAGAAGCCAATCCGGGATTGCTGAACTGATAAAGATGACCGGTAAAGATTAAACTCCCCGATTCTCGGCTGAACAGCGCAGGGAATCGGGGAGTTTTGTCTTAATGTGGATTGGATATATGTTTTTTACGTACCTTTGCACCGTTTTTGTAATAGACAATATAAGATGATACAGAATCAGAGACCTCCTATCCGTAGAATTGCTTTTCCAATTCTTATAGCATTGAGTATTTCGCATTGCTTGAACGATATGCTGCAATCGGTCATTTCGGCGATATACCCTTTGTTCAAGGAGGATTTATCCTTGAGTTTTGCCCAGATTGGTCTGATTACGTTGGTGTATCAGATGTCGGCGTCCGTGTTTCAGCCTCTAATGGGATTGTTCTTTGATAAGCGCCCCATTGCCTGGTCATTGCCAATAGGTATGTGCTTTACTTTGGTCGGCATTATGAATCTGGCTTTTGCAACTAATCTGTATTGGCTGCTGGCTTCGGTATTCATTGTGGGTATCGGTTCATCTGTACTCCATCCAGAGGCGTCGCGCATTGCCTTTCTGGCTTCTGGCGGAAAACGCGGACTGGCGCAGTCTCTGTTTCAAGTGGGTGGGAATTTGGGAGGCTCGCTTGGACCATTGCTGGTGGCTTTACTGGTAGCTCCTTATGGGAGGCGACATATTGCTTTTTTCACGGCTTTTGCCTTGATTGCCATCGTGGTGATGATTCCTATATGCCGTTGGTTCCGTTCCTACTTGAACCACATCAAGAAAAGCCCGATGCTCGTGGCAGGAAAGATAGAACGTCCCCTTTCTTCAAGGATGACGGTGTTTGCCATAAGTATTCTGCTGATACTTATCTTCTCCAAATATATCTATATGGCAAGTCTGACGAGTTACTATACATTCTATCTGATCCATAAATTTGGTGTCACTGTTCAGGACTCACAGCTCTTTTTGTTTGTCTTCCTGGTAGCCACTGCCATCGGAACATTGGTGGGAGGCCCTGTAGGTGATAGAGCTGGGCGTAAGTATGTTATCTGGGCTTCCATTCTTGGAACGGCTCCATTCAGTATGATGATGCCTCATGTAGGGCTTGCATGGACGGTAGTGCTGAGTTTCTGTGTCGGTCTGATGCTTTCTTCCGCTTTTCCTGCCATATTGCTGTATGCACAGGAATTGCTGCCTAATAAGTTGGGTTTGATTTCCGGGTTGTTCTTTGGTTTCGCTTTTGGAATTGCCGGTATCGCTTCGGCTATATTGGGAGGTATGGCAGATAAGTATGGTATAGAGGCTGTTTATAATGTATGTGCCTTTATGCCTTTGTTGGGGTTGGTGGCTTGCTTTCTGCCTAATTTGAAAAAGAGATAGAGGTTTTGTATTCCCATTGTCAGCCATGCAGAGAGAACGAAAGGTGCAGTCAATGTAGTGAGTCCTCAGTTAATTCCTACAATTTACAAGGCTACAGAGAGTAAAACGAAATACACTGCCCATATTCAGCTCATCCAATTTTGGTCTTCTAGAGCAATGGTACACAAGATAGGAGAGGAATAACTCCCCCAATATATGGTATATATTGCTGCATTCCGGGAATTTACGAGGGTGCCTGCAAGGAAAAATAGTCTGGTCATAATGTTTCCTTGAAACATCACCTGGTTTATATCCATACTGAAACATTGTAAGTAATCGATGTAGGAAGTAGAAATGAATAGCATGTTAGGCATCAGCTAACTGCACAATCCTAGCAGTAGCTATACAGAAAGGATAAAAGGAACAGTGAACCCGGGTAACACGCGTTGCATGTTGAAAAAAACGTGTATGTAGATAGATATAGATGCGTACGAGGCAATAGTTATCAGCATCAAGGATCCATTTGCATGAATGGCAGAATGTGCTTTGCTCCCCCTCCTTTTTGTGTGGCAACTCAAACGTAACTAAAGGGCTGATATCTCAAAAGAGATACCAGTTCTATTTTTGTATTAGCAAAAAGTTTTAGCGGACAGTCATGTTTAATAAATTATCTTTATTGATATTGGTTACAGTGCAGTTTGTCATTTTTCTGTTAAGCGGTAAATTGGTTTCCTCAACAAAAGACAAGACGGTATCTTTACCTTCAGTTGATTTTGCTCCCGATATCGAACTTGGCACTAAACGTACAGTCTAGTGATAGTCACCGAAGGATATTCAGATTATCGGTCTATTCTTTCAACCGGCACGAATATGCAATCCAAATTCTTAATTGCCATTGATCTTTGTCCTTGCAATTTTTATATGAAGAATCTTTTGGAAAAATGTTTTGAAGCTTGTTTTTTCGTTATCTTTGAGCACAGAAAGCTTTTGATTTGCACGAATATACACTTTATAATTACGCCATTAAAGCGACGTTTTTTTAGATAAAGCATCTTTTATCAGTCAAGAATAGTTTAGCAGGAAGTATACATAACAGTTTGAAGTATTTTGAATTGCTTCTTGTTTTTATAATTCTGTATTAAACTAATAATTGATTGTTTATGACTAGTGTAAAAGTAAAATTCAGCCCTTCATCCATTATCCTCAAAGAGGGAACGCTTCATTATCAAATAATCCATCATCGTAAGGTACGACATATCCGTACCGGTTACAAACTGTTTTCAAGTGAGTGGATTTCTGCTTCCGGTGAAATCGATGTCTCGGCAGGAAGTGGAGAAGATCGAAAAAACTATCTTATTGCGTTAAAAAAGCAAATTGATAAAGACCTTGTTAAAATAGAGAAATGCATCAACCGTTTGGTTCAGGAAGATGCTCCTTTCACTGTGGAACGCATCATAGAGCTTTACACTGTTCCTGAAGGAAATTACACTTTCCTTTTATACGGAAAAGAACTGCTGGTTGAATTGAGGAAAATAGGCAAGGTACGTACAGCGGGTACCTATCAGAGTGCCTTGAATAGCTTTGAACGTTACTTGAATAACCGTGGTGATGTCTCGTTGGATGCACTGGACTCCAATCAGATGATAGCTTATGAAAGCTGGCTCAAAGGGAATGGCATTTGTCCGAACACCAGTTCCTATTATATGCGTAATCTCAGAGCTATCTATAATCGTGCGGTAGAACAAGGTTTTGTTGCCCAACAAAATCCTTTTAAGCATGTATATACTGGCATTGATAAAACAAGGAAACGTGCTGTATCCTTAGATGTGGTTAGGGAAATACGAGACTTAAATTTGACGAAAAAATCACTGGTCTTTGCCAGGGATATCTTTTTATTCAGCTTTTATACACGTGGAATGTCCTTTGTGGATATGGCATTCTTGAAAAAGAAAGACCTGCAAAATGGGATCCTTACTTACCGGAGACATAAAACCGGTCAGCAATTGTTTATCAAATGGGAAAAACCCATGCAGGAACTCATTGATAAATACGACACCTCTGATATTCCCTACCTACTACCGATTATTCGAAATAATGGTATGGACGAATGGCATCAATACCAAAATGAAGCGCACCGTATCAACAGAAATTTGAAACACATTGGCAAACAGATGGGTTTGGGTATTCCACTTACTACTTATGTTGCCCGCCATGCATGGGCCAGTATTGCTCAAAGTAAAAATGTCTCTTTATCTGTTATCAGTGAAGCATTGGGACATGATTCGGAGCAAACCACCCGAATTTATCTTGCCTCTTTAGATGCATCTATTGTAGACACGGCAAATAGTCTCATTTTGATGTCTATATGAATAAAGTGATTTATATAATAATCATTAACGAATATGACAAAAGAATATCAAAGCCATTCAAAAAGATACATATCTTCATAAGAGATGTACATCTTTAGTTATAAAACTTGAAATAGAGTAACCATCGTAACTTTATCTTCATAAGAGATGTATATTTCGTTTGCAAAGTTACTACAAAAAAGTGAAATGCGGAAAGATATAGTGATAGAATTGAGTTACAAGGGTTTTGGTTGAAGTGGCGATAATCCGTGAAGCCATTACAATCCCTGCCGAAGCCAAATCCTGACGCCGCTACGTTACTTGTTCGTAACCATGCCCGAAAATGCGACAAACGGGTACGAATAGCGAAACAAGGCTCTAAGGAATAGTGAGTTATCCATAACTCATGCGAAAAATCAGGTTACGGAAAAAGATTGCGCCGTTCCTCCCCGTTTTGCGTACCAACACCGGACTCTTCACCAACTAATTTTGAAACCCAAAAATTAAGGACAATGAAGAGTACATTTTCAGTAATCTACTACCTCAAGCGTCAGGTAGTGAAAAAGGACGGGACAGTTCCCGTCATGGGACGCATCACGGTGGACGGCAGCCAGACACAGTTCAGCTGCAAACTGACTGTCGATCCGAAACTGTGGGACACCAAAGGTGGACGTGTCACGGGCAGAAGCACGGCGGCACTCGAAACGAACCGTATGCTTGACAAGATGCGGGTACGCATCAACAGGCATTATCAGGAAATCATGGAGCGTGACAACTTCGTCACGGCGGAGAAGGTGAAGAACGCCTTTCTCGGACTGGAACACCGCTACCACACGCTGATGCAGGTGTTCCGCCAGCACAACGAGGACTACGAGAAGCAGGTGGAGGCAGGCATGAAAGCCAAAGGCACGCTGCTGAAGTACCGCACCGTTTACAAGCACATGCAAGAGTTCCTCGACATCCGCTACCATGTGAAGGACATCGCCCTAAAAGAGCTTACCCCGGCTTTCATCTCCGACTTCGAGATGTTCCTGCGCACGGACAAGCACTGCTGCACCAATACCGTGTGGCTGTACGTCTGCCCGTTACGGACGATGGTATTCATCGCCATCAACAACGAGTGGCTGACGCGCGACCCGTTCCGCGAGTATGAAATCAAGAAGGAGGAAACAACACGCAGTTTCCTGACCAAAGATGAGATCCGCCTGCTGATGGAGGGGAAACTGAAAAACGCCAAACAGGAATTGTACCGCGACCTCTACCTGTTCTGCGCCTTCACGGGGCTGTCGTTCGCGGATATGCGCAACCTTACGGAAGAGAATATCCGCACCTACTTCGACGAACACGAGTGGATAAACATCAACCGCCAGAAAACGGGCGTGGTGTCCAACATCCGCCTGCTCGACATCGCCAACCGCATAATCGGCAAATACCGGGGACTGTGCGGGGACGGCAGGATATTTCCCGTTCCGCATTATAACACGTGCCTTGCCGGTATCCGTGCCGTCGCCAAGCGTTGCGGCATCACCAAGCATATCACGTGGCATCAGAGCCGCCACACGGCAGCCACGACGATATTCCTCTCCAACGGTGTTCCCATCGAAACGGTCAGCTCCATGCTCGGACACAAGAGCATAAAGACGACGCAGATTTACGCAAAGATAACCAAAGAGAAGCTCAATCAGGACATGGAGAACCTTGCCGCAAGATTGAACGGCGTCGAGGAATTTGCAGGTTGCACCATCTAAAAAGAAAAGCCATGAAACGTGACACAATCATCATCGAGGACAAGGCAGTCAGCGTAACCGGTAACGACGTGTGGATGACCGCCACCGAAATAGCCGGATTGTTCCATACGACCGTCCCGGCAGTGAACGCCGCCATCAGAGCCGTCCGCAAGTCGGACGTGCTGAACGACTACGAGGTGTGCCGCTACATGCAGCTTGAAAACGGGCTGCACGCGGACGTGTACGCCCTTGAAATCATCATCCCGGTCGCTTTCAGGGTGAATACCTACAACACCCACCTGTTCCGCACATGGCTGGTGGGAAAGGCACTCTCACAAGAGAAACGGCAGACATACGTGATGTTCATACAGAACGGAAAAGCCGGGTATTGCTGATTGCACATACCCCATAAGACAAGTAAACGGGTAGCACCACAAAAGGTGTCACCCGTTTACTTTTTCATGAAACCGCCTCACTCCAGCGGCTTGCGGTAGTTCGCTTCCAGTACCCCGCGCAGCCCCGTTTCCGGGTAAAGCACCTTCCCTCCCAAAAGTATGAAGGGCAACACGCGGTTGTTGCGGTATTCCTGCAAGGTGCGCCGGCTCACACGGAGCAGTTCCGACACCTCGCCGTCCGTCAGGTAACGTTCCCCGTCCAGCGGAGGACGGTAGCTTTCCAGAAATGCGGACAGCCATTTCGAGCCTTTGCGCATATCCTGCACCACAGAGGCTATCGGCTCGTCTTCCATCGTAAAAACATCGTTGTTCTCGTTCATCATAACTTCGGATTCAGTGGGTGAATAAATCAAATCATCTGCCGTGCGGATAGAGCGTGCCGACAAGCGGTATCAGCCGCTTCACCTCCTCTGGCTTGTAATAGAACCTGCGGTTTATCTGCGAGTAGCCGATAAGCCGCCTGTCACGCAGCGTCTGCAACGTGCGCGGGCTTATTCTCAACTGCCCGCAGACCTCCTCGCCCGTGAGCCATCTTTCCATGCGCCCCGTGTCGCTTTTGCGCCTCAGGGCGGCGACCTTCTCCGAGAGTGCGCCGAATGCCGCCACCATCATCTCGAAAGTCTTTTTCTCGATAGATACTATTTCCATATTCATGTCATTTAGAGTTTGCCGCAAAGGTAACGAAACGGCATACAAGACGTATCGTTTTCCGCTGAAAGGCTGCCTGTTGCGCCGTTTGACCGGGTTACGGAGCCATCTTCCGCAAAAATCTTACGTGAGTCACGTAGTGAGTTGTTAAAGCCCCTTTTGTTTATTGCCGAATTTTGTCGCAGAAACAAAAAGAAAGGACTGAACATGAAAGTGATAACAATGGAAAGTTCCGCCTACAAGGAGATGATGGCGCAGATTGCGAACATCGCAGGGTACATCCGCGAGGCAAGGGACGAGAAGAAACGGAAGCGGGAAACCGAAGACAAGCTGCTTGACACGGCACAGGCGGCGAAGATGCTCAACGTGAGCAAGCGCACCATGCAGCGTATGCGCACCGACCACCGTATCGAGTATGTGGTGGTACGCGGAAGCTGCCGCTACCGCCTTTCCGAGATACTGCGGCTATTGGAGGACAACACAGTAAGGAACGAGGAAGGGACAATAGACACCCTGTTCCACAACCACACGCTGCGCACGGGCGGCAAACCAAAAGGAAGGAGGACATAGGTCATGGAACTGCTCACACGAAACAACTTCGAGGGCTGGATGCAGAAGCTGATGGAACGGCTCGACCGTCAGGACGAACTGCTGCTGGCGATGAAGGCTGAGGGGAAACAGCCCACTATCACGGAAAGCATCCGCCTTTTCGACAATCAGGATTTGTGCATGTTGCTCCAGATAAGCAAACGCACCCTCCAACGCTACCGCAGCGTAGGCGCATTGCCCTACAAGACGCTGGGCAAGAAGACCTATTACAGCGAGGAGGACGTGCTGACATTCCTTTCCAACCATATCAAGGACTTCAAAAAGGAAGATATAGCCTTCTACAAGGCTCGTATCCATAATTTCTTTCATAAATAACCCATTAAAACATTTTTCAGATGGCAAAGAAAAAAGACGAAAAGGACGTGCTGGTAGTCCGTGACGAGAAGACAGGCGAGATCAGCGTGGTAGCCGGGCTGAACGCGGACGGCACACCCAAGCGCACCCCCGCAAAAGCGGAGAACGCGCAGAGTTTCCTGCAATTCGACCGACATGGCGACGTGCTGGACAACTTCTTCAAGAACTTCTTCCGGCAGTGCAAGGAACCCAGCCGCTTCGGTTTCTACCGCATTGCGGCAGACCAAGCTGAAAATCTCTTAGAGGTGATGAAGCAACTGCTGAAAGACCCCGAAGCGAACAAGGAGCTGCTCGCCCCTCACAAGGTGGACACCTCCGACTATGAGAAGAAGGTGCAGGAAGAGATGGCAGCACAACAGACAGAGAAACAAGAACCTCAAAAACAGGAGAACATGGAACAACGGAAAGAACAGCAACAGGACAAATCCGAACAGATGCAGGGCAAACGTGGCTACCAGCCCATCGACGAGAGTAAAATCAACTGGCAGGAGCTGGAGGACAGATGGGGCGTAAAGCGGGACAACCTTGAAAAGTCCGGCGACCTTACGAAGATGCTCAACTATGGCAAGTCCGACTTGGTAAAGGTCAAACCGACCTTCGGCGGCGAATCATTCGAGCTGGACGCCCGCCTCTCCTTCAAGAAGGACGGTGAGGGAAACATCAGCCTCGTGCCGCACTTCATCCGCAAGGAGCAGAAGCTGGATGAGTACAAGGAACACAAATTCTCCGACAATGACCGGAAGAACCTCCGCGAAACGGGCAATCTCGGTAGGGTCGTGGACATTGTGGACAGGGAAACGGGCGAGATCATCCCCTCCTACATCAGCATCGACCGCAAGACGAATGAAATCACGGACATTCCGGCAAGCAGGGTGCGCATCCCGGAGCGCATCGGCAAGACGGAAATCACCACGCAGGAGCGGGACATGCTCCGCGCCGGACTGCCCGTACGCGACAAGCTCATCGAGCGCAACGACGGCAGAAAGTTCGTCACCACCCTGCAAGTGAACGTGGAGCAGCGCGGCGTGGAGTTCGTGCCGGGAACCGGCAAGTCGCCCCGTACCGCACAGACACAGGAAACCAAAGGCGACACATCGAAAAGTCAGGCGCAGGGCGGGGAAAATGCCGCACAGACCAAGAAGGAGCAACGCCGCAACACGTGGACGAACGAGGACGGCAGCATCCGCCCCATCAGCAAATGGAGCGGCGTGAGCTTCACCGACCAGCAGAAAGCCGACTATGTGGCGGGTAAAGCCGTGAAGCTGGAGAACGTGACCGACAAGCAGGGCTTCCATGCCACGATGTATATCAAGTTCAACCCGGAGAAGGGACGCCCGTACCGCTACGACACGAACCCTGACAATGCACAGCAGGTTGCTCCGTCCAACGAGAGCCGCACGCAGGTGGCGGTGAACAACGATGGCAAGACCAACGAGGCTACAAAGAATCTGAGAGAGCCGTTGCAGAAAGGTCAGACCAACCCGAAGGACGCCCGCCAGCAACAGCAGCAGGAGAAGCCGCAGAAGAAAACGGGCAAGGGCATGAAAATGTAATCCCGTGTCCGCCACTGAATCCAAAATAAAATCCAAAGTATCAACAAAAAAGAAGAAGACATGAAGACAATCATTGCAGAAAAGCCCTCCGTGGCACGTGAAATCGCCCGCATCGTGGGCGCGACAAAGAGAGAGGAAGGATATTTCGAGGGAGGCGGTTATGCCGTGACATGGGCATTCGGACACCTCGTTCAGCTTGCCATGCCCGACGGCTACGGCGTGCGCGGATTTGTCCGTGACAACCTCCCGATTATTCCCGACACATTCACGCTCGTCCCCCGTCAGGTCAGGACGGAGAAAGGTTACAAGCCCGACAGCGGCGTGGTGTCGCAGATAAAAGTCATCAAAAGACTGTTCGACACAAGCGAACATATCATCGTGGCGACCGATGCCGGACGCGAGGGAGAGCTTATCTTCCGCTACCTCTACCACTATACGGGTTGCACCACTCCTTTCGTGCGCCTGTGGATCAGCTCTCTCACCGACAAAGCTATCCGCGAGGGACTGCGGAAACTCGAAGACGGCAGCAAATACGACAACCTCTACCTCGCCGCCAAAGCGCGGAGCGAATCCGACTGGCTCGTGGGCATCAACGGCACACAGGCGTTATCCATCGCCGCCGGACACGGCACGTATTCCGTGGGGCGGGTGCAGACACCAACGTTGGCTATGGTATGTGAACGCTACTGGGAGAACCGCCGCTTTACGTCCGAAGCATTCTGGCAGCTCCATATCGCAACGGACGGTTGCGACGGCGAAGTCGTGAAATTCTCATCCTCCGAGAAATGGAAAGAGAAAGAACCGGCGATGGAACTATATAATAAGGTAAAGGCGGCAGGTTGCGCCACTGTCACGAAAGCCGAGCGCAAGGAGAAGACGGAGGAAACTCCCTTGCTCTACGACCTGACCACGCTCCAGAAAGAAGCCAACGCCAAGCACGGCTTCACGGCGGAACAGACGCTTGAAATCGCGCAGAAACTCTACGAAAAGAAGTTGATAACCTATCCGAGAACGGGAAGCCGCTACATCCCCGAAGACGTGTTTGCCGAAATTCCCAAACTGCTCGCTTTCATCGGCACACAGCCCGAATGGAAAGACAAGGTGCGGGCAAAAGCCGCCCCGACACGCCGCAGCGTGGACGACGGCAAGGTGACAGACCACCATGCCCTGCTCGTCACGGGTGAGAAACCGCTCTTCCTCTCCAAAGAGGACAATACCATCTATCAGATGATTGCCGGGCGCATGGTCGAGGCATTCTCTGAGAAATGCGTCAAGGATGTGACCACTGTCACGGCGGAATGTGCCGGAGTGGAGTTTACCGTAAAAGGCAGCGTCGTGAAGCAAACCGGATGGCGTGCCGTCTATGGCGAGGAAAAAGAGGAAATTACCATCCCCGGCTGGCAGGAAGGCGACACGCTGACACCGAAAGGCTCGTCCATTACCGAAGGAAAGACCAAACCCAAGCCGCTGCATACCGAAGCCACCCTGCTCTCGGCAATGGAAACGGCGGGCAAGGAAATTGAGGACGACGCACTGCGGCAGGCGATGAAGGACTGTGGCATCGGTACTCCCGCCACACGCGCCTCCATCATCGAAACGCTTTTCAAGCGCGGTTACATGGAACGCTGCAAGAAGTCGCTTGTTCCCACCGAAAAAGGACTTGCCCTCAATTCCGTCGTCAAGACGATGCGCATCGCCGATGTTGCCATGACGGGCGAATGGGAAAAGGAGCTGGCGCGTATCGAGCGCGGGGAACTGTCCGACGACACCTTCCGCAAGGAGATAGAGGCGTACACACGTGAGATAACCTCCGAACTGATCTCGTGCGACAAGCTCTTCGGCAGCCGTGACTCCGGCTGCGCGTGTCCCAAGTGTGGCACGGGCAGGATGCGGTTCTACGGCAAGGTGGTACGCTGCGACAACACGGAGTGCGGACTGCCCGTGTTCCGGCTGAAAGCGGGACGCACCCTGTCCGACGATGAAATCAAAGACCTGCTCACCGAAGGGCATACCAAGCTGCTCAAAGGGTTCAAGAGCAAACAGGGCAAGAGTTTCGATGCTGTTGTCGCCTTTGACGGGGAATATAACACGACTTTTGTGTTCCCGGAGGCTAAAAAGGACAAGAAATTTTCAGGACGGAAGAAATAGTATTAACTTTGCCACTTGTTCAGAGTAATGAATTGTTCTTCGATACCGGATTACACTCATACTTTGGATTTAGTGGTGGCACTCGGAGGGATACCGAGTGCCTTTTTCTTCCTTTTTCCAACCGATTATCCCGTTAATTATCAATCCGCTAAATCCAAAGTAATGAACAACAAGAAGAAAAACGAGGGTCAGACCGACTTTTCCTATTACGGTCTGTACCTGCTGGACTATCTCCGCACGAACAAGTTTGAACAGGCTGACGACACCGCTTTCATACGGGAACGGGCCGACCGTGCCGCCGAAACGTATGAGAGGGCACGGCTTGAAGGCTATCCCGCCGATGGTGCGCAGGAACTGGCGATGGACACGCTGCTGCGCGGGCTGCATTATTCCCGTTACGCCATCCTCCGCGAAGTCGTGGAAAACGAGTTTGCCGATGAAGTGCCGGAAGAGAAGCGTGAAGCCTTTGTCCTGAAACTGCTGCCGCTTGTCGGCAACGTGTTCTCCGTCTATGACCTCTCGGATGACAATTTCGCCCTGTCTTCCGATTACGACCTGCTCTACACGGAGCTGACGGGAGCAACCGTCCTTTACTTAGACGAATATGGCGTTTAACCGCAAACAGAAACTGCGGGACAACATCGAGGCGATACGGACGGCATTCATCCTTGACAGGGAAAATAGGACAGCGACAACCGAAGAGCGTGCCATACTTCAAAGGTACTGCGGTTTCGGCGGTCTGAAATGTATCCTCAACCCTGCAAAGGAACTGACGGATGCCGTCCGGTGGGCGAAATCCGACCTCGAACTGTTCGCCCCGACGGTGGAGCTGCACAGGCTTATCCGTGAGAACAGCAAGGACGAAACAGAGTACAAGCGGTTTGTGGATTCGCTGAAAGCGTCCGTGCTGACCGCTTTCTACACCCCCAAAGAGATAACCGACACCATCGCGGACGTGCTGGCAGATTACAGCGTCCGCCCCGCCCGTATGCTCGAACCGTCGGCAGGTGTCGGCGTGTTCGTGGATTCCATGCTGCGGCACAGCCCCAATGCGGATGTGATGGCTTTCGAGAAGGATCTGCTCACGGGTACAATCTTGAGGCATCTCTATCCCGACCAGAAAATGCGCACCTGCGGTTTTGAGAAAATCGAAAGACCGTTCAACAATTATTTCGACTTGGCGGTGTCCAACATTCCGTTCGGTGACATTGCCGTGTTCGACGCGGAGTTTCAGCGGAGCGACTCTTTCGGCAGACGCTCCGCCCAGAAAACCATCCACAACTATTTCTTTCTCAAAGGACTGGATGCCGTGCGTGACGGCGGTATCGTGGCGTTCATCACCTCGCAAGGGGTATTGAATAGCACCAAGACCTCCGTGCGTAACGAGCTGTTCAGTCAGGCCAATCTGGTATCCGCGATACGCCTGCCCAACAACCTGTTCACGGACAACGCGGGCACGGAGGTGGGCAGTGACCTGATTGTCCTGCAAAAGAACCTCAGCAAGAAGGAAATGTCGCAGGACGAGCGGCTGATGACCGTGATACAGACGGACACGAAAACCGCCCTGACCGACAACGCCTATTTCATCCACCACCCGGAACGCATCGTGCATACGATGGCGAAACTTGACACAGACCCCTACGGGAAGCCCGCTATGGTTTATCTGCACGAGGGCAAGGCAGCAGGCATCGCCGGGGATTTGCGCCGTATGCTCGACGAGGATTTCCATTACAGGCTTGCCATGCGCTTGTATTCGGGTTCAATCCGGCAGGCAGGAACGGAAGAAAAAGTTGCCGTTCAAAATAAAGTAGAGCGTCCTGCCATAAAATTGGAAACAGTATCCTCGGCGCAGACGGTGGAAACTCCGACAGAAAAGCCGCAACCCGCAGATGAAAAGCCGGAGATAGAACCGCGCCCGCAATATTCCGCAGGCGTGCAGCTCACCCTGCTTGACCTCTGGGGGATGACGGAAGAGGTCAGCCAACCGAAAACCTCCAAAAAGAAAAAGACGGTGAAAAAGGCAGTTACGGCAAAGTCCACTCCGCCCAAACCGAAAGTCACGGTTACACCGACAGCTCCAACTGCAAAACCCGCAATGGAGAATAAGGAGGTGAAAGCGGAGAACACCGCCAAGCCTGCCGACCCGGACGACATCTATGCCACACTGGACTGGGATACCAATCCTCCCATCAACGGTTTCTATGAAATGATGATGGGTTTGACGCCGGAGCGTAGGAAAGAACTTCGGGAACTGGCAAGGCAGCATAACGAGAAACAAGTGGCGGAAAAGACGGAAGTGAAAGCCGTGCCGGAAACTTCCCGTGAGCAGCCACGACAGGAGGAAACACAGCCGGAGGCAGTCGCCGCACCTGCCGTTACAGATACCCCATCGGAAGCGGTGGGGACTTTCCTTTTCCCCGACATCGAAGCGGAAAAGCCGAAGGAGGAAGTCGTGGACCTTTCTCCGCGTGCCTACCACCGCACGCCGGAGATGCACCTGCGCGAAGGGTCGCTGGTGGCTGACCGGGGGCGTCATAACATCGGCTACCTGAAAGACATCACGCCATACGGGGCGACATTCCAGCCGCTCGACCTGAAAGGATACCAGAAGGAAAAGGCGTTGTTGTATGTGTCGCTGCGTGACGCCTACGAGCGTCTGTACCGTTATGAATCGCTCCGGCGCGAGGCAAATGTTCCGTGGCGAGAGCATCTGAATACCTGTTACGATGAGTTTGTCATGCGCTACGGCAACCTCAACGCCAAGCAGAACGTGAAGTTAGTGATGATGGATGCGGGCGGGCGCGACATCCTTTCGCTGGAACGGATGGAAAACGGAAAGTTCGTCAAGGCGGACATCTTCGAGCATCCTGTTTCCTTCGCGGTGGAGAGCCATGCCAACGTAGGCTCTCCCGAAGAAGCCCTGTCTGCGTCGCTCAACAAATATGGTACGGTCAATCTCGACTATATGCGGGAGATAACCGACAGCACGGCGGAGGATTTGCTCACTGCCCTGCAAGGGCGCATCTACTACAATCCGCTCGTGACCGGTTACGAAATCAAAGACCGTTTCATCGCCGGAAATGTCATAGAGAAAGCGGAACGCATAGAGGCATGGATGGGTGACAATCCCGAAAATGAGCGTATGCCGGAGGTGAAGCAGGCGTTGGAGGCTCTGAAAGATGCCGAGCCGCAGCGCATCGCCTTCGAGGATCTGGACTTCAATTTCGGGGAACGCTGGATTCCGACGGGTGTCTATGCCGCCTACATGAGCCGGCTGTTCGACACGGAGGTGAAAATCGCCTATTCCGCAAGCATGGACGAGTTTTCGGTGGTGTGCGGCTACCGCACCATGAAAATCACGGACGAGTTTCTGGTGAAGGGGTATTACCGGAACTATGACGGTATGCACCTCCTAAAACACGCCCTGCACAACACCTGCCCTGACATGATGAAGTCCATCGGCAAGGACGAGCATGGCAACGACATCAAGATGCGCGACAGCGAGGGAATACAACTCGCCAACGCCAAGATTGACGAGATACGAAACGGCTTCTCCGAATGGCTCGAAGAGCAGTCGCCGCAGTTCAAGGAGCGGCTTGTGACGATGTATAACCGCAAGTTCAACTGTTTCGTGCGCCCGCGCTACGACGGCTCCCATCAGACCTTTCCCGACCTCAACCTGAAAGGGCTGGCAAGCCGGGGTATCAAGAGCGTCTATCCCTCACAGATGGATTGCGTCTGGATGTTGAAACAGAACGGCGGCGGAATTTGCGACCACGAGGTGGGAACCGGTAAGACGCTGATAATGTGCATCGCCGCGCATGAGATGAAGCGTCTGAATTTGGCACACAAGCCGATGATTATCGGGCTGAAAGCCAACGTTGCGGAGATTGCAGCCACCTATCAGGCGGCATATCCCAACGCACGTATTCTGTACGCTTCGGAGAAGGACTTTTCGACCGCCAACCGTGTGCGCTTCTTCAATAATATAAAGAACAACGACTACGATTGCGTCATCATGTCGCACGACCAGTTCGGCAAGATACCGCAGTCGCCGGAATTGCAGCAGCGCATCCTGCAAGCAGAGCTTGACACGGTGGAGGAAAACCTCGAAGTGCTACGGCAGCAGGGAAAGAACGTGTCGCGGGCGATGCTGAAAGGATTGGAGAAGCGCAAGCACAACCTTGAAGCGAAGCTGGAGAAGGTGGAACACGCCATAAAGTCACGCACGGACGACGTGGTGGATTTCAAGCAGATGGGCATCGACCACATCTTCATAGATGAGAGCCACCAGTTCAAGAATCTGACTTTCAACACGCGCCACGACCGTGTGGCGGGATTGGGAAACAGCGAGGGAAGCCAGAAGGCACTTAACATGCTCTTTGCCATACGCACCATACAGGAGCGCACAGGAAAAGACTTGGGTGCGACCTTCCTCTCCGGCACGACTATCAGCAACTCACTGACTGAATTGTACCTGCTGTTCAAGTACCTGCGCCCGAAGGAGCTGGAACGGCAGGACATAAGGTGTTTCGACGCTTGGGCGGCGATATTTGCCAAGAAGACGACGGATTTTGAATTTAACGTGACGAACAATGTGGTCCAGAAGGAGCGTTTCCGCTACTTCATCAAAGTGCCGGAGCTTGCCGCCTTCTATAATGAAATCACGGACTACCGCACGGCGGAGGATGTGGGCGTTGACCGTCCTGCCAAGAACGAGATACTGCACCATATACCGCCCACGCCGGAACAGGAGGACTTCATACAGAAACTGATGCAGTTCGCCAAGACGGGCGATGCCACCTTGTTGGGCAGGCTGCCGCTTTCGGAAACGGAAGAAAAGGCGAAGATGCTCATCGCCACGGACTATGCCCGGAAAATGGCACTCGACATGCGCATGATAGACCCGAATTACGAAGATCATCCCGACAACAAAGCGAGTCACTGTGCCAAGATGATCGCGGAGTATTATCAAAAATACGACGCCCAGAAAGGCACGCAGTTCGTTTTCTCTGATTTGGGGACATACCAGCCGGGCGACGGGTGGAACGTCTATTCGGAAATCAAGCGCAAACTGACGGAGGACTACGGTATACCGCCAAGCGAGGTGCGCTTCATTCAGGAGTGCAAGACCGACAAGGCGCGGAAGGCGGTGATAGACGCCATGAACGCCGGGACGGTGCGTGTGCTGTTCGGCTCTACCTCTATGCTCGGAACGGGTGTGAACGCCCAGAAACGGTGTGTGGCTATCCATCATCTCGATACGCCGTGGCGACCGTCCGACTTGCAACAGCGTGACGGACGCGGAGTTAGGGCAGGTAATGAGATTGCCAAACATTTCGCCGGGAACAACGTGGATGTAATCATCTACGCGGTGGAGAAGTCACTGGACAGCTACAAGTTCAACCTCCTGCACTGCAAGCAGACTTTCATAAGCCAGCTCAAAAGCGGTGCGATGGGTGCGCGTACCATCGACGAGGGGGCAATGGACGAAAAATCGGGCATGAATTTCTCGGAATACATGGCGTTGCTCTCCGGCAATACCGACCTGTTGGACAAGGCGAAACTGGAAAAGCGGATCGCATCGCTCGAAGGGGAACGCAAGTCGTTCAACAAGGGCAAGCGTGATTCGGAGTTCAAGCTGGAGTCAAAGACCGGCGAGTTGCGCAACAACACGGCTTTCATAGATGCCATGACGGAGGACTGGAACCGCTTCCTGTCGGTGGTGCAGACCGACAAGGAGGGCAACCGCCTTAATATAATAAAGGTGGACGGAGTGGATTCCGCCGATGAGAAGGTCATCGGAAAGCGTTTGCAGGAGATAGCCAAGAATGCCACGACCGGAGGGTTGTACACGCAGGTCGGTGAACTTTACGGTTTTCCGATAAAGGTGGTGAGCGAAAGGATACTCAAAGAGGGATTGGAGTTCACCGACAACCGCTTCGTGGTCGAGGGGAACTACAAGTACACCTACAACAACGGGCATCTGGCGATGGCTGACCCGTTGGCCGCCGCCCGCAACTTCCTCAACGCGATGGAGAGGATACCCTCCATCATCGACCAGTACAAGGCGAAGAACGAGGTGCTGGAGATGGAGATACCGCAGTTACAGGAGATAGCGGGTAAGGTGTGGAAGAAGGAGGACGAGCTGAAGCAGTTGAAGTCCGAACTTGCCGCCCTTGACCGAAAAATTCAGCTGGAGCTTGCGCCACCCACGCCCGAAGTCGCAGAAAAGGAGAATGAAGGGCAACAGCTCAAGCCGGAAGCGGAAGATGTGAGGAACAGGCAGGCGCAATATCCCGAAAATGCACCGCCGCAGATACGCAGTCCGGCGGATAGTATCGTTGCCAACCATGTCATAATCGGGCGTCCGGGACTGTATGCCAAGGAGGAAACCCGGTCCAAAGGATTGAAAATATAACCTAAGGAATTTTATCTGAAGTATTAATAAGGGCTATCCCAAAAGGTCTAAAAGTAAATTTTATCCTTTCTGCAAGTATCTATAGGATGGCAACTGCATTTTTTTCTTTTTGGGCAGCCCTTATTAAAATTTATTCTTATTTTAGGTTATATACATTCATGTCCATTTATGTAAAAAATTCCTGCTGACCTTGTTTATGTCTTGTCAGTCACCATTTGCAAAACCATATTTGACCCTCAAAGAGGCTGAATTTGATAAGTAACTTGCTACATACTCATAATAAGGAGCTAAATAGAACACGAATGGGAAATACACAAATGCTAAACTAAAGAAGATATTGGCCAAAATAAACGCTATACCGAGAGAGAAACTTGATTTTTCAACTTCCTAAAACGGTGTTGTTCAAACATTTCTACTTATTTGTACTTGCCAGTTGAACCTACGCTTCCCTAATAAAATGTCTATGGTAAAAAGTTAAAAAATCCTCCCACTTTTGTTAGATATATTTTTTTGTGTAATTTTGTAATCGTTATGCGGCAGTAATAATATACATATTAATACGAGTTAGTAATCCTGTAGTTCTCATATGCTACGAGGAGGTATTAAAAGGTGCGTTTCGACAATGCATCTACTGTAGTATATTATTGCTTAATCCAAATGAATATTATAAATTTAGGAATTCTTGCTCACATTGATGCAGGAAAAACTTCCGTAACCGAGAATCTGCTGTTTGCCAGTGGAGCAACGGAAAAGTGCGGCCGTGTGGATAATGGTGACACCATAACGGACTCTATGGATATAGAGAAACGTAGAGGAATTACTGTCCGGGCTTCTACGACATCTATTATCTGGAATGGAGTGAAATGCAATATCATTGACACTCCGGGACACATGGATTTTATTGCGGAAGTGGAGCGGACATTCAAAATGCTTGATGGAGCAGTCCTCATCTTATCCGCAAAGGAAGGCATACAAGCGCAGACAAAGTTGCTGTTCAGTACTTTACAAAAGCTGCAAATCCCGACAATTATATTTATCAATAAGATTGACCGTGCCGGTGTGAATTTGGAGCGTTTGTATATGGATATAAAAACAAATCTGTCGCAAGATGTCCTGTTTATGCAAACTGTTGTCGATGGATCGGTTTATCCGGTTTGCTCCCAAACATATATAAAGGAAGAATACAAAGAATTTGTATGCAACCATGACGACGATATATTAGAACGATATTTGGCGGATAGCGAAATTTCACCGGCTGATTATTGGAATACGATAATCGCTCTTGTGGCAAAAGCCAAAGTCTATCCGGTGCTACATGGATCAGCAATGTTCAATATCGGTATCAATGAGTTGTTGGACGCCATTTCTTCTTTTATACTTCCTCCGGCATCAGTCTCAAACAGACTTTCAGCTTATCTCTATAAGATAGAGCATGACCCCAAAGGGCATAAAAGAAGTTTTCTTAAAATAATTGACGGAAGTCTGAGACTTCGAGACGTTGTAAGAATCAACGATTCGGAAAAATTCATCAAGATTAAAAATCTAAAGACTATTTATCAGGGCAGAGAGATAAATGTTGATGAAGTGGGTGCCAATGATATCGCGATTGTAGAAGATATAGAAGATTTTCGAATCGGAGATTATTTAGGTGCTAAACCTTGTTTGATTCAAGGATTATCTCATCAGCATCCCGCTCTCAAATCCTCCGTCCGGCCAAATAAGCCCGAAGAGAGAAGCAAGGTGATATCCGCTCTGAATACATTGTGGATTGAAGACCCGTCTTTGTCCTTTTCCATAAACTCATATAGTGATGAATTGGAAATCTCGTTATATGGTTTGACCCAAAAGGAAATCATACAGACATTGCTGGAAGAACGATTTTCCGTAAAGGTCCATTTTGATGAGATCAAGACTATCTACAAAGAACGACCTATAAAAAAGGTCAATAAGATTATTCAGATCGAAGTACCACCCAACCCTTACTGGGCCACAATAGGGCTGACTCTTGAACCCTTACCGTTAGGGGCAGGGTTGCAAATCGAAAGTGACATCTCCTATGGTTATCTGAACCATTCTTTTCAAAATGCCGTTTTTGAAGGGATTCGTATGTCTTGCCAATCTGGTTTACATGGATGGGAAGTGACAGATCTGAAAGTAACTTTTACTCAAGCCGAGTATTATAGCCCGGTAAGTACACCTGCTGATTTCAGACAGCTGACCCCTTATGTCTTCAGGCTGGCTTTGCAACAGTCAGGTGTGGACATTCTCGAACCGATGCTCTGTTTTGAGTTGCAGATACCCCAAGTAGCGAGTTCCAAAGCTATTACAGATTTGCAAAAACTGATGTCTGAGATTGAAGACATCAGTTGTAATAATGAGTGGTGTCATATTAAAGGGAAAGTTCCATTAAATACAAGTAAAGACTATGCCTCAGAAGTAAGTTCGTACACTAAGGGCTTAGGCATTTTTATGGTTAAGCCATGTGGGTATCAAATAACAAAAGACGGTTATTCTGATAATATCCGCATGAACGAAAAAGATAAACTTTTATTCATGTTCCAAAAATCAATGTCATTAAAATAATGGAGCGGTCAGGAAATTTCTATAAGGCAATACGGTTGGGATATATACTTATCTCCATTCTTATCGGATGTATGGCATATAATAGCCTCTATGAATGGCAGGAGATAGAAGCATTAGAACTTGGCAATAAAAAAATAGACGAGCTCCGAAAAGAAATAAACAATATCAATATTCAAATGATAAAATTTTCTCTATTGGGTGAAACAATACTGGAATGGAACGATAAAGATATCGAGCATTACCATGCACGGCGTATGGCAATGGACAGTATGCTCTGCCGTTTCAAGGCCACCTATCCAGCAGAGCGCATCGATAGTGTGCGCAGTCTTTTAGAGGATAAGGAACGACAGATGTTCCAGATAGTCCGGTTAATGGATGAACAACAATCTATTAACAAGAAGATAGCCAATCAAATTCCGGTTATTGTACAGAAAAGTGTGCAGGAACAGTCCAAAAAGCCAAAACGAAAAGGTTTCTTAGGCATATTCGGCAAAAAAAAGGAAGTAACTCCAGCAGTATCAACCACTATCCTTCATTCGGTCAATAGAAACGTAATCAGCGAACAGAAAGTGCAGGATCGCCAATTGTCGGAACAAGCCGACAGCCTTGCAGCTCGTAATGCAGAACTTAACAGACAACTGCAAGAATTGATTTGCCAAATAGAAGAAAAGGTACAAACCGAACTGCAAAGCCGGGAAAACGAAATAGTTGCCATGCGTGAAAAGTCATTTATGCAAGTAGGCGGTTTAATGGGATTCGTTCTTCTATTGTTGTTAATTTCCTACATCATCATACATCGTGATGCAAAAAGCATTAAACAATACAAGCACAAGACAACTGATTTGATAAGGCAACTGGAACAATCCGTACAACGGAACGAGGCACTGATAACGTCAAGGAAGAAGGCGGTACATACTATCACCCATGAACTGCGCACACCGCTGACAGCAATAACAGGCTATGCCGGACTGATACGGAAAGAACAGTGTGAGGATAAGTCCGGGCAGTATATCCAAAACATACTGCAATCCTCCGACCGTATGCGGGATATGCTTAACACTTTGCTTGACTTCTTCCGCCTGGACAACGGCAAGGAACAGCCCCGTCTGTCACCCTGCCGGATTTCAGCAATCACGCACACACTTGAAACGGAGTTCATGCCTGTTGCCGTGAACAAAGGGCTGTCCTTGTCCGTGAAGACTGGACACGATGCCATTGTATTGACCGACAAAGAGCGAATAATACAAATCGGGAATAACCTGCTGTCAAACGCTGTCAAGTTCACAGAAGAAGGCGGTGTTTCTTTGATTACTGAATATGATAATGGAGTTCTGACACTGGTCGTTGAAGATACAGGTACAGGCATGACAGAAGAGGAACAGAAACAAGCGTTCGGTGCGTTTGAACGTCTATCAAATGCCGCCGCAAAGGAGGGTTTCGGGCTTGGGCTTGCCATAATGCGTAATATTGTGTCGATGCTTGGCGGAACAATCCGTTTAGACAGCAAGAAAGGGAAAGGCAGTCGTTTCACAGTTGAAATTTCTATGCAGGAAGCTGAAGAACAGCTTGGATATACAAGCAATACACCTGTTTATCATAACAATAAATTCCATGATGTTGTCGCCATTGACAATGATGAGGTATTACTTCTGATGCTGAAAGAGATGTATTCCCAAGAAGGAATACACTGCGACACTTGCACCGATGCTGCGGCACTGATGGAAATGATACGCCAGAAAGAATACAGCCTGTTGCTGACAGACTTGAATATGCCCGATATAAACGGTTTCGAATTGCTGGAACTGTTGCGTTCGTCCAACGTGGGCAATTCACCAACAATCCCGGTGGTTGTGGCAACCGCTTCGGGCAGTTGTAACAAAGGGGAACTATTGGCAAAAGGCTTTGCCGGATGCCTGTTCAAACCGTTCTCCATATCGGAACTGATGGAGGTTTCCGACAGGTGTGCCATAAAAGCGACACCGGACGGGAAACCGGACTTTTCCGCCTTATTGTCCTATGGCAATGAAGCCGTCATGCTGGAAAAGTTGATAACTGAAACAGAAAAGGAAATGCAGGCGGTACGGGATGCAGCAAAAGAAAAAGACCTGCAAAAGCTGGATTCCCTGATCCACCACCTGCGCAGTTCGTGGGAGGTGCTCCGTGCCGACCAACCGCTGAATGTACTTTACGGATTGCTTCGTGGCGATGCTCTCCCGGATGGTGAAGCGTTAAGCCATGCCGTGACTGCCGTGCTGGATAAGGGAGTGGAAATAATACGGTTGGCAGAAGAGGAAAGGAGAAAATACGAAGATGAATAAGACAAAAATAATTGTGGTGGAAGACAACATCGTGTATTGCGAATATGTCTGCAATATGCTGTCACGGGAGGGCTACCGCAATATGAAGGCTTACCACCTCTCAACCGCGAAGAAACATCTGCAACAGGCAACAGATAATGATATCGTGGTTGCCGACCTGCGTCTGCCTGACGGCAGTGGCATAGACCTTTTGTGCTGGATGCGAAAGGAGGGAAAGATGCAGCCCTTCATCATTATGACCGACTACGCCGAAGTTAATACCGCCGTGGAAAGCATGAAACTCGGCTCGATAGACTATATTCCCAAACAGCTTGTGGAGGATAAACTTGTCCCCCTGATCCGTTCCATACTGAAAGAACGTCAGGCAGGACAACGCCGTATGCCTATATTCGCCCGTGAAGGTTCCGCCTTTCAGAAAATCATGCACCGCATAAGGCTGGTAGCCGCCACCGATATGAGCGTGATGATATTTGGTGAGAACGGCACGGGCAAGGAGCATATTGCCCACCTGTTGCATGACAAGAGCAAACGTGCAGGCAAGCCATTTGTGGCGGTGGACTGCGGTTCACTCTCCAAAGAGCTTGCACCGTCGGCTTTCTTCGGACACGTCAAAGGTGCATTTACAGGTGCGGACAATGCCAAGAAAGGATATTTCCATGAGGCGGAAGGCGGCACGTTGTTTCTGGACGAGGTAGGAAACCTCGCGTTGGAAACCCAACAGATGTTGCTCCGTGCCATACAGGAGAGGCGGTATCGCCCGGTCGGAGACAAGGCAGACCGGAATTTCAATGTCCGCATCATCGCTGCTACCAATGAAGATTTGGAGGTATCGGTGAATGAAAAGCGTTTTCGGCAGGATCTTCTGTACCGCCTGCACGACTTCGGGATAACCGTTCCTCCGTTGCGTGACTGTCAAGAAGACATTATGCCGCTGGCAGAGTTCTTCCGTGATATGGCAAACAGAGAGCTGGAGTGTAGCGTGAGCGGGTTCAGTTCCGAAGCACGTAAAGCGTTGCTGACACACGCATGGCCGGGCAACGTGCGGGAACTTCGGCAGAAAGTTATGGGTGCTGTATTGCAGGCGCAGGAAGGTGTTGTCATGAAAGAGCATCTGGAACTTGCCGTGACGAAACCGACCTCTACTGTCAGCTTCGCCTTGCGCAATGACGCGGAGGATAAGGAGCGGATATTGCGTGCGTTGAAACAGGCAAACGGCAACCGGAGTGTCGCCGCAGAACTGCTCGGCATAGGCAGGACAACACTATACAGCAAACTTGAAGAGTATGGACTTAAATATAAATTCAAGCAATCATAGCCCGTAATTCACTGAATTTGGCTATCTTTGCATAACATTTGAGAAAAACGGCGATTGGCAGGAGCTTTTCGCCGCCAACATATAGGATAAGACCGCAAGGCGTTTCAAGCGAAAATCTGGTAAATTGGAACTACGGAGACGATTGCGTGATGCTTATGCTATGCTTACGCATAGCGTGCATTCACGTACTCTCCGTAAAGGCTTTACCAGAGCCATCGCTTGAAGGTAGTGTGAATTGCACGCTACTTTTTTACCCTTGCCTAACGAAAGGAAACGATTATGGGTAAAGTTCAGATTCTCGCCGTACTGACGATGGACGGATGTCTTTCTTCAGAGTTATATGATAAAGCACATCAGGATTTGTGCCTTGACCGTTGCGGTCTTGATGAAATCAGGAAGAAAGCCTTTTACCGTGTGACACCGGACTATTCCATTTCAATGCTGCACGAATGGAGAAAAGACTGCACAAACATCCGTTACCTCGCGGAAGCCACACCGGACACGGCAGACTATATAAACGGACTGCTGCGGATGCACGCTGTGGATGAAATCATACTATACACCGTTCCTTTCATATCCGGAAGCGGACGACATTTTTTTAAGTCGGCTCTGCCAGAGCAACACTGGACGCTTTCCTCTTTGAAAAGCTATCCCAACGGTGTATGTCGCATTATCTATATCCTTGATAAAAAAGCAAGATAGCCAAAATGTGCGGCAAGCATACATTTCTATTTTCAGGAATAGAATAAATGTTCCGATTACAAACAATTTAAGTCGGAGATAATTTGTCCTTGTGAAAAAATACTGAATTTTATACCTCTGAAATCCAGCACTTTGTAAAATTGAGTGTTGGATTTTTTATTTTCTGCCGCGTTTTTTGCCAATTATATTCATGTGCGCACGCAGAAAACAAAGTGTAATTTTCAAAATTGACAGAACCATGAATTATTTCTTGCTGGCGGAAACCGACTTTTTCCGCCTGATAAACGAAGCCGGCGACTGCAATATGGAAACGGCATACACGGCTTTCGCCACCCAAGTGATCGAACTGTGCAACGGCGGCATGGACATGAACCTTACCGTCATCGCGCTTGCCTACATCGAAATCGAGTTGCAGCACCATCCCGTACGTAATCTGTCAGAAGAAAAAAGAGAGATTGCCGCCTACGTCAGCAAGGCTCTGTCTTTCGTAAGAAAGATGCAGAAATTCCTTGCCACGCCCCAAGTGCCACCACTAATATCCGCCAACAACGCAACAGAAACCACCGCCAGCCTTCTTCAATGGACGGGCAATGCCATCGACCTCGTGGAACTTATCTACGGCATAGACGTGATGGGCTGCATCAACAACGGCAATATGCCGCTCAAACAGCTCGCCCCACTTCTCTATAAGATATTCGGGGTTGATTCTAAAGACTGCTACCGCTTCTACACTGATATCAAACGCCGGAAGAACGAAAGCCGCACCTATTTCATTGACAGGATGCAGGAAAAACTGAACGAGAGAATGTTGCGTGATGAGGAGTTGGAGCGGATGAGAAAATAAAAAAATATCCATTACATATGAGAAGACAGGAATACTCGTATCCTGTCTTTTTATTTTCATTTAATTATATATTAATTAGCACAATATATGTGAGTTTTTCATTCCTATAAGGACAAATTTCAGAAACGTATGTCTGGTAAATTATTGAGTCATCATAGTATGAACATATATCATTACTAAAAACAATGAAACAACTTCCATAAGATTGTGGTTGTAAAAATCGCCATTTAATAGCCCGTTTTTTTTGTAAAATTCGCCAATTAAAAAAATATGATTATCTTTGCATTATATTTTATAAGGTATGGAAACAGTAAATAGAATACTTCAAGAGAAGATTACAGCACGAATCGCGCCCAATAAAGCAGTACTGATTTTTGGTGCTCGCCGTGTTGGTAAAACGGTAATGATGCGTAAAATTGTGGACAACTATTCAGGTAGGACGATGATGCTCAACGGCGAAGACTACGACACATTAGCACTATTGGAGAATCGCTCAATAGCCAATTATCGGCATTTATTGGATGGTATTGATTTGCTGGCTATTGATGAGGCACAGAACATACCACAAATCGGTAGTATTCTGAAGTTGATAGTTGATGAAATACCGGGAATAAGTGTCTTGGCAAGTGGTTCTTCGTCATTCGATTTGCTGAATAAGACTGGTGAACCGTTGGTCGGCCGCAGTACGCAATTTCTCCTTACACCATTCTCGCAACGGGAAATCGCACAGACGGAAACGGCACTTGAAACCCGCCAGAACCTCGAAGCGCGCTTGATTTACGGTTCCTATCCCGAAGTAGTAATGATGGAGAACTATGAACGTAAAACAGACTACCTACGTGATATTGTCGGTGCATACCTGCTTAAAGATATCTTAGCAATTGACGGCTTAAAAAATTCGAGCAAGATGCGCGATCTACTGCGATTGATAGCTTTTCAGTTGGGCAGCGAAGTTTCTTACGAAGAGTTAGGTAAACAACTCGGCATGAGCAAGACGACCGTTGAAAAATACCTCGACCTATTGGAAAAGGTCTTCGTTATCTATCGTCTGGGGGCTTATTCGCGTAACCTACGCAAGGAGGTTACAAAAGCTGGCAAGTGGTACTTCTACGACAACGGCATTCGCAATGCCATTATCGGGGCTTTCTCACCGCTGGCCATTCGGCAGGATGTCGGTGCGCTGTGGGAGAACTACATCATCGGAGAGCGGCGCAAAGCGAACTTCAATGAGGGACTGCACAGGGAGTTCTATTTCTGGCGCACCTACGACAAACAGGAAATCGACCTGATTGAGGAGAGTGCCGACAGTCTTACCGCCTTGGAGTTCAAGTGGGGAAATAAAATGCCGGCCGCACCGAAAGCCTTCCAAGAAGCCTATCCCTATGCCGAGTTTCATGTGGTAAATCGGGAGAATTATTTGGAGTTCGTATAATCAATAAATTACGTATATGGAAACAAAACTACAATCCAAACAGCAATATCCGCGGTTTATCCAAAATAAACCGTGTGGTATTGACAAATTCGATGGAGGTTCGCAAGAAAGGTTGGCAAAAACTATTGCTCGCCATTTTTGTCAGAATGATTCATTGGATGAGGAATGTACTTTACCTCGAATTATCGGCATCGAAGGTATTTGGGGATCTGGAAAATCCAACGTGGTTAAAATGTTGGAACGTGAATTATCAGACGACTATTACTTTTTTGAGTATGACGCATGGGGACATCAAGAGGACTTGCAACGCCGCTCTATATTGGAATTGCTTACAAGCAAACTTATTGATGATGGTATCCTATCTGGAAATGCAACAATAAAAGTCAAAGGTGGAGGTACGAAAACCGTATCATGGTCTGAAAAGCTGAAATATTTATTAGCCCGTAAAACGGAGACCGTAACCGAAAAATATCCCCTTATCAGTAATGGTATGGTTGCGGCATTTTTGGTTGCAGTTTTAACTCCGATATTTACATTTATTGCGTATGCAGTAAAACCTACACCCACAACATGGTGGTTTTCTTTATTGTCTATTATCATAGCTGCACTGCCAGTTCTTATTGCATTGTGCGTTTGGAAATGGGCATATAGCAAAGATCATAAATATGGATGGAGTTATATGTTAGCTATTTATCAAGATAAAGTCGAAAAGGACGTTTGCTATGAGACTTTGAGCGAAGACGAACCAACGGTTTACGAGTTCAAAACATGGATGCAAGACATTTCTGATTTTATCAAGGAAAAAGGACAACGTAAATTAGTCCTTGTTTTTGACAACATGGATCGTCTCCCCGCTGAAAAAGTAAAAGAATTATGGTCTTCTATCCATACGTTCTTCGCCGATAGCGGTTTTGAAAATGTTTGGGCTGTTATTCCTTTCGATGAAACACATTTAGCTTGTGCATTCGGAGATGAGACCGACGAACAAACGAAACAACTGACCAAGTATTTTATCAATAAAACTTTCCCTATTGTTTATCGTGTTGCTCCTCCTGTTATTACCGACTATCGAAGTATATTCAACAAACTGTTTGTTGAAGCATTTGGAGAAACAGAAAATGAAGCGAAAGAAACTATAAATCGGATATTCAGATTGGTAAATCCTAATGCCAATGTTAGGGAAATTATATCATATATCAATGAGATGGTCGCTCTTAAACAAGAGTGGTGTAACGAAATTTTGATGATAAACATAGCATTGTTCTGTTTGAAGAAGACGGATATTCTGGCAAATCCAGTAGAACAAATATTGTCCGGCGACTATCTGAATGGCATTCAAACAATAATTAACAATGATCTGCAAACACAACGCGAAATTGCAGCTTTGGTATATGGTGTCGATGTTGAAGATGCTCGACAAATTCCATTGAAAAAATATATTGAAGGCTGCATCAACGGAGAAGAAGACCACGACATAAATCAATATGCAGAGACTAATAAACAATTTGACACTGTATTAGAAGAAGTTATACAATGTATGGACAATGCGCTTATCGATAAGATTATACATTGTTTGCATAAATTAACTCGAAAGAGCGATGTTATTCTGCGTGTATGGCAAAGAATAGCACAATTGAAATTAAAAGAATCCATAGAGAAGCAGGTGTTCCCTGTCGAATACCAAGAACTGCTGTTGCATTTAGACACGGAAAGCCAAAACCATGTGATTGCTCAATTATATAAGAAGATAGTTCGGTTCAATGACTTCAATGGCGGCGACTATTTCAAAACGTTAGATGCAATAGACAGGTTTATTGCGCAAAATAAGTTGGCGTGCGATTTTACGTCATTGATTGAAGCAAAAACAGTCAAGCCAAATACATTTATCGATTATATTCAAGCTGCAAATGCAACAGATGCTGCCTATCGGGATAACGCGACAACTAAAGCATATAAATATTATCAAGTAGCAACAAATTCGGAGGCGCTCGATAATTATTTGGCAAACTTACTACCCGATAATTTCGACCATGCAGATATTGTAAAAACGTTAAAAGATAATTCTACCTATACGTTTCCAACGCTTTTGCAAGCGATCACGAATTGCATTGATGAACAGAATGTAAATAAAGATAATATAGGGGCTATATTTACAACCTATCGTTTATTGGCATCTGACGAAGAAAGACCTTTACCTGTAACGTTAGATTCAACCTACATAAATCAGTTGCATTCTGAATTAGAAACTGATGGCCGAAACATTAAAGAGTCTGGATATTACGATTTAGTCGCCATGCAATTGGCACATGGTCATTCCGTTTCCTTAATAGAGGGTGGAGATATAAAATATGTTGCAGAACTCATGGACTATTATGTGGATCATGGAGACTTATTAGTAAATAGTGTGGGATGGAATATACCGCTATTAAATGAAACACTACAATACATGGTAAATCATAAACTTGGCTATAAATTATTGCTCTCAGACATATTGCCCCAATTTGAAGATATTAAGAACAGAATAGGTGTAACGGATGAGGTATTTATCGAGCATTTAGCAGAGTGGAATACCGATTTGGATAAGTATATCACTAAGAACAATATTAAAGATGTAATTCCTGACGCATCTTTTTACGATTTGACCACTAAAATAAGCAATGTCCTGACCGATCATATCAATAAAATAGCGTTCGAAGCGTTGTCTGAAATAAGTGTTGATACATTATACGCCCAAAGAACAGCACATACATCATATTATTGGTTTGTCGCAATAAAACATTTACTGGCTAAAATCAAATCCTTGCCAGATAACTTGACTGAATTTGGCAAAAAGATTCTGATGGATATTGCTTCTGGAACTCAAAGTTTGAATCCTTTCCCTAATTGTTTCAAGAATATAGTTGAAAGATTGGATAAACGAAAAATTAAATCGACAGTTACCGATATAAGAAATGATTTCTGCATCGGTAAAAAGACTATCAATGCAATAAAGTTTCAATTTTTCGAAACATGGCTTAGATCGCATGGTAATTTGAAAAGTCAAGCTGGAGACGTTATTGATAAAATAGTGAAACCTGTAATTTCCGATGGGGCATGCCGTTCATTGATTCTGCAAAACAAAGATTTTTATATGGATTTAATAAATACAGCAGGGGATGATGCTTATGAATTGAAAAAGAGTCTCCGAAACCTCATACAAAAAGATTCAGATCCGCAATTGGTTAAATTTGTCAATTCGATAGATTCAGTACCTGAGGTTGAAACCGCGTAAGTATTTGTCTAACAAGTCCGAATTTTACGATTTTACCCGTCAGAACTGAAGTGCCCCCCAAAAAAATTGTATCCAACTTTTGGGGGTCACTTCAAACTTCGATAGGGATAATTTTCAATTTTGGGGACTTGTTAGACAGTCTCATTATCTGGTAGCAGTTTACACAGCACCGGATCGTTTTTGATACGCTCCAGTTCCTCCTGCACAATCTGCTTCACCTCTTCCTTGATGCGCCGGTAGTTCGCCTGCACCGTTTCCTTCATGCGGTCGTTGCCGTCCTCGTCCGTGAAGTTTGTAATGACGGGAATTTTCTTGTAGGCACTTTCTTCCCGTTTCACCTTTTCGGCATCCACCACAATCTCGCAATGAAAAATCTTCTGCTCGATACGCTCGTTGAAGTTGTCGGATACAGAACCGACAAACATTCCCTGCGTAAGCCCGGAAATCTTACTCGGTGGAATGAGCGCGTCCATCTGCGTGTTGATGGAGGTGGAAACATCCTGCCGGTTGATGGAGATGGACTGCCGTTTCTGCAACACCTTACCGAACCGCTCGGAGAGCGTCTTGGCTGTTTCCCCCACCACCTGACCGGAGAAAATATTGCCGACAGTGTTCATCACCACTTTCGCCTCTTTGTCCCCGTAGTCACGCACTAACTGGCTGAAATCCTGAAAGCCCAGACACACGGCAACCTTGTTGCTTCGGGCGGTAGCTATAAGATTGTCCAACCCTTTGAAGTATATTGTGGGCAACTCGTCGATGATGACCGATGACTTCAGCATCCCCTTCTTGTTGATGAGCTTCACGATACGGGAATTATACAGACCGAGTGCCGCACCGTAGATATTCTGACGGTCGGGATTGTTACCCACGCAGAGGATTTTCGGCTCTTCGGGATTGTTGATGTCCAGCGTAAACTCGCTGTCTGACATCACCCAGTAGAGCTGCGGTGAAATCATCCTCGAAAGCGGGATTTTTGCCGACGCTATCTGACCCATGAGCTGCTCCGCAGCCCCTCCAAGCCACGCATCCATGAACGGCGAAAGGTAGTTCTCCAGCTCCGGATAAGAGGTCAGTATCGGAAATATATCCTCGTAACGGCGGTTCAGAAACTCGATAGCATGGGGAAACGTGCAAAACTTCCCGTTCTGATAGATTTTGAGATACCAGATAATACTGGCAAACAGAATGATAGGTGACTCCACGAAGAAGTCGCCCTGCTTTTGCACCCACGTTTTATTGAGGTTGAGCATTATTGTGTAGGCACTCTCATAGGCATCCGTAATATCTTCCATAAAATCCGGGTGAATGGGATTGCACCGATGAGAGCGTCGCGGGTCGTCGAAGTTGATCACATAGAACTTCGGCTTTACCTTGTAGCCGTCCGGGTGGTTCAGCAAATGGTTGTAGGCAATAGTAGATAGGTCGGGATACTTGAAATCGTAGATGTATTGACTAAAGCCCTTTTCAATCTGTTGCTTGATAAAATTGTTTACCACGGCATAGGACTTGCCGCTGCCCGGCGTACCCAACACGATGGACGCACGGAAGGGATTAACTACATTGATCCAACCGTTGTTCCAGCGTTTCCTGTAATAGAAACGTGTCGGCAGATTGACCGAATACTCGCTTTCGATAAGCCTCGTTTCCTGCATGAAACTCTCGTTCTCGTTGTTGAAAACATCCTCCATCAAATTGTGTTTCAACAGGCGGCTCATCCACAGACCACCCATCAACAGGCAGACATAGCCCGTTCCAATGGTAAGGACATACAGTCCCGTCACCGCTTCAAGCGGCAGCGGCAGGGGCAGCAACCACCAGTTCAGGAAAAACAGCACGAACCCGACGGCAAATGCTGTCCAGATTCTCCCCCAAGTGATTTTCTCACCCTTGACACCCTTCGTACCCAGACAGGACAAGGCAAGCAAAAGGACGGAAAACAGCTTCGTGTAGAGAATGGAATGGAACAGCCCCGCCGTGCGGTCGAAGTTCAGAAGGATTTTGTCCACCACGCCGATGTTCACGCCCCACAGCCGGATGGCTTCGTAGCAGAACCAGTACACGTTCATGACCACTAAAATGATACTCACGGCACGCAGAAAATCCATGATTTTCGCCAATGCCCTCAAATCGTCTTCTTGTTGTGACATACATTGATTTTTTAATTGTTGATACTCTGATTACATACCCAAGCCCTTGCGTTTTTTCTTCTTTTTGCGCTTCATCGCCCGGATGAAAGCCTCTTCCTCGGCATCTACCGCCGGACCTTCGGGAGTGAGCAAGCCCATACCGCCCGATATATCTTCACTGTCGTAGGCGGTCTGCCCGTGTGCCTTGTCCGCAGCATCCACAGGGATGGATAGCGGTATCGGCGGTTGTCCGGCGTATGGCAGGGTGAAGTGTTCCTGCAAGGCATTCGCCGAAAGCTCCTTACCCATGCGCGAACCGTTCAGCACGCATCCCGTGCGGTGGTCGATGAAGGTAGCCCCATAGATGCGCCCTTCCTCTGTGTAGCGCAGTACGGTGTCGATGCCCTTCTCTTTGAGTTGGGATACAAATTTGTCCTTGTCATAAGTGCCTTGCAGCACGGAAAGGACGGTGCGTTTCGTCATGTCTGCCAGTTTCCTATCCTTGATTTCCGATTTGGAACGGACAAACTTCTTCTGTACGGCTTCATAGCCTGCGGACTTCCCGAAAAGCGAGGATTTGAACGGGTTGCCCACCTTGTTACCCTTGTCGTCCGTGACGGAATAGACCAGCCCGTGATACTCCCGTCCGCGCACGTTGCCCCTCGCTTCCTCCACCGTCATATTATATAAGGAAAGGAGCGCACGGTATTCGCCCATCGTCTGGAAACGGTACTGCCCATTCAGAGCCTTCACGGTGTTGCCTACCTGCTTCTTCACATCACCTGCCGATGCGGCCACCTTGCGCAACGGATTATCCAATCTCTGATTTTTACGTTCTGCCGGATGCAATCCGTACTTCTGTTCCAGTTCCCTGCGGATACGGTCGCTGCGGCGGTAGAGAAAATCCCGGTTGAGCCTTTTCCCGTTCTCGTCCACGTTGACCGTCACGATGTGCAGGTGGTGGCGGTCGATGTCCTCGTGCTTGAATACAAGATAAGGCTGGTTTCCGAAACCGAGTTTTTCCAGATACTCGCGGGCGATATTCTGCAACTCAATATCGGTCAGCACATCCTCCGGGTGCGGGTTGAGAGAGATATGCACCACCGGCTTCTCGATCTTCATCTGCGGTGGCAGGAAGGTGAGAAAACCCTCCATCGCCTTGCCTATGTCCACCGTTCCCGAACCGTCATTGTAGATGCGGTTGGTGGTGAGAAGCCGCCCCTGCGCCTCGTTAATCTTCTCCCCGTTGTAGGCAATCGCGCCGTACAACGAACTTCCTACACTGATTTTTGCGACCATTTTGCCTCCATTTCCCTTGAAAGTTCCACAATCCGGCGGCTCAGTTTCACGAGTTCGACGGTGTGTTGCTCTAATTTGTAGAGCAACGCCATCGCCTTTTTCTCTGAAAAATGCAGCCTCAGTTCCTTCACGACTTGGTTGTAATTCGTACCCACGGCACGGAATTGTGCATGAAAATCCGACAGTTTGGTGTAATAGTCCACCAACGTCTTGTCCACCTTCAGCACCTTGAACGGTTGCCCGAAGAAGTGCGCTTTGAGGAAAACAGACCGTGCATAGACACCCGATTTTCCGAACATGGCGAGGAAACGGTTGTGTTCCTCCTCGTTGAAACGGACGGTGTACCGGTACACCGCCGGATCAAGTTTGGGATTTCTCCCTGATTTGCTTTTCCTTTTCTCTTTCATATTACTTTGGATTTAGCGGATTGACGGCATAAGCCGCCGCTTCGGATTACAGCACCGCAGTTCTGAAAGGCTTCCCGACTTCGGAGGGAAAGCCCGCCCCCTGCAAGGGCAAGTGCTTTTCGTGGCTGCTCAAAATATTTTGAGCGGCTGAAAAGACATCTTGCTATGTTCAGGTGAACATAAAAATCCGTCAGGGGACGGATTGGGAAAATACCTTTCAGGACTCCGGGCCGCGCGTCATCGGCGAACCCTGCTGTCCGGGTGCAAAGTTACGCCCTTAAAGCGGTATCGGACAGATGCTTGACCCGGTCAATGACTGCCAACCGGCGCAACGTGCCGCCACTTGCCGGAGAAGTGATACAGGTTCCAAAATATACTTGTTTATTTGCAGCATGATTCAAGAAACGAACGATTTGAAGATATGATAAACGGAACATTCAAATACCCGGAAATCCGCTTCTTCGGATACTTGCCGAAACGGATACCCGAACCGTCGGAAACCCGGTTCTCCGACAATTCGGTGACGTATGGATTCAATGACTTCATGACGCAATGTCGTCAATCACCATTTGTCCGACGCACCGCTTCACCACAGAACCGGATACGCGACGACCCGCCTGCGTGTGTAGTCACGGAAGCGGATGGTGCGACAGCCAAATCCGTATGGAAACAGAAAAACAAATCATCAACAATTAAAATAAATGGAACTATGAGTAAGGAAATCTTCGTTGCATTCGCAACACAGAAAGGTGGCATCGGCAAATCCACTGTCACGGCACTTGCCGCCAGCTACCTGCACAACGTGAAAGGCTACAATGTCGCCGTCGTGGACTGCGACGACCCGCAGCACAGCATCCACGGGCTGCGCGAACACGAAATGGGGCTTATCGACAGCAGCACCTACTTCAAGGCTCTCGCTTGCGACCATTTCCGCCGGATCAAAAAGAACGCCTACACCATCGTCAAAAGCAATGCGGTGAACGCCCTCGACGATGCCGAGAGGATGATTGCCACTGAGGACGTGAAACCCGACGTGGTGTTCTTCGACATGCCCGGCACACTCCGAAGCAACGGCGTGATAAAGACGCTCTCGCAGATGGACTACATTTTCACTCCGCTGAGTGCCGACCGCTTTGTCGTGGAGAGTACCCTGAAATTCGTCACGATGTTCCGCGACAGGCTGATGACTACCGGACAGGCGAAAACAAAGGGGCTGCATCTGTTCTGGACGATGGTGGACGGCAGGGAGAGGAACGACTTGTACGGCATCTACGAGGAAGTGATAGCCGAAATGGGCTTTCCGGTACTTTCCACCCGCTTGCCCGACAGCAAGAAGTTCCGCCGTGACCTTTCGGAAGAGCGCAAGAGCGTTTTCCGCTCCACCATCTTCCCGATGGACACGGCACTGCTGAAAGGGAGTGGCATCCGGGAGTTTTCCGAAGAGATAAGCGACATCATCAGACCGCAGTGAGCATGGGCAGCAGGAAAGTGAACACGGAAGGCATCGACGAGGAACTGCTGTTAGCCTCCATCGGGCGGCGCACACAGGACGGGACACTGCGCCCCGCACAGGAAGTACCCGCAGCTGCACCGACCGAAGAGGACACCGCCGCACCGGAACCATCTCCTGTGCAACCCGTAACACGGGAAAAAGCGCAGAGGGAAAGTGGACGCCGGAAAAGGCAGGACGAGGACTACAACGAGCTATTCCTGCGCCGCAACGAGATAAAGACCCGCCAATGTGTCTATATCAGCCGTGACGTCCACGGCAAGATCCTCAGAATCGTGAACGACATCGCCGGAGGGGAAATCTCAGTAGGCGGATATGTGGATACCGTGCTGCGCCAGCATCTGGAACAGCACAAGGAGAGAATCAACGAACTGTACAAGAAACAACGTGAAGATCTGATTTGAAAATGGAAAAAGAAATGACACCGAATGAAAAAAGACCACAGCAAGACTGCGGAGGTATGTTTACCCAAGTGCAGGCGAGTGTGGAAATACTGTCGCCTGTCCCGGTAAGCGGCAAATGCAGTGAGAAGGACTATGAACGCCTGTTCATCCGCGACCCGGAAGTAAAGGCACGTGAGGGGAAGATGGCGTATGTGCGCCCGGAGTACCACGAGCGTATCATGCGTATCACCCGTGTAATCGGGCATGACCGGCTTACGCTGTCCGCTTACATCGACCATGTGCTGACGCACCACTTCAACCAGTGCGAAGATGCGATAAAGAGCCTTTATGCCCGAAATTACAATTCAGTATTCTAACCAAAAACGGAAGGATATGAATTACACAATCAGCATGACAGACATTCTGCTGGCGGTATCGGTCGGCTGCAACCTCTGGTTCCTGTTCCTGCTCCTTTACGAGCGCATCATGGACACGCGGATTGTCCGCTTCTTCAAGGGCATTGTCGGATTATGGCGGTCACTGGACGGGAATGAGGCTAAACGCATAGCGGCACACGAGGAAGTCCCTGCGGAAAAGGCGGACATCATCGGCAAGAGCCGTTTCAGGATGGCATCCACCCGGACAACCGCTGCCATACCGACGCAAGAAGCCGCCACTATTGAAAAAGGCATTGAGCTGTCGGAGGAAGAGGCTACTTTTGACGACGGAAAAACGGGAAACGCATCCCGCCCGGCACAAGTCCCGGAGGAAAAACTCGATGAGACCTTCACGAGCATACCGCCGGAGGAACTGGGATACGGGGACGACGAACCGGAAGAGGACGCCTCGGACACGCCACGGGCTTCGGGCAGCAGCTTTGACGAGATTGACGACGCCTGCAAGACCGCCAAAAACCCGGACGCGACACAGGCGGAACGTGAAAAGGCGGCTAAGGTGTTCACCGACATGGAGGGCACGGAGTTGTACGAGAAAATGATGGAAGGCTCTTCGGAGATAGGCATCCGCATCAAGGGGCTTATCGAGATTCGGCTGAAGAAATCTGAAAAGGAGTTCGTCGTGCCGGACAACATCGAGGAGTTCGACATTCGCAACTATGTATGACAACAATAAAAGAAATGAACATGAAAGAATGACATCAACCCACGCGGCGAGGAAACGCAAGGCGCATCCCCATCCGCAACGGACACGCCCACGTCCGTGGAAACAAACGGGCATCCACTAAAACCAAAGTAAAGAAACAAAGTATCAACCGCCCGACAAAGGACCATCCACCCTTTTGACGGCAAAAAACAAGAACAGTTTATGAACAAGAACATCTTGAAAAACAGAAAAGCAATCCTCTCCGCGGCACTTGTCATCGCCGCAACCGCCTCCGCTTTCGCGCAGGGAAACGGCATCGCGGGCATCAACGAAGCCACCTCTATGGTGAGTTCTTATTTCGACCCCGGAACTAAACTGATATACGCCATCGGTGCAGTCGTCGGGCTTATCGGGGGCGTAAAAGTGTACGGCAAGTTTTCATCGGGCGACCCCGACACCAGCAAGACAGCCGCCTCGTGGTTCGGCGCGTGCATCTTCCTGATTGTTGCCGCCACCATCCTGCGCTCATTCTTCCTTTAATAAATAATGTATGGCTGAATACCCAATCAACAAGGGTATCGGCCGTCCGGTAGAGTTCAAGGGCTTGAAGGCACAGTACCTCTTCATCTTCTGCGGAGGTCTGCTGGCTCTCTTCGTCCTGTTCGTCATCCTCTACATGGTCGGTATCGACCAGTGGATATGTATCGGCTTCGGCGCGGCATCGTCCTCCCTCCTTGTATGGCAGACCTTCGCGCTGAACGCCCGGTACGGTGAACACGGGCTGATGAAATTAGGAGCGGCACGGAGCCATCCCCGATACCTTATCAACCGGCGGCGGATAACCCGTCTGTTCAAACGACAACGAAAGGAAGAAAGACAATGAGGAATACATCGAAAATGACAACACTGGAAAACAGGTTCCCACTTTTAGCGGTGGAGCATGGCTGCATCATCTCAAAGGACGCCGACATCACGGTGGCTTTCGAGGTGGAACTACCGGAACTTTACACCGTGACGGGTGCGGAGTACGAGGCGATACACAGTTGCTGGTGCAAGGCTATCAAGGTGCTGCCGGACTACTCCGTCGTCCACAAACAGGACTGGTTCATCAAGGAACGCTACAAACCGGAGCTTCAGAAGGACGACATGAGCTTTTTAAGCCGCTCTTTCGAGCGTCACTTCAACGAGCGTCCGTACCTGAAACACACCTGCTACCTCTACCTGACCAAGACAACAAAGGAGCGTAACCGGATGCAGAGCAATTTCAGCACGCTGTGCCGGGGACATATCATCCCGAAGGAGCTGGACAGGGAAACCACGACCAAGTTCTTGGAAGCCTGCGAACAGTTCGAGCGCATCATGAACGACAGCGGGCTTGTCAGGCTGCGCCGCCTCTCCACCGATGAGATTGTGGGTACTGAGGGAAAGACGGGACTTATTGAACGCTACTTCTCGCTCATGCCGGAAGGTGACACCACCTTGCAGGACATCGAGCTTTCGGCAAGGGAGATGCGCATCGGCGACAACCGCCTGTGTCTGCACACCCTCTCCGACGCGGAAGACCTGCCGGGCAAGGTGGCTACCGACACCCGTTACGAGAAGCTCTCCACCGACCGGAGTGACTGCCGACTGTCATTCGCCTCCCCGGTGGGGCTTCTGCTCTCCTGCAACCATATCTACAACCAGTATGTGCTGATAGACAACAGTGAGGAAACCTTGCAGAAGTTCGAGAAGTCCGCCCGTAACATGCAGTCGCTATCTCGCTATTCAAGGAGCAACAGCATCAACCGCGAGTGGATAGACCAATACCTGAACGAAGCCCATTCCTACGGACTGACCTCGGTACGGGCACACTTCAACGTCATGGCGTGGAGCGACGATGCGGAGGAACTGAAGCATATCAAGAACGACGTGGGCAGCCAGTTGGCAAGCATGGAATGCGTGCCGCGCCACAACACCATCGACTGCCCGACACTCTACTGGGCGGCGATACCCGGCAATGCGGCGGACTTCCCGGCGGAAGAGAGTTTCCACACCTTCATCGAACAGGCGGTGTGCCTGTTCACAGAGGAAACCAACTACCGCAGCTCGCTCTCGCCCTTCGGCATCAAGATGGTGGACAGGCTCACGGGAAAACCGCTGCACCTTGACATCTCCGACCTGCCCATGAAGCGAGGTATCACGACCAACCGCAACAAGTTCGTGCTGGGTCCTTCGGGCAGCGGCAAGTCTTTCTTCATGAACCACCTCGTGCGCCAATATTATGAGCAAGGCGCACATGTGGTATTGGTGGACACGGGAAACTCCTATCAGGGCTTGTGCGGCATGATCCGACGCAAGACAGGCGGAGCGGACGGTGTGTATTTCACCTACACGGAAGATAAGCCCATCAGCTTCAACCCGTTCTACACCGACGATTACATCTTCGACGTGGAGAAGAAGGACAGCATCAAGACCCTGTTGCTGACGCTCTGGAAGTCGGAGGACGACAAGGTGACAAAGACGGAGAGCGGCGAGCTGGGCAGTGCCGTGAGTGCCTATATTGAGCGCATCCAATCCGACCGTAGCATCGTGCCGTCGTTCAACACCTTCTACGAGTATATGCGTGACGACTACCGCAAGGAACTGGCACAGCGTGACATCAAGGTGGAGAAGTCCGACTTCAACATCGACAACATGCTCACCACCATGCGGCAGTATTACCGGGGCGGGCGTTACGATTTCCTGCTCAACTCCACGGAGAACATCGACCTGCTCGGCAAGCGGTTCATCGTCTTCGAGATAGATTCGATTAAAGAAAACCGCGAACTGTTCCCCGTCGTGACCATCATCATCATGGAAGCCTTCATCAACAAGATGCGGCGGCTGAAAGGCGTGCGGAAACAGCTTATCGTGGAAGAGGCTTGGAAGGCCCTCTCATCGGCGAACATGGCTGAATATCTGCGCTATATGTATAAGACGGTCAGAAAATATTACGGCGAGGCAATCGTGGTGACGCAGGAGGTGGACGACATTATCAGTTCTCCGGTGGTCAAAGAGAGCATTATCAACAACTCGGATTGTAAAATCCTGCTTGACCAAAGGAAATATATGAACAAGTTCGACCAGATACAGGCGTTGCTCGGACTGACGGAAAAGGAGAAGTCGCAGATACTCTCCATCAACATGGCGAACAACCCTTCACGGCTCTACAAGGAGGTGTGGATAGGCTTGGGCGGCACGCAGTCGGCGGTCTATGCCACGGAGGTCAGCGCGGAAGAGTATCTGGCGTACACCACCGAGGAAACGGAAAAAGTGGAGGTTTACCGTCTGGCGGAGAAGCTGGGCGACGACATCGAAGCCGCCATCCGGCAGCTTGCCGAAAGGCGGAGAAACAAGGAATAACTAAAAAACAGAATGTATCAACCAAAAAAGAAAAACGCGTATGAATTTACCAAAAGTGAAAATGCTGCAAGTCAGCAAGTGCCTTATCGGATTGGCGGTCATGATGCTGCAATCCTGCGACGTGGCCGACAACCGCCGCGACATGCTGTGCGGGAACTGGGAGAGCGTGGAGGGAAAACCTGACGTGCTTATCTACAAGGAGGGCGAAGCCTACAAAGTGACGGTGTTCCGTCGTAGCGGTCTGCGCCGCAAGCTCAAGCCGGAAACCTATCTCTTGCAGGAGGAGAACGGCAACCTGTTCATGAACACCGGCTTCCGCATCGACGTGTCCTACAACGAGGCCACGGATGTGCTGACTTTCTCGCCAAACGGGGACTATGTGCGGGTGAAGCCGCAGCCGGGACATCCGACCGAAGAATAACAACCACTAAAATCCAAAGTAACATGAGAACAAGAATAACAATGATTATCTGCCTGTGCCTGCTTTTCGCGGGCAGGGCAAGCGCACAGTGGGTCGTAAGCGATCCGGGCAATCTAGCGCAGGGCATCATCAATGCCTCCAAAAACATCATCCATACCTCCAAGACCGCCACGAACATGGTGAGCAACTTTCAGGAGACGGTGAAAATCTATCAGCAGGGCAAGAAGTATTACGATGCCCTCAAATCGGTGAACAATCTGGTCAAGGACGCCCGCAAGGTGCAGCAGACCATCCTGATGGTGGGCGACATCACAGACATCTATGTGAACAGTTTCCAACGGATGCTCCGTGACGGGAATTTCAGACCCGAAGAGCTTTCCGCAATCGCTTTCGGCTACACGAAACTGCTGGAGGAAAGCAACGAAGTGTTGACGGAACTCAGGAACGTGGTGAACATCACCACGCTCTCCATGACCGACAAGGAGCGCATGGACGTGGTGGAACGCTGCCACTCGAAGATGAAGCGTTACCGCAACCTCGTGAGCTACTACACGAACAAGAACATCTCCGTGAGTTACCTGCGTGCGAAAAAGAAGAACGACCTCGACCGCATCATGGGGCTGTACGGGAACATGAACGAAAGATACTGGTAGCCTATGAAGTTCGACAACCTTCATCAGATTTTACGTTCACTTTATGAGCAGATGATGCCGCTGTGTGGGGACATGGCTGGTGTGGCGAAAGGCATCGCCGGGCTGGGTGCGCTGTTCTACGTCGCCTACCGGGTATGGCAGTCGCTGGCGAGAGCTGAACCGATAGACGTATTCCCGATGCTCCGTCCTTTTGCCATCGGTCTGTGCATCATGTTCTTCCCGACTGTGGTGCTGGGCACGATAAACAGCATCCTCTCACCCGTCGTACAGGGCACGGCAAAGATGCTGGAGGCGGAAACGCTGGACATGAACCGATACCGGGAGCAGAAGGACAAACTGGAATACGAGGCGATGGTACGCAACCCCGAAACCGCCTACCTCGTGTCCAACGAGGAATTTGACAAGCAACTGGAGGAACTCGGCTGGTCGCCCTCCGACATGGTGACGATGGCGGGAATGTATATCGACCGGGGAATGTACAACATGAAGAAGAGCATCCGCGACTTCTTCCGCGAGATACTCGAACTGCTGTTCCAAGCCGCCGCCCTCGTGATAGACACCGTCCGCACCTTCTTTCTCGTGGTGCTGGCGATTCTCGGTCCGATAGCCTTCGCCCTGTCGGTATGGGACGGTTTCCAAAACACGCTCACGCAGTGGATATGCCGCTATATACAGGTCTATCTGTGGCTACCGGTATCGGACATGTTCAGCACCATACTGGCGAAGATACAGGTTCTGATGCTGCAAAACGACATCGAGCGGATGCAGGCAGACCCGAACTTCTCGCTGGATTCGAGCGACGGGGTGTATATCGTATTCCTCTGCATCGGCATCATCGGCTACTTTACCATTCCCACCGTTGCGGGCTGGATTATCCAAGCCGGAGGCATGGGCGGTTACGGTCGCAACGTGAACCAGATGGCGGGACGAGCCGGAAGCATGGCGGGCAGCGTGGCGGGTGCAGCCGCAGGAAACGCAGTCGGACGTGTCGGCAAATTGCTGAAATAATCAATGTGCAATCATAAATTGGAAAATATAAATGGAATTCAAATCACTTAGAAACATCGAATCGTCGTTCAGGCAGATACGCCTGTTCGGTATCGTCTTCCTCTCGCTGTGCGCCGTGGTGACGGTGTGGAGCGTGTGGAACTCCTACCGTTTCGCAGAGAAGCAACGGGAGAAAATCTATGTGCTGGACAACGGCAAGAGCCTGATGCTCGCCTTGTCTCAGGATTTGTCGCAGAACCGCCCGGCGGAGGCACGGGAACATGTGCGCCGTTTCCACGAGATGTTCTTCACGCTATCACCTGAAAAAAGCGCGATTGAACACAACGTGAAACGTGCCTTGCTGCTGGCGGACAAGAGCGTGTACCACTATTATTCGGACTTCGCGGAGAAGGGGTACTACAACCGCATCATCGCCGGGAACATCAACCAAGTGCTGAAGGTGGACAGCGTGGTGTGCGACTTCAACGCCTATCCCTACCGTGCCGTGACCTACGCCACACAGAAAATCATCCGGCAGAGCAACGTCACCGAGCGCAGCCTCGTGACCACCTGCCGCCTGCTGAACGCATCGCGGTCGGATGACAACCCGAACGGTTTTACCATCGAGGGTTTCACCATCATTGAGAACAAGGATTTACAGACTATCAAACGGTAACAGGACATGAAAAGTATCAGAAAATCAATGTGGGGCATGTATTGGAAACTCCACGACAAACGGAAACGCTTGGCGGCAAGTCTCAAAGGGTATCTGGACGGCTTGCCGCCGGAAACACGCCGCCGCATCGTGCTGGGGATGTTCGCCGCCTTCGCGGTGCTTGCCCTTTACACCTTCGGCAGAGCCGTCTATGACATCGGCAGGAACGACGGCTCACATATGGAAACGGGACACGCCGGACGGGTGGAACTGCCGACCCCGGCGGAAACAGGCAATCACTTAACACCTTATTTATATGGAACAGACAAAGAATGAACCGACGAAAGAGAACAAAGCTGCTCCCGAAACGGGGAAACCGAAAAAGGAGCGCGAACCGCTGACAGAGGCGCAACGGCTGAAACGGCAGAAGATGATCGTGCTGCCCGCTATGGTGTTGGTGTTCATCGGGGCGATGTGGCTGATATTCGCCCCGTCCTCCGGCAAGGAGCAACCGCCGGGAACGGACGGATACAACACCGAGATGCCCGACGCTGACAAGGCGAACCGGCAGATTATCGGCGACAAGCTGAAAGCCTACGAGCATGGGGAGATGGAAGAGCGTCAGGAGAGCCGCAACCGTGCCATCGGGCAGCTGGGCGACATGTTCGACCGCGAGATAGCGGGAACGGAGAACGGAGTGGACTTCGACCTCGCCAATCCGGGCGGCAAGGAAGAAAGGGCAAAGCCAGCCACGCCGCAGACCATCCAGTCCTCCGCAGCCGCCTACCGTGACCTGAACGCCACGCTCGGAAACTTCTACGACCAGCCGAAAAACGACAATGCGGAGATGGACGAATTGTTGGAGCGCATCGCATCGCTGGAGTCGGAACTGGAAAGCGAGAGGGGCAAGGCTTCCTCTATGGACGAGCAGGTGGCTCTTATGGAGAAGTCCTACGAGCTGGCGGCAAAGTACATGGGCGGTCAGAACGGAGGACAGCCATCGGCGGAACAGAGGGCAGAGCCAACTACCGTGCAGAAAGGGAAGAAGAACAAGGCAATGCCTATCAGACAGGTGGAGCATCAAGTAGTTTCTTCACTCTCACAGCCTATGAGTAACGCGGAGTTTGTCGCCGCCTTATCGCAGGAACGCAACCGGGGTTTCAACACGGCTGTCGGCACGGCGGAGGTATTGGACAGGAACACCATACCGGCGTGCGTGCATGGGGCGCAGAGCGTGACGGACGGGCAGACGGTAAGGCTGCGCCTGCTGGAGCCTATGGCGGTGGCAGGCAGGACAATACCCCGGGGTGCGGTGGTGGTCGGCACGGGCAAGATACAGGGTGAGCGGCTCGACATCGAGATTACCTCGCTGGAATACGACGGCACGATTATCCCCGTGGAGCTTGCGGTCTATGACACGGACGGACAGCCCGGCATCTTCATCCCAAACTCGATGGAGATGAACGCCGTCCGGGAGGTCGCCGCCAACATGGGCGGCTCGCTGGGAAGCAGCATCAACATCTCCACCAATGCCGGGGCGCAGCTCGCCTCCGACTTGGGCAAGGGGCTGATACAAGGCACGAGCCAGTACATCGCCAAAAAGATGCGAACCGTCAAGGTGCATCTGAAAGCCGGGTACAGGGTCATGCTTTACCAAGAAAAATATTGAAAACAATAAAAATTACCACTAAAATCCAAAAGTAATGAGAAAAGTAATCATCATGTTTGCCCTCGCTATGGGCATCATAACTGCCAACGCGCAGGAGAATGTAACCGTTGAAACGACCAACGGAAGTGAACAACCGACCTTGACGAAGGAGGTCTATCCGCAGAAGGAGGCGGACGGCGACCTATATCACGGGCTGTCACGCAAGCTGACCTTCGACCGCATGATACCGCCGCACGGTCTGGAAGTGACCTACGACAAGACCGTCCACGTCATTTTTCCGGCGGAGGTGCGCTATGTCGATTTAGGCTCGCCCGACCTGATTGCCGGGAAAGCCGACGGAGCGGAGAACATCATCCGTGTGAAGGCTACCGTAAGGAATTTTCCCAACGAAACGAATATGTCCGTCATCACGGAGGACGGCAGTTTCTACACCTTCAACGTGAAGTACGCCGCCGAACCGCTGTTGCTCAACGTGGAGATGTGCGACTTCATCCATGACGGCAGCACGGTGAACCGCCCGAACAACGCGCAGGAAATCTATCTGAAAGAGCTGGGCAGCGAAAGCCCGATGCTGGTGCGCCTTATCATGAAGTCCATCCACAAACAGAACAAGCGCGAGGTGAAGCATATCGGCTGCAAGCGTTTCGGCATCCAATACCTGTTGAAAGGCATCTACACGCACAACGGCTTGCTTTATTTCCACACGGAGATAAAGAACCAGAGCAACGTGCCTTTCGATGTGGACTACATCACTTGGAAAATCGTGGACAAGAAGGTTGCGAAGCGTACTGCCGTGCAGGAGCAGATTATTCTGCCGCTCCGCGCGCAGAACTACGCCACCCTCGTGCCGGGCAAAAAGAGCGAGCGCACGGTCTTCACGATGGCGAAGTTCACCATCCCCGATGACAAGTGCCTCGTGGTGGAATTGAACGAGAAGAACGGCGGCCGTCACCAGTCCTTCGTGATTGAGAACGAGGATTTGGTACGCGCGGGTACCATCAACGAACTTCAAGTACGCTGACCATGAGAAAGTACATCGCAATAATCATCGCGTCGCTTGCCCTTTTTACAGGGCAGGCGCACGCCCAGCGGTGTCTGCCGAAGATGCAGGGCATCGAGGTGAGGGCGGACATGGCGGACGGCTTCAATCTCGGCGGCAAGGACGGCGGGTACAGCTTCGGGGCGGCTCTCTCCACCTACACGAAGAAGGGGAACAAGTGGGTGTTCGGTGGCGAATACCTGTTGAAGAACAATCCCTACAAGGACACCAAGATACCCGTGGCGCAGTTCACGGCGGAGGGCGGCTATTACTTCAAGATACTGTCGGACGCCCGAAAGATTGTTTTCGTCTATGCCGGGGCTTCGGCTCTCGCCGGATATGAGGCGGTAAATTGGGGGAAGAAGGTGCTGCATGACGGCTCCACGCTGCACGACCGGGACGCCTTCATCTACGGCGGTGCGCTGACGCTCGATGTGGAGTGTTACGTGGCAGACCGTATCGCCCTGCTTGCCAACCTGCGGGAGCGTTGCCTTTGGGGTGGCGACACACGGAAGTTCCACACGCAGTTCGGGGTCGGTATCAAGTTCATCATCAACTGACACGGGCATGGAAAGGACGGAAATAGATGCTGTCAGAAGGATGCCGCTTGCGGATTTTCTCGCACGGCTGGGGCATGAGCCTGTCAGAAGGAGCGGTAACGAGCTGTGGTATCTTGCCCCGTACAGGGGCGAGCGCACATCCTCTTTCCGTGTGAACGTGGCGAAACAGCTCTGGTACGACTTCGGTTTGGGCAAGGGCGGCGACATCTTCACGCTTGCCGGGGAGTTTCTGCAAAGCGATGACTTCATGAAGCAAGCGAAGTTCATAGCGGAAGCCGCCAATATGACGGTTGCCGGATGGGAAAAGCCCGTCTATCTCTCGAAGCCGACCGAATCCGTTTTTGAGGATGTGGAGGTCGCTCCGCTGCTCCGCTCACTGCTGACGGAGTATTTAGAGGAACGGGGCATCCCTTACGCCATCGCATCCCGTCACTGCTGCCGCTTGAACTACGGTGTGCGTGGGAAACGGTATTTTGCCGTTGGCTTTCCGAACATGGCAGGTGGCTATGAAGTCAGAAGCCGATATTTCAAGGGTTGCATACCTCCGAAGTCTGTATCACTGGTAAAGGCGAATGACATCCCGGCTGACGAGTGCCTCGTGTTCGAGGGCTTCATGGACTTTCTCTCTGCCGTGACGCTTGGTGTAACCGGTAACGCTGACTGTCTTGTGCTGAACTCAGTCGCCAACGTGGAGAAGGCGGCGGGATTGCTGGACGGATACGGGCGCATCGGCTGCTTCCTCGACCGTGACGAAGCCGGACGGCGGACGCTTGCCGCACTTACCATGCGATACGGGGAACGTGTCACCGACCGTTCCTCCCTCTATGACGGTTGCAAGGACTTGAACGAGTACCTGCAACTGACAACGAAAAAACAGAAAAACAACCATCTAAAAATCGAAGAACAATGAACATACTGAACAACAGAAACAAGAGAACATCAATATTCAAGGCAGTGGCGTTATGCCTGATAGCCGCCATGTCATTCACCCTCGTGTCATGTGACGATGACATGGACATCCAGCAGTCCTATCCCTTCACGGTGGAGGTCATGCCCGTGCCGAACAAGGTAGTAAAGGGGCAGACAGTGGAAATCCGCTGTGAACTGAAAAAGGAGGGCGACTTTTCGGGTACGCTCTATACCATCCGCTATTTCCAGTTCGAGGGGGAAGGCTCGCTCAAAATGGATAACGGCATCACCTTCCTGCCTAACGACCGCTACCTGCTGGAGAACGAAAAATTCCGCCTGTACTACACGGCGGCGGGTGATGAGGCGCATAATTTCATCGTGGTGGTGGAGGATAACTTTAGCAACTCCTACGAACTGGAATTTGACTTCAACAACAGGAATGTAAAGGACGACGATCTTACCATCGTTCCCATCGGCAACTTCAGCCCCTTGTTGAAATGATGCGTGTATTCATGACAATGCTCTGTTCACTTCTGACGGTCTGTTCTGTGTCCGCGCAGATCAGCCGCCAAGAGGGAACGGACGGGCAGGCGGCAATCTACCGACTGCCGCTTATGGAACGTGCTTTTTTATGCTGCCGCTACTTTGAAGGCTGGCACTCAGAAAAACACTACCCATACGTCGGTTGGGGTCACAAACTTTTGCCAAACGAGAAGTATTCGGCACGAACCATGACAAAACGGGATGCGGATGAACTTTTGCGGAAAGACCTGCGCAAATTTGTCGCCATGTTCCGTAAATTCGGGGTTGATTCGATTTTGCTTGGCACGTTAGCTTACAATGTGGGACCGGCGAAGCTGTTAGGCAGCAAAACAATCCCCAAAAGCACCTTAATCAAGAAGCTGGAAGCTGGTGACAGGAACATCTACCGTGAGTATATAGCCTTCTGCAACTACAAAGGAAAACGCCACGCCATGCTGCTCAAACGGAGAAAGGCGGAGTTTGCGCTGTTGTATATCCCATAAAAGGACTGACAAAACTGGCAAAAGACGTGCCATATTTAACTTGGCACGTCTTTTGCTCTATCACTTGATAGATTATCGTAGGATTTTCTCGTTAATTGACATCGTTGAGCCATTTTTGCCTATCGGTTTCCAAATAACACTTCAAGTTGTAAGTGTTGTGAGAGCAATACAAAACATAGTTATTAACCATAAAAAGTATAGCGAAATTATGAAGAAAGTATTTAGGAAAATTCAGAAAGGAACAACAAAAATGATTGAACGTATCAAATCGTTGGGGGAAATGGAGACGAAGCAGAAATGTGTAGTTCAACGGTTCGAGATTATCATTCCCCTCCACCAAAAAATAACGACCCAATATATAGCCTCCGCAAGTTTTACTTGCGGATTTTTTAGTTATCGCAGATTGGACAAAGGTTTCTTTGCTACTTTCTTTGTCCGCCATCATGCTCACTGAAAGAAAGTAGGGCGGCTCTCGCCGCCCCGCCACTCAAAAGCGTGTGTAAAGTCCCGTCACCATCGTGAACATTTCCTCCAGCATATCAAAATAGATACCCTCGTGTACGGCAATGTCCTTTGTCTTGCACTCAAAGGTCTTTTTGCTGAACGTCCTGCGGTAGAAGCGCATATTGTAGAGGTCTGCCCCTTCGTCATAGATGATGTCAAGGCGGTTGGCACTTGTTTTGTTCCTTGCAAGGCTCATCCGTAAGCCGTTGCCCATATCTATGAAATCACGGCTACCTGTCATGGCGGTGAAGCGTTTTCCGCCTATCTGCTGTAATATCGTCTTGGCTATCATATCTTTTGTTTTTAGGGTTTTAAGTATTGGCGGTGCGGACACCGCCATCCCGTTCAAAATTCTCGCATTTCGGAAATGGGGGTCTGCCGTTGTAGCCACTCTTTCACACATTCCATATTGTACTCGCTCGTGATGACTGCCGTATGGCTGTCGGTGGCGGTGAAACGTGTGCTTTCGTAATCATCTATCCACCCCTTGAGGGTGTCCGTTCCCCACGCTCCGGTATCGTCAAAGATACCGTCCAATGCCGTGATAGGTTCGCTGAACTTGACTATCAGCGTTTGATAGGTCGTGTTCATAGTCTGTCCTCCTTTCCCTTCTTTGCGTTCAGCCACTTGTCCCGTGCGGCTCGGCACTCGTCCAACGTGGGTTTGACACAAGAGAACAATTCTCTGTCTATGGGGTGGCGGTAGTCGTACTGCACAAGTGTCCGCCTGCGTCTTCCGATACCCGATTGGAAACGCTCGTATTTCTCCGTACCTGCTTCCGCGCAGGTGCTTACTCCGTTGATGGTCATTCGTGTTGTCATAATGTTGCTTTTTAGATGGTTAAAAATGTACTGACAGAACTCTGTTCTTCATCACCATTTCGGGGTTGCTTGTGTAGCGTTGGTGCAGGTAGAAATGGTGTGAGCCGAAGCCGTAAAGGAAAAACTTGTCAAGTTCGTGCTTCTCGGCAAACTCCTTTACGCTCTTTCTCAATTCCCCCTCACTCGTTGTGAGAGTGAGGAGGTTCACAAATTCAAGGAACATCGTGGGGATTGCATCATCCCACACACAAATCATACTTTCAATTCTTACTTCCATATCAATGTTGTTTTAGGGGTTATGCTATGCCGCTTTCATCCGCTCACGGATAAGGTTGGCGTTCTTGTTCACAAGGTCTATGATGCGCTCGTGATATTCGGTGTCCTGGTTGTGCTTGCCGTGGCACTGCACCACTTCGAGGGTTCGCAAGTCCACCTCTACGGTTTCAATAATCTCATCGCCAATCCTTGCCGATAGTATGAGGGTGTCGGCTTTCTTGTAGTATCCACTGCCAAACACGCAGATGCCCTGCGTCTTGCCCTCGTTGTAATACTCGTCTATGCTTTCAAGCACCTTGACGATTATTTCCTCGTCCGTGATTACCAAGCCGAAGAATTTGGATTTGTTGGCGATGAAATCCTCCGCATCTTTCTTTCGTTGGAGTTGTCGCTGTTGCTCACGCTCACGCCTTTCAATCTCCCAACGGCGTTGCTCTGCGGCTCTTTCCTTCTCGTGTATGGCTTCAATTTTTCGGGTTGCGTTGTCGTGTGCCGCCATGAAATCTTCGGGACAGATGTTCTTCGGGTTACGGAGGTCTTGACCGAGTTTTTTGAGCATACGCAGATAGTCGCACCACATTGAGAGGTTGTCTATCTGATACTTGTGACGCTTGGCAATCAGATATGATGCCCAACATTCATCGGCAGTACGGGTATTGAAAAGAAAGTGTTTCATGACCTCAATCTCACCGCCTTTCATAAGGGTTTCAATTCTTGGGTCTGAAAGCAAGGCTTTGAAAAGACGCACGGGGGAGATGCCGTGGAAATCGCCCTTGAAGCCGTTACGTCTGAGTTGGGGCAATATCCTCATCTTTGGATATGCACAGCTTCTTGCCACCACATCATCGTATAGGCTGTTGTGCGGTCTTACCTCCATATCGCTGCCTAATGCCCACACATCGCAATAGCAGAAAAGGAAGCCACGGAGCAACGCCATGTCCGTAACCTTGCCGTCGGGTGAAATCCAACGCTGCACGACCTCGTGGCAGTAGAAACGCATCGGTTCGCCTTTCCTGCTCTCGCATCTGACCTGCGCCACGCGGATTACCTGATACCCTTTGCAGGTGGTTATCACGCTGAAATTCTGCGTTTCCTTGTAGATGCGTCTGCGTGTGTCCTGCACTTTGAGTTCGGCATGGCATTTGGGGCAGGTGCAGCCTTCAAGGGTGTCGCATAGTCCGCTGTCGCTGTGCCACTCGTGACCGCAGTCGGAACAGGTGATGTTCCCTTTCTTGGTGCGGTAGCCGATATGCTCAACGCAGTGGCGGTATGCCCAATCTATTTGTGTCGCTGATATGGGGCGAAGGTTGGCGGAAAGTCTTGCCACCTCTTTCTGTATCTTGGTCTTCGGTTTCATAAGCCTAAATCAAATAATGAGGGTTGGGGTTGGTTTTCTTTTCTCGCTGACGGTCTGTGGCGGTTCTGCAACTTGCGGAGTTCCTCCTCTTGGTATTTGCGGACAGCGTTCTGACGTGCCTCCGCCTTTTCCTCTGCCGTGAGTTTCACAACGTGGTTCACAACCACTTGGCAGTCCATCGGTTTGCCCACCTCTATCTCGTTTTCCTCATAGTAGTGGATGGCTTGCCCGAATATCTCTCCGTCCGTGAAACCGTTGCAACCGCTTTTCTGCACATAGTTCAGAATGTGGGTCACGCACTCGTCCATGTTCTTGGCAGGGTTGCGGTACTTCTTTGCAAATAGCGCATCTTCCTCCGCACGCTGTTCCAAGTACATATATATCGTTCTCTTGAAATGGTCTGTTCCTTTCATATCGCTGTCATTTTTAGATTATCTGTTTCAGTATCTCTCTCCAATAGGTCGGCTCTACCTCGCTGAGAAGGAAGTCCATGAAATCCCTCCGTGCGTCCTTGTTCAGTTCGTGGTACAATCTTCGGAAAGTTTCAAAATTGCCGTTGATGTACGTTTCCACCATATACACGAAGATGTTGTCCACCTCGTAATATCTGCACTGCTGCGCTGCCGTCTTGCTGTTTCTTTTTGCCATGTCGGTAAGGGTTAAAGGGTGAATAACCAAAGGATGAAGCCAAAGAAGGCAATGGTGGAAAGGATAGCCACGATTACACCTATCGCCACTCGGAACACTCCGTTTACAATCTCTCTGATGATGCCCCAAAGGATGCCGAACACCCCGAAGACGGTGCGCATCATCAAGCCGCATATCGCCAACCCGATGTGTTGCGCCATTTGTCTGAAATTTGCCGTTGCCGTCATATCTTCGCTGTTTTTGATTTTTTTGTTTTTAATGCGGATTCAAGAGCTGAGGGAGTTGAGTTTCAAACTATCTTATCTGCCTCTCGTTTATCCGACATTTTTTTTATGCGTCTTTCTGTCGCATCGGTCGTTTTCGTTTCGGGTGCTTGAAAAGGTAGGGATTAGGGAATGCAAGGTTTTTCGGTCAAAATACTACCCGCAGGGCTGGAGATTTTTACCGAAAACAGGAGGCTTGACCTTGCTTTCCCGTCCAATCCCGGAATTACCTTTGCGCCCAGAACGAAAATGACTGACTGATGCGGCTTACTGAAAGGCGCAAAATGGAGGTAAACGAAAACAGAGGCAGATTGTGTAGAAAAAAACTTCAGGGGAAAATCCGTAAAAAAAAGAATCACCAAAAGGAAAAAGACATCACCGGAAGCGTGAAAAGGGCAAACCACAACAAAGGAAGTATGATTGTTTCCGATCCGACGGAACTTGTTCAGCCGGGTGGCAACAATCATTCTTCCCGGTTTGTCCGGCTGTGTGTGGGCGCCTGTTTCATTCATGGGGCAGGCTGACACACTCTGCATTCACTTTCCGCTTCCGGCAAAAGAGACAGCGAAAAAAGAAAAATCATTTGAAAACCCGTAAAAGCACCTCTTGGCATAGGCGCAAAAGAAAGGGGCATTGCTTCATCTGTCTAAACATCGTTTAGGCGTGAGGCAATGCCCTTTTCTCCAGCTATGCGGTAGTCGGCACACGTTTGTTCCAAACTCGTTTTGGGCAATGGTGTGCCGACGGACAATACCGCTTTTACGGAAAATTCTTATGAATGAGGGGATAAAAAACGGGAGTTTATATCAAAATCTCGAATTAAATAGCTACTTTTGCATACGAAGAGTTCTTTGAAGGTTACGCAACGCGCAGAAGGATAATGCAGTAGATAACTAACTAAATCGTAACCTATTACTATCAAGAGCAATTAACCTACGCTCATTTCCAATAAATTACACTCTTTTCGTAACTTCGCAGTGCAAAGATACAAAAAAACTAAAAAATAAAGTAAAAAATAAACTTTTTTTGTAGCTTTCTTATGATTTGTTTCCCAAAATGTTCAACATAGTGTGTAAAATAAAAAACAATCACTCTAATATACACTCCTGAATGGTTTTAGTAATCAGTCAATTACTATTTATGTATTCGGAAGACGTGAGGTTGTGTCAAAACGTTGGCACAACCTCTTTTATATTTTAAGTTCTGCTATATTTTCTTTTGGCTATGCTACTTTTTCCTCATGCATTTGGCAGCAAGTTGCTATATTCCAATTATATCGGGTTATAAATAGTCCCATAAACAAATATTTGGCAACTGTAATGAGCCCCTTTCCTTCTTTTATCAGTTTAGCGCACATTTTTTTGATATTAAAGGCTATAGCAAAGAAAGCAAAGTCCATTGTAACCTTGTCTTCTCCCACATGCCGGAATCTTCTGTATGCCATGTTGTATTTCATTTGTCCAAACACAGCTTCTGGTTCTATACACCTCCTGCCTCTATGCTTGATACCTTCTTCTGAGAGCAACCTTTCCCGTGCCTGCCGTTTGTATTGATTTAATCGGTGGTTGACTTCTATAATACGGTTCCCCCGAGCTTTAAAACAACTGCCACGCAAAGGGCAACCTTCGCATCTTTTTGCTTTATACCGGGCACTTTCGGTGATGTATCCGCTCGCTGTCTTGTCACGTTTGGTTCCTATACGGTTCATGTGCTGTCCCATAGGACAAACGTAATAATCCTCTTGGGCATTGTAATGGAGACTTTCGGCATGGAACGGGTTGGGAGTATAACGGGGACGCTGTTCTTTATGGAAGTAATTGTACTTGATGAAGGCTTCTATCCCATTCTCCTGCATGAACCGGTAATTTTCTTCCGAACCGTAACCGGAGTCTGCCACGCAGATATTCGGTAAACGGTTATAGCGGTACTGGAAAGAGTGGAAAAAAGGTATGAGGGTCAGTGTATCGGTAGGGTTGGGAAACAGACGGAAGTCTGTGATAAATTGGTTTTCAGTACCTATTTGCAGATTATATCCGGGTTTGGTCTGCCCGTTCTTCATGGCATCTTCTTTCATGCGCATGAATGTGGCACCAGGATCGGTCTTGGAATAGGAGTTACGTTCTCCAAGGGTATCAAGGTGATTGTCATATTCTATCAGCTTGTCACGATACCCTTCAAGTTCCCTGACCTGCTTCTTCTTTTTGCGCAGGGCTTTCTTTTCTTCCTTATCCTTTGTTGCAGGCTGGCGTTCCAGGGCTTCTTTAAGTTCATCCACTATGTCAGAGAGCCTGCAGGAAGTAAACTCCACGGATGTGTCTTTTATAGAGTTCTCCTGTGCAATGGTTTCATCCACCTGCTCCAAGAGAATACGGATTTTATCCATTAGTCTCGTACGGTTCCGTTCGACTGTCTTGCGCCAGACAAAAGTATATTTGTTGGCTTTGGATTCAATCTTGGTGCCGTCAATATACTCCACATCAAGGCTGATGAAACCTTTATCGGCAAGGACAAAAATCAACTGGGTAAATACATTATTTATTTCCTCCTTTACACGGTTACGAAAACGGTTGATCGTGATAAAATCCGGATGCTCATTACCGGCAAGCCAAATATAATGAATGTCACGAAGGAGGTGCTTCTCTATTTTACGGCAAGAATAGATATTATTCATGTAGGCGTAGATTATCACCTTAAGCATCATTTTAGGATGATAAGGACAACGGCCCGTTTCCTTATAAAGCTTCTTGAAACTCTCAAGATTGAGGTTGTCAATAACAGCATTCACGATGCGGACCGGGTCGTTCGCAGCTATGTTTTCATCAATTCTTTGTGGAAAAAGAACGGTTTGGTTGGGAATGTAAGGACGAAAATGTAACTTTGCCATAACGAAAAACTTTATGCCTAAAGATACGAAAACTTTGGGTAATAACAAAGCCCGGGCTTGAGAAAGTCTGGGCTTTGCGCATAAAAAAAGGCTGTGTCAGCATTTTGACACAACCTCCTATTTACCATGGAGAATTGGTGGAGTAAATATGCCTAAGTCATGAGAAAACAGCTTGTAAAAAGCGAAGGTGTTTTGGTAAAATGTCATAAGCACTTCAAAGTATATGCCCTCCACAAAATAAACAGTGATGCTTTTCTCCTAGAGGTGTATTGGTAATGTGTACACAAATATGGAATCAATATGAAAGCGAATAAAATCTTACTTGTATTCCTGATATTTTATGTAGGCCATATCCAGGCACAAGAGATACAGGATTCGGTAAAAATCTATTTCAGACAAGGATATTCTGTATTGGAACCATCCCATAGAAACAACAGAGAAGCGTTGGACCGGATAGCAGACAGTCTGCGGACAAGCTATGCGGACTCTGTTTACCAACTGAAACGTATCCAGGTAGTGGGTGGAGCATCACCGGAAGGCAGCATTCTCCTAAACAGACGTTTATCTGTAAAGCGAGCCAATGTGCTGTTTGACTATCTTTCACGTTATGGAGAACTACCCGACTCCTTGAAAACGAACGTGTTCCTCGGGAGAGACTGGAACGGTCTAATCCGTTTGGTGAGTGATGACTGGGAACTACCCTACCGGAAAGAAACGCTACATTTATTGCATGAATTGGCAGAGGATGCGGCAAATGACAATCTTACAAAAGGTGACCATCTGCGACGGATACAGCAACTGCATGGTGGGGCACCCTATCGGTATATGTATAAAAAATATTTTCCGGAGTTGCGCGCCTCTCGGCTATATCTATGGTATGAGAAAGTATGGAATCCTATTGCCCCCATGCCAATGCCTCCCTTCAAACTGCCTATACCCGAACCAAAACCGACAGAACCTCTTCCCCTTGTCCCATACATACCTATGCAGCCACGTAAGCTGTATCTTGCCGTAAAGACAAATATGCTGTACGACGCATTGCTCGTACCGAATATCGGTGTGGAATTTTATCTTGGCAAAGACTGGAGTATGAGTGCTGACTGGATGTATGCCTGGTGGAAAACAGATCGGCGGCACTGGTACTGGAGAACTTATGGCGGCGACATAGCCATTCGGAAATGGTTCGGTAAGACCGCCAAGGAAAAGCCTCTTACGGGACATCATGTGGGACTCTACGGGCAGATTTTTACTTATGATTTTGAAACAGGGGGAAAAGGCTATATGGGTGGAAGACCCGGAGGAACACTCTGGGACAAAATGAATTATTCCACAGGTGTGGAATACGGCTACTCGTTGCCGGTGGCATACAGACTGAATATTGACTTCACTATCGCTGTCGGATATTGGGGAGGAACCTATTATGAATATACCCCCATAGACGACTGCTACGTATGGCAGGCTACCAAGGAACGGCACTGGTTCGGCCCTACTAAGGCGGAAATATCGCTGGTATGGCTGATTGGCAGGGGAAACTTCAACAAAGGGAAAGGAGGCGGACGATGAAAACCGGAATACGAATGACTGTTTACGCACTGCTGACCATGATTCTTTTCTCATGCGAGCACAAGGAGCTCTGTTTCCATCATCCGCATGTGGCTACGGTCAGAGTGGATTTTGACTGGAGGAACGCTCCGCAGGCCAATCCTGAGGGAATGTGTGTGTATTTCTATCCTGAAGAAGGCGGATATCCGGTCCGGTTCGATTTTGCAGGGAAAGACGGAGGACCGGTAGAGATTAAAGTAGGAAGGTACCGGACACTCTGTTACAATAATGACACGGAGTCTTTACTGTTCAGAGGAGTGGAAGGATTTGACACCCATGAGGGATATACGCGGAACGGTAACGTTTTTGAGAGTATTTACGGTAACGGTGCCCATTATGCGCCTCCGGCCAAAGGTTCGGAAGACGAGCGTGTCGTCATCTGCCCTGACATGATGTGGGGAAGTGCCGTCCAAAATGTGGAAATCACCGAATCAGGGCTAAGTTATGAATGTGTTCCCTTTACAGACAAGGACAAGGTCGAATGGATAGAAAGTAGCGAGCATGTCATCACGCTTTATCCTGCCGAACTGATATGTACCTACACCTATGAGGTTCGTAATGTCAAGAACATGGAGTATATGACGCAGGCTTGCGGGTCATTGTCGAGCATGGCTCCCTCCATGCTGTTTGCCAACGAGGAACTGGACAGGGAGTGTGTCACAGTCCCCTTCGAAACAGAACTCCACCCCGAGAGTTCGAAAATGACCGGTAAGTTTTATACGTTCGGTCATCATGAAGAGAATGCCCGTCCGCACAAAATGATGTTTTATGTATGGTATTCCAATAAGGAGAAATTCTATACAACCTTTGATGTGACTGACCAAGTACATAAAGCACCGGACAGGAAGCATGTGCACATCATCATTGATAATGCGGACTTTCCGGAACCGCTTCCGGACGAGGGTGGATTTGATGTGGAGGTTGATGATTGGGTGGAAGTCGAAAACGATATCATTATGTAGTTTTTTATATCTTTTAATGTTATGCAGACGAAATCAATTCTAATGGCACTATTGGCCATGGCATTGGTAACGGCATGTACCAATGATGAAACAATAGAAATGAACCAGGGTGAAGGCATCAGTTTGAGTGCGATAGCAGGAAAAGCTACCCGTGCAGGAAGTGAGGCTACTACAACAAACAATATTGATAACTTCCACGTGTACGCCTTTACCCAAGGAGTTAAATACATGGATCACGATGTCCAGAAACAAGGGAATGTATGGTCGTATGGCGATACCAAATTCTGGCCGGAAACAGATGTGGACTTCTATTCGTATAGTCCAACGGATACGAAGAATGGTAATGTTGACATTACAGTAGATGGCGACAAGAAAATTACCGGCTATGAGGTACCCGGCGATGAGGACCTGCTCTATGCCTTGAACCTGGCTGAAAAGAAAGCCGAACACGAGGGCAAACAACCGGTTTTGGTCAACTTCCGCCACGCCCTATCACAGATTGTATTCAGAATCAAGAACACCAGTTCCAACCTGACAGTGTTCGTAGACGCAGTGAAAGTGGAGGGAATAGAGAAACAGGGTACATTCTCCTGGCCGACTTTGAGCACTACTACCCAATGGCAGGGAACTGAAAAGGATACGGAAACTGACAAGTCATGGGGAACATGGGATATCGCATATAACAAAGAGAACGCAAAACATAACAGCTATGCCGCTGAGATTACTCCGATTATGGAATTAGGCTTTACAGGTTCCGAAGAAGCATCGATACGGGACTTGACTGTTAAAACAGGCAATGACTATAAGGGACTGCTCCTTTTACCGCAGATATTGAATCCCTGGATTACGAAGACCGGTGGAACGGATGAAAATCCGGAGTACAAAATCACGGGGACGGCACGTGTGCTTGTTAAATGCAAGCTGGTAGATACGGTATCTAATGTACAATTGTGGCCAGGCCAGGGTTCACAAACCGCATGGGTGGGCGTCTCCCTGGTAGGAGAACCCAAGGACATAAGTGGAAAAACCGAACAAGTCTGGAAGCAGGGCAAACGCTATGTTTATACTCTTATCTTTGGTGAGGGCGGCGGATTTAACCCTGATCCTGATCCTGATCCCGAAAATCCGGATCCGGAACCAGTATTGGTTCCTATCACATTCAACGTAACTGTGGATAATTTTGTTGAATATCCTCAGGACCTCGATGCCGGCGTTCCTGATTCAAACCCCGGAAAATAAACTGAACCACCGCAAACCAGTCTTTTCCATCCATCAGGTTGCGGAAATATAACAGACCGGGCGGGGTTGAATGTTCCCTTCCCAGTCGCTATTTATTCAAAATAAAAAAATAAATGCCTATGCGACTTAATTTTAAAAAGGATTTCCTTCTTGTCACGGCCATGCTGGTCGCTGCCGGCTGTTCCGATAGCATGACGGAAGCAAATAATCCGGAACAACAGGTGCCGATTGTTTTTGGCACACAAGTTGCCACCCGCGCCGTGGTGGAAAGTGACAAGGAGGGTATGGATAATTTCACACTGTGGGGATGGGTACGGGAAAGCGACGGGCCGAAATTGTTTTTCGATGCCGCTTCGGTTACTCCGTCGGGAAACTATGGCGAGAAACGTTTCTGGGCTGTAGGCAGGCCTTATGACTTTTATGCGGTGCATCCGGAAGAAATGAAAGAGATTGGTGCCGCTACCGAAGTTTCCTGCAACGACAAGGGCGAACTTAGGGTTACGGGTTTTGATTCTTCCGGAATGGGGAAGGATGCCGTGGATTTAATGACGGCAACAAAAACAGATGTGACTTATGAGGGCGGCGGAACGATGCCATCCGTGCTTCTGGCATTCGAACATGAACTGGCACAGGTGAAATTAACTGTCCGTACCGGGGAGAAGCAGGCAGAAGTGTCGGACATCAGACTTTTCGGTGTGGACTATAGGGGTGACTTGCTGTGGACGCCGGAAAACTCGACATGGCAAAGCCGGGTGAACTGTACGGAAGAGGGAACTCCTTTCGTACACAGCGGGAGCGTGCGGATAGAAGCCGGAAGTAACGCTACTGTGCTGGATGGCGTATTGCTGTTGCCACAGCCGGTGACGGATGATGTGGCGGTAACCTTTAAGTATGTCTATGCCGGCAAACCGCTGTCGGAGGCAAAAGAAGCGATGATATATCTGGATGCAGCTCAGACAACGGAATGGATAAAGTCGAACACTTACCATTATAAAATAACACTGCCTGCCGGCGATGCCGACATTACTGTCAAAGTGAGTGTGGACCATTGGGACAGCAAGGATATTTCGGCAGATTGGTAATCTTATAAATAGGAAGGAGCAAGATATGAAAATCCTGAAATACTCATATATATGGATATTTGCCGCAATGGCGGGGATAATGACGGCTTGTGCATCGGACGAACAAGAAGGGATGTTCCCCGAAAAAGGAGAACCGGTGACGGTGAAATTTTCAATCGATACAAGGGCGGCAGAAACGGATGATTTCGACTCGCAGGTGAAGACGCTCAGGGTGTATGCTTTCCAGGATGGCAGCCCGGTGGGGTATTATTATGGCGGGGAGGATGTGCCTGCTCATACTTTTGAATGGAAGTTGCCGAAGGGAGAAGTCTGGTTTTATGCAGTGGCCAACGAGCAGGAGGCCGGAGAACTGCTTTGCGAAAACAAAGGAGACATTTTTGTACTGCCCGGTGAGACAGCTGGGGGAGTACATCCGGTCGAAGGCTTGGAAGTAGTGCCGGATAGACTGGAGTCTTTGACTTTCAGCCGGTTGCCGGAAGCGGAATATGTGTCGGGTGGAACGGAGATAGACAAGGATGAAACGGAAAAAAAATACCGTTCTGCCATTGTGCCGATGACTTGTAAGTATCGTGGAACAGTTACGCACGACAATCAGGAGATAAACCTGGAACTGAAACGTAGCATAGCGAAATTACAACTTTATTTTGCCAAAGCCGACGTGGCGGACGCCGGAGAAGGGCAGCTCTATATGGGGCGCGGGTTGTATCTCTACAATATGCCGAAATACGGGTATTTGTTTCCGAAAGAGAAGTACGAATATACGGGAGATTTCAATTGTCTGGAGGGAGCCGGTGAAAGTTTCGACTCGAAGAATCAGAAGAACGGCAAGGTAATTCTGGGTGCGGGATGGCCGGAGGAACCGGAAACCGCTCCGCAAGAAGGGACGCCGGAATATGAGGAGTATGAAAGGAACTTGAAGGAGAAGAGCCATATCAACGAGATTAAGGCTTTGGCACATGCCGGGAACACAGACACGAAAAAATTTCAGTGGCTGCCAGCCAAACCGGTTTATCTGTTTGCCAATCCCAATGAAATTACAGACCGTTATCCTAAGAATCCGTCAGCAGAGAGTTCAAGGGGATATTATCTGAAAATACTGTCGCATGAGCATAAAATGGGAAGTGACGGTATGGAAGGACATGAGGCTGATATGCAATATGTGGCTTTGCCCGAAGTGGAAGCCAACATGAACCTGCGGTTGTTTTCCGTCATATCCATGCATGCCCACGTCGGAGTTTCCGCCCATTGGATGATTGTCCCCTGGGAGACAGGTGGAGGTGATGTCGAATTTGAGTAGTAAAGATATATAAATATGAACAAGATAATGAAAAGTTCAACCAATCATGTTATTATGGCAGGAATGCTTGCGCTCTTGTCATTCATGTCATGTACGGATGACGTGATCGAGACTCCAGGAACTTTGCAGGGAGTAGACCGGAACAGGCAGGTTGAGGTTACACTGCCTTTCGGTGTAGGACGTGGTATCAGTACCACCATCACTACTCGTGCGGCAGACAAAGGAGAGGTCAATTATGACTCGCAACTTTCCGGTGTGATGGCTTTCGTATACGAAGCGAAAAGTGAGAATCCGGAAGAAAACGAATTGCTCGCCTACCATTTGTTCTCCAATCCGTCCGACAAGCTTTTGGATGGAGCTACCGGCGGATGGATGGAAGACAACGACGACCCAACTTGTGGCGCCATCAAGTTCTATATCCCGGTGGGCGATGTGTACATCTACCTGCTGGGTAATGCGCAAAGTTCGTTCCTCAATTTCTTCCCGGGTGTAAGCGATGGTGACCGGTTGGCTACCCAAGCGGAGTTTTTCAAACAAGCCACCCCGAAATGGAACAAGAACATACACAGCGTGGACGGTTATCTGCCTTTGGTGGGCATGGTGGCCAACCGTACAGGCTTGTGCCACGTGGACGAAAATGGGGCAATCCATTACACGGACAATGACGGAACGAACCATGTCATCACCGGCACACCGCATGATGGGCCTCACGACCCTTACCAATCGTTTATCCTGAAACGCCTGATGAGCAAGGTTACGATGAACATTAAATCGGGCGAGGGAGTGAAGTTCGTGCCGAGAGACTACACCGTGCGTCACATCCCCCATTACGTGTCGCCTACAGCACAGGCGTGGACGGAGGAGGAACGGGCACGGATTCTGGTGGAGGATGCCAAACCGGTGAAGTTCGGCTTGGGAGACTCACTTACGTTTACCGTGTACTTGCCGGAGAACATACGGAAGGTGAAGCTCGGTGTGACCATCGACGACTACAAACAGCGCGACAAGGTAGTGAAGCTCAATGACAAGAATGTAGAAGAAACCGCTCCCGATGATTTCCATGCCGAGAACGCACACAACCACAAGGGACATTACAAGTTTCAGTATGCTCCTCCGGCATCCACATACATCGAGCTGACCGGATGGTTTGAAAACGAAGACAAGTCGGTGGCTGCCGATGTCCGTTATTACATCCATTTGGGCAACTTCGGAAAAGACCTCAGTGACTTCAGTGTGGAGCGCGACCATTACTATACGTACAATGTAACCGTAAAGGGAGTGGATGACATCGTGGTGGAAGTGGAAGATGAAAAAGAAAAGACTCCGGGAGCGGAAGGAGTGGTGTTTAAGCACGAGGCGTTCGTGCATCTTGACTCTCACTTCGACCAGGTGGAGATGAAATTCCGGCGGAGCGATGTCGAGAAGGGGGTGTACCTGTACACCGACACGCCATTTGGCATCATGGGAGTGATGTATTATCCCAAAGGCACTCCCGACGGAGGAACCGACGGACTCTGTATGGGCGTGAGCAACCCCGCCATTACCAAAGAGGTGGCACAGGACTATCTGGCATGGCTGGAGTTTACAAAAGAAACGACAGTCTGCGATTACACATCGGCGGACAAGGAAAGTCCCTACCTTATGGCATTCTATCGTCCCGACGAGGTGAAAAATGTGTTCGATGCGCTCGATGAGTTCTATGCAAGCAGGGAAGACTCTGCCTACTACACCTGCTTTGTGGACGAGAATTTTTATGAACGGCATCCCGACCCACGCATTACCGACCCGGTGCAGCTGAAGGACTTCATCAACTGCAAAGATCGCATCTTCTCACTTGCCACCGACCTCAAGTTCAGCAAGGATGACAAGAGTGCAGTGTCGCAGTCGGTCTACACGTTGAAACAGCGCTCCATAGCTTGCTTCTACGACATGAACGACCCTACGCTCAATAAATTCGGCGTGGAATCGGTGGAGGAAATGGATGCTTTGGTATTCCCTGTGGGTAAAGATGGTGGCGGGGACTGTTGGGACGGACGAAAGAATACATGGGACATTGCGGAAGACGCTCTTGGTCAGGATGATATCCATGTTTCGAATGGTAATGAGCGCATTTTCCAATCCGGTTTTATACTGACGAAAGATGGACGTTTGAAGGAGACCCGTCCTATGTCCGGAATAGAAAACGAATCGAAAATTCTGTTTGTACGTAATCGCGACTTGAATGGAGACGGCTATCTGAACGAGGATGAACTACGCTGGTATGTACCCGCCATAGGCCAGTTGCTTGGTATGTGGTTGGGAGAGCCTGCCATGGAAAAAGAGGCTGCTTTGTGGAAACTTTCTTTCGAAAAGTATATGAATCAACCGGGTAAAACAATGAATGATGAGGGTCTCCATACTTTTTCGGCGAGCACCGGGGGGAGCTATTCTGCACTTTTACCGGAAGCCGGAGGTTATGTTTCTATTGCAGATGACAAACACGTAGTAGCCGTGAGAAGCCTGGGGGCAGGAGAAGTGAAGGGGCGGATGGATAACGAAGTTTCGGAGCCTTATTATAAATACAATAAAGCCGACCGTACGCTGGAAGTATTTTTGGCAGACGAAGCCATGCGCTCATTCAGCCATCGCGAGCTTCAACCCCACAGTGAACGCGAACCGCAGAACCGCCTGTACAGGAAATTCCAGCTGGCACAGCAACCCATGCTGATAGATACAACCATAACCGTTACTTGTAACAACAAAAGACACGGTGCTGCAAATAAAACAGAAACATGGAACGGCAAGGTATTGAAACTGATGGAGATAGACCATGCCAAGCGCGACAAGTTTACCGTGGCACAGGACTATCACGAAGCAGGCGACAAGGTAGTATCTGCCGGAGCGTGGCGTTTGCCCAACGAACGCGAACTGACGCTGATAATGCTGGCATTCGATTTCTTTCAAGATGACAGCAACCTGCCTTTCGCACCTCCGATAACGCCGGGCAGTGCCGATGCCGCAGGCGATGGCTATGGCTGGTATAACCCGTTCAGCCTGAAATGTACCGCAAGCCAGAATGCCAGAAAGCATGAATGGACGCACAAGCTTTGCGCCATGTTCCATTGTCGCACGGCTTATGCTTACAGCCGCTATTATCCGCCCAAGAACGAGTTTACGCCCACCGGCTACATACTGAACTACTGGAAATCCGATTCGGAACTCGGATTAAATAAAGCCCGACGGGTGGATTTGCACATGCTGAATCCGGGAAAAGGCATGGTGGAAGATGAAAAGGAAGAGAATGGTAATGCTCGAGAAAAATACGGAAAAGCCGGTGTGTTCTGTGTGCGTGATGTGAGAGAATAATCCATAGTGGCAACCGGATAGTTTTTCCTCAAAGAATCTATTCGAAAATGCCAGAGATTGTCAATTGCATATTTGATAAAAGACTGTGAGTTTAAGTATGTCGGTGATGAAACATTCCATCACCGGCATGCTTGTTTTTTAAAAGCATACAGATATATTTAAACATGCTAAAACGCTCCTTTATTTCTTCTATTTTTGGTTTACTATCGAATTGTTTAAGTTATCTGCATTAGTCAGAATAGGACTAATATATGCCTTTTGCAATGATTGATTCCATTGCTGGGGATATACTTTGGTGTGAGTAGCAAATTTATATTGTTTGCTTTTGAATCTAATAATAAAAGTTATAACAGACGGGCGCTTGCTTTTAGGTGTTTTCAGATAGAATCTGCCATACAATTCTAGGGGAAAATCAGCTGTTTCATCAGTGTCGAAACTTACCTTGATTTTCAACGACTTAATAAAAACTGGGGTAACAAAAAAGGTAATACACTCTCTAAAATACTATTTTGGAGGTTGTTGCACGCCAAGTTACCTAAAAAAAGAAAGTTGTTAACTATCAAATAGTTAACGACTTGTATGTGGAGCGTATCGGACTCGAACCGATCACCTCGACACTGCCAGTGTCGCGCTCTAGCCAGATGAGCTAACGCCCCGTTGCCAACGTTTGCAGGCTTGCTTTCATTTTTGATGGTGCAAATATAATGCATTATTCTGAAATAATTGCTATGTTTGCGAAAGAATTTGAAAAAATAAGTTATGCTGATATATAATACCACTTATCATGTAGAGGAAGGAGAAGACAAAAACTTCCTGATATGGATGCAGGAACACTATCTTCCTGAGGTAGAGAAGAACGGAACATTGTATGCTCCACGTATAGCCCGTATCTTGAGTCATATTGAGGAAGGAAGCATCTGTTATTCTGTTCAGTTTGAGGTAGAAAACTCTGCCAAACTGCATCGTTGGCATCAAGAGCAAGGAGTGAAACTGAACGAGGAATTACTGAATATCTTTAAGGATAAAGTGATTGGCTTTCCTACATTGATGGAGGTAATAGTGTGATACAACCGGTCAAAGAGAAAATAATATTGGGTATAGATCCTGGTACCACCATTATGGGGTATGGAGTATTGCGTGTGGCAGGTGTCAAGCCGGAAATGATAGCCATGGGAATTATCGACCTCCGCAAATTTGGAGACCACTATCTGAAGTTACGCCATATTCATGAACGGGTACTAAGTATCATAGAGAGTTATTTGCCTGACGAGTTCGCTATTGAGGCCCCTTTCTTCGGAAAGAATGTACAGTCCATGTTGAAGTTGGGGCGTGCGCAAGGCGTAGCAATGGCAGCTGCTTTGAGCAGGGATATTCCCATTACGGAATATGCTCCTTTAAAAATAAAGATGGCCATCACCGGAAACGGACAGGCATCCAAGGAACAGGTGGCGGACATGTTGCAGCGTATGCTGCATTTTCCTAAAGAGGATATGCCTACTTTTATGGATGCAACGGACGGGCTTGCTGCTGCCTATTGTCACTTTCTGCAGATGGGGCGTCCCACAGTGGGGAAAGGTTATCATGGCTGGAAAGACTTTATTGCCAAAAATCCGGATAAGGTGAAGAAGTGATAAGAATTGAAATGTAGAATCTAAAAATAATATCATGAAATTGAATGAACTTGCTATCATTGGAGTAGCTGCAACAACGGTTGTAAGCTGCACTCCCACGAAGACGGAGTATGCTTCGTACGAGCTTTATCCTGTCCGTTCGGGTAGTCTGACAGAGATGGAATATACACCTGCTGCCACGCAATTCACATTGTGGGCACCTACGGCGGATGAAGTTCGCCTGATGTTGTTCGAAGCAGGAGACGGAGGGCATGCCTATGAAACTATTTCAATGGAATCATCTGAAGAAGGGACTTGGAAAGCTAAAGTTGAAAAGGACTTGATAGGTAAATTCTATACATTCAATGTGAAAATCAATGATAAGTGGTTGGGGGACACTCCGGGTATCAATGCCAAAGCTGTAGGGGTGAATGGAAAGCGTGCCGCCATCATCGACATGAAATCCACGGACCCCGAAGGATGGGCAGATGATAAACGTCCGGCATTGGCCTCTCCTGCCGATGTGATTCTTTATGAAATGCACCATCGTGATATGTCCATTGATCCGTCGTCGGGTATTAAGCATAAAGGAAAGTTCCTGGCATTGACAGAACAGGGAACGGTAAGTCCTGATGGGCTGGCAACCGGCATTGGCCATCTGAAAGAATTGGGAGTGACACATGTACATCTCCTTCCGTCTTATGACTATGCCTCCGTTGATGAGACAAAGCTGGACGAGAACAAGTATAATTGGGGATATGATCCGCAGAATTACAATGTGCCTGATGGCTCTTATTCTACCGACCCCTACAAACCGGATGTGCGTATCCGGGAATTCAAGCAGATGGTGCAGGCTTTGCACAAAGCAGGTATCCGTGTTGTTTTGGATGTGGTGTATAACCATACTTTCAATACATCCGACAGTAATTTTGAACGTACAGTGCCGGGATACTTTTACCGTCAGCGACCGGACGGAACGTATGCAGACGGTTCGGCTTGTGGCAATGAAACAGCCAGCAACCGTCCGATGATGCGTAAATACATGATAGAGTCTGTATTACATTGGATTAATGAATATCACATTGACGGATTCCGTTTTGACTTGATGGGTATCCATGACATCGAGACAATGAACGAAATCCGTAAGGCGGCAACGTCTGTAGATCCGACTATATTTATATATGGTGAAGGATGGGCGGCATCGGCTCCACAGATGGCGGAAGATTCTCTGGCAATGAAAGCCAATACTTATAAGATGCCGGGTGTTGCTGCTTTCTCTGACGAAATGCGTGATGCTTTGCGCGGTCCGTTTAATGACAATCATCAAGGTGCTTTCCTTGCCGGATTGCCGGGAGGAGAGGAGAGCATAAAGTTTGGTATTGTAGGAGCCATCAGGCATCCGCAAGTAAATAATGACTCTGTGAATTATAGTAAGGCTCCGTGGGCGGAACAACCTACACAGATGATCAGCTATGTTTCCTGCCATGATGATATGTGCTTGGTGGATAGGCTGAAAGCAAGTATTCCGGGTATTACTCCCGTAGAATTGGCAAAGCTTGACAAACTGGCGCAAACAGCCGTATTCACTTCCCAAGGTGTACCGTTTATTTATGCCGGTGAGGAAGTGATGCGTGACAAGAAGGGAGTACACAATAGTTTTGAGAGTCCCGATTCCATCAATGCGATTGATTGGAGACGAAAGGCGGAGCATGCAGATGTATTTGCTTATTATAAAGGTTTGATACAGCTTCGTAAGAAGCATCCGGCTTTCCGTATGGGTGATGCGGATTTGGTGCGTAAGCATTTGGAATTTCTACCGGTTAACGGCAGCAATGTGGTGGTTTACCGTCTGAAAGAAAATGCCAACGGTGATGCATGGGGAGATATTATAGTAGTCTTGAATGCCCGTAAGGAGCCTGCCAAACTTACCGTACCTGAAGGTAAATATACAGTGGTCTGCAAGGATGGCTTTATCAATGAACAAGGTTTGGGCACACTGTACGGCCCCGAAGTTGTTGTTCCGGCCCAATCGGCACTGATTATGTATAAATGATGATTGGATGATGCAGCAACATACAATACACATAGCGGGGGGCGTAGTACGCAACCCGCTTGTTCGTTTGACAGAGCCTGTCACTCTTGATTTCCTGGCAGGAGAACACATTGCCATTGTAGGACCGAACGGAGCCGGAAAGAGCCTCCTGGTGGATATGCTGACGGGAAAGTATCCTTTGCGTGATGGTGAGCTTACCTATGATTTCTCTCCCTCCCTCACGAAAACTGCCTATGACAATATCAAATACATTGCCTTCCGTGATACTTACGGTTCTGCCGATGCCAATTATTACTATCAACAGCGTTGGAATGCCCACGACCAAGAGGATGCTCCGCTAGTACGCGAAGTGCTGGGAGAGGTAAAAGACGATGCCTTGAGACGGCAGCTATTTGAACTTTTCAGCATAGAGCCGATGCTTGACAAGAAAATCATTCTTCTCAGCAGTGGGGAGCTGCGCAAGTTTCAGTTGACTAAAGCTTTGCTGACTGCTCCCCGAATTCTTATCATGGACAATCCTTTCATAGGGCTGGATGCGCCTACCCGTGAACTGCTTTTTAATTTGCTGGAGCGGCTTACTCGGTTAGGCAAGTTGCAAATTGTTCTTGTGCTTTCTATGTTGGATGACATACCTTCATTTGTTACACACGTTGTGCCGGTAGAGGACATGAAGGTGGGCGAGAAGATGGAACGTGAGGAGTATGTGCAGGCATTCCGTGTGGGCAATCAGATGCGTATTCAAGAAGAGGCCGGATCGTTGGAGGAATTGCAGCGGCGTATTCTCGATTTGCCCTACGAACATGCGAATTTCACTTCGGACGAAGTGGTGAAATTGAACGGGGTTAGCATCCGTTACGATGACCGTACAATTCTGAAGGAGCTGGATTGGGCAGTGATGCGTGGTGAGAAGTGGGCGCTGAGTGGCGAGAACGGTGCCGGCAAGTCTACCTTGCTTAGTTTGGTTTGTGCGGATAATCCGCAGTCATACGCCTGCGATATCAGTCTTTTCGGACGGAAGCGCGGAACGGGGGAGAGTATTTGGGAAATCAAGAAACACATCGGTTATGTCAGTCCGGAAATGCATCGTGCTTATCTGAAGAATCTGCCTGCTATAGAGATTGTCGCTTCCGGTCTGCACGACAGCATCGGATTGTATAAGCGTCCTCATACCGAACAGATGTCGGTATGCGAGTGGTGGATGGATATTTTCGGTATTGCAGCCTTGAAAGACAAGCCTTTTCTGCAACTCTCCAGTGGAGAACAGCGTCTGGCATTATTGGCTCGTGCTTTTGTCAAGGACCCGGAACTGCTGATATTGGATGAACCGCTTCATGGACTCGATACATACAACCGCCGTCGGGTCAAGAAGATTATAGAGGCATTCTGCCATCGTCGGGATAAAACGATGATTATGGTAACCCACTATGAGAATGAATTGCCGCAAACAATTACAAACCGTTTATTCTTGAAGCGAAACCGCTGACCGGATAATATTGCGTCAGGGAAAGATAATAAAGGACTGGCGGGAACCATTTATGGTGTAAATTCGTATATTTGTAATATCAACCATCTAAACATTTATATCATGAAGTTTTTTATTGATACGGCAAATTTGGAACAGATTCGGGAGGCCTATGACTTGGGCGTACTCGACGGAGTTACCACTAATCCTTCGCTTATGGCAAAAGAAGGTATCAAAGGAGTGGAGAACCAGCGTAAGCACTATGTGGACATCTGTAATATTGTGCAAGGCGATGTGAGTGCCGAGGTGATAGCCACCGACTATGAAGGTATGATTAAAGAGGGTGAAGAACTGGCAGCCTTGAATCCGCATATCGTAGTGAAAGTGCCTTGCATTGCAGAAGGTATCAAGGCCGTTAAATACTTCTCGGGCAAAGGTATCCGTACAAATTGTACTCTGGTATTTTCTGTAGGTCAGGCATTGCTGGCAGCCAAAGCAGGTGCAACGTATGTTTCCCCGTTTGTAGGGCGTCTCGATGACATCTGTGAGGATGGCATTGCATTGGTTGCCAAGATTGTAGAGATGTACCGTTATTATGGATATACCACCCAGGTACTTGCCGCCTCTATCCGTCATACGGCACATATCATGCAGTGTATAGAGGTGGGTGCTGATGTGGCTACTTGTCCGCTTTCAGCCATCAAGGGCTTGCTCAATCATCCGTTGACCGATTCCGGTCTGAAGAAGTTCCTTGAAGATTACAAACGCGTGAACGGATAAACTTAAAATATCCTATAAGCCTATCTTTCAATGTAATTATTGACTAATATTGGTGAGAAATCGAATAAAAAGATTTATTTTTGCGCCTTATATTTAGATATACAATAAGGCACCGATGAAAGATAGGCTCATAGGATTTATTAAGACATACTGCTTGTTTGTCTGCATTTTTGTGTTGCAGAAACCACTATTTATGCTGTTTTACGAATCGCTGTACCCGGATGCCTCGTGTGCGGACTGGTTCAGTGTCATGTGGCATGGGTTACCTTTAGACCTATCTCTGGCTGGTTATCTGACAGCTATTCCCGGTTTCCTTTTCATTGCTTCGGTATGGACACTTTCCAAATCCCTTCATCGCATCTGGTGCGGCTACTTCCTCTTCATTTCTGTTCTTCTATCCATTATTTTTACTGTAGATTTAGGATTATACGAGTATTGGGGATTTCGTTTGGATGCCACACCGTTGTTCTATTTCTTTTCTTCTCCTAAAGATGCAGTGGCCAGCGTCAGTATCTGGATGGTGCTGGGGGGAATTGTTGCAATGGCTGTTTATGCTGTCGTGCTGTATGTTGTTTTCTACAGCATCTTGTTGCAGAAGAAACTGTTGCTGCAGATGAAACTGCCTTATCGTCGCCTGAAGGTGTCAGGTATATTGTTGCTGATGACGGGGCTGCTGTTTATTCCTATCCGTGGAGGCTTTACAGTATCTACCATGAATGTGGGGAAAGTCTATTTCAGTGCCGAGCAGCGTCTGAATCATGCAGCTATCAACCCTGCATTCAGTCTGATGGAATCTCTTGCCAAGCAGAAGGACTTTAGCAAGCAATACCGTTTTATGGAAGCTGCGGAGGCCGACCGGCTTTTTAAAGACATGCTTGAACCCGCAGTTGCCGGTGGTCAAACGGAAGAGACGGATTCTGTGCGGCAATCTGCCGATTCGCTGCATACTTTATTCAATACTCAGCGTCCCGATGTACTCTTTGTGATTCTTGAGAGTTTTTCCTCTAGGTTGATGACAGCTTTGGGAGGTGAGCCGAATATTGCCATTCATCTGGATAGCTTGAGTAAGGAAGGGGTGCTCTTTACGAACTTCTACGCCAACAGTTTTCGTACGGACCGTGGACTGGTGGCTATCTTGAGTGGCTATCCTGCCCAGCCCACTACGAGTATTATGAAGTATCCCCGTAAAACGCAGTCCATTCCTGCCATTGCAGGCAGCTTGCGGAAGGCGGGTTATGGTACCAAGTATTATTATGGCGGTGATGCCGACTTTACCAATATGCGTTCCTACCTGATGTCATCGGGCTTTGAAGATATTGTTTCCGACCAGGACTTTCCCGTAACGGAACGTTTAAGTAAGTGGGGGGCGCACGACCATCTCGTATTCAACCGTCTGCTGGAAGACTTGAAAACCGAAGCTGCCGAAGGAACTGCAGAAGAGAAAACTCCTCATTTCCGTGTCTTGCAGACCTCCAGCAGCCACGAGCCTTTTGAAGTACCTTTCCGTCGTCTGGAGAATGACCGGCTGAACGCCTTTGCCTATACGGATAGTTGTGCAGGCGATTTTGTAAGACAGTTCCGTGAGCTCCCCCAGTGGAAGAATACGGTGATTGTGTTTGTTCCAGACCATTTGGGAGCTTATCCCGAACATATCGACAATTTGTCGGTAGAACGCTACCGGATACCTCTGTTGATGGTGGGCGGTGCCGTCCGAGAGCCGAGGCGCATTGACGTCTATGGCTCGCAACATGACATTGCAGCCACGTTGCTGGCCCAATTGGCGCTGCCCCATGAAGAGTTTGTCTTCAGTAAAGATATGCTTAATCCCGCTTCCCCTCATTTCGCGTTCTTTACCGTACCCGATGCTTTCGGTATGGTGACAGCAGACAACCAGGTGATATTCAATTGCCAGGCAGGTGCTGTGGTAGTGGATGAGGGCACGGCAAAGGGAAAGAACTTGCCGTTGGGCAAAGCCTATCTGCAGAAATTGTATGACGATATAGCAAAAAGATAAAGGAAGATAATTAAAGTATAAGAGTATAAAGTATAAGAGTATAAAGTATGACAGCACTTATGGATGTCTTGCAAGGGGCGATAGATATAGACACAAACATATTCCTTTTCATCAATGGGATGCACAACACCTTTTTCGATTACTTTATGAGTGCCTACAGCGGTAAGTGGGTCTGGGTGCCGATGTATGCTGCCATTTGGTATGTGATGCTGCGCAACTTCCATTGGAAAGTGACTTTGTTCTGCATGGTCGGTCTGGCACTCGTAATTACCATTGCCGACCAGACGGGGGCAACATTGATACGCCCGTATGTGGAACGCCTTCGTCCCGCCAATCTGGAAAATCCCATATCCGATATGGTGCATATCGTAAACGGACATCGAGGAGGGCGTTATGGATTCCCCTCCTGTCATGCTGCCAATACTTTTGGCCTGGCATTCTTTGTCTGGTTTCTTTTCCGTAAACGATGGCTCACTGTGTTTATGATGGGATGGGCGTTGCTGACCTGCTATTCACGTATCTACTTGGGAGTGCATTATCCGGGCGATCTCATCGCGGGAACATTGGTTGGATTGATTGCCGCATACATTGTATATCGCCTTTTCTTGAAAGTCAGCGGGTATAAGACCATGAAGAAAGTCCCCCATATTTATGCTCCCATATTGGTGGGCGGATTGACGATAGTTGGGATATTGATATATTCCACGGTGATGATATTGCAGGCTCAGAACTGATGATTTATCGTCACCATTGCTTCCCTCGGACGTATATTTAGTCGTGAAGTGTAGCTTTGCGTGGTGGAATACGTTGTGTAAGCATACTCTTTTTTGTTGAACAGGTTGTTGAGGCTTGCTTCCAATCTCCATTTTTTTCTTTTATAGATAAGGGATGCATCTGCGAACACGGTGTTGAGATGTGCGTCCCCTCCTAAGTCATTCCGGTAATGCTCGCCGGATAGCCGTAGGTCTACCTGCCCGATACTGAATGTGAGATGTAGCCGTTGTACGAAGTCCAGTAACGGGGTGAGACGGGTATCACTTCCTATCTTACTGCCGCCATAGCCTAATGTGGCATGATATTCCGCTTCAAAAACATCTGCGGGAGACCAGATTATTTTAGGCTCTGCTTTCAGATAATCATAACGATAGGTCTGCAGAAGACTTTGCCGGTTACCCTCGCTGTCAGCCAGGCGGGTAAGCTGTTCGCCACTGCTGCGACTGAGTAGTAGGGTGAGTGAGGTTTTCAAATGCCAGTCGTATATACCTTTGGACAAAGTACTGCTGAGATTCCAGCTATCGTTATGGTTCGGTAGTTCACGACGAGTGTAGACAATGGCATTTTCGGAAACACTCTGTTCGAAAAGAGTATTCCGGTTGCTGCGGCTGTAGGTTAGTGCGGCAGTGATGAAAAATTCCTGTACAGTGTTTTTGTACTCTCCGTAGAGATTGTAGGTTTGCGTGAGGCTGGTAGGGAAAAGTCCGTTGCCGTCTCGCCAGGTGCGGTAATCAGTTTGGTAGAGTCCCGGATACAAGTCGGAGAAGTCTCCTGCCGAGCGTTTCAGACTGCCATAAAGGGAGAACGTCCAATGATAATCCAGTTTATAGCGCAAATACATGGACGGATTGAAGAACAGGAACGAACGCTGTTGTGAGAAATACCGATCTGCTTTCAGAGGAAGCGAAAGTGTAGCCAGCCATTTTCCACGTTCCAGCTGGAAGTAGGGGGTAATATACAATGACAGATGCGAAGCATTGAAATCATTGGGCTGTCTTGTCGGAGTATATTTCAGGGTAGCCCGTTCTCCTTGTATTCCTGCCTTATATTGTTGGGTAAATCCATCATACTTTCGTAGATATGCGGCACTGTTATCTGTGTAGAAGTTGTGCTGGTTGAATTTACTTTTTCCTTCTTCGAGTAGTAAGGATGCAGGCTGGTAAGCATACTGTGTCGTCGAACGAAATTCCCAGGTTCCGCTTTCCCGGTTTCGGATAAGATTGAAGTAGTTTCCGGCACTTAGCTGTGACGTTTGCAGAGTTTGTCCCAGTTCCTCCGAACGTCCGCGATTTATTTCTCCGTCTACGGTGAAGCGGTTGGATATATAATTCCGGCTGCTGTTATCTTCATAACGCAGTTCCAGATTAGCGATGTCACTTCTCAGACGATAATGGTAGGTTTCGTCTATTTGTATGGTATCTGTCGGTTGATAATAGATTTGGGTATTTCCCCGTTGCTGTCGGATTAGCTCATGAGTATATCCGGCTTGCAGGCGTAAGCTGCAGTCATCATTCCATTTGTACATACGGTTGCCGTTCAGGGTGTGGGTTTCATTGAATAATAAGCGATTCTTGTCTAATGGTGCGCTGATGCCCGGCTGGGAGAGAAAACCGGAAAGCGGAACTTGTTGCTGGCCATTTCCGGTCAGTTTGGTTTGCTCGTTGCTGAGGTCCTTGCCATTGTTATTCGTCTTGTAATTATAGACACTCTGTTTTCCTTTACCCAGTTGAAGGGCATTCAGTCTGCCTTCCCACAGGATTTTGTTGTTCTCACTCCATCCGGTTCCCAGAGTACCGTTTGCTATCCATTGATCGCGTGCTTTCGGGTCGAGTTTCAGGTTCAATGCCACCTCATCGGAATTGATTTTTCCTTTCAAGGCCTTTACTGACTGATAGTTCTCCATGATTTCCGCACTCTTTACGGCTTTGGCGCTCAGATTGTTGTTGATTTGGTTATAACGTCCGCCTGTCACGTCCATTCCTTCCACAAAGTAGTGGTCGATGGCTTTCCCTTTATACTTAACCTGTCCGTTTTCATCTACATCCACGCCCGGAAGTTTCTTCAATACATCCTTTATGTGCACATCTTTAGATGAAGCAAACTGTGCCAAGTCATATCTCACCGTATCTTTTCGGGTATTGATACGTCCGGGACGTATTTGTACTTCTTTTAATACGATGGCTTCCGGTTGTAGGCTGAGATTCAGGATTCCTGCCGCATTGATATTCCGCATTTCTCTCTTATAGCCTAACAAAGAAATATTGAGTTGCAGCATTCCGCTATGCTTCCACGGCAAAGAAAATTGTCCTTTGGCATCGGTCAATGCATAGTCTATCGTTGTGTGTCCGCGTAATACACTAATCATTACAGCTTCCAGCGGTTGATTGGTTTCTGCATCTGTTATCTTGCCGCTCAACGTCTGGGCGTAGGTAGGTGACAAGAAACTAAAGAGAAACAGGAAAAATAGAATGATAGTTTTTTTATTCATACACTGCAATAATTGATTGTTTGGCAATTGAAGTTTGTTGAAATTTTTATACGATTATGGTGATTTCGTAATTTATTGATTATCAATGCGTAAAAAGAGGATGTTTAAGTATACGACTGAATGGCATTCACTATACGACTGAATAGGGTTCAGTATACGACTGAAATGCATTCAGTATGCGATAGATTTCACGAATGCTTACGGGTGTGGAGAAATATTATCGTTCCAGTGGATTATAAGGAATGTTTTTCGGGTTCTTGGTTGCATTGCCGTGTTCATCACTAACCTTAACGGTGACGTTCGGCATGCTTCCGGTGATAAATCCTACCGGATCGGCATAATAACGTTCGTGCACTTTGTTGTATGCTTTGCGGTTCATCGGTTCGTGCTTCTTTCCGTCGAAAAGTATCGGCCGATATGTGTGGCATTGCTCTACACCTGTGGCAGTGAATGAATAATGCCCTTCACTGTCTTCAGCTTTCAGTATCAGTCCGGGCAGTCCGCAAAGCTTCCATGGACCTTCGCTTATGGGTATTTCTGCAGTAAACCATGCCGTCCATGTACGGCCTTTTAATTGACATTCGGCTTTGCTGCAAAGGTAGGAGAGGACACTATCGTTTTCTGCCAGTATCTTCCACTGCGGACGTTCATCCGTTTCTTCGCAACGCAGGCGGGATATGCCTGCCACTTCATCGAGAGTCGTTACTTTTCCGGCAGGATAACCTCTGAAGGTTCGTTCGCTCAGTTTGCTTGTTCCGTATTGTTTCAGATGTTCATTAATCGTTTCCTGCGAGGCTTTATTGGCGAAGTCTACTGCCAGTACAGAGTCGCAAACATACTTGGTGTAACTGTAGAACTTAGAGAGATTTTTACCGACTTCCAGCATCATGGTTTCTTCCGTAACATTTTCCGGCTTTTCCGTATTACTGATACAGCGCGTTTCATATTGCACAAGGATTTGTGCTTCACCGATGGTATCATTCTGTATTTTCGTTCCATCAGAAACGATGATTTGTGCCTTCGCTTGTGATGCGAACAATATAGCGAGACACAGATTGAGGAAAATAATTCTTGCACTCATAGTTTTTACATTTTTAGAGGTTTTACATATTGCTTCCAGCGATTATTGTACTGCAAAACTATGCGGATTTTGCTTCAGAAGAGGCTGAAAGTTATTACTGAAATATTACTTAATGCATAATATCTGCCTCGCACGTACCTATATTTGCAAGCTAACTTCTACCTTTGTCGGTACTAAATGAAAGTCTTTCTAAGTGAGACTAAAAAAGAACAATTATGGAACAACGGATTAAGATCGTTTGGATATTCTCCATCGCATCGATACTGCTTATTACCTGCGGACAGGTCTACTGGTTGCGTAATCAGTATCAGTATATGAATGATGAACAAATCAATGGTATTTATGATTGCATCTTGCAGACCACCCAACAGTATGACTCTATCCGTACTCCCCAACCCAAAAAGGTGCTTAGCAATACCAATATGTTCTTCTATCACTTGAGCAAATCCATTGATTTGGAAAAGCGGACCACTATCGACGAATTAATTTTGGGTGTTCTGAAAGGGCGGGACTTGGAGAGCTTGGGCCAAAAGAATATAGAAACTCTCAAAATAGAGCAGCAGGACTCTGCCAGTACAGATGATAAAGAGAGAGAAGCAAAGCGTAGGAAATGGGCATTGGCGTTAGACACCCTTTTGCCGGAAGAGCGGCTCATTGCGAAGGATTCATTCAAAATCAATATGTCCGATAAAGATGCTCCTAATTTGAACTCTATTATTAATCTTTATCGTTTGGAGTTGGATGTGCCTTTTGCGTTGCAGCAATTTGATTCCTTGCTTGCCATACGTTTGGACGAACAAACGTTTACTACGCATCTGGTGGTTTCCGAAGATTCCATTTACCAGTGGAATGCGGAACTGAAACGGCAAGGTACATTGTTCAATCCATATATAGAAGTAATGTATCCTTATAATCCCCTGAAACGCCAGTTTGTGCTTGTTTCCGTGAAGGTTTCACCTCATGTGGTACTTGTGCGTATGGGTTGGCAGTTAGTGGGCAGTACATGTCTGATATTTCTGCTGGGGCTTTGTCTGCTGTTTCAGATAAAAACCATCTTGAAGCAACGGCGGATAGACGAACTGCGAAAAAGCTTTGTAAACACTATGATACATGAACTGAAACGTCCCGTCCAGGCTCTGAAAATGTGTATAGCCTTTCTCAATGACAAGTCTATGCGAACAGATGAGAAAGCGATGGATGAAGTGATTCACGATTCCATGTCCGAGCTGGATAACTTGTCGGCCTATCTTTCAAAACTACGTGATATGACGCGTGCCGATGATGAACACACGCAGCTTTCCGTCCGTACATTTGATATAAAGACGAGTTTGGAAAAGCTTGTCCGGCTTTACCATGTTCCTGAGGGTAAGGATGTTGCTATTGAAACCCATTTCAGTTCGGAGACTCTGGTAACGGCAGACCCGGTGCATGTTTCTAATATTATCAGTAATTTGATAGAGAACGCCGTAAAGTATTCGGGCAAGTCTGTGCATATTGTTGTAGATTGCCTTTTGCAGGATCACCAATTGACGATACGGGTGTCTGATGATGGCATCGGCATTCCGGTTTCCGAACAGAACCGTGTATTCGATAAGTTCTATCGGGGCAGTAATCTTCCAGACCGTTCATTGCCCGGCATTGGTCTGGGGTTGAGCTATGTAAAGTTGCTGGTAGAGGCGCATCATGGAAGCATTTCTTTAAATAGTCAGGCAGGCAAGGGAACAATGATTGAAATTAATATTCCCCAATAAGTCCGTGCTAACCCGCATAATCCCTACTCTAAAATAACCAATGATATGAAAGCCTTGAAAATACTTTTTGCCGATGATGATTTGAAATATTCAATGCTGCTGAAGCGCTTTCTTGAGAAGGAAGGCTATGAAGTGACTTATGCCGGAAACGGGAAAATTGCTCTGGAACAATTTCCGCTCATAAAGCCTGATTTGGTATTGCTCGATATCAATATGCCCGGTTACAATGGCTTTGAAGTGGCTGAACGCATCCGCGAGACGGATAAACACGTCCTGATCTTTTTCCTTTCCGACCGTAGCGATAAGGCCGACCGCCTGCAAGGATTCCAACTGAAGGCGAACGATTATCTTGCCAAACCTTTCTATCCGGAAGAGCTGACAGCGCGTATCCGCGAGCGTTTCACTTCGCAGTTGTCCGGCGTGGCGGAGGATGAGATGTATGCTTTCGGCCATTCCGTGTTCAATTACAGTACGAACGAGATTCGTACGGGAAATAGTAAGGTGCTGATTACTTCCCGTCAAGCCGATATCCTTCGCTTGCTGGCGCTGAATGTGAATAAGACTGTCAGTCGCGATACGTTGCTGGATGCTGTGTGGGGCACTGCCTCGTATGCCAACTCCCTTGCCTTGAATGTACAGATGTCCTATCTGCGGCGGTCGCTAAAAAACGACCCGAGCGTGAAGATTGAGTCGTTGATGAAAAAAGGGTATATGCTTGCCGTTCTCTGAAAACATCTTTATCTTTGGATTGTTATACAAACAAGACACTTCAAAAAAAAGAGAGCTTATGATGAGTTTAGGAGGATGGATGAATAAAGTCCTGATAGGTTGGGGGATAGACCCGAAGTTTGCCGATATGTTTGACGAGACGATTATTGCACTGCTGATGGTGGGGCTTTCGATAGGGCTGGACTATTTGTGCCAGGCAATCTTCGTTGGCGGTATGAAGCATTATACCCGGCGCTCTCCCCATCAATGGAATACGTTGCTGATGAAACGCAGGGTGATACACCATTTGATACATATTCTGCCCGGAATCCTCATTTACTACCTGCTGCCCATGGCCTTTGTGCGTGGAAAGGAGATGCTTGAGTTCTCACAAAAGGTGTGTGCTGTCTATATCATTGTGGCGGTGCTGCTTACTATCAATGGCTTGTTGCTGGTGATGCTCGATGTTTATAACATGAAGGACAAGCAGAAGAACCGTCCGCTGAAAGGCTTTGTGCAGGTATTGCAAGTGCTACTGTTTTTTATCGGAGGTATCATAGTGGTTTCAGTGCTGATAGGCAAGTCTCCTATGACCTTGTTTGCCGGTCTGGGCGCATCTGCGGCTGTACTGATGCTGGTATTTAAGGACAGCATTCTGGGGTTTGTGGCCGGCGTGCAGCTCTCTGCCAACGACATGTTGCGGATAGGGGACTGGATAGCGCTGCCGGGTGGCGTTGCCAATGGAGTTGTAGAGGAGATTACGCTGAACACGGTCAAGATACGCAACTGGGATGAAACCATCTCGACCGTACCGCCGTATACCCTGGTGAACAACTCCTTCCAGAACTGGCGCGGCATGCAGGAAAGTGGCGGGCGACGGGTAAACAAGAATATCTTTCTGGATATGACTACCCTGAAGTTCTGCACTCCGGAAATGCTGGATAATATCCGCAAGGAAGTCCCCTTGATGGCCGACTATCAGCCAGCAGAAGGAGAGGTGCCAACCAATGCGCAGCTCTATCGTATCTACATCGAACGCTATTTGTGCAGCCTGCCGGTGGTGAACCAGGAGATGGACTTGATTATCAGCCAGAAGGAACCCACGACGTATGGGGTACCCATCCAGGTATATTTCTTCTCTCGCAACAAGGTATGGAAAGAGTACGAGCGCATTCAGTCCGACATCTTCGACCACTTGCTAGTGATGGTACAGAAGTTTGACTTGAAACTGTATCAGTATTCCGACTAATATATCAACCGGAACTCCGCATATACAGGCAAGTGGTCGCTGTATCCTCCTTGATACTTCATCCCGTAGTAGGTGCGGAAGGGTTGCTGCCCTCCGTATTTCTTGTCTCTTGTCAGTAGGAAGGGCAGGCAGAATACGTCTGTCTTCGCTTCCTCTGTATATAGCGGTGCGTGTTCTTGCAGCAACGTACCTGATACGATGATGTGGTCTAGTAATCCCCATTCTCCTTGATACTTGTAGCTGCCGAAGTGCTTGCGTGTTTTGGCTTTTCCTGCCAGTAGATGGTAAAGTTTTTGTGGACGCAGAGAGTCTTGCAATGTTGACGGTGCTGCTGCCTCCAACACCTCCTTTACCGATTTATTCTCCGGATAATCGTTGAAATCCCCTAAAAGGACAATTTGCGGATGCCGGCGTATCGCGTATAGGCTGTCTATGGCATGCTTCACCTTTCGGGCAGCCAGTAGCCGGTAAGGTTCAGACTCTCTTGCCCCTCCCGAACGGGATGGGAAGTGAGCTACCAGTACATCAAGCGTATCCCGGTTCAGCAACAATCCGCTGACGTGAAGAATGTCCCGTGTGGGACGGCTATTCTTCCGGGGCTTGTCTACGGGGAGGCTCTGATAGGAAAGCAGTTTGAAAAGATTACGTTGATACAACAGCGCTACGTCGATGCCGCGTTCGTCGGGAGATTGTGTCATCACATACCGGTAGTCTGCTTCGCGCAAGGCAGAGTAGCGGGTAAGGTCGCGCATCACACTGTCATTCTCCACCTCACACAAGGCAACAAGGGCGGGCGGCGTCCATCCTCCGGTGGCGATGATGACGCGGGCTATATTATCCAGTTTCTTTCTGTATTTAGAGTAATTCCAATGCCGGGTGGCATCCGGCAGGAACTCGTAGTCATTCTTTAGTGTGTCATGTCGGGAGTCGAATAGGTTTTCTACATTGTAGCTTACTATCCGAAACGTGAGGGTATCTCTTCCTTCTTGCCCGTACAGACTGATGTACGGGCAGAGAAGGAAGAGTATAACTCCTATCTTATGGATAACGTTCATACAAACGATTCCCGTTCCCCTTTAAGGAACGCGGGATATTTATTTCACCGGAATGTGCTTCAGTATATCCAGCAGATGGTCCCAGAACTTCTGTACGGTAGGAATCAGCATCCGTTCGTCGGGAGAGTGCACACCCTGCAGGGTAGGTCCGAAGGAAATCATGTCCAATGCCGGGTATTTGTCAAGGAACAGTCCGCATTCCAGACCTGCATGGATAGCTTTTACCTTGGCATCTACACCGAACAAACGTTTGTAGGACTCAACAGCCACTTCCAGGATTTCTGAATGCGGGTTGGGCTTCCAGCCCGGATATCCGTCGCCGAACGATACGGCTGCTCCACCCATTTCGAATACAGTACGCACCATATTGGCAATGTCTTGTTTGGAGGAGGCGGTAGAGCTGCGCTGGCTGGTCTCGATGCGGATGATATGACCGGGCTTCATCTTTACGGAGGCCAGATTGGTGGAGGTTTCCACCAGCCCCGGAATGTCTTGGCTCATGGCATACACACCGTGGGGTGCGGCATAGATGGTTTGCAGCAAGCGCTTGGCGGTATCTTTGTCAATGGCTTTGGGACGGGCTGCTTCCGATTCGAGTACGAATTGGAGGTCCGGGTCAACGACGGCATATTCTGCCTCCACTTCGGCGGCAAAGACATTCAAGTCTGTGCGCAGGGCATGCTTGTCGGCATCGGGTATGGCAATTACCGCGTGTGCTTCGCGGGCAATGGCGTTGCGCAGGTTACCACCGTCTATTTCGCAAAGGTACATGTCGTACTTCTGGGATGCCTGGCTCAGGAAGCGGTTCAGCAGTTTGTTGGCATTGCCGCGCCCCAGGTGTATGTCGCCGCCGGAGTGTCCGCCTTTCAGCCCCTTTACCTGCACTTTGCAGCAGAAATACCCTGTCGGTACGTCCACTTCCCGGTAGGTGAATTCGGCAACGGAATCTATACCTCCTGCACAGCCGATGAAGAGCTCGCCTTCATCCTCGGAATCGAGGTTCAACAGAATGTCTCCGTTCATGAAGCCTTCTTTCAGGGCGAAGGCACCGGTCAGTCCGGTCTCCTCGTCTACGGTGAAGAGGCATTCGATAGGACCGTGCTCGATGCTGTCGTCGGCAAGGATAGCCAGTTCGGTGGCTACACCGATGCCGTTGTCGGCTCCCAAGGTTGTACCTTTGGCTTTCAGCCATTCACCGTCAATTTCGGTTTCGATAGGGTCGGTCAGGAAGTCGTGCTTCACGTCGTTGTTCTTTTCACATACCATGTCGATGTGCGATTGAAGTACGACAGTCTTGCGGTTTTCCATACCCGGAGTAGCGGGTTTCTTTATCAGAACGTTTCCGGCTTCGTCCACCTTCGTTTCCAACTTATGTTTTTCTCCGAATGCTTTTAAGTAAGCAATGATTTTCTCTTCCTTCTTCGAAGGGCGCGGCACTTGGCAGATTTCCTCAAAATAGTGAAATACACCAGCCGGTTTCAAGTCTTTTTTTTCCATAATTATCTGAATTAGCGGCTGCCTTACATGTGTTTATGCAGCCTTCATTATCAATTGTCAAATATCAATTCTCCATTAAATTAACCACTTATTGCTAAATATGGTTAAATTGATTGACTATTTTATTCCCCTTTCTCTTTTTTTAGAGTAAAAAAGGCGAGTTAGTCCAACCAAAGCCCTATATTTGCACCCACAAAAATAGTAAAAACACTATTTTCATGTAACAAAATTAATGGAAATGCTTGATACAATATTGATAACTCTGTTAATAGTTGCTATTTGCATTGTTTTATTGGGTGTGAAGGTCTTTTTTGTGAAAGGCGGGAGATTCCCTAACGGGCATGTCAGTGGCAATAAGGCAATGCGCGATAGAGGTATCGGTTGCGTGCAGTCGCAGGATAGGGAAGCGCAACGCAAGTCCCGTTTTTCCATTGATGAATTGGAAAAAGCCTTAAACGATAGTATGAACTAATTTTAAAAAACAATATTTATCAATTATGAAGAGATTAAACTACCTCATGAACGGTCTGGCAGCTCTCGCACTGATCGTTTTATTTGCTCAATGTGCCGGCAATACTGATAAACAGACAACAAACGCTCCTGCACAAACCGGCGGATTATCGGAAATGAAAATTGCTTATGTTGAAATAGATACGCTTTTGGCAAAATACAACTATTGCATAGACTTGAATGAGGCTATGGTGAAGAAGGGCGAGAATGTCCGTCTGACATTGAACCAGAAAGCCAGCGAACTGGAGAAGCAGAAGCAGGAATTCCAGACAAAGTATCAGAACAACGCTTATCTTTCTCAGGAGAGAGCGCAGCAGGAATACAACCGCATTGCAAAGTTGGAGCAGGATTTGCAGAACCTGAGCAACAAGCTGCAGTCTGAGCTGATGAGTGAGAATGAAAAGAACAGCCTGCAACTGCGTGATTCTATCAATGCTTTCCTGAAGGAGTACAATAAGACAAAAGGTTACAGCATGATTATCAGCAATACGGGTTTTGACAACCTGCTCTATGCAGACAGTGTCTACAACATCACCCGTGAGATTCTGGATGGTCTGAATGCAAGATACTCTTCTCCGGTGAAGAAATAATATTTATCCTATGATATAAAAAAGGATGTGCTGAAAAGTACATCCTTTTTTTATAGGCCTCTCTCCCGACCCCTCTCTACGGGGGAGGGGCTAGGGGAGAGGCTTTTAATGCTCCGATTGTACGCTTTACCCGCTCCGCAGTAGTGATGGTGTGTGTGTATTCATCAATATGCACCGTTCCTCCCATAGAGACGGCGGAATTATGATAGAGCATGGAACTTTCGATATTTTCCCTGGCGGAGAAATGAAACTCGCGGATACCGGTTTCTCGGGCAATGTGGGCTATGTTGGTTTCATTCACCCCACAGCCTGCCAATAGGATGATTCGGTCTGATGCTTGTTGTTGGAGTTCTTTCAGAAGGGGAATGCCTCGCTCTGCTGTAGGTTGCTGTCCGGAAGTTAGGATGCGGTTGCATCCTAATTCGATAATATCTTCTATCGCTTTTCGTGGATTTCTGCATACATCGAAAGCACGGTGGAAGGTGACGGACATCCCTTGTGAGGCTTCCATAAGCTGCTCCATCAATGGAATGTCTACATCTCCCTCTGCCGTCAAGCAACCGAACACGACTCCGTCAGCGCCTAGACGGCGGGCATTCTCTATGTCTTTCAGCATGATGCGCTGTTCGGTGGAGGAATAAAGAAAATCTCCTCCGCGGGGACGGACAATGATATGCAATTTGGTCTGTTGCAATGCTTCCCGTGCGATGAGGATATCACCGTATGAGGGGGTTGTCCCCCCCTCGGGGATGCCTACGCACAGTTCCACCCGGTCTGCTCCGCCGGCTTGTGCGGCAATACAACTCTCTACGGAGTTGGCGCAAACTTCAAACTGATAATCTTTCATTTTGTAAAGTCATGGTTGTGGTGCAAAAATAAGAAAAGGGTGAATACGAATTCACCCTTTTCTGCATTTATTTTCTTTTCTGATGTTACTTTGCGTAGCTCACTGCACGTGTCTCACGGATAACGGTAATCTTCACCTGACCCGGATAAGTCATTTCGTCCTGAATCTTCTTGGCGATTTCACCGGAAAGGTTCTCCGTCTGCTTGTCGTCAATCTTGTCTGCACCGACAATGACACGCAGCTCACGGCCTGCCTGGATGGCATATGTCTTTGTCACTCCCGGATAGGACATTGCCAGTTGCTCAAGGTCATTCAAGCGCTTGATGTATGCTTCTACAATTTCGCGGCGTGCTCCCGGGCGTGCTCCTGAAATGGCATCGCATACTTGTACGATGGGGGCCAGCAGGCTGGTCATTTCCACTTCGTCGTGGTGGGCACCGATGGCGTTGCAGATGTCTGGCTTTTCCTTGAACTTTTCCGCCAGTTTCATACCATAGAGTGCATGCGGCAATTCCGGTTCCTCATCAGGCACCTTACCTATATCATGCAGCAGTCCGGCACGTTTTGCTTTCTTCGGGTTGAGTCCCAGTTCTGATGCCATCACAGCGCAAAGATTGGCTGTCTCGCGTGCATGCTGCAAAAGGTTCTGGCCGTATGAAGAACGGTATTTCATCTTACCGATAATGCGGATAAGTTCCGGATGCAGGCCGTGGATGCCCAGGTCGATAGTAGTACGTTTACCGGTTTCGATGATTTCCTCTTCTACCTGCTTGCGTACTTTGGCAACTACCTCTTCGATACGTGCCGGGTGGATACGTCCGTCTGTTACCAACTGGTGCAATGCCAGACGTGCAATCTCACGGCGAACCGGGTCGAAAGCTGACAATACGATAGCTTCCGGAGTATCGTCTACCACAATTTCCACACCGGTGGCAGCTTCCAGGGCGCGGATGTTGCGGCCTTCGCGACCGATGATACGTCCCTTGATTTCATCTGATTCGATGTGGAATACGGTTACTGAGTTTTCAATGGCTGTTTCCGTAGCCACACGTTGGATGCTCTGTATCACGATGCGCTTGGCCTCTTTGCTTGCCGTCAGCTTGGCGTCGTCCATGATGTCGTTGATGTAGGACTGGGCTTGCGTTTTGGCTTCTTCCTTCAGGGATTCCACCATGCGCTCTTTGGCTTCTTCGGCAGAAAGTCCGGAAATGGCTTCCAGCTTTTCTATTTCCTGGCGCTGCATGTGCTCCAGTTCTTCTTTCTTCTTGTCTACGATGGACAGTTGGGCTTCCAGATTTTCTTTCACGGCTTCTGCTTCCATCTTCTTGCGCTGGATTTCTTCCTGGCGCTGGTTCAGTACCAATTCACGTTGTTTCAGCTTGTTTTCTGCCTGCTGTATCTTTTGGTTACGTTGGGCCACTTCTTTTTCCAAGTCTGCCTTCTTGTTCAGGAATTTTTCCTTTACTTCCAGCAACTTATTCTTCTTAATCACTTCCGCTTCCGCTTCCGCATCTCTCAGGATACCGTCGTATTTGTTTTTCAGCCCGTGCTTGAAGAACAAGTACGAGGCAAACCCTCCGACAATGAAGCAGGCAATGGATAATACTATTGTAACTACTGTCATTTTATTAATTTGTTTTTAGTATATAAATAAAAAAGCACTGCATAAAAGCTTGCTTTGATGAAGGGCAAACTTTTGTACAGTGCGCGAATTTCTCTCTTTTACCGACCCGACGGAGGGATTGCAGCTTATTGTTCCTTGAAATAGGTCTCCAATACCTCTGTCAGTTCCTTTATTTTGCTGGTATAGGGTTCAGTATCATTACGGTCCTTCAACTGAAGGTTTTCTAAAGCGAACTGATAAGCCACCATGGCTATAATTCTCTCTAGAGACACATTCAGATAATGCTCCCGATACGCATTGAGCCTGATATCTACCTGCTTGGCGGCTTCTCTTACCATTTCCTCGTCCTCACGGTTGATTGTGAGAGGGTAGGAGGCTCCTGCCATCTGCAGGTTTATCTTTATCTTATCGTTCATACATCCTCTTCTCTTTATTCATTCAACAAAGCGATGCATTTATCGACTTCACGCACTAATTTGGACAATCGCAGTTTCGTCTCTTTCACGTCGCTGCCGTTAAGGCTGATTGTCGTAGCTGTTTTTAGGTTCGTGTAGTTAAGTTCCAGTTCCCGGTATTCAGCTTGTACCTTCCCGTATTCCTCCTCTTTGGCTTCAAGAAGTTGCTTTAGCTCAGCATTTTCGCGTTTTAATTCATCGTGCAGATAGATTAAATGCCGCAGTCTGGCTTCAAAGGTACTTAATAGCTTCTTTTCTTCGTCTGTCATCACTACACCAAAATTGTACACAAAAATACAATTTACTTGGAGATTACAAAAACTTTTCGGGGAAAATATGCTGTAGAAGTGCCGAAATAACCGAAGTGGCCTATGAAGTACTGGTTTTGAGGGATTGAAAAAGGGTGGTGGAGGCTGGCTTTTCAAGAGATGTGGATAGGTATGGAACAATTTGCTTTTTAGAAGGATTTTATTTCTTGCTTTTCGAAAGCTTAGTATCTCCGTTACTAAATAGTAATCGTCCGACGCTTGTTTAATTATCGTCCAACAACTGTCGGACGATAATTAAACAGATGTTGGGCGATAATTGAACGGTTGTTGGACGATTACTGTTTAGTAAGGCCGAAATTACTTTTTGCTGTTTTAGGCACTACTCTTTAGGTGCGGTTGGAATAGTATGTAGTAAAGGAAGGAGGAGATGTTAAGAAATAAATAAAATAATTTATATAATAATTTGGTTTATAAAATAAACCTTCTATCTTTGTATCGGAGTTCGAACCCGAAATGTGATTTTGGTATGTATAACTTAAGGAGAATGATTATGAAAACGATTGTTTGTAGAAGTATGGCGGCAGCTCTTCTTTGTGTATTTGCATTGGGGGTGTCTGCGCAAGATGTTCTGAAAGTGAAGGTGATGAACATACCTTCTGCTGTGGGAAAGATAATGATTGCCACTGACAAGGGGCAGTATGGTATGGTAGATGCCAAGGGCACGGAGGCGGTACTGGAACTGAAAGATGTGACAGTGGGTAAATATAAGCTTTATGTCTATCATGATGAAAACAACAATTATCAGTTGGATAGGGAAGACGGAATTCCATCTGAGTATTGCGCGATAGCGGATGTGGAGGTGAGCGCCGACACGAAGCAGGTGGAGATAGCACTTAAGCGGGTATTAAAAGGAAGCAACAAATAAGGCGGCAGGAAAATGGAAGAAAGAAAATTGAATGAGAAAGAGAGTTTAGAACTCATCACTCGGATGATACAGAACACGAAGGACAGAATGGCGGAAAATTCAGGGACACCTTTTTTGCTGTGGGGATATGTAACGGTAATTATCTCGTTGCTGGTTTGGTTTCTATTGAAGGAAACGGGCAATAACAATTGGCAATTCCTATGGTTCCTGCTTCCAGTCATAGCCTTTCCTGCTACGTTGTGGAGTCAGCGGAAGGCTCGGAAAATGTTGAAGACCTACATAGACCGTGTTGTGGATTATGTGTGGACGGTATTTGGACTGGGCGCTTTCTTGGTATCGTGTACCGCCATATTTGTATGGAAGATTCCTATTCTGTTTGTCATTTTGCTGATGATGGGGATGGGAACTGCCCTGACGGGACTGATTGTGAACACGAAAGTGGTTACGATAGGGGGAGTGCTGGGAGCCTTGCTCTCGTTGGGATGTTTCTATATGCCCGGCATAGACCAGATACTGTTTTTTGCATTGGCGTTCGTCTTTATGATGGTGATTCCCGGACATTACATGAACAGTGTGGCGAAGCGTCACAAACAATAAAAGAAGAGGATGATATATGTTTAAAGAACTGAACCCTTTGCTCCATAGCGAACTGCGGCTTGCGGTGATGTCGTTGCTTATTAGTGTCGAGGAGGCGGACTTTGTCTATATCCGCCAGCAGACCAAAGCTACGGCAGGAAACCTGAGCGTGCAGATAGACAAACTCAGCAAGGCGGGATATGTGGAGGTGACAAAGACTTTTAAAGGAAAGATGCCTTGTACGATTTGTAAGATCACTCCGCAAGGAGTAGACGCATTTGAGGAATATGTAGAGTCATTGAAATCTTATCTGGCAGGGAGGTTGTGAGTGTGGGTGACTTTACATTTATGGGGCAAAGATGGAAATCTTCTGAAAAAGGTTTCTATCTTTGCCTTTTTCATGAGAAGGAGGAGGGTGTGTCATCAACCGTTTTGCCACCCTCATGCCGGACAAAATTTAAACAGACTCTAAAAAGATAGAATGATATGAGAATTTTAGTCACTTATGCCGTACAAGGCGAATTTACGGAATTGAAATTTCCCGGACTGATAGGGGAGGAAGAGGTGCAGATAGGCTATCTCCGTACCGGTGTGGGAAAGGTGAAATCGGCTTTTTATCTTTCTGAAGCGATAAGCCATGCGCAACCGGACTTGGTGGTCAATGTAGGTACGGCAGGGACTATCCGTCATCGGGTAGGAGATATTTTCGTATGCCGTTATTTTGTGGACCGTGATATGCAGAAGCTGGTGGAGCTTGGTATGGAGTATGAGATTGATTCAATGGATTTGTTGTCCCAAAAAGGATATTGTTTACACTGGCCGGCAGGCGGTGTATGCAATACGGGGGATACTTTCTTGACAGAACTCTCGGATGTGTCCGGTGATGTTGTGGATATGGAAGCCTATGCCCAGGCTTTGGTATGCCGTGCCAAGAATGTTCCTTTCATTTCGGTGAAGTACGTGACGGATATTATCGGACAGAACTCCGTGAAACATTGGGAAGACAAGCTTGCCGATGCTCGGAAGGGGTTGGGAGAATTCTTCGAAAAATTGGGAGGAGTTTGATTAATGTGCTAATATGCCAATGTGCTAATTGGCTGCGCTATGTGTATATTAGACTCTCACACCGCAGGTCATTGGCACATTAGCACATTAACCACATTAGCACATTCATTTATCTCAACGTCTTGAATGACAGTATATGCCAAGTCACCCCCACAGCGACAAGGAACAATACTGTCTTTATTTCTGTTAGTGGAATCAGGAAGAAGATGCAGTAAACCATTGTTCCCCACATCAGCAGTAGGGAGATGATTTTGGCACGTAGTGGGATGGCTTTGTTCTCGCGGAAGCTGCGGATGTAGGGACCGAGGCATTTGTGGTTCAGCAACCATTGGTACAGTCTGGGTGAGCCTCTGAAGTAGAGTGCTGCCGTGAGCAGCAGGAAAGGCGTAGTGGGCAGCAACGGCAGGAAGATGCCGATGATGCCGAGTGTCAAAGAAACTGTTCCCAAAATGATGCAGACGGTTTTCATGCGGCAAATGTAGGAAAAATAATAATATAGATAATATGTATGCGAATAAAGTAAAGAAGGTTGTTGCCGTCCACGACTTGTCGGGAGTCGGACGGGTGTCTCTGACGGTGGTCATTCCCATCCTTTCGTCTATGGGTTTCCAGGTGTGTCCGTTGCCTACAGCCGTATTGTCGAGCCATACCCAGTATCCGGAGTTCTCTTTTCTGGACTTGACGGATGAAATGCCGAAGATTATTTCCGAGTGGAAGAAGCTGGAAGTACAGTTTGATGCCTTTTATACCGGCTATCTGGGTTCTCCGCGGCAGATACATATTGTTTCTGACTTTATTGATGACTTCCGCCGACCGGACGGTCTGGTTGTGGTAGACCCGGTGTTGGGCGATAACGGACGGCTTTATGCGAACTTCCACGAGTCCATGATTGATGAAATGAAACATCTCATCACCAAGGCCGATGTCGTTACTCCCAATTTGACGGAGCTGTTCTATCTGCTGGGTATTCCTTATAAGGAGATGAATACGGATGAGGAATTGAAGTCATACCTTCGCCAGCTTTCCGATTGTGGTCCCGAAGTGGTGATTATTACCAGTGTGCCCGTACGGGATGATAAGCATAAGACGTCCGTGTATGCCTATAACCGGAACGGTAACCGCTACTGGAAGGTTACGTGTCCTTACCTGCCGGCCCATTATCCCGGAACGGGGGATACGTTTACCAGTGTCATCACCGGGGCACTGTTGCAAGGTGACAGTTTGCCCATTGCCCTGGACCGTGCCACGCAGTTCATTCTGCAAGGTATCCGTGCTACTTTCGGATACGAGTACGACAACCGTGAAGGTATACAGCTTGAAAAGGTGTTGCATAATCTCGACATGCCGATTCAAATCTGTAGCTATGAATTAATTTAAACCAATCCCATCTATATGAAAAAGAAAATATTCCTGGCAGTGTTTCTCTGTTGCGGCATGTTTGCAGCAATGGCGCAGACTGCTGCCGACTCTCTTGCCATCGTTTCTGCCGATTGGCAGACTGAGCCCCTGCAGAAAGGGATGCTTTATAAAAAGGCAGTATTCAGTTCTTTGTATGGAGTTCCTCAGGAAGTGTCTATTTTTGAAATATCCCCGAAGCTCTACCGTTTCGATGTGCTCGTCCACAATCCCAAGGAGGAGACCAGTATAGCCGCCCGGCATGCAGGTGCGGTGGCGGCCATCAATGGCTCCTATTTTGATATGAAAGCCGGAAATTCCGTCTGCTATCTGCGTAAGGACGGGGTGGTGATAGATACTACCTCTACTGGGGTTCTGGCAACAGTGTCCAATGGAGCTGTACTTATAAAGAAGGGCAGGCTGGAACTGATTCCCTGGAGCAAGCAGGAAGAAAAGGCATGTACTTTGAAAAAAGGCACTGTGCTGGCTTCCGGTCCTTTGATGCTGAAGGACGGGCAAGTGTGCGACTTGTCCGGGACTAACCGGAATTTTGTAGATACCAAGCATCCCCGCAGTGCTGTGGCGCTGACAAGAGAAGGAAAAATCCTGCTTATTGTCGTTGACGGACGTCGGAAGGGAAAAGCGGAAGGCATCAATATACCCGAGCTTGCCCATATGATTCGTGTATTGGGTGGGGAGGATGCGTTGAATCTGGACGGTGGCGGTTCTTCTACGCTGTGGAGTGGGGAGTTGCCGGATAAGGGAATAGCCAATACCCCGAGTGGCAGCGCAGAGCGTAAGGTTGCCAATTCTCTTTGTGTGTACGAATAAGTTAGGGAAGTAAATGGATAAATCTTAAGTTTTTTGTAATTTTGCCGTCGCATCGAGGTGACATTAGATGCGGCAACTTATTATATTAATTAGCGTATTAACAATATGTACACAGTCATCAAACGCATGGAAGTGTCGGCTGCCCATAGCCTGAAACTTTCTTATCGCAGCAAGTGTGAGAATCTGCACGGTCACAACTGGATTATCACTGTCTATTGCCGTTCCAAAGAGCTGAATGCGGACGGAATGGTGGTAGACTTCAGTCACATCAAGCAGGTGGTAAAGGAACAGCTGGACCACCATAATCTTAATGAAGTGCTGTCCTTCAATCCCACAGCCGAGAACATAGCCCGTTGGATATGCGACCAGATACCCACTTGCTTCAAGGTAGAGGTGCAGGAGTCGGAATCAAACATTGCCGTCTATGAGGAAGATTAATGAGATATTCTACAGTTTGCAGGGAGAAGGATACCATACGGGTACCCCGGCTGTCTTTATCCGTTTTTCCGGTTGCAACCTGAAGTGCTCCTTCTGTGATACGCAGCATGAGGACGGCATACTGATGTCCGATGAAGATATCGTAACAGAAGTCAGTAAATACCCTGCCGCTACCGTGATATTGACCGGTGGAGAACCCTCCCTTTGGATTGACCGTGAATTTGTGGATTGTCTGCACCAGGCGGGAAAGTATGTCTGCATTGAAACAAACGGTACCCGTCCGCTGCCGGATAATATAGATTGGGTGACCTGTTCTCCCAAGCAGGGGGCAAAGCTGGAAATTACGCGTATGAATGAAGTGAAGGTAGTGTATGAAGGGCAGGATATTACTGTTTATGAGCAGCTGCCCGCCGGGCATTTCTTTCTTCAGCCTTGCTCTTGCAGCAATACGGCCGAAACGGTGGATTGCGTGATGAAGCATCCTAAGTGGAGGCTTAGTTTGCAGACACATAAGCTGATAGATATCCGGTAGGCATTTATAAAACGAATAATGGCTGTAAGCAATACTTACAGCCATTATTCGTTCATGCACGGGAGGAGAGGCTCGAACTCCCGACACCCGGTTTTGGAGACCGGTGCTCTACCAACTGAGCTACTCCCGTGTTTGCGGCTGCAAAGGTAATGCAAACTTTCAAATATGCAAGTAACGGACGTACTTATTTTCTAAAGAAAGTTGCTTACAACATCTGTAAGTCCTGATACATAATGCGATACGCTGCTGCTTTTTTTTCCAGAGCCAGCGGGTAGGCTCTCGAGGAAGAAGGCATCCGGTAGAGGCGCATCGGATGGTTTTCGAAAAGAAACTCCGTGAAGTCGCCTACTTTGGGCTTGTCGATGGAGAACTGCGTGCACAGTGTGTCCGTAGCCTTCTCGCCGGTAGTGACGATAGCCTTGCATTGCGGTATCCGGTGTAGCAGGGCAGGGACGTCCGTGGGTTGCACCACTTCCAGAAACTTATCCGAGGCATTGTCTTGCAGGCGCCGTATGGCAGAGGCTGTGTCGAACAAAGCAACACCCTTTTCCTGCAGGAAACTGATGAGACGTTCTTTGCAGAAAGCCTTCTTCGTTTTGTCTACAAAATAATCCTTGTCATTGAAGAAAAGGAACCCGGTAATCCTCCACATGTCATTGTTCCAGTTGGGGTAGTAAAACTCCATGGACCACCGCTTTTTCTGCGGAGGAAAGCTTCCCAGCATCAGCAGACGGGCGTTGCCGGGAAGGAAGGGTTCTAAAGGGTGTTGTTCTATTTCCATACTTTCCAATTTCATTGTTCTGCCTGCAAAAGTACGGAATATATCTTGGATATGCTATCCTGCAATGTCCTGATTGCTCATTCTGTCGGTGATTTGGAAGGGGAAATCAGGATATTCGTAGAGGCTGAACCGGGATTCCGTCTTGCCTTCCGTATAGTTCCAGATGGTGGCATATTCTTCGGCGTCTTCTCCCATGGCTTGCAGCTGACGGAGGTAGGAGGCTATGGACTTGTTTTCTACGATATATATTTGTCCCAGCTGGTCTATTATAGGGCTGTGGCGCCGGGTGCCGTCATGGTCGAACCGTAGGATGCGCTTGCCTTCGGGGGTGATGCCTACCATGTTGAAGGTCATGCTCTTGCCGATGGCGGGCAGATTGAGTACATTGCGGTCGGTGGCGAGGAAAGGCAGGTGGTGCGTTTTTAGGAAACGCCGGATGCAGGCTGCCGGGTCATGGACGGTTCCAAGCAGTACGGACAGATTATGGGCATCTTCCTTGGTCAGCTTCCCGAAGCGCTTTTCTTCCCGTTGCTCTTGTACGGAACGGCTGTTGGGAGTAAACACGGCATTGTTTTCTTCAAAACCTTTCACGGAGAAGGTGTAGTAGCAAACCACTCCCAACTGATTGAGCACTTGGCGCAGGCGGGTGGTATGCCCCCGGCGGGATGCAGCTACGTTGTATACCAGTTGGTTGTCAATGAGCCAGCCTGCCGCCAGCAGTTTGCGTATTCCTTCGGCAGCTTCCGGAGTGACTTCGAGCGGGGTTTGGAAATGTGTCTGGATAATGAACTGGCGGATGCCGATGGTAGACGCCTTTTCCTTGAATTCCCTTAGAATCTCCACCAGCCCGTCATTGATGCGCATGGGCAGGTAGGCGGGGAGGCGTGAGCCGAGGCGTACGCGTTGCAGCTCTGCATACTTTTCTCCTTCGGGCCGTTCCTGATTGGCTTTCCGCTTGCGGACTGCCATGCGGTAGACGGCATCCAGAATATTGCCCAGCGTCTTGTTTTGGCTCATCAGTGCGTCACCGCCGGTGATGAGAATGTCCCGTAGTTGCGTGTCTTCCTCAAAATAGGCCATCAGCCGGCGCAGCTTCTTTTCCCATGTCTCCTTGGGGCGCAGGGTGTCAAACTCAAAATTGAGCCGTTTGCTTTGAAAGTCGTACATACGCTGACAAGATGCGCAGAGTCCTCCGCAGGCGCGTCCCATGGTGTCGGGGATGAGGATGGCCACTTCCGGATAACGGCGGTGGATGTTATGCCCGTCGGGCAGCAGCCAGCCGGCGGCGTTGGGTTTACCTGGTTCTACGATATCCTCCCGTTCCCAGGCACGTATCTGTCCGTAGGTTTCCACCAGTTGGGGTGAATAGAGTATATAGCTGCGCAGGGCCTCGTCGTCGTATCCGCTGCCGGTGCAGTTCAGCAGTGACAGATAATAGGGGGTGGCGAAGAAAGGCATTCCCTTCTTACGGGCTTTTGAGAGCAGGTACATGGTTTCGGCAGAAAGGGAGTTGCCGAGAAGACGGTTTAGCTCCGTAGGGCTTTTGACGGCCATGGCAAGATGGAAACGGAAGTCATTCCACCATTCGCTGACGAGGTTGAACTTCTCCTCGTAGCTGAGTCCCTCTTCGAAATGGAAGCGGGAAGCCGGGGTCTTGCGGTGCTCAATCTTCTGCACCAGTGCATGCAGGATGCGTTCCTTGTTCTTTGCACGGATATGCTGCACGTCTTCATCCAGTCCGCTGGGCCAGCGTTCGGTCAGGGTTTTGATTTTCTGTGCGGAGGGCAGGGTGGGGGCTGGTTGGTGGAGGCGTTTGAACTGCTGGAACAAGTCGATGAACAGGTCCGTTTCCGTTTCCTCTTCCCATTGTCCCGTGAGGAAGGAATGCAGCATTGATAAAGTTGATATGGGCAGCTGTTCTCCGATGGAGAGCTCGTGTACTTCCTGCCCGTCAAATTCAATCAAGAGTCGAATTTGCTTACCGGCCTCGCTGTCCACTTCCGGATGTCCGGCAATGTACTCCGTCAGGTTGGCCTTGAAGGCTTCCGTATCGTCGCTTTGAACGGCGATGCTGACCAATTCAGGGAGTTCGTGCCGATAAAGTTGTTCCAGTTGTGAGAGAGTGAGTGCAAGCATTTTCTTTTGTTTCATAAGCGGTTGTTTTTTTGAAGTTAATATTTATGATGGTTGACGCGGGGTGCGTCCTTGTGTTCCGTGAGGGGAAAATGATTTCATTTGCTAAAAATAACAAAAAAAAGCGGGAAATTTCTTTCCCGCCTTCTTGTTTCTAAAGTTCTTTAGAATTCTTTTTCTTTTATTTCTCTTCGTTGGCTTTCTGTTTCGGTTCCTTTTTGGCCAGCATCACTACGTTGTAAACGTACTCGGTCATCCATTGTTCCGAATATCCCAGACGCTCTTTGTACTGGCGTACTGCCGCTGCCGTTTTGTGTACATCGTCCTTTTTCCATACGGTTTTTGTACAGACGTCGTGTACGGTTTTTTCGGTCATGCTGCGCAGTGCTCCCTTGAAGATGGAAGGCATGCGGAATTTCCACTGCATCAGGTTTCCCATCAGCATCATCAAGTCATTGGAGAAGCCTTGATACATAAAGAGATAACCTTGTACGTCGTTCTGCGTACGGCAGTGCTTCTTGACGGAAGTATCAATTTCCTTGAAGAAGTTTTCACTGATGCCGTAGTCCTGCATCAGCATCTTGCGCGAAGCGGCCTTTTCCGCTTGTCCCAGGCGGCCTCCCTGCGTGGGGATTTTGAACAGACGCTTGAAGTTGGCTACATCCGGCACAAAGCGGATATTGGTGATGCCCAGGTTGGCGGCTATTACAGACTGGAAGTAGACGCGTGTCAGTGACACGAAGTCTTCCACATTCTTCGAAGATACTTCTCCGGTATTCTTGTTGAATAGTTTGGCAAATAAACTCATATCAAATTACGAATTACTGATTACAAATTACAAGACCGCGGGTCATCCGGCGGTTCCGGCTGCAAAAGTACGAAATAAGTTGGTTATCACCAGCACTCTATGTCTTTTTCTACCTCTTTCAGGCGGTTCTTGGTGAAAACGGGGTCTTTGATACCGGCGCTTTTCTTTGTGCGGTAGTCTTCAAGCAGCCTGAAAGCGTATTTTCCGAGCAGGCTGATGGCAATAAGATATACTTTTCCTTGGCATCGCCTTTCCCGTCTGAGTCACCCAGCAGACGTACCATTTCCTTTATCATCCGGAACTGTACAAAGCGGGTTCTCAACGTAAACCATACGGTGCATCCCAATTTAGTAAAAAACTCACATAAAAAAAGTGCTATCCTCTGTCGTTATTCAAGGCTACCTCTGTCGTTAACAGAGATAGATACCTTGCAAGTTGATGATAACAACGTAGTATGCACTCGCATGCTGCAATTTGTACCATGGACAAATCTGGAAAACCTGACGGAATCTCCTTGCCTATTTCAGCCTGAAGTGAAATTTGTGTCCTTCAAACACCGGTTCCACTATGTCGTAACGAACAAACTTTGCCAGCAGATGTTCGGCGGCGCGTCGGGAAAGATGCGCCAGGCGGCAGTAACGGTTCAGTGAAAGGCGGTCGTTTTCTTCCAGCAGATTGAGCAACAGTTGTTCCCGTTCGGTATATTCTATCAGTTCTCCTTTCGGACTTCCGCTTTGCTGCCAGACGCGCAGATGGACGGGAGTAGCCAGGATGTTTTCATCCTTGATGCGGAGATAAGCCAAGTATTTTCCTGTTTCGTCCTTGGCATATACCGGCTTCCGGTCACTTTCCTCGATTTGTACCACCAGCACACTGCGGCCTTCCACCAGATAGGTCTGCATGGTGTAGCTCACTTCGGGGCTGCAATAAAGTCCGGCAGCCGCTTCTATCATATGTTGTTCTTCGTCCGAACGGACACCGGCAATTTTCCCGTTATCTTTCACTCCGATGAGCAGTTTTCCACCGTCTGTATTGGCAAAGGCTGAAAGGGTTTTGGCTATCTTGCGGGCGTCGGATATTTCGAACTTGAAATCCTGCTGTTGATGCTCTCCTTCGGCTATGAGAGCGTGTATATATTCGGTGTCAGTAAGCGTTTTCATGCTTGCAAAAGTAGATAAAAAACGCGTAAGAGCCCCTTTTTGCGGCGATTTTACCGAATATTTCAAAAAAAATATCGTTTTTCTGCATTTATTTCAAGAAAGAATGTATTTTTGCCAGACATTATTAACGAAGTAATTTGAAAAGGATTATGAAAGAATTAGTTGAAAAAGTAGCTGCATTGTATGCAGACTTCTCAAAAGATGCAAATGCTCAGTTGGAAAACGGTAACAAGGCAGCAGGAACTCGCGCTCGTAAGGCTTCTTTGGAAATCGAAAAAGCTATGAAGGAATTCCGCAAAGCATCTTTGGAAGCTTCTAAGAAGTAAGAAAAAAAGCATATTTGATGCTGCGAAAGACTGCCACTGCTGGCGGTCTTTTTTGTTTTTGAAAAGTATTATTGCTACTTTTGACGCAGGTATTATGAATGAAAACGTTCTCAATAAATTGAAGATACTGGCAGAGTCGGCAAAGTATGACGTCTCTTGTTCCTCCAGTGGTACGGTGCGCTCCGGCAAGGCGGGTATGCTAGGGAACACTGTGGGTGGTTGGGGTATCTGTCACAGCTTTGCCGAGGACGGCCGTTGCATTTCCCTGCTTAAAGTGATGCTTACCAATTATTGCATCTACGACTGCGCCTACTGCATCAACCGCCGCAGCAACGACCTGCCGCGTGCCACGCTGTCGGTGACCGAGCTTGTGAACTTCACCATGGAGTTTTATCGCCGCAACTACATCGAAGGGCTTTTCCTGAGCAGTGGGGTGGTGCGCAATCCCGATTACACGATGGAGCGTCTGGTGCGTGTCGCCAAGGACCTCCGTACTATCCATCGTTTCAACGGATATATCCATCTGAAAAGCATTCCCGGCGCCAGCCGCGAACTGGTGAACGAGGCGGGGCTTTATGCCGACCGTCTCAGCGTCAATGTAGAAATACCGAAAGAGGAGAATCTGAAACTGCTTGCGCCGGAGAAAGACCATAAGAGTGTATATGCGCCGATGCGCTACATCCAGCAAGGGGTGCTGGAAAGTTCGGAAGAACGCAAGAAACACCGCCACGCTCCCCGTTTCGCTCCTGCCGGACAAAGCACACAGATGATAGTAGGCGCTACCGCCGAGACGGACAAGGATATTCTGTATCTTTCGTCAGCTCTCTACAAGGGGCCTACGATGCGGCGTGTCTACTATTCGGGCTATATTTCCGTCAATACTTACGATAAGCGCCTGCCGGCATTGAAACAGCCCCCTTTGGTGCGCGAAAACCGCCTTTACCAAGCTGACTGGCTGATGCGCTTCTATCAGTTCAAGGTGGAGGAAATAGTGGATGATGCCTATCCTGACCTTGATTTGGAGGTTGACCCCAAGCTGTCCTGGGCTTTGCGCCATCCCGAGCAGTTTCCGATTGATGTGAACAAGGCGGATTATGAGATGTTGCTCCGCGTGCCGGGCATCGGCGTGAAGTCTGCACGGCTGATAGTGGCTTCCCGGCGTTTCTCCAAGATAGGTTTCTACCAATTGAAGAAGATAGGGGTGGTGATGAAGAAGGCACAGTATTTCATTACCTGCTGTGAGTTGCCTATGCACACGGTCAACGAACTGACCCCACAGGGGGTACGCAGTCTGCTGCTGCCCAAGCCTGACCGTAAGAAGGTGGATGAGAGACAGTTGGTACTTAATTTTGAGGAATGAATATTTTTCTGTATGACCATACGTTTGAGGGATTGCTGACTTCCGTGTTCGAAGCCTATTCCCGCCGTACCTTTCCCGATGCGCTGCTTCAGGAAGGAGAGCCGCTTCCTTTGTTCTACGACGGGCTGTTTACCGTGGTGACCGATGAGGAGAAGGCTGGTCGTGTCTGGCGGGGATTGCAGAAGAAGCTGTCGTCTACGGCACTTGCTTGTCTGGCCCAGTGCTGGCTGGCCGAGGAGCCGGAAACTCCCATGCTCCTTTTCCGCTATATTCGCAAGGCAATAGATGCTCCTCGTTCCATTGAAACAAACTTTGCCGACCTTGATGTGCTGGAGTTCTCCCGTATGTGGAAGCGGGTGGATTGGGAGCGTATACGCCTGCTTCAGTTTGTCCGTTTCCAGAAAGCTGCAGACGGTACTTTCTTTGCGGCTGTCGAGCCCGAGAAGAATGCCCTTCCCCTGGTGACGGAGCATTTCAAGGACCGTTTTTCCGACCAGCGTTGGCTGATTTATGACATCAAACGCGCCTATGGATACTATTACGACTTGAAGGAGGTGCGCCAAGTGACTTTTGGTGAGGACAGCCGCGAAGGGCATCTTGTCACCGGCATGCTCGACGAAAGTCTGATGGACAAAGACGAACGGCTTTTCCAATCTCTCTGGAAAACCTATTTTAAGGCAATCTGCATCAAGGAACGCCTCAATCCCCGGAAGCACAAGCAGGACATGCCCGTGCGCTATTGGAAATATCTGACGGAGAAACAAGTTTAATGAAGAATAAGGAATGAAGAATGAAGAAATTAGCCGCGCTGTGGTACCGAATGGTAATTCTTCATTCCTCATCCTTCATCCTTTTAGTTGATAACCCAGTGCTTGTCGTGGGGTACTGTTTTCTTGGGGTCGTAATGCATTCCGTCCTGCGTAGGTATCTTCAGTGTATAAGTACGTCCGCTTTTATTCATCAGCGAGGTGGCTCGCAGCCAGGGGTTGGCATCTTTCAGTTGGGCATAGGTGATGCCTTTCCCTTTGGCGAACTGTGCCAGGTTGGCAATGCCCGTTGTGACGGTCACTTCCGTGTAGGGGATGGGCGGATAAAGATGTTCCCGTTTCAACAGAAAACCGTACTGTTGCGGATTGCTGATGACGGCTTTGGCTGCCAGCAGGCGAAACATGTAGCGTGAAGTTTCTTCTACCAGCCATAAGTCGACAGCCTGGTCTACCATTTGCTTCTGTAGCTGTGTGGAGATGCGTCCTTGCCCGGCATTGTAGGCAGCGGCTACGCACAGCCAGTTCCCGTATTTCTGATAGGCATCTTTCAGGTACTTGCAGGCTGCTTTGGTCTCTTTCTCGATATGGTATCGTTCGTCGATGTTGCTGTTCACCTCCAGTCCGAATTCGCGTCCGGTGGCAGGCATGAACTGCCATAGGCCGGCGGCACCCGCAGGCGATTTGGCAAGCGGGTTCAGGTTGCTTTCTATCACAGCGAGGTACTTGAAGTCATCGGGAAGGCCGTTGGCTTTTAGTATAGGCTCTATGACGGGGAAGTAGCGGTTGGCACGCTTCACCATGAACATGGTGGTGGAGTGCATGTAGGTGAAGGACATCAGTTCGCGGTCCATACGTTCGCGGTGGTCGTAGCGAAGCAGGTCAATAGCTTGTCCGGCAAAAGTGATCTTGTCCGGTACGCTGGGGGAGGTTACGCAGTAGGGAACTTCGGATTTCACGGAATCGCGTTCGGGATTCAGCGTACTGCTGCCTGCGAGGAAGGGGAGGCTGGAACCAGCGCACAGTGCAATGGCAGCGGTAAGCACGATATATTTTGAGTTTTTCTTCATGTCTGTATGCCTATTTCTGTTTGGAGACGTGAAGATACGAAATCAATTCGTTATAGGCAACCTTTCCCATAGCCATCGTGGAATCATACGCCAAAAAAACACCACTACCCGGTAGCGTCCGTCAATGACAACTACCCGTCTCTTTTCTCTTAAAGCCTTGATTATGTGCTGTGCTACACGGTCTGCTTTCATCAGCATCGGGTATTTTCCGCTTTTCAGTAAATCGGTGGCAACAAATCCCGGACGGATGTCGGTGAAGTGTATATCAAGATGCTGCATCCGGGCAAGTTGTGCCAGCGCTTCGATATAGGTATTCTGGAAGCGTTTGGTGGCAGAGTAGGCCGGTGCAACGCCCAGTCCTTTGGTACCTGCAATGGAGCTGATGACGGCAATATGCCCGGAGCCTCTTGTCTTGAAATAGTTGAAGGCGGCAGTCACCATGCGGGTAAATCCCTCTACATTGGTACGTGCCGTGTTCAGTTCGATGTCCGGTTGTAAGTCCCGGTTTTGATGTCCCACGCCGGAACTGAGGAAAAACAAGTCCATGCCTCCCAGCTTTTCTATCAGGTTATGGAGGTGTAGGGGCGCGGTCTCTTCCGTAACGTCCAGTTGTTCCGTGACTATCCGGTCGGGTGCGGTGGCTTGCAGAGCATGCAATGCCTCTTTCCTTCTGCCGGCAATGCCTATATGCCAGCCTTGCTGTACAAGTATCCTGGCTACTTCTTGTCCGATGCCTGAAGTGGCACCGATGATGATGGCTTTCTGCATGATGATAGGGGATTATCCGATGACGGTTGCTACAATTCTTCTTCCTCCGCCCCGATTGCGGAACTCGCAGAGATAGATGCCTTGCCAGATACCCATGTTCAGACGCCCATTGGTGATGGGGATGGTGAGGCTGGTTCCGCTGAGGGTTGCCTTGGCATGGGCGGGCATATCGTCATCGCCTTCGCATGTATGTTGGTAATAAGGTTCTCGTTCTTTTACGAGGCGGTTGAAGATGGCTTCCATATCTGTCTGTACGTCAGGGTCTGCATTCTCGTTGATGGTGAGGCCTGCGCTTGTATGCTTGATGAACAGATGCAGGATTCCGGCAGGCGGAAGCGGCGGAAGGTTGCGTATAATCTCCTCTGTCACCAGGTGAAAGCCACGTCGGCGAGGGGTCAGGGTAAATTCTTTCTGTGTGGTCATAAATCATTGTTTTTTGTTTGTTGTTAGGAATGGCCTTGTCCGGCAGGGCAGTTCCACGGTGAATGTGCTTCCCACTCTCATTGTCGAATTTACGGTAATCACTCCGTTCATTTTCTCAACGATGGATTTGCAGATGGAGAGTCCTAATCCGGCACCTTGGGCAAAGGAGTCCACCTTTTCGAACCGTTCGAATATCATTCCCAGTTTGTCGGGGGGAATACCGCATCCAGTATCGGAAACACTGATTCTTATGCCGTCTGTGTCCGTTTCGTAGTACACTTCGATATGTCCCTGCACGGTGTTTTTTAGTGCATTCGATATGAAGTTGTTCAGTATCTGTTTGATGCGCATAGGGTCGTGCTCTATCTGGCCGGGGGCTGTCGGATGCCTGGCAAAGAGTTTCACTTTTGCCGGAACGTTCCGTTCGTACTCGGTAATACTTTCCTCGATGAGTTCTGCCGGATTGAACCATTCGGAATGGAGCTCTATATGTCCGGCCTCTATCTTGGAAAGGTCCAGAACGTCGTTGATTAGTTTGAGCAACAGTTGGTTGTTGTGGTTTATCAAAGAGATGTACTGTTCCCTTTCCTGCTCGTTTTCCACATAGTGCAGCAGGCTGGAGAAACCGATAATCGCATTTAGCGGCGTGCGGATTTCATGGCTCATATTGGCAAGGAAAGCGGATTTCAGCCGGTCTGCCTCTTCGGCCTTTTCCTTGGCTTGTATCAGCATTGCTTCCGTCTTCTTTAATTGGGTGATGTCATAATTGATGCAGATAATCTCTATGATGTTCTGTTCAGGCATGTAGCGTTCTACAATGATGTTGACGTGGGTCCACATGAAAGAACCGTCTTCTTTAAGAACACGTACTTCCCGGCTGAGCTTGTGTGCCAGTCCTCTCTTTACGTTCTGTAGGAAGTCAAGCATGATAGTACGGTCGTCTGGGTGGAGATGATTGTAGGTTCCGATGATTTCGGACAACGGTGTTTCTGTTTTCTCACCCAAGTTCTTGTACCAGCTGCGTTGGGCATAGCCTTGCTCATTAAGAAGGTCATAATTGGCATATCCCACTTTGGCATAGTCACCTATAAGCTCAAAGTGGCTCTCGAACTCTTGTATTTTGTTGTAAGCGACGGTCGTTTCCGTTTTGTCTGCGTTGATTAGCAGATAGTTGGTCAGGTTGTGATTATCGTCGTAAAGGCTTGTGACTTTGGTTACAAGGTCTATGGTGCCCGTCTTCTTCTGTGTCTTGTAGTAATTGCCTATTTTAGAGAAGTCATACCGGAAAGTGAAGTCTGCATTTTCATGTTTTCTTAACTTACTTTTCATCTCTTCCGGGAAAATCGGATTCTCGAAAATATTGATTCCAAGTAGATCTTCTTTCTGTTTGAGATGGAACATTTCCTGCTCTTTGTCATTCATATCTATCAATATTCCCTCTCGGTTATAGAGCTCAATTCCTACCGGAAGATATTTATAAATATTATGGAGGAGACGGTTACGCTCTTGTAAGGCTTGGGATGCCGATGACATGTCGGGACCGTCTTGTGTTTCGGCAATGCCGTAGATTTTGACATTATCGTTTTCGTCGGTTCTCTGTAGGCATACCTTGCTTCTTATCCACGTTGGACCCTCTACTGTGTTGAGCAGATATACAGTCTCTTGTGCCTGCCGGATATTGTTGAAGGAATGTGTGGTAGTATGCCGTTGTTCCTCTTTCAAAATACGTTTGTTGAAATCTTTAAAGCTGATGGTTCCATTCTCATCCAGTCCCAGCAACCGGGAGATATATCCGGAGCAAATGTAGCTTTCGGTCTTTAAATCAGCTTCCCACCATCCCATATTGGCATTGGTCATCATTGCTGACAGTAAGTCATAATCAAATTTAGAATTCATACCGGAATCTTTAATAGTGGTGTTTTTGTTCTGTCACAACAATTAAGATATTGACAAAGATACATTATTTCCAAATTAATATGTGATGAACGGAAATAAAAATAAGGGTTATATGTGTTTTGGGGAAATGGGAAAAAGGTACCCGAGTTTTTGTACTTGCCGGAATAAGACGTATATTTGTTGCAATTTTTACATCTTAACAAGAAAATGCCATGAAGCGTATTGGACTCTTTGTAATAGTTTTTTTCTGCATATCACTCTTACTCCATGCAAGCGGCCCGCGTGTCTTGTTTATCGGAGATTCTATCACGGACGGTAACTGGGGGAATGCCTGTGGGATGCCCAAACCGACTGCGGAGCGAAGTCTTTGGGATATGAACCATATTTATGGTAGCGGCTATATGTATTTGTGTGCAAGTCATTATCAAGGAGATTTCCCGGAAAAGGAATATGCTTTTTTTAATCGTGGCATCAGTGGAAACACTCTCAGGGATTTGGAGAAACGCTGGGAAGAGGATGTCATTGGAATGAAACCGGATGTGCTTTCCGTCTTGGTGGGGACAAACGATGTACATTACTATCTGCAGGGTGACAAAAAAGAGCCTTTTGATTTTGAAGGATGGGAGAAATGTTACCGTTCCTTGCTTGACCGTTCTTTGCAGGTCAATCCGGAATTGAAGATAGTGCTGGGCGCTCCTTTTGTTGCCAATGTCGGCAATATGCGCAAGAGTGGGGATTTTGCAGAACGTGACAGTCTGGTACGTCGCTGTGCCGCCATCGTAGAGAGGATAGCGAAAGACTATCAGACGGTATTTCTTCCTTATAATGCGATGTTCGATGAAATTCTCGGCACTGCTCCGGCTTCTCAAGGCACCTATTGGATTTGGGACGGTATCCACCCCACTCCTGCAGGGCATAAACGAATGGCTGATATGTGGATAAAGCGCGTGAATTTATAATTTATCAATAAAATAGAGAGTAATGGAAAAAGTGATTATCAACTCGTACGAGGATTTTGAAAAGCTGGTAGGCCAGCAAATCGGTGTTTCGGAATATGTAGAGCTTCCTCAGGAGCGTATCAATCTGTTTGCTGATGCGACATTGGACCATCAATGGATACATGTCGATACGGAACGTGCCAAAGTGGAAAGCCCTTTTAAGAGCACCATTGCACATGGGTATCTCACCTTGTCCATGTTGCCATATCTGTGGAATCAGATTATTGAAGTGAACAACCTGAAGATGATGATTAATTATGGTATGGACAAGATGAAGTTCGGTCAGGCGGTATTGTCCGGACAGAGCATCCGTCTGGTTGCCCATTTACAATCTCTGTCGAATCTGCGCGGCGTGGCAAAGGCGGAAATAAAGTTTGCCATCGAGATACAAGGTGAAAAGAAGAAGGCACTGGAAGGGGTAGCTATATTTTTGTATTATTTCAATTGATTATGCGTAAGATGGTATGCCCTCAATGCAAAGTGGGGGCATTTTTTGTGATGAATGGACAAGGTGAGCGCCTGCCGGTCTATATCTCTGACAAAGGCGAGATTGTGCCTAAAGACAGCACCTCTTCATTGGAAGGATACGACCTGGATACGGTTTATTGTTTGTGCTGTTCCTGGCGCGGGACTCCGAAGCGTTTGGTGAGATACTGATGGACATACTCCTGCCACAAATGGCAGAGTGCCGCTACGGGATGATATAACAGCATCCGTGGTCCGGCATACCGCATGACTTCACGCATCCGTTCTTTCATTTTGGGCTTGTAGCAGTGAATGCTGCATTGCCTGCAGGTGGATTTATTCTCACCGAAAGGACAGCGTGAAAGACGAGTGCGGGCATACCCCAGCAGTTCCTCGCATTGGGGACACAATTGCTTGTTACCTTCCTTTTTCCGGCAGTAGAGGCGGACCATCCGTTCTACTGTCCGTTTTTCCTGCTCGATACGGGACGGCATGTTTATTGTTTGGACTGCCAGCGTTTCAAGGTCGGGAAGAATTCTTTCATACCGGCAATGGCTTCCTCTTTAGTGAAATTCATTCCGGAATTCTTGTTGAATTCGTCGGTGAACTGTGCACAGTGTTCTATCATTTCGTCCATAGTGCAGTCTTGTGCAAAATTGCCGTGCTGGTAGCAATAGGTGCAATATTCCTCGTTGAGGCTACCGTCGGCATTGGTTCCGAGTACTTCTGCAGATGACAAGGGCATTCCGCAGCTTTGGCAAAGTTTAGCTTCCATAATGTGTGGAGTTAAGTGATATGCAAATATAGGATATTATTTTGGTTGAAGCGTCCTTTTCAGATAAATCATGTCTTTCAGTTGCTTGCCTCCTTCAAATATGGGGTGGTCGTAATTATCGATAAAGAAATCGGGTACCCGGTGTGAGTATGCAAATCCGCAGCTTTCATAGAAGGGGATGGTTAGCGGACTGTCTCCAGTGCCGACAAGCATAGTATGGCACCGGTCTTTATAATGTTCAAGAACGAATGCTATCAGTTGTCTTCCATATCCCTGGCGCTGGTATTCCGGATAGACAGCTATGCTCTTTATTTCGTAGATTCCTTTATCCTCGCAGGTGATTACACAAGACGCTTTGACTGTATCATTATCGGATAGGATGAACATCTCTCCCCGTTCCAGATAACGGTCAATCATGGACTCTTGTTCGTCGGCAAGCAGCAGCAGGTCAAGATATTGCTTTTTGTTGCCGGATATGGGATGTATTCTTATCATATTTCTGAATTTCTGGTGTGAAGTTAGTCATTTTCTATTGAATTACAATGGATATCTCTTTTTAACTGTTGAATGGTTGAGAGTTGCCGGTGAACAAAATCTGCCATACGCCGTTCTTCTCATAATATGATAATCTGATGAAGTTATGAGTAAGTTGAAATTCTCTTTTCTGGTTTTGATGCTGATGGTATCAGTCTCGGCTTCTGCCGATTGGGCACCTGCTGATGTACAAGCTGCACTGAAGAAAATGTATCCTACGGCAGATGATGTTGCCTGGTCGCATGATGAATCTTATTATGTGGCAGATTTCCTGATGAACGGTTTTGATACGAAAGTCTGGTTTGACGGGCAGGCGCAATGGGTAATGCAACAGACGGACTGGGAGACAATGGACGAAGTGCCCCCTGCCGTTTACAATGCTTTTGCCGCCAGTGAATATTCCGGAGGGATGGTGCAGAATGTCACTTGGGTACAGTTTCCCAAATGGCAGTCCATCGTGGCGGTAGAGGTAGGGATGGCAAATCTCCAGACGAAATATCAGATATTGTTTACCCCGACGGGCGAAATCATCCGTGCCCGTAATGTCACCTATACATACAATCCGCTCGGCGCAGCCACTTTCTTGTAACGTCTGTTCGCATACCTGCTGAATTTATCATATCTTTGCCTTCCCAAACCAGACTTTTATGGACAAAGACACTTTTCAGCAGGAGGTTTATAATGTAGTGGCCGCAATCCCTCCGGGGCGGGTGGTGACGTACGGACAGATAGCCTATCTTGTCGGAAGACCTCAATGTTCGCGCATGGTGGGACATGCTATGCACGATGTGCCCGACGGCATGTGTTTGCCCTGCCATCGGGTAGTGAACAGCCAGGGCAGGCTGGCACCGTGCTGGGCGGAACAGCGGGCTTTGCTGGAGGCAGAGGGCGTGACGTTCAGAAAGAATGGGTGTGTGGACATGAAAAAATGCCAGTGGGAATTCATGAAAGAGCAAATACAATAAGATTATGAAATTTATAGGTGCACATGTATCGGCCAGTGGGGGAGTGGAAGCGGCTCCCGTCAATGCCAGTGAGATAGGGGCAAATGCTTTTGCCTTGTTTACCAAGAACCAGCGTCAGTGGGTGGCAAGGCCGCTGACGGAGGAGAGTATCAGGGTGTTTAAGGAAAATTGCGGGAAGCTTGGCTTCGATTCCCGCTATATCCTGCCTCACGACAGTTATCTGATAAATTTAGGGCATCCCGAAGAAGAAGGGTTACAGAAAAGCCGTGCCGCTTTTCTGGATGAGATGCAGCGCTGCGAACAATTAGGGCTGAAGTTACTGAATTTTCATCCGGGCAGCCATCTGAATAAGATTTCCGTGGAAGAGTGTCTGGACAAGGTCGCTGAATCCATTAATCTTATATTGGGCAAGACGCACGATGTGGTGGCTGTCATAGAGAACACAGCCGGGCAGGGTAGCAATGTGGGAAACGAGTTCTGGCAGCTGGGACATATCATTGACCGGGTGGATGACAAGTCTCGCGTTGGAGTTTGCCTTGATACCTGCCACACGTATACAGCAGGCTATGATATAGTGAATGAGTATGACAAGGTGTTTGAGGAGTTTGACACAGCGGTAGGTTTCGGCTATCTGCGCGGTATACACCTGAATGACTCCAAGAAAGCACTCGGCTCCAGAGTAGACCGTCACGACAGCATCGGCAAGGGGCTGATAGGTATGGATTTCTTCCGGCGCTTTATGCAAGATGTGCGTTTTGACGGTATACCTATTATTTTGGAGACGCCCGATGAATCGCTTTGGGCAGAGGAGATAAAACTGTTGAGAAGCTTTGTCTCCTCTGATTGAGAGACTATGCCCTGAATACACATTCTATACGGTTGCCGTCCGGGTCGAGGACGACACTTTCAAAATATCCGTCGCCGGAGGTACGGGGCTCTCCTGCGATGGTATATCCCGCTGTGCGTAGCCGTTCTGTCTGTCGGAGGACAGCTTTCTGGCTGTCGAAGGCAAAGGCAAAGTGGGTCAGTCCCAGTCTGTTTTCCTCAATAGGGGTATTCTGTATGTCTGTACGGCTCATCAGTTCCAAATCCGTTCCTTCATCGAAGTGAAGGAAATAAGATTCGAATCCTTTTTGGGGGTTGATGTACTTTTCATTGCTGCTCCCGTTGAAGTAACAGGTGTAGAACTCTTTCATCTCTTCCAGTCGGAAGGTCCAGATGGCGATATGATGTATTCTCATGAGTCTGATTATTATGGTTTATAGGATCATCATTTATTGTATTACTTTGCTGATTATAAATCAGCAGACGGTCAGAATTCGGCTTCTTTGGTAATCTTTAGGGTTTCTCCCGTGATAGGATGGGTAAATTCCAAATACTCGGCATGCAGATAAAGCCGTTCTGCTTTCTTCCCGTAAAGTTCATCACCGATGATGGGGCAGTGCAAGCCAAGCGGGTGTGCTGCATGTATACGTAGCTGATGGGTTCTTCCCGTGCGCGGATAGAAAGCGATACGGGTCCGCTTTCCGTCCAGACGTTCCAGAACTTGATAATCGGTGATGGCGGGCTTCCCGTGTTCGGTGTGTACCATTTGCCGTGGGCGGTCAAGTGGATTCAGGCAAAGCGGGAGGTCGACCGTACCTTTGTCCTCTGGGACGATACCTTCGAGCAGTGCGACATAACGTTTCCTGACCAGGCGGTTCTTGAATTGGGCTTGAAGGTTCTGGTGTACGCGCTTGCTCTTGGCAATGAGCATTAAACCGGAAGTGCCCATGTCGAGACGATGTACCGTCAGGGGACCGTCAGCTTCGGGATATTGCCTGCGCATCAGGCTATAGACGGAGACTGCATCTTCCTTGCCGGGAACAGACAGCATTCCTGCTGGTTTGTTGATGACCGAAAGCCATGGGTCCTCATAAACAATCTCCAAATTTTGGGAGGGTACCTGCATTCTTTTCAACATGGGGTTTTCCTCTACTTGTAGACCTTGCAGCATGTGTTGCAGTATAGGTTCGCACTTTCCTTTGCAAGCCGGATAATAGTGGCCGTGATGGCGTATCTCTGTCTTGGGGGAATCACCCCACCAGAACTCGGCCATGGCAATAGGTTTCCATCCGTGCAGATAAGCTTGTTGCAGCAGTTTGGGGGCTGCGCATTCACCCGCACCGGCAGGAGGTGTCTTGTGCACGGTCTGCCCGAATATCTCACAGAGATTCTTGACTTCTCCCCGGTAGTTCAGCATCCCGAACTGTTCGAATAGCTTTTGCTGCAATGCTGCAGAGCGGGTTTTACGTTCAGACTTCAATGCTGAAATCCGTCTTTCCCAGTCTTCTGTCTGCGTTTGTAGTGTGGTAATCCTTGCTTTCCATGAACGTTCCAGACGTTTATATTCCGCCTTTTGGAACTGGCTTTCCCGTATCAGTTCGGCTTCTTCCTGCGCATTGAGTTCTTTTTCTTTTCTGCGCTGTTCTCTGGCTGTTTTGGCTTCTTTCAACTGTGCTTTGGCTGTTGCCAGTATGTCTTCTGCCAACCGGATGGTTCGGGCAAACTCTGCTGATAAGGCAGCATATGCTTTGTCATTTTCCAGTTGCCGGATGTTGCGGTTGATGGAAGATATGTTCTCTTCTTCTATCTTGAAAAAGCCTTGTGGCTGTAGCAAGTCATATACGGGAGGAACAAAAAAGGGGTGTAGGTTCTTTCCGGCCAATATGCCTGAGAATGCGGCTAAATATCCGGTTTCTCCATGCTCGGTCTGTACAATCAGCACCCCGAACATTTTGCCTTGGCGCAGTTCGTCCTTCCATGCAGTTTGTCGGGTAAGATAGCTTTGTACTTCTTTGGCTGCCAATATACATAATGGGTGCGGAGTATAGCAGAAAGGATAGGTGAACCTTTCCGGAAGCGGAATGTCGGTTATGGAAGTAGTAAAACGGTGCAACATGATGTTGCAAAGATACTACTTTTCTCTTATAACGGCCGTTTGTACTGTAAATCTTTCTTTCGTTATTATTTTTAGAAGCGGTAGTCTTGTTCGATGTATGTCATATATTCGTCGTAACTGATGTGCCTGCCTCCCATTGTCTTGAGGTGAGGAGTTTCGAACTGGCAATCTATCATGACGCCTCCATGTTCCCTGAAGAATTGAGCAAGATGGATGAGGGCCAGCTTCGAGGCGCTGGGAACGAGTGAGAACATACTCTCTCCAAAGAAGCAACGTCCCAGGGTCACTCCGTACAGCCCACCGACCAATTGCTCTTCTTCCCACACTTCCACGCTGGCGGCGAAGCCTTGTTCGTGCAGGTGCGTATAGGCTTCCATCATCTTCCTTCCGAGCCAGGCCCCTTCTTGTTCCATCCGCAATTCTCCGCAGGTTTGTATGACGTCTTCGAAAGCTTCGTTAAAGGTGATCTCGTACTTTCCTTTGTTGATGAGCGTACGCATGGAGTGGGAGATATGGATTTCGTCTGGAAAGATGACAAAGCGGTCCATCGGGCACCACCATTGTATCAATTCTTCTCGAAATGCGTACCAGGGGAATATACCGTTGGAGTACGCCAGGATGAGGCGGTCGATAGAGAGGTCACCGCCCACGGCGAGCAACCCGTCGGGATCACCGTAGTGAGGATCGGGGAAAGCAAGTTTATCCGTCAGTTGAAAGACCATATCGTTATTCGGTTGTGGGTTGTAGTTTCAATGCTCCGTTTTCCACTTGTACGGATACTTTTCCTCCCGCCTTCAGTGTGCCGAACAGAATTTCTCGCATCAATAGAGGCTTCAAGTGCGAGGCTATCACGCGGTCCATCTTCCGGGCGCCGTATTCGGGGATAAAGCCCCGTTGGAGCAGCCATTCGTGTGCTTCCTGGCTCAATTCCATTTCCACCTGACGGGAGGACAGTTTGCTGCCCAGTTCTCCGAGTTTCTTGTCAAGGATAAGTGATGCCATCGGGCGGTCCATGTCATGGAAGACCACCGTGGCAGAGAGGCGGTTGATGAATTCGGGCTTAAAGGTTTTCTTGACTTGTTTCAGCATGGCTTCTCCGGCGGTGACCTGACTGTTGAAGCCGATGGACGCTTGGCGGGCATATTGTGCTCCGGCATTGGAGGTCATGATGAGGACCACGTGGCGGCAGTCGGCTTTCCGCCCTTTGTTATCGGTCAGTACGGCATAGTCCATTACTTGCAGCAGGATGTTGAATACGTCGGGATGCGCTTTTTCTATTTCGTCGAGCAGCAACACGCAGTTTGGGGTCTTGCGTATGGCGTCGGTCAGCAGGCCGCCGTCCTCGTAACCCACGTAGCCGGCAGGCGAGCCAATCAGTTTGGCTACGGTATGCTTTTCGGTATATTCACTCATGTCGAAACGTTGCAGGGCGATGCCCAGCTCGGCGGCGAGCACTTTGGCAACCTCGGTCTTTCCTACTCCGGTGGGGCCTACAAAGAGCAGGCTTGCCATCGGTTTGTTTTCGTCCAGCAGCCCGGCTTTGGACATTTGCACAGCTTCCACCACCTGACGGACGGCTTCTTCCTGCCCGTAGATGCGGGAGCTGATGCGTTCGTGCAGGCTTTCCAAGGCGGTGGTGTCCTCCTCTTTCATGGCGAGGGCATTGACTTTGCAGGTACGTGCCAGTATGTCGGTTATCAGTGCCTTGTCCACGGTCTGTTCTCCGGAGTCTGCGGGATGTATTTCCCGGTAAGCTCCTGCTTCGTCCACCAGGTCGATGGCTTTGTCGGGCAGGAAACGGTCGCTGATGTAGCGGGCGCTTGCCTTTACGGCGTAGGGGATGACGTCGGGCTCGTAGGTGACGCCGTGGTAGGTTTCGTATTTCTCTTTCAGGCCTTCTACGATATGTATGGCTTCTTCAATGCTCGGTTCCAGTATGTCTATCTGCTGGAAGCGGCGTACCAGTCCCTTGCTGCGTGCGAAGTAGCGGTTGTACTCGTCGTAGGTGGTGGAACCGATGAAACGTATTGCCCCGGTTTCCAGATAGGGTTTCAGCATGTTGGAGGCATCCATGGAGCCTTCACCCGTGCGTCCGGCGCCTATCAGGTTGTGTATCTCGTCGATGTAGACGATGGCATTTCCCTCACGACCGATGCCTTCCATGATACTTTTCAGCCGCTTCTCGAAATCGCCGCGATATTGTGTGCCTGCCAGTAGACTGCCCAAGTCCAGCTCATAAATGCGGAAGCCGGCAAGCCGTTCGGGGACGTTGCCCGCTTCGATACGGGCGGCAAGCCCATAGGCAAGGGCTGTTTTGCCTACACCGGGTTCGCCCACATGCAACGGGTTGTTCTTTTCTTTGCGGCAGAGCACTTGTATGGTTCGCTCCAACTCCATCTCCCTGCCGATAAGCGGGTTGTGGTCTGCCAGGCGGTCGTTGAGGCAGGTCACGTAGTTACGCCATGGTTCTGTTTTCTCTTGTTCATCGGGGGATTGTACACCGCCTGCTTCTTCTGCCAGCTCCGCTTCTTCGTAGTGGGTAATGAGCAGACTGAGGAATTCGGGCAGGTCGCCGCCGACTGCTTCCTTTAGAAAATGGCATGCCCAGGAATCTTCCAGTTGCAGCAAGCCTTGTATCAGATGGGGAACACCCAGCTCTTCGGCGCTGGAATACTCTGTCACCATATAGGCATGTTGCAGGAGTGAACTGAGCTGGACGGAAAGTCCCAACTCGTATTCCACATTGTCGGGGATAGTTTCCACTTCTTCCGTCAGATAGTTTTCCAGTGAGATGCTGAGCTCCACATAATTGTAGAAGGTATCTTGCAGGGTGTTGATAAAGGGTTCCTGTTCCAGAATGGCGCTCAGCAGATGTTCGGGCATGATGAACTCGTGCCGGTAAGACTCGGCTTTTCTTTGTGCGGAAGCGAATGCTTGGTTTACGAATATCGTATTTTTTATATCCATATTGTTTCTTTCTTATTCTTCTTCCTCCGGGGTGACGGTGAGCCGGAGGGGGAAACCTTCATTGCGTGCCATGCGGGTGGTTTTCTGTACTTTGGAGTGGGCGATGTCGTATGAGTAGATGCCCACTACCGCGGAGTTGCTCTTGTGCACCTGCAGCATCAGTGTTTCCGCTTCTGCCGATGATTTGTAAAAGACGGTGGTGAGTACTTTTACCACAAACTCCATGGTGGTGAAGTCATCATTGTAGATGGTGACTTTGAAGCGTTGGGGTTCCCGTAATTCTATGCGTTCTTTTTCTTTGAAAGAAGATTGCTGTTGTTCCATTTCTTTTTAAAAACTACTGTTAAGACATTGTTCTACCGTTGTGTGGGCAACGAAAACTCCTGCCAGTCATATTCGTCCCCATACTCGTCGGCTATGGCTATGCGTATGGTGACGTTACCCGTCTTTATCCGTTCTCCGGCACTGATGTTGGCGGTGTATTTCACACCGTTGTGCGGAGTTATTTGCTCTATCATGACCGACGGTGATATGTAAATGCGCTTCATGCCCGTGGTTTCCGCCACCACCGGCACTACGTTGTAGGCTGTTTTGTTTCCTTCGTTCATGATTTCAAAAATCACTTTACAGTTTTCGCCCGAATTGATGACGTGGTCGCGGCTGTTGTCAATGAAACGTATATTCCGTATCCTCAAGTGGTCGATGGCCGATGCTTGCGGCTGTCTTCCGGATTGCGGGGGATAGGGCTGTGTCCTTTCTATCCGGTAGCTGTACTCCTCCTGCTTTTGGGGGGCTGTGGCTGCATTGGCAATGGCAGCTCCCGCAATGGTCCCTATGATGGTGCCGATGGCAGAACCCCGGTATCCTCCTCGCCAGCCTCCGTTACTGTCACCTATCAGCCCGCCGATGGCACCGCCTACATTGCTTCCGATGGCAGCTCCTGCAAGCACTGCGTTAGGGTCGCCTGCAGCCATCTGGCTTGTGCCGCATCCGCTGAGGATGATGGTTGCTGCCAGGATTCCTATAAAAGACTTTTTCATGTTCATATCCTATAATTATTATGTTGGGCAGATTGTTTTATAAAAGGGCTATTCCCAGTAAATCATCTTTTTGGTCATGCCTCCGTCAATGGTTATGTTTTCGCCATTGATGAAGTCGTTTTCGTCTTGGCATAGGAATACGCACATACGGGCAATATCTTCCGGTTTGCCAACCCGTCCGGAGGGGTGTTGCGAATGGTCTTCTGCTCGTAATTGTTCATAATCGTGTGTCTGAATCCAGCCCGGAGAGATGGAGTTGACCGTGATGTGCCACTCTGCAAGCGATAAAGCCAACGCATGCGTCAATGAATAGATACCTCCTTTGGAAGCTGCATATCCTTCACTGCCCGGTTCACTCATCAGATAGCGGGTAGAACAGAGATTAATGATTCTTCCGTAGGTATTCGTGCTGTTTTGACTTTTGCGGTGTACTGTCAACGCATGTGAAGTAATGAACACCGGACGTAAATTCACAGACAATATTTTATCGAACGTCTCCACACTTGTTTCTGTGATGGGAGAGAATTCACTAATGCCGGCATTGTTTATAATGATGTCAATATCCCCCCATTCCTTGAAAATATTTTGCAAGCACAGTTCCAATGCTTCTTTGCTGTTTAGGTCGACGGGATAGAATTGTGCTCCGGTGGCTTGGGCGGTTTGCTGCCCTTTCATTTCATTCTTGTCACAAAAGGCTACTTGGTAATTAAGCTTGCAGAAGGCTTCTACAATGGCTTTGCCAATACCCCCGGCACCTCCGGTAACGAAAACTTTCTTTCCGCCTTTTTTGAGGGGAAGTGTCGGCTTATGTAGCGTTTGTACCTTGCCGGATTTTTTCGCTTTCTCCCAAGCTGCTTTGCGTGCCTGGTATTGCTCGTACTGATTTTCAAGATAATTATCGGCCATATATGTTTCCGGTTTTATTGTTTAACTACGGCGTGTGTCACTTCGTACCCGATGACTACTGCCAGTCCGTTCTGTTTCTTCATGTCATTTTTATTTTATCGGGTTTTCTGATACAAAGGTAGGGAAAGTATTGGATATGTTATTCTATTTTTCCTAACTTCTTCAGTTGGAAGAGGATAGAGCCAGTGTTTCTTCGTCACACAATGCATTGTTTCCTTCTGCACCCTCTTCGACCTCATTCTATGTATCTGCAATATCCTCTCGAACGCGTTTAAGTGGTTTTCCTAAGGAGAACTGTTTGTTTCAATATGGAGAACAGTTTGTTCCATTATGGCAAACAGTTTGTTCCGTTAAAGAAAACAGTTCGTTTTATTGAGTGCGAACATTCTGTTTTATAGTATGTGAACACTTTGTTTCTTACTGTTGTAACAAAGTGTTCACCGTTGTGAACTAAAGTGTTATCTATATTTTCAGTGATAAAATGACATGAAAAGGGGGCTGAAGATTACCTTTCTACCATTTGTATTCCTCGCTGTAAGAGTCGAAAGCCGGTTCTCCCGGAATGTTGTATTGGTGGAAAGTTCTGCGGATATAGTTCTGGTCTTCGGGGGAAAGGTAAGATTCTTCCCGGTAGAAGCGGTAGTATTTTCCGCGGCCGAAATGGGCTATCAACCGGCTTTTCAGAGGTTGGAGATTCTTGTAGGGAACTTCATCGAGCAAGTGGCTGATTCCCCATGCAACATGTATCTTTTGTGTCGATTGGAAATAGGCGCATTGACTGCTCTCCTCTGGAATGCACAGTGGATTGATGATGCGGATGGACGGGTACTCGGGGGTATCGCGAAGGGCAGCTAAGCGATGCAGGCAGTTGTCGGCTTTCGGGCATTGGTTGTTGAAACAGCGTGAGTAGTTGGCAGGTGCTAAAGGTTTTTCGGAAGAATGTTTCATGTTTATATATACTTTGATGAAGCTACAAAGATAATACTAACTTTTTGATATAGCCTTCTGTTCTCTTGTTTGAAATGCCTCTTCATTGAAAAAACAGTAGCCGGAACCACTGAATCCAGTAATTCCGGCTATACCGTTCTTTCTTATAAGCAAGGATGGACTATTTCACCTGGATGATGTCATAATTCAAGTCACTCACCGCCTCTTGCAGGCTGTCGTTGACAAGGCGCAAGGTAGTGTCGTTCACTACTACGAAGTACACCGGAGTGTCGCCGTCGTCTGGAGTCAGTTTAATGGCTGTTTTCTTCTTGTTATTGACGTCTTTCTGGATAACTTCTTTCTTTCCTTTGGAAGTAAAGCTTTTGTTCTTTCCGGGGCCTTCGGCATCCAAATAAGTTGTTACCAACGTATAACCGCTTTCTCCATCAGGACCTACGCTGTCCACGCTCAATACATACTGGATGCCCGGACCGTCGGCAGCAGGAAGAATTCCCTCGTATACGGCTACGGCAGACGAGTCATTGCCGGCAACTGCCATTACCCCTTCGTCCACGGCAACAGCATCATTGTTCTGGGTTCCTTTTGATTGGCAGGATACCAATGCAGCGGCAAAGGCTGCAATCATCATTACTTTTTTCATTGCTTTAATGGTTTAAATTAATTATAAAGACGCAATAGCGTTCGTTATTCATCTTCTTCTTTCTTGATGACAAGCAGTTTGTCCACTCGTCCGCGGTCCATATCCACTACTTCGAAGTCCAGGTTTTTGTAGCTGAACAAGTCTCCGGCTTTCGGCACCCGTCCTATCAAGAACATGGCAAGACCGCTCAAGGTGGTGAAGTCTTCTTCTTTCAGGTCATCATAGTTCATAATGTCCATTGCCTCCATAAAGTCATCCAGATTCATGGAAGCCTCCACCAGCATGGAACCGTCTTGACGGACAACGATTTCCTCTTCTTCCGTTTCATTCTCTTCGAGGATGTCTCCGAAGATACTTTCCGTCAAATCGTGCAGGGTGATAATCCCTTCTGTATTTCCATACTCGTCTACAACAACTCCGAACTTGTTTTTGTTCTTCTTAAACAGCTCTAAAACTTTCTTTGCATACAAACTTTCCGGAATAAATAGGGCAGGGCGGGCAATATTGCGTAAGTTGAAGGGTTGTTCGCCGCCCATCATCAAGATGATGTCCTTTACGGAAACCACGCCGATAATCTCATCTTTCCCCCGTTCCACCAGAAGATATTTGCTGAAGTGTTCTTCATGGATGATACGCAGCACCTCTTCCGGTGTGTCTGTGGGGTGGAGCACAACGATGTCGCGGCGATAGGTCATCAGGTCATTCGCTCTTTTGTCCGAGAAGCGGAACACGTCACGCAACATTTCTGTCTCGTCTTTGTCGATGACGCCTTGTTCCGAGCTTTGGTGGAGGATCATCTTCAGTTCGTCTTGTGTCATTTGGCGTTCCTCGCCGCTGTTCAGTCCGATGAGTTTGTTCATCAGTTTGGTGGAAGCGCTCAGCAGGCATACAAACGGATAGGAGATCTTGGTCAGCACAATCATGAAAGGGCTGAGCATGGTGGCCCATCGTTCTGGGTTATTCAAGGCGATGGATTTGGGTACCAGTTCACCTATGATGAGTGACAGATAGGTGATGATGGCTACTACGGTAATCATGGCAAGAGTCTTGGCATAGGCGGCTGCTCCCGGAATGATGGCGAACAGCGGTTCTACGTCATCAGCGATGGTGGCACCGCCATAGGCACCGGATACGATACCGATAAGAGTAATACCGATTTGGATGGTGGAGAGGAACTTTTCGGGTTCTTCCAGTTGTTTCAATACTCCTTTGGCTCTTTTGTTCCCTTTTCCGACAAGAGTTTCAAGGCGTGCTTTACTTGAGGAGACTAAGGCGATTTCATACATGGCAAAAATACCGTTCAGGATAAGTAAAAGTAGAATGATAATAAATTCCATAGTGGATTTTGAATAGTTTGTGAGGCAAAGATAATGATTTTTCAGTATTTATTGTTAATATTGCCATCCGTTAGAAAAAATAAACAATAAATAGATGAAAAAAAGAATTACTGCCTTGGGGCTTTTGTGGTGTCTGTCTGCCGTGATGTTGCAGGCGGCACGTGTAGACACGGTGCTGGTGAGAAGTGTAGCCATGAATAAGGATGTAAAAGTTGTGTATGTATTGCCTGATAAGGCTATCGGCAAGCAGGCTTGTCCGGTGGTTTATCTGTTGCACGGTTATGGCGGCAATGCGCGGAGCTGGATGCAGCTGAAGCCGGAATTGCCGCAGATGGCGGATGAGAAAGGAATCATATTTGTATGTCCGGACGGCAAGAACAGTTGGTATTGGGACAGTCCGGAGAATCCTGCCTACCGTTATGAGACTTTTGTCACCTCGGAATTGGTGAAGTATACAGACGGGAACTATGCTACCATTCCCGATAGAAAGGCGCGTGCCATCAGTGGATTGAGTATGGGCGGTCACGGTGCTTTGTGGAGTGCTATCCGCCATAAGGATGTGTTCGGTGCGGCGGGCAGTATGAGTGGAGGAGTGGATATACGGCCGTTCCCCCAGAATTGGGAAATGAGCAAGCAGTTGGGAGAGTTTGCTGCCAACAAGGCATCTTGGGATGCACATACGGTGGTCAATCAGTTGGATAAGATTGTAAATGGAGACTTGGCGCTAATCATCGACTGCGGTGAGGCCGATTTCTTTCTTGAAGTGAACAAGGACCTGCACAACCGGCTGCTGGCAAGGAAGATAGACCATGACTTTATCACCCGTCCCGGTGGACATACCGGAACGTATTGGAACAACTCCATAGACTATCACGTCCTTTTCTTCGACAAGTTCTTTAAGAAGTAAGTAACTTGTTATTCGATGGTATAGTTCACGGTGCGTGTGTAGTCCTGCTCGTAGCCGTTCCTTATATGCCTGACGACTGCATGGCAGGAAGTGACGATACCCCGGTTATCCAACGTATAAGTATAGGTGGTGGTCTCTTCACTTTCTCCGTTGCTGTCCGGGATGAGTTGGGTAATCAGGTAGTTTGCAGGTTCTCCCAATATCTTCCCGTATATGGCAACCGCATGCATGGAAAGCGGATACATGTCCGTAATGAATAGGCTTGGTATTTCGGAGATATTTGCAATTTCATCGCCTGAGGGTGTGGTAGCCGTACTGTTGTGCTCAAAAGCATCTACCTTTTGCTGTATGCGTAATGCCCGGAAGTTGTTGTAGTCTATTGTAATGGATGAGTATTCTTTTCCGTTGTCCAGCCTTTCTGTGATGTTTTCCAGATAGTATTTGTCTTCGGTGTTGATGAGGTAGGAGAAGGTGTAAGTACGGGTATTTCCTGCCATATCCTGACTGGTACAAGTGGTGGCATAACCTTTGTCATTCAGCGTGTAGGTTGATATTGTACCTGCTTCGTCGGTTATCACGGCTTGATGGTCCTTGTATTCGACGGTAGTGGTATTCTCTATCTCGAAGAGTTCGTCTCCTGCCGTAAAGCTCTGTTTGCCGGTGTAGCCGGTCAGCCTGCCTGCACTGTTGTAAAGGTAGGTGTGGGTGGCAGTAACCGGTTGCGCATCGCTCTCTATCACTTCTTTGAGTTCGATTTTGGAGAAAGGAGTGGTGGGGTAGGTTGACGGCTCCGGTTCTGGCGTATCATTGCCATTGTTATCATCGCTGCAAGCTGCCAGTCCGCCGAGCAACAGCAGGCTGAACATGATTCCCGAAAATCGGGTGATGATTGTAACTCTTCTGTTTAGTTTCATCCTATTTGTCTTTTTATTTGATGCGTACGGCATGGCTTGCCCGGCGTTCAATGGAGTTTGCGAGAGTGGTCACTCTTAAAGAACGGGTATCTTCTTGTGTGGGCGGTTGTATGCTTCCGTCGATGGCGCCGAGTGCAGTGCTCAATAAGGCTTCGTTGGTATCTCCAAAGGGCAGGAAGCGTGACATGTCGCTCATCTCATTCACTACATATCCCGAGTAGGCCGGTTGGAATCCGGATTCATAATCAGATTTCCCTTCCGAATTGTATATCTTGCAGACGATGGGATTCATCGTTATCATCAGTTCGGGGCTGGAGAAATTTCTGGAGCCTACATTCTTGCCTACGGTAGTGCCGCCGATGATGACGACATCCATATACGGGTCGAGACAGTTAATCACCATTTCGGAGGCGGAGGCAGTCTGGCTGCTGGTAAGTACGTAGAGAGTGTTCAGGTTCAGGTTTGCTCCGTTTCCGATGAGTCCGGAGTTCAGGGTGAACGGTACTATCTGCGGGTTGAAGCGGTTGCTGAATTCCAGGTATCCCAACTCTTGCCCCAAGGCGGAGGAAGGTGCGAGCATGGTACACAGCAATTCTGCGCAACTCAATAATCCACCGTTGTTGTAGCGCAAGTCAAGGATGAATTCGTTGACTTGCTGTGATGCGAAATATTGGAATGCGCTGCGCAGGTCGTTGTCATATTCATTGCTGTTGTCCGTGGGGCCGGAACTGAAATGGTTGTAGACCAGATAACCTATTTTCTTGCTGCCCGATGTATATACATTCTTATAGTGTACCGGGTTGTCGTTGACGGGACGCGCCGATGCTATCTGCCTGGGTTTGTCGTAAGCAACAATGGCATTTTTCTCCACGTCGTAATAACCTACTGTCAGCTCCATGGCACTACTTCCATACAGTTTCTTATAATTCTGTTCGGTAATAAAGTTCCCGTCCATCTTTATAATCCAGTCACCCCGTTTCAGCCCGATTTCTGAGGCCGGGCTTCCGTCGGCAACGTAAAGAATCTGTGCAACAATGGCATTATCTTCTCCTTCTACTTCTATCTGATTGGTAGTGAACTGGAATCCGTAGCTGTAATCCGTATAGGGGATGCTGCGGGTAGTGGTGACGCTGACCAGACTGTCGATGGTGGAGAATTTGTCCTCTTCGGATTTGAGCGAGGCAAAGAAAGTGAAAGGGGCCTGGAAATAGTTCAGGTCGTTGGTATGGGGAATGGCGTCTACCCAATAGTACCACACACGCATGGTATCGTCAATCCAGCGGTCTGTCTGGGTCTGTCCGGCATACTCCTTCCAGCGGTCCACCCCGCAGGAAGTCAGATAGATGGGAAGAATAAAGATTCCCAATATGAGTATCAGTATATTTCTTGCTTTCATGGGGGCAAAGATAGTGCAAATTGAGTGCAGAACTTTCATGCTTGCATGAAAAAGTTTTGCCGAAATGCAGTCTATCTTATCTAAAGATAGAAAATAGCTTGCTTATCTACCACAATTGTGGTATAAAATTCCCTAATCTGTGTCATTGTCTGCCCCGGCTTATCGCTCTATCTTTGCAACATCCGAATGAGAAACGGTTTATTCACTTAAAATACAAACGACAATGGAAACAAAGAAATTGCACTTTGAGACTCTACAACTTCACGTTGGACAAGAACAACCCGACCCGGCAACTGATGCCCGCGCCGTACCTATCTATCAGACAACTTCGTATGTATTCCGTAATTCGGCCCATGCGGCAGCCCGCTTTGGCTTGCAGGACCCGGGGAATATTTACGGGCGGTTGACGAATTCCACCCAGGATGTGTTCGAGAAACGTGTGGCGGCTCTGGAAGGCGGTGTTGCCGGATTGGCCGTAGCCTCGGGTGCGGCAGCCATCACTTATGCCTTTGAGAATATCACCCGTGTAGGAGACCATATCGTGGCGGCTAAGACCATCTACGGCGGAACGTATAATCTGCTGGCCCACACATTGCCTGCCTATGGGGTTACCACTACTTTTGTAGACCCGGACCATCCTGACAATTTCGAGAAAGCGATTCAGGAGAATACCAAGGCGGTATTCATTGAAACGCTGGGCAATCCGAATTGCAACATCATTGACATCGATGCCGTTGCTGAAATAGCACACCGTCATCGGATTCCTCTGATTATAGATAATACCTTCGGTACTCCTTACCTGATTCGTCCTATAGAGCATGGGGCAGACATTGTAGTCCATTCGGCAACGAAGTTTATCGGAGGGCATGGTACGTCCTTGGGGGGGATTATTGTAGATAGCGGCAAGTTCGACTGGGTGGCTTCGGGGAAGTTTCCTCAACTGACGGAACCGGACCCGAGTTATCATGGAGTACGTTTTGTCGACGCTGCCGGTCCTGCTGCCTATGCCATCCGTATCCGTGCCGTATTGTTGCGTGATACCGGTGCTGCAATCAGTCCTTTCAATGCTTTTATTCTGTTGCAAGGGCTTGAGACGTTGTCACTTCGTGTGGAACGTCATGTGGAGAATGCTTTGAAAGTGGTTGAATTTCTGCAGAAGCATCCCAAAGTGGCTGCCGTGAATCACCCGTCTCTGCCCGAGCATCCTGACCATGCACTTTACGGGAAATATTTCCCGAACGGAGGTGGTTCTATCTTTACGTTTGAGGTGCGGGGCGGTGTGAAGGAAGCGCAGACGTTTATTGACAGTTTGCAGATATTTTCGTTACTTGCCAATGTGGCTGATGTGAAATCTCTGGTTATTCATCCTGCCACCACTACCCACTCCCAATTAAGTGCACGGGAATTGGAGGAACAAGGCATCAAACCAGGTACGGTCCGTCTCTCCATCGGGACAGAACATATCGATGATTTGCTGGAGGACTTGTCTCAGGCGTTTGACAGAATTTAAAAGGATAACATTAAATGAATATTGCCGTATTACTGTCGGGAGGTGTGGATAGTTCCGTTGTCGTGCATCTCCTTTGTGAACAAGGTTATCGTCCTTCTCTTTTTTACATCAAGATAGGGAGGGATGATGCCGATTATATGGACTGCTCTGCGGAAGAGGATATGGAGATGGCTTCTGCCATTGCCCGTCGCTATGGATTGTCATTGGAAGTAGTGGACCTGCACCGGGAGTATTGGGACCGGGTGGTGGCTTATGCCATTGATAAAATAAAACGTGGCTTGACTCCCAATCCGGATGTGATGTGCAACAAGCTGATAAAGTTCGGATGCTTCGAGCAACGTGTGGGAAAGGGGTTTGATTTTACGGCAACTGGGCACTATGCCACTACGGTGTTGAAGGATGGAAGGACATGGCTCGGTACCGCCGCCGATTCCGTGAAAGACCAGACCGACTTTCTGGCACAAATAGATTATCTGCAAGTTTCCAAACTGATGTTTCCATTGGGCGGGCTGATGAAGCATGAGGTTCGTGACATAGCCCTGCGTGCCGGATTGCCCAGTGCCAAACGTCGTGACAGTCAGGGTATATGCTTTTTGGGGAAGATTGATTATAATGATTTTGTACGTCGTTTTCTTGGCGAAAGGGAAGGGGATATTGTGGAGTTGGAAACGGGCAGGAAGTTGGGCAGGCATCGGGGCTATTGGTTTCATACCATTGGCCAGCGCAAAGGATTGGGATTGAGTGGAGGACCGTGGTTTGTTGTTCGCAAGGATATTGAAGGGAATGTGATTTATGTATCACGAGGATACCATACGGCGTTGCAATACGGCAATGAATTCCATATGCACGATTTCCATTTCATCACGGATAACCCCTGGAAGGAAGCAGAGAGAGAGGCGGAGGTGACTTTCAAGATACGCCATACGCCGGAGTTCGTCAAAGGCAGGCTGCAAAAGAAGGCGGAGGGCTACTGCATAATATCGGAAGAGAAGCTGCAAGGCATTGCTCCGGGCCAGTTCGGAGTGGTGTATGATGCCGCTGCCCGGTTGTGTATCGGGAGTGGGGAGATTTATATATAATATTCCACCAAGTCCACGATGCCTGCCTTCATGGCATATTTGGTAGCCTCGTGCGCATTGTTTACACCCAGTTTCCGGAAGATATTCTTTCTGTGGCTGTTTACCGTATGGAAGCTGAGGTTTCTTTCGGCGGCTATTTCTTTGGTTGTTTTCCCCAGGGCTATCTCTTTCAGGATGCTCCGTTCGGCAGTAGTCAGTAAATCGTCTTTGATGGCAGGATGGGTGGGGGAGGAGGAACCGTTGCCCGCAAGTAGCAGGTTGCTGACGTGATTACAGATGAATCGTTCTTTGCGTGAAGCGCATTGTAGTGCGGTCAGTATCTCTTCTTTGGAATTATCCTTCAGCACTACGCCGAATGCCATGCTGCTGAACAATACCTGGCGCAGGAACGGTAGGCTCAATTCGTCGGAAAAGAGTAACCAATCGGCTTCCTTGAAGCGTTCGTGAAGTACCATTAGCTCTTCGGCTCCCGAAAAATCAAAAAGGGTATAGTCCAGAATGACAACGGCGGTGGGATGCAGGCGTAGTTGCTGTATCAGTTCTGCCTTGTTGTCGGCTTCCAGCAGCAGGGAGGTGTCTTTCTGTCTGCCCAATAGGAACATCATGCCTGCTTTGGTGATATCTTGATTGTCTGCAATGATAAATTCTCTCATGACATTTGGTATATAAAAAACTCCGCTACAAATGTACACTTTTTAGTGTGATTTGTGGCGGAGTGGGAATATATATATTTATATAAGGGTTTTACCAGGAACGTCCCTTGAATATGTTGGATTGTTCCAGCGGAACCAGGTTCCCGCTCAAAGTCATGGTGTTGGAGTTGAAGTTCGGGCTGATGGTTACAGTTGCGTTGTTCCCGCCATTGGTCAGCGTAAGGAATATCTGGGCGGAAATGCCGATACCCTGGATGCTGAAGTTGCAATTCACGTTGCCCCGTTTGTCGGTAGTCATCTGGATGTCTGATACAGTTCCGTCCACTGTTACACCGCCAATGCCATTAGGACCCGGGTATGCGGTGTTGAAGGCTACCTGCACGGTGCCGCGTCCTTGGTTTACCAATACGAAGTTGGTGTTGGAGTTTACAAATGCGGTCTGTCCGTTGCGGAACATCACCTGGTCTGCCTCCATTACGAACTGGTGAGCTTTCAAGGCCGCCATTGCGTCATCATATGAAATGGCATCCTGTGCTTGTTCTTCAGCTTTCAGGCGTGCACGTTCTGCGTCTCTCTGGGCTTTACGGTCTGCGCGCTTTTCAGCTCTACTCTCTTGTGCATACATGGTCGTTGCTGCCATGCTTACCAATACTACTGCTGCTAATGCAATAAACTTTTTCATAATCGAATTTTTTTTGTTTAGGTTTAAATAAATTGTTCGTTATAAGTTTATTGCAAGAACAATGCCTATCCAGGATTGTTCACCGGTTTTTTAATTATTTTATATCCGATAGCAGCAATAAAGATACTCATTACCGGACTGATAAGGTTGAAGAAGCAATAGGGAAGGTAGGTCAGTGTGGGTACACTCAAAATGGTAGCTTGCGTCATGCCGCAGGTGTTCCATGGGATAAGCGGGGAGGTAACGGTAACGGCATCTTCCGTGGTACGGCTAAGTAGCCGGCTTTCGTAGCCTTTCTTTGCGTAAACGTTGCTGAACATGTTTCCGGTGAGGATAATGCTGATGTACTGGTCTGCCGTGGCAAGGTTCAGGAACAATCCGGAACATACGGTGGATGCTACCATGCTGGCTGTATTCTTCATGAAGCGGACGAATAGGGAAGTGATGCTTCCCAGCATGCCGCTTGCCGTCATGGCTCCGCCGAAACACATGGCGCAGATGATGAGCCAGATGGTATTCATCATTCCTGCCATACCTCGTGTGGCAATCAATTCTGTCAACATGTCACTGTCAGTTTGTAGACTGGTACTGCCATAGAATGTCATCATTATCCCTTTGAACATATTTCCACCTTCCGCTATCTCATTCAGTAGTCCCGGTTGGAAGATGAAGGCGAATATCCCTGCCAGCAGAGTGGAGAGAAAGAGTGTGATGATGGAAGGCACTCTCCGGGCAATCAGTATTCCCGTAATCACGGGAACAGTCAGTAACCAGAAAGTAATGTGGAATTTGGCGTCCAGTGTTGCCGTAAATTCCGCGATCTGTTGTGTATTGTTTGTTTCGTGTGTGAGCCCCATTACTGTAAAGATGACAAGGGTGATAAGGAGAGAAGGGACGGTGGTAATCATCATATAGCGGATATGGCTGAATAGCGGTGTGTCCGTTACGGATGAGGCAAGGACTGTGGTATCCGATAACGGTGAAATTTTGTCTCCGAAATAAGCTCCTGAAATGATGGCACCGGCTATCCATCCCTCTTCAAAACCTTGTGCCTTACCTATGCCCAAAAGGGCGATACCGATGGTGGCGATAGTGGTCCATGAACTTCCCGTCATTACTGATACCAATGCACAAATAATGCAGGTAGAAGCAAGGAAGAAATTCGGATGGATAATTTGCATACCATAATATATAAGGGTAGGTACCACCCCACTTATCATCCATGTGCCGCTCAAAGCACCGATAATCAATAGAATAATGATAGCTGTGGCAACACCTGAAATGTTGTTGGTGATGGCAAGTTCATAATCTTTCCAAGGGATGCGGTAGAAAGCCATGCCGATAAAGACACACATGCCAGTGGTGGCAAGCAGGGAAATCTGGCTTCCTCCACTCAAGGCGTCACTTCCGAAAGTATGGATGGTGGCAAACAGCATTCCTACGAGAAAAGCGATGGGAAATAGAGAAACGAGTGGAGAGGGTATTTTCTTTGCTGAATTCATTGGGTTGTTTTTGACTATGCTTGGTTGACAAATCTATTATCAATCTGCCGTTTATAGTTTGATGCGGCAAAGGTATAACAATTCTGTTTAATATCTTTCTTATCCTCTGTATGACAAATAAAAATTATCAAATCTTTGCGTTTGCTTGGAAAAATGATAGTATCCTTGTTATTTCTTGCTGTAAAGGGTGATGGACAACGATATTATTGTCAAAATAACGCCGGTGCCGACCACGCCACTCCATCCCCAAGTCTGCCAACTACTTCCTGCAAGGAAGGTACCCAAAGAGCCGCCGATAAAGTAAGTGGTCATGAAAATCGTATTTACCCGATTGGAGGCAGATGGGCAGATGTCGAAAATACTGGTCTGGTTGCTGAGTTGGATACATTGCATGCCTATGTCTATAAGAATGACACCGGTAATGATACCTGCATAGTTGTTTCCGCAGAAAAAGAGCGAGCCCCATGCAAGCAGAATCATTCCGCAACCGATAAAGTTGAAATTGCGTATGCCTACCTTTTTTACATATTTTCCTACAAAAGATGCGGTTAAGGCTCCGGCAATACCGCAGAGCCCTAGTATGCCGATGACGTCGCTGGATGCATGGAACGGGGCTTCTCCCATTTTGAATGCAAGGCAGGACCACATGGCAAGGAATGAGCCAAAGGCCAGTCCCGCACGTATCGAGTAGATTCGTAGAGAGGGGTATTCTCTTACTAATGAGAAAAGAGACTTCATCAGCCCGGAATATTTGCCTTGGAAAGTCGGTTGTATGTCTGGTAGTACCTTTAATACAATGATGGCGCATAGTAACATCATTCCGGCGGCGATGAAGTACATTTCACGCCAGCCAAGCACTTCACCCACAAATCCGCTGACAACACGTGATGCAAGTATTCCAGTCAGTAATCCTGAGATGACGACACCTACATTCCGTCCCTTGTTTTCGGGGCGTGAGAATTGCGAGGCAATCGGTACAAATATTTGGGGTATCATGGAGCAGATGCCGGTGATGAGTGATGCTGCCCAGATGATGTAGATGTTCGGTGCCAGGGCAATGGCTAGAAGGGAAAATATGAGTAGGAAGAAATTCGTCAGGATGATATTCTTGCGTCTATAGAGGTCTCCTAATGGAACGATGAACAATAATCCCAGCGCATATCCGATTTGTGTAACCATGGCAATGAGGTTCGTTTTGAATTCAGAAACTCTCAATTCATGCCGCATGATATTAAGCAGGGGTTGGTTGTAATATAAGTTGGCTACGGACACGCCAGCTACGATGGCAAGTGTCCAGAGTATATGTGCCGGTAATCCTCCGTTTTCTTTCAAGTCTCGTTTCATGCTGCAAAGATAATGTCTTTCTGTTTCATGGGCAAGATATGTGAGTATGATAAGAATATGTGTGAAGTGGTATCATCTTTTTAATCTTTCCGTTTGTTATACTATTATTTTGTTTGAAAATAATTGATTGGGGTTATCTTGGATAAGCAGAATATTGTATTGGTACTTAAAAATACGTTGGGTATGGAAAATGAATGGTTTAGAGAGTTGCTGGGTATGAAATGCAGGTGGACGGAATGTAGGCTCTGCTAGCAAACGAGGGTTGGTAAGGTGAATTTGATGATTCAAGGAGCCTGCCGTTCCCCCATTAGACCGCCTCCTGATGACATACTTGGGATTATCCTGCTATTGACTGAAAACTCGGGTATATATTAGTAGGAATCATTATTACTTAAATTTATAATAGTATGAAACATTTATCGATAATAATAATAGTAGTGTCATTATTCATTTTCCTGCTGTCCATCGGCGTATATCATAAGGTTCCCTGGTCTGTTCTGCCAATAGTGGCTAGTGGAATCTGTATATTATGTTGGCTTTTGTTCCATTTGCTCTGTATCAGTGAAGAAAGAGATTTACTGAAAGAGGGAAATCAGTATTTCATTGATACCTTTCAAAACATACGTAATCCCATTTCTTTGATTAAGACACCGTTAGGGGCAGTTACGAAGGAGACTGTCCGGAAGACATAAAGAAGGAACTGGCTGTTGCACTTCATCATATAGGCGGGTTGGAGCAGCACTTGATAGCGTTAATGGAGTTGAAACGACTATTTGGCAATTCTAGTAGCCTGGTAGTTGCAGAACATGAAATCGGCGCATTTATGAGGAAGAAAGTGTCTTTTTTACAGTCTCATGTGGCCGGGTTGCAGATGAAGCTGGATTTGGTTCCGGATTTTGACTATGCAAGCGCTTGGTTTGATCCGGGAAAGATATCTCCGGTTGACCGGTTTGTATTGAGTGCCATCGAGTGTTCTCTGCCGGAAACGCACCTCTCGATGCAGGTTTTGTTGAAGGGGGATTACTGGGCAATCAAGATTAAGGACACAGGCAACAAGCGATTTTTGAAATGTTGCAGATGGTACTCGTCGCGGCTTCCTATTCTGCGACCTCTGCATGGCAAGTAGTATGGCATGGGCGGTGTGTTTTTTGACAAGTTGATGAATATGTGTGACGGGAAAATACTGACTTTGGAAAAGGAGGCTCTGTTTCGATTTCCCATAAGATGTTCGTGTGCGGTTTCGGGGGGTGTATACATTCTTAAATATTCCGGACACTTTTCAGGTGAATGAGTCGGAAATGGTTTTCCATGGTTTCTCGAAGAAAAAAATATGGATTAGACCTTTAGTGATACTTGCGGATAATGACAAGGGATTCAGGGATTATCTTGAGAAACGTTTATCGGAATGTTTTGTAGTGAGGAGCTTTGATGACGGTCAGGAAGCATTGGAGGTAATATGTGAAGAGTATCCGGATTTGGTGATTTTTGAATGAAGTGAAGCTTTACATTATGGAGAATATGGATAAAGAGGATTTGACAGTAGATGATATTGCCTCCAGGATGTGCATGAGCCGGATAACCTTTTATAATAAGTGGAAGTTGTTGATGGGAGAAGCACCCAAATATTTGATTTCGAGAATCAGGATGGAGAAGGCACGGGAACTTTTGGAAAGCGGAAAATTTTCTGTGACCGTGGTTGCTGAAATGGTGGGTATGCGAAATCTGAAAAACTTCAGTATAAGGAGTATTTTGGAAAAACACCGAAGGAGTTTATGAAAAAAGTATGATATTTACTTGAAAAAAACTTTCATAGAAGAGGTTGTGTCAAAACGTTGGCACAACCTCTTTTATATTTTAAGTTCTGCTATATTTTCTTTTGGCTATGCTACTTTTTCCTCATGCATTTGGCAGCAAGTTGCTATATTCCAATTATATCGGGTTATAAATAGTCCCATAAACAAATATTTGGCAACTGTAATGAGCCCCTTTCCTTCTTTTATCAGTTTAGCGCACATTTTTTTGATATTAAAGGCTATAGCAAAGAAAGCAAAGTCCATTGTAACCTTGTCTTCTCCCACATGCCGGAATCTTCTGTATGCCATGTTGTATTTCATTTGTCCAAACACAGCTTCTGGTTCTATACACCTCCTGCCTCTATGCTTGATACCTTCTTCTGAGAGCAACCTTTCCCGTGCCTGCCGTTTGTATTGATTTAATCGGTGGTTGACTTCTATAATACGGTTCCCCCGAGCTTTAAAACAACTGCCACGCAAAGGGCAACCTTCGCATCTTTTTGCTTTATACCGGGCACTTTCGGTGATGTATCCGCTCGCTGTCTTGTCACGTTTGGTTCCTATACGGTTCATGTGCTGTCCCATAGGACAAACGTAATAATCCTCTTGGGCATTGTAATGGAGACTTTCGGCATGGAACGGGTTGGGAGTATAACGGGGACGCTGTTCTTTATGGAAGTAATTGTACTTGATGAAGGCTTCTATCCCATTCTCCTGCATGAACCGGTAATTTTCTTCCGAACCGTAACCGGAGTCTGCCACGCAGATATTCGGTAAACGGTTATAGCGGTACTGGAAAGAGTGGAAAAAAGGTATGAGGGTCAGTGTATCGGTAGGGTTGGGAAACAGACGGAAGTCTGTGATAAATTGGTTTTCAGTACCTATTTGCAGATTATATCCGGGTTTGGTCTGCCCGTTCTTCATGGCATCTTCTTTCATGCGCATGAATGTGGCACCAGGATCGGTCTTGGAATAGGAGTTACGTTCTCCAAGGGTATCAAGGTGATTGTCATATTCTATCAGCTTGTCACGATACCCTTCAAGTTCCCTGACCTGCTTCTTCTTTTTGCGCAGGGCTTTCTTTTCTTCCTTATCCTTTGTTGCAGGCTGGCGTTCCAGGGCTTCTTTAAGTTCATCCACTATGTCAGAGAGCCTGCAGGAAGTAAACTCCACGGATGTGTCTTTTATAGAGTTCTCCTGTGCAATGGTTTCATCCACCTGCTCCAAGAGAATACGGATTTTATCCATTAGTCTCGTACGGTTCCGTTCGACTGTCTTGCGCCAGACAAAAGTATATTTGTTGGCTTTGGATTCAATCTTGGTGCCGTCAATATACTCCACATCAAGGCTGATGAAACCTTTATCGGCAAGGACAAAAATCAACTGGGTAAATACATTATTTATTTCCTCCTTTACACGGTTACGAAAACGGTTGATCGTGATAAAATCCGGATGCTCATTACCGGCAAGCCAAATATAATGAATGTCACGAAGGAGGTGCTTCTCTATTTTACGGCAAGAATAGATATTATTCATGTAGGCGTAGATTATCACCTTAAGCATCATTTTAGGATGATAAGGACAACGGCCCGTTTCCTTATAAAGCTTCTTGAAACTCTCAAGATTGAGGTTGTCAATAACAGCATTCACGATGCGGACCGGGTCGTTCGCAGCTATGTTTTCATCAATTCTTTGTGGAAAAAGAACGGTTTGGTTGGGAATGTAAGGACGAAAATGTAACTTTGCCATAACGAAAAACTTTATGCCTAAAGATACGAAAACTTTGGGTAATAACAAAGCCCGGGCTTGAGAAAGTCTGGGCTTTGCGCATAAAAAAAGGCTGTGTCAGCATTTTGACACAACCTCTTGTTTTGAAATGGGAGATAGGAAAACTGAACATCCTAAGCTAGCTATAAAGGAAAATCTCTCATCGTTTTCGCTTTGGGGATAACTGGGTATATATGATTAGCTTTACTTGCTGATGCAAAATTTGAAAATTAAATAGTCATATTGTTGTATGATAGATAGTTATTACATAAAATACACTCTTTTAAGCAACAAACAAGCAACAAAACTTCTCTAAATTGCATAGATGATATTTTGTTTCTGAAGATATTCATTGCCTTCTCAATCTTTTATCAACTAAAGCCAGATATTTTAACCCCGTTTGATCTATTATATTTTCAGGTTTTTCAATTTTACATGCTGAATGGATAGCATTTAGGAAGCCGGGGATACCTAAAACAGGACTGGCTAGTAATCCTATTCCTGCGGAAATAGTTCCACATATTGTTCCAAAAATGATATCACCTATATGGCTTTCATTCATCCTTGCGGATAGTTCTTCTTTAGCCATTTTCATATCCTCAAGAGTTATTTTGAATAATGGTGATTCCGGAGTAATTGTTGGATTTAGAACTAATAGTTCTACTTTGTTACTGAATGCTTTTAATAAATCACGGTACTTATCTTTAAATTTTCTAAGATTGATCAAATCTATTTGTTTAGGATATGGTATCAGATTCTTGAGTATCAAATCTCTCTTATATTGTCTTGTTCGTAATTCAATATCTTGGTTTCGTATGTATGTTGTAGCGAAGCTATAGTCAATTTTGTCTGTAGTTGGCTGGAAATCAATTTTATTGGCAATTACTGAGGTCAAAAAAGTCATAAGTTCATTGGCAGTTTTCTTTTCTACATTATACCAATTGTTATCTATCCTTTCTGCCAATCCCATTTGAGTGAGCTCATGAAAAATCTCAAAATCAAACTTATCTACGTGTAATTTATTACCATTTTTTTTCAATGAAAATTTCTCAGGATGAATATGGCTAGTCCCGAATTTGTTATGTGAAAATCTTCGTCTTTGTATGATATCTCGGTTCTGAGTTAAATATTCCATAAACATTTTTGAAACTTCCCAAGGATGTTCAAGAACATCCATAGGATTAATTGGGTGGATTAGTTCATTTTGAATTACCTCCCGCATAAAAGGCTCATATTGTTCTGGTTCATAGAAATATTGAGTCGGTACTATAGAACTAATATTGTCATAGTAAAGCAGAGCTCGTATAGCCCAATCAGTGTTAGGCAGATTTATGTATGGATAGTATAACAGATTGTTCATGGTTTTCAGAATTATTTATGTACAAATATAACAAAATATGATAATTAGTTTACTTTTTTACAATGCGATTACATTTGTTTTGTTGCTCAAATATTTCTAAGTAACAAAATAAGATTGTATATTATTGTTGTTTGGCGTTAATTAGTCGATTTATACCTATTTATACTCCTGGATGGTTTTGATTTTAAAAGGTGTAAGTGGTCGATTGTTAGTGTATTATGTAGCTTATTTACCGATGCTACATATTAGACTGATTGACTACCAATAGTTTGAAACTTAAACGGTAGGAAAGTCTGATTTTGCTCTTTATTCTTCGCTGAACTTTTGCAAAGATAATGCGTTTTTCCGGTACAAGGAAAACAAATGAAAAGACTTTGATAAAAAAGGTGGTTTTTGGGTGCAAATTTGCCAGCCGTGCTATGAGGTTTACGGAAGATTTTGCATAGCATTTCATCTGATGTTATGCCTGTGTCTATATTGCTAGTTGCTCCTCCAAGATTGAACACGGAGTGACTGATATTGATTGCTGGCGAAAAGAAAATAATACCAGTAAGTAAGCTAATTTTCTTCTCTCCCTCTATTTGACTTAACTTTATTGCCCGTGTATATAATAACGGTCATTAAAGTCAAGTTAAGCGTGGAGTCATATCTTTTTCTTTTGGTAAGCAAAATAGTTCTTTGATATGATGAGTGTATGATGAACAATTTGCATTGTTTGTTGATAGGTGTACATGATGCTTACAAACAACATTATAGCATTTAGTTTTTGGAAGTTTTTGCTCAAAATAGATTAGGTATATGGTTAATTATGCCAAGATGTGCATTTTTCTATGTGTAATACATCATTAAATAAATAAAAAGTATTACTTTTGTATATTATATGATAGGTTGAATATAGTGAAGTCATCGGTATAGTCGCTTTGCACCTTAAATTGATGTAGTAATGACAAAGAATACAATGGGAACCAAGCTTCCCCGAAAATTGGAGCAGAAGATGCAAATTGTAGGTGAGCAGATTAAGTTAGCTCGCTTGCGTCGGAATCTGAGTGTGGCTCAGGTGGCAGAACGGGCAACCTGTTCATCGCTTACTGTGTCCCGAATAGAAAAAGGGATTCCTACTGTTGCAATAGGGATCTATCTACGTGTTTTGTATGCATTGCAACTTGACGATGATATTTTATTGCTTGCCAAAGAAGATAAAATGGGAAAAGCTTTGCAAGATTTGAGTTTGAAAACAAGAGAACGTGCATCCAAGAAAGAATAATCTATGAAAAAGTTGTATGTATATGCCGATTTCGATTGGCTCAAAGAAGTGGAACTCATAGGCGAATTGGGCTATGAGTCTCTTCGTGGTGCGGACAGCTATAGTTTTACGTTCAATAATGAATGGTTAAGGCAGCACAGCGATCTGTTTTTGAGCGACGACCTAAATAATTACCCGGGACAACAATATACACAACCGGACAAGGATATATTCGGATGTTTTTCCGATGCTTTGCCGGATCGTTGGGGACGTACTTTGTTGTTGCGTCGTGAGCAAATTACAGCGGCGGAAGAACAACGACCGGTACGGAGATTATCATCTTTCGATTTCTTAACTGGTATCGATGATTTCTCCCGAATGGGTGGATTCCGTTTTAAGGAAGATCCCGATGGTGAATTTATCAATGTGAGTGAATCGTTGAAAATTCCACCTCTGACAGATATTCGGGAGTTGATTTCAGCCAGTGCTGAGATTGAGAAAAGCGAAGAAAACAATATGCTCCCCGATAAGAAATGGATTGCACAACTTGTGCAACCTGGGACATCATTAGGAGGTGCAAGACCTAAAGCCAATGTGATTGATACAGATAAAACCCTTTACGTGGCAAAGTTCCCGTCTCGCAAGGATGACTATAATGTAGGACTTTGGGAGCATTTCAGTCACTTGCTTGCTACAAAAGCAGGAGTAAACGTAGCAAAAACCAAAGTGCTGGCAACTGGAGAAAAATATCATACATTGCTGTCACAACGTTTCGATAGAACAAACGATAGCAAACGTATTCATTTTGCATCTGCTATGACCTTATTGGGATTAAGTGATGGAGATAATGCAACTACCGGGCATGGTTATCTGGATATAGTCGACTTTATTATTCAGAGCTGTACCGATGTAGAGCGAAACCTGCAGGAACTATACCGTCGTGTGGCTTTCAATATTTGTATCGGCAATACTGATGACCATTTCCGCAATCACGGTTTTCTTTTGACTGCAAAAGGATGGACATTGTCGCCGGCATACGATATGAATCCAACGCTGAATGAATATCAAAGTCTGCTCATCTCATCAACTTCCAACAAGGCAGATTTAATTATCTTGCTTGATGCCTGCGAGGATTATATGCTTAATCGAAACACTGCGGAGAAAATTATTTTAGAGGTGATTGAAGCGATAAAAGGATGGCGCGAATTGGCAACACGATTAGGAATTTCCAAGAGAGAAATGGATATGTTTTCAGGAGTGTTTGATAAACAATATGATTGTATTTAATTTCTTAATTCACATTTGATAAAGAAGAAATAACCATGAGTGGCGGATATTTTGATAGGAGCACATATGCAATGTGTGAGATTGCAGATACTATTGAGCGTGATATAGCAAGAGCCTTACAGCCAAAGCCGGAAAAGGTTTATGAAAACTATTGGACTATTTACGAGAAAGATAGCTTTGGCTCATACCATAGCTATAAGGACTACATAAGTTTTGCCAGTTATGAAGATGCGGAATCTTTTCTTCTAAGAGATACAACTATCGTTAAGGCAGAACAAAAATATGTAGACCGACAATTCTTTGGTGATGGGGTGATATTCCAATCAACAACGCGATATATGTCTGACACTTCTGACGGCGAACAGATTCCGGTGTTATACTCAATCCATCATTGTTATTATGACCGCTATCCCGATGAAGCTGATGTGTTGGAACTGTCAGTTGAGACGATAGATGCAATGACAGAGGCTTATCGGCAAATTCGTATAGCAGAAATATATGCAACTCGCGTAGATCGGATGATGAGTGGCGATGACAGCGAAGAGAGTTTCCGTGAACGAATTAAGGAAGACTTGGCAGAGTTTGAAAAGGAATATGCTTCCAAAGATTGGACTTTTCTTGATGAAGATGATGAATAAAGCAATAGCCTGTCATAAAATTAACAAAAATTGTTGTACACATTGTATGATGGTCTGAATAAAAGGGTAAAATATAGTTTAACAGAAGATGTTTATATGATAGCTCAAACTCAATTGAAAAAGCCAAGCAATTGGCAAGATTTTGAAAAACTCTGCAAATTATTGTGGGGAGAGATATGGATATGTGAGGATACTATAAAACGGCATGGTCGTCAGGGACAGAATCAATATGGAGTTGATGTATTTTCGTATGTTGAGAAATATAGTGGTTACTGTGGCATCCAGTGCAAAGGTAAGGATGACTATACAAATGCACAGTTAACAGAAGCAGAAATTGATAATGAAATAACAAAAGCTTTAGATTTTGAGCCTAATTTAAAATTGCTAGTATTTGCTACTACAGCGAATAAAGATGTCAAGATAGAAGGATACATTAGAAAGAAAGATATAGAGAATAGGGCTAAAGGTCTCTTTGCTATCGATATTGCGTCGTGGGAGGATATAGTTGATCAATTGGAGCGATATAGGACGACCTATAACTGGTACGTGAACAATTGTCAGTTTAAGGATACCACAGATGTACTTGTAACTTTTCACGGAAAGGATGAAATCACAATATACCCAGAATATGTAAAGACTATCAAGCATTATGAGTATAGGAAATTGACAGAAATTGAACAGGATGTGATGAGATTAAGTTTGGGCAATTTAGAAGTGCCAAATATCGGCATTCCAAGGTTCTCGTTCAATCCTCCAAAGAAGATAGATAAAAGATGGTGCAAACTTCGTATAAGAATTGAGAATACAGGTAAAACAGTCATAAGAACTCCAAAACTAATTGTCTCTTTTAGATCAGAGGATATTGTGGAAATTGATGACAACTTTTACTACTTTAATGCATTTGGCATAGATGAAGCGGCAAAAGCACAGATTAATGCAAGTAGGGATGCAAAAAGAGAAGTTTATCAGACATATAAAAATCAATTAGAGTACAGACCTAAAAACTCGGTTTTTGTTCAGAAAGATTGTCGTGATTTCTATATGAGTGTCATTCCAGTTGATGGTATAAAAAAGTTTTCATTAATCTGGAAATTTCTATGTGAGGATTACCAAAAAAATGGTGTCTTAACAATCTATGTAGAACCTCAAATAGAGGAACATATAAAGACAATCGAGGTTCATGATGAATCAGAACTGAAACCGGATGAAGCAAGTCTTGCTCCAAAAGTCGTTGAAGTATAGAATGTTATGCAAGAGTTTGTTTTGAGGATAAAAGGGGAAAATATAAGGCACCAAGGGATTTTACCGTCAATAATGTAAACTGTCCTCTATATGATTATTTCAGATATATTCATGCGGAATGTTGCTATAATAATTTAATCTGGATAATGAAGTACATACCAACATTTTATGGTACACATTGTCATTGAGAGAAAATAAGAACATCTTTGACAAAGAGCACAATAACAATGAATACTATGTTGCTCCGAAAATGTTATCAAACAACTTGAAAGTTGTGTTATCTCAATTATTTATAGTACCTTTGCCTACAAAATAGGACAAAGGTATTTTTGATTCATACAATGGCTGAAGAAAAGATAGACAACACTTTAGGAGAAGTAAAGAATATAATGGAAAACAAAAGAGAAGATTGGGTTTGCCATTCGCAGGCTATAGCTGCAGCTATGTCGAATCGAATGGAGCTGCTCGGTATGACTCAAAAGGCGTTGGCTATGAAGATGAATTGTTCGCAGCAGTATATTTCCAAAGTTCTAAAAGGACGGGAGAATATGTCATTGGAAACTCTGTGCAAGATTGAAAAAGCATTGGATGTCAAGATACTGAATAGCAATATAAAAGTAAAGTAACCACTCATAATAAGGCAAGAATATGTCAACACAAAGCGAAGCGGCATTGGAAGCCGGACTGATAGCCACACTCCGACAAATGGACTACGAGTATGTTCAGATTGTCGAGGAAGATAATCTTTATGCCAATTTCAAGCGGCAGTTGGAGATTCACAACCGCAAACGATTGGAAGAGCACGGACGTACTGAGTTTACGGCAGAAGAGTTTGAGAAGATTCTAATATACCTTGAAGGTGGTACTCGCTTTGAAAAGGCAAAGAAACTTCGTGACTTATATCCGCTTGATACGGCTGATGGACAGCGTATATGGGTGGAATTTCTAAATAGGCAGCAGTGGTGTCAGAATGAATTTCAGGTTTCCAACCAGATTACGGTGGAAGGACGTAAAAAATGCCGCTATGATGTGACGATTCTAATCAATGGTTTGCCACTTGTGCAGATTGAATTGAAACGTCGTGGCGTGGAACTTAAACAGGCATACAACCAAATACAGCGTTATCACAAGACTTCGTTTCATGGATTGTTTGATTATATCCAACTGTTTGTCATATCCAACGGTGTTAATACTCGCTATTTTGCCAATAATCCAAATAGTGGGTATAAGTTCACATTCACCTGGACAGATGCTGCCAATCATCCGTTCAATGAATTGGATAAGTTTGCCGTATTCTTCTTGGAAAAATGTACGCTTGGCAAAATCATAGGAAAGTATATTGTGCTTCATGAGGGCGACAAATGCTTGATGGTACTTCGTCCTTACCAATTCTATGCGGTAGAGAAAATTTTGGATCGTGTACAAAACTCCAATGATAATGGTTATATCTGGCATACAACAGGTGCCGGAAAAACATTGACCTCATTCAAGGCTGCACAACTTGTATCAGAATTGGATGATGTGGATAAGGTGATGTTTGTTGTTGACCGACATGATCTTGATACCCAGACTCAATCGGAATATGAAGCATTTGAACCAGGGGCTGTAGATAGTACTGATAATACGGATGAACTAGTGAAACGGCTTCAAAGCAACTCCAAGATTATTATCACTACTATTCAAAAACTTAATGCGGCAGTTAGTAAGACGTGGTATAGCAGCAAGATTGATGCTATACGTCACTCACGTATCGTGATGATATTTGATGAGTGCCATCGCAGTCATTTTGGGGATAGTCATAAGAAGATAATGAAGTTCTTTGACAATGCCCAAATATTCGGTTTTACTGGAACACCTATTTTCACCGAGAATGCTGTTGATGGACATACCACGAAGGAAATATTTGGAAACTGTCTCCATAAACATCTTATTAAAGATGCAATAGCGGATGAAAACGTACTTGGCTTCCTTGTGGAGTATTATCACGGCAACGAAGTGGTTGACAACGACAATCAAGCTCGTATGGAGGAAATCGCCAAATTTATCCTTAACAATTTTAACAAATCTACATTCGACGGAGAGTTTGACGCATTGTTCGCCGTGCAGTCTGTTTCTATGCTTATACGCTATTACAAGATTTTCAAATCGTTGAATCCTAAAATCCGTATAGGTGCAGTATTTACATACGCAGCCAATAATAGTCAGGATGATGAACAGACCGGCATGGGTACAGGGCAGTATGCAAAAGAGAGTGTGGGTGAAGCGGATGAACTGCAAGCCATTATGAACGATTATAATGAAAACTTCGGCACATCTTTTACCACGGAGAACTTCCGTGCTTACTATGATGACATCAATCTGCGCATGAAAAAGAAGAAGGCGGATATGAAATCGCTTGATCTTTGTCTTGTTGTGGGTATGTTCCTTACAGGCTTTGACAGTAAAAAGCTGAATACGCTCTATGTGGACAAGAACATGGAATATCATGGTTTGCTGCAAGCGTTCAGCCGAACCAATCGAGTATTGAACGAGAAGAAACGTTTTGGTAAAATAGTTTGTTTCAGAGATTTGAAAAACAATGTTGATACGGCTATTAAATTGTTCAGCAACTCTGATAATCCTGAAGATATAGTACGTCCTCCGTTTGAGAAAGTAAAGCAGGAGTACGAGAGTTTGGCAACTGATTTTCTGCAAAAATATCCAACACCAAGTAGTATAGACTTCCTGCAAAGTGAAAATGACAAGAAGAATTTTGTGCTTGCATTTCGAGACATTATCCGTAAACATGCAGAAATACAGATATACGAAGATTACAGCGAGGATGCTGAAGACCTCGGCATGACTGAACAGCAGTTTAACGATTATAAGAGTAAATATCTTGATATTACAGTCGGGTTTATTGATCCACCTGCTGCACCGTCAACTGTTGCGGAAGATCCTGTTCCATACGGGAATAACCAAGGATTGGAAGATATTGATTTCTGTCTTGAACTCTTACATAGTGACATTATTAATGTGGCGTATATTCTGGAACTCATTGCGGAACTAGACCCATATAGTGATGATTATTCAGAAAAACGGAAGCATATCCTTGATACAATGATTAAGGATGCCGGAATGCGAGGCAAAGCAAAACTCATTGACGGCTTTATTCAAAAGAATGTAGATGAAGACAAGGAAAACTTCATGAATGGGCGCAATAGAGCCGATGGAACAAATGAATTAGAGGAACGTCTGAACCAATATATTGTGTCAGAACGTAATAAGGCAGTGACTGATTTGGCTGCTGAAGAACAGATTTCAGCTGAGGTGCTTAATCATTACATGAAGGAGTATGACTATTTACAAAAAGAGCAGCCGGAGATTATACAAAAGGTATTGAAAGAGAAACATCTTGGTCTTATCAAAACCCGAAAGGCTTTGACGAGAATAATGGAAAGACTGCGTAGTATTATAAAAACGTTTAATTGGGAATAAGGATGTCAACATACAAAATAAATAATGAGCAACTAACGCTTATAAAAGAGAAGCCATTTAAGTTGGAGAAGGAAATTCAAAACATCGTTGAAAGGAATCTACAGACGTTGCTTGGGCTTGATTTCATCAAGGCGGAATTTTCTATTGGTTCTTTCCGTATAGACTCTTTGGCTTTTGATTCAGAGAAAAAATCCTTTGTTATATTAGAATATAAAAGAGATAAGAATTTTAGTGTAATAGACCAAGGTTATGCTTATCTATCCCTGATGTTAAATAACAAGGCTGAATTTATTTTAGAGTACAACGAGTCTAAATCGGGAGTACTCAAACGAAACGATGTGGATTGGTCTCAGTCAAAGGTATTGTTTGTTTCACCTAATTTTACAACTTATCAAAAAGAAGCTATCAATTTCAAAGATTTGCCTATAGAACTATGGGAAATTAAACGTTTTACAAATGATATGCTTTCCTTTGAACAGATAGTAAACCGTTCAAGTAAGGAAAGTATTAAAACGGTCTCTAATAGTGAGACAATAACAACGGTAAGCAAAGAAATTAAAGTATATAGCGAACAGGATCATTTAGAGAACATTGAAGATGATTTTCTCAACATCTATACGGAAATCAAAGAGTTTTTGCTATCATACGGAGAGGATATTACAATATATCCAAAAAAGAAAACTATAGGTTTCAAAATAGGAGGAAAGGTATTTTGTGATATAGTTATGCAAAACAAGGGAATAAGACTGTTTCTCAATGCTAAGAAAGGAACACTCAAAGACCCAGAAGGTATTACTCGTGATGTGTCAGAAGTTGGACATTGGGGAAATGGGGCATATGAAGTTCGTTTCCCATTGAAAAACGATGCAGAAATAGATTATGTTTTTAACTTGTTGCGTCAAACAATAAATAAGAATAAGGAATAAGATAATATGAGCGAAGAATTACAACAGAAACTCCGTGACCAGCTTTGGGAGGTCGCAAACCGTTTGCGAGGTAATATGTCGGCAAGCGACTTTATGTATTTTACATTAGGTTTCATCTTCTATAAATACTTGTCAGAGAAAATAGAAAAATACGCCAACAATGCTTTGGCAGATGATGATATAACCTTTAAGGAATTGTGGGAAATGGAGGATGCTGATGCTGTGGAACTACAGGAGGAAGCACAAAACCAATGCCTGGAGAATATCGGTTATTTCATTGAGCCCAAATTTTTGTTTTCGTCAGTAATTGAAGCTATCAAGCGAAAAGAAAACATTTTACCTATGCTTGAACGCTCATTGAAGCGTATCGAGGACAGTACTTTGGGACAGGACAGCGAAGATGATTTTGGCGGTTTGTTCTCAGATATTGACTTGGCTTCGCCCAAATTGGGCAAGACAGCTGATGATAAAAATACGCTCGTTAGTAATGTGCTTCTTGCATTAGACGATATAGATTTTGGATTAGAGGCATCGCAAGAGATTGATATATTGGGTGATGCTTACGAATATATGATTTCACAGTTTGCTGCAGGAGCCGGAAAGAAAGCCGGAGAATTCTATACTCCGCAGGAAGTCAGCCGTATCTTGGCAGAAATCGTCTCTATAGGACATCAGCGTTTGCGCAATGTCTATGACCCTACTTGCGGTAGCGGCTCGTTGTTGCTTCGTGCTGCAAGTATTGGCAATGCAGTAGATATTTACGGACAGGAAAAGAATCCGACAACCTACAATCTTGCTCGAATGAATATGTTGCTTCACGGCATTAAGTTCAGTAATTTCAAGATAGAAAACGGTGATACACTTGAATGGGATGCCTTTGGCGACACCCAATTTGATGCTGTTGTAGCAAATCCTCCGTTCTCTGCCGAATGGAGTGCTGCCGACAAATTCAATACCGATGACCGTTTCAGTAAGGCAGGAAGACTTGCACCACGCAAGACAGCCGACTATGCTTTTATCCTGCACATGATTTACCACTTGAACGAAGGTGGTACGATGGCTTGTGTTGCTCCGCATGGTGTACTATTCCGAGGAAATGCAGAGGGAGTGATCCGTCGTTTTCTCATAGAAAAGAAAAACTATGTGGATGCCATTATCGGTTTGCCTGCCAATATTTTCTATGGTACGAGCATCCCGACCTGTATTCTTGTATTCAAGAAATGTCGCAAGGAGGATGATAATATCCTTTTCATTGATGCCAGCAAAGAGTTTGAAAAGGTCAAGACACAAAACAAGCTTAGGGAACAGCATATTCAAAAGATTGTTGAGACCTATCGTGACCGTAAGGAAATAGAAAAGTATAGTCATCTTGCCTCTCTTCAAGAAATAGCCGAGAATGATTACAATTTGAATATTCCTCGTTATGTTGATACCTTTGAAGAGGAAGAACCTATTGATATTAAAGCTGTAATGGCAGAAATAAAGGAATTGGAAGCCAAACGTGCTGAACTCGATAAAGAGATTGAAGTGTACCTGAAAGAATTAGGCATTGTAGAATAGTTCAGAAAGTAATAGCAATGGGTGAAAATGACAACATATCTCAGATGACACCTTCATTTGAGAATATATGCCGCAAGGATGAAAACGGGAACAAATACTGGAGTTCCCGTGACCTTTGTGGTGCAATGGGCTATTCTGCTTATTGGAAATTCCAACGGGTCATAGACAAAGCCATCAAGGTAGCCGGAGAGAAAGGAATGAATGTGGACGAGCATTTCAACCAAGCGGTTGATATGGTAAGGATTGGAAACGGTTCATTCCGCAAGGTGAATATATTCCGTCTTTCTCGTATGGCATGTATAATTATTGCGGAAAATGCTGATGGCAAAAAGTTGCTTGTTCAACAGGCACGAGACTTTTTCTCGCAATCTGTCTCAATGGCAGAATTTATGCATAATTCGCTAAGTTCTAATATATTATTGTATAAAACAGCCCAAGGAGAAGCACGGGTAGAAGTCATTTTCAACAGCGAAACATTCTGGATGTCACAAAAAAGAATGGCGGATTTGTTTGGGGTTGATGTAAGAACCATAAATTATCATCTCGGACAAATTTACGAAACAGGAGAACTTTCCAAAGAGGCAACTATCCGAAAAATTGGGATAGTTCAAACAGAAGGAGACCGGGAAGTGGAGCGTATGCCGCTATTCTACAACCTCGATGCTATTGTAGCGGTGGGGTATCGAGTAAACAGCTATCAAGCTACTCAATTCCGCATTTGGGCAACTTCAGTGCTGAAAGAGTTTATCATTAAAGGATATGCCCTTGATGACGAGAGGCTGAAACAAGGCAAACATTTCGGAAAGGACTATTTTGACGATTTGCTTGAGCGTATTCGTGAGATACGTACTTCAGAGCGCAGATATTACCAAAAGATAACTGACATTTATGCAGAATGTAGTGCAGATTACGACCCGAAATCTGAAGATACAAAGTTGTTCTTCAAGATGGTACAGAATATGATGCACCTTGCTGTTACCCATCATACAGCTGCGGAAATTATCTATCAGCGGGCCGATTCTGAGCAACCTTATATGGGACTTACCACATGGAAGAAAGCCCCTGACGGAAGAGTGCAAAAGTCTGATACCATCGTCGCGAAAAATTACTTGTCAGATTCTGAATTGTCCCAGCTGAATCTTATTACAACAGCCTTTCTTGATATGGCAGAATCACGTGCTTCACGTCATATTGTTTCAACTATGGATGATTGGAAAAAGTTCCTTCAACAATATCTTGCAACGATGGATTACGAGCTGTGCGATACAGCCGGGAAAGTGACACAAGAAGAAGCAAGAGATAAGGCTTATAGAGAATACGAAAAATATAAACTGATTCAAGATAAATCATACATATCTGATTTTGATCGTTTTAATGAGGGTAATGATGAAACTCCATTGCTTCCATTTGATTTGAATCCTACAAAAGAATGATAACTATGGCAATAGATAATAAAGATAAAAAGGTCCTCAAATCTTCGATTGAGCGAGAGCAGAACGAGGTTGCTTGCTCTGCCGAGTGTGAGAAGATAAAAGGTTCGAAGAACCTTAATGTTCCCCATTTGAGATTTCCAGAGTTCAGTGGGGAGTGGAAGAAATGTATAATTCAAGATTATGGAGAAGTGATTACAGGGAACACTCCGCCAACAAACAATGCAGAGTACTACAACAATGGTTCATACTTATGGGCTTCTCCTGCTGATTTGGGAACGGGTAAGAAGATAAATGACACCAAAACAAAATTGTCAGAGAGTGGATTTAAGAAAACGAGAATTATTCCCAAAGGAAGCATTTTGGTGACTTGTATTGGTTCTACAATAGGAAAAATGGGAATGGCAGTAGAAACTATGTCATCTAATCAACAAATTAATTCGATTATAGTAAATGAAAAAAGCAATAATGATTTTGTTTACTACGCAATTAGTCGTGCATTCCCTCGCTATCTGTCAGAAGTAGGAGTGCAGGCTGTTCCTATACTGTCAAAATCGAATTTTGAAAAGTTGCCTAATTATACAACAAGTATTGAGGAACAAGATAAAACAGGTTACTTTCTAAATCTTTTAGATGAGCGTATCGCTACCCAAAACAAAATCATTGACAAGTTGCAGTCCTTAATCAGGGGAATTGCACAGAATATTGCTCGCAACAACCAGCCAAATGTTCTTTTATCAGAATGCTTAGAATGTAGTTCATCCACTCTGCAAGAAAGTGATATCTGTGAAAATGGAACCTATCCTGTATACGGTGCAAATGGCATCGTTGGCTATTTCGATGATTATAGTACAGAAGATGAAGCTGTCTACATTATTAAAGATGGTTCGGGTGTAGGAACAGTCTCTTATGTTACTGGCAAGTGTTCTGCAACAGGGACATTGAACACTTTACAAGCTAAAGATGGCTATTTGCTTCAATACCTATACTATATGCTAAAAGTATTCAACTTTGAACCTTATAAAACAGGCATGGCTATACCTCACATATATTTCAAGGATTATGGCAAAGCCAAAATATTTTGCCCATCATATACGGAACAACTCAAATATGTGGAATTACTGTCAGCAATAGATAACAAACTATCAGTAGAACAGAGAATTTTGACCAATCTTAGTTTGCAGAAGCAATACTTGCTTCGTCAGATGTTTATATAAGCATCTGGCGGAGCAGATACTGCTTTTGAGAATTATATAAGTCAAGCAGACTCTTCTCTGTTTCTGTTTTACTTTCTATATGACTCAATATGGAATATATTCGTTTTTGGTTTTCCAAAGAGGGCAGTTTGATACTTGCCTTTTCAAAGTCTGCCTTACAAAGGTTGAACCTTGTGCTTCCTTGTGCATAAGGATAGATAAATTTACGAAAAGGAGTTGAAGATACATAGTAAGATAGATATGGAGAATAAACCACTTCTGTATTTGTAATATGGATACCAAAACAAAAGCTATTCAGATAGACTTTTTCCTTACCAAGATATACAGAACCTATACCAACTTCTTCAGGTGTTTCCGATGACAGCGTGAATAATACATCACCATATTCAACAACATTCTGTTTCTCATTATCTCTGATTGCCACAAATTGGAAATCTTTTTCATTGATGACATTGTTAGAATACACATTCAAGTAAGTTATGAATGGTTTTCCAGAACCAAAGTCTTGTGCTGATTTACCCGATAAACCAGAGTACGAAGAGCCGAGATTTGCAAAAGAGGTTTTAACCTCATTACCATATTGAGCATATAAAGAGTCATTTATTCCCCTGATTAAGGATTGTTCGGCTTATAGGTCTGCGATTATTGAAAAACTTTTTTGCAGTCCAAAAAATAAGCAACCAGAAGTAAGGTTACATGGCTTTTCCGATAATTGGCAAATTATACGTCTTTCCGAAATTTGCCATAGAATCCGTTGTAAAAACACAGAAGAGCAATGTAAGCGAGTTTTGACGATAGCAGCTCAATATGGACTTGTAAGTCAAGAAGAATTTTTCAACAAGAATGTTGCTAGTGAAAATTTGTCAGGATATTACCTTTTACAAAATGGAGATTTTGCTTATAATAAAAGTTATTCGGGCGATTATGTTTGGGGTACGGTAAAACGCTTGGACAATTATGAACAAGGTGTATTATCTCCTTTATATATTTGTTTCCGTCCAGATTCTGCTAAAGTGGATTCTGATTTTCTCGTCTATTATTTTGAGTCAAAGAAATGGCATAAAGCTGTTGCAGATATAGCAGGTGAGGGTGCAAGAAATCATGGTTTGCTTAATATCTCTGTTATAGATTACTTTAATACCATTCATTGTATTCCATCTATGGATGAACAGAAACAAGTAGCTCAGATTATGAGCACATTGTTATCAAAGATAGCACGAGAACAGCGCATATTGAATTGTTACACTACACAACGGCAATACCTACTTCGTCAGATGTTCATATAAACATCTGACGAAGTAAATACGCTTTTTGTTTATCGAGCAATTGAAGATAGGACTTCTCAACTCTTATCTTTTCATCTAATGAAATCAAGCAGTTGGCCATCTTATTTTGTTCTTCCAAAGAAGGTAACAATAGTCTGGCTTTTTCAATGTCAGTATAATGCAAATGAATTATGGTGCTGCCCTTTGCAAATTTTGCCAATTGTCTTTTGGCGATATGATTGAAGTAGTAACTTAAATATTGGGCATTAAAGTTAGTACTGATGTGAATTCCAAACATATCACCACCCAATATAACCCCATCTACGTTAATTACAGATGGAGCAATTAAGGATATTGCATCAACTGTTGTTGAAGTAGGAAACAACAAATCCCCTTTCTTACTCAATGTCATGCCTTCTTTTTTGTTGGTATGGCTTTCTATTTGAGATATGGTTTCTCCATAGGTCGTAAACAGCTCTCCATAAATAATACAGGGATTACCAGTTTCGGATAAATCATCCTTTGACAAATTACCAACATTGAAAGGTTCACCCAAATCCGCAATAAAGACTGTCTGTTTTTCGGTTTGGTTATAATGCCTTTCAATAATCGCAGACTTTAGTTTCTTCAAATCCTCAATGATTTTGTTTTGGGTGGTAATACGCTCATCAAGAAGCGACAGTAAATGACTTATCTTTTGCTGTTCTTCTTTTTGTGGATAACTCATTTTCAAGTTGCGCAAATCATCATTGTAAATTCTGATTATTGTTGTAGAATTTAATTTTCGCCAATCTACTTTACTCAAAAGATGAAATAAGAATCCATTGCTTATGTTTTGTGTAGGATTATCAATCCACACAATATTTGAATCTTGGAAATACGCATCTTCCCCATCATAGACGACACATTTCCCTACTGTTCCTGCACAAGTTATCATAACCTCTCCTTTGTGAGGATAGCTATACTTCACCTTATAGTCGTCAAATAATTCTTTCGATATATAGGCATCTGGAGTACTACCAATTGTTCCAATCTTATAAAAAGGAACGCCATCCTCTGTGTTTGTTTGAGAAGCTAAAATACGCTTGCACATTAATACATTACACAAATCCCCCAACTTGCACTTCTTCCACTCCTCCTGAAATTCCGGAAATCTCAAATGGGGAACATCAGTGATTTATTATTCTCTAATTATATGTACAATATAAATATACGATTATGGGACAAAAAACAATTAGAGAAATCTCGGTTGCATGGAAAGAGTACAAACAACCTTATGTGAAGCAGTCCACAATGGCTGCTTATGTGCTTATCTTGGAGAATCACATTCTTCCAAATTTTGGAGAAAGTTATGCACTCCATGAACAGGCTGTGCAAGACTTTGTTTTGCGGAAAATTGAGAATGGAATGAGTGTGAAATCCGTCAAGGACATTCTGATTGTCCTTAAAATGGTAATGAAATTCGGAGTTAAAAATGAATGGATGGACTATCAGGAGTGGGACATCAAATATCCGTCTCCTTCAATAACCAAAGAATTGGAAGTATTGTCAGTCGCTAATCACAAGAAAATACTCAGTCATATTCAAAGCCATTTCTCCTTTGCCGGGCTGGGTATCTACATCAGTCTTTGTACGGGACTGCGCATAGGGGAAGTCTGTGCTTTAAAGTGGAGTGACATCAATGTTTCTGAGGGCACGATTACTGTTAATCGTACAATTGAACGTATTTACATTATTAATGGGATGGAGAAACATACCGAATTAGTTATCAATACTCCCAAGACTCAAAACTCATGTCGGGAAATTCCCATTACAAAGGAGCTTCTTGCAATGGTAAAACCACTAAAGAAGGTCGTCAATGAAGAGTTCTATGTCTTGACTAATGATGAATATCCAACCGAACCTCGTACCTACCGTAATTATTACGGCAAATTAATGGCGAAGTTGGGTATTCCCAAATTAAAATACCATGGGCTTCGTCATAGTTTTGCCACTCGTTGTATAGAAGCTGGTTGTGACTACAAAACCGTTAGTGTATTGTTAGGGCATTCTAATATTTCAACAACTTTGGATTTATATGTTCATCCAAATATGGAACAGAAAAAGCGGTGTATTGCAAAAGTATTCAAGTCTCTTGGTAAATGACGAATAAAGAGTGGGAGGATGTTCAAATGCAATTCTCTCACTCTCTGTTCCAAAGTGATTGGCAATTTTTGAGTTCGTAACAGAACCATCTGAGGTTGGCAAAATCGACCTAAAGAATCTGGCAGATTCGTTTCGACTGATAGGCAAGAGTTCGGACAATAGTTCTGTGTTCATTATCGAGTATCGCATTTATGGTGGCTGACATTACTCTGGAATATCAACCTAACACCAGGAAAAGAGTTCACATAAGAGTTCATAAAAGAACCAGTAGGGTTCATAAAAGAGTTCGTAAAAGCATTATTGAAATGCGCTTATCCCTGCCAGCTATCAAACAGAGGATAGCCCAACCAAAACATGATTGCGTGGAGAGTTAAGGTATTCTATAATCGCAATAAAGCCATATTCTACTTGCCTTGGATTGACAACTTCTCACGAGCGCTTTATCGCTTGGAATATTGAGTTACCCTAACTCAATGGAGGTCGTATAATGAGCAGGCCCAGGGTGCAATTAAGTGTGCAAATTTCGCTTTTTGTCGAGAAAGATGAGGAAGAGGCTGGTGAAAAGAAAAAGTGCTTAAATAACGCTATTTTTCATCCAATCAGCTTGCTGGAAAATTGGCACTCTCAAACGACCGCTTGGTCGCTTGGGGTATTAGGCTCCCCATACAAGATAATGTCTGTACAACGGGCAAGCCCTTGGCTTAAAAAGATAGGTTTGGGAGATAAGACGGCAACGACCAGTTTCAAGAATTATCATGAAACCAGTCGTTGTACTTAACTTTGGCTTATACAAGAATATACGCTTTGAGAATAAAGTCAAGTGGAGAGTCAATAGTGGTAATCGGGCATGAAACGATAAATGCCGCGGTTTTCCTGAACCACCATCCGTTTGTTCGTGAGAAACTTAATTGTTTCCACAATCTTGTTGTGATTCAATTTTGTTCCTGCCAGTTCGTAGGCAGTGGTCAGTTCTTCTTCCAAAGCTTTATATCCCGAAATAGTCTCTTTCCCCTCAAAAGCCAGTTCGAGAGCCTTGCGATGGGTGGATTCGTGAATGTTCTTACCTGGGGAGAATGGTTCTTGCTTGGGACGACCAGCACTTTTCTTGGTCGGCACATAGTCCGGCAGAAGTTCGGGAAGCGATTGGTCATTGATGTAGAAAGCGAATGGCAGGAAGTCCTTTGAGCGGGTATGCACACTTTCCACTTTGCTGATTTTGCTGTCGTCCTTGTCTTTCTCGATTTGGATGACCGTTTCCGCTTTGTTGTTGATTTCCGTGCCAATGTGTCCACGGGCATTTTCATCACTTTTGTTCTGATGAAGAATGGTGTGAAGATGAATCTGGTATTCGTCAGTCCACTGCATAAGTTTGGATATTACACATGTGGCTTCACTCGGTGAATTGATGTCATAAACCAAGTCGCGGATTCCGTCAATCACGACAAAACCAAGCCCTTCAATCTGACTGATGGCATCGTCTATGATAGCCAAACGCTCCTTCGGATTGAACTTGCGTAGAGCGAGAAAATAGAAACGGGCGCAATCTTCATTAGCCGGCAACTCTGCCAGTTTCATGATACGTTGCATTACAATCATGCAATGATTCTGACTCTGTTCTGTGTCAATGTAAAGGATGCGGTTTTTCCCATCAGGAAAATCCGTTGTGTAGTTAAGGACTTTCTTTCCGGACAAAGCTGCTGCCACCATAGCCGACACGTTGAAGGTCTTTTTGCTTTTTGCCTTGCCAATGGATGCACTGAAATTTCCCAATGTCCCGATAGCCACTCCGCCTATACTCAGGACTTCCGGCTCCTGTTCGTACACCTTTTCCAGACTGAGCATAGTATCTTGCCATCTCGTAGTGATTTGAGCAAGCTCCTCAATGGGTGTTGCCGTTTCCATATTCACCAGTTTTTAGGATTAGGCTTGCGACGGTGTGAGGCATACATCGCTTCGTTTTCTTCCTCATAGGTGAGAGGTGCTGAAGTTTTGCGAGATGCCTCTAGCCATTTGTCGAGCTCGTCACGATAGATATAAAGGTGCTTTCCTTGTTTGATAACCGGAATGTTGTCCTTCTTTATCTTGTAATAAAAGGTGGAGACTGGCATTTTCAGATAGGCACAGGCTTCCTGCACTGTCATTGGTACGTGCAAATTCTCTTTTGGTTCGCTTTGGCGGTTAAGAGTGTCCCTAAGTAAATTTTCCATTCCTGCGATTTTCTCGCACAGTTCGCCTACCACTTTGGGCAGGTCGTTAAAAGTCAAATCTGTTGTGTTCATACCTTCAATAATTAGAATTAATATGCTGCAAACCAACAGAATGAAATTTTGCAGAAATCTGTCAGCCGGAACAATGATTACCGTCTGCACGATTTAATTTTCAAGTATTGTTGTGAAAGTGGAAATCTCCTTTGTCCGGCACGTCAATAGGAATGTCGCATGGGACATTGACGCGCAAATTGGCTTCCAGATATTCAATATCGGCGTTGCGCAATTCGTATGGGAAAGAAGATTTAATGAATATCGCTCTGTCGCGACGGGAGACTCCAAGCCGTTCACCGATATTCCAAGCTAAGTGTCTTAAAGAGGGAGAACTGATTTTTGCTTCTTTAGTTGAATGGATTGGCTGACAATCATTAACCCGGTTTTCGGCAATACACTCTATATTCTGGAATAGTGTGCTGATATTCTCTTTTGAGAGATATTTCGAGGTCTTTTCCACTACATATTCGCGGATAGCTATCATGATGTCCCTTTTCCGTTTCACCTCCTTCAGTTGCTCTTCCACAAGAATGCTCTCATATCTCTCCAAACTATCAGGTATCTGTTCCTCTTCGACTGGATCTTGATTAGCATTTTGATGGCTGCTTTCTTGCGAACATTCGCTTTGTACTTGCTTATTTGTAGTACTACTTGAGATTGTTGTAAAAAGCCCTGCCATTACTTTGCGGAATATGGCAAAGGTCAAAATAAGCATTACCAAAGAGATAATAAAAATGGTGGCATCAAACAGGATGTTGTGATTGAACTTTTCACCGATATTGTATGCGGTGAGTGCCGAGAGTGAAACGATGACCACTCCAGCCAAACTGCTGATATCAGCTGCTTTCTGAACTTGTATATTATTCTCCATATAGTTGTGATTGTTTACTGTTTTATGGCGTAAAGTTCAGCACTAATTTCCATATAACCATAAATACTAATGGTTATTGGACTGATATTTACAAATAATTTATGGTTAGAATATGAATCATACTCGAAAATCATACTCTAACCATATAAAAGAGGCAAAAATGACCGTTAATACTTACGGATCAAGGAAATTTTGTTGCTGGCTTTTCGCTTGTTGCTATCCACCACTTTCATGTATCGTTGGGTTGTGGTGATGCTCTTGTGTGCCATGATGCTTTGGATGGTTCGGATGTCTGTTCCGGCAGCAGCCTGTAAAGTGGCGAATGTCCTTCGATATGAATGGAAGGTGATGTTTTTGGTGATACCTGCGGCTCGAATCCACTCTTTCATGGGGTATTGCGTCCAGCATCTTTTCAATCCTTTGAATACCAGCCCTGTCTTTTCGGGAGAATAACCAATCAATTGCAAGGCTTCGTCACTAATGGGGATGATGTCTTCTGTTTTTGTCTTTTGAGTGACGGTGTGGACGCATTTTCCTCCGGCAGCAAAGTCCACGATTTCTTCCCATCGCAAAGTGAGAATATCGCTGATTCTCAGACTTGTAAGGCAAGAGAATAACGAGGCTGTTTTCAGAACCGGTATCTTGCAAGGTGTTTCTGCCAATCTGTACAGTTCATCTATGCTCAGGTAGTCTTTCACTACATCTTCCGGCTCTATCTTCTCCAAGAAATCATTTACATTGGAGTGAATCAACTTGTTGCGATAGAGTATTTTGAGAAATCCTCTGAATGTGGACCAGTAGCCCACAGCCGAATTGCGTGATATGGGACGCTCAGGACGTCTAAGTTGTTTTGCATTAAGCAGATACTCTCTGAACTTGTTGCATAAGTCCACATCAATTTCCTCGAACGAACATTTTCCACCCACGAAATTGAAGAAATGCAGATATACGAACTCCCATTTCTGGTCGTGCCTGCGGAGTGTCTTCTTATAATAGGCAAGAAAATCTCCTTTCATCTTGCTCTTGTCAAAGAAATCGTACCGCTCATTTACGATGGATTCAAAACGTCGGCATCGGATGGCTTCCGCTTTTTCCGACATGACGGCATTAAAGTTCTGTTCCCGTTGGTTCTTTGGTTCGGCGTAGATGTAGATACCCAAAGATTCATGACGGATTACCTTCATACTTTCTTTGTCGCGATAACCGGGATAATAATCCAGATAGAACGACAACATGTTTTTCTTTAGAGGTCTTGTCCTCAATGTTACAGTTTTACATTCGTGCATAATGATATGTTTTTATAATTGGTGATTAATTTGTTGCAAACCAATACAATGAAACAATGCTGATGACTGCCATTGCTGAAAATGATTCTTGTCTGTGCGGAATAATTCTCAGATACCGGATTTTTCAGCCATCACCTTGTCAAAATCCTCTTTCAACAGGAACATGGACTTTCCGTGATGCATCTTCCGTATCTTGTTATACCTCGCATAATTGTAGACATCATCCCTACGCAGGCTATATTTTTCCATTGCTTCGGTTACGCTGTAATACATTTCCCGTTGGTCGAAACCTCCGCTTTTGATGATGTCGATATGGTCTTTTGAATATTGGACTTTGCCATAAACAACACGGGACGGGATTTTATGGCGATGTACAAATGAGCATCTGGCATCTTTGCTCATACCATAGATTTCCTCCATTTGCTCCGCACTAATCCATTCCTTTATATTGTCTGCAGCCTTGTATTTGGCAAAGAATCTGTCAACTGACAGTTGCACGTAATAATTGAACCCACCATGACTGATTTTAGGAATGTCGTTTTCACGGCATAGCTTGCAAATGGTTTTTCTGTTCATCTGATAGGTTGCCGCAATTTGCTCGGATGAGTAATAACCTTCAGGGATTACAAAGGTCTCTTTCGGCAGGTCGCTTTTCTTTTCCCGTTTCTTGGGTGTATATGTTCCATCACAATGCTCTATATAGACTTTGTCAAACTCGGAACGTAGCACCATTGTTCGGCTTCCTTGCTTGAAGCGTTTGATGTCGTATTTGTTGACATAGTAGCTGATATTAATTTTGGTAAGTCCGTATTTCTCGGTGATTTCATCGTAGGTATAATAGTCAGGATTCAGCTTCTCCTGCTTTTCCTTAATCGCGTCTATATGGGCACGGGAATAATACACCTCGTGGTGGCGGTTGATTCGGGGGATATTGTGCCGCAGGGCAAAGGTGACAACGGCATTACGGCTCATACCGTACTTTTCCATGACCTGCTCCGGGGTATAATAACAGTCCGGATTAATTTCTTCGGCAAGGTCGGCAAAGTATTTGTCTATAAGGGTGCGGTTGTAGAACACACGATTGCCTTCTTCTACTTTTGGGATGTTGTATAATTTGCATCGACGATACAGTGTTTTCTTCTGAATTTGGTATTTCTCCAGAATCTCATTCGTGGTGTAATAGAGAACGGTCTGTTTCCGTCCATAGCTGCGTTTCTTGTAGTCGGGTGCATTGTCGAACATTTTTTCAATGTCGGCTTTGCGTATAATGGTGCGCCCGCGAAGTTGCAACGCCCGAATGATACCAGCAGCCATGTGTCGGTATATGGTGGCGCGACTGATGCCTAAAAGGGTTGCGGTTTCGGCAGGGGAGAGATACAGCTTGCTTCCTACGATACCGACTTCCTGCATGGGCTGCTCATTTTGCCGTTCCTCGTATTCCTGTAACCTCTGCTTCCGCTTCTTCTCTTTGTACGCTTTTTCATTGCACGATTTGCTGCAATAGCGTGTTACCATCGTGTGTGCTATAAATGGTTTGCCGCACCACTGGCATTTTCTTTGGATTTCCATATATTGGTCGCCTTTAATTTCGCCTATTCTGTCTCAATGCGTCTCACAATTTCTCACAGCGTCTCACACTGTGTCTTCTATAGCGGTTCCGCTCATTTTCATAGCGTCTCACATCGTGTCCAAGATGTCGCTATGATGAGTGCGAAGTGTCCGCTTAATTGTTCAGCGGTAGAATTATGGTACAAAATAATGCTGGAAATCCGCAACCAGTCAGATTTGACTGAAAACCATATAAAAAGAAAAGCCGCTGGTTATCAGCGACTTTCTTTTAATTGGCTATGGTTGCTTATGGCAGTTTCTAAGCTATCATTTGCCGATGCAAAAATGTTCAAAAATATTCCCAAGTACCATGTCGTTCGTAACTTCCCCCGCAATATCGCTTAGATGGAAAATACATTCGCGGATATCTTGTGAAACAAAATCTCCGGATAGATTTTCTGCTATCCCTTGTTGGACCCGGTGGATGGCTTCCAAGGCATGGGTCAAAGCCTCGTAGTGGCGTATATTCGTGACAATGACATCGTTTTGGGTAACCGTGGGCAGGTTAGCGGCAGAGATTAGCATTTGCTGAAGCTTGTCGAGGTTGGTACGCCCTTTGGCAGAGATGGAGATGCATTGCACATTAGTAGCGGCCAGGGTGAAACTGGGGGTGAGGATGGTTGAGGCATCCTGCACCAGATCGGCCTTGTTGAATACGAGAATGAGCCGTTTCCCTTCGCAACGGGGAAGTATCTGGGCAGTTAGTTGTGGTATCCGTGAGACGGCATTCGTGGCATCAACTACCCAGAGCACGATTTCCGCCTGCTCCAATTTCTGGAAGGTTCGCTCAATTCCTAGGCTCTCGATGGTGTCGCTCGTTTCGCGTATGCCTGCCGTATCAATAAACCGGAAAGTTATCCCGCCAAGATTGACTGTGTCTTCTATCACATCTCGGGTTGTCCCGTGTATGTCGCTTACAATGGCTCGTTCCTCGTTTAGTAGTGCATTCAGCAGGGTGGATTTACCAGCATTCGTTTCGCCGATGATGGCTACGGGCACACCGTTCTTGATGGCATTGCCTACACTGAAGGATTGCACTAGACGGGAAATTACCTGCTCTATGCCGTCTGCCAGGAGACATAGCTCGGAGCGGTCGGCAAATTCCAGTTCTTCATGGTCGCTGAAGTCCAGTTCCAGTTCTATAAGTGATGTGAAGTGCAACAATTGGTTGCGTAGTGAGGTCAGCTCTTTACTGAACCCGCCGCGCATCTGGCTCATGGCGAGGCGGTGAGTGGCGGCAGAGGTGGAGGCGATGAGGTCGGCCACGGCTTCGGCTTGGCTTAGGTCCATTTTGCCACCCAAGAAGGCTCGTTGCGTGTACTCACCGGGAGCGGCCAGGCGGCAACCATTGCCGATGAGCAGTTGCAACACCTTCTGAAGAATATAGCTCGAACCGTGGCACATGATTTCTGTGCTATCCTCGCCTGTATACGAGTGGGGGGCACGGAATAAGCTGACAAGTACTTCGTCTATGATGTTTTCTTCTTCATGGATATGACCGAAGGTAAGTGTATATGGCTTGGCATCCTTCAGCTTCTTCCCCTTCCGGGCAGGGGTAAATATGCGGGATGTTATCTCTATGGCATCCGGTCCGGAGACACGGATGCATCCTATGGCTCCCCCTTGGGCGGTGGCTATGGCACAAATGGTATCTTGGTTCATTTTATCCGGCTTATTTTTATTCAGCAAAGATAATGGTTTCTTTACAAAAAAGAGAGATGACGATTCAACTTATGGGCTTTTATTGTAACTTTGTACAAATCGATAATGGATAGATGCTTATAAAGCCTAATCCGTCTCTGTGCCCATTGTGGTCATAGCAGAACATTGCTGCTATACAGACCAGCAACGGGCACGTCAAGCAGGATGTGATGAAGTCTTTACTAAACCTTACTCCCTGGACTGGCTGAAAGAGAGGGTGAACTTAGATACGGTCGAGTACTGTTTTGATAAGAGTATCTATCGTATTCTTGTATCCCGTGTTCGCTTCTTTTATCAGGCGGTTGGCAATGACCATGCATACTGTCATGGCCTTGTGCCCCATCAGACGGCTCAAGCCTGCCAGGGCAGAACTTTCCATCTCGAAGTTGGTGATGCGGTAGCTGTTGTATTCAAATTTTTCAATCTTTTCATTCTGATGCGGGTCGGCAAGCGGCACGCGTAACTCGCGTCCTTGAGGTCCGAAGAAGCCCCCGGCGGCAATCGTTACGCCACGTACCATGTCGTCTTGTGCGATGCGGTCTATCAGTTCAGCACTTGCATCAATGACGTAGGGGGCAGGGGCACACATGTTGCCGGACCATCCCATATGGTTGAGGAAGGCACGTTCCATGGGCAGGTCGCACACGGAGTTGCGTCCTGCATAGAAGTTGAGCAGACCGTCGAAACCAATGGATTTTTCAGAACATACGAATGTACCCACCGGAGTGTAGGGTTGCAAGCCTCCGCAGGTGCCGATACGTACCAGCTCAAGGCTACGTAGGCAGGGCTTTTCTTCGCGCGTCTCGAAGTCGATGTTTGCCAGGGCATCCAGTTCATTCATCACGATATCGATGTTGTCACATCCGATACCGGTGGAAACCACCGTAATACGTTTCCCTCGGTAAGTACCGGTGATAGTCTTGAACTCGCGGCTTTCCACTTCACATTCCTTGTTCTCGAAATGGGAGGCAACCAGTGCCACCCGTCCGGGGTCGCCTACCAAGATGACTTTGTCTGCCAGCCATTCGGGCTTTACGTGAAGATGAAATACAGAACCGTCTTCATTGATGATCAGTTCGGAAGAGGCGAAATATTTTTTCATTTGATAGAGTTTTTAATCTTTTGTTTATAAATAGAAACGCCGGGAGCCGATTCTTGTTCACCGGTTTCGGCGTTTCTGTCAGTTACTTTTCGAGTTATTTGCTCAACGGCTGGCTGGTATTGCCCGTCGTCGGTTTGGCAATGTTTTCGCGCATGGAAGTGTCAGCTTCTATATTCTTCATCCGGTAATAGTCCATGATACCCAGATTGCCGTTGCGGAATGCTTCGGCCATGGCTTTGGGTACTTCCGCTTCTGCCTCGATAACTTTGGCACGGGCTTCCTGGGCCTTTGCCTTCATTTCCTGCTCTGTGGCTACGGCCATGGCGCGGCGTTCCTCTGCCTTGGCTTGAGCAATGTTCTTGTCGGCATTGGCTTGGTCTATCTGCAGGGCAGCACCGATATTCTTACCTATGTCAATATCAGCAATGTCAATGGACAGAATTTCGAATGCCGTTCCGGCATCCAACCCCTTGCGTAATACCAGTTTGGAGATAGAATCCGGATTCTCTAATACAGACTTATGGTTCTCTGACGAACCGATGGAGGAGACAATGCCTTCGCCTACACGGGCCAGAATCGTGTCTTCTCCGGCACCTCCCACCAATTGGCGGATATTGGCGCGCACCGTTACACGGGCTTTGGCAATCAGCTGGATACCGTCTTTGGCAACAGCTGTCACAGGAGGGGTGTCGATTACTTTGGGGTTAACGGACATCTGTACGGCTTCGAATACGTCACGACCGGCAAGGTCGATGGCGGTTGCCATCTGGAACGGCAACTCGATATTGGCTTTAGAGGCAGATACCAATGCGTGTACCACCCGTTCTACGTGGCCTCCGGCAAGGTAGTGCGCTTCCAGTTCGTCACGTGTGATGTTTTGCAATCCTGCTTTGTGAGCTTCAATCATGCCGGGCACAATGATATAAGGAGGAACATTACGGATGCGCATCAGGAAAAGTTGTACCAGCGAGATATTTACTCCCGATACTTTGGCGGACAGCCACAAGAAGAACGGTACATAATGGAAGAAAAGTACCAGGAAGATAATGCCTCCTATAATGAGGAAGGCGGTTAAATACATTGTGCTTGGATCCATGAGATTAAATATTAATTGTTAGTTATAAATAGGTTGATTTCAGAAATTTCACTGCTTGAGCCGCTCCACTAAGAGGACTCCGTCGGCAATACGCTCTACGATAATCGGAGTCTTTTCGTTCATGAAGCCATCTGATGACTTCACTTCCACGATGTCTCCGTTGATTTCGGCATAGCCGATAAGAGCCAGGCGAGTAGTGGTTACGCCTACATCGCCTACCTTGACTTTGTCCTCGGCACTACGGTCTACTTTGGAGGTGATGTTTTTTTTCAATGCAATTTTGTCGAGTGTCCTGGAGCGCATGAACCATACCAACGAGCCGATACAAGCCAGGGCAGATATGATAAGCGTAATGACACCTGCCGTGGTGCCCATATAGGCAAAGGCATAGTAGTTGGCAAAGATGATGCAACCTCCTGCCAGAAAACCGGCAACGCTGATGCCCGGAATTACGAATAATTCCACTAAGAACAAGATTACTGCTCCTATAATCAATGAGGCGATAATGAGTATATCCATAGTTGTCTTTATTTGGTGGCTTGTTTTTCCAGGTTGCGCACTTGAATGGCAGTTTGCTCCATCTCAGTGGACAATTGCCGTACACGTTGCTCCAGGTCGAGGATGGCGGCGGACATCTTGTCCTTTTCCTGCTTGTTGGCTCGGGAGTATTCCGAACGCATATCTTCCAGTTTCTCCTGCAGTTGCTTGTAGCTCTGCTCCAGCTGATTGTATTTGCCATACAAGGCTTTGGCCTGCGGGGAACGGAAATCGTCCAGCTGGTAGTAGGTGGAGTGGTCGTCAATGATGAATTGGAAATCGTGCTTCTTGGTGGTCCGCGGCTTTGCGTTGGCAGCGGTCCGTAGCCTTTCTCGGGCGGCCTCTACCGCATCGGTGTCCGTCCATGTGTCCTTGATAGAGTGAAGTTGCGCCAATGATATCATCTTGTCCGGGTCCATCCCTTCGTAGTTGTACACTTGCTTGGATGAGTTGGGAATGAATACATAGATGCACACTTTGCCTTCGGGCTGGTAGCGGTCGGAGGCAAACCATCCCAAGTCGTTGAATTCGTCAATGACGTACATATAGTCGTTGTAGGGCGAATTGAACGGCATGCCCACATTTTCCGGCATCAGATAAGAGTCGGTATTCGTATTATAACGGGTGACGAAAATGTCATATTCTCCCATCGAGCCAGGGCCATCCGAGGCATAGTAAATAGTGATACCGTCCGTAAGTACATAGGGATAGTCTGCATTCATGGCCTCGTTGATGCTTCCGGGCAACAAGCTGCCATCACTCCATTTGTCCAGCAACTTGTTGCGCGAAAGGATACTGAGGGTGCTGTCCGGTTGCATTTCGCTATAATATAGCTTATTGCCCAGCTCCGTTTCGTATACCGTTCCGCCTTCCTTACCGGAATCATTGAAGTAGGTGTCGTACATGAACAGCTTGCCCGATTCGGGGCTGATTTTGTATGCATCCAGGAATTTTTCCTTGTCTACCACAAAGCTGTCGATGAAGCAGACCTCTTCCACGCCTTTCAGCATGCGCAAGTTGGATTTGCTTTTTTCCAATAATTGTTCGGCCTCTTCGGTGGAGCGTTTTCTCTTTCTCAGGTCGGAAATGTAGGTCTCATAAGTCTCGATGGCTTCTTCGAACCGATATAAATCATTGTATGCCCGGGCCAAATAGAGTTGCCCGCTGGGGACGCGTCTCTTGACGGCGCTTTCCAGGTGTTTCAAGGCTTCTGCGGGTTCGCCGGTTTCCAGGCAACATACACCGTACCATAGGTTGTAATTTCCATTGCCAGATTGTGTCTTGACGAGTTTTTTGAAGGCGGGCTTGGCTTCTTCGTATTCTCCCTTCTCGTACAAGGCTTTGGCTTCTGCCAGGCTTTGTGCGGAAATTGTTATGCTCAAAAGGCCGAATAGAAAGAAAAGGATATATTTTTTATTCATATTGATACATGCTGATTTGTTCAGAAGGTCAAAAATACAAATTTATCGTGAATAAAGCTGGTTTCCGTAATTCTATTTTGTTAATTCTTCTTTAAATCGTTCTTTTGCCTTACTTTTGCAACCGGAAGAGCTATAATTCATAACTTATAACTCATAACTCGTATCAATGGCACAATTTACTGAAGAAGAAAAGATGTTGCGCCGCATAGACAAGCGGTTTAGCAAAGGTGTGGTGGAATATGGGCTGATAGAGGACGGCGATAAGATTCTTATCGGGCTTTCGGGAGGCAAGGACTCTTTGGCGCTGGTGGAATTGTTGGCACGGCGTGCCCGTGTCTATAAACCCCGTTTTTCCGTTGTCGCCGTACATGTAGTGATGAAGAATATACCTTATCAAAGCGATGTGGACTATCTGAGGGAGTACGTAGAGTCGTGGGGAGTGCCTTTTGTTCTCTTTGAAACGGAGTTTGATGCCACGACAGATACCCGCAAGTCTCCTTGTTTTCTTTGCTCTTGGAATAGGCGGAAGGCATTGTTTACCGTAGCCAAGGAGCAGGGATGCAATAAAATCGCGTTAGGCCATCACATGGATGATATTCTGGAGACCTTGCTGATGAATATCACCTATCAGGGAGCGTTCAGCTCTATGCCCCCCCGGCTGGTAATGAAGAAGTTTGATATGACGATTATCCGTCCGATGTGTCTGGTACATGAGGCGGATTTGATGGAGTTGGCGCAAGTGAGGGGGTATCGTAAGCAGGTGAAGAATTGTCCGTATGAGTCACAATCCAGCCGTAGTGCAATGAAAGGCATTCTGAAACAATTGGAGGAAATGAATCCTGAGGCACGCTATAGTCTATGGGGGAGTATGACGAATGTGCAAGAGGAATTGCTGCCTGCAATCATTAATCATTAATCACTAATCATTAATCACTATATGAAAGCATTTTATACCATTTTGCTATTGATTGTATCTAATATTTTCATGACGTTTGCCTGGTATGGGCATCTGAAGCTACAAGAGACAAAAGTCATCTCCAACTGGCCGTTGTATGCCGTGGTGCTGTTTTCCTGGGTAATAGCTTTGGCAGAGTATTCTTGCCAGGTTCCGGCCAATCGGATAGGCTTTTTAGGCAATGGAGGCCCGTTCTCATTGATGCAACTCAAAGTGATTCAGGAAGTAATCACTTTGATTATCTTTACGGTGTTCACAACGGTTCTTTTCAAGGGGGAAACGCTGCATTGGAATCATTTTGCCGCTTTTGTATGTCTGGTACTGGCGGTATATTTTGTATTTTATAAATGATGGGTTAATCGCATTTGCACATTATTTCATATACTTCTCCATTCCTCTTGTTAAGAACGTTTGAAGCTTTCCTTCTTCATCCGTATAAATGAAACAGGCGTCGATATCCGGATGTGCATCCGCCACGCGTTCTGCTTCTTCCAGCCCCATCACCATGAATGCCGTGGCATAGGCGTCTGCACTCATGCAATCTTTGGCGATGACGGTGGCTGACAAGATGCTGTGCTGTACCGGATAGCCGGTACGCGGGTCGATGGTATGCGCATATTTCTTTCCGTCTTTATAGTAGTAGTTGCGATAATTGCCCGATGTAGCCATGCCTAAATCCGTGACTAGCAGCACTGCTTGCAGTTCCTGGTTCACTGCCAGTGAGTCGTCTATCGGCTTGTTCAAACCGATGCGCCAAGGTCCATTTTGAGGGTTTTGCCCGTGAACAACCACTTCTCCGCCTATATCGACCATAAAGTTGCGGATACCCTTCTTCTTCAGAAGTTGGGCTATGACATCTACTGCATATCCTTTTGCCACAGCGCTGCACGAGAGCATTATACGCGGGTCTGTTTTCACCACTTTCCCTTCATCGGACAATTTTACTTTTTCGTATCCTGTCATTTCCAGCAGGCTGTCTATCATGGCAGAGTCGGGGAAGTTACCCTTCTTGAACCCAAATCCCCAGGCATTGGCAAGAGGGGCAACGGTGATATCGAAGGCACCATCGGTCTCCCGGGAGATTTCCATGCTACGTCGGAAGACGTTGGTAAAGAATGTGTCGGGCACAATGTCCTCGTTGCGGTTGATGCGCGTAATGGTCGCCGTGTCATTGAAAGGGGACAAGGAACCGTCGAAACGTTTGAGTTCCGCTTCTATCTCCGCCTTCAGATTCTGGTCACATTGATAAGTCACTTTATATACTGTACCGAATATCAGTCCGTTATCCGTCTGATAAGGAGTGACTTGGTTGTGGCGGGCAAGTATCCAGATGGTGCCCAGTACCAGTAGGGCAATCCATAAAAAATTCCGTTGTACTTTCTTTTCCATATCCTATCTGATTTTTTACTTTTTAATTAAAAGAAGAGATGCTCTACCAATATCTTGGTACCGATGATAACGAGGATAATCCCTCCCCAAAGTTCGGCGCGCAGTCTGCGGGCTATGCCACATCCGAAACGGATGCCGAACATCAGGCCGACCATCGACAAGGCGAATGATACAAAACCGATAATGCCGATGGGGGAAAGAATAGCCGAGAATTGCTTGATACCGAGGAATGCAAACGAAACACCTACCGCCAATGCATCGATGCTGGTTGCCACGGCCAGAGCGAGCACCACCTTCAGGCTGGTAGGGTCATACTCGTGCTTGCAATCTTCGTCCTTGAAGGATTCCATTATCATGCGTCCGCCCAGGAAGGCAAGGATACCGAATGCAATCCAATGGTCAATACTTTCTATCAGGTGGCTGAAAAAACTGGCGCCTATCCATCCCAGCAGAGGCATCAAAGCCTGGAAAAAGCCGAAGCTGATGGCCATCACCAGCATAGGGCGCAGCCGGGCGCGTTTCAATATAATTCCGCTGGCTATAGAAACGGCGAAACAATCCATCGCAAGTCCTACGGCCAGTAGCCAAATCTCTAACCCTGTCATAAGTCGCTTAAAGAGGTAGTTTATAAGTTATCGTATAGGTTACTCCCATCGTGTTGGAGCCATATTTCCCGAAACCGGGCACATACCACGGGTCACCGTATTCATCGGCCGAGGCAGACAATTTGAACTTGAAGCGTAGTGACCAGCCCATGTACAATGCCTTCCAGACGTGCGCCCGGATACCGACACAAAATTCCGCCCATTGCATGGAGCCTTTCATTCCTTTATGGTTATAGGGCAGGCTGCCTCCCCATATCTCGTCGTCCAGATTCGGATTGCCTACGATGCCACCATATATCGGGTCGTCCAGTCCCAAGGCGTCTACATCGTACTTGAAGCTGCTTACACCGTAACGCAAGCCTACGAGTAGCATGTGTCCGTGCTGCTTCTTGTATAGCGTGTTATAGTCCATTCCTATGCGGAAGTAGGGGGCGTTGCTTTTGTAGTGTATGCCTTTGTCACTCCAGGTGTCCGTGGAGCCATATCCCAGTTCGGCAATAGGGAAGAAGCGGTTCTTGAGGTTTACATCCACGGCCACTTCGGAACTCAGGAAATCTCCTCCAAATACGGAACTTCCGATTCCCCACAAGTCCAAGCCGACGGACATGCCGTTGTATAACGGATAGTGCACTTCTTCTTTCGCGTCCTTCTTCTCCTTCTTGGGAGGTGCTCCCTGGGGGGGAGCGGTAGGATTCCCGTTCTGCGCCCGTAGGGGGAGGAACATCAGCAGGCAGAGTGCCAGACTAATAGAATAACTTAAGATTTTCCTTTCCATAGATGCCTGCTTCATTGTCTTTGATGTATATCGAGTCCAGAGAGATGCGGGTGCACGTTACGTCTGTGATGGCCTGCTTCATCTGATAGCCGCAATCCATTGATAGGAAATAGGGGGTGTTGGTGTGGCGTATCACCATCGTGTCACTCTTGGTCCGGCTGTACTTGAATATCAGCTTGGTGGAATCCTCCGTATAGCGCAGTGGCAGGGAGATGTCGTGTACCTTCTTCTGGTTGTTGATGATGATGGAGTCGGTGCCGTATGCTGTCACGGTGAGCGAGTCGAGCGTGTCGTTCTCCACATATTGGGTTTCGGGGTCTACTCTATAAAGAATGCAATTCACCATGGGGCGTGCCGTCATGGAGCAATCTGCCTCCTCCGAGCAGGAGATAGCTATGCTTATTATCGGGCAAAGGATAGCTCCGAATATGACAAGTCTGACTAATTTTTTCATCGTTAAATGGTTTTCTCTATTTGATATTTGTTTCGTTCCGGGGCATTACGTGAAATCAGCTCTCCGAGGAATCCTGCCACGAACAGTTGCGTGCCGATAATCATGGAGGTCAACGAGAGGTAGAAGTAGGGAGAGTCCGTCACAAGGCGGTAAGGCATGCCATGGTGCATGTAGTACAACTTGCTGACACCCACTATGACCACGGCTATGAAGCCGAAGATGAACATCAGCGAACCCAGCAATCCGAAAAAATGCATGGGCTTGATGCCGAACCGGGAAAGGAACCAAAGGGAAAGCAAGTCCAGATACCCGTTTACAAAACGGTTCAGCCCGAACTTGGTCTTTCCATATTTGCGTGCCTGGTGGTGCACCACTTTCTCGCCGATTTTCTTGAAGCCGGCGTTCTTGGCCAGGTAGGGGATGTAGCGGTGCATTTCGCCGTATACCTCTATATTCTTGACCACCTCTTTGCGATATGCCTTCAGTCCGCAATTAAAGTCGTGCAGGTTTTTGATGCCCGATACTTTGCGGGCGGTGGCATTGAACAATTTGGTGGGGAGGGTCTTCGACAACGGGTCGTAACGTTTCTGCTTCCAGCCCGATACGAGGTCGTAGCCCTCTTTGGTAATCATGCGGTAGAGTTCGGGTATTTCGTCGGGACTGTCCTGCAGGTCGGCGTCCATGGTTATCACGACGTCGCCTTGTGCTTGTTCGAAACCACAGAACAATGCCGGCGACTTCCCGTAGTTGCGGCGGAACTTAATGCCCCGTACCTTGTCCGGAGCTTGTGCCTGCAATTGCTCGATTACCTGCCAGGAACGGTCGGTACTTCCGTCGTTAACGAAAATCACTTCGTATGAAAAGCCGTTGGCATTCATCACCCGCTCAATCCATGCGAACAATTCGGGGAGTGATTCTTCTTCATTATATAGTGGTACGACAACTGAAATATCCATTGATGTATGATTTTTCTATTTTACAATTGAAATAACATTTCTTTTTGCTGTTCCGTCACTTTGCCGGAGCGTCGTCTTTCTTGCGTCTCATCACGAACAAGGCGGTGGGGAAAGCCAGTATCGAACCCCAAAACACATTGGACGATATCATCTGTAGCGTAATGTCGATAGGGCTGAGCAGTCGGGCTGTTTCCAGAGCTTCCTGATAGGTGGCGATGTACGAATCCATTCCCGGCATGTTGCTTTGGGCAAGCGTGTCTACCATCGTTTCGCACGTGTTTATCACATATCCGTGGTCTATGAATCTGAAGTAGATGTAGTGTGCCACGGCGGCAAGCAGCGCGGCAAACATATACATGAAAACGGTGAATACCCATGCATGCAGGAAGCTGATGCCGCCTCCGCATACCTGATTACGATACATCCGTGCATAATAATATCCCATAAAAGGTACGCATAGCGTGAGTCCCATGAAAAGGAAAAGTAAAAAAGGAACCGACAGCCCCACAGGAAAGAGTATGAACTTCAATATCCAAAAACCTCCCATATAGGTACCGAACAGCATTGCGTATCGTTGCATGTAACCTCTATTTTCTGCCATCTTTCTTAGAAATAATATGCAAAGGTACAAATATAGTTGGATTCAAGGGCAAGCCGATGTGTAGATTTTAAATAAATTAGAGGATTCTTTGCGGGGCAAAAAGAAAAAAGCAGGTAACACTTTCGTATCATCTGCTTTTCTTTCGAGCCTCTTGTCGGATTCGAACCAACGACCCCGAGATTACAAATCACGTGCTCTGGCCAACTGAGCTAAAGAGGCGGGTGGGTAAGCTTGCTATATCGCGCCGCTACAACCAACTACCTTTGCTGCGATCAAGCCCTGGAGGATTCGAAGGGAGCTGGCCGTATAGGACTTACCCGTTTTCGTTTTGCGGTTGCAAAGGTAGGCATTATTTTGAAATCTGCAATAGCTTGCGGCGATTTTTTTATTTGTTTTTTTAGATTCTCTATTCTATCCCTCTTCACGGCCTCCTTATACAGACACTTTGGAGGGGAGGTACGGATTCTTTCCGGCATTACGATGGACAAATATTCCTTTTACTAAAAAGTATTCGTCCGACATATGTAACCTTATCGTCCGACAGTTGTTGAATTATCGTCCGACAGCTGTCGGACGATAATTCAACAACTGTCGGACGAATACTTCTTAGTATACCGGAATCTAAAGTATAGTGATGCAAAAGATTGCCATTCGAGAAGAAAATAATAGTCGGGGACGAAAAAACTGATAGGCTATTGTGCGCTACCTTGAAAATAAGCATTATTTTTGTACAACTAACTATATAGTCATTATACGCATGAACAAACACATATTGTCATTTTACCTTTTTTTCTGCCTTTTTCTTTTTCTCCCTTTGGTCGAAGCAATTGCCGGCTGGAATAGCTTTATCGTCAATTTTGATAAAAGTGTTTATGGCAAGGGGACCCAGACTTGGCAGATAGCACCCTATGATGACAAGTGGGTATATTTCGCCAACAAGAACGGTATGGTGCAATTTGATGGTAATGTCTGGAATGTGTTTCCATTGAACAATGCTTCCGATGTGCGTTCCGTTCTGGCTTCTGCTACCCAAAAAAGAATTTATGTGGGGGGCATCAATGAGTTCGGCTATTATGAACCGGATGCGGACGGTTCTTTGGCCTATCATTGCATGTCCGATACTTTGGAGAGTTCCGTTCGTTTTCTTGGAAACGTGTGGGGCATCCATGAGACTGACAATATCTTGTATTTCCAAGGGGACGGGTGCGTGGTGAAGTACCTGAACGGAAAATATACCGCCATTGAAATGAATGCCAAGATAGACTGTTCCAATATGGTCAATGGTATTCTTTACATCGGTACGGACAGAGGCGTATGGCTTTTGGTTGGAAACACTTTTTTCCCTCTTCAGGGTGCCGATGCGTTAGCTTCCAAGCGTATTCGTGGCATTATACCTTATAAGAAAGGTGTTCTGGTGGTGACTGCATACAACGGACTTTACTATTGTGACGGGCGTACGATGGAACCGTTTATCACCGGTGCCGAAGAGTTTATGCGTGAGAATGAAGTCTTTTGCGTGGCCAAAAAGGATGATAAGATTGCCTTGGGAACCATTCATAAAGGATTGGTACTGGTGGATTGCAGCACCATGCAACTAAAATATTTCAATGAGAACAACGGCTTGCGTAACAATACGGTGCTTTCTGTCTCCTTCGATACGACCGGAAACCTCTGGGCCGGTCTGGATAGCGGCATTGACTACGTCTGTCTGAGTTCTCCTTTTACGAATCTCTATTCCTATCCCTATTCCTACGGCACGGGATATACGGCGGCTGTAGAAGGCGGCTATCTTTATTTAGGTACCAATCGGGGTTTGTATTACACCTCTTATCCGGTACAGATGAACGGTGATTTGCCGGATATCCGTCCGATGCCCCAATCCAGCGGACAGGTCTGGAACCTTTGCCGTATAGGTGATGAACTCTTCTGTCTGCACGACCGTGGTATTTTCCTTATCAATGGCACTTCCGTAAAACGCGTGACGGATATTGCCGGCGCCTGGTGTTGCCAACTTGTGGCAGGACGTACGGACCTTATGTATGTCGGGGTATATAACGGTATTTATTTGGTTGGGAAAAAGAATGGAGAATGGCAGGTGGTTGGCAAGATTGAGGGTATGAACGATTCTTGCCGTCTTTTTGAGCAGGAAAGCGATAAGGTGATTTGGGTGTACAATACAGATCATGTTACCCGTGTGGATTTGGATAATGATTTGACAAAAGCTGTTCGTATAAAGGAATATAGCGCGAAGGATGGTTTTCCGGTAGGACGTGATATGTATATAGCGAAGATAGAAGACCGGGTGTATTTTGCCACTCCCCGGGGAATCTATAAGCATAATCCTCATAAAGATGTCATGGAGCCTTGTCCGGATATGAACAACCTTTTGAATGGCACCGCGGCCTATTCGCGTATCTTGGAGTATCACGATAAGTTGATTAGTTTGAGCTCTCACGAAATCTGTATTGCCAATCTGGGTACCTATAAGCGGGGGGCGAATACAAGCATTAATCCCATCCAGCAATCGCTGATTGAACTGGTACCCGGTTTTGAAACGATTATTCCTCTTTCAGATTCGCTGATGGTGGTTCCTAATGAAGGAGGTTTCGCTTTATTCAGCATCCCGGCCGTAAGAGAGCGTCAAGATCGTAGCCACTCCTTATATATAAGGAACATGTATCTGTCTTATCCCAAGGATTCATTGGTATATACCGCAAACTTTTTAGGAGAGAAGCCGGTTCCGGTGATAGCTTATTCCATGAATTCCGTTCGTTTTGACTATGCCCTTTCTTTTTTTTCGGTAGGGGATGATATCCATTTTCAATATCGTTTGAATAAGGGAGGCTGGTCCGATTTCACAACGGTACGCACCAAGGAGTATAGCAGCTTGTCGGAAGGGGAATATACGTTTGAAGTCAAGGCGGTCTTTCCTGACGGTACGACATCATCGGATACAATCGCCTTCCGTATACTTCCACCGTGGTATCGCAGTGCTGCTGCATACGTTTGTTATATCATCTTGGCTTTGCTTGCCTTATGGTATGTCTATCGCTGGGATGATGTCCGTGTGAAGCGGAAGAAACAGCAGGCGGTGGTCGAGAAGGACAAAGAGTTGCACGATATGGAAAGGGAGTACGAAGAGGAGAAAGCTCGTCAGGAAAAGCAGATTATGCAGCTGGAGAAAGAAAAATTGGAATACGATTTGCAACATAAGAGCCAGGAAATGGCCAATCTGATGATAAACTTTGTCCGTAAGAATGAAATGCTGACTGAAATCAAGTCGGAGATACTTAAAGTATCCGCCTTGCTGAAGGGTGAGGGGGCTCGTGAAGGGAAACAGCAACTTATACTTATCAATAATAAAATAGACGGTAATATACAGAGTGATGAGGTCTTGAAGCGTATTGAAGACCAGTTTGACTTGATACATAACAATTTTATGAAACGTCTTCATGCCAAGCATCCGGAACTTTCCCACAACGAACGCATGATGTGCGCTTATCTAAAGATGAATCTTTCCACGAAAGAAATAGCTCCTCTGTTGAATATTTCGGTTCGTGGAGTTGAAACAATCCGTTATCGTCTTCGTAAGAAGTTCGCTTTAGAGAGAGAGGATAGTTTGACGGATTATTTAAGCAATAAACTGTAGCCTTTAGATATTAACTTCCTTTAAAAGAAGGAAGTGCATGGAAGGGAGGAATGTTAAATTTCTCCCTTTTGTGTTCTATAACATGTTGTGACGTAATACTTGAAAGTATATATTAACTATTGATTATTAATAAGTTATTTATTAATGACGTATTGATAACGTATTTGAATTTTGTATTTGACGTATTTAAGAATGATTGTTTCTTGTTTGTTTTATTGCCTTTTACTCTATGTTTGCACTGTTCGATTGAGGACAAAACCGAGAAACGTTAATCTTAATTTAGTAAAACTTATGAAAAAGTTATTATCAGTTTTATTTCTGTTAAGCTTTACCTTGGCTTCTGTATATGCCCAAAATATACAGGTAAAAGGTACAGTGGTAAGCGGTTCGGATAATGAACCGTTGCCTGGAGTAAATGTGGTAGTTAAAGGTACTACCAATGGTGGAATTACTGATTTGGACGGTAATTTTACATTGTCGGTTCCTGCCGACGCAACACTTTCTATTACTTATATTGGTTTTAAGTCACAAGAAGTTGCGATAAATGGAAAAACTTCCTTGAAAATAGTTCTTCAGGAAGATTCAGAAACGCTGGACGAAGTAGTAGTGGTGGGATATGGTGTTCAGAAAAAAAGTGTGGTAACAGCATCTATTGCCAAAGTTAGTAGTGAGGATTTGGAAAACAAATCTCCGGTGCGTATGGATAATGCATTGAAAGGTTTGGCTGCAGGTGTGGATGTAACTTCTGCTTCTGGTCAGCCGGGTGATTCTCCTCGTGTACGTGTACGTGGTATTGGTACTATTAACAATAGTGATCCCCTTTACATTGTAGACGGTATGCCTATTGGTGGTGGTCTTGATTTTGTAAATCCTAATGATATCGAGTCTATCGAAGTCTTGAAAGATGCTGCTTCTGGTGCTATTTATGGTGCACGTGCTGCTAATGGCGTTATTCTAGTAACTACCAAGAAAGGTAAGATGGGTAAGGCACAGATTAATTACAATTTTTCTTATGGTTGGCAGAGCGCATGGAAGAAACGTGATGTAACTAGTGCGACAGACTATGCTATCCTTCAGAATGAAGCCAATGTGAATGGTGGTCAGGCTCCAATTTATGCAGATCCTTATAATTTGATTGATGCTAATGGAAATTCTATCAAAGGGTTTGGCACTGATTGGCAAGATCTTGTTTTCTATGACAATGCTCCGGTAGTGAATCATGATGTGACAGTTAGTGGTGCATCAGAAAAAGTAAATTATTATTTATCTTTGGGGTATTATTCACAAGATGGTATTGTTGGTGGTAATCACGGACATTCTAATTATGACCGTTTGACTGTTCGTTCCAATACTCAATATAATCTAATTGATGCATCTAAAGAACGCGGTTTCCTTAATAAATTGGATTTAGGTGTAAATTTGGCTTATATGCGTACGCATTCAACAGGTGTTGGCACTAACTCTGAATTCGGTTCAATTTTGGGTTCGGCTCTTTATCTGTCTCCTATTTTGACCCCTACATTGACTGGTGATGCAGCTGAAAAGATGATTGAAACTTATAAAGATTTTGATTTGCCTCGTGATGCAAATGGTGATCCTTATACAGTACCTGGCTACGGAGGAGCTTATCAAGAAATGAATAATCCGCTGGCTATGATGACGTTGACTCCTACAAAGAATTGGTCACATAAGTTTGTTCCAAAGTTTTCTATTGATCTCCAATTGTGGGATAATTTGAAGTATCACTTCAATTATAGTGCTGATATGGGATTTTGGGGTAATGAAGGGGCTACCAAGAGTAAGTATTATCTCTCTGCTAATAATAAGGCAACACATACTAGTGCATCTTCATTCAAGGCACAGAATGTGACATGGCAGATTGAAAATACATTGACTTATGATAAAACTATTGGCAAACATACATTTGGTGTTGTATTGGGACAGTCTGCCCTTAAATATAAAGGAGACCAACTTGGTGGTAACCGCTGGAATCTGGTGAATCCTAATAAACCTTCTATTGATTATGCTACAGGGAATGTTGAATATACAAAGGATGAAAATGGTAATATTACTGGTGCTACAGTTCAGTATGGCGTTTATGGAGGTCCTTATACAGAACATAGAATGTCATCTATGTTTGCTCGTTTGAGTTATAACTATAATGAACGCTATATGATTCAGGCTACAATCCGTCGTGATGGTTCAAGTCGTTTTGGTATTAATAATAAATATGGTACATTCCCTTCAGTATCTGTGGGATGGAATGTGACAAATGAAGAATTTATGGCTGATACGCGAGAATGGTTGTCTAACTTAAAGGTTCGTGCTAGTTGGGGTAAGAATGGTAATGATAACATAGCCGAATTTGGTTATACTTCATTGACAGCCATGGGTAATAATGTTCTTTTGGGTAAAGATGCCATCAAATGGAATGGTTCTAAAGCACAACGTTTGGCAAATCCTGATTTGAAATGGGAAGAGAGTGAGCAAACTGACTTAGGTATTGATTTGGGATTCTTTAATAATGCTTTAACGTTCAGTGCCGACTATTACATAAAGAAAACCAATGGTATGATTATTACGATGCCTATCCCGAGTTATGTAGGTGAAACTAAACCTCTTGGTAACGTAGGTGATATGGAAAATAGTGGCTTTGAGTTTGAACTTGGCTATAAATGGAATATTGCTGATGCTAAATTTGCAGTAAAGGGAAATGCTACTTATCTTAAAAATGAATTGAAGAATTTGGGTAATGATACTGGCTATATGGATTTAGATGGTATTCAAGGATTCTCTGGCGGCGGTACACGCGGCTCTAACGGACAACCTTTCCCCTATTTCTATGGTTACAAGACTGACGGTGTTTTCCAGAATATGGATGAAGTTCGTGCTTATGTCAATAAAGATGGTAAAATGATTATGCCGGATGCGGTTCCTGGTGATACACGTTTTGTGGATGTAAATGGTGATGGCAGCATCTCGGCAGATGACCGTACTAACATTGGTAATGGTACTCCGGATTGGACTTATGGTTTGAATCTCAATGCTGATTGGAAAGGCTTTGATTTTAATATTTTCTTCCAAGGTGTGGCTGGTGCTGATGTGTTTGATGGCACTTATCGTACAGATGTTGCTTCTGGTAACTATCCTTCTTGGATGTTGGGACGTTGGACTGGTGAAGGTACTTCTAATAAGTATCCTCGTCTGGCTGTCGGTAATGCAACGAACTGGATGGTATCTGATCTTTATGTTTGTGATGGTTCATATCTTCGTCTTAAGAATATTACTTTGGGATATACATTGCCTAAGACTCTTACTCGCAAACTCACTATTGAACGTCTGCGCGTATATGTACAAGCTGAAAATCTTGTGACTTGGACCAAATATTGGGGATTTGACCCTGAAATTTCTTCAGGTGCAACTTCTCTTGGTGTTGACCGTGGTATTTATCCGCAGGCTCGTACATATACAGTAGGTGTAAATGTTTCTTTCTAATTTAAAAACATAAGAATTATATGAAAACAAATAAAATATTAGCAATAGGCTTACTTGCTGCCGCTACAGTGTTGATTACCAGTTGCAGTGACAGTTTTCTTGAGGTGGAAAATCCGACAGGTGAACCATTGGAAGATTATTATACTACGGACGAGCATATTCAGGAAGCTCTGATTGCCGCCTATGACCCTCTCCATTGGCCAGATTGGGGATTGGGACAGTACAATGCCTTGAATATTGACGGTGAAATTATGGGCGATAATTTTTGGGTAGGTGGTGCAACCAAGACCGATATGCAGAATTGGCATATGTTATTTAATTATGAAGCTAATGAAAATAATACACTTGGCTCTCTTTGGACTGTGGATTATTCTGGCATCAAACGTTGTAATGACTTACTGAAATATCTTGATTGGGGTACTGATGTTACTGAGGCCAATCGTAAACTCTATGAGATGCAAGCCCGTTTACTACGTGTTTTCTATTATAATATGTTGTGGCATTATTTTGGTAATGTACCTTTCTATTTGGAGAATCTTTCCGAACCTCCTTATACGGCTCCGCAATATACTGCCGATCAGGTTTATGCTGAGTTGATTGTGGAACTTGAAGCTGTAATTGACTCTAAGGTGCTACCTTTGAAATATTATAAAACAATCAAAGATGGTAAAGAAGTTGATGACGAAGGTCAGTTGGGACGTGTCACTCAAGCTATGGCTTATATGATATATGCTGAAATGGTAATGTATCAGAATGATGAAAGTCGTTTTTCAAAAGCTTTAGGTTATATGAAGGAGCTTATTGATAGTCCTAGCTTTAGATTGAATCCTAGTTTTGCCAACATCTGGGAAACGGAAGGTGAATGGTGTGACGAATCTATCTGGGAAATTAATTATGAGCAAACTAATAACGAACGTGGCTGGGGAAGTCCGTTAGCTGTTGGTGGCACAGTGCTTCCTACTTTGATTTCTCCTAACTCTTTCCCTGGTGATGATGGTTGGTCAAAGGGTAATGATGGTTGGGGATTTATGCCCATGCGTCTTGAAACTTATCAAATGTTTAGTGAACAAGACAAACGTCGTGATGCAACTTGCTGGGTGATTGCCGAAGATGTAGAATATACGAAACGTTATCAAGATACTCATATTTGGTTGCAAAAATATCGTCCGTATGATAAGAACTTCAAGCAGTCTTCCGGTGACCAGAATTTGAACTATAATAACAACTATCGTTATTATCGTTATGCTGAAACATTGCTCAATGCTGCAGAACTTTCTCTTCGTACAGGTGGAAGTAGTACTGGGGAGGCTAAGACATGGTTGAACGAAGTTCGTACCCGTGCCGGTTTGGCTGAACTTGCGAGTGTCACAGTTGACGATGTCCTCACAGAGCGTCATTTGGAATTTGTTGGCGAAGGTAAACGCTATTTTGATTTGGTACGTGCTGAAGGAATTAGTGGAGCATCATCTAAAAACAAGGCTACTACTGCACTTGTCCCAGATGAATATGGCTACCGTACCAATTCTTGGACTGCCAAGAAGAAATACATTCCTATTGCACAAAGTGAGTTGGATTCTGACCCTGCTTTGGTTCAGAATGCTTATAAATAGTTTACCATAACTCCATTAACAAATAATTGATATGAAAAATATATTTAAATATATAGCAGGCGTGTTGGTTGCTGGTTTTGCAATGACTTCATGTTCGCCTGAAGATTTTACGGGAGCCAATGGCAATATCCCACAAGCATCGGATTATACTGATAACTTTAAAGTTACTGTAGATCAGACAACCAATTATGCAAACTTTGAATTTACTTCTGCTCCTGGAGTGTCTCCGATTTGGATAATTGACGGCGCTTATCAAGCCTCATATGGCTTTTCTAAATATTATCGTAAAAAAGGTTCATATACAGTAGAATGTAAAGTAAAGAACGCAAATGGCATCAGTGATGGTTCGATAACTAAAACCTTTGAAATAGAGAAGACTATTATGAACGGTTTTGGTGGTTTTGTGGAAGATAGTGAATTTAACATGTTTAAGGGAGTAACTTTCAATGTGGCATCTTTCTACTATGCTCCAGGATGGGGGCAGATTGCAGATCCAAAATATACTTATCAGAATGGTGCATTTGTTGTTTCCTTACCGGAAGCTACTACCGATCAGTGGCAAGCTCAGATGCATGTGGAATTGGATAAGGCAATTGCTTTGTCTGTGGATAAAACCTATGATTTTTCAGTGATAATTACTTCTACTACCAAACATCCGGGCGTGACGGTTAAAGTACAGCAGAAGGGGGATGACAATACGTTTATCAATATGCAGCGTGTGGCTTTAGATGCTAATGAGCCCAAATGTATATGGTTCAGTAACGTACCCGGTGTGAATATTACCGACTTGAAGTTTGCACTTGATTTTGGTGGTAATGAAGCTAATACGGATATTACTTTGGAAAGCTTTGTCTTGAAAGACCATGCTAATGATGACGGTACGGAAATTCCTGAAGTACAAGAGCCTGAACCTTCTTGGGTAAAGGTGGATAGTGAAGACAATCTTTGGAACGGGGCAACCTTTACCAATACTTTCTTCTATGTAAACCCGGATTGGAGTGCTAGACCTAATCCTGATTTGGTGGTGGATGGAAATGCTTATACACTCACTTTCCCTGATGCTACTGAAGCACAATGGCAGAACCAGTTCTCGTTTGTTACAGATTTGTCAGCCGATACAGAAACTGCCTATGATTTCTGTGTCACTCTAAATCCTAGTACTGATTTGAAGGGAGTGACAGTAAAACTGGTTCAGACTGATGAACCTGATGTCAAACATGATGACAATTTCTTCTTTGCAGAACAGACGGATTTGTTGGGTAATGAAGATAATAAATTTTGGGTTGCAAATAAAAAGGCGCCTAAAGATATGCATGCTATATCTTTAGTCTTGGATTTTGGTGGAAATCCTGTTGACACAAAAGTGACTATTAAGGATATTATTTTCCAGACTCATAGAGATTGAAGACTAGTATTGGATAGGATATTGGTCTACTAAAAAACAGTGAATTATAAAAGGGGGGGAAGGATGTGTGTTATCTTGGCAATTGCTGGAATTTCATCCTTTCCCTTTTTCTCTACTTATGTTATAAAGAAATATATATGAAATACTATTGTCTATTATCTATTCTTTTGTTTTCGTTGATTGCTTGTGGCAGTAACGATGACAAGGAACCGCAATCCGAGGATGTTACCATTAAATGTTCTCCTGAAAAGATAGAGGCTGTTGCACAAGCTAGCCAATATGTGGTGAATGTGGTTTGTTCCGGTAAAGAGTGGACAGCTTTTGCCTCTGATGATTGCAGTTCATGGGTCAAAGTAAATGTAATAGGTTCTTCTTCTAGCCAAGGCACAGCGACAGTTATAGTCAGTGCTCATACGGGTACTACTTCTCGTACTGGTACAGTGGTGGTTAAATCTGGTGCTACTCGTGTATCTATTCCTCTTACGCAAGCGGCTCCTTTATCAGTGTCACAGACTGAGTTGTATTCTAATTCTGTAGGAGAAAATTTTGTCTTATCTGTTATTGCTTCTGGCGAATGGAATGTGAAATCCAATGATAGTTGGATTAGCGCAGAAAAAAACGGTGAGGAGATTGTTGTGACCACTTTAGCTAATGATGCAAAGATTTCCCGTACGGGTACAGTTGAGGTTGTGGCTGGTGCAGAGAAAGTAACGGTAACAGTTATTCAAGAATCGGCTGAAGATCTGGATATCAATATTCCTGAGGGGTATCGGTTAGTTTGGCATGATGAATTTAATGAGGGTATATCTCTCGGCAATGACTGGACACACGAAGTTCAAGGAGCAGGGTGGGTAAACAATGAACTTCAGAATTACGTTAATGGTTCCGCTGACGGAAAGCGTGTGACAGAACTTGTGGACGGTAAGTTGAATATAAATTGTTTCAAAGGCTCCGATGGTAAAATTTACTCTGGTCGTGTGTATGCTAAAGTGAATACTGGTTGGAAATACGGTTACTTTGAAGCACGTATCATGTTGCCTGAAGGCAAGGGGACGTGGCCGGCTTTTTGGATGATGCCAGTTGATAATGACTGGAATACTAATCCATGGCCCATGTGTGGTGAAATAGACATTATGGAGGAAGTGGGAGTCGTGCCCAACGAAGTCTCTTCGTCTATCCATACGCAAGATTATAATCATACTATAGGTACGCAGAAAACACATGCCATGACTATAGAACAGGCAGAAGGAGAATTTCATCTCTATGCTTTAGAGTGGACAGAAGATGCCATCACTACATACGTGGATGGCAAGGTACAGTTGGCTGTTACCAAGCAACAATTGGGAGCTGGTCATAATCAATGGCCTTTCCATTATGCTTTCTATCCCATTCTGAATCTGGCTTGGGGCGGTGATTGGGGTGGAATGAACGGTGTGGATGAGTCTGCTCTTCCTGTAACGATGAAGGTGGATTATGTACGTGTATTTCAGAAGAAGTAGAACTGTTTTTTTATGAAGTTTGAAAATGAAGGTTAAATGCTTTTTTTATTTATAACATAGCATACCTTATGCTTTAGAACAATTGATAATGAAAAAAGAAAAAATATTTATTTTTATCTGTTTAGTTTTGTTGTCTGCCTGTTCTTCTTCTTCTTTAGACGGCATTGTAATAGAGAAAGCGGCAGACGGTTATAAACTTTCCATTGACGGAAGAGAAACCTATATTAAAGGCGTAGGCGGCACATATCGGTTAGACATTGCCGCCCAGAGTGGTGCCAATGCCTTCAGAACCTGGGGAGGTAATGTGGAGGAGATAAAGAAAAACCTGGCATTGGCTTCAGAGCACAACATGTACGTAATGCAGGGAATAGGCATGACCAAAGACTCCATACGCTATTACGATGATGAATATAAGAACAAGATGCGCGAAGAAGTCCGCTTGTTGGCAGAAACGTTCAAGAATGATACGAGTTTGCTGGCTTGGGGTATTGGCAATGAAATTGAGTTGGGAAATGCCAATATAGCTGCCGCATGGAATTTTGTGGAAGAACTGGCACAGCTGATTAAGTCGATAGACAAGCGTCATCTGGTTTCGACAGTGATTTCCTACAATCCGTCGGCATTGGACTCTGTGGCAAAGTATGCTCCGTCTCTCGATTATGTGGGCATCAATGTATATGGTCCGATGGGAGAGGTGCAGGCTGTTGTTGACCGGTCGGACTACAAGGGTGCATTTATGATTACCGAGTGGGGACCGACCGGTTGGTGGGAAACAGCGTCAACCGAGTGGAAGGCACCCATAGAGCAGACCAGTGAAGAAAAACGACAGGTATACGAAGAGCGTTATACGCAATATATTTCTGCCAATACCCGTTGCTTGGGCTCTTTTGTATTCTTGTGGGGACAAAAAGAAGAACGTACGCCTACTTGGTTCAGTATGTTTGTAGAAGACACGGTGGATATGCTGCCTCTGAAAGGAGAAAAGACTCCTATGGTGGAGGCTATGCAAAGAGTGTGGACCGGCAAGGAATTGGATGAAACGGCTCCGATAGTTCGGGGCATGACTATCAATGGTAAAAGTGCCATTGATAATGTCCGTATCAAAGCAGGTACTTTATTTAAAGCGGAGGTTTCCGTCACAGATAAGGAGAATGATTCTTTGACTTATGTGTGGGAAGTACTGAAAGAGGCTACAGTCTTGGGTTTTGGAGGTTCTTATGAACCACGTCCGGAAAGAATGGGTGACGTGGCCGTGTCAGACAAGAATGTGTATGAGACTATGATTAAAGTTCCCGGGGAATATCGTTTGTACGTATATATACTTGATAATACGGGTTTTGTCTCTACAGCAAATGTTCCATTTCAAGTAATAGATTAAAGATGAAAACAATGAAAATGCTCTCTGCTTGTTTATTGCTGCTTCCTTTTATATCTTGTACTCAAGTGCAGGATACAAAAAATGACGCAGTCATCGAGCAGAAAATAGAAGCGCTGTTGTCCCGTATGACATTGGAAGAAAAAATTGGGCAGATGAACCAGATTTCTTCTTATGGTAACATAGAGGATATGAGCGGATTGATAAAGAAAGGTGAAGTCGGGTCTATCCTGAATGAAGTAGATCCGGTGCGTGTCAATGCCTTGCAGCGTGTGGCAATGGAGGAGTCCCGCTTGGGCATCCCCTTGCTGATGGCGCGTGATGTGATCCATGGTTTCAAGACCATATTTCCTATTCCCTTGGGACAAGCGGCATCTTTCAACCCGCAGGTGGCTAAGGATGGTGCACGGGTAGCGGCTGTGGAGGCTTCTGCCGTGGGTATCCGCTGGACATTTGCACCGATGATAGATGTGGCTCGCGATCCCCGTTGGGGGCGTATGGCCGAAGGATGTGGCGAAGATACTTATTTGACTTCAGTGATGGGTGTTGCTATGGTCGAAGGTTTCCAGGGAGATTCGCTGAACAGTCCGACTTCCATAGCCGCATGTCCTAAACATTTTGTAGGTTATGGTGCTGCCGAGGGCGGGCGTGATTATAATTCCACTTTCATTCCGGAGCGTCGTTTGAGGGATGTATACCTTCCTCCTTTTGAAGCTGTAGCCAAGGCAGGAGCAGCTACTTTCATGACTTCGTTCAATGACAATGATGGAGCACCGTCTACCGGAAACACTTTTATTTTGAAAGATGTGCTTCGTGGTGAATGGGGATTTGATGGAATAGTAGTGTCAGACTGGGCTTCGGTAGCCGAAATGATGGCACATGGCTTTGCTGCCGATTTTAAAGAGGCAGCAATGAAGGCGGTGAATGCCGGTGTGGATATGGAGATGGTCAGCTATACGTTTGTCAAGGAACTGCCGGAGTTGATAAAAGAAGGAAAAGTCAAGGAATCTGCTATAGATGATGCAGTGCGGAATATTCTGCGCGTCAAGTACCGTTTAGGATTGTTTGATAACCCTTATGTAGATGAGAAACGTATAGAGGAACTTTATGCTCCTTCTCATCTGGAGGCTGCCAAGAAAGCTGCTGTGGAATCGGCCATCTTGCTGAAGAACGAAAAGGAGACATTGCCTCTGCAATCTTCGGTAAAGACGGTTGCTGTGGTAGGTCCGATGGCAAATGCACCTTATGACCAATTGGGTACCTGGATATTTGATGGTGACAAGACAAAAACCGTGACACCGTTGAAGGCTATCAAGGAACTGGTGGGGGACAAAGTGCAGGTGATATACGAGCCCGGTCTGACTTATAGCCGTGACAAGAATATGGCAGGTGTTGCCAAAGCCGCTGCTGCCGCTGCACGTGCTGATGTTATTTTGGCGTTTGTAGGCGAAGAGGCTATTCTTTCAGGAGAGGCGCATTGTCTGGCCGACTTGAACCTGCAAGGTGCGCAAAGCGAACTGATTGCCGCTTTGGCGAAAACAGGAAAACCGGTGGTTACTGTCGTAATGGCAGGGCGTCCGTTGACCATAGGAAAGGAAGTCGAACTCTCGTCTGCTGTACTTTATTCGTTCCATCCCGGAACTATGGGAGGACCGGCATTGGCCGACTTGTTGTGGGGCAAGGCTGTGCCAAGTGGCAAGACTCCGGTGACGTTCCCGAAGATGGTAGGACAAATACCGGTTTATTATGCTCATAACAGTTCCGGACGTCCGGCTACGCGGAATGAGGTTTTGCTGAATGACATTCCGTTGGAAGCGGGGCAGACTTCGTTGGGATGTACCTCTTTCTATATGGATGCTGGTTTCGATCCGCTGTATCCTTTTGGCTACGGTCTGTCGTATACGACGTTCAAATATGATAATGTGAAACTCTCGTCAGCCAATCTGAAGAAGGAAGATGTGCTGACTGTGACTTTCGACCTTGAGAATACCGGAAAGTATGAAGGTACTGAGGTAGCCCAGCTTTACGTGCAGGACAAGTTCGCTTCGGTGACCCGTCCGGTGAGGGAGCTGAAACGCTTTGCTCGCATCACATTGAAGCCGGGCGAGAAGAAAAATGTATCGTTTGAACTTCCGATAAGTGAACTTGCTTTCTGGAATATAGATATGGTGAAGACGGTGGAAGTCGGAGACTTTGCTCTTTGGGTGGCACCGGATAGCCAAAGTGGAGAAGCAGTTTTCTTTAAGGTAGTAGATTGATTGTTGATTTAAGGTTAAAAAGAGAAGGGGCGGACTGTGACGGTTCGCCCCTTCTTACATTTAATAAATGCTTTTTTCTTTATAAGCTCTGTCTTCCGGTAAAGAAAGACACCGGCAAATCACTCATCACCTATCACTTTCTTATATCCATACACCGCATTGCTTCCCAGCTCTTCTTCGATACGAAGAAGTTGGTTGTATTTTGCCATACGGTCTGAACGGCTCAGTGAACCGGTCTTGATTTGTCCACTGTTGGTAGCTACGGCTATGTCTGCGATAGTCGAATCTTCCGTTTCACCGGAACGATGGGAAGTTACGGTAGTATATCCGTGGCGGTGTGCCATTTCGATGGCGTTCAGTGTTTCGGTCAACGAACCTATCTGGTTTACTTTAATCAATATGGAGTTGGCGCAACCTTTTTCGATACCCATTGCAAGGAAGTCCACATTGGTGACGAACAAATCGTCTCCTACCAACTGGCAACGGTTACCGATACGGTCGGTCAGTTTTTTCCAGCCGTCCCAGTCGTTTTCGCTCATGCCGTCTTCGATAGAGTCGATGGGATACTTGTTGATTAACTCTTCCAGATAGTCAATCTGTTCGTCGGCTGTACGCTTCTTTCCTTTTTCGCCTTCGAATTTAGTATAATCGTAGATGCCGTCATGGTAGAACTCGGAAGAAGCGCAGTCCATGGCAATCATTACATCTTTGCCCGGTTCGTATCCGGCAGCCTTGATGGCGGCAATGATGGAGTTCAAGGCATCTTCTGTACCCTCCAGATTAGGAGCAAAACCTCCTTCATCGCCTACTGCTGTGCTGAGGCCACGGTCTTTCAGGACTTTCTTCAGTGCATGGAACACTTCGGCACCCATACGCAGACCTTCGCGGAAGGAAGTGGCACCTACGGGGCGTATCATGAATTCCTGGAAAGCAATGGGAGCGTCACTGTGCGAACCGCCGTTGATGATGTTCATCATCGGTACGGGCATCACATAGGTATTTGTACCACCGATATATCGGTAGAGTGGGATGTCGAGGTAAGCGGCGGCAGCCTTGGCCACGGCAAGAGATACGCCGAGGATGGCATTGGCACCCAGATTGGCTTTCGTTTTGGTTCCGTCCAGTGCAAGCATGGCATGGTCGATACCCATCTGGTCGAGGGCGGACATACCGATGAGCTTGGGAGCAATGATATTATTGATATTGTTCACGGCTTTCAGGACACCTTTGCCTCCGTAACGTTTTTTGTCACCGTCACGCAGTTCCAATGCTTCGTGTTCTCCCGTGGATGCTCCTGACGGGACAGATGCACGGCCTATGAAGCCGGATTCCAAGGTTACGTCTACTTCTACAGTTGGGTTACCTCTTGAATCGAGGATTTCACGTCCGATAATCTTCTCTATTTTCATATTCAGTCAATTTTAATTATAAACTATCTTACTAACAATTGAAAATAGGGAATTGTTTTTCGTTTTTAATCCTTTATTGTAATGCTGAGAAGTGCAGTCAGGTCCATGGTTTGGGAAGTATTGGCGATGGTTCCCCGTATGTCAAGTAGATTAAGGCGTATACCTCTTATGTGAGAGTCGCTTAGGTCGATACCTCTTAGGGGGCTTTTGTCCCTCTAAGGTAGGAGGAATGATGCGTACGGGAGGCATGACAAAAGGTTTACTGGGTTTCATAGGGGGTGTTTGGAGTTATATACAGCGTCCGAAGGTACCGCCGGCGAAAGCAGCAAGGACTCCTAATGTGATACTTAACAAGGTATATAAGGCAAACATTCCGTAGAATCCTTGCTTTATCAGAATCAGTCCGTCATTGCTGAAAGTGGAGAAGGTGGTGAATCCTCCGCACAGACCTGTAGTCAGCAACAGCCGTATTTCGGTAGAAAGGTTGAAACGGGCAGATAAGGTATAAAATAGCCCGATGAGGAAACTTCCGAGGATATTGACTGTGAACGTAGCCCATGGGAAAGAGTAGGGGACGATGCGCTCGTGGAGCATCATCTGTACGCAGTAGCGCAGTACGCTGCCGGTACCGCCGCCAAGGAATATAGCTATCAGTATTTTGTCCATAGGATGTATAGGTATGGTTTTTGATTGCAAAGGTAATCACTTTTTGTATGCCAGGCTATATGGTAAAGTCTGTCTTTTGTATCTATGGCACCGAAATTTGTTGTTCGCGTTCTATATCTTGCATCTTGAAATATGGGTGGGCTGGAGGCAACCCGGAAAATTCAGGAGTTCAATGGTGTTATTTCGGTTGTAGCGCTTACGGCTAATGTTTTTGTTCAAGGGAAACTGGCTTTCATGCAAACGTTTGCCGACAAATCATCATAATTTTAATTTAATTGCGTCAGAGCGTATTTCTTTCCTGCTTATATTTGCATTTGGAACATAATTTTATAAATATAGCATGAGAAACATGAAAGCAATCTGTACAAAATTAGCCTGCTTCCTGCTCGTTTTGTTGGTGAGCGGCGTAGCAATGGCAGAGAGTATTACCTCTCCCAACGGACAACTTCAATTGAATTTTTCGGTAAATGCGCAAGGCGAACCCGTTTACGAACTTTCTTACAAAGGAAAGCCGGTGATTAACCCTTCTAAATTAGGACTCGAACTGAAGAACGACCCCGGTCTGATGAATGGCTTCACGATGGCGGATGCAAAGACTTCCACTTTCGACGAGACTTGGGAACCGGTATGGGGGGAAGTAAAGCAAATCCGTAACCACTACAATGAGCTGGCTGTGACGCTCAACCAAAAGGCGCAGGATAGGAACATCATTATCCGCTTCCGTTTGTTCGACGATGGTATGGGCTTCCGCTATGAATTCCCTTTGCAGAAGAATCTGAACTATTTCGTGATTAAGGAGGAGCGTACTCAGTTTGCCATGACTGGCGACCACACAGCCTTCTGGATTCCGGGCGACTACGATACGCAGGAATATGATTACACAGAATCCAAACTTTCTGAAATTCGCGGGTTGATGAAAGGGGCCATTACGCCTAACTCTTCACAAACCCCGTTTTCGCCCACCGGTGTTCAGACTTCTTTGCAGATGAAGACTGCTGATGGCTTGTACATCAACTTGCACGAAGCTGCTTTGGTGGATTACTCTTGCATGCACTTGAACCTGGATGATAAGAATTTTGTTTTTGAATCTTGGCTTACTCCCGATGCAGTAGGCGATAAAGGTTATCTGCAAGCTCCCTGCACGTCACCGTGGCGTACGGTTATCGTAAGCGACGATGCTCGTGACATCCTTGCCTCTAAAATCACGCTGAACTTGAACGAACCTTGTGCTTACGAGGACGTTTCCTGGATTAAGCCCGTGAAATACGTAGGTGTATGGTGGGAAATGATTGCAGGTAAGAGCACCTGGGCATATACAGACGACCTTCCCTCCATCAAACTGGGTGAAGTGGACTACTCCAAAATGAAGCCCAATGGCCGTCACGGTGCCACTAACGAAAATGTAAAAAAGTACATCGACTTCGCAGCCGAGCACGGTCTGGACCAAGTATTGGTAGAAGGCTGGAATGAAGGCTGGGAAGACTGGTTTGGCAAATCCAAGGATTATGTATTCGACTTCGTAACTCCTTATCCCGATTTCGACGTGAAGATGCTGAATGAATATGCCAAGAGCAAAGGCGTGAAGTTGATGATGCATCATGAGACATCCGGTTCGGTGCGCAACTACGAACGTCACATGGACAAGGCCTATCAGTTTATGGTGGATAATGGCTACAATGCCGTGAAGAGCGGATATGTAGGTAATATGATTCCCCGTGGTGAACATCATTATGGGCAATGGCTGAACAACCACTACCTCTATGCCGTGAAGAAGGCAGCCGACTACAAAATTTGTGTAAATGCGCACGAAGCTGTACGCCCTACCGGTTTGTGCCGTACTTATCCTAACTTGATTGGCAACGAATCTGCACGAGGAACTGAATATGAGGCATTCGGCGGCAGCAAACCGTTCCATACCACATTGCTTCCATTCAACCGCTTGATTGGTGGTCCGATGGATTATACACCGGGTATCTTCGATACCAAACTTGACTTTATGGGCGATTTGCCCCACGGACAAGTGCAGACTACATTTGCCAAGCAACTCGCTCTGTATGTAACTTTATACAGCCCGTTGCAGATGGCTGCCGACTTGGTTGAGAACTACGAAAAGCACATGGATGCTTTCCAATTCATCAAGGATGTGGCAGTAGACTGGGACGACAGCAAGTACATTGAAGCAGAACCGGGTGATTACATTACCGTGGCCCGTAAGGCAAAAGGAACCGGCAACTGGTTTGTTGGAGGTATTACAGACGAGAATGCACGTACAGCCAACTTTATGCTCGACTTCCTTGAACCGGGCAAGCAATACGTAGCCACTCTCTATGCCGACGGTAAAGATGCTGATTACAAGGAGAATCCTACTTCTTATCAGATAAAGAAGGGTATCGTAACCAGCAAGACCAAAATGTCCGTGAAGGAAGCGCGTAGCGGTGGTTTTGCATTGAGCTTGATTGAAGCGACTCTGGCTGACAAGAAAGCTGTGAAGAAGTGGAGATAATTTAGGGTAGAAAGAGTTTTTATTAGGCATTAGTGAGGCCCCGCAGAAGTCCAATCTTTGCGGGGCTTTTTTTGTGTTAGGGTAAGCTCATTCTTATACCGTAAAAATAGCATCAAGACCCGAGTTTTTGGTAAGTCTGTTCTTTGGGGAAACCTTTATTTTTGCACTCAGATAACAGATTGCATAATCATTAAAAATCAGAGATATGAATACGGATAAGAAAATCAGTCGTCGGGAGGCTTTAAAGCGTATGGGATTTGCCGTGATGAGCGGTGCTATCACATCTTCCGGCCTACTCTCGTTGGCATCCTGCGAAACAAAGAGGAGTAAGCGTATCATCTTTTATTTTACCGGAACGGGTAACAGTCTTTACATCGCCCGTCAATTAGCTGGAGAGAACGCAGAATTGTTGAGTATCCCTCAGATGGTGAAACGGGGGAAATATGAATTTGAGGCAGATGAAATCGGCATCGTTTATCCCATCTACGGTCATATGCCTCCCTATATGGTACGGCAGTTCATTCAAAAAGCAAAACTGAAGGCAGAATACAAGTTTGCTGTCCTCACCTATGGTGCAAGGAAGTGCAATGCGGTAGAGATTTGGGACCGTATATCCTGTAAAGCCGACAATGCGTTTGACTATATCAACACTATCATCATGGTGGATAACTGGCTACCCAACTTCGACATGAACGAGCAACTCAAGATAGACAAGCACATTCCTGAGAACTTACAGAAGATAACGGCAGATATCAACAGTCGGCAGCATTGGCACGAACCGGTGACGGAGGAGGAACGGCAACAGCACCAAGGTTTTATGCAGCGGAGTGGACTCGACCCCGAGGTGGGCTTCCTGATGAAAAGCGAGAAGTTCTTTACCGTGACCGATGTTTGTATTGACTGTGGCATTTGTACCTACGTTTGTCCGCGCGGCAACTATGAGTTGACGTCGAGAGGAGTGAAGACGTCCGGTGACTGCGAGTTCTGTTTTGCTTGCATACAGAATTGTCCGCAGAAGGCTATTCAGTTCATAAAGCAGGAAGATGGCTCTTTTCCTGACGGAACGGAGAAGAACCCCAATGCCCGCTATCGTAATGAGCATATTTCGCTAATAGATCTGAAACGGGCAAACAATCAAAACTATAATCATTAACTTCTGTATTCTGTCGGATTTACACCCAGATGTTGTTGTACGTAACGGCTAAAATAAGCAGGAGAGGAAAAACCGAACATATCGGAAATACGGACGAACGTTAGTGATTTGTCGCGCAGCAAACGCGAGATGTCGAGTGTGGTATAGCGGTTTATCCAGTAGTTTGCTGTATAACCGCTTACTTTCTTGGAAACTTCCGAAAGATATTTGGAAGTGACACATAGGCAGTCGGCATAATAGGTCACTTCACGATGCTCGCGGAAAGTTCCGTTTTCCAGCATGTTGAGGAAACGGTTCATGATGGAAGCATTTTGTACAGAGATATTGTTCTCGCCATATAGATGGGAGTGGAAATCGAAGAAGTCGAGTATCAACATCTGTGTGGAGGCGATAAGCATATCGCGATGGAAATGATGGTCTGTATTCCGGAGTCTGTATTCCACTTGTTCAAAATCCCGGAGACATAGCTCTTGCTGTTCGGTAGTCAGGGACATGATAGGATTGAGAAATAGGGAAAGTTGCCCTTTCATGCCGTAGTTGTTCTGCGGTGTACTCAGCACCACAAAGCCCGATGCGATATAGATGACCTTTACACGAAAATCTTCTGAAGGTTGAATTTTCTCTACCAGTTTTCCTTTGCGGACAATCATCAGATCGCCGGCACGTAACTCGCGCTCCTCTCCATTGTACTTCAACCGGCAGATTCCTGACAGACAGAGGGCATGTGCAAGATAGCCACTGTATGCGTCCGTCCCCAGACCTTGAATAGTATCGGCTATTATAATATTTGCGGTTTCTCCCATTATACAGTTGTTTGGTTTCAATCACAAAAGTATATGTTTCCAATAATATAAACTTCTATATGGGGCAAGTTTTATTCATTTCAAATCTGCCTGAATTTCGCAAATTCTTCATACCTTTGCATCCATTAATTTTAGAAACCAATAATAAAACAGAACTTATGGGAGGTTTTTTCGGAACAGTCGCCAAGGCAACAAGTTGTGTGGCGGATTTGTTTTACGGCACGGATTATAATTCACATTTAGGGACAAAACGTGGTGGGTTGGCTACATACGATGCAGAAACGGCGCAGTTTACCCGTTCCATCCACAATCTGGAAAGCACCTATTTCCGCACGAAGTTTGAAGATGAATTGGACAAGTTCAAGGGAAATTCCGGAATAGGAATCATCAGCGACACAGACCCTCAACCCCTTATCCTCAACTCCCACCTTGGCCGCTTTGCCCTTGTAACGGTAGCCAAAATCGTGAATCTGCAAGAACTGGAAGCAGAACTGTTGGCTCAGAACATGCACTTCGCCGAACTTAGTTCGGGCAAGACCAATCAGACGGAACTTATCGCCCTCCTCATTATACAAGGAAAGACATTTGTCGAAGGAATTGAAAATGTGTATAAGCATATCAAAGGTTCCTGCTCCATGCTGCTTCTTACAGAGGATGGTATCATCGCTGCTCGTGACCGGTGGGGACGTACTCCGATTGTTATCGGAAAAAAGGATGGGGCGTATGCAGCGACAAGCGAGTCGAGCAGCTTCCCGAATCTCGGTTATGAGATAGACCGTTATTTGGGACCCGGAGAAATTGTTCGCCTGCGTGCCGATGGGGTGGAACAGATGCGCAAGCCTGATGAGGGAATGCAGATTTGTTCCTTCCTATGGGTATATTACGGTTTCCCCACTTCCTGCTACGAAGGTAAGAATGTGGAGGAAGTGCGTTTTGCCTCCGGTTTCAAGATGGCACAGACAGATAAGTCAGAGGTGGATTGTGCCTGCGGCATTCCTGATTCGGGTGTAGGTATGGCGCTTGGGTATGCCGAAGGTAAAGGAGTTCCTTATCATCGTGCCATTTCCAAATATACTCCGACTTGGCCTCGTAGTTTTACTCCCAGCAAGCAAGAATTGCGTTCGCTGGTGGCAAAGATGAAGCTGATTCCCAATCGTGCCATGCTCGAGGGCAAGCGCTTGCTGTTCTGTGATGATTCTATTGTCCGGGGTACCCAGTTGCACGACAATGTGAAGGTGCTGTATGAGTATGGTGCCAAGGAGGTGCATATCCGGATTGCTTGTCCTCCATTGATATATAGCTGCCCGTTTGTAGGATTCACGGCTTCCAAAAGCGACATGGAGCTGATTACCCGTCGTGTCATCAAGGAGCTGGAGGGTGATGAGAATAAGAATCTCGATAAGTATGCCACTACCGGTTCACCCGAATATGAAAAGATGGTGGACGTTATCCGTGAGCGTTTCGGACTTTCATCCTTGAAGTTCAATACGTTGGAAACTCTGGTTGAGGCTATCGGATTGCCTAAATGTAAGATATGTACGCACTGTTTCGATGGTAGCAGCCATTTTTGATTGACAATTTGTCCTTAAGGAATAAAAAAGGGGCGTGAATTGCTTGGCAGTTCACGCCCCTTTTTTTATCTTTACAGCACAAAATAGTGATTAATGATTAGTGATTAATGATTAATGCCATTCGGATAATGCTTTTCGCCAATTACTAATCACTGACCATTAATCACTAACCATTAATCACTAATCATTATTCATCATGACTTTAGTAGAACGTTTTTTAAAGTACGTAAGCTTCGATACTCAGTCCAGTGAAGAGACTGGGGATACTCCGAGTACTCCGGGACAAATGGTGTTTGCCCGGTATCTGAAAGAAGAATTGGAAACTTTGGGTCTGGAAGAAATCACGTTGGACGAAAATGGTTATCTGTTCGCCACTCTTCCTGCCAATACAGACAAGCCGTTGCCCGTCATCGGCTTTATTGCCCACATGGATACAAGCTCCGATATGAGTGGCAAGAACGTTTCTCCGCGTATCGTGCAGAATTATGACGGTAAGGACATCGTTCTTTGCGCCGAAGAGAATGTGGTTCTTTCTCCTGCCCGGTTCCCCGAACTGCTCGACCATCAAGGGGAAGATTTGATTGTGACCGACGGCAAGACCTTGCTTGGTGCCGATGATAAAGCCGGTATTGCCGAAATTGTATCGGCGGTAGTATATCTGAAGGAGCACCCCGAAATCAAGCACGGTAAAATTCGTATCGGCTTTAATCCGGATGAGGAAATCGGTTTGGGTGCCCATAAGTTCAATGTAGCGCAGTTCGGCTGCGAATGGGCCTATACCATGGATGGTGGAGAAGTGGGTGAACTTGAATTCGAGAACTTCAATGCGGCCTCTGCCAAGATAAGCTTCAAGGGACGGAATGTGCATCCGGGCTATGCCAAGAATAAGATGATTAACTCTATCCGCGTTGCCAACCGTTTCATGTCCATGCTTCCGGCTGACGAGGCTCCGGAGCATACCGAAGGTTACGAAGGTTTCTATCATCTGATAGGCATTACCGGCGAGGTGGAGCAGACAACAGTCTCTTACATTATCCGTGACCACGACCGCGCCCGCTTCGAAGAGCGCAAGAAGGAGATGGAACGTCTTGTGGCAAGAATCAATGAAGAATACGGTCCGGGTACCGCCACTCTGGAACTTCGCGACCAATACTACAATATGCGTGAACAGATTGAACCGGTGATGCATATCATCGACACCGCTTTTGCCGCCATGAAGGCAGTAGGTGTAGAGCCTCGTGTAAAAGCCATTCGCGGAGGTACGGACGGCGCCCAGCTCTCTTTCAAGGGCCTGCCTTGTCCCAATATCTTTGCCGGTGGCTTGAACTTCCACGGCCGCTATGAGTTCGTGCCTATCCAGAACATGGAGAAAGCCATGAACGTCATCGTCAAGATTGCCGAGCTCGTAGCCAGCAAATAAATAATTCATAACTCATAACTCTAATAGTTCCATGAAAACCACTCCGTTTACCGAAAAACACATCTCGCTGGGTGCCAAGATGCACGAGTTTGCGGGATATAATATGCCTATCGAGTATTCCGGCATCATTGACGAGCATCTTACAGTATGTCAGGGTGTCGGTGTATTCGACGTCTCACACATGGGAGAATTCTGGGTGAAAGGTCCCCATGCTTTGGACTTTCTGCAGAAAGTGACTTCCAATAACGTAGCTGCCCTCACACCTGGGAAAGTACAGTATACCTGCTTCCCCAATGACAACGGAGGCATTGTAGACGACCTTCTGGTCTATCATTATGAGCCGGAGAAATACCTGCTTGTCGTGAATGCGTCGAACATTGAGAAAGACTGGAACTGGTGTGTGTCTCATAACACGGAAGGCGCAGAATTGGAAAATGCTTCCGAGCACATGGCACAGCTTGCTGTGCAAGGACCGAAGGCTATTCAGGCTTTGCAGAAGCTGACTTCCATTAATCTTTCCGACCTTCCTTACTATACTTTTACCCACGGTGAGTTTGCCGGAGAAAAGGATGTCATTATCTCCAATACCGGATATACCGGTGCGGGTGGTTTTGAGCTTTACTTCTATCCGGAGGCTGCCATGAAGATTTGGGATGCCGTGTTCGAGGCAGGCGCGGAGTTCGGCATTAAGCCAGTTGGTCTGGGTGCGCGCGATACGCTTCGTCTGGAAATGGGATTCTGTTTGTATGGCAATGATTTGGATGACACCACCTCGCCCATTGAAGCGGGTTTAGGGTGGATTACCAAGTTTGTGGAGGGAAAGAACTTCACCAATCGCCCGATGCTGGAAAAACAGAAAGCGGAAGGCACTACCCGTAAGTTGGTGGGATTTGAAATGATAGACCGCGGTATCCCCCGTCATGGTTACGAGCTGTATAGTACAGACGGTACTGCCATCGGTGTGGTTACCTCCGGAACTATGTCGCCTACCCGCAAGATTGGTATCGGAATGGGGTATATCAAACCCGAGTACAGCAAAGTCGGTACGGAAATCTGCATTGACATGCGGGGACGTAAGCTGAAAGCTGTGGTTGTGAAGCCGCCGTTCCGCAAACAGTAATTTGAATAAATAGTTGAGAATGAAGAATTTGGCTGCGCGATGATGCCGCATGACAAATTCTTCATTCTTTATTCTTAGTTATTCCTTTCTCTATATTCTGCTTATCCTATCCAGCATTTGGTTTGCCCAACCTATCTCTTTATTAGTCCATTCCTTTTCGGTTCCTTCTATGCCTTGGCCTTCGTAGTCCGAAAGCAAGGTGATATATTCTTTCAGTATATCGGCGGCTTGGGCTTGTTTGTTCATGCGCATCAATAATAGTATTTTTTGTTTATATATGTCCAGATTGGGGCTTGTTCCTGCCATCTCCTGGGCTTTATCAAGCATGGCGAGGCAGCGGTTGTTCACTTCTTCCGTATTAGACAGTGCCATTTCCGCTTTTACCAGGATGATGTAGTCATTGTCCGTGGCTAGTCTGTTGTCAATGTTCTTGCGTATCAGCCGGGCGGCTTCCTTATAGCGCTTGTTGGCGTAGTTCATACTTGCGTTGAAAGAAACGACATCGCTGGTGGTCCGTAGGTAGGGGCGGGCACTCAGGCTATGGGATTCACCGGCCTTTTCTATACGCTTTTGCAGGTTGCCGATGCTGCCGTAGCGAGGAATGTCCTTGTTGCGTTGGTGCAGGTTGTAATACCCTATAATTTTACTGAGAGCCGATGCGATTCCGTCGGGATTATAGCCCTTGAATGCCAGAAGTTGGCGCGCAAGGCGGTCTGAAGAGATTTCCTGGGAAGTTTTGTATTTCATTCCCAACCGGTCCGTTGCCGGAATGCTCAAAAGGGAAGCGATGGCTCCGATATCTGCCACCAGACTGACGGCATAAGCATCTTCATTATCGTCCCAGTAGGCCACATCGAGGGCTGCGCTGGCGGTAGTGGCAAAGACATCTGCCCAAAAAGCCGCACGCTTGGCACGCCGCTCGGCACGGTAAATGTTGTTTACCTGGTGGTCGAGGACGAAATGCCCTAGCTCACATGCGATGACGGCAGCCAGTTCGTCTTCGGAATCAAGAGTGCAGAGGAGGCCCGTACTGATAACCATGGAGCCGTTGGGAAGCATGAAGGCATCTGGTTCGGGCGACTGGATGATACGTATGTTCAGGCTCTCTCCACGATTGCTGTCAATGGTGGTGGCATTCAGTTTGGAGAATATTCCTTGCACGTACGAGGTTATGTAGTCGTCCTGATAGGCTATCTCGTTCAGTTTATCAAGATAGTCCAGGCATTCTTCGTCGATTTCCTGGCGCAGTTTGTGCTTGTAGCCGCGGTCGTTGAAATATTCGTAAAGATGATTCTTCAGGTATATTTGCTGCCAGAATTCCCGGTCCGTTTCCGGAGCGGATATGGCAATGATACCCATCTCATCCGAAGGAATGGTCTCTTGTATGCCGTTCACTTCGACGGCATAGTAAATGTTGTCGCTGTTTTCACCGGGATTGTTCATTTTGACAACCCGGCGGATAATGACCGGGGTACCGGCGGGAGATTGCTGGTACTCTTTTGTCAATTCTCCTTTGATGGCGATATTTCCGCTTAAGTCCTTGTGCTTGGATTTGGCAAATCCTGCCGTTGTGGCAAGGATTGTCAGGATGAATAGGGTGGCGAGTCGTTTCATGATTATGGTATGTTTTCGGTTTCGATGATACAAAAATAGGAAAGTGTTTTTCCCCTTTCTTGTTTTTTCCCCTATTCTGTGATAGGAGATTCCCTATTTATCGCTCAGCGGGAGGCGGAAACAAAAAAGGGAACCTTTCAGTGAAAGATTCCCTTTTTTCAGTTTGCTTGAAACTGATTATTTCTTACGGTTACCGTAGCGGCTCATGAACTTATCAACACGACCGGCGGTGTCAACCAGCTTAGACTTACCTGTGTAGAACGGGTGAGAGGTGCTGGAGATTTCCAGCTTTACCAGCGGATAAGTTTCACCTTCGAATTCGATAGTCTCTTTCGTGTTGCAAGTGGAACGAGACAAGAATACATCACCATTTGACATATCTTTAAATACTACCGGACGGTAATTTTCAGGATGAATACCTTTTTTCATTTTGATATTTTCTTTTAAAAATTTATATTCTGTTACTATTTTGGTAATAAATAGTGTAATGGTCTTCTTTTCAGAGCGCAAAGATAGTGCAAGTTGGAGACTCTACAAAATAAATTCAGATTTATTTTTATTTAGTAGGTTTATCGCATTTTATTTCTGATTTTTGCAGGACTTAATCTTGTGAATTTATGAGGAAACTACTTGTCTTATGCTCTTTCTGGCTGTGCGTGGCAACGCTGGGGGCACAAAATGCGGAACGGAAACTGTATAGTGTTGCGTTCTACAATCTTGAGAACTTATTTGATACGATTCATGATGCAGGTAAGAATGACTATGAGTTCCTGCCTGACGGCAGTTACCAGTGGACGGCAAAGAAGTATGAGTCCAAGCTGCAGAACCTTTCCAAAGTGTTGGGGTCCCTTTCGCGTGATTTAGTGCCGGAAGGTCCGGCATTCATCGGTGTGGCAGAGGCAGAGAACAGCCGGGTGCTGGAAGACCTCGTGAAGCAGCCGGCCATTTCCAATTATGAGTTCGTGCATTATGAAGGACCGGACAGACGGGGTATAGACTGTGCCTTGCTGTACGACCCGAAGCAGTTCAGCGTTACCCACTCGAAGTTGGTGCTTTCTACTCCTTTTGAGGGGGATACGGTGCACTTGACGCGCGGTTTCCTGATTGTGGACGGACAACTGGCGGGAGAGCGTGTCTGCGTGATAGTGAACCACTGGCCCTCCCGTGGGGCGAAGTCACCGGTGCGTGTGCATGCAGCCAGGCAAGTAAAGGCCTTGAAGGACTCTCTGATGCGTAGCGACAAGAAGCTGAAGCTCATCGTGATGGGGGATATGAATGACGACCCGATGGATGAAAGCATGGAGGTGCTGGGTGCACGCAAATATCCGAAGCAGGTGAAGAAAGGCGAATTCTACAATCCCTGGTGGGAGACACTGGAAGACAAGGGAGTGGGGACATTGCTCTATCGGGGCAAGTGGAACTTGTTTGACCAGATTGTCATTTCGAAACCGTTGCTGAAGGCTAAGAAAGGGTTGCGCTATGATCACAATGAAGTTTTCATCCGCGATTATCTGATTCAGCAGGATGGCAAATACAAAGGTTCCCCCTTGCGTACGCATGGAGGCAGGACTTGGCTGAACGGTTACAGTGACCATTTGCCGACCATCATCTATCTGAAAAATTAGTATTACATAATAATGTGTAAACAGATGCCGGAGAGCAAACATGTTCTCCGGCTTTTTTGTTGATAGAAGTATAGATGGCAAAAGTATGGCTGGCAGAGATAAATGCAAAGAGTTTGTAATATAGAGATTACAATAATCTGTTAAATGAAGCCAATAGCTTTAAAATAGAATGGATTTGGTAGGATGAGCCGGATATTTTATTCCTCTCAAGTTCTTTACTTTAAAGGATAATGATTACTTTTGCGTAGAATTTTAATTCACTAACAATAAAATTTAAACAAAATGGTTAATTACAAAGATTTAGGACTGGTAAACACAAGAGAGATGTTTGCTAAGGCTATCAAAGGTGGATATGCTATTCCGGCATTCAACTTCAACAATATGGAACAGATGCAGGCTATCATCAAGGCTGCAGTTGAAACAAAGTCTCCGGTTATTCTTCAGGTATCTAAGGGTGCCCGTCAGTATGCCAACGCTACGCTGTTGCGTTACATGGCTCAGGGTGCTGTTGAGTACGCTAAGGAATTGGGTTGCAAACATCCTGAAATTGTTCTTCACCTCGACCACGGAGATACATTCGAAACTTGCAAGAGCTGTATCGACTCTGGTTTCTCTTCAGTAATGATTGACGGTTCACACCTTCCGTACGAAGAAAACGTTGCACTGACTAAGAAGGTAGTTGATTATGCTCATCAGTTCGACGTAACTGTAGAAGGCGAACTCGGTGTATTGGCCGGTGTAGAAGATGAAGTTTCTGCAGAACACCATACATATACTAATCCTGAAGAAGTTATTGACTTCGCTACCCGTACAGGTTGCGATTCACTGGCTATCTCAATCGGTACTTCTCATGGTGCATACAAGTTCAAACCCGAACAATGCCACGTTGACCCTGCTACCGGTCGTCTGGTTCCTCCTCCTCTGGAATTTGCCGTTCTGGATGCTGTAATGGAGAAACTTCCGGGATTCCCCATCGTTCTTCACGGTTCTTCTTCTGTTCCTCAGGAAGAAGTTGATACTATCAACAAGTATGGTGGTAAGCTGGAAGCTGCTATCGGTATCCCCGAAGAGCAGTTGCGTAAGGCTGCCAAGTCTGCTGTTTGCAAAATCAACATCGACTCTGACTCACGTCTGGCTATGACAGCTGCTATCCGCAAGACATTTGCTGAAAAACCGGCAGAATTCGACCCGCGTAAGTATCTGGGCCCGGCTCGTGACAATATGGAAAAACTGTACAAGCATAAAATCATCAACGTGCTTGGTTCAGAGAACAAATTGGCTCAACTGGACTAATCGAAAGATAATCCGAATATAGCGTCAGCCCTTGCAATATTGATGTTGCAAGGGCTGACTTGTTGTATATAGGCCGGTGTTGTGGGATGGTTAAGTTCGCCGGTTATTTCAGAAGCGGATGTTTCAACGTGTACAACAGTCTGTTTCCTTTAACAAAACAGTCTGTTTCCCTTAACTGAACAGTTTGTTTCAATAAAGAGAACACTTTGTTCCAATATGCAAAAACACTTCGTTCCAATACGTAAGAACACTTTGTTTCTACATATCCGAACACTTTGTTTCTCTATACTGGAACAAAGTGTTCACCGTTATGAACTAACAGATTAGCTATATTTGAGACCGGTGAAAAGCATATCCCCGTGACACCTATTCCATACTAAAAATCCCTTGCAGATGGCTGGCAGGAGAAGTGTCTGCCAGCTATCTGCAAGGGAGATTTGCAAGAATGAGCTCTCTGTGTGGAGTACGCGTTATAATTCTATCACTAATGATTCTCTGGGGCCCATCTTCAGCTCTTCACCGAAGGTGATGGCCTTGCCGCTAAGAATATCTTTTCCCTGCTTGCTGTTTTTCAGGATTTCCTTGTAGAATTTCAAAGGAACGGTGGTCTCTGCATCTGTACCGTTCAGCATCACGAATATCGTCTTGCCTTCGTACTGGCGTGCGTAGGCATAAACACCATTCTGTACCATGAACTGCACCATGCTGCCTTTGGCAATCACATCGTTTCCTTTGCGCCAGTTCAGGATGGTCTTGTAGAAGTCGTAGCACTCGTTCTGTATCTTGGTACGTCCGGCTGGGGTCAGTGCGTTTGTTGCGTCACCGGTCCATCCGCCGGGGAAGTCCTTGCGGACATAGCCGTCGCTCTTGCTCTTCACGCCATTCATCATGACTTCCGTTCCGTAGTAGAGTTGCGGAATGCGGCGGGTGGTAAGCAGCAGGGTAGAGGCTTGCTTCAGCATCGGAAGGTTGTCGCCTTCGCCCAGGAAGCGGTCGGTGTCGTGGTTTTCGATGAATGCCAGTACGGAAGCGGGGTTGGGGTAGAGGAAGTCGTATACGAAGTTATTGTATATGCGGTCCAGTCCCTTGAACCAAGTCTCGGTCTGTTCATTCTTGGCGGTGTTTATCTTGTCAAAGAAGCTGAAGTCCATGACGGTCTTGAGGTTACTGTTCTTGGGGGCTGATAGCTTGGAATCCTTTTGCCACCAGGCGGTGTAGGCGGGTTCGGTAACCCAGGTCTCGCCCACGGTGTTGTAGTTGGGATATTCTTCGTTTAGCTCTTTCATCCAGTTGCTCATGGCATCATAGTCGGCATACGGGTAAGTGTCCATGCGGATGCCGTCGATGTTGGCGAATTCAATCCACCAGAAACTGTTCTGTACCAGGTAGCGGTAAACGTGAGGGTTCTTCTGGTTGAGGTCGGGCATGGAAGGTACGAACCAGCCGTCGTTCATCTGGTCGGCATCGTACTGGGAAGTATAAGGGTCTACGTGCGGGGTCAGTTTGAAGGAAGTCTGCACGAAGTTGTTTTCGTGGTCGGGGTTGTTGAACCAGTCTTTGGAGGGCATGTCCTTAATCCATACATGCTCTACACCGCAGTGGTTGAAAATCATGTCCATTACGATTTTGATGTCGCGTGCATGGGCTTTTTCAATCAGTTGCTTGTATTCTTCGTTGGTACCGAAGCGCGGGTCTACCTTGTAGTAGTCTGTGGTGGCATAGCCGTGATAGGAACCGCCGGTCATGTTGTTTTCCAGTACCGGAGTAAACCAGAGAGCTGTGACGCCGAGGTCGGAGAAGTAGTCGAGGTGCTGTTCAATACCGGCAAGGTCACCGCCGTGGCGGGCGTTGGGATCGTTACGGTCTACCTTGTATTCGGCCATGCCTGCAATCTGGTCATTGTCCGGGTTCCCGTTGGCAAAACGGTCGGGCATCAGCAGGTACAGTGCGTCGGAGGCGTCGAAACCTTTATGTTCGCAACCTTTCTTGTTGCGTGCCTTCAGTTCATATTCCTTTACGAGTTTCTTTTTTCCTTCAGTGAAGGTGAGGTTGAATTTGCCGGGTTTTACATCCTTGTCCAGTTTCAGATAGACCAGGAGGTAGTTGTTGCTTTCCAGCTTGACGGTGCTGCTCAATGAGACGCCGGGATAATTGACGGATACTGCCGCGTTGCCGATGCCTTCGCCATAGACCATCAGCTGGAGTTCCGGGTTCTGCATGCCGGTGTACCAAAACGGAGGGTCGATTTTGTTCACATTCATAGCTGCATACGTACTGAGGGAGAGTAAGAGTGTTCCCAAGATTAAGAATACTTTTTTCATGATAGTAACTTTACGGTTAATTTTTGCGCTAATTTAAAACAAATAACGGAGAAAGTTAATCTTTCTCCGTTACTGTACCTTATTATATTATGCAAACGTTTTCATTGGGGCTATTTGATGGGGGTTACGCTGGCGGTATCGATCTTTCCCTTGAAGAAGTCCTCTTTCTTGCGCTTTTCTCTGATGTCCTTCAGCCAGTTTTCGGCGGCATTGTATCGGTTGTCTTCTCCGATGATGGGAACTCCGTCCGCATCTACTTCCTGCACTTTGTCCTTGCTGTTTTTCGGACGGGTTTTCAGGTAGGCCGTTAGGTATCTCTCTGCTTTGGACGCATCTTTCAGATAGTAATAATAGACAAAGGCTGCGTCGTAGAGCAGTTTGTGTTTCTGTCGGTCGTATTTTTCGTATTGCGTCAGAAGGGTATTTGCCTGGTCGGTGTATTGAAATGCCATCTTGTAGCAGTCCGCAAGCCCCACATATAGGCGGGACATGACACTGTCGCTGGGCATGGCGAGGCTTACGGCAGTTTCCAGATAAGTCACTCCATCCTCTTTCCATGATGTTTTGGAGCAGGCGCGTCCCAGATAATAGAGAACGTTGATGTTGGTATTGTCATCTTTGAGAGCTCTTTCCAGCAGGTCGTGTGCAGGGTAGAAGTCTTCGAGGGCATAGTAGCTGATTCCGGCGTAGAAGCAGGTTTGGAAGGAGCTGTCCTTTTCCTGCAACAGTTGTTCATATCTCTCTATTGCTTTGGGGTAATCTTTGTTCAGGCAATAGGCTTGGGCATTGATGCGGTTCACAAGGACGTTGGTGGAGTCTATGGAACGGTATTTCTCCGTTATGTTTATGGCGTCTTCATACTGATGGCCTGCTACATAGATGTTGCCGAGTTTGGCAGCAGACAGGTAATCATTGGGATACCTTTTCTGTATGTCCAGGTAGGCATCTATCACATGCATGATTTCTGTGTTGTCATAGACTTGCCCCATACTTTCGGCTCTAAGGTGTAGTACATAGGCGGAACTGTCCCTTTCTGCCAGCAGGTTGCTTTCCTTTAGAGACTCACGGTATCTCTTCATGTTCATCAGCAGACTGATATACTGGATGCGTGCGTATTTATTGTCCGGGTTTATGTGGAGCGCATTCTGGTAGTAATCCAGCGCCTCGCTATATTTGGCAAGTGATTTACAGCATTCGGCAGCTTCAATGTATGCCCGGGGATTGAGAGAATCCTGAGCTACGACTTCCTGAAATACGCTCAGAGCTTCAAGGTTATTGCCCAGCCCTTTCAGCGCTTTCCCTTTTTGGTAGAGTAGGGGGACGGTCGGGGTTTCTTGATCGATCAGCATCAAGGCTGTTTCATAATCGTAGTTGGCCATCGCCTCTTGAATGGGATTTGTGGTCTGTGCCGCCAGAAGCGAACAGCATGCACTGAAACATAAGGAGATAAAAAGCTTTCGCATACAGTATATCATTTATATGAGGTTAAACTGACTGCAAGTTACTAAAAAGAATGTATTTACGAAATAATCGTAATCTGTTTTAGATAGATTAACGAAAAAGAGGTTGTGTCAAAACGTTGGCACAACCTCTTTTATATTTTAAGTTCTGCTATATTTTCTTTTGGCTATGCTACTTTTTCCTCATGCATTTGGCAGCAAGTTGCTATATTCCAATTATATCGGGTTATAAATAGTCCCATAAACAAATATTTGGCAACTGTAATGAGCCCCTTTCCTTCTTTTATCAGTTTAGCGCACATTTTTTTGATATTAAAGGCTATAGCAAAGAAAGCAAAGTCCATTGTAACCTTGTCTTCTCCCACATGTCGGAATCTTCTGTATGCCATGTTGTATTTCATTTGTCCAAACACAGCTTCTGGTTCTATACACCTCCTGCCTCTATGCTTGATACCTTCTTCTGAGAGCAACCTTTCCCGTGCCTGCCGTTTGTATTGATTTAATCGGTGGTTGACTTCTATAATACGGTTCCCCCGAGCTTTAAAACAACTGCCACGCAAAGGGCAACCTTCGCATCTTTTTGCTTTATACCGGGCACTTTCGGTGATGTATCCGCTCGCTGTCTTGTCACGTTTGGTTCCTATACGGTTCATGTGCTGTCCCATAGGACAAACGTAATAATCCTCTTGGGCATTGTAATGGAGACTTTCGGCATGGAACGGGTTGGGAGTATAACGGGGACGCTGTTCTTTATGGAAGTAATTGTACTTGATGAAGGCTTCTATCCCATTCTCCTGCATGAACCGGTAATTTTCTTCCGAACCGTAACCGGAGTCTGCCACGCAGATATTCGGTAAACGGTTATAGCGGTACTGGAAAGAGTGGAAAAAAGGTATGAGGGTCAGTGTATCGGTAGGGTTGGGAAACAGACGGAAGTCTGTGATAAATTGGTTTTCAGTACCTATTTGCAGATTATATCCGGGTTTGGTCTGCCCGTTCTTCATGGCATCTTCTTTCATGCGCATGAATGTGGCACCAGGATCGGTCTTGGAATAGGAGTTACGTTCTCCAAGGGTATCAAGGTGATTGTCATATTCTATCAGCTTGTCACGATACCCTTCAAGTTCCCTGACCTGCTTCTTCTTTTTGCGCAGGGCTTTCTTTTCTTCCTTATCCTTTGTTGCAGGCTGGCGTTCCAGGGCTTCTTTAAGTTCATCCACTATGTCAGAGAGCCTGCAGGAAGTAAACTCCACGGATGTGTCTTTTATAGAGTTCTCCTGTGCAATGGTTTCATCCACCTGCTCCAAGAGAATACGGATTTTATCCATTAGTCTCGTACGGTTCCGTTCGACTGTCTTGCGCCAGACAAAAGTATATTTGTTGGCTTTGGATTCAATCTTGGTGCCGTCAATATACTCCACATCAAGGCTGATGAAACCTTTATCGGCAAGGACAAAAATCAACTGGGTAAATACATTATTTATTTCCTCCTTTACACGGTTACGAAAACGGTTGATCGTGATAAAATCCGGATGCTCATTACCGGCAAGCCAAATATAATGAATGTCACGAAGGAGGTGCTTCTCTATTTTACGGCAAGAATAGATATTATTCATGTAGGCGTAGATTATCACCTTAAGCATCATTTTAGGATGATAAGGACAACGGCCCGTTTCCTTATAAAGCTTCTTGAAACTCTCAAGATTGAGGTTGTCAATAACAGCATTCACGATGCGGACCGGGTCGTTCGCAGCTATGTTTTCATCAATTCTTTGTGGAAAAAGAACGGTTTGGTTGGGAATGTAAGGACGAAAATGTAACTTTGCCATAACGAAAAACTTTATGCCTAAAGATACGAAAACTTTGGGTAATAACAAAGCCCGGGCTTGAGAAAGTCTGGGCTTTGCGCATAAAAAAAGGCTGTGTCAGCATTTTGACACAACCTCTCTAAAATAGTTCAGAATTCAAGCCGGATAACGGAATGAATAAATGTATTACATTAAGAATCCCAGCAGGATACCTGCTGCTACAGCGGAACCGATTACACCGGCAACGTTCGGGCCCATGGCATGCATCAGCAGATAGTTGGTAGGATCGTATTCCAGACCTACTACTTGGGAGATACGTGCAGAGTCGGGTACGGCAGATACACCGGCATTACCGATCAACGGATTAATCTTGTTGCCTTTCTTCAGGAAGAGGTTGAAAATCTTCACGAAGATGACACCGGATGCTGTGGCAATGACAAATGATAAGGCGCCCAGACCGAATATCTTGATTGAATCAAGGGTTAAGAACTCGGATGCTTGCGTAGAAGCACCTACTGTCAAACCAAGCAGAATAGTAATGGTATCAATCAGCGGACCACTGGCTGTGTTTGCCAGACGACGTGTAACTCCACTTTCTTTCAGTAAATTACCGAAGAACAGCATACCCAGCAAAGGCAGACCGGATGGTACAAGGAATGTGGTTAGTAACAAACCGATAATCGGGAACATTACTTTTTCCGTATGTGAAACCACACGGGGAGGTTTCATACGGATAAGACGTTCATTTTTACTGGTCAGCCAACGCATAATAGGCGGCTGTATCACCGGTACTAATGCCATATATGAATAGGCTGATACCGCAATGGCACCCATTAAGTTAGGAGCCAGTTTGGAAGAGAGGAAGATGGCAGTCGGACCATCGGCACCACCAATGATACCGATTGCACCAGCCTGCATTGGGTCAAATCCTATGGCAAGGGCAATCATATAAGCACCGAATATACCGAATTGGGCTGCTGCACCAACCAACATTAATTTGGGGTTCGATATCAAAGCAGAGAAATCCGTCATGGCACCGATACCCAGGAATATGAGTGGCGGGTACCAACCGGAGGTTACTCCCTGGTACAGAATATTAAGTACGGAACCTTCTTCATAGATACCGACTTTCAATCCGGCTTCCATATTGAAAGGTATATTACCAATCAGCATACCGAAACCGATAGGAATTAATAGCATCGGCTCAAATTCCTTGGCTACAGCCAAGTATATGAAAAACAAACCTACCAGAAGCATTACCACATGTCCTACCGTTGCATTGGCAAAACCTGTATAAGTCCAGAAGTCGGCAAGGTTGTTTCCTAAAAATGTGATAAATTCTCCCATATTATTCAATAATTACGAGGTCAGTACCTTCGAGAACAGAGTCCCCTTTGTTTACATTGATGGCTGTAATCTTACCGTCTTTATCAGCATTGATATTGTTTTCCATCTTCATGGCTTCCAGAATGATGATAACTTGTCCCTTCTTTACTGTATCGCCGACATTTACTTTGATATCGAGGATTACACCGGGAAGCGGAGATTTTACACCTGACTTGCCGGTAGAAGCAGCGGCCGGTTTTACTACCGGAGTAGCAGGAGCAGCAGGAGCGGATGTGGCTGCCGGACGTGCTACCGGTTTAACGACTACCTTCGGTGCTTTTTCCATTTCAACTTTGTAGGGAGTACCGTTCACTTCTACGTGAGCGATGTTGTCTTCAATATCTCCAATGGCAACTTTATATACGTTACCGTTAATTTTATATTTATATTCTTTCATCGTTTTATTTTATTATGGGTGACTTACTTTTTGTGAGGAGTCTCACGCAACGTATAAATCTTTGAACTCCACGGTGAGTAACTGCGTTTTACACGGGTAATGGTAAGTATCGTGTCTTCCACATCGTGTACATCGCTTTGGAATTCGTGCATGGCCATTGAAATGGCAGCAAAAACTTCTCCCGGAGCCTGCCCCAGTTGTTTCTCTTTTGCTTCTTGTTTATCAGTAATACCTTTAGCTTTCATGGCATTGCGTTTGCTGAGGTTAACTGATATTTTACCTATAATCTTGAAGGAGATGTAGAGTAATATCAGCCCGCAGAATACAACGCTCATGGCAGAAATAGCCATACCGATACCTACGCTGTCATGCTCTTCGAATTTTTCCATTTTGGCATTGCTGTCGATAGTCTTGTTGTTGGTACTCGGAGTGACATATTTATCTTCGCTTCCACCCTTTACTTCCCATTGGTCGGCTGCATCACTGACACGGGCATAGGATTGGTTGGCTTTTAAAGTACCGGCAGGCACTATGACTTGATCAAGCAATTTCTTGCCAGAATCATACAACCCAATCCAGTTGGCATTTGTGGCATCCAGTTTGAAGTTCGTATGAAATGTACCGCGTCTTGGCTCTCCATCAGCCCAGAAAAGTGCATGCTGACGTGGTTTTATGAGTGTCAGAACGTCACCTTTGGGAATGAAATAACTGGCAGTATCACCCGGCTGGCTGCTGAATTTCAGATAGCAACCTGCAAGGTCGGCGCTGCCGTATGATCTGTTGAATATTTCAATCCATGCGCTGTGCACACCGTAGTCATCCTGATAGTTGCTCTCGTTGTTGACCAGCACTTCATTCAGTAACAGTTTGTTGTTCGATTTCTGTTCTTTGCAAGAAGAGCAAAAGCCCAACACCAGCATCAATGAAAGGAATATTCCGATTTTTGTTTTATTCATAATCGTTCTTGTTTTAGTGTGAAAAGCTTGATTACAAGGGAATATTACCATGCTTCTTAGCCGGGTTAGTCAATTTCTTGGTTTGCAACTGTTGCAGGGCACGGATGATGCGGAAACGTGTGTTACGCGGTTCGATAACATCATCGATGTAACCATATTTAGCTGCATTATAAGGATTGGCAAACAACTTGGTGTATTCAGCCTCTTTTTCAGCCAGGAATTGAGCCGGATTTTCCTGCTCTTTGGCTTCGCGAGCATATAATACTTCTACAGCACCTGCACCACCCATTACAGCGATTTCAGCAGTAGGCCAAGCATAATTCATGTCGCCACGCAGCTGCTTACAGCTCATCACGATGTGCGAACCACCGTAGGATTTACGCAGTGTAATGGTAACCTTGGGTACAGTAGCTTCACCGTATGCATACAGCAGTTTGGCACCGTGCAGGATGACGCCGTTGTACTCCTGGCCGGTTCCCGGAAGGAATCCCGGTACGTCTACCAATGATACGATAGGAATATTGAAGGCGTCGCAGAAACGGACGAAGCGTGCGCCCTTGCGGGATGCGTTGCTGTCGAGCACACCTGCCAGATACTTCGGCTGGTTGGCAACGATACCTACGGACTGTCCGTTGAAACGTGCGAAACCGATAATGATATTCTTTGAATAATCTTTTTGGATTTCGAGGAACTCACCATTATCTATGATAGCGCCAATTACCTCGTACATATCGTACGGTTTGTTCGGGTTATCAGGAATGATGTCGTTCAGGGAATCTTCCAGACGGTCGATAGGGTCTGTGCAGTCTACATAAGGAGCTTCTTCCAGATTGTTCTGTGGAATGTAGCTCAACAGTTTGCGGATAAGAGCCAAGCCTTCTTCTTCAGTCTGTGCAGTGAAATGAGTAACACCTGATTTGGTGGAGTGAACGCTCGCGCCACCCAGGTTTTCCTGGCTTACGTCTTCTCCGGTTACAGTCTTTACTACCTTCGGACCGGTAAGGAACATGTAGGATGTACCTTCCATCATCAGCGTAAAGTCAGTCAATGCAGGAGAGTAAACGGCACCACCGGCACAAGGACCGAAAATACCGGAAATCTGCGGAATGACACCCGAAGCAAGGATGTTACGTTGGAAGATTTCAGCGTAGCCAGCCAAGGCATTGATACCTTCCTGAATACGTGCACCGCCCGAGTCGTTGATACCGATACACGGAGCACCCATTTTCATGGCTTGGTCCATAATCTTACAGATTTTCAGAGACATGGTTTCGGACAGTGAACCGGCGGAAACAGTGAAGTCTTGTGCAAAGATATAAACCAGACGGCCCTCGATTGTACCGCAACCGGTTACCACACCGTCACCGGGGTAGTGTTTCTTTTCCATGCCGAAGTTCGTACATCTATGTTCTACGAACATGTCCATTTCTTCGAAACTGCCTTCGTCAAGAAGCATGGCTATACGCTCACGAGCTGTATATTTACCCTTCTCGTGTTGCTTTGCAATCGCTTTTTCACCACCACCGAGACGTGCTGCAGCGCGGCGGTCTATAAGCTCTTTAATCTTTTCAAGTTGATTACTCATGAATTTATATTCTTTAAGTGTTTATACAATTTATGATTTGATGATTTTACAGTCTTGCTTATTCCGGTTTCTCGCAAAGCTCGGTCAGGACACCGAGAGTTGACTTCGGATGCAGGAATGCAATGTTCAGACCTTCTGCACCTTTGCGGGGAGCTTTGTCTATAAGGCGGATACCTTTTTCTTCGACTTCTGCAAGCGCACCGGCCACTCCGTCTTCAACGGCAAATGCCAGATGATGCATGCCGCCGTTGCCGTTGTTCTTCTCAATGAATTTGGCAATTGTGCTTTCGGGAGAAGTAGGTTCCAACAATTCGATCTTTACATCGCCCACTTTCAGGAAAGCGGTTCTAACTTTCTGATCTTCCACGGTTTCGATGTTGTAGCATTTCAAACCTAAAACGTTTTCGTAGTACGGAAGGGCTTCTTCAATGCTCTTAACGGCAATGCCCAGATGCTCAATGTGTGAAATCTTCATAACTATATAAATTAATGTTAGTATTGTATCCTTTTAATAAAGGTATAAAGCAGCACAAAGAAAGAGAATTCTTCCTTAATAAAGAAATTTTTCATCAATTAATTCATGGATAATTGAACTTTAGAAGGATTTTTTCAGACTTTAGATAGAGACCGGTTGTTTTCCTGATATCGTCCGCTAACGGACATCCCCACTGTCCGAAAATGAACACTTACCCCTCTATGAAACCTTTCCGGCCACTTGGCACACTCTTTGCTTTTCTGTTTGCGACAATTTTAAAGATTGAACATGAAAAAGAATATTTTACTTGCAGTTTGTTTTTTGATGCCGTTGGCAACCATGGCGCAGAATGATACTTTGGGACATGAACGCAATATTACGCTGTCGGAGGCCATTGTACTGGCCCGTACGCAGTCTGTGGATGCTGCTGTGGCATTGAATGAATTGAAAACCGCGTATTGGGAATACCGTACATTCCGTGCGGACTTGTTGCCGGAAGTGAATTTTACCGGTACACTGCCCAACTATAACAAGTCCTACAGTACCTACCAGAATTCCGACGGCTCCTATAGCTTTGTCCGCAACAATACACTGGGGCTGTCCGGCCAGCTTTCGGTAGACCAGAACATTTGGTTTACGGGGGGTAAGCTGTCACTGACTTCTTCGCTGGATTATCTCAAACAACTGGGTTCCGGAGGAGCGAAGCAGTTCATGTCAGTCCCCGTGAGTTTGGAGTTGACGCAACCGGTCTTCGGAGTGAATACCTTGAAGTGGAACCGCCGTATAGAGCCCGTACGCTATGCCGAGGCAAAGGCCGAGTTCATTTCAGCTACGGAAGAGGTGACGATGAAAACCATCACTTATTTCTTTGAGTTGCTGCTGGCCAAAGAATCGCTCGCTACCGCCATGCAGAACAAGACGAATGCCGACCGCCTTTATGAAGTGGCCATAGCCAAACGTAAGATGGGACAGATATCCGAGAATGATTTGCTGCAGCTTAAACTGAATTCATTGCAGGGTAAGGCGGACGTGACTGAGGCAGAGAGCAACCTGAATGCAAAAATGTTCCAGCTCCGTTCTTTCCTCGGGGTGTCCGAGCAGGAAAGCTTGAACCCGGTGTTGCCCGCCACTGTTCCCGATATAAAGATGGAGTATGACCGTGTGCTGAACAAGGCACTGGAACGCAACTCCTTTGCACAGAACATCCGCCGCCGCCAGCTCGAAGCTGATTATGAAGTGGCAACGGCACGCGGAAACCTGCGCAGCATCGACCTCTTTGCCAGTGTGGGCTATACGGGGCAGAACCATGAATTCTCTTCAGCCTACCGGGATTTGCTTGACAATCAGATTGTGCAGGTGGGCGTCAAGATTCCTATCCTTGACTGGGGCAAGCGCCGTGGTAAGGTAAGGGTGGCAAAGAGCAACCGTGAAGTGGTCTTGTCCAGAATCCGTCAGGAACAGATGGACTTTAACCAGGACATCTTTTTGCTGGTGGCTAACTTCAACAACCAGGCGCAACAGCTGGACATAGCCGAAGAGGCGGATGTCATTGCTGAGAAGCGTTACAAGACCAGTGTAGAGACCTTTATGATAGGTAAAATCAGCACACTGGACCTGAATGATGCACAGAACTCTAAAGACGAAGCCCGTCAAAAGCATATTTCAGAGCTGTATTACTATTGGTATTACTTCTATCAGCTTCGCAGCTTGACCCTTTGGGATTTTGAACGCGATACGGAATTGGAAGCTGATTTTGAAGAGGTGGTAAGAGGATAAGCCGACGGGTTGCAAGTGATAAGTTATGAGTTATTCGCCGGTAAAAGTGCCGTATATGCGATATTATTGGTAAATAACTTATAACTTATCATTCATAACTCTGCTTTTTTACTTATTTTTGTGGAAAATAAACTGCAATTTTATGATACTGATAATAGATGACGATAGTGCTGTGCGCTCTTCCCTCAGCTTTATGCTGAAGCGTGCCGGATATGAGGTGAAAACGGCTCCAAGTCCTCGCGAAGCTATGGACATAGTGAGGGCCGAAGCTCCCGCTTTGATTTTGATGGATATGAACTTCACTCTTTCCACTACCGGAGAAGAGGGACTCACCTTATTGAAGCAGGTAAAGGTGTTCCGTCCCGATGTGCCCGTTATTTTGATGACGGCATGGGGAAGTATCCAGCTTGCCGTGCAGGGGATGCAGGCCGGCGCATTCGATTTCATAACCAAGCCTTGGAACAATGCTGCTCTTTTGCAGCGCATCGAGACGGCCCTTGAGCTTACGGCCGCCCCGAAAGAGGTGCCGGAAGAACAGACTACCGCATTGAATCGCAGCCATATTATAGGTAAGTCCAAAGGGCTGATGGAAGTGTTGAACACAGTGGCCCGCATAGCCCGTACCAATGCTTCGGTGCTGATTACGGGCGAAAGCGGAACGGGCAAGGAGCTGATTGCCGAAGCCATCCATATCAACAGCCAACGTGTGAAGCAGCCTTTTGTCAAGGTGAATCTCGGCGGCATCTCGCAGAGCTTGTTCGAGAGTGAGATGTTCGGCCATAAGAAAGGGGCGTTTACCGATGCCAGCGCTGACCGTATAGGGCGTTTCGAAATGGCAAACAAGGGAACCATCTTCCTCGACGAGATTGGTGACCTCGACCCTTCCTGCCAGGTGAAACTGCTGCGTGTGCTTCAGGACCAGACATTCGAAGTGCTGGGCGATAGCCGTCCCCGCAAAGTCGATGTACGCGTCGTGTCCGCTACTAATGCAGACCTCCGTAAGATGGTGTCCGAACGTACTTTCCGCGAAGATCTTTTTTACCGTATCAACCTGATTACCGTAAAACTGCCTTCTTTGCGGGAGCGCCGTGAAGATATTCCTTTGCTGGCACGTCACTTTGCCGACCGTCAGGCAGAGGTGAACGGCTTGCCGCGTACGGATTTCTCGGCCGACGCTCTGAATTTCCTTTCCCGCCTGCCTTATCCGGGCAACATTCGTGAGTTGAAGAATCTGGTGGAGCGTACCATTCTGGTCAGCGGCAAGCCGGTGCTGGATGCTGCGGATTTCGATGCCCAATATCTGCGTCACGACGAACCGGCCAAAGCTGCCGAAGGTAGTTCTTTTGCAGGTATGACCTTGGATGAAATAGAGCGGCAGACTATCTTGCAGGCGTTGGAACAGCATAAAGGGAATCTCAGTCAAGTGGCAGTGTCATTAGGCATCAGCCGCGCTGCGCTTTACAGACGTTTAGAAAAATATAATATTCAAGTCCCGTGCGCATAAAATTCTTTTTCTTCATACTTGTCCTTTTTCTGCTCGGTCTGGGTGGAATGCTGGTATATTTGCTGAGTGGGAAGCCGCTTTTGTATCTGTACGTATTGGAGGGGATCATCGGGTTTATCCTTATCTATCTGATAGTATTCTATAATAAGATAGTGAAGCCGATGAACACCATAGGCAGCGGTATGGAGTTGCTGCGCGAGCAGGATTTCAGTAGTCGTCTCAGCCGGGTAGGGCAGTACGAAGCAGACCGCATTGTGAATATCTTTAACCGAATGATGGAGCAGCTCAAGAATGAACGGTTGCGCATGCGCGAGCAGAATCACTTCTTGGATTTGTTGATTCAGGCATCTCCAATGGGGGTTGTTATCCTGACAATGGACGATGAAGTGTCGCAACTGAATCCGATGGCGGTAAAGATGCTCGGTGTCCGTATGGAGGAGGCGATGGCAAAGCGGCTGGACCAGATGGACTCCCCGTTGGCTGCCGAACTTTCGTCCATTCCCAAAGACGAGACGGCAGTGGTCCGTCTCAATGACGCGAATATTTATAAATGCACCCATTCTTCTTTTATTGACAGAGGGTTCAAACATCCTTTTTTCTTGATAGAGCGTATGACGGAAGAAGTGATGCGTGCCGAGAAGCGTGCCTATGAAAAGGTAATCCGCATGATAGCTCATGAAGTGAACAATACCACTGCGGGCATCACTTCCACACTCGATACAGTGGAGCAGGCACTTTCTACAGAAGATGATATGGAGGACATCTGCGACGTGATGCGCGTCTGTACGGAGCGTTGTTTCTCGATGAGCCGTTTCATTACCCGTTTTGCAGATGTGGTAAAGATACCTGAACCTACCCTGGTGCCCGTCCAACTGAATGAGTTGGTGTCCATGTGCAAGCGTTTTATGGAAGGAATGTGCAATGACCGCAATATAGAGCTACGTCTGGAATGCGACCCGGAGGTGGGAATGGTGCGTATGGATGCTTCTCTTTTTGAGCAGGTGCTTGTGAATATCATCAAGAATGCCGCCGAAAGTATAGAGGGGGACGCCGGAGAAAACGGACAGCAAGGTGAGATAATAGTAAGGACCACTGCCCCCGCTTCTGTCGAAGTCGTTGACAATGGTCCGGGGATAAGTAAAGAGACCGAAGCTAAACTCTTCAGTCCCTTCTTTTCCACCAAGCCGAACGGGCAGGGAATTGGCCTGGTGTTTATCCGGGAAGTTTTGAGCCGTCATGGTTGCACGTTCTCCCTACGTACCTACAACGATGGATTGACCCGCTTCCGTATACTATTTAATTGAAATTTGAAAGTTTTACCTTTCACCTTTCAATTTTCAATTTTTACCTTTCGCCTTTCCATTTTTAAAGAATTCTTTTGCATACTCCTCCAGTATCTTTTTAATGCCTCGGCCGATGGTCGCATAGTCTTTCTCGTCCAGATTGGCGAGTGAGGCGCGCACGCTCCATTCGGGGCCGTCAAAACCACCGCCGTTCAGCAGCACCAGAGAGGTTTCTTTGGCAAGGCGGAAGACTACGTTCAGCGGGCTGTAGGTGCGTTTCAGATATTCTACAAAGTCGTCCCCATAGAACTTCTTTGCCCAAACCAGCATGTCGATTTCTGTATAATAACCTACGCGCAACGGGTCTTCCGTCAGCGTGAAACCGGTATTCTCCCAAAGGGCATGCAATCGGCGGTGGATAATCTCCTGCATCTTTTGCTTGTATTTGTTTTCCTTGTCCAGCAGGGCAAAGGCGGCGAAAAGGCCCATCTGCATCTGTTGTGGCAATGACAGTCCGGCGGTATGGTTCAGTGCCACCTGACGGCTGTCGGCAACCATACGGTCGATAAACTTCAGTTTTTCAGGTTCCAGAGTGAGGGTGGAGTAGCGGTGGTGCAGAATCTCCCGTTTCTCTTTCGGCAGTTTGGCTATCAGCTTGTCGAACAGGTTGAATTCGTGCAGGGTAATGACCGCATTGCGCCATCCGGTGGCACCGAAGTATTTGGAGAATGAATAGACGCAAAGCGTATTGTAGGGAATTTCTGCCATGAACGAACGGAAATGTGGACTGAATGTACCGTATACGTCGTCTGTAATAATCATCAGATTAGGGTTGTCATTCCTGACGATGCTCACGATGCGCGCCATTGTATCCGGACTGAGTGTGTAGCTGGGCGGATTACTGGGATTGGTGACAAAGAGGGCCTTGATTTTAGGGCTTTTCAAGCGGTCTATGTCTTCGTCGCTGTACTGCCAGAGGTGCATCCCTTCGTTATTCATGCGGTTGGCATGTATTTTGGTCACTCGAAACTGGTAGCGGCTGAGTTGTGGGATTTCAATATAGGGGGTAAAGGCAGGAACCATGAGGACGATGCCGTCCCCTTTGTTCAGCAGGAAGTTTTCCTGCAGGGAGTCGAAGATGTAGCACATGGCGGCTGTTCCACCTTCGGTGGCAAACAGGTCATAGGCACCCCGGGGAGGACGGTTGTCGCACATCTCTTGCGAAAGGTAATCTTGCACAAGGATTTCCGTAAAATGAAGGATGCGGTCGGGCACGGGATACTGGTCGCCTACAATGCTTTCGGCCCATTCGTGTACAAGGCTGTCGGGGTCGGCGGCATGCTGCATCAGCAGGTAGTTGTAGGTTTGTTCCAGCAATTTGACGCCCGGTACGTTATTGTTCTTTTTCAGGAAGGCTTCGAAGCGAGAGGCAATGCCTTTTTTTTCGGGGATGCCTGCAATTCCCTCGGGCAAATCCATGATGCGGCGGCACTCTTCCAGGCCGAAGCTTCCCAATAGGAAGAAGGCTTCGCGTGGAGCGGTTGCAATCCAGTTGGGGTTGCCGCGCCCTGCGTTCAGCATGGTACGGGCGGTTTTCTTCAGACTCTCGTCTGCCATGTCTATTAGGCGGTTCTTCAGTTCGAAAGGACTGATAGATTCCATTTTCTTTTCTAAAAGTTTTGTATCCATAAGCTCAAGTTTAGGTTCGTTATTTATTGTTTTCAGTCATTCGGTGAATAATCTCTGTTCATGCGGTATACTATTTCTTTCCTTGCTTGAAATTAATCGTCCGATATATGTTTCCTTTTCGTCCGACAGTTGTTGAATCATCGTCCGACAGCTGTTGAATTATCGTCCGACAGCTGTCGGACGAATAGCTATTAGTGAATGGGTATATAGTCGCTTGCATTTCCGGCAATAATTCTTTGAATGATTTGGATTAGTAAGTATTGGCACAGAATCGTCTTATATTAGCAAAACGATGACTACACCCCATATTATTAATAAGGTATTGCCCACGGCATAGGTCACGGTGTATCCCAGAGCAGGTGTCTCACTCTCAACGGCATCCTGCACCGCGCCTAAAGCGGCCGTAGTGGTACGTGCCCCTGCGCAGACGCCCAAAGCCAGTGCCGGATGGAACTTGAAAACATACCTTGCCAGCAGCAAGCCGATAATCAGCGGCAGGGCGGTGGCGGCTGCTCCCACCAGAAACAGACTGATACCTACGTCGTGGAAGCCCTGCACGAAACTGGGACCTGCCGAAATGCCCACTACCGCAATGAACATGTTCAGACCGACATTGTTCAACACCCATTGCGAAGGTTCGGGAATGCGCCCGAAGGTGGGGTGCTTACTGCGGAGCCAGCCGAAGAACAAGCCCGCAATCAATGCGCCGCCGCTTGTGCTCAAGCTGATGGGGATGCCGCCGATATGGACGGAAAGTGCTCCGAACAAACCTCCGACAAGGATACCCAGGCCTACGAATATCATATCCGTCTGGTTGGTAGGACGGTCTATATACCCCAGACGTTTGGCTGCTGCTTCCACTTCCTGCCTGGTACCTACCACTTCGATGACGTCGCCGGCATCTACTACCGTTTGTGCCAGTACAGGAATGGATATTCCGGCGCGCTTGATGCTCCGGATACTGACACCGTGCATGAACTTTTCCCTTCGGATAACTGCAACCGTCTTGCCGGCAACCGTCTTGCGTGTGATTGTAACCGGTAACTTTTCGGCAGGAAAATCCAGGAGCTGGGCATCTTGTACTTCCGGCCCTATCCAGCTTTCTTCGCCTATGATGTATTCGCGGCGTCCGCTTAGCACTACTTCGTCTCCCGGCTCTATCTGTATGTTCATGCTGACTTCCACCACAACTCCGGATTTGCGGAGGCGTTCCACAAATAGACGTTTGTCGTGCTGCCGGAAGTAGACTTCCAGGTCAATCACCCGCTTTCCATTCTTGAACCATTCGTTTTCGACCCGGTAGGCACGGAAAGTGACGGGGCGTGCCGCCGGCATGAATCCCGGTTCGTCAGCCAGAGAGCTGCCCATCTTCGCCTCCAGTTCCTTGCAGGCGGCTTTCACCTTTTCCAGCCCGCCCAGCATCTTGGGACCGATGGATGATAGGACCCATGCCGAGCCTGCCGTACCGAAAATGTAGGTGACGGCGTAGGATACGGGAATGATGTTGACGTAACTTTGTCGTTGGGCCTCGTCCAGTCCCATATTGGCCATGGTGTCTTCTGCCACTCCGATGACGGCAGAGATGGTTTGCGAACCGGCCAGCAGTCCGGCAGCTTCACCGGCATTGTAGCCCATCATCAGGGCCAGCAGCCAGGTCACTAACAGTACGGATACACACATCAGTACGGCAAAGCCCACTTGGGGCAATCCGTCCTTTTTCAGTCCGCGGAAGAACTGGGGACCCACTTTATAGCCCACGGCAAAAAGGAAAAGCAGAAAAAATACCGACTTTATCGGACCCGGTACGGCTATGTTCAGTTGCCCTACCAGTACGCCTACAAGCAGTACACTGGTCACTGTGCCCAGCGTAAACTTACCGATACGCAGTTTCCCCAGCCAGAATCCCAGGAATATAGTGAGGAAAATGGCAAGTTCGGGGCGTTCCCTGAGCTGGTTGAAAATCCATTCCATAATCAAGTTGTTTAGGTTATATATTGGTTGTTCCGATGCTTTCTGGAGCGTCGTTTCGCTATACAACGGCTTTTAACGGGAAGTGTTTTATACAAAAGGAGTTTTTTAGAACATTTATTCCGTAAAACCGAACTTTAAGAAAAAGTTTTCTTCCGTACCTTTGCCATCCAAATTAGGTAAAACAAGGTATGAAGTTGTTTTTTAGGGTATTTCTGCTTATCCAGCTGGTTACTCTTCCATTGAGAGCACAATATATGGTGCAAGGCGTTGTCACCGATTCGTTGACGAAGGAGCCATTGCCTTATACGTCAGTTTATCTGAAAGGAACTACGGAGGGAGGGATGACGGACAATAACGGCCGTTTTTCCTTCAAGACCTATCGCCCGGAGGCCACGCTGGTCATTTCGGCCGTGGGATATAATGAATATGTCCGGTTGATTCATCCAGCAAAGTCTTCTAAGTTCAATATTGCCCTTTCGCCAGCCACTTATGCACTGGATGAGGTGGTGGTGAAGCCGAAACGTGAACGGTATAAGAAAAAGGATAATCCCGCAGTGGAGTTTGTACGCAAGATGATAGAGCATCGGGATGACTACTCGCCCGACGAACGCGACTTCTGGAAACGTGACCGCTATGAAAAGATGACTTTTGCCATCAATAACTTCGACAGCCTGAAGCAACAGAAGTGGCTTTACCGTAAGTTCAAGTTTCTGACGGATTATGTCGATACCTCTGCCGTTACCGGCAGGCCGGTATTGGCCATCTCCAACCGTGAGTTGCTTGCCACAGACTATTACCGCAAGTCTCCGCATAGCCGGAAACAGTGGGTCACCGCCCGCAGGCAGGCAGGAGTGGACGAAATGCTTTCCCAGCAGGGTATGGAGCAGGCTATCAGTGTCACCATGACCGATGTGGACCTTTATGAGAACAACATCACCTTGTTCACCAATAAGTTTGTCAGTCCGCTTTCCTCCCTTGGGCCGTCTTTCTACAAATATTATCTGATGGATACGCTTACCGTTGCCGGAAAGCCTTGTGTTGACTTGACATTTGTCCCTTTCAACTCCGAGTCGTTCGGTTTTACGGGACATTTATACGTCATGCTGGACAGTACCTATTTTGTAAAGCGTGCCGTCATGAACTTTCCTCAGAAAATAAATCTGAACTTTGTGGACTACATGAAGATTGAACAGAATTTTGACCGCGCGGAGGACGGTACGAGGCAGTTGCTCAATGAGAGTATCACTACGGAGTTCAAGTTGGTGGACAATAGTGACGGTATTTATGCCAAGCGGGATGTGTATTACAGAAATTATCAGTATGAACCGGATGACAAGGCTCTGCAGGCTTTCCGAAAAGCGGAAAAGGTGATTGAAGAGACATCGGCTTCCGGCTATTCGGAAGCATATTGGGATGCCAACCGCCAGGTGGAGGTCAGCAAGAAAGAGACTTCGGTGGACAAGATGATGGCCCAGTTGCGCAGCTATCCCGTTTATTTCTGGACGGAGAAAGTGTTGAAGGTGCTGTTCACGGGGTATATTCCCGCTCCGAAGGAAAAAGAACCTTTGTTCTATATCGGTATGATGAATACCACTATCAGCGGAAATACACTGGAAGGGGTGCGCTTGCGTGCCGGCGGTATGACGACGGCATGGCTCAATCCGCATTTGTTCGGCAGGGGCTATATGGCATACGGTTTTCGCGACCATCGTGTAAAGGGACTCGCCGAACTGGAATATTCTTTTCATAGGAAGAAGGAATATGCCAATGAATTTCCTATACATTCGTTGAAGCTCCGTTACTTGTCAGACGTCAATCAATATGGACAACACTATCTTTATACCAGTCAGGATAATGTTTTTCTTGCCTTGAAACGTCAGAAGGATGACCGTATCGGTTATCAGCGGAAGGCGGAACTGACCTATACCAATGAGTTCCATTCCGGCTTTTCCGTGCAGATGACGACGCGTCTGCGTAAAGATGAATCATCCCGTCTGATTCCTTTCGTCAAGCAGGACGACCATAATACGTATGTAAAAAGTATTTCGACCAGTGAACTGGAATTGAAGCTGCGCTATGCTCCCAACGAGAAATTCTTCCAGACCCAATGGAACCGTTTCCCCGTTTCGCTGGATGCTCCGGTCTTTTCGCTTACACATACCATGGCTGCCAAAGGGGTACTGGGAGGAGACTATACCTATCACTATACGGAAGCGGGTTTTCAAAAGCGTTTCTGGTTCTCGGCATTCGGTTATACGGACGTTATCCTGAAAGCCGGAAAAGTCTGGAATAAGGTTCCTTTTCCTCTGCTTATCATTCCCAATGCGAACCTGTCCTATACCATACAGCCCGAGTCCTATTCACTGATGAATGCCATGGAATTCATGAACGATGAATACGCTTCCTGGGATGTGACCTATTACTTGAACGGCTGGCTCTTCAACCGTATTCCTTTGTTGAAAAAGTTGAAATGGCGTGAAGTGCTTTCCTGCCGCGGCTTGTATGGGAATTTGAGTGATAAGAATAATCCGGCTTTTCAGCAGGATTTGTTCCGTTTTCCTGCTGGAAGTACCACCATGGGACATACGCCATACGTAGAGGCAGGTGTAGGCATTGAAAATATTTTCAAGGTGTTGCGTGTCGATTATGTATGGCGTCTGACTTACCGAAATTTACCGGATGTAGACAAATCCGGGCTCAGAATCAGTCTACACATGACATTTTAACTTAAATCTTACTAATAGGACATTAAATCGGATAAAATGACTAATCCCAATTGAGTAAAATACCCTAAATTTGAGCAATTTTTTAAACTCTAAATAATACAATGGCAATGAAAGAAAACATTAAGCCGGCAACCGGACGCTTGGGCGTGCTGGTAGTCGGAGTAGGTGGTGCGGTTGCAACCACCATGATTACCGGTACATTAGCTGCTCGCAAGGGCTTGGCAAAAGCTATAGGCTCAATCACACAAATGGCTGCTATGCGCATGCAGGATGGCAAAGAAAAACTTATCAAAGACATAGTGCCTTTGGCTGATTTGAATGATATCGTTTTCGGAGGTTGGGATATTTTCCCGGACAACGCCTACGAAGCTGCTATGTATGCTGAGGTTTTGAAAGAGAAGGACTTGAATCTGGTAAAAGATGAACTGCAAGCCATCAAGCCGATGCCTGCTGCATTCGACCACAATTTCGCAAAACGTTTGAACGGTACGCACATTAAGAAGGCAGCTACCCGCTGGGAAATGACAGAGCAGTTGCGCGAGGATATCCGTAACTTCAAGGCAGCCAATAACTGCGAGCGTATTGTTGTGCTGTGGGCTGCAAGTACCGAAATATATATTCCGCTGTCCAAGGAGCACGAATCTCTCGCTGCTTTGGAACAGGCAATGAAGGAAAACAATACTGAAGTAATCTCTCCGAGTATGTGCTATGCATACGCTGCCATTGCAGAAGGCGCTCCGTTTATTATGGGTGCTCCTAATCTGTGTGTGGATACTCCGGCTATGTGGGAATTCTCCAAGAAAATGAATGTGCCCATTTCCGGTAAGGACTTCAAGAGTGGCCAGACTTTGATGAAGACGGTGCTTGCTCCGATGTTCAAGACCCGTATGTTGGGTGTAAGTGGCTGGTTCTCTACGAATATTCTGGGTAACCGTGACGGCGAGGTACTCGACCAACCGGAGAACTTCAAGACAAAAGAGGTCAGCAAGCTGTCTGTTATCGACAATATCTTCGAGCCGGAGAAATATCCTGACTTGTACGGTGATGTTTATCATAAGGTACGCATCAACTACTATCCTCCCCGTAAGGATAACAAGGAAGCATGGGACAACATCGATATTTTCGGCTGGATGGGCTATCCGATGGAAATCAAGGTCAACTTCTTGTGCCGTGACTCCATTCTTGCTGCTCCCATCGCGCTCGACTTGGTTATTTTCAGTGATTTGGCATTGCGTGCAGGCATGTGCGGCATTCAGACGTGGCTGTCCTTCTTCTGCAAGAGCCCGATGCACGATTTCGAGCATGAGCCGGTACACGATTTGTTCCAGCAATGGCGCATGGTGAAAGAGACTCTCCGCAATATGGTGGGTGAGACAGCACCGAGTTATCTGGACTAAAAAAACAGTGATAAGGTGATAAAAATAAGGTGGTAAGGTGATAGAGTGATAGCACTTTACCACTTTATCACTTTTATTACTTTATTGCATTTATCATTTTACCGTTTTTATCGCATTTATCACCTCATTACTTTTTTGATGAAGAAACCCTCCCTCCTCCCAGTTATTATCGGTACGGGCTTTGGCTCGGGCTTTTCTCCTTTTGCACCCGGCACTGCGGGAGCTTTGCTGGCTACGCTTATCTGGTTCGGGTTGTCTTATCTGGTTTCAAGTGTCTGCCTTTTGTGGCTGACAGTAGCATTGATTTTGGTATTTACGCTTGCCGGTATCTGGGCTGCCAACCGCCTGGAGGCATCTTGGGGCGAAGACCCTTCGCGCGTGGTGGTCGATGAAATGGTCGGCGTGTGGATTGCCTTGCTTGCGGCGCCCGCCGGACATGTATGGTATACATTGGGAGCATTTGTCTTGTTCCGTTTGTTTGATATATTCAAGCCCTTGGGCATCCGCCGTATGGAAAGTCTGCCGGGTGGAATCGGGGTAATGATGGACGATATTCTGTCCGGAGTCTACGGATTTATAATTTTGATTGTGGCAAGATGGATAATCAGTTGAAATCAAATGGCAAAGGTGTGTCGTGGCGCCATTCTGTCTGGATCTTCTTCAAGGCCCAGATTTCTGCGCAATTCGCAAGCTTTGTCGATTTTCTGGTGACTATCCTTCTGGTGAAGGCTTTTGCTGTTTTTTATCTTTATGCCACATTCACGGGTTCCGTAGTAGGAGGCATTGTAAACTGTGCCATTAATTACGGATGGGTGTTCCATGCCGAAGACTGCAAGAAAACGCATGTTGCCGTCAAGTACCTCTTTGTCTGGGGAGGCAGCATTATACTGAATACTTGGGGTACTTTTGCACTGACCGAGTGGCTTACCCGCATGACATGGGTCAATGGATTGTTGGGATATTATATAGACAATGTATTTATTCTGTCAAAGATAATTGTAGCAGTGCTGGTAGCTTTTTTTTGGAACTACCATCTGCAACGTTTTTTCGTTTATCGTAATCACAATATAAAAGGCTTTCTGAAACATTATTTAGAGAACAAAAAAGACGAATATGAATTATAGAGATTGGTTGCAGCAGGTGATATACAAGATTATCAACCCTGTGGTGCATGGTATGATTAGAATTGGCATTACGCCTAACTTTATTACGACTACGGGGCTGGTACTGAATATCGTGGCGGCTGCCTTGTTTGTGTATGCCGGGGTGTACAAAAGTGGTGAACTGGCCTATGTGGGCTGGGGAGGCGGTATTGTGCTCTTTGCCGGGTTGTTTGACATGATGGACGGACGTGTGGCACGCGTGGGTAAAATGAGTTCTACTTTCGGTGCGCTCTACGACTCCGTACTCGACCGTTACAGCGAGCTCGTGACATTGTTCGGCATCTTCTATTACTTGATGCTGCAAGGCTATTTGTGGGGCTCCATCATTACATTCATTGCGCTGATAGGTTCGCTGATGGTGAGTTACGTGCGTGCCCGTGCCGAAGGTTTGGGGCTGGAGTGTAAAGTCGGTTTCATGCAGCGCCCCGAACGCGTTGTGCTGACTGCCCTCGGTGCCATGTTCTGCGGTATCTTTGGTGATTGTACTTTATTCGACCCGATGCTGATACTGATTGTGCCTATGGCAGTGATTGCAATATTGGCGAATTTGACGGCATTTGCCCGCTTGGCGCATTGCTATAAACTACTGAAAGACAAGGAATGAAAAATAGTTTGTTTCCCTCTGTGAGAGAGGCGGTGCTGGTGATTGTCATCACAGCGTTTTTCCTGATTCTGACAGCGGTCTGTATCGGGCTTCGTCCGGAACATTTCCTGATGGCGGGTGTATTTTTGGTATTGTTCTTTGCCGGACAGATAACCCGTAAGTTGGCAGTGGCGCTGTTGCCGTTTTTCATATTCGGCATTTCGTATGACTGGATGCGCGTATATCCCAATTACCAGGTGAATCCCATTGATGTAAAAGGACTTTATGAGGCAGAAAAATCCCTTTTTGGCTTGTCTGTAGACGGTGCTGTCCTTATCCCTTGTGAGTATTTTGCTTTGAACCATTGTCCTGTTGCCGATTTCTTTGCCGGGATATTCTACCTCTGTTGGGTACCGGTTCCCATTGCATTCGGGTTGTGGCTCTATCTGAAGGGTGACCGTAAGGTATATCTTCGTTTTGCGATGGTGTTCCTGCTGGTTAATCTCATCGGTTTTGCCGGCTATTACATCCATCCCGCTGCTCCGCCCTGGTATGCCATGAATTATGGTTTCGAGCCGATACTCGACACTCCGGGCAATGTGGCAGGCTTAGGGCGCTTTGACGAATTGCTGGGATGTTCCATCTTCAACTCCATTTACGGAAGGAATGCCAATGTATTTGCAGCAGTGCCCTCGCTCCATGCCGCCTATATGGTGGTGGCTTTGGCTTACGCGGTTATGGACCGCAGCAAAAAGTGGTTGATAGCGTTGTTTGCGGTGATTATGGTCGGTATCTGGTGGACGGCTGTCTATTCGGGACACCATTATCTGATTGATGTGATGCTGGGCATCTCTTGTGCATTGCTGGGTATTTTTGTTTTTGAGAAAGGACTGATGAAGTGGGGAGCGTTCGGACGCTTCTTTGAAAGATACAGTCGATACATTAAATAAGGTATACAATGAATAATTTTGTTTTTTATAGTCCTACAGAGTTTGTCTTTGGCAAGAATACTGAAGTGCAAGTCGGTGCATTGGCGCGTAAGTATGGTGCACAAAAAGTGATGATAGTATATGGAGGCGGTTCTGTTGTACGGAGTGGTCTGCTGGATAGAGTGAAGCAATCCTTGCAGGAAGCCGGTGTGGCTTATTGCGAAATGGGAGGTGTCCAGCCCAATCCCATTGACGGGAAGGTATACGAAGGTATTCAGCTTTGCTGTCGTGAGCAGGTGGATATGATGCTTCCTGTGGGAGGTGGTTCGGTCATAGATACGGCAAAGGCCATTGCTGCCGGAGCCCTCTATGATGGTGACTTTTGGGATTTCTTTATCGGTCGTGCCAAGGTGGAGAAAGCGTTGAAAGTAGCCGTGGTGCTGACTATCCCGGCTGCCGGAAGCGAAGGTTCGGGCAATACGGTAATTACCAAGACAGAGACACTCCAAAAACTGGGGCTCTGTGCCCCCGAGCATTTGCGTCCCGTATTTTCCATCATGAATCCTGAACTGACCTACACTCTCCCAGCTTATCAGACGGCTTGTGGTATTGCCGACATGATGGCTCACATCATGGAGCGTTATTTCACAAATACACCGGATGTGGAAATCAGCGACCGGCTTTGCGAAGGCACCTTGACAGCTATCATTAAAGAAGCTTACCGGGTGAAACAGCAACCGGACAACTATGCCGCGCGTGCCAACATTATGTGGTGTGGCACTGTGGCGCATAACGGAACTTGTGGGGTAGGGCGTGAGGAAGACTGGGCATCCCATGCACTGGAACATGAAATCAGTGCTATCTATGATGTAGCCCACGGTGCCGGCTTAGCTGTAATCTTCCCTGCCTGGATGGCTTTTATGGCAGAACATAATCCGGCAAAGATAGCCCAGTTTGCCCACCGCGTTTTTGATATACCCAAGTCCGAAGATTTGGAAGAGATGGCTTTGGCTGGTACCGCCCGCCTGAAACACTTTTTCCGTTACATGGGCTTGCCGGTTAGCTTTAAGGAGTTGGGCATCGAGCATCCCGATATAGACCGTATGCTCGTCAGTCTGCAGCGCAATAAAGGCGAACTGCTTGGCAACTACGTGAAGCTGACCATGACTGATTGCAGGGAAATCTATCGTTTGGCTTTATAGCGGAAGGCATGTTTGGGGAGAGCTCCCCCAAAGCAAGAGATAAAAAAGACGGCGAAGATAAATACCCTTCGCCGTCTTTTTTATTTGATTTCGATTTCTTCCTTCATGTCTATCTCTTCCCCTTGCAGGTCGTAGAATACATATTCCAGGAATGCTAATTTCTGGTTTGGAATAATCTTGATACCGAATCCGTACTTCATCTGCCACTTCCGTTTCAGGGAGACGAGTCCCTGATTGACGTAGGCTGCGATGTACGGGTGGATGTGTAACGAGAATTTCTTTATCTTCAATTTGTTGACCAGGTAGTCAATCTTACTCTCTAAGGTGTCCGTAAAGAGGATGGACGATTTGATGGTGCCTTTACCGAAGCAGGTGGGGCAGGTTTCCGTCGTATTTACATCCATAGCCGGGCGTACACGCTGGCGTGTAATCTGCATCAGTCCGAATTTACTGAGCGGCAGGATGTTGTGACGTGCTCTGTCTTTCTGCATGTTGGCACACATACGTTCGTAAAGCTTCTGTCGGTTTTCGGCTTCATTCATGTCGATGAAGTCCACCACGATGATACCACCCATATCCCTTAGTCTGAGCTGGCGTGCCAGTTCGTCGGCTGCACCCAGATTCACTTCCAGTGCGTTGGCCTCCTGCCCGTTGGCATTCTTGGTGCGGTTACCGCTGTTCACGTCTACTACGTGAAGCGCCTCAGTATGCTCAATAATCAGGTAGGCACCACTTTTGTATGAAATGGTCTTGCCGAATGACGACTTGATTTGTTTGGTGATACCAAAATTGTCGTAAATGGGGAGTTGACCTTTGTACAGCTTCACGATTCCTGCCCGTTCAGGGGCGATGAGGGTTACGTAATCCTTGATTTCGTGGTACACAGCCTCGTTGTTCACGTGGATGTTTTCGAAGGAAGGATTGAACAAGTCGCGCAACAGTCCTACGGCACGGCTGGTTTCTTCGTAAATCAGTGTCGGAAATTTGGTGGCCTTCTGTACTTTTGTAATGGCATCTTCCCAATGTTTCAGTAATACTTTAAGCTCTCCGTCGAGTTCGGCAACACGTTTTCCTTCGGCTACGGTGCGGACGATGACGCCGAAGTTTTTCGGCTTGATACTCATCAGCAGTTGCTTGAGGCGTGCGCGCTCTTCGCTCGATTTAATTTTTTGTGATACGGAAACCTTGTCATTGAAGGGAATCAGCACGAGGTATCTTCCGGCAAAGGAAAGTTCGGAAGTCAGTCGCGGCCCTTTGGTAGAGATAGGTTCCTTGACAATTTGCACCACTACTTCTTGTCCCACCTTGAGTGTGTTGGAAACCGTTCCGTCCTTTTCAAGGTCGGGAAGTATGGTTGCTTTGGTAATGGGATTCAGCTTCTTCTTGTCGCTTAAAGTTTGCTTTACGTACTTCTCTAACGAGTTAAATTGAGGACCTAGGTCCAGATAATGAAGAAAAGCATCTTTCTCGTAACCCACGTCCACGAAGCAGGCATTCAGGCCGGGCATCAATTTTTTGACGCGTCCCAAATACATGTTGCCCACCGAGAAGGAGATGTTTCTTCCTTCGCTCTGGAGTTCCACCAGCTGCTTGTCTTCAAGCAGTGCAATGGATACCTCTTTGGGCTGTACGTCTACAACGAGTTCGCTTGTCACAATAATTGGCTTTTAAATGATTCTATTTACTACTTAAACAAAGAACAAACCCGCGAGACATTTTGCTTCACAAGTTTGTTCTTTATTTTGTCCTTCAGACTAAAAATTACTTTTTGCTTTTATGTCTGTTCTTTCTTAGTCTTTTTTTACGCTTGTGCGTAGACATTTTATGTCTTTTTTTCTTCTTTCCGCTTGGCATAGCTTCAAAATTTTTATGGGTTAATACTATTGTTTATTATTTCTTCACTGAGAGGGTGAACGTTTTTGCAGGCTTAAATGCCGGAATGTTATGTTCCGGAATGATTATTGTAGTGTTCTTGGAGATGTTGCGTGCAGTTTTCTGAGCTCTTTTCTTCACTACAAAACTACCAAACCCGCGGAGGTAAACATTTTCATCTTTGGATAAAGATGCCTTTACTGCGTCCATGAATGCTTCAACGGTTGTAAGTACGGTTGTCTTATCAATTCCGGTGTTCTTTGTAATTTCGTTTACAATATCAGCTTTAGTCATTTTTCTTTAAAAAAAATATTATTACTATAGTTTTCCTAATTTTTTGGACTGCAAATATATAGCTTTTCCGTGGCTCTAAAAAATATATTTCGGACAATTTTCTAAAAAAGTCTTGGCATTAAGCTTTGTTAGGCTGAAAATGAAGTATTTTTGCAGCATGAATATTTTTAGCGGAACATTGTTGGATTGGTATGCGGAGAACAAACGCGACCTTCCGTGGCGAAATACCACGGACCCTTATCTGATATGGATTTCTGAAATCATCTTACAACAGACAAGAGTGGCGCAGGGTTATGAGTACTTTTTGCGTTTCATAAAACGCTTCCCGGATGTGGCGTCGCTGGCTGCTGCGTCCGAGGACGAAGTGATGAAATATTGGCAGGGCCTGGGGTACTATTCCCGTGCCCGCAACCTGCATGCCGCAGCCAAAAGCATGAAGGGTACATTTCCAAAAAACTATGCAGAGGTGCGTGCTTTGAAGGGGGTAGGGGATTATACGGCAGCGGCCATCTGTTCTTTTGCCTATGACATGCCTTATGCGGTGGTAGACGGGAATGTATATCGGGTGCTTTCCCGCTATTTCGGCATTGATATTCCCATTGATTCTACCGAAGGGAAAAAAACTTTTACTGCTTTGGCGAGAGAGATGCTCGATAAATCCCGACCGGCAGATTATAACCAAGCGATTATGGACTTCGGAGCCGTGCAGTGTATGCCGCAGTCGCCCAACTGTCTGTTCTGTCCTTTGTCTGGTAGCTGCAGAGCCTTGTTGGAAGGCAAAGTGCAGCAACTGCCCGTGAAGCAGCACAGAACAAAGACTACCAACCGCTATTTTAATTATATATATGTACGTATGGGTGCGCATACTTTGATACATAAGAGGACGGAGAACGATATCTGGAAAAATCTCTTTGAATTGCCTCTAATCGAAACGGAAAAAGATTTATCCGAAGAGGAGTTCCTGGCATGTCCGCAGTTTCATGCACTGTTTGCAGAGGGAGAGGTGCGGATGGTCCGTACACTACTTCGGGGAGTGAAGCATGTATTGTCCCACAGAGTGATTTATACCAATTTCTATGAGGTCACTCTACCCGATAATTCGGGTTCTTTTTCAGGTTACCAGCAGGTTGCGGTCGAAGATTTGGACCGTTATGCGGTGCCTCGGCTGATACATGCTTTCTTGGAGAAATATATATAAAAGTTGTCTGTATTCTTGCATGGTGTGGATATTCTCGTTAATTTTGGCAGCAAATTAATAAAATAGAAGCTTATGTCAGTAAACAAGGTGATATTGTTAGGAAATGTGGGCAGAGACCCGGAAGTGAGATACCTTGACAGTGGGGTGGCGGTAGCTACTTTTTCTTTGGCTACTACAGAAAGAGGATACACTTTGCAGAATGGAACCCAGGTTCCCGACCGCACTGAGTGGCATAATATTGTGCTTTGGCGTGGACTGGCAGAAACTGCCGAAAAATATGTGCATAAAGGAGATAAACTTTACATTGAAGGCAAAATTCGCACTCGCTCGTATGATGACCAGACAGGAGCTAAGCGCTATGTGACTGAAGTTTTTGCAGATACAATGGAAATGTTGACACCTAAAAGTGCATCGGTATCGGGCAATGCGCCGTTTGCGCCGCAAGCCGGAGCGACAGCCCAGCCGCAACAACCGGTACAACCGCAGGCTGCCCCTGCACAAGATAACCCGACGGACGATCTACCGTTCTGATTGTTTAACTAAAACCAAAATCTTTGGACCCAGACGCTTATTTATGCCAGTTGGCAGATGTTTTTAACGGTATATCCGTACAGACTCCTTCTATTTCGGCCATTGTAGCCATTGTGTTGGCAGGTTTGCTTTTGCTCGTTTCCGGCTTTGCATCAGCTTCCGAAATAGCCTTTTTTTCTCTTTCTCCGTCAGACTTAAATGTAATAGCGGAGAGAAAGCATCCTTCGGATGAGAAAATCAGTAATTTGCTGGATAACAGTGAACGTTTGTTGGCGACGATTCTGATTACAAACAACTTCGTGAATGTAACCATAATCATGCTCTGTAACTTCTTTTTTATGAATGTGTTCCAATTTCATTCTCCCATTGCAGAGTTCCTCATTCTGACAGTAGTCCTTACGTTTTTGCTGTTGCTTTTCGGTGAAATCATGCCTAAGATATATTCGGCTCAGAAAACGCTGGTTTTCTGCCGTTTTGCTGCTCCCGGCATCACGTTTTGCCGTTCCGTATTCTATCCGATGGCATCTATGCTGGTACGTTCCACTTCTTTCCTGAACAAGCATGTGGTCCGCAAGAACCATAATATATCGGTCGATGAACTTTCACATGCACTAGAATTGACCGATAAGGCGGAACTTTCGGAGGAGAACAATATTCTGGAAGGTATCATCCGCTTTGGTGGAGAGACAGCCAAGGAGGTTATGACTTCCCGCCTCGATGTGGTGGATCTGGATATTCGTACCCCTTTCAAGGATGTGGTGAAGTGCATTGTAGAGAATGTCTACTCCCGTATTCCCATCTATGCGGATAACCGTGACAATATCAAGGGGGTGCTTTATATCAAGGATTTGCTTCCCCATCTGAACAAAGGGGATAATTTCCGCTGGCAGTCGCTTATCCGGCCCGCCTATTTTGTGCCCGAAACCAAGATGATTGATGATTTGCTGCGCGATTTTCAGGCAAACAAGATTCATATAGCCATTGTGGTCGATGAGTTCGGCGGTACGTCGGGCATTGTCACCATGGAGGACATTATTGAGGAGATTGTGGGCGAAATTCATGACGAATACGATGATGAAGAACGTACATATGCCGTACTGAATGACCACACTTGGGTATTTGAAGCCAAGACCCAGCTGACCGATTTCTATAAAATAACGAAGATAGACGAGGAAACGTTCGATGAGGTGGCAGGGGATGCCGATACGCTTGCCGGACTTCTGCTGGAGCTGAAGGGGGAATTTCCTGCTCTCCATGAAAAGGTGACCTACGGCCGTTATGAGTTTGAGGTGCTGGAGATGGACAACCGCCGTATCCTGAAAGTGAAGTTTACAGTAAATGCCTCAACTCCTCTAATCCCTAATCCTTAATCCTTGCCTCATGCCCCTCTTCTTACAACATACCGCTCTTCCCTGCCGATGGGGAATTTGGAAAACGGAGGAATCTCCGGAGGAATTGCTGGCCATGCTTCCTCATCAGGAAGTATACCGGGAAGGTATGCGGCGTTTCACCGCAGCACACCGCCGTCTGGAGTGGCTGGCTGTCCGTGTATTGCTTTACACGCTGTCGGGAGAAGAGAAAGAGATTGCCTATCATCCCAGTGGGAAACCTTATTTGGCAGATGCTTCCGCCTCTCTCAGTATTTCGCATACGAAAGGTTATGTGGCTGTTGTTTTGGGATTGCCGGGTCGGGAAGTGGGCATTGACATTGAGCAGTATGGTGAACGGGTAAGGAAGGTGGCGCATAAATTCATGCGCGAAGATGAACAGCCATCCGTGTTTCGCGGAACCGACACTTGGTCACTGTTGCTGCACTGGTCGGCCAAGGAGACCATGTTTAAATGCCTGAATGCTTCCGAGGTTGATTTTCGTGGGCACATGCGCATTCTGCCTTTTGCTGTAAATGAAAGCGGCGTATTCTCCGCCGAAGAGTATCGTACGGTGGAGAAACGCCGGTTCACTATTCATTATTATTTGTTTCCGGATTTTGTCTTGACATTGAGTCTGTAAATTTCTTACAGCCTTTCCAGTTGTACCGTAAAATGTCTCATCAACGGAGCTTCCCAAGTGATGCGAACTCCGCGGGTAATACTTTCCCGCTTGTCATATACATTTTTTAAAGCGGCTGCTACCACATCCATGTGGTTGTCGGTGTACACGCGGCGAGGGATGGCAAGCCGGAGCAAATCCAAGCCGTTGAAGCGGTTTTCGCGGGTCACCGGGTCGCGGTCTGCCAGCAGATAGCCGATTTCACAACCGCGTATGCCTGCTTCTAGATAGAGTTCGGCGGTCAGTGTCTGTGCCGGAAACTCTTCTTTGGGCACGTGTGTCAGCACTTTGGGGGCATCCACAAATATGGCATGGCCGCCTGCGGGACGTTGGTAAGGTATCCCGTACTCATCCAGTTTCATGGCTAGATAGCCCACCTGGTGAATGCGGGTTTCCAGATTGTCAAATTCAGTATTTTCATCCAGGCCGATGGCAAGGGCGTTCATGTCACGTCCGTTCATGCCGCCGTAAGTGAGGTAGCCTTCGAATTGCACGCAGAAGCCTTTGGCACCTTCATACCAGTCTTTCCGGCGGGTGGCTATGAATCCGCCCATGTTGACAATACCGTCTTTTTTGGCACTCATCGTCATGCCGTCGGCAAGGTCAAACATCTCGCGGGTAATTTCCTTTATGCTCTTGTTGCGGTAACCTTCTTCTCTCATTTTGATGAAGTAGGCATTTTCCGCAAAGCGTGCCGAGTCAAAGAGAACGGGCTTGCCGTACTTGTCGGCAATGGCGCGGACTTCGCGCAGGTTCTGCATGGAAACCGGCTGGCCGCCTGCGGTGTTGTTGGTTATGGTGACGATGACGAACGGTATCCGTTCGCTATGTTCCTGTAATGCTTTTTCCAGTTTTTTAGGGTCTACATTGCCTTTGAAGGGAATTTCCAGCTGTGTCTGTTTGGCTTCGTCTATGGTGCAGTCCAGAGCCAGTGCCCGGCGTCCCTCGATATGTCCTTTGGTGGTGTCGAAATGGGAGTTTCCCGGCACAATGTCGCCCTCGTGCACCAGGTAGGAGAAGAGTACATTTTCGGCAGCGCGTCCCTGGTGGGTGGGGATAATGTATCCAAATCCGGTGAGGCGGGTGATGACTTCCTTCAGTCTGAAGAATGAGGTGGCTCCGGCATAGCTTTCGTCGCCCAGCATCATGCCTGCCCATTGGCGGTCGCTCATGGCGCCGGTGCCCGAGTCGGTGATGAGGTCGATATAAACTTGTTCCGATTTGAGTTGGAATACGTTGTAGTGGGCTTCTTTCAGCCATTGTTCGCGTTCCTGGCGGGTACTTTTACGGATAGGTTCCACCATTTTTATTTTCCATGCTTCGGCAAATGGTAATTCCATAGACTCTGTATCTTTAATAATTTGACAATAGGTTAACGGATAAACCGATTATTTCGGTTTAATGTGCCGAATTTAGGTAAAATCTATGTAATAATCAATTTAAATATGACTTTTTGTAATGTAAATGTCCGGACGAAATCACTTCGGCCGGACATCATCAAATAAACTTGGCAGAGTTTATTACCTTCTTTACTTTCTCTGAATTAGGTTTGATGAATGAAATGATGGACGGTTTGTCCGGCTCATTAGACTCAACGCTTTTTCCTCGAAAGCAATGATAAAGTATGCATGGCAGGTCTTCTGACTTGTTTCTGTTGCAGGCGCCTTCCCGGAAGAATATTCCAGTGGCATAGAGTAATTGTCTGCAACGTTGCACGAAACTTACAGCAGCGGGACTGTCCAGGATTTACACCTGATTCCCTTTTAATCGCTTTCCCAGAAGAGGGGGAGCGAACCAATGCATGACAAAGATACGGATTCTTTTTGAGAAAACAATTCTATGAGTGATAAATTTTCTTCCCCGCTCTCTTTCTTTTTGCCGACAAATTGGCAAGGTTTTGCCATCCTCTTGGCAAGACTTTGTCACCGCGTTGGCAAAACTTTGCCATAGGCATGGCAAAAGTTTGCCAAAAACATGGCAATAGGTTGGCAAAATTACTCTCTGATTGATAGTGACTTAAGGCGATTTAAGCAATCCGTCATGTCGGTAAGGTGAAAAGATACCAATACAAGCCACACTTGCCACAAGAACCTTCTCCAGAGGTATGCAAAGCATTTTGTTTGGTGTGGTAAAACGGGCTGTTATCTCTCTTTTGCCAGTGTGAATACAAACTCCAGCCCTCCGCCTTGGTTGTTTTTGGCAGAGATGGTGCCTCCGTGAATAAGGACTGCATTCTTCACTATGGCGAGCCCCAAGCCGGTGCCGCCCAACTTGCGCGAGCGTCCTTTGTCTACACGGTAGAAGCGTTCGAACAAACGGTTCAGATGTTCGGGAGAAACGCCGATGCCGGTATCGGCAAAACTGAAATAGTAGTAATTCTCGTCTTCGCGGAAACAACTGATGTTGATGTGTATGTTGGTGCCGGCATAAGCGATGGCGTTGTCCATGAGATTGCGGAAGATGGAGTAGAGTAGAGAGTAGTTGCCCCGCAACTGTATCTTCGATTTTAGGGAATTGACAACGGTGATTTGCTTCTGTTCCAGTTCCAGGGACACTTCGTTGACGATGTTTGAAACCAGCATGCTGATGTCCACCTTTTCCATATCGATCATGTTGGCGGCTTCGTCCATGCGGGTCAGTACGGATATGTCGCGCAGCAGGCGGCTCAGGCGGTTGCTTTGCGCGTAGCAGCGTTCCATGAAGATTTGCATCTTTTCGGGCGCGATGTTCTCGTTGTTCACGATGGTTTCCAGATAGCCTTGTATGCTGCTTACGGGGGTTTTCAGCTCATGGGCGATGTTTTGGGTCAATTGCCGTTTTAGCTGTATCTGCTCCTCTTCCTGGGTGATGTCGTTGATGGAAATCTCAAAGCTGAGGTCTTGGAAGATGATGCACTCCACGATGAAGATGCGTCCGTTCTTGTTGATGTGAACGGACATTCTTCGTTCTTCGTTATAGGAAGGGCGTTTCTGTGCCTTGTTGATGAAATCTGTTATCTTCTGGAATTCGCAGATGGAGAATATTTCTTCGGTAGTCTGCAGGTTGGAGTCTGAAATCAGATTGCCGTATTGGGTGAACAGATTGTTTACCAGTATCTCCTTTTTGTCTCTGTTGAATACGCCCAGTCCTTCGCGGGAGGTCTGCAAATGGGTGATGAGTTTTTCGCGCTCAATGTAAAGCGCCTCTTTGGTTTCGCGCAGGCGCTTATATATTTGTATGATGTGCTGCGAAATCTCTCCAAGTTCATTGTGCGGGAAGGCGGTTTGTATGTCCATGTCTATGGGTTCGTTCTTGTCGGCTCTTTTGGCAAACTCACGCAGGTGGTTGATGGCACTGCCAAGTTTGGAGGTGAATTTATAAAAGATGAATATCAGCAGCAGTGATACAATGACCGTGAACCAGATGTAATGTGGGTCGGCAGCCAGATTGTTCATCAGGTTGACGTTGTAGGGGAGAGCTGAGCGGATGATGCAGTCTTTGTAGACGGTGGCAGAATAGAAATAGGTTCTGCCGGTGGTTTCGGAGATGCGCCGCAGGTCGTAGCCTTTGCCGGCTTTCAGTGCCTTCTGCACTTCGGGGCGCTTGATGTGGTTGTCCAGTTCATGGCTGCCGTTCTGGGAACTGTCGAACAATACGTTACCTTGAAGGTCTACCACGGTGACGCGCAGTTCCTTGTTTACATGCTTGGAGATATAGCTGTCCAGCATGGAAGTCCATAGGCTGTCGGGGAGATAACGAAGTTCCTGGTGTAGTCTGTCATTATAGTCTTGCAGCTGCGTGTCCAGTAGCTCCACTTTATATTCCTTTTCCCGCTGATACTGGTAGGCGATGAAGCATGCGGCGAATATGAGGAACAGTGAAATGACCGAAAGGAAAAGCTTCCGGCTGAAGGACAGAAAGTGTCTGTCGTTATTCGGCTTCGAAACAATATCCATATCCCAAGCGTGTTACGATGCATTTGCCATAAACTCCGATTTTCTTGCGTAGGCGTGTGATGTTTACGTCGATGGTACGGTCCAGCACATATACTTCATCACTCCAGATGCGGTTCAGTATATCCTCGCGCGAGAATACGCGTCCTTTATTCTGCAAAAGCAGCAATAAGATTTCAAACTCTTTTTTGGTGAGCGGTGCCTCTTCACCGTCAATGCAGACTTTCTTCTTGATGACGTTCAGCACCAGCGTCTTGTAGACAATCTGTTCCGGTGCATGCTCTGTCTCTCCTTGCTGGGTGCGTCTCAGTACGGCTTTGACACGTGCCGCTACTTCGCGCAGCGAGAAGGGTTTGGATATATAGTCGTCCGCTCCCAGGTTGAAGCCAGTCACGGTGTCATTTTCCGTATCTTTGGCGGTAATGAAGATGATGGGTATCTGGGCCGTCTTCTTGTCCTTCTTCAGCATACTTGCCATTTTGAAGCCGGAAATTTCTCCCATCATCACGTCCAGCAGTAGTAGGTTGTAGCTGCCAATGTCCATTCTCAGAGCTTCTTCGGCAGAGTTCGCCGTGTCCACTTCGTAGCCTTCGTTTTCGAGGTTGAACTTCAGAATTTCACATAAGTCTTCTTCATCGTCCACTACTAAAATCCGGTAATTGTTCATTGCTTTGTTGTTTATGTATGACAGGAATAAAACAATTTTCTTGTCACAAAGTTAAACTTTATTTCTTTTTATCGGCAAAAATAGTGCAAACCGAATGCAGAATTTTCATGTTTACATGAAAAGTTGTGCCGAGATGCAGGCCATTTCTGCTTTCTGGGTACAAAAGTGAGGCTAATTTGTTACGGAATGATGAAACAAGTGTTACATTTGGGTTACATTAAATTCCCGTTTATCTAAAAGCCCCGTCACATTAAAATATTATCTTTGCTTCGTAAATACTGAATTGTATGAAAGAACTTATGTATATCAGGAGTTTCTCTAAGAGACATTTGTCGGTTATTATGGGAACTCTACTTTTAGTGATAATCGGCTCTGTCTGGCTGAATACGGCTCCTTTCCGCTCGGGATTTGAGATTACGGATGAACTGGGCGGTAATATATTCCCTTCCAGTATCCTTTCGGTGGCTACTACCGATGCTCAGGTCATAGTGCCGGTAGACTCCATGTATGTAGGTAATCCGAAGTCCTGCATCGCTGTCCGTGTCCGTTCGAGGAATGCTTATAGCCGGGTGCGGGTAGAGGTTGCAGAGACTCCGTTCTTTTCCCGTTCCGTGTCGGAGTTTGTGCTGGCAAAACCGCGTACGGAGTATATTATCTATCCTGATATCATATGGAATTACGAGGCTCTGAAGAATAACAACCAAGCGGAACCCATCAGTGTGGCCGTTATGGTAGAGATGAACGGCAAGGATTTGGGGCAGAGGGTGCGTACTTTTTCCGTTCGCAGCATTAATGAATGTCTGTTGGGGTATGTCACGAATGGTACAAAGTTCCATGATACCGGCATCTTTTTTGCAGCTTATGTGAATGAGGAGAATCCTATGATTGACAAGCTGTTGCGTGAAGCGCTGGATACGCGTATCGTCAACCGGTTTTTGGGTTATCAGGGAGGTGCCGAAGTGGTGGACAAGCAGGTTTATGCCTTGTGGAATGTGTTGCAAAAGCGCAAGTTCCGTTATAGTTCGGTGTCCAATACGAGCCTTTCCAGCAACGTGGTTTTTTCACAGCGTGTGCGCACGTTCGATGATGCTTTGGAGTCCTCGCAAATCAACTGTGTGGATGGGAGTGTCCTTTTTGCTTCTTTACTCCGTGCCATAAATATAGAACCTATATTGGTACGCACTCCAGGACATATGTTTGTAGGATACTACACAGATTCTAGTCATAAAGACATGAATTTCCTTGAAACGACCATGATTGGTGATGTGAATTTGGATGATTTCTTTCCGGACGAACAGTTGGATTCGACAATGGTGGGAAAGTCGCAGAACCAGATGTCGCGCATTACCTTTGATAAGTCCAAGGAGTATGCCAATAAGAAGTATACCCAAAATAAAGAAGGTATTCATTCCGGTAAACTGAACTATATGTTTCTGGAAATATCCAAAGAGGTGAGGAGGAGAATACAACCGATAGGGAAATGAGGCGTAGAGTAGAATACAAACAGCTGATTCTCACGAACCGGCTGTTCCAATCATCGTCTATGAATGAAGACCGTTAAGAGTCTTCGATGTGCCTTAAGTTCTTCTTCTTCTTCGATGTCCCACCATACCGGTACAGAGGCCATATGTCATCAAACATTGCCTTGGGATTTGAAGCTTCCAGATTCTTAGCGTTGAAATTTACCTCATGCTAACGATGGGCCATGCGACGCCACCAATAGTGCTCGCTCGTTTTTGATGCACCGGGGAACTTTTGGATTATGTCTGTCACAGTACTGGTACCTTTTACCAGCACACTGGCACCGATGATTGGTTCGTCCGCTGCATCTAAAACTTTACCTGTGATTTTCTTGGCTTGCTGAGTACTTTGGGAACTAAGTTTTATACTTAATATTACTATCTCTCACTAGTAAATTACCTTTCTTGCTAATTATAAATTGTTGAAAATAAGAATGATAAATATGTACACAACCTTTTTACATATAACTTGCACATAATAAAGCTTATGTCGAATGGCTATTTTCCAAAACATTGTTTCAAGCTACTCTTTCAAATGAATACTGACCAACAGCAACTTTCGCTATTTACAATTTATATATATTAGCATTATGCTAAAAAGAAAAATGTTAATATAACTTACAAGTAAAACTTGCTGCTATTAATAGTCTAACACTATTTTTTGATGAACTTATGAATCATTTTACTTTTTTTGCTTTTGAAATCTTTGTTCATGTTGGTATTTCCACATAATCAAGTTTTTTTTAGTGAAAATAATTACACATATACTTTAATGTGTAAATCAAATATCTTATAACATTAGTATATATTATTAATTCGTACACTATATTCTTTATTTTAATATTGTTAAGTTGTATTATTTGTAAATATAGCATCAATATGATTTAAAGTTAATACAATTAATAAATATCAAATAAATACTTAAAACTTTGCAAAACTATAAATGCAAGCGTTTTAATATTAATTTAATAATTTTTAATTTGATTGATAGTAGAATTCCTAAATTAATTCATATGTTTGCAAATAAATCCAAATAATAGAGCTTATGAAAAGAAATTATTGCTTATCATTAGTGTTGCTTGCATTGTTTGGGACAGCTATGCCTTTTGCAGCCAACGCAGCTGTTGAAAGTGTACTTAGTTCCCAAAGTACTCAGCAAGCCAAGAAAATCACAGGTAAAGTTTTAGATGCAGCGGGCGAACCAATCATCGGTGCCAGCGTGCTGGTAAAAGGTTCTGGTACCGGTGCGGTGACGGACGTTGACGGAAAATTCTCTGTAGAAGCGCCGGCGGGTAGCACATTGGAGATATCCTTTATTGGATATAAAACTGCTATGCTTAAAGTGACAAATGCTTCTTCGTATTCAGTGACTTTGCAAGATGATTCGCAAACATTGGATGAAGTGGTAGTGACAGCTATGGGTATTAAGAAAGACCGGAAATCTTTGGGATATGCCATTGATGATGTAGATGCGGAAGAGCTTATGAAAAATAAAAGTGTGAATCCGATTAACTCTTTGGCTGGTAAAATTGCTGGTGTTAATATTACGCAAGGAGGTGGTGCTGCCGGTGCCGGTTCTCAAATCATTCTTCGTGGTGGGACTTCGCTTGAACGTGACAATCAACCAGTATTTGTTGTTGATGGTGTAATCTATGATAACTCTACTACAGTAGTTGGTAACTCTGCTTTTGATGGTAGTTTATCGACAGCTTCTACCAATTCTAATCGTGTAATGGATATAAACCCTGAGGATATTGAAAACATGTCAGTTCTTAAAGGTCCGGCTGCTGCTGCTCTTTACGGTTCACGTGCTGCTGCAGGTGTTGTAATTATTACAACCAAAAAAGGAAAGGAGGGAGCCGTTGAGGTGAATTTCTCCACTAAGTATATCACGCAATGGGCTACTTCTCTTCCTAAAACACAACGGAAATATGGAAGAGGGTTTGCTGAAGATCAGTACACCGATGGAAAATATACTGGAACGACTTATAATGATTTTAGTTATAATTCATGGGGAGCACCTATTGACAATGAGGCAGCAACCTATGATAATATAGATGACTTTTTTCAACAAGGTGGTGCATGGGATACCAATATAAGCGTGGCTGGTGGTTCTAAAAATAGTAATTTTTATCTTTCAGGCTCTTATTATAATCAAGATGGTATAATTCCTAATACTGGTTATGAGAAAGCAACGTTCCGTTTTAATGGTGAACAAAAGTGGAGAATGCTCACATTCGGTGCAAATGTAGCATATTCTCAAGCAAACACTGATAAAACATTGACCTCTGCTGGGTTATATGGTTCAAGTGGTTCTGGTACCATGACGGGGGTATACCGTTGGTCTCCTACTGATGATATGAAACACTACTTGAATGAAGACGGTACTCGCTATCGTATGTTTGGAGATCGTCTTGATGTTGTTGATGAACGCGATAATCCATACTGGATTCTTAATAAGAATAAGTTGAAAGATAATACTGAGCGTTTCACGGGTAATTTTAGTATCAAGGCTGATATTGCAGATTGGTGGTGGATTAGTTATCGTATGGGCATTGACTCTTACACTACAGATGATTCAAAGACTCTTGCTGCTGGTGGAGTATATAAATTGGCATGGCAAAAAGGTATGTATAGCGAAAATTCTTATCGGTATAAATATCTTTCTACGAATTTAATGATGAATTTCAATAAACAGTTTGGAGACTTTAACTTTAACTTGATGCTTGGTACATCTACTGACGATACTCGGACTTGGACTAACTATAGAATGGCTTGGAACTTTGAAATTCCTGATTTTTACGCATTTGACAATGCAACGAATGATAACCGTGATTTTTCAAGTTCACGTTCTCAAAAACGCCTTATTGGTACATTTGGTGAATTCCGTGCTGATTGGAAGAATACAGTGTTTTTGACAGTATCAGGACGTAACGATTGGTCTTCTACATTGCCAATTGAGAATCGTTCTTATTTTTATCCTTCGGTAAGTGGCAGTATTGTGTTTACAGAATTTCTTCCTAAAATAGATTGGTTATCATTCGGCAAAGTACGTGCGAGCTGGGCGCGTGTAGGCAAAGATACGAGTCCGTATTCGTTGGAAACAGCATTGTGGCCCAGTCAGTCATTCCTTGGTGGCCTTACTGGGGTAAGTAATTATTGGACTGCTGGTAATGCTGCATTAAAACCCGAGATTACGGAATCTACTGAATTGGGTATTGAATTGCGCTTTTTTAATAATCGTCTGAAGTTGGATTACGCCTACTATACCAATAATTCGTATAATCAGATTATGTCACCTCGTCTGTCAAATGCAACTGGTTATATTCTCCGTTCTGTTAATGCAGGTGACGTTTATAATAAAGGCATGGAGTTAAGTATTGGCGGTACACCTATTCAAACTAAGGATTGGACATGGGAATCAACTATTAATGTCAGTGGTAATCGTGGTACAGTGAAAAATCTGCTTGAAGGTGTAGAAATTCTTTATGTGACTGATGTACAAGTTGGCAATGCTAAAGCGGCTTCTTTCCCTAATGGTAATTTTATGGCAATTTCCGGTAGTGAATGGAAACGTGATGACCAAGGTCGAGTTGTATTAGACAAGAATGGGCTTCCGACTAAAGGAACTAATGCCAATCTTGAAATAGGTAATCGTGAACCTACATTCTCTGGTGGATGGAATAATACTATTACTTATCAAGGGGTGTCATTGAATATGTTGTGGGATTTTCGTGTAGGTGGGCATGTTTATAATGGAACGGAATATGCTATGACGCTTGCGGGTGTGAGTGAGTTCTCTGCCAACCGGGAAAAAATAGAGGTTTCAGGTGTAAATACAAATGGTGAATTTGTAACGAATACTTTCGAAGCTAATAAAACATATACTTATAATGGTAAAGAAACCAGCGGTAAAACAATTATAGCTAATTATTATCAGGATATTTATCCTAATGAAACAGCAAACTTCATGACAAAGGTGAATGCACTTCGTCTTCGTACTATTTCACTCTCATATAATTTGCCAAAAACGTTACTTGCCAAAACAAAAGTTATAAAACGTGCCTCAATTACGGCAACGGCTAATAATCTTCTTCTTTTCACTAATTATAACGGTGATCCGGAAGTTGCAGCAGCTGGATCGGGTGCAGTAGGCTCATCCTCAGTAGGTATTGATTATTGTGGAGTTCCTGCGACAGCAAGTTTTGCTTTTGGTGTTAATCTGACTTTCTAAATATTGTTTAACTGTATGAAAATTGAATAATATGAAACTATACAAGAAAATAATTCTCGGAGTTGCAGCTTGTGTCGCGCTCTCCGCATGTGATGACTGGTTGGATGTCAACACCAATCCAAATACTCCTATATCTACTGATGCTGAGTTCCATCAGCGTTTACCTTGGATGCAATTTTATATGGAACATATTTACCATATTGTAGCCTCGAATACTAGTTTTTATTGTGGTCATTTCTATCGTAACAATGCACGCGAAGGAGGGGCGGCTAAATGGCAACTTGATTCTTCAACTCGTGCTGCTAATGCGCAACAGTGGTTTTTTACTCAGGTAGGTGTGAATTGTAATGATTTATATAATCAGGCAATGGAGGCTGGTGCTTATCACTATGCAGGTGCAGCCAAATTTTTTCGTGCTTATGGTTTTATGATGCTTACTGATTTATTTGGAGAAATCCCTTATAATGATGCATTTGGAGAAAATCCTTCTCCTGTTTATGATAATGGTAAAACAATATTCCTTGGTTGTATAACTGATATTGATGAAGCTATTGAGTTGTTTTCTAGACAACAAGAGGCAATAAATAATGTTACACCAGTGGATTTGGTAGAAGGCGATTCTTGGAATGGTGGTGATGCAGATAAATGGCTGAAAATGTGTTATCTTCTTAAAGCACGCTGGCTGAATCATTTAGTCAAGAAAGAGGCTGGAAATTATAAAGATGGCAAATATGATGCTCCGGAAATTCTGAATTGTTTAGCTAAAGCTCAACAAAGTAATGCTGATAATACTGTTATAAAACATACGGATACTAATACACCTTCTCATGATGTATTGGGCTGGAATGAGCCGATAGATTATTCTGCTCTCTATTCTTGTATTGGTATGAATAGTAATATTTATATAACTAAATGCTATTATGATAATTTGACTAACTTTGATGGAAAGGGAATAGAAGATCCACGTGCTGATAAGTTTATCCCTTGGACTCGTTCTATGAAAGGTCCTGCAACCCCTATTGATATAAAATGGTCAGAGGACGGTTTGTGGCGTCGTTCTATGGGGGTTGATATGCAAACTGATATTTTAAGTCAATCAGGTCCATATGCTTTGTCATTTGATGTAACTACCCAGAGTTGGTATTGTGATAGCCCAACTCGTAAAGGAGATACTATTTATGTGTGGACAACTTGTGGTGGTACGGGATACGCAGGCGGTGTAGATATCCTTTATCGTCGTAATAAATCTTATGACACTTCTGCGCTGAGCGGAGTGTTTTATGCCCGTCCAACAAGTCCATCCCTTATGGCATCGTATTCCGAAGCTTGTTTTATCAAAGCAGAGACGCTTTTCCGTCAAGGCGATAAATCGGGAGCATTTATTGCCTATAAAGAAGGTGTTAAAGCAAGTATTGATTTTGTTAATGATCAGATTGGCGTGTGGACTTCAGAGGATGGAAAATTGGAGTCTTGCCCCTCGTTTACTCATATTGAACAAACTGATATTGATAATTTCTTGAATAATGCACTAGGAAATTCTTCAGATATTACTCTCGGTAAAATTTTGACTCAGAAGATGTTGGCAATGCCATATTCTAATGAGAATTGGAATGATATGCGTCGTTGTGATTATGATACGAATATATTCATGAATTGGGATAAATCGTATTATTATAGGAATACTCCAGCAGGATTTACTTACTGCCCGGAAGATAAGTCGCCTCGTCGTTGGAAGCAAGCTTCTTATGAGCTGACATATAATACCACTAATCTAGCAGCCATTGGTGCCCAAGTTCCAGGAGCTGCTGAGCTTGGTGAAGGATGGTATAATAATAATCTTATTTGTACATTGCCTGTGTGGTGGGATTCAAATCAGGAATAAAAAGAAAGTTCAATTACGGTTGGCATTATCGGGATGGCAAACCTATTCAGCCATCTATTTATAGAATGTTAATTTAATATTCTTAAAATCTTAGGATTGTATGTATTCCATTGATTATCTTTGCATCCGAATTGGAAATTTAATGGGTTTCATTTTGACTTTAGTTTAATTGAATAAAGATATTGAAGGCTCTAATGGTCTTCATTCATAGATGATGATTGGAACAGCCGGTTCGTGAGAATCGGCTGTTTTTTGTTTCGTTTGTTTGCATATCAACGGCGGTAATGTTACTTTTGCTCTAAAAGCGAAGATAGGCTGCACCTCAGCATAAAAAATGAACAAGTTCATTTTATTTTGCATTCGGTTTACACTATCTTTGCGAAAAATAGCTAAGATGGTATGAACTGTCTTTGCAAAGATTAGTCTATATATGGAACAAAGCAAGAAATTTATCTCTCCGGGAGCATGGTTTTCCATGACTTACCCGGCAGACTGGAATGAATTCGAAGATGGGGAAGGTTCTTTCCTTTTCTATAATCCCAATGAGTGGACCGGTAATTTTCGCATTTCGGCTTTCAAAGGGAATGCTACATATGGCAAGGACTCCGTGAAGCAAGAGTTGCGGGAAAACTCCGCTGCCACTCCGGTCAGGATAGGCCGGATGGAATGTGCATATAGTAAGGAGATGTTCGAGGAAGAAGGTGCGTACTATACTTCTCATTTATGGATAACGGGTGCGGATGAAGTTGCCTTTGAATGTTCGTTTACGGTGAAGAAGGGAGAGTCGGTTGCAGAAGCGGAGAAGATTATCGCTTCGCTGGAAACGCGTAAGGATGGGATGAAGTATCCGGCGGAGATAATTCCGGTGCGGCTTTCGGAAATCTATCAGATTAACGAAGCATACGAGTGGGTGGATACTACTGTAAAGGAGTTACTGAAGAAGGATTTTCAAGGAGCGGAGGAAGACATTGCCAAGATGCAGCAGATGATGGAAGAAAGCAACATCAGCCCTAAAAAGAAAGATGCGTGGCTGGCTTTTGGCATTGTGCTTTGTGTTATTTTCGCCAATGAAGTGGATGGTATGGAATGGCGTACCTTGGTGGATGGAAACCGGGAAGCGCCCATATTGCTGAATACGTCTACCGGTGAATGGATAGACCCCATGAAGCTGGTTTGGAGCAAAGTAAAGGCAGGAGGTAAAGTGAATCTGCCGGAGGTATACAGCTCCTTGTTCTAAGGTCCGGTCATCTTGGTACTGTGAGTTTCAACTTTCAATTTTCATTTTTCAACTATTAAAGCATTGGCAGCAGTAAATTCAATTCTTCAGGTGGAAAACCTGACCAAGTCGTTCGGTGACTTGGTACTATTCGAAAATATCTCTTTGGGCTTGTCCGAGGGACAGCGTGTCGGACTGATAGCCAAGAACGGCAGTGGCAAGACAACGTTGCTCAATATCCTTTCTGGCAAGGAAGGGTATGACAGTGGCACCATTTCCTTCCGTCGTGACTTGCGTGTGGGTTATCTGGAACAAGATCCGCAGTACCCAGAAGAGCTGACCGTGCTCGAAGCGTGCTTTCATCATGGCAACAGTACTGTCGAGTTAATCAAGGAGTATGAACGTTGCATGGAGACGGAGGGGCATCCCGGTTTGGACGAAATTCTGGTGCGTATGGACCATGAAAAGGCTTGGGAGTACGAACAGAAGGCAAAGCAGATTCTATCCCAACTCAAGATACGTGATTTCAGTCAGCACGTAAAATACCTGTCCGGTGGGCAGTTGAAGCGTGTGGCACTTGCCAATACTCTTATCACTGAACCCGATTTGTTGATATTGGACGAGCCTACCAACCACCTCGACCTCGATATGACGGAGTGGTTGGAGGAATATCTCCGCCGGAACAACCTCAGCTTGCTGATGGTGACGCATGACCGTTATTTCCTCGACCGTGTATGTTCCGAAATCGTAGAGATAGACAACCGGCAGATTTATCAGTATAAAGGCAATTACAGCTATTATCTGGAGAAGCGCCAAGAGCGTATCGAGGCAAAGACTGTGGAGATAGAGCGTGCCAACAACCTCTACCGCACAGAGTTGGAATGGATGCGCCGCATGCCGCAAGCCCGCGGACACAAGGCGCGTTATCGGGAGGATGCCTTTTACGAGTTGGAGAAGGTGGCTAAGCAGTGTTTCAACAACGACAACGTCAAACTGGATGTCAAGGCTTCTTACATAGGCAGCAAGATATTCGAAGCAGACCATCTGTACAAATCCTTTGGTGGCTTGAAGATTCTGGATGATTTCTCCTACATCTTCTCCCGTTACGAAAAAATGGGTATCGTTGGGAACAATGGTACGGGCAAGTCGACCTTCATCAAGATACTGATGGGGTTGGAGCAGGCAGACAGCGGCACGCTGGATATTGGCGAGACAGTCCGTTTCGGTTACTACTCGCAGGACGGCTTGCAGTTTGACGAACAGATGAAAGTGATTGATGTAGTGCAGGACATTGCCGAAGTCATAGAACTGGGTAACGGCAAGAAGCTGACGGCATCGCAATTCTTGCAACATTTCCTATTTACTCCCGAGACACAGCACAGCTATGTCTACAAGTTGAGTGGGGGAGAACGCCGCCGCCTCTATCTGTGTACGGTCCTGATGCGCAATCCCAACTTTCTGGTGCTGGATGAGCCGACCAATGACCTTGATATTGTGACACTGAATGTGCTGGAGGAGTATTTGCAGAACTTCAAAGGGTGTGTGATGGTGGTGAGCCACGACCGCTATTTCATGGATAAAGTGGTAGACCATCTGTTGGTGTTCAACGGACAAGGAGACATCCGGGACTTCCCTGGCAACTATACACAATACCGCGACTGGAAAGATGCGAAAGCTCATCAGGAGAAGGAGAAAGAGAAGGAAGTTACCAGGGCTCAGGAGGATAAGACGGCGAAGGTGCGTCTGAACGATAAGCGTCGTATGTCTTTCAAGGAAAAGCGCGAGTTTGAGCAATTGGAACAGGAGATAGCCGATCTGGAAACTGAAAAGAAAGTGATTGAAGAAGCTCTGTGCAGCGGCACCTTGTCTGTGGACGAACTGACGGAGAAGTCGAAGCGTTTGCCGGAACTGTCGGACTTGATTGACGAAAAGACATTGCGCTGGCTGGAGTTGAGCGAGATAGAATCGAACTGAAGTCCGGAATTAAAAATTAAGAATTGAAATTATAGAATTAGGAAAGTGGAAAATCTGACGAACTATCATAGCCATAGCCTTTTTTGTGACGGACGTGCCGGCATGGAGGACTTTGTGCGTTTTGCATTGAGTGAAGGTTTTACATCTTATGGCTTTTCATCGCATGCTCCATTGCCTTTTTCTACGGCATGGACTATGGAGTGGGATAGGATGGACGATTATCTGTCTGAATTCCACCGTCTGAAGGAGAAGTATGCCGGACGTATCGAACTGTATATCGGTTTGGAGATTGATTATCTGAATGAAGCGAGCAATCCGTCCATCGCCCGTTTCAGGGAGTTGCCGTTGGACTACCGTATCGGTTCTGTACATCTTCTCTACAATGACAAAGGGGAAGTGGTGGATGTAGATGTATCTGCGGATACCTTTAAGACCATTGTAGACGGACATTTTTGCGGTGATTTGGAGCATGTGGTCCGTCTCTATTACGGCCGGTTGACGAGGATGCTCGAGCTGGGAGGTTTCGATATTGTGGGCCATGCCGATAAGATGCACTACAATGCAGCATGCTATCGCCCGGGATTGCTGGACGAGCCTTGGTATGATGAGCTGGTTAGGGCGTATTTCGCAGATATTGCCCGTCGCGGCTATCAGGTAGAGGTCAATACCAAAGCCTATCATGACTTGGGCACTTTCTATCCCAATGAGCGGTGTTTCTCCTACCTGCATGATTTGGGTGTACGTGTGCAGGTGAACAGTGATTCACACTATCCGGAACGGATAAGCAACGGACGTCCCGAAGCTTTGCGTGCCTTGAGGAAAGCTGGATATGAATCGGTGATGGAACTACACGGAGGAGAATGGAAAGAGATGCCTATCGTGTTTTGAGTGAATAGGATACAAAAACTCCTGACTTGCCTTTTTGTAAAGATAGTCAGGAGTTTTTCTTTCTATTATGAACTATTCTGTTTTCAGTAAAAAGTCATCAATCGCCTTTTTGTAGGTAGCCTTATCGGCTGCTCCGCGGAAGAGCTGAGGCTCTCCATTCATAGGGATGAATACAAAAAGGGGGATGCTTGTTGCATTGAACAACGCTGCCAATTCTTTTTCTTTATCCACATTGACTTTGTAGACAACGATTTTATCGGCATACTCTTTGGCCAGTTCCTTCATAATGGGAGCCACCATGCGGCAAGGTCCGCACCAGTCGGCATATAAGTCTATGATGGCAGGCTTGCTTCCCTTGTATTTCCAGTCCTGGGATTTCTCATAGTCGAACACATTCTTGATAAACATGGCTTTGTTCATGACGACAACCTCTCCGCTTGTTTGAGCGTAGGCCAGCATGCTGGAAAACACAAGGACAACTATTGTTATAATCTTCTTCATTTCTTCTTGTTAAGAGTTTTGTTCTATAACGGCTTTCAAATCCTTACCGCTGATGACACCCGAGTGGCGCCATACGGCTTCGCCTTTCTTAAATACGATAAATGTCGGTACTGCTTGTATACGGTAGCGGGCAGCAAGTTCTTCGTGCTGGTCTACATCTATTTTGGCGATACGGGCAGCATCTCCTATTTCGTTTTTGAGTTCTTCCAGTACCGGATGCATGGCCTTGCACGGGCCACACCAGGTTGCAAAGAAATCAACTAAAATGGGCTTTTCTGATTGTATCAATTCTTCAAACTTTTCCATAATTTTTTCCTTTCTGTTTTTATTTATTTGTAATGATAACAAAATAGGAGGAGGATTTGTTCGCTAAATCATTATTTAATCGTCATCTCTTCAATGAGATGCGAAGCTCCCGCGTATTTGTCGATGATGAACAAGGTGTAGCGGATGTCTACACATGCTGCTCGTTGGGAGGACGGACGGAAGGCAATGTCGCCAGTCAGACCTTCGTAATTGCGGTCAAAGCCGGTACCTATCAGTTCTCCTTTGGCATTGAACACGGGGCTGCCGGAGTTTCCACCGGTATTGTCTGTGTTGACAATGAAGCAGATGGGCATTTCGCCGTTCGGCATGGCATAACGTCCGAAATCCTTTGCCTGGTACAGCTGTTTCAGTTTGGCGGGGACTACAAACTCCCAATTGTCGGGGTCTTCCTTCTCCATGGCTCCTTTCAGAGTGGTGTAGTAATCATATTTCACACCGTCTGCCGGAGCGTAGGGGAGTACTTGACCGTAGGTCAGGCGCAAGGTGGAGTTGGCATCCGGATAGATGGGCTGACCATTGGCAAGTTTCATGTCCATCATGCCCTTTACCCATACCTTGTGGGCGGCATTGTAGTTTTTATTGGCATCCATCATGGCAATGGAGGTCTGAAGCAGGCCGTCCGTGATGGAATATTTCAGCAAGACCATCCAGTCTGTATTAATCTTGTAGAGGCTGGGCTTGCGGATGAACTTGGCAAAGTTCTCCTTGTTGCCGAAGATGGAATGTTCGAAGCAGGCGTCGATGAAAGCGTCGCTGTTGCCCTTGAAACGCTTGTCTATGATTTGGAAAATACCAATGCGTTGTTCGGCAGGGATATACTTCATGTAGGTTTTTAGCATTTCCTTGCCAACGATACGTTCCACTTCGGGGAAGGGGACAGAGGCGAAGTAGCGGTCGGCTGCCTTCTGAAGGCTGTCTTTAGCTGCTGCAATCTGTTTCTTGTCCTTGTTCTTCAAGGCAGACACCAGTCTTGCGGTACTGGGGATACGCATGAAATCGAGTCCCGTCACCAGTGCTTCCTGAATGGCTTGCTGGTGGTAGAGGGCTGGACGGCGTTGCTTTACGATGGCGCGTATCTGGTCGAATGCCTGCTGATAGCTATTGTCGTTCAGCGAGCGTCCGCGTGCCAGGAGTGCCTCTTGCTGTGCACGTTTGGTGTCCAATACTTTCAGACGGACGAGGCCTTCGTTCATACCGATGGCATTTTTCCAGTAGTTGGCAGAAGATGCATACTTGCTGGCATAGTGGATGCGTACGGCATCGTCTTGCAGCATCTGCTTCATCAGAGCTTTCTGGCGTACGTCACGCACGTGGTGGCGCATGAAGTTGGTGGTTTGCATGCGTTCCTCTACTTCGTCGGAAATCATGTAGCGCCAGTTGCGTCCGGGGAAGCCCATGACGAAGGTAAAGTCGCCCTCGCGATAGCCGTCGAGGCTGATGGTGAGGTGTTTCTTCACTTTCAGGGGGACGTTGTCTTTGCTGTAAGCGGCGGGTTTCCCGTCTTTGTCGGCATAGATGCGGAAGATGGAGAAATCTCCCGTGTGGCGGGGCCACATCCAGTTGTCGGTGTCTGCACCGAACTTGCCGATGGAGGAGGGGGGAGCGCCTACCATGCGGATGTCGCTATAAGTGGTTTTTACGAATAGATAGTATCTGTTGCCACCGTAGAAGGCTTTCAGTTCCAGTTTGCGGCCGGGTGTCAGGGTGATGCCTTCGGACTTGGCGAAGCGGTCGGCTACTGTTTTCAGGTATTTGGGAGACAGATAATTGGTGCCGTTCGGGTCGTCGTCGGTTTTCAGTTGTTCGTTTACGTAGTCTGTCACGTCCAGTATCCGGTCGACGTAGGTGACGGTGAGTCCCTTGCAGGGAAGCTCCTCTTCGCGGGACATGGCCCAGAAACCGTCGGTCAGGTAGTCATGTTCCACCGAGCTATGTTGCTGTATGGCGCTATAGCCGCAGTGGTGGTTGGTCAGTACCAGGCCTTCGGCAGAGATGACTTCGCCGGTACAGCCGCCGCCAAAATGTACCACGGCATCCTTCAGGGCAATGCCGTCGGGATTGTAGATTTGGTTGGCGGGGATGAGCAGGCCGAGTTCCGTCATGGCTACTTCGTTCTGCTTTTGTAGGTCGGTGAGCATCCACATACCTTCGTCGGCGTGTGCGGCAAGGACAGAAGATGTAATGAATAATGATAATAGGATTCTTTTCATGGTGATGTGCGTTAGAAGAGCATCTGAGAGGGGGGCTATTCAGTATACGACTGAATAGGGTTAAGTATGCGACTGAATGGCATTCAGTCGTATACTGAATGCCATTCAGTATGGGAGGTAATCTCTCAGAGGCTTTTATTTATTCTACGATGTGCATTTCGTTTATCAAATGTCCGCAGTTGCCCAGCTTGTCGAGGATGAAGAGCACGTAGCGGATGTCCAGTGCAATGCAACGCTGCAGGTCATTGTTGAAGTTGATGTCACCGCTCAGAGACTCCCAGTTGCCGTCGAAAGCAGTACCGATGAGCTGTCCTTCGCCATTGATGACGGGGCTGCCGGAGTTGCCGCCGGTGATGTCGTTCGTCGTGAGGAAGCAAACCGGCATGGTGCCGTCTGCCATGGCGTAGCGTCCGAAGTCTTTCTTCTGAATCAGTTCTTTCAGCTTGGCGGGTACTACGAATTCACGGTCTTCGGGATTCTCTTTTTCAAGGATACCGTCGGTAGTGGTATAGTAGTCGTAGTGTACAGCATCGCGCGGGCTGTATGATTTTACATTACCATAGGTCAGACGCATGGTGAAGTTGGCATCCGGATAGGAGGGGACGGGCTGTTTCATTTCACCCAAGCCACGGATGTAGGCCTTGTGGAGCAGTTCCATTCCGCTTTCCAGTTCCATGTATTGCTTTCCGAGTTCCTGCAGCTTTTCGTTCTTGGAGCGCGAGTAAGCCGTAGCAGGGTCTTTCTCAATGGCTTTCACGGTGGGCTTTGCCAGGAATTTATCCAGGTTCTTGCGGTTGGAGAGGATGGAGTTGTCGTAAATGTTGTCTACGTATGCGTCGTAGTCGCCCTTGAACTCTCCGTTGATGGTTTGGTAGAAGGAGGGCAGCTCGTTGGCGTTCAGTGCCTTGGCAAGGGCGGGCAGGATGGCTTTGGCTACGGCGCGGTCCACTTCGTGGTCGTAGTCTTTATTGTGGATGCCATCGTAGGCATTTTCCAACTGCTTCTTCGAAGCTTGCAGCAATGAGTCGTTCTTCTCTTCGAGCGCTTTCTTTATGTTATCCATAATAAGGTAGGTACTGCCGAATTCGATAGCACCGCGCAATGCTTCGTTGGTATAGTAGAGCTGGCGCAGCGTGGGGGTGCTTTTCTCGATGATGGCATCAATTTTCTCTACCACACCCTCGTATTCGGGTTTTCCTTGGGCAAAGGCGGCATACTTTTTCTCGATTTCGGCTTTGGCGCTCAACACGTCATTGTCGATGATTGCCTTGTTCATACCAATGGAGTTTTTCCAGTAGTTACTGCTTCCGGCAAACTTGCTGGCATACTGGATGCGGGTCTTGTCACTGGCATCCATATACTTGCGCAGCACTTCGAGGCGTACGCCGCGCATGTCAATCATTGCCTGGTTCACGGCGTTCATGCGTTGCTTCACTTCGCTCTGGGTGAGGTAACGTTCTGTGCTGCCGGGAAAGCCCATAATCATGGCGTAGTCACCCTCGTTCAGGCCTTTGATGGAGATGGGCAAGAACTTCGGCGTTTTCAGGGGTACATTGCTTTCACTGTATTCTGCAGGCTCTCCGTTGGCATCGGCATAGATGCGGAACATGGAGAAGTCGCCCGTGTGGCGCGGCCACATCCAGTTGTCGGTTTCACCGCCAAACTTACCTACCGAGGAGGGAGGAGCGGCAACCATACGCACGTCGCTGTATACCTTATAATAGAACATATAGAATTTGTTTCCTGCATAGAAGGGGAGTGCGCGCACTTCAATGCCCGGTTTACCCTTCAAATCGCTCTTTTCCAGTTCTTCCTTTGCCAGTTTGCTGAGGAACGGGGAAGTCAGTGCATCGATTTCCGTCACTTCGCCTGCCTTTATTTTAGCGTTGACAAGGTCGGTGATGTCTACAATGCGGTGCACGAAACGGAATTTCAATCCCGGGGTGGGCAGTTCTTCACTACGGTTCATGGCCCAGAAACCATCTGTCAGATAATCGTGTTCCACGCTGCTGTGCTGCTGTATGGCACCGTATCCGCAATGGTGATTGGTCAGAATCAGTCCTTCCGGAGAGATGATTTCGCCGGTACAGCCGCCGCCAAAGATACCTACGGCATCTTTCAGTGATACGCCGTTGGGATTGTAGAGGTCGTCAGCCTCCAGCTTCAGTCCTTGTTTCTTCATCATGTCGATGGAGTTCTGCTGTTTCATCAGTTGCAGTAACCACATTCCTTCGTCTGCACGCGCAGAGCAGACTGTCAGTGCGGCAATGGCCGCAAGCAAACCTTTCTTAAATGTAATCTTCATATAATCAATTATTAAGTAATGTCTTTGAATTTCATTGTTATCGCTTGTGGGCTTATGGCTTGATGGCATTGTTTCTTATTGCTTCCATAATGTTTGCAGGCGGACGCTGGTTCATCAGTTCGTTCTTCATAAAGTCCATGTATGGGGCTGCGTGACTGAAGAACTTATGATATCCTGCACAAAGGTAATTCAGTCCCGGCTCCCCGTCGGCTGTACATACAAAACGGTTCTTTGGGCATTCGCCGTTGCAGGCAAACAGCCATTCACACTCCCTGCATTGGGTGGGGAGCGATTGTTGCTTCATCAGTCCGAAGGCTTGTTGCCGTTCGCCGTACATCATCTCCACCAGTGTATTCTGATGGATGTTGCCCAGTTTATATTCGGGGAAAACAAAATGGTCGCAGGTATATACGTCTCCGTTGAACTCCATAACACCTGCATGGCCGCACGTCTTTGCCATGGAACATACACCCGGCTGTTCGCCTATCCAGTTGGCAAGGGTAGAGTCGAACAGCTGTATGTAGTAAGTCCCCACGTCCTGCTTTACCCATTCGTCGAACAAGGCGCATAGGAAGTCTCCCCATTGTTCCGGCGTGACGGAGAAGTCTGCCAGCTGCGTGCTCTTTTCTTTGTCTGCCAGGGAGGCAAGATGGCGTCCGTCCCCATGAGGGGCAATGCGCTCCACGATGGGGGCAAACTGGATGTAATGGCATCCTATCTCCTTGAAAAAATTATAGAAGTCCAGCGGATAGTCGGCGTTGTAGTCATTGACCACTGCCATTCCGTTCCATTCCACACCGTGCTTTTTCAGCAGGTTGATGCCCTGCATCACCTTGACAAAAGAGGGCTTGCCCTGCTTGTTCTTCCGGTATTCGTCATGGAACTCTTGCGGTCCGTCTATGGAGACGCCCACCAACCAGTTGTTTTCTTTGAAAAACCGGCACCATTCATCGGTGAGCAACGTGCCGTTGGTCTGTATGCAGTTGTCGATGGTGCGTCCGTTGGCATATTTCCTTTGCAGCTCCATGGCCCGTTTGTAGAAAGACAGCGGACGCATCAGTGTCTCTCCGCCATGCCAGGTGAACAGAACCTGGGGCATGGTCTGTGAGTTGATGTACTCCTCGATAAACTTTTCCAGAAGTTCATCACTCATTACATGCTTGGGGTTGTCTCTATATAGTTTGGATTTCTCCAGATAATAGCAATAATCGCATGCCAGATTGCATACCGCACCTACCGGTTTCAGCATTACATAGAGCGGTTTGGCAAAAGGTGCATAGGTTGACATGTATATTTTCTCTATTTTTATCATTTATAATTGTGCAAAAATACGTAAACCGAATGAAAAATCCTTTCTTTCTATCCGGTTTATAAGGAATATTAATACCTTTGCTGGGTGTAATTCAAAAATCGTTTCTTGCATGATTAGAATGAGTGTGAACCGCATTTTACCCTTTTTGCTCCTGCTTGTGCTCTTTACTTCTTGCAACCGCAAGTATAAGATAGAGGGCAGTTCTTCGGTAACCAGCCTTGACGGAAAGATGTTGTTTCTCAAGACGCTTCGGAACGGGCAATGGGTGAATGTTGACTCGGCAGAGGTTATCCATGGGCATTTCAAGATGAAAGGCCGGACCGATTCCGTGATGATGGTGACTCTTTATATGGATCAAGAGGGTATTATGCCTTTGGTGCTGGAAGATGGTAAAATCGTAGTTTCCATCTCCAATACTCAGTTGATTGCCAAAGGAACCTCTTTGAATGACAAGTTGTACGAGTTTATAGACAAACGCAATTCCCTAGAGGTAAAGATAGAGGAGCTGGAACGCAAAGAGGCGCGTATGGTGCTGGACGGTGCCAATCTGGATGATGTGCATGGACAGTTGGCAAAGGAAGGCGAAACACTTGTGAAGGAGATGAACGACTACGTCCGTCAGTTCATTGTAGATAACTTTGAGAACGTGCTGGGTCCCAGTGTATTCATGATGATGTGCAGCACACTGCCCTATCCGGTGATGACTCCGCAGATTGAGGACATCATGAGAACTGCTCCCTTGTCTTTTAAAGAGAATACTTTGGTGAAAGATTTCCTTACAAAGGCGAAGGAGAACATGCAGCTGATTGAAGAGCAGAAGCGCATGAAGCAAAATGCTTCTGTAGGAGGACAGAAATAAATAGGAATGAGTTGATAATGATAAACGGGAATGCCTGAATATCTTGATAGGATATTCAGGCATTCCCGTTTATCATTATGTTTTTATCTGTCTTGGTCTTCGTTCTTCACCATCCCTTTATACTTTTCCGGCAATGCACTCTCCACTGCCGCATAAGCCTCGTTCATACTTGCTTTGATGTTTTCTGCCCCTTTCCCTTTGGGAGGAATAGGTTCATGGATGGTCAGTATCATCCGGTGGCGGTGTATCCACTTTCCGGTGCGTGGAAGAATCTCGAACGAGCCGTCTATCGTGACGGGTACTACTTCCAGTTGCAGTTCATCCGCCAGCTGGAAAGCACCTCTCTTGAAGTAGCCCATGTGTCCCGTGAAGGTACGTGCTCCTTCGGGAAATACTACCAGTGATACGCCGTCTTTCAAAGATGATTCTGCCTGCCGCATGGTGGCAAGCACCTTCTTGGGACTGGAACGGTCGACGAAGATATGTCCTGCGCTTTCGCATGCCTTACCGACAAACGGGATTTTGCGCAGGCTCTTCTTCATCATCCATTTGAAGTTCCGTCCCAGGAATCCGTATATCAGGAATATGTCGAAGGCGCCTTGGTGATTGGGCACAAACACGTAAGAAGTACGTTTGTGTATTTTCTCCCTTCCATGCACCTCCACCGGAATAAGCAGTATATAGCAGATGAGCTGTGACCAGATTTTACCGGGATAGTACCCCCAGGTATGCGCCCCCCCTATCAGCGAACCGATAATGGTGACCAATGCTGTAAGGATAGTCAGTACCAATAAAATAGGCAACGCAAAGCAAACCTGATAAGTGATATAAAGTATCTTCATAGGTGTCGGATTTTTTATTGCTACAAAGATATACCTTTTTCTTATTTCGTCACTCTTTCTCTCTTACTAATTTTAGTACTGTAATTTCCGGCCATGCCCCGAACCGGAACGGCAGTCCCACATAGCCGATGCCAATATTTACGTACAAAGCCCTTTTGCCTTCGTAGTACATTCCTCTCCATTCCGGATAGATAAGTTCGGCAAGGGAGTGTCCGAACAAGATGCCTTGCATGGCGTGGGTATGTCCTGCAAGCATCAGTGAAATATCCGATTGGGGCAGTACCTCGCGCCTCCAGTGGGTAGGGTTATGGCTGAGCAATATTTGGAACATCCCTTCCGTACCCTGCATGGCTTGCGGTAAGTCTGCAAATTGGGAGAAAGGAGGCTCGCCATCGTTTTCCACACCGATGAGGGCTATGCTGTCACCTTTGTGATAAAGGATGTCATGCTCATTGTTCAGCAGTTTCCATCCCATTGCTTTCTGCTGCCGGATTAAATAGTCCAGATTGGCGATTTCTGCTTTCGGGCTTTGCCAGTGATAGTATGAGCCATAGTCATGGTTACCGAGGATGGAGTATACTCCGTCCGGTGCGTACAGTTGGGAGAGTATTTCTTGGAAACCATCCAGTTCATGGCTCTGCTGGTTCACGAGGTCACCGGTGAAGACAATCAGGTCCGGCTTCTGTCCGTTGACTGAATCGACCAATTGTTTGATGGGTTCCGGATTGCCCTGCCAACTGCCGATGTGTATGTCCGATATCTGCACGATGCGGTAGCCGTCGAAACCTTCCGGAATATCGGCAGAACGATATTCTACTTCTTTCGTATCGAAACGGGTGATGCCTGCAAAAGTTCCGTAGAGGATATTGAAGAAGCTGACGACAGCTAAAACCAGTCCTATAGCGGTGAACGGGCTGCGGGGACAACGACGGATGATGAAGTGCGCCAGTACTCCCACCAGAGAGCAAAGCATGAATATGGTTTTTGGAAAGACAAACAGCATGATGGTAATTGCCAGTCTGCCTATAGCCTGCGTATGGTTTGACATCGCATTGTCGCCCGTAAGGAACATGAAGTAAACATAGCCTGCCGCCAGCAATAAGGTGGGAAGCCAATAGAGGCTGCGTAGAAATGTCTTTCTGGTTTTTCTTACTACATAAACCAAGTAAATGTAAAGGTCGGGGATGAGAAGGAAAAGGATGAAAACAAGAGTTACTCGGTGCATATATCTTTCAATTCTTCAATGTTCTTTTTAATATTGTCCAGATGTTTATAAATCACTTTTTTGTAGAGAATATAGATAATCAACGCATCAAATACTACAAAGAGGGTAATCAGTATGGCTTGCACGCCAACGGACATCAGATGATATTCCATCACCCAATAATTGAGGATATTGAAAAGGATAATCCAGATGGAGATGCCCATCACCTCATATTTGGTCCATTGGCGGAAAGTGGTCATACGGCGGCTGACTTCGGCAACACTCATTTCTTCAATATGTGTATTCTTATTCCAACGGTATGTTTTCCAGTCCCACCACATGCCTGCGAGAATGCTGATGGCAATGAACCCTAAAAAGGGAACAATCTTTTCTTGTAGTTGTTCGTTGAAACCGAAGGTGGGCAGTAGCAGCCATATAAGAAGAAGGGTAGCCAGACATATCGTTCCTATTCCGATAGAGAAGCGTTGTATGACTACGAGGCGTCCCAGACTTTTGCGGGTATTTGCCTTGTAGCCGGCAATCAGTTCTGTAATCTGCTGTTCATCAGCAATCGGTTCTTTCTGCAACTGTTCATTCAGTGCGTTCCATGATTTCTTCAGTTCATCCAGTTCCATATATCTATTCCTCCTTATTCATTCTTTTCAATTTGTCTTTGATGCGGCTGAGCTTGGTGGCAACGTTTGTCAAAGTCAGCCCGGTGATTTCGGCAATTTCTTCGTAGCTTTTCTCTTCCAGATAGAGCAGGATGATGGATTTTTCCAATTGTCCCAGCCGGTTTATCATCCGGTAGAGTTGCCGTAGCATGGCTTGTGTCTCGTCGGTTTCTTCAGTCCGGTCGGCTTCTTGGTTGAGGGTAACGATTTCGGGGATGTTCTTTTCTTTGCGGATAAAGCTGATGCACGTGTTCAGTGCGATGCGGTAAATCCATGTTGAAATCTTGCACTCCCGCCGGAACTTGGGAAATGCTTTCCATAAGTTGAGTACCACTTCCTGATATAAGTCGTTGAGGGTAGCGTTGGGCGTGGTGTACAGATAGCACACCTTATATATCACGCGCTCATACTCTCGTACCACGGATACAAACTCTTGTTCTGCATTTTCCATCTTTTTGCTTCTTTCGAGTTGCTTTGCACTGTTAGTCGCGGAAAGGGGCGATAAATCACAGTTCAAAAGGATTATTTTTTATGGCACATAGGTGACACAGATTAAACAGATGACCACAGATGAGAAATTCATGATGAACAAAATTATCAGTGAAAATCTGTTTAATCTGTGTCGTCTGTGTAACTCCTTTTTTAATGTACCGAATTATCAGCATTATGATACGCTTTCTATATTTCCTGCCAGAAACTTCCGCATATTCCCTATTGGCATTCCCCGGCGGCGGGCGTAGTCTTCCAGCTGGTCCTCTCCAATCTTGCCCACTGCAAAGTATCGGGATGCGGGATGTGCCAGCATCATGCCGCAGACGGAGGAGTGAGGGTGCATGGCTCCATGTTCAGTCAGCGTGATGCCTATCTGTTTCATGCCGAGCAGTTCGTCCAGCAAGAAATTCACGGATTGGTCGGGTAGGGAGGGGTATCCCACAGCGGGGCGGATGCCTTGGTACTTCTCGACCAGCAAATCCGGAATGGACAAGGATTCGTCGGGGGCATAGCCCCAAGCCTCCTTGCGGACATATTCGTGCATCTTTTCTGTGGCGGCTTCGGCGAGGCGGTCGTTCAAGGTTTGTACAAGGAGATGTTTGTAAGGGTCGTTCTTGTAAGTCTCTTCGGCCTCTTCACTGATGGTAGAGGCGAAAAGCCCTACGATGTCGGGTGTGTCCGAAGAGAGGGGACGTACAAAATCACTCAGACAGAGAAATGGACCGCCATCGGGTTGTGGTGTCTGCTGTCGGAGCAGAGGGAAGGTTGTTCCTTCTATCAAGAGGTTATCTCCATCTGCATTTGCCTGGCAAAGCCTGAAGATGCAATGGATGGAGATTGTTTCGTCCAGTCGGTCGAGCATTCTATTGGCTTCCTTGAAGAGCTGCATGGCTTCGGAAGCTTTGGTACGTTCCTCCTCGGGAAAGGTCGTCAGCCAAAGTGCACGGCAGGAATCGCAGCCATGGATGTTGGCAATAGCCGCAAAGCGAGGCTGGAAGCCCCAGGCATGGAAGAAATAAATCCAGTTGATGTAAGGGGTTACTTCATGAATCCGATACGAAAGCAATTCATGCCCCGGTGCCAGTATTGTCCTTTTCATCCCATTTAATCCCTAATCCTTAATTCCTAGCCTTCACTCCCCAAATCTCAGTTCCTCGCCACGATAAGCGTCGTCCACCATACCGTCAGTATAAACGGGATGTCCGTTGGCAAAAGTCCTTTCCACTTTCCAGTTGAAGGTATGTCCTTCCAATGGGCTCCAGCCGCATTTGCTCAAAACTTTGTCGGCTGTCACTTCCCACGGGGTATCGGGGCGTACCAGCACAAGGTCTGCCCGGTAACCTTCACGGATATAGCCGCGCTCGTTGATGTGGTAGATTTGTGCGGGAGCATGGCACATTTTTTCAACGATGGTCTCGAGAGTGAATATTCCCTCATCTACCAGTTGCAGCATGCTGACAAGCGAAAACTGTATCATCGGCATGCCGGACATGGCTTTCAAAGCACCCCCTTCTTTCTCGGCGAGCAGATGGGGGGCATGGTCGGTGGCTATTACGTCTATCAGGCCGGAGTTGACGGCTGCACGCAGGGCATCGCGGTCGGCTTGCTTCTTAATGGCAGGATTACACTTGATACGTGTACCCAACGTGCGATAGTCACTGAGCGTGAAGAGGAGATGGGCAACGCATGCTTCGGCGGTGATATGCTTCTCGGAAAGTGAATAGTCATTGAATAATTGCAGTTCCTTAGCTGTGGACACATGCAGGATATGCAACCGTGCTCCGGCAATTCTTGCCAGCCGTACTGCCAGTTCAGAGGATGCATAGCATGCTGCCGAAGAGCGGATGTAGGGATGCTTGCCTATGGGAATATCATTCTCTCCGGCAAACATTTCCTTATACTTGGCAATATTGTTCTTGATGGTTTCCTGGTCTTCGCAGTGGGCGGCAATCAGCATGTCTGTACCATTGAAAATATTTAGCAGGCTGTTCATCTTGTCTACCAGCATGTTTCCGGTACTGGAACCCATGAATAGCTTGATACCGCAGACACGGTGCTTGTCCAGCTTGCCGAATTCGCTGTAGTTGTTGTTTGTTGCACCGAAGTAGCAGGAATGGTTTACGATACACTTTTCGTTCAGTAAATCGAGCTTGGCGTTCAAAGCATCCAGTGTAGTGGTCACTGGATTTGTATTGGGCATATCCATGATGGAGGTCACACCACCTGCGGCAGCCGCACGGCTTTCGGTGAGGATGTCCGCTTTGTGGGTTAGCCCGGGATCGCGAAAATGTACATGGTCATCGATGATGCCCGGCAACAGATAGCATCCGGTGGCATCTATGGTTTCATCACAAGGGGCAGAGAGAGGTTTCCAGTTGGTCAGTACCTCTGCAATGCGCCCGTCTTCTATCACTACGGAACCTTTCACGGATTGTCCTTCGTTGACAATCGTAGCGTTATGTATCAATGTTCTTTTCATATCTTCCTAATATTTATAGTAAACCCCTATCACTCTATCACCCATCACTTCATCTCCTTATCTACAGTAGGATATTTATGAAACCAACTGTTCCATTTCAACCGAATCACTCCGAATACGGCTTCACCAAAAATACTGCTGTTCATTTTGGAAGTGCCCAGTTCGCGATTGATGAAGATGACAGGCACTTCCTTTACCTTGAAGCCGCATTTGTAGGCGGTGAATTTCATTTCTATCTGGAAGGCGTATCCTTTGAAGCGGATACCGTCCAGATTGATAGTCTCCAATACCCGGCGGCGGTAACATACAAATCCGGCTGTAGTATCGTGGATGGGCAGCCCCGTGATGAAGCGTACATATTTGGAGGCAAAATAAGACATCAGTACACGTCCCATGGGCCAGTTCACTACGTTCACACCACTCACATAACGTGAACCGATGGCTACATCGGCACCCTCTTCGGAGCAGGCCCGGTAGAGACGGGGCAGGTCTTGGGGATTGTGGCTGAAGTCGGCATCCATTTCGAATACATACTCATAGTCTCGTTGCAATGCCCACTTAAAGCCGGCTATATAGGCTGTTCCCAATCCCAGCTTTCCTTTGCGCTCCACCATGAAGAGGCGTTTGGGGAACTCTTTCTGTAAGGTTCTGACGAGATCTGCCGTTCCGTCGGGCGAACCGTCTTCAATGACAAGGATGTGAAAACCATGTTCCAGAGCAAAAACGGCACGGATGATATTTTCTATATTCTCCCGTTCGTTGTAGGTGGGGATGATGACAATGCTGTCTGATATTTGCATACTTATAGGTAATGGGGGTTATAACTGGGAACAAATGTAATACATTTGTTCGAAAGTGAAAAGTTTTATTCCAGTATATTCTCAGAGGGCTATGAATTAGTCCGCTTCGTCACTTTGTGCTTTTATCAGTAACCAACTACTGACTTGCTTTTTCAATATTTTTGCATATGATAGTTGTGTTCTTGGTATGCTCTTTGTCAATCCCATTATGCTGGCAATGGCCGTCTTAAATTTCGAACATTCTGCTCCGTGCCAGCATGCAGGCCCCAACTACTCCAGCCTTGTCTTTTAGCTTGGAAACAGTCACCGTGGCGTCTTTGTTGACCAGATTCAATGAGTATTTCCTTATTGCCGTTTTGATTGGCTGCACTATATAGTCTCCTGTTGATGATAATGTACCCCCGATTATTACTAGTTCCGGATTGAATATGCTTATTAATCCAGCTATTTGCCTTCCCAGTTTTTGGCCTATTTCTTCCACTATCTCAATGCATAGCAAGTCCTCTTTATTGACTGCGGTGATGATTTCATCCAAGGTGGGCGGATTTTCTGCAGTCCGTTTTGATAGTATGGAACTTTCTCCGCTACCGATTCTTTCCAACAGGATGCGGTGCAGTGCCGATCCTGAGGCTTCCGTTTCTAGGCATCCTTTTTTGCCGCAGTGGCACAGTATTTCATTGTCGAAAACATTGACGTGCCCGAATTCTCCGGAAAATCCAGATTTTCCCGTGTATACCTTCCCGTCTATGATGATGCCGATTCCGAGTCCCCAGCTTATGTTGACAAAAATGATGTCTTTTTCCCCTTTGACGCATCCTTGCATATGCTCTCCATAGGTCATGGCCCTTGTGTCGTTGTCTATGCAGACCGGGTACCCTATTTTTTCATTCAATACATCCGCCAAAGGACGCTCTGAAAAGTTGAACATGCTGAAACTATATCCTGATTCCGGATTTACCCTTCCGGAGATGTTGATGCAGATGTTCATTATCTTCTTGTCGTTGATTTCTGTTCCCTTTATGAAGTTTCGGATGAGTGCACACAGTTCTTCCAAAGCTTCCTGTGTATTTTCGAACTTGTATGGTATGTTCATCCTGATTTCCACCATATCCCCCTTGAAATTGATCAGTCCGATGTTTATGGCAAATTTCTTAATGTCCACTCCGATGAAGTATCCTGATTCCGGATTGAGTCCATATAGGCTTGGATGGCGGCCGCTACTGGTCTCCAGTTTCCCATAGTCGTTTATATAGTTGTCCTCACACATTTCATTGATGAATTTGGTGGTTGTGGGCACACTCAGATCGAGTTCCTTGGCCAAGTCGGTAATAGTGGAGCTCCCATTATATATATAATGTGTGATGATCCTTTTTTTTAAGAGTGCATTCTTGCTCCCGGTTTCCATTTCTTTTAATAAATTCTGTTTCATAGGTATGTATTTTTATGTTATTTGCTCTATTTTGTTTATTATATTAATATATACGGGTTTGTTATTCGGAAATATTATGTATTTAATTTGTTATTATGTAAATTATTTGGTAATTGCGTGTTAACGTATATTAATTGTAGGTTATATATTAATTAAATACTTTATTAACTCTTGCAAAGATAATAAATATATCTATATTTGCAGCGTAGTAATTGAATAATAACGATTAATATCTAAACAATGAAAAACATAATTGATTTTTTATCTTAAAAAATCTGTTCGATAGGTTTAATATATAATGGTTGATCTTAATTTTATTAATAATGAAAACACGCAGGGATTTTTTAAAGAGGACTGCTTTGTTCGGTGCGTCTGCATTCATGGCCCCTTCATTGTTGGGGCGGGAGAGTGATGGGGATTACTTCTTTTCTCAAGAGTCTGCCTCTTCCATGCTGGTCCCCATGGGCGATGCGCTTAAAATTACCGGCACGTTCTTGGATGAGATATCCCATGATATTCCCCATCAGAATTGGGGGGAAAGGGAATGGGATCAGGATTTCCGGTATATGCAGAGTATTGGAATTGACACGGTCATAATGATCCGGTCGGGTTATCGCAAATTCATTACTTATCCTTCGGCGCATTTGCTGGGTAAAGGGTGTTATATGCCTTCTGTCGATTTGTTGGACATGTTCCTTCGTCTGGCGGGGAAATATCACATGAAGTTCTATTTTGGTTTATATGATTCGGGCAAGTACTGGGATACCGGTGACCTTTCGTGGGAGGTTGAGGATAACAAGTATGTGATTGATGAGGTGTGGAGCAGGTACGGTGAGAAGTACAAGAGTTTCGGCGGATGGTATATCAGTGGTGAGATAAGCCGTAAGACGAAGGGTGTCATTGATGCCTTTCATGCGATGGGCAAACAATGCAAGGATGTCTCCGGCGGTTTGCCGACTTTTATTTCTCCGTGGATTGACGGGAAAAAGGCCGTGATGGGTACAGATAAGTTGACAAAGGAGGATGCGGTTTCTGTTCAGGAGCATGAAAGGGAGTGGAATGAAATTTTCGATGGCATTCATGATGTGGTTGACGCCTGTGCTTTTCAGGACGGACATATCGATTACGATGAACTGGATGCTTTCTTTACGGTGAACAAAAAACTGGCTGATAAGTATGGCATGAAATGTTGGACAAACGCTGAAACCTTTGATCGTGACATGCCCATTGACTTTTTACCTATCAAGTTTGACAAGTTACGGATGAAGTTGGAGGCTGCCAAGCGAGCCGGTTATGACAAGGCCATCACTTTTGAGTTTTCTCATTTTATGAGTCCTCAATCAGCATATTTACAGGCAGGACACTTGTATAATAGATATAAAGATTTTTTTAATCTAAAGTAATATGGAGATCATGACAAGACTGTTATTTGTATTTTTTATTTCTGTTGTTCACTTGAATATGATGGCACAGAATCCACTTGCTATAACCGGACAAGTGAAATGTCAGGGGTATGGGGTCGCGAATGTGGTAGTAACGAACGGTTTCGATTGTGTCTTGACCGATGCTTCCGGCAAGTATACCATTCCTTACCATCGTGACGCCCGTTTTGTATATGTCACTACTCCTGCAGGCTATTTGCCTCAACGGGACGGTAGCCTTCCTTTATTCTATCAGCATATTATAGAAGGGACCTTTATATATGATTTTTCTTTGGTCAAGAATCAAAGGAATGATGATAGACATCTTTTCTTGGTTCAGGCTGATGTCCAGCTGGGAAAAGGCGAGGATGTTGCGGCTTATGCGGAGTACCTGAAGGATATGAGGGAGTTTATAAACAGACATTCAGAATATGATTTGTTTGTGTTGGACTGTGGTGATATTGTAGGCAATGCCTTGTCGCTTTTTCCTTCATATAAACAGACATCGGACGTGTTGGATGTCCCCATGTACCGTGTGATTGGAAATCATGATATGGAATATGGGGTCCGTTCCTACGAACATTCGTATAAGACCTATGAAGAGTGTTTCGGTCCTATCTATTATTCCTTTAATCGTGGAAAAGCCCATTATATCGTGCTTGATAACTGTTACTATATCAATAGGAATTATCGCTATATAGGTTATATTGATGAGCGTACTTTGCAATGGATTGAGAAGGATTTGGCTTTTGTTCCGAAAGACCATTTGGTGTTTGTTTCCATGCATATCCCCTCCAGTTCTACCAAGGAGTTGGAATTTAATGCTCTGCTTCCTGATGAAACCAGCAATGCTTCAAGTTTGTATGATCTTTTGAAAGGATACGAGGCGCATTTGCTTACTGGCCATACCCATAACAACGGTAATGTTGTATTCAATGACAGTCTGATGGAGCATAATACTGCGGCTGTATGTGGTACTTTTTGGAAAGCTGATATCTGTACCGATGGCACTCCCAGCGGTTATGGTGTATATGAAGTTGACGGAAACAAGCTGACTTGGCGTTATAAGAGTGCGGGGTATCCTATCGAACATCAGTTCAGGGCTTATCCGGTGGGGGCTTCAAGGGATTATCCTGAGTATATTCTTGCGAATGTCTGGAATTGGGATGAAGAGTGGAAGGTGGAATGGTATGAGGACGGGAAATATATGGGTGAAATGGAGCATTTCACAGGTTTTGACCCGGAAGCGAAGGCCATTTGCTCGGACAAGAAACGTGTAGAGTATGATTGGATTTCTCCGATAAGGACAGAACACATGTTCCGTGCTCTTCCTAAGAATCGTGAGGCTTTAATAGAAGTGTGTGTGACAGATCGTTTTGGTAATGTATATAAAGTTAAGCTATAGACAATGATGAAGACAAATGTAAATATCGGATATCTGGTGTTCCTTTCCTTTGTTGCAGCCTTGGGAGGTTTCCTTTTCGGCTATGATACTGCTGTGATTTCAGGAACCATTGCCCAGGTGACCGCACTTTTTCACTTGGATGCGTTGCAGCAAGGCTGGTATGTCGGTTGCGCATTGATAGGATCTATTGCTGGTGTGCTTTTGGCCGGTGTGTTGAGTGATCGGTTTGGCCGTAAACTGACGATGATTCTTTCCGCTGTGCTGTTTTCCACTTCAGCTATAGGTTGTGCTGTTTGTACGGATTTTGATGAGTTGGTTCTGTACCGTATTATTGGTGGTGTGGGTATTGGTGTTGTCTCTATCATCTCTCCCTTATATATATCGGAAGTCTCCGTGGCTCAATACAGAGGCCGTTTGGTCTCTTTGTATCAATTGGCTGTCACGGTAGGTTTTTTGGGCGCCTATCTGGTGAATTTCCAATTGCTTGGGTACTCGGAAAGTCATGTGGCTTCTGGCACGGGGCTGTTTGAGAAGCTCTTTATTTCTGAGGTGTGGAGGGGCATGTTGGGTATGGAGACATTGCCGGCACTTTTGTTCTTTGCCGTTATTTTCTTCATTCCCGAAAGTCCCCGTTGGTTGATCTTGAAGGGCAGGGAAGAACGCGGCCTCCGTATATTGCAACGAATCTACAACTCGGGCGAGGAGGCTATGATCCAGATGAACGAGACCAAATCGGTGATTGTATCAGAGGTCAGGTCTGAATGGGTGTTGTTGTTGCAGCCCGGTATTCTGAAGGCTGTAATAATCGGTGTTGCCATTGCCATGCTGGGACAGTTCATGGGTGTGAATGCGGTCTTGTATTACGGTCCTTCTATATTTGAAGGGGCTGGCCTTTCGGGTGGTGATTCCTTGTTATATCAAGTGTTGGTGGGGCTGGTCAATACCTTGACTACTGTGCTGGCTCTTGTCATTATTGATAGAGTAGGCCGTAAGAAGCTGGTGTATTATGGCGTTTCAGGTATGATCCTTTCATTGGTATTGATAGGCTTCTATTTTATTGCTGGAAAATCATGGGGCATTTCGAGCCTGTTCCTGCTTGTTTTCTTTTTGTCTTATGTGTTTTGTTGTGCCGTGTCTATTTGTGCAGTGATATTTGTGCTTCTTTCAGAAATGTATCCTACCAAAGTACGTGGTTTGGCTATGTCCATGGCTGGATTTTCTCTTTGGATTGGAACATACTTGATTGGACAGTTGACTCCTTGGATGCTCCAGAATCTTACCCCCGCTGGAACATTTTTCTTGTTTGCTGCAATGTGTGTGCCTTATATGCTCATTGTATGGAAACTTGTACCGGAAACGACTGGCAAATCTTTGGAAGAGATAGAACGGTATTGGACACGTATGAAATAAATTGACCTTATGAACTAAAATATAAAAAATTATGGACTTTAAAAAATTAGCAACACAGTATAAGGATGAACTGATGAATCATATTCTTCCTTTTTGGCTTGAATGTTCTCAAGATCATGAATATGGTGGATATTTTACATGCTTGGATCGTCAAGGTAATGTATTTGATACGGATAAATTTATTTGGTTGCAGGGACGCGAGGTGTGGATGTTTTCGATGCTTTATAATAAGGTCGAGAAGCGTCAAGAGTGGTTAGATTGCGCCATTCAAGGAGGAGAATTCTTGAAAAAGTATGGTCACGATGGTAACTATAACTGGTATTTCTCATTGGACAGACAAGGAAATCCATTGGTCGATCCTTATAATATTTTTTCATATACGTTTGCTACGATGGCATTTGGACAGTTAAGCTTGGCTACAGGCAATGAAGAGTATGCGGAGATTGCCAAGAAAACGTTTGATATAATCTTGTCGAAGGTTGATAATCCTAAAGGGCACTGGAATAAGTTGCATACAGGTACGCGTGACTTGAAGAACTTTGCATTGCCGATGATTTTATGCAATTTGGCTTTGGAGATAGAACATTTGCTGGATGCGGATTATCTGGAAAAGACCATGGAAGTCTGTATCCATGAGGTTATGGAAGAATTTTATCGTCCGGAATTGGGGGGGCTTATTGTTGAAAATATACAAATGGACGGACAGCTTTCCGATTCGTTCGAGGGAAGGCAGGTTACTCCCGGGCATGCAATTGAAGCCATGTGGTTTATCATGGATTTAGGGAAACGTTTGGGGCGTTTGGACTTGATAGAAAAGGCGAAAAATACCACTTTAACTATGCTCGATTATGGATGGGATAAAGAGTTCGGGGGCATTTATTATTTTATGGATCGTAAAGGTTGTCCTCCTCAGCAATTGGAATGGGATCAGAAGCTTTGGTGGGTACATATCGAGACTCTGATTTCTCTATTGAAAGGGTATCATTTGACGGGCGACCGGCAATGTCTGGAGTGGTTTAATAAAGTGCATGATTATACATGGACTCATTTTAAAGATACCGAATATCCTGAATGGTTTGGATACCTGAATAGAAGAGGTGAAGTTTTGCTTCCGCTGAAAGGTGGAAAATGGAAAGGATGTTTCCATGTTCCCAGAGGATTGTATCAGTGTTGGACCGTTTTAGAGGAAATAGCAAATTCATAAATAGAATCTGTATGAGCAAAATCATAGTAGTAGGCAGTTCGAATACAGATATGGTAGTGCATACCTCTCATTTGCCAGTACCGGGAGAGACTATCCTTGGTGGTAAGTTTCTTATGAATCAGGGGGGTAAAGGAGCAAATCAAGCGGTTGCAGTGAAGCGGTTGGGTGGTGACTTGTTATTTGTAGCGAAATTGGGTGATGATATTTTGGGACAGCAGGCCTTGCGTGTTTTTCAAAATGAAGGCATAGCAACAAACTATATTGCTTTGGATAAGGAGACCCCATCCGGAGTTGCGTTGATAAGCGTGGACCAGCATGCGGAAAATTGTATTGTTGTGGCTTCAGGAGCTAATATGTCACTTGGACAAGGAGACATTGACAGTATGGAGAAGGAGATGCTGACTGGAGATGTATTATTGATGCAACTGGAAATTCCCCTTCCAACTGTAGAATATGCTGCACAGAAGGCTTATGAAAAGGGAGTGAAAGTTGTATTGAATCCTGCTCCTGCTTGTTCTTTGCCGGAATCTTTGTTCCAACATCTATATATGATAACTCCCAATCGGATAGAGGCTGAAATGCTGACCGGAGTCAAGATAAACAGCAAAAAAGACGTGGCTGTGGCGGCCGATGTTTTGTATCGGAAAGGTGTGAAAAATATAATAATAACCTTAGGTGGCGAAGGAAGCTTTGTAAGAGAAGGAGAAAAAACTTGTTATATAGATGCTTGCAAAGTGGTTCCGGTTGATACTACGGCTGCAGGAGACACTTTCAATGGAGCTGTTTGCGTGGGTGTTTCCGAAGGGATGAGTTTGGAGCAAGCTGTATTGTTTGCATCAAAAGCTTCTTCTATTTCTGTTACAAGAATGGGCGCTCAATCATCTATCCCTTATCGGAAAGAGTTGGATATAAATAATTTAGTTTAATCTGTTAAAAGAGGAATATTGTGGATAGACGTCATTTTTTGTCAATGTTAGGTTTGGGAGCAGTTGGTTTGGCTCTGCCGGGAGTAGCTCAAGCGGATATTTTAAAGCAAGCGGCTGCCAATCCGAATATAAAGCCTATTTCCGGCTCTTGGTTTGAATTTCAGCATCCGGGAGGCAAAGAAGGAGTATATTGGGACAAAGATTTAAGACAGTTTACTGCTGCCCAATGGAGGGAAAAGATTCGTGAAATCAGTGAGACCGGTATGGAATATTTGGTGATGATGAATGTAGCTGCTCACGGCAAAGCCTTTTTTGATACGAAATTGGCTCCCAAGTTTGAAATGGGTTGTGAGGATCCTATTGAAACAGTGCTTTCAGCGGCAGATGAGTTTGGTGTGAAGTTCTTCGTGAGCAATGATTATTGGGGGCCAGATCTTGATGCTCATCGGATGATGACAGATAGAGAACTGGGTAAGAAAAGGAATCAATCGATGGAAGAAATCTATAAGAAATATGGGCATCACCAGAGTTTTTATGGGTGGTATTTTCCTAATGAGTCATGGTTGGATCCCTATTTTTGCGATTTTGTGATACCTTATGTCAATGAGTGCGCGCAAGTGGCCAAGTCATTGAATGCTAACTGTGTGAATATAATTGCTCCATACAATATAAAGAAAGAAAAATGTGATGATTATTTTGTGAGGCAGCTTGAACAACTTAATGTGGAAATCGTGGCCTATCAGGATGGAGTGGGAGTCGGTTCAACCAGGTTGGAAGACTCTGCCCGTTATTACGAGAATTTGTCGAGAGCGCATCAAAAGGCAGGACGTTCCAGAATATGGGCTGACATGGAGTTGTTTTACTTTGAACAGACCACTCATGGCAGTTTGCTTCCGGCAGACTTTGACAATAGGATCATCCATCAAATGGAAGCTATTTCACCTTTCGTGGACAAAATTTTGGTTTACCAGTATCTTGGGATCATGAATAAGCCCGGATCTAAGGCTCATGCCGGCTTGAGAGGAGAGACGGTAAGGTTATATAATCAATATATGGATTGGTATAACAGGCAAAATTTTAAATGAATAGGATATGAAAAGAATTGTATATTTTTTAGTTTCTCTGTTGGGATTTACCAAATTGGCGGCACAAGATCCTGCTGATTTTGTCCTTCCATCTATAATAAGTGATCATGCGGTGATGCAACGCGATGCCGAAGTGAAGCTTTGGGGATGGTGCCCCAGTGTTTGGGATTTGAAGATTGTGTGCAGCTGGGCTCCCAATGACACGGTTCATGTATCTTCTGATAAATATAAATATTGGGAAACTTATGTAAACACCCCCAAGGCTGAAGGACCGTACACCATTCAGTTTTATGGTTGGGAAGGTAAACTTTGTGCAGAGGTGAAAGACATTCTGATGGGAGAGACTTGGCTTTGTTCCGGTCAGTCAAATATGGAGTATTGCTTTAAGTGGCGTGTGGATGACATCACCGATAGAAGTACACTGTTTGACAATAAAAAGATTCGTTTTTTCAAGGTGGCTAAGTCATCCTCCGCATATCCGGTTGAGAGAATTCAGGGAAAGTGGGAAATCTGTTCCCCCGAAACTGCAGAAGACTTTAGCGTAGTGGCTTTTTGCTTTGGGAAAAAGTTGAATGAAGGGTTGGGCAATCTTCCTGTCGGGTTGATAGGGTCTTATTGGGGTGGCACTGCCATCGAGCCTTGGATTGACGAATTTACGTTGCGCCATGAGAAACTGGAAGAAAAGACTAAAGCATTGACTGCCGGATGGGCACCGACTGCTAATTCTTCTCTTTACAATGCGATGATCCATCCCATTATAAACTACACTATTGCCGGGGTTATATGGTATCAGGGAGAAGCTAACAATGAAAGGCATCAGGATTATGGAGTAATGTTTGATGCTATGATTAGGGGCTGGCGTAATGCTTTCCATCATTATCTGCCTTTCTATTTTGTCCAGATAGCTCCCTGGAGTGGCTATGCAGATAAAAATGCTGCGTATTTGCGTGAACAACAAGCCGATGTGGCTGCTACATTAAGAAATACCGGCATGGTTGTGGTGGGGGATTTGGTAAACGACCTGACAGATATTCATCCGAGTCTGAAGAGACAAGTAGGAGAACGATTGGCTGATATGGCTTTGAAAAATAGTTATCATAAAGAGGATATACAACCGTATTCGCCTATGCTAAAATCCTTTAGAGTAGATGGTCGTAAAGTAATTGTAACAACGACTGCTATTGGCAAACTTGCTTGCAGGGATAAGGCCATTCGCCATTTTGAGGTCGTGGATAAAGAGGGCAATTTGCATCCGGCTAAGGCTTCTATATTAAAGAATGGAGATATAAGTGTCATTGCCGATAAGGTGAAGGAACCGGTAGGAGTACGTTATTGTTTTTCCAATGATGCTATGCCTGATTTATTTGATAGTAACGGATTGCCTTTGGCTCCATTTAGAACAGATCGTAAAAAATGAAAAAATCTTTATTATATTTAGTTTGTTGTTTTATTTGCCTCTCTGCTTTTTCTCAAGCTTCTGATTTGAAGTTTCGTGACGGGAAGTTCAAGATTGTTCAGTTGACAGACCTGCATTGGGTAGAGAGTGATTCTTATAAATTGAAGAATGACAGCACTTGTCATTTGATTCGTGAAGTTATTCGTATAGAAGATCCGGATTTGGTTGTTCTTACAGGTGATGTAGTAGTTTCTTGGAATGCTAAGAAAGGATGGGAGAAATTGACCAAAATATTTTGGGAAACCCAAACTCCTTTTGTCGTGACCTTTGGCAATCATGATGAAGAAACGGATATGAACAATGCCCAGATATTGGACTATCTGTGTACACGGCCTTATAACCTGACTTATGATGCTGAAAAAGGACTTTCTGGCTCTGGCAACTGCATGTTGACCGTCCGTTCTTCTGATGCTGCATCCGAAAAATGGGTACTCTATTTCTTCGATTCTCACAATAATACCAAAGATCGTTCTTTTGGCTATTATGATTGGATTAAGCATGACCAGATAGAGTGGTATAGAAAAAGTAGCAGTCTGGTTACTGCTCGTAACAAGCGCATATTGCCTTCCTTGGCTTTCTTCCATATTCCTCTGCCTGAGCATGAAACGGCAAGGTGGACATGCCGGGAGTTTGGCGAGAAGCAGGAGGGTGTTTGTGCTCCAAGTGTGAATACCGGGTTGTACTCCTCATTTATAGAAAAGAGGGATGTTATTGGGGTGTTTGTAGGTCATGACCATAATAATGACTATATGGTTGATTTAGACGGCAACATAACTTTGGCCTATGGCCGGAAGACAGGTTATCCTTCCGCCTATAATGAAACGCTTAGCCGGGGGGTACGTGTCATTAATTTGCATGAAAATGAATCTGTTTTTGATACTTATATAAGAGATTTGAAAGGGACCTATTTTCATTATCAATTTGAGCAGAAAAACAAGGGCAGTAATATTCCTCGTTTCAGTGGTTCCTTTGTGCAAGAGTTTTTGGTGACAAATTGGGACGACGAACGTTGGAATCAGGAAATGGATATGCTGAAAGAAGCTGGCATGAAGTACCTGATTTATGCACCTGCATTGCTGGTGGATGAAAAAGGGAAAACAACTACAAATTATCCGTCTGCTCTGACGAAGAAGAAGCAAGGCAGCAGAACGCTTGAAAAGTGTTTGCAAAGTGCACAAAAAAATGGCATTAAAGTATTTGTAGGATTAAACTTTAATGAACGCTGGTGGAAAGTGGATTATGATGCTCACTGGTTGCTGGAACAAATGGAAGTGGGTAATAAGGTGGCAGATGAGCTTGTTGCCTTGTATAAAGAAAAGTATCCGGATGCCATGCATGGCTGGTATTGGGTTTGGGAGGTGGACAACTTGAATTGTATGACTTCTGAACGTCAATCAATTTTAGCAGAGGCATTGAATATGAATTTGAACCATCTTTCCGAGATTGCTCCGGGAATGCCTCTTATGTTGTCTCCGTTTATGAATTACAAGGTGGGTGGAAATGCTGAAGAATATGGCAAGATGTGGACGAACGTCTTTGCGCAAACCGACTTCCGTCCGGGAGATATATTCGCTCCTCAGGATTGTGTGGGTGCAGGTGGACTGAATTTGGATAATTTGTGGGAATGGTTCTCTAGTTTGAAGAAGGCTGTCAACACTAAACCTGGACTGAAGTTTTGGGGAAATGTAGAGACATTCGATCAGCGCTTTTGGACTAGTGCTCCTTTGGAAAGGGTTCAAAAACAGCTGGAGATTGTAAATGGTTATGTCGGCAACCTGATTTGTTTTGCATACAATCATTACAATAGCCCGTTTGTAGTCAATCCGGCGTATCATCAGGCATATCTTCAATATTGCCGGACGGGATGTTTGCCTATAATGGATATTCCTGAGAGAGTGAAGAGTGCCGCTGTACGAAAGGTGGCTAAGGGAATCGAAGTCAGTTGGATACCTGATGAGGTGAAAGCGGTTGACGGATACAGTATCTATCGTGATGGTCAGTTGATTATGAAATTGCAAATACGTGACGGACAACTTCCGAGGACTTTTGTTGATGCAGAAGGAACAATAGATAATGCTTATGAAGTGGCTGTTTATAATGTGATTGGCAAAGAATCCGCTAAAGTAAAGGCTGAATGACAACTATAAAATTGATAAATATGAAGAATGTAACTTTTATTATTTGGATTTTCGTTGTACTATGTGCAGGCTGCGGTTCTTCCACTTCAGTTGTGCAGGATGAAGTCTCTATGACTAAAAAACAATTGGCTGATAAAGTGAAAGGTGGTTGGGCGGCAAAAACTATTGGCTGTACTTATGGAGGACCGGTTGAATTCTTGCATAATGGTACTATGATTCAAGACTATACTCCCATAAAATGGTCCAAAGATAGGGTGAAATATTATTATGATACATTTCCGGGATTGTATGATGATATATATGTGGATATTGTATTTGTGAATGTGTTCGACCGTTTGGGCTTAGAGGCACCGGCCGATTCTTTTGCCGTTTCGTTTGCTGATGCTGGATTTCCTTTGTGGCATGCCAACCAAGTTGCGAAGTATAATATTAAGCAAGGCATTATGCCCCCCATGTCCGGACACTGGTTGAATAATCCTCATGCAGATGATATTGACTATCAGATAGAAGCCGATTTTGCAGGTCTAATGTCACCGGGCATGCCTAATACCGCTTCTGAAATTTCAGATAAAATCGGCCATATCTTTACGTATGGCGACGGCTGGTATGGTGGTGTGTATGTAGGAGCTCTGTATTCCATGGCTTTTGTTTCAGACGATATGGAGTATGTGGTAGAAGAGGCATTGAATACAATTCCCGAGCAAAGTGATTTTTATGCTTGTATAAAAGATGTGATTGGTTGGTATCGGAAATACCCTGATGACTGGAAACAGACTTGGTTTGAATGTCAGAAGAAGTGGACTTCGGAAGTGGGTTGCCCCGATGGTGTTTTTGTTCCGTTTGATATTGATGCAAAGATAAATAGTGCCTATGTGACCATAGGGCTGCTTTATGGCAAGAAAGATTTTTATCGGACAATTGATGTTTCGGCACGTTGCGGACAAGATTCTGATTGCAATGCGGCTACTGCTGCCGGCATATTGGGTACAATGCTTGGATATAGTAATATTCCGGAATTATGGAAAGAAAGTCTTTATGAAGTAGAGGACACCCCATTTGCCTATACGGAAGTTTCGCTGAATAAGCTTTATGAGTTAAGTTTGAAACTGGCTTTGGAGGTGATAGAGCAGGAAGGAGGCTCTATTCAGGGAGAGCAGGTTGTTATTAAAACGCAACAGCCGGTTGCTGTAAAGTATGAGAAAGCTTTTGAAGGCCATTATCCGGTAGAGAAGAAGGCTGTTAACTTTTTGTTGCAGGATTCTTCAGAGTTCATGTTTGATGGTAACGGATTTGTTTTGAAAGGATATGTGAAATGTTCTGATGAATCGTATATTGCGAGTGTTGCGATGTATGTGGATGGTTCTTTGGTAGAAACAGCCAACCTTCCCGTTGCAAAATCTACTTCTATAGACGATAGGAGGGTTGATTTGTTTCATAGATACCAGTTGCCTGATGCGGCGCACACGGTTGTTTTAAAATGGTTGAATCCTCGTAAAGACGCACAAGTTTATTTAGGTGAGGCGGTAATTTATTCCGGCCAGCCCAATCAATTAACCTATAAATAATCAGTCGTAATGTATATAGTTGAAAATTATGGATTGGCAGTAGCTCTTTGTTGGGTTACAATGCTTTGCTGGGGCTCTTGGGGAAATACCCAAAAGCTGGCAGCGAAAACCTGGCGATATGAACTTTTTTATTGGGATTATGTTGTTGGTATTCTTCTTTTCTCTTTGATATGGGGATTTACTTTGGGGAGTACGGGGGATGCCGGTAGAGCTTTTGTTAATGATATGCTTCAGGTTGATGCTTCAAACTTCTGGAGTGCGTTTCTGGGAGGTGTCATTTTTAATGCATCCAATATCTTGCTGTCTTCTTCCATGTCATTGGCCGGTATGTCTGTCGCTTTCCCCGTAGGCGTTGGGTTAGCTCTGGTATTAGGAGTATTTATAAATTACTTTAGCGTCCCTAAAGGCGATGCAACTGTGTTGTTTTCTGGAGTATTTCTGATTGTGCTTGCTATTATTTTTAATGGTATGGCTTCCGGTAAAGTTGCTAAAGGAGGAACAGACCAGGCAATGAGGAAAAAGGGGATTATCATAGCCGTGTGTGCAGGCATATTGATGGCATTTTTCTATCGTTTTGTAGCGGCTGCTATGGATTTAGAAAACCTGGAAGCACCGACTGCGGGTATGATGACTCCTTATTCAGCATTGTTTGTATTTGCAGTGGGTATTTTTGTCAGCAACTTCTTCTTCAATACATTAGTCATGAAGAACCCCTTTGTCGGCAAACCGATGGCGTATAGTGACTATTTCAGTGGAAATATGAAGACGCATCTGGTTGGAATTCTGGGAGGGGCTATCTGGGCATTGGGGACTGCTTGTAGTTATATTGCTGCGGGAAAAGCTGGTGCGGCTGTCTCCTATGCTTTGGGACAAGGTGCCACTATGGTTGCTGCCTTATGGGGGATTTTTATCTGGAAAGAATTCAAGGGCGCATCTAAGCCAATAAATTTGCTGCTTGCGTTTATGCTGGTACTTTTCCTTTCAGGCTTGGGGTTGATAATTGTATCTGGTGGTAATTAAATTTTTTATTTTTAAATAATATACTATGAGACAAAAAAAACAAATGAAAATGTGGGGGCTGTTGGGATTGTTGGCTGCATTACCAATAATTTCTGTATGGGCAGGAAATAATGGCTCTGACGAATCTCGAAAAGAAAAAATGGTCAAATCGGTTTCTGTGATACAGCCTATTACAGGTACGTGGATTAATTTGGCCTACAAGGACGTACGGAATAAGTATACTAATCCACAACATTTTGATAATACGGATCCTAAATTATGGACTGCTAAAGTGCGTGAATTGGCCAATATGGGGATTGAATATTTGGTGTTTATGGAGGTTGCCAATGAAGGGAAAGCGTATTATCCGTCAAAGTTGATGCCGTGGGTATATAATGATAAATTGCAAAGCCCCGTTGACGCGATTCTTGACGAGGCGGCCAGACATGATATGAAGGTATTCATGAGTACGGGTTGGGCAAAAGACCAGGATGACAACCTGCTTGATCCGGCAATAAGGGAGCGCCAGCTTCAGATTATGGAAGAACTTGCGTCTCTCTATAAAAATCATAAGGCTTTCTATGGCTGGTATCTTCCGGTTGAAGATTGTATTTGCCCCATTTTTGCAGAGCATGCTGTGCAGTCAGTAAATACACTGACAGAGAAGGCTAAGTCCTTGACTCCCGGAAAGAAGACCTTGATATCTCCGTACGGGATTGGCTTGTCTGAATTCGACCATCCTGATTTTGAGAAGCAGATGGCAAAGTTGAAAGTGGATATCATTGCCTATCAAGATGAGGTGGGATGTGTGCGTGACAAGTTTACCCTTCCTCGTTTGAAAAAGAACTGGCAAAGGATGCGCGATATACACAACCGTCTGAATATTGAGATGTGGGCTAACTGCGAGACCTTTACTTGGGAGGAAGGAACCAATGACCGCCAGTCTGCTTTGATTCCGGCTGCTTATCCCCGTTTGCTGTCACAGCAGGCAGCGGCTTCTGCAGCCGGTGTTGATAGGATTATTTCGTTCATGTTCGGTGGAATTATTGAAGATCCGAAGTCCTCCTACCAATTGGGGCATCCGGTTTGGTCTAATGATTTGTACAACAATTATATGGCATGGAAAGAAGGGGACATTTTTTGGAAATTGTTTGAAGCGGCTTTGCTTGAGGCATTGGGCAATTCTGCTACCCCCGAAATGATTGGCAAGGCTGACATGAAGGCACTGGCAGATGGTCGGGTAGCCGAAGAGGATAGTGGAGACAGCCGTTGGGTAAGGTTTGAAAAAGGTCATCATGAGGTAGTGATTGATTTGCAAAAGAATACTTCGCTTCGAAAGGTGCTGGTACGTACTTTGAACTATAATCAGGAAAAGATAGGTGCTCCTTTGAAGGTTTATGTTTACACTTCTCAAGATGGCCAGACTTATAATCTGGCTTCAATAAAGGATGCTCCGTATTTTCCTAACAACAAGCATGATGCTTGGATTGACGGGGTGTTCTTCGAGAATCTGGATGAAAGGGCGCGCTATGTGAAGATTGCTTTTGATGCTTTGGAAAATGTATATATGGATGAGATATTTATTAATCCAGTAATCAGATAGAGGATATTGCAATGGGATTATTACGTGGGGATCATAGGGGAGTGAAGCCGCCCAAGCGTGAGTTCGTACCATCGTATTAATGTGTTTGTCCGTCTTTAAAGTAGTTTAGGGCTGTTAGAGTTTAGTTTATATGGAGCCGTATCCTTGACAGATGGGAATCGGACATTGAATGCATTGAAAAACTTCATTTAATTATTTAATCAATAGAAAATCTATGAAAAGATTACACACATCAATGAAATGTATTGTTGGCATACTGTTGGTTGTCCTGATGGTTGTGCCGAACGGGCTGAAGGCCGAAACCACAGAGGTGTTCCAGGCTTCTAAAGTAACAGGAGTTGTTCTGGACGAACTGGGCGAACCGGTTATCGGTGTTACCGTGCGTGTCAAGAATGACAAGAGGAACGGTACTATCACGAATGCCGATGGACGCTATGTGATCAGTGTCTCAAAAAATGCGACATTGATATTCTCTTATATAGGTTACAGGACACAGGAGGTCGCAGTGAAGGGCAGAAATACGGTCAACGTGACATTGTCGGAGGACAGCCAGATGCTGGAAGAAACAGTAGTCATTGGTTATGGCAGTGTGAAAAAACGTGACCTTACAGGTGCTGTATCATCCTTGAAAAGTGAGGACTTGCTAAAAACCAACCCTGTGAGCATAAACCAGGGTCTGCAAGGAAAAATGGCAGGTGTAAATGTGTCTCAATCAGACGGTGCTCCTGGTGCGGGTATCAATATCCAGATCCGTGGTGCGAATTCATTTACTACCAGTACGGAACCTTTGTATGTGGTTGACGGCATGCCGTATTCCATGGGAGAAGGGCGTTCTACAGACTTTGGCATGAAGCAAAGTAATAACCCCTTGAGTACCATCAGTCCGCAGGACATTCTCTCCATTGAGGTTTTGAAGGACGCTTCGGCTACTGCCATTTATGGTTCCCGTGCAGCCAATGGGGTTGTTTTGATTACTACCAAATCAGGTTCTGAGGGAAAGACTAAAGTTCAACTCTCTGCCAATCTCAGTATTTCCAATCCCGTTAAGAGAATAGATGTGCTTGACGCATGTGACTATGCCTTATATCGTAATGAACGAATCACGAACGGGCTGTTGTATGACGGTTATTCGGAGGCTGACAGTTCTTTGGAATATCCATTGCAGGGATATTGGTCTGAAATAAAGGAACCCGATCCCATCACAGGTGAGATGGTGGTAGTAGGTAAGGAATATAAGCCCAGCCCTTGGGATTACCGCAATGGTTTTGATTATAAAGGAAAGATGTTCTATGGAACCAACTGGCAAGACCAGATCTTTCAGACTGCAATTAGCCAGGATTACAATGTTACCGTATCAGGTGGTGATAAGAAAGGCAGCTACATGTATTCTGGCGGGTATACAGATCAGCAAGGTGTAATTGTGAATTCTTACTATAGGCGTTATACGGCAAGAGCTAACAATAACCGTAAAATCAATGATTTTTTAGAGTTAGGTACTAATATCAGTTTCGCAACAGCGGATAATCGTTTTGCCCGTACTAATAGTGAAACTTATGGTGTGATTCCTGCTGCCATTTCATTCAACCCGACCCGTCCTGTGTTTGATCCGGATAAAGACTCAGGCTTCTCAGAAGATTTTTCTACCGGTTTAGCCAATCCCTATCTGACTGTACACACGGAAAAGAACATTCAGGAGACACTTAATGTTTTTATTTCCAGTTTTGGTGAACTGAAGTTTACTGACTGGCTGAGATATCGTCAAAAATTTGGTTATGGTTACAGTTACTATGAACGTAATACCTATAATAATCGTTGGACCGGTTCCGGAATCTCTCCTACTAATGGATATGCGACGAAATCCGATGACGCCTATGAAAGTATCACGACAGAGTCTCTATTGACTTTTGATAAAAAAATTGGAATCCATGCTGTTAATGCCATGTTTGGTATGACTTATGAAAAATATATGTGGCACAGTAAATGGATGGCGGCATCCAATTTCCCTAATGACATGAATGAAGACAATGTGATTCAAGCCGGTATTAAAGATCGCCGGATTGAGAGCAGTAGAGGGAAATCTCAGTTGATGTCCTATTTGTTTAGGGCTAATTATAATTTATTGGACCGTTATTTGTTTACATTTTCAATGCGCCGTGACGGATCTAGCAAACTGTCGGAATCACATCGTTGGGATAATTTCTATTCTGGTGCCATTGCGTGGCGTCTTTCTGATGAAGCTTTTCTGAAAAGGTTGAATTTTTTTGATAATTTAAAGCTGCGTGTCAGTGCCGGTCAGACAGGAGGGCAAGGTGTCAGTGCATATGCTACCCGTTCTCGCTTTGTAACTTCTGATTATGGCATGGGCGGTTCTTTACAGAGCGGTATGGCTGAGGACCGTTGGGGCGGTCCGGCTGCAACTCTTTTGAAGTGGGAGACGACCAACCAGTTCGATGTGGGTTTAGATATTGCTTTCTTGAATAGTCGTGTAAACTTGACGGTCGACGCTTATTATAAGAAAACAAAGGATTTGTTGCTTGACAAGCTTATCCCCATGAGTTCCGGGTTCAGTCGTATACAGGCCAATTATGGGAATGTGACGAATAAAGGTCTGGAAATTTCCGGACATTTTATTCCTGTCAAAGTACGCAATTTTTTGTGGAGCATTGATGCTAACATATCTTTTAACCGCAATAAAGTAGGTGGCTTGGATTCAGATCAATACTCGGATGTTGCTTGGGGGATTGAAAATATGTTTTTGGTACGTAATGGTGAGCCTATTGGTACGTTGTATGGTTATGTTGAAGATGGATTTTATGATAATGAGGCTGAGGTACGTGCGGATCCTTATTATAGGAATGAAACGGATTCTAAGGTAAAGAGCATGGTAGGGGAGGTCAAATATAAGAATTTTGATGAGGATCCTGTGATTGACAACCGTGATCGCCAGATAATTGGTGACACCAATCCCGATTTCCAATATGGTATAACCAATACATTGGAATGGAAAAACTGGACATTCAGTTTCTTTTTGCAGGGAACACAAGGTAATGATATTCTTAATGTCAATCTTAAGAAGTTTGATATGGCCAGTGTGGATAATATGCCTTATTTTATTTACAATAATCGTTGGACCGCAGAGAATAGGGCAAATGCTAAATGGCCACGAGCCAGTAGAACCAGCACACGTGCAATGAAGGCCTCTGACCGTTACATTGAGGACGGTTCTTATCTACGTTGTAAGAATGTCAGCTTAAGTTATCGTTTCCGCCATCCTATCAAATTTGTGGAAAGTATCAATCTGGCAGTCAGTGTCTCAAATTTGTTCACTATCTCTGGTTATAGTTGGATGGATCCTGATGTGAACTCTTTTGGTAGTGACCCTAAACGTAGAGGTGTGGATATGGCTTCCTATCCGAGTGCTCGCACATTCAACTTTGGTATTCAAATTGGATTTTAAATAATTGATGTTAGTATGAAAATCAAGAATATTTTAATGACATTGGGCTTGGGTTCCATGTTGATGACTTCTTGTTCATTGGATGAAGAAGTATATACATTTATTTCAGGTGAGGATCTTGCTGCTGACGGTGAATATGAACTGCTGGTGAATGGTGCTTATCAGCCATTGGCTTGGTTGTTTGAGTGGGGTAGTTATGACTCTGCGGTTAATTATGATAATGATTATCAGACAGGTCCTGGTTGGGCTTTTAAGGAAACCGGAACTGGTAACTTTTATAACAATGGTAGTATTAATAACCTTTTTGAATATTATTCGACTGCCATTCATCGTGCTAACTATCATTACTATTTGATAAGTACGATGACTAATGTGGCTGAAAAGGAGAAGAATAATGCTCTTGGTGAACTTCGGTTCCTTAAAGCGTGGGCCGAATTTGAGCTGGTACGTCGCTTTGGTCCTATTCCAATATTTAAAACGTCTATTAATGAGGGAAATGATACTTACCAGCCTAGAGCTTCTGTTAAGGAGGTATATGAAGATATTATTGCAAATCTAAAAGAAGCCGAAACTTTGCTTATGCCTCGTACGGATGCCAATTATCAGAAAGGGCATGTTTTTCGTGCCTCTGCTAAATCACTGTTGGCTTTAGTGTATGCGACGATTGGTTCTGCTTCAATGGAGAGTGGCAGGGTTATGGTCAAAGGTGGTCCCGGCAAAGTGACTAATCCTGATGGTACAGAGTCTGCTCTAATGCCTCAGGAAATTTGGCATGATAAGATTCGTCTTCCTGGTTATGAGGAGTTTGATTCACAAGAATATTATAGATTGGCGAAAGAAAAGGCGGGTGAGGTAATAACAGAAGGTGAGTGTACATTGGCTGCCAGCCAGAAAGACTTGTGGGCTCTTTCCAATAAGAATGGTCCAGAATTCTTGTTCTGTCTTCAGACTTATCCTGATGGAGACAATTTGTCTGGAAATTATTTAAGTGAATCTTATTATGGGTATTGGGATGATGATGGCACGATGGGTAAAGGGTATTATACCTACCGTGACCATTGGCTACAAATGTTTGATGATTGGGATGATGAACGCATTACCTGGGGAATCCTACACCGTTATCCTGGTTCTTACAATTCAGAAACTGGAGTTTATACTTGGTATTACTATCCGTTAAGAGATAGTGTCTATGTGAATCGTGAAGAAGCACCATATGAAGGCATCGAGCCTTATCAGAAAACAGACCAGCCTGCTTATGGCGCATATTTTGGCTCTCGTTTCACTAAATTTACGGCTGTAACGGGCACAATTGATGGTACACGTAAAGACTATAATTGGCCGTTTTTGCGTTATGCTGAAGTGTTGCTCCTTTATGCAGAAGCTGATAATGAATTGAACGGCCCTACTCAAGATGCATTCTCCAAGATGGAAATGTTGAATAGGCGCAATAATAGTACATTGGTGAGTGAACGTCATAAGAAAAAGCCGTTTGATAAGGAAACTTTCCGTTCGTTTATCCTCGAAGAGCGTGCTAAAGAGTTTGCGGTGGAGGGCAATCGCCGTACAGATTTGATCCGCTGGGGTATTTATCTGCCTGTAATGAACGCCATTGGAATGGATGAGAATGGTAATTTGAAGAGACGTGAAGAAAAACACTGGCTTATGCCTCTTCCACCCGATGAAATTAACGGTAATCCTTATATTGAGAAAAATAATCCTGGATGGTAATTGTTTAATTATTAATGGAGAATACAATGAAAAAGATAATAAGTTTAAAGGAGATGTACTTTGTTTGTGCCCTTCTTATAGGAATGTCTTGGACTTCTTGTTCTGATGACGATGAAACGGCTATTCCTATAAAATTGGCCAGTATAACTACCATTGCAGATTTAGATAAAGTGATTGTTGAAGCTGCTTTGGGTGATTTTATAGCTGTCCATGGAACAGGTTTGGACACCCATAATATTGATTCTATTTTGATTGATGATGTCAAGGTTGATATGCAGGAGGTATATACCGAGAATAGCATTCTGTTCATGAAAATTCCTGTGAAATTGGCGACTAATAAGACCAATAAAATCTATATTTATAATTCAACGGGCTGTTTTGAACTTCCTTTCAAGACTTTGGCTCCCGATTTGAAACTGACGCGTATGTTCAATGAGTATACCAAACCGGGCGATACTATTATGATTTATGGAGATTTTTTCAATTTGTATGAAATCGATTCACTGAATGCGGTTGTTGATTTCAATGGAAAGGTTTCCCCTGTTATACGGTCTGCTAATAATTATTTGACAGCCAAGGTGCCGGTTGATGTGGACAAGAATATCCGTGTCAAGGTCAAGGGATTGAAGCACAATGTAGAGGCGGTCTGTCCGGGACGTTATTATGACCGTGAATTCATGATCATGGATTTTGATGAACTGTTGCCAAGCGATGTAGCCAATGTTGTGACCGATGAGAAGGATCCGCAGCGTTTGAGCGGAAATTTTTTGAGAATTGATGAAAATTCTGTATATGTAGATCCTTGGTGGTGGTATATTGCAGAAAGGGGTGGCATTGAATATACGGAGGATATGCTGGGACTTGAGTCATGCAAGGATTATGTGGTGAAATGTGAGTTCCGTACATCCAATCAGTTCATCAAGGATAAAATAAGTTTCAGTATTTATCATTATTGGGCGGCAGCTCCTTGTGATTGGATTGCAACAGATTTCAATGTCCAGAACTTTAATCGGTGGGAGACCATTACATTACCGTGGAATGTATTCCAATCTGTGGATTATCCAGACTATTATCCGGGTTCATACACTAATTTTAATATGCTTCTGAAAATAGATCCTGAAATAGCCCGCAATTTTGCTTTCGATAATATTCGTATTTGCAAAAAAGGGGATTGATCTGTATTTTGTAGTGAGGACGGTAATTAGGTAATATATATTGCTGTCCTCATTTATATTTTGATATAATTTGTTTTGTAATACTATTTACTAAATCTGATAAACAATATGAATTTGAAAGGATGTATGGCTGTGTGGGCTGTTTTAGCCATAGGAGGATATGCCCTGCAGTCTTGTAATACTGCTCCGGTCAAAGAGGTGTGGCTGGATGAACTTGGCCAAGACTCATGCTATGTGCAGGATTGGGGAACTGTTGAGATAAACCGTTCGGTCGTGCTTACACCATTGACAGTCAATGGTATCGTTTATGAGCGCGGTTTGGGGGCACATTCTATCAGTCGTATACTGTATGACTTGAAGAGTGAGGCTGTGTCTATTTCCGGACTTGCTGGTGCCGACGATAACAATAGGTTTGCCGGCAAGCTTCAATTTAAAATAGTCGGTGATCAAAAGGAACTTTGGAAAAGTGGGGTCATGAAGAAAGGGGATCCCGTTAAAGAATTCAATGTGAGTCTGAAGGGGGTCGATAAAGTCTTGCTTCTTGTAGAGGAGTGTGGTGATGGTATCATGTATGACCATGCGGACTGGCTGAATGTTAAGATAGAAACTCGCGGTGATGTGAAGCCTGTTCGTGCTTGGGCAAAACCCATCGCTAAAGAAAAGTATATTTTGACTCCGCCGGCTCCTGAGGTTCCGGTTATCAATAACCCGCTGGTTTTTGGTGTACGTCCGGGCAGTCCTTTCTTGTGGTCCATAATGGCTACAGGTGACCGTCCGATGATCTTTGAGGCAAAGGGGCTTCCGGAAGGAGTCAGACTGGACGAGAAGACAGGCCGTTTTACGGGTAAGGCAATGAAGGAAGGTGATTATAATGTTTTACTGAAGGCAACCAACAGCAAGGGAACTGCCGAAAAGGAAGTGACGGTCAAGGTGGGCGGTGAGATAGCCTTGACCCCTTCGATGGGATGGAACAGTTGGAATTGCTGGGGACTTTCCGTGGATGACCAAAAAGTGAGGGATGCTGCCCGCATGATGAGTGAGAAATTGCACGCGTACGGTTGGGAATATATAAACATTGATGACGGATGGGAAGCACCGGAACGTACCAAAGGCGGTGAAATCCTTTCTAATGACAAATTCCCGGATTTCAAGGCTCTGACCGATTATATCCACGGATTAGGACTGAAATTCGGTATTTATTCTTCTCCGGGTGCTACCACATGCGGTGGTCATGTAGGCAGTTATCAGCATGAGGAAATTGATGCCAGGACTTGGGAACGCTGGGGAGTGGATTACTTGAAGTATGACTATTGCGGTTATCTGGATATTGAAAAGGATTCGAAAGAAGAGACCATTCAGGAACCTTATATCGTTATGCGAAATGCTTTGGATAAGGTAAAACGTGATATTGTATTTTGTGTAGGTTATGGCGCTCCCAATGTCTGGAATTGGGCGGCTGAAGCAGGAGGTAATCAGTGGCGTACTACACGTGATATTACTGACGAATGGAATGTGGTGACTGCGATTGGGACCTTCCAGGATGTGTGTGCAGATGCCACGGCACCAGGTAGAAACAATGATCCGGACATGCTGGTGGTTGGCAAATTGGGGCAAGGCTGGGGAAGCAAGGTGCATGATTCTTACTTGACAGCTGATGAGCAATATTCCCACATCTCTTTGTGGTGCATTCTTTCTGCCCCTTTGTTGATCGGTTGTGATATGGCAAATATGGATGACTTCACACTGAATCTTCTGACAAACAATGAAGTGATAGCGGTCAGTCAGGATCCGATGGTGGCTCCGGCTAGAAAGATGCTTGTCAAGAACGGACAGATCTGGTCTAAGAAATTGTATGACGGTTCTTATGCGGTAGGGTTCTTCCATGTGGATCCTTATTTTATTCTTTGGGATCAAGATGATGCTGAATCCATGCAGATGCGTGACTATGAATTCGACTTTGATTTGAACCTGCTAGGTATTGAGGGGAAGGCGATGGTCCGTGATTTATGGAGGCAGAAGGACTTGGGAGAAGTGGACGGCAGTTTCCAGACTAAAGTGCCTTATCATGGTGTCACTTTCGTAAAAATAACCCCAATAAAATGAATTCTGTCAAATTTGGAGAAGAATGAAGAAATTATATTTATCCATCGCTTTTTTGCTGACTTTTACTTTCCAGGTCCCTGCGCAACTGCAGGGACTGGATGTGGTGAAAGTTCCGGAGGCACAGCAGCCATATTCCGGAGAGTACATATATATACCTGATGTGGACGGCTATAAGGCTCTGAAATGTGATTTTCATGTACATACTATTTTTTCCGACGGGGATTTGAAACCGGAAAACCGCGTATGGGAAGGGGCGATTCGTGGGTTGGATGTCATAGCTATCACGGATCATATTGAATATCGTCCGAACAGTTACATCAAAGCCGACCACAACGAATCTTATAGAAGGGCCAAGACTATTGAGGCAAGTTCTAAGGTTATAGTTATTCAAGGAGCGGAAATCACCCGCTCCAAACCGATAGGGCACATCAATGCCCTTTTCTTGAGCGATGCCAATGCGCTGGATGTGGATGACCCTTTGACTGCAATAGACAATGCTCTGGCCCAAGGAGCCTTTATCATGTGGAATCATCCGGGCTGGCCCAATGACACAAGCACTATCTATAAGGTACATGAAGAGCTTATCAGGCAGAAGAAAATTCATGGGATTGAACTGGTAAATGGCTTCGAGTACTACCCAAAGGCTTTTAATTACTGTAAGGATTACGGTTTGACATATATGGGAAACACTGATATACATGGCGTCTATAGGCAGACGTATCGTACGGATATACAAAGCGGTCCTATGACAGTTGTTTTTGCCAAGGAGCGTTCGGAGGAAGGGGTAAAGGAGGCATTGTTTGCCGGACGTTCTGTTGTGAAGTTTGGAGATATTCTGATTGGTTCTGAGAAGAATCTGACGGCCTTGGTAAAGGCCTGTCTGACATATGAGGTGAAGAATACGCATGATAACCAGGCGCTGGTGAAAGTCATGAATAAATCTACACTGAACTTTGAAATCCTGTTGGATAATAAGTCAGTTACCATATTAGGCAATGCAACCACTGAATTTAAGGTCCGCTTGAATGACAAGGCGAAGTTCACTAACACTTATATTACGGATAACAGCCAGCTGGTGATTGATGTGTCGTCTTTACGGTAGGGCTTGTCATAAACCTTTAATTAATTCGTATACTATGAAGAAAATTTTGATTATACTTTTAGCTTTTCTATCTCCTCCTTTTTTTATGGTGATAATGGGGGGATGGATTCATTGAGGCAAGAAAAGGTTTATGTTCATATGGACAAGCCTTTTTATCTGGTGGGTGATACCATTTGGATGAAGGGGTATCTGGTTGATGCGCGGACGCATAGGAACAGGATGTCCGGAGCCGTTTTCTGTATGTGGAATTGATCAGTGACAGAAATAAAGTGCTGCTCCGTAAGAAGATAATGGAGGAGAAGAGTATATTCCGTAATTTTTTTCTTGGAGGAAGATATTCCAGAAGGGGCGGTATAGGCTTCGTGCTTACACCAATCTTATGCGCAATGCAGATGAATCCTTTTTTATACGCGACAGTTTGCTGTCTATAAGGATACGGAATCCTTGCTTATGTTGAAGGTGAGGTATGAGAAGGAGAAGGAAAATAGGTACCTCATGCTACTTTGTTACGTCGTGATGGAGAACCATACTCCAAGAAAAGCGTAGAGTATATGGTCTGTACCAAGGATTCTAATAATAAAGTCTGTGTCGGAAGAACAAATTTGGCAGGTGATATACTGGCCACTTTTCAAAGCGAGCATGAGGGCATTGGCTACTTTTTATTATCTGCAACAGATGGCAATTCACTATACGGTTGCGTCTGACAGTTCAGACCAGGAAAAGCGCTTTAAATTGCTGCTAGCTGTATCCGATCGGGTTGCCTTGTCTGTCACTTAGGATGATTCTTTGATATACTATAGGATGTGTGTCCCTTTCTGTCTGCATGCTGGAAGAGAAGTTGGTATTGTTGCCCCACGTATGTGGGCAGGTCGTACATCGTAGTCATATCTCTACGATGGAACTGAGGTCTCATTTCCAAGAGGGAAATGCCGGAGGTGATTGTACACTTCACTGCATTCAATGCGGTGAAGAAGCTTTGACGGAACGCCTTGTCTTTGTCCGTCAGCATGCCTCTCTTTTTCAGATGTCAGTGTTGGGCTCTCCGACAAAGAGCAGGGCTTTTCTGCATCCGGCGTTGTCTGGGAATTCCTTATGGCAACCTGAATGGGCATAAGTTATTAGTGGCCATCGCTAAAGATAGATAGGGCAATTTCTGCATAACCCACGATTTCCCTGATATGAGGGGATTCATAATTACCCCTTTCTGGAAAAAGGCACAACACTATAAGATCCGGCTGAAGGAGGACACTTATCCATCAGTCCCCCGGCTTTTATGGAGGTCTATGGTCAGGGCTAAGGCTGCCGATATTTGTACGAAGTGAACAATAAGACTGTCAACGGGATGAAGGTGTATCAGCTTCCTGAGGTGACGATACAAGGAGAGTACACTGGTCCTGATTACTTTTATCAGTCCTTTTAAGGGCGATCACTGTTTGGGGGCATGAGTGTCTACCGATAAGTCTTGGTATAATTATGAATATATGAATAATAAATGTATAATAATAAAAAACGAGTATTATGAAAGGACGGATTTTGTGTTTTGTGATTGTAGTGTGTAGTTTTCTTGTTGCTCATGCTGATGGAGCTGACTCATTGGCGCTGACCCCTCCCATGGGATGGAACAGCTGGAACTGTTTCAGTTGTGATGTGAACGAACGGCAGATACGCGAGATGGCCGACCTGATTGTGGCAAACGGGATGCGGGATGCGGGTTATACTTATGTGAATGTGGATGATTGCTGGCAGGTGGGACGTGATGCGGATGGGAATATTGTGGTTGATTCGGTGCGTTTCCCTTCCGGTATAAAAGCTTTGGCAGACTATATACATTCCAAGGGATTGAAGTTCGGCATTTATTCCTGCGCTGGTTCACTGACTTGTGCCGGGCGTCCGGGGAGCCGTGGATATCAGTTCCAGGATGCTCGCACTTATGCGGAATGGGGTGTGGATTTTTTGAAGTATGACTGGTGCTTTGATGAGGGGCAGAGTCCTCAGGGAGCTTACCGTACCATGCATGATGCCTTGAAGGCTAGCGGTCGTCCGGTGGTGTTCTCTATCTGTGAGTGGGGGAGCAGCAAGCCGTGGACATGGGCCAAAGGTATCGGCCACTTGTGGAGGACTACGGGGGATATTATCAATGCCTTTAAAGGTACAGTACATTGGGGCGGATGCAGTGTTGTGGATATCATCGATAAGAATGCGGATTTGTGGCCTTATGCTGGTCCTGGGCATTGGAATGACCCGGACATGCTGCAAGTCGGCAACGGAGTGCTGACTGCTGAGGAGAACCGTTCACATTTTACCATGTGGTGTATGCTGGCCGCACCGCTGTTGGCGGGAAATGACCTGAGGACTATGGACAGGGAGACGCTGTCCATTCTGACGAATAAGGATGTGATTGCTATAAATCAGGACAAGCTGGGCATACAGGGTCGTCGTTACATGAAAATAGAACAGCATGAGATATGGGTTAAGCAGTTGTCTGACGGGGAAGCCGCTGTATGCTTCTTCAATCGTGACGAACAGCCGTGGACATTCGAGTATCAGTTTGGGAAAGACAAATCCCATCTCCACTTTGCGGATATCCGGTTTTGGGAATTGGAGTATGATGTTTATGATATTTGGGACGGGAATAGGCATCTTGGCACCTCCAACGACAATCTGAGTTTCAAAGTCCCTGCGCACGGTGTTGTCTTGGTAAGACTTTCCCCTAAAAACAAAAAATAATAATTTGTCATGGTAAAACTACTTTTCAGTGTAATGTGTATACTCATGTCTGTTTCCGGCTTTGCCCAGGAGCAGATCAAGATCAAGCACGGCCCTTATCTCCAGAACCTAAAGGAAACGGAAGTGACAATAGTCTGGCTTTCGGATAAGCCTTCTATAGGTTGGGTGGAGATTGCTCCGGATGATGGTACGAGTTATTACCGTACTGAGCGTATCAAGTTTTTTGATACGGTCAATGGCGTGAAGAATGTTTCGGAATTGCATGCGGTACGTGCCACGGGCCTTGCTCCCGGTACTAGCTACCGTTACCGTGTCTATGCCAGGGAGGTGCTTTCCCGCAGGGGGGAGGAGGTCATATATGGCAATGCTACGGCTCCGAGTATCTATGACCGCCGAGGATTGAAATTTACCACCAATGACAGTAGCAAGTCCGTGGCCTCTTTTGTCATGCTGAATGATATTCATGGCAATACGGACTATATACCTAAATTGCTGGCCGCTGCGGACTTCAAGAAAACAGACATGGTCATCTATAACGGTGACATGCTCAATAACCTACTGGATGAGGAGGAGTTGTTTAAAGGCTTCATGGACATCTCCATAGATATGTTCGCTACCTGCAAACCGTTGTATTATGCCCGTGGAAACCATGAGACACGTGGCTCATTTGCCACTTCCTTTCATCGTTTTTTCTCTCCGAAGGAACCCCATCTGTATTTTTTGATACGGCAGGGACCTGCTTGCTTCATTTTCTTGGATACCGGTGAGGACAAGCCTGACTCTGATATTGAATATCATGGTATCACCGACTATGACAATTACCGTACACAACAGGCGGAGTGGCTTGCAGAAGCCGTTAAATCCAGAGAATTCCAGGATGCGTCTTTCAGGATAGTGATCGCCCATATGCCTCCTTTGCCTGAAACTGACATCTGGCACGGGCAGGCCGAGGTCTTGGACAAGTTCGTTCCGATACTGAACGAGGCTGGAGCTGACGTGATGCTGTGTGGGCATTTGCATGAATATTTTAATAACAAGCCCACGGACAAAGTGCATTTTCCGGTAATAGACAATTCCTCCAATACAGTTTTAAAAGGTGTCATAAAGAGGGATAGGCTGGATATTGAGATAAGGGATATGAGTGGCGGGATAGTGGATACAATTTCTATAATGGCCCGATAGTTTTGTTATTTGTTGTTTTGGAACTTGGAATAATAATATTTGATTTGAAATAATATGAGAAACATGCATGATGTAACTGTGAAATGGATTTTTTTTCTGCTTTTGGTTATGGCGGGAAAAGCTGCAATGGCTGAAGGCATTACCTCACCGGATGGAAACCTCCGGCTTGATTTTGTGGTGAACTCTTCCGGTGAGCCTGTGTATCGATTGTCTTATAAGAACAAAGCCGTGGTGAATCCATCGAAGCTGGGGTTGGAATTGCAGGACGATCCGGGCCTGATGGATGGTTTTACACTTGTGGAGGCCAAGACCTCAACATTTGATGAAACCTGGAAACCCGTGTGGGGCGAAGTGGCACAAATACGGAATCATTACAACGAGCTGGCTGTGAGGTTGGAACAGAAGGAACAGGACCGTCATATCGTCATCCGTTTCCGCCTTTATGATGACGGTTTGGGATTCCGTTATGAGTTCCCTTTGCAAAGAGGTCTGCACTGTTTTACGGTCAAAGAGGAGCATACCCAGTTTGCTATGACAGGGGACCATACCGCTTTCTGGATTCCCGGTGACTATGACACTCAGGAGTACGACTATACTGAGTCCCGTTTGTCCGAAATCCGCGGCTTGATGGATAAGGCGGTGACGGTGAATGCCTCCCAGTTTGTTTTCTCGCCTACGGGTGTGCAGACCTCCTTGCAGATGAGGACGGACGATGGTCTGTACATCAATCTGCATGAAGCGGCTTTGGTGGACTATTCCTGTATGCATCTCAACCTGGATGACAAAAAACTCGTTTTTGAATCGTGGTTGACGCCGGATGTTTTGGGAAATAAGGCCTATATGCAGGCTCCCTGCAAAACCCCGTGGCGTACTGTCATGGTGAGCGATGATGCCCGTGATATTTTGGCCTCCAAGCTTACCCTGAATCTGAACGATCCTTGTGCATATGAAGACGTCTCATGGATTAAGCCGGTGAAGTATGTAGGCGTGTGGTGGGAGATGATTACCGGCCAGAAGTCATGGAGCTATACGGATGAACTGATTGCCATGCGTTTTGGAGAAAACGACTATACTAAAATCAAACCGAACGGCCGGCATGGCGCCACTAATGAAAGAGTGAGACGCTATATAGACTTTGCCGCCGAACATGGTTTCGACCAAGTATTGGTGGAAGGCTGGAACGAAGGATGGGAAAGTTGGGGAGGGAGCTCTCGTGACTTCGTGTTCGACTTTGTGACGGCCTATCCCGACTTTGACGTGAAGATGCTGAATGCTTATGCACACAGCAGAGGGGTCAGGCTGATGATGCATCATGAGTCTTCGGCTTCGGTACGCAATTATGAACGCCATCTGGACAAGGCCTATCAGTTCATGGCGGATAATGGCTATAACTCTGTAAAGAGTGGCTATGTAGGCGATATAATCCCCCGTGGAGAACATCACTGCGGACAATGGATGAACAACCACTACCTCTATGCCATACAAAAAGCTGCCGAATATAAGATTTGTGTGAATGCGCACGAAGCAGTACGTCCTACCGGTTTGTGCCGCACCTATCCCAACCTGATTGGCAATGAATCGGCCCGTGGTACGGAATTTGAGCCTTACGACGGCAATAAGCCCTTCCATACCACCGTGCTTCCTTTCACCCGTCTGATTGGTGGTCCGATGGATTATACCCCGGGCATCTTTGACATTTACCTGAATTTTATGAATCATGACAATCACGGGCAGATTCATTCCACGCTGGCAAAGCAACTGGCATTATACGTCACCCTCTACAGTCCGTTGCAGATGGCTGCCGATTTGCCGGAGAATTATGAATCTCATTTGGACGCTTTCCAGTTCATCAAGGACGTGGCGGTAGACTGGGATGAGAGCAAGTATCTCGAAGCGGAGCCGGGAGACTATATCACCGTGGCCCGTAAAGCCAAGGGTACGGAGAACTGGTTTGTGGGAGGCATTACCGATGAGCACGCACGTACTTCAGCTTTTGTTCTTGACTTTCTGGAACCGGGCAGGCAATACGTAGCTACGCTTTATGCCGATGCCGAAGATGCTGATTTTGAAAAGAATGCTACAGCTTACCGGATTAGGAAAGGTATTGTGACGAACAAGAGCAAGATGAATGTGAAGCTGGCGCGCAGCGGTGGATTTGCCCTGAGCTTGACAGAGGCCACACCGGAAAATATGAAAGGAGTAAAGAAATGGAAATAGGTTGACCGTTAGATGCCATTTTTATTAATTAATTGAAACAATAATGCCTATGAAAACACTGAAACAGAAGATGCTCTCTGTACTCTTTGTGGGGTTGGCGATAGCATCGTGTACTCATGATTTCTCGGAGGGATTCCGTCCTCCAGAGATGAAGCTGACGGTATCGGAAGCCCGTACGGCATTTGAACGTGAAGCGGACGCTTTGGACATCGTTCCGTTTGGTGCGGGTGCTGTCACGCGTTCTTTGGATGATGACATTGTCATTACGCCTCTTTGGAATGAGGCTGTCAGTTTTTCCGATGCAGAGGGCGCTTATGTTGTTGTCCCTTTCAATCTGCCTTTAGGCAAGATTTTTGCAAGAAAGCAATTTGATGAGGAAATTCCCGAAGATGAGAAGTTTGCCAATACGGATATTCGCTTGTTTATAGAAAAGAAACATGAAAATGAGTATCTTTACAGCATAATCCATTTAACCGGTAATTATTCTTATGTCATGGAGGAAAGTAATGACATGGCCTCGTTGCGATTGGATGATCTGGCATCTTTCTCCGGCTCTATCCGTCATTACAGTCTGCAAGGTGAAATGATGTGGGGGGATATTTATCATCATGGGCGGATTGTGGGAAAAATTTCTGCTATACCTGAGCCAAGCAGAGAAGAGCTGGATTCTCTGAGAGACAACCGCGGCTCGGTCCGTCCTCGTGGTTATGTGACCCGCTGTGACCCTCATTTGGTGGAATATGAGATTTGTTATCATACGGGTTATCCTACGGCTGAAGGTATTGTAGAGACTCATGTAGAATGTCATTTTGAGTATCGTTGGGAGGAGTATTGTTATCAGATATGGGTTGAAGACGGTACGGACAATTATCGTTGTCCTAATTGTGGTGATCCTAATTGCAACGGTAGTTGCCGGCCTACCCCTCCAGATCCAGATGGAGGGGTAGGCCGGTCTTATCTCAAAAGGCTCAGGCTATAAAGAAAAAGCTTGATGTCACATTTGCAGGTTTGATAGATAATATCAAGAAAGTGGTGAGAATGAAAGAGGGCAAGACCGGTGACGGCAATCTGGCTGAGGGCGTTTCAGACAAGGCAACCATTTCTGAAATATTATATAAGAATGTACCTTTGACTCTGACTTTCAACAGTTCGCTTACGGAATTGCAACTAATGATCGTGATGGCGCATGAATATACACATCTCGAATTGCTTGAGAAATCCAGAACCGCTGGCAGCAGCAATGAATTTGCACTTAAAGAGCCTGAATTGTTGTCAGCAATCAACAATTCGTCCGAGCCAACGGATTGGGGGAAGATAAATGACGGGCACCATGAATATATGGGCAGCCATGTGGACAAGATGGAAGAACGTTTACGAAGTGCTTTCCCCGGTCAGAGTGAGGACTTCTATAAGTATGGAAAATGGGGAGGAGGGGCTACGAGTTCTGATGCGTTTCTGAAATTGACGAAATCGGAGAGAGATAAAATTATCGAATATTTGACAAATAATAATTTATAATAATGCTTATGAAAAAGTTTATCTTGTTATATTTATTTACACTGTGTACTGTACTGTGTGCGTATTCTCAATCTGCTGTCTATGTGATTTTTACTCCTATAGAATCAGATACCAAATGTGTAGAGCATTCCGTTTTTAATATTCATAATTTGGGCGGAGGTGTAGTTCATATTTTCACTATATTTGAACTTGCGAAAAATACTCGTAAAAAATTGTATTTTTATAGATTTGAGTATGATAATCGGAAGGACAACGTTGATAATCCATTCCAAGTTAAGTCCAAAGACTTTTTAAACTCTGTCAATCTTGTAGATTGGGATTTGGTAGAAGGTAAGACCAATGTCGAGTCTAAATTTAAATATATAATGTCTCATGATAAAATATATTTTATAGACCGGAATGAGTCTACGAATGATTCTGTGAAAATATATCCTGTAAAACGATGGGTTCCTAAGTATTAATGTTGTAGAAGCCGGTTGATAGCTTATAATTTATTTATCTAACGGTCGCTTATTCATAATATGGCTTTTAGCCGGCTTTTATCTTTAGTATATTGTATTTCTGCCATATAAGGTACTTTGTAAATATGCTGAGGGCATAAACGAACTCTCATTGATAAAGTCAATGTCTGTTGGTTTGTAACCACCAAGTAGACATGTTGTTAGCTAAAAAATAACGCTTATGAAGAAACTTATCCTATTACATCTATTTACACTATGTACTGTGCTGTGTACGTATTCCCAATCTGCTGTCTATGTGATTTTCACTTCTACGAACTCGGATGATAAAGGTGTTAATAATCTTATTTTTGATGTTCAGGATTGGGATAGGGATGCAGGGCATCTATTTAGTATATTTGAACGTGCTAAAGATACTCGTAAACAATTGTATTTTTATGATTTTATATATAAAAACCATAAGGACAACGTTGACAATCCATTTCAGGTTAAGTCCAAAGACTTTTTAAACTCTGTCAATCTTGTAGATTGGGATTTGGTAGAAGGTAAGACCAATGCCGAGTCTAAATATAAATATATAATGTCTCATGATAAAATATATTTTATAGACCGGAATGAGTCAACGAATGATTCTGTGAAAATATATCCTGTAAAACGGCGTGTTCCTAAGTATTAATGTAACAGAAGCTGGTTAATGGCTTATAATTTATCTAACGGTTGATTATTCATATCAATAATTCATCTGAGGTGATGGATTGGGGAAGATAAATGACGGGCACCATGAATATATAGGCAGTCATGTGGACAAGATGGAAGAACGTTTACAAAGTGCTTTCCCCGGTCAGAGTGAGGACTTTTATAAGTATGGAAAATGGGGGGAGGAGCTACGAGTTCTGATGCATTTGAAAATTTGACACAATCAGAGAAAGAAAAAATTAATGAGTATTTAATAAAGAACAATTTGTAACAATAGCGATTATGAAAAAAATAATTTTCTTGCATTTATTTGTACTGTGTAATATATTATATGTATATTCTCAATCAAGTGCTTATGTGATTTTCACTTCTACAAAATTAGATATTAAAGGTGTGAGTAAACAAGTTTTTGAGATTAGAGATTGGGATAGAGATGCTGTTCACATATTTAGTATATTTGAACGTGCTAAAGATACTCGTAAACAATTGTATTTTTATGATTTTATATATGAAAATTTGAAGGACAACGTTGACAATCCATTTCAGGTTAAGTCCAAAGACTTTTTAAACTCTGCCAATCTTGTAGATTGGGATTTGGTAGAAGGTAAGACCAATGCCGAGTCTAAATATAAATATATAATGTCTCATGATAAAATATATTTTATAGACCGGAATGAGTCTATGAATGATTCTGTGAAAATATATCCTGTAAAACGGCGTGTCCCTAAGTTCTAATGATAAATAAAATCTGTATATTCCAACGCAATGAAAAAGCTCTATCTTAGTAAAGAACTTTTATTGGGTGGGGCAATAATTGCAGCACCGTTGTGCAGCTTGGTGATGACGGGCGTATTCCAAAATGATATGCCATTGTTCCCACTCTTGATTATTTGCCTGCTGACGCTTTTCTTCCGACTGCTATTGTTTTTGAAGACTGGCAGAAAGATAAAAGAAGTCCGTCTGACAGCTTGTGACATAGCCGTTGCTCTGTTTATAAGCTATATCTTCCTGCGATGGCTACTGCAAAGGGAAGATGTTGCGGAGCTTTCAATATTCAGATGGTTTCTGTTTGCAGTGGTTTATATTTTGGCGCGAACGGTGAATCATAAAGAAACGCTTTTTTCAGCGTTGATATTATCTGCATCATTACAAGCGGTTGTGGCCCTTTTGCAAAAAGTGGGTTGTTTGTCGAGTCTCCATCCTCTGTTTGATGTGACGGGCACTTTCAACAATCCGGGACCGCTGGGCGGGTATCTTGCTGTGGGATTGGTTGTTGCCGTTTTATTGTATGCTTCCTCTTTTCGGCATTGGAGTACGAGAACTGTCTTGAAAGTAGCTTCGATAGGTGTTATGGGAACTGCATTTTATTGGGCTGATTCACGCGCCGGTTTGCTGGCAGTTGCGGCAGGATTGCTGATGGCTTATGGGGGGAAGATGAAATTTTTCGGATGGCGTGGACGTGCGTGGTGTGTGTGTCTGTCGGTGGCGGCTGTTGCATTTGTTTGTATCCTGTTGTTTGCCTATCGCCCGTTGTCGGCCAATGCCAGGTTGCTGATATGGCGGGTCTCATCGGATATGGTGATGGACAAGCCCTTATTGGGACACGGTGTAGGGGCGTTTGAAAAGAAATACATGTTCTATCAGGCGGATTATTTCAGAAATCATCCTCAATCCGATTTTCTGAATGTAGCCGACAACGTGACTTATCCCTATAATGAACTGTTGCATATTGCAGTGGAAACCGGAATGTGCGGGCTTGTTTTGTTCCTGCTGGTGGCGGTGTCACCGTTTGTCTTTTCTGATGAAAGGACATTGAAGGCCGTATTGGCTGCTTGGCTGATATTCGCCATGTTTTCATATCCGGTCAATGTGGTGCCACTTATGATGAACTTTGCATTGTTCACAGGATTGTGTCGTGGCAAAACTGTGTCTGTTCTGGGTGTAAACAGAATTTTTTGTGGAATTGCTGTTGTTCCTCTTATGGGGTTATTGGCGGTGTGTGGCCATGTAATGTTGTTTTTCTGTGAAAGTTCAACATTGTTGATTGACGTGCTTGGCAGGAAGGTTAGGAATGTGGAGCAGGTGGATTTGTTACAAAAGCTGCCGCTTTCTTGCGAAACATATTGTATGCGCGGTGATATATATCTGGAACGGAAAAGCTATGGGCAGGCCGAGGAGTCTTATAAAGTTGCTGCAGAAATGATTCCTACACGTATACGCCCCAACTATAAACTGTGGAATCTGTATCTGTTGCAACAAGATACTGTGAATGCCCGAAAGATGGCTTTGCATATTCTGGCGCAACGGGTAAAAGTGGAGAATACATTTTCCATTAAGGTGAGGGGGAGGATGAAACAGTTTCTTGATGAAATAGATTAAAAATGATGGCGGGATTTATATTGCGGAAATATTTTAGGAATGGAGGCTTCAACGTGATTTCAGGGCTTGTTGCGGTCTTGCTTGCCTGTTCCTCCTGCTTTTCTGATTTGAAATTGGAACGGGCTCTTGTGGCTGCTGAAGAGAACAGGTCCGAGCTGGAAAAGGTGTTGAAGCACTACTCTTTGGACAGTCCTGACCGCCAGAAATATAAGGCGGCGGTTTATTTGATAAGGAATATGATGGACTGCTATTCCTTGGATTATGTGTATGGGGATGAGTACGTGCGTGTGATAGATTCTCTGAGCAATATAAACGGGACTCCCGTGCAGGAGGATTTTATGCGGGATGTTGACAGTATAAGCCGGTGCTTGAACAGAAAGATACTTCAAAGCGGTTCGGTGATAAAATGTGATTTGAGACATCTTACTGCCGGGCAGTTGATAAGACACATTGACATGAGCTTCGAGTCGCTGCGTTATCCTTGGACGAAGGAACTGGATTTTTCGGATTTTTGCGAATATGTACTGCCGCATAGGATAGGGCATGAAAGACTGGAAGAGTGGATGACAGACTATAGGAACAGCATGAAGGTCGCTCTTGACTCGTTTGCAAGGACCGCTATGGCCGATTCCTGCATTTGCAGTTATTATCTCCGCAAATATGCGGAAAGGGATTTCTTTTATACGACGATTGTACCGGAGCTTTCTCCATCGTCACTGCTTTATTCTACGATTGGCTTGGGAAACTGCAAGGAGTTACAGGCGTTGACTGTCTATTCGTTAAGAAGCCTTGGCATTCCTGTTGCCATTGATTTCACTCCCCAATGGGGAAAAAGGAGTTTGGGCCACAGCTGGTGTACACTGATCGGCAAAGGTTATCAGCTTCCGTTTCTTTTTTACGACAAAGTACCTTTGGGTGAACACCTTGCGGATATGCGGAAGCGTGACGGGCTGGCAAAGGTATACAGAAGGATGTATAGCGAACAAGAGGGCACATTGGCAAGCCTTTTGCCGCAGGAGGAGATTCCCCCACTGTTTGAGGACAAGCATTTGAAAGATGTCTCCGAGCTCTATTTCACTCCGGTGGCGGCAACGGTAAACTTGTCGTTCTCGCCTCCTGAAAAGAAGGAGTATGCTTATTTGTCTGTGTTCAATAATAAGGGATGGATTCCCATAGACTGGGGCCGTATCAAGAATGGAAAAGTTGAATTCAAGAAGGTCGCAAAGGGTAATGCTTACCTGGCCACTTATTACCATCGGGGCAAGACGTACCCGGCATCGAATCCCTTTATTGTGGAGGAGAACGGTGATACAAGGTTATTGGCCCCTGATGTCAACTCCTTTACTTCTGTTTTTTTAAGGCGGAAATATCCCGACAAGAAGCATGTCTATGAATTGTCAAGGAGTCGGACGGTAGGAGGCCGTTTTCAGATAATGGCTGATGTCTCCGAGCGATTTACCGATGTATGTACGATAGATGAATTCCCGGAAACACTGGCTCCGGTTTCGATTGTATTTGATACTCCTGTGGAGGCAACGGCACTCAGATACCTGTCTGCTCCTGACTCGAATGTCTTTCTGGCAGAGCTGGAATTGTATGACGAGCAGGATAACTTGGTTGAGGGGGAGATAATCGGTACGGATGGTAGTTGGTATGGCAATGGCCGTGACAAATATAAAGTGTTTGACCATGATATGTTGACCTACTTTGATGCGCCTGTATCCTCTGGTGGTTGGGTAGGACTGTCATTCGGTCGCGTCCGGAAAATAAAGGGGATAGTATATGCTCCTTACAATGATGATAATGGGATAAACAAGGGGGAGCTGTATGAATTGTTCTATTTTGATGCGGGCTGGGTTTCGCTGGGAGAGAAGTATGGTGACAGTTCGTATACAATGAACTATGACAGGGTGCCTCGGAATGCCTTGCTTCTGTTGAGGAACAAGACGAAAGGACAGGAGGTGCGTATATTTACACAGGAGGATGGAAAGCATGAATGGTGGTGAATCTGATATGAATCATGAAATGAATGATACGGTTTCCTTATTGTTGATGGTGACGATGTTCCAGTCTGTAGCCAGCCTGCTAATAGGGATATTCGGCTATAGCAGAAACTTTGCCGTTTTCGGTGTTGCTTTCCTTATGGTCGGATTTGTAATGCGGTGGGCCGCTCAATTTTTAATGATAAGTTTTCATTGGTGTTTTATTAAAATTGAGCCACTAATGTAGCTCCTTCTAACTCCTGACTATAAGGAATGCAGGTTAAATCAAAGAACCGTATGCTTGACTTTGAACTTTAGCCTCAATCTTTAGCTATTCCCGTTTCAATCATTAACAGAAAACATTCAAACTATTAAAGAAAAACTTTCGAAGTATAAAGGATAAAGTGGGTAGATATAGGGAGAAAAAGTGCTCTTCAGTCTTGGTCTGTCTATCCCAAGCCTTGGGATAGACAGACCAACCCCTGGGATACATGTCCGCAGGCTGGGGATAAACTTTGTGTAACATAACTCCTGAATAGGGATTGTGCAGGCTGTGTTATTCATAATTGGAGGAAAAGAAGTTTCATTGCCTTCCCCGATAAATAGGGCGATACAGAAAAAAGGTGAAGGATGTGCAGGCTGACAGCAGAAAGATTATTTCAGAGAACATAGTTGCCGACAGGTCAAAGCTAAAGATTATTTGTGTATTTTTGCACCGAATTTATTTCGGTAGGATACCTTATGAGAGGCAATACCGGGGGAAAAAGCGCAAAGCAATGAATATAACTGAACTGCAACAATCTTATGCTTCCCATCCCAATGTAGAGGGGGTGTGCAGGCTTCTGAAAGATAACTCTGTCCGTCACCTATATTGCGGAGGTTTATATGCCTCTGCCGCTTCTTTGTTTTCGTCTGTATTGGTTCAGCGGGCTACTTGTCCGCTCGTTTTCATTCTGGGCGATATGGAGGAAGCCGGTTATTTCTATCATGATTTGACGCAGATATTGGGGACAGAGCAGGTATTGTTTTTTCCTTCTTCATTTCGCCGCGCCATCAAGTACGGGCAGAAGGATGCGGCAAACGAAATACTCCGTACAGAAGTGCTGAGTCGCCTGCAAAAAGGAGAAGAGGGGCTTTGCGTGGTGACCTATCCGGATGCGCTGGCCGAAAAGGTGGTCTCTCGTAAGGAACTGGGGGAGAATACACTGAAACTGCATGCAGGCGAGAGGGGGGATATGGACTTTGTGACGGACGTATTGCGCAGCTACGGTTTCGAATATGTGGATTACGTTTACGAGCCGGGGCAGTATGCCGTTCGTGGCAGTATTATCGACGTCTTTTCCTTCTCTTCCGAATATCCCTTCCGTATAGACTTCTTCGGCGATGAGGTGGAAAGCATCCGTACCTTCGAGGTGGAAACACAGCTCTCGAAGGAGAGGAAAGAAAGCATCGTGATAGTTCCCGACTTGAGCCATAGCCTGGAAAAAAGGGGAAGCGGCGGCATGGTGTCGTTCCTCGATTTCCTTCCGTCGGACAGCTTGCTTGCCATGCGCGATTTCCTCTGGCTACGCGAACGCATCCAGACCGTGCACGACGAATCGCTCACCCCACAGGCCATCGCTGCCCGTGAGTCGGAGGAGAATGGAGCCATCACGCTGGAAGGCAAGCTGATTGATGGTGGCGAGTTCACCCTGCGCGCCCTCGATTTCCGCCGGATGGAGTTTGGCAACAAGCCCACCGGAACACCGGATGCCACCGTCTCGTTCCATACTACGGTACAGCCTATCTTCCATAAAAACTTCGACATGGTGGCGGAGAGTTTCCGTGAATACCTCTCCCGTCACTACACCATCTACATATGCAGCGACAGCCTGAAACAGACCGACCGCATCCGTGCCATCTTTGAGGACCGTGGAGACAACATATCCTTTACCGCCGTAGAACGGACACTGCACGAAGGCTTTGCCGACGACACTTTACGTATCTGTATCTTTACCGATCATCAGCTGTTCGACCGCTTTCACAAGTATAACTTGAAGAGCGACAAGGCACGCAGCGGCAAGGTGGCCTTGAGCCTGAAGGAGCTGAACCAATTCACCCCCGGCGACTATGTGGTGCATACCGACCACGGTGTGGGGCGTTTTGCCGGACTGGTACGTATCCCCAACGGTGACACCACGCAGGAGGTGATGAAGATTGTCTATCAGAACGAAGATGTGGTGTTTGTCTCCATCCACTCTCTGCACAAGGTTTCCAAGTACAAGGGAAAGGAGGGTGAAGCGCCCCGCCTCAACAAGCTCGGCACCGGAGCCTGGGAGAAGCTGAAAGACCGCACCAAGACGAAGATAAAGGATATTGCCCGCGACTTGATAAAACTCTACTCGCAACGCCGCGAGGAGAAGGGGTTCCAATACAGTCCCGACAGCTTCCTGCAACGGGAGTTGGAAGCCTCCTTCATCTATGAGGATACCCCCGACCAAAGTAAGGCTACTTCCGACGTGAAGGCCGACATGGAGAGTGCCCGTCCGATGGACCGCCTGGTGTGCGGTGACGTGGGCTTCGGCAAGACGGAGGTGGCTGTTCGTGCCGCTTTCAAGGCTGTGGCGGACAATAAGCAAGTGGCTGTACTGGTGCCCACTACCGTACTTGCCTATCAGCATTTCCAGACCTTCAAGGAGCGATTGAAAGGCTTGCCTTGCCGGGTGGAGTATCTGAGTCGTGCCCGCACCGCTGCTCAGGCAAAGGCTGTAGTGAAAGGGCTTGCCGAAGGGGAAGTGAATATTCTTATCGGTACCCACCGTATCCTGGGAAAAGACGTTAAGTTCAAAGACCTTGGTTTGTTGATTATTGATGAGGAGCAGAAGTTCGGCGTCTCCGTCAAGGAGAAACTTCGCCAATTGAAGGTGAATGTGGATACGCTGACCATGACGGCTACACCCATTCCCCGTACCTTGCAGTTTTCGCTGATGGGTGCGCGCGACTTGAGCGTCATCCAGACACCGCCGCCTAACCGCTATCCCATCCAGACGGAAGTGCACACCTTCAACGAGGAAATCATTGCCGACGCCGTCAATTTCGAGATGAGCCGTAACGGGCAGGTATTCTTCGTGAATAACCGTATTTCCAATCTGTTTGAGTTGAAGACCATGATAGAGCGGCACATTCCCGATTGCCGTGTCTGTATCGGACACGGACAGATGGAGCCTGCCGAACTGGAGAAGATAATCTTTGATTTCGTCAATTACGATTACGATGTGCTGCTTGCCACTACCATCATCGAAAGTGGCATCGACATACCCAATGCCAATACCATTATCATCAACCAGGCGCAGAACTTCGGCCTCAGTGATTTGCACCAGATGCGCGGACGTGTGGGGCGGAGCAATAAAAAAGCTTTCTGTTACCTGCTGGCACCACCTTTGTCCTCCCTTACTCCCGAAGCAAAGCGGCGTCTGCAAGCCATCGAAAACTTCTCCGACCTGGGCAGTGGCATCCACATTGCCATGCAAGACCTTGACATCCGTGGTGCAGGCAATATGCTCGGTGCCGAACAGAGCGGTTTCATTGCTGACTTGGGCTACGAGACTTATCAAAAGATTCTCTCCGAAGCTGTGCATGAACTGAAGACCGACGAGTTTGCCGACCTTTATGCCGAAGAACTGAAAGCAGACGGAGGCGTCATCAGTGGAGAACAGTTTGTCGACGAATGCCAGGTGGAAAGCGACCTTGAACTTCTGTTGCCTGCCGATTACGTGACTGGCAGCAGCGAGCGTATGTTGCTCTATCGCGAGTTGGACGGATTGACACTCGACAAGGATGTGGATGCTTTCCGTTCCCGCCTCGAAGACCGCTTCGGCCCGATTCCTCCCGAAACGGAAGAACTGCTGCGCATCGTTCCCTTGCGACGCCTGGCTGCCCGCCTCGGCGTGGAGAAAGTCTTTCTGAAAGGTGGGCGCATGTCCCTGTTCTTCGTCTCCAATCCGGACAGCCCGTACTATCAGAGCCAGGCTTTCGGTAAGGTCATTGCCTACATGATGAAATATACCCGTCGTTGCGACCTGCGCGAGCAGAACAACAAACGGAGTATGCTGGTGAAGGATGTCAGGACGGTGGAAGAAGCTGTCTGTGTGTTGCAGGAGGTAGTGGCAATGCAGGTGGAGGAGTAACTGTTGCCACTCCTGCCACTAACGTCCGAACTGCAAGGAGAATCCCAAATTGAAGAAAGTGATGTTGTTTTTGAACCAGCTATGATCTACTCCGTCATCATAGCCGTCCGTGTTGTAAAGTCGTGCATCGGGGTTGGCAAACCAGTCTGCTGTTAGGAAATCACAGCGAATCATACCCGAGAGTTTACAGCTGATGCGGAACTCATAGCCTGCAGCGAAAGTTATTCCACAATATCCTTTATGGAAAAGGTGTCCGTTCCGTTCACCGCGTTTATATGTCCGTTCTTGATAGTTCATATACCCGATGCCGAATGATAGGAACAGTCCTTGATTACCGTTGCTCCACAAGGGACGGTATGTGATGTTGGGGCGTATGCAGTGCAGATGTGCCTTATCCGGCAGGCGGGCCATGCGCAGATAGTCATATTGAAGTCCCACGGCAAATAGGGGCGTGATGTAGTAGCGGCCTTCTGTCATGAGGTCATATCCCACCCGGTTGCCGTTCTTGCTGAAGAAGTCGTTGCGGTTTCCTTCTACATGGGGCAAGGAAACACCGCCACCAAGGATGATGCTGTAATTTTGCGGTAGGCATTCGCTTTGTGCCAGCATCCCTGTCACTCCGATGGAGAGTAGGGATAGGCAGAGGAGGAGGAATCGTTTCATGCAGTTGCTGTGAGTTTCTTGGAAATATCGTATTTTTATCGTTTCCCGTATAGCTTGTCTATCAAATCCGTCCGTCCTATCCGGCGCAGTTCGTTTATGATGTTCCTGCGCTCTTCGGGTTTGTACCAGAAGAAGAATTGGCGTTGAGCCAGTTTCTCGCGCTGCGTTTTGGCACTGAATACCGGTTCCAACGTATAAGGATGGAAGCCCGTGTACCATGCTTCGGTGGCAACGGTCATGGGAGTAGGGGTAAAGTCTTGCACTTGCTCCAGATGGAAGTCCAGTCGCTTGGTGATGACGGCAAGTTCTGCCATATCTTCCTCCTTGCATCCGGGATGGCTGCTGATGAAATAAGGAATAAGCTGCTGGCGTAGTCCTTCTTCACGGTTAATTCTGTCGAATATCTTCTTGAACTCACCGAACTGGCTGAACGGAGGCTTGCGCATGATGTTGAGCACGCGGTCTGACGTATGCTCCGGTGCTACCTTCAGGCGACCGCTGACATGGCGGGCAATGAGCTCGCGGGTATATTCCTGCGTACTTTTGTTAGTGTTCGGGTCCTTGCTCTGGTGCAGCAGCAGGTCATAGCGTACACCGCTGCCAATGAAGGACTTCTTGATGCCGGGCAGGGCATCTACGGCATGATAGATGTCGAGTAGCGGTCGATGGTCCGTATTCAGGTTGGGACATACTTTGGGGTAGATGCACGACGGGCGTTTGCATTTCCTGCAAACAGCCTCATCCCGTCCCTTCATCCGGTACATATTGGCCGACGGGCCTCCCAAGTCACTTAAGTAACCCTTAAAGTCGGGCAGCTCCATGATAGCTTTCACCTCTTTCAGAACGCTTTCCTTGCTACGGCTTACGATGAACTTGCCCTGATGCGCGGAGATGGTGCAGAAGGCACACCCTCCGAAACATCCGCGATGCAGGTTGACGGAGAACTTTATCATGTCGTATGCCGGAATACGTTTTCCCTTGTACTTGGGGTGGGGCAGGCGCGTATAAGGCAAGTCGAAAGAATGGTCGAGCTCTGCCTCCGTCAGGGGAGGATAGGGGGGATTGACTACCACTGTCTGTTTGCCGACCTTTTGTAACATGCGGGATGCTGTATACTTGTTGCTTTCCTCCTCGATATGACGGAAGTTGGCAGCTTCTTTCTTTTTATCCTTCAGACATTCTTCGTGGGAAAAGAGGGTGATATCCCCTTCTTCTGCCGCTACCTCCTTGTCGAGATAGACCATTTGCGGAATATCGGCAATGAGCTGTTTGAAGCCTTTGGTGTCCATTATTTGTTGGCATTTCAGCCTATTCGCAAGTTCCACCACCGGTTTCTCTCCCATGCCGTAGATGAGTGAATCGGCACCGCTGTCGAGGAGGATACTGGGGCGTACACGGTCTTGCCAATAGTCGTAGTGTGTCAAACGGCGCATACTTGCCTCGATACCACCCAGTATGACGGGGACATCGGGAAATAGTTGTTTCAATATCCGGGTATATACAATGGAAGGATATTCGGGGCGCATATCCGGACGTGCGTCCGGTGTATATGCGTCATCACTGCGCAAGCGTTTGTTGGCAGTGTATTTATTGACCATCGAATCCATGCAGCCGGGACTGATGCCGAAAAATAGACGGGGGCGTCCCAGTTTCTTGAAGTCGCGTAAGTCGTCGCGCCAGTTAGGTTGGGGGACAATGGCTACGCGTAATCCTTCAGCTTCGAGGATACGACCTATGACGGCGGCTCCAAAAGACGGATGGTCCACGTAGGCATCACCGCTGAAAAGTATTACATCTAATTCGTCCCAACCACGCAGTTCCACTTCTTTCTTGGTGGTGGGAAGCCAGTCTGTAAGGCGATATTCTTTCATTAATACATTGTAAACTGTAATGTCATTCGTTCTCCGTCGTAAATCTCACGGAAACCTATCTGCTGCTCGGAAAGATACTCTTTCATGTCATTGAAGGCAGTGGCGTTGTCCATGATGATTTCCAGCTTCTCGCCTTTCCCGGCCTTGCACATGGCTTTTATGGCAGGGATTAGAGGGCTGTAATGCTGTTGTCCGCAGGTATCGATGGTTTTCATTTATTCTTCTTCTATTTCTATAGTGCCTTGTTGGGAAAGCCATTGCAGATAGAGCTTAATGAGTTGCTGCAGTCCGAAGGCCTTCATGTTGTTGTGATAGATAACGTCGATGCAGAGGTCGAGTAGGTCTTTGCTATCTTCCTCTTGTGCGGCGATGAGGGAGCGAATGTTCAGTTTCAACTTGTCGAGCACTGTTTCGTCTACAATGCCGTTGCTGTCGATGAGATGGCGGAAGAGTCCGTACTTCTCAATGGTGGCAAGGTTTTCTTCTGAAACTTCTAAGCTGCGGGTTCCGCTGGGGTTGGCTTGTATGGTGTACATGATGTTTAATGTTTAGTGTTTAATGATTAATAGAAGCAAAGATAGTTTTTTCACCACAGATTACACAGATTTCTACAGATTATTTATAGGGATTGCTGTTTTTCTCTGTGTTGCTCTGCCTAATCTGTGGTGAGAAAGCGAAGTATCGAGGCCATAATTGCATTTCTGGACGTTTCTTCCCTGATACTTTCAAAAGGGAATCCCATGATGAAGGTGCGGTAATCGCTGCCTTGATAGGCCACGGCGGCAGATGCGTTGCCGGTGGCATAGGTCATGACTGGAAAAGCGGGAGACATGGGCAGGATGCAATCAGGGGAAGTGACCGGATAGTCCTGCTCATTCGGCAGTCGGGGAAGGGTGAAAGTACGCCCCAGCCCTTGGACAGCGATTTTATCCCCGTCTGTTTTCAAGGAATTTCCATACCGGTACTTCAGAATATTCTGGATAAAATCCCTATTACCCTGCGAATTGTCCATGTCGCTGCCCACGTAGGCACCGCTGACTAGGAGATTGCCTCCCGACCGGCAATACGAAGCCAATATGCGCTGCATGGATGAGGAGAATGTTTTGTAGTATGTATTGCGTGCCGGATTGCTGGAATTGTCTTCTTTTTCCAGCCCGAGGATATAGTCTACTATCGGATAGTCCTCTAAAGAGAGGATGCCTTTTTCCACAGCCTCATCGCTGCATGAGACGAAGCTGTAGTTACCGGCGGCTTGTATGGCCTTGCCGTGTATAAAGGGGTAATCGAAAGTATTTCCGATAATTTTCATACCTTCGTATTCCTCTCTACTCTCTCCCAGGCGTTTTCCCGCTTCCTTCCGGTTGAAGTTCTGCTGGGTACCGCAGAGGGAGATGTCATAGAGATAGGGAACGCCGGGATCTTGCGATAGGTCGAAACCTACAGTCTCGGGAGTGTCTATGACGGCCGGCCCACTGATACGGTCGAATCCGTTGACGATAAGTATCTGTCCTTTTTCCCGTTTGGCTTTATAGGCAGCAAGGATTTCCGAAGGGAAGCTTTCGCCGCCCCGATTCACGGCGGTTACTTTGAAGGAATAGACGATGCCCGGTTCTATTTTTACGGTATGGAACGGAGAACTGACACGTACGCCATTGTCAAATCCTCCACGTCCGATACGTGTATATACAATGTATTCGCGTGGTTTGGCAGTCGGTTCCAACGGGTCTTCCTTGCCTTGCCAGGAGAGCTCTAAAGTATTTTTCTTTTTACCGAAGCGGATGGCAAAGTGGCTGACGGGAAGCGGCTGGACCATGTACTCTTTCCCGTGCTGGTTGCATATATATTGCAGAATGGCTTTATAGAGTGCACGTCCGACGGTGAACTTGAAGTTGGGGTCATGCCCCAGACGCATATCTGCGAAGTTCTGGTGAGACAACAGTTCTACGATGGTGGAAGGAACGGCGGGCAGGCGCGTTTCACTATAGTTGCGGTTCCATAGGCTGCGACGTGTCCAGTCTACGTTGAAGGTGGAGCGGATGTCACGCTGCAACTGCGTCAGTAGGACGTCCGAGAGGTCGCGGGAGGCATGGCGGTCTGTACCGGCATTCAGCCTGCCGTTGTTGAAGTTGGTGGTATAAATGCCTAGAGTGCCTATAATCTCATTTTCCTTGCTGAAACCGGCATCGCTGTGCAGGGCCATACTCATTTCAAAGGGGATGCCCAAGCCTTCTTCTGCCGGGTTGAATACTGATTTTCCGGCAAGATAATTCACCGTACGGGAACGTGCGTTGATGTCATCGTTCATATCATTCTTCCCCTCGTAGCCTCCATAAACAAAGTAAGGCATGCCTGCCCATTGGGCAGAGTAGCGTGCGCCTTCCAGGTATCTGGGCAAGCCACTGGTTTGTCCTCCGCGGGCAATGTTGCCCATGCCTCCTCCAAAGCGGACGGCATCGGCACAGACCACGCCTTTCTCCTTGCTTTCGTTGCTCAATACCACCATGCCATAGTCATTCCGGCCTTTGTCGAAAGTGAATGTGCCGAGGTACACCCATGTGCCGCCTCCTATTTGCTGGTTCACCTTGAATTCTGTGACGCCTCCGTTGTGGAATACAAGGTATTTGGCATCGCTTACGCTGCCCGGCAGAGTCTGATAAGATACGTATACGGCATATTCTCCCGTTTCCGGAATATCGGGCACCCATTCGGCAAAAGCCTTGTCTTTCTTCTTTTCAGTTTTGGCAAAGCGTGCCGTACCGGTGAGGAAAGGGTTCTCATTGTCCTGATAGATTCGTTTCCGTTGGGCAAATCCGGGTTGGGAGGTCTGTTCCCAACGTGCTTTCCGGCTTTTCACGTCCAGATAGAGGGAACCTTGTCCTCCATCTCTGCTTAGGCTACCGTCATTGTCTACGATGACTTCCCGCTTTTGTGTGTCCCTTTCGCGGGGAGTGAATACATTGGCTCCTGCATTCTCCAGCATGGGCAGGAGGTAGGGCAGGATGAACGACTGGGTGAACTGGTCTTCCGTGGTGCAGAACAGCCTCGGGCGTTGCCATCCCCATTTGTTCTTGTCATTGATGTAATATTTCCCGTGGCTTTGCCAAAGGGCAATGTGATTTCCTTCCAGTCCTCGGGTGATTTCGTAGGGGCGTGAAGTACGGGTTACCCAAGGTATACCTTTGTATTCCAAGTGACTGAACATACGTGCCTTGTCTTTCTTCCCTTTCCGGTAGAGGTTGGGGATAAGCTCTTCAATGTTTTTCCCATCAGCAAAGACGGTGAGGTCGAAGTTGTTTACTGGTCCTGGTAGGATTTGTCCCAGATGGCGGTAAATGGCATCGACGGTTTCAGGCCGTAGAGGCTGGTAGGCAAAGCGCTCGTTTGCATAGACAAGTAATTTCTTCTTCCGGAAGTCAATGCGGAAACTGTCTAGCTTGCAGGTACCGATGTTGGTCGTATGGGTGGTGTATTCCTTAAAGAATGTCTGGAGGCGTTCTTCCACATTCTGCTCTAGTTCTTGTGCCGGAAGGAGGATTCCATATAAGAGCCATATGCCGGTTAGGATAAGTTTTTTCATATTGATGAAATAATGAAGTTGTCAATATCTGCTTTTATCAGACAGTGATGCGTGCAAAAGTACATAAAAGAAAGCTTCGTTGACGATTGCGGTTATTTTCTTTTTATTATTTTTGCAGACATATATAATATGTAAACCTTATGAAGACACTTTTGAAAAGCAGTATTGCCTTCCTTTTGCTTCTGGTACCGGTTTTGGCCTTCGGGCAGCAGGTTCTCCAAATCATGAATGTCGGTGCACGCCAGACAACGTCCCTTGACGGACAATGGAAAACGATTGTAGATCCCTTTGAAAACGGTTATTATGACTATCGTTTGAAGCCTTATGACGGCGGTTATGCCCAAGACAAGACTTATTCATAAGACCCAACTTCAAGAGTATGATTTTGAAACGGATAAACTGCTGTTTGTTCCCGGTGACTGGAATACACAACGGCCTCAGTTGTACTATTATGAAGGCACTGTGTGGTATCGAAAGCATTTTGAATACTCCCTGCAACCGGGCAAACGTCTTTTCCTCAACTTTGGAGCTGTTAATTATGAAGCCATTGTATGGCTGAACGGCAAACGTCTGGGCAGGCATATCGGTGGCTTTACTCCTTTTAATTTTGAAATTACCGGCCTTTTGAGGGAAGGTACCAATAGCCTCGTGGTGAAAGTCGATAACAAACGCCATCCCGAAGCTGTGCCTACGGTCAATGCCGACTGGTGGAATTTCGGTGGCATCACCCGGCCGGTTACCTTGATTGAAACGCCTTCGACTTACATAGGTGATTATTACGTACAATTGAAGAAGAATGATAAAGATACGGTTGAAGGCTGGGTACAACTGGATGGTTCTGCCAAAGAGCAAAAGATAGTGCTGGATATTCCGGAACTGAAAGTGAAGAAAGAGGTTGTAACGGACTCCAACGGTTATGCTTCGTTCCAGGTAAAGGCCAAACCGGTCTTGTGGACTCCGGAAAAACCTAAGCTGTATGTGGTGAATCTGTCTTCCGAAACAGATAAAGTCTCTGATGAGATCGGCTTCCGGACTATCCGTACAGAGGGAACTAAAATACTGTTGAACGATGAAGAGATATTCTGCAGAGGTATCAGTATCCACGAGGAGACTCCCTACTATAGCGGGCGTGCCTATTCAAGAGACCATGCCCGTACTTTACTGAGTTGGGCAAAGGAGCTTGGATGCAATTTTGTCCGCCTGGCCCATTATCCCCACAATGAAGAGATGGTGCGTGAGGCAGAGCGCATGGGATTTCTGGTATGGTCGGAGATTCCGGTGTATTGGACTATTCATTGGGAGAATAAGGATACCTATCAGAATGCGGAACAGCAGTTGTGTGATATGATTGCACGTGACAAGAATCGATGTAACGTTATCATCTGGTCTATAGCCAATGAAACGCCTCTTAGTGAACCGCGCCTGGCATTCCTTACCAAGCTGGCAAACAAGGTCAGGAGTTTGGATAATGTCCGCTTGGTTGGTGCGGCGATGGAGAAGGAAGAAGTTCGTCCGGGCGTTATGACTGTGAATGACCCGTTGGGAGAACTCCTTGACATTATCAGCTTTAATGAATATGTGGGTTGGTATGACGGCGATTCGGAAAAATGTGACCGTGTGAACTGGGTGTTCGATGCCCGGAAACCGGTCTTTATCAGCGAACTTGGAGGAGGTGCTTTGTATGGACGGCACGGTTCCAGGAAAGAACGGTTTACGGAGGAGTATCAGGAAGATTTGTATATCCGCCACGTGAATATGTTGAAGCGTATTCCGGGACTGGCCGGTACTACACCGTGGATACTGAAGGATTTCCGCTCTCCGAGGCGTCATGTACCCGAAATACAAGATGATTTTAATCGCAAAGGGCTGGTGTCTGATAAAGGACAGAAGAAAAAAGCTTTCTTTGTTTTGCAGAAATGGTACAGAGAATTGGAAGAGAGTTATAAATAGGATTTGTCCGATACATATTAAAAAAAGAGGCTGTCTCCATAATGAAAATTTGGAGACAGTCTCTTTTTATTTTTTTATATTTCATCCGTTTATAGCGGAATGTATTCCACGAAGGCCTCCATCGCTTCATAGGAAGCAAGTCCGAGGCTGTCGTACAAGGCGGCTGTTCCGCGGTTGCGGTCTTCACTGCGTTGCCAGAACAGACGTTCGTCATTGCCCAGGAACGGTGCACTTTCCATTTGTGACTGATGCTTCAGGATAGAGTTACGCTTGGCACGCAGTTCCTCCGGGCTGATGGGCACAGCCATTTCGATATTTTCGATTTCCCATTCTGCCCATGCACCGCGGTACATCCAGATGCGGCATTCCTTCAACCATTTGGCACCTTCTTCTTTTTCCAGGTCGATGGCGGCAAATACGGCGTCCGTACAAACACGGTGTGTTCCGTGCGGGTCGGCCAGGTCACCGGCAACGAAAATCTGATGGGGTTTCACTTCACGCAACAAGTTGCGTACGATTTCCACGTCTGCTTCGCTGATAGGATTCTTCTGTATCTTGCCCGTTTCGTAGAACGGCAGGTCGAGGAAGTGGCAGTGATCCAAAGGTATGTTATTGTATGTACATGCGGTACGTGCTTCGCCACGACGAATCAGCCCCTTGATGGTCAGGATGTCGCGTGTATCCATGTCACCGTCTTTCTTCTCCTTCAGATACTTGCGGATTTCGGCATATTTGTCGTTGATAACCTGGTCCTCGCTGTTGTTGAAGATTTGGTTGAACCCGTTGATGAAGTGCAGGAAACGGATAACTTCTTCATCGCCTACGGCAATGTTACCGGAAGTTTCGTAAGCCACATGCACGTCATGTTTCTGTTCTACCAGACGACGGATGGTACCTCCCATAGAGATAACGTCGTCATCGGGATGCGGAGAGAATACGACCACGCGTTTGGGATAGGGCTTTGCACGTTCGGGGCGATAGGTGTCGTCTGCGTTCGGCTTGCCGCCCGGCCATCCGGTGATGGTATGCTGCAGGTCATTGAATATCTTGATGTTCACGTTATAGGCTGAACCGAACAATGCCAGCAATTCACTCAAACCGTTTTCGTTGTAGTCCTTGTTGGTCAGCTTCAGAATGGGTTTTCCGGTGAGTTGGCATAGCCAGACGATGGCGCTGCGGATGAGCTTGTCGTTCCATTCGCAGGAAGTTACCAGCCAGGGGCGTTGGATACGTGTCAAGTTGGCGGCGGCAGACAAGTCGATAGCTACATGTGCATTGTTGTGGGTCTGTAGATAAGATGCAGGGATAGTATCTGTTACCGGACCTTCAACGCATTCTTTCACCTTTTGTGCTTTCTCCTCACCCCATGCCAGTAGATATATTTTCTTTGCCGAGAGGATGGTGGCTACTCCCATGGTGATGGAGCTGATGGGGGTATTTTCAATGCTACCGAACATTTTGGAAGCTTCATTGCGGGAATCGCTGTCCAGCAATATCAGACGGGTGGTAGAGTTCTGGCGTGAACCCGGTTCGTTGAAACCGATGTTACCTACACGACCAATGCCCAGCAAAGCGATATCTAAGCCACCGAAACTTTCAATGCGCTGCTCGTAAAGACGGCAATATTCAAAGATGGTGTCTTTGGCGATGGTGCTGTCGGGGGTGAAAACATTCTGTTTGTCAATGTCCACATGGTCTATCAGCATTTCCTTCAATGCGTTGAAGTTACTGTTGATGGCATTGGGAGCTAATGGATAATATTCGTAGAGGTTGAATATGACTACGTTGCGGAAACTTAATCCCTCTTCCTGGTGCATACGTACCAAGTTTGCATATACATTGCGCGGAGAGTTACCGCCTGCCAGTGCCAAGACACAGAAACGTCCCGCCTTTTGCTTGTCACGGATTAACTGTGCAATGTCAAGGGCAATTTGGTTGGCGCCTTCTTCTGCAGACTCATAAATATCTGTAGGGATTTTTTCCAGTCGGGTCAATACCGACCGTTCAAATGCATTCTCAGGTCTGTAGTACCTGGGGGAGACTCTGTTGAGAGTGATTTGAGAGCTTAGATTGGTTTTCATAAAATTTATTATTAATAAATGATTAAGTATTGTACTGTTCTTTCAATCAACAAATATACGAAAAACAATGTTCATCCGCATATTGCTGAAGATTAATTAAGAAATACTGTTCGTCCCATATCTCATATGGGGTTTGACAGCCGTACGGAAAGTGTCTTCGGTACATTCCATAAAGTCATGGCCAATCGCCACCGTGAGTATGGATTTTACGTTGGGTCAACATAGGATTTAGGGGTTAGAATTATTAAATTAATCATGTTGTCGCTTTGACATTGTTTCGAAGGACAAAAATAGGTACTTTTTGGAGAAGATGTACTCTTTCTTTGGGGTATTTTCATTAAATACTCTAAAAAAGCGGATTGGGTGCATTTTGTATAATGTCTCGTTCGTTTGGGGTATAAGTGAGGATAATCATATAAAAATAGACCATTCATTGCACTTTTTGTCGTTTGGGTTTGTTATATTTGTGTGTGTTTATAAACTCTAAAATATTAATGTATGAAAAGCTGGAAAGTAGAAGCAGCCATCATAGCTGTGGGGTTGCTTTTGTTGGGAATCATGGTAAAAGGCGGTATCAACAATTTTGTGAATAAGGATCGTGTAGTCAGTGTGAAAGGGTTGGCTGAGATGGAAGTACCTGCCGACAAAGTAGTCTGGCCTCTTGTCTACAAAGACATAGGTAATGATCCTGCACTGCTTTATGCCAATATGGAGAAGAAAAACGCTGCCATCGTGGGTTTCCTTGAAAACAACGGCATTGAGAAGGAGGAAATAAGTATTGCACCACCCGAAGTGATTGACATGCAGGCCGAACGTTATGTTGACCGCAACGTGGCTTATCGTTATAATGCCACGTCTGTCATCACTGTCACTTCCAAGAATGTGGATAGGGTACGTAAACTCATGTCCGGGCAAGCAGAACTCTTGAAGCAGGGCATTGCCATCACGGGAGGGGATTATAAATATAACGTGTCTTATGAATTTACCGGTCTCAATGAAGTGAAACCCAAAATGATAGAAGAAGCTACCAAAAATGCCCGTGCCGCAGCCGAGAAATTTGCTAAGGATTCGGACAGTGAACTGGGAAAAATCCGCAATGCCTCGCAAGGGCAGTTTTCCATCAGTGACCGCGATGCTTATACTCCTTATATAAAAAGCGTACGTGTAGTGACTACTGTGAACTATTATTTGAAGAAATAACGAACTCGTCCGCATCTTTCCAAGCGGGAAACTTTAACCTGAACTCCTGCAGGGAGGAAAGGCTGAGGGAGGCGGTGGCAGTTGTCTCTTCGTTGTCGGGTACAGTGGCAAGCACTTCCCCCTTCGGAGAGTAGACCACACTGCCTCCGCTGTGTGGAATGTCTCTGCCGTCTCTGCCGATACGGTTGACACCGCAGACATAACTGATATTTTCCAAAGCACGTGCTTGCAACAGAATGTCCCAGACTTTCCGGCGGGAAACGGGCCAGTTGGCAACATAAATAAGAAGGTCGTATTCGCTGTGCTTATTGCGGCTCCAAACTGGGAAGCGGAGGTCATAACATACAAGCAACAGTATGTTCCAGCCGCGATACTGGATAATGGGACGTTGGCAGCCGGAAGTGAAATGCTCTGTTTCGTGTCCCATCCGGAAGAGGTGTCGTTTGTCGTAATAGTAGGCATTGCCTTCGGGCGTAAGGAAGAATGCACGGTTGTAGTAGGAGGGATTTCCTCCTTTCGAGGCTGTTTCGCAGGCAATATAGCTGCCTGTAAGAGCGAGTTGGTATTCTTCAGACCATCGGCGCAGAGTCGTGATGGTTTCTCCCGTTGTAGGTTCGGCCAAGCTGCTGGTGTCCATACTGAAGCCAGTGGAGAATGTTTCCGGTAAAACAACAATCTCCGTTGTTCCACGAAGAGTTTCTAACTTCTCGCGGAGACGACGGAGATTTTCTTGTTTATTTTCCCAGACAATGTCTGTTTGCAGAATGCTTATTCGCATGGCATTAATGCTTAATACCTGATTAGATATTTCCTAAATCAAAATTTTCGGGATTTTTTCCTTTAAAGTTCTTGAAGTACAGTTTTATCTCGCGCATATCCTTTTCTATGTCTCCGGTAGGCATGACAGCTTTGGTAGAGGAGATGGTCTTGGAAGGATAATCAATCCCGATAAGCATAATGGGTACTTGTGCTTTCAGTGCTATGTAATAAAAGCCTTTCTTCCAGTTTGGATTGGCTTTACGGGTTCCTTCGGGAGTGATGGCCAGATGGAAATGCTTACTGGCGGCAAACCTTTCTGTCATTTGGTCTACCAAGGAAGACTTGCGCCCCCGGTTCACCGGAATGCCGCCAACGGCTTTGAATATCACTCCAAGAGGAAAAAAGAACCATTCCTTTTTCATCATGAAGCTGGTTTTACGGCCGATGGCACCATAAAACAATTTACCGATAAATAAGTCCCAATTGGAAGTATGGGGTGCCGCACAAATTACACATTTGTCGTAGTTGGGCACCGTCACATTTGTCTTCCAGCCCAGCAGACGATAATAAATGAAGCTATAAAAGGCTTTCTTCATCTTATTATTTCAGTTTGCCCATTGCATTAATAATCTCGTCTACTTTTGCATTGAAGTCAGTACGAAGTTTTTTGTAGAAACCTTTTACATTTCCTGGTTCGGTATGGCTGATGCGGCTTATGAATTCATCTTGCATTTTTAGAATTTCAGCCATCAGTGTATCGGCTTTTTGTTTGTCTGTTCCAGGTACATATAAGCTATTTACAAGACACTCTGTGAATAATTCACCCGCAATATAGTTTATATTCTTTTTTAGTTCTTTTCTACTTGCCATAATCTTTACGTTTAAAATGAATAATCTGAGTTATTTTCGGTAAAGATAATGTTTTTCTTTGTTAGTGTAGAGGAAAAAAGGGTTTTTATGTGTTTTTAATTTATTACTTTTGTGGAATAATTCTACAAACTGTGGATGTATTCCACAAGGTAAAATGGAAGATGCCCCCATGAATAAAGAATTACTATCTTATCTTCTGTCTGATATATAGCTTATTAGATGTAACTGATAAGATAGTGGTGGATTGGCATCGAATTTGCTTTGATAGAAGGAAATAGGGTTAAATTTAATAGACAAACAAGCATGAAACAGTTTTTTACGAAAAAAGAATTAAAGCTGAAGAAGAAGAGGCTACTGATGATGGTTGCCTGCATGACGGTATTGTTGGCTGGTTATTTTATTCTGACTTGGCCTAAGAAGGTTGAACCGGAAGCTCCTACCGTAATCGTAGAATCTGCAGAAAAAGGAGATGTAGAGATATATGGTGAGTACGTGGGACGTATTCGTGCCCAGCAGTTTGTAGAGGTACGTGCGCGTGTGGAAGGGTATTTGGAGAATATGCTTTTTGCAGAAGGAACATATGTCACCAAGAACCAGGTGCTTTTTGTAATAAACCAGGACCAGTATAGGGCAAAGGCTGACAAAGTCCGTGCACAGTTAAAGAAGGATGAAGCGCAGGCATTGAAGGCAAAACGTGATTTGGAGCGTATCCGCCCCCTTTATGCGCAGAACGCTGCCAGCCAGCTGGATTTAGACAATGCCCAGGCTGCTTATGAGACTGCAGAAGCCTCGGTAGCGATGAGCCAGGCCGATTTGGATCAAGCTGAATTGGAATTGGGGTATACATTGGTCCGTTCTCCGCTATCGGGACATATCAGTGAAAGAAATGTGGATTTGGGAACATTGGTCGGACCGGGAGGTAAGTCCTTGCTGGCTACGATTGTGAAAAGCGATACAGTGCTGGTAGACTTCAGTATGACGGCATTGGATTACCTGAAAAGCAAGGAACGGAATATCGATATAGGGCGTCAGGACTCGACGCGTTCCTGGCAGCCGAACATTACGATTACTTTGGCGGATAATACTATTTATCCTTATAAGGGGTATGTGGACTTTGCCGAACCTCAGGTGGACCCGCAGACGGGAACATTCTCCGTACGTGCAGAAATGCCGAATCCTGACAGAGTGTTGTTGCCGGGGCAGTTTACAAAGGTGAAGCTGTTGCTGGATGTACGTGAGGGTGCTGTCGCCGTTCCTCAAAAGGCAGTTACCATTGAGAAAGGTGGTGCATATATTTTTGTGATGCGCCGGGACTCTACGGTTGAAAAGCGTTTCATTGAGTTGGGACCTGAATTTGGCAACAATTGGGTGGTTGAACGTGGTCTGGCTGCCGGAGAACAAATTGTGACGGAAGGTTTCCACAAGCTGACTCCGGGTATGAAAGTACGTGCCCAGGTTGCCGTTCCTAAAAAGGAGGAAGAACAGACGAGTGATTCTCTGAACAAGCAGGTTGTTTCCGAAACGAAGCAGACTACTCCGACTGAGAATAAATCAAAGGACAACAACCCTTCAAAGTAATGATGTTATGAAAGTAAGTTTCTTTATAGACCGCCCGGTATTCTCGGCGGTGATATCGATTGTGATTGTAATTGTCGGTATCATTGGCCTGACCATGCTGCCGGTAGACCAATATCCACAGATAACGCCTCCAGTAGTGAAAATCAGTGCTTCCTATCCGGGAGCTAGTGCATTGACTGTTTCGCAGGCGGTGGCAACCCCTATCGAGCAGGAGATAAACGGTACTCCCGGTATGCTATATATGGAGTCCAACAGTTCCAATTCTGGAGGATTTTCGGCTACGGTCACTTTCGACGTGTCTGCCGATCCGGATTTGGCTGCCGTAGAAATACAGAATCGTGTGAAACTGGCGGAGAGCCGTTTGCCGGCCGAAGTGATTCAAAACGGTATTTCTGTGGAAAAGCAGGCTCCCAGCCAGTTGATGACCATCTGTCTGACTTCCAGTGACCCGAAGTTCGACGAAATTTATTTGAGTAACTTTGCTACTATCAATGTACTCGACTTGTTGCGCCGTATCCCCGGTGTTGGACGTGTTTCCAACATTGGCAGTCGCTACTATGCCATGCAGATATGGGCGTTGCCCGACAAACTTGCCAACTTCGGACTGACGGTGCAGGATTTGCAGAATGCCCTGAAGGACCAGAACCGTGAGTCTGCTGCGGGTGTTTTGGGACAACAGCCGGTGAATGGGCTCGACATTACTATCCCTATCACTACCCAGGGACGCTTAAGTTCGGTAAAGCAGTTTGAGGATATTGTGGTCCGTGCCAATGCCAACGGTTCCATTATTCGTCTGCGCGATGTGGCTCGTGTTTCATTGGAAGCATCTTCATATAGTACGGAGAGTGGAATCAACGGTGAGAATGCTGCTGTTCTCGGTATTTATATGCTTCCCGGGGCCAATGCAATGGAAGTTGCAAAAAGCGTGAAGGCTGCTATGGGGGAAATCAGTGCAAATTTCCCTGAGGGGATGAGTTATGAGATTCCCTTCGACATGACGACTTATATTTCCGAATCCATTCACGAGGTATACAAGACGTTGTTCGAAGCGCTGATTCTGGTGGTACTGGTCGTATTTCTTTCCTTGCAAAGTTGGCGTGCGACGGTGATACCGATTGTTGCGGTACCTATTTCCCTGATTGGTACCTTCGGTTTCATGCTTATTTTCGGTTTCTCTCTGAACATACTGACTTTGCTTGGATTGATTCTCGCTATCGGTATTGTGGTGGATGATGCCATTGTGGTGGTGGAGAACGTAGAGCATCTTATGGAGACGGAGAAATTGAGCCCGTATGAAGCTACCAAAAAGGCGATGAACGGATTGGCAAGTGCCTTGATTGCTACATCATTGGTGCTCTGTGCCGTATTTGTACCGGTAAGTTTCTTGAGTGGAATCACCGGACAGTTATACCGTCAGTTTACCATTACTATCGCCGTTTCTGTGTTGCTTTCTACGGTAGTGGCCCTGACACTTAGTCCCGTCATGTGCTCGCTCATATTGAAACCCGACAATGGAAAGAAAAAGAACATAGTTTTCCGCAAAATCAATGAATGGCTGAACTTGGGCAATCACAAATATGTGGCTGTCATTAATCGGGTCATCAAGAATCCCCGCCGCTTAATGAGTGCGTTCGGGCTGGTACTGGTTGCTATTTTCATTATCCACCGGTTGGTGCCTACCAGCTTCCTGCCGGTAGAAGACCAGGGCTATTTTAAGATAGAGTTGGAGTTGCCGGAAGGTGCTACTTTGGAGCGAACCCGTGTGGTGACGGATCGTGCTGTGCAATACTTGGAGAAGAATCCCTATGTGGCCTATGTGCAGAACGTGACAGGTAGCAGTCCCCGTGTGGGTAGTAACCAGGCGCGCAGTGAGCTGACGGTTATCCTGAAACCGTGGGAAGAACGTAAGGGAATTTCCATCGATAAGATAATGGAGAATGTGGAGAAGGATTTGAAGGAATATCCCGAATGCAGGGTTTATCTTTCCACGCCTCCGGTCATTCCGGGATTGGGTACTTCGGGAGGTTTCGAAATGCAGCTTGAGGCGCGTGGAGAAGCAACGTTTGACAACCTGGTGCAGGCGGCAGATACACTGATGTATTATGCCCAGAAACATAAGGAGCTGACGGGGCTTTCATCATCCTTGCAGTCTGAAATACCGCAGCTTTATTTTGATGTGGACCGTGATAAGGTGAAAATGCTGGGTGTGCCCCTGGCGGATGTATTCTCTACCATGAAGGCTTATACCGGTTCTGTATATGTGAATGACTTCAATATGTTCAACCGTATATATAAGGTGTATATTCAGGCTGAGGCTCCTTATCGTGAGCATAAGGATAATATCAACTTGTTCTTTGTAAAGGCAAAGGACGGAGCGATGGTGCCGCTTACTTCCTTGGGAAATGCCTCTTATACCACCGGTCCGGGCAGTATCAAGCGTTTCAATATGTTTACTACTGCCGTCATCCGCGGTTCTGCGGCACAAGGTTACAGTTCCGGTCAGGCAATGGAGATTATGGAGCAGATTGCGCGTGACCACTTGCCAGACAATATTGGTCTGGAGTGGAGTGGCCTTTCCTATCAGGAAAAGAAAGCGGGAGGACAGACGGGCCTTGTGCTTACGCTGGTATTCCTTTTCGTATTCCTCTTTTTGGCTGCGCAATATGAAAGTTGGACGGTGCCTATCGCTGTATTGCTTTCACTGCCGGTTGCCGCTTTGGGTGCCTATCTGGGCGTTGTGATATGCGGATTGGAGAATGATATTTATTTTCAGATTGGCTTGGTGATGCTGGTGGGACTTGCGGCAAAGAATGCCATTTTGATTGTGGAGTTTGCCAAGGTGCAGGTCGACAAGGGAGGAGACTTGATACAGTCTGCCATCCATGCTGCCCAACTCCGTTTCCGCCCTATTCTGATGACTTCCCTCGCTTTTGTATTGGGAATGCTTCCTATGGTATTGGCAAGCGGACCTGGCTCGGCAAGCCGTCAGGCCATCGGTACGGGTGTTTTCTTCGGAATGATATTTGCCATTGTATTCGGTATTGTGCTTGTACCGTTCTTCTTTGTCCTGGTATACAAGACAAAAGCAAAAGTGCAGCATAAGATTAAGAAAGACTGATTTTAAAGACAACATTTATGAAAAGAAAGAACATATATATTATTTTGTTGCTGAGTATGTTTGCCCTTACCTCATGCAAGGTGGGCAAGAGCTATGTGCGTCCGGAGATGGCATTGCCAGATAGCCTGGCACAGCAGCAGGATAGCATGAGCATAGCCGATGAACAGTGGCAGGCGGTTTATACGGACAGCACGCTGCGTGGTTTGATAGACCGTGCTCTGGAATATAACAAAGACATGCTGATCGCAGCTTCCCGTGTCAAGGAGATGGCTGCCCAAAAACGTATCAGTGTTGCCAACCTTCTGCCGCAGCTCACCGGAAAAGTGGAGGCTGAGCGTGAGGTGGAGAATTACGGTGGTCATAGCCGTGATGTAGGCAATTCTTACGAAGCCAAGGCATTGCTCTCTTGGGAACTGGACCTTTGGGGAAACTTGAGATGGAAGAAGGTGGCTGCTGTGGCCGAATATCTGCAAAGTGTGGAGGCGCAGCGTGCGTTGCGCATGACTATCGTTGCGGAAGTGGCGCAGGCGTATTATGAGCTGGTAGCCCTTGATACGGAACTGGAGATTGTACGCCAGACACAAAAGGCGCGCGAAGAGGGAGTGCGCTTGGCCCGTATTCGTTTTGAAGGCGGGCTGACCTCGGAGACCTCTTATCAGCAGGCTCAAGTGGAGTTAGCCCGTACGGCTACGCTTGTTCCGGATTTGGAGCGCCGTATCTCTCTGAAAGAAAATGATATCTCTTTCCTTGTGGGGGAATTTCCTACCCGTATCAAGCGTGTCAATTTTCTGCAGGAACTGGATGTGCCGGAGTCCTTACCGGTAGGTCTGCCTTCGGATTTGTTGGAACGTCGCCCCGATGTCCGTGCGGCAGAGCAGCAGTTGAAGGCTGAACATGCCAAAGTGAAAGTTGCTTATACCAATATGTTCCCCCGTCTGGCCCTGACCGGACAATTTGGATTGGAAAGTGATGTGTTGTCCAATTTTCTGGAATCCCCCTATTCCTTATTGAATGGGGCGGTCTTGGCACCGCTTTTCGGTTGGGGAAAGAACCGTGCTGCACTGAAAGCGCAGAAGGCTTCTTTTGAAGCCGAAGTGCATAGTTATGAAAAGACTGTGCTGAATGCTTTTAAGGAAGCGAAGAATGCCATTGTGGATTTCAATAAGATAAAGGAGGTCTACCAACTGCGTGCCAAACTTGAACGCTCTGCCAAGGGATATGTGGATTTGGCACAGTTGCAATACATCAACGGCGTCATCAATTATATGGATGTGCTCGACGCCCAGCGTGGTTATTTTGATGCCCAAATAGGGGTAAGCAATGCCATCCGCGACGAACTTATTGCCATGGTAAATGTCTATAAGGCATTGGGGGGCGGCTGGCAAACCGAATGACGTGTGATTAAAGAAAACTGTAAGGGCGTGTATATACTATCAAATATTTCGGTACATACACGCCCTTTTTCTATAATTGGCTTATTTCATCTGGGATTCTGTATTTAGAGTCTCCTTGTCTTCTTTCTTTTTCTTTGCCTTTTCTACTTCAAGAGCTACGTTTACGGCATTCATGCCTTTAAGGCCACGTTCAAGGTCGAACGTCACAATATTGCCTTCTGTTATATCTGTCAGCACATTATTAATGTGGAAAAAGTATTTTTCGACTCCGGATAAGTCCTTGATGAAGCCGAAGCCTTTCGATTCATTGAAAAATTCGATACGTCCTCTGCGGATGACCGGTTCTTCCTTGTCTTTTTTGGGAGTTGATATGACGATTTCTTCCAGCTTTATTTCTTCTTTAGGAGTGTTTTCTGCCGGAGGAGTAGAGGTTATCATGCCGTTTTCGTCAACATAGGCAATCATATCTTCAAAGCTGCTCGCTTTGTTGGATAGCTTTTTTTCTTCTTTCTTTTTCTGTTTTTCAGCCCGTCGGGCGAGTCTTTTCTTCTCATTTTCACGCTTGTCTGCGGAGATGGATTTGGCCATGTATTTTTATTTTTTTAGTTATAAAAAAAGCAGGGGGCATTGCTACAACACCTCCTGCTTCTGTCAGTAGTTAAGAATATTAATATCTTCTAGAGTTGTAACCGCCTCTTCTGTCGCGATTGCCGCCATTGGAAGGTCTTTCTTCGCGGGGGCGTGCCACGTTTACCGAGATTTGTTTGTGGTCAAATTCAGCACCGTTCAATTCGTCAATGGCTTTCTGGCCTGCTGTATCGTCCGGCATTTCTACGAAACCAAAACCTCTGGATCTTCTTGTTTCTCTGTCTGTAATGATTCTTGCAGAAGAAACTTCTCCGTACTCTGAAAATAAATCGTTTAAGTCAGCGTCTGTTGTGCTGAAATTTAAACCTGAAATGTAAATGTTCATTTGAAATTTTAATTAATTGTAATTATTAAATTGGAGTATGGAGAATAATTATGGAAGAGACCGCCTAATAATAGTTGTATATTAAAAGAAGAACAATGCGATAACGACTCGTAACTCAAACTTTGCGACAAAGATAACACAATAAATCAGTTAATTGCTTTCTTCTCCTTTTTATTTTAGGATAAAAAACGATAAATGTCATTTTATACATTATTTCGGCTTCTCGTTTGCATATCTTACGAAAAAAAGCGAAATTTGCGACGCTTTTAAACGGAACTTTACTAACACCTTTAAATAATTAAGAGAAATGACTAAAAGTGCATTGCAAATTGCAAGGGCTGCCTATCAGCCCAAACTTCCGAAAGCGCTGAAAGGAACTGTTAAGGCTGCAGAAGGCGCAGCTACTCAGTCTGTTGCTGACCAGGAAGAAATCAAGAAATTGTTCCCCAACACGTACGGAATGCCTTTGATTAAGTTTGAAACTACCGATGAGGCGGTTAACTTCCCCGCAATGAACGTGGGTGTTATCCTTTCCGGTGGACAGGCTCCCGGCGGCCACAATGTGATTTCCGGTATTTTCGACGGTATCAAGAAGCTGAACAAAGACAGCAAATTGTATGGCTTTATTCTGGGTCCTGGCGGCTTGGTTGACCATAATTATATGGAACTGACTGCTGACATCATTGATGAATACCGCAATACGGGTGGTTTTGACATCATCGGTTCGGGCCGTACAAAGCTGGAAAAGGAAGAACAGTTTGAGAAAGGTTATGAAATCCTGAAGGAACTCGGCATCAAGGCACTGGTAATCATCGGTGGCGATGACTCCAACACCAATGCTTGCGTACTGGCTGAATACTATGCTGCCAAGAATTATGGTGTGCAGGTAATCGGTTGTCCCAAGACCATCGACGGTGACTTGAAGAATGATATGATTGAAACTTCTTTCGGTTTCGATACAGCTTGCAAGACTTACTCTGAAGTAATCGGCAACATCCAACGTGACTGTAATTCTGCCCGTAAATACTGGCACTTTATCAAGTTGATGGGACGTTCTGCTTCTCATATTGCTTTGGAATGTGCATTGCAGGTACAGCCCAATATGTGTATCATCTCTGAAGAGGTTGAAGCGAAGGATATGTCTTTGGACGATATTGTGACCAACATTGCCAAGGTCGTTGCCGAACGTGCAGCCCAGGGTAACAACTTCGGTACGGTTCTTATCCCCGAAGGATTGGTTGAATTCATCCCGGCCATGAAGCGTCTGATTGCTGAGTTGAACGACTTCCTTGCTGCCAATGCAGAAGAGTTTGCTCAAATTAAGAAATCTCACCAACGCGATTATATCATCCGTAAACTTTCTCCGGAGAATGCGGCCATCTACGCAAGCTTGCCCGAAGGCGTGGCTCGCCAGTTGTCTCTGGACCGCGACCCGCACGGAAACGTACAGGTATCTCTGATTGAAACAGAAAAGTTGCTGTCCGAAATGGTTGGCACTAAGCTGGCTCAGTGGAAAGAAGAGGGCAAGTTCGTAGGCAAGTTTGCTGCACAGCACCACTTCTTCGGTTACGAAGGACGTTGCGCTGCTCCGTCTAACTTCGACGCTGACTACTGCTACTCTTTGGGTTATGCAGCATCTGCATTGATTGCTAACGGAAAGACCGGTTACATGTCTTCTGTACGCAACACGACTGCTCCTGCCGAAGAATGGATTGCAGGCGGTGTGCCCATCACTATGATGATGAACATGGAACGTCGCCACGGTGAAATGAAGCCGGTTATCCAGAAGGCTCTGGTGAAGCTGGACGGTGCTCCGTTCAAGGCATTCGCGGCTCAGCGCGACCGTTGGGCTATGGAAACAGACTATGTTTATCCGGGTCCTATCCAGTACTTCGGTCCGACAGAAGTTTGCGACCAGGCTACGAAAACTTTGCAGCTGGAGCAGGCTAAATAAGTTGACGCATCAACAAGTTGACAATAAAACGGAGGGGCGGTTCATTCCGCCCTTTCTTTTCATTTACTCATGGCAACCAAGACCTCCACAAATACCCGGCGTAAAACTACTGCCGCACGTCGTTCTTCCTCTCCGCGGAGCAAGAAGAAAACGCAGCCGCGTACCATGCCCGTATGGTTGCGCAATCTTTTGGCGGTCTGTATCATTCTTGTTTTTTCTACCGGCTTTTACTGGTTTTTCATTCGTCCTTATGCTTATCGCTGGAAGCCTTGTTATGGCCAGAAAGGTTACGGTGTATGTATGCCTTGCAACTATGAGGTGCATGGCATAGACATATCCCACTATCAGGGAAAGATAGATTGGGAACTCTTGACACATAATAGAGAAGCCAAATTTCCCATTCACTTTATTTTTCTGAAAGCTACCGAAGGCGGCGATCATGGTGACGATACGTTTACGCAGAACTTCGGTCAAGCGCGTAAATACGGTTTTATCCGTGGTGCCTATCATTATTTTATCCCTAAGACCGATGCCCACAAGCAAGCCGATTTCTTTATCCGTACCGTGCAGCTGGCAAAGGGAGACCTGCCTCCCGTACTCGATGTGGAGACTACCGGCAAGCAGTCACCGCAGGAACTTAAAGCGGCAGTCAAGACTTGGCTGGATAGGGTAGAAGCGCATTACGGCGTAAAGCCCATTCTTTATACTTCCTATAAATTCAAGAAACGCTATCTCAGCGATTCCATTTTCAATGCTTATCCTTATTGGATAGCCCATTATTATGTAGATTCCGTGCGCTATGAGGGCAAGTGGCACTTTTGGCAGCACACCGATGTAGGCACTGTGCCCGGTATCGAAGAAGAGGTGGATTTGAACGTCTTTAATGGTACGATGGAGGAACTTTTGGAGCTTACGTTGAAAACTCCTTGTATAGAACGCTAAAGGTCAACTTTAGCTTCCTGATATTGACCTTTAGCTTCTTAGTATAGACCTTTATTATTTCTGGAATTTCACCGCTGCCCATCGGTTCTTCTCACGGTGGTGGACAAAGTGCAGCCCGTTGCGTTCGGCTTCTTCGCGGATGACGGGAATGTCATCTATGTAGAAACCGCTCATCAACAGCTCCGCACCGGGATTCATGCGGGCTATGTAGTGCTTCATATCTGCCAGGAGGATATTACGGTTGATGTTGGCGATAACCATATCAAACGGACCTTTGCTTTCCAGAAAGGAGGCATCACCTTGGGATACTGTAATGTTATCCACTCCATTCAATTCTATATTTTCGAGGGAGTTGCGCACGCACCATTCATCTATGTCGATAGCTGTACAAGGAGAGGCTCCACGCATGCGTGCCAGTATGGCAAGGATGGAAGTTCCGCAACCCATATCGAGCAGTGATTTGCCTTGCAGGTCACTGTCCAGCAGTTCGCCGATGATGAGGCTGGTGGTCTCGTGGTGTCCCGTGCCGAATGCCATCTGCGGATTGATGACGATGTCATATTCAGCTTGGGGAACATCATTGTGGAAAGTGCTGTGGATGACACAGCGGTCTCCGATGACGATGGGCTGGAAGAAGTTCTTTTCCCATTCTTCGTTCCAGTCTTTATCTTCGGCTTCCACATAACTGTATTCTATTTGTGTGTCGGGCAGGGGAAAGTCGGCAAGTGCCTCTTTGAGGACGGTTTCGCTATAAAGTTCTTTCTGTATGTAAGCGGTGATGCCGTGGGCCTGCTCGACAAAACTTTCAAAGCCGGCTTCGCCCAAGACGCCGGAAAGTACATCGTTGACTATTTCTGTACACGGAACGGTGCGGAATGTAAATTCTAAATATTTCATCGGAATATGATTGTTTGTTAAATACAGAATATGATTCTTAGAAGCAAACCTGTTTCTGCGTATATTTGTTTATCTTTTTGCAAAGATAATGCAAACCGGGGGTAGAATAAAACGAACGTGCTCTTTTTTTATCCGGCAGGGCCTTTGATTTATTGAATGATAGGGTATTTAGGGAATTCCCTATAAATCTTTGGGGAAAATCTGCTGTATGGGATAAAATCCGGCGTTATCTTTGTGACGTGAAGAAATAGATAAACGTAAAATCCATAAACCAAACTAATATGAAAAAGATTGTTTTTTTATCGCTTTTTGCCTTGTGCCTCCCATGGACACTGGTGGCACAAAGTATAGATGACGACCTGTACTACACTCCTTCCAAGAATAAGGAAGAGAAAAAAGAAGAAGTGAAGCGGGAGAAGAAAGTAGCTGCTCCCGTAGAAGAGATTGTAGTAAAGTCGAATGCGCCGACCACTATTTATTCATCGCCGGGAAGCACTACTGTTGTAGTAAAAGACCGTAAGGGGAAAATCCGCGATGTGGACGAATATAACCGTCGTTACGATTCCCGCGACAATGATTTCGTGATGGAGAACGATACCCTTTACATCAATGAAAAAGAAGATGACGGCCTGGACGGCGAATGGGTGAACGGTGAGTTCGAGGGTTCGCAGGATGATTACGAGTATGCTACCCGTATTATCCGTTTCCGCAATCCCCGTTATGCCATCAGCATCAGCAGCCCACTGTATTGGGATGTGGTCTATGGTTTGAATTCCTGGGATTGGAACGTGTACACCGATGGTCTGTATGCATACGCTTTCCCGACATTTACCAATCGTTTGTGGTGGGACTGGCGCTATAACTCTTATGGTTGGGGCGGCTATCCTTACTATGGCTGGGGATGGAACAGCTGGTACGGTCCGAGTTGGAGTTTCAGCTGGGGCGGCTGGTACGGCGGTGGTTGGTGGGGACACCATCATCATTACCACCACCACCACTATTATCCTGGATGGTATCATGGAGGCAGTGGCCATTGGGGAAATGCATATACCAATAGACGTTCTTATGGTTCGAGCCGTTCCTCTTATGCCGGAAACAGAGTATCGTCCTCTACTTCCCGCCGTTCTTCTGCTGTAAATGGAGGGCAGGCTGTACGTCGTAGCAGTACTGCTTCCGGTCAAGTGAGACGTAGCAGTACCGGTACGTCAACCCGTCGGGTGGTAGGTACAAGAAGTTCGTCTACAGTTCGTTCAAGTTCTTCTGCAACTCGCTCAAGTGTAAACCGTTCGAGTGCGGCTTCTACCCGCCGTTCCACTTACACCCGTCCAAGCAGTACGCGTAGTAGCTCATATAATAGTAGCGTAGAAGGAGTTCGTAGCAGTCGTTCTTCCGGTGTACGCTCTTCTGTTGGAACTTCCACTCGTAGCAGGACTTCATCGACTTATAACAGAGGTTCAAGCGCCGCACCGGCACGCAGCTACTCCAATGACAACAATCGTAGTAGCAGTCGTTCGTATTCTGCTCCAGTACGTTCATCCAGTAGCACCCGTTCTTCTTCCAGCTTCTCTTCAGGCAGTAGCTCACGTTCCAGTTACTCCAGTGGTGGTGGCGGTGGTGCCAGTCGTTCCAGTGGCGGCGGTGGTTCCAGAAGACGGTAAGTATAAGTATGTTTTAATCTAACAAGACTAAGAATTATGAAGAAGATAACCATGATAGCCCTTGCTATGTTTACAGCTGTAGGCGCAGGGGCACAGACAATATATGATGCAACGAATATTGCACAGAAGGAATTGAATGGAACCGCCCGTTTTGTCGGAATGGGCGGAGCTATGGGAGCATTGGGTGGTGATATTTCTACCATAGGAACCAATCCTGCCGGTATCGGTATTTATCGTAGCAATGATGCTATGCTTACCTTTGGCTATTCAATGACGGGTACAGAAAGCAATTATGTAGGCAATAAATTTGAAATGAATAAAAGTCGCTGGAGTTTTGATAATGCCGGCTTTGTGATAGCTTCGAAGATAGGTAATCATACTCCTTTGCGATATGTGAATTTCGGTTTCAATTATCATAAGTCGAAGTCGTTCTATAAGAATATGACGATGCAGGGGTTGATGGGAAGCATAGATAATCAATATGTATCTCAAGTGCGTAGTATGGCACAACAGGCTACGGATGCAGCTTATGCGTTCTATCATCGTCCTCAATATGATTATCCGGATCAAGGAGATTATTTGGACTATGGTCGCAAGGATATTTATCAACATAATTATGCTGGATGGCTGGGGACTATGGGGTATCAAGGTGCACTTGTTCTTGAAGATATAGAAAGTGAGGACTATAATACTTATCTTCCTTATATTCCTTCCGAAGCGGATGCTTATTTCTTGTCTCGTGAGCGTGGCGGTGTTGACCAGTATGACTTCAATGTTTCATTCAATGTAAATGACCGCTTCTACTTTGGCGTTACTCTTGGAGCCTATGATGTGGATTACAACAAATATTCTCTCTATGATGAAATGTATGCCTATACATTGGAAGGAGACACACATGTTTATGATGACGAAGGTTATTCCTTGGAGAGCTTTAATCGTATACATGGTTCGGGTTTCGACTTTAAATTCGGCGCCATTTTCCGGCCAATTGAAGATTCTCCGCTTCGTATAGGTTTAGCTGTGCATACTCCTATCTATTACAAACTGACTTATACTACGGGGGCATTGCTGACTTCGGATTTGTATTTGCCTGATAATGCAGGGAATGAACATCTTACCCGTACAACTGTAGATACTTATTCTGCATTGGGCGGTAGAGACATGGATCGTGATTTTAAGCTGCAAACTCCGTGGGTGTTTAACGCCAGTTTGGGCTATACGGTAGGTAATTATCTGGCTTTAGGAGCTGAATACGAATATGAGGATTACTCAAGCATGAAGTTCAAATATCCTGAAGGTGATGAGATGGCATGGGAAACGGGTGAGGCTGACCTCTGCATGAAGGGGGTAAGTACGCTTCGTTTAGGAGCAGAATACAAGCCGATACCTGCTTTCTCTTTGCGTGCCGGTTACAATTACAGTACTGCAGCCTATAAAAAGGATGCTATTAAGGCATTGCCTTCCAATTCTATAAATACAGATACGGATTTTGCCAATAGCAAATCGATGAATACTTTCACTTTAGGTATCGGTTATCGCTTTTCTTCGTTTTATGCGGATTTGGCTTATAAATTCGATACTTATAAATCTGATTTCTATCCGTTTTATAATGATATAAATGGCTTGGTAACACCGCCAACAACGGAAGTTACCAACACTCGCAGTAAAGTGCTATTTACATTGGGCATGCGTTTTTAGAAGAACAATTTTCATTGCAGATAACCTTTCATTGTCAATACCTTAGGGTATAAAAGAACTCCCCGGAATGTACAAATACATTTCGGGGAGTCTTGTGTTATAGAGGAGGGGTTACAGATACCATGCCACGCCAAATGAATAGGGAGATACTTCCGGTCCCTTGTCTTTCTGGAATAATCCGTATGTGGAGTAGCGCAGGTAAATGCCGATATTACCATAACCGGCTTGTGCCAGCAGGTTTATGCCGACGGGCTGCACATACATACCTTTGCCTACGGTTTTCTTCTTGCCTCCATTGATGTGTGAGAATGATTTTACACCGTGGCGTATCTCAAATTCGGGACCGGCATTGAAGAACACTTTGTTTCTTCCCACTCTTTGCTGCCATTCCATCAATAAGGGTACGCGGAAGAAGAAATGGCGCAGACGGCTTTTGCTGTAGCTGGTCTCTTCATTTCCTGCGGTGAAAATACTGGTTCCATTTTCCTTTAGTAAAGCATAGTTACCGTCGATATTGAAAGAACGGTATCCCCAGCTGACTCCCAGGTTGATTCCCCAATGCGGATTCTTCTTGAAGTTGTGATATACGGAGAGGATGTTGAAGCCGAATTCCCATGACTTGGATAAGTCGAGTCCCATCTTGTCGCTTGCTCCGAAGGAGAGGAAGTCGTCAGCCAGCCGGCTGTAGCCGATGAATAGACCGGAACAGTGCGGTTCGTAAGCATTGTACCTTCTCTTTTGGGGGATGAATGGCAGGGCATCGAGGAAAGTACGCTTGTCTGCATCCACCTTCTCGAGATAGACTCCTTCGTAGATTTGCACTTCTTTTTTCTCGCCGTCTTCCAACTGCTCTTCGTACACCTTGATGCGCATGTCTCCTTTTCCTTTCCGGATGATGATGGAGTCTCCTTGTGTCTGTACTGTAGCTTTCTGTTCAGGGTCAGTCTGTTGTTGTGCTGCCATGCGGCCGGCCGGCACAGCAAGCAGGCAGGCCAAAATCATAATTCTGGTTTTCATATCGTATAGTGTTTTTAGTGTTATTCCGATTTGTAGAGCATATCCATCATTTCCTTTTCACTGAGCAGTCCCTCTATGTAAATCAAAGTGCCCATGGAGTCTTTTCCTATCTTGAAAATGATGTAGCGGTTCAGCTTCTTTCCATTGCGTTCCACCTCTTTCAGTTGGTAATAAGCGCTGCGCAGCACACCGCTTTCCATTACCTCCTGCGCCTTCTTTGCGTTATCTTGCTTGTCGTGTACAATGGCCTGCTGAATTTCCCGGCGATAGGGGGATACATTCTTGAACACAAGGCTCTTGTAGGTAGTCATGCGGTAAGATTTCAGGATACTGCCGTTCAGTTCTACCCTGGTCACGTCCTTTTGCTCGCCATACTTGCTGAATAGGTCGGCTATTTGCAGTCTCTCTTGTGCATGTACAAAGGCTGGCAGGCAAATCAGCAGGGAAAAGAGGCACAGACTACGTATGCAAATCAGTATAGATATTTTCATAACCTTGTTATATTAGTGTTGAAACAGTAAGTTGCTTAAATCTTCATCTGTGAAGCTGGCATTCTGCAGGGCTTCCAGTGCTTTGGCTTCCACCAGTTTCTCGTCTGTATACCGCTGGCCGTCGATGACGACATAATTTTCGGGAACACCGGAAAGCGGAAATATAATCTTGGCTACCCCAAGAAGCAGGAGCAATCCGGCGGCAATGCCGCTGACAGCATAGAATGTGCGATAGAGACGGGAAGGCTTCCGCTGTGTGGGTACTTCCTTTGCCGATTCTGTTGTTACGGATTTTTCCTCTGTCGGTTCCGCCATTGAAGTTGCTTCCCGGTTCAGATAAGCGAATAGGGGGCGGTACATTTGCAGGTGCTCCGGCACTTCCTCTTCTGTAAAGAAACGGCGCAGTTCACGTTCTTCTTCGCAGGAGGTTTCCCCTTCGAAATATTTATCCAGCAGTTCATCTATCTTCATGGTTCCTTTCTCCTTTCTTTTCTTTTTTGTATGGTTCGCAGGTAAACGTCTCTCACTTTCTTCCGGGCTCTTGACAGATTGCTGCGGATGGCTTCCGGTCCGCATCCCGTGATTTCGGCGATTTCGTCCGTTTCGTATCCTTCGATGTCCTTCATCTGCATGATGGTGCGTTGAAGATTGGGCAGCGAGTGGATGATTTCGTGCATCAAGCGGATTTCATCTTTGATTTCCAACAGCCGTTCCGGTGTTCCGGTGGGGGATGCCGCCTGCACAATGTCGAGAGATAGGTTGTCGTTGCGTTTGCAGCGCCACATATCTATACAGATGTTGTGCGTCAACGTCATGGCAAATGCTTCGATGTTCCGGTATTGCTCCAATTCAAGCCTTTTGTTCCATAGCCTGAGCAGCACCTCCTGGACAGCATCTTCTGCATCCTCCGGTTCGTCGGTCAACTTCCGTGCGTAGTTCAGTAGCTTGGCACGGAGGGGAAGAACGGTTATTTTGAATTCTTTGAGTTCCATTTACACAGATAAGACGAATGGGAAATACAAACGTGACATTGAAAAGTGAAAAAAGTTAGAATAAAAAAAGGGACTTACTAAAATTAGCAGTCCCTTTTCATCACATTACTATAAAAGTATCGGATTATTTCTTGAAATAGCGGTTGTACAGACCTTCGAAACCTTTACCATGACGAGCCTCGTCCTTAGCCATTTCGTGAACGGTATCATGGATAGCGTCGAGGTTCAAAGCCTTAGCGCGAGTGGCGATACGCTTCTTGTCTTCGCAAGCACCAGATTCAGCGTTCATTCTTTTCTCGAGGTTTGTCTTGGTATCCCATACACAGTCACCCAGCAGTTCGGCAAACTTGGAAGCGTGTTCTGCTTCTTCCCAAGCGTAACGCTTGAAAGCTTCTGCAACTTCGGGATAACCTTCACGGTCTGCCTGGCGGCTCATTGCCAAATACATACCAACTTCTGTACATTCGCCCATGAAGTGGTTGTTCAGGTCCTTAATCATTTCGTCATCGCAACCTTTGGCTACACCGATTACGTGTTCGTCGGCAAATACCAAGGGGCCGTCAGCTGTTGCTTCTTCAACTTCTACGAACTTGCTTGCAGGAGCTTTACACAATGGGCACTTTTCGGGAGCTGCATCTCCTTCGTATACGTAACCGCATACAGTACATCTAAACTTTTTCATTTTCTCTCAGATTTTAATTAGTTGAATTAGTTATTCTTAAATGTTCTTTTTCCATGCAATGTTTACAGATTCCTTTGTAATAGTAGTGAATTTCCTGTACATCATGTCCGTCCATATCCATGTCGACTACCTTCTTGATGCTATTATTGCACATCAAGTCATAAATCTTTCCACAACGTTTACACAAAAAGTGACCGTGCGGACTGGTATCGGCGTCATAACACGTATTGCGCTCGTCAATGGTCAGAGTCAGTGCGGCACCTTGCTCGCTTAGTAGTTTCAAGGTATTGTATACCGTTGTCTTCGACAGTGTCGGTATGGAGGGAGACAATGCCGTATATATTTCATCCACCGTGGGATGCGTACGATGCTCCATCAGGTAGTTCATAATGGCTATGCGCTGCACTGAAGGCTTAATGTTATGATTCTGCAATCGTTTTACTACATCCATGCCAACTTGATATTCAAACTTGTAATTATTACATTTTTAATTCTTTTGCAAAGGTAAGAAGTTCCTATAATTCTCCAAAAGATTTCCGGAAAATTTTTAGTTGCGGTCATTAAAATTGTTTATATGTGTTCCTCTTCTTGTAGGTAGGTTGCCGTATTTTTGTCATAAAAGCGAAGATAGGATGCACCCGGCTTTAGTCAGTTTCTCGTGCCGATATAGAGAAAACGTTTTTCTCTTATCTCTCTTAATCAGAATTTTGCCGTATCTTTGCATCGAATAAATAATATAACATCCTTATGAATTACGGATATGTAAAAGTAGCGGCGGCTGTGCCCCGTGTCAAGGTGGCTGACTGTAAGTTCAATGCCTCAGAGATTGAAAAAGAGATTATTATAGCCGACGGGAAAGGTGTGCAAATCATAGCTTTTCCGGAGTTATGCATTACCGGATATACCTGTGGCGACCTCTTTGCCCAGCAACTTCTGCTCGAAGAGGCGGAAATGGGGCTGATACAGATTCTGAACAATACGCGCCAGATGGATATTATTTCGATATTGGGCATGCCCGTTGCACTGAACGGTGTGTTGCTGAATGCGGCGGTTGTCATTCAGAAGGGGAAAGTGCTGGGCATTGTTCCGAAGACTTATCTTCCCAATTATAAGGAATTTTATGAGAAACGTTGGTTTACTTCCGCTTGTGATGTGGCGGAAAACAGTGTGCGCCTTTGCGGGCAGATTGTTCCGATGGGGAGAAACCTGCTGTTCGAAACAGCGGATACCACTTTCGGAGTGGAGATATGCGAGGATTTGTGGGCGCCCATACCGCCTAGCTCGACGCTGGCACTGCAAGGTGCGGAAATCTTGTTCAATCTTTCGGCTGACAATGAAGGCATTGGCAAGCACAATTATTTGCGCTCGCTCATCAGCCAGCAGTCAGCACGTTGCATTGCCGGTTATGTGTTCAGCTCATGCGGTTTCGGAGAATCCACTACGGATGTGGTGTTTGCCGGTAACGGGTTGATTTATGAGAACGGGACTCTGCTGGCGGCAAACGAACGTTTTTCTTTCGACGGGCAGGTGGTTGTCAGCGAAATTGACGTGGAACACTTGCGCATGGAGCGCCGGGTGAATACGACTTTTGCCGCCTGCCATGCAAATTGTGCTTCGGAGCTTCCGGTACGAATCTCTACGGAGTATGTCAACAGCAAGGATTTGAATCTGACGCGTACTTTTGAACCGCATCCGTTTGTCCCACAGGGGGCGGCGCTGGACGAGCGTTGTGAAGAGATATTTTCCATTCAGGTGTCCGGACTGGCGCAGCGGCTGGTGCATACCAAGGCGAAGAGTGCCGTTATCGGCATCTCGGGCGGACTGGACTCTACGCTGGCGTTGCTGGTTTGCGTAAAGACTTTCGATAAGTTGGGATGGTCCCGCCAGGGCATCATCGGCATCACTATGCCGGGCTTCGGGACGACCGACCGCACTCATACGAATGCCATTGACTTGATGAATTCCCTCGGTGTGACCGTCCGCGAAGTCAGTATCAAGGAGGCCTGCGTACAGCATTTCAAGGATATAGACCATGACATCCATGTGCACGACGTGGTTTACGAGAACGCGCAGGCACGGGAGCGTACCCAAATCCTGATGGATATTGCCAACCAGACCTGGGGAATGGTTGTCGGTACGGGCGACCTTTCGGAACTTGCTTTAGGATGGGCCACTTACAACGGCGATCACATGTCGATGTACGGTGTGAATGCCAGCGTCCCCAAGACTCTGGTGAAGCACTTGGTGAAATGGGTGGCGGAGCATGATATGGACGATGCTTCACGTGCTACCTTACTCGACATTGTGGATACTCCCATCAGCCCGGAACTGATTCCGGCAGATGAGAACGGTAATATCCAGCAGATTACCGAGGACTTGGTGGGTCCGTATGAGCTTCACGACTTCTTCCTTTATTACTTCCTGCGTTGCGGTTTCCGTCCTTCCAAGATATTTTTCCTGGCAGCACGCACATTCAAGGGGATGTATGATGAAGAAACCATCAAAAAATGGTTGCAGACTTTCTGCCGTCGTTTCTTCAACCAGCAGTTCAAGCGCTCCTGCTTGCCGGATGGTCCGAAGGTGGGCAGTATCTCTCTGAGCCCGCGCGGCGATTGGAGAATGCCGAGCGATGCTTCGTCGGAGATGTGGCTAAGGGAGGTGGAAGGACTCTAATTCTTTACTTCGGGTATGCCGTAATATCGATATGGGTATTTGATGACTGCATCTTGTTTGCATTCTTGCTGCATGTGTTTTGCAGTGCGACTGCAAACGTGTTGCAGTATCACTGCATAACTGTTGCAGTCGTACTGCATATCGGTGTGCAGCGCCACTGCAACGGCTTTGCAGTATCACTGCAAAATGTATGCAGAATTTTGCAGTAATAAGCTGTTGATTAATAAGTAGTTGTAAAAGTAGGGATATGCTGCGTGTATGGAAAAGTGCAGCTTAGTTTCGTTTCCCGTAGTATCGTTTGTAGATTTTCTTGTATTCCTTTCCCTTTTTGAAACTATCCAGCCATGTGTTGAGGCTGTCCAGCAGGATAGGGGACTGTTTGCTTACCCCCCAGGAATAGAATTGCGTGAAGCTGATGGCGGTATTGATGTCTATTTGAGGAATACTGTCGGCTGCGGTACGGGCAATGCTTTCGTCGCATACGGCATAGTCGATGTCTCCGTGGGCTACCAAGGCAATCAGTTGTTCGGGACCGTACTTTTCTATCTCCTCAACGTAGATGGTGTCGCCTATTTCATTTCCCAGGTTGCGGATGCGTAGTATGGAAGGGGAGCCTTTCACTACGTGCAGTGTCTTGCCCGCCAGGTCCAGTTGGCTTTTGATGAACAGTGATGAGTCGGGAACATTCTCGAGCTTGCGCTGCACCAGCACTTGCTTGTTCAATACGATGGGGGTGGTAAGCAGTAAGGAGTCTTTCAGCTCGCTGGTGGCAAGGATGCCGTAGGCAATCACGTCATATTTCCCATCGGCCAGGCCTTCCAGCCGCTTGTTGAAGCTCATTTCCGGTGATATGGCAGCCTGCAGTCCGTGGTCGCGTGCAAAAGCTTCTATCAGCTCGTAGTGGAAACCGGACAAGGTGTCATCATCCACATAGAAGCTGATGGAGTTGTATTCCGTCGAAGCATGTATGATGCCTTCGGCAGCTATTTCGGCATAGTCGCGCGGATGACCTTTCGGCTTTTCTTCTTTCTTGATGAGATAGTGGGCTATGAGAGCCGCTGTAATCCCCAGAAATGCGTATTTGAGCAGTCTGCTTTTCGTCATACGCCCATCTGTTAGTCATAGAAGTTCCATGAGACACCAATCTTGAACAGGCGCGGATTGATGGGGTAGTGCGGCACCAGGAAGGAATTGGCACTTCCCATACCTGCGTTGACATGATACATCATGGCAAAGATACGCGTCCGCTTCAAGTGCAGGTTGGCATATACGTTTACGATGGGGTAACCGCCTATTTCCACCAAGTCGTCCGTAGGTTGCAGATGGAATTGCTGGACGCCGGGTGCATAGGCGGGTGCGTTGTACTTGGTGAAGTAACGGACATCGGCACCCAACTGAACGGTCAGCACCTTCTTGGCGAGTTTGGCCAGTATGTAGAAGTTATGGTAGAGCGAGAGTTGGGGCAATGGAAGTACTGTTTCATTGCTCGTCTTCTGCCAGGTCACTTCGTTGTCCAGGTGGAAGATACCGAGGCGGAAGTCTTGTTTCAGCGTAGCAGACAGCACTTGTATGTTGCCTCCGTTCTGTTCGGGCAGGGCGCTTTGGTTGAAGTAGGTGTAGTTCTTGATATTCTCTACACCGGCACGGAGATTGGTTCCCCAACGAGAAATGTTCAGTTCGCCTTCCACACGCGTGCGGAATTCTTTGTCCATGTTGTCATTGTCCCAGTTGTAGTGGTTGGAGTGATAATGGCGCATATAGAAGGAAGGAAGCGTGTTGCTCACATAACCGCGGGCGTAGAAGTTCACCGTATCTTTCCATAGACGGAAGTTCAGGTCCAGATTGGCGTTGACACGGAACTGCCCGATGGCTTTGTCTACCAAGCCCACTTCACCGTTTACGTTGTAGTGTAGCAGTTTGCCTTCGCGCTTGGCGAGTTCGCCACCCAGAAAGATTTCCTGCTCGGTGTAGCGGATGCGGCGCATGTCGGTAAGCGTGTCCGTGTTCATCAGGTCGTACCGGCTAAACTTGTGGGAGATATAAGCCGTAAGTCCGGCTTTGGCATATTTGTTGAAGCCCTCCAGCAAGGCTATTCCGAACACGTTCTTTACACTGAATGCAGTGGTAGAGTCGTTACTGTAATTCTTGTAAAGTTTGTAGTCTTCCGGGAAGAATCCTTCGGGCTCGCTTCCCGAACGGAATTGGTGCCGCGACCGTTCTACTTTCAGGGTATGGATAAAGCTGGTGACGGGGACGAACTCTTCTTCGAAAAGTGAGTCGTTGTCTGCGGTAGAAACAGACGGCAAGCTGTCATTGACGGCTGCAAGTGTGCCGACCGATTTTGATGCTATGCTGTCGTTTGGCAATGCTATGTCGTTGTTCGAAGCGGATATTTTGGCTTCGGAGGACGGGGAGGAAGAAGCTTGGGGTGCGGATTCCGTCGGTTTGCCTTCCTGTGTGCTCCGTACTTTCCGCGTAAAACCAAGACGATAGCGCTGTGTCAGATAGATATAAAAATCCTTGTTGCGGTTGGAACTCCGTTCCAATTTGACCGGTATAGTGGTGGATTCATACTCTTTCTTTCCTCCAGACATGTTTTCGGGACGGGTGATATATTGGTCGTCTGCAATACCGCCGTTTTCGTTCATTTTCAGGAAGAAATTGTTGTAGACTGCTTGTACCTGATATTTTTCACCGATATAGCTACCGAACAGACCTGCATTGAAGTGCGAGGTGGACTGGTTCTGGTAATAACCGCGCCCGTACAGATAGTCGATGTTAAAGCCAAATGCCAGCTGTTTGTTGACGTTGACGGAGAAGTAGGACTTGAAGCGTTCTTCACCGTTCACTTTGTTGCCGGCCTTGTAGTAGGTAAGATTGGTGTAAGGCACGTTGCTGTTAGTGAAAAGCACCTGGTCGGGACGTATGAAAAAACTCGAAAAGGGAGCCATGAAGATGGTGGGTTCGCTTTCCTCTCGTTCGAAGAACAGACGTGAGAGGCGTGGAGAACCTAAATTCCCCAAGTAATTGTAGTGGCCGAACATTCCTTCCACCAGATTGGTGCTCTGGAAGTTGAGGCTGGCTGTATCGGCAGGTATGATGGTACGGTTGCCTAGTGTCTCACTTAGTTTCCACATGTAAAGCTTTGGCGGAAGACTTTGAATCTCAGTATTGGTACTGTCTTCCAGATTGTCCGGCTGGGTATTCGGGTCAATCTGGTTACCGAACCGGTCGCGATTGTTCATTGGGTTTAAGGTGTTTTGCGCCATAGCCCCCCATATCCCTATAACGGACAGAAATATATATGTCAGTACAATTCGTCTCATAATTAGGCGCAAAGATACAATAAAAAATTATTTGCTTACTGAATTCAGCCTTTTTTGCTTCTTTTAAAATGTCTTGTTTTCTGTTTTGCCCTATACTGCTTCCGGTTCTCTGCCCTTGAATTCATGCTTTGGGGGCTTGAAATGAAATAAGCCCTTGCAATAAATCAATATCACAAGGGCTTATCCGTTTTCCTTTATCTCTTATTCTGGCGTAAAGTTCCTCCTCTTATGGGGAGTGGCTTTACATAGCCTTTCATTTCATTTCCTGAATAAGTTCCATTCCTTTCTTGATAGCTTCTTCGTTCATCGGTATCAAGTGGTGGTGGCGTTCGGGCAGTGTCTTCTTCAATCCTCTGAGTACACTGTCCAGTGTAACCATCGGCTTGATTTTCAATAATCCACCCAATACAATCATGTTGAATGCCTTGGCGTTGTTCATTTCATTGGCGGCATCCATGGCGTTGATGCGGTAAACGTGGATGTCCTTACGCGTCGGCGGGTTGATGATGCCGTAACCGTCGTAGATAAGTACGCCTCCGGGTTTTACCTTGCTTTCGAATTTCTCCAATGACGGCTGGTTCAGGATGATGGCGGCATCGTACTTGCTTAAGATGGGTGAGGATATTTTCTCGTCACTTACGATGACTGTTACGTTGGCTGTACCACCACGTTGTTCCGGTCCGTAAGCCGGCATCCAAGTCACCTCTTTGCCTTCCATCAATCCGGAATATGCCAAAATCTTTCCCATGGACAATACACCTTGTCCACCGAAGCCTGCTATAATGATTTCTTCTTTCATTGTTCTTCTGTCTTTAGCATGATTATTTATCTTTCAGGTCGCCCAGCGGATAGAAGGGGAACATGTTCTCTACCATCCATTCATTGGATTTCGCAGGAGACATCTTCCAGCCGGAGTTACAGGTGGAAACGATTTCCACAAGGTTGGAACCTTTGCCTGCCATAGAGTTCTCGAATGCTTTGCGGATAGCCTTTTTCGCTTTGCGGATGGCGGGAACGGACTGTACGCTTTGGCGTGTCACGTAAGCGGTTCCTTCCAATTGTGCAGCAATATCGGCCATCTTCAGCGGATAGCCGTGCAGATGCACGTCACGTCCGTAAGGGCTGGTCGATGTCTTCATGCCTACAAGGGTAGTGGGAGCCATTTGTCCCCCGGTCATACCATAGATGGCATTGTTGATGAAGATGATGGTGATGTTTTCGCCGCGGTTCAAGGCGTGGATGGTTTCGGCAGTACCGATACAAGCCAGGTCGCCGTCTCCTTGGTAAGTGAACACCAGGCGGTCTGGCCAAAGGCGCTTGATGGCAGTGGCAAGTGCGGGCGCACGTCCATGGGCGGCTTCCTGCCAGTCGATGTCTATATAATTATAGATGAACACGGCACATCCCACGGGGGAGATGCCTATTGCTTTGTCTTCCAGTCCCATTTCTTCGATAACTTCGGCTACGAGTTTATGAACTACGCCGTGACTGCATCCCGGGCAGTAGTGCATGGGATTGTCGTTCATCAGAGTCGGTTTCTTGGCAACCAGATTCTCGGGCTTTATAATATCTTCTTTTGTCATAATCACTTCTCCTATCTGTTGGTGAACCGTATGAAAAACTCCATCAACTTGACGAATATCGCCGCGCCGCAGACGTAGATGAACAGCTTGAAGTCATCTTTTGCAGCAAAATATATAATGATAGCTGCCAGGGCAAGTACCATGAAGAGAATGTTCAGTACGTTTCTTATTTTATCAGGATTCATTTCTTAATCAGTTTTTCTTTCAATGCATCTACTATCTCATCCGGATCGGGAACAATGCCGCCGAGGCGTCCGAAATGTTCCACTTTCACTTTACCGTTCACGGCAAGGCGGACATCTTCCACCATCTGTCCGGCATTCAATTCTGTAACGAGCATACCTTTCACCTTGTCGGCATACGCGGCAATGACTTTGGTCGGGAACGGCCACAACGTGATGGGGCGGAGCATACCTACCTTTATTCCTTCTTCGCGTGCCAGCTCCATTGCTTTCTGTCCGATGCGTGCCATAGAGCCGAAGGCTACAATCAGGTAGTCGGCATCATCGCAATGAATTTCCTCGAAGCGAACCTCATTCTCTTCTATCTGCTTGTATTTGGCCTGGAAACGGATGTTGTTCTTTTCCATTTCTTCCGGTTTCAGTTCCAATGAGGTGATGACGTTGGGTTTGCGGCCATTGGTTCTGCCGGTAGTGGCCCATGGGCATTGTTCGATGACTTCCGCATCGGTGCGGCGTGGCTTTTGTACCGGGAGCACCACTTTTTCCATCATCTGGCCGATGACACCGTCGGCAAGGATGATTGCCGGATTACGGTATTTGAAGGCAAGTTCGAATGCCAGTCCTACGAAATCTGCCATTTCTTGTACGGAAGCCGGAGCAAGGGCAATCAGACGATAGTCACCGTGGCCGCCTCCTTTTACTGTCTGGAAATAGTCGGCCTGGCTCGGTTGGATGGTTCCCAGACCGGGACCGCCGCGCATAACGTTTACAATCAAGCAAGGCAGCTCGGCACCTGCCAGATAAGAGATACCTTCCTGCTTTAGGCTGACACCGGGGCTGGAGGAGGAGGTCATGACCATTTTACCACTTCCGGCACCGCCGTACACCATATTGATAGCTGCCACTTCACTTTCTGCCTGAAGAACCACCATGCCGGTCGTCTCCCAGGGTTTCAGTTCGGCAAGAGTTTCCAATACCTCCGATTGCGGAGTAATGGGATATCCGAAGTAACCGTCTGCACCGCAACGGATGGCTGCGTGGGCGATGGCTTCGTTTCCTTTCATTAATACAACTTCTTCTGCCATATTCTACTGATTTACAGATTTATTCTACTTTTATTTTATATACTGAGATACATCCGTCCGGACATACTGTGGCGCACGAGGCGCAGCCGTTACAAGTATCTTCCAATATTTGGTGGGCATAGTTATACCCTTTCACATTCACCTCCTTGGTGAGGGCTATTACGTTGAGCGGACACGCTACCACACACAAGTTGCAGCCTTTGCAACGTTCGGTGTCTACTACGATTGCTCCTTTGATTTTTGCCATAATTTACGTTCTTTATTTATTGATTGTACATATCCTTGTTGTAGAAGTTCAGGATGTCCATAGCCATTTGATAGGCATGTTGTGCCGGGCTTTCGGGGTTCAGGTCGATGGCATACTGATAGTTGTTCAGTGCTTGTTGCCAGTTGCCTTGTTTCCGATAGGCATTTCCCCGCAGGTAGTAAGCTTCGTCTTTGCCGGGAAAGTCTGTTTGCAGTATTTCGTCAAGCTGCTGGATGGCTTGCTCTACATTTCCCTGGTTGATAAGCTCTTTTATGGTATTCAGTCGTTCCATATCTAAAAAATATCCGGGTTATCGAACCACAAAGATAGTTTTTATTTGAAGATAATGAGCATCTTCATTGTGAAAAATAAGAAAAAGGGGCAAATAAAAAGCCCGAAGTTTCTCACGATTCTATCAGAATGTCAGAACTTCGGGCAGATATCATAAAGAATATGGTTCTACTGCTTTACAAGTGTACCGGTATCTTGTCCACTCTTCGTTGGTGGCGTCCGCCTTCGAATGGTGTACTGAAGAATTCCTTCATAATCATGTCGGCTTCTTCGGTACTGATGAATCGCCCTGGCATGACGAGTACATTGGCATCGTTGTGCTGGCGTGCCAAATGGGCTATTTCTGCCGTCCAGCAGAGAGCGGCGCGGATACCCTGATGCTTGTTCAGCGTCATACTGATACCTTCACCGCTTCCGCAGATGGCAATTCCCGGATAGCACTCTCCGGCTTCAACGGCCAGTGCCAACGGATGTGCAAAGTCGGGATAGTCGCAACTCTCGGTTGAGTAGGTCCCGAAGTCCTTGTAAGCCCAGCCTTTGGCTTCCAACCAGCCGCGGACATATTCCTTCAATTCGAAGCCTGCATGGTCGGAACAGATTCCTATTGTTTTCATGATGGTCAGTTAATATACCGATGTGCCAATGTGCTGATGCCTGCAGTTGTGGGGCGCGGGCAATCAGCACATCAGCACATCGGATAATGATTATAACATTGCTTTTACTTGTTTGTAAACGTTCTCTGCGGTGAAACCGAGCTTTTCGTCCAGCACTTTATAAGGTGCCGAGAATCCGAATGATTCCAATCCCCATACTTTACCGCGGGGACCTACCAGCCCTTGCAGTGTGACGGGCAGACCGGCTGTCAGGCCGAATACCTTGGCACCACACGGGATAATGCCTTCCTGATATCCCGGAGCTTGGCTACGGAACAGGCCTTCGGAAGGGACGGACACGATACGCACCTTGATGCCATCCTTGCGCAGCAATTCAGCGCCGGCTACCAATGTGGCAACTTCCGAGCCTGAAGCAACGAGGATTACATTCGGATTTTCATCGGAGCCGGCTACGATATAAGCGCCTTTGGCAGCTTGTTCGTAATCGTTGCCTTCGGGCAGGTTGGCGATGTTCTGGCGGGAGAAAATCAAACCGGTTGGGGTTTTGGTATTTTCCATTGCCAGCTTCCATGCTACAGTTGTTTCTTCTGCATCTGCCGGGCGGAGCACCAACATGGAATTGTGTCCCTTGTGGTTTTTCAGCTTTTCCATCAGGCGGATTTGAGCTTCCTGTTCTACCGGTTCGTGGGTAGGCCCGTCTTCACCTACACGGAAGGCATCGTGCGTCCAGATGAACTTCACGGGAACTTCCATCAGGGCTGCCATACGTATGGCAGGTTTCATGTAGTCTGAGAATACGAAGAATGTTCCGCAAGCGGGGATTACACCGCCGTGCAGTGCCATACCGATACAGCAGCAAGCCATAGTCAGCTCGGCAACACCGGCCTGGAAGAATGCACCGCTGAAGTCACCTTTCTTGAAGGCATGTGTTTTCTTGAGGAATCCGTCTGTCTTGTCGGAATTGGAAAGGTCGGCAGAAGCAACAATCATATTTTCTACTTGAGTGGCGAGAGCACCGAGTACAGTGGCGGATGCTGCGCGGGTGGCAACGCCTGCTTTCTGTTCGATGGCGGCCCAATTCACTTCGGGAGTCTTGCCGGAGAAGAACATTTCCAGTTTGGCAGCCTTTTCCGGATTGGCTTTTGCCCATGCGGCTTTGGCTGCATATTTTTCAGTCATGATTTTCTTCAGCTCAGCTGCACGCTTGGCATATAGTTCGGCCACTTCGGGGAAGATGACAAACGGATTTGTCGGGTCACCACCTAAATTCTTGATGGTGTTTACATAAGCGTCGCCGCCCAGAGGAGCACCGTGTGTGGCACAATCGGCCTCGTAGCTGCTGCCGTCTGCCTTGCGGGCACCTTTACCCATTACGGTATGGCCGATAATCAGCGTCGGACGCTCTTTCTCAGCTTTGGCTTCGTTCAGTGCACCGCGGATGGCATCGGGATCGTTACCATTGATTTTAATGACTTTCCAGCCCCAAGCTTCGTATTTCTTGCCGGTATCTTCGATGGTCACATCCTTTGTTTCGGTAGAAAGCTGAATGTCGTTAGCATCATAGAACATGATGAGATTATCCAACCCTAATGCTCCGGCGATACGGCCTGAGCCTTGGGAGATTTCTTCCTGGATGCCACCGTCCGAGATGTAGGCGTAGATGGTCTGTGGCATCACTTCCTCGAAACGTGCCTTCATGAACTTGGCTGCAATGGCTGCACCGACAGCAAAGGTGTGTCCCTGGCCGAGCGGACCGGAAGTGTTTTCGATGCCGCGCATGATGTCACGTTCGGGATGTCCCGGAGTGGGGCTTCCCCATTGGCGGAACTCTTTCAGTTCGTCCAGCGTGAACTTGCCGGTCAGGGCCAATGTAGAGTAAAGCATCGGTGACATGTGTCCCGGGTCAAGGAAGAAACGGTCACGACCTTCCCAAGCCGGATTTTCAGGGTCATATACCAGGAACTCTGAGAAGAGTACATTTACAAAGTCAGCACCACCCATGGCACCGCCCGGATGCCCGGAGTTGGCTTTCTCAACCATGGATGCAGCAAGGATACGGATATTGTCCGCCGCACGGTTCATAAGTTTGTTGTCGTTCATATTGAATCTAATTAATTTTGAATATTATCAATGGGTTATTGGGGCCTTGTAGGTTTTCCAAGGGCAAAGATAACTCTTTATGCGTAATTCACAACACTCGAAGAGTGTCTTTTTTATCAGTATTACTGCCTTTTTGCTGCTAAAATGATACTAAACGTATTTAGCTGATTTTGTGCGGTGCACGGTAGTTTTACTGTAATTCAATAGTAACGATTGATTTGGCCGGAAGTTTAATCTTGAGAATATCTTTATTAATTTTTACCTCTTTGAACGGAACGGGTTTCACATTGTCGGGATTTTCAAATGAATTGTAGTCCGTCAGATTGGTGGAAGTCAATATTTCACCAACTGCTTTCTTGGCTTTCGTTCCAGACAGATTGATGGTCACTTCCTGTGCATTGTCTGCATCTACGTTGGACATGGAAATGTGTATCTTGCCGTTTTGGTCTTTGGAGGCGGTAGCACTGACCATTGGTATTCTGCGGTTGTCGCGTACATCCATCATGTCGCAGTTCAGCTCAAGAGGAATGTAGGTAGCATCCTGGTGTACATTGTACATTTTGAATACATAATAAGTGGGGGTGAGTACCATGTTTTTTCCGCTGGTCAGAATCATGGATTGCAATACATTGACGATTTGGGCAATGTTTGCCATTTTCAGACGGTCGGTATATTTATGGAAGATGTCGAAACTGAGGGAGGCGACAAAAGCATCACGCAATGTATTCTGCTGGTACAGATGTCCGGGATTGGTACCCGGTTCAGTATCCCACCAGGTTCCCCATTCGTCAAGCATAAGAGCCACGTTCTTTTGAGGGTCGTATTCATCCATAATGGTGCAATGCTTCTTGATGACATCTTCTATTTCGCGGCATTTGCCCAGTGTCCAGTAATAGTCGTCTTTACTGAATCGGGTGGCGGCGCCTTTACTGCCGTTCCATCCGCTGACGGTATAGTAGTGCAAGGAAAGACCGTGCATACGGCCGCCTACGCAGTCCATCAGCACTTTGGTCCAGTTATAGTCGTAGTCGCTGGCACCGCTGGCTATCTTGAAAAGACTATTACCGTCATAGTTGCGGCAGTAGGTGGAATAGCGGCGGTAGAGGTCGGCATAATATTCGGGACGCATGCTTCCACCGCAACCCCAGCTTTCGTTACCCACGCCGAGGTATTTTACTTTCCAGGCTTTGTCGCGACCGTTCTGGCGGCGCAGGCGTGCCATGGGGGAGTCTCCTTCGGAGGTCATGTATTCCACCCATTTGGCAAGTTCTTCTACGGTACCACTGCCTACGTTTCCACTGATATAGGGTTCACATCCCAGCATTTCGCAGAGATTGAGGAACTCATGGGTTCCGAAACTGTTGTCTTCGATAGTGCCTCCCCAGTTGTTGTTCACCATTTTGGGGCGGTTTTCTTTAGGGCCGATACCGTCCATCCAGTGGTATTCATCGGCAAAGCAGCCTCCTGGCCAGCGAAGGACGGGTACACGGAGCTCCTTTAGTGCATTGAATACGTCGGTGCGATAACCGTTGATGTTGGGAATATCGGAGTTTTCACCTACCCAAAGTCCACCATAGATACAAGTTCCCAAATGCTCTGCAAATTGGCCGTAGATTTCTTTGGGAATGATTTGCTCGCTCTGGTCTGTGTGTAAAGTAATAGTGGCACTTTTCTGTGCGAAGAGTGACAACGAGGTGGAGAGAAATATGCTACTGATAAATAACTTTGTGTTCATAGTTTTTTAGTGTTATTAAATACTTAGTTCTTGAATCTTACTGCTGCTTCTTCGATGGGCAAACCAGCTTTATAGCTTTCGATGTAGGTGTTGAATCCGCTTACATCTTCGGCTGTCGGTGAGATTTCAATACCGGCATTTCCGGTGAATACATGCTTGTCCAGGAAGTCGGCAAGGGATTGGTCGTTTCCGTTGTTTGCAAGGTAGGAAGCGAGGAGGGCAATACCCCAGGCACCACCTTCGCCGGCTGTTTCCATAACGGAAATGGGTGAATTGATGGCAGCTGCCAGTATTCTCTGGCCTACTCCTTTGGTTTTGAAGAGTCCTCCGTGACCGGTGATTCTGTCTACTCTGATTTTCTCTTCATTGAAAAGGATGTCGTTGCCGATTTTGAGAACTCCCACTGAAGCATACAGATGGGTGCGCATGAAGTTGGCAAGGTTGAACTTGTCGTTTGCCGAACGTACAAACAGTGGACGTCCGTCTGCCAGTCCCGTTATAGGTTCGCCTGATATGTAGTTGTATGAGATGAGGCCTCCGCAGTCTGCATTGCCTATCAGAGCGTGGTTATAGAGCTTTCCGTAGATTTCGTCCATATCTACGGGGATACCCATCAGTTCCTGGTATTCTTTGAAAATATTGATCCAGGCATTGAGGTCGGAAGTGCAGTTGTTGCAATGCACCATAGCTACGAGGCTTCCGTCGGGGGTGGTTACCATGTCAATCATTTCGTAGGGCTTGGACAATTCTTTCTCCAATACAATCATTGAGAAAGAGGAGGTGCCTGCCGATACGTTTCCAGTGCGCTGCTTTACGGCGTTGGTGGCAACCATGCCGGTTCCAGCGTCACCTTCGGGCGGACAGACGGGAATTCCTGCTTTCAGATGTCCCGATACGTCGAGGCGACTGGCTCCTTCGGGAGTAAGGAAGCCTGCGTTTTCACCGGCCGACAATACCTTCGGCAGAATATCCCGAAGCTTCCAGTCGTATCCTTTCGGAGCAATAAGTCTGTCGAACTTATCCACCATTTCAGAAGAATAGTTTTTGGTGATGGGATCGATAGGGAGCATACCGGAGGCATCTCCTATGCCCAGTACCTTTTGACCGGTTATTTGCCAGTGGACAAAACCTGCAAGGGTGGTCAGGTAATTGATGGATGGAACGTGTTCTTCATTATCCAGGATGGCTTGGTAGAGGTGGGAAATGCTCCAACGCAGAGGGATGTTGTAGGCAAATAGTTCGGATAGGGCTGCGGCAGCCTGGCCGGTATTGGTATTTCTCCAGGTACGAAAGGGTACAAGGATTTCTTCTTTTTCGTTGAATGCCATATAGCCGTGCATCATAGCACTGACACCGATGGCTGCCAGGGTTTCTATCTCTGTATCGTGAAGGCTCTTTACATTAGCACGAAGGTCTGCGTAGCAATCCTGCAACCCATACCAGACAGCTTCGACGCTATATGTCCACAGTCCGTCGACTAACTGATTCTCCCAAGTATGGCTTCCCTGGGCGATGGGTTTGTTTTCCTGGTCAATCAAAACCGCCTTGATTCGTGTGGAACCGAGTTCTATGCCAAGGATGGCCTTACCTGCCTCAATGGTTGATTTTGCATCTAATTTCATGGTATTAATGATAAATTACGGATTTATAGTACGATTATAAACTACGGATTACTGATTGCAAACTACTGGTTACGTTTGTGGTACGCGTAATTAGTAATCCGTAATGATTATCAGCAAAGTGCCTTGTTCAGCATATAGTAGACTTCATTCATGCGCAGTTCTTTTTTGAACTCGCTGATGGTGGTATTTTCATCGATGACCACCATTTCGATGCCGGTCATTTCGGCAAAGTCTTCCCAATATTCCACCGTCAGGTCGTAGGAGAAGCTGGTATGATGTGTACCTCCGGCCAGAATCCAGGCTGCAGCGCCCACCTCGAGGTTGGGCATTGGAATCCACAGTGCGCTGGCAACGGGCAACTTGGGCAGAGGCTTGCTCTTGATGCATTCTACTTTGTTCACAATGAGGCGGAAGCGATTGCCCAGGTCTACGATGGTAGCGGCTACACCTTCACCTTGCTTGCTGGTAAATACCAGGCGGGCTGTTTCGCTGTCGATACCGATGCTCAGACGGTGCACTTCCAGTTTCGGCTTCTGTTCGGCAATCAGTGGACAAACTTCCAACATGTGTGCCTGCAGGATGGCGCTCTTTTCTCCGTCGAAGTTCAGTGTATAGTCTTCGAGGAAGGAGCACCCCTTCGGCATGCCTTGACTCATCACCCAAGTGGTACGGTACAGTGCCGCAGTTTTCCAGTCGCCTTCGGCACCGAAGCCGTAACCTTCCGCCATCAGTCGCTGTGAGGCCAGTCCGGGGATTTGGTCAAAGTCACCCAAATCGTTGAAGTTGGTGGTGAAGCCTTTGGCACCCGTGTCTTTCAGCACGCGACGAATGGCGATTTCGGCCTTGGCGGAGTTCCATACTTTGGTGTAGGCTTCCGTACGTGCGTCTTCCAGTTCGGGAGCGTGGTCGTAGAGCTTGAAGTATTCTGCTACGAGTGCCTTCACGTCCTCGTCGCTGACAGCATTGTAGTATGCCATCACATCATTGATGGGATAGTAGTCCACATGATAGCCCAATACTTGTTCGGCGCTGACCTTGTCACCGTCTGTCACAGCCACGTTGTTCATCTGGTCGCCGAAGCGGATGATGAGCATATCCTGCGCATCAGCCCATGCGGCAGCTACGCGCATCCATGCGGCAATCTGGTTTTGGGCTTTTTCGTCCTGCCAGTGGCCTACTACCACTTTGCGGTTCTTTCGCATGCGTGTCACGATGTGTCCGAACTCGCGGTCGCCGTGAGCCGATTGGTTCAGGTTCATAAAATCCATGTCCATCGTCTCCCAGGGAATTTCCTTGTTGAACTGTGTATGGAAGTGTAGTAATGGCTTCTTCAGTTCCTGCAAACCGTGAATCCACATTTTGGCAGGAGAGAAGGTGTGCATCCAGGTGATGACTCCGATACACTTATCGTCGTTGTTGGCGGCTTTGAAGGTAGCGGTTACTTCTTTGGATGAATTGACCGTACCTTTATATACTACCTTTACGGGCAGTTTCCCGGAATCATTCAGACCTTTCACCATTTCATTACTATGTGCGTCTACTGCGATAACTGCGTCACCTCCGTACAAGAGCTGTGCTCCGGTTACGAACCATACTTCATATTGTTCAAATGCGTTCATACGATTTATTTTTATAGTTTATATTTAAAGAATGATAGTTATTTCTGTCCATAATAAGCGTTAGGACCGTGCTTGCGGCTGAAATGTTTTTCTATCAGCAGCGGATTCATGGTCAGATTGGGGTTCACGGCATAGGCTATACTTGCCATTTTTGCCACCTGTTCCATCACTACGGCATTATGTACCGCCTCGTGTGCGTCTTTTCCCCACGAGAAAGGACCGTGGTTCTTTACCAATACTCCGGGAGTATGTACCGGGTTCAGCCCCTCAAAGCGTTTTACGATAACATTTCCCGTTTCCAGTTCATATGCTCCTTCCACTTCCTCCTTCGTCATGTCTGCTGTGCAGGGTATGGCGTCGTGGAAGTAATCGGCATGTGTAGTCCCGATATTCGGTATGTCACATCCGGCTTGTGCCCAGGCTGTGGCGTAAGTAGAGTGCGTGTGCACCACACCGCCGATTTCGGGGAATGCTTTATAGAGAACCAGGTGGGTCGGCGTGTCTGAAGAGGGCTTTAACCGTCCTTCCACGACCTTGCCGTCAAGATTCACTACCACCATATCCTCTGCCTTCATTTCATCGTAACTCACCCCACTGGGCTTGATAACTACCAGACCGGATTCGCGGTCAATGCCCGATACATTGCCCCATGTGAAGATAACCAATCCGTGCTTCACCAGTTCAAGGTTAGCATGGAATACTTTGTCTTTCAGTGCTTCCAGCATATTATTTAAATTACTAATTACAAGTTGTTGAATATTAGGTTTTCAGAGCTTAAATTTCGGAGCTTTGCGGTATGCCTTCTCATTAAACTGATATAAAGCAGCTCCACGTTTGGACCCCGTTTTGTCTATTTTGTCAGTTTTTTCTATATAGTCCATTTCTGCTATGCGTTTTCGGAAGTTTCGTTTGTCAATGCTCTCGCCGTATATAGCTTCGTATAAGCTTTGCAGTTGTGACAGCGTGAACAGTTTAGGTAGTAGATTAAAGCCGATTGGTTCGGTGGACGCTTTTTGTTGCATCAACTTCCGAGCTTTCTCCACCATTTGCGGATGATCAAAGATTAGCGCTGGCAGTTCATTGATATTTACCCAGAAAGCATTGTGTTGCTGTACGGATTCTTTGTCGTATTCGTTGATGTTGATGAGCGCATAGTAAGCAATGGAGACTACGCGTTCTCCTGGGTCACGATCTATGGCTCCGAAAGCTTGGACTTGTTCCATATATACATCTTCCAGTCCGGTTAGTTCATTCAGGACTCGTTTGGCTGCATCATCCACGCTTTCGTCTTCCTGCACGAATCCACCCATCAGCGACCATTCGCCCATTGCCGGTTCAAAGTTACGCTTCAGCAACAGCAGGTTCAATTCTCCTTCATTGAAACCGAAAATAATGCAGTCGATACTTACATAAAGTTTCGGATTTGAACTATAGTAATTACTCATATCTTAATTTTTGTTTAAGGGGTATGCTGCATGGATATATATCATGGCAACATACCGATTTACCAGAAATACCAATAAAAAGCAGCAGTAATACCCAGGATGATAAGGGTATGAATGATATCCCATTTATTCCAACTCGCACGTGTAGCTGCTTTTTGTTCGGGAGTTGAAGTTCCGAATACCAGCCCTTGAATCTTTTCAGCGCTTGGGGCAGCTGTAAACATGCTGACTGCGATAACCACTACGATGCAGAACAAGAACATCCATCCGCAGAAAAACAGCCAGTTCATATCATAGAACAGATACTTGAAGGTACTGCTTGACACATCTCCTACATTGCTGTAATATACTTTTGCCCCCAGACGGGTTAAACCGATAATCATTCCGGCAATCAGTCCCCACATACCGCCTTGTGCAGAGGTGCGTTTCCAGCAGATCCCCAAGAGGAAGGCTGCGGCAATGCCTGGTGCTAATACAGATTGTACATCTTGTAAGTAGGTGTAAAGGACATCGCCTACACTGCGCATAATGGGAATCCAGAGTATACCCAATATCACAATCGCAACAGTTGCCATCTGTCCAATTCCTACCAGCTTTTTCTCAGAAGTGTTCGGCTTGAAACGTTTGTAGAAGTCAATGGTGAAAAGCATAGCAGATGAGTTGAACAAAGATGCGAGAGAACTCATCAATGCTGCAAGAATACCGCAAACAACCAAACCTTTGACTCCTGCAGGAAGTAATTTTGCTACTAGAGTTGGGAAAGCAGCATCTGCATTGGCATTTCCGTTTGCCAGCATAGGTAGAAAACCTTCTCCCCCGGTTCCGAGATATTTTTGGTGTAATGCGAAAGCAATCATGCCTGGGATAAGGAATAAGAATACGGGCAATAATTTCAGGTAAGCTCCGAAGATGGTACCGCGCCGTGCTTCCTTTTCATTCTTTCCGGAAAGTACGCGTTGCACGATGAACTGGTCTGTACACCAATACCAGAATCCGATAATGGCTGAACCAATCAGTGCACCCAACCAAGGGAAGTTAGGGTCGTTATTACTGCGTATAAGTTCTGTCATTGTGTTGCCATAATCGTTCACTGTGGCTGCACCGCAGATTCTCATCATCTCATCCCAGCCTCCCAATTCTTTGAAGCCGAGTACCAGGATTATCAGTGAACCTAACAGCAAGATGGGGGTCTGCAGGATGGAGGTATAAAGTACCGACTTCATTCCTCCGAAGATTGTGTAGAGCGCAGTCAGTATAACCAGACCGATGGCGGCAATCCAAAAGAAGTCGATCCCCCAAAGTTCTTTTATACCGAATACTTGTTGGAATACCAATCCTCCTGCATAAACCGTCACGGCAACTTTTGTCAGTACATAGCTGATTAAAGATATTACAGACAATATTGTACGTGATTGTGGATTATAGCGGCGTTCTAGGAATTCAGGCATCGTGAATACCATGCTTCGCGAATAGAACGGTACGAATACCCAGCCTAAGATAAGGATCATCCAACCTTGTATTTCCCAATGTGCCATCGCCATACCGCTGGAAGCACCGGCACCGGCTAGTCCGATTAAATGTTCGGAACCGATGTTGGATGCAAAGATAGATGCACCGATAGCAAGCCATGTGGCATCACGACCGCCTAAAAAATAGTCTGCTGAGTCATTCTGTTTCTGTTTGACAACCCAGACAATAATTCCAATTAAAGCCAGGAAAAAGATTCCAATGACTAGCCAATCTAATGTTTCCACGATAATAAATGATTTATAAGGTTACTGTTATTTTTCTACGGAAAATTTGAAGACACATTCACTGTTGTAAATTTGTCCGGGTTCCAGTACGACAGAAGGCCATTGGGCTTTGTTGGGGCTATCCGGATAATGTTGTGTCTCGAGGCATACGGAAGCGCGTTGGTTGTAAGTAATGCCTTTTTTACCTTTTACGGTGCCGTCCAGGAAATTCCCGGTATATACTTGTATGCCTGGCTCATTGGTATAAACTTCCAGAGTGATGCCGCTTATAGGCGATGTCAGTTTAGCTGCCACTTGGGATAGGTCACCTTTAGTATTCAGTACCCAATTATGGTCATATCCGTTTCCGTTCTTTATTTGTTCAAAGTCCGTCCGGTTGATGTCTTGTGCTACACTCTTGGGAGTGGTAAAGTCCATTGGTGTTTCTTTGACGGAGATGATGTCACCCGTTGTCATGAAAGTACTGTCTACCGGAGTATAGTTGTCTGCATTGATGTATAAGATGTGGTCTGTTGCTGCCTTTGAAGGATCACCAGATAAATTGAAGTAAGAATGGTTAGTCATATTGATGATCGTCTTTTGGTCTGTTGTTGCACTGTATTTTATATCAATGGCATTGTCATCCGTTAACTCGAAAAGTACTTTTGCCGTAACGTTGCCCGGGAAATTCTCGTCTCCATCCGGTGAAATGCGGGTAAGCTCCAGAGTTGTGCTGTCAATGGGATTGGCATTGTATACTTGGTACTGCCATCCTTTGGGACCACCGTGCAGGCAATGTCCGAAATTGTTCTGTGCTAACTGTATGGTATCTCCGTCAAGAACGATTTTCCCTTGATTAATCCGGTTGGCGTAGCGGCCGATAGAAGCACCAAAGTCACTTGGAATGTTGATGTAATCGGCAATGCTGTCAAAGCCCAATACTACATCTTGCATAGTTCCGTTTTTGTCGGGCACCATAATGGATACAATACGTCCTCCAAAGTTTGTGATGCATACTTCCATGCCCGCTTTATTCTTCAGCGTATAAAGATGTGTTTGGGCGTCATTGACCGTTGTTTGGAATTTTACTGGATCAAGACCGGACAGCGTAAGCGTTGTTTCTGTCTTTTGATTGCACGCAGCTAGCATCATTGCGGCAATTCCTGCAAGTAGAACATGTCTTTTCATGGTTTTGTATTTAATGTAAATGAGATGATTATCTTCTTTTGGTGTAAAAATAACACTTTTCTTTAGTGTAGGCTGTACACTTTTATATGTTATGCAACATAAGTGTCAAAAACATATCTGTGTCAACTGGCTGTATAGATAGGCACGTCCGGAATAAACTTCTCGGATGATCTTGTTTTTTTAGAGTGGAAAACGGTGGAATAGGGGGGAAGAAAAAGGCGCTTCCCATTGCTGGGAAACGCCTTTTATTTGAATACTGATGTCTGTTATTCTAATCTGCGGGCACCGTCGCTGATGACTACATCATATACTTTCGGGCTTCTGCCGAACTTCTTCTTGAATTCATCTTTTGCTTTTTCGATGAATGTGCTGTACAATTCATCCTTTACCAGATTGATTGTACATCCACCGAATCCACCGCCCATGACACGTGAACCGGTAACTCCACAATCGAATGCAAGGTCATTCAGAAAATCGAGTTCTTCGCAGCTTACTTCGTACAACTTACTCATGCCCTGATGTGTTTCATACATCTTTTGGCCTACAGTTTCATAGTCGCCTTTTTCCAGGGCATCGCAAACGTCAAGTACGCGTTGAATCTCTTCGATGACATATTCTGCACGCATATAGTCTTCTGCGCTGATGTCGGCTTTGGCTTCTTCCAGCATGCCCATGGTAACGTCGCGCAGGAACTCTACGTGTGGATGCTTCTTCTGGACAGCAGCAACAGCGGCTTCGCAGCTTTGACGGCGTTTGTTGTATGCTGAAGATGCAAGTTCGTGTTTCACTACAGAATCTACAAGAACCAGACGATAGCCTTGCGGGTCGAATGGGAAATACTGATATTCCAGTGAACGGCAATCCAGGCGGATGAGGCTTCCTTTCTTTCCGAATACGGAAGCAAATTGGTCCATAATACCACAGTTTACGCCACAATAGTTGTGTTCTGTAGATTGTCCCACTTTTGCCAATTCAAATTTGTCTATTTTGTTGTCACCGAACAAGTCGTTCAAAGCATAGGCATAGGTACTTTCCAAAGCTGCTGAAGAGGACATTCCTGCACCTAGGGGCACATCGCCTGCAAAAGCAGTATTGAAGCCTTTTACATCTACACCGCGTTTCATCATTTCCCGGCACACGCCAAAGATATATCTTGCCCAGCTTGCGCGGGGTGCATCTTCTTCATTCAAACCAAATTCCACATAATCTTTCAGGTCGATGGAATAAGCTTTTACTGTGTTTGTGCCGTTGGGTTTTATTTCTGCAATCATTCCTTTGTCGATTGCTCCGGGGAATACAAAACCACCGTTATAGTCTGTATGCTCACCGATAAGGTTGATGCGACCCGGAGAAGCATAAACAGCTCCCGTTGTTCCGTCAAAGTGCTTGATGAAACGGCTTCTTACGTATTCTATATCCATGATATTTATATTTTATAAGGTGAATAAATAAATTACCTATATTTTCTTGTTAATCAACCTTGATGTCCTTATTAACATTTTTGCAGCCTACCAAACCGTAGAACAACAGATAGCCAAGGGCTGCGATGATAACCCAGTAACTCGGCATGAAACCTGCAATGTCGGCCACCAAACCTTGGATAACGGGCAAGATACCGCCGCCGCATACCAATACCATGAACAGACCGGAAGCGGCTGCCAGATATTTACCCAATCCTTCTACGGCCAGATTAAAGATGCCACCCCACATGATGGAAGTACACAGACCTACCAGTACCAGATACATTGCATTGATAGGTACTTCTGCAAATCCGAAAGAGAGACCTCCCGTAGCGCTTTGTTGGAGTACTGGCAGATTGACAAGCGAACCGGTAGATGAGAAGATGGCAAGGAATACCAAAAGTAAACCTAATGCGGAAGTAAAGGTAAGCATTGCCTTACTGGAGATTTTTGCACCCAATGAAGCACCGGCCAGACGTCCAATCAGCATGAGGAACCAATATGTACCTACAACAAAACCGGAAATAGTGGAAGAAATGCCGGCTCCTCCCTTTTCAATAGGGTCGGTTAAGAACAAATTCAAGGTGCCCGGTACACCAACTTCAACACCTACATATACAAAGATTGCTATAGCTCCCAAAATGAAGTGGCGGAATTTTAAAGCGCCTGACATCAACTTACCGATAGGTTCTGTTGAAGTTGCAGCATTGGGTTCCGGTATGGGCACAATCAGAAGAACGAAGAACGCGATGGCAAATACAGCCATTGCCGTGTACATTACAGGGAATATCTGAGAGATGGTAGCTTTTTCAATGGAACCGGCAATCAGGATACCTACGAACATCGGAGTAATGGTGGCCATTACGGAGTTGAAAGAGCCGCCCACTTGGATAAGCTGGTTTCCTTTGTTACCTTCACCGCCGAGCTTGTTCAGCATCGGGTTGACCACTGTATTAAGCAAACACATGGAGAAACCGGCGATGAAAGCGCCAATCAAATATACGGCAAAAGCCATATCAGGGCTTGAATGACCGGATAAATATTGGATACCTACACCGATAAAGCCTACAGCTACTGCTATCAATGCCGTTTTTTTATACCCTACCCGTTGTAGTAAGATGCCGCTTGGTATTCCCATCACTGCATATGCAATAAAGTTACCAAAGTTACCCAACATTCCTAAAGCGTTGGATACTGAAAACTGATTTTTCAGTACGATTCCCATAGGGGCAGCAAGGTTGGTAACAAATGAAATCATACCAAAAAGGAAGATCATCGTGATAATTGCGATGAGTTTACCATTCTGTTTTTGTTGTGTCATGGTTTTGTAAAATTAATAAGTTTATAAATTGGATTAGTTATTTCATTCTTGTACACCAAACTTGTAGATTGTCACTTGCTGGTACTCATCACCCGGTAGCAATACTGCCGACGGAAAATGGGGCTTGTTGGGTGTATCGGGAAAACACTGGGCCTCAAAGCAGACTGCACTTCTTGCAGGGAAAGTGGCTCCATGGGCACCTTCAAAGCCTCCGAGCCAGTTTCCAGTGTAGAGCTGGACGCCATTTTCAGTGGTATATACTTCCATGGTTCGTCCGCTGTTGGGCTCCATGCAGGTGGCTGCAAGGCTCAACTCTCCACTTTCAGTCTTGTTCAGTACATAGCAATGGTCATATCCTGCGCCATTCACAATTTGTGTATGCTTCTCATCAATTCGTTCACCAAGAGTATGGGGAGTACGGAAATCCATTGGAGTACCTTCTACTTTCAATATCTCTCCGGTAGGAATGGATACTTCATTGATGGGTACATAAAAATCTGCGTTGATGGTAACGATATTGTTTAAGACTGTAGGAGAGGGATTGGCTATACCGGCAAGATTGAAGAATCCGTGATTGGTCAGATTGACGATGGTGGCTTTATCGGTAGTAGCCCGGTATTCGATGACCAGAGCATTGGTCTCATCCTCCAGGCGATAAGTCATTTCTACTTCGAGATTTCCGGGGAAGCCCTCTTCGCCGTCAGCGGATGTGTAGTTGAAGATGACTGTTGATTGCTCTGGCTGGACGGCATCCCATACACGGGTATGGAAGCCAGTCGGACCGCCGTGCAGTGAGTTGGGACCATTGTTGATTGCCAATTGGTGCTCTTCGCCGTATAAAGTAAACTTTCCTTTGGCTATCCGGTTGCCGTAGCGTCCGATGGTAGTGTTTAGAAAAGGTTCCGGACTGTTGATTACATGTTCAATACTGTCGTGTCCTAATACAACATTGGCATATTTGCCATTTTTGTCGGGTACCATGATGGAAAGTATTGCACAACCGTAATTAGTAACTGCAACTTCCATTCCCTGGGCATTCTTCAGGATAAACAAATCTGTCTTTTTGTTATTTATATCCTTTTGAAAGTCTTTTGGGCTTAAACCGGACAAATTACTTTCTGTTGGAGTAGTGTTTATCATATCCATGGTATTAATTAAATTTCTTGCAAATAAAAAGAAATTCTTTTGTTCCCCCAAGCAATTGGAAGGAAATGTGGAGAACATTTTAGGAAAGTTTAGCGTTTAACAAATGGAATACAAATTGATATTTTTTGTATGTTTGCTCCCGAAATCTAAAAAATCACATCATTAACAGAAAGTTCTAATAAAAACAACGAATGTATCCTCTAAAATTTGAGCCTATTCTGAAGCAGACGCTTTGGGGAGGCGACAAGATTATTCCATTCAAACATTTGAATGATACCCTTGCTAATGTAGGCGAGAGTTGGGAAGTGTCGGCAGTAGAAGGTAGTGAGTCTATAGTGGCCAATGGTGCTGACAAAGGATTAACGCTGCCGGATATGGTCAGAAAGTATAAGGAAGACCTGGTAGGAGAAGCTAACTATGCACGTTTCGGAAATAAGTTTCCTTTGTTGATAAAGTTTATTGATGCCAAGTTGGACTTGTCGATTCAGGTACACCCGGGTGACGAGTTGGCTAAGAAACGTCATAACAGTTTTGGTAAAAATGAAATGTGGTATGTTATTGCTGCTGACCAGGGTGCCAAGCTGATTTCCGGTTTTGCAGAGCAGATTACTCCGAAAGAATATAAGGAACGAGTGTATAATGGTACGTTTGCGGATGTTCTGCAGACTTGTGCCATCAAACCGGGCGATGTGTTTTATGTGCCTGCAGGTCGTGTACATGGAATCGGTGCGGGAGCTTTTGTAGCAGAAATACAGCAAACGTCGGATATCACTTACCGTATTTTTGATTACAATCGTAAGGATAAGGACGGTAAATCAAGAGAACTGCATACAAGCCAGGCTATTGATGCCATTAATTTTGCAGATGTGCAGGACGATTTTCGTACGGAATACGATCAGGTGCAGAATGAACCGGTAGAAATGGTGGCAAGCCCGTATTTCACGACTTCAATCTATGACATGACGGAAGAAATCACTTGTGACTATTCTGAACTGGATTCTTTTGTTATCTTTATTTGTGTGGAGGGCTCTTGCCGTATTATTGATAATGAGAAGAATGAAGTTTCTGTACAGGCGGGCGAAACAATCCTGCTGCCGGCTGCAACCCAAGAAGTGACGATTGTGCCTGAAGGAGCAGTGAAGTTGCTTGAGACGTACGTATAAAAGTGCTTAGACTATATCGGATAAAAAAAGAGGGGATGACTGTTATGGTCATCCCCTCTTTTTTTATCCGATATTCTATCTCTTTCTTCCAAATATTTTTCTGAATTTCTTCATTACCTTTACCCCCAATACTATACCGTCAAAAACAGCCATACCGGTGTTGAATGCTCTCATCATGGCATTTGCCTTGTTGGTAGCTGGTTCCAGCGGAGCAAAAATTTCTTGTGTAAGCCCAGTCATGATTTCTTTCTGGAGTCGTATTTCTTGTAGCAGCATGGCTTTTTTCTGGGCGATGCTTTCTAAAGTGACGGGAGTGGTATTGGTCGTATTATCCATGAATATTTCGAATTAATTGTCTAAGAATAATTCTGCGATAAGTTTTACTGTCGGATCAATAATGAGTTTTTTGCGGAATAGGACAAGCAGAACGATGAGTAGGATATGGAAGCACGTGATAAGTGCAAAACTCATCATTAGCCCACCTACCAGCGGAGCTAAGATATAGACCAGCGTAAACGACAGATGAAACAGAACCACTACGCCGAGTATAACGACCAATAGCACCAATAAAAGCGTAGAAAGCAGTTTGGACAGTTTTTCGGTGACTTCCAGTTTGGTGTATTCTTTTTGCAGCTCCAGGTATTTCTTGAATTCAATGAAGAGCTGCTGCATATTTTCTATACTTTTGTCGTCTGCAAACATAGTGGTTCTGCTTTTTACCTTATTCCGTTACCTCGCCTTTGATTTCCGCAGCAATTTCATCTACCAAGTCTTCCATTTCGCTTCGGTTCAAACGAATCCCTTTCTTACGGAGAATTTCTGCGATTTTGTTACGGGTGTCTTCTCCTTTTTCAGGAGCAAATAAGATACCGAGGGCTGCACCTACTGCGGCGCCACCCAGGAAAGCTGCTAAAACATTTAATCCTTTCATAATGATATTCCTTTCTTTTTTGAGGTTCGTACGACAAAACTAACAATTTTTTTTGAAACTTTGTTCGGAATATCAGTTTTTTTATGATTGTCCTTATCTTCCAACTCCTTTTTGGGTGTTGTTTTGCGAGGTTTGCTTTTTTCTTCTCCAAAAGTCTCCATTCGTACGGCTCCCGCGATAGATTTTGTTTTCCTTGGTTTTAGCTTTAATTTCTTCAGTCTTGATTTCTTGGGCTTTTAAGCCATCGGCGGTGACAAAAGGGTGTTCTTTTATTACTGGGATGCTTTTCCCTATCAATTTTTGGATATCTTTCAGGTAAGGCAGTTCTTCCGATTCGCAAAAAGAGAGAGCAATACCGTCGTGGCCGGCACGTCCGGTTCGTCCGATACGGTGTACGTATGTTTCCGGAATGTTGGGCAACTCGTAGTTGATGACGTGTGATAGTTGGTCCACGTCGATGCCTCGTGCTGCAATATCGGTTGCTATCAGTACGCGCAGTTCATGGTTCTTAAAGCCGGTCAGTGCTCGCTGTCGGGCATTCTGCGACTTGTTTCCATGTATGGCTTCGGCTCTTATTCCGGACTTGCTGAGGATACGTGCAAGTTTGTCTGCTCCATATTTAGTTCTGGTGAAGATAAGTACGGATTCGATAGCCGGATTCTTCAGCAGATGAATGAGTAAGTCTTTTTTCTCTTTTTTCTCAACGAAATAGACTGATTGGGAGATTGTGTCAACCGTAGACGATGCAGGGGTGACTTCCACTTTCTCGGGGTGCGTCAGCATGGAGTTTGCCAAGGTCTCTATTTCCGGAGGCATTGTGGCCGAAAAGAAGAGAGTCTGCCGTTTTGCGGGCAATAACTTTAATATGCGCCGGATATCATGTATGAATCCCATGTCCAGCATCCGGTCTGCTTCGTCCAATACGAAGAACTCGAGCGCTTTTAGGTTAATGAAACCTTGGTTGACCAGGTCTTGCAGTCGTCCGGGAGTTGCAACCAGTATTTGTACTCCACGTTTCAGTTCATCTGTCTGTGGCTTTTGTCCTACACCGCCGAAGATGACGGCATGTCTCAATCCGGTATACTTACCATATGCACTGAAGCATTCTCCTATCTGTATGGCCAGCTCGCGGGTCGGCGTCAGAATGAGTGCTTTGATACTTTTGCGGTTATCCGTTTTATATAACTTTTGCAAGATAGGGATGGAAAATGCGGCGGTTTTGCCTGTTCCGGTTTGAGCACATCCTAATAAGTCTTTTCCTTGAAGTAATATAGGGATCGATTTTTCCTGGATTGGGGTAGGGGTGGAATACCCCTCTTCTTGAAGAGCCTTCAATATAGGTTCTATCAAATTCAAATTTTCAAATGTCATGTAATCAATTAAGTGAGCCTCATGCTCTGTTTATATTTGGCAAATATACGTCAAGTCTTCCGGGAAATCTCTTTTTATGGAGTGGTTTAATTATATTTAACTAAGGATGCTGAGGTATAATCGCATGTTATGGTGTACTTTTGTTCCATATTTAGATAGTGGCATGGAAAAATGATGAAATTGCATTTAAAATACCTTTGGATTGTATTGGTGACTTGTACCTTGACTGCTTGCATGAATGGTGGGGGTGACTTGGCGGGTAAGTGGCAGTTGCGTCAGTACCAATATGCCGACGGTACATCAGAGAAAGTGGACAGTGTATTTTATAATTTTCAAAAAGGAAGTTTTTCTGCCATATGTTTGTTGAAAGATGGGGGGGCGACTACGTTTTTTGGAAATTATTCTTTGAAAGGTGCTGAAATTTCCATTATTTTGTTGCCTGAAAGTGTTAACGATAAAAACTATGATACTTATTTCGGGTGGCCGGAAGGAAAACGTATCTTTAAAGTAGAAGATTTATCCTACTCTTCATTGCGTTTGGAATATGAGGGTACGAAATCTGTATTTCGGAAATTTTGAGATAAAGATAAGAATAGACGATTTTACTAATAAAAACAATAGAAAAGATGAAAAAATTAGCCGTATTGGGAATGGGAGTATGTATAGCTCTGGCATTCTCTTCTTGTAAATCAAGTGAAAGTGCTTATAAGAAAGCATATGAAAAGGCAAAACAGCAGGAATTGGCCGAGCCGCAGACAACTGCCCCTGTTGAAGAGGTGGCTCCAGTAGTTACCGCTCCGGTAGAAGTAAAGGTAGTGGAAAGTGCACCTGCCGACATGCGTCAGGAAAAGGTGACTGTGGTATCAGGTGGTACCAGCTTGAAAACCTTTAGTGTAGTTTGCGGAGCTTATAGCGTGAAAGCTAATGCGGAAGGTGTGAAGCAGACATTGGTGAATGAAGGTTATACTGCAATGGTGGTTTACAATGCAGAAAGAAATCTGTATCGTGTAGTTATCGGTACATTCGATGACAGAGCATCCGCCGAGAATCTGCGTGACTCTTTCAAAGCTAAACATCCTTCGAATGATGACTTCCAGAAGGCATGGTTGCTGTACAGCATCAATTAATAGAATTCTTTTTGGTAATTCATAACAGAAAGGAATGTATGTTTCCTTTCAAGATGAGGCAGTAACTGCGAAGTTACTGCCTTTTTCATGATATGCCGAAAGAATGTGAAGGCTGGCGCTGTCATGTGTTTGGTTTGGCAAAACAAAGTGTTTCCTTTAACGGAACAGTTTGTTTCATTAAAGAGAACACTTTGTTTCTCTTAACAAAACATCTCGTCCTATTGCATAAAAACAAAATGTTTTTATATACTGAAACAACTTGTTTTCCTATGCTGAAACAAAGTGTTCAGTGCTGTGAACTAATGAACTAACTGAGGAAAGGCTCTGATAAACTCATGTTGTCACAGTTTCTTTATTTCCTTCTCCTTCGTGAATACTTCACTCTATTTTTCTGTTCCGGATTGATTTTCCTGATTGTGAAAAGTGCTTATAATATTCTCTCTTTCGTTTAAAAGAAGTTATAAAACAAGAGGTGGAAACTTTTGGACCTAAAAAAGTTTTTAATTTTGTGCTTTATCTTTGAGAAGAATATAGTATGGAACGACGATATATACTGAATGCGATTGATGCCGCTTTGCAGGCTGGCGAGAAAATTCTTTCCATTTACGATGATCCGGCATCGGATTTTCAGGTAGAAAAAAAAGCGGATAATTCTCCTCTTACTATTGCCGACCGTAAAGCTCATGAAACTATCTGCCGTTTTTTGGCTGATACACCTTTCCCTCTGCTAAGCGAGGAAGGTAAACATTTGCCTTTTTCAGAGCGTAGAAATTGGGAAACCTTATGGATTGTAGACCCTTTGGACGGTACGAAGGAGTTCATCAAGAGGAACGGTGAGTTTACGGTGAATATAGCTTTGGTGCATCACTCGGTACCGGTAATGGGAGTTATTTATGTGCCGGTAAAAAAGGAGCTCTATTTTGGAGTGCATGATTCGGGTGCTTATAAGCTATCCGGTATTACTGCGCGTAATGGAATGTCCTGGGATGAATTGATTGCGAAAGCTGTCCGGCTGCCGGAAACAGGTATGCACGAACGATTTGTCATTGTGGCTTCCCGTTCGCATCTGACGCCCGAGACAGAAGATTATATCGAGAAGATGAAATGCAGCCATGCGGAAGTTGAGCTTATATCAAGTGGAAGTTCCATCAAGATTTGTCTGGTAGCTGAAGGTAAGGCTGATGTATATCCTCGTTTTGCCCCTACGATGGAATGGGATACGGCGGCTGGGCATGCTATTGCACGTGCTGCCGGAATGGAAATTTATCAGGTGGGGAAGGAAGAACCTTTGCAATATAATAAGGAGGATTTGCTGAATCCGTGGTTTATCGTAGAGCCCAAGCATACTGAAATAAAATAACGACTGTATGACATTTGAGATATTGTTTGTACTATTGGCATTGTTGGGTATGGTGATTGCCTTGGTTCTGGATAAAATGCGTCCGGGCATGGTGCTCTTTTCTGTCGTAGTATTGTTCTTGTGTGCAGGCATCCTTACTCCTAAGGAGATGTTGGAAGGGTTCAGTAATAAGGGGATGATGACTGTTGCCATGCTGTTTCTTGTCAGTGAAGGCATCAGGCAGTCGGGTGCTTTGGGGCAAATAATCAAGAAGCTGCTTCCGCAGGGTAAGACTACAGTCTTTAAAGCGCAGTTCCGCATGTTGCCCACCATTGCCTTCATTTCAGCTTTTCTAAACAATACTCCGGTGGTTGTTATCTTTGCTCCCATTATCAAGCGTTGGGCTGAATCGGTAAAATTGCCTGCTACCAAGTTTCTTATACCTCTTTCATACGTTACAATACTTGGTGGTATCTGTACATTAATAGGCACATCAACCAATCTGGTGGTGCATGGCATGATATTGGAAGCCGGATATGAAGGTTTCACTATGTTCGAGTTGGGCAAAGTAGGAATTTTCGTCGCGATTGCGGGTATCCTTTATCTGTTCGCTTTCTCCTCAAGGCTTTTGCCGGATGTTCGTACGGATGCGGTAAAGCTGGATGAGGAGCCGGAGGAGCATGGAGATTTGCATCGGGTGGAGGCTGTACTCGGCGCCCGTTTTCCCGGTATCAACAAGAAACTTGGTGATTTTAACTTCAAGCGGCATTATGGGGCCGAAGTGAAGGAGATTAAGCGTAGCGGTCAGAGCATTGCCGGAAATCTGGAAAATGAATATCTCCGCGAAGGAGACACGCTGGTGGTGATGGCTGATGACTCTTTTATAAAGACCTGGGGGGAATCTTCGGTGTTCGTGTTGCTGGCCAATGGCAAGGATACGGAGCCGGTGCCCGGAAAGGGAAAGCGCTGGTTTGCCTTGGCTTTGCTGATATTGATGATAGTGGGGGCAACGGTCGGTGAACTTCCGGCTGTCAAGGAAGCTTTCCCGGAAATCAAGCTGGATATGTTTTTCTTCGTTTCCATTACTACTATCATTATGGCCTGGACAAAGATATTCCCGGCCCGCAAGTATACCAAATATATATCTTGGGATATTCTGATAACGATTGCTTGTGCTTTTGCTATCAGCAAGGCGATGGTGAATTCCGGAGTGGCAGACGCTGTGGCGCATTTCATTATAGGGATGAGCCATCATTATGGCCCCCACGTGTTACTGGCTGCTATGTTTATCATAACGAACCTGTTTACGGAACTGATTACGAATAATGCGGCTGCGGCACTCGCTTTTCCATTGGCACTTTCCATCTCTTCACAGATGGGAGTCAGCCCGATGCCTTTCTTCGTTGTAATTTGTATGGCGGCTTCCGCCAGTTTCTCTACTCCTATAGGGTATCAGACTAATTTGATTGTACAAGGTATCGGTAACTATAAGTTCACGGATTTTGTACGCATCGGGTTACCTTTGAATATCATTACTTTCCTGATATCCATTTTCTTGATTCCTTTAATTTGGCCATTTTAAAAAAGAAGAAATAATAACATATGGAAGAAAACAACCACATATATCCGATATTCGACAGAATGCTGATGCGGAAGGACAAAGAAGACTTGTTGAAGCAGCACGGCGTGATGATTTGGTTTACCGGCTTGAGCGGCTCCGGCAAAAGTACGATAGCCATTGCCTTGGAGCGCGAACTTCATAAAAGGGGATTGCTTTGCCGTATCCTGGATGGTGACAACATCCGCAGTGGCATCAACAGTAACCTCGGCTTTACGGAGGCCGACCGTGTGGAGAATATCCGGCGTATAGCCGAAGTTTCCAAACTCTTTCTTGATACGGGGGTTATAACAATCGCGGCTTTTATCAGTCCTAATAACGATATTCGTGAAATGGCAGCTGATATTATCGGACAAGACGATTTTCTGGAAGTTTATGTCAGCACCCCGCTTGAAGAGTGTGAGCGCCGTGACGTGAAGGGGCTTTATGCCAAGGCACGTAAGGGAGAAATTAAAAATTTTACGGGCATTTCCGCTCCTTTTGAGGAACCGGCTCATCCGGCTCTGACGTTGGACACCTCTGTTCTCAGCCTGGAAGAATCGGTCAATAAATTGTTGGAACTCATTTTACCAAGAATTCAGAAGAAATAAGATATAATGAAAGAAGAATATAAATTGAGCCATTTGAAGGAACTCGAAGCAGAGTCCATTCATATTATCCGTGAAGTGGCAGCGGAGTTTGAGAATCCGGTGATGCTGTATAGTATCGGCAAGGATTCTTCGGTTATGGTGCGCTTGGCCGAAAAGGCGTTTGCTCCCGGCAAAGTGCCGTTCCCGTTGATGCACATCGATTCCAAGTGGAAGTTTAAGGAGATGATACAGTTCCGTGACGAGTATGCCAAGAAGTATGGTTGGAACCTGATAGTGGAAAGCAATATGGAAGCTTTCAATGCAGGTGTCGGACCTTTTACGCATGGCAGCAAGGTGCATACGGACCTGATGAAAACGCAGGCTTTGCTCCACGCATTGGATAAGTATAAGTTTGATGCGGCATTCGGTGGCGCTCGCCGCGACGAGGAGAAGTCACGCGCCAAAGAGCGTATTTTCTCCTTCCGTGACAAGTTCCATCAATGGGACCCCAAAAACCAGCGTCCCGAATTGTGGGATATTTATAATGCCCGGGTACATAAAGGAGAGAGTATCCGAGTATTTCCGTTAAGTAATTGGACGGAGCTGGACATCTGGCAATATATACGTTTGGAAAATATTCCTATTGTGCCGTTGTATTTTGCCAAGGAACGTCCTTGTGTGGAGATTGACGGAAATCTGATAATGGCGGATGACGACCGCTTGCCTGAACAGTACCGCGACCAGATAAAGATGCGTATGGTGCGTTTCCGTACGCTGGGTTGCTGGCCGTTGACCGGTGCTGTGGAAAGCGATGCCGATACCATCGAGAAGATTGTCGAGGAAATGATGACCACCACCAAGAGTGAACGGACGACCCGTGTCATTGACTTCGACCAAGACGCAAGCATGGAGCAGAAGAAGCGCGAGGGATACTTCTAAAGGAATTAAAAATTAAGAATTAAAAATTAAATCATTAAGGATGAACGATTCTACACTTGATATAAAGGCTTTTCTTGATAAGGATGAGCAGAAAGACTTATTGCGCTTACTGACTGCCGGTTCTGTGGATGACGGAAAATCCACATTGATAGGCCGTCTGTTGTTCGACAGCAAGAAACTATATGAGGATCAGCTGGACGCACTGGAACGCGACAGCAAGCGCATGGGAAATGCCGGCGACCACATTGACTACGCCCTTTTGCTGGACGGCTTGAAGGCAGAGCGCGAACAAGGCATCACCATCGACGTGGCATACCGCTACTTCTCGACCAACAACCGTAAGTTTATCATTGCCGACACTCCGGGACACGAGCAGTACACACGCAACATGATTACCGGAGGCTCTACGGCTAACCTGGCAATTATTCTGGTGGATGCACGTATGGGTGTCATTACGCAGACGCGCCGGCATACTTTCCTGGTGTCGTTGCTTGGCATCAAGCATGTGGTGCTTGCTGTCAATAAGATGGACCTGGTGGATTTCTCCGAAGAACGTTTTAATGAGATAGTCGATGAATATCGGAAGTTTATAGCTCCATTGGGTATTCCTGACGTAAACTGCATTCCGCTGTCAGCTTTGGACGGGGACAATGTAGTGGAGAAATCGGAACGTACTCCTTGGTATGAGGGTATTTCACTTCTTGACTTCCTGGAGACGGTACATATTGACAACGATCATAATTTGAAGGATTTTCGTTTCCCGGTTCAATACGTCTTGCGCCCCAATCTTGATTTCCGTGGTTTTTGCGGCAAGGTGGCTTCGGGTATTGTTCGTAAGGGAGATGAAGTGATGGCATTGCCTTCCGGTAAGAAGTCGCATATCAAGAGTATAGTTACATACGACGGTGAATTGGATTACGCCTTTCCGCCCCAGTCCGTCACCTTGACTTTGGAGGACGAAATAGATGTGTCGAGAGGGGAAATGCTGGTACATCCGGATAACCTGCCCGTCATGGACCGCAATTTTGAAACGATGCTGGTTTGGATGGATGAAGAGCCGATGGATATCAACAAATCATTCTTCATCAAACAGACCACCAATATAAGCCGCACCCGCATCGACAGCATCAAGTATAAAGTGGATGTCAATACGATGGAGCATCTTTCCATTGACAACGGAAAGTTGAGCAAGGAAACATTGCCGATGCAGCTCAATCAGATTGCGCGCGTGGTGCTGACCACTGCCAAAGAGCTTTTCTTTGACCCTTATCGGCAGAATAAGGCTACCGGTTCGTTCATCCTGATAGACCCGATAACCAACAATACCAGTGCTGTAGGTATGATTATCGATAGGGTGGAGGATAAGGAGATGCACTTGTCCGAAGACCTGCCTATACTGAATTTGTCTAAGCTGGGTATAGCTCCCGAACATTACGAAGCCATAGAAAAGGCTGTGAAGGAGTTGGAGCGCCAAGGCATTGCAGTGGTTGTGGAAAAAGAATAAACAGCTTTTTGATAGAGTGGGAGAGAAACTGTAATATATTAATATATAGACTATAATGGGACTATTAGAATTCAACAAGCTTCCTATAAACACATTGGTAGGCGCAGATTGGAAAACATTCAAGGATATAACGGGCGGTCGTGACATCGGTGCTGCCTACAAAGGCAAGTATCGGCTGACAAAAGCTGTCTGCCGCCTGCTGTCCACTTTGGCTCCTCTGCAGGACAGACGTTATGAAAAGCTCCTGGCAGATAAGCCCCTGGAGCATGATCCGGTATTCATTTTGGGACATTGGCGTAGCGGGACTACGTTTGTGCATAATGTTTTCTCCTGTGACAAGCATTTCGGCTACAACACGACATACCAGACTGTATTTCCGCATCTCATGATGTGGGGGCAGCCTTTCTTTAAGAAGAACATGAGCTGGCTGATGCCGGACAAACGCCCCACGGACAATATGGAGCTTGCCGTCGACCTTCCGCAAGAAGAGGAGTTTGCTTTGGCAAATATGATGCCCTACACCTATTATAATTTCTGGTTCCTGCCCGAATATCAGCAAGAGTATGCCGATAAATATCTGCTGTTTGATGATATTACAGAGAAAGAACTGAAAGTGTTTGAGGAGACTTTCGTCAAATTGATAAAAATCTCTCTTTGGAATACGAAGGGAACTCAGTTTCTTAGTAAGAATCCGCCTCATACGGGACGTGTGAAAGAGCTTGTCAAGATGTTCCCCAATGCTAAGTTTATCTATCTGATGCGTAATCCTTATACTGTTTTCGAAAGCACACGTAGTTTCTTTACTAACACCATTCAGCCGTTGAAGTTGCAGGATATCAGTAATGAGGAGCTTGAGAAGAATATTTTGTCCATTTATGCCAAACTGTATCATAAGTACGAAGCGGACAAGACATGCATTCCTAAAGGAAACTTGATAGAGGTGAAGTTTGAAGACTTCGAAGCGGATGCAATGGGAATGACTGAACATATCTACAAGGCTTTGTCCATTCCGGGCTTTGCAGAGGCACGTGCCGATATTGAAAAGTATGTAGGCGGAAAGAAAGGATATAAGAAGAATAAATACAAGTATGATGAGCGTACAGTGCAGTTGGTTCAGGATAACTGGAATTTTGCGCTGGAACAGTGGAAGTACGATTTATAATGATTGTCAATTATTAATGAGAGAAATGATTCAAAAGAAAGTTCGTATATTGGGAGTGCTGTCTGCCATGCTCTGTTGCGGAGCAGTTTCTGCACAGCAGCACGAGGTAGAGATGATTCCTTTCGGAAATATGGATCAATGGATTGACCGCCAAATCAAGGAATCCGGTATTATTGGCGGTGCCACGAAGAATGTATATGCCATCGGGCCTACTGCTACTGTCACCGAGACCAAGGCATACAAGAATATGGGAGGTTCGCCCTGGGCGACATCCAATGTGATGGCCCGGGTAGCCGGTATCACGAAAACCAATACTTCTGTTTTCCCGGAAAAGCGAGGAGATGGTTTCTGTGCCCGTATGGACACCCGTATGGAGAGTGTGAAGGTTTTTGGAATAGTGGATATCACGGTGCTGGCTGCCGGCTCCATGTTTCTGGGTGAGGTGCACGAACCTATCAAAGGGACCAAGAATCCGCAGAAAATGCTGAATTCCGGCATACCGTTTACAAAGAAACCTATCGCCATACAGTTTGATTATAAAGTAAAGATGTCCGACCGCGAGAAGCGTATCCGTGCAACGGGCTTTAGCCGTATCACAGATGTTGAGGGAAAGGACTTCCCGGAAGTGAATCTGTTTCTGCAAAAGCGTTGGGAAGATGAGAAGGGGAATATCTATGCCAAGCGTGTAGGAACGATGGTCGTACGATATTATACTACTACCGATTGGCATAATAATGCCACTTATTCCATCATGTACGGTGATATCACCGGTGACCCTGCATACAAGGCCCACATGATGCGTCTTCAGGTTGAAGAACGCTATGCAGTTAACAGTAAAGGAGAGAGTGTGCCTATTAAGGAGGTTGCCTGGGGGACGAAGGACGATGTGCCCACTCATTTGCTGTTGCAATTCACCTCTAGTCATGGTGGTGCTTATATAGGTTCTCCTGGCAATTCGCTATGGATTGACAATGTAAAATTGGTCTATTAGAATAAAAGCAGTTAAAGTTGATGTCATACTTTAGCTGCTTTTTTTATGGAGTCAACGAGACTTTGACTTACTTCTTATTTCAAATGAATTTTGTATGTCAGCCCTCCCGTGAAATATTTCATCCTCTGCATTTCGACCTGCACATGCAGATGCTTGAACAGCAGATAAGTGGCTCCCAAAGCAAAGTCCTTGGAGTCGTACTCCGCTATCACCCTCAACTGCGGATGGAAGGTGGGATTGTAGGTGACACCCAGTGCAAAGCCATTCAGTTTGTACTCCTTGCGGTTGTTGTAAAGGTAGGAAAGATGGACACCGATCTCCTCCTTACCCACAACGGGTATATGCTTGGAGGCGGCAATATAGAAACGGCTGTAATAGCCGTTACCTTCCGTGGTGCCTACCTGGCCGCCGCCGGAAGAAGTGAACGGGTCGGACGTCCCCAGCACGACAGCCGGCATGTATTTCCAGAACTGCCCCTCCTTCAACACACGCAGACGGGCGGAAAAGTAGCGGTCCTGGTTCGTGAATCCGCTGTACCCGTATGGCTTCAATCCCAACGCCTCCGCCTTGAAGAGCGTACACGTGTAGGCCACTTCCAGAAAGGGGAAGATGGTGACGTTCAGGAAATAGTTGTAGGTATGATAGTACCAGGTGGGCGGTGTGAGCTCCTTGTTCAGGAAGTTGCCGCCGACCATGAAAGTCTTGTCGCGCTGCATCTCCGCAGAGGGCGCATGCAACAGCCCGGTTGTACCATACGTCAACTGGGAAAAGGCCGAAAGGGAAAGGCTGCAAAACAGAACAATAAAGAATAGCTTAAACTTCATCATCACATATAAATTCAGTCGCTGATAAAAAATGGGTTGCTTTATAACATGCATCGGACATAGTACCAAAAAAAGGCGTCTGAGTCCCAGACGCCTTCATTTTTAGAGTCTATTTGTCACTTGGAGTGTATTATTCCAGGATAACTACGCGGTTCAGGAAGTTCTTACCGAACATGTTTTCAGTACCACCGAATCCTACGAGTTCGAGCTGGTCCTTGTCAACACCTTGAGCAATCAAAGCGTCGTAAACAACCTGGGCACGCTTTTCGGACAGCTTCTGGTTCCAAGAAGCGCTACCGGTAGCCTTGTCAGCATAACCTGCAACTTTGTACTTCTTGTCCGGATTAGCCTTCAGAATCTTGGCAGCCAGTTCGATGTTAACCTTGCCATAGTCGTCCAGACGGGCGCTGCCAATCTTGAAGAAGATGGCACGCGGACCGGCAACTTCAACTTCCTTGGTCACTTCCTTAACTTCAGGTTTAGCGTTGGCCAGTGCATTCTTGCAGTTAGCCAGGTCAGCCTGAGCCTGAGCCAGTTCACTTCTATATCTGTTGATTTCCGCATTGACTGCGTCTTCGTCAATCTTAGAAACCGGAACGAACTTCTTACCGCCGAAGATGTAGCTAACACCTGCGGTCAGCATACCTGTACCTTCAGCCTTGCGATGGCTGCTGATATTACCGAAAATGGACGGAGCGATGGCACCGCGAGCTTCTACGTCAATGGTCCACTTGGTGTTGATATTGAACTTCAAGCCCAAACCGGCAGAAGCGCCTACACGTGCTCTAGCCTTTTCATCTCCATCAGGAATCATTGTTCCATCGTTTTGAATCAGCACATTTGCTGACTTTGCAACAGTTACTTGAGGACCCAAGAATCCATAAACTTCAAAGAAACGGTTAGGATTAACGCCTGCGAACAATGTAGAAAGATTGATCATTGCATCAATGTTACCACCAAAGTACGTCTTATTGTGTTCCCAATATGAGTTATCCAGACACAAGTGCTGAGTAACGCCATTGAACTGGGCACGTACACCCCATGTCGGAGTAATCAACTTACCAACTGATACGCTGAAATGCGGAGCCAATTTATTGAAACCATCATTGTTGATAGCGTGGACACCACCACCTACACTCACGAAAATATTATCGCTCCATTTCGGAGTGTAGTAGTTCGTTTTTTCTTGTGCATTCAGATTTGCTGCACAAGCGCCTGCTAATAATAAGGAGGCTATTACTAATTTACTTTTCATTATTCCTTTAGTTTAAAATTAAAATAATAACTAAAACTATTATTATTCAGCAGCACCGTCACCACCACCGGCATTGTTACCATTGCCATGACCGTGACCATGACCATGTTCAGTTGAAGTAAAGACTGGATCTACAACAGTCTTAACTACCTTCTTAATCTTTACATTAGGAATAGTGTACAGTTTGCCATCCACCACTGTAGAGATTGTATTATCAGAAGTTTCGTATTCTGTAGTAGTCTTCAAAGTTACAATAGTATAAGCAGGAACTGTTACTTTCTTAGTATAAGTTACATCTGTGATACCCGGGCTATATGATTTAACCAATGCTTTCAACACCTTTTTTACTTCATCATCAGACAATCCTCTAGTTATAGGCATAGCATCAATCGATGCATTTACAGCAGCAATATTAGTAACTTCTTGTCCAACTTTTGCTGTATATGGCAGATCCATTTCTTTTTCTTTACTACTTGTATTTTCACCACCTTTTTGTTCTCCTCCAACTTCACTAGGGGTAATAGTTTCCTCATCCTGATCAACAACAACATCTTCAGCAGCATTCAGTTCTTGTTGCAAGAAAATACTTACCGGAATCAAAGCAAATTGTCCTTTATTCAAAGCAGGAACAGTAGCTTGGCCTTCTCCAGACAGATACTCGTCTTTTGTAGCTGCAAAAGTTCTTGTTGCAGCAGCAATCTTTCCATCTGAACCAGCTTCAATTACGAAAGGATTGCTAGTAATAGCAGCACCATTTTCTGTAATGCTTGCACCATTTATGATAGAACCATCTGATAAATCATATACAGTAATAGCAACAGTAGCACTTGCAGGGTCCAATTCTACAGGCGCAACATTGAATTCTTCTTTTTCGCAGCTTGTGAACATCACACTTGTCAAAGCCACTGCCGCCAATGCTAATTTAGCATTTACGCCACTTAAAAAAATTTTCTTTTTCATCTCAATTAATTAATTAAAAATTTAACAATTCTGACTTAATAAAATATGGGTTAAAACTATTTCTTTCCATTATATTATCACTTGCTTCTGCCTTATAGTCCTTATAATAATACCTTTCATTACCCGCATTATAAGCAATGCCCATGTTAGTAGAAGTATTCACACGTGGGATATGCCCCCTTCTTTTATATTTGTATGGAGGCAATGCCACTTGAAACCGAAATCCTCCATTTGCTTTGGCATGCTCCGCCTTCATCGCATAAAAGCCTATCGAACAATAGCGGAAATGACGGATCATTTCAAACCGAACCCCCTTTTCCTTCAACAAATACTGTTCAGCCTTCAGTGTGAACAGTGTATTAAATCGTGGCCAATAGAAATTTCCACCCAAAGACCACGTCATACGCCATAATGAAGGATCATATTGGAACCTAAATCCGTCCCAACGTCCAGCTCCCGTATATCCTATTCTTGCCAACAAAGAAAAACGTTCATCTTTAAAGGGGCGAAAGAAATCTACATCAGCACCATATCGGTTACCACTAAAATAGCCTACAGAGAATTTACCAAAAACATTATAAGGCAACCTGAAACGTTGTGAAAGAGTTAGGAAACCCGGATGAACCTTTCCTTCCCGAGCTCCATATCCATCATTATAAACCGGTATCTTCACTTGTGCTGTGGCTTTCATCCCCTTCCATAACGAAATTTCTATTGCAGGGCTCAAATCAAATAGAATTTGATAAATCTGCGTAATAATCACGTTCTTGAAAGAGAATTCCGGATACACCAATATATCAATCTTGAACAAAGAACTATTTTTCAACTTTATTTTTCGTGCATTTTTCCAAGTATCACCCAATTCATAGCTTACATTCCAGTCATCACGTTCTGCTTGGAGCACCGAATCTCCCTTTATGGGATGATAATAAAGAGAAATCTGGGGTACATTATTATCCAGAACTATTATGCGGCATGACTTTTCTTCCGGTACACCTGCTAATAAATGGGCTTTCTATCTAAAACACAGACAATCCTTGGCTTCTCTCTCTTTGTTTGTCTGCTGTTGCATAGGGGATTAATGACGCCTAATGGCCATGAACAACTCTGCTAATGGTCGTCAAGCGATTGCTTTATGGCCGTAAGCAGGGTTGTTCATGACTGTTAGGCGTCACTAACCCCAAGACTTTTCGGATGAAGTACGTAGCCTACATCTATTGTGGATAGGGCGCAAATGTATTGTACAACAACTTAAAGGACATTAGACGGCATTATTCATAGCCATGAGTTAGAAATCATCCGCTTGAATGGCTCACTCTACCGGTACCTTTCATAGTCCCTGCGGAATGATGCGTCCTACCGCCCAACTCGATATCCACCGATTTCGTAGAAGAGCAAGCTCGAAAATGCAGGAAAAACGAACTGATTGATTTATGTAGCTCTTACGTAATATTATGCTAGTAAACAGGTGGTTACTGCAAAACCTCGGCGTTTCAGGCAGGTGGAAGCAAAATTTGCTTCCACCTTTTCGGCTTGCTTCCACCGCAGGGCAAATGCCGATGGATAGGGGAATGCAGAAGGTGGGTGGAAGTGTAGAAGCAAAGTGATGGAAAATAAATTTCCAGAGAAAGTTTCCGCCGCCATAGCAATAGCCACACTCTTGATAGTTTAATTGTTACTGGCTTATTATTATATTTGTTCTTTCAGTAACGCTGTGCCCTATACTGTAAATATTTGATAGTTAATAAGGTAATTATAAAAAAAGACAAGAGTGATAGAACATGAAAGCAATTTGTAGGATTGATTTTTGTTACTGCTTTGTTACTACTAATAATAAACTGTATGTTTTTATTTAAAGAATATGAAAAAGCAATTGAATTTAAAAGAGCCAATAAAGGTGAGAACAAAAAAATTGGTTAATGGATGCCAATCCATATATCTGGATATTTATATGAATGGAAGGCGGCAATACGAATTCTTAAAGTTGTATATTATCCCTGAACATAATCAAGCTGATAAAAAAAGAAATGTCGAGACGCTAAATCTGGCAAATGCGATAAAGGCTCAGAAGATTTTGGAAATATATAATCAAACTTACGGATTTAATCATAACAGATTGTCCAATATGAAGCTGACTGGCTATATGAAATTAATAGCAGAACAAAGTGTGAACAATAGAGTACGGAAAAGTGCCATACATGCCGTTGTATGCCATTTGGAAAGATATACTCCGAATGGAATATTGCTAAGGAAGGTGGACAAGACTTATTTGTTGGGTTTTATAGATTACTTGAAGAAAACAAAACAAGAACATTGTAAGAAGGAAAAGACATTGCATGTTAACACCCAATTCTATTATTTGAAAACGCTGCGCTACTGCTTGAATAGGGCCGTCTCTGAAGATTATATAACTGTTAATCCGATGAATAAGATAAAGAACGAGGACAAACCAAAACGTAATCGAACAGAAAGGGATTATCTTACTATAAAGGAATTGACCAGATTGGTTCATACTCCTTTTTATAATACCTTATTAAGGAAAGCATTTTTATTCAGCTGTTTTTGTGGGTTGAGGCATTGTGATATTATTGCATTGAGATGGGAAGATATACGCTATGATGAAAATGGCAATGCACTATTGAGTATTATTCAGAAGAAGACGAAAGAAGCCATATCGCTTCCACTCTGTTCGGAAGCCATAAAACATCTGCCAGACAGAGGAAATGCACCAGAAACGGAAAAGGTGTTTGCCGGATTGGTCTCACTGGGGAGAAGTAATGTAATTTTACACAAATGGGTTGAACAAGCTGGGATATCAAAGCATGTAACATTTCATACAGCGCGCCACACACATGCAACAATGATGCTGACACTGGGAGTAGATTTATATACGGTCTCCAAACTATTGGGACATACCAATATACAAACAACACAAATTTATGCAAAGCTTGTAGATGAAAGTAAAAAGAAAGCTATTGATTTAATTCCTAATATATCATAGGGGTTGGTTAAATGCGAAGTGCAATTTGTCATTCTCTTTAATTCTTGCAGATATTTCTTCTATTTATCCTTTTTCAGAGAAAAGTGAATTAGCAAAAACATCTGAAAAATGACTATTTGGCACAAAAAACAACATTCTGTATAGTAATTATGCACAGCTATATTAAGGATTTTAAGATAGCTAATATACTTCATATAAACATTCTGAGTATTTGTTGGGGGCTTTTGAAGAAAAAACAACATTATTTCATTTTTTCATATAAAAATCTTTGGTATTATTAAAAATGTGTCTATTTTTGCAGCATATTTTGTGTTATACGAACACAAAAAATGGTTGAAAAAGATGAGGTATAAAAACTCTAACATAAGAAAGTGCCTAAATACTAAAACAATAGCACTGTGTGCAGCGTTCTTTTTATACTGTTTGCTCCCTTTAAAAGGGATTTGCCAAACGGGGGAAAGTACTGTAGATGCTTTAGTGGAAATGGGATTTGAAAATGTTGGATGGACAGAAGATGGCAATGAACGTGTGTATGTTCTGCAGAACTCTGCATATCGTTTGCAAGGCGTAGGCATAGGCAAAGCGGTGGATGTTATTCAAAAGATGGGTTTACCGGAAGAAAAGTCATGCCGGATAATAGTTCTGGACAATAATGTACCTCAGATTTCTCTTTATTATCATCCCATAAAGGGGGATTCGGTGCTCCAAGCAGAACGTGATGACTGGAATGTAAGCTATGAATTGGGTGATACTTGGAAAAATGCACGGAAAATAAAGTTGAAAAATAGTTCTTTGTTCAAGATTGATGTATTGGTGTATCCTCAATTAGCTTTCAAGAATCTGGTGATTACACAGATTTACCAGGTCTTGTTTGATTTGAGTCCTGCGATAGAAGTTTCGTTATGGAAAGGTATGAAATTAACGGCACAGTTGAAAATACCGGTTTATAATGATGGGTATGGAAGGTTTGAAGATAAAGTTCATCCAGGACATATTACAATTTCACAGCGTTTTAGATTACCGTATAATGTGTTTGGTAAAGTGACTGTGGGATGTTTTAGTGCTGACCAATATGGAGTGGACGCCGAATTTTATCGCCCTTTTAAGGATGAACGCTTTTCCTTAATGGCTCGGATTGGGTATACAGGAATGGGATATTGGAGCGGATTTCGCTATGTATATGATCCTTCGACAGCACTTGTTACTTGGTCTTTGGGCGGTAGCTTTTATTGGCCGCAATTTAACACTCAGTTTAATCTGAAAGCAGAACAGTATTTATTGAAGGAGAAAGGTGTTAAATTTGAAATGATTCGTCATTTTCGCTATTGTTCGATTGGTTTCTATGCAATGAAAGCAGAACATGCAAAGATGAATGGAGGCTTCCGATTTCAAGTGGCATTACCTCCTTATAAATATAAAAGGAAAGGATATATACCTCGTGTGAATACCTCTGCTAATATGGGCATTGTTTATAATGCAGGTAATGAAAGGTACTATTATAGACAGTATAAAGCGGAAGTTAGTGACAATATAATGGAAGAAAATAGTTTTAACCCATATTTTATTAAGTCAGAATTGTTAAATTTTTAATTAATTAATTGAGATGAAAAAGATTAAATTCTTAAACGGCATAAGTGCAGTATTTGCGTTAGCCGTAGTAGCTTTAGCTACAACTTTAACTTCTTGTGAGAAGGAAGAGTTCAACGTTAATGTAACTCCTACTAATGCACAAGCTGTTATTAGTCCGATTGTGCTTGCTATAGAGGATGGTGTTACTACAGATGTAACTGGCCAAGCCACTATCGCACCTGCAGAGTTGACATTTACTGGTAATCCTACTCTGGCTGCTAAGAGTGTTGATGTTACAGCTTCTTATAATGGTTTGAGTGCAACTGTTACAGTTAAGGTTCCTGCTTTGCAAGCTGGGCAATTTGCTACTCTGACTCCGACTATCATTCTTCAGGAAGAAGATGCTGAGACTAAGATTGTAGCAGTACCCACTACATCTACAGATGAAAAAACAAAAGAAAAAGTGTGGGATAATTATGAACTTTATTGGTATTCTATCCCTTCATTTACTTATGTAGAAAAGAGCGGTGCCAAAGTTGTAGAAGGTTCAAAAAAAATCAACACAGACGATCTTATTGAACGTGCTGCTATTGAATCTTTCTTCAATACGCTTGAAAATACCTATACGGAACATATTGAATCAACAAAAGATGGTGAATATTCTGTTTATGCTAACTCAAGAACAACGGCTTCTATAACTTATACAATTGTAACGACTGAGTATAATGTTGTGAAACAAGCTGTGACTAAGGCTGATGTTGATGCTTTGGGTTCTATTAAGGTTGATGATTATACTACTTCTAAATTGAGTGTCTCTGAAAATCAGGATATTCCTGGTCACGGTCATAGCCACGGTCATGGTCATGGTCATGGTGAAGGCAATGCCGGTGGTGGTGTTGGTGAACTTGATTAATAGAAGTTTTAGTTGTTATTTATCTTAAACTCAAGAGAAAATGAAAAGTAAATTAATGATAGCCTCCTTACTATTGGCAGGCGCTTGTGCAGCAAATCTGAATGCACAGGAAAAAACGAACTACTACACTCCGAAATGGAGCGATAATATTTTTGTCAGTGTAGGTGGTGGTATCCACGCCATCAACAATGACGGTTTCAATAAGATTGCTCCGCATTTCAGCGTGTCAGTTGGTAAGCTGATTACTCCGACTTGGGGGGTACGTGCTCAGGTAAACGGTATTACTCAGCATTTGTGTTTGGATGATGCATACTGGGAACACAACAAAACTTATGTAGGTGGTAACATTGATGCAATGATCAATCTTTCTACATTGTTTGCCGGTGCTAATCCTAACCGTTTCTTCGAAGTTTACGGTTTCTTGGGACCTCAAATTTCTGTAGCAAAATCTCAAAATGTGGATGTTACAATTAGTGCTGATGGTACTTCGCAGTCTATGGCTCCTGCCGGTGAAGCAGAAATGCGTGCACGTATCGGCGCTTCTGCCGGTTTGGGCTTGAAGTTCAATATCAACACCAAGTGGGCCATTGACGTAGAAGCTCGCGGTGCCATCGCTCCGTCCATTTTCGGTAATATCAGCAGCCATCGCAAGGCTGAAGGTACAGGTATGCTGACCGCAGGTGTTAGCTACATCTTCGGCGGTAAGAAGTTCGTTCCGGTTTCTAAGATTGACGAAGACGCAGTCAATGCGGAAATCAACAGATATAGAAGTGAACTGGCTCAGGCTCAGGCTGACCTGGCTAACTGCAAGAATGCACTGGCCAACGCTAAACCTGAAGTTAAGGAAGTGACCAAGGAAGTTGAAGTTGCCGGTCCGCGTGCCATCTTCTTCAAGATTGGCAGCGCCCGTCTGGACGACTATGGCAAGGTTAACATCGAACTGGCTGCCAAGATTCTGAAGGCTAATCCGGACAAGAAGTACAAAGTTGCAGGTTATGCTGACAAGGCTACCGGTAGCGCTTCTTGGAACCAGAAGCTGTCCGAAAAGCGTGCCCAGGTTGTTTACGACGCTTTGATTGCTCAAGGTGTTGACAAGGACCAGCTCGAACTCGTAGGATTCGGTGGTACTGAAAACATGTTCGGTAAGAACTTCCTGAACCGCGTAGTTATCCTGGAATAATACACTCCAAGTGACAAATAGACTCTAAAAATGAAGGCGTCTGGGACTCAGACGCCTTTTTTTGGTACTATGTCCGATGCATGTTATAAAGCAACCCATTTTTTATCAGCGACTGAATTTATATGTGATGATGAAGTTTAAGCTATTCTTTATTGTTCTGTTTTGCAGCCTTTCCCTTTCGGCCTTTTCCCAGTTGACGTATGGTACAACCGGGCTGTTGCATGCGCCCTCTGCGGAGATGCAGCGCGACAAGACTTTCATGGTCGGCGGCAACTTCCTGAACAAGGAGCTCACACCGCCCACCTGGTACTATCATACCTACAACTATTTCCTGAACGTCACCATCTTCCCCTTTCTGGAAGTGGCCTACACGTGTACGCTCTTCAAGGCGGAGGCGTTGGGATTGAAGCCATACGGGTACAGCGGATTCACGAACCAGGACCGCTACTTTTCCGCCCGTCTGCGTGTGTTGAAGGAGGGGCAGTTCTGGAAATACATGCCGGCTGTCGTGCTGGGGACGTCCGACCCGTTCACTTCTTCCGGCGGCGGCCAGGTAGGCACCACGGAAGGTAACGGCTATTACAGCCGTTTCTATATTGCCGCCTCCAAGCATATACCCGTTGTGGGTAAGGAGGAGATCGGTGTCCATCTTTCCTACCTTTACAACAACCGCAAGGAGTACAAACTGAATGGCTTTGCACTGGGTGTCACCTACAATCCCTCCTTCCATCCGCAGTTGAGGGTGATAGCGGAGTACGACTCCAAGGACTTTGCTTTGGGAGCCACTTATCTGCTGTTCAAGCATCTGCATGTGCAGGTCGAAATGCAGAGGATGAAATATTTCACGGGAGGGCTGACATACAAAATTCATTTGAAATAATTAATGAAAAAATCAGAAAAAGGGATGTTTGATACTATCAGACATCCCTTTTTTCTGTATTATATATGTAAGATTAACGGCGGAATTCAAATTTTAATCGTAATTTTGTAGCCCATTATGAGTAGAATAATAGCCATAGACTACGGTCGGAAACGTACGGGAATAGCCGTGAGTGATACATTGCAGATGATTGCGAATGGACTGACAACTGTGCCTACACACCAATTGTTGCAGTTTCTTCTTGATTATGTAGCTAAGGAGTCGGTAGAGCGTATCTTGGTAGGCCTTCCTAAGCAGATGAATAATGAGGCTTCGGAAAACATGAAGAATATCGAACCTTTTGTCCGTTCGCTGAAGAAGAAACTGCCTGACATGCCGGTTGAATATGTAGACGAGCGTTTTACTTCTGTTCTGGCTCATCGGACGATGCTTGAGGCTGGATTGAAAAAGAAAGACCGCCAAAATAAAGCACTGGTGGATGAAATCAGTGCAACTATTATTCTGCAAACTTATTTGGAGAACAAACGTTTCTCCTTTTTATAATGTATAGAAAATAATTTGTAATTAGTAATTTGTAGTAAAGGAAATGATTTTACCCATTTATGTGTACGGTCAGCCCGTATTGAGAAAGGTAGCAGAGGATATTGCCCCGGACTATCCGAATTTGAAAGAGCTTATTGAGAATATGTTTGAAACGATGGACCATGCCGAAGGCGTAGGACTTGCAGCACCGCAGATTGGGCTTCCCATCCGCGTGGTGGTAATCGATTTGGATGTACTTTCCGAAGATATGCCAGAATATAAAGATTTCCGCAAGGCGTATATCAATGCCCATATTTTGGAGGTGTCCGGTGAGGAGGTTTCTATGGACGAGGGGTGCTTGAGCCTTCCCGGTATTCATGAGTCGGTGAAGCGTGGCAACAAAATACGTGTGCAGTACCTGGACGAGAATCTGGAACCGCACGATGAGATTATCGAAGGCTACCTGGCACGCGTGATGCAGCACGAGTTCGACCATCTGGAAGGAAAGATGTTCATCGACCATTTGTCTCCGTTGCGCAAGCAGATGATTAAAGGAAAACTGAATGCCATGTTGAAGGGCAAGGCACACTGCACTTATAAGGTGAAAACCGTAAAGAAATAAGTCAACCATATAATATGGTATAAAAGGCTCAAAAAATATAAAAAGTGTTCCGCTAATCCCGACAAGTAAACGAAAAACGTTACTTTTGTTTCGTTTACAAGCATTTATAAAACAAGATGATAAGAAAAATACTGACAGCTATTTTGCTGTTACCCACATTGTTGTATGCGCAAATCAATACGGAACGGGTGATGACCATTGCTCGGAATGCATTGTATTTTGAGGATTACGTGCTTTCTATCCAATATTTTAATCAGGTAATCAACGCGAAACCTTATTTATATGAGCCTTATTTCTTCCGTGGACTGGCAAAAATCAATTTGGATGACTATCAGGGAGCGGAGAGTGATTGTGATGCTGCGATTCAAAGAAATCCTTTTGTGGTAGGTGCTTACCAGATCAGAGGATTGGCACGTATCCGTCAGAACAAGTTTGACGAGGCGATTGAAGATTATAAAACCGCTATCAAATACGATCCGGAGAATGTGGTGCTTTGGCATAATCTTTCCCTTTGCCATATTCAGAAAGAAGATTATGAGGCGGCTAAGGAAGATTTGGGTACGCTTCTGACAATTGCCCCCAAATATACGCGTGCCTATCTGATGCGCGGGGAAGTCTCCCTGAAACAGAACGATACGATACAAGCTTTGCGTGATTTTGACAAAGCTATTGATATGGACCGTTATGACCCGGACGGATGGGGGGCAAGAGCCATTGTACGTCTCCAGCAGGGAAAGTATAAAGAGGCTGAAGCTGATTTGGACCAGTCTATCCATCTGAGTGCAAAGAATGCCGGTAACTATATCAACCGTGCCTTGGCGCGTTTCCATCAGAATAATTTGAGAGGCGCCATGAGTGACTATGATTTGGCTTTGGATATTGATCCGAATAATTTTCTCGGGCACTACAACCGCGGTCTGCTGCGTGCCCAGGTAGGCGATGACAACCGGGCGATAGAGGATTTTGATTTTGTGTTGAAGATGGAACCGGATAATATGATGGCCACTTTCAATCGTGGTTTGTTACGTGCGCAGACGGGGGATTACCGGGGAGCTATCAGTGACTATTCCAAAGTGATTGCAGAATATCCTAACTTTATGGCCGGCTATTATCAGCGTGCCGAAGCCCGTAAAAAGATTGGCGACCGTAAAGGAGCCGAGCAGGATGAGTTCAAAATCATGAAGATGCAGATAGACAAGCGTAACGGTGTTTCTTCCGGTGACAAAAAGGAAGGTGGCGACAGTAAGGATGTTGCGGATAATTCTTCGGGGAACTCCAATGGAGATGGCGGGAAGACCCGTAAGAAATCCGACAAGAATATGGAAAATTATCGGAAAATTGTAATAGCGGACGATTCGGAAGTTGACCAGCGTTATAAGAGCGATTATCGTGGACGTGTACAAGACCGGAATGTGACCATCAAGCTTGAGCCGATGTATGCTTTGACTTATTATGAGAAACTGAGCGATGTGAAGCGTATCGTACATTATCATAAGTATATTGAGGAACTGAACCATTCGAAACTGTTCCCGAAGCCACTGCGCATCGCCAATATGGAAGCTCCGCTGACGGAGGAACAAGTACGCTTCCACTTTGCTTTGATAGACGCTCATACGTCTGATGTGGTGGCTGACGAGAAGAACGCCAAGAAACGTTTCATGAGAGGTCTGGACTTCTATCTGGTTCAGGATTTTGCCAGTTCCATAGATGACTTTACAAAGAGTATCTTGTTGGACGACACTTTCTTTCCGGCATACTTTATGCGTGCTTTGGTGCGTTATAAGCAACTGGAATATAAAAAGGCCGAAGCCACAATGAGTGAAGGCGCCACTTCGGGTACAACGGAAATGAAGAAGCCTGAAGTGACGGCCATCGATTATGAAGTTGTGAAGAATGACCTGGACCACGTTATCCAATTGGCTCCTGATTTTGTTTATGGCTATTATAACCGTGGCAATGTGTCTTCGTTGCTGAAGGATTACCGTGCCGCCTTGGCGGATTATGACAAGGCGATTGAGCTGAGCCCCGATTTTGCTGAAGCATACTTTAACCGTGGGTTGACGCACATCTTCCTGGGGAATAACAAACAAGGTATTGCTGATTTGAGTAAAGCCGGAGAGTTGGGCATTGTGTCGGCCTATAATATCATAAAGAGGTTTACAGATACACGGGAATAACATTTTTTTGCTAAAAAATAGAATATCAAAAAGAATTAGCTATTTTTGCGTTCTGAAAAATGAAATATACATATAAACTATGATAAAGATAACATTTCCAGACGGCTCTGTTCGTGAATATAACGAAGGAGTAACGGGACTGCAGATTGCAGAAAGCATCAGTTCGCGATTGGCACAAGACGTGCTGGCTTGTGGCGTGAACGGAGAAATTTATGATTTGGGGCGTCCTATCATGCAAGACGCTGAAGTGGTTCTTTATAAATGGGAGGATGAGCAGGGTAAGCATGCCTTTTGGCATACCAGTGCCCACCTGCTGGCCGAAGCTTTGCAGGAACTCTATCCGGGCATCCAGTTCGGTATAGGTCCTGCTATCGAAAACGGTTTCTACTATGATGTGGACCCGGGTGAAACGACTATCAAGGAAGCTGACCTGCCGGCCATTGAGAAAAAAATGGCTGAACTGGTGGCTAAGAAAGAAGCGGTTGTCAGACAAGACATTGCCAAGGCAGATGCTTTGAAGATGTTTGGTGACCGTGGAGAAACTTATAAATGCGAGCTGATTTCCGAATTGGAAGACGGTCACATCACAACTTATACGCAGGGTGCATTTACTGATTTGTGCCGTGGCCCTCACTTGATGACCACAGCTCCTATCAAGGCTATTAAGCTGACTTCCGTCGCCGGTGCTTATTGGCGTGGACAAGAAGACCGTAAGATGATGACCCGTATCTATGGTATCACCTTCCCGAAGAAGAAGATGCTGGATGAGTATCTTGTTCTGCTGGAAGAGGCAAAGAAGCGCGATCACCGTAAAATCGGTAAGGAGATGGACTTGTTCATGTTCTCCGACACCGTAGGTAAGGGACTCCCGATGTGGCTGCCCAAAGGTACTGCACTGCGTATCCGCTTGCAGGACTTCTTACGTCGCATCCAGGCCCGTTACGATTATCAGGAAGTAATGTGTCCGCCCATCGGCAACAAATTGCTTTACATCACTTCCGGACACTATGCAAAATATGGTAAGGACTCCTTTCAGCCCATACATACACCGGAAGAAGGGGAAGAGTACTTCTTGAAACCGATGAACTGCCCTCACCACTGTATGATTTACAAGAACTCACCCCGTTCTTACAAAGACCTGCCTTTGCGTTTGGCAGAGTTCGGTACGGTTTGCCGTTACGAGCAGAGTGGTGAGCTGCACGGGCTGACACGTGTACGTAGCTTTACGCAGGATGATGCGCACATCTTCTGTCGTCCGGACCAGGTGAAGGATGAGTTCCTCCGTGTAATGGACATTATCTCCATCGTGTTCGAATCTATGGACTTCGAGAACTTCGAGGCACAGATTTCCTTGCGCGACAAGGTGAACCGCGAAAAATATATCGGTAGTGACGAGAACTGGGAAAAAGCAGAACGTGCCATTATCGAAGCTTGTGAAGAAAAGGGGTTGAAGGCAAAAATAGAATATGGAGAAGCTGCTTTCTATGGTCCTAAACTGGATTTCATGGTGAAGGATGCCATTGGTCGCCGTTGGCAGCTGGGTACCATCCAGGTGGACTACAACCTGCCGGAACGTTTCCAACTGGAATATACCGGTGCCGACAATCAGAAGCACCGTCCCGTAATGGTTCACCGTGCTCCGTTCGGCTCCATGGAACGTTTCGTGGCTGTGCTTATTGAGCATACAGCTGGTAAATTCCCGTTGTGGCTGACTCCTGATCAGGTCGCTATTCTGCCTATCAGCGAGAAGTTCAACGACTATGCGCATGAAGTGAAACAATACTTGAAGCGATATGACATCCGTGCCATTGTGGATGAACGCAATGAAAAGATTGGTCGTAAGATTCGTGACAATGAGATGAAGCGTATTCCGTACATGCTGGTTGTAGGTGAAAAGGAGGCTGAAAACAAGGAAGTTGCTGTCCGCAAGCAGGGAGAAGGTGATAAGGGAACCATGAAATTTGAAGAATTTGCCAAAAAAATGAACGAAGAAGTTCAGAATATGATAAATAAATGGTAACTTTGCGCCCAATTGTAGAAGCATAGCATATATTAGATGTTCTAAAGATCGCTTTTACTTAACATAAAACATTAATTTGGGAATAGTAAATAAGAAACAAACTGGAAGTAAACGTTATTTAATGAAGAATGACAGCTTAAAAGGGCAACATCGGATTAACGAACAAATCCGGGCCAAAGAAGTCCGCATAGTGGGCGATGAAGTAGAACCAAAAGTGTATCCGATAGCGCAGGCTTTAAGACTTGCTGAAGAACATGAAGCGGATCTCGTGGAGATTTCTCCAAATGCACAACCCCCTGTTTGTCGTATTATTGATTATTCTAAATTTCTTTATCAGTTAAAGAAGCGTCAGAAAGAGCAAAAGGCAAAGCAGGTGAAGGTAAACGTGAAGGAAATACGTTTTGGACCTCAGACTGATGACCATGACTATAATTTCAAGTTGAAGCATGCCAAAGGCTTTTTGGAAGATGGCGATAAGGTGAAAGCCTACGTATTCTTTAAAGGTCGTTCTATCTTGTTCAAAGAGCAAGGAGAAGTGCTGCTGCTCCGTTTTGCCAATGACTTGGAAGATTATGCGAAGGTAGACCAGATGCCGGTTCTGGAAGGAAAGAGAATGACAATCCAGCTCTCTCCGAAGAAAGCGGCGGCATCGAAGAAGAACGTGGCTCCCAAGCCTGCAGAAGATGCGCCAAAGGCCGCGTCGGCTGAAACCGAAGGAGAATAAAGAATGAGTAACGCCATAGGTATAGTGCGTTGCCATATAATTTAATAATTAAAAAGTTAAAAAAGATGCCAAAGATGAAGACTAACTCCGGTTCTAAAAAGAGATTTACTCTTACCGGAACAGGTAAAATCAAAAGAAAGCACGCTTTTCATAGTCACATCCTGACTAAGAAAACTAAGAAGCAGAAAAGAAACTTGTGCTACTCTACACTTGTAAGTACAACAGATGTAAGCCAGGTGAAAGAGCTTTTAGCAATGAAGTAATTGAAAAGCGTACAAAAGTATTAAAGTTATTAACCGAATGCATTAGCTTTAAGTCCGCTGCGTGAAGTAACGGCGCTAACATTCAAAAACAAGTAAAACTATGCCAAGATCAGTAAATCATGTTGCTTCTAAAGCAAGAAGAAAGAAAATTTTGAAATTGACCAGAGGTTACTTTGGTGCAAGAAAGAACGTTTGGACCGTTGCCAAGAATACTTGGGAGAAAGGTTTGACTTATGCGTTCCGTGACCGTAAGAACAAGAAGAGAAACTTCCGTGCTTTGTGGATTCAGCGTATCAATGCTGCCGCTCGTCTGGAAGGTATGTCTTACTCTAAGCTGATGGGCGCTTTGCACAAAGCCGGTATCGAAATCAACCGCAAGGTGTTGGCTGATTTAGCGATGAACCATCCGGAAGCTTTCAAGGCTATCGTTGCTAAAGCAAAGGCTGCATAAAAACAGTTAGCAGATAAACTACGAGGTGCTGATTACTCTTTTGGTAGTCAGCACTTTTTGTTTTCTGATAGTCTTGGGAGGGGTTAAAACATTAAAAGGGCTTGAAACAATTTGCTGATTTTACTTGTTTCTTTCATAGAAACTCATTACCTTTGTTATAGAAAAAATAGCCGCATTGATTGGATCGGGAAACTCATCAATTTTTATGAAATACCGAGACAAGCTTCGCTTCTCAATGGCGGGCCACGCCCTTCGGGGTAACTCTTGAGTCGGTGGATTACAAAGAGGAGGAGCACTCAAATCATGTCATACGGAGTTTCATCACATCATCGGTGCGGCTTTCTATAAAAGAGGAACGGTAATCTGTCTGGATAACCCGTTCCTCTTTCTTTTTATGCGGATGTGGGTGATTGTGAAACAAATGATACGTGATGCTGAAACAGATGATGTATCAAGGGAAGATAGATGATACGTTTATACAAAACAGACCATCTGTATAGGGTGAACAGGAACAGATGGTCTGTTTTGAACAGAGGTTTTTACGGTTTATTTGTTGTTCCTCAGGTCTTTTACCCTGACGGCTTTTCCTTCGCTCTGCGGTAGGGAGCCTTTCTTCACCAACCGCAATTTCGGGGTTACTAGAATCTCGTCTTTCAACTGACGGGTGATTGCTTTGCGAATCTTCTCCAGCTCGATATAGTTATCGGTAGAGAGGTCGCTGAGTTCAACTTCTACAATCATTTCATCTTGATTATTAACCGTTTCAAGTGTGATGAGGTAATTACTGCCCAATTCGGGGAATTGTACCAGCACCTTTTCCACCTGCATGGGGAAGATGTTGACTCCCTTGATGATGAACATGTCGTCACTACGGCCTTTGATGCGGTCTATACGGATGTGGGTACGTCCGCAAGGGCACTTGCCAGGCAGAATGCGGGTAAGGTCGCGCGTGCGATAACGGATAAGCGGCATCATTTCTCTGTCTAAGGTTGTCAGTACCAGTTCGCCGATTTCACCTTCCGGTACGGGGTCGCCGGTTTCCGGATTAATGATTTCGACCAGGTAGCAATCTTCCCAGAAGTGCATGCCGTCTTGTTCGGTACATTCGAAGGCTACGCCGGGACCGTTCATTTCAGTCATACCGAAGCTGTTGTAGGCTTTGACACCAAGCATGCGCTCAATCTTTCTACGTTGCTCGTCTGTGTGGGGTTCGGCACCGATAACAAGCGTTTTCAAGCTTGTACTGGTAGGGTCTATACCTTCTTCCTGGAATACTTCGGCCAGACGGATGGCATAGCTGGGAATGGCATGTAGGGCAGTAGTCTTGAAATCGGTGATGAACTTAATCTGGCGCTTGCTGTTGCCGGCAGCGGCAGGAACAGTCAGTGCACCCAGACGTTCGGCTCCATACTGAAAGCCCAGTCCTCCGGTGAACATACCGTAGCCGGAGCTGTTTTGGAAAACATCCGTCTTACGGATGCCTACCATATAGAGGCAGCGTGCCACTAAGTTTGCCCAAGAGTCCAAATCGTGTTGGGAGTGTACGATGACCGTCGGCGTGCCCGTAGTGCCACTGGAAGAATGGATACGTACTCCGTCCTCACGCATATCGCCTGCTACTAATCCAAAAGGATAATTGGCGCGCATATCAGCCTTGGTGGTAAACGGTATCTTACGTATGTCTTCTATAGACCGGATGCTGCCGGCAGTGATGCCATGCTCTTGGAATACTTTTTTATAGTAGGGAGAGTTGGCGGCAATGCTGACAGTCTTTTTTAACCGTTGCAGTTGTAGTTCGCGCAACTGCTCACGGGGCATCGTTTCAATCTCTTCTTCCCAGTATTTGTTATTCATGGTATGTTGAAATTTAGAGTCAATTATAGTTTACATCAGTTTTTCAGCAATCTCTTTGCCGGCAGCCAACGCTTTGAGGTTCAACTCTACAATGGCGTCTCCCTTGCGTTGGAAGATTTCGCGGATGCTGTCTTGCACCTTTGCATAGTCAATGCCGAGAAAGGGGATGGTGGCGCCCAGCAGTACGATGTTCGCTACGCGGGGAGAGCCGACTTCTTTTGCCACCTCGTTTACGTTCAGCATGATTTTATGCGGCAGCTTGTTGATTTCGGCCTTGATGTCTTCTTCTGCCGGATAGTTGGGAATGTTGATGAAGGGAGCTTCATTGGTCACCAGCCAACCCTCAGGGCTGAGGAAGGGGAGGTAGCGCAACGCCTCCATCGGTTCCAAGGAGATGATGAGGTCGCATTTTCCTGTGGGGATAAGGTCCGAGGCGATGGGTTGGTCGCTGATGCGCAAGTTGGACTGCACGTCACCGCCTCGCTGGCTCATGCCGTGTACTTCTGCCTGCTTCATGTAGAGTCCGCCCTTGAGGGCTGCTTTGCCGATTACGGTGGCGATGGAGAGGATACCTTGTCCTCCTACGCCGGAAAGTATGATGTCTTTTTTCATGGCTTTACTTGTTTCTTTTTTTGCGTGCTAATGTTTGGATACATTCTCTGCGGGGGATGATGACGGATACGCCGTGGTATTCGATTTCTTCCCGGATGATTTGCTTCATCTCTTCGTAGTTCTTCTTCAAAGGAACTACGACGCGGATGTGTTCGGGAGCTACACCGATGCCGGCGCAGATGGCTTCCAAACGTCCGGTGCCGGCAGAGTCTTGTCCTCCGGTCATGGCGGTGGTTTCGTTGTCGGAGATGACGATGGTGACGTCGGCGTTTTCGTTGACGCAATCCAGCAGTCCTGTCATGCCCGAGTGGGTGAAGGTGGAGTCGCCGATAACGGCTACGGCAGGATGCAGACCGGCATCCGAAGCACCCTTCGCCATGGTGATGGAGGCGCCCATATCCACGCAAGAGTTAATGGCGTTGAACGGAGCGTTGGCTCCCAGCGTGTAGCAACCAATGTCGCTGAACACCTTATAAGTGGGATATTCTTCTTTCAATACTTGGGTCAGCACCGTGTACATGTCGCGATGGCCGCAACCCTCGCACAAAGCGGGCGGGCGCATCTCTACCAGAGAAGGAACGCTGAATTCAGCCTTGTTCTCTTTGCCTACGGCATGTGCCACGCTGTCCGGGTTCAGCTCTCCGTCTTGTGAAAGAGTGCCGTCCAAACGGCCTTTTACTTTGATGCCGATGCCCAGATAGCCTTTCAGCTGTTTTTCTACGAACGGTTGTCCGTCTTCCAGTACCAGAATCTCGTCACATGCTTCTACCAGCTGCATCAGCTGTTTCTTGGGCAACGGGTATTGTCCGATTTTCAGTACCGGATATTCGCAGCCTTCGGGATAGTTTTCCATCAGGTAGTTGTAGCCGATGCCGCATGCCACGATACCCAGCTTTTTGTTGGGACCGTCGGTATATTTGTTGTAAGCGGAGTTTTCAGAAGCTTTGATAAATTCGTCCTGGCGTTGCAGCAATGCTTTGTAACGTTTGCGTGCATTACCCGGCAGGAGGATGAACTGCCGTGGGTCTTCGCTGAAGGAAATCTCATTCTGCGGTTGTTGCTCCTTGCGCTCTACACCGGAACGGGAGTGTGCCAGGCGCGTAACCATGCGCATCAGGATGGGTTCGCCGGTCTGTTCGGAGAAGCTGAATCCGTTGTATACCATGTCGTATGCTTCCTGCTGGTTGCTTGGTTCGTACATCGGGATGAGGGAGAAGTCGCCATAGAAACGGCTGTCCTGCTCGTTCTGCGAGGAATGCATGCTGGGATCGTCGGCAGCTATGACTATCAGACCACCTTTTACGCCGGTAATGGCAGAGTTGATGAAACAGTCGGCAGCCACGTTCATACCCACGTGCTTCATGCACACTAGTGAACGCTTGCCTGCAAAGGACATGCCCAGGGCAGCCTCCATCGCAGTTTTTTCGTTAGAGCACCAGCGGTTATGAATGTTCTTTTCAGCAGTAACCGGTGCCATCTGAATATATTCGGTGATTTCCGTAGAAGGAGTGCCGGGATAGGCATATACGCCCGAAAGTCCGGCATCTAATGCAGCTTGTGCAATGGCTTCATCGCCAAGTAAGAGTTGCTTGCTCATATCTGAATATTTAAGTGTTAGTCATGGATTAATATTTGACGCAAATATAGGATTTTGCTTTTATTTTATCAGCAGATTACTTGAAAATCTTTCTTTCGTTTAATGCATCCCAATATCTTCTTGCATTTTTTATGTGCTCGGCATAATTGGATGCAAAGTTATGGGTGCCCGAGAAGTCCTCTTTGGCACACATGTAGAGGTAGTTGTGTTTCGTATAATTCAGCACGGCATCCAGCCCGCTGGGTGAGGGGATGCGTATGGGGCCGGGAGGCAATCCGGTATTGAGGTAGGTGTTGTAGGGGGATTCTACCGCCAGATGGCCATTCGTAATTCTCCGCAAGCCGAAGGCCTGCAAGGCAAATTTGATGGTAGGGTCGGCTTGCAGGGGCATGCCGGCGTGCAGGCGGTTGATATATAACCCTGCTACCATCGGTTTTTCAGGATTGTTGTTTGTCTCTTCCTCGACGATGGAGGCAAGGGTGCAGATTTCCGTCGGGGTCATTCCGATGGCGGTGGCTTTGCCTAGGCGTTCCTGGTTCCAGAACCTTTGGTGCTCTTTCTGCATTCTTTCGAAGAACTCTTCCACACTCATGTCCCAATAGACTTGGTAGGTTTCGGGGATGAAGAGGCAGGGCAAGGTCTCTTTGGTGTATCCCAGTTTTTGTTGGAATGCGGAGTCGTTCATCAGTCCGGCTATTTCGGCGGAGTCTATCATGAGCTGTTTGCTTATGCTGCGTGCCAGGCGGTCCAGCGTGCGTACGCTGCCGACGGTGAGGTTCATAGGTTCTTGATATCCGCGGTACAGACGGCTGAATACGTGATATACGTTTTCTCCCGGCCGGATAGCGTAGCGTCCGGTGTGTATGTTTTCGGAATATTTCTTGTATTGGGCCATCCAGCGGAAGCCGGTGAAGCTTCGGGGATGGCCTTGTTGTTTCACTTTATTATATATGGAGTCAGCGGTGTCGTCGCGGTCTATATAGATATAGACTGTCTTTTGCGGATGGAATTGCGGGGCAAACAGATAGTAGTATACTGTTCCTGCACAAGCTGCTCCAATAAGAATTAGTGTAACGAATGTTCCGATAATGATTTTCTTCTTTTTCTTTTCCATTTTGTTTTACTGCATCTTTAGTCGGGCAAAGTTAGTAAAAAATGGAGTGAAAATCATCAAGTCATATCAGTTAATTCGATAGCTGACAAAGGCTATGCGTTTGCTGTCCGGTGCCCATGAGTTGACATTGATGGTGCCTTGTCCGCCGAAAATCTTTAACAAAGTTTTGGGCTCTCCACCGTTTGCGGGCATTAGGCGCAGTTCTACGTTCTTGTTTGCCAGATGCTCTCCCGGTTCCAGGTCACCTTTGTAGTAGGTGATGAATACAACGGATTTTCCGTCGGGAGAGATGTGGGGGAACCAGGAGTTGCGGGTTTCGTCAAAGGTCATCTGGGTCTGTTCGGAGCCGTCTGCCTTCATGCGCCAGACTTGCATGAGTCCGGTGCGTACGGAGTTGAACCAGATGTATTGTCCACAGGGGGAATATTCCGGTCCGTCATCCAGACCCTCGGCAGTGGTCAGGCGGGTTTCTTCACCTCCTTCCACGGGGATGGTATAAATATCATAGTTGCCGTTTCGTTCGGCGCAATAGGCAAGTTCTTTACCGTCGGGACTCCAACCGTGGAGGTAGCTGGGAGCCATAGGCGTTATTAAACGGGGAGTGCCGCCCGTGATGGGAAGTGTATAAATGCGCGATTTATAGTCCTCTTTCGTCCCGTGGCTGATGGCTATCTGCTGTCCGTCGGCCGAGAGGACGTGGTCGTTGTTGCAGTTTTGGGCAAATCCGGTGTTTATCAGTTCCGGTTTGGCAGGCGAGGTGGGGGAAAGGCGGTAAAGCTTTCCTTCGCTGTTGTATAGCAGCCATTGCCCGTCGGGCGTCCAATTGGGGGCTTCAATCCGGTAGGGAAATTCTTTGACGACGGTCCGGTTACCATTGGTTACATCCAGTATTTCGAGGACGCTGGTAATCTCGTTTTTTTGTTGAGCGGTTGCGGTCAGTGCAACAGTTGCAAAGAAGGGGATTAAATAGGGTTTCATGTTTATATCGTATTTAATAAATCTCCGCAAGATACATTTTTTATTGGAAACTACATAGTCGGAGCATTTTTTTCATTAAAATCTGTAGTGCTGACCGAATGCGTAGTGCTTATCATATAAATAATTATTGCAATGAATATTTTTGAGGGCTACGGTAGATTATGCTTTTCAAAATCTCTCAAATATCCATTCATCTACCTTCAGTTCTTTGCCTTTAAATACGAAATAAAGGTTGTGAATACCGTCTTTGTCTGTGTTTATCTTTGTAGAGACAGTCTGTAAAGAGTCTGAATTGAAGGAGGTGGAAGCCAGTACTTCACCATCGGGGCGGTCAAGGTGCACTTCCAGAGTGCCGTGTCCTGCTGCTGTGGCACGGAATAGAGAGGGAAAGCCGGAGAAGAATACGCCACGTACGGATATAACTGATTTCTTTTGTTCACTGCCCACTGCAAGCATGTTGCCGGGTGTGGCTGTAGGCTCAAAGTGTATGCCTAGCGTAGCGGCTGTTGTTTCTGCTTGCTGATGAATGAACGGGTTCACTGGCTTTATCTGGTCCACACCCTTCAGTGTGGCTTCTCCCATTTCCAGCTTCACGTTTTTTTCGTCTACCTTCAGCTTGTTGACGCAAAGGCTGCGGAAACCGCCATTGGTGCCTTTGTGTTCTTGCAAGCACATGTTGTGATAAAATAGGTAATAGTCTCCTTTGTATTTTTGCAGATGGGTATGATTGTTGCTGAACCCCATACCATAGTCTCCGGGATTCTTGAAATAATTGTCCACATACTTCCAGCTGTCGGTGTCGAGAGGCGTGTGTGAAGTCATGTACGACATGCAGCAGATGCTGGGTTTGTCCACTCCCTCGTGGGGCCATTCGGTGCGCTTGTTCCAGTCGGTATTGTAGGTATAAATCCATGTGCCGTTCCAGTAGTTCAGCTCATTGGCTTCGAAGTGATAGGGAGCTTTTATCTCTACTATCTCGCTGTCCAGACTAATCAGGTCTTTGCCCAAGCGGACAATGCGGGCATCTCCAGGCATGTAGTCGGTGCCGACTTCCCCCTTTCCGCCTCCACCGAATGATAACCATCCTATACCTTCGTCATCTATCACGGCACCCGGGTCGAAGGGAGCTTTGCAGTGGCCTAATCCTTGGGTGAACTGGCTCACCAGCATACGCCCCAGCGGGTCGGTCCACGGGCCTACGGGAGAGGTGGAGGTTAGTACGCCTACGCCCGCACCGCTGTTGGAGTAGTAGAGGTAGAAGTGGGTTTTACCGTCCGATTCTATCCGCGATACAATGGATGGAGCCCATGAGGCTATACCCCATGGTGAGAGGGCCTTTACGTCAATCAGTCCGTGATAAGTCCAGTTTACCATGTCATCGGTAGACAACATAACCAGCGAATGGATGTATTGGTATGTGTTTTTGCCATCTTTCCCCACACTGTCCAGTTGCTGGGTGTCATTGGTTCCATACACATAGAGCCTTCCGTTGTATTCCATCGATGTCGGGTCGGCCACAAAAATGAAATCCGACAGTGGGTTGGCGTTTCCACTGAAGAATTTGGGTGATTCTACCGGATGCGTGTCTTTCTTTCCTGAAGTGGAAAGCGCCCACATATCGTTTCCTGCGGACATAGCCGCCAGCAGCAAAGCTGCTGTAAATAACTTGATTCTTTTCATTTTCTTATAGTATATTATAGAAATCTATGGTAACCTTTTGATTTTAGCTTGTGTTTTTTCGTCATCTCAATACTTCATTTAAGATTGAAAAATTTGGTTATTGAAAAGTTGCCACAAATATTGGGAATTACTATATATAATATAGGTGTATTATGTTTTTAATAGTGTATCTATATGTTTCAAGTTATCATTTTAGACTGTGGATGTAATCAGATGGTGCTGTTTTAAACCTATTTTGAGATAATCATGCGGCTATAGATTAAACTGTTTGAAAGGGCATTGTGTTTTATGCAAATATACTCGTAGAAGAGCGTTTTTTATTTTAGAAAAGAAAAAGCACTGATTATCTGGAATAATCAGTGCTTTAATATTGAGCCGCTAGCCAGACTTGAACTGGCGACCTACGCGTTACGAATGCGTTGCTCTACCAACTGAGCTATAGCGGCAATAAACTTTTGTTTACGGGGTGCAAAGGTACATCTTTATTTGAAAAGGCAAAAAGAATCCTTGTTTTTTTTAGAAATATTTTAGTAGAATAATTTTCTGTTTGAATGTTCTGAACTTTATTGCCTTAAAAATTGGATAATAAAACGAAAAGAAGCATCTTTGTCGTAGGTCCTATAGCAAAAAGTCTGATACTGATTATGAATTTTAGAACATATTATAAATATCTTTCTTCACGCATAGCGTCCAAATGGGTGGTGTTGTCGGTAGATGTAATTATCGTTGTGATTTCCATACTTTCTGCATGTTTTTTGCAATATAGGCTTTCGTCCGTATCTTATGAAATTTCTTTGTATGTATGGCTGACCATTTGGGCTGTATTGTGTAATGTCTGTTTCTTTCATATTTTCCGTACTTATGTAGGTGTCATCCGTTTTTCTTCTTTTGTAGATATTTATCGTGTGTTTTGGAGCCTTACGATAAGCTATGTTGTACTGTTTTTGGGGAATTTCTGTTGGTCTGTTTTGGGGCTTGAAGAAACTTTGCCGAACAGCATTCTGTTTATGGCATATATGTTTACTTTCTCTCTGATGGTTTGTATGCGCATTGCTGTGAAGATGCTTTATGAAGCTATTGCTTTTGATGCACGTCATTGCGTGAATGTTTTTATTTATGGATTCCATGGGACTGGAGTCGATGTTGCAAAATCCTTGAGAGTTAGTCGTAATAATCATTATCGCCTGCGTGGCTTTATTTCGGACGAACTTGATATGATAGGTAAACATACGATGGGATGCAGGGTATATCCCAACGATGAACAGCTGTTTGATCGTCTAAAGAAAAAGAAAGTGGATACAATCATTATCTCTCCAAGCAAGGTATCGGATTTGGAAAATTCCGGAATGCTGGATAAACTGTTCTCTCATGATATTCATGTAATGACCGTTCCTCCCTTAAGCGATTGTATGGATGATGGACTGATAAAGGACATTCAAATAGAAGATTGGCTTCGTGGAGAACCGGTACAAGTTGACATGCGTAAAATTGCGGCCCATATTGAGGGGCGTAGAGTAATGGTTACGGGAGCAGCGGGAGCTGTAGGAAGGGAAATCGTCCGCCAGTTGGCTACACTGAATCCTTATCAGTTGATTCTGGTAGATCAGGCAGAGTCCCCATTGTATGATGTACAGTTGGAATTGTCTGATCATTGGAAGAATCTGGAGGTCCGCGTATTGGTTGCAGATGTTGCTAACCGTACGCGTATGGAGGCTATATTTGAAGGAACACGTCCTCAACTTGTTTTTCATTCTGCTGCTTATAAACATGTACAACTGATGGATGATTTTGTGTCAGAGGCAATTCAAACGAATATATCGGGAACAGTGAATATTGCGGACCTGGCGGTAAAGTATAGAGTGTCCCGTATGGTTATGATGTCTGTAACTAATGCACGTCATCCGGAGAATGCTATGGAATATAGTAAGCGTGTGGCGGAAATGTATGTGCAGTCATCTTATTGCAGGTTGAAACGCGACAAAGGGGAAACTGATATGTTCATAGTACGTTTGGGTGAGATGTATCCGATGAATGCGCATTGTTTGATGACCTTGTCTGAAGCTTGTATGCTCACCCTGGAAGTGGGAGTCATGGGGGATGGAGGAGAAGTGTACATTGTAGGAGGGCCTGGGGATGGGCTTTTGGATTCTGTAATCAGTGAAAAGATAAAGCGTGAAAAGGCATCTGTTGATGATTATGAACATGTGCGGGAAGAAGTGCTGGCCTTGGTGCAACATAGTTATACCGAAAAAAAGGCTATTTTGATTGGACTAATGAAAAAAATAGTGCCAATTTTCTCACTTTCTTCTACCCAAGGAAAAGACGTGAAAATGACAGCTTTTTAATGCTTTTTCTGAAACTTAGAAGTGGAATAAATGTATATTATAAAATAATATATTACCTTTGTGCCCGATTTATATTTATTACAAGAACTCAAAAGATTAATCAGAATATTTTATGCGTAGATTAATAACACTATTCTTTTTGGTATTTACTTTGTCAGGAGTAGCTTTTGCTCAGCAGATGTCAGATGATCAGGTTGTTCAGTATGTAAAAAGCGCTCAGCAGATGGGTAAAAATCAAAAGCAGATTACTACTGAATTAATGCGGCGGGGAGTGACAAGGGAACAAGTTGAAAGAATTCAGAAAAAGTATGAAAATTCTAAATCTGGAAGTCCGCAGAGCAATACCCAAGATGAGAAACGTTCTCGTCAACGTGGTGAAATGAGTGGCGTAGTCAAAGGGTTGCGTACAACTTCGGAAACGTATTCTGCCAGGCAAACGGATGTTGCAGGGGATTCTTTACAAATGATGGATAATCGTTCCTTGTCTCAAGAGAAAGGGGCGGGGGATCCGACTTCGCAAATTTATGGTCATAATATTTTTACTAACGATAATTTGACTTTCGAACCTAATGTGAATGTTGCTACTCCCGAGAATTATCGTCTGGGACCTGGTGATGAGGTGATTATTGATGTGTGGGGAGCTTCTGAAACAACAATCCGACAAACAATATCTCCGGAAGGAAGTATTCTTGTGAATAATTTAGGACCGGTTTATCTGAGTGGTAAAACAGTAAGTGAAGCCAATAATTATTTGAAACAAGAATTTGCCAGAATATATTCTGGAGTAACTGGAAATGTTCCCTCTACCCAAGTTAAATTGACATTAGGAGAAATACGTTCTATTCAAGTAAACGTTATGGGTGAAGTTATGGTGCCCGGAACTTATACCCTCTCATCATTTGCTTCCGTATTCCATGCTTTATATCGTGCAGGTGGTGTGAATCCGATTGGTAGTTTACGCAGTATTAAAGTGATTCGCAATGGAAATACAATAGCAGATTTGGATGTTTACGATTTACTTATGAAAGGAAAAATGAAGGATGACATCCGTCTGCAGGATGGTGATGTAATTCTTGTGGATCCTTACCAGTCATTGGTACAGATATTGGGTAAGGTAAAACGTCCGATGTTTTATGAAATGAAACCCACTGAAACCGTAGGCACATTATTGAAGTATTCAGGTGGTTTTACGGGTGATGCTTATAAAAAAGCATTACGTATAATCCGTAAAAGTGGACGTGAGCATCAAATTTATAATGTGGATGAGATGGATTATTCTGTATTCCGCGTAGATGACGGTGATAAGATAACGGTTGATTCCGTTTTACAACGTTTTGAGAATCGTGTGGAAGTCCGCGGTGCTGTATATCGTGAAGGCTTGTATCAGTTGGACGGTACGATGAATACAGTGAAACAGCTGATTAAGAAAGCAGAAGGACTTCGCGGAGATGCATTCTTAAACCGTGCTATAATCGATCGTGAGCTTGAAGACTTGTCGCATGAGATTATACAAGTAGATGTGAAAGGTTTGCTGAACGGGACGGCTGCAGATATTCCTTTGCAGAAGAATGATATTTTATATATCCCAAGTATTCATGATTTGAAGGAAGAAGCTACACTTACCATCCATGGTGAAGTTGCCAATCCGGGTACATATCTCTATTCTGATAAAATGACAGTAGAGGATTTGGTGTTGCAGGCTGGTGGCTTGTTGGAGGCAGCGGCTACGACGAAAGTTGAAGTGGCACGGCGTATGAAAGATACGAAGAGTACATCTTTCAGTACTACAGTAGGCCAGAATTTCTCTTTTGATTTGAAAGATGGCTTATTGGTGGGAGAAGGAAGCCAGGATTTCCATCTTGAACCTTTTGATGAAGTTTATATTCGTAAGAGTCCGTCTTATTTTAAACAACAGAATGTTATGGTGGGAGGAGAAGTTCTTTTTAGCGGTAATTATGCACTATCGAAAAAAAATGAACGTTTGAGTGACTTGATAGCTAAGGCTGGTGGAGTGACTCCCGATGCTTATGTAAAAGGAGCGCGTCTTATTCGTAGGATGACCGAAGAAGAATTTCGCCGTAAAGAAGATGCCCTGCGTATGGCGCAAGCGGGAGGTGGAGATTCCATATCTGTAAAAAAATTGGATTTGTCTGATACCTATTCTGTAGGTATAAATCTGGGAGAGGCTTTGAAGAATCCCGGTTCAGATGCTGATATGGTGCTTCGTGAGGGAGATGTGTTATTTGTTCCGGAGTACGTAAGTACAGTGAAAATCAACGGTGCTGTAATGTATCCGAATACAGTTTTATATAAAAAGGGTGAAAGCTTGAAATATTACATCAATCAAGCTGGTGGTTTTGGTAATGATGCCAAGAAACGTAAGGTCTATGTAATATACATGAATGGTACAGTTTCTCGTTTAAAAGCAGGGAACAAGAAAGCCATTGAACCTGGTTGTGAAATAATTGTTCCAAGTAAAGAACAGAAAAAGAAGATGACTACTGCTGAAATTCTGGGAATGGGAAGTACGACAGCTTCTATTGCAGCGATGATTGCGACTATGGTTAATCTCTTTAAGTAATTTGAATTATGAGCGAAGAAAGAATACAAAACATAACCTCTCCACAACCTGAGGAACAAGAAATAGATTTGATAGAACTGGCCCAGAAAGTATGGGCTAGTCGCAAATTGGTTTTTAAGGCGTGTGGTATCGCTGCTCTTGTAGGACTGGTTGTTGCATTTAGTATTCCTAAGGAGTACTCTACAAGTGTGACATTGGCTCCGGAGAGTGGTGGTAAATCTGGTGGTGGAAGTATGGGAGCCCTTGCAGCCATGGCGGGTATCAATTTGGGCACTTCTTCTGGTGAGGATGCTTTGTCACCCGAACTTTATCCTGATATTGTAAGTTCTACTCCTTTTCTGATTGAACTGTTCGATGTTAAAGTCAAGGATCAGAAAGCAAAAGTAGACACGACTTTATATGCTTATTTGAAAGAAGAACAGCGTTCTCCTTGGTGGAGTGCAATTTTCTCCGCTCCTTTTAAGGTGTTAGGATGGACATTGTCTTTGTTTAAGGATGAACAGGAAGAGGGGGACGCAAAGCTGGATCCTTTTCGTCTTACTAGAGATGAGTCTGCCATTGCAGATGCTTTAAGTAAACGTATCTCTGTTTCCGTAGACAAAAAGACAGGTGTGACAACCTTGTCTGTTACTATGCAGGATCCTTTGATATCTGCTTCGCTGACGGATACCGTGATGCATTGCCTGCAGAACTACATCACAGATTATCGGACTAATAAGGCTCGTCATGATTTGGCATTTACCGAAAAACTTTATGGAGAAGCAAAGGCCAGTTATGAGGATGCCCAGAAGAAATACGCAAATTTTGTAGATGCAAACCAGAATATAATATTACTGAGTTATCGCGCAGAGCAAGAGCGTTTACAGAATGAAATGAATTTAGCCTATCAAGTATATACACAAGTGTCTCAACAATTGCAGATGGCAAGAGCTAAGGTGCAGGAGATTACCCCGGTATATACGGTTGTCCAGCCGGCTACGGTACCTTTGAAGCCTGCAAAGCCCAATAAATTGATGATTTTGATCGGCTTCATGTTCTTGGCAGGTGTCGGCAGTGTGGGATGGATATTATTTGTAAAAGATTTATTAAAGGGATGGAAAAAGCAAACAATATGATGACGGATAATGATATGATGTGCTGGCATGCATTGTACACAGCACCCAAGTCTGAACATAAGTTGATGCAGCGTTTGAATGCTGCGGGATATACTACATATTGCCCGATGCAGGCTGTGTTTGTAAAATGGAAAGGGCATACCCGGAAGGTGATTACCCCTCTTTTCTCCGGATGCTTGTTTGTTGCTGGTAATGTGGCGGAAGTTGCCTCATTGGCTTCCTCGCAGAAGGCTGCTATATTACTAGATAAAGAAGGAAAAAGTTTGTCTATTGAAGCGGGTAAAGCAGAACTTCCTGCCAAGTTTGCTCAATTGCTGAGGTTATGATGAAGCTGATAACAGAAGAGCTGCTGGATACCGTTACTTCACAAGCCAAGGAGAATTCCCGTTTACGTATGAATTATAATTTTCATGCGTCTATGGATGCCCCTATTCATCGGTTGCTGAATGCTTTGGAACCAGGAACTTATCTTCCTCCTCACCGTCATACAGATAAGGAAGAAACTTATCTGGTTTTGCGTGGAAGTCTGCTGGTATTTTTTTATGATGATGCCGGTAATGTAACAGATAAGGTATGCCTCAATCCTTCGGAAGGTAAATATGGTCTGGAGATTCCTTCTAATACGTGGCATAGTATTATTGCCTTGGAGTCAGGCACCGTTATTTTTGAAATTAAAAAAGGCCCATATCAGCCTCTACCCTCAGAGGATTTGGCTTCATGGGCTCCTCAGACTTCTGATGTGGAGGGAATAAAGGCTTTTATGAAGCGGATGTTGGAACTTTAATATTTTTTTGATAAAACAAAGAAGCCTCCCGATATTTTATTGTATATCGGGAGGCTTCTTTATGTACCATGTTATTAGTCAAACAGGTTCTTGAACTTCTTGAATATTTTCTCCTTAATCGAAGTGTTTGGCTTGAAGTTATCAGATTCTTCCATTTCCTCCAATGTTTTCTTCTCATCCTTGCTCAGCGTTTCGGGTACATATACGCTGACATTTACTAGCAAATCTCCCGTGCCGTATCCATTCACGTTGGGCAAACCTTTGCCGCGTAGGCGGAGTACTTTTCCCGGTTGCGTACCTGAGTCAATTTTTACTTTCACCTTTCCATCAATCGTGGGAATTTCTACCGCACCACCCAAGGCAGCTGTCGGGAAGCTGAGGAGCAGGTTGTAAATCAAGTCATTTTCGTCGCGTATCAGGTTCGGGTCTTGTTCTTCCTCTACAAGAATCAGCAGGTCACCCGGCACACCGTTGTGCTTGCCTGCATTTCCTTTTCCCCCCATAGAGAGCTGCATACCTTCTGCGACACCTTTCGGGATTTTTACGGTTACTACTTCTTCACCGTATACAATACCTTCACCGGCACATTCCTTACACTTGTTTTTGATGATTTTGCCTTCACCGCCACAAGTTGGGCAAGTGGTTCTTGTTTGCATGGTGCCGAGTATGGTTTGCTGGTTACGGATTACCGTGCCGCTACCGTTACAGGTCGGGCAGGTTTCGGCGCCGCCGTCGCCTTCGGCTCCCGTGCCATGACAGTGGGTACAAGGCACGTATTTCTTCAGCTTGAATTTCTTTTCCACACCGGTAGAGATCTCCTTGAGGTTCAGTTTTACCTTGACGCGCAAGTCCGAACCACGGTAACGGCGTTGTTGTGTGCCGCCACTTCCACCGAAACCTCCAAAACCGCCAAAACCTCCTCCACTGTGTCCACCAAAGATATCACCGAACATGGAGAAGATGTCGTCCATGGACATGCCTCCACTGAAGCCGCCGAACGGACCACCATTACCGGCGGCACCACCCAGTCCGGCATGGCCAAACTGATCGTAGCGGGCACGCTTGTCCGGATTGCTTAGTACGTCGTATGCCTCTGCCGCTTCCTTGAATTTCTCTTCGGCTGTTTTGTCGCCCGGATTCTTGTCCGGATGATATTGGATGGCTTTTTTGCGATAGGCTTTCTTTATTTCTTCTACCGTTGCTGTCTTTTCGACTTCCAATACTTCGTAGTAATCTCTTTTTTCCATACAGTTTTATGTTATTCTCCGACTACCACTTTGGCATGACGGATCACTTTGTCGTTTAGGATGTAACCGGTTTGTACGCAGTCCAGAATTTTGCCTTTCAGTGCTTCATTGGGTGCCGGAATCACGGCGATGGCTTCGTGATAGTCTGTGTCGAGCGGTTGTTCCTTTGTCTCTATCACCTTAACGCCGTTTTGTCCCAATACAGACATGAATTTGTTGTAGATAAGTTCAACGCCTTCTTTTACGGCAGCTACATCGGTAGCTGTCTCCATGTTTTTGAGGGCGCGTTCAAAGTCATCCACAATGGGTAGGATACTGCTGATACTCTTTTCACCACCGTTCAGGATGAGTTCTGCCTTCTCCTTCATGGTACGTTTGCGGTAATTGTCAAACTCGGCAGACAAGCGCAGATATTTGTCTTTCTGCTCTTCAATCTGTTCATTGGCCTTTTCCAGTTCCTGGGCGAGCTTTTCTTCTTCTGTTAGGGGAGCTTCGTTTTCTTGTGAAACTTCTTGTCCTACGGTTTCTTCGTCACATTCGTTAGGAGTAGCTTGAGTTTTCAGCTCCTCTTCCTGGTTGTTTTCTTTTTCTTTCGGATTCATATTGTTATGCTTATTATTCTTGTAAAATGATTTTGCTTTCATTGCTGTTAAGGGTTTAAGTTAATACGATATCAGTGCTCCAGCAAAAACTTTGCCAAAACGGATGTTTTTGCCGAAAACGCTGCAAAGGTAATACTTTTATGTCAGATTGACAGCGCTTCTCTGTGTCTATTCATGGAAAAATAACTATCTTTGCACTCGCAATTCGCAGACTAATAGGTATTAAATAGTAAATTGTAAATAAATAAATCGTAAATATAAAGATGATTACAGTCTCTAATGTCTCAGTACAGTTTGGTAAAAGAGTGTTGTTCAATGACGTAAACCTGAAGTTTACAAGTGGTAACTGTTACGGTATCATCGGTGCCAACGGTGCCGGAAAATCTACTTTCCTGAAAACGATTTCCGGGGAGCTGGACCCTACGACGGGTTCCATCATGCTGGCTCCGGGAGAGCGTCTTTCCGTTTTGAGCCAGGACCACTTTAAGTGGGATGCTTTTACGGTAATGGACACGGTGATGATGGGACACACGGTGTTGTGGGACATCATGAAGCAGCGTGAAGTGCTGTATGCCAAAGAGGATTTCACAGACGAGGATGGACTGAAGGTTTCCGAATTGGAAGAGAAATTTGCCGAGCTGGACGGCTGGAATGCCGAAAGCGATGCTGCCGCCTTGTTGAGTGGTTTGGGTATCAAGGAGGACAAGCATTATCTGTTGATGGGTGAGTTGAACAACAAGGAAAAGGTGCGTGTCATGCTGGCGCAAGCTCTCTATGGAAATCCTGATAACTTGCTGCTGGACGAGCCTACCAATGACTTGGATATGGAGACCGTGACTTGGCTGGAAGAGTACCTCTCCAACTTTGAGCATACGGTGCTGGTGGTAAGCCACGACCGTCACTTCCTCGACTCCGTTTGTACGCATACGGTGGACATCGACTACGGAAAGATTAACCTCTTTGCCGGTAACTATAGCTTCTGGTACGAGTCCAGCCAGCTGGCGCTCCGTCAGCAGCAGAACCAGAAGGCAAAGGCCGAGGAGAAGAAGAAAGAGCTGGAAGAGTTTATCCGCCGATTCAGTGCCAATGTGGCAAAGAGCAAGCAGACTACCAGCCGCAAGAAGATGTTGGAGAAACTGAATGTAGAAGAAATCAAGCCGTCATCACGTAAGTATCCGGGCATTATCTTTACGCCCGAACGCGAACCGGGTAATCAGATTCTGGAAGTTTCCGGTTTGACGAAAACGCTGGAAGATGGTACGGTGCTGTTCCGCGACGTCAACTTCAATGTAGAGAAGGGAGACAAGATTGTATTCCTTTCGCACGACCCGCGTGCCATGACCGCCCTGTTCGAGATTATCAACGAGAATATGAAACCGGATGCGGGTACCTTCAACTGGGGTGTGACTATCACCACCGCTTACCTGCCGCTGGACAATACTGCATTCTTTAATACAGACCTGAATCTGGTGGACTGGTTGAGCCAGTTCGGCGAAGGCAATGAAGTCTACATGAAGAGTTTTCTGGGACGTATGCTGTTCTCCGGTGAGGAGGTGCTGAAGAAAGCAAGCGTATTGTCGGGAGGTGAGAAGATGCGTTGCATGATTGCACGTATGCAGCTGCGCAATGCCAATTGCTTGATTCTGGATACACCTACCAATCACCTCGACTTGGAGTCTATCCAGGCATTCAACAATAATCTAAAGACCTATAAGGGCAATATCCTTTTCTCATCCCACGACCACGAGTTCATTCAGACGGTTGCCAACCGTATCATCGAATTGACTCCGAACGGTATTATCGACAAGATGATGGAGTATGACGAATACATCACTTCAGACCACATCAAGGAGTTGCGTGCACGTATGTACGCAACAAAGTGATAACGGAAGCTAAGGACTAAATAAGCATATTTTAAATCGTTCCATCATGATGAGGTTGTGTCAAAACGTTGGCACAACCTCTTTTATATTTTAAGTTCTGCTATATTTTCTTTTGGCTATGCTACTTTTTCCTCATGCATTTGGCAGCAAGTTGCTATATTCCAATTATATCGGGTTATAAATAGTCCCATAAACAAATATTTGGCAACTGTAATGAGCCCCTTTCCTTCTTTTATCAGTTTAGCACACATTTTTTTGATATTAAAGGCTATAGCAAAGAAAGCAAAGTCCATTGTAACCTTGTCTTCTCCCACATGCCGGAATCTTCTGTATGCCATGTTGTATTTCATTTGTCCAAACACAGCTTCTGGTTCTATACACCTCCTGCCTCTATGCTTGATACCTTCTTCTGAGAGCAACCTTTCCCGTGCCTGCCGTTTGTATTGATTTAATCGGTGGTTGACTTCTATAATACGGTTCCCCCGAGCTTTAAAACAACTGCCACGCAAAGGGCAACCTTCGCATCTTTTTGCTTTATACCGGGCACTTTCGGTGATGTATCCGCTCGCTGTCTTGTCACGTTTGGTTCCTATACGGTTCATGTGCTGTCCCATAGGACAAACGTAATAATCCTCTTGGGCATTGTAATGGAGACTTTCGGCATGGAACGGGTTGGGAGTATAACGGGGACGCTGTTCTTTATGGAAGTAATTGTACTTGATGAAGGCTTCTATCCCATTCTCCTGCATGAACCGGTAATTTTCTTCCGAACCGTAACCGGAGTCTGCCACGCAGATATTCGGTAAACGGTTATAGCGGTACTGGAAAGAGTGGAAAAAAGGTATGAGGGTCAGTGTATCGGTAGGGTTGGGAAACAGACGGAAGTCTGTGATAAATTGGTTTTCAGTACCTATTCGCAGATTATATCCGGGTTTGGTCTGCCCGTTCTTCATGGCATCTTCTTTCATGCGCATGAATGTGGCACCAGGATCGGTCTTGGAATAGGAGTTACGTTCTCCAAGGGTATCAAGGTGATTGTCATATTCTATCAGCTTGTCACGATACCCTTCAAGTTCCCTGACCTGCTTCTTCTTTTTGCGCAGGGCTTTCTTTTCTTCCTTATCCTTTGTTGCAGGCTGGCGTTCCAGGGCTTCTTTAAGTTCATCCACTATGTCAGAGAGCCTGCAGGAAGTAAACTCCACGGATGTGTCTTTTATAGAGTTCTCCTGTGCAATGGTTTCATCCACCTGCTCCAAGAGAATACGGATTTTATCCATTAGTCTCGTACGGTTCCGTTCGACTGTCTTGCGCCAGACAAAAGTATATTTGTTGGCTTTGGATTCAATCTTGGTGCCGTCAATATACTCCACATCAAGGCTGATGAAACCTTTATCGGCAAGGACAAAAATCAACTGGGTAAATACATTATTTATTTCCTCCTTTACACGGTTACGAAAACGGTTGATCGTGATAAAATCCGGATGCTCATTACCGGCAAGCCAAATATAATGAATGTCACGAAGGAGGTGCTTCTCTATTTTACGGCAAGAATAGATATTATTCATGTAGGCGTAGATTATCACCTTAAGCATCATTTTAGGATGATAAGGACAACGGCCCGTTTCCTTATAAAGCTTCTTGAAACTCTCAAGATTGAGGTTGTCAATAACAGCATTCACGATGCGGACCGGGTCGTTCGCAGCTATGTTTTCATCAATTCTTTGTGGAAAAAGAACGGTTTGGTTGGGAATGTAAGGACGAAAATGTAACTTTGCCATAACGAAAAACTTTATGCCTAAAGATACGAAAACTTTGGGTAATAACAAAGCCCGGGCTTGAGAAAGTCTGGGCTTTGCGCATAAAAAAAGGCTGTGTCAGCATTTTGACACAACCTCACCACGGTGGAACAATATTTCTGCCATGATGGAACGATTCTTCTTTCATATCTTTTTTGTTTAATAAAGGCTTGTGCGATATTGAAAAAAAGAAGAAGGTGTGTTAGAATGATTTTTAGCTATCATTCTGACACACCTTCTTTTGCTATTAAAAGAGTCTCTTTGTTCTTATTAAGGCGGGGAATAGTCTGGGTTATTGTTTCTCCTTATATATAATTTTGCCTTGGCTTTCGCCGAAAAGGTTGTCGCCCAGCGTGGTAATCTTATTCCCCGTGGCAAGCACATAGCGCAGGTTGTCGCATCCCATAAATGCTCCGTACTCAATGGCGGTTACACTAGCAGGAAGCACCAGCGTGCCGCACAAACGACCGCAGCCACTGAATGCACGCTGTCCGATGCTTCTAAGCTCTTGCGGGAGCCGTACGTTCAGCAGATACTTCTTTTGGGTGAAAGTATAGTCGGGAATTGCAGTGGCATTACTGTTGGTCATGTCGATGGAAACCAGATTGGGCATATAGTCGCGTATCAATGTGAAGTCGGCTTCGTCCATTTTACCTTCAACGGTCAGAAAGTTAACGTCTTTGGGCTGAAATCCGGCTCTTAGCAGTTCGCTGGCAAGGCTGCCCATTTTACCAATCTGCACATTTACTGTCAGTGGTTCTCCTTCAATGAATGCAAAGGTCTCCCATTTCTTTTTGGTACGGTAGGAGTCACTGCATCCCAATGGAACAAATATGGCTGTAACGCTATCAGCCAATGCTTCGGACAACAGATTGGGAGCCGTTTTCTTCCGTATCTGGCATATCTTGAGATTTTTGCATCCCTTAAAGGCAGCATCTTCGATGTTCTTGGTCTTGTCGGAAAGGATAACCCTAGTTAGTGTCTCCTTGCCAATGAAGGTACTGTCGTCCATTTGCTTGCAGAAGGCATATGCCGGAATGCAATTGGCAGGATATACGTAAAAACGGTTTGGATAAGTTCCGTTCTTGCCTGCATACGTGCTGATAGATGCGTTCGAGATGTCCAACTGCTGCAGATTCTTGAATTCATCTCTTAGATGCCTGAAGTCTATGGCATTCAGTTTGCCCAGCAGGGTTAGTTGGGTAATTTCATTAGCTTCCGCTTCAGTCATCAGCTCCACCAAGGTACCGGGTTTGGCTACGTAGTATCTTTTGGATTTTTGTGCCGAGGCATTCAGCATTAACGCCAGTCCGGCAATGGCTAAAAGTATTTTTCTTAGTTTCATGTTTATTGATTCTAGATTGATTTTTCAAATATAGGAAGAAAACGGCAGGAATACATGAGGTTTTTTCTTTTTATTATTATTTTTGTCGGATATTAATCAATATTGAGATACAAATGGAGACAGAAGAGACGGTAAAGGAAGGGCTTGTTACAGCAAGTAAAGCAAAAAGTATTTGGTTGGCATTCGTTGATATAGTACTGTTTGCTGTACTTTCAATGATTTTTCTGTTTTTGTTTGCCATACCTTTTGCATTAGTTTTTCCGGAGTTGAAGACGGAAGTTGGTGAAACAAACATTTACTTTCAGATGCTGAATGAAGTCTTGATGCTGGTCAGTGGGCTGATTGCCGCTTGTATGGTGTTGGGCTTTAGGAAGCTTCCTTTTTCGGGTTTGGGCTTGTCTTTGAAGGGATGGGGCAGGAGCCTGCTGAGAGGAGCTTTGTTTGTCGTGTTCTTGTATGTAGTCGGTTTTGGCTTGTCTTTGCTGTTAGGGGCAGTGGAGGTGGTAGGGTTCTTGTTTTCTCCCATATCTCTGCTGGTCAGTCTTTTGCTTTATTTTTTTGTGGCGGTTACGGAAGAAGTTATCGGACGCGGTTTTATTTTAGGGCGTATGCTGGATGGAGGCATCAATAAGTTTGTGGCATTGTTTATCTCTGCGGTGTTATTTTCGTTGATGCACCTTTTCAATCCTAACTTTGCCTTTGTCCCGTTTCTGAATATCATGCTGGCAGGTTGTTTCTTGGGGGCTTCCTATATATATACGCGTAACCTCTGTTTCCCCATTGCCTTGCATTGGTTCTGGAACTGGATTCAAGGTTCCGTTTTGGGATATAAAGTCAGTGGAAATGAATTCAGCAATGAGAATCTGCTGATTCTTCACTTTCCGGAAGAAAATTTGATAAATGGAGGAACCTTCGGGTTCGAAGGCTCCATTCTGTGTTCACTACTTTTAGTGCTTGGTACAGTAATTATCTTAAGACACTATTATAAGGGATTAGAGATTAAGGATTAATACGGAAACCATTAACCATTAATCCCTAATCCTTAATCCCTAATTCTGTTCCACTCCTTTCATTGTCAGCTGTATGCGTTTCCGGTCCATATCTATGCTGAGTACCTTTACGCGTATATGCTGGTGAATGGACACTACTTCATTAGGGTCTGATATGAATCTGTCGGCGAGTTGGGAGAGGTGTACCAGTCCGTTTTCCTTGATGCCTATATCGACAAATGCGCCGAAGTTGGTGATGTTTCCTACGATGCCGGGCAGTTCCATGCCTTCGCGCAGGTCGTTGATGGTGCGCACGTTCTTATCAAATTCAAATATCTTTATCGGTCCGCGCGGGTCACGTCCGGGCTTGTCCAGCTCTTGCAGGATGTCTTTCAGTGTCGGCATGCCCACGGTGGGGGAGAGGTAGCGTTCCGGATTAATCTTCAGACGCAGCTCCCGGCTGGCTATCAGTTCGGCTACGCTGCAATCCAAGTCCTTTGCCATCTGTTCTACGATGCAATAGCTTTCCGGGTGCACGGCAGTGTTGTCCAGCGGGTTCTTTGCCTGCGGAATGCGTAGGAAGCCGGCACATTGCTCAAATGCCTTGGCGCCCATGCGCGGCACTTTCATCAATTCTTTACGGGAGGTGAAGGCACCGTTTTCGGCGCGATAGTTCACAATGTTCTGTGCCAGTTGAGGACCCAATCCCGAGATATAGGTCAGCAGGTGGCTGCTTGCGGTGTTTAGGTTGACACCTACCAGGTTTACGCAGTTCTCTACAGTTTGGTCCAGCGACTTTTTCAGTTTTGTCTGGTCCACGTCATGCTGGTATTGCCCCACACCAATAGATTTCGGGTCAATCTTTACCAACTCTGCCAGTGGGTCCATCAGTCGTCTGCCTATGGACACGGCACCACGCACGGTGACGTCGTAGTCGGGAAACTCGTCCCGTGCAATTTTAGAGGCCGAATAGATGGAAGCTCCCTGCTCGCTGACGATAAATATCTGCACATCGCGGTTGAAGCGCTGATGCTTCAAGAACTCTTCCGTCTCGCGGCTGGCAGTTCCGTTACCTATGGCTACGGCATCTATTTTATAGGACTCCATCATCATTTGCAGTTTGGCGAATGCCTCCTTCTGCTTGCTGACTGGAGGGTGGGGGTAGATGTTCTCATTATGGAGTAGATTTCCTTGTGCATCGAGGCACACAACTTTACAACCAGTACGAAATCCGGGGTCTATACCCATCACACGCTTTTGCCCCAATGGTGAGGCCAGTAGCAATTGACGAAGATTTTCCGCAAACACTTTGATGGCTTCCTCGTCGGCGCGCTCCTTGCTTTGGGTCGCGAATTCCGTTTCTATGGACGGTTTTAACAGGCGTTTGTAAGCATCTTGCACAGCTTCTGCTACTTGCTGTCCACAGGCGTTGTTGCTCCGTACGAACTGCCGTTCTAGGCGCTCCGCACACTCTTCGTCATTGGGGCTGATGCTGACTTTCAGCAAACCTTCCGCTTCAGCGCGCCGGATGGCGAGCAGACGGTGGGAACTGCATCGCCGCAAGGATTCGGAGTAGTCGAAATAGTCGCGATATTTGGCCGCTTCTTCTTCTTTGCCTTTCACCACCTTGGCGGTCAGTGTGCCTTGGCGGACAAAGGAACTCCGGACGCTGTTTCTAGCCCGTTCATCTTCACTTACATGCTCGGCTATGATGTCACGGGCACCTTTCAGTGCATCTTCCACGTTCTTCACGTCTCCTTTCACATAACCGGCGGCGCGTTCCTCCGGATGGGGCTCACGTTGCAGCATCAGCAGGGTGGCGAGGGGTTCCAGTCCTTTTTGGCGGGCTGCTTCGGCACGTGTTTTCCGTTTGGGTTTGTAGGGAAGGTAGATGTCCTCCAGTAGGGTGTTCTCCCAGGTCTCCTCGATACGCTTCTGAAGTTCGGCGGTCAGTTTGCCTTGTTCTTGAATGGTGCTGAGGATGGTTTCTTTACGTTTGGCGGTTTCGCTCAGCTTTTCGTAGTGGGTCTTTATGGATTCAATCTGCACTTCGTCCAGTCCTCCCGTCACTTCCTTTCGGTAGCGGCTGATGAAAGGGATTGTCGCTCCGTTTTCCAGCAAGCCGAGGGTCTGTCTTATTTGTTTTTCTGATATGCCGAGAACGGCAGATATCATTCGATGAAAATCTTGTATCATTTTGTATCTCATTTTATAAATAGGGATCAAAAGTACAAAAAACAATTGTTGTTTTTCCTTTAGATTCCAACTTTTATCTATATTTGTCAAAGCTATGGAGCAATTAAACGAATCAATCAATTGAAACACATATATCGTACAATATTACCATGCGTGGTAGCGCTTTTCTGCTGCCTTTTGCCTGTTTTCTCAATTACGGGAGAGCATCCGGTATTGATTATCAGCTCCTATAATCCGGATGCCGGTCGGACTTCCAGCAATATCTCTGACTTTATGGAGGAATTCCAACGTTTAGGAGGGACAAATACCGTTGCATTGGAAAACATGAATTGCAAAAGTTTTTCCGAAGCTCCTTTTTGGGAAAAGAGAATGGCAGGGCTATTATCCAAATACCAGAATGATAAAAGTCCGGCATTGATTGTTCTTATTGGGCAGGAAGCTTGGGCTGCCTACCTTTCTTTGGAAGACTCTGTACGCGGCAATACTCCGGTAGTGAGTGCGCTATCCAGCCGGAACGCCATATTGTTGCCGGGAGATACCATCGATTTGAAAACTTGGATGCCTGAATCCGTAGATTTTTTCACGGATTTTCCGGATTCGCCTATCAAGGCCGGTTTCGTTTATGAGTATGATGTGGAGGCGAATATCAACATGGTAAAGCAGATGTATCCTGACACCGAGAATATCGCTTTTATATCAGACAACAGTTATGGTGGTGTTGCTATGCAAGCCTATGTAGTGAAGGAAATGAAGAAATTTCCCGAATTGGATCTGATACTGCTTGACGGACGTGTCAATACAATATATACTATTTGTGATAGGTTGCATGAACTGCCGGAACATACGGCAGTATTAATGGGGACGTGGCGCGTGGATATGAATGATGGCTATTTTATGCGTAATGCTACTTATGCCATGATGGAAGCTGCTCCAGCCTTGCCCACATTCTCTTTGAGTTCTGCAGGTTTGGGATACTGGGCTGTGGCAGGCATCGTTCCTGCCTACCGTGCTTTGGGCAAGGAGATGGCAAGGCAATCTTATCGTCTGCTGACTGACCCACAGGATGGGAATACTCATATGGAAGTCATTCCGAATGAGACCATACTGGACGGCAAGCTCGTGAAGGAAAAGGAACTGAATATTGCCAACCTTCCGGAACCGGTAAAGATGCTGAATGTAACCCCTTCTTTCTATGAACAGTACAAGTATCATATCTGGTCTGTCTGTGCTGTGCTATTGGTGCTGTTGGGCGGTTTGTTCGTTTCCCTTTATTTTTATTATCATACAAAGAAGTTGAAGGATGAACTGGAGGTATCCGAAGGTGCTTTGCGAGAGGCAAAGGACCGTGCTGAAGAATCCAGCCGCCTGAAGAGTGCTTTCCTTGCCAATATGAGCCACGAAATCCGTACGCCATTGAATGCGATTGTGGGCTTCTCGGACGTGCTGTCTGCCGGAGGAGCCTCGGAAGAAGAACAGCGTGGCTATTTTGAAATTATCAGGACCAACTCTGATTTGCTGCTTCGGCTGATTAATGACATATTGGATGTGTCCCGTTTGGAGGCCGACCGCGTCATCCTTTCTTTGGAGAGCTGCAATGTAGTGCAGATATGCCAGCAGGTAGTAGCTTCCGTGGCCCAGGCACGTAGGTCGACCAATCAATTCCTATTTGAGTGTGAACGTGAGGTGGTGGAGATGCGGACGGACGTGCAGCGTTTACAGCAGGTTGTGATAAATCTGCTTTCCAATGCGGACAAGTTTACAAAGGAAGGTACGATAACCTTGAAGCTGGAACTGGATACAGCAGGGAATGTAGCAGTATTTTCGGTGACTGACACCGGTTGCGGCATTCCTTTGGACAAACAGAAACGGGTGTTCGAACGTTTCGAGAAGCTGAACGAATATGTGCAGGGAACCGGCTTGGGCTTGTCCATCTGTAAGCTGACCGTTGAGAAGTGGGGCGGTGAAATTTGGATAGATTCTGCCTATACGGATGGAGCGCGGTTTGTATTTACCCATCCCATGAATTTATAAGGACTGACAAGAAATAAGGAAATATAATGAAAAGATTTAGTTGTTTTTTTATCTGGATTTTTGTCCTGACAAGCATACTGCCTGCGCAGGAAAGAGAGGTGAAACTGAAAGTCGTACAGACCAGTGATATACACGGAAACTACTATCCCTACGACTTTATACGCCGCCGGGAGGCAACCGGCAGTCTGGCACGCGTGCATGCTTTGGTGCAAAAAGAGCGTGAGACTTATGGCGAAAACCTGATTCTCTTGGACAATGGCGACATTCTGCAGGGACAGCCCACTGCCTACTACTATAATTACATAGATACTGTTGCTCCCCATCTGACTGCAGAGATGATGAATTTCATGGGGTATGATGCCGGTAATATGGGTAACCATGATGTAGAGACCGGTCGTGCCGTTTTCGACCGTTGGGCAGGTGATTGCCGTTTTCCGATATTGGGTGCCAATATTGTGGATATTGCTACCGGAGAAACCCATTTCAAACCCTATGAGGTGCTGGAACGTGACGGAGTGAAAATTGTGGTTCTCGGTATGATAACTCCTGCCATTCCCGTATGGCTTTCAGAGAATCTGTGGAAAGGGTTGCGTTTCGACGATATGGAGGAGACTGCCCGCAAATGGATGAAGATTATCCGTGAGCAGGAAAAGCCGGATTTGGTTATCGGTATGTTCCATGCCGGTCAGGATGCCCAGCTGATGGGAGGCAAGTTTCGCGAAAACGCTTCGGTGGAAGTGGCATGCAATGTGCCGGGATTCGATATTGTCCTGATGGGCCATGACCATGCTCGCGAATGCAAGAGGGTGTGCAACATAGTTGGTGACTCGGTACTGGTGATGGACCCTGCCAGCAACGGTGTCGTTGTAAGTAATGTGGATATAACCTTGAAATTGCGTGACGGCAAGGTTGTTGGCAAGAAGATAGACGGCATACTGTCCGATACGAAAGACTACGGTGTCAGCGAAGAGTTCATGCAGCGCTTTGCCCCCGAATATGCAGCTGTGCAGAATTTTGTTTCCAAGAAAATAGGTTCTTTTACCGAGACCATCTCCACACGTCCTGCCTATTTCGGCTCTTCCGCTTTTATAGACCTTATTCATGAGTTGCAGTTGGCAATCAGCGGAGCGGATATTTCTTTTGTGGCTCCTTTGTCCTATGATACGGAAATCCGTAAAGGAGACATTTTTGTGAACGATATGTTCAATCTGTATAAGTATGAAAATATGCTTTACACCATGCGTCTGACGGGAAAGGAGATACGCGATGCCTTGGAGATGTCGTATGATTTGTGGACCAATCGGATGAAGTCTCCGGACGACCATATCCTTCTCTTCCGTGAGAAGCGCCGCGAAGGTGCTACGGATAGGGCCTCATTCAAGAATTTCAGCTTCAACTTCGATTCTGCGGCGGGTATTATCTACACGGTGGATGTGACCAAGCCGGATGGCGAGAAGGTAGCCATTCTCAGTATGGCAGACGGTACTCCGTTCGATATGGATAAAATGTATAAGGTAGCGGTGAATTCTTATCGCGGAAACGGTGGCGGCGAATTGCTGACAAAGGGGGCCGGCATCTCGCAGGATGAATTGAAGGAGCGCATCATCCACTCTACGGATAAGGACTTACGCTATTATCTGATGCAGTACATTGAGCAGAAGAAGGTGATTGAACCGCGTGCGCTGAATCAGTGGAAGTTTATTCCCGAAGAGTGGGCGGCTCCGGCTTCCAAACGTGATTATGAGTTCTTGTTTGGCAAAGTTAAAGAATAATTCACTATCTTTGCGGCTCAAAATCTATAGTATAAGTTTTTGGACGTGAAGCAGAAGAAAAAAATTATAGGTGCATTGAGTTTGCTGGTACTGTTTATCATGTACCAGGCAAGTATCACTGCGTTCACTCACGTCCATTATGTGAATGGGGTGATGATAACGCACTCGCACCCTTTTCATGGCACACACTCTCACTCTCAGACTTCCCTTCTGGTTATCGGGCATCTGTCGGTATTCCACTCTTCCGGGGTGGATGTGTATGAGGTTCAGCACCCGATGCGTCCTTTGCTGTCCATGCTCAGAGCCAAACCGGCAACGCCTACTGTAAAGGGGGAAGTTATACGTACTCTTTCCCTTCGCGCTCCTCCCGCTCTTTTTTCATAGTCATTAGGTTTAAAAACGCCTGGATTTTTTGCATGTAGATACCAGGTGTTTTAGTCTCGAATGTCCGGTATTTCAGTGAAAGAAGTGCGGTATGTCGGATTATTATCTTTTTTCAGACTTGAATTATTTTTTTATTTAGAGCGCTAATTTGATGAAACAATACATTTTGGCGTTGGTACTTGCAGTGGTAAGTGCCAGCGTAGCTTTTGCCGTAAATCCTATAAAGGAAGGCAATATGATTTCCGGCCATGTGATAGTGAAAGGTACGGAGGAAAATATACCGTATGCCACGGTTTTGATTATCGGCAGCGGTCAGGGAACGGTTTCCAATGAAGAAGGACAATTTGAGTTCCGCAAGCTTCCGGCGGGAAAATACAAGCTCCGTGTGTCTGCCGTGGGCTATAAGACCCAAGAGAAGGAAGTGACGGTGAGCAAGGACTTTACTGCCGTCATACATTTCCCGATGGAAGAGGAGAGTTTTATGACCGATGAAGTGGTGGTATCTGCCAACCGCAACGAGGTAAGCCGCAAGGCAGCTCCGGTAGTCGTGAATGTGATGAGTACCAAATTGTTCGAGATGGTCAACTCCACCGACCTTGCCAAGACACTGAACTACCAGTCGGGCTTGCGTGTGGAGAACAACTGCCAGAACTGTGGTTTCCCCCAGGTGCGCATCAATGGCTTGGAAGGTCCGTATTCGCAGATATTGATAAACAGCCGTCCCATCATCAGTGCATTGAGCGGTGTGTACGGATTGGAGCAAATCCCCGTGAACATGATTGAACGGGTAGAAGTGGTGCGTGGCGGAGGCTCTGCCTTGTTTGGAGCTAATGCTGTGGGAGGCACCATCAACATCATAACCAAAGATCCCATCAACAATTCCTTCCAGGTATCGAGTATGTTCTCCAATATGGACGGCAAGTCCTGGGAGCAATATATGGGTGGCAATGTATCGCTGGTTGCCAAAGATAACTCCTACGGCATTGCCCTTTATGAGAGTTACCGCAACCGTAACCCCTACGACCGCGATGGCGATGGCTTTTCCGAGCTGGGCAAGCTGAACATGAATACCTTCGGTTTCCGTGCCTATTACCGTCCTACGCATTTCAGCCGCATCAATCTGGAATACCATACTACTAACGAACTTCGTCGCGGAGGTAATAAATTTGATTTGCAGCCGCATGAGACGGACATTACCGAGCAGACCAAGCATATCATCAATAGCGGAGGCGTGAGCTACGATTTATTCTGGAAAGAGTACAAGCATAAGATTTCAGCTTACACCTCCATCCAGCACACCGATCGCAACAGTTACTATGGTGCCCAAAAGGACATGAATGCCTACGGCAAGACGAAAGACTTGACTTGGGTTGCCGGTGGCATGTATGTAGGCAATATGGACAACTGTTTCTTTGCTCCCGCTACCTTCACCGGCGGACTGGAATATCAGAACAACTCCCTGCATGACATTATGACCGGCTATCATCGTGACATGGAGCAGGATGTCCGCATTGCCAGTGCTTTCGTGCAGAATGAGTGGAAAATGAATGTACTGACCATGTTGGTCGGCGCCCGTCTGGACAAGCACAACCTGATTGACAAGCTTATTTTCAGTCCTCGCGTCAACCTGCTCTACAAGCCGACAGATGATTTTCAGGCACGCTTGACTTATTCTACCGGTTTCCGTGCTCCGCAGGCATACGATGAGGACTTGCACGTAACGGCAGTAGGCGGTAAGGGTGTCCAAATCAAACTGTCCGACAATCTGCGTGAAGAGCGTTCCAACAGTTACAGCGGTTCGGTAGACTGGACTGCCCATTTGGGGCACTGGCAGGCAAACATTCTGGTGGAAGGTTTCTATACAGACCTGCGCCATGTCTTTGTGCTCGAAGATATCGGCAAGAACGAAGTAGGGGATGTTATTAAGGAGCGCCGCAACGGAAACGGTGCACGTGTATATGGTGCCAATCTGGATGCGAGGATTGCCCATGGTAAGGAGGCGCAGTTCCAACTCGGATTTACGGCACAGCGCAGCCGCTATACCCATGAGGAAGCTTGGACAAAGGTGGACGGAAAAGACCTTACCACTAAGCGCATGCCCCGTACACCGGATTATTACGGGTACTTCACTTTCTCTTCCGCACCGGTAAAGAATTTTGATTTCTCTCTTTCCGGCACTTATACGGGAAAGATGATTGTTCCGCACTACGCACCGGAAGATGCTCCCGAGGGTGCCTTCTGTAATATCACTTCAGACCGCATGGAGCATACTCCCCAATTTCTGGATCTGAATGTGAAGTTGAACTATACGTTTGTGCTTCACGACCATATCAAGCTTCAGTTGAATACGGGTGTACAGAATATCTTTAACAGTTTCCAGAAAGACCTGGATAAAGGGGAATTCCGCGATGCGGGTTATTTCTACGGACCGACGCAGCCGAGAACCTTTTTTATCGGTTTCAAGATAATGAACTAAAAGTTTCCATTTAAGAATTTTTAGAGCTAAATTCCGCAAAATAGTCCTACATTTGTCGCCAAAGCACAAAAACCATGGATACTAAGAGAATACGGAATGTAGACATTTCCCAGATACATCATTTGCCGATGATTGATTTCATCGGCAATGATTTTGCTATTTTTAATGACATCAAGGATATGCCTTTGAGCTCTTATCCCACCCGTTTGAATGCTGCTTGCCTGACTGTCTGTTTGAAAGGGTGGTGCAAACTGGAACTCAACCTGCAGCAATGTGAAATGCGGGAAGGTATGTTGGGCATTATTCTTCCCGACCAGATTGTTCTGCAACGGGAACGCTCCGAAGATTTTTCCGGACTTTTCATTGCTGTTTCAAAGGACTTTATGGATATGGTGATACCTACCATGCAGCAGCTTTTCCCTATGTTCTTTATGATTAAGGAACGGCCTTTTGTCCACATCACTCCGGAGGAATCCCAATCATTTCAGGAGTATCACTCTTTTCTTTGGAGCAAGGTGAAGCTGAAAGACAACCCTTTTCGTAAGGAAATCACTCAGGGGCTGCTGTTGGCCCTTTTTTATGAGATATATAACATTTATCAAGGACATGTCGTTCAGGAACGCATTCCCAAAAGCAGGAAGGAAGACTTGTTCGAGCGCTTTATCCGTGCCGTTTCAGAGTCTTATAAAGAAGAGCGAAGTGTGTCCTATTATGCCGATAAGATGTTTCTCACCGCCAAGCACCTCTCCACCGTAGTGAAAGAAATCAGTGGAAAGACGGCAGGCGAATGGATTGATAGTCTTGTAGTTTTGGAAGCCAAAGCCTTGTTGAAGTCTTCCGAAATGAGCATTCAGGAAATTGCGGACGAGCTGCATTTTGCCAACCAGTCCTTCTTTGGTAAGTATTTCAAGCATCACACTGGCATGTCACCTAAAGAATATCGCCGGCAATAGGTTCAATGTGACGGAATAATGTTTATTTTTGCGGTAAAGATTTACCCCCAAAATAAACTATCATGGAAAAAAGAGAAATTGACCTTACTGTTTCCTGCTATGGAAAGGTGAAAGGAGTGAAGTATGACGTTGTCATCTTGCCGTGGGGAGCTACGGAGCCCCATAATCTGCATCTGCCTTATCTCACTGATTGTATTTTGCCGCATGACATTGCTGTAGACGCGGCTGCGCTGGCTTTGCAGAATTCCGGTGTACGCTGCATGGTGATGCCTCCCGTACCTTTCGGTGCACACAATCCGGGGCAGCGCGAACTTCCGTTCTGCATTCATACGCGCTACTCCACCCAGCAGGCCATTTTGGAAGACATAGTTGCCTCCCTCTATGCACAAGGCATGCGCAAGCTGATTATTCTCAGCGGTCATGGCGGCAACAACTTCAAGGGAATGATTCGTGACCTGGCGTTTGTATATCCCGATTTTCTGATTATCGCTGCCGACTGGTTCAGCATCGTCTCTCCCAAAGACTACTTTGAGGCTGCTGTCGACGACCATGCCGGCGAGTCTGAGACTTCCGTCATGATGCATTACCATCCCGAGCTGGTGAATCTGGCTGAGGCCGGTGACGGAGAATCCCACCCATTTGCCATTCCTTCCTTGAATGAAAAGGTTGGCTGGGCTCCCCGCCATTGGGATAAGGCTACAGTCGACAGCGGGGTAGGGAACCCCAAAAAAGCTTCTGCCGAGAAAGGAGAACGTTATATGAAGCCGGTGGTGGAGAAGTTGGCGAAGCTCTTTAAGGAAGTCGGTCAGGGAAGTTTGTATTGATATACTTGGCTTCCGGCTATATATAAAAATAGGCAATAACCGTTGTGGATATTGCCTATTTTTTAAGTGCACCCTAAAAACTAATCTCTTTACTCTTACAAAAACTAATCTTTCTCTATTTCGAGTACAAAATTAGAAGGTTTTTACGGGTTATGAATTGACATAAGTCAAAAATCTCCTTTGGATATTATTTTTTCAAACGTGCCCAAAAGCCTTTCTTTTTCTGCCGGACCGGTTCACTGTTTTCGCGAAACAGTTCTTCGTAGGTCAGTCGGTCATGTATCATGCGGTAAATGCTTCCCCAGTCAGGCAGTCCGCCCAGGTTGCGGTCATCGATAAAGAAATCGGCTTTTACTTTGCGTGAAAAACCGGTGTGTGCGATGTCTTCTTCCGGATAGTCCCGGTTGACGGCATAGAATTCCACACCCCGTTCCCTGCACCATTCCACAGCTTCCTCCAGGAGCTTCCCTTCACGTACCGACCATAAAATCAGCCGGTGACGCTCGTTTATCAGCATCTTCAGCGTAGCGGTGGCAAAGGGAATTTCTTCTCCTATCCGGGGGTAGCGGTGTTCTACAATGGTACCGTCAAAATCAACGGCTATGGTCATAAATGAATAGCTTTTATTGGTTTCAGACTGTGGAGAAAATTATCCTTGACCGCCTGTGGCGCCGCCCTTCGCCGAGCAACCGGTCTTCGTATTGCTTGATGAGGTTGGGGGTAAGCTCTTCAAAGGTGATGGAACGGTTGCCGGTGAAGCGGAGAAAACTGTTCAGTGTACTGGTGTATATGCCGGAGGTGCTATAGCGTCCGGTTTGCCTTATGCTTCGTATCAGTGAACTTGTAAATGTATATATAGAAGTCATAATCTGAATTTTAAGTTTTAGAATTGCATATAAACGCTTCCGGGACTGAAAAGATTTCGTCCCGGTGGAACTTTTCTTCAGGAAGAAAAGAGGGGTTTCCGTATAAAACTCAGATATGTGGCCTTCGGGCAGACAGGAGGAGGGTTACAGTATGCCCGAACGTACCCGGCTCAGTGTTTCGGGGGTCATCAGCAGATAGGACGCAATATGCGACAAAGGAGCCCGCTTGATGACCTCGGGCTGTTGTTCCATGAGTTGGGTGTAGCGTTCGCGTGCAGTCTCAAATCGCCAGGAATCAGCCTTTATTTGTGAGACAATCAGGGAATATTCCAGAATCTTTCGGTAGAACATGTTTATTTCCCATGAAATTTCGGTGAGCGTCAACAGCTTGTTGTACGGCAACAGATATACGACGCTCGGCTCAAGCGCCTCAATCATGAGATGGGTGGGTTCCTGCTTCAGAGTACTTTCGATGCAGATGATGATGCAGCCTTCATAGGAAAAGTGCTCGGTGACGTCTTTGCCATTCTTATAATAGAATTGGCGCAGCATACCTTTTCCTACAAGTACGATATTATGGCTTACCTGCCCTTCATTGAGTAACAATGCGCCTTTCTCGACTTCCTTGCGGATGAGGATTTTCTCTATCAGCTTTCTTCCTTCGGGGGCCATACTCGGATAACGGGAATTGACAGTGGCGTCTACGGTTTCTTTCAATAATGCATCCATAAGACCATGATTTATTTGTTCGGTAAGCAAGACCGGTAAAGTTCGGTCCGCTTCTGCTTTCGGGGAGCAAAGATAGGACTTTTGGAATTAAAAACAATTTCGGATGAAGCTTTTGTTTACCCATTTCATGCCATACCAACGGCGGACGAAAATGAATCCACGGATATTCTCGTCCAATAGGAAGGCTACCCACATGCCGCAGATGCCCCATCCGAGGGGGATTCCGAAAAGGTATCCCGCTCCTACAGCCACGCTCCACTGCACTACCAGGCCTACATAGAAAGGATAGTTGACGTCGCCTGCCGCACGAAGGGCGTTGGTGGCGAAAATGTTGATGGGGCGTCCAATTTCGAGGAGGATATCTATAATAAGGATGGTGGCCCCCATGCGTATGATGTCGGGATTGGAAGTGAGCCAGCCAAAGATGGCATGTCCCGAAAGGGCGAGGATGCAAGACAACATGACGGTTATCATGACGGATTTCTTCATGACGTATTTCCCCATAAGGAAGGCTGCGTGAGGTTTCTTCTCGCCTATCAGATGCCCGATACAGATGGCGCCGCCCTGGGCCATGGAGATGCTGAACAGATAAGCGAACATGATGATGTTGACACAATAGGTACGGGTGGCGAGCGCTTCCACTCCCAGCATGTTGATGAAGTAGGTGATGACGACTTGCGACGAGCTGTACGACAATTGTTCGCCGGCGGAGGGCAGGCCTACCTTCATCAGATTCTTTAGTTCTATCCATGGGAAAGGGCGGAAGTATGCCACTGGGAAACGGTGGATGTGCTTGCGGAACAGTATGAGGAACAGGATAATCATGGAGACGCCCCGGCTGAAGGCTGTAGAGATGGCGGCGCCTTCTACGCCCAGTTCCGGAAAGCCGAAGCGGCCGAAGATGAGGGAGTAGTTGCCGATGATGTTGAGGATGTTGACCACAACGGTGACCATCATCGGGTAGATGGCTTTGTTGGCGCTGCGCAGGGAGGCGGAGAGAGTGAGGGATAATGCCTGGAAGAAGGCGAAAGCGCCTACGATACGCATATAGTCCGTGCCGTCCTGCATCAATTCGGCGGTGAGGCCCATCAGCCGGAGGATGGGACGGGCGCAGGAGAACAGTACCAGGCTGACCGTGATACCTACCGCCAGGTTGACGAGGATGGATACGCCGACCACTTGCACTACTTTCTTGTGTAGTTTCGCACCGAGATACTGGGAACACAGAACGGACGTTCCGAGATTGATGACTTCGAAAACGAGGAAAGTGAGCATGATAATCTGGTTGACTACCCCTACGGCGGCAACACTGTTGTCCGAGTGGCGGCTCAGCATGATGGTGTCCACCGCACCGAGCATCATGATGAGAAGTGTCTCTATAAAGATGGGGGCGGCCAGCTTGGCAAGCCGCTTTTTCAGGCTTTCTTGTTGTATCATTGTCCGTGTATGTGCACTATACTTTAAAAATCGCGCAAAGATAAGGAAAGGTTGAAAAGGACGGTTTGATATGTATCAAATTTTTTTTCTTGTTTTAGGGTTTGAGTGTTAACGTGTTATCTCAAATTGCATGAAAACGGTGAAAAAAATATGTAGGAAAGATTTGCACAGTCCAAAAGTTTGCCCTACATTTGCACCGCATTTGAAAAGAATGCTGGTTATAAAAAGGAAGTTTGGGTGAGTGGCTGAAACCACCAGTTTGCTAAACTGACGTACGGGTAACCGTACCGGGGGTTCGAATCCCCCAGCTTCCGCCAGATGCACTCTTAGCTCAGTTGGTAGAGCAACTGACTCTTAATCAGTGGGTCCAGGGTTCGAATCCCTGAGGGTGTACAAGACAAATGCGAGGGTGGGTTCATCTAACGGTTAGGATACATGCCTCTCACGCATGGTATACGAGTTCGATTCTCGTACCCACTACAAAAACAAGAAAGCGGTTGACTGATGAAACGGTTGACCGCTTTTTGTTTTTTATTTTTCTGTTGTAATCCGAAAATAGTTTCTATATTTGCACCCGCTATGGCGAAATGTATATTCTATATCTTGTTAGGGTTGTTCCTCATATCGAAGTTCACTTCCGTTTCTGATGATATGGAGGGATGTAAGACACTCCCTACCGCGGATGTGCATTATTTCTCCGGAACCCGGTACAACTTGTCGGGGGCAGATGGCAGACAATGCCAGGGAAAAGGGGAGGACGCGAATTACAATTGCCTGGCAGATGCCGGTTGCATAGGAAATACCTTCTCATTGCGGCATGTCTCTTGCTCGAAATTATTGAGGCTTAATCCTGACTTCATTGCTGTCAAGGTCGCGAGAACCCTGAAAACTCTGCTTCCGGAAGAAAAGACAACTTCTTTCCCTTTTACTTTCCATCCTCATAAGATTTCATATAGATATTATGTATATATGCTGAGGCGTATTCTTATTTAGTGCTTTTCCCCCTCTCTTTCGGGAGCCGGAGAGATTTCCCGTCTCCCCATGCCGAGTTTTTCTCTATTTTTAAGTACTGATAATCAATATATAATGGAATTTCTATTGGATTTTATTCTCCATATTGATCAGTATATGATTGATATAGTGCAGGAATATCATATGTGGGCGTATGTCATATTGTTTCTGCTGATTGTGGTCATTATTATGATTTCCATACTGCCGGCCGTGGTAGAAGTGCTGCGTGCAAGACTGAAACAATGAAAACAAAAATAAATTAATATACTTAGTACATTTTTATCCGTTATGAAGAATTCTTTTTTTAGCCGGTTCACACCGAAAGAACCGAAATTCTTTCCTTTGCTGAAGCAATTGTCTGAGATTTTATTGTCCTCGTCGGCTCTGTTGATAGAAATATTGGGCCATGACTCGCCTGAGAAGAGGGCGGAAGATTATAAACGAATCAAAGATTTGGAGCGCGAGGGCGATAAGCTGACCAATCTGATTCTGGATGAACTGGGCACTACTTTCATTACTCCTTTTGACCGGGAGGATATCCACGACCTGGCTTCGGGCATGGATGATGTGATTGATGGAATAAACAGCTGTGCCAAGCGTATCACTATCTATAATCCGCATCCTATTTCGGACAAGGGGAAAGAGCTGGGACATATGGTCCAACAGGAAGCGGCCCTCATTGACCAGGCCATGGATGAACTGGAGGCATTCCGCAAGAGTCCGGATAAGCTGCGCGCATACTGTAACCAAATGCATGACATAGAGAACCGGGCGGATGATGTCTATGAATTTTTCATCACCAGGCTTTTTGAAGAAGAGAAGGACTGCATTGAACTCATCAAAATCAAGGAGATTATGTATGAGCTGGAGAAAACGACGGATGCAGCCGAACACGTGGGCAAGATTTTGAGGAGCCTGATTGTGAAATACGCATAAACGGACGGACGTATGGAACTATTAGTGATTATCATTGTGCTGGCTCTGATATTCGATTATATCAACGGTTTTCATGATGCGGCCAATTCTATTGCCACCATTGTGTCTACCAAAGTGCTTACACCGTTTCAGGCGGTGATATGGGCGGCTTTCTTCAATTTTGTGGCCTTTTTTATTGCCAAGTGTGTCATCGGCGGTTTCGGCATTGCCAACACCGTATCGAAAACGGTGATGGAGCCTTACATTACTTTGCCTATTATTCTGGCCGGTGTGATTGCAGCCATTGCCTGGAATCTGTTTACTTGGTGGAAGGGGATTCCTTCCTCTTCTTCGCACACGCTTATCGGAGGTTTTGCCGGAGCTGCCATCATGGCACACGGTTTTGAGGCCATCCAGCTGAGTATCATTCTGAAGATTGCGGCATTCATTTTTCTGGCTCCCTTGATTGGTATGGTGGTGGCATTCGGTTTTACGTTGTTGGTCTTGTATATTTGCCGCAGGGCGCATCCTCATACGGCCGAGTTGTGGTTCAAGAAACTGCAGCTGGTGTCTTCGGCTTTGTTCAGCATCGGGCACGGTCTGAATGATTCACAGAAGGTGATGGGTATCATTGCTGCGGCCATGATAGCCGGGCATTCGGAAGGATTGGGAATGGGGATAAACAGTATTGATGACCTGCCGGACTGGGTGGCATTCTCTTGTTTTACGGCCATTTCACTCGGTACCATGTCCGGTGGGTGGAAGATTGTGAAGACCATGGGAACCAAAATTACGAAGGTGACGCCGCTGGAAGGGGTGGTTGCGGAAACTGCCGGTGCGTTTACACTCTATCTGACGGAGTATCTGAAGATTCCGGTGAGTACGACACACACCATTACGGGAGCCATTATCGGGGTAGGGGCCACGAAGCGGCTTTCGGCCGTACGCTGGGGAGTTACGAAGAGTCTGATGACCGCCTGGGTGCTGACTATCCCCGTCAGTGCTTTGCTGGCAGCAGGGATTTATTGTATCGTATCTCTTTTTTAGAAGTGCTGCCGCATAAAAAATAGACGGGTTCGTTTTATTTTGCATTAGGTTTGCACTATCTTTGCAGCTTGAAACTGTAAAATAGAATGCACATTGGACTGGCTATATAGTTTATTCGTTGAACACTCCGCCTTGCAGGCGGTTGTGGTACTCTCGTTGATTTCCGCTATCGGATTGGGATTGGGAAAGATACATGTTTGCGGCATTTCATTGGGAGTGACGTTTGTATTCTTTGCCGGCATCATTGCCGGGCATTTCGGGTTGTCCATAGACCCGCAGATGCTGAATTATGCGGAAAGCTTCGGGCTGGTGATATTTGTGTATGCTTTGGGCTTGCAGGTGGGACCGGGCTTTTTCAGTTCTTTCCGTAAAGGAGGGGTACAGCTGAATATGCTCGCCACGGGTGTAGTGCTCATCGGCACCCTGCTGACTGTAGTGGGCAGCTATGGATTGGGAGTATCCCTGCCGGATATGGTGGGCATACTTTGCGGTGCCACGACAAATACACCGGCACTCGGTGCGGCACAGCAGACATTGAAACAGATGGGATTGGAGACCAGTACACCTGCTTTGGGGTGTGCGGTGGCATATCCGCTGGGGGTGGTAGGGGTCATTCTGGCCGTACTGTTCATCCGTAAGACGCTGGCGCATAAGGAAGACCTGGAATTGAAAGAGAAGGATGATGTGAACAAGCCTTATATTGTTGCGTTCCAGGTGCACAATCCTGCCATCTTCAACAAGAGTATCAAGGAAATAGGCGGGCTGAACAGCTATCCGAAGTTTGTGATTTCCCGCTTGTGGCGGGATGGGAATGTGAGTATTCCTACTTCGGAAAAGATTATAAAGGAAGGTGACCGCCTGCTGGTGATTACCTCGGAGAAAAATACACCGGCACTGACCGTGCTCTTCGGCGAGCAGGAGCATACCGACTGGAACAAGGAAGATATAGACTGGAATGCCATTGACAGCCAGCTGATTTCGCAACGTATCGTGGTGACACGTCCGGAGCTGAACGGCAAGAAGCTGGGCTCTCTCCATCTGCGTAATCATTACGGTATCAATATCAGCCGGGTTTATCGCAGTGGCGTGCAGTTGTTGGCCACAGCGGAACTGACCTTGCAATTGGGTGACCGCCTGACCGTAGTGGGCGAAGCCGCTGCCATACAAAATGTGGAGAAGGTGCTGGGCAATGCAGTGAAAAGCCTGAAGGAACCGAACCTGGTGGCGGTATTTATCGGCATTGTCATCGGTCTGGCTTTGGGAGCGATTCCTATTTCCATTCCCGGCATCAGCGCTCCCGTACGGCTCGGATTGGCAGGAGGTCCTATCATCGTAGGTATTCTTATCGGGACATTCGGTCCGAGGATGCACATGGTGACTTATACTACGCGCAGTGCGAACCTGATGCTCCGCGCATTGGGGTTGTCTCTTTATCTGGCTTGCCTGGGACTGGATGCGGGTGCCCATTTCTTCGATACGGTATTCCGGCCGGAAGGACTGTTATGGATTGCCATAGGTTTTGCGCTGACTGTGGTTCCGGTATTGATTATGGGTATCGTTACCTTCAAGTGGCTGAAGATAGATTTCGGAACAATGGCAGGTATGCTGTGCGGAAGCATGGCAAACCCCATGGCGCTGAACTACGCCAACGACACCATCCCGGGAGACAATCCGTCTGTAGCGTACGCTACGGTCTATCCGCTGTGTATGTTTCTACGGGTAATCATAGCCCAAGTGCTGCTCATGTTCTTCATTAATGGATAATGGGGAATGGAGGGCACTATTAATTATCAACTATCAATTATTCAATTAAATAACTATGGGAAATATAACTCCGGAAAGTATTGTCAATGACTTGCGTTATTTGCAATTATTATCACGCAGTTTTCCTACCATTGCTGATGCCAGTACGGAAATCATCAATCTGGAGGCTATTCTAAATCTGCCGAAAGGTACAGAGCATTTTCTGACGGATATTCATGGCGAGTATGAGGCTTTTCAGCATGTGCTGAAGAATGCATCGGGGGCAGTGAAACGTAAGGTGAACGAAATATTCGGGCATACGCTGCGCGAAAGTGAGAAGAAGGAAATCTGTACGTTAATTTATTATCCGGAAGAGAAGCTGCAACTTATCAAGGAGCAGGAAACGGACCTGGATGACTGGTATTTGATAACACTGAACCAGTTGGTAAAAGTATGCCAGAACGTTTCGTCCAAATATACCCGTTCGAAAGTACGCAAGGCACTTCCGGCAGAGTTCTCGTATATCATTCAAGAGCTGTTGCACGAATCGAGCATCGAACCCAACAAACATGCCTATATCAATGTCATAATCAGTACCATTATCTCTACGAAGCGTGCGGATGACTTTATTGTGGCGATGTGCAACCTTATCCAGCGTCTGACCATCGACTCGCTGCATATCGTGGGCGATATATACGACCGCGGACCGGGTGCGCATATTATCATGGATACTCTCTGCGATTATCATAATTTCGACATCCAATGGGGTAACCACGATATTCTGTGGATGGGTGCCGCATCGGGTAATGATGCTTGTATAGCCAACGTAATCCGTATGTCGATGCGCTATGCCAATTTAGCAACACTGGAGGATGGTTATGGCATCAATCTGTTGCCGCTTGCGACGTTTGCCATGGATACCTATGCGGATGACCCTTGCACTATCTTTGCGCCGAAAATGAACTTTGCCGATGCGGAATACAATGAGAAGACCTTGCGGCTGATTACACAGATGCACAAGGCGATTACGGTTATCCAGTTGAAACTGGAGGCGGAAATCATCAGCCGTCGTCCAGAGTTCGGTATGGAGAACCGGAAACTGCTGCATCTGGTGGATTTCGAACGTGGTGTGTTTGTATACGAAGGTAAGGAATATCCTTTGCGCGATGTGAATTTTCCCACCGTAGACCCGGCGGACCCGTATCGTCTGTCGGACGAAGAGCGTGAATTGATGCATCGGATTCATTCTTCTTTCATGAACAGCGAGAAGATGAAGAAGCACATGCGCTGTTTGTTTACGTATGGCGGCATGTATCTGGTGTGCAACAGTAACCTGCTTTATCATGCTTCCGTGCCTCTGAATGCGGACGGCAGTTTCAAACATGTCCGCATCGGCCAAAAGGAATACTGGGGACGTAAGTTGCTGAAAAAGACCGACCAGCTGATACGTACCGCTTACTTTGACGAGGACGGTTCGGACGAGAAACAGTTTGCACTGGATTATGTCTGGTACATGTGGTGCGGACCGGATGCCCCTTCCTTCGATAAAGACAAGATGGCTACTTTTGAACGCTATTTTGTGGCCGACAAAACATTGCATAAGGAGACGAAAGGGCATTATTATGCTTTGCGCAACGAGGCTGAGGTGTGTGACCGCATTCTTGAAGAGTTCGGCGTGAAGCCGGGGCCACATTCGCATATCATCAACGGACATGTACCGGTAAAGACCATTAAAGGTGAGAAACCCATCAAAGCGGATGGTAAGCTGCTGGTGATTGACGGTGGTTTTTCAAAAGCCTATCAGCCGGAAACGGGAATTGCGGGATATACGCTGGTATATCATTCCCATGGCTTGCAACTGGTACAGCATGAGCCGTTCCAGAGCCGTCAGAAAGCCATTGAAGAAGGGCAAGACATCAAGTCTACAACCCTGGTTGTCGAATTCAATTCGCAGCGTATGATGGTGAAGGATACGGACAAAGGAAGTGAACTCGTTACGCAGATTCAGGATTTGATGAAACTGCTGGTGGCGTATAGGACGGGGCTGATTAAGGAGAAACAATAATTTATAATTTCAGTATCGTCACTCCGCCCTCTACAATGATGCCTTTGTCATAGGTTTTCCCTTGGGTGTAGTAGCGGCTGCCGCCATAACCGCCGGTGAGGAATATGCCAAAGCGCTCGGTCAGGTGGTATTCCAGATTGACACGTGCCTGGAGGGCATAGAGACGTGCCGGAATGCCGTAGTCCTTGTTCTTGAAGGTTTCTATATGTTGGTATCCCAGATCTCCGCTGATGAACAGCTGTTTGTAGAGTGGTAATTCAAGACCGGCACGGTAGAAGAGGGCAGCGGAAAACTTATCGCCAAAATCCAGATAATGGGTACCGCCACCGAGGATGGTATAGAAGAACCGGTTCTTGAAACGGGCACCTACATTCAGCTTGGTGGCATTACCACCGAAAAACATCAGTTGAACTTTTGTTTGGGGATTGGCATTGACTAATCCCAACTGGAAACCGTCTAATTTTTCTTTGTAGTAGTTGAATAGACCTATTTGAAGCCCTTTGGCGCGTATAGCCATATTGGCAGCACCTATTTGTAATCCTCGGGCTGTACCACCCACCACATTGCCCAGGCCGGAAACCTGAACACCGGTCATATCTCCGGCAGTGATGTTGGCAAGGGCGGACATCTGCATGCCATTCAAGTCTTCACCGATTACGCTTAGCAGGCCGGCTCCTGAAAAACCTTTGAAATTTCCACCGGAAATATTGGCGAGTCCGGCAAAGTGTATGCCGGAAGCACCTTCTCCGCTGATATTCAACAAGCCGCCTATGGAAGCGCCACGATTATAGTCTCCACTGATGTTTGCCAGACCGGAAATAATGATGCCTTGCGCATGATTTCCGTTGATACCTACCAGTCCCGAAACGGATACTCCGATAAGGTTGTTACCATTGATGTTGGTAATTCCTGCTATCTGCACGCCTCGCATGCTTCCCCCCACCATATTTGACAGACCTGCCATCTGTACACCGTTCACATCCCTGCCGGTTACACTGCCAAGAATATTCATGCCGAGACCATTCAGACGGTTCATGGAGGAGAACACACCCAGATTGAAGCAGGTGCTTCCTACGGTGTCAGTCCGCTGTGTGGAGATGTTTTTCCATAAGGAGATATTGATACCTACCGGGCCATGGTCTGTTCGTGGAGAGTGTTGTTTCCGGAAAGTATTTTCGGAGGATTTCTGAATCGTGTCCGGCTGTACGCTGCCCGGATTATGTTCTTGGGCAAGAGTTGTCCCTGCAATGAGCAGGGATGTAAAGAAGAATAAAAGGAGTTGTTTCATATTGGTTGAACCCTATTGGCTTTATCCTTTGGCCTCCTGATACAAGAAGCGCTTGATAGATTTCTTCGGCGTTTTTTCAAATTCTTCAGGATAGATTTTCATTTTGAATATCTGGCTGTATGCGGGCAGTTCTGCATTCAGTGCCACACGGTTTTCCTCCATGACGCGTTCGATGTCGTCATTGTTCAGCCCATGGGCAAAGGCATCATCGAAGTCGGGATAAACCAGACCTACCAGTTTCTCGTTCTGCTGCACGATGATGCTTTCGGCTACGTACGGCATATTGTTCAGTTTGTCTTCTATCTCTTCCGGGTAGATATTCTGACCGCTCGGGCCGAGTAGCATGTTCTTGCTGCGTCCCTTGATGCTAACGTTGCCTTCGGCATCCATCAGGGCAAGGTCTCCGGTGTGCAGCCAGCCGTCTTTGTCGAGTACCTGCACGGTGGCTTCATCGTTCTTGTAGTAACCCAGCATGATATTGGGACCACGGCAGACAATCTCTCCCGGAATGTTTTCGGGATCGGATGATAGGATTTTCACCTCCATACGCGGTGCGGCCTTTCCGCAAGAACCGGGTTTGAAGCGGGTCCAATCCTCGTAACAGATGATGGGGCCGCATTCCGTCATTCCATAGCCTACCGTATAGGGGAAATCTATCATCTTTAAGAACTGCTCCACTTCCTGGTTGAAGGCAGCTCCTCCTACAATGATTTCTGTAAAGTTTCCGCCAAAGGCTTGAATCATCTGGTCGCGTACGGTCGCTTTTATCTTGTCGTTAATGATGGGTACTTTCAGCAACAGCTTCATGGCGGGAGTTTCCAGCTTGGGCAGTACGCTCTTCTTTATAATCTTTTCGATAATGAGCGGAACAGCCACAATCAGGTTAGGCTTCACTTCGGTGAAAGCCTGGAAAATGATTTTGGGGCTGGGCATGCGAGTGAGGAAGAATATGTGGCAACCTACGGCGAATTCATACAGAAACTCGAATGCAAGTCCGTACATATGTGCCATTGGCAGCATGGAGACAATCTTGTCACCGGCTTTCAGCGGCAATACTTCGAAAGCAAAAGTGGTGTTTGACCAAAGGCTGCGGTAGGGCAGCATCACTCCTTTGGAGTAACTGGTGGTGCCGGATGTATAGTTGATGACCGCCAGTTCGTCGGGCTGGTCTTTGTGATAACTGACATGTTCCTTGCGGAAGTTCTTGGGGTATTTCTTACCGAACATTTCGTTGAGATGTTCGCGGGCATAGTCCAACTTTTCGCTGCGGGAGACAAGAATGTAGAAGTCTGCCATCATCATGATGCCCTCCAGCAGCGGCATGGCACTTTCGTTGAGGTTTTCCCAAACCTGGTCGCCTACGAAAAGCAGTTTGGCTTCGGAATGGTTCACGATGTTGTGTACATTGTCTGCCTTGAACTCGTGAAGGATGGGGACGATTACCGCACCGTAGGTCAATGTCGCGAGGAATGTTACGCCCCAGTGGGAACTGTTGCGGCCACAGACGGCAATCTTATCGCCTTTCTTGATGCCGCTTGCCTCGAAAATGATATGCAACTTTTCTATTTTGCGGGCTACGTCCTTATATTGTAGGGTTGCTCCCTTGTAGTCGGTCAGAGCGTCTAAATCCCAATTTTCCTTTATGCTATTCTCTATATAGGCGATAAAACTTTGTTCCATGATATTTAATTGCACATTTGATTGAAAATTGTGCAAATATAAGGGTTTATATATAGAAAGCAAACTTTTATAAGGAAAATAGTTTTTATGGCGGCTATTTGCTAAAACTCGACAGTTATACCTAAAGTAGGCAGGATAGTGCCGCTTTCCTGCTTGAGGTATTTCATTTTATAGCGCTGTTCGGCAACAGGAGCGGACGGATTTTCGATGATGCCCGTACTCATTATCACATCCGGCTGTTTCAGTTTGTTGCCGGTGATATTCTGTATGTCCAGGTAGATTCCTATCATGCAGTGATGGAAGTAGAAGGACTTGTCCACACGCAAGTCTAACTGGGCAAAGTTGGGCAGCCGCCCGGTATTATAGTACGCATAGTCGTAGTAGGGCTGTCCTTTGGCATCCCATGCTTCTACGAGTGATGATTTGTCTTCATCATAGGGAGTGTAGGGGCTGCCGCCTATATAGCTTAGCTTGCCTCCTATGCTCCAGCGCCGGGGCAGGTTGTATGTACCGCTCATGTTGAGTATGAAACGGTTGTCCCAGGCAGATGGAATGAAGTCTTCATTTGAACGGTTGCGGTATTCGCTGCGGTATAAGGTGAAGGAGGATACGAGATTGAACTTGCCGGATGCCTGCCAGCGGAACATGGTTTCCAGTCCGTAGGCCCTGCCGCTGGCTGTAGGGACGAGTGCTTCATTGCCGGTGACACCGTAATCGTTTCCTTTGCATGCCAACGGAATGTTGTCTTGAAGGGAAAGTGGCATACGGCTGTAACGCTTGAAGAAACCTTCTGCAGAAACCATGAACCGGTCTTGCAGGTGCCAGTCCAGACCGAGGCTATTTTCAAAGACCTGCATGTACTTCAGGCCTTTGTTGAGATATTGCTCTTCATTGTCTTTATATCCCAAAGCGGTGTAGGGAGGCAATTGGTGGTAGAGGCCGGTACTTCCGCTCAGGGTCCATTGTTCCGAGAGTTTGTAGGATGCAGAGAGGCGTGGGGAGAACTGTTTCCATAGCTGCCGCATCTTTCGGTTGTAAGTGTTGCCGTCCATACGGATACCGGCGGAAAGGGCGAGACGCTTGTCGGCGGTGGTATAGTCGGAAGAGAAGAAAGCACCCCAGCCGAAGATGTTGAGTGAGGTTTCGTAGATGGAAAGCGTACCCGAATGACTGCCGTATAGTCTTTGCCGGCTGTGGTTTGTATAGATGGAGTTGTTCAGTTCTGCTCCTTCTTTTAGGGTCCATGCTCCCAAGCGCGTCTGGTTTTCAAAACGCAGGGTGGTCTTTTGCTCTGTGGAGCGTAGGCGCAGGGTCAGGTTGTCTTCGGAAGAGTCATCGTTGTTGCGGTATTTCAGATTGCGGTTGTTCAGGTAGTTATGGCTCAGTATAAGGGATTGCACGTGTCTTCCATTGTAGTGTCTGTAAGAGGCTCCGAGAGTGAATGTTTCCTGATGGATGGTGGGGAGATAGCTGAGCAGATATTCGGCATCTTCTCCTTTTTCATCGGTATTCAGTTTCATCTTGTCAATGCCTACGAGACCAAGCAGGGTCAGCTCGCTGTGCTTGTTGAAACGGGTTTTTGTTTTGAATTGTCCGTCAATGAAATTGGGCAGGAAGGGCAGTCCCAAAGCCTTGAACAAAAGTTGCAGGTAGGACTGGCGTGCAGAGAACAGATAAGTGGTGCGTTGTCCCAGGTGTCCTGCTCCGCTGAGCGAGACTTCTGATGCACCGATGGTGGCTTTGAACGCCTGCTTGTCCGGATTGCCGTCCTTGAGGCGGAAGTCGAGGACGGAACTCAAGGCTCCGGAGCGGTTGGCGGGGAAGGCGCCCGTATAAAATGTAATCTCGCGTATCAGGTCGGCATTGACAATGCTTACCGGTCCTCCGGATGCACCTTGAGTGGCAAAGTGGTTGATGTTGGGAATTTCGATGCCATCCATATAAAAGCGGTTTTCGGAAGGAGAACCGCCCCGAACAATCAAGTCGTTTCGATAGCCGATGGGAGAGAAAGAGACACCGGGATAGGAGCGTACGATGCGCGAGACATCCCGGTTGGCTCCGGGACTTTTCTCTATTTCCTGCAGGCCGATGATACGCATGCTGACCGGGCTTTCGATACTTCGCCGGAAGGGGAAAGGCATCACCACTACTGTGTTCAGCAGATTGGCATCCTCTTCCATCTCTATCTCAATGAACGGAGTTGAGGCTGAAACGATATATTCGGGGGTGGAAACAGTCTGGTATCCTATGCAGGATGCCTCAAGGCTATAAATGCCTGGAGGCACCTGCTCTATCTTGAATGTGCCGAGTGAATCGGTGGAAGCCCCTTTCCCGGGGATACCGGCAACGAAAACGTTGGCGTAGGCCACGGGTTGTCTGGACTGTCTGTCGATGACTTTGCCGCGAACGGAATAGGTCACGGGAACCATCATGGCATGTACGGTTGGGCTGATACCTGATAAAAGTATCAGCAATATAAACAATACAGCTCCCACCTTGTGCCGCATGACATTCATGGCTAATCAGACGTCACTAATTACTTTCCCAAGTACCATCGGTACATGCGTTGCACACCTTCCTCGATATCAATCTTATGATGCCATCCCAATGCATGTAACTTGCCGGGATCGGTCAGTTTGCGCATGGTGCCGTCGGGTTTGGAAGTGTCGAAGGTCAGCCGGCCTTGATAACCTACGGTGTTGACAATCAGTTCTGCCAACTGGCGGATAGTGATTTCCTTGCCCGTACCGATATTGATGTGGCAGTTGCGGATTTCCTTGTCGTCCGGCTTGAAGGTATCTTTGAAGTCGACGTGTTCCATGACGAAGACGCTGGCATCTGCCATCTCCTCGCTCCAGAGGAATTCGCGCAAGGGGGTGCCGGTACCCCATAATCTCACTTCTTCTTCGCTGATGCCGTATTTCCGGAGGATATTCAGAATGTCCTCTTTGCTGCTGTCGCCGTTGATGCCTTCTACCGGACGCAGGTTCATGTCGTGGCGTACGGCATTCCAGTCGCCTTGTTTCAGGCAGTGGGCAAGGTGTATCTTGCGTATCATGGCGGGGAGCACGTGGCTGCGTTCCAGGTCGAAGTTGTCGTTGGGGCCGTAAAGGTTGGTGGGCATCACGGCAATGTAGTTCGTACCATATTGAAGATTGAAGCTTTCGCACATTTTCAGTCCGGCTATTTTGGCGATGGCATAGGGCTCGTTAGTGTATTCCAGCGGAGAAGTGAGGAGTGCGTCTTCTTGCATCGGCTGTTCGGCATTACGGGGATAAATGCAAGTACTGCCAAGAAAGAGAAGTTTTTTCACTCCGTGGCGGAAGCTTTCACCGATGACGTTCTGTTGTATCTGCAGGTTCTTGTAGATGAAATCGGCACGGTAGATACTGTTGGCCATAATGCCACCCACAAAAGCGGCGGCAAGGAATACATATTCAGGCTGCTCCTCATCGAAGAAGCGGCGTACAGCAACTCCGTCGAGCAGATCGAGTTCTTTGTGGGTCTTGCCGATGAGATTGGTGTATCCTTTCTCCTGAAGATTTTTCCAGATGGCAGAACCTACCAGTCCCCGGTGGCCTGCTACATATATTTTGGCATTTTTGTCTAACATTATTGTCTGAAAGTTTAATAGTTCATTCAAAGCTCTTTGCTTCTTAAATACAGTTTCTTCACAAATTTCATGTCGTGCTCTGCCATGATGCGTACCAACTCTTCAAAACTGGTCTGCCTCGGATTCCATCCCAGCAGTGTTTTTGCTTTGGTGGGGTCGCCCAGCAATTGTTCCACTTCGGCAGGCCGGAAATATTTGGGGTCGACTTCCACGAGGACTTTTCCGGTCTGTGTGTCGATACCCTTCTCATCCACTCCCTGGCCTTCCCAGCGCAGAGTGATGCCTACCTCCCGGAATGCCAGTGTCGCAAATTCGCGTACGGTATGCATTTCTCCGGTGGCAATGACGAAGTCTTCGGGGGTGTCGTGCTGCAGAATGAGCCACATGCACTCGATGTAGTCTTTGGCATATCCCCAGTCGCGCCGGGCATTCAGATTGCCCAGATACAGCTTGTCCTGGAAGCCTTGGGCGATGCGGGCGGCCGCCAGTGTGATTTTTCTTGTCACGAAGGTTTCACCTCGGCGTTCGCTCTCGTGGTTGAAGAGTATGCCGTTTACGGCAAACATGCCATAGCTTTCGCGGTAGTTCTTTGTAATCCAAAAGCCATACTGTTTGGCTACGCCATAGGGGCTGCGGGGATAGAACGGGGTTGTCTCGCTTTGCGGCACTTCCTGCACTTTTCCGAAGAGCTCGGAAGTGGAGGCCTGGTAAATGCGTGTCTTCTTTTCCATACCGAGAATGCGTACGGCTTCGAGCATGCGCAGGGTGCCTACGGCATCGGTTTCGGCGGTATATTCGGGCACGTCGAAGGATACTTTGACATGGCTTTGGGCGGCAAGGTTATATATTTCGTCCGGCTGCACACTCTGGATGATACGGATGAGAGAGCTGGAGTCTGTCATGTCTCCATAGTGCAGGTTAATGGTACGTTTCTGTTTCATGTCGCGTACCCACTCATCGAAGTAGAGGTGTTCGATGCGGCCGGTGTTGAAAGAGGAAGAGCGACGCAGGATACCGTGCACTTCATATCCTTTCTGCAGGAGGAATTCGGCAAGGAACGAGCCGTCCTGCCCGGTAATGCCGGAGATAAGGGCTTTCTTCATAATGTATGCTTTTTGTTATTATGTCTTTTCGGACTGCAATATTCGTTATTTTCCACGAGATGGCAAAATATAAACTATTTCTTTCCCATCACTTTGTCGATAATCAGTGCGATTGCCCCGTCGCCCGTCACATTGCAGGCAGTGCCGAAGCTGTCCATCGCTATGTATAGTGCGATCATCAGCGCTTGTGCCGACTCGTCGAAGCCCAGCATGGATTGCAGGATGCCCAGTGATGCCATGATGGCGCCTCCCGGTACCCCGGGAGCGGCCACCATAGTGATGCCCAGCATGAAGATGAATCCTGCAAATAGAGGGAAATCATGGGGCATGCCTTGCATTATCATCAGTGCCAGGGCGCATGCCACAATCTTCAATGTGCTGCCCGACAGATGGATGGTGGCGCAAAGTGGGATGACGAATCCGGCAATATCGGCAGAGACGCCGTTCTTCCGACTCTGCTCCAATGTTACGGGGATAGTGGCGGCACTGGATTGAGTGCCCAAAGCCGTGAAGTAGGCAGGTATCATCCGTCCCAGTAGTTTGAGAGGGTTCTTGCGGACAAACAGTGCCGCAATGCTGTATTGGAATACCAGGAGAAAGATGTGAAGCAGGAAGATTACACCGATAATCTTAATAAAGACCATCAAGATGCCGAATACTTGTCCACTGTGCGTCATGTTGAGGAAAATGCCGAAAATATAGATGGGAAGCAGCGGCAATATCACTGCACTGATCATGCGGATGACAATCTCTTGAAAATCGCGTGCCGCATTTTTCAGTACCTCACTTTTCAGATGAGCCAGACCCAGCCCCAGTGTGAAGGCAAGTACGAGTGCGGTCATAACATTCATCAAGGGCGGGATGCCCACGGAAAAATAGGGAAGAATGCCTTGAGATTCACTGACTTTTTCTAACGGTACCCCGGTTTCTATGAGGGAAGGAAATACCGCCATACCGGTGAAGTAGGAGAGAAAGCCGGAGAATAGGGTAGCTCCGTAAGCAATGAGTGCCGTAACGACCAGCATCCGTCCTGCTCCTTTGCCGATGTCAGCAATGGCAATCGTGACAAGTCCCACAATGATGAGGGGGATGGAGAAGTTCAGGAATTCACTGAAAATGGCATTGAATGTTACGAACAGCCGTACCAGCGAAGCCGGTAGGAAATTTCCGAAAAGTATACCTAAGATAATGGCAATGATGATGCGTGGCAATAATCCGATGTGGAAGTTCTTCATGAGCATTGGTTTTCTTTCTGGTTGAAAAATAGGCTTTCGCTGACAAAAGTACTATTTTATTTTCGTAATTCATACGAACAAATGCTGTTAGCATTTTGTTTCCATATAAAGACAAAATTTACATGAATATGAAGAATTTAAATAAAACAGACATTGGACTTATCGGTCTGGCAGTTATGGGCGAGAATTTGGCCCTCAATATGGCAGATAAGGGATGGAATGTTTCGGTATATAATCGTACGGTTCCGGGAGTGGAAGAAGGGGTGGTGGAACGTTTTGTGAACGGCCGCGCCAAAGGGAAAAAAATTGAAGGCTATACAGATATAGCCGAATTTGTAACTTCCATTGCCATACCCCGCAAAATAATGATGATGGTTCGTGCTGGCAGTGCGGTGGATGAGCTGATGGAACAGCTGTTTCCCCATTTGTCCGAAGGGGATATCCTGATTGACGGTGGCAATTCCAATTATGAGGACACCAACCGGCGTGTGGCATTGGCCGAAAAGAAAGGCTTCCGTTTTGTGGGAGCCGGAGTTTCCGGTGGAGAGGAAGGAGCACTGAACGGCGCGTCTATCATGCCCGGAGGCTCTGAAAGTGCCTGGCCTGAGGTGAAGCCTATCCTGCAGAGTATTGCGGCAAAAGCATCTGACGGTACTCCGTGCTGCCAGTGGATTGGTCCTGCCGGTTCCGGTCATTTCGTCAAGATGATACATAACGGTATCGAATATGGAGATATGCAGCTTATTGCCGAAGCTTATTGGGTGATGAAGAATCTGCTGGGTCTGGACAATGGACAGATGGCGGAAATCTTTGCTGATTGGAATGAGGGCAAGTTGCGTAGCTATCTCATTGAAATTACCGTCAACATACTGCGTCATAAGGACAAATCAGAAGGTTACCTGATAGATAAGATATTGGATACTGCCGGACAGAAAGGTACGGGCAAGTGGTCCGTTATCAATGCGATGGAGCTGGGCATGCCGCTGGGGTTGATTGCTACGGCTGTGTTCGAACGTAGTTTGTCGGCACAGAAGGGCTTGCGTGAAACGGCTTCCAAGCAATTTGTATGCCGACGCTCGCAGGCAGTGTACAACAAGTCGGAGATGGTGAAGGATATCTATTCCGCACTCTATGCTTCCAAATTAGTGTCATATGCTCAGGGATTCGCTGTGTTGCAGCGTGCATCCGACGCTTTTGCCTGGAACCTCGATTTGGCATCCATCGCCCGCATGTGGCGGGGTGGCTGCATCATCCGTAGTATTTTCCTGAACGACATAGCTACGGCTTTCGAGGCTAAAGACAAGCCCAAACATCTGCTGTTGGCACCTTATTTCAAAAATGAAATGCAGCTGCTGCTTTCCGGCTGGAAACATCTGGTGGCACAATCCATGAAAGAGGAACTTCCGGTACCTGCATTCTCGTCCGCCTTGAATTATTTCTATTCGCTGGTGTCTGCCAAGTTGCCTGCCAATATGATTCAGGCGCAACGTGACTATTTTGGTGCGCATACCTTTGAAAGGACAGACGAGTTGCGTGGACAGTTTTTCCATGAAAATTGGACGGGACACGGAGGAGATACGAAATCGGGTACATACAATGTGTGAGAAAGGGGAGAAGATGATGAAGAAATTAGTGATTGTTATATTCGGTGCTTCGGGTGACTTGACGAAGCGCAAACTGATGCCGGCGCTCTATACTTTATATAGTGGCGGGCGGTTGCCGGAAGGATTCTCCATTCTGGGGATAGGACGCACCGAGTATACGGATGCCCGTTACCAAGAATATATAATGGGTGAATTGGGTAAGTTTGTAGCTTCCAAAGAGCAGGTGGAAGATAAAATGGAGGATTTTTGCAGCCATCTGCATTACCAGACTTTGGACCCTGCCGAGGTTGAAGGCTATCATCTGCTGGACGGACGTTTACAAGAGTTTACCGGTGAGAAGAAACCGGACAACCTGCTGTTCTATCTGGCTACTCCACCTTCCTTGTACGGTGTCATTCCCTTGCACTTGAAGGCGGCCGGTCTGAACCGTCCTGATACGCGTATCATCGTTGAAAAGCCGTTCGGTTACGATTTGGAGTCGGCCAGAAAGCTGAATAGCATTTATGCTTCCGTTTTCAAGGAGCATCAGATTTACCGCATCGACCATTTTCTGGGTAAGGAAACGGCGCAGAACATTCTCGCTTTCCGTTTTGCCAATGGAATCTTCGAACCGCTATGGAACCGTAATTATATAGACTATGTGGAGATTACAGCCGTAGAGAATCTGGGTATCGAAGGACGTGGCGGATTCTATGAAGGTGCCGGAGCCCTGCGCGATATGGTACAAAACCACCTCATACAGCTTGTGGCGCTCACTGCATTGGAACCGCCTGCCGTTTTCAATGCCGATAATTTCCGCAACGAGGTGGTGAAGGTCTATGAGTCATTGGCCCCCTTGAAAGAGGAGGATTTGGAGGAACACATTGTCCGCGGACAATATACGGCTTCGGGCTCGAAAGCCGGGTATAGGGAAGAGAAGAACGTGGCACCTGATTCGCGTACCGAAACGTATATTGCCATGAAAATCGGTATTAACAACTGGCGGTGGAAGGGTGTTCCTTTCTATATCCGTACCGGCAAACAAATGCCGACAAAGGTGACTGAGATTGTTGTACATTTCCGTGAGACGCCCCATCAGATGTTCCGTTGCGAGGGTGGACATTGTCCCCGCGCGAATAAGCTGATTCTCCGCTTGCAACCTAATGAAGGCATTGTGCTGAAATTCGGCATGAAGACTCCCGGACCGGGATTTGACGTGAAGCAGGTGATGATGGACTTCAGTTATGACCAGTTGGGCGGGTTGCCTACCGGCGATGCCTATGCCCGTCTGATAGAGGACTGCATACAAGGTGATCCTACACTCTTTACCCGCAGCGACGCGGTAGAGGCTTCATGGCGCTTTTTCGATCCCGTGTTGCGTTATTGGAAAGAGCATACGGATGCTCCTTTATATGGGTATCCCGTAGGTACGTGGGGACCTTTGGAAAGTGAAGCAATGATGCACGAACATGGTGCTGAGTGGACCAATCCGTGTAAGAATTTGACTAATACAGATGAATATTGCGAGTTATGAAAAGTTATGTTTACCATTCGGCTACAGCTACGGCGCATGCGTTGATTGAACATTTGATTGCGATGATGGAGCGTGAACCGGAAAAGACCTTTTATTTTGCATTCAGTGGGGGAAGTACTCCTTCGCTGATGTTTGACATTTGGGCTAACGAATACAAGGAGGTGACTCCTTGGATGCGGATGCGGATTTATTGGGTGGACGAACGGTGTGTGCCGGCAGAGGATTATGAGAGCAATTATGGTACCATGCGCCGTTTGCTGTTGGATGAAGTAGGCATGCCCGATGAATACGTTTACCCTATTTATGGAGTGAACCGCCCGGAGATTGAAGCAAAGAACTATTCGACGCTGGTTTGCCGCACGGTTCCGCTTTGGGGTGGCTTCCCGGCCTTCGATGTCGTTTTGCTCGGTGCTGGAGACGACGGGCATACCTCCTCTATCTTTCCGGGGCAGGAGTATCTGCTTTCTTCCTTTCATCCTTATGAGGTGAGTGTCAATCCCTATAATGGGCAGAAACGCATAGCCATGACCGGCTGCCTTTTGTTTGCTGCGAAGAATCTTATTTTCTTTGTTACCGGCAAGAATAAGGCGGATGTGGTCCGCGATATTCTTGATTCCGGGGATACCGGTCCGGCAGCTTATGTGGCCCACCATGCCGAGCGTGTGGAATTGTTCCTCGATGCTCAGGCCAATGGCGGGAAAATGTTTACTTAGATGTGCCGCTCTCCAGAATGCTTACGATGGAGAATAATGTAAAGCAGATGCCTCCCAAACCAGCCAGTACACGTGCAGGTACAAAATAGGCATTGTGCAGGTTTGCCATCTCAAACAGAAAGGCGGAGAGAAACAGACAAGCCAGGGCCGTGAAGACCGGAATCAGCGGGATGCGGTTGGCCAGCTTGAAAGTGTTCCGCCAGATGGCGGCAAGCAGGATGACTTTGCTGGAAATGCTGTAGCATACCAGTCCCAGACCTATCATAATATATCCTGTGGAGGAGAGTGCCGGATTGCTGTTGGCTAAGACCAGAAGTCCCCAGAGAATGCTGATGCTGCCCATTATCAAAACAAGGGCCGGCCACCGTTTCCGTTCAGCCTTTGTATAGTTGTTGCGTATCTGGCGGACGATGGTTGCAACCAGCGCCACCAGGCTGGAACAGATACAAGCAAGTCCTGCCATGACATGGCCTGCTACATAATATGCATTGTGCCCGCTGCTTTTTGACAATAGCCAGAAGGCCCATATCCATGCCATTACTGCCATAAGGGTGGCAACTGCTATTAGGATATATCCCTGGGAGGAATTGAATGCATCGGCAGGTTGTAGCTGGTCGGTACGTTCCGAGTTGGCGGGAATGAGGGTGAAGCGGGTGGAGGCTGTGGCTGTGGTAGCTACACAAGCTGTGATGAAACCGACTCCGCAAATCACGTGTCCTGCTACGAAATTGCTTGCCGTGGCAGCTTCGTGCATATAATTCCAACCATAGATTACTGTGAGTACGGCTGCCAGGTAACCGATAACCGGAAGTGCGTATCTGACTATCGGATTGTAGGTATGAATAATTTGTCTAATGATTGTTGCCGCTGTGGCGAACAAGGTAATGCAAATCATCCCTAAGGAAAATACTACCGGACCGGCCACAAATTTTGCCGAGTCCACTCCTTCGTGGAGCACAAAGGCTCCGTAGCCGAAACAGAAAAGGGCCATCAACAAGGGTATGGCCCTGAAAAGAATACTGATACCGTAATTCATAACTGTTGTTTTTAGAGTTTCCCCTTCAAACAGCGTTTCTGCGGCTTTGTTCCTCCTTTTAAGATTTATTTGTGATGAGAAGTGCTTGTCTGTCCGTATTTAGGGAGCCAGCCTCTCCTTTTTCCAGCTGCCATCCGCTTGTTGGGAATAGAGGAAACGGTCGTGTAGCCTGCTTTCCCGTCCTTGCCAGAATTCAAAACGGAAAGGGGTGACGGCAAAACCTCCCCAGTTGTCGGGACGTTTGATACTTTGCCCTACCCATGTTGCCGCTTCGCGGACGAACGCGCGCATTATCTCCATACGGCTGCCAATGACGTGACTTTGGGGTGAAATCCTCGCCCCGATTTTACTTTTGTAAGGTCTGCTTGCAAAATAGGTGTCAGAATCGGCAGGAGCGCATCTTTCAGCTTTTCCTTCAATGTGTATTTGCCTTTCCAGTTTGTGCCATACGAAAGATAAGGATATATACGGATTTGCAGTCAGTTGCCGGCCTTTCCTGCTTTCGTAGTTGGTGAAGAAGATGAACCGGCCATTTTCCACCCCTTTCAGCAACACTGTGCGTGTAGAGGGATGCCCGTCTGTCGAGGCTGTAGCTACCGTCATGGCGGTGGGCTCGTACTCATCACTATGGATAGCATCGTTCAGCCAATGGTCGAATTGCTCAAGGGGATTGTCGTTGAGGTTACCCGGCGTCAGTCTGCCTTTCTTATATTCTCTTCTGATGTCAAAGAGTTGTGATTTCATTATCGTGTGGTTTTATCAAGAATGATGTTTTTCTATGTAACAGTCTGAGAGGGCTGAATGTTTTTGTTTCTCTGCGGAAAGAAAATATGGAAGAAGGAAATGGTTGTGTTGATACTTAAAAAAATGGCATCCCGATTGTGGTGGCTATCGGGATGCCGGATATTGGAGATTACTTTATGGAGACAAGTGGGAAGTGGACACTGGCATGTCTGCTATTGTAATTTAAACATTACGGGAACTGTGAATTTACAACGGACCGGTTTGCCTCGTTGCTCACCGGGTTTCCATTTGGGCATGGTGGAAATCACACGGATAGCTTCTTTATCCAGGTAGGGATCTACGCCTCTTACTACTTTTACATCTACGATGCTGCCGTCTTTGTTGACAACGAATTGTACTATTACGCGCCCTTGGGTTCCGGTTTCTTGTGCAATAGTCGGGTATTTTATGCTCTTACCCAGATATTGCATCAGACTCATGCCATTATAAGAAAACTCAGGATTCTTCTCTACAACTTCAAAAATCTCGTCCTCTACCGGAATCTCTTCATCTACGGTTGGAGATATGGGTTTGATGATTACAGCTTCACCGATTTCTTCGGAAGAGGCAATGGCTGTTTCTTTCACATTGTCATTATCATCCACAATTGTCAATACCTCGGCAATTGCAGGAGCTTGAGGGGGTGGCGGAGCTGCTAATTCGGGTTGCTCTGTGATAGGAATTTCAATTTCCTGCTCAAATACGTTCTCGGTAATAGCACCGCTCATGTCAATCCTAACATCACGCTTCGACCATTCAAATGCAACGAACATGAAGACCAGCACAATTACATAACCTACAAGTAGCCAATTTGACTTCTTGTTTTCCAGGCTTGCTTTGGATGTTTTCTTGATTTCCATAATTTATAAGATTATTACTGTATAATGGTTGTCGCGAAACTAATATTATACAGATGTGATTAGTAAAATCATAAAACATGCGTGCCCACTTGTTTCTGCATTAAAGATAAGAAAATGAATGTTATGTTGTTGTTTGATATATGGTTATATATAGTTTTTTAAATTTGCTTTGATAATTTTTCCGCTTATGAATTAAATAGTGTTGAGGTGCAAAAAAGCGCTTCCAATGTTCGCTTATGGAGAAAGGCTTCACACAAAAACAAATTGTATTTATAGTATTGAAATGCGGTTATAGCTTTTGTATCAATTCTTTAGTATGTTGGTTGGAATCAGATGCTGGCAATAAATATAGATTATATATGATAGCCATTTGAATTTGACTATCTTTGTACGCTGAATTTAACCCTATTTTATAATCTTATTTTATTTATACGGAAATGATTTTGTTTTTATTGAACACGTCTGCCGCTGGAGGTAAACTTGAACAGGCATTGGAAAAATTGGTGGATTTTGGTATGGATGCCGGTAAGGATATATTAATCGCTATTTTAATCTATGTAATCGGGCGTTTCATCATCAAACAGATAAGTGCATTAGTAGCTAGGATACTTGAAAAACGGAAGATTGAAACCAGTGTACAGACTTTTTTGAAGAGTCTGATAAAGATACTGCTGAACATGATTCTTGCTTTTGCCATAATCGGCAAACTCGGTGTGGAGACCACCAGTTTTGCGGCGTTACTCGCATCTGCCGGTGTAGCTGTGGGTATGGCGCTGTCCGGTAATCTCTCAAATTTTGCCGGTGGACTGATTATACTTATTTTCAAACCGTTTAAAGTAGGTGACTACATAGACGGTCCGGGAGTAAGTGGTACGATAAAGGAAATACAGATATTTCACACTATACTTTCCACTCTTGATAACCGCATGATTTATGTACCTAATGGAAGTCTCAGTGGTAATGCCGTCACTAATTACAGTAAGCAGGACAAGCGTCGTGTTGAATGGGTATTCGGTGTTGAATACGGTGAGGATGTAAAGAGAGTCAGAGCCGTTTTACAGCGCATAATCAATGCAGACAGCCGTATATTGGATACACCGGCTCCCCTTATTGTCTTAGGTTCATTGAGTGCAAGCAGCATCGATATTACAGTCCGTGTCTGGGTAAAAAGTGTGGACTACTGGAATGTGCTGTATGATATCAATGAAATAGTTTATACTACATTTAATGAAGAAGGAATAGGATTTCCCTTCCCGCAGCTCACTCTACATCACGCAAAAGATTGAGCTTATTATCTATAACAGTTTCCATTTATCAAGAATTTGAAGCTTTATGTTTGCTCTGAAAAGTATGCTATACTGTTCATTAATTCCGAAAAAGAAATCATAAACTCCTTTTGTTTGCTTTTAAACATTATCGGTTGCTAATTTATTGAAGCTTTATATATAGATTTGCAAGTATTTCTTAATTAGGATATGATATAAAAAGATTATTTTAACTGTTTCAGCTTTTATAGCTGTTAGTGGTGTTTATGACAAAAAAGCGGTAGAAGGTTTTGACAAGAATAACAACCTAATATTTTTTTAATTTGTAATTATGATGAAAAAAAGTTTCTTGACTGTTCTATTTGCGCTGTTCTGCACGATGGGATTTGCGCAATTGTCTTTCAATGTAAAGGCCGGTCTTAATCTCAGCAGTTACATCGGTGAAAACTCTGACCATTCCAAATTTAAACCAGGAGCACGCATTGGAGTGGGAATGGAATACCAATTCAGCGACCTTGTTTCCTTACAGCCCTCGCTATTCTTCTCACAGAAAGGTGCGAAATATTCAAGTGGATATAGCGGTAGCGTCGTAGATGCGGATGCAGATGTGAAGATCAACCAGCTTTATTTGGAATTGCCCATCAATGTACAATTCCGTTTCAATATTGCAGACAATACTAACCTGGTCATTGCGACAGGGCCGTATCTTGCCTGTGGGGTAGGTGGTAAAGCCAAGTTCGATGGCAAGGCATCTGTTGGAGGTATCAATATCAATGGAGATGAGAAAGTCGATACATTCAGTGATGACGGCTTGAATTACAATAGGTTCGATGCCGGTTGGAACATCGGTCTTGGGGTAGAGTTTGGCCGAATTCTTGTGGGGGTTGACACACAGCTTGGCTTCTGCAAGATTATGGATGGGGATGCTCCGCACAATGCGAATATCGGTATTACTCTGGGGTATAAATTTTAAATAGTTCCCTTACGATCCCTTGATTGAGTATATTTTTATTAATAGTTTAACTTTTTTATTGTAGACAATCTATAAATTATTTTATCTGTTTTAAAATAAAACGGTGTAGTATGAAAAAATTATTCATTTTATTAGGAACTCTTTTTTTGTTGTCAGTAGGTGCTTATGCGCAGAAAGGGAAACAAGCCATAGGTTTCGGTCTTGGTTATGGTACAGAAATTGAAAGTATCGGATTGGGAATCAAGTATCAGTATAATATAACCAATCCTATACGTATCGAGCCCTCTCTTAATTATTTTTTTGAAAATGACAATGTAAGCATGCTGGATGTGAACGTGAATTTTCATTATCTGTGTCCGGTAGCTAGCAATGTCAAGCTTTATCCACTGTTTGGGTTGACTTTGTCCAACTGGATGTTTGATATGTATGATGTTGACTGGGATGGGGATCATGTTCATGTGGATGGCGATGGGAATCATAATGAATGTCGTTTCGGTGTAAACTTGGGAGTTGGAGCCGAATTTGCATTGAGCCGTAATTGGGCCATGAATCTTGAATTTAAGTACCAGTTGGTCAGTGATTTTGATCAGGGTGTCATCAACATCGGGGCTGCGTACAGATTTTGAAGAAAATATCGGAACAGAAATCTCATTGATATAAAAGAGGGGATAGGCATAGTTTAATGCTTATCCCCTCTTTTTTAGTGTTTCAATGCTTGGATTTCAAAGCCAAATCAATCGTCATCATCATCATCATCGTCATCATCATCGTAATATCGATAGTGCTTCTTGTGGTGTCTCTTCGGTTTTTTATATTTGTGTTTCTTATGGTGAAATTTATCATGGCGCTCACAGTATGAATTATAGTATTCATGCCAGCAGTCACTATGGTGATGGACTCTGTCATAGAAAGGGGTATAATATACACTTCCCGGATTTATGCCAATCTCCACAAGAATACGGTTCCATCCGTAACGTTGATACCGGTTGTAATAATCGCATACATCATGCATCTTTTTTCCGGAAGTTCTGGCTACCTCAAGTGCAATCCCCACATTTCCCCAGTCTTTTCCACAGCGTTTGTAGTAATCGTCCAAGGAACGGCTTGAAATGTTGTATTCCAGACATAGCCGTTTCTTATAATCAGAAAGCTCCACGGCTGCGTAGCGGTTGGCTCTGCCAATAAAGATGGAAATACCATCCTGGGCAGACAAGGTGCAGGCTAATAGGAGGAAAAGCAGTAGTAAATTAATTTTTTTCATAATGTTTCTAAGTTAAATGGGTTCTTGTCTTTTGCTTTTTCAATTTCATCTCCAGCTTCATTCAGAGCCTTCTTTACATCATCTGTCTTTTCTTCAATCTGTTTCTGTGTCTTTTCAAGGTTTTCTTCGACGGATTCCTTTACATTTTCCAGATGCTCTTTAACTTTGTCTTTAGCCTTTTTCTCTCTGCATGATGCAAAGACAAGTGTAGCTGTACATGCCAACATGACAAATAATAACTTTTTCATATCCTTATATTTAGTGATACTATATAATTGGTTAAAATTCAAATGTAGAAATAAATATTGTTTTTAGCAAATTAGGGAAAAGCTTTTGAACATAATGTTGGGGTAAAATATCTTGTTTGTTAATGTATCCTATACTGGAAGTCTTTTCAAATCATCGGATGAATTAGAGATAAACCTGACTTTGAAATGTTGTTTGTGAATATATACAAAAAAGGCTATCTATCCCAGACAGCCAATCTTAGTTTAACCTTATATCTAATACTATGAAAAACACATTGCAAATGTACGGAATTGCAAGGACTGTGCAAATTTTCAACCTTTTCATTGCCATCTTATAACAAGGTTTAGCTGGTAAATATATTCGTTAACGATTTAATAGTGCAAATGTTAAATTTAAGCTCCAGATACGTTAAGGTATTGCTTTCTCAATTGCGGCACTGTAGAGCGATTCTGCAATATTGTGGAATATTCCGCACAATTCCACACTGGAGTAAAAAATAAAATTGTTTTATGTTGTTGAAAATGAGAATAATGTCGATGCGCTGATATTTTGGCATCAATTTTGTACTATGATTTATGTCCTAAAATTTATCAGTAACTTATAGTTGTTATGGTTAGACAATAGGTATTAGTTGCATTAAGGTTTAAAGCTATTTTGTTCATATTGATTTTCATTCGGAAACTCTCTTTGTTTAGTATTGCATCCCGGTCTGTGAAGCATCGGGATGTTTTTCATTTTGGAGGATTACAGTTTTCGACTGAATGCTGCAATCTTGTATAGTTAGTCAATACTGCTTTCATTATTCTTTGGGGGAATAATGAAAGCAGGCTTAGTCTATGAGGATTGGATACACTTTATTTAAAGGCTTTATATTTCTAATGAGGCAAGATATAAAAAATCAATCTGTGTTTATCTACTCTGAGAAGTATGCAGTACTGTTCATTAATTCCGAAAAAAAAATCATAAACTCTTTTTATTTGCTTTTAGACATTGTCGGCTGCTGATTTATCGATGCTTTATATGTAGATTTGCAAGTGTCTTTTTATCAAGATATGGAAAAACAAACTAGAAAAATTTTAAAAATATCCGGCATTATATCAGGAGGGCTGATTATAGCCGCCTTTATAGTAATTGCAATTGCTCTGAATTTTGTGTTTACTTCTGAAAAGTTAACTCCGGTGGTATTGAAAACTGCCAATCAGAATTTGAATGCAAAATTGGATATAAAAGATGTAGAACTTACTTTCTTTTCCACCTTTCCACGGCTCGGATTGAAACTGAAAGACGGAACATTGGTTTCAAAGGTTATCCGTGACACCATGTGGCAAAGGACTGACACATTATTGTCTTTCAAGAAAGCCGTATTGGTAATTGATGTAATGGATTATTTGCAACAGCAAAAGGTAAATATCCATCAGCTTGCCTTAGATAGTGCCAATATCTATGCATACAAGGACGGGACTGGAGCTGCAAATTGGGACATTTTGTTCCCCGACACGACAAATATAGCTTCATCATCAACAGATACGGCCAGGCATGTGAATGAACTTAATGTCGAACAGGTTGCCATAAAACATGCTACGGTAACCATGGATGACCGAGACACACATATCTTTGCCAATCTATGGGACATGAATCTGGACTTGAAGGCAAACATGAAAAAGGAACATTCTGTATTGGCTTTGGATTTCAAGAACAAGAATGTCCTTTTCTGGCAAAATGGGCAACTGATAACTAATCGTGTCGGCATTCATCTGAGGACTGACATTGAACTGGATGCCGTTCATCGCACTCTCCTTCTGCGTGACGCTCTAATCAATATAAACGGTACTAAATTAGGGGTAAAGGGAACATTGCGTCATGATGCAATAGCCCAAACCCTTGATTTAGACCTGCAATATGGGTTGCACGCTCCTTCGTTGGAAACCGTATTGCACATGATTCCAGAAAGTATTCTGCAAAAGAAAGAGGTATCTGTCAAAGGAGAGGTTGCTTTCAAAGGAGAGCTGAAAGGAACCTATGGAAAACAAAAATTACCATTGGCCACATTGGACATCAAAATTAAGGATGCCTCTGCCCGGTATGCCGGATTGCCTTATGGCATAGACAAATTAGAAGCCGATTTTTTTGCTCAAATAGATCTGATGCACGATAGCCCCTCCTATCTGAATCTGAAGGCATTCCATTTTAAAGGGGCAAATACCAGCATACAGGCTGATATGAAAGTAGAGAATCTGTTGGCTGATCCCGATATCACTTTCCATGCTGAATCAACCATAGACCTGAATGCGCTGAAGCATGCTTTTCCATTACAAGAAAGCATCAGTATGGAAGGGGAAATGGAAACCGATTTGGGAGTACGCTGCCGTATGTCCTCTATAAAGAAGCGGGATTGGGGACGTATCACGGCTGAAGGAAAACTCAAGACTGATAAATTCATGCTACGTGATACTCAGAGGAATTTTGAGTTCATAAGTAACGCATCTTTGGCCTTTGCCGGCAATGAATGGTTAGGGGGGCATGCCCAAATCAAGGATATGATTCTCCGTTCTCCTCAATTAGACTCTGATATGAAAAGTCTTGTGGCTACCGTCAGGACCATTCCTTCCAAAGACACAACCCGAATGGCTCAGGTAGAATGTAAAATGGAAATGCACAAGCTAAAAGTTGCTTTAGGGGATTCTCTTGGTTTGTTTTGCGGAAAATCCTCTGCTACATTGAAAGTACAGCCGGGGGAACATAATCCAAGCAAGCCCCAAATAGGACTTGTTATGGAGACAGACACCTTGTTTTGTCGCATGGGAGGAGTCAAAGCTGGAATGAACAAAGCAGGTATAGGAATCACCGCAGAAAAAATACGTGATTCATTGTGGATGCCCGATGGCATCGTGGGGTTTAATCATATGGCTGTCTGTATTCCGGAATGTGCACTTCCCATACATATGCAAAAAACCGCTGTAACAGTGGGAAACCGTACTGTCACCTTACGTAACGCTACCATGCGTATAGGTAGATCTGACATTACGGCAAGTGGGGTAATCCATGATTTGTATGGAGCTGCGAAACATCACAAAGTTTTACGTGCCAAGCTGAATGTTTCGTCAGAGCATTTAGACTGCAACCAGCTGATACATTCAATATCCTTTCCCTCGGATACAATTATGGCAGAAACAGATACAATTTCTACGAATCTCAAATTGTTTGTCATACCACCGAAGTTAGACTTTGAATTGCAAACCCATTTCCGACAAGTATTTTATGAAAAAGTGATCTTCAATGATGTCCACGGGGCCGTAGATATTCGTAACCAATCTGTGTACCTGAAGGAGCTTAGCATGAAGGGTATGGGTTCGGAAATGAACACTACGCTTGTTTATCAGGCAAAACGTCCGGAACAAGGATTTGCGGGTTTTGATTTCCGCTTGCATAACATTAACATAGGAAAGTTGGTCGACCTTGCACCCTCTTTGGATACAATCGTGCCCATGTTACGTTCATTCGAAGGAACTGTGGATTTCAATATGGCGGCAGCTGCGGCATTAGATTCCAACCTTAACATCAAGATACCGACCTTGCGCTCGGCCATTCATGTAAAAGGGGACAGTCTTGTACTGATGGACGGTGAGACTTTCGCTGAAATCTCAAAGAAATTCTTTTTCAAGAACAAAAAGAAGAATTTAATCGATAGTATTTCAGCAAATATTAGTATCAGAGACGGTAAAGTGACAATCTATCCTTTTGAAGTTTCGATGGACCGTTACAAAGCGGCGGTAGGGGGTACGCAAGGATTGGATATGAACTTTGACTATCATATTTCCATCTTGAAATCACCGGTACCGTTCAAATTAGGTTTGAACATATCGGGGACTTTGGACGACATGAAATTCAAGTTGGGCAAAGCCAGATACAAGGACGCTGTTACACCGGCAGAAATACATAAGGTGGATAGTGCTATAGTAAACATGGGACGACAAATTGAAATTGATTTCAAGAAAATAATGAAAAGATAACATAGACAAATTATCAAGTGGATATGGCGGTAATATCATTGATGTGGATGGCGAGGAGTTCAAGGCGGGAGTGCAACATGTTCATTCAGAAGTGGGTTTCAGAGAAGAAATGGCGATTTGTGAAACAGCTTGAACGGCTTCGTAAGGCGCAGGATGAATAATTGATGTTGAAAAAACTAATCTGGATTTAAAAATGGAGTTGGAGCTGAAACAGTGAGAGAAGAAGAAGCGTAGTGACAAAGAATCGCAAGATGGGTAATGATACGTGGAAAGGGATTGAAAAAAACACCTTCCTCTTGCGCTCAAAAGGAAGGTGGCCTTAAACGAAACATACAAAGCTTAAAAAAATGCGTTTTTTTGAAACTGCTACAGATAAAGGTGCTTTGATATGAAATTTTAGGCTAAAGTAGCTCTCTTTTTTCTTTTTCTCAAATATAGGCATAGAAAAATTGTTTTAATGTCCGTTTTATGTATCTTATTGTCTCTTTTTTGTAATTTTGTTCAGTCTTATGGAGGGAATAAGGCATAAGAAAGTTCCTTTTCCTTAGTCCAGACTTTCCCAAGTACGGACTTTATTGTTATCCAAGGTTTATGTAACTTTTAATGTCATCTCTCATTTCAGGAAATTAAAGCTATTCTACTGTGGTATTATTCCCCTTATGTGGTATTCTGTTCTACACATTTCTACACATGATAATTCCTTGCTTCTTTATTAAAACCCTATTTAATAGGTTATTATATTCTCATTTCTGTTTTGGCATTTGTTTTGTTCTATAATTACTGTAATGAAAGGCATAAAATTAATATCCATTTAAAAATTACGATTATGAAAAAAGTATTAGTAGCATTAGCAGTGGTTGTGGGATTAGGTAGTTCAGTAGCATTTGCTCACGTTACATCAGAAGTACAGTCTGTAATTCAGGCTTTGCAAGATCCCCAAGATGAATTTACAAAAATCGAAGTGAAAGATCTTCCCCAGGCTGTAGTAAACACATTGGCAAAGGACTATGAGAGGGCTACAATAAAAGAAGTGTTTGTTGCAGAGAAAGAAATCGGCAAGGTTTATAAAGTCGTATTGGTTCTTACTAAAGATGACCAGTCCGCTGAAGAGGTAACGGTTCTTCTGAACGAAAAAGGTGAATCTGTTGAATGACAATTTTCTTTTTCCCTATTGGGGAAAATTACATAATTGATGGAAATGAATGTCAATAAGTAATTGATATGAAAAATCGGTACCATTCATAAGATTGTGTAAATGATAACTCGGATATAAGATATCCGAGTTGTTTTTTACCTTTATAATTGAAAAAACGATGGATACTGGGTTAAAGAACACAAAGCTGTTTCTGCAGAACTATTGAGTAAAGAGTTTTAAGCCAGTTTAAGACTGAGTAGGAAGGCAGGCTATTGTCATAAATATTTGCAAGTCAGATATGTTAGAGAAGATGTTTGAGGGAAAGTTGGATGCTTATCTTGGTTACTTTCAGCCATTATTGTGTGCTTTAATTGATTGTATATATTGAAAGGAACATGCTGGACCTCAGCTTTTGTGTGGCTGAGGTTTTGTCGGAGATAAGAGAGCGTTGTTAAACGTGCGATAGTAGATATATGTTTTACTGATGATTAGTGGATATTTGTTGACTGTTTATGGAAAAGGCGACTGAATAGTCACTCTTTGGGTTTATAATTGTAATAATAGTTTGTTTCTTATTTGTCAGATATTTCTGTTATAGAGGGGTGTCTTATATAAATAATGTTTATATTTGTATTCTAATCTCTATTATGTTATGAATGACAAACAACGACTTCTAATTGATTGTATTTCCCTTCTTCCCGTTATAGGCATTCTGGTTTTGATAACTGTTGCCAATGACCAGTTTGTTACTATGGTTGCTGCCTATGTGCTTTGCGGAGAACTCTTATGTGTATTGGTTAGCAGGATATTAAATTTGTATTATATTGATGTGGCTTTTGTTTGGTTGGGTGGAGTTATGCTTTGGTTGTGGTATTGGTTCTGGTTGGAGTCAAGCCATGTAGTGATGGAAATTGTGGAAAAGACAGTTGGATGAATTGCTTCTTTTCATTGAAAAATCCCCGTAGCTTTCTGCATGTATTTGTTTATAATTTCTTTGGTTTACAGTGGGATAGAGAGTGCGGTTTTACTTTCACCGCTTTTGTTTCAAAGAAACAAATCTCATACAAGACATGCTGAGAAATAGAAAGTCAATGGCTTGTTTGAATTCTCTTGTAACCCGTCCAAGCCGTCACGGATAGAACGGGTAAAATACTTTTTGTCAATGCTGTCCGTTCATGGGGCAGACAACATAAAACCTAAACACTTAACTGGAATAATTGGCGGCATTACCCACCAAAAGCATCCGACCCTCACAGGCTGAGAATACTTTCATTATTCCAAAGAATAAAATAGTATTATATCGGCTAACTATACAAAGTTATAGTATTTAGTCGAAAACCGCAATCCTCCAAGGTAAAAACATCCCGATACTTCACAGACCGGGATGCAATACTAAACAAAGAGAGTTTCCGAATGAAAATCAATATGAACAAAATAACTTTAAACCTTAATGAAACTAATACCTATTGTCTAACCATAACAACTATAAGTTACTGATAAATTTTAGGACATAAACCATAGTACAAAATTGATGCCAAAATGGCAATGTAACAATGTTGCATTCATTTTCAGCAATATAAAGCAAACTCTTTTTTACTTCCTTGTGGAATATCGTGGCGCATTCCACAGTATTGTAGAATAACTCCACAGTTTTAAGTAAGAGCTACTGACTCCCATTCGCTCCAAGTAAACGCACGAAAGTTCTTATACCTCCGTTTCCTCCCATTGTACTCATAATTTGAGTTATCCAAGCAGGGGAATAACTGGTTGTCGCTATGAAGCTATATCCATTTGGAATTGGGCATTTAACAAGTTTATGACAAATGCGGTATTTTTTTATTGTATAGTGTGCCTCGGCTTATGTCGAGGCTTTTTGTTTCATAATGAAAGCCTTCTCTTCTTTAGATTGAGGAGGGAAGGCTTTATACAGCTAAACAAGAATCATAAGCCTCACGGCTTCATGTGTACAAATATAATGCCTGCTTTTATCTTTTTAAAGGATGAGTGTTCTGAATTTATAGTCAAGTCCTCTGTTTTTTTACTATGGAAATCACACTGATATTTTTTTATATTCCGAATCTCCTTACCTTTGTGTAATTATATCTGCTTATTTCAATGAAAACTGAATTGATAGAGAATATAGCTTTTACAAAGGAAGACTATATTCAAAAGACAACGAATGAGAGCATGCCTTCCTTTGATGAGCTCTTGGATACCATAGTTGCATTTGTGGAGGAGAACGGCGGTAGTCTGGAGGATGCCGTTGATATGGCGAACGATACGTATTTTCAATTATAAATGATTAGATAAAGCAATTATGGCAGAAGAGAGTAAATATGCATACGACGAGGAATCCGTCAAGGTAATAATTGAATGGGCACAAACAGCCCAATTACCCAAAAAGGTGATGCTAAGTGAGGCGGAACATATCTTTGACACCTCTCTGTATGTTAATGCGAATATCTGCGATATTAAGCAACATTATCCGGATGCATTCTATAATCCGGCCATTGATAGATTGTGTCGGTTGAAGGAAATAATAGAAGGAGCGGCTAAATAGTCGCTCTTTTCATATCTTAAGTATAATAAAAGTCATCCTCTCTTTTCGCTAAAAGAGAGGATGATACAAACAAAACAAACATTTTTTGTGTCTTCACAGACACAAAAGAATAAAAATGTAAAATGTTCAGGAGAACATTTATATATGCAAAAGTATGACATGTTTTTTTATAAAACAGGACAAAATATATAAAAGTCTACAAATAATATTTAAGTAAGGTAGAGCTGTGCATAGATTTTATTGCTTTTGAATAAATTATACAATTTATCAGCCTGATGTGCTACATTGAGAGATGGCCATTATGGATAACTGGGAGCTGATATTGGGTAATTGATATAAAAATCCCAGGTACGCTCGAATGGTCTAATTCCACTTCTGCAAATCGCCCTCATACTTTACAAATGTTTTTGATGCAGGTCTATATAGCTTTTCTGATTTATTTTTGTTTTTGCAATTTTTCGGCAATTATTTAGCCCCAAAAGTGAAACTATTTTTAATTTGCTTGTTTTTCGTAAGTACTTGTTGCACCTAAAAAAGCACTTCCAACGTTCGCTTACGGAGGAAGTGCTTCACACAAAAACTAAACTAGACTTAACTAAACTATTCTATTGGGGGAGTTTCACAACTCCTATCTGTTCAGCGCAAAGATAAAAAAACATATTTTAATCTGCAAAAGGATTCTATAATAAATCGACGGCTTTTCCGATTTTATCGACGGATTGGTCGATTTTTTTAGCTTCTTTGGTCTAAAAATTCTTGAAAAGCTTGTTTGTAGCTGTCGCTTATCGGGATGTAATTCTTTCCGAATACGATGCGACCACGGTCTATAATACGTATTTTATCCTTTTGGACAATGTAGGAACGGTGAACGCGCATGAAACGCGAGGTGGGCAGGAGTTCCTCCATAGCCTTCATGCTCATTAAAGACAAGATGGGCTTGGGGGAATCTTCCTCGTAGATTTTAAGATAGTCTTTCAGCCCCTCTATGTACAGAATTTTACTTAGTTCGATTTGTACCAGCTTATACTCGCTCTTTACGAAAATACTCTGAATTTCTTCCTTTGGCTGTTGCAGCAGTTCGAACCATTGTACAGCCTTGTTGGCAGCCTGCAGAAAGTCGATGTAGGAGATGGGTTTCAGCAAGTAGTCCAGCGCATTGACTTTGTAACCGTCTATGGCGTATTGGTCGAAGGCGGTGGTGAAGACTATGCGGGTATTGAAATCGACCATCTTTGAAAATTCGAGTCCGTTCAGTTCGGGCATCTGGATGTCGAGGAAAAGCAGGTCGATGTGCTTTTCGGGCAACTCCTTGATGGCTTGCACGGCACTGGAGTATTTACCGGCCAACTCCAGAAACGGGGTTTTGTTGACGTAGCTTTCCAGAAGCCCCAAAGCAAGGGGCTCGTCGTCTACAATGGCACACTTCAGATTCATATCTTTATGATTAAAACAGATTTATACTCTTTCATGTTTTCGCTCACTCCTTGCTTCCAGTCATAATGACCGGGATAGGTCAGCTCCAGGCGTTTGCGCACTTGCTCCAGACCGATGCCGCTTCCGCTTTTGTCCGCCATGCTTTTGGGATGGTAACTGTTGGTTATTTCACAGTATATCTCTCCGGGGCTTTCACTGAAATGGATGCGGATAAAGCTGGGCTCGGTGGGAGAGATGCCATGTTTGAAAGCATTCTCTATGAGGGAAATAAAGATGAGCGGAGCTATTTCCGTACGGCTGTCCGGTCGAACGTCTATCTTTGTTTCCACAGTGACGTTGGCGGAGAGGCGGATGCGCATCAGTTCGATGTAGTTGCGGATGAAGTCCATCTCCTTGTCTAGGGTAACGAAGTTCTGCTGATTGTCATACAGCACATGGCGTAGCAACCGGCTCAGTTCCTGCACGGCAGTCTGTGCCTTGTCAGTGTCAAAGGCGATGAGGGCGTAGATGTTGTTCAGCGTATTGAGCAGAAAATGCGGGTTGAGCTGGTTGCGCAGGTTCTTCAACTCGGCTTCCGTGCGGCTTTTCTCGGCTTCGCGGCGGGCGGCGTCCATCTGCGCCCAGCGGCGGCTCAGCTTGATGGCAGCGCTGAGGCCGGCGGTGAGAATCATGGTCGAGACATCGCGCAAGATGAATATCCATTTGGGAGGACCCATGTGCTGACCGTCATCATCGCCGCGCAGATGGTTCTGGAATGTGTATTCTTGCCAAAGGTGGGCGCCGGTGGTAATGCAGATGATGAGCAGTGTGTTCAGCAGGAGGTACTGCCGGATGCGTCCTTCGAACAAGTAGCGGGGAATGAGGAGACAGTAGTTGATGTAGAATACAAGGAAGAACGAGAGGGTACTGCTGCTACCGTGGCGCAGATAGTCCGCAAGGCTGATGTTGAAGCCACTGCGTGTCATCATCAGAAAGGGGAAACCGATGACGATACCCCAGACGATGATGTGTATCAGGATTTCGATGCCGCGGTGGCGTGGGTTAGGGAGCTGTTGTTTCATCATAATACAAAGATAGCGATTTTAGATGGATATTGGAAATATCCACCGCCTGCGAAGCAAATCTCTGTTCGCAGGTTGCGGATAAGCGTTTCCAGGTTGCGGATATGTATCCCAAGCTTGCGGATGTCTATCCCAAAGCTTGGGATAGACATTATCCTTAATTCGGCATAACTTTTCTCTTTATTGGCAGAAAGTTTTTTCTTAATACTTAGAAAGTTTTTCTTTAATACTTAGGACGTGTTTTGATAACTTCTGGCAAGAGAGAGATAGGTTATTCGTAGCGTATGGCCTCTATCGGGTCGAGGTCGGCAGCTTTCTTGGCGGGATACCAACCGAAGAACACTCCGGTGACGGTACATACGGCGAAGGAGAGGAATACGCTCCACGGCTGGATGAAGATGGGCCAGTGGGCAACGCTCTTCACTATCCAGCTGGCTCCGCATCCTATGATGACGCCGATGATGCCTCCGGTGATGCTGATAAGGATGGCTTCGATAAGGAACTGGCTCAAGATGTCGACACCGCGTGCGCCTACACTCATGCGCAGACCGATTTCGCGTGTACGCTCCGTCACCGATACGTACATGATGTTCATAATGCCGATGCCGCCCACTACGAGCGATATGCCGGCGATGCAGGCAAGCAGCGTGGTCATCAGGTCGGTAGTGGAGTTCAGCATGGTGCTGAGCTCCTGCTGGCTGCGGATAGTGAAGTCGTCATCGTCACTCTCCTTCAGCTTGTGGTTGCGGCGCAGTATCTCGGTGATTTCGTCGGTGGCATTGTCCGTCATGTCCTCGGTGAGGGCGGAGGCGAAGATGCCGCTAAGGTAGGTCTGTGCCAGCAGGCGTTTCATCACGGTGCTGTAAGGGGCAAGTACGACGTCATCCTGGTCCATGCCCATGGAGTTGTAGCCTTTAGATTTCAGTACGCCCACCACGCGGAAAGGAATTTGGTTGAAACGTATGATACGTCCTACGGGGTCTTCTCCACCGGGGAAAAGGTTGTCTTGGATGGTCTTTCCGATGACACACACCTTGGCGGAGGTCTGTATGTCGGTTTCGGTAAACATCTCGCCGTTCTCCACGCTGAGCTGCCGGATTTCGAGATAGTCCGTGCCCACGCCGCTCACGGAGGAGGGGTAGTTGTTGTTGCCTGCGATGAGCTGTCCGCTGGAGGAGACATTGGGGCTGACGGCAGCCAGGAAGTTGGTTTCATTACGCAAAGCTTCATAGTCGGTCAGCTTCAGTGTCTGCATGGCGCTGGGGTCTTGGCGGACACCGCCGCGCATGTCGGCACCGGGGTGAATCATAATCATGTTGGAGCCCATCTCGGAGATTTGCGCTTGGATGCTTTTCTTCGAACCTTGTCCGATGGCAAGCATCGTGATGACGGACGCCACACCGATGATGATGCCCAGCATGGTGAGGAATGCGCGCAGCTTGTTGTTGTTCAAGGCTCGCAAGGCTATTTTGAAAAGGTTTGTTCCGTTCATATCGTTTTAATGGAAAGTTTAAAATTAATCCCTAATCCTTAATCCCTTATCCCTCATTCCTCCTCTTGTTTAGGCAATGCTGCCAGGGCTTCGGCTGCATTCTGGATTTGGGTGTTGATGGTATCGTCCTTGATTTGTCCGTCGCGCAGCACGATGTTGCGGCTGCTGTACTGGGCTATTTCGGGGTTGTGGGTGACGAAGATGATGGTGCGTCCTTCGGCATGCAGCTTTTGGAACAGTACCAGAATCTCGAAAGAGGTGCGGGTGTCCAGGTTACCCGTGGCTTCGTCTGCCAGGATAACGGCGGGATTGTTCACCAAGGCGCGGGCGATGGCTACGCGTTGCATCTGACCGCCGGACATTTGATTGGATTTATGTTCCAGCCGGTCTCCCAGCCCCACGGCTTGCAGGGCTTCGATGGCACGTCTCCGCCTTTCGGAAGCCGAGACGGAGGAGTTGTACATCAGCGGTAGCTCTACATTCTCCACGGCAGTGGTTTTAGGCAACAGGTTGTAGCTCTGGAATACGAACCCGATTTTACGGTTGCGCAATACGGCACGTTGAGGCTTGCTCATGGTGCGTACGGAGATGCCGTCCAGCAGGTACTCTCCGCTGGTGGGCGTGTCCAGGCAGCCGAGCGTATTCAGCAAGGTCGACTTCCCGGAGCCCGATGTACCCATGATGGTGACAAACTCACCTTCACGGATGGTGAACGAGACGCCGCGTAGGGCATGTACAGTTTCGTCCCCCACCTGGAAGTTGCGTTTGATATTTTGAAGTTCAATGACTGCTTTATTCATAATTCTTTTCTTTGTATTATTTTCCGTTCTTCTTCTTACTTCCCGGAGGGCCAGGCATGAACGGACTCTTCTCGCCGCCGGGAGCTTCCTGACTCATGTCCGGAGCGCCGCTGCCGGGCATGCTGCCGATGGTGGCTTCGGTCACCACTACGGTACCTTCGTTAATGCCGCTGATGATTTCCGTGTTGACTCCGTTGGAGATACCGATTTTCACCGGATGGGCGGTAAAGGTGTTGCCTTCGCGGGTCCAGAGTTTATGCTCCCCTTCGCAATCCTTCACAATATCGTTGTCTCCGATAAGCGGTTTTTCGGGGTTGAAGCGCAGGGCACGGGCAGGAGCGCACAGTACGTCTTTGCGGTCGAGGGTGAAGATGGTGACGTTAGCTGTCAGGCGTGGTTTCAGTTTCAGGTCCGGGTTGTGGGCGGAGATGACTACTTCGTAGGTCACAACCGTGCTGGTGCTGGCGCTCGACGTGCTGCTTGAGCTGGCATCTCCTAGACGGATTTGTGTGACCACTCCTTCGAACACGTCATTCGGGTAGGCGTCTACGGTAAACGTGGCGCGCTGTCCCTCTTCCACACCGCCTATGTCGGCTTCATCCACGTCGGCCACAACCTGCATCTGCGTCAGGTCGGCAGCGATGGTGAACAGTGTCGGCGTCTCGAAGCCGGAAGCTACGGTCTGTCCTGCTTCCACGTCGCGGCTGATGACCACGCCGTCGATGGGAGAGGTGATAGTGGCGTAGGAGAGGTTGCGTTCCGCCTTTGCCAAAGATGCCTGGCTGCTTTCGTAGTTGCTCTTGGCCTTCTCATAATTATAGACGGACTGCTCATAGTCCGTGGCGGCGATGAGCTGCTTTTCGTTCAGCGTCTTGTTGCGTTCGTAGAGTTTCTTCTGGTACTCGTATTCGGCCTTTGCACCGTTGTAGGCGGCGCGTTGCGAAGCGAGTTCGCTTTGCAGTGTCACGCGGTCCATCTCGGCAATGAGCTGGCCTTTGGTTACTACAGAATTGTAGTCTACATGAATCTTGTCAATGATACCGCTCACCTGGGTACCCACTTCCACTTCCGTCACCGGTTCGATGGTTCCCGTGGCGGTTACGGATTCGGAAATCTCGCCTTTATGGATGGTTGCTGTGGCGTAGGTCACCTTGTGCTTGGCCTTGGCACCACCGAAGAGCCATACGCCTCCGCCCACTATGACAACGGCAGCTATGGCAATGAGGATGATTCTTTTTTTGTTCATATATATAAGGTATTATAATTCGATTTTTTCTCCTTGATAGAATTTCAGCAGTTGCATGTTCAGTATCGCCATGTATTTGGCTTGCAGTGTCTCCTGCTGTGCGCTGAGCAGATTGCTTTTTTCCGTCAGCAGTTCTACGGTATTCTTCATGCCTAGGTTGAACTGCTCCTGAATCAGTTCATAGCTGGTTTGTGTGCTTTTCAGCTTCTCCGTGGCAGCGGCGTAGCGCTGCTGGGCGCTGTTGGCATCGAGCCAGAGGGTTTCGATGGTCTTGTACAGCGTTTTTTGGTTGTCCAGCAGGTCCAGTTCGCTGGTCTGTTTCTGAATCTTGGCTTTCTCTACGGCACTCTTGGTCTGCCGGTTGCTGAAGATGGGCACGCTTACGGTGAAGCCCAGCGAGTTGTTCCAGTTCTGTTTGACTTGCTCGCTGAAGGTGAAGTCATTACCGTTGGCATGGCTGGTTCCGATACCAGCACTGAGGCTCAGTGTGGGCAGATAGCCAGCACGGGCAATTTTGATGTCGAGGTCGGATGTCTGTATGTTCAGCTTGCCGGCTTCTATTTCCGGACGGAGCACGAGAGCGGATCGGTAAACGTCCGTTTTGGTGGGCAGGGGTGCCAGTACATTTTCCGTGCCGAGGGCGGGGATGTAGAGGTTCATCTCGGATTCGCCGTCCAGTTCCAGGAGTTGTTTCAGTTGCAGTTTGTAATCTTGTAGGGTGGCTTGCGCTGTCACCAGTTGGTACTTGTCGGTGCTTACCTGCGCTTCCAGTTGTGCCAGGTCGCTTTTGGCGATGCTTCCTGCTTCAAGAAGTTGGCGGGCACGTTCGCATTCGGCCTGGCTCACTTCCAGAGTCGATTCATTCACTTTCACGGCTTCGGAGGCATAGAGTATCTGTACGTAGGTCTGTGCGATGCTTTCCTTAATGCTGTTTTCGCTTTGGGCCACGTTGAGCTCGGCAACGCGGTTGTTCAGTTGCTGCTGTTTGATGGTGTTGAGGCGCTTTCCGCCGTTGTAGAGGGTCCAATTGGCATCGATGCCGTAGCTGCCGTTGTAGGAAGTCTTGCTCTGGCTGCTGGTGATGTTGTCGCCGTCAATGATGGTGTTTGTCTTGCTCTTCGGGCGATTTACGACACGCTGGCTCACACTGGCTGAAAGATTGGGGAAGAGGGCGGCTCGGGCGGTCTTTACATCTACCTGGGCACTTTCCGCGCTGAGGCGGTTCTTGCGGATGGTGATGTTTTGTTGCAAAGCATAGTCGATGCAGGTCTGCAAATCCCATTGGGCGGGCAGGCTGTCGGCAAGCTGCCCGGAGCTGCCGGGCGTTTGCGCGGAAGTGTCGTTTTGGGCGGCCACTCCCATGCAGCTTGCCACACATAGCGCTATCACTGTCAATCTCTTTACGTTCGTCATATCTTCGTTATTCTATGGTTTTACATTGGCAAATGTAGTGGGGGGGGAGAGAGGATTGCAAAAGTGATAGACGTTGGGGGAATTTTCCTCGCCTAAAATCTTTTTTGTACCGATGAATGGGAGAAGTCTTTTTTCTGTTCAACTTTTCACCTTTTTATTTGTTCTTTATATAAAAGTATTTTATATTTGTAATCATTATAATTTTATCAGCATGAAACGAACTGCGGTAAACATTTGGCGTTTTTATCTGGAAGGTTTTCGAAGTATGACGTTAGGGCGTACTTTGTGGCTTATCATCCTTGTGAAGTTATTCATCACGTTTTTTATTCTCCGTCTTTTCTTCTTCCCACGGTTTCTGAATACTCCCGTGGTGGGTGACGACAAAGAAGGCTATGTTAGTAATGAACTTATCCACCGGAGCCTGGGTGACTAAATACGGAGACACAGAGCCACAGAGTTTATGTCCTTGCCTTTATAAATTCTCCGTGTCTCTGTGTTCTTACTCGACAACCCAATAACTTAGTAACTCAATAACTCATAACTTATAACTCATAACTTGATTCTTATGCTTGGACACATTGACACTTCTCTGATTGACTGGTCGAGAGCCCAATTTGCCTTGACCGCCATCTATCACTGGATTTTTGTGCCGCTGACACTTGGACTGGCGGTAATTATGGGCATCATGGAAACGGCGTACTACCGTACGGGTGACGAATTTTGGAAACGTACTGCTAAATTCTGGATGAAGATTTTCGGTATCAACTTTGCCATTGGTGTAGCAACCGGTATCATTCTGGAATTTGAATTCGGTACGAACTGGAGTAATTACAGTTGGTTTGTGGGCGATATCTTTGGTGCACCGCTTGCCATCGAGGGTATTTTGGCTTTTTTTATGGAAGCAACGTTTATCGCCGTCATGTTCTTCGGCTGGGATAAGGTGAGCAAGCGTTTCCACCTAGCATCTACCTGGCTTACGGGGCTGGGCGCCACGATTTCCGCCTGGTGGATTCTGGTTGCCAATGCGTGGATGCAGAATCCCGTAGGCATGGAGTTCAATCCCGATACGGCACGCAACGAGATGGTGGACTTCTGGGCTGTGGCCACTTCGCCGATGGCTGTCAACAAGTTCTTCCACAGTGTGCTGTCCGGCTGGGTACTGGCTGCCGTGTTTGTAGTGGGGGTGAGCTGCTGGTATCTGTGGAAGAAGCGCGAGAAGAAATTTGCGCTGGCAAGTGTAAAGATTGCCGCATGGGTAGGTCTGTGTGCCGCCGTGCTGTCTGCCTGGACGGGCGATGGCTCCGGCTATCAAGTGGCGCAAAAGCAGCCGATGAAGTTGGCTGCTATGGAAGGTTATTATGAAGGGCGGCAAGGTGCCGGATTGGTAGCGTTCGGGCTGCTGAATCCTGCCAAGCAGACGCCGCAAGACGGAGTAGACCCATTCCTTTTCCGTGTGGAAATCCCTAAGATGTTGTCGTTGCTTGCCGAACGGAAGACGGATGCCTTTGTTCCCGGCATCAATGACCTGCTGAAAGGCGGATACCCGTTGAAGGACGGTACTGTGGCGCTTTCGGCAGAAGAGAAAATAGAAAAAGGGAAAACGGCCATCAGTGCGTTTGCCGCCTATCGTGCAGCCAAGGCTGCGGGCAATGAGGCGGATGCGGAGGTGGCTGCCAAAGTGTTGAAAGATAATGTAGCCTATTTCGGTTACGGTTATATCAAGGATGTGAACGAATTGGTGCCGAATGTGCCTCTTACGTTCTACATGTTCCGTGTGATGGTGATGTTGGGTGGATATTTCATCCTCTTCTTTATCGTGGTGCTGTTCCTGGCCTATAAGAAAGACTTGTCGCGGATGCCGTGGATGCATTGGGTGGCCATGCTCACCATTCCGCTGGGCTATCTGGCCGGACAAGCCGGATGGGTGGTTGCCGAATGTGGTCGCCAGCCGTGGGCCATCCAAGACATGCTGCCCACAAGTGCCGCCATTTCCAAGTTGGATGTCGGTTCCGTGCAGACCACGTTCTTTATCTTTCTGGTACTTTTCACTGTCATGCTGATTGCCGAGGTGGGAATTATGCTGAAGGCCATTCGCAAAGGCCCGGAAACAGAAACGCATAATTCATAACATAACTCATAACTTATAATTCATAATTCACAATGAATACCTATATTTTTCTTCAACACTATTGGTGGTTCGTAGTCTCCTTGCTGGGAGCACTGCTGGTATTCCTGCTGTTTGTGCAGGGAGGTAATTCGCTTCTGTTCTGTCTGGGGAAGACGGAGGAGCAAAAGAAGATGATGATTAATTCTACGGGACGGAAATGGGAGTTTACGTTTACAACGCTCGTCACGTTTGGAGGCGCGTTCTTTGCTTCGTTTCCGTTGTTCTATAGTACGAGTTTCGGAGGAGCCTATTGGTTGTGGATGATTATTCTGTTCAGCTTTGTGTTGCAGGCTGTCAGCTACGAGTTCCAGTCGAAGGCGGGAAATCTGCTGGGCAAGACAACGTATCGCACGTTCCTGGTGATAAACGGAGTGGTAGGTCCGGTATTGCTGGGTGGGGCAGTGGCCACGTTCTTCACGGGGTCCGAATTTTACATCAATAAAGGGAATATGGCAGATACGGTGATGCCGGTCATCAGTCAGTGGGCCAATGCAGGACACGGGCTGGATGCGCTGCTCAATCCGTGGAATGTGGTGCTCGGGCTGGCTGTGTTCTTCCTGGCGCGCATCTTGGGGGCGCTCTATTTTATTAATAACATCAATGAGGACGACTTGGTGAGACGCTGCCGCCGGGCACTCTGGGGAAATACGGCATTGTTCCTGGTGTTCTTCCTGGCCTTCGTCATCCGTACACTGGTGGCCGACGGCTACGCTGTCCGTCCGGAAACGGGAGAGGTGTTCATGGAACCTTACAAGTATCTGACGAACTTCTTGCAGATGCCGGTAGTGCTGTTTGTATTCCTGATTGGTGTGGTGGCTGTGCTTTGGGGCATCATCCGTACGCTGTGGAAGCCGACGTTCGACAAGGGAATCTGGTTTGCCGGTGCAGGGACGGTGCTTGCGGTATTGGCATTGCTGCTTGTGGCAGGCTATAACAATACAGCCTATTATCCTTCCACCCACGACTTACAAAGCTCGCTGACGTTGGCAAACAGTTGTTCGAGCCAGTTCACACTGAAGGTTATGGCTTATGTCTCTATCCTTGTTCCTTTCGTTCTTGCCTATATCTTCTATGCATGGCGCAGCATTGATAATCGTAAGATTGATGCGAAGGAGATGGGAGAGGGAGGCCATGCGTATTAATTAAAAATTAAAGGGGATGTATCAACCCCCTTTGAACGCTTTTTTTTAGGCGCGGATTACGCAGAATAACATTATGAAAGTGCTCATGTACTTTGGGCACGTCCTATTTTTATTCTTTTGTCTGTTTCTCATTTAGCTGGAATTTGGGTATCAGTTTCATCAATCGTAGAATCTGTCCTTGCCTTTTCTTTATGTAAGGGGAGGGGTGTGCTGAGTCGAAGCGTATGGGGTTGGGTAGTGTGGCTGCTATCAGTGCACATTGTCCGGCAGAGAGTTTGGCTGCTGTAGTCTTGAACTTGTATTTGGCGGCGGCTTGTGCGCCATAGATGCCTTTCCCCATTTCGATGGAGTTGAGATAGACCTCCATGATACGTTCTTTGGACCAGAAGAATTCTATCAGTACGGTGAAGTAGGCTTCCAGTCCTTTGCGTACCCAGGAAGATTGGGGCCATAGGAATACATTCTTTGCCGTCTGCTGGCTGATAGTACTGGCGCCCCGTTTCCGTTTTCTTGTTTCATTCTCCTTTATCGCTTTCTGTATCTCAATGAAATCGAACCCGTTGTGTGTGGCAAACCGGTTGTCTTCCGAAGCAATGACGGCCATCGGCAGGTGAGGGGATATCTTGTCGGAAGATACCCAAGTATGGTGCCAACGGGGACTTTCGCCCTTGAAGACTTGCTGCACGCTGCGGATAACCATCAATGGCGTGATGTAGACGGGTACAAAACGATAAACCACTACCGCCAGGATAGTGGAAATAAAGAAGAATAATATGATGTTGCGGAGGAACCGCAAAGGTTTCGGGAGTTTCATGGAGAGAGTGCCAGTGTGATTAATGTACTAATATGTCAATGTGATTAATGTGTCAATATGCCAATTAGCACATTGGCACATTGATCACATTAGCACATTAATTATTCGCCTCCGCATTCTTAATCATCTGTTCGCTGGCATACATATATACCTCTACGCGTCGGTTCTGGTCGGCAGACAGACTTTCATCGTATTCGTTGTATCCCACGCCTTCCACTTTCTTGAACTGGGCAGGAGATACACCGCAATCCTGCAAATAGTTTTCTACAGCATAGGCGCGGTTCTTGGAAACCTTCATGTTGGCTTCGTAGGTACCCACCTTGTCGGTATGGCCGATGATGGCAATGTCCGTTGTCGGGTCTTCCTTCAGAATCTGTGCAAGTTCGCGCAGGGAGGCCTTTGCCTCGTTGCTCAGTGCTGCGGAGTTGAAGCCGAACAGAATACCTGCCGCAAAGGATACTTTGACAGCCGGCAAGCCGTTGGCATCCGTTACCTGCTCCACTTGGGCACCTTCAATCTTGGCAGCTTCGGCAGCCTTCTTGTCCATTTTGTGTCCGATGGCAACACCGGCACCTGTACCTACTGCCGCGCCTACTGCCGCGCCAATGGCTGCCCCCTTGCCTTTACCTATCAGTCCGCCGATAATGGCACCTGCCGCTGCGCCGGAACCACCACCGATTATTCCACCTTTTGCCTTGTTGTTCATGGTGCCGCAACTGCCCAGCAGCAATGCACTGCATAAAAACAATACTGTAAATTTCATTTTCTTCATAACTCTTTTTTCTTTAAAAGTTGATCTTATCTTTAATGTTGCAAATTTATGTATATATAACCATATTTCTCTTCCTAAAGTTCGTCAGTTCTGTTCTTTTTTAGAGAATTTTCCTTTTGATGGATATGAACCAGGCTGTCAGTATCAGACCTTTGGCAATGGTGGTTCCACTCACTGCCCACCAGATGGCGTCCACTCCCATACCCATATGTACCAGTAGCAATGCTACCGGAATGCGCATATAGTTGCATCCGATACTGACAATAGCAGGCGGTACCGTCCGTCCCAGTCCGTAGAACACACCTTGCATGGTGATTTCCATCATCATGAACATTTGTGAATAACCGTCGATGCGGAGAAAGTCACCTCCCACACGGTAGGCTTCGGCTTCGGGCACGAAGATAGAGAACACTTCACTGCCAAAGAAGATAAAGAGCAGTGAGCAGAGACTTCCGAATACGCCCGTCATCCATAGGGTGGTGTGCCATGCCTGCTTCACGCGCGACTTTTGCCCGGCAGCATAGTTCTGTGCAATGAATGTACTCAGTCCTGTAGAGAATCCTTGTGAAGTGTTCCAGGTGATGGCCTCGATTTGTCCTCCGGTAGTGAATGCCATCAGTCCGATGTGCCCTCCCTGCTCCGAAGCGGTGCGCGAGAGGAACATGTTGACGAAAGCAAAGAGTGTGTTCAGTGTGGCCACGGGCAGGCCGAGCTTGAAGATACGCCGGGTGTACTTCTTCTTCAGACGGACGAGGAAGGAGAATCCGCCGAGTACAGCGCTTTTCCCTCGGAGTTTGTAGACGAAGATGCCGAAGACCATGGCTTCGGACAGCCAGGTGGCAAGTGCAGCCCCTACCGTCCCCCAGCCAAAGCCGAAGATGAAAAGAGGGTCGAGGAGGATATTCATAATCAGTCCCGTCCCGCTGATGTAGAACGGAATCTTGCTACGTCCTGCCGCGTTGTAGATGCCCGTGAAGGCAGCGGAGAGAAAGACGAACGGCAGTCCCGTCGACACGATGCGCAGATAGGTCACGGCGGCGTCTGTGATATGCTGTTTCAGTTCGAAGATGTTCAGGATGGGGCGGGCGAAAAGAAACAGCAGTCCTCCCCAGCAGACGGAGATGAGCAGGGCAATTGTAATGTTGTGTGAAGCAAAACTGCGTGCATCCTCTTCGCTGCGTGCACCGATGGACTGGCCTACGCTGACTTCGGCACCTACCTTGTTCAACAAGGCGATGGAACCGGACATCCACGTCAGTATGCCTACCGCACCTACTGCAGCCACGGACTCACTGCCCAGACGTCCTACCCATGCCATGTCTGTCAGGCTGTAGGCCATTTGGATGAATGAGGTGGCCATGATGGGCATTGCCAGCGTGAATAGCTGGCGGTTGATGGGGCCTTGTGTCAAATTCTTAGTTCCTTGCACGTTGACGTTTTTTTAGATAAACAATGTATTAATCATCTCCTTTTTCGCTTTCTGCGGAGGCGGTGGCGGCGTTTCTGCTTGTACTTTCGTATCTTGGTATATACCAGCCAGATGAAGAGCAGACCGAAGACGGCGAAGATGAGCAGTACGATGCCCGTATTGAGATTGTCACCTTTCACGCGGCTCCACATTTCGAGCACCAGTTCCGTGCGGTCGCCGAAGTCGCGTATCATGGCGCAGCGCTCCACTACGCGGCGGTCGGGGTACTGGACCGGGTCTATCTGTAGGCTGTCGGCTCCGGACAAGGGACCGAAGAAGTAGCTGAGGTCGGAATGCACGTCAAGCGTGGTGTCGGTCTTCGCCTCCATGATTTCCGGTGTGGCGACGGCGCTGACGTAACCGATGGCATCCATGTTGCGCAGCGCCACGGAGGGCTGGCAGAGGTAGTTGATGAAATAGCTTGCTGCCTTCACGTTGCGGGCGTAGCGGGGGATTACCCAGCCGTCATACCAGATGTTGCTGCCTTCGCGGGGGACGGTGTAGTCCAGTTCCACACCCACGGCATCGGCCTCCTCGATGGCCCAGACGGCGTCGCCGCTCCAGGTGAAGTTGATCCACGCCTTGTTCTTGGTCATCATTTCCTTGCCGAAGTCGGCTTCCCAGCCGGCGATGTTGGGTTTCATCTCCTTGAGGTATTTCTCGGCAAGGGCGATGGCCTGCGGGGAGTTGTCGTTCATCAGTTGCTCTACGGTGACGGTGCTGTCGGCAAGTTCCCGGGCATGGGCGTAAATGATGGCAGTGCCGTAGGCGTCGCGGTAGCTGTCCTTCATCAGTATCTTGCTACGGTTTTTGGGAGTCCAGAGGATATTCCACGTGCTTGCCTCTTCGGGAGTAATGAACTTCTTGTTGAAGAGGATGCCGGCGGTGCCCCACATATAGGGCACGGCATAGTCCTCGGTCAGGCGTTCCGGTTGCGAGGTCTTGTTCAGCTCGTGGCGGATGTAGGGCGACACGTTGGGGATGTAGTCCGGTGTGCGGTCGAAGTTGCGGTCGATGGGTAGCAGGAGGTCTTTGCGGAGCATACGTTCGATGATGTACTCCGAGGGGCATACGACGTCGAAGTCCTCGTGCCCGCGCTCAATTTTGGTGAGCATGATTTCGTTGATATCGAACACCTGGTAGATGATACGGAGGTCTTCGCCCGTCTGCTGCTTGTACCAGTCGGGAAATTCGGCAAGCACATCTTCATCGATGTAGTCCGCCCAGTTGTATATCTTCAGTACACGGCTGCGCTCTTCTGTAGAGTTTCCACAAGAGGAGAGGGATGCGATACAGCACAGTAGAATCAGTATGTTTATTATCCTTTTCATCATCTTGTTTTTGACAATTGATAACTTATAACTCATCACTCACATCAATCGTTTTTTGTCCGTTCGGCCCGCTTGTTGATTACAATCAGCAACACCAGCACCGTCACGAAGATGATGGTGGAGAGTGGCCGCAGTTCCGGCGTCAGTCCACCCTTGCGCGCATCGGCGTAGATGTAGGTGGAGAGCGTTTCCAGCCCCTGGTTGCCGATGGTGAAGATGGTCACGGCAAAGTCGTCGATGGAGAGCGTGAAGGCAAGGATGAAGCCGCTTATCATACCCGGAAATATCTCCGGAAGAATAACCTTGCGCAGTGCTTGGAACGGTGTGGCGCCCAGGTCGAGTGCCGCCTCGTAGACATTCTGGTTCATCTTCTTGAGCCGGGGCATTACGCTGAGCACCACGTAGGGTGTGCAGAAGGTGATGTGTGCCAGTACCACTGTGGTAAATCCTTGCGATATGCCGAAGCTGACGAACAGCAGGAACAGCGACACACCGGTGATAATGTCTGCATTCATCATCGGGATGGCATTGGCGAAGTTCATTACCTGCCGTGTGCGCGAGCGCAGGTTGAAGATGCCGATGGCTGCAATGCTGCCCAGTGCCGTGCTGGCGGTGGCGGCAAGCAGGGCAATGGCGAATGTGTTCCAGATAGCGTTCATCAACGAGTGGTGCATCCCGCCCGTGAACAGCGAGCTGTACAGCTTGGTGGAGAACCCCGTCCAGTTGCCCAGCACCTTTGCTTCGGTGAAGGAGAATATCATGATTATCAGGATAGGCGAATAGAGCAACGCCAACAGCAGCCACAAGTAGCCGCGGGTCAAGATTCGTGTCATCATATCATACCTCCGCTTTCATTCGATGCGCCGTCTTCCTCGTTGGTGAAGAGGACGGTGATGCCTATCAGCAGCAGCATGATGAGCGAGAGGGCGGCACCGTAGTTCCACATTCCATTGTAAATATTCTCTTGTACCGTGGTACCGAAAAGCTTGATGTTGTTCATCGTCAGCAGCTCGGCGATGGCGAAGGTGGATACCGTAGGCATAAACACCATTACTATACCACTCATCACACCCGGCATGGACAGCGGTAGAATCACCTTGCCGAATACGTGCGTGGGGGAGGCTCCCAAGTCTTGCGCAGCCTCAATCAAATTGTGGTCCATCTTCTGAAGGGTGTTGTAAATGGGGTATATCATGAACGGCAGGAAGTTGTAGACCATACCGAACACAAGTGCGCCTTCACCCAGCGGCAGGTTCAGGAAGTCGAACAGCGCTACTGTGGCAAGCGTACGTATCAAGATGTTCACCCACATGGGCAGGATGAACAGTACCACCATGGTGCGCGAGGCGTTGAATTGCTTCTGACTCAGGATATACGCCGCCGGATAGCCCAGCAGCAGGCAGATCAGCGTAGTGATAACGGCTATTCCGATGGAGTAGACAAACGTGTTCATCGCTTCGGGGTGCATCATGAACTTGCGGAAGTTGGCAAGCGTGAACGCTCCTCCGTCGTCCGTAAAGGCGTAGAGCACGATGAGCAGCAGCGGTACTATAACAAATACAAGCAGAAATAGCGCGTAGGGTACCGTCCAGTTGCGCCGACGCATAAAGAAAGTTATCATCTTTATTAAGGATTAAGGGATTAGGGATTAAGGATTAGGGATTAGGGATTAAGGGTGGAGGATAAAGAATTTATAATAGCTAACCCTTAATCCCTAATCCCTATTCTTTATTCCTTATTCTCACGTTTTCGGGTGCGATGATGATACCTACACGGTCGCCGTCGTCCCACACGTCGTTGGTGTCGACAAAGATGTCTTCGTCCCAGTCTGTAAACACGGTCAGGTGGTAATGGTTTCCTTTGTAGAGGATGAATTTCACTTCACCCGTCAGACGGCCGTCCTCTTCGTTGTCTTCGAGGATGACGTCCTGGAAGTCCACTTCCACTTGCACGCTGCTGCCCGGTTCGATGCCTTGCACGGGCAGGCATTCGAAGTTACAGCCCAGGCATTCTACGTGCGTTTTGTCCACCAGTTTTCCTTCGAAGGTGTTGCAGGTGCGTTCTTTCTTCATCACATGGATGTCGAAGGGTTTTACCAGCAGACCGACTTCGCGTCCTGCCTCGAAGGCATGGTAGTCCTGCACCATCAGCTCGTAGCCTTCGCGCGTTTGCACCAGCATTTCATAGTGTACGCCTTTGAAGATACAGCTGGTTACGGTGCCCGTCAGCTGTGCGGCGTCGGATACATCGAAGATGTAGATGTCTTCGGGGCGAATTACTACGTCCACCTGCATCTGTTCACCAAATTCCGTGTCTACGCATTCAAATTCGTGCCCGCAGAAGGTAACGGCCTTATCTTTTATCATGACTCCGTTCAAGATGTTGCTTTCGCCGATGAAGTCGGCTACAAAGGAGTTGATGGGCTCGTTGTAGATGTCGGTCGGCACACCTATCTGCTGGATGCGTCCTTCGCTCATCACAACGATGGTGTCGCTCAGGGTGAGTGCCTCTTCCTGGTCGTGGGTCACGTATACGAAGGTGATACCCAGCTTCTGGTGCATTTCCTTCAGTTCCATCTGCATGTCTTTGCGCATTTTGAGGTCCAAGGCAGCGAGAGGCTCGTCCAGCAGCAGTACTTCGGGTTCGTTGACGATAGCTCGGGCGATGGCTACGCGCTGTTGCTGTCCGCCGGAGAGGGAGTCCACGTCGCGGTCCTCATAGTCTGTCATGCCCACCATGCGCAGGGCTTGTTTCACTTTCTTCTCGATAGTGGCACCGGGCAGCTTCTTCAGCTTCAGCCCGAAGGCTATGTTGTTGAATACGTTGAGGTGGGGGAAGAGGGCGTACTTCTGGAACACGGTGTTCACCGGACGCTTGTGCGGCGGTGTCTGTGTGATGTCCTTTCCGGCAATGGTTATCACTCCTTCCGAGGCTGTCTGAAAGCCTGCAATGAGGCGTAACAGTGTTGTCTTTCCGCAGCCGGACGGTCCCAGTATTGTTACAAACTCGCCCTTACGGACAGACAAATTCACATCATTCAGCACGGCCTTGTCTCCGAAGAATTTCGATACATGTTCCACACCGATGATGCAATCGGACTTTTGCATAAGCGTCTTTTACTTTATCCAAACGAATTAAACGAATTTCGGGCTTTCAAAAAAGCGAGTGCAAAGTTACATAATTTATCGGGAATTTTCGCTTTACTCTAAAATTCATTATCCCTATGAAGTTAAAATAAACACATAGCGAAAAAGTAATTTTTGGTAAAGTGTAGATAATCAGCTGATATATCGTTTGTTACTTCCGAGCCGCAATACTCCGTATCGCTGAAAATTCCCCAATAAGGCAAGGGGCAAGCCCCTCTGCACACCCCGTCGAGGACGGTATTTCGCCGCCCTCAAAGATAGTTAGATTTATTGTTTCACAAGCCAAAAAAGAAAGGAAGGATATATGGATTTCGTAGTTTTACACATGGAAAGGCGCACGGCAGCGACAGCGGAACGACCGCACATATCGAGCGTTTCATCATTCCGAAGAACGCCGACCCCACACGCACCCTCCTAAACCGCAGTCTCATCGAATACCCCGACGGGGTGAAAGACCCCACGGACGGGACGAGACTGGTTCTTGCCATTGACCGAAAGCCCATTGTCGAGTGGTTCAAAGAGCAATTCGACAAGCTACGGCAGAGCATACACCGACCTATACAGCCGCAAAGGAAAGGCAGGGGAATGAAGATATAACCGTTTTATCTTGCTGGAAAACAATAAAAAGTGCTGTTCATAATGCCTTATGAATGGCACTTTTTATATATTTGCACACAAAATAAGGATAGAGCAAATAAAAGTAAATACAGAATCGTAAAATTTGACAGATATGAAAACACAAAAATTAGAAATACTGATATTATTCCTCTGTATATTCGGCTTTATAGGCTGTGATAACAAAGATGAAGAGGGTGAGAAAGTGACAGACTACAAGGAATATTCTCTAACCATTGCATCAAAGAAGATACCCGGTGTTTGTTGGTCAGACGGATTGAATCATTTATCTGATGTATATGCTGTAAAGAAAGAAAATGCCCAAGAATGGGAGAGCCTTGGAGTCATTGATAAATTTGAGTTTGAGAAAGGATATGAATATAAGGTAAAAATCAGTGAAACAAATTATTTGGATTATAGCATGGAAAATCCCGCATGGACGGAATATGAACTACTTGAAATAATATCTAAAAATAGGAAAGATTCAGAAAATTTGCCTTTACATTTTATCCCTAAATCATACTACGAGAATGTACAGCTTCCTAAATACAAATATGTAGTAGATGCAGATAATAATCAAAAACTTATTGAAGAAGAATTGGAAAAAGAATCTCTTATTCCTTTGGATTTTCACTATATATTTTGGCGGAGCGAAGACAAATTCCTAAGATGTATTGCAATAAAAGACGATAATAATACACTGGGACCGTGTATTATAAAAAACGAAAACAAAGCTCCGGAAGAAATGCCAGAATCTTACAAATTACTTCCTCCAGAGGGAAATGTGTTTGGTTATGGAAAATGGACTTTTTCAGATGAACAGGGAAATGAAACGAATTATCTTTCATTTGATGTGTTTATGGGTCGTTCTGCTAAATCAAGAAACGTAGATTTAACTCCCGATGTAGCTTATCTTTATAAAGACCTTTCTGAATACTACAAAAATAAATATCCGCAAGCCGGAGTAAAAACAGTTGTGGTTTCTTATGCCGTTTCTATTAAATAACATAAAATCCTCAGCGAGCATCAATTATCCTAATTATCATTGCAACTATTATAAGAATCTATTAATATGAGAACTATAGAATTAAGCATAAAAAAACGTATGAAAAGAATGAATTTGACCGCTTTATTGTTAAGCAGTGTCTGTTTGTTATGCCAACCCCTTCAAGCCCAACAGAGCATTGATGCTTGTGACGGTCGTACTTATAAAGTAGGCGACACGCTCCGTATTGGCGAACCATTGCCTTCGGGCTATCTATTTATTAGGCAGCTAAACGCCAATAATCAATTCGACAGTCTGGATCCGAAAAACTCAACCGGACGGACTGCCGTCATTACCGACATACCTACTTACCAGCCCGAACTCTATCAACAGTTCGGCATTTACCAACAGCCGGAAACGCCCCAAATAGTCTTTGCCGAACAAGGGGATTTCAAGATCGGCGTATATCTAAACATGGCTTTAAGCAAAGGAAACATCATGTCCGGACATCATGTTTCCCTTATGAATGGAGCTGTTGACCTTACCCCAGCTATCTTGTTCGCCTACGCACATAAGCTTTACGGCAAACCTATCGACACAACATCAGTTGAAACCTATGCCTCTCTCCGTGCTCCCAAACAATATGCAGAAGCAGCCAATGACCCGTTTGTACTGGAAGAACTCCGTACAACATACCGGAAAGAACTGGAACAAGCTGTAGCAAAGGCAGATTTCAATAAAGTGTTCCGCATCAAATGTTTCTCGGAACTCCAAATGTATGACATTAATCAACAGCATTTTCCGATTTCGGGCTTAACGTGTGTCGATGTGGAAACCAAGCAGAACAGAGAATTATCCCAACAAGGTTATTGCTTATGGGGAACTTGTGCCTTTCATTTCACTAACGCTCCGTCATTTACCACCCTGCCTTGCAAAAAAAACATTGCCCAAGGCATCTATACCATGCGTAAAATGACCTCGGCGACCTTGCCACCAACAGCTACCCTATATGTATATGTGCGCATCCTCCAACAGCCAGTATCACTTCCTGATAAACGTACCATGGTGATGCGTCCCGGAACCTCATTCGATTTCGAGTGGTCAACACTCCGTAAAGCATACGGTCAAAAAGCTTTGAACATGGAAATTGTACAAACAGACGGTTATTATAATGTCTTCCCTTATAACATACAAGAAGTGACATACAATTATCTTGGTACACAAACGTTACCTGAAAAGAACAATAAATAGTAATATGAAACTAAAAAATATCATTCTGACTACATTGGTAACAATCGCCCTGACATCATGTTATACATCCAGTCGAATAAGTAAATTCAGCTCTGAAAATATAAAATTGGTATAGATAAAATCTTTTCATAAAAAGATATGGAAAGCCTTTTAATAAGGAAATATCCTATATACAAGACAATCAAGAGAAAGAAAAATCTTCTATAAAGAAGAATTAAACAAAGGTACATGGTATATTATAACAACAGCTTTTACTTTTATTGATGATAAACTTATAAAGCAAGAGGTTGTAAAAGAAGAAAGGACTTTTCAAAAATGTGATTGTAATAAATAATAAGTAATACCTTTGCTGACAGTATTGATATAAAAAACTATTACACGATGGAAAAGAAAATTGTACTCATCACCGGAGCCTCCTCCGGAATAGGGGAAGGCTGTGCTCGCAAGTTTGCCATGAACGGTTACCGGCTTATACTCAATGGTCGTAATGTGGAGAAACTGAATGCTGTAAAGAAAGAATTGGAAGAAAAATTCGGAGCCGATGTGTATCTGCTTCCTTTTGATGTCCGCGATAGGCAGGCTGCTTGTGCCGCCCTCGAATCCCTTCCGGTGGAGTGGAAAGCGATAGACATACTGATTAACAATGCCGGACTCGTCATCGGAGTAGACAAGGAGCACGAGGGTAATCTCGACGAATGGGATGTGGTGATTGATACAGACGTGAAAGCGCTTCTCGCTATGACCCGCCTCGTAGTTCCCGGCATGGTGGAGCGCGGACGCGGTCATGTCATCAACATGGGGTCTATTGCCGGAGACTACGCTTATCCGGGCGGCAGTGTGTACTGTGCCTGCAAAGCCGCCGTCAAGGCCCTTTCCGACGGACTCCGCATCGACTTGGTGGATACTCCGGTACGCGTGACGAACGTCAAGCCCGGACTGGTGGAAACCAATTTCTCTGTCATCCGTTTCCGTGGCGACCGGGAGGCGGCTGACAATGTATATAAAGGTATACGCCCGCTAACCGGTGACGATATAGCCGAAGTGGTTTATTTTGCCGCTGCCGTCCCCGAGCATATCCAGATTGCAGAAGTGCTGGTGATGCCTGCCAACCAGGCTACCGGGACAATTGTCAGCCGGAAATAGAATTTGTATAAGAATATGATAAAATGATACTATTTTATCTTCGGGGAAACGTCTACATTTGCCCACAGCTAAATGATTATAGAATCTAAACAAGAAAAGCATGAATTTTAAGAAACGAACAAATTTCCTTTTTGGAGCACTGCTGCTGACCGGCAGTTTGTTGGCTCAAAACGTATGTGTATCCACTCCGAAAACTTCTTTGGTGCTTTCGGCTCCTGAAGGCGGTACACTGAGACACTTGTATTATGGTAACAGACTTTCTGAAACCGATTTGCTGAATATTGCCACGGCAGAAGCAGGCCACACGGCCTATCCCGAATATGGATTGAATACCCCCGTGGAGACGGCTCTTGCTGTGAAGCATGCTGACGGTAACATGACCCTCCAGCTTGAAGTGCTGAATGTGACTACCGAGAAGGAAGGAAATGCCGTGACGACTGTCGTGGCGCTGAAAGACAAAGTGTATCCCTTTTTTGTCAATGTCTGCTACCGAGCCTGGCAAGATGCCGACGTGATAGAATCCTGGACTGAAATTTCTCATCAGGAGAAGAAGCCGGTAGTGCTCAATCAGTTTGCCTCCGGCTATCTGCCCATCCGCCGCGGTGATGTGTGGCTCTCCCATCTCTCCGGTTCCTGGGCCAATGAGGGCTTTTTGACGCAGGAACCTCTCACTCCGGGCATGAAGGTTATCAAGAATAAGGACGGTGTGCGAAATTCTCATACCGACCATGCGGAAGTGATGTTCTCCCTTGACGGCCGTCCGCAGGAGAACACGGGCAACGTGATTGGCGCAGCCCTCTGTTACAGTGGTAACTACAAACTCCGCATCGAGACGCATGATGATGAATATCACCATTTCTTTGCCGGAATCAACGAAGAGAACTCTGCTTATTCCTTGAAGAAAGACGAGCTTTTCCGCACTCCCGAACTTGCCCTGACCTATAGTAACGAGGGATTGAGTGGCAGCAGCCGTAACTTCCACCGCTGGGCGCGTCTGCACAAGTTGGCGCACGGCACTACTCCCCGTAAGATTTTATTGAACAGTTGGGAAGGCGTGTATTTCGACATCAACCAGCAGGGTATGGACCAAATGATGGCGGACATCGCCTCCATGGGCGGCGAATTGTTCGTGATGGACGATGGCTGGTTTGGCGACAAATATCCCCGTAAGAACGACAGTTCATCACTCGGCGACTGGGTGGTGGACAAGAACAAGCTTCCGGACGGTGTCAAAGGGCTGTTGAGTGATGCCAAAAAGCGCGGCATCAAGTTCGGTATCTGGATTGAGCCGGAGATGGCAAACACCACTAGCGAACTTTACGAACAACATCCGGATTGGGTGCTCAAAGCTCCCGAACGCGACCTCGTACTGGGACGCGGCGGTACGCAGGTGGTGCTCGACCTTGCCAATCCTGCCGTACAGGACTTCGTGTTCGGTGTTGTTGACAATCTGATGACTTCTTATCCTGAGATAGACTATATCAAATGGGATGCCAATATGGCTGTCATGAACCACGGTTCCCAATACCTGACCAAAGAAAATCAGAGCCACATGTATATAGAGTATCATCGCGGCTTTGAGAAGGTGTGCCAGCGCATCCGTGCCAAATACCCCGACCTTACCATCCAGGCATGTGCCAGTGGCGGTGGCCGTGCCAACTACGGAGTGCTGCCTTACTTCGACGAGTTCTGGGTGAGCGACAATACCGATGCCCTGCAACGTGTCTATATGCAGTGGGGAACTTCCTATTTCTTCCCCGCCATAGCCATGGCATCGCACATCAGTGCCGCCCCTAACCATCAGACATTCCGTACCATCCCTCTGAAGTACCGCATCGATGTGGCTATGAGTGGCCGTCTGGGTATGGAAATCCAACCCAAGAACATGACAGAAGAGGAAAAGGCGCTTTGCAAGAATGCCATTGCCGAGTACAAGACCATTCGTCCCGTGGTACAATTGGGAGATATCTACCGCTTGATATCCCCTTATGACAAGCAGGGTGTGGCTTCATTAATGTACGTGGCTCCAGAGAAGGATAGGGCAGTCTTCTATTGGTGGAAGACGGAACACTTCTGTAACCAGCATCTGCCGCGTGTGAAGATGGCCGGTCTCTGTGCCGACAAGCAATACCGAGTACATGAGCTGAACCGCATAGATAATGTTCCCTTGAACTACGAAGGAAAGGTCTTCAGTGGTGCCTACCTTATGGCAAACGGGCTGGAGATTCCATACAACCATAGGGTGGACTACCACAAGCAGAACGACTATTCGAGCCGTGTGCTTTATCTGGAAGAGGTGAAATGACGTGAACAAAGGTGAGGTTTAGTCGCGTAAAGGTGAACTTGAGCAGTGTAAAGGTGAGGTTGATGGGTACAGTTGGTACAGTGGGTACAGCGGTCCTTTTGCCTCACACACGCATGTATATAAATAATGTACGCGTTATAAAGCAATGTACATAAGCGCATGTGTGTGAAGCAGAAGAGACGCTGTACCTACTGTACCAATTGTACCACTGTTTGGATGTCCAATCTTTTCTTTTCGTGGTAAGATGGAAACATAAAAAAGTCCTACAATACGTTGATATTGTAGGACTTTTTTATGTTTGTAGCCTTCTGGCTTTTTTCTCTGTGAACCGCTTGGGGCTCGAACCCAAGACCCCAACATTAAAAGTGTTGTGCTCTACCTGCTGAGCTAGCGATTCAATCCTTTAGTGCTGTTAAGCGGGTGCAAAGATAGATACTTTTTTGAAATTTGCAAAATAATACCATCTTTTTTCTTATCTTTGTCCCCATTAACCCTTGATATTAATCATTAATCACTGAACGTTAATCATTAAATACATGGCAACAGTAGACGATAAAAAGATTATCTTTTCTATGGTTGGGCTGAATAAAACCATTCAGCAGAACAACAAGCAGGTACTGAAGAACATTTACCTCTCGTTCTTCTACGGGGCAAAAATCGGTATCATCGGTCTGAACGGTTCGGGTAAATCGACCCTGCTGAAGATTATCGCCGGATTGGATAAGTCCTATCAGGGCGAAGTGGTGTTCTCGCCGGGATATTCTGTGGGATATCTGGCTCAGGAACCGTACCTCGACCCCACCAAGACCGTGAAGGAAATTGTTATGGAAGGTGTGCAACCCATTGTGGATGCGCTGGCAGAATACGAGGAAATCAACCAGAAGTTCGGCTTGCCCGAATATTATGAGGATCAGGACAAGATGGACAAGCTTTTCTCCCGCCAGGCCGAATTGCAGGACATCATCGACGCGACCGATGCCTGGAACCTCGACAGCAAGCTGGAGCGCGCCATGGACGCCCTTCGTTGTCCGCCCGAAGATCAGTCCGTAGAACATCTTTCCGGTGGTGAGCGTCGCCGTGTGGCCCTTTGCCGCCTATTGTTGCAGAAGCCCGACGTGCTTCTCCTCGACGAGCCCACCAATCACCTCGATGCCGAATCCATTGACTGGCTGGAACAACACTTGCAGCAGTACGAGGGTACGGTGATTGCCGTAACGCACGACCGCTACTTCCTCGACCACGTTGCCGGCTGGATTCTTGAGCTGGACCGTGGCGAAGGTATTCCCTGGAAAGGTAACTACTCCAGCTGGCTGGAACAGAAGACCAAGCGTATGGAGCAGGAGGAAAAGACTGCCAGCAAGCGCCGCAAGACGCTGGAACGTGAGTTGGAGTGGGTGCGCATGGCTCCCAAGGCCCGCCAGGCAAAGGGGAAGGCACGTCTGAACTCCTACGACAAATTGCTGAATGAGGACGTGAAGGAGAAGGAAGAGAAGCTGGAAATCTTTATCCCGAACGGTCCCCGTCTGGGTAATAAAGTGATTGAAGCCAAGCATGTGGCAAAGGCGTTTGGCGACAAACTGCTGTTTGATGATCTCAACTTCATGCTTCCGCCCAACGGAATCGTGGGTATCATCGGCCCTAACGGTGCCGGTAAGACCACGCTTTTCCGCCTTATCATGGGGCTGGAAAAGGCAGATAAAGGCGAGTTTGAGGTAGGGGAGACCGTAAAGGTGGCCTACGTGGACCAGCAGCATAAGGATATCGACCCCAACAAGAGCGTGTATCAGGTCATTTCCGGCGGAAACGATTTGATCCGCATGGGTGGACGCGACATCAATGCACGCGCCTATCTGTCCCGTTTCAACTTTTCCGGTGCCGACCAGGAGAAGCTCTGCGGAGTGCTTTCCGGTGGTGAGCGCAACCGTCTGCATCTGGCGCTCTGCCTGAAGGAAGAAGGTAATGTGCTGTTGCTGGACGAACCCACCAACGACATCGATGTGAACACGCTCCGTGCTCTCGAAGAAGGTCTGGAAGACTTTGCCGGATGTGCCGTGGTCATCAGTCACGACCGTTGGTTCCTCGACCGTATCTGTACGCATATCCTCGCTTTCGAAGGAGACTCCAATGTGTTCTTCTTTGAGGGCTCTTATTCCGAATATGAGGAAAATAAACAGAAACGTCTTGGGAAAGAAGAACCCACCCGTGTACGTTATAGAAAGCTTATGAATGACTGATTTCGGTGCGAATTTGAAAGTATATTCTTTTACTTGTTGACAATACGAAAGCTCTGCTGTAGAATGCAGGGCTTTTTTTGTTTAAAAATATCTCAAAAAAGCCTTTCTACCTTCAAAAAATGTAACATAAATATAACATTAATCTCGTTTTTATTAGTTATATTTGCGACTTAAAACATAAATTAATGTTTAATTAACACTATCTATTAACAAAAAACAGAATTATGAGAAAACATCTAATTCAATTCCTGTTGGTTGCAGTGTTGTCGGTATTTAGTGCCGCTGCATTTGCTCAGACTACAGTGAGAGGTCAGCTTGTTGATTCAGAAACAGGTGAACCGTTAGTGGGTGCTGCCGTCATGGTGGAAGGTACTACACAAGGATCGGTGACCGACATTGATGGCTATTTCAAGCAAAGCGTTGCTTCGAATGCGACATTACTATTCAAGTACGTGGGTTATAAAGACCAGAAGAAGAAGATCACGCAGAAGGGCGCTTCTGTGGATTTGGGTGCTATTCCAATGGAACCGGATGCTGTGATGCTGAAGGACGTAGTGATTACATCGTCTATTGCTGTGGCACGCAAGACTCCGGTTGCTGTATCTACTGTCGACCCCGTATTTATTGAAGATAAGATAGGTTCTCAGGAGTTACCGCAAATCTTGAAATCTACTCCGGGTGTTTATGCTTCTAATGAGGGAGGTGGCTTTGGTGATTCCAACATAAAGATTCGTGGTTTTAAGTCAGAATATGTGGCTATGATGATTAACGGTGTACCCATGAACGGAATGGAAAACCAGAAAGTATACATGAGTAACTGGGGTGGTTTGATTGATGTGGCCAGCAGTATTCAGGTACAACGTGGACTTGGTGCCAGCAAGGTGTCAACTCCTTCAGTAGGTGGCTCACAAAACATTATAACCAAGACTACTGATGCCAAGAAAGGCGGCTTCATCTCTTACGGCATGGGTAATGACGGCTACAGTAAAGTGATGTTCAGTGTCTCTTCCGGTCTGACAAAAGATGGTTGGGCCTTTACTTTATTGGGTGCCAGAGATAAACGCGACGGTTATATTCAAGGTACGGAATCCGAGGCCTACACTTGGTTCATGAGTATTGCAAAACGTATCAATGACAACCATCAACTTTCATTTACAGCTTTTGGAGCACCTCAGTGGCATAATCAGCGTAATATGGCAAATGGTTTGAATATCAAGGAGTATCAGCGTGTAAAACAATGGATGGGTGAGGAAAGTCCCTATCGTTACAATTCTACTTTCGGTTATCGCAATGGACAAGTGATGAACTCTTCACGTAACGAATACCATAAGCCCCAGATGTCTCTTAATCATTTGTGGCAAATCAACCATAAGTCAAGCCTCAGTACAGCAGCTTATATGTCTATCGGTACTGGTGCGGGCTATAGTGGTACGGGGGTAACGGGGTACACCAGCTCTTGGTACGGTACGGCCAGTGATGGTACGGTGAACACTCAGTTCCGTTGTCCTGATGGTACTTTTGATTATGATGCTGTGGATAAGCTTAATGCAGATAACTATACTAATCCGGTGAATGTGAGTGGAATGCCCGGTTATAAAGGTTCGCTGATGATTATGAACAAAGCCTCGAACGACCATTTCTGGACAGGATTGATTTCTACTTATACCACTAAGTTTGGTGATTACTTTGATTTCTATGGTGGTATTGACTTCCGCTATTATAAAGGTTTGCACAAGAATGTCATTACCGATCTTTTTGGAGGGCAGTATTATGTAGACTCTTATAACCGTAAGAGTGTATTGGCTGAGAATAGTGTGAATGGTGGAGTCACCTCCTGGGTAAACCAGAAGTTGGGAGTAGGAGATGTGATTCGTCGTGACTACGACGGTTTTGTGATGTACGAAGGTGGTTTTGCCCAATTGGAGTATAATAAAGATAAAGTGAGTGCATTTGTTTCAGGTGGTCTTACAAATACCAGTTATTGGCGTAAAGACCGTTTCTATTATAGTGGTGACAAACAGCTGTCTTCGAAGAAGCATTATTTGGGAGGCAATGTGAAAGCTGGTTTGAATTACAACCTTGATGATTACAATAACGTATTCTTCAATACCGGATTTATCAGCCGTGCTCCTATTTTTGATAATACCTTCATCAATTCTCAGAGTTCACATGAGCGTAATCCTGATGCTAAGAATGAGAAAGTTTACTCTTTCGAATTAGGTTATGGATATCGTAGCCAGTATTTCTCAGCCAATGTAAACGCCTATTATACTATGTGGAAAGACAAGGCTTTATATGATACCGGATCCTATGAAGACGTAAACGGGGCTTCTCAGCGTTGGACAATGAACATGACCGGTGCGCAGGCTAACCACATGGGTATAGAGCTTGACTTTATTGCCAAGCCTTTCCGCTGGATGGAAGTTAACGGTATGTTCTCTTGGGGAGACTGGCGCTGGAATGGGACAGCGAAAGGCTTCATGATGAATACTGAAGGCCAAATTATGGCGAATAGCCGTGGTGAAGTGGTGACAGATATGAGTAATGTAGATCAGTACAAGTATACCATTGAAATGGATAATGTACAGGTGGGCGGTTCTGCTCAGACTACAGCTGCTTTGGGAGTGACATTCCGCCCAATGAAAGGCTTGCGTCTTAATGCAGACTGGAACTTCTTTGCACGCAATTATGCCGATTATGACATTGATGCGAGCCAAGCCACTCAAAAAGAGGCTTACGTGGTGGAAAAACCTTGGGAGATTCCTTCATGGAGCACATTTGATGTAAGTGCAGGATATACCTTTGACTTCGGTAAGATTCGTGCTACACTGAGCGGCAATGTGAACAACTTGTTCAACCAAGAGTATATAGCCGATGCACGCGACGGAAGTAACCATGACTGGGAGACGGCCACACGTGTTATCTATGGTTGGGGACGTACTTATACTGTAAGATTGAAGTTGAATTTCTAAGCGAACATATTTATGAAAAAACATATATTATTAGGAACCGCATTGGCTTCGCTGTTTGCACTCGGGGCCTGCGATTATAACGAGGATAATTTCCCCGGATTTGATGAAAAAGAAACCATCACGGATGTCAGTACCGATACCCTCGTATTGGCTGATGCCCATTATGGCAAAATAGCTTCTATGCCGAAGAACCAAGGGATAGCTCTCGCCAAGGATCCCGAGGGGCAGACTTATCTTACGGCATTGAACCAGCTGGGTAAAACCAAGATGTTTACTGATATGGTAGCTCCCGAAGACTATCTGCCTGCATTTGTCGATTCGCTCTACGCATATCTGTCAGATGGTTCCAAGGTGCTGGTACAGTACAATATCGGCAAGGAGCAACCTGAATATCTCTCGAAGATAAACGAAGCTCAGACTTTCGACCTTACTTCTGACAATTATGCTACAGTATGGGGGGAAAGCATGGTAGTGAAATATCTCACCCCTTCTACGTTGAAGAAGCTTCCTGCTTTGTTGAAGGAAGGTATCAAGAACCCGAAGACGGGAGATGTGTGCCAAGTGAATTACGCTTGGTCGGAGACCGAGCCCAGTACAGGCGGCGGTGCAGTGAAAATGGTATACCAGAAAGTAACTTCTATTGATGCCGAAGGAGGTAATTATGTCATTGTGGCTCCGACGAAGGACAATACTTGGATTCCTTTCGGTCAGTTCAAAGACCCGGATAAGACGTATGGTTATATGGAGGGTGAACCGGTAGAGATTGCGGATGGTTTCATCACCAGCGATGTGTCCAATCATATCATGACACTTACTCCTACGGAAAAAGGTTTCACTATGCAACGCCCGGATGGCAAGTTCATCTATCAGAGTGGTACGTTTAACAGCTTCAACATCGGTACTTCCATACCCGAGGGTGGGGATTGGAGCTTTGCTTACAACTATGACCGTAAGGCATTTGATGTGAAAAATGTGGAAAAGGACAAAATCATCAAGCTGAATTTCTATGAAAAAGGAAACTCTTATTCATACGGTTCTTATCCGAATGCTACGTTGGGCATTTATATGAATGAGTCGTTCAATGGAAACGAGGGCGGTTTCACTACTCAGAATGTGAAACTTACCGGCACGTTGTCCAATGTATGGAAGGTGGATGGCAAATATGGTTGGAAGGGTAGTGCCCATGTGGGAGATAGCGATTTTGAATCGGAAGCATGGGTGGTTTCTCCTATTATAGATTTAGCAAAAGCGAAGGCTCCTCTTCTTAAGGTAGATATTGCCATTAATTTCTTGAATGGTAACAATCGTGCTGATTTTATTGAACTGCTGGCTTCGGAAGATTATGTGGATGATGTGGCTGCTGCTGAATGGAAGGCTCTGAATGTACCTCAATGGCCGGAAGGCAAGAATTGGAATTATGTAAATTCCGGTGATATTGACCTGAGTGCTTACGAGGGCAAGAAGATAACCATTGCTTTCCGTTATAAGAGTACTACAGAGTGTGCGCCTACTGTAGAGTTTAAGAACATGTCACTTACAAGTACCGTATCAGGGTATTATGAGGGTGTGGATATTTATAAGGAGATTCCTGAATCAGAAGCTGAAATGCCTGCTCGTGCCGTTACCCGTGCATCAGACGTGAAGCCAAATGCTTCTGCTCTCTATCAGTATGACGGTTCGGCTTGGACTGCCTACGAAGAAAGCGCAAGTATCGGTATCCGTGTGATGCAACCTGCCGATTATGTTTCTACCGGTTCGGACTATTTGAGCGATGCTGATGCCGTATTGCCCGTTTATCTGAAGAATGCATTCCCTTACGCACAGAGCGGGGATGTCAAGGCAGTAGTTTATTTCGGAAATAAGGAGTATGATGTGATGGCCGATGAATATGGCTTCGATGGCACTGCATGGGCGAAGAAGAATACCGAAACGGAAACTGCAGAAATGGCATTCCTGAAGACTGACGGCAAATGGATGGAAGCAAAAGAGTATTATAGCAATGACTTTGCTGGTGAACTTCATAACGATGCTCAGATTGTGAATGTGAAGCTTGATGGCATGAATTATGTATGGAGTGCAGGTGCAGGTTATACCCGTATCAAGGCAAGCGGTTATTATCAGCGTAACCGCGATACGGAGGCATGGCTTGTAACCGGTGAGGTAGACCTTACCGAAGCTATTGCCCCACAGATGGTATTCACTGCTTCGGCAGACTATTTGTATGGAGGCAAAATTGAGGATGCAGTGTCTGTACATGTATCCGAAAATTATATCCCTGCGGCTTCTACTGCTACTGATGAAGAGAAGATTGCAGCATTGCAAGGAGCGGCTTGGAGTGATCCGTTGTCGTTCGAGTGGCCTACAAGCTCTAAAGAGATCGAAATGCGTACTTCCATGGCCGACTATGTGGGCAAGAAAGTATATGTGGCATTCCGTTATGCAAGTAATACTGACCCTGGATTTGCTCCTACATTCTACATGAGTAACTTTGTGGTGAAGGAATAATTCCTGAGGTTGTGCAATAGACAATGTGGTAATGGACAGTAAAGTCCATTACCACATTTGCATTCTTAGTATCGTAAAATCAAATTTAGAAACATAGATGAAAAAACTGTCTTACTTATTTCTTTTGCTGGTCGGAATTTGGCTGGCTGGATGTGATGATTCTTCAGAGGCTTCGCTCATTCCCGAGATAATACCTACCGAGCAAGGTTCGGATACTTACGTGATGAAGGGCTATGAGTCGAGCGACAATGGTTTCAACGTGTATAAGCCCAAGGCTATCGGCACCCCTTTCTATATCCAGTCCAAAGCTTTTACCGGGCGTAATTACGCATTTGCTCCTGTTAATAGTGAGTCGCTGGAAGGGCTTACTGTTGTTCCGTCTGCCGATGCTTTCAGCGAAAGCGTTGAGGTGAAACCCTCTACGTGCTATTGGGTGCGTTTCAACCGCTACAATCATTATCAGATGGGCAAGCTCCGCGTGGCCTATATTCACGGTAATGAAGTGGGCATAGAGTATGTGGCTTCTGAGGATATAGATGTGAAAAATGCCAATATTGCTGATAACAATAAAGCAGACAATCTTGAAATCCCAGCTCTCAATGCAACCAATCAATATATTGAATACTATGCAGGCGTGTCTGATGAGGAAGGTGCCGGGCAGGTACTCAATTTCTCTTTGGAATACATCGCTTCCAAGAAGCATTCGGCTTGGGTGGCATTCAGTTTCGACCCGATTACTGCGCAAGACAACGTGAAGCGTGCCAACGAGTGGAATCAAGACGACCCCAATATTGACAACAGCGTGGAGGTGACTGAATCCATGCATAAGAGCGATGGGTACGACAAGGGGCATCTTTGTGCCAGCGAAGACCGTGTGTACAGTAAAAGTGCCAATAAGCAGACCTTCTACTACAGTAATATCTCGCCACAGATAGGGAGTTTCAATCAAAAGTATTGGGCGGCTCTTGAGAAGCAGGTGCAGACTTGGGGACGTTCCACCATCAATGGCACATACGACAAACTTTATGTCGTGAAAGGTGGTACTACTGACCGTTTGCTTACCAATTTCACAGGTGTGAAGAAAGCCAATGACGGGCTTTATCCCACCACCAATGCCGACGGGCTGACACTTGGCGGACTCATTTGCCCCAGCTATTATTACATGGCTCTGTTGAGCGAGAAGGCAGGGGTTTATCATACTATCGCTTTTTTAGTCCCTCATTCTGAATTATTGCCAGAAAAACCTGGAAAAGATGAATTTATGGTTTATGCCGTTTCTATTAAAAATTTGGAGTACGAAACTGGTATCGACTTCTTCTGTAACCTGCCTAATGAGATAGAGAAGACTGTAGAAGCTACTTATAGTGCTGACGATTGGGCTTGGTAAAAGCTTCAGAAACTATAAGGAGAGTCTCCCCTTTTAGTATGACGGGCATGCCATGATTTAGGTAGCTTTCTTAAAAGCTGTTTTCGTTTTGATGGAAACTGACTTCTTATCTGTATCTTTGCATATTGATTAAAAAAAGAGATATTCATGGAACTTTCGGATATACTTCATAATTTGAAGATACAAGAACTTACTCCGATGCAGGAGGCTGCTAAGGAAGCCTATCAATCAGCCCAAGATTTAGTGCTTCTTTCGCCTACCGGTTCGGGTAAGACACTGGCTTTTCTCCTTCCGCTGGTACAGACCTTGAAAGCGGATATACAAGGTGTGCAGGCTCTTGTACTAGTACCTTCACGCGAATTGGCTTTGCAGATAGAAACTGTGTTCAAGTCTATGGGAACTCCTTTCAAGGCTATGAGCTGCTATGGCGGACGCCCTGCTATGGAAGAACACCGGACAATGAAAGGCATTCATCCCGCCGTCATTATCGGTACTCCGGGACGTATGAGCGACCATTTGAGGAAAGAGAATTTCAATGCCGCCACTGTCGTCACTCTGGTGATAGATGAATTCGACAAGTGTCTTGAGTTCGGTTTCCATGACGAGATGGCAGAGGTTATCGGGCAGCTTCCCTCACTGAAAAAGCGTGTGCTTCTCTCGGCCACCGATGCAGAGGAAATACCGCAATTTGCCGGAGTAGGAGGTGATTCCCCGTCTTCCGGCTCCCGGCTCATGAAGCTTGATTTTCTTGCTCCGGAAGCCCTTGCTCCGCGTCTGCGGCTGCATAAGGTCGTTTCTCCGGAGAAGGACAAACTGGAAACCCTCTATAACCTGCTTTGTACCCTCGGCTATCATTCCACTTTGGTATTCTGCAATTATCGTGAAAGCGTGGAGCGTGTTGCCGGGTACCTGCAAGCCAGGAAGTTCCCTTGCGACATGTTCCATGGCGGTATGGAGCAGCCCGACCGCGAACGTGCGCTTTACAAGTTCCGCAATGGCAGTTGCGCCGTACTGATATCTACAGACCTTGCCGCCCGCGGACTGGATATTCCGGGTATTGAGAATGTGGTGCATTACCATCCTCCCGTAAACGAGGAAGCCTATACACACCGTAATGGACGTACTGCCCGCTGGGAGGCATCGGGAAATGCATATCTTGTTCTGCATGTCGAGGAGCGGGTACCCGAGTACATTTCTGAAGACATCGCAATGTACGAGTTTCCGGAGACGCTTCCCAAACCGGCCAAGCCCCGATGGGCTACCTTATATATAGGTAAAGGGAAAAAGGATAAGTTGAACAAGATAGATATTGTCGGCTTCTTGTATAAAAAAGGAGGGATGGCGCGTGAAGACGTCGGGCAGGTGGATGTAAAGGAACACTATGCCTTTGTAGCCGTGCGCCGCAGTAAAATGAAACAATTGTTGACGCTGGTACGCGGTGAAAAAATCAAGGGAATGAAAACTGTTATCGAGGAAGCAAAGTGATTTATCTTATAAATATTCATTTTATTTGCGCTTATTCTTTTGAATATGAAGTAATGAAACCGCCTTGCTTTTAGTTTCTCTAAAAGTATTATCCTTGATAAGTAAAGATAACAAAATGGTGCATATATCTTGTATAAACCATTAAAAAGTAAGCTAAATGCGGCTTAAAAATAGAATTTCATCAGGAAAGGTTTGTTTTGAAGAAATATTTCCGTAATTTCGCAAAGTCGAAAGACATTAATGAACGAAATTGTATAACCAAAACAAACTTCAAATGAAAAAGCATAATTTCAATGCAGGACCTTCTATCCTTCCTCGTGAGGTGATTGAGAATACGGCACAGGCTATTCTTGATTTCAATGGCTCAGGCCTCTCACTGATGGAAATCAGCCACCGTGCCAAAGACTTCCAACCCGTTGTGGACGAAGCTGTGGCATTATTCAAAGAATTGCTCAATATCCCCGAAGGATATTCGGTACTGTTCTTGGGCGGTGGTGCCAGTTTGGAATTCTGCATGGTACCCTTCAACTTCCTTGAAAAGAAAGCTGCTTACCTGAATACGGGTGTATGGGCCAAAAAAGCCATGAAAGAAGCTAAGGCATTCGGTGAAGTAGTTGAAGTCGCTTCTTCCGCTGAATCTACTTATACTTATATTCCGAAGGACTATACAGTGCCTGCTGATGCAGACTATTTCCACATCACTACCAACAATACAATCTACGGTACGGAACTGAAAGAGGATTTGGACGTAAACGTTCCGATGGTGGCCGATATGTCTTCTGATATTTTCTCCCGTCCTATCGACGTATCCAAATATATCTGTATCTATGGTGGTGCGCAGAAGAATCTGGCTCCTTCCGGTGTTACATTCGTCATCGTGAAGAATGACGCGCTGGGTAAGGTATCCCGCTATATCCCGACCATGCTGAACTATCAGACGCATGTGGATAGCGGCTCTATGTTCAATACTCCTCCCGTTGTCCCCATCTATGCAGCCCTGCAGACATTGCGCTGGATTAAGGCAGAGGGTGGCGTGAAGGAAATGGAACGCCGTGCCATCGAAAAGGCCGATATGCTGTATGCTGAAATTGACCGTAACAAAATGTTTGTGGGTACGGCTGCCAAAGAAGACCGTTCACGCATGAACATCTGCTTTGTGATGGCTCCCGAATACAAGGAATTGGAAGCTGACTTCTTGAAGTTCGCTACCGAAAGAGGTATGGTAGGTATCAAGGGACACCGTTCTGTAGGTGGATTCCGTGCATCCTGCTATAATGCCATGCCAAAGGAAAGCGTGCAGGCTTTGATTGACTGCATGCAGGAATTTGAGAAACTTCATTAATAATATTGTTTTTCACCACAGATTACGCAGATTTGCACAGATTGTTTTTATGATTAAACTCTGTGATAATCTGTGTCATCTGTGGTGAGTCTTTTTAATATCATGAAATTATGAAAGTATTAGTTGCAACAGACAAACCGTTTGCCAAAGTGGCAGTAGACGGTATCCGTAAAGAAATAGAAGCAGCAGGTTACGAACTCGTGTTGCTGGAAAAATATGGTGAAAAAGCCAAGCTGCTGGAGGCTGTGAAAGATGCCAACGCTATCATTATCCGCAGTGACATCATTGATGCTGAAGTGCTGGATGCCGCCAAGGAACTGAAGATTGTGGTGCGTGCCGGTGCCGGTTATGACAATGTGGACCTGGAAGCAGCTACTGCCCACAATGTATGTGTAATGAATACTCCGGGACAGAACTCCAATGCTGTGGCCGAGTTGGCTTTCGGCTTGATGGTGATGGCTGTCCGTAATATGTATAACGGTACTTCCGGTACGGAACTGATGGGCAAGAAACTGGGTATCCACGCTTATGGTAACGTGGGGCGCAACGTAGCCCGTATTGCCAAAGGCTTCGGTATGGAGATTTATGCGTTCGACGCTTTCTGCCCGAAAGAAGTAATCGAGAAGGATGGAGTGAAGGCTGTGGGTTCTGCCGAAGAGCTTTACTCTACTTGCGATGTCGTTTCCCTGCATATTCCTGCAACTGCCGAAACGAAGAATTCCATCAATTATGCATTGGTGAACAAAATGCCGAAAGGTGGCCTGCTGGTGAACACAGCCCGTAAGGAAGTCATCAATGAAGCCGAGCTTATCCAGCTGATGGAAGAGCGCACCGACTTGAAATACATGACCGACATTATGCCTGCTGCCAATGAAACATTTGCAGCCAAGTTTGCCGGACGTTATTTCTCTACACCGAAAAAGATGGGGGCCCAGACTGCCGAAGCCAATATCAACGCAGGTATTGCCGCTGCCAAGCAGATTGTAGGCTTCCTGAAAGACGGTTGCGAGAAGTTCCGCGTAAATAAGAAATGAGATGAATAGTAAGACTATTCTCAATAATCCATATAAAACACTCTCTTATGGCTATAATAAAACCCTTTAAGGGGATTCGTCCCCCTCAGGATTTGGTGGAACAAGTAGCGTCCCGTCCTTACGACGTATTGAATTCTGCAGAAGCACGTGCAGAAGCGGAAGGTAATGAGAAGTCCTTATATCATATCATCAAGCCAGAAATAGATTTTCCCGTCGGTACGGATGAACATGACGAACGTGTTTATCGGAAAGCTGCAGAGAACTTTCGTATGTTCCAAGAGAAAGGCTGGCTGGTGCAAGATGATAAAGAAAACTATTACGTCTATGCCCAGACCATGAACGGCAAGACACAGTACGGTCTTGTTGTTGGTGCCTATGTTCCCGATTATATGAACGGCGTTATCAAGAAACACGAGTTGACTCGTCGTGACAAAGAAGAGGACCGTATGAAACATGTTCGGGTGAACAATGCCAATATTGAACCCGTGTTCTTTGCCTATCCCGATAATGCTGCGCTGGATGCCATCATTTCCCGTTATACAGCCGGGAAACCGGTATACGACTTTATCGCTCCGGGTGACGGTTTCGGTCATACCTTCTGGATTATAGACAAGCAGGAGGACATTGATGCCATTACCCAAGAGTTTGCCCAAATGCCCGCCCTCTACATTGCCGATGGGCATCATCGCAGCGCCGCTGCCGCTTTGGTGGGTGCAGAGAAAGCCGAGCAAAACCCCAATCACCGTGGTGACGAAGAGTACAATTACTTCATGGCCGTGTGCTTCCCTGCCAACCAGTTGACTATTATTGACTATAACCGGGTGGTGAAGGACTTGAACGGCATGACTCCCGAAGAGTTCCTGGCCGCTGTGGGCAAGAATTTCATCGTGGAGGAGAAAGGTGAGGACATCTATAAGCCGTCCGGACTGCATAACTTTTCCCTCTATCTGGACGGAAAGTGGTACAGCCTTACTGCCAAACCGGGTACTTATAATGATAACGACCCCATTGGTGTACTGGATGTAACCATCTCCTCCAATCTGATACTGGATGAAGTGCTTGGCATCAAAGACCTCCGTTCCGACAAGCGTATCGACTTTGTAGGTGGCATCCGTGGTTTGGAAGAGTTGAAGAAGCGGGTGGACAGCGGTGAGATGAAAGTGGCATTGGCCCTCTATCCCGTTTCCATGAAGCAGCTGATGGACATCGCCGATACGGGCAACATCATGCCTCCCAAGACAACTTGGTTTGAGCCGAAGTTGCGTTCGGGGTTGGTGATTCATAAACTGGACTAAATGAATTGATATAAACTGAAACGGGGATGTCTTCCACTAAAAGACATCCCCGTTTTTTTCGGATTAAAACAGAATAATAAGGTTATTATGTAGAAAATGCCGACCTTTGCCGAAAAATTGAGAGTATACAATGAAGGTATTGATTCTTAACGGTAGTCCCCGCCGTCATGGCAACATGTCGAAAATGTTGGAGCTGATGAAGCAGGAACTTGAAGGTTGTGGAGCTGAGACTGTTTATATAGACGTTCCGCGGTTGCAGGTACATCCCTGCATCGGTTGCATGAAGTGTCGCAGTTCATTGAAGTGTTGTCTGCCCGAGGATGGGGCACAGAGAGTGTTGCAGTCTATGAAGGAAGTCGATGCACTGATAATCGGTGCTCCTTGCTATTGGGGAAACATGCCGGGAGAAGTGAAAGTGCTTTTCGACCGTATGGTTTACGGCATGATGGGGGAGAACTCCTGGGGAATGCCCCTTCCGCTTCATAAGGGTAAGAAAGCGATTGTGGTAAGCACTTGTACTACCCCTTATCCTTTCAATATTCTCTATAATCAGACGCACGGTGTGGTGAAAGCTTTCAGGGAGATTCTGAAATGGAGTGGTTTCAAGATTGTGAAAACCATTGAGAGGGGAGGTACTAAGAAGCATCCTGAGCTGACGGAAAAGGATATGCGGAACTGCAAAAAAGCAGTGCACAAATTATTGTAAAGCATTGAAAAAGTCAATATGAGTAGAAAAGAAGAATATAAATTGCAGAACGAACAGTTTCTGGAGCAGTTGCGTACGGCAGAAGGAATCAAGGAATTGCCTTGCGGCATACTTTATCGGGTATTGGAGGAAGGCAGAGACGGTCTGACACCACGTCTCAACAGTGTAGTATCTGTACATTATAAAGGCACGCTTATCAATGGGCGTGAGTTCGATAATTCGTGGAAACGGAATTGTCCGGAGGCTTTTCGTCTGAATGAAGTGATTGAGGGCTGGCAGATTGCCTTGCTACGAATGCATCCCGGAAGTCGTTGGATTGTATATATCCCTTACACCATGGGATACGGTACACGTACCAGTGGACCCATTCCGGCGTATTCCACACTGATATTTGAAGTGGAATTACTAAATATCTCGTGACACTGCTGAACAATTTGCTTTTTTATCTTGTTCTCATATAAGAATTTAGAAAAACTCAATAGGTATGAATATAGATAAGAAAGCAGAGCATATTGACCCGAAAGTAGCATTGTCCCAGGCAGAACATGAAAAGGGAACAGTACCCGGACAACAGATTGGCCTTTACGGTAATGCAGACAAGAGAGATGTTCGTCAGGTCGTAAAGATTCTGAATCCTGACAAAAACAGTATGGAGAGCAGAGGTTAACCCTCTGCTTTTTTTATTACATGCCTCTTTCTTCGTCGAGTCCAGATGATTTGTTGGAGGGTTTTGTATCTTTGTACCCGGAAATGAAACTCTTAAAAACAAAAGCAGGATGCTACGGAAAGGAGACCTCACTCAAGGAGGCATAACCGGTACTTTATTACGTTTTACCCTACCCATGATGGTAGGGTCTTTTTTGCAGCAATGCTACAACATTGCAGATACGCTCATTGTAGGCCAATGCATTGGTGCAGGGGCGTTGGCGGCGGTCGGTTCGGCATACACATTGATGGTTTTCCTTATATCCGTTTTGCTGGGACTGGCGATGGGCAGTGGCACTGTGTTCTCTTTACATTATGGTGCCGGAAACCATGTAGCACTGCGTCGTAGCATATTCAGTTCGTTTGTACTGATAGGTATCGTGACACTGATACTGAATGTAGCCGTTTTTATCTGGCTCGATCCTATTCTCCGGCTGTTGCAGGTTCCGCAAGACATATACGGCATGATGCGCAGTTACTTGTGGATAATCTTCTGCGGTATAGTTTTCACTTTTATCTATAACTTCTACGCATCTCTGCTGCGTGCAGTAGGGGATTCTGTCACTCCGCTTTGGTTTCTGGCAGTTTCTGTCGTTCTGAATATAGCGCTCGACTTGTTTTTTATCCTACAACTGGATTGGGGAATTCAGGGTGCGGCTGCGGCCACTGTCCTCGCTCAAGGAGTAGCTGCTCTGGGTATCATCATTTATACTTACAGAAGGCGTCCGGAACTGCGATGGCATCATGAAGACATGTGTTTTGACCGTACTTGCTTGAAGGAAATAGCTTCCTTCTCTACACTGACTTGCATCCAACAGTCGGTGATGAATCTGGGAATCCTGATGGTACAGGGACTTGTCAACAGCTTTGGAACAGCGGTAATGGCAGCTTTTGCGGCAGCTGTGAAGATTGACTCTTTCGCCTATATGCCCGTGCAGGAATTTGGGAACGCCTTTTCCACCTTTATTGCACAGAACTTTGGGGCAGCACGTTACGACCGTATCCGCCGGGGTGTTTGCAGTGCATTTGTCACAGCGGTTGTTTTCTCACTCCTCGTGTCCGTGCTGGTTTTCGTGTTTGCCGAGCCACTGATGCTTATCTTTGTCCGTCCGGACGAGACGGAGATTATTGCGGTGGGAGTGGCGTACCTACGCATCGAAGGGGCTTTCTACTGTGGCATCGGCATCTTATTTTTGCTGTACGGATACTACCGGGCCATCCGTATGCCGGGCATGTCTGTTGTGCTGACTGTGCTGTCGCTGGGTACCCGTGTCGTTCTTTCCTACTGGCTGGCCTCGATGCCCGAGGTTGGGGTGACGGGCATCTGGTGGTCCATCCCCATCGGCTGGCTGATTGCCGACGTGGTCGGCATCTGGTACTATCGGTACAAGAAGTTCCGTTTTCAGGAATCTAAGGCATGATGCGGCAAATTTGCTCCACTGTCCTTCGGATATTTTCTTGAGCAAATTCAGGCTGCATGGCCTGCTCTAAAGAGATGGGAGAGGGGGGAATGGAGAATACGCCCCGGAATCCGGCTGCATTCAGTATCCCGGCATCCTCTATCGCTCCTGCCAGCAGGATGACGGGAATATGTTGCCTCCTTGCTTCCTGCAAGATGCCCGAAGGTACTTTCCCCATAAGAGTCTGCCGGTCCGATTTCCCTTCTCCGGTGATGAGGAGGTCGGCATCCTTAATCTTTTCTGCAAAGTCCAGAGTTTCCAAAAGAAGCTCTATGCCGGGTTTCAACTGTGCATCCAGAAATGCGTGGAGACCGCCCCCCATACCGCCTGCCGCACCAGCACCGGGATGCAAGGATACGTCTTTGCCGGTAGTGCGGAATATGACGTCCGAAAGATGCTGCATAGCAACATCCAGTTCCTTCACCATATCCGCGTCTGCTCCTTTTTGGGGAGCGAATACGTGGGCTGCTCCATTGGGACCGAAGAAAGGATTGCGTACATCACACGCCGCCGTGAAACATGCCTTTTTCAGTGTGGGATGGGCAGAAGAGCTGTCTATGGAGCTGATTTCCGATAGAAGGGCACCGCATAGGGCGATGCCTTTTTCCATGCTTCCCACTTCGTGTCCTTCTTTATCGAAGAAACGGAATCCCAATGCTTGCAGCATTCCCAGACCGGCATCGTTCGTGGCGCTCCCTCCAAGTCCGATGACGAAACGGAGGCATCCCCGTTTCAAGGCATCGCGTATCAGTTCGCCCGTTCCGAAGGTGGTGGTTTTCATCGGATTCCTTTTGTCGGCAGGAACCAGTGGCAGGCCGCTGATGGCAGCCATTTCTACGAATGCGGTATTGCCGTCTCCGGAGATGCCGTAACTGGCATCGCACGGTTGCATCAACGGGTCGTGGGCACGGACGGTGATACGTTTTCCGTTACTGGCTGCAAGTAGGACGTCGAGCATGCCTTCTCCACCGTCGGCCACGGGGAGCACGATGGTCTGGCATTCGGGACATGCGGCATGTACCCCTTGGGCGGCAGCTTCTCCGGCTTCTGCCGAGGTGAGGCATCCTTTGAAGGAATCGATGGCAATCACTATCTTTTTCATGAATTTGCTTTAATCTTTTTGGTGTGGTTTATTGATTTTTTTGATAAATCTGGCTGGATTCCCGGCTACCACAGTCATAGGAGGAACGTCTTTGGTCACTACACTGCCCGCTCCGATAATTGCGCCGTAGCCAATACGTACTCCGGGGAGGACGGTCGAATTGATTCCTATCCATACCTTATCCTCAATGGTAATCGGACGGCCATAGGTAGCGCTGCGATTCTCCGGATCGGGGTCGTGGTTGATTGTAATCAGATTGACTTTCGGTCCGATAAATACCTCATCGCCAATCGTTATGCCGCCGCGACCGAAGAAAGTGCAGCATTGCTGGATGAAGCACCCTTTTCCGATGGTGATAGGCTTACCGTAGTCGATGTAGAGTGGCGGCAGCACCGTCGTACTTTCTTCAAGCGGTTTACCGAGAATCTTGCCCATATATCCGTGTACCTCCTCGGGGGTACGGTAACCCATATTCATTTCTGTGGCCACCTTGATGGTAGCGAAAATGTCGTCAATTAATGCATCGTAGCCCGGCTCGTTGGGTGAAACCATCTCTCCCGACAAATCTTTCTCGAAAATACTTTTCATGATCGTTTGATTTAATTTGTTATACACTCTAATCATTTTTCGGGTACAAATGTAAGGAGGCTATGCTACAATGGCTTTGTTGTACGGTTCAATATGCTTTGCCGTGCAGTCCACGGATAGAAAAAGTTCCGCAATCTATGTGAGACTCACTTCCTGCCGTATGTCTTCTGTCGGAGGAATACCGTAGGTGGCTTTATAAGCTTTCGAGAAATGGGAGAGGTTCTTGAAGCCTACTTCAAAACAGATTTCCGATACTTTGCGCCCTCCTTTCCGTATCAGCTCACGGGCGGCTTCGAGCCGGCGCTGTATCAGCCATTCCCGTGGGGAGAGTGTGCTGCATTTTTTGAAATCGCGTTTAAACGTGGATAGGCTGCGGCCGGTATAATTGGCCATTTCTTCCATGGATATGTCGTTCATGTAATTGTGTTCCAGAAAGTCCAATATGTCTATTTTCCACGGGTCTGCAAAATCAAAAACGGAAGCATACAGGTTTTTACTCGTATTGAGCAACACGTATATCCCCTCCATCCTTTTCAGTTGCAGCAACTCCTCAGTCGGGTGGATGCTCGAATCGAAATAGGGTGTCATGGATTCGAACAGACTTACAATGTCGGGGCGGTTGGAAGGTAGCTTGTACAAGCTTATTTTATCTCGTTTGGCATCTTTAGGCAGGATGTCCCGGTTCAGCCTGCTGTAAAAGTCACGCAGGAACTTGGGAGTGAACATCAGGAAAATGGCTTTGAACTGCTCTCTATTCCAGGCTTGTTTGGTCATTTGCACACTAAAGTCCTTACGGATAAAGGCACAGTCTCCTTTATGCAGCCGAGTGATTTTGCCTCTTTCATCGATAACCATTTCACCGGAGTACATATATACTAACACGTGCGAATGATTCCGGTGCGTGCAGCTTCTCCCTCCCTCGAAATACATTGTCAGGAAGAGGTCCGAATAGTGCAATGTCTTGATTCCGTCTGTCATTTTTTCTGTTTGATTATAAATCTGATTCTTCGTACAAAGATAACTCTTTTCGGCAGAAATCAGCTTGCTTATTTCTGCTGCTTTTGATTTTGCATTATCTTTAGATAAGATAAGCTGCACTTCAACATAACTTTTTTCATGCAAGCATGAAAGTTCTCTCTTCAGTTTGCATTATCTTTGCAGCATGAGCGAAGATACGTATAAAACCATCGTTGCCCTTTCCGAGGGCATTTACACTGAAAAGCGCAGCAAGTTCATTGCTATTGCCCTGCCGGTGCGTACAGTAGAGGAGGTGAAGGCGCATCTGGAAACTTACCAGAAGAAATACTACGACGCCCGCCACGTGTGCTATGCCTACATGCTGGGCCATGAGCGGAAGGACTTCCGTGCCAACGACAACGGGGAGCCTTCGGGCACGGCAGGCAAGCCGATTCTGGGACAAATCAATTCCAACGAACTGACGGATATTCTCGTCATCGTAGTGCGCTACTTCGGCGGTATCAAATTGGGTACGAGCGGACTGATTGTAGCCTATAAGGCTGCCGCTGCCGAAGCCATTGCCGCTGCCACCATCATTGAAAAGACGGTAGATGAGGCAGTGACTTTTCTCTTCGAATACCCCTTCATGAACGATGTGATGCGGGTGGTGAAGGAGGAGGAGCCGGAAATTCTGGAACAGTCGTATGATATGGACTGCCGTATGACGCTCCGCATCCGTCAGTCCATGATGCCGAAGTTGCGGGCACGGTTGGAGAAAGTAGAAACATTAAGGTTTGAATAATACAACAAATGGGATAAGAGCCCCTTTTAATAGGGAAATTGTTCGTTTCCTTTAACGGAACAAGTTGTTTTGTCCTTCGGAACAGACTGTTTTCTTTGCGGAAACGGCATCACTCCTTATGAAAGGCTGACTCCCTCCTTTAAACAAAAGAAAATTTATGGCATTTAGTGCAACAAAAAGAGAACTGGGTGAGCTCTACACCTTCTTTCGCCTGCTGGCGGATGGAGCCGTGTCATTGGGTACACCGAAAGCTGAAAAAGACGAAACTCTGCGCTGGCCCGTTGCCTTGATACAGAGGGAAGAGCATGACGGTACGCGCCGTTACTATATCGAAGCGCAGGAAGTGCGCATTGTCAGCGGAACTACCGGGAAGGACGGTTCGTTTGTTCCGGGCGAGAAGGAGGAACTGTGTTTCCCCCGCGAAGACTTTGGTGATGCGGCAGAGTTGGTTCTGCATCTGTTGAAGAACGTTTCGGGCGAGGAAGTGGAAGTGTCCGAAGGTTTGGAAGCCTTTTTGGATGCTGTCAACATCTTCGACCTGGAAGCAAAGACGGAGGACCGTACCGACTTCTCCGTTGCCTTCTGGCATCCCGAAGCACCTCTGACGGGCTTCAATGTCCGTTGTCGTCTCGCCCCGATGAATCCGTTGCTGGACGGAGGACGCACGGCGAATCTGAAGCTGGAGCAAAGCGGTGTCAAGTTTGCCGTGCCCATGGTGAACAAGGTGAATGCCCTGCCGGAATCTCCTACGGAAGTGGCAGAACGCATGATGATGATTGAGCGACTGGGTGGCGTGCTGAAGTATGCCGACGTTGCCGACCGCGTGTTCCGTTGCAACTTGCTGATGATAGACCTCCACTTCCCTCGCATGCTTGCCGAGATGGTGCGCTTGATGCACTTGGACGGTATCACCCGCATCAGCGAATTGACGGAGCGCATCAAGGAGATGAATCCGTTGAAGATAAAGGACGAGTTGATAAACAAGCACCGCTTCTACGAGTTCAAGATGAAGCAGTTCTTGCTGGCGCTTGCCCTCGGCATGCGTCCTGCCAAAATTTATAACGGTACGGACTCTGCCGTCGAAGGTATCTTCTTGACGGACGGCAACGGGCAGATACTCTGCTACCACAAATCCCGTCCGCAAGTCTTTGCAGACTTCCTTTATCAGAACACGCGTTTGGAGAAAGGTGCCGTAGAGAAAGATAAATACGGCTTCTTGGAGCGCGAGAACGGCCTCTGGTACTTCAAGCTGAATGTAAAGATTGGGCTGGTGAAACGGTGAAACAGCCCCACTGAACACGTACTGATGTGCATTATCAACTATCAATTCTCAAATAAATAAATGAACGAGACATTACAAACCATCAAGGCACGCCGCAGCGTCCGTGCCTATACGGAACAGCAAGTTTCCGCAGAAGATTTGAACCTTATCCTTGAGGCGGCTACCTATGCTCCCAGTGGTATGCATTTGGAGACGTGGCACTTTACCGCCATCCAGAATAAGGAGGTGCTGGAAGAGCTGAACGATAAAATCAAAGGTGTCTTTGCCAAGAATGACGACCTCCATACACGGGAGCGTGGACACAGCCAGACTTATTGTTGCTACTATCATGCCCCCACGTTGGTCATTGTCTCCAATGAGCCGGACAAGTGGTGGGCCGGTATGGATTGTGCCTGCGCCTTGGAGAACATTTTCCTTGCAGCCAAGTCCCTCGGCATCGGTTCCTGCTGGATTAACCAGTTGGGGCAGACCTGCGACGACCCCGATGTCCGCGCTTTCTTGACAAAGCTGGGTGTACCCGAGAGCCATAAGGTATATGGCTGCGCAGCCCTGGGATATGCTCCCGCCGATGCTCCGGTGAAGGAGAAAAAGGTGAAGGAAGGTACGGTGACCATCATCCGCTAAACAGAGATACCCGCAGGAGAGGTGGCGGTTAGGTAATTAATCATACATGAAGCAAAATAACGTATAATTCCGTCACTCTCCGTTGGGCTTCCTCTTCATAGAGGAAATGGGTTATCGCTGCATATTAATGATGCCGCTGTCCGTATCACTGTTGTTCAGCCCCTTGTTGCCTGCCTTGTGCTTGCGTCCGAACTCGAATGTATAGCCCATGCGCAGTACGACCATCTGTCCCGTCTCCCTGACGAATGTTTCGGAACGGAAAGGAGCCACTTCACTGATTCTTTCTTTTCCCACCTTATAGTTATTGGTGAAAGGAAACATAATACCGATTCCTGCTTGAAGGTTACGCCGGGTGTACATTGCCATGAATGCCGTCTGGTTTTCGTTCTTCTTGATGGTTTCGCCGAAGAAATTGTTCTGCACTTTCCGGAACTGCCCGAGCAGCGAGAAGTCTTTATATTGCATTTGCGCCATCACGCTGTAATAGAATTCATCGTACATATGGCTATAGTTCAGACCTTCCGACCAACTGCGCGTATATCCTCCCGAAGCATAAAGCGTCAGGAAATCCTTCAGCCCGAACAGCGTAGCGCCGTTAATGCCGACCATCAGTTCCGCATTCAGGCTTTGGAACGACCGCTGGTTTTCATCTTTCAGTATCAGTTTGCCGTCCTCCACGAAGATGCTTTCCATGATGGGATTGTCATAATACTGGTGGCGCACGCTCAGATTGGCGTTGAACTGCTTCTTCGAATAGCTGTAAGACAAGGAGTTCGTGAACTGTTGATACGTTTTCAGTAACGGGTTGCCGCGGACTATCTGTATCGTATCCATCGCCTGCTCCACATCCGTCAGCGAGCCGAGCGACGGTATGGCAGGACTGATGTTGAACCGGTAGCGCAGGAATCCCGCCTTCTTCAGATTATAGCTCAACCGCACGGTGGGCGTGAAGGTATAGTAAGCATGGTCTTCCTCACTCTCCTTGAACCAGGCACGTGTCATGCCTACGCTGCCCGCATAGCTGAAGTCCTTTACCTTGCCTTGCACCTCGAAGAAAGCGGATGTCTGCGACTGGTCCATCTTCGAAGTGGTAGGGTTGGAACCTTTATACTCATTCTCTGTCCGCATCTGATAGTGGCGGACACCGCCGCTCAGCTTCACCTCCTTGAAGTTCTTTTCATAAATGGCTTCGCCGATGACGGAGCGTTTGTCGCCGTCCACTAATGTCTGGATGTCTGCCAGCGGTGCGTTCTCGTCTTTGTACTCCTTATATTTCCGGTTGTTCTTGGTATGGATGAGCGTTCCCGTTACATTCACCTGGATGCTCTGCTGATGGGGCAGGGTATGCTGGAAGTAAAGGTCGAGTGCCGGAGAGTAGCTGGATGTGTGGTTGTTGACATACGAATAGATGGACTCCGTGCTGCCCGCTGCCCACATCTTGTTCAGCTCATTCTGGTAGGGGGCATTGCTGAGGTTGTTACGGAAGATGGCATTGAATACATATTTGTCCGCTTTCGTCAGATTGTACGTCAGATTCAGGTTGTTGATGAAGCTCAGGGAGGGAGACTCGTCTTCGATGCCTTCCTTGATGCGGTCGATGGTACGGTCGCCCAGATAGAAGGTTTCATGGGATTCGAGGCGGCTGTGATACTTGCCGTTCTTGTTGAAGTAGTCGATGCCCCATTCGGAGTTCTTGTAATTGAACTTCGCGCTCAGGAAATTCTCTCCCCATAGGGTGTGGGGCGAATCGGAGAGTTGGAAGTTCACAACACCGCCCGTTTCGCGGCGGCGCAGGATAATGTTGACTACGGCGCCCAGCTCATCGTCTCCGTACAGCTTGCCGGGGTCTTCGATGAACTCCACACGCAGTACGTCTTTGGCTCTGACGGCCGCTATCTCCTTGTCTGTCACTTTAATGCCGTTGATACGGGTTTGTACGGACCCGCCACCGCTGACGCTCATGCTGTTGCTCAGATTGTCCACTTGCAGACGGGCAATGCCGAGATTGTTCAGCAGGTCGTAGGTACCGAACGAGCGTTTCAGCTGGCTTTCGGAAGGCAGGATGATTTGCCGGTCTACCCGTTGCAGCACATTGCTGGCAGATACCGTCACTTCACCGAGGCTCACGGCATCTTCCTGCAACTGTACATCGCCCAGGTCGAGGCTTTTATTCAGTTTCAGCAGTATATTTTCACTTTGGAGGCCGATGAAGGAGATGGAAAGGCGGTAATCGCCTGCCTTGATTTTATGGAGGGCGAACTTGCCTTGTGCATCCGAGGTTACTCCGGTCACCAAAGTAGAGTCTATGGTCCATAATGACACATTGGCGGCTATAACTGCCTCTTGCGAAGCGTCCGTGACGCGTCCTTTGATGGAGAGGCTCTGTGCCTGCGTACGGAGTACGGAGAGGGCAAGCAATAGTAAAAAAAGTTGGTTTTTCATAATTATTTGTATTAGTCTGTTGCTGTTGGATAGGGACGTAAAAGTCACTCTTCCCGTTAAGGGAAGATGCTGAAGATTGTATATCAGTTGTTTATACTTTCCTCGTCTGTCCGATGAAAGTCAGGAATGCATGAAGGAATAAATCTCGTACATCAGTGTCGAAACTTTGACAATCGTAAGTCCGAAGAGGAGTCCGAAGGTAATCCATAATGCAGTCTTTGCGTATCTCTTCATGAACCGTCTTTTTTAAGTTTGTTATATCGTTCTGTTATTTCTTCTATACTGATGCCGAGTAGCTCCATGCTGCGGAACATGTCGGCAAGCTGGTTTTCAAAAAACTCTTTCTTCTGTATTCGCATCACTTTCTTCACCGCATCTTTGGAGAGGTAGAACCCCATTCCCCGTTCCGGGTAGATGATGTCCTCCGTCTGGAGGTATTCATAGGCCTTCAGCACGGTGCGCGAGTTCACTGCCAGTTGTGTGGAGAGCTCCCTCACGGATACCACCCGCTCTTCTGCCCGCCATTCGCGGGTGAGAATCTTGCTGAAACAGAAGTCTACAATCTGCTGGTATATCGGCTTGTTGGTCTTGAAGTCCATAGGCTACAGTTGTTTTTCTTTGAGCAGGAAGTAGCTCGATACCCATGAACCGAGCAGCACACTGATGGGAGCCGCATAATTGCAGAAAGTCACGATGGCTTGTGCACCGGCCGACAACGGATAGTTGGTGTTGGGCCATGTGGCAATGTTATCCATCCAATATCCGTCCGCTCTGGCTTCGGGCATGAGGGAGGCCACAAAAGTTACAATTCCTATGCAGACGGCAATGGAGCCTACAAAGATGGTGAAGCTTTTCAGCAGGACTTGCCGGCTGAAGGCGAAGTATCCGATGAAGGCGGAAGCATGCAGGATTACATAGGTCAGTATCTGGGTGTTGTGTATCCGGAACATCGTGATGTGCGTTGCGAAATACTGCAGGAACTCGCTGCCGCTTAAGGACAGCAGACCTTTGAGGCAGGCTATCAGCAGACTGCAGAATAGGGGAAGCAGCAGCAGGTATTTTATCCAGATATGCAGGAACTTCTCGAATGCCGATGCCGGCAGCAGTATATCGAGAGTGGAGCTGTGTTTGCTGAAATTTGTTTCCAGCAGGCAGGGGGCCATGAGGATAAACCATAGTACGTAGCGGGAGAATTCGGTGGCAGAGGTATGTTTGCCGTAGTAACTTCCACCGCGGTTTATGTCGTAGAGGATGCACAGGATGCAGATGAACGATACGACGGCTGCTGACCAAAGCAGGTGCCTGCCGGTCTCATTCCTTTTATATTGTTCCAGTAGCAGGAAGCGTTTCAGATTAAAAGTTGCGTTCATAGTTCTGTTTGTATGATGGATTTTCATTGAAACATGCTCTGTATCTTTTCCGGTTGTTGCAGCACCGCTTTATACAGCAGCTCGATGTCCGGTGTGTTCTCTTCTTCGTCCTCGTTGGGGAGAATGGAGAAATGGCCCGACAAGTCTTGTTCGCTGTAGATGCTTTCTGCCGGCAGAATGTCCGTACGGGCAAAGAGAAGCCGGTTACTGATTTCGTCCAGCGAACGGTTCAGTAATATTTCGCCTTTGCCAAGGATGACGAGATGGTCCAGCAGATTCTCGAAGTCGTGCGCCTGATGGGTGGAGATGAGCAGCGTGCTTTCATCGTCCATGCTGCGGCTGATGATACGTTTCAAGGCTTGGCGGGAGGTGATGTCCAGCCCGTTTGTCGGTTCGTCGAGCAGGATGTATGGAGTATGCAGGGCAAAGGCGTATGCCAGCATTGCCTTCTTCTGTTGTCCGTAGGAGACGGAAGAGAGTTTTTGTTTCCGGTTGATTTTCAGCTCTTCCAGGTTCAGCTTGAATTCTTCCCGATTGAAATGTGGATAGAATACGGAATGGCGTGCAGCGAAGCTGGCGATGCTTTCGGTAGGCATCTGCAACTCTTCGGGCAGGAAGAAGTAACGGGCCAACCCTTCGGACTGTCTCTCTGCCGTGTTTCTTCCGTCTATGCTGCACTTTCCGTTTTTGGGGAAGAGTAGTCCGCAGATGAGATGCATCAGCGTCGTTTTGCCTACGCCGTTTTCTCCCAGAAGTCCATATATACCGTTTCCTATTTCCAAAGATATGTTGTTGAAAATAAGTGGATTGGACTTGTAACCGTAGCTCGTATTCTCTATCGTTATCATAATTTTATTAGTGTTGCACTGATGTACAACACTGCAAACGTAGGGTAAGTTATGGAGAAAAGCAAGGGAAAGAGATACTTATTAACTTCTTTTAGCGGTTGTGCGCTTGCCGTTTGCTTACAGCATCTTCACCAGTATGTCCCATACAGCCACCATGTGGCAGGCTGAACCGCCCAATACAAAGAAATGGAAAACCGAATGCATGTACCGTGCTTTGCGCAAGGAGTAGAAGGCGGCTCCCGTGATGTAGCATACCCCCTCGGCAATAATCCAGTAGCAGGCTGTGGGGGAGAGGGCGAAAAGCTGCTTGAATACTACCAGTACGGACAGCCCCATCAGGATGTAGCACACTGTTTCCACGTAACTGTGCTCCTCCATCTTGCGGAAGCTGACAACAGTACCGATGATGGCGCATAGCCAGACGAAGCCGAAAAGTCCCCAGCCCCAACCGCCGTCCTCTCTCAATGCAATGAGTATGATGGGGGAGTAACTGCCTGCAATGTGCCAATAGATGGCTGCATGGTCCCAATGCCGCAAGCGCCGTTTCCACGGATTATGATGTTTCAGGGAGTGGTAGAGTGTGGAGGCAAGATAGGAGCCTCCCATGCCGAACAGATAGAGCCATACGCCGCATGCTGCCCAAAGATTCTGCGCCTGGTAGCATTTTATCAGGAATAGTGTACTTACAATTACTCCCATGGCAATGCCGATGCCATGGGAGATGGAATTGATGGTTTCTTCTTTTTTACTATAAAATAGTCCGTTACGCTTTCTTTTCATCAGTCGAAGCATCCATAGCATGTGGGCAACAGTTTACGGTCTCCCAACGTGTTGTCTACACGTGCCACGTTCACCCAGAACTTGTTTTCGCGCACGCTTTCTATCGGGTAGGCTGCCTTTTGGCGGGTATAGCTGTGCTCCCACGTGTCGGCTACCACTTCGTATTCGGGATGTGGGGCATTCACCAGCACGTTGTCCGTCTTGTCGGCTTCGCCGTTCTTTACCTCTTGAATCTCGTCCCAAATGGTCAGCATCACGTGGACAAAGTTGTCCAGTTCGGCAAGGCTTTCGCTTTCCGTCGGTTCAATCATCAGCGTGCCGTGTACCGGGAAGGAGAGGGTGGGGGCATGATAGCCGTAGTCCATCAGACGTTTGGCGATGTCGTTTTCACTGATGCCCGTCTCTTCGTGCACCTTGCGGCATTCCAATATCATTTCGTGTCCTACGAAGCCGGTAGCACCGCGATAAACAATGCCGTACGTATCCTTGAGGCTGGCTGCCAGGTAGTTGGCGCTGAGGATAGCTATCTTCGTGGCACGCGTCAGTCCTTCCATTCCCATCATGCGGATGTAGCCGTAAGTGATGGGCAGGATACCTGCGCTGCCGAAGGGAGCTCCGGACACCTGGTTGGCTGCATTGCCGAACAATTTGTGTCCCGGAAGGAACGGAACCAGATGCTCTGCCACGCAGATGGGGCCTACGCCCGGTCCGCCGCCGCCGTGAGGAGAGGCGAACGTTTTGTGCAGATTCAAGTGGCAGACGTCCGCACCGATAAAGCCGGGATTCGTCAAGCCTACTTGGGCATTCATATTGGCGCCGTCCATATATACCTGCGCACCGCAGGCATGTATGATGTGGCAGATTTCCACAATTTCCGTTTCAAAGATACCGTGTGTGGAAGGGTAGGTAATCATCAGGGCGGCGAGGTCATCCTTGTTTTCTTCCGCTTTGGCACGCAAGTCGGCCATATCCACATTGCCTTGTGCGTCGCAGGCGCAGGTCACAGTGGTAAAGCCTGCCTGGATGGCAGAAGCCGGGTTGGTGCCGTGTGCGGATGCCGGTATCAGCACCTTATTGCGGTGTCCTTGCCCGATGCTTTCCAGATAGGCGCGGATGACGCGGAGTCCGGCATATTCGCCTGCCGCACCGGAGTTGGGTTGCAGGCTGACGCCGGCAAAGCCGGTAATTATCTTCAGTTCTTCACTGAGGTTGCTTATCAGTTCGCGGTAACCTTCGGCCTGGTCTTCGGGCACCAGGGGATGCATGTTCATGAATTCCGGGCGGCTGAGCGGAAGCATCTCTGCGGCAGCGTTCAGCTTCATGGTGCACGAGCCGAGGGAAATCATGGAGTGTGCCAGTGAGATGTCCTTGCGGTCGAGACGCTTGATATAGCGCATCATCTCCGTTTCCGTATGGTATTTGTTGAATACTTCGTGTGTCAGATAGGCGCTTTGGCGTTTCATCTCCGCGCTGATGCTGCTTGCCATGGGTATGTCGCTTGCCTTTTCCCAATCCCTTCCGGCGGCAATGGCAAAGATGGAGAGCAGTACGTTGACGGCAGTGATGTCCGTAGTCTCATCGATGCTCATACCTACGTCCCCATTCTTGAAATAACGCAGGTTCACTTCCTTGCTCAAGGCGATGGTACGTATCTGCTGTGCCGAAATGGTGTCGGGCAGTGCAAAGCGGAGCGTGTCGAAATATTGTGCATTGACCTGCTTGTATCCCAGTCTGTTGATGCTCTTTTCCAGGAATACGGCAATGCTGTGGATGCGTTCCGCAATGGTGCGGATGCCTTCCGGACCGTGATATACGGCATAGAAGCCTGCCATTGTAGCCAGCAGTGCCTGCGCGGTACAGATGTTGGAAGTCGCCTTTTCACGCTTGATATGTTGCTCGCGGGTTTGCAGCGCCATGCGGTAGCACAGCTTGCCGTATTTGTCTTTCGACCAGCCGATGATGCGTCCCGGCATATTGCGCTTGTACTCGTCGCGGGTGGCAAAGTAGGCTGCCGACGGCCCGCCGTAGAACATCGGTGTACCGAGCCGTTGTGTGGTTCCGAAGACGATGTCAGCCCCCCATTCTCCCGGAGGGGTGAGCAGGGCGAGGCTCAGAATGTCGGCGGCAATGGCCACTTTGCAGTTGGCTGCATGGGCTTTTTCCACGAAGGCGCGATAATCTTCCACGTTGCCGGCGGCGTTGGGATATTGCAGTACGCAGGCGAAGATGTCCGGTGTGAATTCCATTTCATGGTATTTTCCTATACGCAGCTCGATACCTTGCGGAATGGCACGGGTAGTCATTACTGCCAGTGTCTGCGGGAAGACGGCTTCGTCAACAAATACCACGTTGGCACCCGATTTCTGCATGTCGCGCGGACGCAGGGCATACATCATCGTCACGGCTTCGGCTGCGGCAGTCGCTTCGTCCAGCAGGGAGCAGTTGGCAAGGGGCATGCCGGTGAGGTCGCATACGGCAGTCTGGAAGTTCATCAAGGCTTCCAGGCGTCCTTGTGAGACTTCGGTCTGATAGGGGGTATAGGAAGTGTACCAAACGGGGTTCTCGAATACATTCCGTTGGATAACGGCAGGAGTGATGGTGTTGTACCATCCCATACCGATATAGGTTGTGTAAAGTTTGTTTTTGGCAGCCAGCCCTGCAATATGTTGTCCGAATTCGTACTCTGTCATTGTCTTGGGCAGAGCCAGCGGTTCTTTCAAGCGGATGTTGGCAGGAATGGTTTTATCAATCAGCTCGTCCAGGCTTTTCACTCCTATTTTTTGGAGCATCTTCTCCTCGTCTTTTTCGCTGATGCCGATGTGGCGGTAGGCCAATAGGTCGTTTTTCATGGCTGTAATGATTTAAAAGTTTGCTGTATATTTACCGAAAGAACGGATTCTCCGCTTTCTCTATTCCTATGGTAGTCGGCGCTCCGTGTCCGGGATAGACAATCGTGTCGTTGGGCAGGATGAACAGACGGCTGCAAATATGTTCTATCAGTTCGTCGAAGTTGCCACCGGTGAGGTCGGCACGGCCGATGCTGCCTTGAAACAACACATCCCCCGAGAACATGCAGTGGTCTGCCGCGCAATAATACACCAGACTGCCCGGCGAGTGTCCCGGTACATGGATGGCTTCCAGTTTCGTATTGCCGAAGGTGATGATGTCTCCGTCGTGCAGATAAGTGCCCAGGGGCACGGGGGCTTCCTGCAGCTGGAAGCCGAACATGCGGCTTTGTTTCGGCGCTTCGTCAATCCAGAACTCATCGGCCTGGTTGGCTTCGGCCTTCAGACCGAACTCTTTCAGCATGAAAGGATTGCCGAAGATATGGTCCAGATGCAGATGGGTATTCAGCAGATGTTTCACATTCAGCCCATTCTTGGTAATGAAGTTTTTCAAGGCCTGCTTTTCTTCCTCATAAAAGCAGCCCGGGTCAATGACGACCGCTTCATTGGTTTCGTCCCAAAGCACATAACAGTTCTCCGGGAACATATTAAATTCGAATCTCTTTATTTTCATATTATGTATTTAGATTTCTAAACCTCAACTATCTCTCAACACCCTACGTACACTACTTTTTTTGTCTCGAAGAACTCCTCTTCAAAGAACTCCTTCAGGTCCCACAACGTGGTCTTGTTCTTGACGGGCATGGTTTCGTTCCCCAATTCGCCCCCCTTGAGGCAAATCAGTCCGTTGGGCAATGCGTTCTGCTGTTTTGGGGAGATGTTCTTACGGATAATCTTCAGCAGGTCTGTCAGCGGCATCACGGCACGGCTCACCACAAAGTCGAACTTCCCTTTTTCCTCTTCTGCACGGGCATGACGGAAGGTGGCGTTTTTCAGCCCGATGCTGTTGGCTATTTCGGAGGCTACGCGTATTTTCTTTCCGATGCTGTCCACCAGATGGAACTGTACTTCGGGGAAAAGGATGGCAAGCGGGATTCCCGGAAAGCCTCCTCCCGTGCCGAGGTCCATAATCTGTGTCCCCGGTCTGAAGCGGATTACCTTGGCTATGCCCAGAGAATGCAGCACATGGTGTTCGTACAAGTTCTCTATATCTTTGCGTGAAATGACATTAATCTTAGAATTCCAGTCCATGTAGAGGTCGTAGAGGGCGGCAAACTGCCGTTTCTGTTCTTCCGTCAGGTCCGGGAAATATTTGAGTATTAAATCCATTGTGAATTTTATGTTGATAGACAATTGATTACGGTTCCTATTGGTCGCCTGCTTTTATCGTATTGCTCAAGGTGACGAATTCGCTGTTCATCAGATGGGTTATGTCCTCATAAGACAACGTGATTTTGGTTGCTCCCATTACGTATGGGGCAATTTCATATACATTATAATAGAAGGTGATTCCCGTTGGGTCCAGATAGAAATTCTCGATAGGCTCCAGGTCACCGGTGGTGGCGTAGCCCATGTCCTCCAGCTCTTGGCGGGTGCTGACGTTGTTGTCTGCCATCAGCTGTTTCCAAAGCAAGTCGGTCAGCGCTTCCTTATAGTCGCCTTCAAAGAGGTCGCCTAGGTGGATGGGGCTTAGGGTCTTTAGGTCGAGGTTGAGGAAGGTGGACATATAGATGCCGTGTGCGCCGCCGGTATATTCGTTGTAATCTATACGGTAGGTCAGTATTAAGGTATTGCACAACTGCACATGGCTTTCGATTCCTTTATAATAGGAATACCAGGCTCCTATGCTCTGCTCGTCCTGTTTGTCCTCCTCGTCTTTCTTGTACATCGGCTCCAGGTCATTGCGGTAGTCGCCGACATATTTCTCCGTATATTTCTTGACAGCTTCTTCGGGTGTCATCGCCATGTACTTGTCGCCGAAGCAGGCAGATAGGAAGAAGGTGTTCAGACTGTCTTTCAGCCTTACGTCGGATGACTGGCTGGCGTAGGCAACGTTGAGGATGAGGTTGCAGGCCGGCTTGGCTGTGTCTCCGAAGAGATGTACGGTTTCGTTTACTTGTATACTGTCGAACTCCAACGCGTATGCGTTTTTGTTCACGGTGTTACCGCAGGAAAAGAAAAAGCCGCTTGCCGCAAGCAGAAGGACAAGTAGGCTGACAGTTTGCTTTTTCATATTGAGTTTCGTTTATAAATCAACATATCAATCAAAAAACTTTATCGACAAATATAGAACTTATTAACGAACTGCAGGCATAAAAAAGGAAAAATTAATTCCGGCAAACGGTTAAAACTTTCTATCTTTGCAGCGCTTATGAAGGAACTCCGTTACATACTGGCTGTACTCTTTTCCTCTCTTATCATTATAAGCGGAGTGGGGATTTCTGTAGTTCAGTATTGCTGTGCCGGATGCGAGACGACACAAAGTTGTTGCACCTCCGGCTGTTCCAAATGCCATCATGCACATCGTGGTTCACAAAAAACGTGCAAGGATACCGGTTGTACAGCCGTCTACTACAAGGTGGATTTCGTGAAACATGCACACGAGTCTGCTTCGTTCGTGCCATCCCTTACACTGTTTTGTGAGCAACTGCCGCTGTTTGATTACTCCTTGCCGCAAGTGGCCTGCACTCCGGAAGTGCATTTCGGGGCACCGCCATATGTCGTCGGCTCGCGTCATTATCTGGCGCTCTATTCCACGCTTCTCATTTAGTGTTGTTTTATACGGGGCAATGACATGAATTGTCCGGAGGGAATTGTTTGTTTTTTAATCACTTCTTTAAGTATAAAACAGAAATGAAATATAGTTTGATAGCCATCCTTCTGTTCTCTTTCATCCCCTTGCAGGCGCAGGTAAAGGGAACGGTAAAGGATAATTTGGGCGACCCGATTGCGGGTGCCAACCTCTTCTGGCAGGGAACCACTCAAGGAACCACCACTTCGGCAGACGGTACCTTCTCCTTGTCCAAACCCAATGACAAGCATATGCTTGTAGTCAGCTTTATCGGTTTTGAGAATGATACGATACACGTCAGTAACCGCAATGAGACGCTCGACATTGTCTTGCGCGAAGGGGTGGAACTGAGCGAGGTGAATGTGGTCAGCCGTAAGTTGGGCACCATGAAGTTGCGCAACAGTGTGATGAACGAAGATATGATAAGCAGCGCCGAGCTGAGCCGTGCCGCCTGCTGTAACCTGGGAGAAAGTTTTGTGACCAATCCTTCGGTGGACGTCACTTACTCTGACGCCGCCACCGGTGCCAAGCAAATCAAGCTTCTGGGCTTGTCCGGTACGTATGTGCAGATGATGACGGAGAATGTCCCCAACTACCGCGGCTCTGCTGCCCCCTACGGCTTGGGCTATGTCCCTGGGCCGTGGATGCAGAGCATTCAGGTGAGCAAGGGCAGTTCGTCCGTGAAGAACGGCTATGAGGCCATCACGGGACAAATCAATGTGGAATTCAAGAAACCCCAGTTGCCCGAAGCGGACTGGTTTTCGGCCAACCTTTTTGCCAGCAGCACCAACCGTTATGAAGCCAATGCCGATGCCACGGTGAAACTCTCCAAACGCTGGAGCACCTCTTTGCTGGCACATTACGAGAATGAGACCAAAGCTCACGACAGCAACGACGACGGCTTTGCCGACATCCCCCGCGTGGAGCAGTACAACCTCTGGAACCGCTGGGCATACATGGGCGACCGCTACGTTTTCCAAGCAGGCATCAAAGTGCTTACGGAAGACCGCAACAGCGGACAAGTCGGTCATGGCAAAATGCCTCTGACAGACCCTTATAAGATAAGTATAGGCACCGACCGCTACGAAGCTTTCACCAAGAACGCCTATATATTCAACAAGGAGAAGAACACTAACCTGGCATTGATCCTCTCCGGCTCCCTGCATAAGCAGGATGCCTTGTACGGACGGAAAATCTACGACGTAGACCAGCACAATGCTTATGCCTCCTTGTTGTTCGAGACGGAACTGACCAAGCGTCAAAGCCTTTCTGCCGGACTGAGCTTCAACTATGACTCCTATGACCAGCACTACCGCCTGGACAATGACGCCGCACAGCCTTTGACGAAGAAATTCACCAAAGAAGCCGTCCCCGGCGCCTACGTGCAGTACACCTACAACTGGGACGATAAACTGGTGCTGATGGGTGGCATCCGCGGCGACCATAGCAGCGAGTACGGCTATTTCGTCACCCCGCGTTTCCATGTGAAGTACAATCCCAACGAGTATGTACATTTCCGTCTTTCGGCAGGAAAAGGATACCGCACGAACCATGTGCTGGCCGAGAATAACTACCTGCTGGCAAGTAGCCGCCGGATAGACATCGCCAAACGTCTTGACCAGGATGAGGCCTGGAACTATGGCGCAAGCACTTCCGCCTATATTCCCTTGTTCGGCAAAACCTTGAACCTGAATGCGGAATACTATTACACGGATTTCAGCAAGCAGGTGGTGGTAGACATGGATACGGACCCACATGCCGTTCTGTTTTACAACCTTCACGGCCGTTCCTATTCGCAGGTAGTGCAGGTGGAGGCAAGCTATCCGTTCTTCCCGGGTTTCACCTTTACCGCGGCTTACCGTTGGACGGATGCCAAAACGAATTACAACGGAGAGCTGATGGAGAAACCCCTTACCAGCAAGTATAAAGGTTTGCTGACGGCTTCTTATCAGACACCTTTGGGATTGTGGCAGTTTGATGTGACTTTGCAACTGAACGGTGGCGGGCGCATGCCGGCTCCATACGAACTGACAGACGGCAACTGGTCGTGGGAAAGGCGCTATGGCGGCTTCGAGCAGTTGAGTGCCCAGGTGACGCGTTATTTCCGTCGCTGGTCTATATACGTCGGTGGCGAGAACCTGACAAACTTCAAGCAGAAAAACCCCATCATTGATGCTTCCAATCCCTGGGGAAGCAACTTTGACGCTACGATGGTGTGGGGACCGATGCATGGGGCAAAAGCCTATGTAGGTGTCCGTTTTAACTTGCCGAGAATATAATATTATTTATTAAATCAATAGCGAAACAATGAAAACAAGAAGATTTTTAATGACTTTGGCAGTTGTACTCTTCTGTGCATCTGCCGCAATGGCGAAAGACATCCGTACAGCCGTGTTCAAGGTAGCACAGATGAAGTGTGAGAACTGTGTAAGGAAGATAAACAATAACATCCGTTTTGAGAAGGGACTGAAGGACTTCCACACAGACCTGAAGACAAAGACGGTAACCATCACGTATGATGCCGACAAGACCAATGTGGAAAAGTTGAAAGAAGGTTTCCAAAAGTTCCATTATGAAGCGGAGTTTGTCAAGGAAACCAAGCAGGACGATAAGAAGTAATTGAACAAACTGCTCATTCCGGTTGTTGCTTTATTAAAGCGGAACAACAACCATCTAAAAAATAAATCGAATGAGCAATATAATTACTAAGGCACATCCCGTGCCGGATATGCACAGCACGGGATTGCGCGTCGTCGGTGCATGGCTTTTTGCCATCGTACTGATACTGTTTTCTACAGTCTTTGTGCATGTACCCTATACCCGTGAAATACAGATGGTACTGGCAATTCCGGTACTGCTGTTTTTCGGCGCTCCTTTTTATGCCGGTGCCTGGAAGGGAACCCGGTCGGGCCGCAACAATATAGACCGTCTGGTGGCGCTTACCACCTCTGTGGCTTTTCTGTTCAGTGTGTTCAACACTTTCTTCCCGGATTATTGGCTGGGCATCGGGCTGGAACCGCATGTCTATTATGGGGTTGCCGCCGTCATCATCGCCTTTTCCCTGACCGGCGAGTTTATGGAGGAACGTGCCCGGCGAAATGTGTCGGCGGCTATCTGCCGGTTGGGAGGCTGGCAGCATAACGCAGCCCGCGTACTGCCGGAGAAGCAACGCATTGACGACCGCGTTGCCGAGCTTTTTGTCCCGGTCATTCTCATCATTTCCCTGCTGACCTTTTTTATATGGGTGTTCTTCGGAGGCATAGATGTAGTGTCACACGGTCTGTTTGCCGCTTTGTCCGTATTGGTGGTGGCTTGTCCGTGTGCGGTAGGGCTGGCCACTCCAGTAGCTTTGGCGGCGGGCCTTAATAAAGCTGCCCGCAATCATATCCTTATCAGGGACACTTCCGCTTTAGAGCAGATGCGCAATGTGGATGTGGTGGTATTCGACAAGACCGGGACCTTGACAGAAGGACATCCTACGGTAATAGGCTGGCTGTGGGCGCAAGGGCAGGAGGAGCATTATAAAGATGTACTGCTTGCTGCCGAGTCTACTTCGGACCATCCTCTGGCAGAAGCAATCGTTACGGCCCTGGAAGGGGAGGAGCAGGTTATCCCTGCCCACCTGGACGGTTTCGAAAGCATTACCGGAAAAGGTGTCAGAGTGGCCTATCAGGGTGCGGAATATTGGGTAGGAAGCCATAAACTGCTGAAAGATTATCAAGCCAATTTGTCGGATATCCTGGCCGATATGCTGACACAATATGAATCGGACGGAAACAGTATTGTCTACTTTGGGCGTGAGAACGATTTACTTGCCGTTATTGCCATCAAGGACCAGTTGCGGGTGACTTCTATGGAAGCTATCCGGGAACTGCGTATCCAGGACATCGAGATATGCATGCTTACGGGAGACGGTGAGCGTACAGCTTCTTCCGTGGCCGGCAGTTTGGGGATCATGCGTTTTGTGGCCGATGCTATGCCCGATGACAAAGAGGATTTCATCCATAAGCTACAGCTTCAGGGTAAAACGGTCGCCATGGTAGGTGATGGCGTGAACGATGCGCAAGCCTTGAGCTGTGCTGATGTAAGCATTGCCATGGGAAAGGGGACCGATACGTTGATGGACACCGCCATGATTACTCTCAGGACTTCAGACCTGCTGCTGTTGCCCAAAGTTTTCCGGTTGTCTCACCAGACTGTGGGCCTCATGTACCGGAATCTGTTCTGGGCTTTCATCTATAATACAGTGGGTATCTTTGTCGCGGCCGGAGTACTCTATCCCGTCTATGACATCCTGCTGAGTCCTGCGCTGGCAGGTGCTGCCATGGCTCTTTCCTGTGTATCCGTGGCTTTGAGCAGCCTTCGTCTGAGTTCCAGGTTCTGATGTTCTCAGCTGTTCCTATACTCCAGCGGACTCATGCCCATGTGCCTCTTGAAGTATTTTCCAAAGAAGGAAGCACTGGGGAAATTCAGGGAATAGGCAATCTCCTGAATGGTCATATTGGTTGATTTCAGTTTGGCTTTCACGTCTACGATGACGACGTGGGCGATGATGTCCAATACATTTCTGCCGGTCACCTGTCTCACGGTGGTGCTGAGGTGTTGCAGGGAGATGCCCAGTTTATCGGCATAGAATTGCGCGCGGCGTTCGCGGGTATAGTTTTCGATGACGAGCTGCACCAGTTCGTGGCATATTTCCTCTTTCCGGCTCTTGTTCCCTTTTTGCATTTGCGGACGGTGGCAATACATCTTGTCCACCCCACTGAGGAGCATGCTTAGAGCGCTCTGTGCCATTTTGGTGTCAGGAGGGTAGGGGCCGGTCGTGATGCGTGCCCATAAGGCAAAATAGTCCTTGAAATAGGAGGCGACGGTAGGGTTGACAGCCAGTACCGGATACTCCAGTATGTTGGAGAAAGAGCTCAATGTAGACTGGATGAGGTTGACCCCATTGAGGCAATGGGAGGAAAACCCCACGAATCCCAGGCATACTTTTCCCTTTTGTTCGTAAAACTGTATGATGGTTCCGGGAAGCAGGGTAATGAAATCCCCTTGCTTGATTTCTGTATCCATCAGGTTAATGGATACGGTGATGGAACCTTCTATGCATAGTGCAAAAATGCACGCTTTCAGACGGCACGACTGTTTGTATATGTTTAGAATGTCTTCCGTTACTTCAGTCCATGCAATCATGTCTACTGGCAGGTCGACTTGGGGAAATTCCATACGCTTTGTCGTTTAGAGTTCGCACAAAGGTAATTCTTTTCCGGGAAAAAAGTAACGGAAGACATTCTGTTTTTAAAATGAAATGTTCTTTTTAGAATTCAAAAAAGTACTATATTTGCTTGCATGAAACTGGAAATATCAGATTGGAACATGATTCCTTATGCCGGAGCATGGAGCCGGCAGACGGAATGGTTTGACGCACTTGTACATGCCAAGCAGACAGGAGAGTGCTATGTCAATCATATTGTGCTCTGCGAGCATCCCCATGTCTATACATTGGGGCGTAGCGGAAAAGAAAGGAATATGCTGCTGGGAGAAGAACAACTGCGCAGGATAGGGGCTACGCTCTATCATATTGACCGTGGCGGAGACATTACGTATCATGGTCCGGGACAGTTGGTCTGCTATCCTATTCTGAACCTCGAGGACTTTTCTTTGGGGTTGAAGGAGTATGTGCATCTGCTGGAAGAGGCGGTAATCCGTGTTTGTGCTTCGTTTGGCATCGCGGCCGGACGCCTGGAGAAGGCAACGGGCGTATGGCTGGAGGGCGATACTTCCCGTGCCCGTAAGATTTGTGCCATCGGCGTGCGCAGCAGCCATTTTGTCACCATGCATGGATTGGCACTGAATGTGAATACCGATTTACGTTATTTCAGCTATATCAATCCCTGCGGATTCATAGACAAGGGTGTCACTTCTTTGCAGAAAGAGCTGGGACACGAGGTGCCGATGGAAGAGGTGAAGGAGTGTCTTTGCAAGGAGCTGGTAAATCTTTTGTCATGAACTACCTGGCACATATATTCCTTTCCGGTTCGAACAGAAAAGTACAGTTGGGAAATTTTGTAGGCGATGCCGTAAAGGGAAGCTCCTATAAGAATTATCCGCCGGATATAGCCAAGGGTATTCAGCTTCACCGCGCTATTGACGACTATACCGACCGTCATCCGGCTGTCTGCGAGGTGGTACATAGGCTTCAACCTGAATTCGGACGCTATTCGGGGGTATTGCTGGATATTTATTTCGATTATTTGCTGGCTTCCCGTTTCGAGTCGTTCTTCGGAGTTTCCTTGAGGAGGTATACCCGGACTTTCTATCTTTCCCTCCTCATCAATTACCGCTATCTTCCGCTACGGTTCAAACGTTTTATCTGGCATTTTATCCTGACCGACCGTTTGCGGAAATACGCCACTCTGAACGGAATAAGAGAATCTTTGAACATCATGGTGGAATATCATCATATTGATATATCCGTAGATAAGGCAATTTGTTACCTTAAAGAGCACGATGAGGAACTGTTTGCTGTGTTCCAGCCATTTTTTATTGAATTGCAGAGGTTTTGCGCTGAATATCAGCATAATTATAAGTCACAATTTTAAGGACGAAGAAGGAATGAATATCGTGTCGGCAAGGAGTTAATATCCTGCCGACACGATATTTGTTTTTTGTATCACACGTTGTTGATTTCCTGCATGACATGTTATTGATAGCTTGTGTCCTGTGGAATCAGCTTCCCGTACTCCGCTTCTCCCTTGCCAGTACCGAGATGATGTACCCTCCTTTGCTGTTCACCTTGTTCCAGTTCGTCCCATTGAATATTTTCCAGACGTAGTTTCCCAGCCTGCCGTAGTCCGATAACTTCAGAATCTTCCTGATTTCCTCCCGGTCGGTGATGTAGAGCTTTTCCAGATTCAGCATGAGGCATTCCAGGTTGTGCGTATTCCTGTTGTAGGCATATCCGGGAATGTCTAAATCAGGATTTCCCTGCGCTCCTCCGCTTTCCCCGGGGGGAGTAAGAGGGGGAAGTGCTCTACTTTCTTTTGCTTTGCTTTCTTTTACTTTGCTTTCTTTGCTTTGTTTGGAATTACATGCATTTTCGGGGAAAATGTCTGCATCCTGCGTGCAATTTTCCCGTTTTTGCGTACAAGTCTTGTCCTTGTCCGGCTTGTCCTCTTCCGTCTCTACCAGCAGATAGGGCAAGGTGGTGAGGTCTCTTTTCCTCCGTTTGGTGGCTTCCAGCCATACCTTCTGTATTTCGGTAGAGGTCAGCACCCCTTGTTCCCTATAGGTTTTGGGGTCGAAAAAGACTTTCTCCACCAGGATGTCCACGATTCCCTGCATCTCCTGCTCGTTGATGTCCTTTCCCGCCTTGTTTGTGAACAGTGTGCATTGCTCCGCGTTCCATTTCAGGTAATATCCGTTTTCCTTGTGTATCTTGCACAGCAGTTTCATTACCGCCGCTGTGCCTTTCAGTCCGAACCTGGCTTCCACCAGTTCCACTGCTATCTCTTCGAATAGATTTACTTTGAGGGGGAAGTATAGCATTCCCCCGTACATCATGGCCATTGTTTTTAGTGTTTAATGATTAGTGATTAATGGTTAATGATTAGCATATGGGGCTCCATTCGAGGAAGTTCTCCAGCTGGAAAGTTTTCCATGCCTGCGGTTCCACGTCCCAGAAGGCTATGGTGCTTGTCACTCTTGTGATGTCATAATCTCTTCTGAAGTCAGCCTTGTAGGGCAGTAAGGTGGCTTTCGCCAGCCTGAATGTCCCGTCCTGCTTGTGGTAGGCTATGAGTGCGTGTCCGTATTGCATGTGGTCTATCAGGCTTTCTATTCGTCGGGCCATCCATGTGGCGCATGTTTCCGTGTAGTTCTTTTCCAGCATGATACGTATTTTCCATAGGTTTCTCAGTGCTTCGTGAAGTGAAGCGTTCTTTGTCGACTTTCTCATCTTGTTGTCTTTAAAATTAATAATTGTATTAGTTTGGCAGGAGGTACGCTTGTATATAAAAAAAGATGCCGCATTCATTGAGAAAGCGGCATCTGTAGGTGGTGTGGCTTCATCCTTACCAAAGTGGCGGCAAAGATAAGTGGTTTATTCCTTAAGTTGTTTATATTTAATTATTGTCAATAAGTTTCGTGGTTTCTGCCCTTTTTTGTTTTATTCCCTATATCTCTCCTGCTACCTTCATTTCCCGCCACACTTCACCGAACTCTTGTATTATAGTGTTTTCTGACAGTCTTTTATAGTCTGGCGTTCTGAAGTCGAAATGTGAGTATGCCCATTGTGCCAATGCCTTGTTGCTTGTCGGCTTTTCTTCTATAAAGTATCTTGATTTTTTCCATAGGATGATGTCTTTAATGACTTCTTTCCTATATTGTGGCAGTATTCCTATAACCTCCCCGCTTGAGGGACGTCCTACTCCTGCTTTCGGAGCTGATATGCCGTGCTTTACATCCGTTTTAAGGGTGTCTCTTTTTGTTTTTTTTCCTTACTTTGGAGTGTCTTTTTTGCCTTCATTTTCTAATGTTTTTGGGTTAATAATTAAAATTACTGTAGTTTGTAAAATAAATGCAAAGGTATATCAAGTTTTTTGTTTTTGTGGAGTAAGGATGGAGATAAAAAGCTGGGTTTTATCTTTATGATGGGTTAATGCGTTGATATATAAATGGAAATGACTTTGACTTGGAAGTGTTTTTTAAACGTTCGTTTAATGGACGTCAAATTTCAGGAAATGAAATAGGGAATGAGTTAATAAAAGGGAATGGAAATTTTAAATATTAAATAAGATACTTAACATACTGAATTACTGTAAATTAAACTGAGACACGATGGGTTTTCCAAAATATTTTTATTAAACATTTTGAGGATATAAAAAACAGTCTTATCTTTGTGTCCATTAAACGAACGTTTAAAAAACGCTTTTTGTTTGTAATCCGTTCGTTTATAGTCTCTTACCAGAAGGTAATGACGAACTGCAAAAAAACTGTTGGCAAGAAGGGCACAATGCTTGCTGTATTTTACATAAGGTGCTCGCAAATGATTGGATACCAGGTATATACCGAGGGTTCAAAGCCCCAGAGGAACACTCTTTTGTGAACAAAACAACGAAAATGGAAACGGATAACGAGGTTGAAGTTTGGCATGCCATGCGTGCCACATACCGCAGAGAGCTTGATGCGGTGCATCTTCTCGAGAAGGAGAACCTCGGCTGTTTTGTCCCCATGCAATATAAGGTAAGTATCCGTAAGGGTAAGAAAGTCCGTACTTTGGTTCCCGTCATCCGTAATCTGGTTTTTGTCCATGCACGTCCTTCCGACGTACAGCGTGTTAAGTCTCAAATTACTTATTTGCAATATATAACCGATACTCGCAGTGGTCAGAAGATAATTATTCCCGACCATGAGATGCAGCGCTTCATCGCCGTTGCCGGAACCTATAACGACCATTTGCTTTATTTCCAGCCCGAAGAGTTGAATCTGTCGAAGGGAACTAGAGTCCGTATTACGGGTGGTGACTTTGCAGGTCAGGAGGGTATTTTTCTGAAAGTAAAGGGGGCACGTGACCGCCGTGTGGTTATAGAGATACAAGGTGTCATTGCTCTTGCCATGGCCACTATTCATCCGGACCTTATAGAAGTGATCAAATAACGATCACTATGTAGGATGTGGCGAAGTATCTTTTTTCCTCTTTAGAATCTAAAATCATAAATCTGAAATAATATGTCTCTTTTAGAAGAAGCACTCCTCCTTCAGCGTGCTGCGCACGATCTGATGTATTTGGGTATGGACGGGAGTCCTATTTATAGTGATGACTTGTCGCGTCGTAATAGTGAAGTTTATCGTTTGACTACAACTTTATATAATTCCGGCACTTGGGGCACTACAGTGGAGGAACAAGCCAATGTATGTCTCGCTCTTTTAATGGGTTACAGTGCCTCTTTTGTCGACCACGGTGAGAAACAGCAGCATGTGCAGGAGGTTCTGAACCGTTGTTGGGATATTCTGGATACTCTTCCCGCATCTTTGCTGAAGCTCCGTCTGCTCACTGCTTGTTATGGAGAGGTTTTCGATGAGCCTTTGGCAGATGAAGCTCACTCCATCATTGCCTCTTGGAATGCTGCATTGCTGACCGCCGAACAGCAGGAAGCTGTTGATGAGTTTCAGAACGTGATGGAGAATCCTTATCCGTGGGAGGAAGTGGAATGAAAAAGAATTTCTAATATGTCAATCCAACAATCCATAATGGTAATTTTTTGACCGTATTATATTCTATATTGTCGGCAAGAATAAAGAAATTAGGTAAATCGGCAATTAGCTTAAAGGTTTTATAGGCTTTTCCCACTTCAAAAGTATATTTATGGTCTACCAAGAAATCTCCTTGCGTCTTTCCATACTCCATTGCATGATTTACGGAGAGCTGGTTTACGACAAACGTTTCTCTTGCTGTACTTATATGTACGGGTATGGAAGCGATGGCATAAAGCTGTTCGGGGGGAGTAGATAAATCTTGTGGGGCTTCTGTATTCCACGAAGTCTTTGGCGAAGACCTCACCCGTCCTAACTTCTTCTTCGTTGAGCTCCTTCAGTGTCTCGAGTTCGTTAACCTTATGTCAAAGGTCACCATCGTTCTTACTGACTTAGGCGGCATTCAGAAAGAAGTCCCAAGCCTTGGCAAACCCGTTCTTGTGATGCGCGATACCATTGAACGTCTTGAAGCTCTCGCATCTGGTACTGTTCACCTCGTTGGGATTGACTACGATAAGATTATGCTCGAAGTCTGTATCCTCCTTGACGATGGTGTAGCTTACGAGAAGATGTACCATGCTGTCAACCCTTATGGGACGGACAAGTTTATCGTTGCATTGCAGATGTGCTTGCTGAAAAGATTCTTTAAAGATGGCAAAATCTGTAAAAGTAAATTTCGTATTTAATCTGATTAATACTATCAGTGGGTTATTATTCCCTCTGATAACTTTTCCTTATGCCTCGCGTGTAATTATGTCTGAAGGCATAGGACAGGTAAATTTCTATACTTCTATCATTAATTACATTGCTTTATTTTCATGCATTGGTATTCCTCTCTATGGTATTAGAGAGATTGCTCGTGTGAGAGATAGTCAAGTTGATTTAAGTAGAACAACTGTTGAGATACTTTTACTTAACTTATTGTTGAATGTTATTGGATATTTTGCAGTTGCAATTATCTGCTTGACTGTGGCTCGTGTACAGGCAAATATTCCACTTTTCTTAGTGTTAAGTGCTATAATAGCTCTTACAACAATAGGATGTTCCTGGTTCTATAATGGTATTGAGGAATTTAAGTACATAACAATACGAAATCTAATTGTTAAGATAATTGCGGTAATATATCTATTTTATGCAGTAAAGACACAGGATGATCTATTGCAGTATGGTATCTATACAGTCCTTGGTACAATAGGCAATAATATTTTTAATTTTTTAAGACTAAGGAAACATATAGACTTGTCATTATTTGGACTGCGAGACTTGAATATTGGGCGTCATTTCAAACCTGCAATAGCAATATTCGCATTTAATCTTGTTACAAGCATATATCTGAATTTAGATAAGGTAATGCTTGGCTTTATTCAAAATGATCAAGCTGTTGGTTATTATACTGCTGCAACTAATATATCTCACATCCTTCTGTACGCTGTTACATCATTGGGAGCCGTGCTTCTTCCCAGAACTTCCAATCTAATTAAAAATGATAGGATGGATGAGTTTAAAGTTTTATCGCAAAAGGCGTACCGTTTTGTGCTCATATTAGCATATCCAATTATGATGGGGACAATTTGCCTTGCTGAACCACTCATTCATTTATTCTGCGGAAGAGATTTTGAATCGGCTATATTTACTTTACAAATTATCAGCCCGATTATTATCTTTATTGGAATTTCGAATATCGTAGGAATGCAAGTATTGTATCCTTTGGGCAAGATAAAGATTGTTACATTTAGCGCATGTGTTGGTGCTGCATTTAATTTTACATGTAATATTATAAGTATACCTCTGTTTTCTCAAAACGGTGCTGCATTTTCAACTGTTCTGGCAGAGTTGAGTGTTACTATAACCCAAATTATATTTGCACGTAAGTATATTCCGTTCAAAGTCATTGATAGAATTAGTATAAAATATCTAATGCTGTCATTAGTTATGTTTGGAATATGCGTGCTCATAGCAAAACAAATTTCGTCAGACATTCTAAAAATAACTTTAGTACCGATTGTTGGTGGAACAAGTTACTTTATGTTGCTTTTCATCTCTAAAGACTCATTTGTACTTGAAATTTTAAATCAAATGAAAATGAAATTATGACACATTACGATTATCTTATAGTAGGCTCCGGTCTTTACGGAGCTACATTTGCATACAAAGCCAAACTAGCAAGCAAGAAGGTGCTGGTAATTGATAAACGTTCACATCTCGGTGGCAACATCTACTGCGAAGAACTGGAAGGCATCAATGTGCACAAGTATGGTGCACATATTTTCCATACCAATAACAAGAAGGTGTGGGATTTCGTGAACTCTATCGTGGAATTCAATCGTTACACTAATTGTCCTGTAGCTAACTATAAAGGAGAACTTTATAATTTGCCTTTCAATATGAATACCTTTAATCGTATGTGGCCAGAGGTACATACCCCTGCTCAGGCTCAAGCAAAGATTGACGAGCAAAAGGTAGAGGCTGTTGCAGCTCTTGGTGGACGTGAGCCTCAGAACCTTGAAGAGCAGGCATTATGCCTTGTTGGAAAGGATATCTTCTACAAACTTATCAAAGAATATACAGAAAAGCAGTGGGGACGTGATTGTAAGGATCTTCCGGCATTCATCATTAAGCGTCTTCCTGTACGCATGATATTTGATAATAACTATTTTAATGACCGCTATCAAGGCATTCCTATTGGTGGTTATAACAAACTTATAGAAGGTCTACTTGAAGGGGTTGAGTGTAAGACTGGTATTGACTTCTTCAATTCGGAATATAAAGATTGGAAGAAGTATGCATACAAGCTCGTTTATACAGGTGCCATAGATGAGTATTTTGACTACAAATTGGGTAGGCTCGATTGGCGTACTGTCATTTTCAAGACTCGTGTGAAGGATATTCCTAACTATCAAGGTAATGCTGTGGTGAATTATACTAGTCATAATGAACCTTATACTCGTGTGATTGAGCACAAACATTTCGAGATGTTCGGTCAGGAAGTTTATGATTGTCCTAAGACTGTTATCTCAGAGGAGTATTCAGTAGAATACAAGGAGGGGATGGAACCATACTATCCTATAAACGACGGTCGTAACAATGCTCTTGCTGAAGAATATCGCAAGTTGGCGGAGAATGAGGAAGACGTTATCTTTGGTGGTCGTCTTGGTCAGTATAAGTATTTTGATATGGCTCCTATGATAGAGCAAGTTTTGAATCTAACTATGAACAAATATTTATGAAAGTATTAGTGTATTTACCCGAAGAAAAATTAGCCCCTAAGGGTGGTCCTTTTGCAGTTGGTTATTATTACTACGAAGAGATGAAGCGAAGGGGAGATAATATTTTGGAGTTCACTCACGTTGATGCACATTATGAAGATGTTCATAAGAAAGGTCGTTTTGTAACCAGTAAATTACCTAAATGGTTTAATAACGCCCATCGGACAATTCGTCACATTATAAATAGAAGAAAATATTTGTCAGGAAGACAGTTCGCTCCTAAGCAGGATTTTTCTAAATATGATATAATACATTTCCATCAGTCTAACCATATGTACTTGGAACGTGAAAATTTGAAGAACTTTAAGGGTATTGTATTGTATCAGTCACATTCACCTCTCCCTTACGGGCAAGAACAATGTACTGATATTCCGAGTATCTATGATTTCTGTATTCCTAAAATGAGAGAAAAATATGAGGAAATAGATAGGTATTGTTTAGAACGTGCAGACTATATCATCTTTCCATGCGAAGAAGCAGAAGAATCTTATTATAATAATTGGTATTACTTTACACAATATAAGAAGAAACATCCGGAGAATTTTCGCTATGTACTCACTGGAATACCCGCGTGTAAAGCAGAAAAAACAAGGACTGAAGTCTTAAAAGAATATGGTGTCCCAGAAAATGGTTTTGTAATATCTTATGTGGGTCGTCACAATACCGTAAAAGGATACGACTTATTAAAAGAAATTGCCTCTGATTTCTTTAATAGGGAGGAGGAGGCATGGGTCATTTCTGCAGGACTAGAGTCTCCTTTTAAACGATTGGAACATCTGCGCTGGAAAGAAATAGGTTTTACCAACGATCCTCATTCTCTTATTTCTGCAAGTGATGTATTTGTACTTCCTAATCGTGTAACATATTTTGATATTGTAATGCTCGAAATACTTGCATTAGGGAAAATAGTTGTTGCAAGTAAAACTGGAGGTAACCGATATTTTGATAAAATGGGAGTCGAAGGTGTCTTACTATATGACACAAAAGAAGAAGCCATAAAACAACTATCTCGTGTAAAGAACATGACTATAGAAGAACGAAATGTACTAGGTGCCAAGAATAAGGATTTTTTTGATAAATATTTATCTTCGAGAGTAATGTATGATAATTACATTGAGTTGATAAGGAGTTTTCAAGATAGAAACAAGCATAGTATATAAATAATAGGTTTATTGATGCTTTTTGATATTTATCGAAAGACATTTGAGGCTGACAATGATGCGTTTTGGTGGGGAGGAGAAACACATTATAGATCATGGGATGATGGTACTATGTATCTATATCTCTTCATCGTGTTTATATCTTTCCTTGCTGCATGGTGGTGTGATAAGCGCAGGTTCGTTACTAATGCAAGTAGATGTGGCAGTAAGTATAAAATAAGTAGATGTTTTCTGATTATCCACATGATATTATTATTATTCATGGGGTTAAGAGGGTCATGGGTAGGGATAGATACCATTGTATATTCACAGACATTTGAAAATGCAACGTCATTATCAGCTGTATTCAATGATGATTCAACTACAGAGCCACTGTATAAAATCTTCATGTTTATATTAAGAACTATCTTTTTTTCAAGGCATGTTGCTATCTTTATATTTTCTGCACTTATTATGTATTTTGTGTTTAAGACGTTAAAAAAATATTATAATAGTCTATGTCTTGCAGTAGCAATTCCCGCGTTTGTCTGTATCTATTATTTCCATAGCTTTAATTTAATCCGGATTACTCTTGCTGCTTCTTTTCTTCTTTGGAGTACTCCATTACTTGTGAATGAGAAATACAAACAATACTCAATACGTATATTAGTCACAACATTTATGCACTATTCATCAATAGTGCTATTTTTACCTTTAGGTCTATTAATCGTATATAAAAAGAATAGAACCTTAGCTTATTTTAGTGCATTAGGCGTAATACTTTTAATCGTTGCAGGAACAAGAATGCTTGGTGACTATATTGTCTTACTGAATAGATATGAGGATTATATCTTAGGAAATGAATCGTCTGGTCAAATAGGTTTGGCGTTATTTATAGACTATCTTCCATGTCTTTTTACAAGTTGCTATATATTAAGAAAAAAAATACATAGTCATTGGGGGGACATGATGGTGTGTTTTACAATGGCGGCTTTTATAATTCGCTTACTTGCATATTTTATTACAGCGACCGGTCGCTTACACATACATTTTATGCCATTAACGCTTATATTCTTGCCTTATTGGCTTAATTACATTCGTCAAAAGAACAAATCATTATATAATATAGCTATTCAACTGTGTGTGATGTGGCTTTTACTTAGGCTTCATATATACTTTATAGGATATTTATCCACAGATGGAATTATGCCGTATAATTTTTTTTGGAGTGAATAGATAAATTGCAATGAGTGCTTACGATAATGTTTAATATTTATGAAACACTACTGTCCCGTAAAAGTGGATAAATAGTTCTTTGAAATTATTGAAATATAGTCGATTACACGGTTTTTTGAAATGAAACGGACTTGATTTTGCAACTTTGCAGTCTAATACAAATAGCTGCTATGTTCCAAGACAAATACGTATTCTCTCAATTAACCGCTTTTCTGAACAGGACTCAGTTCAACAACTATGTTCGCAAGTATGATGGCAACAGATATGTGAAACATTTCACTTGCTGGAATCAGATGCTCGCGATGATGTTTGGACAACTGAGTAACCGTGAGAGCCTGCGAGACTTAATCGTTGCTTTCGAGGCTCATAGGGCCAAGCAATATCATCTTGGTTTAGGTCGTGAACCGATAGCCAAGACAACTCTTGCGACAGCCAACCAGAACCGTGATTACAGAATCTTCGAAGACTTTGCATTCTATATGATGAAGGAAGCCTGCGAGAAGCGGACGACCAACATCCTTGACATTTCCGGAAAGAAATATGCGTTTGATTCAACAACGATTCCGTTGTGTCTTGCAACATTCCCATGGGCAAAGTTCCGAAGCAAGAAAGGAGGGGTGAAAGCTCATGTCTTATACGACATTGAAGCACAAGTTCCTGCCTTCTATACTGTAACCACTGCATCAAAGCATGATTCCACAGCGATGTCTTCAATCCATTATGAACCAAATGCTTATTATATATTCGACAGGGCTTATGACTCCTTTAAAGAACTCTATAGGATACATCTTACAGACTCTTTCTTTGTTGTCAGAGCCAAGACGAACTTAAAGTATAAGACAGTCAAATGGAAGCGAAGAATGCCAAAGAACATAATGACAGATGCGGAAGTGAAACTGACCGGATATCTCTCCGAGAAAAAATATCCTGAGTCATTCAGACTCGTCCGATATTACGACGAAGAGGATGACCGTGAGTTCACTTTCTTGACGCATGCAAAACAACTTTCGGCACTGGATGTCGCCAATCTTTATAAGAAAAGATGGTTAATCGAGCTGTTCTTCAAATGGCTCAAGCAGCATCTCAAGATAAAGAAATTCTGGGGCACAACAGAGAACGCTGTTCGCATACAAATCAGTGTGGCTATTATCACGTACTGTCTTGTGGCTATTGTCCAACATGATATGAAGTTGAAACGTTCAACCTATGAAGTTTTGCAAATTCTCAGCATATCATTGACTGACAAAACCCACTTGCGTGACCTGTTCGACAAGACTAATTTCAATGATGTCAAAGATCTAAATGATCCCCTGATTCCGGGGCTATTTGATTAATTGTTTAACTCGTCCCATTTTTAACGGGACACTAATGATTTATTTGTCAATCCTCTTATTGCTCAGAAGTTTGAATATTATCAAGGTTTGGGCATGAACATTAATGGGAAAATATTACGGTTTGTTGAGTATGTATTATTTCCATTTATTTTAGTTTATTACAATAGAAAGAAGTTGCTTGGCAAAATAGATAAATATGACCCCATTTATATGCTTTATTTTTTCATTGCTACAACAATGGTTGCCAATACTGCTATTGCGGGACGTATGATAAATTATATCGTTTTTTATATGTTACTTTATTATGTTGATGCTTTATACCGTTTACGCTTGCCGCAAAACTTATTGGCTTTTGTCTTTTTTTTCACCCTTCCTATATTGCCTAATGCCAATTATTATGCAGGAGATTTGTCTTATGTGAGAAGTGGATTGAAATGTTATCATCGTTGGTATCCATATACTGATATATTTCATCGTTTTGACAAAAATCAGAAAAACATAGTGGAGCAGCGTATAGAAGATGCGGATAGGGCTATGGAGTTAGAAACATCTTTTCGGAAATAATATTTAGTAAATTTAGATGAAATGAAAATTGCTTTTGTTTTTGATTCTATGTTTTATGGAGGCATTCAGCGCGTGGGGATAGATTATATCCATTTATTAAAATCACGTGGCTATGAAGTGGATGTTTATATTCTGAATCCTAAAAAAACGGATGAAATAGTCAATGAATTGCCTGAAGATTGTGAAATAAAAAATATGCCGTTGCCTTTGGCACTTTGCCCTGAAGCGTATTGGAGGGTTGCCAAGCAATATTGGTGGGGGAAATATGCTTTTCCTATAATCTTTTTATTGTTGAGGATTATTTTGTTTGGTTATAAATGCATCATAACACCTAGAAGAAAATATGATGTGGCAATTGCTTTCTCTGGTCATTTGAATGATCTGTCTTTTGTTGCATATGACTTTCTGAAAGCGAAAAAGAAGTGTTGTTGGTTGCATGGGGGGCTTTATTCTTATATGGTAATTGTACCAGGTTTTGAAAGGTTATATATGAAAATAAAGAATCTGGTGGTGTTGACCGATGTTTGTCAAAAAGAGGTCTTGTTTTTCAATAAGTTCCTTCATCTGAATATTGAAAAAATTTATAATCCTTCTTTTATAAGACAGAAACCTTTGAATGAACAGAAGATAAGTGAATTGAGAGATAAATATGGTGATTTTGTATTGATGGTAGCAAGGTTATCTCCTCCAAAAAACCATAAAAGCCTCATCAAGGCCATGGCATATATTAGAGAAAAATACCATTATTCGTGTAATTTGTTGATGGTAGGTGAAGGGGAACTTGAAGAGGAACTTAAAATTTTTGCTGTAGAGAATGGAATGGCAGATGTTTGCTTTTTCGAGGGTAACCAGCCAGAACCTCAGAATTATTATGCAGCAGCACATTTGTTCGCTTTTTCCAGTTTTTCAGAAGGATTACCTACCGTATTGATTGAAGCGGGTAGTTTTGGACTTCCATTAGTGTCATCGGACACATCGGTACGTGAGATATTGGGTAATAGTGAGTATGGGCTTGTTTCTCCTATTGATGATTTCGAGGCATTGGGAGAAAATATATATCGCATACTTTCCGATAAAGAAATGTATCGAAAATATTCAGATTTGGCATTGGAGAAAAGTAAACAGTTTGTTCCGGAAGTGATATTAGAAAGAGTGGAAGCCTTTTTACTGAATCTATATTAATATAAAATGTAGTGTTAATGAAAGATTACAAAATAGTATCGTGCGCTAGCTTTGGAAGTTCAGGGTCGGGTGTAGTGACCGATTATTTATCAGAATTTGAGAATATTAATAATTTCGGTGATTTTGAGTTTAGATTTCTTCAAGATTTTGGTGGAGTAACTTCGTTGGAAGATACATTGGTGAATAGTTATCATCGATTGAATTCTGATATTGCTATTCAGAATTTCATCAATTATGTGGAATGGCAAGCGGGCGATATTTTTAATAAGAGATATGAACAATTTTTCCATGGGCAATTTAAAAAAATATCTTATGATTTCCTATCGAAACTGTTGGATGTAACATGGGATGGTTTTTGGGGAGAATATTTGGTGATGGCGCCTCGATGGAAGTCTTATCTTTTATATAAAATCTATCCTCATTTCATGAGATTATTAGGTGGAAACCGTAAGTATATTGCGCACTATATTCCGCATCGAGATATGTATTTTTCTTCTCCAACAAAAGTATATTTCTGTGAATGTGTGAAATGGTATCTCACAGCATTGTGTGAAGTAATAGATCCGTCTAATAAATATGATTATATTTATTTTGATCAATTGCTACCGCCTACTGGCATCAACCGTTATTTCGATTATTTTGAAAAGATGAAAGCAATAGTGGTTGATCGTGATCCTCGTGATTATTATTTGGAAAATGTTGTGCGCTGGGGTGAGGGTTGGGTACCTAAGGATGTAAATAAATTTGTGGTGTTATATCGTAAACAGCGTGAACAAATCAATCGAGAAAAAGATTCGGAAAATGTATTGAGAATTCGTTTCGAAGACGCTATTTATCATTACGATGAATTTTCAAAGCGTGTAAATCATTTTTTGAATCTTGATGAGAAACTGCATAGTAAAGATCCCAAGTTCATGCCTTCAAGATCGATTAACAATACAATGCTTTGGAAGAAATCTATGTATGTTAAGGAACTTGAGAAAATAAAATTTATAGAATCAGAATTGGAAGAGTATTTATATCCTTTCGAATAGTTATGAATGAACCATTAGTGAGTGTAATTGTCACAACACACAACCGTGAGGATAATGTGATAAGAGCCGTTAATTCTGTTATAAACCAATCTTATCGAAATATAGAGATTATCGTGGTGGATGACCATTCTTCTGATGATACTGCAAAAAAAATCGGGCAGTTGATAGAGAAGAATGATAATCTTTTTTATTATGCATTGCCAGATCCTAATCGGGGAGCTTGTGCTGCTCGTAATTATGGAATAAGCCAAGCTCATGGAATGTATATTGCAGGGTTGGATGATGATGATGAATTTGTGCCGGAGAGAATTGAGAAAATGATGGCTGCGATGTCGGATGAGGTGGCTTTTGTATGTTCTGCCGGGGTAATTTGTGATGAGAAAAATAGAAAGAAGATTGTTCGCTATTTTTTTAAAGATCGGTGTTTCTCTCTATATGATTTGTTGTGGTGTAATGTGGTGGGAAATCAAGTTTTGGTAAAAAAAGAATTGATACTTCAAGCAAATGGTTTTGATGTAGAGATGCCTTGTAATCAAGATTGGGATATGTGGACACGTTTGCTTAAAGTTAAACCAAAGGCTATATATCTGACGGATATTCTTCAGATTATACATGTGGATAAAGAAGCTCCTTCTATTACGAAATTGGCAAATAGGAAACTGGGACTTTATAAATTCTATTGTAAAAATGGTGAGAATATGACATTTTGGCAAAAGCATTTCTTCCGTTATAGAGAATATCGGTTTGGATTGAGAAATTTTTCTTTTTGGATGTTTTTTTCTTGTATAAGGTATTTTTTTTATAAAATAATGTAATTATGAATATAGCAGTTGTAGGCACAGGCTATGTAGGATTGGTTTCCGGTACATGTTTTGCGGAAATGGGTGTTCGGGTAACATGTATTGATGTTGATATAGATAAAATAGAAAAGTTGAAGAATGGTGAGATGCCCATTTATGAACCTGGATTAGAAGAGTTGGTACGACGTAATGTAGAATATGGACGTCTGAACTTCTCGACAAATTTATCAGATGTCATTGATGAGGCGGCAGTTGTTTTTTCAGCAGTGGGAACGCCACCTGACGAAGATGGTTCTGCTGATTTGCAATATGTATTGGCGGTAGCTCGTGAATTTGGAAGGAATATTAATAAATACACTATACTTGTAACAAAGTCCACAGTTCCTGTAGGCACTGCTCAAAAAGTAAAAATGGCTATTCAAGGAGAATTGGACAAGCGAGGTTTGCAAATTCCATTTGATGTAGCAAGTAATCCGGAATTTTTGAAAGAGGGTGCTGCCATTAAGGATTTTATGAGTCCGGATCGCATAGTTATTGGAATAGAAAGTAAGCGGGCGGAAGAGATCTTGACTAAGCTTTATAAACCCTTTCTGCTTCAGAATTTTCGGGTGATTTTTATGGATATTCCCAGTGCAGAAATGACTAAATATGCAGCCAATGCAATGCTTGCAACACGCATTTCATTTATGAATGATATTGCAAACCTTTGTGAAAGGGTAGGGGCTGATGTGGATAGTGTGCGTAAAGGAATTGGAGCAGATGCCCGTATTGGACAAAAATTTCTTTATGCAGGTTGTGGATATGGTGGAAGTTGTTTCCCAAAAGATGTTAAAGCATTGATACATACAGGTGTTGAGAATGGTTACCACATGGAAATAATTGAAGCTGTAGAACGAGTTAATGAGAAGCAGAAGAGTATCGTATATGAAAAACTTGTAGCTTTAATATCCGCTGAAGATTCCTTGAAACAGGTTTCTGAAAGTTGTTTGAAAGGAAAGACTATTGCACTTTTAGGTCTTGCGTTTAAACCGGAAACTGATGATATGCGGGAAGCACCGGCATTGGTCGTGATTGATAAATTATTGAAAATCGGAGCTCAAGTTAGAGTATTTGATCCCATTGCCATGGATGAATGTAAACGCAGAATAGGTGATTCAGTGACTTATACTTCTAATATTTATGATTGTGCGGACGGAGCAGATGCATTATTATTAATGACAGAATGGAGACAGTTCCGTTTACCTGCTTGGAATGTTATTGATAAAGTGATGAAGGGGAAAGTGATTGTGGATGGTCGAAATATTTGGAATAGAGTTGATATAGAGAAAATGGGATATAAATATACCAAAATAGGGGAGAAATAATATTTCTTTTTTAGAGCCTGTTTGGATATATGCCGTCTATGTAGAGTATTGCAATTATGAAAATGTTAATCATTTGTTTTTTAAGTGCTTAAAATAGGCTGACATATATATTTAAGTAAGCACTCAAATTAGGGCTTCAAAATGCTATCTATATCTTTGTAGGAAATAAAATCTAACACTTATGTATATAGCGAAGCTCTTGAAAGATTTTATTTTCAGTACCAAACTGAGGCCGTCCCTCATGGAATGTTTCTTCACTCATTCTGTTCAAAGAATAACGTCTCTTACAACATTTTTATAAATGGTATAAGGGTACCTGCAGAAAAATAGTGGAAGTTCAGGTAAAGAGTGTTCCCTTTGGATTATTTTGGCGTTTTTTTTACTGGAATTGTTCTAAATAGAGTCTTGACAGATAATATCGTAATAAATGAAAAGGCAATGCGAAGCAAAAAAACTTATTCTATTGAACGACCACTTAGTAATCAGGAAATATTGAAAATAATATAATTAGTGATAAATATTTACAGTAGAAATGAGAAAGTTTTTTCTTACATTATCATTGCTAACAATTTCGATTGCTTCTTTCGCACAGGAAGTCGTGTACGTTCATGATACAGTCTATATCGCACAGGTTGTTGTTAAGGAAACCGTATCAACTCCAGTAGCAAAGGCTGGGCTTCCTGCAAGGAACAACTGGAGCGCAAAGCTAAAGGCTTCGAACTTCCACTTGGGCCTTGATCTTCAGACCAAGTATATGTGGAGAGGTATGGAGATGATTCCTGAGGAGTCTGCACCTGTGCTTTTCCCTTGTGTGAACTATAGTTGGAATGGTCTTTATGTATACGCCATGGGTGGTTATGCTTTTAATGGTAAATATGCAGAGGTTGACCTTGGTTTGAGCTATACTTGGAAGGGCTTGACCGTTGCCTTCAACGACTATTATTACCCTACTATTGGAAGTAAGGGCGATGAGTACTTTGGCGGTAAGCACAATGGTCACTGGTTAGAGGCTTGCATCACCTATACTCCTGAGAGAGTACCTCTTTGGATTACTGCCAGTAATTTTTTTGCAGGCGATGATGACAAATACGAGGATGCCGATGGCAATCTGAAGCAGGCATACTCTACCTATCTGGAGATTGGTACTTATTACGATTTCCTCAATAACAACCGCATCTCGCTGGCTGTTGGTATGACACCAACTAGGTCTTGTTACACCAATTACGAAAAGAAATTCGCAGTCTGCAACATCGACCTGAAATATACTTATAATGTAAACTTCAAAAATGGATGGACGCTTCCTCTGAGTGCAGAGTATATCTACAATCCGGTTTTTGATAAGCCATACATCAACTTCATTGCAAATATCTCATTCTAATGACAAAACGTAATGCCATCATTATGGCTGCGGGTACTTCATCGCGCTTTGTACCACTCTCTGTTGAACGTCCAAAAGGATTGCTGGAGGTGAAAGGTGAGGTGCTCATTGAGCGCCAGATTTGTCAGTTGAAAGAGGCTGGCATTGAAGACATCACTCTCGTTGTGGGGTATAAGGCAGAAATGTTTGCCTATCTCAAGAAGAAGTATGGCGTCAGCATTGTGTGCAACGAAGATTATGCTTGTTACAACAATACTTCGTCAGTAATACGTGTAATCGAAAAACTGGATAATACGTTCGTGTGTAGTTCAGATAACTATTTCCCAGATAATGTATTCGTAAAGGAATCGGCTGAAAGTTATTATTCTGCTCTCTATGCAGAAGGCGAAACTGGTGAATATTGTCTGACCACCAATGACAACGGTCAGATTACCGAAGTAAAGATTGGCGGTCGTGATGCTTGGTATATGGTAGGGCATGTGTTTTTCAATCATGAGTTCTCGGAGGCTTTCCGTAAGATTATGATTGAGGAATACAAGAACGAAGAAACCAAGCAAGGCTATTGGGAGGATGTCTATATCCGTTATATAGACCAACTGCCAAAGATGAGAATCAACCGCTATAAGGAAGGGGAGATTCTTGAGTTTGATTCGCTTGACGAATTGCGCCAGTTTGACGAAAGCTATAAAGATGATACATGTTCGTCGGTAGTTAAGCAGATTTGCCAACAGCTTGAGGTGAAAGAGGCAGATGTTTATGCCTTTAAGAATATCAGGCACAAGGGCGACTACCTGCACTTCCGGTTTATGGTAGGTGAAATCCCATACGAATACAATTCCGAAAAAGGTGTAGAGATTAAGAGAATATGAAAACTGCCGTAATACTTGCAGCCAGACGTGAGAAGGATTCTGAAATACCCTATCCTCTGATGCCGTTTGCCGAAGGTCTTTGCTTGCTTGACAGAACTTTGGGAATCCTTCGCGACCTCCATTTCAGTAATATTGTGTTAGTGGTGGGCTACAAAGCTGAAATGTTCCAGAAATATGCAGCTGAAGATGTAAAACTCATCAAAAATGAGGACTATGAGTTTACGGCATCTATGGGTTCGCTGGCATTGGCAAAAGATGATATCCAAGAGGATTTTCTGCTTATAGAAAGCGATACTTTCTATGGCAGAAGAGTTCTGGAGGAACTCGCTGCCAGAACCGAAGGCAATTGTCTCTCAATGACTGAGGAAAGTGGTTCGGGCGACGAGTGCTTTATGGAAACAAAGAATGGTTTTGCTACCAAGATAACAAAAGATCGCCATCGTGTGTGCCATTTTGAGGGTGAGATGATAGGTGTGAGCCGTATCAGCCTGGACACTTATAAGCATCTGATTGAAGCCTGGGAGCATGCCAGCAATCCGTATCTTAACTATGAGTATCTGCTGATGGATGTGACCGATCCGCTTGATCGTCCTGTCATAATGTTCAAGAATCTCATTTGGGGCGATGTGGATTGTGAAGAGGATTTTAAGAAGTTACAGAACGATATTTATCCTCGTCTCAGAAGACGCGAAGATCCGTTTGATTACGATAACCTGATGATGCATCTGCAGAGCATCTTCTCAGGAGAAGATGTCAGCAAGGTTGAAATCATACAGATTGGCGGTATGAGCAATAAGAACTTCCGAGTGAATTTCGAAGGTAAGAGTTATGTACTTCGTGTTCCAGGAAATGGTTCGGAGGGAATGGTGGAGCGTGCTAACGAAGAATTTAATGCTATCGAAGCCTGCAAGATGGGTGTGACTCCGGAGATTCGCTATTTCAATGCAAAGACCGGAATTAAACTGGCAGACTTTGTAGAGAATGCTGAAACCCTCAATGCCGCTACTATCCAGCGTCATGACAATATGAAGAAGATAGCCAAGATTTATCAGACGGTTCATGGTTCGCATATTCGGCTGAAGAACGAGTTCAATATTTTTCAGGAGATAGAAAAGTACGACCTGTTGATACAAAAGGCAGAGGCTATAATGTATGAAGGATGGGAGGAGGTTCGTCCGCAGGTGATGGCACTTGAAGGCTATTTAAATGAATTGGGTGTAGAACTTTGCCCATGTCACAATGATGCTCTCTACGAGAACTTCATCAAGGCAATGGATGGAACAATCTACCTCATTGATTGGGAGTACTCAGGTATGAACGACCCGATGGCAGATTTTGCAGCTCTATTTATAGAAGCAGACTTTACGAAAGAAAATCAGGATTACATTCTTGACAAGTATTTTAACGGAAATGTACCGAAGAATTCCTTTAAAAAGATTCTCTGTTATATGATTCTTTGGGATTACCTCTGGGCACAATGGACAATCATCAAGGAGGCAAAGGGAGATAACTTTGGGACCTACGGATACGACCGTTACAATCGCGCGATAAGGAACTTAAAGAACATCAAAAGATAGTATACAGATGGAAGTCAAAAATAGAAAAATTGATTGGAGCACGATGCTAATCCCCTTTGCTATAGTTATAGCATTGATGGCAGTATTTATGATAGTGCCCGATAAGTCAAAATCAGTAGTCGATATAATGAGGGGATTTTTGGGTGATACCATCGGACTCTATTATCCTATACTTGCTATTGGTAGTGTGGCTTGTGCACTCTATGTAGCTCTTAAGCCAAAGTATGGAAACATCAGATTTGGAAATCTAAACAAGCCTGCTTACAGTAACTTCAAGTGGGGTACAATGATCTTCACTTCCACTATGGCAGCCGACATCATGTTTTACTCACTTATTGAGTGGGCACTCTATGGCGCAGAAACTCATGTAGTAGAAAAGGGCTCTATGCAGATGTGGGCTCCTACTTTCACTTTATTTCATTGGGGACCTTTGGCTTGGGGCTTTTATGTGATTCTTGCTGTTTGTTTTGGCTTCATGATGCATGTTCGCAAGCGTGAACGACAGCGTTTCTCAGAGGCTTGCCGTCCGCTCCTTGGCGATAAAGTGGATGGTATCTGGGGTAAGATGATTGATGTGATTGCCATCTTTGCTGTGGTATGTGCTACTGCTACTACCTTCTCGTTGGCAACTCCTCTGCTTACCAAAGCTATGGGTTCGGTATTCGGTTTTGAGGTCAATACAGCCATCACCATCTGTGTGCTTCTGCTTATCTGCTCTATCTACACGATTACCGTACTCTTCGGTGTGACTGGTATCAGCAAACTTGCAGGCATCTGTTCATATCTGTTTTTCGGTATCTTGTTTTACTTCCTTTTCTTGGGTGGTGAAACTCGTTATATCGTTGAAACAGGCTTCCAATCATTGGGCAACCTCATTCAGAACTTCATCGGTCTCTCTACTTATATGGATCCTCTTCGTGAAAACGGTTTTGCTCAGAACTGGACTGTCTATTATTGGGCATACTGGCTTGTTTGGTGTGTGGCAACTCCTTTCTTCATCGCTTTGATTTCAAAGGGTCGTACTATCCGCAACACGGTCTTCGGTTCGTTTGGTTGGGGGCTCGCAGGAACCTACATGTCGTTTATTATTCTTGGTAACTACGGGCTTGCTCAGCAAATGAAGTATGGTCTTAATGTGACTGGCTTCATTAGCAATGGTGGTGAGATGTACGATGCCATTCTGATGATTTTTGACACGCTCCCTCTTCCTGCAGTTGCCTTGATATTGCTTGTGATTACTATGATTGCTTTCTATAGTACTACACTTGATGGCATCACATATGTCACTTCATCTTACAGTTACAAACAGATTGCTGCCGATGAAGAACCTTCACGCAAGATTCGTGGATTTTGGGCGCTTTTGCTCATTTTTCTTCCTATCGGTCTTCTCTTTGCTGAGAATTCCCTCTATAGTCTTCAGGGCGTAACCATTATTGCGGCTTTCCCTGTAGGGATTCTTCTCACAATGATTGTCATTAGCTTCTTCAAGGATTGTAGAAAGTGGCAAGAAGGTAAGTAAAAATATGTTGCTTTATAAAAATGAATATTCTACATGTAGTAAATATTTATTTCGTTCTTCCATATTTCATCGGAGATCAGTTCAAATACTTCAAAGAAAAGGGTTATAATATGAATGTAGCTTGCAGTCCGAGTGAGTATTTGGCAGACTTTGCTAAGGAGCAAGGATTCGCGTATATTGAGACTCCTGTGAATAGAAGTATCTCGATAAAAGAGGATTTTACTTCGATACGGAATATCTGCAAGTTTATCAAAAAACAAAAGATTGATATCATTGTTGGGCATACGCCTAAAGGTGGGTTACTAGCTATGATTTCGGGTTGGTTGATGCGTGTGCCTAATCGCATTTACTTTCGTCATGGATTGGTGTATGAGACTAGTTATGGATTGAAACGTTTCATACTGATGACGGTGGACAGATTGGCTTCGTTTTGTTCAACTAAGGTGGTGTGTGTAAGTCCATCTGTGCTTAGAAGGAGTATTGAAAATCATTTGGCTCCTGCAAAAAAGCAAATCATTTTAGGTAAGGGTACATGCAATGGAGTGGATACTGTCAATCACTTCAATCCCGCTATTATTGATCAGACGAAGGTTGCTGCATTGAGAGCAAAGTATGGCATTGAGGAGGGTAACTTTGTAATTGGTTATTCAGGTCGTTTGGTACGTGATAAGGGCATTATTGAACTGGTACGTGCTTTTGACCGGTTGCAGGATGCGGATAACTGCAAGTTGTTGCTTGTAGGCATGTTTGAGGTGAGGGATGCTTTGCCTAAGGACATTCAGGAACGGATTAAGAATGATAAGCGTATTATTTTCACAGGCTTTATCAATGGCGGTATGGAGTATTACTATTCGTTGATGAATGTGTATGTACTCGCATCTTATCGTGAGGGATTTCCTACGGGTGTGTTGGAGGCGCAGGCGATGGAGAAACCTGTCATTACGACTCGTGTAACAGGTTGTTGTGACTCGATTATTGACGGTAGGACAGGTTTGTTCGTGGATATTGCTCCTGAGGATTTGGTGAGAAAGCTTGATATGATTCGTAAGGAAAATGTCATTGATGGAAGAAATGGACGAAAGTGGGTCGTTGAGAACTTTGACAGCCGATTGGTTTGGAAAGAAATAGAGAAACTCTACTAATTGAACGAATGAAGAAAATATTAATAACTGGCGCTGGTAGCTATGTGGGCGAGAGCGTCAGAAAATATATATTGTCTAAGGACTCATCGTATCAGATTGATGCGGTGGATACGATGGACGACAACTGGAAGAAGGCTGATTATACAAAGTATGATGTGGTCTTTCATGTGGCTGGTATTGCACATGTAAATGCAGATCCGAAAATGGAGCCGCTTTATTATAAGGTGAATCGTGACTTAACGATTGAGATTGCAAAACATGCTAAGGCTACGGGCGTGAAGCAGTTTATCTTTATGTCGAGCCAGATAGTGTTTCATGAAAGCCGGTCGCTTAAGGCTGAAGTCTTGACGGCAGAAACGAAACCGGCTCCGAATGGGTTCTATGGTGACTCGAAGTTACAGGCAGAGAATGGACTGTGGGATCTTGTTAAAAATCAGGAGGAAGATTCTGCTAAAACTAAAGGTGGAAATCAGATGAAAATCTGTATCCTTCGTCCTTGTATGATTTATGGTCCAAATGCGAAGGGGAATTTCCCTCGTTTGGCGAAGTTGGCTTGTAAGACTCCGGTATTTCCAGAGTGGCACAATAAGCGTTCGATGCTCTATATTGACAATTTGGCTGAGTTTGTGAAGCAGGCGATTGAACGTGAGTTGGAGGGTACGTTTTATCCGCAAAATCGCGAGTTGGCTGATACGGTGGAGATTGTCCGTTACTTCGCTAAGGTTGCTGGTCACAAGGTTTGGATAACCAAGTTGCTGAACCCGTTTGTGTGGTTGGGTAGCTTTGTGTTGCAGCCTATAAATAAGATGTTTGCGACCTACTATTACAATCCAAAGATGAGTAAGATGGAATTTGATTATCAGCTGGTAAGCTTTGAAGAGTCTTTAAAACAGGTTGCAGACAGTTTGAAGTAGTAAAATAAGTTTGTATTTATGTATTATCTGATAATTTTAGTTCTGTTATTCGTGGCAGAACTTTTTTATTTTAGGGTGGCTGATAGGTGCAATATCATCGACAAGCCCAATGAGCGCAGTTCCCATACGAAAGTGACTTTACGCGGTGGTGGGATTATCTTTTATTTCGGGGCGTTGGCCTATTTCCTGACGAGTGGCTTTGAATATCCCTGGTTCCTGCTTGCCTTGACACTGGTGACGTTCATCAGCTTCGTGGACGATATAAAATCCACCGGACAGATGACAAGGCTGCTTTTTCATTTCTCTGCCATGGCTATGATGTTTTATCAGTGGGGACTGTTCTCCTTGTCTTGGTGGTGGATAGTCATAGCCTTGATAGTCTGTACGGGCATCATCAATGCCTACAACTTTATGGATGGCATTAACGGCATAACCGGCGGTTACTCTCTGGTTATTCTTGCTGCGTTGGCTTATATCAATAAGGAGGTGGTTACTTTTGTGGAAGCGGATTTCATATATACCGTTATCTGTTCTGTTCTTGTCTTCTGCTTCTTCAACTTCCGCAAGCGTGCCAAATGCTTTGCGGGTGATGTGGGTTCTGTGAGCATCGCTTTTATCCTTCTTTTCCTGATAGGCAGGCTCATCATTGAAACGGAAGATTTCAGTTGGATTGTCCTTTTATCCGTTTATGGTGTTGACAGTGTACTGACTATCATTCACCGCCTAATGCTTCATGAGAATATCGGGCTGCCGCATCGCAAACATCTGTATCAGATTATGGCAAATGAGCTGAAGGTTCCTCATGTAATGGTTTCTTCTATTTACATGGCAGTGCAGGCAATCATAGTCGTAGGATATATAATGTGTTTGGATTCAGGCTACTGGTATCTGCTATGTACCATCCTCTTGTTAAGTCTTATTTATATCTGTTTCATGAAGAGGTATTTTGGATTACATCAATCAATTTGAAATAAGCTTTCCTTTTCTTGATTAAGTTGGCTTGCCTAATCTGTCAGCTTGTAAATCAATACTTTATGAACTTATCTCAGAAAACAGCTTCAGCGAGGCTGTTTTCTTTGTTTACAGGCAAATATATCCTCACCTTTGCATTGTTGATCAACAATACGAGATTAAAAACCATGTTGAATTAAAAATGTAAAAAGGAGAAAGAAAGTATGCCTTTATTTTATTATGCAAGACAGTCGTCTCTGGCGACGAAAGAAGGTGCCAAACTTTGGCATCTGAGTTTGAAGAAAGTGGGAAGAGCCGTGGATGCACAACAGCTGGCTGAGGTGATTGCCGAGAAGTCTTCCCTGACTCCGGGTGACGTACATAATGTAATCCGTAACCTGATGACGGTAATGAGGAGCCAGTTGCTGAACAGCCGTACGGTGCGTCTGGATGGCCTGGGCACATTCACCATGAAGGCCCGTACGCGAGGTAAGGGAGTGGCCCAATCTGAAGACGTGAATCCCAATCAGGTGACTGCTTTGCGCTGCCAGTTTACTCCGGAATATACGCGCCCGGCTGCCATCGGCACTACGCGTGCCCTGCTCCAGGGTGTGGAGTTTGAGAAATGGACGGGAGTGGTTACTGATGGTAAGGATGATGCCGGTGATGGTGGTAATTCCGGTGGCGGTTCCGACGGTGACCAGGGAGAGAACCCGTTAGGATAAGATGTATTTACTAATTTTGAAAGATTAAAACTATGAAAAAGAACGTTTGGGACAAGATTTTGAAGGTAGTGATAGCTGTTGCTTCCGCCATATTGGGAGCTTTAGGCGCCAATGCAATGAATGTATAAATTGTAGATTTATATAGAATATTAGGAGAAAGGCGGTGAAGGAAAAGCACTTCATCGCCTTTTTGTTATTTTCTTTATTTATAATTCCCTGCCAACCAAAAAATCTTATTACCTTTGCAGGTCACTTTTGGAAACAATAAAAATATAATGATATGAATATCTCTTATAATTGGTTGAAAGAGTATGTCGATTTCGATTTGACACCGGATGAAGTTGCTGCGGCACTGACCTCCATCGGACTGGAAACGGGAAGTGTGGAAGAGGTGCAAACCATTAAAGGCGGACTGGAAGGACTGGTCATCGGCGAAGTGCTGACATGCGAAGCTCATCCCAACTCGGACCATATGCACGTCACTACGGTGAACCTGGGACAAGGTGAACCCGTGCAGATTGTATGCGGCGCTCCGAATGTAGCTGCCGGACAGAAAGTGGTAGTAGCCACGTTGGGTACAAAACTGTATGACGGTGACGAATGTTTTACCATCAAGAAATCAAAACTTCGTGGCGTGGAATCTGTCGGCATGATTTGTGCTGAAGATGAAATCGGTATCGGTACGGACCACGCAGGCATCATCGTACTGCCGGAGACAGCTGTTCCGGGTACGCTTGCCAAGGACTACTATAACATCAAGAGCGATTACGTGCTGGAAGTGGACATCACTCCCAACCGTGCCGATGCGTGCTCACATTATGGGGTGGCACGCGACTTGTATGCCTACTTGATACAGAACGGTAAGCCGGCTACTTTAAAGAAACCTTCGGTAGACGCTTTTGCGGTAGAAAATCACGACTTGGATATTAAAGTAACTGTAGAGAACAGCGAGGCATGTCCCCGATATGCCGGCGTTACGGTGAAAGGGGTTACAGTGAAAGAAAGCCCCGAATGGTTGCAGAACAAGTTGCGTATTATCGGCCTGCGTCCTATCAATAATGTGGTGGATATTACCAACTATATCGTCCATGCTTTCGGCCAGCCGCTGCACTGCTTCGATGCAGATAAGATTAAAGGCGGTGAGGTGATTGTAAAGACCATGCCGGAAGGTACTCCGTTTGTAACTCTTGATGGCGTGGAACGTAAATTGAACGAACGCGACCTGATGATTTGCAACAAGGAAGAGGCGATGTGTATTGCCGGTGTATTCGGCGGTCTGGATTCCGGTTCTACGGAAACCACCAAGGATGTGTTCCTTGAAAGTGCCTACTTCCATCCGACATGGGTGCGCAAGACAGCCCGTCGCCATGCGTTGAACACAGACGCTTCTTTCCGTTTTGAAAGAGGTATTGACCCGAATGCCACTATTTACTGCCTGAAGCTGGCAGCTTTGATGGTAAAGGAACTTGCCGGAGGTACCATTTCTTCTGAAATAAAAGATGTGTGCGCCGCTCCTGCCAAGGATTTCCGTGTGGAACTTGCCTATGAGAAAGTGAACTCACTGATTGGTAAAGTTATTCCGGTGGATACCATCAAGAGCATCGTGACAAGTCTGGAAATGAAGATTGTAGACGAGACAGCCGAAGGGCTTACACTGGATGTTCCTCCTTACCGTGTGGACGTGCAGCGCGATTGCGATGTAATAGAGGATATCCTGCGTATCTACGGATATAATAATGTGGAGATTCCGACTACCTTGAAGTCTTGTCTGACTACCAAGGGTGAATATGATAAATCCAACAAACTGCAGAACCTGGTTGCCGAGCAGCTGGTGGGCTGTGGTTTTAATGAGATTCTGAACAACTCGTTGACCCGTGCTGCTTACTATGACAACCTGGAGTCTTATCCGTCAAAGAATCTGGTAATGTTGCTGAATCCGTTGAGTGCAGACTTGAATGCCATGCGTCAGACACTGCTTTTCGGTGGATTGGAAAGCATCTCGCACAACGCCAACCGTAAGAATGCAGACCTGAAATTCTTTGAATTCGGTAATTGTTATCACTTCAACGAGGAAAAGAAGAATCCGGAGAAAGTGCTTGCCGCTTATTCCGAAGACTATCATCTTGGTTTGTGGGTGACTGGCAAGAGGGTGACCAACTCATGGGCTCATCCGGATGAGAACAGCTCGGTATATGAGCTGAAGGCATACGTTGAGAATGTCTTTGCCAGATTGGGGCTGCACACGCATGATTTGGTTGTCGGCAATCTGACTGATGACATCTATGCTGCCGGTTTATCCGTACAGACAAGGGGGGGAAAGCGGTTGGCTACTTTCGGTATTGTAACAAAGAAGCTGCTGAAGGCATTCGATATTGACAACGAGGTTTACTATGCCGATTTCAACTGGAAAGAATTGCTGAAGGCCATCCGCAATGTGAAGGTGAGCTATACGGAAATCTCCAAGTTCCCTGCCGTGAAACGCGACTTGGCGTTACTGCTCGACAAGAAAGTGCAATTTGCGGAAATCGAGAAGATTGCCTACGAGACGGAGAAAAAGCTGCTGAAGGAGGTTTCTCTCTTCGACGTTTACGAGGGTAAGAATCTGGAAGCCGGTAAGAAGAGTTACGCGGTGAGCTTCCTGCTGCAGGATGAGAATGCCACGTTGAACGATAAGCAGATTGACAAGATTATGTCCAAACTAGTGAAGAACCTGGAGGACAAGTTGAATGCCAAGCTGCGTTGATTCATTATTCAGAATTTATAATTCATAATTTAAAATACAGTTCCAATGGGAAGAGCGTTTGAATATAGAAAAGCTGCCAAATTGAAAAGATGGGGTCACATGGCAAAGACCTTTACAAGACTGGGTAAACAAATTGCTATTGCGGTGAAGGCCGGTGGTCCGGAGCCGGAAAACAACCCGACACTGCGTTCGGTAATCGCTACTTGTAAGCGTGAAAACATGCCGAAGGATAATATTGAACGTGCTATCAAGAATGCGATGGGTAAGGACCAGAGCGACTATAAGGGGATGACTTATGAAGGATACGGTCCTCACGGTGTAGCTGTTTTTGTGGATACGCTGACTGATAATACTACCCGTACAGTAGCCGATGTGCGTTCCGTGTTCAACAAGTTCGGCGGTAACTTGGGAACAATGGGTTCACTGGCTTTCTTGTTTGACCACAAGTGCGTGTTCACTTTCAAGAAGAAAGACGGTATCGATATGGAGGAGCTCATTCTTGACTTGATAGACTATGACGTAGAGGAAGACTACGAAGAGGATGAAGAAGAAGGTACTATCACTATTTATGGTGACCCGAAAAGCTATGCAGCTATCCAGAAACATTTGGAAGAGTGCGGTTTTGAAGATGTCGGCGGTGAGTTTACCTATATCCCGAACGATATGAAGGATGTGACTTCCGAGCAACGCGAAACTATCGACAAGATGATAGAGCGTCTCGAAGAGTTTGATGATGTACAGACGGTTTATACTAACATGAAACCGGAAGAAGGCGGAGAATAATGACATATACATACAAGACGCAAGGTACGTGTAGCAGTAACATCGAACTGGATGTGGAAGATGGTATTGTGAAAGAAGTGGCATTTTGGGGTGGATGTAATGGAAACCTGCAAGGACTTTCACGTTTGGTGAAAGGCATGCCGGTAGATGCGGTGATTGCTCGTTTGGAAGGAATTCGCTGCGGAAGACGTTCCACTTCCTGCCCCGACCAATTGTGCAAGGCATTGCACGAGATGGGGTATTGAGCCTCCTGCCTGAAAGAATGGATGAGAGCCCCTGACATTGAAAGATGCCAGGGGCTTTTTTTGAACCTAACATGGAGGTATTTGTTATTATTTGAGTATTTTTACGCTCTTAATTGAACAGACACAATGAAGAATATTTTTAAAGACTTGAAACGGAGAGACCACAAACGCTATCTGGGCGGTCTGGACGTTTTTAAATATATAGGTCCCGGACTGCTGGTGACTGTGGGCTTTATTGACCCGGGGAACTGGGCATCTAATTTTGCGGCAGGGTCTGAATTTGGCTATTCATTGCTGTGGGTCGTGACTTTATCCACTATCATGCTGATTGTATTGCAGCATAATGTGGCGCATCTTGGCATTGTAACCGGCTTGTGCTTGTCCGAAGCCGCTACCAAATATACTCCTTCCTGGGTGTCGCGTCCCATATTGGGTACAGCAGTGCTGGCTTCCATCTCGACTTCGCTGGCAGAGATATTGGGAGGTGCCATCGCTTTGCAGATGCTGTTTGACATTCCCATCATATGGGGCTCTATCTTGACTACCGTATTTGTAGTCGTCATGCTTTTCACTAATTCCTACAAGAAGATAGAACGTTCCATCATTGCTTTTGTTTCGGTCATCGGGCTCTCCTTTATCTATGAGCTGTTTCTGGTGAAGATAGATTGGCCGCTGGCTGCACAAGGGTGGGTGACACCTTCGTTCCCGCATGGGAGTATGCTGATTATCATGAGTGTACTCGGTGCGGTGGTGATGCCGCATAATCTGTTTCTGCATTCGGAAGTGATACAGAGCCATGAATATAATAAGAAAGATGATGCGTCCATCCGTAAGGTGTTGAAATATGAATTGTTCGACACGCTGTTCTCTATGATTGTGGGATGGGCCATCAACAGTGCCATGATACTGCTGGCAGCGGCAACTTTCTTTAAAAGCGGTATTCAGGTGGAAGAGTTGCAGCAGGCCAAATCCTTGCTGGAGCCGTTGCTGGGGAGCAGTGCTGCCGTGGTTTTTGCATTGGCATTACTGATGGCGGGTATATCTTCTACGATAACCAGCGGTATGGCGGCAGGTTCTATCTTTGCCGGTATTTTCGGAGAATCCTATCATATCAAAGATAGTCACTCGCAGGTGGGTGTGATTCTGTCGCTGGGCATTGCACTGCTGCTGATTTTCTTTATCGGAGACCCGTTCAAAGGACTGCTGATTTCACAGATGATACTGAGCATCCAGCTGCCGTTCACGGTTTTCCTGCAAGTAGGATTGACTTCTTCGCGCAAAGTGATGGGGCAGTATGTAAACAGCAAATGGAGTACATTTGTACTTTATGCCATTGCTGCGGTGGTCACTGTGCTGAATATCATGCTGCTGGTATCCGAGTTGACATCTTGAATAATTCATTTTTAAGAAATCAAATAAGTAGTATGAAGATTATTACATATAACGTAAATGGGCTGAGGGCTGCCGTGACAAAAGGTTTTCCCGAGTGGCTGGCACAAGAGCAGCCGGATGTGCTTTGTTTGCAGGAAACAAAGCTGCAACCGGAACAGTATCCGGCAGAGGCGCTGGATGCTTTGGGGTATAAGCATTACCTATATTCTGCACAGAAGAAGGGGTATAGCGGAGTCGCTATTCTGAGCAAGCAAGAACCGGACCATGTGGAATATGGTATGGGTATTGAAGAATACGATAACGAAGGGCGCTTTATCCGTGCCGACTTCGGCGATGTGTCCGTTGTAAGTGTTTATCATCCTTCCGGTACCAGCGGTGATGAACGCCAGGCCTTTAAGATGGTCTGGTTGGAGAAATTCCAGGAATATGTATTGGAGCTGGAACGTACGCGTCCTAAACTCATTCTTTGCGGCGATTATAATATCTGCCATGAGGCAATAGACATTCACGACCCTATCAGGAATGCCACCAACAGTGGCTTCCTGCCTGAAGAGCGGGAGTGGATGACGCGCTTTCTCAATGCGGGATTCATAGATTCCTTCCGTTGGCTTCATCCCGACAAGCAGGAATATACGTGGTGGAGCTATCGCTTTAATTCACGTGCCAAGAACAAAGGGTGGCGCATTGATTATTGCATGGTGAGTGAACCGGTGCGCCCGATGTTGAAGGAGGCGAGAATATTGGGTGACGTTGTTCATTCGGACCATTGTCCGATGTTGTTGGAAATTACAGAATAATGATGATGGAAACAAAAGACAGAATCGAAAAAGCAGTGGAGCTTTTCAAGAGTGGCTATAACTGTTCGCAATCGGTAGTGGGAGCTTTTGCAGATATGTATGGTTTTACAGAAGAGCAGGCTTTCCGGATGTCCGCCTCTTTTGGTGGTGGCATAGGTCGTATGAGGCAGACATGCGGTGCTGCATGCGGCATGTTCCTATTGGCCGGATTGGAAAAAGGAGCTGTGGAAGGCAAGGACCGTGAAGGTAAGGCGGCAAACTATGCGTTGGTGCAGGAGCTGGCTGCTGAATTCAAGAAACGAAATGGCTCTTTGATATGTGCTGAATTGTTGGGGTTGAGAAAACCGGAAGGTTCGTCCGTTCCGGAAGCCCGTACCGAGCAGTATTATGCTAAACGCCCGTGTGCCAGGATGGTAGAGGTAGCTGCCCAAATTTGGACCGAATACCTGGAAAAAACGTCCTCAAAGTAAGAAAAAAGAACTTTTTTACCCCTTAGTAAGAAAAAAAGTGCCTAATAACGTGTTGTATAACATAAATATACCTATCTTTGCAGCGATATAAAAACACCGACATCTCTATCTTTGGAGATGAGGATAACGTTTAACTAAAAGCAAATAGAAATGTTAAAAGAAAAAGCTGGTAATGTTGCAGGACAGATTTGGACTGCACTGAATGGCACAGATGGCTTGACTCACAAGCAAATCAAGAAAGCAACTAAACTGATCGACAAGGACTTCTTCCTGGGATTGGGCTGGTTGTTAAGAGAAGACAAGGTCTCTACTTCTGAAGTGGAAGGCGAATTGTTTGTAAAGCTGAACTAAGCGAGGAATTGATTGGAATGTTATAAAAAGATGCGTTGGTACATGAATATGTTATCAACGCATTTTTTTTATTTGCTCTGTTTTCACTATCTTTGCGCACCCAATTAATAGATAGTTATTGACAATGAAGAATATACGAAATTTTTGCATTATTGCCCATATCGACCACGGTAAATCAACTTTGGCAGACCGTCTGCTGGAATTTACCAATACTATACAAGTAACTAACGGACAGATGCTGGATGACATGGACCTTGAGAAGGAAAGAGGTATCACCATCAAGAGCCATGCCATACAAATGGAGTATACATATAAAGGCGAAAAGTATATTCTGAACTTGATAGACACTCCGGGACACGTTGACTTCTCGTACGAGGTGTCACGTTCCATCGCCGCTTGTGAAGGAGCCTTGCTTATTGTAGATGCTTCGCAAGGAGTGCAGGCGCAGACCATTTCAAACCTCTATATGGCGATTGAGCATGATTTGGAGATTATTCCCGTCATCAACAAATGTGACATGGCAAGCGCCATGCCCGAGGAAGTGGAGGATGAGATCGTCGAACTGTTGGGCTGCAAGCGTGATGAGATTATCCGTGCTTCCGGCAAAACAGGCATGGGAGTGGAAGAGATTCTGGCTGCGGTCATTGAGCGTATCCCTCATCCGGAGGGTGACGAGGAAGCTCCGTTGCAGGCGTTGATTTTCGATTCTGTCTTCAATTCTTTCCGTGGTATCATTGCATATTTCAAGATAGTGAACGGTGTGATTCGTAAAGGGGATAAAGTGAAATTCTTCAATACAGGCAAGGAATATGATGCGGATGAAATCGGAGTGCTCAAAATGGAAATGATGCCACGTCCGGAGTTGCGTACGGGGGATGTGGGCTATATCATCTCGGGTATCAAAACCTCTAAGGAAGTGAAAGTAGGCGATACGATTACGCATATTGCCCGTCCTTGCGAAGAGGCCATCGCCGGTTTTGAGGAGGTGAAGCCGATGGTTTTTGCCGGTGTGTACCCCATCGAGGCAGAAGATTTCGAGGACTTGCGTTCTTCTTTGGAGAAGTTGCAGTTGAATGATGCTTCGCTGACTTTCCAGCCTGAGTCTTCATTAGCTTTGGGCTTTGGTTTCCGTTGCGGTTTCCTTGGGCTGCTCCATATGGAGATTGTGCAGGAACGCCTTGACCGTGAATTTGACATGAACGTTATCACCACCGTGCCCAACGTTTCCTACAATATCTATGACAAGCAGGGAAATATGACTGAAGTGCATAACCCCGGCAGCATGCCCGACCCTACCATGATAGACCGTATTGAGGAGCCCTATATCCGTGCCTCGGTGATTACCGCCACTGATTACATCGGCCCTATCATGACTCTTTGTTTGGGCAAGCGTGGCGAGCTGGTGAAGCAGGAATATATTTCAGGTAACCGTGTAGAAATATACTATGATATGCCTCTTGGCGAAATAGTTATCGATTTCTATGATAAATTGAAGAGTATCTCTAAGGGATATGCCTCTTTTGACTATCATCCCAACGGTTTTCGTCCTTCCAAACTGGTGAAGCTGGATATTTTGCTGAACGGTGAGCCGGTGGATGCTCTTTCTACCTTGACACACTTTGACAATGCCTACGAATTGGGACGCCGGATGTGCGAAAAGTTGAAAGACCTGATTCCGAGACAGCAGTTCGATATCGCCATTCAGGCTGCTATCGGTGCCAAGATTATTTCCCGGGAAACGATTAAGGCTGTGCGTAAGGACGTAACGGCCAAATGTTATGGAGGTGACGTGAGCCGTAAACGAAAATTGCTTGAGAAACAGAAGAGAGGTAAGAAGCGTATGAAACAGATTGGTAATGTGGAAGTACCTCAGAAAGCGTTCCTTGCAGTCTTGAAGCTGGATTGATGTCGAAAGGATGAAATCTTAAATCAAATATACTTCTTTATGATTATTTTGCGTACTGTGAAAAACTTCTCGTCGCTGAATATAGCGGCGAGCATCTTGCTGTTTTTGATGGCTATTTTGGCGGCCGTTATTGCTAATTCGCCGATGGCTCCGTTGTATCAGGGCTTTCTTTTGCAGGAACTGCATCTGCGCATCGGAGACTTTAATTTGTTCTCCCATGGCGGTCATCCGTTGAAAATGATTGAGTTTATAAACGACTGCCTGATGACTGTTTTCTTTCTGGCTGTGGGGTTGGAGATAAAGCGGGAACTGCTGGTGGGTGAACTTTCTTCCTTTCGTAAGGCTTCTTTACCCTTTGTAGCGGCATGTGGCGGCATGTTGGTGCCGGTCATTGTCTATTCACTTTTGGTCGTTCAGGGTACTCCGGAAACGCGCGGTATGGCTATACCGATGGCTACGGATATTGCTTTTTCATTGGGCGTACTCAGTCTGTTGGGTAAGCGGGTGCCTTTGAGTTTGAAAATTTTCCTGACGGCATTTGCAGTAGTCGATGATATTGGCGGTATTCTGGTTATTGCTATTTTCTATAGTTCCGAAGTGGCTTACGGATACCTTATTGTAGCTGCTGTCCTTTATTTCTTCCTTTACTATATGGGGAAATTCGGTATGACACAGAAGATATTTTTCCTACTTATCGGGCTGATTATTTGGTATTTGTTCCTTCAGTCGGGCATTCATAGCACTATTTCCGGAGTGATACTGGCTTTTGTGATACCGGCTCGTCCCCGTTTGGATGCCGGGAAATACATTAAGCGTATCCGCGATATCATCGGTGATTTTCCGGTTTCCAAATCGGATAATATTATATTGACCAATGAGCAGATTGCCACTCTAAAACAAGTAGAACGCGCTTCTGATTATGTGATTAGTCCTTTGCAATCCTTGGAAGATAATTTGCATGGTACGGTAAACTTTGTGATACTGCCGCTTTTTGCTTTTGCCAATGCTGGTGTGGTGTTCAGTGGAGGCGGTGGTGTTGTTGGAGCTGTTAGTATAGCGGTGGCTGCAGGATTGCTTCTTGGCAAGTTTATCGGTATTTTTCTATTCACCTGGCTGGCGGTCAAGAGTGGTTTGTCCTCAATGCCTCCGGGAATGAATTGGAGAAGTGTTGCCGGAGTATCCTTGTTGGGGGGGATTGGTTTTACGGTATCTTTATTTATTGCCAACCTTTCTTTTGCAGGAGAATATCCGGATCTGCTGAACCAGGCGAAGTTTGGTGTATTGCTGGGAACGATTGTTGCCGGTATGTTGGGATATATGGTACTGAATGCGGTGTTGCCGAAGGTTAATAACAAATAGATCTCTACTTTGGATACTGGACGAAGAATCGGTTCTCCAGGGATATTCAGTAAATCCTTTGAAAGATAAGTTGGCATGTGTCAATGATTTAAGAAAACGTATTCTCTGTTACAGAAACAGAAGAAATAGCCCATTATTCTTAAAAAACATTCGTATCTTTGCTGATACAAGTCGAAAGGACCTTCCGGATATGAAACACATAAAGGCAGTTGCCGGATACATATTGATTCTTTCTCTCTGCCTCGTGTGTGCGCACCCTGCCCATGCGGAGACACGGCGCATTGCGCTGATACACTCTTTCGAGCCGGGCTATCCGCCTGCTGCGAAGGCTTTGGAACTGTTGCAAAAAGAGTTCAGCCTTCTCGGCTTGGACTGCGATGTACGCGAATACTATCTGGACTGCGACCGCTACATGGAGGAGGCAGAAAACCTCCGTATGGCCGGTTTCGTGGACGACCTCTCTGCCTGGGGAGCCGAGTTGATAGCTGTGCTCGACGACCAGGCTGCCTATGCGCTGATGGCATGCAGACACCCGTTGGCGCATGAAATACCCGTTGTGTTCAGCGGTGTGAACTATCCCAACATATCTCTGCTCCTGCAATACCCCAACATCACGGGCTATGCCGACACGCCCGATTACTTGCGTACCATACGCATGATAGAGAGTATCATGGGAAAGTCGCGCATCTGCCTGATGAACGGACAAGTGTTTCTGGACCGCAAGATATGGCATGCGTTGAATGAGCAGTGCCGTGGGCAGGGGTTCGCCATCGTGACCTCTACCGAGGGTGCTTACTTTGCCGGTTCCTCCTATCACCGTGTGCGCGAGAGGGAGACTATCAGCCCTATACTGAAACGGCAGAACATAGACGTGTTGCTGGACACCACGAAGATTGTGCGCATGACGAGCGACTCCATAGCGATACGCCATCTGATGTGGCTGGGACGCGGCGACAATACGTTGCTGCTCTACACCAAGCGAGACTATACCACCAAGCGTGTGGGCATGCTCTTCGACAATCCCACGTTTCAGACCATTAACGAGGGCTTCGGCTTTGCCGACTACTTGCTGGGAGGATATTTCACTCCACTGGAAAGCCAGATAAGATACATGGCGACCGGTATCAAGGAACGCCTCGAAGGGCGGATGCCCCGGCAGCAGGTGACGGAATGCGCCAAGCAGTACGTGCTGAACTGGCATGTGCTGCAGAAGTATGGTATCCCGCTCGAGAGCATTCCGGCAGAGTACACTGTGATGTATATCCCTTTTTCGGAGCGCTATCGCTATCCTATACTTATCGGTTCCATCTTGGGCGCTGTCTTCGTGCTGACGGTGATAGTCTTGCTCTCCTTTAGCCTGCTGCGCGAACGCAGGCGCAAGCGTGAGGCATTGCGAAACCTCCTCTACGAGCATGAGACCCTCTGCCTGGCCATCGAAGGAAATTCTACCTACGCCTGGCGACTGGAGGGAGATTCCGTGTCCTGCGACTCGCAGTTTTGCGAGCTTATTCATCATCGCCCCGGCCGTCTTCTGCTCGATGAAATCACTCCCTACATCCATCCCGACGACTTACCCGCCTTCCGCAAGAACATAGCGGCAAGGCATGAACGCACGCACCACAAGGGGCAGTATCGCTGTAACTTCACCGGTGAGTTCCAGTGGTGGGAGTTCAGCTACAATACCATCCACACCCCCGGACACGCACCCATCATAGCCGGATTGCTGCAGAATATCCAGGAACTGAAAGACCACGAGCAGGAGCTGATAGAATCCCGCGAGCTGGCGGAGCAGGCCGAACTGAAACAGTCGTTCCTCAACAACATGAGCCACGAGATCCGCACTCCGCTCAATGCCATTGTCGGCTTCTCGGACATGCTGGCCAATGAGCCGGAGTTTTCAAACGAAGAGCGGCAGGAGTTTGTGGACATTATCAACACCAATACCAAACTGCTGCTGAAGCTGGTGGGCGATGTGCTGGAACTGTCGCGCATCGAGTCGGGTAACCTCTCGTTCACCTTTCAGCGGGAGAGCGTGTGCCGGTTGCTCGATGACGTCTATCAGACGCATAGCCTGCTTATCCGGCCGCCGTTACAGTTCCTCAAGGATTTCCCTCCCGAAGATGTGCAGGTGAATGTAGACCCCATGCGACTGACACAGGTACTCACCAACTTCCTGAACAATGCCAACAAGTTTACGAAAGAAGGCAGCATCCGGCTGGGGTATTGCTGTCCGTCCGGCATGAGCGAGGTACATCTTTATGTGGAAGACACCGGCATAGGCATTCCGCACAGCGAGCAGAAGATGATTTTCGAGCGTTTCTACAAGCGCAGCGAGTTTTCCCAAGGCGTCGGGCTGGGCTTGTCCATCTGTGTGCTCATTGTCGAAAAGATGGGAGGACGCATCGAACTCCAGTCCGAGGAAGGCCGTGGAAGCCGTTTCACAGTGGTACTGCCTTGTATTGAATAAATCCTTAAAAAATGTAATCGCGTTGTAATGCCTTTATATATAATTTTGCGTATCTTTGCCAATGTTTTAAGAAATATAACGTTTTAAGAAACTAATTTAAAAGACATTATGTTAAAGAGAGTAAGAATTATACTGACGGTGCTGCTGCTACTGGCCACCGTGGGTGTAGATGCGCAGGTCACCACAGCTTCTATGGCGGGTAAGGTGGCGGATGCAAGTAATGAGCCCATTATTGGTGCCACTGTCCAGGCGGTGCACCAGCCTTCCGGTTCGCGCTACGGAACCGTGACCAATGTCGACGGACGCTATTCCATCCAGGGTATGCGCACCGGTGGTCCCTATCGGGTGGAGATTTCCTATATCGGCTATCAGACAGTTATTTATAAGGACATCACTCTCCAACTGGGCGAGGTGTATAACCTGAACGTAGAGATGAGCGAATCTTCTGAGCTGCTGAACGAAGTGATTGTGACGGCGGCCAAGACCAAGTTCACCGCCGAAAAGACAGGTGCCACTACCAACATCTCTTCTGCACAGATAACGCAGCTCCCTACCGTGAACCGTAGTATCAGCGACATCGCCCGCCTTTCTCCCTACGCCAATGGCATGAGCTTTGCCGGAGGTGACGGACGTTCCACGAACTTCACCATCGACGGTGCCAACTTCAACAACAACTTTGGACTGAGTTCCAACCTTCCCGGTGGCGGCAATCCCATCTCGATGGATGCCATCGAAGAAGTGCAGGTAGTTGTCGCCCCGTTCGACGTGCGCCAGACGAACTTCATCGGCGGTGGCATCAATGCCATCACCAAGAGCGGTACGAACACATTCAGAGGTACTGCCTATACCTATTACCGCAACCAGGACATGCGTGGTAACCGCATCAACGGCGAGGACCTGGGAGCACGTTCCGATGAGTCCAAGACTACCTACGGCTTTACGCTGGGTGGTCCCATCATCAAGAACAAGTTGTTCTTCTTTGTGAACTACGAAAAAGAGAAGACTCCGGGAGAGGTTATAAAATATCGCGCGCGCGAGGACGGCGAAGATGCGAAAGGTATGGTGTCCCGTACACTGAAGTCGGACATGGAGAAGGTGTACAACCATCTGAAGGACAAATACGGCTATGATGCAGGCTCCTACACCAATTTCCCTGCCGACGAGGAGAACACCAAGCTGCTGGCCCGCATCGACTGGAACATCACGGACCGCCATCGCTTGAGTCTCCGCTACAACAATACGAAGAATACGGCTTGGAATGCACCGAACGGTAACTCTTCCGATACAGGATACCGTTTGAACAATACTTACCGCGTAGGTACGCAGTCTATGGCGTTTGCCAACAGCATGTATTCTATGGACAACAAGGTGCAGTCTTGGGCGGCAGATTTGAATAGTCGTTTCACCGATAAGATTTCCAATCAGTTGCTGTTTACCTACACCAATATTGAGGACATGCGCGGCACCAATTCTTCTCCTTTCCCCTTCATTGACATCATGGCAGGCAAGGACGAGAATGGAAACCAGATTCTGGAACCGTATATGAGCGCCGGTTACGAGCTGTTCACTTACAACAATGGTGTGAAGAACAAGATTACGAACATTACCGATAACTTCACTTTCTTCACCGGTAACCACAAGCTGACGGCAGGCCTTAGCTACGAGCACCAGTTTGCCAATAACGCCTATATGCGTAACGGTACGGGATACTATCGCTACAACAGTCTGGAAGATTTCCTGAGTGGCGCAGCTCCCGAATCATTCGCTTTGACTTATGGTTTCAACGGCGTGGCTAACCCCAATGCCCAGGTTACCTTCAACCAGCTTGGCTTCTATGCCCAAGATGAATGGAATCTCGGCAACAGTCTGAAACTGACCTACGGTATCCGTTTCGACAACTTGATGTTCGACAACGACGACCTCCAGAGAAACGATGCCATCTATGAGCTTGACTTCGACGGGCAGCACATCGACACCGGCAAGTGGCCGGATTCCAGATGGCAGATTTCTCCCCGTGTAGGTTTCGTTTGGGATGTGTTCAAGGACAAGTCGCTGAAAGTACGTGGAGGTACGGGTGTGTTTACGGGACGTCTGCCGTTGGTTTTCTTCACCAATATGCCGACCAATGCTTCTATGGTACAGAACTCCGTTACCTTTAAGACCCAATATGACAATGGAAAAGTGGTGGGCCACGATTCCCGTCTGGATCAGTTGGCAGGTGGCATGATTACGGACATGAACCAGATAATCGACAAGTTCAACCTCCCCACCACGATTGAGAAACACGTGGCGGGGAGTAAGATTTCGGGTGTGGCCAAGGACTTCAAGATGCCACAGGTGTGGAAGTCGTCTATTGCGGTGGATTATCAGGTACCCGTATCTTTCCCCTTGACCGTGACGGGAGAGTTCATGTTTACAAAGAATGTGAATGCCGTTACCATCAACAATATCAATATCAAGAACCCCGACGAATGGAAATACAATAAGCTGACCACCGTCAAGGGCGCTGATGGAAAAGAGGTGACAACTACGGAACTGCTGCATACAGGTATGCAACGTTTCAATGGTGCGGATAACCGCATGGTGTACTCTTATTCTCTTTATGACAACCCCGATAAGAATGTGAAATATGCAGGCGACTTCGTGCATTACAATGGCAAGAATGCCGTGGTGCTCGACAATACATCCAAAGGCTACGGCTATACGGCAAACATCACGGTGAATGCCCAGCCGTTGGACGACCTGATGCTGATGCTGGCCTATACGCACACGGAGTCCAAAGAAGTTTCCGGTCTTCCAGGCAGCGACCCCATCTCTACCTGGCAGGGACTGAACACGATTGACGGTTCCAATTATGTGGATGCACAACGTTCACAGTATGTGGTTCCCGACAAGGTGATTGCTTCCGTGGGCTACTACATTCCCTTCAGACACAAAGGCCTGCTTCGCGGCACACACCTGAATCTGTTCTATTCCGGTTATTCTTCCGGCGGTTACAGCTTCTGCTACACCAATGACATGAATGGTGACGGCATCAACAACGACCTGATGTACATTCCGAAGGACGATAGTGAAATCAACTTCAAGACAGAGGAAGACCGCGTTGCTTTCTGGAAATTCGTAGAGCAGGATTCGTACCTGAAGAATCACAAAGGACAGTATGCCGAGGCTTATGCTGCCCGTGCTCCGTGGGTGCACCGCTTTGACTTCCGTCTGCTGGAGGATTTTGAATTCAAGATTGGCAAGACCAAGCATTGCTTCCAGTTGAGTTTCGACATCATGAACGTGGGTAATCTTATCAACTCCAAATGGGGTATCTCCAAGACCAACACCGTTTCCAACAGCAACCGAATCCTGAAGTATGAAGGGGTGAAGAGCGTCACTGATCTGACTCCGGTATTCTCCATGTATAAGGTGAACGGTGAATATCCTACCAAGACTTACGACACCTATCAGAACTACAGCGAATGCTGGAAGTTGCAAGTCGGCATCCGTTACGTGTTCAACTAACCGGATGCAGACAACCTCCGCTGAATGGCGGAATATGATAAGGCAAGGGCTGTCCCGGAAATCCCGGGATAGCCCTTGCTGTTTTGGGCTTTCTTTACTTTATTGTATTTCAACCTCCATAATCACTGGATTGTGGTCGCTGCACAAATCCAGGTCCGGAGAGTAGTATGCAATACCCTTCAGACTGGGGGAGTGGAAGATGTAGTCAATACGCAACATGCGTTTGGTATAGCGGTAGGTGTACATGTATCCGTTTCCGGCAGTGCGGAATCCGTCTTTGAGGGTTTTCCTCAAATGGTGGTAGGTGTAGGAGGAAGGTATCGAGTTGAAGTCACCGCATAACAGCACGGGATAGGGGCTGGCCTTGGCGTAGTGGCTGATGACGTAAGCCTGTGTGGCCCGTTTCACGAAGTTTTCGTGCAGGGTGCCTGCGGCATCTTTGGCTGCCTGGACTTCGCGGCGGGTGTCGTCGGTGGCCAGCTCGCGTTCCCACTTCCTGCGCTTCTGGCTGACGCTGGTGGTCTGCAGGTGGTTGTTTATCAGACGTATGGTATCCGTATCCATCGCTACATCGCACATCATGCTACAGTTGGAGCTGCGCTGGTAAGTGATGAAACGGTGGTTCGCCAATGGATAGCGGCTGAATACGGCGATAGGCAGTACGCCCTTGGAGTCTTCGGAAGGGATGAGCGCGTGTGACCAATGCGAGAGTATGCGCCGTATGCTGTCCGTGGGGAAGTCGCTGTTGTCTCCGAACTCCTGGAAGCACAGCACATCCACGCCCTCCTGCTGCATGTACCGGGCTATCTCCTTGCAGGAATAACCGGTAATCTCACCTCCAAAGTTGTGTATGTTGTAGGTGGCTATCTTCAGATACTTGCCTGCCGGGGTTTTGTCTTTCGGCAGGTGGAGCTGGAAGACAGACGTCAGATATCCCCAGTTGCAGAAGAATGCCGCCAGCGGAACCAGTGCCCAGCGCTTATGGGCCAATGCCCAGCAGAGTGCCGTTATCAGATTGACAATCAGGAGTACGGGCACTGCCAGCCCCAGTAATGGCATGATGGCGGAATCGACCGGAGCCACGTTTCCTGAGAAGGCTGCCACTATGGTGATGGTGGCCAAAACGAATGTTGCTGCTATCAGGCAGATGTAGAACAGACCTTTTACGGCGGACTTTCCCATGTTGTTTGCTTGTTTGTTTTGTTATGGTACCCTGCCATACAGAGCTTGTTACAGCATCTCTTCCACCGGGATATACAGCGAAGAGATGCTGTAATGTCTGTTATTTATTCACTACGTTCACCGGCTTGCCGTCTTGGTAGGCTTTGATGTTTTCGAGCATAATCAGCATGAGGCGTTCGCGCGCGGCCGTGCTTGCCCAGGCAATGTGCGGAGTGATGTAGCAGTTACGGGCAGAGAGCAATGGATTGTCGGCACGGGGAGGCTCCTGCGAGAGTACGTCTACGCCGGCGGCATAGATGGTGCCGTTGTTAAGTGCATTGGCAAGGTCTTGTTCGTTGATGAGCGGGCCGCGTCCGGTATTGATGAGGATGGCGGTGGGCTTCATCAGCCGGAGCCGTTCTGCATTCACCATCTCGCGGGTGGAGTCGGTGAGGGGACAGTGCAGGCTGATGATGTCACATTCGCGGAACAACTCGTCCAGCTCCATCTTGCGGATTTCGGGAGGAAGCTGGAAGTTGGTCTTGGAGGTGTAGGCACATACCTTCATACCGAAGCCGATGGCGATGCGGGCGGTGGTGAAGCCGGTGTGCCCCAGGCCTACGATTCCGAGCTTTTTTTCGCGCAGTTCGATGAGCGGCGTGTCCCAGAAGCAGAAGTCCTTGCTTGCTGTCCAGCGGCCTCGGTGCACCTCTTCAGAGTGGTGTTGCACTTGCTGGGTGATGTTCAGAATATGGGCAAAGACCATCTGGGCAACGGAGTCGGTGCTGTAGGCGGGAATATTGGTGACAATGATGCCGCGTTCTTTGGCAGCGGCGGTGTCTACGATGTTGTATCCGGTAGCCAGCACACCGATGTATTTCAGTTCGGGCAGTGCCGCCATGTGCTCAGCGGTGAGCACGGTTTTGTTGGTCAGCAGGATTTCTGCACCAGCGGCGCGTTCCAATACTTCCGCAGGGGCGGTGCGGTCGTAGATGGTGCACTCGCCCAAGGCTTGCAATTCGTCCCAGCAAAGGTCGCCGGGGTTGGCGGCATAGCCGTCTAATACTACTATATTCATGGAGTTATAAGTTATTTGTTGTGGGGATTTTCTGTATCCGAGTTTTAATCTCTAACTTTTAATTTTAATTGATAGTTTACCATTTCTTTTCCTCTCCCCAGAGTTGCTGCATCCGTTCCTTGTGCTTCTGCTCGGCAGGGTTGAGTTGTGGCTCCCAGATACGGCGGTCTTTCAATTCGTCGGGCAGGAATTGCTGCTTGACGAAGTTGCCGGGGTAGTCGTGAGCGTACTTGTACTTCTCGCCGTAGCCCAACTGCTTCATCAGCTTGGTAGGGGCGTTGCGCAGGTGCAGAGGGACGGGGAGGTTGCCCGTTTCACGTACCAGTTCCAGGGCATTGTTGATGGCCATATAGGCGGAGTTGCTCTTGGGGCTGGTGGCAAGGTATATGGTGGCTTCTGCCAGTGGGATACGTCCTTCGGGCCATCCCACTTTCATCAGCGTGTCGAAGCAGGCGTTGGCAAGCAGCAGTGCGTTGGGGTTGGCCAGTCCGATGTCTTCGGAGGCGGAGATGACGAGGCGGCGGGCTATGAAGGCAGGGTCTTCACCTCCTTCGACCATGCGCGCCAGCCAGTAGATGGCGCCATCCGGGTCGCTGCCGCGAATGGATTTGATAAAGGCGGAGATGATGTCGTAGTGCATCTCGCCGTCCTTATCGTAGGCAAGAGGGTTCTGTTGCAGGCGTTCGGTCACCATGTCGTCGGTGATGAGGACAGGGTCTGCGGCTTCGGAGTCTACCACCAGTTCGAGGATGTTGAGCAGCTTGCGGGCGTCTCCTCCGCTGAAGCGGAGCATGGCGGTGGTTTCTTCCAGTTCTATCTTCCGTTCCTTCAGCACGGTGTCTGTGGTGATGGCACGTTGCAGCAGTTCCAGCAGGTCGTCCTTCTCCAGTGACTTCAAGGTATAGAGCTGGCAGCGGGACAGCAGCGGGCGGATGACCTCGAACGAAGGGTTCTCCGTGGTGGCGCCTATCAGCGTCACGGTGCCTTGCTCCACGGCTCCCAGCAGTGAGTCTTGCTGCGATTTGCTGAAGCGGTGTATCTCGTCAATGAAGAGGATGGGACTGGCTTGCGAGAAGAAACGGTTGCTCTTGGCGCGCTCTATCACGTCGCGCACGTCCTTCACGCCGCTGGTCACGGCACTGAGCGTATAGAAAGGAGTTTCCAGCTTGTTGGCGATAATCTGCGCCAAGGTTGTCTTTCCCACTCCCGGAGGACCCCATAGGATAAACGAAGAGATACGTCCTGCATCAATCATCTTACGCAGCACTGCACCTGGTCCCACTAAATGTTTCTGACCGATATATTCATCTAATGTTCTTGGTCTAAGCCGTTCTGCTAATGGTTGCATAGTATGTAACTCTTAAAATATCATTAATATCATGAAGCGTATACCGCCCTTCTTCACTCCCGGTATGTCCGTATAGGTCAGCCTACGTACATATTCTATGTGGAGCAGTTTGAAGATATTGTAGATACCTACGCTGGCTTCCACATAGGGAGTCTTGCCCATGACGTGGCTGGTGGGTACACCGTCGCGCATGGGGAAGAGGAATAAGTCGGGATTGTTGCTCTTGTACGGGTTGTTCTTGTCCGTCAGCGTGCCCCACAAGCCACGGATGCGGAACATCTCGCGCCACTTCAGCTTCTTGATGAGCGGGATGCGGTTGAAGAGTTTTCCGTTCATGTCGTAGCTTAGGTTGAGGGAGGCGTAGCGGTCGTTCAGGAACTCCATGTTGTTGATGAGGTTGAAGGACTCGTTGTTCTGCGTGATGTACGAGAGGTTCGCCATCGGCAGGTTCAGCAGGGGGAAGGGAACGGTGTTCCATTGCGCACCGGCACGTGCCGTTACGTCCAGCTTGCCCCACGAGCCGAGCCAGAAGCGCTTGCGGATGCTGGCTTCCGTCAGGTTGAAGTTATACTCTCCACCCAGCACGCCCTTGAATCCGGCGGTGTGGGAGAGGGTGAAGGTGGGCGCATCCAACGATACGGGCACGCGGCGTTGCTTGGTGTTGACGAAGGTCTCACCGGGAGCGTAACGCAAAGTCACACCCAGCTCGGTGGTGGTGATGTCGTGCACCAACGTATTTTTTTCGTCCCATTGTCCGGGTGTTCCTCCGTTGTTCTTCCAGTATTGCAATTGTCCGGCAGGCTGGTCGTTACGATGGCGCGCCATGGCCTGTACGGAGAAGCCGGTATTGGTCTCCAGCTCGTAAGTCAGCGTGGCGTCGCGCATGTAGGACATCTGGTCCACCGTCGTCCATTTCCAGCCGACAAACAAGTTGTCCTTGTCCGTGGCGAGATACTTGTCCATGGGAGACATCACGTCGTAGGTGTACTTGAAGGCGATATAGTGTTTCGGGAACTCCCACAATACGTATTCGCGCTTGTTGAAGGAGTAGGCCACCTGTCCGGAGTAGAACCATTTCTTGTCCTTGGTTCCGTAGGCACCGTAGCCGCTCAGGCTCCAATGCGGGTCAAGGTTACCTGTTGTCATACCGCTCAGACGGAAGCGCGTGCCGTTGACGTAGTTGCTGGTTATCATCGTGTTGATGGGACCGAAGTCGAACTTGCTGGGATGCTTCTTGCCACCCGTCTCCACGAAGTTCTCAATCAAGGCTTTCGCCCCGAAGATAACGTACTTGAAGCCGGGAATCTGCTCGATGCGGTTCATGAATACGTCCATCGTGCTCTCTTTCTTGGTGAGGGGTACTTGGCGGACTTTCGCCCAGTATTCGTCGCTCTTGGCAAGCATGTTCGCTTCCTTGATGACGTTTCCTTTCAGACGGAAGAGGCGGGGCTCTATTTCCGTGAATTGATAGTCGCTGTATTTGGTGGTCCGTTGCACTTCCAGGCCTTGGATACCTTTCACGAAGTGTAGTTCCACGGTCATGTCGTCGTCGGTCAACACCCAGTTGCTGTCGGGCAGTTGTTCGAACTGCTGCACGATGTCGAGGTTTTCCACGAAGTTGACACCCGTCTTCTTGGGTAGGTTCATGGTACATTTCTTCACGGCATAGGTGGAGTCCTTCACCACGTAAAGGTGCCCCGTGAAACCGAAGTCCTGCGGGTTCTGCGGAACGAAAGTCAGATGGACGCACTCCTGCTTGTCCACCATGAGTGTGTCCATCAGATAGTACTTATAGAAGCTGATGGCTCCGCGACCGATGGGGCTGACGAAGCGGCGTTGCAGCAGCCGGATGTCGTCGTCGTAGATGTTGATGTCGGAGAATACGTCCGTAAGGATGGTCCCCAGCATGTCTCCGGTGTTGAAGAACTCTTCGATACCAGTGGAGTTCATGCCTTCGATGATGGTCTTTTCGCTCTTGGGGCTTTTACGGAAAATGGTCTTGCTCGCCGTCTCCTTGATGGAGATGGGTAGAATCATCTTGTTGGTCTTGGGCGATACCTCCACCTGGTCTTTGAAGAAGGAGAATTTCTTGTAAATACCTTTCTCCATTTTGTCGGGGGTAACGTCGTTGAGCGACATCTTCATCTTTTCATATTTCTGATACTGATAGTAGTCGTTCTCTTCCAGTTTCAAGGCCTTCTTGTTCTCGATGACCTTCTTCATAAACTCCACGGCGGGGTTGTTCTTGCGGGAATATTTCTCCTTCTTGGGTTTCACGACGACCTCGGAGAGCATGATGTCGTCCGGTTGCAACTTGACGTTCAGCACCCGGGTACCGGGATTCAGTTTCACTTTCTTGGTGATATAACCTACAGCGGAGAATGTCAGCTCATCCCAGCCTTTGTGGGTTTCAACCTGGTATTCACCGTTTGCGTTGGAGATGCCGCCTACACCTTTCCCTTCATACTGTACGGTGATATACATCAGCGGTTCGTTCGTGAGAGAGTCTGTGATGACACCCTTAATTTGGGCGGATGCGCTGATGGAGACAAACAGTGACAGCAGGAAAAGGGCATAAATTATATATCTTTGCTTCATAAGTTACAGATAATTCGGGCACAAAGTTAACAAATTAAGGTTAATCAAGAAGCAAATATAGACTAAAGAAACGGGAGATATGGTTAAATGAACGTGAAAGTCGTATGTCTTGTTTGCTGGATACAGATAAAAAATGTACGGAATCCTTGTAGAGAAGTTGCCGGATATAAAGGATAAAGTTGCGCAATGTATGGAGAAAGCTCTATCCCAAGCCTTGGGATAGAAAGACCCAAGCTTGGGATAAGCGTCCGTAGGTTTGGGATAGACGTTTGCAAGCTTGGGATAGAATTTATGGAGGATTATGAATTGTTGCCGTTCAGTAGTGTCTGTACGATGCGTTCCGCCGTCCGTCCGTCCCAGCGGTCGGGTAGGATGGCGTGCTTCCATTCTCCGTGCAGCAGCTTGTCGAGCGAGGCGGAGAGGGCGAAGGAGTTTTCGCCGACCAGCTCGTTGGTACCGATACGCCAGGTTTCGGGATGCTCGGCGTAGGTGTTGAGGGTGATGCAGGGGACGTCAAGGAAGGTGGCTTCTTCGGCAATGTTGCCCGAGTCGGTGACGATGCCCCGTGCCTGATTGATGAGGAACCCGAAGTGCAGGTAGCTCTGTGGAGGCAGGATGTGCAGGTTAGGGGCATCCAGTCCCAGTGACTTCACTGCCTTTTGTACGTAGGGGTGCAGAGGGGCGACGATAGGCATGCCGTCGGCTTTTTCGATGACGGTTTGGAGCAGGGAGTGCAGCACGGCCTTCTTTGCCAGCAGGTCACGGCGGTTGAGGGTTAGTAGCAAGTAGTTTCCTTTCCGCAGGCCGAGGCTGGAGAACCACATGGGCTGCACCAGGCGGTGGCGGTTGAAGCGGATGGTGTCAATCAGTATGTTGCCCACGTAGTGGATATAGTCGGGTATCATACCCTCTTGGTTGAGATTGCGGTTGGCCACCATGCCGGCAGTGAAGAGATAGTCGGAGATGGCGTCCACGATGGTTCGGTTCACTTCGCGGGGCATGTTCATGTCGAAGGAGCGCGTGCCTGCTATGACGTGCGCCACCTTCAGCCCGCGCTTCTTGGCGACGATGGAGCAACTCATGGTGGCGGTCATGTCATCTACCACCAGTACGACTTGTGCTGGGTGCCCGTCCAACTCGCGCTCGAAGGCAAGCATGATGGAGGCTGCCACCTGCGAGTGGTCATGTCCGGTGACGCCGAGGCAGGCATCCGGTTTCCTCATAGAGAGGTCGGAGAAGAGCGAGGCATCCAGGCTGGTGTCATCCTGCGGACCGGTGTAGACGATGCGGTAGGAGATGTTCTTTCCTGCCTCTCTGGCGGCGTCGATGGCGCGGCAGATGGGGGCTATTTTCATGAAGTTGGGGCGTGCGCCCGATACGATTGTTATTTTCATTGTCGTAATTGGTAAAAAAATGTCGATACAAAAATACGCTTTCTTAGGGAAATTATTTGTTACTTTGCCTATTATTTTCAGAGTGTCTGTTGAAATATGTATTATCTTTTTCGGTTTTGGATACTCGGATTTAATTTTGGATACTCGAAGCACTTGTTTAATTTTTAATTTTTAATTCTCAAAGTGATAATGCCAACATTTGTTCAGATACTCGATTTCATTGGCACATTTGCCTTTGCCATTAGTGGCATACGTCTGGCCTCGGCCAAGCGGTTCGACTGGTTTGGAGCGTATGTGGTGGGTTTTGTGACGGCCATCGGAGGCGGTACGATACGCGACCTGCTGCTGGACGTCACCCCGGGTTGGATGACGGACCCTATTTATTTGATTTGTACCGGACTGGCCTTGTTGTGGGTCATCCTCTTCGGTAAGCATCTCATCCATCTGCACAATACATTCTTCATATTCGACAGTATCGGCCTGGCACTGTTCACGGTCGTTGGTGTGGGCAAGAGCATCGCGCTGGGCTATCCCTTCTGGGTGGCCATCATCATGGGCAGCATTACCGGGGCTGCGGGAGGTGTGATACGTGACGTATTCATCAACGAAATTCCGCTGATATTCCGGAAGGAGATTTATGCGATGGCTTGTGTGGTGGGAGGAACCTTCTACTGGATGTGCCACCTTCTGGGGATGGAGTCTTTCGTGTGCCAGATTGTGGGTGGTGTGACGGTGTTCGTTACCCGTATACTGGCAGTAAAGTATAGGATTTGCCTTCCTATCCTTTCGGGTAATGAAGAGGAGCAGGAAATGTAGTCCGTTGTTTGCAGTCTGAAAACCTCAGGGATTTTCCGGTGAAACTCGGACATTCCGGAGAAGCACTTCCCAGATGTTTTAAAATAAGATTCCCCGGCATTTTCAAACCGAAATGTCGGGGAATTTTTCATATGTCTCGTTCCCCTTATTAAAGGGAGCGAGGATAGGATTGCTAAAGAGATAAGACTAGGTTAGAACAATGCATCCTTCGTGTTGAAGAGCTTGCGTTCGTTCAGTTTCACTACCTTGCCGAATTTCTCCAGCCGCTTCAGGTCGATGTCCTTCGGGTTGCCCATGATGGAGATGCAGTAAGGTTTGCCTTTGATGTTCTCTTCGTAGAACTTCACGATGTCGTCAAAGGTCAGTGCATCTACTTTCGGCAGGTTTTCTTTGGCTGGGTCGTCCGTGTAGCCTCTGTAGCCCAAGTCTACCAGTTCCATAGCTTTGTTGCGGAAGCTGGGGTGGCTGGTCAGCATGGCTTGGCGGAGGTAGCTCTTGATGTTGCCGATACGTTCCGGATTCTTCGGCATGTCATTGACGAGACTCATCAGTACGTCCAATGCATCGTTTGCCTTGTCGTTCTGGGTACCGATGTAGCCGCGCAGGTAGCTTGCTTTTCCGGCTATGCCTTGCGTGCCGACGAATGCGTAGGCTGTATAGGCCATGGAGCGTTTTTCGCGTATTTCGTTCAGAACGATGCCGGTGAAGTCGAGACCGAAGTACTGGTTGAATGCGCTACGCAGCACGTCGTCCTTCTTGTCAGCCTTCTGCATCGGGATGTAGAGGTGGATTTGGGCTTGTTCTGCATCGTTGTTAGGCAGGAAGTAGACGGTGTTTTCGGTTACCGGCATCATCTCCTTTGCCTGCGGGGAGTTGGACGGGCGTTCGTTGGCTACCAACGGGAGGTTCTTGCTCAGGATGTCGTATACTTGGTCGAAGGGGAGTGTTCCGGTAAAGAATACCTTTGCCTCGTAGTTGGAGGCACGGTTGATGTCGCCCGTCAGTTCTGAAATCTGCAATTCGTAAATCTCCTTGTCGGTCAGCTCCTTGATGTAGTCTGATTTCTCTCCGTAGAGCATGTACTGGCGCAGCGCTTCGTTCAGGATGCTGACGTTGTCTTTACGCTGCTGGCGCATACCCATTGCCGAACCTTTCAGACGTGCTAGTTGCTTTTCGTCCAATTTCGGCATCAGAATCTGGCGTGAAAGTAGCTGGCAGGCTTGCGGCAGGGTGGCTTCGTAGCCCTCCATGATGATGTAGAGGTTGTCTTCATCGGCTGTCACGTGGCAGGTTGCGTTCAGCTTGCTGAGTTCTTCTTTCAGCTCTTGCGGTTCGTAGGCTCCCATGATACCTGCGTTGTTCATCAGTTGGGCGGCATAGCCCAGTTTCGGGAATTCGCGTTCACCGGCTCCGTATTGTACAATCAGCTGGAATACGTTGTTCTCCTTGTTGGGCGTGTAGTACATCTTGGAACGGTCGTTCAGCTGCTTGATTTGCACTTCGCCGTAGTCTGCGAATTTCTCTTCCATCTGTCCGATGGGCAGGTTCTTGAATTGCGTTGCATAAAGCGATTCCTTGCCTACCGGAGGTTCTACGGGTTTGTACCCCGGCTTCTCAATCTTGGCGTTTTTGTCAGGTTTCCCTTTTTCGATATATAGGGCCAGGTAGTTGTCCGACAGGTATTTCTTGGCTACCCGCTTGATGTCGTCAGTAGTGATGGCCATAATCTTGTCCTTGTAGTTGAGTATGTCGCCCAAATCCTGCTCGTTGTAGAAGGCGTTCATCAGTATCATGGCCTTGTCCTCGTTCGACTCCATTTCCAGGTCGAACTGGCGGCATTTCTCGGCTTTGATGGCATCAATTTTCCAGTCCTCGAATTCTCCGTTGGCGATTTGCTGGATGGCTTTCAAGGCTTTCTTTTCGGCGCTTTTGGTAGACTCGAAACGGCGCTGGTTTTCGTCGTAGAGGGGAATGGCCGCTACGATGGCGCGCCCTTGTTCACGGAAAGTACGGGTGTAGGCTCCGGCGCTGGTCAGCTCACCGTCCAGTACCAGCTTGTCCATGGTTCCGGTCTGGCTGTTGTTGTTCAGCAGTGCCAGGGCGATGTCCAGAGCATCTTCGTCGGGATGTCCGGCAGGCACTCCGTTGAATACCATTGCCACTTGCGGGTAGAATCCCACTTTGGCCGAATATTGTTTGCGGCCTTTTATTTCGAGGTTCTGGTAGACCTTGCGCTCGGGTGCGGGCTTTGCAGCCAGACGCCCGAAGGCGGCATTGATGCGTCCGCTGATTTGTTGGGCTTTGATGTTTCCTACGAGTACCAGTACCATGTTTTCGGGTACATACCATTGTTCGTAGAATTCAATCAGCTTGCTCAGGCGGGGATTCTTCAGATGTTCGGGCAGGCCGATGATGGAACGGGAGTAAGGATGTCCCTCAAAAGCTTTCTCCATCACGAACTGGTTCTGTGCACGTCCCTGGTCATCTTGTGAACGGTTATATTCTTCGTACACGTTTTCCAGCTCCGACTGGAAGGAACGGAATACGGGATGCAGGAAACGTTGTGAGGAAATCTCCAGCCATTTGTTTATCTGATAGGCAGGGAAGGAGCTGTGATAGAAGGTCCAGTCATAGTAGGTTCCTGCATTTACCCCTTTGGCGCCCATGCTTTCCATCAGGTTGGAGTATTCATTGGGAAGCCCCAGCTTTCCGGCCTTGACGGTCAGCTCATTGATTTCCTTGCTGATGGCTTCTTTTTTTACCGGGTCGGCTTCTTCGGCCATCTGGTCGTACTTGGCGATGATTTCCTTGTAGATCGGTTCTTCTTCCGTCCAGTTCAGCGCGCCTATCTTGTCTGTTCCTTTAAACATGACGTGCTCCAGGTAGTGTGCAAGTCCCGTGTACTCTTCGGGGTCGTTGATGGAACCGGCACGTACGCCTACCAGTCCGAATACGTCCGATTTGGATTCGTCTTCCCATATATATACGGAAAGACCGTTCTTCAGCTTGAACGCTTTCAGTCCTTGTCCAAAGGAGGGCAGGGAGATGATGACGGCAGCCAGCAGAAGAAGTGACTTTAATTGAAATGATTTCATAAAATAAAGTGTTTTTATATAATAAAAGTGTTTCCCTATATGTAGGCAAAGCTATAAAAAAATCACGTAACATTTACGAAATCTTCGGAAAAATGATGATTTTCAGTACATGATATCACCCGTAAACTATCATAGAGGGGGTGGAAACTGTCAAATGATAGTTTTTACCCCTAATAAAAACCGTATTCCGTCCCCCGGAGCTTCAAATCTTCCTTATACTTGCAACCGTAAAACCTAAACCATTATTAACTATTTAAAAATTGAGCAAAGTATGAATACTTACAGTTTTAGAAAAGATTTACTTGCAGTGCAAGAAGAACTGCTTCGCTTTGCATACAAGTTGACAGCCGACCGGGAAGAAGCGAATGATTTGTTGCAAGAGACGTCTCTCAAGGCTTTGGATAACGAAGACAAATTTGAACCCGACACCAATTTCAAAGGTTGGATGTATACCATTATGCGCAACATCTTTATCAATAATTACCGGAAAATAGTTCGCGAACAGACTTTTGTAGACCAGACGGACAATCAGTATCACCTCAGCATGCCCCAGGACTCTGGTTTTGCCAGTACCGAAGGTGCCTACGACCTAAAAGAAATGCACCGCATCGTCAATGCCCTTCCACGCGACTATAAAGTCCCTTTCTCCATGCACGTGTCTGGTTTCAAGTACCGTGAGATTGCCGAACGTCTCGGTCTTCCACTCGGAACAGTGAAAAGCCGCATCTTCTTTACACGTCAGAAGTTGCAGGATGAACTGAAAGATTTCATCTGATAATAGTTTGGTAGTAGCAATATGATATATAACATATTGATTGCGATGAATTTTTAAGGATTATTCTTGACTATATGTCAGAATAATCCTTTATATTTGTATATGTTAAGTTAACCGAAGAAAAAATCTCTTATTACTGACTATGATGAAAAAGGAAATTAAATTCAGTCTTGTTTACCGGGACATGTGGCAGTCGTCCGGTAAGTATCAACCCCGGGTAGACCAGTTGGTACGCATTGCTCCGTTGATAGTAGAAATGGGCTGTTTTGCACGTGTCGAAACGAACGGAGGAGCTTTTGAGCAGGTAAACCTTCTGTACGGCGAAAATCCCAATAAGGCTGTACGCGCCTTTACCGCGCCTTTCAGGGAAGCAGGTATACAGACGCATATGCTTGATCGCGGGCTGAATGCACTGCGCATGTATCCCGTTCCGGCAGATGTGCGCCGGCTGATGTACAAGGTGAAGCATGCCCAGGGTGTGGACATTACCCGTATCTTCTGCGGACTGAACGAGACGCGGAACATAATTCCTTCTATCAAATATGCCCTGGAAGCGGGCATGATACCGCAGGCTACGCTCTGTATCACCTATTCTCCTGTCCATACGGTGGAATACTATGCCGGTATTGCCGACCGGTTGATTGAAGCCGGGGCACCCGAAATCTGCTTGAAGGATATGGCTGGCATCGGACGTCCGGGTATGCTGGGACAGCTTGTCAGAACCATTAAGGAGAAGCATCCCGATGTGCTGATACAATACCACGGGCATAGCGGTCCCGGACTTTCCATGGCTTCCATTCTCGAAGTCTGCGAGAACGGTGCCGACATCATCGATGTGGCGATGGAACCCATGTCGTGGGGCAAGGTTCATCCGGACATCATCTCCGTGCAGGCCATGCTGAAAGATCTGGGTTTTCAGGTGCCCGACATAAACATGAAAGCCTACATGAAAGCCCGTGCCATGACGCAGGAGTTCATTGACGATTTCTTGGGTTATTTCATGGATCCCACCAATAAACATATGTCCTCACTCTTGCTGAAGTGCGGTTTGCCGGGTGGCATGATGGGCTCCATGATGGCCGACTTGAAGGGAGTGCATTCCGGCATCAACATGATACTGCGCGGCAAGAATGAGCCGGAACTCAGTCTGGACGACTTACTCGTCATGCTGTTCGACGAAGTGGAATATGTATGGCCCAAACTGGGCTATCCTCCTTTGGTGACTCCTTTCAGCCAGTATGTGAAGAATGTGGCTCTGATGAACCTCATGCAGCAAGTAAAGGGAGAGGAGCGCTGGACGATGATAGACAACCATACGTGGGACATGATTCTGGGCAAGAGCGGACGCCTGCCCGGTACTTTGGCGCCCGAGATAGTGGAACTGGCCAAGTCCAAGGGTTTTGAGTTCGTGGATACGGACCCGCAGCTGAACTACCCGGATGCTCTGGATACATACCGGAAAGAGATGGACGAAAACGGTTGGGAATATGGCGATGATGACGAGGAACTCTTCGAGCTTGCCATGCACGACCGGCAGTATCGCGACTATAAATCCGGCGTTGCCAAGAAACGTTTTGAGGATGACCTGCAGCGTGCCAAGGATGCGGCGATGGCCAAAAACGGATACTCGGAAGAGGAAATCAAGAAGCTGAAGCGTGCAAAGGCAGACCCGATAATCGCGCCTTCCAAAGGGCAAGTGCTTTGGGAGGTTTCTGTCGAAGGTCCTTCTTCTGCTCCTTTCATTGGACGCAAGTACCAGCATGATGAGGTGTTCTGCTACATCTCTACGCCGTGGGGTGAATACGAGAAGATATGGACCGGATTTACCGGACGTGTGGTGGAAGTCTGTGCCAAGCAAGGGGATGTGGTCAATAAAGGCGATGTGATAGCCTATATCCAGCGGAGTGATATCTTTGCATAAATGAGAACTTGAAAAAGTGGAATTTCACTGAAAGTTGATAACGTAGTAGGGTGATAATGCGATAGTTTATCACCCTACAGTCCTTTCAGTCATCCTTTATTGTCCAACCATTTCTTGATGGTTTCCTTCAGTACTTCTTGGGTGAAGGGTTTGGTAAGGAAGTCGTTGCAACCTGCTTCCAGGGCAGCCTGCTTGTCGTGTTCGTAGGCATAGGCTGTAAGGGCGATGATGGGGATGTCCGGCGCCAGTTCACGGATGATGCGTGTGGCGTCGATTCCGTCAAGGTTGGGCATTTTCATGTCCATCAGGATGAGGTCGGGATGGACTTCCTCGAACATAGTTACGGCTTCCATGCCGTCTTTGGCATGTTTCAACCGATAGAGCCGGCCTAAAATGGCGTTAATTAGGATGAAATTGCTTTCTGTATCTTCGGCAATCAGGATGGTTTTGGAAGGAGGGGTAGGGAGTGTTCCGGCTTCTTCATTCTTCGGGGAAGTTCCGGGGGCTGTATTTCTGCTCCTCTGCTCTGTGGAATGTGCCTTTGCTGTCGTTTCCCGGTTGTTCTCTTCCTTCTTTTCCATCTCTGTTTTGCTGGAGGATTCCAGTGGGAGGACAAAAATAAATGTGGTGCCTTTACCCACTTCCGAAGTGACGGATATGTTGCCGCCCAGGCGTTCGATGATAGTCTTGCAGATGGAAAGTCCCAATCCGGTGCCTTGGGCAAAGTTGTTCACCTTGACAAAACGTTCGAATATCCGGTCCACTTTGTCCGGTGCAATTCCCATACCCGTATCGGTGACGTGGAATGCTACATACTTGCCTTCCCGGTGATACCCGTAACTGATGTACCCGGCGGGGGTGAACTTGAAGGCATTGCCTATCAGATTGGAAATGACCTGGAAAATCCGGTTCTTGTCTCCGTCAATCACGATATTCTCGTCAGAGGGTTCGTATATCAGCTCCACTCCTTTGGGACAGCGGAAAATATGTGTGTCGTGTATCTCCTTGCAGAGCGGATGGAGGCGTACGGGCGTGATGGTGAACTCCACGATACCCGATTCGATTTTTGATAAGTCGAGAATTTCGTTAATGAGCTGGAGCAGGCGTTCGTTGTTCGATTCTACTATTTCGTAATAGCCTAGCCGTTCCTTCTCGTCGGTGCTTTCGGCAATGATGCGCGAGAAGCCTACAATGGCATTGAGCGGTGTGCGTATCTCATGGCTCATGTTGGCGAGGAAAGCGGATTTGAGCTGGTCGGAAGTCTCGGCTTTCTCCTTGGCTACGAGCAATTCCCGTTTCATCTGTTCCATTTCCGTGATGTCCCATTCGATGTTCAGCAGGATGGGGGAGAAGTCGTTGCTTTCAATCTTCATCTTTCGCTTGTCCAGATAGATGGGGGGTCCGTTTCCGTCGCGTTCTTCCGCAATCCAGTGCATCTCTTTGCCGGTCCTGGCTATTTCAATGTCTTGTGCTCTTTTTTCCTGGGCAGTCTCCAGGGGATAAAAGTCGAAGTCGTCTTTCCCCAATGCCTCTTGTATGGGGATTTCGCGGTTGTACGATTCGCGGTTGCGGTAGAGGTACTTGAAGTTGTTGTTGATGTCCTTCACGACAATGCCTGCCGGGAGGTTTTCGATGATTTTGTCCAGAATCAGGTTGAACTGTTTGATTTGTTGCTCATGCCGGATGCGTGTGGATACATCCCTTCCGAAAGTCCAGACCGTCCCTTCGCCTTTGTCACTCGTTACCCAATAGGCGTTTCCTTCTATGGCGAGTACTTCCGGACGCAGTGGCAACGGATTGTGAACAATATAGCCTTGGGAGGTTTCTCCGCGTTTGACACATTCTGCAAATTCTTTCCACGATTTTTTGTCTCTTCCATACGAAGGCAAGTCGTATATTTTCAGTTTCGTGATGTCTTGGGTATTGCCGATGCCATGTCGCTCCTTGAAGCAGCGGTTGCCGAATATCAGTGTACCGTCTTCGTGTGCCGAGTAAATATCTTCGGTGGAGTTGTTGATGGCATGTGTCAGCAAGTTGATATCGTTGCGCCGTTGCTGAATGTCGGTGATATTCTGTATATATCCTTCCAGAATGGTATTTTTGTCTTTATGATATTCGCGTGCAAAGGCCTTGAGCCGTATATAGAAAATCTTTTCCTGAAGCAAGATGCGGTAGTCCACACTGTTTTCCATTTTCCCTTTTAGGTTTTCTTTCAGCCAGTTGGTGAAAGATTTCCGGTCTTCGGGAAGTATCAGTTTCAGATAGTCGTTCAGATTGATTTCTTGTGTCTCCTCTGTGCATAGGATATCGGTGTGTCCGGCATATTTGAAGCTTTGGGTGTCTGAATCGTATTGCCAGTTTCCGATAAGCGCAGCTTTTTGGATTTCATTCAACTCTTGGTTTTTTCTTTCGAGTTCCAGCTTGCGCTGGCTACGTTCCGTGATGTCGCGGTATTGGCAGAGCACCATTCCGTCAAAGGGGGACATGATACACTTGAAGAAATAAGTGGTGCCGTTCAAGGCCATTTCGTAGTTATGGGTAGAGCGTATTTTGTGCGTCAGTACTCTTTTAAAGTCCGGATAGATTTGGTTATAAGTGGATAAGGGAATTAGTTGGAACAGATTCTTGCCCAGTAACCGGTCTTCCTTCAAGAACCAGAGATTGATGTTGTAAACTGCAATGTCCACACAAATACCGTCTTTGTCCAGAAGAATCATGGTGTCGGATGTCTGCTTTAACAGTCTTTCGGCGTTTTCAGCTTGTTTTAAAATGTTTTTCATTCTTATAGTATTAGTTTCATGCCCTTCTGGCCTTCTCCCATGCGCCGCTTGCATTGTCTTTACGTTTGCGCAGGTAGTTGAATCCTCGTATGACGTTGACGTTCATAAAAAGGAAATAGTAGGGGATGAAAAGTATCTTGTTCTTTATATGCTTCGTTGAAAGGTAGTACCCCCAACTTCCCATGAGGTAGAAAAAAGCTTGTAACAGCCAGATGATGGCATACAGTAATGGCGTGCTTGTCGTAAAGATGAGAATTGTGTTGAGGGGAAGCAATAGAAACAATAGGATAGGAGTGAGCGACCAGCGCAGCACCCGGTGGGAAATATATTGGAAACAGAATGTGCCGTAACGGAACGGGTTGAGCAGCGGACGTAGCCGCCAGATAGACTGCAAGCCACCGGCAGCGATGCGCACCTTGCGCTTTTCTTCCTCGCGCATATCTGCCGAGCCGCTTTCTACGGCATAGGCATTGGCACAATAGGCAATGGTGTGTCCCTGCATGACGATGTGCAGGGAGAGTGTGAAGTCGTCGAGCAACGTGTCTGTTTGCATTTCTTCGAACAGATTGCGGCGCACGGCAAACAACTCACCCGCTGCTCCTACTGCTGAATAGAGGCGTGCGTCGAGCGCTTTGAGGGTGGATTCGTATTTCCAGTACAACCCTTCTCCCCCAGAGGCAGCATTGTCCTTACTTTGCACAGCAATACGTTTTTCGCCTGCCACGCATCCCACTTTAGGGTCGGTGAAGGCGTGCACTATCTCCCGTAGGGCTTTTCGGTTGAGGTGCGTATTGGCATCGGTGAATACGACAAGGGGCGTTCCTACGAAATGTATACCGCGGTTCAGGGCGGCTGTCTTGCCTTGGCGTTGGGGTTGGTGGAGGACGGTGGCTTGCGGCCAGCGGGAGAGGCGTTCGTTGGTACGGTCGTTGCTGCCGTCGGTCACCCAAAGAATGCGTAGCTTGTCGGCAGGATAGTCCAGCTCCAGACAGTTGCGCATTTTTTCGTCCACTACATCTTCTTCATTATAGGCGGCGATAAACAGAGTCAATGGGGGCAATGCGTTGTCGGTGGGCATAGGCCAGAGGGTAGGTGTGTGGAAGCACTCTTTTATCTTGACCAGAATATATAATAATATACCATAGCCTATATAGGTATAGAACACTATGAATAAACTTATCCAGAAGAGTATCTCAAGAACTTTCATGCTTCTGTTTTGTTTGCTATCTTTTTGAGGAAAAAGAAATGTGATTGCCAAAAGTATGGATAATCTTTTACTGATGCAAGAAAAAGAAAAGAAAAATGAAATGTTTGTGTCTCAAGAGGTAAAGTTTGGTTTTCAGGGCATTTTGATGTTATAATCATTCTCCATAGGAGGGAGACGGGCAGATACGGCAAGGTAAGGCGTTACTCAAAACGCTTCTGTCATATTGAAGTAAAACAACATCTGGTTGTTTACCGTGTTTTTGCCTAAATCCAGGCGGACGTTCATGCGTGGCTGTACCTCAATGCGTAGACCTACACCATAGTTGGGCAGTACGCCCTCTATCTTGCCAGGAGTGGGGCCCATGAAGCCGCACCCGGTCCAGGCTACAAAACCTATGTGGTTGAGCATCCGCTTCAGCCAGGTGCTGCGGTCGGTATTGAGCATCTGCCGGTATTCTGCCATGACCACGTGCGAGGACTTGTCGCGATACTGCCCCATGTAGTAGCCGCGCAGGTCGAAAGGCGTTCCGGTGAGGGCGTATTGCGTCAGTGGGACGTCGCCGAACACGTTCTTGGTCTGTGCCGTCCACGCAAGCACCCTGCGCTTGCCCAGTGACTTGTATTGGCGGTAGTCTATCTCCAGGCGGTAGAAGGTCTGGTCGCTTCCGATGAATTTGGTGTACATCATGCCGCGGAAATCCAGATACATGCCGCGGTAGGCGTTGGCGGGAACGTCACGGCTGTCGTATGTCAGCAGGAAGCCGAGGCCGGAGTTGAAGTTGTTGTAGCCGTTGGCCGTACCGCCTGCCTCTTTGTACGAAGGTTCGTTCACCAAGAACTTGCCGGGCTCCGTCAGGTGGTCATAATTGATGTCTATTTGAGGTCCGGCAAAGATATTGCTGTTGCCCAGCCGGAAGAGGAACCAGGGGTTGATTTGCACGCCGCTGTATCGGTATTTGCTGGTACTGTCGCTTCGTACGTAATCTTTATTGGTATTATAGCCGATGCCGTAAAAGTTTTCTTCCGTATTTTTATAGCTAAACTTTCCGAAGATACGGAAACGGTCACCCTTGAAGAAGAGTTGAGGCTTGGAGAAAAGATTGATGCCACCGTTGAACATGAAGGCGATGGCCATGGGCACTACGGAGCGCAACTGCGTGGTGTCGCTGGGGTTTATGCGGAAGGTCATCAGGGCGCTTCCTCCCAGCACGGCACCGAAGTCGGGAGTGTAGCTGGGTCCACCCAGAATATTGTAATGCAGATTCCGGCGCGCTACCTTTTGCTTGCGTAGTTCTTTTTTTGTCAGTGCGGGAACGCTGTCGTTTGTGGCGGCCGCAGTCTGTTCCTGGGCATAAAGGGTGGTGGCGAACAGCACCAGTGCGATAATGCTTAGTATATATCTTTTCATGTCGTACGAAATGTGGGTGCAAAGGAAACTATTTTATTCCGAATAGTTTTCACTGTAATAGATAATAAATCTAAAGATGTCACTAAAATTATCAAAAAAGACATTACTTTTGTCTGCTTCACGAAGCAAGACATCAATAACTAAAAACACATAATCTGAATGAAGAAACGATTTTTATCTGTAATTGTTCTGAGTGCCGCACTGCTTTCTGTGCAGGCACAAGAAGGAAAAGGCGGCATCAGCCCCGAAATGCTTGGGCAAATCAAGCAAAGTTATCAAGGCACGGCTGCCGACAAGGCTCTCCGCAATGCCATAGGCAATAATGACATCCGTAAACTGGCACTCAACCAGGAGAATATGCAGGGCATGGATACCCACTTCTCCGTCAAGGTAGAGTCCAGAGGCATCACCGACCAGAAGTCGTCCGGCCGTTGCTGGTTGTTCACCGGGTTCAACGTGATGCGGGCCAAGACCCTTGCCGAATACGGTTTCCAGTCTTTTGAGTTCTCCGAAGTCTATCCTTTCTTCTGGGACCAGTTGGAGAAGGCAAACCTCTTCTTGCAAGGCATCATCGACACCTCCAAGAGTCCCCTGACTGATAAAACCGTAGAATGGCTCTTCCAGCATCCGCTGAGCGATGGGGGTACCTTTACCGGTGTGGCCGACATTGTTTCCAAATACGGCCTTGTTCCTAAAGATGCCATGCCTGAAACAAACAGCAGTGAAAATACCTCCCGCATGGCCAACCTCATCTCTCTGAAGCTGAAAGAGTATGGTCTGCAACTACGTGATATGGCTGCCGCCGGTGCCAAGCCCGCAGCTCTGGAGAAGGAGAAAACCACAATGCTCGGAACCATCTACCGCATGTTGGTGCTGAACCTTGGTGTACCTCCCACGGAGTTCGACTATGTCTGCCACGATGCTAAGGGTAATCCCGTGGAGATAGAGCATCACACTCCCATGTCTTTCCTTGAGAAGTATGGAGACAAACAACTGCTGACCAACTACGTAATGCTGATGAACGATCCCAGTCGTGAGTATTATAAGTGCTATGAAATAGACTACGACCGTCACCGTTACGACGGTAAAAACTGGACTTATGTCAACCTGCCCGTAGAGGATATTAAGGAGATGGCCATCGCCTCCTTGAAGGACAGCACCATGATGTACTTCTCTTGCGATGTGGGCAAGTTCCTGAACTCTGAACGCGGTCTGCTTGATGTGAAAAATTATGACTACGAGTCACTGATGGGTACTACCTTCGGAATGGATAAAAAACAACGCATTCAGACCTTCTCCAGCGGCTCGTCCCACGCCATGACCTTGATGGCTGTTGACTTGAACAAAGACGGAAAGCCCGTAAAATGGATGGTAGAGAATAGCTGGGGAGCTGCTTCCGGTTACCAGGGACATCTCATCATGACCGACGAGTGGTTCAATGAATACATGTTCCGCTTGGTGGTGGAGACAAAGTATGTTCCTGCCAAAGTGATGGAATTGTTCAAACAAAAACCTATCCGCCTGCCGGCATGGGACCCGATGTTTGCTGAAGAAAAGTGATGATAAGGATTAGAGGTTAAGGATTAGTGATTAGTGGGGCTGCGCTATGATTCCGCAGGGTATTAATCCCTAATCCTTAACCCCTAATCCTTGTTCTCGTGTTCGTTAACGAAAGGGATTACGGAAATTTCTCCGTAATTCCTTTCTTTTTTGCTCTTTATTCACGTTCTTTTTTGCTACTTTTGCGGCAAATTAATGAAACCATTATTTTAAATAAACGCATGGCAAATGTAATTAAGTTACGTAGAGGCCTTGACATCAACCTGAAAGGCGCTGCTGCCCAGGAACTTGTGTCTGTTAAGGAACCAGGATTTTATTCGCTGATTCCCGATGATTATACAGGCATCACTCCGAAAGTGGTGGTCAAAGAGCAGGAATATGTGATGGCCGGGGGACCCTTGTTTATCGACAAGAATCATCCTGAATTGAAATTTGTTTCGCCCGTCAGTGGCGTAGTGACAAGCGTGGAGCGTGGTGCGCGCCGTAAGGTGCTGAACATCGTTGTAGAGGCTGCCACTGAACAAGACTATGAGGAATTTGGCAAGATGGACCCGTCCAAGATGAGCGGCCAGCAGGTAAAAGAAGCTCTTTTGCAGGCAGGTATGTTCGCTTTCATCCGCCAACGTCCGTACGACGTTATCGCTGACCCGACGGTGACTCCGAAAGCTATTTTCATTTCGGCTTTCGACAGTAATCCTCTGGCTCCCGATTTCGAATTCGCTCTGAAAGGAGAAGAAGCAAACTTCCAGACGGGACTCGACGCTTTGTCAAAGATGGCAAAGACGTATCTGGGTATTAGTGTAAAACAAAAGGCTGCTGCCCTTGTGCAGGCAAAGAACGTTACCGTAACAGCTTTCGACGGACCGCATCCGGCAGGCAACGTGGGTGTACAGATTAACCACATCTCTCCGGTAGTGAAAGGTGAAACGGTCTGGACTATCAGTGCCGAAGCCGTACTTTTCATCGGACGTCTGATGAATACCGGTCATGTAGACTTGACCCGTACGGTAGCTGTAACGGGTTCCGAAGTGTTGAAACCCGCTTATTGCAAGCTGAAAGTCGGCGCTCTGCTGACGAACGTTTTCAAAGGTAACGTGACTACCGACAAGGACCTCCGCTACATCAGCGGTAACGTGCTGACCGGTAAGAAAATTTCTCCGAACGGCTTCCTCGGCTCTTTCGACAGCCAGCTGACCGTTATTCCCGAAGGAGATGAAATCCATGAAATGTTGGGTTGGATTATGCCGCGCTTTAATCAGTTCAGCGTCAACCGCTCTTACTTCAGCTGGCTGATGGGCAAGAAGGAATATGTGATAGATGCCCGTATCAAGGGTGGCGAACGTCACATGATTATGTCCAACGAATACGACCGCGTATTTCCAATGGACATCTTCCCCGAATATCTGGTGAAAGCAATCATTGCAGGTGATATTGACCGTATGGAGGCTCTGGGTATCTACGAAGTAGCTCCTGAAGATTTCGCTCTCTGCGAATTCGTATGTTCTTCCAAAGTGGAAGTGCAGCGCATCGTACGTGCAGGACTCGATATGCTTCGTGCCGAAATGGCATAATCGGGGCGTATGGCAAATCGTAAATTGTAAATCGTAAAATCGTAAATATATTAATGAAAGCGTTAAGAAATTATCTCGACAAGATAAAGCCGAACTTTGAAGAAGGCGGCAAATTCCACGCATTTCGTTCGGTGTTCGACGGCTTCGAAACATTCTTGTTCGTGCCTAATGCCACTTCGAAATCGGGAACGCATATTCACGACTCCATTGACAGCAAACGCATCATGTCGATGGTGGTTATTGCGTTAGTACCGGCACTGCTGTTCGGTATGTATAACGTAGGTTACCAGCATTTCCATGCTACCGGTGCCACCGGCGGCTTCTGGGAAATGTTCATCTACGGTTTCTTGGCTGTATTGCCAAAAATCATTGTATCTTATGTAGTAGGTCTCGGCATTGAGTTCGTAGTGGCTCAGTGGAAGAAGGAGGAGATTCAGGAAGGCTTCCTGGTTTCCGGTATCTTGATTCCGATGATTGTTCCGGTAGACTGCCCGTTGTGGATTCTAGCGGTGGCTACTGCATTCTCTGTAATTTTTGCTAAGGAAGTATTCGGTGGTACGGGTATGAACGTGTTCAACGTAGCTTTGATTACCCGTGCATTCTTGTTCTTTGCTTATCCTACGAAGATGTCCGGTGATGCCGTTTGGGTATCGGGCGACAGCATCTTTGGTCTGGGGCAGTCGGTAGACGGACTGACGGTAGCTACTCCGCTGGGTGCAGCCGCTACTTCGGGCGCCGTTCCGGAATTCTCTTGGGACATGGTGACCGGCCTTATTCCGGGTTCTATCGGTGAGACAAGCGTAATTGCCATCGCTCTGGGTGCCATTTTGCTGTTGTGGACGGGCATTGCAAGCTGGAAGACGATGTTTTCCGTATTCGTAGGTGGCGCCTTCATGGCATGGGTATTCAATACAATCGGTCCCGACACCCCGATGGCACAGATGCCTTGGTACGAACACCTCGTGCTGGGTGGTTTCTGCTTCGGTGCCGTGTTCATGGCTACCGACCCCGTTACATCGGCACGTACAGAGACCGGTAAGTATATCTTCGGATTCCTGATTGGTGTCATGGCTATCATTATCCGTGTGCTCAACCCTGGTTATCCCGAAGGTATGATGCTTGCCATTCTGCTGATGAATATCTTCGCTCCGCTGATTGACTATTGTGTGGTACAGGGCAACATCAGCCGTCGCGAGAAACGTGCAATCAAGTCTAACAATTAATAAATACCGGAAAAGAAATGAATACCAATAGTAATAGTTATACTATCATTTATGCTTCGGTAATGGTTGTTATCGTTGCATTCCTGCTGGCATTCGTAAGTTCTTCCTTGCGCGAGACGCAGAACAAGAACGTGGAACTTGACACGAAGAAGCAGATTCTTGCTGCACTCAACATCAAGGACGTAAAGGATGCCGAAGCTGAATATAATAAATATGTAAAGGGCGATATGCTGATGAACGTTGACGGTAAGCTGACTGAGAATACCGGTGCATTTGCTACCGCTTACGAGAAAGAAGCCAAAGAAAATAACCGTCTGCATGTATTCGTGGCAGAGGTTGACGGTGAGAAGAAATATGTATTTCCCGTTTACGGCGCCGGTCTTTGGGGTGCTATCTGGGGATATGTTGCACTGAATAGCGACAAGGATACCGTTTACGGTGTTTACTTCTCCCATGCCAGTGAGACTCCGGGTCTGGGTGCCGAAATTGCAACTCCCCAGTTTCAGGGTGAATTCACTGGAAAGAAAACATTGGAGAACGGCGAGGTGGCCCTCGGTGTTGTGAAGAACGGCAAGGTAGAGAAACCTGACTATCAGGTGGACGGCATTTCCGGTGGTACCATCACTTCTGTTGGTGTGGATGCTATGTTGAAGGCTTGTCTGAGCAGCTACAAGAACTTTTTAACTAATAATAATGAGGAGGAATAAGAATATGGGACAATTGTTTTCAAAGAAGAATAAAGAAATATTCTCTACTCCGCTGGGACTGAACAATCCTGTTACCGTGCAGGTATTGGGTATCTGTTCTGCTTTGGCTGTTACTGCCAAGCTGGAGCCCGCCATTGTGATGGGTCTTTCAGTGACGGTGATTACGGCATTCTCCAATGTAGTGATTTCACTGCTGCGTAAGACGATACCCAACCGTATCCGTATCATCGTTCAGCTGGTGGTTGTTGCCGCGTTGGTAACTATTGTAAGTGAGATTCTGAAAGCTTTTGCTTACGATGTAAGTGTGCAGCTTTCTGTATATGTAGGTCTGATTATTACCAACTGTATCCTGATGGGGCGCTTGGAAGCATTTGCCATGCAGAACGGTCCCTGGGAGTCTTTCCTTGACGGTGTGGGTAATGGTTTGGGATATGCCAAGATTCTGGTAATCGTAGCTTTCTTCCGCGAGCTTCTGGGTTCGGGAACGTTGCTCGGTTTCAACATCTTGAACTATGAACCTCTGCAGAAGTTGGGCTATGTGAACAACGGCTTGATGCTGATGCCGCCAATGGCATTGATTCTTTGCGCTTGCATCATCTGGTATCAGCGTGCACGTCACAAAGAATTGCAGGAAAAGCAGTAATAAATAAATGAAGAATGAAAAATGAAAGAATGAAAAATGGGCTGCTCTGCTGCAGTACAAGTTCTCATTGCTTTAATTCTTTAATTCTTTAATTCTTAATTTATCGAAGAGATATGGAACATTTAATAAGTTTATTCGTCCGCTCTATCTTTGTGGACAACATGATATTCGCGTTCTTCCTCGGTATGTGTTCTTACCTTGCCGTATCGAAGAATGTGAAGACTGCCGTGGGACTGGGTATCGCCGTAACTTTCGTGTTGGTAGTTACGCTTCCGGTCAACTATTTATTGCAGACAAAGGTGCTGGCTGCCAACGCAATCATTGAAGGCGTTGACCTCAGCTTCCTGAGCTTTATTCTTTTCATTGCTGTAATCGCAGCTATCGTTCAGTTGGTGGAAATGATTGTAGAGCGTTTCAGCCCTTCGCTGTATGCTTCACTCGGTATCTTCCTGCCGTTGATTGCTGTAAACTGTGCCATCATGGGTGCTTCTCTTTTCATGCAGCAGCGCATCACGCTGGGTGAGAGCGACCCGAAATTCATCGGTGGCATTGCTGATGCTGTCTCTTATGCGTTGGGCTCCGGTATCGGTTGGTTGCTGGCTATCGTAGGCTTGGCTGCCATCCGTGAAAAAATGGCCTATTCTGACGTTCCGGCTCCACTGAAAGGACTGGGCATCACGTTTATCACTGTAGGTCTGATGGCAATGGCATTTATGTGTTTCTCTGGTTTGAACATCTAAAAGAAAGGAATAAAACAATGGATATGAATATGATATTAGCAAGCATTGGAGTATTCCTCGTGGTTGTCATCCTGCTTGTTGTTATCCTGCTGGTTGCCAAGAATTTCTTGGTGCCTTCGGGTAATGTAAAACTGACTATCAATGGTGATAAGGAACTGGACGTAGCTTCCGGTTCTACATTGCTGAATACGCTGTCTGTAAACGGTGTGTTCCTTTCCTCCGCTTGCGGTGGTAAAGGTTCCTGCGGACAGTGCAAATGCCAGGTAATGGAAGGTGGGGGTGAAATCTTGCCTTCTGAGACTCCGCACTTCAGCCGTAAGCAAATACAAGATCACTGGCGTCTGGGTTGCCAGGTGAAGGTAAAAGGCGATATGGCTATCAAGGTTCCCGAAAGCGTACTGGGCGTAAAAGAGTGGGAGTGCGAGGTTATCTCCAACAAGAATGTGGCTACGTTCATCAAAGAGTTCATCGTTGCTTTGCCCAAAGGCGAGCACATGGATTTCGTTCCGGGTTCTTATGCGCAGATTAAGATTCCTAAATATTCGATGGATTATGATAAGGACATCGATAAGGAACTTATCGGTAAGGAATACTTGCCTGCATGGGAGAAATTCGGTCTGTTGGGCTTGAAGTGCCGCAATGACGAAGAAACCATCCGTGCTTACTCCATGGCCAACTATCCTGCCGAAGGCGACCGCATCATGCTGACGGTACGTATCGCTACGCCTCCGTTTAAGCCGAAAGACCAGGGACCGGGCTTCATGGATGTAATGCCGGGTATCGCTTCTTCTTATATCTTTACCCTGAAACCGGGTGATAAGGTAACCATGAGTGGTCCTTACGGAGACTTCCATCCGATATTCGACTCTAAGAAGGAGATGATGTGGATCGGTGGTGGTGCCGGTATGGCTCCGTTGCGTGCACAGATTATGCATATGACGAAGACACTGCACACTACAGATCGCGTGATGAATTACTTCTACGGTGCACGTGCATTGAATGAAGTGTTCTATCTGGAAGACTTCCTGCAGATTGAAAAGGATTTCCCCAACTTCAAGTTCCATCTTGCACTGGACCGTCCCGATCCGGCAGCCGATGCAGCGGGCGTGAAGTACACTCCGGGTTTCGTACACAATGTAATTTACGAGACTTATTTGAAAGACCACGAAGCTCCCGAAGACATCGAATACTACATGTGCGGTCCCGGCCCGATGTCGAAGGCTGTTGAGAAGATGCTCGACGACCTCGGCGTTCCGGCTCAGAACCTGATGTTCGATAACTTTGGCGGATAACCTTCCTTATCCGTCTTGAGATAAAAAACTCCGGCTTGGCCTTCAGGGTCTTGCCGGAGTTTTTTTGTTCGAGGTATTTTCCTCTCTAATGAAAGAAAGTGGAGTGGATTCTTCGCAGTTTTTTCTTTTATTCCTTGATATGAATCAGTGCATTTGCCAGAATGGCTGTTACTCCTCCGGTGGTAATTCCCGAAGAGAAGATATTTCTTAGTATTTCGGGAAGTTGGCATAATATTTCCGGAACCAGTTCTACGCTTAGTCCCAAAGAGAAACTGATAGCCATGACTAATGTTGCCTTACGGTTGATTTCCTGTGCGGCGATGATGCGTATGCCTGCCGCTGCCACTGTTCCGAACATAAGCAGGGTAGCGCCGCCCAATACCGGTTCCGGCATCAATGAAAATACCAGGCCTACGGCGGGGAAAAGCCCGAGTATTACCAGGAATCCTGCTATATAGTAACCTACATAACGGCTTGCCACTCCCGTCAGTTGTATCATCCCGTTGTTTTGGGCAAATACGGAGTTGGGAAAAGAGTTGAGCATACCTGCCAGCATGGAGTTGAAGCCGTCGGCAAGGATACCGCCCGAAGCGCGTTTTACGAATGTTTCTCCTTCCACCGGTTCGCCGGATATGAGCGAATTGGCTGTGATGTCACCGTATGCTTCGATAGCGGTAATCATGAAAATAAGTCCTAAGGCAATGATGGTTGAGATGCTGAAGTCCAATCCGTAACGGAACGGCATCGGGAGATTGAAACCGCCATAGCTTTGTATGGATGTAAAATCTACTATCCCCATGAACCATGCCACGATATAGCCTATAACCAATCCGATGACAATGGAACTCATCCTCATATACCGGTTGGAACTACGGTTGAAGGCAATGATGAGTAGCAACACCAGGGCCGCCAGTCCCACATGGCGCAGACTGCCGAAACTACCGTCTGCTTGCGCTGCCGCACCGCCTCCGCAAGCAGTAATTCCCACTTTTATCAGACTCATTCCAATGAGAGTGACAACGATTCCCGAAATGAGGGGCGTAATGATTCTCTTGGTATATTTCAAGATTCGGCTGATGAACATTTCCACGGTAGATGCTGCGATGCAAGAACCGAAGATAAGCGGAAGCCCGCCCATCGTTCCGGCAGCAATAATGGGTCCGATAAAGGAAAAACTGGTTCCTTGGATGCATAGCAGCCCCGTACCCAATCCTCCGAACCTGCGGCACTGGATGAACGTTGAAATGCCCGAAGCGAACAATGCCATGGATACCAGATAACCGGTGGTCTCGGCATCGAGTTTCAGTGCTCCGGCAATAATGAGGGGAGGTGTGATGATGGCAACGAATATGGCAAGCAGATGTTGCAGGGCGGCGAAGAATGCTTCCTTGAAAGGTGGCTTGTCATTCAGTCCGTATATCAGTCCGTTTTTTAACTTTTCTCCTTCTTGATTGTCCTCCATGTGTGCAGCGGTTTATCTGATTTTAATCTCACAATTGTCCAGACTCTCGATGATGGCAAGTGATTCCACATGGATGCCTTGTTCGCGCAATTCGTCGCCACCATGCTGGAAAGCCTTCTCGATGATGAATCCCATACCGGCCAGTTCGGCACCTGCCTGCTTCACAAGGTCAATCATGCCTTTGGCTGCATTGCCATTGGCCAGAAAGTCGTCAATGAACAGTACCTTGTCACCCGGACAAAGGAAGTCCTTGCTGACACAGACCTCGTACGAACGGTTCTTGGTGAAGGAAAATACGGTGGTGGTCAGCATGTTTTCCATGGTACTCGGTTTCTTCTTCTTGGCAAATACTACGGGCAGTTCCAGCAGATAACCTACCATGATGGCAGGGGCAATTCCGCTCGCCTCTACTGTAATGACCTTGTTGATGGAGGTGGAAGCGAACCGTCTGACAAATTCCACGCCGATGGATTTCATCAGGATGGGGTCCATTTGGTGATTAATGAAGTTGTCTACTTTCAGAATGCCTCCGGGGAAGCATTTTCCGTCTTTGAGAATGCGGTCTTTCAGAGTTTTCATGTTGGATGATGTTTTATTGAATGTTATCGTTTTCCTCTTCTGTTTCTTCTTGAATGGTATCTTTGGGCAGCAATCTTGGAGAAATGCGTTTCTTGGGAGTGAGGCTCATGCCTTTCAGCATTTCGGCCTGGCGCACTACGCTGCCGTTACCGTCCGAGAGCTGGTTGAAGGCTTTGTCGTAATCCCTTTGCAGGCTGGCCAGTCGGTCGCCGATACCGAGGAAGGTGTCGGTAAAGCCTGCAATCTTTTCATATAAGATGGTGCCGCGCTTGATGATGGCCTGCACATTCTTTACCTGGTTCTCCTTCTTCCAAAGGTCGAGCGAGAGGCGCAGGGCGCTAATCAGGTTGGTGGGGCTCATCAGTACCACCTTTTTGTTGTAGGCATATTCCCAGAGGTGGGTATCGCTTTGGATGGCGAGGAGGTAGGCACCTTCGGTGGGGATGAACATCATGACGAAATCCGGCGATTGGGCGTCATAATGCGAGTAGTCTTTATGGCTGAGCTCGTCGATGTGGGCGCGGACGGATTGCAGGTGTGCTTTCAGGAAGTGTGCCTGCTCCTCCTTGTTTTCGGCAGAGGTGTAGGCAGCATAGGCAGTCAGCGACACTTTGGAGTCGATAATCATTTCCCGTTCGTCGGGGTATTTCACGATGATGTCGGGCTGCATCTTCTGCCCGCTTTCCTCGTTGATGATGGCTTCGCCCCGTTCGTCTTTTAGAAACTCCTGGCGGAAGTAGTGTTCGCCTTCAATCAGTCCGGAGGCTTGCAACAGACGTTCCAGAATCATTTCGCCCCAGTTGCCTTGCATCTTGGAGTCTCCTTTCAAGGCACGAGTCAGGTTGTTGGCATCTTCGCTGAGGCGGTTGTTCAGCTTCACCAGTTCCTTGATGCGTTCACCCAGCGAGAAACGTTCTTTGGCTTCGGTGCTGTATACTTGTTCCACCTTTTGGCGGAAGTCCTTCAGGTTATCGCCCAGCGGACGGAGCAGATTGCCCAGGTGTTCGGCATTCAGCCTGGTAAAGTCTTCGGCTTTGCTCTGGAAGATACGGTTGGAGAGATTCTCGAACTCGGTGTTCATGCGCTTGTGCAACGCTTCGGCTTCTTCCTTCTGCAGCTTCAATAATTCTATTTCCTTCTTTGTCCCGCTGATTTCCGCCCTCAGTGCGGCTGACTTGCGGTCTGCCGCCAGATAGCCGACTACGGTTCCAATGATTATCCCTATAATCAGTAATAATATTTCCATAGATGTTTTGAAGTGTCCGCCTTATTGTGTCAATATTTCGTTTCCGTCTTCAGTAATCAGGATTTGGCTTTCCCATTGGGCAGAAGGCAGTCCGTCGTCTGTGCAGACGGTCCATCCGTCGGCTTCGTCGATAAAGACTTCGTAGCTTCCCATGTTAATCATCGGCTCGATGGTGAACGTCATGCCGGGTACTATCAGCATGCCCGTACCACGTTTACCGAAGTGTTCCACATCCGGTTCTTCGTGGAACTTGACGCCGCAGCCGTGTCCGCAGAGGTCGCGTACCACGCTGTATCCGTTCTTTTCCGCATGCTCCTGGATGGCGGCGCCTACGTCACCGAGGCGTGCCCAGGGCTGTGCGGTCTGTATGCCTATGTCACGGCATTCTTTGGTGACTTGCACCAGCCTCTGTATGTCGGGGCTGACTTCGCCAATCATGAACATGCGTGATGCGTCGGCAAAGTAACCTTTGTAAATGGTGGATACATCGACATTTACAATGTCACCGCTTTTCAAGAATTCCCTGGTGCTGGGAATGCCGTGGCACACTACATCGTTGATGCTGGTGCACACACTTTTGGGGAAGCCTTCGTACATGAAGGGGGCGGGGATGGCGTCGTGGTCTGTGGTGAAGCAATACACCATATGGTCAATTTCGGCTGTGGACATGTCTTCGCGAATGTTCTCGGAGAGATAATCCAGCAGGGCCGTGTTGATTTTGGCGCTTGCGCGGATACCGGCCAACTGTTCCTCGGTACGGAGTGCGCTTCGCATCGGCAGTTTATATCCTTCTTTCTTATAATGTTGAATTTTGGCTTCTACTTCGTCGGAATAGTTTTTAGGAGTAAACCGGACTCCTTTCATGAACTTTTTCATTGTCTTTTCTTTTTTATGAGACTGCAAAAATACACAATAATGCAGGTGCTTGTACTATCAAGAGCCGAAAAAACATTCGTTTTCTTTATCCCGATGCCGGCTTAGAGGGTATTCACTACTTCTATTTCGCTTCTTGAACTGTCTATTCTCCGTACTTGTATCTGGGTCTTTATACGCTCTTTCAGTCCTTCCACGTGGCTGATGATGCCTACCTTCTTGCCACCCATCCGGTGCAGTTTTTCCAATGTGTCCATCACGGTGTTCAGGTAGTCGCTGCTCAGTGTGCCGAAACCTTCGTCGATGAACAGTGTGTCTACCGAGAGGCTTTGGCGGCTGAGGGAAGAAAGCCCGAGGGCAAGCGACAGAGATACCAGGAAGCTTTCGCCGCCCGATAAGGTGCATGCCGGACGTGCCGAGCCTCCTTGATGGAAGTCGCGCAGCAGGATGGTGAGCGAACCGGCCTGGCACTCCAGTTCGTAGCGGTCGGTCAAGCGTTGCAGATAGAAATTGGCGCCTGCCAGCAGTTCTTTCAAGACGAAGCTCTGGGCTATGTTGCGGAAGTTCTTTCCCCGTTCGTCACCGAAGTGACGGCAGAGGCGGTCCCACTTCAGATACTCTTCGCGTAACCGGTCGGCACGTTCCTTTTCTTCCTTTATCCGGTCGATGTTACGGGTGTTTTCTTCCAGGCGTAACTTCTGTTGGCCGATGGATTGGTTGCCGACGGTTATCTTTTCTTCGAGATTCGCGATGAGTGCATCCAGGGTTTCGAGGTTTTCGTTTTCTTCTATTTCGGGCTTCCGGCCGATGTGCTCTTCCACTTGTCCGGTGGCCAGATGAAAGGCGGTCGATGCAGCTACTTCTTCCTCTTTAAGTGTCTGCAATGAGGCACGCAATGCTTCTATCCGGGAGCCGGACCAAGCGGATAGGACGGTGATACGCTCCTCGTCGAGAGTGGGGTTGGCGGCATAGAACCCGGTTAAATCCTTTTGCAGCCTTGCCATTTGTTCTGCGGTGGAGGATATGCTTTGTTTCAGTCCGCTTGCTTGTGTATTCAGATTATTCCAGGCAATCCCCAGGTCCTTGATTTCTATTTCCTGTGTTGCTGCAGGTGCGTTGCGCCAGTCGGGGAATGCGGCATCGATGCTTTCCTTGTTGATGTTTATCCCTTCCAGCTCTTTGTGGATAAGGGCAATGGTGGATTTCAGTTCTTTTTGTTTTTCCTGCGCCAGCTGGTAGTTGCGCGTAGCTTGTGTCAGGCGGTCAATGAAGGAGAGGGGGGAGTTCTCCCATTCCGTGTTCCATCCTTCCCAGAGGATGTGGGGAGTGACGCGGTCCATGGTGGCACGTATGTTCTCCTTTTCGTTGGCGGTGAGCGACTCGTAATTGACGATGCTATTTTTCAGCTCATTCAGCACTCTGTCGGCAGAGTTGAAGGCTTGGCGTGCAGCGTCCACATGTTTTTGGCATTCGTCCTTTTGCCGTTGCAGAGCTATGATTTGTGCGCTGAGCTTTTGAACTTCCGTGAGCTTTTCGTTCAGTTTGTCTGCTTCCAGCTTGTTCTCTTCCAGTAGCTTCTTCAGGGTTTCGCCGGTGGTTGTGGAGAGGCCGATGCCGTTGCATTGGGCGCATTTGGCTTGTGCGTCAGTACGGGCAAGGTTGTAGCTCCGGAGCGCTCTTGCTGTGGACTGACGGGCATTCTCTGCCAGCGTTCCGTAGGTCTTGGATTCTGTCAGGTTGTTGTTCAATGCCTGCTCGGCTTCCTTGTATTCTTTTTCTTTTGTTTCCAGGGAGGTGCGTATGGGAGCAAGGACAGACTGGAAATCTTCATCTTTGCAAAGCGATTTTATTTCTTGTCCGCACACGGGGCAAGTATCCCCGACGACAAGCCGGGAGCGTGCTTCCTTTGCCCACTCTTCTACGGCTTCCTTTTGCTTGTCGTAGAGGGTGCGGATGTCATCATAACTTGTTTTCCTGCTGTCGAATGCCGTTTGCAGGAGGACGTATTGCTTTTGGCACGCCTCCACTTTGGCGTTCAAAGCCTTTTCGTTTTCCTTCGCCTCGTTCAGTGTCCTTTCCGTTTCAGCCAGTAAAGACAAGGCGCTCAAGGCTTGTAGCAGGTTCTCCCGTCCGGCATCGAGTTTGTTTTTCTTGTCTTGCAGGGCAGGGCGGTCCATGGTTTCAAGCTGCTTGTTCCGGAGGTTTATTTCGTTTTGCAATGTATGGTTCTCTTGTTCTTTCCGGGTGAGGGCAGCTTCCTTGTCGGTACGCTCCTTGACTTTTACGGGTTGTTGCGCGGCAAGTCTTTCAAGGTGCGCGTTGTAGGTGCCGATGCGTGTTTGGGCATCGAGTGCGGATTTTAGGCCGGTAATGATGGATTGGCTTTGCTCGAACATGGGCAGTAAGGGCGAATGCTCTTGCAAGTACTTCTCGGCACGATGCAGCTTGTCTTCTTGCTCTTTCAGGAAACCGCATAGCCACTTGCTTCCTCCGTCCAGCCGGGCAAAGGATGCTCTCAGTATCCCGGCTTGTGCATGGTTCTGTTGTTGCTGCTGTTGCTGCTGTTTCAAGGTAGAGAGCCAGTTGCGGGCGTCGGCGGTGGCATTCCATTCTTTAATCAGGAGTTCTTTCTGTTTGAATTCGTCCGATTGCAGTTGCGCTTGCTTCCCTTCCCACATCTTCTTTTGCTGTTCACGGGTGAGGAGGAGTTCGGAGTGTTTCTTCAGCCAGTCCCGTTTTGCGAGGGCGGTAGTTTTCTGCTCATTGGCTTCCTTGACTCCGGCATTTTGTGTGGCTATGGCTTCCTTGATTGTGGCGACTTCTTCTTCTGCCAGGATGTGGATGCCTTCCAGCTTCCGGTTCTGGTTTTCGTATTCCGTCCGTCTTTCCTTGGTGGCGGCATATATTTCGGCTCCTATTTCGGAGTAGATACTTGTACCGGTCAGCTTTTCCAGAATATCCGATTTTTCGCTTTCCTTGCTTTGCAGGAACTTGGTGAAGTCGCCTTGCGCCAGCATGGTGGTGCGGCAGAATTGTTCGAAGGTCAACCCCACTGCAGCTTGTATTTCCGCCTTTATCTCATTCTTTTTGTTGAGCTGTGCGCCGCTTTTCTTGTTTTCCAGTGTCCAGCGCACATCTTGCACGGCTCCTGAAATCTTGCGGTGTGCCCGTGCCACGTACCATCGGGCGGTGTAGGGCGTTTCGTTCGAGCCGGTAAACTCCAGCTCCGTCCATGCTTCACTGGTGTTACGGCGCATCAGTTGCCGGCTGTCGTTGATGGCAACATCTTCCTTTTTGGCAGAGAAAGTCTGGCTCAGGTCTTTGTATTTTTCGTTCTCGGCATGGTCCATGCGGGGCGTTTCGTTGTAGAGTGCCAGGCAGATGGCGTCGAGAATGGTTGTCTTCCCTGCACCCGTCTCGCCGCAGATAAGGAAAAGGGATTCCTCGCTTAGCGGTCCGTTCTCAAAGTCGATGACGGCATCTTCTATGGAGGCAAGGTTCTTTATGGTGAGTTTCTGGAGTTTCATGTTCCGGACAAATGATTAGGAGTTGTTCTTGCTTTTCACTTTTTGCATGACAGTCTCCATCAGCTGGCAAAGTTCTGGGTCCATCTCTTCTCCTTCGGTTTCGCGGTAGTAGAGTCTGGCTATTTCCAGGGGAGACATTTCCTGCATCTCTTGGATGGAGATAGGCTTGCTCTCGTCAGTGTCGGTCTGCCGCTCTCGGGTCGTCTTGATGTAGCAATATTTGCATGCCTTGCCTTTGGCGGCGTTCGAGGCTTTTTCGTTGCAGTCGGGGGGCAGGTAGCCTTTTGTCAGCACGTTCAGACGGAGGTATGCAGGTTTCTCTTCCGGATATTCTTCCAGTAATTTCAAGGCGTCTTCGAAAGGTGTCGGGTCATGGGGAAGTGTGACGAGCGGAATCGGATTTTCAATTTCCCTTGTACTGATTTGTGGTTCTGCCCCTTTCTCCAACTCGATGATGGAGATGGAGTGCGGATAGGTTTCGTCGAAGCTGACGGGGAGGGGAGTGCCGCAATAGCGTGCGTGGTGATGACTACCTTTGATGTCCTGAGGGCAATGGATGTGTCCGAGTGCCAGGTAGTCGTATCCTTCTCCCATAGCGCTGAGGGGAACATACTCTATTCCGCCAATACTCTCATCGTGCCCGCTACGGTCGCTGCCTTCAATGGAGAGATGGGCCATGAGGACGACGGGAAGCTGTGCCGTATTCCGTTTCTTCACTTCGTCCAGCAGTGCCTGGAAGAAGCGTGCCTGCCGTTGGTCGCGCGGTGTTTCAGTGTCCAGCAGGGGGAAGTTTTGCGGATAGACGTGGGGCACGGCAATGACGTAGCCTATTGTCTTTTTTTCATTGTTTATCTCGATGATATGCTTGTTCAGATTCACTTCCTCGGCTGTACGTTCGATGTTTCCCACGACATTCAGGCCGAAGTGCTGCCAGAGGCTGCTGTCTATCTCCAGTTTCGAGCTGCTGTCGTGGTTTCCGGCGGTGACTACGATGGCCATTCCGGGGCAGGCTTGATGGATGTTCAGCATGGCGTCGGTGTACATCTTCTGCGTGGCGGCAGCGGGAGAGGAGTAGTGGTAGATATCTCCGCTTACCACCATGGCGTCGGGCTGCTCTTCGGTTACTATGCGGGTGAGTTGCCGTAGGAAGGATTGCTGCTCGGCGGTGCGGTCGTAGTTGTAGAGGGTGTGTCCCAGGTGCCAGTCGCTGGTATGTAGTATTTTCATTGTTTTTGTTACTTCAATGGATGTGGGTTATGGTTTCCTTAGAATATAAATCTTGTGTGTTCCTCGTCCTTTGTAGTCGATGCCCGATTCGGGATTGGCTATCCATTCGCGCAACTCGCGGGAGGCGGCGGACTTCAATAAGCCGGTCAGTTGGCAATAGTCGGCTTGGGTCATGAAGCTGTTCTTTTCCAGGTATTTTTTTGCCCGTTCCAGCCGTTCCTGCGGAGAAAACACTTGTGAGGAGCGTTGGAATTTGTCGGTGGAACGTTTCAGGTGGCAATGGCGAGCGGTACGGTACAGTAGTTCCTTGTCCACCTTGAAATGTATGTCCTTCAGGCAGATGCTGACGGCGTTTCGCTTGGTGTCTCCTTCTTCGCCCGTCTCCCGTTCACGGTCTTGCCGCAGACCGAGGGCAGGGGTGAATACTCCTAAGTTGTCAATCTTCACGGAGTAACCTTGCCCCATTTGGTAGGCTATTTCGTCGGTGATGGCTTGCACCAGTCCGATGATGTCTCCTCGTGTGAAGGATGAGGCGTATGCTATCTTTTCGGTGATGGTTTCCAAGTCCACCTGCCCGTATAGTTTCATTCGTGGGTAGAGAATGCGTTTGCCGTCTTCTCCCGGCAGGTTCAGTTCCTGCATGTTGTATTCTGCCATGATGGTAGCGTTGTTATGAGGTTCGTTTGTTTATTGGGGCTTACAAAGTTTGTCCCAAGGTTGCGGATGTGTATGCCAAGGTTGGGGATTTCTATCCCAAGGCTTGGGATAGACAAACCAAGGGCGAAGGTAATTCTTTATCTCTATACTTGCAAACTTTACTATTAGTAGTTAGGAAGTTTTTTATTGGTAGTCGGGAAGTTTTTTGTTATAGGTTTGAGAGAGGAATTGAAAAAAACGTTATCTTTGTTACATAAGAGAAGTGCATGAATGATGAACAAAACTAAAATTAAGCGATATATGAAACATTATCCGGACTTATTATTGTTGTTTACCTTATTGTCCGTTACCACAATGATTAAAGCACAAATATCGATAAGACCTTATAGCGAATGGGAAGCAACCCAGTTTGTTGCAGTGAACGGACATCAGCCCGAAGACTATGTAACGCCAGATAATAATTGGGAAATACTATACAATTTACGGACTCCACGTACTCAAGCCGAACTTCGTGAAATGGGTATTAAATGCTCTGATAGCCAATTATTGTTATTGGAAGTAGGTGGACTTGTCAGTAAAACAAAAGGGAAATGGGAAACTACTATACCCATTCTCGACAAAGAACAGACCAATTCTCTAAGAAGCTTAAGTAAGGAGATTGCTGAATCCATGTATGTCAAAACAAAGGCAGACTTTATATCATTGGCACAAACTATCAGTGAAATGGGATTCAAGAACAATGTACTCTCACTTGTTTTTTCATACCTTCTGGATGGAAAAATGTGGACAAAGTTAGTCTTGTTTGAGGATGTTGACAATTATACAAGCTGGAGTGGCTGTTACTGGGTATTATACGAATCAAGAAATGGCTTTGCATGCGGTACGAATGGTTTCGGAGAACAGAATTTGATTTTGACTTACATCAATAGCGGCATTGCTCCTGACAACGACATTATGGACCATTGTGCTGATGAAATAGCACAATTTGGAAAAGTAACAGATGCCAAACTCGTTTCTCAGTTAAAACCTTATGGGCTGGTAGATGATAATGGAGATGTATTATTTCCTATTATAAAGAAACGGCAAGACCGCTTTCATCAAATAACTGAAAAATTGGTAAACTCTATCAGTGCGGAACTAAAGAATAATTGTGGCTCCTTAGCAAGCCAATATGGTATTGACAATGAAAAAGTGGCAATGGTGATGCTGTACCATGAAGTCATGTGGGATTTGGTAGATAATCTGATTCAAGATAGGATAATCTTCACTCCAGCTATTTTTAAAGATGAAGAATCGAATAAAGAACGATTGAATGAAGTCGTTTTCTTCATAGAAGGAGGATTAATGCAATAATAATTCGATAGAGGAAAGGACATTTGACTTTGAAGAGTTTTCTGTAAATGTATTTCAAGTGCATAGAAAATAGCCAATTAAAAATAAAGAATTATGTACGAATGGGTCAATGAAATGAACTGTGCCGTAACTGTATGCGACACAAAGGGAATCATCCTATATATGAACGAGAAAGCATGCCGTACGTTTGCCAAACACGGTGACTTGATAGGCAAGAATCTCTTTGATTGCCACAACCCGCAATCGCAAGCCAAGATACGCGAACTGCTGGAAACGGGGGGAGTGAATGCCTACACCATTGAGAAGAACGGCGTTAAGAAAATGATTTATCAGACAGCATGGAAGCAGGACGGAGTGGTCGGTGGTCTGGTGGAGATTTCGATGGAAATACCCGGAGAGATGCCACACTATATGAGAAAATAACAAAATGATATATGATATGAAAACACTTTCTAATTCAGAACTGACAATTAAAGTCTCCCCGCATGGGGCCGAGTTATGCAGTATCTTGCGTGATGGAAAAGAATATCTTTGGCAGGCAGACCCTGCTTTCTGGAAACGGCATTCTCCGGTGCTTTTTCCCATTGTAGGCAGCGTTTGGGAGAATGAATACCGCCACGAAGGTGTTTCCTATGCATTGACGCAACACGGTTTTGCCCGCGATATGGATTTTGAATTGATATTTGAACAGGAAGATGAGGTACGCTATCGACTGGTTGACAGTGAGGAAACACGCAAGAAATATCCTTTCCCGTTTTGCCTTGAGATAGGCTATCGGATAGAGGGAAAGAAGATTGAGGTGCTTTGGAAAGTCATCAATACCGGAACATGCGAAATGCACTTCCAGATAGGAGCCCATCCGGCTTTCTATTACCCGGACTATGATACGGAGACAACGGACCGTGGATATTTCGGCTTTGATAAGACGGAAGGTTTGCACTATATCCTTATCTCCGAGAAAGGATGTGCCGCTCCGGATAAGGAATATTTGCTTGAGTTGACAGATGGCCTGCTGCCTTTGGACATCCACTCCTTTGATAAAGATGCCCTGATTCTGGAAAACAGTCAAGTGAAAGAAGTTACATTATATAACAAGGAGAAGAAACCCTATCTCAGTCTGTATTTCGACACTCCGGTGGTGGGGTTGTGGTCGCCTCCGGCCAAGAATGCTCCGTTTGTCTGCATCGAGCCGTGGTACGGGCGTTGTGACCGTGCCCATTATAAGGGCGAATATAAGGATAAGGACTGGATGCAGCACTTGGCGCCGGGAGGAGTCTTTAAAGGTGGGTATACAATTGATATAAGATAAAAAATGAAGAAGGATACTGAAAATAATTCGGTATCCTTTTTATTTGGAGAATGCAATGTCATTATCTTTGCGCCCGGTAAAAAATATAGGTTGTTTTTTAAGGTATGAAGAAGAGTCTTATTGCATTGGCGTTCGGCACATTGGGGCTAGGGATTGCCGAATTTACGATGATGGGTATTTTGCCCTATGTGGCTACTGATTTGGGAATCAGCATTCCCGTGGCCGGTCATTTCATTTCTGCGTATGCGTTGGGTGTTTGTTTTGGTGCGCCCATGCTGCTCCTGGCCCGTAAACGCCCGTTGAAGCAGATTCTGCTGGTCTTGATGGCATTAATGATTGTGGGTAATATTTGTGCGTCTATGGCACCCAATTATTGGGTCTTGCTGTTGGGACGTTTTGTTTCCGGACTTCCTCATGGCGCTTATTTTGGGGTGGCTTCCATTGTTGCGGGAAAATTGGCTGATAAGGGGAAAAGCTCGGAGGCGGTTTCAATTATGATAGCGGGAATGACTGTGGCCAATCTGTTTGGGGTGCCGTTGGGTACTTCGTTGAGCCATACACTGTCTTGGCGTGCCACGTTTCTGCTGGTAGGTGCCTGGGGATTGATAACATTGTACTACATTTGGCGTTGGGTACCGCAGGTCGAAGGACTGAAAGACACGGGATTTAAAGGACAGTTCCGTTTTTTGAAGAAGCCGGCGCCGTGGCTCATATTGGGAGCTACGGCTTTGGGCAACGGTGGCGTATTCTGCTGGTATAGCTACATCACCCCGTTGCTGACCGAGGTTTCCGGTTTTAGTGCGGACAGCATTACGGCACTGATGGTACTGGCAGGATTCGGAATGGTTGTCGGTAATCTGGTCAGTGGGCGCATGTCCGACCGGTACACTCCGGGGAAGGTCGGTACGGTGGTGCAAGGGATGATATGTGTTATTTTATTATTGATATTTTTACTCTCGCCCCATCCGTGGTGTTCGGCAATATTGATGACACTCTGTACGGCAGGTTTGTTTGCCGTCTCCAGTCCGGAGCAGGTGTTGATGATTCGTGTGGCCCCTGGAGGAGAAATGTTGGGAGGCGCTTGTGTGCAGATGGCCTTCAATTTGGGGAATGCTATCGGAGCCTATATCGGAGGTCTTGCCTTGAGTGGAGGATACCGTTATCCCGCATTGGCAGGCGTACCGTTTGCACTGATGGGATTTATTTTATTCCTTGTCTTCTACAAGAAATTCCAGGCTAAGTATTAAGTGTTTCATTTTTTTTGTGTATGTTTGTCCACAAGTATTAACTAAACTCGATAACTTATGAAGACTTTGAATTATGTGAAGATATTGCTGTTGTGTGTATTTACGATTGGACTGGCGTCTTGTGGGGATGATGTGTATTATACTATGCAGAATAGTGACGACAAATTGTGTGAAAGAACATGGGTTGAAGATTACGAAAGTGATGGTGTTGTGACTGGTGCGTATCAACTAAGATTTTATAAGAAAGATAACAAGGGGCAGGAAGTATCCACAACTTACACTACGGACGGTAAAGTGACTTATGATCGGGAGTTTAATTGGCGTTGGACAGATGATAGCAAAGAGACTTTGAAGTTGACTTTTGCAGATGGTAAAGTGAAATACTTTGAGAATGTATGGGTGCGTGACCATTATCTTTCCGGTAAGATAGAAGGAAAAGTTGTGATGTTGACAGATGCAAATTATATAAATAAATGAAGGTTATGAAGTTTTTGGTGCAGTTGTTCTTGCTGTCTGTCCTATGTATAGGCTTGTCTTCTTGTGAAGACGATCAAGATGTAGTGGATTCTACTATTATCGGTCGTTCATGGACAGGCGATGTAGGCATGTTGGATGACTTTGGTATGTCGGTGATTAGTACATTTTCTTTCGGGGCAGATGGTTTCGGAGAAGAAGTTCAACGTTATCGCAATGGGGAATATTGTGATTCATTCCGTTTTCAATGGTGGTGGGAAGATAGTTATAGTAGAAACCTTGTATTAGATTATGGCAGATATGGTGGCATTTCTTATATGGATGATGTCAGAGTCAGTGGTAATCAGCTATGGGGTACATTCTTCTTTTCGGATGATTCTCCGGGTTTTAATTTCACATTATATATGGAATAAAAAAATAGGATTATTTGTATGTTCCCTATACTCATTGTATAGGGAACATTTTTTATAAGAAATCTTCTACTTATTCTTCAAGACCAGCTTCTTGAACTCTCCCGGATAAGGTGTTTCAAACCGCATCAGTTCTCCCGTGACGGGATGATAGAAACAGAGTTTGAAAGCATGCAGAGCCAAGCGTCCGATAGGATTTACGTCTTCCAGTCCATAGCGTCCGTCGCCGATAATGGGATGCCCCAAATCCTGCATGTGTACACGTATCTGGTTTTTTCGTCCCGTTTCCAGGTTCAGTTCAACGAGAGAGTATCCATTGGCTCGTTTGATGGTACGGTAATGCGTAATGGATTCTTGTCCCCCGTCATCTGTCGGACTTGAATATACATACAACTTGCGGTCCGTCAACCAAGAAACCACGGTTCCTGCATCTTTTTCCATCTCGCCGACCACTACGGCTACGTATCGCCGGTCTGTTACAATGTCATGCCAGTTATCGCGTAGTGTACGTTGGGTCTTCTCGTCTTTGGCAAACATCATCAAGCCGGAGGTGTCACGGTCCAGGCGGTGCACGATGTGTACACGGTGCTGCTTGCCCGAGCGTTGCACGTATTCATTCAAGATGGTATAGGCGGTACGTTCCTTTTGCCGGTCAGTGTTGACGGACAGCAAACCCTGCATCTTCTCTATCACGATGATATAGGCATCTTCGTATACAATCTTCATCAGTTTATGGTTGAACTCTTTACGTCCCTTCTCACGGCTGATTTGTACTTTCATACCCGGTTTCAGGGGAAAATTGTATTGTGTAGTGATAACGCTGTCCACATATATAATGCGTTTGCTCAGCAATGATTTCAGCTTGGTGCGGCTGGCATCCGGCATTTTAGCTGCCAGAAACTCCATGAGCTCCATCGGTTCCTTCACCATGTAGTCCGTATATTGTGCACGGGCCCTTGCTGTAATTTTTTCTTTTGCCACGACTGGTTTTTATTTACGATTAGACAATTTACAATTTAGGATTGAAAACGACTTGGACTTTCAATCTTTTAATTCCAATAATACTACGTTTTCCACATGGTGGGTGTGCGGGAACATATCTACCGGTTGAACGGCCTTTACTTTATATTTCGCATCGAGCAGTTGCAGGTCGCGCGCCTGCGTAGCCGGATTACAACTGACATATACGATGCGTTTGGGCTCGGCAAACAGAATGACATCCACTACATCCTGGTGCATTCCGGCACGGGGAGGGTCGGTGATGATGACATCGGGACGGCCGTATTGGTTGATGAAGTCTTGTGTCAGCATGTCTTTCATATCTCCGGCAAAGAACAATGTATTTTTAATTCCGTTAATCTCGGCATTGACCTTGGCGTCTTCAATGGCTTCGGGCACATATTCTATGCCGATTACCTGGCGTGCGTGCTTGGATACGAAATTGGCAATGGTACCCGTGCCGGTATAAAGGTCATAAACAAGCTCGTTACCGGTCAGTCCGGCAAAGTTGCGCGCTACTTTGTAGAGGTTGTAGGCTTGTTCGGAGTTGGTCTGATAGAAAGATTTGGGACCTACCTTGAAGCGCAGTCCCTCCATTTCCTCGAAGATGTGGTCTTTTCCCTTGAAGGTGTGTACCTCGAGGTCGGTGATGGTATCGTTGCACTTATTATTAATAATGTATAGCAGGGAAGTGATTTCGGGGAATGTATCTGCTATGTATTGCAGCATTTGCTTGAACAGAGCCATTTCCTCCTCTTTCTCTATCTTGCAGATGAGGATTACCATCAGTTCGCCGGTGGTAGAGGTACGCACAATCATATTGCGTAGCATTCCTTCGTGCGTGCGCAGGTTGATAAAGGAATAGTTGTGCTGGTAGGCATAGTCGCGTACTGCATTGCGGATGCGGTTGGATATATCGTCCTGCAGCCAGCACTTCTCTATGGCAAGCACTTTATCGAAAGCATTGGGAATATGGAAGCCTACGGCATTCATCTGTTCGTACACTACATTCTGCTGAACCTCTTCTGTCGTCAGCCAACGTTTGTTGGAAAAAGTGTACTCCAGTTTATTCCGGTAGAACTGAGTTTTTTCTGAACCTAATATCGGAGAAATTTCCGGTAATTCTATTTTGCCGATGCGGGTGAGGTTGTCCGTTACTTGTTTTTGCTTATACTTGATTTGCTCGGAATAGGGGAGAACCTGCCATTTACAACCGCCGCATACACCATAATGTTGGCAGAATGGAACTGCCCGTACTGCCGAATATTCATGGAATTTCACAGCTTCGGCTTCAGCATAATGATGCTTTTTTCTCTTAATTTGCAGGTCAACTACATCGCCGGGGACGACATATGGTACGAAAATCACCAAATCATTGACTTTTGCGATGGCTTTTCCTTCGGCAGCCACATCCGTAATTGTCACCTTCTCCAGTAGGGGAAGTTCTTTTCTCTTTCTTGCCACTTTTACACCAATCTAATAAATTCTTCGGCAAAAATAGACATTTTTTCGGGATTTCTCTCTATGAAATGAAATATTAAAGATTGCAATGTCGAAATTGCATTTTAGCATAAAGTTTTTTCTGAAAAAGTTTTCTAGTCTGCGAAATATACTTAGATTTGCGAACAGAAAAGAGAAAATCACTATCAAAAACTTTAAATTTATATTATGGACAAAAAAAGAGTTTATACCTTTGGTAACGGTCAGGCAGAAGGAAAGGCCGATATGAGAAACCTTTTGGGTGGGAAAGGTGCCAACCTTGCAGAAATGAACCTTATAGGAGTTCCGGTTCCTCCGGGCTTTACAATAACGACAGAAGTTTGTACGGAATATTATGAAATGGGGCAGGATAAAGTCGTTGCTCTGTTGAAGAACGAAGTTGAACAAGCCATCGCTCATGTGGAAACACTGATGCGTTCCAAATTCGGTGATGTGGAGAATCCGTTGCTGGTTTCCGTTCGTTCGGGTGCACGCGCTTCCATGCCGGGCATGATGGACACTATCCTGAATCTTGGCTTGAATGACGAAGTGGTGGAAGGCTTGACGCGCAAGACGGGCAATGCACGCTTTGCATGGGACTCTTACCGTCGTTTCGTGCAGATGTATGGCGACGTGGTGCTGGGTATGAAGCCGGTGAACAAGGAAGATGTAGACCCGTTCGAGGCTATTATAGAAGATGTGAAACATGCTAAAGGCGTGAAGCTGGACAACGAGCTTGAGGTGGAAGACCTTAAGGAACTCGTGAAGAAGTTCAAGGCTGCCGTAAAAGAACAAACAGGGAAAGACTTCCCGACTTGTGCTTACGAGCAGTTGTGGGGTGCCGTTTGTGCCGTATTCAACTCTTGGATGAACGAACGCGCCATCTTGTATCGTAAGATGGAAGGAATTCCTGACGAATGGGGTACTGCCGTAAGCGTTCAGGCTATGGTATTCGGTAATATGGGCGAGAGCTCTGCCACGGGTGTTTGCTTTAGCCGAGATGCTGCTACCGGTGAAGACCTTTTCAACGGTGAGTATTTGATTAATGCACAAGGCGAAGACGTGGTTGCCGGTATCCGTACTCCGCAACAGATTACAAAAATCGGTTCTCAACGTTGGGCTGAATTGGCCGGTGTAAGCGAAGAAGAACGTGTCAGCAAATATCCTTCCATGGAGGAGGCTATGCCGGAAATCTATAAGGAGTTGGATGCTTTGCAGACGAAGCTCGAAAATCACTACCGTGATATGCAGGATATGGAGTTCACTGTACAAGAGGGTAAACTCTGGTTCCTCCAGACCCGTAACGGTAAGCGTACCGGAGCCGCTATGGTGAAGATTGCCATGGATTTGCTCCATCAAGGTATGATTGACGAAAAGACTGCATTGATGCGTTGTGAGCCCAATAAGTTGGACGAACTGCTCCACCCGGTATTTGACAAGACAGCTCTGAAGCAAGCCAAGGTATTGACCCGTGGTCTTCCCGCTTCTCCGGGTGCCGCTACGGGACAAATCGTATTCTTTGCCGATGATGCTGCCGAATGGCATGCTGCCGGCAAGCGTGTGGTGATGGTACGTATTGAGACTTCTCCGGAAGATTTGGCAGGTATGACAGTTGCCGAAGGTATCCTGACTGCCCGCGGCGGTATGACTTCTCATGCGGCAGTGGTTGCTCGTGGTATGGGTAAGTGCTGTGTATCCGGTGCCGGTGCCTTGAACATAGACTACAAGGCGCGTACAGTGGAAGTGGATGGTGTACTGTTGAAAGAAGGTGACTATATCTCCTTGAACGGAAGCACTGGTGAAGTATATAAAGACAAGGTGGAAACAAAAGCGGCTGAGCTGTCCGGTGACTTTGCGGAATTGATGGATTTGGCAGACAAATATACGAAGCTGCAGGTTCGTACCAATGCGGATACTCCTCACGATGCAGAAGTGGCACGCAATTTTGGTGCGGTGGGTATCGGCCTTTGCCGTACGGAGCACATGTTCTTCGAAGGCGAGAAGATTAAAGCCATGCGCGAGATGATTCTGGCAGAAAACGCCGAAGGACGTCGCAAGGCTTTGGCTAAGATTCTACCTTACCAGCAAGCTGACTTCAAGGGTATCTTCAAGGCAATGGCTGGTTGTCCGGTGACTGTACGTCTGCTCGACCCTCCTTTGCATGAGTTTGTTCCCCATGACTTGAAGGGACAGCAGGAAATGGCAGATACGATGGGTGTAAGCCTCCAGTATATCCAGCAACGTGTTGAGGCGCTTTGTGAGCATAATCCGATGTTGGGACATCGTGGTTGCCGTTTGGGAAATACATATCCTGAAATTACGCAGATGCAGACGCGTGCTATCCTGGGCGCTGCTTTGGAATTGAAGAAAGAAGGCGTTGAAACCCATCCTGAAATCATGGTGCCTCTGACCGGCATCTTGTATGAGTTCAAGCAGCAGGAAGAAGTGATTCGTGCTGAGGCTGCCCAGTTGTTTGAAGAAGTGGGTGACAGCATCGACTTCAAAGTAGGTACAATGATTGAGATTCCGCGTGCCGCCTTGACTGCCGACCGCATTGCTTCCTCTGCCGAGTTCTTCTCATTTGGTACGAACGACTTGACTCAGATGACATTTGGTTATTCACGCGACGATATCGCTTCCTTCCTCCCGATTTATCTGGAGAAGAAGATTCTGAAAGTAGACCCGTTCCAGGTACTCGACCAGAATGGTGTAGGACAGTTGGTGCGTATGGCTACTGAAAAGGGACGTGCTATCCGTCCGGACTTGAAGTGCGGTATTTGCGGCGAGCATGGAGGTGAACCTTCTTCTGTGAAGTTCTGCCATAGAGTCGGCTTGAATTATGTCAGCTGTTCTCCGTTCCGTGTGCCCATTGCACGTCTGGCTGCGGCACAGGCGGCTGTTGAGGAATAATTCCAAATTGGCTTAATTAAAATAATGAGGTTGTGTCAAAACGTTGGCACAACCTCTTTTATATTTTAAGTTCTGCTATATTTTCTTTTGGCTATGCTACTTTTTCCTCATGCATTTGGCAGCAAGTTGCTATATTCCAATTATATCGGGTTATAAATAGTCCCATAAACAAATATTTGGCAACTGTAATGAGCCCCTTTCCTTCTTTTATCAGTTTAGCGCACATTTTTTTGATATTAAAGGCTATAGCAAAGAAAGCAAAGTCCATTGTAACCTTGTCTTCTCCCACATGCCGGAATCTTCTGTATGCCATGTTGTATTTCATTTGTCCAAACACAGCTTCTGGTTCTATACACCTCCTGCCTCTATGCTTGATACCTTCTTCTGAGAGCAACCTTTCCCGTGCCTGCCGTTTGTATTGATTTAATCGGTGGTTGACTTCTATAATACGGTTCCCCCGAGCTTTAAAACAACTGCCACGCAAAGGGCAACCTTCGCATCTTTTTGCTTTATACCGGGCACTTTCGGTGATGTATCCGCTCGCTGTCTTGTCACGTTTGGTTCCTATACGGTTCATGTGCTGTCCCATAGGACAAACGTAATAATCCTCTTGGGCATTGTAATGGAGACTTTCGGCATGGAACGGGTTGGGAGTATAACGGGGACGCTGTTCTTTATGGAAGTAATTGTACTTGATGAAGGCTTCTATCCCATTCTCCTGCATGAACCGGTAATTTTCTTCCGAACCGTAACCGGAGTCTGCCACGCAGATATTCGGTAAACGGTTATAGCGGTACTGGAAAGAGTGGAAAAAAGGTATGAGGGTCAGTGTATCGGTAGGGTTGGGAAACAGACGGAAGTCTGTGATAAATTGGTTTTCAGTACCTATTTGCAGATTATATCCGGGTTTGGTCTGCCCGTTCTTCATGGCATCTTCTTTCATGCGCATGAATGTGGCACCAGGATCGGTCTTGGAATAGGAGTTACGTTCTCCAAGGGTATCAAGGTGATTGTCATATTCTATCAGCTTGTCACGATACCCTTCAAGTTCCCTGACCTGCTTCTTCTTTTTGCGCAGGGCTTTCTTTTCTTCCTTATCCTTTGTTGCAGGCTGGCGTTCCAGGGCTTCTTTAAGTTCATCCACTATGTCAGAGAGCCTGCAGGAAGTAAACTCCACGGATGTGTCTTTTATAGAGTTCTCCTGTGCAATGGTTTCATCCACCTGCTCCAAGAGAATACGGATTTTATCCATTAGTCTCGTACGGTTCCGTTCGACTGTCTTGCGCCAGACAAAAGTATATTTGTTGGCTTTGGATTCAATCTTGGTGCCGTCAATATACTCCACATCAAGGCTGATGAAACCTTTATCGGCAAGGACAAAAATCAACTGGGTAAATACATTATTTATTTCCTCCTTTACACGGTTACGAAAACGGTTGATCGTGATAAAATCCGGATGCTCATTACCGGCAAGCCAAATATAATGAATGTCACGAAGGAGGTGCTTCTCTATTTTACGGCAAGAATAGATATTATTCATGTAGGCGTAGATTATCACCTTAAGCATCATTTTAGGATGATAAGGACAACGGCCCGTTTCCTTATAAAGCTTCTTGAAACTCTCAAGATTGAGGTTGTCAATAACAGCATTCACGATGCGGACCGGGTCGTTCGCAGCTATGTTTTCATCAATTCTTTGTGGAAAAAGAACGGTTTGGTTGGGAATGTAAGGACGAAAATGTAACTTTGCCATAACGAAAAACTTTATGCCTAAAGATACGAAAACTTTGGGTAATAACAAAGCCCGGGCTTGAGAAAGTCTGGGCTTTGCGCATAAAAAAAGGCTGTGTCAGCATTTTGACACAACCTCATGTTGTTCTTATACGGTTCGTACACTTGACAATGGAAACCGCGCCAAATGTACGTACTCGCTTACTCACTGCTTACACTAAAACTGATGTTGCTTACACCTGCTTACACCATCAAAAAAGCCTATGGCAGCGTAAAATTAAAAGCTTATGACAACTACATTAAAAGCAATCGTAAGGAAGCTGAGAACAGACGGCCTTTATGCAGTGTACACTCGCATCGTACACAACAGAAAACCGGGTTACATCAAGACCAACAAGATTGTTGATGCGAATCATATCTCTAAAGAGAATGAACCGACCGACCCTGTCGTTAATGAGTATTGCTCAATGCTCGTTCGACAATACACAGACCGACTGAACAGAACCAACACTGCCCATAGCACAGAACGTTAGAACTCTTTAAATGTTAATTTTCAGTGCTTTCAACTCATGGTTTTGGGAGATTTTGTTTCGTGAGAATGCGCTATATTCATTACGATTGGAGATGAATGTCTATTATTACATTTGTGAGCGAATGGGCTAAAAAACTCGCCTTGGTCTTGTGGGGTTCCACTTGACCAAGGCGAGTTACTTATGCTATTAAAGTTCATCTTCTGCCTGGATGCGCTGTTTCCAAAGTTTTAATTCATTACGCATTGCATTTCTAATCTCTTTCAAAGGTTTGTTTGGAAACTCATGAATGATAAGATTATGAAGAAAGAGAAATACGGATATGAAATATTTGCTCACCAACCAATCAGTAGCCGATGGATGTAAAATGCTTACTGCTGGAATGCCAAAAAATGTGCCAACTTCCCATTTCAAGTTATCAAAGACTTGAACAGATTGGATAGCATCTGACTCAGACTCATCCATATTCTTTCTGAGCGTATCAAAAGCATTTGTTTCCATGAAAACAATCCTTTTTGGTTTGAGTATGTTTATTAGCTCTATAGTGCTTTTAATACCTTCAGCCAACAGCTCTTTCTTCAAGTTACTTACACCTTTAGATGACTCAAACGGAGAAAGATTTGTCCATACCACCTTCTTGTCATCATCAATCTGGCTGTCCGGGCATTTGGAACCATACCCAAGGAACAATCGTCCGTTGGCAAGAAAACGGGAATCTTTCAATTCCTTGTTGAACCGCTTGCTCCACCATTCTTTGTTTCCCTCCAAGTAACCATCAACTGTATGGGTAGAGGTACATTTCCCGTTTCCTTTGGGATTTATTCCTACTACCATCAGTTCAATGTCAGTTTCAATTACGTTGAGAGGTGATTGGGTATAATACGGAGTGTTATACTTCTGTGAGAGTTCATTAAATTTCGGTATCCACAGTTCACTCCATTCTTTCAGTAATTCTTGTTTGGTCTTTTCCATTGTATCAAGTTTTTAATCGGTTTCGTACATTTTCCATAAGTCTTTTGTCCACTTGTGCATTGGGCGGTGGCATAAGTGCCAAGCAACCACCGATTCAGCGTTCCGTTCTTCAAACTCTCCGGATTGGCAATGTAATAGCGAAAGCTATCCTTCCAGTTGCATTCAATCAGCACTCCTAACGACATAAGGATGTTGCCTTTCCACCGGTCAAAGGTCTGTCTGGGGATTGGTTTGCCATTACTGGATCTTCATTGAGGAGCCATTTCTCGTTGAGCTCCTTCAAAGAAAGTCCCTTCTCTCCAGCGTGGGAAAGCGTATTGACCACCCAAATGTATTTTTCCAGGAAAGTCATCTTCCTTCTGTTTTACGCAGTCCACTTCCGTATTTCGCTTCAAACTCAGTAACCAGTTTCTGGAAGTTCTCGGGCAGATAGGTCATCGCTTTTTCACACATGTTCGCAGGCACCCCATAAAGAGCTTCAGCAATGGAACCGGTGATGCAGCCGATGGTATCGGAATCGCCACCGATACTGATGGCATTACGGACAGCATCTTCAAAATCCGTAGCCTGCAGCGCACATTGAATGGCTTGCGGAACGCTGTCCTGACAGATGCCGCCATTGCCTTCCCCATCAACTCCATTCCAGGAATAACGTTTTTGCAGTTCGGCAATGGTGAGCGGGAAACGATAGCCGAATTCCTGCTCCATACATTGCTGAATCTCATCTTTCGATGCTCCCTTACGGGCCAGGAAGATACACATGGCTGTAGCCTGTGCACCCTTGATGCCCTCCGGATGGTTATGCGTTCCTTCCGCTGAAACCTTGGCGGCATTCATGGTGTCATTTTTCGTATCGAATGCCCAACCCACCGGACCTACACGCATGGCCGATCCGTTGCCGCAGCTGTTGTATGCCGGAGCATATCCGGTTCTTGTCTTCTGGATGACCCAATTCTGGAAACAGTTTCCATATCCTCCCATCGGAGAGGGATAAGCTTCCGCATACCGGACATAGTAATCCGCCACCAGTGAAAGGCGTCCGGCCAGAATCGCATCCGCTGTAGCCAACGTCAGGATGCTGTCGTCTGTGTATTCCACGTAGCGACCGAAGAACTCAAAGTCCTTGGTTCGTATGTTACTGAACTCGTAGATACTGCCTACGATGTCCCCAATGATACTTCCAATCATATTCTTCCTGTTTTAGTGATTCTACTTACTCAAAGCTGTTGCCACCAGTAATGTCCGTAAATATACTCATTTTGTATCTCATACAGAGCCAACCGATGGACTTTAATGCAAAGTTACCACGATACTCCCTCAAAAAGTGAGACACTCTCTATGTTTTAGGTCATAAGTACCATGATATTTGCTGTTGATACTTTTATACGGCCGCATTTCCATACGCTTCCACACTTCTTTTTCACTTCTGTTCTGAGTCCATACGCAGTAATGCCCTTTTGCCCTTGAAGTCATTGTCTATAGAACATTGAAGTATGTATAGCCTTTGCAACCTTGGAATATGGGACGGATGAACCATTAGTTCAAGGCAATAGCCCAGCTTGGCAACAAGTGATTTCTATACAGACGTATGCCGTTCCAAAGATGCAGAAAACTACGGATAAAGAAATTTGGAACACTTGATAATCAGGCTAATATTACCGAATATTTTTCCCAAGAATGATGTTGTGAATTTTTGCGTTTCGCCGTTTTTTGTGCTTCTTTGAGGTCTCTAAAGCTACCGGGAAGACATCGAACTGCGTTGTAGGATTTGTCAAGCAAGTTGTACTCTTGTCATTACAAAACGGAGTTTTGTCCTCACAAGAGTCACTTGCCGATTACTGCCGCAACGGAGCGATAAATCGCTGTTTCGCTATGCGAAATAGGTGTCCAGAGAACCCAGCTAACAAGTAATCAAAGGAAGTATGAAACAGAAAACCAAAGTATTCCAGTTACGGCTTATCCCGAGGAAGCCCAACTGTTGAAGGAAAAATCAGGCTCATTCCACTCTGTGAGCCACTATATCCTGTCTGCAGTGCAGGAATTTTTCAATGTGGATGTGAAGGAACGCATCGAGTTGATCCGAGAACTCGGAGAATTTTACCGAAAGAATCAGAACGAACTGTCCTGGGCAGGCGGAAACCTAAATCAGGTGGTCAAACGAGCCAATGAGCTGGCGGTAGCCTGGTTACTCGCACCCAGCTATATCCAAGAGATTGTGCTTCCAACCATTCGGGAAACACAGGAAACGATGAACCGCATCAAACGGGATTTGGAATTGATTACACTCAAGTGTATAAAAAACAAAACACTGAAGTAATGTTTGTGCGGTATATGCTTTAACCGTTGAACCCAACTAATCCGAATATTCAGATGATTGCAACCATTTTACCCGGAAGTTCGAACTTCTATGCCGTAGATTATAATGAACGGAAGGTGGCGAAAGGTGTAGCCCGGTTACTGGAGATAAAAAACTTCGGAGCACTCGGTGAAGTGCGCAAGCCAACCCCTGAAGAGCTGGCTCAGTTTCTCATGGAATATTCCTCCATGAATCCCAGAATCCAGAAAGCCCAGTTCCATGCAGTCATCTCCTGCAAGGGCTACGAGATGTCAGAAGCCCAGTTGCTTGATTTCGCGCACCAGTATCTTCAAGAAATGGGCTATGCCGAACCCGGACAACCCTGGCTCATTTATTCCCACAACGATACAGACAATGCACACCTACACATTGTTACTTCGAGAGTGGCGCCCGACGGTCGCAAGATACAGCATAACCATGAACGCAGACGCTCATTGACAAGATACTCGGTATGGACCGGCAGCAGAAAACAGACAAGGACATCGAGGCCGTCAAACAGTACAGCTTTTCTTCCTTCACCCAGTTCAAGGCCGTGATAGGAACCATGGGCTATGAAGTCTTTCAGAAAGACGGGAACGTCTTCGTCAAGCAAGGAGGCAGAATCCAAAAGAAAATTCCTCTGGCAGAGATTGAAGCCCTGTTCAAGAAAGGCTATCAGGATAAGGCACGCAATCGCCAGTTGAGAGCCTACCTGGAGAAATACCGGGATGTATGCGCCAACAAGGAAGAACTGCAGAAGGAAATAAAGAAGAACTTCGGAGTGGATGTGGTCTTCTTCGGCAAGAAAGACAAGCCCTACGGCTATATGCTGATAGACCATGCCAACAAGACCGTCATTCATGGTGCCCGGGTCCTTGCCGTAGAAGAACTGCTCGACTTTGCTACCCCCGAACAACGCTTTGACCGGATAGAAGCATTCATAGACCAGTTGCTGACCCTCAATCCTAAGGCCACGCAGGGAGAAATCTTCCAGAAATTCAAGAAACAGCATGCCTATATAAAGAAAGGTGTCATCTACTACGATGGCCAGAGCAGACCCTTGCCGCCTTTCATGGCCAAGGCCATAGACCGTAATAATCGCATCAGTTTCATTGAGAAATTCCGCCTGCAGAACGAAGCCGAAGTGGAAATGCTGTGCAAGGCATTCAAGGTGGACCGTCCGGACCTGGTGGACATTTCTACAGAACGTCCTCCCAAGTATGCTGATGCTGTGGACAAATTGCGTGATATATTCCAGAATCCCGAAGTGAAGTCCCCCCGCAGCGCTATGTATCAAGAAGGTTTTGATGTGGAACGGGTGAAGAAGAAGCCCAAGAAGAATACACTCAATCCAATCAAAAGTTTACAGCGGAAGTCCCATCAAGGATTGGGTAAACTCCGGAAAGAAGGAGTCGGCAGTCACAGTGCTAACCGCGAATGGGAAGTTGGCAAGAAAACGAACTACGACGAGGTGGACGACGGACGCTCGTTGAAGATTTAGTATTGATGTTTAATGATTTAAGTTACAACAGAAAGTCAAATGGGGACTTTTAGTTGTAACTTTTTGGGCTAATTTTTCTCAGATTCCCTTGTTCCGAAGTCCATTCACCCCCCGGTTTCAGCAACCGAAAGCACATTGATGTTGTACATTTAGGTTTTCCCTGTTCCAGCATTTACTTTTGCTTGCGAATTTAATAAACGGAAAACAACATGATACAGACCCCGGTCATAGTCACCTTTGCCAACCAGAAAGGAGGAGTCGGAAAGACCATCCTTTGCGTCACCTTTGCCAACTACTTAGTGGCAAAAGGCGTCCGGGTGGTTGTCATCGACTGCGACTTCCAACACTTGATCATGAAATGCCGCAAGGCAGACATCAAGAAGTATGAGAGGAACAACTACCCTATGAAGTCTGGTCATACGAACCCAACAACAAAGTGGATAGGACCTCGCTGGTGGAGAAACTGCACAATGACCCAGAGATAGATGTGGTACTCATCGACTCACCTGAGGAGGATGTAGACATATCGGACGAAGCACAGTCCTTCCGACCTCATAAGGTGAGCAGGGAGGAACCGAAGAAGGAAGAGGAAAAGAAAGAGGAATCCGAAGCACAATCGGATGCCGATGCTTCACAGGAAGGGAAAGAAGAATCCGACGATGAAAAGGAGCAATCAGACAACTCAGAAGAAACATCCAATGAAACTGAATTGGACACCGAACAGGACGAAACTTCTTCTCAATCTTCGGATGATGAAACGACCGAGGAACCTGCTAAAGAAGCAGAGTCTGAAAAACCTTCTGATGAACAAGCATCCGAAGAAAGCAACGATGATGCCTATGATGAAGAACACTCTGAAAGTAACGACCACCCCTTCTGCTCACCGAGCTACCGCGAAGCCATCATGACGGACGGCATCCTGGTGGATGACATCTTCAAAGTCATCGACCAGTTGGCTGAAACCGGTGAATGTGACCTGGGCACCATAATCTATCACTGCGAAAGCATGCGATATGCCGGGTGAATGCACCCTATACCAACTGGACGAAAGTCCACCGTTCCTTTAGTGACCTCTGATACTTGAATGACCTCTGTTCCTTTGGCGATGAAATCCATTATCTTTTTAAGCAAGTCTGCATGAACCTGATAACCAAGTAAATCTTGCGTTGTTTCATTATCTGAACACATATTTATTCAACTTTAGTATATACAATTTTTGTTTCCAAGCAAGGGCGTAAATCCAAGTCATAATAGCCCATAAGATAGAAGTTGCGACCAATGTTTTGATAGATATGCAAGCCGCGGTCAAGGGAGATATTCCATCCGTTGTCGGTGATGATGTACCTTGCATGAATTAAATCTGAGAATGTGAATTCAAAATCAATCCCAGTATCTTGCAGAGCCGCCTTTAGTTGTTCCAGCCCATCTTGAATCTTTTGTGTTTCATCAATGGATTCACCCATTTTGGTGGTAAGTATAATCTTCTTACAATCACCTATTTTTACAATGGATTCAATAAAGCGAGTTAGATTTTGCATTTGATATCCATGTGATAGGTAGGGCTCTTGCAGTTCGATAACCTTTGCCCCTTCCAAGTAATCAGCAAATAGCTTATCGTAGCTGTAGCCTGTATCTCCATACCGAATAGCAAGCGATTTGGGCTTTGGATCATTGTCTATTATTGCATTAGGTGCAGTTGTCGCTTGTACAGGTGTAAATTCTTGCAAACATTCTTTCTGGCATACCGCTTCTTTTTCTGTGCTCTTAGATTTATGAGGATTAAAGGCTGCTGGTTGTTTTTCAATAACAATTTCTACATCCCCAGTCTTTCTAGGATCCTGTGTAACCATTGAATCTTTACTTTCCGGACACCATACCACAACTTTTTCTCCATCTTTGTTGATATACGACATATTGATGCGAGCGTATTCTTCATCAGGCTTACGCTTATTCAATTGTTCTTTTACACGTCGACGACCTTCTAGAGCATACGCTACAATCTCATCAAACTCCTTAGGCGTAGGTTCACCTATGGGGTAAATGAGTTTTAAGAAGCCAAGTACAGTTTTTTGAAGCGCACGACTATCACGGCCTTCTACATTGTCACCTACTTTGAGATATTTATTCAATATGGGCAGATAGTCACTGTTGTGGTCAAAGAGGTAGTGCATGACTTCCGACAGGTAGTCAGAAATCATGCCATAGTTGTTATTGTAGGCAGAATCGTCAATCTTGGGTATTTCCCAGCCTGGTATATAATTGTAGAACCGATCGATAACAGCAAAGTCGAATGCCTTGGGTAAAGTGGCCAATAAGTCATGATCATAGCTGTTGACTATAGTGGGTATGTTCAAGTCAAAGTTACCGACAAAAGCAAAACTTGCCTGTCCGGTCACTTCCTGTCCTCGGCTGAAGCGTCCATTTGCCATATAATCCTTCATGATTTGAATGGTATCGGCATCTTTAATCTTCATGTTGGCTACTTCGTCAAAAGCCACATTGTCCCAAAATCCCACTGCACCAACTTGTTTACGCTGATTATTGTACAGCAATGTCGCAGTACTGGCTTGACCACCGGACAGCAAGGTGGAATAGGGAGAGAACTCCGAGTAAAAGTACGACTTACCGGTACTTCTACCTCCCAGTTCTATGCTGTTATAATTGTTTTGTACCAATGGGATGAATCTCGACAAGATATGGAATTTCAGTCGTTTGCCATCTTTGTCTCCCTTTAGAGAGCGGCTACGTTCTGCCAACCAGTCCGGATTGATACCGATACTGCGTATCAAAACATTTATCCACTCATCCGTAGTGAATCCTTTACGGCCTTCAAACAGTTTTTGTTCATCAAAACGTGCTATTTGGATGGGGCGCAAATCTTCTACATAGAAGGCATAGTCATCCTCTTGCACTTCATTGTAAGCCAATGTGACTTCAGCCCAGATACCACTTTCAAGCAGTTTTTCGTTTTTCTGATAAAACTGCGGATTGATGGCGATACGTTTGGAACCGAAATTTTCCATTTCGGCCCAATAACGTTTTTCTCGCTCCACATATTTCACATGGATCTTATCAATAAACTTGTGGCGCTTCTTTTGTTCCACAATAGCCTGAGCCTTATTGCTTTCATCGGGCTTTACGTAGTTCTTCTCGATGATTTGCAACACTGCTTTTTTACCTTCCTCAATTTCATCTGGGTCGTCCGAGGCACAATAACGTGACAAAAGAAATTCCAGTACGAATGAAGGCACATTTACAGTCTGTTTGATTTCATGCAGTAAATCCTTTCGTACGACCTTTCCAGGGAAGTATTCGTTGAGCTTTATATCTAGTCTGTCCATTGTTTAAAAATCAAATTCAGTTTGTAATTGAATAGAAGCTAATGTCACATTGGTATCTGGATCAAGGGCCATCACAATGATATCACCTTCTACGCCTTCGTTAATTTCTATGGGTTGCTTACACTTGTCGCATTCACTTGGAATTGCAATCAAGTCTGTTGTCTCATTATAGAATGTCGATTCAACCACACGACCCACTTCTTTTCCGGATGCATCGGTTACTACCATCTTGACAATGCACAGTTCAGGGCGGAAAAGTGAATCCACACCGCTAAAGTTTAATTCGATGAGCGGACGATTAACACGTACAATGCCACTGTTCTTTCCTTTATAAGTCAGCTCAAGACGGAAAGCATCTTTTTTGCGCTCTTCTGTCAATTGAACAGTCAGGATGGGAACGATGTTTTCCTGCAGCGACAAACCTTCATGGAAATAGATCTTATTCTTTTCATAGATGCCATATTGCTTGGCAAATGCAAAACGATAGACTTGGCTATGCACACCGATTTGCTCAGGAGTATAGAGCCATGAATTTTCGTTCCCATTCAGATCACCTGCTTGACTACGGCGTTCGTTCATTACGCTGGTACCAACAGGCTTGCTCATATTGTCTCCAGCCTGGTATTTGGGCTGTACCATATAACCATGGTCGGCCATAATGACGACATTGTCGAAACCTGAATTTTTGCAAGCACGGATACACTTGGTAAACAGTCGCATTTCACTTTCCATTTCAGAATAGCCTACACTGTTTAGATTCTCTCCCGCAGCATCGATTGATTGGCTGCGAATGATAAGCAAATTCACATCCGAGGTGACGTTAGCTGAGAGGAAATCCTCGGATCGTACATCCATCAGCTTAACATGCGCAGGCACTTTACTTTCAATATAGCTGATTCGATCTGCCGATAAATCTACCTTTTTCCCTTCAAAATAAGGCTGCAGTTTACCATCTTCAACAGCCAACTGCAACTTTGATTCTGCGTCAGGAAGTAAGGCAGCCATGCCAAATCTGGTTACCGTAGGGACGTAAGCGGCCGAAGGCTGTATGCTGACGGTATAACTGTTTTCCAGGCTTTGAGCCAATTCCTTACCCATCTCAAAACGGAAAGCGTCGGCATAAATGATGGCTACTCGTTTGTGGGCATTTAGGAGGGGTGCAATTCCCTTGTTCCAAGCTTGTATATTCCAGTTGATGCCTGCAATTGGATAGCCTTCTTCTTCAATGAGTTTCTGATAACGACTCTGTATTTGTTCGGTAAAGTTTCGATAGTTACGATATACAAACTGCGCTAATTCATTTATCTGTGGTGTGTCAACATCCGAACCGGTCAGAATGGTCTGAAAACGGCGGAAGGCATAATCAACCTTATAGCCTTCTTCGCTGTACCACAGGACAAAATCCTTCAAGCTATCCAAATCGCCCAAAGGCTGGCGAATGCACTGCATCATTCGTTCACATTGGTCGGTTAAATTCCAGAATAATGCCACACCGGCATTAGCCTGATACCAAACGCTCTTTTTGTTTTTTGCTACCAATAACGTGGCTTCCGTGTATTCACCTTTGTGCAGATGGTCCAAATAGATATTGAACTCCACCTTGTTTTCAAAGGCAAATGTTACTATTTTACCTAAATCAATCGCATCAGCAAACAAACTATCCAGATGTAAACGACTGGTAATAGCCTGAGCCTGTTCTACATATTCGTCACGAAGATCGGTACGGTTGCGGATGCTTTGACAGAGGTTGTTTATGCTCTCCATGTTCTCTTTCGGGCATTTAGCCACGGTGTTGAGTTCCGCAGGCAAAATTCCGGGCAGGTCGTGCACGAATTCGCTGAAGAGCAAGTATTGCCATAGCTTTTGCTTGACATCCTTCAACGTAATTCCATTACTGTCTAATCCGGGCAAATGGTTTTCACCGAAGCTCTTCCATTCACTCATCCATGCAGTGCTGTTTATCTCATTTAAAGCCAAGAGATTCAAGGTAATCTCTACCATGCTTTTACCACCGGTAAGCGTCTCCAGCTCCGGATAATTTACACCCTCTTGCAGGGCATTGATGTTGGCAAAGCTGGCTGTGCCATTCTTAAACAATTCATCAATAGCCTCTGTTTTTCCGTGAAGGAAGTTTTTGCACAGGTTGATATAGGAGTCATTGGGACCGATGGGAAAGCGGGCACCAATTTGCGTCATTCCGATAAAGGGGTCATACACCCGTTTTTTATCTTTGGGGACAGCTGATTTGCGATAGATCAGCAGGCGCGCATCTTCGTTTTGAGCCAACTCGTTCATCCAATAGTCACAAGCCGCTTCTCTATGATGAATCAACTCTCGGGTGGTGTCGATTACCTGTACACCTCGCTCTGCCACCAAAGGCAAAAGCGAATAGTATTTGCCCTCGGGGTCATAAATGGTTATAATGGGATGTTCCTTGCTGGTTTTACCAATCCAAACATCTATGATATGTCCTTGTATATCCATATAGATAGAAGTGTTTATAAGTCAAACAATTGCATCGTTGGTCCTTCGCTGCGTTTTTTTCTTGGCTTCTTTTCCTTGGGCTTGTTTTCGCACAATTCCTCAAGATCATGGGTCAAGGCCATGCACCAATCCTTTTTCGCTTTGTTTCGGATGCGAGCCGGATAAAGGGCATAAGCCAAATGACTCCAGTCATATTCACCCTTTTGTAGATTTTCCCAATTACTCAGGCATTCCTTTTTCCATGCGTTGTGGTGGAACACATTGCGCAACGGTGCTGCTGTTACCGGAACACCATCGTCATGATTGGGCTTATATGGCAGGTCATTCAATTGTTGGAGTTCTGCCTCCAATGTGCGTATATCGCCCATCAAGTTTAGCAAGGCAGCCTCTCGTTTCTTATCGTTAGCCAGTTGAGCTGCAGTTAAATCGCTTTGTGCAGCGGTATGTTCTTTGCTCAACAACAAGAGTAAGTGAGGCAGTGTTTGACTACTCAGTTGGGGATAATACACCCAAAGGGTAATTTCGCCCTCCGGTGATGAAACCGGCCAATAGATAGGTGCTTTTCTGCGGCTCTTGGTATAGCGCTTAAAATGGTAATCGAAGAAACCATTAGGCGATTCCAAATAAGTTTGCAAACTATCTACACCTATTAACTGGCAGAGTTCGCTTTCCATTTCATCTGCATCATTTTTCCAGAGACTGTGCATCACTTCCTGCACGCGCTTTACCAAACTGTCAGGATGCTGATCATCACCTATCAGAATGCCGTCAGTCGGTAGTGTAAGCGGATATAGCTGCGCTTCTTCAGACTGGAACGATACTACTGGCATAAAGGGCAAGGCGTCGAATACATTGCCAAAGGGAGGAATGGTTTCGGGCTGGGCTGCATAGCGGATATTCCATCTGCCGAAAGCCATGCCAACCAACTCCATGACGATTTCTTGTGCCATCACTTGTTTGTTGATGACATTCCCGTTACTAGCACCATCGATGGAGAGTAGCTCTTCATAAGGACGGCGACTCTTATAGGCATTAAGCGTGGCTCTGAAGTTACTGTCTGCTTCAATCTCTGCCAAATCCATCCATAAGTCGTCGTTTTCTTTCACTAACTCTTGGTAGCGGGTATAATCAGCAGTAAGCTTTTCTTGCAGTTGATCTAAACTTTCTCCCAAATGGTGACCATGCATAACTTGTGCAATCAAACCATGATATTCCAGGTTGGTTTCATCTAAACTGAACCACCAGCGTTTGATGTCAATGATTTCAGTAATGATGCGCTCGATATCAGACTGGCGATTAGCATAGTCGGGCATGGGGAGGAGATTGGTATAACCTGTCCATTTATGTTGTCCTGAATATAAATTTAAGAAATATTGTCCATATATTGAATTAAACATCGAATTTAAAACCAATGCTTCATTCCATTTTAAATTTACAATTGATAATCCTTCCTTTGTAAAAAACATGTTTGATTTAAGGAAATGCATGTCTAGAATATCTCCTCGTTCTCCATAACATACACCAGGGATGAATTGGCTGCCTAAATTGGAACTTCTATAAGATTTATGAGCTTTTACATAAACTCCATCATTTTCCCAATTGGTCATGTCGCAATAAGTTGTGTAAAATAGACTATAGGAGTTGCCATTGTACATGTGTTTATAGTTTACTTGATTTCTTAACTCATAAAAAATCCGAAAATGACTTGAGGAAACAAAACCAATTCCCTGCATTGCATAGAACCCTCTATTTTCTATAGATTTCCTTTCAAAGGCTTCAAGTATCTTATTATCAAAATAATATCCATTTATGGAATTAGGGAGGGTCGCAAATTCAGCTGAATTGCAAATGAATGTATTGCCATTGTTTTTTCCGCAGATTAATGTGTCAATTGATTGTTTGATCATTTCCGCTTTACATGCAGGCTCATCATCAAGCACATCAAAGAATACCCCTTCTCTACTTTCTGAAGGAGTTTTAGACAATACCAGTGTTGAAGTTTCTACACTAGCATCTAAAACATTCCACCCAGTATCTGCACAAGCCGAAATATAACCACAAATATTTTTCTTTCGGAATGGCTCGTAGGAGGATTTAATGAGTACAGTACGGTCAAAGATAGCCCCAACAAGCCCATCATTGATCAATAACTCTTGCATACGATCGAAGAAAGCGCAAACAAGGTTTTTGCACCAACAGGAATAATGGGTGTCTAAATAGTCAATTGTACTTTCTGATCCTTCTCCAAAAGGCGGATTCATCAGAATGACATCGTATCGCTTTTGACACAATTCAATAAAAGCAAACCCGCGTACCGCATCATTGGCAAACAAGGTATTTTCGTAGCCTTCTTCTTCCGACAGATGAGAAGAAACCGTGTGCAATGCTTCTTGTAGCTTCTCCACAACTGTAGCAAAGAAGGCTTCTTTGGCTTCCTTCTTATTGTTAAGAACATGAAGTTTTCTGTTTACAGCGCCAATTTCTTTTATCCTTTCTTCCGAATCAAATAAACTGGCATCTACATACTTATTTACTTCACTCCAATTCTTGCGTAAATCTTCAATTTCAGCCTGTATTTCCTGCTCCATCTTAATGAGTAAGCCCGCTTCGCCGGCATACTTCATCTTGTCCCATATCTTTATCAGCAAGCGTTGCATGGGTTTATCCAATTGTTCGGTCAACAATTTGAGCATACGCTTATTGCCCGGCATCGGCTCAGCCAATACCAGGTGTGAACGCTCAATTACCGGACGCTCCTCGCGAGGGATGCCCAAATTACTCCACGATTGTTGAGCACGGAGCCACAGCGAAAGAGCGGCAATCTGCAAGGCACGAGGATCTATTTCCACACCATAAATGTTGTTTTCCAAAATAAGTTTGGGAACCAAGCGAGCAAAAGATTCCCGGGTTTCCGTGTAGCGATATTGCGACAACAATTCGGGCTGATTGTCCCAGGCATCCATGTAGATGGCTTCCATAACATCGAAGGTATATAGTCCAAAATGCATAGAGCCACAAGCAGGATCAAGCATGGATAATTCGGTCGGTTCCTTAATAAAACGTGGCGTCAGCACCTCGTCAGGCCGATGAATCATATACTGACATAAATCCGTAATAGAAGTCTTACCATCGGTCATTTCATACCAAATACGGCCCAGGGAATTATCTGTGAGAAAGCGCACGACATAATCGGGCGTAAAAAACTGGTTACGCACCGCCATTTCTCGACTATTGCGCGGACGATTGCTCTCATCACGCATCTTGCGACGTTCCTCTAATGAGTTATAGTACTGGAAAATCCAGCCCAAAGTTTCGTCTTCCCTCCAGAAGTCTACCGTTTCGCCCGTCTGGTCATCATAGAAAGCCGTAAGATTTTCATTGTTGATTAAGTCGAAGAGTTTGGTCAATGTCGTTTCATCCGGCCATATCAATCCATAAGGAGAATAGCGGTCGAAAACCGATGGAAGTTCGATAGACAATTCATCGTAGAGTGACTGGATATACCAGCAGTAACGTTCGTAACGGGAGCCCACGCTGCCTTGTCCGGTTACCATATCATAACTGACGAAGCCGTCAGAATCGTAGCCATCACCGATAGAGGGCATAATCAATTCACGTTCTTCACACATGCGTACAGCACAAAAACGATTCAATATGGTGAACGCTTGTTCGGCTGTGAGCTGTTGCACTGCTTTTTTGTCGATATCTGTACTATCTGCAGGAAGGCTGTTTTTGATGTATTGCAAACGGCCACGAAGCATGCGAGCACGATAAATGATATCCGCATTACTTGTAGTCAGTTGGCTGACAGGAATAACCCGGCCGTCAGCCCAAATACCATAATGCTGCTGCAGAGAAGATATGATGTTGTTTGTGAGCAACGTCTTGACGTCACTCACAAACTGCATTAATATTTTGCGTCCTGATGTAGAAATCATAACTAGAAGTTTTGATTAGTCAATAAAAGAGAGGTCGATTGATACGCCCTCATCCATTTGAGGCAATAGACGGGTCAACTCGTTAATAAGTGACTCAACATCCTGTCGCTGAGTAAGGCGACGCTTAATCTGACGACGAACGACTGTAGGTTCGTTAGCTCCTGTAACACTTTCGGCATCAGTTGCGTCACTGCTTTCATTGGGGCGTTTGGAATCATCGTCCTCAGCAGGCGTTGTAACGGCCGGTTTGTTGGCTGCTACAAAATCTTTCACTTTTCGCTCAATACTATCGAATAGACCTAAAGGAGCGTAGAAAGCGGTAAATTGGTTGCACATTTCCTGCAAAAGTTCGAGCGTTTTACCCTCCTGAATAGCAATTCTACTCATCAAGACTTCAATGCTTTGCTTCTGTTCCTCTTTCAATGAACAGAAATCTTCCGAACCACGAATTTCGCTGTTCTTCTGATTGATGAAGAGAGTAGCCTCCGTATAGAAGTGCATGCAAGCCTGCTCAATTTCATTGTCAATGTGTGAAGCTAAATCCGCATATTCTGAAGTGTGATTAAAACAGATTGGATCGAGCATAATATCATTGAAGGCCTGTTCATCTTCTCCCAATTGATTCTTCAATATTTCCAATGTGGGAAGTTGCGGCAAGCGTTGGGTATCATTCAGTCGTTTTTGGATTTTCTTGATAGAAGTGAGAACCTTTCCTTGTTCCTCCGCTTTGAACACCTGGTTGACAAACCTTAATGCATCGGCACAAGCTTTATCTTTGGCAAAGAGATAAGGTGCTTCGGCACCTTCTGAGTCGATAATCTTAACCAAATAATTCACCGCTTGACTAACAGTAGATGTTCCAGCCATTTTCAGTTTTTCAAAAGTGTCCTTCAATTGTTCCACTTTTGTTCGACGTTGCGTGGCGATTTTTAATGATATTTTGGCTATGCTGGCCGGAATAGGAGACAATCCTTGCGGGTTGTACAATTCCTTCAGGGTAGTCATAGCCATCATCATTTCTGCCGGCTTTAAGTGAGCATCTGTATTAAGAGACAACCCAAGGTGGCTGAACGACGTATTATTCTTCATGGCTTCAGCAGCATTCTTGGTGAACATTTTAAATGACTGAGCACCACTTCTTACTACGATAATGCCTGCCTTCAACATCAATGCTACCAAATAACGGATAGTATCTTTGCTCCAGCCATACTGAGCACGGCTGAAGTGGTCGGATAGTTGTCCGCCGTTAGCATCATTGCTTGAGGCGATATAATCCTTTATTTCAGCAAACGCGGCATGACCGGTTTCTATAACGCCGTTATCGCCTACAATGCCAAATGGATTGAGCGATTCAGGCAGCTTGGTAGAATCTTCATAAGCCAATAAATCACTAACAATAGAAGCTGACATGCTACGCGAAGCCAAAGGATATTTGTTATAAACCTGTTCGGCAAAATTCTTCAAGGCTTGCGTTTTGTAAGTTTCTCCATTTACAGATGTAGGCGAACCCTTGCAGATGGTTTCGCTGTTGTTTTGTGATTGACGCAAAATGCGTGTAATTTCCTGTCGATTCTTATCGGCATCTGCTTGTTGGGCACGCAGATAGTCTTGGATTTCCTTATTAGTATCGTGCCGATGGTTATTACAAATGGTTTCGTCTCTCACCACGTCAATTAGCAAGAGTTCTATGTCCTGAGGCAAGGTGCATACCCAAAACATGGTCTGCTTATTTTCCACTTTCGTACTTTCAGTGAGGAGCGCGTTATGCACTTTCTCAAAGTCGCTGGCGTCCACGAAGCGAACGTTTAGTTTGATGTCACCTCCCGGAATCAACACAGGATTCTGTCTGCCACGGCATAATTCCACCGTTGCACTAATCGTCTTCGAGCCATAAATACTAACAGATGGTGCCGGGGATAGAATATCATGCACCAACTCTTTCATGACTTTGAATTTATCAGAGTCAGTTGCATTTATTCTGGAACGTTCATCTTGAACGCTAAGAATGGCATTGGTCATGAATCGGAAACGTCCATCAATTTCTTGGAGTGTAACGCCGGCAGTGTCTTTTATTTCATCCAGTAAAGCACGAAGTTCCGGTTTGCTCAATGGATGGCCAATCTGTTGGAACAGTAAGGAACAGAGATTGTCGAACGACAAACAAAAGTCGTCCAACAATTGCATAATGGCAATCGTCTTGCATACTCGCGAAAGTCTTGATTCTTCTCCATATACGGATGAAGAGCATCATAGAATAAATCCGGCGTAGCCATCTTGCCTAAATGGCATTCTGCCAAATGGCCATCTACCAACAAGTCTCTAATCAATCGAATGACTGAACGAAGACCGGAGCCACCACTTCGGCTTGCCAGCTTTTGAAGTAAAGCCAGCAAGATATCAATATGAACGGGTAAGAAGGGATAGAGATTGGCAAACAATTCGCAGGTCAATGGCTTCATATACAACGAACGATCCATATTGGTTAACCGCGTTTCTAGTTTAATGGATGCTTCATTGCGATTGAATAGGTCGGTCAACACTTCTTTTCCCTGAGGAGACTTTCCCAACAGTCGTTTTGTGATGATTTCCTTAATATCATCAGCTTCTATATCAACCTTGATGGGGAAACGGTCATTAAGCTTAAAGAGTTTGTCAGAGTTGACTTGTGCATGAGGGTTGTCTTCAGTCAATGTCTGCTGAGCAGTACCGATGAGCCAAACATTTCCTTTAAATTGAGATTTCAGGATTTGCATGGTTCCCTGCATACTACGAATCAAATCTTCACTGCCCCCTACGTATTGTCCAATTTCGTCGAGGACATAGATAATGCGTTCTTTGCCATATTTTTGTTTGACCAATGAACAGAGTCGCTTGAAGCGATCGGTTTCATTCTCAACGGATTCAACTTTGATAGCGTTATACTCTTCTGAAGAGGAGAAATATTCAGGCAGTATGACTGGCGCAAATTTGGCAGCATATTTATTGGCTATCAACTTCTTTGACTGAATAACCTCCCAGTCTTTCCCTTCTGCTTTGACCAATTCGCAGAACTGGTCATATTTACCCTCTTCTTGAAGAATGGAAATAAAATCCATCAGTTTAGGGTCGGTAGCTTTGATGCCTATGAGCTTCAACGTTTCGTAATACATAATATCGCTCACGGTCGATGTAATACCAGCTGTAGCTTCGGTGGTAAGGTCAATCATAATGACCAGCGGATCATATTTTTGGATAACCGCACGATGCAAGGTCTTGAGTGCATTATCTTGAATTCGGTTCATCAGTTTTTCACCAAAGCTAATACCATCCACCTTTAATGACTGCTGGAAGGAGTAGCCTAAATATTTGGCAAATGAGCTCTTACCTGAACCATAAAATCCAGATACCCAAACACCCACTTCGTTGGAAGAATCACGGAATGCAGACTCCAATTCTTCGATAACCTTTTCATAGTTATCGTGCAACTTGTCGGTTACTACATATTCATTGATTTCGTTTTTTAGATTCTCCTCGCTATTATCTGCAAAAGTGACAACACTTTCAATTCGGCGATTGATGTCCTTGGACGAATCAAATAGTTCTTTTATGGTATTCATGTCTTAGAAGTTTTTTGAACGATAGCTACCGTCCATGGGATAAATATTTAAAAATGTTCTGGCAATGCCTTGAGCGCTGCCGGGGTAGAGAATTAAGATAGGAAGGTCAATCTTGTTGTATATCAATTGTTCGATGCGACCAATCTTATCATAAGGATGAAGAAGCTCAAGATCCTTGAGGATGAGCAAAGGATGAGCTGTGGCCATCATCTCTTGTTGAACAGCAAGAATGGCACGGGCAACCACCGAATTGTCTTGTATTTCTTGACGAATACTCTCATAAAGATCAAATTCATTTTCTTCATCTACCCACACTTCATCATAATATTCATGATTGTGAATATACTCTTGCAGAATTTTGCCAATAGAAAGTACTTTTACATTTGCAAAGCCATGAAATTTGGCTTTGGGAATCAAATGGAGGGGAATCATACGATATACTTCCATAGCATCCTCTACATCATAATTTACATAGCAGATGGGGCGGTCGCCTGTCGGATTAAGTATATCAGGACGACTTAAATAAGCAAGTGCTTCCTCAAATTTTTGTTCATAAAGTTGCATTAATAAACTCCTCCATTGATTTGTAATTCCATGAAATAGCAAGCAATTCACCAGATGTCTGAGCCATATAGGCACCTTTGAGACTAAGGTTCATTATTCTATCCAACACTTGATGACGAGTCAGGTTAAAGAGGCGCCATTCTTCCATTTCCCAAATAGCCATATCTGACATTCCTGCAAAATGCTGTTCATGCATAAAATAAAGAATTGTAAAGTCGTTCACTTCATAAGGTAGGATTTCGCCTTTACGGTTAATCATTTCATAATCGATAAAACATGAACGGACATAAGAGGCGTTACGCTTCTGTACAGACTCGCTCCATTTTGCTCTGCCTTCTTTTACTAGGTTTTCAACGTATTTTGTGAAGGCATCCCTATCAACAATATGCAGGTCTTCATTTTTGCATGAATTCAAAATTTTTGTGACGGCATCGAAAAATACAGCGTTTTCGCGAGCACAATAGACCATGAGAAGTTGAGTAAAATGCTTCAATGACAATCCACACTCACGAATGAGTTTAAGCCAAAGAGGCACATTGGGATTTACTTTCATAAATCTCTGGAAAAAGACATCATAGATAATATGAACCAGTCTATTTTCCGTTTTGCATGACAGGCAATCATTTTCTTTCACACACTTAATGAGCGCATCCTTGTCCATGCCTTCCTGATAAATAGAGAGCAGAGACAGTGTTTCATTAATCATGCCGGTGCCATGAGTTAACTGAGTTGTGTATTTAGGATTCCTCATCAATTGAAATATGGATAACAGCAATAACTGTTGGTGAATAAATTTGTGTAATGATAAGCCATCACTCTTAGAGAATTGTCTATATCATCTGACAGCTTTCCAATATTTATAGCTTCAAAACAAGGATCACATGCCACTGTAGCCATGGAACTGATGAAGTCAAGTGGCTCCATGCCTAAGTTTACGTCATCGTCCAAATGATGTTTAAGATAGACATAAGTTTCCTCTTCTATTTGTATCGGACATTTGAAAAGGCTATACATATCTTTAGGTATAAAATTCTCATGGGTCTTTTGGACGATATTAATCATCAAATTATAAAAGGCCAATTTGGAAGACTTAGGAAAAAGGTAATACATATATTCCTTTGCTGCATTATCTTCCAAGCATGGCCAAAGTCCCTTGCCGCATCCTGCTTTGTAAACAGCAAAACGCAATTTAAGTAGATTGACTATATCCGAATTTTTCATGTTGCTCTTATTGTTTATTGGTAGGTATTAGCAATTCTCGAATGTCGGCTTCTAACAATTTGGCCACCTCTGCCAGAGTTTCTATAGATGGCTGTGATGTGTTAGTACACCATTTGCTTATCGTAGCAGGGTCTTTACCCATTTTATCTGCTAACCATCTGGCTGTTTTCTTTTTCTCAACGAGAACCACTTTTAGCCTATTTAATTCTGCCATAATGATAAATTGATTGTAGTAATACGCAAAGATAAAACATTAGAATGACAATATACAATATTTGTTTGATTATTTGATTGATTTTTCTATGAAAATTACACGATAACTCTACCGAACGCAGGCTGGCGCTTGCGGAAGTAGAGCCATTGAATGGTTTTGGCAGTTGGCTCACAGATGTTGGCCGCCACTTCCGATTTATCGTATTTTATGCGATGCCGGAAGTGACGACCTTTTGGGGACGATGCGCCATCCGGTTTGCTCCGTGTCTGCGACACCAAGCAAAGCTCGGCTGATTGGCTTTTGCTACGAATGGAGGACTCCAGTCCGTTGCCATAGAGAGAACCTGCAAGGCTCCACTTCGCTTCACTTTATAGGTTCTCACAACGGCAACGGTTTTCGGGAAGCATATCTTCAAGATGGATGGGGTATTGGGTTGCGCAAGCTTTCATGAGGAATTTATCTAGGATAACCTGTTAGAGCTAATTCTTTCCCTTGGAGTCATGTTCAGGAAAGTCTTGGAACCATTGGAGCTTCTTGGTCCAACTCGTTTTGTACGTGCAAAGGTACTGCGGACGGGAGAAACGTCAAGTGCCGCTGACGCTTTCGGACGGAGGACTTTCCAGCAGCCTTCCACAATTTGTGTCAAATTGGGTATTCCGTAAAGTCCTCTGTCCTCCCACTTGCTTTATTCTCCCTGGTGTCCGCAGTGAGGGGATGCATGTAAAACGGTTTTCCCAACCAAGAAGCTCTAAAGAGCTTCACAAGAGGGATCGGAAACGTAACCAACTTAAATGATATAATTATGTACAGACTCATGATAACACAGTTGGAGGGAGCCTTGAAAGGTTTTCCTCTCTATTCCCAGGACGGCAAGGGAAAGGACGCTATTTGCCATGTCATCTTTGCGCTCGGTGGCGTGCAGTGGCTCATTCTTGAAGGTGAAAAGGAAGGAAACGACACCATCCTCCTCGGTATCGTCATCGGGCTGATGGAGGACGAATACGGCTACATTTTCTTGAATGAGCTGTCGGACATTGATTTGGACTTGACCAAACAAGGCTTCGGCAAACTACAAGTAAGGCAGCAGGAGAACTTCCATCCGGTGCCGCTGAAGAAGTTGCGTGACTGCTGGTTGCAGGAGTTCCTTGCAAGAATGGGTGAATGAGTGTGAGAACGAAGTGAAAGTAACAACAAAATGACCTGCCTTATCCGTCACGGACCGGGAAGGTCTCAAATAGTAGGTTTAGTCTGAGATATGAGGAATGGAAATATATTCAGTATCGCAGCCCAACTCGGTTGGACTGCTTCCGCTCAGTACAAGGAAGGCAGGCTCTTCTTTGACTTCCATCGGAAGACCTTGAGCGGTGTGCCGTTTACCTTCACGGCAGAAATGAAGGACGGCAAGGTTAGTAACCTGGTGAAGGAGATTGAGTCCTTCGTGGATGCCAGCTTGCCGAGGCAGACGGCAAATCCGTTTTGGCTGGTCTGCCCTGGAGCCAGTGGAACTGAGTTCCGCTGCCCGGCAAGTCCAAAGGCAGCCTTCTATTCACGAGGGCTGTCCTTGAACTTGCGTTCTCTTCTTGGAAGACCCGCTTCCTTGTAGGCAATGAGGTCACTTCCCTGGAAGAGGATGCCCCTTTTATCGGTGTAGATCCGGATAAAAGGCAAAGGTCGCTCGGGATTGTTGATGTAGTCGTAGATGGTACATCGGTGCACCCCGAGGTAAAGGCAGGCTTCCTTGATCATTATCAATGGAATATGTTGCTTCTTGGCTGCCATGCACAGCGTGAACAGGAGGGAGTATAATCCGTTTACTGCCACTGGAGAGTTGACGAATGCTGGTGGCAGAAACATTGTGTACTTCTTTGATGCGTACGTCATATAGTTTGCTTTGTCCGTCTGCCAATGTAATAGCTTCTGCTGAAAACTTACTAATGCCGGATATCAACTGCTTGAGACCATCGGTTAGGATGTCATAATTTTCTTCATCCGTCTGTTTCAGGTAATACAGATATTCACTCAAGGTGCGTCTGCCCAAAATGGAAATGCCTTTATTTTCCTCGGCAGAAAAATAGCTTTGCGGATTGTCTAAGGTTTCTATATTGGGGATGGTGATGGCATATATCTGTTTGGCAATGTCGTTAAAGAACACATGGTTGGTGGCTGTTATGGTAGAGAGGGCCAACTGTAAGGAGGTTACCTCATACTGTTGTAACCATTCTTCCTGTATTTCGCCCAGCAAACGCAAATATTTTCGCGTTTAGACGTTCCTTACTCTTCATGTCTGTTTTAACCCGAGAAAGGCCGGATGAGATTTCAGGTAAGAGAGGATGGTGGACCACGACGAGCGGTTGGCCGTGATGTTCTGGGTGGATTTCCGGCTGCTGAACAACGAGGAGATGGCAGCCATGTTCAGGTAGAGAATGGGGTGGGCTTCCTTGAACTCGATGTCCATGTTTGTCAGCATCGGACGGAATTTCGTGAGGTAACGGATGTTGAAGTGTACCTTCTCCACACATTTGCCGATGGTTTGCCAGCTCTGGAGCATGTTCCAGAAATCTACCACCTCGGAGCTCTCCTTCGCCAGTTCATTCTGATTGTGCATGCCACTGATGCAGGTCTCCAGCATCTGGGTGTAGTTGAACGATAGGTTCAGCACGGTTTCCAGCGTGCGGAAAGCAGCCAGCGGAATCACCCAGTTACCGAAGATACGGTCATGGATCTGTTCATCCTCTATCCGGATGGCCAGCTCGTTCTTGGTGATGCCGTACTGGGTTGCGAAGTTCTTTTTAAAGAGGTCACGGTATTTGAGAATTTCCAAGGTCAAATGGGTCAAGCCCAGATTGCAGATGGCCTGCAGCTCTTCGTAGTGCTTCTTTTCCAGGATGCTGAAGCTGGTCTTGGAGTATTCCAGAAATAGCACACGGGTATAGAGCGCCATGTCCTGAGTAGGCTTCTCCTGACCGCAGATGACCATTCCGGTCGTGACAATGGTTTGTGTGGTCATGCCGTCCGTCTGGGTGTTCTTCTTGGTCTGTTCACCGCCACCCCAAAGTCCTTTGAGAAAGGCGATCTTCCGGATGTCGAGGTCGTTCTTATATTCGTTAAACACGACAAGAATGTTTACAGCCTGGGAACCCCGGTCGTTCATGGCCGGAACGGAAGCCACACCCATGTTGGGCGGTTCCACATCGTGAAGGAAGAAAGCCTCCAGACTGGTGGCCAGCGTGGTCTTACCTGTACCTTTCTCACCAAACAGGTTCAAGATGGGGAAATGGCGGGGCTTCCGGTACACGATGTCACGGAATAGGGTAGCAAGCAGATAGCCAAAAGTCACCTGGGCATTGTTCCCGAAGACAGTGGTCAGCTTTTTTCCTGCTTTCGGTCCATCGTTGTTGAGGAAGGACTTTTCTTGGAATTGTTCCGTATCTGCTCCACGGCACTCCGCCACAGTCGGGTCTTGCCGTGAATCTTTCCCAACTGCTCGATGCACTGGGTATAGACCATCTGGTCTTTGACATAGCGCAGCAGCCCAGCGATCAGGCTGACGCATTGCCCCTCTTTGACAAGTGAATCTACTTGGGCAAACAGTTCCTTCGCCATGACCGCCTTGAAACCAGGGCCGTAGGGACTGCCCTTGGCCAGGTCCGTATCGGGAATGAAACAAAGCGAGTTGGTGTAGTGCTTCAGGATCTCAAACTGGTTCTCGTTCCAGGCCGTGCCGAGTGTGGCCACTGTATTCTCCAGTCCGATGGAATGCAGGCGTAGCACATCCGGCGCTCCTTCCACGATGATGAAGTTGGCCGCGTCACGCAGACGGAAAGCCCAGTCAATGCCGAACAATGTTTCTCCCTTGGTGTAGAGCAGACTGGTGATGGAGTTGATGTATTTGGGCGCTTTGGGGGTGGTGCCGATATACCGGGCCGTATAAGCGATGATGCGTCCCCATTTGTTCCGGATTGGAATCATAATCCGTTTACGGAACATCGGATAGAGCTTTTCGTCTTCATTTTTCCGGAGTATCCCCAACTCTATCAGCAGCTCTTCCTGTAGTCCCTGCTGTCGGCAAAAGTCCATGAACGCATGGATTTCCCGTGGCGCATAACCGATACCTGCTTCTGCACAGAAGTCCTCCGGCTATCGGTTGTAGGCATATTCCCGGGCATGACGGCTGTCATCATTGGCAGAAACGCGCAGATTGTCTGTAAAGAAGGTCTGGACTTTTTCCAGTACGGCATACAAGGAATCCTTGTGTGCCTGCTTTACCTTGTCGGCTGTAGCCGTTCATCCGGTATTTACGCAATGTCTTGTAGCAGACGCCCAGTTCTGCACAAGCTCTTTTTACTGAACTCCCAAAGGATCTACTATTGGCTTTGATTCTATCATATCTTTAAACTTTTTGGATATACCAATGGTCTATGAGAATGGGGTACACCAGATTTGTGTGGTATTCTCATTACATATTCAAATTGATAAAAACCAGTTCCTACTATTATGGTTTGTCTCCCAATAATGAATTAAGTGGCTATACTCTGGGAGTATGACGAGGTTAAGTATAGTCGCTGTCGTTTTTAATCTAGTCTTTTTTATCTTGCTTACGTACTCTTTTAGTTCTTACTTGAACTTTTTTGAAGTAGTTTTGAGTGGTCCGCTGGAGAAGTCTTAGGTCTGCAGTTCTGTATTCTAACTTGCCTGGTCGTTTGCACGGCTCAACCTTTCCTTCCTTCCGCCAGCGTTCAACATTACGTCTGCCAAATAATCTTCAGGCCTTGTTTTGACTGATGTATTCAGGGTTGTCATGGGTGGATTGAATCATGTTGGCAATTCTAGCTGCTAAGTCATTGGCGAACTCTTCGTATGGAATCATTTGGTCCGAGAATTCTAGAACATTCATAGGACTCAGGTTTAGTCTACGAAACTCGTGTAACCATAATTGTGTGGGTCTCCCGATTCGTTCTGGTTTTGAACTGTCGGTTGAGAATCATTCCTAGTTTGGAAGCTTGTGTTCGAACACTTTTCATCTTTTCGATGGGGAACTCCATGCTTTCGCCTACTTCAAGAGAAACGAGCGCAGGACGGATTTTTGTAGAAATTTCATTCATAAAACTTTGGTGTTTAATGTTTAACCATGCCCCATGGTTATGGGTTTGTACGCCCCAAATTAAATGATTTATGTTTATAATAGCCAATAAATGTTTGATGTCTTTTTGAGCTTCAATTAAAATTTTGTTCGTATGCTATGAGTATAGGAATAAAGCATGTTCATATTGGCAGGGAGATTGATAAACGACGTCTAGAGCTAGGTATCAGTAAATCAGAGCTTGGACGGTGCATTCATGTGCCCCAGCAGCACATCAACTGTATTCTGGAGAAAGAAACCATCGACACAGGCAAACTTATAGATATAAGTGTGGCCTTGGAGAAGAATTTCTTTGATCTGTATGCTTCTGATATGCACAACGTATCTGCATATCTGGCAGCAGTATCCATTCATGGAGATGCCAATAATATGATTGGCGATTCAGAAGTTGCGACTGAGCTGTCCCAAACGAAAGTTGTTTTGGAGGAAAAAGACAAGACCATTCAGGTTCTAACTGACGAAATCAAGCGTCTGGAGGAATCACTTGAGGATAAGACACTCATCATATCCTTCTATAAGGAGAAGGTGGGTGAACCAATAAAGAAATAACCATAGTTGCCTAGTCTGGAGAGATTGGTAGAGGTTGTGGTGAGTACAAGATTTTAGTGAAGTAATAGATATGAGTTGCAGGCTCAGAGCTTACCAGCATAGTGTAAGCATCTGATAGTTAAGCCAGCTTTTCAACGATGCCTTTAAGTCATGATGGAAAATCCATCAAACTTTAAACTTTAAATAAACATTCGCTTACACAGGAAGTGTTTGCAATTGATTTTCATAGCTATATTAGAGTGGCACAGGCTGCCATTGAAGGCTGATACCAATAATACTGAATAATGAATTTATGGACTGCATGCTTTACTTGGTAATGGCATGCGGCCCATTTTGTTGGAAAAAAACTGTAGTTTCTATTAATTTATTTGTATTTTCTTTAGTATATTTGCTTCCTATAATTTTATAGTTTTCCAATAAGCAAGCAATAAACGATGATGCTAACAATTACGGCAGCATATGATGTCTGGACCAGCGGCCTCTATCAGAAGGATGAAGCATTGATATACAGTTTTGGCATGATTGTCATTCTGCTTTTGGTCATCATGATAATCATTTCCATCAGTAAAAGCAAAAGGTTGAAGACGTTGCAGCGCATTAATGAGGTTGCCGAAGAATCCAACCAGCTGAAGGATGCTTTCATAGCTAATATGACTCACGAAATTCGTACTCCTTTGAATGCTATTGTAGGCTTTACAACTATGCTTGCCGAAATGGATGATCTGGACAGAGAAACCCGTATGGCTTTCCTGAAAGAGATTAATGATAACAAGGACTCGCTGCTGCAACTGGTCAATGACTTGCTGGACTATTCAAAGATTGAGGCAAAGACCCTGGAATATAATGATGGAGAAGCGGATGTGAACGCGCTGATTGATGAAGTCTGCACGACAGAGAATATGCGCTCGCATCCCACAGGTATTCAGGTGGAGTTTGTAGAACGGCTGCCTCAATGCCGTTTGGTGGTAGATCGCGTGCGCTTTGCCCAAGTTATAGGTAACTTGGTGAGGAACGCCTTGAAGTTTACGGAGATGGGCAGTGTGAAAATCGGTTGTAGGAGATTGAGTAATCATAACTTCTATTTTTATGTGGCAGATACAGGCTGTGGCATTGATGAAGTGGGAAGACATGCCATCTTTGAACGGTTTGTGAAGATGAACTACAATATTAAAGGTACGGGGTTGGGGCTTTCCATCACTAAATCCATTGTGGAACACTATGGGGGAGGTATAGGTGTGGAGTCCAAGAAAGGGGAAGGCTCCACTTTCTATTTTACGTTGCCTGCCGGTATTGAATACAAAGAGTACGGTAAATTTTGATTTACCTGCGCTCTCAATCAGCCATTTCCTTCAGCTTCTTGAAGTGGCGGATTACTTCCAGATAATCGCGGTCGGTGCAGGCGTTGAATTTATTCCATAAGTCACCCATTATAACGGCACCACCGAATCCGTAATCCTTTATCTCCAGGATGTTATCGGAGGTAATGCCTCCCAAAGCCATGACTTTGCTGTCTATAATTTTACTTTTTTCTGCTTGTCGTAGTTCTTCGGCTGTAAAGCCTGATGTAACTCCGGTCTTTGTGATGCAATTATATATCGGACTCAAGAATAGATAGTCATAAAAATGTTTCTTGTTCCGCACTTCGTCCAGCGAGTGGCAGGTACAGCTGATGTGTCCTGAATAATCGTGCGGTTCTTTGGGGTTGCGGGTGTTTAGATGAATCCCCATCAGGCTGAATTCTTCCTGTAGGTAGAAGTGTTCATGAGTAATGATGCGCTTATGGTATTTTTGGGGTATCAGCGTTAAAAGTCGTTCTGAATACATGGCGGGAGTTTCCGGCTTCCTCAGATGTAGAATATCCAGCCCCTCTTCGAATAGTGCCGTGATAATCTTGTCTTCTTCCACAAAAAATGTGGGTGCTGTTACTACGATGAGTTTCATTTCTTTCGTTTAACTTTTAAGTTTAGCAAAGTTAATGAATACTTATGGTAGAAGCCAAGGAATTTCTTTAAAATATGTTAGATGGCTGCTTTAAACAAGAAAACGCCTTCTTGCGTCTTTATAACTCAAGAAGGCGTCCTTCACATGGCTTTGTGGGACCTCGTTGGTCTATTTGAATCTTTTACTTACCGCATCCCAATCAACGATGCTCCACAATTCGTTTACGTGATCGGCACGGCGGTTCTGGTAATCAAGATAGTAGGCATGTTCCCACACGTCGAATCCGAGTAGCGGAACAAGACCGGCGCGTACCGGATTGCTACCGTTGGCTTCTTTGGTGATGTGGAGTTTGCCGTTCTTGTCGGCAGACAACCAAGCCCATCCGGAGCCGAACAAGCCGACAGCTGCCGCGTTGAATTCCTTCTTAAAATTCTCAAAGCTGCCGAAGTCGCGTTTGATGGCTTCTGCCAGCTTGCCGGTAGGCTCGCTGTGGGCAGGCTTCGGGGCAAGCTGTAAGAAGTATAATGTGTGGTTCAACACTTGTCCTGCATTGTTGAAGATGGCACCGTCCGGTGCTGTGGCAACAATGGTTACCAGGTCTTTGTCTTCAAATTCCGTTCCCGGAACGAGGTTGTTGAGGTTGTTCACGTAGGTTTGCAGATGTTTACCGTAGTGGTAATCTATGGTTTGCTGACTGATTACAGGTTCCAGTGCATTGTTAGTGTAGGGAAGTTTTGGCATTTCGTAAGTCATAACTGTTATCATTAAAATCGTTAATATTGTATTCATAAGTTTCAATTATTTAATTTTGGAACTTTACTATATAAACACTATAACCTATAGAAATGTTCGTACGTCTCCGAAGCTTTTTTTATCTTTGCCTCCGTAAAAACAAAGGAAGGAAAAATATCATCATTTTAAGATTATACGGATATGCCCGATTATATAGAGGAACTGAACGAAGGACAACGGAACGCGGTGTTATACAATGACGGTCCGTCACTGGTGATAGCCGGTGCCGGTTCGGGAAAGACGCGCGTGCTGACCTACAAGATTGCTTATCTGCTGGAGAATGGCTACCAGCCTTGGAACATTCTGGCATTGACCTTTACCAACAAGGCGGCGCGCGAAATGAAGGAGCGTATAGCCCGTCAGATGGGGCCGGAGAGGGCGTGCCATCTGTGGATGGGAACCTTTCACTCCATATTCCTGCGCATTCTGCATGTCGAGGCCGGGCATATCGGTTTCACTTCGCAGTTTACCATTTACGATACGGCGGACAGTAAAAGCCTGATACGTTCCATTATCAAGGAAATGGGGCTGGATGAGAAAGTGTACAAGCCGGGGATGGTGCAGGCGCGTATCTCGAATGCCAAGAATCATCTGGTTTCTCCGGCAGGCTATGCCAACAACAAGGAGGCTTACGAAGGAGACCGTGCTGCCAAGGTTCCGGCGCTTCGCGACATCTACCAGAGATATTGGGAGCGTTGCCGGCAGGCGGATGCGATGGACTTCGACGATTTGCTGTTCTACACATTCCTGCTGTTCCGGGACCACCCCGAGGTGTTGGCGCGTTATCAAGACCAGTTCCGTTACATTCTGGTGGATGAGTATCAGGATACCAATTTTGCACAGCACAGCATCGTGCTGCAACTTGCCAAGAACCATCAGCATGTCTGTGTGGTGGGGGATGATGCACAGAGTATCTACTCCTTCCGTGGTGCCGATATTGACAATATTCTCTATTTTACGAAAGTATATCCCGATACGAAGGTCTTCAAGCTGGAGCAGAATTACCGTTCCACCCAGACCATTGTCCGCGCGGCCAACAGCCTGATAGAAAAGAACCAGTGGCAGATACGCAAGGAAGTGTTCTCGGAAAAGGAGAAGGGAGAGGCCATCGGTGTGTACCAGGCATACAGTGACGTGGAAGAAGGGGATATTGTGGTGAATAAGATAGCTGAACTGCGGCGTGAAAAGCGCTATGCCTACTCTGATTTTGCGATACTCTACCGTACCAATGCGCAGAGCCGTATTTTTGAGGAAGCCATGCGCAAACGCAGTATGCCTTACCGTATTTACGGAGGTTTGTCGTTCTATCAACGCAAGGAAATCAAAGATGTTATCGCTTACTTCCGTCTGATAGTGAATCCCAATGATGAAGAGGCTTTCAAACGTATTATCAATTATCCTGCACGGGGTATCGGAGATACGACAGTGGGAAAAATCATTGCTGCCGCCACCGGGCACAATGTCAGTTTGTGGACCGTGCTTTGTGAGCCGTTGGCGTATGGCTTGAACTTCAATAAAGGTACGGTGGGAAAGTTGCAGGCATTCCGCGAACTTATATCTGCCTTTATCACAGATGCTGCGGAGAAGAATGCCTACGAGATTGGTGCTGACATTATTCGCCAATCGGGCATCATCAATGATGTGTGTCAAGACAACTCTCCCGAGAATCTGAGCCGTAAGGAGAATATAGAGGAGCTGGTGAACGGTATGAGTGATTTTTGCGCCCAACGGCAGGAGGAAGGAAACTCTAACGTGTTGTTGGGTGACTTCCTTTCGGAAGTTTCCCTTCTTACCGACCAGGATTCGGATAAGGATGGGGACGATGAGAAGATAACCCTGATGACTGTACATTCGGCCAAGGGATTGGAGTTCAAGAATGTGTTTGTAGTGGGGATGGAGGAGAATCTTTTTCCCAGCAGCATGGTGGGTGACTCTCCCCGGGCATTGGAGGAAGAACGGCGGCTGTTCTATGTAGCCATCACACGTGCCGAAGAACACTGTTTCCTATCGTATGCAAAGACGCGTTTCCGGTACGGCAAGATGGAGTTTGGCAGTCCCAGCCGTTTTCTGAAGGATATAGACGTACGGTTCCTGCGCCTGCCTCAGGATGCGGGAATGTTCCGCAGGGTAGAGGAGGAAGCTGCCGTTTTCCGCAGGGAGAACGCCAGAGGCTTTGCGCCTGATAGGGAAGATGCTCCGTATGGAGGAAAAGAGTGTGTGTCTGTACGGCCGAAGCAGCAGATTATTGCGCCGACCGTTCCACGTAACCTGAAACGGGTGGCGCCTTCTGCAAATACGGCAAGTACATCGCCTTCTGCCGGCGCGTCTGCCAACCGTGTACAGCAGGGACAACTGATAGAGCACGAACGTTTCGGCCTGGGTGAAGTTTTGAAAGTGGAGGGCGAAGGAGACAATGCGAAAGCCACCATCCGCTTCAAGAATGCGGGAGACAAACAACTTTTGCTGCGCTTCGCGCGTTTCAAAGTGCTGTCATAGGATAGTACGCATCTTTTGTCTCACACAGAGGCGGGATACTTGTAAGAGGATGATGGCATGAGTGTAGGACTGTGGTATCTTAAAAAAGACAGTTAGAACGATACATACGGACAATTTAGAATAGTAAATATAGATAGAAGAATGACAAATAAAGACTTTTCCCTTTTCCCTTCTCCCTGCTATATTATGGAAGAAGGATTGCTGAGAAAGAACCTCGCACTGATAAAAAATGTGGCCGACCGCGCAGGTGTGGAGATAATCCTCGCTTTCAAATCATTTGCCATGTGGCGTTCCTTTCCCATTTTCAGGGAGTATATAGACCACTCTACGGCAAGTTCTGTCTACGAAGCCCGTCTGGCATTGGAGGAGTTCGGAAGTAAGGCACATACGTACTCGCCTGCCTATACCGAGGCCGATTTTCCGGAGATAATGCGGTGCAGCAGCCATATTACTTTCAATTCGCTTTCGCAGTTCCACCGCTTTTATCCGGTAGTGGTGGCGGAGGGAAGCGGCATTTCCTGCGGTATCCGTATCAATCCTGAATACTCTGAGGTGGAAACGGAGCTTTATAATCCCTGCGCACCCGGTACCCGCTTCGGTGTAATGGCCGACCAGCTTCCCGAAGAACTTCCGGCGGGTATTGAAGGTTTTCACTGTCATTGTCACTGCGAGTCTTCTTCCTACGAGCTGGAACACACATTGGAGCACTTGGAAGGAAAATTCTCCCGCTGGTTCTCACAGATTAAGTGGTTGAATTTAGGAGGCGGGCATCTGATGACGCGTAAGGATTATGATGTAGAGCATCTTGTCCGTCTGTTGCAGGGCTTGAAGGGGCGCTATCCACATCTTCAAATCATTCTTGAGCCCGGTTCCGCTTTTACTTGGCAGACCGGTGTGCTGAGCTCGGAGATAGTGGACATTGTGGAAAACCGCGGCATTCGTACCGCCATTCTCAACGTTAGCTTTACGTGCCACATGCCGGATTGTCTGGAGATGCCCTATCAGCCTGCAGTGCGTGGAGCGGAGATGGGCGATGCGGGCCCTTACGTCTATCGCCTTGGAGGAAACTCCTGCTTGAGCGGCGACTATATGGGACTGTGGAGTTTCGACCATGAGCTGCAGATAGGGGAGAGAATCGTCTTTGAGGACATGATACATTACACCACTGTAAAGACGAATATGTTCAATGGAATTCACCATCCGGCCATTGCAATGTGGACAAAAGAAGGAAAAGCTGAAGTTTTCAAGCAATTTTCTTATGAAGATTATCGTGGGCGAATGAGTTGATAATCAAAAGTCTGCTTGTATGCCTGGCGAAAATGTACACTTTTCTGTGTGAAAAAAGTCTGCAGAATGTTTGCAGGTTTAAGGAAAATATCTACCTTTGCATCCGCAATCGCGGAAATAGCTCAGTTGGTAGAGCATAACCTTGCCAAGGTTAGGGTCGCGAGTTCGAGTCTCGTTTTCCGCTCAACGCAGTTTAGATTGCAATTACCTATGCCCAGGTGGCGGAATTGGTAGACGCGCACGTTTCAGGTGCGTGTGTCGAGAGGCATGCAGGTTCGAGTCCTGTTCTGGGCACCAAGGTAAAGCAGTCGGTTCTTTGAATTGTTGAAAGTAAGTTGGAGAGGTGGCGGAATTGGTAGACGCGCTACTTTGAGGGGGTAGTGACAATTATGTCGTGGGAGTTCGAGTCTCCTTCTCTTCACGCTTTTATACATTGCGGAAATAGCTCAGTTGGTAGAGCATAACCTTGCCAAGGTTAGGGTCGCGAGTTCGAGTCTCGTTTTCCGCTCTTTCAGATGTATTGAAGATGACTTATGCCCAGGTGGCGGAATTGGTAGACGCGCACGTTTCAGGTGCGTGTGTCGAGAGGCATGCAGGTTCGAGTCCTGTTCTGGGCACTTTACTCCTCAAAAAAGGAGAGTCATCCAATGCGGAAATAGCTCAGTTGGTAGAGCATAACCTTGCCAAGGTTAGGGTCGCGAGTTCGAGTCTCGTTTTCCGCTCTTTTCAGATAAAAAAATCCCGCAAGCATTGTTCGGTGCTTGCGGGATTTTTTTGTTGTATGGAAGTTGTTGTTACAGTTTCTGTAATGAGAATCCGAGCATCATTCCGTCGTAGCTGTTGGCCAGCGAGCCGATACTCTTCAGAGTGGAGTTGCTGCTTTTGCTGGAGAGGAAGGTTATCAGTTTCAGTAGCTTGTCCGATTCGAACAGCAGGTCCATAGTTGTGGAGGTAGCGTTGACCTTGGCATTCATACCTATCAGCTTGGCGAATTTCAAGTTGACCTTTTGGGTGGATGCATTGTAGGAGTAGCTTCCCTTCATGCTCTTTTGCCCTACTTTGGCGCTGAATGTGCTGTCGGCGTTGAATGTGAATGACATTTGCCCGGCTTTGATGCCTACTTTGGCAAGCTGTTCGTCCAGTTTCTTTTCTGCGGCTGTGGCGGCAACGGCACCGCCGGCTTTCTGCAGCAGGTTGTCCGATTCGAATTCAATGGCGGAGCCGGTATACGACCAAGTGCCGGTCATATCCGCTGTTGACTTGCCGGTCACGGCATTTACCGCCTTCTCTATATTTTCTTTGTTGAACAAATCCTTGATGGATTGTGCGTGACTATTGCCGGTCAGCAATAGTGCGGCAACAAACAGTTGCCAAAAAACTAATCTTTTCATTTTACTTATGTCTATTGTTTGCTATTCAGGCTTTTGTTGATACTTTCGATATAGTCCAGCAGTTCTTTCCGTCCCATGCGGTTTTCGGAGGAGGTGATGAAGTAGGGGGGCAGCTCTTCCCATTGTTCCTTCAACTGTTCCAGGTATTCGTTGATGTGGGTGTTCAGTCTGCCGCCTTTCAGTTTGTCGGCCTTTGTGAAGACGATGGCAAAGGGTACGCCGTTCTCGCCCAGCCATTCCGTAAACTCGAGGTCGATGGCTTGGGGAGCCAGCCGGCTATCTATAAGAACAAACAGACAAGTCATCTGTTCGCGTTGCAGTATATAACTTTCTATAATACGTTTGATTTGTTCCTGACCTTTCTGTCCCCGTTTGGCGTAGCCATATCCCGGAAGGTCTACAATGTACCAGCTCTTGTTGATTAGGAAATGGTTGATAAGCATGGTCTTTCCCGGTGTGGCAGAGGTCATGGCGAGTCCTTTCCTTCCGGTCAGCATATTGATAAGACTGGATTTTCCTACGTTGGAGCGTCCGATGAAAGCATATTCGGGAAATGTACCGGCGGGGCATTTCCGCACGTCTGTGTTACTGATGACGAATTCGGCGTTTGTAATATCCATTTTGTTGCCTTTTTGGGGTTTTACGTGTGGCAAAGGTAGCACTAATTTCATAAGTTTGCACTATCTTTGCCCAGAAAGCGAAGATAGGCTGCACCTCAGCATAAAAAATGAACGAGTTCATTTTATTCTGCATTCGGTTTGCACTATCTTTGTGGCCAATAGGAAAATTTTAAGTATGAATGGACAGTTTCCCTCGACATTATTGGAGAAGGCGGTAAATGAGTTTGCCAAGTTGCCCGGAGTGGGACGTAAGACGGCTATGAGGCTGGTTCTTCACCTGCTCCGCCAGGATACGGCAGTGGTGGAAGCGTTCGGCAATGCCATTGTGACGCTGAAGCATGAAGTGAAATATTGCAAGGTATGCCATAATATATCAGATACGGAGACGTGCCGCATCTGTTCCAGTCCGCAACGGGACGCTTCCGTGGTCTGTGTGGTAGAGAATATCCGTGATGTGATGGCTGTGGAAGCCACACAACAGTTCCGTGGTTTGTATCACGTGTTGGGAGGCGTCATCTCGCCGATGGATGGCATTGGTCCCGGAGACTTGCAGATAGAAAGCCTTGTGCAGCGGGTAGCCGCCGGTGGCATCAATGAAGTGATTCTTGCCCTGAGCACGACGATGGAGGGAGATACGACAAACTTTTATATCTACCGCAAGCTGGAAAAACTGGGTGTGAAGCTCTCCGTCATAGCCCGTGGCATTTCCATCGGCGACGAATTGGAGTATACGGATGAAGTGACTCTGGGACGCAGTATCGTGAACCGCACTCCATTTTCCGGAACTGCCTGATCGTGTTGGGCTTCTATCAATTATTCATTATCCACTATCAATTCACTAAATGGAAGAACAAATAAAGAAGACTGCATTGCGTGTCCGAATAACTTTTGCTTATTTCTGGATGCTCCCCATCCTACTCGTCCTGCTTGGAGAAACCGGAGGCGAATGGGTAGGTATGTATGCCGGAGATGTACGTGCTATCTATATGGCTGAGACGATAACCATTCTGCTGGCTGCCTCTTGCGTGCCCGTATCCCTGAAACTCTTTTCATGGGTATTAATCCGGAAAATAGATGTAGTGACGCTTCCCGAAGCCCTCCGCCTTTATGCGTTGTGGAGTGGCGTGCGGCTGGCATTGCTTGCCATACCAGTGCTTGCAGGTTTTTTCACCTATTATATAATGTTGAGCAGTACGGGTGTACTGTGTGCACTGATAGGACTGACGGCTTCTCTGTTCTGCCTGCCGGGTGATGGACGCCTGCGTAAAGAACTGCATATCAATAAAGAAGAAGAAATGTAACCGACTGGAAGATATGAATAAATCTTATTTCTGTAGTGAAAGGGTGCGTCTCCGTGCTATGGAGCCGGAAGACTTGGAAGTGATGTATGCTATGGAGAATGATTCCCGGACTTGGGATGTGACGAACTTCACCGTGCCCTATTCCAGATTTGTCTTGAAACAATATATTGAGAATTCCGAATGCGATATGTTTGCCGACCGCCAGCTGCGTATGATGATTGTACGTGTAGAGGATGATGCGGTGATAGGCACCATTGATATTACAGAGTTTTCTCCCATGCATGCCCGGGGAGAGGTGGGCATTGCTATACGGAAGGAGTATCAGGGCAATGGTTATGCCAAGGAAGCGTTGCGTTTGCTGTGCGACTATGTTTTCAGTTTCCTATATCTGAAGCAGTTGATAGTCCATATTTCGGTGGATAATGAGGCAAGTATCCGCCTTTTTGAATCCTGCGGTTTTGTGCGTTGCGGGCTTTTGAGGGAGTGGTGGCGCGTAGGAGGGTGCTATAAGGATGTCGTATTGTTGCAACTTCTCCGCAACACTAATTGAACGTTGGAATCTGGGGGAAACGCGACCATATTTCATATTTTGCTCCCAGCTTGCACAATGCCTTCTTCCAGAGTGTGCCGCTGGCTGCCTCGTCCATTAGCGAGCTGATGTTTTCTTTGCCTACCAGCCAGGTGTTTTCTTCAATTTCCCGGTCCAGCTGTTCGTACTCCCAGCCGGAGTATCCCAAAAAAAATCTGATTCTGCCTTTAACGGAATTTCCCTGCATGATGTAGTTTTTAATGGCTTCAAAGTCACCGTTCAGGTAGAAGCCTTTGCCGATGGGCAATGCTCCGGTAATGCCCTTGAGCGTGTGCAAATAGAACAACGTATCTGTGCTGAGCGGTCCTCCTTTATAGATAGGTATGTTTTCCGGGCAGTTGAAGTCTTTCAGCACATCATTCAAGAATAGGGGGAGAGGTTTGTTCATAACCAGTCCCATTGTGCCGTCATGTGTATGGTCCACCAGTAGAATGACGGATCGCCCAAACATATGGTCACACAAAAAGGGTTCGGAAATCAAGACCTTTCCCCGGGCAGGAACCACATGGTTTGTTTCTATCTTGAATAGATCTATATTGCTATACATGCCCCTAATATACATAATATTCCACAATAAACAAAAGTTCTTCGCTGTTTTTCATTTTAAAAGTTTCTTTTCTCAGATTTTATGGTTTTTTTATTCGAAGAAAATGCTTAAATTTGCAAGTAATTGGCAATTTAATGCAATGAAGTATACTACACTATATACGTTAATTTTAGGGCTGTTTTCTATAGGATGGACGGATTGCCCGGAGGGATTTTGGGAGCGTATGCAACGTCCGGGGCATTCCGAAATACAGCTTTCCAAAGTGACGGTAAGTGGCTGTGTGCTGGATGAAGGTGGGTTTCCGCTGGCCGGTGCCACTATTCAGGAGAAAGAAACGGCCAATGGTGCGATAGCGGATTCGGAAGGAAAATTCACGCTGGTGGTTGCCGATAATGCAGTGCTCCGTATTTCATTTATCGGCTACATTTCTCAGGATATTGAGGTGGAAGGACGTTCGACCTTTCATATCACACTAAGAGAAAATATGATAGAGCTGGATAATATCATTGTTACCGCTTTGGGTATCGAAAAGAAAGAAAATTCTCTTTCTTATGCCACAGATTTAATAAAAAACGAGGAATTGACTCGAGTAAAAATGCCCAACTTAATCACTTCGTTGACCGGCAAGTCAGCTGGTGTGCGTGTTAACCAGGTTTCTTCCGGTCTGGGAGCTTCAGCCAAAGTCAGTATCCGTGGAGTCCGTTCGGTGGCGAGTGACAACCAACCTCTGTACGTGATAGACGGTGTTCCCATTCTGAACTCCATCTCCGAGCAAGCATACTCTGCCATAGGCGGGACGGCCAATGCTGGCAACCGTGACGGAGGGGACGGCATTTCCAATCTGAATCCTGAAGATATAGAGAGCATCAGTATCCTGAAAGGAGCTCCCGCGGCAGCTTTGTATGGTAGCCAGGCTGCCGATGGGGTGATACTGATTACTACAAAGAAGGGGCAGTCGCACGGGCAACGCAGTGTTTCTTTCTCGACGAGCCTGATGTTCGACAATGCTTTTGCGCTACCCAAGATGCAGAACCGCTATGGAGTAAGTGACGGTGTGGACAGTTGGGGAGAACGGGCAAACCTTCCCGAATACGATAATCTGAGAGACTTCTTCTCTACTGGTGTCACCTCCATAACTTCCATCTCCTTGAGTCACGGCAATGAGAAGTTGCAGAACTATTTCTCCTATGCCAATACTACGGGGCATGGCATCATTGGGAAACATAACCTTTCGAAGCACAACCTCACTTTCAGAGAGACTTCCGTTCTATTGAATTCCCGTCTGAAGTTAGATGGCAGTATGAACCTGATGCGCCAGGTGGTGAAGAACAAGCCTACCGTGGGTGGTTTCTACATGAATCCTTTGGTGGGGCTCTACCGTTTTCCACGGGGTGAGGATATTGCTTATTATAAGGAGAACTTCGAGGTTTATGATGAGGGTAGAAACTTGAACATACAGAATTGGCATACCTCCTACGAGGATTTTGAGCAGAATCCCTACTGGATTACCAATCGCATATTGAGCAAGGAGAACCGCATGCATGTCATAGTCTCCTTATCCGCCAATCTGAAGATAAACGATTGGTTAAGCCTGCAGACCCGTGGCAATGTAGACTATATTAACGACAAGGTGCGTCAGCAGTTCTATGCCTCTACCGCTCCGGCGTTAGCGGGAGCCAATGGGCGTTATATTGAGATGGACTATCAGGAAACCCAATATTACGGAGACGCCATACTGATGATGAAAAAGCAGTGGGATGCATTCTCTCTCAACGCGGCGCTCGGTGCCAGTATCAATGATAAGACAGTGAACTCCACCCGCTATGACTCTAAAACAGCTTCGCTGAAATATGCCAATGTGTTCAATCTGGCCAATATCATCATGAATGGTTCTGCCGGGCTGGACCAGAAGATTGATGCGCGGCGCCAATTGCAGTCCTTGTTTGCGACGGCACAACTGGGCTACAACGAGTTTGTCTATCTTGATTTGTCGGCTCGTAATGACTGGTCCTCCACGCTGGCTTATACATCTCATGAGAAAAGCGGGTTCTTCTATCCCTCCGTGGGATTTTCGCTGATATTCAATAAGCTGATGACTTTACCCCGATGGGTGTCACTGGCAAAGATAAGGGGGGCATACAGCATGGTGGGCAATGATATTCCCATGTTCATCACAAATCCTTCCTCGCATATCACGGCGGGTGGAGAGTTCCTGGCAAGTGATGCCGCGCCGTTCAAGGATATGGAACCGGAGATGACGCATTCCTTTGAGGCGGGTATAGAAGCGCGTTTTTTAAAGAACCGCATTGGTTTGAATGCCACTTTCTATAAGACGAATACCCGGAACCAGTTCTTCAAGCTTCCCACTCTGTCGGGCGATAAATATGCCTACCGTTATGTCAATGCGGGTAATATACAGAATGTGGGGTGGGAGGTTTCATTGGATGCCGGTCCTTTGCTGACAAACCATTTCAAGTGGAAAACAGAGGTAAACTTCTCCACCAACCGCAACAAGATAATTTCACTGCACGAAGCGCTGAAGGAGTTTCTTTACGGTCCTACCAGCTTCTCGTCCAGTTATGCCATGAAATTGGTGAAAGGGGGCTCTATCGGTGACATCTACGGAAAAGCTTTTGTACGTGACGATGCGGGCAATATCGTTTACGGCACGGAAGGAGACAATACTGGCATGCCTTTGGTGGAAGGTGATGGCAATACGGTGAAAGTGGGCAATGCCAATCCAAAACTAATGCTTGGCTGGAATCATATGCTGTCTTACAAGAATTTTTCTTTCTATTTTCTGGTGGATTGTCGCTTTGGAGGCGATATTTTGTCTCAGACGCAGGCGGATATGGATATGTATGGCGTTTCTGAAGTCACGGCCCGGGCCCGGGACAAAGGTTATGTAATGCTTGAAGGTAACCGGATAGATAATGTGAAAGGATTTTATAAGAATGTTGTAGGCGGACGGGCCGGGGTGACGGAATATTATATGTATGATGCCACGAACATCAGGCTGCGTGAGCTGTCCGTGGGCTACCAACTGCCTGCTGCCTGGATGGAAAAGACCAAAGTCCTCAAGCGGGCACAACTGTCCTTTTCGGGACGCAACTTGTTCTTCTTCTACAAAAAGGCGCCTTTCGACCCTGACCTGGTACTCTCTACGGGCAACGATAACCAGGGAATTGAAGTCTACGGTATGCCTACCACGCGTAGTTGGGGATTTTCTTTGAAGTGTGAATTTTAAGAGGGGGAGGGAGACTTGATATGAAGAGGATTATAGTACTGATTGGCATGGTTTTCGTGTTTCTGGCTTGTATGCGGGACTTTAAGGAAATCAATACGGACAAGTCCGGCGTGACGGACGAGGACTTGCAGGCCGACTATAACGAACATGGCATCCGTCTTGGAATCATCCAGCAAGGCATCTATTTCAATTACGACTACGGAAAGGGGAAGAACTGGCCTTTTCAATTGACCCAGAATTTGAATGCCGACATGTTCAGCGGTTACATGCACGATGCCAAGCCTCTGAATGGAGGTTCGCACAATTCGGACTACAACTTGCAGGATGGATGGAACAGCGCCATGTGGGGACATACCTATGAGTATGTTTTCCCGCAGATATATCAGTCGGAGAATGCCACACGTGACCGTATGCCTGCCTTTTTCGGCATTACCAAGATACTGAAGGTGGAAGTGATGCACCGTGTCACGGACTATTACGGCCCTATTGTGTATAGTCATTTTGCCGATCCCGAAGCCCGTTATATGCCTGACACGCAGAAAGAGGTCTATAATGCCTTTTTCTGTGAACTCGATACGGCTGTTGCTGTACTTTCCGATTATATTGTCGAGCATCCGAGAGCTTCGGAGTTTGCGCGTTTCGATATGTTGTTGGACGGTGATTATGACTCTTGGATAAAGTTTGCCAACTCGTTGAGGATGCGGCTTGCCATGCGCATCGCGGTAGCCAGTCCGGAGAATGCAAAAACGGAATTCCGTAAGGCGATGGATAATGAATACGGAGTCATTCGGGAGGCGGACGAGTCGGTGGCGGTTTCCACAGCGAGTGGATATACCAATCCGTTGGGCGAGATAAACCTTGTTTGGAATGAAGCTTATATGGGAGCGCCGATGGAGTCCATACTGAACGGATATGAAGATCCCCGTCGTGAAATCTATTTTGCCACTTGCCAGAATGAACAGTTTGCAGGCGAGTATCGCGGCATTCGTCAGGGTACATGCTTTGCACATAACTATTATAATACACTCTCAAAATTGAAAGTTACCCAGCAGACTGATGCAGTGTTGATGCCGGCAGCAGAAGTCTGGTTCCTGCGTGCCGAGGCTGCCCTACGGGGATGGACTGATGAGTCGGCGAAAATCTGCTATGAAGAAGGGGTAATGGCTTCTTTCCGTCAGTATGGCATCTTGCAGTCCGACGCTTATCTGGAGAGCAACTTGTTGCCTGCCGATTTTGTGGATACCTACGATATGGAGAATGATATTACCGCCCGTTGTCAGGTTTCGCCACGCTGGCTGGAGTCAGCGGATAGGGATACGAAACTGGAGAAGATTATTACCCAAAAATGGATTGCCATGTTTCCCGAAGGGTGTGAAGCTTGGGCTGAACAGCGCCGGACGGGGTATCCCCGGCTATTCCCCGTACGCTTTAATCACAGTAAAGACGGGTGCATAGATACTGAGACAATGATTCGCCGTCTGAACTTTCCCGGCGGACTGAAGACGGAGAATGCCGAGCAGTATGCCGCTTTGGTAGAGGTACTGGGTGGAGATGACAATGCCGGTACCCGATTGTGGTGGGATACCGGCATCAACTGGTAGAAACACCTTATTTATATAGGGATATTTTTTATTGGATGGGGTGATTCTCGGCAAAAATTGCCATACGTTCGTCCAACTGGTCGTACTGATGGTCTTGGATAAAGGAAGTGCAGGCACGTAATCCTTCCTGATGGCTTCCGGTGGTCACCAGCGAAATGGCGCTTACACCGTAGTACATTAGTTCCCGCGCAAGTTCTCCGCTACTCATGCCCGGGTAACCGATGGTGAAGTAGAAACCGTCGGCAACGGGATCACCCAAATCATTGTCGTATACCAAGTGGAAACCGTGGCGCAAGAAGATTTCTTTCAGGCGGCGGGCACGTTCACCGTATACTTTCACTTCATCAAGGAAGTTGTATTGACCTTCATTGGCTGCTTTAAGCATGGCGGCAAGAGCATACTGCGCAGAGTGGCTGGTGCCGGAAGAGAGCGCATAGAGTACGCGGTGGATGAATACTGTGCCGAAGGTGCCGCCGCCGTAGCGTTGTGTCAACCCGGGATAGGCCCGATGATACAGTTTGTCCGAAATGCAGCTGACACCGATACGTTGACCGGCATAGCTGAAAGCTTTGGAACCGGAAATGAGCAGCACGTAAAGGTCCGTATAGTGTGCCACAGAAGGTTGGTAAGGCGCTTGGAACGGTTTGCTCAAGTCTTGGCGGAAGTCCATGGCAAAGTAGGCGAGGTCTTCCAGCACAATGACGTCATATTTGGTTGCCAGTTCGCCGATGATGCGCAATTCTTCTTCTTTTAGGCAAATCCAGCTGGGATTGTTGGGATTGGAATAGACGATGGCAGAGATATTTCCTTTGCTGAGGTAACTTTCCAACTTCGCTTTCAACTTGTTGCCACGGTAGTCATATACGTCAAAGGTTTCATATTTCTGTCCCATCACGACCAACTGCTGCTTCTGTACCGGGAAACCGGGATCGATGAAGAGAATGGTATCCTTTTTCTCATCGCACTGGCTGCATGTGAGGAATGAAGCAAAAGTTCCTTGCATGGAACCGGTAACTGGTACGCAACCTTCGGGGGCTACATCTACATTGATAAAGGCTTTGATGAAACGGGATGCTTCCTGCTTCAAGGCGGGGAGTCCGTTGATGTCCGGGTAGAGGCTGGCAATACCATTCTGCAATGCCTCCACCTCTGCCTTTACGCCGACGGCTGAGGGGGGGAGTCCGGGTACACCCATTTCCATTTTTATGAATTCCACACCCGATGCCGCTTCGGCATTGGCTGCAATGGCTTTGACTTCACGGATGGTTGCTTTGGCAAAGTCTGTGATATGAAAATCTGCGATAGTTTCATCTATCAACTTACGTTCAATAGGAGTATTTCTCATGATTTCAATATTAATTTAGTTTTGCAAAGGTAACATAAATCTCTTATAATCAAGCTATGTTAAAAAAAAGATGATTTTTTTTCTTTCAAGCTATTGCAGATATAAGAATTTTGTCTACCTTTGCAACCGCAATCGAGAGAGATAGCAACGAAAGAATGAAATAATGGTGCGTTAGTTCAGTTGGTTAGAATACATGCCTGTCACGCATGGGGTCACGGGTTCGAGTCCCGTACGCACCGCTTAAGGAAAACAAGTGATAAGATAAGCCTCTGAGAATCAACATCTCGGAGGTTTTCTTTTTTCTGATACTCCCCCTCTTACTCCCCCGGTCTTTTATACTCATTTAACCCTCCTACGTTAAAGGCTGTGAAGAATATGTCCCAAAAATCCTTCGTAATGTTTTTCCGGCATGGACTACAGACCTTTCGTTACTATCCAAATTATCTTCCGTTCGCTTTTCTAACATCACTCAAAGACGTTTTAAATACCATTTGAACATAACGTCTGTTTCTTCTCCATTGGAATATACACCATGATACACTTTTATTCCCAAAGTGTTCCCAGAATGTTCCCAGAATCCCAATATTTTGCATTACCGTAAAAAAAATAATTGTATGTAATTTACTGATAAACAACGCTTTGATGTAATAAACATATGAGTTTGTGGCTGTTCCCAAGTAAATCATCCCTTTATTTCCCATCTTACCTTTGCTATGTCATTAAGACAAAAAGTATGACGAACTAAAATTTTAAAAAGATGGCACAGCAAAAAAATGAAGTACAATCGCTGTTGGAAAAAGCGATGTTCCAAGCAACTGTTGCAGATTTTTGGATGGCCGGCCTGGAGCTGGGAGTAATAAAAACAAATCAAAGGGATGAAGCGTCTCCGAAAGAGGTTTGTTCCGGTATCCCCCAATTTATAATAGGGGTAAAGGGACTTGCTGGATTTTTGGGTACTTCCGTTTCAACAGTCAACCGTTGGAAAGCTTGTGGTCTGCTTGATGATGCAACCCTGCAATGTGGGAAGGTAGTGATCTTTGAACTGCCTAAAGTAATTGAAATCCTACGTGTGAGTGACAAGAAAAACAAGTTTAACGTTAAAAGTAAAAAGTACAATGGAAAAGAGTCTAATTGATGAAGCAGTTTCCACACTGGATCTGCAAGGGTCAAATATGAAAGAATCCGCTGTAGAGGATAAGGATCTACAGGCAGGTGCATCTGCTGGTGATGCACAACAAACTAATTCAGAAGAAAACAAAGATGAAGTCCCAGAAGCAGTACCGATGAAGCTGACATGGGGAATGATCTGCACCATATCTGGACTACTCGAAACGGGTTATACTTTCGGGCGTATCAAGATCAATCGTGATATTGATGCGAAACAGGTCAAGAAAAAAATAGCTTCCATTCTGGCCTGCAAAGGTATCATATCTCCATTCCTTGTCGTACCTGCCATTGTTTGCCTAAAAGCGGGGCTGGAACTGGAAGACGAAAACAGAAATCCAATCACAGAGGATACCCCGAACCTTGATCTTATCCTTATTGTAATTGACGGGCAGCACCGCATGGAGGCTCTCAGGCAGTTGAACAAGAAACTAAGGAAAGAGGGTAAGACAGAATATGAGGGTTATGTCTATCTTCCTCTTATAAGCGAGTATGATGTTCCCACGTTGTTGAGAGAGGCCAATTCAGCAACGAGCCCTTGGGATGGTATGGATTGGGTGACACAACTTCTTGCCACTGCCAAAGAAAAAGGTATATCAACTGAAAAATTGGAGTGGGTAAAGGAGAAAGCCAAAACCGGATCTGATTCCGCTGCATGGTCTTGGGTAAATGGTGGCAAAACCAATTCAAAGACAGTCTGCATCAAGGCTTCAACCAATGATCAAAAACTGGAGGAGCTGGCTGATACTACATCATTCAAGGAGGACAAGAGACTCTATGAAGCAGCCGCCAAATCTTTTGAAGGAAATTCAGCCAAGGTTCTCGGTTGGAAAGTATTACCGGAATGGACTTACAAGCAACTGGACTCCCTGATAAAAAAGGATATGAAACGGAGTGAGGCCATGAATCTGTTGGTTGCATTTCTTGAAGGCATAGGAGCTACCAATGCACAGGAAATAAGCCAGATGAAGAAGAGCGCCAGCCAGAGCAAGGATAATATGATTATTGCCAAGTTGAACGAATTATTTGCTGATTCCAATTTTAAACACTAATCCCGGATTCCCCATCATGTGAGAGGTGATGGGGATTCTCTTAACAATGCTCAGAAGATGAAAACATTGAAACAATTTAAGGAGGATGGATATAGTATCTGTCTCCCCCAAAAGCCCAAACTTGATACCGGAATTATCAACAAGCTACAATGTCAGCTAATGTGTCCTACAGATAATGTCATAGTACATGTTATTCCGGTCAGTGATTATCTGATACGTAGAGTGTCTATAGTTGATGGGAACGGTGATCTTATAACTTCCCTTGATAACGGTTTGGAAAAGAAACTGGTTGTTGTAAGTAGTGACCTGAACCTTTGGTACGCTCTACAACAATCTGCTGTCAAGGATGAGGAAATAAATATTGAAACGATTCCCGGCAGATATATGAAATTCTAATTATGAAGTAAGTATAGGCGCCTGCTTACTTTCTTACAAGTAAAATTTATTAAAAAAATAAGATGATGGGAAATAAGATATTTTTCATTACAGGACCTCCTATGCCTGAGAATACCACAGGAATAGAGTATAACAAGTTAATAATCAATTAAAATCAAGAATCATGGTACAATTTAATTGTAACAACGGCAAATTATTTCCATCCTACAGATTGCCAATTCAGAGTAAAAAAGGATATGAATCATTATGTGAAGTAATGTATGAGTACTTAGGGAACAATGCCTGTCTTATGAATGAAATCAGTCAAAAGATAAGGGATAATACCAATCTGTATGAGAATTATTCAAAATCAGACCATTCCGATATCGGTCCACATTATAAGACCTTTCCGTCCATTGATCTGGGAGACGGTTATACAGTCCATATCGGCATGAACTGGCCGGAAAGGAAAGAGAACCTGCTCCTTTCCCTGACTAAAGACTTTGTTCTTGGAAACGGAGATGACAATATCACATTCGGAATGATATATCCTGATAAGCCGGAAGAGAGAGTGCCGGCCTTCCTTACCGAATCGTTTTTTGAAAGTTTCTCGCGTTCGACAAAGTTTGGAAAAGTTTTTTTCTTCCTTATCGCCAGTAAAGCGGGATATATCTCACAACAGTCCTCAGGAGAAGCCAGATGGCTGTTTCCGGAAGGGGTCGCTTTGGGTTATAGGAACAGTGATTTCTACGTATTCAATGAATTTACCGACCGGATTAAATTTCAGGAGGAAGAACTGACGGATGAAACAATAAAATGGCTTGACAACCTCCTATGGAGCATTAAATAGTAATTTCCAACCGGAAGAGGGGGAATTCAATGTTCTCCCTCCCATTAACAATAAATATAATTATCAGATTATGAAAAAATCAAAAGAAAACAGAAATACATTCCAAAAACAGATGTATTGCAAGAAAACAGAGATTGACTTGTCGAGAAGTGAAACAGAGTTATATTCCGACACCTTTTATGGAAACAAGACTGTCGAAAAGGTGGTGCTTCCGGATTATGCGGATACAGTACCGGCCAATCTGTTCAAGGGATGTATAAACCTGAAGGAAGTTACCCTCCCCATAGATCCGGATATTGACGAGTCAGCATTTGAAGGATGCATATCGCTGACTGATATTCATATTCCACTTTGTATCGGTAGTATTGCGGCAAATGCTTTCAAGGAATGTCGGGAAAATATCAGATTCCATGCCGACTCACCCGTTATCAACCCGAAAACACTGAAACAACATATCGAGAAGGAACTGGGACATAGTATCGAACTGTATGATATTTCCGGTAACTTGGTGGCATCAACAGACTGATAGAACCGGAAGACATTCACTTTCCACAAGACCGTTTTCATCATGGTTTCCAAAGAGAGGTTATGGAATCGGAAACGGTCTGTGGATTTGAAGAGAACAAGCAATAATTTAATCAGAATTCAGTATGGTGAAAAGCTATATTCTTTTCATTACAGGCCCTCCTATGCCTAAATATATTACGGTCGTAGAATGTAATAGGCTTATAAACAAGAAGATAACCAGTTTGAAACTTAAAAACAGTATATGAATAAACTAAAAAAGATACTTAAAGAGATCCTTGATAATATTCCAAAAACGGATTTCAAGGAGATTTATGCCGGTGGATTTTACCGGAGACTGGAAAAGGAAACCGATCCGGATGTGAAGAAACTTTTTCAGGAGAAGATCTATTCCATTCAGATCACTGATGAGAACAAATCCGTCCTTGTTGTCGAGAAAGTGAGGGAAGTAGCTGAACAATTGGGATATGGCCTGGTGATCAATGAGGGAAAAACGTGCTATCTGTATAACAAGATGTTCTGGGAACCGATAAACGAGCTTGACCTGAAACATTTCCTAGGCAAGGCTTTCCAGAAAATGGGAGCCGACAAATATACAGCCAGAAATGTGAGGATAGCGAACAAGGTCCATGAACAGGCCTGCTACTCACTTTACAGACAGACAGAACGGGATAAGGGTGTAGTTAAAATCAATCTGGCTAATACGACTCTCGTGATAGGTCATGACGGAAGCGTGAGGGAGCAGGAACATTCGGCCGATGACTATTTCTTCTACGTCCTGCCTTATGAGTACGACCCTAAAGCGATGTGTCCCATGTTTCATAAGTTTCTGGATGAAGTATTGCCAGCCAAAGATGTTCAGGAAGTATTGCAGGAGTTTGTCGGTTGCTGTCTCAATCCCTTCATCAAACTGGAGAAGGCATTGTGTTGTGTAGGTTCAGGATTCAATGGCAAGAGCGTGTTCTTCGAGATTGTGATGGCCCTGCTTGGCGAGGATAATGTCTGCTCCTACAACATAAACTCCTTGTGTGATGATAAAGGATACAGCAGGGCAATGATCAGGAACAAGCTCCTGAACTACAGCAGCGACTTCAACGGCAAGATATTCGCCAACGGTATCTTCAAGCAACTGACGAGTGGAGAACCCGTTGAAGCCAGAAGATTATATAAGGAACCGGAGATTTTAAAGGACTATGCAAGGCTCGCTTTCAACTGTAACTCCATGCCTTATAGTAGTGATACGTCTTTCGGATTCAGGAGGAGGTTATTGATTATCCCTTTCGATGTGAAGATAGACAAGAGTAAGGCTGACCCTGATCTGGCTAAAAAATTGAAAAGTGAATTGTCCGGCATTCTCATCTGGGCTATCGAAGGTCTGGGAAGATTTATCAGGAATGGAAAAAAACTCAGCAAGTCCTCTACACTTGAAAATTTGGAGCAGGCATACAAGGAGGATACGGATACAGTGGTCATGTTCCTGAGTGCCAAGAAGTGTGTTCCCGATAATGACAACAAGATAGGTCTGACTCCTCTATTCAACAATTATCGGGAATATTGCAGGGATAATAACCAGAAAGCCGAGACCAGGGAAAACTTCAAGATGAAACTGAAAAGCGAGGGTTATGTGGTGGAAGAGGATAACAAGAAAGGTGTGAAGATAGGTATAAACAGTTCCATGATTAGACTTTCCTCACTTTGTGATTAGATTACTTTTCTTTCCCTACCTCAAAGGGGGAAAAGGAGGGGAAAATGGGGGAAAAGAGGGGGGAAAAGCCTATTTTTTATAACTTTTTCAATTTCATCTATTCAGAAATCAGAAAAAAAATAGGTTTTAGGGGTTCCGCTTTCCCCTTTCCCCCCTTCTCTCTCTTGAGGACGGAAAGAAGAAAGATTAAATGAAATATTAACGAACAATTAAAATTTAGAAATTATGATTACAATAACACTCTTTAAACAGAAACCTTACAGTGAGGAATATACAAATCCCCTGACCGGTGTAAAATCATTCAAAGTTATGGAATATCCTCCTAACCATGTGGATATTGATCTGGTATTCGACATGATTAAACAGGAAAAACTGAAACCTGAGATTGATGCCATGAGATCTTTCTATGATACTGACCATTCAAAGTATTCCGAACTTAAGGGAAAATTACCAGTCTGTCTTTTCGCCGGAACATTCGGAAGATTCTGTAATGATGCTCTTATTGCTCCTTCGGGTCTTGTAGTAGTTGATTTCGACAAGATTCCGGTTCAAGAAATGGTTAATGTCTGGAATATGCTGGTTAATGATCCTTATACCTATGCTGCATTCCTTTCTCCTTCCGGTAGAGGTTATAAGGTTATTGTCCGTGTTGCCAATAATATAGATAACACCAGTCATAACGAATACCTTGACGCTTTGAAGGAATATTATAGCTCTCCGTTCTGGGATGACTGTTGTAAAGGAATATCCAGAGCTTGTTATCTAAGCAGTGACCCTGATCTTTATCAGAACAGGAACAGCAAGGTATGGACTATAAGAAAAAGTACTCCTCAACCAACGAATACAGGTAATCACAATCCTATAAGTCCTAAATACATAGTCTGTTCACCCAGTGAAGCAGCTAAAATCATAAATTTTCTGGAAGGTGGATTCTATAAATACCCGATGACACCAGGTCAAAGACATGATTCAGCCTTCAACAGAGCAAGGGAATTGGCTGAATGGGGATTTTCTGAGAGTGCGGCTTATGTCAATCTGAGAAAGTTCATAGAACCGGATTTTTCAGAAGAGGAGATAAAACGTGAAGTAAGGAATGCCTATAAGTGGGTTAATGATAAAGGTAATTTTGGTAGTAAATATAGAAAAATTTAAGATTATGGATTACAAAAAATTATTAGGGGATATAATCAATGCCATTCCCCGACCAACTACTTCAAACAAGAGGGGAACAAGTGCTGAAATATGCTACAAGATACAACAAGTGGCAATCAGGGTCGGTCATCCTTTTCAGACTTTCAGGGACCAGCATGTTTATTCCTACACCGGAAAGTATTGGGTCAGTATAGATGATTTTGACCTGAAGATATTTCTCAGGGAAGCTTTGGGGAAAATGACAAACAATATGGTAGAGGCATCACAAAGGGAAGTGGTGGAAGGATTGTTCAAGCAGTTTCCATATACGGTGATGGGATTGGCGGTAGAGCAGGACAAGGAGAAAATCAACTTTCTGAACGGTACTCTTAATCTTAAAACCGGAAGACTGGAACAACATCTGTATTCGGATTATTTCAGGTATGTTCTCCCTTATCCCTATAACCCAAGTGCGACGTGTCAGATGTTCATGAAGTACCTGGACAGAGTATTACCGGACAAGGACGCTCAAAAGGTTCTGGCTGAGTATATAGGCTGGATCTTTACCCCATTGAAACTGGAGAAGTGTCTGTTTCTCTATGGCTCCGGAAAAAATGGGAAATCGGTGTTCGTTGATATTGTCGAGGCTCTTTTAGGCAAGGAGAACATTTCCCATGAGTCTCTATCGGATATGTGTGGAGAGAACGGAGACAGAAGCAGGGCAAATTTATCCGGGAAACTGTTGAATACCTGCTCTGATGTAGCCCCAAACGCTTTCTCGGGGGATATTTTCAAACGTATCGCCAGTGGGGAGCCAATCAGCACCAGACAACTATATAAGGATGTTGCGACACTTACCGATTACGCCAAGATGCTTTTCTGTCTGAACGAGCTTCCGAAAACCAACGACAAGTCCAATGGATATTTCAGGAGGTTTCTTATCGTTCCCTTCAAAGTCCAGATACCCAAATCGGAAGTGGATCCGAAACTGGCTGAGCAGATTGTTTCTACAGAGTTACCCGGAATCATGAACTGGGTACTTGAAGGCAGAAAACGGTTAATCACTCAATCCAGTTTTACTGAATCTTCATTATGCCAGAAACAATTGGAGGAATATCGTTATGGCAGTGGAGTACGGAAGAAAATAAGACTCATTCTGCCTGAAGGATTCAAGTTATAAAAGAAAAGAGGGGACTGAACTCAAATTACAGTCTCTTAAAAAGCCTAATCGGTCTTAATTGGCAGGTTAGGCTTTAATGTCCTTATTATTATTTGTGCATTTCTATTGACTGAGATTGATATAATTTATATATTTGCAATATCATAAAATAAAAGCACTAATCTATGTATTGTAAAGGATGTGGAAAAGAAGTTGCCGACGATTCTAAATATTGTCAGTATTGTGGTATTAAGCTAGTAAATAATGCTGATGCCACCAACAAACGTTCTCTATTACTTTCTGCATTGGCGAGGGTTAAATTATCGAATAAAGCTAAAACCATCCTCTCTTACTATATGGTTTGGTTTGTTATTAATATGATATGTTTAATATTTTATGATAAAAATAGAGATGCAAGCGATTGGCTGTTTCCATTTGTATCCACAGATTTAAGATATTATGATGGTTCTGAATTTATATTATATACATTGTTAATACCATACTTGATATACTGGGGGACTACTCTTTATAATAAAAGTAAAAAATCTAACTAAATATGATTACCTCCCCCAGCTTACTTTCATCGGTAGACTGGGGTCAAGAGGAGACTGAACAATAATTGTCCGGTCTCTTTGTTCTTTTCAAAACCAATAGCACAGATATTTGTACACCAAAAAAATGGTCAAATACCAAAGGTATCAAAAGCGTATACCACAATTATATTTGTACAAGACTTCTGATTCAATTTCTTTATTAATGCGAATCCTTTTCCTATCATTGAAGTTTATGCTCACTGTTTCTCGAACTAATCCTTTCCAATCATTCCAATAACAGCACCTGACTTTAGCCACGTTTCCTATTAGTTCAACCTCTGGTAGAATATCATCGGCTATATTCGAAATATCGACCTTTGAGAATATATTTTCCCGACAAAAACCTGAAAGGTTAGAGATGTCTGATTTTGAGAAGACATATTGTCTGTTCTCATAATTGCCATGCCAAAAAGCTGGCAAAACCGTTGATGCTGTTGTCAACAAATATATTTGCCATGCACTCATTTCTGAACATGTAGCACCTACTTTTTCAATTAAAAGTCTCTTTTCCAATGCTTTTGTTGAATGACCGGTATCAATATAAAACCAAGAATTATCTCCTATACTGACATGCTGTGCAAAATATATTTTCAGTATTCCATTAAAAGTCAGTTCGTCCAAAATGGATAAAACGTCATGATTATATCCATCAGGCGGCATTGTTTCTTCATGCAAAGATTTCAAATACCTATGAAATACGCGACCTATCCAACCATACTCATTACTTTCTTTGATTAGACGAACAAGGATTTTCGCTTTCATCCGTACCTCCTCGATTTCTTCCTCGTCACTCTCCAACACATCATATTCTATAATCTGATTCAAGAGAGAGATTCCTTTGCCCATATCTTTAATGAGCGTGTTTCCTTTTTGTCGTTCTCCAAGTATATATAAAATTGCCAAATTCCACAAGCAGCGAATAGAAGGGCAAGGTTCTCCACAAACTTTCAATAGATATTCAATAGCATGTTCAAAATCACCAATACCCCATAATATACTGAAGGTATTTTGCATAGCATTCTTAGAACCATTTGATGCCGCAAGACTTAACCATCTCAGCCCTTCATCCATATCATTTTCGCAATTCAGCAAAAGAATGCCTATATTGTTTGCTACTTCATAGATTCCATCATTGTATGCTTGCACATAACAAGCCTTTATGTCATTATAAAATTGAATATTCTTTTTGAAGAGGTGAGAAAGCATGAACTCATTAAAATTTCCTGCACATTCGGCAAGACTACAAGGTTTACATACCGAAAAATCAGCAAAAGACCTGTTTCCAGAATCCACTACATAGTTTTTATCAAGATTATCAAAATACTTGGTATCTTTTAACGGATTATCAAAATACAAGTTTCTCGTTATGAGCTGAGATAGAATAAACACATCCTCCTGTCTAACCTTATTTTCTACTTTATCAGTTTTTTGTCCTTGAACTTCTTCGTTGTCAATCGACACACCGGGGTAGAATTCAACCACTTTCCGACAGTTCTCGCATACAGACACAACACCGGCATAAGACAATGGACCAAGGTCTATATTTACTTTATACCATACAAGCCCCTCTGATGAATTGCCACACTTCAGGCAAGGAAGTCTTTTGGGCTCACCCGGTATTTGTTCCTGCACATTATCCATGACATAGTCATACGCAAACGGTAACCGTTTAAAACTCCAATACCTAACTGTTGGATCTTGTAATGGGTCTGGCGCACACACCACATGGGTTACAATATCATCCTTAACTCTAAAAAGAACATACATCGGTTTATAACCCTCTACTTGGTCGTACACTGCTACATGACTATAATAATTGCAAAATTTGATACTTGTGCGTACATTGATACAATCATGCTTTAGTCGGTTTTCTTTATCTATCCAATATGATTCAAAATCAGCAATACCACTTAGTTCTTTGTGCTTATAAATAATAAGTTTTACGTTTTCTGATAGGAAAGGCCTTAGTATAGAAAAATCTTGATTATATCTGCAAAACGCAAATCTCTTTGCAATCTCAGTATATATATCATTAGGCAAAGAATCTTCAATCAGCAATCCTTGCCTATCTATCTCCATAGCATCCTTATCCTTTTGAGAAAGTTTCTCCTCAAAACCTTTTCCATATACATCATCCAAAGTAAAAGCTGTTTTATGAGTTTCATTATATTGAGACAAAGTCACAACCCTATCCGAAGTAACATCTCGCACTTTATAAACCGGATACAATCTTCTGTCCCTCGAAGATAAGGGCTTTGGCCGATTTCTATAATACATTTCTTTTAATGCGCTTATTGCAATAAAAGGCACTGCCAATACAAATAGAGGCAATAGAGATGAGATTAAGATTCTTATCCACAAAGCCGGAGTTTTGCCAAATAAGTCATCATCATCGCCATCAACACGTTTAGCATTCTTATGCTTGACATGTCTTACAATAATCCATACTATTGCTGATAGAGTAAGAATAGCATACACGATGCCTATAGTCAACCAAATATTCATATTTATATAAATTTGTAATTTCTGCAAATTCCTATCACCTCTAATGCAATCCAATTCAGAATTTTGTAACAAAAGTAATGATTCCAAAGGATTTGCTCTACCTCGAATTCACGTTAAGCTATAACATCACCAGTATCCATATTTAATACATACATTTAAAGATTATCCCAAAACTCCGGAGATTGTTGATTCATATCCAAATTATCCTTATATGTAATAAGGATTATCATCAATACTTCCCCAACCATCAGAATCCTCCTCAATATAATTCTCCTTTATTACATTATCTTCAAATTCTTCTACAAATTCAGGAGCACCTCCTATCATATCTTCTACCCTATCAAATTGCGCTCTTAACAAATCCTGTTCAACCTCTTCTTCTACATTATTATACTTTGCTTCAAGTGCTGCGTATACATCTTCTTGCTCACTAATAGAAACTTGATTATCAATAGTTTCGTGCATTACCATTTCATCATCCATAATTAAATCTTGTTTTTCCATTTTTATATCTCCTATTTTATTAATATGATTGAATATCTAAAAATTAAGTCTTTACTTCTCACGAAAGGATTGATATTATTTCCCAAATATGTTTCTTATAGAATTGGTCATAATCTATTTTTTTAAGTGTTATAGATTTACTCTTTTCAAGTTCTTCTACCGTATATTTACCCAAATTCGAACTATGCAGAAATATCTTTATCCCATTTAACTCACGTATGATAACACCATCCTTCTTCTTATAAAGGAATCTTCCTGTATAAATTGCTCCGAATGGTATATCTTTATCTTCAATTTTTATTTGTTGCTTTTCTCCTCTCACAGGAACAGCACTTAGGTATAGCAATGACCTTTCGACATTAACAAATGAAAAATATAATTCTTTCATATTTTGAGGCTGCAATCCCAAATTTCGAGCTTTATTTTGTTGACGAAGATTCATAAGAGCTTCCCGTTTACCAAGTTTGAAGATTAACATCTTTCTGTCATTTCTGGATATATATTCAACTTTTACGGGGCAATCTGCATCTATCTTTTCATCTATAATAGAAAAAGAGACACCACTAACCCCGACAAGTCTATCTTTATAGGAACCTATTTCATCATACTTACTGGGAACAACTATCGAGCCATCTTCACGTTCAATCCCCCATTTATCCATTTGAAGAAATTTCTCCATTCCATTATCCAATCTTCTACTCTTCTCCTTCAAGCTCTTACAATTACTATCTATAAAACCATTACAACCATCACATTTGACATTTGCTATATTGTCAGCGTTTAACTCACTGATATATTCATAATTACTTAAAATCTCATTCCCTTGAAAATCCACAATGCAATATAATCCATTGCGCATAGCTATAATTTTGTCTGAAGACCATATCTCCAGCTGAGAATAACAAGCTGGCGTTAAAGGAACCCCCTTTTTAGTCATAATTCCCCAAAGTAATGCACCATCTGTCTCCTTTACATATTTGTTACCTATAGGATTGAATTTTTCAATTCGCCTTATTCCAGTATTAAGAAGAGTATAGTTATTGTCGAACAAATCATGTAACTCATCTTTCGTTCCTTCATACCATCCTGTGTGAGGAGTAATTAATTCATATTCAAAAGCTATTCTTATTTCGCCATCGAATGTAATCAATCCACATTTTCCATCTTTCTTTCCAATTACATATCTTTGAGTACTTTTCATTATGGCATCCAACTCAAATGCTTCTGATAAGCGTTCCAACTTATCTTCTGTTTTCAAATCTTCTTGTTTTTGTCGCCATAATTCATCCAGTTCTTCAAGGACTCTTTTATTCTCTTTCTCAATATCTGAAATTTTCGATTGAAATTCAGGATGCGCTTCAATATATCTCTGTTCCGCATCAAAATAATACGGTTTGTATGTGCTATCATATTGTAAATCAGAGAGACAGACAAATGTTCCACCCAAACCATTTGAAGAATTCTCATTCAGGTACTCCCAACTCCCATCTGCCTTTAACCAATTGCACTTTAAAATGAGTTCACCTCTTTCCTCACTTTCCTTTTGAGCTTCTCTATCAAAAATGAAAACATTCATTTTATTATTATAATAAATATCTTTTGCCATCATATTATCCAGATTGACGTGTTCATCTTGTTCATCAAAATTAAAAATCCAAATGATGAATTTCTCATTAAGCCGATAGAACAAATCTCTTTCTGCAATTACACTGACAAAGGTTGTGCTTAATTGCAATTCAAATACAATTTCTTGTCCCCTAAAACTGGTCAAAATATCAGGACGTTTCCAATTTAGTATAGGGTGATTTCCTATAACGTTTTTTTCTACTTTTACGTCCGAAACACCAGGAGTCATTTCCAAGAGTTCAGCTATTTTATTTTTTAATCTTTTGTGACGCTCCCCTTCATTACATCGGGCATATTTTTCTCTATTAATATCCCTTCTGGTTCTTTCTGTCGTTGTTTTATAATCACATTCATCACTATCTTTGAAATGTGAAAAGAAACTAGCTTTACCACGTTCTATCTTCCGACCTGATATTTTAACTGCCTGACGACAATATTTGCATACTAATTTAGGCTTTTTCAAATATATTGATTTTTGCAATTCAGTTCTAACTTTAAAAATCGCGTTCTCCGGTTGAGCAAAAAAATCTCTTGCACTTATTTCTAAACCAGTGTCAGTATCAATAACAGTATCTATGGTACGTTTAGTTTTATCAACATAACCTAAATTTGTATTTCCTATAGGTTCTATTGTTATCATAGAACCTTCACCTACTATTATTTTCTGTTCTCCGCTATCTGTTTTTACCTTATTGTCTTTTTCTATCGTAGGCACTGACTTGCTCAATTCAGAAATCTTATTTTGCAATTCGACTTTCTCTTTATTCAAAATGTCAATTATTGCATCTTTAGTACAAATTTTAGCCTTACAATCCTTATACTCTTTATTTATGCTGTCATATTGCTCTTTGAGATTTTGATATTGCATCTTCAAGCTGTCTATTTGGTCTTGCATCTGTTCATCAGATATTTTTTCATTATCTTCATCTACAGATTCTAACGCTTGAATATTTGCTTGCAGTTCTTTAATAGCATTATCTTTTTTCCCAATTTCTATTATGTGGTTTTGGCTCTGTAACTCCAAAGATTTAACTTTTTCTTTTGTTAATGTCAATTCCTGTTTTAATGAACTAACACTTTCTTGTAACTGTTGAGATTCATTTATATTACTATTCAACTCATCCAACAAACGTTTTTTTTCATTTTGTAATACAGTATTCTCTTTTATTAGAATGTTATCTTTCTTTTCCAACGTTGCATTTTCCTCCAACAATTGTTTCGTTTTATCTGACAACACTTTGTTTTGTAACTGAATGCCTTTGATATCAATCTTAAAAACTCTCTTTAGAAGCCCCATTACAATATTCTTCATATAGTCTGCCATAATCACCCACCTTTTAAATTATACCATTTAAATAATATATTTATTGTTTATAAGACTGATTTAAATAAAAAAATAAAGTACTATACATATCCCTTTCACAATACCCGATAAGTTTTTTCACAAATACTTAAAATAGCATTACATGAGTTCGGAATAAGAATAAATATAATCTATTGTTAAATAAGAATATAACGATAAAAGTCTTAAACTTATAGTGTCAAGTTATAACATTTAAACGATCACCACTATGTTCTCAGAACCTAAAGTTACGGAAATTTATTGTATGGCTGATGATTTTTGCAAGGAATTTGCATTGCAACAAGAAAAATATATGATTGAGTATAAGAAGACCAAGCATCGTAACAAGCTCAACCGTATGAGTGATGCAGAGATTATGGTTATTCTAATCCTGTTTCACTCCGGTGGTTGCCGCTGTTTTAAACATTATTACAAAGAGTATGTCTGCAAACATCTGAAACACTTGTTTCCGTGCCAGGTAATCGTTTTGTGGAACTAGAGAAGGAAGTACTGTTTCCTCTGGTTATTTTCATCAAGAATCCTGCTGGGAGCCTGTACCGACATCAGTTTTGTTGAATTCACTCCTTTATGTGTCTGTCGTAACCAAAAGATTCTGATTCATAAAACATTTGAAGGGATTGCCGGGCGTGGAAAATGTTCCATGAGCTGGTTATTCGGGTTCAAACTGCATCTGATAATCAATGATAAGGGTAATTTTTTTAATTTCATGTTTACACCAGGAAATGTAGATGATCGTAAATCATTGAAATAGAGTAAATTTCTAGAGAATATCAAAGGGAAACTATGCGCAGACAAGGTATATATTGGCTAGGTTCTGTTCGAAAATTTCTTTTTTAACGATATCCAGTCTGAAAGCGACAACAGAACGTCCTTCTATATTATCCGGAATGCTGTCAAAAAGGGAGTAATTGATATTGGACGAGATAAACCTCATACATGCAGCCATTCCTCCCGGAAACTCAGGTTGTTCTTCCGGAATGGAAAAAAAAGTTCCTTCTTGTGCCTGCGTATTAGAATATGCTAAAAAGAAGGAAACAGACAATAATATTTTCATGATACCCTTTCTCATAAGCCTCTTGAGCCATTAATCGAATGCTGCCCTAAAGATAGAAATTTAATATGAAAATTGAATGGAATTTGATTTCATTTTCCAAGAGATTGCTGCAAAACATTTCCTTCTCAGAGTCTTATGTCCGATGGGATACAGTTCTGACAGTGAATAATTTTTGAAGATGTTTTTTTACATATCATAGGGTAAGCTTCACACCCCACAATAAAAGTGAGAAAAAAGAAAGTCGCTACACCTTTATCCAATATAATAACTTTTAATAATAATCAAGACAAAAGAAAGTAGATATATATTTCTTCGTTTGCCAATAATTTCTTGACACTGTTCATGAATCCTTTCACTATCTGAAGTGTTTCCTTTCTGTCTGCTCCCGTTTTCAGGGAGATCTCATTCACAATTTCTGCTTTAGTCATAATCTTATCTGTTTTAGAGTTGCAAAGATATCCAAAGTTTATTAAAGAGAAGAGGACCGGAATAAAATTTGTTCAACGACATGTTTTGTCGCTTGCCTTCAATATCTTTGCCCATAATAAAATCAAATTCATAATTATATGGGGAAAAAGTTGGAAAGATTACAGCGTATGCTGGTTATCATCAATAAACTGAAAGGACTTCAACGGTATGTCCCTCGTGAAGAACTGGAAAATTATGTGACACATCGCATGGAAGAACGTGGTGGGATACCTGTAGACCTCAGAACATTGCAACGGGACTTTAATGCGATAGAAGAGATGTTCGGTATTCGCATCTGTTTCGACAAGAAACGGAATGGATATTATATCAATGAGGAGGATGACACGAAAAAGGAACAATATGAAAGGCTCCTTCTCAACTTTGATATACTGAATGCTTTGGATACCTCTTCAGGCCTTCATACTTATGTAGTTGCAGAACATCATCGTCCGGTAAACAACGAATATCTACCACTTCTAATCAAGGCTATTAAATTCTCACATCCCATAATCTTTAAATATATGTATGTCCGGGAGAATGGAAAGATGCGTGAAAAAGAAGTGCTACCACACTATTTGAAAGAAGACCAATACCGGTGGTATCTTCTTGCTTATGAAGAAAACGTATTGAAAACTTTCAGTGTGGACTGTATTATTGACCCTCAGATATTGTATGGAAAAACATTCAAGCGTAATATGGACATAGACATAAACAGCCTTTTTAAAGATTGTTATGGCATTTGGAACCAGACGAATATTCCTATAGAAGAGATCGAATTGAGTTATAGCCCTTTGGATGGTAGTTTCCTGAAATCTGTTCCATTGCATCATTCCCAAGAGATCATTGTAGATGATGAGAAAGAATTCCGAATTAAACTGCATCTCCGTATTACCAATGATTTTGTGATGGCCCTACTTTCAAGAAGCCGCTCGCTGACAGTTATCAAACCTCTACATCTGAGGGAGCAGGTGAAGGCTATCTATGAAGAGGCTCTGAAAAGAAACAGATGACCACAAATCGTTCCCTGAACACAACCGTCTAAAAATCAAAGAATATGAACAACAACTCTTACTGGAACAAAAGTAATTTTCTGAAAGGCATAGGTACTCTTTGTATCTTTATCATCTTTGGATATTACGCTTATCAAGATGCCATAAACAGAAACATGCTGGAAAGAAGTCTGAATGAAAACGCTGCCCCACCGCAACGTGACTTTGCCCACAAATCTTCTCGATTACAACGTTCGTCTGCCATACATGGAAATGCGGTTTATAAGGATGTGGCTGGAAAAACTCAGAATGTAGAAGCTAGGGAGTTGAACGATTACGACACCTTCAACGAACATCTGGATGAATATCTTGAAGATCCGGAAGATGAAGTCACTTATCCGCCTGAAATCTATGATGCACTGATAGACGAGACAGAATAAATTGATTAACAAAAAATATAATAATATGAGTCATTTCAGAACATCCCGTACAAAAGAAGCATTTTTATTTAAAGACGCAATCATTCTTACCTCATTTACTGTTATTTGTCCTGTATTGGGGCTTCCTTTCTTAGGGTTATTGCGAAGACACAGCAATTGGTATTATCCATTCTTCTTGATTGGCATTCTATTGTTCATTTGTTGGGCTGCTTTCATGGAACGGCATCTTGACATTGTATATATACCTTAGTTTTACCAGAAGTGAATAACAATATCCCCTTTGAGTTTGATAATCAATAAACTTTTTGTAATTTTGCAAAGTCCCAACATGACTGGTTAGGACGCATTACATAGTTTATTGATGAAAGTGTAGCTTTTATCCTTGTGTTGGAAATCTGGTAAATTTCACGAAATGCAATAGGAAAGCAATCACGCTCATCACTTGTCTGTATATACTTACTCAAGCTATATACATCACAAGTGTGGGGATATTGTTTATCTTGCATTTAGGTTTACCAGAGCCTCCAACACGATAGATGATGTAACTCCACACTTTCTTTTTTGTTTCCCACGAAGAGTTACCGTGGGTAAAAATAATCTTATGATGCAGACGGATGATTTTTCTCCATTTGACCCATTAACAATGAGGCAAAATGTGTTACCGACTAAGTCGGGCAATTATCTCATAGTATTACGAATTGCAGTGTCGTTACCGCAGAACGCCTCAATTAATATAACACCTCAATTCACATCTATTGAATACAATGGAGATTGCTATGCTGTGGCCTATGTAGAAAAAAGTAACAAAAGTATAAGGGGAAGTTATAAACAACATTTTCTGGGAACTGCCGATAGTTCAACGATACGCAAATCTATTGGATGTTTAATGGGGTTCAAACTAAAATCTGATAATATGTATTCGAATTCTTTGTCTCCGAAGAAAAGATTCAACGATATGGAAGAGCAAGTCGTAACAGAATGGATGAAAAAGAATTTAATGATTTTATATTATGCCAATAATGATTTTAAAAATGCCGGACAGGAATTGATGAAAGTATATAATCCTCCTTTAAATCTTCAAGGAAATTTTTATAAAGTAAATGCAGAATATAGAAAACAATTATCAGCACTTCGGGCGGTTACAAATTTGTCCAATCCAGCTATTGTACCTGAAATGACACAGCCTTTTCATACCAATTGCCCTAATTGTAATCTAAATCTTACAGTTCCAGACAGTTTTAAAAAAGAAGAATATATCAAATGCCTTTCGTGTGGTTATGCATTTGAAAATCCTTTTTATAGGCAAAAAAAAAGTAAAGAAGGATTGCAATGGAAAATATTGTTGATCCTTGTTGGCATTGTATTGTTTTTTAGCTTTGTCCCTAGGTATGGAAAAGGTTCAAGTAAAAGTAATAGTAATGGTAGTAAGAGCGAAAACTATGTAAATCGAAAGGGACCTTTCCCAAACAGAGGCTATGGCAGGAGTAAGAGTTTATCTAAAACGCTATTACCTTAAAGACCCGGATAGTTATCAAGGAATAAGTTGGGAAGCCTTTGGCATTTACAACCAAGAAAACAATACTTATTTCGCTCTTCATAAATACAGAGCTAAAAACAGTTATGGTGGTTACGTAGTGGAAGAAAAACTTTTTGTATTGGATTCTAACGGGAATGTTATAAAAGTAGTGGATGATGTGAACGAAATAATTAATGGTTACTAATGTTAATTTTTTATGAAAAAAGAAGAACATATATCAGAAATCAATCGGGTCTTGCTGGAATATTTTGAGAAGCATTTGAATAGTGAGAAAATTGCAGCAAAAGAGTTTATGAATCTATTTATTGAAAACGGGATTTTTAAAAAGAACAACAAAGATGGTTTACCTATCCGGCAATTACTAAGGGAATTGGATAAAGAAAATCAACTGAATAAAATACCATATATTTATGTTGAAAGAAAAAAGAAGAATGTCAATTGGTACTTTTATTCTGAAATATAGAAAGATAATATGAAAAAGTCGGATAATATTGTATTGTTAGTTACAGTAGTCATAATAGGGCTGCTGATAGCCTTAGGGATAGATTACAAAAATAAAATGCCTATGACATTATCTTCTAGTCCCTCTGCTATAGAAATGGAGAGGTACATAAAGGGACGTGTGCAGAAGCATATAGAAAAGAGTCTTACTAAAGGCGAAAAATACACGGGATTAAAGTGGGAAATGGGAGGTTATACTGATGCTGCTGATCAAACAACCGTATATAGTGGGGGAACATTCTCTGTACCTTCTTCAAAATGGAGTAAATTAGTGCTTTCTCATACTTTCATAATAACGAATAAGGAAGGTTGTGAATCACATTATTGTAAACAGATCATAATCGACAAACAAGGAAATATTACAAATTTTACTAATCAAATCAGTGGTGAAGATTATACTGGAATAGAACAAATTACTGGTTTTATCCAGGGGCCATTGAGGAATAGCGATAATGAAGAGCTCATAATATGGGGCGAAGATGTTATAAGAAATTATATTCATGGAAAAATGGCTCCCTCGCAGAAGTATATACCCATAAAATGGATATTATATACGAAGCTAACCTTAGATCAAAAAGTTTTTGATGCTCTTGACATAACTTTTTCTCCTGTAAAACGTATTGGTAATTTCCATCCGGACTGGATACATGCTGCATTATGTATTGAACATAAATACAGCATAGAAGGAAGAAATGGATATAAGCAAACAAGACACAGCGTATTCATAATATCTCCCAAAGGAAAAGTTAAGGAAGTTTCTTTCGATTATTTTTCTATTAGCAAAAGTGCTGAGGAACAATATAAACTATTGTTTACTAATTTTTATTGATATAGAATTTATCACGTTTTAATATTATTGTTTATGAAAAAGTACATTTACTTATTCTTATTTTTATGTTTTGCAACAAATGTTTTAGGACAAAATGCGGAAAATTCTCAAACGGAACAACATCAATTAGTTGAATGGTCAAAAAGTTGTATTAAGGAGTTCTTCAATGCAGCATCATTGTCAGATACACTCATTTATGAACCTATTGAATGGATCTTAATCGTACAAGACGCACGTTATCCCATAGAATTGAAACTGGAGGAGCAAAAAAAAGACACACTTCGCGGTTGTGTAAAACTTCTTGATAATAGAGGCGTGTTTGATCAATATTTTGAAATATCAGAAGATCCTGATGCATTTGTAGCTGTATCATTAGTTTGTGATATGAAATCTAAACGTACAGGTTTAAAAGTAGAATCAAGTGAAATTACATTCGTTCTTGATGATAAAGGAAGGGTATTAGAAGTTAAGGACTATGTCAGGCCTGTGGCAATACGCCAAATGATAACAATGCAAGTGCTTAATATGACAAAACAACAATTAGCTGAAGACTTGGGTAAAGACATACTAAAGTTGGAATGGAAATTTCAATCTGATACTCAAAATTGGATATTAGAAAGGAATGGCAAAATTATTTATCAATGGACGCCTCTTGAACTTATTTATTTTGCTCAGAAATTTATGAGAAAAAACAATTAGAATTATTGCTGTTAGAACAATTTTAAACATACTAATATGCCAATAACTATCAAACAATTAGTAGAAGAAGTCGGGTTGCCACCCACTGCTATTAAAGTAGTAAAATGGAACAGCCCGATTGACTGCAAAAACAAAGGTGTTTATATCGTATCTTTATCTGAAAATGCAGTCTTGAACAGAACGATAAAAGAACTCCCTATTTCAATGAATATTTTAGAAGCTTGGATTAAGAAACTTGGTTACTTTACTATTGATAAAGAAAAAACTCAAGATGCTGGAGTTGTAAAGGGAAGACTGGCTGAGTTTTGGATTCCCGATGAAAACATATTGTACATCGAAAAAGCACCATTGCGAAAATCGAGTGATGGAATTGGTAATAGAGTTCGAGAGTATTATAGGACTGCTATAGGAAATGCAGGACCACATGTAGGGGGCATTGGATGAAGATGCTCGAAAACTTGAATGCCTCATACGTTTTCTATGTTGAATGCCAAGATTCTGGATATGTTGAAGCTAAGATGTTTTCAAAATTTGGAGAGCTGGTTTCCGACTGTGTCAGGAAGAGGTTATCTATAAAGGGGCCAATACTTCCATTTCAACCTTGAGGATGGGAAAGAAAAGAAGAAGCATGGATTGGGGCATATGAAGATAAAAAAATATCCGTAGTTTTCTGATAGGTATATGTTAAGTGAAGACGGATCATTAAAAAATGAACCCACTAGTGTCCCCGTTAAAATTTTGTCCATGTCATTTTTGAAAAAATGAGAATTGTAACTCTTTGATATTGAAGAAAGAATAATTTCTATAGAATGAGTATTATTGTAATCTTCATTTCAAATCCGTTTGCCCTATATTCGGCTTTAAATTATTGAATATCAACAATATAAGAATCATGAAGCAAATTTTAATGGGACACTAGTGAAATGAACCCTAAAAGTCTTATATCCGGACAATTAAAAAAATATGATGATTATTATCTGAATTTATCAATCGAAACTTTATCAAGGAGATTTATAACAAACTTTCCAGTCCGTAGTCATTATTTCAACCCCTTACAAAACTAAACTGATGATGTATGGATCAATAAATTAAATGAATATTTATTCTATGATAATCCCGGAAGAACTAATGTAAGATTTAATAGATTTTTTATGGATATGACGTTGACTTATCCTATGCTATCAACTACATAGACATGGTAGGTCAATATGCAGAAGTTGACAATTTTCATCTATGGCTACAAGGTTTGTCAATAACATAACTCTAGAATGGTCGTAAAATTTGTTTAATCTTTGTTTGAAAGCTACCTCAATTCTTTTGTATCTACTTCACAAAAGAATACGGAATCTAATAGCCTGGTCTCCCCTTATTTGAACATTATGTAGCCAGTTCTAAAATTACCGACCATTCTTCCAACTTCTCTTCAAAAGTAAGGCTACAGGTATTGGATGTTGAAGAAAGTAATACAATCTTTCCATCAAAGTCTATTGTGGAGAAAAAACGTTTGAAAAGGAAAGTTGTTGAAGGATGCTTTTCACTTCCTTTTCCTTTGCCATTCAGAACTATTGTTTTTATACTCGGATATTCCTTTAAAAAGGATTGTATGTCATTAGGAATAAGAGAATCAATATCATACCCATCATCTGTACTTCCTTTTCTTATTCCACTCTGTACACAATCCCACAAGGCTATGTTATGGGAAGTGATAAAATCATGGTTAGACGTCATATCATCCTTTTTTCCAAAGATTGAATACATAATTTTCCAGAATGAATTACGGGCTGTATCACAATAATATGCCTGTTCTTTTAAAGACTTGTCTCCCGGCATAGTCCCTAAAATTAATACTTTTGGTGAATCTCCTACCCATGCAGATAATCCTGTTTTATAATCAGATAGAGGAGAGTTCTTAGGTTTATCATTCTTTATCTTAATTTCTTTGTTTGCCGTCTTTTTTATAGCAATGAAATTAGAGTTTACATTAATATAGTTATAGATGTCATTGATTGCTTGGTTTTCTGCACCATTAAGTTTCTTATTCCAATATTGGGCATAACCAGCTTTTAGTTCTTCCTTACTTTTATTCAGAAAAACAGCATTGTCTTTGGAGTTGTAATCTTTTAGAAAATTGAACACCTTATTTAGGGCATTGTATCTACATTTTGCAATACCTTTACTCTGATATTGTAGTTCTATAGCCTTTTGTAATTCCTCCATTATCATAATCTTGAATTTTATCTTTTCACAAAAATAAGGAAAGTAATTTATTTTAGTTATAAATTATTCATCGGTTAGTGGTGCACGTGGAATGGAAAATGTGTCTTCGTCCAAAAAGCCACCAGCCATTTCAATATAGTCATATATAATTGGAAGTTCAAATTTAATTCGCTTATATACAGTAACTTTTACTCTATCTGCATTTATAGAACCTATGTCTATTTCAGTTTATGATATTGTTAAAGTTTGAACTATATCTGACACAAAGATAACCAAAAAAGTTAGGTCTATCGATTTTTTAGCTAAATTAACGTGAAATAAAATTAGAAAATAATGAGTTGCTTGTTATTGATGAATTTCACATCAATAGCGGGTTGCTTCTCAAAAAAGCTGTATGCTGCGATAGCTAACAATGAATTGGCAATGAAATTACAGAAAGAACGATGTTTGGAATGTCTATCTGTGCAATGTTCTTCAATTCGTCATTGACTGTCTCAATCAATGCTCTTTTTCTGAGCAGAATCTTGTCAGTATACTCATCAGGGAGTTTCCCATGTTATAATACATGAAATATTCAAGTTGGGAATTTTTTTACCTTCATTATTATATTTCAATTCGAAGCCGGTAAGTTCTCTTTCAGATAAAGATTTATGATATTCATCTATTATTTCTTTTACTTGGTTTAATTAACCTTCCATCAAAATTGAAAAATAAAGTAGCTTAACCCATTGGCGAAATCAAGGTCTTAAAAGGCTTTTATATATACTGTTGATATTTAATAAATTATAAAGGTATAATTATCTAATTTGCATTTTTTCGACATATGCAAATGTATGGCTGGTAATTTAATCAATGGATTGGATTCAGTAATATTTTCAGTAGATATGTTGTACCCACTTTTCCATTATGAAAGCCATTACTTAGTTATTGCTGTCGCAAAGTACAGGTATTAAAGAAACTTCAATATGTTATATAAGATTCGTCAAATAGGAGTTTCCTTCGTTGTCAGGGTAAAAAGAATTTTCATGTAGACTTGTCAGATGGGAATGGAGATTAACTAATAATGTATTCGGATATAACTATCAGGTCAACAGTGATTTATGTGAGTTGATGCTATATATTTCCTCTTCGTTTAGTTGGTACTAAGATCAAGAACAAAAACGCGAATTTGTTTTTTAGCCAACCAGACGCATATATCTTCTCTCTAACTAGCTAAACTTTACAAGAATCGTTGGAAAGAACTTTTCTCCAAATAGCTGGAACCCCCTTCAGAATTAAGATTTTTAGGGAACTGCTGAAAATGCTATAAGAATATAAGTCTATCTATGTTGTCACTTGTAGCTGCTATTGTCCAAAAAGACATGCAACTCGACAGAAATATATAAAGTTTTGCAAATTCCGAATATATCATTTGACAGGCAAAACTCCCCCTCAGGCTCCTCTTCATCAAAACTAAATTTCAATATGACAAAGGACGATTAGACTTGAATGAACCAAGCTTATTTGATTTTTAATAACGTTCCCATTTTAATAGTGCATTGATGATTACAATTAATCATTTAGTTTGGTTTTATTGCCAAGATTTATTAGTTTTGTTACTGAATTATTAATTTTAAGAAGTTAAATTATGGCTTATGGAGTAGCTCTTCTCTTAATAAAAAAGGAGAATGACAAAGAAATTGAAGTGCGTTATACAGAGGAATTAAGAATGGATTATCAAAAACTTCTCGATTTATATCCATTCCATGCCGAGTATAATGGTTATATGGATTACTACTTGGATATATCCAAAGAACAGTTAACAGACGTATATGAGCAGACAAAATCCTATTATTATGGAAGTAAAAAGGAACGGCTGAAAGAGAGCGAGAAACAGCAAGAGTATTTGAACTCGATTTTGGCACGAACCGATTATAACTTAATTCGTATACATATATTCGAGTTTAACCTTTATTAGTTCCTTAAAATGATTTTCATATTGCTTTGTGGTAAGAATCTCATAAAAAGTAAGTTCTTATTATTGGAAAATCTGGAATATGTCAGTGGAAAAAATGAATGGCGACTGTTTCGAAACTTTAATTGGTTACGCGGAAGAGTAATATGGACAAGGCTCACGTTATCGAGAAGTATTTAGATTTTTAACAAAATGTTTTTATACGTAACGAAATATCCTTTCTCGCTGATAATAGGATCTGTTTTTGTATATTTTTAAGCTTGCAAGATATATCAAAGACAGCCTGAAGAGCCTTATTGTCTGTGAAGATAGCGTTTCATAAGCTCTATACTTGGGTCAGGCTGTCTTTCTTATTCTACAAAAAATACAAGCCTCCCGGAATACAGCGAACACTATCAGTAAGAGATATACAACCGGAACCTGACTCCACAGATTAACACCATTATCCGGAAGGCTTGAATGGATATAACAGAAAACACGTGGGGAATGTTTGGCTATCTTAAGGGCAATGAATCAAGTGCCTCTGATTATTGGGAAGTGAGTTTATATATATTATTCCCGTATGTCCAAGGCACATCTCCGAATTGCACTGCAAGCTCGGGAATTTTTTCACTCTCTATATTGGCTAATCGGATAACAACAAAAAACGCCCGAAAAAAGATTAGGATATTACCTGTATTAAACCTCTTTACCCGGATAGTTTTTCAGGTTGTCGTACTTGTTGCCTTTTTTCTAATTTGGGTAGGGACTAGATAAAAGTCGGTTCAGTGATGATACGGTTTCCCTCCTTGCTACAGCAATAGTTCCCACAATTTCCTTTTCATTGTTTCCGCACTCTCAGATATGGTATAGTACAGCATAGTCGAATTTTTACCGCCCCCGACAAGCAGTACTCTTGAGGTGTCATCCGTCAGGCTTTCAATACTGACTATATGGTTGACATTGACAAGGACGTTCCCTTTCTCAATGGTCTTGAGCTCTACGAATTTCTTCATGTCTTTGTGTTTTTGAAGTATAGATCCAATTTCAACAGTTATGGCAATAATACGTTACAAAAATAGTAAATATCCTGGAAACATGTTGATTCTTATAGTATATTTCTTGCACCATTGAGAACAAAAAATAAGAGGCAAGCTGTCAAAAGCATTGTTGCATACAAATAAAAATATGTATATCATAAAACCTGGCAAGAGGGGTACAAATACGGCAGGATATAAATTGTGACAAGACTATAATATGCTGCTGTTCAAAAGATTCAAAAAAGAGATGGAGGGGAGTCTATAATTTGTACCCCCTCTTATAAGTACCTCATGAAATATGACAACACTATTTCTTAATGGCTCAGGGCGGATAGTGAATGACTCGTATTATATTTATATCCAACGGGCAATGAATCAAGTGCCTCTGAATTATCGGGAAGTGAGTTTGAGTTTTATTCCCGAAGCTTAAAGGCACGTCTCCGAATTGCCCATAAAAAACAAGAAGAGACAAGCCTTTCAACCGACTCATCCCTTCCATTATCCTGCCTATCTCCTGCATATCACATCATATACAGAGCAACCTTCCGTGCAATCATCCGGTGCGGGCTCAAACTCCTTCCACCATTCCCAGACATACAGAGCATAACCTTTCCATTGCAGCATTTCTATTTCATTCTGCCACTGATAAGACCGTTGATTGTTAATACGTGGGCAAATAAGGATGCGTAGATGCCTTGGAATACCTGTCATCAAATCTCCCGACAATACCTTTCCGCCCGTTGAGAACCATTGGAAACCCGGAAAAAGCCCCGTCATCCCTTCAGCCACGCCATCATCATCCACTATCACAATCCTCATGTCCGGGCGGTATTTCATTGTCGGATTTGGAAGATGATAAAATGAAGGGATATTTTTTACTCTGGAGAACAACGCCTTCAGTCTTTCATCCGCCCCTTCCCTTCTCAGCGTCTTACTCCCGAACCTCTTATTCCTGTATGCATTGCCGACCGTATACCTTATCTCACCGGGCGTAAAGTCGGAGGAGGCGTAAGGGAGAAGGATGTCAAGTGTCTCGTCTCTCCCGATACCGTATTCACAGAGATTGCAGGCCGTATCATAGACATACCCGTTACGGTTGCCTCTCCTGAATCCCCCTTCCGTCCATGAGAGTATGATCCTGAGCCTCTCGTCCATATCTGTTATCGGGATAGTGTAGTTGGCTGTATCCGGATTTATGGTCATCTCCTCTTTTACCTCAACCGTTTTGTCCCATACAAGTGCTCCAGGGTTGAGATAGAGGTCAGGATCGTAGGTGGCGTTCGTATATCTTGCCACATCCTGGGCTCTTCTATCCTCATCCACGCCAAAATCCTCCGCAATGGCCCTGTAGTATAGTTTATGGCTTTCAGCGTCAAGACTGTCCGGAACCTTGACCAGCACTTTGAGCCCTTTTCCGGATATTGAGAGGAAGACCGAGTATACATAAGGGTTCTTCGTCAGCCGTTCCTTCTCTGAAAACACGTCCCCGTCCAGATGGTCTATGTCGATGGCCATGATACCGCTATGCCTTATCAGCCTGTCTTTCCCGCGTCTCTCGAATATGCCTGAGAATGAGAATCCGGGAGCGTCGAATTTAGCCCGGTCCATTTCCTCCCCGGTCCTGGCGTTCCTGACCTTGTCCGCATATTCCCTGTATTTCCCTTCCTTAATCAGACGGAGGGCATAATCCACACTCATCCTTTTTGCCGGAAGTGTATTGCTCTTGCTTGTATAAAAATCTATATCGTTCATTGCTACTCGTTTTTAAGTTGTTGATGTGTGGAGGCGTTCGCTGTTTGGAGAGCGAACACCCCACCAAGATGTATATTTTGATGTTTACCACTGATTACGGGTGTTTACGGGTGTTTACCAGTGTTTAGGGGTGTTTACGGGTGTTTACACTGTTTACTGGTGATCACTAGTGTTTAGGGTGTTTACTAGTGTTTAGGGTGTAAATAAATGAACACCACTATATATTTTTTCTTCTTTTGGGTCATTCTCCAGTCTTACTTATGTGATATTATCCTTTATAATAGTAGTCAGCAATAGGGTATGAAAAGGAATAACCCAAAGAAAAGAGAGAGAATGATGTTTTTTTCTTTTCTTTTGGGTCATTTCCTATTGATATTCCATATATATAGGCTATATATGGGATAATAATAATGAATAACCCAAAAAAGAAGGAAAAATGAATATAAGTGTTCATTCATTTATATAGTGAACATAGGTAAACAGTGTAAACAGCAGTGAACACCTTAAACACTCCTAAACACCTTAAACAGTAGTAAACAGTGTAAACAGTATTGAACACCTTAAACACTTCTAAACACCTTAAACAGCAGTAAACAGTGTAAACAGCAGTGAACACCTTAAACACTCCTAAACACCTTAAACAGTAGTAAACAGTGTAAACAGTAGTGAACACCTTAAACACTTCTAAACACCTTAAACACTCCTAAACACCTTAAACACTCCTAAACACCTTAAACAGTAGTAAACATCAGAAATCAACAGCAGATAATATACAATGTGAAGGATTGGCCCTCAAAAGCCAATCCCTTCACTTCACTTTTAACTATTCTTACATTCATTCCTTCCCGTCAACATCCATCCCTTTCAGCCTTTTTCCGATAGTGGCAGGTGAGAGGTTCAGTTTCTCAGCTATCTTCCTGTTCGACATACCCTGCTCATGTAATTTCCTGATCTGCTCAAGCTGCATATTGTCCGCATCCCTCAACAGATCACATTCCCTGGCTGTCTGGGTAGGGGTTGAGGTTTCCATTCCGGTCTGGTGAAGCTGTGCGGGCTGTATGAAACGGAGCATGGTAGGGTCGAGCGTCTTGTCAATCACATAAGGTATCACACGGTTCCCGTCCCATACTATCCTGCCGTTCCTGCTCTTGAGCTGCTTCACGTATCTGCCCGTCGAGGGATTGCTGCTGTCCGTTCCTATGGCGAAGACCGACTGAACGAAGTTGGTGAGCATGCTTGAGCCCAGGCAGTGGTTTATGTCAAGGGGTGTGAACGGCTGGATCTTCGGGGTATGGTTGACTACAAGGATAGAGTAACCCTCCTTCGCCCAGTTACAGAACTCCTGGCAGATCGGTTTCACATCCTCGGCCTTCATCCCCCCGTTGTTGACAAGAAAGGTGAGGTTGTCAAGGAGCAGCACCCTCGCGTTCACCTTTGCCATCATCCTCCTTATCAACGGCAGGAACCTGCCCGAATCATAGAGGCCGTCTCCGATCATGCTTAAATCCGGGCGGTGGAGATTATCGGGCCAAACATGCAGTTCACCGTCCCTTGAGGTATATCTCTCCTGGAACTGCTTCATGGAGAGTTCAAGGTCGAGATAGAGCACTGTTTTTCCCAGCTCCCCACTTATATGTTCCGCTATCTGGACCGCATAAAGGCTCTTGCCCGTATTTGTCCGCCCGAAAAGGATGCCAAACTCGTTCTCGAACCACAGGGCGTTTCCGTTCCCGTCACCGCCCCATAATATCTCCGGTACGGGTTTCCGTTGCTCTTCCATCATCATATTGTTTAAGGATTGTCCCATTATTAAATCAAGTCCGTCCGCTTCGTCTGCCTGTTGTGTATCCCTGGGTGTGGATGCAGGTGTCGTGTATCCATCCTCCCTCTCCGTATGCCATTCTTTTCCATTGCCGAAGGGGTTGAATTCCGGCACTTCTATGGGTGGCACGACAAGAGGTATGTACGGCAATGGATTTTCCGCATCATTCCAGCATTTCTCAAGACTGGCATTGACGGAAGCGATAGTTTTTTCATCAGGTTCTAATTTTTCAGTCATTATTTTATTACAGTTTTTAGTTGTACATTAATTTAACATTCACACGTATAAGAATCTTCCGCTTTCAGACCGCCATTCTGATACTGATAAAGGAAGGATGACAAAACCGGCCACTGTCCCGCCATCCCTCCATGACTGAAAACTGAAAATAACTTGTACACAGATTAGGGCATGGCTGGAAATGGCGCGCGTTTTTTATATTTGGAGCGCTATTATATATATATAATTGCCCAACGTCCAGCATCCTTCCAAAGCCTTATTATCGAAGAGACAATGCTCACAATGAAGGGCGCCGAAAAAATACCTGAATATAAATTGCCATAGCCGGGAAAAGGCAAAGGGAATGACCGGGGAAATGGACGGCGCTCTTCTTATTTTTTCTTCTTCCCTTCCAAATCGCGTTTTTGCTATCCTAACCAGCCCAACGCCTAATAACTGAAACATAAATAGCACAAAGCAATATGTTTGAAAATCTGATAAGCAAAATATTGGGACTTGAGCGGGAGCCTATGCCCAATCGTCAGGATACTTTTACCGCACCTGATGTCACCGAAAAAGCGGTATCATCCGGACCTATCCCTGAAAAATACCAAAGAGACATTGAAGCGCTCCGACAGAAATATGGAGACGCTTTTAAAACCGGTCTCTGCATTAATCTAACCTTGCAGGAGGCCTTGTCAATCATGCCGAGGGAAAGGAGAAGGATTGATTCATATAGAGGTTTACAATCCTATTTGATGAAAGAATGGGATATAACATTAACAATCACATCACAAAAAACTAAATCTAAATCATTATGAAGAATTATTTTATAGCAAACGGTGAGATTCTGAACACCGATATGAGTATTGAGGAAATCGAATCACAGGTACAGGAATCATTGGACGAATACACCTCCGGAATGGCACAATTTATGGTCAAGGAGCTGAGTGATAAAGAAATCAGGATGTTCTTTATCAGGGATTTTCGTTGCGACCCTAATAAATTAATAGTCTATGACGCTGACATGTCACTCATTACGGGAGTGGGAATCGGAGCATTCCAGCCACAACAAGTCGGAGGGTATCCAATGATTTATCCATTAAATTTTGCAGGGAAAAACTTCTACACGGATATAACGGCTTTCATCAGGTTCTATAAATTCCAACTGTTTGAAGAGATGGGGCAGCTGGTGGAGCATATAGGTCTGAGATGTTATTCTGACAGAATCCTAATGCAGATAGTCTTCTAGGGGTATGAATGTATTGGTAGCATGTGAAGAAAGTCAGGCCGTTTGTCTGGCTTTCAGAAAACTGGGCCATAATGCTTTCAGTTGCGACCTTCAGGAATGTAGCGGTGGTCATCCGGAGTATCACTTCAAGGGAGACATGTTTGACGTGATAGCCAATCGTGGGGGAACTTTAGAGAATGGTACTAAATACTTCCTTGACAGTTGTTGGGATTTGGTCATAGCCCATCCACCCTGCACTTTTCTTGCTGTCTCGGGTGCAAGATGGTATTATCACCCCGATGATAAGAACCTTCCAACAGAACAGAGAAGACCCCATCCGAAGTTCCCCGACAGAGCAAAAGACCGTGAAGAAGCAGTTCAGTTCTTCATGGATGTTTCAAGGATTGGAGTGAGTAGACTGGCCATCGAGAATCCGGTAGGTATCATGAGCAGCCGATGGAGAAGGCCCGACCAGATAATAGAACCCTGGATGTTCGGTCATGAAGCAAGTAAGAAGACCTGTCTATGGTTGAAAAACCTACCTCTCTTGGTACCGACAAATATAGTCGGGAAAGGTGAGATCTATACTGCAAAGAGTGGTAACAAATCTCCTAAATGGACCTCCGACATATTCTTCTCGGGTGTATCAGCAGAGGAGAGGAGAAAACTGAGGAGCAAGACTTTCCCCGGGATAGCGGATGCGATGGCTCTCCAGTGGGGAGGGAAAATGGCGGCATAACTGCACTATAATGTATGGATCAAAACAAGAACAGATAACAAGATGGCACAATATTTCAGAATAGCGACAAAGGACTTCTGCAACACACTCAAACCCGGCTCTTTCACGGAAGAAACGATGGTGTGCCCTACAAGAAGTCAAATTGAATCGGCCGGGTTGCATATAAAGAAGGGTTATACCTATGCGGCCGACCAGCTTGTTCCCGAAGACCATATCGAGCGTCTTGACTGGGAATATACTTTCTCCGTGACTCCTGCGACAGCTACCATATCCGCGGCGGGAGGTTCACGGAAATTCACGGTGACCTCGTATAAGAGACAGTACAGTTACAGTAATGTGGGAAACCGTATCTATGTAGAGGGGTCACAAACAAACGTAGCTTATACCTCAGAAAATTCAGGTTCCGGAACATGGACCGCCGCGAATGATACTGTCAGTTATTCCTCCAATCCCGGTGGAGCGGAGAAAAATGGTATTATTACATGGACCCAATCCGAATCTTTCGGTTCTGATCCTGAGAAAACAGCTACTGCAACTCATAAACAAAATGCAGACTCTATCAAACCGAATGGAGATGGTTATGGCAATCCAAGAATCAAATCTTTCAACTATCCTACAGTTATCCCGGCCGCCGGAGGTAGTTCGACACCTAGTTACACCTATGAACAAACTGTATATTGGGTATCCGGAAAAACTACGACACTTACATCTGGCGGAACTCCAACATTTAATAGAACTTCAGGAACAGCAACCGTAAATTCTTCGAGTGGTTTGGCTAATACTGGATCTAAAGGTACAACCCAATCCAGACAAACTACTGTGGCTGTTGTTTCACTGACTATCACGATGAACGGTAAATCCAGTTCAGCAAGTAGCGCTAATGTTTATCAAGCGGAAAATAAGATTGAAAAAACATCCTGGAACCCTTGGAACGTATCAGTCAGTGCCGATAGAACAAATTTCCCTAGAGAAGGAGGTACTACAACAGTAAGGGCAAGTGCGACAAGAACCGGTACACATACTTGGAGTTCGGGTTCAACATCTTCAGCAAGTGATTCTGGAACTCCTTCACTGAGTCTATCTAATACTTCCGGATTCTCACTGTCTTCGAATACTGGAACTTCCGCAACATTAACAGTATCAGTCAACAATGGTGCGGAAAGAAGCACGGTTATTACAGCTTCTTATGGGGGCGCTGAAGATACTGTAACCGTTAATCAGGAAGCGGGTATACTTACAGATACAGAATATGATTATCGGTATGACAATATATGCAGTATCAGTATATCAAATACTAGTTGGTCTTGGAATGATACATCCAAGAGAAGTTTTTCAGTGGATTCCAGAAGAGGTACCAGTAGCAGATATCGTACAGGTACCTCTACAGATGGAGGCAATACCTGGAATTGGGGAGACTGGAGTGACTGGAGCGGTTACAGCTATACCAATATATCTGCCACTTCGAGTGTGACCGGTCCATTCTCAATCTCCGGTTCAACAGTAGGACCTGATTCCAATAATACAGGAACATCCTCCAGAAGTGGTGCCTTGAGTGCAAGTAATGCATATACCAGTGATTCTGTAACACTTACGCAAGGTGCCAATGTAGATTATGACTATAGAATTTCAATATCTCCAGCTTCTTATGATTTCGGAGCTTCAGGAGGTTCCACGTCGTTTACAGTGACTCCTCAGACAAGAGAGGGGGCTGGAAGTCCGATATCTTGGGGGGATTGGTATGATAGTCCTTCAGGAAGCTATAGTTTAAGTACAAGTCTACCATCAGGAATTACCGCGTCAAAGTCCGGTAATACAGTGTCTGTAAGTGCTACAGCCAATTCCAGTACAAGTAGCGGAAGGAAGGGTTCCTTCACTGTAACTCATAGTAGCGATAGTTCAAAATCTGTCGGTGCTACAGTGACTCAAGACAAAAAGGATGATATAACTACAAAAACTGAATATCAGTATGAATTTTCCGTAAGCCCTGCCTCATTAAGTTTTAGCGCAGACGGTGGAACACAGTCTGTAACAGTTACTTCCAGGAGACGACCGGTTACATTGACTTATACCAATGGAAGTTTGACTGATGAAAGTGCAGGTTCCTGGTCTACTTGGTCAAGTTATTCCGGAAGAATAAGTAGTGGAACAGGATTTTCTGTTTCAGGAACTTCTGTAACAGCAGGTGCAAATAGTAGTACATCAACTCGAGAGGGTAATTTGGAATTGACACAGACACAAACATCTGATTATAGTGGTTCCACCGATAGTTATAAGTCAGACTCTGCCAGCATAAACGTCCCTTTGGATCAGATGGGTGCAGATATCAAGTCCGTCAACTTCATACATCTGAGTTACAGCTGGCAAAGCAGGGATGGTGCCTATGACATTTACAGCGTATATGCATCTGCCAGTTATAAAGTCACCTCCACTGTCATCGTGGAATGCAGGCTCACCTACGGTTCCTCCCTTGGGGCGGGTGAGGAGAACTACGCTTTCACGATATCTCCCGGAAGCACGACATCGTCAGCCCGAAAATGTTATACTTTCGCCGGGAACTATCCGGGTGTGGTATCCGGAACCGGCAGTGTCAGGCCTTCAGAGGATGAAACCTACCACTACTCCTTCCTGGAGTAGACTCTGTAGGAATCCGGCAGCAATACCGTCTCCTGATGTCGGGTAATAGCGGATGCGATGTGCCCCTGCCGGATAAAGGGTAATAATTAACGAAATAAAAAATTAATGTATGGACAAGAATATAGCCAATAACAGTCTAATAATGGATAAGAAAATATTTATAGCAGGCAAGGTGTATGACCTGCAAGTAATGGACAAGGATGAGGTCGAGGCATCGGTGCAGGCGTATCTGGACAGTGCAATAGACAAGGACAAGGTAAGGTTCGAGCTGTGCACAGTCGGAAATATGACCGCCATGTCCTTTCACCGGGGACTTGACTACAGTGCCTATAATGCTGACCCGGTGCAGGATATCATGGATGCCGATGCCTTCATGATGACCGCCCACGAATATGACGGTTTTATGATGCCCCGGCCTTTCCCTATAATTCCAGGTTGTGTATATCCTTATCGAATAAAGCAGACCGATTTTCTGGACGCATACCGGAAGAGTGCCAAAATTCTCGGGGCAAGCAGGATTAAGAACGTTTCCCTGGATATAGCCCCTCAGTCCATTGTGCTGAGGGTGCAGGTCGGATAAATGCCGGATTAAAAAAGGACATAAAAACGGATAATACAACGAGGGTGAAATTGGGTGTTAGCCCCGATTGATATTAGAGTTTTTTCTTATAATTAAAGGAAGTTGCTGTACAGAAGTATGGCGACTCCTTTTATTTTTTGTTTGCAGAAGAGCCGAATAATATCAACTAAATCTTTGGGGCTGTCTATATGCCTATTAAACCATATAGAGAATTAAATAAATTATAAAAATAAGTTGTCTACCATTGATGTGAATTTTGTCTATGAAGGGGCGTTTGTTTTTATATTCATGTTGATTTAGCTACTATATGTATTCATACTTTTTCAATCTCTTCTTTTAGTTTTTCATCATTTTAGTTGCCAATGTTGATTTAATAATATAATTTTGCAGCCGTTACAGAATTCTACTCCTTTAATTTGTGAGGATTTATATAGTTCTCTTGTACAATGTAGGTTTGGTAAAACTGTATCCTTATTGCTTTTTACGTTACGGTTATTAGTTTCAATAAACCGGAGATAAGGGTATATCTTTACATGAATATTTACATTGTCGTTTCTTTTATCGAAAAAGTTTTTTATTCTTGTCACCAGTCTGGTACATACTTCACACTTTCAATTGTCAGGAATTGAGGGTTGGTGATTATTTGGCTTCGAAAGGTAAAACCTATTTTATTCCTATGATGTATAAGGAAAAGGTTAATAGAGAAGGTAGGCATAAACGTGTGTTGCTACCGGTTGTTCACAATCTGGTCTTTCTCCAAAAGGATGATAGTGAGGTAAATTTGTTGTCGCTTCTTTCTGAAAGTCCGGTTCTTGTATACGTTTTACGTAAACAACACACACAAGACTTTGTAGAAGTGCCAGATAGGGAGATGCTTGAATTTCGTACCCTTTGTGATCCGAATTTTTCCGATGTTTGTTTTGTTAGTGACAATGAAGCGGAAATGAAGCCTGGAAAGATGGTAGAGGTTGTCCATGGACCATTTAAGGGAATGGTAGGTAAATTGCATCGTGCCCAAGGAAAATTTTATTTTATAAAGAGTCTTGCAGGGCTTGGAGTTATGATTCGTATTTCGCGTTGGTATTGCAAGGCGTTAAAATGTATCTTATAAATTATGCTTTCAAAAAAAGTCGAAAAACTTTATTCTTTGTCACAAAAGTTATTGTATATAGGTTTAGACGGTACCCCTTTATATGCAGATGAGTATTCTCGGTTAAATGGTGAAGTCTTTCATTTGTGTAGAGAATTATATAATGAAGGTTGCGATAATGCTACTATTGAAGAAAAGGCATTGTTTTATTTGTCTTTATTGAGAGGATATATATCAACTTTTTGTGATGACGGTAATAAACAGAGTCATGTCCAGTCCATACTTGATTGTTGTTGGGATATGTTGGATATGCTTCCAGATTCTTTGTTGAAGGTACGTTTGTTAGTGTGTTGCTATAGCGAAACTTATGAAGCGGATCTTGCATACGAGTCTCATAGGATTATTGATTCTTGGGATAAGTCTTCATTGGGCTCAGAAGAAATTGAGGTGATAGAAGAATTAAAGAATATTGAGGACAATCCATACCCTTGGGAGTATATTGATTCGGACAGATAATTATAGTATTTTATGAATAGGAGAATATTCAGAAAGAATTTTTAGTGAAAGTGCTGCCGGTGTGGGCTATTTTGTCAATTGACGTACTTGTTATATTTGTTTCAAGTCTTTTGGCCTATGCTTTACGGTACGATTTCAGAAGTATTTTTCTGGATTCCTCCTCCATTGATAAAACTATTGAATATCCGGGAAGCGTGGTACTAACTCTTTCATTACTACGCGAAGTAATAAATATAAATCACCTTTGGTTCCACCTTTCCGGATTAGTTTGATTTTTTCAGTGTGTGACATATAAGAATCTAACAAACATTAAATTATGCGTCGAATCTTATTTCTGATTTTATGTCTTTTTATTTTCTTCGGTTCTGCCTATGCCCAGCGCATGTCCGACGAGCAAGTGGTTGAATATGTGAAACAAGCACAGGCAGCCGGAAAATCTCAGAAGCAGATGACTGCCGAACTGTTGCGCCGTGGTGTGACCCGCGAACAGGTGCTCCGCATCAAGGATAAATATGAGAACTCGGGTGTTGCTGTCCCGGGTTCCGAAGCTCCCTCACAGATGCGCAAGCGTTCGGTTGCTGTGGGAGAATCCTACGAGGCTGCCGAACTGGATGACCAGAAAGCGGTTGTTGATGAGAGACTTGAAAGCCAGTCCGCCCCTGAGGCTGCCGGCATACAGATTTTCGGTCATAATCTGTTCCAGAACCGTAATCTCTCCTTTGAACCTAGTGTGAATCTGGCTACTCCGGCAAATTATCGGCTGGGGCCCGGTGACGAGGTGATCATAGATATCTGGGGAGCTTCCGAGAATACCATCCGCCAGACCATCAGTCCCGAGGGTAGTATCCAGGTGAAAGATCTCGGTCCCGTTTATCTGAACGGCATGACTGTTAAAGAAGCCAACGCTTATCTGCAACGGGAACTGTCCAAGATCTATTCCGGTATCGGAGGGGGGGATCCCAATTCACAGATCCGTCTGACTTTAGGCGATATACGTACCATCCAGATCCATATCATGGGTGAGGTCACGGTGCCGGGTACTTATACACTTTCGGCCTTTTCCACGGTTTTCCATGCCTTGTACCGTGCCGGTGGTGTGAATAATATCGGTAGCTTGCGTGACATCCGTCTGGTTCGTAACGGAGAGACGATAGAGCATTTGGACGTCTATGAGTTCATCATGCAGGGCAAGATGAATGACGATGTCCGTCTGCAGGAGGGCGATGTGATTATTGTGAGTCCCTACCAGTCGTTGGTCGAGATAGTAGGCAAGGTGAAACGTCCCATGTATTATGAAATGAAGCCTGCCGAGACGGTTGCTTCCTTACTGAAGTATGCGGGTGGCTTTATGGGAGATGCCTATAAGAAGGCTGTACGCATCATCCGTAAAAGCGGACGTGAACATCAAGTATATAATGTGGATGAGATGGACTATTCCGTATTCCGTTTAGACGACGGTGACTTAATGACGGTTGACGCCGTACTCGACCGTTTTGAGAACAAGGTTGAGGTCAGTGGTGCCGTCTATCGTCCGGGGCTTTATCAGTTGGACGGTGAGGTGAATACGGTGAAGCAGCTGATAAAGAAGGCTGAGGGACTCCGGGGAGATGCTTTCCTTGCCCGTGTCCTTCTGGACCGTGAGCGTGAAGATCTTACGCACGAAATTGTTGCCGTTGATCTGGAGGGTATCATGAACGGTACGGTTTCTGATATACCCCTTCAGAAGAACGACCATCTGTATGTTCCCGGTATCCATGACCTGAAGGAGAGCGCGACGGTCTCCATTTATGGTGAGGTGCTCAATCCCGGTACTTTCCTATACTCCGATAACTTAACGATAGAGGATATGATTGTCCAGGCGGGAGGTCTTACTGAGGCTGCCGCCACTACCTGTGTGAGCGTGACGCGCCGCATCAAGGATCCCAAGAGTACTGCCTACAGCAGCAAGCTTGCGGAGACATTCACCTTTGACATCAAGGACGGTCTTCTGACGGGTGCCGGTAGTTTCTACCTGCAACCTTTCGATGTAGTCCAAGTTCGTCGCAGTCCTGCCTACCAAGTTCAGCGCATGGTGACAATTGCGGGTGAGGTGCTTTTCAGCGGCAGCTATTCGTTGTTGAAAAAGAATGAACGTCTGAGTGATGTGATAGGTCGTGCAGGCGGAATTACTCCGGCGGCATATATAAAGGGGGGACGTTTGATTCGCAAACGCAATGATGAGGAACGTCGGCGTGAGACGGATGTGCTTCGCATGGCACAGAGCGGTGAAGGTTCCGATAGCATTGCAGTGAACAAGCTTGCTATCTCCGACACTTACACGGTAGGCGTTGACATGAAAAAGGCTCTGTCACATCCGGGTAGTGATTATGACATTATCCTGCGTGAGGGAGATATCGTGTATATTCCTGAATACATCAATACGGTGAAGATCAGCGGTTCTGTGATGTATCCCAATACAGTAACCTGGGAGGAAGGTGCCAAGCTGAAACATTATATCAATATGGCAGGTGGCTATGGCGAGAATGCGAAAAAGAAGAAGGCATACATCATTTATCTGAACGGTACGGTAGCCCGTGCTAAGAAGAGTGACAGTGATTTAATCCAGCCGGGTTGTGAGATTGTGGTTCCCACGAAGTCTGAGAGGAAGCGTCTCCAACTTTCCGAGATTATGGGTATGAGCTCCATGACTGCAACGATTGCGGCGATGGTGGCTACATTGACTAATGCTTTTAAATAAGAAACAAGTGGAAGATATAAAAAGAAAGGATGCTGATATGAATGACGGACAACAGAATAAACATCCACAGGAAGAGGAGATTGATTTGCTTGAGCTTGCCTTGAAAGTCTGGGCAGAGCGCAGGTGGATATTGAAGTGTTGCGGCTATGCAGTGATTGTGGGACTGGTGATTGCTTTCAGTATTCCGAAAGAATATACAGCTACAGCTACAATTGCTCCGGAGTTGTCGGATGGAAAGAGTGGGGGAGGATTGTCTTCTCTTGCTGCCATGGCAGGATTTAATATAAATACTTCTTCTGGTGCTGATGCTATCTATCCTGATTTGTATCCCGATATTGTGAGTTCGACTCCCTTTATTACTGGTCTTTTCAATATTCCAGTGAAAGACCTAGAGGGGAAAATAGATACTACACTTTATTGTTATTTGGACGAGTATCAACGTTCTCCGTGGTGGAGTGTGATAACTTCTGCTCCTTTCAAGGCTCTTGAGTGGGTCGTTTCTTTGTATAAGGATGAAGAAGAAAAAGAAGGAATGCAGTTGGACCCTTTTCATTTAACAGTAAGAGAATCCTCTATTGCAAAACTTCTGAGTAATAGTATCAGCGTTTCTGTTGACAAGAAGACAGGACTTACTACTTTGTCTGTTACGATGCAGGATGCCCGTATTGCTGCCTGTTTAACAGACAGTGTGATGTGCCGTTTGCAAAATTATGTCACAAATTACCGCACAAATAAAGCTCGTCAAGACTTTGAATTCCAGAAGGGACTTTTTGAACGGAAGAAGAAAGAATATGAAATAGCTCAAGAGAATTATGCAAAGTTTGCCGATGCTAACAAGAATATAATTCTTCAGAGTTACCGTGCTGAACAGGTACGTTTAGAGAACGAGATGAACCTTGCCTATCAGGTTTATACAAGTGTGGCGCAGCAATTGCAGATGGCTGAAGCAAAGGTACAGGAGATTACTCCGGTTTATACGGTAGTCGAACCTGCAACGATTCCTATTCGGGCATCAAAACCAAAGAAAGTGATACTATTGATAGGTATTGTTTGTATGGTTGGTGCTGTTTGTGTAGGTTGGATACTTTTTATAAAAAATGTAGTAGCAGAGTTAAGGAAGAAATAAAGAAAGGATTATCATCAATTCTATATGTTGATTTACTTGCTTTCCTGTGTCCCCCATATAATTATCTTTTGATTGGGATAGTGATAAAGAGAAGTTAGTTAAAAAAGCTATATGTTATGTCTGTAATCTATTATATAGGACATTATGATTTAAAGGATGAGCCTCGTAGTGTTTCACCAGCGGCTGTTACTATGATGGATTATGTAAGTGAAGTGATACAACGAGAAGGCTTTCAATGCAATATTCTTTCTTGTGCTTCTGATGTTGTTTCTCATATTGAAAAGAAAGTTGTCTTAAATGATGGTCGTAAAGTTGTGTTTAAATCTTGTTTTGGTAAAGTAGGAAAAACTAATTTACCAAAATGGTTGCATTATGCATATAAACGTAAAAAGTCACTATTTCAATTTCTTGACCACCATATAAATGATGGGGACACGGTTATTCTCTATCATTCATTGGTGTATATTGATGCTATAAAAAAACTCATTTCCCGGAAAAAAATTCATTTGATTATTCAAGTATGTGAAATCTATTCTGATGTAATCAATGATAATCGACAAAAGCAAAGGGAATTAGATTTCTTTAAATTGGCAGACGGTTTTATATTTTCTACGGCCCATCTTGGTAATCTGATTAATATCGACAATAAACCTTCATGTGTATGCTTAGGTACTTACAAAATAGAACATTCATATAGTGCAGCATCCTTAACTAATGATTGTATAAATGTTGTATATGCAGGTACTTTGGATCCTCGTAAAGGAGGTGCAACGGCAGCAGCAACGGCAGCAGCGTTTTTACCTAAAGATTATACTGTTCATGTGCTTGGATTTGGAAGTCAAGAGGAAATTGACCATATATGTTCAATCATAGAGGAAGCAAATGCCCAAGGTAACGGTAAGGCAATTTTTGAGGGAGTAAAGCGTGGCTCTGAATTTAACCATTTCGTACAAAATTGTAGAATAGGATTAAGTACCCAAGAGCCTACAGCCAAGTTCAACGCTACCTCATTTCCTTCAAAGGTATTAATGTATATGGCTAATGGACTCAATGTGGTAAGTATTGATATTCCGGCTATCAGGCAATCAGCTGTAAGCCCCGCTATAACATTTTACTCAAAACAAGAGCCTGATAAAATAGCAAAAGCAGTTGTGGAGGCTGTATATAATCCTAAAAGTCCAACTGAAATCTTAAAGAGGCTAGATAAAGAATTCGGAGAAAAACTTGCGTTTTTGCTTAATAATGAAGTTTAGTAGCATAAAAAGGAGACTGAATACCAACGAACGCATAATAGCAAAAAACGCGGTCGTTGCTATGGTTTTAAGAGGTTTAGGAATTTTTGTGTCTTTTGCCATGACTCCAGCCTTTATACGATATTTTAACAATAATGAAGTGTTGGGACTATGGTTTACGATTCTTTCAGTCTTGATTTGGATTATGAATTTTGATTTGGGGATTGGCAATGGCATTAGGAACTTTTTGGTAAAGGCTCTCACGGACAACGACCGCATAGAAGCACGTCGTGTTATTTCTTCTGGTTTTATATCAGTTGGTGTTTTGTCTGCTGTGTTTTTAATCGGAGGCTTGGTATTTCTATATATTATAAATCTGAATTGGCTTTTCAATATATCTCCATTAACAATAACAAACGAGACATTGCTTTGGTCATCAGCATGTGTCTATATAGGTATAGTAATATCATTCTTTCTTACTAATGTAAAGACTGTGTTTTATGCATTGCAAAGTTCGTATGTTAACAATATATTATCATTTATATCAAGCATATTAATGCTTATATATGTACTTTTATTTCGATTTACAGATAGTAATGAAGCTTTAAAGGCTATATCTTTGGTGTATGTGCTCATTATAAATGTTCCGGTACTGTTGGCAGGTATATGGGTATTTATGAAGAAAATGCGTGACTGTATTCCCACGCTGAGATTTGTTACTTACACTGCAACTAAGAATGTACTATCTTTAGGAATGGTGTTTTTCATGTGTCAGATATTCTACGCCATGATTATGAATACTGATCAATTCTTGATTACCAAATTTTATGGTCCACTTTATACGGCCGATTACACTTTTTATTATCGTGTAGTAATGTTTTTGGCTACTGTATCAACATTGGCATTAACTCCGACTTGGGCTGTAGTAACCAAAGCTTGTCAAGAAAAAGATTATAAATGGTTATGTAAACTTTTTCGGGTTATCAAATTGTCTGCTTTGGGGCTTATGATCCTAGAATTTGCCTTGATTCCATGTATACAATTCATTATGAATATTTGGTTGGGTAAAGGGCAGATTAATGTGGAGATACCTGTAGCATTTTCATTCGCTGTTTTTGCTAGTACATTTATTTATTCAGGAATGCTTTCAACAATGGTTTGTGGCTTAGGACGAATGAAGTTACAATTATATTCCTATGGAGTTGCAGTTGCCGTGAAATTTGTAGTAGTCGGACTCCTTTACGAAACTTTCGGTTGGCAGATGGTGGTTTGGATTAATGCAATAGTATTAGGCTTGTACTGCATCGTTCAACAAATTGATTTGGATAGATACTTTTCCCACATGAAACAAACAACGGTTTCTTAAAAAAACAATAAACCAAAATATATATTATGTCAGTATTTAAAGATAAAGTGTTGCTGATTACGGGTGGCACCGGATCGTTTGGAAATGCTGTGTTGCGACGTTTCCTCAATAGCGATATAAAAGAAATTCGCATTTTTAGCCGAGACGAGAAGAAACAGGATGATATGCGTCACCATTTGCAAAATCCAAAGGTGAAGTTCTATATCGGCAATGTGCGTGATAAGTCATCGGTCGATATAGCAATGGGCGGTGTGGATTATGTTTTTTCGGCTGCTGCACTCAAGCAGGTGCCGTCGTGTGAATTTTTCCCTTTGGAGGCAACAAGGACGAATGTCATCGGAACGGAAAACGTTCTATGTTCAGCCATTGAGCATGGTGTGAAAAATGTAGTGGTATTGTCAACTGACAAGGCTGCGTACCCGATTAACGCTATGGGTATCTCTAAGGCTTTGATGGAGAAAGTTGCTATAGCCAAGGGGCGCGAACTGGGCGAGGATGCAAAGACCACAATATGCTGCACACGTTACGGCAATGTGATGGCATCGCGCGGATCGGTAATTCCGCTATGGGTGGAGCAGATGATGAAGGGTAAGCCCATTACTATCACTGACCCAGAAATGACTCGTTTTATGATGACTTTAGATGATGCTGTTGATCTTGTGATTTATGCATTTACCCACGGTAAAAATGGAGACTTGTTTGTACAAAAGGCTCCGGCAGCTACACTCGATGTACTTGCTGAAGCACTTAAGCAGATCTATGCTAAAATTGACCCTAAATATGGTGAGACAGAGGTAAGGGTAATTGGAACACGTCATGGTGAGAAGTTGTATGAAACGCTCGTTACTCGTGAGGAAATGGCAAAGGCCATCGATATGGGTGATTACTACCGTATTCCTTGCGATACTCGTGATCTCAACTATGATAAGTTCTTTACTGAAGGTAATGAGAAAGTTTCTAAGATTGAAGACTATCATAGTCATAATACAGTACGTTTGGATATTGAGGGTATGAAGGAGCAATTGATGCGTTTACGTTTTGTTCAAGCAGATTTGGGTATGATTGAGACAGATACCAAACGAGAAATTCGTAGTGAATAATGATTATTACTAAGAAACTGTTTGATGATTTGTCGTATGAAGCAGTAAAATCATCTATACTGAGAGTAAATTACGATCTGCGTAATTCCGATTGTGAGCAATCGCAACGCATGCTTAATGCTTTAGAACCTGGGACACAACTTCCAATACATCGTCATCTTAAAACTTCTAAAATATGTTTGATACTTTGTGGTACTGCGGAAGAGATATTTTATGATGATAGCGGAAAAGAAAAAGAGCGTTTTTTGCTTAAATCTAATTCTGATTGTGTGGGAATCCAAATTCCAGCTGGAGTTTGGCATCGAATAGAGGTTCTTGAATCAGGAACTGTGATTTTTGAGGCCAAGGATGGTACGTACGAACCTATTTCTACTGAAAACATAATGAATATATGAAAATATTGGTAACAGGTGCCAAAGGATTTGTTGGTAAGAACCTTTGTGCGCAACTAAATAATATTAAAACGGGAAAAGCGCGGAATTATGCTGTAAAAATTGATGAAGTATTTGAATATGACATTGATTCTACACACGAGGAACTTGAACGGTATTGTCGCGAAGTTGACTTTGTGTTTAATTTGGCTGGTGTCAATCGTCCCAAGGATGAAAAAGAGTTTATGGAGGGTAATTTCGGTTTTGCTTCTACTCTGCTTGATACTTTAAAGAAATATGGCAACACCTGTCCTGTAATGCTTTCTAGTTCTATTCAAGCAACGTTGATTGGTCGGTATGCCCAAAGTGATTATGGTAGAAGCAAGTTAGCAGGCGAGAAACTTTTTTTTGCGTATGGAGCACAACACAAAGCCAAGGTACTCGTTTATCGTTTCCCAAATCTGTTTGGTAAATGGTGTTGTCCCAATTATAATTCTGTTGTTGCTACTTTTTGTTATAATATAGCAAATGATTTACCTATTCAAGTGAATGATCCATTGATGCAATTAGAGTTGCTGTATATTGATGATCTTGTTGAAGAGATGATTGCTGCACTTGGTGGTCAGGAGCATCACTGTGAATTTGATGGAGGAGAAACTGTACTAGACGAGAAGGGGCGTTATTGTGCTGTTCCGGTACGTTATAAGGTTACATTAGGTGAAATTGTCGAGATGCTTAATCGCTTCAAAGAGATGCCCAAAACTTTGGAAATACCGAATCTTACCCCGAATGGATTTGAGAAGAAATTGTATTCTACCTATTTAAGCTATTTGCCTAAAGAAAAAATGATATATGATTTGAAGATGAATGTAGATGATCGTGGTTCATTTACCGAAATTATTCGCACGGGTTCAGCAGGTCAGATGTCGGTCAACATTTCAAAACCGGGAGTTACCAAAGGTCAACATTGGCATCATACTAAAAATGAAAAATTTGTAGTGGTCAAAGGACATGGCTTAATTCAACTTCGTAAAGAAGGCTCAGAAGAAATTCTGAATTTTGAAGTTTCTAGCGATAAAATTCAAGTAGTAGAAATGATTCCCGGTTATACTCATAACATTGTTAACCTTTCAGAAACTGATGAACTTGTCACACTAATGTGGTGTAATGAGGTTTTTGATTCTAATCATCCCGATACATATTTTGATCCCGTATAAAATGAAAATAGATTATAGTGACATTCAGTTTACAGATAATGGTAAACTCAAACTTCTTATTATTGTAGGTACACGTCCAGAGATTATTCGTCTTGCGGCTACTATTAATAAGTGTCGTAAATATTTCGATGTTATCCTTGCTCATACAGGGCAGAACTACGATTACAACCTTAATGGGGTGTTTTTTAAAGATCTCAAACTTACCGATCCAGAGGTATATATGGACGCGGTGGGCGATGATCTTGGAGCAACAGTAGGTAATATTATTAGTTGCTCTTACAAGCTAATAGTCGAAATCAAACCTGATGCTTTGCTCATTTTGGGGGATACTAACTCTTGCCTCTCGGCTATTCCTGCTAAACGTCTTCATGTTCCTATTTTCCACATGGAAGCAGGTAATCGCTGTAAAGATGAATGTTTGCCCGAAGAAACTAATCGTCGTATTGTCGATATCATTTCTGACGTGAACATCTGTTATTCCGAACATGCTCGGCGTTATCTTGCTGACTGTGGCTTGCCTAAAGAACGTACTTATGTTAGTGGTTCACCTATGGCAGAGGTACTTCATGAAAATTTGGTTGAGATTGAAACCAGTGATATTCATCAACGCTTGGGACTTGAGAAGGGTAAATACATTCTGTTGTCTGCACATCGCGAAGAGAATATTGATACTGAGAAGAACTTTCTTTCTTTGTTTAATGCCATTAATGCCATTGCGAAGAAATACGATATGCCTATTCTTTATAGCTGTCATCCTCGCAGTCGTAAACGTCTTGAAGAAACTGGTTTTTCACTTGATTCGCGCGTGATTCGACACGACCCTCTCGGTTTTCACGACTACAATTGTCTCCAGATGAATGCTGCTGTTGTTATCTCAGATTCAGGTACGCTTCCCGAGGAATCTAGTTTTTTTACATCAATAGGACATCCATTTCCTGCCGTATGTATTCGTACTTCTACAGAGCGTCCAGAATCACTTGACAATGCGGGGTTCATTCTTGCTGGTATTGACGAAAAGAGTCTTCTGCAAGCTGTTGATATTGCACTTTCTATGGATACAAATGGTGATTATGGTACTCCTGTTGATGTATATGTAGGCGAAAATGTAAGTAATATAATCGTAAAACTCATCCAATCTTATACGGGTGTGATAGATAAAATGGTTTGGAGAAAGTAGAGATGCTTTTCTAATATATGAATAAATTCAGTTAAAAGTTGATTGTCAATGAAAATTGTACAAATAAATATTTTTTTTGATGAGGGTTCCACTGGTAAGATTGTTGGAGATATTCATTCCAGACTTTTGCGTGATGGTCATCAGTCTTATGTTGTATTTGGACGTGGAAAACATCAAGTAGATGATGACCCTATACATCTTTATCGTACAACCTCTGACAAAGTGAGCCAAATTTATCGTAAGATATCACGTGTGACAGGTTTACGATATAATATTGCGTATATTGAAACGTATCAATTGATTAATCGTATAGAGCGAATTAATCCGGATATAGTACATCTGCATTGTTTAAATTGTGCATATATCAATCCTTTTATTCTTCTAAAATATTTGGGCAAGAAGGGGTATCCTGTATTAGTGACTCATCATGCAGATGTGACAATAACAGCCAATTGTGATTATGCCTTTGATTGCAATAGATGGAAGACGGGGTGCGGAAAATGTAAAACAAATCAAATAGAACGGCGTTCATTTTGGTTTGATGGAACTCATTTATCTTGGATTCAGATGAAGAAGGCATTTGGATATGTAAAACACTTATATACTTCTGGAGTGTCGGATTGGATGTCTGATCGTGTACGTCAATCTCCTTTTTTTACAAATAGTGAGTGTCGTACCATTTTTAATGGTTTGGATATTGACGCATTCCATTACCGAGGTAAATGTGAGAATCTGAAAAAACAATTAGGATTGAAAGAAACTGATTCTGTTATTCTTCATGTAACTCCGGATTTTTCTGCTCCCAACAAAGGAGGGGAATATATAACAGAATTGGCAAAAAGGCTTCCTGATATAAAGTTTGTAGTTGTTGGAATCAAGGCTTCTAATTTGAAGGGCTTACCTTCTAATGTGATACCGATTTCTCATATTGATTCTAAGGAAAAGCTTTCCGAGTTTTACTCTATGGCAAATCTAACCCTGCTGACTTCTTATCGTGAATCATTTTCGATGGTTACCGCTGAAAGTTTATGTTGTGGAACACAGGTTGCTGGATTTATGGCTGGGGCTCCTGAAACAATTGCAATACCTGAGTACTCCACTTTTGTGGAGTACGGAAATATTGATTTACTACAGACTAAAGTTATGCAGTATTTGATGAAGCCTGTGTCTAAAACGACTATTTCTGAGGTCGCTTGTAAAGTTTATGATGCAGAAGAAATGTATTGTAAATATAGAAAGTATTATTGCTCAATTCTTAATGGATAAAATGTTTCGGGCTGAGAAAAAACGATATTACCAATTATGTGTGATAGTAGCTTTGTTATTGATAGTTTCTTATGATTCATATTGGTTTGGGACAAGCGGAATTGCTATATTTGAGCGTTTAAGAAATGTCTTTATTTTATTCCTTCCTATAATATTATTTGCAATAAATTATAAACAAAAATATTTGCAGAAAAATATTCACTTGTTATTAATATTGCAGATTATCGTTTTTTTCTCATCAATCATGAATGGAAATACTTTGGGTGCTCCATTACTAATCTTTTCAGGAATGATATTAGGTGTTTTTTTCGAGAAGAAATATTCTGTGGTTGAGTTTTTTTCATCTTTCTCGGATGTTGTGCTTGCTATATCATTATATTCATTAATAATCTGGCTTTGTGTAAATGCACATATTCTCCCTTCTACTCCGATTTCAAATATAGCAGATGCTGAAATGACCACTTCTTATGGCTGTGTTTTTTTTCCTATATTGTTGGGTACGGTGATTAGGAATTCTTCAATATTTCGAGAACCTGGTGTATTTATGATTATATTGAATATAGCTCTTATTTTTGAGTTGTTCTTTTTAAATAATAAATATAGAAATCTGCGTGTAGGGATTTTAATTGCTACTTTACTATCTACTTTTTCAACGGGAGGCATAATTAGTGGATGCATGATTGTTTTGACTTTTTTGTTTAATAAAAGGAATAGTGTATATGCTTGGATGGCTGTGTTTGGCATTATTTCAATATTGGCTTTTGGTTTTGTTACAGAAGACTATATGAATGAAATATTTGGGAAGTTTGAAACAATTCAGGAGTCAGGATCTGGTTTTGCACGATACTCCTCTGTTTTAGTTCCTTTGAATATTTTCTTTCAGCATCCTCTATTGGGGTGTGGGTTTGTTCAGTTTCCAGCGGAATACGAGAGGGTAGGCTATGAATTGTTTAATCGTTATATTGATTCAAAAGGTTTGGCAACAAATACATTTATGAATGTCTTTGCTATTTTTGGAGGCTTTTTAGGTGTTTTTATGCTTTGTGGATTATATAAATTTAGTAAATTGTTATCATCCGGAAGGCGGATATATACATTGTTATTTTGTTTGATATTATTTCTGATGTTTAGTAATGAATCAATGCCTTACTTCTCATTTTTATATATTTTTTTCTATTATGGATTTAATAGGAAAAGTATTTTACCTACTAAAAGCCTGTAGTCAATATGAATAAGAAGGTGCTTATTTTATCACGTAGTTTTAGAGCTGGTGATGCCATAACTACTCTGAACTTATTTTCCCGATGTCCTAAGAGTAATCTGTATTGTGTTTCTATGGTAGAAACAGAATTCGCATTAAATTTTAATGAGTATTATGTCTTAGGGAATGATGAAGTCTTATTTCGTTTTCCTTTCACCAATCTTGTGAACATTGGAAAATCTCATATCGCAACAGATAAATCTGTTGCTAATGATAATAAAAAGACATTAAAGAGGATAGCTTATGAAAACTTGTTACTTCCTGTTTTGCAATGTGTAGATTTGTACGAAACTCGGTATAAAATATTGTTGAGTGATAAATTGGAAAAATGGATTGTGAAAATATCTCCAGATATTATTTATACTTCAATAGGGGATATTCCAATGGCTCATTTTGTACTCGAGATTCATAGGCGTTTTCCAAATATAAAAATTGCGATTCATGGGTTTGATGATTGGTTAAGCCCTACTTATAAGATATTGAATGGTGCTCGACATAGAAAGCAGGCAGAAATATTACTAAAAAAGAATTTGGATATAGCTACTTATCGTTTTACGTCTAGTGAAAAGATGGCGTTAGAGTATGAAAATCGCTACGGATATGTATTTCGCTGTTTTCCAAATCCTGTGAAACTAAATACATTTCATGCAACAGCTAAAAAATCACTGATACCCAATATTGTTTTTGCTGGTAAAATAGGATGGCATAATAACTTAGCGATTAAAGATATGGTAGCAGCTGTTGATAATCTTAATCGTAAAGGAATCAAAGTACAATTTGATATTTATACAGATTGTACTTTAGAACAGGTACGTTATTTTTTAGGTGTTGTTGCAGATTCAACGGTTATTCATAAACCTGTGTCTAATATGATGATTCCATCTATTTTGGCAGCTGCGCACGCTTTATTTCTTCCGATTTCAATATCTGCTGTCGCTGAAAGGTTTACACGTTATTCGATGTCAACTAAAATGGGAGAATACTTGTCATCGGGTGTACCTATTATATATTGTGGACCGTCATCAATAGCTATGACAGAATTTTTCGGATATAAAAATTGTGCAGTAGTAGTTGAAAGACCTGGTGAGCAATATATGGAGGAAGCTCTTATAAAAGTATTGGCCGGTAGTGAAGAAATAAGTAAAATGTGTGATCGAGGAATTGAACTTGCTAAGTCTTATTTCAACATTGAACTTGTAAGTCAGGATTTTGCTAATGTGTTAGGGCTATGGGAATGAATATAAATCCTAAAATAAGTATAATAGTTCCTTGCTATAATGTTGCAGATTATTTACAACACTGCTTGGAGAGTGTTGCTGTTCAGCCAATAGGGCAAGTTGAATATTTATTCGTGAACGATGGTTCTACTGATGGAACTCTATCATTGCTTACTAACTTTTGTATAGATAAACCTTATTGCCATTTAATAAATCAAAGTAATACAGGTGTTTCAGGAGCTAGAAATGTTGCATTGAAGGTGGCAAAAGGAGAGTATATTTATTTGTTGGATGGTGATGATATTCTTACTGACGGGGCGATTTCTGCAATGTTAGAATGCATAGAGGATTCTTCTGTGGATATTGTTTTGTCAGAAGTAACTTTGTTGAAAGATGGAATCTCTCAAAGAATAAAATTACCCATGTGTACCGGAGAATATACCCCCGGTACTTTATACCGTTCTTGTAGAATATTTCCGACAATGCCTCAACTTCTTTATAAACGGGATATTATTGAAACTAATCATATTTGGTTTAATCGTGAGATACGTCTTGGAGAAGTGTATGAATTTACTATAAGGGTGTTGGCTAAGTCATCAAAGGTTAAAGTAACTTCTGATTGTTTCTTCTATTATGTTATGCGTTCGTCAAGTGCAACTCATAAGCCTAATTTTTTGATCGATTTGACAATTGTCGATACTTTAAAGCAATATGAACTCCATAGTAATGGATTGAACCGCTATACTTCATTTCAGGTAACGGCATTTAAGATGTTGATGTCCTTTACATATAATAAATATGTAAAATTAGGACTGGACGATAAAATCGCGGTAAATACAGTTGAAACAATATTATGTAACCAGTTATTCCACAAATATATAAGTAAGGTGGCTTATGCTCGAAAAGTTCCTGTTAAAGAGCGGATATTAGCTTTATATGTATTGCTCTTAGGTGTATTTGGCTATAAAATGCTTTCAAAATTAAAGAAATATATATGAAAAAATTAGTAATAATTGGTGCTGGTGGCATGGGGCGTACTATGTACGACCTTGCCCGTGAAAGTATTGGTTATGGTAGTAAGTTTGAAGTTGTTGGATTTATTGACGATAACTTGGATGCTTTGTCCGGTTTTGAGAATTACCCTCCTGTATTAGGAACTATTGCTGCCTACGAGTGTAAATCTGAAAATGTATTTGTCTGTTCTATTGGCGGGCATTCTAGAAAGGCATGCATTGAACAATTATTGATAAGAGGAGCAGAGTTTATTTCTTTAATTCACCATACAGCTCGTATTGGGACAAATGTTCATATGGGAAAAGGTAATTTAGTAGGTGCATTTACAACTATAGCAGCTGATGCTAAAATTGGTGATTACAATTTTATCCAATCGTTAACTATTATTGGTCATGATGTGACAATTGGTAGTTGGAATAGGATTGACTCGCAAGTGATGATGGTAGGAGCCACTACAATCGGGGATCATAATATGATTCATACAGGAGCAATGATAAACCATAATGTACATATTGGTGACAATTGTACCATCGGAGCATGTTCGTTTGTAACGATGGATGTCGAATCGGAATCAACCTTATTTTCTTCACCTGCAAGAAGACTAAAATAATGAGTGAGTTACTGAAAGATAAAGTCTGTATCGTAACGGGTGCAGCTCAAGGCATAGGTAAGTCTATTGCCTTGAAAATGATTGAAGATGGTGCAATAGTGTATGGCTGTGATCGTTTGGAAGGTTCCATGAGCGCTTTAGAGCTTGAGTTTGAAAGATTTCATGCATTGTATTTTGACGTGACCCATGCACAGGTTGCCAAAGAATCTATGATGCAGGTAAAAAAAGAACAAGGGCACATAGATGTATTGGTTAATAATGCGGGGGTGGTGTTCAATAAAAAAATAGGTATGATTGTCAGGGAAGAGACTGAATTGATGTTTCGTGTCAATGTGATTGCCGTGATTGAGTTGGTGCAATTAGTGTCTCGTCTGATGGCTCGCAATGGCGGAGGTTCCATTGTAAATATTGCATCTGTTACGGCTGTATTGGGCTCTCCGGGACAATCGGCTTATTCGGCTACAAAAGGGGCTATCATTTCTTTTACAAAGTCGGCTGCTAAAGAGTTGGCTCCGATAGGTGTACGTGTCAATGCTGTAGCACCCGGTATCGTGAAAACAGAGCGTTTTGCTGAGCTTTATGAAGATAGTAAAGAAAAAATAGATATGCGCATCGCTAAGATTGCTTTGGGGCGTTTGGGTTCTCCTGATGATATAGCTAATGCGTGCTCTTTCTTGGCTTCGGATCGTTCTTCATATATCTCTGGTCAGATATTGGGGGTAGATGGTTGCGCTTCAATTTAATGAAATAATTCTTGGTTATGATATTACAATTGAATAAACATCCGCAGGAAGCAATTGCTGCTATTGATGCAATGGAAAACATCCTGACTTACGGAGAGTTGGTGGATTTTTCTAATGAGATAGGCACTCTTATACCTTCTCGTTCCTTACTTTTTTTGTTGACAGAGAACAATGTGGGTGGTGTGGCCTGGAGTATAGGATGTCTTAATTCAGGAAATGTTCCTTTGATTTTGAATGCGCATATTGAAGAGGGATTATATAAGAATCTGTTTGAAATATACCGACCTTCTTATTTATGTGTACCTGTTGTAATGGCTATTTCTTTAACCTCCTATGAAGTGGTAACGGAACGTTATGGGTATGTGTTGTTGAGGATAGGCTTAGAAGCTTGTCCGATGTATGAGGATTTATCCCACTTATTACCTACTTCCGGTTCTACGGGAAGCCCTAAATTAGTGAGGCATAAATATGAAAATATTGAGGCCGCGGCACTTAATATATCCACATTCTTCCAATTAACAAAGGAAGACCGGCCGTTATTGGTATTGCCTCTTTATTATACTATGGGGCTTTCTGTTGTGTTCAGCCATCTCTATGTAGGTGCCACGATACTTATAACTAATCAGAACATGACTGACCGAGCTTTTTGGAATTTTATAAGGGAACAAAGGGCTACTAGTTTTACAGGGGTTCCTTATAGTTTTGAGATTCTGAATATGATGCGTTTCTTTCGTATGGACTTGCCTGATTTGAGATTATTGACACAGGGAGGCGGTAAAATGCCTCGTCAGTTAAATTTAAAGTTTGCAGAATATTGTAGGGACAATGGCAAGCAGTGGATTGCTACTTATGGACAGTCGGAAGGCACAGCCCGTATGGCTTATTTACCTGCGGAGTGGGCCGTTGAGAAAGTTGGTAGTATAGGATTAGCAGTTCCTAATGCCGAATTGTCGCTAATAGACAGTGAAGGGAATCTTATTGAAGAGGCAAATACCGAAGGTGAGATGTGTTATCGCGGTAAAAATGTGACACTTGGATATGCCCGTAAACGAGAAGATTTACTTTTGGGAGATGAACGCAATGGATTTATGCGTACCGGTGATTTGGCTTATCGTGATGAGGATGGATGTTATTACATTGTAGGTCGTATAGGACGTTTCTTGAAATTATTTGGGATGCGTATTGGACTGGATGAATGTGAACAGATAATCAAAGGAAAATTTCCTATAGAGTGTGCTTGTGTAGGAACGGATGAAAGAATGGTTATTTATCTCACAAACGGGCAATATGCTCAACAAGTGAAAGAATTGTTGGTAGAGAAAACAAAATTGGTAGCTTCTGTTTTCGATGTACGAATAATTGATGAAATACCCAGAAATGAAGCAGGCAAGATATTGTATAGTAAGTTTAATATATAAAAGTTGTAATAGAAATGACTAATATTGAGAAATATAACGCTGCTTTTGTAGAAGTGTTTGGTGTGACAGAAGAGGTCTTGAATGACAGTTTTTCAAAAGAAAATGTAGAAGGATGGGACTCGGTTCATCAACTGAATATAATTTCTATCTTGGAAGACTCTTTTGATGTAATGTTCGAGCCTGAAGAAATTATGGAATTAACTTCTTATGGGAAAGGAATTGAGATTTTGAATAGGTATGATATTGATTTGAAACTTTGAATTGTGCTATGCAAATAAGAAGAATTCTGTGGGGGATTCTCGTTGATTTATATCCTCGTTATCTCCGTTGGAGATACGGAATGGATATAGGTAAAAATTGCAGAATTTCATGGAAAGCCCATTTAGATAAGTCAATTAACCCTAAAGGTATCCATATTGGGGATAATACTTGGGTGCTTTCTGGTGCTATGATATTGGCACATGATCATTGTAGAAGTTTGAAAGCTGATACATATATTGGGAAAAATTGTGTGATAGGAGTTCGATCAATAATTATGCCAGGTTTATCTATTGGTAATCAGGTAGTTATAGGGGGGGTAGCGTGGTTACAAAAAATATTCATTCGAATTGTATTGCAGCAGGAAATCCTGCAAAGATATTGAAAGAGAATGTAAATGTTCAAAATGGAAAAATATTAATGAATTGATTGACGAATGTTATGCTATATTCTTACTTTTTAAAACGTACGATTGATTTTATTGTTGCTTTCTTTGTTTTGGCAGTTATCTGGCCCATATTACTTCTTCTGATAATTTTCCTCCATTTCACCAATAAGGGTGCCGGTGTCTTTTTCACCCAGGATCGCCCTGGAAAAAATGCCCGGATATTCAAAGCCATAAAGTTTAAGACAATGACAGATGAGCGGGATTCTGGAGGAAACTTGTTGCCGGATGCTGAACGCCTGACAAAGATTGGTAAAATAGTCCGTTCTCTTTCCATAGATGAATTGCCACAATTAATTAATGTATTAAAGGGGGATATGGCATTGGTTGGCCCCCGTCCTTTATTGCCGAAGTATCTTCCTTTATATTCAGAGGAACAGTTCCGTCGCCATGAAGTACGTCCGGGAATTACGGGGTGGGCACAGGTAAACGGGCGGAATGATATCAGTTGGAAACGTAAGTTTGAACTGGATGTGTGGTACGTGGATCATATTTCTTTCTGGCTGGACGTGAAGATTATTATGCTAACCATAAAGAAAGTGTTCGTTAGAGAAGGGATCAATAAGGAAGGTAATGCTACCACTGAGGCTTTCAACGGTCATAACTGAAATGAACATCCATCAGATTGTCAATTCTGTTTTCACCTCCAATGCTTATATACTGTCTGTTGAGGGGAAAGATGGGCATGTATTGATAGATATTGGGGATATTGCTCCTATAAAGCTGTGTGTTCAGGAAAAGTGCGGAACGGTACAAGCCTTGTTTCTGACTCATACTCATTACGACCATATTTATGGTATAAAAGATTTATTACGATTGTATCCTGATTGCACAGTTTACACTTCCTCTTTCGGTAAGGAGGCTTTAGGTTCGGATAAACTTAATTTTTCCCGTTATCACAATGATCCTGTAATATGGATGGGAGATAATGTGACGGTTTTACATGAGAATGATAAAGTGGAAATATTTCCGGGAATTTTCGTGGAAGTGTTTGAAACTCCCGGACATGATAAAAGCTGCCTTACCTATAAAGTCGAGAACAATGTTTTCTCGGGTGATTCATATATCCCGGGTGTTAAAGTCATTGCCTCATTCCCTAATAGCGATAGGGAAGATGCACGGATCTCGAAAGAACGTATCATGGAATTAACAAAGGATTGCAGTCTGTATCCCGGTCATGGAAACATTTATGAGTAAATTATCCCGATATCTGGAAAAAATTTATAAAGCCGTTTCCTTTCTTTTTATTCCCCACTATGTGAGGAATCCGGAGTCTGATCATTAAATAATCACATATATATTTATGGATAAAACTATTTATCTCTGCCTTGCCCATATGAGCGAGGAGGGTATTGAACAGAAATATGTAAAAGAAGCCTTCGATACGAACTGGGTGGTTCCTCTCGGTCCTAACGTGAATGCTTTTGAAGAGGATTTGAAACGTTTTGTAGGCGAAGGCAAGGAAGTGGTGGCACTTTCGGCCGGTACGGCGGCAGTACATTTGGCTCTGTTGGCTTGCGGAGTGGGACAGGGTGACGAAGTGATTGTACAAAGCTTCACATTCTGTGCGTCTTCGCATCCGGTCACTTATCTGGGGGCTGTTCCGGTATTTGTGGATTCTGAGAAAGAAACTTGGAACATGTCTCCGGAACTGTTGGAAGAAGCCATCAAGGACCGCATTGCCAAGACTGGCAAAAAGCCAAAAGCTATTGTTCCTGTGGCATTGTACGGCATGCCCTATGACTGTACACGTATCATGGAGATAGCCGATAGGTATGCTATTCCGGTGGTGGAAGATGCTGCCGAAGGTTTTGGCTCCCGTTTTAAGGGACAGGTACTGGGGACATTCGGCAAGTTCGGGGTGCTGAGCTTTAACGGTAACAAGATGATTACTACCAGTGGTGGTGGTGCGTTGATTTGTAAAGATACCGAAAGCAAGAATCAAATCATGTGGTATGCCACGCAGGCTCGTGAGGCTTATCCTTATTACCAGCACGAGGCGATAGGGTATAACTATCGCATGAGCAATATATGTGCAGGTATTGGTCGTGGTCAAATGACCGTTGCCGATAAGCATATTGCACATCACCGGCATGTGCAGGCTCTCTATAAGGAACTGCTTAAGGATGTGGAGGGGGTATTGCTGCATGAAGCTCCTTCGGCTGATTATGACTCTAATTTCTGGCTTTGTACAATCACTCTGGATTCTTCACTTCGCATCAAAGGGCAGGAAAATGCTTATAAGGATGTTGTCAAGACTGCCGTAGGTGGTGCTGCAGGTGTGATTCATGCCGTAGATTGTGCTACAACAGATTGCCAGCCCAACGAGAATGTGGAGGCTTTGCGTGCTTTTATGCTTGGCAAAAAAATAGAGGCACGCCCGGTTTGGAAACCGATGCACAAGCAGCCGGTCTATAAGGATGCTCCGGCTTATATCAATGGGGTATCCGAAGCTATTTTTAAAATCGGTATGTGTCTTCCTGCCGGGCCGTGGGTGATTGATGAAGATGTATATTATATTGTAGAGTGCATAAAAGAGGCCATAGTAAGATAACGGGTGATAATGTTACACATCTCAATGATAGAGAAATGTAGCCTTTGAGGCTGTCATGGGCACTATAAAATATTTTATAGTGCCTACAAAAACGTTATTCTTTAAGCATTTGTACCTTATTTGCACACTTTTTTATTCCACCTTGTCTTTCAGTTATGTATTACATTCCACTTACGTTCCATACTCTTGTCTTCGACTAACCCGAAGAAAGAAAAAAAGAAACCAAGCATTACCCCGGTTTCTCTTCCTGATTTGGCTATAACAGATTGGGATCTGTCTCTTCCCCGTTCTGATAGCAATGGATGTCCAGATTTTCTGTAACCATCCATTGGCAACTATTAAGTCTGAATCCGTATTTCCCCTCGATGATTGAGAGAAAATCCTCAAAGTCCTCATAGTTCTCCGATTCTCTCAGTTCTTCGTCCGTCAGCCTTATGATATTCAGGCAGCCGACAAAAAAGTCTAGAATCAATACATACTTAGGTTCCATAATTTCAATCCTCTTTTAAGTTATACCTTTTCAATAATATACTCACCTGCGAAGCTCTGAACTCTTTACCCATAGCTGTAACAAAACCTTCACTGTTCAGGATTCTAGCCATTTCAGACAAACTCCTGTCTTCTTTTACCAGATTTTTCAACAATGCTATAGCCCTCTTGTTATTAGGATTGTCAAGAGCTTTCTGATGATTGGTCTTATTACTGTTCTCTACTGCTTGCTCCAGTTTATTCAATAAATTTTCAGATTTCCCCAGTTTATATCCCCTTGCTTTCTTGGCTTTCAGGGATTGTTTGGTCCTTTGGCTGATCAATCCGGCTTCATATTCTGCTATACTGCTGATGATATGAAGTACAAGTTTGTTAGCCTCCGGAAAATCACAGAATACTATCTCCACATCACTCTCCAACAGTTTGCTGGTGAAGGCCACATTTCTGCTCAGCCTATCCAGTTTTGCAACAATCAGGACAGAATTTGTTTTTCTGCATAATTCCAAAGCTTCAGTAAGTTTGGGTCTGTCAGATTTACGGCCGCTTTCCGTTTCAATATATTCAGCAATCGTTTTTTTATCCTTCAGGTAATTCTGTATTATTTCTCTCTGTGCCTCTACACCTAATCCTGATACTTCCTGTTTCACTGTGGATTGTCGCAGGTAGGCAACATAATTTTTCTGTTTCATAATTAACACTTATTTAACGCTCTTCCCGGTTACTAAACGAGCGTTCAATAACCTTTAAGCTGATTTATAAAAAAGGCTTTCCATGAGATTTCGAGTTCTTATAAAATCTACTCCCTCACAGAAAGCCCGTTGTCACATTTCCCGATTTTTCAGAGAACCGCTAATACCTTATAATATTATATGTTTCAGCAATCCTCTTTTCATAATCATCGGTTTTCTCCACAAGTCCATCCACCTCGGAAACAAGCATGTCAAAGTAGATGTCTTCCCTCTTATCCCTGATTTCTCCATCCTCACCAATCAGACAGACTTCAAACAGGTCCGCACCTTCATTCAAGACTATCTGAACTTTTCCGGTGTGCTTGAATCCGTTGACCTTGAATTCAATACCACACTTTATCACTTTCACCGTCTCAATCTCAACTCCCCAGGACATAAGAACGGGGAGATTGGATTTCAAGATTGACCAGATATACCTGGCCAGTTCCAAATCGTAGCTCTTATCTCTTTCCATAATCCAAAGTTTTTAAGTCCATACTTTTTTCTTCATATATATCTTCTTCATCATCATACCAGAACATCCGGTAATCCTCACATATCCTTCGATAATCCTCCAGCCCGAAATGAGGAAAATTGGTGGAATACATGTCATGAAGGTCTTCAGGAGTTAATGTCGGGTCATGGTTCAGCATATCGTAAACCTCGTCCTCAAACTCATAGGGGCTGAAATATGAATCATCCTGAACATGGGGATAGACACCGGTACAGTCCTCTATGATATGCCCTATAAACATCAGGCATTTCAGCAGGTCTTTCTTCATTGTTATCTCCTCGTCAGAATGGGCATTGTAGTAACCGCATGAGACATTTATGCAGGAGACCCCAAGTCCGTTTTCTTTCAATGCCAGAACATCGGTCATCAAGCCGCCTTCTTCCTTATAGTTCCATTTCTCAGGTTCTATCGCTTCAATGAACTCGTCTGAGCACAACCCGGAATAACCTATGTTTGTAATCAGATCCGAATCACCCTTTCTGTCAGGCTGGATAACGAACCTTACATCATCAAAGAAAGACATCACCGCTTCAGAACTTCCCCTGCATCCGGTCTCCTCCTCTCTAAAAAAGGCCATTTTAACAGCATCATACTTCTTCAGGCATTCAAGGCAGATGAACACTCCGTTCTTGTCATCGGCTCCCAAATTCTCAAACCTCCTGTTCTTAGGCGAATAACCGAATATGATTTCCCTGGTCTCCACCGCCTTGAAATCCTTTGAATGCTTGCAGTGTGAAACCTGGTCGATATGGCTCACCAGGCAGGGATAAGTTTCAGCTTTACCCTTGACTACATACAGGTTCCCGAATTTATCCTTTGATACGGATATGTTTCCGGGGAGTTGTTTTATATAGGAACAGAGGAACTTCACCATCTTCTGCTCCTTTCCGCTCGGGCTGTAGATACTATACAGCTTCTTCAATAATTGTATATTCATGATTCATCTCTTTTTTTAGTTTATAACCGTATGGAAGGTTGGTGCTCGGATTTACCTTGTCAAATACATCCTCATCAAACTCCCATGCTTCCTCATTTCTCAATAGCCTGCATAATGTATCCGTATTGATGCTTTTATCCTCATAGAAGCATTCCTCTTCGTTCCAGATATGGATATAGGTTATATCGGTGTAATCCTCATACCATTCATCATCATATTCTGAATAATTCCAGTTCTTCCGTTTGAACTCATCCTCCGCTTTCTCCATACACTCCTTGCAGCAATAGTATTTCTCCGTCACTTCCGAACACATGGCGTCATCTTCCAGAATACCCGTCCCGCACTCATCACAGCAGACACAATCGTTCTCATGATGATATTCCCCTTTCGATTCTATCCATACAAAATCATCCAGGTTCTCTGAATCCACCCAGATCTCCCTTCCGTTCCGATAGCAACAAATTGTTGCTGAACAATAGTATTGGTGGTAATCGTCCCACTCTCCATCATCTTCATCATCATCCCCGTAAAGATTAAGGTCTGTTGTATCAAGGTTGTATGAGGTCCCGGAGTTCTCGTAGTTATAGGCCTTGTTCCAGCTGTAACTGTACCATTTGAAGGAATCCTGATAGGAAAGCGTGTCTTCCAATTCGAGATTACAGTCTATCTCAAACTTTTTATCGGATAATGAACTGCCGTCAATGTCCACGAATGCGTTCGCCTCATGACAGGACGCGCCCACAATCTTATAACCGTCTATATAATCCTCTTGAATGAGCTTGTCAATCAGTAACCGTTTCAGTACATCATCACCATCTGAAGAATACTGTCTTTCAAGCAGCCTCCATTTCTTGCCGTCCTGGTCTGTAACATCGGTAAAAAGAATGGCTCTCGCTACAATCAGACCCGTCTTGTCTGTTATGTATGCAGCCTTGGCTTTTACCGAATCATGATAGAACGAAGTCCTGTTCTCATCCACCATGCATGAACCGAAACTCCCTTTACAATAGTTACTGTCATAGATTCTCCCAAAATCATTGTTGACATGAAGTTCCATATCAGGTGATTTCCCATGAGTATAAGTACACCATTGCTGGGTGAAAACATCTCCTGCAATCCAGTTTACTACACAGGGAGAAATAAGTTTCCCTATCCCTGTTTCAAGTATAAGCTCCCTCATGAACTTTCCGGCCCTCATCTTGAAAACCCGGTTACGTTCAATGTTGACATAGCGGACTGAACTTTTATCCAGATCCTCACACAGGCCTTTGGCTTCGTCAGTCCTATATTTGGAAGAGTAGTATGTCCTGCCTATCAGTTCCACTTCATAAGGCAGCTTTTCATCATCCTCTCCTGATTTCAAAACGGCTTCAACCACTTTCTTCTGCAGGTCAGCCATATCATATATATGTAGCAGGGTATAATCACCATGTTCCTTGCAATACTTTAGTAGTACAGGATTTTTCAGGTGGGCCAGCAATATCCTGTTTTTTCTTACCACTGTACCATTCTCTCTCTTTTCAAGTCCGAAACGGGCCTTGAATTCTTCATAACCATAAAAATTATAGAATAACATAATCTTCTGAATTTTAAATTGTCGGTAAATAAAAAAGGAGGGATACTTCCTTTTAATCGGAAATATCCCTCCCCGGAATATTAGTTCGGTATGTCTCAACCGTTTCAGATAAATGGTATCGTCTCGTCCTCCAGAACTCCTGATTCCACTATCTTCTTACATATCTCATGGGAAGCCCTGTTCCTCAGGTCATATCCGTAACCTTCACTTCCCATAATCTTAATCACTTCAACCATACTTCTGAATAAGGTCTGTTGCAGGGTCCTGTGGAATGTGGTAACTGCAATAGCGAACCTTTTCTCATTCCACCCATAGTCGTTCAGGGCATGTTCAAGTTCTTTTGCAGCCTTGAACTCCCTGCTGTTTTCCAATTCGTATCTTTCCATAATATTCATTATTGTTTATATATTATTCCTATTGCAATGATTTAGAATAAGCACCTTTCCTACATTCATCTATACGTGACTGACATTCCTCCGTTACTTCCTTTAGAATCTCGGCACATCTTTTATCAGAACAGCCTTGCAGCAATCTGTCTATGTATGTCATAATATCATTCACTTCCATATCATATATCTGTCAAAGGGTTCAACAAAAAAGGGAGAAAGAACCGGTTTGCCATATTTTAGTTCTTTCTCCCTTGTGAGTTAATTTATTTTCAGGTCTAACTCAAAAACCATCCGTAATTCTCAGTATCTTCACCGTTTAAAGCTCTCTGGATACCTACAGAAAAATCAGTGCAGTTCTGATTTCTCTCCAGGAACTTGTCTATGTAGGATTGCTTTGCGGCATCATTGAGTAGCTGCATCAAATCCCAACAAGTAATATTCTCTCTGCCACGTAACCCGAAATTAGGGTTTTCTATATAGCCTTTCGTAGCCGCATTGACATTGGAATCACCCAGAATTACCTTCGGCAGTTCTCTGAGTTGTGAAGCAGGCAAGGCTTGATACAATCTGAGCCTGCCTATTATCTGACAGAACTGTTCTTGTGAAATCTTGGTTCTTCCCAGGTTTTCAAGAAGTCTCAAATTTTGCTCCGGTTTGAAATCTTGAAATAGTCTGAGTGCTGAACTATAAATATCTGCATCACTCATTACTTCCAGTCGTCCGGTCAAGCCATCGTTGGTCAGCATCAGATTTGAACACACACGAACCCTCCACCCGATAAAGATCTTGAATTTCTCGGGTGATTTTCGGGCGTATAAGTTTTCCTCGTTCAGGCTTCTTACACCTCCAATACATAAATGTACTTCCTCGCCGTTCATCATTCTGCTCATGGAACGGATATGAAAACAGAAAGCCATACGTTGATAATAGATGGTCTCGTCCTCCGGTCTAAGCTCTTCTTTCCTTTTTGTCAATGCTCCCGGAACCCTGCCTAAAATCTTATGTGAAACTCTGATTTCCGTGTTTCCAAAGTTTTCTCCGGTAAAATACATTCTTGCAGCATCTTCTACCTGGTGGATAAATTTCTGGTGGCTGATTGTTAGCTGGTTGTCTCCGAAGCTGGGTACAATACAGTTCCTTTCAAGTTCTTCAAGTGTTATTCCCGAAGTGTTGCTCTCAATAAAATTAGGATGCTCTTTCTGTTCTTCTTCAGATACGATTATAGCATCTTCGACACCAATTGCATCCATCATTCTTGTTACCATTCCGATTGTTCTTGGAATGATAGTAAGTTCATTAGTCATTGTTTCCATACTCTTGTTATTTTTTAGTCGGTTAATAAAATGCGGTGAAAAACAAAAAGCCAAGAGGTGTTATTTCTTTGCTTTTATAAATATTCCTCTTAGCTTCTTTATCCCTTTGAGTATTGAAGTTGCTACCTCCAATACCGTTATTATCACGTCCGCTTTCTTGTCATAATCCATTCATCAGACGTTCTATCAGTTTTCAGTCGCAGCATCAACGGCCTTGACTTCACCCGTGGCAATCTTCTTTTTTCCGAATTTGCCACAATACTTTTCTGCAAGCTCGATTACTACGGAACCTGCCACGATAATCTCGGCCACATAAGCTGCGACCTTCAATCCTTTAATTAAATTTCCCATGTCTCTTAGTTGTTTTAAATTGTTAGTTATTATGTTTCTATTCTCTATTTCTCTTATATACTTTTCTCATATATAAGGCTTTGAAGGGAAATCAAGGAAGGGAAGAAGAAAAAAATAGACCAATCTTTCGACTGGTTGTGATAGTTGAACCGTTGTAAATAGCTCCTCGCATTTACTTGGCCTATCATGCGGCATACATTCTTTCGTGGGGAACTTTATGTCTTGTCCACATACTGGAATTGCTACGCATCATCGAATCTCCATCTTATCCATCGTCTGAAAATAAGAGTGACCCGGTAATTGTTTTTATCATTAATGCTTGAAGCTGACGCACCTTATCTTAATGGTGCTGAATTATACTCCAAGCCATTTTCTCATATATAAGGATTTGAAGGGATTGGAGAGGGAAGATTATAAAAAATACAGCTTTGTCTTCATGTGAATATTGAGAATATATTATATAAAATAACTTTTAGCAAAAAGATGCTTGGGGGTGAACTTTAGTTAAAACTATTTCAAGAGAGTAATAGGCTTGTATTAGCAAAATAGCTCTATTTTATAGCATATGAATATCTTAAATTATAGATATCAACAATATCTTTACACAAACTATCCAAAGAAGGCATTATAAATGACCTTGTGATTCCTATTTTTTTAAGTTTGCGCAATATCTCTCTCTTATTATGTGCGCGGATTATATATTTGGCAAAAATGTATCCGAAATCTTCTTTCCATGGTTCTGGATAAAGTACAAATAAACCGTTTTGATTTTTATATCTAACATCTGTCATATTAGGAACTAATAAAGTTATTGCGGGAAATGAAAGTATGTCATCTTTATCTTCATTGAAAACCCTCATTGAGAATGGATAACTATGATAAACAACTCCATCTTTATCAAAATTTGAACAACATGCAAAATATAATGCAATCAAGGGATTATAAGTCCAATCAAGAAGTCTCGTTGGAAGTCCATAGTGCTGTGCAAGAAACAAAAATTCTTTATCATTCTTCGGACGCGTATCTGTAAACATTGAATATTTTCTTTTAAAATCTACAAATATCTCCCTCTCATATTGTTTCAGTACATCCTCTTGCCCTTCATTAAACCTTCGACCTATTGAGGGAATTAATTTATATTCAGAAGATGACTGTCCTCTGAAGAAATCTATTTCAGGGACTCCATATTGAACAGACATAAAATCTTCCAAAGTTTGTATAATTAATTTTTTCATCAATGGTATTATTATGTATTTAGTTATAAGATAGCTTATATTCACTGCAAATATACTCATTTTGTAAGAAGTGACACATAAGGATACTTCAAAACGCTATAAAATACTTCCTGCTATTTAAAGTAATTGGAAATGAAAGTTCAAAGATTTATATGAGGCTCTCCCCTTATGCAATTTGGTACTCTGAATCTTTTTGTTTACCTTTGTAGTAACCAATATATTAGACAATTATGAATAGCAACAATAAGAATCAGATAATCCGTTTTGACTGGGCTATGAAACGCCTGCTCAGAAACAAGGCCAATTTCAGTGTCCTTGAAGGTCTGCTCACTACTTTATTGGGTGAGAAAATCATTATTCAGCGACTCCTGGAAAGTGAAAGCAATCAGGAGGATGAGTATGACAAGTATAACCGTGTCGATATGCTTGCCGAGAACTCCAAGGGTGAACTGGTGCTGATAGAGGTGCAGAACAATAATGAATACGCCTACTTCCAGCGTATGTTGTTCGGCACTTCGAAGCTGGTGACTGAATATATCAATAGGGGAGAAAGCTATGACAAGGTTCGTAAGGTATATAGCGTTAATATCGTCTATTTCTCTCTGGGACATGGTACGGACTATGTGTATCATGGAAAGACGGAGTTCAGAGGCATCCACACCAACGATCTTCTTGAACTCACTCCATTCCAGAAGCAGACATTCAAGGTGGATACGGTAAGTCAGCTATATCCTGAATATTATATCCTGAAAGTAAACGGTTTCAATCAGGTAGCCAAAAGTCCCCTGGAAGAATGGATCTACTACCTGAATACCGGAGAGATACCTTCCAGTGCTACAGCTCCCGGTCTTGAAGAGGCCCGTGAGAGATTGAAACTGGATAGTATGACCAAGGATGAGCTTGCTGCCTATTACCGTCATCTGGATAATATTGTAATCCTTCGTGATAACATCAATACTGAACGTGAGGAGGGCAGGGCGGAAGGTCTTGAAGAAGGATTAAATAAGGGAAGAGAAGAAGGAGAGAAACAAAAAGCTATAGAAGTAGCCCGTTATTTAAAATCATCCGGCACTTCAATAGAGTTGATTATCGGAGCAACCGGATTGACCAAAGAAGAGATTGAAGAACTATAATAGCGAGAGGGGGGATCCTACTCCCCCTTAGTTAATTGGGCAGTTATAAATCTTTCCTTGAGGCAGTTGTTTTTTGTTTCTTACGTTCCTCTCTCATTTTTTCATATTTTTTTCGTTGTTCTTCTCTTTTATGTGTACATGAGCTATTAATTTCTTTTGATGTTATTATTGCGTTTAAAATAGGGTCATGCGTCCACAATTTTTTAGCAGCGTTTACAAGCTTGGTATTGCCTTCTGTATATTTTGTAGAACAACTAAATTGAAAAATTTTAATAATCTCATCCCGAAATTTAGAAAAATCCCTATTAAAATAGTTCTTATTAAAATATTTACTTTTCCATAAGACTAAAGCAAATCCTACCACATTCAGTGAATTGTCGGACGCTTTCAATTTAGAGACAGTCTCTTTTATTATTAGTGGCAAATGAACATTTGTAAATGTTTCAAGTTCCTCATTAGTAACTTCCTTATTGAAGAAAACAGACATAGCTTTACTTACTTCTGATACATTCAATAGGAAAGCAAATGGAATATCTCTGCCACGACCTGTTATCCTCCGGTATTCGTCATATCTTTTTTGAACATATTGACCCAAACCTTGTTCTTTTAGCTGAGCAAGTATATGTTTGTATTCATCCATGTTTAAAAAGTCACTATTTATCATTTCAAAAAAACATTCCCAATTTTTATTGTTCAGCCAATAGTAATAAAAAAAGCATATTTCTATATTACTATTATTATCAATATCTATCCTTGCAAATATATTCAGTTGTCTTTCCATTAACACTTTGTTCAGCCATTGGTTGTAATGATCCTTAAACGAATTTGTAATCCAGACAAAGAACACCCAAACAATTCTACGTAGAGATAAAGGGAAAAATGAATTTAGATCCATTCTATCGGTAATGTGATATTTTACATATTCTTTCCACTGTAATTTACTTCCTTGAAATTCCATATCTATGTATTTTTGAATTCTATCATCATATTTATTTATAAACCATTCATAGAAATGAAGATCAGATTTCGATTCTTCATATTTATTAGCCATTAATTTTTTTTCTTTTTGGAAAAATAATTCAGGGAATAAACTCTCAAAAATTTTTTCTATTGAAATTATATCTATAAAGACATATATAACATAGATTATAAAAGCATAAAAATCTTCATCAGATGATTTGAATGTATTTTTCGGAAATTTGGTATAATTATCTGTCAATTTGGTGAATTCGGCTTGAATGACTGCCTTTGGCAAGATATTTTTCAAGTCATTTGGTAATGAATCAAGAAAACATGAAAAACGCCATGTTAATTCTTCATCTTTACTTGGCTCAAAATGGTCATAAGTATATACTTCCGCAAAAGTTCCTAAAAGGTCTCTGACAACTTCTCTTTTTAATGCAGGTTTAATAAATGTCTCTTTTAATTCTGGTGCAAGAAACAGTTCCGTTATCTCATTGCAACGTTGTAAGAAGGATATAAGTTCATCTCTAGTATAAACTTTGTTTTCTATGGTATATTCATTCCAATGTAAATCGTAATCTTCAATATTTATGTAAGGATAACCTAATATATCTTTAACGATTTGCTCAATAACTTCTTGTTTCTCCATTTTTATATTAAATTATTATTGGTTAAAAGTCTTTTAATAACGCCCTAATATTCTGGTAACTATTCAGCGAATATAAAAAAGCGAAATACTGAAAGGCTGCTACAAAAACATAACAAACGGATTTCGCCCCTAAAGCAGACAATTTAGAAAAAATATTGCCACACTTAACTCATAAACTACTGCAAATCAGCAACAATAAATTACTGAATACTAACCATCCCCGATTACTGCTTTAAATATATAAAAAAATTATATTACGCTATACTTTTTACATACTCAAAAAGCTGTTTTAGCTGTGCCGAGTTCATTTTTTCCATACTTTCTATGATTCCCGACTTATATTGATGCGTGTTCCATTTCTCCATTTGCATTTTCTGTGTCTCGTCAGCAACTTCAATGTAAGGTTTCATAGTGGCATAATCCGAATGACCTGTTGCTGACATTACGACACTGGCAGGAATACCAAGAGCCAACGAACAACATACAAAAGTTCTTCTTGCATCATGGCAGCTGATCTGTTCCCAAAACTTATAGGTATCCTCATGTCTGGTATTACCCTTGAAATAAACCTGGGATATTTCACGATCCAGCCCGGCAAGTTTGGCTGCTTCTTTCAGGTAGTCATTTAATTTCTGATTGCTTGGCACTGGAAAAATTGTATCACCTTTATACCATGAATATTTTTCAATGATCTGTTGGGCGTGTTCATTCAGAGCGATATGCAGTTTGTCATCGGTCTTTTCAGTACAGAAATCCAGACACCCATCCACCAAGTTAACTGGTTTGAGTGCGGCCAGGTCTGAATATCGTAAAGAAGTGAAGGCCATGAAGCAGAACATATCCCTTGCTTTTGACAGGTATTCTTTCTCCTTGGGAAATTCAAAATGGAAGAAGTGCATCAATTCCTTATATTTTAGAAAGGTTACGGTTCGAGGTATTACTTTCAGCCTGAGTTTAAATTCCAGTACGCCGGAATTTATTGTATATCCGTGCCTTGAAACCCACCGGAGAAACGATTTCAATATTCTGATTTGTTTCTGTATGGTACGGTTACAATAATCATTCTTTATATACCATCCGACAAGTTCCTGAACTTTTGCCTGATCTAGAGTTTCAAGTGTGATATTGGGGTCACAACTGCTTAACTGAGTCCACATCTGGTCATATTTCTCATGAATCTTATTCCCCCAATTACCTTCTTGTGGTCGAAGCAGTAAGAACTCGGAAAATATATCCTTCAACGTTTTCACCTTCTTGTCTTCATCCACCGTTTCTTGTTTTACCCTACCCAATTTCTCATTCACCAGCTCTTTCAGGTCAGTTGTCGTTGGTATTTTGGAATGAAGGTCATATTTGGCAAACACTTCCTCGATACAAACCAGAAAACTACGGATTGCATTGTTAATCTCACGGGCATAGACAATCTTTCCACCAATTTTATGGGTCGTATTACTTTTTACCAGTTGTTTGCCACTATCCCATTTTAGAGGATCGATAGTATAACCGACGGAAAAACCGACCTCATTCTTCTTGCTGTTCCATCTTACCCGGATCATTACCTGCCCGTTCTTCATTACATAGGCTCTTGTACTAAAATTTGTCTTTTTCATACGTTTTACTTAATTTTACCGCGAATCTAAAGAGAAGATTTTAAAGGAAAAATAGGCTGACATTACATGAATATACATGATAGTACAAACTACTTTCCCTTGTTCTATCCACCTAATTTCAAGAGCGAAGATACGAAGACTAATCAGGGGGAGTAACACCCTTTAACTACTCCCCCGATTTACGAGAGTATATAATATTGGTTGAAGTTATAAAGTTGATGAGATTTTATTATAATGTTGATTACTAATATTTTGTGGCTTCTTTAAAAATCAGACAATATCATTCAGAGACTCCCGTACGCACCGCGAAAGAAAATATCAAATTAAAGCAAAGCTCTGAAATTCAAGGATTTCAGAGCTTTTTTTCTGTATCGGCAAGAATAACGATTAAAAAATCATGCATGGGATTATTCGTGGGATTTCTGCCAGTCTTACTATACTCATCTGATGAACTTGAACTTTCTTGCGGTATAATCGGGAATTCGGGTACAAATATCCGTAAATCATATACACCTTCGCTTGTGCTATCGCGGTACCTTTGTCATCAGAAGTTTAACAAGAAAAATAGAGTAATATAGCGTATGGCAAAAATAATTTTAGGAGTTCTGTCACTGCTTGTCATAATGTCGTGCAGTATCCCAGTGAAGGAGAACACCGTTCAACCCAATATAATGGAAACGAACAAGAAAAATCTCGGAAATCTGTTGGCTCTCTATCCCAAGCCGATGACGGTTGTCGGGGCGGAGGTTGAAGGGAAAGTAAACTGGCTAGTGGTAGGCCATACGGGTGTTATTGGACATGACCGGATACTCATCAGCATGAGTAAAAGCCATTACACTAATCAAGGGATAAAGGCCTCAAAACGACTTTCCGTCAATCTAGTGAGTCGTGAAATATTGCCGAAAGCTGACTATGTGGGAAGTGTAAGCGGTTCGACGGTCGATAAGTCGGAGGTGTTTGCCTACCATATTGGCGAAAACGGTACCCCTGTTATAGACGCATCACCCCTCACCATGGAGTGTGAGGTGGTAGACATCTATGAAACTGAAGGTTTCGACAATTTCATTTGTGCGATAGTCAATACATACGCTGCTCCTGAAGTGCTTGATAATAACGGGAAACTTGACTATACGAAGCTGAAACCCGTATTGTTTGAATTTCCGACCTATTCCTACCTTGCCACGGGAGAGATTATCGGCAAATGCCTGAATCTGGATAAGCAGCCGGGTATGTGCGCTAAAGAGCCGATGAGTGCTGACGGTATCGTGCGGTTGTCGAAAATCGAAGTTTATCCGCAGTATCTCGACGAATATATGAAATACGCAACCGAAGTAGGCGAAATCTCTCTGCGCATCGAATCGGGCGTGCTGACTATGTATGCGGTCGGCGAGAAGGAGAATCCCTGCAAGGTGACTATTCTCGAAACCTATGCGAGCCGTGCGGCTTATGAAAAACATATTGCATCAGAACACTTTCAGAAATACAAGCAAGGAACGTTGCACATGGTCAAATCATTGGTCTTGTCTGACCAGACGCCACTTAATCCGGCTAACAAGCTCAATAACTTCATGCAATAAATAAAACGACTATGAACAAGATTTTTTTAATTTCAGTATTCAGCATTTTAACACTCAATATTATGGCACAAGAAAAGATAGTACAGACAGCAGGACGTACCCAGTTGGGTGAGTTTGCTCCTAAATTTGCGGAACTAAACGACGATGTCCTCTTTGGCGAGGTCTGGAGCCGCACCGACAAACTCGGTCTGCGTGACCGTAGTTTGGTAACTATAACTTCTCTTATCAGTCAAGGAATCACGGATAATTCGCTCGTGTTCCACCTTCAGTCGGCAAAAAAGAACGGCATCACCCGTACGGAGATTGCTGAAATCATCACCCATATCGGTTTCTATGCCGGTTGGCCCAAAGCGTGGGCAGCGTTTAATCTGGCCAAAGGCGTATGGGCAGAGGACACTGCCGGTGAAGATACCAAAGCCGCGTTCCAGCGTGAAATGATTTTCCCCATTGGAGAACCGAACACAGCATACGCACAGTACTTCATAGGTAACAGCTATCTTGCTCCCGTTTCACGTGAGCAGGTTTCCGTCTCTAACGTCACTTTCGAGCCTCGTTGCCGCAATAACTGGCACATACACCGTGCTACTAAAGGCGGTGGACAGATGCTTATCGGTGTTGCCGGTCGTGGGTGGTATCAAGAAGAGGGCAAGCCGGCAGTAGAGATTCTACCCGGTACGGTTATCCATATCCCTGCAAATGTGAAGCATTGGCACGGTGCTGCTTCTGATGGTTGGTTTGCCCATCTTGCTTTCGAAGTTCCCGGTGAGGATACTTCTAATGAATGGCTAGAACCGGTGACGGATGAAGAATACGATAAACTTAAATAGGAGAAACTATGACTACGAACGAATTCAAAGAATATGTAAAGACGCGTCAAGCGCTTAATACGGAGGAGATACACCGTTTTATGGACGAAATGAGCAGTGAAGCCAGGCGTATCACTTTCCGGCTGAACACCGCATACTATACGCCGGACGAAGTACGTGAGTTGCTATCCGAATTGTTCGGTTATCAAGTTCCGTCATCGTTCCGAGTATTTCCGCCGTTTTATGCCGATTTCGGGAAGAATATAACAGTGGGCGAAGGCGTATTTATTAATGCCTGCTGTCATTTTCAAGACCATGGTGGTGTGATAATCGGCGACGGATGCCAAATTGGGTATAATGTAGTCTTTGCAACGCTCAATCATGGTTTGCCTCCGGCTGAACGCCAAACTACCTATCCGGCACCAATTGTACTGGGCAAGAATGTCTGGGTAGGTTCTAATGCAACAATTCTTCAAGGAGTGACAATTGGTGACAATGCTGTGGTGGGAGCTGGAGCGGTCGTGACGAAAGATGTGGAAGCAAATACAATAGTAGGTGGTGTCCCCGCAAAATTGATAAAGAGAATAGAATAATAAAATTGAAAACAAGGTGAAAATAATATCAAATACAGCATTTGGCGGAGAAAGACCTTTGTTCGAATCGCATGACTTACGTTTGGAGAATGTAGTTATCCGTGCTGGAGAATCAGCCATCAAGGAATGCAGCAACATCGAAGCTGTTGATTGTCGGTTCGAAGGAAATTATCCCTTCTGGCATGTTCACGGATTTGTTATCGACCGTTGTTTTTTCGATGTCGGCGGGCGTTCGGCACTGTGGTATTCCGACCATCTGAAAATGACTGATACGCGTATCGATGCACCCAAAATGTTTCGCGAGATGCACGACATCGAAATAGAGAATGTAGAGATAAACGATGCCGATGAGGTGTTCTGGCGTTGTAAAAAACTGAATATCAAAAATCTGAAACTGCATGGAGGAACTTATCCGTTCATGTTCAGCAGCGACATCCGCATAGACGGATTGGAAAGCGACAGCAAGTACGTTTTCCAGTATGTGAAGAATGTGGAGTTGCGCAATGCCAAAATCACTACGAAGGATGCCTTCTGGGAGGTGGAGAATGTGACAATCTACGATTCTGAACTCAGCGGCGAATATCTCGGCTGGCATTCGCACAATCTCCGGTTGGTGAATTGCCATATAACCGGTGAGCAACCGCTCTGCTATGCCCACGACCTCGTACTGGAGAATTGCACCTTTGGTCCCGACTGCGACCGGGCTTTTGAATATAGTTCGGTGCAGGCAACCATCAAAGGAACAATAGGCGGGGTGAAGAATCCACGGACAGGCTGTATCACTGCCGAAAGCTATGGGGAAATCATTCTCGACGAAAATATAAAGGCGCCTGCCGATTGTGAGTTGAGGCTTTGGGATGGTAACTGGATTTATAAATTATGAAATACGATTTCGATACAATCATCTCGCGTCGCGGGACGAATTCTTATAAATGGGATATTCCCGAAGAGGAGAATGTACTGCCCATGTGGGTGGCGGATATGGATTTTCGTACAGCACCCGCTATTATCGATGCCTTACAAAAGCGGGTGGCGCACGGTATTTTCGGTTATACAAAAGTACCCGAAGCCTATTATGATGCGGTTGTCCGGTGGTTCGATGACCGGCATCGCTGGCAGGTTGATTCCCGGTGGATTATCTATACGAGTGGTCTCGTGCCGGCTCTGTCAGCCATTATCAAAGCCTTGGCCATGCCGGGTGATAAAGTCATCGTTCAGACTCCTGCCTATAATTGTTTCTATTCATCTATCCGTAATGACGGATGCGAGTTGTTTGCCAATAATCTCATTTATCAGGATGGCCGCTACGTAATCGACTTTGCCGATCTTGAAAGGAAAGCTTCCGATCCGAAAGCAAAAATCCTGCTGCTGTGCAATCCTCACAATCCGGTCGGACGGGTCTGGACTCCGGAAGAACTGCAGCATATAGGTGATATTTGTTTACGGAATGAGGTGTTTGTCGTGGCGGATGAGATTCATTGTGAACTGACTTACGAAGGATATGACTACACACCCTTTGCCTCCTTGTCTGAACGCTTTTTGCAAAATTCCGTTACTTGCGTTTCGCCGAGCAAGGCGTTCAACCTTGCCGGGTTGCAAATCGCCAATATCATCGCAGCCGATGAAGAGGTGCGCCGCCGTATTGACAGAGCCATCAATATCAACGAGGTATGCGACGTCAATCCGTTCGGCGTAATCGCCACAATGGCAGCTTATAACGAAGGTGGGGAATGGCTCGATGCCTTGCGGAAATATCTGCGGGGGAATTACGAATACCTCTGCCGCTTTTTCAAGGAACGGTTACCACAATATCCCGTGTTGCCACTCGAAGGAACTTATTTGGTTTGGATAGACTGCAGTGCCTCTGGTATCAACTCAGATGCTGTCGCCTTGCGTTTGCAAGAACAACAGCACTTGATGGTCAATTCCGGTACGATGTACGGTCCCGGTGGAGAGGGCTTTATCCGGCTGAATATCGCTTGCCCCCGGGCTCTGCTTGCTGATGGACTGGAACGGATGGCCCGTTTATTCTATCGTGAAGTCTTCTGATTTAAATCCGCTGTAATACCTACCGGCGAAGGCGGTGAACTTCAGGACACAATAATCGGGATCAGTCACTCCTTCGGGGTAGTACATAGTGTCGCCTTCCTGCCATATCATTTCCTTACTGGTGCTGTCCGTCAGTATCTCCATCGTGCCGCGCAGCATTACGCCCTTGAAGAAGCGTGTGTTGCAGACGTAAAGGCATGCCCGGTTATTTTTGAGAAATTGCGAAACGCGCATCGACGAGGTGTTCGTTGATAGGTAAATGTGTTTGATCCCTTCCCTTTTGCGGGTTTGCAACATGGCCTTGATGTTGGGAAAGCCTTCGGCATCCATCGAACCGACAAAGATGGTTTTTTCCTTGTCAATCATGTTTCCTACTGTTTTTTCTGCATTTCTCATTGTTTGTTTTTTTATGGGTTATTGTTTCAAGGGCAAAGATAGCCGGTAAGTGGAACTTTTGTACAATAAAAAAGAAGGAGGATATGTCACTTTTCACGGTTTCTCCATTTTCCGGTAGGCGAGGGGAGTATACCCTATACATTGTCGGAAACTACGTACAAAGTAGGAGACGGTTGAGAAATGAAGTTCAGAGGCTATTTCTGAAATGGGGAGGTCGGTGTAGGTGAGCAGACGCTGGGCTTCGTCTGTAATCTTGTTGAGTATGTACTGCTTGGCATTGATGTTTATGGCCGAAGAGAGGATTTCGTTCAGATAGTTGGGAGTGATGCATAGTTTATCGGCATAGAATTGTACAGAATGCTGCTCCCGGAAGTGCTCCCCAACCAATTCGAAGAATCGGCTGAGGTGGAAGCTGCTGATATCTTTATGTGGCTCCTTACCCGTCTCCGGAGGGATAGAGGTGCGGTAGGCACGGTTGAGTAGCATGAAGACTTCGTAAAGTAAGGCGCGTAATATGCCCGTATCGTGTGGGTGGAAAGAGTCGATTTCGACCTTTATGTCGTGCAGAAGTTGGAGTATCCGTGCATAGAGCCCGTTCGGCAGTTGGAGTTTGTCTGCCGTTTTTCCCATTCGGAAGAACGGGAGGTGCTGCACGAATAGTGGGTCTTTGAAGAAAGAGGTCAAAAAGGTATCCTCAAAAATTAGAGCATGACCGTTGCCGATACGGTCTGTGTCCCAACTGCGCACCTCACCTGGTTTGGAGAAGAATACATCACCGGGAGCTGCCAAGTGTGTCCGGTTACCGATAGTGAATTCTCCTTCTCCTTCTGTGATGAAGGTGATGTCATAGTAGGTCAGAATATGTACTTTTCCCTGGGTCAAGAATTTCCGGGTATACTGCAAATCAACGACATCTATCAGAAGTTCGCTTCCGTACTTAGTTTTGTAGAAATTGTATCGTGGGATGGCATTTTTCATGGCTTAACATTGTATGATGGCAGTAAAGTTAGAGAAAAAGCTGCTCCGTACAATAGCGAATAGGAAAATGTTGGGTAAAGACCGGGAGTTTTGTTTATCTTTGCACCCGCAATTATCAATCGCCTTGCAACGATTGTCTGGAATTATCATATTATGAAACAGAAACGAATACCATTGGTGGGCAGACAATACCTTGTGCCCTTCATTTTGATTACCTCTCTTTTCTTTTTGTGGGGATTTGCCCATGCCATTCTGAATGTACTGAACAAGCACTTTCAAGAGATACTGGATATCACGAAGACACATTCGGCCTTTATACAGATGACGATGTATATGGGATACTTCATTATGGCCATTCCTGCAGGACTTTTCATCAGTCGCTTCGGATACCGCCGGGGTGTGGTATTCGGTCTGTTGCTCTACGGCATCGGTTCGCTGCTCTTTATCCCCGGGCAGCATTATCTGTCTTTTAATCTTTTCTTGTTTGCATTGTTCGTGATAGGCTGCGGACTGACATTTCTTGAAACTGCCGCCAATCCTTATGCCACAGAATTGGGCGCAAAGGAAACTGCTGCCAGCCGACTGAATTTCGCACAATCCTTCAATGGTCTGGGATGTATCTGTGCGCCGGTACTGGCTGGACTGCTACTCTTCTCGAAGGATGGGCAGACGGGCTCGGGTAATGTCGCATTGCCCTATATCTGCATGGGGGTAATTGTGTTGCTGGTAGCGCTGGTCTTTTCAAGAATCAAGTTGCCCGAGATTGAACATAGTGTGGAGGTGGACGAAGCTGGTAATAAGGTCGGATTGTGGTCACACCGGCTTTTCATTTTCGGGCTGATAGCCTTGTTTGCCTATGAGGTCGGCGAGATTTCCATCAACAGCTTCTTCATCAATTACGTGGTGGAGCAGAATTGGATGAATGCCCGCGAAGCTTCCGTAGTGCTTTCTTTCGGTGGACTGGGATTATTTATGTTGGGACGTTTTGCCGGTAGCTGGATTATGGGACGTGTGCGTGCCGAGAAAATGTTGCTGGTGTGTGCTACGGGGACAGTAGTGACTACTTCGTTGGTACTGCTGGATGTAGGGATGATATCGCTTGCAGCTCTGTTGTGCGGATATGCGTTTGAGGCTATTATGTTTCCCACGATTTTTGCCCTTTCCTTGCGCGGGCTGGGCAACCATACCAAGAGGGCTTCCTCTTTCCTGATGATGTCTCCCGTGGGAGGCGTGGTAGGTCCGCTGTTGATGGGACTGGTGGCAGACCATACGACGATGGTGTGGGCGTTCATTGTACCGCTGGTTGCCTATTGCGTGGTATGGGCATATGCTCGCAAGATGGTGTCCGTCTCTACCGCTTCCTCAATATAGAAGGAATCCTGCGATTCCGGCAAGGATTATCAGTAAGATAGGGTGAAGGTGCCACTTCCACGTCACGCCGAAAGCGGCTGCAAAGATAAGTATGCTTTTGTAATCTATGAAATTTTCCTTGTTCATCAGCAATAGGGCAGCAGCAGCTATCAATGATACGGACATGGGCAGTAGTCCAGACATTGCCGCCTTGATGTATTTGTTGTCTTTGCATTTCACGAAGAAGTAAGAGATGAGCAATACCAGGATGAACGAGGGAAGGCATACTGCAACGGTGGCCACGACAGCTCCCCACACGCTTTGAGTAACTGCATAGCCCACATAGGTGGCACTGTTGATGCCTATCGGACCGGGCGTCATCTGCGAGATGGCCACCACGTCCGTGAATTGTTGCAGGGTGAGCCAGTGATGGTGGTCCACCACCTCGTATTGGATGAGGGACAACATGGCGTAACCGCCTCCGAAACCGAACATTCCGATTTTCAGATATACCAATATCAGCTGCCAATAAATCATATCTGTATTTTTCTCAGTTTATCTTTTAACCATAATGTATAGAGCATTCCTCCTGCAATTCCTGCAAGGACAATGTATACGGGGGATAGCCCGAATTGCCAGATGAGTATGGTGGCGATGGCTGGAAGCACCAGTTGCCAATACTTCAGCTTCAGCGCCCGTGCAGCCGAAATGCAGGGTATCACAATCAGTGCGACTACTGCCGGACGGATGCCATTAAAGATGCGTATCATTACCTGGTTGTCCTGAAAATGAGCGAAGGACATGGCTATCAGCATCATGATGACAAAAGAGGGGAGGATTGTGGCAAGTGCACACACCAGGCTGCCTTTTACTTTATGCAGCTTGTAGCCGACGAATATGGATATATTGACAGCAAAAACACCGGGAAGTGACTGGGTCAGTGCAAATATTTCCATGAAATCTTCTTTACTCATCCATCTCTTTTTTACGATTTCCCGTTCAATGAGAGGTATCATAGCGTATCCACCACCGATAGTGAACATTCCTATCTTGGCAAAGGTCATAAAAAGCAGTAAATATTTCATTATTTCTCTTCGGGTGACGTTCTTTTGCAAAGAAACCCAAATTAATCAACATATACAAATTAGGGGTATAATATTTATTTATTGATATTTTATATTGTAGGGCTATATTCTTAAATCTATTTAAAAGGAGGATATTCCGTCGTAAATAAGCTTTATCTTTAACACGTAATTACAAATAATATAAAATGTAGGTATGATACAGATAGTGCAATTACATGGTACGGATAAGAAGCTGTATGAGCTTGTAGCCCCTTTGGTTATGAGTCCGGAAGTACTGAAACAGAACTACAATTATCCTTTCAGGACAGCGGAAGAGTACGAGTGGTTTGTTGCTTTGGATAATAAACATGTTGTAGGTTTTGTGCCAGTGGAGCACAAGAAGTATGAATGTGTCATCAACAACTATTATATTAAGGAAAGGAATGTTGACACTCTGAAATTGCTTCTGGAAAAGGTACTTGAGAAGCAGGGCAAGGAGAGTAGCCTGACGGCTGTTAGCTTTGTCGAAGATAGGGATGTCTTCAGCGAGCTGGGCTTTTTGGAAGACAAGGTATGGACCCGTTATGTGAAAATGAAGAAAAACAAATAATTATGGCTGCACCCAAAAATGTGTATGAACTGGCGCAAGAACGTCTTGATGTGATTTTTAGGGAGTTTGACACGATATGCGTCTCTTTTTCGGGAGGGAAAGATAGTGGAGTGTTGCTGAATTTATGCATAGACTATATCCGCCGGAACCGGTTGAACCGTAAACTGTGTGTATTCCATATGGACTATGAAATACAGTACAGCATGACCATTGATTATGTGGACCGGGTATTGGAGGCGAATAAGGATATATTGGAGGTGTACCGTGTTTGCGTGCCTTTCCGTGTAACGACTTGTACGTCGATGTACCAGAGCTACTGGCGTCCGTGGCAGGAGGATTTGGAGGACATTTGGGTGAGGAAAATGCCGAAAGGCTGCCTCACTAAAGAGACGTTTCCTTTCTACACTCCCGAAATGTGGGATTATGAGTTCCAGATGCACTTTGCCAAATGGCTGCATGAGAAGAAGGACGGAGTGCGTGCCTGCTTTCTCATAGGCATCCGTACGCAAGAGAGTTTTAACCGCTGGCGCAGCATTCATCTGAACCGGAAGTATCAGATGTACCACAATTACCGCTGGACCTCGAAGATAGGCAATGACATTTTCAATGCTTATCCCATTTATGATTGGAAGACGACGGATATCTGGACAGCCAATGGTAAATTCGGCTTTGACTATAACCATTTGTATGACCTATATTATAAAGCCGGGGTCAATATCGAACGCCAGCGTGTGGCAAGCCCTTTTCTCTGTGAGGCACAAGAGAGCTTGAAGCTGTATCGCGTCATCGACCCGAATACTTGGGGAAGAATGATAGGACGGGTCAACGGGGTGAATTTTACCGGTATTTATGGAGGGACGCGTGCTATGGGGTGGCAAACGGTCCGACTGCCCGAAGGGTATACGTGGAAGGGCTTTATGCAGTTCCTGCTTTCCACCTTGCCGGAAGAGACCCGGAGGAACTACTTGAAAAAGCTTACCGTTAGCATTGAATTTTGGCGTACAAAGGGGGGGTGTCTGGCTGACGAGACCATCCAGAAGCTGAGGGATGCAGGAGTGTCCATCGAAGTGATAAATACCACGAATTACAAGACGAACAAGAAACCGGTGCGCATGGACTATCTGGATGATATTGACATCGCGGAATTCCGGGAAATCCCCACTTATAAGCGGATGTGCATATGCATCCTGAAGAACGACCATGCCTGCAAGTACATGGGGTTTGCCTTGAACAAGGAAGAGGCATACAAAAGAGACAAGATAATGGAACAATTCAAAAATATGATGTTATGAGCGTAGATAAAAGTCCGGTATATAATGTAAAGGCAATTCCAATAGAGAAGATACAAGCAAACGATTACAATCCGAATGTAGTGGCACCGCCCGAAATGAAGCTTTTGGAGCTTTCCATTTGGGAAGATGGTTTCACCATGCCTTGTGTCTGTTACTATGATGAGGAAGCGGATAATTACATCCTGGTGGACGGCTACCACCGTTATCAGGTGTTGAAGACATCCAAGAGGATTTATCAGCGCGAAAACGGGTTGCTTCCCGTGGTAGTGATTGACAAGGAACTTTCCAACCGTATGGCATCCACTATCCGTCACAATCGTGCCCGTGGCACGCACAACATCGAGTTGATGTGCCATATTGTTGCGGAATTGGACAGAGCCGGCATGTCGGATGAATGGATAATGAAGAATATCGGAATGGATCGCGACGAAGTATTGCGTTTAAAGCAAATTTCGGGTTTGGCAGACTTATTTGCGAACAAGGACTTCAGCATTCCGGATAAGAAAGAAGAGTATATGTTGGATAAATAAATGAATGTTTCAGGGGTGGATTTTTTAATCTGCCTCTTTATATTCATTAATAAGTGAAATATTTCGTTGCAAACTTGCATAATTTAGTCAAATCGCCTACATTTGTCAGCATCAAAACAAACAGAATAGGTCTTATGTGCTTTAAGGCACTATAAAAAACATTACATGAAGAAAATTTTGGTTAGTGGTGGTGCTGGTTTTATAGGTTCTCACCTTTGTACCCGATTGATAAACGATGGGCATCAGGTGATTTGTCTGGATAATCTTTTCACCGGTTCGGAAGGAAATATCACTCATCTGAAGAGCAATCCCCGCTTTGAGTTTGTACTGCATGATGTGGAAACCCCTTATGATGCAGATGTGGACGAAATCTATAATCTTGCTTGTCCCGCTTCTCCCATCCACTACCAATATGACGCCATTAAAACTATCAAGACTTCTGTATTGGGCGCCATCAATATGCTGGAACTGGCCAAAAAGACGAATGCCAAGATATTGCAGGCCTCTACCAGCGAAGTGTACGGTGACCCCGTTATTCATCCCCAAGTGGAAAGTTATTGGGGAAATGTAAATCCAATCGGCCTCCGTTCTTGTTATGATGAAGGGAAGCGTTGTGCCGAGACATTGTTTATGGACTATCACCGCCAGAATGGAGTGCGGATCAAGATTATCCGTATATTCAATACGTACGGTCCTCGGATGCTGCCGAATGACGGACGGGTGGTTTCCAATTTCGTGGTTCAGGCATTGCAGAACCAGGATATTACGATATACGGTTCGGGCAATCAGACACGGAGTTTCCAGTATGTAGATGACTGTATAGAAGGTATGGTACGGATGATGAATACGGAGGACGATTTTATCGGTCCGGTAAACTTGGGAAATCCGAATGAATTCTCCATATTGGAACTGGCGGAAAAGGTCATCAGGTTGACGAATTCCAAATCGAAACTGATTTTCAAACCATTGCCTCATGATGATCCCAAACAGCGTCAGCCGGACATCACTCTGGCAAAGGAAAAGTTGGGCTGGGAACCGACTATAGAGTTGGAAGAGGGTTTACAGTATATAATAGAGTATTTTAAGGAATATCGTTCCTAACTAAATAGTGATTTTGATAACGGGAAAAACAATATAGAAAGATGAACATGGAAATAAATCCTTCCGAATACAAGATCCTCATCGTTGACGATGTGATGTCAAATGTTTTATTGTTGAAAGTGCTTTTGACAAACGAGAAATTCGCAATTGCTACTGCGAGTAACGGGCGGCAGGCATTGGAGCAGGTGGAAAAGGAAAATCCTGACTTGGTTTTGCTTGATGTAATGATGCCGGACATGAGTGGTTTTGAAGTAGCCCAACATTTAAAGTCAAATCCGCAGACTGCTGAAATTCCGATCATCTTTCTGACCGCACTGAATAGTACGGCAGATATTGTGAAAGGCTTTCAGGTAGGAGCGAATGACTTCATCTCTAAACCTTTCAATAAGGAGGAACTGATTATCCGTGTTACCCACCAAATATCTTTGGTAGCTGCCAAGCGGCTGATTTTGAGTAAGACGGAAGAACTGCAACGTACCATTGCCGGGCGTGACAAGCTCTATTCGGTGATTGCCCATGACCTGCGTTCTCCGATGGGATCCATCAAGATGGTGCTGAATATGCTGATATTGAACTTGCCATTTGAGAAAATAGGTGCTGAAATGTACGAGCTTCTGACGATGGCTAATCAGACAACGGAGGATGTGTTCTCATTGCTGGATAACTTGCTGAAATGGACAAAGAGTCAAATCGGTAAGTTGAATGTGGTTTATCAGGATGTGGATCTCGTCGAAGTGACAGACGGTGTCATTGAGATTTTTAGTATGGTGGCAAGTCTGAAAAAGATAAGAATCCGCGAGATGAAACCGGAGAGAATGATGGTTAACGCTGATATTGACATGCTGAAGACGGTAGTCCGCAACTTGTTGAGCAATGCCATCAAGTTCAGCAAGGAGAATTCCGAAATATTGGTGAAGATGGAGGAAGTGAATGGTATGGCAGTTGTTAGTGTTCAAGATCATGGCTGTGGCATCAGCGAGGAAGGGCAGAAGAAATTGTTGCATGCTGATACGCATTTCAGCACGTTCGGTACGAACAACGAAGAAGGCTCGGGACTGGGCTTGTTGCTGTGCAAGGATTTTGTCGTGAAGAATGGCGGTAAACTGTGGTTTACTTCCAAGGAGGGCGAAGGCTCCATATTCAGCTTCTCTATTCCGGTGAAGTAATGATAACGAAGAAAATAGAACGGATGGTCCGTTGAAGTAAAACAGACCATCCGTCAGACTCAAATAGACCGTCTGTTTCTTATGAACGGATGGTCTGTTTTTTTATCTCTTACACAGACTGCGGAAATCGCAATATTCACATTTCCGGGTATCCTCTGTTTGGCTGAATGTTTCTTCTTGGCTGAATATCTCCTGCAGGAGTCCGTGCAGCCGTTTGCGGAACTCGTCTTCGAAGAAAGCGAAGTTGTTGACCGGTACCTTGGGTTGTCGTGGCGCTCCCATTTCGATGATCGGGGAGTAGCTTTCGGAAGCTGCCCGGTGGATGTAGAGCAGGGAAGGGGCTACCTTCAGCGATTGCTTGCGGCAGAGGATGGCGGCGTACAAAAACGTCTGGAAAATATAGTTGGGACGGTTGTCGGCGGGAGTAAACAGTTGTTCTATATTTTCTGGAGTCTTGGGAGTACCGCCTGTCTTGTAGTCCACAATACGTAGCGTGTCTCCTTTGCTGTCCAGGCGGTCGATGGTACCGCCTATCTGTAAGGCAAGCTTTCCTTGCGGAGTATCTATTTCCATCGTTTCTCTGACGTCCTGTTCCATGCCCTCCATACGGAACGGGGCATATTGCAGGTCATTGCGCAGGAGCTGGCGCAGGTAAGAGGCGATGACTTTGGAATGGATGAGCTGCGTACCGTTATACTCCGGTTGCTCCGTAAGGGGCACATGGAAGAACTTTTCTTTGAAAGCATTGTCCACATAGGCTTGCAGGCGAACATCGTCTTTCAGTAATTGTTCCAGGTCATCTTTACGTATCTCCCGTCCGTTGGCTATCAGTTCGTTGTACACCAGTTCGGCAGAACGGTGGAAGATGGTGCCGAAGAGGGCGGAGTCTATCTCGGCGCTTACTTCATCGGGAGCTTTCAGGCCAGCTACGTATCGGTAGTAGAATTTCAGCCGGCAGTCCAGATAGGCATTGAGGGCAGAGGGGGAGAAGAACGCTTGGGGACGTCGGTGGATGTCGTAGGCATCGAACATCTGTTGCAACATCTCCGGTGTCTTGTGAATCTCAATTTCCCGGGCTTGCTGGGGGGATTGTCCGGCTTCAAGGTACTCAAGGGAGATGTTGTGTGGCGATTCTACCAGGAATTGCAGCATGAAGCGGGACATTTCCCCGCGGTTCAGTCCGTCCGAAGAGGTGTTATATAATAAGGTGACGTTTTCTGCCCGCTGGATGAGGCGGTAGAAGTAGTAGGCATAGACGGCATTTTTGTGCTCTATGGTGGTCATGCCGAAGGCTTTCCTTAGGTTGTAGGGGATGAAGGAGGACTCGCCTCCGGCTTTGGGCAATTGCCCTTCGTTGAGGGAGAGCATGATGAGATTGCGGAAGTCGAGGTTACGCGTTTCCAGCACACCCATTACTTGCATGCCGATGGCGGGCTCTCCGTGGAAGGGGATGTTGGCAGAGGTAAGCAGCCGGTTCAGCAGTCGCTTCAGCGTGTCTGTGCGCAGGCTACTCAGTTCCCCGGTCTCTATCAGATTGAGCAGGCGATTGACGAGAGTGTAACTTTTGAACAGAGACTCACGGTACAGCTGGTTGAAGATGTCTTCCACGTCTTTTTCCTGGCGGTAGAGGACGGCTACTTCGCGAAGCAGTTCGGTGAGGTAGCTGCATAGGGCGGCGATGCCGTTCTGTGGTGTAAAGACTTGTTCAAGGAATGCGTCCTGCTTCAGCTCCGAGGGAAGAGGATAGAAGCGATTGTCCTGCGTAAGCCGTCTTTCCAGTACTTCGGCATGGGAGGAAAGCTGCCGGGTATAAGGATGTTTCAGCAGGGTGAGTACGGTCTCGTAAGTATATCGTCCGGTACCTGTGTGGTAGCCGGTAGTCTGTAGTTCTACAAGGGCGTTGATGAAGCTGTATACCGGAGTTTGGGCAAGGGGGAATCCCATTGTGATGTTGACGTTCTTTACCTCTGCCGGAATGGAGTGGAGGACGGGAAGCAGTAGGGATTCGTTGCAGAGGACGACGGCAGTATCCTTTAATGAAGATTCTTCATTTCTCTGTTTTTCGTTCTCCCTAATCCATTGAGGCAAGTAACGGGCTTGTGCATTTTCCGTAGAAGCGGAGATAAAGCGTACATTCTTGGGTTTCCGCAGTACATCAAAGGATTTTTCGGGGAGCTGGTTGGGGAACAGCTTTAGGTTGCGGAGGATGAATTCGCCTGCTTCGTGGGTATAGGGTGGTTTTTGTTCGCGTGGGAGGCGGGTGTAGAATACGTCATAGTCCCAATAGAACATCGCTTTTCCGGCATTCTGCAAGAGCTGAAAGAAACGGGTTTCTACTCTATTCAGCACGTTGAAGCCGACAAATACATAGCGGTCGTAGCGTAGTCGGTCGGTGTTGAGTTGCTCCATGACATTGCGGTACATCATGCCTTCGTAGGCGATGCCAAGTTCCGTGAGGTTTCGGCGGTAGTGGCGGTAGATGTCGCCCAACTTATCCCAGAGGGAGATGAATTTTGCTTTCAGCTCCGTGCGCTTTTCTATGGAGAAATTTTGGAAGAATTGGCGGATGGCTTCTTCCTGCTCTTGGTCAAGGAAGTCGTAGCCGTCCATGATGTTCTTCAGTTCCTGCAGATTGCTGAAGAGCTTGTCGGCATCTACGAGGTTTTTGTCCACGTCGTCGAAGTCGCTGATGAGCAGTTCTCCCCAGAAGTAGAAGTCATCCAGAGTCTCTTCACTGTGGGTCTCTTCGCGGAACACCTTATACAGTTCGCATACCAGGCGGATGGGGTCACCGGACTTTAGTGGCGAGAGTTGCCGGAATAGTTCGCTGATGCTGACGTAGGCGGGCGACCACAAGGGGCGGTCCGTTTCGGCTGCCAGGTATTCGTTGAAGAACAGACTGGCACGTTTGTTGGGGAAAACGATGGCGGTGCGCGAGAGGTCGTTTCCTATTTTGGCGTAAAGGTCGTGGGCGACCAGTTGGAGAAATGTTTTCATAATTCAGTTGATAATTGATAGTTGATAGTGGATGGAGAGTGAGTTTATACCGGTTCTATGTTGTTCTCCTCTACATACCACAAGTAGCCCCGTATATTTTCTGCGGCATACCCCATGCGGACCAGCAGTTGCATGTATCTCTGTACTTGCTTGTTGTACTTCTTATTCGGCTTTCCGAACTTGAAGTCTACCACTACGATTTCTTCACCACGCATCATCACACGGTCCGGGCGGCGTGTCCGCAGTTCGCCGTTTTCCTGCCAGATGATGTCGCATTCATTGAACAGCCGCCACGTCCCCGAATACCAGTCCTTGACTTGGGGCAGGGAGAAGGCGCGTTCGGTGAGGTCGCGTATTTCTTCTTCCGTCTCACTTCGTCCAATTACTCCTTCAAAGACGAGCTGGCTGATGGCATTGTCAATATCTTCTTCGGTTTCGATAGCAGAGAATAAGGTATGCAGCAAACGTCCCCGGTTGATGAAACGCTGGCTGGATTCTGCTTCGTCCACTCCTGCTATGAAGTCTGCCGAACGGTTGGATTGCCGGAACTCGATGTCGTGGAGCATACTCTCCATGTGGACGGGCAGTTTGACCGGCTTTTGCGAAAGTCTGTTGACCGGTTGCTGTTCATAAACCTCAGGTTTACGTTCGCAGTATAGAGGTTTCTGTTCGTAGCATAGAGGTTTGGCTTCGTCATCAGTAGGGTTGTCTGCGTCGTGCTGTGAGACGGGGATGGAGGAGGGACAAATCTTGCCGTTCTCGTATATGGCAGCTTCTTCGTCCCAACTGCCTGCTCCGTCTTTGGCTATGCGGGGCAAGGTGTTGGCAAGGAGTTCGGACATGGTTCCCTTCTGTTCCTTCCGGCTCCAGAGGATGAGGTTCTTGCCGGCACGGGTAAAGGCCACGTACAGCAGATTCAGATTGTCCACCCATAGCTGAAGCCGTTCGTGCAGATAGTCCTGCCGGTATATGGATTCCGCCATGGTGGTGGAATAGTTCACCGGCACTAAGCTGATGGCATTATAGGGCTCTTCCGGTGGGATGCACCACACCAGCTGGTTGTTGGTTTCGTTCTCCAGCTTCCAGTCGCAGAAGGGAATCAGTACGGAATGGAATTCCAGTCCTTTGGACTTGTGGATGGAGAGGATACGTATACCGTCCATCTCACCGCTGGGGATGGTCTTGCTGCAAAGGGTTTCGTCCCAGTAGCGGATGAAGCTGTCCAGCTCGGAAGAATTGCTTTGCAGATACTCCGTCACAGCATCGAAAAAGGAGAAGAGGTAGGCATCCTGCTTTTCAATGCAGCTCATGGTGAAGATGCTGAACAGTTCTTCCAGTAACTCATACAAAGGCATCAGGCGCAGCGTTTCCCGTCGGGAGGTAAAGGCTTCGGGAAGGGGAGTGGCTGTTGTGAATTCCGGTTGCTCGTCATTTGTCATTTGTAATTTGTAATTCTCCATCAGTGCAGCCTCCGCAATCTTGTTCTCCGGATTCGACAGGCAGCGCAGGGCATCCATCAGCATGCAGATGGCAAGGGAGGCATCCAGACGGAAAGCTTCGTCGGACACGACAGAGAGATGCAGCTCTTTGTCGAAATAGTCGGCTATCGGTGGGATATTCTTGTTCTTGCGGACAAGGATAGTGATGTCATTCAGTGTTACGCCCTCTTCCAGCAGCCGCTGTACTTCTTCTCCTAAGGCGAGAAGGGTCTGCTCTGTATAGTTGTGTTCATCGTCCGGTTCAAGGAAGGCAGCTTTTACGTAGCCGTACTCCGTGTTCTTGGGCGATTCCTGCACTACGTCGGCATAAGCGCGTTTCAGGGGTAGGCAATCCTCTTTCAGTTCGTTCAGGTGTAGCGCATTGAGGTAGTCTATGGCAGCGGTAAATACTTGGTTGTTGAAACGGATAATGTTGGTTTCGCTACGTCGGTTTGTTTTTAGGGTTTCCACACGGACGGGGAAGTTGTTTAATGGAGAACTTGATTCTCTATTCTCCATTTTCAATTCTTCATTGCCTAAACTATTCAGTATTCCCCAGTCCCCGTTCCGCCAGCGGTAGATGGACTGCTTCACATCTCCCACAATCAGACTGTCGGCTCCTTGCGAAAGTCCTTCGAGCAGCAGCAGGCGGAAGTTGTCCCATTGCATGCGGCTGGTGTCCTGGAACTCGTCAATCATGACGTTGCGTATGTTGGCGCCGATTTTCTCGAAGACGAACGAAGAGTCACCCTCGCGCACCAGTTTGTGCAGTAGGGCGTTGGTATCCGAGAGCAGAAAGCGGTTGTGCTCCCGGTTTAGCGTGCGTACCTCTTCGTCGATATGATTGAGAAGTTGCAGTTTGTTGAGGTGCTGGAGCGAGAGGCGGCAACTGTTTAGGGTACGGTTGCGTTGCGGACGCATTCTTTCGGCTTCCTGCAGTAGAGGCATCAGACTGGTTTCTGCCAGACGGATGATGTCGTCCTTTCGTGAGGATGTTTTCGTTGCCCAGTTTTTTGCATCTGTCAGGCTGTTTTGCAGGGTGGCGTTCAGCACATCCTTGTCAGAAAGTCTGCCATCGCGCAGCTTGCGGAAGTAACTGCCGATACCTCGGGCACCTCCTTTCAAGTCTTCGGGAGTAAGGGCATGCCCTTCCAGTTCGCCCTCAAACTGGTCGTAGAAGCTTTTCATCTGTTCCAGAGCCTCGGTTTCCATATCGCGCAGCACATCCCGGTAGAGTTTCAGCGTATTCGGAGTACGCAGGCATTGCCGTAGTTTTTCACCGCGTTCTATGTAGCTTTCATCGAAGATATTTCGTCCGAAACTTTTCACCTCGTTCGATACGTTCCAGCGTTTGTCGTCGCGGATATGCTCGTCGATGTAGTCCAGTAGCCACGCCAGCACGGGAGAAGTGGGGGTAAGTTTTTCGATGAGGCTGTCTACGGCATCACTCAGCACTTCACTGTTGTTCAGCTCTATGCTTAGGTTAGGACTCAGTTCCAGTTCGCGGGCAAGGTTGCGCATCACGGATTGGAAGAAGGAGTCGATGGTTTCCACTCGGAAACGGCTGTAGTCGTGCAGCATGTATTGCAGTGCCATGCCGGCCCGTTGGCGGATGTCTTCGTCCGTCAACAGCCGATTGTTTCCGTTTCCCGCCTTTTCATCTTTTATCCTTAACCCTTCATCCTTAATCCTTTCCAAATACGCTTTCGATGCGGGTTCTCCCTTCCAGATGCCGTAAAGCTGTGTCAGTATGCGCTCCTTCATCTCTGCCGTGGCCTTGTTAGTGAAGGTTACGGCAAGTATCTGCCGGTAAGCGCGTGGATTGATTATCAAATGCTTGATGTATTCCACAGCCAGCGTAAAGGTCTTGCCGGAGCCGGCGGAGGCTTTGTATACTAATAATTCCATGTAAGTTGCTGCATTGAGTATATATCTGCAAACGTACATAAAAATAATGAAAAAATGAATGCTTCCCTGCTTTCTCTTAATAGAAATAAGTGGGGAAGCATCCGTTATCAAGAGGCTATACGTATGGTCTATACTACATTACCGGTGTCTGGAATAGGAATACAAATCCCTTGCTGTCTTTCAAATCTTTTACGGCATCTCCTGCATAGATTTCTCCGTTCGTCAGCGAAAGCTTCTTGATGCTTGCATTCGGACTGAAATCAATTTTATTCAGGTCGAGCCAGAACAAGTTGGGAGTCATGGTAGATTCAAAATAATATACTTTGTTTTTCTGGTCGGATACAGAACGCCAACGGGTGGAGGAGATATGAGGCTTGTCCGGTGTGGTGATACCGAACGGTACAGAAACATTGCGCATTACGCTCAATACACTGGGTACGGCAATCTTTGCATCTGCTGTTTGCGGAATGGCATTGATGTAGAATGATGCGCGTACAAAGCGGTCGCTGGAGCGGTTGGTTCCCGGTAACATATTCAGTCCGCCTACCTCTTTCCAATAGTCGTTGATACCCAGCTGGAGTTCATATTTGGGAGAGTTGGTCATTACTTGATATTGCTTTCCTTCATGTATCTCAAGGTTTCCGTCTATGTATTCCAAGACAGCCGTGTTTCCGGTTTCATCTGTGATGGCCAGATGCAGGGTGGAAGCGGCACCGTTGGGCAGGTCCGGTGCATCAATGCGGAAGGATTCTTTTTTCAGTTCATCTACAGCTTCGCGTACGGTTGCAAAATTGTCGAGTACGTATTGCGTCCAGATACTGATGCCCATAATCGGGCGGTTGTCTCCCGGTCGATGGTAAACGGACTCTGGAAGGAAGAGCAGGCTGGCAACCAGACCTTTCTCGTTCATACCGTCGCAGGTTCCTATGTCATAACCGGTGGCAATGACACTGCCGTACCTGGAAGTCCAGTTCACCGTATTTCCTTTGTTGTAACCTGCCCTCTGCATGCCTCGTGGGAATACATAGATGTTACTCATAAGGTCTTCTTTCCAGTCCATCGTACGTCCCGTAATGACTGTATTGTCAGGACCGATGTAGGTGGCGCGGGTACACGCTTCTGTTTGTTGTACACTCATGGCGGCTATGGCAGCCAGTGCAACAGCTATTGTCTTTATTGGTTTATTCATCTCGCTTTTGTTTTTATGATTAATACTCTGTTTCATAGAGTAACAAAAGGAGAGGAGTATAGTTTGAGGAAAAGAGGTGAAATTCCTTACTCGTCTTTTTCTTTCAGCAATTCTTCCATTTTCAGTACTTCGTCACGGTACTGGGCGGCTTCGATAAAGTCGAGCTTCTTGGCGGCTTCCTGCATAAGCTTCTTGGTACGTTCGATACTCTTTTCCAGTTGCTTGCGGCTCATGTACTGCACTATCGGGTCGGCAGCCAGCGTAGATGTACTTTCTTGTTCCACATAGGGACGGGGGGCACTGGAAGTGAACTTCTCGCCGCTGAGGACGGCTTCGCCGGCAGCCTCGTTGGTGGCAAACACATTGAGGTTCTTCGCTTTCTTGATTTGCTGGGGCGTGATGCCGTGCTCTTCGTTGTACTTCAACTGTTTCTCGCGACGGCGGTTGGTTTCGTCGATGGTCAGTTGCATGCTGTCCGTTATCTTGTCGGCATACATGATGACCATGCCGTTCACGTTACGGGCGGCACGCCCGGCAGTCTGTGTCAGTGAGCGATGGGAACGGAGGAAACCTTCCTTGTCTGCATCGAGGATGGCAACGAGAGAGACTTCGGGCAGGTCGAGGCCTTCACGCAGCAGATTGACGCCGACAAGTACATCGTAAACGCCTTCGCGCAAGTCACCCATAATCTTTACACGCTCCAAAGTATCTACGTCGCTGTGGATGTAATTACACTTCACGTTGTTGTTCAGCAGATATTCCGTCAGTTCTTCCGCCATTCGTTTGGTGAGGGTGGTGACGAGGGTACGCTCGTTCTTCTCGATGCGCAGCTGTATCTCTTCCATTAGGTCATCTATCTGGTTGTGGCTGGGACGTACCTGGATGATAGGATCCAAGAGTCCGGTCGGGCGGATGACCTGCTCTACTACGATGCCTTCGGATTTCATCAGCTCGTAATCTGCCGGTGTGGCGCTGACATAAATCACTTGCTTGGCCATCTCCTCGAATTCATCGAACTTCAGCGGGCGGTTATCCATGGCAGCCGGCAAGCGGAACCCGTACTCCACCAGGTTTATCTTGCGGGCACGGTCACCTCCATACATGGCACGTATCTGCGGAACGCTGACATGGCTTTCGTCAATGACTATCAGGAAATCTTCGGGGAAGAAGTCCAGCAGGCAGTAGGGGCGGGTACCGGCAGCACGTCCGTCAAAGTAGCGCGAATAATTCTCAATGCCGGAGCAATGCCCCAATTCGCGTATCATTTCCATATCGTAGGTCACCCGTTCCTGCAAGCGTTTGGCTTCGAATGGGCGGCCTTCGTTTTCAAACCATTGTACCTGCTTGTGAAGGTCGTCCTCTATTTCGTGGATGGCACGTAATGTGGCTTCTTTGGTGGTCATGAAGAGGTTGGCGGGATAAATCTTATAAGCGTCGAACTTGGCAACAGTTACGCCGCTCAGAGGGTCTACCTCTTCAATGCTATCCACCTCGTCTCCCCAAAAGGTGACGCGCAGCAGGTTGTCGGCGTAAGCCAGATAAATGTCCACCGTATCGCCTTTCACGCGGAAGTTGCCACGGTTCAGGTCAATGTCGTTGCGTACATAAAGACTGTCCACCAAGCGTCGCAGGAAGACATTGCGACTGAAATTCTTGCCTTGCTGCACTTCGATGACGTTGTTATAGAAGTCTGCCGGGTTCCCCATGCCGTAGATGCACGAAACGGAGGATACCACCACTACGTCTTTTCTGCCCGAAAGCAGGGCCGAGGTGGCGGCAAGGCGCAACTTGTCTATCTCGTCGTTGATGGCAAGGTCTTTTTCTATATAAGTGTCCGAAGAGGGCAGATAGGCTTCGGGCTGGTAATAGTCGTAGTAGGACACATAGTATTCCACAGCATTGTTCGGGAAGAATCCTTTGAACTCGCTGTACAACTGGGCGGCCAGCGTCTTGTTGTGGCTCAATATCAGCGTTGGTTTGTTGATGTTGGCAATGACGTTGGCTATGGTGAATGTCTTTCCGGACCCGGTGACACCAAGTAATGTCTGTGCGGGAAGCCCCTCGCGCACGCCTTCGGTCAGCTGTGCGATGGCCTCCGGTTGGTCACCGGTGGGCTGGTAAGCGGATGTCAGTTCGAATTTGTTCATTTTCTCTTCTTAGAAGCGGCAATATTCGGTAAAATCTTTGAGATAAACAAAATTTTTTTGTTTACTTTGCAGCTATATTGATAATAACCATTAATAATTGTAATACAACGAAAAACATGATTTGGAATGAAAGCATCGAATGCATGGACCGCGAAAGCCTTCGTAAAATCCAGAGCATTCGTCTCAAAAAGACTGTGGAACGTGTGTATCATGACACTCCTTTTTACCGTAAGAAAATGCAGGAACTGGGAATTACTCCCGATGACATAAACAGTATAGATGATATTGTAAAACTGCCTTTTACCACCAAGTATGACTTGCGGGACAATTATCCCTTTGGCCTCTGTGCCGTACCTATGAGCCAGATTGTGCGTATTCATGCCTCTTCCGGCACTACTGGAAAGCCCACTGTAGTAGGCTATACCCGGAAAGACCTTTCAGTATGGTCCGAATGCCTTTCACGGGCCTTTACCGCCTATGGTGCCGGTAGTTCGGATATTTTCCAGGTGTCCTACGGTTACGGACTTTTCACCGGCGGACTGGGTGCGCATGCCGGTGCCGAGAATATCGGAGCTTCTGTCATCCCGATGTCCAGCGGTAATACAGAGAAGCAGATTACACTGATGCATGATTTCGGTTCTACCGTGCTTTGCTGCACACCCTCATACGCCCTCTATCTGGCAGATGCCATCAAGGACTCCGGCCTTCCCCGAGAAGATTTCAAGTTGAAAATAGGAGCCTTTGGCGCCGAGCCATGGACCGAAAATATGCGTCGGGATATTGAAACAAAGCTGGGAATCAAGGCTTTTGATATTTATGGACTTAGCGAGATTGCCGGTCCCGGTGTAGGTTACGAGTGCGAGTGCCAGCACGGCACTCACCTCAACGAAGACCATTATTTCCCCGAGATTGTAGATCCGAAGACCCTCGAGCCGGTTGCTCCCGGCCAGACCGGCGAATTGGTGTTCACTCACCTTACCAAAGAGGGTATGCCGCTGTTGCGCTATCGTACCAAGGACCTCACGGCCTTGCACTACGATAAGTGCTCCTGTGGACGCACACTGGTCCGTATGGACCGCATTTTGGGACGTAGCGATGACATGCTGATTATCCGTGGTGTCAATGTATTCCCCACCCAGATCGAGTCTGTCATTCTCGAAATGCCGGAGTTCGAACCTCACTACCTCTTACTGGTAGATCGCAAGAACAATACCGATACCATGGAGTTGCAGGTTGAAGTTCGTCCCGAATACTATTCCGACGAAATCAACAAGATGCTGGCTTTGAAGAAGAAGCTCGTAGCCCGCCTGCAGAGCGTACTCGGTCTCGGTGTAGATGTCCGTCTGGTAGAACCACGCAGTATTGAGCGCAGCGTAGGCAAAGCCAAGCGCGTCATCGACAACCGCAAATTGTAATTGCCAAATTGTAAATTGTAAATTGTCAAATAGTAAATGAACCTATGGTAGCAAAACAACTTTCCATTTTTCTGGAGAACAAGTCCGGCCGCCTCACAGAGGTGACTGAAGTTCTTGCAAAAGAAGGTGTCAACCTTTCTGCTCTATGTATTGCAGAGAATGCCGATTTCGGTATCCTTCGTGGTATTGTTTCTGAACCGGATAAAGCATATAAAGCTTTGAAAGATAATCACTTCGCTGTGAATGTAACGGATGTGGTAGGCATCAGTTGTCCCAATATTCCCGGCTCATTGGCGAAAGTGCTCCGCTTCCTCTCCGATGAAGGTGTCTTCATCGAGTACATGTATTCCTTTGCCAACGGTGAAACGGCCAATGTCATCATCCGTCCTAACGACATGGATAACTGCATCCGTGTATTGACAGAAAAAAAGGTTGATTTGCTGGCGGCAAGCGATTTGTATAAGCTGTAAAATGTAAAAATAGTGATTAGCGATTAGTGGTTGGTGGTTGCGCTATTACTCCGCATGGCACTAACCGCTAATCCCTAATTCCTAACCATTAATCCTTATTTCCTGCCCGTTCGTCTGGTTTTTGAAAAATTAAGGCTCGTATCGTTGCTTTATTCGATGCGAACCCCTATCTTTGCGCATTATTTGAACAAAAGTAATGAAGAAGAACATCCTAATAACTCTGCTTGCAGCATTGCTGCTCTCCTCGTGTGGAGAATACAACAAATTGCTGAAAAGCACAGATTACGAATACAAGTACGAAGCGGCAAAAAATTACTTCGCAAAAGGTCAGTATAACCGTGCTGCCACTTTGCTCAACGAATTGATTGCTATTCTCAAAGGTACTGATAAGGCAGAGGAATCCCTCTATATGCTGGGCATGAGTTACTATAACCAGAAGGATTATCAGACTGCTGCGCAGACTTTCATTCAATACTACAACGTTTATCCCCGCGGTACATTCACAGAACTGGCACGTTTCCACGCCGGTAAAGCTTTGTATCTGGATACTCCGGAGCCGCGTTTGGACCAATCCGGCACGTATAGCGCCATCCAGCAGTTGCAGATGTTTATGGAATACTTCCCGCAAAGTTCCAAGAAAGAGGAGGCGCAGAACATGATATTTGCCTTGCAGGACAAGCTGGTGATGAAGGAGTATCTGTCTGCAAAACTTTATTATAATATGGGTAATTATCTGGGTAACAACTATCAGGCTTGCGTTATCACTGCGCAGAATGCTTTGAAGGATTATCCCTATACCAACCTGCGTGAAGATTTATCCATTCTTATCTTGCGTGCCAAGTATGAGTTGGCTGTATACAGTGTGGAAGACAAAAGGGCAGAACGTTACCGCGAAGCTGTGGATGAATGTTATGCCTTTAAAAATGAGTTCCCCGAAAGTAAGTATATGAAGGAAGTCGACCGAATCTTTAAGGAAGCACAGAAAATGCTGGGAGAAGGAAGTGAAGAGCAATAATATAATAATACAATAGATAAATTTATGGATTACAGAAAGACAAATGCTCCTACTACTACGGTGACCCGTGATATGATGGAGTTGTGTGAGGATACCGGTAATGTATACGAAAGCGTAGCGATTATCGGAAAACGTGCCAACCAGATTAGTGTGGAAATCAAGAATGACCTTTCCAAAAAGCTTGCTGAGTTTGCCTCTTACAATGATAATTTGGAAGAAGTGTTCGAAAACCGGGAACAGATTGAGATTTCCCGCTATTACGAAAAACTGCCGAAGCCGACATTGATTGCAACACAAGAGTATGTGGAGGGTAAGATTTACTATCGTAACCCGGCTAAGGAAAAAGAAAAATTACAGTAATGATACAACGTATTCAATCTGTTTATTTGTTGTTGGTAACTATCCTGTTGGTTGTGGCAATTTGCATGCCTGTAGGACAGTTCATCGGAGCGGACGGAGTGACGGCGCATGTTTTCAAACCTCTGGGAGTGGCTTTGGCCGACGGAGGATTTCAGTCTACTTGGGGCTTGTTCGGGATATTGTTGCTCAGTGCACTTGTTGCCTTCTGTACGATATTCCTTTTCCGTAACCGTATGTTGCAAATACGCATGACGATTTTCAGCAGCATTCTGCTGATAGGCTACTACATAGCCTTCTGTGTATTTATGTTTATTTTGAAGGGTGATTTGGATGCAATGACTTTCCAGTTAGGATGGGCGCTTTGCCTTCCGGTGGTAGCCATCATCCTTAACTATCTGGCCTTCCGTGCCATCTACAAAGATGAGGTGATGGTGAAGGCGGCAGACCGTTTAAGAAGATAAGAAGGTTTATCTACTTGATAATAACAAAAGGCAGACCACGTATTTCATTCGGAATACGTGGTCTGCCTTTTGTATCGTTTCCGCTTGAGGTTACAGCCGTTCCATTATACTGTTCCCATTAGAGGAAATTGTCGTTCCTATATGTGGAAACGGGTGTCTCCTATAAGCATTACTTCTTCAAGTCGAAGAGATAAGTTATCTTGGCCGTAATGACTCCGTGTGCGGAGCGTGAGAAAAAGTCTTTCTTGGTGCTGCCATAGAAATCGGATAAAGCATAGTAGTATCTTCCTTCTACGATGAAATTGCCTGCCTTGGTGCGCAGCTCTATGCCTGCTCCGCCTGCAATGCCGTAGTCGAATTTGTTGTCTATGGCCTTGCCGTGCTGTTCCACGGTGATGTTGGTGTAGGATTCTGCTACAGTGCCGTCCCAGTCGCCGTCTATTTTTTCGCTGTCGCCAAGCAGGAAACCTATCTGCGGACCGGCATGGATGAAGAATTGCAAACCGCGGTCCTTGCCGAATGCCAGATGTGCCAGGAACGGTATTTCCACATAGTTCATGGTGCGGGTGTAGCTCAGTGTGGGATAGTCCTCGTAATACTCGTCCCAACCGTGTTGTGAGAAGTTCAGCTCGATTTGTGCACCGCAAATCATACTGAAGTATTTTTCGGAAATGTATCGGGCTGTTACACCGCCGTTGATACCCATCAGATTCTTCTGCTTGACAGAGGGAGAGAAGCTTACGCTATTCAGATTGATGCCTCCATTGACGCCCACAGCGAAGTTGTGGCGTTGCTCGCCCACCTGCGCATGCAGGGGCAATATACATGCACACACCAGCAGGGCGAATATGATGATTGTTCTCAGGTTCATGTTATAAGTTATAAGTTACAAGCTACAAGTTAATAGTTATATAGTGGATTATCAGATTATTAATCCTTAATCCCTAATCAAAGTCCAACTTCACCAGCTCAAAGTTCTTGGTGAAGTGCACGAAGAACACCTTCTTGTTGATGAAGCCTCCCCAGTTGTTTACCCGTTGGAACTTGAAGCCGGTCTGGATGGGAATCAAATCCAGTCCCTGCATGTTCTTCTCGAAAGAAGAGCCATAGCGCGCAAGTCCTTTCAGGAAGAAATAACCGGTATCGAAGCCCAGCATTCCGAATTTGGGATAGCGCTCGTCCATCTCCTTGCCATACCATCTGCGGTAGTTTTTGGTAAAGTTGATGGCGGCAGGCAGCAGGTTGTTGGTATAGAAAGAGGAATAGAAATAGGTGTCCAGTTCAAAGAAGGCTTCCAAGTGGTCTTTGGTGTAGGTCTGCCATTCCGGATAGCCGAACAGATGGATACGGCTTTCGGGTTGTTCGCGCACCAATAAGGTCAATTGGGGAAGTATCTTAATCAATGTCAGGTTACTGCCGGATGTGGGGATAAAGATATTCTCACGGTCCGTGCGTAATACTGTTTTCAGGGATTCTACGGTGACATCCTCTTTCAGGCTCTTCATCGGGATGGAACGGTTGCGCAGTTCATCTTTCAGTCCCTTGATGAATTCTGCCTTGTCCTTGGTGCCCTGGCTGGCTTCAATGAAGATGACGTTGGCATTGGGGAACTGGCGCACAAAGTGGTCGTACACCTCGGAGTACAGATAGGATTGGGGGGTATTTATCTGATAGACCGCCGGATTCTGGAATACCGTGTTGTCTTTCGATGTGAATGGTATCACCAGGCGTGTGTCTTGTTTCTTGGCAAACTCGGCCAGAGGTTTGATGTGCTGTTGGTACAGAGGCCCGAAGATGATGTCCATGTCTTTCATCTCGCTTTTGCCCAGGATGGAGTTCAGCGAGGCACTTTCGGGACCAGAATTGTAAGTGTACAAGTCAATGGAAGTGCCAGTACGTTTCAAGCTGTCTACGGCCATCAGCAGGCCTTCGTAGTATTCCACCATACGGGAAGACTCGCTCTTTGATACCCCGTCCAGGAAGGGAAGGATGACGGCAGCCTTGATGGTGCTGAAGCGTTCTGTCTTTTTCCGGTTTTCACGGAACAGCTCGCTGTCGGTAGGTATTGCCTGCGACTGGATATTTTGCTCCGTCTGTGCTTTGGGATAGGGAATGCAGAGGAAGGTTCCCTTCTTTATTTTGTTTTCGCCTTTTAATTCCGGGTTGGCGGCTATCAGTTCGGCTTCGCTGATGCCGTATTCACGGCTGATGCTGAATACGGTTTCTTTCCGCTTCACTTTATGCATGTCACGGCATCGTGACTCTACGGGGCCGAGAATATTGTTGTTGGCAACCACAGTGCTGCTTTGTGTCTCAACCGGGACCATGGTTTGGGGCTCGGTTGTGGAAGGGATACGGATTACTTGTCCGATACGGAAATTCTCGGCGCTCAGTCCCGGGTTGGCGTCACAGATGGCTTTGGCAGATACATTGTATTTCACGGTCAGTCGGTAAAGGGTCTCACCGGTTTCGATGGTATGGTATGTTTCTTTTTGTATGTTGGCAGCGCTGCGTGGAATACGCAATGTGCGTCCGATGAATATTTTCTCGTCACTGCCGGGGTTCAGTTTGATGATGTCCGACTGGCTGACGCCGTACATGCTGGCGATGGAGTAGAGACTTTGTCCTTTTTCGATAGTATGCAGAAAATAAGATTGATTCTCTTGTGCTATTGCACCGATACTGCATGCACTGGCAAGCAGCAGGGAGCAGATAATGCGGTTAATCGTTTTCATTCAGTAATCGTTGGTTTATGTTTACAATTTCCCAAAGTAGCTGCAAAGGTACGAATATTGTGGCATTCAAACCAAAGGATTGCGTTAAGAAATAATATTGTGCATTTCAAAACTGAAAAATAGCGCTTTTCGGCTGATATTCGGGGGGAAACAGTTATTTTTGCAGTTAAAACGATAGGATAAATCAACATGCAAGAAGAAACAGAATATATCAATGTATATGGTGCGCGCGTGCACAACCTCAAGAATATCGATGCCGAGATTCCCCGTAACAGCCTGACTGTGATTACAGGCCTGAGCGGAAGCGGCAAGTCCTCTTTGGCATTCGATACTATTTTTGCCGAAGGGCAGCGCCGCTATATCGAGACCTTTTCAGCCTATGCCCGTAACTTCCTGGGAAATTTGGAACGTCCGGACGTGGATAAGATAACGGGACTGAGTCCGGTTATCTCCATCGAGCAGAAAACCACGAATAAGAATCCACGTTCCACGGTGGGTACAACGACAGAGGTTTATGATTACCTTCGTTTGTTGTATGCCCGTGCGGGAGAGGCTTATTCTTATCTCTCCGGCGAGAAGATGGTGAAGTATACCGAGGAACAGATACTTGATCTTATCCTGAAGGATTACAAAGGAAAACGCATTTATATCCTTGCTCCGCTGGTGCGCAGCCGTAAGGGGCATTACAAGGAGCTCTTCGAGCAGGTGCGTAAGAAAGGCTATCTCTACGTACGTGTGGATGGTGAGGTGTGCGAAGCCTTGCCAGGCATGAAGCTGGACCGCTATAAGAACCATGATGTGGAGGTGGTGATAGACAAGCTGGTGGTGACGGACAAGGATGACACACGCCTGAAGAACAGCGTGGCCACTGCCATGCGTCAAGGTGACGGATTGCTGATGATACTCGATGCGCAGACGGATAGCGTGCGTCATTACAGCAAACGGCTGATGTGTCCCGTGACGGGGTTGTCCTATCGGGAACCGGCGCCGCACAACTTTTCCTTCAATTCGCCGCAAGGTGCATGCCCTAAGTGTAAGGGATTGGGGGTGGTCAGCCAGATTGATATTGACAAGGTGATTCCCGACCGTGAGCTCTCCATTGCCGGAGGTGCCATCGCACCGTTGGGGAAAGCCAAGAACAGCATGATCTTCTGGCAGATTACTGCCTTGCTGGAGAAATATGAAGCAACGCTGAAAACACCGGTCAAAGACTTACCGGAGGATGCCATCGACGAGATTCTCTACGGCTCGGACGAGCGTATCAAGATAAAGAGTTCACTGATAGGCACCTCTTCCGATTATTTTGTGACGTTTGAGGGGGTTGTAAAGTATATCCAGATGTTGCAGGAGAAGGATGCTTCTGCCACGGCACAGAAGTGGGCGGACCAGTTTGCCAAGACTGCCGTTTGTCCGGAGTGTCATGGCGCCAAGTTGAATAAGGAAGCGCTTTCATTCCGCATTCACGACAAGAACATCTACGAATTGTCTACGATGGACATCAATGAACTGTATGACTGGCTGGTAAACGTAGACCCGTATCTTAGTAGCAAACAACAGCAGATTGCCGGTGAAATCCTGAAGGAAATCCGTACACGGCTCAAATTTCTGCTTGATGTAGGTCTGGATTATCTTTCGCTGAACCGTAGTTCCGTCAGCCTTTCCGGTGGTGAAAGCCAGCGTATCCGCCTGGCTACGCAGATAGGTTCACAGCTGGTGAATGTGCTGTATATATTGGATGAGCCGAGTATCGGCCTGCACCAACGCGACAACCAGCGCTTGATACACTCTTTGAAGGAACTGCGTGACATTGGCAACTCCGTCATTGTGGTGGAGCATGACAAGGATATGATGCTTGCCGCCGATTATGTCATTGATATGGGGCCGAAAGCTGGTAGGCTGGGAGGGGATGTTGTCTTTGCCGGTACTCCCCGTGAAATGCTCCGGACGCATACGCTGACTTCCCAATACTTGAATGGTGAGCGTGCCATTGAGGTGCCTGCCAAGCGTCGCGAGGGCAATGGACACAGTCTGTGGCTGCGTGGCGCCAAGGGTAATAATCTGAAGAATGTGGATGTGGAGTTCCCGCTGGGCAAGCTGATTTGCGTTACCGGTGTTTCCGGCAGTGGCAAGTCCACGCTTATCAACGAGACGTTGCAGCCTATTCTTTCGCAGAAGTTCTATCGTTCACTGCAGGATCCTTTGGACTATGACAGTATTGAAGGGCTGGAATATATAGACAAGGTGGTGAATGTGGACCAGTCTCCTTTGGGACGAACGCCGCGTTCCAATCCTGCCACTTATACCGGTGTGTTTTCCGATATCCGCAATCTGTTTGTCGGCTTGCCCGAAGCGAAGATACGTGGATATAAGGCGGGACGCTTTTCCTTCAACGTCAGTGGCGGACGCTGCGAAGCTTGCCAAGGCAATGGGTACAAGTGCATTGAGATGAATTTCCTGCCGGATGTGTATGTGCCTTGCGAGGTATGTCACGGCAAGCGTTACAACCGAGAGACGCTGGAAGTGCGTTTTAAGGGAAAATCCATTGCCGATGTGCTGGATATGACCATCAACCGTGCGGTGGAGTTTTTCGAGAATGTGCCTCAGATATTGAACAAAATTAAGGTTATCCAGGAAGTGGGATTGGGTTATATCAAGTTGGGCCAGTCTTCCACCACGCTCTCCGGAGGTGAGAGCCAGCGCGTGAAGTTGGCTACGGAACTTTCCAAACGTGATACGGGCAAGACTCTGTATATCCTTGACGAACCTACTACCGGACTTCATTTCGAAGATATCCGCGTTTTGATGAACGTGTTGAACAAACTTGTAGACAAAGGGAATACCGTCATCGTCATAGAGCATAATCTCGATGTCATCAAGATGGCGGACTATATCATCGATATGGGGCCAGAAGGCGGTAAGGGAGGGGGAGAACTCCTTTCCTGCGGAACCCCGGAAGAGGTTGCTAAAAGCAAGAAAGGCTATACGCCTAAGTTCCTGCGTGAAGAATTGAATATCAAGTGATAATTATCTCATCATAGAGAATATTATGAAAATCAATAAGACGAATGCAGCAAGGCTTCTCGACAAGGCCAAGATTGCGTATGAGCTCATTCCCTACGAGGTGGATGAGAACGACTTAAGTGCAGTGCATGTAGCTGCCAGTTTGGGTGAGGACATCAATTGCGTGTTCAAGACGCTGATTCTTCACGGTGATAAATCCGGTTATTTTGTCTGTGTCATCCCGGGTGAGCACGAAGTGGATTTGAAGCTGGCGGCAAAAGCGTCAGGAAACAAAAAATGTGACCTTATCCCGGTTAAGGAACTTTTACCTCTGACTGGCTATATCCGGGGTGGGTGTTCACCCATCGGCATGAAGAAACCTTTCCCTACCTATATCCATGAAACGTGCCTGCGGTTTCCGTATATCTATATCAGTGCCGGACAACGCGGTTTGCAGCTTAAGTTGGATCCGAAGGATTTGGTAAGGGAAGTGCATGCAGAGGTTTGTATTCTTTTTAATGAATAAATCTTCTATTTCTGCCGAGATATTTTAATTTTATAAGGAAATCTTCAATAGAATTTATATATTTGCAGGAATTATTCAAGAAATCAATCCAATTACTAATTCTAAAAACTAATTTTTATGTTCAACAAACACCCTAAAGGTCTGATTGCCGCATCTTTTGCTAATTTGGGCGAGCGTTTCGGCTTTTATACCATGATGGCCATTCTTGTACTTTTTCTGCAAGCCAAGTTCGGACTGGATGGAAAAGAGGCAGGTTTGATCTACTCAACATTTTATTTTTCTATTTACATTCTAGCATTGATAGGTGGTATTATTGCCGACAGAACCCGTAATTACAAAGGTACCATCTTTGCCGGTATTGTTTTGATGGCGGTAGGTTACTTGATGCTGGCCATCCCGTCTCCTACACCGGTTGCCAATAAGACCTTGTTTCTGGTGATTACTTGTGCAGCCTTGTTTGTCATTGCTTTCGGAAATGGTCTTTTCAAGGGAAATCTTCAAGCGCTCGTAGGGCAGATGTACGACAATCCTCAGTACTCCAGCATGCGCGATTCCGGTTTCTCCTTATTCTATATGTTCATCAATGTAGGTGCCATCTTTGCCCCGTTTGCCGCAGTAGGCGTGCGTAACTGGTGGTTGTCCACATTCGGCTACAATTATGATGCCGACCTGCCTGCCCTTTGCCACGGACATCTGGCAGGAACGCTGACTCCCGAGGCTGTGGACACTTATAGCGCATTGGCAGCCAAAGCCACTATTTCCGGAACACCCGTAACGGATATGACGGTATTTGCCAATGAATATCTGAACGTGTTCACCACTGGTTTCCATTATGCATTCGGTGTAGCTATCCTGGCTATGGTTCTCTCTTTGGTAATTTTCGTCATCAACAGAAAGAAATTCCCCGATCCCAGCAAGAAGGTTGCTGCAAAAGCGGGCGATGCCACTGCAGTGGAGATGAATGCACAAGAGGTAAGACAGCGCATGTATGCATTGTTTGCCGTATTCGGTGTGGTAATTTTCTTCTGGTTCTCGTTCCATCAGAATGGATTGACACTGACTTATTTTGCCAAGGAATATACAGATTTGAATTTGTTCGGCATGGCTATTTCAGCTGAGCTGTTCCAGTCTTTGAACCCGATTTTCGTTGTGTCTCTCACTCCGGTCATCATGGCTGTCTTTGCAGCACAGCGTGCCAAGGGTAAAGAGCCTTCCACTCCGCGGAAGATTGCCATCGGTATGGGTATTGCTGCCACTGGCTTCCTTATAATGGCTATCGGTTCTTATGTAAGCAACTTGCCGATGCACAAGGATATTATCGCTTTGGGTACCTCTCCGGTGAAGGTGACTCCGCTGTTGCTGATGGTTACCTATCTGATATTGACTGTTGCCGAGTTGTACATTTCTCCGTTGGGCATTTCATTCGTATCCAAGGTGGCTCCTCCCAAATATCAGGGTATCATGCAGGGCGGTTGGCTCGGTGCTACTGCCATTGGTAATCAGTTGCTCGTTATCGGTGCTATCCTCTACGAAAGTATTCCTATCTGGATGACGTGGACGGTATTTGTAGTAGCGTGCTGCATTTCCATGTTCACCATGCTGTTCATGCTGAAATGGCTTGAAAAGGTGGCGAAGTAATCGGAAACGAAAGATAAAACTAAAGGCTGCGCAATGTTCGTAATGAACTGCGCAGCCTTTAGTTTTTGGAGGGCTTTTAATGCCGGGACTCAGATTTCCAGTCCCATGATGTAGTCATTCATGTAATATCCGTTTCCTATCGGGAAATCCCCTTCACGGAGTTTTCGCATTCCCATATGTTCGTAAAACTGCAGTGCCTTGTTGTTGCGGTTTACATTCAATTCCATCAGACAAGGGCCGGGATGTACTTCCTTGATGTACTTGATGGCTTCTCGAAAGAGGAAACTGCCGCAATGTGCACCCTGGTAATAGGGGAGCACATAAATCTTTTGCAGGTGGAATAAATCTTCTCCTTGCTGCTGTACGGACACATAGCCCGCCGCTTCACATTCTTCGTAGGCCAGGAAGTAGACGTGGCCTTCCTCTTCCATTTGCTTGCGGATATTGTCCAATGAATACATCCATTCCATCATGTAGTCGGTCTGTTCGGGAGTAAGGATATCCTTATACGTGACGGGGAATATTTGCTGCGCAAGTTTCTGAATCAGTGCGCAGTCTGCTGTCGTTGCTTTTCTTATGGTAAACATATCGGTTGTATTTATACTGTTTGGGGTGTAAAGTTAAGCCTTTTTTGTGAAACAATCGTTATCTTTGCAGACCGTTACCGAACTAACTAATTTTGATTTTAAAAATTATGGCATTTACGAGCAACATTATGATTGTCCGCCACAGATTACTGAAGGAACTGGTAAAGCTGTGGAATAACAACGAACTTGTGGATAAAATAGACCGGCTGCCCATCGAGCTGAGTCCGAAGAGGTCCAAGCACGCGGGACGCTGCTGTGTGCACAAAGAGCGCGTGGTGTGGAAGTACAAGTCATTGCCGCTTCTGGGACTCGATATGGAGGACGAGACGGATGAGCTGACCCCCTTGTCGGAGTACGCTGCCCGTGCACTGGACAGAGCGGAAAATGGCAGGCCGAAAGACAACATCATGTGTGTGATTGACGAAGCTTGTTCGGCATGTGTGCAGATTAACTACGAGATTACGAACCTCTGCCGCGGATGTACGGCACGCAGTTGCCAGGTGAATTGTCCCAAGAAGGCAGTGCATGTCAAGGAGAGCGGTCAGGCATGGATTGACCATGATGCATGTATCAGTTGCGGCATCTGCCATAAGAGTTGTCCCTACCATGCCATTGTTTATATTCCCGTACCTTGTGAGGAAGCTTGTCCCGTGAAAGCCATCAGTAAGGATGAGAAGGGGATAGAGCATATTGACGAAAGCAAATGTATCTATTGCGGAAAGTGTCTCAATGCATGTCCATTCGGAGCAATTTTCGAAATATCGCAGGTGTTCGACGTGTTGCACAGAATCCGCAAGGGTGAGCAGGTGGTGGCTATCGTGGCTCCGTCCATCCTGGGGCAGTTCAAGACGACTATTGAACAAGTATATGGCGCATTGAAACAAGTCGGTTTTACGGATGTCATTGAGGTGGCTCAGGGTGCGATGGATACCGTCAGCAACGAGGCGCACGAGCTGATTGAGAAGCTGGAGGAGGGTCAGAAGTTTATGACGACTTCCTGTTGTCCGTCTTATATAGAGTTGGTGAACAAGCATATTCCTGCCATGAAGCCTTACGTGTCGGGCACCGGTTCGCCAATGTATTATGCTGCCCGCATTGCTAAAGAGAAGTATCCGGATGCGAAGGTGGTCTTCATAGGTCCTTGCGTTGCCAAGCGCAAAGAGGCGCAGCGCGACGAGGCGGTGGACTTTATCATGACTTTCGAGGAGGTGGCTTCCGTGCTTGCCGGGCTGGATATTCAGATGGAGCAGGCAAAGCCCTATTCCATGAGTTTCACTTCCGTGCGCGAGGCGCATGGTTTTGCGCAGGCAGGAGGCGTGATGGGTGCCGTGAAAGCCTATCTGAAGGAAGAGGCAGATAAAATCAATGCCGTACAAGTGGCTAATCTGGATAAGAAGGCTATCGGTGCGTTGCGTGCTTACGCCAAGTCGGGCAAGGCTCCGGGGCAATTTATTGAAGTGATGGCTTGCGAGGGCGGTTGTATTACCGGGCCATGTTCGCACAATGAAATAACTGCCGGAAAGCGCCAGCTGACGCAGGAGTTGGCAAAGAGGAAAGAGACGTATTAGCCCTTTGTCCGTTTATATGAAGCATTTGATTGACAAACTGCGGAGCAACCGCAGGCTGGATGCCGAAGAGTATAAAGCCATGCTTCTTTGCCGGGACACAGAACTTGCAGCCTACCTGCAGGAGCTTGCCCGGGAAGAAGCGCTTGCCCGCTTTGGCAATAAAATCTTCATTCGCGGACTGATTGAGATAACCAACCGTTGCCGCAATAACTGCTACTATTGCGGCATACGGAAGGAGAACCGGAACATAACCCGTTATGAGCTGGCGCAGGAGGAGATTCTTTCGTGTTGCCATGAAGGCTATCGGTTGGGCTTCCGTACCTTTGTGCTGCAAGGGGGCGAAGCGCCGGCGGTGAAGGATGAGGGGATGGTGGAGACAGTTGCCGCCATCCGGCAATCCTTCCCGGATTGTGCCATTACCTTATCTTTGGGCGAAAAATCGCGGGAAGCCTACGAACGTTTCTTCCTGGCAGGTGCCAACCGCTATCTGTTGCGGCACGAAACCTGCAACGAAGGGCATTATCACCGGCTTCATCCTGCTGAGATGTCCCTTTCCCATCGGTTGCAATGCTTGGACTGGCTGAAAGAGATAGGCTATCAAGTGGGAACCGGAATCATGGTAGGCAGTCCTTACCAGACGGTGGACCATCTGGTAGAAGATATTCTCTTCATCGAACGGTTTCAGCCGGAGATGATAGGCATGGGACCTTTTCTTCCGCATCACGATACTCCGTTTGCCTCTTTTCCGCCGGGAGATATGGAGTTGACGCTGAAGTTGCTTTCTATCTTCCGGCTGATGCATCCCGCGGCACTGATACCTGCTACCACTGCCCTGGCCACACTTGCTCCGGACGGACGGGAACGGGGAATATTGGCTGGCGCCAATGTCGTGATGCCTAATCTTTCGCCTTCTCATCAGCGGACGAAGTACTCCCTTTATGATAACAAAGCTTCTGCGGGTGCCGAAGCGGCAGAAGGTTTGCAAAAATTGGAGGAACAACTGAAAGGGATAGGCTACGAGGTATCAAAAGAGAGAGGAGATTATGAGAATGGAGAATTAACCGTTGATAATTGATAATTTTCAAATCTTCATTCTTTATTTTAATTACCAATTATCAATTTACGAAGTGTATAACATAAAGTCAAGACAAGCAGAAGAATTCATCAATCACCAGGAGATATTGGATACATTGGAGTATGCGCAGGCAAACCGCAACAACCGTCCGCTCATTGAAAGTTTGATTGACAAGGCTGCTTTGTGCCAGGGGCTTTCCCATCGGGAGGCGGCCCTGCTGCTGGAATGTGACGAGCCGGAACTGGTGCAGCGCATCTATCATCTGGCACGTGAAATCAAACGGAAATTCTATGGCAACCGCATTGTGATGTTTGCCCCGCTTTACCTTTCCAACTATTGCGTGAACGGTTGCGTCTATTGCCCGTATCATGCCAAGAACCGTACCATCCCCCGCAAGAAACTCTCGCAAGAGGAGATACGCCGCGAGGTTATCGCCTTGCAGGACATGGGACATAAACGCCTGGCGCTGGAAGCCGGAGAAGACCCTCGAAACAACCCTATCGACTATATCTTAGAGTCCATTCGCACCATCTACAGCATCCACCACAAGAACGGGGCCATCCGCCGGGTGAATGTTAACATAGCCGCCACTACAGTGGAAAACTATCGGTTGCTGAAAGAGGCAGGTATCGGCACTTATATCCTTTTTCAGGAGACTTACAGCAAAGAGCATTACGAAGCCTTGCATCCCACGGGACCGAAAAGTAATTATGCCTACCACACCGAAGCGATGGACCGCGCTATGGAGGGTGGCATCGACGATGTAGGTATCGGTGTATTGTTTGGTCTGAATACCTATCGCTATGACTTTGTAGGACTGCTGATGCATGCCGAACATCTGGAAGCTACCTTTGGCGTGGGTCCGCATACCATCAGCGTGCCGCGTATCTGTCCGGCAGATGATATTTCGACCGAGGATTTTCCTGATGCCATCTCGGATGAGATGTTCTGCCGTATTGTGGCGGTTACCCGCATTGCGGTGCCTTATACGGGAATGATTATTTCCACCCGTGAGTCGGAAGCCGTACGCCGTCGGGTGCTCGAACTGGGCGTTTCGCAGATAAGCGGCGGTTCGCGCACCAGCGTGGGAGGCTATGCCGTGCCGGAAGCCAAAGAGGAAGATTCCTCCCAATTCGATGTGAGCGACCGGCGCACGCTGGATGAAGTGGTGAGTTGGCTGCTCGACCTGGGGCATATCCCCAGCTTCTGCACCGCCTGCTATCGCGAGGGACGTACCGGAGACCGCTTCATGTCGCTCGTCAAGCGCGGACAGATAGCAAACTGCTGCCAGCCCAATGCACTGATGACATTAAAAGAATATCTGGAGGACTATGCCTCCTCCGAAACCAAGGAGAAGGGCATGCGGCTGATTCGTGAGGAGATGGAGCATATCCCGAACCCCAAGATACGGGCGATAGCCGAACGTAATCTTCAGGAGATAGGGGAGGGGAAAAGAGACTTTAGATTTTAGATTTCGGATTTATGAATAATACACCTCGTTCCAACCGCCTGCACATTGCCGTCTTTGGACGACGGAACAGCGGAAAGTCCAGCCTTGTCAATGCCTTGACCGGGCAAGACACGGCATTGGTATCCGCAACGCCCGGCACTACTACCGACCCCGTGACCAAAGCCATGGAAGTATATCCTTTGGGCCCGTGCCTTTTTATCGATACTCCCGGTTTTGATGACGACGAAGGCGAACTGGGCGGTATGCGCGTGGAGCGTACCTTAAAGACGGTGGAGAAAGCGGACATCGCCCTCTTGCTTTATGAAGCTGACGGAACGCTGGAACAGCAATGGCTAAAGCTGCTGGCAGCGCGCGAAATCCCCGTGATACTGATACTGAATAAAGCCGATTCCCGTCAAGACACCGCTTCCGTGGTTCTTCGGATTGAAAAGGAGTGCGGGCAGGCTCCCGTTGTGGTCAGTGCCAAAGAGGGTACCGGCATTCAAGGCATTTTCGATGCTATCCTCGAAAAGCTTCCCGAGAATTTTGGTGAGCAGACTATCACGGGCGATTTGGTACGTGAAGGAGATGTCGTCCTGCTGGTGATGCCCCAGGATATACAAGCCCCCAAAGGTCGTCTCATTCTTCCGCAAGTGCAGACCATCCGCGAACTGTTGGATAAAAAGTGCTTAGTGATGAGCTGTACCACCGACAAGCTGCAAGTCTCCCTGCAAGCCCTTGTCCGTCCGCCTAAGCTGATAATCACAGACTCTCAGGTGTTCCCCATCGTCTATCAACAAAAGCCTGCCGAGAGTAGTCTTACTTCCTTCTCGGTTCTTTTTGCCGGTTACAAAGGAGACATCAATGCCTTTGTAGAGGGAGCTGCCGCTATTCATAGCCTGACACCCCAATCGCGTGTGCTGATAGCCGAAGCCTGCACCCACGCCCCGCTGACCGAGGACATCGGCACCGTCAAAATTCCCCGCCTGTTACGAAAGCGCATCGGCGAGGAATTGCAGATAGACTTTGTATCTGGAAATGACTTTCCCAAAGACTTGTCCCGATATGATTTAATTATCCATTGTGGCGCTTGCATGTTCAACCGGAAGTACGTTCTCAATCGTATAGCCCATGCCTGCGCACAGCACATCCCCATAACCAACTACGGAGTAGCAATTGCGAGTCTGACCGGTATATTGGATAAAATTGTTATCCATCAGTAAATATCCCTCTTCCTCTCTGTTCACGTTACTGATGTTATAGAGTAGCGTGAACTACTTTTCTTGTTAATAATGTTTAATATATGGTACTTTGTAATGCAAGGTACTGATATAATACATATATTTGTGCCATACAAGGAACAACAATAGAATGAATAAGGATACTCATTACTCTATTGTGCAGCCAAATAGTAAATCGTAAATTGTCAAATAGTAAATACCATTATGGATGTAAACAATGTAAAGTCGCAAATGCGCAAGGGCATGCTTGAATATTGCATCATGCTGCTGCTTCACAAAGAGCCGGCTTATGCTTCGGATATCATTCAGAAGTTGAAAGAAGCCAGACTGATTGTGGTGGAAGGTACACTTTATCCGTTGCTCACCCGCTTGAAGAACGACGACCTTTTGGGGTATGAATGGATTGAGTCTACGCAAGGTCCTCCCCGTAAATATTACCGGTTGACGGAAAAAGGAGAAGTCTTTCTCGGTGAACTGGAAACATCCTGGAAAGAGTTGAACGAGACGGTGAATCACATCAGCAATTCTTGAAATAGCCGAAGAGAATATACCGTAATTCGCCGGATGGTAAATCGTAAATAGTAAAATTGTAAATAAATAATGTGTTATGAAAAAGACATTAACTGTAAATTTAGGTGGAACCGTTTTCAATATTGATGATGACGCATACCGTCTTTTGGATAATTATCTGAGTAATCTCAAGATGCACTTCCGCAAGGAAGTCGGTGCCGACGAGATTGTAGATGATATTGAACGCCGTATTTCCGAACTCTTTGCCGAGAAATTGTCGGCCGGTTCGCAAGTAATCACGATAGCCGATGTGGAAGAGGTGATTGCCCGCATGGGAAAGCCGGAAGATATGGAGGCGGAAGGAGAGAGTGCTAGTGCCGATTCCGGCAGCACGAGTGCCGGGGGCGGCTATGGTGCCGGTGCTTGGAACAGCAATACCGCTTATGGCACTACACGCCGTCGTCTATACCGCAATCCGGATGACAAAATGCTGGGTGGTGTCATCAGTGGAATGGCTGCCTACCTGGGATGGGATGTAACTTTACTTCGACTGTTACTGCTTGTCATCTTGATTTGTGGGGTAGGGACATTGATACCGGTCTATATCGTGTGTTGGCTGGTTATACCGGAAGCCCGCACAGCGGCCGAGAAGTTGAGTATGCGTGGCGAGGCCGTTACGGTGGAGAATATCGGAAAGACGGTGACGGACGGTTTTGAGAAGGTTGCCAATGGGGTGAATGATTATATGAGGTCGGACAAACCCCGTACTTTCTTGCAGAAGTTGGGAGATGCATTGGTGATGATTGTCGGCTGGTTCTTGAAAATCTGTCTGGTGATATTTGCCATTATCTGCAGCCCGGTATTGTTTGTATTTGGAGTGGTATTTGTGGCGTTGTTGTTTGCTGCGATAGCGGTGGCTGTTGGTGGCGGTGCGGCTCTCATTTCCTTTTTCCCGATGGCTGATGTGGTACTGCCTACTTCTCCGTTGTCTGCCATTGTGATGTACATTGCAGGAATCTTGCTGGTAGGAATTCCTTTGGTCAGTCTTGTATGGGCCATCTTCAGTCAGATATTCAAATGGCAGCCGATGAATTCCGGTTTGAAGTGGACGCTGGTTATTCTTTGGATTGTAAGTGCGGCTTGCTTCGGAATCTGTTTTGCAGTGCAAGGGGCTACTTTCCCGGAATTGGGTATCTTTAACTTCTGAGAATAGTAATTTCTTTTTTAATTGATATCGTGTTTGTAGGAATCTGATTTCTATAAACACGATATTTTTTATTTCAATGTAATTATTTGTTATACAGTGGAATATTTCGTTTGGAAAAGGTGTTTTTTAAACGTTCGTTTAATGAACGCAAAGATAACGTGTATTTTTGAATCTCGCAAAATGTTTAATAAAAATATTCTATAAATTTCTTTTTAGTGAGTATAATACTTTGTCAGTAAGCCTATTGCATTGTATTTCTCTAACTTCTTCCTTTTACTAATTTTTAAGTAATCTTCCCTCTTTAGTTTTCTTAAATATTGACGTTCAAAAAACGAACGTCTATTGAACGCTTTTTGCTTGCAATAGATTCGTTTACAGCATTTTACCTGACAGGTAATGAATGACTGCAAAAAATCTGTTGACAAGAAGGGCATAAAGCTTGTCGTATTCTACATAAAGTGTCCGCAAGTAATTGAATTTCAAGTGTATGCAAGAGGTTCAAAGCCCCAGGAGAACACCCTTGTCTGAACAAAAGCATAAAAATGGGAATAGAGAAAGAGGTCGAAATCTGGTATGCTATGCGTGCCACCTACCGCAGAGAACCAGATGCCATGCATCTGCTCAAGAAAGAAAATTTGGGCTGTTTCATTCCTATGCAATACAAGATATGTATAAAAAAAGGGAAAAAAGTCCGTGCTCTGGTTCCGGTCGTTCATAATCTGCTTTTTGTCCATGCCCGTCCTTCCGATGTGCAGCGTGTAAAATCTCAAGTCACTTATCTGCAATATATCACCGATACCCGCAGTGGGCAGAAGATTATTGTCCCAGACGGTCAGATGCAGCGTTTCATTGCCGTATCCGGCACTTACGATGATCATCTTCTTTATTTTCAACCGGATGAATTGAACTTGTCCAAAGGCACCAAAGTCCGGATTACCGGCGGTGAATTTGAGGGGCAAGAGGGTGTGTTTCTGAAGGTGAAAGGCGCACGTGACCGTCGCGTGGTTATCGAAATACAAGGTGTCATAGCTGTTGCCATGGCCACTATCCATCCCGATCTTATAGAAGTAATCGGCTGAACTTTAATTTTTAATTCTTAATTCTATAATTGCTTATGTCTCTTTCCGAAGAAGCAATCACTCTTCAGCGTGCTGCGCACGAACTGATGTATTTGGGTATGGACGGCAGTCCCGTCTATAGCGATGACTTGTCACGGCGGAACGGTGAGGTCTACCGTCTTACCATGGCTTTATACCGGTCGGGTGTAAAAGGCACTACCATCGAAGAGCAGGCAAATGTCTGTCTTGCCCTTCTTATGGGTTACAGCGCCTCTTTTGTGGACCATGGCGAAAAGCAGCAGCATGTCCAGGAAGTGCTGGACTGTTGTTGGGATGTGCTCGACGCCCTTCCCGCTTCCTTACTGAAGCTCCGTCTGCTTACCGCCTGCTACGGTGAAGTGTTCGACGAGTCTTTGGCCGACGAAGGCCGTTCCATCATCGCCTCCTGGGATTCCTTATCACTTACTCCCGAACAGCAGGAAGCGGTTGATGAATTTCAGAATGTGACAGACAATCCCTATCCATGGGAATATATCGATGAATAAAACTTTTCATATAATGCTTAACAATAAATCCGTATTGATTACCGGAGGAACGGGTTCCTTCGGAAAGAAGTTTGTGGAAACCATTCTCCGTGATTATCCGCAAGTAAAGAAAATTATTATTTACTCCCGCGATGAGCTGAAGCAATTTGAGCTGAAACAGAAATATCCCGGTCATAAGTATCCGCAACTGCGTTTCTTTATCGGTGATGTCCGTGACCTCGAACGCCTGACGCGGGCTTGCGAAGGAGTGGACGTGATTATCCATGCAGCCGCCATCAAGCAGGTGGATACCGCTGAATACAATCCCGAAGAGTGCATCAAAACCAATGTACACGGTGCGCAGAATGTGATAAAGGCTGCTCTTGCCACCGGTGTACAGCATGTGGTGGCCCTTTCTACTGACAAGGCTTGTGCCCCCATTAATCTTTATGGCGCCACCAAGCTCACTTCCGACAAGCTGTTTACTGCCGCCAACAATATCAGCGGTTCCAAGGACATCAGGTTCTCCGTAGTCCGTTATGGCAATGTGATGGGTTCCCGCGGTTCCGTAATCCCTTTCTTTATCAACAAGCGTGACAACGGGGCGAAGGAACTTCCCATAACCGATATGCGCATGACCCGTTTCAACATTTCACTGGAAGCCGGTGTCGCTTTGGTCATGTATGCCATCGGACATCACCTGGGTGGTGAAATCTTTATTCCTAAGATTCCTTCCTATCATATCCAGGACGTGGCTACCGCCATTGCACCCAATCTGCCGCAGGTGGAAGTGGGCATCCGTCCGGGAGAGAAACTGCACGAGGAGATGATTACTGTAACCGATGCTCTTGATACAATCGATTTGGGCAGATATTATGTCATTCTTCCTTCCGTATCTTTCAAGCACAGTCGCGAAGAGTTCATCAGACATCACAATGCAGTACCCGTTCCCGACGGTTTCCACTACAGCAGTGACAACAATACGGAGTGGGAGACAGTAGAGACTATGCGCGAGAATATCAAGAAATACGTTGACCCTAATTTCGAGGTGAAATGATAAGCAAGCCTATTCCATACGGTCGTCAGCATATCACAGATGAGGACATCCGGGCAGTCATCGATACCCTGAAAAGCGATTACCTGACACAAGGTCCCAAAATCAGGGAATTTGAAACGAAATTTGCCGAATATGTAGGTGCACAATATGCCGTAGCGGTGAACAATGCTACTTCGGGGCTTCATCTTGCAGCTACCGCACTGAATGTAAAGCCGGGTGACAAGGTGATTGTCACTCCCATGACCTTTGCTGCCAGTGCCAACTGCATCCGCTATTGTGGCGGCGAGGTGGTATTCTGTGATATTGACAAGGATACTTACCTCATGGATATCCGTAAACTCGAAGCCATGCTTAAAGCTTCTCCCCGCGGTACTTACAAAGGTATTGTTCCGGTTGATTTTGCAGGCTATCCTTTGGATCTGGAAGAGTTCAGAAAGCTTGCCGACGAGTACGGTTTGTGGATTATCGAGGATGCCTGCCATGCTCCCGGCGGCTATTTCATGGACAGTAAAGGCAAGAAACAACATTGTGGTAACGGTCGTTTTGCCGACTGTGCCGTATTCTCTTTCCATCCCGTGAAACATATCGCTACGGGTGAGGGAGGCATGGTGACCACCAATAGCAAGGAGCTCTATGACAAGCTTTGTCTTTACCGTACGCATGGCATTACGAAAGACCCTGCTTTATTGCACGAGCATCATGGTGGCTGGTATTACGAGATGCAGGAGTTAGGGTATAATTACCGTCTGACTGATTTTCAGGCTGCCTTGGGTATTTCTCAGCTGGAGCGTGCGAAAGCAGGTCTTGAACGTCGTCATGAAATCGTAAGACGCTATAATGAAGCGTTTTCCGGAATAGATGGTATCAAGACTCCGTTCAATACTGCCGATGTCTATCATGCTTATCACCTTTATATCATTCAAGTAGCTGACCGCTTGGGTCTTTATAATTATCTGCACGAGAACAATGTCTATGCGCAGGTTCATTATGCTCCGCTTCATCTGATGCCTTACTATCAGCAGTGGGGCAATAGGAAAGGCGATTTACCTATAGTAGAAGAGTATTACGAACATTGTCTGAGTCTTCCGATGTATCCCACGCTGACGAACGAGGAACAGGAGTATGTGATTAAAAAGGTTATAGAATTTGTAGCGAAATGAATTGCGTAAACAAGCTTGTTCTCGGTACCGTACAGTTCGGACTTGACTATGGAATAAATAATCAGTTTGGGCAGGTACACCAAGATGAGGTTGGGCAGATATTGAGGTGGGCAAAGAAAAGCGGAATTAATACGTTTGATACCTCCTCTGCCTATGGAAGTAGTGAGAGCGTTTTAGGAAGGTCTCTTTCTGAAAATAATCTTCAGTTTCAGATTATTTCCAAATATCCCCAGTCTAAAGAAAATGTTGCTACCGTATTCGCTTCTTCTATAGAGAAGCTCCATCAACAGAAGTTATATGGTTATCTTGTTCATCATTTTGAGTTCTATCAATCCCATCCCCAATTATGGGAAGAGATGAAGCAACTCAAAGCAGAGGGAAAAGTAGAAAAAATTGGTTTTTCGCTTTATGATATCAATCAACTGCAATATTTGTTAGATAATAGAGTAGAGTTTGATATTTTACAATTTCCTTATAATCTCTTCGATCGGCAGTTCGATGTTTATCTTCCTCAACTTAAGCAGTCTGGGGTAGAGATACATACTCGTTCTGTATTTTTGCAGGGACTTTTTTTTAAGGATCTGGGTAGCCTTAGTGGGCAGATGGAACCATTGAAACCTTATTTATTGCAGATTAGATCCTATTGTGCAGTGCATTCTATCACCATTGAACAATGTGCATTAAGTTTTGTGCTTCGAAACCCCTTTATTGATGGTGTATTGATAGGGGTTGATAATATAAGTCAGTTGCAGAACAATATCAATGTGGCCATCTGTACGAAAGAGGTTGAGGAGTTGGCTAAACAGATAACTGTGAAAGAAACTTATTTGTTGAATCCTTCTAATTGGTTATAATATGAATGTTTTAGACTTTTTCTCTTTGGAGAATAAAGTAGCCATTGTCACTGGCGGCTACGGTTATTTGGGAAAAGCTTTTGTACAGTCTCTTAATGAAGCAGGGGCAAAAGTTGTTGTGGCCGGTAGAGATGAACAAAAGTTTAAATTGGCTTTTCCCATTGTTTCCAATATCTATTTCTGCCCTTTGGATATTTCGAACACAGAGAGCATCAAAAAATGCTTTGCTGATGTGAATAAAACATATGGTAGTATTGATATTTTGGTGAATAATGCAGTATATCTGTCCGGTCAATATCCTGAAGAAGTTAGTGACAAAGATTTGGCTTATTCATTTGATGGTATTATAGGTAGTGTTTACAAGTGTATACGCGAAGTAATTCCTTATATGAGAGGACAAAAGTCTGGAAATATTGTGAACATCGCTTCTATGTACGGTGTGGTGGTTCCTGACTTTAAGGTTTACGACGGTGATTGCAAACCAAACTTTAATCCTCCTCAATACGGAGCCTCCAAAGCCGGAGTCATTCAACTGACCAAATTCTTTGGTGAATATCTAATAGGTGATAATATTCGTGTAAATGCCATTTCTCCAGGACCTTTTCCTTCACCTTCTGTACAAAAGAATGAAGAGTTCGTGAACTGTTTGGCTGGTAAAAATCCTTCCCGGCGTATTGGCAATCCTGAGGATTTAAAAGGTGCATTGCTTTTTTTGGCATCAGATGCATCAAAATATGTGGTGGGACAGAATATTCAAGTAGATGGAGGGTGGACAATATGGTGAATACACTTTGTATTGTGCAAGCACGTTTGACTTCATCAAGACTGCCGGAGAAGGTATTGATGGAGTTGGGAAACAGTGGGCTTTCAATCCTCGAACATGTTAATATGCGTCTCAATAAGTCCTTGAAGATAGATAAGGTTGTATTTGCTATACCGGACACTCCCTTAAATGATAAATTGGCCGATTTTTTGGATAATAAGAAGATAGAATATTATCGAGGTAGTGAAAATGATGTTTTAGGGCGCTTTTATCATTGTGCAGAGAGATATAGCCCGGAATTGATTGTTAGGGCCACTTGCGATAATCCGTGTGTTGATTGGCATTTGGCTGATGAAATGATAGAAAACTTGGGTGATGTGGATTATATGTATTGTAACGAAACCCCATTGGGTACTTCTGTGGAGGTATTTACAAAGCATGCTTTAGTAGAAGCTTATCACCATGCTAAAACTCCTGAAGAAAGAGAGCATGTTTGCCCTTACATAGTTCGTAATGAAAAAAATATTTGCAAGCAATATCCTTATAATAAGCTTAGTTATCGTTTGACTGTTGATGAAGAAGCCGATTTTTTGCTGATGAATGAAATCTATGAGCAGCTTTACAAGAATACTCCTATTGAGAATAAGATGATTTATGAATACTTGGAGAAACATCAAGAACTATTGGGGATTAATAGTAAGGTAAAACAAAAGTTTCTCTGATTAGGAGCCGATTTTTCATGATTCCGGCCAGTTTTTATTTTAGTTTCGATATTTATCTTTGTGTGTAGTAAAAAAAAGAGACATGAAGGCAAAATCTGAATACATCACTCTTTTGCGTAAGTACATGGCCGAAAATGCTTCTAAATATGGCATTATGCGTATGGGAATATTCGGTTCTGTAGCGCGTGATGAACAAACTGTTGAGAGTGATGTGGATGTTTATGTTGAATTGCAAACGCCCAGCATGTTTAGTTTAGTTCACATCAAAGAAGAGCTTCAATACTTGTTTGGCTGCGCGGTGGATATCGTAAGATTGCGTGAAGATATGGACGGAATATTGAGACTGAACATTATGGAGGAAGGTATTTATGCATAAAGAAGAAGCACTCTTCTTTTGATGTTTTCTTCATTTGTTTTTTTGTAGCAAAAGAAACTGTATATGGACGAAAAAGAATGCTTGAGTAAGTTGTCACCCTTTTTGTTTTGGGACATTGATATGTCTCAAGCTTCTATGGATGCCTGCCCTCAACAAGTGGTTCAGCGAGTACTTGAGTATGGCAATCTTGATGATTGGCGTTTGATACGTGCGTATTATGGTTTGCATCGCATTGTAGAGTTATGTAAGCAGATGCGGACACTTGATCCGGTTTGTCTTTCTTATATTTGCCTCTTGTCCGGCACGTCAAAAGAAGAATATAGATGTTATCATACGGTACAGTCGAGGCCCACACTCTGGAACTCTTGTGCCTGATGTGGTGAAGAATTTCCAATAATTTCAATTTAATTCATTTCATTTTCTTGAAAAAAATCTATTTCCGTGCCGATGCAAGTGCTACCATCGGCTACGGTCACTTTATTCGTACTCTGGCTTTGGCCGATATGCTGAAGGACGATTTTGATTGTACCTTCTTTACTTGTCATCCTACCTCATATCAGGTAAGTGAGATGGAGAAAGTATGTCCTTTCATCCCCTTACAGGAAGAATCACATTATGATGAGTTCCTTTCCCTTTTGCAAGGTGACGAAATTGTGGTACTTGACAACTATTTCTTTACTACTGATTACCAGCGTGCCATTAAAGAAAAGGGATGCTGTCTGGTGTGTGTGGATGATATGCACGACAAGCATTATGTGGCTGATGTTGTGATAAACCATGGGTTAACGGATGAATCCTTGTTTGATGTAGAGCCCTATACCAAACTCTGTTTGGGGGTTGATTGGGCGTTGCTCCGTCATCCGTTTATCGAAGCTGTAAAAAAACAGCGTTGTCATACTATAGGGGGTATAGAAAAAGTTACTATTACATTTGGCGGTTGTGATGATTTTGATGCAACCGGTTACTATGCAAGTAATCTTCTTGAGAGCAAAAATATTAAATCAATAACCGCAGTTGTAGGTGATGCCTATAAACCAATCCACCCTATATCACAAGATAGACGCCTTACATATTGTTCAGGCCTTTCAGCTGAACAAATGGCTGATTTGTTTAGGCAGTCAGATCTCGTTATTTGTTCAGCAAGTACAGTGTGCATTGAGGCTTTGTTTTGTAATACAAAAGTTGCGGCAGGGTGGTTTGTAGATAATCAGATGGATTTCTATAATCTTGTCACTGCTAAAGGATGGGTAATCGGTTTGGGCAATGTGGAGCACCCCTATGTAGATATGGATGCTCTTAATGCATCAACGGTTCCTTGCGCATCTATAGGGAAAGACATTCGTCAAAACTATTGCCAGCTATTTCATAACTTACAAGATGGTTATTACCTTAGGAATGTACGTTTTCAAGATTTAGATTTGCTGTTTCATTGGGCCAATGATTCTACTGTTCGTAACAATGCGTTTAATACAGATCCTATTGAATATAGTGGTCATTGTCAATGGTTTGCCAATTGTATGCAAAGAGATGATGTTCAAATCTTTATTCTAGTTAAGAATAGTGCTCTTGTTGGTCAAGTCCGATTCAATATTGAAGAGGGTAAAGCTGAGATTGATTATTCTATATCATCAGAAAGTCGTGGAAAAGGTTTGGGTAATGTTATTATTCGATTGGGCATAGAAGAGGCAAACCGGATGGGTATTAAAGAATTAATAGCAAAAGTTAAAGACAAGAATATACCGTCGCAAAGAGTGTTTTTGAATAATGGCTTTATGTGTAATGAAGATATATTGACATTTGAGGGAGTAAAGAGCTATAACTATTTGATGCGGGAACCGTATTGAAATTTTAAACTGTTTTTATGAATAAATATCTGTTAGATTTTCCGTTTTATACCAAGGATCCCGATACGAAAAGTGCATTGGATAGTGAAATCCTAAGATTAGTCCATGATTATGGAACCCCATTCTATTTGTTTCATGAAAAAGATTTTTGTGAAAACTTCCAATCATTATGTGACTCTTTCCGTGCTGTTTACGATAACTATATTCCTTCTTACTCTTATAAGACCAACTATACCCCCTACATATGTAATTTAGTTAAACAGATGGGGGGATATGCCGAGGTTGTGTCCGATATGGAATATACTTTAGCAAAAAGATTGGGCTATCCGGACAGTCAGATTATTTATAACGGACCTTGTAAAGGCCGTTGTATGGAGGAGCATATTCTTAATGGGGGCATATCTAATATAGACAGTGAGGATGAAGCTTTACGTGTCGTTGAAATATCCCGCATTCATTCAAACAAGATTATAAGGGTCGGTATCCGTGTTAACATGGATATTGGTGCTGGATACATTTCACGTTTTGGTCTGGAAAAAGACAGTGAATCTTTCCGACGTACGATTGATTGTCTAAAGGCATGCGGCAATGTCGTTTTGAGCGGTGTACACTGCCATATAAGTCGTGCACGGGGATTAGAGGCTTGGCAAAATAGAATTGACGGTTTATTGGATGTCATCTCTAACTATTTTGACGGAGCCGTAGACTACGTTGACGTTGGAAGTGGTATGTTCGGACAAATGGATCCTTCTCTCGCTATTCAGTTTGGGGATCATGTTCCGACTTATGATGATTACGCCCGCGTAGTGGCTGGAACTATGGCGCAGTTCTTTTCTGGTTCAGAAAAGAAACCTATTCTGTTTTCAGAACCGGGTACTACCCTCATATCAAAGTTTATATCACTGGCAACCCGTGTGGATAATATCAAGTCTATTAGAGGTAAACAATTTGTAACCGTGGACAGTTGCTATTACAATGCCGGTGAAATTTGCAAGTTCAAGGAAGTGCCTTATCGAGTGGTCCATTCTGCAGGTTCTGTCAATGCGAATTATAGTTCGGGAATCACAGATATTATGGGATACACTTGTTTGGAACAAGATTGTTTATATCATGACTTTAAGGAACCAGTTTCTGTAAGTGACATTTTGCTCTTTGGTAATGTGGGGGGCTATTCAATCGTATCAAAACCACCGTTTATCCAACCGGATTGCCAAATGTTGTGTTATTCGCAAGATGGCACGATTAAGGTAATCAAACGGGCAGAAACTTTTGATGATGTGTTCAACACTTTTATAACAGAGAAGCAATGAAAGACCTCACAGTATTAATTTCCGCCAGTGGCTCACCATCTATTCCCGGCATCATAGCTTGCTTCAAAAATAATGGAGAACGTAAAATTAGGGTAGTAGGTGTGGATATGTCTGATGAACCTTCTGCCAGGTATATGGTTGACGCTTTTTATCAAGTACCTGCAGCTACTCATCCTGATTATTGTAACATATTGCTCGATATTTGCAAGAAAGAACATGTAGATATCTATTTCCCGGGAGTTTCGGCGGAAGTGAGTGCATTGGTGAAACGATCGGACGATTTCAAGCGGATAGGGGTCACTTTGTCGGTTTCCAACAGCAATTCTGTAGATGTGGCAAATAACAAGCTTAAGACATACCAAATGCTTGCAGAGGCAGGGATACCGGTGCCTGAATATTATCCAGTCCATACAGTCAATGACTTTGTTGAAGGGTGTAAGTATATGGGTTATCCCCAAAAACCTGTATGCCTAAAAATAGTCAATGGCAGTGGAAGCCGTGGTGTGAGAATTATTGATGCGAACAAGTCCCGTTATCAGCTATTCGCCCATGAGAAGCCCAACAGTTTCTATACTTCTTACGATGATATGCTGAGTATTTTGAAAGAAGTGGATGTGCTGGATGAACTTATGTTGGTGGAGTTCATGCCAGGTAATGAATACACAGTTGACCTTTTGGCTCATAAGGGTACTGTAATCTATCAGGTAGGCCGTGAAAATGTCGTTAGCCTTATGAGTATTGCACAGGAAAGCGTATTGGCTTATGACAGGCAAGCTTATAAAATATGTAGCGATGTGGTGCGCTTGATGCACATGGATGGTAATGTGGGTTTTGACTTTATGCGCAGTGCAGATGGAACGGCAGTTTTAATGGATATTAATCCTCGTTTGACGGCTACGGTATCTGTAATTGCAGCAGGTGGAGTAAATTTGCCTTATCTCCGCATTAAACAATTGTTAGGCGAACCATTGCCCCATGTCTCGCCTCAGTTTGGCACCCGTATGAAACGTAGATACTTGGAGTATTTTACTAACTCTGAAGGAGAACTCATCAAATTCTAAATATAGTATATTTGCATAGATATAGATATGGTAGAAATCAATTTTGATAAACTGGACAGAACGCTGGTTTTGGCAGAACTGTCTTGTAATCATTTGCAGAGCTTTGATATTGCTGTCCGTACCATCGAGGCAATGAAAAAAGCAGGTGCCGATGTTGTAAAAGTACAGAATGACAATCCAGACGGAGGTATTACCATTGATTGTGATAATGAATATTTTCAAATTGGTGGAGGCACTTTGTGGGACGGGAAGACATTGAACAAACTCTATAAGGAAACATACACGCCTTGGGAGTGGTTGCCCAAATTGCAGAAAGTTGCCCATGATTTGGATATGGAGTTCTTTTCAGCACCATCAGATTTGGAAGGAGTTGATTTTCTGGAAAAGATGAACGTTCCTGCTTATAAAGTTGCAAGTTTCGAGATTACAGATACAGCTCTTGTTCGCAGAATGGCCTCAAAAGGCAGGCCTATTCTTATTTCTACAGGAATTGCCGAGATGACTGACATACAAGAAGCCATTGATATTTGCCGTAGCGAGGGTAATAATCAGATTGCTCTTCTGAAGTGTACATCTTCTTATCCCACTCCTTTAGAAGAAGCTAATGTCTTGACAATTCCCGATATGACCAAGCGCTTTAAAGTTGTGGCGGGCCTTTCAGACCACTCTATGGGACACTCTGTTGCTGTTGCCGCTGTGGCATTAGGAGCAAAGATTGTGGAAAAGCACTTCATTTTAAGTAGGGCAATGGGAGGCCCTGATGCTGCTTTCTCAATGGAGCCGGATGAGTTCAAGACGATGGTAGATGAAATCCGTAATACAGAAAAGGCTTTAGGCACTGTACAATATGAACTAAACGAACATGCACGGTTCAATAGAGGTTTCGCTCGTTCTTTGTTTATTGTTGAGGATGTGAAAGCCGGCGAAACGCTTACGGCTAATAACTTACGCTCTATTCGGCCAGGGCAAGGATTGCATCCGCGATATTTGGATGAACTTCTAGGTAGAACTGTCAATCGTGATGTCAAACGTGGTACTCCAATGAAAATGGAGTACGTTCAGTAATATATTTATGTCTCTATTTACAAATAAACGTATCATGGTTGTTGCCGCCCATCCCGATGATGAACTGCTGGGCCTAGGCGCTACCATGCACAAACTAGTCAAGACACAAGGAGTACAGACCCGGGTCATCATTTTGGGAGAGGGGATTACTTCACGCTCAGATACCCGTGACACGGAACAGTGGAAGGAAGTCTTGGAAAGGCATCATCAGAATGTGGAGACGGCGCGGCAGTTGATAGGCTATCACAGCGTGCAGGCATATAATTTTTCCGACAACCGTTTTGACAGCCATGCACTGCTTGATATCGTAAAGGTAGTGGAGCATGAGAAGGAACAGTTTCGTCCGGACTTTATCTTTACTCACCATGGTGGCGACCTTAATATTGACCATCAGATGACTTTTCAAGCAGTGATGACTGCCACACGCCCTATGGAGGACGAACCGGTGAAGGCTATTTTTACATTCGAGACCCCATCAGCCAGTGAGTGGCAGGCTACTTGCGACCCACGCCATTTCACGGCCAATTTCTATATGGAAATTTCGGAGGATGATTTGAAAGCAAAATGTGCTGCGATGGCAGCCTATGAGTTTGAGAGCCGTGCTTTTCCGTATCCGCGCTCTTCGGAGGCATTGAAAGCCCTTGCCCGGTTTCGCGGCTATACCGTAGGCAAACATTTGGCCGAGGCATTTCAGATAGTGCGGATGATAGAATGAAGAAGGGAGCCTTTTACAGCCCCCTATACTCCCTTTCCGCATCGAAACACGGACAAGCTTTCGCTGGATTCAAATCATGGTGCCCCACAATCAGCGCCCGTGGAAAGATACGCTTCAACTCACGTAGCAGTGCCAGTAACGAAGCTTTCTGTTCCAATGTACGGGTATCGGCAGGAAAACTTGCAGCGTCCAATCCTCCTTCATAACAGATGCCGATAGAATGGCGGTTGTGATTGAGGCAATGCGCACCTATTTTTTCCAACGGGCGGCCGCGGTGTATTTCGCCGTTGCGGGTCAGATAGAAATGATAGCCGATGTCACGGAAGCCGCGGTGGTGGATGTGGTCGCGGCGGCAATCCTCAAAGCCCAGGGCCACGCCTTGAGGCGTGGCTGAGCAATGAACAATGAGCAGGGTAATCGTACGCATGGCTATTTGCAAGCGCCTAGACCTAAAGCTCCCGCTATGGCGGTAGCTACGGTGATGATTACTTTGAGGACAATGCCCCACACGGATTTTGACTTTTTGTCTTCACTCATGATGATTGGTAATTGATAATTAGTAATTTGTAATTATTCTCATCCTAACGGATTCTCGCCCTGATTGCCGTCACTTCCTCCGGAACCGCCGTCGGAACCACTGCCATCGGGAGCTTTTCCGCCTACGGTGTACAGGGAAGATTCCTTCAGCTGTCCATCCAGGTTGATTTGGGCATTACTCAGTTCGCCGGTGGCACGGGCGCGGAGCTTCAGCCCCTTCACGTTGTTGGCCAGCGAGAAGTCGGCAGCGGATTGCGCCCCTTTCTTGCTGACGATTCCTACGGAGAAGATGGCAAGGTCATCCAGTTTCACGTTCTTGCCGTCCAGAATCAATTCTTTGGTGCAGGAAACCATGTCTGCCAGTACCCCCTTGATGACACCACTCGAATAGGGGGTGTTGTGATTGGACATGTGCTTGGCCAATTTTTCGATGTCGAAGGTTTCTTCGATTACGGGGCGTGCATACCAGAGGCCTTTCAGTGGGCTGTCTTCGCCCGTCACTTGATACTTTTTGTAACGAATCATACAATTAAAATTTAGAAGTTAAAGGATAAAAACATTTGCTGTGTTGAACTCAACGATGCAAAGATAAGGCTGTGGATACGGGCGTTTGTCGGTTTTTGCAGGTTCTCGTCTGTTTGGGTCTGTTTTAGTCGGTTATTTACGCTTGTAAGTTTGATAATGTCATGATTTATAGTTACTTTTGATGAAATATAAATCGTAACTGTCAACTATGGATTCTTTTGTCATACGTACATACGGACGTACCGAATTGGCCCAAATCTATTGTCCCAATCTTTGTCCGGAGGCTGCCTTCCGCAAACTGAAACACTGGATAGACCTTTGTCCCGATTTGCGTGACGGACTTTCCGCTTTGGGCGGTTCTTCCCGTTCTCGCTCTTATACGCCTGCCCAAGTGCGGCTGATAGTGGCTGCACTTGGAGAGCCTTAAACTTGAGGTTGGATGGCGTAAAGGTCAGGTCGGGAATCGTAAAGGTGAGGTTGGTACACTTGGTACAGAGGTTCATCCATCCTTTCGCCTCACACACATACGCGTGCGTGAAGCGAAGTGAATGTCAGACTTTGGGTTTCCGGTAGTTTCCCTTGCCATCTACATTTTCCACCAGCCCGTGTTTCTGCATGCGTTTGAGCCAGGTGGAGGCGGTTTCCGATTTGATGCCCATCTCTCCGGCTTTCTGCAGGAAAGAGGCCCGTGTGAATTCTTCTTCCATGCTGTCTACCAGCGCATCCCGGTCGGCATTGCCGCGGCTTGTCACTTCGGTGTTGGGCAGGAAGGAGAGGATATGGGTGGTATGCCGGTAAAGGCTTTCGGCCAGTGAGAGTACGGCATGAAAGTCAGCGGAAGCAATGAGGAGATTCCATCGGCTGACAATGTGGTCTTTCAGATTGTCTGTGGCTGTGTGAGGGTCGGGCGACACGTAAGGCGAGGCGGTGATTTCCCCTTGTTCCATTGCGCGGAGCATGGCCACCACTTCCATGATGCGGCAGATGTTGATGGCCAGACGTGCCACGCTGCTTGACATCTCGTTTCCGTTGGCCAGTCCGGAGCGTATGAAAAGCCGGGAGAAGAGCCGGTTGAATTCATCTTTCTGTCCGTCCGTAAGGTGAAGGGTGAATATTCCGTTCATGACAATGGTTTTCAGTTTGTCCTTCCATTCCATGCCCAGCGCCTTGAAGGTATCTTCAAGATCGCTGTCATTGCGGTCGAACTGGTTTTGCCAATGATGTATGGCAGGCATGTAGTAGAATACCTGGCGAGAAAAGAGCCCGTTCTCAGCAGTGGGAATCAGTGGTTTCACTTGTGAGGGGGTGCCTGACAGAAGTACGGAAAGATAAGTTTTCTTTACCTCTCGGTATTCGTGGTCGGTGCGCCGGTTGTAGGACAGTCGGTCGTGGTCGAATGCTTTGCGCATGGTGTCGCTCCAGTGTCCGTATTCCGAACCGATGGCGGTGGAGATGGTGTCGGCTTCGCTTTCGCATATCAGTCCGGTACCGTCGGAGTCCATCAGGTTTTGCAGGATGCCGGTTCCGGTGTTGTTGCCCGAGATGAGGAACATCTTGTTGAGAGGCATTACGGGAGTCTCCGTTTTTCCACGTTCCTTGCCCAGTGTGTCGTATTTTGCTTTTTCGCGGCGGTAACATGCCATGCTTTCGTCTACCTGCCCACGTATTTCATCGTGAATGGGCTCGGCAAGCAGGCGTACCAAGGAGAGCACTCCTTTGCCGGATGCAGGTAGGGCTACTACAAAGGTTTGCAGGCAGGGGGACATCATTTTTCCTCCGTAGGAACATCGGACGTGTTTTCCCATACTGGCACCCAATACGGTGATGGCACCCAGTAGCAGTACATCGTATTGGGCGAGGGAGGTTCCGCAGCTCATGATGCGATTCAGGGGATAAGGCCAGTGGAGGTGTTCGTCGAAAGTGGGTAATGGAGACAGTGGTTCAATGCCCGATGCGGACTCTTCCTCGCGTGCGCGTGTGTGTGAGGTAGAAGAGAGGGGTGAACTTTGTGTACCAAGTGTACCAATGGCGGGTGCGGCTTCATGCTGAATCTTCACGCCGCAAAGCTCGGCCAGATGAAAGGCGGTTCCCAGATGCACGTCCTTACGGCCGGTCTTCAGGGCATTGCTGAAGAGCTTGTCGGCTGCCCTTTGGTCGTACTTGGACGACAGGCTGCACAGACTTAAAAAATCATGCCGTCCTGCTTCTCCGCAGTCGGTGGCAATGGCAAATGCCAGTTGTATATATTCTTGATAGGTTGGAGCAATGTCTGCTCCTGCATTTCTGACTGCTTCGGCCAGAAGGTGCAATGAAGATAGTGGTTCCATCGGATTTGGTAATTTATAATTAGTAATTTGTAGTCGGTGATTTGCAATGACTCATAATTCGAAGTTCACAACTTTTCTGAGCAGTGCTTTCGGGTCATGGCAGAGGAAACAGGCGCGTACGAGGTCTTTCCCCGAAGTGTCCACTCCTTTTCCGGGTTGTGTGTTTTCGGCGTCATACATGCAGTGGACGTAATTCATGGCCCATTGTATTCCTTCTGCAGGATTCTGTCCGTGAAGACAGGGAACAAACGCTTTTACGCCCCGTCCGGTGGGGCTGATGAACACCAGCGCAGGGCATAGATAGGGGTCATCGAATAGTTGTTGTCGTAAGTTTTCCGTTTCTTCTGCGGATTCAAGGTGGTCGATATCGACTACAACCAGGCCGGAGGATTCCGTGAGGGAGTCGCTTCGTCGTCGGGTGAATACGCCGCAGGGAGTGACGTAGGGTAGTGTCTGTTGTTTGAGGAATCGTGCGGTAGTTTCGTCTCCTTGTGCTGCGGCATTTCTTATGGCGAGTGTCAGTTCGGCAAGTCTCTGGTCGGAGGTGATAAGACGGTGTACTTCGTCAATGCTCATTGTCCTGAATGGGGTGAGTGTGGCACTTTTTACGGTTTTTCCGGTGTTTTCGTCTTTTATCGGTGATATGGGCGGCATGAAAAGTGACATTTTGAATAGATTTTCCATTTTGTTGTTTTAAAGATTTTGTGCGAAGTTAGAGCTCTTTTCTCATTAAATATTTTCTGTATATGGAAAATATTTTAAATGTGAGAAACCTAAAATAACGTTTAATAACATGTACTTTTTTAATTCTGATAACATAATACAAGACGACGATGAATGTAAACAGTGACCACCCTATATTGGGTGCTTTATTTGAGAAATGGCGTAAAGAGAAAGACTTGAATATTAATACTCTTGCCAAAGAAGCCCATATTTGTACCATTACGTATGGAAAAATAAAAAAGGGCTGGATGTGAGATTAAGTGCTTATCAGTCACTTTTTTATTACTACTCCATGGATTTGGAGGATGATGAAATCAGGCAGATGGTGAATGAGTGGCTGGAGGAATGGCTGAAGGTGAGAAAGAGGGAGTAAGAGAAGGTTTAATTTGCATATCAGCTGGGGATGCTAATTGTTAGTGTTCCAAAATGATGTATAGGATAAATGTAATAAAAGTTAGAACTTTGCTTCGGTTAAACCAATGGCAAAGTTTATGTATAGTTGCCATGATTTTGAGCGTCTGTTTGTTCGCTATAAATTAGAAGGAGGCCCTTCCGGTGTTTCGATTGAGAAATTCTGCCTGTCGAATAAAGCTCCTTATAACCTATTTGCCAATGGTACAAGGATACGCGAAAGAAGATAATACCAGTTCGAGTTTTGGGTGTTCCCTCTCCGATAGGATAGGGCACAAAAGCCTTTACACCCCGTCCAGTGGAGCTGATGAATACTGGTACTGGCGCGAGGTAAGGATGCTCGAACAGTAGTCGCTTCGGCGTCGGGTGAATATGCTGCAGGGAGTGACGTAGGGTAAGGTTTGCTGTTTCAGCATCCGGCAGTTGTTATCATCGCCTTGTAGGGCAGTTTTGCGGATGGCTTAGGTCAGGGTGATCAGCCGTTTGTTGGCAGTGGTGAGTTGGTAAACTTTGTTCACTCCCAAAGTACGCAGGGGAGTAGGCGTGGCGCTTTTCACGTTTTCCTCGGTCGCTTCGTCCTTCATCGGCGAGATGGGTGGCATGAAAAGCGACATTTTAAAAGATTTTGGCATATTATATGTTTAAATAGTTGGTTCCAAGGTATTTATTCTCTTTCGTTGAATCTTTTCCACATGTGAGAAAGATTTTAAAGGAACAAAGTAATTAATAATAGTATTCTGCCTAATTACTTAAAAATTATCTAAATGGGCAAAAACTTTATTCATCCTTCATTGGGCTTTTTTATCGAGTGAACGAGAAAACAGAGTGAAAATGATTTTTTAGGGCTCTTTTCAATGACCCTAAAAATGAAGGATGACTATTTAAAGGATATGCTTTTATTAGAGCATTAGTTAACAAAATTAATATGAAGATTTTAGTGACCGGTGCAGCCGGATTTATAGGCTTTTATGTCTGTAAAGGTCTTTTGAATAGGGGAGATATTGTAGTAGGATTGGATAATATCAATACATACTACGATGTAAGTTTGAAGTATGGTCGCCTTTCTGCTTTAGGCATTCAGCAGGAACATGTGGATTGGTACAAGTTTGTCGAAAGCAATCTTTTTAGGAATTTCCGCTTTGTCCGCATGAATCTAGAGGACAAACAAGCCATGCGGATGCTTTTTGCCAATGAGCACTTTGATAAAGTTGTGAATCTTGCCGCTCAGGCGGGCGTACGTTATTCCATAGAGAATCCGTGTGCATATGTAGAAAGCAATGTGAATGGTTTCCTGAATGTGCTGGAAGGCTGCCGTCATTATCAGGTGAAACATTTGGTTTACGCCAGTTCCAGTAGCGTTTATGGCCTGAACGGAAAAGTTCCTTTTTCAGAAAAAGACAGCATCGCACATCCTGTAAGCCTGTATGCGGCGACTAAGAAATCAAATGAATTGATGGCTCATACGTACAGCCATTTATATGGCATTCCTTCTACAGGTTTACGCTTCTTTACGGTTTATGGTCCTTGGGGGCGTCCGGACATGTCGCCTTTCCTTTTTGCCGATGCCATATTGCACGGGCGGCCGATAAAGGTTTTCAATAACGGTGACATGCTGCGCGATTTTACTTATATTGATGATATTGTTGAAGGAATACTTCGGGTGATAGACCATATTCCTACTTCTAATCAGGATTGGAGCGCTCAAACCCCTGATCCCAGTTCTTCCACTGCTCCATATAAAATATATAATATAGGTAATTCTCATCCGGTGAAACTTATGGACTTTATTCAGGCAATTGAAGAAGCTATTGGACATCCCGCAGAGAAAATATATCTTCCGATGCAACCGGGAGATGTTTATCAGACAAATGCGGATACTTCAGCTTTGCAGAATGAGTTGGGATTTAAGCCTGACAAACCTATTAAAGAGGGAGTTAAGGAAACGATAGATTGGTATCGTTCTTTTTATCAATTGTAATTAAAAGTAAACTGAAATAATATGAAAATAGCAATAGTTGGTACCGGCTATGTCGGTTTGGTGACAGGTACCTGTTTTTCGGAAATGGGGATTGACGTGACTTGTGTGGATGTGCAGGAAAGTAAGATAGAAAATCTGAAGAAAGGTATTATTCCCATTTATGAGCCGGGCTTGGAAGATATGGTTCATCGTAACTATACTGCTGGTCGTCTGAAGTTTACGACGGACTTGAAGGAGTGTCTGGATGATGTAGAGGTTGTATTTAGTGCAGTTGGTACTCCTCCTGATGAGGATGGCAGTGCTGATTTGAAATATGTACTTGAAGTTGCGCGTACTATTGGACGCAATATGAGTAAGTATGTACTGGTTGTAACTAAGAGTACGGTTCCTGTGGGTACTGCACAAAAGGTAAAGTCTGCCATTCAGGAAGAACTTGACAAGCGTAATGTAAGGATAGGGTTTGATGTGGCTTCCAATCCTGAGTTTCTGAAAGAAGGTGATGCGGTAGATGATTTTATGAAACCCGACCGTGTGGTAGTCGGTGTGGAGTCAGAAAAGGCTAAAGCCATAATGGAGCGTCTTTATAAGCCTTTTATGATGAATAACTATCGGTTGATATTTACTGATATTCCAAGTGCCGAGATGATAAAATATGCCGCAAATTCCATGTTGGCTACGCGAATTAGCTTTATGAATGATATCGCTAATCTTTGTGAGCTGGTTGGTGCTGACGTAAATATGGTCCGTAAAGGTATCGGTGCGGATAGTCGTATTGGCAGTAAGTTTTTATATCCCGGCTGTGGATATGGCGGCTCTTGTTTCCCGAAGGATGTGAAGGCGTTGATAAAGACCGCAGAGAAGAAAGGTTATTCAATGCGTGTATTAAAGGCTGTTGAAGAAGTGAATGAGAGTCAGAAAAGCATTCTCTTCGAGAAGTTATTGAAGCATTATAATGGAGATTTGAAAGGTAAGCAAATCGCTTTGTGGGGGGTGGCTTTCAAGCCTGAAACGGATGATATGAGGGAGGCTCCGGCATTGGTATTGATTGATAAGTTGGTAGAGGCCGGCGCACGCGTGAAGGTTTATGATCCGATTGCGATGGATGAATGCAGACGTAGGATGGGGGATAAGGTTGTCTATGCTAGGGATATGTATGATGCTGTATTGGATGCAGACGCTTTACTGCTTGTAACGGAGTGGAAGCAATTTCGTATACCCAGTTTTGGAGTGCTGAAGCGTACTATGGTTCGTCCTTTGGTGATTGACGGGCGGAATATTTATGATAAGAATGAGTTAAAGGAACTGGGTGTGGAATATGATTGTATAGGGTAAATGAAGATAAAGCAACAGAAATATTTGATGGATGTGGTTAGTTATTAGGTTGGTACTTATCTTTTTATTAGTGTTCTACCATGCCTTTGCTATCTATTCTGGAGCTTGTAGCAATCTCTTTCCTGCATGTCAAGTAAATGCGGTCGATGTTCCGTTATATAGTTCTATGGCCAAACCTTTAATAGAATATTTTTATGTTTAAGAAGATTGTTAGATATATTATACTTCGGTGTAGAGGCGTGAATATTGACTTTAATTCTGTACTTACGTATAAGGTTCATTTGAAGAAAGGTTTTGAGTCTTGTCAGATAAGAAACTCTAAACTTGAGTTATTACAGTTAGGAAATGGCTGCTTTATTGAAAATGCAATTGCATATGGAAGAATCGAATTAGATGATAATGTTTCTATATCCGGACCAGGCACAATTCTGCATGCTGTAAACGGAAAAATCAAAATAGGTAGATTTACAAGTATAGCACAGAATGTATCTATTCAAGAGTTTAATCACAATATGGACATCCCTACAACTTATGCTATTCAGCTAAACTATTTTAGCAAACGTTTTGAGGACGATGTAGTAAGCAAAGGTGATATTATAATAGATGAAGACGTATGGATTGGATCAAATTCGGTAATATTGTCAGGTGTTCATATAGGTAGAGGTGCTGTCATTGCAGCAGGAGCTGTGGTAACCCATGATGTTGAACCATATTCTATAGTAGCAGGAATACCTGCAAAGAAGATAAAGATGAGGTTTACGGAGAAGGGAGTGAAAAAAATGGAAGAATCAAAGTGGTGGACGTGGGATAGAGAGAAAATACAAAATAATAAGATTTTTTTTACGCAAAATGTCGAATAACAGTAAGGCTCTAAGAGCAGGTCTTTGGTATACTGTATCAAGTATTACACTAAAGGCCATAAGCATATTTACTGCCCCTATATTTACAAGATTGTTAACGCCTGAAGATTATGGGAAGTTTAATGTTTTTTTTTCTTGGCAAACCATTTTTGCGTGTATATTTGGTTTATGCCTCAGTTACTCGATAGGCCGTGCAAAAATAGATTACGAAGAAGACTTTGATGGTTTCATTGCCTCGATACAAACACTTTCTGTATTCGTCGGAATATTGCTATTTTCTTTTGCACTTCCATTTTTAGGTTCTATCGCGTCTTTTATGGAGTTGGATAAAGGCCTCTTAATATCATTGATAGTAATGTTGATTGTATCTCCATCTATTGATTTTATGCAGTCAAAATTTAGATTTGAATATAGGTATAAGGAGAATATAATAATAGCTATTATTAATACCATTGGCATTATAGTCTTATCTATCTGCTTTATATTACTAAGTGAACTTGAAGAAAGATATGTGGGGAGAATTATGGGCACTGTTGTGCCGACATTCCTTCTTGGTCTTTTTGCTATAATATATCTTTATATTAAGGGAAAAAGAATAATTCAAACTGAGTATTGGAAGTATGCTTTACGGTTGTCACTTCCAATGATTCCTCATGGACTTGCGATGGTTGTATTGGCACAAATTGATCGCATTATGCTAATAAAGTTGGATAGTTTTGAAGCGGCAGGTTTATACAGTTTTGGCTATTCTTATGCACTTATGATTTCAATATTTACAAATGCAATTATGAATGCTTGGCAGCCATGGCTTTATGATAAGGTTCATGAAAAAAAATATGATGAGATAGTGAGTTCAAATAAGCAAATAAATATACTTGCTTTTTCAATATCTATTGCCTTAATTACTATTGGACCAGAGGTTATAATGATTCTAGGTAGTGATTCCTTTTGGACTGCTAAATGGATGGTTGCGCCAGTAATAGCTAGCTGCTTTTTTCAGTTCCTATATGGTTATTTCTCATTAATGGAATTGTATAGTAAACGTACAGAGCTTATTGCATTAGGATCTGTGGTAGCTGCAGTTTTAAAAATTGTGCTAAATCTTTTTTTTATTCCAAAATTTGGTTTTGTCGGAGCTGCATATTCCACAATGTTAGCTTATGCGGCCTTGTTATCTTATCACTGGCTTGTTTTTCGTCACATATTTAAGCATAAGATATTTGCAGAAAAACAAATCCTATTTCTTGTTCTTCTTTCGATAATGTGTACAATAGTATTGGAAATGTCTTACAATACTTACTTAATACGTTATGCTCTATTGATAATTATTTTAACTCCAATAATAATTATTTATCGCGGACTTATAAAAGAATTATTTAGAAAATATTTTTTAAGAAATAATGCACAATATGGAATTTAAGGAAAAACGAATAATGGTGGTATGTAAAGAGACATACTCGTATCCTCTTTATTTTTTGGCAAGAAAATGGCTAGTAAATAATAAGGTAGCAGCTTTTTTTTTCAATCCTATTGAAACAATGTATAGCAAATGCCTTCTTAACGACACTACTTATTATGCTTACAAGAAGCTGGAAGGATTAAAACTATATACATCTAATCGGATTGCAAAAGAGTTTACGGACAAATTGTATTCAAATGAATATGATTATGCATATGTTGACATGATAGAGAAAGATTACACTCATTTTATGAACCTCAATATGCAGATTCTGTCAACTCAATTTTTTACTCGTCATTATCACTATCGTAACTATATGCATACATGCACATATGCACAACAATTACTGTGGTTAGAGCTAAATTATAAAAATATAATCAGCATAATTGATGATTTTGAGCCGGATTTTATATTGGATACAGATAGTGCCGAATTGGCAAGAACCATATTAAGAGAAGTGTGTTACAAAAAGAATATTCCTTATGTATCTATCGAATATCCAAGGTATGAATTCAATGTTGGCTATACTTACAGCCTTGGATATTCACTCATGCCAACGTTAGTGAAATCATATAGATACTATGAGTCCTTAGGAAATGATTCTTTAAAGGATGAGATAGATTACGTTGTGGATTTTAGAAATAAGTCCAGTATTATGCATGATCAATATAAAGGTGACGTTACATCTCAATACAAGGCAAATGGATTACTAGTAACTTTTAAAAGACTGTTGGGGGATATTAAATATTTTTATATTGATCAAGATGTTAAAGCTGGGTGTAGAAAATTAAAAAAATCCAATCCACTATTATATAATAGTTCATTTGAGTTTATTAAATTTTTTATTCGTTACGAGTATACAAAACAAAAACTATATAGAAAGAATAAGTATTTTCAGAATCCGATTGATGGTGAAAAGTATGTATATATGCCGCTTCATTTAATACCAGAATCATCAACCTTTACATTAGCTCCAATTTATATAAATGAGCTATCGATTATAGAAGCTGTATCTAAAAGTTTACCAGCTGGATGGTGGCTTTATGTCAAAGAACATCAGGCAATGTTAGGGGAACGTGGAGAGGCTTTTTACAAAGCCGTGAATAAATTGCCTAATGTAAAAATGGTACAATTAAACTACTACCAAGACCCGAAGCCATGGATTATAAAATCGCAGGGTGTTGTTACTATATCAGGAACGTCTGCTTATGAGGCCGCAATGCTTGGAAAACATGCAATTGTTTTTAGTGATGTTCCATTTTCTTTGATAGAGGGAGTTCATAGATGTAAATCTTTTGAGGATTTACCAGCAATTATATCTTTATTTAATAATGAACTAGATAATATAAAATCTTGTGCGTCTTACATAGCAGCGGTAAAACGGTATAGTTATCCAATGAACTTAAAGTTAATGCTAAATCAAGGCCTTCATATATTAAGGGGAAAGGCGGATTTGGACAAACAGTATCAGGCAAGTCTGGATAGTTTAGAGAAATTATATTTATTAGCTATAGAAAACTATTAAAATGCCTAAGGTAACTGTCATAGTACCCGTTTATGGGGTCGAAAAATATATAGAACGCTGTGCTATAAGCCTCTTTGAACAGACACTAGATGATATTGAAATTATCTTTGTGAACGATTGTACACCTGACCGTTCTATGGAGATATTAGATCGTATAATTGAAAAATATCGGTTCCTCTTCGAGGAGAAGAAATATATAGTAAGAACTGAAAGCATGCTCACGAACAGCGGGCAAGCCGCTGTTCGTGAGCATGGAACAAAGTTGGCCATAGGTGATTACATCATTCATTGTGATAGTGATGACTGGGTAGAGAAAACTTGGTTAGAACTTATGTATGAAAAAGCTGATAACGAAAATATAGATGTTGTCTTTTGCGATTATTATAGGGTAATAGACAATAGAAAAGTAGTATGTGAAAACAAATGTGATGATGGATGCAGCAATGATTATTATATTCGACGTCTTTTGACTAAACAATGTTGTACTTCTGTGTGGAACAAGTTAGTTAAGAGAGGAATTTATCAAAGTAGGGATTTTTTGTATCCACAATGTAATATGTGGGAGGACTATTATATTTCCACACAGCTCTTCTTTTATGCAAAGAAAATTGGCTATTTGAACAGACCTTTATACAATTACTTTTGTAATAGGCAATCTATATGTTATGCTAGCGATTATGAAAAAAAACTAGAACAAGTGGTTGTCAATTGTGACGGAATATTATCTTTTTTAAAAGAGCATAATCTAGATATGCAATATTCAGAAGAAATTATTGTTTTGAAAAATAGTGCCAAAAGAGAAGCATTATCTAGTTTTTGGGCAACTGATTTTTATAGATTGTGGAAAAATATTTATCCTGGCATTGGTGGTAAATACCTACTTAGTAGAATTGTATCATTAAAAGATAAGTTTCAGTACTTAATTATTATGTTGGGATTGTATCCTGCGTGGATAAAATTGATGAATAGAGCTCAATGATAGTCAGAAATAGCGTTATTAAACTTTTTATTATACTCTGCCTAATTCTATACTCTGGTGAAAGATTGAGCGCGCAATACTATGAATATGATATAAAAAATCTAAAAGTAAATGTTGTATCATGAATATACTCTCAATAAAGGATAAAAAGACAACTCGATTAATAATTGAATATTATTATTTTATCGTTTTTGGAGTATATTTTGGAAGCATCTTTTCCCCTTATATTAGGACGGGTGTTACAATGACGTTTTTTTTATTCTTCTTATTCTTAAATAGTAGGATTCAGAACATCGGCAATAACAGATCTTTTATTTTGTATATCTTTGCTATATATTGCCTTCTATCAATAATCGGATACACCTACAATGATGTTAGTAGTGTAGTTCCATATTTTGCAGATATCTCGAATCAGTTACTTCCGATGATGTTCTTTTTTATACCACCAGGAATGATTGATAAAGAAAAGTTCTTTAATATGACGGCACTTGGAATAGCTCTTTCATTGATCTTTGGTTTGTATTTTTTGTTTACGAGTCCGTCTTATTATGTAGATTTTATTTCGAGAGTAGCATTTGAGGATTATGAAAGAACTTTAGGTACTGTCGGACTTCGTTTTCAATCAATATATGGTAGTATTATTACAGGAACTTTATGTTTGTATCTAATCATTCTATCTTCCTATAAAATTTTTTATACAAAGTTGACTTCTAAAAGTCTAATCGTGAATTTAGTATACTTTGTTTTAGGAGTTTCATGTGCATTTATGTCGCAACAACGTTCTGCTATGGCAATAACCTTTGTTCTTCTGTTGGCACCTTTTTCAGTTTATTTTTTCCGTGCTCCTAAACCAAAGAAGTTGTATACTGTAATTGTTGTGGGTGGGATTGTGTTTATATGTACATATTTGGTTGTTGTAATTCCTGACTATATTGATCGCTATATTTATAGATTAAGTGAAATAGAGTCTGGTCTTTCTGGTAGAGATAATCAATGGAAAACAGCAATAGAGAACAATCCGAATCTTATTACAGGAATAGGCTTGGGGTCAAGCGGACATAAGGCACAAGGTTACTATCAGTATTTAGTTTTAGATGGAGGCTATTGGAAGATATTGAACGAGGTTGGTATTGTTGGTTTCACTATCTTTATATTGCCTATATTCGGAATCTTACTTAAGCATATTAGGAGTTTCCCAAAATTGTATAGATGTTATATGGTAGTTTTGTGTGTAATGGTGCAAAGCGTGGCTTCCAATACAATATGTTTCATGCTTACTTTACCTATGTTTTGGTTCGCACTTCGAACCATAAATCAAGAAGGTCAACAATGTAAAGCATAAGCTATTATAAGATATATGTAAGAAATGAAAAATGAGATTAAAATAATCTCTTTTTACTTACCACAGTTCCATGTTATTCCTGAGAACGATGAGTGGTGGGGAAAAGGGTTTACGGATTGGAATAATGTCCGAAAAGGGTTTGTATATTTGAAAGGTCAAGAACAACCAAGAGTTCCTTTAAATGATAATTATTATGATCTAACAGATATTGATACTTTAAGGTGGCAAGCTGACTTAATGGCAAAATACAATATTTATGGACAGTGCTTTTATCACTATTGGTTTGATGGAAAATTATTGTTAGAAAAACCTTCAGAATTATTATTGGAAAACAAAGATATTCCTATAAGATTCTGTTTTAGCTGGGCAAACGAGCCATGGGCTAGAACCTGGGACGGAAAAAATCACTGTGTCCTAATGCCACAGAAATATGGTGGAAAAAAAGATTGGCGAAAACATTTTGACTATTTGCTGCCATTTTTCAAAGATGAAAGATATATTAAGGAAAATGACTGTCCGATGTTCATAATTTATAAATCTTCTAGTATTGAGGATTGTGGAGAGATGATGGAAAATTGGAATCAATTGGCTGTCAAGCATGGTTTCAAAGGTATTCATTTTGTGCAAACGTTACGAGGAAAAGGAGACGAAAAGAGAAATTTGCCTTTTAAAGCTAAAGTTGAATTTGAGCCATCTCGCACTTTTTATAAAATTCCTTTTATTGATTTGACCATGCGAAGAATAAGAAGGTTACTAGTGGCTAATATCAACCGCATATTTAATACTACTATACCTTTGTCAAAAGCATGGGCATTCTCGTATATTGCACATTATTCTTTGTCTAGAAAATCTACTGAAGGAACGTATGCTGGAGCATTTGTTGGATGGGATAATACAGCTAGAAAAGGTATAAAAAGTACAATTGTGCTTCCTGCAACAGAGGACGAATTTGAGGAGTATTTATCAGAAAAAATTCGTATTGCAAAAGAAATATATAAAACTAATTACTTATTTATTAACGCATGGAACGAATGGGCTGAAGGAACATATCTTGAACCTGATACTTCCCATCAATATTCGTATCTTGAAGTTATAAAAAAGATTTGTAAATAATTACTTGAAATGAAATTATTAATTGTTTGTGTTAATTATAATTCATATTCGGAGCTAACATCATACTTAACGAGCATTAATTTTGCGGCTTCTAAGGTGCGCAATATCCAAGTTGATATAAGTATTGTTGATAACTCAACCTGTGTTGAAGAAGTAACCTATGACAGTTATTCATATGTAAAAGTATCAGTAACTAAATTGAATAATGTAGGGTATTTAATAGGTGCTCAAACCGTAATTAATAGTATCGCTAACATATTAGATTATGATTATGTTGCAATTTCAAATGTGGATATAACAGTAGCAGAGAATTTTTTCATTAATCTTGAAAATATAATTATAGCGCAAGATGTAGCTTGGATTGCTCCCAAAATATTCTCTAAAGTTGAGAATCGTGATCGCAATCCTAAGGTAATTAGTCGTTATTCAAAGAATAAACTGCAACTTTTGTATTATATGTATAAAATTCCCGTTCTTTACTATCTTTATACGATGTCCGCCTATCAGTGTAAAAAACTACAGGTTAACTATCCTGAGATTGATATTTATGCTGGCCATGGTTCTTTTATGCTTTTAACTCGAAGCTTTTTTGAATCTAATAGAAAGATAGAGTATCCGATTTTTTTGTTTGGAGAAGAATTGTTTCTTGCAGAAATTGTTATGAAGGCTGGCAAGAAGGTGCGCTATGTTCCAAACCTTGTGATTGAGGATAATGAACATATATCGACATCTACACTTAAGAAAAAGACTTATTTCAAGTACAATAGAGAATCAATTAAGTACATCTTAGATACATTCTATCATGAATAAATTGGAAGAATTTGTATATCATAAAGTTAAGAATAATCCCGCACTCAAACAGTTTATCCGTAATGCGTATCAAGGTTGCTATGATATTTTTCCTAGGCCTAAAGACTATTTTTCCAGTGATGTAGATTATCGAGAAGGGTATTACTTTGGTTTTCATGACGTATCACCTTTGAATGGGGATGATACAAAGTGTCTTGCTCATAAATTAGCAGTTGATTTACGTATGCCAAAAGCTAATGAGGGAGAAGGAATCGGATATTTTGATATTGAAAATGGAAAGTTAGGAGATTTTCACAAACTTGATGATACTTATGCTTGGAACTATCATAAAGGTTGTAGATTACAATGGTTAGATAAAAATAGGATTATTTTCAATACAGCAATAGGTGGCAAGATTTGTTCGAAGAGTATTAATATTATCACTAAAACAGAAAAAATATATGATTGGCCTATTGATGCAATTAATAGTAATGGAACTCTAGCTACAGCATTTAGTTACGAACGACTTGAAAGGTGCATGCCTGGGTACGGATATCCTTATTCTGACGATTCATATCTTGATAAAGATATTTCAGAGGAAACGGGGCTTTATATTGTTGATTTGATCAATAACACTAGAAAGCTTGTCGTGCCCTTGACAGAATTAGCTCCTTTAGCAGGCGAGAAATACACTAGGGGGTATTTACACTTTGTGACTCATACTGAATTTTCAAAGGATAATCGTTATATAGCATTCTTATATAGATGCATTCCTCGCGATGATGACTATATGAAACGTCATACTATGATGGTTGTATATGACATCAAAGAAGATAGACTCATTCTTTTGCCGACACAAGAGTCTGGTTCTCATTATGTTTGGAATAATAGAAATCAACTAGTGGCTTCTGTTGTCTTGAATGGAAAATCGTGTCATGCTATCTTTGATGTGAATAATTTAGATAATGTACAAATCATTGCTGGAGAAAAACTAAATTCAGATGGGCATCAATCATTCGTGACTGACGATTTATTTGTTACAGATACATATCCAGATTCACGTCGAATGGCGAAAATATACATGGTAGATACAAACGAACATAAAGTGACTCCAATTGTCAAGGTTTATTCCCCGAAGAAATTCCAAACAAAGGATTTCAAGTGTCATATTGCTTGCGATTTACATCCACGTGTTTCAACATCTGGACATTATATCTGCTTTGATTCTCCAAGGACAGGTAAAAGGGGAATATATATTATGAAAATATAGTGAATCCCTCTACGGTCGCTTTTGGTCAAAATTTGGGAAAAACATATACCCATATTTGTTCTCTTTGACACTTTGAAATGATAAAATTTACATGAAATCACATAATGGATTAAGGATAATAGTGGCTTATGAAAGAATACGGTTTAGTGTCAATTATTACACCTAGTTATAATAGTACAGAATTTATTAGTGAAATGATTGATTCCATTTTAGCTCAAACCTATAAGAATTGGGAACTTCTTATTACCGATGATTGTTCGACTGATGATTCTGTGGAGGTCATACAAAGATATGTAAAAAAAGATAGTAGGATAAAACTCTTTTGTTTGGAAAAAAATGCAGGAGGTGGTGTTTCTCGAAATAATTCTATCAAGGAGGCAAAAGGTCGGTTTATTGCATTTTGCGATAGTGATGACTTGTGGACACCCGATAAGTTGGAGAAACAAATTCTGTTTATGATTGAAAAAGATGCTGCTTTTTCATATGGTTCATATATGCTATGTGATACAATTGGGAAAGAGATAGGAATAAATATCTGCCTTAAAAAACTCACCTACGCAAGGATTGTCATGGATAACTTTGTGGGGTGCCTTTCTGCCGTATATGATACAGAAAAGATAGGCAAGATATATATGCCTACGATTCGCAAACGCCAAGACTGGGGCTTGTGGATTTCTGTACTAAAGAAGTGTAAGATTGGATATGGCGTGAAGCAGCCGATAGGATATTACCGTATTCGGGAAAATTCTGTTTCTAGTAACAAATGGGTGCTAATTAGATATCATGCTATGCTGTATCAGCAGATGTTGAATATACCATTATTTTTAGGCTATTGTATGTATTTCTTTGTGAATGTTCCTACATTTTTATTCAAGACTTTAAGAACAAAGATTATTAACTTGTAATGGAAAATTTACTTTTTACAGGAGGAACGGGCTTTTTAGGTAAGAATGCTCGCTCGGCATTGGATAAGATGTATGGGGTAACTACTTGTGGTATCGCTCCTGATGATATAATCAAAGCGAATCTGGCGAAAGAGGTTCCTATGTTAGATCAGCATTATGATGTGGTGCTGCATGCTTGCGGTAAGGCGCATATAGTACCTAAAACGGAGGCAGAGAAACAAGCGTTCTTTGACGTGAACTATCAGGGAACTATAAATTTGTGTGCAGCCCTTGAAAAGGTGTACCTAAGGCTTTGGTATTTATCAGTACGGTGGCGGTGTATGGATGTGAGAGTGGCGAATTGATTACCGAAGAGCATCCGTTGGAAGGTGATACTCCATACGCAAAGAGCAAGATTATGGCAGAGATGTATCTAGCGGATTGGTGCTCTCGCAATGGCGTGGCCTTAGGCATTTTGCGTCCATCGTTGCTTGCCGGTATTGGTGCTCCTGGAAACCTTGGGGTTATGGTTAATGGCATACGCAAGGGATTCTATATGAATATTGTCGGTGGTAAAGTAATAAAAAGCATTTTGATGGCAGAGGACATTGCTCGTATTATACCTATGTTGGTAGAGAAGGGTGGCATCTATAATGTATGTGATACGTGTCAACCTTCGTTTGGTAAGTTGTCAGAGTCTGTGGCTCGTCAGATGGGTAAACGTAAACCTATCTCAATTCCGTATTGGATAGCTAAGTGTATGGCGTTGGTGGGTGATCTTTTGGGACCGAAAGCACCTATCAATAGCTATAAATTGGAGAAAATGACAAAGTCGTTGACCTTCAGCAATGAGAAGGCGAGACGTGAACTTGGCTGGGAACCTCTAGATATATTGAAGAACTATACAATCTAATACATAAGCCTTTTTAAAACTAATATAGCCAATCATTTATCATTTTTAGTACTTCTGTAACATCTCAGCAATGAGATGGTTGTTAGCGTCCAAAAATGACGTATAGGATAACCGATAAAGCTATGGAGAAGGATTCCATCGTTGACTGCGACGAGACCCGGTGTAAGGTAAAGGTGTGGGACACCTGCCGCAAAAGATATGTCCGGTGTCCGGTCAACCGTGAAGAGAAGATTGTCATTTACTGTTATGAGGAAGGTTTTCGCAGCTGTGATGTCTGCAGAATATTTTGGGTGACCTGCAGCGCCTTGAGCTGCAGTCGGACGGTTACAATGTGTACATGTATTTGGAGGGCAGACTGTATAACACGGAACACCTGTGTTGCCTAGCTTATGCGCGCGCCAAGTTCGTGTATGCATACGAGCAGGGCGGTGACCTGAATGCGAAACGGATGTTGGAGTATATCGGGTGGTTGTACGGTCAGGAAGACAGCTGTCGCCAGTCCGGCCTTTCTGCGGAGGAGATAACCCGGCAGCGAAACTCCCTGCGGACAAAGGATGTCATCGTCCGTATGTACAGTTTCCTGAATGTGCTGACTTCTGAGGGGCATCCTCCTCGGGGAGATCTGATGGAAAAGGCGGTCAATTACCTGAAGAACTTCTGGAATCAGCCATTCGCTTACTTGAAAGACGACCGCTACAGCATCGACAATACCATTGCGGAGCGTTTCATCCTCCCTTTGGCGGGTGAGCGGAAGAACCCGTTGTTCTTTGGCAGCAACCGGATGGCGAATGTGTCAGCCGCCTATCATACTTTGATATCCACCTGTCGGGCTAACGGTATCTCTGCTCTGGCTTATTTGAAGAGTTTTTTCTGGGAAGTGGTCAAAGGACGCAGGGATTATGAGAATCTGCTGCCGATGACCATCGGAATCCATACTAACAAACTTTAAAAATCAAGTCCGGTTTTTGAAAACTTTAAGAGGAAAGCTTCCCAAAGCGGTTTTCCCTATGTGGTATGTCAAAATTGGACGCTTACATATAGCAGTGAAGATCTTGAACGTTTTTACTTTCAATATCAGATTGAGACCCTGCCTCATGGATAATTTTTCCTGTTATTTTGCGTAAAGTACAAAGTTCCTTATAACATTTTTCAACAATGGTATAAAGATACCCGTCAGCAAGTGGGATTGTAGTGAAAGCTGATGGGGGATACCTGTTCCTGAAACAGGGAATCGCCTAAGCCAAATATTAGCCTCATAGTGCATTAGGAAACGTCAGCAGTCCTGTTCACATCAGGATTGACATCCACATAAGCAATTGCTTACATTTGTCCAGAAAGAATTTAAGCTACCGGGGGAGTACAGATGATAGAGAAACTGGAGGTTTTATGTTGAATGTTACTGGTCTTAATCATTTTTATTATGTTCGTGATTTTACCGATATCCATTGCAAGCATAGTAGGGTACTTTCCGTTATACGCGAGCGTCTTCGCAATGAACCCATTGATGGCGATGTGTTTATAGTCATGTCCCACAATCGGAGCATAGTCCGTATGTTTTCATTCGATAATCGGTCATGCAGTCTGTTTGGAAAGAAGTTTGTGGCAGGTTATCAATTCATGGAGTTTCCCGGAATAGGTGAGGATTATGATGAAGATGATATGCTGTTTGTGAAGAAGTTGTATATGAAGACGCAAATGGGAGATTGATTATTAGGTTATCTCAAAATCTCTGAGTATTTTTGTAGAAAGATTGGATTCATGAAGAAGAACAAGCTATATAAGGAACAAGAACCGATGGTGCCGAATGTTGGTGAACCGGTAGTTGTATATACGGGTAATGAGAATAATCCGAATGTCGTTATGGAAGGACGTGATGACATGAGGCGTGCCATTTCCGGTGAAGAATTATTGGATAGACTTTGCCCTCGTATAAAGGCTTTGTTTGAATGAGAGTCGTATTTGTCCCCGAAGTAGAAGAAGATTTGTATGAGCTTATAAAAATACTTGTTGAGAAGGAGTATTTGGGTACTTATCCTTTTGCTATTTCTTATGTCGAGGAACTGATAGCTTATATCCAACAGAATATTCATTCTAAATTTAAAAAGAAAGCTCCCGCTTTTTTTGAACGTTATGGTAAGGATATGTATTACATCACTTACCAGCGTAATTCTAATACGACGTGGTATATATTTTTCTCTGTCATTGGAGATACTTATTTTATCAAATACATAACCAATAACCACGTTTCCAGTCAGTATATTTTTAGCATATTTCAATGAACATACTTATCACGGGGTTCACGTTTTTATGGGGCTAATTTTGTTATTGTCCGAAAAGGACGTCATTGTTTTATTTCCTTTTTTTGAATAAATCTTTTCTTATTTGTTTTTTATGAAGTTCTTATTTGCAGGAGCTTTCGGGTTCTTGGGTAATAACGTGCGTCCTTTTTTGGAAAGGATGTATGATGTTACCACTATAGGTTTGCTGCCGCAGGATGATTATACTGTAAACATTGCGAAAGAGATTCCTGATTTGGGTGAGCGGTATGATATTGTTCTGCATGCGGCAGGAAAAGCGCATTCCGTGCCCAGAACTGAGGTGGAAAAACATATGTTCTTTGATGTGAATTTGCAAGGTACAAAGAATCTTTGTACTGCATTGGAGCGGAGAGGCGTACCACGGGCTTTTATTTTTATTTCCACGGTGGCAGTTTACGGTTGTGCTTATGGTGAGAATATTACGGAAGACCATCCTTTGGATGGAGACACACCATACGCTATGAGTAAGCGTCTTGCGGAGGAATATTTACAGGAATGGTGCAGAAAGCATAATGTTATTTTAGGTATTATTCGTCCCTCCTTGATTGCCGGTCCCAACCCTCCAGGAAATCTGGGTGCTATGATTCATGGTATCCGCAGTGGGAAATACCTCAGCATTGCTGGCGGTCAGGCACGAAAGAGTGTATTGATGGTGCAGGATATTGCGAAGTTGGTCCCTCTGTTGGCAGAAAGGGGAGGCATCTACAATGTATGTGACAGTCATCACCCGACTTTCAGAGAACTTGAGGCTGTCATTTGCAGGCAGTTGGACAAGAAACTACCTTTATCAATACCGTACTGGGCGGCTAAGTGCATGGCTTTGGCAGGTGATTGCTTGGGAAGGAAAGCTCCAATCAATTCCTTGAAGTTGGATAAGATTACGAAATCCTTGACCTTCAGTAATGAAAAGGCAATACGTGAATTGGGATGGAAGCCGACCAATGTATTGGAAAACTTCAAGATAGGATGAATATATATTTAGGTGTCATATTGATAGGGATGGGTATTGTATCTTTAGGATTTACATGTATTCAGCTCTGGTTTTACTGGATAATCAAAAACAGATGATGTATTATTTGATGGTCTTGGTTCTGCTGTTTTTGGCAGAACTTTTTTATTTTAGGATAGCTGATAAGTGCAATATCATCGACAAGCCCAATGAGCGCAGTTCCCATACGAAAGTGACTTTACGCGGTGGTGGAATTATTTTCTATTTCGGGGCGTTGGCTTGTTTCCTGACGAGTGGTTTTGAATACCCCTTTTTTCTGCTTGCCTTGACACTGGTGACGTTCATCAGCTTCGTGGACGATATAAAATCCACCGGACAAATGACAAGACTGCTTTTCCATTTCTCTGCTATGGCTATGATGTTTTATCAGTGGGGGCTGTTCTCCTTGTCCTGGTGGTGGATAGTCATAGCCTTGATAGTCTGTACGGGCATCATCAATGCCTACAACTTTATGGATGGGATTAACGGCATAACCGGCGGTTATTCTCTGGTTATTCTTGCTGCGTTGGCTTATGTCGATAAGGAGGTCGTGAGTTTTGTAGAAGCGGATTTCATCTATACCGTTATCTGTTCCGTTCTAGTTTTCTGTTTCTTCAATTTCCGTAAGAAAGCCAAATGCTTTGCGGGTGATGTGGGTTCGGTGAGCATTGCCTTCATCCTTCTTTTCCTGATAGGCAGGCTCATCATTGAAACGGAAGATTTCAGCTGGATAGTCCTTTTATCCGTTTACGGTGTGGATAGTGTATTGACTATCATTCACCGCCTGATGCTTCATGAGAATATCGGTTTGCCGCATCGCAAGCATCTGTATCAGATTATGGCGAATGAGTTGAAGATTCCTCATGTAATGGTTTCTTCTATTTACATGGCGGTGCAGGCAATCATAATCGTAGGATATATAATGTGTTTAGGTTACGGTTATTGGTATTTGGCAGGTATAATTCTTTTGCTTTGTTTTCTTTATATCTGTTTTATGAAGAAGTATTTCGGATTGCACCAGTCTACGTGAGTAATGCTGAAATGATGATTAGTAAAATAATGAAGGGCGATGGAGACTAAAATCTCCATCGCCTTTCGTCTTTTTTTGAAATATAAATCGTACCTTTGTGATACACCAATCAGGTTATAATAACATGGAACAGATGCGTAAATTGCCGATAGGCATACAGACTTTTGATAAGCTTCGTGAAGGGAATTTTCTTTATGTAGATAAGACGGCTATGATTTATCAAATAGCATCTACTTCTACTCCTTATTTCTTGAGCCGTCCCCGTCGTTTTGGCAAGAGTCTGCTTCTTTCTACCTTTGAAGCCTACTTTCAAGGGCGTAAAGACTTGTTTCAGGGCTTGGCCATCGAACAGTTGGAAACGAAGTGGGAACAGTATCCTGTTCTACATCTTGACTTGAATGCCCGGAAATATGAAACTGCTGCTGACCTGACGGCTATGCTTAATCAGTATCTGGAGAAATGGGAGCTGCTCTATGGCCAGGAGAAGGAAGACCGTAGTCCGGAGGAGCGTTTTGCTTACGTGATAGAGCGGGCATGCACGCTGACGGGAAAGCAGGTTGTTGTGCTGATTGATGAGTATGACAAGCCATTGCTTCAAGCGGTCTTGGATGAGAACTTGCTGGATGAGTATCGGAAAATATTGAAAGCGTTCTACGGTGTCTTGAAGAGCGCTGACCGTTATCTTCGTTTTGTTTTCCTGACCGGAGTGACCAAGTTTGCGCAAGTAAGTGTATTCAGTGACTTGAACCAGCTGAATGATATCAGCATGAAGTCTCCTTACGCTGCTTTGTGTGGTATTACCAAAGAGGAGTTGGTGAAAACCTTTCTGCCGGAACTTGAGAGACTGGCTAAACGAAGAGGGATATCTTTACAAGAAGTGATTGATTTGATGGAACGTCAATATGATGGTTACCATTTTCATCCGGAAGGTGTAGGAATGTTCAATCCGTTCAGTGTATTGAATGCTTTTGATGCAGAAGAGATGGGGTACTATTGGTTTCAGACCGGCACACCTACTTACTTGGTTGACTTGCTGAAGCAGAGTGATTACGATATACGTCTATTGATAGATGGAGTGGAAGTGCTGGCTTCCGCTTTCTCTGAATATCGTGCGGAAACAAATAATCCTCTTCCGATGATTTATCAAAGTGGTTATTTGACCATAAAAGGGTATGATGATGATGTGAAGCTATACACTTTAGGCTTTCCAAATGATGAGGTTCGTTACGGCTTTCTGAATTTTTTGGTACCCTATTATACCAATGTATCCAATGATGAGACTGGTTTCCACATCGCTAAATTCATGCGTGAATTGAAGAGTGGAGATGTGGAGGCGTTTATGGAGCGTCTTAAGATATTCTTCTCCGGTATTCCGTACGAGTTGAGTGATGATACGGAACGTCATTATCAGGTTATTTTTCATGTAGTGTTTACTTTGCTGGGACAGTTCATCCGGTCCGAGGTTCGCAGCAGCCGCGGCCGTGCGGACGCAGTAGTTCATACCCCTACCGCTATTTATGTTTTTGAGTTCAAACTGGACGGTACGGCCGACGCAGCTCTGAAGCAAATAGATGAGAAAGGTTATCTGATTCCTTATACCTTGGATGGCAGGAAATTAGTGAAAGTAGGTGTGAACTTCAGTAAAGAAACACGGAATATTGATGAATATATTGTCGTGGAGGAATAGGAACGAACAATCCTATATACGGAAAAGGCGATGGAGAATCAAATCTTCATCGCCTTTTCCATATTATAGTATTTCATTTTATTTCTTCATCCTCAGCACCCGTATTCCCGTCCACTTATTATTGTCTTTCAGCATTTGGGACAAGGGGACTTTGGAGACGACCACTTTCTTGTCGGTAGAGGAAGCGTGTACCAGCAGGAGTTTGCTATCCGCATAGAAAGCGATTCCCATGTGGGCTACGTCCAGCCCCGGAGTGTTGGTGGTGATGGCTATGATATCGCCGTCTTTAATCCACGGGAGACCATCGGCGGGAAGTTTGGCTTTGGGAAGATAGTGAATTTCCTTGCCGGACAAGGATTGTTCAATCTTCTTCATTTTGGCTATGTTCTCCGGAGAATTTGCCAGCTGCTTGTAGAGTTGGGGGTGGGAAGACATGTAGGAGATGGACAACCGTTCGGTGTCGGGACTCATGGCGCCCGTTACATCTTGAAGGAAGCCGTTGCGTACGCCATTGTTTATCCAGTCGGCAATATAATGCAGGCGGGAAGTGTACCCGTCGATTTTACCGTCACGGTAACGGATTTTTTGCAGGTTATCGGCGAAAGCGCTTTCCGAGATGTCTCCGTCGGCCAATTTGGGGGTGAGTGTCTCTGCCAGTACATATTCCACCAGCGTGGTACAGTCTACTTCATCGCAGTTGATGACGAGTTCTTCGGGACCATCAGCCTCCAGCGTATGGGCTACGTATGGCACATCCAGATACTTTATTCCATTGCTCAACATATCTTTCCCTCCCTGGGCAGAAACGGAAGTTACCATGGCTGCGGCGCAGAGGGCGCTGAACATAAATTTAGTCATTGTTTTCATTTTTCTTTCTTTTGATTATTATTGTTCTTGAACGTAAAAAGGATGCAGCAAATTTACTACATCCTTTTTATAAAAGCTTAATCCGGAGGGATTAAATTCAATATTGCCGGATTAAATATTTATAATCCTCCTTTTTATCGAACGGAACAAGGGAGAAACCGTATTCAATGGCGTTCTCTTTGCCCGGACGAATCAGATAGGGCTCATGGGCGGTTGCGCCCCAACTGTCGTCTCCACCGACACCCATCATGCGGTAATCAATGAACAAATCGACCATCTTTTCCGGCAGAGGGTCGGTGAGGTGGCGGTGATGGGTCTTTTCGGTACGCGGAGCGCTGTTGTCAATCGTATCGCCGCTGTCCATACTTTCCAGGGGATAGTTGGAGGTGTTCAGCTCAAAGGTGCGGTCGGCGATGAGCAGCAAACCACGTTGCGTCTTATCGGTAAGGGCGCACCAATAGATGTCCGTGCGATGGTTGTTCTCCTGTGGGCGGACATACGGCTCGTACATATCCTTGACCGGGATGGCGTACTCTCCGATGAACTGGGAGGTACGGCGGTCTCGGTAATTCTCTTTCGGACCGCGACCGTAGTAGGTCAAGTCTGTAAAGCTTTCCGGCAACTGCATCCGCAGGCCCACACGCGGTATCATCGGAGCTTGGTCTCCTTCGGCCACGAACCGGTTGTCTACCTTGATGACTCCGCTGGCATATATCTTATAGGTGATGTCCCAACGGGCATCTGTCTGTGGAAAACGGTAGGTCACCTTTATTGTCGTGGCATTGCTGCCCGGAGTCACTTGGAAACTTTCGGCTTTTGGTTCTTGATAGCTTGCCTCTTTCCAGGCTTTGAGGCGGACGGGGAGGTTGGCTCCATAATCATTGTCCGTCGGTGCACGCCAGAAGAATGGGCGGGGACCTTGACCGTTCAGTATGTACTCGTGCTTCTTGTATAAATAGGAGGTGAGCAGACCGCTTTGCTTGTCGAAGGTGGCTTTGAAGTCGGGACCGGAGAACGCCACCAAATTTCCCTCTTCCTTAGAAGTGGCGGGCTGCTGTGCCGTAGCCTCTTTCTTGTAGAAAGTATGGACGTAGGTCTGTTCGCGTGCGATGACCGTGCCGGCCGGGAGGAAAGGCTCTGCCGTCTTGATGGCTGCATAGAACTCGATACGCACATCTCCCGTTGTCTGTTTCTCTTTGGGTATGCCGTTCAGGAAGCCGGTGGTTACCGTCTTGCCCGGTGCGGCATGGATATTTTCAATCTTGCCACGGTAGACTTCCTTTCCGTGGTCGCGGATGATGTAGTAGAAGTCGTACTTGTCGAGATTGGTGAAGGAGAAATCATTGCGGATTTTCACGGTGGAAGTCTGCTTGTCGAAATCAAGGAACTTGATGTTCTGGTATACTTTTCCCATCTCTTCTGTCTGCGGCTTGACACTGCGGTCGGGGTATACCACGCCGTTGATGCAGAAATTGCCGTCGGAGGGCGTGCCGTTCTCGCCATAATCGCCGCCATAGGTCCAGTATTTACGGTCGTCGTCTGTCTTGGCGGCAAAGCCCTGGTCTACCCAGTCCCAGATACAGCCGCCCTGGAGGATAGGATATTTCTCGATGATGTCCCAGTAGTCCTGGAAGTTGCCGAGGCTGTTGCCCATGGCATGGGCATACTCGCAAAGAATGAGGGGACGCGTCATCTCCTTGTTCCGGGCATACTTTTCCAGATAGGAAGGGGAAGCGTACATCGGGCAGTAGATGTCCGTATTCCATTCCAACAGTGCGCGTTCATACTGGATGGGACGACTGTCGAGCGTCTTCAAGGTGTTGTAGGTAACGTAGAAATTCAATCCGTTTCCGGCTTCGTTGCCCAGCGACCAGATGATGACTGACGGATGGTTCTTGTCCCGTTCGTACATATTCATGGTACGGTCGAGGTGGGCATTCATGAAGAGCGGATTGTTTCCCAGCGTGCCGCCTACACGCAGGTCGTAACCCATGCCGTGGCTTTCTATATTGGCTTCGTCGATGACGTAGATACCATATTCGTCACAGAGTTCGTAGAAACGTTCCTGCTGGGGATAGTGACAGGTGCGGACGGTATTGACATTGTATCTCTTCCAAAGCTCGAAATCTTTCTTCATCAGTTCTTCGGAGACATAGTGACCGGTATTCTCGTTGTGTTCGTGATAGTTCACGCCTTTCACGAGGATAGGTTGTCCGTTTACCAACAGTTGCTTGTCCTTGATTTCCACTGTACGGAAACCTACTTTGCAGCTTGTCGCTTCAATCACATCTCCGTTCGGGCGCTTCAAGCTGACGACGAGGGTATAGAGGTTGGGCGTTTCGGCTGTCCATTGCAGGGGTTCCTGGATGGTCTTCTTGGTGAATTCCACTTCCGTTTGGTCACCGCTGACCTGAGTAGAGGACTGGGCTATCTGCTGGTCGTTCTTGTCCAGCAGGCGGTAACCAACGACAAATGGGGCGTTTTGTCCGCTTTCATTGGTAAACTGCACCTTTACCTTGAGGATACCGTTCCGGTAGTTGTCGTCCAGAGGAGCTTCCACCTTGAAGTCTGTGAGATGGATTTGAGGCTGGGCATATAAGTAAATGTCCCGTTCGATACCACTGATGCGCCAGAAGTCCTGGCATTCCAGATAGTTGGCATCGGAAAAGCGGTGTATCTGAATGGCAATGACATTCTTCCCTTTCTTGGCAATGGCGCTGACGTTGAAACGCGCCGGAGTCTTTGCATCTTTACTCATGCCTACAAACTTGCCGTTAAGGTAGTAGAAGGCTGCCCCGCGTACACCGTCGGCACTCAGGAAAATCTCCTTATCGTCCCAGTCTCCCGGAAGGGTGAACTCGCGGCGATAGGTGCCGGTGGGATTCCATTCCTTGGGAACGTACGGAGGGTTGGGCTTGTCCCAATAAGGAGGATAGCCCGAAGAACAGAACTCATAGGGATGGTTCACGTAGATGGGCGTGCCGAATCCTTGCAACTCCCAGTTTCCGGGTACATTGATGTCCGGCCAGCGGCTGGCGTCCACACGGTCCATCATGAAGTCCGTGGGGCGGTCGGCGAAGTTTTCCACATAATGGAATTTCCATTTCCCGTTAAGGGACAAGCGGAAGGTTCCGTTCTTGCGGTCATTGATGACGGCATCGGCCTCCGTGACGTAGGAGGTGAACGTGCTGCGGGCAGGCTCCCGGTTGATGCTTGTCAGCTTGGGGTTGGTAATCTCTTCGTAGCGATTGTTCTCCTGAGCAGTCAGGGCAAAGGGAAAAGCTGCGAGGCAAGTGAGTAAAAAATACTTTTTATTCATAATTGCTTTTATTTCTTTGTGGTAGGTTCAGAGACCGGGAATACGAGCCCTTCACGCAACCACTTCTCCAGTTCTTCCGTCCATTGACGCTTGTAGGTGAAGTTGTCCCGGAATCCCCAGCCATGTCCGCCGGTAGGGTAGGCATGCAGGCTGGCAGGCACTTTGTGGTCACGCAAGGCGAGGAAATAGCCAATGCCGTTGATGGGTGGCACTGCGTCGTCGTCCGAAGAAAGCATGATAAAAGCCTGCGGAGTGCGTGGGGACACTTGTCTTTCGAGGGAGTATTTTTGTTCCAGCTCCTGAGATGGATTTTCTCCGATAAGGTTCTGGCGGGAACCTCCATGGGTAACGCCTTTCTGCATGGAAATCACCGGATAGAACAAGATCTGGAAGTCGGGACGGGTTTTGTCACTGCTGTATAGTGTGGCAAGCGAAGCTGCCAGATGGCCGCCGGCAGAAGCGCCCATGATGCCTACGCGCTGAGGATTGACACCCCATTCAGCGGCATGTTTGCGTACCATGCGGATGGCTTGTTCGGCATCGGAAAGGGGCACTTCATGGTGCCCGTTGGGCATACGGTATTTCAGTACTGCATAGGTGATGCCTTGTGTGTTGAACCAGGGAGCCATGTCGTGTCCCTCGTGCTTCATGGCCAGCCCTCCGTAGCCACCTCCCGGACACATGATGATGGCCATGCCGTTGGGGTGGGAGGCAGGATACACCGTAAGGGTAGGGGTGGTGACATCGGACACCCATTCGTTGTTATGGTTCTGTCCGGAATTGGTCAGTTCGTTGTTATTGGGGGCACCGTTGGGCCATAGGGGCAGCTCAACGGGCTTTTGTGCAGATAACATGGTCGTTGCAAATAGAAAAGATAAAAGTAGAATCTTTTTCATGTTCTTGGTATTTAAAGGTTATTTGGTTTTCATGGAAGCTTTGATGAGGTAGAATATCAGAATGGCATAAGCACCCAGCGCCAGCACTTCAGACCAAGTGTTTTGCAACCATGCATCGTTCACGAGGTTGATTCCTCCGAAGCGCATGGCAGCGCTTACCACGCCCATCAATGCACCGCCGGCAATGAAACCGGAGGCAAGCAGTGTGCCTTTTTCCCCGCGTTCGGCATTGAGAGCGGCATCCTTGCTGCGGCTGGTCACGTACCAGTTGACGGCACCGCCCACTACTAACGGGACATTCAGTTCCAATGGGATGAACATACCCAATGCAAATGCCAGTGCGGGAATCTTGCAGAAGTTGAGGATGACGGCCAGCACTGCACCGATGCCGTAGAGCAGCCAAGGAGCACCCACACCGTTCATCAGAGGTTCGATAACGGCTGCCATGGCATTGGCCTGCGGAGCGGCCAGTTGTCCGCTGGTGAAACCGTATGTCTTGTTCAGGATAATCATTACACCACCTACGGTAGCGGCAGAAACGATGGTTCCGAGGAACTTCCAGGTCTCCTGCTTGGCAGGCGTGCTACCCAGCCAGTAACCGATTTTCAAGTCTGTGATGAAGCCTCCCGCCATGGACAGTGCCGTACATACAACACCACCCATCACCAGTGCCGCAACCATTCCTCCGGGACCTTTCAACCCTACGGCTACCATGACTACGGATGCCAGAATCAATGTCATCAGCGTCATTCCGGATACGGGATTTGTGCCCACAATCGCAATGGCATTGGCTGCCACGGTGGTGAACAGGAAAGCGATACCTGCTACCAGCAGGATGGCTACAATGGTATGTGTCAGGTCACCTTGCATCACATCGAAGTAGAAGAACAGAACAACCAGCAGCAATGTGATGATGGAGCCGATGGCGATAATCTTCATGGAGATGTCTCGTTGCGTGCGCTTCACGCTGGTCTCTACATTGGATTTACCGCCCATTTCCTTGGCAGCCAGCCCTACGGCGCTCTTAATGATGCCCCAGGACTTGATAATGCCGATGATACCTGCCATGGCTATACCACCGATACCGATGCTCTTGGCATAGTATTTGAAAATATCTTCCGGAGCCATAGCGCCTACGGTTGCTGTGATTTCGGGGTTCCATTGGTTCAGTACGGAGTCTCCCCAAATCATGGACATACCGGGGATGATAATCCACCATACGGCCAGCGAACCGGCACAGATGATGGACGCGTATTTCAGTCCCACGATATAGCCCAGACCGAGCACAGCAGCACCCGTATTAACCTTGAATACCAGCTTGGCTTTCTCGGCCAGCATTTCGCCGAGGCCGCATACGCGGGTAGTGAAATTCTCGTTCCACCAGCCGAAGGTTGCCACGATGAAGTCGTATAGACCACCGATGATACCTGCCATGAGTAATGGTTTTGCCTGGCTGCCGCCCTTTTCACCGGAGACGAGCACTTGTGTGGTGGCTGTTGCTTCGGGGAAGGGATACTTGCCGTGCATGTCGCTCACGAAATATTTACGGAAGGGGATAAGGAAGAGAATACCCAGCACACCTCCCAGCAGAGAGCTGATAAAGACTTGTGCAAAGGTAACAGTGATTTCTTTCGGATAGGTTTCCTGAAGGATATAAAGCGCCGGAAGGGTGAAGATGGCACCTGCCACGATGACGCCAGAACTGGCACCGATAGACTGGATAATGACGTTTTCGCCCAATGCGTTCTTGCGTTTGGCGGCACCTGATACGCCGACGGCAATGATGGCGATGGGGATGGCGGCTTCGAATACTTGCCCCACCTTTAGCCCCAGATAGGCGGCTGCGGCCGAAAAGAGAATGGCCATCAGAATACCCCATGTCACCGACCAGGCATTTACTTCTGAATACTTCTTGTCCGGGCTCATCAGAGGGTTGTACACTTCTCCCGGTTTCAGTTCACGGAACGCATTTTCCGGCAAGCCGGTGATTGGTTCTTCTTCTTGTTTCATAGGTTTTGTAGTTTTATGTTTTTCTTTAATAGACTTCAAAGATAGTGCAAACCGAATGCTGGATAAAATGAGCAAGCTCATTATTATTCTGCTGAGGTGCAGCCTATCTTCGCATTTTAGGCAAAGAAAGCAAAAAAAAAGGAGATTTAAAAAAATCTCCTTAATTCTGTATGGTAAAATGCTTATTTGGCATCTTTAGCGGTCATGTCCCCTTCGATAAACAATCGCATGATTTCCGTTTTGGCATTGGTGCGCAGGGTGATGGATTTCTTGAAGTGTCCGGGGTATCTTCCGGTTCCATTATAGGTTACTTTCACTGTTCCTGTCTTTCCCGGTGCTATCGGTTCTTGTGAATATTCGGGAACGGTACATCCGCAGGAAGCTACAGCTTGATGGATGACAAGCGGAGCATCGCCTACGTTCGTAAACTTAAAGGTGTAGCTGACTACCGGACTGTTTTCGGAGAATGTGCCGAAGTTGTGGGTGGTCTGTTCGAATTTGATGTCTGCCTTTCCTTGTGCATAGGCATAACCGATGCTCATAACCAGCATCATCATATAAAAAACGACTTTCTTCATGTTCTTATCTTTTTTATATTTCAACGGCGCAAAGGTAACCCATTTTCATTAAAATAATGCCTATGGTGTGCGAAATTGTATTAAATCGGGCTCAAAAGGCCTCTGGGCGAATGATAAGCAGGGAAAAATAGGGGAAGCGGATGGCCGCTATCCGCTTGCTGTCATTGATATACTTCTCTTCCGGAGTGCCAACATTCTCAAAATAGTGATACCGGTATTCGGGATGCAGGCGGATGCAGCGGTGAATCTCATCGGTGCATCTGGACAGCTTCATGATGACAACCGCACTGTTTTCGCTTGTCAGTCTTTCTATCTCTTCTGTCGTGACGATGCCGGGTATCACCGTCAGCCGTTCTTCCTGGCTGGCTACATGGAGCCCGCCCAATGCGCCGGCGGCAATGAAGGCGGGGATACCGGGGATGTGCTTCACGGGGATGCCGTCTGCCTGCAATTTGTCATATACATAGTGTATGGAAGAGTAGAATCCGGCATCTCCTTCGGCAACGATACAGACCTTCTTTCCTTGTTGCCGGAGGGTGGAGCTCTCCATATAGACCTCGTCGTAGGCGCTCAGGGCTTTTTCGCGCTGTTTGCTCATGGGGAGTGGAAAGCGGTGCACCGTGTTTTCCGGAATGTCGAGTTGCAATAGGATGTCGGCTGCGCGTGAAACTCTGTTTCCATCTTTGGCCAGTGTCTCGGGACAGAATATACAGTCGGCTGTCTGCAGGGCTTTCAAGCCTTTTACGGTAATCAGTTCCGGTTCGCCGGGACCGAGAGATACAAATATGACGGGGAACATTTGCATGAAGACATTAAAGGTTAAAAATTAAAGAACAGCAAAACGGCTACAAAAGTGGGGAAATAATCAGTAGCAAACAAGATATTCGCTATCTTTGTTATTTACTAAAACAATCTGTTTTTTATGGATTATCAACTGAACACCCGCTTGAATGGCAACATAGCCATGACTTCCAGCTACCATGAGCGTGCGTCGCTGCAACGTGACAAGACTCTGTATAAATTCATTTGGGTACAGAGCGGTACGCTCACTCTGGAAATAGACCATATCTCCATGCGCTTGGAAAAGGACGAAATCGTGACCTTGACCCCGTTGCATCACCTGGAGGTAAAAGAGGTGGACGGTGAATACCTGACGTTTGTATTCAACAGCAATTTTTATTGCATCTATGGACATGACAACGAGGTCTCTTGCAACGGATTCCTTTTTTATGGCTCTTCCAAGGTGATGAGACTGGCGCTTTCTGCCGGGCAGTCTTCCAACCTGCATGACATAGTCCGCATTTTCCGGCAGGAATCGGTCATTCATGACAATCTGCAGGAGGAGATGCTGCGCATTGTCTTGAAACGTTTCATCATTACCTGCACACGCATTGCGCGCCAGCTTTTCGGGGTGGGGCAGGAGAAGGAAAAGACGTTTGACATCATCCGACAGTATTATGTGCTGGTGGACCGGCACTTCAAGGAGAAGAAGCAGGTGCAGGATTATGCCGATATTCTTTGCCGTTCTCCCAAGACACTTTCCAATCTGTTCTCGGCCTGCGGGTTGCCTTCCCCGTTGCGGGTGATTCATGAGCGCATTGAGGCGGAAGCCATGAGACTGCTGTTGTATACCCGCAAGAGCGCCAAAGAAATCAGCTCCATTCTGGGCTTTGAAGACTTGCCCGCGTTCAGCCGTTTTTTCAAGAAAATGACCGGCGAGAGTGTCTCGGACTACCGGAAAAGAGTGAAACGGGAAGAATTGCCAACTGTTGCGGAATAATTGCCATTTCGTACGTGGTGGAAAACAAGGAACTTTGCAAAAACAAAAATCAAGTCATATTACTGAAACCATTTAAAAAGTAGAACAAAGATGAAAACGAAATTGCAAAACTTGTTTATGGCTGCGTTGACGCTGGCCGCTTCCACTCAAAAGTTGGGTGTTAATTTGATCCGTGTAGCTATCCTGGTTATTTTCGTATGGATTGGTGGATTGAAATTCTGGAATTATGAGGCTGAAGGGATTGTTCCTTTTGTGGCGAACAGCCCGTTCATGAGCTTCTTTTATACAAAGAATGCCCCGGAGTACAAGGAGTATAAGCTGAAAGAGGGTGAGTTCAATGAGGTGAAACATCAGTGGCACGTGGAGAACAATACGTATGGTTTCTCCCAAGGTCTGGGCATTCTGATTATGACCATCGGCATTCTGACATTTCTGGGGATATTCTCTCCGAAAATCGGACTGGCGGGAGCCGCACTGGCCATTGTCATGACAATAGGTACCCTCTCTTTCCTGGTGACAACCCCTGAAGTGTGGGTACCCGACTTGGGAAGCGGGGAGCACGGCTTTCCGTTGCTGACGGGGGCAGGGCGCTTGGTCATCAAGGATACGGCCATTCTTGCCGGTGCCATTGTCGTACTGTCTGACAGTGCAAAAAGAGTATTGAACCAATTAAGGAAATAGACGTATGAAACCGGAAGCACGCAAGAAGGGATTGAATATAAGAGGCAACAAACTGCCGGTCTTTACACATCCCAGCATGAGTGAAGCACTGAATGACCTGATGGGCTTTTAAAGATTATTTAGGCACAATATCCGTCAATTTGCAGGAAGAGCATTTGCGTATCTCCCCAAAAATGACGAATATTGTGCCCGAATTCTATAAACCCTGATAATCATGATCCGGATATCTGCCATAGGCATTGCACTGCTGTGCGCTTTATGCGTAACCTCTTGCAGTTCAAAATCAAAACAGACTTCTACAGCATCCTCTTCAGAAAAGAGTCATTTGCCAGTTGCGGCAGATACGGCGGCTGCCATTGTCCCGCTTTATGCTAAAGGCTATACGGTGAAGTACTTGCCGGACCATGTCCGCCTAGTGGATATACACGACCCTCAGAAAGAAAATGGCAACACCTTTCATTACGCACTGGTACCGAAAGGCATAAAACCCGCCGGTGTACCAGATGATTATACGGTGATAGAAACGCCGGTGGAGCACGTCATGTGTATGACATCTCTGCAACTTTCCAACTTCATCCGTCTGGATGCCTGCGATTGTGTGGTGGGTATCACCAGTACGCGCCATCTCTTCAACAAGGAGATGAACGACCGTTTGAAGTCCGGCGAGACTGTGAAGATTGGTATCGAAGGGAACTTTGATAATGAAGTGATAATGAGCATGAATCCGGATGTTATCTTTATCTCTCCTTTCAAGCGGGGCGGGTATGATGCCATGCGGGAAATAGGCATCCCACTGGTTCCCCATTTGGGGTACAAGGAGATGACCCCGTTGGGGCAGGCCGAATGGATAAAATTCATCGGCATGTTCATTGGCCGGGAAGTGGAGGCGAATGAAAAGTTTGCTGCGATAGAGAAGCGCTATAACGAATTGAAGGAACTGGCTGCCAATGTGAAGAAGCGTCCGGTGGTATTCAGCGGCGAGATACGGGGTGGCAACTGGTATGCAGTGGGAGGAAAGAGCTTTCTTGCCGAACTGTTCCGTGATGCCGGTGCGGATTATTTCTTGAAAGACGACCCCCGTTCGGGAGGTGTTACGCTGGACTTTGAAACCGTATACAGCCAGGCAGAGAGTGCCGACTACTGGCGCATTGTCAACAGCTACGACGGGACATTCACGTATGATGCCTTGAAGTCCCTCGATCCGCGTTATGCCGACTTCCGTGCGTTCCGCGAGAAGGGAGTGGTATACTGCAATATGCGCGAGAAACCCTTCTACGAAAGTATGCCCATGCAGCCCGAAATAGTATTGGAAGACCTGATACATGCTTTCCATCCCGATTTGTTGCCCGACTATAAACCGACTTACTACGAACTGCTGAAATGATAAAAAGACCCGTACTTCCGTTGATGTTGCTGACACTGGCATCTATCTTTCTTTTTTTCCTGCTGAACCTGCTTTTGGGGTCGGTTCACATTCCTCTGCGCTCTGTGTGGAATATATTGTGGGGAAATACGGATGAATCCGTTATTTGGCAGAATATCATCTGGAAGTCCCGCGTGCCCCAGGCGTTGACGGCATTGGTGGCGGGAGCAGGGCTGTCAGTCAGCGGTCTGCAGATGCAGACGGTGTTCCGCAATCCGCTGGCAGGGCCTTCGGTATTGGGCATCAGTTCAGGTGCCAGCCTGGGTGTGGCTTGTGTGGTGTTGCTGTCCGGGGCGATGGGCGGTGTGGCGTTGAGCCGTTTGGGGTATATGGGCGAGGTTGCCTTGTCGGTTGCCGCCATTATCGGTGCGCTGGCTGTGATGGCACTCATTGTCTACGTCTCCCAGAAGGTGAAGGGTAACGTGACGCTGCTGATAATCGGTGTGATGATAGGCTATGTGGCAAGTGCCGTCATCGGCGTATTGAAATATTTCAGTGTGGAGGAAGATATACGTGCATATGTCATTTGGGGATTGGGTAGCTTTGCCCGTGTCTCGGGCGACCAGATGGTGCTGTTTGTCTGCATCATGGCTGTGCTGCTTCCGTTGTCCTTCCTGCTGATAAAGACGATGAATCTGTTGCTGCTGGGCGATGGCTATGCACGCAATCTGGGACTGAACATCAAGCGGGCACGCCTGCTGGTTATTTCATGCTCCGGTGTGCTGGTGGCGATTGTAACGGCCTATTGCGGTCCGATAATGTTTATCGGATTGGCGGTTCCTCATTTGTGTCGTGCCATCTTCCACTCTTCGGACCATCGGGTGCTGATGCCTGCCACATTGCTGGTAGGCGCTTCCCTGGCATTGGTCTGCAATCTGATAGCCCGTATGCCCGGCTTCGAGGGAGCTTTGCCGGTAAACTCGGTGACGGCACTGGTAGGTGCGCCGGTAGTGGCTTCTGTACTTTTTAGAAAACGGAAAGGAGAATTGAATGAATAAGGAAACCATACATATAGAGAATCTTTCCATCGGTTACCCCGGTAAGGAGGATGTGAAAGTGGTGGCAGACGGCATTTGCGCCAGAATCAACAGTGGTGAGCTGACTTGCTTGTTGGGAGCTAATGGAGTGGGGAAGTCCACGCTGCTCCGTACGTTGTCCGCCTTCCAGCCTAAACTTGGAGGAAACATATTTATTGAAGGAAAAGAGATAGGGGACTATACCGACAAGCAGCTTTCGCGCGTCATCAGTGTGGTGCTGACAGAGAAGTGCGATATACGCAATATGTCCGTCGTAGAACTGATAGGTCTGGGGCGCAGCCCCTACACCGGTTTCTGGGGAACTCTTTCGAAAGAGGACAAGACTGTGGTGGACAAATCCATCGCCTTGGTAGGCATTCCCCATCTGGCACACCGCATGGTGCATACGCTGAGTGACGGTGAACGGCAGAAGGTGATGATAGCCAAGGCGCTCGCCCAGGAAACTCCCGTCATCTATCTGGATGAACCGACAGCTTTCCTCGATTTTCCCAGTAAAGTAGAGATGATGCAACTGCTTCACCAGCTCAGCCGGCAAACGGACAAGACGATTTTTCTTTCTACCCATGACCTGGAACTGGCCCTGCAGATAGCGGACAAAATATGGTTGATGGACAAGGCGAACGGAGTGACCATCGGCACGCCCGAAGACCTATCGCTAAACGGCAGCTTGAGCAATTTCTTTGCCCGTAAGGGTATTGCCTTTGATTTGGAAACGGGACTGTTCAGGGTAGCCAATGAATATACCTCCCAGATACGCTTGGCGGGTCACGGACAGAAGTATGCCATGGTGCGCAAGGCATTCCAGAGAAACGGGATTCTGGCAAACCGGAATGTTGAATCGGAGATCTATATCGAAACCGGAGATTTGAAGGGAGACGGCAGCTTCGTGTTCCATCGGCCGGGTAAGGAGCCGGTAACGGTGTACTCCATTGAGGAATTGCTTCAAATAGTTTTGTCATTCCATTCACTATGATACATCATTCTACAAAAGATAATTATGTCCACTTGACGACGGCTCCGGTCCCCCGGCTGATTACGTCATTGGCTGTGCCAACCATCATCAGCATGCTGGTGACGTCCTTCTACAACATGGCAGATACCTATTTTGTGGGTAAAATAAATACCCAGTCTACGGCTGCCGTAGGTATCGTGTTTTCTGTGATGTCCATTATCCAGGCTGTGGGATTTTTCTTCGGTCATGGTTCGGGGAACTACATCTCCCGTAAGTTAGGGGCGCAGGAAACGGTGGATGCCGAGAAGATGGCATCCACCGGCTTCTTTTTTGCCTTGTTTGTCGGGGCGGTTCTGGCTGTGTTGGGATTGCTGTTCCTTACACCGCTTTCCCTTGCTTTGGGGTCAACGCATACCATTCTTCCGTATACGGAGCGCTATTTGGAAATCATTCTGCTGGGGACTCCTTTTATGACCGCCTCATTGGTGCTGAATAACCAAATACGCTTTCAAGGTAATGCGGCGTATGCCATGGTGGGGATTGTGAGTGGAGCGGTCATTAACGTGGTGCTCGATCCTATCCTGATTTTTGTATGCGATATGGGCATATCCGGTGCCGCACTTGCCACGGTAATCAGCCAGATATGCAGTTTCATCCTTCTTTTATGTATGGGGCGCAGAGGAGGGAATATACGTATACGTTACAGAAACTTTACGCCTACACTGGCTTTCATCAAGGAAATTATCGGGGGTGGAACTCCGTCACTCACCCGCCAGGGACTGGCAAGCGTGGCAACCATTTTGCTGAACGTGGCGGCCGGTGCGTATGGTGACGCAGCTATTGCAGGGATGTCCATTGTGACGCGTATCTCTATGTTCATCAATGCTTTCCTGATTGGTTTCGGACAAGGCTTCCAACCGGTATGCGGATTCAATTATGGTGCCGGGCTGTATGCTAGAGTGCGCCAGGGATTCTGGTTCTGTGTGAAGGTAGGCTTTTTCTTTTTGTTGGTTTGTGCGGTGGCAGGTATGGGATATGCCGAGGAGATTGTCTCTATCTTCCGCAAGGGAGACCCTGCTGTTGTAGCTACCGGTGCGGCAGCATTGCGCTGGCAGTTCATCACTTATCCGTTGGGTGCATGGATTGTGGTCAGCAACATGATGCTGCAGACGATCCGCAAGCCCGTACGCGCTACGATACTTTCCTCTGCCCGTCAAGGGCTGTTCTTCATCCCCCTCATCTTCATTCTTCCTTATTTCTTAGGACTGAAAGGGGTGGAAATGTGCCAGGCGGCGTCGGACATGCTGACCTTCTTCCTCGCCATTCCATTGACCTGCGGGGTGCTGGCGGAGATGAAGAGGAAGGAGGCGGAACAACTGCAACAGCGGTAGTCTTGAGTATCTTATTCAATGCTTACGGGACTATCAGTTGCCGCTTTACTTTATCGAGGGGAGCTGCATGGTATTCGATGCCTACGGATACCAGAACCGGTACCCCAGCGTGAAGAATGCGGCGAAGTTCTTGGGGAAATATCCTCCTTCTTCCGAATAGTCTATCATCTGGTTTATCTGCTCATTGATTTTTACCAGTCCCACCTGCATCTCTGTACCGATGATGAATCTTCTGTATTCAAAAGTAAGTCCCAGGGCAATACCTGCATCGAAACGGTTGTTACCCATTTTCCCGTCTACCATGCTGCCGAAAGTGTCTATCTTGAACTGGTATCCTCCCTGCATACTACTGCTGCTATAATCGTAGGTCTCGCCGGAGGTCTTGCCTGCCACGCCTATGGCCGCATAAGGGCCGACGCTCAGCGAGGCATGATAATCCCTGCCCAGATGGAGGCGGGCCCCTATCATGAGGGGGATTTGCAGATACAGTTCATGCATTTTGGCCTTGCCGATTTGGCTTATCTCGTCTTTACCGCCGATGGACACGAACTCCAATGCGGATTGCAGCACCAAGGTCTTGTTGAGGACATATTCTGCACCGACACCAGCTTTGTAAGCTATTTGGGTGTCACTGCTGGAGTGTTTCCCATGAAAATGGGAGGTACCGATTCCAGCTTTTGCATGAAAGGACAGCGGGCTTTGTGCCAGACCGGTCAGTACGGTCATTGCCATACAGACGGTAATGATTATCTTCTTCTTCATGAGTAAATTTTTCCGTTTTCGGTTATGAGTAATACTGTTAGTTCGCCATTGGGCAGCAAGGGGGTACAGTGCCGGTGACAGAGCTCAATCAGTGCCTTGCCAAACTTTTCCAGCAGCTCTTCGGGAATGATGTCCCAGAGTTCGCGCGCCAGGTTCATCTGTCCGATGGCGGCAAGTGTTTCTTCGCTGCATCCCGTCTGGCGTGCCAGGTCTTGGATGAATTCCTTGTTCATGGTCACTTTCTTGCTGTGGGTATCCAGATTGCCTTCGGCCAGTTTCACGGCCTTTCCCATCATCACGCCGAGGGTGACGTGCGGTACTTGCTCTTCGGCTGCTATTTTCAAGGTTTCGCCGATAAAGTTGCCGTAATGTACGAAAGCCTGGGCAGGGAGGTCGGGATAATACGCCTTGATGAAACGTTCGCTCTTTGCGCCGGAGCTGATGACGATACGAGGGCTCCGGGTCGCCTTTGCCACTTCCATGGACTTCCGGATGGAATTGACGAAGGCTTCCGAGGAGAATGGCTTCACGATGCCGGAGGTCCCGATAATGGAAATGCCTCCTTCGATACCGAGGCGGGGATTGAAGGTGCGTTTGGCTATCTCTTCTCCACCGGGGATGGAGATGGTAATGAGAATAGGACTGGGCTGTTTGGCAATATGGAGGCGTTCAAGACATAGCTTGACGTTCTTCTTTATCATTTCGCGTGGGGTGTCGTTGATGGCAGAGCTACCGAGCTCAAGTCCCAAACCGGGCATGGTGACGACACCTACGCCTTCGCCGCCGCAGACGATGATGTTGTAGTCATCCTGGGGAGTGTCTTCCGGCAGCGGGTCGTCTGTGCGGAAAGGTACGGCTATATTGGCCACAACTTTCATCCCGTTGGTGATGTCCGGGTCGTCGCCGGCATCCTTGATGACGGTAGCGCTTGTCTCGAACATGCCGTCGCCGTTTTCCAGAAGGTCGGAGTGGGGAATATGGTGCTGCGGCTCTACGGGAACCTGGATGGTTTCTCCGTTGGGGAGGACTACCGGAAATTCCGTAGGACGCTTTTTGAAGTAGATATTGAATACATCCCAGGTGGCGGCTACGGCGGCAGCGGCGGCACATGTTCCGGTGGTCAGTCCGCTGCGCAGGGGGAAGAAGTCGGGTAAATGTTTCTCGACTATGCGGCGCAGACCGTGCTCACCGTTTACACAGATAAACTTGCCGGATGTCTTGGGGCGGCAGATGGCAAAGATGCGTATACCCAGTTGCCGGGCAGCTTCCACCTTCTCGCAGAATCCGCCGGACATTCCGCTCTCTTTGAGGAGGATGGCTTCGGGATGAAGCTGTTTCATCAGGACTTGCTCGTCTTCTCCGGGCGTGTAGTAGTAAAGGTTCTTCTCGGAGAAGCCCTGTTCCCGGGCGAGCTTGCGCGAGCTGTCGCGGTCGAGGATGCGGAAGTAACAGCAGGCATTCTGCCACAAAGGTTTCAGTTTGCCTATGGTCTGTACGCCGGTCAGTGCAAGTAAGATGAAAATCTTTTCTTTCTGTATCTTCTCGATGGCATCGTCATAATCCCTGCACCAGATGATGTGTTCCTCATCGCGTTCCGGGAAGATACGCTCGAAACGGATGACGGGGATATTCGATTCCACAGAGACTTGTTCCAGAGTCTCATGTAGCTGTGTGGCAAAGGGGTGCGCGGCGTCTATCAGCAGCTTTATGTGATGCTGTGCACAGAATGTTTCTATTTCTATTGCATCCATCGCGCCTTGCAGGCGGATGCCATTATGCAGAAGTACGTCCTGCTCATCCCCTTTGGTAGAATAGTAGAAAGTTTTTCCGGCTTCTTCAAGGGTTTGGATGGCTATGCGTCCTTCGGTGGTTCCGCCAAATATTAATATCATGTTTGAATGTTTATGGGTGATTAATCGTTGATTTATTTCCGGTACAGATGTTTGAACTCGTGTGCATAGAGCCGTGACAGACCTTCACGGTTGCCGATGGCTTCGCCTACGACAATCATGGTTGTCAAGGTGAGGTTATTTTCCTTCACTATCCTGGCAAGGTCTTTGAGTTCCCCCCTAAATATTTGTTCGTCTTTCCATGTCAAGTGATAGCAGACAGCTACAGGGGTAGTTTCCGGATATTCCTGCAACAGTTCTTCCTGCACCTGCTCCGCAATGCTTGCACTGAGGAAGATGCACATGGTACTTTGTGAGCGTGCCATGAGATGTAGCTTTTCGCGTTCGGGCATGGGCGTGCGTCCTTCTCCGCGTGTTAGGATGATGCTTTGCACTTTTTCCGGAATGGTGAACTGCGACTTCAAGGCAGCTGCCGCCGCCTGGAAGGAGGATATGCCGGGGGTGATGTGGTAGCTCATATCGTGCCGGTCAAAGTAGTTCATCTGTTCCTGAATGGCACCATAGATACATGGGTCACCCGTATGCAGGCGTACGATGAATTTTCCCTTGTCATAGAACTTCTTCATCACTTCAAATTGTTCTTCCAAATCCATGGAAGCGGAGCTGAGTACGGTAGCCCCGGCCTTGGCACAGAGAGTCAGCTCCCTGGGAACGAGACTGCCGGCATACAGAATGAGGTCGGCGCGTTCCAGCATTTGGCGTCCGCGTACGGAAACCAGGTCCGGGTCGCCCGGGCCGGCACCCACTATTTCGATGTGGCCCTGGCGCACAGTTCTTATGTCGAGGGCGGCGGCCACGGTATAGTTCTCTCCTTTCTTCTTGGGCACCAGCAGCCGGGAGTTGTTTGCACTCAGCAAGGCGGCGGCTTCGCTGACGCTGGGGGTGCCCATGTGCTTCATGACGGTTTTGCTGGGATGGGGCACCTCTATCTCTGCCAGTTCCTCGGCTGTATAGAAGTAGACCGGGAACTTCTTTTGGAGCGCTTTCACTACCGGTTCGTCACTTTTGGCTTTAATCGTGGAGATGGAGGCGATGCTTTGGGGCATGATACCGTATTCCTTCAGCGTGTTCATAATCTCTTTCTCCACTTTCCGCACAGGGCCTGCCAGCCGGGCAAGGCCGATGCCGAGGTGTACGACACAAGGCACGTAGCATATCATAGGCATTTCCGGGAAGTTGGGGACTTGGGGAGATACGCACAGAATCAGTTTGAAGCGTGAAGGGTTGATGTCCTGCACCCGGTAGAATACTTCTACATGAGGCGGCAGGTGCGCCTCCATCCAGTCCGTGCCTTCATTGCGCACCGTGAGCAACAGGGCGGTGGGCTTGCCGGAAACGAAGAGGCTGATATGCTCGTTCATGCATACTCTTTTTTTCTCTTCGGGCGTCTTGGCAAGTTCTGCCAGCAGGAGGGTGGAGGGTTCGGCGTTGATGACCGGAAACCACCCGAAACGTTGGGGCAGGGTATCGAGTCCCCATAGACCGGTGCAGTCGCTTTGCGTGGTGACTACCGGTTCGGCCCCGAGGATATTCGCTACCTGGTGGGTCAGTTCGTTGGCTCCTCCGATGTGTCCGGAAAGTACGGAGATGGCAAATTTACCGGTACTGTCCACGCAAACCACGGCAGGGTCGGTATATTTGTTCTTCACGCAAGGAGCGATGGTGCGGACACAGATTCCCATGGCGCCAATGAAGATAAAGGCATCATAGCGGTTGAAGTTTTCCGCCGTAAATTTGCCGGCAGATTCTATATGTGTGCATCCCTCTTCGTGCCTGAGGGTGAAGATTTCGGAGTCGGGAAGTTCGTTGAGCAGTGATTGGGCTATGCTCAAACCGGCTTCGGAGATTAGAATAATAGCTGTTTTCATAATGGGTATGTTTAAGAAAGCGTGGCTTTCATAATTTCAATGGGGTTATATTCGTTCAAGGCGATGTGGGTGGAAGGGTGGAGCACCATTCCGTTCCGCTCGATTCCTCGGAGGAACGCCTCCTTGCTTTCTGCCGATACGGAGTTGAAGACGATGCAGCCTTCGGGGTGCAGCACTTGTTTCACTTTCTCTATCATTTCCCTCAGATGTCCGCCGTGTCCACCGATGAAGACGGCATCGGGGCGGGCAAAGGGAGTGAGGTCGGTGTGCAGGAAATCTCCGGTTATCGCCGTAATACCCGGCGCGCCGAAGCGGCGGGAGTTGGTGTCCATCAACTCTTTTCCTTCGGGGCGTATCTCGAAGGAGATGACGGCGAGATGGGGGAATTGCAGGCGGGCTTCGATGGAGACGGAACCGGTACAGAAACCGATGTCCCAGAAAACGCGGCGGCGGTTCAGTTCCAATGCCTGCAGGGTGAGCAGGCGGATGGGAGCCTTGGTTATCATGCGGGCGCGTCCGTCAAGATGTGCAAACTCTTCATCGGGGATGCCGAAGGGACGGACTGGAAAGTCCGGGGCTTGTACGCTGCCGTGCAGGGAGTTTGTGCGGCATTGTCCGGGATGGCTGTCCAGCAGCAGGCAGTTGGGATGTTCGAAGTCGCCGGCAACCGCTTCCCGGGGTGTCATCCGGCGTATGCGTTCCTTTTCGGGATTGCCGAGATGCTCGCCGATGTATAGTGTGTAGTGGGAGTACCCGTATTCCAGCATGCGGGCGGCAATGGTGGCCGGGGTATGTTCGCGGTCGGTGAGGATGCCTATTTTGGGGGCACGCTCTATGAGGGCACGGTCGAACTCCTGCCAGGGGCGTCCTGTCAGGGAGACGGTGCGCATGTCGTCATACGGCATGACGAGGCGGTGTGCCAATGTCTGCAAGGAATTGAAAGCGGGATAGAGCAGAATGTCTGCCCCGGGAAGCTTGCGCTTTATGGTATTGGCAAAACCGAAGAACAACGGGTCGCCGGAAGCGAATACAATGATGGAGTCGTCCGTCGCCGTCTCTTCGAAGCGGGCAAATATTTCTTCATAACGGGAAAAGACGCGGTCCAGCGGTACGGTGATGGAAATCCATTCGGCCCCGGCAGGCAGCAGAGGACCGACAATCTCCTTATGCCGTATGCCACCGGAGAAGACCTTCCCCTTCCGTATCTGCGCCAGTGCTTCCGGTGGAAAGAAGGGGGAACGGTTGTCATCCATTCCTATGATTATAAATCTGTGTTTCATTCAACGGGTAATCTTATGAAAATATCAAGTAATGTAAAGGGGCATAACAAGTAATGTTATCGGTCGTAACAAGTAATGTTATGGAATGTCTCTTTTCACTTACACATCCCTGCCCGGGCGCAACTGCTCCGCATCGTTGTAGCACAACACGGAGTTCACCAGCGTGGCAGCCAAGTTGCTGCCTCCCTTACGTCCTTCTACGATAATCTTGGGTATTTCCGTAAAGGGTTTCACCATGTGTTTGGACTCCTGCACATGCACGAAGCCTACCGGTGCAGCAACAATGCCCGCCGGATGTGCCTTGCCCTTACGTATCAGGTCGCAGAGTTCCATAAGTGCCGTAGGTGCATTGCCGAATACAAAGAAAGCATCGGGATGCTCCTCCACAGCCAGGCGGATGCCTGCCTGGGTACGGGTGATGCCTTTCTCTGCAGCCATCGTCGCTGTGCGCAGGTCGCCAAGGTAACATTTCACCTCTACGCCCAGCCGCTGCAAAGCTCCTTTGCGGATACCGCTGGCTGCCATCGTGACGTCTGTGACAATGGTCTTGATTCCGCCTTTCTCGATGGCTTGATACAAGGAAGCCACGGCACCTTCGTCCGTATGCAGCAGATACTCCATTTCAAAATCGGCGGTGGTATGTATGGCATGGAGTAAAGCCCATTTATGGTCGAGGGGAATATGTTTGTTCTTCAGTTCCTTTTCGATGGTACGGAAACTGCGAATCATGATGTCTTGCCCGATGCCCGTGGCTTCGGTATTCGTGTCCCGGTAATAGCCGCGCGGAGTGATGAAGGCTCCGTTCCATTCGTAGGACTGTGAGTTGCCTATCAATATGACTGTAAACATATCCACCTCTTCGGGATTGAAATCTCCCAGCGTGGTGATGTGTACCGCTTGTTCCGGGCGTCCTGCCTGGCGTACATATCCCACGGGCGTTTCCGGTGAGCGTCCTTCCTGTAGAAAGAGTTCTTTCAAGCGGTAAAGCTGCCAGTAGCGTCCTTCACTTTTGGGGTTGTAGACTGCCGTCACGAAGTCGGCGGCAGCGGCTGCGATGATACGCCTTTCAATACGCTCCCAGGGAGTCATCAGGTCTGAAAGGGAGATGACACAGAAGTCATGTCCTACGGGAGCTCCCAGCAGTGAGGCTGCCTTCTGGAAAGCGCTGATGCCCGGCAGCGAAACGATTTCCACGTCGCTGTTCCTTTCCCGCTTCATCTCGTAGACAAGCGGCGTCATACCATAGATGCCCGCATCCCCGGAACTGATGACGCAGACCGTCTTTCCCTGCTCTGCCAGCTCGAAAGCCTGCTCGGCACGGGCGCGCTCACGCTTCATGCCGGTATCTATGCATGTTGTTGAGGGGTGGAGATAAGGGGTTACAAACTGGAAATAATACTTATATCCCACCACTACATCTGATTCTTGCAAAGCGGAAATTACGGCGGGAGTTATATCCGATTCATTGCCCGGTCCGATGCCGGCAACAATTATTTTGGGGTGTTTCATATCCATATGTTCTATTGGCATACAAAGATAGAACTTATATTTGATGAAACCGAAAAAACTCTGTGTTAATCCGCGTAATCTGTGGTGAATCCTTATTGTCTAAACCTGTAAGTGCCGGTATTCGCTCGGAGTATAGCCTACGTTCTTCTTGAACACGCGGTTGAAGTGCTGCGAATACTGGTATCCCAGCTCATAGGCAATCTGGCTGACCGTCTTCCCGCTTCCTATAATCATTTCTTTGGCCAGGTCGATGATTTTGTTCTGGATATATTCCTGCGCCGTCTTTCCGGTTTCCTTCTTCACCAAATCTCCGAAATAGTTGGAGGAGAGGAACACTTTGTCTGCGAAGTATTTCACGGAAGGCAGTCCTTCGGTCTGCGGTTTGTCGCTCTGGAAATAGTCGTCTATCAGTGCTTCGAATTTCATCAGGATATCTTTGTTGGCTGCCGAGCGGGTGATGAACTGGCGTTCGTAGAAACGCATGCAGTAGTCCAGCAGCAGTTCGATGTTGCGTGCAATCAGACCCTTGCTGTGCTTGTCGATGGGGCGTTGGATTTCCATCTTAATCTTCTTCAGACAGTCGAGGAAGATTTCTTTCTCGTCTTCGGACAAATGCAGTGCCTCGGTAGAGGAATAGGAAAAGAAGGAATACTGCTTTATTCCCTGTCCCAGCGAGGTGCCTTTTATCAAGTCGGGGTGGAACAGCAGGCCGGAGGCGCTGGGCTGCATACCTTCCAGCATGTTGACCTCGGTCACCTGGCCCGGGGCGAAGCTGGTTACTGTGCCTTCCTGGTAATCGTAAAACTGTTTTCCATAGCGTATATCTCCGCATTTGGTGTTTTTGAGGAAAAGGGCGTATACGCCATAGTTCAACGTGAAATGTCTGGGGTATCCGGTGGCTTCGGACAAGTCGACTACGCTGACCAGCGGGTGCAGGGTTTCGAGACCGAACATCTTGTTGTATTGGTCTACTGCATTGAGCTTGATTACTTCTTCCATAAACGTTCCTGTTAGTTTTGTACAAATGTAGAGAATAATCCGGAAAGTTCCATATCGCAGGAGGAGGAATCCGTAATATGGTTACAAATGTCCGTAATCTGTGTACATTGAAAAGAGCTACACCCTTTGTCCGGAATGGTGTAGCCATCCGGAGCAAAGGGTGTAGCCTTGGTATGTAAAAGGTGTAGCCCTTTTACGCTTGCTGGTTATCAATCTTTTAGCATGGCTTTGATGTGTTCCATATAGAGCTGGCGGATGGCTTTGTTTTCGCCCAGTCCCTGCATGCGTACATTCACTTGATAGCCTTGCTTTTCAAGTTCCGTCTTCCACACGCCGGCAATGTCTTCCTTGGTATGGTTGCCGCATACCAACAGCAACGGAACCAATGTCACGCTCTTGGGGCGTGTCTCTTTCAGTTGCAGCAGGGTTGCGTCCAGGATAGGATATCCTTCAATGGTGCTGACGTGGAAGTTCTTCAGTCCATGGGCTTTCATCATGAAGTCGAGCATGGCGTAAGTAGCCGTGCTGGGTAGCTGGTTGCCGTGCCCCACATAGACAATGTCTTCTTTCTTTTCCGGCTGTTCGGCGGTCAGTATACCGATTACCTTCTCGCAGTCTTCGACGGAGTAGAGCAGGGGATTTCCCACTTTTATCTCCTTGAAGAAGGGACGGAGCTTGTCTGCATCCCTGCGGACGGAGGTCATCTCACTGCCTTCTATCAAGGTGGTGCTCTGGACGTAGATGGTCCGGTAGCCTTCGGCGCGAAGTTTCAGCAGTGCATCCGTAGGGCTGTCTTTGTACACACCCTCCTTGGCAAGTCTTTTTCGTACAATCGGCGAGATGTATGCTTCGCGCACTGTAAACTGCGGAAAGGCTTCTTGTGCCTCACGGGTCACGACGTCGAGCGTCAAGGCACGTGTCTGAGGGTCCGAACTGCCATAATGGGTGATGAGCAGAGCCGCCTTCTCCTCTTGTTGTGCGGAGGAGAAGAGGCTGATGCCGAGTAAATAGAGAGTGATGAAAAAATGTTTCATAATTGTTGTTGTTTCTAAATGCGTTATGGAGAGATTATTTTAGTCTGAGTGCCAGGCTGATTACTACCGAACGTCCCGGAGAATACAAGGCGAAGTTCTTGTTCAGCGGGCGGTTGTCCTTCTTGTTGAAGATATTGTCTATGCCGATGCCCGGTTCGATGACAAAGTTGCGGAAGCCGTCGAAGGTATGGCGGGTATTGAGGTTCCAGATGCCGTAGCCCGGAGCATTGCCGTCCGCGTCACCCGGATAATAGACTTTGCTTTGCAGACGACCGTTCAGGTTGAGGTTCAAGGTATAGTCGCTCCAGCTGTGTGTATAGTTTCCGGTGATGGTGGCTGTATGGCGTATGCTGCGTTCGATGTTTTGCCATTCGCCTCCTTCGTTCAGACCGCGTCCATAGGCGTAGGTATAGTTTCCGGCCAGGGTGAAGCCCGGGAACAGATTGCCGTTCAAGTTCACTTCAAAGCCTTTGACGGTAGCTTTCTCGAAATTGAAGTAGTTCTTGACACTTAGGTTTTTTGTGGATGAAAGGTCACTGATTTCGGGGAACTCTTCACGCAACTGGTTCTGCTCTGCTTCCGGTAGGTCATCGAATTTAGTGGATTTGGAAGTTACCATGTTCTTTACATAGTTCAGGTAACCGGTGACGGAAGCACTGAAACGGTTGGTGCGGTATTCCATGTTGATGGAGTAATAGTTGCTGTGTTCGGGGTCGAGGTTCTCGTCACCCAATGAGATGGTGGCTCGTGTACCCATTGTCTTCTTGAACATGTGGTAGTAGAGCTCGTCAATTCCCGGAGCGCGGAATCCGGCAGCATAGGTGGCACGTACATTGAAGTTGCCTATGTTGTACATGGCTGCCACTTTGGGGGTGAAGCGTCCGCCCGTCTGTTCGTGATGGTCGTAGCGTACACCCACAACACCGGTCAGATGGTTCCATAGCTTCACTTCATGCTGGCCGTAGGCTGATGTCGTATAGACACTTTTGTCCAAATCGGAGTCGGGACGGCGGAGCACTTCACGGCGATAGTCCACACCGAACACCGTAGTGCTGTTGGTTGTAAAACCGAAGATACCTTTCAACTCGGCATCATGGAATTTCTGAAGCTTGGTAAGCGCATACTGTCCGGGCAGGTATCCGCTGTTTTCTATCAGGTATTTGTAGCGTGATGCGTAATTGTTTCCTGAATAGTCGAACTGGATAACGTTGCGTTTACTCAGTTTGTATTTGGCGCCTGCCCCCCAGTTGTAACCTTCGTAGGTAGTGTTGTACTTGCTTCCGCCGGTAATGTCTTCGCGTTCTACCGGACGTTCGAGTCCGCGGTTATAGTATCCGCCGTTGGCATAGAAGGAAAGCTGGTCCGTAGCATCATAGGTAAACTTCTGCGAAAAGTTATTCGAGCTGTAGCCTAGGGAGAGCGGGGCAATCGTTTCGATGATGTCTTCTCCGTCTTCTGTCAGACGGCTGTTTTGCCAACCGTCGGAGTGGTCGTATTTATAGGAAGTATAGGACCCTATTTTTCCTTGGGCGATGTCCAGATTCAAGCCTTGGGAGAATTGATTCTTTCTCGTATAGCTGCTATTGCTGCTGAAGGCTACCACATCTTTAGGCTCGTTGGTAATGATATTGATTACACCGCCGATGGCATCCGAACCATAAAGGGAAGAAGCGGCTCCGTTCAGCACCTCGATGCGCTTGACGCGGGTCATGTCTATTTGGTTGAGGTCGATGTTACCGGTGATGTCTCCCGTGACCTTGCGTCCGTTTACCAATATCAGCACGTGCTTGTTGGAGAGTCCGTTCATCATCAGATAGGACCCCATCGCGTTCGGACGGAAGGAGAGCGAGGGTACCATCATGGTCAAGGCCTGCTGGAAGTCGGTGATACCGGCACGCTTTATCTCGTTGGCAGTGATAACCGATACCGGAGACGGAGTGTTCTTCAGTCGCTGATGTGTACCCGTACCCGTTACTACGACCGGGTTCAACTCGTGAGTTTTCTTGGTCATATCGTCGCTGTCACCTTTTTCTGCTTGTGCATAGGCACCGGTGGCGATGATTCCTCCCATAAGGAGAGCTGTGAGAAGTCTTTGCTTTATCATATATTGTTTTATTTTATATAACGCTGCAAATGTACATACCATTATCGGAGGGTGAAATACTTAATAGTTGTTATACTGCGATGGCCAAATAGCTATTAATAGGTACTGTATTCCCTTATTCCGGCACATAGATAATCTCTCCATTTTCAAGCTGATAGGCAACTCCCACTTTCTTTCCTCTTTTACCGGAGGTCTTTGGGTCTTCGCTGGGAGTGTATTTCTTGATTTCCTGCCCTTCTTTGGTAATGATTTCCATATTTTCCTTTCCGGGATTCTTCACCATGGTGAAGTCTTCTTTAGAAAACATCTCCGTCATATTGAAGCGGGAGACGAGAGCCACCATCAAGGCTACGGCAAAGACCATTGCTACGTCAAAAAGATTGGCTACCGTACCCATGGGGTCGGAGTCCGAATCGCTGTGCAGTAATCTGTTTCTCTTACTCTTCATAGTTTTCGTATCGTTAGTCCGTTATTCCTTTTCGGCCGTTTGGCGGCTTATCACTTTGTACAGATATTCCAAGTCGTTCATTTCGCGGGCATACCAGCGTTGTTTCACTTGCAGGGTAATGATGCCGACAGCAGCAATGACCAAACCTACCACTGTAGTGGCAAAAGCCACCTGCATATTGTAGGCCATGGAGGAGATGTCTCCTTGTGCCAGCCCCACCAGTGCGGGACCCATCGGGATGAGGGTACCCATCAGTCCCAACATGGGACCCAGTTTGATGAATGTACGCGAACGTTCCAACTCCTTCTCGGCTTCCACTTCATAGTTGGCAAGCAGGTGTTCGCAGTAGGCAGCGTCGTCCCGGTGTGCGGACAATTTGGACAAGCTGCGGAGGAGAGGGGAGTTGCCTGCCGATGGGAGTTGCTGCAGCAGTCCGTCTATATTCTCTGGGATGATGTTCTCCAGTGTTTCAGTGAATTGCTTCTGTAATTTCATCCGTTGATAGAACTCCCCGAAGAAACCTCCCGCAAGGAGAATGGCACGTAGAAAGAATAGCAGCAGCAGGACTATGACGGGAACCAGCAGCCCGTTCGAAATCCAGAACAGTGTGTTTGAGATTGTTTCCATATATCTTTTTAGTTTTTAATTCTTTAATTCGTTTCAATAGCCCGTGGCAATGATGCTCAATATAACAATGAAAATATTGACAATGAACAATACTTCCAAGCGCAGCGGCTTGTCACCGATAGCATATCGCAGCAAACGGCTACCGGCACAAACTGCAAAGAAAGTAACACCGGCTGCTATCCATGAGAGACTGCCGAAATCTATTCCGGGAAAAGTGAAAAGCAGCAGTGCCAGGACATAGCATATTACTCCGCCTATCAGTATGCCGGGGTATAACTTCAGGAAGAGGGTGACCGCTTGTTTGAAGGCCGTGTTGCGGGTACGCATTTCTGCGAAACAGTCGAAACAGAAAGTTATCATTACGGCGGCTTCCAGAGTGACACATACCGACAAGTTCAACATCTGTGGACGGGAGGCAAAGAAAGCTGCCACCACGGTCTTGGACTGTTCCGTCATCCATGGAGTCACCAGCCACGCAAAAAAGGCATAGCCTGCGGCAACCGTCCACATTCCCCAGCGTGGATAGAACCCCACCTTTAATAGAAAATTGAGGGCGATGAATAGGGCTAACAGATGAATGGCGTATTCCATAATACTCTGTTTCTATTTATTCTTTTTTTCTTTTCTTCAACAGTACGACCAGTCCGATGAAGGTGATGACGACAAGACTGCCTGCAATCACTCCGTTCACCCTGTTCTTACGTACCGTTTGTTCGGAAGCCAGTTTGTGTTCTTTCAGTACGACATCCTTGCCATCGGTTGCGGATGCTTCGTGTACCTCCTTCATGTTCTGGGTATAGGTCTGCTTCTCGCTATTATCCAACTGGTCGGCAACGAACGACTGTAGCTTGTCATTGTCGCAAACGAATTCGGTACAAGCGGCACCTTTTTCGCGTGTGATTTGTGCATGCAGGGAAGCAGTGGTTTTCAGTTGCTCATCAGATGCTTTCCAGTAACCTTTGCGGGCGCTTTCCAGCATGACGGCTGTCATAGCCTGGAATGCGGCGGGATTGACGCGGAGGAAGTACTCGTGAATGCCCAGCTTATTCTCATCCTTTATATACATTCTATACAAGTCATTGAACAGTTCTTTGTCCATGGCCGACGGACGCATGACGTGCCAGCCGAAGATGTTGCGGAAGATTTCGCCGAACATCTGCGCCGAACCTTCCCCGCCTTTCATCCGCTCTTGTATAAAGGTAGGGTTCAAGATGGTGGAACGTGTCTCTACGGCAATGGCCTCTTTGGCATCCTGCATGCGGCGGTTGGTCCGGTTGCGGTAGTCTGCCATATAAGCATCCGGTTCCTTGCCGGTCACGGTTTTGACGGTGAGCGAGAGTCCACCCGTAAATTCGTATACATGATCCAGGGAGATGGGGCCCCATGTGTTACTTTGACGGGGCTGGATGACAACATCCGTTTCGGACAGTGCCGAGGCAAACAAACCTTCCTGGACGTCTCCCCAATTTCCGTCGTCCCCATAAGAGGCACCCATATTGTTGAGGTATCCTTCGGCTATCTCCTTTTCGCTTTCCCACGAGCCGCTGTGCTCGGTATAGGCCATCATACCGGTACTGTATCCGCTGTTGATCGGTCCGAATACACGCATCACAGACATTTCACGGGCACGTTTGGGGGAAGCCCCTTTTTCTACCAGTAATTTTTCCTGCAACAGTGTACCCGATGCCACATAGTTGGGATAGGTCTCATCTCCGGCTTCCGATGCCAGACGTATAGCATCGGTCAGTAACTTCAAGCGGGAACCGGCTATGTCGCGTAGCTGTCCGGACACTTGTACCAGCACATTGATGCGCGGACGCCCCAGTTCTTCACTGGGCACCAGTTTCAGGTCAACCACTCTGCCTTGGGCGTCGCGTACGGGTTCTACTCCCAGCATCCAGAATACTTGAGCGAGTGTGGCTCCTTCCGTATTGATGAATTCGCCTGCCCAGAAGGTATAGCTTACTTTCCGGGGATATTTGCCGTGCTTGCTGATGTACTGTTTTAAAGTCGCTTCTGCCAATCGCTTCCCATCTTCCCAAGCCCTTGGGTTGGGAGTATTCTCGGCGTTGATGCTGTACATGTTGCGTCCGGTGGGCAGAACGTTCGGGTTCAGTACGGGGTCACCTCCCGGAGCGGGAAATACGGTCCCCCCGCTGAGTGCACGCACCATGGCATTTTGCTCGTTGGCGGTGGAGGCCAGCAACTGTTCGCGATAGAGCAGGGCGGGGCGAAGCTCCGGTGCTACAGATGCAGTATCTTTGGGTGGATTCTGGAGTAAGGTAGTCAGTCTTTTCCTGGCAGCAGGCAAGTAGTGGTGGGCTATATAGGTAAAGTCTTGCAACTGCTTTGTGGTGATTTTACCTTTATCGCGGTCCTTGCGGGCCGTTTCGTATGCCAGCGGGTCGGCAGCGACGGCGAGAGTGGTAGTCAGCAGGTCGCGGTCAGAATAAGGCTCGTTCATGGTGTAGTACGCACCCAGTATCTTTTCGTTGGCTATCTCTTCGGTGAAGGCATCCAGACGTTCCAACTCCTCGGCTGTATAGGGTTCGCCGGATATGGAATCCAGATTGAGGTCGCGGTGCAGCCCCAGGCGCATGGCCTCTTTTTTGATGTTCATTCCCAGAGCCCGGTGTTTGGCAGTCCCTTCGTCCAGCACTTTGTGAATATCTTCCAGCAAGGCCGAATAGCGTTGGCGCATACCGCTCTCCACGTAGGGCGGAGTGAGATGGGTGACCAGTACGGCATGTGTTCGGCGTTTGGCAATGATACTCTCGCCTACGTTTCCGGTGGTATAGAAGTAGAAGTGGGGGAGGTTACCAATCAGTACATCCGACCAGTCGGCCTGCGACTGTGCCACATTCTTTCCGGGAGTATATTCCAGGTTGCCGTGGGTGCCGAAGTGAATCACCGCATCTGCTTTGAAACCTTTTTGCATATACAGATAAGGAGCCAGATAACTGTGGGGCGGCGCCACCGGCATACCGTGCACCAGTTTGAACTCATCATCTCCCAATGCCGGGCGGGGCTGGGGGAAGAGCAGGATATTGCCGAATTGCAGGCAGGCAATGGCGATACTATCTTCTGTTGCCAGCAGATTGCCGGGCGCATCTCCATATCTGTCCGTCACTTCCTGATATTTCTCGGGAAGGAGTACTTCGTGTGCCCATTGTTCGTATTGCTTGGTAGACAACCATACCGGGTGTGCTGTTTTCAAAAACTGTTCTTGCGCTCCTTTGGCATACGAACCCATGACGGCACCGTCACGATGTATCCGCTTGCCGAACTCCTCTACAGTGGCAGGCAGTCCGCCGACGTCGTACCCTTCCGAGTGCAGGCGTTTCAAGAAGTTGTAGAGTGAAGGAATCACTTCCATTCCGCTTGCCAGCAGAGCGTCTTTTCCCGGAGTCTTGAAGTAGCAGATGGCAACACGTTTTTCTTTGTTGGACATGTTTCTCAGGGACATATATTTGGTAATATGGTCCACTACAGCATCTATCCGTTCATTCTCGGCGGTGTACAGATAATATCCCTGCTTGTTTTTGTTTTGGGTGGCGATGCAGAGGGGCAGCATGCCTCCGTCTATCTCCGGCACCACTATACGGGCAGTCAGCGTACCGCCGCTGACGGGGGTATTGGGGTTCAGCCATTCCTCGTGGGGCTGAATCAGCGGGAAAGGCATGAATAAAGGAATGTTTTCCTGGTGCAGCCAGTTGATGAGTGAGTCATTGCCCAACCGTCCCATAGGCAGGTAGACTACTGCATCGGGATGGAGGGTACGTATCATATCGGCACGCGGTTGGCCTCCGGCAGTGAAAGGGTAGACATTGAAGCCTGCTTGTGTCAAGCGGGAGATGAGGGAATCTACGTGGGCACGGTTTCCTTCCATCGGAAAGTTGAGTCCGGAAATCAGGGCAAGGTTGCGTCCGTCCTCATGGTAGAGATTTTTTTCTTTCAGATAGGCAGTTACCTCTTGCGGAGTACTGAAGTAGCGGCCGTATTCGCGGTGGTAGAACATGTTCTCTAGCAATGGGATGGGAGGCTCGTAATCTTGGTGTCCCCACCGGTGGGGAGTGGCAATGTGGCGCAGGTAGAGTAAGGCATTCCGGTAGTTGTGTTTGTTGCCGTTCTTGAGGTACTCCCGCAACGTGTGCTGTTGCTCGTTGGTGATGTTATAGTTGATGGAGAAAGCGGAGTTTCGTAACGTATTGGTAAAGACCGGTACTCCGCCGGCACCCACCCGTTCCACTTCGGCAACTTGGCTGTCATCGAGATACAAGCCCCTGCTGTACATCACGATGGCGTCATAGCCGGAAAGGTCCTTCACATCTTCTTTTTTGATGCAGTTGACTTCTATCCGGGCACAGTCATTGTTCAGGGCAATGTCGGCAGCTTGTGCCAGGGTTGCGTTGATAATAAGTATACGTGTAGGAGCAAGCCAGTATTGATAGGCCGCAAAGCTGCAGACAATCAATAGGGCTATGCTGCCGAGGAATATTCCAAGTCTTTTCTTATTCATACAAGTTTATTCTCGTTAATAGAGTTTTTGTCTTTTGCAACATTTTCTTCTTATATAATTCACACTTAACGCCACACCCGTGATGCAAACGGCTGTACCTCCAAGCAGCAATACCCAAAGCACAGTCTTGCGCAGGGTGGCATTGGAGTTCAGACCGGGCAGACGCATGCGGTGCAGGGCTGTATAGCTCCAGTATTTCCAGCGGGAGGAAGTGTCTGTATGGCGGATGATTCCCGTTTCCGGGTGAATGTAATAGACGCTCCGGTCCGGGTCGTCCACCGTAATCTTCCACACGGGAAGCTGGGGGCGTCCGCGATACATATTGCTCATGTCGCGATAGTAGGTCTCGAAATGTTCGAGCCGGGAGATGCGTATGCCGGGGATATGTTGTGAAGAATCACGCCGGGAGGCATAAATGCTTTCCACGCCTTTCAGGATTTCTTCTTCGGAGAGTTGCAACGGACGCGGCAGGCTGTCGGTGGCATCGATGTAATATTCGTTTTTGCTGTCTTTTACGATGTAGTAGGGATGTTCGCGGAAGTTGCGCCACTCTATCTGCAAAGCTTGGGGATAGGCGGCTATGATACGGCGGTAGTCCAGGGGGTAATCCTCCGGTTGTGGGGCACGGGCATGGAGCGTGCGTGTGGCGCTGCCTTTCTTCAGTGCCGGTTTATGAATCCATTCGGGAATGTCTGCCAAAGACATCATGCCGCTGAAGGTGAAGGTCAGTACGAAGATGCCGAAAAATATTCCGCTGACGTAGTGCCAGTGATACCATCTTTTTCGGTAGGGAGAGAATTTGGAGTGACGGTTGCGGTGTGTCTTGCGCCATACATCCACAGTTACCCAGATGCCGGCAATAACCATGAGGCAGCCCAGAGCTGTGAGCCAGATGACGGTTTTAGTCCAAAGGGCGGTGTCCTGCCGCAGCCAGGTGAAGTACACCCAGTGGGGGATGGCTCCCAGCCATGCCCAGAAGCGTTCGCTTTTGTTGGAGAACTGCAAGACTTCGCCGTTTTGCGAGCCGAGATAGAGTTGTGTCCCGGCATCGTCGGCAAAGTATATTTTATAGACGGGCATTTCCTTTTTCAGTTCAGCGAAGGGAATCCATTGGTCCAGAGAGTGGAGGGTGTCGATGCGGGTAATGGGAGAAGAACACCACAAAGCTGCTGTTCGGTGCAGGTGCTCGCTGTCCAAAGAGGGTTGTGAGATGGTGGAATCGGCAAGGAAATGAAACGTGCCTTTTGTGGTACTAAAGCTGAACTCGGGGTGTCCGGCATTGAGGTTCAATATCGTAGACCTGACCTTTACGCCACGGGGCAGGCGGGCTGTGACGGAGGAGATGTCCGGAAGTGAGTCTCCGGCTTGGGAGAGCATTTCCAGCTTTTGCATTTTTTCCTTGGCGCTGACACGGGGAAAGCGGTGGTACATCATCACGAAGGCGGAGAGGAACCACATGAGAAATAGGATACAGAGCAAAGTGCCCAGTATCCTATGAATAGAGTACATCAGTTTGGTGATAACATTCATTGTCGTTCGCGTTTTTCCTGCAAAAGTACAAGATGATTCAAGAACACTAAATACCCACTAATGGGTATATTATTCAGTGTCTTTTCCGGCAGCATAGGCCGCCTTCTTCGTCATGATGTCCAGCATGCGGTGCTTCAGTCCGAAACGGATATGGTCAATGAATATTTCTTGAATTTCCGGAATTTGTCCCAGTCCTTCCAGTTGTGCACTGACGGTGAAGCCTTCTTTCTCGAGCATCTCCTTCCACTCTCCGGCAATGTCGTTTTTGGCATGGTCTCCGGCAACAAACATGAAGGGTATGAGGGTCACACGTTTGGCTTTCCCGGCTTTCAGTTGTGCCAGCATGGTGTCAAAGGTAGGATAACCTTCGATGGTACCCACATGGAAATTGGCCAGTCCGCCTGCTTTCAGCATATAATCCATCTGACTGTAGATGGCGGTACTAGGGGTATAGGTACCGTGCCCCACAAGGACGAAGTGTTCTTTGGAAACTTTCTTGCCTTGTGCCGGGGCGTTGTAGCGGTTGCCCAGAATATCTGCCACCTTTTCTGCATCTTCGATAGAGTAGAGCAGGGGAGTACCTACACGTATTTCCTTGAAGAAGGGCAGTGCACTTTCCACATCCCTGCGGAGTGATTCCATTTCTACTCCGTCAATGATGTTGGTGCTCTGCACGATGAGGTGTGTGTAACCTTCGCTGCGCAGTTTCAGCATGGCATCCAGTGGAGTCAGCTTCGTGGTGCCGCGCTCTTTCAAGCGGCGGATAATGATACGCGACGTATAGGCTTCTTGGAACTTCAACTCCGGGAAGGCAGCTTGTGCCTTGGCGTTGATGGCATCAATGGTGAGGGCACGGGTATCGTCATGCGTAGTGCCGAAGTGCACCATGAGCAGGGCGGCCTTGTCACCGGGTTTCATACTTGCAAGCATATCGCTGTGCTCGTAATTGCCTCCCCCGTGCGCATGGCAAAGGAGGGAGGTGCTTAGTAAAAGTAATAAAGAAAGAATCTTGTTCATAGATTATTTATCGTTTTCAACAACTCTAAGCATATCGAAATAATAACCTTCGGCAATTTCTGCGCCTTTTTCTACTTTACCGGTTGCTATGTCATAGATGTAGATACAAGGATTGGCTTTTTCTGTATTTACGCCGATGTATGCCTTACCGTCTATAATAACGGAGCGTTGTGCAAATCGTCCGCCACTGTAAGGTATTTCTTGTCCGTTATAACTCAAGCGTTCTTGTGTTCCGGTATTGATGTTGATGATAGAATAATAGTGGCTGTAGCTGTCGATGGCAGTACCGGCTGCATCATTACGTGCATACACAAGGGCTTTACCGTTACCCAGGTTTTGGATGGTGAGCAGTTTACCGTCGGCGTTGGGATATCCCTCATAGCTTGCATCGAAGTCTGTTTCACCTTTCCTGATGCGGAGCAGATGACCTTGTTCCATGTCATTGGCATCAGTGAATGCAGCCAAGTAGAGGTTACCGTCTGCATCATACATCACGCAACTTTGCATCAGTTCTCCGTAAGCGCTTCCCGCCATTTCTCCGGCAAGGGTATTGACCTTGTTACTTTCCACTTTCATGTCCGAGGGATTGATAACTGCTGTCAGGAAGTTTGAGGTTGCCTTTCCGCCTCTGCCTGATTTGTCTTTACCGAAGTAGAAGTAATATAATTTACCGGCCTTTTCGTTGTAGGTCAGAATGCCGGAAGCTGTGAATACTTTTGCTCCTTCTGGCAAAGGAAGGTCCAGTGTTCCTTCGGCAAGGATACGCATGTCGTCAGCATTCAGCTTGGTCCAGATAACTTTATCTGCATCACCATTGGCTGCCATGATAATCAGGGTATGGTCATCCAGCCAGGCATGTGTGTAGCCGCGTACTTTGAAGGTATTCTGTACAAATGTTTGTTCTTGGACTATTTTGATGGAATTACCAGTTACCTGCAATTTAGTAAATCGGTCGTTTGAGTTTGGTACTTGATAATAGTATTTCCCTTTGACAATGGCTTCCATGGAATAAGTGTTGTTTTCACTTCTGAATTCAACGCCGTCATTCTTTATGTCAATGACTCCCATATCTGCCGTAAGGCTGTTTACACTTTTTACAATGGTACCGTCACCCTGGTTCATACCACCGTGTTTGCCGATAGTCATAAAAATATCAAAGTGATAATCGGAAAGTTCCGGTTGCGGGTCTGGATCCGGGGTGGGATCTGGATCGTTGTTGTCGGAACATGCACTGAATGATAAGGTCATGGCTACGGCCATAAGGATACCGGATAAAAGATTTAGTCGTTTCATTTTAATAAAATTAGTTAGTTGATGAATAATCTGAATTTGGCGAAGAATGCTCGTCCGGGCTTTTGCAGTTTATAGTTGTCATAAGCCAATTTGTCGAGTAGGTTCGAGCATTCCAGCGAAATATTGTATCGTCCTCGTTTCCATGAATAGGTGATGTCGGCATTGCAAATGTGTTGTGCCGGGATGCGTGCCTTGCTTTCGCGAGAGCCATAGGCCTCCCATGTCAGGAAGAACCAGTGCACCCACTGATAACTGCAACTCAGCCGTAATTTGCTTTCGGGCAGAACCACATTGTGGAAAAGATAGCTTGCTTCTGCACTTCCGAAGAGCCAGGGGCGGTTGGGTACCCGGTTGTTGTAAGTTGCCGAAGGCTTCCCGTCAGTCTTGTATCTGTTCTGGTCGCGTGCCTCTTGAAAACTGACATTGGTGGCAAGCTGTAACTTGCTTTGCCAGTCGTAACGTACTTCTCCTTCTATGCCCTTGATATGTACAGCCGGAACATTCTTATATTGCATCATACCTTCTTTGGTTTCTACGGTGGCTTGGATATAGTCGTCCACATAGCGCAGGAAACCGTTTGCTTCATAATAAAGTGTATGGCCGGGGGCAGGATGCCATGTGCCGAAGATACCCAGATTGATGTTGTCGCTGCTTTCGGGTTTCAAGGCTACATTGGCATATATGGTGGTACCGTTTCCCAATAATTCGCGGGCAAGGGGTAGCCGGACGCTGTGCTCATAGGAAATTTTAATGGATAAAGGTTTTATGGCTGTGTAGCGTGAACCGATACCGTAGCCCCAATACTTTTTGGTTATTGTCCCTTTTACATCCTTCGACCCGGTGATGCTGGATAAATCCGTTTGCCGGATATTCAGGTGGTTGATGTAGTTCTTTACAAAAAAGGTATTGCTCATTTTTTCTTCGAGAAGGGACTGATTGTAGGAGAAGCCTGTCACATGTTTTGCCAGAATATCATTGGAGGCTTCAAAATCAGTATCCGCTTCATCATAGCGGTCATTGCCGATGCGGCTTAATAGATAGTTTAGGTTGAGGGAGTGATGGTTGTTCAACCGATAGTCCAAATTGGCGCGGCCAATGGTCAGGGGACGTTTGTAATGGCGCATCGAACGGCCCCGTCCTGTGATTTCGTTACGTGAGCTTACGATATAATCTCCGTTCCAGTCATACTTACGGTAGGCTGTATCTGTGGTCAATGAATGGTCCCAAGTGTGCGAGAGTGCGGCATTCAGCTGCATGTTCTTCCAAATGAAATTATGCTTTTGATAGCGGGCTGAAATGTTCCATGCATCGGAGCCTCTTTCTGCCATTCCATATACCTTACTCTGTACAGAGCCTGTCTGCAACTCCTTGTCTACTTTGGAGTAAGAGGCGGAAACAAAAAAAGCATCTGCCCAGGACTTATTGGCAAAGCCGATTTCCATTTGTCCGAACAGTGAAAAATAGTCATCATGGAAGCGTCTACGGTCAGTCAGAATGTATTTGCGGCTGTCTTCATCCCAGACTTCGACATCTCTCATCATATAATCGTTTTTGGAGTAATTGACCCCAAAGGTGGGTTTAATGATCAGTCCGGTTCGAGGCTCTACAAACTGGGCATTCAAGTCTGCCTTGTGAGTATGGAAGGAACCGATACCGTAAGAGACATCCAGATAGTTCTTCTTCTCTTGTTTTGTAATGATATTGATGGCACCTCCCAATGCATCTGTACCCAGACTGGTAGGTACTACTCCTTTATAAATTTCAATCCGGTCGATGATATTGACCGGCAGATTTGCCAATGAAACGCCGCTGCCTTTTGTGTCCAATGGTATTCCGTCTAAGAAATAACGTATGGAATTACCAGACATTCCATTGATGGAGAGGTCGAAGTCCGAGCCAACTCCGCCTTCCTCTCTCACCTTAATGCCCGTTGTACGGTTCACCAGGTCGTTGAGGTTATTCAGAGAGTTTACTATCGGCTTGATGTCGAGTGCATTGACAGCAAAGGCCCCTTCCTTCACTTTCTGCGTTTGGGTCTTTCCGTATACTTCGACAGAATTCAATGCCACGGAGCTTTCCTGCAATGTGAAGTTCTGTTTTTTATCCTGTCGGATGTCAAAAGTTTGTTTCACGGTTTGGTAGCCCAGGAAGGAGACGACGAAGGTATGTTTACCCGGAGTGACTTGTAGTGAATACTTCCCCCGGTCGTCCGTATAGGTGCCGGAGGTGGTGTTTTCCACAGCGATGGTGGCTTGGGATACCGGTGTCCCGTGCTGGTCTATGACTTTTCCGGATAAGGTGACCTTATTCTGTGCCATACTACCTGCAGGCAGTAGGCAGATAAATGTAAATAGCAGTCCTGTGATGAATCTCATTTCAGTTCCTTATAAGCGTTCGTAACTTGCCCTCAAGGAAAAATGAACAAAGAGAAAGATTCCTTTATATGGATAAAGAATGCCTCGACTCAATGTTTTGTTGCTTTATTCCCCGAAAGCACTAAAACTATGTTGTCTTGGCAGGTCTTCTGACTTATCCCTCTTTGAATGCCTTCCCATCCGCCGGGCGGACAGTGGCTTGTAGAATATTCAAAGATTTTGGAAGGACTTACAGCAGCGGGTCTGTTCAGGATTTGCACCTGATTCCCTTTTTCATCACTCATCTCCAACAGAACCGGGAGAGGTGAAACCAAAACTGGGACAAAGATAACAAAAACTATTAGGTTTGCGAATACTCCTGATAATTTTTGTTATCTTTGCCCGCGAATTGGTTCCGGATGCATGTTTCCATCATCTGGATTAAAAGGGAATCGGGTGTAAATCCCGGACAGTCCCGCTGCTGTGAAGCTCCGTTTATATCATGAAAAACACCCTTGCCACTGATATGCATTGAAATATCGGGAAGGCTTCAGGATTAGGAGTCAGTCAGAAGACCTGCCATTCATTAAAGGCTGCCTTTGCTCGTGGGTTAGGAAGACAGTACGAAGATATTAGTTGAACATTTAAACAAGAAATGGAATGCCTTTGTTAAAGGTATGTCCGCATTGTGGTGTGACTATATATATCCTTTATATATTAAAGAAAAAGTAAAATGATTAAGAAAGTATTGATTGCTAACAGAGGTGAGATTGCCTTGCGCGTCATGCGTTCGTGCCGGGAGATGGGACTGCTTACGGTTGCGGTCTTCTCCGAGGCCGACCGTACCTCTCATCATGTGGCATATGCCGATGAGGCTTATCCGATAGGACCGGCCGTGGCAAAAGAGAGTTATCTGAATATTGAAAAAGTGATTGCCACGGCAAAGCGATGCGGTGCCGATGCCATCCATCCGGGTTACGGCTTTTTGTCGGAGAACTCGGAGTTTGCACGCCGTTGCAAGGAGGAAGGGATTATCTTTATCGGTCCCGCCGCCGAGACGATGGAGGCGATGGGCGACAAGATAGCTGCCCGCAAGCGAATGATTGCGGCAGGCGTACCCGTGGTTCCCGGAACGGAACAACCTTTGCAGAGTGCCGAAGAAGCCGTGCGCATCTGCAACGAGATAGGTTATCCCGTGATGCTGAAGGCGTCTATGGGTGGCGGTGGTAAAGGTATGCGCCTTATCCATAACGAGAGCGAAGTGGTGGAAGCCTACAACACGGCACGCTCCGAGTCCATGTCCTCCTTTGGAGACGACACGGTCTATCTGGAAAAGTTCGTGGAAGAACCCCACCACATCGAGTTCCAGATATTGGGCGACAACCACGGCAACGTCATCCACCTCTTCGACCGCGAATGCTCCGTGCAGCGTCGCAATCAGAAGGTGGTAGAAGAAAGCCCGTCACCCTTCCTTACGCCGGAATTGCGCCGGGAGATGGGAGAGAAGGCGGTTGCCGCAGCCAAGGCAGTAAACTACTCCGGTGCAGGTACCATCGAGTTTCTGGTAGACAAGAACCGTCGGTTCTACTTCCTCGAAATGAATACGCGCTTGCAAGTAGAGCACCCCATCACGGAAGAAGTGGTAGGCGTGGACCTGGTGAAAGAGCAAATCCGCATTGCTAACGACGAGGTGCTGCACCTCAAGCAGGAGGAACTGTTCCAGCGCGGCCATGCTATAGAGTGCCGCATCTGTGCCGAAGATACGGAAAACAACTTCATGCCGTCTCCCGGTGTCATCAAGCAACTGACGGAGCCGAACGGAATCGGTGTGCGTATAGACAGCTATGTGTACGACGGCTATGAGATTCCCATCTACTACGACCCTATGATAGGTAAGCTCATCGTATGGGCAACCACCCGCCAGTATGCCATCGAGCGTATGCGCCGTGTGCTCTACGAGTACAAAATTACGGGCGTAAAGACCAACCTTGCCTATCTGAAGCGCATCATGCACGTGCCCGACTTTGTGAAGGGAGAGTACAACACCCTCTTTATCGAGAAGAACGCCCGCATGCTGGTACGCACCAACACTGCCAACGAAGAGTTGGAGAACATAGCCATGATAGCTGCCTATATGGACTATCTGGTTAATCTGGAGGAGAATGTTTCGGCACAGCTACCCGATGCCCGCCCCATCAGCCGTTGGAGGGAATTTGGCTTGCAGAAGGGAGTGCTCAGGATTTAAGGAATGGATAATTGATAATGGATAATTGATAATGGATAATTAATAATGGAAATACATATAGGAGACCGTATCGCAGACATTACCCTGGTGGGTAAGGAAGGGAATAAGGTACAACTTACCATTGACGGAAAGCCCTACGAAGTGGACATTGTGATGGCAGAGAACGGAAGTTGCTCCATCCTGCACAACGGAAACTCGTTCAACGCAGGCCTTGTGCGCGGCGAGGGCGGCAAGAGTTATGACATCAGCATGCTCCAGCGTTCCTTCCACGTAGACATTGTAGACACGCAAGCCAAGTATCTGCACATGAAGAAAGGAGCCGACGAGAAGCAGGGCGACAAGATTTTGGCTCCGATGCCGGGCAAGGTGGTAAGCATCCCCGTCAAGGTGGGCGACCGACTGGCTGCCGGCGACATTGCCGTGGTGCTGGAAGCCATGAAGATGCAGAGTAACTATAAGGTAAATGCCGACTGCATCGTCCGCAACATCCTCGTGAGCGAGGGCGAACCGGTAAATGCCAACCAAGTATTGATTGAATTGGAGTTGATAAAGGAGGAATAATCCCGAGTCGCATTCAGTCCGTATATTATAAATCACTAAATTGTAAATGCAAATATGAACAGAGAAGAAATATATCGCCAGTTTGAGGAACTGGACAAACGTGCCTCGCTGGGTGGGGGCGTAGACAAGATAGAGAAACAACACGCCTCCGGCCGCATGACTGCCCGCGAACGTATTGACATGCTGCTGGACAAAGGCTCGTTCAATGAGCTGGACAAGTTCGTGAACCACCGTTGCACCAACTTCGGCATGGAGAAGAAACAGATTGCCGGAGACGGCATGGTGTCCGGTTACGGAAAGATAGACGGCCGCCTTGTATTTGTCTATGCCTACGACTTCACGGCGCATGGCGGTTCGCTCAGCGAGACGAATGCCGCAAAGATTGTAAAGGTGCAGCAGCTTGCCCTGAAGAACGGTGCTCCCGTCATTGCCCTCAACGATTCGGGCGGCGCACGCATCCAGGAAGGTGTGAACAGCTTGGCAGGCTATGCCTCCATCTTCTATCAGAACACCATTGCGTCGGGTGTCATTCCGCAGATATCCGCCATTCTGGGTCCGTGTGCCGGTGGGGCATGCTACTCTCCGGCGCTCACCGACTTTATCTTCATGGTAAAGGAGCAGAGCCACATGTTCATCACCGGTCCGGACGTGGTAAAGACCGTGACCCACGAGGAGGTGGACAAGGAGGAACTGGGCGGTGCCTATACGCATAGCAGCAAGAGCGGCGTTACCCACTTCATGTGCAATACGGAGGAGGAGACACTGATGAGCATCCGCGAGCTGCTGAGCTTCCTGCCGTCCAACAATATGGAGGATGCTCCCTTCACTCCCTGCTCCGACGATATCCATCGCCGGGTAGAGGCGCTTCAGACCGTCATTCCTGAGGACCCGAACATGCCCTATGACATCAAGGATATTATAGAACCGGTGCTGGACAACCAGTACTTCTTCGAAGTGATGCCTCACTTTGCCAAGAACGTCGTTATCGGTTTCGGTCGTCTGAACGGGCGTTCGGTAGGTATCGTGGCAAACCAACCTGCCTATTTGGCGGGTGTGCTCGATATTGATGCCAGCGACAAGGCGGCACGTTTCATTCGTTTCTGCGACTGCTTCAACATCCCGCTGATAACCTTCGAAGATGTTCCCGGCTTCTTGCCCGGAACGATGCAGGAGCACAACGGCATCATCCGCCACGGCGCCAAGATTGTCTATGCCTATGCCGAGGCCACCGTGCCCAAGATAACGCTGATTACCCGCAAGGCATACGGCGGCGCCTACATCGTGATGTCCAGCAAACCGACGGGTGCCGACGTGAACCTGGCTTATCCGCAGGCGGAAATCGCCGTGATGGGTGCCGAGGGTGCGGTGAACATCCTCTACCGTAAGTCCTCTGCCGAAGAGAAGCAGGAGATTATCAAGGAGTACGAAAGCAAGTTCTCCAACCCTTACCGCGCTGCCGAGCGTGGCCTCATAGACGAGGTCATCATGCCGCGCGATACCCGCTACAAGCTAGTGCAGGCATTGGAGATGGCGCACAACAAGAATCAGAGCAATCCACCGAAAAAGCACGGCAACATGCCTTTATAATAGTAGTTATTTTTTATGTGTGAAATGCGTATCCCCGGAGAAGTGATTTCTGTGGGGATACACTTTTTAAATAGAGAATTAAGAATTAAACAATAAGGCTGAAAAGTAAAAACTAAAGATAGAAACTATGGAACTATTAAGAAACCTCTTTGAGGGTTATCCCAACCTTTGGGGCGGAGGAGTGGCACACTCTGTCCTAATTCTGTCCCTGGTCATCACCTTCGGTATCATGCTGGGCAAGTTGAAAGTGGCGGGTATCTCGCTGGGTGTCACCTGGATTTTGTTTGTGGGCATTGTCTTCGGACATTTCGACATGAACCTCGACGAACATCTGCTGCACTTCCTGAAGGAGTTCGGCTTGATACTGTTTGTCTATTCCATCGGTCTGCAAGTAGGACCGGGATTCTTCTCCGCTTTCAAGAAGGGTGGACTTACGCTGAACATGGTAGCAATGCTTTCCGTCTTCCTCAGCGTGGTTATCACCATTGTATTGCACTTTGCCACCGGAATTCCCATTACTACGATGGTGGGTATCTTGTCCGGAGCCGTGACCAATACCCCCGGTCTGGGTGCTGCCCAGCAGGCAAACAGTGACCTCAACGGGGTGGATGCTCCGGAAATCGCACTCGGATATGCCGTTGCCTATCCGCTGGGTGTGGTGGGCTGCATCCTGGCGCTGCTAGCCTTGAAGATTTTCATGCGGATTAACACCCAAAAAGAAGAGGAGGATGCCGAGCACGGGCTGGGTCATCTGCAGGAGCTGACCGTGCGTCCCATATCGGTAGAGATACGCAATGAGGCAATAGACGGCAAGCGGATCAGAGATGTGAAACCATTGTTGAACCGTGCGTTTGTCATCTCCCGCATCCGGCACACCGGCAGTCAGGAAACAGAACTGGCGAATGCCGATACGGTGCTGCACATGCAGGATGAAATTCTGTTCATTGCCAACCCGAAAGATGTGGAGGCCATTGTTGCCTTCTTCGGAAGAAAAATTTCGGTGGAGTGGGAACGGGAGGACAAGAACTTGATTTCACGCCGCATCCTCATCACCAAGCCGGAACTGAACGGCAAGTCTCTGTCTCAGCTCAAGATACGTAACAACTTCGGTGCCTGCATCACTCGTATCAACCGTTCGGGCGTGGACCTGGTGGCAACTCCCCACTTGCAGTTGCAGATGGGAGACCGTGTGACGATTGTAGGCAGTGAGCTTGCCGTGAGCCATGCGGAGAAGGTATTGGGAAACTCGCTGAAGCGTCTCAACCATCCAAACTTGATTCCTATCTTCCTGGGTATTGCCCTGGGATGTATCTTGGGCAGTCTGCCGTTCATGTTCCCCGGCATTCCCCAACCCGTGAAACTGGGACTGGCCGGTGGACCGTTGGTGGTTTCCATCCTCATCAGCCGTTTCGGGCCTCAATATAAGCTGATAACCTACACGACGATGAGTGCCAATCTGATGATACGCGAAATCGGTATCGCCTTGTTCCTGGCCTGCGTGGGGTTGGGTGCAGGAAAGGGATTCATCGATACCATTATCTACGAAGGCGGCTATGTGTGGATTGGCTATGGGGCCATCATCACGGTCGTTCCGTTGCTGGTGACAGGATTCATGGGGCGCTATTTCTGGAAGCTGAACTACTATACGCTGATAGGTGTGCTGTCCGGAGCTAACACCAATCCACCTGCATTGGCCTATTCCTCGGACTTGACATCCTGCGATGCCCCTGCGGTGGGATATGCCACGGTCTATCCGCTGGCTATGTTCCTGCGGGTGCTGACGGCTCAGTTGCTGATACTGGCACTGGCGTAGTTTCACCATAGATAATCTATGGTACATAGGTTGATTTGATAACAAGTAATGTAAAGAGAGCTAACAAGTAATGTTAGGCTGCTTTACATTACTTGTTATTTTTGTTTGTAGTATTCCTCCGCTTGTGCCAGTGTCTCCGGTTTGCCGATGTCGAACCAGCGGAATCCTTGCAGCGGATAGCCTTGTATGTGCACCTTTGTGCAGGCGGACAAGTAGAAAGGAATGATGGAGAACTTGCCGTCCCACTGCCCATCGTCCATCAGGCGGAAGAGGGAGGGGGAGATGACATGGATTCCTCCGAAGGCGAGTTCCCGGTACTTCGTTTCCCGGTAGTCGAAGCCTGCCGGTTTCACCTCTCCGGTGGACTTGTTTATCCAGCCGTGCAGGTGGTAGTCGTCGTCAAAAAGGAGATAGCGGGAAGTCTTGCGCTCGCTCACAAGCAGGGTAGACTCCGCATCGCTCTCCAGATGGTGGCGGTAGAGACCTGCAAGGTCAATATCCGTCAGAATATCCGCGTTGTGCACCAGAAAAGGTTCTTGTCCGTCCAGAAAGGGGCGTGCCTTTTTGATGCCTCCTCCGGTGTCGAGCAGCATGCCGCGTTCGTCGCTGATGTGAATCTCCGTGCCGAAGTTGTCGTGGGCACGGAGGAAGTCGATAATCTGCTCCCCGAAGTGGTGGATATTGACCATTATCTCGTTGAATCCTGCTTCCTTCAACCGCAGTATCACCCGTTCCAGCATGGGCTTTCCTGCTACGGGAACGAGGGCCTTGGGCATGTGGTCCGTCAAGGGGCGCAACCGGGTGCCCAGGCCGGCGGCGAAAATCATGGCTTTCATATTGGCATATTCTCACATTAGCACATTAAACTTTGGCCTTAAACGTCTGTTCAATATTCTGTTCTCTATGTATCAGGTTCACTTGCACGCCGAACTTCTTGTGCAGATGTTCCGCCAGGTGTTGTGCCGAATATACGGAGCGGTGCTGTCCGCCGGTGCAGCCGAAGCAGACAGACAGATTGGTGAAGCCGCGTTCCATGTAGCGCTTCACGGAAGCGTCGACAAGGGCGTAGGCATGCTCCAGGAATACGGCTATCTCGCCGTCGTCTTCCAGGAAGCGGATAACGGGTTCGTCCAGTCCCGTGAAGGGTTTGTAACGCTCGTACTTGCCGGGGTTGTTCACAGCGCGGCAGTCAAAGACGAAACCTCCTCCGTTGCCCGTGGAATCTTCGGGGATACCTTTTTTGTAGGCAAAGCTGGTGACTTTCACCACGAGGCGGCGCTTTTGCAGGTCGTCTGTAAACTGTTTCAGCTCGGTAAGTTCGCGCAGAATCCGGCAGAGGTAGGGATATTCGGGATAAGGCTCTTGGAGCAGCTGGCGCAGGTTCTCGATGGCGAAGGGGACACTTTGTATGAAGTGGGGCTTCTTCTCGAAGTAACCGCGGAAACCATAGGCACCCAGCACCTGCATGGTGCGGAACAATACGAAGTGGCGAAGCTGGGCATAGAAATAAGCCTCGTCCACGGGCTGGTACTTGCGCAGGGCGTCGATGTATTCCTTCAGCAACTCTTGGCGCAGGCTGTCGGGATAGTTTGCTTTGGCTTGCCACAAGAAGGAGGCTACGTCGTAGTAAACCGGACCTTTGCGTCCGCCCTGGAAGTCGATGAGCCACGGCTCGCCGTCCTTTATCATAACGTTACGGCTCTGGAAGTCGCGGTACATGAAGGTGGCGGAGCTGCTACGGAGCAACACGTCTGCCATCTTCTGGAAGTCGTCCTCCAGCCGGTCTTCCTGAAAGTCCATCCCCGTAGCCTTGAGGAAGCAGTATTTAAAGTAGTTCAGGTCCCACAGAATGCTGCGGCTGTTGAACTCTGCCTGCGGGTAGCAGTAGGAGAAGTCCATGCCGTCGGCTCCGGCAAACTGCACGGCGGGCAGCAGACGGATGGTCTTGCGCAGTAACTGCTTCTCATCCTCGCCGAATACGCTGGTCTTGCGGCCTTTCTCGATGGCATTGAATAGGAGCGAGTCGCCCAGGTCTTCTTGCAGATAATAGATATCATCTTCGGAGCGGATGAACACTTGCGGTACGGGCAGTCCTTTCTGGCGGAAATGTTCTGCCATGTAGAGGAAGGCGCGGTTCTCCTCCACAGACTCTCCGCTGACGCCGATAAGTGTAGGACTTCCGATGAGGCGGAAGTAACGGCGGTTGGAGCCGGAGGAGGGGAGTTCGTCAATCTGTTCCGGTTCGTGTCCGGTATGTGCGATGTAGAGTTTCTTAAGTTCTTCGGTTATCATGGTGGTATGTTTTATTTTGGCAGCTAAGATAAAACTTTTGTCGGAGATATGCTTATCTTTGCACGTTGAAAATGTGCTAATGTGCCAATATGCCAATGTGCCAATGACCTGCGGCATGGGGAAGTAGCGCAAGTATAGCGCAGCCGATTAGCACATTGGTACATTAAATCATTAGCACATTAATTATGCGTTCCATCTCTCAGTTTCTCATAGCCGCCCCTACATCGGGCAGTGGAAAGACCACCGTCAGTCGTGGACTGATGGCATTGTTTGTGAAGAAAGGTCTGAAGGTGCAGCCTTTCAAGTGCGGTCCCGATTATATAGATACTAAGTATCACGAGGCGGTATGCGGCCGTCCTTCCGTCAATCTGGATACTTTCATGGCATCTCAGGAGCACGTAAGCAGTCTGTATGCACGCTATTCGGCGGATGCGGATGTTGCCGTGGTCGAGGGGATGATGGGGATGTACGACGGGTACGACCGCGACCGGGGCTCGTCGGCAGAAGTGGCACGGCTCTTGGGTATTCCTGTGGTGCTGGTGGTTGATGCCAAGTCGGCTGCCTATTCCATGGCTCCTTTGTTGTCGGGGTTCATCAATTTCCGTCCGGATATACGTATTGCGGGAGTTATCTTCAATCGTGTCGGCTCGCTCCGCCACTACCGGATGCTGCAGGAGGTCTGTGAAGACTTGAACGTGACTTGTCTGGGCTATCTGCCCAAGCAGAAGGAACTGGAGCAGGAGTCACGCCATCTGGGGCTGGATTTCAGCCGTTCTAAGGAGACGGAGGGGCTGGACATGCTGGTAGGCTTGCTGGAGGAACATGTGGACTGGGAACTGCTGCTCTCGACAACCGGGCTTCCATTGCCTGCGGCGGCTGTGGAGGAGAAGCCGATACTATCAGAGCCGGGGAAGCTGCATATCTCGGTAGCGCGCAACGAAGAGTCCTTTTCCTTCCTCTATGCGGAACATCTGGATATTCTGCGCCGTATGGGCACGGTCACTTTCTTCAATCCGGAGCAGGACCGGGCTGTTCCGCAAGAGACGGATTTGCTCTATCTGCCCGGCGGCTATCCCGAGAACCGTCTGGAGGAACTTGCCGGGGCAAGGCTTGCCAGGGAGTCTATCCGCAGCTATATAGAGGCCGGTGGCAGGACGCTGGCGGAATGCGGGGGGATGATATATCTTTCGCAGTCCGTTCTTTCTGATGGGGATACGGACGGGGGAAGTGCCGGGAGCTGTGTAGGCAATATTGGAAATGAGATGGTAGGAGTATTGCCTTTCAGCATTACGAACGAGCGTAAACGCAGGAAACTGACATTGGGATACCGCCGGTTCGACTATAACGGATGGCGGCTTAAAGGACACGAATTCCATTATACGCAGTTTGCCGTGCCCGAAACTGATGGAAAAGAAGGTGGTGCGTGCAGTCTTCCTCCCTCGATAGCGCAGGTTTACAATGCCAAAGGAGAGAAGGTAACCACTCCCGTCTTTCGCTATAAGAACCTGATAGCCAGTTATACGCATCTGTATTGGGGCGAGGTGGATGTGATGGCTTTGTTCGGTGAACTCTAAAATAGCGCATTGATATTTTATGTAATTTCGTTTGTGTTCTTGAAATAGTGGAGTATCTTTGTTTTCATTTAAATATATTATGAAACTGAATACTTATCGCTTGTCTTCTTTGGAAGACCCTACTGATTTATCAAATAGAGTATGAAAAGAGTCTATACCAAAACTGGAGACAAAGGAACAACGGGTATTCATGGTGGCGCGCGTGTGCCGAAAGATGACATCCGTATCGAGGCAAACGGATGCCTTGATGAATTGAATGCCGTGATTGGTATCGTGCGCTCCATGCTGGCGGCAGAAGATGGATGGCAGGAGTTGCTGCATGCTGTCCAGCGGGAACTGATGGTGGTGATGAGCCATGTGGCCACTCCCTCGGGAGTGGTGAACCCTAATCCGCTTTCTGCCGCAGAGCTCACGCTGCGCTGTGAGCAGGAGATGGATGCCATGACCGTCCTGCTGACGGACAACGGCTACTTCCTTTTGCCTGGTGGCACTCCCATATCAGCCCAACTGCAGTTTGCCCGTACCGTGGCCCGCCGTGCCGAACGCCGTTTGTGGACACTCCATCGCCAAGACCCCGTGAACGAGGATATTCTGCGCTTCATCAACCGCCTTTCGGACTTGTTCTTCGTCATGGCCCGCATGGAGATGCAGCGGCAGGACTGGCCGGAGGAGAAATGGCAAGAGTTTGCCTACAAAAGGAAAAGACAGTAAGCACTTATCGCTAACCGCCGGGAAGCTGTTTTCAGCATAGGGGTTCTATTTGCTGTCCGAGCCTTAAATCATACAGACATGCCCGTACTTCCGCTTCGCTGCCGATATGCTTTCCTGCATCGTCGGACAGCTTCACGCATTCGCGCCATTCCTGGTTGACGTTCATCTTGCATTGCGTCAGTTTCATTACGATGTTGGAGGGCTTGAATCCGGTATCATTCGTCAGATTGGTGCCGATGCCGAAGGAGCAGCGGATTTTGCCCCTGCAATGCTCCTGGATGTCGAGTGCCTTGCCAAAATCGAGCGCATTGCTGAAGACGATGGTTTTAGTGGTAGGGTCGATGCCCAGTTCGCGGTAGCGGGCAACGAGCTTGTCGGTGAAATCGAATTCATCGCCGGAGTCGCAGCGTACACCGTCGAATAGTTTGGCCTGCTTGCGGCTCAGGTTACTTAAGAAAATGCCGGAGGTATAGGTATCGGACAGTGCGATGCCCAAGTCACCGTCGTACACGTTCACCCAGTTTTCCAAGGCCATGTAGTTGGCGTGTTTGTAGCCGAACTGTGCGCCGTGGAACATGAACCATTCATGCGGATGCGTCCCCATAGGCTTCATGCCGTATTTCATGGCGAAGTGGCAGTTGGAAGTCCCGGTACAGTATTCGGCGGCTTCCTTCAGACGGTCTATGACTTTGTCCTGTACCTCGAACGAGAAGCGTCTCCGGGTGCCGAACTCCGAAAAATACAGCTGGTGTCGGTTGGAGAGTGCCACCTTTTCGGACAGTTTGCAGAGTATGCCGTCCATGTCGGCCACGTTTCCCAAAGAACGGTTCTTTATTTCGGATACGATGGAAAGCAGGGGGACTTCGTAAAGGGTGGCCTTGTACAGATAGTCCGTGATTTCAATGTTCAGGTGCCGGTCCTCGTCCAGATGGATGCTTACCTTCTCCGGCTGGAAGCGGAAGGAGGAGAGCCACTCCCAATAGACCCTCGGCAGGAAACGGCAGTGGCGGGTCATGTATTCCAGCTCTTCGGCAGTAAGTACGGTCTGTGCCAGGCTGTCCACCGCCTCTTGCAGTTCCTTCAGAAACGTGTCCGTATAGGCGGTGTCGTCTCTGTCCTTGAAGCTGAAAGTGCCCATGGCATAGGGAAACAATTTGATGTAGGCATACGAGGTGGTGAATTTGTAAAGGTCTGTATCGAGTATGGTATGAATCATGGCAAAATATTCTTTAGTTATGATGTTCGATTTTGGGGATGAAGATAGTGAAAATTTCTTATTTGACCAGCCTCTATCTGTTAACAACGGCATATTCCTATTAAACCATGTTATAAATGAGACCGTCATGGACAGAAATTTTGGATATTTCGGGGAAGTCCGTACATTTGCAATGTGTTTTTCATAGTATTAGATTTAAGGTTAACAAAAGATTGGCTGTCTGGGATAGATAGCCTTTTTTTATGCCTTCACTTTTCCTTTTCCGTAGAGGTGGCGTGTAGTGCAGAGCGCCAAAGTTCCATAGACCAATACTTGTATCCACATCGTCAGCATCTGCGGCCATACGTCGGCCAGCGTTCCACCCATTGAATTCAGTTTTACAAAAGCAAGTACGGCAGGACCTGCCGGAAACAGATAGTGGGCTGTCTGCCAATACCACGGCATCAGCTCCAGCGGATAGGACACGCCCGAAAGGAAGATATAGCCCACAGAGAAGAAGGCTATCATCAGCAACGGCGCTTCGGAGTCTGTAAACCAGCGGGAGACGGCCAGGGCAAGGAAACTCGTGCCCAGCAGGAAGGGTATCATCATTGTGACGATGTCTCCTCCGCTGCCGATGTGTGGGATGCTGAACAGGTGCGGCAACAGTCCCAGCAGGAATAGGGAAAACACCACGTAGAGCATGAAGTATACGAAGGTCCTGCCTCCGACAATCCGTAATGTATCCTTCAATGAGTCGGCACGCATCAGCCGTATTCCTTTTCTTCGGGCTTCCGCTTCCTCGCCCGTCAGCATGGCAATCACCATCAGCATCGTCTGGAAGATGATGACAATTAGGACGGCGGGAATCAGATAGGAACCGTAGCCCTCTGTATAGTTGTAGAGCGCCGTGCCGGACACGCTGACGGGAGCGGACGAAGCCACTGCCAGCAGTCCTTGCGGAGGTAGGAATACGGTGCCCTCCATGCGGTGGGCATCGTTCACGGCAAGCATGACGCGCGCACTGGATTCTTGCAGTCCTTTGAAGTTGAGGAAAGCGTCCGTGGCGGCATAGAGTACGAAGACCGAAGTCTCGCCCCGTGCCACACGTGCCTCGAAGTCGGCAGGCAGGTAAAGGATGCCTGCCACGTCGCCCTGCTTCATCCATTGGCGGGCTTCGAGGATGTTGGGTGTCTGGCCGTAGACGGCGGTCTGGGGAGTGGCGTCGAGCAGTCGGATGTATTCGCGGCTGAGGGCGGAGTGGGAGAGGTCTACCACTGCGACGGGAGCCTTGCGCACTAGGTTGGGGGCGTACATGTAGTTGTAGAGCAGTCCGTAGAGGAAGATACCGCCTGCCAGCACGAGCAGGATGGCGGGATTGGTGGCGATGGCATGCCACTCGTGGCGGATGACAGAAGCTGTTGACAATGCGGTAGGTGGGCAAGGTGATGGGGAGGCGGAGATTGCTTCTTCCCTTATCTCTTTTTTTATCCACCATTTCAGCAATGGCAGTATCAGCAGTGCTGCCAATAGGAAGATGAAGAGTGTAGCTACCGACTGCCAGAAGTAGGCAAACCCTGCATCGAAGTAAATCATGGCTTGTGCCGCCTCCGTGAAGTGCCGCACGGGGAAGAGGTAGGAGGCCGCATGCACGGGCGCATACATGGCTGTAACGGGAAACGTGACTCCGGACAGCGTAGCCCCCAACGACCCCACCATGGATACTACACTGATGATATAGGCAATCTTGGGAAAGACAGAATAGATAAAGACCGCCAATGCCTGGGTAGCGATGATGAAGAGCACGGTCATTGCATTCATCAGCCACAGACTGCCAGCGAAGGGGATATGTAGCGGGCCGAACAGTACATAGTTTGCCAGGATACCGATGGACGAGAAGATGAGGGTATAGGGCAGCAGTTTCCCTGCTACGGCAGTGAGGATATTGCCTCGTGCCGTCTCCAGCCATTCGCCGACGCTGCCGAATTTCAGTTCGCTGCCTATGGAGTAGACGGTGGTGAGCAGGATGAGTATCTGGAACAGTACGAAAAAGAAAGGCTGGCTCAGGTAGATGGAGTAGTCCATGTCCGGATTGTAGAGGGGATGGGTACTGGCTTCTACGGGGAGCAGAAAGGTCTGTATCTGTTCTCCGCTTACTCCCAGTGCTTCGGCCTGCATCACGATGGGCGAGAGCGCCACGGGGGCAAGCGTATTCTCGAACGCCGCCATCAGCTCGCTGCCTACCGAGAGGAGGGCATAGTGGTAATAATAGGTGAGCGTTGCGCCAGCTCCCGTCACCGCCTTCTGTTCGAAGCGGGGCGGGATGACGAGGTAGCCGTATATGTCCTTCTGTTGCAATGCCCGGCGGGCGTCGGCTTCGTCGGTGAAGTGCTCCGTCACACGGAAGGTGGGGGCGGCAGAGATGCGTCGGGAGATATTGCGCGAAGTGGCAGTGTTGTCCAGGTCGACGATACCCACGGGAATGTTCTCCATCTGTCCGTTTCCAAAGATGGTGGCCATGAAGAACAGACAGAGTAAGGGTAGCACGACGCAGACGCCGAGGTATAGACGGCGGGAGGTCATGCGGTGCCATTCGCGACGGATAACCATGCGGAGCGCTTTCATTGCGTAGCCAAATTCTTTATCTTTCATTTTTTATTCTTCATTTTTAAGAGTACGGACATCCCCGGTCTCAATCCCTCTACCTGCTGTGTGGGACGTGCGTGTATCTCGAACGTCTGCATGTCATAGCTGCCCGTCTGTTTGGTGGATTTCCAGGTGGCGAAGCTGCCCAGCGGACTGATGTAATAGATGCGGAATTCAATGTCCTTGCCGTCGATGGCGGGGACATCGGCACGGAAAGTGCCTCCTATCTTGAATTGCGGCATCAGGTCCTCGCGTATGTTCAGTACCACGTGTGCATCGTCCATCACGACGAGGCTCATGATGGGAGTTCCGGGAGCCACCAGTTCTCCGCGTTTGGGGAAGATGGTGGCTATCTGGCCGTCTTCGGGAGCGGTGAGACGGGAGTCGACGAGGAGGGAGGAGACTTCATCGACGGTGCTTCGCGCCGCTTCCACCAGGCTGCGGGCCGAGGCGCGGTCCTCGCTCTGCGCTCCGTCTACGGCCATCTGGTATTGCTCGTAGGCGGCACGTTCGGCGGCTTGGGCAGCTTTGTACATGGCTTCCACCTCGTCACGCCGCTGGGAGGTGACGACACTGTCCTTATAAAGCGTTACAATGCGCTGGTAAGTGGTCTTGGCGAGGGCAAGGTCGCTCTGCGTCTTGTTCCAGAGTTGCCGGGCGGTGGCCACAATCTGGCGGCGGGTGCCGGCGTCTATCTTCTTGTTCTGCTCCTGGGCCACCTGCTCCAGGGCATTCACCTGGCGGTATTTGGCTTCGATGGTGGGGCTGTTGATGACGACAAGCGTATCGCCTGCCTTCACCCAGTCGCCCTCTTGTACGAGGAAGGAGTCCACACGTCCGGGCAGCTTTCCGCTGATACGTATTTCCGTTGCTTCCACTTGTCCTTGCAGGACCAGGGGCTGCCGGTTCATGAGTAACATGCCGGCAAGCGAAATGATGACCGTTGCGGCCAGGATAATGACGAATGCAATGCTGATGCTTTTATTATTGATTTTCATAAAGGGTAGGTTTTAATAAGTTGTCTCGAAATATTTCTCGAACCGTTCCGGCGTTCCGCAGATAGCCAGCAGGTTCATCAGTGCCACATCATATTCGTAGTAGGCTGCCAGACGCGCCACGCGGACGGTTGCCAGCATCGTTTCCGCATCTACGACCTCGGTACTGGTTGCCATGCCTTCGGCAAAGGATTTCTTGCGGATTCGCACCAGCTCTTCGCTCAGCTCGATGGTGGTATTCAAGGCGCGTACGTTGTCTTGTGCCTTTTGCAGTTGGGTGTAGAGCTTGTCGATGCCTACGCTCAGGTCTTCTTTGGCTTTTTCTTGTCCCAGGGCAAGGGTCTGCTGGGCTATCTTCGACTGGCGGATGCGCTTCTCACGTGCCAGTCCGTCGAACAGGTTCCAGGTGAATCCCACGCCTACGATGGTGCGAGGGAGAAGATTGCTTTGTATGCCGTGGGCATAGAGGGTCTGCTTGCCGAATACGGCGATGTCCGGCAGGTAGCCGCTCTGGTCGATGCGGAGCTGCTGGCGGGCAATCTGTGACTGCAGTTGCAGTTGGTTCACGGTGTAGTTCTCCACCCGCATGGCTTGCAGGAACTCCTCTTTGGCGGGTAGTTGGTCGTTGATGAAAAGCTCCGAGGTAGGATGGATGCTGCATGTGTCTTGCAGGTTGAGCAGGGTGCGTAGGGCACTTTGCACGACGGAGGCCTCCTTCCGGGCAGCCTCCAGTGAGCGGGAGGCTTCGTCCATATTCACTTGGGCAAAGAGCCGGCCTGCCTTGTCTATCATGCCGGCAGCTTCCAGTTTAAGGGCATTCTGGTAATGGCGTTGCAGGCTGTTGTAAGTCTCCTGCCGCACGCGTACCACTTCTTGGGCAAGTTTCAGCCCGAAGTAGCTTTCTGCCAGCAGGGTGCGTTGCGTGGCATCGGTCTGTCCCCGGTTTTCGCGGGCGATGTCTATCATGGTGTTGCCTATCTTCGAGGCCCGGATGCGTTTGCCGCCGGAGAATACGACCCATTCGGCGGTCAGGCCGACGGAAGTCAGGTTGCGTGGAGCCAGTGGAAAGGCAAGGGTATGGGAGCCTATCTGGTCGAGTATGCTGCTGATGAATTGGTCGTCCGGCACGATGTTGTGCACAAAGTCCTTTGCCGGGTCGGTGAACTGAGAAAGGGGCTGTTTTACCTCTATCTTTTCGGAAAGATGCACGAACGTACCGGCACCTTGCAGGGAGGGGTACCAGAGGGCATTCAGTTTGTCACGTTCCGCACGGGCGGCTTCAATTCCCTTGTCAGCTATTTTCAGGCTGCGGTTGCCGTTTTGCATCTGTCTTAGGGCATCACCGAAGCTAAGGGGAAGGGAGGTTTGTGCGGCCACTCCACCGATGGCAAGCAGCATGCAGGCAGCAGCCGGAAAAAATCTCCGGCATAATAGATTATTCATAAGTTCGTTCGGTTTAGGGGTTCTTGTTTCTCTAAACAAGAGGAGGTGGGAATTGTTCAGTAGTCATCTTTTTGAATAGAACGTTACAAATATAACGAATAGTTTCCGAAGATATGTCTTATGAATGGGAGAGATATTCGGATTTGCACTATCTTTGCATTCGCTAAAATGGAATTTATGGAGAAACTTCATCCGATTATGTTTGCCGGGACGGGCAGTGATGTGGGAAAGAGCATCATTGCTGCCGCCTTCTGCCGCATCTTCAAGCAGGACGGCTATCAGCCCGCACCGTTCAAGGCACAGAATATGGCGCTCAATTCATTTGCCACTCCCGAAGGGCTGGAGATAGGCCGTGCCCAGGCTGTGCAGGCAGAAGCCGCCGGAGTGCCTTGCCACACGGACATGAATCCGCTGCTGCTGAAACCGCAGTCGGACCACACCTCGCAGGTTGTCCTCAACGGGCGTCCTATCGGCAACCGCAATGCTTATGAGTATTTCCGCAAGGAAGGACGCGACGAGCTGCGCCGGGAGGTTTGTGCTGCCTACGACCGCCTTGCCGCTCGCTATAATCCCGTTGTGCTGGAAGGCGCGGGAAGCATCTCCGAAATCAATCTGCGGGATACCGACCTTGTCAATCTGCCGATGGCCCTACATGCCGGAGCCGATGTAATCCTTGTGGGGGACATTGACCGTGGTGGTGTGTTTGCCAGTGTCTATGGTTCGCTGATGTTGCTTCGTCCCCATGAGCGGGAACGCATTAAAGGAATTCTTATCAACAAGTTCCGGGGGGATATACGTCTCTTCGAGTCGGGCATTACGATGCTGGAGGAGCTTTGCGGCATTCCCGTTGTCGGGGTAGTACCTTACTACCGTGATATCTACATTGAAGAAGAAGACTCCGTGGCGCTTGCCGCAAAGTCTGTCCGTGCCGAGAAGGGAAAGGTGAACATCGCCGTCATTCTGCTGCGCCACCTCAGTAACTTCACCGATTTTAATGTCCTGGAACGTGACCCGCGCGTACATCTCTTCTATACCAACAATGTGGATGAGTTGGCAAAGGCCGACGTCATCCTGCTGCCCGGTTCCAAGAGCACGCTTGATGATCTTTACGAATTGCGCCGTAACGGTGTGGCGGCTGCCATCATCCGTGCCCATCGTGAAGGTGCCACCGTGATGGGTATCTGCGGCGGCTATCAGATGATGGGGCAGGAGGTGCTCGACCCTGAGCATGTGGAGGGGGACATCGAACGCCTGCCCGGACTGGGGCTGTTGCCCATCAGTACCCGCATGTCGGGAGAGAAGGTGACCCGCCAGGTGAAGTTCGGTCTGTGCAATCCCCATTCTCCATCTTCCACTCTCCATTCTCCATTCATGCAGGGCTATGAAATCCATATGGGAGTGACCACCCCTGTGGAAGGTACTCCCGATTCTCCCTTGAATCTTCTGGAGAACGGCTCTACCGATGGTTACTACGTGGACTCCACCTGCATGGGGACTTATATTCATGGCATTCTCGACAATCCGGAATTCATAGATTTCCTGCTTGCGCCTTTTGCAGACAAACTGTCCGGGAATGCCGGCGCTTTCGATTACCATACATTCAAAGAAGAACAATACGATAGGCTTGCCGAGCACGTGCGCCGCCACGTCAACCTGCCGCTTATCTACCAAATATTGACAAAGAACCATGATTGAAGGACACGGAGACGATTCCTATAAATACAGCCGTCCCATTACGGCAAACTTCAGCTCGAACGTTTACAGCAGGGTAGACCTCTCTGCCTTGAAGGCGCATCTGTGTGCCCGGATTGACGGCATCGGCAACTATCCCGAACCGGAGCCTTACACGCTTGAGGCCTGCCTTGCCCGCCGCCACCGTCTTCCTGCCGAGGCAGTGTGCGTGACGAACGGAGCTACCGAAGCCATTTATCTCACCGCGCAGACTTTCCGCGGGACAAACACCGCCATTGTGCAGCCCACTTTCAGTGAATATGCCGATGCCTGCCGCATGCACGGCCATCGGGTCACTTCCCTCTATCGGCTTCCTGCGGAGAGCGAGGGGTATCGCTTGCCGGAAGAGGTGCGCATGCTGTGGCTGTGCAATCCCAACAACCCTACTGGAACGGTCGTGGAGAAGGAATATCTGGCAACACTTATCAGTCATAATCCGCAGGTATGTTTCGTCATCGACCAGTCTTACGAGTTTTTCACCTTGCGTCCGCTTTTCTCTGCTGCCGAGGCGGCGGAATTTCCCAACGTTCTGCTGCTGCACTCCATGACCAAGCGTTATGCCGTTCCCGGTCTGCGACTGGGATATGTCACCGGCGCTCCCCACCTGCTGCATCGCCTGCGTACCAACCGTATGCCCTGGTCGGTCAACCAGCTTGCCATTGAGGCGGGACTCCATCTGTTGGAACATGATGTTCCCAATCCGCTGGATGTGGCGTCTTACTTGCAAGAGGCTGCCCGCCTGCGCAGTGCGCTCGAGGCATTGGGAGGACTGGAAGTATGGGCCACCGAAACCCATTTCATGCTGGTGTGCCTCCGTATGGGTAGGGCTTCCGCCTTGAAAGACTATCTGGCAGGGGAGCATGGCATCTTGATTCGGGACGCCTCCAACTTCGACGGACTGAATGAACACTTCTTCCGCATAGCCGCCCAGAGCCGGGAGGAGAATGACAGGCTTGTAAAAGCAATAGGACAATGGCTTGAGGAGGAATAACCGATGGAAGAAGATGTACTTATACTTTTGGGTGTCGCCTTCAACTTGAACCTGCCGCTTCTCACTGCCTGGCTGCTCGACCACTGGCTGGGCGACCCGGCGTGGCTACCCCATCCGGTGGTGGCTTTCGGTAAAGCCATTTCTTTCTGTGAGCACCGGTTGAACCGGGGCGATTCGCGTTTCCTGAAAGGTGCGTTTGTGGCGGTGTCTCTTGTCTTGGGGGTATATGTCATTACGCTTTTGTTGCTCCGCTTGGCGGCACTCTTTTCTCCGGGCATGCTTCTGACGGTGCAAATATTGCTGATATTCTATTGCTTGGCGGGCACTACGCTGGTTCGCGAGGTGCGTATGGTGTTCAAGGCGGTGGACCGTTCCTTGGAGGAAGGGAGGATGCAAGTGGCACGTATCGTAGGGCGTGATACGTCTGCGCTCTCGGCGCAGGAAGTACGAACCGCTGCATTGGAGACATTGGCGGAGAATCTGAGCGATGGGGTGGTTGCTCCCTTGTTCTGGTATCTGCTGTTGGGAGTTCCGGGCATGCTTGCCTATAAGATGGTGAACACGCTGGATTCCATGGTCGGCTACAAGAATGAACGCTATCGTCGGTTCGGCTGTTTTGCTGCCCGTTTGGATGATGTTGCCAATTATATTCCCGCCCGTCTGACAGCCTTTCTGATGGTACTGGTTTCCGGTCGCCTTTCCTTGTTTGCTTTTGTGGGCAGATATGGCAGCCAGCATGCCAGTCCCAATTCCGGTTATCCGGAAGCCGCCCTTGCCGGTATTCTGGACTGCCGTTTCGGAGGTCCGCACAACTATTTCGGCGAGGAGGTATGGAAACCTTATATCGGTTCTAATGAACGGCCTCTGAAGACGGAAGATATGCGTGTGGCTGTCCGCATCAACCGGCGTGTGGAGTGGTGGATGGTGGTTGCCGTAATAGTGACATCGACCTTGGCTTCCTTTTGTTTTTAAAATGTTGTTATTTTAACTGATTCTTTGTCCGTTCCAAAAAGATATAATATCTTTGCAAGACCGCGTTGCATTAAAAATGTAACTTTTAAAGCAGACAAAGTCTTATAAATGAGGATAAAGCAACTATATATATTCCTTTTCTTTATTTGGTTCGGGAGCACAATAATTGCATCGGCAACAGATAAAGCGGATTCTTGGACTAAAGAAAAGGAAAGTATAGTCCATGAGGTCATCTCCACTTTTCACAACAGCCTCGGTTTCGACTATCTGACCCGGGAGGAGTGTGACTCGCTGAATGCCGACGGCCTTTTGTCCCAATTGGATGAATCCCAGCGCTATTACACCTATTTCGAACTGGAAAGGATACTTATAAAATCCTCCCTTTTCCGTGGAGAAATCCGTATGGCCATTGCCCAGAGCGACCAGATGTACTCCAAAGCCCGCGCGCTTGCCTACCCCTTCGGCAATGCCCTGGCGCTGAATGCCATGGGAGAGGTGTACAGCTATACCGGCAGGCTTCGGGAAGCCGGTGCCGCTTACGAAGAGTCTTTGAGACTGCTGGATGGGATGGACGGGGAGGATGTGCATATCCGCATGCTACTGGTGGAACTGATAGATTATAACCTGCGCATACGGAATGTAAACGGTGCCTCGCGTTATCTTGCACGTCTGAACCTCTATCCGGAAGACCGGCTTTCTCCGCTGGAGCTGGCCATGCGTCACATCTCCAATGCTTCCTGCCAATTATTCAAGGGTGACTTGAAGGCCGCCAGCCATCATCTGGTACAGATAGGCCAGCTTGAAGCGCAACTGATTCCGGAGATACGGCAATACCTTCTGATTATAGATGCCCGTTATCTGGTGGCCACCGGAGAGCATGAGGCAGCCTTGACCGCCTACAATGATTTCCTTCAAACCGAATATGCCCGGATAAACCATAACATCTACAAGGAAGCTCTGCTCGAAAAGGCGGATTTACTGGTGAAGATGGGGAACAAGGAAGAAGCCTACGGACAGTACGGCAAGGTCTTTTCGTATATCAAGACTTCGTTCGAGAAGAACTATCCCAAGGAGATAGACCGGCTCTGTACCCGTTTCCAGGCCGACCAACTGGCCTACCAGAACGAACGCGACCGCATTGTATCCATGCGTTTCTATCTGGCAGGCATCATTGTGTCCGTACTGTTTCTGATATTCCTCCTGGTGTTGGGCTGGAAGAAGATATTCCGTTTGAAGCGTTCCCAGATGCGGCAGGAGGCGATGAAGGAGAAAGCGGTGCAAGCCATACAACGGAAGAATATGTTTCTTTCGAACATGAGCCATGAGGTACGTACGCCGCTGAATGCCATTGTCGGATTCTCGGCGGTACTGACGGATGAGGACGAGTCATTCGATGACGAATCGCGCCGGGAATTCTCCGAAATTATCAAGGTGAATTCCTTTCAGTTGCTGAAACTTATCAATGACATTCTGGATTTCTCGGATTTCGAGAATGACAATATAACCTTCAACATCCGCACGCATGATGCCGTGAAGTTGTGTAATGAGGTCGTGGAGACCGTGATGGCCTCGCGCAAGCTGGAGGTTGAAATGCGTTTTGACACGGATTTGTCCGTCCTGATGCTGGATACGGACGATGCGCGCCTCCGCCAAGTCTTGATAAACCTGCTGGTGAATGCCGCCAAGTTTACGGAACAAGGCTCCATCGTGCTGGAACTGAAGATGGCTGATGCCGGTACGGCACTTTTCTCCGTGACGGATACCGGATGCGGCATTCCACCGGAGAAGCAGCACTTGATTTTTGAACGCTTTGAAAAGCTGAATGATTTTGTGCAGGGAAGCGGACTGGGTCTTTCCATCTGCCAACTGATTGTGAAATATATGAACGGCAAGCTGTGGGTGGACAGTGGGTATACCCGTGGCGCGCGTTTCTGTTTTACGCATCCTTTGAAGTATAATCCCGCATTACACGGAGGAACGGCGCAATGAAACGAATACTGATTCTCATCCATGTTTTGTTTTGCGGATATATCTGTCCGCTGCTGGCAGAAGACACGGGGGCTGTCCGGTATCAGGACAGCATCCTGAAGGTTGCCGATGCCCTGCCGGCCACCCTTGTCCGGCTGACGTATCTCCGTGACATGGCCTACAAGCACCAGTATGCTCCCTATAACATGACTTTTTCCACCCGTCTGTACGAGGAGGCGCGGCGGCAGAAGAACGCTTTCTATGAGAATATGGGCGCTTACTATCTGGCGGCATGTTATGACAAGAAACACGACCCGGACAGTCTGTCGTATTGGGTGGATGTGCTGAAGGATTTTGTCTCCCAGGTAGGCACTTACGATTATTATCTGGAGCAGAAGGCTGCCATCAGCCGCGCCCTGGCTTCCAAGAGACAGATAGAGAAAGCGGTGTATGTGGCTAAGGAGACGTTGGAGGAATCAAAACTCCGCCATAGCAATAACGGGATGATAGCGGCGTATAACAGTCTGGGGTGTGCCTACGGAGTGTCCAGCCGCCCGAATGAGGCACTGGACGCTTTCTTGGAGGCTTACCGGAATTTCTCTCCCCAGACAAAGACCAGCCTGAAAGTGGATATACTGTCGCGTATTGCCCAGGTATACGGCAATGGCGGTAAAGACAGCCTGAAGCTGCCCTATTTGCATGAAATGGACATGACGTTGCAGACGGTTATTTCCAAAGAACCCGAGACAAGGAAAAACTGGAGCAATTTCGAGATTGACTGCGAAGTGAAGTATATCCTGCACTACATGAACCGGAAGAACTTTACAGTGGCGCACGAGCATATCGAGAAAGTAAAGAAACTGCTTGAACCGCATGTAGATCCCGTCTTCTGGCTGAATGTCCAGTTGATACAGCTTCAATACTATGCCAAGACCGATGAGTATGACAAAAGCATCGCATTGATAGACGAGGTGACCCCTACGGTACTGAACAACTACGTTTCCACCTTTGCCACTTTGATAAACTACAAGGCGAGTACGCAATATGACAAGGGGGACATTGACGGGGCCATCGAGACCCGGCGCTACCTCATACGCAAGCAGGATTCGCTGAACAATGCCTTCTCGGCCAACCAGTTGAAGCAGGTGAAGGAGATTTACCACATTGACGAGCTGTTGTTGGAGAAGCAGAAGATTCAGGACATGAATTACCGTATAGGATTTATATTCCTGGGCGTCTGCCTGCTGCTGATGCTGCTTTTCTACTTGTATACGCGCTATGTCTCCGGAAAGATTGCTGTCGTAGAGAAGAAGACGGCTGAAGCCGCTTTGCAGGCAGAGACGGACAACATCGCGAAGGAACGTCTGAAATCGGAAATCAGCCATGATATACGTACTCCGCTGAATGTGGTGGTGGGCTTTGCCGAATTGCTGACCGGAAAGGAGGAGCTGGATAAGGAGACTAAGAGGGAATACGGGCAGATGATTCAGACCAATGCGGAAAGTCTGCTGAATTATGTCAACAGCATTCTGGAGTTGTCCCGCTTGGAGTCCGGCAAGATTCAGTATGAGGACGAGGAGTGTGACATTATTCAGTTGTGCAGTGAGGTGCTGGATAAAGTGAACGGCCGTGAGGAGAGCACTGTGTCTGTCAGCCTGCAGACCGACCTCAAGGAACAGCTTGCGAGGACAGACCGAAGGTGGTTCGATACATTGCTTGTCAGCATGCTGACTCCGTCAGAGAATGACACTGCCCGTTATGAGGCGATTATCCGCATCAGACGGGACCGCACTAGGTCGGCCCTCTATTTCGACGTGGTCAACGCCCCGTTTGCAAAGGTACATTTTGAGAATAAAACGAGCTTGATTCGCCATGAAATCAATGCCCATTTTATTCATTATTTTGGAGGTATCTACAAGGTGCAAACCGAAGCGGAGGAAGGCCCTACTATTTCGTTCACTATTCCTTGTCGAGATTGATGCGGACGATGCCGCCGTAGGGCGTCAATGCGTCGAAGGCTTCTTCGGCTTTGAGGATTCCGGCATAGAGTTGCGCGCAGATTAATACGCCGCCATGTGCGAAGATGGCAACGCGTGTATAGGGCTTCTTCCTCAACTCGTCCAGAAACTGGCCGACACGTCGGTATTGCATGGCAAAGGACTCTCCACCGGTAGCTGCCACGTTCATGTAGTCGGCATACCATTCCTGCAGGCGTGGGTCTTCATTCTGCTCGAACGGCTTCATCTCCCAGTCGCCAAAGTTGATTTCCATAATCCGTTTGTCCCGTTCTGCATCGGGATAGCCGCAATAGGTGGCGAGGCGCACGCAGCGGGTCAGGGGACTGGTGTAGACGTGGTCGAACGGAAGGTATGCCTTCAGGTTTTCTGCTGTCACGGCGGCTTCCGCTTCAAACGTGGGTTTCAGGGGAACATCGGTCTGTCCGTAGCATACGCCCGGAGGAACATCTACCGAAGTGTGTCGAATGAGTATTACTTCCATCTTTAATTTTCAGTTGTTAATTTATAATTAGAATAAGGCTTCCCAAGTAGAAGGACAGTTCGCATAGCAGGAAAGTGGCCCCGCAGCAGTCACCCGTATATCCTTGTAGGCGCCGCTTCATCAATCGGTAGAGCAGGAAGAAGGTGAGCAGTGGGAAGAGGGTGGCAATCCACAGCTTTATAGGCAGCAGCAGAACGAAAGGAAGCAGGCCGCAAAGAAATCCGGCCAGTAACTCGTGCCGGCTCATGCGGTTGTAGACGGTCTTGCTTTTGCTGTCTTCCTCTTTCCGGGCATAGGGCAGGTAGTTGACAATCTGGGAGGCACAGAACTTGGACCAGCAGTCACCGCAGAGCACAAGGATGCAGAGAAGTCCCAGTGGCAGGTGATGAAGTTGGAGCAACAGCAGGAAATAGCATATCAATCCGATGACACCGTAGCTTCCGATGTGGGAGTCCTTCATGATGGCTAGAGTCCGTTCGCGGGTGGTGCCGCCGCCAAAGCCGTCGAGGAAGTCTGCCAGTCCGTCTTCGTGCAGGCATCCGGTGACAATTAGGCGTGCGATGAGGGCAAGAATCCATGCCAATGACACCGGCATAATCTGTCCGGCAAGCCACAGCACTGCCGCCATCACGCCTCCCGTCAGCCAGCCTACAAGCGGCCAATAGGGAACCACATGCTTGAAACACTCTGCCGGTACTTCCTTGATTTTCCAGAAGGGCAGTCGGGTGAGCATTATGAATGCAGCCAAGACATTGTTCATGTTAAAAGTATTTAGTGATGGAGGCATGTGCAAAGTTATCCATTTCATTGAGCATCCGCACGGCCGAGTCGACAATGGGATATGCACAGATGGCCCCTGTTCCTTCTCCCAAACGCAGCCCCAGATTCAGCAGCGGACGGGCATGCAGGGCGTCGAGCACCAGTTTGTGGCCCGACTCGTCTCCGCAGTGTCCGAAGATGGCGTAATCCGTCACTTCCGGATAGAGCCTGGCGGCGGCAAGCAGGCAGTTGGTCATGATGAATCCGTCTACAAGGATAATCATCCTCAGCTCGGCAGCTTGCAGCATGGCGCCTATGGCCATCACCATTTCCAGTCCGCCAAAGTAGCGGATGATGTCTCGGGGAGAGCCGTCGCCCTTGTAGTTCTCCATAGACTGCTTCAACACTTCGTATTTGTGGCGGATGCCCGCGCTGTCGAGTCCGCTGCCTGCGCCGACACATTGTTCCAGAGGAATACCGGTGAAGCAGGTCATCCACAGGGAGGATGAAGAGGTGTTTCCGATACCCATTTCACCGAAGCTGAGGACATTACTGCCTTCTTCATGGCATTGGCGCACCACCTCGGCACCCCGTTCCAGGCACATCTCCATTTCCTCTTCCGTCATGGCTGCCTCGTGCAGATAACTCCGGGTGCTTTTGCGCACTTTCATATTGATGATGCCTTTCTCGTAGGGGAGGTCGTAGTCTACTCCTGCATCTACAATCTTCAGGGTAAAGCCGTGCTGCCGGCAGAGGAAATTGACACCTGCCCCTCCATGAAGGAAGTTGCTGATTTGCTGCCAGGTGATTTCCTTTGGAGACAGACTGACACCTTCTTCTACAATGCCGTGGTCGGCGGCGAAGATAATGTTTTGCGGATGTTTCAAGGTGGGGGATAATGTCTGTTGTATGAGTCCGATTTGGAGTGCCAGTTCTTCTAAAATGCCCAATGAGCCTTTGGGTTTGGTCAGGTTGTTGATTTTGTCAATCAATGTGGGACGGATTGACTCGTCCGGACGGGTGATATGAAATGTTTTCATCAGTCTGTTGAATTTTAATTGTTTGTTGTTTTATGAATGAGTGTTTTTTACGGTAAGTGGGATGCCGGATACCATCAGTATCACTTCGTCGGCACGGGCGGCTACATATTGGTTCATCCAGCCTTGCATGTCCGTGAACTTTCGTTGCAGTTCGTTCTCGGAAGTTCCTCCCATACCTATTTCATTGGTTACAAAGATGAAGGTTGCGTCTTGTGCCGTGAAGCGGTCGAATTCCGCCTTGGCAGCGGCAAGTGCCCGGTCGGTATCTGAATGCAGGTCGAAGAAAAAGTTGGTACACCATAAGGTGATGCAGTCTATCAGGACGACCCGCCCCTCCAGCCGGTGGCGGCTGAGTTCTTTCTCCTCTTCGATGTTTGTCCATTCCGGTCCCCGGCGTTCCTGATGCCGGATTACCCTCTGGCGGAATTCTTCGTCCCAGATGCGTGCCGTGGCAAGATAAACGGGAGTGGGAGAGAGCTCGAGTGCCAGCTTTTCCGCATAGGTGCTTTTGCCGGAACGTGCTCCTCCGGTGATGAGTATGATTCGTTTCATTGGTATTTAGTCTGTATTTTGAAAGAATATCTTTGTTTTCCCGAGCAAAAATAAGAAATATTTGACGAAACGTTTGTTTTTTTAGGAAGTAATTTATTAACTTTGCCACCGTTTTTAAGGCATGACCTTGGAAATGTTTATGCGGCAGTAGCTCAGTTGGTAGAGCATCAGCTTCCCAAGCTGAGGGTCACGAGTTCGAGTCTCGCTTGCCGCTCCTCCATTTAGAGTTAGGCAGTTGCATCACAGCGGCTGCCTTTTTTTAAATATCGAGGAAAATGTTCGGGTCAAGCCATTTTAAACGTAGGAAAAACTTTAAAAAACGAAATAGAATGGCAGTAGAATTGAAAGACCTTACCAAACGTAGTGAGAATTATTCTCAGTGGTACAACGAGTTGGTGGTAAAAGCCGATTTGGCAGAACAATCGGCAGTACGCGGCTGTATGGTAATCAAGCCCTACGGATACGCTATCTGGGAGAAGATGCAACGTCAGTTGGACGATATGTTCAAGGAAACGGGACACGTCAACGCTTATTTCCCCTTGCTTATTCCGAAATCATTCCTCAGCCGTGAAGCGGAACATGTGGAAGGCTTTGCCAAAGAGTGTGCCGTCGTGACGCACTATCGTTTGAAGAACGACCCGAATGGCGGCGGTGTGGTGGTGGACCCTGCTGCAAAACTGGAAGAAGAGCTGATTATCCGCCCTACTTCCGAAACCATCATCTGGAACACCTACAAGAACTGGATCAATTCATACCGCGACCTGCCTATCTTGTGCAACCAGTGGGCAAACGTGTTCCGTTGGGAAATGCGTACCCGTCTGTTCCTCCGTACCGCCGAATTCCTCTGGCAGGAAGGACACACGGCACATGCCACCCGCGAGGAAGCCGAAGAAGAAGCGGTAAAGATGCTGAATGTATATGCCGAGTTTGCCGAAAAATACATGGCGGTGCCCGTGGTAAAGGGCGTGAAGTCTGCCAACGAGCGTTTTGCCGGTGCCCTCAACACCTACACCATCGAAGCGATGATGCAGGACGGAAAGGCTTTGCAGAGCGGTACTTCCCACTTCTTGGGACAGAACTTCGCCAAGGCGTTCGATGTGCAGTTCGTCAATAAGGAGAACAAGCTGGAGTATGTTTGGGCTACTTCCTGGGGTGTTTCCACCCGTCTGATGGGAGCGCTTATCATGACGCATTCCGATGACAACGGTCTGGTACTTCCTCCGCACCTGGCTCCGATACAAGTAGTTATCGTTCCTATCTACAAGAATGCGGAGATGCTGGCTAAGATTGACGAGAAAGTGGCAGGCATTGTTGCCAAGCTGAAGTCAATGGGTATTTCCGTGAAGTACGACAATGCCGACAACAAACGTCCGGGCTTCAAGTTTGCCGACTATGAGGTGAAGGGGGTTCCCGTCCGTCTGGTGATGGGTGGCCGCGACCTGGAGAACAATACAATGGAAATCATGCGTCGCGATACACTGGAGAAGGAGACGCGTTCCTGCGAGGGTATCGAAGAGTACGTGAAGGATTTGCTCGAGGACATTCAGGCAAATGTCTACAAGAAAGCGCTCGATTACCGTAACAGCCGCATCACCAGCGTGGACAGCTACGAGGAATTCAAGGAAAAGATTGAAGAAGGCGGCTTCATTCTGGCTCATTGGGACGGGACTACCGAAACCGAAGAGAAAATCAAGGAAGAGACCAAAGCAACCATCCGTTGTATTCCTTTCGATTCATTTGTTCCGGGTGACAAGGAACCGGGCAAGTGTATGGTTACCGGCAAGCCTTCTGCCTGCCGCGTGATTTTCGCACGTTCCTATTAATAATACCCACCCCGGATTACGCGGATTAACACAGATGATTTTAGGAGTTCTGATAATCAGAAACTTTTATCTGTGTCAATCCGCGTAATCTGGGGTGATTGTATATCTTGATACGTCCTCTCGGTTTTAAATTTATAGAGTTATCTCTCATCATGAATTGATGAACAGCTATTTATATTGCTTCAGAAATTCTGAGATTGTTTTACGTACAGTTTCCGGAGATTGTTTTGAATGAAGCATTGCTGCAATGACAATCCTATTCTCATCAATCAAATAATATATCACGTTAGGGGAAAGTTTTAAATGACGGACAGTAATGTTGTTAAATAGAGTAGAAAAATCACTGTCTATAATTCCTATATACGGATGTTTTGCTAAAAGATTTACTTTGTCTTGTATCTTTTGATGTGTTTTCTGTGCCGTCAACATGCCAAAATTATTCTCTACATAAATAAGTATCTCTAAAAAGTGCTCATAAGCCAACTTAGACCAGACTATTTCCATCCCATGCGTTCATTTATCATACTCTCTATTTGGGAGTTTGATATACAGTGTCCTGCTTTATTCTCTTCTAAGGCAAATAGAAGGGCTTCAGCCAAAGCATCTCGGGGAATACTGTTGATAAAGTCGTCCATCGGTATGGCTGATTGATGATAAGTTGCCATCATCGGTTCTTGTGCCGTTTGTTTGGAAGAGTCCTGCTCTTTATATGGTTTAATTTTACCCATTGCTTTTATTTTTAATCAAAGGTAAACTGAATAAATGAAAACTCCTAATATTCAATCCATTTATTTTCCACTGCATCAAAGCCAACCAATCTACATACTATTGTAACCTCCTTCACATCTTCTCGTAACAACTTTCCCTCATTTTTGCAGCGTAAAAAAAGAAAGGAGGCCCGAATATGAAACTGAACAGAAATGACTATACCGTAGAGGCGGCAGCCGGGGGTGGTTTTTACGCTTATTTCATGAATAATGTGTTGTGCAGCGCCTACGGTGAAACGCCTGACGAAGCCTGCGAAAACCTGGAACAGATTGTTGACGATTTTGTCAGTGATATGTATATGGTCGAGGAATTTGTCTGATGCTCCGGCATCATATGCCGACCGAATTATCCTTTTTACGTATTTATTCCATAAATTCTCTTGAAGTCATGTCTGCGCGATGCCGGTGTGACTTTTGTCATTTATAACCGAATTGTCACATTCTTCACATTCTGCCGTAACACGGAGGTGCGATATTTGCATCAACTAAATGCAACGTCATGTGCTGCATGTGTTTCAACATTAATTTGTAAATCATCAAGTCGTCCCAATGAAAGTCCTTTTTATCGTTCAAGGAGAAGGCCGCGGGCATCTGACCCAAGCCATTACAATGGAAGAGCTGCTGCGCCGCAACGGTCACGAAGTAGTGGAAGTGTTGGTGGGCAAAAGCAATTCGCGCTGTCTGCCCGGTTTCTTCAACCGCAGCATCCAAGCTCCGGTGAAACGTTTTCTCAGTCCCAATTTCCTGCCTACGCCTGCCAACAAGCGGGCAAGTCTTGCGCGTAGTGTGGCCTATAATCTCACCCGTCTGCCCGTCTATCTGAAAAGCATGCACTATATACACCGCCGCATCGAGGAGAGTGGCGCCGAACTGGTCATCAACTTCTACGAACTGCTCACGGGGCTGGCCTATCTCTTCTTCCGTCCTTCCGTCCCTCAAATAAGCGTCGGGCACCAGTACCTGTTCCTGCACCGCGATTTCGAGTTTCCCGGTAAGAACGGCTTCCATCTGTGGCTGCTCCGCCTTTTCACCCGTCTCACGTGCATAGGTGCCCGCGAAAAGCTCGCCCTTTCCTTCCGCGAGATGGAGGATGACGAAGAAGCGCATATCCGCGTGGTTCCGCCATTGCTGCGGAGGGAGGTGCTGTCGTGCGAAGGTACGGAAGGGGATTATCTCCACGGATACATGGTAAACTCCGGTTTTGGCGAGAATATCCTCCACTGGCACAGTGCCCATCCGGAAATACCCCTCCACTTCTTCTGGGACAAGCAGGACGAAGCCGAGGTGTGCCGTGTGGACGACACCTTGAGTTTCCATCAGCTCGATGACGTCAAGTTCCTGCGCTACATGGCAGGCTGCAAGGCCTATGCCACCACTGCCGGCTTCGAGTCGGTCTGCGAGGCGATGTATCTGGGCAAGCCTTTGCTGATGGTTCCGGCGCATATCGAGCAGGACTGTAACGCCTACGATGCATTCCGTAGCGGTGCCGGTGTCATCTCCGAGGAGTTTGATTTGGAACGTCTGCTGGACTTCTCGGAGCATTTCCACCCGAACATGGCTTTCCGCTATTGGGTGCGTAGCTGCGACTGGCGTATCCTGCGCTGTATAGAGAGGGAAGAGAAAGAGGAAACCTTTTTCGGGGTTTCCTCTTCCTGCCGTCCTTTCTTTCCGGCGACTTAAATGTTCACGTTCATCGCATTGGCTCCCAATGCCCCTAAGATGGCAGAGGCTACTGCAATTACGACTTTCAGAATTTTATCCCAGATACTTTTTTTCATGCTATATACGTTTTAAAAGTTGAACATACGAATCGGTAGTAAAATCAGTCATACTTATCCCAACGGATTTTCGCCCTGGTCTCCGTCCGAACCGCCTCCGTCTCCCGAGCCGGAACCGCCACCGGAGCTTCCTCCTTCACCGTCTCCCTTGTTCACCAATGCTTCCAGGTCGTAGAAGTCAATCTTCTGCCCGGCACGCGTGGCGGCGATGTCCGGTCTTACGGTACTGGAAGGCCGGAAATTGATTTTCACCGCCTTGATGTTCTTGGCGGTGCACTCCTTTACATCCAGTACGCCTGCCGTACGCGCCGACAGGCTGAATACGCCGAAGTTCTTGATATTGACCGACTGGCCGCTGTAGAGGGTTGTTATCATGGCCTCCACAAAATTGGTCAATACACTCTGGATGTCTCCCAGTGTCAGCGAACTCTTCTCTTTCATCACATACGCAATGTCGTCCAGCGTCGCATTGTCGCCCAGTGTCACCAGCTGCGGGTAGAACTTTGCCACCGCATCTGCCTTTCGAGGATCTTTCCTCGCAATCTTCTTGAATGGTACTCCCATAAACAATTAAATAATTAGAAATTAACAATTAGAAATTAAAGTCCCGTATTGCAATACTTTGCTCTTTCTCCTTTAGGGGGGAAGAGGGGTGCTGCAAAAGTACTCCTCCGGCTTTTTCTGCTCATGGCTTTCTTCGGGTTACGCCGTCTCTTTCCCGTTTCCTTTCTGTTCAGGAAAAGTTCTTCGTCCGATGCCCGTTTATGTCTGTATATGCTTGGTCATATCACTGATATTCAGTATCTTTATGGTGTAATAATCAACCAATAACATAAAGAATGAAAACAGAAAAAGAAAAGAGGGAAGAGGAGGAGGACCTTCGTCCGTTCCGCATCCACGCCTATTCGAAGGAGGAGCTTGCCATGCTCTACAACCCGACTTACTGCATCAGCAATGCCATCTATACCCTGGCGGCATGGATACGCCACAACAAGGCGCTGAAGGGTGAGCTGGAGAAGGTGGGCTACAACAAATACCGGCGCACCTTCACTCCTCTGGAAGTGAAAGTGCTGGTGAAGTATCTGGGAGAACCCTGACAGGATGCCGGCCGGAAATAGGGAAGCCTTGTAAGGAAAACGCCAATATATGTAAAGCCCCGTAACAATATATGTTGTCATGCACAACAATATATGTTACGGGGCTTCTCTCTTCTCCTCGAATGCCGGTTACTGATATGTCTGGATGTCCACTACCTCATATTCGGTCGTCTCCTGCTCGTTGGTCCGTGTACCGAATCCGTATTTTTCCAGTGCCTGCACCAGTACCAGCTGGGTGTGCGGGTTCACCTGCACTTTCCCGAATATGCTGAGCTTGGTCAGTATGACGCTGGCAGGGAGCCATTTTATCTGCAGGTCCTCGGGCAGCGGTTTGCGGAAGAAGACGAAGAGGTTCTCCTCCACGGGGTCTTTCATGCGGTGCCGTTCGTTGTGCTTGTTCAGCTGTTCTATCTCCTCGCCCTCGTACCAGTATCTGAAACCGTCTTTCAGCAAGGCGAGCGCCTGGGCGTAGATGCCGGGATGGTTCACCGGGGTGTGGTAGTCTATGCCGGTGACGGTGATGGGGAGGAAACGCCGGTTTCCACCGATGTCCTGCAGGCACTGCCGGTTGTTGGTGCTCGCGATGAAGGAGCAGTGGCGGGGCAGGGTGAAGGCTTCGATGTCGTAGGCCTTGCGCTGCGTCACGTTGTCCTGCGCGATGATTCGCTTCAATGCTGCCAGCTCGCCGGGCTTCACGCCTTCGAACTCCTCCATGTTGATGATGATTCGCGTGGCGAGCAGGCGGGCATCGTCCTTGTTGCTCGGGTCTATTATGCCGTTGTAGAAGTACTCTTTCCACTCGGGCGGCAGCAGGCGCCGAATCCAGCTGCTCTTTCCCTTTCCCTGCTCGCTGTAGAGGATGATGACGAGCTGGTTCATGTCCTCGTCGCTCAGTGCGCAGGCCACCAGGCCCACTATCCACCGTTTGAAGCCCTTCTGCCATAGCTCCTGGTTCTCGGTCGTCAGGGTGTCGGCCAGCCGGGCGATGTAGTCCGTCCCGTCCCAGGGGGGAAGCGCGTACAGATAGTCGGTGTAGGGATTGAACTCCTTGGCGTAGTTGGAGTCTATCACGGCTCTGAGGAAATTCTGGTAGCAGGAGATGCCGGCCATCTGCAGGTCTACGAATATGGTGTTGTAGTCCTTTCCGCGCATGGGGCGGTAACCTTTTCCGGCATCTGCCGACAGGGCATAGGGCATGAATTCGAGGCGGTCCAGGATGAGGTTCCTGCGGATGCCGTAGTGCTCTTCCAGAAAGCTCATCACTTGGTTGATGATGGGCTTTTTCTCTTCCTTCTTTGTGGCGGCTTCGCTGGTTTTGTCGGTATAGATGTAGGCATTGTGCAGGGGAGATTCCACGTCGGGATACTCTTGCCCGAACTCGTTTTTCGCCAGTCTGATGGCTGTCTGCTCGTCCAGGCCCTTGCTGTAGCATTTGTTGCCCAGGGCGAAGAGGAAGTTGTCGCGGTTGCCTGCCCGGAACTTGGTGGTGCGCTTCACGGCGGTCACGGCTTGGGAGAATATCAGCTTCTCCCAAGGCTTTGCGTCCTGCGGTGTGGCGGCAGAGGAGGCGGGGAGGGGGTGTACCGTTTCGACGGGCGTCTTCTTTGGGCTGTTCTCCTTCTTCGCAGGCGGGATGATGCGTGCCGGCAACGGGGAAATCTGTTCCAGCAGTGCGGCATTGATATAGGCATGCGGGTCGAAGGACATGAAGTATCCTCGCGAGATGTCCTTTCCGCTTCCGTCCACCTCTACTCCGAGAAGGACCTCGTAGTGCTCTTTGGCGGCGCTGTACAGCTTCAGGTGTATCTCCTCGAGCGTGGCGTAGGTCACCTCGCCCTGTCGGAGACGGTCATACAGACGCCGGGTGTATTCCGTCTGCATGAAGACGAACAGCTTGTAGCCGTGCCTTTTGGGGGAGAGGAAACTCCCCAGGGTGTGCGGGTCTTCGTTGATGAGGGTCCGGGTCCGCTCCAACTGTCCCTCTTCCAGGTCGTCGATGTCGAGCGTGATGACGGGGTTGTAGCGGGTGATGCTCGGTACGAGCCTTCTTTCCCGGTAGTTGGCCGTGAGGGTCCTGAAGGGAAGCTGCTTCTTGACGTGGTTGGCTTCCTCCACCTTTCCCTGCGCCACGAGGCTGGCGATTTTGATGATTAACTTGGCATGCTTGCCGTTTTTTATGTCAGCCATGTCCTGCGTGAAGGTTGTCTCCCCGCTGACGGCGCTGAAACCACGGTAGGTGGTCACTGGAATGTTTTCCATTCGATTTGTATTAAGTTTGCCTTATTGGCGGCGCAAAGATGCCGTTTATTTCCTTAGGAAGCAAAAACGGCCATCCGCAGTGGGACAGCCGTTTTTTTACAATTTGAATTCCTCGGTCCGTTTTACTCCTTGGGATATAGCTCATTGAAGAGCTTATATATCTCATCCTCAATGCAATCGGGGTTCAGCGTATTGCCGCTTCCGTCCGCGTCCATAAAGTTTACAAGTAGATGCAGCAGCTTGGCGAAGGGGCTTACGCCCTTCAGTCCGTGTTCCTTTTGGGGATTTATCAGCAGTGGGATGAAGGGTGTCAGGAAAGCCTTCCGCTCCTTGTATTCCACGGTTAACGACTTGTGTTCTACCATAGAAAGCAGGTCGATGGCCACTTGCACCTCTTTGCTCTCTTTGGTGTACAGCACTTGGTAATCTCTCCCTTTGATTTGCATCACGCTAATTGGCGTTTTTTTGTTCTCATAACTACAATTTGAAAATATAATTTTATATTAAGTTAGTAAATCGGTTGCAAAATTAACAAAAAAGGAGTCTGTACAATTACAGATAACGCAGATTTTATGTTTTTCTTACCTGATGCAACGCTTCTAAGGACGTGAAATTAAATAATTCGTGTCATCTGTGTTATCAGCGTCTGAAAAATTATCATAAAGCATCATCTGCTGAATAGTTACGAAATTCTGTGGTATCCCTGTGAAGTAGTGAAGCGTGTGTGTAGTCTGTATGTATAGGGTGAGGTACCGGAACCTATGGTTATATATGTAACACACTCTTTCTTTAAAAAAATAAGAAATGACGCGCGTGCGCGTGTATCTTACCTAATGAACGTAATTATTTGATATATAGTGCGATGATACCTGCATTAAAAAAGATTATCATTTTATCAATCAGAATATTTTGTACTTTCATTTCTTGACATTACCTTTGCGTTCATTAAACGGAGCGTGTCATAAAACATTTTTTTTATTATAAACGTTTCGTTTATAACAGCTTATCGCAAGATAGCTTGAATATAACTATTTCGTCGCCTTCCTTCCGAGATGGTGGAGGGTCTTGAAATAAAATGAATGCACATAGTCTATTTAAAGTAACCGCATTACATTACTTGACCGGGAGGTACTTCGCTACTCCGGTGTCCCCCAATCATATTTTTTTGTGAACGAGAATGCAGAAATGCACTGGTATGCAGTGCGTGTCACCTATAGCCGAGAGCTTTTTTTCAAGGAATACCTGGATGCAGAGGGCATTGAAAACTATATACCCATGCGCTATGAGTATGTCGTGAGGAAAGAGCGCCGCTTGCGCAAGCTTGTTCCTGCGGTCCATAACCTGGTCTTCGTCCGCTCCACCCGTGAGCGTATGGACGAAATAAAGAACAAACCGGGCATGAATATCCCTATCCGCTATATCATGGACCGCGAAACCCGCCAGCCCATCGTCATCCCGGACTCGCAGATGCGCAGCTTCATCGCCGTGTCTGGCACCTACGACCAGGCTGTGCTCTATCTTGAACCCACCGAGCTGAACCTCTCCCAAGGAACCCGGGTACGCATCACCGGCGGCATCTTCGAAGGAGTGGAAGGGGTGTTTGTGCGTGTGCGCCATGATAGGAGGGTGGTGGTGAACATCGAGGGGGTGATGGCGGTGGCGACGACGTTTGTGCATGCGTCGCTGGTGGAGGAGATAGGAGAAGGAAGTTAGCGCTTATTGTATTATAATGAGAATTAAATATGTTTTTTGGGGATATTCAGATTACATGAAAGTTGTAAATAATGATATCCTATATAATAAAGATGTTTTGTATTTTGCTCCCAATGATTTATCAGTCAGGCAAAAAATATTATATAATATTCTATTTTTTATGACAAGATATGGATGGGAGAATATGGTTCCTGAGTTTATATATAGATATTTATATCCTTTACAAACCATACATGGATATGAACAAGTGTATTTTATTATATACGAACAGAATGTTTGTTCTACTCACCTTCCTTTTTTGGAATATTTGAAAAAAAAATATCCGCATTCAAAATTGTTCTACATGTTTACAAATACATTGTCTTCCCGAGTCAATGAGAAACAGTTGCGGTTTGTGGAAAATAATCGGGAAAAGTTTGACATGATTATAACTTTTAATGAAATAGATGCAGTTGAACATAATTTTCAATTTTACAATCAGGTTTGTTCCGTATTGAATGTTTCGATTAAGGAGGAAAATGAATCGGATATCTTTTTTTGTGGTTTGGATAAAGGTCGAAGGGCGATAATAGAACAACTTCGGAATCGGCTGGAAAGTTGTGGGATAAAATGTGATTTTAATATTGTTGATTCTAAGCATAAGTTGCCATACGAAGTTATTGTATCTAAAATTGTCCAGACAAAGTGTATTTTGGAAATTTTGATGGATACATCACAGTCCGGGTCATCTTTAAGAGCAGCAGAAGCAATTGCTTACAAGAAAAAGTTGCTGACAAATAATGCTTTCATAAAAGCAAAGGAATATTTCAATGACAAGCAGTTTTCCTATTTTTCTACTCTTGAGGATATAGATGTGGATTTTATAAAGGAAGCTCTAGACAAATCACAATGTGTTGATTCTATGATTGTTTCCCCTAAAAGATTTTTAGATTTTTTGAAGCAGAATAGTATTTGAGAGACTAGAAAATGAGAGAGTTCCTAAAGTCTTTTTTTTCATTTGGTGTTGCAACGAGCATTGAGAAAATATTGGCTTTCATTTTGCTGCCCATTTATACTCGTTTATTTACAACTACCGAATATGGAATGATTGATTTATGTCAGGTACTTATGGGGATAGTATCTGTATTTGCGTTGCTGCAATTGGAAACATCGCTTCAACGATACTATTACAAATGGGAGGGGGATGATAAAAAAATCTTTTTGTTCAGCATATTAATTACGGTCATTTCATTATCGTTTTTTTTCTCAATTATAATATGCTTGTTGTCATATTATATTTCCAGTTTGCTTTTTTCCAGCTCTGCTTATTATTTATTAGTTATATTGTCTGCAATCCAGTTGCCTTTTATAAACTTTTCAATGCTTGGCTTGATTATACTTCGGTATGAAAAAAAAAACTTACTTTTTACTTACCAAGTAATATTGAAAGTCGTATTGCTATTGTTATCCGTATTCGTTTTTGTTGTTTTCATGGATGGAGGTTTGGAATGGGTTTTGATATGTCAGTTATTGACACTCGTATTGACTTCTATCGTATTGTATACTAATATAAAGCAATATTTGCTTTTTTCTTTCTCATGGAAAAATCTCATGATGAGCTTTAGTTATGCTTTGCCTCAGTTTCCTGCTCGTGTGGGAAGTGTGATGATGGTTTATTCCAATCGGCTCTTTATGGTGTTTTTTTTAACAACATCAATAATAGGCTTGTATTCTTTTTCTTTAAAGTTGGCCTCTGGCGTGCAAATCTTGGGAACAGCTTTTATGATGGCTTGGCTTCCTTTTATGTATCAACAGTTTGCAAAGGAAAACCACCGGTTACTTTTTGCGAAGTTCATGCCTTTAGTTTCTTGTTTCTTGTTTTTATTAGTATCGGTATTGTCATTGTTATCTGAAGATATTGTTAGTATAGTTGCAGGTCCGGATTTTTTTTATTCATATAAATATATTGGCAGTTTGTCGCTATATTTTGCTTTGACAATAATAAAAGAAGTAATTGATATCGGACCTAAATATACGGAGAAAACAAAGTATGTATCTTATAATTATTTTGTGTCTTTGATTGTTAATGTGGTAAGTATGTACCTGTTTATTGTATTTTGGGGAATAGAAGGAGTGATTTATTCGATGATATTAACATATCTGATGTTGGTTGTAATTAGTTGGATTGTGTCTAATAAACTGTATTATATTCCTTTTAGTAAATTTTATTTTGTAATATTGATATTGCCTGCATTGAGCATTTCTATGTCTGTAATGAATTGCAATATGACTCCTATGACTCGATATATCATATTAATATTGGCAGTTGCTTTTTATGGAATAGAAATGTACATGAATTATAAAAAGGTAAAACTGTATCTGAGTTAGAATGCCGTATATACCAATTTTACTGTTATTGTTTTTTTTGTCTTTTTCTTATGACTTTTTAGGTCATAAGAAAGGTTATAATTTAGGATATTATTTCATTTACTTGCTGTTGGTAGTAGTTTCTGGGTTTAGATATCGAATAGGAGCGGATACTTTTGCTTATCAGGATTTTTTTGAAGAGGAGCAGGTTTATTTGTCCGACCTATCCTTAGCTGATTATTTTTCATATAGATGGGAGCCTTTATTTATTTTTTTCGTGGCTTTAATAAAATCAACTATAAACGATTTTATTTTTTTTCAGATAGTTCATTCAATTATAATAAATTCGGTTGTTTTTTGGTTCATCTCTTCTAATACGAAAAATAAGTTTACAGCAGTTTTTCTTTATTTCCTATTTTTGTATGTTTTGGTAAATATGGAAATAGCGAGAGAAGCATTGGCCGTTTCTGTCTTTTTGGTCAGTGTGAAATTCTTGCAGAATAAAAAATACGTTGCTTATTATTTATTGGCAATTATAGCATTCCTTTTCCACTATGGTGCTGCGATATCGTTTGTTTTTCCTTTAATATACGGTATAAGGATTACGCTAAGACGCATTTTCTGGCTGTTTGTAGTTGTTGCAGGAATCATTATAAATATAGACTTTATCATTGCTGCGGCTTTTTCTTTAGGAGTCCCTCCAATTATATTTATAAAGTTGGTTAATTATACGGAAGTATCAGAAAATCTGAATTTTATGGGTGTCCTGATCGCTTTTTTAGGTTACATTCTTTTTCCTTGTGTATTGATGCAGATAGAAAACCGGATATTACGTATGAGATCTCGGTTTTATGATTTCTATCCCATATTTCTTTTGCTTGGCATATTGGTGATTTGCTTTCCTTTCATCAGCCGTTTTTTTAATTATTTATGCCTCATTGGTATTATTTTCTTAAGCGATTTCGTAGTTGAGCTATGGAAAAGCAATCGCTTTGTATTTGGCACTAGATATATATTACTGACATGTATACTTTCGATGGTTCTTTTGTGGAATGGCAGATACTACTTTAGTGATATGTCAGATTTGACTGGCAAGAATATGAGGAAGTATGTACACTGGTATCCATATAGTTCAATATTGGATAAAACGAAAAATCCGGATAGGGAATCTCTTCAGGATTATTATTCAATGATAAATGCTGATTAGCAAATTATTATTTTTTTGTCACCGCTAATTTACGACATGTTTTTTTGTTGTTTTTTGAATTCCTAAAATGTGATGAAAATCTTTTTTTATATTAATACTATATCCAGTGGTGGTGCTGAGAGGGTACTTACCAATTTGGCTACAGAAATGTCCGTTCGTGGTCATAAGTGTACTATAGTAACGTCTTTTCCTTGTTCATGGGAATATTCTTATGGAAAGGGTGTAAGGCGCATTTCATTAAACTCGAATAAAATAGAAGGATATCTTAAAAGAAATGTATTACTTACTTGCCGTTTAAGGAAATTGTTGGTATTGGAAAAGCCGGATATACTTGTTTCATTCATGGCAGAACCGAATTTTCGGGCAACAATAGCGAAAATGGGAACTGGTGTTAAATCTATTTTTTCAGTGCGTAGTAGCCCACATATTGAATATAGGGGTAAATTAGCATTTTTTCTAGCAAAAACGCTTTTTCGTTTTGGGAATTCGGCTGTTTTTCAAACTAATGATGCTAAAAATTGGTTTCCTCAAGCAATACGAAAAAAATCAGTTATCATATATAATCCTATTGGTGAAATTTTTTATAATACGAGACTGAATGAAGTCCGGTCTGGAATAGTTACAGTTGGTAGAATTAATAAACTGAAGAATCATAAATTATTGATTGAAGCATTTGCAAAAATTGCAAATAAGATAAACGATGACCTTACAATATATGGTTCTGGTGATACAGCTTCGTTAAAAATATATGCAGAGTTACTTGGAGTAGGTCAAAGAGTTCACTTTCCAGGACAAATATCCAATGTTCCTTTTTCTCTTAGAAATGCGCGCTTATTTGTCTTGTCTTCGGATATTGAGGGAATGCCTAATGCGCTGATGGAAGCTATGGCTATTGGTCTTCCTTGCATTTCTACGGATTGCCCTTGTGGTGGTCCACGAATGTTGTTTCCTAAGAGTATTGCTGCTTATCTTGTTCCTGTAGGTGATTCAGAAACTTTATCGGAACGAATATTGACAGTTCTTACTGATAGGGAGCTGGAAATTTTTCTTGCGCAAGAATGTAAGAAAGCTTCTTTTGAATTTGAACCATGTAGGGTTTTTGATAGATGGGAATGGTTATTTGAAAACGTTGTGCGGTCATAGATAATATAGGGAATACGGTGAAAATATTGCATGTTATAAATTCATTGGTAAGAGGGGGAGGTGCAGAAGCATTAGTTCTGGCATTAGCAACGGCATTGAATAAGATTGAAGGTAATGTAGTGCATGTGCTCAGCTTGGAAAATCCAAAGGATAAAGAATATGCCCAATTACTGGAAGCACAAGGAGTCCGATGTTTTGTACTATCACATCAAATGAGGTCGTTTAGGAATATTCAATTGTTATCGGATTTTATTCAGGAACATGATTATGATATTATAAATGTCCATCTTTTTCCTTCCTTGTATGTGGTGGCATTAACCCAAAGACTAAAAAAAATGAATGTGCGTTTAGTATATACAGAACATTCAACAACTAATAGGCGCAGAAAAAAAATATGGAGGGCTGTTGAGAAAAAGATATATGATACATATGATTGTGTTGTTTCAATATCTACAGAGGTGGAGCGGGCATTGAAAGAGCATATTCACAATATACATAGTGTTGTAATCAATAATGGAATTAATGTATCTTTTTTTGAAAAAGCTGTTCCAATAGATATATGTAAAGAAATAGGGGTAACTTCTGACTGCAAATTTGTAGCGATGGTGGCTCGATTCTCTTACATGAAAGATTATAAAACTCTTATTAGGGCATTATTAAGACTAGATAATAATGTGCATTTATTATGTATTGGTGATGGTCCTTTTCTAAATGATAATAAAGATTATGCTCACGCGATGGGTATTGGTTCTCGTGTACACTTCTTGGGATTAAGGAAAGATGTTCCTAATTTATTGCAAGGTTCCGATGTTATTGTTCTTTCGTCAGAGCACGAAGGATTCAGTATTTCTATGCTTGAAGCCATGTCATGCAAGAAGCCATTTATTGGGTCTAACGTGCCGGGTATTGGTGATTTAGTAAGAGATGTGGCATTACTGTTTGAATTCCAGGATGATGAAGGATTAGCTTTGTGTATAAATAAGGTTTTAGGGGATAAGACATTGTATCAAAATGTAGCTGAAAGATGTCATTCTTTTGCTAAACAATATGATATAAATGCTGTTGCACAGAAATATATGTGCCTTTATAAAAGTTTGTGATTTTTTCGGAGAACTCTCTTTTTTCATTTACGAATTAGTACAATGAAGTTTTACTTATTAATATTACTTTTCTTTATTTTACCTATATATAGTCAAGCTAATATCGTTTTCGTGACAAATAGTATACAGCCTATTCAGAATCAGTTTAATTTATCATATGCGAAATATGTAATTAAATCCAATATAAATCTTATGTCTCAAAACGTTGTCATTCCTGAAGGTGCAGTCTTGTGTTTTGTAGATAGTGGACGAATCGAAAATGGTACGCTTATTGGCAATGGAACAAAAGTAATGGCTCAACAAAATGTTGTTTTTTCGGATAATATTTTGTTAAAAGGAAGTTGGAAAGCTGATACAGCCTATTCTATATGGTTTGACTTCAAAAGTGATTGTGTTGTCGATTCTTCAGGACGATTTATCAGTGGAAGTGATAATAGCCAGCAGATGAATAACATATTGTTGTTTGATAATTTACTCTTTAACTGTGGTGTTTACTACTTTAAACATGCTAATTTTCAGTTACATTCTGATATGATTATTGATGGGGGAAATAGTGTTTTTAAATGGAATACATCGTTGAAGGCAGATTGCTTTATGGCTATTGGAGATAATAGAGGGAAATGGGCTGGAACATCAAATATTCAGTTGAAGAATTTTACAATAATTGGCAATAAATCGGAGTCAGATATAAAAACGGAGCAATGTCATGGAATATGCATCCGATATGGAAGTAATATCATATTGTCTAATCTGCAATCCGGTTTTAATCGTGGCGACGGATTATATATAGGCAATGTTTACCTTGAGTCTAATATAGATCACTCACCTTCTTATATAAGTGTTATAAATTGTATTTTTAGTGACAATCATCGTCAGGGAAGTTCCATTACTAGAGCTAATCACGTTGATTTTTTAGGATGTAAATTTATAAATACAAATGGTACGCCACCTCAAGCCGGTTTAGATATTGAACCTAATGATATAAATATTTCAGCGTATGAAAACTGTTATTACGCGTGTGAAAATATAAGGATAAACAATTGCTTTTTCAGCAATAATGCAGGAAATGGTTTATTGGTTGCTGGAAGAAGTAAAAATAGAGAAGGGAAATATATTGTTAATAATATATTTGTTAATAATAGTGTGTTCGACAGAGGGAATATTCGAGCTTTTGGACTGAAAAATATGCAGGTGAAAGATTGTGATATATTGACTGACAGCTATGGATGGCTTACATATAGATACTCTACAGAAGATGTTTTAATCGATAAATGTAAGATTATATGTTGTAATAAGAACAATGATTTTGTGGGGATAAAAGTGGAATCTACTTCTGAGAATAAACATAATAATATCATAATTTCTAATTGCTCAATAACAAATTTCGGCAAATTTGGAATATTCTTCAATGATAAAATTGATGGTATTTCAGGGCGTATAGTGAATAATATCTTTCATAAGTGTGGTAAAAATATGAAAAAGAACGATTTGAGTAAAAAGATTGAATATAAGGAGAATATATATAATGATTAGATGATAATTATAACTTAAAGTTTATATAATGAAAGTATTAGTTACCGGAGGAGCCGGCTTTATCGGCTCTAACCTTTGCGAGTATTTACTTGCCCATAATTATGAAGTTGTATGTTTGGACAACTTCGCAACAGGGAAGATTGAGAATCTTCTTCCGTTATTGAATCAATATCCTGATACATTTAAACTGATCGTAGGTGACATCCGTAATTTCTCTGATTGCCAGAAGGCAGTGGTAGGAGTCAATTATATTCTGCATGAGGCAGCATTGGGTTCTGTACCCCGTTCCATCAAAGACCCTGCCACTACTAATGCAGTTAATATTAGTGGCTTCCTGAATATGTTGATTGCTGCCCGTGATGCAGGAGTGAAACGCTTTATGTATGCGGCAAGTTCATCCACTTATGGAGATAGCCAGTCTCTTCCCAAAGTGGAAGATGTGATCGGCAGACCGTTATCTCCTTATGCTGTAACCAAATATGTGAACGAGCTTTATGCGGATGTATTTGCACGTACTTATGGAATGGAATGTATCGGCTTACGCTATTTTAACGTATTCGGACGTCGTCAGGACCCCTTTGGTGCTTATGCTGCTGTTATCCCCTTATTTGTAAAGAAATTGATGGCACACGAGAGTCCCGTGATTAACGGTGATGGTGAATACAGCCGTGATTTTACTTACATTGACAATGTAATCCAGATGAATATGCTTGCCATGACAACCACCAATCCGGATGCAGTCAATCAGGTTTATAATACCGCTTTTGGAGAAAGGACTACATTGAATCAGCTGGTGAATTATTTGAAGGAATATTTGAGTGAGTTTGATCCGAAAATAGCTGATGTGGAGATTCTTCATGGCCCGAATCGGCAGGGTGATATACCTCATTCTTTGGCTTGCATTGATAAGGCTAGAAAACTTCTTGGTTATATTCCGGAATACAGCATGCGCGACGGTCTGAAAGAAGCTGTCAAATGGTATTGGCATAATATCTGATTCATTCATTCTTTTTCCCTTTCTATTAGCTAATAAACTAAACTTCCTAATAAATACTGAAAATCTTATGGATACAGTAAAAATCGCCGTAATCGGTCTCGGTTACGTAGGGCTTCCTTTGGCTCGTTTGTTCTCTACCAAATACAAAACTGTTGGTTTTGACATGAATAAATCTCGTGTGGATGCATTGATGGCAGGACACGATGCTACCCTTGAAGTTTCGGACGAATTGCTACAGTCTGCCATTGCCAATGGCTTCAAGTGCACGGCTGACATTGAAGACATTCGTGATTGCAACTTTTATATTGTGGCAGTTCCTACCCCTGTGGATCATAACCATAATCCGGACTTGACTCCTCTGTATAGTGCAAGTACCACTGTAGGGAAAGTGATTTCCAAAGGTGATATTGTAGTGTATGAATCTACAGTATATCCGGGTGTGACTGAGGATGAATGTATTCCGGTAGTGGAAAAAATATCCGGTTTGAAATTCAATACGGATTTCTTTGCAGGTTATTCCCCCGAACGCATCAATCCGGGTGACAAGCTACACACAGTCGAGAAGATAAAGAAAGTGACTTCAGGTTCAACTCCTGAAATTGGTAAGAAAGTGAACGAAGTGTATGCTTCTGTTATATCTGCCGGGACACATTTGGCTCCCACGATGAAGGTGGCGGAGGCAGCCAAAGTCATTGAGAATTCGCAACGTGATATCAATATAGCCTTTGTCAATGAGCTTTCCAAGATATTCACGCGTATGGGGATTGATACTCAGGATGTGTTGGAGGCTGCAAGTACCAAATGGAATTTTCTTCCTTTCAAGCCGGGGCTGGTTGGAGGACACTGCATTGGCGTAGATCCTTATTATCTGGCCCAGTGTGCACAGAGTTATGGCTATAATCCTGAAATCATATTGGCCGGTCGTCGTATGAATGATGGTATGGGAGAGTATGTGGCTGGTCAAGTGATAAAACTGATGCTGAAAAAAGGAATTCAGGTTTTGAACTCTAATATACTGATACTCGGTTTTACTTTCAAGGAGAATTGTCCGGATGTACGTAATACGAAAGTGATAGATATTTATGAGGCTTTGATGGGATACAATCTGAATATAACCGTTTATGATCCGTGGGCAAATCCGGATATCGTAAAGCATGAATATGGAATTGAAGTGATCAATGAACTTCCTGAAGAAAAGTTTGATTCGGTTGTGTTGGCGGTTGCCCATCAACTGTTTACGGGAATAGATATCGAAAGTTTGTCGAAGACACGGTCTGTTGTGTTTGATGTTAAAGGTTTCTTGCCCAAAGAATCCGTTGACGGCAGATTATGATAAAATGAAAAAGCTTTTCTTTGTTACCAATGTTGATTGGTTCTTTATTTCCCATCGTTTGCCTATTGCCCTGAATGCTATTCAGCAGGGATATGAAGTTTATTTATTGTCACGGGATACCGGAAGAAAACAGTTTTTACAAGGGAAAGGGATTCGCTTTATCGATATTCCTTTTGACCGTTCCGGAAGTAATCCTTTGCATGAATTGAAATGTATTTTTCAGTTATATACAAACTACAAAAAGTATAGACCTAATATAATTCATCATGTTACTTTAAAGGCTGCATTGTTAGGTTCTGTTGCAGCTAAGCTGTCAGGGCAACATCATGTTGTGAATGCAATAAGTGGATTGGGGTATAACTTTACGAACGGCAGGAATGGGATTTTGCAGAAGTTGATAAGGACTTTGATTCGCATTGCATTCAAAAGTAAGTCTTTTTCCTTTATTCTTCAGAATCCGGATGATGTGGGGATGATCAAAGGCTTCAATCTGGTTCCCTCGTCCCATATTTTTCTGATAAAGGGCTCGGGAGTAGATTTGAATGAATTTGTTTTTTCCCAAGCTCCTGGCAAGACTCAATTAAAGGTACTCTTTCCTGCAAGGATATTGTTGGATAAGGGGGTGATGGAGTTCATTGATGCAGCCAAATTACTTCAAAAGCGATTTATTGGAAAAGTAAAATTCATATTGGCAGGTGATTGCGACAAAGAAAATCTGGCTGTTTTGGGGGAAGAAAAGCTAAGGTCTCTTCTTGTCGATGATTATATTGAATGGATAGGATATCAGGCTCAAATGTTTCCTATATATACGGATAGCGATATCGTTGTACTGCCTTCCTATCGGGAAGGTTTGCCCAAATCCTTGATTGAAGCATGTGCGGTAGGGCGTCCTATTGTAACAACCGATGTACCGGGTTGCCGTGAATGCGTGAAATCCGGATATAATGGTTATTTGGTTCCTGCCAAGGACAGTAGGGCGTTGGCTGATGCCATCGGCCTATTGATAGAAGATGATGCGAAGAGGAAGGAGTTTGGAAGGAACTCTCGTCTGTTGGCGGAAGAAGAATTTTCTATAGATAAGGTTGTCAGGCAAACTTTTGATATTTATCAATCAATTATTAGGATATCTTGATATTCCCGGGTATCTTTGTAGAAAGATTGGATTCATGAAGAAGAACAAGCCATATAAGGAACAAGAACCGATGGTGCCGAATGTTGGTGAACCGGTAGTTGTATATACGGGTAATGAGAATAATCCGAATATCGTTACGGAAGGACGTGATGACATTAGGCATGCTATTTCCGGTGAAGAATTATTGGATAGACTTTGCCCTCGTATAAAGGCTTTGTTTGGATGAGAGTCGTATTCGCTCCCGAAGTAGAGGAGGATTTGTATGGGCTTATAAAAATACTTGTTGAGAAGGAGTATTTGGGTACTTATCCTTTTGCTATTTCTTATGTGGAAGAACTGATAGCTGATATTCAACAGAACATTCATTCTAAATTAAAAAAGAAAGCGCCCGCTTTTTTTGAGCGTTATGGTAAGGATATGTATTACATCACTTATCAACGTAATTCTAATACGACGTGGTATATTTTCTTCTCTGTCATTGGAGATACTTATTTTATTAAATACATAACCAATAATCACGTTTCCGGTCAGTATATTTTTTAGCATATTTCAATGAACATACTCGTCACTGGAATCCACGGCTTTGTGGGTTCCAATCTCGTTGTTGCCCTAAAGGAAGGTCATAGCCTTTACGGGCTGGATATTGTCGCTCCTGAAAAGGAGGGGGTGGTAAAGACTTTTTTCTGGAAGGATATCGAACCGGCTTCTTTTCCGATGCGGAATCTTCCTGAATTCGATGCCATTATTCATCTGGCTGGTAAAGCCCATGATACGAAAAACCGGTCCGCAGCCCAATCCTATTTTGATATTAATACGGGATTGACCCAAAAGATATTTGATTTCTTTCTGGAATCGTCTGCGAAGAAGTTCGTATTCTTCAGTTCTGTGAAAGCCGCTGCAGACAGTGTGGTGGGTGATATGCTGACTGAAGATGTGGTGCCTGCTCCGGTAGGGCCTTATGGGGAAAGTAAGATAGCTGCCGAGAATTACATCCTTGACAAGTTGAAGGTTAAAAATGGGAAATTGAAAGCTAATCCGTATGATGACAAGCAGGTTTATATCCTGCGTCCCTGCATGATTCATGGTCCCGGCAACAAAGGCAATCTGAATCTTCTTTATAATGTGGTGAGGAAAGGTGTTCCCTGGCCTTTAGGGGCTTTTGAGAACAGAAGGTCTTTTACTTCAATAGACAATCTCTGCTACGTGGTGGAAGGTCTTTTGACCAAGGAGGTGGCGAGTGGTATCTACCACATGGGAGATGACGAAGCCTTGTCCACGAATGAGCTGATAGCTTTGATGTGTCGGGCTTTGGAGCGCAAGCCGCATATCTGGAAGATAAACAGAGGACTGATGGAATTCTGTGCCCGGCTTGGGACTCTGCTCCATTTGCCTTTGAATGCAGAGCGCCTGCGCAAGTTGACTGAGAATTATGTGGTGAGTAATGCGAAAATAAAGGCTGCCCTGGGAATTGACAGAATGCCGGTGAGGGCAGAGGAGGGGATAGTGAGAACGATAAAATCGTTCTCAAATATAAAAGTAAACAATTAAAAATTAAAGAGGAAAATACTGTTATGTATTATCTGATTATATTGGTTCTGCTGTTTTTGGCAGAACTTTTTTATTTTAGAGTGGCTGATAGGTGCAATATCATCGACAAGCCCAATGAGCGGAGTTCCCATACGAAAGTGACTTTACGCGGTGGTGGGATTATTTTCTATTTCGGGGCGTTTGCCTATTTCCTGACGAGTGGCTTTGAATATCCCTGGTTCCTGCTTGCCTTGACACTGGTGACGTTCATCAGCTTCGTGGACGATATGAAATCCACCGGACAGATGACAAGGCTGCTTTTTCATTTCTCTGCCATGGCCTTGATGTTTTATCAGTGGGGGCTGTTCTCCTTGTCCTGGTGGTGGATAGTCATAGCCTTGATAGTCTGTACGGGTATCATCAATGCCTACAATTTTATGGATGGCATTAACGGCATAACCGGCGGTTATTCTCTGGTTATTCTTGCTGCGTTGGCCTATATCAATAAGGAGGTAGTGACTTTTGTGGAAGCGGATTTCATCTATACCGTTATCTGTTCTGTTCTTGTCTTCTGCTTCTTCAATTTTCGTAAGAAAGCCAAGTGCTTTGCCGGTGATGTGGGTTCGGTGAGCATTGCTTTCATCCTTCTTTTCCTGATAGGCAGGCTCATCATTGAAACGGAAGATTTCAGTTGGATAGTCTTTTTATCCGTTTATGGTGTGGATAGTGTACTGACTATCATTCACCGCCTGATGCTTCATGAGAATATCGGGCTACCGCATCGCAAGCATCTGTATCAGATTATGGCGAATGAACTGAAGATTCCTCATGTCATAGTCTCTTTGGTCTATATGACAATACAGACTCTTATAATAGTAGGATATATTTATTGTCAACGGTATGGCTATATCTTCTTGATAGGGTGTATCTTACTGTTGAGCGCAATATACGTACTCTTCATGAAAAAGTATTTTTCAAGACATATCTCTTGAATTACTGTCTTCCATTATACAATTTCCACGGTCACCTGAATACCCAAAGCTTTGGCAATACGCTCGATATCACGTTTCTTGGAATGTGTGTTATTACGGCTCATCAGATACCAGCCATTCCCTATTGTTTTTTGGTCACTTCCGTATTTGGAGTCGAGTATGTTTGAAACCAATGGAACATTACACTGTTTAATACCTAAGGCAGATACTTTCTTTATGCCTACTGTCATTATAAATTGGCGAAGGGTTTCGGCCGCTTTTTTTTCCTGAATCACTTTTCCGTTTTCAAAAGTAATCTTTAACTGGTATACTGGAGTATTATTTTCTCTAGAGTTTTTTTTGTTTACTTCCAAAACTTTGACTTGCTGTGCGTTTTCTGTATGATGTACGGCATCATCCGTAATGGTATATAGCTTTTGGACTGCAGCAAGGAATTTCGGGAATAATGTCCCCCATTGATTGTTGACGACAATTCTCGTGCCGTCCGCTAATGGGATGATTTCTTCCTCCTTTAGAAAATAGCGCTTCTTTAGATCAGGATGAAGTCTCAATTTTTCCCGAACTTCTTCCAGACTACGTACCACCCCCAGTGCCCTACTGTGCAGACTAGGTGGGAATACCTTTTCCAGTTCTTTGTATCTGATGTTGGGATGAGCTTCTATGTAATGTTTTATCACTTCCAGTACGAAGCGCCTTTTTACATGGAAATTGATCCCGTCAAAGGAATATTTGGTGTGGTCTTTAGAGTCTTTTGTCTGGTTACCGATCGGTAAAGGCTGAGGTATCTGAGGATTCCTGACTGATAATGAAGCAACTGCGTTGTTCTTCTCGTAATGAACCGTGAGCACGACATTGGCAATCTCTTCATTGATGGCGGATTCTTCAGAACCGGCTTTCATGAATTTCTCTTTAAGCAATGAAAGCATGTTCTTTACACCATTATCGGGAGACAAGAACTCGGTAAATTGTCTGTGCAGATTATTGCGTGCTTGTATCCTTTGATATTGTTCGTAGCAGAATGCCTCTACGTCTTTTAAACTGAATGTATCGTAGGTGAGCAGGTCGCAAATAGTGGAACCATTGGCATCTTCCTTTTGAATCTCTACGGTAAATACACAAACGGGACTTTCTCCATCATTGGGAACATCGTAATATAGTTCGATCTTTTCTCCTATGTATAGTCCGACATTGAGTTTGAGTTGGCGCATATAAGACATCAGTTGGTTTTCTTGCCTTTCGTTCCGTATATTGGATGGACGTTTTATTTCAATGGGAAGTACGGGAGTAGGCACCCCATTTGCATTCTTTTTCCAGAGGACGATGTCGGGCCGTATGGAGCTGTTGTTTCCTATAGGTAGAGTCAATTGGGATCTCATCGTTTCATTGGTTTTCTTCCATCCAAGGAATTTCAGACAGATTTCTATTTCCCGTTGGTAGTCACCTTCTGCAGAATTTACTCCAAAGTAGGGCAACAGTGTTTCTACAATTTCCGGCCAGTTTTCGTTCATTGTTTATGTGTTGTTAATCATAGTTATACAATTTGTCTGCATCGTTTTTAACTTATGCATAAAACAAATGTATTGACTTTATTTGAACTGCCCAAATTATAGTCATAAAAAATGAATCGGGCGGTGTACAATAAAAACAAATAATCCCAGACTCTTTGTCAAGAATCCGGGATTATTTGTTTTTATTGTTTTTGAGGGGCTTTACTTAGCAGGTTTCAGCCATTTGTCCAGCCATTCAAAGAAGGTACGTTGCCACAGCACGCCATTCTGAGGTTTCAATACCCAGTGGTTTTCGTCCGGATAGATAAGCAGTTCGGCAGGAACGCCACGCATCACGGCTGCATCGAAGGCGGCCATTGCCTGGTTGGCAAGGATGCGGAAGTCCTTCTCTCCGTGGATGCAGAGGATAGGGGTGTCCCATTTGTCGACGAAGAGATGCGGGGAGTTGGCAAAAGTGCGTTGTGCCGTAGCGTTGTTCTTTTCCCAATAAGCGCCGCCCATATCCCAGTTGGCAAACCATTTCTCTTCCGTTTCCAGATATTGCATTTCCATGTTGAAGATACCGTCGTGTGCGATGAATGCCTTGAAGCGTTTGTCATGGTGTCCGGCAAGCCAATATACGGAGAAGCCTCCGAAGCTGGCGCCTACGCAACCCAGGCGGTCTTTGTCGACGAAAGGTTCCTTGGCCATTTCGTCAATGGCAGTGAAGTAGTCCTTCATGCACTGGCCGCCATAATCACCGCTGATGGCTTCGTTCCACTCTACACCGAAGCCCGGAAGACCACGACGGTTGGGAGCTACGATGATATAGTCGTTTGCCGCCATAATCTGGAAATTCCAACGGTAGCTCCAGAACTGGCTGACGGGACTCTGAGGACCGCCTTCACAGAAGAGGAGGGTGGGGTACTTCTTGTTGGGGTCGAATTGTGGAGGATAAATTACCCAGGTCAGCATCTGCTTGCCGTCGGTGGTCTTCATCCAGCGGGCTTCCACTTTACCCATTTCCAGCTGGTCGTAAATCTGCTTGTTTTCTGTGGTCAGTTGCACTGCTTCTGCAAAAGCGTCGCCGTTGCGTGCACTGTTTACGGCATAGATTTCGTCGCCCATGCTCATGGAGTGGCGTTTGGCGATAATCTTGTCTCCGCAAAGGGCGAGTGAAGCATAGTCGTGCATGCCGTCGGTGAGCTGGGTAAGCTTGTCGTTTCCGGCAAGGTCGATGTTGTAAATCTGTGTCTCGCCATGCCATACACCGATGAAGTAGATGCTCTGGGAATCTTTGTTCCACAAGAAGGCGTCCACGTTCGATTCGAAAGCTTTGCTTACAAAACGTTTCTCACCGGTCTCGAGGTTCATGATAAACAAGCGGTTCAAGTCGGCTTCGTAGCCGTCACGTTCCATGCTCTGCCAGGCGATGTATTTGCCGTCGGGAGAGTATTGGGGATTCGTATCATATCCCTTGTTTTCTTCCGTGATGTTTTTGGTTTCCTTGGAGGCAAGGTCGTAGATATAAATGTCGGAGTTGGTGGAAATGGCATACGCCAGTCCGGTTTTCTTACGGCATGTATAGGCCACTTTATCAGAAGACGGGCTCCATGCCAGCTGCTCGATACCGCCCCAGGGCTTCATCGGGCTTTCGTATGGCTCTCCCTCAAGAATATCGGTGACATTGCTGATGGCATTGCCGTCGAAATCAGCAACAAACGGATGGGGAGCAGTAGTCACCCATTCGTCCCAATGCTTGTACATCAGGTCGGTAACGATAATGCCGGTGGCTTTAGGAAGGTCCGGATGTTTGTCTGCCGTACTCTTTACGGTCTTTACCTGGGCAATGAAAAGGAGTTTCTTGCCGTCGGGCGAGAAAGAGAACCCTTCGATGTCTCCCTCGTATTGGGTCAGCTGCTTGCGTCCGCTGCCGTCGGGATTCATTTCCCATACCTGGCTGCTGCCGCTTTCGTTGCAAAGGAAGGCAAGCTTCTTGCCGTCCTTAAACCACGTGGGCTGTCCTTCTTGCCAGGCGTCATGCGTTATCTGGGTATTGTCACTACCGTCGGCATTCATGACGAAGACTTCGCTGTTACTCTTGTTCTGGGGCACGCTGTAATAAGATACCGTGTAGGCAATCTGCTTTTCGTCGGGGGATACGGCCACACTGCCGATGCGTCCCATCGCCCAGAGTGCCTCGGGTGTCATACGCTTTCCTTCAATCTTGATGTCCGACCGCTGGATGAGCGTTGCTGCGTCCTGCTGCTGTCCGGCATCTTTTGTGCCTCCGCAAGAGGCCAATGTCATGGCTGCTGACATAAGTAGTAGATTTACTTGTTTCATATATGTTTTTTGTTTCGGTTATTTCAATGCAAAGATACTAAATTTTCCTTCCTTGCCAATTTCCACGTTTGATATATAGCCAGCAGAAAATGAGAATAAAGCTGGAATAAACCATTTCCGAGGTCCAGCAGATGGCCACGTCGAGTTGCAGAATCAGAATAATGTAGGTGATATAGGCTGTGTAGATGACCAGCGTAGCCATCTCCAACCCCCATGCCGTACGCGTGTTGCCGGTTCCGGAAACTGCCTGGAAATAGACATTGGCAGGAACCAGGAACAGATAGGTGGAGCACATCACCCAGAGCGAATGTACGGCAGCGTCCTGCAGGTCGGGTATGTCGGTATAAATTCCCAGAATCAGCTTGGGGAACACCGCGAAAAGCAATGCCAGCGGAAGTACGAAGACGTAGGCTATGCGTACGTGCTGCCGGATGGTGCCTGCCACGCAATCGGAGTGGCCTGCACCGATGAGGTTGCTGACCAGTGACCCGCAGGTAGAGGCAAATGCCATGAGTACCATGAACAGTATGCCGGACACGTTGCGGACAATGTTGGTCACTGCCAGCGAGCGCTCTCCCAGATGCTCCACATAAAGGAAGAAAAGGAACCAGGTGGAGAGGGAGAAGAAATTCTGTATCATGGTCCAGAAAGAGACGTTCAGCATCCGTTTCAATACGTCCAGCCGGAACTTAGGAATACGATCCAGCCCGTACTTGCGGCAGTCGATGCGGCTGCGGGTATAGAGGATGAAGAATAACAGCGAAACCAGCTCGGCCAGTGAGGAGCCGATGGCGGCTCCGGCAATGCCGAGCGCCGGGAAACCGAATTTACCGAAAATCAGGATATAGTTGAATACGACATTGCTCAACACCATGACGATGGAGTTCAGTGTCAGTGTCTTGGTCTGGGTGGTTCCCAAGAAAAAGGCACGGAACATGACTGCGCTGAACGAGAAGAAGGCACCGAATACACGCCAATGCAGGTAGCTGGTGGCTGCTTCGTAGATATGTTCCGAAGCGACGATGCGTTTCAGGATAATCGGTGAGAAACAATAGGATAGCAGGAACATGACTGCCGCCATTCCGACTTGGAAATAGATGCCCTGATAGAACAAGTCACCGATTTCCTTATACTGCTGTTCGCCGTTACGCCGGGCAATGAGTATCTGTGCCCCGATGCTGAAACCGAAGGCAACCATGAAGATGACCATGTAGAAGACACCGGCGATGGCAGATGCTCCCAGCTCGACTTCGCCCACACGCCCGAGGAAGGCAGTGTCCGTCATACCTATCAGTTGCTCCATAAGGAGGCTGATTAGGATGGGGTAGGCTATAAGCCAGATCTGTTTGTAGGTGTATTTAGTCTGCATAATTTAGAGTCTGTGAGTTTTTTCATTGGCGTAAGGATAAGAAAGCCGGGCAAATGTCATTGTCCGGCTTTCTGCAAAAGAATATCTTGAACGGTAGTCTTACTACTTTTTGTTCTGTCTCTCTTTCATCATCTGTTCCTGCTGTTTCTGCATAGCTTCCAGACGGGCGGCGAAACCGGTTTTCTTCATCTTCTTCGGGTCTTTCTTGTTGGCTTCCAACTGGGCAAGAAGGGCTTCCTCATTGGTTGTCTTGCGCATGATGAGCGTTGTTACCACACTGATTAACGTAGAGATGAAGTAGTAATAGTTCAATCCCGAAGGATAATCGTTCAATATGAAGAGGAACATGATAGGCATCAGGTATGACATCCACTTCATGGCAGCCATCTGCGGATTGGCACCCGTATCCTGCTGCTGCATCATGTACTTCGTGTTCAATATGTTGGTAACCGTCATCAGCAGGCAGAACAAGCTGAGGTGGCTGCCCAGGAACGGGATATGGAACGGGAAGTTGATGAATGCATCATAAGTGGAAAGGTCATCTGCCCACAAGAAGCTCTGTTGGCGGAGTTCAATGGCACTCGGCACGAACATGAACAAGGCCATCAGGATAGGGAACTGTATCAGCATCGGCAGACATCCGCCCATCGGGCTGACTCCGTACTGGCTGTAGAGGCCCATCACTTCCTGCTGCTTCTTCATGGCATCTTCCTGCTTGGGGTACTTCTTGTTTATCTCGTCGATTTTCGGTTTCAGTACGCGCATCTTGGCAGAAGACATGTAGGTCTTCCATGTAGCCGGGAATACCACTGCCTTTACAATCAGCGTCATGAACAACAGTACGATACCCATGCTCAAACCCCAACTGGACAACCAGTCGAAGATGTTGATGGTGAACCATTTGTTTATCCAACGGATGAGCGGCCAGCCCAGATAGACCAGACGGTTCAGCTCCCACTTCTCGTCACGCCCCTTGTCGAGTGCGGTCAGAGTCTTGTAGTGATTGGGGCCGAAGTAGAAGAACAGCTGGGTAGGTTCCTTGCCGGTAGGATCGAACTTCGTGCTCATCTCTGCAGAATAGTCCTTGATGTAGCCGCTGCCTTGAGTCTCCATCTTGGAACTCAGCTTGGTCTTTTCAAAGTCGGCATCTGCCAAAAATACTGAAGAGAAGAACTGGTTCTTGAAAGCAATCCAGTCCAGGCGTTCTGGAACTTCCTTTTCATCGTTCTTGTTGGCAGACAGATAATCGGTACCCTCTCCGGTGATTTTGTAAGTCAGTTCAGCCAGACGGTTCTCGTAGGTGTAACCCTTCTCTATTTGACGGGCACGCTGAGACCACTCGATGTCCACATAATTGTTGGTAGCCGCCAACTTGCCTTCCATATTGACTGCCTGGATAGTAAAGTCTATCAGGTATGTGTCATTGTGCATGCGATATGTAAAGTCGATATAGCTGTTGCTGTCTGCCGACAAACGCATGGTGACGGTACTGTCCGTACGGTTTACTGCGGTGAAATAATAGTCTTCCGTCTGGATAGTCTCTTTCTTGTTGTAAAAGAGGAAATTCATGGAAGCGTCGTTGCCGCTGAACAGTGTGACGGGAGTCGTTTTGTCTTGTCCCATGTATTCCTTCAGCGTGGCCGAAGCTATGCGTCCGCCTTTTGTATCTACGGTTATTTCTGCCAGGTTGTTCTGGATGGTTACCTGCGAGTTGGTTCCTTGACGGGCGTCGAAGAAGAGGGCAGTGGAGTCAACGCTTGCTTCCGCTCCGCTTTCGTTGGCCAGGGCTGCTTCCGCCTTGGCTTTCAAGTCGGCTTCGCGCTGTTGCACCTGGGCTATGGAGTCGTAGTAACGTTGCTGTGCTTCCAACTGCTCCTGGCTGGGACGGCTCAGAAAGCTGAAACCTACTAACAATATCGCTATCAGAACAAGACCTGTGATGGTATTTTTATCCATTCTTTGTTGATTACAGATTACTAATTACAAATTATTTCTTTTCGTTTTCATTTTCGATGGCGGCCTTCACGAATGCTACGAACAGCGGGTGCGGATGCAATACCGTACTGCTGTATTCGGGATGGAACTGGGTACCGACAAACCACTTCAATGCGGGTATTTCGACAATTTCTACCAGATCCGATTCGGGGTTTATACCCACACACTTCATACCTGCTGCTTCGTAGGCCTCCTTGAAGCTGTTGTTGAATTCATAGCGGTGGCGGTGACGCTCCTGGATATGCTCGGTACCGTATGCCTCGTATGCCTTGCTGTCTTTCTGCAGAACACATTCATAGGCACCCAGACGCATGGTCCCACCCATATTGGTGATGGATTTCTGCTCTTCCATGATGTCGATAACATTGTGCGGTGTCTTTTCATCCATCTCACGTGAGTTGGCATCGGCGTAACCCAGTACATTACGGGCAAATTCAATGGCGATGCACTGCATACCCAGACAGATACCGAAGGTGGGGATGTTGTGTGTACGCGCATATTTGATGGCTACGAACTTGCCGGCAACGCCGCGTTCGCCGAAGCCCGGACCGATAAGTACGCCTGCCATGCCTTTCAGGGCTTCTGCCACATTCTCGTCTGTCAGCTTTTCACTGTTCACGAAGTCTACCGACACCTTGCGGTCATTGTAAGTTCCTGCTTGTGAAAGGGCCTCGCGGATGGACTTGTAGGCATCCTGCAAGTCATATTTGCCCACCAATGCGATGTGCAGCGGGGCAGTCTCTTCGGCTTTGTGACGGCGTTCGAGGAAAGCACGCCACGGTCCCAGCCCCGGAGTGTCGCCCACGGGAAGCCCCATCTTCTTCAGAATGGTGGCGTCCAGCCCTTGGGACTGCATCAGGATGGGCACCTCGTAGATGGTAGGCGCATCAATGCTCTGCACTACGGCATTCTCGTCTACGTTGCAGAAGAGGGCCACCTTCTTGCGCAGGTTGTTGCTGAGTTCGTGCTCGGTACGCAGCACTAGTACATCCGGTTGAATTCCCACACTTTGCAGTTCCTTTACGGAGTGCTGGGTGGGCTTGGTCTTCAGTTCACCGGCAGCTGCCAGGTAGGGGACATAAGTAAGGTGCACGCACAAGGCGTCTTTTCCCAATTCCCACTTCAGCTGACGGATGCTTTCCAGATAGGGCAGAGACTCGATGTCGCCCACTGTACCGCCAATCTCGGTAATAACAAAATCGAATTTGTATTTGTTTCCCAACAGTTTTACATTACGCTTGATTTCGTCTGTAATATGGGGAATAACCTGGATTGTTTTTCCCAGATAGTCACCCCGGCGCTCTTTGTCGATGACACTTTTGTAGATGCGTCCGGTCGTGATATTGTTGGCCTTGGTGGTCTGGATGCCCAGGAAGCGTTCGTAATGACCCAAATCGAGGTCGGCTTCATGGCCATCCACGGTTACGTAGCATTCGCCGTGTTCATAAGGGTTCAGTGTACCCGGGTCGATGTTGATATACGGGTCAAACTTCTGGATGGTTACCTTGTAACCTCTTGCTTGCAGCAATTTACCGATGGAGGATGAGATGATACCTTTACCTAGTGAAGAGGCAACACCACCGGTGACGAAAATATACTTTGTTTCTCCCACAACTATATTATTTTATTAATTGTTTAATCTAATTCCAAGAGCCTATACGGCTTGTCGTTCAGGGTGCATACTGCTCCCGTCAATACACGTGGAACTTAAAAAGCGCAAAATTATAAAAAAAAGAGGAAGTAGAGAAAGTTTCTGTGAAACAATTATTAAAAAATACGATTTCATCGAAGAAACTCTCTCTAGCCTTTTTCTTCATGGCTTTTCTATGTTTTCTAAACATTTTAAGCTAAATTTGCGCTCGAAACATAGACTTAAGGGCATTATGAAGAATAGACACATTGCATTTTGGTTAATTGCTACGATGATCTCTTCGTCGGTGATGGCACAGAATACGCTGGATACCGCCTCGAAGAACAGTGGACAGGAAACAACTGCCAAAGCCGACACCTTGCCGGATATAATGAAAGAATACATGATTCTGAAATTGAAACCGGAAGGTACGGGGTACAAGCTGGATACTGTTTCCATATTATATGAAAGGTATTTCGGAGTGCTGGATTATCTGAATGACCCCACGACCCCGGAACGTTATATACCTTCCGATCCGAACTACTATAGGTTGTTCCTCCCCCTTACCTATTATTATGCTCCCATGAGACGCCTTTCCAAGGTGGACTGGCATTTCCAGATGCCCGATACGGTGCCTGCCATGACGCGCGAGATGCTGCCGTTCGACACACTGACTTTCACCTCGAAGGACCGCGCCAACAAGCTGGTGGACCGTACGCTGCTGAACACGTATGTAGATTGTCCCAATCTGGTTGTAATGACCGAGAAGGAGGTGATGAAAGGGAAGATATTCAAGGATAATATAGAGAAGGAAGTTTCTTCCAAACCGTCCGTCGTGAAACTGTTTGCACAAGAGAATATGGTGGGAGTGAAGGAGGAAGCCGACGTAATTATCCACAAGCCCAACTGGTGGGTGACCGGTGGAAACGGTTCGTTGCAGATTACACAGAACTATATCTCCGACAACTGGTACAAGGGAGGCGAGAGCACTAACGCCGTGCTTGCCAACCTGCAATTGTTTGCCAACTATAATGACCGTGAGAAGGTGCAGTGGGAAAATCTGCTCGATGCCAAGCTAGGCTTCAGCTCGGCACCTTCCGACGAGTTTCATAATTATCTGGTAAGTACCGACCAACTCCGGCTGTACAGTAAACTGGGTATTCAGGCTGCATCCAAGTGGTATTATACCATCACGACTGAGTTTAAGACCCAGTTCTGCAATGGCTACAAGGCCAACAGTGAAGAGCTGGTTTCCGCTTTCTTTGCTCCGGCAGATTGGTCGAGCAGTATCGGTATGGACTACAAGTTGAAAAAGCAGAAATTCAGCTTGTCCGTTTTCATAGCTCCGCTGACGTACATGCTGCGTTATGTAGGGAATAAGGGGGTGAATGAAGTGAGTTTCGGTCTTGAGGAGGGCAAGTGCGTGAAGCATAACTTCGGTTCGCAGATACAGCCTACACTTTCGTGGACCATCATTCCTTCCATTACGCTGGATTCCCGCCTAGACTTCCAGACCAGTTATGAGTGGACACGTATCGAATGGGAAAACACGGTGAACTTTGTGCTGAACCGCTATCTTTCCACCAAGCTTTATGTGCACGCCCGCTATGACGACAGTGCCAAGCCGACGGAAGGGGACAGCTATTTCCAGGTAAAAGAATTACTCAGTTTCGGTATCAATTATAAATGGTAAATAAACAAATGGTCTGTTCGGAGTGAACAGATTATCTGTTTTGGTTAGTCAGACGGTCTGTTTTCCCTTGACAGACCGTCTGTTTTTTGTCTTTTTGTAGTTTGTGGCAGGTGAAAAAACATAAAAACATAGAAAAAGCACGTTTACGAACACAGAAAATGCATAGGAAAGGTTTGCAGTTCACAAATAATGCGTAAATTTGCCGCGATTTGTAATGCACACTTTGCAAAATGGCGAATACTATAAAACATCAAGGTATTGTGGAAAACATAAACGGTTCTCATCTCCAAGTGAGAATCATCCAGACTTCAGCGTGCGCTTCGTGTAGTGTCAAGGGACATTGTACCTCTGCGGATACGAAAGAGAAACTTGTCGATGTGGCCGATGCCAATGCCGCATCCTACCAGCCCGGTGACCGTGTATGGGTGACGGGCGAACTTTCAATGGGAGTGATGGCAGTTCTGTTTGCCTTTATATTTCCTTTCCTTATTCTGATAATCTCACTATTTGTCTTTATGGCTATCTGGAATGACGAGCTGCGTTCCGCGCTTTGTTCGCTAGCACTTCTTGTACCTTATTATTATATATTGTGGCTGAACAAGTCGCGGATGGGTAAGAAGTTCTCATTCTCCGTACGACCGATGAACTAACTAATAATAAAACAAATAATTAATAAACAACTAATTTATGAATGTAATTCTGATTGCAGTGATTTCATTGGGAGTTATAGCGCTGGTATCGGCCGCTATTCTTTACGTGGCTTCCAAGAAATTCGCCGTGTATGAAGATCCGCGGATTGCCCAGGTAGCAGAGGTGCTTCCCCAGGCAAATTGCGGTGGATGTGGTTACCCCGGTTGTAGCGGATTTGCAGATGCTTGCGTAAAGGCAGGTTCGCTGGATGGTAAACTTTGTCCGGTGGGTGGACAGCCCGTCATGACAAAGATTGCCGAGATTTTGGGCTTGGATGCCGCTGCTGCCGAACCTATGGTTGCGGTGGTGAGATGTAATGGAACTTGTGCCAACCGTTCTCGTGTGAACCAATACGATGGCGCCAAGAGTTGTGCCATTGCGGCTTCTCTCTATGGTGGTGAAACGGGTTGCAGTTATGGCTGTCTGGGATGCGGCGACTGTGTGGCTGCCTGCCAGTTCGATGCTATCCACATGAATCCGGAGACCGGACTTCCCGAAGTGGATGAGGAAAAGTGTACGGCTTGTGGAGCTTGTGCCAAGGCTTGTCCGAAATCTATTATTGAAATCCGTCCTCAAGGCAAGAAATCACGTCGTGTTTACGTACAGTGTGTAAACAAGGACAAGGGGGCCGTAGCACGCAAGGCTTGTACCGTGGCATGTATCGGTTGTGGCAAGTGTGTGAAGGTTTGTCCGTTCGAGGCTATCACGCTGGAAAACAATCTGGCTTACGTTGACCCCAATAAGTGTAAATCCTGTCGCAAGTGCGAGGAAGCTTGTCCGCAAAACACAATCATTGCCCTCAACTTCCCGCCGCGCAAACCGAAGGCTGACGATGCAGCTCCCCAAGTAAAGGTTGCAGCTCCTAAAGCTGAGGTTGAGACTCCCAAAGCAGAGGTTTAGACTTCCCAAGTTGAGGTATGAATTAATAAAGTAAATAAACGACTAAAAATACAGAATTGTATGTTGAAGACATTTTCAATTGGTGGAGTCCATCCACACGAAAATAAACTTTCAGCACATCAGCCTATCATCAAGGCAGAGATTCCGGCCAAGGCCGCTATCTTGCTGGGACAGCACATCGGTGCTCCTGCCAAGCCTATCGTTGCCAAAGGTGATGTTGTGAAAGTGGGTACAAAGATTGCCGAGCCCGGCGGTTTTGTATCAGCAGCCATTCATTCGTCTGTCAGCGGGAAAGTCGCTAAGATTGACACGATTGTCGATGCCAGCGGTTACGCCAAGCCTGCTATATTCATTGACGTAGAAGGGGATGAATGGGAAGAATCCATTGACCGTTCCGAAACGTTGGTGAAGGAATGCAGTCTGACTTCCGAGGAAATCGTGAAGAAAATCGCCGATGCCGGTATTGTAGGTCTGGGTGGTGCATGCTTTCCTACGCAGGTCAAGTTGTGCCCTCCTCCTGCATTCAAGGCAGAGTGTGTCATCATCAACGCCGTAGAGTGCGAACCGTATCTGACTGCCGACCATCAGCTGATGCTGGAACATGCGGAAGAAATTATGGTAGGTGTATCCATTTTGATGAAGGCGGTAAAGGTGAACAAGGCATTCATCGGCATTGAGAACAATAAGCCCGATGCCATCCAGCTGATGACGAAAGTCGCTTCCAGCTATGCAGGTATCGAGGTGGTACCCTTGAAGGTACAATATCCGCAGGGTGGTGAAAAGCAGTTGATTGATGCTGTCATCAGTCGCCAGGTTGCAGCCGGTGCGCTGCCTATCTCCACGGGAGCTGTGGTGCAGAATGTGGGTACCGCATTTGCCGTTTACCAGGCCGTACAGAAGAACAAACCTCTGTTTGAGCGTGTCATTACCGTGACGGGCAAGTCGCTGGCAAAGCCGTCCAATTTCCTGGCACGTATCGGTACGCCGATGAAGCAGCTGATTGAAGCTTGCGGCGGCCTGCCCGAAGATACGGGCAAGATTATCGGCGGTGGCCCGATGATGGGTAAAGCTCTGGTGAATACGGATGTACCGACTGCCAAAGGCAGCTCCGGTATTCTGATTATGAACGAGAAGGAAGCCAAGCGCGGCGAGGTACAGCCTTGTATCCGTTGTGCCAAGTGCGTGGGAGCCTGCCCGATGGGGTTGGAGCCGTATCTGCTGGCTACCGTTTCGGCCCACGGAGATTTTGAAAGAGTAGAGAAAGAAGACATTATGTCGTGTATAGAATGCGGTTCATGCCAGTTCACTTGTCCTTCCAACCGTCCGATGCTGGATTATATCCGCTTGGGTAAGGGTAAGGTAGGAGCGATGATCCGTGCACGTCAAGCTAAAAAATAACGAAGTATGAATAAATTAATCGTATCCCTTTCGCCCCACGTTCACGGCGGTGACAGCGTGAAGAAGAATATGTACGGTGTGCTTATCGCATTGATTCCGGCATTCCTCGTTTCGCTTTACTTTTTCGGACTGGGTGCGCTGATTGTTACGGCCACTTCCGTAGCAGCCTGCTTGTTCTTTGAATGGGCCATCGGCAAATTCCTCATGAAAAAAGAGACCACAACCATCACCGACGGCTCTGCCATCATTACCGGTGTGTTGCTGGCCTTTAACCTGCCTTCCAACCTGCCCATCTGGATAATCATCCTCGGCGCCTTGTTTGCCATCGGGGTAGGCAAGATGTCCTTCGGAGGTTTGGGTTGCAATCCCTTTAACCCTGCACTGGCAGGACGTGTGTTCCTGTTGCTTTCATTCCCCGTGCAGATGACGACATGGCCGGCTGTAGGCCAGTTGACAGCCTATACGGATGCCACGACGGCTGCTACGCCGCTGGCTATTATGAAAGGTGTCATCAATGGTGCTCCGGGCATGTCCCTGAGCGACCTTCCGGGAGCTTTCGACCTTCTGATAGGTAATAATGGAGGATGTCTCGGTGAGGTGAGTGCCTTGGCGCTGCTGCTTGGTTTGTTCTACATGTTGTGGAAGAAAATCATCACCTGGCACATTCCGGTATCTATTCTGGTGACGGTATTCGTGTTCTCTGGTATCATGTATCTGGTCAATCCGGAACTTTATGTATCCCCGGTCGTACAGTTGTTGTCCGGTGGTCTGATGCTGGGTGCTGTCTTTATGGCTACGGACTACGTGACTTCTCCGATGAGCCACAAAGGTATGCTAATTTATGGTGTTTGCATCGGCCTGCTGACTGTCATCATCCGTCTGTTCGGTGCATATCCGGAGGGTATGTCGTTTGCCATTCTGATTATGAATGCGTTCACTCCGCTCATCAACACCTATGTTAAACCTAAACGCTTTGGGGAGGTAGCGAAGAAGAAATGAAAAAGTTAGAATCATCCTTGAAGAATATGTTGCTGGTACTTACGGGCGTTACCGCAATCTCCGTAGCGTTGCTGGCTTATGTAAACGAATTGACGAAGGAGCCCATTGCGCAGGCCAATGCAAAGACCTTGAGCGATGCCGTAAGTGCGGTGGTTCCGGGCTTCGACAATGACCCCATCGCCGAGAAGAAGATGCAGGAAGTAAACGGAGTACAGTATTCTGTATATCCTGCCACCAAAGGCGGAGAATATATCGGAGCTGCTGTGGAAGCTGTTGCCATGGGTTTTGGCGGTGAGCTGAAAGTGTTGGTCGGTTTCGATGCCGAAGGCAAAATCATCGACTACTCCTTGTTGTCGCATGTGGAAACTCCGGGGTTGGGCTCCAAAGCTGCCGACTGGTTCAAGAAAGGCAATAAAGGTGACATCACCGGCATGAATCCGGGTGAAGCGGCATTGACAGTGAGCAAGGACGGTGGTAAAGTAGATGCCATTACAGCGTCTACCATCACTTCACGTGCTTTTTTGAATGCAGTGAATGCGGCTTATGCTGCCTATGCCGGTCAGGAAACTGCCGACGGCACTACCGGCGCTACTCAAAAGAATGTTGAACAACCTGCTGATTCCGCAGCTCCCGAAGCTGTGGATACACTCAGCGCTAAATAAGAAAGGAGTAGAAGATATGAATAATTTTAAAGTTATGATGAACGGGATTATCAAAGAGAATCCTACGTTTGTACTCCTGCTGGGTATGTGTCCTACACTGGGTACCACTTCCTCTGCTATCAACGGTATGGGTATGGGACTGGCTACAATGTTCGTGCTGATATGTTCCAATGTGGTGATTTCTGCCATCAAGAATCTGATTCCCGATATGGTGCGTATTCCTTCATTCATTGTGGTCATAGCATCATTTGTGACACTGTTGCAGATGATAATGCAAGCCTACGTTCCTGCATTGTACGCCACGCTGGGCTTGTTCATTCCGCTGATTGTTGTAAACTGTATCGTATTGGGACGTGCCGAGGCATTTGCTGCCAAAAACAATCCGGTGGCTTCCTTGTTCGACGGTCTGGGCATGGGCTTGGGCTTTACCATTGCACTGACATTGCTGGGTGCCGTGCGTGAGTTCCTGGGAACCGGCAAGATATTCAACTTGAGTATCCTTCCTGAAGAATACGGCATGTTGGTATTTGTCCTTGCTCCGGGTGCATTCATCGCATTGGGCTATCTCATTGCTTTAATCAACAGTATGAAGAAGGCTTGATAATGGATGATTGATAATGGTTCATTATCGATTGTCATTTTTCAATTAATAAATTAAAGAAATGGAATATATATTGATATTTATCTCGGCAATCTTTGTAAACAACATCGTATTGTCGCAATTCTTGGGAATTTGCCCGTTCTTGGGAGTTTCCAAGAAAGTGGAGACTGCATTGGGCATGTCGGCAGCGGTGGCATTCGTGCTCACCATCGCCACCATCGTGACATTCCTTATTCAGAAGTATGTGCTCGACGCTTTTGATTTGGGCTATTTGCAGACTATTACCTTTATCCTGGTGATTGCCGCATTGGTGCAGATGGTAGAGATTATCCTGAAGAAAGTTTCTCCTTCTCTGTATCAGGCCTTGGGCGTGTTCCTGCCGTTGATTACTACCAACTGCTGTATTCTCGGTGTGGCCATCCTTGTTATCCAAAAAGATTATGATTTGCTGACGGGAGTGGTTTATGCATTCTCCACGGCACTTGGTTTCGGCTTGGCACTGACACTGTTTGCAGGCCTGCGCGAGCAAATGAGCCTGGTTAGTGTGCCGAAAGGTATGCAGGGCACTCCGATAGCTTTGATTACGGCCGGACTGCTGGCAATGGCATTCATGGGCTTTTCGGGGGTTGTGAAGATTTAAAGAAGAAAAACCGGAAATAAAGTGAAGGGGGGATAAGCTAAAATTTATCCCCCCTTTTTCTGTTTTTATTAATTTATTTCCTTACATTTGTGGCGTATTGATAACCTAAAAGCTAAATTGTCTATATTTAATATGAAAGAGAAAATTTTAGTTACGGGTGGAACCGGTTACATTGGTTCTCACACGGTGGTGGAACTTCAAAACGCAGGTTATGAAGTTGTTATTATTGATAATTTGTCAAACTCCAGCGCAGATGTTGTAGATAACATAGAGAAGGTATCGGGTATCCGTCCTGCATTCGAGAAATTGGATTGCTTGGATTATGCCGGTCTTGACGCTGTGTTTACCAAATATAAAGGCATTAAAGCCATCATTCACTTTGCAGCCAGCAAGGCCGTAGGTGAGTCTGTCCAAAAACCGTTGCTTTACTATCGTAATAACCTGGTTTCACTGATTAACCTGCTGGAACTGATGCCGAAGCATGGAGTGGAGGGTATCGTATTCTCTTCTTCCTGCACAGTTTACGGCCAGCCGGACGAGCTTCCGGTAACGGAAAAGGCACCTATCAAGAAAGCTGAGTCTCCGTATGGAAACACGAAGCAAATCAATGAAGAGATTGTACGTGATACGGTTGCTTCCGGTGCTCCGATAAACGCCATCTTGTTGCGTTACTTCAACCCGATAGGTGCACACCCCACAGCATTGCTGGGAGAATTGCCTAACGGTGTACCGCAGAACTTGATTCCTTATCTTACCCAGACCGCTATCGGCATCCGTGAGAAACTGAGCGTGTTTGGTGACGATTATGATACTCCCGACGGTTCTTGTATCCGCGACTTCATCAATGTAGTCGATTTGGCCAAAGCACACGTAGTGGCTATCCGCCGTATCTTGGAGAACAAGCAGAAGGAGAAAGTGGAAGTATTCAATATCGGTACAGGTCGTGGACTTTCCGTATTGGAACTGATTAATGCTTTCGAAAAGGCTACCGGTGTAAAACTGAACTATCAGATAGTAGGTCGGCGTGCCGGTGATATTGAGAAGGTATGGGCAAACCCGGAATTGGCAAACAATGAACTGGGTTGGAAGGCAGAAACAAGTATTGAAGATACTTTACTTTCTGCATGGAAATGGCAGTTGAAGCTTCGTGAACGAGGTATTCAATGACAAACTTTGAATTTGTGTTTTTTAACAAATAAGCAATAAACAAATGCCTCCCCGCATTTGTTTATAATGTGCAAATCAGCCTGAAGCTGTTTATGTATATGTGAATATCCGTAACTAGTACGTATGCCTCCCCGGCATAGACAGGTAAGATTGCATAGTAGTTTTGTCGTGTTTTATTTTGTGTTTGTGTTGTGAATAAGCCTTGTCGAGAGACAAGGCTTATTTTTTTTGTATATTATATACGGAATCTTTATTGCCAATTCTGTGGTTTTTCATAAGATGGGTGGGCAATTCCTTTTCTTGCCAATTGTTAACTGACGTTATCATGTCTGTAGCAATTTGTTCCAATTGTAGTATTAATCGTTCAAAATAGTATTTTTTGTTCAAAAAATGCTATACACGGTAACAACTACATGCAAATTGTTTATACATTTGCGTTGTTGTTTATGTAACTATTGGGATGAACAAACCGTTGCTGACAAACGTTAATAGGTACGAGTACTTATATAGCTGACGAAAGACGCGACTTGGCTGATTTGTTTTAGAGGATACACGCGACTTACAACTTAGTATTGGGAAAAATAATTAAGGAAATATAGAATAAAAAAGATTGCTTATGTCACAGATTGTTGGACATATCTCACAGGTAATCGGACCTGTAGTAGACGTCTATTTCGAAGGAACGGAGGCAGAGATGATGTTGCCGAGTATTCACGACGCACTGGAAATAAAAAGGTCGAACGGAAAAAGACTGATTGTAGAGGTACAGCAACACATTGGTGAAAACACGGTGCGTACTGTTGCTATGGACAGTACGGACGGCCTGCAGAGAGGTATGAAAGTGCATCCGCTGGGAGGCCCCATCACCATGCCGATAGGTACACAAATCAAAGGCCGCCTGATGAACGTAGTGGGCGACTCTATCGACGGCATGAAGGAACTGGACCGTACCGGTGCTTATCCCATCCATCGCGAACCCCCTAAGTTTGAAGATTTGACTACCGTACAAGAGGTACTTTATACAGGCATCAAGGTTATCGACTTGCTGGAACCCTATAGCAAGGGCGGTAAAATCGGTCTGTTTGGTGGCGCCGGTGTAGGCAAGACAGTGCTTATCCAGGAACTCATCAATAATATTGCGAAGAAGCAGCACGGCTTCTCTGTGTTTGCCGGTGTAGGAGAACGTACACGTGAAGGCAACGACCTGCTGAGAGAAATGATTGAATCCGGTGTTATCCGTTACGGAGAAGAATTCAAGAAGAGCATGGAGGAGGGCCATTGGGATTTGTCCAAAGTAGATTATGACGAAGTGGCCAAATCACAAGTGTCTTTGATATTCGGTCAGATGAACGAACCTCCCGGTGCGCGTCAGTCCGTGGCATTGTCAGGGTTGACGGTAGCCGAGTCCTTCCGTGACATGGGAGCGGAGACGGACGGTCCGCGTGACATTCTGTTCTTCATTGATAATATCTTCCGTTTCACTCAAGCCGGTTCCGAGGTTTCGGCCTTGCTGGGCCGTATGCCTTCTGCCGTGGGTTATCAGCCGACACTGGCAACGGAAATGGGTGCCATGCAGGAGCGTATTACCTCTACGAGAAATGGTTCCATCACTTCCGTGCAGGCTGTATATGTGCCTGCCGATGACTTGACTGATCCGGCGCCTGCTACAACATTTACCCACCTCGATGCCACCACGGTGTTGAGCCGTAAGATTACCGAACTTGGTATTTATCCTGCTGTAGACCCGTTGGAATCCACTTCACGCATTCTTGACCCACACATCGTGGGGGTGGAACACTACGAAGTGGCACAACGTGTGAAACAAATATTGCAGCGCAACAAGGAATTGCAAGACATTATCTCCATCCTCGGTATGGAGGAGCTCTCTGATGCCGACCGTACGTTGGTGAACCGTGCGCGTCGTGTGCAGCGCTTCCTTTCACAGCCATTTGCCGTTGCCGAGCAGTTTACGGGTGTCCCCGGTACAATGGTTTCCATTGAGGATACTATCAAAGGCTTCAAGATGATTCTTGACGGAGAGGTGGACTACCTGCCCGAACCAGCTTTCTTGAATGTGGGAACCATTGAAGAAGCTATTGAGAAGGGTAAGAAACTACTGGAACAGGCAGGGGAAAAAACGATTAAAAATTAAAACTCTGGGAGCTTTGATAATGAAGAAGTTGCATTTGAATATTGTTTCACCGGAGAAGGAACTCTTCAACGGGGAAGTGGAAAGTGTTACATTGCCGGGCACTATGGGCTCTTTTTCTATCCTGCCGCAGCATGCACCGATTGTGTCATCGTTGGGAACGGGGACATTGGTTTACGCAACGGACGGTGAGGAACATGAGCTGGATATTCAAAGCGGATTCGTAGAGATGAGTAACGGAAGGGTTGCCGTCTGTATAGAACAGCAATAGGCAATTAAAAATAAGAAATTGAAGATTAAAGGTTGTTGGCGTGACTATTACTAAGAGAAACTACTTATTGCATACAGCGCTCTTGACGGTATTGATAGGAATTGTAGGCGGATGGACGTACTTTTCGATAAATCCGCATCACTATTTCGGCGGTTATCCGCTGATTCCGCTTTTCTTCTTTGTTTTCGGAATATTCATGATTAATATGACCGAAAGCTGCCGTCACCGGATGCCGGGACGAATGTTGCAGATTTATCTGCTGATGCGTGTGATGAGAATGCTGGTTTCCATGATTGTGATGCTGGTTTATTGCGTTGCAGTACGTGAGGAAGCCAGGGCGTTTCTGTTGACGTTTATAGCCAACTATCTGATATATTTGATTTATGATTCCTGGTTCTTCTTCACTTTCGAGGCGAACAAGAAACAGAAAAAGAAAAGTAACAATGAAAAGATTGCGTAACATACTGACTGTAGTTCTGTTGGCATTGGGCATGTTGCTACCCGCCACGGTGCGGGCTGAGAATACGGTGGACGTGAAGGAGATTGTCTTCGGGCATATCGGCGATTCTTACGAATGGCACATCACGACGTGGGGCGAAACTCACGTTACGATTCCCTTGCCGGTAATAGTGCATAGCTCTACCACCGGATGGCATGTCTTTCTATCCTCACGTCTGGAGGAGAACGGTGGAAGTTATGAAGGCTTTTCCATCGCTCCCGCAGGAAGCAAGTACGAAGGCAAGCTGGTGGAGCATGATGCCACCGGAAACGAAATACGCCCGTTGGATATCTCCATCACGAAGGTGACACTGGCTTTGCTCATCAACAGTGCATTGCTGCTTGTCATCATTTTAAGTGTGGCGCACTGGTATCGCAAGCACCCGCAGGGAAGTGCCGCTCCCGGTGGTTTCATCGGGTTTATGGAGATGTTTATCATGATGGTGAACGATGATATTATAAAGAGCTGTGTCGGTCCGAAGTACCGTAAATTCGCACCTTACTTGCTGACGGCCTTCTTCTTTATTTTCATCAATAACATTATGGGGCTGATTCCTTTCTTTCCCGGAGGGGCCAACGTGACGGGAAATATAGCCATTACGATGGTATTGGCCATCTGCACTTTCTTGGCTGTGAATATCTTTGGAACCAAGACCTATTGGAAAGATATCTTCTGGCCGGATGTGCCCTGGTGGCTGAAGGTGCCGGTCCCCATGATGCCGTTTATCGAGTTCTTCGGTATTTTTACCAAACCGTTTGCTTTGATGATACGTCTTTTTGCCAATATGCTGGCAGGACACATGGCAATGCTGGTGCTTACCTGCCTGATATTCATCTCGGCCAGTATGGGACCTGCTTTGAACGGAACGCTTACCGTGGCCTCGGTGCTGTTCAATATCTTTATGAATGCACTTGAATTGTTGGTTGCCTTTATCCAGGCATATGTGTTCACCATGCTGTCAGCCGTGTTCATCGGTCTGGCGCAGGAAGAGCATAAGGAGAAGGCGGTGAAATGATACGATTATTGGGAATATAAATATTAATAAAAATAACCATTTAAAAACTGAAAGTTATGTTACTATCTGTATTATTGCAAGCTGCTGCGGCAGGTGTGGGAGTTAGTAAACTGGGTGCAGCCATTGGTGCTGGTCTGGCTGTTATTGGTGCTGGTGTAGGTATCGGTAAAATCGGCGGTTCTGCCATGGAGGCCATTGCCCGTCAGCCGGAAGCATCCGGAGATATCCGTATGAACATGATTATTGCCGCTGCCTTGATTGAAGGTGTTGCTTTGTTGGCAGTAGTTGTGTGTTTATTGGTGTTCTTTTTATAATGTACAATCTACCATTTACCATTTACAATTTGTCCGTGCAGCATCACCGCGCAGCCAAATTGTAAATCGTAAATTGTCAAATCGTAAATAAAATTATGTCATTGTTATTACCCGATAGTGGTCTGCTGTTCTGGATGCTTCTTTCATTCGGTGTGGTGTTTGTGGTGCTTGCCAAGTACGGTTTTCCCGTTATCACCAAGATGGTGGAAGGTCGCAAGACCTACATCGACCAGTCTTTGGAAGTGGCACGCGAAGCAAATGCCCAGCTCTCCAAACTGAAAGAGGAGAGTGAAGCGTTGATTGCTGCTGCCAACAAAGAACAAGGACGCATTCTGCGGGAGGCGATGCATGAGCGTGACAAGATTATCGTCGAAGCACGCAAGCAGGCGGAAGCCGCCGCGCAGAAGGAGCTGGACGAAGTTAAAAAGCAGATACAGCAAGAGAAGGAAGAGGCCATCCGCGATATTCGCCGCCAGGTGGCAGTCTTGTCCGTAGATATAGCTGAGAAAATTATCCGCAAGAATCTGGACGAGAAACATGAGCAGATGGAGATGATAGACCGGATGCTGGATGAAGTGCTGGCCGCAAGTAGAAACAATTAATTCTCAAAGAAATGGATATAGGAATCGTTTCGATGCGTTATGCGAAAGCATTGATGGAATATGCCAAGAGTATGGGGGTAGAAGATACTCTGTACAAGGAGTTTTGTATGCTTGCCCGTAGCTTCAGGAAACATCCGGATTTGTGCATGGCATTGGAAAACCCCATCCTGACGATACGTGAGAAGTTCGCACTTATCTGTACCGCTGCTGTGGGGGATGCTCCTGCGGGCCGTGAGTTTGCGCGTTTCATGACCTTGGTGTTGAAGAACCGGCGGGAAAACTTTCTCCAGTACATCTGCCTGAGTTTTCTGGATTTGTACCGGAAAGACAAGCATATCGGTGTAGGAAAGCTGATAACAGCCGTTCCCGTCAGCCAGGAAGTGCGGGAGCGTATCCATAACAGTGCTTCCACCCTGCTGCATGCCAGCATGGAGCTGCAGACTGAAGTGGATCCCTCCATTGAAGGTGGTTTTATCTTCGACATCAACGACTTCCGTCTGGATGCCAGTATTGCTACGCAGCTTAAGAAAGTGAAACAGCAGTTTATTGATAAGAATAGAAGGATCGTATGATTTACGATTTGACAATTTACAATTTACTATTTAATAGTCTTGTGATGCGTAAGTTGTAGAGGTCAAAACGGTATATGATTCGGGTTCTTTCAAATAGTAAATAGTAAATCGTAAAATAGTAAATACTAAGATGTTGTCTGAAAATATAAAAGTAAGCGAAGTCTCCGATATTCTCCGCAAGCAACTGGAAGGGATTGACACCCGCGTACAGTTGGACGAGATTGGCACGGTACTGCAAGTCAGTGACGGTGTAGCCCGTATCTATGGGTTGCGCAATGCCGAAGCCAACGAGTTGTTGGAGTTCGACAACGGCATCAAGGCCATTGTGATGAACCTCGAAGAGGATAATGTGGGTGCTGTGTTGCTTGGCCCTACGGATAAAATCAAGGAAGGCTTCATTGTAAAGCGTACCAAGCGTATTGCTTCCATCATGGTGGGAGAGGGTATGCTGGGCCGTGTAATAGACCCTCTGGGTGCGCCGCTTGATGGCAAAGGACTGATAGGCGGAGAACTTTATGAAATGCCGTTGGAACGTAAGGCACCGGGAGTCATCTTCCGCCAGCCGGTGAATCAGCCGCTTCAGACCGGTCTGAAGGCTGTGGACGCCATGATACCTATTGGTCGCGGACAGCGTGAGCTGATTATCGGTGACCGCCAGACCGGTAAGACAGCCATTGCCATCGATACCATCATCAACCAGCGTGCCAATTTTGAAGCAGGTGATCCGGTATATTGCATTTATGTAGCCATTGGCCAGAAAGGTTCTACCGTAGCTTCTATTGTGAATACCCTGCACCAGTACGGTGCGATGGACTATACCATTGTGGTGGCTGCTACGGCGGGAGACCCGGCTGCATTGCAGTATTACGCTCCCTTTGCAGGGGCTGCCATCGGAGAGTATTTCCGTGATACCGGCCGTCATGCGCTGGTGGTCTATGACGACTTGTCCAAGCAGGCGGTGGCCTATCGTGAAGTGTCTCTGATTCTGCGCCGTCCGTCAGGACGTGAGGCCTATCCGGGTGATATTTTCTACCTGCACTCCCGTTTGCTGGAACGTGCGGCGAAGATTATCAGCCAGGAGGAAGTGGCACGCGAGATGAACGACCTGCCGGATAGTCTGAAAGGCAAGGTGAAAGGTGGTGGTTCGCTGACTGCATTGCCCATTATCGAAACTCAGGCAGGAGACGTGTCCGCCTATATCCCAACGAATGTGATTTCAATCACTGACGGGCAGATATTCCTTGATACGAATCTCTTCAACCAGGGTAACCGTCCGGCCATTGACGTGGGTATCTCCGTGAGCCGTGTGGGTGGCAATGCCCAAGTCAAGGCGATGAAGAAGGTGGCAGGTACATTGAAGATTGACCAGGCACAGTACCGTGAGCTGGAAGCATTTACCAAGTTCAGTGGTGATATGGACCCCGTGACGGCATTGACCATCGACAAGGGACAGAAGAATACGCGCCTGCTGGTACAGCCCCAATACAGTCCGATGCCGGTAGAAAAGCAGATTGCCATTCTTTATTGCGGCACACACGGCTTGTTGAGGGATATTCCTTTGGACAAGGTCAGCGAGTTTGAACGCAACTTCCTTGAGTCTCTTGAGATGAACTATCGCATGGAGGTACTCGACGTTTTAAAGACAGGTGTCATCAACGACGATGTCTGCAAAAAGATTGAGGAGACGGCAGAGGCGGTTGCAAGGCAATTCATGTAATGTACAATTAGACAATTTACAATTTACAATTTAGCTGCGCCATAACCCGCATGGCAAATTGTACATTGTACATTGTAAATCGTAAATAGATATATGGCTTCACTGAAAGAGGTAAAAAATAGAATAAGCTCCGTCAAGAGTACACGCCAGATAACATCGGCGATGAAGATGGTGGCATCTGCCAAACTGCACAAGGCGCAGGGGCGGATTGAGAATATGCTGCCTTATCAACGGAAGCTGAATGAGATTCTGACGAACTTTCTGCGTACGGATGCTTCCTTCGAGTCGCCCTATACCGAGAAAAGGCCCGTGACGAGGGTAGCGGTCGTGGCGTTTTCGTCCAATAGTTCCTTGTGCGGTGCATTCAACTCGAATGTGGCGAAGATGCTGGAACGGACTTTGGAAGGTTACCAGTCGCTGGGCAAGGAGAATATTCTGATATATCCCGTTGGGAGAAAGGTGGAGGAAGCTGTCAAGAAAATGGGATATGTGCCGCAAGGCAGCTATCAGTTGATGGCAGACAAGCCTTCGTACGTTGAAGCGTATGAGCTGGCGGAGAAGCTGATGCATGAGTTTGTGGAAAAGCAAATTGACCATGTGGAGCTGATTTACCACCACTTCAAATCGATGGGTTCGCAGGTGCTGCTTCGCGAGAATTATCTGCCCATTGACCTGACGCAAGTGGCGCAGGAGGCGGCAGAAGATGTACCGGAAGATGCCCGCAGTTTCAATAATGATTACATTGTGGAACCTTCCGTCGGCGAGTTGATAGCGGAACTTCTGCCAAAAGTGTTGAGTCAGAAGATATTTACCGTGCTTCTCGATTCCAATACTTCGGAACATGCTGCCCGTATGCTTGCCATGCAGACGGCGACAGACAATGCCAATGAGCTGATTCAGGATTTGACGAAACAGTATAACAAGAGCCGTCAGCAGGCCATTACGAATGAGCTGCTCGATATTATCGGCGGTAGCTTGAAATAGTCCGGATTGCCCCGTAAAGGGCTTTCTCAGGATGGGTACAAATAAATGGAATAATAGGACAAGGATAACGAAATAACCGCTATCTTTGTCCTATTATCATATATGGCTACTGATGAAATCCGTATCATTCTGAGAGAGAGCGGATTGGTTGAATAATAAACATATCCATGGAGAATAATCCCGAAATAGCGCTTGCATGGCAATTCATTGAAAACACAGGCACTCATCTTTTTTTGACCGGCAAGGCAGGTACCGGTAAGACAACTTTCCTGCGAAGACTGAAGGCAGAGAGTCCGAAACGGATGATTGTACTTGCGCCGACGGGAATTGCCGCTATCAATGCAGGCGGTGTCACCATCCACTCCTTTTTTCAAGTACCTTTCGCTCCTTATGTGCCCGAAAGCTCATTCAGCGCGGATGGCAAAGCATCTTACCGTTTCCGTTACGGGAAAGAGAAAATCAACATTATACGCAGTATAGATTTATTGGTCATCGATGAAATCAGTATGGTCCGTGCCGACTTGCTCGATTCGGTGGATGCCGTCTTGAGGCGGTTCCGCGACCGGAACAAACCTTTTGGCGGCGTGCAGTTGCTGATGATTGGCGACCTTCAGCAGCTTGCTCCCGTAGTGAAAGACGATGAGTGGCAGATGCTGCGCAAATACTATGACACGCCCTATTTCTTTTCCAGCCAGGCCTTGAAGCAGACGGAATATTGCACCATAGAGCTAAAGAAAGTCTATCGGCAGAACGATGGGACTTTTCTTGAATTACTGAACCGCATTCGCGAAAACCGTTGTGACGGACAAGTGCTGGAAGCCTTGAACCGCCGGTATATTCCCAATTTCGTACCTGATAAAGAAGAAGGATACATCCGCCTGGTGACCCACAATTATCAGGCCCAACGGATTAATGACCATGAGCTGGAACAACTTCCGGGACGCTCGTATGCCTTTCGCGCCAAGATTGACGGAAAGTTTCCCGAATATTCCTATCCTACGGATGAGGTGCTGGAACTGAAACGCGGTGCCCAGGTAATGTTTGTGAAGAACGACACCTCCGGCGAACACCATTACTACAATGGCATGATTGGAGAGGTGACAGCCGTGTCGGCAGATGGAATTGAAGTGCGCAGCAAGGGAAGCGACGCTACCTTCTTACTTCAGGAGGAAGAGTGGACGAATGCCAAGTATGTGCTTGATGAGGAAACCAAGGAGATTACAGAAGATATTGAAGGAACATTCCGGCAGTATCCGTTGAAACTGGCTTGGGCAATTACCATCCACAAAAGCCAGGGACTGACGTTTGAACGTGCCGTGATTGATGCCAGCGCCTCCTTTGCGCATGGGCAGACGTATGTGGCCCTGAGCCGCTGCAAGACATTGGAGGGAGTGGTGCTCAGTGCCCCGCTTTCTGCAAGAGCCATAATCAATGACAATGCAGTGGAAACCTTCACGATGGAGGCACGGAGAAACGAGCCGGACGAGAAACGCTTCCGTTCCTTGCAGCAGACCTATTTCCTGGAACTGCTGTCGGGCTTGTTCGATTTCCAGCCCATGGAGCAGGCTTTGCGGCGGTATGTGCGGCTGATAGACGAGCACTTGTACAAGCTCTTTCCCAAGCAACTCGCAGCCTGCAAGGAGGAAGTGGAACGTTTTCACGACAAAGTGACGAAAGTGGCCCAGAAGTTCGGTATCCAGTATACCCGTCTGATTGATACTGCGCAGGACTATGCAGCCGACCCGACTTTGCAGGGGCGCATACACTCTGCCGCCACTTATTTTCAAGAGCAGTTGCAACCGCTGGATGCGGTGATGGCGAGTACGGTAACTTCCGACAATAAAGAGTTGAAGAAGAAGCTCCGGGATGCCATGGAGGAACTGGAGGCAATGTTTGACTTGAAGACTGATTTGCTGGATTATGTACTGGAGAATGGTTTCCATGTGGCAGGATACTTGAAGCAGAAAGCACTGCTTTCCATTGACGATTCGGCTTCGCAGAAGGGTAAAGGCAAAGGGAGAAGTGCTGCTGCCAAAGAAGGGCAGGGAAGCAGTAAGCAGGCTGATAAAGAGAAACGTCCGCGTGAGCGGAAACGCGATGCTGCAGCTGTTGAAGTACCCACGGATGTGTTGCATCCGGAACTTTACAACCGCTTGGTGGCATGGCGCAATGCAGAAGCTTCCGCATTAGGGTTGCCCGTATATACCGTCATTCAGCAGAAGGCAATTCTGGGTATCAGCAATCTGCTTCCTTCGGATAAGGCCATGCTTGTACGCATTCCGTATTTCGGAAAGAAAGGGGTGGAGAAATATGGAGATGTGATTCTGGAGATGGTACGTGTGTATCGCAAAGAGAAAGGACTGGCAGAGCCGGAGTTGCTGTAGTCGAATCTGCTGCCATCCGAACTTGCATTATTTACTATCCGAACATCAGCTTTATTCCTTCCTTCAGCGTATGCGGTCGATATCCCAGTTCCCGGCGTGCCTTTTCTATACTCAGCCCGCTGAAACGGGGACGTGGCGTCTTTTCATTCATCTCCTTCGTAGTGACGGGACGGATGAGCGAGCGATTCAGTCCCAATACGTCCGCTACCCGATAAGCGATGTCTGCAATGGTCAGGCACTCGCTGCCACAGAGATGATAGATACCGTTTTGCGGATGACTTATCAGCTTCTCCACTCCTTGCGACACGTCTCCCACGAAGGTGGGCGTACGCCATTGGTCGGACACGACGAACACTTCCTCATTGCTCCTTAATCTGTTTGCCACCAGTTGAAGCACATTGCCATGCTGTCCGGGCAGGGAGGCACCGTACACCACCACTACACGCACGATGGCATAATCCTTGCAAACGGCAGCGATACGTTTCTCACCTTCCAGTTTGGTGTAGCCGTAATAATTAACGGGAGCGGGAATATCCTCCTCTGTATAGGGTCGGTCCGTATCACCACCGAAAACGAAGTCGGTGGAAAGATGGATAAAACGGCTGCCTCCCGTCTCACAGCATTCTGCCAGGTGCTCTACGGCAGTGATGTTGACGGCATCCGCTTCTGCATGGTGCGTTTCGCAATAATCGGGGACGGAGAGAGCGGAGGTATTGATTACAACATCCGGCTGTACTTCCTGGAAAAGCTTTTCCACCGCCTGGCGGTTGCATATATCCGTGCGGATAAAGCGATAGTTGCCCGAATGGGGACAGATGTCGTCGTGCAGGGAACAGCCCGTTGTCTGATAAGACAAGTTGCGGGACAAATCATCCAGGATGCGCCTGCCGGTAAAACCGTTGGCACCTATCACCAGTATTTTCTTTCTTGCCATTGACTTTGGTTGTTAAATGGTGTGGGCATCAATAGGGCACATGCCTGCCTTGCTGTACCTCGATGCGTATGCCAAAGGCTCCGTTGGCTGATTTCAGCTCGAACGCCCCTTTGAAATTGTTCTTTTCCCAAGGCAGTGCGGAAGGGTTGGGCACTTTCCAGCCGTCCTTGTCATATTCGCCGTACGTATGGATGCGCATGCCGTTCTTCAAAGTGAAACTTCCCATTTGCAGGTTGTCAGTAGAGCCCCAGAAGCCCGTCAGTCCGAAGGGATTCGAACTGAAATACCGGGAGTTGCTGAGTGAGAATATGTTCGAAAGGCCTTGTGAATAAGTCACGTTCGGGTTCAACCGGAAGATGCGGCTGTAGTCCTTGCTGGCATCCGGTATCTCCAAAGTGAATTTGGGAAGAGTGGGGGCAGACAGATTCATCAGCCCCATATCCAGCAGGAAGCCGTCGTAATTCTTCACGCCCGGCAGAAGCTCCTTTTCAGACGGAGACATGCCTTCGGGAGACGCTTCGCCATGTACTGCAGTACGTACCGTATCGGCAGGCATCTCGCTCTGTGCGCTGACGGATGACATGCCTGCAAGTAAAATGATGATGCAGAAGAAGATTCGTTTCATAGTTCTTTGTTCACAATTTCAGTTGCTGTCTGCCGCATAGGGGCGGACTGAACAAAGATACTCGTTTCCCTCTATTTCCGGAAATATCTTTGTATTATTTCTATTTCTTTATACGAATGGTAGGGGCGAAGACGGGCGAAGTCACCCATTTCATTTTGGTGGGGTCGTAGCTCCGTTCCAGGCCTCCGTTGAGGTCGAGCCAGTCCGTCACTTTCAGTTCCAGTACCATGCCATAACCGCTTTGCGGATACATCGGGTTCATATATCCATGAAAGGAGTTGCTTCTCCCGTAGCCCGAATACTGGCCGAAGGCATGCAGGCGCATGTAGGGATTGATGCGGTAGGATACGGAGGCATTGTAACCTACGTCCCATTGGGTACCCCGGGGGGCATCCCTTTTGGCATACCGGGCGCCGGCAATGGAGGAGGGGGTAGAGATGGAATAGTGGGCGGCATACACTCCGCCGCTCAGTTCCCAATGTCCGTCGGGACTGTAATAAGTAATTCCTGCGCCAGCCTGCATGATGGAGCCCATTGCAGGATAGGTGTTATGGCTGCCGTACATCGTCAGTACGACTTCCGGCGAGAGCAGGAAATCGGCGAAACGCTGGAAGTCCCATTCAAAGATGTTCTTCTGAAAGTGTATCTTCTTCATGTCCGTCCAGGGCAGGGGCTCCACATAGTCGGAGGGAGGGAGATGGAGATTTATCTCTTCCTGCTGTTCGCCCTGCAGACTTTGTTGGGGCTGGCTTTCATCAAGGCCCGTACGCTTGTTCTCTTTTGGAGAAAAGGGAATCTGCTCTTTCTTTACGGGAGGCCGGTTCTTTATTGTGTCTTCCGGAATCTCGCTCTGTGCATAGGCGCAGAGTGAGGAACAGATAAAAGTAATGAATAATAACTTTTTCATAAATAGTAGTTTAGTTTTAGTTTAGTTTACTATTAGTTTATATCCTATTCCCCGCACATTGACGATACGGATGCGCTCGTCTCCGGCCAGTTTATGCCGCAGTTTGGTGATGAACACATGCAGGCTGCGGGAGTTGAAGAAGCTGTCGTCTCCCCAGAGGTCGAGCAATACATTCTGGGTGTTGACCACCTGGTTGCGGTTCTCGCAAAGACGTTTCAGTATCTCGGACTCGCGGTGGGAGAGTTCCACTTCCGTATCCGCGTTAGGTGAAGTCGGGGTGCTGCCTGCAAAAGCAAGTCGTTGAGTGACGGAATTGAAACGGTAGTCACCGATTTCAAAAACGGTAGTTTCTTTGGGCTTTTCTTCTGTAAAGGAGAAAGCTTTGCCTACCAGGGCCTTTATGCGGATAATGAGTTCCTGCATTCCAAAAGGCTTTTTCAGGTAGTCGTTGGCACCCAGCTCAAACCCTTCCACCACATCGTTGATGGCGGAGCGGGCGGTAAGGAACAGTACCGGGGTCTGTTTGTCGGTCTGCCGGATGCGGCGCACCATTTCAAAGCCGTCCATGCGGGGCATCATCACGTCTGCCACCAGCACGTCGGGGCGGAGGTCGAAGAACTTGCGCAATCCCTCTTCACCGTCTGCTGCGGTGTGGATGATGAAGTTCTGCCCTTCCAATGTGTCCTTGATAATCATGGCGAGGGTCTGTTCGTCCTCAACCAGAAGTACGGTTATCTTTTCCATAATTGTCGCTTTTGTTACAAGTAATGTAAAGCTCCTTAACAAGTAATGTAAAGTACCCTAACAAATAATGTTATCATATCCTTATCGTAAAGGTACTTCCTTTTCCCAACTCACTCTTTACCGATACGCTGCCACCATGCTTCTCTATCATGGTCTTCACATAGAACAATCCCAGCCCATAGCCTTTCACATCGTGCAGATTACCCGTGGGTACGCGGTAGAATTTGTCGAAGATGTGCTTCTGCTTCTCGGGAGCAATACCGATTCCGTGGTCGCTGACAGAGATTTCGGTCTGTTCATTCTGCCCTTCGACGGTTACCTTGCGGCAATGGATGGCCACTTCGGCCTCTCCGTGCGAATATTTGATGGCGTTGTCTATCAGGTTGCTGATGATGTTGCTGAAATGCGTACGGTCGGCAAGTACGCTCAAATCTTCCGGTTCGATGTCCACCGATATGTGGACGGAGCTTTCCGCTTTCAGCTTGTGTTGTTCGATGAGCGTTTCCAGAATATCACGTATTGCAAACTCCTCCGGGTGCAGGCGGAAAGTCCTGCGGCGTTCCATACTCATGGAAAGTATCTGTTCAACCAGTCCACTGAGGCGCTGAAGTTGTTCCTGGCAGATACGCAGGTATTTGTCGCGCTGGGTCTTTTCCTCCGCTTGGTTGAAGTTGAGCAGAGCGTCGTTGGCGGCATATGCTACGGCGATGGGGGTTTTCAGTTCGTGGGTGATGTTGTTGGTGAAATCGCTCTTCATCTCTTCCAGTGTCTTCTGTTTCAGGATGGTGCGTATCAAGAACCAGAAGGAGAAAGCGAGTACGATCAGAATAACGAATGATGTGGTGAGAATGCCCGACATCTGTCGCAAGACCAACATGCCGGCCGGTTCCATGATGAGACGGTAGCTTTGATTTGTATTGATGTCGAAAGAATAATTATATTCCACGGCTTTTGAGGTAGGCACATAGCCGGGGGTACCGATGTTTACCAATGTATCTATATAGAGAATGGTAGAGTCCCATTTGCTGCCTTTGTGAAGATGTAGCAGCCTATGGGGAAGATTGATGTTACGGTCGTGCAGGAATGAAGTCAGCAGGCTGTCATAAAGCACTACGTCGGGGTCGGAAATGATGTCCAGTCCCGAATGCAGTCCGCGCTGGAAGTAGGTGGCGAGTTCCAGCATACTGTTTTGGTCGCGCAAAATCACATCCAGTCTCTCTTTGGCACTCAATGCGGATTGGGGAGAGCTGTCTGAGTCCCTGACTGCTTCTTCCAGAGGCTCTCGGGCAGAATCGGCAGACATCCAACGGACTTTATCCGTTTCCCTGTACTGGTCGATGAAAAGCACACTGTCCTCTTTGGTGAGCAAAGGAACGTTCTTCCTGACACTGACTTCCACGCGGGTTGAATCGTTCGGGTGGGTCACGTAAACACTGTCTCCTTTGGGCATGAAGGTTTCGTGCAGGGTAGCGTTGTCCAAAGAATCTTCACGGGAGATGGTGGTACTGCTACGGACAAATGATTTTCCGTCATCGCTGTATCCGGCTGATACGCTGACTTCACCGTGGTTGATGTCGTCCTGCTTCATTTTATCCACGCGTATCATCATTTCGTTATAGTCGCTCATGCGCATGGCTTCGGTGATGTCCCTTTCCATTTCACTGTGCATGGTATGGTAGAGCCCCGTCAGCCAGTAGGCTTGGTAGGCGAAGATACCGGCCAGGGAGACGATGACAAGTATGGCAATATATTTGAATGGCAGTTTCATGTTTGTTTCCGGTTACTTTTATACATACAAAGGTAAGATTAATATTGTGAAACCTATCATCCGATAAGACTAAATAACACTCCCGATAACACTGGATAACACTTGGTAAGCCGCTGATAACACAAGTTTCTGCTGATTCTGCCGTACTTTGCAGACGAAGATTTGCAGAAGAAGAATATAAACATAAATAAAAAGAAGAACATGAAACGATTCTATTTACTCCCTATTGTATGCTGTGCTTTGAGCATCAGCCTTTCGGCACAAGAGAACAACGGTACTGCAACCACCTCCGGTGCGGACGACAACCGCATCCTCAGCGCCGACAGCCTTATCACGACCGATGCCCGTCTGGACAGTCTTTATCAGACCTTGCCGGAAGTGATGATTACCGGTGAACGCCCCATCGTTAAGGCAGCGCAAGGCAAGCTGGTGTACGACCTGCCCCGCCTTATCCGGAACCTCCCTGTAGACAATGCCTACGATGCCGTGAAAGAGCTTCCCGGCGTCATCGAGATGAATGGCGGGCTGCAGTTGGCAGGCCAGGGAGTCACCGTTATCCTGGACGGCAAAGTAACCACCCTCAGCACAGAGCAGCTCTATTCCTTGCTGCGCAGCATCCCTGCCAGCCGCATAGAGAAGGCGGAAGTGATGTACAACGCCCCTGCACGCTACCAGGTGCGTGGCGCACTGATCAATATCACCCTGAAACAATCGGCAGGCGGCCCCGGCTCCTGGCAAGGCGAACTCTATGCCAAGTATCGCCAGAAGCATAACGAAGGCTTTGAGGAACGCGCCAGCCTGCTCTTCAGCAAAAATAAATTCTCAGCAGATTTTCTTTACTCGCACAGCCATGGCCGGGGCTACTCTACTACCGACAAAGAGGCTGTGCACACCCTGGCAGACGGCTCGGTTCACCCCATGACAACAGATGAGGTGGGCCGTGGCCGCAGCCATACCCATAATTTCAGGGTAGGGGCGGACTATAACATCGCCAAGGACCATCAGCTGAGTTTCGTCTATAACGGTGGCTATTCCACCTCCCACAACTGGAAGGGCGTGACGGGCACGCAGGTGTCCACAACTCATGGCAATAGCACCGACTGGCTGCACAACGGCCGTCTGGACTATCGTACCCCTTTCGGCCTCAAAGCCGGTGCCGAACTGACCTACTACCGTTCCCCGTCCGACCAGTTGCTGCATAGCCGCATGCAGGACGAGGAACTTGACTTCTACACCGAAGATTGCCAACGCATCAACCGATGGAAATTCTTTCTGGCCCAGGAGCATAGTCTGGGAAAAGGTTGGGATTTGAATTACGGAGCCATCTATACTACCAGCATCGACAACAGCTACCAATATTATTACGACCCCGAAACCGGCGAACAACTGACCTCCTCAGATGCCTTAAGCAATATGAAGTCCCGCCGCCGCGAACAGACCTGGAATATCTATGCAGGTTTCAGCAAGAGTTTCGGCGACAAACTCGCTTTGGACGCTTCCCTGGCTGTGGAGCATTACAAGACTCCCGTCTGGAACCAGTGGGACTGGTATCCCATCGTCAACTTGAACTATATGCCGGCACCGGGACATATCCTTCAGCTCTCTCTGAGCAGCGACAAGGACTATCCCGACTACTGGGCGGTGCAGGATGCCGTCTCTTACATCGGCGGTGGATACTCTGAGCTGCATGGTAATCCGTTGCTGAAACCGGCACAAGAGTATGAGCTGAAAATGACCTATATTTTGAAGAGCAAATACATCTTCAGCGCCTGGTTCAACCACACCAAGGACTACTCTGTACAGACACTCTACCAATCCTCCGAACGTCTGGTTGAAATCTACAAGACACTCAATTTTGATTATCAGCAACAAGCAGGAATACAAGCCTCTATCCCATTTAAGGTGAAGGATTGGTTGAATTCTCGCCTTACCCTCATAGGCTTGTGGTACCGCGAAAAGGATGGTGATTTCTGGGATATTCCTTTCGACAGAAAGCAATGCTATGGCATTGCCCAGATGAGCAATACTTTTACTCTCTCCACCAAACCCGACTTGAAGCTGACGGTGACCGGCTTTGTGCATAGTAAAGCCATTCAGGGCATTTACAACCTGCCTACGTCGGGCAATGTGAATATTGCCCTGCGCTACGGCTTTGCCAAGAACAAAGCCATCCTCAACCTCTACTGCAACGATATTTTTGAGACGGGACAGATTTCTCCCCGCATCCGTTTCAAGACGCAGAATGTGACGAATCATTACTCATGCTTCCGCGAATTCGGCGTATCGTTTACCTATAAATTCGGAGGATATAAGGAGAAGCAACGGGAGGCGGTGGATACGTCGCGGTTCAAATAAAAAGTAATTATTCGCTGAATAGTTACAATAAAAAAGGTCGATGTTAAATATGAATAAAAGGGATTACGATATTTTCGTAATTCCTTTTATTCTTAGTATCATTGTTCATTGTTAATCAAAATCGATAAAGGATATGAACTGCAGGAAGGTAGTAAGCGCTGTATTTCTGTTATTAGTAAGCGTTTGTATGCAGGCGCAAGGTACTTGTGTCATTGAAGGAAAAGTAAAGAATGTGAAGCAAGGAGTCTGCCTGAATCTATTTCGGATGGAAGGAGACGTGGGAAACAGTATTGCAACAGATACCCTTCAGGGAGACAGTTTTCGTTTTGAAATACCTATCTCTAAAACAGATACAGAACGTTTGAGTTTGATGATTCGTGACGGTAATCTGTATAGTATGGGATTGTCCCTTTGGGCTAAGGAAGGTTCCCATATCCGCTTGACGGGCGAGGATATGAACATCTACACCTGGCAGGTGGAAAGTGAAATGCCGCAACAGAAGATATGGCAGCTTTTTGTAAACGATTCACGGGATTTATGGAACCATAATCAGGAGAATAGAATGGAGCACATGCGATTGATGCGCAAATATCCCCGGAAACCGGATGATAAGGAGGTATTGGCAAAGGTCGTTGCTCTACGTGACAGCTTGGAGAAAGTAGAAAATGATTTGGATATCCGCATAGATTCCAATGTTATAGCCCGCATGAAGCAGTTGCCGATAGAGGAGGTATGGATGGATAAACTGAAAAGTCTGGCGATAGGGGTGAGGTACACCAAGGGATATCCCTATCGCAAAGAAGTAGAGGAGTTATATGCCAGACTTACCGATGAACAGCGCGAGACACCGGAAGCTCTGGATATCCGGGCATATCTATTTCCTGCCCAGACGGTTGCTACCCAAGAGCAAGCTGCGGATGGTGACTTGTTTGACTTGCAAGGAAACGTACACCGCTTGTCCGATTTCAAGGGGAAAGCGGTGCTGATAGATTTCTGGAGCCGTGGTTGCGGTCCTTGCCTCAAGGCTTTGCCGGAGATGAAGGAAATCAGCCAAAAGTATAAAGACCGTTTGGAGGTAGTAAGTATAAGCATTGATGACAAAACAAATTGGGAGATAGCTTCGCGCCATCATGCCATCAGTTGGTGGAACTTGAATGACTTGAAAGGCAATCACGGATTGTATGCCAAGTATAGCGCAGGCTCCATTCCCCGCTATGTGTTTTTATCTCCGGAGGGAGAGGTTGTAGAGATGTGGTCCGGTTACGGGAAAGGCAGTTTGTTGGAGAAACTGGGAAAACTGATGGAATGATAATCAAATTATTCCCGTTCTCTAATGAAACTTTCATACAATGCGACAGGACCGTAATGCCAATATTTGGTGTTTTCCTTTTCAAGCAATTGAACAGACTGACTTTGGAGGGTAGCAATAAATATAGGTTATTGTCTGTAATTTTTCTATTCATAGTATACCTCCTCTGCTTTAATATAATTGAGATAGGTTAGTGCCTCTATTGTAACACTCCGTATCTGTCAAACAACTCCATTACCTCCCTTCCCTGCATAGAGTTCTTCTTTTTATACTGCTCTATGCAGAACGAGATGAAATAAGTAACATCCAATTCAGATTTATTCATAAGATGAACCATGTTTTTGTCTCTTGCAAATGTAATAAAAGTATTTCTACCTTGATGTGGTTTGCTACAAAAAATGTACTTTTGCAACTTTCAAAACATTAAAGTTGTTATTTAAAGAAAAGACTCTGTATGAAATCGGACATTGAAATAGCCCGCAGCATAGAGCTGAAGAAGATAAAGCAGGTTGCCGAAAGTGTGGATATCCCGCGTGACGAGGTAGAGAACTATGGACGATACATAGCCAAGATTCCCACTCATCTGATTGATGAAGAGAAGGTGAAGAAAAGTAATCTGATACTGGTGACGGCAATTACTGCGACAAAGGCGGGTATCGGTAAAACAACCGTATCCATCGGTCTGGCACTGGGACTGAACAAGATAGGCAAAAAGGCAATTGTCGCTCTGCGCGAACCCTCTTTGGGTCCTTGTTTCGGCATGAAAGGCGGTGCTGCCGGCGGAGGATATGCCCAGGTGCTTCCCATGGAGAAGATAAACCTGCACTTTACGGGCGACTTTCACGCCATTACTTCGGCACACAACATGATTTCCGCATTACTCGACAATTATTTGTACCAACATCAGGCGGACGGCTTCGGACTGAAAGAAATCATCTGGCGGCGTGTACTCGATGTAAACGACCGTTCCTTGCGCAGTATTGTCACCGGATTGGGTCCGAGCACTAACGGCATTACCGAGGAGTCGGGCTTCGACATTACTCCGGCTTCTGAAATTATGGCCATTCTTTGCTTGGCAACAGACCTTGATGACCTCCGCCGTCGCATCGAGAACATTATCTTGGGATTTCGTTTTGATGGTACTCCATTCACTGTGAAAGAGTTAGGAGTAGCCGGTGCCATTACTGTTCTGCTGAAAGATGCCATCAATCCCAACTTGGTGCAGACTACCGAAGGTACTGCCGCTTTTGTTCATGGAGGACCGTTCGCAAATATTGCCCATGGTTGCAACTCCATTCTTGCCACAAAAATGGCCATGACATTCGGCGATTATGTAGTGACGGAAGCCGGCTTCGGGGCTGACCTGGGTGCGGAGAAGTTCTACAACATCAAGTGCCGCAAGAGCGGCCTACAACCCAAGTTGACGATAATCGTTGCTACCGCACAAGGATTGAAGATGCATGGCGGCGTCAGTCTGGACCGCATCAAGGAACCCAATATGGAAGGACTGAAAGAGGGCTTCGGCAATCTGGACAAGCATGTACGCAATTTGCGTTCATTCGGTCAGCAGGTCATCGTGGCATTCAACCGTTTTGCCAGTGATACGGACGAGGAGGTGGAAGCTATCCGCCGCCATTGCGAAGAAAAGCTCGAGGTAGGTTTTGCCGTGAACAACGCCTTTGCCAAAGGAGGAGAGGGAGCCGTTGACCTTGCCAATCTGGTAGTAGATACTATTGAGAACAAACCATCCGAGCCGCTGACCTTCACTTACGAGGAGAACGATTGCGTGGAACGCAAAATCGAAAAGGTAGCCTGCAACCTCTACGGAGCAAGTGTAGTGACTTACAGTCTCCATTCCCGCAAGGTTATCAAACTGATAGAGCAGATGGGTATCAGCCATTACCCCGTCTGTATCGCCAAGACGCAGTACTCCTTCTCTGCCGATCCGAAGATATATGGTGCGGTCAATAACTTTGAATTCCATATCAAGGATATTGTAGTCAACAACGGTGCGGAAATGATTGTAGCCATCGCCGGTGAAATTCTTCGTATGCCGGGATTACCAAAGAAACCACAAGCCGAACACATTGATATTGTGGATGGAAATATAGAAGGGCTGAGCTAAACGCGCGGAGCGCGTTTAGAATTAAAAAGCAAGAATAAAGGCTGCGCAGTTCAAAGCGAACATCGCGCAGCCTTTAATTTTAATTCTTAATTGCTGTTTGCTTATCAATAAGCAAACAGAGGATATTCTTTCATCTTTGCATTGACGCGTGCACGTACCTCTGCGATGACTTGTTCGTTGTCTACGTTGGACAGAACGGTTTCAATCATCTCGGCAATTTCGAGCATCAGGTCTTCCTTGGCACCACGGGTTGTGATGGCAGGAGTACCCAAACGGATGCCGGAAGTCTGGAAAGCCGAGCGGCTGTCAAACGGAACCATGTTTTTGTTTACGGTGATGTCGGCAGATACCAACGCTTTCTCGGCAACCTTACCGGTCAAATCGGGATATTTGCTGCGCAGGTCCACCAGCATGGAGTGGTTGTCCGTACCGCCGGAAACAATAGTGAAGCCACGGTCCATCAAGGCTTGTGCCAGGACAGCGGCATTTTTCTTCACCTGCTTGGCATATTCTTTCCATTCCGGTTGCAGGATTTCGCCGAAGGCAACGGCTTTGGCTGCGATGACATGTTCCAGCGGACCACCTTGGATACCGGGGAATACGGCTGAATCCAGCAACTGGGACATCATCTTGATTTCTCCCTTCGGAGTTTTCTTGCCCCAGGGATTGGGGAAGTCCTTACCCATCATGATAACGCCACCACGAGGACCACGCAGAGTCTTGTGAGTAGTAGAGGTCACTATGTGGGCGTATTTCACGGGGTTATCCAGTTCACCGGCTGCAATCAGTCCGGCAGGATGAGCCATGTCAATCATCAGGATGGCACCTATCTTGTCCGCGATTTCGCGCATGCGCTTGTAGTCCCATTCGCGGGAATAAGCAGAACCGCCGCCGATAATCATTTTGGGTTTCTCGCGCAGGGCAACTTCTTCCATCTGGTCATAGTCCACGCGTCCGGTTTCCCGGTTCAGATTGTATTCGCAGGGAGTATAGATAATACCGGAAGTGTTGACCAGGGAGCCATGGGAGAGGTGACCACCGTGTGCAAGGTTCAGTCCCATGAATTTGTCGCCCGGGTTGAGCACGGCGAGGAATACGGCTGCATTAGCTTGTGCACCGGAGTGCGGCTGTACGTTGGCCCATTCTGCGCCGAAGATTTGTTTCAGGCGGTCGATGGCAATCTGTTCACTCTGATCCACTACCTCACAGCCACCATAGTAACGCTTGCCGGGGTATCCTTCAGCATACTTGTTGGTAAGGCAGGAGCCCATTGCCTGCATAACTTGGTCACTTACAAAGTTCTCTGATGCAATCAGTTCAATGCCTTTGAGCTGACGTTGGTGTTCTTTTTCGATAAGTTCGAAAATTAAATCATCTCTTTTCATTCTGCTTATTAGATAAGTTTGGTAAATCTGTGTTCTCTTATTAAGCGCACAAATTTACGGGAAATAAATGAATAAATTGAAAGAAAAGGAAGAAATTTACTGTCAAAAGAACACTCCGAAAGAAAAACTCAGCACATTGTCCCTGCGGTGAAAACGGATTTCGTTTTTCGTATTTTCGTCTGCGGCGTTGTTGTCGGCCGGAATATCGTATGTCACACTTTTGGAGATGTTGTGCAGCCCCATGTCGTAACGGAAGTCGAAAAAGACGCGTGAGATGGTGACGGATACGCCGACCGTGAAGCTGAGATTGAGCGGACGCAGCCTTTCACGGATATTCACCTGGTCGAAATTCTCGAAGTCGATGTCGCTTTTCCGGTCCCATATATAGCGCACTTTGGGTCCGCCAAAGACGGCAAGGCTGTACGGTCCCTCCTTGACGAAGTTGTATCCGTAGATGACGGGGATGTCTATACTGTGGATGGACGATGTAATGGAGGCTTCCTCCGGCAGGGCTCCTGATGCGGCGTTTTCGGGCAGAGGTTTCTCGAAGGTGATGTTGCACCGGTTGATGTTGTAGGATATTTCCGGTTGCAGAAAGTGGCGGTCGAAGTTTATCCGCATGAAAAGGGAACCGAAATATCCTATCTTGTAATTGTTCTGCACTTCGTCGATGGGCACTCCGTTGACGCTGAACTGGGACACAAGGAACAGGGAAGAGGTGAAACCGCCTTTGAAACCGAAATTGACCGGAGTTTCCTTGCGGTGTCCGGAATGCTCTTCATCGGCAGTACCGGGCACAATCGGAGTCTGTCCCCACATCATGGTGGGGAAGGCCAACAGATATAAGCCCATCAGGATTCGTCGCAGCTCCATCTCTTAAAACCTTTATCGCATTATTACTTCTTTTTCTCCACCGTCCATCCGAACTTGCCTATCTTTTCCCCCAGCTCATAATATCCGCCGTGCACATAAACCAGCGGATTCGTTTCCGCCAGTTCCAGTTTGCCGGTTTCAGGGTTCAGATTACGGGTATCGGCACGGACATTTACCACATCTGCTATAAACATGTCGTGCGAACCGAGAGCCATAATCTCCTTTACCCGGCATTCTATGCAAAGCGGTGATTCCTCGATAAGAGGCGCGCTGACTACGGTGCTTTTCCCGGGTGTCAGATGCATTTCCTCGAATTTGTTGTAGTCCTTTCCGGAGCGTACGCCACACCAGTCCGTGGCACGGGCCATGTCTTTCGTGGTGAGGTTGATGACGAATTCCATATTCCGCTTGATGATGTCGTAGGAGTGGCGTTCGGGGCGTACGGAGATGTAGCACATGGGCGGGTTCGTACAAATCGTCCCCGTCCATGCGATAGTCAGAATGTTATATTCCTCCGGAGTGCTTCCGCAGCTCACCAGTACGGCGGGCAGCGGATAAATCATGGTTCCGGGTTTCCAGTCTTCTTTCATATAATCTCAATATCTTCTCTGGTCTGCTCCTTTTCGCAGTAGTGGCATTTGATGACGCAATTGTCCTTATCCACGACATGAAACAACGTAGGCATAGGCTCATTGTTCGTGATGCACTTCGGGTTGGCGCATTTCACGATTCCGCGCAGTTCGTCGGGCAGGCGGACTTCGCGTTTCTCCACCACTTCGTAGTCGCGGATAATGTTCAGTTTTACATTGGGAGCCACCACGGCGATACGGTTTATCTCTTCGTCGCAGAAGAACTTGTCGGCAATCTTGATAATGCCTTTCGTGCCCAGCTTCTTGCTCTTGAGGTTGAAGCCGATGGTGATATTGTTGCTCATGTGTTCCAGTCCGAGCAGGGAGACTACGGTAAACAGTCTCTCGGAGGGTATATGGTCTATTACAGTGCCGTTTTCCAGAGCAGCAACCTGCAATTCCTGTTTCTTTTCGCTTAACATCTTGAAATATTAGTTATTAGACGATTCTACTGAATTACTCCTTTACTCTTTTTTCACCTCATCCAGTGTGATGCCCAGTACATCGCACAGAATAGCTTCACGGGCATACAGTCCGTTTTGTGCCTGCTGGAAATAGTATGCCTTGGGATTGTCGTCCACATCATAGGCTATTTCGTTGACACGGGGCAGCGGATGCAGAATGCGCAGGTTGGGACGGGTATGTTCCAGCATCTTGTTGCGCAGGATGTAGACATTCTTCACCCGCTCGTACTCCATAAGGTCGGTGAAGCGCTCGCGCTGCACACGGGTCATGTAGAGGATGTCGGCGTCTGCGATGATTTCTTCCGTAAAGTCCGTATGTTCCACGTACTTGATGTTGTGCTCGCGGCAGTAGATTTTGTATTCTTCGGGCATCCGCAACTCGTCGGGAGCGATGAAGTGGAAAGTGGGGTTGAAGTGGCGCATGGCCATCAGCAGGGAGTGGACGGTACGGCCGTACTTCAAGTCGCCGACCAGAAAAATGTTCAGGTTCTCCAGTGTACCTTGTGTCTTGTAGATGGAATAGAGATCGAGCATGGTCTGTGAGGGGTGCTGGTTGGCACCGTCTCCTGCATTCACAATGGGCACGGTGGTGACTTCACTGGCATAGCGTGCGGCTCCTTCGAGGTGGTGGCGCATCACGATGATGTCGGCATAGTTGCTCACCATCTTGATGGTGTCTTTCAGCGTCTCGCCCTTGGATGAGCTGGTGGCCTTTGGGTCGCTGAACCCGATGACACGTGCTCCAAGCCGGTTGGCGGCAGTCTCGAAACTGAGGCGTGTACGGGTGGAAGGCTCGAAAAATAAGGTGGCAACTACTTTCCCGTCCAATATATGCCGATTGGGATGGGCTTCAAATTCTTTCGCCATCTCGAGCATATAGAGGATTTTTTCCCGGCTATGCTCGGCAATGGTGACTAAACTTCTGTTTTCCATATCGTTGAATTCATTTATACTTTTCGAGAGTGTAAAGTTACGGAAAATATGCGGGCTACGGAAATATGCGGGGAAGTTTTTTTGCGAAATATGGGCTGTTTTTCAAACCGTGCGGCATTTGTTTTGCAAAATCTACAAAGGGTATGAATCGGCAACAGCAGCACTTTTTTTTGTAGTTGCTGTTGTTAGATATATAATTATAGGTATAAATGGCATCTGCGTTTTATGTATCAGTATTGTATTGCAGCTGTTTAAGTGCAGAAAAACTAAAAAAAACATCAATGGAAATCCTGTTTCTTAAGCAAAAATCGCCCAAAAACGAGCAAAAACACGCATGAAAAACACGAGTTTTCTAATGTGAAATACTGATTATTTGTCGAAAAAGATACGGGAAAGCATAGGTGCGTTTAATATATTTCCGTACCTTTGCCCTATTATTGAACTTTGATTTTAGCAACTGAAACATGATAAGGAAAGTCGTCAAAATCCTATGGATTTTCATCGCACTGATTTCGCTGGTGTGTGTCTTTATATTCTTTTCCATAGCCAAGGGCTGGATAGGCTATATGCCTCCGGTGGAAGACCTGGAAAATCCAAATTACAAATTTGCCACAGAAGTCTTTTCCGAGGACGGAAAAGTATTGGGTACTTATTCCTATAGTAAGGAAAACCGCGTGTTTGTGGGATACAATGATTTGTCGCCCAATATCATTAACGCCTTGATAGCTACGGAAGATGTACGTTTTGCCGAACATTCGGGCATTGATGCCTACGCCCTGACGCGTGCCATAGTGAAGCGCGGTATCCTGATGCAGAAGAATGCCGGCGGTGGCAGTACCATCACCCAGCAGCTTTCCAAGCAGCTTTATTCCCCCAGTGCTGACAATGTGATGGAACGTCTGTTCCAGAAGCCTATCGAATGGGTGATTGCCGTAAAGCTGGAACGTTACTATACAAAAGAGGAAATCCTCACCATGTATCTCAACAAGTTCGATTTCCTGAACAATGCGGTAGGCATCAAGACTGCTGCCTTTACCTACTTCGGTTGCGAACCGAAAGATTTGAAGATTGAGGAAGCGGCTACGTTGGTGGGCATGTGCAAGAATCCGTCTCTCTATAATCCGGTGCGCTACAATGAACGTTCCCGCGGACGGCGCAATGTGGTGCTCGACCAGATGCGGAAAGCGGGATATATTACGGAAGCCGAGCGCGACTCCCTCCAGGCGTTGCCTCTGAAACTGAAATACAACCGTGTGGACCACAAGGAAGGGCTGGCCACTTATTTCCGCGAATACCTGCGCGGCGTGCTCACTGCCAAGAAGCCCGACAAGGCTGATTACCGCGGCTGGCAAATGCAGAAATACTACGAGGATTCACTCGACTGGGAGAACAACCCGCTCTTTGGATGGTGCGAAAAGAATACCAAGAAAGACGGTACCAAATACAACCTCTACACCGACGGGCTGAAAATCTATACCACGCTCGACTCGCGTATGCAGCAGTATGCCGAGGATGCCGTGACAGAGCATCTGAAGGAACTGCAAGGTTACTTCTTCAAGGAAAAGAAAGGAGCCAAGAAAGCTCCCTACACCTTCCGTCTGACCCAGGAGCAGGTGGACGAGATTCTGGGACGTGCCATGAGGTTGTCCGACCGCTACCGCCTCATGAAAAAAGCCGGAGCCACCGAAGCTGAAATAAAGAAAGCCTTCGACACCCCGGAGGAGATGTCCGTATTCAGTTGGGAAGGGGAGAAAGACACCATTATGACCCCGATGGATTCCATCCGTTACTACAAGTTCTTCCTGCGTGCCGGTTTCATGTCCATGGACCCGCGCAACGGACACGTCAAGGCATACGTAGGCGGACCGAACTACCATTACTTCCAGTACGATATGGCCATGGTGGGACGCCGCCAGGTAGGTTCTACCATCAAGCCTTTCCTTTATACACTGGCTATGGAGAACGGTTTTTCTCCCTGCGACGAAGTGCGCCACGTGGAATACACGCTGATTGATGAAAACGGAAAACCGTGGACGCCGCGTAATGCCAACAAAAAGCTGATTGGCGACATGGTGACCGTGAAGTGGGGGCTGGCAAACTCGGACAACTGGATTACGGCCTATCTCATGAGCAAGCTGAACCCCTATAACCTGAAACGCTTGATACATACTTTCGGTGTCCGCAACCGCGACATAGTACCTTCCGTTTCACTCTGTCTGGGCCCGTGCGAGATTTCCGTCGGCGAGATGGTAAGTGCCTATACCGCATTCCCCAACAAGGGTATCCGGGTAGCTCCGCTGTTCGTGACCCGCATCGAGGACAATGATGGAAACGTGCTGGCAACCTTTGCTCCCGAAATGCAGGAAGTCATCAGTGTATCCAGCGCTTACAAGATGCTGGTCATGCTGCGTGCCGTTGTCAACGAAGGTACCGGAGGCCGTGTGCGCCGTCTAGGTGTGAAAGCCGACATGGGCGGCAAGACCGGAACGACGAACTACAATGCCGACGGCTGGTTTATGGGCTTCACGCCTTCGCTTGTGTCCGGTTGCTGGGTGGGCGGTGAGGACCGCGACATCCACTTCGATACGATGCTTCACGGACAAGGTGCTTCCATGGCATTGCCTATCTGGACAAAATACATGGTGAAAGTGCTCGGTGACAAATCGCTGGGATATGATGAAAATGAAACATTCCAGTTGCCCGAAGGCTATGACCCGTGCAAGGATGATATAAATCTGGAAGGAGACACCCATATAGAAGAACCGATAGAGGGACTCGACGAACTGTTTAATTAGTTGAAAGGTGAAAATTGAAAGTGGATTATACGATTAGTATTGGGAGCAACGAGCAGCGGAGGGAGAACATGGAACTGGCTCGCAGACGCTTGACGGAACTTTTTCCCGGAATACGTTTCTCGGAAGAGGAGGAGACGGCACCTTTGTTCTTTCACCGTCCGAATCTGTTCTCCAATCAGGTGGCATGCTTCGCTTCCGATAATCCGGCAGAGGAAGTCACTGCCTGCCTGAAAGCCATCGAACGGGAAGCCGGAAGGAAGCCCGAGGAGAAGGAACAGGAAATTGTACGGCTGGATATAGACTTGTTGTCTTGTGACGGGACTGTCTATAAGCCAAAAGATTTGAAACGTGATTATATCCTGCGAGGATTGAAACAACTGTTATAATTAATAAAGAATATAAGGAGATGTGTCGATAGTATATGAACACTTTCGGACACCCCCTCATTTTAAAAGACGAAGATTGAAAATGAAATTTTTAGGAATCATACCTGCCCGTTACGCATCTACGCGTTTTCCGGCCAAACCATTGGCAGTGTTGGGCGGAAAAACCGTGATACAGCGAGTATACGAGCAAGTGGCAGGAATCTTGGACGATGCATACGTGGCTACGGACGATGAGCGTATTGAAGTCGCAGTAAAAGCATTCGGAGGAAAGGTGGTAATGACTTCCACCGAACATAAAAGCGGCACCGACCGCTGTCAGGAAGCTTGTACAAAAATAGGAGGACAGTTTGATGTCGTGGTGAATATCCAGGGGGATGAGCCTTTCATCCAGCCTTCGCAGTTACAAGCCGTCAAAGCATGTTTCGACGATCCGGCCACCCAGATAGCCACTCTGGTGAAACCCTTTACGGTAGATAATGGTTTCGAGGCACTGGAAAATGTGAACTCTCCGAAGGTTGTGCTCAACAAAAACAGGAATGCCCTCTATTTTAGCCGTTCCATCATTCCCTACCAGCGCAATGCGGCGAAGGAAGACTGGCTGAAGAACCATACGTATTATAAGCATATCGGCCTTTATGCCTATCGCGTAGAGGTACTGAAAGAGATAACCGCCCTTCCGCAGTCATCCCTCGAGATTGCCGAATCATTGGAACAGCTTCGTTGGCTGGAAAACGGATATACCATCAAGGTAGGTGTCACGGATGTGGAAACTATCGGCATAGATACTCCTCAAGATTTGGAACGGGCAGAAGAATTTCTTAAAAGCCATGGGCTGTAAACTAGAAAGCCCATGCTGAACCGAAGTGACCAACCCCGGATTCTTGAACCGGAACAACTGGTGGTGCAAAGGCCGGAACGTATCAAGTTGCCTAATGGCGTGCCATTGAGCGTGCTCAATGCCGGTGACAATGAAGTGACACGTATCGATCTCCTCATGGCAGGCGGCCGATGGCAACAGAAACAGCCCTTGCAGGCGTTGTTTACGAACCGCATGCTTCGCGAGGGCACCCGACGCTACGATGCCGCCCGGATAGCGGAAAAGCTGGACTATTATGGAGCCTGGCTGGAATTGTCCAGTGCATCCGAGTATGCCTATGTCACCCTTTATTCTCTGAATAAATACCTTCCCCAAACGCTTGATGTATTGGAATCTATCGTCAAAGAGCCGGTATTTCCCGAGAAAGAGCTGGGAGTGATTGTAGACAATAATATCCAGCAGTTTCTTGTCAACTCTTCCAAGGTGGACTTCCTGGCGCACCGCGGATTGGTGAAGGCTCTGTACGGCGGGCAGCATCCCGGCGGACGTCTGGTGCAGGAAGAGGATTATCAGCGCATCACTCCTGCTGTGCTACGCGAGTTTTATGACCGTTATTATCATTCTAATAATTGCAGCATCTACCTCTCGGGCAAGGTAACCGACGATTGCATCCGCCGGATAGAGTCCTTGTTTGGCTGCGAGGCTTTCGGTACGGATTTCCGCAAACCGGAGAAGACAGAATTCCATCCGGTTACCGCTTCCGGAAAACGTATCTTCATCGAACGTCCGGATGCCCTGCAAAGTGCCGTCCGTATGGGCATGCTTTCCCTGGACCGTAATCATCCGGACTACTTGAAGGCCCGCGTGCTGGTCACACTGTTCGGGGGCTACTTTGGCAGTCGCCTGATGTCCAATATCCGGGAAGATAAAGGATACACGTACGGTATCTCCGCAGCCATCATGCCCTATCCGGGGCAGGGAGTGCTGGCGGTCAGTGCCGAAGCCGCCAACGAATTTGTGGAGCCTCTTATCGGTGAGGTCTATCATGAAATAGACCGCCTTCAGAACGAGCTGGTTTCCGATGGAGAGCTTTCCATGGTAAAGAACTATATGTTGGGAGACATGTGCCGTAGTTATGAATCTGCATTCTCGCTGGCGGATGCCTGGATTTTTGTGCAGGTATCGGGTTTGCAGGATACTTACTTTGCCGAAGCATTGGATGCTGTCAAGGAAGTTACCCCGCAAGAAATCCGTGAACTTGCAGGGCGTTATTTATGCAAAGAGAAATTAAAAGAAATAGTGTGCGGCAAAAAAATGTCATAAAAAGCGGGAGTTATCGCATCATTTTACCGGATAAATCCTACCTTTGTCAATTATCAACTATCAATTATCAACTATCAATTATCAACTATCAATTAATGAAATATCTATATACTGCACTCATTCTGGCTTTCTTATGTCAAGGCGGAGCCATTGCCCAGGAAAAAAAAGGCGGCTTTTTCGATAAAGTGAAAAGTACATTCTCTTCGGAGATAAAGATAGGTACCTACACGTTCAAAGACAACGGGGCCGTCTATACCGGTGAAATAAAAGGCCGCAAGCCCAATGGAAAGGGAAAGACCGTTTTTAAGAACGGTGACGTCTACGAGGGTGAGTATGTGAAGGGCAAGCGTGAAGGCTACGGTACATATATGTTTCCCGACGGTGAAAAGTATGAGGGACAATGGTTTCAAGACCAGCAGCATGGCAGGGGTATCTACTATTTTATGAATAACAACCGTTATGACGGCATGTGGTTTCAGGATTACCAGCATGGGAAAGGAACCATGTATTATTACAATGGTGATATTTATGAGGGCGACTGGGTGAATGACAAACGCGAAGGCCAGGGAACGTATACCTGGAAGAACGGTTCCAAGTATGTAGGCTCGTGGAAGAATGACAAGAAAGACGGCAAAGGAACATTGACCTGGAATGACGGTTCCAAATATGATGGGGAATGGAAAAATGATGTCCGGGACGGTAAAGGAACTTTTGAATATGCCAACGGTGACAAATACGTAGGTGACTGGAAGGACGACATGCAGCATGGCAAAGGTATTTACTTTTTCCATACCGGCGACCGTTACGAAGGTTCTTATGTTCAAGGTGAGCGTACCGGAGAGGGCATTTACTACCATGCCAGCGGCAACAAGTATGTGGGCAGTTTCAAGGACGGAAAGCAGGAAGGCCACGGCACATTTACGTGGGCAAGCGGCGCCGTTTACGAGGGTAATTGGAAAGACAACCAACGTGACGGATACGGTACTTACAAATGGAATGTAGGTGACTCTTACGAAGGTGAATGGAAAGACAATAAGTTCAACGGCCAGGGTACCCTGATTCAGACCGATGGAACCAAATATAAAGGCGGTTTTGTGAACGGTATGGAAGAAGGGAGCGGCATCCAGGAAGACAAGAACGGAAATCGTTATGAAGGCTTTTTCAAACAAGGAAAGAAACACGGCCCGTTTGTGGAAACGGACAAGAACGGGAAAGTGATACGGAAGGGAACGTACAAAATGGGAAGGTTGGAAAATTAAAGAAATAGAATTAAAAATTAAAGGCTGCGCAATATTCGTCTGAACTGCGCAGCCTTTAATTTTTTATTATTTAATTATCTAAACTCGTGTTTAGATAATGTATTGTGAACTGATTGATTCATTGTTCATCACCCGCTTGATGGTTTCGGCGAACATATCGGCAATGCTCAACTGTTTAACCTTGTCACATTTTTTAGAGTAGGGGATACTATCGGTAAATACCATCTCCGTCAGTGCAGATTCTTGTACACGGAAAGAAGCCGGGTCGGACATTACGCAGTGGCTGGCAATGGCACGGACAGATTTGGCTCCGGCTTCCAACATGATGTTGGCAGCCTTGGTAATGGTTCCTGCTGTATCTACAATATCATCTACCAATACTACATTCTTGTCTTTTACATCACCGATGATTTGCATGGTGGCAACCACGTTTGCTTTTTCACGTGTCTTGTTGCACAGCACCAGGGGTACACCGAGATATTTGGAGAATGTACTGGCACGCTTTGAACCGCCGACATCCGGGGTAGCGATTACCAAGTCTTCCAGCTTCAAGGATTCAATATAGGGGAGGAACACTGCTGATGCATACAAATGATCCACCGGAATGTTGAAGAAACCCTGAATCTGGTCTGCATGAAGGTCCATCGTAATCAAACGGTCGATGCCTGCAACAGAAAGCAGGTCGGCCACCAGCTTGGCGCCGATGGAAACACGGGGTTTGTCTTTTCTGTCCTGACGTGCCCAACCGAAATAGGGGATAACGGCTACAACGCTTTTTGCCGATGCTCTTTTAGCGGCATCGATCATCAGCAGAAGTTCCATCAGATTGTCAGAATTAGGGAAGGTTGATTGAACCAGGAATACATGCGAGCCACGGATAGATTCCTCATAAGAGACTGCAAACTCACCATCCGCAAAATGGGTGATGTTCATCTTTCCCAGAGGGCAATCAAGGCTAGCGCAGATTTTCTCTGCAAGGTATCTCGAATTTGTTCCAGAGAATACCATAAAGGGTGCTTTTTCGCTCATTTGTGTAATAGATGTTACCTATTTGTTAATTTGCATGCAAAGGTATGAATTTCCCGTTACATAAAACAAGAGTTATTGTATAAAAATTATTTTTCTTTCTCGGATTTATTCGTAGCTTTGCTTTATGAAACGACTTTCTTCCATATGCTTTGCGGGATTGCTGTGCCTTTGTACAGCAATGGTTTCGTGTGTAGGAACGGCACCCATGAAGGAAGTGCGCCTTATCGACTCTCTAAACCAGGTGGCTTATGCTTATCGTTATAAAAACCTGGATTCATCCTGCTATGCGGCATCAAGGGCCTACCGTGAAGTCAGCCTCTATAAACAAGGAAAAGCGGAAGCATCCAATAATCTGGGCTTTTGTGCTTTTATGCGTATGGATTTTGAGCAGGCCGAAAAATTTCATATGGATGTCTATAATCTGACCAAGAATGAGCTGGAACTCCTTATTGCCGACATCGGCTTGATGAAAATTTATCAGCGGACGGCGTTGAACAAGGAGTTCTACGATTATCGCAACAGTGCCTTGCGCCGTATGAAAAGGATAGCGGAGGATGACAATCTGTTTGTGGACCGACACGAGCAAATACGTTTGAATTATGCCCGTTCCGAATTTTATATCGTATCTGCTGTTTATTATTATTATCTGCAACAACGTCCCGAGGCAGTGGCTTCTATCAATGAAGTAACTGATAATCAAAAATTGTTGGCAGATACCAACCAGTTATTGTACTATCATTACATTAAGGGATCCGCTGCCTTGTGTGAAGGCGAGACGCCGGACGAACAAAGGCTGCGAGAGTTTGACGAACTATATACCACGTGGCGGTTGGCATCCCGTAAAGGGTATCTCTACTTTGAAGGGAACGGAGTGCAGGGGCTTGCCAACCTGATGGCCTCACCGGAGAATTACGAGTTTTTCCAGGACCGCCGTTCCCATGCCCTGACACGGTTTGGAGTATCGGTAGACTCTCTATTGCCAATGCGTCTAGGGCAGTTGGCTCTGCAGAAGTTCAGTCAATATAAAGATTTGTATCAGATAGCAGGCGCATATGTGTCCATTGGCAAATACCTGAATGCCCACAGTCACTATACAGAAGCTCTTGACACGTTAAAACTTGCTCTGGAATGTGTAAATGACCATCACCGCCTTTTCTATGACTGCCACGATAGTTTGGACTGGCTGAAAGCATTTGACCGTCGAGATACGATTTGCGCTGAGAAGGCATGGATGGAGCAGAAACTGAAAACCGTACCTGAGTGGATTTCACGTATTCGTGAACAGTTGAGCGTTTCGTATGCAGGACTCGGGATGAAAGAAAAATCAGACTATAACCGCAATATTTACCTGGATATCCTTGAAGATACACGTCAGGATAAAGAGCTGGAAAGCCGCTATCAGGCATTGGAAAAAGAGGCCGGACAGCTCAACGTTGTGTTGTCACTGGTCATTGTGGGCTTCGTGCTTGTATCGCTCTTCTTCTGGTTTTTCAACAAGCGTTCCAAAGACCGGAACAGAGTACATCTCCACCGTTTGCAACTGATGCTGGACATCTGTCAGAAGATAACGGCATCCATTCCGGCAGATGCACAGACTGAGGAGGAAATCATCGACTCTATCCGGACGGCTGTCTGCCCGGAATTGGAAAAGCTGTTTGGAGTGAAGGACATCCGCATAGACAACGGGCAATTAGTGTTCCCGCGTCGGATGAGCAAGGATGAGCAGGCGATGGTACGGGTGATAACTCCCTATATCCAATGGGCGATAGACAACGGCATGACGTCCATCTCCCTTGGCGACGAACGCCGCAGACTGGAAAAGCAACGCTACATTTACGAGCAGCACATCGCAGGGAACAAACGGCAAAATCTGATAAAGAAAGCATGTATGGCTATTGTCAACGGAATTCACCCGTACATAGACCGTATCATCAACGAAGTACAGAAACTGACTCAAAAAGGATTCATCAAAGAGGAGCGGATAAAGGAGGAGAAATACCAGTATATCGACGAGTTGGTTACTACCATCAACGAATACAATGATATTCTTGCCCTTTGGATAAAGATGAAGCAAGGAAGCCTTAGCCTGAACATAGAGACGTTCGAATTGAATGAACTTTTCGAGCTGCTCAGGAAAGGAAGCCGTACATTCGAGATGAAGAGACAGTCGTTGGAGGTGCAGCCTACGGATATCAGGGTAAAGGCAGACAAGGCCCTTACATTGTTTATGATAAATACACTGGCGGAGAATGCCCGTAAATATACCCCTCAGGGCGGTATGGTGAAAGTATATGCACGGCAGGAGGAGGATTATGTGGAAATCTCGGTAGAGGATAATGGTTGTGGATTGTCACCGGAAGATGTAGCCCGCATCGTGGGAGAAAAAGTATATGACTCAAAAGCCATCGGTATGAGTGACGCTCCCGACAAGGAGGAATTGAGGAAGAACAAAGGAAGTGGCTTTGGACTGATGAATTGTAAGGGCATCATTGAAAAATATCGCAAGACGAATGATTTGTTCAAGGTCTGTCTGTTTAATGTGGAGAGCGGGCTGGGAAAAGGCAGCCGTTTTTATTTCCGTCTGCCTGCCGGTATCCGTAAGTCCGTGTCGGTGTTGCTCGTCGTGTTGTCTTTGTGCATGTCATCCTGCCGGCATGCTGTGGAACAGCCTGCTTCCGGAGAGGTGTTGCCGGATTCTTTGGCACTGCTTGCACAGAATGAATACGAAGCTTTGCTGGACGAAGCCTCCGATTATGCCAATGAAGCTTATTACTGCAATGTAGACGGAGAATACGAACTGGCTTTACAATACATAGATTCGGCAATGTATTGCCTGAACGAACATTACAAGCAATACGCCCATCCTATACGTCGCTATATGACGCTGACGGGAGACGGGGCGCCTGCGGAACTGGATTGGTGGAACCAGATGTTCAATTCGGATTTCCATGTAATTCTGGATATCAGGAATGAAGCGGCAGTCTCATTTCTTGCATTGAAGCAATGGGATGACTATAGTTATAATAATGCTGCCTACACTACCTTATACAAACTGTTGGGAGAAGACCAATCCTTGGAAGAATATTGCCGGCAGCTGGAGCGTTCCACCAACAACAAGATGGTGGGCATTTTGCTGGCGGTGATTTTGCTGTTCGTATTGCTGTTGGGATATTACATACTCTACTTCCGTAAACGTCTGGTGAACCGCTGGAATCTGGAGCAAGTACTGGAAATTAATGGAAAGGTGTTCAATGCCTCCTTGTTGCCGGTTTCGGATACGGAGGAAATGTTGCAGCGTGAGGAGGATACATTGAAGGAAATCCCGCGGCAGATTGTAGGTTCCGCTTTTGATGCAGTGAACGAACTTTTGAGTATCGACCGGTTAAGCATAGCTGTATACAACGAGACTACACATAAGCTGGAATACACTTCCAATCCAGTGGAAGATACCGCCGTGGACGAGTTGCCTATCTGGAGGAAATATATGGAGAATTGCTTTGAGCAGCAAGTGTACATATCGGAAAAGGGTATACAAGCATTGCCGCTTGTTGTGGATGCGGGAAATATGTGTCGTTGCATAGGTGTGCTGTGTCTGGAACGCAGGGAAGGTACGGAGCAGGAGACCGACCATTTGCTTTTGGAACTGATAGCCCGTTATGTCTCCATTGTAATCTTCAATGCAGTGGTTAAGTTGGCTACGAAATACCGGGACATCGAAGTGGCTCAAGATGAAGCCCGGCGAGCTTCCTGGGAAGACAGTTTGCTGCATGTACAGAACATGGTGCTGGATAATTGTCTCTCGACCATCAAGCATGAAACGATTTATTATCCGAACAAGATAAAGCAGCTGATAGGGAAACTGCGGTCCGGCAAACAGACAGAAGCGGAGGAGCGGGAAACGGTGGTTGCCATCAGCGAATTGATAGAGTATTACAAAGGTATCTTTACGACACTCAGTTCATGCGCTTCCCGCCAGTTGGAAGAGGTGACTTTCAGGCGTGCGACAATATCTGTGCCGGAACTTATGGCTACTGCCGGGAAATATTTCCGCAAAGTGTATAAGGGAAACAAGGCGCATATTGATTTTAAGATACAACCGTTGGAAGGACGGATTACCGGCGACTGGAACCAGTTGCGTTTCCTGCTTGAAAACCTGATAGACGAGGCTTGCTCCGTAACTCTGGATGGAGCTGTCTGTCTGTCGGCCCGGGAAGATGGGGAATTTATACGTTTTCTGTTTACAGATATGCGTAGGGAAAAGACCCGTGAAGAATTGAACCAATTGTTCTATCCCGACTTGTCTCGCATGACGGCCGGTGAGAAAGGAGAACTGTATGGTACGGAATATCTGGTGTGCAAGCAGATTATCCGCGACCATGACGAGTTTGCCGGACACCGGGGATGCCGTATCAATGCCGAACCGGGAAAGGAAGGAGGTTTTACAATATATTTTACGCTACCGAAAAAATGAAATATGGAAGACAAAAAATTTAAAGTAATCATCGTTGAGGATGTCAAGTTGGAGCTGAAAGGGACGGAAGAGATTTTCCGCCATGAAATTCCCAATGCGGAGGTAATAGGTACTGCTATGACTGAGCAGGAGTTCTGGACATTGATTGAAGCCGGCGTGCCGGATCTTGTTCTGCTAGACTTAGGATTAGGAGGTTCGACCACAATCGGGGTGGACATCTGCCGGAATATCTTCAAGCGTTATCCGGGAGTACATGTGCTGATATTCACGGGAGAAATATTGAATGAGAAGTTATGGGTGGACGTACTTGAAGCCGGTGCCGACGGCATTATCCTGAAAACCGGAGAGTTACTGACCAAAACCGATGTGCAGGCAGTGATGGACGGCAAGAAGCTGGTCTTTAACTATCCGATACTGGAGAAAATAGTGGAACGCTTCAAGAAATCTGTCCTGAATGATACAAAACGTCAGGAAGCAATCATAAGCTATGATATTGATGAGTATGACGAGCGTTTCCTCCGTCATTTGGCACTGGGCTATACCAAAGAAATGATTGCCAATCTTAGGGGAATGCCTTTTGGAGTCAAGTCGCTGGAGAAACGACAGAATGACTTGATTGGCCGTCTTTTCCCGCCTAGTGAACGGGTGGGGGTGAATGCCACTCGTCTGGTGGTGCGTGCATTGGAACTCCGAATTCTGAATATAGACAATCTGGAAGCCGACGATGAGTAAACTCCGGATGCCACATCCCGCTACGATGTTCTTCCTGCTGACGCTGGCAGTCATCCTCCTTTCATGGATATTCGATGTCTATGGCCTGAGCGTGCTGCAACCGCAGACTGGAGAAGAAATACGGGTGCAGAGCCTGCTGAGTCCGGAGGGCATACGCTGGCTGCTGCGCCATGTCATAACCAATTTTACGGGATTCGCTCCGTTAGGGCTGGTGATTGTGGCTATGTTCGGAATAGGGGTGGCACAGCATTCGGGTTTCATCGATGCATGTATTCGCAGGGGGGTACGACGTCCACGTGATCCTTGGCGCATTATCCTGCTGGTCATTGTCTTAGGACTGTTGTCCAATATAGTGGGAGATGCAGGATATATCATTCTGTTGCCGATAGCTGCGACTTTGTTCCAGTCCGTCGGTCTGCACCCCATTGGAGGTATAATTACAGCTTATGTTTCAGTCTCTTGTGGCTATAGCGCTAATGTGTTTTTGAGTACATTAGACCCCATGATTGCCTCTGTAACGCAAGAAGCGGCTGATAGGATGAATATTGCTCCGGGGCAGACTGGACCGCTGTGCAATTATTATTTTCTCTTTGTTTCCACGTTCCTGCTTGCATTTATCATTTATCATATTACCCGCAGGAGCTTGTTGCCGCACTTGGGAATGTATGCAGGGGATATTCATTTTAATGGCTACAAACAACTGTCCCGCAAGGAACGGAGAGCTATGTTGGGAGCTGTATTTGCAGGCTTGCTGTATATTGCCATTATTCTGTGGGCTACATTCTCTTCATGGGGGATATTGCGGAGTGTCAATGGTGGGTTGATTCGTTCTCCGTTTATAGTCGGTATTCTGTTTTTGCTTTCGTTTGGAATAGGTTTGATGGGGATGGTCTATGGTTTTGCCTCCGGCCGATACCGTACGGACGGTGATGTGATAGAAGGGCTTACGCAGCCGATGAAACTGCTGGGCGTTTATTTTGTGATAGCTTTCTTTGCCTCACAGATGTTTGCTTGTTTTGAATATTCCCACTTAGACAAGTGCATTGCCATTTTAGGCGCCAATCTGTTATCTTCCGCTTCTTTGAGCAGCTTATGGATATTGATTCTCTTCATTCTTTTTACGGCGCTGGTCAATCTCTTTATGGTATCTGCCACAGCTAAATGGGCTTTTATGTCTTTCATTTTTGTTCCGGTACTGGCAAGTATGGGCATTTCGCCGGATATGACCCAATGTGCGTTCCGTATAGGTGACAGTGCAACAAATGCCATAACACCTTTTATATTCTACATGCCACTTGTTTTGACCTATATGCAGCAATATGATAGGCAATCCACTTATGGTTCACTGCTGAAGTATACTTGGAGATATTCTTTAGTCATTCTGTTGGCATGGACCGCCTTATTTGTACTTTGGTACATCAGCGGTTTGCCATTAGGACTGTAATGTCATAACCAATGAACAACCCGCTTTCGATAACCCCGGTAATGGCTTTCAGTTTCTGTTCCAAATCAGGAACAATGTTGCTGAGATGAATGTCAAGAATGAAATTACCGTTTTCGGTAAATACCGGGCCGTCTTTTCCTTCTGCAAGGCGTAGGCTGATTTTTGAAGCTCCCAATAAGCGTATCTCGTTTTCCACATGGGAGAGAGCATGTGGAAACACTTCCACCGGTATGGGGTATTTGCTCCCCAGTTTGCTGACAAGCTTACTCTCATCGATAATGATGTAAGTCTTGCCACTGCTTTTAATGAGGAGTTTCTCCTTAAACATGGCTCCGCCACGTCCTTTGATGAGGTTGTTCTGCGGATCCACTTCGTCTGCACCGTCGAATGTCCAATCCGGACGCTTATTCCACAGAGTAGTTTGCGGCAGGCCAAGCTGTATACATGCCATCGAAATTTCGGCAGATGCCGGAATGATTTCTATATGCAAAGATTCTTGTTTAACTCGCTAAGCTAATGCAAACAAAGTGAGATAAACGGTAGAGCCGGAGCCTGCTCCTATGGCATCACTGTCTTTGGCCAGTCCGGCAATTTCCTGGGCTGCCAATTCCTTATTCGCTTTATTGCTGATTTTATTTGACCATTGCAATTCTTGTATCAACTGATTTTCCCATTCCATCACTTTAAAGTTTAGTTGTTATTACTCTTTCATTCATTTTCGGGTCAATGCTACTTTCCCTGCTTGAATATTCATCCATATTTTTACTTTTTATAATTAGTAACATTGATAATTTGCAAAATGTTTTAATACATCTGTATATAAATACCGTGTATCTTGTTTGTAAAGGTAACTAATCATTACTTTTTATATAGCAAATGAGCCTTTTGTACATAGGTAACGAAAAAAGGTGGTACAAAAATTTGCAATATTCGCAAAAAAGCGTACCTTTGCACCGCAATTAAGGCTGGTTCCGTAGCTCAGCTGGATAGAGCAACGCCCTTCTAAGGCGTGGGTCTTGCGTTCGAATCGCAACGGAATCACAACGAAAAACCGCAAATAGCTAATAAAAAGCTTTTGCGGTTTTCTTGTTTTAGAATTAGAAAATGTCCGCATAGGTTGTAATGGGAAACAAATTGGAGTATTTGGTTTACATTGCAGGCAAGATTTATTTGCGATACCTGGAGAAAAAATTATCAATCCAACGGACTAGATATACTATAATAACTCCGGCTATGACCATACTGATAATACGTACCAACATAATTTATAGAATTAAAGATTTGTTTTTATAGAATAATAATGTGCAAAGATAATTGATTGGTGGAGAAACAAAAACTCTGGAAAGGATATAAAGATAGGAGTTAACGCATATTTTCACGGATATAATCCTCTATTGTAAAATCACTCTTATATCTAGATATTTCCGGATTCTTCTCTACAGTCGTAATGCAACGTTTTTCTTTACCAAGTACCAACCGGTTTAGGAAGCTCAGGATGTCACGACGATTATCCTTCATAGGAGAATAGGATAGGGAATGTCCTATACCTTCCGCTATATAGAAATAGTATGCTGTCTCTTTTTCTTTCAGTTGCATACAGATAAAGTTTGAGCCCCATAGCCCCATTTCCTCTTCTATTACTGCCTTAGTAAAAGGAACCGTGCTGTCGGCATCACCATAGAACAACATAAGAGGACAAGGGGACATTATCCATTTTGGAATACCATTGGCACAGATTGCTCCAGAAAAGGAAATGACCCCTGCATAATTGAAATTGGCAGGTAATCTGTCCGCAAAGGCCGTTTGATTGCAAATCTCATACTCTGCTTGAAGGGCAGTTATCGCACCTGCACTTGAACCGCAAGCTATAATTTGTGCAGGATTTATTTGCCATTCTACACTATGCTCAATTATATGATTTGTAGCATCACCAAAATCTTCTACAGCACAAGTGATTGCTTGTTGCAGGGCAGAAGAGAATCCTTGCAAGTCCGAATACTCCGATTTATCTATATCCTTTAATTGGGTGCGGTAATCTGTTGATACTACCACATAACCGGCTCGTGCAAAAAAATGAACCCAATTATATACTTTAATGTACTAATTTTAATTCTATCTATTTATATCTTATTTCAATAAGGGAAATCTTTTGGGTTTCCCTATTTTTTATGCCCATTTTCAAGTGAATCAAAGAATTTTGTTAAAGAATCCTAAGTAGATAACACTTGAGATTGGATTTGGGTATAATTCGCCAAAGTAGTTTTCATGGTAGTAAAAACCAAGTGTTCCAAGTATCGTACTGGAAGCACTTGGTTAATGTTTAAATGAGCAATATTAATTTGTCTTAAATAAAGGTCAAATGCCCAAGTTGAATTGAGGTATTTGACCATAAAGATAAATGTTTCATAATAATTGTTATATCAACCTTGATTTGTAAGGGCACTCTGATATATAATTTTGATAGTTCATAAAAGGACTATCAAAAAGTATATGAGAAATAAAACTATACTAATTATTAAACTATTAGAGATAGTCCTATTAGAGATAGTCCTAATAGTTTTAGGAATGTTCCATGAAATACTTGAAATATTGGAACATCTTAATGCCCTGTAATATACAGGAGATATGTAACAAGAACCCGACTCTGCAAAATCGGGTTTATTTTTTATGTAACATTTTATCTTTAAATATGTATATGATAATTATACTCAATTGTTTTATTTAAGTGCCTAATTTTTAGATACTTATTTTTATATGTTATGATTTTTTATTATATTTATATAATAAAAATAACATGTCAATTGGAAACAGAAATAATCAATATTGTAGAAATAATAAAGAAGAATAAACAAATGCGAGAAGTAAAGTCATTTATTGATTTGATGAAATCCTTTTATGGTGAAAAATCATGTAGAGAATTTCTTGAAGATATTAAATGGCATGGAGAACCGATTTGCCCACACTGTAATTGTCAAACGAAAGAGCATTATAAGTTAAAGTCTAATGGAGAATTTAAAGGACTATATAAATGTAAACGATGTAAGAAAAGATTTACGGTTACTATTGGTACTATGTTTGAAGGTAGTCATGTATCATTAAAGAAATGGTTCTATGCATTGTATATATTCTTAGTCCATAAGAAAGGAATAAGTAGCATACAATTATCTAAAGATATAGATGTAACACAGAAAACAGCTTGGTTTATGTTGGAACGGATAAGACATTATTTGAAAGACAAGCTTGTAGTTCAATTTAATGATATGACACAAGTTGATTAAACCTATGTAGGTGGTAAGAATAAAGGTAGAGTAAAGAATGCACAAGGAAGAAGCCTTAAAGTTAAGACTCCCGTAGTAGGTCTATTATCTAATGGAATGGCATATACAGCCGTTGTTCCAAATACTGGTGGAAAGGTTTTGAAAACGATAATCAATACTTTAGTCAAGGAAGGTTCTACCGTTATAACAGATGGATGGAAAGGTTATACTGGAATATCGAAAAATTATATTCATAAAGTAGTTGAACATAGTACTGGCGAATATGTAAAAGACGGATTCCATACCAATAGTATTGAGGGATTTTGGTCACACTTGAAACGTGGAATATTAGGAATATATCATAAGGTAAGTCCAAAGCATTTGGATAAATACTGTGATGAATTTGCATTTAGATATAATACGAGAGGACTAACAGATGTTCAAAGATTTATTTATTTTACGATGTCAGCCTATAAAAGATTAAAGTATCAAAGTTTGATTTACCCATAAGAATGGGTAAATTTGAATTGAAAATAGAAAAAGAGCAGTTCACGAAGTAGCATTTTTGCTAAATAGTTCCTATATTTGCATTGTCCCAAGTGGACAGACATAGTTTAGGAAGCGTTTAGCTTATTCCTTGTTAATGAATCTGGACAATTCACCTGCACTGAGGAATATGAAAGAATGCTCCCTTTGGTTTGCATATATAGCATTGATGTGTTGATATACAGCCAAAGGCGTGAGCTGTTTTCATTTTTCGGTGCAGAGGTAGTCCAGAACCCATTGACGGAATTTGATAACAGTCTTGCGCCTTCCCTATTTTAGAAAATGCTTTCTTTGAGACTGGGGGAGCGCAAAGTGATTGTGTATGAGAACAGTCTTCTGCAATGATTGTCATTTGTCGGATGATATTCCAAAATTAGTTGCTGATGAATTGTTGGGTATTCAGCAATTAGATATGTTAAAGGCTCGTTATAAGCAAATGAGAAAGTGCTATGACTTCTCGTATGCAGAATGGCAAAAAGAGTTTTCCGATGATTTGAAGCCTTTTAATGGATATACAGATACTACCTCTGTTTGTATTCCCATTTTGAATCCATTGTTTAGAAAAGATTTTGCGGATAAAGGTGCAATAGGTTTGGATTTGCCGACTTGGTTTAATGTTCAAGTCGATAATGTCCGAATTATGCTTATTGCGCAAGACCCGTTACGTGATGCAAAATGGTATGAAGAATGCCATGATGCAATAGTGTCAAGTCCATTTGGGTTACATGATGCAACCCATAGGAAAAGTGGAAGTGGAGGTAAAATGGCCGACTTGTTGATTAATGGTCTGATTAAGAAAAGGTTTGCAATATACTTGACTGATGCGAATAAGTATTTTGTACATGATAGAGAAATGTCTAAGACTTTTGCTGAAAATAGATTAAAGACATATACTGATATATTGCAAAAAGAATTAGACTTAGTGAGACCAAATCTTTGTGTTTGTTTAGGTAAGAAAGCGAAAGAAGTTTTGGATAAATGTATGGTAAATGTCAAATCAATAATGTTGCCGCATTTGTCGGGAACTGCACGAGGTGCAATAGTCAAAAGGTTTCCAATATTAGAAGACATTAAAGCAACAGCCGAAAATGTTGCAAATGTATATGTAGATGAAATTGTTGAATCATTAAAATAGTAGAATTATGGGTTGTATAACATTCGTATTGTTAGTATTGAATATCATTGCATTAGTTGCAATAGATATTATGTTTTGGGCTGAAAGTGCAGCTTCGGGACTTGCTGGAGTATTTGGTATTATAGCATTCTTTATAGGATATGCTTTGAGTGTGGAAGTAACGATTGCTCCAAGAGATTTTTGGGTAAATTCTGCATTTGGCATCTTTATAAAGAAACTTGGTGTAGCCAATATGACAGCTTTTGCAGTGTGGTTTATCGGAAATTTGATAATTGGGTAGAAACATTAAAATGAGAAGATATGAACAATAATGAAAATTCAGTTTTAGAGTATTTGAAAGCAAACAATGAAGTACTGTTTGATAAAATCGTGAATGCTTTGCGTAAAGGAAAGCAAGTTAATTTTACGGATATTAATCAAAGTGATATTATCATTTTGAGTCCGCAGAAAGCATTTGAATATGCGGGAGAAGAAGGCGATAAGTATTTTAAAGTTTGGATGGTAGGGAGTACTATTGCTTGGTGTACTTGGGCTAATTCAATGGTTGATAGCGATTTCCGTTGGAATGCTAAGGCGAGAAATGAAAACAAAAGAGATAATAAGGACATTTTGGGTAATGAGCCTTATATTTCTGCCTATTTGAAGTCTAATTCTGCCATTGAACAATGTTCAGTAGTTTATATGTTCCCGTTTGAAGCCTTTTCCAAAAAGAAAGTAGAAGTTGTGAAGAAGGTGGAAGAAAAAGAAAGTAAAACAGAAAAGTCTGTAAAAAAGACGACAAGTGAACCAAATAGTAAAAAGGTTGAAGATATTATTGATAGCCTTTCATGGCTAACTGAATGTATTTCTAAGAAATTTGCACCAAGTCCCACAATGCCCGGATTTGGTATGATTACAAGAGCTTGGGATAAGCAGCAACTTATTGGGGAACGTGCTGAATTTGATACTAAATTGATGAGGTTGAAATGTTTGGATGAGCATAATAAGATGATACCGTATTTTGAGAAGAAAGCACAAGAGTGGGATGAGAAAAAAGCTGGAGTGTTTGAAAAGATAGCGAAAGTGTTAAAAAAATAATAAGTAGTATAACAGTAAAAGCCAACCGACTTATAATTAAGTGGTTGGCTTTTGATTTTAGAAAACATCCATAAAGATGGATTGTTTTCTGGTGGTCTTTTATTGCGATTTTTGGTCGTTTAATTTAGTTTCTCTATATTTGTATTGAAAATTAATGCTTTAGATTTTTTAGACGAATGATAGAGCATTAAGAGTATTAACAAATCTAAAAGAATACCATTATGGACGATTTAAATCGTTTAAAGACCTTATTGGAAAAAGTATTTAGTAAGTGTTTAAAGCAGGTGTATTATTACATTTATATGCCTGATTTTAGAGGAGACATGCAAGTCTTGATGAAAGAAAGACCATGTACTTCTAATATGATACGTAATTCTTTAAAGGAAATGGATATACCTGTTAAAGAATTAGGTAATAATGGAATATGTATTTTTATAGCTTAATTGAAAATTTGCAATTAAGAATAGCCGCACCTAAGTTTGAATTTGGGTGCGGCTTTTATTTTTGTGTGATTGGTGCATTAAAGTATATAATTGGGAAAATGAAAATAAGAAATGTAATCGGGATTATCTCTTCTCCCGCCTTTGAAACCTCCCCCAAATGCAAAAAGAATGACGGGCTTTGATTGTGTCCCTTGTATTTGATCAATCATTACATACTTGTCCAGTTTCAGAGTATCAGCCTTTTTGATGGCAAAAGTATAGGTTTGCTTGTCAATATGTTGTGCATGCACAACAGTAGCTATACTCAATAATGAGCATGCCATCAAGATAAAAATAAAGCGTTTTCCCATATTCAGTTTATTCTATTAATGTTGCGTGGATTATCTGACCTACAAAGATAGAATAAAACTATAACTAAAAAGGGGAAAGATGACATTTAGACATAAAAAAAGGCTATCTATCCCAGACAGCCAATCTTTTTTATTAACCTTAAATCTAATACTATGAAAAACACAGTACAAAGATACGTACTTGCAGGAGATATCCAAATTTTAGTGGGTAATCAGTGGATATTATAACATGGTTTAGTAGAATATTATTTCTGTTAACCATTAACATAAATAATGTTCGATTTAACAAAAGCAAGAATTAATATTCCTCACCAATGATTGCAAACTTTAATCATATCGACGGTAAATCCACCATTGGCGGATATAAATTTTCCTTTTCTTTTAAGAAATTCTATAAGGGTATCTACATCCATATTGTCGGCAGAGCAAGTGAAGAAACGCTGCCGCTCTCCGAATTTTTGGATAATGGCTTCTCTCAATGATAACTCAGTATAACTATTACCTTCCATCATGTGGAAGATTTCATGTGCATGTAATTGTTCCATAATCTTTTTTGTTGCAAAGATAATATGATATTCAAAGTATAAGTGTAACATATGTGACAAAGCCCCAAAAACACATCCAGATATTTGCTTTTACGTAAAATAACACTTGTTACGACTATACTAAAAACCTCAAAAAAAGTAAAAAGGTTTTGCTTCTATACCATTGTAAACTAACTTTGGGAATCAACTTTTAAATGAATTAAAGCATATGAAAAAATTAATCTTATCTATTGCACTATGTTGTGCAGCTACGAATTTCTTTGCGCAGAATGCTGACCCTGCCCAGTTGGTCAACGATGGTAAGGCTGCTCTTGAAGCTAAGAATTACCAGGAAGCTTACACAAAATTTAGTACTTATCTAACACAAACAAACAACCAAGACTCCGTAATTGCATATAACTGTGGCGTTTGTGCCGATAAGATAAAGAAACCTGCCGAAGCTTTGAAGTATTTTGATATTGCTGTACAGAAAAAGTACAACTTGGCAAATGCTTATATAGGTAAAGCCGGTGCTTTGAAAGATTTGAAGAAAAATGATGAGTATGTTGCCACTTTAAAGGAAGGGCTGGAAGCAAATCCCGGTAACAAAACATTGACTAAATTGTATGCTACTTATTACGTAAATCAAGGTATCATGGCGCAGAAAGCCAAAAAGATGGATGCAGCCGAAGAAGCTTTTAAACAAGCCATAGCTATCCAAGCAGATAATGTAAATGCACTTAACAGTCTGGGTTCTTTGTATTATAGTAAGGGTGCCAATACCATGAAAACAGATGTAGAAAAAGCAAAAGTTGAATTCAAGGAAGCCAAAGAATATTTGGATAAACTTATTCCATTGCTCTCTGCAAACAAACCAGCTCAAAAGAAGATGATGGATAATGCAAAAACGATGTTGAACTTCATCGACAGTCAATTGAAATAAAAGACTCTCCTATATAAAAAAGAGGCAGATATCAATTCAGATATCTGCCTCTTTTTTAATGTTATAAAATGATTATTTAGTTCTTCTCAGTACAACAGCTGTACGTGCCGGTATGTAAAGCTTCAGCCACTCCTTCTTGTCTTTTTTATAAAGCGGATCGTGGATGGTAAAATGTTTGATGGTATCATCCGTTAAACCATTACCGCCATAATCTGGATTATCAGTATTCAAAATAACTTCATAAGTTCCGGCAGGAACCAAGAAACCATAATCAGTAAAAGACTGCTTGGGGTTGAAGTTGAATACAAAAATCAAGTCCTTGCGCATATAGGCCAATACCTGGTCACCGTCATTATGCCATATTTCTTGGACCGGAGTAGCTTGGAAGTTCTTTATGCTTTTTACAACTCCCAACATGGCAGCATCAAAGTCACCCATATAATGATATGCCAGATTCTTGTTGTCCACCAAATCCCATTGACGGCGGGCATATTTACATGACCAACCGTTACCTTCACGGGGGAAGTCAATCCATTCCGGATGTCCGAATTCATTGCCCATAAAGTTAAGATAACCGCCGTTGATAGTAGTCGCAGTCAGTAAACGTATCATTTTATGGAGAGAAATGCCGCGATTTACGGTATAGTTTTCGTCTCCTTTCTGCATGTGCCAGTACATATCCGCATCAATCAAGCGGAAAATGATGGTTTTGTCACCCACCAAAGCTTGGTCATGGCTTTCCGCATAGGAGATGGTCTTTTCATCTTTGCGGCGGTTGGTCACTTCCCAGAACATGCTGGATGGCTTCCAGTCCTCATCTATTTTCTCCTTGATTGTCTTAATCCAATAATCGGGAATATTCATGGCCATACGGTAATCAAATCCGTAGCCGCCATCTTCATATTTTGCCGCCAGTCCGGGCATTCCCGATACTTCTTCGGCAATAGTAATGGCTTTGGCATTGACTTGATGGATAAGCCTGTTGGCAAGTGTCAGATAACAAATGGCATTGTCGTCTTGATGTCCGTTGAAGTAATCTCCGTAATTACAGAATGCTTCTCCCAAACCATGGCTATAATATAGCATGGAAGTCACTCCGTCAAAGCGGAAGCCGTCGAAATGATATTCTTCCAACCAAAATTTACAGTTAGAAAGCAGGAAATGAATAACTTCGTTCTTGCCGTAATCAAAGCAAAGTGAATCCCAAGCCGGGTGTTCCCGACGTCCACCGGGATAGAAATATTGATTAGGATCACCGGCAAAGTTACCCAAGCCTTCCACTTCATTCTTCACAGCGTGTGAATGGACAATATCCATGATAACCGCAATCCCCATGCTATGGGCTGTATCAATCAGTTCTTTCAGTTCTTCCGGAGTACCAAAGCGGGAAGAAGCGGCAAAGAAACTGGAAACATGGTATCCGAAGCTACCATAATAGGGATGTTCCTGGATAGCCATAATCTGTATGCAGTTGTAGCCTTCTTGGGCGATACGTGGAAGAATCTTTTCTTGAAATTCCTTATAGCTACCGACCTTTTCCTCCTGCTGAGACATACCGATATGGCATTCATATATCAACAAAGGATCTGTAGACGGCTTGAAAACCCGCTTCTTCATTTTATAGGGTTTCTCCGGAACCCAAACTTGGGCACTGAATATTTTAGTCTGTTCGTCTTGTACGACACGTGTAGCCCATGCAGGAATGCGCTCACCGCAACCGCCGTCCCAATGTACCATCAGCTTGTACAAGTCACCGTGTTTCACAGCATCAGCAGGAAGCTTGATTTCCCAATTGCCGTTTGCCTTGCGTTTCAGGCTGTATTTCTTTTCTTCCTTCCAACCGTTAAAAGTTCCGACTATAAAGATTTGGGTTGCGTTAGGCGCCCATTCGCGGAAAACCCAGCCGTCGTCAGTACGATGCAGACCGAAATAGAGGTATCCGGATGCGAAATCAGATAAGGTTAACTTTCCTTTATTGGTCAGTTCTAGTTCTTTGTCTATGGCATGTTGATGACGTCCGTTGATGGCATCGGCAAAAGGTTCCAGCCATGGGTCATTCTTGATTAAATTCAATGTTTCCATATAGAGGATGAGTTTTGGATATTTGATAAATTTACGCTTTAACTTTCACAATTACTTTTTTTACACCGTCAGGAGTAATACCCGGAGCATGCCCGTCCCGAGGGAAAAAGATAGCAAACATTCCGGGCTTCACTGCAATATAGCTCTCTGCCAGTCCTTCAAAAAAAGTGATGTCTTTTTCCGCATTGTAAGGAGCATCAACCGGAAGGCAGTCTTGGGCGGCGGTATAACCTATTATCTCCGTACCGGACAAAGGTATTTGAATGTCAATATAGTCTTTATGAGTTTCCAGTTTGGCATTCTCTTTTTCTTTTGGATTTGTCTGAGCCACATTGACCAACAAGTCCTTTCCTTTCAGTTCGGTCTTGCCGATTTCCAAAGAGTGCAAATCATGTGATTTTAAAAAATCAATGGCCTGCTCAAACAGAGGATGCAGCAAAGTATATTTTTCTATGTTTTCAAGTCTGTCTACAACCATAATTCAAATGTTTTAAGTTAGTTATATAGGTAAATTATTCAAAGTCGTCTATGGTGTAATTCACAAAATCAGAAAAACGCTTCATCTGCTTGAAGATGTCGTCTGTACGATCCAAAAAGTCTGGAGCAAGAAAGAAGCTGTCCGGCTGGCAGCAGGCAACCGTATACTCTTTACACTGAAGGTATTTCAGATAGGGATAGTCCTTTGGAAATCCTTTTGGAGCTGTTTTTAGAAAATTCTCTCCGATGATGGGGAAGTATTGCTTGAAAGCGGGATCTTCCACTATGCTACGAAATTCATCCATATTATCGTATACTGCTTGTCGCAGAGCTCTTAACAAGGGCGAGGGAGGACAATAACTTCCACCGGCCAACAGGCAGTTTCCCGGTTCCAGATGCACGTAATAGCCACAATGGTCGGATTTCTTTCCTTTCGCATTGATATATCCTCCCAGATGTGTCTTGTAGGGAGTTTTATCTTCGGAAAAGCGTGTATCACGATAAATACGGTATGTACAGTCCTTTGCTTCTATGCCACGGATGCTTTCATCAAACAAAGAGATACGGGAGATAATTACTGTAAGCAAGTTTTCAAACTCGCTGCGGGCTACTTCATACTGTTCCCGGTGAGAATTGAACCATTCACGATTGTTGTTTGCAGACAGTTCTTTCAAAAATTGAAATATAACAGGGATATTCATATCATATTCTTTCCTTATTATCTGCCAAATTTACGGATAATATTTCTAACATGCTACAAAGAAGGGTAAAAAAAGCATCGGCTCTGGTAAACCGATGCTCCTTACACATTTATCAATCAAACAGACGCTTCTGTTTTTGATGTACTTACTTATCACAAGCGGGTACGTCTCTTTTAATTAATCTTATATCTAATACTATGAAAAACACATTTATATAACACAACAAATCGAGATTTTGTTCATGCAGATGAGGATAACTTTAGCATAAAAAATGGGTGGGTCATTTTATTCTGCATCCAGTTTGCACTATCTTTGCAAGAAAAAATGTAGAATATGGCCGAATATAAATTTGATGAAGATAGCGTTAAAGCGCTGATAGATTGGGCAAAGAGCACATCTTTCCCTCAAAGTGTAACATTGTCTGATGCTGAGAACATAGTGGATGTGAAACGTTTTGTGCAAGCTAACCTCAGTGATATAGATGCACATTATCCTGATGATTTTTATAATCCTGCCATCACGCGGCTATATCGACTGAAGGAATATATGGAAGAGAACCAATAAAGACTTGGCACTGATTATGCGGAAAGCCGCGAAGCGATTAAGAAATCCGTGTTGTTCTGCATAATTAGTGCCAAACCTAATAAATCACCTGAGTTGTGCCCCCATTATAGCTTTATCTTAAGTATCTTTCCTCCATATCCTTCGACGGCCACATTAGTAGCCTTATAGGGAAGCAGACTTATGTTTTCTTCTTTTCCGCTGAGCAGCTCCGTAGCTTTGTACTGATCCATCTGCGGTATTTGCAGGAAGTCAAAAGCATGAGAAGGAATATTTATGGCAAGGTCTGCCGAGATATGGTCGAAGTTCACGACAAACAGCAGCAGGTCCCTCTCAAATTTGCGCAGGAATGTATATTGCTTATGTTCATTAAAGCGCCATCCGTTGACATTGGCATACATCAAATCGAAGAAAGCTCCTTGAGAGATGGCCTTTTCTTCATTGCAAAGAGTCAGCAACCGTTTATAAATGCTGTATAGGTGTTTCTGGTCCTCCGTCAGCATCTTGCCGTCGAACTTGCCGTCATTGCGCCAACGGCGGATGGTATCTACACTCCAATAGTCAAAGATGGTTGTACGTCCGTCCCGGCCGCTGAAACCTTCGCTATCCATGCCCAGCTCACCAAACTCCTGACCGAAATAAATCATCATCGGATTGGTGTTCATGCAGGCTGACACAATGAGTGCCGGAATCGCCTTGCGCGGGTTACTGGTAAAAAAGTCGGAAGCGATACGTTGCTCGTCATGGTTTTCCAGAAAGTTCAACATGCGTTTTTCTATGCCTCCCAGACTTTGCCAAGAGCGGGTGATGGCAGTTGCCGATTCATACCCGCAAGTAACAGCTCGCAAGGTATCATAAAGTCCTACTTTGTCGTATAAATAATCAAACTTGCCACGGAACAAGTAATTCTTGTATTCTCCCGGGTTGTAGACTTCGGCTATAAACAGCAGGGAGGGATATTGCTCCTTGACCTGCGGAATTGCCCATTCCCAGAACTCTACGGGAACCATCTCGGCCATATCGCAACGGAAACCGTCTATGTTCTTTCCCGCCCAGAACAGCATGATATCCAGCATCTTGGTCCATGTATCGGGAATGGGGTCGAAATGGCAAGTCCCGCCGTTCTGATAATCCACTCCATAATTCAACTTTATAGTTTCGTACCAATCGGTAATGTTTGGATATGCGTCAAAACGGTTGTTTCCGGTAGCTTTTGCCGGAAATTCCCTATAAGGTTCGGTGGCTGCACCTTTCATGTCAAATTGGCCATGCAGTTCCGATTTCGGGATATAATAGAAGTTATTATATGGGCTGAACGCATAGTTGGTATCATCGTTTGAACCCAGTTGTGAAGTGCCATCCGGCTGGGCATCCGAGTGATATTGACGAGCTACGTGGTTGGGAACAAAATCTATGATGACCTTCAGACCGCTACGGTGAGTGCGCTGCACCAGATTCTCAAACTCTTTCATACGCTCCGGTACGTCCTTGGCGAGATCCGGGTCGACATCATAGTAGTCCTTGATGGCATAGGGAGATCCGGCTTTACCTTTCACAATGGCCGGATGGTCGGGTTGGATATTGTGACGGCGGTAGTCAGTTTGCGTAGCATGCTCAATGATGCCCGTGTACCATATATGTGTAGCGCCAAGCTTCTTGATTTCTCCCAACGCCTTGGCTGTAAAGTCAGCCATCTTGCCGCATCCATTTTCGGTGATGCTGCCATTATTGATGCAGTGGTTATTGTTGTTTCCGAATAGTCGGGTGAACACTTGATAAATAATCAATTTGTTTTCGTCGTTCATTTCTTTGTTTTCTATGTTATAGAATGGTTATTTTATTCTTTCCAAATGCTGCCTTTGTCTATGAACAGGCGTTCCAATATATCATTGGTCGTATTATATCCCTGCATGAATATCTCCTCCGCCTTTTCCAGCTCTGTATTGCTGTATCCCTCCAAGTTATAAGGTTCTATCAGTAAATCAGCCTTCTCGCGTTCAGGAAAAGAGTTGGAGCGAAACATAAAGTTATAGGAACGTAAGGCAATACTCACAATGTTCATTTTATACTTGGTTGCCATCAAAGGGCTGACATTCACGGCAATCACTTTTTCGCATATACGGCGGAGGGTAGAGACAGGCAGGTTCATCAGCAGGCCTCCGTCCACGTAATGGGTGCCGTCTATATTGACCGGGGCAAACAATACCGGCATGCAACACGAAGCTGCTACGCGTTCGGCGATGTCCCCTTTATGGAAATGTACCAGACGTCCGTGGTCCAGGTCAGTAGCTGTAATAATCAGAGGGATTTGCAGTTCTTCCAGTTTCTTGGATTTCAGATTGCTTTTCAGGAAATCGATGAACTCTCCCAATTCAAATAATCCGACTTTGGGAATCACCAGTTTGGTCAGGTCCTGAAACTTGTGCCCGGCAAAGTAGTCAAGAACTTTATGCGGTTCATTGCCGTCGGCGTAGAATACCCCGGCCAAGGCTCCGGCACTGACTCCGGAAAGTATATTGGGCTTGATGTCATGTTCCAATAAAGATTGCATGGCACCCAAATGGGCAAAGCCTTTGATGAAACCGCCGCTCAAGGCAAAACCTATCGGATATTTTTTAGTGAACCAGTTGTTCGTTGCTACCTCCATGTTGAAAATATAATATATTGTTCGGCACGAAATTAATGATTTTATCGTAGGGAGAAAGGAAAATAGCGGAAAAAAGTTCAAAGTATTAAGAGAAAAGTCTTCTCTATTAAGGAGAAAGTTTTTCTTGGTTAGGGAAAAAGTTTTTATCAGTTAAGAAAAAACTTAGTTTATGGTTTGCGGATGTCTATCCCAAGTCTTGGGATAGACATCCGCAAACTGGGGATATGTATCCGCAGTTTGCGAACAAAGTTTTAGGATTAAGGGATACTGTTTGAGAATATACGCTTAATTTTTTGCGATTGCTTTCAGCAGTACATATCCTCCGAACCACTGAATCAGCATACCCGGAATGCCCATACGGAAATCTTGCACAGCCAGAAAGAAATTACCGCACAGAGCCCATTCAAAGGCCGTACCGATAATTTGATAGGAGAGAACCACGCCCAGCAATGCCAATAAAGAGATATTCTTGGCATAGCGTGCAGCAAGAGCGGCGGCTCCGGCCAGCAGACCGGACTTTATAAGTATGGCCGGCAACACGGCTGCTGCAGGCATGGCAAAAAGCAGATGATTGATGACCGGCGACAGGATAGCCGTCAGCAGACCTACCTTGAAACCATATTTATAAGCAGCTATCAGTGTGAAGAAATAGATGGGAAGCAACGTCGGACCGCCTGCCGGGACCAGATGGCAGAGTTGCGGCAAGGCGATGTTTCCTGCCACGAACAGCAGGGCGAATAGATAGGTCTTTACGTTGCCGAAAGGCAGGGAATAAAGTTTTGCAGATGTTTCCATTTGTATAATATTATGCATTAATTGATAAATCTATTTTTAATATGACTGTTTAAGACAGAAAAGGTTTAGTCAAATCTTCACCAATTCATATTTCATGGTTCCCAATCCGATTTTCTCGGCATGGCGCAACCCGGCAAGCCAGTCCGTGTCGGGGTGCATCAAGTGGAATTTGTCGCACCCGCACAAGTCATCGTGCTCGTGTGCCGTGGCGAGGCAATTGTTGCCGTGCAGTATCGGGGCTTGGATGACCATATCTGCACATGCCTTGTCCAGTGCAACCGGGTCTGCCGAAGCCAGGATGCCGAGGTCGGGCACGATGGCGGCATCGTTGTGGTTCCAGCAGTCGCATTCGGGAGATACGTTCATGATGAAGCTGATGTGGAAATGGGGCTTGCCCATAACGACAGCCAAGGCATATTCGGCAATCTTGTAGTTCAGGCGTTCGGAAGTATCTTCGGCACCCATCACGGCACCGTCGTGCTGGCAGAGAGCTACGCACTGTCCGCAACCTACGCATTTGGTGTAGTCTATTTCTGCCTTGCGGCTTGCATTGAGGTGCACGGCGTCGTGTGCGCAGTGTTTCACGCAGATGTTGCAGCCTATGCAGTTTTCTACGTCAATCTTGGGTTGCGAGGCGCAGTGCAGTTCCAGCTTTCCGCCTACGCTGGCACATCCCATACCCAGATTCTTCAAGGCGCCGCCGAAACCGGCTTGTTCGTGTCCCTTGAAGTGGTTCATACTGATTACAATATCGGCGTCGGCTATCGCTGTACCGATTTTGGGTGCCGGACAATATTCCCCGTTCAGAGGGATTTCGCGGTAGTCCGTTCCTTTCAGCCCGTCGCCGATAATGACCTGGCACTGGGCCGAGATAGGGTTAAAGCCATTCTCCATCGCACTTTGCAAGTGGTCTACGGCATTGGCACGACGACCGGAATACAGCGTGTTGCAGTCCGTCAAGAAAGGTTTGGCTCCCAGGCTGCGAAGCAGGGTTGCCATTCGAGCTGCATAATTGGGACGTAAGTATGCCAGGTTACCGGGTTCGCCGAAATGGATTTTAATGGCAGCAAAGCTATCTTTCAAAGGAAGTTGCTCGATGCCTGCCCTTCTCAGCAAGCGTTCCATTTTATCCAAAAGATTGGATGTAGGGGAGGTACGCAAGTCAGAGTAGTATACTTTTGCTTTTTCCATGTGTTTTTACCTATTTATTGTGATAGTATCTGCAAAAATAACAGATTATTTCATATTAATAGGTATATGGCTAAAAAAAGTAGGGATTTTAGACGTCATTGATTCACTGTTCAAGAAAGACGATGCCAGGAACATTTTGGGCATACGCTACTAAGGAGCAGGCTTGTCAGAACGCATTGTCCGTTGGTGCCAAACACATGATGTATCGGAGGCTGACAGATAATGCGTTTAGGGTAAACAGATAATGCGTTTCGACGAGCTCTTATTCCGATAAAGGAAAGTGCCATAACGGACCGTTTCCGTGTCCTATATCCATGTTTTTCCCCTGATTTATCGCAATACTGATATACTCTTTAGCCTTGCGGACCGCTTCATCGGGTTTGCTGCCACCGGCAAGAAATGTAGCTATGGCAGAGGAAAGGGTACACCCCGTGCCGTGCAGGTTACGGCTCTCTATTTTGGGGTTGGAATAGAGGATGCATCCGGATGGCAGGACGTCAGCCCCGGCAGAAGGTTGCCGGCAATAAAGCACGTCGCACATGTCATTGCCCTCCAGATGTCCGCCTTTGACGAGGACAGCGGTGTTGTATCTGCAGGATAATTCCCGTGCCGCTTGCTGCATCTCTACAGTGCCGGCAATGGTTTGCCCCCACAGCAGGCTTGCTTCATTCAGGTTGGGAGTAATGAGGGTGCATAGCGGAAACAGTTCCGCCTTAATGACTTGTATAGTTTCTTCGGTCATCAGTCGCCGTCCACTGGTCGATATCATGACGGGGTCATAGACTATACACTCCGGAGTATAAGTCTGAAGACAATCGACAATGGCGGTCACAATACTGGCATCATGTACCATACCTATCTTGACGGCATCCGGCCTTAAATCATCCATAACAGAGGTGATTTGTGCTTTAACCATATCCGCAGGTATCGGATAAACCGATTGTACTCCCAGTGTGTTTTGTGCAGTAACAGCCGTGATGACGGAAGCGGCATAACCTTCCAAAGCGGAAATGGTCTTTATGTCTGCTTGTATGCCTGCACCGCCCGAACAGTCGGAACCGGCAATGGAAAGGATAATAGGGGGAAGCATGAGATAATTAAAAATTAAAAATTAAAGAAGGGGGGAGGAGAGCTGTTTCAGGTGGAGGAAGTGGGGGATGAAATCTTCCTTCGCTTGCTGCCAGATGTCTCCTAGCAGGACGGCACCTCCGAAACCTAAAGCGGCTATTTCCGGAAGATGCTCCAGGCTGATGCCACCCAATGCCATGACGTTGGAGTCGATAATACCAGCTTTCTGTGCCTTCTTCAAGGTATCGCAGGAGTAAGCGGAAGAGTAGCCTTCTTTGGATATACTGTCATAAATGGGACTGAGGAACACATAGTTACAATCTGATTTATGTTTCAACACTTCTTCAAGAGAGTGGCAGGAACAACTGATGTGTCCCTTATATCCGGACGGTATCTGCGGATTGCGCCCGTTCAGATGAATTCCTTTCAGACCGAAAACGGATGCCAGCTGGAATTGCTCATGCGTGACAATGCGCGGCATATATTCCATCGGTAGTTGTTGAAGAAAATTCCCCATCTCCTCTGCCGAAGCTCCCGGCTTGCGCAGGTGGAGTATTTCCAAACCGTTTTGGAATAAGGAGGTAACTGCCGCTGCTTCTCCTTCAAAGAATTGCGGCGTGGTAATGACTATCAGCTTCATATCTTTATGGATGTTTGTCTATAATGAGAAAATATACGACTGCATGGTCCTTAAATCAATCGTCCATAGCTTTCCAACCAAGGGTTCACCGTAGCCGCAAATCAGTTTCAATACTTCATTGGCTTCTACGCTACCCACAATGGCAGGGGTTACGCCGATAACCGATTTGTCCGGAGACGGCATGAGCAGTGTCCCTTCTTCATCCGGATAGAGGTCACGGTAGTTTTTCGCACCTTCACCGTAGCAGAAAACGGATACTTGGCCTTCAAAGCCTTGAATGGCACCATAAACGTAGGGCTTGCCCCAAGCGTTGCATACGTCATTCAGCAAGTAGCGGGTAGCGAAGTTGTCGCACCCGTCTACCACTATATCGTAGTTCCTTACCAGTTCCCCGGCATTCTTCTTGTCCAGACGGAAGGGGTATACTTCCACGTTTACATCGCTGTTCAAACCCTGCACTCTACGGGCGCCACATAGAGGTTTAGGCTGCCCAAGGTCAGCTTCAGCATACAGAACCTGACGTTGAAGATTACTGATGCTGACTTGGTCATCGTCCACCAATCCCAGCGTTCCGACTCCTGCTCCCGCCAGATAGAGGGCAATGGGAGAACCTAATCCTCCCACACCGACTATCAACACCTTGGCATTACGCAGTTTCTCTTGTCCGGCTTCGCCTATTTCGGGAAGGGACGTTTGTCTGGCATATCGGTTCATTTGTTCATTGTTATTAAGGTTCTGTATTCGGTCACTCATCTCTTGAAAGCCTTCAAATCAAAACTCGCATCCCAATCTTTCCACACCGGTTCGCGCCCCAGGCGTTTCAACGCTTTGTCCACTTCCACAGCCTTGCGCTCGTCGCTGACATGAAACTGTTCCAGCGTTTGCGGATAGCTGTAATATCCTCCCGGCTCGGTCTTGCTTTCGGCGCTCATGGTTGTCACACCGAGTGTTGCCATATGGTCGCGTATATCGGCAGGCTCGCGGGTGGAGTAGGAGATGTCCACATCATGATCAAAGATACGCATGGCAAAAGTGACTTGTGCCAGTTCGCGGTCGCTCATGATGACATTGGGCTGGAAGCCGCCATTCTCCGAAGGACGCATACGGGGGAAGTTGACGCTGTATTTCGTCTGCCAATAATGTTTTTGGAGATAGCGCAGGTGATAAGCCATCATGGTGATGTCTGTTCGCCATTCTTTCTCCAGACCGATGAGCACTCCCATGCCGATGGAGTGGACGCCTGCCTGCCCCATGCGGTCGAAACCGTTGACACGCCATTCAAATTTGGACTTCATGCCGCGGGGGTGGTAGATGTTGTAATTCGCTTTGTGATAGGTTTCCTGAAAACAAATCACACCGTTCATGCCGTGCTCTTTCAGCTCTGCATACTCTTCCGCCTTTAAGGGCATCACTTCTATTTTCAGATTGCTGAAGTAGGGTTTTGCCAGGTCCAGTGCGCGGGCTATGTAGGGCACGCCTGCTTTGGCCGGATTTTCTCCCGTCACCAACAGCAAATTCTCGAAAGGTGCCAGCTTCTTGATGGCCTTGTACTCGTTCACGATTTCTTCTTCCGTCAGTATGGTACGCGGCATGGGGTTGCTGATGTGGAAACCGCAATACACGCAAGAGTTGGTGCAGGAATTCGTGATGTAAAGAGGCACGAACATGGAGATGGTCTTCCCGAATCGTGCCTCGGTGTATTTCTTGCTCAATCGTGCCATCGTCTCCAGATAGGGGGCAGCGGCGGGTGAGATGAGGGCCATGAAGTCCTCTACATTACAATGTTCTTTGGAGAGGGCACGGCGTACATCCGCATCTGTCTTGGCATGGATGCGTGCCGTGGTTTCCTCCCAGGATATATGTTCTAATTCGTCTGAAAACATAGTGCTCTATCAATTCCCATTTATTTCTTTTTTAATTCTCTCGACAACCGCATCGCACAGAAGTTCGGTCCGCACATCGTGCAATACTCCCCATCCACATGCTTCCCTGCATGAAAATAGCTGAACGCACGTTCCGGGTCGAGCGACAAGTCAAACTGGTCTTTCCAGCGGAATTCATAACGTGCTTTGCTCAGTGCATTGTCACGCACTTGTGCTCCGGGATGCCCTTTTGCCAGGTCGGCAGCATGGGCGGCTATCTTATAGGTGATGACACCTACACGCACATCCTCCTTATCGGGCAGCGCCAGATGCTCTTTTGGGGTGACATAACAGAGCATGGCCGTACCCAGCCAACCTATCTGTGCCGCGCCGATGGCAGACGTAATATGGTCGTAACCCGGTGCGATGTCCGTCACGATGGGGCCGAGCGTATAGAAAGGCGCATCGTGGCATTTTTCTATCTGGCGCTCCATATTCTCCTTAATCTTGTGCATGGGCACGTGGCCGGGACCTTCGATGAAAGCCTGCACATTCTTGTCCCAAGCACGCAGCACAAGCTCGCCCATCGTGTCGAGTTCTGCAAACTGCGCTTCATCGTTGGCATCGTGCGTAGACCCCGGACGCAGTCCGTCTCCCAAAGAGATGGCCACATCATACTGTGCCAGAATATCGCAAATGTCATCAAAGTGTTCGTAAAGGAAACTCTCGCGGTCGTGCACCAGGCACCATTTGCTCATGATGCTGCCACCACGGCTCACGATACCGCACAGCCTTTTCTCGGCCAGATGCACATTATGGCGGCGTATACCGGCATGGATGGTGAAGTAGTCCACTCCCTGCTCGCATTGTTCAATCAAGGTGTCGCGGTAGATTTCCCAGGTGAGGTCCTCCACCTTGCCGTTCACTTTCTCCAATGCCTGGTAGATGGGGACAGTACCTACCGGAACGGGACAGTTACGGATAATCCATTCGCGCGTTTCGTGGATATTCTCCCCGGTGGAGAGGTCCATCAGCGTGTCGCCTCCCCATTTACAACTCCACAAAGCCTTTTCCACCTCTTCTTCAATGCCGGAGGTGGTGGCGGAGTTTCCGATATTGGTATTTATCTTCACCAGGAAGTTACGTCCTATAATCATCGGCTCTGCTTCGGGATGGTTGATGTTGGCAGGAAGCAGGGCACGTCCGGCGGCAATCTCCCGGCGTACAAATTCCGGTGTGATGTGTGTCTCTATTCCCAGCTTCGCGCAGTTCATGTTCTCGCGAATCGCCACATACTCCATTTCAGGCGTGATGATGCCTTGCTTAGCATAGTACATCTGTGTGCAGCATTTTCCTTGAAGGGCACGGTAGGGCAGGGTGATGTGCTCAAAGCGCAGAGAATCGAGTGACCTGTCGTCGCGGCGCATGCGTCCGTACTCCGACGTTATTTCGGGAAGCTGCTCCACATCGCCGCGTTTCAGTATCCACGGTTCGCGCAGGCGGGGCAGCCCTTTCTTTAAATCCACTTCGACGGCAGGGTCGCTGAACGGTCCGCTGGTATCATACACATACACTTCTGGGTTCGGAGTAATCACCTTTTCTCCATCTATGAAGTTCGTACTGGGCACTTGTTCCACTTTGCGCATAGCTACGCGCAATTCGGGAAACAAGGTACCCGGCAAATATACTTTCTCAGAACGGGGGAATTTTATCTTCTGCTTCATTGCATTGTCAGTTTTATAGGTTCAAAAAAGCCGTCAGCGGTGAGCTGGCTTCCGCAACAAAATTATCGGTTTGTGCGCCCAGACCTGCTTCGTATGCCATGCGTCCTGCCTCTACAGCCTGCTTGAACGCTACCGCCATGGCCACGGGGTCGCCCGCCACTGCAATGGCAGTATTCACCAGGCAAGCCGACGCGCCCATTTCCATAGCCTCTGCCGCATGGCTCGGGGCGCCGATACCGGCATCCACCACTACGGGGATATTGGCTTGCTCAATGATTATCCTCAAGAAATCCCTTGTCTGCAGTCCTTTGTTTGTGCCGATAGGAGCACCCAGCGGCATGACGGTGGCGGCACCTGCCTCTTCCAGTCTCTTGCACAGTGTGGGGTCTGCCTGACAATAGGGCAGTACTACGAAGCCCAATTTGACCAGTTCCTCCGTGGCTTTCAACGTCTCCACAGAATCCGGCAACAGATAGCGGGGATCGGGGTGTATCTCCAGTTTCAGCCAGTTCGTGCCAAAAGCCTCACGCGCCATCTGTGCGGCAAAAACAGCTTCTTCGGCATTGCGCACGCCGGAGGTATTGGGCAGAAGCTGAATGCCGGGATGTTGTATATGCACCAGCATATCATCTTCCTTATTGTCCAGTTCAATTCGTTTCATTGCCACCGTCACCATTTCCGTGCCGGATGCCAAGATGGATTGTTCCATCACTTCGTCGGAATGGAACTTTCCGGTTCCTAAAAACAGGCGGGAGTTGAACTCACGTCCCGCAATCACTAATTTTTCCATGTCAGTAGTGTTATATTAATTTTTCGTTCTTTACTTTTTCCCCTGCTTCTTCATTCTTTATTAAAGAAATGATTCTCCGCATCTCGTCTGCCGGACTATCGGCATGCAGCACCGTGCCGGATAGGGCAATTCCGCTGACTCCCGTCTGCATAATGGCGGGAATGTCTGCAATGGTAATTCCTCCGATGGCAACCATGGGCAGGCATACGTTCTCCTCCCGCATCCGGTTGACGATGGCGGCATAGCCTTCCAATCCTAATATCGGGCTTAGGTTCTTCTTGGTGGTGGTGTAGCGGAAAGGGCCGCAGCCTATGTAGTCGGCACCAGCTTTGTAGTGTTGCTGTACATCCTCAAAAGTATTGGCGGTACCGCCTATAATGTACTCCGCGCCCAGAATCCGGCGTGCGTCGGCTATGGGCATGTCTTTCTTTCCAAGATGTACGCCGTCGGCACGCAGCTTCTTTACCAGTTCCACATGGTCGTCAATGATGAAGGTCGCACCGTATTGTCGGCAAAGGGCCTGCACCTCTAAGGCTACGGGTTCTATCGTTTCCACCGGGGTGTCTTTCATGCGCAGTTGCACCCAGCGGCAACCGCCCTCAAGAGCCATGCGTGCAGCATCCAGGTACGAATATCGCTCCGTATAGTGCGTGATGAACTGCATTCCTCCGTTTTTCAGCCTCTCGTCCTTCATCTTCCTCACCCTCCGCAAGCCGCTTTGATAATGATGATGGACATGTATTCCCTCAGGGCGCATTTTGTCCATTCCGTGCGAAATACAATATGGTTGTCTACGGCCACGGCAATGCCTTGCACCGGTAGGGCAAGTTCCTCGATAAGTTGTGAAAGGGTAGTGGCGCCGGTTTTCACTTCCTTGTTGTTGACCAATACTTTCATTTTTCTGTTCATTAAGAAATAAAACAATGGAAGTAAATACAAAGAAGCGTCTTTACGGCAAGTTTAGTGAAGAAAAAAATATCCAATTCCTACGGCAGTACTAACTGCATCAGGTTCGAGGGTATAATCTCAGCCCGTCAGGGCACCCCTTTGTCTTTACGGCAACAAAGGTAAGGGAAAATCGGAAATAAAAAACAAAAGGAAGCTTTTTTTCTGCCTGTCTCTGACTTTTCTTTTCCTTACCATCTCCGTACCTATACAGACGTAGCAGATAGAGAAGAGATTACAAGAGGAAAGTAAAGCTCTTTAAAAAGAAAGGCTGCCTCTCCGAAGAAAGACAGCCTTGAAGATATACTATACACAAAGAATTATGCAATCCCGTGAGCCGTTGCTTCCGGTGCAATTTTCTTGATAAGACCTTGCAGTACTGCACCAGGACCGCACTCTGTGAAGTCCGTAGCACCATCGGCAACCATGTTCTTCACTGTTTGCGTCCAACGTACCGATGCTGTCAGCTGAGCCACCAGATTCTTCTTGATTTCTGCCGGGTCAGTATGAGGCATAGCGTCTACATTCTGATATACGGGGCACTTCGGAGCATGGATTTCTGTTGCATTGATGGCTGCTTCCAGTTCCACTTTGGCAGGGTCCATCAATGGAGAGTGGAATGCACCGCCTACCTTCAACGGTAAGGCGCGCTTGGCACCTGCAGCCTTCATCAGTTCGCAAGCCTTGTTGATACCTTCTATGGAACCGGAAATTACAATCTGTCCCGGGCAATTATAGTTGGCTGCCACGCAAACTTCACCTTCGGCACTTACCTGGGCGCAGATTTCCTCAACCTTTTCATCCGGCAGGGCAATTATGGCTGCCATAGTGGAGGGCTGTGCTTCGCAAGCCTTTTGCATAGCCATGGCACGGGCATACACCAGTTTCAGACCATCTTCAAAGCTCAGTGCACCGGCAGCAACCAAAGCGGAGAACTCGCCCAGTGAGTGACCGGCGGTCATCTCCGGCTTAAAGTCATCGCCCATGCAGAGGGCGGAAATAACGGAATGAAGGAATACGGCAGGTTGGGTAACTTTAGTCTGGCGCAGGTCTTCATCTGTACCGTTGAACATAATATCAGTAATACGATACCCGAGGATATCATTTGCTTTCTCAAAAAGTTCCTTGGCTAATGCCGAATTTTCGTACAGGTCCTTTCCCATGCCAACGAATTGGGCACCTTGACCCGGAAATACAAATGCTTTCATATTTACTCGTTTTTTAGTGTTTAAATAAAAAGTGCTGCAAAGGTAGAGGTTTTTCTGATATTCACCGCACAAACGGATGTTTTTTGTGCAATACCCTTACTTTAAGGAGGAAGCTAAAATACAATATGTATGCTTGGGTCTTCTGTGATATCCGGATACTGAAATACTTATAAATGAAACACTTCCTCCTTATTGTACTTCCTACAATTAGACCTCTTGTGTATTCTTGTAAATTACATATTGTATTCCATACGATAACAACTGAAAATGATATTGTATAAAGTAAGATATGTATTCAGTTGAAAAATAATGCTTTATAACATTGTAAAAATATTCTTTTCCTTTGTCGCAAATTAGAAAAACCTATTTATATTTGCAGCGCTTAACGAGATATATTATGCAAAACATAGAACAAAAAACGCCGTTGGCAAACAATCATATCTCTGTGGACTGTGTAGTGATTGGTTTTGACGGAGAACAGCTAAAGGTTCTGCTGATTAAGCGTGCAGGAGAGGAAGAAGGAGAAATCTTTCATGATATGAAGCTTCCCGGAAGTCTGATTTATATGGATGAGGACTTAGATGAAGCTGCCAAACGGGTGTTGAATGAATTAACGGGCCTGAAGAACGTCAATCTGATGCAATTTAAGGCATTCGGTTCAAAAAACCGTACGAAGGACCCCAAAGATGTGCATTGGCTGGAACGTGCCATGCAGTCCAGGGTGGAACGTATTGTCACCATAGCCTATCTTTCCCTGGTGAAGATAGACCGCGCATTGAACCGTGATTTGGACGATTATCAAGCCAGTTGGGTAGCCATGCCGGATATAAAGGCTCTGGCATTCGACCACAACCTGATTATCAAGGAAGCCATTACCTATGTCCGCCAGTACGTCGAGTTCAATCCGTCTTCACTGTTCGACTTATTGCCGCGTAAGTTCACCGCATCCCAGCTTCGCACTTTGTACGAGCTGGTGTATGACAAGCAGTACGACGTACGCAATTTCCATAAAAAGATAGCCCTGATGGAATATGTCGTTCCTCTGGAAGAAAAACAGCAAGGCGTGGCCCACCGGGCGGCACGTTACTACCGTTTTGACAAAAAGATATACAATAAAATCCGACGGTAGCCGGATTTTGAATTCTTCATATCACTTTCATTCTTTAATATTGATAGAAATGTATTTATTAGGTTATGACATCGGCAGCTCGTCTGTAAAAGCGAGTCTGGTAAATGCGGAAAGCGGCAAATGTGTATCGTCTGCCTTCTTCCCCAAGACTGAAGCGGAAATTATCGCAGTGAAGCCCGGCTGGGCAGAGCAAGACCCCGGAAATTGGTGGGAAAATTTGAAACTGGCCACACAAGCTGTATTGGCAGAATCCGGAGTAAACGCAGAAGACATCAAGGCGATTGGTATCTCTTATCAGATGCATGGCTTGGTATGTGTAGATAAAAACCAGCAGGTGTTGCGTCCTGCCATTATCTGGTGCGACTCCAGAGCCGTGCCCTACGGACAAAAGGCTTTCGAAACATTGGGAGAGGAGACTTGCCTTTCACATCTGCTGAATTCTCCGGGCAACTTCACGGCCTCCAAACTGGCTTGGATTAAGGAGAATGAGCCTTCCGTTTACGAAAAGATTCATAAGATAATGCTGCCGGGCGACTATATCGCCATGAAGTTGAGCGGTACCATCTGTACCACGGTGTCCGGTTTGTCCGAAGGGATGTTCTGGGATTTCAAGAACAACCGGGTTGCTGATTTTCTGATGGAGTATTATGGATTCGACTCCTCTCTGATTGCCGACATCAAACCGACTTTCTCCGAGCAGGGACGCGTCAATGCTGCTGCAGCCGCAGAGCTGGGTCTGAAAGAAGGTACGCCTATCACTTACCGTGCTGGCGACCAGCCCAACAATGCCCTTTCCCTGAATGTATTCAATCCGGGTGAAATAGCTTCCACCGCCGGAACATCCGGCGTGGTATACGGCGTGAACGGTGAGGTGAACTACGACCCCAAGTCACGTGTCAACACCTTTGCACACGTCAACCATACTGCCGGGCAAACCCGTCTGGGTGTTCTGCTGTGCATCAATGGTACGGGCATCCTCAATTCATGGGTAAAACGTACCGTTGCTCCCGAAGGCATCTCCTACAGCGATATGAATCTGCTGGCAGCACAAGCTCCCATCGGCAGTGCCGGCATCAGCATCCTGCCCTTCGGGAACGGTGCGGAGCGTATGCTGGAGAACAAGGAAATAGGCTGCTCCATTCATGGCATCAACTTCAACCAGCACGGCAAGCAGCATATCGTCCGTGCAGCGCAGGAAGGCATCGTTTTCTCCTTCAAATATGGAATCGACATCATGGAACAAATGGGCATTCCCGTGCAGAAAATTCATGCCGGCAAGGCTAATATGTTCCTCAGCCCGCTGTTCCGCGAGACATTGGCCGGTGTGACGGGAGCTGTCATCGAACTGTATGATACCGACGGCTCTGTAGGTGCCGCCAAAGGCGCCGGAATCGGTGCGGGCATATACAAGGACAGCAACGAAGCATTTGCCACGCTTGAGAAGCTCGAGGTGATAGAGCCGAAAGTGGCAGACCGCCAGGCTTATGCCGACGCATATGCGCGCTGGAAACACTGTCTGGAAGAAGCAATGAGATAATGTATGATTGATTCATGGCATCTTGATATGAACAAATTTTTGCAACTTATTTAAATCAAATAATTAATCCTTTAAAACAAAATTAAGATTATGGCAACAAAAGAGTATTTTCCCGGAATAGGAAAGATTAAATTCGAAGGTAAAGAGAGCAAGAACCCGATGGCATTCCGTTACTACGATGCCGATAAAGTAATCATGGGCAAGAAAATGAGTGAATGGCTGAAGTTCGCCATGGCATGGTGGCACACTCTTTGCGCAGAAGGCGGCGACCAGTTCGGTGGCGGAACAAAGAAATTCCCCTGGAACGGTGAGGCTGACAAGGTTCAGGCTGCCAAGAACAAAATGGACGCCGGCTTTGAATTTATGCAGAAAATGGGTATCGAATACTACTGCTTCCACGATGTAGACCTTTGCGAAGAAGCCGAGACCATTGAAGAATACGAAGCCAACCTGAAGGAAATCGTAGCGTATGCCAAGCAGAAACAAGCTGAAACCGGCATCAAGCTGTTGTGGGGTACCGCCAACGTATTCGGCCATGCTCGCTATATGAATGGCGCAGCCACTAACCCCGATTTTGATGTAGTGGCACGTGCCGCCGTTCAAATCAAGAACGCCATCGACGCTACTATCGAGCTGGGAGGTTCAAACTATGTATTCTGGGGCGGTCGCGAAGGCTACATGTCTTTGCTGAATACAGACCAGAAACGTGAGAAAGAGCACCTCGCACAGATGTTGACCATCGCCCGCGACTATGCCCGTGCCCGCGGATTCAAAGGTACCTTCCTGATTGAACCGAAACCGATGGAACCTACCAAACACCAGTATGATGTAGACACCGAAACCGTTATCGGCTTCTTGAAGGCTCACAATCTGGACAAGGATTTCAAGGTGAACATCGAAGTGAACCACGCTACTTTGGCGGGTCACACCTTCGAGCACGAACTCGCAGTAGCCGTAGACAACGGTATGCTCGGCTCCATCGACGCCAACCGTGGTGACTACCAGAACGGCTGGGATACAGACCAGTTCCCCATCGACAACTTCGAACTGACCCAGGCCATGATGCAAATCATCCGTAACGGAGGTTTTGGCAATGGCGGTACAAACTTCGATGCCAAGACCCGTCGTAACTCCACCGACCTGGAAGACATTTTCATTGCCCACATCGCCGGTATGGACGTGATGGCACGTGCACTGGAAAGTGCAGCCAAACTGCTTGAAGAGTCTCCTTACAAAAAGATGCTGGCCGACCGCTATGCTTCCTTCGACAGTGGTAAAGGCAAGGAATTTGAAGATGGCAAACTGACGCTGGAGGATTTGGTAGCTTACGCAAAAGCCAACGGTGAGCCGAAACAGACCAGCGGCAAGCAGGAATTGTATGAGGCAATCGTGAATATGTACTGCTAATAATGATCAATGTTTAGTGATTAGTGGTTAATAGGTTGCGCATGAAGTGTTTCAATATTAATCATTAATCGCTAATCATTAATCGCTAATCATTAACCATTAATCATTAATATCATGAATTATACAGAAAAAGGCAGTAAACTCTACCTCTTCTCTATTGTGTTGGTAGCCGTCATTGGAGGATTGCTTTTCGGTTACGATACAGCAGTCATATCCGGTGCCGATAAAGGGCTTCAGGCATTCTTTATGGGTGCCCCCGATTTTGTCTACACAGATACGATTCACGGCATTACCTCTTCCAGTGCACTTATCGGATGTATCATCGGTAGTGCTCTTTCGGGATTCTTCGCATCCAATCTGGGACGTAAGAATTCTCTTTTCATAGCCGGCGTCTTGTTCTTTCTGTCGGCATTAGGCTCCTACTACCCGGAATTCCTTTTCTTCGACTATGGTGTTCCTTCCTATTCCTTGCTCGTGGCATTCAACTTCTACCGTGTATTGGGAGGAATCGGCGTTGGTTTGGCATCCGCCATCTGCCCGATGTATATTGCGGAAATTGCGCCGAGCAACATTCGCGGGACTCTGGTATCATGGAACCAGTTTGCCATTATCTTCGGCCAGTTAGTGGTTTACTTCGTGAATTTCCTTATTTTGGGCGAGAATTCAAATCCGGTGATAAAGGCCATTGAAGGAGTCAACCAGATTCTGAATCCCGAAGCGGCAGCATGGACCACAGAGATAGGATGGCGTCTGATGTTTGTCAGTGAGGCTGTTCCTGCAGGAGTCTTTGCGTTGCTCGTACTGTTTGTTCCCGAAACGCCACGCTATCTTGCCATGAGTGGCAAGGATGATAAGGCACTCCAGGTGTTAAGCCGTATCAACGGCTTGGCTCAGGCAAAGGTTATTCTGTCTCAAATCAAAGCCACGGCAGAGGAAAAGACGGAAAAGCTTTTCACTTATGGCTGGATGGTTATCTTTATCGGTATCATGCTGAGTGTATTCCAGCAAGCGGTAGGTATCAACGCCGTACTCTATTTCGCACCGCGTATCTTCGAAACGATGGGAATGGGCAACCCGATGGTTCAAACCGTCATCATGGGTATCATCAATATTCTGTTCACGTTGCTGGCTGTCTTTACAGTCGAGAAATGGGGACGTAAACCGCTGCTCATCTCGGGGTCTATCGGCATGGCGATAGGTGCTTTCGGAGTAGCTCTTTGCAACGTTGTGGCAGGGCTTCCTCCCATGTTGGCTGTTGTCAGCATCATGGTCTACAGTGCTTCGTTCATGTTCAGCTGGGGCCCCATCTGCTGGGTACTGATTGCTGAAATCTTCCCGAATACCATTCGTGGCGCTGCAGTAGCCATTGCCGTAGCCTTCCAATGGATATTCAATTTCATTGTATCTTCCACCTTCGTACCTATGTACAATATGAGTTTGGGAGATATGGGAGACAAGTTCGGGCACATGTTTGCTTATGGCTTATACGGAATCATCTGTGTGGTGGCCGCTCTGTTTGTCTGGAAGCTTGTTCCCGAAACGAAAGGCAAGACACTGGAAGACATGACCAGACTGTGGAAGAATAGAAAAAATAATAGATAAGAACGTTATTGAAACTGTTCATATAAAATGAGAAAGAGGAGGCTTGATGAACGCCTCCTCTTCTTGTTATCATCCCATATATTCTCTCTTATCTGTCCAAGATGAGAAAGAAAAATCTTCAAAAGGAAAGATAACATGTAAAGATAAACTGTACCTTTGCACTGTTTTTAATCAGGAATAGCAAGAAAGTTATGGATTCAATGAAAATCAATAAGGTACAGATACGCAATCTGCAGATTGAAGATTATGACCAGTTGGCACAATCGTTTACGCGTGTTTATTCAGACGGAAGCGATGTGTTCTGGACACACAAACAAATAGAAAAGCTGATACGAATCTTTCCCGAGGGGCAGATTGTGACGGTGGTTGACGAGAAAATCGTGGGCTGTGCACTTTCCATCATAGTGAACTACGATGATGTGAAGAACGACCACACCTACGCTCAGGTTACGGGCAAGGAGACTTTCAATACCCACAATCCGAAGGGTAACATCCTTTATGGCATCGAAGTCTTTATTCATCCCCAATACCGCGGCCTGCGTCTGGCACGCCGCATGTATGAATACCGCAAGGAACTTTGCGAAACATTGAACTTGAAGGCAATCATGTTTGGCGGACGTATCCCCAACTACTATAAATATGCTGACCAACTCCGTCCTAAGGAGTACATAGACAAGGTGAAGCAAAAGGAAATCTTCGACCCGGTGCTGACCTTTCAGCTCTCCAACGACTTCCACGTGCGCAAGGTGATGCGCAACTATCTTCCCAATGATGAGGAGTCCAAGCACTATGCCTGCCTGCTGCAATGGGACAATATCTACTATCAGGCTCCCACACAAGACTATGTAAGCCCCAAAACTACCGTCCGTGTCGGCTTGGTGCAATGGCAGATGCGTACCTACAAGACACTGGATGACCTCTTTGAACAAGTGGAGTTCTTTGTGGATGCCGTGAGCGACTATAAGAGTGACTTTGTCCTTTTCCCCGAATACTTCAATGCACCGCTGATGGCAAAATTCAACAATGAGGGCGAATCGCAGGCCATCCGTGGACTGGCGGCCTATACCGAGGAAATCAGGGAGCGTTTCGTCAAGCTCGCTATCAGTTATAACATCAATATCATTACGGGCAGTATGCCGCTTATCAAGGAGGACGGATTGCTATACAACGTAGGATTCCTCTGCCGGCGTGACGGAAGCTATGAAATGTATGAGAAGATACACGTCACTCCCGACGAAATAAAGTCTTGGGGATTGAGTGGAGGCAAGTCCATCCAGACGTTCGACACGGACTGTGCGAAGATAGGCGTGCTGATATGCTACGATGTCGAGTTCCCCGAACTGAGCCGCATCATGGCGGACCAAGGCATGCAGATACTCTTTGTGCCTTTCCTTACCGATACACAGAATGCTTACAGCCGCGTAAAGGTATGCGCCCATGCCCGTGCCATCGAAAACGAGTGCTTCGTCGTGATAGCCGGCAGTGTAGGTAATCTTCCCCGTGTGCACAACATGGACATTCAGTATGCCCAGTCCGGTGTATTCACTCCCTGCGATTTTGCTTTCCCCACAGACGGCAAGCGTGCGGAAGCCACTCCGAATACCGAAATGATTCTTGTATCGGATGTGGATCTGGATTTGCTGAACGAGCTGCATACCTACGGCAGTGTACGTAACTTGAAAGACCGGAGAGGCGATTTGTACGAGGTGAAGATGAAAAAATAACCTTTCCACGCCGGGTTTTTCATCGTACCCGATGCCACACTTCAGTAACTTAAATGCCACACTTTACCGCCTCAAGTGCCACATTTCGTAGTCCGAAACCTATGGCATTCCGGATGATAAAATGTGGCATTTAAGTTACTGAAGTGTGGCATTTCGGATAGTAATTCCATAGTTTATTCGTGTCTTTACACAACTTTTACTCTAAAAACTGAAACAATGGTCAAAAAAGCTTTCTCCGCTTCCGAAATACCTCTTTGCATCAATGTGCTGCGATTACTTAACTACCGTCTGGCCTCCGGTGAACTGATTCTGTCCGACTGGCTTACGGTGAAACAGATTGCTTTTAATATAAGCCTTTCCATTACTCCTAGGCGCGTGTAGAGGAGGAAACCCGTATTCTCCGCACCCGGCAGGAAGTCATCATCAGGCAATTCTCCATCCTGGGCTTCCTGAAAACTGACATAAAGGTCAATTCTGTCACTTATGAACGTGTCCGCTATTACTTCGTAGACTTCATCCTCTATTTTGCCTTCCACGCCACTATGCAGCAGAAGAAGAGCAAGGAAGAATAGCTGAAGCCTGCCTACACCATAAATCAATGAGGCAGCCGCCCAAGTCTATGAAGAGCGCCGCCAATATTATAGTGATGGGGGACTGACCGGAGATGTGAAGCCTGAATGCTCAAAATCCGCCATGCAATTACAGCATCAAAAAACGCCTTTCTTGCCTATGTGGACGAAATCCTGCCCCAAAAGAAAGAAAGAACCCGAAAACCTGATGTATTACTTTCTCTCTTTCGATGAGACATTGGATTGTTTCGGAGTGGTGAATCATTTCCTTAATTATTCTATCTTGAATTATAGTTACATCAGCGGCAGTTGAAGTCTATTCGCAGATGATGCTGCTATTATTTTTTTCAATGTGATATTTTATTATTCTTTCCCATGCTGTTTTGCACGCTTATTGCTGATTGCAGCAATGACATTCGCAGAATTCTACATACCGTTTGTTGAACTCAGCAAAATAGCCCTCTTATTTGTAGTTTTCAGGTCGCTTGTTTGAACTAAATTTACGTTTTGCCGTTTTTTGCTTAGAACCCCGTGGGTTTTAGTGCTTTTCTTAGAAAGGTCACATCAAGCGGATATTACTTCCACACATCCATTGAACTGACGCCAAATAAAACATTTTATCGCACTAAGCCAGCTTTTTCTACCTAAAAAGTCTCTTGTATCTAAGTTTTTTGTAAATTTGCACTCTTAAAATAAAGAAGATGGCTTTTGATGTACCAAAAAACATGCTGGTCAAGAGTATTCTTCAATCGTAAATTGTCAAATAGTAAATATCAAGATGGGTAAGAAGTTTGCCGAATATTCGAAGCTTGACCTTTCCGAAGTGAACGGAAAAGTGTTGGAGAAATGGGACGAAAACCAGGTTTTCGCCAAGAGTATGACAGAACGTGAAGGTTGTCCTTCTTTCGTGTTTTTCGAAGGACCTCCTTCGGCCAATGGTATGCCGGGTATTCACCACGTAATGGCTCGCTCCATTAAGGACATTTTCTGCCGTTACAAAACGATGAAGGGATTTCAGGTAAAGCGTAAGGCCGGATGGGATACTCATGGATTACCCGTGGAACTGGGTGTGGAAAAGGCGCTTGGCATTACGAAAGAGGATATTGGCAGGACTATTTCTGTGGCAGAATACAATGCTGCCTGCCGCAAGGACGTCATGAAGTTCACCAAAGAGTGGGAAGACCTGACGCACAAGATGGGCTACTGGGTGGATATGAAGAACCCCTATATAACTTACGACAACCGCTACATCGAAACGTTGTGGTGGCTGTTGAAGCAACTCTACAAGAAAGGACTGCTTTATAAAGGATATACCATACAACCGTATTCTCCCGCTGCCGGTACAGGACTCAGTTCGCACGAGCTGAACCAGCCCGGATGCTATCGTGACGTAAAAGATACGACCGTAGTGGGGCAGTTCAAGATAAAGAACCCGAAGCCGGAAATGGCAGAGTGGGGGACTCCTTACTTCCTGGCATGGACTACCACTCCGTGGACATTGCCCAGCAATACCGCACTCTGTGTAGGGCCTAAGATTGACTATGTAGCCGTGCAGACCTACAACAGCTATAGTGGCGAGAAGATGACCGTCGTTCTGGCAAAAGCATTGCTCTATGCACACTTCAATAAAAAAGCGGAAGGCATTGCATTAGAGGATTATAAACCGGGAGACAAGCTGATACCTTTCAAGATTGTAGGTGAATACAAGGGACCGGACTTGGTAGGTATGGAGTACGAGCAACTCATCCCGTGGGTAAAGCCGATAGATGTGGCCGAAGACGGCAGTTGGACTGCCAGCGATAAAGGTTTCCGTGTAATCGCGGGTGATTATGTAACGACCGAAGACGGTACGGGTATCGTACACATCGCCCCGACCTTTGGTGCGGACGATGCCTTTGTGGCCCGTGCTGCAGGCATACCTTCCCTGTTCATGATAAACAAGAAAGGTGAAACTCGCCCGATGGTGGATCTCACCGGTAAGTTCTATTTGATAGATGAACTGGATGAGGATTTCGTAAAGGCATGTGTCAACGTGGACTTGTATAAGGAGTATCAGGGCAAGTGGGTAAAGAATGCTTATGACCCTCAATTCACCGTAGACGGCAAGTATAATGAGCAGGCTGCGCAAGCTGCCGAATCATTGGATATCGAAATCTGCATGATGATGAAAGCCGCTCATCAGGCATTCAAGATAGAAAAGCATGTACACAACTATCCGCACTGCTGGCGTACGGACAAACCCGTATTGTACTATCCGCTGGATAGCTGGTTTATCCGCAGCACCGCTTGTAAGGAACGTATGATAGAGTTGAACAAGACCATCAACTGGAAGCCGGAAAGCACCGGTACGGGACGTTTCGGTAAGTGGCTGGAAAACCTGAATGACTGGAATCTCAGCCGTTCACGCTACTGGGGCACTCCGCTGCCTATCTGGCGTACAGAGGACAATAGCGAGGAAAAATGTATCGAGTCTGTAGAAGAACTTTACAACGAAATAGAGAAATCCGTAGCTGCCGGTCTGATGCAGTCCAACCCCTACAAGGACAAAGGCTTCCAGCCGGGTATATATACCGAAGAGAATTACGACAAGATAGACTTGCACCGTCCTTACGTAGACGATGTTATCCTTGTTTCCAAAGACGGCAAGCCGATGAAGCGTGAAACGGACTTGATTGACGTATGGTTTGACTCCGGTGCCATGCCTTATGCACAGATACACTATCCGTTCGAAAACAAGGAACTGCTGGACAGCCATCAGGTATATCCTGCCGATTTCATTGCCGAAGGAGTGGACCAGACACGCGGCTGGTTCTTCACGCTGCACGCCATCGCCACGATGGTGTTCGACAGCACCGCTTATAAGGCTGTTATCTCCAACGGTCTGGTGCTCGACAAGAACGGAAACAAGATGTCCAAGCGTCTGGGCAATGCCGTAGACCCCTTCTCGACCATCGAGAAATACGGTTCCGACCCGTTGCGCTGGTACATGATCACCAACTCTTCTCCGTGGGACAATCTTAAGTTCGACGTGGATGGAGTGGAAGAGGTGCGCCGCAAGTTCTTCGGAACACTCTATAACACCTATTCATTCTTCGCCCTCTATGCCAATGTAGACGAATTTGAATACAAGGAAGCCGACGTGCCCATGGCAGAACGCCCTGAGATAGACCGTTGGATTCTCTCCGTACTGAATACGCTGGTGAAGAACGTGGATACCTGCTACAATGAATACGAGCCCACGAAAGCAGGACGTCTCATTTCTGAGTTTGTGAACGACAATCTCTCCAATTGGTACGTTCGTCTGAACCGTAAACGCTTCTGGGGTGGCGGTATGACGCAGGACAAGCTCTCTGCATTCCAGACACTCTATACCTGCTTGGAAACTGTAGCCAAGCTGATGGCGCCCATTGCTCCGTTCTATGCCGACATGCTGTACACAGACCTGATTGCAGCTACGGGACGCGACAACGTGGTTTCCGTACACCTTGCCAAGTTCCCCGAATATAAGGAGGAAATGATAGACAAGGAATTGGAAACCCGCATGCAGATGGCACAAGACGTCACTTCTATGGTATTGGCACTGCGCCGCAAGGTGAACATCAAAGTCCGCCAACCGCTTCAGTGCATCATGATACCGGTAGTGGATGAAGAACAGCGTGCACACATCGAGGCTGTGAAAGCACTTATCATGAACGAGGTGAATGTGAAAGAAATCAAGTTTGTGGACGGTGCTGCCGGTGTACTGGTAAAAAAAGTGAAATGCGACTTCAAGAAGTTGGGACCGAAATTCGGAAAACAGATGAAAGCTGTGGCTGCTGCCGTGGCCGGAATGTCTCAGGAGGCTATCGCTGAACTGGAGAAGAACGGTTCCTATACGTTCGTCCTGAACGGTACGGAAGCTGTGATTGAAACTGCCGATGTGGAAATCTTCAGCGAGGACATCCCGGGCTGGCTGGTTGCCAACGAAGGTAAACTAACCGTAGCTTTGGAAGTTACCGTAACCGAAGAGTTGCGTCGTGAAGGTGTTGCGCGCGAGTTGGTGAACCGTATTCAGAATATCCGCAAGTCAAGCGGTTTTGAGATAACCGATAAAATAAAGATTACATTATCAAAAAATCCTCAAACAGATGATGCAGTAAACGAATATAAAGACTATATTTGTAACCAAGTTTTAGGAACTTCACTGACGCTGACAGACAACGTAGAAAATGGTGCAGAACTAAACTTCGACGATTTCTCGCTGTACGTGAGCGTAGTGAAAGAATAATTAAATACTAACCTGATTAACACGTAAAAGTTATGGCAGAAAAGACAAGATACTCAGATGCTGAATTGGAAGAATTCCGCGCTATCATTCTGGAGAAGTTAGAGTTAGCACAACGTGACTATGAATTGTTAAAGGCTAGCCTGACGGGTGCAGACGGCAATGACACCGACGATACATCTCCTACGTACAAAGTGCTGGAAGAAGGTGCCAACACCTTATCCAAGGAAGAAACCACACGTCTGGCCCAACGCCAGTTAAAGTTCATCCAAGGATTGCAGGCTGCTTTGGTGCGCATTGAGAACAAAACATATGGCATTTGCCGCGAAACCGGCAAACTGATACCGGCAGAGCGCCTTCGTGCAGTGCCCCATGCCACTTTGAGCATCGAAGCTAAAAACAACGGCAAGAAATAAAAATGGGTAAATTCTTTACGAAAGGACGGATAGCCTTACTCATTATATTCTCGGTATTAATTATAGACCAGATTATCAAGATTTGGATTAAGACTCACATGTACTGGCACGAGAGCATCCGAATCACAGATTGGTTCTACATCTACTTTACTGAGAATAGTGGCATGGCTTTCGGTATGGAAATATTCGCCAAACTGTTTCTCACCTTGTTCCGTATTGTTGCGGTAACGGTGATAGGTTGGTTTCTGCATAAATTCGTGAAGCTGGGAATGAAGACGGGATTCATCGTCTGTGTGTCTTTAGTCCTGACGGGAGCTTTGGGTAACATTATTGACAGCGTCTTTTACGGTGTACTGTTTAATGAAAGCACTCATTCGCAGATAGCTTCTTTCCTGCCTGAAGGGGGAGGATATGCTTCCTGGTTTCACGGCAAAGTGGTAGATATGTTCTATTTTCCTATCATAGATACAAACTGGCCCACATGGATGCCGTTCGTCGGTGGTGAACACTTTATTTTTTTCAGCCCGATATTCAATTTTGCAGATGCAGCAATCAGCTGTGGTATGATTGCATTGCTGTTGTTCTATAATAAGGATTTCAATGATGCCTATCACGCAGCCATAAAGAAATCATGAAAGGAATAAATCGAATTCAATGGTGTAGTGTAGTCCTTCTGGCATTCAGTCTGACGGCTTGTAAGGTGAAAAGACCTGAGACCGTCCTTCCGGATGCCAAGATGGAAAACGTGCTTTACGATTATCACATAGCCAAAGCTATGGGTGAAGAAGTACCGTATAACGAAAGCTATAAGCGGGTTCTTTACATTGAATCGGTTTTCAAGAAATATGGCATCACTCAGGCCGATTTCGACTCTTCTATGGTCTGGTTTGCCCGTAATCCGGAGGTACTTACCAAAATCTACGAGAAAGTGAATGTACGCTTAAAAGCCGAAAGAGACGGTATCAACCACTTGATTGCCCTGCGTGACAACAAGCCGAAAGAATCACTTCCCGGAGACAGTATCGACGTGTGGATATGGCAGCATATCTATCAGTTGACGGGCATGCCCCTGGACAACAAGATAACGTTTACGTTGCCTTCAGACACCAATTTCCACGACCGTGACACGTTGCGCTGGAGCGCACGCTTCCGTTTTCACAACGGTGCACCGGACAGCATACATGCTCCGTTGATGGCGATGCAGGTTCTTTATGAGAAGAATGACAGTGTCATCAGTGCCATTCGGAAAGTACAAGGCACAGGTGTGGAAACGCTCACCTTGTTTGCCGATACCTTAGGAGAAATCAAGGAAATACGCGGGTTCATCTATTACCCGCAGCAGGAGACTCCACAGCCTTTGCTGGCAGACCGTATCTCACTGATGCGCTATCACGCCACAGACAGTCTGGTCATTGCCCCAAAGGACAGCCTTCAGCAGGCCACAGACTCCCTTCGCAAGGACAGTATCGGGAAACCAGAGAAATTGAAGCCTCTGAAAATTCAGGAGCAGGAAAATGCCACAACTCCTAGAACCATACGTCCCCGTCCGAAAGCATGAAACGCTACGCTTCCCATTTTCTGTTTCTTCCCAGACATGGCTATCTGAAACAATATGTGGTGGAGATAGGTGAAGGACAGTGTGTATCACGTATCTTCCCATTGACAGAAGAGGTGGAGAATACGGAATGGCTACCGGGCGTCATAGCTTTGCTTACGGAGGCGGAAACAGACTATCCTCATTTTGATACGTGCTGCAATATACTGACGGCAATCCCTCCGGTTATCGAGGAAGAATTGTCTTGTTTGATTCCCTGGTTGTTTTTCCCTTTTGATTTTACTACAATGCTGCCTGGCGCCGGAACTCAGCGCAAACTACTGCTGTAGCAATAGCCACGTTCAACGACTCCGAGGTCTCACGGCCGGCGGGATAATTCGGTATGTATAGTTTGCGGTTGATGAGTGCCTCCACTTCTTTTCCGATGCCATTTCCTTCATTTCCCATCACAATCAGCCCATTTTTCGAGAGTGATTGTCCGTACATATTCTCTCCGTCCAGGAAAGTGCCGTAAACGGGAATATCCTTCAGTGAGCGAATGAGCTCGGGTAGGGGAGTATAATGCAGTCTGACGCGTGCGATACCTCCCATCGTGGCCTGCACTGTTTTGGGATTATAGATATCCACCGTATTGGGCGAACAGAATATATGCTCTATCCCAAACCAATCGGCAAGGCGGACAATCGTTCCCAGGTTACCGGGGTCTTGCACATCATCCAAAGCCAGACAGAGGGAGCGGCTGATGACGGAAACATCCGTCTCCTCATCCGGCTGCCGGAACACAGCCAGCACTTGTTGGGGAGTTTTTAGCAGGCTGGCACGCGAAAGTTCTTCCTCCGATACTTCCGTGACATCCGTTACAGTGGAGATAGGGCGGTTCCGGGAAAGCCATTCTGAAGTTGCCAGCAAGAACTGACAAGGAAAATGTCCCAACAAATCCCCTACGAGTTTAGGTCCTTCTGCCAGAAATACCTTGTCAGCCTTCCGGTTCTTTTTCTGCTCCAACGAGTGGATATATTTAATGCGGTTTTTACTTAATGCCATAGGATACACATGTTATCATTTGACAAAAATACGTGATTATTTCAATATAATCAAAAACTCTGCACTCTTCCGGCGTTTTTTATTTCGGGAACAAAAAAATACAAGTATATTTGTAGCTGTTTATGCGCAATTAATGACTCGGTATGGATAAAGGTTTCCGCTACGCGATACTTACTACTATCGTACTTTTGTTGGCTTCCTGTTCTTCTACCAAATATGTGCCGGACGGCTCGTATTTGCTGGATGAAGTGCGTATACATACTGACAATAAGGAAGTAAAACCATCTAATCTCTCCATGTATATCCGCCAGAATCCCAATGCGAAGTGGTTCAGTCTGATAAAGACCCAGTTGTATGTCTACAACTGGTCCGGACGGGACTCTACACGCTGGATAAACCGTACATTGAGGAAATTAGGGGATGCTCCTGTCATATACAGTGAGGAGGAAACCAATCGGACCAGGGAAGAGATCACTAAAGCTGTGCAGAATATGGGCTATATGGGTGCTCTGGTGGAACCGATACGCCAAGTCAAAAAGAAAAAGATGAGGTTAGTCTATAAGGTGACAACCGGCAAACCCTATAAAGTGCGTACCTTGAAATATGATATCCGGGACAGTAAAATAAAGGAATACATGCGGCAGGATTCTGCAGTAACCCTCTTATCCGAAGGCATGTATTTTGATGTCAATGTATTGGATGCAGAACGTCAGCGTATCACGAACAAACTGCTTCAGAACGGATATTATAAGTTCAATAAAGAGTACATCTCTTATACCGCAGATACTGTCCGCAATTCTTACCTGGTAGATTTGACGTTGCATTTGGCTCCATACAAGCAGCACAACGAGGATACACCGCAGAATCACCAACAGTACACTATCAATAAAGTGAGTTTCATTACAGACTATAATGTGTTGCAGGCATCTGCCTTGAACAGCATCGAGGTAAATGATTCATTGCACTACAAAGGATTCCCCATCTACTACAAAGACAAGCTTTATCTGCGTCCCAAAGTGCTGACCAACAATCTGCGCATCATTCCGGGAACTCTCTATAATGAGCAAAACGTGCAGCGCACCTACTCCAACTACGGACGCCTGCAAGCCCTGAAATACACCAACATCCGTTTTTTCGAAGTACAGCAGAGTGACAGTGCAAAGCTCAACGCCTATGTGATGCTGACCAGAGGCAAGCATCAGTCCGTATCCTTTGAAGTGGAAGGCACAAACTCTGCCGGCGACTTGGGAGCTGCCGCTTCAGTGGCTTTTCAGCACCGCAACATGTTCAAAGGTTCCGAAACATTCATGTTCAAGCTACGTGGGGCATACGAGGCTGTGTCTGGTTTGCAGAGCTCCTTAAATCAAGACTATATAGAATTAGGTGCGGAAGCAACTATCAACTTTCCACAGTTCATGTTTCCCTTTGTATCCAGCGATTTCAAACGGAGGATAAGGGCTACTACAGAATTCGGCTTGCAATATAACTACCAGATGCGGCCTGAATTCACACGTATTGTGGCGTCTGCCGGATGGAGCTACAAATGGGGAGTACAACAACAGCGTTCGCAGCATCGCATTGATTTACTGGACATCAATTATCTGTACATGCCCAGCATAGACCAGAGATTTAAAGAGGATTATCTGGAGAAAGACGAGAACTACATCCTCAAATATAATTATGAAGACCGTTTTATTGTCCGCACCGGCTATAGCTATATTTATAACAGTGCCGGAAAGGCTTTGATGAATAATTCCGGCATCGGAAATTCCTATACCATCCGCTTCAATTTTGAATCAGCGGGCAATTTGTTGTATGCTGTGGCAAAGCTCGGAGGAATGAAGAAGAATGCATCGGGAGAATACACTTTATTAAACATTCCTTTTGCCCAATACCTGAAAGGCGATTTTGACTTTGCCAAGAACCTGGTCATTGACAACCGCAATTCATTGGCATTTCATTTTGGTGTCGGTATCGCCATTCCATACGGCAATGCAACAATGCTTCCATTTGAAAAACGCTACTTTTCCGGTGGCGCTAATAGTGTGCGCGGATGGTCTGTACGTGATTTGGGGCCCGGTTCTTTCCCCGGCGATAATAACTTCATGAACCAGTCGGGAGACATCAAGCTGGATGCCAGCATTGAATACCGCACACGGTTATTCTGGAAATTCAGAGGGGCTCTCTTTGTAGATGCCGGGAATATCTGGACAATACGGGATTATAAAGACCAGCCGGGAGGTCAGTTTAAATTTGACAAGTTCTATAAGCAGATTGCTTTGGCATATGGTTTAGGACTGCGTCTTGACTTAGATTTCTTTGTATTGCGTTTCGACGGAGGTATGAAAGCAATCAATCCAGCTTACGAGAAGAAAAAAGACCGTTATCCCATTATTCATCCTAATTTTAGCCGCGATTTTGCTTTCCACTTTGCTGTGGGATATCCGTTCTAAAAATATAAATGACTATGGATAAATGATACTGGATAATTAGCATATACATTTACCCATTATCATTTATCCATTATCCCATTACTTAAAGGCGTAATAGCTGTCAATCATTGTCGCTTGACGTGCTGCAGCCACACCTTGGGCATCCAGTGTCACTGTCATTTCCTCACCGTTCGGAAGGGTCATTTGTGCAGTGCCGTCATTGTTCATTTGCAGCAATTCTGTGCTGACACCATCGGCAACAACATTCCAAGTATTCAACTCTTTGTTGTAAATGAGTTCCATAGAAGCGGTCTCACCTTCTTTGGTGATAGAATAGCCGTTTTCAAGTGTCTCTACCAGGTAGTCACCGTTTTCACCTTTCACTTTCTTTACATCACCAATGCTGGCCATAGGGTTTGAACCACTCCAGAATTCGATGGAGTTGATGACCAATGCATCGGCCAGATAGCAAACGCCATATACCGGGACAATATTGAATGCCAGATAAACCAGTTCGTTTACAAACTTGGTACCAATACCTTGATTCCAGCTGACCAGTTTACTATGCAGTCCAAAAGAACCGATACAAGAACTGAAAAGAAACGAGCCGCAAATCATTACGGTCGCAGCCATCTTCAAATTGAACTTTTTCATAATCACTCTTTTTTATTTTACTGTGTTTAATAGCTTTATAGCTCATTGAGTTATTTTAAGCATCCGCAAATATAGGATTTTTTACGAAAATACATCCTATTTGAGCTTAAAATCTGTTTTCAGTAAAACAGAAGTGTCTATCTATGAGCTTTTTGAGAAAGAGCCTTTCCGATCCAACGGTCAACGGCAAACTTGCCCGGGCCTATGATATACATCAATATGAACACTACCAGGTACACAAAAGCCAGCTCTTTCGTGGCAAACGGGTCATTGCCATGAATTACAAAAAAGGCAACAGCCATTGTAAACACCATTGGTATCATAGCCAAACGATAGAGAAAACCTATAATGAATGCCATGGAGCATGCCAATTCACCGAAGATAGCCAATCCTAAAGACAGCGGGCTGCCTACACCCAATGGGTCTGGGAAAACAGCCGACAGCTCTTGAAAGTTAGTCCACTTCTGGATACCGTGGTTCATTAATAATATACCGAATACAATTCTTGCAATTAATAGCATAGCAGATGTTGCCGTTCCGTCCGGTTTGACGGGAAATAAAAGTCGTTTTAACATATTCATTCATTTTTAAGTTCGTATATGAACTATAACAAATATTACTCAATAAAAGTTTACTGCCGCTTCAAGGGTTTGATGATAATCCGTAAAGACAGGTCATAGGTAAAGTAACTCCACATCCAGTCTACGAAGATGGAAAGACGTTTTTTTACACCCACAATACTCATCAAATGGATGAACAGCCACACAGCCCATACCGGAAAACTTCCAAAACGCAGCTTCTTAAGCTCGACTACGGCATGATTGCGGCCAATGGTCTCCATGGAGCCTTTGTTTTGATATATAAACGGTTGCAGCGGCAGGCCTGCTTCTGCACGCTGCAAGTTCCTTATCAAGTTGCGGGCCTGCTGGATGGCTGGTTGCACCACTTGCGGGTGTCCTTTGGGATACTCCTCAGAAATCATAAGGGCCGTATTCCCGATAGCGAAAATATTGGGATATTGAGAAAGACGGTTATAAGTGTCCACCTTCAAGCGGTTTCCCGGTCCATAGGTAGGCAATCCTTGAAGGCTGTTTGCTTTGACACCGGCCACCCAGAATACATTTTTTTTGGTATTGCTTGCGGTCCCATCATTCAATGCTAACTGATAATTCTCGTATCCCATCACCCGTTGATTCAATTTAATTTCCACATCATGCTTCTTCAGATAATCAGTCACTTCTTTGGAAGACTTTTCAGAAAAGGCAGACAAAAGCCTGGAAGAGCCATCCAACAAGATGATACGCTTCTCATTGATATTCAAGCCTGGATAGTTTTGAGAAAGGACAAACTTTCTCATCTCGGCCAGAGTAGCGGACAACTTTATTTCCGTAGCTCCACCACCTACAATGGCAAAGGTCATCAGACGCCTGTGCTCTTCTTTATTACCGGTACTCTGGGCCTGTTCAAAGCTGTCCAATATCTGGTTCGGTTGAACAAGGCTTCCGAAGTATTCAATTTTCGTACTAGCTTTAATCCATCGAAGCCACCGCCTACGATTACCCATCGTTTCTGCCCCTCTTTATCGAGAATGTTCATTGCTGTTTTCATTAATTCAATATCATGTTGTTCTTTGTAATATTAAAATAAACACCTAACGGAATAGCAAATTTGAGTAAAGCGTAGCGAACAGACTGAAAAAGCGTTCGTTACGCTATATTTTTCTCTTGTTCAAAAGCCAAGAAGAGACAGAATATGGACAAACGCAGCAAAAGTTCAGTTACTTTATCATTACCCGTGCGATGATGCAAATTTCTTGCGAAACCTAAATTTTGCATCGTTTGGCGTTATGTGTCGTATCTGTCGGTAACTCACTATGAATTAATTTTGTAACCAAAAAAAAGTGAGTTATGAGAAGTACATTTAAGGTATTGTTCTACGTGAAGAAAGGCAGTGAGAAACCCAACGGCAACCTGCCTTTGATGTGTCGCATTACGGTGGACGGAGAGATTAAGCAGTTCAGTTGCAAGATGGATGTTCCCTTGCGCCTGTGGGACGTGAAGAACAACCGTGCTTCGGGTAAGAGTGCCGAAGCGCAAAGAATCAACCGTGCCGTTGACAAAATCAGAGTGGAGATAAACCGCCGTTATCAAGAGTTGATGCAGACGGACGGTTATGTCACTGCTGCCAAGTTGAAAGATGCCTATCTCGGCATCGGTATCAAACAGGAAACCTTGCTAAAACTGTTTGAACAACACAACAGCGAATTTGCCAAGAAAGTGGGACACAGCAGGGCAAAAGGAACATTCCGACGTTATGTTACCGTCTGCAAGCACATCCGTGAGTTCCTACCCCATACCTACAAGCGTGAAGATATTCCGTTAAAAGAGTTGAACCTCTCGTTCATCAACGACTTCGAGTATTTCCTGCGTACTGAGAAAAAATGCCGCACCAATACCATTTGGGGCTACATGATTGTGCTGAAACACATTATTTCCATAGCGAGGAATGACGGTCGTCTGCCGTTCAATCCCTTTGCAGGGTACATCAACTCTCCCGAAAGCGTGGACAGAGGGTATATTACGAGAGAGGAGATACACACAATGATGAACACCGATATGCCCGACAAGACACACGAGCTTGTCAGGGATTTATTTCTGTTCTCCACCTTTACAGGTTTGGCATATTCCGATGTCAAGAACCTTACGGAAGACAACCTGCAAACATTCTTTGACGGAAATCTGTGGATTATCACCCGAAGAAAGAAAACTAACACGGAATCCAATATCCGATTGTTGGATGTTCCCCGAAAGATAATAGAGAAGTACAGGGGTATGACAAGAGATAATAAAGTATTCCCCATGCCGAGTAACACGACTTGCAACAAGAAGCTGAAAGCCATTGCCAAGTTGTGCGGTATAAAAGTCCACTTGACCTATCATGTAGCAAGACATTCGGCAGCGACCACTGTGCTGTTATCCAACGGAGTACCCATTGAAACCGTCAGCCGACTTTTGGGACATACCAACATAAAAACGACCCAAATTTACGCAAGTGCGCCCAGAATGGTCGCTTAATAAATACTTCTTTAGCAAGAAGTTAGGATTGGGTTCGATATAATCCTATCGTCAATCAGTTTATCCAAAGGGGAAACCCGATGGGGAGTGTAGCATACTGATTAAAGCTCCAAGTCCACTAATAGTCAGGTGGCGACTGAGGGGCAAGACGAAAAGACATACATAAGGATGAAGCCTTGATTGGTTGAATGATAGTTCAGTGGTACCAAATCTTGCAACAACGGAAGACTATTATACATACGTTGTTTCATAGTACTCTGCCTATTTTGTGCGTTAGTGCAGAGCATAAAGAACCGACTATGACACAGCCGCAATAAGCGGACAAGAACGAAAGTCGCATCCGACAGTATGTCGTGCTAATAGTTATTAAGAGAACTAACTGGGGATTACCTAAGTCGGAACGCTGGAACAAACAGCTATAAAGAAAGCTTTTGAATATCCGATATGGTAACGGAACTTCCGTAGTAGTCTGAGCAGGGGAAAGCCTTGTACATGGCGAAGGGAAGTAGTCTGTAACTTTAATACAAACAACGGAAAACGTGAGAGACGTATGAGAAATCCAGAGCAAGTATTAAACATTTTAGCTGGACACAGCAATGAGCCCGAGTATAAATACGAAAGGCTTTACCGTATTCTATTCAATGAACAGATGTTCTTTGTCGCCTACCAACGTATGTGTGCAAAGCCGGGCAACATGACACCCGGCACAGATGGCAAAACTGAGGATGAAATGAGCATTGACAGGATAAACAAACTCATAGAGAGTATAAAGGATGAGACTTATAGTCCCAATCCTGCAAAGAGAACTTACATTCCGAAAAAGAATGGGAAGATGCGTCCGCTAGGAATACCGTCTTTTGAAGACAAATTGGTTCAAGAGGTAGTAAGAATGGTGCTTGAAGCCATATATGAGGGACACTTTGAGTGGACATCGCACGGTTTCAGACCAAACCGAAGCTGCCACACAGCACTGAAAAGTCTACAAAACAATTTCAACGGTGCAAAATGGTTCATCGAGGGAGATATAAAAGGCTTCTTTGACAACATAGACCATAATGTGCTGATAGAAATAATGAAAGGCAGAATAGCAGACGACAGATTTCTTCGTCTGATACGGAAATTCCTCAATGCAGGGTACATGGAAGAGTGGCAATTCAACAAGACTTATTCAGGGACACCGCAAGGTGGTATCATAAGCCCTATTTTGGCAAACATATACCTTGACAAGTTCGATAAGTACATGGATGAATATGCCAAGAAATTCAATAAAGGGACAGTAAGAAGCCGAAACAAGGGCATTTGCAAACTCAACAGCAGAGTACACTACCTAAAACGTAGGATAAATGAAGTAGAGGATGTAAACGTAAGAACAAGGATGGTAGAAGAACTGCACGAAAAGCAGAAGCTGATACTTACAATGCCAAGTGGCAATGATATGGATGTAAACTTTCGCAGGTTGAAATACGTGCGCTATGCCGATGATTTCCTTATCGGAGTTATCGGAACGAAAAACGAATGTGAGAGAATCAAAGCTGACATCACTAAGTTTATGCAGGAAAAGTTAAGGCTGGAGATGTCACAGGAAAAGACTTTGATTACAAATGCACAAGACAGCGCAAAATTTTTGGGTTACGAAATATATGTCCGTAAAGACTATGCCACAAAGAGAAACAGTAACGGAACAGTGCGCAGATACTTCAATGGGAACGTGATATTGCACGTTTCAAGAGAAGTAATCAAGAACAAGCTGCTCAGCCTCGAAGCCATGAAAGTTGTCACCAAACACGGCAAGGAGACATGGGTGTCAAAAGGCAGGACTTATATGATTGACAATGAAGCGCACGAGATTGTATCTCAGTTTAATACCGAAATACGAGGGTTCTACAACTATTACTCAATAGCAAACAATGCATCGGCTTTGGGACGCTCTTTCGGCTGTATTATGAAGTTCTCCATGTACAAAACTCTTGCTCAAAAGCTGAATATGTCAGTGAGAAAAGTCATTGAAAGATACCGCAAGGACAATCTCTTTGCAGTGCCTTTTGTAAACAAGGGAGGAGAAACCAAGTACAGGGTATTCTATAATGAGGGATATGCCCGCAAAACGGATTGTGAAACAGCCCCAAGTGACAATCTGCCGTACATGTTCAAAACGCCATCGTTGAGTCTGATAGAAAGGCTTACAACAAAAACGTGCGAACTATGTGGCAAGCACGGAGAAGTGGTAATGCACCATGTCCGCACACTCAAAGAGTTAAAAGGTAAAAATGACTGGGAACGCAAAATGCTCTACATGCACAGAAAGACTTTGGTTGTATGTGCGGAGTGTAACGCAAAAATCCAGAGATGTGTCAAGTAAGATGATGTTACAGATGGAGAGCCGTATACATGGAGACGTGTAAGTACGGTTCGGGGGCAGGCAAACGAAAACCTACCGCTGTAAAGCGGAAAGGCGTTGTTTGCCGAGCCTACAAATCACAGCCCAAAAGATTAGTCAGGATATGGAAACATTGTCGCACAAACTGGAGGATATGGAAAAGAACATTTGCAATGCCATTCAGTAACCCTTAAATCAAACGATAATGAAAGAGGAAAGAAACATCATAACAATGAACGAGTTCGGCAATGTAGTTATGCCGAAAGATATACAGGCAACCGCCATGAGTGAGTGGGAGCTTTGCGAGTTGTTCAATGTAACCGCCCCGACTATCAGGGCAGGGATAAAGACACTCTGCAAGAACGGCATTCTGAATGAGTGTGAGATAAGGCATACCATCCGACTGTCCGACAAGTGCAGCATGGAGGTTTACAGCCTTGAAACGATAATCGCCCTTGCGTTCCGTATCGGCACATACAGTGCGAAGCAGGTGCGCAATGCCGTTCTTGAAAGACTGTACTTGCGAAAAGAGAAAACAAGCATCTTCTTTTCGCTGAACACCAACGGCATAGCCAAAGCCGAATACTTCTCGTAGCTGAATTGGTTGCACGACTGACGGAATCCATTCATTCAGTCACGAATAGAGTAATCAAGCCAGCGTGTCAGCATATAATCTGACCGACATATCAACAGGAACTCCAATTTTTTCTCCCGAAAAGCGTAATCCCCACATTCGTTTTTTGGGAGTTTTTTCGTCTGTCCTGCCCGACTTCCGTTCCAAACCATTGAAAGTTTTTTCTTCGGGGGCTATTTGTCACCGTTCTGCCGCGTTTTGCGTAACAACTTATCCGATAAATGCTTATACTTTTGTAGCTGGTATTTTTCAAACTTAAAACCATTTGATTATGTCAGCTAACAAACAACAAGACAGCCACAGACCGCCATCGGATGGTGGCATGGCAAAGGAGGAATTCATCCGAGTGGGGACTACGCTTTACAAGATTGTGGAGCAGCCCAAACTGAACGGAGGGTATGTAAGGAAACGCATAGCATGGAACAACGAAACCCTGCGCCAAGACTACGGCAAGGACTACATCGGCAGCGTTCCCAAGTATGACGGCTTCTGCACCGTACCCGAACACATCGGCTACCATCCCGTGGTCGGCAAGTTCCTTAACCTCTATGAACCGATAGACCACCAACCTAAAGAGGGCGATTTCTCGCATATCCAATCTTTGGTAGGTCACATCTTCGGGGAGCAATACGAGTTGGGCATGGACTACCTACAACTGCTCTACTTGTACCCCATTCAAAAGCTGCCTATCCTGCTGTTGGTATCAGAGGAACGCAACACAGGCAAAAGCACATTTCTGAATTTTCTAAAACTCCTATTTCAGAACAATGTAACCTTTAACACCAACGAGGATTTCCGTAGCCAATTCAATTCCGACTGGGCCGGCAAACTGCTTATCGTGGTGGACGAGGTGCTGCTCAACCGTAGGGAGGACAGCGAGCGGTTGAAGAACCTAAGCACCACACTTTCCTACAAGGTGGAAGCCAAAGGCAAAGACCGTGACGAGATAGCGTTTTTCGCCAAGTTCGTGCTATGCTCCAACAACGAGTACTTGCCTGTAATCATTGATGCAGGGGAAACACGCTATTGGGTACGCAAGATAGACCGCTTGCAGTCTGATGATACCGACTTCCTGCAAAAGCTGAAAGCGGAGATACCCGCCTTTCTTCATTTCCTGCAACACAGAACACTATCCACCGAAAAGGAAAGCCGTATGTGGTTTGCTCCATCGCTGTTGCATACCGAAGCCTTGCAGAAGATAATCCGCAGCAACCGTAACCGACTGGAGATAGAGATGCACGAGCTGATACTTGACATCATGGATAGTGTCGGCACGGACACATTCTCGTTCTGCTACAACGACATTCTTCTGTTGCTGGTACACTCGCAGGTAAAAGTGGAGAAGCACCAAGTCCGAAAGGTGTTGCAGGAGTGTTGGAAACTTACGCCTGCACCCAACGGACTGACCTATACCACCTACCAATTCAACTACAATCGGGAGTGTCGGTATGAGCCTGTAAAACGGGTCGGTCGTTTCTATTCTGTCACGAGGGAACAACTTGAATCCCTGTAATATCATTCTTTTTTTTGTTGAATTGATGAATAAGGATATAACTATGCTGACAATAAACAATATACACTCTCAACAAAATCTCAACAATCGAAAAGAGAAGTTGAGAGAGGAACAGCACCCGATTGTTGATTTCTCTTTTGGCGAGTGGTTTGTTGAGAAGATGTTGAGCAAATATCTTTCTGTAAATAAATGTGTTATATAAGCCATTCAACAAATCAACGTTTTTACAATCATCATCAAATCTATAGAATATCATGAACATACAAGAAGTTAAACAAATCAGAATCGCAGACTATCTGCAAAGTTTGGGTTACACGCCCGTCAAGCAACAGGGCAGCAGCTTTTGGTACAAATCACCGCTGAGAGAGGAAACGGACGCATCTTTCAAGGTAAACACAGAACTCAACAAATGGTACGATTTTGGACTTGGCAAGGGCGGTAACATCATCGCATTGGCAGCGGAACTCTACCATACGGAAGATGTAACCTGCCTGTTGAAGCGCATAGAGGAACGGACACCATACATCCGCCCTGCATCGTTTTCTTTTGGCAAGCAGCAATCCGACAACCGCACTTATCGGGTATTAAGAGTTGGCGAGCTGTCATCACCTGCGCTCATTGCCTATCTGCAAGAAAGGGGGATAGACATTGAACTCGCCAAAAGGGAGTGTAAGGAACTGCGGTTTGAGAATGCCGACAAACCCTATTTCGCCATCGGCTTCCCGAATATGGCAAGAGGGTATGAAGTGCGTAATAGATACTTCAAGGGATGTGTCGCCCCGAAGGACATCACCCATATCCGACAGCAAAAAGAGCCACGAACCGTCTGTTATCTTTTCGAGGGCTTCATGGATTATCTCTCGTTCCTGACCATCCGAGTAAAGAACAATCCGCAACACCCACGATTGAATGCACAGGATTACGTCATTCTCAACTCCGTTTCCAACCTCTCGAAAGCGGAAAGCATATTGGCAACCTATACCCGAATCGGCTGTTTCCTTGACAATGACACAGCAGGACGGAACGCATACGCCAACCTGCAACGGATGTTGGGTGACCGCTTGCAGGATATGTCGGTTCACTATGCAGGGTATAATGACTTGAACGAGTACCTGTGCAAAAAACTCTTGTCCCAATCGACAGAGCCGATAAAGGAGGAGAAGCAAGTACAATCCGCAAGGCGGATGATGCAGCCACCGAAAAAGAAAGGGCTGAAAATATAGAGGGGAACAGGTTCGCTTTCCCAAGGGTATTTAGACAGAAATACCATAGCTCAATAGGGCGTTTTCTTCACGCATTACACGGTAATGCTAAAAACTCCCTATCGAGCCAAAGGGAAATCCCTTTGGAAACCCTGAGAGCCAATGCCACAGGCAGAGAATACACTCATAACAATAACCGTAAAAATCAAACTACATGGGATATTTTTCATTGGACATAAAGAAAGCAAAAGGTTCATCGGACACCGTACAATCCGACCATATAGAGAGAAGAATCATACCTAAAAACGCAGACCCGACAAGAACGCATCTGAACAGGGTACTTATAGAATACCCCGATGGCGTTCATGGCAGGGATGAAGCGATTGCCCACAGGCTGAACACGGCAGGCATCAAGCGGAAGATTACACATGACCAAGTCCGTGTAGTCCGAGTGGTTCTGTCGGGAACACATGAGGACATGATGGACATACAGGAAAACGGAAGACTTGACGAATGGTGCAGCGACAGCATCCAATGGCTGCAAGCCACATTCGGCAGGGAGAACGTGGTTGCCGCCCATCTTCACATGGACGAGAAGACACCGCATATCCATGCAGCCATTGTTCCCATCGTGACAGGTGAAAGGCGCAAAGCCAAGAAAGAGCAGGAAGACGGCAAACGGAAGTATCACAAGAAAGCAAATACCGTCCGTTTGTGTGCCGATGACCTGTTCAACCGTCAGACCTTGATTGCGTACCACGACAATTATGCAAGGGTTATGGCTAAATACGGATTACAGCGAGGTGTGCGAGGTTCCGAAGCACGGCACACCACCACGACACAGTATTATCGGGACATACAGAAAAAGAACGCTGCCCTTGATGCAGAAAACAAGCGGTTACAGGAGCAGAAAACCGAAACCGAACAGGAACTCAGACAAGCCAAGAAAGAGGTACAGACCGAGAAACTGAAAGGTGCAGCCACCACCGCAGCGACCAACATAGCTGAAAGTGTCGGTTCTCTTTTCGGGAGCAACAAGGTCAAGACTTTGGAAAGGGAGAACACCGCCCTGTATCGGGAAGTTGCCACCCATGAGGAAACCATTGAGATACTGCAAAACCGCATACACACGATGCAAACCGAGCACAACCGCCAGTTGTTGGAAATACAGCAGAATCACCGTAAGGAGATGGCGGAAAAAAGTGTCAGACACAAAGATGAAGTATCAGGTTTGAAACGCATTATCGAAAAGCTGTGTGCATGGTTTCCTATGGCAAAGGAAATTATGAGAATAGAGAGCCTGTGCCGCCTTGTCGGGTTCAATGAAAGGCAGACCACGACATTGACTTATGGTAAGCCTTTGATATACGAGGGCAAACTTTATTCGGAGGAACATAATCGGAGTTTTACGACAGAAAGAGCAGGCTTTCAAGTGGTGAAAGACCCTGCGGACAAGTCTAAACTGACACTCGTAATCAACCGCCAGCCCATAGGCGAATGGTTCAGGGAACAGTTCGACAGGCTACGGCAGAGCATACGACAGCCAATTCAACCACAAAGGAAAAGTAGAGGAATTACATAAGTAGTTAAAACAGATTGCAATAAGCCTCCGATAATCGTATTTCCCTATCAGAGGCTTATTGCTGTTTAGATTTAGTTACGTTTCATAAATCATGATTTTTGTTTTTGATTGTCGACCTTTCTAAGTTGTGGAAGACATAAGGCTATTATAGCGAGAAGCAGAATAGCCATACCTGAGAACAAAAACCAACGGTTTACCCCGATTTGGTCTGCAAATGCACCCGACACTACCAACCCAAGCGGCATGGCAAACGACATGATGCTGCCAAGAAGTCCGAAAACACGCCCTAAATACTCGGGTTGTATCTGTTCTTGAAATAGCGCGGTCTGTACTCCATTATAGAATGGGGCAGAAAAGCCCATCAACGTACAACATATCGCAAATATCATAAAACCATTGGTTGGTAGCAAGCCGGAAACAGTCAATGACACTCCCATAAGAAAGATAGAGCCGATGATATTTGCCATGCGCTTTTTGAAACCTCCCCATGCGCCCAATAGAAGTCCGCCCAACAACATACCAACTGCAAAAACAATTTCCACCACGGAAGCATGCAAGGTACTTCCCTCGAAATAATTCATACTCATCAGCGGAAATAGCGCATTGATTGGCATATAAATGAACATATTGATTGCTCCTATCCAAAGCAATGTGAAAAGAGCTTTATTTTGTCGTATTGCGTTATAGCCAATGCGCAGTTCGGTGAAAAAGTTTTCTTGCTGCAGCGCTTCAATCGGTTGTTTTGGGATGTGAACCATTGCAACAGTGATACAGGCAATTATTGCTCCGAATACGTCAAGGGCAACCGCAGAATTCAACCCCCATTTTGCATAGAGAAAAGCGGCAATTGCCGGACTTAGGATGAAACTTGCCGATTGGATGGACTGGGTGTAGCCGGCACATTTGACTAACTGTTCTTCAGGCACTAAAAGAGGTGTTACCGCACTTAACGCAGGGGAATGGAATGCAGTGCCAACGCTTCTAATGAAGAGGATGAGCATTACTATCCATACAGGTAGTTCCGCTGACAGGGAAATTACGGTAAGTACCAGTCCAGCACAAGCTATGATGACATCTGCACCAATCATGACCATTTTCCGGTTCCAGCGGTCAACAAGTACTCCGATTGCAGAACCTAAAACCGCTTGAGGTAGAAACCCAACCAAGGTCGCCATTGACAACACCATCGCAGACCCTGTTGTATTTGTCAGATGCCAGATGATGGCCATTTGAAGAACCCCACTTGTTATCAGGGACACAGCTTGCCCCGCCCATATTGTATAGAAATCTTGTTTCCAATTTCTGATTTTTTCCATTTGAATTTTTCCTTTTATCTTTTGAATGTTTCTTGATTTTATAGCACAAAAAATCTCTCGACAAGCCTGAAATAGCATGCCGGATTACAAAGACAATGACATTCAAATCGAATTAATTAGATTTGAATGTGGAAAAATTACCAAGGTTTATGATATGCAATATTAACGGTGTTTTTACCTGTTAATATTGTACAATTGTTCATAATCATATTGAAAACCACTATATATGTTGCGACTTATCTTAATTGGGATGGTATTATATGCACACCGAATCCGCTGCAAAGTTACAATAAATTATTCGATTTTTGCACTAACTAAAGTAAAGAATTTCAATGCTTCCTGAATTTTGCCTTTCCTTTTTTATCCAAATCTGCAAAAAATAACGGCATAAGCAAATAGGTATATATCGAAAGGCAAAAAATGGCGAATACTGTTTGTATTGGATACTATATCAAAGATTTGTCGTATCTTTGCACCTGAAAGAGTTATTTGATAGTAAAACACCGCAAAACGCTGAAAATCGCACGGTTTCCTAGTCGTTACCATTACTTTTCAGATACTCCGTTAAATGTTTATTCATCAAACGGTTAGACGAAACCGTTCAGAATTTAAAATAACAGTATAACTGAGGAAAGCTCTATAAATGATGTGGTTAAAAAGAGTGAACCCCACATGCAATGTAGAAATGAACATAAAAGAGAAAAATAGGAAACAAAAAGAAGGGTAACATTGTTGTAAGAACATAAAACAAACTTTGCCACGGAAGTTTTCTACAAGCAAATGGACACTAAATTGACAAAATGGATATTACCAATATTGATGCTGATTACAGAAACGGCTGTTCATGCACAAACACACCCTGCAGAAGCAAAAAACTCTGTGGACTCAATTTCTACGTATCCGATAGACTCGCTTCTCTAGAAACGCAGTTTTTTCGAAAAAATTTTGAATTACTTCAACGATGCCAACAAAGAAAAGAAAAACAAAAAATTTGATTTCAGCATTATAGGCGGGCCTCATTATTCCAGTGACACCAAATTTGGAATCGGACTGGTGGCGGCAGGACTCTACCGTACCGACCGGAACGATAGTATTCTCCCTCCGTCCAATGTCTCTCTGTATGGGGATGTCTCCACGGTGGGATTCTATTTGCTGGGAGTACGTGGAAACCATCTGTTTCCCCAAGACAAATACCGGTTGAACTACAATCTGTATTTCTATTCTTTCCCAAGCCTTTACTGGGGACAAGGATATGACAATGGAGCCAATGATGACAATGAGAGTGAATACGATCGCTTTCAAGCGCAGGTTAAGGTGGACTTCATGTTCCGGATGGCACGTAACTTTTATATCGGTTCAATGACAGCATTTGATTACGTGTATGGGCATGACTTTGAAAAACCGGAATTATGGAAAGGAATGAAAGCGCGCAGCACCAACGTGAGCTTGGGTTTTTCCTTGTTGTATGATTCACGCGATTTTCTGACAAATGCCTATAAAGGATATTACCTACGGATAGACCAGCGCTTCAGTCCGGCCTTTTGGGGAAATAAATACGCATTCAGCAATACGGAACTGACGACCAGCTATTACCAGTCCGTGTGGAAGGGTGGGGTGTTGGCAGGCCAGTTCCATACTCTGCTGAACTACGGAAATCCGCCCTGGGGACTGATGGCAACATTGGGAAGTTCCTATTCTATGCGTGGCTATTATGAGGGACGCTACCGTGACAAGTGTGCAATGGATGCCCAGCTGGAACTACGCCAACATGTATGGAAGCGAAATGGAGTTGCCGTATGGGTAGGGGCGGGAACCATATTCCCGAATTTCTCGGAATTGGAGGCCAGGCATATTCTTCCTAATTATGGTTTCGGCTACCGCTGGGAGTTCAAAAAGAGAGTAAACGTACGTTTGGATTTAGGTTTTGGCAAACACCAGACCGGATTTATATTCAATATCAATGAAGCTTTTTAGAGACATAAAAAAATGGTTCGACAATCAGGAACATTTGTTCTATCTGTTTCTGGTCATTCTGATAGTGCCCAATGTAGTGCTATGCTTTACAGAACCCATATCATGGACGGCAAAGATATGTAATATCCTGCTACCCCTTTCTATATATTATGCTGTAATGGCTTGGTCGAGAAACTGTGGCAGGACATTCTGGCTGCTATTTCCATTCATCTTCTTCGGAGCCTTCCAGCTTGTATTACTATATCTTTTCGGTCAGTCCATTATCGCAGTGGATATGTTTCTGAATCTGGTGACAACCAATTCAAGCGAGGCGCTGGAACTGCTGGACAATCTGATACCTGCCATCGTTATTGTGGTAGTGCTCTATATACCTGCATTAATTCTGGCAACCATATCCATTGTACACAAACGCAGACTGTCCGAAGCATTCATCCGGCAAGCTCGCCGTCGCACTCTGTATGTGCTGTCTGCCGGAATATTATCCTTAGGCAGTGCTTATTTGACAGATGACCGGTATGAGCTGAAATCCGAACTGTATCCTGCCAACGTATGCTACAACATAGCACTTGCCTTTCAACGGACGGCCCAAACGCGGAATTATCACAAGACCTCTAAAGATTTTACCTTTCATGCTAGAAGTACTCATCAGGCTGATGAAAGGGAAGTATATGTAATGGTGGTGGGAGAAACCTCACGGGCATGCAACTGGGCTTTGTACGGCTATGAACGGGAAACTAACCCGGGACTGTCGGGCATTGGCGGACTGACAGCTTTCAGCCATGTGCTGACAGAATCAAACACCACCCACAAGAGTGTTCCGATGTTGCTGTCACCGGTCAGTGCTTCCAGTTTTGATTCCATCTATTATCAAAAAGGGATTATCACAGCATTCAAGGAAGCCGGTTATCAGACCGCCTTTTTCTCGAACCAGCGCTATAACCACTCATTTATAGATTTCTTCGGCAAAGAAGCCGACACGTATGATTTCATTAAAGAAGATGTGGGGGATTCCAATTACAACCCCTCTGATGACAAACTGTTGAAACTGGTAGCAAAAGAACTGGGCAAAGGAGTTTCCAGGCAATTTATAGTTCTCCACACTTACGGTTCTCATTTCAATTATAAAGAGCGCTATCCGGCAGAGCAGGCTTTCTTCCTGCCGGACATGCCCGTTGACGCGGAAGTGAAATACAAAGACAACCTGATCAATGCCTATGATAATTCTATCCGCTACACGGATAATTTTCTGGTTCGTCTGATAGATATGCTTCAAAAACAACATGTCAATTCTGCCTTGATATACACTTCAGACCATGGAGAAGATATTTTCGATGACAACCGGCATCTCTTTCTGCATGCCTCACCGGTACCTTCCTATTATCAGATACATGTGCCATTCTTTATTTGGATGTCCGACAACTACCGGCAGAGATACCCATCGTTATTGGAGGCCGCACAAGCCAATAGGCAGAAGAATGTATCTTCCAGTGCCTCATTCTTCCAGACAATGCTGGAAATAGGTGGAGTGGAGACCCCATACCGGAATGACTCTTTATCTGTCACCAGCGCTCTGTTTATCGAAAGACCCAGAGTCTATCTGAACGACCACAATGAAGCCCGCACACTGGATGATGTCGGTATGCTCAAGGAAGACTTCAAGATGCTGGAAGAGAAAGGCATCAGGTAATCAGGGAAAGAGAGCAGGCTGTTGCTATTTTGCCCTGATTCTTGATATAAAATTCTGAATCACTGGATACATCTCCTCTACCGTATTCAGCTCCATGCAAGCCGTCTCCAACGGGCACCAGCCGGTCTTGTCACGGTTAATGATATGGGGAACCTCTTGGGCAAAAGTCGTTTCAATTCCTGCTTCGCACAGCAATGCCAGCGCAGGAGTGCTGATTATATCGGCATAGACCGTTTTAAAGCCTCCCAGTACCATCAAAGCAGCGGCACCTTTCCCTATAACCTTATCGGCAATGGCAGCCCCCTTCATAAATGCAGAATCTGCCTGGTACAAATCATACAAATCCGCTACTCCCCGTTGGGTGAAAGTACGGACTTCCTCCCGGTTCTTCATAACACAAGAGTATCCTCTCTTGTGCAGTATGTCAATGATACTCTCCATTTTATAAAGTCTCTTGTTTCAACTGTTCTACAAATTTGTCAATACGATGCAGTTCTTTGGGAATATCAATCGTTTGCGGGCAATGCGGAGAACACTGGTTGCACCCGGTACAATGGTCGGCCTGTCTCAGTTTGGGTACACTTCGGTCATATCCTACGAGAAAAGCACGGCGTGCTTTCCGATAATTCTCATCCTGGCTGCTTTCCGGCACATTTCCTTCATTGACACATTTATTGTAATGTATCAAGATGGCAGGAATGTCAATTCCATACGGGCAAGGCATGCAGTACTTGCAGTCGTTGCAAGGTATGGTGGGGTACTCCATCATCAAATCTGCCGTATCATACAGATACTGAGTTTCTTCTTCTGTGAGTGGTACCAATGGAGAGTAAGTACGGATGTTATCCTGCAAATGTTCCATATAAGTCATGCCGCTCAGCACTGTCAGTACATCCTGGGGAGAACCGGCATAACGGAATGCCCAAGACGCCACACTGCGTTCGGGTTCGCGCTGCTTCAGCCGTGCCACAATATGGTCGGGGACATTGGAGAGCCGCCCACCCAGCAGAGGCTCCATAATGACAGCAGGGATCTTACGCTTGGCCAGCTCGTCATACAGATACTCTGCCTTGAAGTTGCTGCCCGAAGCATGTTTCCAGTCCACATAATTCAACTGTATTTGTACAAAATCCCAATGAACTTCACCACGGTCATGCATCTGCAAGGCATAGTCATAGACTTCGATATCGCCGTGGAACGACCATCCCAAACGGCGGATGCGTCCTGCTTCACGCTCCTTGACAAGAAAATCAATCATACCGTTGTCTATGTAGCGTTTGCGGAATTGCTCCATGCCACCGCCACCAATCATGTGTAGCAGATAGTAGTCTATATAGTCCACCTGCATATCCTCGAATGACTTACGGTACATGGCAATGGAACCCTCGCGAGTCCAGGTATCAGGATGAAAATTGGATAGTTTGGTGGCAAGATAGAACGATTCGCGCGGGTGGCGTTTCAGAGCTATTCCCGTAGACTTCTCACTCCATCCTTGTACATACATCGGAGACGTATCGAAATAATTCACACCATGGGCAATGGCATAATCCACCAGTTCGTTCACAGCATCCTGGTCTATCATTTCCCCTTTTCCATCCGGAGCAGGAACGGTAGGCCAGCGCATACAACCATATCCTAAAATAGAAACTTTGTCACTCCCCAAACCGGGAAAACTACGATAGGTCATTTTATCCGTCGGAATGGGACCCAACGCTTTACTACCTTCACTGCTCCCTTCCTTAGAACCACATCCATAGAGGGCAGCAGTAGATGTGGCGGCTGTAATCCCCACTATCTTCAAGAAATCACGACGGTTCATATTGTTTTTATGATGTTCTTCCATACTTATAGAAATTCTACTTTGTTATATAATCCGATGTCTTTCATGCCCTTCCACATAGATGGCACTGAACGGACGGGCCGGACAAAGATTCTCGCATGCCCCGCAGCCGATACAGCGCTCCACATTGATTACCGGAATCTTTGGAGAATCCTTGTCTTCAGGTATACTCGGCACCATTTGTATGGCTCCCGTCGGGCAATGGCGTGCACAGTTGCCACACTGCACACCATCCGTCAGTGGTATGCAATTTTTCTTTACCCACACGGCATGCCCTATCTGAACGGATGATTTATCAACTTTGATTATCGGGCGGATAGCTCCTGTAGGACATACCTCCGAACATTTTGTACATTCCGGTCTGCAATAGCCGCGTTCGTATGACATTTCCGGCTGCATCAATTTCCTTAAGTCCGCAGAAGGACGAAGAACCTGATTGGGACATGCCGACACACAGAGCTGGCAGGCCGTGCAGTGTTGCGCCATATTGCGGGCACTCAATGAGCCGGGAGGAGTGAGGGGAGTGCTTCGCTCGGGAATCTTCTTATCCTCAATGGCTGCCAGTCCTCCGTCTACTTTCTTTTCCTGCGCTTTTAAAACAGAAGTGGCTGCAACCAGAGCCGTTGCTGTGAAAAAACTGCGGCGGGTTTCGTTTATCTGTTCCGAATTAGCCTTGCCCGCAGCAGGTTTGCCGAAAGGATGATACTTGTAGGAAATGGCTCCATGCTTGCACTTCTCAATGCAGTTCATGCAAACCACACACCGGCTTGCATCAATCTGATGCTCCTTAAAGTTGATGCAGGCTGCCTTGCAGTTGCGTGAACAAAGACTGCATTGGTTGCACTTTTCCGAATCTATTGTGATGCGGAAAAGCGAATAACGTGAAAGGAAGCCCAAGACCGTTCCTACCGGGCAAATCGTATTACAATAGGTTCGTCCGTTGCGTCCGGCCAGAACAACAAGCACAGCCAAAGTAGCGGCAGCAATAATAAAAGTCGGCAGGCTCTTCAACCATACATCCGTTTCATAAAAGGCATAACTGTCTGCCCGTTCAGCCAGATAAGCAAGCAGATTGTTGCCCCATTGCCATATAGGTTGAAAAAGATTATTGGCAATACGTCCGTATGCACTATAGGGTGCAAGTAGAGCAGCCAATGAACCAATTCCGGCAATCAAAGCAATGATAAACACACCCAATACGCCATAGCGCAGCCAAGATAAGGCCGGAGAATAAGAGTAAGGAAGCTTCCTGCGTTTTTTAGGTTGCCGGCCCAGCCATGCCAGTATATCCTGAAATACCCCTAAGGGGCAAATCACAGAACAATAGATACGCCCGCATACCAAAGTGAGAATTACAAGAAACAATATCACTCCCACATTTAGCGCCAATACAGCCGGCAAAAACTGGATTTTGGCCAACCAGCCGAACCACCCATGCAACGTTCCCGTAAAATCAAGGAACAACAAGGTGATGAGTACAAAGCAAATCATTGCAAAAGTCAGTCTAATCTTCCGTAACATGATAATCCTTTATTTTGAGTTCCTAAACTATATCAGCGATATGAGTACAAAACAACTGCCGAAATAGTGAAATTTTATTTATGCAAAAATACATAAAAAAAGAAAGGTATCATCATTCAATGGAATTAAAAACGAAAGAAAGAAGGACAAATACAAAATGCTCCCATTTGCAGTATTAATTAAGTTCCCCTCCTCGTTACGGCCGGATAAAAGCCAATCTCTTATTTTCTTCTGCAAACAGAATAGCCGTATTGACTAATGCCAAATGCGAATAAGCTTGTGGAAAATTCCCCAGTTGTTCCTTCGTATTAAAATCAATATCCTCACTGAATAACCCCAAATGATTGGAACATGTCAGAACATCATCAAACAAACAACGGGCTTCTTCCTTTTCTCCGATAACAAAAAGTGCACGTATCAGCCAAAAAGTGCAAATGGTAAAAGCCGAAGAAGGAAGCCCGAAATCATCTTCGCTGTTATACCGGTACATCAATCCCTTATGCAAAAGAGCTTTTTTCACAGCCTTCACTGTCTTATGGTATCGGATATCGTCTGCTGCAATAAAACCGTAAGGTTCCATCAACAGCAAAGAGGAATCCATTGCCATATTATCATAAGTCTGCGAGAAACTTTGAAGTTCTTCCTTCCATCCATATGTCATTACATCCTGCCATACCTTGTCAGCTTCCTTTTGCCAACGTTCACTATAACCGTATTTATTGAGCATGGAAGCTATCTTTGCACCACGGTCCAAAGCCACCCAACACATCACTTTGGATGAAACAAAATGGCGGCTTTCTCCTCTGATTTCCCATATCCCCTTATCTGGTTTCTTCCAATCTTCCATTACCGTGGAAAGAATGCTCTTTACCATTTCCCACATATCCTCTATTTCGTCTAATGTACCGGGCATCAGCCGATAGTACTGGTAAATCAAATCCATCAGATAACCGAACGAGTCATTCTGCTTTTGATGGTAAGCATCATTACCTATCCGTACTGGTTTGGAATTCTTATATCCGGACAAATGCTCCAGAATAATCTCGGTCAGCTGCCTTTCTCCCCGAATGCCGTACATTATCTGATAGGATTCGTGCTTGGATACGAAAGTGGACTGTATGAACTTCATAAAACGTCTTGCTGCTCCTATATGGCCTATCTGGAACAAAGTTTCGATAGACATGGAGGCATCCCTTAACCAACAGAACCGATAATCCCAATTACGTACTTCGCCGACGGATTCAGGCAAATTGGTAGTAAGGGCGGCCAGTACGGCTCCGTTATAGTAAGACATCAGTTTCAAAACCAGCATGCTTCTTTCTATCACATCATTATAGAGAGAATATTTCTTAGTACGGTTGGTCCAATTAAGCCAATAAACCAAAGTACGGCAATATTCAATTTTTTCCCGTTCAATATCCACCGGAATGACCTTTTCATTGTATGACAAAAGAAAGAACTCATCTTTTTCCAATATAATTTCTTTTTTCTGTTCGATGTCCTGCAAAGGAAGGGAAGAATACAAATATTGTCTATCTTTATTATCAGAAGAACAATAGCTTTCTATAAATTCAGAAGTGACATTATGAATCACTTTACCTTGCGCATAATTGGGAGCAGGGACATAGTTTACTTTGAAACGGGGCTTACCTTTTATCCACCTCACATATCGATACAATTCTGCCGGAAGATAATGGGTATTTTCGCAGGAACGGTAATAAGGCATGTAATCAAGTACGACAAATTCTCCCTCTTTCGAAGAAAAAGAAGTAGACAATATGTTAGTGTGAGGAACGTAAGATTGTGAGATATGATAGTCTTCTGTAACGTCAAATCCAAAACTTCCTCCTCTTTCCCGATCAAGTAGTGATGCAAAGATAGACGAAGAATCAAAATCGGGAAAACACAACCAGTCTATGCTGCCTTTTTCGGATATAAGTGCGGCAGTCCGACAATTGCCTACTACCCCATAATTTAAATTACTCATTTTTACTATTTTGTTTTTAACAAGTCTCTGAAAAAATCGAATACCCCTTTCAAGCTCGTTTTGACATTCTCGCCAATGGGTTGTTTCATGTCTTTCTTGTTCGCCAGAATTTGAAGAAAAGGCAGGACTTCCGTTTGTGATGGCATATTATAGCTTGCTGCCTCCGACACATATCCCACCTTGATTGTCACTGCATTCACCGGCAAAGCTTTGAACATATCTTCATCCGTAGTATCATCTCCCATAGCTATGATAAAGTCATAATGTTTCTTTTCCAACTGGCGTCTCACTTCGGAACCTTTATTATAATCGGGAGACTTAATCTCCACCACTTAATCTCCTTGTATGATTTGCAGCTTTTGCTGTATACAGATGTTAACCAGCACATTGATAAGTTGCTGTGCCCGCAAAGCTCCTAACCATGCATCACTTTCCCGGTAATGCCATGCCAAAGTCGTTTCCTTGACTTCAAGGTGGGAACGAGGTGTCTTTTCGACAAAAAGCTTCAAGATGGACACCAATCCGGAACTCCATTCCGCTTTGTTTATGTTTTTGTGCCAGATGCCATTTTCCTTATAGAAAGCACCATGTTCCGCAGCCATTGCAATAGGTAAATTTCCCAACCATTTTTCTAAAGTAAACTGGTCGCGACCACTATTAACAACAACATGGTTGGCCGGGTCGGAAACCAGCTTCTGCAATGTGGCAATGAGTTCAGGGGCGGGCTTAGCATTTTCCGGTCGTGTCTTGAGCGACGCCAACGTTCCGTCATAATCCAGCAAGATAAGCCGTTGCTTAGCCTGGTTATATTTCATTTTGATGGCACCAATAATACCAACAGATATCCTTTTCTTACGAAGCAGTTCATTCTTACGGCACGTATCGCTCCATTCACTTACAAAGTCTGCCGCCCACTTATTAACCGTTTGTACGGAAATAATTTTCTGCATGTGTTGCAAGCGTTTCAGTTGTTCCTGTTCGGGCATCTCCAAAGCCCGACAAATGGCCTGCTTTATCTCCTCAGTGTCATTGGGGTTAATCAACAATGCATCCGTCATCTCAATAGCTGCACCTGCCATTTCACTCAAAATCAAAACACCCGGATTATTATTTTTCGAGGCTACATATTCCTTGGCAACCAAATTCATGCCATCACGAAGTGGAGTTACCAAAGCTACATCAGCTATATAGTACATTGCCACCAGTTCTTCAAATGAAAAACCGTGGTAGAAATAGCAAACCGGAGTCCAGTCCATCGTAGAATACTGTCCGTTTATAGAACCTATTTCTTCGTCAATCTTGTTTTTTAGCTCAGCATAACTATCTACATGGTCACGTGATGGAACAATGACCATTGCCAATGTAACTTTTCCACAATATTCAGGATGACATTCTAAAAAGGCAGCAAATCCCCATAAACGGTGCAGAATGCCTTTGCTATAATCCAAGCGGTCTACAGAAAGAATCAACTTATGATTTCCGAAAAATTTCCGTGTACGGTCTATCGCCCGCCATACTTCCGGTCTGGAAGAAGCATTGTGATACAGTCCGTAGTTGATTCCCATAGGAAGAGCATCGGTCCTAACTACTCTATTCCCGAGTTGTGCTTCGTCCAGTTTAAAGTCAATACGCAATACCCGTTCGACAGCACTGATAAAATGCCGCATATAGTCATGAGTATGGAAAGCTATAAAGTCAGCACCCAATAATCCTTTCAGGATTTCTGCACGTTCCGGTAATATCCGGAAAAGTTCATAGGAAGGAAAAGGGATATGATGGAAATATCCGATATTCAAATCCGGGTAAACCTTCCGAAGCATTCCGGGAAGCAGCATTAACTGATAGTCTTGAATCCACACCTTATCACCTGGACGTATCACGCGGCAAATGGCATCGCAGAACAACTGGTTCACTTCCTGATACGATTGCCAGAAAGAGTTCCGATACAGCGTATAAACAAAAAAGTAGTGACATAATGGCCAGATAGTACTATTACTATAGCCTTCATAATAATTCTTTATCTGTGTTTCGGACAAGAATACTGGGTGGAAATTTATTCCTTCCAATCTAGAAGTGATTTCCTCTTTACTATCTTCGTTGTCAACGCATATTCCAGGCCATCCAATCCAATGTTTTTCGTAGGAAATCTGAAGTGAGTCCAAACCGGTAGCCAGTCCGCCTTCACTTCGTGAAAACACGAACGTTTCATCCTCTTTGGTAACCTTAACGGGTAATCTGTTTGATATAATATAAAGTTTCATGTATGAGTTAACACAAGAAATATGCCAACTCATACAATATTTTATTTATTGCTTAAAATCAGGATTTTAGAAAAATATGAAGAGAAAAACAAACATTCAAAAATGAAAAAGATGTTCCATTTCGATATGGTCCTACTATTACCAATTATCACTGGAAATGTCTTTCTTCACCAATGCTTCAATTCTTTGCTTATAGCAATTTATCCCTTCTGCTATATTTTTACTAGCTTCCGAGGTCCCCATTCCATAGACTACAAGAGGAGTTTGCCATACCATTCCGGCATGTACAGCACTTACTTGATAAGGTCTTAACAACTCATCCACCGTAAAACGATTTCTTCCTCCGCTTCTATAAGCATCATGTTCAGAGCCGGCAGTAGTGACCACCATCAATGTCTTACCAGCCACAGCAGGAGTTTTTGCCAGATATGTAAATACTTCATCCAACCATTTCTTCAATAAAGAAGGAGCCGACATCCAATAGAACGGAAACTGAAATACAAGCGCAGATGCATGCGATATGATAGTGCTCCATATCTCTGCATTAAAAGCATCTTCCACATGCATCTCATATAAATTGTATATGGCCACCTCTTCCATGTCACTAATAGCATCCATCAATGCCTTGTTAGCTCGCGACTCTTTTATATTGGGATGTGTCAGAAGAACCACTACTTGCTTTGAATCTTTATCCATATTGTTTGTCTTTTAGTTTAAAATCATTGATGTGTGTACAAATATATTACATATCTCTGGAAAAATCAATCAGAAACGAATAAATGATGATGGCAAAACTGATGTTCAATGACTTATGAGGAAAACCGATGAAGACCTCTCCAATGCTAAAGTGCAGGGAAACGAAAGGTAACGAGAGCGAATGGTTGCTAAATCGTATATCCAAAACGCAAACTCTTGAGAATTTGCATAACTATCTGACAAGCAGTGAAATCTGCTATATTCTTCCCTTTCAAAACAAGTGGCTGAAATGCGAAAAATGGCATAAATGTGAAAGTGTTCCGTTACGAATGCATTACCTGTTTGAGTATCCGGAAACACCTGCTTTTAAGGCTGGAACTACCTGAAAGCAATGGGTTTCCAATGATACGTGAGTGATTTTTCGTAGAACGGCATTAAATTTTCTCTTTATGAGATTCTATTTCACCGATTGTCAGTCTTTTGCATATCAATGATTAGCTCTAAAGCATGTAAATTTGCAATTAAAAATAGAGCTGATTATGAATGAATTAAAAGTAACTTTCTATCTAAAGAAAAATGAGACGAGAGCCGATGGAACCGTCCCTGTTTTGGGACGGATACGAATCGGAACATCAATGGTACAGTTCAGTGCCAAAGTGTATATTCAGGAAAAGTTGTGGGATGTAAAGTCCGGCAGGGTCAAAGGGAAAAGCAAGGCGGCATTAAACGCCAATGCAGAACTGGACAAATTATGTGTGGCCATACATTCCGCATACAAAGATCTGCAACTGAAAAGCGACAATGTCCTTGCCGTTGATGTGAAAAACACTTTTCAAGGAATCGCATCCGAGCAAGATACGCTGGTTAAACATTACGAGCATCTCAATGAGAAATTCTACAAGAAAGTGGGTGTCAACCGTTCCATCGACACCTATAAACGGTATTGTGTGGCACTGAACCACCTAAAGAATTTTCTTCAAAAGAAATACAAGGTAAGGGATATGGCGTTCCAATCCTTGAACCCGACATTTGTGAAAGCATTCGACTTGTACCTCCGTGCCGACTTGAAGATGACCAGTAATACCATTGTCAATATTATGGCACGGCTGCATCTGGTAATCAAGTCCGCAATGGATAACGGACTCATCAAACAAGACCCGTTCATGGATTACAAGTATCTGACAGAACCTCTTGTCGCCAAATGCCTGTCCGAAAAGGAATTCAATCTGATTCTCAAGACTCCCTTGCCAAAAGACAATATGAATCTGGTACGTGATATCTTCATATTTTCCTGCATGACCGGATTGGCGTTCAGCGACCTCCGCAACTTGACACCCGAAAATATGAAACAGGCCGAAGACGGTGTATGGTGGATACATACAGCGAGAAAGAAGACAGGAACGCCTTGCCATATTCCTTTGATGGAGCTTCCATTACAATTGATAAAGAAGTATTGCGGCATATCCGACCAAGGCAGGCTGTTCCCGATGTTGAGTTGCAGCAAGACAAACATTAATCTTAAAAAGATTGCAAAATACTGTGGGATAGAGCGTTGCCTGACATTCCATCAAGCCCGGCACACGTATGCCTCGTTAATCACTCTGTCCCAAGGTGTTCCAATGGATACGGTCCGTGAACTGCTGGGACACCGAAGTTGGAAAAGCACCCGTATATACGCCCACCTTACCCAAGAAAAGATCGGCGCAGATATGGATGATTTGCAAGTCAGGATAAGAGAAAAATTCATTTTGGCCGATAATTGTCCACAAAGACCGGATAGAGTATGAACAATAGGAAAACAACATACAGCACGTTTGCCGTTCTGTTTTATATCAACAAGCAGAAGGTGAAAAAGAACGGTCTGTGCCCCCTTATGGGCAGGATATCCATAAATACGGAAGTGGCGCAATTCTCCGCAAAGATGGATATAGACCCTGCATTATGGGATACCAAAAGATACAGACTTAAAGGGAAAAACCGTGAAGTTCAGAAAATCAACTGTGCCATAGAGAAACTGACGGCAGACATACACCGCTATTATGATGAGATACTTTCGGAACAAGGGTATATAACAGCGGAACTTGTAAAGAACGCCATTAGCGGTATCGGTACAAGAAAACGTAATTTATTGGAACTGTATCAGGAATATATCGAGGAACTCTCCAAACAGGTTGGGCTGACACGTTCTTACGGCACACTGCACAACCATCATTCTTCATATAACAGATTGAAGAAGTTTATCCGGAAGTATTACAATGCCGATGATATCGCACTCAGACAATTGGATTACAGCTTCATTGAAAAGTACGATTCCTATATGAGAGTAGACCTCAAACGCTCTCTTTCCACTATTGAAGGGTTTACCGTCATGTTGAAAACCATCGTCAAGAGAGCCATTGCGCAAGGAACGATACACAAGAATCCCTTTTCGGGTTATTTCCCGGAAAAGGCGATCAAGAAACACCGTCATTTGGAAGCGGATGAACTGAAACGCCTGATGAGCACACCGATACAAGAGAAATTCTTGTGTTATGTGAGAGACCTGTTTGTGTTCAGCAGCTTCACAGGAATCTCGTATATAGACCTCCGCAATTTACGGGAAGATCATTTTTACCGCACAGAAGACGGCAAACTATGGGTACGGTTCAACAGGCAAAAGACGAAAAGCGAATGTGTCATTCAGGTTCTTGACTTACCACAACAGATTATGGACAAATACAAGGAACAACGTGTGGATGACAGGATTTTCAAAGTTCCGGCACGTTCGGCATTGACGGCCAACTTCAAGAAACTGGCGGAGCGATGCGAAATAGACAAACGGATAACATTTCATATGGCCAGGCATAATTTCGGTTCGTTGATTACTCTTTCCCAAGGTGTTCCATTGGAATCAGTCTGTAAGATGATGGGGCACAAAGATATCAGTACAACACAATTGTATGCAAAACTGACCCGCCAAAAAGTTAATGAGGATATAAAACGAATCACTACGAGCATTAAGGCCAAGTATGAAATTCCGGAATGGAACAGGGATAGCGATAATGTTAAAAACATACACTACGGACAAAGGGGGCAGGACAACCAATATTCTGATTGACCATATACATATTCCGTCAGTCGCATATTTCCTCGCCCGTCCATTAAAGTTAGTACAGACTTCTTTGAAAGTGAAAAGGTCTGGCGGCTGTACCGTTTCGGGCGGAATCTTCCTTTGCAAGCAAAGAGTATTCCCCCGAAAACCTTTTCCCTTTCACGTCTGTACAATGGACGCTGACGGCAGCGGAAACAAGCGACTGACGGAAAAGTCGATATAAACAATCGAAAAAAGCATATAGACAGGTCTGAAATATACGACCGACTCTATATGCTTTTCAATTTTTATAATGGAAGGCTATTTTTTTGAAAACCGGATGAAACGGGCAGACGGCAAACTGCGCTCCCTCCAGAAAAATCATCCGCTTTCGCTGTATCTGTACGCTTCCTTGTATCCGTTTATCAGAATACGTTCTATATCGGAAGTTCGGTACAGGACTTTGCCGCCCACCTGCGTGTACGGCAGAATTCCGTTGTTACGGTAATCGAGCAGCGTCCTTCTGCTCACTTTCAGCAGGTATGCCACCTCCTTGTCGGTCAACAGTTCATCGCCATATGCGGACGGCTGACGCTGGTTCAACAACTTTTCGAGTGAAGCCAGAAGCCTGTCGAAATTAGAGTGGAAATTCTTTACCCACTCATGGCCTTTTTCTCTGATTTCATTGCTCATACGCTTTAATTATTGGTTATACACTGATTACTCTATATTCTCTGTCAAATATTCCTGTTTTTCCATTTGGCTTCTTTTCGCTTGTCTTCCACATCTGAGATTACCCGTTCCACGTCTTCGGGACGATAATAGGTACGGTTTCCGATTTTAGTAAAGGCAAGCGTCCCATTGTTACGAAAGGTCTGTAATGTCCTCGGACTGATTCGCAGTTTACGGCATACGGCTTGACTGTCCATCCATTTGCCCGTTTCCTTTTGGTCATACCTATTGCAGAGGGTTTCCATCCTCTGTACGAAGTAATCCAGCTTGGCTGAAATTTCCTCAAATGTCTTTTTCTCAAAACTGATGATTTCCATTGTTTCCGATATTTAGATTATACATTATCTTCTATTCTCGCCGCTAAGGTAAAGCCGGATCACTCATTACACCCAACACTTCCGACAAGTGGAATCCTGTGGCACAGTTGGCGTAAGACAGCGGCTTGTCCCCTTGTTTTCAATACAAAGAAAAGCAGGAATAATCACACCACAATGATTTTGCAAACAACTGACGGTCTGTTACATCGGTTATCATCGTGTTGCATAATCAGCGGACATGATTATGTAAATCGGGAAAGAGCCATGCTCCATTATTCCCGATTGAGCAGGTTCAGTAATCGAACAAGAATGGCAATACAGTAATATTATCCAATGTAAGAAACCACATCTGCCGGATTCAACAAGAACTCTGTTCTAACGGATCATTATCCAACATCTATAATCGTGAGAGTATGGCAAATCATAGCAGTTTGCACCGTTGATTCAGTGGCTAAAACGCAAAAGCCATCATAATTGCCACGCTATCTCCATTTGCTTGATTCCGTGCAGTATACCTACTTTCTTTGTTGCCGATAACAGGTCAATGTGCGCACTGATACCACTGTATAAACCGATTAAAATTCAAAGATTATGGCAACAAAGAAAAGTTTTAGCAAAGAGCAATGGGAAGCTATGACAGGTACGGAAATGTCACAGCTTCTTCCTGATGGTGAAAACGTTGAAAGTACAGAAGAATCGTTTACTGGCAATGTCGCTATCGAAACTCCATTAACCGTTACGGAACAATCCGAAATCCAATCCGGCAATCTGCAAATGCCGATGGGGAAAGACGGGACATTTCCTACATCCCATTGTCGGGTTAGCAGCCGACAACGAAGGTTGTCATTAGACGAATACCGTACCGCTTTCCTGCAAGTCCCGAAAATCGAAGACCGCAAACCAGTATTTGTCAGTTGCGAGGTGCGCGACAGACTTGACGAGTTTGTCCGCAAACTCGGAAGCCGCAGAATGAGTGTTTCGGGACTTCTTGAAAACATCGCCCGACAACATCTTGAAATCTACTCGGAAGAGTTTGAGCAGTGGCGTAAATTATAACATATGCCCGATGAAAAAATGTATCTGCACGCTGCATTACTGCCGTCAGGCATCCTTGAATTCCTCCAATCGGAGTGAGGAGTGAAACGTCTGTTTCGGGGAGGGAGCGAGGTTATCTTTCGGGATGCCGAAAAAATGTCGGACAAGCCGCCATTGCACCCGAAAAACCTCGCCCCACTTTCACAAGTGGAGGTAATCCGCTCCCAACGGTCGCAGATTGTAAGAGATACCTAGACAGTAAAATGACTTATTACAATAAACCAAGTAACATGAGCGACAAAGACAAAATCAAACCGAGAGGGAGACCGAAAGCAAGCGGTTTCCGTAAACTCTCCAAATCAGTGACGGTGAAATTCTCCAAACCGGACTACGACAGACTATGTCTTCGCAGCAGACAGGCGAACAGGACGCTTGCGGAATACATCAGGGATTCCACGTTCCATGCACAGATTGTGGCCAAGCACTCTCCGGAGGAAGCGGCCACCATGCGCAATCTTGTGGGAATGGCGAACAACCTGAACCAGCTTACAAAGTTGTCGCATCAGGCGGGAATCAATCGTACTAAGAATATACTGATGGAATTGCTTGAAAAACTGAAAACGATAATGAACGAGTATAAATCATCGGAAAGGAGGCTCTTATGATTGGCAAGATAAAGAAAGGAAAATCCTTTGGCGGATGCATCCGCTACGTGATGGGCAAAGACAATGCTGAAATCATCGCTTCCGATGGTGTGTTGTTGGGCAATATCCGTGAAATAACGGACAGTTTCAACTACCAGCGTATTCTTAATCCGAAGATAAAACAGCCAGTCGGACACATCGCTTTGAGTTTCAAACCCGAAGACAAGCCAAGACTGACCAATGAACTCATGGCTAAAATAGCAATGGAATACATGGATTTGATGGGCATAAAAGACACTCAATTCATATTGGTAAGGCATAACAACACGGACAATCCGCATTGTCATTTGGTCTATAACCGTATCGGATATGACAGCAAAGTGATTTCCTCACAAGGTGATTACAAGCGTAATGAGATTGCCACGAAGAAACTGAAAGACATATACGGACTGACATACGCCGAGGATAAAGGTAAGACCAATGTGAAGAAACTTCGTCCGGCAGATTGTGTGAAATACGAGATTCACAATGCGGTGAATAAAGCATTAAAGTCCTCCAAGACATGGAAAGAGTTCAATGACAATTTAGCCGGACAGGATGTCAAACTGGAGTTTGTAAAAAGAAGTCGTGAGATAAATACACTGAATGATATTCAGGGAATCCGTTTTACCAAAGACGGTCTGACATTCAAGGCTTCGCAAATCAGCAGGGATTTCAGTTTTGCCAAGTTAAATGCCCGTCTAAGTTGGAATAAGCCGGAAACAGAACAGGAATTTGAGCCTAAAAAGTCAAAACAAGAGTCTATCCGTCCAATGGAACAACGGCAAAGTCTGCAAGCCAACGGTTTGCTTGAAGGCGGATTGGGACTTTTCTTGCCATCGGATAATAATCCGCAGGACGAGCAAATTCCGTATGACGAGTTGCTTCGCAGGCGGAAGAAAAAGAAACGCAAGAAAGGGTTGGGTTTGTAGCTCAATCAATAGTAGATAAAAACATAACAATTAAAAATCAGAGACATGAAAAGTGAAGAATATATTGAAAGCATCTACGGGTGCTTGGAAAGAATCGAGAACAAGATAAACGGGTTATCCATACCCCAATCGGCAAATAGAAAATCCGAAGTAAACAATGGAGTAAGTGAATCTTCATTACTGGAGGTCAAACAGGATTTAGATGCCGTTAAAACGGCATTCAAACGAGTCATGGAAGCCCTTGTCATGATCAAAACAGATACCGCGGACATGCTGAAACGTGATTCAACCTCGGACAAGTTTTCGGGGGTATTATCAGAATTTAGGAATGCACAACTGCAAAACTTTGAATCGCAGAAGAATCTATTGGAACGGTTTACAGCAACGGAAACACGCAATTTGCAACAGGTGGTAGAAAAAGTGGAAATGCTTTCAGTATCCGTCAAAGGGAGAATGAGCAAGCCCGATAAGGTCAGGCACTTGTTTGTCTTCGACCTTGCCTCCAAGCCGACCTGGGCGTTGCTTATGGCCAATATGTTTCTTTTTGCCGCATTTGGTTCAGCCCTTTATTTCGCCCGACAACCAGATTATGACCGTATCGACAATGACTTGAAGTATCGCTACATCAAGATGAAAGGCGAGGCTTCGCCTGAACAGCTAATGGATCTTGAAGATGTTTTCGGTATCAATCGAGACAATACCAAAATCTACCAGATACGTAATGATGTGGAAGCCTATGAGGATGCGGTTAGAAAGCAAGCAGCTCTTTCTGAGCAAGCACGATTAAAGGAACAAGCAGCCAAAGAATTGAACAGCAAGGCAAAGTCCATTAAAGATAAGTCAATTACAGATAAACTAGAAAAGTGAATCTGTAAAAGTCAAACCATTAGTAATATTTTTATCTTGAATTAACACCCGTCTTTCAATAATTATCACTACTTTTGCAAATAACATCAATTTATTGCCGTTCTTTAAATCGTACGGATATGGAGTCAGAAAGAATAAATAGAATAAAAGTAGTATTGGTTGAACAAAATAAAACCGGGAAATGGTTGGCTGAACAACTCCAAAAAAATGAAGCAACCATTTCCCGTTGGTGCTCTAATACTTCACAACCATCATTGGAAATGTTAGTCCGGATTGCAACAGTCTTAAATGTTGAACCCAAAGATTTGATTAATACCCTGAAATAAACTTGACATGGGAACTAATTTTTTCACAAACGAAAAAGAAAATACTCTCCTTGAAAAGATTGAAGGAGTTTTCAAATATAAGAAAGTGCATTTCTTTGATGCACTTGTCGGATATTTCCGAGCATCAGGATATTTTCACATTAGGAAGTTTATACAACAAACCCCACAGATACGTATATTGGTGGGTATAAATGTCGATAAGCTTACCTATCAAGCAAATCAGCAGGGATTATTATTTAATCCTAACGCAGAACAGTCCCAGGAAGAGTTCTTCAGCGATATTAAGCGTAATATACAAGAGGCAAAATACGATAAAGAGGTAGAGGATGGAATGTATCAGTTTATAGAGGATATAGTAACTGGTAGAATAACAATGCGCATTCATCCTAAACAAAACATTCATGCTAAGATATATATCTTCCGCGAAGAGGTGTATCATCCTCATGGCTATGGCTCGGTTATAACAGGTTCTAGTAATTTGACTGAGGCAGGACTTGAGAAGAATTTCGAGTTCAATGTGGAGTTGCGTTACGACGATGACATACAATTTGCTACTGAAACATTTGAAAGACTATGGGAAGAATCTGTAGAGATAGACATAACACACATAGAAAAGATAAAGAGTGATTCATATCTTAACCCCAACTTCACCCCTTACGAAATATATCTAAAATTCTTATTAGAATACTTCGGTAAAAGTATTGACTTTGACCCTAACTCTGTATCCGATTTGCCTATGGGATATAAGAAATTGTCATATCAAATAGATGCAGTCAATGACGGATATGCCAAGATGATGAAGCACAATGGATTTTTCCTTTCCGATGTTGTCGGATTAGGCAAGACCGTCGTGTCTGCTCTTATAGCAAAGAAATTCTTTTTCTCTAATGGATTTCCAACACATCGTTCCCACATATTGGTAATAGTTCCCCCTGCAATGAAGGATAACTGGGAGGAGGCTCTTACAGAGTTTAAGTTGGATAATTTCAGAATCATAACAAACGGAAGTCTTCATAAGATTAAGAATCCAGAATTATACGATTTGATTATTGTTGATGAAGCGCATAAATTCAGAAGCGACACGGCATCAATGTATAACGAATTACAGAAGTTGTGTAAAACCAAAACAAAACGCTATGATGGTAGTTTGCACGACAAAAAGGTAATACTCGTATCTGCTACACCACTTAACAATAAGCCTGAAGATATAGCTAATCTTGTATATTTGTTCCAAGACTCAAAGGACAGCACCTTGGAGGAAGGCAATTTACAACGATTCTTCCGTGAGCATATTGACAGATACAACAAGCTGAAAAAGCAAAAGGATTTACCCCTTATCGCTGACGAGGTTAAGGCAATCTATGAAAGAATCCGCATCAAGGTTGTGGAACCATTAACAGTACGCCGCACTCGTACAGACCTGATGGAAAATGATGCATATAGCAAAGATTTGGAGGAACAGAATATACACTTCCCAGAGGTCAAGTCTCCTCGAAAGATATATTATCAACTGGATACAGAGTTAGAAATTTTGTACGACAAAACTATAATGTATCTAAGCGATAAAATAAACGGCCTTAAATATTACAGATACCAGGCGATAAAATACTTGAAATCACTCAAAAAGAGTAAGTACAAGAAAGCAGACATGATTTCTATCCAATTGGCAGGCATTATGAAGACTTTGCTTGTCAAACGAATAGACAGCAGTTTCTATGCATTTAAGCAATCATTGCGTCGATATTATGAGGCTAACAAGGTAATGCTTAATATGTTTGGCAATGGTACTATATACATCGCTCCCAATCTAAAAGTCAATGAATTACTTAGTGAAGACAAGGAAGAAGAGTTGATAAAACTGATTGAGGAAGCAAAATACACCGATCCGACAATAGAAGTCTGTACACCTGATGATTTTGAAGAGGGTTTTGAGAAGGGAATCAAGTCCGATAATGCCATTCTTAAGGAATTGGTTTCTATGTGGGATGCTGTAGATATTGATCCTAAATTAGATATCTTCATTCAATACCTCAAAGATACTTTATTGGATAAATCCATTAATCACGAGGGTAAGCTAGTCATATTCTCAGAATCAAAAGAGACCACAAAATATCTCTATGACTCTCTCAGAAATCATGGTTTTGGCAAAATTATGACGGTACAGAGTGATAATAGAGACATCCAAATGCCGCTTTTGAAAGAGAACTTCGATGCCAACTACAGAGGTGAAAAGAAAAACGATTATAACATAGTTATTTCTACCGAGGTTCTTGCTGAGGGAGTAAACCTCCATCGTGCCAATGTTATCGTAAACTATGATACACCTTGGAACTCAACAAGGCTTATGCAGCGAATAGGTCGTGTAAACCGTATCGGTAGCATAGCCAAAGAGGTGTATATCTTCAACTTCTTCCCAACATCTAAAGTTAATAATGACATCGAACTGGAGAAGAAGGCAAAAATGAAACTCTTTGCTTTCCATGCTGCATTAGGCGAAGATAGTCAGATATACTCTACCGATGAGAATCCTGAGAGTTTCGGATTATTCGACAAAAATGTTGATGAAGAATGTGATGAGAAGTTGCGTTACTTGATGTGGCTCCGACAACTCAAACAGGATGATCCTGATTTGATTAAACGAATCAGTAAACTGCCATTGAGAGCACGCACGGGTCGCAAGAGCAAGTTCATACCCGGCAGCACCATCGTGTTTATCCGAAACAAGCGTCGTGATGCGTTTACATTTGTCCGAGAAGATGGAAGTATAGAGGAACTTACTTTTTTAGAGGCAGTAAAAGAATTTGAAGCCCGTATTGACGAAAAGCCAATACCTCTCCATGATATGCATCATGAGCAGGTAAAAGTAGCACTTGATGCTTTTGCTATACAAGAGGAAGAGACTAAAGCAACAAAGCAGAAGGTGAATCCTGCACAAGGACCTAACGAGAAGAAGGCAATAGCCTATCTTGATGGTTTTGTAAGTATTCCTAATATTACGGAGCAAGAACTTGAGTTGATTAACAAAGCAAAACGTGCGATAACAACGGGTAAGTTCCAACAGTTGCAGCGAGATATAAATAAGTTGAAAACAGCAACAAAGAAAACGCCTGTCAAACCTGTTGTTTTACTTGAACAATTAATAAAGATTATATCAGCATATCCATTGGAGCATGTTCAGGGTGGAAATGCGGACAAACAAGTAGATACACTTAAGGTATCAAAAGATTTTATGCCTGAAATTATTATTTCAGAGAGTTTTAATATGTAACAAAGTGTTATTATGAATCAAGCATATTTGAAAAATATACTTTCCGCAAAATTTGATTTTAATGTCTGGCAAGATTTGTTGGAAAAGATTTTCCCAAAAGTTGAAATCTTCACAAGTGTTGCCAAGATTACGGATTCGCATGTGAAAGATGGTGGGCATGTTGGAAATATCCGATTGGACGATGGTCGCTCATTAGCCATATTCCATTTTGAGGTCGCAGACAATGTGCAAATATCACGCAACCGTAAAAGTTTACGTGATATCGCAGCCAAGTATGTAGATCAAGGCTTGATTCATGGCGCATTAGTCTTCTATTATTCGCAAAACCAAGACGACTATCGCTTGACCTTTATTGCCAAGCAAACCTATTTCAATGAAAGCGGAGAATTGGTTAAGAAGGAAACAACACCTAAGCGATATACATTTTTATTGGGCATGAATGAGCCTTGTACGACAGCTGCAAGCCGACTTATGGAATTGGTCAATAAGAAAACATATGGTTCTATCTATTTGGCAGACGTCACTGATGCATTCTCTGTTGAGCGACTCAACAAAGAGTTTTTTGCTGGATACAAAGCTCAATATAAGAAATTTGCTGATACCCTTTCTGATACTAAACAACATCGTGACTATGTCAAGAAGCTATTAGGTCGTTTGGTATTCTTACAGTTCTTGCAAAAGAAAGGTTGGATGGGTGTGCCTGTATCAAATTCTAAATGTGAAGGTGGAGATAAAAAATTCCTTAGCAATCTTGTTGAGAGGCATATTAATAATGAGAGATTGTTGAGCGATGTATTTGAGCCATTATTCTTTGGCATTTTGAATACAAAACTAGAAGATAGAAAGTTGTTATTCCTCAATAACAAATGGGATATACAACTCATAGAAGAGTTAAGTGGCATTCCATATCTTAATGGAGGTCTATTTGAGCCTGATAGTATAGATAATCAGGCTATAGATTTCCCGTATTCCTACTTCAAGGAATTGATGGAGTTTTTCTCTCAATACAACTTTACCATTGACGAGAATGATCCTGATGACAGCGAGGTAGGTATTGATCCTGAAATGTTGGGACATATTTTTGAGAATCTTTTGGAGGACAACAAAGATAAAGGAGCCTTTTATACCCCCAAGGAGATTGTGCAATATATGTGCCGCCAAAGTATTATACAATACCTCAAAACACACGAGTCATCAGAACAATATGCAGAAGCTATTGAACAGCTTATAAATGATGGCATAGTGAATCCTATACTCCAAAGCAAGAGTGTTGCAACTCGATTTATCCAGCTACTCAAAGAGGTTAAAGTATGCGATCCTGCCATTGGTTCAGGAGCATTCCCTATGGGTATCCTTTATGTGTTGTACTACGCAATACATCATCTGCATTCACACGCAGAGCCCCACGGTAATTTCGATTCTACTCAAACGAAACGTGATATTATCCAGGATAATATCTTCGGTGTTGATATTGAGCAGGGTGCGGTTGATATTGCTCGTTTGCGTTTTTGGTTGGCATTGGTAGTTGATGCCGATGAGCCACAACCACTCCCAAACTTGGATTATAAAATCACTTGTGGCAACTCATTGTTAAGCCGTTATTCTATTGATTCTCCTATTGAAAATGTTTTTGTGGAGTACAACAAGGGTAAAAAGGAGAATGATAAAATGACACTTGCCAAATATAAAGAATTGGTAAGTGAGTATACTAATACCTCTAATCATCAGACAAAAGTGCTTTTCCGCAAAACTATTGAAGATATAAAGAATGCGTTTAAGACAGAACTTAGCAATCAGTTTAAGGAGAGGCTTACAAAGCTGAGAGGCAAGGTTATTATGCTTGAAAGCCCGACCTTATTTGGAGAGCGTATAAAAGCTGAAAAGGCTGAGTTGAAGAAGTTGAAAGAGAAACTGAATATTCTTGAAAAAGAGCAAGAAGATATTCAGACCAATAAGTTATATGCTAATGCTTTCGAATGGCGTTTTGAATTCCCTCAATTGCTTGATGAGAATGGAATATTCACCGGATTTGATATTGTGATAGGCAATCCACCATACAATGAACTCAGAGATCTTGACTTGAGTATGCAAACCGTATTAAAGTCATCAAGGTATTATGATTATGCGAAAGGTGGTAGACTAAATATGTTTCAATTTTTTTATCCTCTAGCTATAAATATAGCCATAGACAATGGAATAGTTTCTATGATTACCCAAAACTCTATTTTAGCTGAAGATAGTGCATTGGGAAATAGAAAATTATTCTTTACTCAAACAGATATACTGTCTATAGATTCATTCCCAGAAAGAGATAATAAAAATCTTAGAGTTTTTGAATCGGCAAAGATGAGTGTATGTATTTGTACATTAAGGAGAAACAATCAACCAGACACTTGTAATTTTTTTCCGATTAATGTGTGGCATTCCCGATTAATGCAAGATAAGCATGAATTGAATATTACTGTTGAAGAAATAATGGAGATATATCCCGAAGATTTTATTATTCCAATAAGTAGTAATGAGAAGTTTGCGGTTCTTAAAGATATGAAAAAGAAAGGTCAATATCACATCAGAGCATCTGCAGGTGAAATCGATATGACAAAATATAAAAGTAAGTTTAATAATATAGGCGTAGGTACAAGAGTGATTACAGGTGCTCAAATACAGAGATACCATATTACTGATTGTCCGTCTCAAGGAGAGGTGATATATATAGCAAATCAAGACAAACCTGTATTATCCACCAAAAGAGAATCAGAGGTATCTTGTCCTAGAATCGTTTTACAGCGTATAACTGGTGTGGATTCAAAAGTGAGGATTATTGCAACACTCATAGATAAATATGTGTATTGTGCTAACTCTACAAACTACATCTCATTAGATGATACAATAAACATAAAATATTTGTTAGGGTTATTAAATTCTACTTTGGTCAATTTTTTCATAAAACAAACAAGTACAAATACTAATATAACAGCAAAAGTTCTAAATTCCATTCCTATAATTGTATCTTCTAGTGAAGAACAAATTTTAATCTCTAATTTGGTAGAGTATATCTCTATCTTGAAGAAGAATAAACAATTAACAGCTATAGTTTCGAATGAAACCATAGCGTCGTTTTTCGATAAAATCCTAGATGGTTGCGTATATGAATTATACTTTGAAGAACATATGAAAAAGCAAGAGATCAATATAATTGACTCTGCATTGAAACTCATAAAACCGATTACACACCTATCTTCAAACAATGAAAAAGCTGATGTGATCATTAATGTGTTTATGAATATCAAAAAAACGGATAATTCTATACGAAACCGCTTGGATTTATTTACATTAAGAAGCCCAGAAATACTCAAACTTATAATTGAAGAATAGTATGCCAGCAATAAACAAAATACACATATTAGGTTTTAAAGCTTTTCCTAATGATTTTGAATTAGTTTTGGAAGGTAAGCACCTTTTGATGTATGGAGAAAATGGTAGCGGGAAATCATCCATCTACTATGCCCTACATTGTATGTTCCAAGCTCCGTTAAAAAGTGATATTGGAAAAAAGTATTTTAATGCTGATAGTGAACAGCATTTGAAAAATATAAATAATTTAGCAGCAGATTCAAAAATAGTTATCGATTTTACAAACAATCATCCATGGATATACAGCATTAATAAAGATGGCTATAATACAGAATTATTAGGAGGAGTACACCCGCTTCCTGCTGATATTAACGGCTGTTTTATTAACCATAAATTCATATTCTACTTTTTTAATTTCAGAAATTCCCAAAGAATAAACCTGTTTCCTGTCTTTATCAAAGATATATTACCATTCTGTAAAGATGAACATACTGGGCTCCATATCGGAGAAATGTACGATACGATAACAGCTTCTATCATAAAACGGGGACGACATATACATCCTGATTATATTTCGACCATTGAGTATTTTAACAAAACTGTCAAAAGTGTAGTTGAAGACATTAATTTATATGCTTCAGATATATATAATGCATCTTTCAAAGATGCAGATGGAAATGAATTGGTTATCAGATTACGCTACGACTCAAATTATGACAAGCCTGAGGAAGATTCTAATGAATATTGGTTAAGGTATGACAACATTATAGAACTTGTTAAAGAGAATGGAGAAATAAAAGAACGTAAATCATCATACAAGAAACTAAATGAACCATTCATCGGTTTAGAAATTTCCGAGAAATTACCTGATGGGCGTCTGCGTAAGATAATAAAGCCTCATACCTATTTCAATGAAGCAAAATTAACAGCAATAGCATTGTCTGTTCGTTTTGCATTGTTGAATCTAGATAAGCCTGCAGATGGTCGTTTCCTTGCACTAGATGATATGCTCATTAGTCTTGATATGAGTAATCGAGCAAAAGTCGTAGACTTCTTGCTGAAAATCTCTGACAAGTATAAGATATATCTGTTTACTCACGACAGGGCATTCTTTGAACATTTTAAAGAAAGAATTTATTTTGCGAACAAATCAAAAGGTGTAGCAAAGGAGGATGGTTGGTTATTTAAGGAATTGTACAAAGATGATACTCCTACAAATAATCCTAAGGATTTCAACTCTGAATCAGATATTGCAAAAGCTCGTAAACATTATAAGGAATTTGATTATCCTGCTGCCGCAAACTACTTACGTAAAGCAGTAGAGGCTATGGTAAATGAAATCTTCCCCCCTAAACTATCAAAACAAAATGATGGTGCTAAACATGAAAGGCTTCGAAATGTATTGGAAATGTCATTTGATTTCTTTTCGAAGATACAAGGGTTTGGTCTTGCAGACTTGAGTAGATTAATTGCTAATTTGAATCTACTAATGAACCCTCTTTCGCATAAATCAACTGAAACTAATGTGTATAAAATTGAGTTAAAAGAAATTTTTGCTATTATAGAAAGATTGAGCCATCAAGTCCAAGAATTAAGTATTGAAGAGGTGCTTCCAAGAAAAGAAAAAGTATATTTATATTTAGAGGAAGATGAACATCTAACCCAGAAGTATGAAATCGAACTACAACAGGAATTATATAAATATATTGTTGCAGGGACTACCAAGGTATGGCAACCAGAAGCCAAATCAACAAGAAGTTGCACTATTACAGATGGAGTTGAGGGAGAATACAATAAGAATGAACATTTCAAAGGAAATTTAGAGAAAATCTGTCAAGATATACATAGTCATAAGAGGAAAGAATATGCTGATAATTATTTAGAAATGTATCAAGACAGAAGTGGAAATCAATTGTCAAATATAATATAAAGGCTATGCAAAAACTAAAGTTTGATTCAACATCATCTATAAAAGGTATTCTATTCCAATTTCTTATTGCGTTAGAGCGGTGCTTTGAAATGCAAGAAAAACAAACGGTATATATAGAAACTTATGGTGATGTTTCTGTATTAGGAAATCTGTTTGATAGCAAACAGATAGAATCAAAACTTTATAAAAGGCCATTAAATGATTCCGACAAGAATGTATGGAAGAGTATTTATAATTGGACGAGAGAAGACTTTCCTGTCGATACATTTAGTTCACTTATATTGTTAACTACTCAAAAAGTACCTATAGGCTCTGCCTGGCTACATTGGAATGAGAAAAATCCATCTGAAAGGATGGATGTCCTTAGAAATATCAAACAGAGTTTTGACTCACGAAAAAGAAAAGATAAGGTTTTAGCAACATATATGAATGATATTTTTGATGCTAAAAATGCAACGAAATTATCACAGATAACAAAGATGTTATATATTGATAGTATTAACATGGATGGAAATCAATACCATAAATATCTTCAAGAAAAATACGGAAAGAATATCCCTGATATACAAAAAGGAAAATATATAAATCACATGTTTGGTTATATACTTAATCCTGATATTGTTAGCCATGACTGGAGGATTACGTACGATGATTTCACAAGAGAAACAGAAGAGATAACAAAAACATTGGTGGAAAATACCACAGTGTTCCCTATAAAACTAAAGCTAATAGATGTAAAGAAAAATGACTATAACAGTTATGCTTTTGTTGAGAAAATCAAGGATATAAAATATGGTGATGATGTTATTTCTGGAGCTATTGATGATTATGTACATACGGCAAGTCTGATTCAACAGGAGTTAGAAAAGTCCGAGATCAAGAAGAACTCGCTATTACAATATGAAGAGAACTTGAAAGGAAGTTATGCTACAAAATATAGGAAAGCATCAAGGAACTGCAATGATAGTGAGCGAATTGCCAAATCACAAGACTTTTATGATGATATGACAGGAAGTAGCGATATAACTTTTCATACCTATAACAATGTAGATTTATATTTCCATAATGGTATGCTGCATATGATAGCTGATGAAAATGACGAATTAGTATGGTTGTTAAAAAATAAAGCAAATGAGTAAGTTTGTAGAAAACATATCAACACTGCAAAATAATATATTTATTCTAACTCCGTTGTTAGTTTCTTTTTATAAAAACCTGAAACCAATGGATAAGAATATCCTATTGGCTTATTTTGTATTCCCTTTAGTTCTTAATAATGAGTTCATAGAAAAGATTCAGAAAATTACTACCGCATCAAATTTGAGTAGAATAACGAAAGATAAAGATATAATGGCTGGATTTGAAGAACGCTTTTATTTCTATAAAGAACAAACAAATAAATGTTTGCAATATGCTATTGATTGTAAATATATTAGGGTCGATGAAAATCTTGCGGTAACAGTGATAAATGATAGTAATGTATTGACAGACTCCCGCTTGAATAAAAGCATAAATCTCTCTTCGCAACTATATAAGATTTTTACAAAGAATGTTATTAACACTTACTATACATTTGGAATAAAAGCGCTATGAAAAGTTATATAAAATATATGGGTATTATAGATCAATATGATAATTGCCATCATATTGATATGCATGAAGGTCTGAATATCATAACAGGTAGATCATCTACAGGAAAGAGTGCTATAATAGAGTTGTTTGATTACTGTACTGGAAGTACTGATAATACTATTCCATCTGGTGTCATTACAGAAAATGCACGCCTATACTTTGTCGTATTATACAAAAACGATACACAGTTGGTAATCGCCCGTAAACAAGCTGAAAGAACAAGAAAATTATTTTTCAAAATTGAACCTCAAAATTTGGAAATAGATGATTTGACCAGTTCTTACTTTGGCGATGAGTATTATATTGATATAAATACTTTCAAAGAGGAGTTGGGGCACTTTTTCGGAATTGAAATATCAAACATGGATGATGTTGATTGCGGCATAAATCGAAAAGTAATAAAAAAAGGACATCCTTCTTTTCGAAATATGATTTCATTTATGCTTCAGCACCAAAATTTGGTTGCCAATAAACATTCTTTATTCTATAGATTTGATGAAAAAGAAAAACGAGAAAGGGTTATAGACGAGTTCAAAATATTTGCTGGACTTGTCGATCAACAGTATTACATTTTATCCCAAGAATTAGATGAGTATAAAATAAAACTTGAAAAATGTCAGAATGAACAAAGTCGTTTCGAAATAAATAAGAAAGACAAAAGTTCGTATTTAGATGTGTTACGAGAAGAGTATTACGCTATTAGTGGGAATGAATTATTTCCAGATGTAGATAGTATACATATGCTTAATGCTCCACAAAACTATCTTGATAAGTTAAAAGCCTCTCTAATAATAGTTAATGAAGATTCAGAACAATATAAATATCAATATACTGAATTAGTTAAAAAGAAAAATATCTTACTTGCTAGGAGAAGAGAGGTTACTCTCAAATTAGAAAAAGTAATAGCTTCTATAAAATATGCAAAGTCTTATTCTGAAACTATTGATAGATATGAACCTGTCAAAGAAGCTATAAGTAGTAACTCAATATGCCCTTTCTGTCACAATAAAAACGATGGAACAATAATAGAAGCGAATAGATTGACAGAGGCTATAAATTGGTTGAATTCTGAGTTGCAGAAATCACCGATGAGAATAGACTCGTTCTTACCTAAAAAACGTGAGTTTGAAAGCGAGTTGCAAGATATTAATCAACAAATCAGAATTATAAATAATGAGATTTCAAGAATTAATGATATTAATAAATCTCTAGAAAACGATAGGTCATTAGAAGAGCAATCGCTAAAAGTAAGACTTCAGATTGAAAATGAATTAGAATGGGCTAGAAACAAGTCCATTGGTTTTGACAGTGATAACATTGAGGATATAAAAAAAAGAATCGAAGAGATTGAGAATGTATTGCTAAAGAAATATAATGTTGAGCATAAGTTGAAAGAGGCGGAGGATTTTATAAATAAGACTATGTATGAGATTGGTGGTAATTTGGATTTCGAGGCATCATACAAGCCTATTAACCTATGTTTTGACATACATACTTTTGAATTATATCATTTAAAAGAGAATGGCACAAAAGTTTATCTTAGGTCTATGGGAAGTGGAGCCAACTGGCTATACTCTCATATTTGCCTATTTTTTGCAATACTCAAATATTTTGCGTCCTTAGGAGATAAAGCTCTAGTTCCATCTATTTTGTTTTTAGACCAACCTAGTCAAGTATATTTCCCTGCGACAGTAGATGTCAATGAAAAAGAATTTGATGCTGAGGGTCTTAAGAAACTGGAAAATAAATCCGCAGATGAGGATCTCAAAGCGGTAACAAACTTGTTTGTACAAATAATAAATGTTATCAATTCCATAAAAGAAGATTATGGCTTTATGCCTCAAATTATAATATCTGATCATGCGGATCATCTGAATTTAGAAGAGTATGACTTCAATGATTATGTTGTAAGTAGATGGCGTGGGAAAGACCAAGGATTTGTAGATATGCTTAAAATAAAGCATTCAGAAGAAATTGAAAGTAATAAGACAAAAGAAAATAATTAATGGGTATGAACAACGAAAACAACATAATACTCTATCAAGACGATAACGAAATAACTCGTGTGTCGGTGCGCTTTGCAGATGAGGATCTGTGGCTTACACAGAGTCAGTTGGCAGAGATATATTGTACGACCCAACAAAATATCAGCCAGCATGTAGACAATATATATAAAGATGGCGAACTTTCCTTAGAGGCAACTAACAAGAAATTCTTGTTAGTTCGTCAAGAGGGCAATCGACAGGTAAAACGCAATATTGATCACTACAATCTTGATATGATTATCGCCCTGGGCTACCGTGTCCAGTCACAGGTGGCTACACGATTCCGTCGGTGGGTGACTCAACGGCTTCACGAATATATCCAAAAAGGGTTTGCCATGGATGATGAGAGGTTGAAGCAGGGAGGGAATCGCTATTTTCGAGAGTTGTTGCAGCGTATCAGGGATATTCGCAGTAGTGAACGCAATTTTTATCAACAGGTTACGGATATTTATGCTACTGCAACGGACTATGATCCTCGCGATGAAATGACCAAAATATTCTTTGCTACCGTACAAAACAAATTGCATTATGCCGTTCATGAAAATACTGCTGCCGAAATCATATACAATCGTGTAGATAATGAAAAACCTTTTGTAGGAATGACAAACTTCAAAGGCAACTATGTGACGAAAGATGATGTGAAAATCGCAAAGAACTATTTGTCTGAAATTGAACTTCAACGCTTGAATCTGCTTGTTTCCGGGTTCCTGGATTTTGCAGAGTTTCAAGCATTGGAGATGAATCCTATGACGATGAAAGACTGGATAGAGGCTTTGGATAATCAGATTATTGCTCATAAACGGAAAGTTTTGATTGGCAAGGGAAACATTTCGCACAAACAAGCGATTGAAAAAGCAGAAAAAGAGTTTGCTATCTATCGCAAACGTGAAATGGATTTATTGGAAAGTGATTTTGATAAGGAAATCAAGAAGTTTAGAGACAATAAATAAAGTATGTCGAGCGTTTGGATGGACATAATTGTTTTATCAAGGCAACATTGGGCAATCCGAATTTTTGCTTACCTTTGCCTCAAGCTAATCACTCCACTTCTATTTGAAGTAAAATAAAGAAGATAGCACGTTACAAATCCATTACCTACCTCAGAGAAATGGATTTGTAAATCTTTGAAAGATAGAAATATACTGCTAAGCAAAAGAATTGTTTTCAAATCATTACCCGGTAACCGGTACATTCAAAGTGCTGTTCTACGTGAACGGCAACAAGGAGAAAAACGGTATTGTCCCAGTTATGGGACGGGTGACAATCAACGGTTCCGTAGCCCAGTTCAGTTGCAAGCAGACTATCGCCAAAGGGCTATGGGACGCCAAGGGCAACCGGGCGAAAGGGAAGAGCAGGGAAGCGCGGGAGATCAATCTCGCCCTTGACAACATCAAGGCCCAAATCATCAGACATTATCAACGCCTCTCTGATAGAGAAGCGTTCATTACGGCCGAAATGGTACGCAACGCCTTTCAGGGACTCGGTACGGAATACAAGACACTGCTCGGCGCGTTCGACAAGGACAACGAGAGTTTCAAGAAGCGTATCGGCATAGACTGGGCGTTGAGTTCATACAAAGTGCGGGTAAGGCCAAGAAACCATCTGGTGACGTTCATAAAGAAATGCCATAGGCGGAATGACATTTCCATGCTTGAGCTTACCCCCGACTTCATTAAGGAGTATGAAATCTATCTCTCCACTGATGCCGGACTTCATAACGCCAGCGTGTGGTCAAACTGCATGTGGTTGAAAACAATCGTGGCGAAGGTCCATTACAACGGGCTGATACAGAAAACCCCGTTTGCCCAGTACCGCGTCAGCCAGAACGTCAAGGAACGGGAATATTTGACCGAAGATGAGATCAAGACGGTAATGACGCACGAGTTTGCAAACAGGAAGCTGGCTTATATCCGGGATCTGTTTGTCTTCGCCAGTTTCACCGCCCTCTCTTTTTGGATATGAAGGAACTTACCACCGATGACATTGCGGAAGTGAACGGTGAGAAATGAATATTGTCGAAGCGGCACAAGACGAAGGTGAATTTCCAGGTGAAACTGCTGGATATTCCCATGCAGATCATCAGACGTTACGAGAGGTTCCAAGAGAACGGGCTCGTGTTTCCCAATTTGGACTACTGGTCAATCTGCAAGCCGTTGAAGCAGATGATAAGGGAGTGCGGGATTACTAAAAACATTCCATTCAAGCCGTCATGGATTCGCAACTCTGGCTTTGAGCAAGGGTGTCCCCATTGAGAGTGTGAGCCGGGTATTGGGGCACACGAACATAACCACCACCCAAAAGTACACAAAGATAACCACCGAAAAAATCGACAAGGGCCTGACGGTGTTCGGTAACCGTCTTAACCGATCGTTCCATGAAATTTCAATAGTTATGTGATGGAGAAAACGGTTATAGCCGTCGGCCAAAGCGGGTATGTGAACATTTCAAGTGGTAATGTAACATCAGGCAGTGTGGCAAGCACTCCCTTGTCATAAGAAAAAGAAATAAGTGCGGGCTGCAAACGGTTTCGATTCCTGCTTGCAGCCCTGATGTATACATCTGTCAGGTCACCCTGCCAGACAGCGCAGGATTCTCAAGAGCGGATTCCTGAATATCCCCATCCTGCTCCACAGCATGCCCGGCAATCGCCAGCGCCAGCTGCTTACGGACAGTACCTTGCCGGACGGCCGGATGACGAAACGTACCTTCCCGACCACATCGGCAACCGTACACTGCTCCCGGGCTACAAAAGAGCCGTCCCCCCGGATGTACAGCCGGGTACCTTCCCTCCTGATGATGCGGTGCAGCACGTGTCTTCCGTTATATCTGAAAAGTACCACGTCCATAGGCTGAAGTTCATCCTCCGTACAGGGGTACAGCACCACCTCGTCCCGCCCGTCACGCAATAACGGGAACATCGACCAGCCTTTCAGGCGGAACCGGACGGGGCGTCCTCCGGCGATTTCCGCCTCCACCCGGGAAAAGAACAGCTCGTTGGGAATCTTTCTCATATCGTATCCTTGAAAATCGTCCGACAGGCAAGTCGTGCGGCTTCCCGGTCTGGAAGGCACGCCAGGTGATAGAACGGAACAGCCTGGAGCAGCTTGTCGACACATCTGCTCACATGGTCATACAAACCGTTGTCATAAGCAAATTCCGGCGGGCAGGAAGGGTGTACTGCCCCGTAAGCCTGCAATACGGACAGCCTTGTTATCCGGTTATACGGAGCCTGCGAAAGACGCACACAGGCTTCCAGCTTATAACACTCCTGCCTGTAGCAGGGAGTTTTCCCGCTCCAAGGGCTTCCATAGACCCGCACGACGTCGTCTTCCACCCGCAGCACCGGGCTGTCATCGTTCAGCAGGAAAGCACCTTCCACATGCTCCCTCCATAGGCGTGTATGGGTGCTTTTTCCCGTTCCGCTCTCACCGAGAAACAATACCGCCCTGTCCCGGTAAACGATGCAACTGCTGTGGACGGCTATGGTGCCGTACGGAAGCGTCATCAGTCCATAGCCCACCCACAAGGCGAAGCGGTACAGACGTGCTGAAAGGTTGCCGCATATCCGCACCTCATTCCCCCCGTCGGTACACCACAGATACAGCGCATCCCCTCCGGAAGGCTCCAGCTTCAACATGAAGCCCTTGACCGTCCGTCCGAAAAAGCCCCTGACATCCTCGTATCCGAAGGTATATTCCACGTTTCCCATCACCGGTACGGCGGTATCCTCCATGAAGGCGAACAGCACCTCGCCATCCTGGGATTCAAAAGGCCTGAATCCGGCAATTCCTTCTACAGCCTTGCAGAGTTTGTCTCCCCATAACATGAAGCGGTGTCCGGCAACCTGATAAGTTCTATTCATTTTCATTTCCAATGATAATAATCCGTTTACAATAAGCCAGCGAACTTTCCCGGTGGGCGATGGAAAGTATCGTCAGTCCTTTATATCTTTCTTTCAGTTGGCAGAGGGTTTCGTTCACCTCCCTTTCCGTCACATTGTCGAGTGCCGATGTCGCCTCGTCCAGCAGCAGGACCTCCGCCTGCTTGTAAAGTGCGCGGGCAATGCCGATACGCTGTCTCTGCCCGCCCGAGAGCCTTCCACCCGCTTCACCGAGCAGGGTGTCCATGCCATCCGGCAACGCTTCCGCCCACCTGCCCAGACAGACTTGTCCCAACAGTTCCTTTACCCTGCCGTAATCAATCGTCCCATAGCCCAAGGCGATATTCTCGGCCAGTGTACCGTTAAAGATGAACACCTCCTGGGGGACGTAGCCGAGCCGCCTCATCCAGGAAGCGCGTGTCATCCCGTTCAGGAGTACCCCGTCAATCCGTATCTCTCCCGAATCGGGTTCGAGCAGACCTGCAAGCAAGTTGAACAGTGTGGACTTTCCCGCACCGCTGGCCCCCCGGAAGCCGACATGCTCCCCCTTACGGATACGGCAGTTGAAATTATCCAGCACCGGCCCGCTATCGGGATAGGTGTATGCAAGCCTCCTAATGGTTATCTCCTTTTCGAACGGTATTTCTTCGGAATATGTGCTGACCGCCTCTGCCGGTCCTGCCAGCCCTTCCTCTATCGTGTTCAGGCTGTATGCCGCGTTCTGTATCTGCGTCCATCCCGTCAACAAGGTGCGGAGGGCAGGAAGCAGGCGGAATGCCGTAATGGCAAAAACACCCACCACCATCTTCACGTCTCCGTCCCCGGAAGCCACCAGCAGGCCAAGTGCGATGACAACCGACAGTTCGGAAAGGAAGAGCGGCAGTCCGAGCACGGTGTCAAGCTTCATGCGGTTGCGGCTTATCCTGTCCAGACCTTTAAGAAAGGCGGTCTGAGAGACGGGGAAAGCACCGTTCACCTCCAATTCCATGTATCCCCCGAATGTATCCATGACGGTTCTCGACTGCTCCCGCTTGGCAAGCATATCGTCCTCGCCGTATTTCCTGACCCGTTTCCTCACCACGAGGAGATAGGTACACATGAACGGGAGGAACGAGACATACAGTAGCAATACTGACATGCCGTCGAACACGAGTAAAGCTACCGTCACCAGCATGACGAGCAGCACGTCGCCCGCCATGCGGCAGATGGAGGAGAGCAGGCCGTGGCTGAAGGAGTAACATACAACGTTGGTCTCGTATGCCAGCCTGCTGCTGCCGCGCTCCCGGATAAAAAGCAGTCCGCGGCGGTAATACGCGGAGAACAGCGAGAAGCTCAGTCTCCGGTAGAAAGAGAGTAGACACCTGTCCTGGTAACGGGTGAAAACGGTTGCCAGCACGCTCTTGACAACGATGACCAGTATGGCCAGAAGACAGAACAACAAGGCAGCCCGCCGTTTTTCGCCCCCTTCCAGCAGGATATAGAGTACGGGCAGCAGTGCCGCCAGGGAGACGAAATCGAGCAGTGCGGAGAAGAACACCGTCCCTGCCATCTTCCATACCTTCCTGCGCTCTTCGGGTTGCAGCAGATGCCAGATTCTCTTCAGTGTCATTGCTCCGTACCTTGCTGGAATATGGTTTTCGGCTCTCGGATATGCGCGATGACCGAGTGCAGTATCGTCTTATATACAGAAGCACCCAATACCTCACGCTTGAGTGCAGTGAGGTGTGCCATCCTCCTTGCCTTGTAGAGGATAATGCCGGCTCTGCCTTTGACCGGTACCTTTGTCCCGTAACGCGGATGGAGCATCTCCTCCAATATGTTCCGTGCCAGATTCTCCTGTACGTCCACCACTTGTACGTCCGTCTCCAGCAGCTTGTCGGCCAACAGGGTCAGTGCCGACACGAAACGCAGGAAACGGCGGTCAGTGACGCCTGCCGGTATGTGTAGGCCATGTTTTTTCAACAGGCACGCCCAGTCGCAGAGATGGTGCAGCACCAGACCGCTCCCGTAATGCTGGGCGGCATGGAAAGCAACGAACAGCATATTAAAGAGCGGCGAGGGGGTAAGGATCCGGCCTCCGTCCAATTCCGTCGGTTGCGGGTTCATGTGTTCTTTCAGCATCTTTTCTACCTCTCTGGCCGCCTTATAGCTCTCCACGTTCAGGAAGGTCTTGTGGTTCTCCACCGGAACACCTTTGTAATAGAATACGCTGTGCTTGGGGGAATGTTCCGTATCCACGTCTATGTTCTCCTGTCGTATCAGGCTGTCCGCTAACCTGTTCGCCTCCCCGTCGCTCATCCGGCTCTTGTCCGCCGAATAGGTGTAAATGTCTATGTCGCCTCCCTCGCGGTGGCATGGAACGGGATAAATTGCGGAGAGTCCCACGCCTTTCATCTGTATAGCGGATATGCCATGCTGCGCATAAAAGCGGGAAAGTTCATCTGCCGTCCTGCAATAGTGAAGATATTTTTTCTCGTACCTTTCTACAGCGGCTGCCCATGCCAGCTTTACGGAAAGGGGCGGTTGCAGTTCCGCCGGTAGTCTCATCACACCGTCCCATGCCAGCGCCATCACTCCCTGACTTACGGCCAGGCGGTGGCATTGTTTCCACTCCTCGTCAGTGCTGTCCAGGAAAAGTGTGATTTCTGTTTTCCGCTCGTGCAGCGAGGCCCGGAGCAGGGCGAAGAGCATCCGCTCGTGTCTGTACAGTGTGATCTCTTTCATTCGATTACCTTGCATTTTTTCAGTGCCTCCATCCAGGCTGTGGCATCCTTCAATGCCTGTTGTCCGTCTATTCCGTAAGTGTCCATCAGGATTTTCGCAGCATCTTCCGTTGTGAAATCCTTGTCTGCCAGCCGTTCATATAGCAGACGCGCGGATTTGTTCAGAGAGATGATGCGGGTAAGGTCGGCACCCGTATGTCCCTGATTCACGATGATGGTTTCTCCGGCCATTTCGCGGAGCTTGAAGTTTGGATTGATTTTCATGATAGAATATCATTTGTTATGAAAAAAAGAAAACCGTTCCGAAGCCTTGACGAACGAAACGGTTTCCTATATCTGACATTTATTATTACTCAACAGCTATTGTGCAATTTTGCTAACTACATAAGTCTTGTCTCCACTTAATAAATCATGTGCATCCGTGGCAACCTTTCCGTCACATGTCACTTGATAGCCTTCAGCCACAAAGTTGGCATTGGGGTTTTCGCAAAGGTGGTTACACGGATTAAAGTTTTTAAATGAACCACCATACACATTGATTTCAGCAGCAGAATTGTCTTTTAGGTTCAGCACCCAATAACCTCTGTCATTATAACCGCCGGATTCGTAAGTACCACCGTAGATATTGACTACTGCATTATCCCTTGCATAAATCAAATCATACTGACCATTTTTCTGTTGGTAGTTCTTATAGTTACCTCCACGCAAATTAACGACACTCGTACCATAGGCCGAAATCACCTCACGAAAACCATCATTTTCTGTATTGGCTATACATTCCACATTACCTTCTCCTTCGATATTAAGAGTACCGGCAGTCACAACAAATCCTTCTGTTTCCCAATCGCCTGCATTATTAAAATCCGTCTTATTGGCAATAGTATAACCATTCAGATTGACGGTTGTCATTGCTCCTGCCTTCATCAAGGTTACAGCCTTTTGGATTTCAATATCTTTGTTGAGTTCAATGTTTACATCCGCATTTTCAGCGATAAAGCCAATTGCGCTCAAATCGGAGAACGTGCCACCAGTAACCGACACTGTGATATTGTGCTTTGCTCCATCTTCACGCTTTGCAATTCCTACCGATTTGCCTTCGGCAATGAATGTGCCACCAGTAATGTTGACTGTACAATCGCCATAAGTATTTTGATTGCCAGTACCAATGTTAATCACAGCATATCCCATAGTTCCAGTACCGTCACCCCATTGACCGGAATCTCCTGTACCTTCTCCAATAAGCTTAGCCTGGTCATTAATATTCAATGTGCCGCTACGCATACCTATTGCACCACAAGCACCCTTGATGGTTCCACCGGAAATTGTGGTAGTACCGGCTTGCGGCAAATAGACAGCATAGTCTGCCGCAGAAATCAATTCTCCACCCGTGATGTTGATCACAGAATTCTGTGTCGTATTTTGACCGTTACCAGAAACTGCATACCAACCGGCTTCAATCTTACCACCTTCGATCGTAAGGTCAGCACCACGCCAGAGTCCGATACCAAACTGTCCGTTATTTGGCGGATTGTCACGTACTGCATAGATGTTACCACTCTTCATCGTCATTTTGGCATCCTCACCATCCACATAAATAATACCGGTAGAATAAACTTGATAAACATAATCTTTCGTAGCCTTAATGACACCATTGCCAGCATTGTCTTGCAAAATAAAAGAGCCTTCTACTCTAATAAGACCATCGTTCGCGGCTTCTAGTGTCTTGCCATTCAAATCAAGTGTCACCTCTTTGCCCTTAGGAACCATCATTTCAACTCCTACAATATTCATGTCTTGTGGCAAAGTGTAAGTACCGCCTTCTGCAAACACTTTCTGCATATCGGCGACAGCGGCATCCATAACGACAAATTCTTCACCCAACGAAGACGGAATTTCAGCACCATCCTCTTTATAAACTGTTACAGTCGTTGCTTGATTATCTGACGATTTCTCAATAGCTACCAGTTTCGCTCCCTTATTTACGCGGATATTACCTTTTTTCACGACCACCTTTTTAACTTCCACACCGTTGCCAATGACAAGTGTATTATCTGCTGTTTCGGATGTGACTGTACCATAAATAGCTGCACCCGCGTTACCGGTCAGGGCAACGGTTGTGTTCGGCATGGTTATAGTTACATCCAACGGTTCAAACTCAGCAATTTCATTGTTGGGAATTGATAAGGTGAAGTTGTCTACGGAATTATCTGTAGAACCTGAACTATTCGCGTCTAAAACCGTAAGGGATGCTCCGCTCGCTACTTTCTCCAATGAAAGGCTCTTACCGGTACCCGAAGTTGCGGCAGGAACGCTGATTGTATTACTGGTACCTGAAATTTCTCCGTTGACCCTTACTGCATCGTTACTTGCCAACTTCGTAGCGGCATCATCCAAGGAGCTAGATTCTGTAGGAACCGTAGCATCTATATTTCCGTTGGTCAATTCGATTTTTTTCAAGTCACAACGGACAATAGTATAAGTACCTGCCGCAACATTCACTTTTTCAGTAGAGCCTTGGCTTTCTGTAACTTTTATACGTACATCGTATGTCCCGGTAGGAACAGGCACATAGAAAACACCGGGCTGATCCTGGGTAGCACCACTGAATTCAATAGTTACTGTATTATTTTCACTGGTACTTGTCTCTGTTGATGCAATGACAGGAATATTGTCATTTAAGTTCACCGCAAAAGTGCCGGTAATTTTCTTGTCTACAATAAGAGACAAGGTTCCTGCCTTTATAGGCATCTTAGGCACTTTGATGCAGAACACACCGCCCAAGTGTTTCATTTGCACAGCACCGTTTACAATTTTTCCCCACATGGCCGGATTGAAGCTGTTGCCTTCACCTTGAACCGTAGTAAAGTAATCCGCATCCACTTTATTATATGTATAGGATGTAGGGAAATTATAAGTCAAGGTAGCACCATTTATGCTATGGTTGTCATAACATGGATATACCGCATAATCGCCGATGGTTCCGCTTATTGTACCGCCAAAAGTACCGCTTGCAGTTCCACTGCCATTTGTCAAGTTTAGGGCTGTAAATTTGCTGGCGTTTCCGGAAGTAGTGACACCTAATTGGTCTTTTTTTGACCAGTAGAATTTGCCATCACTTGCAAACCCCGCACGTGTACTGGAATGGTTTCCTTCCACGGTAGCGCTCAGTATGCCTGTTGTGGAAGTGGAAATCAATTCTTCATCATTTTCATTGCTACAAGCCGTTATCAGGAATGTGGCCATAGCCAGACTAATTAAAGATCTGATTTTCATTTTTACTAATTTAAATTCATTTTTTATAGACGTGTAAATTTACATACAGACCGAATTTCCGGAAAAGTTATCAATTCCAGTTTCCGTCTTCACCTCCAGAACTTACCGCAAATCCTTTTTCTACTTCTACTTCTACCACTTCCACCTGGGGAGCTTCGTAACTTTCAATAAAAATTTCCTTGTCCATGACAAAAATCTTTTAAGGGTTAAAACAATAATGAATATTAAATATTTATATTATTCAAATCAACTTCTCTTTGTAAGAGAGGTGGGTATATCCGTTGTCAATTGATAGTCAGCGATATAGAATACAGTGAATTGTAGCGTTCACTCCACAAATGTTACTATATATCAAACAGAACAGACTGTCAGTTGCATTTTTTAAGCAAATAAATGTGCTAATTGCTATAAAATTCTTATTTTTGCATCAACAATCACCTCTCTTACAAAGAGATATAATTTCTCTTACAAAGAGACTTTGTATTCGCTCAACAACCCTGCATGTTACAGGGATTTCAGGATCAGGCTGTTCGCCTTGTCAACCGCCGCTGTATCCAATGAAGCGAGATAGATGCGCGTGGTAGCTTCCGAGTCATGTCCCATGCCCTCGCTGATTACTGACAGTGGAACGTTCTTGCTTCGGGCTATACTCGCCCAGGCATGCCGCGCGACGTACATTGTAAGCGGTACGGGTATCTCCAGCCGTTTACCGATGACTTTCAGGGCGCGGTTGACGTTGTGTGCCGTATTGATGTACTGTTTCCTTTCTTCCACACCGCTTTCAGGGCTGATGACGGGTAGCAGATAGGTGGAGTATTCCGTATTGTACTTGTCCGCTATCTCCTGCATGCATTTCTCCCATTTGATGAAAAGCTGCTGTCCGGTCTTGCGGCGTCGATAGGACAAAATACCGTTATTCAAGTCCTTCTTGCGCAGGTAGGCCATGTCCACGAATGACATGCCACGAGTATAGAATGAAAAAAGGAACATGTTACGGGCAAAATCCAATGCCGGGCTTGATGAGAGGTCCAGCTCCTTGATTTTCCTGACTGCCATAAGGGGTATGGCCCGTTTGGCGGTCTTCTCCACTCCCGTATAAACGTGCTTAAAGGGAAAATTCTGCTCGACCAGTCCTTTTTCCACTGCACGGTTATAGACAGCACGCAGGTTACGCATATAGAATGAGGAAGTGTTGGGGCTGACACCGTTCCTTTTCAGATAGGCTTCGTATGCCACCATCATGTCTGAATCCATGTCGTCCAAAAGCAGGTCACCACCTTTCCTGAAACGTTTGAAGCTGCTCAGCGTTGTAGTGTATGTTTCCCGGGTTCGTGCCTTGCCCAATGCTTTCAGACGGGCGATGACACTCTCCATGAATCCGAATAGAAGGTTTCCCGGCTCGTCCGCCGTAAAACCGGCCATTACGTCATCCGCAGAGTAGGCATGTCCGCTGACTTCCAGCGTGTCAATGACCTTGTGGAACCTTCGTATATCTGCCGCCACGCTGTTCCTGATTTCCGACAGGTAAGTTTTCCGGTTCCCGTCGGCCGATGGCAGCACTACTTCGGACAAGTTGCTGTCCCATTCGTCGGCGTGAAGACGGTAGCCTGTCTTTTGCTGACGGGCTATGCGGTTGTGTATCACCCGGTAGAATAATGTTCCTTGTCCACCATCGGTTGTCGATGGTCTGAACTTGATCTTTACGCTTGCCATAACCTTATCGGGATTTTGAAGGTTTGTTTCCGATCGAGTCAGCCCTATTCTCCTGTTCCCTTGCAGTCTGCTCTTTCAGACGTACCTCCTCGTAGGTTTCCACGTCCTTGCGTATCTGTTTAATCTTCCCGTTGTCCTGGTTGAGCTCGAAGAGATTTTCCAGTCCGGCGATGCTTTCGGGCGATGCTTCGCCCTTCATCCTGATGTAACGGTACTTCAAGTCGTTGTCGATGCGGTCATAATCCTGTCTCCTCTCGGAATAGAGCGTCGAGGCTAACAGGGCTATCAAAAGGACGATACCGATGACAATCGCCCAGTCCCATCTGTTCTCAAGCGCAAACGAGTGCCGGGTCTCGTTAATATTGTGCCGAATGCTTGCCTCGTCCGTCTTTTGGGTGGCCTGCTCTAACAGTTCTCTGATTTTCCCGAAATCCGGCTGTTCCCTTCGGGCAATCCCGTCTATCCGGTTGTTGATTGCATTCAGGCAATCCGTAATGTTCCCGGCGAACTTCGCCAGTCCGGCCTCCGTACGCTGGCCAGCTTCCTCGATCAGTGTCTTGAAGGGAGCAATATCCATGTTGGCGGCATTGGTACTGCCGCTTTGCGATGCCTGCCGGCTCTTGCTGATGGTCAGCAGTTCTTCCAGCATGGCGATGATGGTTCCTGTGTTTTCTTTCATCTTGATTGTTTTTTAGGTTGTTGTTAAATTTTAAATCCCTTGTTCTTCTTCTTCTTCTTTTTCTTCTTCCGTTGCATCAGCCGGCGGAATGCGGCTTTCTCCGGATTCTCGGTGCAGGATGAAGGGGGGGGGGGAGGTCCAGCAGTCCCAATAAACTGCTGATGAGCTCCCCGCTACCGTCTGAAGCCGGGCTGATACCTTGCCGGCAGGATTGTGCCTGCCGTTCCTGAAGACTGTTCCGGTTCAAGGCTGCAGCTATCTTGGAGTAACTGAACTGCCGGTCAATCTTCGAGCCGTTGAAGGAATAGCCGTTCTTACCGAACACCACGCCCTGGATCCCGTCCGTCCACCCCTTGTACTTGAAGCGTACTTCCATCCCTTGTTTCCGCAGATTGGCGATAAGCGTGTCCAGTCACCGCACCTTCCCACTTTCGTTTTAAGAAGAAAAAACAGTTCGTATTTCGTCCTGTCTGGTTCTTTCAGTCGGTTCGTGTTCACCTGCTCCTTGCCCTCCTCGAAGTACAGCCCGTACTTGCGGGTAAGCTCCTTGCAGACGCGTTCGCTGCGGTAGCGGTCGTTCCTGTCACTGATAGTCCTGCCGTTATTGTCGATACGGTTGAAGGCTATATGCACGTGCGGATGCTCCTTGTTGTGATGCCTTCCGATGATATACTGCGTATCGCAGATGCCCATTTTCATCATGTATTCCCGGCTTATCCGCACCATCAGCTCATCGGTTAAGTGTGGCAGGTCCTGCTCGGAAAAGCTGAGCGAGATATGCCCGATGAACTTACCCACCTTCGGATTAAACCGGGACTGGGCGATGAAACTGCGTGCTATCGAGCCGTTGTCGGAGACCAGAACTCCGTCGTGGTCGATAAGCGAGGCCCCTTTTTTCCTGTCAAGGATGTAATCCACAATCCCTTTGGCTCCCGCGCCTTTTACAATCTTCGCGATCATAGGCTGATACGGTCTATGAGGGTTTCCAGCGAAAGCAGCAGGTGTCGGCATTGTCCGGAATGCAGCCTTACGTCCTCCCTGTGTGCCCCCCGGGCCAGCTGGTTCAGGTTGTTCGCCATGCCGCAGAGCTTGCGGATGAAGTCCGCCTGCTCGGTGGTGAGCCTCTCCCTTACCACGCACCCGTCCACCGCCTGCCTCACCATCTCGCTTGCCGAGACACCGGCCTTTCTGGCTTTCGACTTCAGGGCATAGTATTCCCCGGTTGCCATCTTTACCGTGATGCGGTATTTGCGTTTTTCGGACAGCCCTTTTGCCGGGCGTCCTCCCCTGTTTCTGTCGGTATCATTCTTCTGTATCATCCGGTTACATTTTTTGCATACGATTCATACTCTGTTTACTTTACAGACCGGCGGGATGTACCTCTTCGGCGGCCTTCGGGAGTAGCTAGTTTCTATATTTTGCCCCCCGAAAAAGAAATCCCGTCAAAATGCCTTTTAATTGAATGGAAATAAAGGCTTACAGCCGCTTCCAAAACTCGAAATCTTCGGTATAAAGTTCGACGTGGTGCCGGACAATATTCTCCAATAAGCCCGAAAGGCTTATGCGGTTCTCGCCGATCTTGCAGGCGAAACGGTCAAGCGTGTCACGCAATTTCCGGCTGATGAAAACCGGCTTGCGGTCTTCAATCCTGTAAGGCCGCATGAAGGTGTTCCGGTACTCCTCCAGCGAAAGTTTGCGTTGTTTGCCGCTTGTCCTGCGCCGGGCGGTTGGCTCCGGTGTCTGCCCCGTAATGGAAGAAGGCTCTTCCGGCTGTCCGCGTTCCGTTTCCGGAACGGGGGCAGGTTGTTCCATGCTTTCAGGCTCATCAAAAATGGGAGCCATTGTTTCTGAAACTGTTTCCCCATGTGTTTCTGTACCAGACTTTGATGAAGGCAGATCCAGTCCCATCACCTGCATCAGTTCCTCGTCACTGAAATTTTGCTTTTTTTTCATCCTTACTAATGTTTGAACAATTAATACTGTGGTCATCGTATGTTTACATGACCTTTTGTCACTTGCAAAGAAAGTATGCATTGTATTAAATCACAACAGATTGGATGCAGGTTGGCAATTATGCGTCGTATTGCTTCTTGGAATGCTTTGTATATGGCGACGCTTTCCATGTTCTGCCGGTGTTGAACGGGCAGACATGAGAATGGGCGGAAGGAATAGTGGTTTCAAGTATGGGAATGGAACGGTTGTTACCGGCTTTCCGATAGTGGAACGGTGGTCATGTTACCGGTCGCTTCCGACCGTTACCGAATGTATGGAATCCTGGTCTGTCGGATAAATCAGGTGATGGAAGGTACCACTGCCGGAAGGTCGGAAAGATGCGCTCATGGATGCTGTAATCCCTCTGGCGGGGGGACATATTTTATTATGTTATTCCAGAATTGGGGTATGCTATTCGTACAGGCTGCCTTTGTGACGGACAGTTCCTCCATAAAAAGGTCTGTCCGGTCAGTATGCCACTGCCACCGCCGGATAGCCCTTGTACGGTTGTCTGCATGGTTAGTTATAAGGCAGTTTGGCTTGTTGTAATGTTGGTTGGTTAGTTTGTTATAAGGGGCTGAGCTCGTTGCTCAATATCCTGCTGAGGTACATGCTGCCGTCGCGGCATACCGTGATCACCCGCTTGCCCTTGTAGGTCAGTGCCGGGTGGGAGTTGCTCTTGTTGTAAACTGTCAGTTTCATACGATCCAATTTTAGTTTATTATTAATTATAGAGTTATCATCATGCCGCGTCTCTGGCGGCTATCAATCTCCTTCGGGCTGTGAACGTCCGGTTGGCGCGGACGGATTCCAGCATGACCTGTGCCCAGCGGGTTATCACCGATGTTTTCTCGCCCATGTGCCTGGCGATAGTACGGAACGAGCTGCTCGTCTCGTAGAAGCGCAGCATGAACATCCTGTAATCCTCGTAGGAGAAATGCCGCCTGAGGAACTTCTGGATGTCCCTCACCAGCATGTCGCATCCGGTAAGCATCTCTTCCCATTCCTCCGTCTCTTCCCTGTCATCCGTTTCTCCCGGCGTGATGAAATACCCGTCACCGGGGCAGGAGTAGCGGCTGTTATCCCTCATTCCGGCCTGCACCATTTTCCGGTAACAGCCGAAAAAATAGGATTCCCAGTTTTCTATCCCTTCCCTTGAGAACATCACCTGCTTCCTGACTGCCAGGTAAGCGTCGTGGAACACGTCCTCGTCTGTTTTCCCGTGGTAGATGGAGATTCTCTCCTTCAGTCTCGCGTATGAACGGTTGAACCATTCGTTGAAGTCTTTCACGTCTTTAGCTGCCATATTTCTTTCATTTTATTGGTTATACATCCGGCCTGTTGTGCAGGCACTCCTGTTTCTTTGTATGCCTTACAGCCGTTCTCCCGCCGGAACGGCATCAAGGCTCGGCAGGAAAAAATACCGAAGCGCGAAGCGTGAGGATGATTTTTTCCCCGCCGACCCGAAGGGCCCGGCCTTGCGCTCCGGTGGGGGACGACTACCTTTGCCTCAAAGAAACGGGGGGTCGTGTCCTTCTGAAAAATCATCTGCCCCCGTTACATCCTCCGGAATGAAGATTTTGACATGTAGTCATATCATCCGACATGAAACATTATGTCAGGAGATGACATGTGCGGACAGGTCCATTGTAATACGATTTTTCCTGCCTTTATTTGCAACGGGGCAACAATTGGGAACGGTGCGGAACTGCCTGATATGGTGATACCGGCACCACAAGCGACCGTTTCTCCGGATGGTATGAATTTGGAGTATCAATATAAAATCGGAATGTGATGGAAATCGTATGTTTTGAAAGGAAGGCGTTCGAGGAATTTGCCATGAAGATCGAACAGTTCATACAGAGGGTGGAGGAAATTCCCCATCTGAATCTGAAAGGCGTGAAGGGGACGGGCGGCTGGCTCGACCACCAGGATGTCTGCATGAAGCTGAAAATCAGCAAGCGCACCTTGCGGAATAACGGCACGCTCGCCTATACCAAGATAGGCAACCGTACCTATTACCTGCCGGAAGACGTGGAGCGTATCGACCGGCTGTCGGTGATGATTGACGGCATCTCCAGAGATGGCGGGATTCCGCTAAAAGAAGACGTGTACCTGTGCGACAAGGAGGTGGCGTGTATGTTAAAAGTCATCCGCAGGACACTGGGCGAGTACCGGAGCAACGGCACGCTGCCTTACTACATTCTCGGCGGCAAGGTCTTGTACAAGAGGAGCGAGATCAAGCAGGGGTTGAACCGGGAATACAAGGGTGTAGGCAAGACGCGGGGAAGCGGATGAAGATTATATTTCCCTTTCTATTACGCACATGTGCAGGCTGCGGGTGTTAAGTCCGCATAAGGCTGGACGTTTCGTGCGCCAGCCATAGACTGTTTCTTTGAGGTGAGGGAGTTTGCCGTCTGGAAAAAAGAACCTCTTTTGGGACTTTGTCACAAAGTCGTCCCCTGCCTGGTACCAGGCTGTAATTCCTGTATGTGATCCTTTTCTGACTGTTCCCATCGGATCGGTCGTTTCTGCTGTACACGTTATCTTGCCCCCTGACCTTGCCTCCTGTCGGAAAGTACGGGCTATCTTGAATCGCAGCAGACACGACCGTAACAGTATGTTTCAATCCTGCCTGATTTTTTTAACTTAATAGTAAAGAGGCTGTACCACCTTTGTGACCGGATATGAAACCGGGAATTTGTTTTTGACGGTTGCTGAAAAGAAAGATCAAAGGTGTTTTGCATGTTCCGTAAAAATCGTACCTTTACATAAAGTGAGTTGTATATCAACGCAATTGATGCAAGCATGTAGAAACCATATTCTTAGCGGATTATGTGATTCTTCCCCAAATAATAAATATAGATATATGAGTGGGAGGAAATAAAAGTTTTCTTCCTACTTTCATTTCTGACATATATTTTCAAATGTGACGAAAGAGGCGGCAAGCGGGTGAGGGCAAAGGTATAAAAAAACAAACTTCTGAAAAATTTATTATGCGGACTAACGAAAAATAATGTATCATCCCCATATAGATTTACTAGCGATCCCGTATAAGGAGCTTACACCCATCAAAGCTTGTTCTTGTTAAGACAAATAAAAAAAGGAACAATATTGTTCCTTTTTAAGTACACCCTCAGGGATTCGAACCCTGGACCCACTGATTAAGAGTCAGTTGCTCTACCAACTGAGCTAAGAGTGCATTCCTTATTTCTTGTTTGCGGGTGCAAAAGTAGTCCTTTTATTTTATTCGTGCAAACAAAACGGGGTATTTTTTGCGATGAAATGGGATTTTTTATTCAAACTCGTATAAATCAGAAGGAGTAGTACGCTTCAAAGCACACAACTGTACATCCTTTCCTACGATAATTCCTTTTTCCCTTAATTTCCATTCCACTGTTTTATATGCCAATTCAGGATGATTGTTGTCCTTGCTCAAATGGCAAAGCCAAATATACTGTAAATGTTCCGTCATATTTTCCGAAAGAAATTCAGCAGTAGCAATATTACTCATGTGTCCGGTGCGGCTGGTAATCCGTTCTTTCAGGTATTGGGGGTAGGTACCCATGCGTAACATTTCCTCATCGTAGTTGGCTTCCAATATCAGATAATTGGCCTTTCTGATATATTCTGCGGCCGTAGGAGTAATTTCACCAAGGTCTGTAAGAAAAGCAAACACTTTTCCGTCTATCTCAATGCAATAGCCCACATTGTCCGTGCCATCATGAGGTACCTCGAAAGATTCGATATGAAAATCTTCCAACTGCATGGGTTGCTGCTTTTCCAGGTAACGGACAGACGAATATAACTTTTCTGTCATGCAATAGCTCCGGTTGATGCCCTCATGAATCCGGGCGGTTGTATAAATAGGAATATTCAGTTTTTCACCCAATCCGCCTACTGCTTTGATATGGTCCGCATGATCATGCGTAACAAATACCGCACGTATCATTTCCATGCTGATACCTGCTTCTTTCAGTCCTTTTTTTATCGTCCGTACTGCAATGCCGGCGTCGATGAGTATTCCATATTTTTCTGTGCCTATATAATAACAGTTGCCGCTGCTTCCACTGGCAAGGCTTATAAATTTTACTTTCATCCTAATCTCCTTAATTACAAAAAAGCCGTCGCTTTAAAAAAAAGTGACGGCAAATATACAAAAAGTATGCAATATATAAACCTTATGCCTTCTTCTTTTTGTCGATGAATTCGGTAGTTTTGGCAAAAACGAATAATGCTATTGCTGCAACCAATCCTATAGCAGCGAAATAATACCAGATATAATGTGCATTGACACTGGCTGCTTCCCACGCTTCGCGGGTTTCAAACAAGACTGGATCAGGACAATATTTTGTCAGAAGCACCCCCGCAATACCAAACCCGAAAATAGAAGAGAGGAATGAATGAAGATGACTGAAACCGAGGTACATACCTTCTTCACCTTTGGGGGCCTGCAAAGAAAAGTACTCCAGATAACGCGGTGAGATAAAACATTCTGCCAAAGCTTGCACAACAATACCAAGCACCATCATTAAAGTAATATTGCTCATGCCGGAAATAATATCGTTGCCCAGCAAATTACCGCATGCCATCAGCAATGCCGATACCGGAATAAGAAACATGCCTATATTCATAGAAGTAATAGCTGTGCGCTTTGCCATCCACCGGGTGATAAAACTTACGCAGCAAACCACTACAAACGGGTTTACATTGGCTATCCACCCCGGTTTGGCTGTTTCACCCGCCATACGGATGACATATTTGGGCATAGTTGCATAGAGCTGTTGCTGCACCATCCAAAAGCCGGTTACGATGAGGATAAGAATCAACAAACGCCAATTAGTGATAATACGCAGAAAACCTTGCCCAATTTCACGCATGCTTTTCCCCTCACCTGCTGTATGTGCCGATTTATACAATAAGACGACAGCCAATAATGCAAGCACCGTCATGGCAGCCGAGAAGTAATTAATATAAATATAAGCCTGCTCACCGATAACATTCCGTAGAGGATCGACCACCGTTTTTCCGGTAAAAGCTCCTATATTCACCATCATATAGAAGATGGAATAGCCGCGAGCACGGGTAGCCTCTGTTGTTTCCTTAGCCACCGATCCCGATATGATAGACTTGATGAACGAGCCTCCTACCATGATAACAAACAATACGGGGATAATCATCCAACGGTCATTACTATCCGGCAATCCGGAAAAACGGGTTGTCTCACCATACTCCACCAGACCGGCTGCTTCCAGTAGGGTGGGAAGCAATCCCAAGCCCAAATACCCGATGGAAAGCAGTGAAAAAGCAATAATCATCGACTTTCGGAAACCTATCTTATCGGCATATGCGCCCGTAAAGATGGGCAACAAATAGAGCCCTCCCGAAAACAGACCGGAAATCATGCTTGACTCAAAATCATTGAAACCTAAAATATTGGAAAGATAAATGGTAAGAACTATAAATACAGCATAATATGCCATGCGTTCGAACAGTTCTACTGTACTGCTTACCCAAAAAGCTCTGCTGAAGCCTTTGGAAGCGGGTTGGGGTGATGTCATCATCCTTTTGTACGATTAAAATTTATGTATTAAATGAAAAAATAAGTGCAAAAATACGGAATTAATATCGTGTTTGCAAGATATTAATTTTCTGCAAACACAATATTAATAAGTTGCAGACAAGATATTAACTTCCCATTTATCACTATTTATATTTTCATTTATATAGAATACTCCGTATCTTTGGGCGCTTTTATAAAAACGACCATTCATGAAAGATAAAATCGAATTCATAGCTTTTGATGCTGATGACACACTGTGGGAAAGCGAACTTTATATTCAGGAGTTCGAGCACAAATTCTGTAACCTTTTAAGACAATATCTACCTGCTTCATCCATATCACAAAGGTTTTTTGAAACAGAAATGAAGAATCTCCATATGTATGGCTATGGGCTGAAGAGCATAATGCTCAGTATGACTGAAACCATCTGCAAAGTGACAGACGGAAACGGGAGTATACGTCTTATAGAAGAAGTAATAGGATGGGGACAAGAGCTTCTGCAGAAACCGGTCACACTGCTGGAAGGCGTAAAGGAGACTATATCGTCACTTCATGGGAAATATAAATTGGTGTTGGCCACTAAGGGGGACTTGTTCGACCAGAAAAGAAAAATAGAAGCTTCCGGACTGCGAGAATATTTCCATCATATCGAAATTATGAGTGACAAGAAAATCGATGATTACCAGAGGCTGATTGATACATTGGGCTGTCCGCCTGAAAAACTCCTGATGGTAGGTAATTCTGTAAAATCAGACATACTTCCGGTATTGGAACTTGGGGGATACGCTGCCCATATACCATACCACGTGACTTGGGCATACGAGCAACATGAAGGGGAAATACGACATCCCAATTTTATACGATTGGATAGTATCAAAGGAATATTAGATAAGCTATAAGTTATGGGTGAAACTGCATAACTTATAGCTTACTATTGCTTTTTAGAATTGGAAGAAATTCTTAGCGTTATAATAGCTGATATCTTCAATCATCTGGTTTACGCGTTCCATCTCGGAAATAGGAATTTCACCATTTTCTACATCACGGCCTACAAGATTACACAATGTACGGCGGAAATATTCATGACGCGGATAGGAGAGGAAAGAACGGGAATCGGTCAGCATACCAACAAATCGACTCAATAAGCCCAGTACAGAAAGGGCATTCATCTGTTTTTCCATACCATCCTTCTGGTCAAGGAACCACCAACCGGAACCGAATTGAATCTTACCGGCAACCGTACCATCCTGGAAGTTGCCCAGCATAGTAGCAATGACTTCGTTGGCGCATGGATTCAAATTATAAAGAATAGTCTTGGTCAGCTTACCATTGGAGTTTAAGCGATCGAGAAATTTAGCCATAGCTTTTGCTGTAGTAAATTCGCCAATGGAATCAAAACCGGTATCAGGACCTAACAGTTTGAACATCTTACTATTGTTGTTGCGAATAGCACCATAATGGAACTGTTGTGTCCAACCTTTCTCCCAATCCATTTCGCCAAATATAACCAGCATGGCTGACTTGAACTTCAGGATTTCCTCCTTCGTCAGTTCTGCACCGCCATATACCTTATTAAAGATGGCCTTGATTTCAGCTTCCGTGTAATCCTCGGCATAGAATTCTTCAATTCCGTGGTCAGACAGTTTACATCCTTGTTCCGCGAAAAAATCGTGACGCTTACGCAAGGCAGCAACCATATCGTCAAAGCTGGAAATAGCCACATCGCTCACTTCGGCTAACTTTTCTATATATGCGCGAAAATCGGCAGGAATTTCCACCGCCATTGCCTTATCCGGACGCCAAGTAGGCAACATCTTGATTTCAAAGCCGCTCTCACGTGTCTTGATATGGTATTCCAAGGAATCAATAGGATCATCTGTAGTACAAACCACTTCCACATGATAACGGCGCATCATGCCACGGGCGGAATATCCAGGCTGTTTCAGCTTCTCATTACATTCATCATAAATTTCACGGGCCGTATGAGGATTCAGAATTTTATCGATTCCAAAAGCGGTCTTCAATTCAAGGTGGGTCCAGTGGTACAACGGATTACGGAAAGTATAAGGTACCGTTTCGGCCCACTTCTCAAACTTTTCCCAATCTGTAGTATCCTTACCGGTACAGAAACGTTCGTCCACACCATTGGTACGCATCGCACGCCACTTGTAGTGGTCACCTCCCAACCAAATCTCAGTCAACGACTTAAACTGGTAATCTTCTGCCACCATTTGGGGAATCAGGTGACAGTGATAGTCGATAATCGGCATCTTCGCCGCATGCTCGTGGTACAACCTCTGTGCTGTTTCCGTTTGCAGCAGGAAGTTCCCGTCCATAAAGTTCTTCATCTTCTTGTGTTTTAAGTGTATAAAAATATTACTTTTCGTCTATTATACCTATATAGTATTGATTGTAAAGCTAATAGGTGATATATCTATTTTTAGTTTTATTAACCGTTATCGAACACAAAAGTAGAAATTTTACTTGGAGGAACAAAATAATTCGTATCTTTGCGGCGAATATTTATAATATTTAAGCTTCAGATGTCTCACCTTTACCGCCTTAGGCAGCATACCTCAAGATGGAAAACAAGAACTATACCATTAAAGACATCGCACGCATGGCCGGCGTCTCTGCCGGCACTGTAGACCGCGTACTGCACAACCGCGGAGACGTATCCGTTTCCAGTAGAGAAAAAGTCCAGAAAGTACTCGACGAGATAGATTATCATCCCAATATGTTTGCCATCGGGCTGGCGGCTAAAAAGCGCTATCATATTGTCTGCATTATACCTTATTATATAGAACATGATTATTGGCATGCTGTAGCAGCGGGAATTGACCGTGCCGCACAAGAATTACGGCCGTTCAATGTTGGAGTTAGCTATCTCTACTATCGGCATGCGGACAAATCCTCCTATAAAGAAGCATGTGCTGTGCTCCGGGAGGAAAATGCCGACGCCGTACTTGTTGCCCCGAATTTCCGAGAGGAGACTATAGAACTCACTACTTATTTGGAGGAAGCGGATATTCCCTATGCATTCATAGACTTCAATATTGAACAGACGCATGCCTTGTGTTATATCGGACAAGATTCCAAAACCAGCGGATACATTGCTGCCAAGATTCTGATGCGTAGCTATGAAAAAGGGCAGGAGCTTGTGTTATTCCTGAACAATCAGAAAAACAATCCGGCAGAAATCCAGATGCAACGCCGCCTCGAGGGGTTCATGCAATACCTTTCCGAGGAACATAAGGATTTGACTATCCATGACATTGTGTTGCGCAAGGAAGATACTGACGGCAACAGACGAATGTTGGATGCTTTTTTTAAAGAACATCCCCAAGCCGTACTGGGAGCTGTTTTTAACTCCCGTATTTATCAGGTGGCAAGTTATCTACACGAAAAGGGGCAGAAGTTGGCAGGACTTGTGGGATATGACCTTTTACACAAAAATACAGAGTTCCTGAAAACCGGTGAAGTAACCTTTCTCATCGGTCAACGCCCAGGCCTGCAAGGCTATTGTGGCGTGAAGACTTTATGCGACCACGTGATATTTAAAAGACCGGTCACTGCAGTGAAATACATGCCCATCGACATATTGATGAAGGAAAACATAGACTTTTACTTTGAGTTTGAATAATCAAAAAATTACATATCAACCATTTAAATCATTTTTTAAATGAAAGCATTAAACAAAGAAACTGCTCCCAAAGCACAACGCCCGGAACGCATTATCCAGTTTGGCGAAGGTAATTTCCTTCGTGCATTTGTGGATTGGATTATTTATAACATGAATCAAAAGACCAATTTCAACAGCAATGTGGTAGTGGTCCAACCCATTGATAAAGGTATGGTTGACATGCTGAATGCCCAGGATGACCTTTATCATGTAAATCTGCAAGGTCTGGATAAAGGAGAAACCATCAACAGTCTGACTATGATAGATGTAATCAGCCGTGCCTTAAACCCCTATACTCAAAACGACGAGTTCATGAAATTGGCCGAACAACCGGAGATGCGTTTTGTCATTTCCAACACGACGGAAGCTGGTATAGCCTTTGACCCTGCTTGTAAGCTGACAGATGCACCGGCGTCTTCTTATCCGGGCAAACTGACACAGCTGTTGTATCACCGCTTCAAGACATTCAACGGCGACAAGAGCAAAGGACTGATTATCTTCCCCTGCGAACTCATCTTCCTGAATGGCCACAAGTTGAAGGAGACAATCTATCAATACATTGAATTATGGCAATTGGGTGATGAGTTCAGAGCTTGGTTTGAGGAAGCCTGCGGTGTGTATGCAACACTGGTGGACCGTATCGTTCCAGGATTCCCCCGCAAAGACATTGCCGCTATAAAAGAAAAGATACAGTACGATGACAATCTGGTAGTGCAGGCTGAAATTTTCCATTTATGGGTCATCGAGGCTCCGCAAGAAGTCGCCAAAGAATTCCCTGCCGACAAAGCCGGACTGAATGTATTGTTTGTTCCTTCTGAAGAACCTTACCACGAAAGAAAAGTAACTTTGCTGAATGGACCTCATACCGTATTGTCTCCAGTAGCCTATCTGTCGGAGGTAAATATTGTACGCGATGCCTGCCAGCATCCTATAATCGGACAATACATCCATAAAGTGATGTTTGACGAGCTGATGGAAACGTTGAACCTGCCAAAAAACGAATTGAAAAAGTTTGCAGAAGATGTATTGGAGCGCTTCAACAATCCGTTTGTTGACCATGCCGTAACCAGTATTATGCTGAACTCTTTCCCTAAATACCAAACCCGTGACCTTCCTGGCCTAAAAACCTACTTGAAACGTAAAGGAGAACTGCCGAAAGGTCTGGTATTGGGACTGGCTGCCATCATCACGTACTACAAAGGAGGTACCCGCGCAGACGGCACAGAAATCATCCCGAATGATGCTCCCGAAATCATGCAGTTATTGAAAGACCTTTGGGCAACGGGGGATACCCGCAAAGTGTCAGAAGGCGTATTGGCAGCCAAAGACCTTATCTGGGGGGAACACGGAGACTTGAATACCGTTCCAGGATTGACAGACATGATTACCTGCTTCTTAAAATCCATCCAAGAAAAAGGCATGCAGGAAACAGTAAAAGGTATTCTTTAATTCCTATGATTTTAAACAAGCAGACCGTACAAAAGGAGTTTTTATACGGTCTGCTTTATTTATACCACATTTGATGGGAAATAATTAAGCCACAGTTTTCTTTTTTGTCTAAAGGCTTTCCTGCTCTGCTGCCCGCAATATAAAAGTAGTGGCACCAATAGTTACAATGGCTCCATCCTCAATGCGAATACGGTCTTTGTCACCCAAAATTTCATTATTAAGGAAAGTTCCCGTCAGGCTGGGAGCATCGCGTAAGGTATAAATCAACACTCCCTGCTTATTACGCTTTACATTAATGATACAGTGACGCCGGTCCATACTCATATCCGAAGTCTCAATCGGCACATCGATAACATTCCCCACGCAACGCCGGCCTATGATATTGTCACCTTCTTGCAATGGAAGTACCTGCTTAAAACCAAACACGTTCTCAATGACCGTGATGCTGCCAAAAGCCTCTTTAAACTCCGCTTCATCCGGACATTCTTCCTTTTGAGGGGCTTTCATCTTTGATTTGCCTAAACGGATACTGAACTGCTTCTTACACTGGTCACATACAAAGACCAGTGATTGGCCTTCGGTATACTTGGTTTCATCGAATGTTAAGTAATTCTCACATTTGGGGCAACGGATACGCTTCATGATAGTTAAAAATTAAAGAATTAAAAAATAAAGCAAGGGTAGATTACTTTCTACTTCTTTAATACCCAAGCGTTCTTATACGTTTCATTTTGGCGAACTCTGTTCAATGCCTGATATGCTTCTGTTTCTGTGCCACAAGACTCAATGCTGACACGCATTTTACCATCTCCAACGATTGCTTTTGCATGAGGATAACCTTTTTCAATCAGTTGCTTTGCCATTGCTTCGGCATCCTTCTCAGTACCTACACTGGCAATGATGATGTGGTATTTCTTTGCAGAGACAAGTGACGGAGCAACAGTCCCTGCCGTTGTCTTTTGAACTTCGCTCTTTATTGTTGCAGATGCTGAAGAGGACACTTCTGCCGCCTGCTGCTTAGGCTGAGAAACAACCGGAGCATTCTGCGCGTTAGCTTGGCCCACCTTAACCTCTCTTACGGCAACCGGAACCACCTTTTTCTTTGCCTTCTGCCCCGTGTTTTTTTGAGCCGACGTTTTCGGAGTGTCGGCCTTCCGGCTAACAACAATCGGATTAATGGCAAGGGATTCCTTTTCTATCATCTCAAAAAGTTCATTCGGAAGTAATTGCGCATAATTTCCTTCAACCACTTCCGTATTCTCTATCGGTGTAGACAAAAAGAAAAACAAGGCAACCACTGCAATCATGGCAACCGCATTCGACAAATAGGAACGGTTGAATTTAATCTCAACCCTTCGCTTTTTGTCTTCCAGCACAACTGGAACAGAATAACGGATGGTCTTTTCCATGTACGGTTTCTTCAGTTCCGCCAGTTCCTGCATTTCAAAACTATCCAGCCCATATAAGTAAGGAGTGGTTATCTTGTGGTCATAGGGAGCAAAGTCATAAATACCATGAATGGAGTAACGCAATTCGCCAATGTTGGGCAAATCCACCTTACCGTCTTCATGGAGAGCAGTGAATATATATGCCACTTCTTTTTCTACAATCCGCGTAGCATCAGAAAAATCAGTATCATAGACAGCCATATAAGATTGTACAAGTAAGCCGTCATTCATCTTCAGTTGAGGATTGAAACCGATAATACGAGTAGGGGGCAGAAAAACATTCTCTTCTGCTACTCTCATTGCCGGAGTATAATGGGCTACAAATCCTCCCAAACCGGGAACAATGACACAATCGTTCTCCAATAACAATACTTCTATGTGCTGTGCTAATTCAATCATGCCACAAAAGTAGCGGAAATATCGGATATACGCTAGTTTCAGAGCTTTTTTCTTATCAACAAATTATGAACACTGCACATTGAAAATGCATTAAAAAAGGTTTTTGGGCAAGAGAAAGGATTTTTACCGGAAAATTTTCTACTTTTGTATCGTTTAGCTATGCTTATCAATAATAGAAGGACAATTGACCTCGCAAGAGTATACAAACCTAAACACTTAACAAAAGACTATTATGCGCATTATCTTCTGTCTGATGGTTTTCTTGTTCATAGGAAAAAACACGATGCTGGCACAACAACTGTCCTCATTCGTAGAATATGGAACAACCCTGCATACCGGTGACAACACCCCTCTTTGGCAGGTCAGCAACCAGCAAGGACTCACTTCGCTTGACAACAATACTTACATACGTGGAGGAATATCCTACAGACACCAACTCGGAAAATGGAAGTTTGAAGAAGTTGTGGATTTGGTTGCAGCAGCCGGATTCAGTACTACCTCTTTCATTGTACAGCAGGCTTACGTAGACATCCGCTACAAGTGGTTCGGATTCTTCGCTGGAAGCCGGGAACAGAATTCTCCATTGCTGAATCAAGAGCTAAGCAGTGGCGGCATGACTTGGTCGGGCAATGCGCGTCCCATCCCACAAGTACAGATAGGCATACCCGAATATGTACAGTTGCTGCCCCGTTTAGGTCTGAAAGGAGAAATCTCGTACGGATGGTTTACAGACAACAAATACCAACGGGAACAAGTCGGAGAAAAATACTGGTATACCAAGAGCATCAAATACCATCATAAAGAAGGGTTTCTGCGTATCGGTATACCCAAAGGAAAATGGCAACTAGAACTCGGGGTGACCCTCGACACCCAATTTGGTGGATATAAAATTGGAGGTTCCGAATCGGGGGACTTGGGAAACGGATGGAAGGATTATATACGCGTATTCTTCCCCGGCCACGGGAGTGAGGACGGACCGGTAGGTGAACATCTGGCTTTCCAAGGCAATTTTCTGGGCAGCGAATATATCAAAATGACTTATCGTCCTAAGGAAGATTTCTCTATCAGCGCCTATCTGGACAATCATTTTGATGACTTCTCCGCCATGGCCAAACTCAACGGTTGGGATGGCTTATGGGGTGTGGAATATAAATCCAACCATAAACAAGCCATCAACGGAATCGTTATCGAATATCTCCAGACTACCAATATGAGCGGTCCTCTGCACGGTTTGCAAAATTCTGTAGTAGGTAAGACCGGAGGAGCCGACAACTACTACAACAACGGTTACTACCCAGGATGGGCACATTGGGGCATGGCGATAGCCAATCCGTTGATAGCATCGCCTATCTATAATAAGGATGGCGATATGAGTTTCAAGTACAATCGTGTTAAGGCCCTGCATCTGGGATGGAGCGGTGACATCAGCAGTGAGTGGAGATATGTAGCAAAATTGTCTCACAACAGAACTTGGGGAACTCCTCATCGTCCAATACCCGATATATTAGAAAATTTTTCTACTTTTGCATCGTTTTACTATACTCCCCGTAAATGGAAGGGCTGGTGCTTCAACGCGTCCCTTGCATTGGATATGGGAGAGATATATGGAGACAATTTTGGAGTCCAACTAAAAGTACATAAAATATTTTAAGAAAATGAACTACATACAAACAGAGATTGACGGCGTATGGCTGATTGAGCCGAAAGTATTCCATGATGCCCGCGGATACTTTATGGAAGCATTTAAGGAAGAAGAGTTCCGTGCACATGTCGGAGACGTTCACTTCATCCAGGACAATGAGTCCAAATCCTCTTTCGGTGTATTACGTGGTCTTCACTACCAGAAGGGCGATTGCAGCCAGGCTAAACTGGTACGTGTCATTAAAGGAAAAGTGCTGGACGTGGCTGTCGACTTAAGAAAATCTTCTCCCACTTTCGGAAAGTATGTCAGTGTGGAGCTAAGCGAGGAGAACAAGAGACAATTCTTCATTCCGCGCGGTTTTGCTCACGGTTTTCTGGTGCTGAGCGATGAAGCTGTCTTTACATACAAGGTAGACAACGCATACGCACCACAGTCCGAGGCATCCATCCGTTTTGACGACGAAACCATCGGTATTGAATGGCCTGTTGCTACGGAACAGCTTCTATTATCAGATAAAGACGGACATGCCGTATCGTTCAAGGATGCGGTCTATTATGAATAAAATATGAAAATAGCCATTGTCGGTACAGGATACGTCGGTTTGGTAACCGGAACCTGCTTTGCGGAAATCGGTGTCAACGTTATTTGCGTAGACACGAACAGTGAAAAGATAGAGTCACTGAAAAAGGGCGTTATTCCTATCTATGAAAACGGACTGGAAGAAATGGTTAGCCGGAATGTGAAAGCAGGACGCCTGCAATTCACCACATCCCTGGAGAGTTGTCTGAATGAGGTGGAAGTGGTATTCAGTGCCGTAGGTACACCACCCGATGAGGATGGAAGTGCCGACTTGAGCTATGTGCTGGAAGTTGCCCGCACCATTGGACGCAATATGCAGAAATACGTGTTGGTGGTAACCAAAAGTACCGTTCCCGTAGGTACTGCCCAAAAAGTGCGGACTGCCATTCAAGAAGAACTTGATAAGAGAGGGGTGAACATTGACTTTGATGTCGCTTCGAATCCCGAGTTTCTGAAAGAAGGTAATGCCATCAACGATTTTATGAGTCCCGACCGTGTAGTGGTGGGAGTAGAGTCCGAACGAGCCAAGAAGATAATGAGCAAGCTCTACAAACCATTCCTGCTGAACAACTTCCGTGTCATCTTTATGGACATCCCTTCTGCAGAAATGACAAAGTATGCGGCTAACTCCATGCTTGCCACCCGCATCAGCTTCATGAACGACATTGCCAATTTATGCGAATTGGTGGGAGCGGATGTAAACATGGTGCGCAGCGGTATCGGTTCGGATACCCGTATCGGACGTAAGTTCCTCTATCCGGGGATAGGCTACGGCGGCTCATGCTTCCCTAAGGATGTAAAGGCACTGATTAAGACAGCTGAACTGAACGGCTACAAGATGCGTGTACTCCATGCAGTAGAGGAGGTGAACGAGAAACAGAAGAGTATCTTATTCGAAAAGTTGCAGAAGCATTTCAATAATGATTTGGAGGGAAAGGTCATCGCCATTTGGGGACTGGCCTTTAAACCCGAAACAGACGACATGCGTGAAGCTCCGGCCCTGATATTGATTGACAAGCTGCTGAAAGCCGGCTGTAAAGTACGTGCCTACGACCCGGCTGCCATGAACGAATGCCGACGCCGCATAGGAGAAAGTATTTATTATGCGACAGATATGTATGATGCCGCACTGGACGCAGATGCACTGATGCTGGTGACCGAATGGAAAGAATTCCGCCTGCCTTCATGGGCAGTCATCAAGAAGACCATGGAGCAGCCGTTGGTATTGGACGGACGTAATATTTACGACAAGAAAGATATAGAAGAACAAGGTTTCACATATCATTGCATCGGAAAATAAAGTCGCAGAAAGAAGAAAAGAAATAAACAGGGACGTTATGACAATAAAAGGAAGTGCGATTCTCATTGTACTTGTTGTCTCATTAGCCTCATGCAGCAACAGACAAACAGGAGAGGTTTCCGTAAAGGAAGATCTCATTGCAAAGCAACTGTTACAAGGCATCTGGGTGAACGATGAAACAGAAATGCCGTTGATGCGCATCGAAGGGGATACGGTATATTATGCCAACCCGCAAAGCGCTCCCGTATCTTTCAAGGTCGTTCACGATACAATCTACATATACAGCAATGAACCGGTGGCCTATAAGATAGACCGTCAAACGGAATACAGCTTCTGGTTCCACTCGCTGGCCGACGAAGTAATTAAACTGCATAAATCAGAGAATGCAGAAGATTCTTTGGTTTTCACCAGCCGGGAAGTAGAGGTCATTTCCACTACTCCAGAAGTGATAAAGAAAGACAGTATCGTAATATACAAGAATACAAGGTATAGGGGATATGTATATATCAACCCCTCAAAGATGAAGGTTTTCAAGACTTCCTATTCTGAAAATGGAATCAGTGTGGACAATGTGTATTATGATAATGTAATCCATATCTGTGTATACGAAGGGAAGAAGATGCTTTACGGCCAGGACATCACCAAAAAGATGTTTGCGGATATATTCTCTGCCGAAATACTGAATCAGGCCATTCTTGCCGATATGAACTTCATGGGTGTGGACAGTAAGGGGTACCATTACCAGGCAACCCTTGGCATACCCGAAAGCTCCGTATACAGTCTGGTAAATATGATTATTGGTTTTGACTGTACAATGAGCATAGAAAAAGCGGAATAAATCCGCTTTTTCTATGTCTTTTCTTCACCACACCACAGTGTTTATTTCTTCTCACCGCCATTCTGTGGCCGTTTGGCACTGGGCTTTCCGCCTTTATTGTTGTTACGGCCATTCTTATTTCCTCCTGGCCTACGTCCGTTTCCATGGCCGCCCCGTCTTCCTCCGTCAAATGCTCTCGGCTTGTATTCTGGTGCTTCACCCAGCTCTTCGGGAACCGGTATCTTATAGATATCCCTATCTAGGAATTTTTCGATATTCTTAAAGTTACCCTGCTCCTTTTCGGAAACGAAGGTGATGGCTACGCCGTCATTATTAGCACGCGCCGTACGTCCGATACGGTGCACATAATCTTCACTGTCGTGGGGAACGTCGTAGTTTATCACCAGACGGATGTCATCGATATCAATACCTCTCGCAACGATATCTGTGGCTACCAGGATATTGATACGTCCTGCCTTGAACTCATACATCACTTCTTCGCGCTGTGCCTGCTCCAAGTCGGAATGCATTTCACCGACGTTCAGTTTCATCTGCTTCAAAGCTTTGGTCACTTCCTTCACTTTCAGTTTGGAAGAAGCAAAGATGATAACGCGTTCCGGTGTCTCCTCTGCAAAGAGGCTACGGATGATGCCCAGCTTCTGATTCTCGTAGCAAATGTAGGCTGCCTGCACAATCTTTTCTGCCGGTTTGGAAACAGCCAGCTTCACCTCGGCAGGATTGTTCAGAATGTTACCAGCCAACTGTTGTATCTTAGCAGGCATGGTGGCAGAGAACATGATTGTCTGCCGCTCTTTAGGAAGGAATTTGACAATTTGCATAATATCGTCATAAAATCCCATATCCAGCATCCGGTCTGCTTCATCCAAAATAAAATAAGAGACACGGGAAAGATCTACATAACCAAGGCTAAGATGGGCTATCAAACGCCCCGGGGTAGCAATAACGACATCAGCACCCAGTGTCAACCCTCTTTTCTGCTGCTCGAACAGTATTCCGTCATTACCACCATACACGGCCACGCTGGAAACCGGCATGAAATAAGAGAAACCTTCCATCTGTTGGTCTATCTGTTGCGCCAACTCGCGGGTAGGAGCCATGACAATGCAATTGATGGCATCGGCAGGGTGTCCGCCTTCTGAGAGCTTGTTCAATATAGGCAACAAATATGCGGCAGTTTTTCCCGTTCCGGTTTGTGCCACTGCTATTAAATCTCGACCTTCGAGTATGACGGGAATTGATTTTTCTTGTATGGGGGTGCACTCTTCAAAGCGCATGGCATCCAGTGCCTCCAGCACATTGCCATTTAAATGTAGTTCTGAAAACTTCATGTATCTCTTTTAAATTTGCGTACAAAGATAGGAAAAAGACTTATAAAATAGACTCTTACAGTAAAAAAATAAGCCCTTGGGACAATAATTATCTCAAGGACTTGCAAATTTGTTTCAAGCATCTGCCTTCAACGGGGAATATCAATGTATGAATCCTTAAATCCCAGAAAGTAAAGTACGCCATCTAAGCCGATGGTGTTGATGGATTGCTTAGCATTGGCAACAACTTTGGGCTTTGCATGAAAAGCGATTCCAAGGCCGGCAATTCCCAGCATGGGCAGGTCGTTGGCACCGTCGCCCACAGCAATAGTCTGCGCAATATCCACTTTTTCCACCTGAGCTATCAAACGCAGCAACTCCGCCTTACGCTTACCGTCAACTACATCACCGAGATAGCGACCGGTCAGTTTGCCATCCTCTATTTCCAGCTCATTGGCATACACATAGTCTATACCGTACTTCTTCTGGAGGTACTGCCCGAAGTAGGTAAACCCTCCCGAAAGAATAGCTATCTTGTAACCGTATTTCTTCAAAACATACATCAGGCGATCCACACCTTCCGTAATGGGAAGATTCTCTGCAATTTCCTGCATCACGGACTCATCCAATCCTTTCAACAAAGCCACTCGTTCGCGAAAGCTCTCAATGAAATCTATCTCACCACGCATGGCACGCTCAGTAATAGCCTTTACCTGGTCGCCCACACCTGCACGTATGGCCAATTCATCAATCACTTCCGTTTCAATCAGAGTAGAGTCCATATCGAAGCAAATGAGGCGACGCATCCGACGGTACATATTGTCCAACTGGAAAGAGAAATCCATTTCCAGTTCGGTTGCCAGTTTCATCAACTGTTCTTGCATGGCAATGCGGTCTTTCGGAGTGCCCCGAACGGAAAATTCGATGCAGGCACGTGTACGCGATTCACATTCGTCCAGCGGAATACGTCCTGTAAGGCGCTTGATGGCATCGATATTCATGCCTTGCTCTGCAAGAATACGGGTCACAGCAGATATTTGACGGGCAGACAACTTGCGCCCCAATAAAGTAAGAATATAGCGGTTCTTTCCCTGCATATTCACCCAATCCTCGTACTCTTTGGCAGTAATAGGGTAAAAACGGACAGTCACTCCCAGGGAGGAAGCCTTGAAAAGCAGTTCCTTCATAATGAACCCCGAATGTTGTTCTTCCGTCTTGCATAAAATGCCCAATGAAAGAGTATTATGAATGTCTGCTTGACCAATATCAAGAATAGTAGCATCATATTTGGCCAGAATTTCCGTCACGGAAGCTGTCAGTCCCGGACGGTCTTCACCCGTAATACGTATCAGGATGAGTTCAGTGTTCAATGGTTGCATAAATCATCTTTTTGATAGAATAATAGGCTACAAAAGTAAGGAAAATTCCCGCTATTTATGCTAAATAACATAAAAATATGACTCTAAAAAGTGAGAAAAATGCTTGTTTATTTGGAAGTTTGTTTAAGAATTACTTACCTTTGCAGCCGATTTCAGAATTAAAAGCTTTGAATATCAATGGGTTTCTACTCATTTCAAGCTCTGAGAAGACGATGTTCCGGGAAGAAATCACTGTTGAAGGACAGTCCCGGATAGTATTAACCAAAACCGTGCCGCATGAAATATGCAAAATGGATTTTTGTTGTATTACTAATAAGTTCCTTGACTTCTTTTGTAGAAAAAGACAAACCTACCGGAGGTTTGAATGTGGGTGACATGGCCCCGGATTTCAAAATCCAATCCATGTCAGCAGAGCAATCCCAAACCGACCTTTCCGATTTGAAAGGAAAGTATGTGTTGCTCAGCTTTTGGGCAAGTTACGACGCGCAGTCCCGGATGCAGAACGCAAGTTTGAGCAATGCGCTTCGCTCTACTGCCCACAACAATGTGAAGATGGTTTCAGTTTCATTCGATGAGTATCAGTCAATCTTTGAAGAAACCATCCGTAAGGACCAAATAGTTACGCCCACTTGTTTCGTGGAAACTAAAGGCGAATATTCCGGCCTCTTTAAAAAGTATCGCTTGGGCCGCGGATTCACTAACTATTTACTGGATGATAATGGTGTAATTATTGCCAAAAACATCTCTGCTGCAGAACTTTCCGCTTACTTGAATTAAGCTTGCTGATGCCCGGTGCATACAACAGCAACTTAAAGAACCAGTAAAACGAAAGTGAGGGTGTTCCCCAGAAACCGGCGTCTCTTTCCGGCAAAAAAGGGAACAAAACAAAAGAGGAAAATGAATACAACAAAAAGCCCCTCCCACACTTGTAGAACGCAAGAGTGGGAGGGGTTTCTTATTTTAATGGACTTCCGGAGACAAGCATCCTAAACCTCTACTTTAGTACGCCAAACCTCAACTTGAGCAGACTGAAGTAGAGGTTTAGAATGCTTATTTCGGCGCTTTCCTATATAAATAGAATGCAATGAAGGCATACATTATATTCGGTATCCATACAGCTATGACTGGAGGCATGTTGCCGTTTACGGCAAATGTGGAAGCAATGGTCTGAAACAGAATATAAGAGAAACTCAATGCCAAGCCGATACCCAAATGCAATCCCATTCCGCCTTTCGTTTTCTTGGAAGACAAAGACACTCCTATCAACGTCAGGATAAAGGAGGCGAACGACATGGCAATGCGTTTGTGATACTCTATCTCAAATTCCTTAATATTGGCAAAGCCGCGTTGCCGCTGCCTGCTGATGTACTCGCTCAATTGAGGGCTGGTCAGCATCTCCTGCTGATTCTTCATAATCAGAAAGTCGGCAGGCTCCATGAACAGAGTGGTATCTATGCGACCTCCTTTTATGATACTCTCCTTCATGCCATCCATCTGACGAATCATATAATCCTTGATTTTCCACTTATGCACGGCCGTCGTGTCGTAGGTAATGGAACGGGCTGTAAGGTGGGAAACCAGTTGCTTGTCATTGAACTTGTCCAAAGAAAAGCGATAACCGGTCTTGCTGTAGTCTTCAAAACGTTCGATATAGGCAATTACCCCCGAATCCACTTCCAGCTGGATGTTCCGTGCCGTATTCGCCTTACGAGGTTTGTAGTACCTGTCCTCAAAATTAATACGTGTCACACTACCTTTGGGGATGACATAAGATCCGAGGCAGAACGTCACTACCGCAATGATTGCCGCAGACACCATGTAAGGACGCAGCATACGCTTGAAACTCATTCCCGTAGAGAACATGGCGATGATTTCCGAGTTCTCTGCCAGTTTGGAAGTAAAGAAGATTACAGCGATAAACACAAACAGCGGACTGAACAGATTGGCAAAGTAGGGGATGAAGTTCAGATAATAATCAAAGACAATCGCATTCCACGGTGCTTCATGAGACATGAAGCGGTCCATCTTCTCGTTGAAGTCGAACACCACTGCAATGGAGATAATCAATGCAATGGCAAAGACATACGTACCTAAGAACTTCTTAATGATGTACCAGTCCAGCCGCTTCAAGAATTTACCTCTCGGCAGCTTTATATTCTTCCATATCCTCCAGTCCATTTTTCTCATAATCTTGTCGATACGCGTTTCACCATCATCGGTTTCCAAGTTGCAAAGTCGCCTGCAATGATATGCTTACGTGCTTCGCCCGCCAGCCACAAGTAGAAAGCCAAGTTGTGGATAGATGCTATCTGCATGGCAAGCAGCTCCTGTGCGTGGAACAGATGGCGCAAGTATGCCTTGCTGTACATGGTATCCACGTAAGAGGCGCCATCCGCTTCAATGGGAGAGAAATCCATTTCCCATTTTTTGTTGCGCATGTTCATGATGCCGTCCTTGGTAAACAGCATGCCATTGCGTCCGTTTCGGGTAGGCATCACGCAATCGAACATATCGACACCGCGTTCAATGCCTTCCAGGATATTTACCGGAGTCCCGACTCCCATCAGATAGCGAGGCTTGTCTTTGGGAAGAATCCCGTTCACCAACTCAATCATCTCGTACATCTTGTCTACAGGCTCGCCCACAGCCAGACCACCAATGGCATTACCGTCAGCACCTTTAGAGGCAACAAACTCTGCCGACTGCTCACGGAGGTCGCGATAGACGCAACCCTGCACAATGGGAAATAAGGATTGCTGATAACCATACTTAGGTTCTGTTTCGTTGAAACGCTTGATACAGCGGTCCAGCCAGCGATGTGTCAATCCCAGTGATTTTTTGGCATATTCGTAGTCCGAATCCCCCGGAGGACATTCATCAAAGGCCATCATGATGTCCGCACCGATAGTACGTTCTATATCCATCACTTTCTCCGGCGTAAAGATGTGCTTGCTACCGTCGATGTGCGAACGGAATTCCGCACCTTCTTCACGCAACTTGCGGATGCCGGACAACGAAAATACCTGGAAGCCGCCACTGTCTGTCAACATAGGACGGTCAAAGCCGTTGAACTTATGCAGTCCACCGGCTTTCTCTATCACTTCCAGTCCCGGACGCAGATAAAGATGATAGGTATTACCCAATATTATCTGCGCCTTTATGTCCTCTTTCAATTCAGGCAGATGCACGCCTTTCACTGTTCCCACTGTACCTACCGGCATAAAGATAGGTGTCTCAATCTGCCCGTGGTCAGTAGTAATCAGTCCGGCACGTGCATTGGTCTTGCTATCTGTATATTGTAACTCGAATGTCATTCCTCTTTCTTTTCAGTCTTTTCTTTCTTTACGGACAAGTCGATGGCATCGGCAACTTTTTCATCAGTCAGCGCAATGGCAAACACCTCCTTAATATCTTTCACATAGTGGAAAGTCAGTCCTTTCAGATATATATCCTGTATCTCTTCTATATTCTTGCGGTTCTCGTCGCTCAAGATAATCTCCTTGATACCAGCACGCTTGGCAGCCAGTATCTTCTCCTTGATGCCTCCTACCGGAAGTACCTTACCGCGAAGTGTTATCTCTCCCGTCATGGCAAGATTAGCCTTCACCTTTTTCTGGGTGAGGGCAGAAGCGAGGGAGGTAGCCATCGTGATACCGGCAGACGGACCGTCTTTCGGAATGGCGCCTTCGGGCACATGGACATGGATGTTCCAGTTATCAAAAATCTCTTCGTCAAGATTCAGCAAGGAGGCATGCGCCTTGATGTATTCCAATGCCAGCATGGCCGACTCTTTCATTACATCACCCAAATTGCCGGTCAATGTCAAACGTCCGCCCTTGCCACGGCTCAGGCTGGTTTCCACGAAAAGTATTTCACCACCTACGGCAGTCCACGCCAGACCGGTCACTACTCCTGCGTACTCATTACCCTGATACTTGTCCCGGGTATATTCGGGTGCCCCCAGAAATTCATACAAGTCTCCCGGTTTGATTTCGGTCTTCGCAAAATAACCGTCCGTAGCATATTGGCGTGCAGATTTACGGAGTATCTTTCCGATTTTCTTTTCCAGTTCGCGCACACCGCTCTCACGAGTATAATTCTCTATAATGGCTTCCAGCGTGTTCTTCGGAATCTTGATATCATTCTTTCTCATACCGTTTGCCTCCAATTCCTTCGGAACCAGATGGCGGCGAGCAATTTCAATCTTTTCTTCCGTGATATAGCCGCTTACCTCAATCAGCTCCATACGGTCCAACAACGGTCCGGGGATGGTATTCAGATTATTGGCAGTAGCGATGAACATCACTTTAGACAAATCATAGTCCACATCCAGAAAGTTATCATGGAATGTAGTATTCTGTTCCGGGTCGAGCACTTCGAGGAGGGCAGAGGAGGGGTCTCCTTGGCGGTCGGCACTCACCTTATCTATTTCATCCAGAATAAATACCGGATTGGAGGAACCTGCCTTTATCAGATTCTTGATAATCCGTCCCGGCATGGCACCGATATATGTCTTGCGGTGACCGCGAATCTCGGCTTCATCATGCACGCCACCCAGCGACATACGGATATACTTACGCTTCAAGGCAGCCGCAATGGAACGTCCCAAAGAGGTTTTTCCCACACCCGGAGGGCCATACAGACAGATGATGGGGGATTTCATATCGCCCTTCAGCTTCAATACGGCAAGATGTTCCAAAATACGTTCTTTCACCTTCTCCAAACCATAATGGTCTTTGTTCAATGTCTTTTCTGCATTGACAAGGCTCAGATTATCCGTCGTATAAATGCCCCACGGCAAACTAAGCATCGTCTGCAGATAGTTCAGCTGCACGCTATAGTCGGGAGACTGGGGATGGGTGCGTTCCAACTTATCCACCTCTTTTAGGAACGTAGCCTTCACCTCATCATTCCATTTGATGGTCTCCGCCTTCTTACGCATTTCCTCTATTTCCTGCTCTTGACCGCCGCCACCCAGCTCATCCTGAATGGTTTTAATCTGCTGCTGCAGGAAATACTCACGCTGCTGCTGGTCTATATCCTCGCGTGCACGCATCTGGATAGATTCTTTGATTTCGGCAAGCTGCACTTCACGATTCAGAATTTCGAGCAGGCGGTAAGTACGCGCCCGCAAAGAGTCGATACGGAGCAGTTCTATCTTTTCGTCTTTCTTGAGTGGCAGGTTCGTACAGATAAAGTCTACCAAAAACATTGGATTGGTAATGTTCTTGATGGCAAATGCCGAATCCTGCGGAAACATATCGGATGACTTGATGTAGCGTACTGTCAAGTCTTTACACGCCTCTACCAATGCATGGAATTCCTTGTCATTCTTCTCCGGAAGTTCTTCATTCAGCGTAACTATCCGTCCCTTCAGATAAGGAGTCGTATCCGTAATCTCCTTCAGTTCCATACGTTTGGAGCCTTGCAGAATGACGGTAGTTGTCTGGTCTGGCATTTCAAGCACACGTACTATCTTGGCAACTGTACCGATGGTATGTAAATCCTCAAGCAGAGGTGTCTCTGTTTCAGCCACCTTTTGGCATACAACAGCTATATAAGAATTTTTCTTTTCTGCTTCACGCACCAATTTGAGGGAAGATTTCCTTCCTACAGATACCGGCATAAACACCCCAGGGAACAATACCATATTTCGAAGAGGCAATATCGGTAAAACCTCTTCTACCTCAATGTCCATCAATTGTTCCTCATTCCCCTCAAAATCAGCAATTACAGAGAAAGCGTTTCCGCTTCTATCTTCGACATCACTCAGGTAATTTCTTTTCTTCATTTCTTTCTTTTTAGTTTATGTCATATTGGCAGGCCAATAAAGCGCTTGCAAAGTTAAGCTATTTCTTCATAAATAGACATTCTCATCCTTTAAAAAGACAAAAACAGTGCCAATTTTATGACAAATATGCAGGTTTTGATTATTTTTGAACCCAATTAAAGAAGATAAACATGCCGAAATCATCTTTTAAGTTTAAACAATTTACCATATTTCATGATAAATGCGCCATGAAGGTCGGCACAGATGGTGTACTACTTGGGGCATGGGCCCCGGCAGACAAAGCGAAGCGTATACTGGACGTTGGAACCGGTACCGGATTAATAGCCTTACAGTTAGCGCAAAGGAATCCGCATGCCCGGATTACTGCAATCGAAATAGATGCAGCTGCAGCCGGACAAGCCACAGAAAATGTATCTCACTCTCCATGGGCCGGTAGAGTAGAGGTCATATGTCATGATTTCCGAGATTATCAGCCGGAAAACAGATTTGACCTTATCATTTCCAATCCTCCCTATTTTATAGATGCGTTGAAATGTCCTGACGAACAAAGGTGCACAGCACGGCATGCGGGCAATTTGAATTACGATTTACTATTTCGTCGTTCGGCATCTTTGCTTGAAGAGCAAGGAGTCGTAAGCATCATTATTCCAGCGGAAGCTGAAAAAACGGTTGTGGATACAGCTTGGAACCATAAGTTGTTTCCATTGCATCGTGTGCAAGTCTTCACCAAACCCGGAAAACCGTGCAGACGGGTATTGCTGAACTTTGGTTTTGAAGCAAAAGAGTGTAGAGAAGAGAAACTTTGTATTGAGATGAATCACAATGAGTTTACCCCTGAATATGTAGCTTTAACGAAAGATTTCTATCTGAAAATGTAATTTTAATTGCATAAAACTTGCCTAAATATTTGGTTGGTATCAGAATTGTTTTTACCTTTGCACTCGCTTTTCAGAAGTAAAGCATTCGGGGTGTAGCGCAGTCCGGTTAGCGCACCTGCTTTGGGAGCAGGGGGTCGTGGGTTCGAATCCCGCTACCCCGACGGATGAGAATCAAGGAGTTACGTAAAAAGTAGCTCCTTTTTTTGTTGCTTGAATGGGGCGGTTTACCTTTGGTTTAACCGAGTGAGTTAAACCGAGAGTTAAACCAAAAATGAACATGGATGCTACAATTTCAGTGGTTTGTTACAAATCCAAGACCCTATCTAATGGCGAACACCCTCTAATGCTTCGTATCAGTAAAGACGGAAAGAAGAAATATCAGAGTTTGGGAATATCTGTAAATCCCAAGTTTTGGGACTTTCAGAAAAATAAACCGAAGCCTAAATGTCCTAATTTAGAGTATCTTCAAAAGATTATTCTTGATAAGAAGCTGGAACTTCAAAAGAAAATGCTTGAAATAAAGTCTGACCAAAAAGAATACTCGGCTGCAACTCTGATTGAAGCAAATGAAAAGCTACTGGTTGCCAAAACCGTAGATTGCTTTTATAAAGAAATAATTGCCCAGTGTGAGATTAACAACAAATGTGGTAATAGACTGGTTTACCTTAATTCCTATAACTCTTTGAAAAGATTTACTAATGGAAAATTGGAAATACCCTTTAATACCATAAATGTGGCATGGCTCGAAAAATATGAAAAGTGGCTCCGGAGTAATGGCAACAAAGAAACAACAATCAGTTTAATGTTCCGTACCTTACGAAGCACATATAATAAAGCAATAAAAGAAAGATGTGCCCATTTGTCTGATTATCCTTTTCAAGAATATAAAATCAGTAAATTCAACACTTCTACTCAAAAGAGAGCCATAGCTAAAACAGATATGTTGAAGTTTACAGAAACTTCCCAACCGATAGGACAAAAGAAATATGTGGAGTTAAGTAAAGACATTTTTATATTCAGCTATCTGTGTGGCGGTATAAACTTTACTGATATTGCCAATTTAACACAGGAGAATATCGTCAATGGTAGGTTACATTATATCCGTCAGAAAACTGGTAAGCTAATCAAGATTGGAATACCCCAAGAAGCTATGCAAATTATAAAAAAATACACCGATGAGAGTAATGGTTATCTATTCCCGATATTGAATGTAAAAGTCCATAAAACAGCTTTACAGAAGCAGAATAGGATTCATAAAATACGTGGCAAGGTGAATGACATTCTAAGGACACTCGGTAAGCGATTGGGAATTGAAGCTAATATAACGACCTATGTCGCCGCCATTCATTCGCAAGTGTTCTTAAGAAATCGGGAGTAAACATTGCATTGATAAGTGAAGCATTGGGGCATTCAGACTTGGCGACTACTCAAATATATTTGGATAGCTTCGACAACGAGCAAGTAGGTGAAGCGATGAAGAATTTGCTATAATGAATAAATCTCCATTTGCAGTAATGCAGGTGGGGATTATTTTTTTAATTTTGCCTTAAACTAAAAATTATGGAGAAATTAAAAGAAGATTGTATCATTACGGACGAGCGTTTGGAAAACATGAAAGCTATCGCAGAACTATATGTGCCAAATCTGGAAGCAGAAATATATAAAAACATCTGTACCACTACCGCCTTACCTATATTTATAAAAAGATACAACCAAAACAAACTCAAAGAATATGGGAAGTTTACATACGAAAAATATGTGGCAAACAAAGAAATACAAGACACCCTAAAAGGTTTGAGAATTGATATTGATAAATTCTGGTTTCTACTTCTATTCATTTTTGATTATACTTGTGGCACTTGCATAGATGGCATGAAAGGATATGGAGCAGGAATAGAACAATTAAAAGAAGCTGTAAAAGCCATAGTTGAAAACCATGAAAGAACAACCCCGTATGGAATAACTTTTAAAAGCCCCATCAAAATTACTGTTGAAATAGGCGACAAAGATAAAAGAACAATAGTAATTGACAGCCCAGATGCTATTGCTCACACAGCCGCGTCCATTATCAACAGTATAAACGAAATCGAAGACCATCCTTGGATGCAAAATCAAAGAATGACATTTATCCCTACAGAAGAAAAACAAACCATTCATATATGGATGTTCTATAAGATGTTTCAAGACTTCTTCAATCTGCCACCCTATAAAAAGCAGTTTAATCGTAGACGCAAGAAAGGAGAACAGGGGTTATCCCTCAGCAAGATATTTCTCGTATCAAAACTGATATATTTTACAAGGCTATCCACGAATACAAAATTCGACGAAAGTGATGAAAATTTGAGAGGATACATCAGTCTGCATAAAGGAAGAATAATCAATTCTGTAAACAGCATATATTAACGGCAACAAACAAAAGCGCAATTCAGATTGCTAATGAGTTGTGCTTTTATTATTTTTGTCTTTGGTATCTTAGTGTTGAACGAATAACTATATATGTGCTATGAAACAGATATTATTTTTATTGCTAATAGCCCTCTGTTCTTGCCATTCCGGTTTTTCCAGGAAAGGACAGGGAGATAAAACAGACAGTGTTCGTTTGCAAAAAGAACTATGTGCTTTACATCGGTATGTGGACAGCGTTATTAAATCTGATACCATCCTGCAACAACGCTTTCATTGTTTAGGAGCAGGTCTGACCAAAGACAAAGTAACCATTGACTTTCTGGATATACCGGAAGATTCTTTTGAGGTCTTTAAATCGGCATTCAAGAAGAACGTTTTTGCTTCTCCGCTGTTGGAATTCAATATAATGTCGGATATCATATTCGGTCCTGAAATCATTTCGATAAAAGAGGATTCTCTCGGACGGACTACAAATATAGTGTTAAGTCCTATACCACGAGATATTCCTCGAGGAGAAGCCATAAACCCTGTTTCCCTTTCAATGCGTGCTGAATATGACTATTACCCGTTATCGACAACAGAAGTGAAAGTAATCATCACCAATCACTCTCACTTTGCATATGAATGTGGAGAAAGCTATAGCCTTGCCTATTACAACAGTAAACAGAAATCTTGGGAAACATTACCAACCAATCCCATAGTCAATAGCATTTTATGGATATTCCCATCCGAAAATCCTACCCATGAACAGAACATTAAACTCTATACTTCCGAAGTTCCTAATCGTGCAGGCAAGTACCGCATCTATAAAGCGTTCAACAGAAACACTAAAGTTGCTTATGCTGAATTTGAATTAGTAGATGAAGCAGGAGCCAAGCGGTTGAGAAGACAGATGGATGCCGCTTGGAATGGCAAGACTATTTCATCACAGAACATTTATGGCTCTTATATGCGGGGTGATTCAATCTTTGTGGATTTGATTAATAATTCTATTCATTTTCAAGAATTATTCAGAAAGGAGATGCTTAACTATTCCGCTATTAACTATGGAGCAGTACGCGAACCTGCCCCCTTTACGCAAAGAGCATATACCGACACACTGCAAATAAGCATGAAAACCGAGAAGCCTGTTTACCCGATTGGAACAGAAAGTGTAAATGTAATACTAACCAACAAGAACTTGAGCCAACAGAACTTATCCTTTGGCGAATATTATTTTGTAGCACGCAAGCAGGGAAACCAATGGATACCATTATATGACAACAGCTTGGTGCAGGACATTGGCATTTTATTAAAACCTTACAGCGACTATCAGTTCAAAGCCAAGCTCTATCCATTATTCAATGACAATACTTCTGGTCAATATCGGGTTTATAAAGAAGTGGAATTTGACGGCACAGATAGGAAGTGGTATATGATAGCAGAATTTAAAATTGAATGAAAATAAAGGGCTTATACTATAACAATCGGATATAAAGTTGACCGCATAATCCATTTGTTTATGCTTTCAAAAATATAATAATGGTAGAGCTTTCGATTAAGAGGGGGAGTTTCAAATTTCTTTTTTAGTCCGTTTAAGAGCTACTAACTTTGCGCCATAATCAAAAAAGATAAGAGGCCTCTACTTTTGATTAGCATTTAATTATTAACTAATATTTTTTATTATGGCTAAAAAGAAAAGTAAGACACCCCCTATTAAAGGGAGCAATGGAACGCAGTTTTTAAACGGTGAAGGAAAAATTCAACTTTCCATGCCAAAGAATCCTTTGGAAGACTTGAAGTGGCTTCCCGAACTTGTAAAAAGTGAAGACGAAAGGCTTGATATTATAGAGCGATTAGGCTTCCCCATAATAAAACAAGATGCGGAAGGCTTTGTGCACGTGCCTTTATTCCCTTCACAATCCAAACGGGATGAAGCCTTATTACAAGAGTTCATAAACGGGAAATGGCGTTTTATGATAGCAGCATGCACCATGAGGAAAAGATACCCGGATAAAAGGTAAGAAACTACCACAAGAGGTTTTGATGTGGAGCGTGTAGATGCTGCACTTCCCGAAATCAGAGAGAGGCTTAAATGCAGGGTATGGAAATCTTGGGATTTGAATGAGAATCAATTTTTCTCATGTGAAGATGATGACTTTCCTGCTTGGCAATTCAAAAGAATTGGTTGGAGCATCTATCCCGATATTCCATATCCAGAGGAAGGAGGTGACAAATGATTACCTTCAATTTTGAAAGTGTCGTTTCAAGTAACCGCGAACCATATAATAATGTGGCAGCACATGAAGAATTGAAGTCCATGATGTCGCGTTTTGACAGATTGAACATCTTCTTCGACATTGACGAGGACGGTTACGAAGTGATAAAGGTCGAAAGCACATGCGTGAAACGCTTCGCGTATCAGTTGAATGATAAATCTGCAAACTGGCTTATGACATACCTTTCTACTGGCAAAAGTGAGGACTTTGGAGTAGAACCGTCCGAAGTTCAGAAGTCAGACCAAACCAACGGTAACGAGTATCGAAAGAATATGCTCAAACTGTTTGTGGAAAGCAAGGCTGTAAACATTCAGTTTACACCCGAGTTCAGAGACCGTAGAGGGCAGCTAACAGCAGTAGCCAACTTCAAATTCGGCAACATCTTCTTCTTTGTAAACCGAGACGAGGACATTGCTTCGTACTTGCAAGAGAAAGAGTTAATTCGCTAAATCCAAACGGAGTAGAGGAAGTGTAAATTTCCTCTCTCCTTTTAAAAACTGACAAAAATGGAAACGGAATATAAACCAATATATAAAATAGCTGGTAAAATCCAGTACTTGACAGAAGTCCTGCCACAGATAGAAACAAACACTATCCTTTGCAAGACATTAACCGGATTGGGTGCAACCTATTCCGAAATAAAGGCCAAGCGACATTCCATTATTTCTGTTCCCAATGTACCGCCTATCATTGGCAAGTGCAAAGACCCGAAACATAAGAATGACAATCTGTTCGGTGTCAAGCAAGGGGTAACAACAGAAGGAATCATTGATTATATTGAAAAGACATTAGCCGCAGGAAAGTTTATCAAGTTGATAAGTACTCCCGAAGGATTTACTAAAATCAAACGGGCTTTCGAGGAACTGGAACTTGACATATATAATATGTGCTTCTTCCTATCCGATGAATGCGACAAGCTGATAAAAGATGTCGATTACAGAGCTGATATAATTCTTCCTATGGATGATTTCTTCAAATTCAGAGAAAAAGCATTTGTCTCAGCCACTCCCATACTACCGAGTGACCCACGTTTTGAAAGTCAAGGTTTCAAAATAGTAGACATCCGACCCACTTTTAAATATAGACGCCCTATCAGCATTGTGCAGACCAACAATGTCTTGGAAGCATTGAAAGAAATTCTACCGCAGATAAAAGCACAACAAAAGCAACCACGCAGTATTTGTTTCTTTGCCAACAGCGTTGATATGATACACCAGTTGATGAGTAAATTGGGAGTTGAAAATGAGTCCGCAGTATTCTGTGCAGAGAAAAGTGTTGAGAAGTTGAAAAAGAAAGGATTTAAACGAGCTTATGAATACTGGAACATTAAGCATAAAATGCCTTATATGTGGTTTACCAGCAGAAACTATACTGCTGTAGATATTGAATTGGATGAACAACCCGATATAATATTTGTCACTGAACCGTATTTTGCAGAATACACAATCATTGACCCATGTACTGATGCGGTACAAGCAATAGGACGATTCAGAAATGGTACTTCTTTGGCTATTCATGTTGTCAATACCAATGAGAACTATCCGATACGCACCCAAGCAGGTATCAAGGAATATCTTAAAGGTTGCAGGGATGCTTACAAGACGATTAAAAATCTCTATGAATGTGCAACATCTTCGGAAAGCCGAAATGCTTATAAGGCTGCATTGGATATACTGCCATATAACCGGATGCTAAAAGACGGTAAGACCAACTATTTCGCAATTGACAATTTTGTTGATGAAGCATTGGTTAAGTCTGCCTACAACAATATTGATTCAGTAGTGAACCGATACAAGAAAAGTAGCCTGTTCTTACCGAAGCTGACCCAACCTCTGTTTTACAAATTGGGCGATAAGGAAAGGTTGAGCCTAATGGATAAGAGCAGTTCTATCAAAGAAAGCCGAAAGCGTATCGTTGAATTACTGGAATCGTTGAAGGATGACAGAGACTCTCCATTGGCACAATCGTTTATCAGTGACATCAGACAAGTTGATGCTTTTATTATTGATGCTTACGATACGGTGGGCAAAGAAGTTATTGAAGTAAACAATTATTCATTCAAAAAAATCAAAGAAGCCATGATTATGAAAAACTATAGAGAAAAAACAAGCGGAGTAGAGTTTGTTCAACTCCTTAAAAACTCCTTTAAGATTGGCGAGAAATACACTCGTGAATATATCAAAAAAGAATTAAAGCGTTTATACGCATTGGTTAAGACCGCGCCCAAAAATGCGATTACAGCCATGACTATAAAAGATTTCTTCAAAATTCAAGAATGTAAAATCGGAAATCAAAAAGCTATCAGAATATTAGAACCATTGATATAGGATAGTACTTTTTTTGATGAAAGTTAGTTTTATAGGGTATGTTTCAAAAAGGTACTCTGTTGTCAATATTTAGCTTTATCAAATCATTCATAAATGAAGAGTCTCCGCTGATGAAAAGTTGAGACTCTTTTTTATTTAAGCATATCTCCATGTCGTAATTCACTCCCCCATGCTGTGTCGGATGATAAAAACGGAGGTACACCACCTTTTTATGCCCCCTCATGGCTATGGAAGAAAAAAGCATTCTTTACTTCACGATGATACTATTACCTCACATCATCCATGAAAAAGAATGTCTTTTGTCAACAGCGTATATGTTCACAATCCTATTCCCATAGCCAAGCAATAATTTACTAATGCTCCGAATTTCTTTTAAAAGAATATTTAGGGAAAGACATAGAACGAGCCTTAGATGCAAGCGAAGAAATTCACTTGTGTTTAGGGTTTGTTCTTGTTAAATACATTCAATCAATAATCATTTAATTCAAATTCATTATGGAAGCATTACAAATTATGCCTATCATGGCACAGAACCAATCGAAATTTAACTTGGGCGAGTATGCAGAAGAAGCTGCCATTATCCAAGACGAACCAACTGTACAGCCGAGCGTAAACTTTTTGGAAGCCAACACCGATGCAATCACTATGGACGAACTTGCAAACAAATGTGTCGTTCCAACTTGGGCTAACCAAGAATTGACTATCGCACATCAAGACTTTATTTCATGTGTGCATGATGCGGCTTGCTCATTCTATGCAGGTGAAAGAGTGAACGAGCCGGATATTAGAGTTTCACACATTGTACGCGGTAGAACACCTCAAAGTTTGGGTAAGAAAGCAAGTGAACTGTTGGAATGTGAAAAGACACAATTCTACCAACGCCTTGCATTTGCCTTTACCATTCCAACCATTATCGAAACGGTAAGAGGGCAAAGGCTTGAACTGTGCATCGGTGGGGTAAGGAACTATTCAGACCTCAACCTTTATCGTACATCCAAAGGCTTGGAGAAATTTTCTGTTTTTGTGGGCTGGAGAGTTAGAATTTGTAGCAATCAAATTTTAACGGGAGAAGGTGTCAAGTTCAATATGGAAGTAACCAATATCAGTGAACTTTACAGAAGCGTACTTGAATTGTTCCACAGCTTCAACCCTGCAAAAGAAATCCACTTGATGCAGTCACTTACCAACACTTCATTGTCCGAGACACAATTTGCACAAATCGTAGGGCGGATGAGAATGTTTCAAGCATTGTCACCTGCAAGACAGAAAGCCATTCCAAGACTTCTGATTACGGACAGCCAGATTAATTCTGTTTGTCGCGACTACTATCACAACGAAGTGTTCGGAGTAAAGGACAACACCATATCAATGTTCGATTTCCACAATCTTTTGACGCAGGCTAACAAGGGAAGCTACATTGATACTTATCTGCAACGAGCAGTAAACGCTACGGAAGTCAGTGTAGGAATAAACAACGTCCTGCAAGGACTTGATAACAAATACGCTTGGTTCTTGGGCTGAGTGGATTGTTGATTGACAGAGGAAAGGGCAGCTATTCAGTTAGTTGTCCTTTCTTTATTTTATGAACTATTTAAAACTACATAAACTATGGAATTACAAAATTCTCGTGAATACAAAGCTGCACAAGAATTAGAACGTGCGCTTAATGATATGAGTTGGAATCCAAAAAGATTTGCTGAAGGTGTAAGTCACTATCACCGCACCCTACAACAAGAGTTGATGAGAACCATTGTTGCAATCATTAAAATGGTAGGCGATGATAATTATGGCACAGACCTCAGAAATCAAGCATCACATGAATTATGCAAAAATATTATTGACAGTGGTGCATTGGATGATATATATCTGCCTTTTATCTAAGAACAGTAATATTCAAAAGGACAGCTATTTTGTTAGGTGTCCTTTTCTATTTATACACTTTACAAATTCTATGACATTATGGATAAATCTAAAATTGAAAATGCTATCAATCATATCACCTCTTTACAAGAAAGACTATGCTACTGTGAAAACAATCTGCAATATATCAAACGCTTGCAAGCACTTAAATATTGGCTGCATAAGTTTGATTCATTTTTGGATAGGAACAACAGGCTGCATGGTGAATATGCAGCAGTTTATGAAAGCTACTTCCATACTTGTTGCGGATTCTCATTCTACGATAGAGTATGCAATTCAATTCTTGTTTATGAATATGGCGATAGACCATTTTAATACTTGAAATTATGGATATGGATTATACTGTTGGAGAAGTGGAACTCACTTACAAATCCACATCAAAAAGCCGGAATAAAATATATAGTTCGGAGGATGCTTATGAAGTCTTACTTTCAACATATAGAGAGGGAACTATCTGTTACAAAGAATACTTCAAAGTCTTGTTCTTAAACCAAGCCAGCCAAATTTTAGGTTACACGCTCATATCAGAGGGTGGAATAACAGACACAACCGTTGATGTAAGAGTAATTCTACAAGCTGCATTGCTCACCAATTCAGTAGCCATTATCCTTGCACATAATCATCCAAGCGGTAATCTGAAACCAAGCAGGCAGGATATGGAGATTACTAAGCAGGTCAAGAATGCAGCCCAACTTATGAGGATTACAGTTTTAGACCACCTCATATTAACAGATGAAGGATATTACAGTTTCGCAGACGAGGGAGAATTATAATAAGGTAGAGGGCACTCAATTTTTAAGTTGGGTGTCCTTATCATATTCACTTCTGCTATTAGTGAATGTTCCTTTAGTAATCAGCGAGTTAGTAATCCAACTCAGAATTAATATTCACTTCTATTCATTAACTTATAAAACAGAACATTATGTCACTCAAATATTCAAGCACAACCGCAGACTATCTTGTTTGGTCTGATGCAATGAACCTCATAAGGAAGTTAGCCAAAGACGAGAATTATAAAATCTCACTTCTTATTGCTTTGGGATGCTTCACAGGATTAAGAATATCTGATATTCTATCTCTAAGGTGGAAGCAGATATTAGGTACTGACGAGTTTACAGTAATTGAGCAAAAGACAGGTAAGGTAAGAACTATCAGACTAAACCCACAATTACAACATCATATTAAAGAGTGCTACAAGCATATAAATCCAGTTGGAATAAATGCGCCAATTCTTATAAGTCAGAAAGGCACTATCTTCACAGTTCAACGAATCAATATCATTCTTAAAGAGGTGAAGAAGAAGTACAGGCTAAAGATTAAGAACTTTAGCTGCCATTCTCTTAGAAAGACATTTGGCAGACAGGTCTATAACATGAACAGCGATAATGCTGAACTTGCTTTAGTAAAGCTGATGGAACTGTTCAACCATAGTTCTGTTGCCATTACTAAAAGATACTTGGGGTTAAGGCAGGAAGAAATCTTACAGACTTATGACTGTTTGAGCTTCTAAAGGACAGGTAGGACAAATCAAGAGTAAGGTTAGCTTTTATATACCCCAATCTGAATTTGTCCTACCTAAAAAAACATAATCATTTTGTTGTTCATTCTTCTGTTGATTTTATAGACTATCAGTTTTTAAATCATCATTATTAGGCAATTTAAATATTACAGGAAATGTGCATTTGACTTTTACGGGTACTCCATCTTGTGTGCCAGGTTTCCATTTAGGCATAATTGATACAATGCGTAGTGCTTCTTTATCTAAAGAGGATGATATGCTTTTTAGTATTTTAGGTTGTGTTACTGAACCGTTTTCATCTATAACAACTCCGACTGTTACTCTTCCTTGTATTCCTTTTTCTATGGCATCACTTGGATATTTCAAATTATCATAGATAAAATCAAATAAGGCTTTAAGTCCATTAGGAAATTCTGGCATAACTTCTACCACCAGATAAATATCTGTTTCTTTATTTTCTTCTGGCAAATATTTAATAGGAACTCTTGCCGTATCATAATACGCATGAGTAGTTTCTTCATTCGGTACATCAATAGATTTTACAACCAGCCTTGCAGTTTGAACACTATCTAAATTTGCAACTTCATTTTTCGAAGATTTATTAGTACAGCAAAGAACAAGGCAACTTAATAATATAAAATATAACGTCCTATATGCCATGATGAATTGAAATTATATTGAACATTACTCCACATAAAAGACTTATCCTAAAGACAAAGATAAGAAACTTATGTTTATAAATCTTTGAATACTCTAAATTTAAATTATTTCATGTTTGAGGGCAGGATATTCACTATTAATCCTCACTCCATGATGATTGATTTAAAACCTTTTGTTACCTTTGCAACAATTCCAAAGAACTAATGCGTTAGGGAGTTGGAAGGACATATTTAACGAAAGGTGTTATTGAAATTATCTTCCGCTAACAAATTCTCGCAAAATTTGAAACGGTACGAAGATGATAGCAGTAGCACCCCACCATTTGATATATACCTACCTTATATTTATAAGGCTTTTAGATATTGTCAAAATTGGTGTGGGTTGCTATTGTTTTATCCGTACCAAAGGCAATGCGAGAAGCCAGTTAGCGAGATAAAGCAAATAGTGTTCCCACATCTTTTTTATTTATGGCTTACCGCAGGGAACAAGTGAGCATATAAATTATCACTATGAAATGTCCTCAATGTGGAAGTGAATGGTATTCTTCCAAAGAAGTAGATAAATGCCCATTTTGTAGCTATGTCTTTCTTGAAAAGGAAAGTGTTGATTTTGATTTTCTTTATGAACAAATAAGAGTAGATACAGAGGGATTTAAAAAGAATCTATTCAAGAGTGGTGGTTTAACTGTAAAGTTGGTTACATACCATTCACAAACAGTATGTTGGGATGAATTAAGTAGTAATACACGAATTGATTGGTGTGAAGACTTCATAGAAAAATTTCAATTTAAATTGAATTGGAATAATTTATCGCGGAATCCCTCTCTACCATGGTCTATCGAATTTATAAAAAAATTCAAAGATAAATGGGATTGGAAAGCTCTATCGTTAAGTGAATCGTTGCCATGGTCTATCCAATTTATCCGTAGTTTTAGTGATAAATGGGATTGGGAAGCTTTATCATCAAACAAATCGTTATCCCTATCTTCTGGAACAATTATATCTTTTTATAACTACTGGGATTGGAAAGTCTTGTCAAAAAACAAATCGCTACAATTATCTATTGATATGATTACAACATTTAAAGATAAATGGAATTGGGAAGCTTTATCTTCAAATGAGTCGTTACCTTTATCTGTTGAATTAATCAATTCATTCATTGACAACTGGGATTGGCATTATTTAAGCATAAATATTGCGCACAATGCCACCAATCAGTTAATTGATTTTTTCAAAGATAGGATACATTGGCAATGGGGATTTTGTAGTGGAGATTATTACGGTAGTTCTTTGCATCAAACCATACCTTGGTCTATAAATTTCTTACATAAGTACTCCTCATATATAGATAGGTGTGACATGGGATGGGAACTTTTGAGTAGCAATCCCAATATTCCCATTTCCTATGCTTTATTTAAGGAATTTGTTCACAAATGGAACTTTGAAAGTTTAGCAAAAAATGAATCTCTACAATGGAATGAAGCCATGTTTACCATTTATAAAGATTATTGGATTGATAAATACAGTTATTATAATGCTGGGAAATTTTACGAATCATTTTGTCGTAATGCTCCTTTGAGCGATGATTATATATATCAAAATGAAAATCTTATCATATTCGAAGTTCTAAGCTTAAATAAGAAAATCAAATGGAATGAAAAACTTATTGATAGATATAAAGAACGTTTAGATTGGGATGCACTCAGCAGAAACCCTGCATTGCCATGGAATGAAGAATTATATTATAGGTTTAAAAACAAATGGAATACGGCAAGCTTATTGAATAGCACATTTACTCCTATTAATATAAAGAAGATTATTATCCCCGATTATATTGATAGAAGTTATAAAACTTTAGCTAAACGTGATAAATACATCAGTTTATTACGTGAAGGAGAAATTGATTACTTCTTATTTTTTATCTAATGAAACGAATTTTACTTAATACAATATTTATAATATGTCCTTTAGCTTCTTATGCTGGAGATAGATTATCGCGTGAAGAACCATTTTCTTTTACTGATATAATATTCGCTTTGCTATGTGCTATAATAATACCACTACTCATGGCATTAAAAGACAAGAATAAAGAGTAATTTGTTTGATAGAACTTACAAATATGGGAAAGACTAAAATAACATTTACACTATTGACAATAATGTGTACATTTTTATATTCATGTAAATATAAAGAATACAAAAATAAACAACTAAGTAGCTATATAGACAGCACTTTACAAGTCAAAGCTACTTCTATCTTAGAGAATAAGCTATCTGAACTTAATGCTTTATCCGGGCAAATTATCATTATGGAAGTTCAGACAGGGTATATAAAGACTATGGTTGGACTTGAAAGGAAAGACAGTACAGACTACCAACCTTGTGAGAACTTTTCCCAAGCACACGAATCAGCACTGATGCACCCTATATCCATATTGGCAGCATTGGAAACAGGAAAGGTGAAACTATCTGATATGGTAGATGTGGGCATTGGAAGCTATTCTATACAGGATAGAGAATTAAAAGACCATAATTGGCATAGAGGTGGATATGGTAAAATCTCTATCAAGCAAAGTTTAGCTTCAAGTTCAAACATTGCTGTTTATAAAACAATGGAGAAAGCATTTGGAGATGATGCACAAGCATACTTCAATCTGTTGAATAAGGTGAATTATGGTAAACCAGACAGTATCGCAGGAATAGCTAATCTGAAACCTGCATACTTTGTTACTCCTAAAGATAGTGGTTGGAGTGATACAGCCTTTGCATGGTTCTGCATTGGATATAATCAAACTATTACCCCTATACAAATGCTAACCTTTTATAATGCTATTGCTAATAGTGGAAAGATGGTACAACCTCAACTTTACAAAGACAGTACAACAGTAATCAATCCACAGATAGCAAGTCAAACCAACATTGACAGTCTGAAACAGGCATTGGAATATGCGGTAACTGATGGCTTAGGACAACCTGCCAAGTCTGATAAGGTACAAATTGCAGGTGAAACAGGAACAGTACAGCTTGAAGATGGAAGCTATATTGTAGAGTTCTGTGGTTACTTCCCTACAAATGTTCCCCAATATTCTATCATTGTTTCCATCCATAAAGAGAGACTACCTGCAAGTGGTGGATTGATGGCAGGTGATGTGTTTAGGCAAATTACAGAATATATTTCTACTTACAATAAATATTTTAATTCAAAATGAGAACATTTAGATTAATTGGAATGACCTTGTTAATGGTCATGTTGACTGTAAACTTTACAGCGTGTAGCGATGATGATGAAGAACAGCAAGACGATAAAACGTTAGCTTTATTAGTTGGTAGTTGGGAAAATGAACTTGACTCTTTTACTGATGTAAATGGAAATGTTGTTAGTTCAACGACTGAGGTTCTTACTTTCAAGGCAGATATGACATGGACTGGAATAGATTATTACACCGGAACAAATTACCCTAATGAAAAAACAGAAAAATGGGGTGAAGGGACATACAGCTATGACAGTAGCAAAAAAAGGTTAACCTTAAATAATAACATTTTTGAATCAGACATTGTGGAAATCTTAGAGATTACAGAAAGTAAATTATCATATCTCAGTGAGGACGGAATAATGAATTACACACGTAAAAAGTAAGAAAGTAAATAAAAATCAGACATTAGGCGGCATTGATTATCTTTGTCGCCTTTGTTTACGCACTTTTATGAATGAAGCAGTATATTACAGCTATAATGTGTTTCAATCAATAGTAGTACCTTTTTTAGTGAAAGTTAGTTTTATAGACCCCAATTCAAAAAAGTACTATGTTTACTTTGAATAACTATATAGATATTTGAAACTTCATTTTATAATTGCTATTTTTGCAATGCAGGTTTATTCTGCAAAAGAGATTATTAAATTATTGTCAAACACTTCTTGTTTTGCCTCTAAGTTAAACCAAGAGTTAAACCGCTTCATTTAAGCGAAAAGTAGATATAAGCTAATCAATTTAATGCCAGTTATTTAATAATGATATTAATAAGGTTAGCGCACCTGCTTTGGGAGCAGGGGGTCGTGGGTTCGAATCCCGCTACCCCGACAGAAATTAAATAAGCTACTGATTTTTTCAGTAGCTTATTTTTGTATATACCCTCTTTTCCATTTATCCAAATAGCAACGTAAAGCAACTCCCTTTTCCCACAGCAGACTGCACCGTAATATTGCCGCCATGCCGATTCATCACTTGTTTACATAAACTGAGCCCGATGCCTGAGCCGGAAGGCTTGGTGGTGAAGAACGGTACAAAAATCTTATCCTGCACTTCCGGTAAGATACCTTCGCCATTGTCGCTGACAGTAATAAGGCATTGCCACGAGAGGGCGGGTAGCATCTTCACTTCTATCAGGGGATGTTCCTTCCTGCTACATGCTTCTTTGGCGTTTTTAATCAGATTAATCAGTACTTGTTCTATCTGTGTCCGGTCTATTTGGAGTATGCGGTCGGTCTCCGGAAGCTCTATCCGGATATACTCTTCCGAAAACAGCTTCTGCAAATCCTGCAGCAATTCGTGGACAGCAACCGGACGACGAACGGGGGCGGGAAGTCTTGTCAGCTTCCGGTAATTCTCCACAAACTCCAGCAAACCCTTGCTACGACGGTGGATAGTCTGCATTCCCTGCCGCATGACGGGGTAGTTCTTTTCCGACACTTCCCGTTCGCTCAAGGTCTCGGAGAGGGAGATGATAGGAGTAATCGAATTCATTATTTCGTGCGTCAGCACACGTATCAGCTTTTGCCACGCTTCCATCTCATTGCGTTCCAGCACGCGGGTACGGAAATTCCTCATCGCTTCTGAAAGCTCATCCACCATATCCTCCATAGACCGGTTCTTGTAGGGAGAACGGAACGACAGCATCATGTCGTCATAGCGCAGGCTCTCTGCCAGATGGCGCATCATACGCACTTGCATCATCTGCAGGCGGTACAGATGAACGGCAATCGCCAGCAATATCAAAAAAGCCATCAGCGTACTGAACCACAGTCCGGCATCCACCAGCAGATAAACGCCGACCGAAAGGAAGGCTATGCCGATGATGTGCAGTGCCACAATCAATGAATATCGTTTCATAAGCCCAGTTTTTCAAGTTTCCGGTACAAGGCGAAGCGGGTAATGCCCAAGTATTCGGCGGCACGGGTCACATTTCCTTCACTGAGCCGCATGGCACGTTCCACAGCCTGCCGTTCCAATTGCTCCAAGTTGAGGACTTCTTCTTCCTTCTTCTGACGGGAAACAGAAGCTTGGAACATGAAGTTTTCCGGACGAAGCAAAGAGCCGCCTCCCAGTATCACGGCACGTTCCATGGTATGCTGCAACTCACGTACATTACCCGGCCAGGCATATTTCAGCAACTTGTTTTTCGCCTCGCGGGTCAGCCCGCGCATCTCTTTCTGATATTTGCGGGCATACCGTTGCAGGAAATACTCTGCCAGCAAGAGGATGTCGTTTCCGCGTTCCCGCAGAGGGGGGATATGGAGTTCGATGGTGTTGATGCGATACAGCAGGTCTTGGCGGAAGTCTCCTTCGTCCACCAGTCGACGGATGTCTGCATTGGTGGCGCAGATGAGCCGCACATCAATGGGCGTAGCCTGCGTACTTCCCAAACGACTGATACAACGCTTTTCGATGGCAGTCAGCAGTTTGGCCTGCATGGGCAGGGAAAGGTTACCTATTTCATCCAGAAAAAGCGTACCGCCGGTTGCCACTTCCATACGTCCGGCTTTCGCCTTCCGTGCATCGGTGAATGCGCCTTTCTCGTAGCCGAACAACTCGCTTTCGAACAACTGTTCGGGAATACTGCCGAGGTCTATCGTAACAAACGGCTTTCCATAGCGGGGAGAATTGCGGTAAAGCAGGCGGGCAATCACATCCTTTCCGGTTCCATTCTCACCCAATATAAGTATGTTGGCATCCGTATCGCGCAACTTCTCCACAGTAGAGAAGACTTGCTGCATGACAGGAGAATCACCGATAATAATCTCTTCGGAGCCTCCTGCTGTGACATTGCTCAGAACTTCCACCTGCTCTTTCAGCAGATTTATCTCGGTCCGCGAACGACGCAGCTTCATGCCCGAAGAAAGGGTGGCCAGCAACTTCTCCTTCTCCCACGGCTTGGGAATGAAATCCGTAGCCCCCGCTTTGATGGCACGCACCGCCTTGTCCGTATCCGCGTAGGCAGTCATGAAGATGACCACTGCTTGCGGGTCGATACTCAGAATCTGCTTCAAGCTGTCGAAACCTTCCTGACCACTGATGGCATCACGGCTGAAATTCATATCCAGCAGAATAATGTCCGGACGGAAAGTGGTCATAAAATGCTCGATGCGGTCGGGAGTCACTGCCACTTTTATCTTCTCGGCGTAGGGTTCGAGAAGAAGGTTCAGTGCAAAAAGGACATCCTCGTTATCATCTACAATCAATATTTTACCAAACTGCTCCATATCTGTTTTCTTTTCGTGCAGGCAAGGCCTACACAATCCCACATCTCTTGTATGGGCAAAGATAAGTATAATATCCATGTGTTGTGCGTGCATTATCGCACTATTTTTGTGCGCAACTGCACACGTTTGGAAAGCTTCGAACCACAACAAACACTTATAATACAATAACTTATACTTATGGCATAGAATTTGAACTTTATAGAGTAAAGAAAACAACTATGCACCGGAATATATTTTTATTGCTTATTACATTCAGTCTGATGTCGAGTGCCGTTGCCCAAGAGCACACGCTGGAGCTGACTTTGGAAGAAACCATCGAGCAGGCCCGCCAGCAGTCGCCCGACGCCCAAAATGCCCGCCATAGCTTCCGTTCCGCTTATTGGAACTACAAATACTACTGTGCCAACTACCTGCCGACGCTCAAGCTTACTTCCAATCCCTATCTGGACCGTGCCATCAACAAAGTGACCCAAAGCGATGGCAACGTCAAGTTCATAGAGCAGAACCTGCTGAGCACTGACCTGACACTGAGTCTGACACAAAACGTGCCGTGGACCGGAGGAACCTTTTTCATTGAAACGGCTGCGCAGCGTCTCGACCTTTTCAGCAGTGACACCTATTCCTGGCAGACTTCACCCGTCAACATCGGATACAGCCAGTCCTTGTTTGGCTACAACAGCCTGAAGTGGGATCGGCGCATCGAACCTATCCGTTATCGCGAAGCCAAGAAAACCTACGTAGAAACCCTTGAACTTGTTGCCGCCAATGCCACAGAGAAGTTCTTCAACCTGGCCAAAGCACAAAGCAACTACGAAATAGCCAACGCCAACTACGCCAATGCAGACACCTTATATATATATGCGCAAGGACGATATAACATCGGCACCATCAGCGAAAACGAAATGTTGCAACTCGAACTCAACAAACTGACCGAAGAAACCAACTGCATGAATGCCCGCATCGAAGTGGAAAACTGCATGCAGGAACTCCGTTCCTACCTCGGCATCCAAGAAGACCTCCTTATAAAGGTGAGAATAGACAACCGCGTGCCCGACCTGCACATCGACCTGGATGCCGCACTGATGCTTGCCAACGAAAACAGTCCGGAGATACAGAACATGCTGCGCCGCAAGGTGGAAAGCGAGAGTGCCGTGTCTCGCGCCAAGGCCAATGCCGGACTGAAAGCAGACATCTACCTGCGCTTCGGCTTGACGCAAACTGCCGACAAGCTGAAAGATGCCTACCGGAATCCACTGGACCAGCAGTACGTCAGCCTGGGCATTACCCTCCCAATCCTGGACTGGGGGCGCGGAAGGGGACAAGTACGCGTGGCCCGTTCCAACCGAGACCTTGTCTACACGCAGGTAGAGCAAGACAAGACGGATTTCGACTTGAACGTACGGAAACTCGTGAAGCAATTCAACCTGCAGGCACAACGGGTAAACATAGCCGCCCGCACGGACCATACAGCCCAACGACGCGCCGAAGTAGCCCGAAAACTCTATCTGCTCGGAAAGTCCTCGGTACTCGACCTCAATGCATCCATCACGGAAAAAGATACGGCCCGGAGAAGCTATATAACGGCTTTGTACAACTATTGGAGTCTGTACTATACACTGAGAAGCATCACGCTATATGACTTTGAAAAAGAGAGGCCACTGGCAGAAGACTTGGAAAGGGTTACTAATGAAGAATCTATACAATAATAGAATCGTGGAATAGTTTTAGTAAAAGCTGGCCGGAGATTTACTAAAACTCCGGTGACGATTTACTAAATCTCCGGTGAAGTTTTAGTAAAACTCGGAACCCTTATTCAGAAGTACTTCTGAAGGGAGTATCTGAAAAGTAAAAAAAGAGTATATAAAATATTGCATTATGGATATAAAACTTGAAAAGAAACCCTGGTACATCCGTTACCGCTACTATCTGGCGGGAGGCGTTGCCTTCCTTACCTTCCTGATTTATGTAGTCACCCTTTCGCTGGGTCCCAGCAAACTGCGCATCGAGCAAGACAACATACAGATAGCCGAAGTCAAGAACGGCAAATTTATGGAATATGTAGATGTGGAGGGAGTGATTCAGCCCATCCTTACCATCAAGGTCAATGCACGTGAAGCCGGAAGCGTGGAACGCATCATAGGAGAGGAGGGGAGCCTGCTCCGGCAAGGAGACACCATCCTCGTCATGGAAAACCCCGACCTGCTGCGCAGTATCGAAGACCAGCGCGACGACTGGGAAAAGCAGCTTATCACCTACCGCGAAAAAGAGATTGAAATGGAGCAGAAAAGCCTGAACCTGCAACAACAAGCCCTGCAGACCGATTATGACCTCAACCGCCTGCGCAAGAGTTTTGCCCTTGACAAGGAGGAGTACCGCATGGGCATCAAGAGCAAGGCGCAGCTCGAAGTTTCCGAGGACGAATACAACTATAAAGTGAAAAATGCCCATCTTCAAAGGGAAAGCCTCCGTCATGACTCTGCCGTCACCGTCATCCGCAAAGACCTCATCAGGAACGACCGTGAACGGGAACGGAAGAAGTATGAACGCGCCTGCGAACGGCTCGGCAACCTGGTGGTGAAAGCTCCCGTCGCCGGCCAGCTCAGTTTTGTCAAGGTGACTCCGGGACAGCAGGTCGCTTCCGGTGAAAGCATTGCGGAAATCAAGGTGCTGGACCAATATAAAGTGCATACTTCCCTGAGCGAATACTACATCGACCGCATTATCACCGGATTGCCTGCCACCATCAATTATCAGGGAAGAAAATACCCGTTGCGCATCACGAAAGTGGTTCCCGAAGTCAAAGACCGCACGTTCGACGTAGACCTCGTCTTCACCGGTGACATGCCCGACAACGTACGTGTAGGCAAAAGCTTCCGGGTACAGATAGAACTCGGCCAGCCGGAGGAGGCGCTCGTCATTCCGCGCGGCAACTTCTACCAGAGTACCGGAGGACAATGGATTTACAAACTGAACGCCGCAAAGACAAAAGCCGTGCGCGTGCCGCTTGGCATCGGTCGCCAAAATCCGCAACAATACGAGATTACGGAAGGTTTGCAGCCCGGAGATTGGGTAATTACAACGGGATATGATACCTTTGGCGAGGCGGAAGAATTGATAATGAAATAAAACGACGCACTATGAGACAAATAATCTTAGCCGTCATTTCTTTGTTCGGCATCTTCTCCATATCTTCTTCCACCATCCGGCAAAGAAGGAAGGAGATAGCAGTACGCAAGATTATGGGAGCTAATGTCAATAAAATAATCGGCATGTTCTTCCGCGAATATTTATGGATGGCCTACATCGCAGCGATTGTGGCCTTTCCTTGCACATACGCGGTGATGCATCATTGGCTGGAACAATATGCCTACCACATATCTATTGGCATGGATTTATTCATTGTTTGGTTGGGAATTGTTATAATCATGGTGCTCTTCACGATATTGCAGCAAGTCGTTCAGGCAGCACGGCAGAATCCGGCGGAAGTAATCAAAAGCGAATAATACAATAATAAATACTATTATGATAAGACATTATATTAAAACAGCATTCAGAAACCTATTAAAGTACAAGGCACAGAATATCATCTCTATCATCGGACTGTCGGTAGGCATACTTTGTTTTAGTATCTGCCTATATTGCAGCCGCTATATAAATTCTACCAACAAGTGCTTTACCCACTGGGAACGCATTGCAGACATAAACCTATACACTCCAGCAGAAGAACCTTATTTCGGAACTCCCGCTACGTTGTTTGAGAGTCTGCGCCAATTGCAATTCCAAGAAGTAGAAGCATTTACTTTTGTTGCCTATCCCCACCCACGTAGCTACAATGTGGAAACTATCGACAAGGAAGAACTGCCTTACGAAGATTTATATGCTATGGAAGTAGATACAACCTACCATAGCGTGTTCACCCCGGAAGTATTACAAGGTTCATGGACTGTAGCATCGCAAACTCCCAATGCCGTGATACTGACCCGCTCTCTGGCACACAAAATATTTGGTCTCGGAGAGAATCCGATAGGAAAGCGAATGACCTTAGCACAACGGCTTTTCTCTTCACCTGATACCACACCACGAACAGGAGGTACCATCTATACCATACAAGCGATAATAGAAGATATTCCATTGAATACCAGCCTTAGCTTTCTCCAAAAGATTGATATGTTAATCTTGAACGACAGCGAAGGACTTATACAATTCGACGGACGAGACAGTATGACCGGTGGACTTACTTTTGCTCTTCTTCGTCCGGGCAAAACATCCGCGCAACTTGAAGCAAGTTTCCGTGCAATGGACTTGAAGCACACAATATTCAATGAGAAAAATACCGTATCAGCCTCGAATTTCGGAAAACTTTTTCGGGAGAAATCCGTTGCCCCTTACTTTGCCGGAATCACATTCATTGTCGGCCTTTTGATTCTACTGACTGGTCTACTCAACTTTTTTCATTTTTTGACGGGGAGTTATCTGAACCGTTCGCACGAGTTCGGCATTCGTAAAGTGAATGGAAGTAATGGCAACCAACTATTTTGGTTACTTTTTACCCAAGCCATTATCATTTCGTTCATAACCTTCTTATTGACTTTCTGTCTGATAGAAATATTTAACCCCTACCTTTCATTCTCTTTATTTGATTTCACATTAGTCATTGAACGGGACCTATTATTGATACAGACAACAGAATATATGGCAGGCATTATTTTACTATGCTTATTACTCTGCTTGTTTACCGTATGGAGGATGAAGCATGCCTCCATCCAGTCAAGTATTTACAAAAACAAATCCAAACGCCACAAACAGAAGATACGAAATTGTCTTTTGGGTATCCAGTTTTTCATCTGTTGGTTATTCATAGTCTTTACAGTCGCTTTATATTTGCAGGCTGACAAGACCGGTTCCACACTGTTCAACACACTGACAGAAAAAGAAAAGTCCGAAATCATCAGTATTCCTATGGATTACCGTTTTCTAAAAAATGACGAAAAGCTTGCTCTCATAGAGCGCATCAGTCAACATCCGGATATAAAAGATAAAATACTGACAGAAATTAATTATCTGAAAGGTATTTCGGGAACAAGCATGCAGACAGAAAAAGATAACCGGGAAAGTAGCCTTGAAGTCAATATAATGAATGTTCCTAATAACTTTTTCGAATTTATGAATATCCCTATTCTCTCCGGGCATGCCCTGAAGACAAATAGTGACATGGTAGCAGACCGTAAATTGGCAAAACGTATGAAGAAGGATTTACTGGGAACCACCTTGTACAATTATCAAGACAGCTACACGGTATGCGGCATTTGCTCCGATTTTGTAGCCGACACTTACAATCAGAGCCAGGGCTTCGTCTTTCTGCCTTGTGATTTCAAATATTATGTAGGTCATTGCTATTTGAAGTGTGTACCCGGAAAAGCAGAAGAAGTAAAGACTTACGTTAAGAAAATGCTGGAAGAGAATCTTCCACCGAGTATACAATTACACATTTCGACCTTACTGGAAGACATTCACCAAGCACAAGCCATCGAGAACAACATGAAAGGGATAATCTTATTCTTCTCATTTGTCAGCCTTATAATCACTTTATTAGGTGTTTATTCGGCAATCACACTGGATACGGAACGCAGACAAAAGGAAGTGGCAATCCGTAAAGTAAATGGTGCGGGATTGAAACAGATTATCATATTGTTTGCCCGTACGTATATTTATCAGCTTGTACTCTCAGCAGCGCTAGCATTTCCTTTATGTTATGCCATACTGCAGTTATGGAAAAACATGTATATCGTATTCTTTAATGACGGCCCGCTATTTTGGATTTCAATCTTCATAATCGTAGCTGTCATTACTACTCTGACTATTATTTTCCGCATTCTGAAAATAGCAAGGACAAATCCGGCAGAAGTCATTAAAAACGAATAAGAAATGAAATATTTATAAACCATAAAAACCAAGCATTATGATTAAGACAGTAAATCTACAAAAGATTTTCAAGACCGAGGAAGTACAGACTCTGGCTTTGAACGACGTAAACATGGAAGTGAAAGAAGGGGAGTTTGTCGCTATCATGGGACCTTCGGGCTGCGGAAAATCCACCTTACTAAATATCCTCGGTCTGTTGGACAATCCTACATCCGGAGAATATTATTTGAATGGGACGGAAGTATCCAAATATACAGAAGCCCAACGTACCAACTTGCGCAAAGGAGTCATCGGCTTTGTATTCCAAAGCTTCAACCTGATTGATGAGCTGAATGTATACGAGAACATCGAACTGCCGCTACTCTACATGGGCATTCCTGCCGCCGAACGCAAGCGCCGGGTAGAAACCGCCATGGAACGTATGGCAATCATGCACCGCAGTAAGCATTTTCCGCAACAGTTGTCCGGCGGACAACAACAGCGTGTCGCTATCGCACGTGCAGTTGTATCAAATCCTAAGCTGATACTTGCCGATGAGCCTACCGGTAACCTCGATTCAAAGAATGGAAAAGAAGTGATGGAACTGCTGAGTGAGCTGAATAAAGAAGGTACCACAATTGTTATGGTGACACACTCACAGCATGATGCCGGTTTTGCCGGACGCATCATCAATCTGTTTGACGGACAAGTGGTGACAGAAGCCAATTTGTGATAACCCCTGTTTCATTTATGAGTTGACAATGTACGATTGATGCCACTTTTGAATTTACTAAGTGCCTGTCAGCAAGCGGGCGTTTGGCAATACAAATTTCAGTCGTACATCGTCAACCTATAGATTTCCCGAACCTTTTATATACATGATATGAATTCTTACCTTTCCTTAAAATTAGTCATGAGAAGCTGGAAACGCAATAAACTGTTTGTTGCCATTTCCCTTGTCAGTCTGGTCGTCGGTATTGCCTGCACCACTTTGTTGATGGCATTTGTAATACACGAATATAACGTTGAGAACAATAATCCCAACAAAAATCGTATTCTGCGTTTAGTCCAGACTCTACCTTTTGCCCAACAGGCAGTGGAAGGTACATTCATATACGGTGGAACTGTTCCTCAAATAGTATCTCAGTTTCCGGAAATAGAGTCTTACTTACGTACGCAAACATTCAAGAATGTAAGGGTAAAGATTAAAGGACAAGAATTTCAAAGCTGGAGCTTGGTAGCAGCAGATTCAACATTAACGGCTTTTTTCCCTTTCCATAATATAGTAGGGGATGTTCAAGACGCATTACTGAAACCAGGAGACATAGCTGTAAGTGAACTGTTTGCCAAGAAATGTTTCGGTACAACAGATTGTATAGGAAAAAATGTAGATATACTATTGAGCGAAATAGGTATCAGACGCATCGTTGCCGTATTCAGCCAACCGGAGCAAAGCATGATGCAGACAGACATACTCCTACCATTGGAAGCTACCGAAAGCTCTGATTGTATGCTATTGCTGAAAGAAGGTACGGATATAAAGAAATTCCGCCAACGTTTCGGAGAAACAGAACTGCCCACTTTGTTGGGAAACGGACATCTTCGTACCCAAACATTGCAAGAATCTTATTTCGACGCTACGGTAAAAGACAGTAATCAAGTTATCAAACATCAGCAGAGCACCTTATTGGGTGTAGGGCTGTTGTCCGCATTACTGATTCTATTCATCGGTTGTTTCAACTTTATAAATCTGAGTTTCTCCCGTTTGTTGCGTCAAGTGCACATGCTTCACATTGAATCCATAATGGGAGCCACAAGATCACAAATGCGCCAACAACTGTTCTTGGATACTTTTCTGATGGTTCTTGTCGCTTTCCTTTTATCTTTATTGTTGATGAATGACTTATTGCCTGCATTTAATCATATGGTTTCTGCCAAACTGACAATGGAATATTTGTTCTCATGGCAAGTGTTCCCTCTTATCTTGTTGTTTATCATAATATTGTCTGTCATACCGGCAAGTTATATGGGTCATAGGTTGCATTCCATATCCGAAACTAATTACCGTCATTTCTTTACCGGACGCAAAAAACGTTTCATTGTGGCCTTATTGGTAACCATACAATTCATCATCTCCATTGGCTTGATGAGTACATTCATGATTATCCGTTCACAGATGTATCTGATTAAGCAGGAAGAAAAGCACTATGAGAATATTATTAATGTATATACAGATGCCAATGCACAACCGACGCTAAAGACCCGGATAGATGAGGTGAAGAATATAGAAGGGGTAGAAGCGGTAATAACCTCCAATACCGGAATATATCCGATGAGTTTAGGAATCCCGGGCAAGGATGATTCCGGTGACAATCTGCTCATGTTGGAATTATACGAGGATTGTCCGGAATTCCTAACAATGCATCATATTGAACTGCAAGACTCCCTGCAAATATTCCATCTAATGTCCCGTACTCCACAACCTGCACTAATCAATGAAACATTCGTGGATTTATTGGTGCCCGAAGGAGAAAATCCTATCGGACAGCCCATTTCCAAGTATGTACACGAAAGAGAAGAACTTACAAAAGGTACAATTATCGGTATAGTAAAGGATTTCAAAAAGTACTCCATGACAGACCAAGTGGCTCCCTTACGAATACTCCTTTATGATACTCCACAAGATAATTTCTCAACTCTAGTTATAAAGGTAAAAGCCGGATATAAAGATAAAGTCATTAATTGCCTAAGAGAATCATACGAAAAGAAAAATCCAGGCATTCCTTTGAAATATGATGATATGTATCAGAAATTTATGTCCTACAATCAGGACATAACACACTTCTCGCATATCTTATTCATGTACGCCTGTGTCAGTATATTCCTTACTCTTTTCGGATTATTTGGCATCACACATTATGCCGTCTCACAGCGTAAACGTGAAATAAGCATCCGTAAAATTCACGGTGCATCCGCCCGTCAGATTCTATGGCTTATCAATTATCCGTTCCTTAGCTATGTAGGCATCGCATTCGTCGTAGCCGTCCCTGTCATTTATCTCTTTATGACATATTGGCTACAGCAATTTGCATACCATGCCACTCCAAACGCCTTTCACTTTCTGCTACCCTTGCTTTTTACTATAGGCATCACCTGCTTTACGATATGCCTGAATGGATATCGGGTAGCTGTCACCTCATTTCATCCGCGCCGCAATAGCCAGTAATACCCCAAGCACCACACCCAATATCGCAGCAAACAGCACCCGCATTTCTCCTGGCAGGAGGAATGTAATGGTGTGTGCCGGATACCAGAAAAAGGGAATTGTTTTCTTGAAGACAAAATTCCATTGTGCATCCCAATTCAGATGCGTAATGATGCGGGTCATCGGGATAGGGGTGAGGAGGCTGCGAAGAGAGCCGCCCCAATCCAGAATATGTGTATCCGTAATCTTATGGAATGTCATGAATACCGGAGCAAATATAGTGTTCATGGCAACTGAAATAGCAAAAGCTATCCATAATTTATCAAAGCAAAACTCCCCGTTTATGATAGCAGCGGCATTTGCCATTCCCATATATTCCATAAATTGCGGTACACCTTTGGAGAAGATAATCATGGCCGCGTTGATTCCCATTCCCAACAGTCCCCACACTACGGCACGCGGCAGTACACCAAATCCTTTTCGGTTATAGACTCCGGCACTGATACGAAGCCCCAGCATCTCACCCAGTGTAGCAAGAATTCCGAATTTAATGAAACTCATTACCATTCCATGTGCAGCGTTGAAAGACTTATACCAATCGTAAACGGGTTCACTCACAAAGAATGGCAGGAATATTATCACCAGAACAAAAATAAAGAGGAAGTCTTGCTTTTTCATACAAAAGTCATGTTTCTCATAAATAATGTGGCAAACATACTAAAATTATTCTGATTTAAAAGCAAATAAGCAAATAAAAGGTGTTTTGCCAAACAGAACAAAGTGTTTCCCTTAACCGAACAGTCTGTTTCATTAAAGAAAACTAAATATTTCAAACAGATGCGCAAAGATAATGTAACCTTGCTAAAAATCAAATGGTTATAAAACATATTTTCTTAGCAAGGGTAGAAAAGGAAGCAAGAAAAAGCATATTTGGGTGAGAGTTAAGTTACCAAATCGTAACTCAGCCCAAAATGCTTCAAACACACTATTAATATATTATATTACAGTGACTTGCACAACTTTGCATAATCTTTAATAACTCAATAGTAATTAAATTTGTAACTAAAAAAAGTTGAGTTATGAAAAGTACATTCAAAGTATTATTTTACGTGAAGAAACAGTCTGTAAAAAGCGGAAAGGCACCGATAATGGGCCGTATCACCATCAATGGAACCCAAGCCGGTTTCAGTTGTAAGAAAGAAGTATCCCTCGCATTGTGGGATGTCAAAGCCAACCGGGCCAGAGGCAAGTCCGAAGAAGCCCGTACACTCAATCAGGAACTTGACAATATCAAGGCACAAATCACCCGGCACTACCAGTATATCTGCGACCACGACAGTTTTGTCACAGCCAAAAAAGTCTATAACCGCTATGTCGGCTTCTCAGAGGAATACCATACCCTTATGAGTCTTTTCAGGGAACAGCTGGAATCGTATAAAGAGAAAGTCGGCAAAGAAAAGGCCGAAAGCACCTATCGCGGTCTGGTTGCCGATTACAAGAACCTTCTGCTTTTCATGAAAAGCAAAAAGAATACAGAGGATATTATCATTGAAGAACTTGATAAATCCTTCATCGAGGATTACTACAACTGGATGCTCGGTACCTGTGCTCTGGCGAACTCCACTGCCTTCGGGCGTGTCAATACCCTGAAATGGCTGATGTATATCGCACAGGAAAAAGGCTGGATACGGGTTCATCCGTTCGCATCATTCGAGTGTATGCCCGAATACAAGAGGCGCTCTTTCCTTTCCGAAGAGGAACTGCAAAGGATAATCCGTATAGAACTGAGATACAAGCGCCAGCGTGCCATGCGCGATATGTTTTTATTTATGTGTTTCACCGGTCTTTCCTACGCCGACCTGAAAGCCATAACCTACGATAATATTCATACCGACTCCGACGGCGGTACATGGCTGATGGGCAACCGTATAAAAACAGGAGTGGCGTATGTCGTAAAATTATTACCCATTGCCATCGAGCTGATTGAAAAATACAGGGGTGCGGATGAAAAGAAAGACTCTCCCGAATGTGTCTTTCCGGTAGGCGAATACAATGCCATGCGGCTCAGTCTTGGAATCATAGGCAGGAAATGCAACTGCCGGGCCGAGGTCACTCCGCATATCGGGCGCCACACATTTGCCGTTCTGGCCATACTTAAGGGAATGCCGTTGGAAACCCTTCAGAAAGTGTTGGGGCATAAGTCCATTCTCTCCACACAGGTTTATGCCGAACTGATTAACCCGAAGGTAGGCGAGGATACCGACAAAATTAGCGAGAAAATCGGTCACGTTTACAAACTTGCCATGTAACACGGCAATAAAAAAACGTCCGGAAGCCGATAAGCTGTAATAGTCAAGACTTGTTCTGACATTTGTTTTACTATCGGACAAAAAAACTGTCAGATGTTTGTTGCGAAGTTACACAAGTTTCATCATCCTCACAACCGAATGAGATTTTATCCTGCTCATTCGGTTTTATCATTTCCTGATTTTGCAGTTGATACTTTCTTGCCACAGCGATTCCTTCGATAAAAGTTTGCATGGGCGTTTTCCCGAAACAGTACTTTCCAGAGTGTGTTCTTTGGGTATTGTAGGAGTTCATCCACATATCAAGGTCTGCTTGCAGCTGTTCGATAGAGGTATAGATTTTCTTTCTGAATGCAATAGCATAGAACTCATTCTGCACGGTTCTGTTAAATCGCTCACATATACCGTTTGTCTGAGGGCTTTTCGCCTTAATCTTAGAATGATCAATGTCTTCCACAGCCAAATACAATTCATACTCATGATTTTCTCTGTTTCCGCAGTATTCTGTTCCTCTATCTGTTAGCATACGCATCAGTTTCAAGTCATGCTGCTCGAAAAAAGGAATAACCCTATCGTTAAGCATATCGGCAGCAACAAGCGCATTCTTTCTGTCATACAACTTGGCAAATCCGATTTTGGAGTAAGTATCAATGACGGTCTGCTGATAAATGTGTCCCACACCTTTGATATATCCTACATAATAAGTGTCTTGGGCAAGTAGAAAACCGGGATAATAAGTTTCTATCTCTCCATGAGCCTGCTTTTCTTCTTTTGCTTTTTCCAATGCCGCCACTTGGTTCTCATCAAGGATAATGCCCTCTTGTTCCACTTTGGCTGACAATGCTTTCAGGCGTTTCTGGAAGGTCTCCATATCGTGCCGTAGCCAAATGGAACGCACTCCGCCCGGCGAAATAAGAATACCTTTCTTACGTAGCTCATTGGATACACGGACTTGCCCCAATGCAGGATTGTCTATCGCCATCTGTACGACTGCCTGCTCGATGTGTTCTTCCACACGGTTCTTTATGACAGGCTTACGGCGAGAAATCTCCTGCAAGGCGACTTCACCGCCTTGTTCATACAACTCTTTGAAACGATAAAAACTGTCACGACTGTAGCCCATAACCTTACAAGCACGTGATACGTTTCCTAACTGTTGGGAGAGTTCAAGCAATCCCAGTTTGTTCTTGATGACCTTTTCTGATGTTGTCATAACTTAATCTGTTTTCTGTTACAAATTTATTCTTTTTATACGTAACTGTCAGATTAAGTCTTGACTAATTCAGATAAGCCGAAGGACGTTTTTTATTTTACTTGTTTATTTTCTGAACCGTCTGAAATCCCTGTAATTTTTTTTCAACACTTCGTATAGGGCACTCTCCGGGTAGAGCAGTTTCCCCCCGATAGTGGTATAAGGCACCAGCCTTTCATCTCTCAACGTCTGCAACGTCCGTCGTGAGATATGCAATAGGGTGCATATCTCATCCCCCGTCATGTAATGCTCGTCCGCAACTGTCGGGCGTATCCGTGCCGTAGCCTCTTCCACCGCTTTCCCCGCTTTTTTTATCCATCCAGCCAGTTCCTTGAACTCTTCCGAATCCCTTGTGATAATCTCCGCCATACTTTACTTCCTTTTGATCAGTCCGTTTTCCAGTATCTCCTGAATATCCGTTTCCCGGTAGAAAAATTTTCCCCCTACGTTCGAGTGGGGGATTAGCCCGTTGTCACGGTAATTTTGCAGGCATCGTTTCGATATGCCCAAAGCCAGACATACGTCCTGCGCATCCATTCACTTGTCCGACGCAGGCGGTGCAATCTTTTTCTGGAAGTCACTCATTTGTACGGCCAGCGTGCTGACCAGTTTTCTCAACTCCTGATACGCGCTTGTTTCAATAATCGTCAGTTCCATACTAAAATTCTTTTTAAGTTTCTGAATATGTAGCAAAGTAAAGCACATTTTATATCCTTTTCAAACGGACAGTATCAGAGTCTTCCGCTGGCGTGCATTGGCGTATCTAACGATAAAAGAGAAGAGCTCGTCACTTGCATCCATACGACAACGGAACTTCCTTCTCCTTACTTGTTTTCCATGCCTTCTCCAGCATCACATCATACACATCCCATCTGTTCCGACCCGACAGCTTGTCTTCTATCTTTTCAATTTTCCCGTGATAACTGAACTAATCGGAGGATTCATCAACCACTCCGTCTATCGATAGCTTTTGTCCATGATATACAGCAGTGTCATCCGATCATAATTGTATGGGCTCCGCGTCAGGTTCAGCCCCTTTCCAGCGTCAATCAGCCTATAATAGTTCTCCCATGTGGAGGTAAGATCATAACTTTCATTGTCCGTTACATTTTTTAATACTGACCTGCCTTGAAATGCCTACCTTATCGTTTCTCCGTTTTCCTACCAACCGAAATGGTCATGACAACGATTCACTTTTCCTTCTATCAGCGAGAGCTATCCCCTCTGTTTATGGACAGCCGGGAATTTTATCACCAATTCAGAAGAAATCGTATCATGTTTTTAGGCTTTACAATTCAGCGCTCCATTCATCTTACCGAAATAAGAAGAAGTGTCGTGCTTGAAAGGATAAATATATAAACCACCGATAATAAATTAATTAAAAACATTTGAAAATGATATGTGCATAAAAACACTGTGTACCGGACATATTCTAATCCAAACGGTACTTTTTCAATTTCAGATAAAGCGTGCTCCGACTGATGCCCAGTAGCCGTGCGGCAGCCTTCCTGTCATTGCCCGTTGCCTCCAATGCTTTCAGAATGATTGCCCGTTCCGTCCGCTCGTCATTAAGTGAATACTCTCCCGGTTGCCTGCCTTTATCGGGAATGTCTATCTCCCTGGTGGTTATCCAGTCATCTTTCGCCAATAAGGTGGCCCGTCTGACAACCATCCTCAATTCCCGTATGTTTCCCGGCCACGAATAAGATTTCAACCGTTTCTGTACTTCGCGGTCAAAGCCTTTCACTTTCCTTGAGAACTCTTGATTGGCGGCATCCAGCATGAATTCCGCCAACGGGATAATATCCTCAATGCACTCTGCCAGCAATGGTACATGCAACGGAAATTCATTCAGACGATAGAACAGGTCCTCCCTGAAACGTCCTTCGGCTATCGCCTTCTCCAGGTCCTCATTGGTAGCGGCTACCAGACGGATGTCCGTCTGAATCTCCTCTTTACCGCCTACGGGGCGGTAGCGTTTTTCCTGCAAGGCACGCAACAGTGCCCTTTGTACCTCGGCATTCAGATTGCCCACCTCGTCCAGAAACAGTGTCCCATGGTTGGCGGCGGCAAACATGCCCGTCTTGTTTTCCGTCGCTCCGGTAAAGGCGCCCTTCACATGACCGAACAGTTCCGATGCCGCCAGTTCCTTCGGAAGTACCCCGCAATCCACTGCGATGAAAGATGCATCCGACCGACCGCTCAACACATGTATCTGCCGGGCCACATACTCCTTGCCTGTCCCTGATGCGCCACGTATCAGCACGGCTAACGTATCCACCGGAGCCACCAGCCGGATATGCTCCTGCAATCTCAATGCCAAAGGGCTTTTGCTTGTATAGAATCTTTGTTTTGTATTGCCGTCCCTTCTCTTACGTTCCAATGCTTTCCGGATAATACCGAGTACCTTTTCTGTCTGCACAGGTTTGGGCAGATAGTCCACGACACCTTTTTTAACAGCTTCCACTGCACCGGGTATGTCCCCGTAGCCTGTCATGATAAGGAAAGGAATACGATAGCCATGTGTATTCATCCATTCCAGCAGTTCCATGCCATTGCCGTTGTCGAAACGAAAATCCGACAATACCAGATCCACATCATGATTGCCCAAAAACTCCTTTGCATTGTCCACGGATAATACATAACGGGCATTGATACCGTTTTTCACCAGCCAGTTTGTGGTAGCACGTGCATACACACGGTCATCCTCTACTATCAATACAGTTTCCATATAGCCTTTTCTTTATTCTTTTTGCTTTCTTTAGAGCATATTCCACAGCTTTAATCAGTTCCTCTATTCTTTCGTCCGATAAGCCACCCCATTTTTCGGAAGGCATGGAAGCCATTTCCCTCAGTTCACTTTGGGGAATGTTTATACGGATCATTTCCCAAAGCGGTGCGGCTTTGTGTATGATACTCCCCAACTTCTTATAATCTCCCGTGGAAAAAGCGTCCCTTATTCCGGCAAGTTCATCCATGGTATCCTCTATAAATAGGTCCAGCATCTCTTCCACGTTTTCCTCTCCTTCCATGATGGCAGCAAAATCAGATCGATCCATTTGTGAAACTGCCGCCAGCAACTCTTCCTCAGAGAAAGGCTTATACAGACAGTCGGCAAAACCTGCGGTAAGATACTTTCCCTTTTTATCGGAACGTGCCGTGATGGCTATGACGGGAATCTCCCATGCCCGAGGAATGTTCGATGTCCTCAACAGCTCAAGGACCGAGAAGCCATTTGCACCGGGCATCTGTATGTCGGTCAGTAGAAGGTCGTATTTCTGTTTGTTCAGACAATCCATCAACTCCCGGACATCGGTGCAGCAGTCACAGTGAATCTGACTGCGGGAAAACATTTTACTGATGACTTCCAGCTGGATACGGTTGTCATCAATGACCAGCACACGGATATCAACGGGCAATTCACAAACAGGAAAAAACTTCTCTTCCGGACAGACGAGTTGTTCGGCCGGTAGTATAGGCAGGAAAACAGAAAAACGGCTGCCTTTACCGGGTACACTCTCCACTTCCACATGCCCCTGCATTGAGGATACGAGTCGGGCCGTAATTGCCAACCCCAACCCGAAGCCGGGGATATTACGCGCATTGTCGAGCCTTTCGAAAGCTCCGAATATCCGTTTTTTCTCCTCAAGCCCTATTCCCATACCCGTATCCAGGACAGAAATGTGGAGATTTCCCGCCCGGTATTCCACCTCAAGAAGCACCTTCCCGTGAAATGTGAACTTCAAGGCATTGGACAGCAGGTTGCCGACTATCTGCCGGATATGCGAGCTGTCACAGTTGACCATAACATCCAGACCGGAGAAGGATGCGGTGAACGCAAGTTTTTTCTGCCGGGCGGCAAGACGGTGGCTGTCCGCTATTTCTTCAAACAGAGTTTTCAAGCTGAAGAGTGTGTTTTTGGAGTGCGTCCCACCTTCATCCATCCGGTGATATTCCATCAGCGTGTCTACCAGAGCGAGCATATAATCGGACGAATGCAGGATATTGCCCAGATAACCGGCTCTGCGACTACCATCGCTTTCCAAAGGTAACTGTTCCGCACAGCCTCTGATAGCTGCCAGCGGAGCACGCAGGTCATGGGTCACCGAGGCCATCAGCTCCTTACGTGAACGGAGCAATTCTCTATTCCGATTGTCGGACTGTTCAAGTTCCCTCTCGTACCGGAGACGGCGGTTCAAATCCCGGTGGATGAGGATATACAATACAATTGCCAGTAAAGAGACAGACAAAGCCAAGCCGGCTATCACATAGTAGGAGTTATTCCGTTCAAGGACAAAGGTTCTGTAGCCTGCAGCAAAACGTTCGTTATTCTCCCGTTCAAATTCAGAGACCATGCTGTTCATCCTTTCGTTCAGCTCCATGCTGCCAACGTATAAGCTGTCCATCTGTGCCTGTATTTGCACTAATCTTTCAGCCTGTTCCAAGGAAAACCTTTTATTTAAAGAGTGGAGCATACGTGTTGTCATTTCGATTGAAGGGGCAAATGATAAGGGATATTGTTTACATTCAGCCTCTTCCCGCTGTTGCAAATAAACAGATTGGTTCTCTTTTTCCCTAAAAACGTTCCAAACATTTTTTTTCTTTTTAGGAATGTCTTTTGTATTGAATTCTAAAAAGGACATATTTTCCTTTGGCTGTACAGCTTGTTTCTGAACGGTCTGTATAATGGAAGGGATACTTTCCTGTACAATGTTACCTATATCCAGCAATTCATTGAAAGCATGTATTGTCTTAAAAAGAAGGATTTCTTTATTCCAAAGAAGAAGGCACAATGAGTCAATGTGGCTTTTCTGTAATGGAGTATGGATATGCTTCTTTAAAAGTTGCAGACCGTCGCAAATCTCATGTCGTTTGCGACGGTATTTCTTCAAGTCGTCATTATCCCATGTTATGGCAATTTCCGCATAGGTAGAGAGCTCCAACAAGCTAATGTAGTTTTTTATTGCCAAACGATGTATCACCGCCAGTTCCTTTTCTTCTTTACGCAGCATGTGTCTCACCCCCTGTTCCTGACGGAACTGATAGACAATGAAGGCTAATAGTAAAATTAAAATAACATAGCCGAAAAATATTTTTAACTTTAACCACATAATAAAACCAACTGTAAAATTTTATACAATATCCATACCTAATAGAGTATAAAATTTGAAAAGTCACAATACAACCTGATTAGTGTGTAATGGAACTTTCATATTAAATCATCTTTTATATTAATGATGTATTAGCCGAAAAAATGGATTCTACGTTTTGAAGAATAAAATGGAAAAGCTACTGAATGTAGTATTGTCTTCTGTCAATTAGAAAACAATGTTGGTAAAGCATTGTACAAATATTCTGCAATAGCTCGAAACTCATGCCGAGCCCCTTCTTGTTCATGAAAAGTCAGATGATTTACATCAAACACATCCGTAAATTTGGCCATGGCTTGTACTTGCGTCCATATCCTGTCGTAAGCTACATCATCTGTCCCGCTGCATGCCCAAATGTAGAAATCATTTTCCAGTGATGATGAAGAACGGACGATATTGGCCAGATGAGCCGCTGTTTCATCGGGATAATTCATTCCGGCAAAACGTCCCAATGACCATCCGTCGGAACTGATCGGCAGGAAATACTTGAAATAGTCCAGTGTATATTCCAGTGCATACCAGGTGGTTACCGCTCCCATGGAAAAACCTCCGATGGCCCGATGATTCCTGGAAGCCTGCAGCCCCTCTAAGTCCGTTTGCTGAGTGTATGTACAGTAACGGCTCTCTACCAATGGAATCAGGTCGTTGACCAGTTCTTGAGGAAGAGCCTTGCAATAGGGGTCAGCATCAGGATAGTAATCGACAGGAGTGCCATATACATAACTTGTGGATACCACGATAACCGGAGACATGTCTCCCTTTTCGATCAGGTGGTCAAGCAAGTTCCGCATCATGCCGTTCTCGTTCTGAAAGAAGGAGGCAGCTGTTTCTCCATGCCCATGTACGAAATAGAACACATCATAGCATTCATCGGATGATTCCTTATACCCATACGGCAGGTAGAGATAGGCCGTATTTGAGCGCATTTCACCGTTCCCATCCACATAGTTGCGGGTGTCATAGTCAATTTGCACCACGCTTCCTTGGGAAGCGGTTTCCTCCAGATATTCGGCTGGAACAGGTACGGTCTTGTTCAAGAGTGAGGGATAGCCGGAGGAAGTCTCAGCTTCGGTTACCTCCTCGTTGCCATTGCAAGCTGTCAGACACAGACAAAGCAAGAAGGTTTTAATAGTCATAGAAAATGTACACATAGTAAATTGTTTATAAGTTGCTTAAATATTATTCTTTGATTGTATATTATACCACGTTTGCTGAATCATTATACTAACGTATCGTGTAGGTAAGACTAAGCATCATATATGGCTCCAACACATTGCTTGATATATAATCACAGTAGTTGCTTTCTAACCGATGTGTAAAATTCCGGTTCTGTTTGAGTACATCAAAAGCTTCCAATTTGATTTCAGCAGCATTGTTTTTCAGGAATTTCTTACCTAAAGACAGATTCCATAGACAGTAATCTTTCGTACCCGTATCCAGACCTGTGTAACCTATATAGCTAAACGTACTGCGCAAAGTAAGCCCCCAAAAGAACATACAACCCAGTTTGACAGAAGCGGTATGAGTGATGTAATCGTTGCTTGTAGCTTCATCAGATGAACTGAATATATTGTTGATGACAGCAGAGTAAGAGGTTGTAAAATCTATATTCTTATTGATATTGCTTCCGATAATTATTTTAGGTATTAAGTTCAGTTCACGTGTGTCGCTTGTCACCCCATTAAAGACAGTGGGGGTATTGGTGTAATTGGCAGCTACGCTGACATTGATATTGCTGCGGATCAAATCAAGAGGAAATCCGTAAGTCAACATGGATTGCAGTGAATAGTAGCCATTCAAGTTTATCGGTCGGGTAAACTGTGCCCCCTTGTTGAGTGTAACAGAAGGCATCAACTCTATATTCTCATTGGCTACAAACGTGCTGTCTCCAATGTACTTCTGCTTATAGGTGGCTCCCAGCATGGCGATAAAAGTATGTCCGGACTTTGTCGTATGTACATAGCGAAGATTGGCTATATGCGATAATTCCTGATCCAGATAAGGATTCCCGGCAAACAGAAACAGGGGATTTGAATTGTTGACCACAGATTGCAAATCCGTTATGGACGGCGAAGATGTGATGCTACGGTAACGGAACTGCAACGAATTGGTTTGGTCTAAGACATAGTGGAACATCAGTGAGGGAAGGACTGAAAAGTAACTGCGGGAATGATGTTCGGATTGAGGATAGGTTAAATCTCCCTTCAAGTTTGCCCATTGGGTTTCCAGTCTCAACATGGCATTCCATCTGTCGCTCTGATAACGAATACCTACATTCCCGGATTGGGTCAGATAATCCGACCGATACATGCTGGAAAGATTTTCATCCAGTTGCTCGTAGGATTCCTCGTCCGGTCGTGACACAAAAGTCTTTTGTCCGTTCTCCGAATCAGAATAATTGAGCTTATATCCCAACTGCAACTGAAGCTCATCGGATATTTTTTCCGTAAAAGTCAGGTTGGAACGGAAACTGTATTGTTTTTTGATGTTATTCTTCAATTGGCTATGTTCTTCAGGAATGTTCTGTTCCAAAGAACTGTACAATAAGTCTGTAAAATCTGAACGGTTACTGCCATCCGTATTGCTCATGCGTCCGCTCAGCATCCATGATAATGTTCGTCCCGGTTTTGTGAAACGATGACGGAACAGCAGATCCGCACCAATATTATAGGCTTTGTTTTCTCCAACTGCTGTGGTGCTTGTTTCATTGCTCAAGGCCCCGTCAGTTTTGTTTGTCCCTTGCAATGAATTGTTGCTGTCCATATTTTGAAAGCTCAAAGATGGACGAAAAAGCAACGAACTCCGTTCGTTTATCTGGTAATCCAGCTTGAAATTGAACCGATGATTCCAGTTGGTCAGGTAATTCTCTTTATATTCTTCATAAGACATTCCAGCCAATGCTGCATCCAAATAATTACGGTTTGTTTGTTGAAGGGTCTGATTATCTGATTTATTGAAAAAATAGCTCGAAGTTATCTTTAACTTTTTCCCCCATTGGTTTACATAATTCAGTCCCAGCCCATTGGTGGATGTAAGTCCGTCCATGCTGCCAATCATGAAGTCTGCTACGGAACTTCCACTTTGGTAACCTTTTTTTCCGCCTCCATTCCGGAATCCTTTTCTTTTGTTTCCAGAATTTGAAGATAGGATTCCTGTCAAATCTTCTTGTGAAAAATTCTGCTGATTTACATTGTTGGACATGCCTAATACTGATATACGTTGATTTTCATTAAAGAAATTCAGATTCCCATTTACCTTATAACGTTCATCAGTACCATATCCCGCAGTCATCTCTCCAAAAGTTCCTTGTCGGAATCCCGTTTTCGTGACGATATTTATAGTTTTAACTTCTTCGCCATCGTCAAATCCGGTGAACTCAGACTGGTCACTTTTCTTGTCAAAAATTTCGATACTGGCAATAATGTCCGAAGGCAGGTTCTTGACAGCCAGACTGACATCCCCTTCAAAGAATTCCTTGCCATCCACTAAAATCTTTTCCACTTGCTCTCCCTGAGCCTGAACAGTACCGCCCTCGACAACAACACCGGGCATCTTTGCCAGCAAATCCTCAGCCGAGCTTCCCTGCATTACCTTGAACGCCTCCGCATTGTACATGAGACTGTCACCACGTTGTTCGGCTCGGGTAGCACGTCCCGTAACTGCAACTTCTCCCAGCAACTGTGAGTTTTCCTGCATATATACATTGATTTTGTTGGAAGTATTTGCTATTTTAACAGTTTCCATAAAAGCTTTATAGCCTACATAAGAAATATTCAGGACATAAGTACCTGATTTAAGCTTATTGAAATAGAATTGCCCGCTCAAATCGGTAGTTGTAAATAAGGCACTCCCATTTTCCGGAACCAATTTGACTGTTGCAGAAATTAAGACCTCATCCGAAGCCTTATCTTTTACGACACCACTTAGGCTTTGAGCCGAAACGGACAGTGACAGGCATAGACATGCCACAAGCAAAAGTATTCTTACCATAAAAACAGCTTTGATTAAAAGAAGAAATTGATCATTCACCTCCAAAGGAAGCCGGAATCTTGTTTTTTCAATAAAAGCGGCTACCGATGACTCTTTTATCGCAAAGAACATTGTGGGATTATATATACCGGCTATTCGCTTGAGCGTATATGATTGAAAATCCAATTGAGACGTTTGTCCGTATAGCTCTCTGTGCAAGTCTTAATATGTGACCAGCCATTTTCCACGTCAAGTATAGTTTCCCCATTCAGCTCCTTTAACCGTTCCATAAAAGAAGTGACTGGAGCAATGTCCATTAGGTTATCGCCAGTCCCCATCACCGTGCAGACCGGAGTATTGGCGAGCAGAGCAGCATCTACCGTGTCCGGATTTCCGGCTACCGGCATAACGGCGGCAAACAAGTAAGGATAGGCAGATGCCATTCTCCAAACCCCTGTTCCTCCCATAGAACCGCCCATTAGATAGATACGGTCTGGATCCACTTTTCCCTTGTTCATGTATTCATCAACAAGATTTTTTATAATCTCATTTGTCTGGACTCCCCACGTAAGGGGGTCCGGACATTGAGGTACAATCATAAAGGCATTAATACGGTTTCTGCAAAGGTAATCGGCAATCGTATAGATTGCATCTTCATTCATTTGTCTGACATTATCACTTCCACGCTTTAGTCCGCCATGCAAATAGATTACCAATATCGGTTTCTGTTGTGTGCCACCGGCTGTTATCACCGTTTCCCTGTAAGGAAGTGTGATGCTATTATATGACCATACATTGAAACTGAAGTCTGAATCTGTATATCTGCATGGTGTAGCTGATGCCCAAATGCTCATATACAAAAGAATAGTTATGATTATCATGCGCTGCCGCTGTATTCGCAGTAAATCATTCTTTCGACTGACCACGCTTTCCTTTCTTCATGTCAGCGATTGACTGTTCTATCATCTGCTTGTAGACCGTTTGCTGTTCGGCTGTCAGCAGAAGGCAGATGTCCGCCGTCAGTTTTTCGAGGGCTTCCCTGCGCTTTTCACGGGGATATTTCTGCTTGTTGAAATCCGCATACAATTCACGGATTTTCGTTTTCTGCTCATCGCTCAGGGTCAGCTTTTCATCCATTTCCTTGATGCGCTGTTCAGTCCGCTGTTGCGCAGTGAGCTTGGTTTTACTTTCTTGTGCTGGTACCTGCAAGGTGGTAGCGATGGCAATGGCCATCATTAAAAACATTCTTTTCATACTAAATTTCTATTATGAGTTGATAAAAAGTAGATAATAATCTCTGTCTATTTGGATTGGGGAGTATCTGTTCTGACAACCCGGAACCCCACATTGGCATAGCCTTTGTCTCCGGATCGCACATCGTCCGATTTCTCGCTGCGGCAGTCGTCACGTTTGGCATCCCAACTGCCCCCTTTCACAAGATACTGTCCGTCGGCATCCGTTGTAGTGGTCCACTCCCAGCAGTTACCCCAAAAGTCAATCCCTCCGCAGGCGCCGGTAGATTGCTTGTAGGCATCTACGGCAGTCAGTCCCGACTCCACATGATTGGCATTCATGGCTACGTCTTTGGGCATGTGTCCGGCACCCAAGATCCATTCTTCTTCACTGGGCAACCGATAGATATGCTTGCTGTCCTGAGCCGTCAGCCATTGGCAGTAGGCTTGGGCATCCTGGAGGGAAATGTTCACTACCGGATAATTGTCCTGCCCTGATTTGTAAGTGAAACCGGGCTTAAAGGCAGCATACTCGGCATTGGTGACGGGAGCATACCCGATATAAGCCGTCGCATCGGAAGCCCCACGCAACACCATCCACGCATCCTTCGGATTATCGTCCCTTCGGGGGTCGATGAAACGGAGGAACTGTTGCCGGATTCGTGTTTCACGGTTCTCCACCATCTCATCAACGATACCCTGCATGTGTTCCACAATGCTGTAAGTACGGGCTTCGCGTTCCAGTTCGCGCAGCTTGTTCTTCTTTCTGGCCACTACTTTGTCGTAGCGTACCCCCATCTGGTCGAGTAACGCCTGTCTGTTGGCTTCCGTCGGATTCTTCCGGTATAGGACAAAGAGCTTATGTGTCTTGGAGTCCATTTTAGGCCGCCCCTTTTCCACCAGCGGTGCACCGGGCTTGTCAAACTCCAGTTCACTTTCCACCAAATCATCAGGACTGATGAACTCACCCAACTCTACTTTCTGATGTACTCCGAAATAGTGTGCCACCAGACCGTCCTTGTAAATGGAGAACCTGTATCCTCCATACAGATTGCAGGGGAGGGTGGAAATGTAGTAGTCCTTTCCGGGGGTGAACCCGGACTTCTCACTGGAGATGTAGGTAATGATGGTGCTGGTATGCGCCATATCACCGACTACGGTTTTCCCAAAAGCATCCTGGCGGGTGATTGCCGTACCAGCCAGCGGAAGACAGTCCACACTTTCCACTTCTATCTTCACCACACCTGCCATCGGAAGGTTAAATCGGATGCCACAACGCTGTTCGGCACTCCCTTCATACCCGTCTTCCTGGTCGGTCTGATGAATCGATACTGTTATTTTTGAGTCACTGTCATCCTTCTGTGCGGACACAGCAGTGACCGTCACAATGGCAACAGCCATTGCTAAAAATATTTTTTTCATCATGTAATGTGATTAGATAATTAGATGAGATCTGTTCTTACGACTCTGAAACCGACGTTGGCATAGCCTTGACCTCCGGAACGAACGACGTCTGATTTTTCGCTGCGGCAATCATCGCGTTCCGAATCCCAGCTGCCGCCTTTGATGATATACTGCCCCTCAGCATCCGTTGAAATAGTCCATTCCCAGCAATTGCCCCAGAAGTCAATACCTCCGCAAGCACCGGTTGTCTGGCTATAAGCATCTACCGCTGTCAGACCCGTCTCCACATGACCCGCATTCATGGATACATCCTTGGGCATGTGTCCGGCACCTAAAATCCATTCTTCATCGGTCGGCAGACGATAGCTATGCGTCGGGTCATTCTGTGCCAACCAATCGCAATAGGCCGTGGCTTCCTCTACGGTGATATTCACCACCGGATAATTATCCTGTCCGGCTTCATAGGTAAAATCCGACTTGAAGACTGCATATTCCGCATTGGTAACGGGAGCATAACCGATGTAGGCATTGGGAGCGGAAGCCCCTCTCAGCACCATCCACGCATCATCCGGATTGTCGTCATTTCGGGGATCGATGAGACGCAGGAATTGCTGTTCAAGCCGGATGTCACGGTTTTCTACCATCTCGTCCACAATCTTCTGCATTTCTTCCACCACATCCAAGGTGAGGGCTTCTCTTTCCAATTCGCGGAGCTTCGCTTTTTTACGGGCTACCACTTTATCATAACGAACACCCATTTGATCCAGCAAAGCCTGCTTGTTTTCCTCTGTAGGGTTCTGCTGATATTGACGGAGAAGTGCCGTAGTCGTAGCATCCAGTTCCGGTCGTTCTTCTTCTACAAGCGGCGCATCCGGGTCGTCAAACTCCAATTCACTTTCAATCAGGTCAGCGGGTGTGATGAATGAGCCCATTGCCACCGTTTGATGCACACCGAAATAATGTGCCACGAGGCCTTCCCGATAGATAGACAGGCGATAACCTCCATAAAGGTCGCAAGGCAAGGTAAAAATGGAGTAGTCTTTTCCGGGAGTCAATCCGTTTTCATCCGGGGCATTGAACACCAGGATGGAGTTGGCGTTTTCCACTTCCCCGGTCAACGCTTCCCCTGAATCTCCCCATTGAATGCCTGTTGTTCCGGCCAAGGCATAGCCGTCTACACTTTCCAACTCTATTTTAGTGATTCCAGACAGCGAGAAATTCAGTTTCAAGCCACTGTAAATATTACTTACATCCTGCGAACTTGGTAGATTCAACGCAGTAACCCCATTTTCATCATATCCGTCGCTTCCAGCCACTTGTTCGGCAAGAACTGTCAAGGTTGGATTTCCGCTGCCGGATACTTCTCCCGGTTGGTCTGTAATCTCATCACTGTCACAAGAAGACATAGCTGTCGTCATGAAGAACGACAAACAAAATATGCCAAAAGCTTTTAATTTCATAATTTTCATTGTTTATTTACGTTTATCTTTATTTTGAGAACGTTGAAACAGCCGGTTCATCATTCTTCTTTCCAATACATATACTTTCTCTATTTGCGTGGGAGTCAGAAATTTGCTGTACTTCAAATAATACTTCTTACGTAGGTCAAGTATCTTCTGACTATGGGCAAACCTTTCGTTCATGGCTTGTTCAGCCTCTTTATCCGAAAGATGGGCTTTCTCTCTTTTCGGTCGGGGACCTAATGCCCAGATTTCTTTTTGGAACTGGCAGAAAGTTTCCACAAACTGCCGGGACGTTTTGTTATCCATCGCCATTTCATTAGCTATAAACTGAGCCTGTGTCTCGGCCAGTTGTTCACGGGTCATACGCTGCTGCTCGCTCTTTTGGGCATACGTATTTACATGGAACACAATCATGACCAAGGCAAGTACAACTACTTTAGTGATATTCTTCATTTCCTTTGTTATTATTCGTTCATAAACAGATCATACTGATAAGTCGCAAACAGGTAATCCTGATCGCTGCTGCTCAGATTGGCAAAAGCCTTTTCCACATCTTCAAAACTATTACTTGAATCATGGGGTAATAAGTTGAAGACAACCAATAATGCAATACTTGCCGCCACAAGTCCTCCCGTCACAGAATACCAAAGGCGAAAGTTGCGTTTGGGCTTGGAAGGAAGCATCTCCAATTTTACAGTTTCCCATACATTGTTTTCCATATCATCCAAGAAACCGTCCGGCGCGGTATAAGGCAGCCGTTTACCTACGCGGTCGAAATCAAAATCTTCTTTCATACATCTAATTGTTAGCATTCATGTATTTGACAATCTTATCTTTGGCAATATGATAGCTGGACTTTACACCATCAGTTGTTGAACCGATAATTCCGGCAATCTCATCATATCCCAAATCATTATAGTATCGTAAGTTAAAAGCCAGCTGTTGCTTGGTAGGCAAGGATAAAATGGCTTTTTGCAACTTTACAGCTTCCAAATCATTGTAATCGACAAATTCATCAGCCATCAGATTGCTTAGCTCACTCGAAGAATCATCCAATGACACCCGTTCCTCTTTTTTATACCGATCCAACAGGCGCAAAGCTTCGTTGGTGGCAATACGGTATACCCAGGAACGTAAAGTGCATTCGCCTTTAAAATCGGATAATGACCTGAATACCCTTATAAAAGTTTCTTGCGTTGCATCCTGTGCATCTTCATGGGTTACAACTAACCTTCGGATATGCCAGTAAACCGCTTCCCTATATTTTGTCATCAGATAGCGGAAACCTTTCTCCGGTTCCTTAGCCGTTAGCTCCACCAGTTCCTTGTCATCCTTTATGCTCATAAACAGTCGGGGATTCACTTGCCATATAGATGGAAGGTGTATTTAACTTAGTCATATCCGTAATCTGTGAGTTAATGACCATACAATGCCTGTGGTGATGGGGATGACGAGACTTGCGTACAGTCACACAGGATTGCAGCAAAAACAAGACTGTCACTCCCAGCATCAGTAGTTTCCAAATCTTTTTCATATCCTATTATCTTTTGGTATATATTTTCTTTTTCCCTCTAATTACGAGTTGTATTGGATTTTTCTTATCCATGGCAAAAGCATCCAGTTCAGCTTCTGCCGCAGCTCTACTGAGTTGCGTCATCTTGGCATATTGTTTAATCGTCAGATATTTGTTCGTTTTCAAGTAAGCCATAGCCATTGCCAATCTTTCCTTTCGATTGAATCGGTTACTGATATAATGGAGCATGTCCGGTTTAACCACAACGGTAACAACCCGATTAGAAGGATAGTAACAATAGTGACGCCAATGTTGGGCATTTACAGCTCCGCAAATCAACAACATCACCAAAATTAGCATTCCTACCTTTTCTTTTATAGTTGCATACATAGTTACTATTTTTTATTAGACAATTTTATCTTACATACCTTTTCATGAGCTCATTTAAATGGATGTTCTGTATAAAAGACCCGATAAAGGAATGAAAGTAAAATCAAACAAGTAATATTTTTGTTTTTTAATTTAATATTTTACTTGCTAAGAAATATAAGAAACACAATTTCTATTGATTAAATTCGGCTTTTTTCTGTATTACATTACTTGTAATATTCTATTATACCATTCAAGCAACAGCCCTTGAATCCCGCCGTATTTCAATTCTCTTTTTCCCATATAACGATTTTCCCATTTTTATTTATCCCGTCAGTAGCTCCACCTTGCCGGGTTCAGGGTGCGAAGCTACGGACGGGACCCCTAAAAATCTGCAAGGCCGCTTCGCGCCCTGCGGGTTTTGGCGAAAATTTTTCAATCCGTCCAGCCGGGCGGTTGAAAATTTTTCACCAAAAGCCTTGCATATTTTCTCCCCGTCCGTATCTGCCCCCTGAAACGAGCAAGGTGAAGCCACCGACAAGGCATAAAAAAAAGTCAATGTTATGAAAAAGAGAATTGAAATACAGCAGGATTGGAAACGAGGCTTCGGCTCAGCTCCAACCGGCATTAAAAATTGGGTGAAGTGGTCGCTGGTCGGTTTCGTGGTCTATGTGGCGGTGCGTTTCGTGTGTGCCTTTTTGGGTGGTATTCTGCCCATGTCGGCAGTTTTGGCGGTGGTGGTTTTCCTCATCCGTGCCGTGTGGCGTATCCTTTGCGTGCCCGCTCTTTTCATCCTTATTCTTTGCGTGATACTCTGACAGAATATGAATCATTTTAAAATCAAATCATTATGACTAAAGTACATTTATTAGGAGCTAACAGAAGTTACGACAGAAGCGTTCAGACCGTTTCAGTCAATCAAGTAGTAGTATTGGAAGGCTACAGCTATGACAGCTATGTTGTGTATGAAGTAAGCCGCAACGGGTGGGGAATAACCTATCATCTTATCAATTTGCGGACATACGAGTTTCATACATCCGACCTTATCCGGCCGTTATCGGAAAAATTCGGAATAGGAATCTATTACGATGATGCGAACCCCAGGTTTTTAGATCCGTTGGAAACAGCCGCTTTACTCACCAAGGCAAAAGAGAAGAAAGCCGAAGAAGAAAAGAAAGCGAAGGAAACAAGAGAGGAATACGGACGTATCGCCAAAATCGGTGCGGAGCGTTTGCGCCCCCTTGTCCCAACGGATGCAAAGGCGGTCATTATCGGCACGTTACGGGTAAACGAGTGCGACAGCTATACGGACTATTATGACTACAGTATAGCAAGAACCGTCATTTTAGGCTTTTCCAAACATACACGCAACCTCTTTTCAGAAATGCGCAAGCATGCCGCCAATTTTGAGGGAACAGCCTATTTGGCGGAATATAACGCAGATTACGAACACCGTGAAAATTACAGCATGGGAGACGGTATGTATCTGGGCAGGAACAAGTACAGCGGTTGGACGGTTGAGAAAGAGCCTATCCACGACCTTGAAAAATTCATAGAACGGTATGCGCACACCGCAGGGGATGAAGCCAACCTTTGCATGAAAGCACCGCAGAGAAACAGCGATACGGCAGAACAATCCACAGCAACCGCAGACCTTTCAACCCTCAGTCTTGAAATCGTGGAATACAGCGAGAAGGCGATTGCCGTATTCGGTGACACCAGGCCGATAAAGGACATTCTGAAAGACTTGAACGGTCTGTTCCGTGCGAACCTCACCTATAAGGGCGAAAGGCGTGCAGGGTGGATATATTCCAAGAAGCAGGAAACGAAAGTAAGGGAAGCACTCGCTACGTGCATCCGTGTATGACAGCATGAACGGCAGGGCGGAACAATCCGCCCGCCTATCAACGAACCCATAAAAAAGTAACGACATGAGAACGGAAACAAGAACATACACCCTCTATCGGATAACCGAGTTATCCGAGGAAGCCAAAGAGAAAGCACACAACGAATGGTTGTGCAACCGATATTTTTACGGTTGGACACACGAGAACCGTCAGACCCTTGATACCTTTTGCGAACGCTTCGGCATTGTGTGCCGTAATTGGAGATATGACGCATGCAATTACAGCTATGACTACCGCAGCAGGCAGGAAGACTGCATAGACGGGCTAAACGGTTGGCGGTTGGCGGCCTATCTGATGAACAACCATTGGAACGACCTGTACACGCCAAAATATTTTTGGAAAGGGACGAAAGGACGAAAAAGCAGGATATTTGTAGATGCCTGTTGTCCCCTTACGGGCTATTATATAGATAACCGTATTCTTGCTCCGATTTATCAGTTCTTGAAATCCCCCACCGAAAATATCACGTTTGACAGCCTTATGAACGAATGTCTCGACAGTTTTTTCCGTGCTTGTCGGGATGATATGGAAAGCACCCGGACTTTGGAATACTTCACGGAAGAAAGCAACGCCAACGGTTGGGAATACCTTTCAGACGGAAAACTATTCAATTAATTATCAACATTTAAAACTTATCATTATGAAAACGAACAAGAAAGTACAGACGAACAGCGTACAGAAATCAGAGAAAGAAAATGCAGTAAAGGTGACCGCTTTGGCAATCATCCCGAAACCGATTACACTACTCACACCGCAGGACGTGCCCACGGCTACCGAAGTGACAGAAGCACCCGAAACGGCAACCGTTCCCACTGTTACGGAAGAAGCACCGCAGCAGGCCACGTTCAAGACACCGCTTGCAACGGCCACAGCCGAAACAGACCTTGACATCACCACCGTACACCCAAGTAGGGACAACCACCGCAAGACGTTCAATGACGCATCATTGCAGGAACTTGCGGAAAGCATTCGGGAAGTGGGAATCCTGCAGGCCATTGCAGTACGCCCACGCACGGAAGGCGGTTATGAAATCATATACGGTGAACGCCGTTACCGTGCCTCATTGCTTGCAGGAGCAAAGACCATAAAGGCAACCATATATAATAATGTGACGGACGATGAAGCGGAAGACATGTCGTTAAGCGAGAACTTGCAGCGTGAGCAGGTACACCCCACCGAAGAAGCAAAAGCGTTCAAGCGGTTGCTTGAAAAGGGCAGATATGACATGTATTCACTGACCGCCCGTTTCGGACGGAGCGAGAAATATATCTATACCCGATTGAAACTGAACGAACTCTATGCGCCTATCGGTGAACTGTTGGACAATGAAACAATCACCGTCAGCGTAGCCGAGGAGATAAGCACCTATGAGCCCGATATACAAAAGGACGTGTACGAGAAGCACCTCAAAGAGGGGAACGGTGAGGATTGGACGGGATATACATTGAACCTCTTCAAAAGGTACTTTGAAAAATACTATACCACCGACCTTGGGCAATACAAGTTCGACAAGACGGAATGCAAGACATGCGTACACAACGCAGCCAATTACAACCTTTTTGCCGAGCATAACGGGTGCGGACACTGCACCAACCGCAAATGTATGGAAGCCAAGAACGCAGCCCATGTGGCAAAAGAGACGGAGAAACTTTTGAAATCCGATCCGAAGCTGGTTGTCGCACGCCCCTACTACGGAAGCCGTAACGATATGGCACTACAGAAATTGGACAAGAAAGGGCATGAAATCAAGGAACTTGACTACAACGTATCGGCAAGGGAATTCCCCAAAGCACCCGAAGCACCGAAGAAAGAGCAGTTCACCCAAACGAAAGAGTACGAACAGGCGGTGCAGACATTTGAGCGCAGAAACGAGGAATATGCCCGAAAGCTGGAGGAACTTGACCGCATGAAGGAGGAAGGCAGGATAAAGACCTATGTAAAGGTAGGGCAGACAGAACCCGAACTCTGCTACGTGGAGATAAACAGGAAGGAAACCGCCCCCGTCACTATCGGGACATTGCAGGAAAGGGACAAGCGTTTCAAACAGCTTTCCATCGAAAAGACCGTTGCCGATACGAAAAAGATTGTCCGTGAGAACGACTATCCCGAAAGCCCGTTCACGCAGTACGAGGACGGTATGGTTTATTTCGCCATGCTTGCCCAACTTCAAAGGAGACATTTCCCGCTTTTCGGCATCAAGGACCAGCCTTTCGCATTGGACGAGAAACAGCGGATGAAAATCGTTGCCAAACTGACGGACGCACAAAAGACGGTAATCAAACGGGACTTCATCAGCCACTTCCTTTGTGAGAACGGCCACGGAGACAACAACGCATCCAAACTGTTGAGGGACTTCGCAAACATGCACTTCCCCGACCAGTACGGACTTGCCAGAGCCACCCACGAGGAAGAATATCAGAAACGGCATGAACGTTTGGAGGAAAGGATAAAGGAAATGAAGAAAGCGGAAAAGAAAGCAGCTAAGGAAGCGGAAAAACAGCAGGCAGCGGAAAAGACGGAGAAGAAAGTCACCGCCCCGAAAACGGAGAAGCCCGAAAGCGGAAAGGCAGCATAACCCCAAGCTGAAAACGTGAGGTTGTGTCAAAACGTTGGCACAACCTCTTTTATATTTTAAGTTCTGCTATATTTTCTTTTGGCTATGCTACTTTTTCCTCATGCATTTGGCAGCAAGTTGCTATATTCCAATTATATCGGGTTATAAATAGTCCCATAAACAAATATTTGGCAACTGTAATGAGCCCCTTTCCTTCTTTTATCAGTTTAGCGCACATTTTTTTGATATTAAAGGCTATAGCAAAGAAAGCAAAGTCCATTGTAACCTTGTCTTCTCCCACATGCCGGAATCTTCTGTATGCCATGTTGTATTTCATTTGTCCAAACACAGCTTCTGGTTCTATACACCTCCTGCCTCTATGCTTGATACCTTCTTCTGAGAGCAACCTTTCCCGTGCCTGCCGTTTGTATTGATTTAATCGGTGGTTGACTTCTATAATACGGTTCCCCCGAGCTTTAAAACAACTGCCACGCAAAGGGCAACCTTCGCATCTTTTTGCTTTATACCGGGCACTTTCGGTGATGTATCCGCTCGCTGTCTTGTCACGTTTGGTTCCTATACGGTTCATGTGCTGTCCCATAGGACAAACGTAATAATCCTCTTGGGCATTGTAATGGAGACTTTCGGCATGGAACGGGTTGGGAGTATAACGGGGACGCTGTTCTTTATGGAAGTAATTGTACTTGATGAAGGCTTCTATCCCATTCTCCTGCATGAACCGGTAATTTTCTTCCGAACCGTAACCGGAGTCTGCCACGCAGATATTCGGTAAACGGTTATAGCGGTACTGGAAAGAGTGGAAAAAAGGTATGAGGGTCAGTGTATCGGTAGGGTTGGGAAACAGACGGAAGTCTGTGATAAATTGGTTTTCAGTACCTATTTGCAGATTATATCCGGGTTTGGTCTGCCCGTTCTTCATGGCATCTTCTTTCATGCGCATGAATGTGGCACCAGGATCGGTCTTGGAATAGGAGTTACGTTCTCCAAGGGTATCAAGGTGATTGTCATATTCTATCAGCTTGTCACGATACCCTTCAAGTTCCCTGACCTGCTTCTTCTTTTTGCGCAGGGCTTTCTTTTCTTCCTTATCCTTTGTTGCAGGCTGGCGTTCCAGGGCTTCTTTAAGTTCATCCACTATGTCAGAGAGCCTGCAGGAAGTAAACTCCACGGATGTGTCTTTTATAGAGTTCTCCTGTGCAATGGTTTCATCCACCTGCTCCAAGAGAATACGGATTTTATCCATTAGTCTCGTACGGTTCCGTTCGACTGTCTTGCGCCAGACAAAAGTATATTTGTTGGCTTTGGATTCAATCTTGGTGCCGTCAATATACTCCACATCAAGGCTGATGAAACCTTTATCGGCAAGGACAAAAATCAACTGGGTAAATACATTATTTATTTCCTCCTTTACACGGTTACGAAAACGGTTGATCGTGATAAAATCCGGATGCTCATTACCGGCAAGCCAAATATAATGAATGTCACGAAGGAGGTGCTTCTCTATTTTACGGCAAGAATAGATATTATTCATGTAGGCGTAGATTATCACCTTAAGCATCATTTTAGGATGATAAGGACAACGGCCCGTTTCCTTATAAAGCTTCTTGAAACTCTCAAGATTGAGGTTGTCAATAACAGCATTCACGATGCGGACCGGGTCGTTCGCAGCTATGTTTTCATCAATTCTTTGTGGAAAAAGAACGGTTTGGTTGGGAATGTAAGGACGAAAATGTAACTTTGCCATAACGAAAAACTTTATGCCTAAAGATACGAAAACTTTGGGTAATAACAAAGCCCGGGCTTGAGAAAGTCTGGGCTTTGCGCATAAAAAAAGGCTGTGTCAGCATTTTGACACAACCTCATCTTTTTCACCGCCCCCCAAGAGAACAGAGGGCAGGGCCGGACGACCCCACCCACACCGCCACCGTAAAACCTTTAAAATACCGATATATGAAGTATATAAGAACAGCCCCGAATGTGGAGTATTCCACCGACAGGGATTTTTTCCTTGAAAATCAGATTGTCTGCATTGTAAGCAGGGAGGGCACGAAGTTTTGCAGCCTGATAGAGAACCGTCTGTTCATGCGTTCCCAAAGCCGCCATATCAGCAAGCGGATGCAGCTGCATATCATGTGTGAAATCCACAAGGACATCTGCCGCCTTCGCTATGGCGGCGAGTCGGTGGAATGACCTGCCACACCCCACACCTGAATACTTCCTCTTAAAGAATAAGATAATTCTTATAGTATTTTTCCACTAATACGATAATAATAGATTTATTGATAACCAGATGAATAGCTGTTTATCTTTTCAGTTATCCGTTCTGTAGTCTGTTTATCCGGTTAGCTATATAGTTATCTATCTATTCAGCTACATAGCTATTTAGCTATGTGGCTATGTACATATTCAAACGGCAGCCCACATATCCATATAATCATATATCCATTCGGCCGAATATTTGCCTGCCTATTCGGGTAACTATCTTAATAATTGCCTGAACAGCAATTCAAATACCAGACCATTTACTTATTCAAACGGATAACTGAATAACTGCCCGGCTATAAATAAACCTTAAAAGAGTATCCATAAAGTATTCCCTGGTTTCAAAGTCATTCATTGGCGGGTGTTGGCGGGAACCGCCATAATGTGCGGATAGAAAAAACTCTCTACCTTTGTTGCCGGGAGAACGCAGCCCGTTCTCGGCAGAGAACGTATGACAATCCTTCAGACCTTTAATCCGGCACAGCCGGATTTTAATATGCGCCAGCATATAGCGAGGTGTACTTTGAGGCCCTCACTTGAAGTTCAGGCCCTCAAAGTCTCGCCCGAAAGGTCTTTCGGGCGGGGCAAAGGTTCTCCCAAGTCGAACCTTTTAAAATATTCATGTCATGAAGAAAAGAATGCTGGTAAGAAACAAAGCAGGGCACAAAGTGCTCGCAGACCCACGGGTGCATCGCTACTCAGTGAGGTTGAACAGTGAGGAAAATGAAAAATTCATCACGATGTTTGAGCAATCGGGTATGAAGAACAAGGCCGAATTTATCTTTGCACGCATCTTCGGCTGAGAGTTCAAGGTAGTGAAGATTGATAAGGAAGCGCAGGAATACTATGCCCAACTCACAGCTTTCTATCAGCAATTCCGCAGGATAGGAAACAATTATAACCAATGTGTAAAGACTATCCACACTATTTACGGGGAGAAGAAATCGCTTGCGTTTCTCTATAAACTCGCCGAAGAAACACGTAAGCTGGAAGAAGTATGCAGGCAGGTTATTGAACTTACAAAACGGTACGAAAAGGAGTATCTTACTAAAAAGGAATAATGTCTATAGTGCCGAATATCATATCGGGCAGTTTCTCCTGCGGAGTGACTGCCTATAATAAAAAGGTGGATGACGGTACGGCAAAGGTCTTATGGTATCCCTAAATAGTGATCGATACTTCTGACAACGAACTGATTGAAGGTTACATATAGATTTTAGAACCTTATACAAGTCTTATGCCTGTTAATAAACAAAACGTTAATACACAAATATATATGAAAAATATCCTATGTAAATTTGGCTATATTTCAAACAATACCTATATTTGTATATGAGTTATTTGAAACTATGCAAAACAGTGTAACCAAAAGCAAGACTTTTGCTACCAAATCGTTACCTGCATCTTTTAAATGCTGTAATTAACTTCTGATTTATAGCAAATTACAACAAAATACTGTGTTTTATCATAGGGAACACTTTGTTTCCCTTAAAAGAACATTTCGTTTCATCATATAAAAACACTTTGTTTTCTGTAGCTAAAACAAAGTGTTCAGCACTGTGAACTAACGAATTATCCCTATCAGCTTCCCCAGAAGCCTATATCATAGTCTCGGCACAAAAAAAGTGGGATTCAGAGAAACCTCTGATCCCACTTCATCATAGTAAGCAACGGATAGTTATTTCTTATCTTTCATATATTCATCCGCTTTCTCCTTGGCACGTGCCACGCGCTTGGCTGTATCCGGATGAGAAGAGAACATCTTCTGGAACTTAGATTCCTTCGGTGCTTCCGCTGAAAGTTCAAGCAATTTGTTCAAAGCATTGTACATGGCATACGGATCGAGATTATTCTTGATGCAGAATTCAAAGCCATAATCATCCGCTTCTGTCTCCTGCTTCTGGGAGTATTGAGCACCTGCCAATGCCTCGGCCATGGCACCCAGTTCAGAATCACTCAATTTGGATACTGTAGAACTTGCCGCACCGGCAGCATTCTTCACAGCCGAACGGAGGTAAGCATTCTTCATCGCATCTTTGGAATCCGTATGGATGACGTGACCTATCTCATGACCAACAACTGCCATCACTTCATCATCCGTCATGATGTCCATCAGTCCGGCGCAGATGCGTACACTGCCATCACCACACGCAAAGGCATTCACATCTATTACCTCGTAAACACCGAAGTTCACCTTCAAGCCGTCCACTTCCTTGATATTTCCAGTCAGCTTCTCCAGACGCTTGCCGTAATCCGTATCGGGCTTTGTCAGCGGATTGTGTGTATCCATCCATTCCATATATTCCTTGCTCATCGCTGCAATGTCAGCATCGGACAATGAAATGGCCTTGACGGCATCTGTACCGGCTTGGACAACTTTGGTCACATTGATTTTCTTTCCACCAATTTTGAACTGCGCATAGGCAGTGGTGGTACAACTCATTCCGCATACTACAGCAGCAATGATGAAGAAGTTCTTTTTCATATACTTTACGATTTAATCTTAGCCCTATTCCGTTTCGTATTAAACAAAAAGCCGCCTAATCATTATTAAACGGCTTTCCTAATATCTGTTTGAATCAGTTTACTTGATAATATCCAGTGCCTTGAAGCATTTGGTCAACTTCTCTACAGCGTAATCCACTTGTTCTACGGTGTGGGTAGCCATCAACGCTACGCGCACCAGCGTATCTTGTGGGGCACACGCGGGCGGAATAACCGGGTTGATGAAGATACCTTCGTCAAAAGCCAGCTTCGTTACTATAAATGTCTTCTCTGTATCACGCACATAGAGAGGAATGATAGGAGATTCTGTCTCACCGATTTCGAAGCCTGCATCGCGGAACTTCTTCAAGGCATAGTTAGTGATGTCCCACAGACGTTGGATGCGTTCAGGTTCGGACTTGATGATGTGAAGCGCCTCGCGAGCTGCAGCCGTAGCAGCAGGTGTGCTACTTGCCTGGAATATATAGGAACGGGCATTGTGGCGCAGCCAATTGATTACCGCCTTGTCTCCGGCCACAAAACCGCCGATAGAAGCCAACGACTTGCTGAATGTACCCATAATCAGGTCTACATCTTCGGTAACACCGAAATGATCGCAAACGCCACGGCCTTGTTTTCCGAATACTCCCAAGCCGTGAGCTTCGTCCACGTAAATGCTGGCATTGTATTTCTTCTTCAGGCGGACAATCTCAGGCAGATTGGCCAAGTCACCTTCCATGGAAAATACTCCATCCACAACAATCAGCTTCACAGCATCCGGTTCGCATTTCTGGAGTTCTTTTTCCAAAGCCTCCATATCGTTATGCTTGTACTTCAACTGAGTGGCAAATGCAAGACGACGGCCATCTACAATGGAAGCGTGGTCACGGTCATCACAAATAATATAATCCCCACGGCCTACAACGGCAGGAATAATACCTTCGTTTACAGTAAATCCGGTAGAAAAACAGAGTGCTTCATCTTTTCCTACGAATTCAGCCAATTCCTTCTCTAGTTCAACATGTATATCGAGTGTTCCGTTCAGAAAGCGGGAACCTGCACAACCGGTGCCATATTTTTCTGTGGCAGCTATCGAGGCATCAATGATACGCTTGTCATATGTCAGTCCCATATATGCATTAGAGCCGAACATCAGAACCTTTTTACCATCCATCATTACCTCTGTATCCTGATGGCTGTTAATTGTGCGGAAATAAGGATATACGCCTTTTGCCATGAACTGTTGCGGCAGGTCGTATTTCGCAAATTTGTCTTGTAGTAAACCCATGAAATATCTTTTATATAATGAATATTTAATTCTATTAAATGCAAGTCTTAAAAAAACAGGGGGCAAAGATAGCAAAATATGTCGGTATATGTTCTATTTACATTAAAAAAACTACTTATACTTATTTTAAAAAGAATTATGTGGTTAATTTTTCAGATATTTATATTACTTTTGCCAGTTGGAAAACCTGCATAGCAACAACCTTTGCATGAACGAAAACAAGAAGAAAATAGCATTTATCATAAACCCCATATCCGGCACTCAAAGTAAGGAGCAGATACTGAAATGGCTCGATGAAAAGCTGGATAAGGAAAGGTATGCACAAGAAGTGATTTATACCGAACGGGCAGGCCATGCCGTAGAGATAGCGGCACAGAAAGCACAAGAAAACGCACATGCCGTCATCGCTATAGGAGGAGACGGTACCATCAATGAGATAGCCCGCTCACTGGTACATACAAAAACCGCTTTGGGCATCATTCCCTGCGGTTCCGGCAACGGACTTGCCCGCCACCTGCAGATTCCGATGGAGCCGAAAAAGGCCATCGACATCATCAATGACGGACTGATAGACATCATTGACTACGGAAAAATCAACGATGTGCCCTTCTTCTGTACCTGCGGCGTGGGATTCGACGCATTTGTAAGCCTGCAATTCTCCAAGGCGGGAAGGAGAGGGCCGCTCACTTATCTGGAAAAGACCCTGCTCGAAAGCCTAAAGTACCGTCCGGAAACCTATGAACTGGAAATGGACGGCAGTACCCTGCGATACAAAGCGTTCCTGATAGCCTGCGGAAACGCATCGCAGTATGGGAACAATGCGTATATTGCCCCACAAGCCACATTGAACGACGGACTGCTGGACGTCACCATACTTGAACCGTTCACCGTACTCGATGTACCGTCCCTCTCTTTCCAGCTCTTCAACAAGACCATCGACCAGAACAGCCGGATTAAGACGTTCCGCTGCCAAGCACTCCGCATTCACCGTTCTAAACCGGGAGTAGTCCACTTTGACGGCGACCCGATGATGATGGGAGAGAATGTAGATGTAAAGATTATGAAGAAAGGACTGCAGGTCATTGTCCCCCGGGATGCGGAAAAAGACACTTCGAACGTCTTGCAGCGAGCACAAGACTACATCAACGGACTGAAACAGATTAATGATGCTTTTGTGGAAGACATCGCCCATAAAAACAAAATGATACTGGATAAAGGCAAAAGGCAATTCAAGAAACTGACGAAAATGTGATGTTGTAAAAAGGCTGTATAAGGAGTTTCTGAAAATAACTTTCCCCTTTTGATGTGCCATATAATATGTTTTATGTATTTTTGCATGTTCAAAATAGTAAATAAGTAAAATCGTCAAACAGTAAATAAAAAGATGTATAGATCACACACCTGCGGAGAACTCCGTATCTCCGATGTTAACAAGCAAGTGACGCTGGCAGGTTGGGTACAGCGCAGCCGTAAGATGGGAGGCATGACTTTCATTGACCTCCGCGACCGTTACGGAATTACCCAATTAGTGTTCAACGAAGAGGTGAATGCCGAACTTTGCGAGCGTGCCAACCGCTTGGGCCGTGAATTCGTAATCCAGGTTAAAGGTACCGTCAACGAACGTTTCAGCAAAAACCAACATATCCCGACGGGAGATATTGAAATCATCGTATCGGAACTGGATGTTCTGAACTCATCGCTGACCCCTCCCTTCACCATCGAGGAAAATACGGACGGTGGCGACGATATCCGCATGAAGTACCGTTATCTGGACCTGCGCCGTGCCAACGTACGCAGCAATCTGGAGCTTCGTCATAAAATGACAATTGAAGTACGCAAATACCTGGACAGCCAGGGATTCATCGAAGTGGAAACTCCGATTCTGGTAGGCTCCACACCCGAAGGTGCACGCGATTTCGTCGTTCCTTCACGCATGAACCCGGGACAATTCTATGCCTTGCCTCAAAGCCCGCAGACACTGAAACAGTTGTTGATGGTTTCCGGTTTCGACCGTTACTTCCAGATAGCCAAATGCTTCCGTGACGAAGACCTGCGTGCCGACCGCCAGCCGGAATTCACACAGATTGACTGCGAAATGTCTTTTGTGGAGCAGGATGACGTCATCAACCTCTTCGAAGGCATGGCTAAATATCTGTTCAAGGAAATCCGTGGCGTAGAAATGAACGAGCCGTTCATGCGCATGCCATGGGCAGACGCCATGAAGTACTACGGCAGTGACAAGCCCGACCTCCGTTTCGGCATGAAGTTCGTGGAACTGATGGACATCATGAAGGGACACGGATTCCCGGTATTCGACAATGCAGCTTACATCGGCGGTATCTGCGCAGAAGGCGCTGCACACTATACACGCAAACAGCTGGATGCACTGACCGAATTCGTGAAAAGACCGCAAATCGGTGCCAAAGGTATGGTATACGCGCGTGTGGAGGCAGATGGTAACGTAAAATCAAGTGTCGACAAGTTCTATACGCAGGAAGTATTGCAGGAAATGAAGGCTGCTTTCAACGCCAAGCCGGGTGACCTGATTCTGATTCTGAGCGGTGACGATGCCATGAAGACCCGCAAGCAACTGAACGAGTTGCGCCTTGAAATGGGTAACCAACTGGGATTACGCGACAAGAACAAGTTCGTCTGCCTTTGGGTGGTTGACTTCCCGATGTTTGAGTGGAGCGATGAAGAAGGCCGCCTGATGGCTATGCACCACCCGTTCACTCATCCGAAAGACGAAGATATTCCTTTGCTGGATACAGACCCGGCAGCTGTCCGTGCAGATGCATACGATATGGTGTGCAACGGTATTGAAGTGGGTGGAGGTTCCATCCGTATCCACGATGCACAGTTGCAGGCCAAAATGTTCGAGATTCTCGGATTCACTCCGGAGAAGGCTCAGGAGCAGTTCGGCTTCCTGATGAATGCCTTCAAATACGGTGCACCTCCTCACGGTGGTCTGGCATACGGTCTGGACCGTTGGGTCAGCATCTTCGCAGGTCTCGACAGTATCCGCGACTGCATTGCATTCCCCAAAAACAACAGTGGACGCGATGTAATGCTGGATGCACCTTCAGTTATTGACCAGAAGCAGCTGGACGAACTGAATCTGATTGTTGAAGTGAAAGAGTAAAAGCAGGTACAGAGTAGGAGAGTGAAAGAGTCTGCACGCATTTTTCGTTTTGCGGTAATCGGCACGCTGAATGCCTTGATTATGGCTGTTACCGTTTGGGTAATGATGGACGAACTGGACATCAACTATATGCTCTCCAATGTAACCGCATATATACTTGCACAGATACACAACTTCATCTGGTGCAAGTACTGGATATTCCCTACAGAAAAAAAGAGCAACACTTGGCGACAAGTGCTGCTCTTTTCCATAGCTTTCGGAATGGCTTATGGAGCACAATTCCTTTTCCTCATCGGATTGGTAGAAGGACTGGACTGCAACGAGTACCTTGCCCAGTTCCTGGGATTATTCATCTACGGAAGTGTCAATTTCCTGATGAACAAACGGGTGACATTCCGTTAGTTCTCCCCCAGAAATCCCCGTCGTTATCAGTCAAGAAATCGTTTTGTCAATCCGGCATAGGCATCAATTCTGCGGTCGCGCAGGAAAGGCCACCAACGGCGTACATTCTCCGAACGTTCCAAGTCCACCTCTACAACAATATTTTCCGGTCGTTCGTTCCCTGCTTGGGCCAAGAATTCACCTTGCGGTCCGGCCACAAAACTATTTCCCCAAAACAAGATACCATTGGTCTGCATGGAAGGGTCCGGCTCGTGTCCCACGCGGTTCACTGAAACCACCGGCAAACCGTTGGCTACAGCATGTCCACGCTGGGAGATAATCCAAGCATTGAGCTGACGCGCCTTTTCATCATCCGTATCACTGCTTTCCCAACCGATAGCCGTAGGATATATCAGTATTTCAGCTCCCTTCAGTGCCATCAGACGTGCTGCTTCCGGATACCACTGGTCCCAGCATACCAATACCCCCAACTTACCCAAAGATGTCTGAATAGGTTCGAAGCCTATATCACCGGGAGTAAAATAGAATTTCTCATAATAGGCGGGATCATCAGGAATATGCATCTTCCGGTATTTCCCGGCAATGCTGCCGTCACGTTCAAAAACAACCGCTGTGTTATGATACAATCCGGGAGCGCGTTTCTCGAACAGAGAAGTGACCAGTACAATATCGTTGGCAGCAGCCAATTCGGAATAGAACCCCGTAGAAGGACCGGGAATCGGTTCTGCCAAGTCGAACAACTGCGTGTTTTCCGTCTGACAGAAATACAGAGAGTTATGCAGTTCCTGCAAAACGACCAATTGGGCTCCATGCGCCGCACATGCCTCTATGCTTTTGGCCAAATTCATTAAATTAGTCCTGAGGTCCTTGGTATTGGCCTGCTGGATAATACCTACTTTTATTTTCTTTGTCATCTTATTCTATAATTTATTGTTTTACTATGTAATCAACATTACTTCAACACCCCTACTGGATATTGCATGGTAACACAATGCAAAGAACCGTATTGCTTAATCAAAGCACAGCAATCTATCCCGATAATTTCATAACCGGGAAAAGCCTCCTGCAACACTTTCCCCGCACGGGCATCATTCTCCGGCTGGCGATAGGTGGGGTAAAGCACTGCATCATTCAGAATCAAGAAATTAGCGTAAGTGGCAGGAAGCCGTTCCCCTTCCTCTTCTATCTTATCGGCCATGGGCAGAGCCAGCAAACGGTAAGGTTCCCCCTTTAACGTACGGAAAGTCTTTAGTTGCTCCTCCATGCGATGCAGTTCTTCGTAATGCTCATCATCCGCATCCTTGCATTGCACATAGGCTATCGTGTCGGCAGGGCAGAAACGGGCCAGCGTGTCTATATGGCTGTCTGTATCGTCACCTGCCAAATAACCGTGATCCAGCCAAAGGACACGTTGCAAGTGAAAGACGGAACGAAGATATTCCTCAATTTCCACTCGGTTCATCTGCCCGTTACGGTTAGGAGAAAGCAGGCATTCAGAAGTGGTAAGCAGCGTACCCATACCGTCACTTTCGATAGAACCGCCTTCAAGGACAAACCCCAAGCGATTTACATACTTTCCTTTCATCACTTCCGCCTCCACAGCACGACGCGTAATCAAATTATCCTTATCGGATGCAAACTTCAATCCCCATCCGTTGAACTTAAAGTCGAGCAGAGATACACCGTCAGCATCCAATAGGGTGATGGCTCCATGGTCGCGTGCCCAAGTATCATTCGTTTCGCACTTCAGGAAACGGACATTTTCCATATTCACCCTGCCGAAAATCTGTTTCTTCACCTCATCCGGTTCCGGAGTTACAATCAGCAATGACTCCCTCGCGGCTATTTCGCGGGCAATGGCTACAAAACATTCCTGCACTTCGTCCAACATATAGGCCCAGTCTGTATCTGCATGGGGCCATGTAAGCTGTATGCCGCTTTGCAAAGCCCATTCGGCAGGCAAGTGGGGAGCACGTGTCTCTACCTGAAAAATCATATTCTTGCCAAAACGCACCTGACAGTCCTTCTCTGCGGCACCCCCCAACGGAAGTCCTACAAAATATCCCATATTATTTATCTTTTCTAATTCGTTACTTTTTAAGTTAGCAGAGAGAGGGAGAATAAACCTTAGGTTTAGAATTGCCAAACCTCTACTTCAGACTTCTAAACCTCTACTCTATGATTACAAACCTCTACTCGTCAATTATCACTTATCTTCCTTCGGTTTCCGGTCGAAGAACGGATTCTTGGAGGATGCACTCACCGGAATGGCAAAAACAGTCTTGCATCCTTTCAGCCAATCCAAACGCTGGGCGGCAAGTCCGGCAGAAAACATGACACGGGTATCCACCCTCAAATCGGCAGCCATGGCACAAGCCGAGCCTATGGCTATCCCTACATCCACCGTATTCAAGGCACAAGGCACTCCCTCCGGACGGCCGGCACAAGTGGGAAAACCGCAGTGTCCGCAATTCAAACCTTGCGCCTGCTCGCGCGTACCTATTATAATTACACATTCAGCCTGCAAAATGTTGTCCGCATCACGGAGAAAGAACTTCATACCATGCTCTTCAACCATAGCGACCATCTTTTCAGACAGCTTCTTAATGTCTTCACCCGTAACCAGCGCAGCTTCAATCACATCAATACCTTTTCCTTTCGGTGCCGTGCGCGCAGCAGTCAGCATTTGCCTTGCCACATCAAGCACATGTTCGTGGCGGCAATCCCGTTCATTCTGTATCATAGTCTTTCTTTCCTGAATTAATTAGTGCGTCAAAGATAGCACAAATATTTTTTTGCACTATCTTTGCGATACAGAAAGATTAAAGGAACACCATGCTGCAAATAGAAAATGCCAGTATCGCCTACGGCAACGATATACTTTTCTCGGGTTTCAACCTGCAATTGGAAAGGGGAGAGATAGCCAGTATCTCCGGCCCTTCGGGATGCGGAAAGTCGTCACTGCTGAATGCCATACTCGGGTTTATCCCGTTAAAAGAAGGACGTATCGTATTAGACGGCATTCCGCTGGATAAAGGAAACGTCGACGTTGTCCGTAAGCAGACTGCATGGATTCCACAAGAACTGGCATTGCCGCTGGAGTGGGTAAAGGACATGGTACAGTTGCCCTTCGGTCTAAAGGCAAACCGGGGCACGCCTTTTTCTGAAACCCGCTTATTTGCATGTTTCGAGGATTTGGGTCTGGAGCGGGAGTTATATTACAAACGGGTAAACGAAATATCCGGAGGCCAACGCCAACGGATGATGATAGCCGTAGCCTCAATGATTGGCAAGCCACTGACCATTGTCGATGAGCCGACTTCCGCTCTCGACTCCGGTTCCGCGGAAAAAGTACTTTCTTTCTTCCGCAGGCAGACAGAAAAGGGAAATACCATACTGACCGTATCCCATGACAAAAGATTTGCCGACGGATGCGACCGACATATAATCATGAAATAACATACACACTATTGGGAACCATAGATATATCATACCTCAGCCTGGGCATCGGATTATTGCTATTATTAATACCGTTGTTTTACATATGGAAGTTCAAGACCGGACTGTTGCGCGCTACTGTGATAGGTACGGCACGCATGATTGTCCAGTTGTTCTTCATCGGCATATACTTGAACTACCTCTTCTTATGGGATAACCCGTGGATAAACTTTCTATGGGTAATTGTCATGATATTCGTAGCATCGCAGACGGCATTGGCACGAACGCAATTGAAGAGGAAGATTCTGTTCCTGCCCATATCCGCAGGTTTCTTATGCAGTGTAGTATGTGTAGGCTTGTACTTTATCGGAATAGTACTGAGAGTGGAAAACGTATTCAGCGCCCGGTATTTCATCCCTATTTTCGGCATACTGATGGGCAACATGCTATCCAGTAACGTCATAGCCCTCAATACCTATTATAGCGGATTGAAACGAGAACAACAGCTTTACCGATATCTTCTCGGCAATGGTGCTACAAGAGCAGAAGCACAGGCACCTTTCATCCGCCAAGCCATCATCAAATCCTTCAGTCCGCTGATTGCCAATATATCCGTGATGGGGCTGGTTGCTTTTCCGGGAACCATGATTGGCCAGATATTGGGTGGCAGCAGCCCGAATGTAGCCATCAAATATCAGATGATGATTATGGTCATCACCTTTACCGCCTCCATGCTGTCACTGATGATTACAATCTCTCTGGCTTCCTGCAAGTCGTTCGACGCCTACGGCAAGCTACTGCCGGTGATGGTGGAGAAGAAGGGAAAAAAGGAGCAAAAATAACCACATCATACCCGCAAAGAGTTCAATTGCATATAAATATACAGTCTACAAGACTTTTTTAAACTGGAATTCTTTTTAATCCACTGCTTTTTACTATATTTGCAACCAAATTTTCTGTTCACAATGAAAATTAAGGAATTAGTAAGCGCCCTTGAACGGTTCGCGCCTCTGCCATTGCAAGACGGATTTGATAATGCCGGCCTGCAAATCGGATTGACAGATGCGGAAGCAACAGGGGCTTTGTTGTGTCTTGACGTTACTGAAGCCGTACTGGATGAAGCCATTGCATTGGGATATAATGTGGTTATATCACATCACCCTCTCATTTTCAAAGGGTATAAGTCCATCACGGGCAGGGATTATGTGGAACGTTGTATCTTGAAAGCCATCAAGAATGACATCGTTGTTTATGCTGCGCACACTAACCTTGATAATGCGCCGGGAGGAGTGAACTTCAAGATTGCCGAGAAAATCGGTTTGAAGAATGTCCGTATTCTGGAAGCCAAAGAAAATGCGCTGGTGAAGCTGACCGCATTTGTACCGACCGCCCAAGCGGAAGACGTGAGAAAAGCCTTGTTCGACGCCGGATGCGGCAATATCGGCAACTATGATTCGTGCAGTTATAATCTGGAAGGCGAGGGGACATTCCGAGCCCGAAAAGGCGCCAATCCATACTGTGGAGCGATAGGGGAGCTGCATACCGAGCGTGAAGTACGTATTGAGACAATCATACCCGCCTACAAAAAAGCGGAGGCTGTCAAGGCACTGCTTGCGGCACACCCGTATGAAGAACCGGCCTATGATATTTATCCCTTGCAAAACTCATGGGTACAAGCCGGAGCTGGTGTCATTGGCGAACTGGAAGTACCGGAGACAGAACTTGAATTCCTGAAACGGATAAAGAAAACCTTCGAAGTAGGGTGTCTCAGACATAACAAACTCCTCGGACGGGAAATACAGACTGTTGCATTATGTGGCGGCGCCGGCGCTTTCCTAATGCCGCTTGCCATCCGCAACCGTGCAGATGTCTTTATCACCGGCGAGATAAAATACCATGACTATTTCGGACATGATACCGATATATTATTGGCTGAAATAGGGCATTATGAAAGTGAGCAATATACGAAAGAAATATTTTATACAATAATCCGGGATTTGTTTCCTCATTTTGAGGTCCAGATGACCAAGGTAAATACAAACCCCATAAAATACATGTAAGTAAAATGGCTAAAGAAGCAAAAAAAGATCCTCAGGAATTAACCGTAGAACAGAAGTTGAAAGCTTTGTTCCAATTGCAGACAATGCTGTCCAAAATCGATGAAATCAAGACGTTGAGAGGTGAACTTCCACTGGAAGTACAAGACTTGGAAGACGAAATAGCCGGTCTGAGTACCCGTATAGACAGAATCAAGGCAGAAGTATCCGAGTTGAAATCCTCCATCGCAGGAAAGAAAGTTGAAATTGAAACCGCAAAGGCTTCTGTAGCTAAATATAAAGACCAGCAGGACAACGTACGCAACAACCGCGAATATGACTTCTTGAGCAAGGAAATCGAATTCCAGACATTGGAAATCGAACTCTGCGAAAAGCGTATCAAGGAATTTGCCGCACAAGAGGAAGAAAAATCTCAGGAAGTAGCAGAAAGCACTGCTGCGCTGGAAGAAAGACAAAAAGACCTCGACGTAAAGAAGAGCGAACTGGACGAAATCATCTCCGAGACTAAGCAAGAGGAAGAGAAGCTGAGAGACAAGGCCAAAGAACTGGAAACAAAGATTGAACCCCGTCTGCTTCAGTCCTTCAAACGTATCCGTAAGAATTCACGCAATGGACTGGGTATCGTATACGTACAGCGTGATGCTTGCGGTGGTTGCTTCAACAAGATTCCGCCTCAGAGACAATTGGACATCCGCTCACGCAAGAAAATCATCGTTTGCGAATATTGCGGCCGTATCATGATTGACCCCGAATTGGCAGGCATAACTCCCGAACAGAAAGTGGAAGTTGTAAAGGAAAAGCCAGTAAGAGCCAAAAGAAAAATCGTACATATCGGCTCAGATAATTAAAAATAGAACATTTTTATATATAAAACGGCAATAGTCAAGACCTCTATTGCCGTTTTTTTGTTAAATAAGCTCATAAAGCTCTATAGTTAAAGAAAAAAGGTGTAGTTTTGCTCATCAAAAAATTAATAGAATTAAATAAAAAAGCATGAGACTAAACAAATTATTCATACTTTATTCACTTTTAGGAATATTGATGGCATCGTGCATAAAAGATGAAGCACCGAATGCTGAAGCTGATATAACAGGTATTTCTTTTGAAGATAATATTCTGGCAAGTACACATTTCAACTTGAACCCATCTTATGATGATAATCTACAAGCATATCCTATATCGGTAAAAGTAAAAGAAGGGACTCCTTTGAATAGACTATCCCCACTTTTTGAGTTGACACCGGGTGCTACCATTAGTCCGGAAAGTGGGAGTGAACATGATTTCTCCAACGGAAAAAGAGTGAAATATACTGTAACTTCCGAGAACAAGGCTTGGCAGCGAGTATATTCCATTGGTGTACGCGAGCAATCAATATCAGACATCCCAAACGAATTCCATTTTGAAGATGTAAGACTTATCAAAGGTCTTCTATCAGTAGATGAAAAAAAATACTATTATCAGGAATTTTATGAGGAACAAGATGGATTGGAACTGACATGGGCCAGTGGAAATGAAGGATTCAACTGGGCAGCCAGCAAATCACTGACTGAAGATTATCCCACTGTGCAATATGCCGAAGGTAAAGAAGGAAAGTGCGTTAAATTAGAGACTCGGCTCACCGGTTCACTAGGAGCATTGGTAAAAATGCCGATAGCTGCAGGCAACTTATTTATTGGTGAGTTCGATATGACAAATGCGTTATCCAAACCATTGGAAGCTACACGTTTTGGTATTCCTTTCTGCTACAAACCTGCCCGCTTGAAAGGTTGGTACAAGTATAAGACCGGTGAACGGTTTTATGAAAACGGCAAATACACTGATCGTAAAGACATGATGAACATTTACGCCATTTTTTATGAAGGAAAAAATTATGATGAGCAAGGAAACGCCACTGAAATCACGTTAGATGGTAATTTGCCAAACCAAGATTACGAACATTCAAATATGGTGGCTTTGGCTTTAATGCCTAATCCGCACGAAACTGATAAATGGGAATATTTTGATATACCTTTTGATTATCAAAGGTATGGCAAAACGATTGACAATGCCAAATTAGCAAAGGGAGAATATAAAATCAGTATCATTTTCGCTTCCAGTAAAGACGGTGCAACTTTTGAAGGTGCTCCCGGAAGTACGCTCTTAGTGGACGAAGTAGAACTGACTTACGAATAAAAAACATATAGAATCGGACTACAACATGATAAAGAAAATAGTAGCATTCATCGCATTGGTAGGTTGCATGCAAACTGCCTTATACGCGCAGGAGAATCAGAACCGTACACTTATAAACGCTGCTCTTCACGGATGGGAATATGAGATAAGGGCCGGTGTCAGCATCGGTGGTACTTCTCCGCTTCCATTGCCCGTAGAAATACGGAGCATTGATGCTTACAATCCTACCTTAGCCCTTATGCTGGAAGGAAATACCATCAAGTGGTTGGGAAAAACAAAGAAATGGGGGGTAATAACCGGTGTAAGACTGGAAACCAAAAATATGATTACCAAAGCGACAGTAAAGAACTATGGCATGGAAATCATAGGAAATGACGGTAACCGCTTGAAAGGCAATTGGACGGGAGGAGTGAAAACCAAAGTACGCAATGCCTACATTACCGTCCCCGTGCTTGGAGCATATAAAATCAACTCACGATTGCGTGCCAAAGCAGGTGTATATGTGTCATACTTGATGGATGAGGAATTCTCCGGATACGTATACGAAGGCTATCTGCGTGAAGGTAATCCTACCGGTAAGAGAGTGAACTTCTCCGACGGTGCCATTGCCACTTACGACTTTTCGGATGACTTGCGCAAGTTTGCCTGGGGCGTGCAAGCTGGTGTAGACTGGCGTGCCTTCAAACATCTGAGTGTATTTGCCGACCTTACATGGGGATTGAATGATATTTTCAAGAAAGATTTCAATACCATTACCTTTGCCATGTATCCCATCTACTTGAATGTAGGATTCGGGTATGCTTTCTGATAACACTCAGTACACCTGATAAGATACTCATAAACAAATAAAGGTTTAGGTTGTTATCAATCCCATAAAAAGATAACCACCTAAACCTTTATTTATGAATATAAAAGCTTGGAGCACTGCGTTGCTCATATTATGCCTATGTCCTGCGGCTATAGCACAGAAAGCCAACCGCTATCTTGAGAAGCCACTCCCACAAGGCTGGGGAAGGGACGTCTCCCATGCCATTCCCGGAGATGACAATCTGTTCAGCGAACAGATACCACCCATTGACGACAAGTGGTGGAAAGCATTCGATGACCCGATGCTGGATTCACTGATTACGGTAGCCTCCACTCAAAACTATTCCGTACTTTCTGCCATGGACCGTATGGATATGGCCAAAGCCAACCTGCGGATAGAACGCGGCGGCTTTTTCCCTTCCATCTCATTGGACGGAGGATGGGCGCGGCAGCAAAGCAGCGGCAATGTCAACGCACTTCCGCAATCCATTACCGGTGCATACAGCGCCTCGCTCAACGCCAGTTGGGAGCTGGACGTATTCGGAAGTATCCGCCAACGGGTAAAGGCGCAGCGGGAAACCTTCATGGCAAGCAAGGAGGAATACACCTCCGTCATGGTATCCCTCTGTGCCCAGATAGCTTCCGCCTACATCGGACTCCGCGAACTGCAGCAAGAACTAAGTGTAGTGACCCACAATTGCCATACCCAGGCAGCCGTACTCAACATCACCGAAGTACGCTACAAAACCGGACTGGTATCCAAGCTGGATGTCTCGCAAGCCAAATCCGTGTTTTACAGTACCAAAGCCTCCATCCCGCAACTGGAGGCAGGCATCAACCAATACATCACAACGCTCGCAATCTTACTCGGTACTTATCCCCAACATATCCGCCCCATACTGGAAAAACCGGGTAAACTGCCCGACTACATGGAACCTATAGGCATCGGCATTCCTGCCGACCTGCTGCTTCGCCGCCCCGATATACGGCAAGCCGAACGCCAAGTCAACGCACAAGCGGCAATGCTTGGCGCATCCCAAAGAGACTGGCTGCCGCAAGTGTTCCTGAAAGGTTCCATCGGCTATTCCTCCCATGACTTGAAGGACTTGACTAAACGGAACAGTATGACATTTGAAATTGCTCCAAGCATCAGCTGGACCTTATTCAGCGGTACCAAACTGGTGAACGCCACCCGTCTGGCACGTGCCCAGCTCGATGAATCCATTCACCAGTTCAACCAGACAGTGCTTACCGCCGTGCAGGAAACGGATAATGCCATGAACTCCTACCGCAACTCCATCCAACAGATTGTTGCCATGCGCGAAGTATGCAACCAGGGAGAAGAAACTCTGAAACTCTCCCTCGATTTGTACAAACAAGGGCTTACTCCCTTCCAGAACGTACTGGACGCACTACGCTCACTCCTGACATACGAAAATCAACTGGTGCAGGCACAAGGCAGCTCCTTGCTGCATCTGATAGCCTTATACCAGGCATTGGGAGGCGGATATGAAATGAATCAGAAATAAGAATATAAACTAAACCGAACCGTATATGAAAAATCAAATGTACATCACCCTGCTCATCCTCCCATTGCTGGCAACGGGATGCGGGGGAAAGAAAGAAACGGCACAAACGATGCCCGTTCCCGAGATAAGCGTGGCCCGTCCGACAGTGCAGAACATTACGCTGACGAAAGAATATCCGGGCTACCTGACTTCTGAAAAGACCGTAGACCTGGTAGGCAGGGTCAGCGGAACCTTACAAACCATCGCTTACGCTCCCGGCAGCCGGGTACGCCAGGGACAAGTACTTTTTGTCATCGAACCGACAGTCTATCAAGACAATGTGCGGCAGGCAGAAGCAGAACTCAACACTGCCCGCGCCAACCTGGAATACGCCCAAAACAACTACACACGTATGCAGGAAGCCGTGAAAAGCGATGCTGTAAGCCGTATACAAGTGCTACAAGCACAATCCAACGTGGCAACTTCGCAGGCTGCAGTGAGCAATGCGGAAGCAGCCCTGAACACAGCACGCACCAATCTGAGCTACTGCACCGTCCGTGCTCCCTTCGACGGCACCGTAAGCCGTAACCTGGTGGATGCCGGAGGCTATGTAGGCGGCAGCGTGCAGCCCGTCACATTGGCAACCATCTACAAAGACGACCATTTGTACACCTACTTCAATGTGGCAGACAACCAATGGCTCTCCATGCTGATGCAGCAGGGAGACAGTATCCCCCGGCAAGTGAGTGTCAGCCTGGGTAAAGACGGACTCCTCACTTATCCCGCACAGCTGGACTATCTTTCGCCCAACGTAGACTTGAACACCGGAACTTTGAACATCCGCGCCCGTCTCGACAACCCTAAAGGACTGTTGAAAAGCGGCCTCTACGTCAGCATCACCTTGCCCTACGGAGAGCAACAGCAGGCCATCCTGCTGCCGGATGCCTCCATCGGCACCGACCAGTTGGGGAAATACATATACGTAGTCAACGATTCGAATATAGTGCGCTACCGCCATATAGAAACCGGACAACTGATAGGGGACAGCCTGCGCCAGATAAGGGCAGGCATCACTCCCCGGGAGCGCTACGTCACCAAAGCACTGATGAAGGTAAGGGATGGAATGAAAATACATCCTATTGACAACTAATATGAATTGATTAATACCAAAGCCTATGTTTTCAAAATTCTTCATAGACCGTCCTATCTTTGCTACCGTATTGGCGCTGCTCATCGTCGTAGCAGGACTGGTCACACTGGGCATCCTGCCCATTGCCCAATATCCGGACATCACACCACCCACCGTGCAAGTCAGTGCCGTATATCCCGGAGCCAATGCGCAGACGGTGGCACAAACCGTCGGCATCCCCATCGAGCAGCAAGTCAACGGAGTGGACGGAATGCTTTACATGTCCTCCAACTCCAGCTCATCGGGCGCTTACTCTCTTACCATTACTTTTGCCGTAGGCACAGACATTGATATGGCTACCGTGCAGGTCCAGAACCGGGTAAGCGTGGCCCAGTCGTCACTACCTACTCCCGTTGTGGTGCAAGGCGTCACTGTACAGAAACAGTCATCGAACATCGTGATGTTCCTCACGATGACGTCGGACAGCAAAGACTACGACGGACTTTACCTCAGCAACTATGCCAAGCTGAATCTCGTAGACCAGTTAACACGCGTGCCCGGTGTAGGCGCCGTCAATGTGATGGGAGCAGGGGACTACTCCATGCGTATCTGGCTCGACCCTGCCGCCATGCGCATCCGCTATCTTTCGCCGGCCGATGTATACCAAGCTATCCAATCACAGAATGTGGAGGTCAGCGCAGGTAACGTAGGGCAACCCATCGGCACAGACAATAAAAATGCCTATCAATACAGCCTGACCGTAAAAGGGCGCCTTACCTCACCCGAAGAGTTCGGCAACATTATCCTGCGTACCGAAACCGGAGGGAAGATACTCCGTCTGCGCGACGTGGCGCATATCGACCTGGGCTCGGCCTCTTACAGCGTAGTATCCCAACTGGACGGGAAACCCACCGCTGCCATCGCTATCTATCAGCAACCTGGCAGCAACTCGCTGGACGTTTCCAAAGGAGTAAAGGCAAAAATGCAGGAACTCTCGCAAAATTTCCCTGCAGGCATACAATACAATGTAACCCTGGACACTACGGATGTCATTCATGCTTCCATAGACGAAGTGATGGTGACGTTCCTTGAAACAACCCTGCTGGTAGTTCTCGTCATCTTCCTGTTCCTGCAGAACTGGCGGGCGGTCGTCATTCCCTGCATCACTATTCCGGTATCACTCATCGGCACACTGGCCGTCATGTCCTTGTTCGGCTTCTCCATCAATACGCTGACACTATTCGGACTGATACTTGCCGTGGCCATCGTGGTGGATGATGCCATTGTGGTGGTGGAGAACTCCACGCGTCTGCTGGACACGGGGCGCTACACCTCCCGCCAGGCTGTGACCGAAGCGATGGGAGAGATTACCGGACCTATTGTCGGGGTAGTGCTGGTGCTGCTTGCCGTATTTATCCCGACAACGCTCGTCAGTGGCATTTCGGGGCAACTGTACAAACAGTTCGCCCTGACCATTGCAGCCAGCACCGTACTAAGCGGATTCAACTCACTGACCCTTACTCCGGCGCTCTGTGCCTTGATGCTGCAACCTACCCGGCCTTCCAAGAATCCCTTGTATCGAGGATTCAATCGTCTGTACGACAAGACACAAGGAGTCTACGACCGGATAGTGGAGTATCTGCTCCGGCGTCCCGGCGCTTCCATCGTTTCGTATGCGGTGTTCACACTGATTGCCGTCCTGCTGTTTGTCAAATGGCCGTCCACGTTTGTTCCGGAAGAAGATGACGGCTATTTCCTCGCAGTCGTACAACTTCCCCCTGCATCGAGTCTGGAGCGTACCCAAGCCGTAGGGAAACAAATAAATAAGATTCTCGATTCTTACCCCGAAGTAAAGGACTACATCGGCATATCCGGCTTCTCCGTGATGGGAGGAGGGGAACAGAGCAATGCGGCCACCTACTTCATCGTACTGCAGAACTGGAATGAACGCAAGGGAAAGGAACATACGGCTGAAGCCGTAGTGCAACGCTTCAATATGGAAGTGTATGGCATCCAGGAAGCAGAGATATTTGCCATGGTTCCGCCTGCCATCCCCGGGCTGGGAGCCACCGGAGGCCTGCAACTCCAATTGGAAGACCGCCACAACCTCGGTGCCACCGAGATGCAACGTGCCGTAGAGACCTTGATGGAGCACTACCACAATTATCCGGCATTGGCATCGGTCAGCAGCCAGTACCAAGCCAATGTCCCGCAATATTTCCTGAATATCGACCGCGACAAGGTGCAACTGATGGGCATTCCGCTGAACAGCGTATTCACTGCCCTGGGCTACTATATGGGAGAGGCCTACGTCAATGATTATGTGCAGTTCGGCCACATCTACCAAGTGAAGCTGGGAGCAGGTGACCATGCCCAGCGTGTCATCGACGATGTCCTGAAACTGAGCGTTCCCAATGCATCGGGCGAAATGGTACCTTTCTCCTCCTTCACCCGAGTGGAAGAACAGCTTGGCATGGACCAGATAAACCGCTACAACATGTACTCCACAGCAGCCGTGACTTGCAATGTGGCTCCGGGCAGCAGTTCGGGAGAGGGTATCCGGCAAATGGAAAGTCTAATCAAGGAGCATCTTGGAGACGAGTTCGGATATGAATGGACTTCGGTGGCCTATCAGGAGACACAGGCGGGAACCACTACAACCGTCGTATTCGTCATGGCACTGTTGGTTGCCTTCCTTGTGCTTGCCGCACAATACGAAAGCTGGACCAGTCCGGTAGCTGCCGTAATGGGACTTCCGGTGGCGCTGCTCGGTGCCATGCTGGGATGCTATGTCATGGGAACTCCGGTCAGCATCTACACACAAATCGGTATCATCCTACTGGTTGCCTTGTCTGCCAAAAACGGTATTCTGATTGTGGAGTTTGCACGTGACTTCCGTGCACAAGGCAATTCAATCCGTGATGCGGCATTTCAGGCAGGGCATATCCGTCTGCGGCCTATTCTGATGACATCGCTTGCATTTGTATTCGGGGTTATGCCGCTGCTTTTTGCAACCGGAGCAGGGGCGGGAAGCCGTGTAGCACTGGGAGCTGCCGTAGTATTTGGTATGGCGCTGAACACATTGCTCGCCACAGTCTATATCCCGAATTTCTACGAATTGATGCAGAAGTTGCAGGAGAAGTTCAGTAAGAAACAATAGGGAGGATGAGCTACAAGTTATGGATTATGGGTTATAAGCTATCACACTTATAACCCATAATCCATAACTCATTTTAGCAACTTGCTGCTAAAAGTTGTATCTTTGCGTGCGAATTGCCTCTTAAAGAAATTGAAGTTATGAAAGCATATTTCATCGCCATACTTACCTTATTCACTTGTATAGCTACCGTCGTCCGGACGCAGCAAATGTCTGAACTTGAAAACCGGATTGACAGTCTTCTCAATGGCAAGAAAGCCACCGTTGGTATAGCCGTATGGACAGACAAAGGAGACATGCTCCGGTATAACGACCATGTACACTTCCCCTTGCTCAGTGTATTCAAATTCCATGTGGCACTGGCCGTACTGGACAAGATGGATAAGCAAAGCATCAGCCTGGACAGCATTGTTTCCATAAAGGCATCCCAAATGCTGCCCAATACCTACAGCCCCCTGCGGAAGAAGTTTCCCGACCAGGATTTCACGATTACGCTTAGGGAGCTGATGCAATACAGCATTTCCCAAAGCGACAACAATGCCTGCGACATCTTGATAGAATATGCAGGAGGTATCAAACATATCAATGACTATATCCGCCGGTTGGGTATAGACTCCTTCAACCTCTCGGAAACAGAAGACGACATGCACTCCAGCTTCGAGGCTGTATACCGCAACTGGAGTACTCCTTCCGCTATGGCCCAGCTACTGAGAACGGCCGATGAAAAAGAGTTGTTCTCCAACAAGGAACTGAAAGACTTCTTGTGGCAGACCATGATAGATACTGAAACCGGCGCCAACAAATTGAAAGGTATGTTGCCAGCCCAAACCGTGGTAGGACACAAGACCGGTTCTTCCGACCGCAATGCCGACGGTATGAAAACTGCAGATAATGATGCCGGGCTCGTTATTCTTCCCGACGGTCGGAAATACTACATTGCCACCTTCATCATGGACTCATACGAGACGGATGAGGACAATGCAGACATCATCGCCCGCATATCACGCATGGTATATGATGCGATGAGATGAGAAAGGCAAGAAGGCTATCGGTAGCTCCTCCTATAAATCTTGATACTCAGGTATATCCTGCAGAAAAGTATAGCTGTTATGCTCGTAATCTATGCGGCAACAATAATGCTGAAGCCCGTTGCTGACAATCAGATAATCCACTTTCAGCACCATGTTGTAGCGGGTAATCTGGTCGAAAACCTTTTGGGTGATTTCTATTTCGGGCGCCTTGTATTCCACAATCATCCGGGCGGTGAGGTCACGCCGATAAAGCACCGTATCACAGCGTTTCTTTGTACCATTCAGCTGTACCTGCACTTCATTTGCCATAAGCGCCTGAGGATACCCCTTGTGAGCAAGAAGAAAGTGGACGAAGTGCTGCCGCACCCATTCTTCGGGCGTCAAAGCAACATAACGACGACGGATTACATCGAAAATAACATTTTTTCCATTCCTTGCGGCAATTTTAGCATCGAATGCTGGTAGGTTTAACGATAACATTTACTACATTTGTAAGTTAAATAATGGTTCCCGTCTTTCGGGAACACAAATTTAATGAAATCTTATGAAAACAAAAGAAGAAATCGTAGCCAATTGGCTGCCCCGTTACACAAAGCGTAACCTGGAGGATTTTGGAGAGTACATTCTGTTAACCAACTTCAACAAGTATGTAGAGATTTTCGCAAAAAAGTTCAATGTTCCCATTCTCGGTAAAGATGCCAATATGACATCTGCCAGCGCAGAAGGAATGACCATCATTAATTTCGGTATGGGAAGCCCTAATGCCGCCATTATCATGGACTTGCTGAGCGCCATCAAGCCCAAGGCATGTCTGTTCCTAGGCAAGTGTGGCGGCATAGACAAGAAAAATAGAATAGGGGACCTCATCCTCCCCATAGCCGCCATCCGCGGCGAAGGTACTTCCAACGACTACTTCCCGCCCGAAGTCCCGTCACTCCCGGCATTTATGCTGCAACGCGCCGTTTCTTCCGCCATCCGCGACTATGCCCGCGACTACTGGACCGGTACCGTATACACCACCAACCGCCGCATTTGGGAACATGACGAGGGGTTCAAGGAATATCTGAAGAAAACCCGTGCCATGGCTGTCGATATGGAAACGGCAACCTTATTCAGTTGTGGTTTTGCCAATCATATTCCTACGGGAGCCCTTCTGCTGGTTTCGGACCAACCGATGATTCCGGAAGGTGTAAAAACCGACAAGAGCGACAACATGGTTACCCAGAACTATGTAAATGAGCATGTTGAAATCGGAATTGCATCCCTGCGCATGATTATTGATGAGAAGAAAACCGTAAAACACTTGAAGTTCGACTGGTAATCCTCTTTACGGGACATACCCTCGTAACACATACTTTATATGGCAAAACAAGAAACGACCTGTGATGATATTCTAAAAGAGTTGAGAGCCAAACAATACCGCCCCGTCTACTATCTCATGGGCGAGGAATCGTATTACATAGACCTCATCTCCGACTATATTGTAGACAATGTTCTCACTGACACCGAAAAGGAATTTAACCTGACCGTAGTCTACGGTGCAGATGTGGATATAGCCACTGTCATCAATGCGGCCAAGCGCTATCCGATGATGTCCGAACGCCAGGTCGTAGTCGTAAAGGAAGCGCAGGCCATCCGCAACATGGAAGAGCTTTCATACTACCTGCAAAAGCCGTTGAACTCCACCATTCTTGTTCTATGCCACAAACATGGGGTGCTGGACAGAAGAAAAAAGCTGGTGGCCGAAATAGAGAAGGTGGGGGTTCTATTTGAATCCAAGAAGGTAAAGGATGCCCAGTTACCGGCATTCATCACCTCATACATGAAGCGCAAAGGTGTAGATTTGGATCCCAAAGCTACCTCCATGCTTGCCGATTTCGTAGGTACGGACCTCAGCCGCCTTACGGGAGAACTGGAAAAACTGATTATAACTCTTCCAAAAGGTCAGACACGCGTCACCCCCGAACAGATAGAACGCAACATCGGAATCAGCAAAGATTATAATAACTTTGAACTTCGCAGTGCCATCGTAGAAAAAGACATACTAAAGGCCAATAAAATAATAAAATATTTTGAAGAAAATCCGAAAACGAATCCTATCCAGATGACTTTATCTTTACTTTTCGGCTTCTTCTCCAACTTAATGTTGGCTTACTATGCGCCCGAAAAGACGGAGCAGGGTATTGCCAGTTTCATAGGATTAAAGACTCCCTGGCAGTCGCGCGAATACTTAAGTGCCATGCGTCGTTACAGCGGAGTAAAGACCATGCAGATAATCGGGGAGATTCGATATGCAGATGCCAAATCCAAAGGAGTAGGAAATTCCTCCCTAAGCGATGGAGATATCCTCCGGGAATTGGTCTTTAAGATTCTACATTAACTTCCATACAGTATACTTTTCCATAAAAGGGAAAAAGCATAAAACAGACTGATTTGATATCATTATGTCATTTTTAGGGGGATTTATCCCCCTTTTTTCTATTTTACTCCTTAGCATAGACTATAAAATAGAAGATAATACTCATATTTACAGCAAATTACGTCCATTTATAAGCTCTGAGAATCGCGTTTTTATAACGAATCGACCAATTATACAGAAATAAAGCAAGGATTTAAGTCTTGAAGACTAGAAAATAAATAAAGCATCTTATTCTCTTATTTATGTCACATTTTTTCTCCTTTAGTAAAAAAGAAGAGATGGAGCAATTCAGCTTTAAATCGTCATATAAGAAATCTGCTACACTTTTCAAGAGTACAATAGTTGTAATACACAACTAGGATAATTGACTATTGTGAATTCAACACATTACATATATATCTATATGACGAGTGTATTATAACACATGTAATATTACATCTAAAAAAACAAATGTAATAAGCGACATTCAACATCGTAAACTATTAGTTTACAAAAATGATAGAGTAGGGGTTAACCCATGTAGTTACAAGCAATAAATAGATGTATATAAATTATATACAATGATTAATCAAATTATTAGATTATATTTTATATAAAATAAACGACAAACAAATGTAATATAGTATTTATTATCAGAAATCACCAATATAACACACTAATAATTAGATAAATATACCATTTTATTAAACTTAAAATAAATACCTATTTTACCCATGATTTGTATTATAGCATTTGTAATGATGAATATTGTAATAATAACATTTCATTTGTAAATCATAAAATATCACATTTTTAATTTGCTTTTGTGATGTCATTTTTTTACTTTTGTAATCCAATAAATAGCATGTACAATTGTAATAACACATAAACCATGAGTATAAAAGATAGGTTCAAAATGGTTATGGACCGGGAGAAACTGACAGCAGGAGCTTTTGCCGAGAGTATTGGCGTGGCCCAAGCCACCATTTCCCACATCTTGGGTCCGCGTAACAAATATCCAAGTACGGAAGTTATTCTCCGATTACATCAACGCTACAATGATATAAACTTGGAGTGGCTGCTTACCGGAAAAGGTAATATGAGTAATAATCCGGATTCACCCGAAAACGATGGATTCGACTATCCTTTATTCGCTGAGAATCCGGAAAACCTGACCAAAGGGCCGGATGAAACTGAAAATCGCAAGGAAATTGCATTAGAAACATCTCTAAAAGCACCTAAAGAGATTGTAAGACAAGAGATTATCTACAAAGAAAGACCTCCCAGAAAAATCACTGAAATAAGAATTTTCTTTGATGACAATACCTACGAGACTTTCAAACCGGAAAATTAAGGAATGAGAATGGAAATAGACTAACGCCCCGGCATAAAAAAGAAACGGGTTCGTTTTATTCTGCACTCGGTTTACACTATCTTTGCACCCGAAAGAAAAACATCCCTCTTTATAGATATGAAAAAGTATATTTTAGATCTGACAGTGACAGAGAACCTCCGCTTGCATGCCAACTATGTGTTGTTGAAGCTGACTTCTCCGTCCCCACTTCCGGAAATGCTTCCGGGACAATTTGCAGAGATTCGTGTGGACGGTTCGCCTGCCACTTTTTTGCGCCGCCCCATCTCCATCAATTATGTAGATAGACAACGGAACGAAGTATGGTTCTTAATCCAACTCGTAGGTGACGGAACCAAGCGATTAGGCGAAGCAAAAGCAGGCGACATAATCAATGTAGTGCTTCCGCTGGGAAACTGCTTCACAATGCCTGAAAAGCCCTCAGACAAGCTCTTATTGGTAGGTGGAGGTGTAGGTACAGCTCCTATGTTATATTTAGGCGAACAGCTCGCCAAGAGAGGCTGCAAGCCAACCTTCCTGCTGGGTGCCAGAAGTGACAAAGATTTGCTTCAATTGGAACAGTTTGCCGCCTATGGCGAGGTGTATACCACCACCGAAGATGGCAGCCACGGAGAGAAGGGATACGTAACGCAACACTCCATATTAAATAAGGTGTGCTTTGAGCAGATATATACTTGCGGCCCCAAACCGATGATGATGGCAGTAGCAAAGTATGCCAAAAGTAAAGGCATCAGTTGCGAAGTATCTCTGGAGAATATGATGGCGTGTGGCATAGGCGCTTGTCTATGCTGTGTGGAAAATACCACGGAAGGCCATTTGTGTGTATGTAAAGAAGGTCCGGTTTTTAATATAAACAAACTATTATGGCAGATTTAAATGTAAATATCGGTGAATTACAAATGAATAATCCGGTGATGACTGCGTCCGGAACATTCGGATATGGTGAAGAATTCGCCGATTTCATCGAACTATCGCGAATAGGTGGTATAATTGTAAAGGGAACTACCCTTCACAAACGTGAAGGCAATCCATATCCGCGCATGGCAGAGACTCCTTCGGGAATGTTAAACGCTGTGGGACTGCAAAATAAGGGTGTACATTACTTTGTTGAACACATCTATCCCCGCATCAAGGACATTCAGACCAACATGATTGTAAATGTTTCGGGTTCTGCCATCGAAGACTATGCCGAAACAGCCGCAATCATTAATGAACTTGACAAAATTCCTGCCATAGAGTTGAACATCTCTTGCCCCAATGTGAAGCAAGGAGGAATGGCATTCGGTGTTACCGCCAAAGGAGCAGAAGAAGTGGTGAAAGCCGTGCGCTCAGTTTACAAAAAGACACTTATCGTAAAGCTCTCACCGAACGTTACCGACATCACCGAAATAGCCCGCGCAGCCGAAAATGGCGGTGCAGACAGCGTTTCCCTTATCAATACCCTGCTAGGAATGGCTATAGACGCGGAACGCAGGCGTCCGATACTCTCCACTGTAACCGGTGGTATGTCTGGTGCAGCTGTGAAACCCATTGCCTTACGTATGGTATGGCAAGTGGCCAAGGCGGTAAAAATCCCCGTCATAGGCTTGGGAGGTATCATGAACTGGAAAGATGCTGTGGAATTCATGCTTGCAGGTGCCTCCGCCATCCAGATTGGTACGGCAAACTTCATTGATCCGGCGGTTACGGTGAAAGTGGTAGAAGGAATAAATGACTATCTCGACAGACACGGTTATCAGTCTGTAAAGGACATTATCGGTGCACTTGAGGTATAAAGAATAACAAGAGATTGCCATTCGCAATATATATTCACAAAAAAGGACATTCATTGACGAATGTCCTTTTTCTTTTTATTTACATCAGTAAACTTACTCTCCCAACAAATCTGGGCGCAGTCTACGGGTTCTTTCTAATGACTGTTGCAGCTCCCATTCCTTAATCTTGGCCTCGTGTCCAGAAAGTAAAATATCCGGAACCTTCCATCCATTGTAATCAGCGGGACGCGTATAGACCGGTGCAGCCAGCAGATTGTCCTGAAAGGAATCTGAAAGTGCAGACTGCTCATCGGAAATCACTCCCGGAATGATACGGACGATGGCATCTGCCATGACAGCAGCCGCCAGTTCTCCGCCAGTCAACACATAGTCACCGATACTGATTTCCTTGGTGATGAGATGCTCGCGAATCCGGTAATCTATCCCTTTGAAATGCCCGCAGAGAATGATGAGATTCTGGGCAAGGGAAAGAGTATTTGCCATCGGCTGATTGAACTGCTCACCATCGGGGGTGGTAAAGATAACCTCGTCGTAATCCCGCTCAGCCTTCAAAGCGTTGATACACCGCTCTATCGGCTCTATTTTCATGACCATTCCGGCAAAGCCACCAAACGGATAATCGTCTACACGACGGTACTTATCTTCCGTATAATCACGAAGATTATGGATATGTATCTCTGCAAGCCCTTTATTTTGAGCACGTTTCATGATGGAGCAGTTGAAGAATCCCTCAATCATCTCCGGTAAAACTGTGATAATGTCAATGCGCATATAACTTTATTTTAGCTATTTCAAGCTGCAAAAGTACAAATATTCGGGGAGAAACCCGTATTTTTGCGTTCAAACAATCCGAAAACCCTATGACTGTAAAAGAAAAAATAGACCAGCTCCGTGCGGAATTACACCAGCACAACTACAATTATTATGTGCTGAATGCTCCTGAAATATCCGACAAGGAGTTTGACGACCTGATGCGCGAGCTACAAGATTTAGAGAAAGAACATCCTGAATACCAAGATGATAATTCGCCCACGATGCGTGTAGGAAGTGATTTAAATAAGAACTTCACACAAGTGGCACACAAATATCCCATGCTTTCATTGGGAAACACCTATTCCGAAAACGAAGTGACCGACTTTTACGAACGGGTAAAAAAAGCGTTGAACGAGGAGTTTGAAATCTGCTGCGAGCTGAAGTATGACGGTACTTCCATCTCGCTGACTTACGAGGATGGCAAACTGGTGCGTGCCGTCACCCGTGGCGACGGCGAAAAGGGCGATGATGTGACGGACAATGTAAAGACAATCCGGACGATTCCGCTGGTCCTCCACGGGAATTATCCTAAGTCATTCGAAATCAGAGGGGAAATCCTGATGCCCTGGGTGATTTTCGAAGAACTGAACCGGGAAAAGGAAGCACGTGAGGAACCGCTTTTCGCCAATCCGCGCAACGCTGCTTCCGGTACCTTGAAGTTGCAGAATTCCGCCATCGTAGCATCCAGAAAGCTGGATGCTTATCTCTACTATCTATTGGGAGAAGAATTGCCCTGCGACGGCCATTACGAAAACCTGCAAGCTGCCGCCAGCTGGGGATTTAAAACATCAGAGCACGCCAGAAAAGCCCACAGCCTGGAGGAAGTCTTCGAGTACATCAATTATTGGAACACGGAGCGTAAGAACCTTCCGGTGGCTACTGATGGTATTGTACTAAAAGTCAACAGCTTGAGGCAGCAGAAGAATTTAGGATTCACAGCCAAGTCTCCCCGATGGGCCATCGCATATAAATTCCAGGCAGAACGGGCACTAACACGATTGAACAAGGTTACCTACCAGGTAGGACGCACCGGTGCAGTGACTCCGGTCGCCAACCTGGACCCCGTACAACTATCCGGCACCATTGTGAAACGTGCCTCCCTGCACAATGCAGATATTATCGAGGGGTTGGATCTGCATATAGGCGACATGGTGTATGTGGAAAAAGGCGGTGAAATCATCCCCAAAATAACCGGTGTCGATAAGGATGCCCGCAGTATGCTTATCGGTGAAAAAGTGAAATTCATCACCCATTGTCCCGAATGCGGCAGCAAACTGATACGTTTTGAAGGAGAAGCAGCCCACTATTGCCCCAATGAAACCGCTTGCCCTCCGCAGATTAAAGGGAAGATAGAGCATTTCATCAGCCGCAAAGCCATGAATATAGACGGACTGGGACCTGAAACTGTAGATATGTTCTACCGATTGGGACTGATAAAAGATACTGCAGATTTATACCGGCTCAAAACCGACGACATCAAGAACCTGGAACGGATGGGCGAAAAATCGGCAGAAAACATAGTCAACGGTATTGCGGCAAGTAAAGAAGTGCCATTCGAAAGAGTGCTCTTTGCACTGGGCATACGCTTCGTGGGAGAAACGGTTGCCAAGAAAATAGCCAAGTCCTTTATGGACATCGAAGAGCTGGAAAACGCAGACCTCGAAAAGCTGAAAAACATCGATGAAATCGGTGAAAAAATAGCGCAGAGCATTATAACTTACTTCTCCAATCCTACCAACAGAGAGCTGGTGGAACGGCTGAAATCGAACGGTCTGCAACTCCACCGGACAGAAGAAGACCTCAGCGGATACACCGACAAACTGGCGGGCCAGTCCATCGTCATCAGCGGCGTATTCACCCACCACTCACGGGACGAATACAAAGAGATGATTGAAAAGAACGGTGGAAAAAACGTCGGAAGTATCTCCTCCAAAACCAGCTTTATCCTGGCCGGAGAAAATATGGGACCTGCCAAACTGGAGAAAGCGCAGAAACTGGGAGTAAAGATTATGAGCGAAGATGAGTTTTTGGCATTGCTATCCTAACAAATTTCCACAAAAAGCTTTTTTATGGCTTATATTTGTAGGGTAAATCGAAAAAATTCGTACTTTTGCGAGTCATTTAATTAGAGATTACTTTATAATACTCATGATACAGACAAGATTGAAAGGAATGGGGGTAGCGCTGATTACTCCATTTAAAGAGGATGAAAGCGTTGATTACGATGCGTTGATGCGTTTGGTAGACTATCAACTTCAAAACAATACCGACTTTTTATGTGTGCTCGGCACCACAGCAGAAACTCCGACTCTGACTGAAGAAGAGAAAAAGAAAATCAAGAAAATGGTCATCGAGCGAGTGAACGGAAGAATTCCTATCCTGCTGGGCGTAGGTGGAAACAACACCCGGGCCATAGTGGAAACACTGAAAAATGACGATTTCACCGGAGTAGATGCCATTCTATCCGTCGTTCCATATTACAACAAGCCATCGCAAGAAGGTATATATCAGCATTATAAGGCCATTTCTGAAGCAACGGATTTACCGATTGTGCTTTATAATGTCCCCGGTCGTACCGGCGTGAACATGAAGGCGGAAACAACCCTGCGCATTGCACGTGATTTCAAGAATGTGATAGCCGTCAAAGAAGCTTCGGGCGACATCACGCAGATGGACGACATCATCAAAAACAAACCGGCCAATTTCGACGTTATTTCGGGCGATGACGGCATCACCTTCCCTCTGATTACTTTGGGGGCCGTCGGCATCATCTCGGTCATTGGAAACGCGTTCCCGCGTGAGTTCAGCCGTATGGTACGTCTGGCACTGCAAGGGGACTATGCCAATGCATTGACCATTCACCACAAATTTGCCGAATTATTCAAGCTTCTGTTTGTAGACGGCAACCCTGCCGGAGTAAAAGCCATGCTGAACGCAATGGGAATGATTGAGAACAAGCTCCGCCTGCCATTGGTACCGACCAGAATCACCACCTTCGAAGCCATGCGCAAGATTCTGGATGAATTGAACATCAAATGCTAAGGTCTTATACCGCCCCTATAGGATATTAATTTCCAGTATACAACATATTAATATCAGCTATGCAAGGAGTTAATTTTGTGGAAACACGGAATTAACTCCTTCTTTTTTTCCTATGTGACTATATTTATCAGTACAATAATCCCAAAACAGTCTACTGATTACGTTATAAAGCAAAAAGACATCTGGTTAAATCGAGAAAAAGACGTCTCTAGCTCAATCAAGACAAGACTATTATTTCAGCTAATCTATTAGTTCACAATACTGAACACTTTGTTTCAGCAGAGAAAAACACTTTGTTTTTATATGATGGAACAAAGTGTTCTGTCAAGGGAAACAAAGTGTTCTCCATAATGAAACAAAGTGTTTAGTTAAGGGAAACAGTTTGTTTTACTTAGCAAAACACGCGCCAGTGCCATACAAGGGGAGATAGCTGTAAAAACAAAGGATCTCCGCAAGTTTTCTTGCGGAGATCCTTTGTGATCGCGACAGGATTCAAACCTGTAACCGGCTGATCCGTAGTCAGCTACTCTATTCAGTTGAGCTACGCGACCCTTAAAAAAAATTATGAAAACTTGTGACCGCGACAGGATTCAAACCTGTAACCGGCTGATCCGTAGTCAGCTACTCTATTCAGTTGAGCTACGCGGCCTCTTTGTTTAACGGGTGCAAAGATACGTACTTTTTCCGAATTAGCAAACAATATACAAACTTTTTTTGAAGAAATTTATTCGACAAAGCGATAATTAAACAACTGCCAGCCGATTGTCATCCCCACATTCCACTCCCTTCTCGGTGAGCTATAATGATTTACATAAGCAGAGATGGCTCCGAAGGGCAAATGACAAATAACAGAAACTTCTCCCATATACTCAAAGCGGGAGAATGCTTTTCCATAATACGCTTTATTCAATGCATTCTTTTTTATCGGAAAAATCGGCGTAAAGCCATAAAATTCTGTCCGAAACTGGAACATATCATTCAAAACATATATCGGTTTGATGCCGGCAGCCACATATTGGTTGGCACGAAAAGCTTCATTGTACATCAGTTTACTATGTGGAGTCGGTGCAAATTCTCCTGCCTGCATCATAGTTGCCGTATAATTCTCAGAAAAATTTTTCGACGAATACAGTGCTTCTGCCATCCATCCCAAGGTGAACTTCGGTCCCATTGTGTGATATGCCTCCTTCATATAAGAAATTTGCAACCATGATTGCCGTTCTTGCGGGGAAGGACTGTACCCTTCTTGCGGATTCCCAGGTTCAAATCTTTCCCTCCCGGTAAAGACCTGGGCTATCAGCTTCTCCAAATAACCTTTTGTCGCGTATTGCCGCGTATTTAGGGTACTCCCATAGAAACCGATGGAACCTCCCAAAAGTTTGTATGTACTTCTGTCCGAACGGTCCTTATCGAAATCTATTACGCTGGATTGAAAATAGTTATCTTCCAGTTGGCCATACCCCAGACTGAACTCCGCACGCTTATTAGCCAGAAACGGCAAGGCAACCATCAACTTCACAAAGCGCTCATCTTTTGAATTGAATGAAGGCTTGTCATTCTTGGAAAACAACTTATCCTTCTTGTAGTAATCGAAGGTACTGATTGAAGCAATAAAACGAAAGGATGTAGGTATGCGGGTAGGCAAATCAATCTTACCCATCAACTGTGCATTATTATAAATCTTACCCAACTGACCGTCAAAAGTTATTTCCTTGGAATAATAATTCAAGTTCTGATATCCTACCCCCAAATAGATTTGGTTTGAGCTCGTAGTAGAGACACTGCCCCCCAGACGCACGGAAAAATTATCCTCCATCTTCACCTTCAAATGCAGCTGATATAAATCGGCTTCCGAATCATACACTGCGTGAGGAACTATTTCCGAAATCATATTATCTGCCAGCAAACGAAAATACCCGCGCTTCAAGTCTTCATAAGTAAAAACTTCATGCTCCTCATCATGGAATTCTTTTTTGATGTAGGCTTGCTGTTGGGCATTCGCCCCTTCAATAATAATATCCCGGAAACGGAATTGAGGTAGGTTACTCCGGAAAACAAGGCGCCTCAAACGCACATTATCAGCATTCACCCTACGGTGAACACGGCTTTTGATGGAATCCATCATATTAAGAGTACGGTTGTAGCCTATATCGTGCAATTCCTGCAGACGGTCAAAATCCAGCAGGTTGACATCATCGTACTTGAAGGTCATGACTATACCCAATGAGTCCGGAATGGAATAATCGGTCTTCTGCATAATCATATTCTCCAATTGGCTCATCAGGTCATTCTCCTTCGGCTTACCGGGATTTGCCGCCACCACACTGCCAATAATGACATCCGGATGAAAATCTTCCCGCATCACATCCGTAGGGAAATTATTATAAATACCGCCATCATAAGCAAGTGTACTGTCTATTTCTATCGGTTTAAAGACAAATGGAAAGCTCATGGAAGCACGTACCGCATCCCCCAAATCCCCTTTACCCAATACCAATGGCTTTTTATTGTACACATCGGATGCTATACAGCGAAAGGGGACAAACAGTTTGTTGAAATTACCGCCACATGCAGCCGTAGCGCGTGCAAACAATTCCACAAATACCAGATTCATCTGTATGGGGTTGACCATGCTTGTGGGAAGTATCTGAGGCTTTATATGCAGCGAGTCTCTAAAAGCGAAACGGATATTGAAAAATTCCGGTGAAGGACGATTCTTTTTAAAATAATACTCGTATTTGGGCTCCACTTTACCCGAATACCAACGCTTAAAGTCGGGAGAGCGCAAGAGCGCCTCCATATCGTCCGGAGAATACCCCATAGCATACAGCGAACCGATGATAGCTCCCATAGAGGTTCCGGTTATATAATCAATGGGGATATTATTCTCTTCCAAAGCCCGGATAATGCCAATATGAGTCATGCCTTTTGCTCCACCGCCACTCAATACAAGCCCCACTTTCTGAGCTTGTAAAACAAAGGTACATAGAAGAAACGACAAAAACAATAAAACTCTTTTCATAACTATGCGATTCCGAGTAAGATAAATGTTCATTGCCCCAAATATAAACAATAGTTTCTAAAAATGCCGTATTCAACGGAGAAAATCACTTTATAATTGGTGAAAATGAATAAAAAAGGGTATTGCGACTCTGAAGAATCACAATACCCTTGCATATATTAAATGCAAATTTAAAGGGACTTATTTTATCAGGTCAATGCTTCTCTTGACAAAGTTGTTCAAAGCTTCACCTTTCAACATACCATTCTGCAACAGTGCCAAATCTATCAGCTGACGGACAACCTTATTCTTGGCTGCATAATCGGCAAAGACACCTTCTTTCTGCGTTTTCAGTTCATTCCACTTCTTATCCAGCTCACTTACCTTATCTTTTTCGGCAGTCGGTATATCCTCATCTTTCTTTCCTTCCTGCTTCTTTTTCAACTCATTACGTTGCTTGTTCACTTCATCCATCTCTGCCTGAACTGGAGCAACGGCAGCAGCACATTCCTTGTCCTCATCTGCCAGCACTTCCTTCACCAGCTTATGGTCTGAATTCAATACTAGGTTAAACATATCCGGCATTTCGCCATAGAAGCTCATTCCAGCCTGAATATTGGCCATTTCCTTCATACGGCGCATGTACTCGCTCTGAGTTATCATGATAGGAGTGGCGTTTTCGCCCAAAGCCTGCGCCGTGATGTTGAACTCCGTCTTATCCATCTTGGGCAACTGGCTCTTGAAGATGGAAGAAAGAACTTCCTGCTTACCGGCTTCCAACGCTTCATTCTTCTTGTCTTCCTTGACAATCAGATTATCAATAATATCGCTGTCTACACGAGTGAAGCGAACCTTTTCGAACTTCTGTTCCAACATGCTCACCACCGCAATGTCCAGCTGTCCATCCATCAACAGCACATTGTATCCTTTATTCGTAGCGGCCTCTATGTAGCTGTATTGTTCATCTTTATTGTTGGCATACAGATAAATCAGATTTCCATCCTTATCCGTCTGGTTATCTTTAATCAACGTCTTATACTCTTCGAAAGTATAATATTTGCTGTCTGTATCGGTGAAAAGGGCAAAATCCTTGGCTCTATCATAGAAATCTTCCTGCGTAAGCATTCCGTAGTTGATGAAGATTTTCAAGTCATTCCACTTTTCCTCAAACTGTTTACGGTCATTCTTGAAGATAGACTGCAAACGGTCTGACACCTTCTTCGTGATATATGTAGAAATCTTCTTCACGTTGGCATCGCTCTGCAGATAAGAACGGGAAACGTTCAATGGAATGTCCGGTGAATCGAGCACACCATGCAGCAGGGTCAAGAAATCAGGAACAATACCTTCCACCGAATCCGTTACATATACCTGGTTACAGTAGAGCTGAATCTTATTCTTGTTCAACTCAATGTTGCTTTTCACTTTAGGGAAGTACAGAATACCGGTAAGGTGGAACGGATAATCCACATTCAGATGAATCCAGAATAAAGGTTCGTCGGACATAGGATAAAGGTCACGGTAGAACTTCTTATAATCTTCATCTTTCAATTCGCTGGGTTTCAGCGTCCACAACGGGTTGGAATCATTGATGATATTATCCTCGGCAGTTTCAACCTGCTTGCCGTCTTTCCATTCTTTCTTCTTGCCGAATGCAACCGGAATAGGGAGGAAACTGCAATACTTCTTCAACAAAGAGGAGATGCGTGCTTCTTCAAGGAATTCCTTGCAGTCATCGTCTATGTAAAGAACGATATCCGTACCACGTTCTGCCTTATCAGTGTCTTCAATCGTAAACTCCGGACTGCCATCGCATGTCCACTTTACAGCCTGGGTGCCTTCCCGATAGGATTTAGTGATGATTTCGACTTTCTTGGCAACCATAAAAGCCGAATAGAAACCCAATCCGAAATGGCCGATGATGGCGTTGGCATCGTTTTTATATTTCTCAAGGAAGTCATTGGCGCCAGAGAAAGCTATCTGGTTAATATACTTGTCTATTTCTTCAGCCGTAAGACCTATACCATGGTCGGACACCGTAATGGTATCTTTTCCCAGCGAAACATGTACGGTTAAATCGCCAACTTCACCCTTGAACTCACCGATAGAGGAGAGCGTTCTCAGCTTCTGTGTAGCATCAACCGCATTAGAAACCAACTCACGGAGAAAAATTTCATGATCACTATACAAGAACTTTTTAATGACGGGGAAGATATTCTCAGTAGTTACCCCAATATTACCTTTTTGCATACTACATTTATATTTTTTAGATTTATATTTTTAATTATTCCGGCAGATATAGCACAAAAAAAATGCCAGCCCATAAGGACTGACATTTTGACGGTTTTTATAAAGAACAGCTTATGCCTTCTTGATGCTCAACTCGTCTTTTTCTTTGTCTACTGATACGTTTACCGTATCACCCGGCTGTAACTCCGCCGCCACTATCAGCTCAGAAAGTCCATCCTCCAAGTGGTTCTGAATAGCACGCTTCAATGGACGCGCACCAAACTGTACATCGTACCCTTTCGAAGCAAGGAATGTCTTTGCATCATCCTCCACAACCAGCTTGTAACCAATTGCTTCAACCCGTTCGTACAAGCCTTTCAGCTCAATGTCCACAATCTTTGTGATGGCCTCCAAGGAGAGCTGGTCGAAAGTAATGATTTCATCCAAACGATTCAAGAATTCGGGAGCAAAGGTCTTGTTCAGAGCCTTTTGTATCACGCTGCGCGAATGTTCATTGCCATCCGTGCGGTTTTGCGCCGTAAAACCTACGCCACGGCCAAATTCCTTCAACTGTCGCGTACCGATATTGGAGGTCATAATGATAACCGTATTCTTGAAATCAATGGTTCTGCCATAATTGTCAGTCAAACGACCTTCATCCAGTACCTGAAGCAAGATGTTGAACACATCCGGATGAGCTTTCTCAATCTCATCCAGCAAGACAATGGAATACGGCTTGCGACGAACCTTTTCGGTCAACTGGCCGCCTTCCTCATAGCCCACATATCCCGGAGCGGCACCAATCATACGAGATACGGTGTATTTCTCCATATACTCGCTCATATCGATACGTATCAAGGCATCGGCAGAGCCAAACATATATTTTGCCAATTGCTTTGCCAAATGCGTCTTACCCACACCAGTAGGGCCAAGGAACATAAAGGTTCCGATGGGATGGTTCGGGTCTTTCAACCCTACACGGCTACGCAAGATTGCTTTGGTAAGTTTCTCTATCGCAGCATCTTGAGCTATCACCTTCGCCTGTAGTTCTTCCTTCATTCCGGCCAGTTTAAGTCCTTCTGCCTGCGCCATGCGCTGTACGGGTACACCGGACATCATCGAAATAACATTGGCTATTTCCTCTTCGCCTACCGTTTGGCGGTCATCCTTCAAACGGGCTTCCCACTCGACCTTCATCTCCTCCAAGCGGACAGAAAGTTCCTTCTCACGGTCACGGTAGCTAGCAGCCAGCTCAAAATTCTGTGATTTTACAGCTTCAGCCTTCAAGCCACGTGCCTCTTCAATCAGCTTTTCCTGCTCCTCAATTTCTTTCGGAACATTAATATTCGTCAAATGCACACGCGACCCCGCCTCGTCCAAAGCATCAATAGCTTTATCCGGGAAGTTGCGGTCGGTTATATAGCGTGCTGACAACTTGACACATGCTTCCAAGGCTTCATCCGTGTAGCTCACGTTATGATGGTCTTCATACTTCTCCTTGATATTCTTCAATATCTGAAGCGTTTCTTCAGCTGTGGTAGGCTCTACAATCACCTTTTGGAAACGACGTTCCAAAGCACCGTCTTTCTCAATATTCTTTCTGTATTCATCGAGAGTGGTAGCTCCAATACACTGGATTTCACCACGCGCTAAAGCCGGTTTCAGCATATTGGCAGCATCCATGGAACCGGCAGCAGCACCGGCACCTACAATCGTATGGATTTCATCGATGAAAAGGATGACATTCGGATTTTTCTGCAACTCGTTGATAATAGAGCGGATACGTTCCTCAAACTGACCACGATATTTTGTTCCCGCCACCACAGAGGCCATATCAAGCATCACCACGCGCTTTTCAAACAAAATGCGCGAAACTTTCTTTTGCACAATACGCAATGCCAAACCCTCTACAATGGCAGATTTTCCGACTCCTGGTTCACCGATAAGCACCGGATTGTTCTTCTTGCGGCGGCTCAAGATTTGCGCCAGACGTTCAATCTCGCGTTCGCGACCCACAACCGGGTCCAGCTTGCCTTCTTCGGCAGCCCGGGTCATGTCTACGCCGAAATTGTCCAGCACGGGGGTATCATTGGACGGCTTTCTAGATGCAGTCTGTGCAGCCGAAGCCGAACCAGCCCCTCCAGTACGGGAGGAGCGAGACATACTCATGTCTTCTTCATCCTCTTCATCATCCTCAGCGAATCCCATTCCCGCATTCGGATTGGTCGATTTCATCGAAAGCTGTTCAAATACAGCCTGATAATCCACCCGGTGTTCTTCCAAAACAGTTGCAGCAAGATTGTCTCCGTCTTTCAAGATAGCCAGCAATACATGTTCCGTATCGGCAGTTGCACTTTTCAGCAAACGCGCTTCAAGCATACACATCTTCAATATCTTAGCCGTCATCGGGGACAAGGGCACTTCAGCGTCCGGCAAGAGAGTATCGTCCTCGGCATCTTTCAGGAAACCCTCCAGGCGACTTTTTACTCGTTTTAAATCTATATCAAGTTTCAACAATATTTCAATAGCTTTTCCTCCGCCATCACGCAACATGCCGAGCAGAAGGTGTTCCGGACCAATATAACGATTTCTCAATCGATTGGCTTCTTCCTTGCTATAAGTAATTATGTCTGAAACTCTTTGTGAAAATTGATTGTTCATATTTTATAATTCTCCTCAATTAAAAAGGTTATCCACGACAAAGATACGCATTTATTAATTCAACGTATCATATTTAACTGATTTAATAGTATACAAATCCCGTGCCACAAATTTCAAATCTGTTTTTCCATTTTATACCTTATATATTAATGGCAACTTGGGGAGGAAAGGAGGGAGTACTTCTATATTTATGCCGCAGGCAACAAAGTTTATGGAGGAAAACTTTTGTATATCGTAAAAAAGCAGTACTTTAGCGTGGTTTTTCACGAACCCGAAAATGTATAATTAATAATCTTTTTAAATGCTTGAACAAGACAGAATTATAAAGATTAACATCGAGGAGGAAATGAAGTCATCGTACATTGACTACTCTATGTCGGTCATTGTCTCACGTGCCCTTCCGGATGTTAGAGATGGTTTTAAACCCGTTCACCGAAGAATTCTTTTCGGAATGATGGGATTGGGAAATACCTCCGACAAACCTTATAAAAAATCAGCCAGAGTTGTAGGTGAAGTATTAGGTAAATATCACCCTCATGGCGACTCGTCCGTTTACGGAGCTCTTGTACGTATGGCTCAGCCTTGGGCAATGCGTTACATGTTGGTAGACGGACAAGGTAACTACGGTTCAGTAGACGGTGACAGCGCTGCTGCCATGCGTTATACCGAGTGTCGTTTGCGAAAAATTGGTGAAGACATGATGACAGACCTTGAAAAAGAGACTGTTGACATGCAGAACAATTTCGATGACTCTCTGCAAGAGCCTACCGTCATGCCGGCCCGTATTCCAAATCTTTTGGTAAATGGTGCATCTGGTATTGCTGTAGGTATGGCTACCAATATGCCGACTCATAATCTATCTGAGGTTATTGACGCTTGTATTGCATACATCGAAAATAATGACATCGATATAGAAGAGTTGATGACGTATGTTAAAGCTCCCGACTTCCCGACCGGAGGCTATATATACGGTATGAACGGTGTTCGCGAAGCCTATCTCACAGGACGCGGACGTGTCATAATGCGTGCTAGAGCCGAAATTGAGACTGGTTCGACGCACGATAAAATCGTTGTGACAGAAATTCCTTATGGCGTCAACAAAGCTGAATTGATTAAGAATATAGCCGATTTGGCCAACGAAAAGAAAATTGAAGGTATTGCCAATGCTAATGACGAATCCGACCGTGAAGGTATGCGTATCGTTATTGATGTAAAACGTGATGCAAATGCCAGCGTTGTACTCAACAAGCTCTACAAGATGACAATGCTGCAGACATCTTTTGGTGTGAACAATGTTGCATTGGTACATGGCCGTCCACGTCTGTTGAATCTAAAAGATTTGATAAAATACTTCGTTGAGCACAGACACGACGTAGTCATCCGCCGTACTCAGTACGATTTGCGCAAGGCCAAAGAACGTGCACATATTCTGGAAGGATTAATCATTGCATCTGATAATATCGACGAAGTAATTAAGATTATCCGTGCTGCTAAAACACCGAATGATGCGATATCTGGTTTGATGGAGCGATTCCAACTCAGTGAAATTCAGTCACGTGCTATTGTTGAAATGCGTTTGCGCCAGCTCACAGGCCTGATGCAAGACCAACTGCACGCCGAATATGAGGAAATTCAGAAGCAGATTGCTTATTTGGAAGAGATTCTTGTCAATGACGAACTCTGCCGCAAAGTCATTAAAGATGAACTGATTGAAGTAAAAGAGAAGTATGGTGACGAACGTCGCTCAGAAATCGTCTACTCATCAGAAGAATTCAATCCGGAAGACTTCTATGCAGATGATGAAATGATTATCACCATCTCACACATGGGATACATCAAGCGTACACCGCTGAGCGAATTCCGTGCGCAAAACCGTGGTGGGGTAGGCTCCAAAGGTACCGAAACCCGCGATGCAGACTTTGTAGAGCATATTTATCCTGCAACCATGCATAATACCATGATGTTCTTTACACAGAAAGGTAAATGTTACTGGCTGAAGGTATACGAAATCCCTGAAGGTACTAAGAATTCGAAAGGTCGCGCCATCCAGAATTTGTTGAATATCGACTCTGACGATGCTGTAAACGCCTATTTGCGCGTGAAGAACCTGAACGACCAAGAGTTTATCAACAGCCATTATGTATTGTTCTGTACCAAAAATGGTGTCATTAAGAAAACATTGCTTGAGCAGTATTCACGCCCTCGCCAAAATGGTGTAAATGCTATCACTATCCGTGAAGACGACCGTGTAATCGAAGTGCGTATGACAAACGGCGACAATGAAATCATCATTGCCAACCGTAACGGACGTGCCATTCGTTTCCATGAAAGTGCTGTGCGTGTTATGGGACGTACTGCCACCGGTGTACGTGGCATGACATTGGATGAGGACGGTCAAGACGAAGTAGTAGGTATGATATGCATCAAAGATCCTGAGGCGGAAACAATTATGGTTGTATCGGAACAAGGATATGGCAAACGTTCGGATATTGAAGATTATCGCAAAACCAATCGTGGAGGTAAAGGTGTGAAAACAATGAATATCACCGATAAAACGGGTAAATTAGTAACGATCAAGTCTGTTACAGATGAAAATGACTTGATGATTATTAATAAATCCGGTATTACCATCCGTCTGAAAGTTGCCGATGTTCGTATCATGGGACGTGCTACACAAGGTGTACGCCTAATCAACCTTGAGAAACGTAATGACGAAATTGGCTCTGTATGTAAAGTCACTTCAGAAAATGAAGAGGAACTTATAGAGGAGGGGGAAGAAAATACCCTTGAAAGCCCTCAGAACGAGGTAAACAGTGAAAATGAAGAATAGACATAATATTAATTTAAATTTTCTACAATCATGAAAAGAGTATTATTTTCAATGGTTTTACTACTTGCCGCAAGTTTTACTTTCGCCCAAGAAAAGAACGTAAAAGAGGCTAAAAGTATTGCTAACGGAGTAAATCCTGACTTTGCCAAAGCAGAGGAACTGATAAATCAAGCTTTAACTAATCCCGAAACAAAGGACAATGCCGAAACGTGGGATGTAGCAGGTCTTATCCAAAGAAAAAGAAGTGAGAAAGAAATGGAAAATGCCTATCTGAGAAAACCTTATGACACTCTTCAGGTATATAATAGTGCATTAAACATGTGTAAATTCTACTTCAAATGTGACGAATTAGCACAAATTCCCAATGAAAAGGGCAAAATCAAGAATAAATATAGAAAATCTAATTCTGCTACAATTTTAGCAGAACGCGGTAATCTGATCAATGGCGGCATCCAATTCTTTAATTTGGCCTCACAAAAAGAAGGCGATGCAGCCAAGGAAGACAATAAAAAAGCGTTGAATTTCTTTGCAACCTACATTGATATTGCTATCAACCCGATGTTTGAAAAGGAAAATCTGTTACAAACAGATACTGTATTACCTCAAATAGCATATTATGCAAGTTTAGCAGCTGCTAAGATGGAAGATTATCCTAGTATTTTGAAGTATGCTCCTTATGCACAAGACGATAAAGAAGTTGGGAAATACGCTATGGAATTTATCTCTACTGCATTGAAAGCCGAAGGTGATACTGTTAAATGGATTGCTTCTTTGAAAGAAGGTATCCAGAAATATCCTGAACATTCATTCTTCTTCGGTCATTTGATTGATTATTATAGCAATAACAACAAATATGACGAGGCTATGCAGTTTGCTGATGATATGTTGGCTAAAGATCCTAACAATACATTCTATTTGTATGTAAAAGGCTACCTTTATCACAATATGAAGGACTATGATAAAGCTATTGAATTCTATAAGAAAACTATAGAAGTAGATCCTAATTATGCAGAAGCATACTCTAATTTAGGTTTAATTTACTGCTTACAAGCACAAGATTTCTCAGAAAAAGCAACTACAGATATTAATGATCCTAAGTATAAAGAAGACCAAGCTACTCTGAAGACTTTCTATGAAAAGGCAAAACCTTATTATGAAAAGGCAAGAGAACTGAAACCTGATCAAAAAGATTTATGGTTAAATGGTCTATATAGAGTGTATTATAATTTGCAGATGGGCCCTGAATTCGAAGAAATTGAAAAGTTGATGTAATACTTTCTTTCAGAATAATAAAAGCCTAATTAATAATTTAATTAGGCTTTTATTATTCTGAAAGAAAGTAAAGAATATTATTTCTTAAGTGAGAGAGAAGAAGAACTAAAATTAGATTAAATCATCCCGGCATTATATTAAACATAATCCTGATATTGATCAAACCATATATATCCAATTCAACACCTACGTATTCGGTCTTCCGTAAATTACCAACAATGGTGTATCAGAATGGAAAATCATCTTTCTGGCAATACCAGGATTAAATAAGCGCGAAAATATATTTCTTTTATAAGAAGTTAATGTCATAATATCAATATGATTACTCTTGATATAACTGTCTAAACTACTAAGCAGATTATCATTCTTTACCACATCATAGTGTATTTCCAATTGTGGATATTGTTTTTGAAAATATTCCTTAATACCAGCCAGTTTTATTTCATTCCATGTATTCTGAACATCAGAAAGATGTATCAGAGACACTGAAAACTTAAATGATTTCAGATTATTTATTAGCGAATCAAAAGCTATTAAATCACGTTGATCAAAATTAGTAATAAATGCAATACGCTTAGCCTCAGAAAATTGCTTGAATGGAGTATTTTCAGGAATGGCCAATACCGGTACACGGCTACGTTCAATCACTTCAGCTGTTACACTGCCAATCAAATCAATATCCTTCTGATTTCTACCACGAGTTCCCATTATGATAATGCGTGGCCGATATTCCTTGGTATAGCGGAGTACCTCTTCTTCAGGAATACCTTCACGCAAAACACAAGTATATTTAATATCTGGAAACTCGCCGGAAGCTACCTTCTCTTTTACTTTATCAGATAATTCATTCAAATCAGCATGAACTTTTTGTAAGATACTCCTTACATTCTCCTCATCACTTAGCTGATAGTTAAATACATCTCCGTATGGCAAAGAAGTTGCATATATAGGAGTAAAATAAACATGTAGCAAAACAACTTCTGCACCTATATTCTGAGCGAAATTGAAACCGAACTCGCAAGTCTTCAAAGAATAATTGGAAAAATCCACTGGAATTAGCACTTTATTACTAATCTTCTCCAGTTTAGGTGACTTCCCCCCCACTACCTCTTCAGATAACCATGCAGAACTTTCAGTAATTTTCAGAGCATGGGGTAAGTCACTCTCCTTAATACGCACACGTACACCAGAAGAAACAACTGGTTGTATCTGGTTTACATTGTGGATATAAGTCTCAATACCTTCATTTTCAAGAACATTCTTCAATATTTGAGCTTTCGCGTACGTTAAGATTGCCAAAGTAACTAATTTATCTTCCATATATCATTGATTTTGAGATTAAAACAAATAAGAAATCCCAATTGTTGTCAGCAATTGGGATTCTTCTAACTTTCTCTTCTTAAGCTCGAACAGCTTCTTCAGTCTTACCTGCCATTTCATCTAAAATTTTTAAAGCTCGCTCTAAAACAGTAGTATCATCAATCATAACCAATCCACCATCTGGTCCAGGTTCCAAGTGAATCCCAACACTTTTCCCCTCCTTAAAATTGTGTCCACCGAAAAAATTTCTTACAGTGTCAACATTCAGTCCAAGTTCATCGGCTATTCTATGCATACTACCACTAGGCAATGAGTCTTTAATCTTACGTAATTCATTAAATGTTATTGTTCTCATATTCATAAATTTAATGGTTAATACTCTGTATTTTTTATTATCACGCTATAAACTTAAGGAAAAAAAAGGATAAAACAAACTATTTCTTTATCTTTTTTCAAAAAGAATATTGCCTCTCCAAAAAATAATCATTTTTTAAGTATACACATTACTGTCCCATTAAAATCTAAAAGAGTTCTTTGAAATATTTGAAATTTAGTTAGTTACAGCTATTCTCCGAGCGAACGGACTTGAATTTGTAGCTTTGCATCAGATTAATCCGATGGCATATGTTCCAAGACAAATACGTTTTCGCTCAATTGGCTTCATTTCTGAATCGAAGTAAGTTTAACCGCATAGTCACCAAGTATGATGGCGATAAATATGTGAAGCACTTCACCTGCTGGAATCAACTACTTGCTTTGATATTTGGCCAACTTTCTAATCGTGAAAGTCTGCGAGATTTGATAGTTGCTCTTGAAGCTCATCATTCCAAATGTTATCATTTAGGAATGGGTAAAAATGTATCAAAGTCATCGCTGGCAAGAGCAAATCAAGATAGAGACTATCACATCTTTGAAGAATATGTTTACTACCTAGTTAGCGAAGCACGACAAAAGTGTGCTAATCATATTTTCAAACTTGGCGGTAACGTTTATGCTTTCGATTCGACAACTATTGACCTGTGCCTTTCAGTCTTTTGGTGGGCAAAATTCCGCAAAAAGAAAGGTGGTACTAAAGTGCATACATTATATGATGTGGAAACACAGATTCCTGCATTCTTTCATATCACGGAAGCATCCGTACACGATTCTAAAGTCATGATTGAAATTCCTTATGAACCAAGCTCTTATTACATCTTTGACCGCGGTTATAGCAACTTCAAAATGCTGTATAAAATTCATCAAATTGAAGCCTACTTTGTTGTCAGAGCAAAAAAGAATCTCGGGTACAAATCCATCCAATGGAAACGTAGGCTGCCTAAGAATGTGCTTTCAGACGCGAGTGTACTTCTGACAGGATTCTATCCTAAACAATATTACCAGAGCCACTTAGGCTGGTTAAATATTGGGATGAAGAACAAGAACGAGAATTTATATTCATAACCAATGCGATGCATATATCTGCGCTTCAAGTTGCTGAACTTTATAAAAATCGCTGGCAGGTAGAGCTGTTTTTCAAATGGCTCAAGCAGCACCTTAAAATCAAAAGATTTTGGGGAACTACAGAGAATGCTGTTCGAATACAGATATATGCTGCTATATGCGCTTACTGTTTGGTGGCAATCATTCAACACGATATGCAACTGGACAGAAGTACATATGAAGTGTTACAAATACTGAGCATCTCATTGACTGATAAGACTTATCTGAGAGACCTCTTTAATAAAACTAAATTTCAAAATGACAAAGAACGATTCGGACCAAATGGGCCAAGTTTGTTTAATTTTTAATTCGTCCCAATTTTAATGGGACACTAATGAAGTATACAGAATTATAAATACGAAGAAAAAGCTCCTAAAAACATACAGAAACAGCTCGTATAAAGCAGAATTATCGGGCTTATACGAGCTGTTTTTAGAATATAGGGAAAATTTAAATACCTTCTATGGCGGAAGCTGGAACCCACCCTACTTTACCGTCTTCCAAACGAATTTCTTTCCATTCACGCATAGAGTTGTCTTTCATTTCAACTTTACGTCCCTCATGAAGAATGAACAGACTTGTACCACTTTCACTGGGAGTACTACGCACTGTGACACTAGGTGCTAACACTATAGCTTCACTACGTTCCATCAGTTCGCCTTTCTGCTGAGCAGCAAACACATTACTCAATATAACAAGAGCCAGGAATACTATTCCTGCAATAAATCCCACTTTCTTCCCCATAATCTGTTTTGAAAAGAAAAAGAGATAGAATGAAACGAGTAATAGTACAAAGAACACAATCCCCAACTTAGCCCATGCATCTACGCTAAGACAATTAATCAACGATTTAGTCCAAGATACAAAGAAAACCTCAGGAACTGGGATTACCTTATCGATTGTCTTAGAACGTGCTATTTCCAAATTTGCACGAATATCAGCATTACCAGGTTCCAACAACAAGGCACGCTCATAATTCAATATAGCTTTTGCTATATCATCTGCCTTATAATAACTGTTGCCAAGATTATAATAGACCTCTGCAGCCTCTCCCTTCTTTAACAGATTCTCATATATTTGAATGGCAGAAGCATAATCATTCCGTATATAGGCGCTGTCACCTTCAGCCTTTGTCACATTGCTTTCTTGTCTTGCAGCAGAGAATTCCGCATGTGAACCGACGGATGTAGAGTCACTACCAGTCTGTAATGTATCTACAGATGCAGGATTCTGCCCATAGGCAGTAATTGCCATCACTAGACTAAGAGTAAAAAACAATATTCTATTCATTACCATTTCCTCCTGATTAATGTTTTATCGAGTTTTCCATTTTGCTGATAACTTCCAAAGAAGCTGAATATACCTTATCCATAGCCTGGTTATCATCACCCGGAGCAAAGCGGGCAAACTCACAGTTGTTCAATGCATCGAGGAATTCCTTTATCAACGCATCATTCACACCATAATTACGAAGTTCCTCTTCGATATTATCCTTAGACAAACGGGATACCGGAATGTTCAGTTTATCACTGATATACCCCCAAAGAGCCTTCAAAACCTCATCATAAAATGCGTCTTTCTTATTCTCGGCCAATAATTTACCAGCTTGTTTCATACGTTTCACCGCCACTTTATTGGCTTTCTTAGTACGCATCTTTGCTACATTTGCATTGGCTGCTATTTGCTTACGATAGATGATAAAGAATGTAATGAATGCAATACCCGGTATCAAATAAAGCAACCAATACGTCAACGAACCGAAGAAGAAATCACCTTTGGGAGACAAAGTGACATTATTCTGCTTGATAAAACGAATATCCTCGTTTAATACTTTCAAGTCTTCCTTGCTTGTAAAGTTTGCAATGGTCTGAGCTGCATTACCTGCTCCCTTTTCCACATGCAATTCATACTCTTCCGTAGTCAGCGTTTTATACGAACGGGAATTAATATCAAAATAACTGAACTTTACGGCAGGAATCTTATAAGTTCCCGCATTACGGGGAATTGCCAGATACTCAATGACCTTACTACCGGAGAGGCCCGAATTTGTCAGACGGAATTTATTGTCCACCTTCGGATCATATACCTCAAAATCCTCGGGGAATTTGACTTCCGGATTAGAAAGCAACTTCAGATTGCCGGTACCAGAGATGACAAGTTTGACAGTAACGGCATCATTGGTCTTGACATTTGTACTATTGATAGAAGAAGTTATATTGAACTCTCCCACTCCTCCAGAAAAATCAGCTGGCTTACCTACTGGCAAGGGTTTTACGTCAATCGTCAATTGCGGAGTCAAAATTGTCTTTTTAACTTCTACGTAATTGCTTCCTCCATTGAAAAATGCCTCGAACGGATCAGCAACTTGTGTAGCCTTTGCAATGGAAGCGTCAAAGCGTGCAGCATCAATCGTCAACTTACCGGCTTGTTGTGGGAACAACACAAACTGACGATAGATTGTAGACTGATAATTTCTACCTTTATAATGCTCCAATCCCCATCTTCTGTCATTAGGAAGTTCCACTTCCTGAGAATGGAATCCTTTGAAGTCGGGCAACTTCACATTGTCAAACATACGCAAGTCCACCAAGGTATATATCTTATATGTCAATAGGAATGCTTCTTGTTCATACACCGTCGTCTTACTGGCAGTAGCTGTAATAAACAAATCACTATTCGATACAGATGTCCCGGAAGAAGCGCGGCTGGCAGTGCCACTGCTCTGTCCGCCACCATTTCCTGAGGATGCTCCATTGGTAGCCTGATCTGCCGGAAGAACCCTTACTCGTACAGAATTAGAAACCATTTGGTTACCATCAGCAGTGATAGTGGCTCCTGGAATGGTAAAATCACCTTCTGCAGTCGCCATTAAAATATAAGTGAATGTAATACTGCTGGTTGAAGTCGTCTGCCCATTAATCATCTGCACGCTACTCTGTTGCGAGCGGCTGGGCCCCATCAACACATCAAATCCCTTCATAGAAGGAGCACGAAAATCCCTTACCTTTTGTGTAGTCACCGTATACGACAGTCTGAACTGGTCTCCTACCGCCACAGCGTCAGGAGCAGACGCAGTAAACGATACCTTGCCATCGGCAAAGGCATTCATACTGGCTGCAATCAGTGCTATCCATAAGAAAACTATTTTTCTCATATATTATTCCTATTATGTTTGTTACCAATCTTTTTCCAGACGACCTCCTTGAAGTACCTGCTGCTTTTTCACTTTATCCTGCACATCCTTCTCGTCTTGCATGACAGAGTTCAACAGCTGTTCGGCATTTTCCTTAGACATCTCATTATCTTTCTTTTCCGGCTGAGAAGGTTGTTGTTGTTGCTGGTCTTGATTCTGTTGCTGGTCTTTCTGCTGATCCTGCTGTTTATCCTGCTCCTTCTGTTGGTCCTGTTTATCCTGATCTTGATTCTGATCCTGGTTCTGCTGCTGGTCTTGCAACTGTTTCTGTGCCAAAGCAAGGTTATAGCGCGTTTCATCATCTTTCGGATTATTGCGTAACGACTCCTTATAGGCTTCTACCGCCTTTGCATAATCCTTCTGAGAATGAAAGATGACTCCCATATTATGATAAATCTGTGCCAAGTTCGATTTGTCCTTTTCTATCTTGGTAGCTCCCACATATTGCTCCATCGCTTCCTGCAGCTTGTTCTGCTGGGTCAATGTATTTCCCAAGTTGAACATGGAAACCGTTGACTTCGGGTTTACCTCCAAAGCCTTCCGATAGTTCACTTCTGCATCCACATATACGCTATCCTTAAAAAAACGGTTTCCCTTACGGATATAATCGCGTTCCGCCTTCTGTGCAGAAGCTGAAGCTGCCACTAACAGCAGCAAAACTATTCCAATATATTTTTTCTGTAACATACGCATCATTTCTTATTAGAGAATAAATGAATGTTGCGGAACAGAGGATTCTTGCGCTCCAATATCAACATCTCAGCCAGTAACAACAGCAGAATAATCCATGCCACTGCCTGAAACTGTTCATTGAATTCCGTGTACACCTGTGTTTCCACATCTGCCTTTGCCATCTTATTGATTTCCTGACTAATCGCTTTCTGTGCACCATTGGTATTGTCTACGCGCACATAAATACCATTTCCCGCCTGAGCAATTTCCTGACACATCTGCTCATTCAAGCGAGTAACGATTACATTACCTTCACGGTCACGACGATAATCATTAGTACCCTCTATTGGAATGGGGGCACCCTCGGGCATACCTACCCCTAATACATTGACCTGGATACCTTTCTCTGCAGCAACCTTAGCAGCTTCTACGGCACCACCTTCATGGTTTTCACCGTCGGTGATGACAATAACAGTACGTCCCACCCCTTCTTGAGGTGTAAAACTCCGGGCAGCCAGATTTATTGCAGCTCCAATTGCCGTACCCTGCTTGGAAATCAGCGAAGGGTCGATGGACTCCAAAAACATCTTGGCGGAAATATAATCACTCGTAATAGGCAACTGGGTAAATGCGTCACCCGCAAAAACAATCATACCGACCTTGTCATTCTGCATCTTATCTACCAACTGTGCCACCAGCCGTTTTGCCTTCTGCAAGCGGCTTGGCTGTACGTCTTGTGCCAGCATGGAATTGGATATATCCAACGCAATCATCACTTCCACTCCCTGACGTTTTACCGTCTCCAGTTTGGAACCAAACTGCGGACGTGCCAACAGTACCGTGAACAACCCGATAGCCGCAAAAACCAACCAAAACTTCACATCCGGACGGTATTTGGAAACATCCGGCATTAGCTGTGCCATCAGTATAGGGTCACCAAACTTACGAATGGCTTTCCTCCTCCGATAATTGGAGTACAAGTAGAAGGCCGCCAATAAAGGCAGCAACAGCAACAAGTACAAATATGCAGGTTCTTCAAATCGAAACATCTTTTTATTTACAATTTAGCAATTTACAATTTACAATTTGGCTACGCAATGACTGATACACTAAAAGACATTCTCCTTTTTACGGTATCTTCTTCAATATAGAGTTGCGTAACAGTACCTCCAGTAATACGCACAAGAAAGCAGCCAACGCAAACCAGCGGTACTCTTCCTGGCGCTTGCTGTATTCTTTTACATTCAATTTTGTTTTCTCCAGCTTGTCTATCTCCTCATACACTTCCTTCAACTTCGAGTTGCTGGTGGCACGGAAATAGTTACCTTCCGTTGTTCCAGCAATCTGTGTCAAAGTCTTTTCATCAATTTCGACGGGCATATTGACATATTGCACTGTTCCACCTACCGGATAAGGATAAGGAGCCATACCATTGGTTCCTACCCCAATAGTATAAACGCGAATGCCAAAGCTCTTGGCTATTTCAGCAGCTGTCAAAGGAGAAATATCACCTTTATTATTGACACCGTCCGTCAGCAGAATAATGACTTTCGACTTTGCCTTGCTATCCTTCAAACGGGTAACGGCATTGGCAATCCCCATACCGATTGCCGTTCCGTCTTCAATCAGCCCGCACTTCATATCTTTAAGCAAGTTCAACAATACGGCATGGTCTACTGTCAATGGACATTGCGTAAAGCTTTCTCCAGCAAACAAAGTTATACCTATATTATCATTCGGACGTCCGTTAATAAACTCTGCCGCTACATCCTTCGCCGCTTCCAACCGGTTAGGTTTCAGGTCTTCGGCCAGCATACTGGTAGAAACGTCCATGGCAAGCATGATATCAATACCCTCAATCTCACTGTTCTGCCAGCTATCGGTGGTTTGCGGACGTGCCAAAACAAGAATAATCAGTATCAAGGCAATTATCCGCAATACAAACGGTACATGCAGCAAGTAGTTCTTATAGCTTTTAGGGGTATGGGCATACACACGGGCATCCGAAATCTGAAGCGTAGCTTCACTATTCTTCCGCTTCATAATATACCATACTATATAAGGTATAAGCAACAGCAGCAAAAATAAATATTCAATATTGGCAAAAACCATATTTATGTACGATTTAACGATTTACAATTCAGCTTCGCTCCAAACATCCCTCATTTTTCACTCATGTATATCCGATTGAAGTCACTTTTTCAGTATTAAGCAAAATAATTATACAACTCCAATCCAATATATATCAAGGAACTGACAAGGGCTACAGCCAACACTACAATACCCGCTCCCAGCAAAATCTTGGTACGCAAAGAACGTTTCTCGATAATGGTAATCTCCGTAGGCTGCGGTTTAGCATTCTCCTCTTCTTTCTCCTTGGTTTCATTAATAAAGTCAATGGCATTAATCAGGTTAGCGTCATTTTCGTTCACCAATGGATTATGCTTGGCAAATTTCACCAAATCAGCAGTCTGGAACAATTTACGCAAATCTGATAGAGCTTCCTTATCTTTCATTTCCAGCAACTTATCTATGATTTCCGTAGAAGTCATTTCCAAAGCATTGAAACCAAAACGGTCTTTTATATATGTACGAAGAGCATCAGTCAATTCCGTATAATATTCCTTCGGCTCCCCTTTCTGCCATACCTTCTCATTCTTGATACGTTCTATCTCCTGCATAGCCAACTGATGGGGAGGCAACTTAGGTTCTACCTTCACCTTACGGATAATAGGCTTATTGTCGAAGAAACGCATTATCAGATAGACAAGCAATATCCCTATCGGGATAATCAGCGCACCACAAGCCATAAGACCATACCAGTCTTCCCAAGCAAAAGGCGCTTGCATCACTGTTTTGGGACCGAAAAACTGTTCCGGATTCTCCGGATCTAACGGGACATTCACCGAATATACTTTCAATGCCAACGCTTTGGAGCGATACTTCTCATTATCCACCGTCACTTCCATAGGCGGCAGATAATAAAGAGCCGAATCAAAAGAGGTAACTGTATACTCTTGAGTTATCAATGCACGCCGGCCATCATTCAGCAATTGCGTATCCGGTTTGGCCACATCAATAATTTCAACCCCATTCACCAGCGTATCGGTATATACCGGGAATATGGCACGCTTATCGGCATCTAGAGATACTTGAAGCTTTATCTTTGCCTGCTCTCCAATAAGAATCTGCAAAGAGTCAATCGTAGCATCTACCGTTACCGACTGGGCTACTACCCTTCCCGACCATGCTATTAATAACGCTATCAGAAATAAATATCTTTTCATTTTCCGATTAATTTCGTTTCGCAAACAAATTCATCAATGCCTTGACATAATCCTGGTCGGTACGTACCGACACATTGTCGACATTACTCTTGGTAAACGTTTCATTCAGTTCCGCCTGCTTGTTCACCCACCAGTCATGATGGGCACGACGCACGGCACGCGAGGAGGTGTCAATCCACTGCTCATGTCCCGTCTCGGCATCCCTAATCTTCATCAGTCCCACGGGAGGCAATTCTTCCACACGACGGTCGTACACCTGAACGGCAACCAGGTCATGCTTACGATTGGCAATGGTCATGGCGTTCTTGAAACTTTCCTGGTCGATGAAGTCGGACAAGACAAATGCCGTGCAACGGCGTTTCATTACGTTTGTCAGATACTCCAAGCCCAGACGAATGTTCGTCCTCCGGCTTTCCGCATGAAAATCTATCAGTTCGCGGATGATGTAAAGTATATGCTTACGTCCCTTCTTGGGCGGAATAAACTTCTCAATCCGGTCCGAAAAGAAGATGACACCAATCTTGTCATTATTCTGAATGGCAGAGAATGCCAGTGTGGCGGCAATTTCCGTCACCATATCCTTCTTCATCTGCTTTACCGTACCGAATTCCAAACTACCGGAAACATCTACCAACAACATCACTGTCAATTCGCGCTCCTCCTCAAACACCTTGACGTAAGGCTTGTTGAAGCGGGCGGTCACATTCCAGTCAATGTCGCGTATGTCGTCGCCAAACTGATACTCGCGCACTTCGGAGAATGCCATACCTCTACCCTTGAAGGCAGAGTGATACTGCCCGGCAAAGATATTGTTGGACAGTCCGCGCGTCTTTATCTCAATCTGACGGACTTTCTTCAAAAGTTCTGTTGTTTCCATTGATTTATTTTAATAATCTCATTTAAGCACACAAGCGCAATTTAGTTTATAACAGAAACTTCCCTATGAAAAGGGGTGAAGTTTTCGGTACTCAACCCTAAGGTTTACGACGCTAACCTCAGGTATTGGATTGTAAACCTCAAGTTTACGAAAACCTCTATTATGCGTTAGGGCACTTCAACCTTGTTCAGTATCTTGCTGACGATTTCATCAGATGTCATATTGCTGGCTTCCGCCTCGTAAGTCAAGCCGATACGGTGGCGAAGTACGTCGTGTGCCACAGCGCGCACATCCTCCGGAATGACATAACCGCGACGCTTGATGAACGCGTAGCTACGGGCAGCCAGGGCCAAGTTGATGGAGGCACGGGGCGAACCGCCGAAACCAATCATGTCTTTCAGCTCTTTCAAATCGTATTTTTCCGGATAACGAGTAGCAAATACAATATCGACAATATATTTTTCGATTTTCTCATCCAGATATACCTGGCGAACCACCTTGCGGGCTTCGATAATCTCGTCAGCCTTCAAGATTGGCTTCACGTTGAACTTCTCTCCATTGATATTCTGGCGAATAATCAGTTTCTCCTCTTCCTGCTTCGGATAGTCAATTACAACTTTCAGCATGAAACGGTCCACTTGCGCTTCGGGCAGCGGATAAGTACCTTCCTGCTCAATAGGATTCTGCGTGGCAAGCACCAAAAATGGTTTGGGCAACCCGAAAGTTTCATTGCCGATAGTAACTTGACGTTCCTGCATGGCTTCCAGCAAAGCACTCTGTACTTTGGCGGGAGCACGGTTGATTTCATCAGCCAAAACAAAATTTGCGAAGACCGGACCTTTTTTTACTTGGAACGTTTCATCCTTCTGGCTGTAAACCATTGTACCTATTACGTCGGCAGGCAACAAGTCTGGCGTAAACTGAATGCGGCTGTATTGCGCATCAATCAACGAAGCAAGCGTCTTGATAGCTAAAGTCTTTGCCAAACCGGGCACACCTTCCAACAACACGTGTCCATCGGACAACAAACCAATTAACAACGACTCTACCAGATGCTTTTGTCCTACAATGACCTGGTCCATACCTGTGGTAAGATTGGTAACGAAAGCACTTTGTCTTTCAATCCGCTCATTCAGTTCGCGGATGTCAATTGTTTCAGCCATAAATCATTCTATTTTTTTAATGTTTAATTTCCTCATTTATCCGGTTTTGAACCGGTAATTATTTTTTTCGCTCCCAAAAGTACGGGAATAAATTAACCATACCAACTAATTTTTATTAAAAAACTATGCGAAACCTTTAGATTAAACTACTTTCATAGAGTTTAGTATTTAACAAAAAAAGAAGCAGTAATTTTTTACTGCTTCTTGGCCAATTTTGGTATCTTGATAGTAGTACCATAAGGCACATTATCCGGATTCTTGATTACACCGGGATTATGCTTCACGATATAAGGCCAAAGAGCTTTTGTTCCATAAAAACGAAGCGCTACCCTAGTCAGCGTTTCCCCTTCCTTGATGGTATAAGTGGTTTCTGTTCCCACAATCGTATACCCCACAGAATCCGGTTCAAACGGTACAACTGTCTTTTTTTGCTCTTTTTTAGGAGTGGGAGACTGTACTTGTACATTTTCCTTTGGAGTTTTTTTAAGCGTAGGAGTTGTTGCAGCAACAGTTTCTGCCACAGTATCTATCCGAGCAGGAGCTACAACATCTTTTGAAACAATACTGTCTGTCAAGGCAATATTGTCTTGACCGGCAGGAACCTCCACCTTTTCAGTAACAGATTCCCTCACATCCGAGTCTGCAACTTCTTCTACAAGAGGCTTTGCAGTAAGTGCGTCAAGCAAGTCCGGATAATACATGAAAGCTACGGCACCACCACACAGCAACACTACAAAAACAACGATGCCTATAAAATATTTCATAGTCGAAGAATCTGCCATATCTTTTATCACTGGCTCAGACGGTTCCGGCTCAACAGCAACTATATTTTCAGGCATTGCTTCAGGTTCCGTTTTTTCCGGTTTCTCCTCTTCAACTGCCGGTTCGGGCTCAATTAACGGCTCTTCTATTACAGTTTCCACCAAAGGTTCTTCTATCGTAGCTTCTTCCACTAAGGTAACCTTCTCCTCCACCTCTTGTTCCAGAGTTTTGATTTCAGTATCTTCATCATCTTCACTGTCATTTTCCTGCAGGGTATCCTCAAGTACCGTAGCGTCATTCAAAACTACAGTTTCAAAATGCGAAAATGGTCTATTGATAATATCTTTCAAGGCCGGTTCCGGTGTAAACGACACTTTTGTATGCCCTTGTATCTCAAACCTTTCCCCCGTATTCACATTAACGCTTTCACGACTCCCGACATCTATCAGTTTGAAAGTCCCCAAACCTCGTATCTTCACATACTTATCCTTCTCCAATGACTCCTCAATCAGCTGAAAGAATTCTTTCACAAAACTATCCGCATTCTTCTTGCTCATGCCATGCCTTTCAGCCAGCGTGTCAATCAAGTCTTGTATGTTCAGTTTCTCATTCATAATACGGGAGATTTTTTTAAAAGCCGGTTACTTAAACTTATCCTTTAATAATGTACTCGGCTTATAAGTCAACACCAATTTAGGAGGTACCAGCATACGCTGCTTTGTAGTCGGATTCACAGATATACGTTCTGCCTTCTTTTTCACTTCGAATGTACCGAACCCTTGTATAGAGATAATATTCCCCTCCTCCAACTGCCGTGCCATATCCGACAGCAATGAAGCAACCAGCTCAGAAGTATCTTTCAATGTGTATCCTAACCTCCGCGATAATTCAGAAGTAAACTCTTTGTTATTCAAAATGTAAGCCTTTAAATTGAACTACGGTGCTATATTAGCAAATCTTCTTCACATAAGCAAGAAGATAAGGAAAAATCTTTAAATTATTCGCCCAAAAAGGTCGAAATCATCGGAATTTACTATCTCTACGTGGTAAAAGTTACCTATATGCAACGCTTTGTCTCCACGCTCAATCAAAACCTCCGGATCCACTTCGGGAGAATCAAATTCTGTACGTCCAATATAATATTCGCCTTCCAGCCGGTCAATGATTACTTTCATCTGCCTGCCTACTTTCTCCGCACTCAACTCCCCTGAAATGCCTTGCTGAATAGACATTAACTCATCCAGGCGGGCTTGTTTCACTTCCTGGGGAATAGAATCCTCATATTCAGCAGCGGCATACGTTCCTTCTTCTTCCGAATACGCAAAAGCCCCCATTCTATCGAAACGCACTTTACAGACAAACTCTTTCAGCTCCTCAAAATCGGCTTCAGTTTCTCCCGGATGCCCCACCATCAGTGTAGTACGGAGATGGATACCGGGAACCTCTTCACGGAATTGCTCTATCAACTTATATGTCTCACCCTTCGTCACATGACGGCGCATCTTTTGCAGCATATTGTCGCTGATATGCTGCAAGGCAATATCCATATATTTGCATACATTGTCACGCTCACGCATCACACGGAATAAATCAGTCGGAAAATGTGCCGGATAAGCATAATGCAAGCGTATCCACTCCACTCCGGGAATATCCGAAATCCGCTCAACAAGCTCGGGCAACATTTGCTTCTTATATAAATCTACTCCGTAATAGGTCAACTCCTGGGCTATAACCTGGAATTCCTTTACACCCCGTGCAACCAGATACTTCACCTCGTCAAGTATCTCCTCCATCGGGCGCGACACATGCCGCCCCGTAATGATAGGGATAGCGCAATAAGAACATTTACGGTCACATCCTTCGGATATCTTCAAATAGGCATAATGCTTTGGAGTGGTCAATGTACGCTCTATGTGCAACTCGTCATGATAGGCCTTTCCCAAATCCTGCAATAACTCTCTCCAATTGAATTTACCATAGAATTTATCCACCTGGGGAATTTCAACGGCCAATTCCTTCAGATAACGTTCCGAAAGGCAGCCCATTACATAAAGCTTCTCCAAGCTTCCTTCCTCCTTGGCCTGCGCAAATTCCAGAATCATATTAATGGATTCCTCCTTGGCGTCACCAATGAAACCGCAAGTATTGATCACGGCAATCTGCCCTTTCGGCCTTTCCGCATCATGTGTCACATGGAATCCCACTTCCTCCAACTGGCGCATCAAATGTTCCGAATCCACCAGGTTTTTAGAACATCCTAAAGTAATGATATCTATAGTCTTCCGTTTCATGCATTCTCCCCGAACAGTGAATCAACAAATTCCTTTTTACGGAACACCTGCAAATCTTCCATGCCTTCACCCAATCCAATATATTTAACCGGAATTTTAAACTGGTCTGAAATGCCGATGACTACGCCACCCTTGGCTGTTCCGTCCAACTTTGTAACAGCCATTGCCGTAACCTCCGTTGCCAGAGTGAACTGCTTGGCTTGCTCGAATGCATTCTGCCCGGTTGAGCCATCCAACACAAGCAACACCTCATTCGGAGCATCAGGGACAACCTTCTTCATCACATTCTTGATTTTCGTCAGTTCATTCATCAAACCGACTTTATTATGAAGGCGTCCTGCCGTATCTATAATTACCACATCGGCATTATTAGCAGTTGCGGAACTCAGTGTGTCAAAAGCGACAGAAGCCGGGTCAGCACCCATTTTCTGCTTCACAACAGGCACACCTACCCGTTCACCCCATATCACCAACTGCTCCACAGCAGCAGCACGGAAAGTATCGGCAGCACCCAGATAAACAGACTTTCCGGCTTTCTTGAACTGATAAGCCAGTTTGCCAATCGTAGTAGTCTTCCCTACACCATTGACGCCCACTACCATAATGACGTATGGTTTCTTCGCAATCGGTGCTTCAAAGTCATCCACATCCTCCGAATTATTCTCTGTAAGCAACGCTGCGATTTCATCACGTAAAATATGATTCAACTCAGTGGCATTCATATATTTGTCGGCTGCTGCACGCTTTTCGATACGTTCAATAATTTTCAGTGTCGTTTCCACGCCCACATCCGAAGTTATCAACACCTCTTCCAGATTATCCAATACTTCATCATCAACTTTTGACTTTCCTGCCACGGCACGCGCAATCTTGCCAAATACACTTTCTTTGGTCTTAGATAATCCTTTATCTAATGTTTCCTTTTTTTCCTTGGAGAAAAAACTAAAAAATCCCATACACTAATTATTTTTATGCAACCTGTTTTCGCATTCCCTGCAAAGATAGTGCAAACCGGATGCAGAATAAAATGAACCCGTTCATTTTTTATGCTGAGGTGCAGCCTATCTTCGCATTTTCAGCAAAGATATAACAAAACTGACGAATATTAAAAACTTCGTCCTCTTTTTAAAAAGAAATCCCCTTACCGGAAATACCGACAAGGGGATCTTTATAAGTCATCAGCGCTTTACAGCCACTGTATTCATCTTATTTCTTAAAGAAGTTCTGAACATCTTCATTACGGACCATCTGTTCATCAAAGATGTAAGCACCAGTCTTAGGAGACTTCACCATTTTGATAACCTTTGTATAAGAACGTCCTTCTTTGCTTCCTTCGTGCAAGGTTGCTACCGCTTTCTTTGCCATAAGTTATAGATTTATTATTTAATTTCTTTATGTACTGTCACTCTCTTCAGAATCGGGTTGTATTTCTTCAACTCCAATCTCTCTGTGGTATTCTTTCTGTTCTTCGTCGTAATATAACGAGAAGTACCCGGCATACCGCTATCCTTGTGTTCTGTGCATTCCAGAATCACCTGTACTCTGTTACCTTTTGCTTTCTTTGCCATAATCAGTATTCTCCTCTACTTTAGCCAATAACTTTAATGCTTTTCCAATCACAATAACCTTTAGCTACCGCATCTTTCAAAGCAGCGTCCAGTCCTTTCTTATTAATAATGCGCAAACCATTAGCGCAAATGCTAAGGCTGATCCAGCAATCTTGCTCTACATAGTAGAACTTCTTGTTAAACAAGTTCAAATCAAAGGTTCTCTTCGTTCTTCTCTTTGAGTGTGAAACATTGTTGCCAATCATGGCCTTCTTTCCGGTAATTTGACAAATCTTTGACATTTCTATCTTAATTTTATAGTTTTCTTTTTTGCCTATTTCAAACAGAGCGCAAAGTAAGCACTTTTATCGTTACCAAACAAGTTTTTCTTAAAATAATTCACTGTACGATAGCATTTTTTCCTCATTTCAGCTTCTCATAAAGCAACAAAAGGGCATTTTGAATTGTTTTTTCCACATTTCCCTTTCTTCCCTCGTCTCCCTCCTGCTTCATGGTAACGATTTCATTTTTATAGGCAACAGCTATCCACACCGTACCCACCGGTTTTTCCGAAGTCCCACCTCCAGGACCTGCAATACCGGAAGTAGCCACTGCACAATCTGTTTTCAGCGTTTTCATCGCACCTTTCACCATTTCTGTAACAGTTTCACGACTTACTGCTCCATATTTTTCCAATGTTTCGGCAGATACATGCAACAAAGACATCTTTATTTCATTGGAATACGCCACTATACTACCATTAAAGTATTCCGAACTGCCAGGAACGGAAGTTATCAGAGCGGCAATTCCTCCACCCGTACAACTTTCTGCGGTGGAAAGGGACAATTTCTTTGCTTTCAGCAGCTCTCCTACCTTTTCTTCCAGCTTCATACCTTATTATATATTATCTTAAAGTTACCCGTGAATAAGCAGGTGCTTCCATCGGACAAAAATCTTTATCCATATACTTGAAATATCCGGTAATGGCAATCATGGCAGCGTTATCCGTTGTGTAGCTGAACTTCGGAATAAATATTTTCCAACCATACTTCCCGGCATGCTCACGGAAAGCATTACGCAATCCATTATTGGCAGAAACACCTCCGGCAACAGCCACTTCCTTTATTTTATATTGCTTGGCGGCTTTGCGCAACTTATCCATCAAGATATCTACGACGGTAGCTTCCAGCGATGCCGCCAAATCCGTCTTGTGATGTTCGATGAAATCAGGGTCGTCCTTCATCCAGTCGCGCAGAGAGTAAAGGAACGAGGTCTTAAGTCCGCTAAAACTATAATCCAACCCTGGAATATGCGGTTTGCTGAACGAGAAGGCTTTAGGATTACCTTGCCGAGCCAGCTTGTCAATAATTGGACCACCCGGATATCCTAATCCCATCACCTTTGAGCATTTGTCAATGGCTTCACCGGCGGCATCATCAATAGTCTGCCCCAAAATTTCCATATCGTTATAGGCTTTCACCAAGATAATCTGTGAGTTTCCACCGGAAACCAGCAAGCAGAGGAAAGGAAATCCCGGCTGCACATTATCTTCACCTTCTGCTTTAATAAAATGAGCTAACACATGACCAGTCAAATGATTAACATCAATCATTGGAATACCTAATGAACGGGCGAACCCTTTGGCGAAAGATACCCCCACCAACAATGATCCCATCAATCCCGGTCCACGCGTAAAGGCCACAGCACTCAATTCCTCTTTGGTTACTCCGGCGCGTTTCAATGCCTCATGCACTACCGGAACTATATTTTGTTGGTGCGCGCGGGAAGCCAGTTCAGGCACTACCCCACCGTATGCTTCATGCACAGCTTGGCTGGCCACCACATTCGAAAGCAGATAACCATCTTTGATGACAGCTGCAGAAGTGTCATCACAAGAAGATTCTATTCCCAAGATTATTGTACTCATAATGTTTATTTACGTTTAAACGCTGCAAAAGTAGTGATAAAAGTACGATTCATAACGTATTATTTCATATTTTTGTTGGCTGATTATAAAAATTAACCGCCTATCAGAAAGCTAAAAAAAACAGTACGCTGGGTACTCGGTATTGTATTGGGATTGTACATTGGTACCATATTGTTGCTGAACATTCCATCTGTTCAGCGACAAATGTCTGTATTTGTTGCCAATGAACTGGCTTCCATACTGGACAGCAAGATTTCCATCGGGCGAATAAACATAGGATTGTTGAACCGCATCATCATCGACGACCTGCTCCTGAACGACCAATCCGGCAAGGAAATGCTGAAAGTGACCCGTCTTTCTGCCAAATTCGATATTCTCCCCCTATTCAGCGGCAAAATATCCATTAGTAACATACAATTGTTCGGCTTTAACATCAATCTAAGCAAGCAGACTCCCAAGGATAAACCTAATTTTCAGTTTGTACTCGACGCATTCGCATCCAAAGATACAGTTCAAAAGAAAAACAACCTGGATCTCCGTATCAATTCCTTACTGATACGCCGCGGAAAGGTTTCGTATGATGTGCTGTCCGAGAAAGAGACTCCGGGAAAATTCAATCCACAGCATCTCCGTTTACGTAACATTATTGCAAACATCTCCCTAAAAGCATTACAAAATGATTCTATCAATGCCGCCATCAAGCGTCTGAGCATCGAAGAAGAACATTCCGGATTTGAATTGAAGAAACTAAGTCTAAAGGTTATCGGCAATGACCAACGGATGAAAATCGAAAATTTCGCTATCGACCTCCCCAACACCTCTTTGGCAATGGATACTATACACATGGATTATGACAGTCTGGGGGCGTTTGACAATCTTGCCCAAGATGTCCGTTTCTCATTCCATTTGCTGCCCTCTCAAATCGCCTTGCAGGATTTATCGGCTTTTGTTCCGGCTTTTGGTTCTTTCAAGGAAAAATTGCAAGTAGAGGTACAGACGGACGGCACCATCAATCAACTGAATTGCCCGCACCTTTCCGTCTCTGTCGGAAATCATTTTTATCTGAGGGGAGACGTATCTCTACAAGACCTTTCCCATCCGGAAAATGCTTATGTATTCGGTAATTTGTCCAATTTGTACGCAGACCCGGAAGGAATTGCCTTCTTTGTCCGGAATTTCAGCAAGAACTACAATGGAGTACCTCCCGTCCTGCAACACTTAGGAACGGTTTCCTTCCGTGGAGAAGTCTCGGGCTACTTCACAGACCTCGTAACTTACGGACAAGTACGCACTGACATCGGAACCATCCAAACTGACGTAAAACTAAGTTCTAACAAAGATAAAGGTTATTTTGCCTATTCCGGTGCAGTGAAAACCAAAGAGTTTGAGCTGGGCAAGATGCTGGGCAACAAGAAACTGGGTAAAGTAACTTTCAATCTAGATGTCAACAGCAACCATTACGAAAACCAATACCCGTCCGTACTGCTGAAAGGGCTGGTTGCCTCCATTGATTACAGCGACTACAATTACGAAAATATCACCCTAGATGGAGAATACAAGCAGGGAGGCTTCACGGGAAAAGTCGCCTTGGATGACACCAATGGTTCTGTTATTTTGAACGGCACCATCAATACCGCCAGTCGGGTACCGACTTTCAACTTTCAGGCAAGCATCGACAAATTTCGTCCTCATGCCCTACATCTTACACCCAACTATGAAGATACGGAAATATCAGTCAAAGTCAAGGCAGACTTCACCGGCGGTTCCATTGACGAGATGAACGGTGAAATCAACGTTGACAGCTTACTATTCGCAGCTCCGGAAACACAATACTTCCTGGACAATCTGAAGATATCTGCCATAAGAGAAAGCGAAGGCCAGAAACGGCTGACCATCCAATCCAACTTTCTCCAAGGTAGCATAGAAGGTGACTACTCTTATCGTACCCTGCCTGCCAGTGTACTGAATATCATGCGACGTTATATCCCCGCCTTGATTCTGCCAGACAAGAAACCCATAGAGACAGAGAACAATTTCCATTTTGACATGCACATTTACAATACGGAACTGTTCTCCACCGTCTTTCAGATTCCGGTAAAAGTATATACCCATTCCACCATTAAGGGATACTTCAATGACAAGGCACAGCGGCTCCGCGTAGAAGGCTATTTTCCCCGTCTCCGTTATGGAAACAAATTCATCGAATCCGGAATGTTCCTTTGCGAGAATCCCGGTGACCAGTTCCATACACGCCTACGCTTCAGCAACCGCAAATCAAACGGCGCTGTCAATATAGCTTTAGAAGCGCAAGCCCGGAACAATAACATACAGACCACGCTGAATTGGGGTAACAGTAGCACTGTAACCTACAGCGGGAAACTCGCCGCCGTCGCCCACTTCATCCGTGAACAGAACGAAGCGAATGAAAGCAAGAGGAAACTTCCCCCCTTAAAAACCGTCATTGATGTCCAGCCCACCAACGTGATACTGAACGATACGCTGTGGGATATACATCCTTCCCAAGTAGTACTCGACTCCGGCAAAGTGTATGTCAATGATTTCTACTTCAGCCATAAAGACCGGCACTTGCGTATCAATGGTATCGTTTCACCACAACCCGAAGATACAGTACGTCTGGATTTGAAGGAAATCAACATCGGTTATGTGTTCGACATTGCAGACCTCGGAGTCAATTTCAAAGGAGAAGCCACCGGTCCGGCTTTCGCCAGCGGAGTATTGGAAAACCCCGTCATGAGCACCGACTTGTTTATCCGCAACCTCGGATTGAACGAAGGCTTGCTGGGTGATGCCAACATACACGGAGAATGGCACCACGACGTGAAGGGCATCTATCTGGATGCCCATATCCGGGAGAAAGATATTGCCAAAAGCCATGTGTATGGCTATATCTATCCTTTGAAGCCCACTAGTTCATTGGATCTCCAAATTGAAGCGGACGGTACCAACTTGAAGTTTATACATCATTATATGAGTAGCATCACGCCCGAATTCAACGGACGTGCTACCGGCCATGTACATTTCTATGGCAAATTCAAGGCTCTCACCATGGAAGGGCGTGTATTCGGCGATGCTTCTATGAAGGTAGACGTGCTCAACACCACTTTCTCCGTCAAAGACAGCATCTACATCGAGCCCGGCGGGTTGACCTTCCGCAACAACCGCATTTTCGACACGCAAGGGCATCAAGGAAGTATGAGCGGCTATCTGCACTATCAGCATTTTAAGAACCTGGAGTACCGTTTCAATTTCAATGTCAACGACATGCTGGTGATGAATACCAAAGAATCACCGGACTATCCCTTCTACGGCACCGTCTACGGTACGGGAAATGCCACTATTGCCGGTAATGCCCAAGATGGCGTTAACATTGATGTTGCAATGACTACCAATCGCAACACTACCTTTACCTATATAAAAGATAACGTATCTACAGCAGTCAGCAACCAGTTCATCAAATTTGTGGACAAGACACCACGCCGTGCCGTACAAGACTCTATCCGCCTTTCCGACTACGAAATTGCCCAAAAGGAAATCGAGGAAGAAAGAGAGAGCGACACTGATATCCGGCTGAATCTCTTGATAGACGCCACTCCCGACGCTACCATGAAGATTATCATGGACCCTATCGCTGGCGACTATATCAGTGGACGGGGAACTGGAAATATCCGTACTGAGTTCTTCAATAAAGGAGATGTAAAGATGTTTGGCAGTTACCGGATAAGCCAGGGAGTCTATAAATTCAGTCTGCAAGAGGTTATCCGAAAGGACTTTATTATCAGGGATGGAAGTTCCATTACATTCAACGGCTCGCCACTGGATGCCACTCTGGACATAAAAGCAGGTTATACGGTCAACTCAGCATCCTTAAATGACCTAATGCCCAACGAGGCAACCTCCGGCTACATCAGCCAGACAAATGTAAAAGTGAACTGTATGATGGACCTTACCGGACAATTGACCTCACCTGATGTAAAATTCGACATCGAACTGCCCAACGAACGCGATGAAGTGCAGGCCATTGTCCGTAACTATATTCCTACCGACGAGCAAATGAACATGCAGATACTCTATCTGTTGGCTATCGGCAAGTTCTATACCCCGGAAAACTTAGGAGCCACCCAGAATTCGAATATGATGTCCAGTGTTGTTTCATCCACCCTTTCCGGACAGTTGAATAACGCTTTATCGAACATTCTCGATGTCAATAACTGGAACTTCGGCACCAATTTCAGTACCGGTGAAAGAGGCTGGACAGACATGGAGTTCGAGACTATGCTTTCAGGACAATTATTGAATAACCGACTACTTATCAATGGTAATTTTGGTTATCGTGATAATCCGATGGCAAATACCAATTTTGTGGGAGACTTTGAAGCGGAATGGCTCGTCAACCGTTCCGGAGACATCCGCCTGAAAGCGTACAACGAAACGAACGACCGCTACTACACCCGGACAAATCTGACAACACAAGGTATTGGTATTATCTTCAAAAAGGATTTCAACAAATGGAGTGAGCTCCTTTTCTGGAACAGATGGAAACTCAAGCGGCTGAGAAAGGAACAAGAAATAAAACAAGATACCCTATCCACTGATAAAATAAACACAGAACAGCAGATGCCCGAGGCACAATCAAAACGGAAAAGGGAGCAAAAGTAAGATTGACGTTCTTACTGTCCACATTGAAGGTTTTAGAATAAGCAAATAGGCTCGAATACAGCATTTAAATAGCTACACCCTTTGTACCTAAAGGTGTAGCCATCACTCTACGATAGTATAGGCATTCAAGGCAAAGGGTGTAGCCATAAAAATACATCAGAAAGGCAATGGCCCGTCCGACCCCACACCTCCAAACGGGTTGTCCGTCTGTGGCGGAAAATCAGCAGCCGATGGAGGTGGCGGTGTTGCCGTACTTCCGATAGGCGCATTCATACGTGAACCAAATGTAGCTCCTCCACCCTCCGTCGGAGGTGGAATAACCATATCATCCTCGGGATTCTGGAAACGGGTGTACTGTCCGATAAACCTCAGACGCACATCCCCCACGGCACCGTTACGGTGCTTTGCTATGATGATTTCCGCCATACCGCGCAAGTCACTGCCATCGGCAGAAGTATAAATCTTGTAATATTCGGGACGGTGGATGAAGCACACCATATCGGCATCCTGCTCGATGGCACCGGATTCACGAAGGTCGCTCAACTGGGGACGCTTGCCTTCCTCGCCTTCACGGTTCTCCACACCACGGTTCAACTGCGACAGAGCGATGATAGGAATGTTCAGCTCCTTGGCCAAACCTTTCAATGAACGCGAAATGGTACTAACTTCTTCCTGACGGCTGCCGAAAGACATTCCGCTTGCATTCATCAGCTGAAGGTAGTCGATGATGATAATCTTCACTCCGTGCTCACGTACCAGACGCCGTGCCTTCGTACGGAGTTCGAATACCGACAAAGAAGGCGTATCATCCACATAAAGCGGAGCATCCAGCAAGTCACGCAGTTTGTAATCCAATTGCTGCCATTCATAGTCCGCCAACTGACCACTCTTGATTTTCTCACTCGGAATCTCGCACACGTTGGATATCAAACGATTCACCAGCTGCACGTTACTCATTTCAAGCGAGAACAGCGCTACGGGATTGCGGAAATTCACGGCAATGTTTTTCGCCATGGAAAGTACGAACGCCGTTTTACCCATGGCAGGACGGGCTGCAATAATGATGAGGTCGGACTTCTGCCATCCGGAAGTCATCTTGTCCAGCTTGGTATACCCACTTTCCAAGCCACTCAAACCATCGGTACGGGCAGCAGCTTTCTGAATCAAATCATAGGCTTCGGCAATGACAGGATTAATTTGTGTATAATCCTTCTTCATGTTCTGCTGGGAAATCTCGAACAGTTTTCCTTCGGCCTCCTGCATCAAATCGTCCACATCCAGCGTCTCGTCGAAAGCCTTGCTCTGGATATTACTGGTAAAAGTAATCAATTCACGTGCCAAAGCTTTCTGCGCAATAATACGTGCATGATATTCGATGTGTGCAGAAGATGCCACCTTACTGCTAAGTTGGGTAATATAGAACGGGCCGCCCACTTCCTCCAATTCTCCCCGCTTTGAAAGCTGCTCCTTCACGGTGAGGATATCGACCGGCTTCTGATTCACGGCCAAATCGGTAATAGCGGAATATATCAGCTGATGTCTATGCTCATAGAATGACTCCGGACGAAGAATTTCACTTACCAGCGAATAAGCGTCCTTCTCAATCATCAAGGCTCCCAAGACTGCTTCTTCCAGCTCCGGCGCTTGCGGCTGGATACGTCCGTAGTCTGTTACGGGCTGTGGTGCCTTTCCTTTCGGAGTACGGGATGTTCTTCTTTGTTCTGCCACTTTAAGAATTAATAATTGAAAATTAAAAATTAAATGAACTTCCCTTTTAGAAAGGGGAAGCAAAGATAATGCAAACCGAATACATAACTTTCATGCTTGCATGAAAAAGTTATGTTGAGGTGCAGCCTATCTTCGCTCGTATGGCAAAGATAAGCGAATTTATTTATAAGCGGTAAATAAATCATTGCTAAGTTTTCAATCTACTATGAACAGAAATCACTAACTTTGTCTTCGGAAGCTGCACTTCATAACTTCCCCTTTTAATTTTAAATTATTAATTCTTAATTTTCAACGCCATGCTGACTTTTCCAAATGCCAAAATAAACCTGGGACTGAATATCACAGAGAAGCGTCCGGACGGATACCATAATCTGGAAACCATTTTCTATCCGGTTCCCATAGAAGATGCTTTGGAAATAAATATCTTGAACGAAGGAAACCGAAAGTTCCGTCTGCATCAGGCAGGTCTGGAAATTGAGGGAGAAGCAGAGAGCAACCTGGTAGTGAAAGCCTACAAGTTGCTGGACGACCAATTCAACCTTCCTCCGGTAGACATCCATCTCTTCAAGCATATTCCCTCGGGAGCCGGACTGGGTGGCGGTTCGGCCGACGCAGCCTTCATGCTGAAGCTTCTGAATAATAAGTTTGAACTCGGACTGCCGGATGACACTCTGGAAGAGTATGCCGCCAAGCTGGGTGCCGATTGTGCCTTCTTCATCAAAAACCGTCCGACTTACGCAGAAGGTATCGGAAACATATTTTCTCCCCTTCCCCTCTCACTGAAAGGATATCGGATATGGTTGGTGAAGCCGGACATTTTCGTCTCTACACGGGATGCCTTTGCAAAAATAAAACCGCATCATCCGGAAATGTCTCTGAAAGAAATTGCCCAACTTCCCGTTGAAGAATGGAACGGACGAATGGTCAATGACTTTGAAGAAAGCGTATTCCCCCAATTTCCCACTATCGGAGAAATCAAGGAAGAGATGTATCGGCAAGGAGCTGTATATGCCTCCATGAGTGGTTCGGGGTCATCTGTTTACGGATTATTCAAGGAAGATGCCGTATTGCCGGAAGTGGATTTCGGAGAAAAAGCTTTTGTATACAAAGGCCGGTTCACTGATGTTTAAAAATGCATCAACCAATATACTGATTTCCGGAAACAAAAACACAACAAGGTTGTTCTTACAGAAAACTCAAAACAACCTTGATTATGAAAAAGTTCAAATTCGGTATTCTGGCAGGACTACTTGTCTTGCTGTCAGTGTCCGCTTTTGCGGAAGGACGTCTTCCCGTAAATATACAAACAGCTTTTCAAAAGCTCTATCCTCAAGCAACGGATGTGGAATGGGAGCAAATGGCCAGTTGCTACGTGGCAGAATTTATTGCAGATGGTCAGGAAGTTGATGTCTGGTTCAATAAACAAGCGGAGTGGGTCATGACTGAAACGGATGTAGAGTCACTGGAAAAAGTGCCGGCTCCCGTGGCAGAAGCATTCATGAGCAGTACAATGGCCGGCATGAAGTTAAGGGACGTAAGAATCATCACCTTTCCCAAACATCCCACAGTGATTATAATTGAGGTGGAACAATACAATTCCGATGAAGAATTCCAACTGTTCTATGCTCCGGATGGAAAACTATTACAAAGCCTCGATGTAACAGAACTTGGAGGAGAGATCTATCCCGGACTCTTTTTCAATGATTAATACTGACGATTGGTGATTTGTCGATGGTATCCATTCATCAACAAATCACCAATCATTCATCACCAATCATTAATATACCTCTACCCTATCAGCAATACGCTTCGCTTTGTCGCGCAACGTGTCAAGATCACTGTCAAGAGGTGCATAACACAGCACTACACCCATACGGCGGTTTACGCGGGTAGTAGGCTTGCCAAAAATACGCAGATAAGTATCCTCTTCTTTTGTAACCTCTTCCATGCCACGATAATTGGGACGTTCCTGACTGGCTATCGGAGAGAGGATGACAGCACTGGCTCCTATACGATCCTGCTTGATGCCAGGGATAGGCAGACCAAGCACCGCACGACAGTGCAATTCAAACTCATTCAGATTCTGGGTTCCGGCCAGGGTTACCATACCCGTATCGTGCGGACGTGGAGAAAGTTCGGAGAAATAGACACCGTTCTCATGGCTGAGAAAGAATTCCACTCCCCACAATCCGGCACCGGTCAAGGCACGGGTCACTTTCTCTGCCATATCCTGCGCCTCCCTTAGATGGGCAGGGTCAATATGGGCAGGCTGGAAGCTTTCACGATAGTCCCCACCCTTCTGCACATGGCCGATAGGCGGGCAGAACAAGGTCGGGCCATTCTTCTGCGTTACGGTGAGCAATGTTATCTCACTGTCGAACTTGATGAATTCCTCAATGATAAGTTCTTTTATGTCTCCACGGCTACCATTACAGCCATATTCCCAAGCATGCTCTAATTCGTCGGCACTCTTTACGAGAGACTGACCTTTGCCGGAAGAGGACATCAGCGGTTTCACCACGCATGGGAAACCTATCTTTTCAGCTGCAATTTTCAGTTCATCCAGAGATTTGGCATAAAAATATTTAGCTGTTTTCAGTCCCAACTCTTTAGCTGCAAGGTCGCGTATAGCCTTACGGTTCATAGTAAAGTTCACAGCGCGTGCACTGGGCACCACTTGAATGCCTTCTTTCTCGAAATCGTACAGACGTTCCGTACGGATAGCCTCGATTTCCGGAACAATGATATCCGGCTGGTGTTTGCGTACCACGCGTTCCAAAGCATCTCCATCAAGCATGCTGAATACTTCACATTCATCTGCCACTTGCATGGCAGGCGCTCCGGCATACGAATCGCAGGCGATAATATACTGACCTTTGCGTTGGGCGGAAATTACAAACTCCTTGCCCAGTTCACCAGAACCCAACAATAAAATCTTTTTCATCCTATCTATTTATTTACTATTTGACAATTTTCAATTTACTATTCAACACTATACAATCAGACGATTTACTATTCACCATCCGCTACCCGATTACAGCACAGCCAATAGTAAATAGTAAATCGTCTAATAGTAAATTCCTTTATTGGTGCTGTTCTCTCAACAAATCATTCACCGTCTTTACCGGATTGAATGTAGTCAGAGGCACTTCTACAAATACAGTATTCCAATCACTCATGGCGCCGTTCCACAAACCGGGAAGTTCAAGCGCCTTCAGGTCCTTGCCGTTCTTGGACTTATAGGAGATGAACCCCGTGGCTTTATCCACATACTTCACAAGATTGAACTTATGTCCTTTATAGTCACGTACAGCGCAAACCAAATCCACCGGATTGAAATGGGTACCCTTTTCAAACATTTCCTTCTTTTCCGGATCGTCCATATCAATCTGCGAACTTTCCAGAATCTGCAGAGAGATAGTACCGTCACTGTTGTATGCCAAGAACGGACCTCCACCTGGTTCGCCTACGTTCTTCACCATACCGCAGACGCGCATCGGACGGTTCAGTTTTTCTTTCAGGTATATCACCAGTTCGGCATCTTCCAGATTCTTCGTCTCCGGGTTCTTGCAATAGAGTTGCTTCTGCAGGAATTGCAGGATTTCAAGAATTTGTTCGTGTGTATATTTCCCGCTTTCAAGCAACTGCAAATAGGCAAATACCTTCTGCTGCAAAGCTACCAGTACACCGGCAATCAGCTTTTTATATAATACGGTGTCACCCTTCAGTTTGTCGGGTACCACATTGTCGATATTCTTTATGAAGATAATATCCGCATCAAGGTCGTTCAAGTTTTCAATTAATGCACCATGACCGCCCGGACGGAACAAAAGTTTGCCATTGTCACGGAACGGTTTGTTTTCCATATCGGCAGCAATGGTATCAGTACTCGGTTTCTGTTCCGAAAAGGTGATGTTATAATCCACCCCGTACTTCTTAGCATAAGCGGCAGCCTTTTCGTCCACCAAAGCCTTGAATAAGGCACGGTGTTCGGGCGAAACCGTGAAATGTACATTCACTTTACCATTTTTATTGACAGCATACAAGGCCCCTTCTACCAAATGTTCTTCCAACGGCGTACGGCTACCGTCTTCATACTTATGGAACTTCAGCAGTCCTTTGGGCAGCGCACCATAATTCAGTCCGGCCCCTTCGAGCAAGGCTGCAACAACCGCCTTGTAGTTTCCGGCAGCAAGCAGAGCCGATATATCCTTTCCGGCAGTTCTCCGGCAAGCGGTATTCAGGTCGTCATAGAAGGCAAACTTCTCTATATTCTCAAAGAAAGTCTTTTCAAAGCCTGTCTGGGGGGCATCATAATCTGCTCCAAGAAACTCAAACAAGTTTTTGAACATACGGCTAGCAGCACCCGAAGCCGGTACAAACTTCACTACCACCTTATCGGTCTGTGTATATGCCTCCCAAGCGTCCAGGTATTTCTTCTGTTCATCCGTATCCGGAGCCAATATCCCCTTCTCTACAGAAGCAGCGGCAGACAGTTTCAAGTATGGAAAACCCTTTTCAAAACAAGCCAACTGTTCGGCTATTTGTTCTTCGGAGATGCCTTTATTTTCGAGCAACTCTTTGTCTTGCGGTGTTATCATAATATCTTGTTTTATTAATTCATGCCCAAAAATACAAAAAAAGCAGAACTGCCGTCAAGAAAATGAAGAAAAAACTTACCTTTGAAGCATAAAATACGGACGATTATGGAAACTGATGAATTTTTCACTACTAAAGAGAAAGATTTACTCTTCTCGCTCTACCGCAAACTGTTGCAACTTTCCGGAGAAACCCTCCAGAAGGGGGACTGCAAAAAGCTGAAAACACATCTTATCAACACTATACAGAACAACCGTATCCAGCGTGATATATTCGGTTTGAATCCCGTTATCAAAGATATGCAAACGGCTGTCATCGTAGCGGAAGAAATTGGCATGAAGCGCGCCTCCATTCTGGGGCTCATGCTGCACGACTCCGTGCGCTGCGGTACTTGCACCGCCCAAGAAGTAGAGCAAATTTATGGCGAGGACGTGGCAGGCATCATCCGGGGATTGATACGTGTAAACGAACTTTATTCCAAAAGCCCTACCATCGAGTCCGAGAATTTCCGCAACTTGTTGCTGACTTTCGCCGAGGACATGCGTGTCATTCTCATTATGATTGCCGACCGCGTAAACATCATGCGGCAGATAAAAGATTGCAAGAACGATGAAGCCCGCCGGCAGGTAGCCAACGAAGCGGCCTATCTCTATGCGCCCCTTGCCCATAAGCTGGGTCTGTATAAATTGAAGTCGGAACTGGAAGACCTCTCGCTGAAATATACCGAAAAAGAGGTTTACTATCATATCAAGGACAAGCTGAACGAGACAAAGGCATCACGCGACAAGTACATCGCCTCTTTCATTGCACCGGTACAAAAGAAACTGGAAGACGCCGGACTAAAGTTCCACATTAAAGGACGCACCAAGTCTATCCACTCCATCTACCAAAAAATGAAGAAGCAGAAATGCCCCTTCGAAGGCGTGTATGACTTGTTTGCCATCCGCATTATTCTGGACTCTTGCCTGGACAAGGAGAAACTGGAATGTTGGCAGGCCTACTCCATCGTAACAGATATGTACCAGCCTAACCCGAAACGGCTACGCGACTGGCTGTCCGTACCTAAAAGCAACGGATATGAGTCACTGCACATCACCGTGATGGGTCCCGAAGGCAAATGGGTGGAAGTACAAATACGTACCGAACGCATGGATGATATTGCCGAACGAGGCCTGGCCGCCCATTGGCGATACAAAGGAGTGAAAGGTGAATCTGGTCTTGACGAATGGCTGACTTCCGTACGCGAAGCCTTAGAGAGCTCGGACAGCAACGGACTGGAAACGATGGACCAGTTCAAACTGGATTTGTACGAAGACGAGGTATTTGTATTTACCCCGAAAGGCGACTTGTTCAAACTTGCTAAAGGCTCCACCGTGCTCGATTTTGCTTTTCATATTCACAGCAAACTAGGTTGCAAATGCATCGGTGCCAAAGTGAACGGCAAAAATGTACAGTTGAAGCAAATGCTGCATAGCGGTGACCAAGTAGAGATAATGACATCGAATACGCAGACACCCAAGCAGGACTGGCTGAACATCGTAACCACCTCTAAGGCGCGTACCAAAATACGCCAGGCGTTGAAGGAAATGGCTGCACGCCAGCACGCCTTCGCCAAGGAAACCCTGGAACGCAAGTTCAAGAACCGGAAAATAGAGTATGATGAAGGAACCATGATGCGCCTCATCAAGCGCCTCGGCTTCAAGGTAGTGACAGACTTCTACCAGGCTATTGCCGATGAAGTGCTGGATGTCAACGAGATTATAGACAAATATCTTGAACAGCAAAAACGGGAAAACGACACACGTGACGATATTGTCTACCGCAGTGCTGAAGGCTATAACCTTCAACAAGGCATACCGGAAGAGATAGGTACTAAAGAAGATGTACTGGTCATTGACCAAAATCTGAAAGGATTAGATTTCAAGTTGGCACGCTGCTGCAATCCCATCTATGGAGATGATGTATTCGGCTTTGTCAGTGTAACGGGAGGTATCAAGATACACCGTTGCGATTGTCCCAATGCCAGTGATTTGCACTCACGTTTCGGCTACCGTATCGTGAAAGCACGCTGGGCCGGAAAGTCACAAGGTACACAGTACCCCATCACCCTGCGCGTAGTGGGACACGATGACATCGGCATCGTGACCAACATCACTTCCATCATTTCCAAAGAAACGGGTATTACCTTGAGAAGCATCGGTATTGACTCGCATGACGGGCTGTTTTCCGGAACGCTGACCATCATGGTAAGCGACACGGGACATTTGGAAGCACTTGTCAAAAAACTAAGGACGGTAAAGGGAGTGAAACAAGTTTCAAGGAATTAAATGACAACGATAATCCATGAAGTACGACTTTAAAAAGCAGTTGCGCAGTTTCGGATATGCCTGGAAAGGTATCCGGTGCTGCATAGGAAAAGAACAGAACCTGAGCTTCCATCTGATTGCCACAGTGGTTACGGTGATTGCCGGATTCTTATTGGAGATTACCCGGATCGATTGGATGATTGTTATTCTTTGCATCGGAGTGGTGATAGCAGCTGAACTGTTCAATAGCGCCATTGAAAAGCTGGTCGACCTGGTTTCTCCGGAACGACATCCCATTGCAGGGCAAGTAAAAGACATAGCCGCCGGAGCAGTATTGGTATGTGCTGCAACGGCGGCCATTATAGGATTGATTGTATTTATCCCTTACCTCACCCGCTTCTTCTTATAATAAGGATAGGTCAGCAGCACAAAGAAAAATACGGCAAGCATAGCAGCAACAGATGCCACATGGTATATCTGTACTCTGTCCATCAGGTGGCAAGCCACAGCCATGCCCACCAGCAGCCCTGCTTCCATAAACAAATGGCAAGTGGTGTTTGCCGTTCCACGCTGGCAGTGGTGCGACAATTTGACAAACATCTTCATGAACGGGACTGTAATGAACACCAGTACAGCCAATGCCGCCAATGACCAATAATCGCCCACAAACATCAGCGGTAGCAATGCTCCCGGTACAAAAGCAATCAGCAGCATATTGATGGCAGGTACCCATGCACGCGGCAATAAGAAACGGTCCATATTGCACAGCGACACGCCTATCGGAGCACGGAAAGCCACATATACCCTCGATGCGAAAAATATGCTGGCCAGTCCGGCCGCTACGGACAGATAGGTCACCATACGGAAACCATACATCTTATACATTCCAATGCCCAACATAACACCCACCAGCATGCCCAAGCATGCAGCCCATGCATATACCATGTTTCCTGCACTGCGGCGTGTGGAAGTCGTTATGTCGATGGCCACCGTAATGCCCGCTGTGGTTGCCAGCCCGAAACATACTCCCTGCACAGCGGCAAGCAGCAGAAATTTCGTATAACCATCCACAAAGGCATATCCCAGAACAGCCGCCAGCATAATGAGTGTGGAGTAAAGGAGCACGTGCTTCCTTTTATATTCATCGACCAGATAGGCATGAAAAGGACCGACAGCAAACATGGCCACCGCAAAAACCAGAAACATGCTGCCCGCCTGTCCGACGGAAACACCCAACTGCTCTCCCATCACAAAAGGGAGCAAAGGAAAAAGCATATAGACGGATATGTACAGCAACAGATTTGCCGTACACATCCGCCAAAAATTGAGTGTCATAAGTTTGTTAGTACTGTTCTTTCTCATTCGGGAAATCTAAGTTCTTCACATCAGATACATAACGGCTGATGGCATCCGTCATCACTGTATGCAGGTCAGCATAGCGACGCAAGAAACGAGGACGGAAACCGTTATTCATACCCAGCATATCCTGAACCACCAACACCTGGCCGTCCACATCGCCACCGGCACCGATGCCGATAACGGGTATAGTCAACTCACTGGCCACTCGGGCAGCCAATGCGGCGGGAATCTTCTCCAATACCAGTCCGAAGCATCCGGCTTCTTCCAACAAATGCGCATCGCGTACCAGTTTCTCAGCTTCAGCATCATCCTTGGCACGGACAGTATATGTTCCATACTTATTGATGGATTGGGGCATCAGTCCGAGATGTCCCATGATAGGAATACCGGCGCTAAGGATACGTTTCACCGTACCGATGATTTCCTCGCCTCCCTCCAGTTTGAGGGCGTCGGCATGGCTTTCTTTCATAATACGGATAGCGGAAGCCAATCCCTCCAGTTCGTTGCCCTGATAAGAGCCGAAAGGCATGTCGACGATGACCATAGCACGCTTCACACCGCGAACCACGGATTTGCCATGATAAATCATCTGGTCGAGCGTGATGGGAAGCGTGGTGACATTGCCTGCCATTACATTGGAAGCGGAATCTCCCACCAGAATCACGTCTACACCGGCACCGTCTACAATCTGCGCCATAGTATAGTCATAAGATGTCAACATTGATATCTTTTCGCCTCTTTGCTTCATTTCAACAAGGCGATGTGTAGTCACTTTACGAGTGTCGTCTGAAATATAACCCATGATAGTATTTACAATTTGGCAATTTACAATTACTCAATTTAATTTTCGGCGCAAAGGTAATCCTTTTTCTGATTACTTGTACAATTGAGTTAATTTATCGTAAGTGAAACCCTGAAAGTCATCCAATACATAATGACACAACGAGGCTATGTCTTCACGGGAATTGGTGGTTGCCAACCCTATAACGGTAGCTCCTGAAGCCATGCCGGCTTTCAGCCCGTTGAAGGAATCCTCGAATACATATGTGGTGTCGGGAGTTGTGCCGAAAACCTCCATACCCAACAGAAAACAATCCGGTGCAGGCTTGGAAGCCGTAAACATCTCGGCCGTAAGGATACGGTCGAAAAGAGTCTTTATTTCGGGATGAACCCGATAGACAGCTGCCATCTTCGCTTCGTTGGAGCTGGTCACTACGGCAGTCTTCACCTCATTCCGGTGTAGGTCGGCAATGAAGTCAAGCACTCCGGGAATAAAGTCGAATGACATTTCCTGTTCAAAGCGGTTCAACCGTTCTGTAATTTCAGTCTGCTCCTTCACCATGCCCGGAAAAAAGGTGTCATAAATATAGACCAGCGTCTGGCCCTTCACTTTACCTTCAATATCATCCATACCCAAATACTGCTTTCCCATTTCATGCCAGAAGTGACTGTACTGTGTCTCCGTGTCTACCACCACGCCGTCGAAATCAAAAAGTACGGCGGTTGCTTTTGTTGTGTCCATAAACTTTCTTTTACCTAAATCTGTTAATACCAAAACACTATAGTGCACAAAGGTGAGAATAATCTGCGAACCAAACAAATATTTCTTATCTTTGCACTCCTTAATTGACTCATATCAAATGAACAACCCGCATATATTAGGAACCGAGCGCATTGGCAAACTGCTTGTGCAGTATTCCATTCCGGCCATTATAGGCATGACGATTACTTCGTTGTACAACATCATCGACAGCATTTTCATTGGCCATGGCGTAGGTCCCATGGGCATTGCCGGACTTGCCATCACCTTCCCTCTGATGAATCTGGTCGTAGCTTTCTGTACGATGGTATCGGCAGGCGGCTCTACCATTTCATCCATCCGGCTGGGACAGAAAGACCTGGACGGAGCTACCGAAGTCCTGGGAAACACACTGATGTTCTGCCTGGTCAATGCATTCATATTCGGCGGCATCTCATTCATATTCCTGGATGATATTCTGCGCTTCTTCGGTGCCAGCAATGATACGTTGCCATATGCCCGCGACTTCATGCAGGTGATATTACTGGGTACCCCCGTCACTTATACCATGATTGGCCTGAACAATATCATGCGTGCCACGGGATATCCCAAGAAAGCGATGCTTACGTCTATGGTAACGGTAGTCTGTAACATAATCCTCGCTCCCATTTTCATCTTCCAATTTGACTGGGGAATACGGGGAGCTGCAACGGCAACGGTCATCTCGCAGTTCATCGGCATGGTGTGGGTAGTAAGCCATTTCCTGCAAAAGACAAGTGTGGTACGTCTGCAACGGGGGTTCTGGAAGATGAAAAAACGCATCATCAGCAGTATATTATCCATCGGTATGTCACCGTTCCTAATGAATGTTACGGCATGTGTCATTGTGATTATCGTAAACAACAGCCTCCAACAGTACGGAGGCGATATGGCCATCGGGGCATATGGCATTATCAACCGGCTGCTGGTACTCTATGTAATGATTGTATTGGGGTTGACGATGGGAATGCAACCGATTGTAGGCTATAACTTCGGTGCGCAAAAACACGACCGTGTGAAGGCTACCCTGCGTCTGACCATCATTGCCGGAGTATGTATCACCAGTACAGGTTTCCTTATCTGCGAATTGTTCCCCCATGCCATATCTGCCATCTTTACCAGTGATGAAGAGTTGATAGATATTGCTTCCAGAGGCGTGCACATTGCCGTAGCCATATTCCCGCTGGTAGGCGCACAGATTGTCATCGGCAATTTCTTCCAAAGCATCGGGAAAGCGAAAATCAGTATCTTCTTATCGCTGACACGCCAATTACTGTATCTGTTGCCGGGACTACTGATATTCCCGCATTACTTTGGGCTGGACGGCATCTGGATATGTATGCCGGTATCGGACTTCTTTGCTTTTGTAACGGCTGTTATAGCTTTATGGATATATAATACCCGATTATCTGTCAAGAGTAGATTTACGAAAGATTAACGGTGGATCCCGGAAAACACATCATCCATACACCCCAAACGCATGATGTGTTTACCTTGAGCAGGCCATCCAAGTGGGAAAATATCTTATTCACTCTTGATGCTCTTTACCGGATTTTCGTTGGCAACATGCCATGATTTCATCACTACACATCCCACGATAAATGCAAGCAACAAAAAGCCGATACTGATATATCCGACGATAGGCAGTAGTACCACATCACTAAACTGACTGATCCAGATTTGCCCTACCTCATAAGCTCCAAGTGTTCCAAGCACTACAGACGGTATGGCAATCCAAAGCACATCACGCGACAGCAATCGCAATATACCGGATGTTTCCGCTCCATTCACCTTACGAATGGCAATCTCTTTGGAACGTAAACGTATTTCATCATCCACATATCCCACCAGCCCCATTAAAATGATAAAAAGAATGGTGACAGATGCCCATAAAGTGACATCGCGGAAGACACGTACAGATTCGGCATAATTGCCCAACATTTGCTCCATAGAACGGAACACAAGGTCATCTTGTGGATATAGACGGCTCATTTCCTCATTCAGTCGGCGCAGGTTGTCATCAAACGGTTCTTTAAGACGGGCTTCCAGACAAAATGCGGTACCTTCAAACCATTCTATCATAACGGCTTCACTGTCGTTGGTACAGCCGACAAATGCAAAACTATCCAACAAACCTACCACCGTACCATAATCATTCACCTGCTTGCCAATGGGGCTGTCCGTCCAATGCATTTTCTCACAGAACGTGCTGTTGACCAGCAGTTGGTGTTTTCCTGTGAGGTTATGTCCCTCTTTCAATTTCAAACCGATAAAAGGCAAGTAGTCACTATCGAACCACGAATTACGCGGATAGAACATCTCGTTGCCTTGAGCGTCAAGTATCGGGCGATTGGCTCCAAAGCCCGTTATAGAGCGTTCGGCCGAGGCAACCGCCTCTACATAGGGCAAGTTACGAAGTTGTGTACGTAACAGATCTGCATTCACTTTTCTCTGGAAGATAGACACTACACGTTCCGGTCGCCAACCACGGTCGCGCCCTACCATATAGCGGTATTGCAAGAACACCATCAGCATCATACCTATAATGAATGCTGCACCCATAAACTGTACGAAGAGCAATACCCGCTTCCATCCCCTGCGGCCGGAAGTGTAACGCCTGAATACTTGCGTCACGGGAATACGGGCAAAGAGCATGGCAGGTAAGCATCCTCCAAAAACAAACAAGACCGCCACTACCGCCAAAGGCGCATATAAATGCTGCCAATCGAACAATACGGCAAGAGGGACTGCCGCCAACTCCTCCATCCGCTCATGGAAGACATAAACCAATATTCCGACTACCAACAATGCCGCACTTATTACTATCGCCGTTTCCACCAGAAACATACAGAAGATACTGCCACCTGATGCACCACTACATTTATGTACGCCTATCGCTTTGGCACGTTGTGTCAACGAAGAAATGGAAATCAATACATAATTCAACGTCGTGGTGAAAAGTAACACAGCACCCAAGAAAAACATAATCCAAACCATTTTGCGGACTTGCGCTTCACCCAGATGCACACTGCGGATAGGTACAATATGGACCGACAGTTCCAGCCCGCTATCCGATGGCAAGTGCCGTGCGACAGCCGCTGATATCCGTTCGTTCAACCAATCGGCATCTTGCGGACTGCGTAACCGAACGAAACCGTCATAATTCCCACCACTCTGCCATCCCATTCCCCACTGCGTGTACTTCTCTATATTCGAGAAAGACACAACTGCTTCGGGACGCTTATACAAAGAAGTATTCAAAGGAACATCCCGAAAAATACCTTTAACAAGCAAAGTAGCTTCATGCCCCCAGAAATCGTATGACACAGTCTTACCTATGGGATTTTCATCACCAAATACCTGCCGTACTGCCGTTTCTGAAAGGAAAACTACATCTGGATTCGCTAAATCCTGCGGATTTCCTTTTACTACATCCAAACCGAGAACAGAAAAATAGAGCGTATCAGCAATCACTGTCTTCAATTCCAACGGACGGTTACCCAACTTATAATCGTCATCGAATAGTGAACAACTGACCGTAGCCCCTTGCACCTTATCTGAAAATTCTTCAGCTATAATGCCAGGAATCGGAATAATGGTGTAGAAACTCTCTCCTCCTTCCAATACACCATTCTTCATCCAACCCGTCTTCACAATATAAAGGTTATCCGGATCATGATAAAAGCTATCAAAATTCAACTCGAATGCAATCCGCGCAAATAGGAATACGGACATCAACAGTCCCAATGCTAACGATACGATTTTAATGGCATTGGTCCCCTGTCTATGCAATAAACTTTGCAATGTATAATAAATGTGACTACTCATCATAATTTCCTGAAGTTATTCTTTATTCACTCTTGATACTGTCTACCGGATTCTCATTGGCAATCCGCCATGCCTTGAATACTACACAACCGATGATGAGCAATAGTACAATGCATGCAATAAGCAAGAATCCGCAGATACCAAAATCCACTCCCTCCACAAACTGCTCTATCCAGACACCGCCTATATACCAGGCTCCCAGCCCTCCAAGAAAAACGGCCGGCAAGGATATCCAGAATATATCCTTCGAGAAAAACCGGAGAATGGATGACGCTTCCGCACCATTCACTTTACGGATGGCAATTTCCTTGCTGCGGCGTTGTATCTCGTCATTGATGTAGCCAATCAACCCCATTAACGTAACAAAAAGGATGGTTATGGCAGCCAGTAAAGCTGCATTACGGAAATCCGTGACGGTACTGTTCTGGTCGTCAATGACCTTTTGGAACGAGGAAAATACAATGTCACGGGTGGGAAACAGCTTTTCCATGTCTTCATTCAAACGCTTGAGGTTATCGTCAAAAGGCTCTTTCAGACGTAATTGGATGTTTCCGGAAAATCGGTCAAGATAAGTTGCATACATAGGTTGCACCGCCACATAAGCGGCATTGGATGTGGCAAAGTCTTTCAGTACACCTACAATATTGCCCGCTATGCGATCGCCGTTGCGCACTTGCCTGCCTATCGGTTTATCTTCCCAATGCATCATTTTCAAAAATGTTTCATTGACCAATATCTGCCCAGGAGCATCCATATTCTTGCCTTCCGCAAATTCCAACTTCATAAACGGGGCATAGTCCTTGCCAAATTCCACCCAACGCATGCTCATCCACTGCCCGTTATCAGTCGTAACCCCTTCTCCGCTCAATCCGTCTGTAAGAAGATTACTGCTACAAGCTCCATCTTCCACATAAGGCAAAGAAAGCATCACACTACGATTGGCATCGCTTTCCGCATTCGAGTCAAAGGATACGCCCGAAGCATAAGCCACCCGGTGGTAATCGAATCCACGTTCTTTATTGGTGATGTAATGGCTCTGCATAAGCACCAGCCCCAACAAGCCGAAAATAAAGGAGGTACCGGCAAACTGCACAAACAAGAGCGGACGTTTCCAGCCTTTCTTGCCTTCGGTGTACCGGCGGAAAACCTGCGTCACCGGAATGCGGGCAAAAAGCTGCCCGGGCAACATGCCGCCTATCATAAACAAAATGACTATCACTGAAAGCGGTGCCCAAATGTTTTCCCAAGAGAAAAGACCGGCAAGACTAACGTCGAGCATGTCCTCCAACGGCTCACGGAAATTAAATAGAAGCAGCGCTACAAGCAGCAAGGAAAAAAGCATGATGACTCCGGTCTCCCATAAGAACATACCGAAAATAGTTCCCGTATTTGCCCCACTACATTTATGTACGCCTATAGCTTTGGCACGACGGTTCATGGCTGAGATGGAAATAAGCACATAATTCATCGCCACAATAAAAAGTATGGCGGTTCCCAGCGTCAACAGAATCCATACCATACGCATGGTACTGATACCAAATTCCATACGGTAGTCCCTTATCGGAACCAGACTGATAAATACATCATCGCTCTTGCGCACCTGCTCGGCAAGTTTCTCTATTCGGGTGTTCACATCGTCCAGTTGCACCCCCGGGCGCAGACGGACAAAGGACATATAGCTGTCTCCACCTCCCCATCCCCAGTATCCCCAATGATGCTTGAAGGAGGTAGCCAAAGACATCACGACACCACTTCCATAGAAACTGGAGTTTTCGGGAAAATCCTCAAAAATGCCCTTCACGGTCATTGGCATCTGTTTGTTATAGACCACCGTCTGCCCGATGGGATTCTTATCGGCAAACATGCTGCCGGCCAGCTCCCTGCTGATGAAGACTACCTCCGGATTATTCAGCTCGCGAGGGTCTCCACTGACAACATCAATGCCCATAGTGGCAAAGAAACAAGAATCGGCCGTCATGGCATTGGTCTGGAAACGGCGTTCATTGGCAAACCAAGCCGAATTGCTCCACCATTGCTGAGTGACGGTAACACTCTCCACCTCGTCAGGCAGGTTTTCTGCAATAGTACCAGCCACCGGTCCAAGAGTTATGTGCGAAGGATGATACTCGTTGTTGTAATACCATACTGTTTTGACAAGACACAAACGTTCATGGTCCTTGTAGCAGGTATCATAATTGAGCTCGAATGCCTGACGGGAAAAAATGAGGATACTGACTGCCAACCCCAGTCCCAGAGAAACAATCTTGATGAGGTTGGAGCCTTTTCCTCGTATCAATGTCTGGAGAGTGTAATATAGTTGTCTCATGGAAGTTGTTTTAAAAGTCCGTTACAAATCCTGCGCTGCCACACTTGCCACCACACTACCGTCGAAAAGATGTATCGTGCGGTGTGCAAACGAGGCGTCGTGCTGGCTGTGGGTCACCATAATAATCGTAGTACCCTCTTTATTCAACTCTGTCAACAGATTCATCACCTCAGCTCCGTTCTTGGAGTCCAAGTTACCGGTAGGCTCATCGGCGAGTATCAGCTTGGGATTGGTTACGACCGCACGGGCTATCGCCACACGTTGCTGCTGACCGCCGGAAAGCTGTTGCGGGAAGTGTTTGGCACGGTGGCTGATGTTCATTCTTTTCAGTATATCCTCTACCATACGCTTACGTTCACCCGCCTTTACGCCAAGATACGTAAGGGGAAGTTCCACATTCTCGTAGACGTTCAGTTCGTCTATCAGGTTGAAGCTCTGGAACACGAATCCCAGTTTCCCCTTACGTACGCGTGTACGTTCCTTTTCTTTCAAGTCTGCCACTTCCTGGCCGAGTATCTTGTAACTGCCCTCAGTAGGATTGTCCAGTAGTCCCAGAATATTCAGCAAGGTGGATTTGCCGCAACCGGACGGCCCCATAATGGCTACAAACTCTCCCTCCTTTACATCGAGGTTTACGTGATTCAATGCTACCGTCTCTACTTCCGAAGTACGGAATACTTTGCTGATGTTGTTAATCTCAATCATGATATTTAATGTTTTAATATTGTTTTATTCGCTCTTAATACTATTCACCGGATTCTCGTTCGCTATCCGCCAGGACTTCCAAAGTACGCAGGCTACGATAATCACCAAATTGACCATCACTACCAGTACGTATACTGCCCAACTGATGGGAATACGCTCCGCAAACTGTTCCATCCACATTCCGTTGACATACCATGCCAATACCGTACCGATGACAACTGCCGGAGCCGCCACCACAAGTATATCCCTCGACAGCATTTCCAAGATACCGGAAGCCTCTGCCCCGTTCACTTTACGGATGGCAATCTCCTTACTGCGGCGGCGCACCTCGTCGGTGGTATACCCAATCAGCCCCATCAGCATGATGAAGAACATGGTCACTGCCGCCATCAAAGTGGCATTGCGGAATACACGGACAGAATTATAGCTGTTCTCTATCCTTTTCTCATAACCGGTAAAGTCAATGGTCTGGTCATGGAAAGCCTCGGCTACATCGTGGTTCAACTTCTGCAGATTTTCGGTAAAGGGTTCTTTCAAACGAACATGTACCGTTCCATAAAAATTCTTGTTCCCACGGGCTATGAAAGGCATCTTCTTGGTTCTGAAACTCTCTATCTGGAAATCCTTCAACTGCCCTACGACCTTGAATGTATTCCCTTCGGTATATACCGTACGGCCCACGACGTCGTCTCCCCAACGCATCATCTCGGCAAAGGTCTCGTTCACCACGACTTCCTCTTTATCGCGCGCCATACGTCCCGTCTTCATAGTCATGCCCATCAAAGCAGGAAAGTCCTCGCGCATGAAATAAGAAGAACGGCAAGAGAAAAGTGCCTGCCCGCTCTCACTATGAATCATCGAACCGCTATATCCGCTAATGGGCGTACTGTTGGCGCTGGACACCGCTTCCACGTAGGGCAATCCCTTGAAAAACTGATAAGCCGCGTCACGCGTCGCTTCATTATCCCAGTAGGCATTGCCTATGGCTATCTGCTTGGGATTATACCCCATATCCTTTTTCAGTACATACTGATATTGCGACATCACCACACACATCAATCCACTGATGAATGCCACGCCTGCAAACTGGACAAACAGCAACGGACGCTTCCACCCCTTTTTCCCCTCGGTATAGCGGCGGAACACCTGCGACACGGGAATACGCGCAAAGAGCCGGCCCGGCAACACGCCTCCCACTATAAACAGCAGAAGCACTACCGACAACGGTACCCAGATACGCTCCGGAGCCAACAAGGTGGAGAGCTTTACAACGACCGTGTCTTCCACAAAATCGCGGAAGTTGAGCATTATCAACGCCATCAGCAGCAATGCCGCCACAATGATGATACCCGTTTCCAGCAAAAACATGCTGAAAACCGTGCCACCGCTCGCACCGCTGCATTTATGTACGCCTACCGACTTGGCGCGGTAGCTCAAAGAAGAAATGGAAATCAGCACATAGTTCAACGCCGCAATGAAAAGAATGGCAAAACCAAGAATGCTCATGATGACACGCATCCGCTGCACATCATCATAATTGCGGTATGTATCACGGATGGGCTGCACAAAAGCCGTGTAGCCGTACTCTTTCTTATCTTCTGCCGGGCGATATTTGTCTATCATGGCATCAATACGCGCATTGACAACAGATTTGTCGGCACCGGGACGAAAACGGATAAACTCTACCCAACTGTCTCCCCCGCTCCACGAGTAGTTATTCCAGTTGCGGCTCCACAAGGTAGGCATCGAGATAACCGCTTCCGGATTGATTGTGGCGTTCTCAGGCAAATTGGCATAGATTCCCTTCACCGTCAGGTCAAACTGATGGTCATAATTAAGCGTTTTCCCTATGGGATTCTCCTCACCGAACACTTTCCTTGCAAAGCGTTCACTCAAGAAAATAATATCCTTCTGCACCAAGTCCTTTTCGGGATTGCCGTTCAGGACGTCGATGCCCATAGTACGGAAGAACAGCGAATCGGCTGCAATCTTCCTGTCATCAAGACGCACGCTTCCATTGTAAAGAGGAGCAGATACCATAGACGTGCTCAAACTTACTGCCGACTCCACCTCTTTGGGGAAGTTCTCCAAAATGGCCCCTGCCACGGGACCGCAATTCCACTCCTGAGGCTCAAACTTCTCTCCTTTCACCGAGAATATCGACCATACCTGATACAAGTTATCATAATCCTTGAAGCAAGTGTCAAAACTCTGTTCATATGCCACGCGGGAGAAAAGCAGAATACTCATCGTCAATCCCAATCCCAAAGAAATGACCTTGATGATATTCGAACCACGTCCCCGCAGCAAAGTCTGAATTACATAATAGATTTGTTTCATTCCGTTTATCGTTTATTAGATATATTTTCTTGCTTTCTATATTGCAGAAAGCGTGCCAAAGAATGCACAAACCTGATTATCAGCATACATCTCATAATTAAAGAAGAAAAAAGTGTCTAATTTTTAGACACTCCCGTCTAAAAATTAGACAGAGGCCGAATCTCTGTTCAGCCTCATAGAACAAAAAAAAAGGAAATTAGAAAAGAATCCATAAGAATGAAAACTTTACCTTTGTACACCGTTTTCTATAGATAGAGTATAAACGTAATATGAAGCACCTGCACATGAAATTCCCCAAACTCTTATATCCTTCATTCCTATGCCTGCTCATGGCCGGCTGCGACATGATAGATTATCACCCTTACGATGTACACATCAGCGGTGAAACCGATGTCAATGCCCACAACATTGCCCAAATAGAGCAGAACTGCCAAAACAAGACAACAATCCGGTTCGTAACAATGGGTGACTCCCAGCGCTGGTATGACGAGACCGACGACTTTGTAAGCCACCTCAACAAGCGGAACGACATAGATTTCGTCATTCATGGCGGAGACGTCAGTGACTTCGGTGTAACAAACGAGTTCCTTTGGCAACGGGACATTATGAACAAACTCAAGATACCCTATGTGGTACTTCTCGGCAACCACGACTGCCTGGGCACGGGCGAAGAGACTTATCGCGTAATATTCGGAGACCCCAATTTCTCCTTCATTGCAGGACGGGTAAAGTTTGTCTGCCTGAATACCAACGCCATCGAATTTGACTACTCCCGCCCCATTCCCGACTTTGAATTTCTTGCCGCACAGATAAGCGACCGTGAAGAGGAATTCGATAAAACCGTTGTGTCCATGCACATACGCCCGTTCTGCAACGAGTTCAACAATAATGTGGCACACGTATTCCAACGTTACATCAAGGAATTTCCCGGACTGCAGTTCTGTACATCCGCACACGAACACCATCGCTTTGAGAAAGACCTCTTTGAAGACGGGATAATGTATTACATGAGCGACTGCATGAAGAACCGCAATTACTATATATTCACCATAACTCCCGACGGATATGAACGCGAAGTGGCATATTATTAATCACCTGGCATGTGCCGTCGTCTTCTTGTCAGTATGCTCTTTTTCTGCTTTTTCACAAGAGAGAGATACCATCTTCATCATAGAACACGATACTGTATGGATGGACCCGCAACCGGATGCCGTCATTGAAAGCCGAACCAGGGAGAACCGTTATGACCGCCGCGTACACCGCTACCGCAGGCATTGGGAGGCCTTGATTCCGACGCACACCAAAATTCAGTTTGCCGGCAATATGGGGTTGCTGTCATTCGGTACCGGATGGGATTACGGCAGAAGAAACCAATGGGAAACAGACGTATTCTTCGGAGTATTGCCCAAATATGACTCCAAACGTACCAAGCTGACATTCACCGTCAAGCAGAACTACCTTCCCTGGAGCCTGCAAATAAAACAAAGCCGTTTTTCTGTAGAACCACTGGCTTGCGGCATGTATCTGAACACGGTATTCGGCGATGAATTCTGGGTCAATGAGCCGGAACGCTACCCTAAAGGATATTATGGTTTCTCCTCCAAGGTACGCATCCATGTATTCTTAGGACAGCGCATCACTTACGACATCGACCCGCAACGACGGTTCACGGCCAAGGAAATCACTTTCTTCTATGAAATAAGTACATGTGACCTATATGTAGTCAGCGCTTTCACCAACAAATATCTGAAACCCAAGGATTATCTGAGCTTGTCGTTTGGCATCAAACTGCAACTGCTATAAGTTCTTTTTTCAGTACCGCCATGAACTCTTACTAAAGTTGCTGCCAACTAATTTCTGTTTTACTTAAATCTATTCGTCCCACAATCGTTATATTATCGTCCGACAGTTGTTGAATTATCGTCCGACAGCTGTCGGACGATAATTCAACAACTGTCGGACGATTAATTCTTAGTAAGCAAAAATATAAAATAAAGCGGCATAAGGATTTGCTAAATGAGAAGGAGAATCTTAATACTTTGAAAACTGAGAGATTTACCGAATATAATGCAGATAAATCATTAACTTTGCCTGCAGAAAACAGAAATAGTTTATGGCAAAAAAAAATGGAAACATCCTGATTGTCGATGATAACCGAGGCGTACTTACCGCCTTGCAGCTTTTGTTGAAGCCATATTTTGAAGGGATAATCACACTTCCCTCTCCCGTAACCCTGCCCAGCGTATTGCGGGAAAAGTCATGGCAAGTGGTTCTTCTTGACATGAACTTCACCTCGGGCATCAACACCGGCAACGAGGGACTATACTGGCTCCATGAAATAAAGAAGCTATGTCCCACCCTGCCCGTAGTGCTGTTTACCGCTTATGCCGACATTGACCTTGCCGTACGGGGAATCAAGGAAGGAGCCACAGACTTCGTCGTGAAACCCTGGAACAATCAGAAACTGGTGGAAACCTTACTGAATGCCGTATCAGCTTCTGAAACAAAATCTCCGGCCAACGGCCCAAATGCCAGACGTACGGCAGAAAACAACCACCCGCTTGCGGATATCCGCAACATGTATTGGGGAAACAGCTCCGCCATGCAGCAACTTCGCCTCTTGGTGGAAAAAGTGGCCTCTACCGATGCCAATATTCTTATTACGGGCGAGAACGGCACCGGTAAAGAGATGCTGGCACGCGAAATCCACTCCCTTTCACCGCGCAACCGGCAGGACATGGTAAGTGTGGATATGGGTGCAGTCACCGAAAGCCTTTTCGAAAGCGAACTGTTCGGCCACGTGAAAGGCTCTTTCACCGATGCCCATGCCGACCGTGCCGGCAAGTTCGAAGCAGCCAGCCACAGCACCCTCTTTCTCGATGAAATAGGCAATCTCCCCTACCATCTGCAAGCCAAACTGCTGACCGCCATCCAACGCCGCAGCATTGTCCGTGTAGGCAGCAACACTCCCATTCCCGTAGACATACGGCTGATTTGCGCTACAAACCGCAATCTGCCCGAGATGGTGGCAAAAGGCGAATTTCGCGAGGACCTGCTATACCGCATCAACACGATACATCTTGAGATACCCTCGTTGCGCGAGCGGCCCGAAGACATCATCCCCCTTGCAGAACTTTTCATCGCCCGCTTCTGCAAGCAATATGACAAGCCCCCCGTCAAGCTGACGGACGGCGCCTGCGAGAAGCTTACGCTCCACCCCTGGTACGGCAATATCCGCGAACTGGAACATGCCATCGAAAAAGCCATTATCATCTGTGACAACGAAACCCTTCCTGCAGAACTGTTCCAGCTGGCACGGCGAACCGGCACTCCCGAAGCAACCGCATCCACGCTCGAAGAAATGGAAATGCAGATGATACGGAAGACGCTCGACAAATGCAGCGGAAATCTCTCTGCCGTCGCCGCACAGCTGGGTATCACCCGCCAGACGTTGTACAACAAAATGAAGAAGTATGGCCTTTAATTATTCATTCCGCGTTGCCGTCAGTCTGGCAGTAGCACTCCTTGCAGGGGTGATGTGGACTGTAGACGTATTTTGGGGCGCGTTCTGCACTGCGCTGCTTCCCATAGCCCTGTACTGGCAGCAAAGGCTATACCGCCATCATGTGCGGAAGGTGCTTTTCATGCTCGACGCCATCGAAAACAACGACAATGCCATCCACTTCTCCGAAACGGAAAACACTGCCGACGCACGCCTCGTGAACCGTGCATTGAACCGGGTTGCCCATATACTTTATAATGTGAAAAGTGAAACAGCCCAGCAAGAAAAGTACTACGAACTCATTCTGGACTGCGTGAATACCGGTATCCTTGTCCTGAACGACAATGGTGCCGTATATCAAAAAAACAGTGAAGCCCTCCGTTTGCTGGGCCTCAATGTCTTTACCCACGTCAGCCAGCTGAACCGCGTGGATCCGCGTCTTTCGTCCCTTCTTGCCAATTGCCGCCCGGGAGACAAATTGCAAATGCCTTTCAACAACGAACGAGGCACTGTAAACATGTCTGTCCGCGTCAGCGACATTACAGTCCGTAAAGAGCATCTTCGCATCCTCGCCTTGAACGACATCAACAACGAGCTAGATGAAAAGGAAATAGATTCCTGGATTAGGCTTACCCGCGTACTGACGCACGAAATAATGAACGCCGTCACTCCCATAACCTCCCTGAGCGATACACTGCTGGGACTGACCGAGGCACAAGCCTCCAAAGAAGAAATCAGAAACGGCCTGCAGACTATCAGCAGTACAGGCAAGGGCCTGCTCTCTTTTGTGGAATCATACCGGAAATTCACCCGTATTCCCACCCCCGAACCATCCTTGTTCTACGTAAAAAGTTTTATCGGACGGATGGTCGAACTCGCCCGTCACCAGCACCCCGATGTTCGGGTCACCTTTCATATGGACATCGCGCCAAGCGACCTTATTCTATATGCCGATGAGAACCTGGTATCACAAGTAGTCATCAACTTACTGAAAAATGCCATACAAGCCATCGAATCGGATAAAAATACAGATAAAGAAGGACATATCAACATACGTGCCTACTGCAATGAAGCGGAAGCCATACTGATAGAAATTTCCAACAACGGACCTGCCATTCCCAATGACATTGCCGAACACATATTTATCCCCTTCTTTACGACCAAAGAGGGTGGAAGCGGTATTGGATTGAGTATTTCCCGGCAAATAATGAGGCTTTCCGGTGGAAATTTATCCTTATTGCCCAGTAAAGAAACCACCTTTATTTTAAAGTTCAATTGAACTATTTTAGATTTGTATTTGTTAAACACAATGCATATCTTTGTACTATTAGACATAAGAAACATCACATTTCAAACTATATAGCATAGAATTTATGATATTTACAGCAGGAAACATACTACTTATAGGTTCTGTATTACTTTTTGTCAGCATCATTGTCGGCAAGACCGGCTATCGTTTCGGAGTGCCTGCGTTATTGCTTTTTCTTGTCGTCGGCATGCTGTTCGGCAGTGACGGATTGGGATTGCAGTTCCACAACGCCAAGGAAGCACAGTTCATCGGCATGGTTGCACTCAGCATCATTCTGTTCTCCGGTGGCATGGACACCAAGTTTACGGAGATAAAGCCCATATTGACTCCCGGCATTGTTTTGTCAACTGCAGGAGTGCTGCTCACGGCCCTCTTTACCGGATTATTTATCTGGTGGCTGTCCGGCATGAGCTGGACCAACATCCACCTGCCGTTGATAACCTCCCTTTTGCTTGCATCCACTATGTCATCTACCGACTCAGCCTCTGTATTCGCCATTCTGCGTTCACAAAAAATGAACCTGAAGCATAATCTGCGCCCCATGCTGGAACTGGAAAGCGGTAGTAACGACCCGATGGCATATATGCTGACAATCGTGCTGATTCAATTCATCCAGTCCTCCGGAATGGGAGTTCCCCAGATATTAGGCTCTTTTGCCATACAGTTCATTGTCGGTGCCGCAACCGGTTATTTCCTCGGAAAGCTGGCTATCCTTATGCTGAACCGGCTGAATATAGACAACCAGGCACTCTATCCTATCCTGTTGCTGTCCTTTGTATTCTTCACCTTCTCCATCACCGACCTGCTGAAAGGTAACGGTTACCTGGCCGTGTATATCGCCGGAATGATGGTAGGTAATAACAAAATCATGCACCGGAAAGAGATTTATACTTTTATGGATGGACTGACCTGGCTTTTCCAAATCATCATGTTCCTCTGCCTCGGTCTGCTCGTCAACCCCCATGAGATGCTGGAAGTGGCAGTCGTGGCATTGCTCATCGGCGTCTTCATGATTGTTGTGGGACGTCCTCTCAGCGTTTTTCTCTGCCTGCTGCCTTTTGGCAAGAGAATCACCCTCAAGTCACGGCTATTCGTATCGTGGGTAGGATTACGTGGCGCAGTACCCATTATCTTTGCCACCTATCCCGTGGTGGCTAATGTGCCCGGTGCCCATGTCATCTTCAACATCGTATTTTTCATAACCATCGTCTCACTGATCATCCAGGGTACCACAGTCTCCTGGGTAGCCCGGCTGCTGGGCCTCTCCACCCCGCTGGAAAAGACCGGAAATGATTTCGGAGTTGAGCTGCCCGAAGAGATTGACTCCAACCTGCACGATATGACCATTACACAAGAAATGCTGGACCAGGCAGATACCCTGAAAGACATGAACCTGCCCAAAGGCACACTGGTGATGATTGTAAAACGTGGCGATGAGTACCTCATCCCGAACGGAACATTAAAACTGCATGTAGGCGACAAGCTGCTTCTTATTTCGGAAAATAGCAAGGAATAAGAATTACAGATAAGTTTCTATCCGTTTCAGGGCAAGAAAAAAACGGAAACTATTTGCTTTGCATCACTATAAGACCTATCTTTGCGCAGTTTTAACTAAAGTGTGCAGCAGCTGAATGGAACAAGAACAAGGGTTCATCGATTATATAGAACAAAGCATTATTAAAAACTGGGATCGCAACGCCCTGACAGACTACAAAGGAATTACACTACAATACAAAGATGTAGCACGGAAAATAGCCAAATTCCATATCGTATTGGAAAGCGCCGGCATCAGGCCCGGTGACAAGATTGCCGTTTGCGGACGTAACAGTGCACACTGGGCAGTCGCTTTTCTGGCGACGGTTACCTATGGAGCTGTCATCGTTCCCATTCTGCATGAGTTCAAAGCCGACAATATCCACAACATCGTCAACCATTCCGAAGCCAAGCTGCTGTTTGTCGGCGACCGGGCATGGGAAAACCTCAATGAAGAGGCAATGCCCCTGCTGATGGGTATCGTACTGCTGACGGACTTCACTCCGGTAGTTTGCCGCAACGAGCAGCTGATGGAGGCTTTCGAACATCGCAACGTCCTCTATGGCACACGTTTCCCCAAGAATTTCCGCCCCGAGCATATCAGTTACCGCAAGGAGGAATCCCCCGAAGAACTGGCTGTCATCAACTATACTTCGGGCACGACGGGATATTCCAAAGGGGTCATGCTTCCCTATCGCAGCCTTTGGTCCAATGTTGCATATTGCCATGAGATGCTTCCTGTACGTCCGGGCGACCATATTGTATCCATGCTGCCTCTGGGACATGTATTTGGTATGGTGTACGATTTTCTATACGGTTTTTCCGCAGGCGCCCATCTGTATTTCCTTACCCGTATGCCGTCTCCCAAGATTATTGCACAATCATTCTCCGAAATCAGGCCACGGGTCATTTCGTGTGTACCGCTTATCGTAGAAAAGATTATCAAGAAGGATATCCTGCCCCGGATAGACAATAAAATAGGCAAGCTGCTATTGCGGATGCCCATCGTCAACGACAAAATCAAGGCCGACATGCGCAAAAAGGCAATGGAAGTATTCGGCAGTAATTTCGATGAAATAATCATCGGAGGGGCACCGTTCAATGCCGAAGTGGAACGCTTCTTGAAGCAGATAGGTTTCCCCTATACCATTGCATACGGAATGACGGAATGCGGCCCCATCATTTGTTCCAGCCGCTGGGAAACATTGAAACTGGCCTCTTGTGGCAAGGCAACCAGCCGCATGGAAGTAAAGATAGGCTCTCCCGACCCTCAGAACGTGGCAGGAGAAATAATCTGTAAAGGTGCCAATCTGATGCTGGGCTATTACAAAAATGCCGAAGCGACTTCCCAAATCATCGATGTAAACGGCTGGCTGCACACCGGCGACCTTGCAACGATGGATACCGAAGGATATGTCACTGTCCGCGGACGCAGCAAAAACATGTTGCTCACAGCCAGTGGTCAGAACATCTACCCCGAGGAGATTGAAAGCAAACTGAACAACATGCCCTATGTGTCCGAATCACTGATCGTATTACAGAAAGACAAGCTCGTGGCTCTTATCTATCCGGATTTTGACGATGCATTCGCCCATGGTATGGAACAATCGGACATCGAAAAGGTTATGGAGGACAATCGGAATGAATTGAATCTGCAATTACCGGCCTACTGCCAGATAACAAAAGTCAAGATACACTTCGAGGAGTTCGAGAAAACGGCAAAGAAGAGCATTAAAAGATTTATGTATCAGGAAGTAAAAGGGTAAGGGGAATGTGTCAAAACCTTCTTTAACGCTTTATTTTAGGCGCGGATGACGCAGATTTCACGGATTTAGTTTATTGAATCCGCATTATTCCGCGTAATCCGCGCCTAATATTATAACATTATAAAAGTCTTCATGTGCTTTTGACACATTCGCATCCTTTTTGTTAACAAAAATAGAAGCAAAGGAATAAATGGCTAATAAGTGTTATAAAACATACTTTTTTAGTTGGATAATTTGCAGATTTATCAAAAGTCCGTATCTTTGTAATGTGTTTTTCATAGTATTAGATTTAAGGTTAACAAAGGTTGGAGTACAGCGGTACTCCTTTTTTTATGCCCGTACTTTCCGTTAAAAAGAATAAAATGTCACCATTTTCATTATATTTGCAAGAAACAGAAAAACATATATCATCCGAGCATCATGGATATACACACATTTATTGCCAATTATCAAGAAGCTTTCGGCCAACATGCCGAACTCCCCATCGCCTTTTGGTATTCAGACCGAATGGAGGCATCTACAGAGAAAGTAACCGGTTGTCTCTTCAAATGCATGAAACAAGTCAGAGACGGCAAAACCGTCAGTCTCAGCAACGAAACAATCACCTGCGGAGGAGGCAAGTTCTATACCGGATTTACAGAAATGCCCGAGCGCGTCCCGGGTTTTGTCTCCTTGAAAGAGAAATACAAGAGGACTCCCGAAATGGTGGTAGATTTTGTCAATGAGCTACAGATTCCCAAAGCGGACAAAGCCTATCTGCATTTTGCCCGCATAGACAAGATACCTTCCTTTGACGAGGTGGAAGGCGTGCTGTTCCTGCCAACTCCTGACATTCTATCCGGACTGGTGACATGGACCTTCTTCGACAACAATGCATTGGATGCCGTGGCAGCCCCATTCGGCTCCGGCTGTTGCTCCGTCATTACCCAAACCATCATTGAAAACCGGAAACAAGAGAAACGCACTTTCCTGGGATTCTTCGACCCCTCCGTCCGCCCATACTTCGAAGCGGACTTATTGAGCTTCACTATCCCCATGTCCCGGTTCAAGGAGATGTATCACACCATGCGTGAAAGCTGTCTGTTCGATACACATGCCTGGGGAAAAATCAAGGAAAGGATACAGCTTTCCCAATCAAGAGACGTACATATCCTCCCCTCTCCCATCTCCTTCCCCATCCTTCCGGACATTTATCTGCAGGAAATCAGAATGGAAGATGCCGCAGCCATCTACTATGCCATCGACACACACCGAGATTACTTAAAAACATGGCTGCCATTTGTGGATAATATGCGCACAACAGCTGATGAAGAAGCTTTTTTACGTCAGGTACTATCTGCTCCTGCCGAACGAAATGAACCTATATTCGGTATTTGGAACCAGCAGCATGAAATCTGCGGACTGATAGGTTTCCATTTCTCCGATTTCGACAACCACCGTACAGAACTCGGCTATTGGCTACTGCCGGAATACCAGCACCGGGGCATCATTACTGAAAGTGTCCGCAAGCTGTGTCTGTGGGCCGTACAAGAAAAAGAGATAAAGCGGATACAAATTCGCTGTGCCGTGGGCAATGCAGCCAGCAACGCAGTACCGGTTCGCCTCGGTTTCATCCATGAGGGAACAGAACGTTGCGGAGAACTGCTGGCTTCTGGAGAATATACAGATATACATATATACAGCATCTTGAAAGAAGAAGTGCTGGCCAACCTCAAACAATAAAATATCAAATATATATCAACTATTGAAATTATACATGGAACAACAACCTCATCTCAATGACCACAACAAGCAGGAGTACCCTCCTATGCATACAACGGAGCACATCATCAACCAGACTATGATAAGGTTATTCGGTTGCAGCCGCTCCATATCAGCACACATAGAACGGAAGAAAAGCAAGCTGGACTACCGTCTTGCCGCCTGCCCCACGGAAGAAGAAATAGAGAAGCTGGAAGAGGCCGTAAACGAGGTAATCGCCCGACAGCTGCCCGTCACAACAGAATTCATTACGCAAGAGGAAGCGCAAGGACGTTTCGACTTGGAACGCCTGCCCGATGGTGCTTCGGAAACGGTACGTGTCGTGAAAGTAGGCGATTACGACGAATGCCTCTGCATCGGAGTACATGTGGAGAATACATCAGAAATCGGAACCTTCAAAATCATCAGTCACGATTGGGACGAAGAAGCCAAGCGTTGGAGAATGCGTTTTAAATTAGTCTGAAAATCTATCAATTTTAAATAAATAAGATAGCAAAATGGCATTAAACAAGCAAATAAGTCAGTTTTTCAATGACAAATAGTCAATAGAGTCAGCAAAGACCGGTTGGCATAAGGTTTGCAATATAGTTAGCGAACGACGGTTCAAGAAACGGACGGTGAAAAACCCAAAAGGCAGGCACCCGAAGACAAAGAACCGGAGTTCAAAACTAAATAGCATGTTTAACTTAAACAATAGGAGACTATAACTATGATGCCTGTAAGAAGAAACCAAAATTGGTTACCGAGTATTTTTAATGATTTCTTTGACAATGATTGGATGGTAAAAGCAAATGCCACCGCCCCTGCCATCAACGTATTCGAAACAGCAAAAGAGTACAAAGTTGAATTGGCTGCTCCCGGTATGACAAAAGAAGACTTCAACGTTCACATCGACGAAGAAAACAATCTGGTCATCAGCATGGAAAAGAAAACAGAAAGCAAGGAAGAGAACAGCAAGGACGAAAAGAAGGAAGGCCGCTACTTGCGTCGCGAATTCTCATACACCAAGTTCCAGCAAACCATGATTCTTCCGGACGATGTAGACAAGGAAAAGATTGGCGCCCATGTAGAAAACGGCGTGTTGAACATTACATTGCCTAAGTTTACAGAAGCAGAAAAAGAAAAGGCCAAGAAATTCATCGACGTAAAATAACGCCCGGCCATTAAAAAGAAAATCTCCCGCTGCACAAGATAATGCAACGGGAGATTTTTTATATCCATAGCTATGCGGAACTATTTCTTTTTCCCTTTCAGAAAACGATCTGTCAGCCACTTGCGCACCGGTTCGTCGTACAGTTTCAAACAAGCATAAGCAAGAACAAAAGCTCCAACGAAAGTAAGCATCATATAAGGGATGCCTTCCACCATTGTAGCGTTATTGTTGCATACCCAAGCCGTATAAGTATATACCAATGGATAATGGGTGATATAAATCGGATAGGAAATATCTCCCAGGAACTTGCATACGGCAGTAGAGCGCTTACCGGTCACCTTGCCGCCGGCTCCCATCGAAACAATGACCGGGAAGATGCAGATAATACAGAAAGCCTCGTAAAGCCCGTTCATCCAGTAGCCGTCCTCACCTCCGATACGGGGAATGGAAAGAACCACCACAATCAGCAGGCTACACCACCAGAAAGCACGCTTTTCAAGCCGTATCAGCCAGCCGAGGCGTGACAGAAGCAATCCGCCGAAAAACGGATACATCAGCCGGACCATGCCCACATACTGCTGTTCCCAGTTCAAGGCCCAACCACCCACAATATCACCAGCAGGAGCAGTCAGACAACGGTACACCGTAAAACACCCTGCCACAAATACCAGCACCGATAAGGCCACCTTATTGAACTTGCGTACAAACAACGCATACAGAATATTACCGATATATTCATAATAGAGCGACCATGCCGGACCATTCAACGGATGCATTTCCGTCCAGCCACGAATGTCGAACTTCAGCGGAAGGGGAAGCAAAGTACAGCCTAGTAACATTACCAGCAGCATGGTTCCAACAGACGTATTCTCGATAGGTGGAAAACAAGGCGACTCTTGAAAATAGAAAAAGGCAGCGCCCACAATGCTTCCCATAATCACCATAGGATGCAGGCGAATGATACGGCGTTTGAAGAAAGTGCCCACGGTCATCCGGTTCCAACGGTCATCATAAGCATAACCGATAACAAAACCGGAGAGCATGAAAAAGAAATCCACTGCCAGATAGCCATGATTGATAATTTGAGTAAGATGACTGCCGCCTGCATGTGCTTCAAAAAGATGGAAGATAATAACCATGACAGCCGCCACGCCGCGCAGTCCGTCAAGAATCTCATAATGCGGTTTCGAGGCAAGATAAGTAGTCTGTGTATTCATTTTGGTATAAGATATTTATTAATTTGCGCGCAAAGATAAGAGTTTTTTCCAATAAGGGAACTGATAAATATCATATAAACTCTATCAATTAATTAACAAGTATAACAGCTATTAGATATATATCACTACTAGCCCCCCTTTCCACACAAAAAACAGCTTTCATTATCCATAATAAAAGGGCTACACCTTTTCCTCCTCATGGTGTAGCCTTAAACACAAAAGGGTGTAGCTATCCAAGGCAAATGGTGTAGCCTTTCTTCAAGAAAAAAAGCCAAATGGGATGCTAATATAGAAAAATCAGTTAACTGCTTTTCCTATAACTTTTTACCGCCCACAGATTGAAGACCAATGCAAAGACCAACAAGGCTCCCAACTGCGGAAACAGTTCGGCAAATCCGCCGCCACGGAGATAGATGGTACGCATCACCTCCACAAAATAGCGCAGCGGATTGATGCGGGTAATCCATTGCGCCCATTCGGGCATACTGTGGATGGGAGTGAAAAGACCGCTCATCAGGATAAGGATAAGCATGAAGAACCACATGACGAACATGGCCTGCTGCAACGTTGCCGAATGATTGGATATGACCAGCCCGAACCCCGACACCACCGGCAGCAACACCAGAGCCATGCCATAGATAGTGAGGAAATGCCCCGCCGGCAGAATGCCGTAAAGCAGCCATGCCAGCACGAAACAGATGGTGAGCACCACCAGGCCTATCAGCCAGTAAGGTATCAGCTTGGCGGCAATGAAGGTGAACTTGCGGACGGGAGTGACATTTATCTGCTCGATGGTGCCCGCCTCCTTCTCGCCCACCACATTGAGGGCGGGGAGAAAACCGCAAATCATGGTCAGCAGCATCACCATAAGGGCGGGAACCATGAAAAGCTTATAGTTCAGAGTGGGATTGTAAAGGTTTTGTGTAGCGATATCCACCCGGGGAAGCGACTTCCCGGCAAGCCCTTGCGAAGACGACTCCGAACCCAGTTCACGGGTATAGTCACTGATGATGGAAGACAAGTAGGAACCTCCCAGACTGCCCTTCGTACCGTTCACGGCATTGGCCGCCACCAGCAGACGGGGCGCCTCTCCCTTCACCCAATCCTTTTCGAAATCGCGGGGAATCTCCAGCACGACATCCGCCGAACCGGCTTCAATGGCGAGCAAAGCCTCATCGTATGTATCGGAAAGCGCTGTCAGGCGGAAATAAGTGGATGCACCGATTTTATCTACCAGACGGCGAGACAAGACGCTGTGGTCATTGTCCACTATATTCAGATTGATGTTCTTTATCTCCAGATTGGCGGCCCAGGGCATCAGTATCATAATCATGCACGGGAAAATGAAAATCAGCTTGGGCAGGAAGGAGTTGCGGAACAACTGCTTGAATTCCTTTTCAATGAGAAACTTTATCATAAGACGATATTTTAAAGATTTTAGACATAAGAACAAAAGAACAGATTTCCCGTATCCTTTTGTCCTTATGTTCTTCTGCCTGAATAATTAATATAAAATTCATATCCGCTCTTTACTCAAGCCGATGCTTGAATTTCTTGAAACTCACCGTTATCAGCAATACCGCCATCGTGGCAAGTATGCCGACCTCCATCAGCACAAGCGAAACATCCACTCCCTCAATCATCAGCTTACGCACCGCCTGGATATACCAGCGTGCAGGAAGCACAGCTGAAATGGCCTGCAAGATAACGGGCATACTCTCAATGGGGAATATCATGCCCGAAAGCAACATGGTGGGCATCATCAGCATCAGTCCGGACACCAGCATAGCGGCAACCTGCGTCCGGGTGACCGTGGAAATCAGCAGCCCCAGCGCCAGGGAGACAAAGATGAATAGCAGCGACACCACCACCAGCCAGAACAAGCTGCCCGCCACGGGAACATCGAGCACATAGACCGAAAGCAGAAGAATGGTGGTCAAGTTGACAAACGACAGCACAAAATAGGGCACCGCCTTTGCCAGAATGATGAAAAGCGGTTTGACGGGAGAAACCAGCAGGACCTCCATCGTCCCCGTCTCCTTCTCGCGCACAATGGAGATGGAGGTCATCATGGCGCAAATCAGCATCAGAATAAGCCCCATGACACCCGGCACGAAGTTGTAGGCACTCTTCATCTGCGGATTGTACAGCAGCTTGAGCTGGGGTACGATGGCAGCGGCATGCACTCCCGGCGGAAGCATCTCCTGCCCGGCAGAGGAAATGATGTTTGCGGCATAGCCTGCCTGCATAGTCGCCATATTGGGGTCTGTGGCGTCGGAGACAAGCTGCACGCGCGCCTCGCCGGTATAAAGCTTGTCCGAGAAACGCTCGCTGAAAACAAGCGCCATGTCAATCTCCCCTCTTCCGAAAGAAGCCTCCATATCGGCGGGAGAATGCAGGCGGCAGATGACGGTGAAGTATTCGCTTGCATCCATGCGGTCGATGATACGGCGGGTAACTACGTCATTCGACGGGTCGAGCACCGCCACACGCACGTTCTTCACCTCGGTGGTGATGGCAAAACCGAAAAGGATTATCTGCACGATGGGCATGCCCAGCAGAATCAGCATCGTGCGCCGGTCGCGGAAGATATGGAAGAACTCTTTTCGGATGAAAGATATGAATTGTTTCATTGTCTATATTTATATTTAGGCTCGGATAACGCGGATTTCACGGATTCTCAGTCGGCGGTTCGCACGGCTTGGCGAGCCAGTTGTTGGAATACATCGTCCATTGTAGTGGCATTGAACTGCCGTTTCAGCTCCCCGGGAGTGTCGAGTGCACGGATGACGCCATCTACCATGATGGAGATGCGGTCGCAATACTCTGCCTCGTCCATAAAGTGGGTGGTGACAAAGACGGTGATGCCCTCGTCGGCAGCCTGGTAAATCAGTTCCCAGAACTGGCGGCGCGTGGCGGGGTCTACCCCACCCGTAGGCTCATCCAGAAAGACAATCTTGGGACGGTGGAAGATGGAGACGGAGAAGGCCAGCTTCTGCTTCCAGCCCAGTGGAAGGCTTTTCACCAGTGTGTCACGTTCCTTTTCCAACCCGAGGCGGAGGAGCAGCTCCTCCGTTTTAGGAGCAATCTCCGCTTCGGGGATGCCGTAGATACCGGCAAAGAGGCGGATATTCTCCCACACCTTGAGGTCTTCGTAAAGGGAAAATTTCTGGCTCATGTAGCCGATGTTCTTCTTCACTTCTTCGGGTTGGGAAGCCACATCGAAGCCTGCCACGCACGCCTTGCCGCCGGTGGGACGACTAAGCCCCGTAAGCATGCGCATGGCGGTGGTCTTGCCTGCCCCGTTGGCTCCCAGGAAACCGAAAATCTCGCCCCGATGGACTTGGAAGGAGATGTGGTCTACGGCGGTAAAATTGCCGAAACGCTTGGTCAACCCTTCCACTTCAATCACATTGTTTTCGTGGTTTTCCACCCGTTCGTGCTGCAAGCCCGGAGGGCAGAGGATGCCCGCAAAACGTGTCAGGATGCGGTCAGGGGTATCGACGCCTTTTATCTCCCCTTCGTTGATGAAGGCGATGCGGTCGCATTGGCGCGCTTCGTCGATGATGGGGGTGGAAGCAATGATGGTGATACCCTGCTCCTTCAGCCGGCAGAGCATTCCCCAGAATTCCTTGCGGGACACGGGGTCGACGCCCGTAGTGGGTTCGTCCAGGAAGAGGACATCCGGTTTATGGATAAGAGCACAGCTAAGGGCGAGTTTCTGCTTCATGCCGCCGGACAACGCTCCGGCGCGGCGCTTGCGGAAAGGTTCTATCTGCCGGTAAATGTCGCGCACCAAATCATAATTCTCCTCGATGGCGGTGTGGAAAACGGTGGCGAAGAAATTGAGATTCTCCTCTACCGTCAAGTCCGGATAGAGGGAGAAGCGTCCGGGCATATACCCCACCCGCCTGCGGATGGCTTTGTAGTCCTTCACCACATCCAGGCCGCAGACCGAAGCCGAGCCTCCGTCGGCAAGCAGCAAGGTGGTGAGGATGCGGAAAAGCGATGTCTTGCCCGCACCGTCCGGCCCGATGATGCCGAAAAGCTCACCGGGAGCTACTGACAGAGAGACACCCCGCAGGGCTTCCACGCTGCCGTAACGTTTGGAGATATTAGTTAAAGTTACAGCCTCCATACATTCCTATTTTCAGCATCCCGTCATTCTTCACGGCAATCTTTACGGCATAGACCAGATTGGCGCGCTCGTCTTTCGTCAAGATAGTTTTTGGAGTAAATTCGGAGGTATCGGAAATCCAGGTGACAACGCCAGGATATTCTTGGCGCACATCCTTGCCATAATCCGCATAAACCTTCACTTGCTGCCCCAGCTTGATTTCGGCAAGCTGTTCGGAGGTGATGTAGGCACGGAGGTAAATCTGCTCCATATCCGCCACTTTGAAAAGAGGGGTACCGGGAGCAGCCAGCTCTCCGGCTTCGGCATATTTGGCAAGGACGGTTCCCGTCAGCGGAGAGGTGATGTGGCATTTGCGCAGCTGGTCTTCTATCTGCGCCACCTGGATGCCGACGGAGGAACTTTGCCAAGTGAGGCTGCGGTCGCTGTTGCGCAGGGTGGAGTTCTGGGCGTCGAGCTGCTTGCGGAGGACTTCGAGAAGGGACTCGGCATCATCGAGCTGCTTCTGGTTGGCGGCACCCACACGGAGCAGGTTGGACACACGATCGCGTTCGCGCCGTGCCTGCACAATCTGTTCCTGAGTGGCGGCTACTTGTTTCAGGATATCGGGCCGCTGGCCTTCCACGGACTTGACACTGGCCTCCAACTGGAGTTTCTTCAGATAGAGTTGGACGGTATCTATAATGCCTACTTCCTGCCCGTCTTTCAGTGTCGTGCCTTCCTCGATGTCGAAACTCAGCAGTCTTCCGGACGCCTCGGCAGAAACGATGACTTCGGTAGCCTCGAACGTTCCCGTCGCATCATATTTCGGAGCACCGCCGGTGCAGGCGGCAAGGAGAAATAAAAAAGGAAATAATTTCAATGATTTCATACTATTTCAAGTTATAAATTACGGATTATAGTCACTAATTGTTCAGCGTATATTTCAGCTGCCAGATGTTCATCAGCAACTGCACCTCATGCAATGCCTTAGTCTGTCGTGCCATACTTTCGTTGGTAATCTCCCGCAGCATATCGGTCACGGTCATTGTCCCGTTCTGTACCTTGGCCTCGGCTGCACGGCGGATATTCCCACGCAGACGGATAATCTCGTCATCATCCACCATCTGGCGGCGCATGGATACAATGCCCGCATCCTGCTGCGTAGCCTGCAGGCGAATGTTGAAAAGGAACACATCCCGGCCGGTCTCTATCTGTTGGCGGGTATTGTCTATCCTGCGGCGGTCGTTCTTCAACGTATACAGACTGCCGAAATTCCAGGACATGCGCACCCCCGCCATGTAATAGGCGTTGAATTCATCTTTCAGCATATTCAACCCCGGATTGCCGTATGCCCCTTGTACAAAAAGGCCGAAACGCGGCATCAACCGGGTGTTCAAGGCTGCCTCCTGCTGGCGGAGTTGCTCTCCCTGCGCATCGTACCAACGAAGTTCGGGACGGTTGTTCATCTGCCGGTCTATGTTTTCTTCGGCAGCCGGTTTCAATAAAACCGTTTCGGAAGAGAGATCCTTGCCCGTAAAGGCAGCAAGCATGCTGAGGTATGCACGACGGGTGGTCTCCAATTCCACACGGTGCTGCCTGGTGTTCAGTTGCTCTACGCTGACTGCATCCAGGTCGCTCGGGGTGGCGATGCCATTGGCTATATAGTCGGCTACCTGCTTGTGGGTTCTGCCCAAATCTTCTTGCAAGAGGCTGTTCTGTTTCAGCTGTTCGTCCAGCAGCAGGATGCCGAAAAAGAGCTGGTTCACCCGGTCAGTCAAGGCATACATGTCTACATGCTGTTTTTCCAGTTCCACTTCCGAGGCGGCACGCGTCAATCGTTTTCTGGAACGTATATCCCCACCATCCCAGAGGGTTTGCTGCACTTCGAGCATCACCTGGTACTGGTCTTTCGAAGCAGTCTTGATGTCGAGATTAGGGATTTCGACCGGTAGCCGGGTGATGTCACTCTGGTACGTGACCTTGCCGGATAGGGAGAACTGGGGCAAGTAACCTTTTCCGGCATTAGAGAGGTCGTACTCGCGTGCCTTTTCTATCAGTCCATATTGCCTGACCAACGGATAATTGTCCTGCGCCCGGCGCTGACACTCCTCCAACGTGAGCTGGGCATGTGCCAGCATGGCGGCAAGAGAAAGGGTAAAAAAGAAAACGGTTCGTTTCATATCCATTCTGTTTCTTGTTTATTCTACATGGTTTTGTTCTATACACATGCAAAGATAAAGGCATAATCCTATACCCTTACAATCCATTTGTGCGCAAAGATGTTCTAATAGTACGACATTTCGTAGGAAAAGGCAAATAATAGGAACACTTTATTATCTTTGCGGTGGAAATATACATTATTCATAACGGGAAAGATATGGAAAAGAACAAACCGATAAGCGTCGCATTCGAGGACATCCGCAACAATCCGGATTTTATAGAACATTCTGAATACAGATTTATAAATGGTGATTTGGGAATGGTTATCAGTTTCTTTGCCATGGGCTCTAGACTATTCCGTACCGGGCAACCTTACCGTGCCAAAGAAGGGAGGATTATACGTATCATGCAGGGCAGTGGCCGGATATCTATCAATCTTATCGAATACGAAGCCACAGCCCATGATATTATTATCATTCCCGACAACTCGCTGATAGAGATACTGGAAATCAGTCCCGACTATGAATTCCAAGTCCTCATGCCTACCGCCCATTTTCTGCCTGTGATACAGAATTCCATTCTTACGGAAGCTTACACACGAAACGGGATTCTCTTTTCATGCAACAACACGGAATGGACACGCATCAGCCACTTTTTCTCTTTATTATGGGACATACTTCATTGTTCGCCTTACCGCCGCGAAACCGTACAGCACTTGATTGTCTCACTTCTCTATAACCTTAAGTATATCCACGAGCACACATGCAAGTCAACTCCGGCACGTCTTTCACGCCAGGAAGAGCTATTCCGCCGCTTCATCGCTTTGGTGAACCAACACAGTAAGCACGAACGCAGCGTCAACTTCTATGCCGACAAGCTATGCCTGACACCGCACTATCTGAGTTCGGTGATACGTGAAACAAGCGGGCAAACCGTGATGCAATGGATTAATCAAGCAGTTATCCTCGAAGCCAAAGTATTGCTGAAACACAGTAATCTACTGGTGTTTCAAATATCAGACGAACTGAACTTTCCCAATCCGTCGTTCTTCTCGAAGTTCTTCAAACGCATGACGGGGATGACACCGGCAGAATACCAGAAACAAATCTGACCTTAAAACAGCTGTACTACACGAGAATTCGGCAATCCATCGCAGGAGTCTGCTTCCAATGCCAGCAGCCCTTGTTTTGCTGCCAGTCCACCGGCATAGCCTATCAGTTGACGGTTGCTGCCCACCACACGATGGCAGGGAATGAATATGGAGAGGGCATTCGCCCCATTGGCAGCCGCTACAGCCCGTACAGCCTTCGGGTTGCCCAACTTTCGGGACAGCTCGCCGTAGGACACCGTTTTCCCGTAAGGAATATTCAGCAACTCCTGCCATACCGTTTTCTGGAAATCCGTCCCTGCCAACAGTAACGGCATGTCGAACGCCGTCCGCTTACGGGCAAAATATTCATCCAACTGAATGATTGCCGTTGAAATAACTTCCGAAGTGCCCTCCTCATAAACGGCATGCAGCGTATTCCGCATCCGCCTGCCGATTTTCTCCTTGCGCTTTTCGCTTACCCAGTCGCACAGACAAAGTTTGTCTCCTAAAGAGCCGAGCATCAACTCGCCATAAGGAGACCGATAATGCTGAATCCGAATTGTTTCCATAAACTTGCTTTTTTGTATATTTGCACTTCCGATGCTTCCGACAAAAATAGATATTTATATCCGGATGTACAAGATAGAACATATTATAATACATTCCGACCTTTTCCATTTGACAGTATCGGGGTATATTTGTAAATATATAAAAACATATGATTAAATAATATACAATGAAACAGTTCTATTGGCTTATAGTAGGCATTTCCCTACTCTCACTGGCTTCCTGCAAGGGAAAGGTCAAGATGGCAAGAGACTGCCAGACAGTGAAAATAGATACAGTTATTTCAGCAGACGAACAGACCTATCTGCAATATCCAGGCAAAGTGAAAGCAGCACAGGATATCAGCCTTGCTTTCAGAGTCAGCGGAACCATCCAGAAAATATATGTGGAGAACGGTGCACGCGTAAGTCAGGGACAACTGCTCGCCGAACTCGACCCGACAGACTATCAGGTGCAGTTGGATGCCACAGAAGCCGAATATAAACAGATAAAGGCGGATGCCAAACGGGTGATGTCACTTTACAAAGACTCCGTCACTACTTCCAGCGCCAACGACAAGGCGGTATATGGATTAAAGCAGATTGCAGCCAAATACCGGCACCACAAGGACCAGCTCAACTACACCAAGCTCTACGCCCCCTTCAACGGCTTTGTACAGAAACGTCTTTTTGAGGCGCACGAAACGATAGGCGCCGGTATGCCTGTTCTCTCCATAATCAGCAGCAGTATGCCCGAAGTGGAAATCAATCTTCCGGCAGCGGAATACATCCGGCGCGGACAGTTCCACAGCTATTACTGTTCATTCGATGTCTATCCAGGCAAGACCTACCGGCTGAAACTGATAAGCATCACTCCCAAAGCCAATGCCAACCAGCTCTATACCGTACGCCTGCAACTGCTTGCCGACAAGCAGCAGCCCGTACCCTCTCCGGGCATGAATACGATGGTTACCATCCAGTACGACGAAGAGAATTCATGCCAACTGTCCGTTCCGAGCGGCGCCGTACTGCAAATAGACGGAAAAGCGCAGGTATTTGTCTACAACCCGTCCGACAACCGGATTACCGCCCGCGAAGTGACCCTCCTTCGCCTGACAAGCAACGGTCGCAGCCTCATCAGCTCCAACCATCTGAAACCGGGCGAACTGGTCGTGTCTTCCGGAGTCCACCACATCAAAGACGGAGAAACCGTAAAACCGCTCGCCGGAACCAGCGGAACAAATATTGGAGGACTATTGTAACCACTAATCCCTAAAAAACTATGGATATAAGTAAATGGGCATTTCAGAACCGTAATCTGATATACTTCCTAGTAGCTGTCCTGCTGCTGGGAGGAGCTTATTCCAGCTATGAGATGAGCAAACTGGAAGATCCGGAAATAAAGGTGAAACTCGCCATGGTAGTGACACCCTATCCGGGAGCCTCGGCTCATCAAGTGGAACTGGAAGTGACGGATGTACTGGAAAAGAGCATCCGCAGCATGGGCCACATAGACAATGTGGAAAGCTACTCCTACAACGACCTTTCACTGATACAGATAGAGTTGACAACAACCACCCGAGACGATGAGGTGGAACAATGCTGGGACATGCTACGCCGCAAAGTGAACGATGCCCGTGCCTCACTGCCCGACGGGGCCGGTACACCTATCGTCAAAGATGATTTCGGGAATGTATATGGTATGTTCTACGCACTGACCGGTGACGGCTTGTCCGACCGGCAATTGTCCGACTATGCGGAACTCGTGAAGCGGGAAATCAGCGACATGGAAGGAATTGACCGGGTGGAACTCTACGGAAAACGCTCCGAGTGCATCAACATCTCCCTGCTGCAAGACCGCATGGCAAATCTGGGTGTGAAACCAGCTGAGGTGCTTGCCACCCTGAACGGGCAGAACAAGACCACTTACAGCGGCTATTACGACAATGGTGACCACCGCATCCGTGTAACTGTAAGCGACAAATTCAAGACTGTGGAGGACATCGGCAACATGCTTATACAAGGACACGACGACGACCAGCTCCGCATGCGCGACATCGCACAGATAGAAAAAGGATACGAAGAGCCTACCCGCAACGAAATGTTCTTCGACAGCGAACGGGCACAAGGCATCCTGATTGCCGCCTCCAGCGGAACAGACATTGTGAAAGTAGGCGCTGAAGTAGAAAAGAGGTTAGCACAGCTCAAAGAAACCCGTCTGCCTGCAGGCGTAGACTGCCATAAGGTTTTCTACCAGCCGGAACGCGTCGGCGCTTCGTTGGGGACATTCATCATCAACCTGATAGAGTCTGTCATCATCGTGGTGCTCATTCTGATGGTGGCTATGGGATTCAAAAGTGGGGTCATTATCGGAATCAGTCTGGTGGTCACCGTCTTCGGTTCATTTATGTTTCTATATACGGCAGGCGGAACAATGCAGCGTGTATCACTGGCCGCATTTGTCCTCGCAATGGGTATGTTGGTAGACAATGCCATCGTCATCATTGACGGCATACTGGTAGACCTGAAAGCCGGAAAAAAACGGATGGAAGCCATGACAGCCATAGGAAGACAGACAGCCATGCCGCTGCTGGGAGCCACGCTGATAGCCATCATAGCTTTTCTGCCCATCTTCATGTCGCCCGACACGGCAGGGGTCTACACACGTGACCTTTTCATCGTCCTGGCAGTGTCTTTGCTGTTAAGCTGGGTACTGGCGTTGGTTCATGTACCACTGATGGCCAATCGGTATCTGCATCCTGCCGTCGAAACCAATGCCACGGGAGCGAGAGAATACAAAGGGCGCACTTATGCTGCCTTGCGCGCTGCCCTGCGGATGGGACTGGCACACCGCTGGAGCTTTGTGCTGACAATGCTCGTCCTGCTCGGACTGTCTGCCTTCGGCTACCAGTACATGCGCCAGGGATTCTTCCCCGACATGGTTTACGACCAACTATATATGGAATATAAACTGCCCGAAGGCAATAACTCCACACAAGTGGTTCAAGACCTCCGGGAGATAGAAACATACCTGAAAACACGCAAGGAAGTGACGCACGTCACCACTTCCATAGGCGGTACACCGGGACGCTACAATCTGGTAAGGAGCATCGCCAACCCGTCTTTGGCATACGGCGAACTGATTATAGATTTCACTTCTCCCGAAGAGCTGGTAGACAACATGGACGAGATACAAAGTTACCTGACGCATCATTATCCCAATGCCTACGTCAAGATGAAGCGCTACAACCTGATGTTCAAAAAATATCCTATCGAAGTCCAGTTCATGGGACCGGACCCTGCCGTACTGCACCGGTTGGCAGACAGCGCCCGCAGTATCATGGAAAACACACCGGAGATATGCCTCATCACCACCGATTGGGAACCGCAGGTTCCGGTACTCTCCATCGAGTACGACCAAGCCGCCGCCCGTACTTTGGGGTTGAGCCGCAATGACGTAAGCTTGTCACTGCTCTCGGCCAATGGAGGTATCCCCATCGGATTCTTCTACGAAGGCATCCATCGGGACAATATCTACCTGAAATGCCTGGACGAGGAAGGACAACCGATAGAGGACCTCTCCAATACGCAAGTGTTCTCCTCGCTGCCATCGCTGAACGGACTGCTGAACGAAGAAACAATGGTAAAGCTGAAAGCCGGTACCCTCTCCAAAGAAGAGCTGGTGGAAAGTCTGATGGGCAGCACTCCACTGAAACAAATCAGCAAAAGTATCGACATACGCTGGGAAGACCCGGTAGTGCCGCGCTACAACGGACAACGGAGCCAACGCGTGCAATGCTCTCCCACACCGGGTATAGAGACGGAAAAGGCAAGGCAGGCCATCGCACGGCAGATTGAAAGGATAGAGCTTCCCGAGGGATACACACTGCAGTGGCAGGGTGAGAAAAGCGCCAGTGACCAGTCCATGAAGTATCTGTTCAAGAACTTCCCACTGGCCATCATCCTGATGATTGCCATTCTGATCATGCTGTTCAAGGATTACCGTAAACCGCTTATCATCTTCTGCTGCATTCCGATGGTTGTGGTAGGCGTGGCAGCAGTGATGCTGCTTACGGGAAAGACATTCAATTTCGTGGCAATCGTAGGGACACTGGGATTGATAGGGATGCTCATCAAGAACGGCATCGTACTGATGGATGAAATAACCTTGCAGATTAATCAGGGAGTGGAACCGATGAAAGCCTTGATAGACAGTTCACAGAGTCGTTTGCGCCCGGTATCTATGGCGGCGCTGACTACAATTCTGGGCATGATACCGTTACTGCCCGATGCCATGTTCGGCTCGCTGGCAGCTTCCATTATGGGCGGGCTGACATTCGGCACACTGATAACGTTGCTGTTCATACCGGTACTGTATGCGTTGTTTTTCCATATTAATACACAAGACTGACAAGGAGACAAGGGAAAAAAAGACGGCACATTTTTTCTTCTCTCCCTTGTCCTTCTGTTTTTTTGTCCGAAAAATATTTATCATTTATATTCCGCCCACGACTTGATGGTCAAATCATCCGGCGTCATCGTGCAGAATGCATTGATGAACGCACTTGCCAGACGGGCATTCGTTATCAAAGGAATATTGAGGTCGATGGCGGCACGGCGTATCTTGTAGCCGTTATCCAACTCGCCTGCGGTGAGGTTCTTCGGAATATTGACCACCATGTCTATCTCCTTGCGGTGCAGCATGTCAAGTGCCTGCGGCTGGCGTTCGGGTTCGCTGGGCCAGTAGACGCGCGTATTCTCCACACCGTTCTCCGTAAGGAAGTTGCTGGAACCACCCGTGGCAAATATCTTATACCCCTTCTTCTGAAGCATACGCGCGGCAGAAAGCATGTCCACTTTCTGCTTCGGAGTACCGGTAGAAAGCAGGATGTTCTTCTCCGGAATGCGGTAGCCCACGGAGAGCATCGCCTTGAGAATGGCGCAGGAAGTATCGCTGCCGATGCAACCCACCTCGCCCGTGCTTGCCATATCCACACCCAGTACCGGGTCGGCCTTCTGCAGACGGTTGAAGGAGAACTGGCTCGCCTTGATGCCTACATAATCCAAATCGAACAGATTCTTGTCCGGCTTCTGTACCGGAATGCCGAGCATCACCTTCGTGGCAAGTTCAATAAGGTTTATCTTCAGCACCTTGCTGACAAACGGAAACGAACGGCTGGCGCGGAGGTTGCACTCAATCACCTTAATGTCGTTCTCGCGTGCCAGATACTGGATATTGAACGGACCGGAGATGTTCAGCTCACGGGCAATCTCGCGGCTGATGCGCTTGATGCGGCGCACTGTCTCCACATACAACTTTTGTGGCGGGAACTGGATAGTGGCGTCACCGGAATGCACTCCGGCAAACTCGATATGCTCACTGATGGCGTACGCGATAATCTCTCCATCTTGCGCCACAGCATCCATCTCCACCTCCTTGGCATGCTCAATGAACTGGCTCACCACTACGGGATGTTTCTTGCTGACATTCGCCGCCAGCTTCAGGAAGCGTTCCAGCTCCTCCCGGTTGGAACAGACGTTCATCGCAGCGCCGGACAATACGTAGGAAGGACGGACCAATACCGGGAAGCCCACCTTATCCACAAAGGCGTTGATGTCCTCCAGGGAGGTCAGCGCCCGCCATTCGGGTTGGTCTACACCAATGCGGTCGAGCATGGCGGAGAACTTGTCACGGTCTTCGGCATTGTCGATGCTCCTGGCGCTTGTACCGAGAATAGGTACCTTCTGCGCATCGAGGCGCAGGGCAAGGTTATTCGGTATCTGACCACCGGTAGAGACAATCACCCCGTGGGGATTCTCCAGTTCGAGAATATCCATCACACGCTCGAAGGTGAGCTCGTCGAAGTAAAGACGGTCGCACATGTCATAGTCCGTAGACACGGTTTCGGGGTTGTAGTTTATCATGACACTGCGGTAGCCTTCCTGACGGATGGTGTTCAGGGCCTGCACGCCGCACCAGTCGAACTCTACGGAAGAACCGATGCGGTAGGCGCCGGAGCCCAATACGACAATGGACTTGCGGTCGCCGAGGTAACGGACATCATTTGCCGTGCCGCTATACGTCAGGTAGAGATAGTTGGTCTGTGCGGGATATTCGGCGGCAAGGGTATCTATCTGCTTCACTACGGGCAGAATGCCTGCACTCTTGCGGAAATTGCGGACGGCAAGGATGGCTTCTTCGCCGTCCATTGCTTGTTCCAAGCCGAGGGCACGGGCTATCTGAAAATCAGAGAAGCCTTGTACTTTAGCTTTACGCAATAAGTCCACGGGAATCATTGGCAACTCTCCATCAGCCATAAAAGAGTGCAGTTCCCTGCTGGTATCCATGATGTTCATCAGCTTCTCCAGGAACCAACGGTCTATCTTGGTCAATGCGTGCACCTGATCCACCGTATACCCGGCACGGAAGGCTTTGGAGATGACAAAGATACGTTTGTCGGTAGGTTCGCGCAGAGCCTTGTCCAAATCGGCAATCACCAGTTCCTTGTTCTCCACAAAGCCGTGCATGCCCTGGCCTATCATGCGAAGCCCCTTCTGGATGGCTTCTTCGAAAGTACGGCCGATAGCCATCACCTCTCCTACCGACTTCATGCTCGAACCCAGCTCTTTGTCCACTCCATGGAACTTGCCCAAATCCCAACGCGGTATCTTGCAGACCACATAGTCCAGGGCGGGTTCGAAGAAAGCGCTTGTGGTCTTCGTTACAGAGTTGTTCAAGTCGAACAAGCCATAGCCCAAGCCGAGTTTTGCCGCTACAAAGGCAAGCGGATAACCCGTTGCTTTAGAGGCCAATGCAGACGAACGGCTCAAGCGTGCATTCACCTCGATTACCCGGTAGTCCTCGCTCATCGGGTCATAGGCATACTGCACGTTACACTCTCCCACAATACCGATGTGACGGATAATGCGGATAGCGAGTTCACGCAATTTATGATAGTCCGTATTGCTCAACGTCTGTGACGGGGCAATAACGATGGACTCGCCCGTATGGATGCCCAGGGGGTCGAAGTTCTCCATGTTACAGACCGTGATGCAGTTGTCGAAGCGGTCGCGCACCACCTCGTATTCCACTTCCTTCCATCCCTTCAGCGATTTTTCCACCAACACCTGCGGGGAGAAGGAGAAGGCTTTCTCTACCAGCACATTCAGCTCTTCTTCATTGTCGCAGAAGCCCGAACCCAGTCCGCCAAGCGCGTATGCGGCACGGACAATGACCGGATATCCCAGTTCCCGGGCTGCGCGACGGGCATCTGCCGCATTCTCCACAGCTTCGCTCTTGATGGTCTTTACATCAATCTCATTCAGTTTCTGCACAAAGATTTCACGGTCCTCCGTGTCAATGATAGCCTGTACGGGAGTGCCGAGAACCGTCACGCCGTACTTCTCGAAAATCTTGTCCTTGTAGAGGGAAACACCGCAGTTCAGTGCCGTCTGTCCGCCAAAAGCAAGCATGATTCCGTCTGGGCGCTCCTTCTCTATCACCTTCTCCACGAAGTAAGGAGTGACGGGCAGGAAGTAAATCTGGTCGGCAACGCCCTCCGAGGTCTGTACCGTGGCAATGTTCGGATTGATGAGAACCGTGTAGATACCTTCCTCCTTCAATGCCTTGAGCGCCTGCGAACCGGAGTAGTCAAACTCTCCTGCCTCACCGATTTTCAGTGCACCGGAGCCAAGCAGCAGGACTTTCTTTATATTGTTTTCTTTCATTTGCATATCTGTTTATTAAAAATGTAATAGTAGTAATAAAACCTTATCTTTCTCTTACCTTACACAATCAGTCACTAATTGAATGACATTCAGTATAGGACTGAAAGGTATTCACTCTGGGACTGAATGACATTCAGTATGGGACTCATTACACCGTCTTTTACATACTGATTATCAAGAGATTACAAACACAACCATTCTTGATAAAATTCTCTTACTAAAGCAACTTCACAAAGTCATCAAAAAGAAACTCCGTATCCGTCGGCCCGCTGGCAGCTTCGGGATGAAACTGTGCAGAGAACCAGGGATTGCATTTGTGGCGGATTCCTTCATTAGAACCATCGTTCATATTGATGAAAAGCGGTTCCCAGTCTTCTGTCAGCGTGTTGTTGTCTACAGCATACCCATGATTCTGTGAGGTGATGAAGCAACGTTCCGTACCCACCATGCGCACCGGTTGGTTATGGCTGCGGTGGCCGTATTTCAATTTGTATATCTTGGCGCCCCCAGCTTTGGAAAGCAACTGGTTTCCCATACATATGCCGAAGATGGGCAGTTTCTCGTTCTGCATTGCCTTGCGGATATGCTGCACGGCAGCATCGCAGGTATCAGGGTCACCGGGACCGTTGGAGATGAACAACCCGTCGAACTCCATTCCAGTATAATCATAGTCCCAAGGAACGCGAATCACTTCCACGTCACGTTTCAGCAGGCAGCGGATGATGTTATGCTTGACGCCGCAATCCACAAGAAGCACTTTCTTCTTACCAGTTCCTTCGTTGTAACGGATAACCTCCTTGCAGCTGACTTTATCCACATAATTCACATCGGCATAAGAAGCCTCAGGCATTTCATCCGATTCATCATCAAAGGCGATACGTCCCATCATCACCCCATGCTCGCGAAGCACCTTTGTCAGTTCGCGGGTATCGATGCCCGTGATGCCCGGAATCTGTTCGCGTTTCAGCCAGTCGCCAAGGCTTTCTATGGCATTCCAATGGCTATAATTTTCACTATAATCGCTTACAATAATGGCTTCGGCATGGATATGCTCGCTCTCCATAAAAGTGGCAAGCCCATTCGGTTCGAGAGTAAAAGGCGGCACACCGTAATTGCCCACCAACGGATAGGTGAGCGTCATCAGCTGTCCGGCATACGAAGGGTCGGTCAAGCTTTCGGGATAACCCGTCATGGCTGTATTGAAGACCACCTCTCCCGCTACCGGTTTTTCAAAGCCGAACGACTTGCCGTGGAAGCGGCTCCCGTCGTCGAGGATTAGAGTTACATTTCTCATTGATTCAATTAAAATTGATAAACTTGTTCTATATAATCAATAAATGCCTTATTCAGCAGCTTCACACCGCCCGGCGTAGGATAATCGCCGCTGAAGTACCAGTCACCCGGATGCTTGGGGCAGGCCTCATGCAGCCCCTCGAGAGGCTGGTAGACGATCTGCACTTTGGCTTTCGTTCCTTTCGGAGTGAGAAGCTCCACCATCTTGGCAGAGATTTCCTCGTCAGTGAAAGGAGCATAAATCTCCTTCACGTAATTCACCATCTGTTCTTTGGGCAGGCCTACCTGCTCCTTGGACTTGCGGTAGGCGGCGGCAATTACATCGCGCATCTCACGCTCCTTCAGCAGTTCCACAGCAGCTTTGAAGGCGATGAATTCACTCATCTTAGCCATATCGATGCCATAGTAGTCGGGATAGCGCACCTGCGGTGAAGAGCTTACAATGACTATCTTCTTCGGCCCCAGACGGTCAAGGATACCAATGATGCTCTGCTTCAGGGTGGTTCCGCGCACTATCGAGTCGTCGATGATGACCAGATTATCCACTCCCGGAACAAGGCTTCCGTAAGTGATGTCGTACACATGGGCGGCAAGGTCGTTCCGGCTGTTTCCTTCGGCAATGAAGGTACGCAGCTTGATGTCCTTGATTGCCACTTTCTCGCTCCGTATGCGCCGCGACAAGATATGCTCCAGCTCGTCGTGGCTGGGACTATGCCCCAAGGCGGCAATCTGCTGCACCTTCTCCTCGTTGAGGTAGTCGTCCAGTCCCTGCAACATGCCGTAGAAGGCGACTTCCGCCGTATTGGGTATGAAGGAGAAGACAGTATGGTCCACATCGTTGTCAATGGCTTTCAATATGTTGGGTACAAGTTTCTCACCCAATAGTTTACGTTCCCGGTAAATGTCCACATCACTGCCCCGGCTGAAGTAGATGCGCTCGAAGGAACAAGGCTTCACCTCGCGCGGCTTATTGATTTGCACGGTGCGCACCTTGCCGGCCTTGTTGATAAACATGGCTTGTCCGGGTTGCAGCTCCCTGATGGAGCCGGCAGGGACATTAAGGGCTGTCTGTATCACGGGACGTTCACTGGCAAGCACCGCTATTTCGTCGTCTTGATACCAGAAGGCTGTACGGATGCCCCACGGGTCGCGTACGGCAAAAGTCTCTCCGCTTCCGGTAAGTCCGCACATCACGTATCCCCCGTCCCACTCCTTACTCGAAGTGCGTAGCACGTTGGCAAGGTCGATGTGGTCTTCTATATAATGGGTGATGTCCATACCTGCCAGCCCTTCCGCTTCGGCAAGGTTGAAGAGGCGCTCCACTTCGCGATCAAGGCGGTGTCCCAACTGCTCCAGCATGATGTAGGTATCGGCATATTTGCGCGGATGCTGACCGATGGCGGTAATGCGTGCAAAGATTTCATCCACATTCGTCATGTTGAAGTTGCCGCAAAGGGCAAGGTTCTTGGCACGCCAGTTGTTTCTCCGGAGGAACGGGTGCACGTACGAGATGCCGGACTTTCCGGTAGTGGAGTAACGCAGGTGTCCCATATAGACCTCCCCTGCAAAGGGCAGCACACGCTTGGCATATTCCGCATCGTGCAGCTGTTCCTTGGCCAAGTCCTTGAAGTTGCCCTGCACCGTACCGAAAATTTCGGTAATGGCGCCCGAACCGAGCGCACGTTCACGGAACATATATTCCTCACCGGGATTGGCTTCCAGTTTCACGCAGGCCAGTCCGGCACCTTCCTGCCCACGGTTGTGTTGTTTCTCCATCAGGAGATAGAGCTTGTTGAGTCCGTACATCCATGTTCCGTACTTCTCTTCATAGTACTCCAAAGGTTTCAGCAGGCGTATCATGGCGACGCCGCATTCATGCTTCAGTTGTTCCATCTATTTATTTACTATTTACCATTTACAATGTACAATTTTAAGTGTACAATTTTCTTTTCCTTATTATAGCATACAATTACCATTTACATTTACCCCTCCCAAGCGCAGCCCCATTGTACATTGTAAATGGTAAATTGTACATGTCCTCATTCTACAGTCACCGACTTAGCAAGGTTCCTCGGCTGGTCCACATCCATTCCCTTGCACACGGCAATGTGATAGGCAAGCAGTTGCAAAGGTACCGTAGTTATTAACGGATCAAGGCACTCCATTGTTTCGGGAAGCTCGATACAAGTGTCGGCTATTTTACTGATGACCGTATCTCCCTTTGTCACAATGGCGATAACCCTGCCTTTACGCGCCTTTATTTCCTGGATATTGCTCAGCACCTTTTCATAAAGCCCATTCCGGGTGGCAATGACCACTACCGGCATTTCGGCATCCACCAGAGCAATGGGGCCGTGCTTCATTTCGGCGGCAGGATAGCCTTCGGCATGGATATACGAAATCTCCTTCAACTTCAAGGCGCCTTCCAAGGCTACGGGATAACTGTATCCGCGTCCCAGATAGATAAAGTTGTGTGCATAGGTGAATATCTTGGAAAGTTCCGCTATGCGGTCGTTCAATTTCAAGACCTCTTCCATCTTGTCGGGAATATGCCCCAGCTCCTTGACAATTGCCAGGTATTGCCCTTCGTCCATCGTCTTTTTCTCTTTGGCAAGTGTCAGGGCCAGCATGGTAAGCACCGTTACCTGCCCCGTGAAGGCTTTGGTGGATGCCACCCCTATTTCCGGTCCCACGTGGATATAGGAACCCGTGTGCGTGGCACGGGGAATGCTGGAACCGACGGCATTGCAGATGCCGTATATAAATGCCCCACAGCTTTTGGCAAGCTCCACGGCGGCCAGCGTATCGGCCGTTTCTCCGCTTTGCGAGATGGCAATCACCACATCGTTGCTGTCAATCACCGGGTCGCGGTAACGGAACTCACTGGCATACTCCACCTCTACCGGAATACGGCAGAAGCTTTCAATCAAATGCTTGCCGATGAGGGCGGCATGCCATGACGTACCGCATGCCACGATGACGAAGCGTTTGGCCGCCAGCAGACGTTTCTTATAATCAATCACTGCAGAAAGAACCACGTTCGTACCCTCCACATTGATACGCCCGCGCATGCAGTCGTGAATGCAGCCGGGCTGTTCGAAGATTTCCTTCAGCATGAAGTGCGGATAGCCTCCCTTCTCCAGCTGGCCGAGATTGAGCGCTACCGTCTTTACCTCGTGCGGGCATTCCACATTCTTCAGGTTAACAACCTTCAACTTCTCTCCCCGGCAGATGAGGGCAATCTCTTCGTCTTCCAGATACACCACCTTATCTGTGTATTCCACAATCGGCGTGGCATCCGAAGCCAGGAAAAACTCTCCTTCACCGATGCCCACCACCAGCGGACTGCTCTTGCGTGCAGCGATTATCCCATCCGGATTGTCCTTGTCGAGCACCGCAATAGCATACGCCCCAATCACTTCCTGCAAGGCAAGTTGCACCGCCGTCAGTAAGTCAATATGGTTTGTCACCTGAATGTATTCAATGAGCTGTACAAGCACCTCGGTATCAGTGCTGCTTTTAAATACATAACCTTTGGCTTGAAGTTTTCCTTTAAGGACGGCGTAGTTTTCAATAATGCCGTTATGGATGAGGGCGAGACGTTCGGAAGAGGAATAATGGGGATGGGCATTGACGGAACAAGGTTCTCCATGAGTGGCCCAACGTGTATGTGCAATGCCAATGCTACCGGAAATATCTTTTTGAGCAACGAAAGTTTCAAGTTCCGAAACCTTACCTTTCGCTTTGTACACGTTCAACTGTCGGTTATCACTGATTAATGCTACCCCCGCACTATCATATCCACGGTACTCCAACCGTTTCAGACCCTTGATAAGAATGGGGTAGGCTTTCCTTTGACCTATATAGCCTACTATTCCACACATAATGTATCAGTATTTGATTTTGCGCTGCAAATATACATATTCTTAAGAACATAAAGTTAATCTTTCCAGTATTTATTTATCAAAAGAATAGAAAAAAGTTGTTTTTATATCAAAAAGTTAAAGAAAGTATTATTTTGAAAGCAAAAGGCTTAATTTATAAATCTAAATCAAACCGTCTGATTTTGATTTAGGATTAAAAGAAAACAGAGGGTGTTTTCTATCAATTCATAACTTCATCTTCTATCGCAGGAATTTTGCAAGAAAGAAGGCAGAAATACATATTAACATTTTGCAATTAATACCATATATTTGCCAAACATTTTGAAACCACAAACAATATTATATAGCAATAAAGAAAGTTTATAATCATGAAACAAGAACTTTTTAACAACAAAGCAAAAGTAGAGGATTACCAGCGACAGCCCAAACAGTTGGGCTTGTATGAGGCATCCTACGAGCACGATGCCTGCGGAGTAGGCATGCTGGTCAATATCCAGGGAGGAAAATCACATGAACTGGTAGAATCGGCATTGAAGGTACTGGAAAACATGCGCCACCGTGGAGCGGAAGGGGCGGACAACAAAACCGGAGACGGCGCCGGCATCATGCTGCAGATACCGCACGAATTCATTCTGTTGCAGGGCATTCCCGTTCCCGAGAAGGGAAAATACGGCACCGGCCTGCTTTTCCTTCCCAAAGACGGAAAAGACCAGGCTGCCATCTTGAGCGTCATTACCGAAGAGATTGAAAAGGATGGATTGACCCTGATGCATCTGCGCAATGTGCCCACTTGCCCCGAAATATTGGGAGAAGCGGCTCTTGCCAACGAACCGGACATCAAGCAAATCTTCATCACCGGATTTACGGAAAGCGAAACCGCTGACCGCCGACTCTATATAATAAGGAAAAGGATAGAGAACAGAATACGCAAGTCGGACATCCCCACCCGCGAGGATTTCTACATCGTCTCGCTCTCTACGAAGAACATCGTCTACAAAGGCATGCTCTCTTCCTTGCAGTTGCGCAACTACTTCCCCGACCTCACCAACAGCTACTTCACCAGCGGACTGGCATTGGTGCACTCCCGTTTCAGCACCAACACTTTCCCCACCTGGGGACTGGCACAGCCTTTCCGCCTGCTGGCACACAACGGCGAAATCAATACCATCCGCGGCAACCGCGGCTGGATGGAAGCCCGTGAGAGTGTACTCTCCTCTCCCGCCCTGGGAGACATCCGGGAGATACGCCCCATCGTGCAACCGGGCATGAGCGACAGTGCCTCGCTGGACAATGTGCTCGAGTTTCTCATCATGTCAGGCCTGAGCCTGCCGCACGCCATGGCCATGCTCGTGCCGGAATCTTTCAACGAAAAGAATCCCATCAGCGAAGATTTAAAAGCTTTCTATGAATACCACTCCATCCTGATGGAGCCGTGGGATGGACCCGCGGCACTGCTTTTCAGCGACGGGCGCTATGCAGGCGGCATGCTCGACAGGAACGGACTGCGCCCTGCACGCTACCTGATTACGCAAGGCGGCATGATGGTAGTGGCCAGCGAAGTCGGCGTGATGGATTTCGAGCCGGGAGACATCAAGGAAAAAGGACGCCTGCAACCGGGCAAGATACTGCTTATAGACACCGAGAAAGGCGAAATATATTATGACGGCGAACTGAAGAAACAACTTGCCGAAGCCAAACCATACCGCACTTGGCTGGCCGGCAACCGCATCGAGCTGGACGAACTGAAAAGCGGCCGCAAAGTCTCCCATAGCGTGGAGAACTACGACAGCATGCTGCGCATCTTCGGCTACTCCAAAGAAGACATGGAACGGCTGATTGTCCCGATGTGTACCACCGGTGCCGAACCCATCAACTCCATGGGCAATGACACCCCGCTGGCAGTACTCTCGGACAAGCCGCAACTACTGTACAACTATTTCCGCCAGCAGTTTGCCCAAGTCACCAACCCTCCTATCGACCCGATACGCGAAGAACTGGTAATGTCGCTGACCGAGTACATCGGAGCCGTAGGCATGAACATACTGACACCCAGCGAAAACCATTGCAAGATGGTGAGGTTGAACCATCCCATCCTGAATAACGCCCAGCTGGATATTCTCTGCAACATCCGGTACAAAGGCTTCAAGACCGTGAAACTGCCCCTGCTCTTCGAAGTGGCAAAAGGGTGCCAGGGATTGCAGGAAGCATTGGCAACCCTCTGCAAGCAGGCAGAAGAATCCGTCAACGAAGGGGTGAACTACATTGTGCTTTCCGACCGCGACGTAAACGCCGCCCATGCCGCCATTCCGTCACTACTTGCCGTGTCGGCGGTACACCACCATCTTATCTCCGTGGGCAAACGGGTGCAGACGGCACTGATTGTAGAAAGCGGTGAAATCCGCGAAGTGATGCACGCCGCACTCCTGCTGGGTTTCGGAGCCAGCGCACTGAATCCGTATATGGCTTTCGCCGTCATCGACAAACTGGTGAACGAAAAGGAAATACAGCTTGACTACGCCACTGCCGAAAAGAAATATATCAAGTCCGTCTGCAAAGGCTTGTTCAAGATTATGAGCAAGATGGGCATCAGCACCATCCGTTCTTACCGGGGCGCGAAGATTTTCGAGGCCGTAGGACTGAGCGAGGAGTTGAGCAATGCCTACTTTGGCGGACTGAGTTCACGCATCGGAGGCATACGCCTGGATGAAGTGGCACGCGACGCCATCGCCTTCCACAAGGAAGGGATGGAGGTTCTTAAAAAGAAGGGGGAAGCGGAGCTATTGCCGAACCGCGGACTGTATGCCTTCCGCAAGGATGGTGAGAAGCACGCCTGGAACCCGGAAACCATCAGCACACTGCAACTTGCCACACGCCTGGGAAGCTATAAGAAATTCAAGGAGTTCACTGCCATGGTAGACAGTAAGGAATCTCCCATCTTCCTGCGCGATTTCCTCGACTTCCGCCGCGCTCCTATCAGCATAGACCGGGTGGAACCGGTAGAGAACATCGTACAGCGCTTTGTCACCGGCGCCATGTCCTACGGCTCCATCAGCCGCGAAGCCCACGAAGCCATGGCTATTGCCATGAACAAGCTGCATGGCCGGAGCAATACGGGCGAAGGAGGCGAAGACCGGGCACGCTTCATGCCGCGCGAAGACGGCACCAGCCTGCGCAGCGCCATCAAGCAGGTGGCCTCAGGACGTTTCGGTGTCACCGCAGAATATCTGGTGAATGCGGACGAAATACAGATAAAGATTGCCCAAGGCGCCAAGCCGGGAGAAGGCGGGCAGCTGCCGGGCTTCAAAGTGGATGAAGTGATTGCCAAGACACGCCACTCCATTCCGGGCATCTCGCTGATTTCTCCTCCACCCCATCACGACATTTACTCCATCGAAGACCTGGCACAGCTCATCTTCGACCTGAAGAACGTGAACCCACGGGCAAAAATCAGCGTGAAGCTGGTGGCAGAAAGCGGTGTGGGCACCATTGCCGCCGGTGTGGCAAAGGCAAAGGCCGATTTGATAGTCATCTCGGGTGCAGAGGGCGGTACGGGAGCTTCTCCTGCATCATCCATCCGCTATGCCGGCATCTCGCCCGAACTCGGTTTGAGCGAAACGCAGCAGACACTGGTGCTGAACGGCCTGCGCGGGCAAGTGATGTTGCAAGTGGACGGACAACTCAAAACTGGCCGCGACATCATACTGATGGCAATGCTCGGAGCCGAGGAATTCGGTTTTGCCACCAGCGCCCTGATTGTACTGGGTTGCGTAATGATGCGCAAATGTCACCAGAACACCTGCCCCGTAGGGGTAGCGACACAGAACGAAGAACTGCGCAAACGCTTCCACGGACGCAGCGAGTATCTGGTGAACTTCTTCACGTTCCTGGCGCAGGAAGTACGCGAATACCTGGCGGAAATCGGTGTGGAACGCCTGGACGACATCATTGGACGTACAGACCTTATCGTCCGCAAGCCGGATGACGGAATCAGGAAACATCAGTTGATAAGCTTCGACAAACTACTGGCACGCGTAGACAATGAAGCCGCCATCCGCCACGTCACCGACCAACAGCATGGCATCGACCATGTGAAAGATGTAGAGATACTGCATGCCGCCGCCGAAGCCGTAGAGAACCAGAAGGAAATCTCGCTGGAGTACACCATCGCCAATACCGACCGTGCCTGCGGCGCCATGCTCTCCGGTGTCATTGCCGCAAAATACGGAGAAAAAGGGCTGCCCGAACATACGCTGAACGTGAAGTTCAAAGGCTCCGCCGGGCAGAGTTTCGGGGCATTCCTTGTCCCGGGTGTCAACTTCAAGCTGGAAGGCGAGGCCAACGATTATCTGGGCAAAGGTCTGAGTGGCGGACGCATCGCCGTCCTGCCCCCGGTACGGAGCAACTTCGAGGCAGAGAAGAACACGATTGCAGGCAACACCCTGCTTTATGGCGCCACAAGCGGCGAGGTTTACATCAACGGCCGTGCAGGTGAGCGCTTTGCCGTCCGCAACTCCGGTGCCACAGCCGTAGTGGAGGGCGTAGGTGACCACTGCTGTGAGTACATGACCGGCGGACGCGTGGTAGTACTCGGACAGACGGGACGCAACTTTGCCGCAGGCATGTCCGGCGGTGTGGCCTACGTCTGGAACCGTGACGGCAACTTCGACTATTTCTGCAATATGGAAATGGTGGAGCTGAGCCTCATCGAAGAGGCCTCCTACCGCAAGGAACTGCACGAGCTCATCCGCCAGCACTACCTGTACACCGGTTCCAAACTGGCACGCACCATGCTCGATGACTGGCCACGCTATGCCGACCAGTTCATCCAGGTAGTCCCTATCGAATACAAGAAGGTGCTGCAGGAAGAGCAGATGCGGAAACTGCAACAGAAGATTGCAGAGATGCAGAGAGACTATTAAAGATTGTAAATTGCTAAATTGTAAATTTCAATATGGGAGACCCTAAAGCATTCCTCAATATCCCCCGCCAGGAGGCGGGTTACCGTCCGATACACGAACGTATCACAGACTTCAGCCAAGTGGAACAGACACTGAACAGCCACGACCGCAAGCTCCAGGCCTCGCGCTGCATGGACTGTGGCGTACCTTTCTGCCACTGGGCATGTCCGCTGGGCAATAAAGACCCGGAATTCCAAGACGCACTCTACCGAGGCAAATGGCGCGAAGCTTACCGGATACTGTCCAGCACGAACGACTTTCCCGAATTTACGGGACGCATCTGCCCCGCCCTCTGCGAGAAGTCATGCGTACTGAAACTCTCGTGCAACGAGCCGGTCACTATCCGCGAAAATGAAGCCGCCATTGCCGAAGCTGCCTTTCGCGAGGGTTACATCACACCGTGCAAGCCCGAACGTAACGGAAAGAAGGTAGCCGTCATCGGCGCCGGCCCTGCCGGATTGAGTGTCGCCGTACAGCTGAACGCCAAAGGTTACGAAGTTACCCTATTCGACAGCAAACCGATGCCGGGAGGACTGCTGCGCTATGGCATCCCCAACTTCAAACTGGACAAAGCCGTCATCGACCGCCGCATGAAAATCCTCGAGGCCGAAGGAATCTTGTTCGAGATGGGAGTCCATGTCGATGTGCAGAAACTGCCCGCCGGATTCGATGCTTACGCCATTTGTACCGGTACGCCCACCGCCCGCGACCTCTCCATTCCGGGCCGGGAGCTGAAAGGCATCTACTTTGCCCTCGACATGCTGGCACAGCAGAACCATATTCTGGATGGAGACACCTTCCCGAAAGACCAACTCGTCAACGCCCGCGGCAAACGGGTACTCGTCATCGGCGGTGGCGATACCGGGTCCGACTGTATAGGCACCGGCATCCGCCAGGGAGCCGTCAGTGTAACCCAGATTGAAATCATGCCCCAACCGCCCATAGGACACAACCCGGATACTCCCTGGCCGCAATGGCCCGTCGTACTGAAAACCACCAGCAGCCACGAAGAAGGCTGTACCCGTCGATGGTCCCTCGCCTCCACCCGGTTCATCGGAAAGAACGGCAGGGTATGCGGTGTGGAAGTGGAAGAAGTGGAGTGGCTTCCGGCAACAGACGGTAACCGCCCTACCATGAAATCTACGGGTAAGAAAGAGGTCATCGAAGCCGATATGGTACTTCTTGCCATGGGTTTCCTCAAGCCCGAGCAACCGAAGTTTGCAGAGAACGTATTCGTGGCAGGCGATGCCGCCCACGGCGCCAGCCTCGTAGTACGTGCCTTGGCCGACGGACGACGAGTGGCAACAGAAATAGACCGTTACCTCGAACCTCTAAAAGAAAACAAGAAATGATTTCCCTCCTTTTAATTTTTAACCTTTAATTTTTAATTCTCATGTGTGGAATAGCAGGAATCTTCAACATACAGTCTCAAACTCCTGAGTTGAGAAACAAAGCGCTACGGATGGCGCAGAAAATCCGTCATCGTGGGCCGGACTGGAGTGGCATCTACGTAGGCGGCTCCGCCATTCTCGCCCACGAACGCCTCTCCATTGTCGACCCGGAATCCGGCGGACAACCCTTGTATTCACCCGACCACAAGCAGGTGCTTGCCGTCAATGGCGAGATTTACAACCATCGCGACATCCGTGCCCGCTATGCCGGAAAATACGCCTTCCAGACCGGTTCCGACTGCGAAGTCATCCTTGCCCTTTACAAAGACAAAGGCATCCGCTTCCTTGAAGAGCTGAACGGCATCTTCGCCTTCGCCCTCTATGATGAAGAAACGGACGATTACCTCATCGCCCGCGACCCCATCGGCGTAATCCCCCTTTATATAGGACGCGACAAGGATGGACACATCTACTTCGGCAGTGAGCTGAAAGCCCTTGAGGGTTTCTGCGACGAGTACGAGCCTTTCCTTCCCGGCCACTACTACCGTGGGCGCGAGGGCAAGATGCACCGCTGGTACACCCGCGACTGGATGGACTATGCCGCTGTGAAGGACAACTACACTCCTGCCGCCGAACGCAAGGCCGCGCCGGCTTCGATAGGCCGGACAGCCTACGGCACACAAGTCACTGCCGTGCACGATGCCCTCGAAGCCGCCGTACAGCGCCAGTTGATGTCCGACGTCCCCTACGGTGTCCTGCTCAGTGGCGGACTCGATTCTTCCGTCATCTCTGCCATCGCCAAGAAATATGCCGCCAAACGCATCGAGACAGACAACAAGGCAGATGCCTGGTGGCCGCAGCTCCATTCCTTCGCCGTCGGCTTGAAGGGTGCTCCCGACTTGATTAAAGCCCGCGAAGTGGCCCGTCATATCGGTACCGTGCATCACGAGATAAACTATACCATTCAGGAAGGCCTCGATGCTATCCGCGACGTCATCTATTTCATTGAGACTTACGACATAACCACTGTCCGCGCCTCCACCCCCATGTATCTGCTGGCGCGTGTCATCAAAAGCATGGGCATCAAGATGGTACTCAGCGGCGAAGGTGCAGACGAGGTGTTCGGCGGTTACCTTTACTTCCACAAGGCGCCCACACCGCAAGCCTTTCACGAAGAAACCGTGCGCAAGCTCTCCAAACTGCATCTATACGACTGCCTCCGTGCCAACAAAAGCCTTGCAGCCTGGGGAGTGGAAGGACGTGTCCCCTTCCTCGACAAAGAATTCCTGGATGTTGCCATGCGCATCAATCCGGCAGTCAAGATGTGCCCCGGCAAGGAGATAGAAAAGAAAGTAGTCCGCGAAGCCTTTGCCGACATGCTCCCTCAGAGCGTTGCCTGGCGGCAGAAAGAACAGTTCTCCGACGGTGTGGGCTACAGTTGGATTGATACGCTGAAAGCCGTCACTGCCGCCGCCGTCAGCGACGAACAGATGGCACGTGCAGCCGAACGTTTCCCGATACATACCCCGCAAAACAAGGAAGAGTATTACTACCGTACCATCTTCGAAGAGCATTTCCCCAGTGAAAGCGCGGCCCGGAGCGTTCCCAGCGTGCCCAGTGTGGCATGCTCCACCGCCGAAGCGCTGGCATGGGACGCCTCTTTCCAAGGAAAGAACGACCCCAGCGGACGGGCAGTAGCGGGGGTACACGAAGAAGCATACAAGGATTAAAAAAAGAGCTGCCGACAGATTTCCTGCCAGCAGCTCTTCTCATTTTTTATTTATCAAATCCTATCGGACTAAAACATCATTGTCTGTCCGCCAATCACACCTGCCACAGCACTCGCTACGGCAATAATAAGTTTCAAAATCACATTCCACGTTTTCTTCATAAAGATTATCCATTATCTGATTAATAATTCACAGCTACTGTTATCCCAGTGGATTCTCACCTTGGTCTCCATCCGAATCCGAGCCTCCTCCTTCCGAACCGGAGCCGCCATCTGTAGAAGTCTTCCCCTTAAGATAATCATCCAAACTCACCAAATCCAGCCTTTCTCCAGCACGGGTAGCAGCCTTCGATATCTTCAGTTCCCTATTCGCCTGAAAACAGATACGGACGCTCTCCACACTCTTGGCTGTCACGTCATCAGCCTTTTCCTCACCTTTCGATTTGGCTGCCAGTATAAAGACACCCAGCCCGGCTATATTAACCGTCTTTCCTTCCAGCAACTGCTCTTTCAGCTTTTCCACAAAGTTCTGCATCGTACTCTTGATGTCACCGATAGACAGAGAAGAGCGGTCCTGCATCTTCTGTGCAATAAATGCCAAATCCACGCTTTGCCCCAATGTCACCAACTGCGGATAATACTTCTTGGGAGAGTTTTCAACCCTGGGGTCCGACGGTCTCTCCACCGTCCTGAAAATTACACTCATACTTTTTTTCTTTAGAGATTTAAATTCGTTTTCCTATTCACACGTTTCGTTGATCAACGATGCAAAGGTGAGGATTAAAAACTATGTAGCCAAAGAAAAAAGGTGCTTGGGAGTAGTTTTTCTGAGAAAAGTGCATATAGTTGAGATAGAATGTCACCATTTACTTCATATCCACCAATCCTTTTCCGTCAGATACGGATTACCAAACATATCCTCCATTCTTGCTGGAACTTTTGTCCATTGGGTATTGTCGGGGGCTTTCATCTTTTTTCTCGTACATGGAGTATTGGTGTAGTTTTTCCACTCAGCACCTTCAGGACCATCAGGACATGCTATCATCAAAAGCATTTGCTGGGTTTCCAACTGCTTCAAAGATCTGAATGCATGCTCATTATGTATGCCTACAATACGTTGCTGCCCGTCGTTGCTATCTTCAACACCTTCATGTTCAAACCATTGCTTTCGGAAAATGGTAGAAGCCATCGATTTACCTAAATCGTTGTTCCATCGTTCGATTATTTGAGTACGTTCCTCTGCGGTAAAGACCACATCTTCAACTCTTGTTTTTAACTTGATGCCGTTTGGCAAGCACTTCTTCAACTTATTGCCAGAAAATCCTTTAGGTCTGTAGTCGCAAAATGTTTCGTTGAACACATCGAATGAAAAGACTTCCTGCTTAGTAATTGACTTTGCTTTATCCACTAATTCATCTTTTATCCAAAGTCCATCACCATCAGCAAATTTTCTGTAGTAAGCTTCCGACTCCTCACATGTGAACGTAAACCTATACATATACGCTTTCAAGCTTTCCTCCTTTGACAGATGCAAGCCATACCCTTGCTGTGCTCCAGGACGTCTGAATGCCTGCAAACCAATAGGCTTGATACTTCCATTTAAGAATCCGTTCCCATCCAACATAGGGATTGGTTCATTATCGAATATCGGCAGAAAGACATATAGAACAGCCTCATGCTCCTTGCCATCATTATGATAGCAGTACCTGTCATGTTCGCTGTCGTAAGGACACATTGCAAAGAACAATGCCACCTCCAAACTACTTGTCAAATCCAGAACCGAGGTCTTTAAACCATAATGTTGCGCCAACCCTTCTTCATCTACAAGAAATCTATGTTTCCGGAAAAACTGCTCCACTACAGGGTGGGATGCCAATAAACGTCGGAACACCACAAGGCGCATCCTCTCCACGAACACTTCTACATCTGTCGGATTACCACGATAAAGCGAAGGCGAACAAGGAATATACTCTTCACCTTGACCGCGGAAGAGAAAATGCAAAGTTCCTACTTGAGGAATTAAACACTTCGTATCCCCTTTCCCTGTTAGTACAGCCTCAAAAATTCCACCGCACTTCTGCTCGAGAATAGCTTTATTCGCAGGTGTATGCTCATACATTAAATCCCGCTTTACTATCTCGTTGTGGATAGTTTGTATTAGTTCTGATAAAATCATAATCCTGTTCTTAGAATTCCTGTCTCAGCTACATGATTTTTAGGATATGTAGTTCGCAAAAAACTTTTTGTCGTTCGTCGCGAATCCTCAATATTTTTTATAGTAACAGACTTTATTTATTGATTGCAATTTTCGACAAAGATATTTAATATCCTAATAATAATCAACTATTTAAGCATCATACCTTGATTTATCTGTCTTCTGAGGCCAGAACAAATAACTAATGAACTGCCAAACACCAATAAAAAACTGTTTCATATTAATTGATAATCGCCTCCTTGATGCAATCAACAATATAACGTACATCATCATCCGTCACATACGGACCAGCTGGCAAACAGAAACCAATCTTAAAGATTTCTTCCGACACACCACTCACGTATGCCACAGCATCAGCGTATACCGGTTGCTTATGCATCGGCTTCCACACAGGGCGACATTCAATCTTCTTCGAGAACATGAACATGCGAAGAGCCTCCACATTGGCGTTAGGCTGACAATCCGTAACAGCCGAATTTACCTCTTTAACCACACCGGCAGCACCACCTACGGCAGTTTTGATGACTTCCTTGTAAGCTTTCTCCTGACCTTGGATATAAATGTCCTCATCAAGAGTAGCTGCACAGAGCCAGAAGTTTGAGTCGTAACGAGAATCGGCAGGCTGTTCATGCAGATGTATACCTTTAACGTCTTTCAGCAGCTCCTTATATAGTTTTTGCACATGCTTGTGATGCGCAATATGATTATCGAGCACCTTCATCTGACCACGACCAACACCTGCACACACGTTACTCATACGGTAGTTGTAACCGATTTCCGTATGCTGATAATAAGAGTACGCATCGCGCGCCTGAGTAGCGTGCCACATAATATTGTTTGCATCCTCCTCGTTACGGCAAATCAACGCACCACCGCCCGAAGTCGTAATCATCTTGTTGCCGTTGAACGACAACACACCAAAACGACCGAACGTACCCAGCACCTGACCATTGAAGCGAGAACCCAGCCCTTCGGCGGCATCCTCAATCACAGGAATACCATACTTGTCTGCTATCGCCATAATGCGCTCACAGTCGTAAGGCATACCATAGAGTGCCACAGGAATTATTGCCTTCGGATACTTACCTATAGCCGCCTTGCGCTCAATGATAGCTTTTTCCAACAACTCCGGATCCATATTCCAAGTTTCTCGCTCCGAGTCGATGAACACTGGCTTTGCACCAAGATAAGTAATAGGATGCGAAGAAGCACAGAAGGTGAACGACTGCACGCACACCTCATCCCCCGCCTTTACACCACATGCAATCAATGCTAAGTGAACAGCAGCAGTACCAGCAGAGAGGCACACCACCTTTCGGGCAAGCTTTGAGCCATCAGAATTCGCATTTGCAAAATCAGCAAGATTCTGTTCAAATGCGTTAACATTTGGCCCCATCGGAACCACCCAATTGGTGTCAAATGCCTCTTTGACATATTTCTGTTCATAGCCTTCCTCACTCATATGAGCAAGGCAAAGGTATATTGTTTTTCTTTCTTCCGTAGACATAATATTTTGATTAGTTGTTTTCAATCAATTAGACTTCCTCACCGGCAAATTTCACTTTGAATCCAAGTAGCGTAGCAAAGATTATCTCAATATCCTTGATAAAGCTATAATGACGATAATAATAGCAGTTTAGGCGTACCTTATCTGGATAGATAACAGTATCATTATATTCTGTAGCAATTTCTTGCATCGGACGAACATCACCCTCTGCCTGACGTTTCGCTACAAATTCACTAATCATTTCGTCTTCCAGTCGATACTTCAACGTCGCCGGGCCAGTAATACCTGGGCGAAGTTTCAATACATCCTTATCATTGCCTGTCAGTTTATCGGCATACCCAGGCACATCAGGGCGTGGCCCCACGAAAGACATATTGCCAATCAGTACATCCCAAAGACCGGGAAGTTCATCCAACTTATAGTGACGAAGAGTTGCGCCAAAGGGAGTAATACGGCTATCGCCTGCCACAGAAACAGTAGAACCATTATGTTTGACAGTCATCGTACGAAACTTATGGCAATTGAACAGCTTACCATTTTTCCCCACGCGCTTCTGAACAAAGAATACTGATCCTCCTGGCATCTTTACCTTTACCATTATTGCCACTACAAGTAATACCGGCCAAAAAAAAAGTAATCCCCCAAGCGCTACGATTCGGTCAAATAGCCATTTTAGTATCATTTTTCTTGTATTTATTCAAATTTTGAAACTTCGCCAGTAAGCACTCATCTGTAATATCTACATCTGCAATTCTTACATCAAGTTTTCTATCATGAATCTCCTGCTTATACGCATCAAAGAGTTTTTTACGTGTTCCAAACAGCTCTTCCAATGCATATTTAAAAGGTTCGGATATCTCAACGACGTAATATAGAGGCTACAATCTTACTGCCAAGATGAAACACATCTAATATAAGTTTCAGGAACCGAGATATGCCCATGTACTGTATCTAAAAATTTCTTTTCTCTCATAATTCAAAGATGTTTTTAACGATTTCAGAAAGTGAATCTCGTGTTTCGAAGACGATAGAACTGACGTTCAAAGCAATCTTGTATAGCCTTGTTCTTTGGGAGAACAATGTATTACATTATCAACCTCCACCATATCCATTATATGTTGAATGACTTGTTCTTGCTTCCAATGCTGATAAACTGGTCTTTCTGTGAATCCACTTCAATCTCTTCAAAAGTAAACTAAGTATCTGTTCTTCCATGAGAGAGTGCACTACCTATGATATCAGCTATTTCAATATTCTTTTACATACTATTTCGCTAAATTTTCAAGACTTGTCATCTGAACACTTTATATGCAATCTTTTTCACCCATGCAGGACTTACCAGCACGATGAACATCATATAACCGAAGACTGTTGCTCCAAAGCCATAACCCAGAGTCTTGTTGATCTTCTTGCGATCTTTGAGTTGCTTCTTGGCAAAAGCCCAACCATTGCGTCTCTTCTTGAAGAGAGCATTGGTAAAGCGGAAGCGAAGAACAACATCTGGAATGTTAGCATGCTTCGTTCCCTTGCTCATACCATCCACCCAAAGCATCGTGTCTTGATTTTGGCGATACTCTGGACGATACTTGCATCCAGCCTTATCGAAGAAGCTCTTGCGGAACAGAACCGCCGGATGCGCATGAGGATTTCTACGAGCAAAGAACTCATAGCACTCCTTCGGACCTTCAGGATAGACAATCATCTTACCACGGCTCTCGCTATTCTCGTCAATCTCCTCAATAGCCCCTCCCACTACATCTATCTCAGGATGAGCCAATAGGTATGCCATCTGTTTCTCTAAACGCTCAGGCATTGAAATGTCATCCGCATCCATACGAGCGATATATTTATAGCCTTCCTTGAAGCAGATGTCAAGTAGGTCGTTCAGCACAATAGCCAAGCCTCTGTTCTTGGGGAACCACTGTACGGATACATTGTCCTTGGTTTCATAGTCTTTTAAACAAGAAACCAGTTCTTCTCCCACAGGCCCATCTACTCCAATGATAAGCGTGAAATCCCCCTTGTAAGTCTGCTTTAAGATACTATTAAGAGACAAGCGCACATGAGGCACTTTGTCGTTCTTGTATACTGGTAATATTACCGCTATTTTTTCCATTATTGAAGAGTTGATTTTTTTTTCAGCTTATAATCCACAATTCCTAACTCATTCATAAAAGTTTCTACAGATACACGAGAGCTAAATTTGGCCAGTTGTTCGGGGATATTTTTAATAAATTCTTCGCAATAAGCTTCGATATGTCTAAAACCGTTTGAAATATCTTGTACATCAAATGGATTGACCATAAAGCCAGCTCCTCCAACTACTTCTGGGAGACTTGTCGTATTTGAGGTCAAAGCAGGTCTACCATAGCTAAAACCTTCAATGGGGGGAATTCCAAAACCTTCACAAAACGAAAGCAATACCACAGCTTTACAATGAGCCAACAACCAATCAACATTATTTCGTGATTGGTATCCAATATAATGGATACAATCTTTTCCATCCACATACTTCACCATTTCATCACCGTATGTTGTTGGTTTTCCTGCAATGATTAATTGCACATCACTTCTCCCCTGCACAAACTCTAAAAAACCGTCAATCATTCCTTTTATGTTTTTCCCTGGCTGTAGGTTTCCAACATAGAAGAAGAATGGTTTATCGATATCAACAGACTTACCATGAACATCATTCAGATCGTCTGGTCGCATTGGAATATAGTTGCTTTTAGGAAGGACGAAGTTATATGTTAACGAAAGTTTGCTCTCTGAAACACCTATGTATTTAACAATTTCTTCATAACTGAATTTTGAAACCGTTAGTACTTTATCACATAACCAACAATATACTTTTGTCATAAATGTAAGATATGCCCTTTGAAGCAAACCATATCTTTGTCTCGTAGTGATATAATAAACATCATGAAGGGTGAATATTTTTTTACATTTTGCAAACAATGGCATAGAGGTACAATAGCTATAAAGTACATCGCAAGGCTCCAGATATTTATAAAATAGCGTCTGTTCAAAAATCACCCTTTTTATGCCCATTCCCAAATTTGGCACACTTACATACTTAACGTTAAGTGAATTTGGAATGCCAATATATCGTTCTGATATCTGAGTTTGTTTATAGATTATGAATTCGCAATTTCGAATTTCATATTCACCCATAGCTTGCAATAACATTTGGATATATCTAAATGCTCCACTTCCTTTTTCTGTAGGTAATGCGATAAGATTTATTCCTATTCTCACCTTGATGCTATTTTAGACTTTTCCGAGAAATACAATCGATGAATACTTGTTACAACCTGCTAGAATAGTCATACAGTAGGCTAATGAAATAATCACCAGTACCGATAAGCAAAAGTAACATGTAGATGCCAAGTTTACTCCATTGATAAAACCATTATCGTGTAAATACTGCAAACATCGTAATGGAAAATAGTGTAGAGTATATATTCCCATAGTGTTTCTGCCAATATTCAGAACAATTGGATTAGAGAAGTTTTTTTCAAATCGTCTGCATAAACACAACCAAAAGTGACAACCAACAAAATTTGTTAATATCCAAATAACTAAGTCTATGATACCATCAACTGATTTTACATATTGAACATAATACAATGTTCCTAGTATATACAAAATAGAAGATACTATCCATACTTTATTATTTTCAATATTATCACCTTTAAAAATATTTGATAGTGCATACCCTGCTGCAAAAAACAAATAGTATCTTCGGAAACTCATTAAAGACAACCAACAAGAAATGTCAGCAGGCAAAAATACGCACAATAAGTTGACTACTACGAATGGAGAAAATAGTATCAAAATCTTTATTAACAAATTGCTGGTTCTTGAAATCAAACCAATCAAACATCTATAAACACATAAAAATTCAAATAACGTCAATAAAAACCAATATCCCGATTTGGTGTCAGCAAAATCATTTGCATTAAAGAAGTGCTCTCTATAAAGTGCTCCTATGAATAAATTATATGCGATAAAGCAAGTGAAGAAAGGTAACATCAACCTGACTGCCAGCCTCTTTAACCAGCCTTTTTGAAGACTTTTTTCTGACTTTAGCAACAGTCCGGAAATTATGAAAAACAGAGATAGAAAATAGGTGTTTATAAATGAATAAATAATCTGATTATCTATCAAGTAATTTTCAACATGATATATTATTACAGACAAAATAGCGATGAATTTAGCTATATCATAATAGTTTTTTCTTTCCATAGTTGTTAATGAACTTAAGAATATTTGCCACCCTATTTTGAATTGTTAATGATTGAGATTTCAACAATGAGCCTTTTGAGAGTTTATGTCGAAGCGTTTTGTCTTCATAAATTTTTTTGATAGCATTTGCTATTTCATCTACATCCCTCGGATTTATTAAGATTGCAACCTCTTTACTCAATATATCAAAATTGAACGGTAAGTTTGATGATATTATCGGCAGCCCACAGGCCATGGCCTCTATCACGGAATTAGGACATCCCTCAGCTAAAGAAGGGAGCACAAAAACATCTGCACAATTCAAATAATATACGATTTCGTGATGAGGTAATCCATCCATAAAAAGAATACCTTCACAATCAGGTTTTTCGGTTTCGTTATCTGCCACAGTTCCAACAAATATACTCTTGATGTTGGGATTATTTATCTTCTTGATTGCATCAGAAACGCGAAGAGCACCTTTCCGGTTATTAAATCGACCACAAAAGGCAATAATAAACACATCTGTCGGGAACCCCATTTTTTTTCGGGCTTTATTTCTGTCAATATGGTAAAATTCTTCCGGATCAAAAGCATTGGGCAATACTATGCATTGTGGATATTCTGTTAATCCCAAACCTACACTTTCATCCATATTTTTTGTAGACACACAGATTACTCCTGCAACACCTTGATTTAATATTTGTACTTCCTTTTTCGACAAAAATCTGCAAATATTGATTTTGTCCTCACCCGAAGCGACAAACAAGGGAATATTTGTCTTTCTGGCTGTTCGTTCAATATTAAACCCATTTGCCCAAAAATGTGAATAGTAGATATCAGGTTTTAGTCTATTTTTAAATACAGCAAACTCAGTAGCAAGCCTATTTATTTGGAACGTTAATTTCCCCAACACTCCCTCTCCACAAGTGATAGAATACGGTCTATAAATTGTGATTTTTTTAAGGATCCCATTTACGTAAAACTCATCGCAGAATTTTTTTGGAGCCATTTTCCCTCCTCGAATAAAGTGATTCGTCAATGACTGAGGAGCTATTACTGTCACCTCGCATCCTTGCCTTGTCAATTCGCGAGCAAGCACCTGAATAAATGATGAATATGGTAATCCTTCCGATGGATAACCATCGGAAGTTATACAGATCTTCATATCAACTTTATTAACCTATATAACTATTAATTATAGAGATTAAGGTCCTTGAATAAAAGTTCCCATCTCTCTATAATTTTGTCAATTTCAAATTCTCTTGCTCTTATTAGAGCATTCCGTTGAATGCAAGCTCTATATTCGTCATCCACTAATAGAAATCCAAGTGCGCGTGTTAATTCTTTCACATCACCTGATGGACATACTAACCCTTCCTCACGAGAACGAATAATTTCCTTTTGCCTTCCTTTCCAATCACATGCTATACAAGCACATCCTTGAGACATAGCCTCTGTTAATACCATTCCGAATCCCTCAAAACGGCTGCTTAGAACAAAAATTTCTGAACTTCTATAATAATCGATTATGTTATTTTTGAATCCAAGGAATTTTATTTGAGAACCACAATCAAGATTTATAGCTAATTTTGTTAGAAATTCTTTAGAGCAATCAGACCCGTCCCCCAATATCTGTAATTCCCAATCAGGGAATTTTGCACACAATTTACCCCATGCCCTAATTAAGAGATCAAAGCCTTTGGTCTGCCAGACATCCAAACGTCCAGCAGCAAGAATAACTTTACTCTTTGCTGGGACTGAATCACATACTTCAAACGAAACAGGATTTGGCATAGTGTATGTTTCTTTTTTCTTAGGTAATAATAATTTTCTATCAACATCCGTTAACACAGTAATAGCATCGAATATCCTATTAAGGTGATATTTTTCAAAATGCCTAAATCTATTAACTTCACTATTCCCTTTTGGCCATTCATAGGCATTATGATCTGTATAAATGATTTTCTTGCCTAGCCCGAATACCGCCAATTTTGACCACCACCCATATGGCTCTTGAACTGCCAAAATAACATCAGGATTTACTTTTTTTATATATTGTCGATACATTAACAAACGAGAAATATACCTTGCAATTTTATTTGAACGTGTAGGAACTATATAGTTAATTTTTACATTCAAACTAATCGAATAAGAAATTGGCCTTTGATTATCAAATAGGGCAACATAAACATCATGATGAAACTTTGCAAATCCATTAGCCCACAATGACGCAACTCTTTCTGCTCCACCTTTTGACAGACAATTAACGCTTAGAATTATTTTCATATCTAATAATTGTTTTAGACTTTATATATAACGCAAGGCTGATACTATAAAAACCAAAACACCCAACATCTACAAGAGTATTACCTGTAAATGAATACAAAATATAAAAAATCTGGAGATATACGGAACATTCAATATATGGCATCACTCTTATAGATGCTATACGCAATTGTTGTATTGAATCTATAAGTATATTTAGCAGAGGAAAAATAAACAATATCAAACCTATAATTCCCTGTTCACACAAAACCTGTAGATATGCATTATGAACATCGGTATAAGCATGTGTAACTTCCTTAAACAGACCAGCACCTATACCAAATATTGGAGATTGAGAAAATGCCTTGTATGCAATTTCATACAAATCAAATCGTCCAGTCGAGATGTCTTCGCCCATTTGACTACCAATATATGACTTTGCAAAACGATTAACAACCGGAACATCTATAAAAATATCGATATTTTGTACAAAAAAGGAGAAAAGACAATAACCAATAATCCCCAAAAATAAGAGGAAGAATGATAGTTTAATAATATTACCTTTCTTAAACGATGAAATCATTAAAGGTATTGTTACAGCCATTGCAGCAAAACTACGCTTTCCAGTTAAAAAAAGAGCTACGAAAATTATAACCAACAACAGAATCTTCCCAAGATTGCATTTTTTATGATTTGAGATAATAAAAAAGAATGATAGTATCAAAATTACCGCAGTTACTCCTAACTGATATGTAAATCCAGCATATCCAATTTCATTTGAAAACCAAGACTCTATTTGATCTGAATTTGAAAAAAAAAACAAGGCGAATCCATAATACAAATTTGGCAACAGCATTTGTACCAATATTCCAACAAAACAAAACAATCCTGATCCTATGATAAATTTATTCGAAATAGAATTATCGGTAATTTCCTTTGCCGAAAGCAAAATAAACAGACAGATGAGCCATTGCGCAACCTTATATGTATCAAATTGTACAAGATAGCACAGAATACTATATATAATAAATGGAATAAATGAGCCGACTCGCCATAATGTTACTTTTTTCCCCACCCTTGAGCATGCAAATACAAATAGTAGAAGCGGAACCAAACAAATAAGATAAAGCATCATCTGGTTAAACAGAATCGTAACCCGAAAAACCCACCCCCATAACATAAAAAACAGGAATGAAAGATATGCATACCGCAAAATACTTTCTTTAGTCATTATCTGAGACTACTTAATGCCAATTTGACAATTCTGACAACAATAGGCCTAACATTATATTGCCAAAAAACATATCCTCGTTCATAAAGGCGCATAAAGCTAGAGAAAAAAACAAGTTGTTTGCTATAGTTATCAAAGGGTGATATATACAGAGCATAGTTTTCCAATGTATTTTTCAAATCGTAGTAATCTTTACATTTATCATCACGCGCCCATTCATGAGCATGAAAAATTGATGTATAATATTTTTTTCCCCCAATTCGAGCCGCACCTTGATTAATAACAGGAAAAAAAGTTACTCCATGCCAATTATATGGCATTGGACTTTTACCGTCGCTTACATATTTGAAGCCATTTGCAGATAATGCTCTTACTGTATTTTTATCGTAGCTATGAGCAGGAGCAAAAAAAATATTCGTGTAGATATTATGCGACTCAAGAATAGCTTTTCCATCTCGGATTATTTCATACTGAATATTATACGGCAACCCTGCGAATTCGGAATTTATGCGCTTATTTAAAATTCCATGTGCTTTTGAACAGAATGTATGATGATATCCATGCATAGCTATGGTATACCCCTCCATCTGTTTCATTCTTAGCCATTGCCAAAAATCCACTCTAGGTTTATTTATCATCAAATCTGGATCTTGACAATCTGGTATGACCCCAATCAATGGTTTTACATTATATTGAAGGAGCAAGTCTTCAGCTCTTTTCCATTGCTCCCAATCCATTGTCGGACAAATATCATCAAATCGAATCAATATTTTTTTCATTCTTTAAATCCAAACAACAACCTAATTCTTCTACTTATACCGCATTGCAATATTTTAATAATATATGAGACAATAGGCATTTTATCATATTTATTATAATAGTAACAACATTCAGTGTTCCTGAGTTGCTTAATCCAAGTAACCAATGAAACTTTTTTGTTATGTAATACATTATTAAAGAAATCGTCTGGTTCAACCATAGCCTTAAAAGTATCTGTTCGAAGTTTCATCTCTTCATAAGGTATTCGTCCAAGAAGTGTAGATTTTGCCCAAAAGTAAGGCATATTCCCCCCACATACAGTGATTGCATAGTTCCACGTAGAAGCACGTAGATTTATTTCAAGAAAGTATTTCTCATCATTCGGCCCCTTCATGAATTCAATCTCAAATATTCCATTGTATTTTGTTTTCTTAAATAATTCAAGAATTTTATTTTTAAATTCGCCTTCTGGAAATGGAATCATATTCATATAATGGCCATAACTATTATTATAATAGCGAATGTAGTCTGCCATATATGGAATAAAAATATTCATACCATCGTTAATAGCAAAACCTTCTATACAGAACTCACCTTTCTTATGAACATACTCCTGAAGAATTAATTTTGGAGATTTGATTTTTTCGTAAGCCTCTTTCAGTTCATTTTCATTCTGGCAAATATAAACATCACCCTTCCAAGCTCCCATGGTTGAAGCAAGCACCTTGGTAATTACGGGATATTTCAAAATTGTGGGTAAAACTCCAGTATCAACAACTTCCTTCTTAGGAGTTTCAAAACCAACTTCTCCTGCCAATGTAGTGATATTATCCTTATTCTGAAGCCAAGTAACACGTCCTTGTTCACCTGCATTATAGAAAAAGAACTTATCCTTTAACTCATCATAGTACTGATCAAGAAAACTTTCTGTTGTATCATCACTACAATATATGAAAGGCTTATATTCCTCATTTCCGTATTCGGACAACAATAACTTATACCCTTCCTCCAACGAACTTACACGATGGAGCTTCGATACATAACGACAATGATTTATAAGAATAGGTTTAGGAGTATAAAGGATTGAAATCGGATTCAACCCTTTTTCACCTAAACTTCTGATAACATTAAGTGGATTGTAATGATCTTGTGAAAATACTATAAATTTGTGTTTTCTTAATTTAACATCAATATTTTCCATTCTCTTATTTCTTGTTTATTTTAACTTTGATATCATTCACAATCATAAACGCTACGAGAATAAAACCGAGATATCCGTTCAGACCGTAAATTACATTCAGTAGCGGACGGTAAGGCACATAACACGCTATCACGCATCCCAATGCACCTCCTACCACAGTCAGCCACTTGTATTTGCTTGTGCCCTCGTCTGAAAACTTGCGAATGCCTATCCAGAGCAACGGGCAAGCTGAGGTATAGATACCAATGAAGATGGTGATAGCAAACACCTCTGCAAGCCATGGATGAATGGTGTAAGCCAAAGCTAAAGCAGGCACACTAGCATTCCAAGCTAAGTCAATGTTGGCAATCAAAGCAATGCAGCACACAGCAGACACACTGAAAATAGCTACAGCAGACATCAACATACCCATATTCACCTCCCTTTTATTGTGACGCGCACCAATACCACTTAGGAAAGCCGCAAACCATAGAATCACAAAGCCACCATAGCTGGCTCCCGAAACAAACGGATTGCCGTCGCCTACCTGCTTAATGGTGTACTTGCCCGAATCCACCGCTTCAAATCCTGCCCCGAGGTTACTCCAACCAATAATGGCGGTATAGAGTGCTACCCCGATGATTAGCACAATGATAAGCGGTCCGAGGATACTCAGAATTCTCACGATACCGTGCAATTTCGTAATAGCAGTCAGCACCACCAAAACCGTCAACAATACGGCTCCCATACTGTTGGGCAATCCCCATTGCTCCATGGCAGTCGAGTTGGCTCCACCACACATCACCACAAAGCTCATATAACAGAACATAACCGAGAAATTGTTGAAGAACCTGCCAATCCACTTACCACAATAGACCTCGTAGATGTCACCGCCGTTCTTCAGCTGAAAGCGATGTCCGTTGTTGACGAACGAAATGTTAGTATATACATAAACCAGCGCTGCCACAGCTATCACAACCCCAAACTGACTACCGTACGATGCTTCATATTGCATCACCTCTTGCATGGTGGCAAATCCTGCTCCGATGTAGAATGCAATACATGCACCACAGAAGCTGAATACTCTTTTTAATGACATAGTTCTATTCAATTTGAGTGACGATTAGTTTTCACATTTAGTTTCTGAATTTATACAATTCCGGATATACTCTACAGACTCACTAATAAAAATATTCAAACATGGTTCTATAACAGAATAATCTACTGGCGAGAATTTAACAGTTTCTCTAGATTCTTTCATTCTATCCAATGCACCAATACGACGCAGGAGATTCTCAGATCTGTCAACCTCATAGTTGGCAAGGAAATAAAAATCCTTCCGCATTGCTATGGGAAGAGCTGTTCCGTGGAAAGATGATGCTACCACACATCTAGCATTCAGTATGTAGCCAACTAATTCTTGTACATTTACTTCGGGTATCGTCTTATGAATATGCTCTACACCTTCATATTGCTCGTTAGGCCCCATCAATGTAATTACTTTACAATCGAGTTGCTTTGCAATATTAGCAACAAAATCTTTAGACTGAGGATGATATTCCATTTGATAATAAAGTACATAATTTTCCTCTTGAGGCTTGATAGCTATATTTTCATAGTCTTTACGGCTAATAAGCAAAGTGGGATCGACAACCGTTTGAATTTGTTTGTCTGTCAAAGGAGCCATTTCATTGCGCAAGGAATCTTCACGTGTTGATAGAAAATCAAAGTTTTTGAGATAGCCTTTCAACTCTGCATATTCTGCATTAGAGTAACTATGATCCGTTCCCATACTAGCTGCATAAGTTGCCTTTTTGCCTTTAAACTGACCCCAAAACACAGAATCGAAACCTCTGTTTATACGTTTACTCCATACTTGATCGCTGCCAATAAAATAAATGTCGTATTGATTAGATATTTCAGAAGCAGAATAGTAAATAATATTGCTTGTAGGCACGAAAGATTTACTAAAAGAGCGGAAATTCTTCCTTTTTTTCATTGATTTACGTAAACACAAGATGGACGCTAAAAAACTTTTTAAACCTCTCATGTTTATCAACTGATATGATTGCTCTATAGCCTTAGATCTATAGTCTACAACCTCCACATTATACCCCATAGTATTAAGTTTTTTCGCTAATGCGAAGCATTGCAATGCACCTCCATAGTTACAAGCACGGTGGAATGTTAGTATTCCTATTTTCATAATTTATAAAATTATACAATTGAGTATACATTTTCAATATCTATCCTTTGTGACTTTGCTACTAGAAACTCTTTAGAAGCATTACCTATAGTGATAAAACATACTGGAATTTCTGACATCGGAATATTCAGACGTTTATGGATTTCTTTAACCAACTTTGAACCCATATCGGCATTTAAGGGACAAGCAGCAATATGCTTATAATGTAAAGCATACAATAGATTCATCGTAAAGATACCCGCATCAAGAAATGCTGAATTTCTATCAACAGGGGCCCAATTAGACATGTCTGTAGATACCAAAAGTATTTTATCTGCAAGATGTCCAAATCCTCGGGTTCCATTCTGAATGCTCAATACATATTCTTTAGCCTCTTTTGACTGAATAATTTTTACTCTTGTTGCCTGTCGGTTACATGCTGATGGAGCGTTTTGTGCTATACGAATAGCATCGATTACCCTATCGATGTCAACCTTGTCATTAGAATAATGCCTAAGGCTCCTGCGACTAAAAGAAAATTTTTCGAAATCAACATCTTCCACAAAATAACTTTCTGCCGTACAAGGTATACTGAAGTTTTCTTGCTCATCTAACCTATATCGCATCAAGTTCTCAATACCTTTTACAATATCTTCAGGCAATGCGAAAGATGCTTTTTTATGAACTGCCAGATACTCTGCAAGATCATTTAAAGCTGCTTGTACTTGAATAGGACTTGCGTCATAGTTAGAAATATACTCATTTATATATTTTACTAAGTTTCTTACTCGTTGTTGTCCAAATCCAAGTCTCCTATTAGGCATTGTTAAACCTTTTTCTAATACATGAGAGTCTACGAGAAGTACTGCGAGCTCAGATTCTTTGGTCTTAATCAAGCGACTTCTTCGTAATTGGAAATAAGTCCAGAAAATATCATGCTTAAGCATTTTCGGGAAATTTTTTATTATTCTTAGCGAATTGAGTATTATTTTTACAGTATTCATGTGATTAAATAAATTTTGCAATCCAATATAGTCCAACCATTGACAAAATTATTTGAATATTTTTCTTTGTAAGAGATTTATTTTTAACTATATCCATCAAAACCAAAGGATATGCCTCCCTATATAAATTCCAAATTTGCATTCCAGAGAATAACCCGGATTTAATAGCTCTAATTTTTAGATTAATCTTGATTTCGGATATTGGCCTTTCAAAATCACTATCCAAAAGTCCCTCAAGATACGATACCATAGCAAAGCCGCTTTCCATTGATTCTTTGGTAATCCTCCGCACAAGACTTTCTTCGTTGATTGTTGCATCATAATAGTAAAGAGCCTCCCCAAGATATGAAACTGAAACTGAATTTTTCATCAAGGAAGCAAGGAAGCATTTGTCTTCGCCTAAGTTAATACCTTGAGGAAATGATGCACCATACTTAAGAACTATACTTCGCTTAACCAGTTTGCTCCAACAACTAGCATAAAGGCGTCCTCCTATAATATCCTTAAGGACTTGGATATTCTCAAGGGCTGCTGGTTGTTGTTTGATGAGTAGTTCTTTACCATTGGTGACACGATAAAAATCAAATAGGATAACATCCGCATCAGTTTCCTTCGCATGACTAGATAATAGTTCGAGCATTATGGGCGAGAGCCAATCATCAGAATCTGCATGAACAATATAATCTCCAGTACAAAATTCAAGTCCCATTTGTCGTGCTGAACTTACCCCTCCGTTCACTTTATGAATGACTTTTATACGAGAATCTTTAGCTGCATATTCATCGCAAATATTTCCACTCTTGTCAGGAGAACCATCGTCCACAAGGATTAGCTCCCAATCCAGATATGTTTGAGCAATGATGCTATCTACACATCTTCGTAGGAAAGACTCTGCTTTATAGACAGCCGTTATTATTGATATCTTCATACTCACTTAGCCAGTATATCTTGGAGTAGTTTCAAAGACTTGTTTTTCCACTCTTCTCTAATCTGGTTTACAGAATTCCAATCAATAGGCTCTGTAACATTCTTTTGTATAAGGCTTTCTGCATCTACCAATCTATTTTTGAGATTAAAAAGAGAAAGAATAGACTCAAATCTTGCCATTCCTCTTCCAGAATTTCCTACTACCCAAAATGGCTTGTTGAAAAGAATTGCAAAGGCTACTGCATGAAAAGAGTCAGCTATGACCATTTCTGCATCCATGAAACCTCTTAACCATTTAGTGACTGTTGGATTTTGGAATCGTTCGAGATGTTTCTTGATAAACCTTTTTGTAAATGGACGTGTATTTTCCCCTATATTTACATAGAAGGATTTCAATCCTAACTGTTTCTCGACATGTCCAATGAATTGTTTCTTCTCTTCAGTCATATCAAGAATATAGCAAAATAGATTACCCTCAGATTTTACCTCGTTCTCTTTCTCTACTATCTTAATGTAGTCTTCTTTATTAAGCAAAAGAGTTGGATCAAGAACAAACTCAGCATTTGATGCAAGGAAATTATTTACAAAAACTTCACCTACATTTTCCCTTACTGTAATTAGGTCAAATTGTTTAGCCAATTTTGCACACTCGTTTGTTTGTTCTTCGCAATACTCCCACTTACCAGTTCCAAAAGAAGCAGCATAAGCTATCTTTTTGATTTTTGGATTATGTTCAAAGCCCAAAAACATAGTTGAGAGATTTTCCACATACTTTGGTCTCCACACTTGATCGCTTCCTACAACAAGTGCACCAAGTCCCAATCTCTCGCTTATGCCGTTGTAATCCAAATTAGGATTCATAGGCTCTGTATGATTAATATAAGTGTCATAGAAATACGTCGAGTTCTTCCACAAAAGAGTACGTATGGAAGTTCTGTGATAATACAAATATTGCCTATTCCTCTTCTTTCCAATGAAACTAAGAACAAACGTATGGATATTTGCTTGCATAATCTCCTTTATCTGCAGTATAATAGGCTTTGGCATAATTCTTTGATTCAGAGTTATTGGTTCATACCCCATCTCCTTCAACACTTGCTGTAAAGCATAGTTCTGAAGAAAGCCTCCGAAGTTGACGTGTAAAGGGAGTGTAATAATTCCAATTCTCATTTTCGATACAATATATTAATTCCTATTTTTCTTCTTCTTAGATTACTTTCTTGCATGTTTCTGTAAAACTAACAGTCTTCTATGCCTTTATTAGTTTACCAATAATTTCCATTGTTATCTTCTTCCTTCCTCTCTTATTCATAAAGAAGCTATTGATATACAACTCTGGAGAAGTAAAACGTTCGTCCTTCAAATAGTTCAGCATTGGTGCTTCTACTACATTGGCTTCGTTAATATAATGAAAAATGTGAGTCTGAATGAAGTATTCTGTGAATCGAGAAGAGAGGTGTTCCGTGACTGGAAGGATAGCGATTACGGGGTTGAGTCGGCGTAAAGTGCAATAAATGAGCATTTCTTTCAGAATTTTGATGTTCTGCTGAATTTCGTATTCGTTTTCTTGTGAAAGTATAGGCGTTGGCAATGTGATGTCAAACTCACTATTCCAGCAGTTAATCCAGAAGTCGACATCTTTTTCAAGAGTGACTGCATCCTTCATTGGATTTTCAGTCAGCTCAAGACGAGTATCCTTCTTGATGTCGCGAAACACAAAGCGGAGGAGTCGAGGATTGAAGAAGAGTGGGAATTTGATGAGTTTAAACTCTTCTTTCTTATTATAATCTACAATATCCTCCTTTGGAAGGAAAGTATAATACTTAGCGTGTATACTCCTCGTTTTTTGGCGATATAAAAAAAACTTCAAAAGACATACCGGAATTATCACAAAAGCTCCTGGGGCTAAATACGGAATGATTTTACGTAGGATAGCAAAATCGTATTCGAAAGTTTGTGGACCAACAGCACAATTCAAGCCTTTAACACCTGATTCACTATAGTCAAAACCGAACTTTGGATGATTACTTCCGAGGTTAACCACCTGCAAATCCTTGGGAAATTTAGTCATATCCCAATACTTGCGCACATCGATAAGCTGGTTATTGTAATGATTTGTTCGCTTGTAGAGGGCATTGAAAAGAAAGAGTCCTGCAATACTCCAAAATACGATAGCTATAATAATTATTATCATATTGTTTTAGTTCAATGTCCATCCTCCATCAATAGCAATTACCTGTCCTACTATATTGTTGGCCGCATCGCTCGCAAGATAGAGTGCGAGAGATGCGACCTCTTCTACCAAAGTGTAGCGTTCTGTTGGATGCTGGCTAGTGTAGGCATTATCCTCTACCGACTTACCTTGAACTCCTCTATGGATGTTAGTTACTACATTACCAGGAGCGATTGCATTAACAAGCACACCTTTACAGACAAGCACTTTTGCCAACCCACGTGTGATACAAGTAGCTCCCCACTTAGAAACATTGTATGGATTGAAACCTGTAAGAATACCTGCGATAGATGTGATGTTAATAATCTTTCCTTTTCTGTTGTTCTCTACGAAATAGCGACCTTCTGCTTGACACATAAAGTAAAGTCCTCGCTGATTAGTATCAACAACTTTATCATACATTTCAGGTGTCACTTTGTCCCACGAAGCAGAATCATAGATACCCGCATTGTTGACGAAAATGTCAATTCCGCCAACTTCAACAACAAGCTGATGAATCTTTGAATCAGCAACCTTTTCATCGGTAATATCCCAACAAATGGTGTAAAGGTTCTGATTGTTGAGTGCTTGCTTTGTTTCGTCAAGCTTCTTTTTGTTTCGTCCACTGATGATTACAGTTGCACCTTCTGCAAGAAAGAGCTTAGCAATACCAAGTCCGATACCGCTAGTTCCACCTGAAACAAAAACAATTTTATTTGAGAGTTGCAAAGAAGGTGCTACTATCGAAACATTTGTGTAAACAACTCCTCCTGTACGTATATATTTCTTAAAGTTAGAGATGTATTTCTTTATTGAACTGATTGACATATTACCTTTTGATTTTTGATAGCACCTTTTTTTTAACTGTATTTCGCATTATTGGGCTTAAACCAAAGAAATAGATAAGAATACAGCAAACTATTACGCTAGTTATTCCCACTATAAGGAATCGGCTGCCCCCCTCTTCCATATAGTAGCAAACAGCAAAAAGAGGAAGCGACGAAACAATACCTATAGGGAAAACTACACCATATACATATTTATAAAACTTACCAATCGAAAATCCTGTATATCGCCCCAAAATGGATCCAGTGATGAATGTCTCCACCACCCATGGGATAATACCAATTATCAGAACAACGTACATACTTACACCCATCTTTAAAAGAACCCAACTGATGGGTACGATGGAAAGAAGTACTGATCCTGACAAGACATTCGGCCATTTCATTCTTCCATTGGCATGAATACCAGTAACAATAGGTCTTGCCATGGTTTGAATCAAACTTTGAATCAATATAATTCTCGTAAAAAATACCGTATCATCTGGTATTTCTCCAAGCCACAAAGTGAGAACAAATTCAGCTTCGAAACATAATGGCAAAAGCACGAATAACATTAATAGGCCTGCATAACGAGAGCTGTTATTAATGAGTGTAAACATTTTCTCATATTCATGTACAGCACAATATTTTACTATTTGAGGATTGGCTGCTGTCAAAAAGTTAGTTACCAACTGCATTACCATTCCGTTTAGTACATTTCCAATACCTCTTGCGGCATTAATAATCGTACCAAAGAACATATTAAGAAGCATATTCAAGCCCTGATTGTTAAACATTACCGCAGCACAACCAAAAACATTCCAGCCGGAGAATCCAATAATAGATTTCAATAGAGACTTGTCCACTGTCCAAGATGTAACACACTCCTCATACTTTCGCTTACAATAAATTCTATAAATCAAAATACTGGTAGCACTGATAACCATCTGTAATACGGCAAAAAGCTTCAAATTATCAATAGTTGAGTACATCAACGAAAACGCAACAATAAGTTTTGCTACAGCATCATAAATGGCCATATATGCGTACACACTCATATTTTCATGAGCAATAAGTGTAGACATATATGGTACTTGTGTAACGTTGAGGAAGATAATGACGATTGAAGTATAGAATACATAATAGGCAGCATCCATTCTCTCCTTGGGTATCACAAGTTGACCATTCATAAACCACAAACCGCCAATAAGAATGATTATTGAAAGGAGGACTGCCATTGCAAAATGTACTACGAAAGTAGTAGAGAAGGTTATCTTGCTCTTCTCAATATCTCCTTTTCCAAGTGTAAAGGTGATGAATCGTTGTGTGCCAGAAGCAAGGGTGCTATTGAGGAAGGTAAACATAGTCACCATTCCTGCAACAACGTTGTTGATACCATAGTCTACAACACCCAAGTTCTGGAGAACAATACGCGAAGTAAAGATTCCTATCCCCATAGTAATAACCATACGGACGTATAGGAGTAGTGTATTCTTTGCTATGCGTTTATTGTTGTCTGAAACCGATGTTACCATTATCTATGCCACTTTACGTTTTCCTTAATAACCCTTGCTGGAACTCCACCTACGATAGTGCGCGCAGGTACATCTTTGGAAACAAGAGCTCCTGATGCCACAATAGCTCCATCGCCAATAGTTACGCCCTTGAGAATAGTCGCACCTTGTCCTATCCATACATATCGACCAATCTTAATAGATTTTGCAATTTTGTAACCTTCTTCCTCAATAGTATGCCCATCATACGAACGAATACATACGTCACGCCCAATGGTTGCACCTTCACCAATTTCAATAGTTTCACCACATGAAATTTGAACATTCTCGTTGATAAAACCTCCATGAAGAACCAGGTGACTGTTGGGAAAAACCCTGATGTAGGAGTTAGCAAAACATTGAAAATCCCCTATAACTGTCATTTTAGCATTATTCTCCAAAAGAATGCGAGTTTCAGTACGAGACTTTCTGATTTGCTTTTTTCCTGTAGCAAGCTTCGCTTTCAGTTCCATCTTTGCGCCTTTGTCAAGTTGAATGACTGTTCTACTCTGATTCATCAGCGGAAGTCGACAACCTCTCACGACATTCCTTGAAAAGAAGTTTACCCATAAAAAGGTGCTCCAAGCATTGCAAGATAATCCTAGCATTCTGAAAAGTGATAAAACTCGTTTGGCAAGAAATAAAACTCCGCGAATTCGCTTCTTGATATCAGTTAGTTTTGTAGGTACAGGAGGGAAATATTTCTTGGCAACTACCTCAAATTGCTCTTTATCCAATGCTTCAAAGAATTTATTTCTGTCAAGCTTTGCCGACTTCAATGAACTATCCATTGCCGGATTTCCCTTACGAGCATCTGCCATTGAGAATTCCTTCCAACAAATCTTGTCCTTAATAGCCTCAAAGAGGACCATACCTTTGTCTGAATTAACCATTACTAGGGATGTTCCTCTATCCTGATCCATAGACTTGTCAAGCTTCTCAATGCCCCAAAAATCAGCAAGAGTAATGTCTGCTTTCTGAGGGAAGCCTTTGAAGTGACACTCATAGCAAGAAGGACGAGTAAAGTTACCTACCTGCAAATAACCGATGAAGAATAGATCGTGATAACGATCTTTGCAATACTCTTTGCCATTGGAAAAATTCACGCGCATAGAGAAATTATGCCATCCCCATTCTTTTGCCTTAAACTTAATCTTGGTTGCCTTGGCTCCAAACTGACGCTCAAGCATTTCCATATACTTAAGAAATACCTTTGGCGAATTTACACCACGGCAGATAAAGTCGCAAGTAGTGAGGTTGCCATATTCCCTATTTCCGAGAACCTTATAGAGTGCCTGAATCTGACAAGGACAGCCACAGAAGAATACTTCTTTTCCTTCCTTCAAAAGCAGTTTAATCTCCTTATATATACCTTCCGCATTGCTTTGGAGATACTTGCTACTTCGTATTTCTGACAAACGTTCAGGGTTTGAGTCAATAATCTGCGAAACAGTATGATCCTCGTTATATACTGCACCACCTACGTATGCTTTCTTTGTATACATAACGTTAGCAAGCATAGAGTGAATACCTCCAGAAGTGCTATCAGTACGCACTTTGTCATCTTTTGTGTATGCAGCAAAAACTTTTGGTTCAGCGTATCTGACAACCTTATCTGAAGGCGCAATGATTGGGCATACCTTCTCACAAAGGTGGCAATCAATACATGTATCCATATTAACATCCGGATACCAGAAACCTTCTAAATCTGTCTTGAATGTAATTGAACCTTTAGGACATACATCACCACAGGCATTACATCCACAACAATCTATTTTATTTTTTATTTGGATCATATATAGTATTGATTCTATGTGCTAAACAGTGGCAACGCTCCACTGTCTCTCACCCAACTTGTTCATTATGCAAAAAGCATGCTTCACGACTAATCATTTTTGTATTTCTATTAGTCAATAACACAAAAATATTTTTTATGGGCAATATCTAAAAAACAATTTAGTACTTACATTTTCTTCAGTTACCCCAAAAGTTGTTTTTTGAATTAGAAAGATAAGAAAAAGAGGCGGCTACCTACTCTCCCACTTTTGTAGTACCATCGACGTTAGAGGGCTTAATGACTCTGTTCGAAATGGGAAAAGATGTTTCACCTCCACTATGACTGCCATAGATAAAAATTACCAAAGTAGCGTAGGCTACCAAGCAACAGAGAATTGCGTAAACGAGAGAATTGTTGCAATCTATGCTATTATCTTAAGGGCAGAACGAATCCACAAAATATAAGCCAAAATATCAGAGATATCGAACTTATGATAGCCAATAACAGCAGTAATATTTCTATCACTCAATCAATCATTGTTTTCGGTCTCAAACTCTAATCAACGATTAAATCAGTCACATTCCCAATTGTTGTTAACGTAGATTTTGTTACGGGATCTGCCTAGCAACTTTGTGCTGGTAAATCCTAACAGTTTTTAATTTTTCCATAATTTAAACTTTTAAGAATTTATAATTATTATCTTAAATATTCCTCTTGCGAGGTTTTCTTTTGTATATTTATTTATCACAAATCCGATAGTACTTTGCATACCACTCAGCGAAAACTCTAAGACCGTCACGAAGCGAGGTCGATGGCTTAAACCCAAAATCCTCCTCTAGTGGAGTAGTATCTGCAAATGTCACAGGTACATCACCTGCCTGCATGGGTACCAATTCTTTATGTGCTTCGAAATCATAATCCGCAAGTAGCACACCCGCGCGAATCAACTCCTCCTGAAGAATAGTCACAAAATCCAAAAGATTCTCTGGATTATTGTTACCGATGTTATATATTTTGTATGGAGGGATTGGCAGTCCGTCCTCACCACCCTGCTTTTTAGGAGCATGTTGCATCACACGAACCACACCCTCCACAATATCATCCACATACGTAAAGTCACGCTTGCAGTTTCCGTAGTTGAATATCTGAATCGTCTTGCCTTCACGCAACTTATTTGTAAAGCCAAAGTATGCCATATCAGGACGCCCTGCGGGACCATAGACCGTAAAAAATCGCAAACCCGTACTTGGAATGTTATACAGTTTTGAATAAGCATGCGCCATCAGTTCATTACTCTTCTTCGTAGCTGCATAGAGCGACACAGGATTATCCACCTTATCATCGGTAGAATACGGTACTTTCTTGTTCGAGCCATAAACCGAACTCGAAGAAGCGTATACCAGATGCTCCACTTCATGATGACGGCATGCCTCAAGAATATTGTAAAAACCAATGAGATTACTCTCAATATAGGCATCGGGATTGGTGATACTATAACGCACACCTGCCTGAGCCGCGAGATTTACAACAACGGATATCTTGTTCTCCGTAAAAATATTCTCTAATGATGTTCTATCAACAATCGAAGTCTGATAGAACTGCCAGTCGCAACCTAAAACCTCAATCTCTTTTAGGCGTTCATACTTAATATTCACATCGTAATAATCGGTAATGCTATCAATGCCGATTACTTTGATGTTATTTATATCCTTAAAAAGGCGCTTCACAAGATTAGAACCTATAAAACCAGCAGCACCTGTCACGAGGACTGTTTTGCCCTCCAAATTTACATTATATGTTACCATAGATTAATCGCGCTTAAAAATGTCGCGAGTATAGACTTTCCCTACCACATCATCGAGGCAAGAGTCATAACGGTTGGCAATGATAGCTTTCGATTTTTGTTTGAACTCATCGAGGTTGTTGACTACCTGACTGCCGAAGAAACTGGTGCCGTTCTCAAGAGTAGGCTCGTAAACAATCACCTCTGCACCTTTTGCCTTGATACGTTTCATGATGCCCTGAATCGCAGATTGACGAAAATTATCTGAATTTGACTTCATAGTTAGGCGATAAACACCTACTACACACTCATGCTCTTTGTTCGCATCCCATACGGCATTCTCATTGTAATAGCCAGCCTTGCGAAGAACAGCATCTGCTATATAATCCTTACGAGTGCGGTTTGACTCTACAATCGCTGTCATCATATTTTGGGGTACACTCTCATAATTTGCAAGGAGTTGCTTAGTATCTTTTGGTAAACAGTAACCACCATAACCAAATGATGGGTTATTGTAGTGAGTGCCAATACGAGGATCGAGACCAATTCCCTGAATGATGGCAGCTGAATCCAAACCTTTTACTTCAGCATAGGTATCAAGCTCATTGAAGTAACTTACACGAAGGGCAAGATAAGTATTGGCAAAGAGTTTGACTGCTTCGGCTTCTTTCAGTCCCATAAAGAGAGTATCAATGTTTTCTTTAATGGCACCTTCCTGAAGAAGCTTAGCGAATATCTCAGCAGACTCTTTCATGTGATTACCTTGAATCTTGCGGATTGCTTCGTTCTCCTCCTCCCATTCAACAGACATCATCTTTGGATAACCCACGATAATACGTGAAGGATAGAGATTGTCTTCAAGAGCTTTCGATTCACGAAGGAACTCAGGAGAGAACAAAAGGTGGAACTTACGACGTTTTCCATCTGGTAATGGTACCATCTGAGCAAACTTCTGAGCATACTTCACATAGAGGGAACGACAGTAACCAACTGGAATGGTTGACTTGATAACCATTGTTGCTTCAGGATTCACTGATAGTACAAGGTCAATAACGTCTTCTATATGATGTGTATCGAAGAAGTTCTTAGCCGGATCGTAGTTTGTAGGAGCTGCAATAACCACAAAGTCTGCATCCTTATAAGCAGATGCCCCATCAAGAGTTGCAGTGAGGTTCAGTTCCTTCTCCGCAAAATACTTCTCTATATATTCATCCTGAATTGGAGATATACGATTGTTAATCTTTTCCACCTTTTCAGGTATTACATCAACGGCTGTCACCTTGTGATGCTGTGACAACAAAGTAGCAATGCTCAAACCTACGTAACCGGTACCAGCAACTGCTATTTGCAAATCTTCAAAGTTTCTCATATTTCTGTCTTTCTTCAACCTTATGCTTTCACTCCTCCAGTTCTTCCCACGGATAAGGATTATCCACCACATTCCAAAACTCGTTAACCGCTTCTTGTTGTTCTGCCGTGAGCGATGCGAAATTCCAAGAAGCAATGATAGAACGGCCCTCGTCGGCCAAAGGCTCATCGAAAACCTCTCCATAACAAGCCGTAAGCAAACGGAGTTTCAACAAAGAGGAAGGAAGGGAATCAAGGGTATCCCAGCAACGCCTCAATACCTCCTGCACATGCTGTTGTTTTTCACCATGGTCAATGAACGAGGCACTATACCCCTTCAAGAGCGCAAGACATACATTTGCCTGCTCTTCCACCGTGGTGCCCCAAGTGCCAGAATTATACAAAGTTGTGGTCAAGCGATAGACTTCGCTGTTACGACGAGACAAGTCATCGCTATAGATAGGACTGCCGTCCATACCCAAATACATCAGATCGTGCGCGGCACGCTGAAGGAGGAGTGCTTCTTCTAAAAGAGACATGCTATTTTGATTTATGATTTCAGAGTTATGATTTTATCACCAATGACTAATCATTGATTATCGACGATTATTTGATTACTTCGATGAGGTCTGGATGGATGGTCGCAATGGCAACAGCAATGATACCTTGTATAGCAATCACTACACGACGATCACGGGCACCTTTTACCTTTAGAAAAACACCTTCTTGACCCTCGAAGTCGCCACCGGTGATACGAACTTTCGTACCTTTGGAGAGATTCAGTTCTTCGGGTTGGAAATAGAGAAGATGGTCATTGTAGGTACCGGCGACGGCTATGAAACGCTGCATATCATGGTCGGGAATGATTATTTTCTGACCGCTACGGGTATCAGTAATATATTGCAAATAAGTAATTTGAGACTTAAATCGCTGCACTTCGGAAGGACGTGCGTGGACAAAAACCAGATTACGGATGACGGGAACCAAAGCACGGACTTTCCTGCCCCTACAGATACTTATCTTATATTGCATAGGAATGAAACAGCCAAGATTTGCCTTTTCGAGAAGATGCATAGCTTCAAGCTCCCTGCGGTATGTGGCACGCATGGCAAACCAAACTTCGGTCTCTTTATCCATTTATATTCTTGCTGATTTTACTTAGAAAAAGGTATTCCTTGGGGGCTTTGAACTACCATTACAGAACTGTAGTTCAATCACTTGCGAGCATTTTATGGGAAGTTTGACAAGCACTATGCTCTTCTTGTCAACAAATTCTCTGCGGTTGTTCATTACCTTTTGGTAAGAGACTATAAACGAACGCATTAGAAACAAAAAAGCGTTTTTTAATCGTACGTTTAATGAACGCAAAGATAGAGACGTTTTTTGTAATGGCAAAATGTTTGATAGAAAAATGTTCCTAATAATAAATAATGATAAGTATATTGCATTGAATTTCAGTAGTATATACAATATATGTAATCAGTTAAAATCTTCTTATTTTTAGCTCTTTGAGTATGTCTTGTATAAGTTCGAAATAGCTGTTTTTTAAACGTACGTTTTTTAAACAGCATATCATCTTATATATCAACCATTTACAACTCACCCTTCACATTTCCCTCCAAAATTCCCTTATTTCTCCCTCACTTTTTATACTTTCGCATTTTTTAACCAGAGTAAAAAACAGTTAAACGAACGAAGAATTACACAAATGAAAGAACTCAAAAAAAGAAGCATCTCAACAGTAACGAGCAGAGAAGCATGTCGTATCAATCTGATACACAGAAGCTAAGAACAACGAAAGTAAAGGAACACAGCTCCATAGTGGACGAAAAGCTATTGGCAGAACGGGTTTACTACGGAGACCAGACCCATGTTTATGTAGGTTACTTAAGAGCCTTTAAATCAGGCTATTTTGAAGGAACAAATATCAAGAAAATTACAGATATAGCCAAACTATTCGTTGCTTCCGAAAACTTCACAAAGAGAACCAGAGGAGAGCAAAAGCCTTTGACTTACAGTACGATAATTACCGAATTGGAGAAGGTATGGGCCATCATAAAACGGGAAGATACCACACTGATTGACCCATACGGATATGATGTAAGGATAAATCACTGATAGTTCAGTACCTGGAAAGGCAGTAATTTTGCCCCCGTCAGCAACCGGACAGAAGGGCTACACCTTTCTCGTCGGATGGTGTAGCCTCAACAAGGCAAGGGCGTAGCCATCCGTACTGAAAGGAGTAGCCCTTTTTCATTGCTGATTATCATACATTTAATAACCCTAAAAACATAAAAAATGGGAAAAGAGAAAACTGAATTTGAGGAGCAATTTGTATCCAAAACAGAAAAAACAAAAAAACTATGGGAAAAACGGATTACGGAAAACACGACATTGAGCATGGAGTCTGTACAATGGATGGCACAGCGCATAAATTCCCTACTGGAATACATGCAATACGGATATGCATTGATAGCCTACCGAAAGCAGGACGGTAGCTTCTACATGGGAAAAGGAACCCTTGTTTCCTACGAAAACGACTTCAAAAAGAAACATGACGTGACAAGCATTAAAGCTCACGTAGCCTATTGGGACGCGGAACAACAAGGCTGGCGGACTTTTCTGATTGAGAATTTTATGGAGTGGAGACCGATAGTAAACTAATAAAAAACACCAATATCAAAAGCTATGGAGGCTTATTTACTACATGATGCCAATGCCGGCAGCAACTTAAAATTAATGATCATGATACAAGAAGAAGGTATGAAAGGATATGGTATTTACTGGACAGTGCTCGAATTCCTCAGATTGCAGAACGAATATAAAGCTAGCCTGAAAGTGATTCCCATACTGGCACAAAAAGCAAGGGTGACAACCGCCACACTGAAGCGAATCATCTATGACTATGCGCTGTTCGAGGTGAACGAGACAAGCTTCTCATCCCCCGGACTAAGCCGCCGCATGAAGCCATGGGATGCCCAACAAGAAGCTAAAAAAGAGGCCGGACGTCGCGGTGGACTGGTTAACCAGCAGAGAATCAGGGATGCCAAGACAAGCAGCGCTTTAGCAAATAAACTAAATAAAGAGAATAAAGAAAACCCCTCTCTATCTCCCCAAGGGGAGACGGGAAGAAGGAAGGAGGAGATTCTTCTGACTCCACCGGAGTACACGCTCAACAGACAGACGCATAATTACCAAGGCCTGATGGAAGAGCTGGCAAGGCAGAAAGTAACCGACATACACGATCTGAATGCCATCCTGAGACTGACGGATTTTGGAAAACTGGGAGGGAAAATCTGGAAAATCCTATACGAGTTGAACAGCTCACCCCAACTGAAAGCCCGCATCGTGATGCCCGGAAAGTACATACTGAAATTACTCAGAGGTTAGATTTAATAAAAGAAATATAATACTTATCTTTGTGTCCATAACAAAACACCCTAATCATTATGAATCTGAAAAAACTATTTTTTGCTTCCGCCCTGCTCTTTGCTGCATGCGGCACTATCCAGGCCCAGGAAGTCATTGCCCACCGTGGTTTCTGGACTACGGACGGCTCGGCCCAGAACTCCCTTGCCGCACTTGTAAAGGCTGATTCTATCCACTGCTACGGCTCCGAGTTCGACGTTTGGCTCACCACAGACAATCAGCTGGTTGTCAATCATGACGCCACCTTTAAAGGCGTAACTATGCAAGATGCCACAGCCAAGGTATGCACCGCCGTACAACTGGACAACGGCGAACAACTCCCTACCCTGCAACAGTATCTGGACAAGGCAAAAAGCCTGAAAACCCGCCTTATCCTCGAACTGAAAGCCCACAAGACTCCCGAACAGGAAACACGAGCCGTAGAGGGTATCGTAAAAATGATAAAGAACAAAGGACTGGAGGACCGTACGGAATATATTACCTTCTCCAAACATGCCACCAAGGAATTTATCCGTCTGGCACCCAAAGGTACGCCCGTTTACTATCTGGAGGGTGACCTTACCCCCAAGGAGCTGAAAGCATGGGGTTGTGCCGGTCCCGACTATCACTTCAGTGTCTTCCAAAAACATCCTGAATGGATAAAGGAATGCCACGACCTCGGCATGAAAGTAAACGCCTGGACCGTAAACGAAGCCAAAGACATGGAATGGCTTATCAGCCAAGGAGTAGATTTCATCACAACCAATGAACCGGTAGTGCTGGAAGAAATTTTAAAGAAAAAATAGCCGTTCCTTATACATTTAGAAACAAAAACCAAACAAACCGCTTCATTATGTCCACAATGGAGCGGTTTATTATTTTCAAAAAGATAGCAATTAGTCCTATAAAAAATCTTTTTTCTTATTTTGAATCAAACTAAACTTTCACATGGATTACAATTTATATAAAAACAAAGCCATATGCTTTTAAATTGAAAGCATGACAGTAGATATTCTCATTGAATGAAAGTTTCGCTAAAAATAATAGAAAATAGATATGCTTTACAGTTAATCACAAAACAAAACGTCGTATATTTGCATTAAAATAAAACAAAAGGATATATCAATAAATCAATAAAGGACAAAATGACAAGAGCTATAAAATTCACCAAGATGCACGGTGCCGGAAACGACTACATTTATGTAGATACAACCCAATATCCTATCAGCCATCCGGAAGAGCTTGCGAGGGCATGGAGTGCACCGCATACGGGAATTGGAAGTGACGGTCTGGTACTTATAGGTTCTTCGAACAAGGCCGATTTCAGCATGCGGATATTCAATGCAGACGGCTCGGAGGCCCGGATGTGCGGCAATGCAAGCCGCTGCATCGGAAAATATCTTTTTGACTACGGACTGACCTCCAAAACAGAAATCGCACTCGATACACTGTCAGGTATAAGGATGCTAAACCTGCACTTGGCAGACGGAAAGGTCAACTCTGTAACCGTAGACATGGGCATACCTGCCGACGAACCGGCAGACTACGACGGCAAAGGAGCCAAACCGATGAAAGAACAGCCCATCGAAGTGGACGGAGAACGATATGTAGGGACCACCGTATCCATGGGAAACCCACATCTGGTAATCTTTGTCAATGATATTGAAGCCATCGACCTTACAGTCATCGGTCCCAAACTGGAGAATCACCCTCTCTTCCCCGGACGCATCAATGTGGAATTTGCCCAGATATTGGGAGAAGGAAAAATAAGGATGCGTGTCTGGGAACGAGGCTCGGGCATTACCCAAGCCTGCGGAACCGGAGCTTGTGCCACCGCCGTGGCAGCCTTCCTCACCGGACACGCAGGGAGAGATTCTACCGTCATCATGGACGGAGGCTCACTCAACATCCGATGGGACATCGCCACCAGACATGTCCTGATGACGGGGGAAGCCACCAAAGTATTCGACGGAGAAATAGAATTAATTGAGAATTGATAATGGAAAATGAAGAATTATCCATTATCCACTATCCATTAAAAATAAGAGTATGGCATTAGTTAACGAACATTTTTTAAAGCTACCGGGCAGTTATCTGTTTTCAGACATAGCCAAGAAGGTAAATACTTTCAGGATAACACATCCCAAGCAAGAGGTCATCCGTCTGGGTATCGGAGACGTTACCCGGCCACTGCCACCGGTCTGCATCGAAGCGATGCACAAGGCAGTGGAGGAGATGGCTGACGCACGGACATTCCGTGGATATGGTCCCGAGCAGGGATACGACTTCCTGATAGAAGCCATCCTCAAGCACGATTACCTTCCGCGAGGCATCCACTTCGGTCCTACGGAAATCTTCGTGAACGACGGAGCAAAGAGCGACACGGGAAACATCGGCGACATTCTCCGCCACGACAACAGCGTGGGAGTGACCGACCCTATTTATCCGGTCTATATAGACAGCAACGTGATGTGCGGACGTGCCGGAGTACTGGAGGAAAACTGCCAGTGGAGCAACGTCACCTACATGCCTTGTACCGCCGAGAACGACTTCATCCCGGAGATTCCGGACAAGCGCATCGACATCGTCTACCTCTGCTACCCCAACAACCCCACGGGCACCACCCTGACCAAGCCCGAGCTGAAGAAATGGGTGGACTATGCGCTCGCCAACGACACGCTGATTCTGTTCGATGCCGCCTACGAAGCCTTCATCCGCGAAGACGACGTGCCCCACTCCATCTATGAGATAAAGGGAGCGAAGAAATGCGCCATCGAGTTCCGCAGCTTCTCGAAGACTGCCGGATTCACGGGAGTACGCTGTGGCTACACCGTTGTGCCGAAAGAACTCACTGCCGCCACGCTGGAAGGCGAACGCATCCCACTGAACAAGCTCTGGAACCGCCGCCAATCTACCAAGTTCAACGGTACCAGCTACATCACCCAGCGGGCGGCGGAAGCCATCTACACACCGGAGGGACAGCGGCAGATAAAGGAAACGATAGATTATTATATGGACAATGCCCGGACCATGAAGCAGGGCCTTGAAACGGCCGGGCTGAAAGTCTACGGTGGTGTGAACGCTCCTTACATCTGGCTGAAAACACCCGACGGAACAAGCTCCTGGCGGTTCTTCGAACAAATGCTGTACGAAGCCAATGTAGTGGGCACACCGGGTGTAGGTTTCGGCCCCAGCGGTGAAGGATATATCCGGCTGACGGCCTTCGGCAAACATGAAGATTGCGTGGAAGCCATGAAGCGCATCCGGAAGTGGCTGAAATAAAAAAACAATTGAATTAGCGAGGTACTTGTTATAATCGAGTCGGACTGATCATCCGGAATTTTTCTAAACTTAAAGGTAAAAAGGTATGAAAACAAGAAGTGTAAAATGGGTAATAATGGCAATGGCGCTATTATCAATGGCAATGCCTTTCACGGCAAAGGCTCAGGATAAAGTGGAAGCGTCGGTAGGCGTCGACCTCGTAAGCGGTTACGTGTGGCGTGGCCAGGATTTGGGAGGGGTAAGCCTCCAGCCGAGCGCATCCATCGCCTACAAAGGTTTCTCTCTGGGAGCTTGGGGCTCCGTAGGCATCGAGAGTTCGGACACGAAAGAGTTCGACCTCATACTGGGATATTCAACCGGAGGCTTCAGCGTATCAGTGACGGACTACTGGTACAATGTGACCGGAGATGGGGTGACAGCCAAATACTTCCAGTACGGCGCACACAATGCTGCCAACTCACATCTGTTCGAAGCGCAAATCGGCTATGATTTCGGCCCCGTAGCCGTAAACTGGTACACCAACTTTGCAGGCGACGACGGTGTTGACAAAGACGGTGACCGTGCTTATTCATCCTACATCTCCGTAGCAGCTCCCTTCACACTGGGCGGACTGGACTGGACGGCCGAGATAGGCGCTACCCCTTGGGCCACGGACTTCTATGGAGCCAACGGATTTGCCGTATGCGACGTCAGCCTGGGAGTATCAAAAGACATCAAAATCACCGATTCCTTCTCCCTCCCGTTGTTTGCCAAAGCAACCTGGAATCCAAGGTCTGAAGGTGCATACTTTGTAGTCGGACTAAGCTTCTAAAAGCAAAGAACTATGATTAATACAGTCTCTACAGACTGCGTATGGCCCTTGCCATATCGCTGGTATTCTTCATGCAGCCGGGCTTTGCACTGGTCGAAGCCGGTTTTACAAGAGTAAAAAATACGGCCAATATCCAGATGGAGAACTTCGTTGACTTCATGTTTGGCTGTCTGCTCCACTGGTTCATCGGTTTCGGACTGATGTTCGGTGCAGGCGGATTCATAGGAATGCCCCATTTCTTCGACCTCTCGTTCTACGACGGAGGCGGGCTTCCCACGGAAGGTTTCCTGGTATTCCAGACTGTATTCTACGCTAATGATTTTATGTTTTATTAAACCAACAATTACAACTCTAAGGTATTATGTCAAAATTGAGATTCAGAGTAGTAGAAACGGCGTTCAAGAAGAAACCCGTTGCAGTGGCAGTCCCGGCGGAACGTCCGTCAGAGTATTTTGCCAAGTATGTATTCAACAAGGAGAAGATGTTCCGCTATCTGCCGAGCAAGGTGTATGCCAAACTGACGGATGTGATTGACAACGGAGCTCCGCTGGACCGCAGCATAGCCGACGAGGTTGCCGCAGGTATGAAGAAATGGGCGGTTGAAATGGGGGCGACCCACTATACGCACTGGTTTCATCCGCTGACCGAAGGTACTGCCGAAAAGCACGATGCTTTTGTGGAACACGACGGCAAAGGCGGCGTGATGGAGGAATTCACCGGCAAACTGCTCGTGCAGCAGGAACCGGACGCTTCCAGTTTCCCGAACGGCGGTATCCGCAATACGTTCGAGGCACGTGGCTACTCGGCATGGGACCCCTCCTCCCCGGCATTCATCGTAGACGACACGCTCTGCATCCCGACTATTTTCATCGCCTATACCGGTGAGTCTCTGGACTACAAGGCACCGTTGCTGAAAGCCCTGCGTGCCGTAGACAAGGCTGCCGTCGACGTATGCCACTATTTCAATCCGGAAGTAAAGAAAGTGGTTGCCTATCTGGGCTGGGAGCAGGAATATTTTCTGGTTGACGAAGGGTTGTACGCCGCACGCCCCGACCTGCTGATGACCGGACGCACGCTGATGGGCCATGACAGCGCCAAGAACCAGCAGCTGGAAGACCATTACTTCGGGGCCATCCCCAGCCGTGTGGCCGCTTTCATGAAGGAACTGGAAATCGAAGCGCTGAAACTCGGCATCCCCGTCAAGACCCGTCACAACGAAGTGGCTCCCAACCAGTTCGAGCTGGCTCCCGTCTTCGAGGAATGCAACCTGGCGGTAGACCACAACATGCTCATCATGGCCTTGATGCGTAAAGTGGCACGTAACCACGGTTTCCGCGTACTGCTGCACGAAAAGCCCTTCAAGGGTGTCAACGGTAGCGGCAAGCATAATAACTGGTCGCTGGGTACGGACACCGGTATCCTGCTCCACGCACCCGGCAAACTGCCCGAAGAGAACCTGCGTTTCATCACCTTCGTAGTGAATACGCTGATGGCCGTATACCGTCACAACGGATTGCTGAAAGCCTCCATCTCCAGTGCGACGAACGCCCACCGGCTGGGTGCCAACGAAGCGCCTCCGGCCATCATCTCTTCCTTCCTGGGCAAGCAGTTGAGCCAGGTGCTGGAACACATCGAAGAGAGCACCAAGGACGACCTCGTCAGCCTCAGCGGCAAGCAAGGCATGAAGCTGGACATCCCGCAGATTCCGGAACTGATGATAGACAATACCGACCGCAACCGCACCAGCCCGTTCGCCTTCACCGGCAACCGCTTCGAGTTCCGCGCCGTGGGTTCCGAGGCCAACTGCGCCAGTGCCATGATTGCGCTGAACTCCGCCCTTGCCGAGCAGTTGGTGGAATTCAAGAAAGATGTGGACGAACTGATTGAAAAGGGTGAGCCGAAAATCTCTGCCATCCTCGAAGTCATCCGCCGGTACATCAAAGTCTGCAAACCCATCCACTTTGACGGCAACGGTTACAGCGATGAATGGAAAGCCGAAGCAGCCCGCCGCGGTCTGGACTGCGAGACAAGTGTTCCCGTCATTTTCGACAACTACCTGAAACCGGAGAGCATCCGGATGTTCGAGTCCATCGGTGTCATGACGAAGAAGGAACTGGAAGCCCGCAACGAGGTGAAATGGGAAATGTACACCAAGAAAATACAGATTGAAGCCCGCGTGCTCGGAGATTTGGCCATGAACCACATTATCCCCGTAGCTACACAGTATCAGTCGGATTTGATTGACAACGTCTACAAGATGAAAGACCTGTTCCCCGCAGAGAAGGCTGCAAAACTGTCTGCCAAGAATCTGGAACTCATCGAAGAGATTGCCGACCGTACCGCCTTCATCAAGGAGCATGTGGATGCCATGATCGAGGCGCGCAAAGTGGCCAACAAAATTGAGAGTGAACGTGAAAAAGCCATCGCCTACCACGACAACATCGTACCGATGATGGAGGAAATCCGTTACCACATCGACAAGCTGGAACTCATCGTCGACAATCAGATGTGGACGTTGCCTAAATATCGCGAGTTACTGTTTATAAGATGAAAAATGAAGGATGAAGGATGAATCCTTAATCCCTATCTCATTCTTTTGTTGGTTGTTTTAAGTTTGCAGGGGGGAGAGGTGCCGCGAGGCAGTTCTCTCTCTTTTTTTCGTCCATGCCAACTGTTGGCGGTAAGCGGGAAATAACCTATCTTTGCCCGTCAGATAAAACAATCCTGTCATCATGAAGAATTTACGTAACTGCTATGCAGCGTTCCTGCTGTTTGCCTTGCTGTTCGTTTCGGCTGCTGCCCCGGCACAAACCGATCTGCAGCAAAAACTGGGTCGGATTTCCGCCATTACGGAAACCCGTCCGTTGGAGTCCACCCGGTTCTCCGAGAAGTATGTAACCTATTTCACCCAGCCGTTGGACCACCGTCATCCCGAAAAGGGCAGTTTCCGCCAGCGTGTGATTGTCTCCCACGTCGGCTTCGACCGTCCCACGGTGATTGTAACCGAAGGCTATGGAGCCGCCTATGCCCTCAATCCCAAGTATCGCGAGGAACTTTCAGAGTTGCTCGATGCCAACATGATTTTTGTGGAATACCGTTATTTCCTGGAATCCACCCCTGAGCCTAAAGACTGGCAATACCTCACCGCCGAGAATTCTGCAGACGACCTGCACGCCGTCCGCAACGCCTTTAAAAGCATCTATCCCGGCAAATGGATTGCGACCGGCATCAGCAAGGGCGGACAGACTACCCTGCTCTACCGCACGTTCTATCCGGACGACGTGGATATTTCCGTGCCTTATGTAGCTCCGCTCTGCTACGGGGCGGAAGACGGACGCCACGAGCCTTTCCTCAGGAAAGTGTCTACTCCGGAGGACCGCAAACGGATTGAGGACTTCCAGTTGGAAGTGTTGAAACGGAAAGCCGCACTGCTCCCCCGCTTTGAGAAATATTGCGATGAAAAAGGACTCAAGTTCCGTGCGCCCGTTGAAGAGATATACGACTATTGCGTGCTGGAGTATTCTTTTGCCCTTTGGCAGTGGGGAACTCCCGTCAGCAGCATTCCCGCAACCACGGCCTCGGACGATGAGATATTTGCCCATCTGCTCGACATCAGTAATCCCGACTACTTCATTGCCGACAGTCCCACAGCCTCGTTCTTCGTGCAGGCCGCCCGCGAACTGGGCTATTACGGCTACGATACGAAGCCCTTCAAGAAGTATCTTTCCATCCAATCGAGCAAGGGTTACCTGCACCGCCTCATGCTTCCCGAAGAGCTGAAAGACATGCCCTTCGACAAGACCCTAAGCAAGAAAATCACGAAATTCCTGAAAGAGAATGACCCGAAAATGATATTCATCTACGGACAGAACGACCCGTGGACGGCTGCCGGAGTGACCTGGCTGAAAGGGAAGAAGAACATCCATGTATTCGTAGAGCCCGGCGGAAGCCATCGGGCACGCATCGGCACACTGCCCGACGTTCAAAAGCAAGAAGCCATTTCACTGATAAACAAGTGGCTGCAAGAATAAAAAGAACAGATGGTCCGCTTGATTGAAACAGGCCATCTATTCAATGCAAACAGACCATGCGTTCAGGGCAAACAGACCATCTGTTTACAACCAACGCATGGTCTGTTTTTTATTCTACGATTTCAGCATCTTCAATGTTATTGATTTCTCTTGAAGAGGAGTCCTTTGTACCCGGTGCTTTGGGACGGCGACGCGTAAACTTGAACCAGTTCAGCAGTTCCGAAGCCGCATAGACCAGACTGCTGATACCGATAATGATAAATGCCGTGGAACGTACTCCCGTAGGATTAAACAGCGCCACCAGTCCGGCAATCAGAATCAATACAGGCACCGCATAAAAGCCATACGGCACCGGCATCCAGCGACGGGCAGCAGAAAGCGAGGCAATCTGTTGCACTCCTCCCATCACCAGGATAAATCCCAATACAAATGTCAGCAGGTCGGCAAAGAAACCGGGCATGATAATCAGCCACAAGCCAAACAGCAGGCTGCCCACCCCCTCGATAGGGAAGCGGCGGCGCATCTCCGTGCTCTGTGCAAAGTAGCCTATGATGCTGATGAGCGAAGGCACCAGGAAGATGACACCTATCGTAATCACAAAATAATCACCGGCTTGGTCGGGAAACATCACCAGCACCAAACCGATAACCAGTGCACATATTGCACGCAAAAATGAGTAACTTAATCCTTTCATGAGTCTATGTTTTTTTGCGAAGATACATCTTTATCCGAATAACTCCACATGAAAATCCCGAAAAATCAGTTTACATTCAGCCAGGCATTCATATCTTCGGCCACAAAGAGCCAGTATAATAACAATAGTACAGCAATAACCACGCCTATGGCAACTAAATGTTTTCTATTCATAGTCTGTTCCTTTCTTTTTTTGAATGAATATTCGTTTTTACTACACCTATAAGAACAATATTTCAAGAAAAATGTTTTAATCCGGGAAAAAAGTCATATTTATTTTGGCAGTTAAAACAAAGTGCTTATATTTGTCGCGAAAACGAAGACAGGCTGCACCTCAGCATAAAAAATGAACAAGTTCATTTTATTATACATTCGGTTTGCACTGTCTTTGCCGCTGATAAAACAAAAAAAGTCAATGAAAACAATGTTCGTAAATACATATTGGTGGTGGCACCCGTTACAACTCCGACAGTCGTAAGGGAGCAGCGCTCGTATGTATATATGTAATATATAGTAAAAAACAAAAAGAGCCCTGTCGCACCAAGCGACGGGGCTTTTTTCGTTTAAGCAATAATGCGTTTTGATTTCTGAAATAGTAAATAGTAAATCGTCAAATAGTAAATAACATGATGAATTTCTTAGTTGACAAAGAAGGTTATTACGGAGAGTTCGGCGGGGCATACGTTCCCGAAATCCTCCACAAATGTGTAGAAGAGTTGCAGAACACCTACCTCAAGGTGCTGCAAAGTGAGGACTTCAAGCGTGAATACGACCAGTTGCTGCGCGACTATGTGGGACGCCCTTCCCCACTCTACCTGGCGCACCGCTTGTCCGAGAAGTACGGCTGCCGGATTTACCTCAAGCGTGAAGACCTGAACCACACCGGTGCCCACAAAATCAACAACAGCATCGGGCAGGTATTGCTGGCACGCCGCATGGGCAAGCGCCGCATCATCGCCGAAACCGGAGCCGGACAGCACGGCGTTGCCACAGCCACCGTCTGCGCCCTGATGAATATGGAATGCATCGTCTACATGGGTAAGACCGACGTAGAGCGCCAGCGCGTCAATGTGGAGAAGATGAAGATGCTCGGCGCCACCGTCGTTCCCGTCACCAGCGGCAATATGACGTTGAAGGACGCCACCAACGAAGCCATCCGCGACTGGTGCTGCCATCCGTCGGACACCTACTACGTGATAGGTTCCACCGTCGGCCCGCATCCCTACCCCGACATGGTGGCACGCCTGCAGTCTGTCATCAGCAAAGAAATAAGGAAGCAGCTCCTTGAACACGAGGGACGCGAATGCCCCGATTACCTCATCGCCTGCGTAGGTGGAGGAAGCAATGCAGCCGGCACCATCTATCACTACGTCAACGACCCGCACGTGCAAATCGTCCTCGCCGAAGCCGGCGGAAAAGGCATTGAAACGGGAATGACAGCCGCCACCATTGCCCTCGGCAAGATGGGCATCATCCACGGCTCGCGCACCTACGTCATCCAGAACGAGGACGGACAGATAGAAGAGCCCTATTCCATCTCTGCCGGACTGGACTATCCGGGCATCGGCCCCATGCACGCCAACCTTGCCAAGCAGAAACGTGCCATCGTCCTCGCCGTCAACGACGATGAAGCCATCCGCGCCGCCTACGAACTGACCCGGCTCGAAGGCATCATCCCCGCCCTGGAAAGCGCCCACGCACTGGGTGCGCTGGAGAAGATGAGGTTCAAGCCGACGGACGTGGTGGTGCTGACGGTGTCGGGACGGGGGGATAAGGATATAGAAACGTATTTGAGTGATGAGTTATAAGTGATGAGCTATTTGAAAATACGAGATACAATGAAATAAAATACAAGATACAATGAAACAATATGATTATAAAACAGTCAGCCGCACCATGCTCGGTGACTTGCATACGCCGGTGAGCACGTATCTGAAGGTGCGCGACATCTTTCCGCAGAGCGCACTTATGGAGAGTTCCGACTATCATGGTAGCGAGAACAACCGCTCATTCATCGCTCTGTGTCCGCTGGCAAGTGTCAGCATAGACCACGGCACGGCTATCTTCCGCCTGCCCGACGACAGCCGCGAAGAGCATCCCATAACCGAAGAATACCGGGTGGAAAATGCACTGAACGACTTCCTCGGCCGCTTCCGCGTGGAGGACGAATACAGCAATTACTGCGGACTCTACGGATACACCTCCTTCAATGCTGTCCGCTACTTCGAAAATATCCCCGTGAAGGACAGCCGCGAAGCTACCAACGATGCGCCGGACATGCTGTACATATTATATAAGTACCTCATCGTCTTCAACGACTTCAAGAATGAGATGCTGCTCCTCGAGATGCTGGCGCCCGGCGAGACCAGCGAACTGGACCAGGTACAGAAGGCCATCCATAACCGTAACTACACCGCCTACGATTTCCGCGCCATCGGCCCCACCACCTCTCCGCTTACGGACGAGGAGCACAAGGCGAATATCCGCCGCGGCATCGCCCACTGTCTGCGCGGCGACGTTTTCCAGATAGTCCTCTCCCGCCGGTTCGAGCAGCGTTTCACAGGCGATGACTTCAAGCTCTACCGTGCCCTGCGCAGCATCAACCCTTCTCCCTATCTGTTCTATTTCGACTTCGGGGGCTTCCGCATTTTCGGCTCGTCTCCCGAAACCCATTGCCGCATCGAAGGCCGCCATGCCTATATCGACCCCATTGCCGGAACCACGAAGCGCACCGGCGATGCAGAGCAGGACGCCCTCAATGCCCGGTACCTGCACGACGACCCCAAAGAGAACGCCGAACACGTGATGCTTGTGGACCTTGCCCGCAACGACCTCTCCCGCAACTGCCACGATGTAAAGGTGGACTTCTATAAGGAGATGCAGTATTACAGCCATGTTATCCACCTCGTCAGCCGTGTCAGCGGAACGCTCCGCGAAGAGGCCGCCCCCGTCAAGGCCTTCATCGACACCTTCCCTGCCGGTACCCTGAGCGGCGCCCCGAAAGTACGCGCCATGCAGCTCATCAGCCAGCTGGAACCGCACAACCGTGGAGCCTACGGAGGCTGCATCGGTTTCATCGGACTGAACGGCTCGCTGAACCAGGCGATTACGATTCGTACTTTTGTCAGCCGCAATGGTGTCCTCTGGTTCCAGGCAGGCGGCGGCATCGTAGCCAAGAGCAACGACGAGTACGAACTGCAAGAGGTGAACAACAAGCTCGGCGCACTGAAAAAGGCGATTGAGATGGCGGAAAAAATGTGAGTTCATGTACGATTTGACGATTTACGATGTACGATTTGCCATGCGGCGTACATTGCGCAGCCAAATCGTACATCGTAAATCGTCAAATAGTAAATAAAATAGATTGTAAATACAAAAGATGAAAACAGTTATCATAGACAATTACGACTCCTTCACCTACAACCTTGCCCATCTGGTGAAAGAGCTTGGCGCAGAAGTGGATGTGCTGCGCAACGATAAATTCCGGCTCGAAGAATTGGAGCCATACGATAAAATCATCCTCTCACCCGGCCCCGGTGTCCCCGAGGAAGCCGGACTGTTGCTGGATGTCATCCGCACCTATGCCGGACGGAAACCCATACTCGGTGTCTGTCTGGGCGAACAAGCCATCGGACAAGCGTTCGGTGGAAAGCTGGTCAATCTGGAAGAGGTGTTCCATGGGGTACAGACGGAGATAAGGAGGAAGGAGGAAAGACTAGGGACAAGGGATGAAGGATTAGGGGGAAAGGATTATAAAGGTATTTCTCTCGAAGAAGACTATATCTTCTGCGGTTTACCCAATAGGATTCCCGTCGGACGATACCACTCCTGGGTAGTGGATACGAAGGAGCTTCCCGACGAACTTGCCATTACCGCCATCAGCCCCGAAGGACAAATCATGGCGCTGAAACATCGGGAGTATGACATACACGGCATCCAGTTCCATCCTGAATCGGTACTGACACCCGACGGAAAAACAATCGTAAAAAACTGGCTTTTCAAATGAGGCACTTCAGAAAAAGAGTAAATTCAATCGTCAAATCGTAAATAAATAGATGAAAGCAATACTCACCCGTCTCTTCAATCACGAAGAGCTCACGTCGGAGGAGACCAAACAAATCCTCCTCAACATCACCAAGGAAATGTATCCTGAGGCGCAGATAGCAGCCTTGCTCACTGCCTTCCAGATGCGGAGCATCACTGTGGACGAGCTTATCGGTTTCCGCGAAGCACTGATGGAGACACGCCTTCCCATCGACTTCGCCCCCTATCGCCCCATCGACATTGTAGGTACGGGCGGCGACGGAAAGAACACCTTCAACATCTCCACCTGCGCTTGCTTCGTAGTGGCGGGAGCCGGCTACAAGGTTGCCAAGCACGGCAACTACGGAGCCACTTCCGTGAGCGGAGCCAGCAATGTCATCGAGCAACACGGCGTACGCTTCACCAACAACCCCGACACGCTGAAACGCAGCATGGAGGAGTGCAACATCGCCTACCTTCATGCCCAACTTTTCAACCCGGCGATGAAGTTTGTCGGTCCCGTACGCAAGACGCTGGGAGTACGCACCTTGTTCAATCTGCTCGGCCCACTGGTGAATCCATGCTGCCCGGCATACCAGCTGCTCGGTGTGGCAGACCTCTCGCAGATGCGCCTATACACCAACGTATTCTATAAGCTCGGCATTGACTTTGCCGTAGTCAACAGCCTCGACAGCTACGACGAAATCTCCCTGACGGACGAGTTCAAGGTGATGACCCGCAACTACGAGCGCATCTACCGTCCGCAGGCCCTCGGCTTCAAAGATGCCCGTCCCGAAGAACTCTTCGGTGGCGCATGCAAGGAAGATGCCGCCCGCATCTTCGACAATATCCTTACGGGGCATGCCACACCTGCACAAACGCAATGCGTCATTGTCAACGCCGCCTTTGCCATCCAGGTGATGGAGCCGCAGAAAGAGATTGAAGAGTGCATCGCCATCGCACGCGAATCACTGGATAGCGGACGGGCGCTGGCTACACTGAAAAAATTTATCGAGATTAATAAATGAAGCAATGAAAGATATACTGTCCGAAATCATCGCCCATAAGCAAACAGAGATTGAACTGCAGAAGCAAACCGTCTCTCCGAAGCAGTTGCAGGAGCAAGCCGAAGTCATCATCCGGGAGAATGCGGTCCACCGCCGCAGCATGAAGCAGGCCCTTGCCGCTTCTTCTACAGGAATCATCTCCGAGTTCAAACGCTGTTCACCCTCCAAAGGCTGGATAAACGAGGCTGCCCAAGCAGAGGAAATACCCGCCTCCTACGAAGCCGCCGGCGCCGCCGCCCTCTCCATCCTGACGGATGAGAAGTTCTTCGGCGGTACGCTGCGCGACATCCGCACGGTCCGTCCGCTCGTCCGCATCCCCATTCTGCGCAAGGACTTCATCATCGACGAGTACCAGCTTCTGCAAGCCTGCATCGTAGGTGCCGACGCCGTACTGCTCATTGCCGCCTGCCTCAGTCCGGAGCAGTGCAGCACCCTCACCTCCCAAGCCCACGAACTCGGGCTGGAGGTATTGCTCGAAATCCACAGCCCTTCGGAACTCTCCTATATAAATAAGGAGGTCGACATGGTGGGTGTCAACAACCGCAACCTCGGCTCTTTCGTCACCGATGTGGAAAACTCCTTCCGGATAGCCCGGCAACTGCGCGAAGCCACCCACGGACCGGCATCCCCGCTCCTTGTCTCCGAAAGCGGCATCTCCGACCCCGAAACCATCTGCCGCCTGCGTGCCGCCGGCTTCCGCGGTTTCCTCATCGGCGAAACCTTCATGAAAACAGCCAACCCGGGCGAAACCCTGAAAAAGTTCATCCAAGACAGTCTCTTAATTAATAATTGAAAGTTGAAAGTTGATAATTGTAAATACAAAAGTCTCTCATACAGCGTTACATCGCGCAGCCAAATAGTAAATAGTAAATAGTAAATAAAATGTCTCCTCTCATCAAAGTATGCGGAATGACCGAAGCAGAAAACATCCGCAATGTAGAACTGCAAGGTGCAGATATGATTGGTTTTATCTTCTACCCCAAATCTCCCCGTTGTCTGTGCCAGATGCCCGGGTATCTGCCAGCCTGCGCCAAGCGCGTCGGCGTCTTTGTCAACGAAAGTAAGGAAAACATCCTGATGTATACCGACCGTTTCGGCCTTGACTACATCCAGCTGCATGGCAATGAAGCTCCCGAGTACTGCCGTTCCCTGCGCAATGCAGGCCTGCACCTCATCAAGGCTTTCTCTATCTTGCTGCCCAAGGACCTGCTTTCCGTATCTGCCTACAATGGTCTGTGCGACTATTACCTCTTCGACACCAAGACCCCGCAGTACGGCGGTTCCGGCAACCAGTTCGACTGGAACCTCCTGCACCGCTACAACGGTCCCACCCCGTTCCTGCTCAGCGGCGGCATCAACCCCTACAGCGTAAAAGCCCTCCGGGAGTTCCGCCACCCCTATTTCGCAGGTATCGATATCAACAGCCGTTTCGAAACGGCACCGGGAATAAAGGATGTGGAACGCATCTCAAACTTCCTGAAAGAACTCGATGGGTTTACTATTTGACGATTTACGATTTACCATGTACAATGTACAATTTGCCATGCGGCGTACATTGCGCAGCCAAATAGTAAATAGTAAATTGTAAAATTGTAAATCGTAACATGCAGCATATATTGCGCAGCCAAATAGTAAATAGTAAATTGTAAAATTGTAAATAGTATGTTGAACCGCATTAACCAACTTTTCCAGGACAGCCCCAAGAATCTGCTGTCCATTTACTTTTGTGCAGGCTGTCCCAACCTCGACGGTACTGCCGACGTTATCCGTGCCCTCGAAAGAAACGGAGTCAGCATGATTGAAATCGGAATTCCGTTCAGTGACCCCATGGCCGACGGCATTGTCATCCAGAATGCCGCCACCCGCGCCCTGCACAACGGCATGTCCCTCCGTCTGCTTTTCGAACAATTGCGCGACATCCGTCGCGATGTCCGCATCCCGCTTGTCCTTATGGGATACCTCAATCCCATCATGCAGTTCGGCTTCGAAGCCTTCTGCCAGAAGTGCGTGGAATGCGGCATCGACGGCGTCATTATTCCCGACCTCCCCTTCCGCGATTACGAAGAGAGTTACAAAGCCATCGCTTTGAAGTATGATATCCGTGTCATCATGCTCATTACCCCCGAAACCAGCGAAGCCCGCGTCCGCGAAATAGACGCCCACACCGACGGATTCATCTATCTGGTGTCCAGTGCCGCCACCACCGGTGCCCAAAAAGACTTCGACACCCGGAAGCAAGCCTACTTCAAGAAGATAGAGGATATGAACCTGCGCAATCCACGCATGGTAGGCTTCGGCATCAGCAACAAGCAGACATTCGATGCCGCCTGCGCCCACTCATCCGGTGCCATCATCGGCAGCCGCTTCGTCACGTTGCTCAACGAGAAGGAAGGAGATGCGGAAAAAGCTATCAGGCAGTTGAAAGAAGAGGTAAGAAAGTTATGAGTGATATCACTCATAACTTTTTTCGCTATCTTTGTACCCCAAAAAGAACCCAAATACGAAATTTATGAAAGTCGATTGCCCTTCCGTACTATTGATTTACACTGGTGGAACTATCGGAATGATAGAAAATCCCGAGACCGGTGCGCTTGAGAACTTCAACTTCGACCAACTGCTGCAACATGTTCCCGAACTGAAGCGCTTCAACTACCGCATCTCTTCCTATCAGTTCGACCCGCCTATCGACTCTTCCGATATGGAACCTTCCCTCTGGGCAAAGATTGTAAAAATCATCAACTACAACTACGACAATTTCGACGGCTTCGTCATCCTGCACGGTACCGATACGATGGCCTATACAGCCTCCGCACTCAGCTTCATGCTCGAGAACCTTTCCAAGCCGGTCATCCTCACCGGTTCCCAGCTTCCCATCGGCACCCTGCGCACCGACGGGAAAGAGAACCTCATCACCGCCATTGAAATAGCCGCCGCCAAGCATCCGGACGGTACTCCTATCGTCCCCGAAGTGTGCATCTTCTTCGAGAACGAGCTGATGCGGGGCAACCGTACCACCAAAATCAATGCCGAGAATTTCAATGCTTTCCGCTCCTTCAACTATCCCGCACTGGCAAAGGCAGGCATCCATATCCGTTATAACGAGCACCTCATCCACCGTCCCGACCCGTCACGCCCCATGAAGCCGCACTACCTTTTCGACACCAATGTCGTAGTGCTCACCCTCTTTCCCGGCATCCAGGAAAGCATCATCAACTCCGTGCTTCATGTTCCCGGCCTGAAAGCTGTTGTCCTCAAGACCTTCGGTTCCGGCAATGCCCCCCAGAAAGAATGGTTCATCCGCCAGCTGAAAGAAGCCAGCGAACGTGGCATTGTCATCGTCAACATCACCCAATGCCAAAGTGGCGCCGTCGAGATGGGACGTTACGAAACCGGTCTGCAACTTCTCCAGGCAGGTGTCATCAGCGGCTATGACAGTACCCCCGAATGTGCCGTCACCAAACTCATGTTCCTCCTGGGACACGGACTGGACCAAGCCGAAATCCGCCACCGCATGAATTCCGACCTGGCAGGAGAAATCACCAAGATTCAGTAAAGCAGCAACACAGAGGGTATATAGTTATATTGACAATTTTCAAAATAAACTTGTTTTATCTATTCGCACAAAAGCGTTAAAAAGGGTTAATCACCATGCTTTTATCCCCCATTAATAAAGCTTATTAGTTTAAATAAACGTACTTTTGCTTACAATCAAGCAAAACAAATGTAAAATATGGGAGAAAATACCCTATACAAACGCTTTCTGCCGCTTGTTATTCTTACAGTAGGCATACTGCTGCAGGGTTGTAAAGACGATGTTTTTAACCCCGAAAAAGTGAAAGCAGCCTATCAAGACAGGTTTCCGGTCAAGAACATAGACCCGGCTATGGATTGGAAAATGACTCAGCAGGTCCGGGTCAATGTTTCTGTATCCGAAGATACCGGCATCGACTATACCATACGTATTTACGACAAGAACCCCTTAATCAGCCGGTCATCTGCCAAACTGCTGGCAGAAGGCACCGCCAATAATACAACAGTATTTACTACCGTCATGGACTGCCCTTCTGTACTGACGAGCGCTTTTGTGTGCCGCACCGATACACACAGCCGCAACATAGTAAAATATGTATCCATCCAAAACGGTCAGCTCCATGCCGCTTTCGGCAATTCCCTTGCAACTACACGTACCGCATGGACGCGCAGTGTCAGCATCGAGACCTATTCACCGGAAAAGTCTGAGGCGGAAATCACCGCAATGCTATCAAGCGCCGAAGAAATAAGGCCGAATACCGATTTTCAAAACGGAAAAGCCTACAAAATCTCCAAAGACAATATATATAGGAATAAAATCAGCAAGGACGGCATGGGAAGTGACAATCCGGCCATCATCATCATTGAAGGCAGCTGGGAACCCAATGGAAACAACATGACCGTTGAACGAGGCTTCGAATTCTATGTGATTGACGGAGGGGAAATCGTGATACCGGACGAGCACACCTTCACTTTAGTGCAATCCAGCCGGTTTATCGTCTACGCGGGTGGAACCATCAAAGGGAACGACATCGAATTGACCAATGCCTCCGGAGGCAGCTACAACTACAATGCCGGCACCATAGAAATAGATGATTTCCATGTCAGCCAGGGAGGAGTATTCTATAATTGCGGTACCGTACGTGTCGATGAAATGAATTTCGACAGCGGATGCAAATTCATCAACCAGGGCAAAGCCTACATCGGGAAAACCCACAGCAACATCACTATAGACAACGGATGCTATCTATATACGGAAGAATTTGTAGGCACACTGAACATGGGAGACACCTCTTCTGCAGAGATAGAGGATTTCGGGGACCATAGCAACAATTACAACACCAGAATCACAATGGGTGACAACTCCATGATAACCGTACTTGATGAAGCAGAATTGTCACAAGCACAATTTATGGGCTCAAACAATGAATATGCACTGGTAAAAATCAATAAAATTGAAGATATAGGGAATTTTTCCAGCCAGGGAAACATTCATTATGAAGTGAAAGAAATTGACGATGATATCACTGAGGACATCTGGTGGGAAGCCAAATTCCTTGATGCCATCAAGAACACCGAAGGAACCATATCCAAATGGGGAGAATCCCCCATCACCATTCCCGCCGGAGACTGCACGGGCGAAGGCAATACTCCGAACGAGTCCGGCTCAGAGACCCCTACAGACCCAGTCTCCTATACGTACGTATTCGAAGACAACTTCCCGTTGGTAGGCGACTATGACTTCAACGACGTGGTCTTGGACGTGGAGACCTACTATCACCGCGAGAAAAAGACGAACCACATCAAGCGCATACAGCTCGACGTGACCCTTGCTGCGGCAGGAGCAAGCAAGCCGTTGGGCGTAGGGCTCCGGATTACCGGAATCAATAAATCCGATATCCGGGAAATCAAGACCGGAGGCGACGATTCGCGTTTCCAGGAGTCATTCAACAGCTCGTACAACAAATTCAGGTACAATAACGCTACTTATATGGAAGATTCCGATCCGAATGTCATAATCCCCATCGCAGGCGAAGTACACAATGTATTTGGAGTTGAATCGGGTGAGATGGTAAATACCGGCATTGGAGTGACCGCCAAAGAGTATACTTATAAAGTCATTATTGAACTGGCAGACCAAAACCGGACAGAACCCCTATTCTCAAAAGACAATCTGGACTTCTTCATCTGTTATCAATATAAAAGCATGGAACAACGCATGGAAGTCCATCTTTACGAATTTTGGGGATATGGCGCCACTGCCGCCGGAACCATACAGCAAGAGAATCTTGACTTAGCAGGCAACAACACATGGGCAATCTGCGTGCCGTATGGCTTCCGCTATCCCAAGGAAACCATCAATATTTCACGCACTGATATCCCCGAAGCAAGCGCATATCCGGAATTCATCTATTGGGCCCAAGACAGAACCCAGTATACGGAATGGTACGAACACCCGGTAGAAGAAAATGTATATAGATAAATATAGCAAACAATTATCATAAGCAATGAAACAAATATTATTTGTAGATGACAAACCTGCCATAGGCAAGGTACTCTCGGTCTATTTAGGAAAAGAAAATGAGCTGGTCTATTTCGAAGATCCCGTCAGAGCCATAGAATGGCTGAATGAGGGGAACGAGCCCACTCTCATCATTTCGGACATACGCATGCCCAAAATGACCGGAGGTGAATTTCTGGCATATCTGAAAGGTAATTCACTGTTCAAGGACATTCCGGTTGTGATGCTTTCCAGTGAGGAAAGTACCACCGAGCGCATCAACCTGCTCGAAGCAGGAGCCGAGGATTTCATACTGAAACCTTTCAATCCTATGGAACTGAAGGCCCGCATCAAGAAATTTCTCTAAACAACAAAATCAATGGATATGTTATATTATATCTACATAGGCAGCAACCGCGTCACCATCGGCCACTTGAGCAAAATTGCGGGAGGCATGTTCATGGCTGTTTCATCCTGCAACAAAGCGGCGAAAGTCATCGACGGTATCCGCGAACGGTACAACACATCCATTCTTTACGAAGAAAGTACCCCTCAAAAGGACAGCCAGGACATCACTTTCCTGCACAAGCGCTTCCCCCGTGTCTACATCATCCTCATCACCGAAGGGTTGCAGAAGGAACACCGCAAGCTCTATCTGCAGGCAGGTGTCAACAACACCCTTTCCCCTATGGCCAGCGAAGAGAGCCTCCAGCAAATGACGAAATTCCTCCGGTTGCGCAAGGAGCACAAACTGCAGGAATTCAGCCAGTCACACCGTAAGATATTCAACACCTTCCACCTGCCTATGTGGAAACGTATCTTCGATATACTGTTTGCGTGTGCAGTGCTCGTTGTGCTTTCTCCGCTACTCATTGCCACAGCCATAGCCATCCGCATGGAGAGTAAAGGCAAAGTGATTTACAAATCCCAGCGTGTAGGCAGCAACTACCAGATATTCAACTTCTTGAAGTTCCGCTCCATGTACACCAATGCAGACAAGCGCCTGAAAGAACTGAATGCCCTCAACCAATATAAGATAGAGGAAGAGCTTACGGACGAGCAGCCCGATATCCGCTTCGACGACCTGACCGGCACTTCCGAAGAGGAGGCTACCCTGCTGATTTCGGACGATTTTGTCATCTCCGAAGAAGATTTCCTTAAAAAGAAGGCCCAAGAAAAACAGAATACGTTTGTCAAGATAGAGAACGATCCCCGTGTCACCCACGTAGGCCGTTTCATCCGCAAGTACAGCATTGACGAACTGCCGCAGCTGTTCAACGTCCTCAAAGGGGACATGAGCATCGTGGGCAACCGCCCGCTCCCCCTCTACGAAGCCGAGCTGCTGACCAGCGACGCATATATCGAACGCTTCATGGCCCCTGCCGGACTGACAGGACTGTGGCAAGTGGAGAAACGAGGTGGCGCCGGGAAGATGTCGGCCGAAGAACGCAAACAACTGGACATTAAATACGCCAAAGAATTCTCATTCTGGCTGGACATGAAGATACTGTGCAAAACGCTGACGGCATTTGTACAAAAAGAGAATGTATAAAATAAAGATAACAGGAATTATATGGCTTTAGAGACAATAAAAAGATATATCAGTTCCATCATTTACAGTGTAATCCTCTTAGGATTGTTGGGGGTGTCTTTGTCTGTGGCTGCGCAGCAGGAGTTGACACGGGAGGAGCGCATCAAGATATTGGAACAGCTCAAAATGGAGGACAAAAAAATAGAAGTCAACACATTGGGTTTAATCAGTTCGAAGACATCAATAGATATTGAGAATTTAGAGTTGCCTCCTCTATCCGTCTTTCTTGATGCAGTAACAGAGAATGCGTCAGTAAAAAGAGCCCAATCCCAAGTAGAGCAAGTCAAGAACCAATATCGCCTGGAAAAAAGGAATTGGTGGAACTACTTCAGGCTGAACGGTAACTATTCTTACGGACGCTACAACATCATAGGCAATGCCAGTGACGAGTTCACCCCTATGTACCAGACAACGATGTCAAGTGCCCAGCACAACTTCAATGTCGGGGCCAGCGTCGGTGTCAGCCTGGGTGATCTATTCAACCGTCCGTTGAAACTGAAAGATTATCGCTACCAGATAGAACAATTGCAATATGTACAAGAAGATGTCATGGAAGAACGGAGACTAAAGGTCTTGGAAGCCTACAATGCAGTTACCGAACAATTAGCCACCATCAAAGCCAAAGCAGAAACGGCTGCCTTGTATAATGCACAAATGAAAATATCTGAAAACAATTTCATACAAGGAGCCATCGACATCATTGCACTTTCTTTAGAGCGTGCGCGCCGCACCGGTGCCGTGACCACGTATGAGCAGAGTCGTGTAGCTTTACACAATTCAATTGTATTATTGGAAATGTTGACTAATGTAAAAGTTATAACAGACAAGTAAACTAATTATGAATATAGTACAATTTTTGGCAAGCTTCTTTTACCGCATCCGTTATTGGTTATTGTGGGGAAGTCTTCTTGTTACGGCATTGGTCATATACTTTACCCAATTTTTACCATACAGTTATACGGTAAACAGTAGTTTATATGCAGGCGTAACCAATAGTACCAATTTGGATGGAAGCCAGCTTATCAACATCAACAGTACTTTCGACAATATCATTAATATTGGCAAGTCCAAAAACACTTTGGCAAAGGTTTCCGTTCGACTGCTTGCAACCAATCTTGTACACGGTGATGAATGGAAAGACAATATGTACATTCAAGCCAAACATTACAGACAACTTGTCCAAATCCTTCCAAAAGAAGTATTGGCTTTGGTAGACCGTTCCTCTTTGGATAAAACCGTAACTAATTTAATGAATTACAGAAAGGAGAACAGTAGCAATTTTGTCTATTCCATATTCAACCGCCCTTATCCGTTTTATAGCTATAACGCATTAAATTCAATCACCATTAAACGATTGGGTACCAGTGACCTGATAGAATTGGTATATACCTCCTCCGATCCCGGTATTACGCAAAACACCCTCAAGATATTGGAAGATGAACTGTTAAAGGCTTATGAGCAACTCCGGTTCAGTGCCACAAACAGTGCTATCGCCTATTTTGAAGAACAAGTGCGAATAGCCAAAAAAGCACTTACTGCAGAAGAAGATGATTTGACAGACTATAGTGTTCAAAAACAAGTCATCAACTACGACGAACAATCCAAGGCATTGGCTTTGACCAAATATGCGACAGACGACCGTATGGAAGCAGTGCAACGAAATTATGGAAGTGCAGTAGCCTTGCGCCAAATGTTAGAGAATAAAATGGACATACGGGCCAAGATTATACGCACAAATACGAATTTATTACAAGAGTTGGAAAAAGTCAGCACCTTGAACCAAAGCATTCTCGAACAAGAAATTTTTACCACAGAACAAAGTCAGAAGAAAAGTGATAAACTTCAAAGAGAAAAAGATGCTCTGCAAAAGGCAGAAGAAAAAATAAGCCATCTCTCCGATAATTTAAACGAGTATGGTTTCTCCAAGGAGGGTGTAGGCATTCGAGAAATGGTGACAGAATGGCTGACGGCATGCATCAATGAGGCGAAAGCCAAAGCTGAAGTGAAAGTATTGGTTGACCGCCAACGGGACATTATCGGCCAATACCGGGAATTCTCACCCGTAGGCACTCAAATCAAGCGAAAAGAACGTGCCGTAGGCATTGCCGAAGACAATTACCGCCGACAAATAGGAGGCCTTGCTGAAGCACACCTCCGTTTGCAGAATATCAAGATGACAACTGCCAACCTGCAGGTCATAGCATCACCCGAGTATCCGCTGACAGACAATGGCAGAAAAAGAATTATCTACGTCCTTGCGGCATTCTTCGGCAGTTTAATATTCATAAGCGGTTACTTCCTGCTGATTGAATTGTTAGACCGCACTCTCCGAGACCCTGACCGCAGCAAACGTCTGACCGGACTATCTGTCATTGCAGCATTCAACGGTGTAAGCAACTTAAAATTCCGTGGATTCCTCAAGGCTTGCAACCGGCTTGCCGCAGCCTACAGTTGCCGACAATTCAACAACTACTTACATCCGGATCGTCCCACCGTCATAAACCTGCTCAGCATGGAGAAACGTGAAGGGAAATCATTCCTTGCCAAATATTTCATCGATTACTGGGAAACTGAGGGTATGAAAGTGCGCCTTGTAAAATACGACCACGATTTCGACACCCAAAACAAGGGATATGTACAAGCTCAAGAATTGTCTGACTTCTGGGCTTTAAATGAAGCAGAAGAAATACCGGACATTATTTTAGTGGAATATCCTGCTGTCAGTACCGCCACTTTACCTATGTCGGTATTGAAAAAAGCAGATTTCAATTTGCTGATAGCCAACGCTGCCCGATTGTGGGGCAGAGATGACGACACCCGATTGAAACCGTTAAAGGAAGAATTGGAAGGAACTCCTCTATTTATGTATCTCAACAATGCAGACCGCGAAGTGGTTGAAAGCTTTACCGGAGAATTACCTCCTCATACTCCGGTCCACAGTTTCTTCAGCCGGTTGGCACAATTAGGTTTAACATCAAAATCAGCAGCTGTCAAATAAATGCAAACGGATATCAAAGGACATAGCATATCTCCCTTGGCGGTAACATTATTAGTGTTCATCATCGGACTGGGTGCACTCATCTATAGCATATTATTCAGTACTTGGGATATCATTGCATACGTTTGCCTTTCCCCTTTCTTCTTGATAATAGCAATACAAGCATTAAGAAACCCTTTTGCCGGTGTATGTTTCCTATTCACATTCAATTACTTTTTCATTCCCTGGTACAGATACACGCAAGGTAGTGGGTTGAGTGTCTGGTATGATGTTGCAACCGTCACCCTGCTTATAACACTTTTGATATATTCCTATCATCAACAAGGTAAGATTGCATGGAAATACACCAAAAATATTCTGACGTTTGGAGGTTGCATATGGGCCATATATACTGCGGCTGAAATCATAAACCCAACAGCTCTCACGGAAGCTTGGATTTACTCTCGTGGAATCATATACAGCACCCTTGTCATGTCATTAATTGGCGTTTTAACAATGACCTCCTATAAGCGATTGCGCATCATTATGCTTTTTCTGTCCATATTCACATTGACAGCCGTAGCCAAAACTGTTTACCAGAAATATGTAGGTTTTGATGAGACAGAAACAACCATGCTGATTGAAACGGAAATGTACAAGACACACCTTTTATCCGATGTCACCCGATATTTTTCCTTTTTCACAGATGCTGGAAATTTCGGTTCCAACATGGGTTTTGCTGCCATTCTGTTCGGTATCTCGGCTATCTTCGTGAAAGAACGTTTCATAAGACTCTATTATATAATTATTGCCCTTTGTTCCATATATGCCTTGTTCATTTCCGGAACTCGCGGTGCACTGTTTGTCCCCATCGGAGGAAGCATATTGTTTACTTTCCTCAGTAAAAATATCAAGCTCATGGGAGCTACAGTCATATTCGGCTTATTTTTTTATATCTTTTTCGCCCATACCTATATCGGTGAAAGTAACTCTTCAATCAGACGCATGCGCACAGCTTTCAGACCTACAGAAGATGCCTCATACACTGTCCGCAAAGAAAACCAAAAAAGATTGGCTGAATATCTAAAATACAAACCTTTCGGAGAAGGACTCGGTTTGGGAGGGGTAGAAGCCAGAAAATATGGTTCCCGTCTCACAACACTCATTCCCCATGATTCTTTTTATGTCAAGATATGGATGGAAACCGGTATTGTAGGATTAGTGCTTTTTCTTACCATATATGTCAGTACATTGTTAAGAGGTTGCTATCTTATCATGTTTCGGATTAAGAATAACGAGCTACGTGGAATACTCACGGCCATTGCTTGCGGCATTTTCGGACTAATGATAAGCGCCTATGGAAATGCTTTTTTCTTCCAATTCCCTACAGGATTCATGGTTATTTTATTTTTGTCAGTCCTGATTAATGGGGAGCATATCGACCAACTGCTGACCCAACAAAAAATGAAAAAGAAATAGAAAATATTAAATAGAAAACATATATGAACGACATTTTTTCCATATTCAATCCCGACTGGTGGATGGACGAGAACAACAATGCCTTGCAAATGACAGACGCGGTTCTTTTCTTATTGCTGGCCATCCCCGTAGCCTACTTGTTTATCTATGCATTGGCCTCCTTGCGGAAATACAAGAATCCCTATCCACCGTCCCCCAAGCAACATCGTTTCCTGGTCCTCTTTGTTGTGTTGAAAAACGGCAAGGAAGTGATAGAGTCCATCAATCATTTCCTTGATACGCAGATGTATCCGAGAGAAAAATACGACATCGCAGTAGCTGCCACACAACTGTCCGAAGAAGACTTAGTTACGCTGCTCCAGATGCCGGTCAATATTGTCGTGCCCGATAAAGAGCATTGCACAAAGATATATGCCATACAGCAGGTTATGGAGCGTTATTCTCCTCATGAGTACGATGCCATCACCATATTCAATTCAGACAACAAAGTTGTTCCTAACGCATTGGAGCTTTTCAACAACGCCTACTACTCCGGATGCGATGCCATCCAAGCCCACCGCATGACGGAAAACCTGAATACCAACATCGCCGTATTAAACGCCACCAGCGAAGAAATCAACAACCACCTCTTCCGCAAGGCACATACGGCACTGGGATTCTCCTCCGCCCTCATCGGTTCGGGCATGATGTTTGATTTTGAAATGTTCCAGGAAATCGCTCCCAGATTATCAGGAAGCGATTTGGCCAAAGCTACAGAAATGGAACTCTTGAAGGAAAACATATATACCGAATACATGGAAGAAATAGTCTGCTATTGCAAAAAGACAGACGATACATCGGGGTACAGCAAAGAACGCCAACGCTGGTTGGGCTCACAGTATCGCAGCTCCATACTGGCATTGCAACAATTTCCGATAGCCTTCTTACAAGGAAAGTGGGATTTATGCGAAAAATTATTCCAATGGCTACTTCCATCCCGTTTTCTGCTCATCTTATATATCACGATATGTGCCGTGGCAATAACATTCCTGGAGTGGCCGCTTGCTACAAAATGGTATGCACTTTTAGCCGTTTTATTCATCACTTTTTTGATGGCTATGCCCGAAGGGGAAATCAGCCGCAAGTTCCGGAGCGCTTTCTGGTCTCTGCCCATATTGGTAGTCACCTCTTCCATGAGCCACATCACAAGAATCTTTAAACGAAAAAAGAAAAGAAAGGCAGCAAAATGAAAATCGCCATCGAAGCCCAACGCATTTTCCGCAAAGACAAGCATGGCATGGACTTTGTCATCTTGGAAACACTGAAAGAACTGCAAAAGCGGAAAGACGGTAATGAATATTACGTATTCGTTGCCCCGGGAGAGGACCGGTGCCTGGAAGAATCGGAGAATCTCCATATCATTGAGCTTCGCTGCCCTACTTATCCACTGTGGGAGCAGATAGCATTGCCCCGGGCTGTCAGGAAGTTGAAAGCAGACTTGCTGCATTGTACATCGAATACAGCTCCGCTATGGTGTCCCGTCCCATTGGTGCTGACGCTTCATGACATTATTTATCTGGAACCGCGTCAGCATCGCAGTTCTTCCTTCTATCAGGAAATGGGATGGCATTACCGCCGCCTGATTGTTCCCCGCATCCTGAAGAAAGCAAGAAAGATTATTACAGTTTCGCAGTTCGAGTGTACCCGCATACGGGAAGCTTTGCAGCTTCCCAAAGAAGTCATTAAAGCCGTGTACAACGGCTACAGCGCTTACTTTACGATGCAGGAAACACCCGATGAGAGTATTGTGCAGAAATACATACCGCACCCGGACTTTCTTTTCTTTCTTGGAAATACAGACCCCAAAAAGAATGCGGCGCGTACCCTGAAAGCATACGCGTTATATCTGCAAGCATCCCAAACGAAACGCCCCCTTCTCATTGCCGATTTAAAAGAAGAATATATCGACCAGCTTCTTCAGCAAGAAGGAATCACCGGGATAAAAAAACATCTGTATTATCCAGGATATATCGGCAACAAAGATTTAGTAACCCTTTATAATGCAGCATTTGCATTCCTCTATCCTTCCTTGCGTGAAAGTTTCGGAATTCCTATGCTGGAGGCTATGGCTTGCGGTACTCCTGTAGTGACGAGCAACGTTTCGGCAATGCCCGAAGTTGCCGGTAAAGGTGCCATTTTAGTCGACCCTCAAAAACCGCAAAAAATAGCAGATGCCTTGCTACGTCTGGAGAATGATGCAACATTCTATCAGCAACAAGTAAATTACAGTCTGGAACGTGTAAAACTGTTCTCCTGGAAACACACAGCAGAAGAATATGTAAAGATATATCACAGTATTCACCAGTAATCGGCAAACATCATGAGAGACTTCATCATCACCAGCCTGCAAACATGGGACATCGAAATAGGTAGTACCATCAAGAATACTGCATTGGAAATTTCAAAGCAGAACCGGGTGCTCTACATAAACACTCCGATGGACATTTCCATCCGGCTGAGAGGGGACAGACAATCTCCGTCTTACATCCGGCGCATGGCTGTCATCAAGGGAGAGACTTCACCGCTCCGGCAAATCAACGCCAACATGTGGATACTGGACTGTCCTTTCACAGTGCTCTCGGCCAATTTCCTGCCCGCATCGCTTTTCAATATCGTCAACAGAAAAAACAATGCCCGCATAGCCCGATGGATTGTAGAGCAGGCCACCGCACTCGGCTTCAAGAATTACATTCACCTCATTGATACAGACATTTACCGCAGCCGCTATCTGAAGGAGTATATTCATCCGGCTGTCAGCATCTATTATCGGCGCGACTACGTCATAGGCGAAGCTTACTGGCGCAGGCACGGCACCCGTCTTGAGCCGGAATTAGCAGCCTCTGCAGACATTGTTCTGGCAAACTCCACCCGTTTTGCCGCAGAGTTGCAAGCCTACAATCCCCATACCTACCCCATCGAAACCGGAGTAAACCTGACGCTATACGACCCCGCCAAAGAGTACGGAACACCCGATGATGTACAAAATATTCCACATCCTATCATCGGATATATGGGTACGATAAACAGTACCCGCCTTGACGGAGAACTGCTTTATCAGATAATAAGTCAGCGTCCCGATTATAGTTTTGTGTTCACCGGCCCGGAAGATGACATTTTCCGTCGGGACCGTATCCATAGTTTGAAAAATGCCTATTTCACCGGACAAAAAAAAGTGGACGAATTACCGGCCTACATAGCTGCCTACGATGTCTGCATCAATCCGCAAATGGTGAACAAGATTACCAACGGCAACTATCCGTTGAAAATAGACGAATATCTGGCTATGGGTAAACCCACTGTCGCAACCAGTACCCACACCATGCGCAACATATTCACAGGTCACACGCACCTGGCCATCAACCCGGAGGAATGGCTTGCGGCCATAGACCGTGCTGTGACCGAAGCTGACGACAAAGAACTGGCCAAACAGCGCATAGCCTTTGCCGAGACCCACAGTTGGGGGCATAGCGTGAAGAAAATCTATGAAATAATCGACTCATTCCTAAAGAAGAAAACTACATGAACTATCGTAACATAGACGACTTGAACCATTGCATCCTGCAACATCTCAGCATTCTGCCACGGGATTTCGACCTCATTGTCGGTGTACCCCGCAGTGGCATGTTTCCCGCCAACCTGCTGGCACTCTATCTGAACCTGCCCATCACGGACATTGATTCTTTCCGCAACGGGCATATTTATCAGACCGGAGAACGGGGGAAAACTTTCAACATGACCCACATACACAAAGTACTGGTTGTGGACGACAGCATAGCCACGGGAAAAGCTGTGAAGAAATGCCGCGAGCTCCTGAAGGACATAGAACATTTATACAACATCAAATACTGTGCCATTTATGCAGTTCCACTACACACTCATTCTGTTGATTATTTTTTCGAAATAGTCGATTATCCCCGTTTCTTCCAATGGAACATCATGAACCACTCTATTCTGCAAAAAACGTGCATGGACATCGACGGTGTGCTTTGCGCAGACCCCACTCCGGAAGAGAACGATGACGGCGAGAAGTACCGTCATTTCCTGCTGAACGCTCTTCCGCTATTCATTCCCAAAGTCACCATTGGCACACTGGTCACTTCACGCTTGGAGAAATACCGTCCGGAGACGGAAGCCTGGCTCCAGAAGAACCATGTGAAATACAATAAGCTCGTCATGCTGGACCTGCCGGATATGGCTGCACGCCAACGGGCGAATTGCCACGCCTCCTTCAAAGCCAAAGAATACGGTTCATCCACCGACTACATGCTGTTTGTAGAAAGCTCTATGCCGCAGGCTGCGGAAATCAACCGCCTGACCAAGAAACCGGTGCTTTGTACAGAAACTTTCCAGATGATTTATGAATCCAAATCACTATACTATAATCTGAAGTCGGGAGAAACATTCCCGTGGCTACGGCGTTTTATGATAAGGGTGCGCAACAGACTGAGAGCATTATCTCCTTCCAAGAAATAGCATTCGCAGCATTTTGGAACAGTTAAACAGTTTGTCTACTAATACCGGCCCGATTGTTGCAATAAAAGTTGCAGACAGCAATATGGGGACAATCGCATCAATCCCCATCATTTTCAGTATAATCCGCCCACCGGAAGTACCGAAACCATGAAAAAGATAAATACTGTACGCATAGCCGCCTATCCAGACAAAAAAACGGTTGTGCCACTTCAATGCCAGCAGCAGGAACAAGGTGGGAATCAACGTCACGGGATAAAGCAACATGCTCAAAGAGGCGTATTTACCGGGATAGAACCACACTATCTGTATCAAGACAATCCCCCATAGCGCCACGGCAAGCAAGACACGCCTGACAGCCAGACGACTGTAGAGCGACACAGCAAAACGGCAGGCAGCCACGCCGACAAAGAAATAGGGCAACTGTCCCAAAGCGCCCTTGAAACTGAACAGGTCGGGAACCTCATGCAGAATCCATACATCATTTATCCTACTGAAAATCAGCGCCACAATGCAACAAACAGCCCACTTGCCCGGAGTGTCCATCCACTTCCGGCTGTCCATCCACCATTGCACTACAAAAATCAAGAACAACGACGGCAGATACCAATATATGGTATAAGGGAATACATAAATGCGCCACATTTGGCTAAGCTCCCCTTTATTATTAGTGCCCGGCATCAGATACTGTACCAGAAAATACAACGTGCCCACCGCCGCCATCGGCACCAGCAGACGCAAAGCTTTCTTCCGGACAAAACTTCCAAAACCGGAAGATGCAGAGAAAGGCTTCAACGCATAAACCCAGCCGGCAATAGCCGTAAACAACGGCATCTGAATATAATCTATCCATACGTAAAGATAACGCAATGGATGTGGAAAATCAATTTTCATGCCCCCACCAGGTCCGGAACCGATGACATGCCCCACCACTACCAATAAAATAGCGATACCACGCAAAGTTTCAATAGATAAGTTTTTTTCCTGATTCACCATGAAACAAATATAGTGCATTTGTTCGAAAGAACAGAATTAAAGAACGTGAAAAAAGAACGGATTTAAAGAACCGCCTTATGTATCTCTTAAAGGTCTTGCAGAATAATACAAAAGTAATTTCCGTTTACCGAAAGCTGAGATTTGGGATAACACGTGAGCATATTAACTATCTTCCATTATAAATTCAAGCATAGAGTATGAGGAAAACAAGAGATGTACACACAAGAGTAAGTGTCTGTTTTACTAAATATAATTAATTGTTAAAACAACAATGAATTAAAAAAAAAGTTATAGATTTAAATCGTCAAACAATATCAATTTAAATTATGATTGCAAATTTAGATTGCATCAGTTAATAATTTTCTAAAACTTTTTTTATAATGGGGACAAATGTTTTTTTAAAAGCCGGTTTGCGGAATTCAGATAGCAAACGTTTTTTTAAAATTCTTTGGGTGGTTATACTTGCGTTATATCCTTGGTTATTGTCTGCACAGACGTTTGCTAAGGCAAAGAAGGCAGTATATGTAATTGTTGACGGAATTCCTGCCGACCAGATTGAAAGGCTTCATACACCGGCTATATTCGATATTGCTTCAAAAGGCGCTTACAGTCGGGCATATACCGGAGGAGAAATTGGTGGATATTCACAGACGGCGACAATCTCAGCTATTGGCTATACCAATCTGCTGACAGCAACTTGGTTTAATAAGCATAACGTAGGAGGCAATTCCGACCTGAAACCGAATTACAATTACTGGACGATCTTTCGGATTGCCAAAGAGCAACCCAAAAAATATAAAACGGCTATCTATTCCAGTTGGACGAATAACCGGACAGTTTTGATTGGGGAGGGGAAAAAGGAAACAAACTATCTCAAGATTGATTATGTAAAAGACGGTTACGATTTGGACAGCATCCGTTTTCCGAAAAAAGAGAAGGATTTGCATATTTTCGATATAGACGAACAAATTTCGAAAGATGCAGCTGAAGGTATCCGCACAGATGCGCCCGATCTGAGTTGGGTGTATTTATGGTACACTGACGATGCAGGGCATATTGCCGGTAACGGAGCATTTTTCGATGAATATGTGCGTAAAGCAGACGAGCAGGTTGCCCGCATTTGGGAAGCCGTGAAATATAGGGAGGCCAATTTTGATGAAGAATGGATGGTCGTTATTACCACCGATCATGGACGCGGAGAGAATGGACACGACCACGGGGGACAGTCCTGGCGTGAACGTACGACCTGGGTTTCAACGAATGTACCGGTAAACAGTCATTTCACATCCGGCAATTTGGCAATCACCGATATTGCACCTTCCATCTGCCGGTTCATGGACTTTGAGGTTCCACAATCTGTCTTGTGGGAACAAGATGGCATGTCCTTTGTCGGGGATGCTGACATTTACGATTTGCAGACAATGCCTTATGATAATACGGTCGGTTTATCCTGGAAATGTTATTCGGAGAATGTTCCAGTGACCGTTTATGTTGCCGTCACAAATAAATTCAAAGAGGGAGATGAAGACGAATGGATCAAATTGGTGACGCTACCGGCCGGAAAGAGAAGTTACACAGTCGATCTACAAGCTTTGCCAGAATCGAAGTTCTATAAGTTTGTCATCGTTGCTCCTGGTAATCACTTGAATCGTTGGCTAGAAAAATAAGGGCATGCAAAAACCTTTTCTGTCTAAAGGAGCTTACAAGAACCAACAACAAGTCCAATGGGTATTTCAGGAGGTTTCTTATCGTTCCGATACCCAGGTCAGAAATGGATCCGAAGCTGGCTGAGAAGATTGTTGATACAGAGTTGCCCGGAATTACGAACCGGAGAAGGAAATCATAATCCGACTCCGGTTATTTTTTATGTTTCCAAGAGTGGTAATTTCTCCATTCTGGTATTCATTCACGACGAAATGATCACTGACCTCAGACCGAGCACCCCAAGATTTATTCAGTTGTTCAATTGTCCGATTGATTTTTTTGCATTATAAATCAGGTAGCAGGCGAATATTTTTAACGCCAAAGTCCTTACTTTTATCAAAAAATACATATTAAAGATTTTCTTTCATGAAGTAAAAAACTATAGATTCTTTTTTTCCTTATTCATCAAAAACCAGATTTTTCGCTGCCATTCATACACTGCAAATCTCTCATCATCGGAGTCGTCAGTCTTTTCCACATATGTTCTTATACTTGGGGCGGAAGGATATTTGGCCCGGATAATATCATCTATTAGATAGCCGTTCAGCCCCTTGAATTGCTTGAAAAGGAAACTTTTGAACATAAGGTTGATATATATAGGATTATTGCATATATACGTTTTATATGCCTGATATGCTTTAGACTTCATATAGTCTGAAACCCTGCTGCTGAAATTGAGTTTACCAAGCTCTTCTTTTAATGCCTCTTCCAGTTTTTTATACTCAGTAGAGTCCGTTATACTGTACCAATAATGTTCATCGGGTTTAGTTATTAGATCCACCCATGCACTGGCTTCCCAATAATCGGTTACCATTCTTATGGAATCTCTTTGTTCCGGAGACATCGCGTAAAACAAGGAGTCTTTTTCCCAGCCTTCAAAAAGAGCTTCAATAGAATTGATCTTCTCTTGCTTCAGCCGTTCATATATATCCGGTAATTCTTTATCAAGAATGGAAGTTATCTGGAAAGCCCCACTTTCTATTCTACAATTAACACGTGGATTGGTTATGATAGAGTCGTTGAATACAAAAGCGATCTGCCTGCCTATTGCCTTTTCCGTTTCTTTAGCCCATTTGTTCAATTTGTATTTACTGATTTGCCCACTAATCACATTTTTCCCAAAATAGTCCGTTTCCAATCTAAGTGAAATAAAATCTTTTATCGTCACGATAGGTTCTCGGGAGATACTATCTGTTTGTCCGGATAAAATATGATACCAACCATTTTCCCGAAATTTATTTTGGCAAACTGAAAAATATGGAAGGAAAGAAAACAATGCCAATATTCCAAATAATTTTTTACACATAACCTAATGTTTTTTAAATTCTGATTTCAAATACCGTTCTCCTTCGGGTACAATTCTAACAGAGTTCCGGACACATACACTTATTAAGATTCAAAAAATGATGAGAATAACAACGACAGTAATTGTTACAACTATTATTTTTTATGAGTTCCGAGTATTTCATGCTATTCATTGTAGAAATCACTATTAAACCGAAATTCTAAAAGTTTACGCAAATTTAATAATAAAAACAATCAAAAAGCATGATATTTATATATTGTCTAAAAAATGCCCCAAAATCATGCAGTCATGGATTTGGACTTAAAAAAACAATAAGTGGAATGCCAGCTTCAAGAACATCACTATCCTGGTTCCTTCATTAGTGATACAAACTACATTCTTCTCTTATTGTATCAAAGCCATTGCAGAAAAGACATCAGCACACATGCTTTTATCAATTCTAAATATAGGATATAAAATAATATTCAATACCTTTGCAGTATAGGTTAAACTTATTATTCCCGCCAAATACTTTTAGTGTTTAAATCATGAAAAAGAAAATTCTATTCATTCAAACGTTTGGTTTCTTTGCCACTTATCTTTGTCTCGATTTCCTTTTTACAGAAGAAGTTCATATAATTGAAATCTCTTTATCCGCTGTCATGTATTTTGTACTGATGTATTTTCTGAATAGAAATAAGAAGTAAGTTTTTACAATGCGATCCATAGAATAAGGAATCTCCACCTTATTCCAATGGTGCTGTATTATTCCTATAAAACTTCATCCTCTTCTTATTTTTTCATACCTTCGCACCATTTTTTAAGTACAAACGAAAAAACAATGGCAATCATGGAAAAAAATCAATTTAAACGTGACAGATAAATCCTGACCACACGCACGGAATGGCAACACCACTCGCTCCGCGTATTGGTACGTGCTTTGCTGATGGACTATCCGGGAGCAAAAGTAGCGGGACATCACAACCTCAGTCCCGACCATAACAACAACGGAGAAGTGGAACCGATGGAATGGACGAAACAATGCCCGTGTTTTGAGGTGAAAAAAGAGAAGTGGTAACTAAGAAAATGGAGATGGCAAAGCATGACAAAAGCTTTGTCACCTCATTTTTTATTCATACATCTGTTCTAATTAAGCAAAATGCGCATCCAACAAAGTTTAGCCGTATAATATAAATGAGAGAGTAAATCTTTTACTACCTCCAATGATTACTTCTGAGCCCTGAAAATCTTTCGATAAAAATTAAGTTTTGTGAGAATGCTCCGTAACCATGTACGCTTACGCCAACTTCCTTTACTTAAATGAACGGCAATAGTATCATCTGTGACTTGTTTCCAAGCAGCTCCTAATATACGAGAAGGAAGAATGAGCATTCTTTCTTCTAATTGTTGTTCTATTTCATTATTATACTTTAATCCGAATTTTTCAGCAGCCAACGCCAGCACATCTGGTGCTATCTCCTTTGTATACCAACTACCGTCTTCTTGTATAAAATGGCGACCTTCATAGAATTTCATAGCTTCCACTAAATAAGGATGTCCCCTTTCAGCTCCTAATATGGCTGATAACAAACCTAAGCCTGGTACACGTACACCAGGGAAACGATTTGTTCCATCCGGTCCAAGACGTTTACCTGCCATCTCATCTCCCTCTATCATTTCCGGATGATATTCTATAGCAGTAAAAAAGCCATTGGATAATAGTGGATCAAAAGATTTTTTCACCATGACATCGGTATCCATATATATTCCTCCTTCGGTATATAATGCATGTAAACGCACATAATCTGCCACAAAAGCTAAAGCACCTACACTAAAGGCCTCTTTGGTCCATGACAAAGAATTTACATCAAAATCCTTTAAACTCCATAATTTCCATTTATAGTCAGGGAGATTTTTCTTCCATGAATCCATACACACCTGTAAACTATAAGGTATCGGCGTATCATTGAACCAGCAATAATGAATCGTTTTGGGTATCATTTCAAGTCATCTTTAGATTATTTTGCAAAAAGCCTACCACACAAAGATAAAATAAAATTCTAAGAATCAGCATAAGAATAACGAAATAATCGTCCTCTATCCATACACACAGCTTTCCAATATAACGCATCATACACCTTGAAAATTACAAATGAATAAAACGTCCCAACAACGTTCGAATACCCTTTGAAAAGCAATAAAAGAAAATGGTTAAAATCACCAAAAATAACAGTGAAGAAATCAAAGCATAGAAAATCCATTCCAAGTAGCCTTCCATAGGTTCTGATAAAGGTAATAATGAAAGAATGACATCCGCTAATAGCCAAGACAAAGCACACAGACATAAATACAACAAGATATTCTTCCAATAAACACTAACGTTCATTTTAAAACCGTCACGATATAAGAAATAAGGTTTCCAAATGCTTATGACAGTTATGGAACTGGCAACATCCCCCAGTAACACTCCCGGCAACCCCCAATAATACCCGCCAACCAATGCTACCAATATCGTAATTCCAAGTGTAGCAATAGGCGCCCAAGTATCTTGAAAAAGCCCATAACCATAAATAAACTGATCATTCGTGCCACGGAACTGACTAATAAAAAAGTTGGCAAGAATCACTATCAATACAGAATGAGGCAGCACATACTCTGCTCCTAACCATACAATAATAAAAGAATCCATCAAATGATAGAGAGCAAATGTTAAAAAGGAAGCTACCATAAAACGTAAAGAGCTGAGTTCCCAAAATACTTGTTGTATGCGCTTTGAGTCACCTTCGGCAATCAAATTACCCACTCCTGCTCCCGTACTTCCTAAGAAATTATTAACGAGCTGGTTCAATTTCGTCAACAGCAACATGTAATTGCTATAATAGGCTACCAATTTTAAGGAAGTAAACGCGTAAACCAAAAAAGGAAGTAATTGAGACCGCCCCATTCCTGCCAATTGATGTACAAACATTTGGCGTGCCTTGCGTACGATTATCTTATTCTCCGGATATTTTCGACGACCTTCAGCAATACTACACTTCAGCCATGGATATACCCTATTTATCTTCCAGTTAAGTATATATGAATATAAGATGCCAAAAAGTAATTCAATGGCAATCCATAGATAAAAACTACCTATGTAGCAAACAAGCATCATCTGTACCAATATCTTTATAATATTTGCAGTCTGGAAATAGGCCGTTACAACATAATTACGTTGATCGGCTCCTAACAAAGTTTGCCGATAATTAATAAAGTAACTGATGAGGGCAGAAGACAAAAAAGCAAAATAGGCAAAATAGACTACACCTAAATCAATACTGATATTTGCAAATATCAAAGGAAGAAAACAAGCCAATATGAGCCCTACCCCTATAATTATCAATCCGACGTTGCGATAAAGATACCCCAATACAGAAATAATATCTCGTATCTTGTCCTTGTCATCATTAAATAAAGGTTTATAAAGTACAAAACCAATAGATGCCCCAATTCCTAATTCGGCCAAATTCAAGAAACCCAATAAATTTTGTAATGTCCCCATTAGACCCACAAAATCTGCTCCCAACATATCCAAGAATATCTTGCGAGAAAAAAAAGAGATGAATAGGGTAATAAAATAAAAAAGCACATTTACCCGGGCATTCAAATAGCTTTTTTTGAGACGAGACTCTACCATAATTTCAACTTTTCGCAAATATTTTTCATTTTATCCATAAAAACACCCCTAAAGGTACCATACACGATATTCCATTGTTCATTGCATATAAAAATCCACAAGGCTTTGTAATATCCCCGCCTTCCGAAATACTTTCTGCATTGCATCACACGGTAATAGCTGCTCACAAGTCTATCTTCCCGATTTATTTTTCTCAGAAACCGGTTACAGCGACATGCTACCCAAACCCGTGCCAACAAATTGTCGAGCAAAACACTATATTGTAAAGAACCCTCACGTATTGTAGCACAATAAATGGCTACAGAGCATATTGCCACATTCCGAGCGTAATAATCCAAATAATAAGAGAACATTACATCATTTCCAGCCAATGTCTCATCAAATTGGATGGAATGCTTCTGAACTATATTTCTGGAAACCATTTTTGCCCAGGGTACATCATTCCGATATTTTAGTCTCTCCGCATCTATGCTTTCAGTCACATCAAAACCTAAAAAATCAGATTGACGTGAACGCATAGGAACTAAAGTTTCCGAATCTGCACTTGTAGCTCTGAATGTTATCAAATCGTAGTCCGTAGCACAATAACAATCCAGTACCTCTAAAAAACCGGGCAGAAAAAAATCATCAGCATCAGCAAACAGCAGCCACTTGCCTCGAGCATGAAGCAGGCCACAATTACGGGCATATCCAGCTCCCTTCCCTTCTTTGGTGAAAATGATTTCTACATCTTCCCGACTACTTCCCGGAAAGTCCATAAAATCCACGACATCAGAAGAACTGTCATCATCAACCACAATAATTTGGATGTCATCACGGAAAGGAATAGAATCCAAACAGCGCTGCAACAACAACGGAGCATTCTTATGAGGTATAATAATAGTATAAGTATAATCCATACTCCTTACTTTTGACAACAAATCAGTTAATACATATGTTTAGGCCCATAAAACACCGGCCCTATATTCAAACGGAACAAAAGACGAATATAGAAATCATATAATATATAGCAGTTGAATCCTAAAAGAACCTTTCCCAATTTATCTGTCTTAAATACCGGATGATAATATTTCAAAAAAACATCCCTACTTTCTGAAATCATCCTCTTCAGATGCTTTACCCTCATCTCACGCGGGATAGTCCTATCCGGCTGATAATCACTTTTCAAAGCTCTTCGGAATGGAACCAGCATAGAATTAACTGTAACTACCATATCTCCCGCTGGTATTTTCCATACTTTCATCATTTCTGCCAGAAGCTGTTGATATTTCACGAAACAACAGTATTCAGATTCAAATGAATGAATACGGTGGGATAGTGAAAAGGAATGTTTCACGTACACATAATTCTGCATATGGTTCAATACAAGATAATCACAATGCAACAAGTACTGATACATAAACAACAAATCTTCAAGACAATGTATATTCTCATCAAAGCGAATTGAAAATTCTTCTATTATACTCCTTGCATAAATTTTTGACACAGCATATCCCATTTCACAAATATTATTCTCTGCAAAAGATTTACCTATACTGGAGAAAGGCAAATAACGGTCCGGCAAAGATAAAGAAGGCAAAGAGGTACCATCAGTTCTCCTACACAACATCCCTTGAATCACTAATCCTCTTCCTGAATAGGCTGCCTGCAAATTATAAAGCCCCAAGCAATAATCAGGCAGTATCCAGTCATCCGGATCTACAAAAACCACATACTTCCCGGTGGCGTGATCCAGCCCTCGGTTTCGTGCAACACTGACTCCAGAGTTCTCCTGATGAAATACTCTGACACGATAATCCTTAGATGCCCATTCGTCACAAATTTCTCCACAACGATCGGGACTACCATCATCAATCAGCAATAGTTCAAAATCTGCAAATGTCTGCGAAAGAATACTGGAAACACAGCGCGACAAATATTGTTCCACTTTATAAATAGGAACAATAACGGATATAATAGGTTCTTCTTTCATCTTGAATTTCTATCTATATTATCATATTTATAGTCAATGCATCCCGAAACTTTTTTTGAACCGGAGAAAACGTAACAAAGAAATCCAGCAATCAAAGAAACCGCCTCCCATGTGGCAAAGAAGATATTTCGCTATGCAATCTGCTTTATAATCTGGCATGAATCTTTCTTCTATCCATTCCTTTTCCTTGGACAATAAATCGTCCAGACAAGCCACCCGCTGCCTGAATGGGTAGCCATTAGTATGGAGGGATAGCAGTACACGCTGAAAAACCAGACTTACGGAGTGCCTCAAATAGCGGGTAAGTTCATCCGACAGGCAACAAACGTCCTCAAATCTTTCCATTCTGCTTCTATAAGCTGAAAAAATATTGTACTCATCGCTGTATGTATTCATACGGGAAGAAAGCGTTTCTGCAGAATAGGCTATCCTATAATTATAGTCCATGAAATTGCAAAGACGGATATAATCTGAAAGCAATATGTAATCTATCATAAAAATCAAATCTTCCATGCAATGGACATTACAATCAAAACATAATTTATTTTCACGAATCAATTCTGCACTATATAGTTTTGAACAAGAAAATCCAAAACGGTCAAGGCCATACTCCGCGAAACCTTCACCTATATTACTTCCTATGAATATTTCTGGAAGTGTAATCTTTCCTATTAACTTACCATCAATTGAATATTTTAAAGCTCCTCCCATCACCAAACCAATACCCGTATCGGGCAGGCTCTTATATAAATGCAACAAATAATCCGTGGAAACCCAATCATCTGAATCCACAAAAACAATATATGTACCCTTAGCATGCTGCAATCCTATATTACGTGCAGCGCTAACGCCACTGTTCTGTTGATGGAACACCCGTATCCTCGTATCCTTCCCGGCATACTCTTCACAAATCTTCCCGCAACGGTCTGGGCTCCCGTCATCTACCAGCAACAACTCAAAATTCGTAAAGGTCTGTGCAAGAATACTGTCAATGCACTGGGGCAAGTACTCTTCCACCTTATAAACGGGTACTATAACGGATATTTCCGGGACATGATTCATATTCGCTCATTTTGTATGCAACACTGCCTTCATTTTTATAGACAACACCAACAAATAGTAGGCTGACTTTACAAAAGCCTTAAAATACAGATAGCCGGCATACGTAGGAAGCACATAATGGATGTTCTGCAACATCAGCTTCCATTCGGGACGCAGGCCCGTCATCTCCAACAAAGACGCATACTTTTTGTTCCTGAATACCAAATAACTCTGATAATGAAAGGATGTGTCTTTCGTGAAATACAGAATACGGTCAAAATATTTTGCCTTCAGAGTCTCAAAATAGATATATATATGCCGGTTATCCTGCAAACACCGGGAAGACCGGATAAAATCGTAGATATAACCCAGCACCAGCACACGACATTCCAAATTACGCATAGACGGCGCCCGCATGATGGAGTCTGGCTGCATAGAATAATAGTAAGTGGTCTCACCGACGACATACATACTTTGAGCCATACATGCCAACTTAAATGACCATAAATCATCCTCGTGTACAATGCCCTCCTGGAAGTAGAGTTTATGCTGCAAAACGAGGGGACGACTCACCAGTTTGTTCCATGCCATGACATACCATTTTCCCTGCACATAAGTGGAAAGTACAAGAGCATTCCCTTCATAAAACCCGGTGCCTAATGATAAAGGAGGAGCCCAACGTCTGGCACCGGTCACCTCGTAATTGCCTATCACAAAATCCGGTCGCTTCTGCACCGCTGCATCTGCCAAAAGCTCTATTGCATTCGCAGAAATATAGTCGTCGCTATCCAAGAAGTACAGATAATCGCCAACAGACGCTAAAATACCGGTGTTTCTTGCAGCAGAAAGCCCTCTGTTCTCTTCATGTTCCAGACATCTCACCACCGCTCCGCGCGGATGCGAAGCCACCACCCGTCTGACTATCTCCATAGAGTTATCCGGAGTGCAGTCATTCACAAGAATAACTTCCAAATCCGGCCAGGTCTGGTTCAACACAGACAGCAGACACCGTTCTATGTACTTGGCAACATTATAAACCGGAACAATAATGGAAACTTTCATACTTTCAATCATATTTTCAGAATTTCACCTCATGGCCTTCCACAAACTCTTCCCACCACACAACAAGCGTCAACAGATTGAAATATTGCAAAGCCTTGTTCTGCCTATGCCAGAACCAACCGCCCTCCTTCTCTGCAACTTGTTCATAATCTGTAAGAAACTTCTTCACTGCATCACGACGCAGATAGTTGTCCATAATGCCGGAAGCAAGAATGAATTCCTTAAAGAGAGCACGTCGGGCCCTATCACGGAAGAACAGTGGCATAGGTGCAAAACCGCCCTGCTTCTTCTTCAAGGTAATGGCCTCGGGAAGTAAAGGTTTATAATGGTGCTTTAACAGATATTTAGAAACGGAACGACCCCGCGCAATGTCCAGTACACTGCTGCCCCTGCACTTCAACCCTACCGGTAGCTCCTGCAGGAAATGGAAAAGCTCCAGGTCCATAAAAGGATACGTCAGATTGTTACCGAACATGCGTGCCATGCTGGAAGCCTTGAAAAGAATGATACGGTTGATTACAGTCTCCAAATCGGAAAGAATGGCATGCTGCGCATAAAGATGCTCGAAACTGTGGATATCGGGCCGTAGTGATTTTACCGGCTCAAAATCTTCTTCCGGATTTTGCAGAAGGGCACACAAGGCAGAGTCGGAAAAGCCGAAACGCTCCCCTTCCAGAATATGAAGTATCTTATCCAAATGGAAATTGATGCGGGAAAGCTCTCCGCCGGTATCAAAGGTTTCATGCTCCAGCAGACGGCTGATGCCACGCAGCAAGGGACGCAATCCTATGCGGGCGGCTAGATAATGCAACGCCACTTCGCGACCGGAAGTACCGAAATACTGGTCACTGCCGTCACCTCCCAGAATCACGTCGGGCTTGTCATCGCCTATCATGCGCATGGCACAATAGTTTACCATCAGCCCGCCTTCCATAAAAGGCTCACCCAGAAAACGGACAATGTCGGGCAAGGCACTGGTTTCCGTACCGTCAATCTCGTACTCATGATGGCGCGTGCCGAAGGTTTCGGACATCAGACGGGCCATGGGCAGCTCCGTCCAGGCATCTCCTTTAAAGCCCACGGAATAGGAGTCAATCTGGCCGTCGTAAATGCTGCGCAGCGCAGCAAGGTTGGACCCGGAATCATAGCCGCCACTCAGCAGGATGCCTACCTTGCGGCTGTCTCCGATACGCCGACGGATGGCTTGCGCATGCAATTCTCCATAACGGCGGGAATAGGCCTCGACATCCGGATTCCGTTCAGTCGCCACCTTGGGTTCATGCTCAAAAACGCTGTCGCGCTTCAGACAATAAATGTCATCTGCCACCTTCTCATATAAGCCGGGATTTCTTTCCTTCAGCGAATCAAACATGGAATGTACGTTCGCTTGTGTCTCTAACTTTACAGAAGCCCAAACCGGCATCAGATAACCAAGCTCTGTCAACATGTAGAACTTTTCGCCGGCACCTAAAGAATGAACATCGAATAGGGCGAAATTATTCTTCTTCAAAATGCCACGCTGAAGGAATGTACTCAATGAAACCAGATTAGGCTCGAAATTTTCTTCCAGTTGGTCCTCTAAAAATTGCCAGGAAGTGGCAAAATTACCATCAATGTGACAATAGACGGGATAATGCGTGCCATGATGGTCGCGCACCACTCCGCATTCATTTTCTGAATAATATACTATGGTGAACGAACCGTCCAGACGTGAAAAGCCATATGCCGGATCGGATAGAAACGCATCGGCAGCAAGCTTGGCATTGGTATCATCCGGAGTTGCCTGCAAGGTGTCCCGATTATACAAAGTTCCGAAAAAGAAAAGTCTCAGATTATAACTTTCAAAAGAAGATTCCGGCTCTTCTCCCTCTACACAGGCTGTACGCCAATCTTCTAAAGTGATTTTTCCGTATATCATTTGTTTGCTTATAGACTTGTTTATTGTGTATCCCTTTCTATTCCACCACCCCATGCCTGGTATGTATAAAGGTCTTGTTTGCTCCCCTCAGCTTGAAGATGTTTCCTGCCATCAGCAGGAATGTATAGGGTATCTTTTGCAGGGCCATTGCCAGGCGGCTGGTGCAGAACCTTTTGGGAACGGCAACGAGCAGTGCGACAGCGAGCAACACCAAGAGCAGCCACCACTTCAGCCCCCATGTCCAGCGATAAACCGTGAACAACACGGAGAAGAGGAACGTGAAGCCCACCAACAGCAGGCGAGGAATGGAAAGCTGCTGGAAAAGCTTGTCGCAGAAGTCCCAGTTACGCGCAACAAGCGCCTTCCACAGAAACTTGGCGAAAGTCTGGCAGTAGTGCCATTGTGCCGACAGCCAGCGGCGGCGCTGACGGGAGAAATCACCGGTGTTCTGTATCTTCTCATCAAATACAAAGGTTTCGGGCAGATAATAAAAGCGCTTGCCGCGATAGAGCAGGGTCAGCTCCAATTCACGGTCGAAACCGCCTACAGCCTTGATGTCAGCCATCGTATCACGGAACAAGTCATAACGGAACGCCATGCCGGAACCGATAAGGGCGGCCGACAAGCCCAGCTTGGCATGCCCCAAACGGAAAATGGTGTTATTGATTTCCTCACTGATGGCATCGAGCAAGGCCATGTCATTGTTCAGGTTCTTTGCACTCCGGTGGGTCTGCACAATCTCGACTTCCGGATTGGCGAAGAGGTCGTTAATATCACTCAGATAATCGTAAGGGATGACATTGTCCGCATCGAGCACCAAAGCGATGTCATAATTATTACCGATGGCAGTCATGGCGGCATTCAGAGATTTGGACTTGGTACTTTTCTCAAAATGCACTTCAACCAGGCGGACAGGAAGCATAGCGAGGGAAGCGTTGGTTTCGGGCTGCATACGGTCCGAAATGACAACCGTATCAAAACAGTCGGCGGGATAATCCTGCTCCAGGCATGAATGAACACACTCGTGTATCACGGCATCTTCGCGATAGGCAGGAATCAATATGGCAAAACGTTTGTGTTCCTTGGCTGGAGGGGGTAGAGGCAGGTCACGTCGGCGTGACGCCAGACTGTAAACCAATAGATACAGTATGTTTATTGCAAACAATATGTACAAAAGCCAATCAAGTATATTCAATATATGTTCCAAATTCAGGGCTATTTAAGCTTTAGAGCTGCTGCTTGTTTTTAATGGGTATCCGACACAAAGATACAAAAAAGAAGTAGAGTTTGGATAAAATATACAAAAAATGCGAAGAATATAGGAATAAAAAAACGAGCAAGCTCTCACGAACCCCTCGCCCCTATAAGAAAAGCCTTAAAGGCTTTTCTTTTAAACTACATCAATGTTACCTAAAAATCAATCTTTCTCTTTACCTAAAAAAATAAAACTTCAATTACCTATTCTGAAAACTTCAAAATCCAATTTTACCTTTACCTAATTTACCTATTTATTCAAAACATTTAGCTTATGAAAAAAATCTATTTTCAATCCTTTTACCTAATAACTAATATCCTTTATTGAAAACTGTTTTATTATTTATCAAATCCAAATGCAGTTTCCCAACTGCACTGCAAAGGTAAGTGTTTTATCCGCGCGCACAAAATGCCGACACATTTTTCGCGCGTTTTATAACATTGTTTTAGAGTTTAAGGGTATAGTTTACACTTATAAACAATTTGTTGTTCATCGGGAGCATACTTTCCAGTAAAAAACAAGCCACCGAAACGCCGAAACGCTTCGATGACTGTCCCCTTTAAACACCTTTAAACAAAATGAATTTCTTATTTATTTCCTCGCTTCAGCAATATAGCCCAAAGCTTCTTTACATTTTTCCGTAACATAAGTCCAGTCTTCAGCAGCGACCTTATCCTTCGGGAAGAGTTTGGAACCCATACCTACGCAGAACACACCCGCCTTAATCCAAGAGGTCAGGTTTTCCTGGGTCGGCTCCACTCCACCGGTCACCATCAGCTTGGACCAGGGCATCGGAGCCAGCAAACCTTTCACAAGTTTGGCACCAAGCACATCGCCCGGGAATATCTTGCAGAGATCGCAACCTGCTTCTTGCGCGAAACCTACTTCTGAAACGCTGCCGCACCCCGGAGTATAAGCTACCAGACGACGGTTACAAATCTTAGCAATCTCCGGGTTGAACAACGGGCCTACAACGAAACATGCCCCCAACTGCAAATACAGCGCCGCAGTAGCAGGGTCGACGATGGAACCTACACCCATCGCCATCTCCGGGCACTCTTTTGCCGCAAACTTCACAACTTCCGCAAACACCTCGTGGGCAAAGTCACCACGGTTCGTGAACTCGAACGCACGAACACCTCCATCGTAACAAGCCTTTACAACTTTCTTTGCAACTTCTGCATCCTTATGATAAAAGACGGGCACCATTCCGGTAGAACCAATCTTATTCAATACTGCGATTTTATCAAATTTACTCATCTTTTTATTTACTATTTGACTATTTACTATTTAAATGTTCTGCTATTCATTACTATTAAACTATTTACTATTCATTCTTACCTTCATGGTCGTTATTGAACTGACTATTATTTTCAGAAGTTCTTCGTTTTCTTTATACAAATCAGTAAGTAATTCCGATTTTATTAAAGCGGTATCACCAAGAAGCTCTATCCAATACAAAGTTTCATCGAGTTCTTCTTCCACCATCTTCAATTTATTCAAGAAATCCTTATCTGATTTTCCCAAACAAGCAGCTCGATAATTGGCTGCAGGAGATGTTCCGGAACGAACAATCTGATTACCAATCGCTCTACCAGCTGATGTATTAGGCAACTTGTCTACCAATTTGACAACCCTTACCGCAAATACCTTCAACCTATTCTTCAGTTCTTCTGTCGTCATCAACAAGAGTATCAAATAGTAAATCGTAAATAGTCTAATAGTAAATAAATTTATCTCTGTACTCGTCCGCTTGCATCCCCCCCTGCCAGCGCTTCTACCTCTTCTGTAGAAACAAGGTTGAAGTCACCGTTGATAGTATGCTTCAAGGCAGAAGCCGCTACTGCAAATTCGAGGGCGGCACCCTGGTTAGGTTTTGTCAGCAGGCCGTGGATGATACCGCCTGAGAAAGAGTCGCCACCACCTACGCGGTCGATGATAGGATTGATGTCGTAACGCTTTGATTCGTAGAATTCCTCACCGTTGTAAATCATTGCCTTCCAGCCGTTGTGGGTGGCAGAGAAAGACTCGCGCAACGTAGAGATGACATATTTGAAGCCGAATTCCTTCGCCATCGCCTTGAAGATTCCCTTGTAGCCTTCAGCGTCCGTCTTGCCGCCTTCCACGTCTGCATCGGGCTTGAAGCCCAGACAGAGTTCAGCATCCTCTTCATTGCCGATGCAGACATCCACATACTGCATCAAAGGCTTCATGATGGACTGGGCTTTTTCTTTGGTCCAGAGTTTTTTACGGAAATTGAGGTCTACCGACACCATAACGCCGTGACGCTTGGCAGCTTCGCAAGCCAAGCGAGTCAGTTCCGCAGCCTTGTCGGAGATGGCGGGAGTGATACCTGACCAATGGAACCAGTCTGCACCTTCCATGATGGCATCGAAATCAAAGTCTGCCGCATCTGCCTCGGCAATGGCAGAGTGTGCACGGTCATAGATTACCTTACTGGGACGCATGGAAGCACCAGTTTCAAGATAGTAGATACCTACACGATCACCACCACGCGCAATGAAATCTGTCTTTACGCCATACTTGCGCAATGCGTTGACAGCCGACTGGCCTATTTCATGTTTCGGCAACTTGGTTACAAAATAAGCATCATGCCCGTAGTTGGCACAGCTGACAGCTACGTTGGCCTCACCACCGCCATATACCACATCAAAAGAGTCGGACTGCACAAAACGGGTATTTCCCGGAGTAGACAGTCTCAGCATTATTTCACCTAATGTAACTACTTTCTTTCCCATAATCTTTCTATATTTTATTTTAATATGAAATTAATTTATTTCCTTTCAATTTATCATTACGAGGTATAAAAAGAACTTAAACACTTGAAACTGTGAATAGTAAATCAAAACAACATTCGTTCTTCACAACCTTCGTGTGCGGACACAAAGATACAACAATTTTTGAAATACAAAAAATTATCATATATTTGTAGCGGAAATATCAAGATTATTATTGTGCACGAGCACAAGACATATACTCTACTTGGTACATTGTAAATTATAAATATAGATGGAAAGAGTCAGAATAAAAGATATTGCCAAGATGGCAGACGTATCAGTGGGAACCGTCGACCGTGTGATTCACGGACGCAGCGGTGTGTCCGAATCCAGCCGGAAACGGGTGGAAGAAATCCTGAAACAGCTGGATTACCAACCAAATATGTATGCCAGTGCACTGGCTTCGAACAAGAAGTACACATTTGCCTGCCTGCTGCCACTGCACGAGAAAGGCGAATACTGGACAGACGTAGAGACAGGCATACACAACGCCGTAGAGACTTATTCTGACTTTAACGTCGCCGTGCACCTCTCCTACTATGACCCGTATGACTATCATTCATTCGCGGAAGCCTCCAGACAGATTCTGTCACTGGAGCCGGACGGAGTGATGTTTGCCCCCACCGTTCCGCAATACACCAAGCCCTTTACGGATGAGTTGACGCAACATAATATACCTTATATATATATAGACTCCAATATAAAGGAAGAGCCCGCCCTATCCTTCTACGGGCAGAACTCGCACCAAAGCGGATATTTTGCCGCCCGCATGCTGATGCTGCTTGCCGGAGAAGACGCGCAGGAAATCGTCATCTTCCGCAAAATAAACGAAGGCATCGTTGGGTCGAACCAGCAGGAACGCCGCGAAATAGGTTTCCGCGAATACATGCAGAAGCATCATCCCGCCTGCCGCATCTGGGAACTGGACCTGCATGCCAAGCGCGACAGCGAGGACACACTGATGCTAGACGAGTTCTTCCAAGAGCATCCTACCGTAAAGAACGGAATCACCTTCAACTCCAAAGCATACATCATCGGGGAATACCTGCTGAAGAAGCAGAAAAAAAACTTCAACCTGATGGGCTATGACCTGCTGCAACGCAATGTAGACTGTCTGAAACAAGGAAGCATCTTCTTCCTCATAGCACAACAGCCCACCCTGCAAGGATTCGACGGCATCAAGGCCTTGTGCGAATACCTGATTCTGAAGAAGGAAATCACAAGGGAAAACTTCATGCCAATTGACTTGCTAACGAAGGAGAATATAGAGTTTTATTACAATAAATAGTTGCATGTACAATGTACCATCTACAATGTACAATTCGGGCATGCGGAAGGGGACTAATACTAGCGCAGCGCAGCCAAATTGTACATTGTAGATGGTAAATGGGGAATTTAAAAGATGGAGGCAAAGTACCTGAAAATCAACCCTTCTGACAATATTGCAGTGGCTATCACAGCACTTCCGGCTGGTGAAAAACTCACGGTGGACGGAAAGGAAATCACCTTGAATGAGGATGTTCCTGCCGGACACAAATTTGCACTGAAAGACTTTGAGGAAGGCGAAAACGTCATTAAATACGGATACCCCATCGGCCATGCCCGGAAAGCGCAGAAGCAGGGAGACTGGATGAATGAAAACAATATCAAGACCAACTTGTCCGGGTTGCTGGAATACACATACAACCCCATCAATGTAGACCTCAATACTACGGTCCTAAACCTCAATACTGGCGCGCCAAACCTGACCTTTAGAGGGTACAAACGCAAAAACGGAGATGTAGGCGTGCGCAATAGATATGGATTATTCCGACAGTGGGCTGCGTGAACGGAATCATCAACCAACTTGCCGAAGGCCTGCGCCGCGAAACGGGCGGAAAGGGCGTGGATGCTATCATGGCTTATCCCCATAATTACGGCTGCTCCCAGTTGGGTGACGACCACGAGAATACAAAGAAAATCCTCCGCGACATAGTGCTGCATCCCAATGCGGGAGCCGTACTCGTGGTAGGCCTGGGATGTGAGAATAACCAGCCGGATGTATTCTGCGAGTTTCTGGGAGACTATGACCGGGATCGCGTAAAGTTTATGGTGACCCAGAAAGTGGGTGATGAATACGAAGAAGGCATGGAGCTGCTGCGCGAACTTTATGCCAAAGTCATCCAGGACCAGCGCGAGGATATTCCCTTAAGTGAATTGCGCGTAGGCTTGAAGTGTGGCGGTTCGGACGGTTTCTCCGGCATCACCGCCAATCCGCTACTGGGCATGTTCTCCGACTTCCTGGTAGCACAAGGCGGCACCAGCGTACTGACGGAAGTACCGGAAATGTTCGGTGCAGAAACCATTCTGATGAACCGCTGCCGCACCAAAGAGTTGTTTGAGGACACGGTGAAGCTGATTAATGACTTCAAGGAATATTTCCTCTCACACGGTGAACCGGTAGGCGAAAACCCGTCTCCGGGAAATAAGGCAGGTGGCATCTCTACATTGGAGGACAAGGCCTTGGGATGCACCCAGAAATGCGGCACAAGCTACGTGGAAGGGGTACTTCCATATGGCGAACGCCTGAAAGTAAAGGGACTGAACCTGCTGTCTGCTCCGGGAAACGACCTTGTAGCCGCCACTGCCCTTGCCTCTTGCGGATGCCACATGGTGCTGTTCACCACAGGACGCGGAACACCCTTCGGAACCTATGTGCCGACCATGAAGATTTCCACCAACTCCACTTTAGCAAAGAACAAACCGGGCTGGATAGACTTCAACGCCGGAGTTATCGTCGAGAACGAACCGATGAAGCAAACCTGCGAACGCTTCATCGAGTATATCATCAAAGTAGCAAGCGGTGAATTCGTGAACAACGAAAAGAAAGGCTACAAGGAAATAGCCATCTTCAAGACCGGAGTAACTTTGTAAATTGAAAATTAAAGACTGATAGATGGAGGGCGGGACAAAACCATTTTGTGCCGCCCTTTGTTTTTGTTACCTTTGCGGCGGAATTGATTTCACCACAGATTACCCCGATTAACATGGAATTGATTGAAAGGTAGAAATCTGTGGTGAACCATTAATCTCAACCAAACAATACAACTATGTCAGCAACAACCGATACAACCCCTAAAACCCAAAGCGGCTGGTGGGCACTCAGCCCGTTGGCGGTGTTCCTTTGCCTCTATCTGGTGACTTCGCTCCTGGTGAACGACTTCTATAAAGTCCCCATCACGGTAGCCTTCCTCGCCTCGTCCTGCTATGCCATCGCCATCACGCGCGGCCTGAATCTGGAACAGCGCATCTACCAGTTTTCCGTGGGCGCCAGTAACAAGAACATCATGCTGATGGTATGGATATTCATCCTTGCAGGAGCATTCGCCCAAAGCGCCAAGCAGATGGGCGCCATTGATGCGACCGTAAATCTGACCCTGCATATACTGCCGGACAACCTGCTGCTGGCGGGCATCTTCATCGCCGCCTGCTTCATCTCCCTCTCGATAGGAACAAGCGTAGGAACTATCGTCGCACTGACTCCCGTAGCCGTGGGGCTGGCGGAAAAGACGGGCATCGACCTGCCCTACATGGTTGCCATCGTGGTGGGAGGCTCGTTCTTCGGAGACAATCTTTCCTTCATATCCGACACCACCATTGCATCGACCAAGACGCAGGACTGCGTGATGAGGGACAAGTTCCGTGTCAACTTTATGATTGTGGTACCGGCAGCACTTATCATACTGGGCATCTATATCTTTCAAGGACTGTCCGTCTCTGCCCCACCACAAGTACAGACCATCGAGTGGATAAAGGTAATCCCCTACCTCATCGTACTGGGTACGGCCGTAGCAGGCGTCAACGTCATGCTGGTACTGCTGCTGGGCATCCTCTCTACCGGAATTATCGGTATCTATACCGGCACCGCCTTCTTCGACTGGTTCGGAGCCATGGGAACGGGCATCACCGGCATGGGCGAGCTCATCATCATCACCCTGCTGGCCGGAGGCATGCTCGAAACCATCCGCTACAACGGCGGCATCGACTTCATCATCTCCCGGCTGACCCGCCACGTCAGCGGCAAGCGGGGAGCCGAATTCAGCATCGCCGCCCTGGTCAGCATCGCCAATCTCTGCACCGCCAACAACACCATTGCCATCATCACCACCGGCCCCATAGCCAAGGACATCGCCATCCGCTTCCACCTGGACCGCCGGAAAACAGCCAGCATACTGGACACCTTCTCATGCCTTGTGCAAGGTATCATCCCCTACGGAGCACAAATGCTGATAGCCGCCGGACTTGCCGGCATCTCCCCCATCAGCATCATCGGAAACCTATACTACCCCTTCTGCATGGGAGCCTGCGCCATACTCGCCATTCTCCTGAGATACCCCAGGAAATACTCGGGAGAAGGATGAGTGATAAGTGATGAGTGATGAGTGGTGTTGTGTGAACATTTAAAAAAAACACCCTCATGCCAACAAATAACTCATAACTCATAACTCATAACTCAAAATCTTTTCTTACCTTTGCACCCGCTATTACGAGATAGTAGCATAATTCAAATCATTAACTAAAAATATTTTAATTAAATGGCAACAAAAATCAGATTGCAAAGACATGGACGTAAGAGCTACGCTTTTTACTCTATCGTTATTGCAGACGTAAGAGCACCACGTGATGGTAAATTTATTGAGAAGATTGGTACTTACAATCCTAACACCAATCCTGCCACAGTAGATTTGAAGTTCGACCGCGCACTTGACTGGGTGTTGAAGGGTGCACAACCTACTGACACAGTTCGTAACATCCTCTCTCGCGAAGGTGTTTACATGAAGAAGCACTTGCTGGGCGGTGTAGCAAAAGGCGCATTTGGCGAAGCGGAAGCTGACGCTAAGTTCGAAGCTTGGAAGAACAACAAACAAAGCGGTTTGGCTGCTCTGAAGGCTAAGGAAGACGAAGCTAAGAAAGCTGAAGCAAAGGCACGTCTGGAAGCAGAAAAGAAAGTAAACGAAGAAAAAGCAAAAGCATTGGCAGAAAAGAAAGCTGCTGAAGCTGCCGCAAAAGCTGCTGCTGAAGCATCGGCTGAAGAGGCTCCTGCAGAAGAAACCCCTGCTGCTGAAGAAACTGCTGCCGAATAATAGTAAGCACAGCATTATCGCTAAAAATGGGATTAAAACTATAAAAATCCTCTCCGGTTCATATCGGAGGGGATTTTTTATTACTATATTTGCAGCTATAATCATTCATTAAAAAAACAAGCAATGAAAAAGTTTACTTATCTGCTCGCTGTAGCCGCTGTGTTTACGGCTTGTAACAGTGGAAACAACGGTTACACCGTAACCGGAACTGTAGAGGGTGCAGCCGACGGCGACACCGTATATCTGGAAACCGTGGAAGGACGCCAATTCGTCAAATTGGATTCTGCTGTCATCAAAGGTGGAACATTTACCTTCAAGGGCACACAAGATACTGCTGTCAACCGCTACATCTCTTACAAAGCCGAAGGAAAAGACGGCGCAGCCATCGACTTCTTCCTGGAAAACGGCAAGATTATAATCAACTTGTCGCAGGAAAACAACTCTGCCACCGGTACTGCCAACAATGATGCCTACCAGGAAATCAGAGCCCAAATCAACGGTCTGAACAAACAGATGATGAGCATCTACGAATCCATGTCGGACACCACACTGACCGACGAACAGCGTGAAACCAAAGGCAAAGAGATGGAAAATCTGGAAAACAGCATGATATCTGCCATCAAAGCCGGCATCAAAAAGAACATCACCAACCCGGTGGGTGTACTCCTGCTGAAGCAGAACTATTACTACATGGATGTGGCAGACCTCAACCCGCTGATGCCCCAAATCCCCGCAGCTTACGACAACGACGAAGCCATCGTCAAGATAAAGAACAACGTTGAGAAAATGAAAGCCACTGCCGTAGGCCAGAAGTTCACAGACTTCGAGATGCAGACGCCGGAAGGAAAAACGGTAAAACTATCCGACTACGTAGGCAAGGGCAAAGTTGTCCTTGTTGACTTCTGGGCAAGCTGGTGCGGCCCCTGCCGTCGCGAGATGCCCAACCTGGTGGAAGCTTACGCCAAATACAAGAACAAGAACTTCGAGATTGTAGGCGTATCCCTGGACCAGAGTGCTGACGCATGGAAAGAAGCCATCAAGAAGCTGAACATCACTTGGCCGCAAATGTCCGACCTGAAATACTGGAACTGCGAAGGCGCACAGCTTTATGCCGTAAGCAGCATCCCCCACACTGTGTTGATTGACGGTGAAGGAACTATCCTTGCACGCGGATTGCACGGTGACGAACTTCAGGAAAAGATAGCTGAAGCTGTTAAATAATAAAGCCGGACACACCGGAAGCTAAAGAAGAATGCCACACTTCGCAAAGGCAAATGCTATTGATTGCGCCTTGCGAAGTGTGGCATTTCAATTGATAAAATGTGGCATTTCGGTCAATGAAGTGCGGCATTCGGGATGATGAAGTGCGGCATTTTCAAGAGAAGATGCGTGCCGCCATTTCCATACCCAACCGTACGGTTTCCCACTGCTTTTCCTCATCGGCCTCCGAAGGGGAAAGAAGCGCATTCGCATCCGGCAGGCACAAAGTGAAACGTTTCAAGGGGATATAGTTCAACACGCTCTCGGTCTTCGCCTGCAATTCATCCAGTTCGTCTTCCTGGGGATAATGGGACAGCACGAAACCGAATACCGCCTCTTTCTCGTGTATAAACCAGAGCAGACGGTTGCGGTCGCACGCGCCACAGTCGTAATTCAAGAAATAGGCATCGGCCCCATGCAGCTGCACCAACATATCCGTAGGTGCATGGAATGCAACATACATCCCTGCAGGACGCTCGCGCAAAACACGGTTATTCAGCCGAACGGTATCTTCCATTATCACCGAATGCACCCCGTCGAACTGGACGTAGCGACAACCGGCATCATAGAGTTGGGTAAGCAAAAGTTTGTAGCAGGAAGCAATATCATCCGTCAAAAGCCGAATGTCGGAATAAACGGTTTCTATCTGAGTCCGCTCCACGCGTTGAATAATCTGGGTCAAGAGTTCTGCCGGCGAGGGGATATGCTGTTTCTTCATCACCTCCCCACCCGCAATGGAATCAAGAAATGCAAATTCTTCCAGAACCGGATGCCGGAGCAAGCCGAGCCGTTCCGTAACCTCCAAAGGAGAACCTTCGGAGAAAAACTGGCCGTCTTTGGAACGGATACCCTCCCAGCTTTCCAAAAAATCACGACTTCGGAAACCACCGTCGGAAACCACCTTCATGCCTCCCTGTTCCAGCCGTTCCACAAGATTGTGCACTGACGCATCTTCAACCGCCTGCAAAGCCTGCCGGCTCACTTGTCCGTTCTGATATTGCTCGCGGGCATCCTTCAATGCACGAGGTACGCAAAAAGCTCCAGCGATGTCTATTTTAAACGGAGGAAATACATTTGCCATATTCATCCTTTCTTTGATTATTAAAATAATGATACTTCAGCCCCTATGCCACGGGCAATAAAGCAATACAATTGAACGGTAACAAGAGACATTATCAAGGATTGAGAACCTTAAATAAACCAATTCGTTACAAATATAACTAAAGAATCCGAAAATCCACAATCCGCTCCAAAGATTTATCTTCATTTGACACTTGAAAATTCAGAGAATGCTCAAGTATACAACAACAGCCTATAACGAACAACTTTAAAAAGTAATTTTTATTCAAAGTTTTCCATTTACAAATAAAATACCACTAATTATCAAACGATTAACACTTTTTAAATCACAAAAAGTTTCCCAAAAAGTAAAACCTATCAATAACTATAATACCTTTGTTTCCGCATTTAAACTAAATAGATAGTCACATTTAAGTATAAAAGGTTATGATACAGACAGTACTCAAGCGCGACGGACGCGTCGTCGGATTCAACGAAGAAAAAATAGCCACCGCCATCCGGAAAGCCATGTTGCATACAGATAAAGGTGAAGACCTGCAACTGATACACCAGATTACGGACCGCATCTCTTTCAAGGGGGATTCGCAGATGACGGTGGAAGCCATCCAGGATTTGGTGGAAGTGGAGCTGATGAAGAGCAGCCGTAAGGACGTTGCCCAAAAATACATCGCCTACCGCAACCAGCGAAGCATTGCCCGCAAGGCAAAGACGCGCGACATGTTCCTGGAGATTATCAACATCAAGTCCAACGACATCACACGCGAAAATGCCAATATGAATGCTGATACCCCGGCAGGCATGATGATGAAATTTGCCAGCGAAACCACCAAGCCTTTCGTGGACGACTATCTGCTGAGTGAAGAAGTTCTGGATGCCGTCACCCAGAACTATCTGCACATCCATGACAAGGATTATTATCCCACCAAGAGCCTGACATGCGTGCAACATCCGCTGGACCATATTCTGAAATACGGCTTCTCTGCCGGACACGGCGAATCGCGCCCGGCCAAACGCATCGAGACTGCCAGTATCCTGGGATGTATCTCGCTGGAAACAGCCCAGAACGAGATGCACGGCGGACAAGCCATCCCTGCATTCGATTTCTACCTTGCCCCCTACGTGCGCAACAGCTTCATCGAGGAAGTCAAGAACCTGGAAGAACTGAATGGAAAAGACTATTCCCATCTCTATCAGAAGGAACTGGCCGACTATCTGCTACAGCCGTTGGACGGACTGACGGACGAGGACCGCATCGTGCAGCATGCCGTCAACAAGACCGTATCGCGCGTGCACCAGTCCATGGAGGCGTTTATCCATAACATGAACACCATCCACTCACGCGGCGGCAACCAAGTGGTGTTCAGCTCCATCAACTACGGCACAGACACCTCTGCCGAGGGGCGCTGCATCATCCGCGAGCTGCTGAAAAGCACCTATCAGGGGGTAGGAAACGGAGAAACCGCCATCTTCCCCATCCAGATATGGAAAAAGAAACGGGGTGTGAGCTACCTGCCGGAAGACCGCAACTACGACCTCTACCAACTGGCCTGCAAGGTGACGGCACGGCGTTTCTTCCCGAACTTCCTGAACCTGGACGCCACCTTCAACCAAAGCGAGGACTGGAAAGCCGATGACCCGAAACGCTACCAGCACGAAGTTGCTACCATGGGATGCCGTACCCGTGTATTCGAAAACCGTTTCGGACCGAAGACCTCCATCGGACGCGGCAACATCTCTTTCTCTACCATCAATATTGTCCGCATAGGAATCGAGTGTATGAACATAGAAGACAAGGAACAGCGTATCGCCCGGTTCTTTGCCAAGTTGGATGCCATGCTTGAGGTGACCGCACGCCAATTGCACGAACGTATGGAATTCCAAAAGACCGCCTTCGCCAAACAGTTCCCGTTACTGATGTCCGCCTTGTGGATAGGCAGCGAAAAACTGAAACCGAACGACACGATTGCTTCCGTCATCAACCAGGGAACACTGGGAATCGGCTTCATCGGATTGGCAGAATGCCTCGTAGCATTACTCGGAAAACATCACGGCGAATCTGGCGAAGCCCAGGAGCTGGGACTGAAAATCGTGACCTATATGCGCGACCGTGCCAACCAGTTCTCGGAGCAATACCAGCACAACTACAGCGTGCTTGCCACTCCTGCCGAAGGGCTGTCGGGCAAGTTCACCCGCATCGACCGTAAGAAGTTCGGCACGCTGCCGGGCATTACGGACCGTGACTACTACACCAACTCCAACCACGTGCCCGTATACTACAAATGCAGCGCCCGCCACAAAGCGGAAGTGGAGGCTCCTTATCATGAGCTGACCCGCGGCGGACACATCTTCTATGTGGAGATAGACGGTGACGCCACCCACAATCCGGAAGTCATTATGCGTGTAGTGGACATGATGGACCAATACAACATCGGCTACGGTTCGGTAAACCACAACCGTAACCGCTGTCTGGAGTGCGGCCACGAAAACTCCACCCCAAACCTGGAAGAATGCCCGAAGTGCGGCAGCAAGCATATCGACAAGCTGCAACGCATCACCGGCTACCTGGTGGGGACAACCGACCGCTGGAACAATGCCAAGCTGGCAGAGTTGAACGACAGGGTCGTTCATAATTAAAAATTAAAGGGCTGCGCAGTGCAAAGCGGAGCTTCATTTTTAATGGTTGACGTTTAATTTTTAATGATTAATGTTCAGCTTTCTACCTGCGATGTTTAATTTTTAATTTTTAATTCCCTACTCATGCTTTCTATTCTCGACATTTTAGAAGATACCACAGTAGACGGTCCGGGCTTCCGGACTGCCATTTATGCTGCCGGATGCCCCAACGGTTGTCCCGGTTGCCACAATCCGGAGTCGTGGGACATCAACCGCGGGCACTGGATGAGTACGGAAGAGATTCTGGAAAAAGTCCTTGCCGACAACTTTGCAGACGTCACCTTCAGTGGTGGAGACCCGATGTTCCAGCCGGAAGGATTCACCCAACTGGCGCATGCCATCAAGGAGCGGAGCCGGAAAAACATCTGGTGCTATACGGGCTATACTTTCGAAAAGCTACTGCGCAACCCGCGCCAAGCCCAACTGCTGAAGTACATCGACGTACTGGTGGACGGCAAATTCAAGAAAGAACTGAGGGATGAGGAACTCTATTTCCGGGGAAGCCGCAACCAGCGTCTGATTGACGTACAGACATCCCTGCAAAAGGGGGAAACCGTAATTTACCACTATAATCCCCAAAAGGGCATTTAAAAAAGTATCCCGTCATTCTTCGCTTCGCTCCGAATGACGGGATACCTACATCACCATTCTATAAATTTCCCTCTTTCCCTGCGCTTCTGCAGCTCCTCCTGAAGAAAGCGCTGCCTATCCTTGGCGATATACCGGCGGGCAAAAATATTGGGCACCGCTACCCCCAGCGCTATGCAGAGAATAATCAGTGAAGCCGTGATGCCGTTGGAAACAACCGCCGTCACCTCGCCTACCACACCGTGCATATTGATAAGCCCGAAAAGCGAACGATACATCAACACTCCCGGAATCATCGGGATGACGGAAGGAATCGTCAAGACGTGATTGGGAACATGGAACCAATGCACTGCCTTCACGGCTATCAGGCTGACAACCATGCTGCCCATGAACGAACCTATCACCGGTCCGTAACCCAGCTCGAAATTGACAAAGTTACGCGTACAAACGGCGATGATACCGCCCACCGCAACAACCCACAACAAGCGCCGCTGTATATTGAATATCATGGAAAATCCCATGGCAGCTATCGCCGCCGCAATGGCATACACCAGATAACTATCATGAGGCACCATACTCAATTCGCTAAACTTCTTGTCAATCACAACATCCTCCACCGTCAGCAGACGCATGGCTATCACAATGCCGAAGGCCATTGCACAGACCATCAGCACCGTATTCACAGCCCGGACAATGCCCACCTGGATATAATTATCAATCATATCATCCACAAAGTTTATCAACGGCACACCCGGAACAATGAACAGTGCACACGCCAACAACGGATGATAGGGAGTTTCCGAGAGTCCGGCAAAAGAAGACACATAGGCCAAGCAGGTCGAAATCAATGCGGCAATGGCAATACTCATATAGTGATTGATGCCGAACTCCATACAACGGACACGGACGCGAAAACCGGCAAAAGCGCAGATGGAGGTAAACAGAAACGCCATCCAGTCACCACCGAACAGCTTGCAGAAACCTCCGCAGGCAAAGCCAGCACCGATGGCAACAACGTATGGCACATAATTCCGCTTCTTGTTTTTGATTCTTTCTAGTTCCTCCTCATACTGGTCGAGGGAGTAGTCATTCTCAATGGCCCGCCAGGACAGTTTGCTGATTTCGGAAATGGCTGTCATGTTGATGCCATGCTTCTCGCACTTCTGGAATTTGGAGAACGAATGCAGGCCGTCGCTCACATTCACCACCAGCATGGTATAACTTACGTCGATGTGGAGTTTTTCTTCCGGCAGCCCCAGATAGGCGGCAACACGGTTCAGGTTACGAACAACACGGTTTGTATCAGCCGCACTCTCCACCAGCAGCTGTCCGGTACGAAGCAATAAATCGAGTTTCCTGCGCAGCAGGGCAATCTCTTGTTCAGTCAAAGTCTTATCCATGAATCTTTTTACCTATTTTTTTGGAGGCACAAAGATAGGCAAAATGTAGAAAACGATTTCATTCTTTCGGCAGAAAACTCTACCTTTGCAGCCGTTTTTTTAATGGACACAAATGGAAATATTCTGGAATACTATCGCACAATACAACGAGGCCACCTGGTGGACACAGCTCCTCATCACCGCAGCAGGTATCCTGCTCACCACGCAGCTCTACCGGAAACCGACCTTATGGGCAAAACGCTCCATGAAAATCTACATGGTATTTCTGAACGGGTGGATATCCGTCGTGTACTACATGATGTATTGCGGAGCGCGCGGACACCACTATATACTCGCCATCTTCTGGGGAGTGATTGCACTATTGTGGCTATGGGATTTGTTTACCGACTACACTCCGTTCGAGCGCAACCCGAAATACAAAGTACTGGTGGGGGTACTCTATGCAATGCCTTTCCTCTACCCGCTCCTTTCGTGGGCACGCGGAATGGAATTTCCCATGATGACCACCACCGTGATGCCCTGCTCGGTAGCAGTTTTCACCATCGGGCTACTGCTGGCTTTCTCGCGCAGGGTCAACCTGCTCGTCATTCTGTTCCTTTGCCACTGGGCGCTCATCGCCTTTTCCAAAGTCTACATCTACAAGATTCCCGAAGACCTCCTGCTGGCAAGCGCCACCGTACCTGCCATCTATCTGTTCTTCAAGAACTACTTTGAACAGAACTTACACAAGGAAACCAAGCTGGGCGCACGGCTCATGAACTGTTTCCTTATCCTCATCTGCATAGTGGTCGGGGTACTGCTCAGCATGACGCTGCTTCATGGAATGAAAGGATAAAGAAATAGAGCGCTTCCGCGCACCAAAATCATTTCTTCTTTCCTTGATTGGCCACAGCCTCCATTAATTTCTTTATCTCCTCAGGGTTACCCAAGAAATAGTCTTCCGTCAAGTTTAGCTCATTATCAAACTCAAAAACATAGGGCACCGCCGTAGGCAGGTTCAGATGCACGATTTCATCGTCCGAAATATGCTTCAGATGCTTAATAATACCCCGCAGGCTATTGCCATGAGCCACTACCAGCAATTCGTCGGCCATTTTCAGATTCGGGAAGATGATACACTTCCAGTAAGGCATGATACGCTCAATCGTATCTTTCAACGACTCCGTACGGGGCAGTTCGGCATCGGGCACTTCTTGATAACGGTCCTCAAAACGCGGATTACGTGGGTCATCCTCGGCCAATGCATGCGGAGCCACATCAAAGCTCCGGCGCCATACCAACACCTGCTCGTCACCGTACTTGGCAGCCGTCTCTGCCTTGTTCAGCCCTTGCAACTGGCCGTAGTGTTTCTCATTCAACCTCCACGATTTCTCCACCGGAATCCAGTCCTGGTCGAGGCGGTCCAGCACACAATCCAGTGTCTTCACGGCACGCTTCAGATAGGAAGTATACGCCTTCTTGAAGCGGAATCCCTTTTCTGCCAGCAGCTCACCCGCTCTTACAGCTTCAGCAACGCCTTTCTCTGTCAAATCAACATCCGTCCACCCCGTGAAGCGGTTTTCCTTATTCCATGCACTCTCGCCGTGGCGAAGCAAAACAATCTTTTTCATATAGTCTCCTTTCAGTTTTACCTATAGAACACCCGGCTACCTCCTCTTGTTCATGCAATAGCGGACCACATATACCAAAAGTATCAGAAACGCCACCCACACCATGCTGATGACCGGCAGGTAGCGGTTATACAAATATTCCCCTTCCTTCGGGACACGGTTGAAAGTACAGATTATGCAATTACAGCACGCATCGAGTGCATCATGCGAGAATACCGAAAAAACAATGATAGCCACCCCCGCAAGAAGCATCATCAAAGTCCCCCACACCAGCCACTTACCAGCCACGGAAGGATGGAATTGCGAATGAGTGGAATGTACGAATCTAACCATAAACACTTGTCTATTATTACCGGTACAAATGTCCTTCATTTTTAACAATCCGGCAATACCTACTTTTCATCAAAAAGAGAGTCTGCCATCCCAATTAGTAGGTAGCCACGACCTCTATAAACCACGCCACAAGCTAACCCGAAATGGGGAGCGGCACAACACTAAAAGCCCTACATGTAGGTATTTCACGTTCTCCGGCAAAGCCTTTACTTTGCAGCAAACAATTTAATCACTTTATTTACAATGAAAAAGACTGGTGTTTTTTATGGTTCCAGTACCGGAACCTGCGAAGAGTTGGCTAACCAGATAGCCAAAAAGTTGGGAGTTTCCTCCACCGACGTACATAGTGTTGACAAGATGACCGCCGATAAAATCAAGGAATATGAAGTGCTGGTTCTAGGTACCTCCACTTGGGGAGACGGCGAACTGCAGGACGACTGGTATGACGGCGTAAAAGTACTGAAGAGCACCGACCTTTCCATGAAGCTCGTAGCCCTATTCGGTTGCGGCGACTCCGAATCCTACTGCGACACATTCTGCGACGGCATCGGAGTACTCTACGAGGACTTGAAGGATAGTGGGTGTACCTTCTTGGGCAACAAAGTCAGCACGGACGGGTATTCCTTCTCCTCTTCCATCGCCGTGGTAGACGATGCATTCGTAGGACTTCCCCTCGACGAAGTGAACGAGAGTGACAAAACCGCCGAACGCATTGACGCCTGGACAGCCGAAATAAAAAGCAAGCTCTAGAAAAGAAACAGACCATCCGTTTAAAGTAAACGGATGGTCTGCCTGCATCATGCAGATGATATCTTTCATCTGAACAGACAATGTGTTCTGCCATATCGCAAACACATTATCTGTTTTTTATGCTCTTATACGAACCAGCGAACGTAGCAGAAGTCTTGACGGTGAGGCAGGTCTGCATTCTTCGGGAACATACGGTAAGAAACCTTGAAGCTACCCGCATTTTCCATCTTGTGCTTAGCTTGGAAAGTATAAAGGTTACCTTCTTTCTTCACTACATTGAACGGTTCTACGGAGTAAACGTGCTGTTTGCCATCCTGAGCCGTATAAGTAGTCACCAGTTCCAGACCGATAGCATCGTTCAAGCCCTTCTCGTCGATAACGTAAGTAATGGTGTATTCCTTACCGCTCTCGATGGAGCCTTTCACCAGGTCTTCAGTCTTTTCGCAAGACACCACTTCAATGCTGTCCCATTTTTCGGCAACTTCTTCCTTCCAGGCAGCTATTTCCTTAGCCTTGGCATAACCGTCGGCAGCCAGCATCTTGAAACGTTTGGCTTCCTTGATGTAGAACTTATCGTAATAGTCATCCAACTGGCGCTTCATTGTATAGTGGGGAGCAATCTGTGCGATGGAGTTCTTGATAGTCTTCACCCAACCTTCCGAATATCCCTTCTTGTTACGTGCATAGAACAACGGCAGAATTTCCTGCTCAAGAATGCTGTAGATAGTAGCGGCATCGAGTTGGTCCTGATGTTCCTGATTCTGGTAAGTACGCTTTTCGGTCAATGCCCAACCGGCACCTTCGCGATAGCCCTCCAGCCACCAGCCGTCGAGTACGGAGAAGTTTACAACACCGTTCATCAACGCCTTCTCGCCGGAAGTACCGGATGCTTCGAGCGGACGTGTCGGAGTGTTCAGCCAGATATCCACACCTGAAACGAGGCGACGTGCCAACTGCATATCATAATTTTCCAGGAAGATAATCTTACCCAGGAACTCCGGACGGCGGGAAATCTCGATGATTCTCTTAATCAAGCCCTGACCTGCACCATCGTGCGGGTGAGCCTTGCCAGTGAAAAGGAACTGTACCGGATAGTCAGGGTTATTCACGATCTTGGACAGACGATCGAGGTCGGTGAACAGTAAGTGTGCACGCTTGTAGGTGGCGAAACGGCGTCCGAAACCTATCAGCAGGGCATTCGGATTGATTTTGTCCAGCAGGGAAACGATGCGTGAGGGATCACCTTGATTCTTCAACCAAGTTTCACGGTATTGCTTGCGGACATAGTCAATCAGTTTGTTCTTCATCACCATGCGCGTCTTCCAGATTTCTTCGTCGGACACGTTATAGATAGCCTCCCAAATCTTGGGGTTGGACTGGTCGTAGAGGAAGTTTTCATCAAAATGCGCAGCATAGAGATGTTTCCACTCCGTAGCGCTCCAAGTGGGGAAGTGTACACCGTTGGTAACGTAGCCCACATGACTTTCTTCGGGGAAGTAGCCCTTCCAGATGGAAGCGAACATCTCCTGGGAAACCTTCCCGTGCAACCAGCTCACACCGTTCACCTCTTGAGAAGTGTTGCAAGCGAATACAGACATACAGAAACGCTCGCCCTTGTCGCCCGGATTGTTACGTCCGAGGTCCATCAGGTCATCCCAGCTGATACCCATTCTTGAAGGATAGCCGCCCATGTACTTGCCGAAAAGACCTTCGTCGAAGTAGTCGTGACCGGCAGGAACCGGAGTATGTACAGTATAGAGAGAAGAAGCACGTACCAACTCGATAGCCTGGTCGTAAGTCAGACCTTCGGCCACGTAGTCACAGATGCGCTGTACGTTGATCAAAGCAGCATGTCCTTCGTTGCAGTGATAAATATCTTTCTTGATGCCCAGCTTCTTCAGCGTCAGAATACCGCCGATACCCAACAAAATCTCCTGCTTCAGACGGTTTTCCCAGTCACCGCCATACAGTTGGTGAGTGATGGAACGGTCGAACTCACTGTTCATTTCATTGTCTGTATCAAGCAGATAGAGGGAGATGCGTCCTACATTTACTCTCCACACATAAGCATGCACGTAGTAATCCAGATAAGGAACATCCACCACCACTTGTTGTCCATTCTCGTCCAATACACGATCGATGGGTAACTGTCCGAAGTTTTGCGCCTCGTAGTTGGCGATCTGCTGACCGTCCATAGACAAGGTTTGGGTAAAGTAACCATAGCGATACAAGAAACCGACTGCACACAAGTCAACGTTACTGTCGGAAGCCTCTTTCAAATAGTCACCGGCAAGTACGCCCAGACCACCGGAATATATCTTAAGTACGTGGTTCAAACCATACTCCATGCTGAAATAGGCAACAGACGGGCGCTTGCTGTCAGGCGTCACATCCATGTATGTACGGAATTTTGAATATACATCTTCCATTCTGCGCAGAATAACCTTATCGTTGGCAAGCGCTTCAAGTTTGGCATAACTCATACGCTCCAGCAGAAGTACGGGGTTCTGTCCCACTTCTTTCCAAAGGGCAGGTTCAAGATCTCTGAAGAGTTCGGTGGCTTCATAATTCCATGACCACCAAATGTTACGTGCCAGTTCAGACAGTTTCTCCAGTTCGGCAGGAATGTGCGATTTCACATTCACGTCTTTCCAGTTAGGAGTGTTTACATTACTAACTTTAATCTTCATTGTATGATAACTAATTGATTAATAATTCTTTTATCTTAATTGACGCTTCATGGCGTTGCACAGCGCAATATCATAAGCCTCATAGTAATACTTTATAAAATGCTTCCATAAGGCCTGCTCTGCCACCTGACCTGCACGTTTACGGATTTCCTTGATTTCGGCTTCTGTCTTGGTCGAGAACAAGGCTACGGTATCCTTTATGCCGTCTGCCACTTCGGAATAATTGTAATCCGAACGGTGCAGCACCTCCACTCCGTCGTCAATGCCATGCTGATTCTTCAGACTGTTCACCCAAAGTCCAAAACCGGCAAGGTCGGTGGTGATAGTGGGCACGCGGAAAGCCACGCTTTCCAGCGGGGTATATCCCCATGGTTCGTAATAAGACGGATAAACACTAAGATCTTCGCCTAAAATCAAGTCATAATAATGCTTGTTGAGAATACCGTCGTGGCCATCCTGATAGCAGGGTACAAAAATCACTTTCACCTTATCTTCGGGACGATTGCCCATACCGAGGTATTTCAGCATATCCAGCACCTGGTCGTGCGTCATATTGTGCAGCCAGTGAGTGATGAAAGGGCACTGTAACGGCTCGGTAAACTTATCCTTGCTCTTAAGGCGTTTCTGCAAATCCTCGCGGGGGTCTCCCACCCAACTAGGCACGTTGACAAACGCCAATACTTTCTTTTTCAAATCCTTATCCCGGTTCAGCCTATTCAATGATTCCAGGAACACATCAATGCCCTTATTCTTGAACTCATAGCGTCCGCTGGTACCGATAATCAGCGTATCATCACCCAAGTCCTCACCCAGCAGGCAGTTTGCCACACGCAACATGGTGGAACGGGCACGTTTTCGCTTGCCCGTGAAAGTGGCGCCTTTCGGTACAAAATCATCTTCAAAACCGTTCATCAGCACAACGTCCGCAGGCTTGTCAAGCAACTCCTTGCATTCGTTGTTTGTGATTTCGCTCACGGTAGTGAAGCAGTCCACATAATGAGCCGTCTGCTTTTCTATGGAATGCTTAGACTGCATATTCAACTCCTCCGCCATCTGGTCGCCGTTGTAAGCGAAGAGATAATCGTAGAGCGGCTTATTGTTGCCTGCTATGGAACGGCCGATGGACGTGGCATGTGTGGTGAAGATAGTCCCTATCTCGGGAACGGCAGACTGAAGATAGAGGGCGGCCATACCGGTCATCCACTCGTGTGCCTGGAACACCACTTTGTCTGTTTCCGTCAGATTATAGCGGTAGAAACTCTCTATCACCTTTCCGGTAGCGAAAGCAAACATGGATGCTTCGTCATAATCGCCATATCCATGCAGCGAATCCACTTGATAGCGGTTCCACATCTCTGTATAAATCTCATTTTTTTCTGCAAAGAACGGTTGGAAATCAACCAATATAACAATAGGTTCCCCCGGAATGTTCCAGCGTCCTACACGAACAGAGAGATTGTCTTTCAACGCAGCATATTTTTTCCACGCTGCGCAAAGGTTATCAGACTCAATGAACAAAGGGTTCTCTTTTCCCTGCCAGAAATCCGGCCCTATAAAGAATAATCTATCGCGAAATTTAGTCTGTAAAGTATTTGCCCTTGTAGACAAAACCGTATAGATACCGCCTACTTTATTACACACTTCCCAGCTCGCTTCGAAGATGTAATCGGGGGTAAGTAGTTCTTTAGTCATATTATGTTATAATCTCTTTATCTTAATTACGGCTGCAAAAGTACGTATTATTCTTTGAAAAATAGCCTTTTAATCGAAAAAACTGATTAAATATGCATAAACAATCGTTTACGGAATATCATAGTTTAGCCACAAAAGCCTCATGGGTTCGCCCATCCCTGCATTTTTCGTCTAAAATTCCCGAAGTTTATACGGAGAATCCCTGGAGCTTTCAGTTGAATCCCCAAGGATTTAAACAAAAAGCTCCAGAGATTTCAGTTGTAAATCCCTGGAGCTTATTTTCTTATAATCCGGATTATACCATCAATGCAGCTACCAGCGCCAAAATAGCGTAGAATTCAGGAAGTGCGGCGTAAATCATTGTATTGGTCTGTACGTCGTGTCCTTGTGAGATACCCACGATACCGCTGGCACAAATCTGTCCCTGACGGATAGCGGAGAACAGACATACCAGCCCGACACCCAGTCCGATACCCAGCATCAAAGGGCCGTCCGTAGCAAAATCCCTGCCCATAGACATCAGGAAAGCCACGAAGCCGTAAAGTCCCTGCGTAGCCGGAAGAGCCGACAAAATCATATAACTTGCTGACTTGGAAGGGTCTTTCTTCAAAGCTCCTTCTGCCGCACTACCGGCGATTGTTGTACCGAAGCAACTGCCAATTCCTGCAAGGGCCAACATCAGGCCCAGACCGAGATAACCTAAAATTTCATTCATAATGTTTCTATTTTTATTTGTTTTTTAATTTGTTTATTTCTTTACTACTGTAAAAGGTTTGTAGGCTTCGCCCTTGCCTTCGTAACCGGAATTCTTGAAGTATTCCACGAATGTCAGACGGAGAGGATGGACGAAAGCGCTCAGGCAAGACATGGCGATATTCAGCGTATGCCCGAATATCAGTATCAGTCCGCAGAACAGCCAGCCCAGGGCAGGTCCTGCCGCATCGTTCACCATGAAGGCAAGCTGATTGAACACGCCGCCAAGCATACCGCCTGCCAGACCGAGGGCATAGAGACGGATGTAGGAAAGTATATCGCCCATCAGTCCGGTTGCCATATTATAGGTGTCCCATACCCCGGCACCGATGTTGACAAATACATTCCGGTGGATGTTGTTCAGCAGGTAGATGCCAATGGCGGAAACGCCGCCAATCACGATGAATGCCCATGTAGACACATCTTCCGAAATTATCTTGAAGAAGGAAAGTCCGCCGGTACAGATAAATCCCACTACCAGCAACAGCCATCCCCAGGCACTGAGCGACTCCTTGAAGCCGAAGCGCACGGTCTGCCCCACTGCCTTCACCGTCATGGCAATGCAGATATGCACCGCACCGATAATCAGCGCCAGCAGCATTTGTTTGTCATAGGTGGTCTCGCCTATCTTGCCCACAATCATGAATTCCTTCAGTTTGGCGGGTATCTCCAGGTCGAAGAGGCTTACACCGAAGAATGTTCCCAGTATGGCACCGATGACGGCCGTGAATATACCCAGCGTAATCACCAGATTCATCATGCCTTTCATGGACTCGGACATCTTCTTTTTCAGGATGAACCCGAGTGCTATCAGCACCAAGCCGTAGCCCGCGTCTCCCATACAGAAGGCAAAGAAGAGCGAGAAGAACGGCGCAAGTATTGGCGTCGGGTCGAACTCTGCATAGTCGGGCATGCCGTACATTTTTGTAAGCACTTCGTACATGCGTGTATAGGCGTTGTTTTTCAACTTGATGGGAGCGTTGTCCTCGCGTCTGGCCGCCCTTATCTCATAATAAGTGCCGTTTTCATCGAGAAGTTTCCTCACATCCGCCTCGCAGTCTTCGGGAATCCAGCCTTCCATCAGCACTACGGCTCCTTCCGCCATCTGCTCGCTGTTCAGCTTGACTTTCAGCAGGTCTATTTCTCCTTGAAGCTGGAGGTTGTATTTCTCCAACGTACAGTAATTCGCCTTGCAGAAGTCTTTCAGCCCGGCATGTGCCTGCACAAGGGCTTCTTCCGTACCGGCTTTCTTCCGGCTCAGCTCGGAGAGGCTGAGTGAAGGCAGACGGAGCGGTTCCACATCCAGCTCTACCGGCTGGGGAGTGACGGTCACAAAATAAAGATGTCCGCCGTTCTCTTTCACCACGATGGCATTGTAGTCCTCTGCCCACGCTTCGTTATAGTCTTTCTCCGGGCAGGTGTAGAACTGCACGAACCAGCCGGCATCTTCCAGCCGGCGGATGGATTCCCAATCGAAATCACCCCAAGCCTCCATCTGTGCCACGTCCTTGTCAATGGCGGGAATCTGCTGGTTCAAGTCTTGTATACGTGCCTGCAAATCCTCATAGGATTTCACCAAAGCATCGGCAGACAACTCTTTATGCACCTTTTCTTCCGGCTGTTTGTCCGCCAGGGTGTACATGCTCTGAAGCATATTCTTGTAGAGCGTACGCTTCTGCATGAATCGCTGCAAGGTGTCGTCCATCTCGCCGCACTGCCTTTCCACAACGTGCACCACGCCCAGTTCCCGGATCTGTGCCAGAAACGCTTCGTACTCCTTATGATACACAAGGAACGTGAGCTTCTTCATTTTCGTAATCATGCCTCTGCCTCCTTCCTTTTCTCCTGATGGGACTTCATGATTTTCTGCGATGACTTGGAGAGGTTCTCCTCGTCTTCCATAAACCGCTTGATTTTGCGCAGAGCATCCTGATAGCCCGGAATCTGTACTTTCTCAAAAAGATTCACCTTCTGGGTGGTCTTTTTACGCGCATGTTCCAACAAATTCAACTTGGCAACGATAAATTCACGCTCGATGGCAGTATGTGCCAGCGACTTGAGCAGATGTAACCCGTCCGCATACCATTTGGGCGCATTGAACAAGCTGTAGGGACGTATCTCGAAATCTACATTCTCGAGCAATGGCACCCGTACACCGGCAATCTTCTTCACACCGAGATGAACATCGCTGACCTTTATCAATGAAGCGTCGAACTCATTCCAAAGGGCGAACATGGCTTCGTAAGCTTGGATTTCCTTTTCCAACCTCGCATCCAGCGCGGCAGCATCGCCCTTGCAACGCTTCACTTCCATACGCAGGGCACTCTCCTTGTTCTTGATGATGGGGAGTGTACGCACGCGCACCTTCAGTTGCTTTTCCAACTGCTGGAGGGAGGTTTTGTTATATTGAAACTTAATAGCCATTTTATTTACGATTTAACGATTTACGATTAGACGACTGAAGCTACTCAATTTCTCAATTTACAGATTTACAATTTCAGTAATATCAATCGTAAACCGTAAATCGTCTAATCGTACATTTATTTAGTTTGCTTTCGGCCAGAACTGGTCCACAAGCTCTTTCTTGATATTCACCTCTTCCGGACGGAAATACTTGCCGAACAGACTCCATGCCACATCGAGCATCTCTGTGGTATCGAGGTTGACATCGATGGCCAGTAGCTGGTTGGAGTAGTCCTTGGCAAAGGCAAGGGTACGTTCGTCGTAGTTCGTCAGGTCGAAACCGTTTTCAAGCTTGGTCTTGGCGTTGGCAGCGTCGGCATACAGACGCACGGCGGCATTCATCACCTGCGGATGGTCCTTACGCGTCTTTTTACCCGTAACAAGCTGCTTCAGACGGGACAAGGAACGGAATGGGTCAACGATAACCTTACCGATGTCGCTGTCACGACGGAGGAACAACTGGCCTTCCGTGATATAACCCGTATTGTCGGGCACGGCATGCGTAATGTCGCCACCGGACAGAGTCGTCACCGCAATAATCGTGATGGAACCGCCGCTTGGGAATTGCACCGCCTTTTCGTATATTTTCGCCAAGTCCGAATAAAGGGAACCCGGCATGGAGTCCTTCGAAGGAATCTGGTCCATACGGTTGGACACGATGGCGAGCGCATCGGCGTAGGAAGTCATATCCGTAAGCAGCACCAGCACCTTTTCATTATTGTTCACAGCGAAATACTCGGCTGCCGTCAGTGCCATATCCGGAATCAGCAGACGCTCTACCGGAGGATTCTCGGTGGTATTCATAAAGCTGACGATACGGTCGAGCGCACCGGCATTGGAGAATACGTTCTTGAAGTAGAGGTAGTCATCGTTCGTCATACCCATACCGCCAAGGATAATCTTGTCAGTCTCCGCACGCAGAGCCACATTCGCCATCACCTGGTTGAAGGGCTGGTCGGGGTCGGCAAAGAACGGAATCTTCTGTCCGGACACCAGCGTATTGTTCAGGTCGATGCCTGCAATACCGGTTGCAATCAGTTCCGAAGGCTGCTTACGGCGCACCGGATTCACGGACGGACCGCCAATTTCCACCTCCTCGCCTTCAATGGCCGGACCACCGTCGATGGGGTCGCCAAAGGCGTTGAAGAACCGTCCGGCAAGCTGCTCGCTCACTTTGATTGTAGGAGCCTTGCCCAAGAATACTACCTCTGCATTGGTGGGAATACCTTCCGTACCCTCGAACACCTGCAAAGTCACTTCGTCGCCGGCAATCTTCACCACCTGGGCAAGTTTGCCGTTTACGGTCGCCAACTCGTCATACCCCACTCCGGTTGCCTTCAGCGAACACGTAGCTTTCGTAATCTGAGTAATCTTGGTATATATCTTTTGAAATGCTTTTGTTGCCATCTATTTATTTACTATTTGACAATTTACTATTTACTATTTAAATCTCTGCCATCCTATTCTACTATTTTCCTATCTACAACCTCCGTGCACCTGCATCCGCAAGGCAAATAGTAAATTGTAAACAGTCAAATAGTACATCCTTAGGCTTTCCGTTCCTCAACCAGTTCCTGCAACTGCTTATGGAACTTCTCGTATTCTTCCGACTTGAACTTCGAGTAGTTCATCTGCTTGCAGATGTTAATCATCTTCTTGAAGTAATCCATTACTTCGTTGAAGTTGTCGAACTCAAATTCGGTATGACAGATTTCTATTACCATATTCAGAATCTCCTCCTGACGCTCCATCGGAGTCACGGCATCAACTTCGTCAAAGGCATCCTGCTGCAGGATAACGAAGTCAATCAGTTCCGATTTCCAGAAAGTCACGTGATATTCTACGGGCACGCCGTCGTCACCCAGGATGTTGATTTGCTCGGCAATCTCCTTACCACGCTGCAAACGGGTCTTGATTTCATTCACCTTGCCAATCCAATCACCGTTGATGTGCTTGGTGATATACTCCTCGAATTCAGGGTATTCAATGTATTTGGAATACGAGTCAATCGGATTTACGGCAGGATAACGCTTCTTGTCGGCACGGTCCTGCTCAAGGGCATAGAAGCAGCGAGCCACCTTCTTCGTATTCTCGGTTACCGGCTCCTTCAGGTTACCGCCCGCAGGCGATACCGTACCAATGAAAGTAATGGAACCGGACTCGCCGTTGTTCAGCTTCACATAACCCGCACGGCCGTAGAAGTTGGAGATGATGGAGGACAAGTCCATCGGGAAGGCATCGGGACCGGGCAACTCCTCCATACGGTTGGACATCTCGCGCAATGCCTGCGCCCAACGTGAGGTGGAGTCCGCCATCAGCAGCACCTTCAATCCCATGCTCCGGTAGTATTCCGCAATCGTCATTGCCGTGTAGACAGATGCCTCACGGGCAGCCACCGGCATGTTCGAAGTATTGGCGATGATAATCGTACGTTCCATCAGCTTCCGTCCCGTATGCGGGTCAACCAATTCGGGGAATTCTGTAAAGATTTCCACAACCTCGTTGGCACGCTCACCGCAGGCAGCGATGATTACGATGTCCGCTTCCGCCTGTTTTGAAATGGCATGCTGTAGTACCGTCTTTCCTGTACCGAACGGACCGGGGATAAAGCCCGTACCACCTTCCACAATCGGGTTCACGGTATCGATTACGCGCACACCGGTTTCCAGCAGTTTGAAAGGACGCGGTTTTTCCTTATAGTTGGTCATGGCACGCTTCACGGGCCATTTCTGTATCATGTTCACCCGGATGTCATTGCCTTCGCCATCCGTCAGCACTGCAATGGTATCCTCAATGCTGTAATCACCTTCCTTTGCGATGGATTTCACGGTGCACACACCTTTCTGTTCAAAAGGCACCATGATTTTCAGAGGCTGGAAGTTCTCGTCCACTTGTCCCAGCCAGGCAGCGGCTTCCACTTGGTCGCCCACCTTTGCCAAAGGCACAAAATGCCATTTGCTTCCTTTATCCAGCGGATAGGTATATTGCCCGCGTTTCAGGAAAACGCCATCCATCTTGTCGAGGTCGTTTTGCAGACCGTCGTAGTTCTTCGAAAGCATACCGGGCCCCAGTGTCACTTCGAGCATATGTCCGGTAAACTCGGCTTCGGCCCCCACTTTCAGTCCGCGGGTACTCTCAAATACCTGCACGTAGACCTGGGTACCTACTACCTTAATCACCTCCGCCATCAACTTGTCTCCTCCGGTCGAGATATAACAAATCTCATTCTGCGCTACCGGTCCGTCGACGACGAGGGTCACCATGTTGGCTATTACGCCACTAACAGTTCCTTTTGTTGCCATATATTTTTAGTTGTTTATTTTATCTGAATTCTGCGGGTATCTGCACATCGTCTTTCAAGGCAGCGATAATGCTGCGGAACAGTTGGTTACCCTTCTCTTTATCCAACGAAATCCACCGTTCTATCATCTCCAGCTGTAGCAGGAAGACAAACAGACGTTCCACGGTAAAGTAATCGAAGAATGTGGCCTCCTCCATCCAGTCCCAGCGAAGCTGGTCCAGCTTCTTTTCCCGGTCCACCAGTTCCTCCGTCTCGCTGATTTTCACCAGCTGCTCCAGATAATCCACCTCAGTACCCAGACCGAAGTCACGAGCATTGGAAGTACGCAGAGCCTCGCACACTTCCGTATCACCCACAATCAGCGGAGCAATGTCCAGCTTGAACTTACGTGCTGTGAGCGCCACCAATATATTATTGAGAGTGAGGTTGAAACCAAACCAGGAAGACACAAACTGATTCTTACATTCCATGGCATAGGCGTAATAGAGCGCTGCCAGGCGGTCTTCATACAAGAAACCGTCCTCGGCAGGCAGGCTGAAGTATTCGGAAATGAACGTGGAGAGATAAGATGGGAATACACTGTCAGAGACTTCGTCGCCATCCTTCAGTCGTGAGATATATTCCGCCAGTTCCTCCGACGAATAGTTTCCGCGCGGGTCGATGGCAGCATCCTTATCCTTCAATAGTTTCAAGACATTCGCATTGTCGAATTTCAGATAAAACAAATCTATCAACTTTTTATCATCTTCCGACAAGGCAGGATATAGTTCCGTCCTGAAATCGGCTACTGTATAGCTCAGTTTACTGTCTTCCAGAGTAAGTTCAGGCAAACCGGCTACCAAGTAATAGTATTTACTCATAATCCTGTGGGAGTTTTTAGAACAGCATTTCCACTAATTGCGGACGCAGGAATTCCTTGAAGTAATTCATAAATTCTTCTTCGCCGAAGTTCACCTTGTACGAACCATCGGCAGGCGATACGGAGAACAAGGTTTTGATGCCATTCACTTGCTCAATCTTCACACCCTTGTCCAGCAGGTCTTTCGCCTTCGCTGCGAAATATTTCGTCAAGCCTTCCGCATCCGCAGTAGAGATAACGATTGGTTCGTTCACACTCCATTTGGACGCCAATGCAACGATGAAGGCATTAAGATAATTCTTGTTTGCAGCAAATGCCTTTACATCGGCATTCACAATGTTGTCCGTCACCAACGTAGCGATTTCGGACTTCAGAGCATTCACAGCCTGACCGGCAAACAACTTTAATTCAGATTTTGTATTCTCTGCCAGTTCATCGGCAGACTTATGGGCGGTAGCCACGATAGAATCCGCTTCCTTACGTGCATCCTCTATAATTCTCTTGGCTTCTTCCTGAGCTTTTGCGATAAGTTTCTGTGCCTCTTCATTTCCTTTCTCTACGCCTTCGCGGTAGATCTTATCGGTCAGCTCTTGAATCTTGTTTTCCATATTTGCAGGAGTTATTATATGATTTATATTACAATATTAATTGCGTGATTTTTTCCCTTCCTATTAGATTCACGCCAAATTTACAAAAATCCATTTGATATTGAATAGAAAGAAAGGAAGAAAAGTTCTTGCTCTTCCAAAAAAAACTCGTTTTACACCAACTTTGTTCTGTAATGATAACAAAAGAATGACAAAAGAAGCAGAAAATACGTCTACAACAACGCATGGCAAGGATTAAGGGGAGCAGTTCCGGAGGTATCTAAAACGAACGAAGCCTCCGTATCCTTATCAGACACGGAGGCTTCTTCTGAAAAACGGCGACTACCTACTCTCCCACTGTTACGCAGTACCATCGGCGTGACCGGGCTTAACTTCTCTGTTCGGAATGGGAAGAGGTGGAACCCCGGTGCTGTAGTCACCTGAATAAGGTAGACATGATGCGAAAAAAGCAAAGCATTCATTTATGGCTGAACGTATATACCTCCATACAAGGCAAGGCAAAAAGTGAACGGGCAATTAGTAACGCTCGGCTATGACATCGCTGCCTGTACACCTGCGTCCTATCAACGTTGTAGTCTACAACGACCCTGAGAAATCTAATCTTGTGGCTGGCTTCGTACTTAGATGCTTTCAGCACTTATCCAATCCCGACTTAGATACCCGGCAATGCACCTGGCGGCACAACCGGTAAACCAGAGGTCAGTCCAACACGGTCCTCTCGTACTAGTGTCAGAGCCACGCAAATTTCATGCGCCCACGATAGATAGAGACCGAACTGTCTCACGACGTTCTGAACCCAGCTCGCGTGCCACTTTAATGGGCGAACAGCCCAACCCTTGGGACCTTCTCCAGCCCCAGGATGTGACGAGCCGACATCGAGGTGCCAAACCCCTCCGTCGATATGAGCTCTTGGGAGGGATCAGCCTGTTATCCCCGGAGTACCTTTTATCCTTTGAGCGATGTCCTTTCCATACAGAAACACCGGATCACTATGCTCTAGTTTCCTACCTGATCGACTTGTGAGTCTCCCAGTCAAGCGCCCTTATGCCATTACACTCTGCCGACGGTTACCAATCGTCGTGAGGGCACCTTTAGAAGCCTCCGTTACGCTTTTGGAGGCGACCACCCCAGTCAAACTACCCACCAAACAGTGTCCCCGCAACAGCGGGTTAGAACTCAAATAATCAAAGGGCCGTATTTCAACAGCGGCTCCACGAACACTGGCGTGCCCGCTTCAAAGCCTCCGGCCTATCCTACACATCAATTACCCAAATTCAATGTTAAGCTATAGTAAAGGTTCACGGGGTCTTTTCGTCCCATCGCGGGTAATCGGCATCTTCACCGATACTACAATTTCACTGAGCTCACGGTTGAGACAGCGTCCAGATCATTACACCATTCGTGCAGGTCGGAACTTACCCGACAAGGAATTTCGCTACCTTAGGACCGTTATAGTTACGGCCGCCGTTTACTGGGGCTTCAATTCAACGCTTCTCTTGCGATGACGTCTCCTCTTAACCTTCCAGCACCGGGCAGGTGTCAGGCTGTATACTTCATCTTTCAATTTTGCACAGCCCTGTGTTTTTGTTAAACAGTTGCCTGGACCTATTCTCTGCGCCTCAATTGCTTGAGGACCCTTTATCCCGAAGTTACAGGGTCAGTTTGCCTAGTTCCTTAACCGTGAATCACTCAAGCGCCTTAGTATATTCAACCCGACTACGTGTGTCCGTTTGCGGTACGGGTACCGTAAGGATTAAGTTTAGCGGATTTTCTTGGAAGTATGATTACACGCACTATTGGATTGTCCAGAAGGACGCTCCATACTGTCAGGTTCGACTCTCATTCCGGATTTGCCTGGAACAATCAACATCTACACCCTTCAACGGACTATTCCGTCAGTCCGCGGCGCTGTCACGACTCCGTCTCCACGTCACTCCTTAAGGTAGTACCGGAATATTAACCGGTTCTGCCATCGGCCTCGCCGTTCGGCTGAGCCTTAGGACCCGACTTACCCTGATCCGATTAGCGTTGATCAGGAAACCTTAGTCTTTCGGCGAGGGGGTTTCTCACCCCCTTTATCGTTACTTATACCTACATTTGCTTTTCCACACGCTCCAGCAAGGCTCACGCCTTACCTTCGACGCAGAGTGGAATGCTCCCCTACCGATGATTTCTCATCCCAAAGCTTCGGTAGAATACTTATGCCCGATTATTATCCACGCCAAACTCCTCGACTAGTGAGCTGTTACGCACTCTTTAAATGAATGGCTGCTTCCAAGCCAACATCCTAGCTGTCTTAGCAATCTGACTTCGTTAGTTCAACTTAGTATTCATTTCGGGACCTTAGCTGTTGGTCCGGATTGTTCTCCTTTAGGACATGGACCTTAGCACCCATGCCCTCACTCCTGACATAGAACTGACACGCATTCGGAGTTTGTCAAGACTTGATAGGCGGTGAAGCCCTCGCATCTTATCAGTCGCTCTACCTCATGTCAGTATAAGTCAAGGCTGCACCTAAATGCATTTCGGGGAGTACGAGCTATCTCCAAGTTTGATTAGCCTTTCACCCCCACCCTCAGGTCATCCAGAAGCTTTTCAACGCTTATTGGTTCGGTCCTCCAGATGGTGTTACCCATCCTTCAACCTGCCCAAGGGTAGATCACTTGGTTTCGCGTCTACTCCTTCCGACTATACGCCCTGTTCAGACTCGCTTTCGCTTCGGCTGCGGATCTGAGATCCTTAACCTCGCCGGAAAAAGTAACTCGTAGGTTCATTATGCAAAAGGCACGCCGTCACACTAAAAGTGCTCCGACCGCTTGTAGGCACATGGTTTCAGGAACTATTTCACTCTTCTGTTCGAAGTGCTTTTCACCTTTCCTTCACAGTACTGGTTCACTATCGGTCTCTCGGGAGTATTTAGCCTTACCGGATGGTCCCGGCAGATTCACGCAGAATTCCTCGTGCTCCGCGCTACTCAGGATACCACTAGGCTTCGGTTGGCTTCGCATACGCAGCTATCATGCTCTATGGCTGTACTTTCCAGAACATTCTGCTCACCAACTTTCTTGCCACAACGTGGTCCTACAACCCCACACATGCCGTAACATGGATGGTTTGGGCTGTTCCCCGTTCGCTCGCCACTACTGGGGGAATCATTATTTATTTTCTTTTCCTGCAGGTACTAAGATGTTTCAGTTCCCTGCGTTAGCCTCCCGCATTGCGGGATGATATCCCTTCAGGATATCGGGTTGTCCCATTCGGAAATCCGCGGATCAAAGGTCATTTGCACCTACCCGCGGCTTATCGCAGCTTATCACGTCCTTCATCGCCTCCGAGAGCCAAGGCATCCGCCATGTGCCCTTACTTACTTTTTGTCTTACCGATCACGTATGGTCGATATATACTTTCAGCTTTCAACTTTACTTTTTTTGGTCACATCATGTCAAAGATCGTTGTCAAAGATTAAGGATTAAAGATAATTCCTAATCTTGAGAAGTGGAGAATAACGGATTCGAACCGTTGACCCCCTGCGTGCAAAGCAGGTGCTCTAGCCAGCTGAGCTAATCCCCCTTCACCATTGATGAAAGACCCGCTAAATCGTAACCGGTCGGTCACCAACTGAGAAGTAGTCCCAGGCAGAGTTGAACTGCCGACCTCTACATTATCAGTGTAGCGCTCTAACCAACTGAGCTATAGGACTGTCAGTCAAACCCTCGCCTTACGGCTCGGCTTCTACTTTTCTCGTATATTTTAATAAACAAGTACGCGCAGTACAAGAGGTTCTTATGGAAGCATAACTGCAAGAACCAACGATCGAGTCGAGACGTCACTCCAGAAAGGAGGTGTTCCAGCCGCACCTTCCGGTACGGCTACCTTGTTACGACTTAGCCCCAATCACCAGTTTTACCCTAGGGCGCTCCTCGCGGTTACGCACTTCAGGTACCCCCGGCTTTCATGGCTTGACGGGCGGTGTGTACAAGGCCCGGGAACGTATTCACCGCGCCGTGGCTGATGCGCGATTACTAGCGAATCCAGCTTCATGGAGTCGGGTTGCAGACTCCAATCCGAACTGAGAGAGGTTTTAGGGATTAGCATCACGTCACCGTGTAGCTGCCTTCTGTACCCCCCATTGTAACACGTGTGTAGCCCCGGACGTAAGGGCCGTGCTGATTTGACGTCATCCCCACCTTCCTCACATCTTACGACGGCAGTCTCGACAGAGTCCCCAGCATAACCTGATGGTAACTATCGATAAGGGTTGCGCTCGTTATGGCACTTAAGCCGACACCTCACGGCACGAGCTGACGACAACCATGCAGCACCTTCACAAATGCCTTGCGGCTGATCTGTTTCCAGAACATTCATTTGCAATTTAAGCCCGGGTAAGGTTCCTCGCGTATCATCGAATTAAACCACATGTTCCTCCGCTTGTGCGGGCCCCCGTCAATTCCTTTGAGTTTCACCGTTGCCGGCGTACTCCCCAGGTGGAATACTTAACGCTTTCGCTTGGCCGCTTACTGTATATCGCAAACAGCGAGTATTCATCGTTTACTGTGTGGACTACCAGGGTATCTAATCCTGTTTGATACCCACACTTTCGAGCATCAGCGTCAGTTACAGTCCAGCAAGCTGCCTTCGCAATCGGAGTTCTTCGTGATATCTAAGCATTTCACCGCTACACCACGAATTCCGCCTGCCTCTACTGTACTCAAGACACCCAGTATCAACTGCAATTTTACGGTTGAGCCGCAAACTTTCACAACTGACTTAAGCATCCGCCTACGCTCCCTTTAAACCCAATAAATCCGGATAACGCTCGGATCCTCCGTATTACCGCGGCTGCTGGCACGGAGTTAGCCGATCCTTATTCATACGGTACATACAAAAAGGCACACGTGCCTAACTTTATTCCCGTATAAAAGAAGTTTACAACCCATAGGGCAGTCATCCTTCACGCTACTTGGCTGGTTCAGACTCTCGTCCATTGACCAATATTCCTCACTGCTGCCTCCCGTAGGAGTTTGGACCGTGTCTCAGTTCCAATGTGGGGGACCTTCCTCTCAGAACCCCTATCCATCGATGGCTTGGTGGGCCGTTACCCCGCCAACAACCTAATGGAACGCATCCCCATCAATGACCGAAATTCTTTAATAGCTGAAAGATGCCTTTCAGATATACCATCGGGTATTAATCTTTCTTTCGAAAGGCTATCCCCGAGTCATCGGCAGGTTGGATACGTGTTACTCACCCGTGCGCCGGTCGCCAGCAAAGAAAGCAAGCTTTCTTCCTGATGCCCCTCGACTTGCATGTGTTAAGCCTGTAGCTAGCGTTCATCCTGAGCCAGGATCAAACTCTTCATTGTAAAAGTATCGTGACTGCGCAAATTAAAAAATCAAAATGCGACAGCTTGTTATCTGTTCAGGACGCTCGAATTCAAAAGTTTATCTTTACCTATATAAAATAAGTATTGACGGTTCTCTTGTTTTACCCAAGGCAATTCCCCATTGATAAGGAAAAGCCCTGCTCTTGTACTACTTGTATTGTTTATGTAAATCTGTTCAAAGATCGCTCGTTTCACGATTGCTGTTCTTTTCAGAAAGCGGATGCAAAGATAAGAACTTTTAAGCATATCCTCCAAATATTTTCGGAAGTTTTTTTTCTTTTTTCTTTTCTGTATTTTCAAATCCTTTAAACAAGGATAAGAAAAGCAAAACAAGAAGAATTCTTTTTCTTTGCGAATCGGACTGCAAAGATAAAGAGAATTATTAATAAGCTCCAAATATTTTTCGAAAAATATTTTTATCTCTCTTTATTTCTCTGTGTCACCTTCCACACTTCTGTCTCAGTATTTCAATCTTACCACTTTCCTTCTCTTGGAAAGCGAGTGCAAAGGTATAGGATTTAACAATACAAGCCAAACATATCTATCATTTTCTTTTAATAAAAATGAAACTTTTTTGTAACTTACTGATTCATAAAAGCATTTCGCATGAACAATTTTGAAGAAAGGAAAAAGAGAGAAAATAACTATACATTATATATATACGCGCGAGAGAAAAGCACGAAGAAAGAGAATAAAAACATTTTATAAGCATGCCGGATTGGGTGGTGGCGGTTCTGTCAGTATAGTCGCCGCATCAAAGCAGGGACATTGTTTCACCCACTCTTCCGGCTCTATCTCCCCGTTATGGTTCAGGTCGGGGCTCAGGTCGCGGTGACCGCAAAGCCGGGAACCGGGATAATCCTTCAGCAGCAGCAACACAAGCACACGCAGGGAGTGCTTTTGGAAAAGGGTGCGTGTATCGGCAGGGCGACCGCACTCGTCAAGACCGCCTTCGTAGCAGACACCGATGCTACCTGCATTCCAACCCCGGACATGGGCACCAGGCAGGGACAAGGGACGCAAGGACTTGATGTCACCGTTCTTGCGGATATAAAAATGATAACCTGCGCCGGAGAAGCTCCGGCGCAGGTGGTCTGTCGTCAAGTCGTGCTCCGTATAGCAGCGGTCGCAGCGGGTGGCGGAACAATGGACGACGATAAGATTGATGAATCTCATGAGAATTAAAAATTAGAAATTAAAAATTAAAAGTGAAGGAAACCCGCTACACTGTCATGGCATGGGCGCTCAGGGCACCAATAAGCGCGGAGGCTACAGCGATTATCACTTTCAGAATCTTATCCCAAACGGATGATTTTGTACTCATAAAATTAAGGATTAATGGTTAAGAATTAATGGTTAAGGATTAGTGATTAAGGATTAATGGCTAATGATTAATGGTTAATCATTAGGGATTGATTAGCGATAAACGATTTGCTTGTGTTCATTAACCCTTAATCACTAACCATTAATCATTCCTTTTTATCCCAGCGGATTTTCGCCCTGGTCGCCGTCGTCGCCGGAGCCGCCTCCGGAACCACCGCCTTGATTGCCGCCGCCGGAGCCGCCCTCCTCGGGCTTGTCGAGCACAAAGCCCACATTCGCCGGGCTACGGGTCACGGCGGTACTGCCGTTCACCAGCTTCAACTCCTTGTCGGGGATAAAGCGGATATTCACCTTCGAGATATTGCGTACCGTACATTTGTCCGAGGCCTCCATGCCGGGACAGCGGAACGTCATGTGGAAAGTGCCCAGCTGGTTCAGCTTCACCTTGTCGCCGTTGGCAAGGTTGCCTTGAATCTCCTCCACCAGGGCTTCGATGACGTGCTTCACGTCGCCCTTCGTCATGGCACAGTTTTTCTGAATGGAGGCGGCAAGGACATCGATGTCCACGGTGCCGCAGGTCTTGGGTTTCTGACGGAGATAGTACAACATGGGCGAAGCCGGGTTGCTTACGATTTTACGGCGCTGGAAGCGCTCTACAATTACATCCATAAATTTGAAAAGTTAAGGTTTAAGTTAAGAAAAATGAGTTATAAGAGAGAAGTGGGTAAGGGAAGGGATAGGGCGCCCGAATCAATGATTATTCCTTTTCTTAAGCACATTACAAAGATACAACATTAAGAAGCGGAAGTCAAGTGTTTTGCCATTTTTTTTACTACAAAAAACACGGAGACACAGAGTTTTTCAAGCAATAAGAAAAATCTCCGTGTCTTTGTGTCTCTGCATTCTATAAATTTCCATCCATCACTTTGCATTCCTCGTCAGCCACTCCAATGGTGGTATGTAGTCCACCAGTTTTGTCATGCTTTGGTTATGGTGGAAATAGACTTCACCGGTTTTGCCATTACGGTGCTTGGCTATGATGACGATGCCCAAGCCATCGGTGGGATAAGTACTCTTCTTATCGACGGTCTTGCCGTAGAGGGCAGGGCGGCAAAGCAGCATTACCATATCCGCATCCTGCTCTATGGCGCCGCTCTCGCGCAGGTTGCTCAGGGTGGGGCGATGGTCTATGGTACCGTCGCTCGCCCGGTTCAGCTGGCTCAGCAGCAGTACGGGGATATCCAGCTCCTTGGCCAGCAGCTTTGCCTTGCGGCTTGCCTGCGCCACTTCCTGCTCGCGGTTACGGTTTTTCTGGTCACTCCTCATGTCACATAGTTGCAGATAGTCCACAATCACCATGTCACAGCGATTCTTGCTCTTCAGCAGGCGGGCGGAAGAACGCACGCGGTCCATGCTCGTCATCGGATGGTCGTCTATCAGTATGGGCAACCGCGACAACTCGGCAGACGCCTCATGCACCTGCCTCACCTCGCCGGGTGTGAGCTGGCCGCTACGCAGGTGTTGCGGGTCTACCCCCTCCGTAGCTGCAAGCAGCCAGCGGTCGCCCAGGCGCTCGCCTTGCATTTCGAGGCTGAAGACCACCACATGACGCCCCGCCATGGCAGCGGCACGGGCCAGGTGGAGGGCAAAGGCCGTCTTCCCCACCGACGGACGGGCAGCAAGGATGTTCAAGTCGCCGCGCTGCCAGCCCGCCGTAACGTGGTCCAGAGCATCAAAACCCGTAGGGATACCCGTAATGCCGTTGCATCCGTGCTCCATACGCTGCTCCACCTCGGCCAGCGTGTCGTCCATCAGCCGGTCTATGGAGCGAAGGTGGTCGGCTACGCCGCTCTCGTCCTCCAGCCCCTCCAGCAGTCGATGGGCTTCCACCAGGATGTCGTCAATATCCATCGACTCGTCGGCACTGAACGCCAGCAGTTGCTGGAATCCCGTACGCATGATACGCCGCGTGTGCAATTGCCTAAGGATGAGCGCATGATACTCCAGATGAGCACTGGAGCTGACCTTCGAGCTGATGCGTAACAGTTCGTAAGGCCCGCCCACGGCATCGAGTTTGCCACGGGCTGCCAGTTCGTTCTTCAACGTGATGGTGTCTATGGACTTCGCGCTGCGATACATCGATTGCAGGGCGGCAAAAATTTCCAGATTCTTCTCCTCGTAGAACATCTCGGGACGCAGTTTGTCCGCCACCAGAGGCATGGCAGCGCGCTCTATCATGCAGGCACCGATGACAGCTTCTTCGAGGTCACTGTCGTGGGAAAAAGTAGTTTCAGTCATCATATTCATTTTCAAAAGATTTGTCCGCCAGATAGGTGGCGGCTTGTTTACAATATTTTTGGTTGTTCAGATGGTCGTAATATTCGTCGATGTTGTCCAGTGCCCGCTGTTTCTCGCCTGCCGTCAATTTTTTCCATTCGCGACGGGCCCGGCCGATGTTTACCTTGGGATGCTCGGTGATGTCATGAAACTTTTCCCAGAAGATGCAGAAGTCCTCTCCCGCCCCAGCCACCGGCGCTGCCTTCTTCTTCCGCGGGGCTGCTTTAGGACGGGCATTGCCGGTAAGGAAATCATAATCGGGGATACGGATGTGCATCACGTAGGGGTTGGCCACCCGCTCCACGATACCGGCGTCGAACATCTTGTTGAAGAAGTAGCGCGTACGGTTGCGGGGCCACCCCAATATCTCCATCCAGCGGGCCAGGGAAAGTACGGACTCGCCACGTACACAGTCGAAAAGGTGTCCCCTGACGTTGCAGGTCACCGTGCTGTAGTTGACGTGTGTCAGCACAAAGACAAAGGCTTCGAAGGCATCGGCGGCTTTCTCTCCGGTTTTCATATTCATTTGTTCCTCAAACAAGGCTTTGGGGAAGAGGAGATAGCCTTTCTTCAGCATCTCCGTTGTCATGGGTCTCATTTCTTTTTCCATTTTTGTCTATTCTTAATTCGATAATGCGACAAAGGTAAGGGACCAGCCAGGGGGATACAAATAAGCGGTTAGAATCGGCTAAAAATTAATGAAATACATAAGGTGGCGAGAGAGGGTTTCACCTCATCCTCCACCACCCTATATAATAATATACTAAAATAATCAGAATGTATTAGAAATACATTCTCTATTTCGCATATTTTTTAGAGACCAGAAGATACGGATTTTTCACGGTCATATCCTTCACGTGGTCGGGCATCCCCCAGTAGCTCAGGAGGATGCCTATCTGTACGGGGGTGAGGTGGGCAGTCCTGGCGGTATAGCCCTGGTCCGTCAGGTCCTTCAGCAGGCAAGCGTGTTCCGCAATGGAACGGCGCAGGGCCTTTACGGCCGAGCAGGCATACGCGTAGTTTGGGTAATAGGCCACTGCTACATCTGCAATGCGATGGCATCCCTCGAGCAGCCATTCAAAACTTTGTTCTTTTATCATTTTGCATATATTTATTAATAAAACATGTTGCAAAGTTAGAATGGGAGGGAAAACTGGGAAAGTTCGAGTGGCAATAAGAAAACTTGCTCAAGAAAAATGAATGTGTCAAAACGGTTGATGACACACCCTCACTGTCTTATTGATAAAAGCAACACTTTCATACTATAGTAGTGAAGCACACATTTTGTGTATTTCATGCAACTTATCGGTCAGCGATTTTTTTTAAGAGAGACAGCCATATTATATCTCGCCTGCCTATTAACGAGGAGTTCCGCACTAATCCCTAAGGCTGCTTCTACCATAAGAGCGAAGTCACTGGTTACATCTCCCTCTCCCTCTTGAAGTACCCCAGCACCGTGGCCGGTGTAAGACAGCAGCGTTCCACGCTTTTCAGGCGGCTCTGAAAAGTATATCGGGAGCATAGCACAAGGCAGAACCAAGTATAGTTCAAGCTACGGTGCAAGCGGTGCTGAAGGTGGTCGAAAAAACGGGAAACACGGGCAAAGAAGCTAGCGATACGCTCGCGGGGGACAAAACGGGAAGGCTGTGCGGCAGCATTGCGGGAGCGCTTGGCGGTACGTTCCATCTGTGCAAGGGTATACTCCAGTTGCTCGATGTCATTGCGGGTGTTCTCCATGGTTTGTTCCAATTTCTCGCGTCGTGCCTGCTGCTTGGCATATCGTTCTTTTCTGTCAGCGATTCGATTTTTGAGGTCTTCTGCGGTGAGGTTTATTCCTTTGTTCTGGATTGATTTCATTATAAACGTCTGTTTTATAGTTGTTTGTCTGTATATAAGTTCACGAAAACACATCATCCGTCTGCACCGAATGCATAATGCATAAAGGGCAAACGGATGATATATCAGGAGCAAATGTACGATGAATATTGCAGATAAAGTTCTTAATGACCATTAAGTCTTGTTATAAAACATGATATTATCTACTGCAAATTTGGAGATTATCAGAAAACACGTACCTTTGCAATGTGTTTTTCATAGTATTAGATTTAAGGTTAACAAAAGATTGGCTGTCTGGGATAGATAGCCTTTTTTTATGCCCATACCATTCAATTCATCCAATTAGCCTCAATTTCACTTTATACAACCTTCCAACCCACTAAAGTATTCTTAAGTCCAATTTGCGCGTTTTTTTCATGCATGACCATTACCGTTATGAAATTATTTTTTCTACATTTGCATCTGCTAAAAGGAAACAAAACCGCATCAGGCAGAAAAAACATGAGGAATACATCACCCGCCGCACCTACCATCCGCTTCCGCCGCTGGAGCAGAAAAGCCTACGCTGCATTTGCCAGCATAGGGCGGTGTGTCACCATCGGTTGCCTGCGCAAAAACGTGGCAGACAGTTCTCTCTCCAAACAGAAAGCTGCTGGAACTGCCGGACATGCCGGATGCAGGGAAGAGAGTGCCTGGAGGGGTAAAACGGAAGGAAGGAAAAGCGACATCGGCATTCCGCTGGGTAGCAGCAGCGCCCTGACAAGTATCCTCACGGAGCTTGGAACGAACCGACACATTCTTTTTGAAACACAAGTCATCCGCCCCTGCGGAAATACGGGCGGACAAGACACACATAGCCTGAAACAAAAGAGAATAAGAGGTACGGATTACTGGAAGCCATGCAGCAGAATGACGAGCTGCACCGCCCCGGCAATCCGTACCTCTGTCTTTATCCATGAACATAACCCAAGAAAGATATGACCCTACAGAAATTAAAGGAACAAGTGCTGCGCGGCAGCCACATCAGTAAGGAAGAAGCCGAATGGCTGGCTGTGCAACCAGACAAGGAAGCGCTATACGAAGCTGCCCACGAGATAACCCGGGCCCGAGCCTCGGAGGAGTTCGACATGTGCTCCATCATTAATGCCAAGTCCGGACGATGCCCGGAAAACTGCAAGTGGTGTGCACAGTCGTCGCACTACAAAACCCAGGCAGACGTGTACGACCTGGTGGACAAAGAAGAATGCCTGCGGCATGCCCTGCATAATGAAGCCCAGGGCGTGGCACGTTTCTCGCTGGTGACCAGTGGACGGAAGCCCTCCTCCAAAAACATGGAGAAACTGTGCGAAGCCGCCCGGCACATGCGCCGGCACTCGTCCATCCAGTTATGCGCATCACTGGGACTGCTCAACGAAGACGAAATGCGGGCACTGCACGACGCAGGCATCACCCGCTATCACTGCAACCTGGAGACAGCCCCCTCCTACTTTCCCCAACTGTGCAGCACGCACACGCAGGAAGAGAAGCTGCGTACCCTGCAAGCCGCCCGCAACGTAGGCATGGACATCTGCAGCGGCGGCATCATCGGCATGGGCGAGAGCATGGAGCAACGCATCGAATTCGCCTTCACACTGCGCGAGCTGGAAGTACAGTCCATCCCCATCAACCTCCTGAGCCCCATCCCCGGCACACCGCTGGAACGGCAGGCACCACTCAGCGAGGAGGAAATACTGACCACCATCGTCCTCTTCCGCTTCATCAACCCGACAGCTTTCCTCCGCTTTGCCGGAGGACGCTCGCAACTGAGCAAGGAGGCCGTGAAGCAAGCGCTGCACATCGGCATCAACTCCGCCATCGTGGGCGACCTGCTGACAACACTCGGCTCGAAAGTGTCGGAAGACAAGGTGCTGATAGAAGATGCCGGATACCGGTTCTGCGGCTCGCAGTTCGACAGAGAGCACCTATGGCACCCCTATACCTCCACCACCAACCCGCTACCGGTGTATAAGGTGAAGCATGCCGAAGGCGCCACCATCACCCTGGAAAGCGGAGAAACACTCGTAGAGGGAATGTCGTCGTGGTGGTGCGCCGTCCACGGGTACAACCACCCTACGCTGAACCGGGCGGCAGAGGAACAGCTGGGCAAGATGTCGCATGTGATGTTCGGAGGGCTGACACACGACCCTGCCATTGAACTGGGACAGTTGCTGCTACCGCTTGTCCCGCCGTCCATGCAGAAGATATTCTATGCCGACTCGGGCTCGGTGGCAGTAGAGGTGGCCTTGAAAATGGCCGTGCAGTACTGGTATGGCAAGGGAAAGGCGAAGAAGAACAATTTTGTGACTATCCGTTCGGGCTATCACGGGGATACATGGAATGCCATGTCTGTCTGCGACCCAGTGACGGGCATGCATTCGCTGTTCGGGGCATCATTGCCGGTGCGCTATTTCGTGCCGCAGCCGCGCTCGCGCTTCCACGGCGAATGGGATGAACGGGATACGGTGGAACTGCGGAAACTGGTAGAGGAGCATCACGAGGAACTGGCAGCGCTTATCCTCGAACCTGTGGTGCAGGGCGCTGGCGGCATGTGGTTCTACCACCCCCAGTACCTGCGCGAAGCGGCACAGATATGCAAGGAACATGGCCTGCTGCTGATATTCGATGAGATAGCCACGGGCTTCGGACGGACGGGAAAACTCTTTGCCTGGGAGCACGCGGGTGTAGAACCGGACATCATGTGCATAGGAAAGGCCATAACGGGCGGATACATGACGCTGTCTGCCGTACTGACGACGAATGAAGTGGCGGATACCATCTCCAACCATACGCCGGAGGTGTTTATGCACGGACCCACCTTTATGGGGAATCCACTGGCATGCGCCGTGGCGTGCGCTTCGGTGAAGCTGCTGACCTCGCCCGAATACGACTGGCAAGGCAAGGTGACTCGCATCAGCCGGCAACTGCAAGAAGAGCTTGAACCGGCACGCCGATTGCCGCAAGTGACGGATGTACGTGTGCTGGGAGCCATCGGGGTGATTGAGACAAAAGACCCCGTAGACATGGCGTGGATGCAAAAACGCTTCGTTGAGGAGGGAATCTGGGTACGCCCGTTCGGAAGATTGGTATATCTGATGCCTCCGTTCATTATAGAACCGGAACAGCTGAGGAAGCTGACGGGAGGGTTGATGAAAATTATACAGGAAATGAATTGAGAGGATAAAGGGGAAATTATTATATCAAGAATTTATGAACGTAACTAACTATATGCAGCAAGAGCTGCAAACATTGAAAGAACACAGCAACCTGCGCCGCCTGCCGCAACTGACACACGAGGGGCGCACGGTTGTAGCCGATGGCCGGCATATGCTGAACCTTTCGTCCAACGACTATCTGGGTCTGGCTGCCGACCGCCAGCTAAAGGAAGAATTCCTGCAGGCACTGACACCGGACACCTTCCTGCCGACTTCCTCCTCCTCCCGCCTGCTGACGGGGAACTTCGGGATTTACGAAGAACTGGAGACGGAACTCGCCACACTTTTCGGTACAGAGACAGCACTGGTGCTCAATAGCGGCTATCATGCCAATATGGGGATTCTGCCCGCCGTGAGCGATGCACAAACCCTGATACTGGCAGACAAGCTGGTGCATGCCAGCATCATCGACGGCATCCGCCTATCCACCGCACGCTGCATCCGCTTCCGCCACAACGACCTGGTGCAACTGGAACGCCTGCTGGAACAACACCATGCAACATACCGGCAACTTATTATCGTCACAGAAAGCATCTTCAGCATGGACGGTGACCAAGCCGACCTCACGGCATTGGTGCGTTTGAAAAAAAGATACTCCAACGTACTGCTCTATGTGGACGAAGCCCATGCATTCGGCGTAAGGGGACCGCGCGGCCTGGGCTGCGCCGAAGAAACCGGATGCATCCGGGATATAGATTTCCTCGTGGGTACCTTCGGCAAGGCAGCGGCGTCTGCCGGCGCATACATCGCCTGCTGCCGGACGATACGCGAGTATCTCGTCAACCGGATGCGAACCCTCATCTTCACCACGGCATTACCTCCGACAAGTATTGCCTGGACACTGTTTATCGTGCGGAAACTTGCCGGAATGCAGGACCGCCGCGAGCATCTGGCAAGAATCGGCCGGACGCTGCGCGAAGCATTACAAGCCAAAGGGTACGGATGCCCCAGCGCAAGCCATATCGTCCCTCTGATTATCGGCCCCAGTGCCGACACTGTGCTGTGCGCAGAGTTGCTGCAGAGGCATGGGTTCTATGCACTGCCGGTACGCCCGCCCACGGTGCCCGAAGGAACATCACGCATCCGCTTCTCATTGACAGCGAACATACGGGAAGATGAGATTGGAGAACTGATCCCCCTTATTCCCCTAAAGGAAGAGAAGAACACTAACGCTATACGATTCTAAAAACAGATGAAACAAAGTTACATTATACACGAACATCATCCCCGGCTATTGCTGTTCTTTGCCGGCTGGGGAGCCGATGAGACTCCTTTCAAAATGTATCGTCCGGCAGCCAGCGACTTCATGGTGTGCTATGATTACCGCACACTGGATTTTGACGCCTCCGGACTGGAAAAATATCGCGAAATCAACCTCATCGGCTGGTCTATGGGGGTATGGGCGGCTTCGCAGACCATGCCACAGCTCTCATCGCCAGGTACGTCCGGCGAAGGTATCCATATGGCAAACAGCATCGCCATCAACGGAACACCCTACCCCATAGACCAGCATATGGGTATTCCACCCGCCATCTACCACGGGACATTGGACGGACTGACCGGGGCTTCACTGCACAAATTCCTCCGCCGCATGTGCGCCAGCGGAGCAGCCTTCAAAGCTTTCCTGGAAATCACTCCCCGCCGTCCGCTGGAAGAGTTGAGAGATGAGTTGACGGAGATTGAGAAGATGTACCACACACTGCCTGCTGCCACCTTCCACTGGCAGCAGGCAGTAACGGGAGGCAACGACCGCATCATTCCGCCAGCCAACCAGCTGCAAGCCTGGGAAACACTCGGCACCCCCGTGCTGCAAACGGAGGATGCCCACTATCAGGAAGAGTTATTCAGACATTACCTGCAAGACCTATGGACAAGCCACTGAACCCGATGGACAAACAACTGATAGCCTCCCGCTTTGCCAAAGCCCGGAATACCTATACCCGGGAGGCCCGCGTGCAGCAACAAGTCGCCGAGAAGATGATGCAGCTCATAAAGGAACCATACACACGTTTCCACCGTGTCGTAGAGTTTGGCTGCGGAACGGGAAGCTACTCGCGTATCCTCCTCCACACCTTGCAACCGGAAACCCTGCTGCTGAACGACTTGTGCCGGGAAATGGAAGAGTGCGTCAAGGAACTTTGCGACGGCACTACCGTGCAGTTCGTCCCCGGTGATGCCGAAGCCATCGACTTCCCCGGAGAAACCGACCTGATAACCTCGTGCTCCACCCTACAATGGTTCAACGACCCAGGTGCTTTCTTCACCCGCTGCCACCAAGCACTGGTGGCAGACGGCCTGCTTGCCTTCAGCACCTTCGGCGCCACAAACATGCACGAAATACGCCAACTGACTGGGCACGGGCTGGACTATCCCTCCATTAAGGAGCTGCAAGCCCTGCTGTCTCCCGGCTTCGATATTCTCCATGCCGAAGAAGAGGTGATATCCCTGCCCTTCCCCACTCCCCAGGCAGTGCTGAAGCATCTGAAGCAAACCGGAGTCACGGGTACGGAAAAAAGGATGTGGACGCGTGGCCGCCTGCAATCCTTCTGCGAAGAATACACAACCCGGTTCAGTGATGCCGCAGGCAACGTAAGCCTAACCTATCACCCTATTTATATCATCGCACGAAAAAAGACAAAATAATGGAAACAAAAAACATCTACTTCATCAGCGGCATTGATACAGATGCCGGAAAAAGCTATTGCACCGCCTGGTATGCCCGTGAGCTTATGCAACGCGGCCTGCGCGTCATCACCCAAAAGTTCATCCAGACCGGCAACACCGGCCATTCCGAGGACATCGACCTGCACCGCCGCCTCACCGGAACCGGCTACCTGCCGGAAGACAAAGAGGGGCTGACCATGCCCGAGATATTCTCCTACCCCTGCTCCCCCCACCTCGCCGCCCGCATAGACAAGCGCCCGATAGACTTCGAAAAAATAGAGCGTGCCACCAGGGAACTTTCCCACCGCTATGATACCGTGCTCGTAGAAGGAGCCGGAGGTCTGATGGTTCCCCTCACCGAAGATTTCCTGACGATAGACTACATTGTGGAAAAGCAGTACCCGCTTATCTTCGTCACCTCCGGAAAGCTGGGCAGCATCAACCACACCCTGCTGAGCTTCGAAGCCATCAAGAACCGGGGCATCGCACTCGATACGGTACTCTACAACCTCTATCCCACCGTGGAGGATAAGACTATCCAGGAAGACACGATGAAATACATCAAGCAGTATTTGTCCAAGCACTTTCCCGGAACAAAGTTTGAGGCAGTGCCGGAAATTGCGTAAATTTGCAGCACATAAACGTCCTACTGCACATGGAAGCATTTACATTAGATTCAACTGAAATTATCGTACTCGCCGTAGCGGGTGGTCTGTTCCTTATTCAAATTATCTACTACCTCTGTCTCTACAACCGTATTCATGCACGCCGCCGTGCCGTGAAGCAGGGAAACATGCACTTCACCCAGGAACTGCCCCCCATATCCGTCATCATCTGCGCCCGCGAGGAATCCGAAAATCTGCGCCGCAACCTGGGCGCCGTGCTGGAGCAGGACTATCCCCTATTTGAAGTCATCGTCATTAACGACGGCAACACTGATGAGAGCGAAGATTACCTGACCATCCTCGAGGAGAAATACCCCCATCTCTACCACAGCTTCGTGCCCGATTCCTCCCGCTACATCAGCCGTAAGAAGCTGGCTGTGACGCTTGGAATCAAGGCCAGCAAATATGAATGGCTGGTGTTTACCAATGCCAACTGCATGCCCCAAAGCAACCAATGGCTGCGACTGATGGCACGCAACTTCACATCACGTACCCAAGTGGTGCTAGGATACAGCGGCTACGAACGCGGCAAAGGCTGGCTGCACAAACGGGTGGCATTCGACAATCTGTTCACTTCCATGCGCTATCTGGGATTTGCCCTGGCAGGCAGCCCCTACATGGGCATCGGGCGTAACCTGGCCTACCGGAAGGAACTCTTCTACCAACAGAAAGGATTCTCCGCACACCTCAACCTGCAACGGGGAGACGACGATTTGTTCATCAACCACGTGGCTACCCCGGAGAACACGCGGGTAGAAACGGATGCCAATGCCATTGTACGCATGCAACCGCTTCTGCGTGCCAAGGACTGGAAAGAAGAGAAAATAGGTTACGCCTCCACAGCACGGCTGTATCATGGGATGCAACGCTGGCTGGCCGGTTTTGAGACCCTGACCCGCCTGGTATTCCACGCATCCTGGATAGCAGCGATGTTCATCGGCATTATGCACTTCCACTGGCTGGCAGCAGGCGTCGCTTGTCTTTTGTTCCTGTTCCGTTTCACCCTGCAGGCCGTCATTGTCAACAAGACCGCCCGCGACCTGGAAGAACAGCGTAGATATTACTTCACACTACCGGCTTTCGACCTATTGCAGCCGATACAGTCTTTACGTTGGAAATGGTACTGTCTGTTCCGCAAGAAAAGCGATTTTCTGAGAAAGTGATTCTCTTATTCGTAACGGATGGAAGTTGCCGGATGGATACGTGTAATCAGAAATGAAGGGCCCAACAACATCAGGACTGAAGCCAGCAATGTACCGGCATTCAGTAGCAGGAACAGCCAGATATTGAAAGATACCGGAACAGTAGCCATATAATAGGTCTCAGGGTCGAGCTTGAACAAGCCGGACCAGCGCTGCACAAAATAGAATGCAAGGCCGATTATGTTCCCCCAGAGCATGCCTTTCCCGATGAGGAAGACCGAAAACCAAAGGAAAACTTTACGAATAGTAAAGTTGTTGGCTCCCAAAGACTTCAACACGCCTATCATGGAGGTACGCTCTATGATGATAATCAGCAGGCCGGATACCATGGTGAACCCCGCCACTCCAATCATCAGAATGAGAATGACCCAGATGTTGACATCCAAGATGCCCAGCCAGGCAAAGATTTGAGGATTGAGCTGCTCTACATTGCGGACGCAATACTCGGCGCCATAACGGTCGGGATTCCCGTCCGTATCGGCAGCTACCTCATAGGTGGTTTCTTCCAGCTTGTCATAATCGCGTATTTCCAGCTCCACGCCACTCACCTGGTCCGGCTCCCAGTTGTTCAGGCGATTCACCAGGTAGAGGTCGGTAAGCAGGAATAGGTTGTCGTATTCAGAGAAGTTGGTTTGGTAGATACCTGCAATCTTCAGGCGGCGGGCACGCACATCGTCCTGGATGAAGTAGGTGTCTATCTTGTCACCGAGTTTCAATTGCAGCTTGTTGGCAAGAGACTTTGAGATGACTACGCGGTTGGACGAAGCAGAATCGCTGAATTGCGGAAACTCCCCCTCCAGCAAATGGCGGTGGAAAAAGGTGCTATCATACTCCTGCCCCACACCTTTCAGCACCATTCCCTGAAAGGCATCGGCGGTCTTTATCATCCCCGGCTTGGTGGAGTAGCGTTGTACATGCTTCACTTCGGGATAATCGGAAAGCGCAGCCATCATGCTGTCGCCCACCACCACCGGACGCGTCTCGTATGAGCGTGCAGCATCCAGGTTGCCTATCTGGATATGGGCACCGAAACCCACGATTTTATCCCTTACCTCGCTCTTGAAGCCGACAATGACGGACACGGCAATAATCATCACCGCCAGTCCGAGGGCAATGCCCACCATGGCAATAAGGACAGCCGGACGGGAAACTTGCTTGCCCGGCTCCGAGTTGCGATAAATGCGCAACGCTATAAAGCGAGATAGATTCATGGGCCATTATTTTTTAGGCGCAGATTACACGGAAGATTTGAAACAAACGTCTTTATCTTAAGTTTTCCGTGTAATCCGCGCCTAATGAATTATTTCATTTTATTCGGTTCGCCCCGGATAGGCTTCCAATGCTTTTTGCAGGATAAACAAGGCGCGGTTCAAGTCATCTTTCTTCAGTACGTATGCGATACGCACTTCGTTGCGACCAGAACCCGGCGTAGTATAGAAGCCGGACGCAGGCGCCATGAATACCGTCTGTCCCTCGTATTCAAACTCCGACAGGCACCAGGCACAGAACTTGTCCGAATCATCTACCGGCAGCTTTGCCACCGTATAGAACGCTCCCATCGGAATGGGCGAATATACGCCCGGTATGCGGTTCAATCCGTCAATCAGGCATTTACGGCGTTCTACATATTCATCGTATGTGTCGCGCAGATAATCCTCATCGGCATCCAGCGATGCTTCTGCGGCGATCTGGCCAATCAATGGAGGACTGAGACGCGCCTGGCAGAACTTCATGACAGCATCCCGGATTTCCTTGTTCTTCGTTATCAGGGCACCGATGCGGATACCGCACTCCGAATAGCGCTTGGACACGGAATCAATCAGCACCACATTGTTCTCAATGCCTTCCAGATGGCAGGCAGAGATATAGGGAGAACCCGTATAAATAAATTCACGGTACACCTCGTCCGAGAAGAGGAACAAATCGTACTTCTTCACAAGGTCGCGAATCTGGTTCATTTCACGGCGTGTATAGAGGTAACCCGTAGGATTGTTGGGATTGCAAATCAAAATGGCACGCGTGCGCTCGTTAATCAGCTCTTCGAACTTCTCTACCTTGGGCAACGAGAAACCCTCTTCGATGGTCGTGGCAATGGTGCGTATCTTAGCTCCGGCAGAGATGGCAAACGCCATATAATTGGCATAGGCCGGCTCGGGAACAATGATTTCATCACCCGGATTGAGGCAAGCCAGGAAAGAAAACAAGACCGCCTCCGAGCCGCCGGAAGTGATGATGATGTCGTCTGCAGTCAGATTGATATTGTACTTCGCATAGTAACCCACCAACTTCTCGCGGTAACTGCGATACCCCGCACTGGGACTGTATTCCAGAACTTTCCGGTCGATGTTCCGTATCGCTTCAATCGCGACTTCCGGAGTAGGCAGGTCGGGTTGTCCGATGTTCAGGTGGAATACATGTATGCCCCTCTGCTTGGCAGCATCTGCCAAAGGAGCCAGTTTTCTGATAGGAGATGCGGGCATCTCCATTCCGCGAATAGATATTGTTGGCATGAGGTTATTTACTATTTGACAATTTACAATTTACTATTTAATAGACTATTTATAAGTGATATTGCTATCACTTTATCATTAAAGTTGCAAATGTAGCGAATTATTTGAAACCAAAAGGAAGGCAAGACCATAAAAACTTTAAAAAACTTATCTATCGTAAAAACTCTATGATATGTAAACGGAAACTTGTATCTTTGAAAAAGCAAACGAACCAAGCTGGCTCAATTGTAAATAGTAAATAGTCAAATTGTAAATAACACCATGGTCATCAACCTTATAACTTTTGCTTCCATACTGCATAAACAAGCATCAGTCCGTAGCTCCCACGAAGTGATATTGACTGAATTGGAAAAATACTTTACCGTCAACTTCATTGATTACAAAGATATAGACAAGTTATCACCCGATGACTTCAGTATTATATTCATTGCCACCGGAGGTGTGGAACGGCTGGTAATCCAGCATTTCGAATCCCTTCCCCGCCCCGCCATCCTCCTGGCAGACGGCATGCAGAACTCACTGGCCGCCGCTCTCGAAATATCTTCCTGGCTGCGCGGCCGGGGAATGAAAAGCGAGATTCTTCACGGAGAGCTCCCCGAAACCATCAAGCGTATTTTTGTCCTGCACAGCAATTTCATGGCACAACGCAGCCTTTTCGGCATGCGCATCGGCGTAATGGGCACTCCGTCCAGTTGGCTCATTGCCAGCAATGTGGATTATCTGCTTGCCAAACGCCGCTGGGGTATCGAGTACACAGACGTCTCATTGGACCGCATTTATGAATACTACGGACAGATAACGGACGACGAGGTGGGCGAAGCATGCGCCGGACTGGCAGGAAAAGCGCTTGCCTGCCGAGAGGCAAGCCCCGAAGACATGATAAAGGCCATGCGGCTGTATCGAGCCATCAAGAGGATTGTAGAGGAAGAGCGACTGAGCGCCATTACCCTCAGCTGCTTCCGTCTGATAGACCAAACGGGAACCACCGGCTGCCTTGCCCTTGCCTTGCTGAACGACGAAGGAATCATTGCCGGATGTGAAGGCGATTTGCAATCCGTCTTCACCATGCTGGCCGTAAAAGTGCTGACAGGGAAGAACTCTTTCATGGCCAATCCTTCCATGATAAATGCCCGTACCAATGAAATCATATTGGCACATTGTACCATCGGTATCGCACAAACGGAGCAGTTCATCATACGCAACCATTTTGAGACGGAAATCGGCATCGGTATTCAGGGAATCCTGCCGACAGGAGATGTAACCATCGTGAAATGCGGGAACGAAAGTCTGGACGAATATTACCTGAGCACCGGCACGCTTGTTGAGAATACAAACTACATCAATATGTGCCGCACCCAAGTACGGATAAAAATGAACTCCCCTGCCGACTATTTCCTCAAGACACCGCTGGGCAACCACCACATCATGTTACACGGCAATTACGAGGATATATTGGAGGAGTTTCTGCAAGCCAATGCCTGCAAACGGATTGAATGATTATTCGTTCGCATCCGGTATCACCACCTCGAAACGCGTTCCTTTTCCCAACTCTGAGGAGACCGAGATAGAACCATGCAAGCGGTCTACGATGGTCTGGCAAATGCTCAGCCCCAAACCGGCACCCTGCGTAAAGCTGTCTTCTTTGTAGAAGCGTTCGAAGATATGTTTCTGGGCGTCTTCGGAGATACCGCTTCCCGTGTCTTCGACAAAGATGGTGGTATATCCTTCCCGGTTCGTGACGTAGCCGAAGGTGATGCTGCCCGTTACCGTGAATTTCTTGGCATTGTTTATCAGGTTGTTCACGACCTGCTTCAAGCGGACGGAATCGGTGATGACCAATTTGTCTTCCCCTTCCGGAATCTTTATACGTAGCTCTACATCCCGAGGCATACTCAGACGCTGGGATTCATGGACTTCCTGCATGATGAACGCCAGATTGAATGCTCCGAACTTAAAGTCCATCGTGCCCGATTCTATGCGCGAGAGGTCCAGAATATCGTTTATCAACGCCAACAGCAATGTACAGTTGATGTTGATTGTTTCGACGAACTGCTTTACCTCTTCCGGAGAAAAAGCGTCCAAATCCTTCAACAAATCCGAGAAGCCGACAATGGCATTCAAAGGGGTGCGTATCTCATGGCTCATATTGGCAAGAAACGCAGATTTGAGCTTGTCGGCCTGCAAGGCACGGTCACGTGCGGCAATCAAGGCCTCTTCCGTATCCTTGTAACGCTGGATGCTCTGGCATACTCCCAATACCATGTATGGGGTATCAACCGTCAGTCCGTCATAAGCGGTACTGCGGAACTCCCACCATTCATAGCTCCCATCCGCACTCTTCAACCGGAAACTCATCCGTGAATTGATTTCATTGCCCAACAGAATGGCATCAAAATTCCTGCGCGTATGCAGCAAGTCTTCCGGATGTATAAGGGTGTCCATCTCATCACGTGCCAGCAAGTCCGTATCACCGGTATACCCGAAACGGCGCAGCAATCCACCCGGGAAATGGAAACGGTTCATATGCATGTTGTACTGCCACGGATAAATGGAGCTTTCCTCCACCGCCATATTGAAGAAGCGTCTCTGCATCTCTTCTTCGGAGATATTGCGGCATACAATCGCCATTCCCGTCATCTTTTCATTGGCAAAGATAGGTACTACCTCGCCGGAAACGGGGAAATACGTTCCCTGATGGTTTTCCTGCATGAAGGCTTTCTCCGGAATAGAAATAGGTCTCTTTCCGGTACGTACTTTCTTCAACAAGTCCTGCAAGATGTTTTCTCCATTCATGTAAATCCTGAAAATGGAGCCGGCCATCTGCCCTTCATAGAAACGGGACGTATAGGTTTCGGAAGAAAGTCCCAGCATCTGTAACAACGGACGGTTGACAAAATGGATGCGCAGGTCGGTATCATACGTAATCAAGCCGTCGCGAATGGAACAGAAGATATTGTCGAACTCGTCGCGCTGCTCCACCAGGCGGTGCTGTATCAACAAGCGGGTCTGGGCATGTATGCGCTTACGCGACTCCCTGCGGTTGGCACGGAAAAGCCAGGCAACCAGCAGCACCAATGCCCCGACAATCAGCGAATAGAACAGAATGAACCAGACACGGTAACGCTCCATCAACGGTATATTCAAAATGATGCCCTTGCTCTCCGCACGGTTCGTGTCCACACGGAAAAACTGCAACTGTTTGTAATCGAACAGCAACTTGCCCCCAAAGTCCTTTACTCCCAATGAGGCGGGTGACTTGCCCTTCAAAATACTTGCAGCCTGCCGGCCGGCAGCAAAGGCATCCTCTCCGGGAACGGCATCATACACACACAGCACACCGTTCGTCATAGCCAGGTTCTGGCTGGTAAACACGGGAGCCTTCAACTTCAAGGAAAGAAAAGGAATCCATTTGGGAGCTATAACAATATGCTTGTAGGCATTGTAGTCATAGCAAATGGAAGTGATGATAGAGTTCAAGGACTTGGCCTGCACGTTCAGCACTTTCAACTCATGCTCCGGATAGTTGCTTTTTATGCGTTCCCAAGAGTCTTCCACAGCCCTGACCCCTTTAAGGCTCAGGAAACTGCTGTCGGACAGACAAACCAACTCCCTGCGGGAAGGGAACATACGGACAGCCGCATCCAGCAAGACATCGAAATCCGTTTTCGAAACATAGCCAGAGACGTTGGGCATTCTTTCAAAGACCCTCTCATCCGGGTATTTGATGCCCGAAACCACCACCGGTATCTGATAAGGCAGGGAATCACCGCAATGGGTCAATGTGAAGAAAGCCTCATCGCTGGAAGTCACAATCAAGTCCGTTTTCCGTTGCCTGGCACGCTGGCAAATGCGGCGCATGATGAAACATTCGGAAGCGAAAGACCAGTAATCGGCATTCAGATATTCGGTAATGATATTGGCTCTAACTCCCCCCTTTTTCAGTCCGTTCTCCAGATTTTCTGTCAGGAGGCTGTGCCAAGGAGTATTTTTTGTATAAGACTGTATGAAAAGTACATTGTACGTACGTTCCGCAGCCGAAAGTGTTCCCGACATCAACCACAACAAGCCTGCAAGCAATGGAAAGAAAAGGCGTTTCATCATAATATAGATTTTGTATACTCAACGCAAAAACTCTTATTCGTCACGCAAATATACAAGTTATATTGAGAATGAGTACAGATTACTCAAAAAAAACTCATTCATCATGCAATGCTTCGGCAGGCTGCACCTCCATGGCCCGTGAAGCCGGATACCAGATTCCTGCAATCACCATTAGTGCCATCAATACCCAGACAATAGAAACGCATATGACAAATCTCCCCCAAGTGGCATCCGTGGCTTCTGTAAAAGTGACATCTGCCATAACCATGTTAATACATATTATCAAAGCCGGGATAGAAGCAAGCGCCAACAGCAGCAACCCTTCACCCAGCAATTGCCAACGTATCCTTCCACGGCTGCTGCCCATGGCCATGCGCAAGGCAATCTCGCTGCGACGATGGCGGGTACGGAACCAGAAAGTTCCCATCAGCCCAATGAATACATTGAAAACGAAGAATATCACAATGAGCCTTGCACTACGGATATATGGGGTGATTCCTTCGGCAGCATCCCGTTCTATCTTCTGGTCCTTATAGCTCTGTATGTCGAAAAGATAGAATGGAGCGACCTGCAGCTGCGACGTCATATCCTGATAGAAACAGGCTGCAAAATTATCCGTATCTGCCTCCGGACGTATCCGTAGGGAGATGAACGGAAGGTACTGGGCCTCATAGAACCAACCAGGGAAAGGAGTCAGAACAAAAGGTCCGTAACGGGCGTAATCATCCGTCTTCTGCAAGGCACAGACTGCAGAGACACGGTAACGGAGACCTCCGCTGTAATAATCCAGGAACTCGCGGCCCACCGCCCCAGTACTTGTCTGAAAAAGGCTGTCTGCCAGATCACAGGTCACCACGGCAGGCAAAGGACTGGCAGTGGAATTCCAGTCTACGACATTCCCCTGCAACAACGGAATGCGCATGACGTCGAAATATTCTGGAGACACATAGCGTACTGTAGTCTCGACAACATGTACGCTGTCCGTCGTATACCCCTGGTAAACACGCCCGCGGGTATAGGTATCGGTACCCAACCACATGGCCGCACTCTCCACAGCAGGATATTGCCTGATACGCCGGAGCACCTCCTCCATCGGTTTGAACCAGAAGGTCTGCAGACTGTCTTCCGATGTGCACGGTACTATCTGTGTGGGGTTGCAGGAAATCCTTATCTTATAGACATGCTCCAAATCATACCCCTTAGGCTGCCGTTCTGCATGGGTAAAGCCATAGAGCACATCCACACAATACCACATCAATGTAAATACAATCAACAGCTCGGCAAACAGCCAGCCATTACTGCGGCGCTGGTTCCATATCTGATGTAAAATAGAATGTATCATACTCGTTACTGTTTTTTTAATTGGGATTCGTTTATCCGTTCATTCTCCACCAAGAACCTCGGCTATGGGACGGCGGGTGGCATGCCAGGCCGGAATAAACACAGAAAGCAGGTTGAACAACAGGCACACCACCAATACAGCCACGAAAACCGTGGGACGGAAGAAAAGCCAGACACTTACATCAAAATTCGTTCCGGGAGCGCCATAGCCAAGCATCCAATCCTTACCCAGCCATAGGAATATGCATGAAAAGAGAAAACCGAGCAATGCGCCGGCAAATGCCAAAGCCAGATTCTCACGGAGCAACTGCACCATTAAAGTAGAACGGCTGGCACCGTATGCTTTCCTTACCGCAAGCTCAGCCATGCGACGGGACATTTGCGAAGATATAAGTCCGCTGACATTGATAGCAGGTACAATCAGTAATATCAGACCCAGAATTATGCAGGTTACGGCAGGGCTCATCGTATCATTACGGAAGAACTGCCGTTCCGTATAAGTGCTGAGATCGGGAAGTTCCAGTTTATACTCAGTCAGTGTCTCGTTGAAGCGGGCAAGCGACTGTTCTATCTGCCGCTTGAGCTCCTCTCTACCGACACCGGGCCTGACAAGGGCCACAGCCTCGAAATCTCCCCGTAGCCCTTCACTGCCCAAATCGGAATTCCGGGTGGAATAAGGCATCCACAACTCTCCATAGGCAAATGTGAACAGAGAGCTCACATCTTTGGTGACCCCCACAATGCGTTTAGGGCGAAAGTTAACAAAATAATTCTTGCCAATGGCTGCTTCGGCAGACCCGAAAGCTTCGCGGGCAAGCTGTTCACCTATAACCACAACATCCCGGCAAGCATCGAACTCTTCGGTACTGAAAAGACGACCTGCCACAAGAGGGATGTCGTAGACACGCCAATAGTTCAAATCCACCTGACGAACCGTGCGGCGCATTCCCCGCGCTGGCGACTCCCCACAGTATCTAAGATAGGTAGGTCCCAGATAGGTGACAAGTTCTGCTCCCGGAAGTTCCTTAAAAATAGCGTTGACAGCCCGATAAGACATACCCGTATTGGAATTGCTGCGGTCGGACTTACGGTAAGAATATCCATAAGAAGAACATACCATACTACTGCGGTGCGACTCAGGAGCCAAGTCAGCCGTCTGGATGTCATACACCATGTAAATGACCATGACAAAGGTGATGCTCACTGCCGTACCGATGACGGAAACAGCACTGAAAAAGGGATTCTGGCGAATAAGAGCTAAAATTTGTTTCATAACTTTCTATTCATCATGTAATGCTTCGGCAGGCTGCACCTTCATGGCACCTCTTGCCGGATACCAAATACCTGCAACAATCATGACAGCCATAAGCGACCAGGTTGCCACAACAGCTGCCAGAAAACGCCCTCCGCCGAAAGGAAGTTTCTCAACATCCACCAACTCCGCCATTCCCACATTGAAGGCAATAATGACGGCAGGAACGGCTGCAAGGGTAAGCAGCAATATACCCTCCGACATCAGACGGAGGAAGACACCTTGACGCGAACTTCCCATAGCCATACGGAGTGCCACTTCACGGCGACGCTGCTGTGTACGGAACCAGAAAGTGCCGATAACGCCCAGAAAAATATTCATCAACAGAAAGCCGAGCACACAAAGCTGGGTTTTGGCTTCATTCATGTCCTCACGTTCGCATATCTCGCGCAAATCCTTGAAAGAAGTTACATCGAGCAGATAGAGATTCCCTACTTGATAGAGGCGGTCAGCATCCTCCATAAGCTTCTCCATAAAGCCGGAATCGGCATCAGGACGGACACGAAGACTGAGAGTGATGTATCGTGGATTTCCATATTCTTTCAGTCTGTCAAGGTTAAGATGCAAAGCTGCATAAGTACCTCCCCACTCTGAAGAAGTATAGAAGTGCGACCAACGTACGGGTGTGCCGACAGCCCCTACGCGGCACCGTTCATCACTACCGAAATTCAACAGTGTAAGTTCACGGTCTTGTAAAGAAGCTGCATTGTTCAGGTGCAATTCAGGATAGGCTGCAAAAAGATTGGAAGAAACGACCATATGGTCATCCCGTATGGCAGCGGCCATGTGGGTCAACATCTCCTCATCCGAGCTACCATAACGGAACACACGGAAAAAATCAGGTTCCACCCAAAGCAGATGAACATTCTCCGATATAGTATCCAGCCCCAGATTGAGACCGTTGCTACCGTCATTATAAGGAAAGCAATTCTGAGAAAGTGCCACAGCTTCCACACCTGGACGATGCCTCAAACGTTCGGCAAGTTCCACAAGATGCCGCATATCATCGTCCTTGGTCAAATCGAAATTATAAGCAGTAGACTTGAGAGTAAGCTTACTGACTGCAATATTATAGCAATGTTCCGTATCAAAACCCATCGGGGCATTGTAAACACGAAGAGTAACCAGTGTCCAGTCCACAATGTACCAAAGCACCACAAAGACCAGCAGCAGTTCCGTAAAAAGGAAAAGGCTGGAACGCCATTCATTCTTAATCTGAACCAATATATTCTTCATATGTCATTCCCCCCTCTGATTGATTGCATCCACTATATTCATCCTCGAAGCCCTCCATGCCGGGATACCGGCTGAAAGCAAATTCATCAGCAAACAGAAACCGAAAGCCGACAGAAAAGCCCATGGAGAAAGTAACATGCCAGGTGTCAGTGAAGTGTCTCCATTTAAATAGGCATTGGCGCTATTGCCAAAGAGGAAGCCGTTCAATAAAAAAGTAGCACCGTAACTCAAAGCCAGCCCCAGCATACCCGCCAACAGAGAGAGCAGCAGGTTTTCGAAAAACACCTGTCTTACCAGTTCACTACCCGTAGCGCCGAAAGCTTTGCGTACCCCGATTTCACTCATACGCTTCCGCATCCGCGAGAGGGTCATGGAAGAAAGGTTGATGGCAGGCACCAGTAGCAAGATGGTGATGACAAGCGCGTAACGCAAAACAATTCCCTTCATATCCGGCAAATGGTCCCATTTACGATACAGATTGGCAAACACCCCATCGGGTTGGTCACGATAAAAGGTTTCCGCTTCGGATAGACCGGCGTTATACGCAAGGCGCAATCTCTCCGCCTCTTCACGAATAGCCGGAAAATCGGCCGACGAATGTGCTAATATCACAGCCTTCATCTGCCCCATCGTATTTTCCCACCAGGCAAAACCGGCAGCATCGGTCGAATTATAAGGTACCCACACTTGCCCGTATGCTGAAGTGGCAAGCATGGAAACATCGGCCACGACACCTGAAACCCGGTAATCCACATGATTCAGTTGCAATGTCTGCCCCGTTGCCTCCGTAGTGCCGAACAACCGACGCGCCACGGTAGCCGAGATAACGGCACAAGGTATTCCGGCATCGCTGTCTGCCTTGCTGAAACCTTTACCACTCAAAAAACGGAAACGGAAGATGTGCCAGAACTGTTCGTCCGTCTGCACCATATCCGCTGTCAGCTTTGCTCCAGCGGGCAACGACACACGCACTTTTTCCGGTAAAGATATAAGCGTGACGGCCTCTGCCGTAGAAAGCTGTTTAAAACATCCCTTACCCGTCTGTACAGACATGTGCCCATATGCCCCATGGTCAGTTCCTTTATACCTTACTGCCATGGTAGAAACATAAAGCGAACGCGAGCGGTTTATCTCCGGCTCACAATCTACCATACGTACTTGCAGGGTGATGACAAGCACCATAATCATGCAAATGGCAAGAGCGGTACCTATCACGGACACCCAAGTGATAATGGGATTCTCCCGCAAATGGTAGAAAGCTTGCTGAAAGTAGAGACGTATCATAAATAATTAAAAATTGAAAATTAAATTATTCGTCGTGCAGAGCTTCGGCGGGCTGTACCTTCATCGCCTTGCGGGCGGGGATGCCGATGCCGATAATAATCATGAGGGCTATCAACACAAAGCTGATCGCGGCACAGAGCAGCAGACGGCCCCACTCCAATGTCGTACCGTTCCTCCAGGAGTTCAATTCCAGATTCGCCAGATTATAGTCGATGAGCAATGCAACAGGAGTGACAATTGCCAACAATAATATCCCTTCACTAAGCAGCCGGCTGAAGATGGCACGGTCTGTCGCTCCATGCGCTTTGTGCAGCGCTATTTCCGAACGGCGTTGCTGCGTACGGAACCAGAATGTTCCGAGCAAGCCGAGGAAGATGTTCAGCAGCAGGAATCCCATACCCATCACATAGTTACGGATATCATTGGTCCATGCCTGCTGGAAGTTGCGGCGGATGTCCTTGAAAGAACGTATCTCCGAAATGAAGATGTTACCTACGCGAAACTGGCTCTCACTGTCTGCCTTCAACCTCTCAATGAAGTCATTGTCCTGCCCTTCACGGACACGGACACAAAGTTCGAGACCGACATAGTAGAAATTCTGCTTCACCATCATGGAATATGAGCTTCGTGCCTGGTCGTAATCGTGATAGCGTACATCTTGCAATGCGGCACCCAGCCGGTAGGTCTTCGTTGTGTCCCCAAAGAGATGGAACCGCTGGCCCACAAAGTCGGTCATCCTACGGTCATACTTACTAAAAAGGTTGTCCGAAGCCATGAAATCCCCGCGTTCCAACATTTCAGCCAATTGTTCGGGTGTCTCGCCACGCGTGCCCCGATAGCGAAATACACGGGGAAAATCCGGTGTCACCAACCTCCGGATAGTCCAACCGGGAGAACGCAACGTATCGTAGCTCACTTCAGCGCTTGAATTGCTTCCATTGTAAGGGTACGAATTCTGTGAAAGGCTCACCGCCTCTATCTCTGGCCGGTGGCGCAGACGCTCCAGCAACTTGGCTATGTCATCGTGGGTCTGCTGAGAGGTATGCCCGGCTATGTAGTCGGGGCTTTTGGGTGTCAGTTCACCCAACTCGATGAGGTAACAATGCTCGATATCAAAGCCTTTCGGCTCCAGGTAGGTAGCGGCGCGAGTATAGAGATAGTCCACCACGTACCACATCACTACGCTCACCACCAGCAGCTCCAGCACCAACCATAGGTTTGAGAGCCATTCATTCTTTATCTGTATAAGAAGTTTCTTAGTCATTTTCTTCAGCGATTAATGTTTAGTGACACGGGATTATTTATGCAAGCGTCCACCCAATGCATTTACAATGCCTACCCTCGATGCACGCCATGCGGGAATACCGGAACTCAATAAGTTCAGCACAAAGCAGAACAGCAGTGCCCAGCCAAAAGTAGAGCCATGCAGCAATATACTTGCATCCACGGCGGGAGGGCTCAGCGTCTGGCTGAATTCCTGGGCAAACAGCAGGGTATTTCCCAAATAAGCAAACACGACGCTCAGTAACAATCCCAGAATCCCTGCCAACAGTGTCACCACCAAATTCTCTGCAATGATTTGCCTCATCAGTTCCAGTCTTGTTGAACCGAATGCCCGGCGTACACCGATCTCAGCCACACGCTGGCGCAAACGGCTCTGTGTCATCGAGCTGAGGTTGATGGCAGGAACAATCAGTAGGATGATGAAGATAATGAGGCGCTGTCTGCGCGCCTGGTCCACGTCCGGTTCGATGTTGGCAGCCATGCCCGCGGCACTCTTCTCCTGGTCGTAGGGACGGTTGCGGTAAATCAACGAATAACCGTTCTCACCGATTATCGTGTTGTACTCCTGACGGCGGCGCTCCGTTTCCTCGCGGATGGCTGGAAAATCTTCGCGGCTTTTTGCCAGGATGGTGACGCTCATCATCCCCATGTGTTCGTCGCTCCAGGTATCCTTCGTTATCTCAGTAGAGGTATAGGGTACCCATACCTGCGCGTAAGCTGTGTTGGCTAAAGTAGAAACATCCTTCACTACGCCGGCCACTGTATAAGGAGCATGGTTCAAGAGGAATTCACGGCCCACGGCCTCCGTTGTCTGGAATAGCCGGCGCGCCACACTTTCCGTAATCACTGCCACGGGCAGTCCGGCGTCGAACGTAGCCCGGTCATAGGCCTTTCCTGCAACAAACGAAAAATCGAATACATGCCAAAAGGTATCATCTGTCTGCAACAAATCGATACCCGTTGCAGGTTGTCCCGGCAGATTCACGGGGGTAGAAACCACCATGCAGGTATAAATCGTTACCGTTTCCGGTGTCTTCAGCGATTTAAAGCACTCGAGCGCCGTCTTTATACCCATCGGTCCGTTGCTGGTTCCATCGCCCCAACTCTTGTTGGTAATGCTCATATAATGGGCGTGCAGAAAGCGGTCACGGTTACTTTCAGGGGCAAACGGGGCCACCTTCACCTGCTGCATCATCACCACCAGCATGATGAGGAAGATGGCAAGTGCCGTACCGGCTATGGTGACGGCACTAATCATCGGTTGCTGCCGCAACTGTGCCCAAGCTTGTGTGAAAAATTGCTTTATCATCTCAACGGCCTATTTTCAAATTATCAGTATTTACCTCGCCTATGCCTCCTTTAGAAATGTCAGCATGCCCGGCAGTTCCACTCAAAGTAATTTCACCGACTCCACCTACTTTGGCAGAGAGATAATCGCAAACTACATGGATGTCGGCACTGCCCACACCACGTAAAGCCACCCTCAGGTCACGGCAAGTCAAATCCTTCACATGTACATCACCCACGCCTTTCACTTCAAACTCCAGCTTATCCAGTTTCAAGGGTTCCTCACAGTTGAATTCACCCACACCGATAAATTCCACCATCTTTAAGTCCGGAGCCGAGAGACGGATGGTAACACCGTCATTTTGGTTGCGCACCTTCTTATCCTTGAAGCCGATGGTGAGATGACCATCCTTCACTGTGCTCTCCGTATTCTTCACGTACTTCTCCCGTCCTTCAATCTGTAGGGAGTAACTGTCGCTCTGTGTGAAATAAACCGTACCCACAGAAGTTATCCTGATGGATGAGAATGCCTCCACCTTACGTACTTCACTCACTTTGTTATCTTGTCCCCATGCACAAATTACGCCTGCAAATGCCAATGCCAATGCGATGATAACACCTATAATATTTGTCTTCATATTCTTGCTTATTTATTACGATGATTACTTACTCAAAAAACAGATAATATATTTAGTACGAACGGATGATATATTTGCCCCAAACAAGTGATGTGTTCGATACAAACAGATGATACGTTCTTTTTTATCGTTGATATTATTTTCTTATTCTTCATGTAACGCCTCTGCCGGCTCTATCTTCATGGCTTGCCGGGCCGGATACCAAATACCCATCATCACCATCAGTGCTATCAACAGCCAAGCACCTAATGAGCCTATCAGGAAACGTATCATGCTCCACTCTACCGGCCAGGTCGCAATCAATGCAGTACGTCCAATGGTGAATTCGCCGACACCTACGTTGTAACATACCAGCATAGCAGGCAAAGTAACCAATGCCAACAGCAGTAACCCCTCCCCCATAAGAAGGGAAAAAACCTGATGCTTGGTACTACCCATAGCCAACCGTAAGGCTATTTCCGAGCGACGACGGCGCGTACGAACCCAGAAAGTGCCTATCAGCCCCAAAAAGACATTACCCAAAAGGAACAATACCACTATTGTCTGACTATTCACTTTGTCCGTATCTCCATACATCACTTCAAACTGTGCCTGCATTTGCGTGTAAGGTTCCGCATCGGCAACAAATATATTGTCCGTATCCAGCCTCGGTGCTATCTCGCGGAGAAATTGTTCCCGATAGTCCGGTCCGTCGGCTGCAGGCTTTACACGGAAAACTATCTGTGCCTGCTGACTGCCGAATTCCTCACGCATAAGTTGCTCGCCCAGGCGCATAAAAATCCAATGAGCGTCATTACCATAGCGGTAATCGCGGAAACTGCCGACAATGCCACCTTGAGTAACAGTATTCGCAGTATCTCCACGCCATTTCATCGGTGTGTTGAGTGAAAATTCCGGTAGCCGTTCCTTGAAGGCATCGGCAATAGCCTGACTCAACATCACATTATTGATGCCGATAGGCAAAGCGGCAAAAGTCCGTCCTTGTTCCTCCTGCATATGGAAAACCCGGGTATATCCACCGGTAGCATAAATCATACGCCCGTTCTGCCCGATGGTATCTTGTACAGCCAGCGAGTTATAACTATTTGCGCCACTCATAGGCAAACTCCAATAACTCAATGAAGCGGCCTCTACAGTCGGTTCTTGTTCCAGCCTTTTCAGGATATTCAGATACTTGTCGGCATCGAGCAATGCAGTATCACGACTCTCGCCTCCCTGAACCGTAGTAAGACGATAAACATGGTCGATATCATATCCCAACGGACGATAGAAAGTATATTTCATACATCCCAGAGAGTCGCAAAGAAACCACATCACGATGAATACCAAAAAAAGTTCGGCCAAGACCCACCCACTATTGCTCAGGCGTGCCCATATCATGCGTAAGTTGTGTAAAATGAATTTCATAATACTTCTTGTTTTATTTATCGTTCAGTGAATCTACAATTGTCCGTCTTGCTGCCATCCATGCAGGCAGTCCGGCACTAAGCGTATTGATGACCACGCAGAAAGCAAAAGCCAGCAGAAATACCCAGGGACTGAACAATGCCTCCATGCTCAAGCTAAAGTCACCGGCTGTACCGACATTCTGGCTATTGGTAAAAAGCCAGGTACGCATTCCCCATACAGCTACGTAGCTGAACAATAATCCTACCACACCACCAAGCAGTGTCAGTACCAGGTTCTCATTCAGAATTTGGCGTATCAGTACACCGCGCGTTCCTCCGAAGGCCTTACGTACCCCAAGCTCCGAGGTACGCTGCTGCATCCGGCTGTTACTCAGCCCGCACAAATTGAGCGACGGCACCAACAGAATGATGAACAATGCAATGGCATATTGCAGGTATAGCATCGTCACATCCGGTCCTACGTTAGCCCATACATGGTTCACATGCGCCACGATGTCATCCGGTTGCTCCATGATGTCTATCTGCATATCTCCCAATCCTGCATTGACAGCCTCTATCCGTTTGGCAATACCTTGACTGATAGCCGGAAAATCGTCGGATGTACGTGCCAGCACAGCAATATGAACACTACCACCATAACTCCATACCGAAGTCACTTCCAACTTATCGGCCGGATACATACTCCATACTTGTGCGTAAGCATCCTTTGCGGTGACAGAAACATCCTTTACCACTCCTATCACACGCGCCGGTTCGCGGTTCAACAATAACTGCTGTCCCACCGCATCTGTCGTACCAAACAGTTTCCGTGCCACAGAAGCACAAACCACAACAGCCTTTGTACCTCCTGCACGATCCTCTTCGCCAAAACCGTGTCCTGCCATGAACTGCAGGCTGAATACCTTCCAAAAGCCCTGATCGGTCTGCATAGCATCCACCTTTACCCGGTTGCTACCATCTGTAAGAGACACCAAAGCGGCACTGGCCGGAACAAAAGCAGTACAAGCTTCCACTTCGGATAACGGCTGTATACATTCTTTCATAAATGCCGGTGAAGGAGTATTATAGTTTTGTACCCCCTCCTCTGTCTTGCTGCTTATATGCATGGCAGAAAAGTAAAGGCACCGGCTACGGTTCACTTCCGGTTCCAAATCGGCATACTTCGTTTGCCAAATAATCACAATAGCCATAATCATGGTAATGGCAAACGCCGTACCCAGTATGGAAATTGTACTCAGCAGCGGATTCTGCTTCAAGATAGTAAAAGCTTGTCTTACGGTTTGCATTTCATTTATTGATAGTTGATAATTAATAGTTGATAGTTTCTAAGCAGTAATTATTCCACCTGACGTCCGTCGAAGAAGCGGATGGTACGCGAGGTCTGTTTGGCCTGCTCTTCATTGTGAGTCACCATCACAATGGTACGTCCGTCTTCCTTGTTCAGCTGATGCAACAGCTCCATGACTTCGGCACCCATTTTGGAGTCCAAATTACCGGTAGGCTCATCGGCGAGGATTATCTCCGGATTGCCGATGATGGCGCGGGCAATGGCTACACGCTGGCACTGTCCACCGGAGAGCTGTGTAGGCATGTGGCGCATGCGGTGGCTCAAACCGACCTTCTTCAACACCTCTTCCGCCAGACGACGGCGTTCTTTGGCAGACACCTTTCTATACAGCAAAGGCAGCTCCACATTATCCAATACATTCAGCGAGTTAATCAGATGGAAAGACTGAAACACAAAACCCAGCTTCTGGTTACGGAAAGCAGCCAGCTCCTTGTCCTTCATGCCGTCCACTTTCGTACCGGCTATTTCGATGGTACCGCTGGTGGGTGCATCCAGTAAACCCATAATGTTCAGCAACGTAGATTTTCCGCAACCGGAAGGTCCCATGATACTGAGAAATTCTCCCTTGTTCACTTCGAGGTTTACATTTTCCAATGCCACGGTTTCAATCTCGTTTGTACGATAAATCTTGTTGATGCCAGTTAACTTAATCATAATGGTAAGTATTTAATTGTTATTATTCTGTTCTGTTTCTATTCCGCACAATTTCTGCTTCAAGAGGTCAAAAGTTGTACCAAAATCGTTTATTATTGATTATCTGCTATTTATACATGCAGTAAGGTGTCCGAAAATGAACACCTTGTCCGTTTTCATCTATCCGTCACGCAGGGCTTCCGTAGGTGGAATGCGACTGATACTGCGCGCCACAGTTTGTTCTGCTTCAACAGTTCCCAGACTTATTTAAGTAAGACTTTATCATTTCAATTTCAACTTATTCTTGTTCTTATAGTTACTCATATCACTCACCACCACTTCATCACCCGGTTGCAAGCCACTGACCACTTCTACAAACTCAAAGTTGGAATCGCCCAACTGCACCTTGCGCTTTACGATTTCCTTATCGGAATTGCGTACAAAAAGTTCATACTCCCCACGTCCCACATAATAGCTGGCATTGGCTATGCGCATCACGTCTTCCTTCACCGCATTCATCACGTACACATCTGTCTTCAGACCGGAACGGAGACGGCGGTTATTATCTTCATTCAACTGCACGGTAAAGGATATTACACCATTCTTTGAAAGCGGAGTAACACTGCTTACGGAACCTTCCAACTTTTCGCTGCCAATCTTCACAATGGCCTTGCCGCCGGCAGCCACACGGTCACCGTAAGTATCGGCAATCTCGCCTTCCACCTTGAAGTGGCTCAAGTCGGAGATGACGGCAATCTGGGTCCCTTCAGGAACCTGAGCTCCAATCTGATTGTTGATATAAGTAAGGATGGCCTTCCGGGGCGAACGCACCTGCGCGTCATCGAGCGTACGTTTGGTTTCGGCCAGTGTCTTCTGGAACATGCTGAAATCCAATTCCTGCACTTGGTATTCCGCAGCCAACACTTCCTTCTCGTTGGCATACTGCTGCTGTAATTGCTCGTATTCCAGTTGTGCAACGTTGTAGCTCAGTTCGGCTTGGCGCACTTTGTCGGTGGTGCCGGAACCGAGGCTATCGAGGTACTGCTCGTTGCGCAGCTCCACCTTCATGCGGTCAAGCTTCATGGCGGAGACTTTGATTTTCATCTGAAGGTCGGTCAGCTTGGTTTGATTGTCAAGTTTCAGCTGCTTTAGCTTGTAGCTGCGCATCTGCTCTTCGTCCAGCATCTTCTTGTAGTCGGTTTCGGCACTCTGTAAGTCCAGTTTCAGGATAGGAGTACCGACATCCACACTATCGCCACCTTTTCTGTACACCTCCAAAATGCGGGTATTGATGGGCGAGTTGATAATTTCCTCGAATGCCGGAACCACCTTGCCGGAGGCGCTGACACTGACTTCAATCGTGCCCTTGCCTACTTTGGAGAACACAAGATCTTTCTCTTTCACTCCCGCACGCATCAATGAAATGAGTACACTGACCACTACGATACCTGCCACGCCGATAGCACCGTAGCGGATAATTTTCTTATTGCGTTCTTTATTACGCACTTCTTTCGGAATTTCTCTATCCATATCTTTAAATTTTATTGTTTGCGAACATAACGCTTAATATATACTAAATTCATGCCAAAATCATAACCCACTGAAAGTAAGCGAAAAGACAAAAAAGAAGGGTGTCCGTTTTCGGACACCCTGTACATTTTCGGATAGATTCTTTATCTTAATCTCAAACGGTCGCCAATCTCCGGCACGTATTCCGCATCCTTGCGATTCATCTTATAAAGGTTCTTCAGACGAATGCCGTACTTTTGGGAAATGGAGTGCATGGAATCACCATCCTTCACAATGTAGACAGTATGGGGTTTAGCGGCTTTCTTACGCTTTTCTTTCAAGTAGATGATGTCTCCCGCCTCCAGTGTGTATTCTTTATGGAGGTCGTTGTATTTCACCAGTTTCTTCCAGCTGATGTCAAACTCCTTGCCCAAGATCTTGAAGGTGTCTCCATCACGTGCCACAACATAAGCTATATCGTTGGCAATGTATACCTGATGCGGATTGGCCAGCCAGGGCTTCTTTTTCAGTTCCTTCTCCCAATTGCGGGCATCGCGCTTGCTCATGCCACGACTGTCGTACTTATACAGTTCATAATCCTCGATGATGGTTATCAGGCGGTTGGCATACGACGGGTCGGTAGCGTAGCCGGCTTTCTTCAAGCCGCGCGCCCACCCCTTATAGTCCGTAATCTTCAGCTTGAAAAGAAAGGCATAACGTGCTCCCCGTTTCAGGAAATCGGAATGGTCTTCATAAGAGTCTTTCGGATTGCGATAAGCGCGGAAACATTCATTGCGGGCATCGTCATCATGCCTCACTGTCCGTCCGCGCCAGTTACCTCCGCACTTGATGCCGAAGTGGTTGTTGCTTTTGCGCGCCAGCGCGCTGTATCCGGCACCGCTCTCCAACAGCCCTTGGGCCAGCGTGATGCTGGCAGGTATCTTATGACGCTGCATCTGCTCCACGGCAAGGGGGGCATACTGTTTGATATACTCATTGTAGCGAGCATTCCGGCGTTGTGCCTGCACTGTTGTAATGGAAATTAAAAGAAATGCTATGATAGCAGTCAGTCTGAAAATCCGTTTCATGCTTAAAATGTTGAGTTCTGCACAAAAGTCCGTAAAAGAATTGAAATAACCAATCTCTTTCCTATCTTTGTAACATTAATTACAATATAACCCTTTACCTTATGAAAGAATTAAATATCGAAATCGCCGTCAAGATATACGACTATGAAGAACTGGATGCCGCCGACCGCGAACTGATGGATGCCGCCCGCGAGGCTACCAACCGCAGCTATGCCCCTTACTCCCACTTCTCGGTAGGAGCTGCAGCCAGACTGGCAAACGGTATTGTAGTGACCGGCACCAACCAGGAAAACGCCGCCTACCCTTCCGGGCTGTGTGCAGAACGCACCACCCTATTCTATGCCAACTCCCAACATCCCGACCAGGCGGTAACCACCCTCGCCATTGCCGCACGCAACGAGCACAACGAGTTCCTGGAGTCTCCCATCCCTCCCTGCGGCGCCTGCCGGCAAGTGATGCTCGAAACGGAGAAGCGCTTCAAGCATCCCATGAGGGTGTTGCTATATGGCAAAAAGGGAATCTACGAGCTGAAGAATGTGGGAGAATTACTGCCACTCTCGTTCGATGCTTCGGCCATGAAGTAACAGAACCAATAAAGTATTAACATCGTGTCTGCAGGAAATTAATTTCTTGCAAACACGATATTAACTTCTTGACGACACGATATTAATATCGCAAAAACCTTTGTTATTCAGTGGAAATCATTACCTTTGCACCCACTAACCAATTAATTCCACCGATGAGAATATCCGACTAAAGACAACACATTTCGGTAAACATCACTATCAACATGCTTTTTCAGACTGAACGCTGAGCATCACCTATATAGATGTTTAGCCAATACTGTGTTTGTCTGTACCTCTCCCCTTCGAGAATTTCAATTTCGGGGAATGCTTGCATCTCCCCTATCATTCTTACTTCTAAAAACACAGTAGAAACTTATGAGCTTTATCATTAAAGACCTTAGCTATATCCATACGGATAAAGAAATCTTGTTTTCACACATCCACTTGAGTATCAACTCCGGAGATAAAATAGCCCTGACCGGAAATAACGGTTGCGGCAAGTCTACCCTCATGCGTATTTTGGCAGGAGACTTGTCACCAAGTTCGGGAACGGTGCTACGCCCCGAACATCTGTACTACGTGCCCCAGCACTTCGGACAATACGACCGGCAAACGATAGCACAAGCTTTGGGAATCAGCCACAAGCTGTCCGCCCTACATGCCATCCTGAGCGGTGACGCTGCCGAAGCACATTTCAATACGCTCAACGATGACTGGACCGTGGAAGAGCGCGCCCAAGCCGCCCTCGACAGTTGGGGACTGGGCGGCATCCCGCTTTCCCGCCCGATGGAAGGACTAAGCGGCGGCGAAAAGACCCGCATCTTCCTGGCAGGCATGGAGCTGCACAACCCGACAGCCATCCTGCTGGACGAACCGACCAACCATCTGGACGCGGACGGACGGGAACGTCTGCATAACCTGCTACGACGAACATCGGCCACCGTACTCGTCATCAGCCACGACCGCACGCTACTGAATCTGCTGCCTGCCATCTGCGAACTCTCCTCCCAGGGTTTGACGTATTACAGCGGAAACTACGACTTCTACAAAGAACAAAAGACCCTGCAACAGAACGCCCTTACCCAACAACTGGAAGAGAAACAGAAAGCCCTGCGCCTTGCCCGCAAAGTGGCACGCGAAGTAGAAGAGCGCAAAGCCAAACAGAATGTGCGGGGAGAAAAAGCCTCCATCAAAAAAGGGATTCCCCGCATCCTAATGGGAGGACTGAAAAACAATGCGGAAAACAGTAGTAGCAGACTCAGCAGCATACATGCGGAGAAAGCGGAAAAGCTGCAGACGGAAATGGCAGGTATCAAAAGTTCACTGTCGCAGACGGACAAGCTGAAAACAGACTTCAACGCCTCCCATCTGCATACGGGCAAGATTCTGGTTACGGCAAGGGACGTCAACTTCCATTATCCCAACTATCCCAACCATACAGCCTCCCCCACAGAAACACCCCACACGGAGACGACTGCAAAGAGCCTCTGGGCTTCTCCTCTCACCTTCCAGCTAAGAAGCGGCGACCGCCTCAGCTTGAAAGGAAAAAACGGCAGTGGAAAAACAACCCTGCTGAAACTCATCATGGGCGAATTGCACCCCACCGACGGAGTGATGGAGCGTGCCGGCTTCACCTCCGTCTATCTGGACCAGGAATACTCCCTCGTCCGTAATGAGCGCAGCGTACTCCAACAAGCAGAAGCCTTCAACCACCGCCACCTGCCGGAACATGAAGTGAAAACCATCCTCAACCGCTATCTCTTTCCCCGCGACGTGTGGAACAAGCCGTGCAGCAAACTGAGTGGCGGCGAAAAGATGCGTCTTTCCTTCTGCTGCCTGATGATTGCCGACAACACCCCGGACATGTTCATTTTGGACGAACCCACCAACAATCTGGACATCGAGAGCATAGAAATAATAACGGCAACGATACGCAACTACGCCGGCACCGTAATTGCCATCAGCCACGACCGGGAATTTCTGAAAGACACCGGCATCGAACGGGAGATACTTTTGGAATGAATCAGTAATTTAGGTAACAACAACCGTAATTTGTATACTGCCGTTCTCATAAAACCGGCCTATTTTTGTAGCACGTAATCATTTACTAACTAACGAACAACGAATATGAGCAAAAAAGTATTAATCCTCTCCTCCAGTCCCCGCAGGAATGGAAACTCCGACCTCTTGTGCAACGAATTCATGCGCGGTGCCGCAGAAGCCGGACATCAAGTAGAAAAGATTTTCCTGAAAGACAAGCACATCAACTACTGCACGGGATGCAGCATATGCAGCATGTACGGCAAACCCTGCCCGCAAAAGGACGATGCCGCCGAAGTGGTGGAAAAGATGATTGCCGCCGACGTCATCGTCATGGCAACTCCCGTATACTTCTACACCATGAGCGCGCAGATGAAGACACTGATTGACCGTTGTTGTGCACGCTACCTTGAAATAAAGAACAAGGAGTTCTACTTCATCATCGCCGCCGCCGAAGAAAGTGTCCCCATGATGGAACGTACCATTGATGGTTTCCGTGGCTTCCTCGACTGCCTGGAAGAGCCCAAAGAATGCGGCACCATTTATGGCGTGGGTGCCTGGAAGGTAGGCGAGATAAACGACAAGCCTTCCATGCACGAAGCCTACGAGATGGGGAAAAAAGTATAAAGAACGAATACTAAACATTTATGCTACGTACCATCAGACTGACCCTTGCCGTCATCTTCTTCGCATTCATCACGCTGTTGTTCCTCGACTTCACGGGAACACTGCATGCCTGGTTCGGATGGATGGCGAAAATACAATTCCTGCCGGCCGTGCTGGCACTGAACATCGGTGTAGTACTGTTTCTTGCAGTGCTGACCTTGGTATTCGGACGCATCTACTGCTCCGTCATCTGCCCGTTAGGAGTATTCCAGGATATTGTTTCCTGGCTCTCCGCCAAACGGAAGAAGAACCGTTTCCGCTATTCGCCTGTACTGAAATGGCTACGCTACGGTGTGCTGGGAGTATTCGTACTTGCCATTATCGGCGGACTGAACTCTTTTGTCGTGCTACTGGCCCCTTACAGCTCATACGGGCGCATCGTTTCCAGCCTTTTCTCCCCGCTCTACCAATGGGCAAACAACGGACTGGCCTACCTGGCCGAACGTGCTGACAGCTATGCCTTCTATGAAACGGATGTATGGATGAAGAGTCTCCCTACCCTGCTGATTGCCACGGTCACTCTGGTGGTCCTCATCGTGCTGGCATGGCGAGGCGGACGTACCTATTGTAACACCATCTGTCCGGTAGGTACAGTGCTTGGCTTCCTCTCGAAGTATTCCTTGCTGAAACCGGTAATTGACACAAAGAAGTGCAACAGTTGTGGACTTTGTGCCCGTAACTGCAAGGCATCGTGCATCAACATCAAGGCACACGAAATAGATTACAGCCGTTGCGTGGCATGTATGGACTGTATCAACAAGTGCAGGAAAGGTGCCATCACTTACACACGCCGCAAGCCGGCCTCCGCTGCAGTCTCTCAGGAAACCTCCGTGGCACCGGAGCAGGTAAACGACGCCCGCCGCGCATTTCTCTCTACAACCGCCGTGTTTGCTGCTACGGCAGCCCTCAAGGCACAAGAGAAGAAAGTGGACGGTGGACTGGCTGTCATCGAGGACAAAAAAATCCCCGAGCGCGCCACTCCCATCACTCCTCCGGGCTCACTGAGCGCCCGCCACTTTGCACAACACTGCACAGCCTGCCAGCTCTGCGTATCGGTATGCCCCAACCAAGTGCTCCGTCCTTCTTCGGACTTGACAAAACTGATGCAGCCGGAAATGTCTTACGAACGCGGTTACTGCCGCCCCGAATGCGCCAAGTGTGCGGAGGTGTGTCCTACCGATGCCATCCATCTGACGAACCTCGCCGAGAAATCGGCCATCCAAATCGGTCATGCCGTATGGATTAAGGAGAATTGCATCTGCATTACAGACAAGATGGAATGTGGGAACTGTGCCCGCCATTGTCCGGCCGGTGCCATACAGATGGTTCCTTCAGACCCGGAAGACGAAGCCTCCATCAAGATACCGGTAGTCAACGCCGAACGCTGCACCGGATGCGGAGCATGCGAGAACCTTTGTCCGTCGCGTCCGTTCAGTGCCATTTATGTGGAAGGCCATGTGATGCACAGAACTGTCTAAAGCAGCTTTATCACCCAAATATCCATTTATAATTTCAGTCCTATCACAATGAAAGAAGACAAGAACAAGATAAACCGCCGCGATTTCTTCAAGCTCGCCGGTGCAGGAACGCTTGCCTCGGCAGCAGCCCTGTACGGCTGTTCGGGCAACAAGAACAACGGGGAGAGCGAATCGGCCGCGCTGGGCGAGATACCAACCGACAAGATGACCTACCGTACCAATCCCAACACGGGCGACCGGGTTTCCCTGCTAGGATACGGATGCATGCGATGGCCCACCCGCAAACGCACCGACGGGAATGGAGACGAAATAGACCAGGAAGCCGTGAACGACCTGATAGACTATGCCATTGCCCACGGAGTGAACTATTTCGACACCTCCCCCGCCTATGTGCAAGGTCTGTCGGAGCGCGCCACGGGCATTGCCTTGAAACGCCATCCACGGGAGAAATTCTTCCTTGCCACAAAGCTGTCCAACTTCAGTCCCAGCACGCACAGCCGCGAAGAGTCCCTTGCCATGTATCACCGCTCCTTCCGCGACCTGCAAGTGGACTACATCGACTACCTCCTGCTGCACGGCATCGGCATGGGCGGCATGGAAGCCCTCCGTTCCCGCTATCTGGACAACGGCATGCTGGACTTCCTGCTGAAAGAGCGCGAAGCCGGACGCATCCGCAACCTCGGATTCTCCTATCATGGAGACATCGAAGTCTTCGACTACCTGCTCTCCCGCCACGACGAACTGAAATGGGACTTCGTACAAATCCAGCTGAACTACGTAGACTGGCGGCATGCCAAAGAAGTGAATACCCGCAACACGGACGCCGAATATCTGTACGCCGAACTGGTGAAGCGAAACATCCCGGCCGTCATCATGGAGCCGCTGCTGGGCGGACGCCTATCCCGCCTGAACGACCACTTGATGGCACGTCTGAAACAACGCCGCCCGCAGGAGAGCGTGGCTTCCTGGGCCTTCCGATTTGCAGGTACTTTCCCCGATGTGCTGACCGTACTGAGCGGAATGACGTACATGGAGCATCTGCAAGACAACCTGCGTACCTTCTCCCCGCTTGTTCCATGTACGGAAGAGGAGTTTACCCTGCTGGAAGATACCGCCCAGCGAATGCTGCAATACCCCACCGTGCCGTGCAACGACTGCAAATACTGTATGCCGTGCCCCTATGGGCTGGATATTCCAGCCATCCTGCTGCACTACAACCGCTGCATCAACGAGGGCAACGTGCCGCAGAACAGCCAAGACGAGAATTACCGCGAGGCACGCCGCGCCTTCCTGATAGGCTATGACCGCAGTGTTCCCCGTCTCCGCCAAGCCAACCGCTGCACCGGTTGCGGCCAATGCAACCCGCACTGTCCGCAAGGCATCGACATCCCGGCGAAACTGCAGGAGATAGACCGATTTGTGGAAGCGCTGAAGCAGGAAACCCTTTAACGGACTTACCTTCAACCCTGGTTGTCCATTTTAAGGATTACCAATCATATACAGATTCTTCTTTTTGTATAACTTTGCAAAAAGAACCATAGATAAACGATGAATAAAAAGATTTTAATCGCAATTTTAATAAGTATCGCCCTTCCGGGTAGTATGCTGTCCGCACCTGCCGACAGCCTCCGGCTGAAAAGCTACAAGCTTGATGAAGTCGTGGTGACCGGGACAAGAAATGAAACAGACATCCGCCACCTGCCAATGACCATCTCCGTAGTGGGTCGTCGGCAACTGGAACAGACCTACCAGCCCTCCATCCTGCCTACACTGACCGAGCAGGTGCCCGGACTTTTCACCACAAGTCGCGGCATCATGGGCTACGGCGTATCCACGGGAGCCGCAGGAGGCATGAGCCTGCGCGGTATAGGCGCCGGGGTAAATGCAGCCGGAGGACCTACAACCAGCCTGCTGGTGCTGATAGACGGACACCCGCAATACATGGGCTTGATGGGACATCCCATCGCCGACGCCTACCAGAGCATGATGACCGAACGGGTGGAAGTGCTGCGCGGTCCCGCCTCCGTCCTCTACGGGTCCAATGCAATGGGCGGGGTTATCAACATCGTCACCCGCAAGATGCAGGAGGACGGGGTGAAAACCAATGCGCAGATAGGATACGGTTCCTACAACACCCTGCAGACGGAAGTCTCCAACCGCGTAAGAAAAGGGCGTTTCAGCAGCGTGGTGACCGGCTCGTACAACCGTACCGACGGACACCGTGACGACATGGAGTTTGAGCAGTATGGCGGCTATGCCAAATTGGGATACGACTTCAGCAACACCTGGAAGCTGTGGGGCGACGTGAACATCACCCGCTTCAACGCCTCCAATCCCGGCGAAGCCGACAATCCGTATATAGACAACGACTCGCGCATCACACGCGGCATGACCTCCTTCGCACTGGAAAATCGTTACGACCGCACTTCCGGCGCCGTGAGCTTCTTCTACAACTGGGGCCGGCACAAGATTAATGACGGCTACCACCCCGGAGGAGAGCCCCAGAAGTCGCACTTCAACTCCAAAGACCGGATGCTGGGCATATCGTGGTATCAAAGCGCCACGTTCTTCACCGGCAACCGCCTGACCGTAGGTTTCGATTACCAGCACTTCGGCGGAGAGTCCTGGAACAAGGTTGTCGCCATCGACGAGGCAAAACCCGGACAGCAGATTGGCGACCGTATCCCCGGTGTGGACAAGCAGATGGATGAATTTGCAGGCTATGTGGATTTCAGGCAGGACATCAACAGCTGGCTTTCACTGGACGCCGGTGTCCGCATAGACCACCATTCGCACGTAGGCACGGAATGGATTCCCCAAGGGGGACTGGCTTTCCATCTGCCGCGGCAGGCAGAACTGAAAGCAATGGTGAGCAAAGGATTCCGTAACCCCACCATCCGGGAGATGTACATGTTCCCTCCACAGAACCCCGATTTGAAAGCGGAGAGCCTGATGAACTATGAACTCTCCTTTACGGGGCAGCTTTTGGGAGGGGCCATGTCCTATGGGGTGAACCTCTACTACATCAATGGGGACAACATCATCATGACAGACCCTGCCCTGCGCAAGAACGTCAACTCCGGAGAGATAGAGAACTGGGGCGTGGAAACCAACCTCGGCTACCACATCAACCGCCACTGGCAGATAAACACCAACTACAGCTGGCTGCACATGGAGAATCCGGTACTGGCTGCTCCCGAGCACAAACTTTATGCCGGTGCGGACTTTACGCAAGGACGTTGGGGCCTGTCTACCGGTATACAATACGTGAAGGGGCTTCATACCTCAGTCACCCCGGGCAAGGAGAAGCAGGAAAGCTTCGTACTCTGGAACCTGCGTGCCAACTACCGTCTGTGCAGTTTTGCCGACGTCTTCGTCAAGGGCGAAAACCTGCTGGCACAACGCTATGTAATCAATGCAGGCTTCCCCATGCCGAAAGCCACGGTGATGGGAGGCGTAAATATCAACTTTTAATACTGTCGCGAAGGAGTATACTCCGCCCGATAGATATGGTCGAAGAATGGTGCCCACTCATTGTCCGTGATGCCAATCTGCAGACCGTAGAAGTGTGTACCGGCTTCCCGACAACGGCGAATCTCCTCCATAAAGGCAGGTGAAGAATGAGGAATCTTGAAGTCGCTGACCCAAAGCACATCGGCATTCATATACTCCTTGCCTTCTTTGAGCAGGCGGAACGTGGCTTCCAACATGCGGGTGGCATCTGTATCCCCGCAAGCTGTCTTTGAGAAGAATTCGAGCAGCCTTGCCCGCTCTTTCCTTACGTCAATCGGATGAATGGAGACGGAAAAGGCTATCAGAAAGCAGTTCCGCCGTTGACGGTCGGCTATCTCCAGGAGCTTTATCAGCAGAGAGTGAGCAATCTTCTCCGGCTTGCCAGCCATGCTTCCCGAGGTGTCCAGACAGACAATCATCGGACCTTTGGGACGGGCGGGCTTGGTTTCGATACGCCGGGCAGGCTGCATGATTTCCGATTTATAACGGAAGGTCTGGAGCTTGCGAGTAAGGTATTTGTAGACGAACAAATCTTCCAGTTCACTGTCGGCGGAATGGGCAAGCTCAATGGGAAGCAGAGCATTGAGGTCGTTGCCGGTGCTGATGCCCAGGATGTCACATTTGGAGGAGTGCTCCATTTTGTAGACGTTTCCCTCGGCAACGCGGATTTGCTCACGTCCTTCGTTGTCTGCCATACGCCCCATCTTGTGGGCCACTTTCACTATCTCGGGGCAGGAGCGCTGGATGCGCACGATTTTCCGTATACGCTCAAAGTCGACGGTATTCCACAAGCCGCTCATCATGCCCCAGGTCTGGAAGAATTCGTCCTTATCCACGGGGTTCTGGCGGATGTACTCGGGGATGTCTTTCAGATTGGAACGGAGCCTGCGCTCGAGGACATCTTTGCGGAAAGCAATCTCTTTCTCCTTTTCTTCGTGCATCTTCAGCTGGAAGGCGTCTTCCCAGTCGTCCACCATTTTCTCCCAGACTTCATCGTCCGCATATCCTCCTTCGGTACCGAAGTGGCTGCGATAGAAGCGGGAGTCGAAGCCGTACTCCCGGTATTTGTCGGAAATCTGCTGAAGCAAGGCTTGCCAGCCGTCTTTCCGCTTTGCCATGGACCACTCCAGCACGAGTTTCATCTCATTTCGTTCCGACTGGCTTTTCCGGAGGTTGTACCTCTCCTTCTCCAAATTCAAGTGGATAAACTGAATCATGGTGTCGTAAAAGATACGTGCACAGACCTCATTGCCCAGCACCTGCACCTTGACCATGGAGTCGTTCATCACGGAGAGCAGATAGGCATACAAGGGCTCGGTATCCGTCTCAGCACACTCTCCGGTGGCTACAAAACGGTCCAGTGCCTGCACATAGAAGGCGGTGTCATATCGGGTGGCGGTGGTGTTCATCTTCTTCTTGGTTACTGGAGGATTATTCGTCTCCATATCTCAGTTTGCGCATGTCCACACGCGCCCAGGCTATCTCCTTGCGGACGATGGAGACGTATTGAGCTACGCTCTTTTTATCCTCTTCGGAGACGAAAAGGTTGGCGGACAAATCTCTTACCAGCCGGTCTATGCTGGTGGCGGCGGTATCCAGTTCCGTCTCGTAATCACGGTCGGTGACGGAGAGGTTTCCCAGCCAGAGTTGTTGCTCCTCGCCCCGTTGCAGACGCCGCATGGGGAAGCACACACCGTTGATGTAGAGATGCTTGTCGTCGCGGTAGAGGGTGACGCGTTCGGTGCCTTCCTCTTTCACGGCGCCGGTGTCGGCAAAGGCACGGATGATTGTACGCTTGGGATTGAGGGGGTCGGCATACATTATACCCAAGGTGGGGGCATCTTTGGTGCTATACTCCTTCAGATTTTTGTAGTCCACGATAAAGATGTAGGTGTTGCCCGTACCATGTTTCTCCACCTGGTAGTAGAAGTGGTCCGTTATCTGCAGGTCATCGTCCCTACGGTCGCCGGCAAGGCGGGCTTTGTCGAGGGCTTCGCGCACACGGCTGACTTTCAAATCGGATTTCAGCGAGGAGGCGATACCGGCAATCTGTTTTGTGTGGGACACGAATAAGGCACGGATAACAATGTCACGGATGGCAACGCTCTCATCAGGCTCACTCCATAGGCAGTGGTAGACGGGAAGCAAGTCGGTCATGGAGACTTCCGTGCGGCCGTGGACGAAGGCGGAGGTCTTGAGCAGCTTCACGATGTTCTTCCAGCGGCGATCGCTGACATAGACATTGCGACGCAGGTCGGAGTCTTGCATCTCTACGCTTGTCAGTCCGTGGCGAATGGCTGTGATGCAGGAAAGAACATCGAGAGGCAAGGTTACGCGGCGTATCTCTGCTTGCCATTCGGCATACTCGCGGTCGGAGATTTGCCATTCGCAGGCAGTCGTTTCCGGATGGTCAGCAGAATCGTCCAGCAGCATTTTGTAGAAAGACTCTTCCTGCTTGACGCAGGTGCAGAGAATGCGGATGAGGAAGCGGTCCCATAGGGCTTCCAGTCCCTCGCCTTGGGCAGGCAGTTCGTTGCTGGCAGCTACGAGCAGTTTGAGGGGGAGATGCAGTTCCTTGTCGCCGTTGCGGAAAAGTTTCTCGTTGATGACGGTCAGCAGAGTGTTCTGTATGGCAGGGCCTGCTTTCCATATTTCATCCAGAAACACGACGTCGGCTGTGGGCAGATAGCCGTCGATGGCACGTTCGTACTTATCGGATTCTTTCAGCCGGCTGATGCTGACGGGACCGAATATCTCGTCGGGTGTAGAGAATCGGGACATCAAGTATTCGAAGGCACGGGCATCTATAAAAGCAGACTTTAGCCGCCTGGCTACCATTGACTTGGCTACTCCCGGAGGCCCCAGGAGCAGGATGCTCTCACCTGCCAGGGCTGCCAGCAGGGAGAGGTTTATTTCGGTTTCTTTTTCGTATACTCCCCGGTTCATTTCGGAAAGGAGGAGGCGGATGCGTTGGATCATTTCCACAATATGATTTATTTATAGTCAGTACTCATGTATAAAGAAAATTGTGTAAAGATACCAAATAGTAGCGAAATCAGAGAGATTCTTATTAAGATTCACTATTTTTGGAAAACAAATACACACACAGACACGCACACACACGTTGTGATCTGCTTTCATTTTAGTATCTTTGACCCATTGGAAACAGCGATAGGAATATACGTGAAATTGAAACAATAGTTGTGATTTGCTTTCATTTTAGTATCTTTGAACCATTGGAAACAGCTTTCGACAGATAAGCAAACGGTTGAGAATCGTTGTGATTTGCTTTCATTTTAGTATCTTTGAACCATTGGAAACAGCGTTTAACATTTTGTTTTTATTCTCGTTTTGTTGTGATTTGCTTTCATTTTAGTATATTTGTTGTAATAAAGTATTTTCCCTTTGAATATCAACAGATTGAATAAAACTCGCACGAGAACGGGCAACGGATAAGAAAAAGCTGGACTGTGTAGAACTGCCATATTTCTCATGCTTTCAAATAACTCTTTAATTCGATTACAAAGATAACATTTCTATTTTAAAGGACATAATAAATGACTTCAATCTTATCGGATAAGATTGAAAAAAATAAATATTCAGTAGCCGAGTCCCCATAACCACAGGCAAAGGTAACTCGTGTTCTACTCGTCCAAGCAAGGCCAAGCCCTTCGGGTTCGTGGAAAAAATCATCCTCGCCCGAAGGGCTTGCGGTATTTTTTCCCGAAGCCTTGCATGTACGGAACACGACCTTTTAAAGCCTGTAGTTATGGGAACTCCGGCCCCGAAATGCCGGACTAACAAATATTGATTGTTATGTTACAACAGATGGCAAAAGACAAGTACAGTATCGAAACACTCAGAGAATTGAATGTTTCATACGACCGTGAACATTGGCTTACGCAGGATGATGTGGATATGGCCAACAATTACGTGCAACTCATCGAACGGACACGCTCGGAAATCACACCGCAAGTCGGTGACAGAGTGGTATATGTCACCGAGTATGGAGATTATTACGGACATGCCCTAATCGATCACATTCACAGGGATGAAGAACGCCTGTCCGTATGCGAACGGCCCTATGTGCCTTTTGTATTGAAGGAGGACGGAAGCATCCGTCTGAGTGTCAGCGGTGGAGCATTTCACCGTGTAAACCCGAAGGACATGAAATTCCTGAAATGGACGGAAGGTGCTTTCAAGGATTGGGGAAGCTGTGGAGCATGTGCCAACGGTTCGGTCACATTTCTTGCCAGAGTGCCGCTATGGTTCTATGCCGAACCAAATCCAACGTATGGCAATTACACTACCGAGACCTACCGGAAGTTTTACCTGAATAAAAGAATGGATACGGAAGAAGGCAACCTTTATCAAAGCTTCGATATCGCTTTCCGGGATGAAACCGATTTCAGACAGTTCCTGGAAGACTATGAAGGAACGGTGTTCAAGGGAAACTGGGCAAATCAAATTGTGGTATGGTGCTTCCGTCATGAAAACCGTTTTATCACGCAAGACGAATGGAATAGAATTGATGAACCGGCTGTTGAACGGAGACTCAATTTCTATCCTGAACAAGTCAAGATAGTCAAGGACATGGAACAGCACATCACGTACTTCTACCGGATCAAGCCGCAAAATTTCTAACATCTTAAATTACAACCGATATGCAGACAACAACATCAATCAAGGCCGGTAACGCTCCCGACCTGCTTTCCGGCATCCTGAGCGTACAAGTAAGAAACGAGGAAAAGATTACCGAACAGGACAGGCTCTATTGCCAGTCACAGCAGGATCTTCTGTACAAGACACTCAACCAGATAGAAAAGTGGTACGCCATCTTCAAGGAGGATGCGGAACAGTACCGGAAAGAAAGACGGTTCAAGTACGAGGACAACGGCAAAGTCTCCATCCGCGACTTTTATTTCCACAACGGGCAGGATGATTATTCGCACAATGAGTTCAAACCGTTCAATCTCATTAACGACCTTGTGGACAAGAGCCACAATGCCAATGCGAACTTTGCCAACCGCATCATTTCCTATTTCAACAAGACCTACAATGTGGATGTCCCTGTCCCGAAAATTGACGGACAGACATTGCCTATGGGATTCAGACCGGTCTACCAGACCTATGTGGATTCTGTCATCGAACATCTGGGCGGAAAGAGTTTCCGGGAAACTGCCGAGGAGGAACTGCTGGCCCGTTTCCTGAAAACGGTACGACCCTCCCGTTGGAGCAAGGTCAAACCCGAGCTGAAAAAAGACAAGATAACATTTCCTGATATCGTATATTGGGACAGCATCCATCTGGAATATCATGGTGAATACGAATTCTCATACGACTGTAGAAACAAGGTGAACATCTTCTGTGAAGGTATAGCCTACGGTTCGGATAACCTGATAAACGGCTCAACCGGAACAGTTATCGGACTTGATGAGCGGAACGTGGACATCACACAGTGGTACAGTCTCACCACGGACAATGCCCGGCAAATCAAATTCTACAAGAACGGACGCATCGACATACGGTTCAAGGACAGTCCAGCTGCCGAAAACTGTTACAGACGGCTCCGTCTGGACGAAATCACGCTCAATGAAGATTGATTCATGAAAAGTTTAATCCTGCACCCCGTAAGGCTTCCTTGCGGGGTGTTTCCGTTTTTAACCATCAAAAAGTAAAAGCATGTATGCCATCATACCCCAACAGATTCCCCGGGACAAGCGTGCCGAGGTGAACGAGAAAATCCTTTTCGCCATCGATTCCGGCAAGGACCTCATTCCGAAGGAGAGCATCTACAACTGCTACACAGGTATCGGAGGACTGCACAATTTCAAGCAGGCAGATTTTTCCAGCTATCACAGATATGCGGAAGCCAAGAAAGAATTCGAAATGGGCCAGTTTTTCACCCCTCATGAGCTATGCCGGAGCATGGTGGAGGTCCTTTCCCCGACCTCTTCGGAAATGGTGCTTGATATGTGTTGTGGAATGGGCAACTTCTTCAACCACCTGCCGAACCTGCATAACACCTACGGCTTTGACATAGACGGCAGGGCTGTAACCGTTGCGAGACACCTCTATCCGGAAGCCCATATCGAAAAATGCGACATACAGCAGTACCGCCCGGAACAACGTTTTGACGTAATCATCGGCAACCCGCCATTCAACCTGAAATTTGACTGTAAACTTTCACAGGAATATTATATGGATAAAGCATACGACGTGCTCAATCCGGCAGGATTCCTGATGGTCATCGTACCCGTGTCATTCATGCAGAGTGAATTTTGGGAGAAGACACGTGTTGCCAATATCAACAGCTGTTTTTCCTTTGTCGGCCAGACCAAACTGAATCCGGATGCTTTCGATTCCATGGGAGTACATAACTTCAGCACGAAAGTCATGGTATTCCTGCGCAGGTCACGCCACATCGAAATGCAACCCTACAATGCGGACGAGTTCATTCCGATGGAAAAGTTGAAAGACCGCGTCAGGAAGACAAGGGCGATGAAGCAGAGAATCCGGATTGACCTCATGCGGGAAACCAACCGGATAGACCGCGAGGAACTGGAAGCGTTCGAATACAGGCTCTCCAAGTATATGTATGAGCTGAAAGCCCATGCCGTACTGAACAGGCACATTGAGAAGGCAGAGGCACTTGTATCCAAGTTCCGCAACCAAAAACCACCGGAAAATGCCACGAACCAGCAGGTCAAGGAGTGGGAACGTAAAAAACTGACCACAGGCAAGGTACTCGGAATCATCCGCAAGTACATTACTTCCCAGCATTCAGTACCCCGCAAGGAAGTGGCACTGGTGAAGACCTCCTACGGTTTCAAACTCAAACCATACGCACCCCGTCTGCTTGACAAAGTCACACACAAGGCTGCAAGCATCAACGATCTCATTCTCGGAAGGGCTGAACTTCCGGTACCGGAAACCGTAACGGAAAGTAACAGGCTTCAGATCCGTGCGGCGGAGAAACTGATACGCCGGAAACAGAAACAGTATGAGATGCAGAACCTCCGGTTTGCGGATATGGAAGAAGACGTCAATCTGAAGGAATATCTGGACCGGAGCACATTCATCAACAAGGACGGCGAGGCATGTGAATTCACAGCCCTGCAAAAGCATGACCTGAACCTTGTACTTCAAAAACGTTATGCCCTGCTGAACTGGCAGCAGGGATCGGGCAAAACCGCGGCTGTCTATTACCGGGCCAGATTCCTGCTCAAATTCCGAAAAGTAAGGAATGCCATCATCCTTGCACCGGCCATTGCCACCAACATGACCTGGATTCCGTTCCTGTCGGTAAACAGGGAACGGTTCCGTGTCATCCGGGCAGAGAGCGACCTTACAAACGTACCCGAAGGCATGTTCCTCGTCGTTTCAACCTCCATGCTCGGCAAACTGAGAAGAGGTCTGGTGCGCTACGTGAAACAAACTTCCCGGAAACTGTGTCTTGTTTTCGACGAGTCGGACGAAATCACGAATCCGACTTCACAGCGCACAAGAAACATCCTGTGCATATTCAGAAGGCTCAAGTATAAGATTCTTGACACCGGAACGACCACGCGCAACAACATAGCGGAACTGTACAGCCAGTTCGAGCTGCTTTACAACAATTCGGTGAACATGGTGTGCTGGAGCCCGCAGGTCTATCACGAAAACAAGGAACGTGAGATAGAGGAAGAGAACAATACGGATTACGGGACTCCATTCCCGGCCTTCAGGGGGCACGTCCTCTTCCGTGCCTGCCACTGTCCCGGAAAAGCCACCGTATTCGGCATCGAGAAGCAGAACCAGGATGTCTATAACAAGGAGGAATTGTCGGAACTTATCGGCAAGACGGTCATCACACGCAAGTTCAGGGATTTCGCAGGAGAAAAATACAAGATACAGACCCATACCGTCAGTCCGTCGGATGGAGAGCGTGAGGTTTACCGTGTCATCATCGAGGAATTCTGCCGTATCTGTGAGCTGTATTACAACAGTACGGGTGATGCGAAGAAGGATGCCGGACTCCGGCTCATGCGGCAGATCAAACTGCTCATCAAGGCCTGTTCTGTTCCACACCTGATAGAGGGTTACTCCGGTGACGGGATTCCGAACAAGACAAAGTACATAGAGAAACTGGTGCGGAAGATACCCGGGAAAGTGGCTGTCGGCTGTACATCGATAGCCGCATTTGACCTTTACGAGAACCATCTCCGCAAATGCTTTCCCGACCGCCCGGTATTCGTGGTCAAGGGAGACGTGGCATTCAAAAGGAGGCAAAACATCGTAACGGAATTTGATTCCACCATCAACGGCATACTGATATGCACACAGCAAAGCCTGAGCAGCTCGGTGAACATACCTGCCTGCAATCAGGTGATACTGGAATCCCTGCAATGGAACATTCCCCGCATGGAACAGTTCTACTTCCGGTTCATCCGCCTCGATTCCAAAGAAATGAAGGACGTTCATTATGTCACCTATGAGGACTCGGTCGAACAGAACCTGATGGCACTGGTACTGACCAAGGAACGGCTGAACGAGTTTATCAAGACAGGAGAAGTCAAGGAACAGTCCGAGATATTCGAGGAGTTCGACATTACGATGTCCGTCATCGACAGCCTGCTTGTCCGCACGCAGGACCGTGAAGGCAAAATACACATCAGCTGGGGAAGCCAGCGAATAGCAAACTGAATATGAACCGTATGAAAAGAACCGGGAGTTCCATTCCCACCGACAAAGGTAGTCCGTGTCCTCCTTGGCCGTGCAAGGTCATGCCGCAAGCGGTTTTCGGGAAAATCATCCTCGCCAAGGCTGCGGTATTTTCCCGAAAAACCCTGCACAGCCGGGACACGGCACCTTCTCGAAGTCGGTGGAATGGAATCCCCGGCATTCGCATACATAATAATGAAAAGGATATGAATCTAAACAATGCAGAGATTGCCGTGACAACACAGCATCTCATTGACATAAAGAATTACAGGGACTACTGGCTGCACATGTCTGACTACAGTGACATGGGCGAATTCCTGTGTGCCTGCTCAGACCTGTTCCCCGGAGAGGAAGAACCGCAATACCGGTATCCCAAATGGGAGAATATCCCTGACATACTGGTCAGTCGTGAATGGCTCTGCCCAAACTTCTTCGAAATCAGGGATGCCCTTGAAAGGCTCGAAGAGGAAGAAACCGAATTCTTCATGGACTGGAGCAGGAATTACGGCTATGACATCAGTACGGATGATCCGCACATGATTGTCTCGCACTATCATGATCTGTACGGAGATGCCGTTGCCGAGAAGGAAGAGGACACTGCTGACTTGGCAGAAGATACGCTGATATATACAGGCATATCAAGCAGCTATTGCGACATGCTTCCCTTCCGTTACGAGATATTTGATGATAATTACAATTAAATGGAAAAAATATGGAAATCAACTTTAAAGGACCTGTCATGCCCATTGACCCGTACTCACAGCTGGCATTCGTCGAGATTCTGAACATCATACTGACGGCAGGACATATCGTGGATGTAAACCGTTTCCTCATCAGAAGGAACGTCAACCCCCGGTTCGGCTCCCTGTCAGGTTATTTCAGGTGGTCGTTCGCCGAAGACCGCTTTACGCTCTGGCAACGTACGGACTACAACTCCACGATGTGTTTCAGCCACAGGATACTGGACTTGCCCTTCGGTGTCCTGGCCGCAAAAGACAACGGGAAAGAAACGGAATTCTTAAACTGAAAGGAGGACAACATGGAAACGATATTCAGAATACCCAACAGGGAAATCGCAATGGCTGCATTCGAGAGCCTACGCCATGAGGGAAAGAAGGATGCGGCGCTGAAACTGGCCGGTGCTCTGCTCAAGCACACGTACATCCCGCTCGGTATAGGTGATACAGATTGGGAAATAGATACGGCACTGCGCAAGTACGGAGGTGAGCCTGTAACGGGATATGGGTATACGGCATATTTCCATTTCAGCGGAGAAACAGAAATGGAAAAAGAGAAATACGAAAAATTCATGAAAGAAAACGGATAGCAAGGGAGCGGCCGCAAGGTCGCTCTCTGCATTTATAACCACATGTACGGGAAACAGAATCCTGCCGTACACAGGTAACGAAAATGAAAGAACAGAAAAGACTGACAATGGAACTCGTCAAGTCCCTCATGGACGAATCCTACACACTGGTGTGGACGGACTACAATGACAACCTTGACAATCATCTCGACCTGATTCATGAATGCCTTGCAAGTAAAAGCCAAGAAAAATTGTGGGAAAAAGCAGATGAATGGTACAGAGATAGCGAATGGGAAGCAGTTCGTGAAATCATCACAAGACTGAAGACGGAATGTACCGCATGCTTCCATGTTGATGAAAAGACGGTGGAAGCTTTCTTTGAAGAGCACGAAGATGAAATACGCGATGAGATATACGGTCGCAACGATTCGGATGTCCTTGCGGAGCTGATAAAGAATACGGATGACATCCCTGTCCGTGTGGAAATGCTTTCCAATTATGACTGCATCAACTCCGACTGGTTTGAGTCACAGGGCGGCTACCGGTATGAAGAAAGCTACTTCGGGGATATGGTAGACGCGCTGAACCTTAATCCGGCAAGTGTGAAGAAGCTCCTGACGGAGCATGGCTGCAAGGTTTACGGATATTTTCCGAACCGCAAAGGAAGGAACGGCAAGGAACAGGTATCCTATGAACAATTCTACCAAGAACTCATCAACTCCTGTTGCGGTGCCAACCTGTTGACCTATATCGGCAGGGTAAATCTGAAAGAACTGTACGAATCCGGATTCTCACCGGGTGAAGTTGTCATTCCCAAAGGCAACTGCTGCGGGCTTTTCAGTTCCGCTTACGGCGGTGGCAGCCTGCTTGAAATGGAGCTGAAACAGGATGTCAGGTTGAAATTGGAAATCAACGGCTACCATGGTTTCCGTCTCCGTTTGGACGAGGAACGGAACAAGTATGACTATTCCATCGGACATGTGTATGGAGTGGACGATTCTTTCTTCGGTGAGAGGATAAGCCTTGTCACTTCGGACGGGAAGAAGGAACAGCAATCAAACATATAATATCAACAACCAAATTATAGGAATTATGGCAAAATACAAAGTAAGAGTAAGATACACCTTCGTGGGCACTTACACGGTAGCGGCAGGAAGCTGCGAAGAAGCAAAAAGAGTGGTAGAGGAAGACTGCGGTCTGGTATTGGGCGGCAATATCCACACGACATGTAATGAGGAAGAGGTGACGGACTGGAACTTTGGCATCCATCCCGAATCGCTGATACTCTCGATCAAGGAAACAGGCAGGAAAGCCCGGGTGAAATACACCGCAATGGATTTCAGCGACCGGATTGAGGAACTGCGCAATGACATCATTGAAGCGATACGGCAGTTGCTTCAGGCGTACTCACTGACGGAACTGGCCTTTACGGACACGGAAGATGATCCGGTATGGATAGTCTGGTTCGGGAAAAACGGAGACCCGTATGAATGCCGGGTCACGGGTGTCCGGATAACGGCAAGCAGCCTGACCGTCATTGCCGAAGAGAAAGAAAGCGGTGACGAAGTGGAATGCTACGGACCGTTTGAACTCGGTGCAAGCAACATCGACTGGCTCCATGAAATATACGAAGCCGCGAAATTGGAATTGGAAACACCCCGTCATGTCAAATCTTAAAAGAGCAGGATATGTATTTACAGGCAGAAAACGCAGTCTCCAGTTTCTTCTTCTATATGTGGAACGCCTGGAGTGAGGAAGAATGCAAAGCCGTCTATGGCAACATGTATCCGCATTTTTGGGAAAAATGGTGCGTGGCGACGGACAAGGGCACATTCGGTGCAGCGGAACGGTTCTATCTGGAACTCTCGGAAGACAGCCGCAGGCTTCTGGTAGAGCGGGCCGTCTCGATATATGACGGACGACGCTTCAGAAACAGGAACAGGAATTCGACCTCGACCACAAGGAATATATCATCAACCGCCTCGCAGGGGCATAACAGACAACAGCCATGACCTATTTTCAAAACATACATTCGCTGGCGGACCTGAAGAAAGAATACCGCCGGCTGGCATTGCAGCATCACCCGGACAAGGGTGGTGACACTGCAATCATGCAATGGGTGAATACCGAGTTTGGAAGGCTCTTCGACATTTGGAAAGACAAACCGGATATATCTGCGACTTCAACCGGATATGAATATGACCATTCGGGAGCCACGGCAAAGGAGTACACTGAATATGTGTATAACGAATACCGCTGGAAAGGCCGTAATTACAAGGGACAGCACGCACCGGAGATTGTGGAACCGGTACGTGCATGTCTCAAGGAAACCTATCCGGGATACAGGTTCTCGGTCAGGCGCGAGAATTACCACTCCATCCACATCCGGCTGATGAAAGCGGATTTCGAGGCGTTCACCAAAGAATCCGGAAAAGTCCAGGGAGATGTCAACCACTACAACATTTCGTCCGACAAGACCCTGACAGACCGGGCCAAAGAGGTTATGCAGAATATCTGCGATTTCGTCATGTCGTACAACTTCGATGACAGCGACCCGATGACCGACTATTTCCACACCAACTTCTACCTCACGTTAGGGATAGGCAGTTACAGACAGCCGTACAAAGTGGAACTGCCCGGGCTCAAGAGCCAAGACAAACCGCAAGCGTTCAAGCATCCGGAAGGTCCGGCACACAAGGCCCTGCGGCAGGCATTGGGCAAAGCACGCTTTGACTTCATAACCAGCCTCAGGTTTTCCGGAAAACTGATTCTCGGAGAGGATGCCTACGGCTCAACGGGAGAACACTATTTCTGGCCGAAGCAGTATTCCAGTGCCAGAAATGCACAAAAACGGATGGACAAACTCTCGGAAGCCGGCATACGGTGCCGACTGACGGGGTATAATGGAGGCTATATCGAGTTCCTTGGCTATATGCCTGAAACGGAAAACCTTTTAGAACAGGAACGAGAGGAATACAGCCGGGCATACCGGGCATGGGCATCAGAGCAAAGTATACCCCAAAGGATGAAAGCGATAAAATACATGAATCATTCAAATCAAATCCAACTGCAACAACCATGAAAAAGAAGGAAATCATACAAGAACTGAAACGCTACGGCTACAGCCGTGTGAACATTGACACGGACAGAAGGACCTCAAAAACATTCTATACCTATCGTGGAGGTATTCACATCAACGGTACGGAAAATCTGTCATTCCACATCGTACCGCCACCGGAAAGTTTCGGACTGGGACGGTTTGCCATATGCGCTACACGGAACGGAGAAAGCTCACAGCTGGGAACAGACCATGCTCCATTCTTTTTCCAGCGGCTGTTCTCCTTTATAAAAGGTGAGAGAACGGAGCATGAGATGGTAGATGAAATATGCAATAACTGACTAATTAAACGATAGTATGAAAGCAAAAGTATTCAAGTACAAGTCTGACGGAAATACCGTCGTGGCTCCTTATATGGAACTGGAGCCGTATGCAGAGAATGTATATCTCTCCCTGTCAAGAAAGAACGAATATGGGAATGAAGACGATGACTGTTTCCATGTGGTCTGTCGGATTGAAAACGTTTATTTTTCCAGCGGGCAGTATTCACGCCGGTTTCTCAAGGGAGAAGACCGCAGAGAGAAAGTTGCCACCTATTGCAGGAACTGGATTGCGGATACGCTTCAAAGTGCAAAAAGAGGATCCTTCGTCAGTTTGATTTCCGTCCGCGTGTTCGAGGCTCTCGGACTTGATACCACTTCCCTGGTGCAAGCCCGTGAGTCATATAAAAGAAAGCAGGAGAAGAAACGCAGGGAGCAGGAGAAGAAAGAGGCAGAAGAGCGCAGAGTGCAGGAAGAGCAACATCAGCGGCTGCTTGATGAACAGAAACAGAAATTCCTGGACGGGGAACGGATCACGGGAGGAATGTTCCTTGAAATCACCGGGAGGGACGGTTTTGACATCCATATCAGAACCAAAGGGACATTCAACAGGCATGTGAGGGGCATTGACAGGAACGGAACCGTCAGTTTCCGGAAAATCAAGGGCTGCCGGACTCCGGACTTTACCGGATGCCATAAGACCGTGTCCGCCTATCTGGCGTTCATAACAGAAAAAGAGGGCAAATAATTAAATCCGGGGCGGTAACGGTCTGCTCCATGCTGCTGTTACCGCTACCGGCTTCCGGCCTCACAATTCTCGGTTCAGCACCATTGCCAGCGGGAACATAAACTGGTTATAGGCTTTCAGTTTTTGCAGGTTCAGCACATATCCGGCATAAGGATTGGTCAAATCGGTATAGAAGAACACATCGGTAAATCCGGCGTGTTCCTCCACAATTTCACCCGCCAATGGTATCTCCTCCACATTGAACAGCTCCAGAGGCAGTTCCTCCAGACGGGCCTGTTCCGCATTTCCCAACACATTGAGATTGCGGTTAAACAGGACGAAACCTTTCTTCCTGTAATCCACACGCATACCGTACGGACGCTCCACAAGAAAAGCATCCGCCGCTTTCTTTATATAGTTTTCCATGATTCTGAAATTAGAAATTGCAAAAATACATCTTTTGTCCGGCAATGGCGAACAAATCAGGAAGAGAATCGCCACAGCCCATGCAAAGCACACTACCGTGTATTTTATTTCCCACCCTGCAAAGGTAGTCCCGTGTCCGGTGTACCCGGCCAAGGTCAGGCCCCTGCGGGGTTGGCTGAAAGAAAATCATCCTCGCCTGACGGCTGCGGTATTTTCTTTCGCCAAACCTTGCGGGTACGGCCACGGGACAGTCAGGCAGGTGAGAAATAAAAATACCGGCTCCCGGAGCCGGACGTGTTTAACAGATAAAAAACAATGAATCATGAAGATCCTGAATCAAGAACATTCCGAGAATGTAAAGCGTTATGCCGAATCCATCGGTGATACCTCACTCCAGAAATGCCTGGAACGGTTGAAGAGCTGGGAGGAAAATCCTGACTATCCCAGCGAAATCTCACTCTACTATGACCATGCCCCGTATTCGTTCGGCTTCACCCAACGATATCCCGACGGAAGGACAGGCATCGTGGGCGGTCTGCTCTATCACGGAATCCCGGACCGTTCTTTCGCCGTGACACTACAGCCGTTCCATGGATGGCAGATACACACCTGATGAGAGGCAAACAACAGTATTAACTTTATAAAATTCAATTCAATATGGAAACGACATTGGCAGTAATGGAAAGACAACAGCAGTTTGACTTCCAGAAAAACGGAATTGAAGTGATGAACTTCGAGACACTCCAACGCACCTATAAAGAAAATGACATCTATAATAACCCGGTGCAGGGCATCTACCATTACCAGGTCATACGCCGCATGATGGACATCTGTGAGAAATACAATCTCGATTATGAGGTGGAAGAAATCTTCGCTGCCCAGAACAGAAACAAGACACAGCCGGGAGTGAGCATCCTCCCGCAGGTAGAACAGACACATGGTGAAAAAGCCGTGGAAGCCCATATCCTGCGCCGTATCTTCGCTACTATCCGGATCAAGGATTGGGAGACAGACGAACTGACGACCACACTGGTTGTTGCCTACCATCAGGACGGCATACAGGCAGCCATAGGCCCTTGCGTGAAGATATGCCATAACCAGTGCATCCTCTCGCCGCAGCGGAGCATCTGCAATTACGGGAAAAAGAAGGTGACAACCGATGCGCTCTTCGAAACCGTGGACGGCTGGCTGGCCAATTTCAAAGTGAACATGAACGAGGACATTGCAAGGATTCAGCGGTTGAAACGCCGGATCGTCCCGATGGAAGAAATCTACCTGTACATCGGCTTGCTGACAGCCTTGCGCGTCTCCCATGACAGTTCGGACAGAAACCTGTCATCCACTGTGGAAACCTACCCGCTGAACCAAAGCCAGATTTCCATCTTCACGGAAGAGGTGCTGAAACTGGCCATGAGCAAGGGACAAATTACCGCATGGGATTTGTACAACGTGGCCACTGAAATATATAAGCCTGGAAAGACAGACTTTCCGGCTCTCATTCCGCAGAATGGAGCCATGGCGGAACTGCTGCTTTCCCGTCTCTCTGAAGAGGTGGAAGTGCAGGATGCCATTCCGATAAACTGACATGCTAACTTATCAAATAATCGTACAAAACCAAAAAATAAGGGAGAACCTGACAGTGATAACAACTGAAAGATTCTCCCTTTTTCACTTACTCTTCAAAAAGCAGCATGAATTCCACCTTCCTTCTCCGTTCGATGCTCGGAACCACTTTTCCTTTATAGCACCTGAAAGAGACATATTCCTTGTAAATATTACGGTCTCCCGACTCCAGTTTCTTTAACAGACTGCTCTTTGGTCTTTTCCCATAGCCTTTTAATCTGTAGGGTCCGACATTATATGAAAGGACTGCTGCCAATAAAGAATCACGCCCCAGATAACTGAACATGCGGCACAGCTTACGGAGGTCTTCCCTCAGAATGGAGTCTCCCTGCGCTTTAGAGATGCTGTTGGTAAACCTCTCCCCGGGAAGAACCTTGTGACCCCACCCGACATAAGGCCAATGCTTTTTCTCTCCATGCCAGCCCTCGAATCGCTTGAGACACTCGACAGCAAGACTAAATCTGTCCGGATTGGTTTTAACCGGATTCTCCGCCCTTAACAGCATACCTGGAAAAAAGACGGTGGCACAAAACACTGTAAACCATATTGAATTTAACCTCATAGGCAGGACCGGCTTAGTGTCCGACAATTGTGACCGGCAATTCCTTACTATCCGCAGTCACGACGGAATCTTCGTCCTCCGTCTCGTTGTTGAAGTCAAAGGTCAGCTTGCAAAGCTGTGCCGGCTCGCTGTTGTCCTCAAAATAGATGTCGATTGTCTGCTGATCCTCGCTTTCAGAAGTGTAGTATAACCTGAACACTTCCCTGTCAAGGGGATAGCGGTCATTGGGCAACAGCACCATCCCGTCATCCATGCGGAGCGTGCCCTTGCCGTCCGGCTGGAAATAGCGGATGGTGTAGCGTGCATCGGAAAAATGTCCTTCACGTTTGAGTTCACAGCGTATTTCCACCGTCTCGCCTTTCACAATACTTGTGGGAACCGGCAGGGTCTCCACCTTGAACGGGTAAGACTGCTGTACTTCCATTTCATCAGAACAGGCGGACAACAGCAAAACCGTCAGACCCAGGAACAGGACTGCCACCATTCCGGCCAATCCTCTTTTTTTATTCATTGCATTCATATTCTATCAGATTTTAATACGTTATACTTTATTCGATACTTACAGGAACTTATGTTGCAGGTATTCGTTCAGGTCCTTGTAACCTTTGTACAAAGAGGAACAATCCACCAGTTTATCCGCATAGCGTTTACGGAGTGCCTCCAGCGTGCGCCGTCCGGCTTCATCCCGATCCAGATAACAGTTAATCCTCTCGTACCTGTCAAGAATAGGGAACGAGCGTTCCAGCAATGACACTGAGTTCAACACAAGATAATCGTCTCCATATCCCAGACCGAGTTCCAGCCACGAAAGGCAGTCGATAAACCCCTCGAAGAGGTTGCATGTGTCCGAACCGTTATCCATCAGTGAAATGTCCTTAGGTGACAGGCTGGCCTTGAAAAAACGGTTGCGCAACTCGTATCCGTCGCTGACATTCCTGAATCCGATGGCGAAATACCGTTTCCCGTGCAAGGTATATCTGACTTCCCGACAGTTCGGTACAGCCACATCGCTGCTAATGCCGCGTTCCGCCAGATATCGGAGCAGGACTCTGTTGTATAGAGGCCCGAAGCGTACATCAGTGAAACTCTCCTTCTTGAGGAGATCCTCCCTGTCACTCCCATCAGTGCGGGAAACGGTCTTGTGCTCGGGGGCGAGACCGCCCCATGTCTCTGTGATGAACCTGGCCTGCGCCTTGAAATCCCCGTTGCCGATAAACTCCCCGGCAAGGTTGAATATGTCACCTCCCTGCCCGGTGCCGAAGTCATGCCAGATTTCCTTTCGTACATTCACCTGAAACGAGGCGGTGCGTTCCTCCCGATACGGAGCCAGATACCAGTATTCGTCACCCCGTCTTCTTGCCGGTTCATATCCCATCCTTGCCAGAAAAGCGGCGATAGGGATAGCTTTTATCTCTTCTATAGTCATAGATGGTACAGTTTTAATGGATAATGAATTTGATTCCCAATCCGAATTGGGTTGTAAACAGATCCAGGGAACTTCCCCACAAGGCACGTTCCCGGATATTGGCAAGTAGGACAATGCGGTCTGTCAGGTAAGTCTCAAGCTCTAGGGTTATCGCACCGCCATAGACAAACGCATCCTTGGCGAGCAGCGTTGAACCGTCAAACAGCATCCTGTCTCCCCAATTCACGGTTTCATAGCCGGCCAGTGCGGAACCGCCGATGGAGAGAAAGACCGTTCTGGACGGGTCCGACAGGAATTTCAGGTAATAGCCGCCTTCTGCCGTGAACTGTGCGCAGGGCACATTCACGTTCCGGTACCCGTAATTCTTCATCAGATACTCGGCACCGATGACCCAGCGGTCGGCTCTTTTGGTATATCCTGAAACGGCAAATCCGGCATAATGATTCAAGGGGGATTTCGAGCCGTTCGCAAATCCTCCGCGCAGTTCCACGCCCTTCATTCCGGGCAGGTACCGCTGGGCATGTGCCCGCCCCGGGAACAGGGCAAGCGACACGGCTGTAACGAATAGGAACAGATACTTCTTCATGACTACTTCACTTTAAGTTCGTTGATAACTCTGGCTCTCACGATATCTTCACTTTCCACGGTGAAGGTCTGGTGCCTTCCACCGCTTTTCTCGTGCATTTCCACCACCAGCACCTTGTCCGAGGGAATGGTGAATTTGTCCAGGACGAAAACGGTGCGCCCGTCCTTTTTCCCTGCGACAGTTGTTACATAATCGTAAGCACGCAAAGGAAATATCACCTGCTCCTGGATGGCGGTACGTTTCATCACCTTCTTGTCCACAATCTTGAATGTCACGAAATCCACCTCATAAGGCACGTTGGACCGGTTCCTGATTTGTGTATGAAAGTACAGCAGCCCGTTATGGGTGTAAAGACCGCGCAGCAGGTACTGGATGCCGAACGCCTTGCTCCCGATATGCTTGATGTGCCTTTTGTTGTCCTTATGGACGGACTTCGAAATGAGATATACCAGTTTCGGAGACTCGCTGCCGAGTTCCTTCAGGTAAATGTCAAGGGCGTTGTTGGGACGGTTCACTTCGCTTCCGTCATGGATGAAATCCTTCATCTCGATGTTCAGCAACAACGGTTCTTCCGCATACTTTACATTGAATGTATAGAAACTTCCGCTTTCGGTTATCACGGACATGTTGGTCTCCTCACGGAAATTCTTTACGGTAGCCTTTACACGGATGACATTTTCCGCGCCGTCCGCCTTGCCTGCAATGAGGTTCGGCGATCCGAGGTCCACATAACGCACCGAAGACGGGAAGATGATGTGCGTAGTCTTGTCGTAAGTCACTTCCAGACCGTACGGCGGTATCATCCGGTCGAAAGTAAGTTTTCGGGTCAGCCCGTGATAGAGGTCCCCGTCTTCCTCTTTTTGGGGATACACTTCCTTGACCGGTGTGATTCCTTTGTTTACCACCGCTGCACTGTCGGTTTCAGTCTGGGCAAAGGCGCCCATGGTGCCCCCTGCAAGGGCAAGCATTACAAATAACTTTTTCATGTTGATTGAATTTTAATGGGTTGTCATTGATTGTCATTCTGATAAAGCATCAGGGTATAGCCGGATTTGAGATGCACCTTCTCTTCACGCATCTTCCGGGAGATGTACTGCGAGACACCCTGTATGGCACCCTTCCCGAGTTCGGAAAGCAGCTGGTCGCCTGCCGACTGGTTGGTGATGGATATGCTCGTGCCGAGATTCTGCCCCAGATTGGCGGCAACCTCCTTGACAGCGTTTGCTTCCATGGATCCCGGAATGAAGATACCTTCCTGTCCGTCATTGTCATACACGGCAAGTTTCACGGGGATGATGGTACCGCCATATTCAACCTGAAGGATATTGACGTGAAGCCTTTCTCCCTGTATGCGCCCTTCTCCGATGAGCAAGGAGTTTTTGGGAAGGACATGCTTTCCTACACGCATCGCTTCCAGAAGTCTCATCTTCACACCCAGACCACTGATTACAGTCTGGTTCCCGTGGATGCAGGCCCGTATGGTATTCCTCACGTCTTTTTCATCCCTGTGGCCAATCGGGGTATGGAATCTTTCCGCCAATGTCCTTCCCGTTAATGACACGGAATCCCGGACCGGTTGCGGCAACGATGATACTACGTGTGTGGAGACCAACCCGACGGGAACGGCTTTCATGTTTCCATCTCGTCCTCTTTCTCCATCATCCGGATGGTTTTTCTTGTTTTTGCCGCCATTGCCCGGCATGTACTTGGCCGCAAGCTCGTAGGACTTTTCCAAAAGTGCCACCTGTTCCTCATAGCCCGGCTGTGCATTCTGTGCGGCAGCCGCCTGCTTCAGCTGTTCCACCTCGGCTTTCAAGGCCTCCTTTTCCGGGTCTTCCTGCGGTGATTCGTAAAAATTGCCGAGGGTCCTGTTGATGTCATTGTAAGCGGAAACGGATGAAAAACGGGCTTCCTCCCTTCGGCCGGTTTCATGCAAGCTGCTTTCCTTGTCATCCGCATCCGGTGACAGCTGTACGCGAGTTCCGGAGTTCTCGTCCGAAATGCCGGAGAAGTCTCCCAGCGTGCGCATTTTTTCTGCCTGTTTGCGCTTCATGTCCGCCTGTTCGTAGGCAGCGATCTTGTCTCCCTCTATGCCGGCTCCCCTCGGGTCAGGCAGTTCGGTATTGAAGCCCGCATTTTTTCCCTCCTTTCGTCTGTCCTCTTTAGACGGTGCGAAGATGAACCACATCGCACCAAGGAAGAGAAGGAACATTCCTGCAAAAACCAGATATTTCCTGATTTCCAGCCTCTGTCTCAATTTGTCTGCATTATTACTCATTTTCTTCCTGATTGAATTGGTTAAAGAAATCTTCCATTTCCTGCATTTTTTCATCCGGAATTGTATCGGCAGGAACGATATCCGGAATGTCCAACGGGGCTATCTCAATGATGTCCCGCTGTACATCTTCCCGCCCGATGTCATAGATGGCACGGAAAATCAGATAGAAATTTCCGAGAGCAAACAGGACAGCCGGCACGATGACTGCCAACATTCTCTTTTCCGGAGAAAGCCCGGCACACAAACCCCGAAGCTTTTCTGCAACGGTTTCCTTGATTCTTACAAACATCTGTTTCATACATTCGAAATTTTAACGGTCATACACTCTGATATCCCTGTTCTCCACCACACGGAAGGCTTCAAGGATGAAACCGTGCGGATTATTGTCGCTGCGGGTGGAGTTCAGCAGCCTGCCACGTGTGACAAGGCTGCGTTCGGTCACACTCTTCTCCCTGATAATGGAGAGTTTCGCATAGGTCACGACTTCATACGGATAGGTATTGAAATCGCACCTGACACTGTCAATCCCAATCCGCTGGCTCATGTTCCCCGAAATGATCCGGTTGTAATATCCCTGCTCTGCCAGATCCACATAATGGGCATAGGCAGAACGGTCGCTGAGAAACATCGCCCGTTGGATATTACCCTCAATCGCGCTTTTGTCGGGAGACAGTGTAAAGAACAGTTCATGAAACCTCCTGACATGTTCCCTCGCTTCCACCGGGCGGTTCTGTTCCAAGTCTTGTGAAAGGGCCAGCATCAACGACTTTCCCTCATCCAGAACATAGATCTTCTCCCGTTGCGCTTCCGCAAAGCTGTAAGCCTTCCATACTGAAAATCCCACAAGAAGCGTACAGACACACAGATAGATGATTCCGAACAGGCGGAGGTGTCTGAAACTTGTCTCGATATTCTTCAATGATTTGAATTCCATTCTGTAAATGTTTTATACTGTTATTGCCTAAATTCACTTGACCAGCCTTCCGGCAATGTTTCCCACCGCCGCTCCGGCACTTCCTGCCACCACAGAGCCGGTCTTGGATGCCGCCTGATTCACGTTCTTTCCATAATTTCCCGCACCGCCTCCGGCCTGCACAATCCAGTTGGATACGGTCGGGATGGTGAAATACCCGATAATGCCGATTATCAGAAACGTGATGTAAACTGCGTTTGAACTGTCAGGGATGAAATCCGGATCGGAAAGCTGCTCGATGTCCCTTTGTAGCATCAGCACCTGGATTCTCGCCAGCACACTGCTGAACAGGTCGCTGACAGGAAGCCAAAGGTAGATGCTGATGTAGCGGACGAACCACTGGCTGAGAGATGCCTGAAACCCGTCCCAGCAGGAAAGGGCAAAGGAAACGGGACCGAGTATCGAAAGGACGATCAGGAAGAATGTCCTCAGCGTATCAATGACCAGTGCCGCAGCATTGAAAAGGAGTTCCAGCAGTTCCCGGAAAAAATCCTGTACCGACTTTTTCATGTTATACATGGCACGGTCCACATACATTCCGCAGGCCTCTATCGCATCCAATGCGCCCAGTTCGTCCAGTTTGTTGTCAAAAGCCTCCTTGTCCACCAGATAGGCAGTCTCGGGATTCCGTTTCATAGCCTCCATCTCCAGCTTGTCCTTCTGTGCCCGGTACTCGTTCATGTCAAAGGTCTGGCTTTCGAGAATCGTATGCGTGCCTTTCACGACCGGTGACAGGATACTGTTCAGCGTACCCAGTACAAGCGTCGGAAAGAACATGATACAGAGTCCAAGGGCGAACGGACGAAGAAGCGGAAAGACATCCACGGGTTCGGCACGGGCCAGAGCCTGCCATACACGATATGCCACATAGAAAAGAGCACCCAACCCGGCAAGCCCTCGGGCGACACCGGTCATCTGTGAGCAGAGCGGCATCATTTCCACATACAGATTCTGTAAAATCTGATGCAGGTTGTCAAAATTTGCAGCCAACAATACCATAAGCATTCGGAATGAGGATTACCAATAACGTTCGTTCGGTGAACCGTAGAGAGCCATTACACGGTCCAGGTCGTTCCGTTTCTTGGCACGCAGGTAGGACACCCCGATATTCTTGTTGGTATAATACTGCACCAGGCTTCGGTTTTGCAGCATGTCGTTGTAGCAGCGGTCGATGATGTCCATCCTTTCCTGGTCGTTCATGGAAAGCCCGTTCTCGTTGACTACCGTCTTCAGGTCGTTCAGCAGATGGGCACTTTCTTCCAGCAGTTTGGTGTATCCAAGGGCAATGGCACTCAGTTCTTCCGGTGTAAAATACGGGTCGCTGAGCATACGCTCGAAGCTGGTGACATAGATGTCCGTGATATCTCCCACCATCAGGATAGTCTGCTGGACCTTGCGGGCATCCCGGACAAGGTTCTTGACCTTGCGCAATCGTAGGCTAAGCATCCAACGCCCTGCCGTATTACTACGGTGGGTTTTCGGAAGCTCGCCCCCAAACCGGACGTACACGTCTCCGCGTATCCGGCTTTCTACTAATAATATCAATCTATTCATTGTTACTGAGTTTTTTGTAACACTTACCACATATGGCAATAGTCTTTCGTTTGCGAGCCATCATTTGTTTTTCGCAGGTAGTTTTCCCTTGAAGATTTTTTAATTTTCTCACATGGTGCATCACTAACTTATCGACTGCTCCACATAATTCACATTTTTCCGCTTTCAGCCTATCTATAAGACTTGTGTTTGTAGGATGATATGTGAATTTGGGCAAGTTGTCTAAATCCTTAATGTTCATTGGATTTTTCTTTTTGAACCCACCATGATAAAAGGTCAAGTCTTTGGCAGTACCGTTCTTTAAATAGTATCTAACTGAAAAAAGTCCATTCTTGGTGTACTTTTTTCGGATTTGCGACATCGTTGTCCGATATTTCTGCGCAAATGTTTTGTACATACTATATTTCATGATATACCCAAGTTTTGACAGACTACTACAATTATTAGCCAAACAATAGTAATTGTAAATGCCCTTTATTTCCTTGTTGTACCTGTCAAGTATCTCAAAGTCATTGTTGTTTGAAAGTTTGGGACGGGATTTTGCTTTCCAATACTCCTTGCCGTTGTGTATCTTTATTTCTAAAACACGATATTCGAGCAACTTTTTCTTAAACGTATCCTTTCCAAGTGCCAATTGTATCCTCTTATTGAAGACACGTCTTAGTACTCCGTATTTGCTTCTTTTGGTGTCATTGGATTTCCTTACAAAAATCTCATATCCGAGAAATTTTGCAGCGTTTTCAGCATGGGTGATAAGTGTTTTCTCATCGGACAGTGTAAGAGCCAACTTTTCATAGAGGAAGTTCTTTATGTCCTCTTTGATGATGATAGCATCTTGTTTACTGCCAATGATTCCAATTAGAAAATCATCCGCATATCTCACGTATTTGAGTTTTCTGTAGTTCATATCCATTTCGTCACCATCAGAATACTGCAAACCTTCTTTTTGATAAGCCTTATATTGTCTTATCAATTCTGACCTTTCATTTTTGTCTTTTACCACTTTCAACTTTTTCAGAATACGGTGTCGTTTGCCTTCAAGTGATACTGCCTGTTTGGTTCTTTTCCGTTCTTTCCCCTTATCAAATTTTTCAGTGTATTCCTTCATGAATTTATCCAACTTATCAAGGTATATGTTTGCCAAGATAGGGCTGACAATTCCGCCTTGCGGTGTTCCGCTGTAGGAGTTATGAAAGTTCCAGTCTTCGATATATCCTGCATTCAGAAATTTTCTAATCAAGCGAATAAATCTTTCGTCAGCGATACGTTCTTTCAGAATACCTATCAGTATCTCATGATTGATATTGTCGAAAAATCCCTTAATATCACCTTCTACGAACCATTTCACGCCCGAAAATGTCTTCTGAATATCAGACAAGGCAGTGTGGCAGCTTCTTAGGGGTCGGAAGCCATGCGACGTTTTTTCAAACTGTCTTTCATAGATGGCTTCCAATATCATTCTGACCACTTCCTGCAATAATTTATCGTTAAAAGCTGGTACACCTAATGGACGCATTTTCCCATTTTTCTTTGGGATATACACCCGTTTTGAGGGTTGGGGCTGATAACTCTCATCTTTCAACGATGTTATCAGTTGTTCAATTCGGTTCAGGCTCATTTGGTCAATGGTTTTTCCCATCTGCACCTGCTGTCATATTGCCCGGTTTCGCATATATGCGTTGGTAGGCAACGTAATACATTTCCTCATTGAAAAAGATACGGTACAAGCGTTCGAACTTGTAATTCAAATTTTCACTGTGTTCCGTTAGACTGTTTAATACATACTCTGGACTTCTCATAATGTCTCTCACATTTTCCGTTATTTGCATTAAAATTATTAGCTGCTTCCCTTCGCCATGTACAGGGCTTTCCCCTGCTCAGACTACTACGGAAGCTCCGTTGCCTTGTCGGATTTTCATAGGTCTGTACCTAATAGCCTTGCGGCGTTCCGATTTAGGCAATCCCCGTTTACGATATAATAACATGGCTATGATAGATTATCGGATATGACTTCCGCCCGTTACCGCTTACTGCGGTTGTGCCGTAATTTGTTCCTGCCTCTACTACACGACGCTCGCAACAGAGGTATTACGGTATAGCGAGTTAAGTTATCTTTCACTATAAAACATACTGGGTTCACTTGGACTATCATTCAATCAGTTTGGATTTTATCCTCGTATCTATCTGTTTCATCTCACCATTCAGTTGCAATTTGATAACTAATTGACTTATGGCTTTCCAGCGTGCTATACTCCCTGCCGTCCTTTCGTGGGCAGATAAGCTGGTGATGATAGGTAAATATTGGAACACTTACCTAATAGCTTGCCAATGCTATATTTATTATATCGCCTATACGGGCGCACCGTCATAATACTCCTTGCCCTGCTTGTAGATTTTCACGGTTTCCTGAAAATTGTTGAGCATATTGTTCGCCGTGGAAGACGTATGAACAATGTTCTTGGCGGCATTGATGATGCCCTGTGCCAGATTGCCCGGATCGCTCACGACCCATTGGGCTTGTACTGTGAAGCTGGCAAGGAAGCAGCCCATGCACAGCATGAGAATTTTCTTTTTCATGATGTTCTTGTTTTTATAGTGAATAATCCTGCTGAATATCAGATTCCGAATTTCCGCCCCTTGGTCGGCAGATTCCGTAGGATGGCCCGTTGCGCCTGTCTCGTGCGGTTCTCTATTCGGGAATCCTCCCTCTTGCTTCTGATAGTGGCAAAGAGTTCGTCAGCATACGGCCTGCGTCCGGTCATCCTGACAAACCGGGCATCCAGTTCCCGGTATGCTTTTTCAGCCTGACACGAACGTTCCGTGGCGGAAGCGTTCTTGTCTATGCCATATTTGGCAAGAAATCCCGGATGGACATGAAGAATATCATGAACGGATTCCGGTATAGCGGCTATCTGCCCCAATCTCTCCAATTCGGTATTCAGCTTGTCGAGATATTCGACCGGGGGACGGGGACAGAGCCTTTCAAATAGTTCTTCAGCGCGGTGTGTCAGCCTCGCATCTATTTCCAGCACATCCGGAATCTCACCAAGCAGCCTTTTCTGCCTGTATTCATCATTCTTCATGGCACTGAGCTGATGATACAGCCGGTAATCCTCCGTCAATCCATAGTGATCCCGGATGCGCTTGGGAATATCCCAGTCATACATCAGAGACCAATAGAGGCAATCAGTCACTTCCCTGAGCCACTTTTCATCTGATTCAAATCTTTCATGCATACATGTTGCCTTTAAATAGGTTTATAAAAATCTTATTTTCCTCTTTTGCTTTCGGCCAACTGCTTGATAGCAAGTTCTATGTTGCCGCCGAGTTTGTCCGTAAGGCGCATGAGTTCCAGTTTTTCCGTTTCTTCAGTGGTGTAGCACATATATTCTTCAAGCGACACCTCAGTGGCATAGACTGCTGACTGGGTTCCGCCGAGACCAATCCACACTTCCTTGTATTTGCGGGAAGGGTTGTTGGCCATGTTGATGGAAAGTATCTGCGCACGCTCCTTGTCGGTCAAGCCGAGCAAGGACTGGATCTCGTCAAACTTGTTCATGTACTTGCGCTGGTCAAGGAGAATCTTACAGTCACTGTTGTTGATGATAGTCCCCTTGACAATGGGAGAAGAAATGATATCTTCCACTTCCTGGGTCACGACAACGGCTTCGCCGAAAAACTTTCTGACGGTCTTGAAGAGATACCGAAGATATTCCGCCATGCCTTCTTTGCTGATGGCTTTCCAAGCCTCTTCCAGCAATATCATCTTGCGGATTCCCTTCAGTTTTCTCATTTTGTTGATAAAGGTTTCCATGATGATAATGGTGACTATCGGGAAGAGTACTTTGTTATCCTTGATATTGTCCAACTCAAAGACTATGAAGCGTTTATTCTGTAAATCAAGCTGCTTATCGGAGTTGAGCAGATAGTCATACTCTCCACCTTTGTAGTAGGGCTCCAATACATTGAGGAATCCCCACACGTCAAAATCCTTCTCGCGGGTGCGTTTCTTTTCCAGGATATTCTGATATTCGTCACGGATAAACTCATAGAAAGTATTGAAAGACGGTTCTAGGCCGCTGTCCTTGCGGATCTTCTCCAGAAAGAGATTGACCGCATTGGACAATGCCACCTCCTCGGCACGTGTCGGCGGTTCGTCGTCACGCTTCCATAGGGTAAGGATAAGCGTCTTGATGGATTCTTTCTTCTCGATGTCGAAAATCCCGTCCTCCACATAGAAGGGGTTGAAAGCAATCGGATTATTTTCCTCATAGGTGAAATAAATCCCGTCTTCACCATGTGTCCTGGCATGGATAAGGTTGCACAGCCCCTGATAGGAATTTCCGGTATCCACCAACAGCACATGCGTTCCTTGCTCGTAATACTGGCGTACCATGTGATTGGTAAAAAAGGATTTACCGCTACCGGAAGGTCCGAGGATGAATTTGTTACGGTTGGTGATGGTGCCGTTCTTCATGGGCAGGTCGGAAATGTCCAGATGAACAGGCTTTCCGGTCAGGCGGTCCACCATACGGATGCCGAACGGAGAGAGCGAATCCTTATAGGAGGTTTCCCCGATGAACAGGCACAGGGCCTGTTCAATAAAGGTGTGGAAACTTTCCTCTGAAGGGAAATCCCCTGCATTGCCGGGTATCGCCGCCCAAAAGAGCGTCGGCACGTCCACCGTGTTGTGACGCGGTTTCACTTCCATCAACGCCAGTTGGCTGCCCACATCGTTCTTGATGCGCTTCAACTTTTCCCGGTCATCGCTCCAGGCCATGACGTTACAGTGTGCGCGGATGGAGGTCAGTCCCTTGCTGTGTGCCTCGTTCAGGTACTCTTCAATCCATTCGCGGTTGATCTGGTTGGAACGGCTGTAACGGGAAAGCGAGTGCATGTTCCGTGCGGTCTGCTCGAATTTCCTGAGAATTTCAGCCGAATCATCAATGAAGAGATACTGGTTCACCACATGGTTGCAGGTAAGCAGGATGCCTATCGGTGCGGCAAAGGACAGCCGGCAGTCGCTCCGGTCTGTCGAGAGCCTTTCATACCGGCAGTCGGTTGACACGTTCGACGGCAGGTCTTCCGGATCAGAAAGCGTATGAAGGCACAGGTAGTTGTCGCCCACCTTCATTTCCCCGGCACCGAGTGACAGATCCTGCAAGCAGGTAGCATCTTCCTGCGACATGGAAAAATACTTCTCGATGATGCCGGCGGAATTTTTGCTCCCGATGATATCCTCATCCGTCAGGCGGATGATACGTAGCAGGCCGCTGTCGTTCACGATGCGTTCGAATTGTCCGCAGCACTCCATGAACCGGGTGACGGTTTCCTTGTCCTGCATTTCCTTGGGGATAATGAATCCCCTTGTAAGTGCATTGAAACTGCTGGTCGTCCGGCTGTGTTCCTTCGTGGTCTTCGTCAGGAACAGGTAACAGGTATGCTGCAAATACGGCCGCTCGTTGAAATGCCGCTCGAAACTGCGGCTCAGAAAGCTCAGGTCTTCCTTGCAGATATCCGGCTTGTATCCCTCTTCGATGAAGAAGTCCTGCTTGTGTACGATGCTGTAGTTCGGCAAGACCTTTACCGCTTTTGCCCAGGTGGAGTGCATGGACTCGTACTCGGCACGTGTCAGCGTGAACAGTTCGGGCAGTTCCACCCGGTATGCCACGGTGATGTCCGCATCCTTGCTGATGATGCAGCCGTTTTCCACGGCCAACAGCGGGAACTTGCTTTCCAGCGTGGCTGTTTTCATTACGTTTTTCATGCTTTTCTGTTTTTAATGGTTGGGGAAAACAACCGGAGGAACTTTCTCCGGCTGATGATGTAGCGGGGATGGCTGCGCAGCGCATGGAGTTTCATAAGGCCCCATTCACCGTATTTCGAGTTCATCCTGAAAGTGACCCAGACCAGCACCGATGCGGAAACGACCCCGAAACCGATGCAGACCCACTGGTCAATACCTGCCATGTACATGACAACGAAGATTACGAACAACGCAAGCAATCCTCCTGCAAAGATGAACAGGTACTGGCTCTTGAGTCCCTTGAACTCCGGGCTGCGCCCAATCCCCTTGTTGACATTGAATTCCGCCATATTACAGGAAGAATGAGCGTAAGATGGTGGCTGCGACAATCAGGAAGATACACGCGCCGAACCAGCTGGCGGCAGTCTTTGAGGTGTCCGGGTCGCCTGATGAGAACTTGGAATAGACCTTCACGCCTCCGATAAGGCCGATAACGGCACCGATGGCGTAAATCAGCTTGGTGCCGGGGTCGAAATACGAAGTGACCATGTTGGTAGCTTCCGTAATTCCACCGATACCGTTGCCCTGGGCAAATGCCCCCATTGAAACCAGCAGCGTCATAGCTGCCAAAAAGAATCTTTTTTTCATGTGTCGAAACTTTTAATTGGTGAGACAAAAAATGATTTCGACTGCGAATATATAATGCTTAATTTATTGATTTACAAACTGTACGACATGTGACACCGTATGACATCACGTTACATCGGAAGAAGATTTTGAGCTATTCAAAAAGGGTTTTCCGGGCAATATGAAACAGTAAAAACAGGATAAGGAGAAAGCGGCATTTCATTTCTTCCGGCAAAGGTAGCCCCGTGTCCTGAGAAGCCCGACAAGGCGGCCCTGCGAGCTGGTTGCCGTGAAATAATCATCCTCGCTGCGCTTGCGGTATTTTTTCACGGCAAGCCTTGCGGGATTCCGGACCGGGGCGGAAAAGCCTTCAGGAAATAAAATACCGTTCGGTTTGAATGGATATATGTAAAACAAAAAACAGAAGATAACATGGAAACAAGAAACAATCAGACAGTGGCTTTCACAGGACACCGTAAGGAACGTATTCTGCAAGGGGTTGGAAACGATCCCCGGATACTTGCACAAATCAGGGAAGCTGTGGCTGGAATGGTAACAGAACTGTACGGGCAGGGATACAAGGAATACTACACCGGGATGGCCAACGGCTTTGACATGGCGGCTGCGGAAGCGGTCTTACAGGTCAGGGAGGAATACGGGGATATCATGCTCGTAGCGGCAGTGCCATTTCGGAAACAGCCTTTATGGTTTGATGCGGAAGACCAGCTGTTGTATGCCTGTCTGTTGGAAAGAGTGGACCGGGTGGTCATGGTTTCTGAGAATTACCACAAGGGCTGTTACCTGCGCAGGGATGAATACATGGTGCGTAAAGCGGATACAGTCATAGCCTATTGGGACCTCGTACCGAAAGGGGGAACATTTTACACGGTGAGCAAGGCGTTGGAAAGCGGAAAGCCGGTCATCAACCTTTATGAAAGGATGAAATAGCGGCTGTCTGTATTGGGATGGAAAAGCGAAGTGTGAAAGCCGGCTTTCACACTTCGCCTCTGTTCGTTTTACACGTTTTATGTATTGTCTGCTCCTCAGAACCGGAAGATATGTCTGACAACATAGAAAAGGCACACCGATATCACATCGACATGCCTTCTGAAACTATGACAGCAAAAAGAAACAATTATACGAATTCATTTATATCGAATGCCTCTGTCTGATTTTTTGTATTATCCATTGCTGTAGTATGTGAGTCATCACAAAACATACTATCAATAAGATGTCCTATCTTCTTTTTGACAGCGGCTTCTCTCCCCATAAGTCTGGAAACTTCTTCTTCGGATAAATAGATACGTGGGGCACGAATTGCAGGATTTCTTTTTATGGCAAAAGATTCTGCTTTTGGCTGCGGTACTGCTTGTTGTTTTTTGTCTTGCATATTCGATTCCATATTTACATGTATTTATTCCAATCAATTCCAATCTGTTCCAAAGGCTGTTTTGGCGTCTCTATTCCATTTGGCATATTTTCCCTGAGCAGTCTTTCCAATTGGCTCTGAGTACTCAGTTCGGTTGAAAAGAACCTGAACAGGTCTGTATCCTGAAGTTGGTACAGGGTTTCGGCTGCATTTCGGATTTTCTTTCTGTCATCCGTCCCCGAAATAAGCACATCAGCTACATTGTCCAGTTCCTCAAAAGTCAGTGCCCTTGAAAAATCCGGGTCAGGAACACACCCGTCATTTGATATAAGTTCCCATTTTTCCGATTCTGTCAGTCCCTTTTGTGAAGAGAAGTCATCTATCACATCATCCGGATCTATATCCTCATCTTCCTCTATAGGCTCTTTCTTCATAGGTTCAGAACGTGTGGGAGTTTTTCTTGCCACATCCGGGTCTTCAAGATAGACTATTTTCGTTTTTCCGATTACTTCATTGTACTCATCCAGTGGATTCGGCTGCGTTTCGGTTTTCTCATCATGCCCGACTTTAAGGATATTCCTCTCCGCTTGTACGATCCACGCTTCAGCCTTGTCCAGTCTTGCCCTATACCGGGCTTTTCTTGCTTTTTCCGCCATCCGTTTTTTGCGTGATTTCCATAACCGGATACGTGCAATACGCATATGACGAAGCTGACTATCCCAAAAATTATAAACTCTCGGACTGAAAATGAACATCAATACCTTATATAATATGTAAGTTGCCGACACGGCTTTTACTGAAAAATAAATTAATGTTGTTTCCATGACTATTGAATTTTAGGGGGTGAAAAACGGTCTTTATACATTCGGGTGATTTCCTCGATGTTGAGTTCTATATGCTCAGCGATGATGTTACTGATATAACTCGCAATACTTACTTCAGGAGCTATCACATGGAGATAATTCTTTATCTCGTCGTACAGTTTGCGGTTCAGGTACACCTGTATACGTCCGGACATGGGGGTATTCACCAGATACTTCTGACGGAAACCGCTAACATTTTTACGCTTTGGACGAGGTTCGGGATGTTCCAAGGCTGTTTTCTTATCCTGCCTTTTATCTGTTTCTTCTGCCGGAACTTCTACCACGATGACATCCTCTTTCTCTACGGCATCAGGAATGTCACCGACCATATATCCCCTGATTTCCTCTTCATTCACTTTTACTATTTTCTTTGCCATACCTTAATTATAGATTAAATTTTACAATCAGTTCATTTGCCAGTTCCTGCAATCCGCTGCCTTTAAGCTGTCCTGCCGGCGGTGGAAGGAGTGAACATCGGAAATAGGTACGTGTCCGGGATGAGAGTTCCTTGTCATAGCGGCAGAGATCCGGAATGGTTGAGTCTAGAATTTTCAGTCCCTGTTTCTTCATTAGTGCCATATAGTTGTCAAGCACTTCGGTGTTGCTTCTCTTCTTGACCTTGGTCCAGAACAGGAACACATCTTTCAAGGGAATATTCTTTCGGTTTTCCAGAAACTTCATGACGCTTTTAGCAAAGACAAAACTGCTGTCCATGACAAAATTGTCAGCGGCAATGGGGGTCAATACATAATCCACATTGAAAATGGTCTGCAACACACCGGATATGTCCATAGATCCCGGCAAATCTATGAAAACAATATCAAAATCTGCTTTTGCCGCCAACTCTCCGGCCACCTGGCGTGCATTCTCCGGCTTTGCCTGCCTGATAGGATAAATCCTGCATCCCCTGAGCCTCTGCTCTTCCAACAGCACCATGTACTTCTTGTTCTTCTCCACCATCTCCATGTCCCGTTCCCTCAAATTGAACAGGCTGCGTTGCGTAGAGTCACAATCAACGATAGCCACATTCTTGCCCATCGAATAATTCAGGAGACTGGCAAGCGTTACCAGCATGGTACTTTTGCCGACCCCACCTTTCTGGTTGCTGACCGCAACGAATAACGGATTTTTCTTCATAACAGAACTTTTTATTGGTTTATTACACTATTGTTTTACTTGTCTGTTGTTTGCTTTGTGACATGGTTTGTTAGTGATACGATTACTTTGTGCTCACCAACCGGCAAACCGACCAACCGATAGTTCTCTGCCCTAACAAAGCAAGCAAACAATCACTGCCCATCTGTTGCAACAAGTGCTTTCGTTAACCGACAATACAACGGTTATGGACTTGTCTATTGGTTTGTTTTACCGTTCACGCTGCAAATAAAAGGGTATTTTTCCATATTTCCACCATGTCTTAAGGGAGGTGACGACCTGTGTCACCATATGTCATCACGTTACATATAACCCGCTATTTTACAACAGGATAAACCGCCATAACTTTGCACCGACAACGGAACGGATACCGCTGCGGAGGTTTCCCGAAGCCGAAGAATGAGGCTAAAGGTCAAAACTTAATTTGACGAAGGAAAATTCATGTTCAAGCGAACATAGCAAGTTGTGTTTTGGGCAGCCCGAAATGATTCGGGCATCCCAAAACAAACTTGCCACTCGCCTGAAGGCTCGGGAGGGATTTCCTCCAAAGTCGGAAATCCATGACGGAAGATCAGTAACAGAAAAACCCAATGCGTATGGAAGAAAACAGAAAAAGAAGAAAAACAGGAAGTACGGGCAGAAAGCCGAAAACTGACCCGGCAGTTTACCGTTACGGTATCAAACTGACCTCGGAAGAGAACGGAAATTTTGAGCTGCTGTTTGAAAAATCCGGAATGAAACAGCGGGCAAGATTCATCAAGGCGATGATTTTCGGACGAGAAATGAAGGTCGTCAGAATCGACAAGGCTGCGGTGGATTACTACATCAGACTGACAAATTTCTATCACCAGTTCCAGGCTATCGGTAACAACTACAACCAGACGGTAAAAGCTGTCAAGTCCAATTTCGGTGAAAAACGGACATTCGCCTTGCTCCGTAATCTGGAGAAGGCCACCATCGATCTGGTGGTGCTGAGCAAAAGGATTATCATGCTTACCCGGGAGTTTGAGGAGGAATACCTGATAAAAAGGAATAAGGAGGAACAGCAGAATGGTGGCTAAAATCAACAGAGGTGTATCGCTTTACGGAGCGGTCATCTACAACCAGCGGAAAGTGGACGAGTCCACCGCCCGTATCATCACGGGCAACCGTATGATTACCAATATCACCGGAAATCCCCATAATGTCATGCAGCAGACACTATGGGCTTTCGACAGCTACCTTGCCGCCAACAGGAACACGGAGAAGCCGGTACTGCATATCTCCCTGAACCCATCGGTGGACGACCGCCTCACGGACGGGCAGTTCGCGGAACTGGCACGCGAGTACATGCAGAAGATGGGGTACGGCGACCAGCCCTACATCGTCTATCTGCACGAGGACATCGACCGCAGGCATGTCCATATCGTCTCCACCTGTGTAAAGGAGAACGGCGAAAAAATCAGTGACGCATACGAATGGAACCGTTCGATGAAAGCCTGCCGGGAACTGGAAAGGAAGTTCGGACTGAAGCAGGTGGAGAACAAACGGAAGGAATTGCTTGAACCATACCTGAAAAAAGCGGACTACCAAAGCGGTGATGTAAAGAAGCAGGTGTCCAACATCGTAAAGAGCGTGTTCGGCTCTTACCGTTTCCAGTCTTTCGGGGAGTACAGCGCATTGCTCTCCTGCTTCAATATCGAAACGAAGCAAGTGAAAGGCGAATTTGATGGAGTGACTTATAATGGTATCGTCTATACCATGACGGATGACACAGGCAAACCGCTTTGCACACCCATCAAGTCTTCCCTTATCGGGAAACGCTACGGGTATGAGGGACTGGAAAAGCGTATCGGTTACAACATTCGTGAGTATAAGGCAAAAAAATGGCAGCCGAAGATTCGGAACGAAGTGGCACTTGCCATGCACGGTTGCCGTGGCGACCGGGAGACATTTGTCCGTCTGCTTACTGGGAAAGGCATAGATACGGTATTCCGTGAGAACGATGAAGGACGCATCTACGGTGCGACCTTCATTGACCACATGAACCGGGAGGTCTATAACGGCTCCCGTCTCGGCAAGGAATTCTCGGCAAACGCCTTTGAGCGGCTCTTCAATAATCCGGACATCATCCCGGATTTGGATGCGCACATGCCGGACACCGGTCTGCAAAGCGGATTCTCCTCCGATATGGAAAGTGCCATCGAACAGGCTTTCGGGATATTCAACCTGGAAGCGAACGGTCCCGATCCACAGGAAGAGGCTCTCGCCCGGAGGCTGCAACGTAAAAAGAAGAAGAAACGCCGCTCACGGGGAATATCCTAATTACCGAATTTACCAACATTAAAAATCAGTTTATCATGCAACAGGAAGATGATTTGAGAGGACTGGCCAAGGTCATGGAGTTCATGCGTGCCATATCCATTGTTTTTATTGTCATTCACGTCTATTGGTTCTGTTACCGATCATTTGTGGATATGGGTATCAATATAGGCGTGGTTGACAGGATACTGCTTAATTTCCAGCGGACGGCGGGGCTGTTCTGCAACCTGCTTGTAACGAAAGTGTTTGCCGTCATATTCCTTGCACTCTCGTGTCTGGGTACAAAAGGTGTGAAGAATGAAAAGATGACATGGAACAGGATATATGCCGCTTTCCTTTCGGGGATGGTGCTGTTTTTCATGAACTGGTGGATGCTCGACCTGCCGTTCACCTCGACAGCCAATGCCGTCATATATACGGTAACGCTTACCGCAGGATATATCCTTCTCTTGATGTCGGGTATGTGGATAAGCCGTATGTTGAAGAATAATCTGATGGAGGACGTGTTCAATACCGCCAATGAGAGCTTCATGCAGGAAACAAGGCTCATGGAGAACGAGTATTCCGTCAACCTGCCCACGAAATTTGTCTATCAGGGCAAGGAATGGGACGGATGGATAAACATCGTCAACCCGTTCCGTGCTTCCATCGTGCTTGGAACGCCCGGTTCGGGTAAGAGTTACGCAGTGGTGAATAATTTTATCAAACAGCAGATTTCCAAAGGTTTCGCTTTGTATCTGTATGATTACAAATTTGACGACCTTTCCGTAATAGCCTATAACGAACTGCTGAAGAACCTGGATAAATACAAGGTCAGACCGGAATTCTATGTGATAAACTTTGACGATCCGAGACGCAGCCACCGATGCAATCCCATAAACCCGAAATTCATGGCCGATATCAGTGATGCCTACGAATCAGCCTATACCATTCTCCTGAATTTGAACAAGACATGGATACAGAAACAAGGTGACTTCTTCGTGGAATCTCCGATTATTTTGCTTGCGGCGATTATCTGGTACTTGCGGATTTACAAGGACGGCAAGTATTGTACCTTTCCCCATGCGATAGAATTCTTAAACAAACCGTATGCTGATATTTTCACGATTTTGACCTCGTATCCCTCACTGGAAAACTACCTTTCCCCCTTTATGGATGCCTGGCAAGGAGGAGCTCAAGATCAGCTCCAGGGCCAGATAGCGAGTGCAAAAATCCCGCTATCGAGGATGATTTCGCCACAGCTTTACTGGGTCATGACAGGCGATGACTTCACGTTGGATTTGAATAATCCTGAACATCCTAAAATCCTATGCGTGGGAAATAATCCGGACAGACAAAATATCTATTCGGCCGCATTGGGGCTATACAACTCCCGTATCGTGAAACTGGTAAACAAGAAAGGACAGCTCAAGAGTTCCATTATCATTGACGAGCTACCGACCATCTATTTCCGTGGTATCGACAACCTGATAGCCACAGCACGAAGCAACAAAGTGGCGGTGTGTCTCGGCTTTCAGGATTTCTCACAGCTTACCCGTGACTACGGTGAAAAAGAGGCGAAGGTAATCCAAAATACGGTCGGAAATATATTCTCAGGACAGGTGGTCGGGGAAACGGCAAAAAGCCTGTCGGAACGTTTTGGCAAAATACTCCAGCAACGACAATCCATCTCTATTAACCGGCAGGACACATCCACTTCCATTAACACGCAGTTGGATTCGCTGATACCTGCATCCAAGATTGCCAACCTCTCGCAGGGCACATTCGTGGGCAGTGTGGCGGACAACTTCGGGGAAGAAATTGACCAGAAGATTTTCCACGCACGGATTATTGTCGATAGCGAAAAGGTAGCGGCGGAAACAAAGGCTTACAAGAAGATACCTGTCATCAATGAGTTCAAGGACGAGAATGGCAACGATATCATGCAGCAACAGATAGACCGGAACTATTCCCAAATCAAGGCGGATGTGGTGCAGATAATCGAGGATGAGATGAAACGAATCGCAAACGACGAGAACCTGAAACATTTGTTACAGGAGAAATAACCGGTGGGTGACAAAAATACGGGCGGGGCAAATCTGATACATTGTCCCGCCCGTCATTCTTTTAATCCTGATTTTCAGAAATTTCCTCTTTAAGTAATTTGTTTATGGTCGTTATTGTGTGGGTCTGAAAGTAATTTTTTAGTTCGGCATCATCTTTCAGCAGTATGCCACATTCTTCATCAAAAGTTCCAATGATATATTTTTTTAATTCGGAGAAACTTTCTGCAAACGGTATCTGTCTGTTTTCCTGCCAGTATCCGGTCGTGACTTCGGAGACAAACGCTTTCAATACGGCTTTTTCCTCCTTGTCCAGTTTCTTGAAAGGCATTGTTTCCCGGCTCACGTGCAATGGCTCCCGTAAAATATCCTCCGGATTTTTACCGTTACGTATAGCGGACATACAACTTTTACAGATATGTTGTGCGTGTCCTTTGCCTGAGAACTTCTCGTTCGCCTTATAGTTGCCACAGATACGGCAATAGTGCCCCTGTTGTTTCTTCTTCTTTTTCGCCATGCCTATTGTTGTTTTAATAATTCCAGACCTTTTTCCGTCAGACGGTATTTCTGCTTCGGGTGGCTCGGCTGTTCCGGGTACAATGGAACGATATATCCTTCATTCAATGCGGGATGCAAGTAGTTCGTCCTAAATGTGGGACGGTGGTTCAGTTCCAATGCTTCCATTATTTCTTTTACGGACAATTCTCCTTCATCCAGTATTTTTACCAAAGCAAGAACCTGATCGGTACTTGGTCGGTACTTGGTCGGTGCTTGGTCGGTACTTGGTCGGTTTGTCACATCGCATCTGAATATCAGTGTTACACTGTCTGCCCATATCTTATATTCAGGTTCGGGCAATCCTGCTTTGCGGCATTCAGACATCATCAGTCCTATACCGCGTCCCCAGCTTTCCAAAACCTTCCGTTTATACAGAACATTGGCCAATAAAGGATTTTGTGGTTTTGATTCATGCTCTGACTTCATTTTTTCTGCATCCCATTCGGGCGGGAAAGTACCGGGGTTTTCTATTTCCACACGATCATCATAAATGGCTATGCCCACCGAACCGCCGGCTTCTTTGTACGATCTGTGGGTCAGCGAGTTCAATACTCCTTCTCTTATAGCCTTGTAGGGAATGGTCAGATGTTCCTCACGTTCCAATGTATCGGTTGTGCCGGATAAGGAAAGGTGCTTGAAAATAAATGCCATTGCCGCATTGAGCAGTTGAAAAAAGTTGCCTTGAATGCGTTGGCTGTCCATGAATACGGTTTTGTCCGTTCCTTTGAAACGGGCTAAGCGGAGCAGGCATTGGGGATATTCCATATCCTCATGTTTTCCAAACAGCACGGCTGCCGCATTGTTCAACACCCCATCTTTCAGTAAACCGAACTTTCCTAATATGGCAGGAATGTCAGTACCGGTATCTTCCGGCAGGCGACCGCATTCTATACCTAATCTGACTGTCTTCAATACCTCGTTGGTATCCAAGTGCTGTAAGGTCAGGTTGCTGTTTGCTAAAAGTTCCCAGCGGTATCTGTTTCCGTCACGCTGCAACAGTAGCTCATTGTATGCCGGCTGCGGCATCGTGGTGGTCGCACTTTCCACACGCATATAGGGTCGTCCTTTATAGCAGAACGGACGGCTGGGTTTGGAATCTTCAACACGGAAAACAATTACTTTTTTCTCATTATCCGACAGCGGTACATAGGAGATCTGTACCATTGCCACAGGTTCCAGCCGATTGATTGCTTCCGCTATATCCCGTTTGGTCTTGTCGCTTACTTCCTGCCCGATGATTTTTCCCTTGTCGCTCACACCGAACAGCACCGTACCACCGTTACCGTTGAGAAAGGCGCAAAGGGTTTCCATACCGCGTTCCAACTGACCGGTGGTTTCCTTGAACTCCACCAGCCCGCCTTCTTTTTCAGCTATCAACCGTTTTATTATATCGAGGTCTTCTATAATCATATATAATTCTGTAACGTAAGTACAAAGGTAGCGGTTTCCGCTGACATTCGAGCAAAAGAATCGAATACTATCTGTCGGAAAAGACAAACTATCCTATAAAAATGCAAGAATGGCATCCTGCCACCATCTGCTTCGGCTTTGGTACAAGATAGCCTTCTTATGCGCTCTTGATTTACGGCTCCTGATGCCCAAAGAAGACAGTAACAAGGAGGATAAGACATCCGCTTTTTTATTTCAGCCTGCAAAGGTAGCCCCGTGCCTATCTGGATTGAGCAAGGCCGGGCCCTTACGGGTTTCCGCAAAAATCTTCCGCGCTGCGCTTGCGGTATTTTTCCGGAAAGCCTTGCACAATCCGGCACGGGACTGTTTGGCAGGCAAGAAATAAAAAATCGGCTCACGAACCGGTAAGTGTTTAACTGAAAAAATATGGCTATGAGCAAAACAAGAGCAAACAATGGCATGAAAGAGAATTTGAGTCCAACCACCGAAAGCAAGGATAATCTGCTCATTGGACAGATTTATTGGAAAGGGTGTGCTTACCCTGTAAGAGAAATAGATACCGGAAAACATTTGTTCAAGGTGTCTGTGGAAAGCCTGCTGGATGAACTGATAAACGATATGCGCAACGGAATATATGAGGCAATGGAAGCGTGCGAAGAGATAGACGCTTACTGCACCGATGAAGAACTGCGTACTTTGTCCGATTCTGAATTATATAAACTGTATTGTTAAACCAACTGATAGAAAAAATTTGAAAAAGAGAAGCAACTTCACACCGATGGAAAGATTTCATGAGATTCTTGTCGGTCATAGTTTGAATGCAATGAATGTGGGAATCAACCATATTCGTGTTTTCCTTGAGGGCAAAAAACTGTTTGATTACTATCCGTTAAGGATGAAACTGTTTGACTACCATAACTGGCACCAGTTGACTTATCCTTCTTTTGGAAACGACGACACGAAATGGGAAAACGAACTTGATGATATTATCCGGTGCCTGATGATAAAATCCCAATAAAAGTTATGCTTATAAACAAAAACAGTAAAACGCTCATTTGGGATAACATTCCCGAATGGGCGATTTATTCATTGGAGTATGGCATTGAAGAGGATTTGTTTCTTACCGATGAAGACAAAAAATTGATAACCAAATTTATCGGTGAAAATTTTCCAAACGGATATGCCATGTCAGTGGATTGGGAATCATACAAGGAGTTCGACCGTTTTCCTGCATTCGGAAAACCGTGCAAGACTTATACGGTCAGGTTCTGTAACCTATAAATCAGAAAAATATGAGAAAGATAACATTGAGCGAATACAATGCCATTCCGGAAAACTATCGTGGGATTTGGACTGTCGAACGTTGGGATTTGCCTGATTGGGCAGAAATACGCAAAAGACATATCGGCAAACGTACCATGATGGTTTATGATAAAGGTACATGCCTGCTGGTAGAGGGAATCGGCTTTGAAATCGTGGATGATTCCGGCTGGAAAAAGCCGGATGAAATCAGAAAAGACATAGATATGCTTTACCAAGAGTTCTGTAACATGCGTAAATGCGAACCGCATTATGCAGATTGCATCATACGTTGGCAGGACACTCTGGATACATTGGAAACAAGAATTGCATTGTCCATGGATTCCGATACGGAATGGGATGAAGAAATCTTCTATTATTGCAACAGCCGGAACGAATTGAAATCACTCACAGAAAAAGGTTGCTCAGATTTTGTCATTGCTGATTGCTTCGGCTTCGGAATGTATGAAAAGCCGATGCAGGAAATCTGAACAACATATTGAAAAAAGTAATGAAATACCAATAAAAACAAGAAATCTCAGCCATAATGACCGAGATTTCTTTTCTTCCTTTTTATAGTGCAGATGCGACGACTAAGCTCGCACGGGCACTTTTAGTATTGCAAAGGTAAGGATTCTTTTTTATTCAACCAAATAATATGAATTCAACTTTCTATTTTGGAAACCTGCGCTATAACTTTTTGGGCTTCGGGAGTCTGAATGGAACTGACAAGATTTTGAATATCATTCTCCAAATCCTTTTTCCGCGATTGTGAGATACACCCCAGCATATACCTGGCAACATCTATGCCACCTTTAATATTGTGTCTGCATTCGGCAGAAATGTCAGCAGGCAAACGTTTGATTCCTTTAGGAAAGTCCATACGGTAAATACAACCTCCGTGTGCACATTTGTTACGAAGTACACGTATAGTTTCCATATAGTTATAAAAAACACCTCTTGAACAGCCATAGGCATTAGCGACCAGATCTTTCGCTTCCGCTTCTTTCAGCGAATCATATAATGTTATGATATTGCCTATTGTCATAAACTCGATGGTTTTCCATGCAGGAGCATATATCCCCGGATGGTTGGCATGATGACGTTGGATAATGGGGTTTTTACGCATAACCGCATATACCTGTTCTTCAAAATCGTTAACGAATTTAGAGGTTACATACTTACGATTGACAAACCAGCAGGGGTCATCAATGTATTTCAGCGATATGTTGTAGATGAGTTTTGTACGGATATTGACCTCAATACGGTCAAGAGCATTGAGCAACAATCTCCTGAGTCTGGTATCAAACTCATAAAGGTCATAGACACTTTTAAATGTAGTACCCGGTTTTAACTGATGGTCACGATGTTCCAGACATGGGAACTTTATTTCGTATGGAAAAGAATAGAATCCAAGTCGGTAATAACCCACATCAAGGAGAATCTCTTTCGCTTTCTCCTCATCATCAAATGTCATTCCATTTGATTTCAGTCTGGCTATTTGTTGGTCTATCGTATATGCTTTTTTCATTGAATTCATTGAATATTTATTTTAAATGCGAATTTACTCATTTTTCTTAAAACATATATCCAATGTGCTGATTGATTTATAGAAAGATAAATCGTGCCAAGCATTATTCCATATTCCTCCATAAAATTCCATCATTATTCCGCTTCACTTGGCAAGTCCCTTCGAGAAGATAACTCGGAGGATGATACCTTCCACGTTCAAGCCTCCGGTTTTCGGGACACAAAATTCCCTTTGGTAATTTTCCGCCCGAAAAAACGCTCCGGTATCATCGTCCGAGTTGGGGAAAAGGTCCGGGACTTAGCAAGCGAAGCGACCTACGACGCATAGGACAAAACCAAAAAGACAAATGACGGCGGTCTTTTGCCGTTGCTGATGTCGCAATGGATTACGCTGTCAATATCTACCATACAAAAATGATCTTCCGGTCTTATGGAGCAACGGAAGGAAGTGGGGACTAAAGACAGCTCGCTCTCCACTCTGCATAATACATTTCTCTTTATCGCTTTCCTTTTGTTTCCGGCTTTTCTACCGCTTCCGCCTTTTCTGTTTGTTGGGGCTTACCTCCTGTGTGCTCCTTCTTTCTTTTTTGTTTTATCGGACTCTGTATATTTCCCACACTTTTACCCTGATTCTTCCGTTTTTCTGCCTTTCGTCTTCCCGCCTATGGTGAAACGTGATGACATACGATGAAACGGATAGTCCAACGCATTGAAATATAATGTTTTATCAAAATTATGCCTATATATTTGCGGTGACAACAATAGTTTTCAACTCTAAAAATCACAGTTATGGCAAAGAAAAATGTAAGGGACGAACCCATGAAAACACAAGTCACCGAGAATGACCAGCTGAGTGACATTGTCTTCATTCTCGACAAGATGGAACTGCTGTTGCAGGCTATATCCGAAATCGACAAGAACGGCAGGTACAAGACGGTTCCTGCAGACAAGGAACACCGGAACTCCTTTCTGAAAATAGACCGTTATGCCAGCATGTTCGAGAATTTTCTGAAAAACTTCTGGAGCCAGTTCAAGGACCCGACCCGTTTCGGACTGCTCACCATCAAGGAGGACACCCTGGACAGCCCTGAAGTCAGACAGGCGGTGGAAGACATAGCCGCAGGCAGGAAATCGGATGCGGTGGATGAATTTCTGAAAAAATACGAGATTGTACCACGCACCAAGGAAAACCAAAGTATAAACAATCAAAATCAAGAAGAAATGGCAAAGAAAAACCAGACACAGCAGCAGGCCGCCCCGGAAACCGGGCAGCAGCCCAAGTACCGCTACAATGAATCAATGATCAACTGGGAGGAACTGAAACACTTCGGACTGTCCAGGGAGGAACTTCAGGAGCGCGGACTCCTTGACCAGATGCTCAAGGGATACAAGACCAACCAGGTCGTACCCATCAGCATGAATTTCGGTTCCGCTGTTTTGCGCACGGATGCACGACTGTCATTCCAGCAGTCCGTGGGAGGTCCCATCGTATTGGGCATCCACGGTATCCGTCAGAAACCCGAACTTGACCGTCCTTATTTCGGACACATCTTTTCCGAAGAGGACAAGAAGAACCTGCTTGAAACAGGCAACATGGGGCGTGTCGTGGAACTGAAGGGACGTAACGGGGAATATATCCCTTCCTTCGTGAGCATTGACAAACTTACCAACGAGGTGGTTGCCATGCGTGTGGAAAATGTGTTCATCCCGAAGGAAATCAAGGGAGTGCAGCTGACCGAACAGGAACAGAACGACCTGAGGGAAGGCAAGAAGATATTCGTTGAAGGGATGATTTCCAACGGTGGAAAGGAATTTGATGCCCATATCCAGATCAATGCCGAGCGCAGGGGTATCGAATACATCTTCGAGAACGACAAGCTGTTCAACCGCCAGTCGCTGGGTGGCGTGGAACTGACCAAACAGCAGATTGAAGATCTCAATCTGGGAAAAGCCATCTTCGTGGAGGGAATGGCACGCAAGGACGGTGAGCTATTCTCCTCGTATGTAAAGCTGGATGAAGCCACCGGCAGACCTTCCTATACACGCTACAACCCGGATTCTCCGGAAGGCGCACGTGAAATCTACATCCCGAAAGAAATCAACGGAGTGAAGATAACTCCGGAAGAACAGCAGCAGCTCCGGGAGGGCAAGGTCATCTTCCTCAATGACATGGTCAACCGCAAGGGCGAGGAATTCTCCTCATTCATCAAGGCAGACCTGGAAACCGGACGGCTGAGCTATTCACGCACACCGGACGGCTTCGAGCAGCGTGCGGAGTTCAAGATTCCGGACAAGGTATGGGACGTGCAGCTGAACCGCCAGCAGCGTGCCGATCTCCAGAGCGGCAAGGCCGTGCTGGTAGAGGGCATCAAGGGCTATGACGGAAAGACCATCTCCCAGTATGTCAAGGCGAACTTCAACCAGAGCAGGCTGGACTTCTACAACGAGAATCCGGACCGCAAGCGTGACGCTTCACAGCGGAATGTCGTGGCCAACGCCCAGAAACAGGGACAGGAGGCGAAGCAGAGCAGCCGCAGATCCAAAGGTGCAAGCATGGCCTGAAGTAAAACGAATGTATAATCCAAAAGAATCAGAAACATGGAAAAGAACAATGGAAACAATGCGCCTTTCAAGGCGGAAGACGTAAACTGGGAAGAACTGGCCAGAATCGGCATCCTCAAGGACGAACTGGAAATGTCGGGAGAACTTGAAACGCTGCTCAGCGGGAAAAAAACGAAAGTAATGTCACTCAGCCTTGTACTCCTCGGTGTGGACGTGGTGATGGATGCCACCCTGCAACTGATACGCAAGGACGGTGAACCGCTGATGGAAATCCTTGGCGTGAAGCCGATGGCATAACATCTCCTTTTCACCCGATACGACAATCAACCGTCAAATGTCAAACCGCCGTTCCCCGTCATCCATGGCGGTCGCGGGGAACGGCTTTAATTTTACAAAAAAATGAAGATAAAAGCAATCATAGCAGAAAAACCGAGTGTGGGAATGGATATCGCCCGTGTGGTCGGGGCTACCGAAAAGATGGACGGCTACTGTACAGGCAACGGATACATGGTGACATGGGCTCTGGGGCACCTCGTGCAACTTGCCCTGCCCGGCACGTATGGCTATACGAAGACAACCGCCGCTGATCTCCCGATGCTGCCGGACCCGTTCCGGCTTGTTTCCAGACTGATCCGCACGGACAAGGGCACGGTGACAGACCTGACCGCTTCCCGGCAGTTGAAAATCATCGAGGGGGTATTCTCCAGATGCGAGAGCATCATTGTGGCAACCGATGCCGGACGAGAGGGTGAACTGATATTCCGTTGGATATATGACTATCTGGGATGCACCAAGCCGTTCATGCGTCTGTGGATCTCATCGCTTACAGACGAGGCTATCCGGGAAGGTATGGCCAATCTCAGGAACGGCAGCGACTATGACAGTCTCCATGCGGCCGCTGACTGCCGGGCAAAGGCTGACTGGCTGGTGGGCATGAACGCCAGCCGAGCGTTGGCGATAGCCACAAGTTCGGCCAATAATTCCATCGGACGGGTGCAGACTCCGACACTCGCCATGATATGTACCCGTTTCAAGGAGAACCGGAATTTCGTGTCTGTTCCTTATTGGCAACTGCATATCACGCTGACACAGGGAGAGGCGCACCAGCAATTCATCCATACGGGGGAATTCAAGGACAAGGCAGCAGCGGAAGCGGCATTCGGCAACATCGGCACCGGTTCTCAGGCGACAGTCACACGACCGGAACGCAAGAGGGTCTTCCGGCAGCCACCGCTTCTCTACGACCTGACATCCCTACAGAAAGACTGCAACACCCATTATGACCTGACGGCAGAAAAGACCCTTTCCATAGCCCAGTCCTTGTATGAGAAGAAACTCATTTCCTATCCGAGAACCGGCAGCCGCCATATTCCGGAAGATGTCATGCGGATCATTCCTTCCCTGCTGGAAAAAATCACATCCATATCGGATTTCAAGGCATACGGGGAATCCTTTGACTTGTCCGACCTGAATACCCGGTGTGTGGACGGCACCAAAGTGACGGACCATCATGCACTGATCATTACCGGTATCATCCCGAACGAACTCTCCGAGGCTGAATCGGCGGTCTATACCCTGATAGCCGGCAGGATGCTGGAATCCTTTTCGCCACCCTGCGAGAAAGAGCAGCTGACCATGGAATGCACCTGTGAGGGAATGGTCTTCCGTTCACGTTCCTCTTCCGTCATCCGTCCGGGATGGTGCGGCGTTTTCTCACGGAGGGAGGAAAGAGACGGAGACGAACCGGAAGGGAAAGTCGGTATGGCTGTATTTGCCGAAGGAGAAACCCTTCCCGTCATGGGTCGGGGACTGGTGCAGAAGAAGACCCTTCCCAAGCCGCTCTACACGGAAGCGACCCTGCTGGGCGCCATGGAGACTTGCGGAAAGGACATTACCGATGAAGAGGCGAAAGAGGCCGTAAAGGATGCCGGAATCGGTACACCTGCCACACGGGCAGCCATCATTGCCACCCTGTTCAAAAGGGACTATATAGAACGATCCGGAAAGAGTATCCGTCCTACGGAAAAAGGGCTCTATCTGTTCGAGGCCGTAAAGGATATGCAGGTGGCGGATGTGGAAATGACAGGCTGCTGGGAGAAGGCACTGGCTCAGATTGAAGGGCATACACTCGATACGGAAACGTTCATGCGTTCCATCCGTGACTACACGCACAAGGCCACCGATGAAATACTCCGTCTCGAATTTCCTCTGCCCAAGTCACGTTCCTTCACTTGCCCCAAATGCAAGTGTGGTCATGTCATCATCCGGGGGAAGGCGGCCAAATGTGACAAGGAAGGTTGCGGACTGATGGTATTCCGCCGTTTTCTGAACAAGGAACTGACCGACCAGCATCTGGAACAGCTTTTCTCTTCAGGCTCCACCCGGCTCATCAAGGGCTTTAAAGGGAAAAAGGGGATCTCATTCGATGCCATGGTCGCCTTTGACGAGAGCTTTAACCTGAAACTTGTTTTTCCAAAGCCCAAAGGTGGAAAAGGGAACTGAACCAGTCATTCCATTTCCGGGACAAAGGTAGCGGACCGCCGGTTTCCACCTGCAAGGTCGGGCCTTGCAGGTTTCGGGAAAAATCATCCTCGCCGGACTCCGGTATTTTCCCCGAAAACCTTGCCTGTGGAGGCGGTCCGCTTTCCGGCCCCCGAAATAGGAAATGACATGTTTCACCGATTAACATTGTATGGTCATGAGAACAAGAGAATTTATCAAAAGGTTGAAAACAGACAAACGGATCAGGATGGCGGCATTGGTGCTTGTTGCCTTTGCCGTATTCAGTTATCTGTATTCACGGGGAATATCCCCCGTATGGGCAGCGGTAGCCATTGTCTGCTTCAGGGGATTCTTCAGGTTCCTGTATAAGATAGCCTGCCTGCTGGTGGCCGCTGCCATACTTTTCTGCATCCTCAGTTATCTGGTCTTTTAGCAAACAGGAGGAAACATGAACCGGATATGCTATACCTATTATAATATGGATTCCGACAGAAACAGCGTACGGAACGGAGCTGCCTTGAGGGGCGGCTCTTTTTGTATCTGCCATGTCCGTCATATAGGGAAAGTAGAAACAGCAGGAGCAGGAAGGATGAAAATACAGCCATTGACAGACCGAAGAACTACAGGGCAAAGGTGGCAAATGCTTCTGTACGGACGACAAGGTCAGGCCCCTTGCGGGGTTTCCCGGGAAAAATCATCCTCGCTCTGCTGCGGTATTTTTCCCGAAAACCTTGTCTTTCCGGAAGCATTTGCAGTAAAGGGCCTTGTAGTTCAACGGGCTGCCAAAGCCCGGATATTCACGATTTAAATAAAAGGAGTATGCAACAGACAATTATCGCAAGACAGTCACCGGCTCCGGCATGGATTCCGGTGATAGAGAAAAAGAGAAAAATCCGGATGCCGGAACCGCACATCAAGCTGCCCGGCAGGGGAGCGACAGGTCCCGTACCTGTCTCCACGCTGTTGAATCCGGTATTGGAAATCTGCAACCATCCCGACAGGAACAGGCTTTTGGCTGAATTTTTCCGGGAATATTGAAACAAATCGTTTTACCATTAAATAATTTAAGTTATGTTTTTCACAGCAATCCACCAGATGATGACAGAAAACGTGGATCTCACGATTGTCATCCGCAAAGCGAACGGACAACTGACCGTTGCCACATTACCCAAGTCAAACGGGCTCAAGGACGAGGCTCAGAACCATATTGTTCCGCTGACCGTTACAGGCACACCGCAGGAACTTGACGCGGGATTCCTTCAGACCGTCACACGGCCGATACAGAAGGCCGGCGGCCTGATTGCGAACATGGCCCAGTTCGAGGCACAGGCAGACAAGGCGGCAGCCAACAGCAAGGCCGCCAGGGAAGCGAAGTCCAAAGAGTCAAAGGAAGAGAGGGAAAAACGGGAAAAATACGAGAAGCTGATGAAGAAGGCGGAAGAAATGACTACCGCCAAGAATTATCGGGAAGCCCTCAACCTGCTCGGACAGGCAAAATCCCATGCGAATGAAGCACAGCTGAAAGGGATTGAAGAAAAGATTCAGGCTGTCGACAAGGAAATGAACAAGGGAAGCCTCTTTGACCTGATGGAACGGCAGCCCCAACCGGAACAGCAACCGGTAGTACAGAACCGTACACAACCGCAACCGCAGCAGGTCATGCAGCCACAAGCGGCTTATGCCCCTGCTCGGCAAGCTCCAGCAAGCAGGCAACCGCAAAGGCAGGCTCCTATGCAACAGCCGGAAAGACCGGAATTCGGACAGCCTCCTGTACTGCAGGCACAACAACAGTCAGGGTTGTGGATGCTACAGCAACCGGAACAGCAGCCGGTACGCCAGCCACTGCAACCGCATCCTCACTATGCTTCACAAAACACCGGATCCGGACAGGATATGTATGGAATGCCTCCGGCAACGGGAGGATGGCAGGATGAATCCTTCCTGCAGGAGGATGAACAGCAGCAGCTTTACTTCTCCGATTCTGAACAACCGGCCTACAATCCGAAAGACTACGAGGATTACATAGACTTTCCGCAATCCATGCTGGAACCGAAATATTCACCTTATCAAACCCGATAAACTATGGCTCTTCAAATCAAAGGGATGTCACGTACATTCAAATTCAAGAAAGGAACAGAGTATGTAACCCTTCAAGACCCGGATCCGAACCTTTCTCCGGATGTGGTCATGAGTTATTATTCGAACTTCTATCCGGAACTGACCACGGCAACCGTACATGGTCCCGTCATCCGGGATGACAGGACCATGTACGAGTTCAAGACAACCATCGGGACAAAAGGCTGACGGTTATGGATAAAGACAACAACAAGAAACAGAAGAAATCATGTGTACCATTGGACGAACAGCAGGCGGAACGGCTGGCAAGGCTCATCATCGGACAGACCGTGCGCAATATCCGGTATGGAACGGACAGGAAAGAAAGGATAACGGTGCCAAGCGGTGCCGTTCCTCTTTTCTGAACACCACGTTTCTGCCCAGACCGCTGCCGAGTCTCTTCGTGGAAGACACCGGAGGAAACAGGTACAATCTCATCACGCAGGAAAATTATGAATTCCTGCGTGATTCTTATTTCAGGTATGCCTGCCTCTTGGGAAAGGAAGCGGTACATACTCCGGGACGTACATTCGGCGAAGGAATCGCAAAACTGCACGAAGAAATGGAAGTCCTTGTCGGAGAAGAACTGAATGTCAATATAGAAGAGCAAAACGGACGGTTGCTGTTTAGGCTCTGGAAAACCCATTGTTGGGGCGTACTGACATTGTATTATTTTCCGGTGAAATTCGTGGAAGATCTCAATCCGGAACTGAGGCGTATCTCCATCACGTTTATCCATCAACTGATGAAGGCAAACGGAATACAGACCGTGCTGGACGAGGACGATACGGACTATGTGCTGACATGGATCTCGGAAGGAATTCCGGACGAGACAGCGGAGGAAAGAAGAAACCATCTGAAACTTCTGCGCTCCTATGAGATCGGCAAAGTACAAGCGTTGCTCCGGAGGGTGGAAAACAGGTGTTACTACAAGAACCTTCCGAAAGCACTTGACCGGTATGAGCCCCAAAACGACTATGAGCGGTCGCTGGTCTCCGCCATGAAGGAGGGATTGGACTTCCTGTCACCGGAGCATGGCATCATGGAATACAGTTACGACCCTTTCTATGAAGAGGAGCCTGAATGCCTGCCGATGTATCTCCACCAGCAGATCCGTGTAGTCTATGACAGCAACGATATGGTGACAGACTACCTGGTAGATTACTACAATTCATATAGCAGGGAGACCTACGACATCATACCTGCAACGACACTCGCCCTGTCACCGGAAACGGAAAAGTTATTCTGCATGGATGACTATCCGGAGCGATTTCTACAATGGGCGGACAAATTCATCAACATAATCATTTGAACATCATGATAGAGACAAACGAACTTACAAGAACCTTAAAGACTTTGCTTATCCCCAAGGCGGCACTGATTGCCTACACCTCGGAGAATGAGAGGATTTTCTTTCTGGAGGTACGGGATATAGACGACCGGGGGAATATGACGGAAGGAAGGCCGGTGACCCTGGAATTCATGAACGAACTGGTGAAGGGGTATTCGGAAAGGCACGGCAGCACGCCCTACGGAAAAATACCGTCCAACCTGATGTATTGCGATTCACGCAAGGGAAGCGAACGGTATGTATGGTACAATCCTCCGGGTAAAAGGATGATGTTCTTCGGTCCGGAGCTTAAAATCGACAATGCGGAATACAACCTGCCTGGAGTGATTTACGAGGCGGGGGAACACGGGATGAATATATATGCCTACAAGGGCGATACACCCGACAAGGATACGCCACTATATGCCGCACCGTTCTTCAACGTGACCGGATCCGGCGTATGTCTGGGTTCTGCCAATTTAGAGAAACAGAAAGATATGACCTACGAAAAGCTGCTGCAATACTGGGAAAAGAAATTCTGGCTGACGGAGTTCTCCCACTTGGGAGGCAACGGAAACCCGACCCGATCTAATCTTGTTCTGGTGACAAAAGCAGCCAGGAACAGACCTTTCGACCTCGAAGAATTAAAACCATTGAACAATCTGAAACTTAAAGACATCCTGAAATGAAAAGAGTACACTATATTGACAACTATCTGGTAAACCCGCAGCATCCGGTAACAGTAAATCTGATTGGAGCGGGAGGAACAGGCTCGCAGGTGCTTACCTGTCTGGCCCGACTTGATACTGCATTGAGAGGACTCGGACACCCGGGGCTGTTCGTGACCCTGTATGATCCCGACATCGTGACGGAAGCCAACATCGGCCGTCAGCTGTTCGGGCCGTCTGATCTGGGACAGAACAAGGCGCAATGCCTTGTCTCCCGGATAAACAATTTCTTCGGCAACGACTGGAAGGCGCAGCCGGACATCTATCCGACCGTATTGAAGGATGCCCGACGGGATAATCTGGCCAATATCACAATCACTTGTACGGACAACATCAAATCCCGGATAGACCTGTGGAACCTGTTGAAGGCTTTGCCACAACCGACATTCTGCACTTACGAAACCCCTTTGTATTGGATGGATTTCGGAAACACGCAGACCACGGGACAGGTCGTTATGGGTACGGTGCCGAAAAAAATAAAACAGCCGGCATCCAAACTGTATGAAACTGTCAGTACCTTGAAAGTAATCACCCGTTTCGTGCGATACTCTCGGGTAAAGGAAGAAGACTCCGGTCCAAGCTGCTCGCTGGCGGAAGCATTGGACAGGCAGGACCTGTTCATCAATTCCACGCTGGCACAACTCGGCTGCAATATCCTGTGGAAGATGTTCCGCAACGGGATGATTGAGCATCACGGGCTGTACCTGAATCTGGAAACGATGAAAGTGAATCCGATAAATATATGAATAGATAGTCAACCGCATTTATATATGTACTTGTTCTTCATACGCCCTCATCCGCTCCAATAAAACTTCTTTCAAATTGTCATTTTTGTCTAGGTTGAGCTTGCTTCTTATGCTTGAGCGCTGACTTGTAATGTTGCCGCTACTTCTATGCAGTATTTCACATATCTGACTGACTGTCTTATCCTGCACAATCAGTCGGCAGATGCTTAACTCAGATGGGGATAGTTCTGGAAATATGGTCCGGAGCACCTCAATGTGGCTCTTTTCTTCTTTCATGTGTGAAGTAATGGCTGCATAGAGGTTCTTTTTTGTCTTTTCCCCCAATATGCTTAGCAGCGAACCGTTCTTTTCTTCCGTATTGTCATTGTTTGCGAGCTCGGCAAATGCAAACAGTTCTTTTCTGCTCATCTGAAGCGATTTTAAGAGGGAGGCCTCTTCTGCCTTCAGGGTATTGTATTCCTTCTGAAGGGAATTGATGTTTTTATTTAACAGCCGTCCCAGTATTGCTACCATACTATATATAATGATTATCAAAGGGAGAAAAGAGGTCAAAAAAGGTCCATGCGTGACAACAACACAGGCTATATATGAAGCAACAGCTAATATGGATAACAGGATGGATACTTTATACATATATGCGCAGATAGCAATCATGATATATAATATTGACATTACCATATTACTCATAATGAGTAATCGTTGAAAAGAGTAATCATTATGTATAGAACAATAGATTATTTCTATACATTTTTCTATATGTATAACGATTAAGATGGAAGAAAACGCTGTATTGATATTGATTTTCTTTGTGGAGTAAAGTGTAGTAAACACCACCAATGCCGCAAACTTAATCGCATTCATATAATAGTACAGTGTTCCCGGGAATGGTATACTGAAGGTGTAAGTTGGAATACAGAGAAATACAATGCCTAAGAAAAGAAGGAATACGTTCTTTTGCTGATGTTCCATTATAGTACCTTCTTCTATCGAATTATCAATAAGCTGTCGATATACGGTTCCTACTGTCATAATTAATCGATTTTCAGTTGTTAATGTATATGTTTGTTTTTATTAGGTGCAAATATAATTAGTTTTTTATTGAAAACCAAATATTTATCTATAATATGTAGTCATTATAAGTATTCGAGGTTTAATCGGATAATTAGGGTAAGTATGCAACATAAAGTATATAAAGTGCCATAAGTATCATGAAATTGATAAGATAAGCATTATAATTATATACTACTATTATTATAAGTATAAATAAGTAGATATAACCAGTAAATCAAGTATTATGCCATAAAACTTAAAGTGTAAACAAGTATAAAATAGTTGTTTGGCTCTTTGTTGGGAAGAAAAATCGGAGTTAATTTTGCACTCGAAATAGATAACGAATGTATAATATATTAGTATGAACAGAAATTTGACAACCTTATTATGTGGCTTGATTGTTGCACTCTATTCTATATATGGTGCGAACATGTTACATGCGCAGGTCCAGAAAGATTCTGTCCGAATTTTCTTTTATCAAGGGAGAGCTGATCTTGATATGAAATTAAGAAGCAACAAATTGGAGTTGGAGCGTCTGTTGGAATTGTGTTCGTCAATTGAGGATACTACTTTGTATTATAATAATATATCTATCAAAGGGTGGACTTCTCCGGAAGGGGGCATATCAATAAATAGCAGTCTTTCGAAAAAACGAGCAGATGCGATTATTGAATTTCTTTCAACCAATGTGCAGAAAAAAATAAGCACAATTGACGTGCATTTTAAAGGAAGTGACTGGAATCGACTTCTGGATTTGGTTAGAAGGGATAAAGGCATTCCATTTCAAGCAGAAGCAATTAACATTGTGGAACAGTTGATGATTTTGGATGAAGCGGAGAAGTATAAATACTTTGATGAAATTAGAACTCTACATAGTGGTAGGATCTATGCTTATCTATATCAAAAAGTTTTTCCTGAACTACGTTCCACTATTATTCAGTTTGCAAAAGAAAGAAAACCTTGTGCATCCGTTTTCATGCCCGATACGGTTTATATCCATGTTACGGATACAGTCTATATACCAGTCAAAGAAATAGAATGCGATACCATTTACGTTCCGGTAATTGGTAATAAGAAACCGTTCTACATGGCTATAAAAACCAATTTGACATACGATGCATTGTTGATTCCGAATATCGGAATTGAATTCTATCTTGGTAAAAAATGGTCAGCCAGTTTGAATTGGATGTATGCTTGGTGGAAAAGTGATCGTAAGCATAACTATTGGCGTACCTATGGCGGTGATTTTGAGATAAGACGTTGGCTGGGCAAAAAGTCTGACATAAAACCTCTAAGCGGACATCATTTAGGTGTATACGCTCAGATGTTAACTTATGATTTCGAATTGGGTGGCCGTGGTTATCTGGGTGATAAATGGACCTATGGATGTGGTGTAAGTTATGGTTACTCTCTTCCACTGACCTCACGCCTAAATATGGATTTCACATTGGGTCTAGGCTATTTAGGTGGCATTTACAAAGAATATCTTCCTATTGATGATCACTATGTATGGCAGAAAACTCGCAGGATGAATTGGTTCGGTCCGACAAAAGCAGAAATATCTCTAGTTTGGTTGATTGGAAGAGGCAACAAAAATGCACAGAAAGGAGGTATAAGATGAGAATGGGTATCATTTCGATATTGTTTTGCTCTTGTCTCTTGTCTCTTGTCTCTTGTGAGCATAAAGACTTGTGTTATAGTCATCCACATGACCAAGAGGTAAGAATCCTTTTTGATTGGAGCAATATTCGCGAGGAGAATATTCCGAAAGTGGTTGCTGTCGTCTTTCGTAATGAAGAAACAAATACTGTCGTAGAATTTGCCTTGCCACCGGAAGGTGGTATAGTAATGATTCCTAATGGAGCGTATGAGTTTACAGCCTATAATGTGGGTCAATATGGAAACATCTTTAAGGAGACAGATGCAGGCAAAATAGTAACGACTCCTGTTTCTCGCAAATTGAAAGGAATATATTATGAGGCTCCTGATTTTTTGTGCTTGGAGAACCTAAGGGTTGCGCTTACAGATTCCGAAACGTCCAGGTTGATAACGGCAAAACCCATCAGACGAACAGCAAGGGTGGACTATAGGATAAATGGCATTGAAAGGTTGGAAAAAGCAGATGCTATCTATGCTGTACTGTCGGGATGTTCAGCCGAATTGGAACTCTATACCGGATGTTGTGTGGAAAGGCATGAAGATGGAATACAGCATAATATAGTATTTGAAGTAGATAAATGGAAGCAGCAAGGATGGTTCTATATGTTTGGAGGCGGATTCACCCCTGAAAATAGAAGAACGAGCGAACATGTCCACATTCTGTCTATATACGCAGTGTATAAGGATAATAAATACAAAAAGTTAGATATTGATGTGACACAACAGATACATTGCGAGAATCCGATAGGTTTACCCATGGAGGATTTTAGTATTGTAGTTGATTTAAATTTGGCACATCCCGATGGTGGTGATGACACCGATGACACTGAAGGTTTTTTCGATCCGGAAGTTGAAGGTTGGGAAGACATTGAAATAGATATTCCATTGTAGAATAATAATTTTTTAATTAAACAATAAGAAACGCAAAATTATGAAAAAAAAGAGCTTTTACATTCTTGCATTGGCTGCATTGGCAGTAAGTTGTACTAACGATGAGTTGACGACCAACGAAACTAACGCCGTTGTAGGTTTTCACGCACTGACATCGGGAGTAACCACCAGAGCTGTCAACGAAACCAATAGTGTTAACCTTAAAGACAGTCCGTTTGATGTCTATGCTTTCACAGAGACTGATGGCAAACTGTTCATAGGAAAAAGCCTGAGCGAATCCGATTACGAATTAAGCCAGGGTGTTGAAATCCGACACAATGGTTCTGCGTGGGATTATGCTAACCCGGCAGACAAGGCATACTGGCCTACGGACAAAAAACTGAATTTCTTTGCATTCCATCCACAACCAGACCCTAGCGGAGTATATAGCGTGGAGGTCTTTTCTGCCTCAAAACAAGTGGTGCGTTATTCTGTACCTACCAATGCTAAATTTCAGAAAGACTTGATGTACGCCATTTCACGAGGGGTGGACAAAAATACGAACGCAGGAAAGGTTAAGATATTATTCAAACATGCACTCTCACAGGCATGCTTCAAAGCAAAAACAGAAATGGAATCCATGAGAGTTGATGTTGAAGATATCCAGATCCACAACATTGCTGTTGATGGTGACTTGACATTACCACAGACTGGTACAGATATTTCCATGAAAGATTGGGATACTCAAGAAAAGCAACACATCGCGTTTGAACCGAAGAACCTTGAAACTCCGATTATGGAAATTGGAACAGAAGCCAAAGAATTAACTGGCAAGATGTATTTGCCGCAGGAACTTACAAAGTGGACTCCGGAAACTAAGACGATTGATCAGGCAAATCAAGAAAAGCAAAGTTATCTTTCAGTTTTGTGTAAAATTAAGCAAAATGGGGTTTATCTGTGGGGTAGTGAAGAAAAGGCTTGGAGATTATTCGTTCCTTTTGGTGTAAAATGGGAACCGGGTAAGAGATATGTATATACGCTGATCTTCGGTGGTGGATATAAAGATGACGGTACCCAGGTTCTTGATCAGATTAAATGGGAAGTTGAAGAGATGCCTTGGCAAGACGCTCCATACGATGTGAATGCAGACACAAATGTAAATGTCAACTAATGGTTAGGTTACATAGCTCTTACAAAGTAGGGGCTATGTTTTTACATAAGAATCCATTATATCTAACTCAAATGATTTACTCTAATATTGAGAGATAATGGAATGGGATATTATATGTTTTGAAAATAATTAGTCGTAAATTCATACATGAGAATCATCTTAATCACAATATTGCTTTTTGCAGCAACCAGTCTGTTTGCCCAAAAGACACGTCATATCTCTGTCGAGATTCTGGGTGCCCAAAACACGGTAGGTATCAACTACGACAGCCGTTTCAAAGGTACATACGGTTTGGGATACCGGGTAGGTATCGGTTATGGCTATGGCAGAAACTCGGGCTGGTTTGACGAGAGTATCAAGGGCGTAGGTGTGCCGCTGGAGCTGAACTACCTTCTCGGAAAGAAGAACAGCAAGCTGGAGCTGGGCTTCGGTGCAAGTCTGGGGATTTATCGCGTGAAGGGAGAAGTGGCATATTATAACAATCTCGAATGGTATTCAGATAGGTATAATACCTATGAAAAGGTTTCTGAATCTTATTACTATACGTCATCGGGCTGTCAGTTCGGTTATTTCCTCTTCGGAGACATCGGCTACCGCTATGAGCGCGCCGGCGGATTCATGTTTCGTATAGGAGTGTCTCCGTCCTTTAATTTTGGTGACAAACATGGAGTCACAAAGTCTTTCTTCTACCCGTACCTCGGCTTCGGATGGTCGTTCTAGGGTTTTAGCTGGAATAGACGCTCCCATCGTCACGGTAATGGCTACTATATTTCACCTCTGATTCAATTAAATAAAGTAGTATGAAGCTTTCTATGTTTAATCAAACTAAAATAACTCTCAGAAGACTGTTATTCTTGCTGTTGTCTGCTCTTGGATATGTTACCTGCTGTCACTGCCTTACCTCCTGCGGCGATGAATATGAAAAATTTCAAGGTATTGAGTTTAAAACGACAGGGGTAGTTCTGTCTCCCATAAACTCACTTTTATATCATGGCAAATTGGATGGTTCCGCGACTGATGTCACGATTACAGCTATAGGCAAAAACGCTAACTATGGATTCCTGTCTCTGATCAATACAGATGACTGTCTCTATGAGGTCACGGATGATGACTGGAAGCAGGCATTGCCTTATACTGTATGCGAAAAGACATGGGGAAAGATAGAGCTCCTGTCCGCGTCACCTTATTCCATCCGTCTGACTCTGAATGTAAACCAGACAGGGGATGACAGAAACCTCGAACTGACATTCGGCGGCGGATATGTAATTTCTACTCTGACATTGAATCAAATGAAGAGGCAGTAAAACATGACGAAGTTATCATTCTTATTCTTTATAATGACAATTGTAAAGTATTTAGAATAACTGCAATAACAGGAATCCGAAAATAAGATTTATATGAAAAATTGTATAACAAAACTTCTTTCTTCATCCGTGCTTATTTGCTGTTTTTGGAGTTATTCTAAAGAAGATACAGGAGCAACATATAATAAACATATATAACAGGATACCTTAGTCCAGAGTCTGCAATTATTAAAGAACAAGTTTTCAAGAATAAATTCTACGAACACTAAATTGGTTTCGCGGAAATTTGTATTAAAATTCAACAAATAGCCAAAATATAAGCAATGAGTACCTATAATCACATACCCATTCCAAAACAGTGTCTTCTCTTTCTTTTAGACATCTCTGTATAAAGATGAATTTTTCAATGGAATTTATCTATTTTTTATTGTTCTGAAACTAAATATGAAATTATTATTACAGCATAAAATTCTATTCGGTTATTTGATATGCATAGTAGTCATAGGAAGCATGGTCGCTATTTTGTTACACGAACGTAGCCGAGTTCTTCAGATAGAGACTGAAATGAAACACCTTCACCATGTACAGCACAATGTGAATACAGCCCACCGTTACATCACGCTTCTTGCTATGCATGGCGAAACTGCACTTGCCTGGGAAGAGGACGATTATACAAGCTATTGTTCACTCCGTCTCCGCGTAGACTCTATACTGCAATCCATGCACAAGGAAAACGTGGAGTTTGTCAGCAAAGAGCAAATTGACTCCCTTAGACATATGCTTGCCAGTAAAGAAGAGCATCTTTACCAAATCATGCAGGCGTTTCGTAGACAAGAGAATTATAATGATTTGCCACTCAAAAGCTTACCCAAAGAATTTCAATCTAAAACCATTATACGCAAGAAAAAAGGACTTGCTGGTTTTTTGGGTGCAAAAGAGACAGTAAAAATTACACCTTCTGAATCTTCTGTATTACAGTCGTTAAATAAAAAAATTCTCTCCTTTCAAAGAGAACATCAGGAGTCCATAGATACGAATATTGATAGTTTGCGTAAACACAATAAGGAACTCAATAAGGAACTTCGCACCTTAATTACCTCAATGGATGAGCAGACTAAATGTATTCTTCAAGAAAAGGAACATAATCTTCAAAAATCGTACGATCAATCTACTCTTATTATAACATGGCTCGTTTCATCTGCTCTTTTTATGCTTGCTATATCTTACTTGATTATTCAAAGGGACTTACGAGAAAAAACAAGGACGAAAATACAATTGGAGGAAACAATCAAACAGAATACGGCACTCCTTAATATGCGTAAGAGTATCATCCTTACCTTGTCGCACGACATCAAGACCCCTTTGAGCATCATAACCGGGAACCTTGAATTGGCCATGAAAACGGAGGAGGAAATGCAGCGAAATATTTTCCTGAAACACATCGGAGACGAATGCCTCCATGTGGTACACCTTCTCAACAACCTGCTGGATGTGTACCACCTGAACGAAGCGAACGAGAAACGCAGGGATGTCCCGTTTAACCTTCAAGAAATGCTGGAGCGTACTGCTGTGGGATTCTCGCATATAGCCAACGACAAGGGCATCCGGTTTGTCAGTGATTTCAAGGATACGGAAGTCAGGCTATATGGCGATGCGGTCCGCATAGAACAGATCATGCACAACCTGCTTGTCAATGCGGTTAAATTCACCGAATCCGGCACAATCAGTTTCCATGTCCGTTATCACAACGGAATTCTGACGTTGGAAATCAAGGATACCGGCATCGGTATGACCGAGGAGACGCTTTCACGTATCTTCCGTCCTTTCGAGCGCAAGGATTCTGCCGCCAATGCCGACGGACATGGCTTGGGGCTGTCTATCACGCAAGGGCTCGTAAAACTGCTTGACGGAAATATCAGGGTGACAAGTTCCATCGAGCAGGGAAGCACGTTCCGTGTAACCCTTCCGTTAAGGCAAACGGACGAACCGGTGGAAAACGAGAAGCCGGTTGAACTGCATCTTGAACACCTTCCTCATCGTGTACTGATCATCGATGACAACATCATGCAGAGGGATGTCATCAAGCAGATGCTGGAACGCAACGGTATAGCATGTACGGCATGCGCTTCGGTCAAGGAGGTGGTCAAGGCCATGCGCGACATGGATTACGACGTACTTCTCTCTGACATACAGATGCCCGGTACCGACGGGTTCGAGCTGCTTGCCCTTTTACGTGGCTCAACCATCGGCAATTCGCGTACAATACCCGTAGTCGCCATGACCGCACGCAGCGATTACGGGAAGAAAGACTATCAGGAAGCCGGATTTGCGGCCTGCATCTACAAACCGTTCTTTCTTTCGGATTTGCTGGGTCTGCTTTCGACCATAAAGACTTGCCGGAAGGATGAAAACCGGAAAGTGGACTTCAGCACGATGCTGGCAGAGGTCGATGACAAGGCAAAACTGTTAGGCTCCTTTATTGAGCAGTCAAGACAAGACGCGGATGAACTCGCTTCGGCCATGCATGGCAATGACCGGAAAAGGCTGCGTGAGATTGCCCACCGTATGCAGCCGATGTGGGAATTGTTGCAGATGGAAAATACCTTGTCCGCCTATCGGAGCCTGCTAAAAGACAGCACCACAGGCAATGACACCGTACGGGAACATACAAAACGAATCATGGAATATACCGCCATGCTGATAGCGGAAGCGAAGAACGAAATAAAAAAACTGGAAAATGAAACGGAAAATACTGATAGTTGAGGACAATATAAGCTTGTCGCAGATGCAGAAGGACTGGTTTGCACAGGCGGGATATGATGCGGTAACGGCCATGAACGAGCCGGTTGCCCGCTCGTTGATACGTAAGATTACATTCGATTTGATTCTTTCGGATGTGCGTCTGCCGGAAGGGGACGGCATCTCCCTACTGGAATGGCTACGCAAGGAAAAGAGGGATATCCCATTCATCATCACAACCGAATATGTATCAGTTTCGGATGTGGTACGTACTATCAAACTGGGTGCAATAGACTACCTGCCCAAACCGGTACACAGGGAGCATCTGCTGGAATTGGCCGAGGATGTGTTCCGGCCTATGGTTACGGTACGGAAGAAGGAGAAGGTGCTGTTTCACCGGACAAGTCCGAAAATAGAACAGGTGGAAAAATACGCCCGGCTGGTGGCTCCTTCGGAAATGGCTGTAATGATACTTGGCGCCAACGGAACCGGCAAGGAATCGGTGGCACAGAGTATCCATCAGGGCAGCGAACGGTGGAACAAACCCTTTGTGGCTGTAAATTGCGGAGCATTGCCCCGAGAACTGGCGGCTTCGCTTCTCTTCGGACATGAGAAAGGGGCGTTTACCGGTGCCGATACCGCCAAGGCAGGTTACTTCGACATGGCCAAAGGCGGAACATTGTTTCTGGATGAAATCGGAACAATGTCCTTTGAAATTCAATCCATGCTTCTCCGTGTGTTGCAGGAAAGTACCTATACGCCAATCGGCAGCAGCAAGGAACGGATAGCGGATGTGCGGATAGTCTCTGCCACAAACGAGGATTTGCAGCAGGCTATCAAGGAAGGGCGGTTCAGGGAAGACCTCTATCACCGCTTGAACGAATTTGAAATTCAACAGCCATCGTTGGCTGAATGCCCGGAGGACATCCTTCCCTTGGCCGAGTTTTTCCGTGAACGCTATTCAAAGGAGTTGAAACGCGAAACAAGTGGTTTTTCCGATGATGCCAGAAGCAAGATGCTTGCCTATCCTTGGCCGGGTAACGTGCGTGAAGTGCAAAACCGGGTGAAACGCTCCGTGCTTATTTCGGAATCACCGGTATTGGAAATGGAAGGGTTGGATACAGAAATCCATCAGCATGATAATGAATCAACAGTCAAACCTGCTATCCGCCCGCTGAAAGATGAATCGCAGGAGAAAATGAACATCATTAATGCCCTTAAAGCCTGCAACGGACACCGGGAACAGGCGGCAGCGATGCTCAAGATCAATCCGGCAACGCTGTACAGAAAGATGAAAAAATACGGGTTGAATTAAAAAATGAAGTCCGTAGCTAATGAAAATCTCGCTGAATATGTGTACATTTGCAAGTAAATAGAGAAAAAGCGGCATATCGTCTGTGAGACGGTTACCGATTGTATATAACATAAGAGCGCAAGCTTCTCAGACAGAAATCTGGTAAATTGACGTTAAAGGAGAATGATTGCGTAATGCTTATGCTATGCTTTGTCATAGCGTGGTATTGCGTATTCTCCTTTAGGCTTTACCAGAGCCTCTGTCTGAGTGCGTGATAACCACGCTTCTTTTTTTTGACAGATGACATGGCAAAGATACAGGCTGTAACGGTAATGACGCTGGATGGTTTCCTGCCTGAACCTGACAACGTGCTGACGCAATGGGTAATGAACCATAGAAAAGGGTTTGTTCATTGGCGGGAACACTGCAATGCCTGGATTCTACCTCACTCCATTCTGGATCTGCTCTGCGAGAAAGACCACAAAAACGCTTCTTTTACCTATCTGGCAGAAGTTCATGATGCAGAATCCCTTGAACTTCTTCGGGGACTTTTCCACTACAATCTTGTGGATGAATTTATAGTTTATCTGTTTCCTTATTCTATGGGGAAGGGACATTCCGTACAGAACATTCTTCCTTCCCGGCAGTGGAAGTTGCATAAAGCCGTTGCTTTTTCCAACGGCATCTGCCGCCTGATTTACCGCAATCCTTGCAGGATGTAACTTGCGTTTTGCGAGATTTCTTGCATCCTGCAAGGTTGTATTTCCATCATTCCTTTTCTCTGATAAATTTTATTTAGCTGTATTTCAATGGAATATCTATGTCGTTTCATGAAATATGGTGCCATTGGCATGCCGTTAGCCCTATATCATAATATAACCTGTTGCGCGACAAGGTGTAATCAACCGATTATTTACACTCAAAGACAGACCGTATTATGATACAGATAGACCGTGAAACCTTCCAGATGATGATCCATCAGATCATGGAACGGTTCGATAAGATTGAAGACAGACTGAACCGCATGAACCGCCAGACTTCCGCCCTTGACGGCGACAAGCTGCTGGACAATCAGGACATGTGCGAGCTGCTCGGCATAACCAAGCGCACCCTCGCACGCTACCGCCAGAAGAAACTCGTGGCGTATTACATGATTGACGGGCGTACCTATTACAAGTCTTCTGAGGTAGAGGCATTCCTCAACCAGAAGGGGAAACGTATGCCGGCAAAACTGAAAAACCAGGTGGAATAATAAAACAGAAAAGAATATGGAACTTGTATGTATTGACAAACAGACTTTTGAAGAGCTGCGTATCCGCTTCTGCAAATTTGAGGAACGGATGACACACATTTGCCGACCGGTAGAGGACCTCGGTCTGAAAAACTGGCTGGACAACCAGGAAGTGTGCGATGTGCTCCGCATCAACAAAAAGACTCTTCAGGCATATCGGGCCAAAGGGATACTTCCCTTCAGCCGTATAAAGAACAAGCTCTTCTACAAGCCGGAAGATATACAGAGATTGTTGGATTTGAGTTATCACCCTTTAATAAAGAGCAGATTATGAGCTATCATTTCATAGACAAGAAAGACCCACACATTGATGTGATGTTTCAGGGATTGGAGAAATTGGAGAAGATGCTTTCGGTATTGGAGGAAATCCCGAGAACGCTCTTCAACGGTGAACGCTTCCTTACGGATGATGAACTTTCCAATGTCCTGCGGGTGAGCAGACGCACATTGCAGGAATACCGTACATCTGGTGTAATCCCTTACTACCTGGTACAGGGAAAGGCTCTCTATAAAGAGTCCGACATTATGAAAATACTGGACGATGCCTATAAGCGGTGCCGGGAAGAACAACGCTGGGTATAGCTGGCATCATTAAAGTCAGAACGGAGAAACGACCTGCCGGGTTGCGGTTGTTTCTCCGTTCTCCTTTTCATACGGCTTGCGATTTCCGTTTCCGTTTTTTCTTTGTCGTGAAATCCTCTTCACATAATTCTATGCTGTTACCGAAGCCGGTGGCTCTCAAGCGTTTCATGTCCTCATCCACTTTTGAGTCCGTGACCTGCGCATAAATTTGCGTGGTGGAAATGGAGGTATGTCCCATCATACGGCTTACTGTCTCTATCGGGACACCCAACGAGAGAGTGATGTGGGTTCCGTAATTATGCCGGGCCTGGTGGAAGGTCAAATCAAATCCATAGGTCTTTCCCAATTCTTTTGTCAGCATGATAAAATAACAGCGTCCGTAAATGTTGAACACCTTGTCCCCGGTTCTCTGGCTACGGTACTTCTCTATGATTTGGAGAGGAATATCCAGCAGACGGACAGAGGAAAGCGTATCGGTCTTTTGGCGGTGGATATGAATCCACCAAGTGCCGTCGTCTGCCTGCGTAATATCATTTACCGACAACTTCTTCAAATCCGCATATGCCAGTCCGGTAAAAGTCGAAAAGATGAACATATCCCTCACGAATTGTAATTGCGGCTTCTCTACGGGAGTAGTCATCAATGTCTTGAGGTCCTCCAGCTTCATGTGGCGGCTTCTTCTTTTGGGGAGTTCGGGGTGCAGACGGCAGTATGGGTCTCGTCTCAACGTGCCCTGGCTGACAGCCCGCACCGTGAGTTTCTTCAAGCGGTACAGATGCTCATGCACGCTTTTGGGCTTCAGATTGCGGTCGGTGCGCAGGAAAACTTCAAAATCGTCATAGAACACCCTGTCAAGACTTCGCAACGTGACATCTTCCATACCCTTCTTTTCCCGTACAAATGCGGAAAGATGTTTGTATGAACGCTGATAGGACTCGTATGTCTCCCGTATGCGGTCTATCCCGACACGTTTCTTGAATTCCTCATTATGTTCCCTGAAGAGAGCCAGCAGGGTAAGCGGTTTCTGTCCGATACCTTTGACTGCATTCTTGACCAGTTCTGCCGTGATGAAACCCAGGCTGTTCTTTATCCGATCATAATGTCCGGCTATCTCGCTTGTCAGGTCATCTATGGCGCGGTTCACAGTAACGGCATTCTCGCTTCGTCCATCTGCACGCCCTTTCTCCGGATTCCAGATAGCCGGATTGACAGATACTTTGGTACCTATCTGAGCCCATTCGGCATCGATGCTCACCTTGCACAACAACTGGCACATCCCGTCCTTGCGTATTTTTGTACGGTTGATATAAAACAGCACGGCAAATGTGCTGCGGTGTTTGGTATTCTGTTTCTCAATATTCTGTTTCATATACTTTCCATTTAAGGGTTTATTAAATGACGACAGAAAAGCGTTCTGAAATTTTCCGGTTCAGTGCCTTTGTATCGGCATCTATCTTGTCATCGGTTACTTTCGCATAAATCTGGGTGGTTTCTATCTGACTGTGTCCAAGCATTTTGCTGACTGTTTCAAGGGGTACGCTATGGGAAAGCGTTATTTCCGTAGCGTATGTATGACGCGCGGCATGAAAGACCAACGGACGGTTTATGTGGCAGATTTGCGCAATCTCTTTCAAATAATGGTTCAGCATGGAATTGCAGTACATCGGCAGCAACTTGTCATCGGGAGCAGTGTCGCTGTACTTCTTCAGAATCTGTAGCGGCAAATCAAGCAGCGGAATCTCAAATTCTATTTTGGTTTTCTGTCTGGCACTTTTTATCCACCATGTCCCATCTTCTGCTGAACATAGGTTGCTTTTAGTCAGCAGACACATGTCTCTATATGAAATCCCGGTAAAACAGGAAAACAAAAACATATCACGGACATGGTATAATGTCTGTCTGTGAAGCGGAGTGGTCATGATTCTATGTAACTCTTCTGCCGTGAGATATTTCTGTACGGCTTTAGGACGCACCGGCTCGTATCCCAAAAACGGACTGGCGGTAATGATACCGTCAGCGATGGCCTCGCCGACAATCGTTTTCAGTTGTACGGTCAGATTGATGATTGTTCCGGGGGCGAGATTGCGTTCTGTCCGAAGGTATAAATCATACTTGTCAATAAAGGAACGGTCTAGCGCAGAGAACGGGATATCGGAAAGTTTGTATTTTGCCTGCAAGAATCTTTCGATATGGTTGTAGGCGTTCCGGTAAGCACGCAGACTTCCTATGGTGCGGTTTACTCCCACACGCTTTTCAAAACAATTGATAAATCGTCTGAAGTAGCCCAAAAGAGTTTCCTGTCCGCTGGCCATTCCTAGCAGAATACTTTTTATCTCTTCTGCTGTCACACCGTCACGTACAGCCGACAGTTCTGAGTAGATACTTAAAGCCATTGCACGAATCTCGTCCAGACGGTTGTTTATCTCCTTTGCCGCCACACTCTTGCCTGATGCACGTCCGGAAGTCCAGCGCGACTGTGACACTTTCATCTTAACACTGAATGCCGCTTCCGAGTATTTCCCGACGCTTAACTTAGCCATTACAGGGCAGTTTCCGTCAACATCCGCCTCGCTCTTTTTCAGGTAGAACGATACCTTTACATTTGCTTGATTCATAACTAATTCCTTTGTTTGCAAAATTATTATATAGCGAGCAAATGAATGGCATGAAAAATATAGCGGAACGGAGAATAAGGTCCTTCGCCTAACAAACAAACCCTGTCTTTTTTTCTAATACGGAAAAATATGACTAAGTTTGCATGATAGACATAGCAAGAAACATCGTTCCATGCAGTGATAAACAGGATATGAAAAGTAGAAATGGAAGCTATTTCCAACCCTCTTTTTCAACCCGGAAAAGGCAACGGATAAGTAGCGATTTGTTTTCCGAACTCCCTCAAAAACGGTCAAAAACCACAAATGGAAGAATCTGGAACAAAGCTACATATTCCTTTAGTTCTCAAATACTTTGTACTATTTCCTCAAAAGTTATCCGTATGTGGGCGAGTTTCGCTATCTTTGAACCATTGGAAACAGCAAATTACCGTTCACCTATGAGGAGTTTTTGTTGTGATTTGCTTTCATTTTAGTATCTTTGAACCATTGGAAACAGCAAATTACCGTTCACCTATGAGGAGTTTTTGTTGTGATTTGCTTTCATTTTAGTATCTTTGAACCATTGGAAACAGCACCTGTCCTCCTACAATCCATAGAAAGAAGTTGTGATTTGCTTTCATTTTAGTATCTTTGAACCATTGGAAACAGCTAAATGCAAATTTGAAATAGTAGAACCTTAGTTGTGATTTGCTTTCATTTTAGTATCTTTGAACCATTGGAAACAGCATTAAGAGATGATAAGTCAAACAAGTAAAGTTGTGATTTGCTTTCATTTTAGTATCTTTGAACCATTGGAAACAGCTCTGTATACATCATAGCATTACACTCGGTTGTTGTGATTTGCTTTCATTTTAGTATCTTTGAACCATTGGAAACAGCATTTTACAAAAAATAACAAATCAAAAATTAGTTGTGATTTGCTTTCATTTTAGTATCTTTGAACCATTGGAAACAGCGTCACATATATTTAGACCTCGGCGGGTCAAGTTGTGATTTGCTTTCATTTTAGTATCTTTGAACCATTGGAAACAGCTATCTGATTGACGAAGGCCAACGGTTGGGCGTTGTGATTTGCTTTCATTTTAGTATCTTTGAACCATTGGAAACAGCCACGAGAAGCCAAGTCCTTAGTATGAAGAAGTTGTGATTTGCTTTCATTTTAGTATCTTTGAACCATTGGAAACAGCAAAAAATAATATATATCTTTGCCTTGTCTGTTGTGATTTGCTTTCATTTTAGTATCTTTGAACCATTGGAAACAGCAGATCTTAGATTTAGTTTCACTTTTCATTGTTGTGATTTGCTTTCATTTTAGTATCTTTGAACCATTGGAAACAGCTTCTTCCGTGTTCGCATATTTACTGGGTAGTTGTGATTTGCTTTCATTTTAGTATCTTTGAACCATTGGAAACAGCGTTTCTTTTGTAAAAGTGTAATCAAGTTCTGTTGTGATTTGCTTTCATTTTAGTATCTTTGAACCATTGGAAACAGCCAATTATCTGAACATCAGAAGAGAAAAGTTGTTGTGATTTGCTTTCATTTTAGTATCTTTGAACCATTGGAAACAGCAAATACTACTTCTGCATATTATGAGCATCGGTTGTGATTTGCTTTCATTTTAGTATCTTTGAACCATTGGAAACAGCAGAAGCATCGGTAACCATAGGCCAAGGAACGTTGTGATTTGCTTTCATTTTAGTATCTTTGAACCATTGGAAACAGCCTCAGTTTGGTAAGGTGAACATCAAAGCGGGTTGTGATTTGCTTTCATTTTAGTATCTTTGAACCATTGGAAACAGCAGATGCAGTTGTGGTTGACAGCGAGAGCAGGTTGTGATTTGCTTTCATTTTAGTATCTTTGAACCATTGGAAACAGCTCTAGTCGAACAAAAGCTAGAGACTCTCGAGTTGTGATTTGCTTTCATTTTAGTATCTTTGAACCATTGGAAACAGCAGAATGTTTTTGCATGACAATGATCAACGGGTTGTGATTTGCTTTCATTTTAGTATCTTTGAACCATTGGAAACAGCCTCTTTCGTTTTCTTGCATAACAGCCAACAGTTGTGATTTGCTTTCATTTTAGTATCTTTGAACCATTGGAAACAGCATAAGATTTTATAATCCATCAAACGGCATGGTTGTGATTTGCTTTCATTTTAGTATCTTTGAACCATTGGAAACAGCAATCGTATAATCAAGCAAAGGAACAGCATGGTTGTGATTTGCTTTCATTTTAGTATCTTTGAACCATTGGAAACAGCCGTTCGCGATTATACTTAGAAGCTTCAAGTGTTGTGATTTGCTTTCATTTTAGTATCTTTGAACCATTGGAAACAGCCGTTTGTTTTGGTAGGTTTGCATGGGATAGGTTGTGATTTGCTTTCATTTTAGTATCTTTGAACCATTGGAAACAGCTGATTACAAGTAACAATCTAATATTCAAACGATTACACATAGTATTAGAATATAAAAAAAGAATGCTGCTTCTGAAAAAATCCCGCCATTGCGCGGGATTTTTTTAGAATAATTCTAATTGTTGTCCAGGCGTATTCACATCCACAGTCTTTTTCCCATAAAAAAGTGCTATATTTCCAAATTGCTTGTCCGTAATGCACATAATTCCGACACTTCCATAGTCCGGTAAGAAAGATTTAACTCTTTTTATATGTACCTCCGCATTCTCACAACTCGCACAATGACGGACATATATAGAGAACTGGAACATCGTAAATCCATCCTTTTGCAGATTTTTTCTAAATTCCGCATACGCCTTTTTATCCTTCTTGGTTTCGGTAGGCAAATCAAACAACACTAATACCCACATAATGCGATATTCACTAAACCGGTCCATCACATCTCTGGATAGGATATTTTACGCAACTCACCACTGAAACATTTATACAGAGAAGCCGTAGTCTGCCCAACAGCTACCATCAACGGACTACGTTTTCCCGAAATAACAGTCTCTAATGTAGGAATTGTCAGTAACCTCGCTTTCAATTCTCTCGTCAATTCAACACAATTCGGTTCTGCTTCCTTGAATATATCATATACCAACCTATCCACATAAGGGCGATAAGGTTCCATTATATCATCTGCCAGACAATAAGCATTATAACGATTATGATGATGTATTCCCAAAGTAGGTAGAAGCCCACTTGTCACCAAAGCACGAGCAACAACTGCCCTCAAAATAGCATACCCATAATTTAACAAATTATTAGGAGGAATACCTTCTCTATCCCTTGTAAAGCCTTCTATTTTAAACAAATTCTTCCAATAATAAGCAGCTGCACGAGCCTCCAAATTATCAGAATCTCCACTCTTTACATCTGCAGCCCACACCTTCATACACTTTATTTCTTCTCCAGCACATTCATGCAATACTACCGTCTGATTCTCTATTTTGGCTTTTATTGTTTGCTGCCAAAGTTGTTTCATCAATGGTAGAGACGCACCAAGTTGATGACGAAACCTTTCATTTTGTGTAGTATTCCCATACAAAGGAAGCATTAAACCAACCGGCATACTTTTAGAATCGCAGGTTATGACTGCACAATTATTCTCAAGCAAAGCTTCCAATACTCCCGAAGTAATGGTTATCTGCTTATTGTCCAACACCACTACTCCAATATCTTCTATTGGCTTAGTCACTTCGGACATTCGTTTGAACCCTTCGGGTAAAGCACTGTTCTTCACCACCTCCGGCAATTTAATCACCAACTGGGCATTTTTTAAAGACAAATAGACCGGATTCCCAAAATAAAGTGTTTTCTTAATCATAGCATATAGACTTTACAAGTTATTCATTCATCATTTTCAAGAAAAGGAAGCTCTAAAGTATCATTCTGTTTATCAGAATCCAACAGAAAATTTTCAGGAGAAACAACACTTCTACCCAACTCTTTTTCAGCTTGTTCACGTGCTACTCCGGCTACATTTCCTCCACGTTGTGCTACTTGCTTACTTTTAGTAAATGTATCTGGTTTTTCTTTCTGAGAAATTTCCGTTGTGACACGTTCTCCAAGCATTGTAAATATCAACTCCAAATCAGACATGTGGTCACGAAGATTCTGATTTTTCTTCGTCAGCCCCTTATATATTTTATAATCCGAAGGAGTCAATCCAAACGTTGCTCTAGATATTTCTGCCGTAAGAATGGCATAATCACTTTTTTCCGTGATTCCCCTTTCTTTCCATTCATCCGTCAAATTCTGACGAATGGCGATTCCTCTCAAACGTTTGTCAATCCAATCTTTTGGATAACCTTTTTGCTCATATAGTTCTTTCATGCGCTCTTGAGCCAATTCCGGATTTTCTATTTCCTGTACACGCTCATAACCTACTTGTGCTAACCAAAGCTTGAAAGGTTCAGCTTTAGGAGAAGGAATAGATTGAATGATGCGGAATAAAGCCTGCACATTTGCCGCCAACGTTTTTCGTTTTTTTCCTGTATCTGTCACCATTTCTACCTGGGGACAAGTTGTCCCCAGGTAAGTAGCCAGTTCTTCATCCCGTTTTCGCATCTTCTTCAGATAATCCGTAGGATTCACACTATCAGTCAATACACCAACTACATCTACAACAGAGAAATACCATTGCTGTTCTTCCTCGTTCCATACGGAACGGATCTTTTTCTCTTGAAACAACTTTATATTATTCATTTACTCTATACTTAACTTCTATAATACGGCCTAACCTATCAACTTTTACTGGAATACAAATATTCTTTATCATTTCACCATCCCATGATTTTTCTGCTTTATTATTAGAACCTAATTCTTTAGTGGAAATAATAGCATTTGATATACTTTGAGGTATAAAAAAGCATTGATTACCAGAAGATGAAACCATCTTATAAATCCTCCCCCTATCTATCGGTTCATTTATCCTACCAAAATCCCGCTCTTCTTCGGTTGGCAGATATACCAAATCATTAGGAGACAGCCAAAACAATAATTTATCTCCCTTTTCATTTCTGTCCGGTACAGGAACAAGCCCTTGTTTCTCACGCTCTATAACCCAATTTAAAGGAATAGTCTCATACGTTCTGTTTCCATCTTCTGTTATGTAAATAGCAAAGAACAAGTTAGTACCTTTAGCAGCTTCCACCCATTTGGCACCTTTATTGCCAAGTACACCGACTTTAAATTTATTTCCACGCGGTTCATACACCCTCACCTTATATATAGGCTGATGTCCTTTACCATCATTCAGTTGTAAAAGATTACGGTTCATTTCTTCTATACCTTCTGCAGAAAAAGCCAACTCCGCCTTTCCTTCTTTTGATTTCAGATGATTCAGGAGTATTTTCTGTATGCCAGTATCCGTCACCGATGCTATCTTCTTCTCATTGAAAGTTGAGTCCAATGATTTACGTACTGCAACTAAAGGTTCAGTAGTATTTTCCGTAAAATAATAAACAGCGACTTTGGCTATATCCAGCTCTTTCCACAAGAAAGCATTCTCTTTGAAATATTTTTCAATTTTCTTCTTATCATACTTATATGATAACAATTCAAGAACCTTATTTTTTACTCTTTTGTCAACAATCATAGAAGGAGTATCCAAAGCGACAGATAGGCGTACCACCTTTACCTTTCTTAAATTTACCGCTCCAAAAACCGTATCTTTGTGCATCGGTTTACGGATAGCCCAACTATCACCGATTTTCTGTTTCTCATAAACACGAGTCCCATTTGCATCAAAATGTTGATAGATATTGGTTGTTTTATTTATTATACGCAAATTCTGTTTCAAGCTAACTATTATCCCACTCAACGCTTCCCTTGCATCTTGCGTAAAAGTAGTCCATGGTTTCTTTATAATCCATCTATAATTACCATTACCATCCCCCCTACTCTTATCACACAACAGTCTCTGCAAATCATAACGGGAAATTTTCGCATTCCGGCTTGCAGACTCATTATTCAGATAGTTTACATGATTCCGTGTAGCACAAGCTATTACTATTGCATCCATAGCATGATGCCGATGGTCTATACGCTTCTTACTGAATCCTTTCTGATATTCAAGGGGCACTGCTGTTTGAAAAACTTTTTTTCCGTCTTTATTCTCCCAATGTCCAAAACACTGGGTTTCGGTCAAAGCATTTAAACGTTCAAAACGAGGACTTACAATACTATTCCAGACGTCATTCATGCCCCAATCCTTTTTCAGCCTGTCCGTCACGTTGCCTGTACAAACTAATATGTTTTTTGAAACAGCCTCCGGTTCATATTCACCGCTATCATTCTTTTCACGAACGATATTCGACAAAAGTCCTTTGACAACCTTACTGATATACCGGCTATCGTTTAATTGGCGTTCAATAAATTGCTCGGGAATATCATCCATCAACAATTTCTTCATTTTTATGCCCGATTTTGCATATTGTTCTTTTACAAAACGTTCGTAACTATCCACAGAAAAGATTTCTACTGTCTTTCCAAAACCCACTTCCACTTTCTGTCCATGATGATTCTTGATAAACTCATATCCCAGTTGATTATCTTTCAACTTGTTCACAGCAGATTCACATATCACTTTGTTAGAGAATGAATCATCAAAATAGCGGGATTGAGGTATAACATGTTCTATCTCATACGCAGCAGTAAATAATTTAGCCAAAGGTATCAGCTCACCGGTATAAGGTGAACGATATTTCTGTTCCAGCCATAATTTATAACGCAAGAATTCTGATTTCGTCGGTAATTTACTGGTATTGAATTTTTTCAATATCACATCTATATCTTCCGGAATCTGTTCTTCCCCCTTTAAAACTGCATCCTCATAAATCCGCAATATTTCTTGTTGACTTGGTGAATAGGGACGGACATTCTCTACCCCATATTCCGGATTCACAAATTCAGCAAGCAATGCCTTTATACGTAAATTGGCATTTTCATTCTCCAGAATCTGAGTAGTCATTCTTTTTCGCTTGTCCGCAGGATTTTTCATCTCGCGCCCTAACTCAATATGGATTTCATCAATTTTCCCAACCTGTTTCCAAATATCCCTGACAACTCTCAATGTCTCGGTTATCACTTGTTCTACGATAGGATTTCGTAGTGAATGTTGCTTAAAAGCAGCCAGATAAGCATCAATATCAGCAGGGGTTTCCCATTTGGTTATTTCTTTATCTTCGGAATGACGATTATACACTACATAACAAGCCAACCACAACGGAAGCCTCTTAAAACAAGATATATCCGACAAGTTCATCGCCTTTTCTCTAACCTTGGCACCTATACTCTCATCACACTCACCTGCTATTATCCTTTCTATTCTTTCCTTGGTTGTACCATCAATCAACGACATATCCCAATACTTTCCGCACCTCATCAAAGGCAACAACTTCTTTATCGCCTTGGCAGAATAAGCGCCATATTCAGACTTGAAAGGAGGAAACTTCTTGAACACTTCCACAAAGGATTCATTCAATCCGTTCTTAACCGCAAAAGTCGCCAATGCTTTCTCTATTTCCTGCTTGTCACTTACAGAATATAAGATATGCCACAAGGCTGTTTCTTTTTCATCAGATAAAAAGTCAATACCAATACCGGCCTTTTCCAAACGGGAAAGAATCGCATGTCTCGTCTCATTACATGGGTAGAACTTATCCTCGACATAATTCCAACGATAATTATTTATTTCCTTTTTCAGTCCAAACGCAGGATATCTCAGAAAAGCTTTCTGATCTATTTCCTTTCGAGAGTTCAGCCAATCAAATAGAGCCACATAATCATCTTCTGTTTTCAAAAACTCCGTTGTCACATCCACATCCAAATATAAAGTTCCATTTACTTCCCTTTCCTTTTGATATACCCGAATATTGGAAAGGAAATGCCATAAACGGAATTCCTGAAAAAGAGGATGTGACTTGGCTATACACTTTAACGGAGCTGTTTTGATTTCACCTGTTTTGCGGTTTACATATTCATTTTCCTCATAAGGGCAATTAGCTATCAATGACTTTTTGGTTTTCAACGGCCTTTGATAAAACAAGACATCATCTATTAACAAATAGATAAAGTCCCGGTTAGCTATATTTCTCCGTTGCACTTCATTACCCGGATACAACGCTTCAATACACCTCATGTATAAATCTCTATCCTGCAATTCTGCATGAAAAGCACATTGCTTCTGCAAAATCAAGTTCAGTTCCTCCTTGTAAAACTTTCGTTCTACTGTTTTCACCAATTTTCCTATTATCTTTTGTTGTGGCTCCTGCAACAAAGCATCATATATATAACTCCCAATCGTTTTATGAGTACCGGCAATGTCCGCTTCGGTCCTTTTCTTTATTAACATCCAATCATCCTCTTTAGGCGCTCTGAAAGAACGCTTCACCTCACCATACTTATCAAGCTTTGGAGTACCGTCCGGATTTAAGTCAGTAGTGACAATAAACTCTTTTACCCGTCCTTCCCAGTCCAATGGGACATTACTGCTTCTACGATATACCCATCCATTCTCCAGATGTACATTATACCATATATCCCGGCCTTTCTTTTCATCAGTCGCTTCCACCGACAAGACTTTCAATGCATAAAATTCAACAGATTTTCCTGCATTGTCTTCCTCCTCTTCTCCTCTAAGCTGATAATAACCACGTTTCTGATTAAAGTTCAAAAGAATCCATGCCAGTTCTTCTTTACTTATCATTTCTGTCAAAGCTTTCTTACGGAGATAATAAACTGTCCAGTCATAAGGGATTTTTTTACCATCAAAAACCAATGAAGGTTGGTGCTTTGCAAAATCCGCCAACATTTCATTAAACGCTGTCTGAAATAAAAAAGAGTATTTTCCCCATCTATCCTTTACCCATGGCAATTTCGGTTCGCTGCCTGACAAGAATTTACCCGTATGCTTTTCAAAATCTATTCCTTTTAAATAGTGTTCCGGCAGGAAGCCAAGAATCTTCAAAACTTTATGCAACCGTTCACGGCGTAGTAATTGTCGCTCTCTCAATCGACGCACCCCTCTAAAACGGGTTCTTTCAGCTGTCTGTGATATAGAATTCCCTTTGTCAAAGTCTCCCAAGATAGCAGCATCCATCGGAATTATTCTACTGCCAGCCATTTCTATCCAAATTTTCTCGGTCTGTTCTTTAATTACAGAGTTTATTACAGCCCATCCTATACTATTGGTTCCCAAATCCAATCCAAGTATCGTTCTCATAGTATTATATTTTGAATATTTTCTTCAAAGGTATTTTTTTTTTCAATATAAGCATTGTATTTCCATATTTATTTTATACATTTGTCATACTAAAATGAAGCAAGTCACAATAAGGATTATTCCGTTGTGAAAACATTAGGTTCCCTCGTCCTTAACGGGGGATTTTTTATTTCCAAAAACTAATTATCATTTCCAATATCCCCCTTTTGCCGAAAACTAAAACTTTCCTCCCCAAACACTACTCTTCGTATCACTATATTTTATACCTTTGTTCACTAAGAAATAATCGTCACATACCCATTTCCGTTTCGTCCGACAGCTGTCGGACGATAATTAAACAACTGTTGGACGATAATGCAACAGTTATCGGACGATTAGTTTTTAGGAAGAAGAAAATTAATCCGCTTAGCGACAAAAATAATTCCCCGAAGCGACGAGAACTGTTTATCGCTATAAACAAAAATAAATATCTTATGAGCGCGTATTACGACCTTTACGAAACGCCTTCGCCCGACGGGAAAGAAGACAAGAAATCACTCCACGCACGTATCTGCCCGAAAAGGACTTATACCCAAAAGGAGTTTGTGGAACATATCGCAACTTTCCAACATCTGCCCAAGAATGTGATAGGGGCAGCATTGGATGCCTGCATTGACGAGTTGTGCGACCTCCTTGCCAACGGAAACATCGTGGAGCTGGGAGAACTCGGATTCTTCAGCACTTCACTGAAATGCTTGCGCGAAACCGACGACGAGAAAAAGAAAATCCGCTCCGAATCCGTCCAATTCCAAAACGTACACCTGCGCATCAGCAGCACGTTCCGCAACAACATCAAGAAGAAAATGACGTTGGAACGTGTACACTCCACTACCAAGAAATCGAAAAAAGTAGTAGAGACCACCGAAGAAACAAGAAAAGCCGAACTGGAACTGTTCCTCAAGCAGAATGTATGTATCAACAAGAACGAATACATCCAATTGAGCGGACTGACCAGACATGCCGCCATAGACGAACTGAACAACTTCATCCGGCAAGGGTTCCTGCGCCGCCGCGGAATGGGAAGGTCAACGGTCTATGTACGACAAGAAAAAGACACAGCAAACGAAATTTAGGGGGGGGCGAACACAGAGACACAAAGACATAGAAATTAATGCTTTATCTCTTTGAAAAGAATCTCTGTGCCTTTGTATTTTCGTGTTCATCCCCCAAAAAATAATAAAACAACAAACAATGGAAAAATCAACAGAACCCCAACCCTGCACTCAGTGGTTCGTCTTCTTCAAAGACCAACTGCTACTGAAAAAAGGATATACAGACAAAGGAGAAATAAAATACAGCGTACCCGTCAGTATAGAGCCTCCTCTGACACCGGAAGCCGGAAGTAATATACACGAAGTGTTCCCCCCCAACGGCAAGCAAGTACGTGCATTTGCCCTGAAACAGCCTGTGACCGAGAGCGACGAATGGGTAATGATAGGCCTGCGCGCATCGTACGACTACATCACCCCGGACGAATACCGTTCCGCAGGAAAGGCCTTCCAGATACTCTATTGGGACGAGCACAGCCGCTTCTGCCCCGTGTGTGGCACCGCCATGGAGCACCAGACCCCCATCATGAAGAAGTGTCCCAACTGCGGCAATGAGATGTACCCTCCCGTTTCCACCGCCATCATCGTACTAATACGCAAAGGAAACGAAATCCTGCTGGTGCATGCACGCAATTTCCGCGGGACCTTCTACGGACTGGTGGCAGGTTTCCTCGAAGCCGGCGAAACACTGGAAGAATGTGTGGAACGGGAAGTTTTTGAGGAAACGGGGCTGAAGGTAAAGAACATCACCTACTTCAGCAACCAGCCCTGGCCCTACCCCAGCGGATTGATGGTGGGTTTCATTGCCGACTACGAAAGCGGAGAGATAAAACTGCAGGAAGATGAGCTGACCGCTGCCGCCTTCTATTCCAAAGACAACCTGCCCGAAATACCACGAAAGCTGAGTATCGCAAGAAGGCTGATAGACTGGTGGATGGAGAACAATTAAAAATTAAAGAATTAAAAAGAGGGGGGAAGAAATTTAAAAAAGCAAATTGCGGAAAACACACACTCACAAACGAACAACTACGAATGAAACGACTCTCATTCACATCAACCAATCGGTGTGTAACCGCAATCTGCATATACTAAACTTCCCTGCAAACGTTTTGTTCATCAACCATCGGGTTTAAGTCTTTATTTAAGTTTTCTTTCAACACAGAAGCAAAAAGAAAAGGCGCAGCCCTCACGGGTTACGCCTCTCCAAACACTATATACACATTTTTTCCTCTTTCCTATCAAATGCCGAGTGACTTGCGCACTGCCTCCACTTTCTTTTCAGCTTCGGCATCAGCGCCGGCATAGCATTTCGGACAACCCATCTCGCCCTTCACCTCGATATAGAACTTAATCTTCGGTTCCGTACCGGAAGGACGGACAGAAATCTTCGTGCCGTCTACAGTGAAATATTGAAGTACATTGGAAGTCTCGGGCATATCCAGCTTGCTTACATTACCCCGGACATCGGTAGCCTCCAATGTCTTGTAATCCTTAATCAAGCTGACAGCCGAACCGCCGATTTCCTTCGGAGGATTGGCACGGAAGTTATCCATCATCGCCTTGATTTCTTCGGCACCGCTCTTACCGGGTTTCACCACGTTCACGGTGGTTTCCTTTGAGAATCCGTATTCTACATAGATTTCCATCAATACGTCATAGAGTGTCTTGCCCTGGTCTTTGGCCCAAGCACAGATTTCGGCCAGCAAGGAGCAGGCAGAAACCGCATCTTTATCACGGACAAAGTCTTCGGCCAGGAAGCCATAGCTTTCTTCACCACCACCGATATACTGCTGCTTGCCTTCGCTCAGACGGATTTCGCGGGCAATCCACTTGAAGCCGGTATAGCAATCGCGCATTTCAATCTTGTTCTTATCTGCCACAGCCTTGATGAGTTCAGTGGTCACGATGGTCTTCACGATGAAGTCATTCGGCTGCATCTTGCCCATTGCAATACGGTTCTTGATGATGTAGTACAAGAAAATGAGACAAGTCTGGTTACCATTAATAAGCACCCACTCGCCCTTATCGTCCTTGCAGGCCATACCGACACGGTCGGCATCCGGGTCACTTGCCATCACGATGTCAGCGTCAATCTTCTTGGCCAGCGCAATGGCCATGGAAAGGGCTTCGGCATTTTCGGGATTCGGAGAAACCACCGTCGGGAAATTGCCGTCCTTCACCATCTGTTCGGGCACGCAGTTGATATTCTCAAATCCCCACTCCTTCAATGAGTCCGGAATGAGCACGCGGCCTGCGCCATGAAGCGGAGTATACACAATGCTGAGGTCTTTCTGGCGACGGATGACTTCGGGGTCAATGGAGATGGAGTGAACCATGTCCAGATAAACCTTATCCACTTCCTTGCCGATAATCTGAATCAAGTCCTTGTTGCCGTTGAACTTGATGTCGGTCACCGTCACCTTATTCACCTCGTCTATGATGGCTGTATCGTGCGGAGCGAGCACCTGCGCACCGTCATCCCAATAAGCCTTGTAGCCGTTGTATTCTCTGGGGTTGTGGCTGGCTGTAATGTTGATACCGCTCTGGCAACCGAAGTGGCGAATGGCAAATGAAACTTCGGGCGTAGGACGAAGGTCATCAAAAAGATATACCTTGATGCCGTTTGCAGAGAAGATGTCGGCAGAAATCTTTGCGAACTTGTCGCTATTGTTGCGGCAGTCGTGCCCCACAACAACGGAAATATCCTTCTTTCCGGCAAAACATTTGTTCAGATAGTTGGACAAGCCCTGCGTTGCGGCACCTACGGTGTAGATGTTCATGCGGTTTGTACCGGCACCCATGATGCCACGCAGACCACCCGTTCCAAACTCCAGGTCTTTGTAAAAACTGTCTATCAATTCGGTTTTATCTGGATTTTCCAACATGCGTTTCACTTCTGCCTGAGTTTCGGCATCATATGCCGGGGTAAGCCATTTTTCGGCTTTCTCAGTCACCTGCTTAATCAGTTCCTGATTTTCCATAAGACTGTTATTATTTTAAGGGTTAATATAAACTTTTTTGTAAGACACAAATGTAGAAGAATAAGTTCAAATATCCTAATTTTATTCAGGCATTTTATATCTGTCTCCCGTCTGCTTAACATACTCTTCAAGGAACTCCTTCGGGTATCCCGGGCGGATTACGCCTGCCGGCTGGCCAATGGAATTACGTTCGAATTGACCGTTTTTCATACGTTTGACAACGCCGTCATTATACTTTACGACAAGAAACTCGCCAAGACGTTTCCAAGTATCGAAGGTACTTTGAGCGGTCATGTTCGTATAGTTGGTAAGAAATGCCTTTGCTTTGGCAGGATCTTTTTCCAGCAGTTTGGCAGCAGCAGCCTCAACGCCTTCCTGCGCTTCGTTGAAGGTTGTCTCCAACTCTGTCTGAGTGGCACGCACGTCGCCCATCATCAAGTCATAACGGGGATAAACCATATTGGCCACCCAGTTGAAAATCCAGAAAGCGGAGTTCCAGGAGAAAGTGATGTAATCGGCGCCGTCCACACGGGTGTAGCATACGGGAACCTTGTCCGTACAGCAGTATACAGGTGTAAATACCGTCATATTGGCATCATCCGTGCCGAACCACAATACTCCACCGATAGGGTCGGGCAACTCGGAACGCATCTGTGCCACGAATACGAAACCGCTCTGCTGGGTGGAGATGGGACGCTCATTGAAGTATTCCTGGTCACCCACCTTGAAAGAGAGTGGAGAAAGGCGGTACGGGGTATGATACGGGCCTGCGCCGAAATCTTTGCTGATGTCGAGAGGAGTACCTTCATAATGGTCGCGCATGGCGTTCTTCACATCCTGCACGGAAACCTTGCGGTTGGGCTTCACAAACAGAGGCATCGGAGTGTCCGTCTCACCCAATATATAAGGCAGGAACTCGTTGCCGCGGTCGGTAAACATATTAAAATAGCTCCATACGCGTGCCTCGCAATAGCGACGGGCACCGAAATCGAGCGGAGCGTAGGCATCGGCAAAGCTGAAATCCTTGTTCACACCGTCAAAATAGCCCTTCTCGCGTGCAAAAGAGATGACGTCGGCAGAGTACATGCAGTTTTCCTTGTCATTCATATTGAACTGATGAATGCGGCTCTGATTGGCATGTGCGGAGATACAATCATCGGGCACGCGGACAGCTACCCATACGGCACCGCGCACACCGGGTCCCTTGCCAATCATCTCCATAATCCATATCTCGTTGGGGTCGGCAATGGTGAAGGATTCTCCACTACTGTAATAGCCATATTCCTGCACCAATTCCGTCATCACCTTGATAGCCTCGCGAGCAGTGCGTGAACGTTGCAGTCCGAGATAAATCAAGCTACCGTAGTCGATAATACCGGTAGTGTCTACCAGTTCGGGGCGTCCGCCGAATGTCGTTTCACCGATAGTGAGCTGGAATTCGTTCATATTGCCGATGACATTGTACGTCTGACGCGCCTGCTCTATCTGCCCAAGGTATTTGCCGGTGTCCCACTCGTGTATGTCAATCAGCGTACCTTTCTTGTGCATACCGGCAGAATAATGATACAACTCGCCGAACAAACCATAAGAATCGGCAGAATAGGAAACAATGGTAGAACCATCCGCAGAAGCGTTCTTGCCCACGATAAGATTGGTGCAGGCCAGCGCATTCGCCACGGCTGCCACAACAAACAAGACGGAAAGAGTCAGTCTTTTACTTTTCATACTTCTAAATTATAATGTTACTAAATATTTCAGTCTTTACCATACAAAATCAAACTGTTCGGTGGTACGGTTGCCACAGCCATCCGTCACCGTCATCTCCACCACGTGCTTGCCGCCTTTCTCCACATGTTTCGGGTCGAGCTCGCACACCAGGTTACCGCTGATGGAATTGGGCTTTCCAAACAAGGCATACTTCCCGTCAATCGTACCCCGATAGGTATTGATGCCGGTTTCCTTGTCCTTGGCCTTGAAGATGATTTTTCCCGTACGTCCCCATTGGGCTTGGTTTACGGGAGTTATCACCGGCGGAACCGTATCCACCGCTACGGTATAAGTCCCCAAATCCCGTATACGCACTTTCATGACACCATCCTCATACTTACCGCCGATGCGGTATTTTCCACCGCGCGCCGTTACGCCCGCCACATAATATTTGGTCATATCCTCTACCGGACGCCGGCGCAAGCCGATACGCAAATCGCAGGCACCGTGCATAGGAATACGGGTATCGTTCAATTGATAGGTGAAAGCGATGTCGCCACTATCAGCCCGCACGGAGTAGTTCAGCAAGACGTCATCGTAGAGCATTCCTTTCGGGATAACCAACTCCAGCCCCGGCTCCTGCAGATAGTTCACCTTATCCCATTTGAGGGCGTATTTCTCACGATGTTCCACCGGAGCAATTATCGTCTTCTGTCCCTGCACTGTGAAGCGGACCTTGGAGATATTTCCCAGCGCATCTCTCAGCGTATAGACAAACCGGTAAGGGTGTTCTTCGTTGATGTCCACCAGTCCGCGATTGCCGTTGGATGCCTGTAGCATGCGCAAGTGGTTGCCCGGCTCTATGAAAGACTTCATGTACTGGCCGTGTGTCCACGAATTGATATAGCGGTTCTCCTCATAGGCAAAGCGATCTACCGTACTGCGGAAGACTTCCTCGCCGTCCACTTCGAGAATCACCGCCTTCACGCCATATTTATTCTGCACTCCGTCCATATAGTCGTAGGCACGGATACCTGCACCAATCAGTCCCCAGGCGGTAATGGGTTTTGTTGGATGTGCCGGAAAAGCCCGTCGCGTCTGCTTGCCCTCCACCACTCCTTTTCCCGGCTGTGGAAACAGCATGATACCTTCGGCACGCGGGGCAGTCTTGTCTTTCACCTTGTTCATGAAGAAAGGCAACGGGTCTATATATTCGTCCGTAGCCGTCTCTATCATATCCAGATGCAGGTGCGGACCGAAAGAGTAACCGGTGTTTCCGCTTAAAGCTATTATCTGACCGGCCTTCACGGGATATTCATCGGGGTCGGGAGTTATTTCCACCTCCCAGCTTTCTTTTTCATATTGTAAATCTTCTATCCGACGGGCAATGTCACCCACAAAAGCACTCAAATGGCGGTTTATCGTCGAATAGCCGTTGTCATAAGTTACATCGAGCACATAACCTGAGCCGTGGGTGACGCGGATACGCGAAATATATCCGTCTGCCAGAGCGCGTACCGGCTTGCCTATGGTGCCACCTGTCTTGAAATCCAGTCCGCCATGAAAATGGTTGGCACGTATCTCGCCGAAGTTACCGGAGAAAGTGATGGGAAAATCAAAAGGCGGGATGAAGGAAGGCTTGTCTGTATCGGTTTCTTGGGCATAGCCGCTTTGCACACTACCAATAAAGAACAAAAGAGAGAAAAATATAGAATATTTCATATTTTGTACAGTCAATATTATTTTAAATGCATGCAAATATAAAAAGAATAGTTCTCTCTACCTACAGAAAGCTACAATTATCATTGATTAAAACATGCATAAAAATTCTGTTGAAGAACATAGATGCACCGATAACACCCAAGCCGGGAAATCGCTATATTGCGCCATGTTTAACCCCCCAATTAAAACTTTAAGGTTATGATTATCGGAGTACCTAAAGAAATCAAGAACAACGAGAACCGCGTGGGAATGACCCCTGCCGGAGTAGCCGAATTGGTGAAAAAAGGTCATACGGTGTATGTGCAGGCCACAGCAGGCGTAAACAGCGGTTTCTCCGACGATGACTACATCGCCGTAGGTGCAAAGACTTTACCGACCATTGAAGACACGTATGCCGCAGCCGACATGATTGTCAAGGTAAAGGAACCTATTGCACCGGAGTACAAACTGATTAAAAAGGGACAAGTGGTATTCACCTATTTCCACTTTGCAGCCGATAAATTACTAACCGAAGCCATGATTGAAAGCGGTGCCGTCTGCATTGCCTACGAAACCGTGGAAAAAGAAGACCACTCACTTCCGCTACTTACTCCTATGAGTGAGGTGGCAGGACGCATGGCTACACAAGTAGGAGCCCGCTTCCTTGAAAAGCCACAAGGCGGCAAGGGAAAACTGATGGGCGGAGTAACGGGCGTACGTCCCGCACGCGTACTTATCCTTGGAGGTGGTATCGTGGGCACCAATGCCGCACAGATAGCTGCCGGAATGGGTGCCGAGGTACTGATTGCCGACATCAACCTTCCCCGCCTGCGCTACCTGAGTGAAGTGATGCCGAAAAACGTAAAGACACTCTATTCTTCCACCCATAACATCAAGATGGAATTGCCGAACATCGACTTGGTAATCGGTTCCGTCCTCATCCCCGGTGACAAGGCCCCACACCTCATCACCAGCGAAATGCTGAAGATGATGAAACCCGGTACGGTACTCGTAGACGTAGCCATCGACCAGGGCGGTTGTTTCGAAACCTCCCACCCCACCACGCACAGCGACCCTACCTACATTGTGGACGGAATTGTACACTACGCCGTTGCCAATATCCCCGGCGCCGTACCCTTCACCTCCACCATGGCACTGACAAATGCCACCCTGCCCTACACCGTAGCCCTGGCATGCAAAGGCTGGAGACAAGCCTGCAAGGACGACCCGGCTCTGGCGCAGGGATTGAACGTAGTGGAAGGCAAAGTAACATACAAAGCTGTAGCCGACGTCTTCGGGCTGAAATATGAAGCCATTGAGTGATAAGTGATGAGTGATAAGTGATGAGTGATTTGTTGATGTTTTTCTTTCAGCATGATAACGCAGCACAATTACCAACAAATCACTCATAACTCCTCCCCAACAAAGAATCCTTCTTCCTCACATACTCCCACCACATAGCGAGCAGTGTGATGCAGAGGTTGAAAATAAACGGAAATTCCTTGGAATTAGTGTGGAACAAGATCTGAAAGAAATCTGTAATGAACGGGGACAATAGAATCGCCAGATAATTCATCACCATTACAAAGGCCAGTGCCAAAGTTGTTTTTTCCGGTATGGCCGTATCTACTGTCTCGTCATAAATCAGCGGTTGAATGACACCATATCCCAAACCAACCAACATACATCCCGGTATTATCAGCCATTCTTTAGGCGAAATCCATATCAAGAGCAAACCCACTGCAATGGACAAAAGGCTGTAGAACTTTGTGTGTTTCCCCATCCACTTCACGATATGCCCCAGGAAGAAACCCGGAGCCATAATGGCAAGGAAGAATAAGGAGATCATCAATCCAGAATTTCCGCTGGAGAAGTGATGGGCCTCCATCAAAAAAGGCAAGTCAAAAGTAACCGCCAGCACTACATACGTAGTGACGCCATAAAACAGCATCAACTGTAGCAGATGGCGGATATGGATGCCGTATTTACCGGGAACCGCACGCTTGGATTCCTCCGGAACAACGGCAGCCGTATCTTCTGCTATCTGCGGCTGACCGGTATCCCCCTTCAAATATCCGACAAGCAGCAGAGAAATCAACGGAAGCAGATATACCACGAAAGGCAAGTGCCAGTTTACCTCTGCCAGATACCCAGTCACCGCCGTTGCCACAACCAGCGTCACATTGGTGATGGCAGAACTGTAACCAAACTGCTTCACCCGATATTCCCCCATGAAATAACGTGAAACCAGACCAGTGGACAACGGAATAATCACCCCCGAACCGATGCCAAGCAAAGCGCTGACCACCATCAACTGCCACATTTTGTCCGAAAAAAGATAAAGTACCCCACTGGCGGCAAACATCCAAAGTCCCGCTTTCAGCAGACGCACAAAGTCACGTTTCTCGGCCAGCTTGCCCGCCAACAGCACAAAAGGAATTATCAGCAGCGAAGGCAGGGAGGTAAGCATCTGTATATCCAATTCCGTGGCATGTGGAAAAATGGTGGTAAGCTGTCCCAAAATAGGTGACACGGCCAACCCCGGCAAGGAAGTCAATGCAGAGACAGACCAAATGCCGACAAGCGTGATTAGGGGGATTGTACCCCTTCCGGTATTGATTTTCATATAGTAGTATATTAATTAAATGAATAATGTGGGAACAACAAACCCACCTTCAGAATGTTCGTTTTTTAAGATTTTACTACGCTGCCCTTTAATAAACGCCAAATAATGCAAAACCCCGGAACTTTCATCCGCAAACCCCGTTGTTGTGGGATATTCGACGGGGAAAAGCCCCGCCGCCTAAACCTTTAAAAAACTTATTAATATGGAAGATTTGAATTTCAGAAAAGGAGATGCAAAAACTGAAGTATTCGGCTCAAACCGTATGTTACAACCCTCACCCGTAGAAAAGATTCCCGACGGACCTACTACCCCGGAAATCGCCTATCAGATGGTGAAAGACGAGACCTTCGCTCAAACGCAGCCTCGCTTGAATCTGGCTACATTCGTCACTACCTATATGGACGAATATGCCACCAAGCTGATGAACGAAGCCATCAACATTAACTACATCGACGAGACCGAATATCCGCGCATCGCCGTAATGAACGGTAAATGTATCAACATCGTGGCCAACCTCTGGAACTCTCCTGAAAAAGAAACCTGGAAAACCGGCGCACTTGCTATCGGTTCCTCGGAGGCATGTATGCTGGGTGGTGTGGCAGCCTGGTTGCGCTGGCGCAAGAAACGTCAAGCACAAGGCAAACCGTTCGACAAACCCAACTTCGTTATTTCAACCGGTTTCCAGGTGGTATGGGAAAAATTCGCCCAATTGTGGCAGATTGAAATGCGTGAAGTGCCTTTGACACTCGACAAGACCACGCTCGACCCCGAAGAAGCCTTGAAGATGTGTGATGAGAACACCATCTGTATCGTGCCTATCCAAGGTGTTACATGGACAGGACTGAACGATGACGTCGAAGCCCTCGACAAAGCCCTCGATGCCTACAATGCAAAGACCGGCTACGACATTCCTATCCACGTGGATGCCGCCAGCGGCGGTTTCATCCTCCCGTTCCTCTATCCCGAAAAGAAGTGGGACTTCCGTCTGAAGTGGGTACTCTCCATCAGCGTCAGCGGACATAAATTCGGCCTGGTTTATCCGGGGCTGGGTTGGGTTTGCTGGAAAGGCAAGGAATATCTGCCCGAAGAAATGTCATTCAGCGTAAACTACCTCGGTGCCAACATTACTCAGGTAGGCCTGAACTTCTCCCGTCCTGCCGCACAGATTCTGGGTCAATATTACCAGTTCATCCGTTTGGGATTCCAGGGTTACAAGGAAGTACAGTACAACTCCCTGACCATCGCCAAGTATATCCATGACGAAATCGGCAAGATGGCTCCGTTCGTAAACTATTCCGACGAAGTTGTGAACCCGCTGTTCATCTGGTACTTGAAACCGGAATATGCAAAAGCTGCCAAATGGACTCTCTATGACCTGCAGGACAAGCTGTCACAACACGGTTGGATGGTACCCGCCTATACTCTGCCTTCAAAGCTGGAAGACTATGTCGTAATGCGTGTCGTTGTTCGCCAAGGATTCAGCCGCGACATGGCAGACATGCTGCTGGGTGACATCAAGAATGCCATCACGGAGCTGGAGAAACTGGACTACCCGACTCCCACCCGTATGGCGCAGGAAAAGAACCTGCCGGTGGAAGCCAAAATATTCAATCACGGATGCCGTACACATAAAAAGTAACAGCTAATATGGAAAAGAAAATATCAATTTCACAAATAAAGGAGGTTGCCCAAGAAGCCTACAACGAGGTGAAGGGCAGTACGGGAGGCAAGAATGCGGATTATATCCCCTACCTTGCCAACATAGACTCCAAACTGTTCGGACTCAGCATCTGCCTGATGAACGGGCAGACCATCAATATAGGCGATACAGACTATCGTTTCGGTATAGAGTCCGTCTCGAAGGTACACACAGCCATCCTTATCCTGCACCAATACGGCGCACAGAAAGTGCTGGACATGATAGGTGCCGATGCCACGGGACTACCGTTCAACTCCATCATCGCCATTTTGCTGGAAAACGACCACCCTTCCACTCCGTTAGTAAATGCCGGTGCCATTTCAGCCTGTTCCATGGTGCAGCCAGTAGGAAACTCCGACAAGAAATGGGATGCCATTGTACAGAACATTACCGAGCTATGCGGCTCTGCCCCGCAACTCATCGACGAACTGTACAAATCGGAAACGGCTACCAATTTCAACAACCGCTCCATTGCCTGGTTGCTGAAAAACTACAACCGCATCTACGATGATCCGGATATGGCACTCGACCTCTATACCCGCCAGTGTTCTCTCGGCATCACGGCCCAGCAACTGGGCATTGCCGCAGGAACCATCGCCAATAACGGTGTGAACCCAGTCACCAAACAAACGGTGTTCGAAGCCAGCCTGGCACCGAAAATCACGTCGATGATTTCTACCGTAGGCTTCTACGAACATTCAGGCGACTGGATGTACACCGCCGGCATACCGGCCAAAAGCGGTGTGGGCGGCGGCGTAATGGCCGTATTGCCCGGTGTCATGGGGGTATCGGCCTTCGCTCCTCCCCTGGACGAAGCGGGAAATTCCGTAAAGGCCCAATCGGCAATTAAGTTCATCATGAACAAGCTCGGTCTGGGTGTGTTCAACGGTGATAACGTGACAATTACAGAATAAGATTTTTTAGTTATGAGTTATAAGTGATGAGTTATTTGTTGGTATATGCATCGTAATTAGCAAATAACTTATAACTAATAACTCATAACTTCATAATGGACTTCATCATGAAAATGGCTCTATCAGAATTTGTATTGCGGGAAAAAGGTATTTACGGCATATTACATGTCATCATACTGATACTTTCGTTATTTTTAGTCATCAGTATCTCTGTCGACACGTTCAAGGGGATTCCCTTTTACGAACAGTCAGTCTACATGAAAGTACAGCTGTGGATATGCGCTCTGTTCCTGGCTGATTTTGTGTTGGAATGGTTTCTGGCAGAGAAGAAGGGGCACTATGTAGCCACACATTTCATTTTCTTACTGGTAGCCATACCTTACCAAAATATCATTGCCTATATGGGATGGACTTTCTCACCGGAAATAACCTATATGTTGCGCTTTATCCCATTAGTACGGGGTGGATATGCCATGGCTATCGTAGTGGGTTGGCTGACGTACAACCGTGCATCGGGACTGTTCGTTTCCTATCTTACCATGCTGCTGGCCACCGTCTATTTTTCCAGCCTGGCCTTTTATGTCATGGAGCATGGCCCCAATCCTCTGGTCAAAGGATATGGAGATGCTTTGTGGTGGGCATTTATGGATGTGACGACGGTAGGTTCCAATATCATAGCAGTCACTCCCACCGGACGGGTACTGTCTGTACTGCTGGCTGCGCTGGGCATGATGATGTTCCCTATCTTTACAGTGTATGTAACGAGCCTGGTCGAACGGCGCAATAAGGAAAAAGAAGAGTTCTACAAGAAAGCGGCACAGAAGCCCGCGCCTAAAGCTGATGCTTCCTGAATAGTTAAAACCGGAATTTTCACTTATCCGTTGGGAACAACTCTTCCCAAGTGTTGTTATAGACGCTGATTTTGAATATATTTTTCATCTAAAACCTTAACTTATGGCAAATATTAAACAAACAGTGAAGCTGGGGGTATTTACCCTGGCAATCATGAATGTGACGGCAGTAGTATCCCTACGTGGACTTCCTGCCGAGGCCGTGTACGGAATGAGTTCGGCCTTCTACTACTTATTTGCAGCCATTGTTTTTCTGATTCCGACGTCACTTGTCGCCGCGGAACTGGCTGCCATGTTTCAAGACAAGCAAGGCGGTGTGTTCCGCTGGGTAGGCGAAGCCTACGGAAAAAAGCTGGGCTTCCTTGCCATCTGGGTACAATGGATTGAAAGTACAATCTGGTATCCTACCGTATTGACATTCGGTGCCGTATCCATTGCTTTCATCGGCATGAACGACGTACACGACATGTCACTGGCCAACAACAAATATTACTCGCTCGTCGTTGTCCTCATCATCTACTGGCTAGCCACATTCATCTCCATGAAGGGTATGAGCTGGGTAGGTAAAGTGGCAAAAGTCGGCGGCCTGGTCGGGACCATTATTCCTGCCGCACTGCTGATTATCCTAGGTATCATCTACCTTGCCACCGGCGGACACTCCAACCTGGATTTCCACAGCAGCTTCTTCCCCGACTTGACGAACTTCGACAACGTGGTGCTTGCTGCCAGTATCTTCCTCTTCTATGCCGGTATGGAAATGGGCGGTATTCACGTAAAAGACGTGAACAATCCCTCCAAGAATTATCCGAAGGCAGTGTTCATCGGTGCGGCCATTACGGTTATCATCTTCGTACTCGGTACTTTCTCACTGGGTATCATCATCCCGGCCAAAGACATCAGTCTGACACAGAGTCTGCTTGTAGGCTTCGACAACTACTTCCATTACATCCGTGCTTCCTGGCTGTCACCGATTATTGCCATCGCTTTGGCATTCGGCGTACTGGCAGGTGTATTGACATGGGTTGCCGGTCCGTCCAAAGGTATCTTTGCCGTAGGAAAAGCAGGCTACATGCCTCCGTTCTTCCAAAAGACAAACAAGCTAGGCGTACAGAAGAATATCCTTTATGTACAAGGTGGTGCAGTAACCGTGTTGAGCCTTCTATTCGTAGTCATGCCTTCCGTACAGAGTTTCTACCAGATTCTGTCACAGCTGACTGTAGTCCTCTATCTTATCATGTATATGCTGATGTTCTCCGGAGCCATCGTGCTGCGTTATAAGATGAAGAAGCTGAACCGTCCGTTCCGTATCGGCAAGAATGGCAACGGATTGATGTGGCTCATCGGTGGTCTTGGTTTCTGCGGATCATTGCTGGCATTCGTACTGAGCTTTATCCCGCCCAGCCAGATTTCAACAGGCAGCAACACAGTATGGTTCTCCGTACTCATCATCGGTGCGCTGATTGTAGTCATTGCCCCATTCATTATTTATGCTTCCAAGAAACCGTCCTGGGTTGACCCGAACAGTAGCTTCGAACCGTTCCATTGGGAAGAACAACCCGCTGTACAGACAACCGGTAAAAGTGTTACAAATATGGCTACCGGTAGCGCCACTACCAGCAACAATGGCACAAGTAATTCTACCACAAGTGGAAATATGGCAAAAGACACAACCAATATCCCCAAAGGATAAAAGGTTATAAGTTGAAACTAAAAAAGGAATATTCCCGGTGATTTCGGGGATATTCCTTTTTTAGTGTTATATGATACCAGAAGACGGGAATAGTCAGAGATCCAATTCCTGCATTCTCTCCCACGCCCTTCTGCTCTCCTCCACCAACTCTTGCATGACCGACGCCACAGACTGCACTCCCTTTCCATGCAGCAAGGCAGATACCTGCCCTATTTCCAGTTCCCCTTCTTCCAAGTCACCCTCAAAAATACCACGTTTGGCACGGCCGCGCCCTAAAAGGATACGAAGTTCTTCCTCTGAAGCTCCCACAGCCTCAGCAGCCTCTACGGCGCTGCGAAAGTTATTGCGCACCAGACGCACCGGAGCCAACTTCTTCAAAAGCAGACGGGTATCCCCTTCTTCCAAATGCAAGCAGTAATCCTTGAACACCTCGCTTGCAGAACTCTCTGCCGTCAAGGCAAAGCGTGTACCAATCTGCACACCTTCCGCACCCAGCACCCGGGCAGCCAACATGGCCTCACCCGTTGCAATGCCACCGGCGGCAATCAGCGGAAGTGTAGTAACTGCACGTACAGCAGGTATCAGGCACAGAGTGGTAGTCTCCTCCCTCCCATTATGCCCACCGGCTTCGAAGCCTTCGGCAACTATTGCATCAACACCCGCCTCTTCAGCCTTCACGGCAAAACGCGAGGACGAAACAACATGCACCACCGTGATGCCACGCTCGTGCAACCAACCGGTCCATTTCTTCGGGCTGCCGGCAGATGTAAATACAATCTTCACTCCCTCGTCGGCCACAATCTGCATTATCTCTTCTATCTGGGGATACATCAAGGGAATGTTCACACCAAAAGCATGATGCGTAGCCTCACGGCATTTCCTAATATGCTCCCGCAACGTTTCGGGATGCATCGAACCTGCGCCGAGCAAGCCCAGCCCTCCCGCATTGCTTACAGCAGCAGCAAGTCTCCAGCCGCTACACCACACCATACCACCTTGAATTATCGGATATCTTATTCCGAATAGAGAAGTCACTCTGTTCATTATTACTTTTTTTAAAGGTTTACTAATGAAAACAAGAAGGGGAGAAAGAAAGTTCAAAATTTGACAAAAAGTGATAAATTACTGTTGTTCCAAAACAGTTATCGAATCTCCATACGCCTTCAATACTTCCAGCGTACGGGCACGGCGCTTGCAACCTTTGAAATTCCAAAACTCACGGGTAAAAGGCGCCATCAGGTCTAAACCGGAAATTCCACCGCCACTGGTACCCTGCCAACCGCCCACAGCCATATTATTGGCCCGCTCCGTCACCCGGTAACGCAAACCGGTTGCTTCAATCTGCTCCACCGTCTCACGCGGACCAGCATCAAACGGATGTTTAGCCCAGTTCGTAGGAATCATCAGAATCTTAAGTGCATAAAATTCGTCTCCCCGCCAAGTATCTTTGTCCACCTTAATCTTTTTCTGGTAAATGGGGTCCCAATTATATTTAGTATTGGCCGTATAAGGGCGTAGGGTAAGCACAACCTTTTTCTCGGGCACTTTCGGTATGACGGGCAGCGAATTATCAAAATCCATCCATGACTTGTCCGTCACCGCTTTCGGAGTACCTAAGGAACTGTTCATTTCAAGTTCCTTCAATACCTCCGGATTCAGCTTCACCTCCCCTTCTCCCTTCAGCAACCGGTTCAGCCTCAACGAGTCTTGAGAAGTCCAATTTTGGGCATAAAAAGGGAAGGCTACTGCACAGAGCAACCCCATTACAAGTATAAATCTCTTCACTTGACAGTTTGATTACTTAATACCTAATCCTTAATCCCTAATCCCTAAAAACATTTCACCACCACATATATCCACTGCCACAAAGTGGTTCGTCATAGCAGGGATCAATCGTCCACATAGTCCGTGGATACTTACGGGTTTCCCACCAACGGCGGTAGCGCGAGGCGGCATCCAGCACCTCTTCGTCCGAAAGGAAGTAAATACCTTCATAATTCTCCGCATCCGTATGCACCATCTTGCATCCCATTGAAGCGTTGTTCCCGAGACGGATAGTCTCTACCGTCCACAAGATGCATTCGCCCAAACGCAACTTACCACCTGCCGAATAGGATACCGGAGCCAAGGGGAAAGAGGGAATAACCGTCAAGTCCTCGGCATACTTCAGCAATTCCTCTATATCTTCGGAAGTGAACTTGGGCATATTACTCAATCCATCCGGACTTTGGGTAGAATATTTACCAGCCTTCAACTGCTTGACAAACAAGTCTACATCCGGATGGTTGTAGTCCAACGTTTCTTTGCTGCAAGAGCCCAAAGAGAGAACAGAAAGAGTAAAGAATATGAGCAGCATAGTCTGCCCGAATATATGTAATTTATTGTATAGAGTCTTCATATTTGTATGGTATTTAAGATTAATAAGTCATGCGCACGCCGCACAACAGATTCAGATTGGTGGGCCGTTCCGTACGCAAGGTTCTTGTCTGCGAGTCCGTATCGAAATGATGGGATACAGACGGCTCTGCAAACAAGGCAAAACGGTCGTTCATTTTATAGCGTACCCCTACTCCGGCAGCAACCGACAACTGTACCGGCTCTGCGCCGAAACCATTGTCCGGAGCACCTGCAATGCATTTCTCGGCTGCTCCGCCTACCATAGCATAGAAATCCACTTTCGGCGTACTGGCCAGCATCATGTTCAGCCTTACCGGAACTTCCAGCGTATGCAACGTATGGTCACCATCCAAGCAATTATACTGAAGACCGGCTTCCAAGGAGAAATGCTTGTTCAAACGACGTTCCACGCTTACCCCGGCCGTGAACGGCATATGAAAATTCCCTTTCGGCAGGGAAATGCCGATGCCTGCTTTCAATGCCCAATTACGGGGCTTGGATGGCGATACAGCCACAGACTTTGCCGGTTCTTCCTCAGAAGATGGCAGCATTCTATCTATATCAGCATCCTTATGGCCAGGATTTGAATGGTAGTTTCCGTTTCCGGCCGGAGTTCCGTTACTGTAATAACCGTTTCCCGGCTGCTGCCGGTTTCCGTACACCCGTTGGGTAATCCGGATGGAAACATGGACAGACACGGATTCATCCTCATCGGCCTGCGCCGTCAATCCTGCCGGAATGCCGTTGGCGGGATGCTGTGTACCGGGCTTTTGTGCCATGGGGTTGGCCTGATGGATAGAGGGAAAACTTTCCTGCACCACATCCCCGTTCAAGTTACCTTCCGGCGTCATGGCCGCCACTTGTGTAAAGGCCTCCTTGATTTCCTCTTTCGGAGAGAAATACCAGAAAGCGGCAGAAGCAGCTCCCAGTACAAATACAACAGAGGCGGCTGCGGCTACGCGGTGAAACCTCGGAGAAAGAAAAAGCTGCCTCCTGCCTTTTGCGGCAACCGGTGACGGCAAGTCACGTTGCAACCCTTCCCAGAAGTCCTCCCGCACTGTCATCTCTGCGCCGGCAAGACGACTGCGGAATAAACCGGTTATTTCATCATTTTCTCTCATATTCAGTATATTCTTTAATTCTTTTTATTAACAAACACTTGGCACGATGCAACTGCGAGGTAGACGAATGCTCTTTGATGTGGAGGATTTCGGCTATTTCCTTGTGCGATTTCTCCTCAAAGACGTATAAGTTGAATACAGTACGGCATCCATCGGGAAGTTCCGCCACGAACGCCATCAGCATTTCTTCGGAAATGCGGCCTCCGGTTTCGGCAATGCCCGCTTCATCCGGAATGTCGGGCAATTGTTCCTCATTCACCACCAGTTGGCTGAAACGTTGCTGTTTCCGCAGGTAGTCTATCGCCTGCGTCACCATTACCCTTGTCACCCAGGTACCCAATGCACATTCGCCACGGAAGGTGAAGTGGGTGAAAATTTTGATGAAGCCATCGTGCAATACGTCATGGGCCGCATCGACATCGCCCGTATAGCGGTAACATACCGCCAGCATCTGCTTGGAGTAGAGGGTGTATAATTCCTTTCGGGCGGAATCCTTTCCTGCCCGGCAGCCCTCAATCAGTTCTATCTCATTTTCCAATGTCAGTGCTCGTTTTACGGACGCCTCTTCGCGTCGTTTGTTAGTTAGACGCAGCATTGCGGAAAATGCTGCTGAATTAATTCTAAAAAGAAGTTAAAGAACGGAGATTATTTATATTTGGCTCTCAAAGCCTGTATTTGCTTGTCCAGCATCTCATCCAATTCATCAAATTCATGCCAATACAGAAAACCGGGAACCATGTTGACGTAATTGATAAATTTCTTATACTGCACAAGAAACAAGGCCTGGTCCCGAAGACTGTCGTCACCATCAAAAACATGCGCCAACTCCCTGGACATGGCAGCACTCATAAGAGCATCTGTTTTCGTTGCATAGTAATCACTGACATCCTTTTGTTTCCTGCCCAACTCAAAATAAGTCTGCAATACATCCTGCAACATACGTTTGTCCGGTATATACTGCATCAATGAAGAACCTTTCAGCACGTCCAGCGCATCTGTCCTATAAGAGAATTCATCCATATTATTGAAAAGCTTGCCATACTTCCACAGAGTATCTGTCGGTATCTTGGATACATCCATATCATGTTCCCTCAACAACAGACTCATGTGTATGTCAATATCCAACAAGTGCTTTATATTACGGAGCTCCTGCCTATTATATTCCAACTCTTCCGTTACCAACTGCATCGTAGCACGCACTTCCTTTTGACGGGCATTCTCGGTAATCCGGTCACTTCCCCAGAAAGTGACAATGATACCCGCAGCCACAATACTGAACTGACGGAAATAATCACCTATGTGCCAACTTTTTACCGTATGGTTCAGCCTATTAAAGTTTATCTTTCCCATATCTTTTTATTCTAAATGATACTTCTTTTCAAGCGCTTGTATTGCCTCGTCTATACGTTTTCCCACACGTTCTACATAGTCCGGCGTGAAATAGTTCTGCGCTACCCTGACAAAGTTCCGTACCGACCTGTCCGACAAGTAAATATCCCACGCCTCATATCCTCCACGATTTATCTGGTCCGTCTGTTCGTCAGTCAATGCCAAATGGAAAGGAACCATAATTTCGTCCTTCATATCGTAATAGCCATTCATAGTTGCCTTAAATCCATCCAATACCTCATAGATTCCGGTCAACTGCAACAGTAGCTCTTTATCTGAAATCTTCTGCATCAACATGGAGTTTTTAAGTATATCCAATGCATTCTGACTATAATAAAAACTGCGGATATGCCCCATAAGAAAGCGGAACTGTATCAATGAATCTTCCGGTATCGTCCGATGCTTTAAGTCATGCTCCACCAATAAGCTGGAAAGACGTTCATCCTCTCTAAACTCTGAAACGATACTCTTATAATTTTCCCGGTTACTTTTCAGTTCATCCCTAATCAGCGACATGGTGGCTTGAATATCCTTTTTCTCGGAGTTTTGAGTAACCAACTCACTACCGACAAAAGTAATCAGTACGCCAATCACCACAATGGAAGTCTGCCGGATGTAGTCTCCCACTTGCCAATCTTTGACAGTTGTTTTTACTTTATTCCATGTTATGTTTTTCATATCTTCCTACACTATTATCCATTACTATGAAACACATCATCCGTTATAGCCAAACGCATCATCTATCCGTCCCAAACAGACCATCTGTTTCACCCCAATACACCTTCTGTTTTTCCAAGAGCCACTACTTTGCTAGTTACCAATAGAAAGCCTCTCATAAATCTGCCGTAATGCAGCATTCTTTATGAGAGGCTTTCCTTATTATTCTGCAATAATGCTTTCCGCCTTTATCAACATGCTTTAAAGCTCATGTCCAATCCTTTCACGGAGTGAGTCAAAGCTCCTACGGAAATAAAGTCTACACCGCATTCGGCATAGTCGCGGAGCGTATCAAACGTGATGCCACCGGAAGATTCCGTTTCATAGCGGCCACCTACCATCTCCACAGCTTTCTTTGTCATTGCCGGGGTGAAGTTGTCAAACATGATACGGTCTACGCCACCCAGGTCGAGTACTTGCTGCAATTCGTCGAAGTTGCGCACTTCTATTTCTATCTTGAGGTCCTTACCTTTTTCCTTGCAATATTCCTTCGCACGGTTGATGGCCTTGTCAATGCCTCCCGCAAAGTCCACATGGTTGTCTTTCAGCAAAATCATGTCGAACAAGCCGATACGGTGGTTTACACCGCCACCGATTTTCACCGCCATTTTCTCGAGGATACGCATGCCCGGAGTAGTCTTGCGGGTATCGAGTACACGGGTATTCGTACCTTTCAATTGCTCGGCATACTTATGTGTCATGGTGGCAATGCCACTCATGCGCTGCATGATGTTCAGCATCAGACGCTCCGTTTGCAACAAAGACTGTATCTTGCCTTCCACAATCATGGCCACATCACCCGGCTTTACGGCTGTACCGTCATTAATAAACACTTCCACCTTCATGGTAGGGTCGAAACGACGGAACACCTCCTTGGCTATCTCGATACCGGCCAGTATGCCCGGTTCTTTTATCAGCAGTTTGGACTTGCCCATTGCCGTAGCAGGAATGCATGAAAGGGTTGTATGGTCTCCATCGCCTATATCTTCGGCGAAAGCCAGGTCTATCAGCCTGTCAATCAATTCTTCTTCCTTATTCATCTGTTTTATCTATCCTTATTTGATGTATAACATATTTGTTCTGTACTTTTCTGAAGAAACAATTCACCCGAAAGTTTCCATTTGCGGTCGTCAAGGTACCAATGACGAAACCAGACTCATCACGTTTCCCCTGATGGTTCACATTAAAACTGCCAACCTTGTGGTTGGAGAAGAAAGCAGCCATTGTGCCCTCTGCCGTCCGCTTGTCGGCGTGGGTCGACTTATTCTGAATGATTAAATCGACCTTGTCACCCAGATACTTGTTGAGTTCCTGAGAGCTTCCTTCCTTGAAGGCCCCAATCACTCCCTCGGGAACGTTCTGGGCCAGCAGCACAGACGTCCAAATGAAGAGACCGGTCAACAAAAAGACTACCCGTTTTTTCATTTTCACAAGTATTTATGATAGGCAAAGGTAAGCATTTGTCTCAAAATACAATAAAAAAATGCTAAATTTGTGCGCTAATCAAAACAGAACCAGTATGAAAACTACTCTGCTCGTCGTAGGACGGACTGTAGAACAACACTTTATAACAGCCATCAACGACTATGTGCAACGCACCAAGCGCTATCTCTCATTCGAGATGGAAGTCATCCCCGAACTGAAAAACACCAAAAGCCTCTCTATGGAAGTTCAGAAGGAAAAAGAAGGGGAACTGATACTGAAAGCTCTCCAGCCGGGAGATGTGGTCGTACTGCTGGACGAAGGTGGAAAAGAGATGCGCTCCATAGAGTTTGCAGACTATATGAAGCGCAAGATGAATACCGTAAACAAACGGCTGGTATTTATTATCGGAGGCCCTTACGGATTCTCTCAAAAAGTATACGAAGCGGCACACGAGAAGATGTCCCTCTCACGCATGACCTTTTCCCATCAGATGGTACGCCTCATTTTTGTGGAACAACTCTACAGGGCAATGAACATACTAAATGGGGGGCCGTATCATCATGAATAATTAAAATGCTCGGGCAGCCAGCGTACAATAGAGCGCAACACTATGCGGTGTTCTACGCAAGGTTTGATGTACACTTGTAAAGGTGCTGCCCGTTCAGCTCAATAGCAATACTCACCACATTCTCACAGGTAAACAAGGAGTAAGGCAGAGTGTTCGTCCATCCTCCCACCATATCCATACGTACGGAGCTATGCCCCCCATACTATCTGGAATGGCTTTTCCAATCAAGTTTGTTATTTAAAACAGAGAAAAGAATTGATTAAGAGTTAAGAATTGTCGAAAAAATATTATTAAGGATTCTTAGTAAATTTCTCAGTAATAAAAGATGGAAATACACATGAACAGATACAAACAATTAATAGCGTGCAATACACGATACTAACAACATGTCGTGCAAGAAGTTAACAACGTGTCATACAAAAAATAAATATCGTGTTTGCAGGATATTAACCTCCTGCAAACACGATATTAATTTGCTTTTATACAAAGCTATACGAGGCTGACCACCTGCTGCAACAGCCCCGGCAATTCAAAAGTAGCATTCTTGATATCCGAAATCCGGTTCTTGCCTTCTGTCGTAAGAAAAAAACGCATCTGACGCTTATCTTCCTTACCTATCAGACGGGTAATGAGTTTCTTTTCCTCTACGGAACGAATGACCTTTGAAGTGTTGGAGGCAGACAAACCCAGTGCCTCAGCTATCTTACTGGAGGTAAGCTTAGGAGTATTGAGCAGCGTGCACAACAGCATTCCTTCATTCAGTGACAAATCGTACATCTGCGTAAACTGCACCTCGAATTCGGCAATAGCCCGATAAATATCACGAATTTTACATAAAGTCTCCATATCTTTTTCTCCTATATAAATAAGTTCACATTTGCTTTGTCCGCACGTTCCATATAGGTAGCCACGCCACCGATGGTTACTTCATCCAGAAGTTCTTCGTGCCGGATGCCCATCATATCCATAGACATCTGGCAAGCGATGAATTCCACTCCTTGCGCCAATGCTTGCGAGCGCAACGACTCCAGAGAATCCACACCCTTGCGCTTCATCAGGAAGCGCATCATGCGACTGCCCATGCCAAACATATTCATCTGCGACAACTTCAGTTTCAAAGAACTGGCCGGCAGCATCATGCCGAACATCTTGCCGAAGAAATCTTTCTGCACGCTGGGTTTCTGCACTTTCTTCAAGACGTTCAGTCCCCAGAAGGTGAAGAAAATGGTTACTTTCTGTCCCGTTGCCGCTGCTCCGTTTGCCAAAACGAAGGTTGCCAGCGCTTTGTCCAGGTCGTCACTGAACAGAATCAGCGTCTTTCCCCTCCCCCCGGCTACGGGAGTGTTGGAAGCGGATGTACAAGCCGGAGCGCCTTTTTCGATGACTACCGTATAGCGTCCTTTCTCGTCATGCTTCTCTATCAATTTATTTCCCGTTGTATCGCACCAGGCAGAGGCGTCGCGGGCAAAACCGGCATCGGTAGCCACAATCTCCACACGCTCGCCCACAGCAATGCTATCCATCGCCTTCTTCACCTGCATGATAGGTCCCGGACATTGCAAGCCGCAAGCGTTTATCTTCAACGGTTCCTTTTTGGAGACAGATGCCGCCGCAGGAACATCGTCGTTGTCAGCAGAGGCAGCCGAAGAAGCAGAAGAAGAGTCACCTCCTGCCGGAGCAGATGGAGACGGCAGAGGCGCTGTTGCCATGGAATAGGTCTTATAACCACCTATCAGATTGCGCACATTGCGATAACCGCGTCCCATCAGGATGCGCAGGGACAGATAACCACGCAAACCCACAGCACAGAAAAGCACTACCGGCTTGTCCGTAGGTATCTCTGCCAAATGCTCGCGCATTTCATCCAACGGAATATTAACAGCTCCCGGAATGGTGCCGAAAGAGAACTCCTCGGGCGTACGGGTATCTATCAGCATCACTTTATCCTTCTCTTCCACCAACTCGCGCCAAGAGATGACGGGCATAGCACCGCTAATAATATTCGATGCCACATATCCGCCAATGGCGATGGGGTCTTTGGCTGAGGAGAAAGGAGGTGCATACGTATGCTCCGTCTCCATCAAATCGTAGACTGTGCCACCCTGCTTGATGAGTCCGGCAATCTGGTCGATTCGCTTGTCCACCCCCTCGTAACCGATACATTGCGCGCCATAGAGTTTACCGGTTTTAGGATGGAAAGTCAGTTTCAAAGTCAAAGGCAGGGCATCCGGATAGTAACCGGCGTGAGATGCCGAGTGCGTCACCGAGCTTTGGTATTCCATGCCCCACTGCTTGAAGCGTTTGGCTGCAAGACCCGTAGAAGCTACCGTCATGTCGAATACTTTGGCAATGGAGGTGCCGATAGCTCCTTCGTAGGAGACGGTATTGCCAAACACCATATTATCGGCAACGATACGTCCCTGGCGGTTGGCAGGGTTTGCCAGGTAATTGAGCCACGGCTTTCCGGTCAGCGGATGAGGATATTCGATGGCATCGCCCACGGCATAGATGTCTTTTTCGGAAGTCTCCAAGTGTTCGTCTACCCAGATACCGCCCATCTCGCCCAACTTCAAGCCGGCTTGTTGCGCCAATACAGTGGCAGGACGCACACCGATGGAGAGCAACACCATATCGGCAGGAATGGTCTTTCCGCTTTTCAGGAATACAGTGATTCCGTTGTCCGTACGCTTGAAATGGGTCACGCCTTCTTCCAGATAGAGGGAGACGCCTTTCTGTAACAAATGCTGATGGATGGGTGCCGCCATGGAGAAATCGATAGGCGCCATTACCTGATTACCCATTTCGACTACGGACACATGGACACCTGCATGATGCAGGTTCTCTGCCATCTCCAATCCGATGAAACCGGCACCTACCACCACGGCGCGCTTCACCTGCTTGTCTGAGATATAAGCCTTGATATGGTCGGTATCTTCTACATTGCGCAACGTGAAGATGCCTTCGGAATTGATGCCTTCCAAGGGGGGCTTCACGGGGTTGGCACCGGGAGAAAGCAAAAGTTTGTCATAGCTTTCGTCGTACTCCTTGCCTTCCGCGTTGCGTATGGTAACAGTCTTGTTTTTGGGATGGATGGCGATTACTTCATTCTGCACACGCACATCAATGCGGAAGCGCTTGCTGAAAGATTCGGGTGTCTGTACCAGCAGCTTCTCACGCTCTGCTATCACTCCGCCTATATAATAAGGTAAACCACAATTAGCATACGAGATGTAAGGGCCTTTCTCCAACAAAAGGATGTCAGCCATTTCGTCCACTCTTCTCAGTCGGGCGGCTGCCGTGGCTCCACCCGCTACACCGCCAATGATTACATATTTCATAATTCTTTGTTTTTTTAAGTTTGACGATGCAAAGAAAAGAGTTATTTTCGATAAAACATAATTTCCAGAGGAAAATATCATTAAGAGACTTATTTTTAATGAGAACGGACATAAAAAAACGGATTATTACAAGTTGTTACACCTATAATAATCCGTTCTGTATACAAATTTTCTATAAGCTACCAACCAAGTCGGGCAAGACCGGCAGCACTATACCATGAAGTAGAACGATAAGCAGCATTAGCAGCTTGGGCAGCAGAAGAAGTGGCAGTGGAAGGTATATAATGGCTAACCCCATTTGCCCGTTTTATGGAGAACATACCAACAGACATCGAATAAATCATTGGCGTTTTTTTCCAACAGACAGAAGCTGCATCATATGCTTGCTTCCATTCATCCAAGGCAACTTCATCCACAACGAGTTTTTCCATCATTTCTACGAAATCATAATAGCCTACATAATAAGACGATCCTACTTTACGCTGATCATAATTAAAGACCGATGACCGAAGAACTTCTCTATCTGCTGTCACTCCCGACAAAACATTTGCTGTAGCAGCAGCTAAGTTCTCAAGCTCAGAAGATTTCAGCACATCTATAGCAGTGCCCATCGTCCAATTGCTATTACTCCCTATTTTTCCAGTATAAATTTCATCATAAGCAGCAAAAGTCCCAATAGCCATTTCTACCGCTGCACCTTTCTGAAATATAAATGGAAACATTCTATCATAGGCAGCACCAGGACCTGGATTCTCAGCAGGGAAACCAATATAGTAATCGCAATAATCACGCAACTCATACGCGACTTCCACCGACTGCATAAAGCAAGCATCAAACATAATAAAATCAAAATGAGGAGCCTTCTGTAATACTGACTTCAAGTCCTCAATATTCATATAATGTCCTCCTCCAGTCTTATCATTTCCTATCCAGCGAGTAGAAGGCAATGGAGTAGGTATCCATCCTTCCCCATGCGACCAATAAATCAAACCATAACTTTCCGCTTTATATAAAGAATTCCCAAACACATCATTGAATACCTCCTGCGTCTCAGCGACTCCACACGAATTTCTATCTTCATATTCTTTGACTATTGTTTCAACAACAGTACCACCTTTATTTTCAATTTCAATCAAACGAGGAGATCCCGTATCTATATACACCAATAAATGCATATCAGATGTATTATCAATTGAAGCCATCCCAGCTTTCAATTCCTCCAAATCCCCATCCGTAAAGCTAGCCAATGGATTTATACTATTATCCGCTGCCATATATACCAGCACAGTACGTTTCCCATCAACCGGAGGATCAGGTATCGGGTCGTCACCACGGCACGCCGACATGAACAAGGGGAAAACAAAGAAAAAAAGAAGATATAGTTGTGTTTTCATACTTGAAATCTTATTCCTGCGGTTTTGTAAACGTGAAAGCCTCAGGCTTCACCACCTGCAAAACCATATTCTTACTCTTTTTATACTTGCCTTTTACCTTTACAGCCTCTTTTTCCAACTTTTTCTTGTTTTCAGCGAAATAAATCATGCAAGTATAATCAGGTTTCTTCAGATTGTACTCCAGATAGTTCTTAAGCTGGTAAGTGTATAAATCACGCTTGGGCAAGAATCCATTCTTATCCAGCTCTACGCTGTCCAATACCTGGATGTCTGTATAATATACGATGGAGTCATTGAAAGAAGCCGCCACCCCAAAAGCATATACAGCCTTTTCCTTATCTTTCATTGTAAAAGCCGAACACAACGCAAAAACCAAAGCTACGGCACAAAGTATACGAACGTATTTCATTGAGTTATGAGTTATAAGTTATGAATTATCAATGGGGCAAAGATATAAAAAAAACCGCACGCCTACTAAAGACGTACGGTTTTTAATTCCTTCTATTTGTCGGAAACTGATATTTCTTATTTATCCCAAATAAGATTTGAGCAATTTACTACGATTACTTTGTCTTAATCTTCTGATTGCTTTTTCCTTAATCTGACGCACACGCTCACGGGTCAAGCCGAATTTGTCGCCGATTTCCTCTAATGTCATTTCCTGCTGTCCGATACCGAAAAACATCTGTATGATTTCTTTTTCCCTATCGGTTAACGTAGAAAGAGCTCTATCAATTTCCCTCGCAAGAGACTCGTTCACCAAAGAGCGGTCAGCCATAGGGGAGTCATCGTTGACCAACACATCGAGCAAGCTGTTGTCCTCTCCCTCTACGAAAGGTGCGTCTACCGAGATATGACGGCCTGACACCTTCAGCGTATCAGAGATTTTGTCAACAGGGATTTCCAGTTCATCGGCAAGCTCTTCGGGAGACGGACGACGTTCGTTTTCCTGCTCGAACTTGGAAAAGGCCTTGCTGATTTTATTCAGCGAACCCACCTGGTTCAACGGAAGACGTACAATACGCGACTGCTCTGCCAAAGCCTGCAGAATGGACTGACGTATCCACCATACTGCATAACTGATGAACTTGAAACCACGTGTTTCATCGAATTTTTCGGCAGCCTTGATCAGTCCTAAATTACCCTCGTTAATCAAGTCGGGCAAACTCAAACCTTGGTTTTGGTACTGCTTGGCCACAGATACAACGAAACGCAGATTGGCACGTGTCAATTTCTCCAGTGCAACACGGTCACCCTTGCGGATGCGCTGAGCGAGCTCCACTTCCTCTTCAACAGTAATGAGGTCTTCGCGACCGATTTCCTGCAAATACTTGTCAAGAGAAGCGCTCTCTCTGTTAGTGATACTTTTTGTAATTTTAAGTTGTCTCATTCTTACTAATACAGATTTGGGTTGCAAAGGTACGACAAATTATTTTGTTACAATAATCTCATCCTAACTTTTTCACCTTATTTATATCTTATCCTATATAACAAAAAGGATGCCGGTATGTATTGTACCGACACCCCCTTTTCGCTATTGTTAGCTAATATTACAATCTTCTTACCTAACTATCCTTATTTTTTATTCTTGAGTCAAATCAACGGCATACATTGCACGTTTTCCTGACGGGAACATACCGGTGATGAACAAACCTTGCTCAGGAGACTTTCTTGCCTCTTTCATCGCCTTTTCCAAATCGTCTACCGTCTTCATCGGCACTCCATTGGCTTTCAGAATGATGAAGCCCTTGCGGATACCTGCATCGGCCATCTTACCATTGGTAACCCCGGTAACTTCCAGACCGTACCCCAGGTTCAACTGCTTCTTCAGCTCGGAAGATACGGGCTTGAAGGCTGCACCCAAGATTTCCATTCCGGCATCCTTCACTACCTTCGTAGTGCCTTGCTCATTCTTCAGCGTGATTTCGAATTCCTTTTCCTTCTTGTCACGAACCACCGTTACCTTCACTTTGTCGCCCGGACGGTGTTTTGCCAGCATTTCCTGCAAATCCGAGAACTTGTGAATCTTCTTGCCGTTCAATGCTATGATTACATCGTTTTCCTTCAAGACGCCGGCAGCGGAACCACCTTCAACAACTTCGGCCACATAGATACCCTCTTTCACACCAAGTTCGTCGGCCTTCTTCTTCAGCTCTTCAGTCCAGCGTTCGTCCATCTGCAGGTCTGTGCTCAAATCACTACCCTTGATGCCAAGGAGCGCGCGCTGCACGGTACCAAACTGTTTCAAGTCGGCTACCACCTTTGTCATAATGCTGGTAGGGATGGCAAAACCATAACCGGAATAAGCACCCGTGGGTGAGTAAAGCATGGCATTGATACCAACCAGCTCGCCTTTGGCATTCACCAACGCACCACCACTGTTACCTTGGTTGATGGCAGCATCCGTCTGAATGAAAGACTGGATGTTTGCAGCTTGTCCGTTGGAGGCAGAAGAGCCAATGGAACGGGCTTTTGCACTGACGATACCGGCTGTTACGGTAGAGTTCAGGTTGAACGGATTACCTACTGCCAACACCCATTCCCCCACCTTCAACTGATCGGAGTCACCAACCGGAATTGTCGGGAAATCATCCCCTTCAATCTTAATCAGCGCCAAGTCCGTGCTAGGGTCAGTACCGATGATGCGTCCTTTCAGCTCACGGTCGTCATTCAGTTTCACGGTGATTTCATCAGCACCTTCCACCACGTGATTGTTCGTCACAATATATCCGTCTTTGGAGATGATGACACCCGAACCGAAACCTACACGCGGCTGGGTCTGTATCTGGCGCTGGCGTCCACGACCGTCTCCAAAGAAGAAGTCAAAAATATCCGGTTGTTCTTGCACCGTCTGAGTCTTACTCAACTGAGTGGCACGTATATGCACTACAGCATGGAGCGAACTCTCCGCTGCTTGTGTCAAATCCACAGGCTGGGCATCCGTTGCATGGAAAGCTGCCGGCAGCAGATTATTCGGGTTCTGTTGGAACAACTCGCTGAATGCGGCAGGCTTTTCCTTATTCAGCATCTTATAAGTGGTCAATCCAGCCACTCCAGAGCTCAAGAGCACGATAGCCGCAACTCCAAGGATGTTTTTTGTTGTCTGTTTCATACTATTCTTCCTATTCTTTAAATTGTTAATATTCAAGTTTCGTTTAACATTACGACGTTAAAATAACGACAAAAAACGTTCAGTTATTCCGCTTGTCACTCTTTTTTGTTCTCTTTTAACAGAGGATATTTAGGGCTTAACAGCGGTTAACGGCAAAGACTGACAAATTAGCATTTATGTACGATTGCTGACTGTTAAAGAACTGACAGATAGAGCATAAAAAGACGCATCACCCGTTGCGGCCGAAACGGATGATGCATCTGTTTTTAGAGGGCAGATAGTACCTTAATAATTCAAGTAATCAATGTCCATGTGGTAGTCCCACTGTGGGAAGTAGAGGTTACCTCCCTCCCACTCCACCTCGCCACGCTGAAAGTCGACAGTCTCGCTGCGGGGATACTGCTTTTCGGGCTGTAGCGGCATGCCGTAATCAGTGTTCACAATCATGCGCCAGGAGTCGATACCACCCAGGAAGAAATATTCTTCGTCGGCATTGCAGGCAAAGGCAGGAATGCCGAATGACTGGTCGACAGGCACCCAACCCACACCCTCAAAATAGACTTCTGCCCAATCGTGCAGATTCCATGCACGGGGATGCATCATGAAGCCGCTCTGGAAATGTGCGGGAATTCCACTGATGCGGCAAAGCGTAATGAACAGCAGGCTGACTTGGCCACAGTCTCCGTGACGGTTGTCCAACACATATTCCGGGATATTCTCAATGGTGGAATATTCGCGTGCAGAAGCCCACGGGAAGTTGTCATTCACCCAACGGAAGATACGTTTGGCTTTCAAGTAGGGGTTGGTTTCACCGGCTGTCAATTTGGCAGCAAGTTCGCGCAAGCGCGGGGAAAAGACGATATGCTTCTCACGCTCGGCAGTATATTCCTTATAAAGAGCGGTCGTCGTATCATAGGGCTGCACGTCTTCCGGCTTCAGATTATGCCATTCGCCGTTGGCGGTAAACTCAAAGGTTTCGGAGAATACGGTAGGTTCGCCTTCGACAGCACGTTTCTCCATGTACAATGTACTGTGACGGCACTCGGGCGACGAAAAGGTGTATTGCGGTTCACTGGCCGAAATGAACTTGACATCCTGCTGCCGGGCCTGGTCCTGACGGGGATAGGGCAACCAGCAACGGATGATTTTCCCGGCAGGTACGGCATTGGTATCCACGGTCAACGTGTAGGTGACGCGCATGCGCTTCGGCTCAACAATGGCCTTGCCCTCCTTCTTCACAGCAGAAATGATTTCGGGCAGGTTCTCCATATTCACTTTCTCGCTGCCACTCGGCGAAGTACCTTCCTTGGCTATCTTGATGTCATAGCAAGTGGAGTCCACACGAAACAGATTAGGTCCGGCATTGCGGAAATAGCGTTTCTCTCCATCCAGCATCATGCACTCCAAAGCTTTGGAGGCTTCCCACTGGCGCATCTGCTCATCGGTCACGTCGGGAATATACTTGCGGATATAGTCCTTCACCTGGGATTCCGTCATACAGAAATCCGTAAGCAGACGTTGGTGCAGGTCGTCCTCCCAATTATAGGGCTTGCTCTCGGGCTTCGTGCTGCATGCAGAAGCCGTCACAAACAGAGCGACGGTATACAATAGCTTTCTCATAACTTCACCACTCCAATACCCGGCAATTCGGGCAACGTTATCTTACCTTTCACAACCTCCATACCCTTGAAACGGTCATTCGCAATCAACAGACTACCGTCCAAGTCAGCAAAGTCCACTGCCGGAGAGAATTGGGAGGCAGCGGTAATGGCACAAGAGGTCTCGGTCATACAGCCTACCATCACTTTCATGTCCAATGCACGTGCCAAAGTCACCATCTTCCAGGCTTCGCGCATGCCGGTACACTTCATCAGCTTGATGTTGATGCCCGTAAAGGCGCCCTTCAAGCCTGCCACATCCTTCAGACGCTGGATGGACTCATCGGCAAATATGGGTAACGGGCTTTGCTGAGCGACCCATGCGATATCGTCCAATTGTTCCTTGGGCATCGGTTGCTCTATCATGACAATTCCTTTTTCGTGCAGCCAATGTATCATATCGAGCGCATGATGTTTGTCTTTCCAGCCCTGGTTGGCATCAATGGCAATCGGAAGGTCCGTCACCGAACGGATGGTCTCTATCATTTCTTTGTCGTTCTCCCGCCCCAGCTTTACTTTAAGGATATTGAACCGGTCGGCACACTCTTTCGTCTTTTCACGCACCACGTCGGCCGTATCAATACCGATGGTGAAAGTTGTAAAGGGAGTCTTCTCCTTGTCCAACCCCCATATCTTATACCAAGGGGCTTGCAACAGTTTGCCCACAAGGTCGTGCAAGGCGATGTCCACAGCAGTTTTAGCAGCGGAATCCCCTGCCGAGAGGCTGTCTATATAAGCTAGTATATCTTCCAGCTGAAAGGGGTCTGAGAATTGGCCGATGACATCCTGCACCTTCTTCAAAAAAGCTAATACACTGTCCATCGTACCTAGTTCGTGTTGCAGGTACGGGGGCATGGAGGCTTCACCATAACCGATAATGCCATCATATTCTATCTCGACCTGAACGTCGGGAGTGGTAGTACGCGAGTAGGTGGCCCCTGTAAAGACATGGCGCAATTTCAGTTCATAGGGGAAGAAACGCAGTTTCATTTTTGGGGTTACACCTGCCCTACTGTTCACGTTGAACAAGGAAGGAGCGTCATTTCCTCCGGCAAATACATGATTGATTGCCATGCCTGAGCCGAGTGCGGCAAAAGCGGCGGTTTTCAGGAAATCTCTTCTGTTTGACATAATTGTGTGTGTATTAAATGTGCCAATATGCTAATGTACTAATATGCCAATGGGCTGCACTATATATACTACGTCATGTTTGCACCGTCACGCCGAGGTCATTGGCATATTGGCACATTAGCACATTATTACATTGAATAAAATGGATTCGTTTCCGTTGTATTGAGCGACGCCTCCTTATTTATATAAGGTAACACGCGCGTAGCGAACAACAGTCTACCGAGATTGTATTCATCGAACAGCTCGTCGTCGGGGCTGAAGCTATTGACGCGCACATCGCCTTGCGAATGGATGAAACGCTTGTTGCCGATATACATGCCGACATGTACCACACGTTCCTTGCGTTCCGGCGTCGCCTTACGCCCGAAGAAAATCAAATCGCCCGGCTGGAGGTTACTGAAATCAGGAACGATATCGATATGCTTGCCCACGTATGCCTGCTGGGAAGCATCCCGCGGAATGATGATGTCGTGCATGAAAAGAACGGTGCGCATGAAGCCGCTACAATCCACCCCTTTGGAGGAAGTGCCAGCCCAAAGATAAGGGATGCCCATCATGCTATGCGCCGTAGCTATAATGCTGGCTGCGTCCTGCTTCAAGGCTGCCCGCCATTTTTTTTCAGGCATAGAGATGGATTTGGAGATATATCCCTGGCGGCCGTCGGGATAAGCCACCTTATAAAAGGCACCTTTTGTCCCCTCCCACTTCAGGCGGTTTCCGGCAGCAACATCAGAGACGGTCTGCGATACCTGGCTGGGCTGTGAGTAGACAAAGCCGTAATGCGAAGTCACCACTATTTTCTCCGCATTGTTCCAAGCGGTCAGCTCTTCCCGCGTGACGGGATGTATGCCTACCCGGTGTACCCATGCAATGTAGTTGTCCGGTGTCTGGATACGGTACCAGCCGTCGCGCTGCAACACCCGCACCGGCATCCCCATCAAGCCTTGCGTCATCATTTCTGAAGAGAAATCCGGGTCTACCCGAAGATTGCACACAGACACATTGACAATGCCATACGTCTTGCCTTCAAGTCCGGTCTCATCCGGAAGCACTTGCAGACAATCCATCACCGCATATCCTTTCTTTGCCAAACCATCCAGCAAAGCCGTCTTTGCTTCTGCCGAAGTGGTGACACCACGCAACATCACATTCTTTCCGGAGAAAGAGTAATCTACATCGAACAAAGCTACGCGCTTGTCCGGTGCAAACTTTTGTTTCAAACTGTCAGCGAGTTGCGCCACCTCTGCAGGGATGGTACGGTCACCCACTTCCGAAGCGACAGCAAAAAGCGGGATTAACAGAAATAAAGGAAAAAGAGAGGATAACTTTTTCATTGGTCAAAAGGATTTGGGGGTTATTACTAATAGCAAAGCTACGAATTTATTCCGAAATAGATACATGTTTTTAAGATAATTAAGGGTAAAGAATGAAGAATGAAGGATTCATCCGTACTGCATCCGCACACTGCACAACAAATTCTTCATCCTTCATTCTTCATTCTTCATTAATATTCCGTATCTTTGTACCCCTATAAAAGCAGTTGGTCGGTCTGTCGCTTGCGCCTTCGTGCGTATGAGGAAAGTCCGGGCAACACAGAGCGTCCCACTTCCTAACAGAAAGCTGTCCGTGAGGGTAGAGTAACGTAGAAGAAAATAACCGCCGTCGCCCTCGGGCTATGGTAAGGGTGAGAAGGTGGGGTAAGAGCCTACCAGTCTTGTGGCGACACAAGGGCTGTGCGTCTTGGGAGTTGTAAGGTCATGTAAACCGACGTTATGAGAGTTGCTCGCTCCATGTCGGAGGGTAGACCGCTAAAGCTTGTATGGTGACATGCGGCTCAGATAAATGACAGACACTTCTTTTAATGAAGAATGGATAATTCCTAATTAGACTTTTTCAGGAACAGAAGAACAGAACCCGGCTTACAGACCGACTGCTTTTTTATTTCTTTTCTCCTATCTGTGATAATCCCCTTTATCTTTAATCAGTATGACCTTCAGTTGGGGGTCTTTCAACATCTGCCGTCCCTTATGTGAAGCCAACAATGCAAGTTGGGTAGTCCGGTGTCTCCAAGTCAGCAAGTCAATGGGACGGTTCAGTTCCTCTTTTATGACAGAATACCACCAGCCCGGAAAAGACAATGCACGAACAGCACCTCCATCAACAATCTTCTGCAATTCAGCAATGCAAGCATCCAGTTCCCTATCGCTCAAATCATTAGGTTTATCAAAAGCTACATAATAAGATGTATAATATCCGTTTTCTGTAAAAAGCCTCAATGCTTCCCAATTGGAACTTTCAATAATCAACTCATCTTTCTCCATACGATAAGTTTCAACCAACTTATTCAATTCAGCGAGTATTTCCGTCTTGTTGCCTGCCTTCAAGTTCTTAATATCCAACCAAATTTTACCATCAGTCTCATTCATATAAGAGAAATAAGGCTCCAGAACCAGATTAAAACTTGTATCCACATCATGCGTCACATCAAACTTCCGGTTTTTCCGAAAAACGACATCAACTTCCACGTTAGGATACTCGTCACCTTGCTCATAAAGTTTTTCTATCGAATTACATCGATGCAGCCATATCTTTTCGGGATAATCATTCATAAGTAGGGCTCCTATAACTAAATTACTCCCCACCCATGCTAACAATACAGCCAACAAAACTACCAGAATTCTCTTTTTGCGCATATTTTCAGTCTTTTTATCTCTAATAAACTTTCTTTCCCGCAAAATACATAAAAAGAATATTCTTAAACAAAACCTCCACTCCATTTCTACCTTTTTATTCGTTTATTCCAGAAATTTTATGTAATTCTGGAAAACTTTCGTTAGTGCCTTATACAAAGGACTTTGGGAGAATTACCCGATTTTGAGGTAATGAATTAGCAACTGTGCCATATGCTATGTTCTGCCTTGAATTGCATTCAAGTAACTCTTTATTATTGCAAAGGTATAAAAATTATTTGGCAAGCAATAAAAATAGGATATATTTTGTCTCTTGTCAAATAATTCTATTGATGTATTTTTATAACTTTCCATTTACCCTGTCCAGCATATATAACATCGGCAGTAACATAGCAGTCTTTCGTGATATTATACTCACAAAGAATAGAATGATGAACGTAGTAATCACCAATAAATGCAAAATCAGGAGAATCATCCCAAGAACCATTTTTATATTTTAATTCTAAGTGACCTTGAATTGTCTTTATTGCACTTGTGTTTATTTCTGCAGTTTCTTCTACATTAAGTACAATAGGCCTTTTTTCACCTTTCCTGTCTTTTGTTACACAATAGAATATTTTCAAGCATTGTCCTACTTCGGGACGAAGATCCGTATCATTAAAGAATACGATACCTCCAATTTTTCCTTGACCGAAAGTGTAATGGAATAATTTTTTTTGTATGTTTATATCGTCAACGACCACAATACCAGAATTAAAATTCGGTAAAGCAGTTTCTTTATTTACTTTTTCTACATTAGCAATAACTACTTTGTTTTCATTCTTTTTTATAATAGTATATTCTCTGAAACTGACAAAATCCCCTTTTGAAATAGTGCCCCATTTTTCTTTAAAAGCTTGAAATATTTGCTGGGAATCTTGCGTTACAATATGTAAAATTTTCTTCTCTTCATTCAAATATTCTACATATCCAAACTTTTGGGGAAGTCCCATCCATAGCCTTGTTTCACTCTTATGCATGCAAAGAGGTATATATTTAGCTTCTGTCACTTTTGTTTTATTCCAAGAGAAGCAACTTGTCTGAATTTGCTTTTCCTCTTTATCTACATGACACTTTACTCTAAAAACAGAACCAAATATCGCATTCGTCAAAAAAGGAAACCGCTTTACATTCACTTGAAATATAACGTCTACCCCATTTGTGAGAGTGCAATAAGTTTTTCCGTCTTTTTCCCATCTATCCACCAGCGTAACCTCTTTTGCTTCAATTTCTGAAAAAGCGTACTCTTCAGCAATGGTGGCATATCTATTATACAATAGCTTATTATTATTGGGCGGAATAACTGATATGTCGACTCGTTCAATATATTCTTGGTATTTCCGGGAAGTGTTTTCATGAAATTTCTTATATATATTCAATTCGCATAAGGCTTCAGATGTTAGCTCTTCCTTTATAAGCAGGTCGGCTAAAGTCAAATGAATAGAGCCGAGAAAATCTTCATTTCGTTCAACAAGTAAAGCCTTAGAAAGCAATGCTATTTTTAATTCATTACTATCTTGTATACAATCTGCCAATTCACTCCATACATAGTATTTTTCACTCATTTCAAGTAATAAAGATTTGTACACATTGATAGCAAGGTCATATTGCTGTTGCCATGTATATATTATTGCTCGTTGTCTTAATATCCATTCATCTTTTTTAGCACGTTCAATAAGAACATTATACAATGAATCTAACCAAGATACTAGTTCTGCATCTCTTGGGTGTGATTCTTTGAGATATTCATAACACTTCTTTGCTGCTTTAACAGCCAAAGGTTTATAAGTGTTACCATTATTATCTGTTTCTTCTTTCCAATCAGCATCCATGAGGTTTTCATATCTCCAATCTCTAAAAAAGTAAATAAATCTCCATGTTTCTTGACCATTCATGTGACGCTCTGCAATTTTCAACACTTCAGAATGCCAATGAGAAGCACCATAAACGGCGTTTCTTTTATTATAGACAGTAAAAGCTTCAAACATCTCACGCATTTTACCTTCTTTATGAAGATTCATAATTTCCCAAAACTGCGGTTCACGTAACAGGTCAAGTGTTTCTGTTTTTGGGAGATTTATCTTTTCACACAGCATCTCGACATCAATATCCTCGCCGCTATTTACAATTTGACGACATATACGAGAAATAAGCGAGGGAATTTCACTACCATTGTAATAGCCCTTGTTCAAATCTTCATAACGTAAATTTTCTGGTTCCCAGAGCATAAAGAAACGGTAAAAACTAAAATCAGAATGTTCTTTTGAGAAACTCAAAGCAAAGTTCAATATTTGAGAATGAAGCATTGAAGGACGTTCATTCCTAAGATACATATAGTCTTTTAGCAACGTTCTTATTTCCAACGATGTCAAATTTGAAATTTTAGCCTTGATATAACGATAAATTATCCAGCCTAACTCTTCATGCAAAGCTGAATCTACATCATTTGCAGAGTCAATATAATTCTTTACCTGAACATAAGCATTTGAAGGATCATTTTTTGATAGCTCGGATGCTTTTGAAATAGCATCAGCGTTAGGTTGCAATCGTTTATACAAATTAGTATAAGCTCTTTCTCCTGCGCCACTATCATCCACCATTGTAGGAAGTAATGAAGACATCTCTTTCAAGCAAATTTTAGCTTTATCTATGGCGTTTCTATTGCATAGTTGCTGACATATATCACGCAGAACCCAAAAGAGAGACATTTGTGCCCATGGGTTATTCCTATCTTCTTTCAGATCATCTATGGCCATCTTATATGCTTCTTTTAGATTACCACTTTTACGCAATAATGTTACTTCTTTTACAGACATTAGTATTCTTCTATTATGTTAATTTTTCTATGAGTTGTGACAGTTTAATATCAGCTTCTCCGATATCAGAAAGTGGAGCAGCATAGTTAATAAACCCTTTCCCATTAAAGAAAAAAGTTATAGCAGCATAATTACCAGAAGCTTTCATATAATATACGAGTTGGTAATGTTCTTCCACCACATTTGTTAATATGATACCACATTCATCACACAAAGAAATCATGCGACTATGTAGCATCTTTAATGACTCCAAAGATGGATGATAGTCTATTTTATATTTGATATTTTCATCATTCTGGAAGAAAAACAACAACTCAGTGTCATTGGCATCTGTTTCATATTTTGTAAACAGACCTGCTCCATTATATATTGCATCAATTCTTACTATACCGGTTGGTGTATTTACTTCATAAATATCTCTCCAAGGTTTACAGATAACGTTCTTTACTGAATATAGAGTTCCATTCATATTCTTTACAACAGACCAATATTTACATTTTACTGAAGGTAATATTGATGAAGGATGAAAAGGTGTATCCTCTATATTATCAAAAGATAAAGCATTAACAGCTGTTTTTGCAGTTTTATTGATAGGGGTTATTTTAAGAGATGTAATAGGTGTTACATCAGGAAGATTAATACACCATAACATCTTAGAAGCTCGAGTTATCGCTGTATATTTCCAACGAAGGCTATCCACATCAAGCCCTGTGCGTCTTGAAAAATCTACATAAACTGTATTCCATTCACCACCCTGTGATTTATGGCATGTAAAAGCATAACCGTACTTTACATGAAGAGCATTGTAGAAAGGGTCTCCCCACATTGCCTTAGTAAATTCTTCAGATTTAGGATTAGTCAATCCTTTCTCCGTACGCATACGCATTACCATATTGATATAAAGAGCCTTCATTTCGTCAATTGTCAGTGAAGGTCGCTTGTTTTGGAGTAATGTATCAATAATATAGCGTTTATAAATATTACCATCTTCTACTTGAAAACTTATTTCTCTGAAATCAAGCGTAATGATTTCTTTTACTTTTCTCCCATTTTTTTCAGTCCAAATAGGTGCAGACTGAGAGATAATATCATTTGATGTTTCTACTACAGTTATGATATCACCATTCAATAATTCACATTTATCATAATAGTAGCTATTACATACTACCATCAATTTATCTCCTACCGCCACATGATTCGTTTCAGGAAATATTATATTACGAATAGCCGTATTATAATCAGCTGCTTGTTGATTTGAGAAACAAACTATAGCAGACGATTGTTCTGGATCTTCACAATATTTCTTAGCAACTTCCATTGCTCCAATATCCATTACTTCATGTTCCTTTTTCTTGAACACAAGGCGATTTCGTTCTTTTTTCCGAATCAACTCACGAAGTATTGTAGCATTAGCCAAAATACAACTATTCTTATCTTGACGAACAATGTCTGTGAGCTCATAAGAATATACATTCATTTCTAGTATATCAAAATAAGTTTCATCTAATGCAACAGAACAATCATCACCTACGGGAGGCAACTGCATAGGGTCACCAACAAAAATTACCTTTCCACCGAAGTTTAATCTTGCATAACTAAGTAAATCTTTTATTAATACTCCTGTACCAAATTGGAAAAGTTCATTCTTTGATTCACGAGAACTAATCATGGAGGCTTCGTCAATAATATAAATACACCTCTCGTGGTTATCTTTAAGTGGAAATATATATTTAAGTGTTCCTTCAGATTCTTCCACTATTAGATGAGAAAAATTATAGATTCCCCTATGAATAGTAGAAGCACCATAATTTGGTAATTTAGAACGTAATATTTTTGCAGCACGTCCGGTCGGAGCCATTAACTGAATATGTAAAGATTGAGTAGATAAATAATCTGCAATACTACGAATCAATGTCGTTTTACCTGTACCTGCATATCCTTTCAAAATAAATACTTGGCTATCTTTATCTGCAATGAACTTTTCAATCATTATCATTGCTTGCTTCTGTTGTGCAGTTAATATCATTTATATTCCATTTTATGTTATTCATATTTGTCACCATAAGGCTAAACTAAAAAGCGTGGAACTGTATGCCACACTCTTTACTTGAAGGTCGTAGGAAACCATAGATGCAGATGTAACAATAGCAGCCCACGCTATATGCGTGAGAACCACTATGCTATCCTTGCATCTAATTGAAAATTTCCTACGTTTTCAAGTACAAGATGAGCATAACGCTTCTTCTATTTTCATATGTCTTTGGACAGAGTTGTCTCAATCCATTTGCAAAAGTATAAAAAAGCCGTGATAATCCGCTCAATACAGGCAGATTATTACGGCCGTTCCTTTGATTTATAGTTTTATACCTCTATCTTGTTTCTGCTTAGGTATTCCCATGGCTTCCCTAAACTCATTCATCTTCTTTCTGAACCAGTTCACATGTGAAACCCCGTCTATCTTGAAATCGAATTTACCGCTTTCATCCTGTTTGATGGAGCAGACAGAATGTCGGGTATCAAAACTTCGGTTAAACTCGGAAGAATAGAGTTTACCTTTTATTCCGACCTCCTTGAACTCGCACAGTCTTCTGATTATTCCGTCATTGAAACCCAAACGTTCACGTAGGAAGTTTACCACAGGTATAAGCTTCTCCACATACGGAAAGTAGCGTCTGACAAAATCTGTAAACTCCGACAGCTTACGGTGCTGTTGCTCGTAAGCGTTTCTTATCTCCTGTATCTGTTCGGCTTGTTGCCGTTCCCGTTGTCGGGCTTCGTCTTCAAGTTCAAGGATGCGGTCTTGCAAGTCCTCGTTCCTACGTTCCAATGATTTCATTTTTCCACTTCCGAAAAGAGAACCCACACTGCTTGCAAGGGCGGTTGCCGTATCGGTGGCTGCGCTTTTGAGCTTGTCGGTGCGGATTTCCGCTTTTACCTGTCTCAACTCCTCCTGCGCTTTGGTCTTCTTCTCCTGCAATAGTCTGGTTTCGGTTTCAAGGGTTTCATTCTTCTTTTTCAAGTCCCGATAATACTGCATGGTGGTAGTGTGCCGTGCTTCCGAGCCCCGTACCCCACGTTGCAATCCGTATTTCGTCATCACCCTTGCGTAATTGTCGTGGTAGGCAATCAAGGTCTGGCGGTTGAACAGGTCATCGGCACACAAACGGACGGAATTTGTTTTCTTGCGGTACTTGCGCTTGCCGTCCGTCTGTTCTTTCTTGGCTTTGCGCCTTTCACCTATTACGATGGGAACAACGGCTGCGTGGATGTGTGGAGTCTTCTCGTCCATGTGCAGATGGGCAGCAACCACATTGTCTTTGCCGAATGTGGCTTGAAGCCATTGGATGCTGTCGTTGCACCATTCATCAAGCTTTCCTTTTTCCTGTATGTTCATCATGTCCTCATGCGTACCCGATAAAACCACCCGGACAACACGGACTTGGTCGTGTGTGATTTTCCGTCTGATGCCTGCCGTGTTCAGCCTGTGGGCAATCGCTTCATCCCTGCCGTGAACGCCATCGGGGTATTCGACAAGCACCCTGTTCAGATGTGTTCTTGTCGGGTCTGCGTTTTTAGGTATTATCTTTCTCTCTATATGGTCGGACTGCGTGGTGTCCGATGTCCCCTTTGCTTTCTTTATGTCCAATGAAAAATATCCCATATTATTTCTATTTTTGCGGTTATCGTTATGTTTCTTCTCTCTGCCTGTGGCATCGGTTCACAGGGTTTATTATGCAAATGAGTCCTTGCTGCACTCGGCATAATCCAAACGAGTTTGGCTTCTGCCCTCGTTTGCACAGGGTTTCCAAAGGGATTTCCCTTTGGCTCGATAGGGTGTTTTTAGCGTTACGGAGTAATGCGTGAAGAAAACGCCCTATTGAGCTATGGTATTTCTGTCTAAATACCTTGGGAGAGCGGACGTGCATATTACAGATGAAATCCCCCTTTCTTTTTCTGTGGCTGTATCATCCGCCTTGCGGATTGGACTTGCTTTTTCTCCTTTATCGGCTCTGCCGATTGGGACAAGGGCTTACCGCACAGGTAGTCGTTTAAGTCCTTATAATCACGATAGTACAGCGACTTATCAAGCAGCCGTTCCCCGAACTTCTCTTTCAGCTTCTTGCAGGTGTTCTGCCCTGCTGTGTCGTTGTCAAGGAAACAGCCGATTTGGGTGTAGGTCTCCAATATGCTTTCCGCTTTCGCAAGATTGGAAACGGAGTTCAGTATGACATAGTCCTGCGTGTCCAATCGCGGGTGTTGCGGATTGTTTTTTACTCGGATGGTAAGGAATGAAAGGTAATCCATGAACCCCTCGAACAGGTAACACATACATCGTTGTCCGCCCTGCTGTCGGATATGGGTGATGTCTTTCGGGGCGACACATCCCTTGAAGTATCTGTTGCGCACTTCATATCCTCCTGCCATGTTCGGAAAGCCGATGGCAAAATATGGTTTGTCGGCATTCATAAACCGAAGTTCCCTGCATTCTCTTTTGGCAAGTCCGATGTTTATTCCCCTTTCTTGCAGATAGGCTGTAAGAGCAGGAGAGGACAACTCACCAACCCTTAATCTCTGATAAGGCTGATTGTCGGAATGCTGTCTGCCAAAAGAGAACGATGCAGGGCGGATGTATGCTGTCCGCTCCTCTATGCGTTTCAGCAGATAGGCTACATCTTCCGAATGGTAGAGTTCCGCTGCCAATGCGAGGATGTTTCCGCCTTTGCCGATGCCGAAGTCATACCATTTTTCAAGCTCGGTGTTTACCTTGAACGATGCGTCCGTTTCTTCCCGTAGCGGTGATTTATACCACAGGTTCTTGCCTTGTTGCTTTACAGGCGTATAGCCCAGACTTTGCAGATAGTCTGCCAGCTTGATTTGCTTTACATCTTGGATTGTCATATTACATACGGTTTTGAAGTTGATGAAAATTTGTTGATTTGATGAATTGTCAATGTAATATGTTTATATACAGCCTCGTAACCTCTCAACATCTTCTCAACAAACCGCTCACCAAAAGAGAAATTAACAAACGGGGGTCGGTGGTCTCTCAACTTCTCTTTTGGCTTGTTGAGATTTTGTTGAGAATGTATATCGTTTATTGTCAGTGTATTTATACCCATATTCAACAATTCAACAGAAAAATGATAATATTACAAGGATTCAAGTTGCTCCCTTGTGACGGTGTAGAAGCGTCCCACTCTCCTTATCGGCTCATACCGACACTCCCGATTGCAGTTGAATTGGTAGGTAGTATAAGTCAGTCCGTTTGGCGCAGGGGTAAGTTTCCAACATTCCTGCAACACTTTTCGGACTTGGTGTTTCTCCACCTTTACCTGTGAGTGTACCAGCAAAAGAAGAATGTCGCTGTAACAGAAAGAGAATGTATCCGTGCCGACACTGTCCATGATGTCAAGGACAAGTTCGTGCATCTCTATCTCCAACCGGTTGCGGTTGCTGCGGATAATCTTCTGCAAGGCTTCTGTATGCAGCAATGTGGGGTTGAACCACATCCGGCTTTCCTTTTCGGTGGACAGTTTTCTGTGTTGCAGGAAATGGAGAAAGGCGGGTATCTCCGCTTTCAGCTTTTGCAGGAAGTCGGTATCATCGGACTGCAAGCGGTCTATCTTGCGCACCCAATAGCGTGTTTCCCCTGCGTCTATGATTACGGGCAGATGCTCGTTGTTGGAACACAACACGAATTTGGCGAAGAACGCAATCTCGTCACGGTCTTTGCCTTTGGCTTCCACCTTATAGGAAAGTGTGGTGCTGAGGTTCTTCAACCGCTCGCTATCCTCCCTGCGGTTGAGCAGCACCTCATCCACCACGATAAGCAACTTGCCAGCCCAGTCGGAATTGAACTGGCTGCGGAAATCCTCGTTGGTGTTGAAAGTCACATTGTTCTGAAAAAGGGCTTTCAGAAAGTTCAGGAAGGTGCTTTTGCCCGTGTTGCGTTCTTCCGACACCAACAGCAGGATAGGCAACTTCTGAATCGGTTGCAGGTAGAGCAGTTGCAGATAGTCCATCCCCAACTCGTACTGTTCCCCGAAGATGTGCCGTACCAAAGATTGGATATGCGATAAATCGCCCTCCTGCGGTCGGTGGTCTATCGGTTCGTAGAGGTTAAGGAACTTGCCGACTACGGAACGGTAGCCGATGTGTTCGGGTACGGTGCAGAAGCCGTCATACTTGGAAACGCTGCCGATGTAATCCTTGCCGTAATCCTGTCGCAGGGTCTCGTTGTTCCATGCGATGCGTTTCTTCACATACCCTCCGTTCAGTCTCGGTTGCTCCACAATCTTGTAGAGCGTTGTCCCGACACGGATAAATTCTTCCTTTGCCATGCCGCCATCCGATGGCGGTCTGTGGCTGTCCTGTTGTTCGATAGCTGACATAATCAAATGGTTTTAAGTTTGAAAATTACCAGCTACAAAAATATAATCAATTATCGGATAGGTTGTTATGCAAAACACAGCAGAATGGTGACAAATAGCCCCCGAAACAAAAACTTTCGATGGCTTGGGGCAGGAAACAGGTTCTGCAAACGGAAAAACTCCCGAAAAGCGAATGTCGGATTACGCTTTTCGGGAGAAAAAATCAGAGCGTCTGTCGTTCTGTCGTACTGACTTAATGAATTACTGACTTACCGAGTGAATAATGTCAGGCATTCAGCTACGAGAAGTATTCGGATTTGGATATACCGTTGGTATTCAGCGAGAAAAAGATGCTTGTTTTCTCTTTTCGCAGGTACAGTCTTTCAAGAACGGCATTGCGTACCCGTTCCGCTCCGAATGTGCCGATATGGAAAGCAAGGGCAACTATCGCTTCAAGGTTGTAAACCTCCATACAGCAATTATCGGATACCCGTATGCTTCGCCTTATCCCGTATTCCCTTAAAATTCCGCTCTTGCAAAGAGCTTTCAGCCCTGCACGGAATGTCGGGGCGGTTACTCCGAACAGGTCGCAAAGTTCCCATTCGCTCATGGCGGTTGCGCTAATGTCGGTCGGCAAGGTGATGTTGCCGTTGCCGTCCGTTGTGATGATGCTTCGTTTCATGGCTATGCTTGGTTATGGGGTTACACTTCCGAACGATGCGTTCAGCTTGTTGCCGAACATCGTCAGGTCATTGTCAAGTTTCTGTGTGGTTATCTTCGCATAGATTTGAGTCGTGACAATGTTCGTATGTCCCAAAACACGGCTCACGCTTTCAATGGGCATCCCCTTGCTAAGAGCCAGTGTTCCAAACGTATGACGTGCGCAATGGTAGGAGATTTGCTTCTCTATTCCGCATTCCGCCATTACCTTTTTCAGTTGTTTGCACATCGTCCAATAGTTGATTTTCCCGAAAACCAGCCTGTCTTCCGACAGATACTTGTACCGTTCGATTATCTGCAAGGGAATATCCAGCAGCTTCACTTGGAACGGGACATTTGTCTTGTGCCGTTTCGACAATATCCATTTCTCACCGTTCACCTCCACTATTTCGTCTGTTGTGAGTTCTTTCATATCCACGAAAGACAAGGCGGTGAAGCAGGCGAAAATGAACAGATCCCGCACCAATGTGAGGGTGGGGGTGTCAAACTCGTGCGCCATGATTCTTTTGATTTCGTCCTCTGTCAGATATTCCCGTTCCTTAACATTCGGGCTGATATGGAACTGCGCAAACGGATTTCTCGGTATCAGTCCGTTATAGTGCGCACGCATCACCACTCCTTTCAGCCACATGCAGTTCAGCCAGATGGTGGCGTTTTTCAGTTCCCGTTCAGCCGTAAGATAAGCCGCAAACTCCTTGATGAAGTCGGGTGTAAGTTCCAGCATGGACATGTCCGTCCGTCTGTAGAATGACTTGATAAAGGCTGCGACATAGTTCCTTGCCCTTACCATGATCTTGTATGTGCCGATGCTGCGGTCTTTGCCGACACGTTTCAGGAAGTTGGCGCAATCCTTGTCAAAAGCCTTTATCAGTGTCTCATACTCGCTTCCTACCCCTTGGTAGGCATTGCGCACCATTTCAGCCGTTACGTATGCCTCTCGGTCGGATATGCGCTGATAGTGCTTGATGATTTGCGCCTTGATGTTGTCCAATGCCAGATTGATGTTCCGTGCTTCGGCGCTCTTGCCTTTGGCTCGGTTGCCTTTCGCATCCCAAAGGGGTTTCGGGATGGTCTGCTTGCAACTGAACTGCGCCACAGTACCGTTGATTGTCACTCGTCCCATGATGGGGACAATACCGTCTTTCTCCTTGCTGCCGTTCACGTAGAACAGCACTTTGAATGTACTTCTTGCCATACTCGTTTTTTTTGTTTGCAAAGTTAAATATCAACGAGTTAGACCTTGATACGCAAATCGGTGACAAACGGTGCAATAGCATCTCTCATATGTTAAATCTTACTCTTTCACGGGTAATGATTTGCAAACCATTCTTCTTCTTAAATCCGCTTTTCTTTGCGTTTTCCGATTTTTCGGTTTGTCATCATTTGACACCGTAACAACTCTGATATTAAGTCGTTTAGCGTCATTTATCCCGTTTTTCGAGGTTATTCCAGAGATTTTATATAATTTTGCACTTCATATAAACAGAGATCATTGAGAATCCGTTAAAGATAATTCTTTGAACTTACGCTAATTGACATTTTATGAATAGACGTATTGCAGCCTTCTGGAAGTTTCTTACTTACGACATCTGGCGTATTACAGAAGATGAAGTTACGCGAACCACTTTTTCCGTATACAATATCATCAAGACCATCTACCTTTGTGTCAACCGCTTCACCAAAGACCGGATAGTAAACAAAGCCTCGGCACTGACTTACAGCACCTTGCTTGCCATTGTACCGATTCTCGCTATATTGTTTGCCATCGCACGCGGTTTCGGATTCGACAATCTGATGGAAAGTCAGGTTATCAACGGGTTCGGAGGTCCTACAGAAACCACAGAGGTTATTCTACAGTTCGTAAACTCATATCTCTCACAAACCAAAAGTGGAATATTCATCGGCATCGGGTTGATTATGTTGCTGTGGACAGTCCTGAACCTAATCAATAATATGGAAGTCACCTTCAACCGCATCTGGCAGGTAAAAAAGGCGCGCAGCATGTACCGCAAAATAACGGATTACTTCTCCATGCTTCTGTTGATGCCCATTCTGCTGGTAGTGTCCGGTGGTCTTTCCATCTTCATGAGTACGATGGTGAAGAACCTCGAAGACTTTACCCTACTGGCACCCGTCGGCAAGTTTATGGTACGCCTCATCCCCTTCGTACTGACCTGGTTCATGTTTACAGTACTGTACGTCTTTATGCCGAATACAAAAGTCAAACTAAAACACGCACTCATATCCGGTATTCTGGCAGGTACGGCACATCAGGCATTCCAGTTCCTCTACATCAGCAGCCAGTTGTGGGTTTCCCGTTACAATGCCATCTATGGTAGTTTCGCCGCCCTCCCGATGTTTCTGCTATGGTTGCAGGTATCTTGGACTATCTGCCTGTTCGGTGCCGAATTGACCTACGCCGGACAGAATATCCGGAACTTCAGCTTCGACAAGGATGCGCGCAACATCAGCCGTCGCTACCGCGACTTTATCTCCATCCTGATAATGTCCCTCATAGCCAAGCGTTTTGAACAAGACGCCCAACCCTATACAGCCGAGGAGATATCCGAAGAGTGCCAGATTCCCATCCGGCTGACACACGAAACCCTTTATGAATTGCAAGAAATCAACCTCCTGCATGAAGTGGTGACCGATGAAAAAAGTGAAGACATCGCTTACCAGCCTTCCATGGACATCAACAAGATGAATGTGGCCCTCCTGCTGGACAAGCTGGACACACACGGCTCAGAAGACTTCAAAATTGATAAGGAAAATGAATTTAACAGCCAATGGGGAGCATTGCTGAAGGCACGGGAGGAATACTACAAGAATGCAAGCAAGGTGCTGCTAAAGGATTTGTAGTTTGGTTTAAACACGGAGGCACAGAGATTTTTTCTCGTCTATTGGTTTAATCCCTGCACCTCTGTATTCTTCTGCTAATGCTAATACTTATTATAAGATACTGTCTTCTCTTTTGGCTTCCGCGATTTCTTCCGTTTTTCCTTCACCGGATAGCCAATCGTAATATCTAGCAAAAGGCGTTTACCGGCCGGGATACCGACAAGTTTCTTTATCTCCTTCTCATCAAACCAGCCCAAAATGCAGGAACCCAGCCCTTCATTTTCTGCCGCCAACGTGATATGTGCGGCAGCGATACCAATATCAATCAATGGGAAATACTTACCCTTGATTTTTGCACCCAGAAAGGAAGTGGCATTCATGGACTCCTCCACCACCAGAATATGAACGGGAGCATCCTTGGCAAACTTGTTCATCCCCAATCCTGCAGCAGCCTTGCCCACCTTGGCAGACAGCTCCGGTTCCGTAACTACCACGAACTTCCACGGTTGTGCATTGCAGGCGGACGGAGCCAGACAAGCCGCTGCCAATATCCGTTCCAACTTCTCGGGCTCCACAGCACGAGTCATATCATAGGCACGGTCACTCTGACGGGATGCCACTAATTGCAGGAAATCGTTCATAGCGCCGTTACCTTATTTATATTGTATCATGCGACTGATGTACTTACCAATGATATCGAACTCCAAATTCACCACACTGCCCACTTTGAAAGCATGAAAATTGGTATGCTCGAAGGTGTAAGGAATAATGGCCACCTGAAAAGTATCGTCGGTGGGATTACACACGGTCAGGCTGACACCGTTAACCGTTACCGAGCCTTTGTCTACCGTGATGTAGCCGCGCTTTGCCATCTCCTTGTCAAAAGCATACCGGAAAGTAAAGTAATAGCTTCCTTCCGCATCCTTTATATCGATGCAAGTGGCAGTCTGGTCCACATGTCCTTGAACGATATGGCCATCCAGCCGGCCGCTCATCATCATACTACGCTCCACATTCACTTCATCTCCCACCTGCAACAAGCCAAGATTGGAACGGTCCAGCGTTTCCCTCATGGCCGTCACGGTATAGGTATCATCCGTCAGGCTGACTACCGTCAGGCAAACACCGTTGTGAGATACACTCTGGTCTATTTTTAATTCACTGACGAATGAACACTTGAAAGTAAAATGTACATTCTCCTGGTCTTTGACCATCGCCACCAATGTGGCACATTCTTCTACTATTCCGGAAAACATGGTTCTATATACTTTTAGATTATACATGATTTATTATTAATATGCGCAAAGATACAAAAAGCCCTTCGTATAGGTACAAAAAAAGGAAGCTTTTCACAAAGCCTCCTTTTTCAGTTTTCAATAGGTATTAGTTTTTTTTTAAGGTAAAAAGATTGTTTTCAGGATAACGATGCAAATATAGGCGCTTTTCGTGATACTAACCAAATTAAAAAACATGTCTTATAACATCTTTTTGAAAAAAACATTTAAGTTTATTATCATTTCAAAGCACTTTTCTACACCTGCAATCGTTTTCAATGGACAAATATAAGGCTATTTTCCATGAAACACTGAAATTATCCTAAAATTTTGTTTATTTCTTATCATTTAAGTAGTGTTCATCTGTCTGCCCGCTATGTTTTAACACTTTTGCGTCGATAAAGAACACTATTTCTTCGGCAATATTCGTGATGTGGTCGCCGGAACGCTCCAATTTGCGGAACACGCTCACCAGATTCAGACAAGAGAGTGCACTCTCCGGATGCCGGCTGATGTAGTCGGCAAGAATGGCAGTGGCCTCCGCATTGATTTCGTCCAGCATATTGTCCTTGGCAAACACAGCGGTAGCCAATTCCTGGCTCTCCTCCTGAAGTGCCTGCTTGGCAAGCTCGAGCATGGAGAGCACCTGGGCTATCATCTCTTCAAGGCGGAGTTGCTTGACCAGCTCAGTATCCAATGCCGGTTCATGGCAGTTGAGGGCAAAGCGGGCGATGCCTTCTGCAAAGTCGCCCAGACGCTCCAGGTTCGTATTGATTTTGAGCATGGCAAGCACAAAGCGCAGGTCGATGGCAACGGGGTTGTAAAGGGCAATGATGTCCTCCACGTCGCTGTCTATTTTCAGTTCGAAAGCATTGACGCGACGTTCGCGCACCAATACCTGCTGAGCCAGCTCCCGGTCCAGCGTAAGCACGGCATCACCTGCACGGTCGAGCTGATTATATACCAGGGTCCACATTTCGTCTATTTCCTTTTTCAGCAAGACGAGTTCAGATTCGATAAACTTCACCATAATGTTTCTATTTTAAGATTACTTTTGTACAACTTATTTTTGCTTGTATGGAACAATCCGCTACCCGAAGCGTCCCGTGATGTAGTTCTGCGTTTCCACCTTGTCGGGATTCGTAAATATCTTCCGGGTATCTCCAAACTCCACCATCCGCCCCATATAGAAGAAAGCCGTATTATCACTGACACGCGCTGCCTGCTGCATGTTGTGGGTAACGATGACGATGGTGTACTGCTTCTTCAACTCGTGGATAAGCTCTTCCACCTTGGCAGTGGAGATGGGGTCGAGGGCGGATGCCGGCTCGTCCATCAGCAGGACCGAAGGAGACACCGCCATGGCACGGGCTATGCAGAGACGTTGCTGCTGACCGCCGGAGAGGGCGTAGGCGGAGACTTTCAGCTTGTCCTTCACCTCGTCCCAAAGGGCGGCGCCTTTCAGGGTTTCTTCCACCCGCTGACGGATGAAAGCGTTATCGGTGATGCCATTTACACGGAGTCCGTAGGCAACGTTCTCGAAGATGCTTTTTGGGAAAGGATTGGGGCGCTGGAACACCATGCCCACGTTCTTGCGGAGTTCATCCACTTGCACTCCTTTTCCATAGATGTCTTGTCCGTCAATGCGTATCTCGCCGGTCAGACGGGTGTCGGGAATCAAATCATTCATGCGGTTTAGCAGGCGCAGGAAGGTAGACTTTCCACAGCCCGAGGGACCGATGAAGGCTATCACAGACTTCTCCTCAATGTCCATGCTGATGCCTTTCAGGGCATGGAAATCGCCATACCAGAAGTTCACGTCACGGGTTTCTATCTTGTTCTTCATACCTATTGTATATGTTTTCAATTCGTCTTAATCTTCTTCTCAAAGTATTTCCGCAGGGCGTTCGCCAGCAGGTTCACCAGGAGGATAATGAGTATCAGCACCAGTGCCGTGCCGTAGGCAATAGGAAGCTGCGCTTCCATATCGGTGCCGCTGGTAGAGATGACGTAGAGGTGATAAGGAAGCGCCATGCACTGGTCGAAGATACTTGCAGGCAGCTGTGGCAAGAAGTAGGCGGCACAAGTGAAAAGGATGGGTGCCGTCTCGCCCGAAACACGCCCCAACGCCAGAATCAGTCCGGTGATGATATTGGGCATCCCCATCGGCAGGATGACATGCCAGATGGTCTGAAGCCTGGTAGCTCCCAACGCGCGGCTTCCCTCACGCATGCTGTCGGGAATGGCTTTCAGCGCTTCTTCCGTGGTGCGGATAACCAAAGGCAGACTCAGCAGGCCCAGTGTCAACGAACCTGCCAGGATGCTGTCTCCAAAATCCATATAGTTGACGAACAGCGCCATGCCAAACAGACCGAACACGATGGAAGGGATGCCGCTCAAATTGTTCGTCATCATCCGTATGAAGCGTACCACCCAGCCCTTCGGCACATACTCATTCATATAAATACCGCTCATCACCCCCACCGGAAAAGCAAACAAGGCACTGCCCACCATCAAGCAGAACGTACCTACAATGGCAGGAAGGATTCCGCCGGCAGTCATACCGTTGGCAGGAGCCGTAGTGAGGAACTCCCAATCGATGACTCCTATACCTTTATATATAATGAAACCGAGGATAGCAAAAAGAATTCCCACCACACTCAGACTCAACAGACGGAACAAGCCGAATGCCACGTTTTGCGAAAGATGCTTTCTATTGACCATATCTACCTTCTTTTATTTTCGTCTTGGCGAAACTGCTTCCACCGTGAAATTTATCAATAAACTGATGAAAAACAGCACGACACCCAGTAGGAACAATGCTTCGTAGTGAGGTCCGCCGGCAGGTGCCTCGCCCAGCTCCGCGGCAATCGTAGCCGGAATAGTACGCAACGGCTCCAGAATGGTATGGGGAATGACGGCAGCATTGCCCGTCACCATCAGCACAGCCATCGTCTCGCCCACCGCACGGCCGATGCCCAACACCACTCCGGAGGTGATGCCCGAAATGGAGTAAGGAATCACCACCTTATATATAGTCTGCCATTGCGACGCTCCCAGTGCCAGACTGGCTTCGCGCATGGCACGAGGGCAGTTTCTCATCGCATCTTCCGTCACCGTAATGATGGTGGGCAGTGCCATAATGGCAAGCACAATACTGCCCGCCAGCCCACTCTCGCCGACCGGCAAGTCGAAGACCTGCTGCAAAAAAGGCACAATGACAATCAAACCGAAAAAGCCGTAAACCACCGACGGTATGCCACTCAGCAACTCAATGATAGGTTTCAGCAGATTCCTTACCCGGGAATTGGCTACCTCCGACATATAGATTGCCACCGACAGACCAAACGGCAGTGCAAAAAGGATGGCAAACAGACTGACCCACAACGTCCCCGTAATGAGCGGCAAAAAGCCGAACTGTGCAGCAGGTGTTGCCGTGGGAAACCATTCGGCACCGGCAAAGACGTCCTTCACCGAAATGGTGTTGTCTTTCAGCAAATGCACTGAGTCCGGACGAACGATGAACTGCTGCGGTACAAAGGCTATAATACCGGGCGTACGCTCCACCAGCTCCGTAATGCAAGCACCTGCATTTTCATAGGAAGCGCCCAACTGCTCTTCCGTATAATACTGTGTGATGTCCTCCAAACGGAAAAGGCGGATAGGAAGGTCCTCCCCTCCCACTTCGTTCCAGTTTGTCAGCTCTTCATCAAAGACATCCTTTATCTGTGCCGGAGTCAGTTCGCCCACCCGATTCTCCTTATTCAAAGCCAATACATACCCTTCTTCTATTACCTTGCTGCTGAACAAGCCTAGCGCTTCGGAAAAGAGGAACACGACGATAAGTACGATGGTAAGGCTCGTCACAAAGCCGCTACAAGCCAGTATACCTTCTACAATCTTCTCAAAAATCTTTTTCATGTTGCCTATTGATTTCTGTATGCAAAGGAACGGACCGGATGTTAAGGTAGTGTGACTAACGTTTGAAAGAAATGTTTCAAACGTGTTACAAAACCATTACAACGACTTAAAGTACACCCCATGTAACACACTTGTAATATCCATTGCCTTAATTTGCATCATGCGTTGAGCCAGATTACATGATGCATACCATCGGTTTACATCATGTGTTTGCCCCAATTGCATTATCTGTTTACCCAATTTGCACCATGTGTTTTATGAAGACAAGAAAATTACTCCTACTCCTCGCCCTGGCAGCTGCCACCACCGGCATGCAGGCGCAACGCATCAAAGGCAGCGACACCGTGCTCCCCATAGCGCAGCAGACCGCCGAACGCTTTATGACCCTAAACCCGTCTGCCCGTGTCACTGTGACCGGTGGTGGAACAGGTGTCGGTATTTCAGCCCTGCTGGACCAAACCACGGACATCGCCATGGCTTCACGCGCCATCAAGTTCAGCGAAAAGATGAAAGTCAAAGCTGCCGGAGAAGACTTGGCAGAAGTACCCATCGCCTACGACGCCCTTGCCGTAGTGGTTCACCCCTCCAACCCGGTGAAACAACTGACCCGGCAGCAACTGGAAGACATCTTCCGGGGCAAAATCACCAACTGGCAGCAAGTGGGCGGAGACGACCGCAAAATCGTAGTCTACTCCCGCGAGACTTCCTCCGGTACCTACGAGTTCTTCAAGGAAAGTGTACTGAAAAACAAGAACTACATGAGCAGCAGTCTCTCCATGCCTGCCACGGGAGCCATTATCCAATCCGTCAGCCAGACACGCGGTGCCATCGGATATGTGGGCCTAGCCTATGTATCGCCGCGTATCAAGACACTCGCCGTTTCATACGACGGGCAGCATTATGCCGCTCCCACACTGGAGAATGCCACCAATAAGACTTATCCGATAGTGCGCCCGCTATACTATTATTATAACCGGAAAAACGCCTCGGTCGTAGCCCCTCTGCTCGATTTCATCTTGTCTGCCGCAGGACAGAAAATCATCAAAGAGAGCGGATATATCCCGGTACATAAAGAATAAATCTTCATTCTTCATTCTTCATTCTTCATTTTTTTACCCTATCTTTGCCCCCACGATACGAAAATAGTAACATTATGGCAGAAATAAAGAGCGAAGAAACAAGCGAAAAAAAGAGCTTGAACTTCATTGAGCAAATAGTAGAAAACGATTTGAAAGAGGGTAAAAACGGGGGAAAAGTACAGACACGCTTCCCGCCCGAACCGAACGGTTACCTCCACATCGGACACGCCAAGGCCATCTGCCTTGATTTCGGTATTGCCGCCGCACACGGCGGTGTCTGCAACCTGCGTTTCGATGACACCAATCCCACCAAAGAAGATGTGGAATACGTAGAGGCCATTAAGGAAGACATCCAATGGCTGGGCTACAAATGGGGTAACGAATATTACGCTTCCGACTATTTCCAGCAATTGTGGGACTTCGCTATCCGCCTCATCAAAGAGGGCAAGGCATACATCGACGAACAGACTTCCGAGCAGATTGCCGCCCAGAAAGGCACCCCCACCCAGCCCGGTGTGGAAAGCCCTTACCGCAACCGCCCCATTGAAGAGACACTGGATTTATTCCAGAAGATGAACAGCGGCGAGATTGAGGAAGGTGCCATGGTGCTCCGTGCCAAAATAGACATGGCAAGCCCCAACATGCACTTCCGCGACCCCATCATCTACCGTGTAGTGAAGCATCCGCACCATCGCACGGGTACCACTTGGAAGGCTTATCCGATGTACGACTTCGCCCACGGACAAAGCGACTTCTTCGAAGGCGTGACACACTCGCTCTGCACACTGGAGTTTGTGCCCCACCGTCCGCTCTACGACCTCTTCGTGGACTGGGTGAAGGAAGGCAAAGACCTCGACGATAACCGCCCCCATCAGTATGAGTTCAACAAACTGAACCTCAGCTATACGCTGATGAGCAAGCGCAACCTGCTGATGCTGGTCAAGGAAGGCTTGGTAAACGGTTGGGACGACCCCCGTATGCCGACCATCTGCGGTTTTCGCCGTCGCGGTTACTCTCCGGAGTCCATCCATAAGTTCATCGACAAGATTGGCTATACCACATACGACGCCCTTAATGAATTCGCCCTGCTGGAAAGCGCCGTGCGCGAGGACCTGAATGACCGCGCCACCCGCGTATCCGCCGTATTGAACCCCGTGAAGCTCATCATCACCAACTATCCCGAAGGACAAGTGGAAGAGATGGAAGCCGTCAACAACCCCGAACATCCCGAAGAAGGCAACCACGTCATCGAATTCAGCCGCGAACTTTGGATGGAGCGCGACGACTTCATGGAAGATGCTCCGAAGAAATATTTCCGCATGACACCGGGACAAGAGGTACGTCTGAAGAACGCGTACATCGTGAAGTGCACCGGCTGCAAGAAGAACGACGCCGGTGAAATCACCGAAGTATATTGCGAATACGACCCCGATACCAAGAGCGGTCTACCCGGAGCCAACCGTAAGGTGAAAGGCACCATCCATTGGGTAAGTTGTGCCCACTGCCTCGAAGCAGAAGTGCGCCTCTACGACCGTCTGTGGAAAGTGGAGAACCCGCGCGACGAGCTTGCCGCCATCCGCGAAGCGAAGAACTGCGACGCACTGACAGCCATGAAAGAAATGATCAACCCCGACTCCCTGAATGTGCTGCCCTGCTGCTACATCGAGAAGTACGCTGCCGGCATGCAGCCCCTCTCCTACCTGCAGTTCCAACGTATCGGTTATTTTAATGTTGACAAAGATTCTACGCCAGAAAAAATGGTATTCAACCGTACTGTAGGTCTGAAAGACGTTTGGGGTAAAATCAATAAATAAGAATATGAGTAAAAAAAACCTGCTGTCCGGAAGAGACAAAGAACTGCAAGAAATGGCAGAACAATATGAAGCTGCCAAAGCAGAGAACAGAACCATCTATCTGGACGCAGACGACTTAGCCGACCTCGCAGACTGGTATGCCGTGCATCATAAATATGCCATGGCTACCGAGGTCGTAGAGTATGGCTTGGGAATACATCCGAATAATACAGCCCTGCTGGTGGAACAGGCATACTTATTCCTCGACACCCAGCATAAAGAGCAAGCCAAAGATATATTGGAACGGATTGCCGAAGAATCTTCCGAAGTGAAAGTGCTGAAAGCCAACCTACTGTTGGGCGAAGGCAAAGAAGAAGAAGCGGAAGCGATACTCGACAGTATAGACGATAAGGACGACCTAGCCAACATCGTCGATGTATCCTATATGTACATAGACATGGGATTCCCGGAAAAAGCATTGACATGGCTGACGCGCGGACTCGAAAAATATGCCGAAGAAGAAGCCTACCTTGCCGTCACTGGCGATTGTTACTACGCCCAGGGACTGTTTGAAAAAGCCACCTTCTTCTTCAATAAGCTGATTGACAAGAATCCGTATTCGGCTCCTTACTGGTTTGGACTGGCCCGTTGCTACTTTGACCAGCAGATGTTCGACAAAGCAATCGAAGCATGCGACTATGCCACGGTGGCCGATGACGAGTTTGCCGATGCCTACCTGATGAAAGGACATTCCTTCTTCCAATTGGGAAATGAGGAAAGTGCCATGGAGAACTACCTGCAGGCCGAAAAATTCCATCTTGTCTCCCACGGTTTCATCAACACCTTCATCGGTCTGAACAAAGCCTCCAAAGGAGAATGGAAAGAAGGATACGACTATCTGGAAAAAGCCATAACGGCCGAAGACAGCCATGACTTCGCCTTGCCCTCCCTTTACGCCAATGCGGCCCTATGCCTGCACAAGATGGGAAAGAAGCGCAAAGCCCACCAATATTGTAAAAAAGCATACGACCTGTCACCCGAAGAGATAGACCCGTACCTGATTGAGGGACGCATCTACATGGAAGAAGGTGAGTATGAGAAAGGTGTGAAAAAATGGGCCAAAGCCTTAGAGTATGCCCCCTATGCGGATACCTGGCACGAAATAGGCATGTGTAGCATGGAGATAGGACAACTAAGCTATGCCAAGCTGGCCTTTGAACATGTCAAAGAGATAGAACCGGACTTTGAAGGTATCAACGAAAGGCTGACCTCTCTGTATATGCTGCTCAAAGACAAAGAGAACTTCATGAAGTACAACCAGCTGTGCGAACATCCGTTCAGGCTGGAAGAGCTGGACAAATTGCAACAGATACTACAAGAAGATAATCAGGAAGAGCTGGCCCTAGTAATGAAGAATATTTTCAATGCATTACAATAACAGTAATTATATACCACTAATCTAGCAAATGGAATCAGTAGCCTTTATCCAATGGTGTCTCGACCACCTCAATTACTGGACCATCACTTTATTGATGGCCATTGAAAGTTCGTTTATTCCCTTCCCTTCGGAAGTTGTAGTCCCTCCTGCCGCTTGGAAAGCCGCCAACAATGACAACATGAATATATATCTGGTGGTATTGTTTGCAACCATAGGGGCAAATATCGGAGCCTTGATAAACTACTATCTGGCAAAATGGCTGGGACGCCCCATCATTTACAAGTTTGCCAACAGCCGTTTCGGGCACATGTGCCTCATCGACGAAGCCAAAGTGCAGCATGCGGAAGAATATTTCGACAAGCATGGAGCCGTATCAACCTTTGTCGGCCGCCTGATACCTGCCGTACGCCAGTTGATATCCATCCCTGCCGGTCTGGCACGCATGAAACTGGGAACTTTCTTGCTGTACACCACCCTGGGTGCGGGCCTTTGGAATTCCATCCTGGCTTTCATCGGATATTACTTGTCCACAGTACCCGGCATCGAGAACGAAGAACAGCTGCTTGCCAAAGTAACGGAATACAGCCATGAGATAGGTTATGTATTTATCGGCATCGGCGTACTCATCGTGGCATTCTTCATCTATAAAGGCATGAAGAAGAAATAAAAAAGGAAACGGCATGATAATAAAAAAGCGGTGGACAGCATGATAAATTCTGTCCACCGCTTTTTATTGCTTATCCCAAATCCAAACTTTCTACTTTACAGCTGCAATAGCTTTATCATAGTCAGGTTCTTGCGTAATTTCAGGTACCAATTCCGTATAGGCAATCTTACCATCTTTGCCGATAACCACTACCGAACGCGCCAGTAGACCTGCAAGCGGTCCGTCGGCCATGCGTACCCCGTAGTTTTCATCAAAATCGGAAAAACGGAAATCAGACAAAGGAATCACATTCTCAATACCCTCCGTTGTACAGAAACGTGCATGTGCAAAAGGCAAATCCTTGGAGATTGCCAACACTACCGTATCGGGCAGGCCGGCAGCCAGTTTGTTGAACTTACGTACAGAAGTAGCGCACACACCAGTGTCAAGGCTGGGGAAAATATTCAAAATAACATTCTTCCCGTTCAGTTCCTTCAAAGAGAATGAAGACAAATCTGTTTTTACCAATTCGAAATCGGGGGCAACAGAGCCCACCTTTATAAATTCACCGATAACCTTTACCGGTTGTCCTTTAAATTTTGTTGTAGCCATAGTTTTATCAAATTATATGTATACATAACAAATTACATACAGAAAAAGTTCACCCGAAACTTTTTTCCGGATAAACTGTTATTCTACAGACGAATTAATGATAATCACTTAAAAAATTAAATTCACATGAAAACTATTTTTGACGAACTTCAGCAGGAAGTAAAGAATTGGTGGATTTCACTCATTCTTGGTATTCTTTATGTAATAGTGGCTATAAGCCTGATGTTCTCCCCTCTCAGCGGGTATGCGGTATTGAGCATTCTGTTCAGCGTCTCCATGTTGTTCAGCGGTCTGCTGGAAATATCCTTTGCAGTAAGTAACCGTAGAAGGGTATCCAGTTGGGGATGGTATCTGGCTGGAGGCATCATCGACATGATTCTGGGATTCTACCTGATAGCCTACCCGATGCTCAGCATGGAAGTCATTCCGTTCCTCATCGCCTTCTGGCTGATGTTCCGCGGCTTCTCATCCGTAGGCTATGCCATGGACCTCAAAAGATATGGGACAAGAGACTGGGGATGGTACGTTGCTTTCGGTATTCTTGCCGTCATCTGCTCGCTCATCATCTTGTGGCAACCGGCAGTAGGCGCCCTTTACGCCGTGTACATGATTTCGTTTGCATTCCTGATTATAGGTTTCTTCCGTATCATGCTGTCATTCGAGCTGAAAAACCTGCACAAGCGCGGGAAAGAGTGGAAGGAAAAGAAAGAAGTATCAGCCGAATAAGTAGCCCACACGAAGCGTGTCAAAAGGAATCCCACCTTTGACACCTTCGTTTAGCTGAATTGCTCAATAGTGTCTCAGAAAACGGAACATCGTAGTCCGTGACACTCCCATCTGCCGGGCAAGCTCAGCACACGACTCTCCTCTTTGGTGCTCCCTTACAAGCTTCCTCTTGTTCGCATAGAGTATCTTCATTTTGGGTGTGTCCCCTTTCTTCCTGCCCAGATGTTTTCCTTCTTTCCTCCGTCGTTCCAAGGCTTCTTTGGTGCGCATGGAAATCAGATTACGCTCTATCTCGGCCATCAGTCCAAAAGCAAATCCCAGCACTTTGCTATTGATGTCATTCTGGAACACATACCCCTCTTTGGTACTGTACAGCACCACTCCCCTTTTGATGCAGGAGTTAAGAATGGTCATTATCTCCAGCAGTGTCCGGCTAAGCCGCGAAATCTCCGTTATAATCAAGGAGTCTCCCGGTTTCATCCGATCCAACAAGCCCGCCAGTTTACGCTCTTTGCTACTCACTTTTCCGCTGACCGTCTCCATGTACCATCTGTCGATACTCAACCCATTCTTCTCCGCGAAGCGTATAATTTCCTCGCGCTGATTCTCTAAAAACTGTTTTTCTGTACTTACTCTTAAATAAGCTACTACTGCCATAATTGATAAACGTTTATTGGTTATTATTCACCGCCAAAGAACGGTTATTCAAATAAGAGTGGCAACACACAACTATGGCTCTCTATCACAGAAGATCACATTATGGATATCCCCCGAAGTCAGAGAAGATTCTCGGTACCCATCTCAAATATGCCTATAAACAAAGAAAACAGCCCCACTGAAGCTGTTTTCTGAAATTAGTTCATAAAAAATTGATACTATGTAGATTTCATAGTATACTCTCCTTCATTTCATTCACTATGTATCTCACATCCTCATCCGTCACATAAGGACCACTCGGCAAGCAAAGACCACGCCTGAACAAACCCTCACTGACACCATTCACATAGGCAGGATTAGCTGCATAAACCGGCTGGAGATGCATAGGCTTCCATAAGGGACGGCTCTCGATACCGGCTCTGTCCAAGCAAATACGCATGGCTTCCACATTACGGTTGGGCTCACAAGAGGTATGGGCACTCATTGACTCATGCGTAACACCCGCGGCACCACCAACGGCACCTTTCACTGTCTCACGGTAGGCATCCTCCTCACCTCTCACATGCAGATTCCCGTCAAGCAGTACCGTGTTCAGCCAATAATTGCTGTCATAACGTCCGGAAGGATTCTCATGAAGCGTGATTCCCTCCACATCCGCCAACAGCTCACGATACAGACCGCACAGATGCTTATGGTGCGCTATGTGCTCATCCACCACCGTCATCTGACCGCGGCCGATTCCCGCACAAATGTTACTCATCCTATAATTATAGCCTATACGCTCATGCTGGTAGTAGGGATAGGACTCACGGGCCTGGGTAGCATAGAACATTATCTCACGTTTGGACTCTTCATCAGGGCAAATCAAAGCACCGCCACCACTGGTGGTTATCATCTTGTTGCCATTGAAAGAAAGCACACCATATTTGCCAAAAGTTCCAAGAACTTGCCCGTCAAACTTGCTTCCAAAGCCTTCGGCGGCATCCTCTATGACCGGAATATCATATTTATCTGCCACCGACATAATTTGGTCTATCTTGTAGGGCATCCCATACAAAGCCACCGGAACAATCGCTTTGGGCTTTCGGCCGATCTTGTCGATACGGTCCCTGATAGCCTGCTCCAGAAGAAGCGGGTCCATGTTCCAAGTATCAGCCTCAGAATCCACAAATACCGGAGTGGCACCGAGGTAGGTCACCGGATGGGAAGAGGCACAAAAAGTGAAGCTCTGTACTATCACTTCGTCACCCTGACTAACTCCGCAAGCAAGCAAGGCCAGATGCACAGCGGCAGTACCGGCACTTAAAGCCACCACCTTTTTATTCTGCCCCACAAAGCATTCCAAATCCTGCTCGAAGGCATTCACATTCGGTCCGAGAGGAACAACCCAGTTGGTATCAAAGGCTTCTTGTATGAAGCCCATCTCCTTGCCGCTCATGTGAGCGAGGCAAAGATATATTCGTTTGTCCATAAAGTTATAAATGAATTTCTTTTCAAAGAAGTGCAATGAATATTATGAAGATATCTCTCTTTTTACATAATATGGAATTAGCAAAAAAACAAAGATTTTACAGAGCTTTTTCCAAAGCCGTTTCATATCTAAAACTATATAATTGCTTCTTTTTTAGCAAGGGTTACTTTCTCAAGATGTCCTGGACATAATATCCGAGACTCAGCCAATCGAATTATTAGTGCTTTCGATTTATCCGCCTCCTTCTTATTTCCATTGGGAAGATTAGTTACAACATTATATCCCGGTATATATGAATCCCCAGAAAAAACATAGCTCCCTATGAGATAAGTAATGCAAGTTGGACTGTGCCCTGGCGTTTCTATTACCTTTGCATTTATCCCATCTAATAAGGTAATGGAATCTTCTTCACGAACAACTTTAATATTCTTTCCTGAATATATTATTGGTTTATCATGGTATTTAGATAGATTCAGTTTTGCGGAAGCCAAAGCCTCTACACCTGCTTCGTTAGTATAGATTATTGCACCAGGAAATATCCGTATTAAAGCAGGCAATCCATAGATATGATCATAGTGAATGTGTGTCAACAGAATACCCTTCAGCACTTTGCCGTCACCCGCAGTCTCCATAATTTGTTCAATATCCCCAGGATCGACAATCCAGAATTCAGTTCTGCTAACTTCAAGAATATATGTTCTTGATTCTAAAACAGTATTGATAATGGATTTTACGATTAGCATTATATTAAGGATATTGAGCAAAATCAATATACATCACAATTAACACCCGATACATATTGAATCACCGACTATCAGTACAATCTTCTATAATTAAAAATATATTATCAATAAATTGATAACCATTTCCTCCATGCTGGAAAATTGTTGAACATATCCGTAAAATTATCAGGATTTTTAAACCCTTCCCAATTTCTATATTTTTTAGGCAGACCTCTTTGTGCAACAAATGAATTATAATTCAAGCACTTACCTTTATTCAAGGAAGTAATATCAGCCATTTCATCGACACTCAGTTCAAAGTCTAAAATCGAAATATTTTCTTTCAAATGAACTACATTCCAAGTTTTAGGAATCACAATAATCCCCCTTTGAATAAGCCAGCGCAGGACTACTTGAACGGTGCTCTTACCATGTTTTTTTGCGATTGCCAAAATCAAAGGATGTTCAATAATCTCCAGTCTTGGTTCTACTGAACGGAAATGGCTAAATGTCGACATAGATTCAACTGCAATTCCCCTATCCTGACAATATTTTATTAACTCAATCTGAGCGTTTAACGGACTAATTTCTATTTGATTCACAGCAGGAACAACATCCGAAATCTCACTCAAAGCTTCAATATGTGGCTGCAGAAAATTGGAAACCCCAATAGCCCTGATTCTTCCCTCTTTATAGAATTTCTCAAGAACCTTCCACATATCCATGAATATTTTCCAAGGATTATGAATCAAGAACAAGTCTATATATTCCGTATCAAGGTTATCAAAAGATTTTTGAACAGCTTGTTCAATACTGACATTATTCCTTCGATTAAGAATTCTATGAATTCCATACTTATATCCTCCACAGTAAAGCGCATCAATATTCACTTTTGTAGTAATAAACACATCTTCACGCTTGATACCATGTTTTTTGAAAATCCGAGCAATATCAGCCTCGTTATAATATCTCCAAGCTGTATCAAACTGTCTGTAACCCATGTCATAGGCTTTTATCAGAGTATCCTCCAGCTTATCCTTCGGTATAAGAAATGTTCCTAGACCAATTTGTGGCATTTCAATACCATTATTCAATTTTATATATTGCATATCCATATAATTATTAGTTCATATACTATTTCCACGCTTGCATTTTATACCATAAACCACATCCAGATGCAATTTGAGTTATATCTTCTCCTGGAGGAATATTACCTTCTAACAACTCTATCCCATTTTGAGCTATAGCTAAATCCCATCCAACGTATCTTGCATCAGGTTCATAATAAACAATTTCTTTTATAATTGAGATACATTCATCAAAATGTGGAATAATAAAACCATCAAATTTAATATGAGAATAAGGATGAACCTCATATCTTGCACAGTTCATGCCATAAGCATCACCTTTCAAAATGCTTTTTTCAGAGTCTATCACACAAGCCATACCACCATCATGATAATTATCAGTTAATGCAACCCCATTGCCCATACGCAATAATGCGGCCAGTATGTGTAATTGTTTTTCCCGATCTAATACGGTAACAATACGAATCGTATTCAATGAACCTGGCGCTAAGTTCTTTAGTTTCTCACAATTTGTTATAATTTCCTCTATTATAAATTGTTCTCCAGTAATAATCTTTTGCTCCAAAATATCTAGTACATATTTATAGTTATCAGAAGAAGTACATATTCTAAATACACCATGCCCTCCGTAATCTTTTAAAGGTTTAGCAATAACATCTCTATATTGAATTATAAATTTCACAATTTCATCCCAGCTCTTATTTACTGTTGTTAACCATCCCCTATTTATATATTTCCGAAATCGTTGATTAAATTTAGCTTTATCAAGAAACAATTCATACACTTCTGGAGTACTAAAAGTATATCTTAGAACATCATTTCTGCGCAATGATATATATGCTTTTCGTTCAGCTATTGATTTATTCCAAAATGTAAAAGTACAATAGTCATTAAAATCATTACCATAAAAAATATACCAATATAATAAATCAACAAATACACTGAATCTACTTTTTGAAGGACATTGTTTTATGACAAATGCACTATTATCCCAACTATTTCGACAATAATTCAATACTGTTGATATACGATATAATTTCAACTTCCTTACTATTGCATTCATATGCCAATTTTTCTTAGTATTCCACCAATTCAGAAACAACAATATTATCCACATTAAACTCCATACATGCCCAAGCAAGTCCTACCCCAAATCCACAAGCCAAGCAATGGTTCTTTTTGTTACATAATGCTTCTGCAGTACGGGTAACCATGGTCAAAGGAATGGAGGCACTTGTCACATTGCCGAAATCTTCCAAGCAATAAGGAACTTTCTCTGCAGGTATCTTCACCGATTTGCGAATCTTCTCGTCAATGAATTTATTTGCTTGATGTAAATAGAGATAATCTATTTCATCCACATTGATATGATAAGCCTCTATAAGTTCTTTCAACGAACGAGGCGGTGTCTTGATAGCAAACGCAAACACATCCATACCATTGACTATCATATCAGTTCCCTTGCGGACAATGCCCGGTTCTATTTCCTTTTCAACAACCGCTTCAACAGTTGTCGGATATCGCATTCCTCCATACTTTGTCCACACAGCCTGATAGCCAGAACCATCCACTCCAAATACAAAATTAAAAGGTTTGCCGAATGAAGCATCATATTCAAATGCTGTTACCGTGGCAGCGTCGCCAAACAAAGGTTTAACCGTCCTATCTTTAGAATTTCGGTTGATGGAATTTGTCTCAGCTGCAATCAACAAACCTTTTTTAAAAGAGCCATGTGACATTAAAGAGCCTATCACACTAATCCCATAAATCCATCCTGAGCACCCTAAAGGTAAGTCCATTACGTAACAATCGTTACGTAATCCCAAGCGGTTTTGAAGGATACATGCTGTTTGTGGAGCAATAAAATCACGAGATGTACATACATAAATCAAGCAATCCACTTCTGAAATCTCCCAACTCAAATCGGTCAATATCCGATGAACAGCAGCTACTGTAAGATCAGATGCTGTCGTTCCTAATTGTACCACTCGTCGCCTTTCGATGCCAGTCGATGCCATAACTTTCTTTGCTTCACTTTCATCCTTGAAAATAGGAAGTGACAAATTTTCTTCTACCCGTGATGGGACACAAGCTGCCATTCCTGCTATTCTCACATTTCTGATTGTCAATTGTGACATAAAGCTAATCGTTGTTTTTTTCCCGATGAAGTCATTGGAATTTTATCAATCCATTCAAACTTCACCGGCATTTTATAATTCTCAATTTTGTTTCCCAACAATGTATCGATTTCTTCTAAAGATTTGGTAGTTCCCTCCCTTAGTACATATACTTTAGGCACCTCACCAACCAATCCTCTTGGATCTTTCATTGCAACACAAATACAGTCCGATACACCTCCCAAAGCTATAATTGCATCCTCTATTTCAATAGGACTCACTTTCTTACCACCGACATTAATCATCTCTTTTTTACGGCTCACCAAATAGAAATTTTCATTTTCCGATTTATATGCATAATCACCTGTGCGGAAATATTCTCCCCAAAAAGAATCTACAGTATCACCGTCCACCAGATAAGACTTCATCACCATATTCCCCTTTATGCACAATTCACCGGATTCTCCTATCGGAAGTTCCAGACCTTCATCACTGAAGATTTTCACATCCACCTCCTTTGTTACAGGCTTTCCGATAGTAACCAAATCGTCAGCATATTCATGAAATTCCATAAAGAGTGAACGGGATGCCTCTGTCAATCCGTAATGCATACAAATACGAGTGTTTGGAAACATTTCCATCAGTAACCGCTTGTTCTCCACACTCATTGCCGCACTACCAATTTCAATATAACTCATCTGACTTGCAAACTTTCCAAAAACATTTCCACTCAATTTCTTGATATACTCCCATACAGCAGGTACCATGCCTATCCCTGTCACATGATATTGTTCCATCGTGTTAAACAATAACTTTAGATTAGCAAAACTACCCAATAAGATAAATGTTGCTCCTAACAACATATTACAACGTAATCTACCCAAACCAAACGAATGGCAAATAGGTAAACCCAATACCTCTACATCATCGGCTGTATTCCCGATATATCGATTAATATTATTGGCAGAGCCACTAATATTGGCATGTGACAAAAGCACGCCTTTTGGTTTTCCGGTAGTACCGGTTGTGAACATAATATCAGCTATATCTTGAGCAGAAAGCAGTCCGATGTCAGCAGGTTTTCCCACCAAAGAAACCTCAGAATACCCAATACCTCCCTTAAGACCAAAGACTCTTTTCGGACGAACCGTTTCAATGATATATTTTTTTCTTTCCTCATTCGAGGTCGGGTCAACTATCACATTAACCAGTCCCAACAGATGAGCAGCAAAATATAAATATACAAATTCAACATCTTTCAAAGCAGAAAGTAAAATACAGTCACCTTTCTCCAATCCCAATGATTGAAGACAAGCCGCCGCACCAAGTATGTTTTTCCACAGCAATGCATAACTCACCGAAACGCCCTTTGCTATGATAGCCGTTTTATCCGCACTCTGCACCGAATACCGATAAATAGCTTGCAGTAATTGGCTATGTGTTAAACTACACATTCTTCAACTCAATAACTTTATTTACAATACTTCCTACCGTGTTTAGCTCAAAAAGGTCTTCTACTGGAAAATCCACATTTAATTCATTTTCAATAGTCGTAAGAATAGCCACGTTACCCATCGAGTCCCATTGTTCAATATCACCGGCAGCCATTTCCATAGTAATCACTGATTCTTCAACATTCAGTGTTCTAGCAATTACTGATATTATTTCACATTTTATATCCATTTTTATTCTTAGCTTTAAATTGACACTCCACCATCCAACACCATCGAATGACCAGTCAGCCACGAGGAGGCATCAGACAGTAAATACACCACACCATATGCAATGTCCTCAGGTACTCCATAACGTTTCAGAGGATAACGTTTCATATCCTCCTGTAATTGCTCTTCGCTGACTGTACCTCTATGAATTAAAGGAGTATCAACCATCCCTGGACAAATACTATTTACACGTACTTTTCTCGATGCAAACTCTTTGGCACAAAATTTCATAATGGAATTCAAGGCAGCCTTCGATGCACCGTAAATACAGTTACCACCGCTGAATACCTCTGTTCCACCCAATGAAGCCAATATCACGACAGCCCCCTCTTTATTGATTTGCTTCTTTTTATAAAGCACGCGCATTAATTCAATAGGAGCATAAAAATTGGTCTCAAAAATATCATCAAACTTATCACGGCTCGAAAACTGGAACGGCAATGTCAGTCCTTTACCCGAACAAAGCACCAGTCCATCTATCTTACCAGCTTCAGATATCAGATTTTCCACTTGTTCCACCACCTGCAAATCAGCTACCACAACCTTGTGTGCCTGCCCGTTCTTCACATCCAAATCAGCAAACGTAGCATTGAGACGTTCTTCATTGCGTGCCGTTATAATAAGGTTAGCCCCCATCTTGGCACATTCTGTAGCAGTAGCTTTTCCTATACCGGATGAAGCTCCCGTGACAAGTATTGTTTTTCCCTCTAAAGAAAAAGGATTATAATGCAACATAACTTTTAAAGTTCTTGTAATTCAGAAATCACTAAATTTTCATCTGTATGAAAAAGAATCGTCCCCCATGAAAGTCCTACTCCAAAACCACAGCCTACCAAAGTAACTGCTTTTCCATATAGCTGTTCCCTCAATTCTGTCACAACAGTAAGTGGAATGGATGCTGATGAAGTGTTGCCAAACCGTCTCAAGCTATAAGGAACTTTTTCGTCCGTCAATTTCAACTTTTTCTTGATAGTTTCGAGCATTTTTATGTTTGCCTGATGAAACAATACATAATCCACTCCATCCATGGTAATACCACACTCTGCAAATACCTTTTTAATGGATTTAGGAGCAGTGGTAATCCCGAATGCAAATACATCCATGCCGTTCATTCTCGTTTGACAAGCATGACGCTTACGTCCATCCTCGCAATCCTGCAACTCTAACGAAGCTGGCGTTATAGGATTACGGGCCCCACCACCAGGACGGATTATCGCATCATATCCAGTTCCATCACTTCCCAAATCAATAGTGATAGGTTTTGCCTTTTCATCATATTCGAGAGCAGTAGCAGTACCTGCATATCCAAAAAGTTGGTCGTGTTCTTCCGGAACTTGTTTACGTGCATCACCAGCTAATACTATAGCACGTTTTATTCTGCCACAAGTCATTAACGAGAGTGCAACTGACATTGCATATACCCATCCCGAACATCCAAGATTAATGTCAAAGCAGAGACAGCTTTTCTTTAATCCTAACTTTCCATGCAACACACATGCTGTTGCTGGCAATATATAATCCGGAGTTTGAGTTACAAGCATCAGTAAATCAATGTCTTCGTTTTCCCAGTTCAAATCCCACATAAGCTTTTTTGCCGCTGCTTCACATAAATCCGAAGAAGTAAATTCATTAGAAAAACGTTTTTCCCTCACTCCAACAGACTCAATGTAAGCTTCGTCATCATATTTATCTGTTGTAGATACAGTCTTTACAATGTTTCTTGGAACACCAGCTGCAATACCTGCTATACGGATATTATTTATATGAATGATAGCCATATTCTTTTTATCAACAAGCTTATTAAAGTTTACTTGCCACAGTGTTATAAATATCCGCTATTGTTTCCGATTTTTTAATGTCGTCTCCTTTTAGAGTCACATCATATTCCTCATCCACCATGGCAATCACGCTAAGAGCAACTAATGAAGACCACTCCTCAATCTCTCTAAAGCGAGTTTCCGGAGTAAATACACTTTCTTCTGTTTCATCAAACTGAGCAGCAAAATTGCTCACAAATTCTTTCATTTCCATAAACTGTTTTTTTAGTCATTACTTATCTTTACACCTATAGTTTCAATACTTTCGCCGGTACTCCTAAATACACATTTCCTTCTTTAGGTTTAGTCATAAGCACACTTCCGGCAGCAAGTTTTGTATCATTTTTTATTTTTAGTTGTTGCAATACAATGGAACCCACTCCAAAGAAATTACAGTCGCCCATCACCACTTCACCGGATATTCTGACAGAAGGCATTAATACATTGTAATCTCCTATCTTCACATCATGTCCTAAGACAACAGCCCCGTTGAATATATTAAAGTCTCCAATTATTACATCACAAGATACGACACAACCGCCTTGTATAATGTTTCCTTTCCCTATTTTGAAGGTCTCAACATCTTTTATGACAATATTAGGGGCTATAATATTAGGAAACTGAACATTTGTATTGCTTATTAACGAAGAGAGTTTACGAAGTACTTTATTGTTAGCAATTGCAAAAACCACACTCAAAGACTTATTCCATGAATTGAGGGTATCCATTCCTCCTAGCACTTTACCATAATGCGATATTTGAGTTTCACATTCTACTCCATCATCAAAAAAGCCTATCAAATTCCACTGAGGCTTCACCTCATTTATCCAATAAATTAAGCAAGCAATCTCTTTACCGAAACCACCTGCACCATATATAGCAATATCATTCATGATTAATCAACTTAATTATATCCATCAAATGGAATTGTAGTAGCTTGACCTTCCTTGGAAATACTATCCCTCATAAACACTTTCTTAATTGTTAGAAAAAAAATTTTCACATCAAGTTTCAAAGAGCAATGGTCTACATACCACACGTCCAATTCAAATTTCCTCGTCCAAGAGATAGCATTGCGCCCATTCACTTGTGCCCAACCCGTAATCCCCGGACGGACTTCATGACGACGAGCTTGTTCTTTACTATAAAGCGGTAAGTATTGAGATAATAAAGGACGAGGACCTATCAAAGCCATGTCCCCTTTCAATACATTAATCAGTTGTGGCAATTCATCAATACTTGTAGAACGCACAAAACGCCCTACCTTAGTCAAACGCTGTGCATCCGGCAGCAGATTACCATCCGTATCCCGTTCATCAGTCATCGTCTTAAACTTTATCACTTGGAATATCTTTCCATCTTTTCCCGGACGCTCCTGAGTAAAGAATGCTCCTGCACCTTTGTTGGCAAAATGTAACCATAGGGCAAAAAGAAGGAGTATCGGCCAAATCAAAGCCAACACACAAAACACAAGGATGAAGTCAATCACTCTTTTAAAAAAATGAGAGTACATGATTAAAAAAATAAAATTATGTGCGAAAGGACTGTACAGTTCATCTCGAATTTATCTTCATCAGATAATTATCGAGCTAACTCTAAAATCGGTTTATTACCTAGATGTATTTATAATGTTACTCTGTAAACATTACCCAAAATTATCTTCTATATTATGCAATACTAAATCTTACTTTCCCAAAGAACGGTACTCTTCCAATAGCGCTTCCCAAACCTTACGCTGTTCGTAACGTTCTACAATCATAGGGCGAGCGCGCTTTGCCATTTCTTTCACTTCATCATCACGATGTTCATAGAACCACTTCATCGCATGGTATAAAGCCTCTTCATCACAAGGAGGAATTATTTTGCCATTAACGCCATCTTGGATTATTTCATTACAACCTATTATGTCAGTAGTTATACACGGAATTCCTAATGCTCCTGCCTCCATAAGCACCATGCCAAAGCCCTCACGATAAGACGGCAAAACAAATACATCTGATTGGTTCATATATGGTCTTACATCTGGTTGAAAACCAACGGTATGAATACGAGTATTCACTTGCATCGTGTTTTTAGTAATTTCTGCTATCGGATTTTGTTCATTCTCTATCGAGCCTACCACAACCAAATGTACATCTTCATTCTCAGTCGATAATCGGTCAAAAGCAGTAATCAGTTCATTCACCCCTTTATCCTTAACAATACGCCCAACAAAACAAAACACAAAACCACCTTTCGAGATTTGAGGAAGAACTATTGTACCTATTTTTTGTTTATCAAATCTATTTAGATTAATACCATTTGCACTACCATAAGCTATAACTTTCAGTTTTTGCTTCTTACATATATGGTCTGCCAACAATGTCTGTTTCACTCCAACAGAAACACATATCACTTCGGTCGCGCACACGCACGAAATCCTCTCCATCATTTGAAGCAATTTTTTCATTAGTCCACCATATCCCTGATAACGAAGTCCATGACATATATAAATACGTACAGGAACATTCGTAATTTTTGCTGAAAGCATTGATAAGAAACCGCCTTTGGGGGTATTTCCATGTACTATGTAAGGATTAGACTTCAGAAAAAACACAATAAAACGATAAAAGCTAATTATATCTTTACACAAAGATATAGGTCTTTGCATTGGAATACAATGAACAGAAATCCCCTCTTTCTGCCCAACTTCTTCTAAGTTTTTTTTATCTGAAGATATAGCCATCACCTCGAAAGTTTTATTCAGAAAGTTCAATTGCCCTTCAAAAAATCGAAGAGAGGCAGGAATTGTCGTTACAACAATAAACTTTTTCCTCATTCAGTTCTCTTTATTATGATTCTTGTTTTGGCAATACCACCGTTGCCCCATCTGGCACATCCTCCACCGCCACACAATTAGCACCTACTTTAGCATTATTACTATTGAAACATTAGGCAATATCTTTGCATCATCTACTAAACTATTTACGACTAATAGATTTTATCAAATCTTCTTTAGATAACAATTTTGTTCCCGGTAATGGCATTCTATGTCTTTTACTAACCAGTATATCTGTCTTATCAAACAGGTCAAATATTATATAAGCAACAATCTTTACTACAGCATACAAACTATTTTTCAACCACCAAAAGCAAGATTTCTCATATTTTTCATAACGCAAAAAGATTCTAAGTAAAGTTTTTTGCGTTTGAATATATTTCTTTGTTACAGGCACACCAAACTCCCTATAGAATAAAAGAGGCTTATCTAAGGCCCAAAAATTACTTTTAGAAGCTGTTCTACTCCATAATTCCATATCTTCAGCCCTTAATGCCCAACCACAATAGGGGTTAGCCCTAAACCACTCCGACTTCCCCATCACTGTAGGATGAATAAAAGCATTAACCTTTCCATCATGCATATTAGACCCCACAATATTATTCTCATTATCAATTATCATAATAGAAGTACCTAATACATCTACATCAGGATGAGATTCCAAAAACCTTACTTGTTCTTCAATACGAGTAACATACATGATATCATCTGCATCCATTCGAGCATAATACTTACCTATAGCCGTCTCTATTGATTGATTCAATCGAGTAACCAAGCCCTTGTTTTGTCCATCATCTATCACTTTAATTCGAATATCATTCAAAGCATACTCTTGCATAATAGCTAAAGAGTTATCAGTACTCCCATCGTTTATGAGATATAACTCCCAGTCTTGAAAAGTTTGATTTACTACAGATTGTATTGCATCTCTCAGATAACTTTCTCCATTATAAACAGGAATAGCGATAGTAACAAGCATAAGATATCATATTTTAGTATCCAATTTTAATGTATCAGATCACTAGTATTCCGTTAAAATCAGTCTCACATTTCTTATATTATTGATATTCAATAAATTAAAGTCACATATAAAGCAGATGGATTTGAAATGAAGATTACAATAATACTCAGTCTATAGAAATTATTATTCCCTAAATATCAAATAGTTACGATTTTAATTTTCTCAAAAATGACATGAACGAAAATTTAACGGAACACTAGTGGTATCATATAAAAACTACTTTTAAAAAATCTTCTTCTATAAATAAACAAGATAATTATCTTCAAAAATTACCGTCCCAATAATTGCAAACAATATTCACTTATAATTTCTATATTACTGATAGCTCTATAAAAGTTCCTATAAAAACAATCCTATACAAATTTTAATACTGATTCATTTCTGTAATAAGCAAAAAAACTACTATATAAGAATTATACATTTTGTAATTAGAATTATGAACGTTAAGTTTATCAAGAATTAACACAAAATGTTGCAATTGGATATTTAGCACATAAATTATATGTTTCATTCTGCTTCACCAACAATGCAATTGAGATAAAAAGAAATAATTCGACCTCCCATAATGCATACGGTCTCTGCCAAAAAGAAGCAGCATACAACAATAATAAACCTTTAATAAATGGAGATTTAGAATACAAAGCAATAGTAACAAAAAAGAGTGCTAATAGTACAAGTCCCAAAATGCCATGTTGAACAATAAAAACTTTATATGAACTGTTACCACCTTTATCAGAAATATCACCAAGGTCACTACCAATACCCCAAAGAACAGACTCTGTTTTATAAAATTTGTTATCATAATAATACTCAAAGCCCTCTGTTGTCCGATTATTTCCTATAAACCCCTTATCCTTATCATATTCCAATCTAAGCAATATAGCTTGAGAAAAATACGAATTTGGGAGAAAACTATAAATCAGAGTACATGTCATTATTATCATTAAAAACAGAGTGATAGTTTTAAAAAAATTCCCCAAAGACAATTTATAAATAATCATCCCTAAAAATAACAGCATATATGAAGCTAATGACATTGACAATAATGAAGACAACAAAATAATTATACCTTGCCATGATTTAATATTATACCTTATTGTATATAATATTAAAGATGAAATCATACCAACATGACCTGGTTCTAAAAAAATTGATTGAAATCGATAATATGGTAATGAAGGCATAGGGAGTATCAAAAACAAACAATTTCTAAATCCCCATGAATAATATGGATCACTAATAGGAACTTCATAAGAGTAAACTGGCACCCCCAATATCACTATAAAATATATTATTAAAGAAAGTAAAAGAACCCCAGCATAAAGATTTATAAATATTTTTATCAATGAAGCTCTTTCTTCAGACAAGAATAATATAACCAATGAAACACAAATTAAATGTCTAAAAATATACTCTACAAATCGCTTTACATCATTGATATGAGGAACATCGACAACTGTATACACTATAAAACAAAGTATCAATAAGAAACAATACTTTTTATTGATGCTTCGTACAAAAATCAATCGAGTTAATATAAATAACACAACCAGAATATACAAGATAATAGGACTATTCCATACAAACCAAGGTTTCATGGAACAAAGCATTATAAAAGATACTAAATATAATGATATACGACTTATTCTGGTTTTAGAGATTCTCATACAACTAATTTTTACCAATCACGTGTTTGAATCCCGCTTTTCTTTTCTTGAATAGTTTCAAAAAACATTCTAGAAGATCCTCCATAAACAATAAATAAGCTCCCTGATAGTGTTGACAAATGCACATAAAGCGAGACAATAACACCACTAAACCAAAATTTGAATAAAATTTTAAAAACACACAGACATTAAATCTATATCTCAAAAGCCCCCTACCTTTCAAAAAATCATTTATTCTAAAAGCAGCAGCTAATCTTTCGTCACATCGTTCTTTATTCACAAACAATTCTAATGAACCTTTACGTACTGTAAGACAATAAATCATAGTCCTATCAGCAATCACTTTTTGCGCATAAAAACCAGATGTAATAGAAAACCATATATCATTTGCAACAGTACGCTCCTCAAAATATAAAGAATTTTCCACAACCAATCTTCTTGCTATCATCTTAGACATCGGACCATACAGTTTAAAACGAAGCGGATTAAAATCATTAGTCAATATTGCTCTCTCTACAAATTCATTAACTCTCTCACCTCTATTAGTAATTTTCAAACTATCTGAAAATACACTATTCACTCCAAAATAGATAATATCATATAAAGAATCTCTATATTTATCAATACTATATAAAAAACCACAATTAAAGAAATCATCAGCATCAGCAAATATCAACCACTTTCCTACAGCATGTTGTAATCCTATATTTCTAGCATATCCTGCGCCTTTACCCTCTTTAGTAAAATATACTTCTACACACTCCTCATTCATCCCTGGAAAATGCGAAAAATCAACCTTATCCAAATCGCTATTATCATCTACTACAATAATCTGAAGATCTACACGACGAGGTATGGAATCTAAGCAACGCTGAAGGAGTTCTGGGATATTTTTATGAGGAATTATGATACTATAATTTATTGTATTACAATCCATTATTTCCCAATACACTTATATTCAACACCTAATCTATTCATTTCTTCAACATCATAGATATTTCGTCCGTCAATCACCAAAGAGTATTTCATACTCCTTTTAATAACTTCCCAAGAAGGCAAACGAAATTGTTTCCACTCTGTTAATAACAATAATGCATCCGCATCAACTACCGTATCATACATATCATTAGCATAAGTTACCACATCACCGATACGGCGTCTACATTCATCCATAGCAACTGGGTCATAGACTCTAACCTTGCAACCCGCTTCCAACAACAACGTAATTGTTACCAAAGAAGTAGCCTCACGCATATCGTCTGTCTCAGGTTTAAAAGCAAGCCCCCATAAGGCAATGGTACGACCTTGCAAGTCACCTTGATAAAAGTCATGAAGTTTATTAAAAAGTACAGACTTTTGTTTCTCATTCACTTCTTCCACAGCTTTTAGAACTTTCATTGAATAGCCATTCTTTTCTGCAGTCTTTATAAGCGCTTTTACGTCTTTTGGGAAACAGCTACCACCATATCCACAACCCGGATAAAGGAATTTGCTGCCAATACGGCTATCACTACCTATACCCTTACGAACCATATTCACGTCGGCACCCACCAACTCACAAAGATTGGCGATGTCGTTCATGAAGCTGATACGGGTAGCAAGCATAGAATTAGCCGCATACTTTATCATTTCCGCAGAAGGAATATCGGTAAAAATGACACGAAAGTTATTGAGCAGAAAAGGACGGTAAAGTCTAGTCATCATTTCTTTGGCCCTTTCGCTCTCTACACCTACCACTACACGGTCAGGACTCATAAAGTCCTTGATTGCAGCGCCTTCTTTCAAAAATTCCGGATTACTTGCTACATCAAAAGATATCTCTACCCCTCGTTGCTGCAACTCTTCTTCAATAACAGCTTTCACCTTTTTAGCAGTACCAACGGGAACCGTAGACTTAGTTACCAATACCGTATATTTTTTTATATTTTGCCCAAACTGACGTGCTACGGCAAGTACATATTGAAGATCAGCACTACCATCTTCATCCGGAGGCGTGCCTACGGCACTAAAGACAATATCCACATCATCAAGCACTGAGGTCAGGTCTGTAGTAAAGTTCAAACGCCCCTCCCGGTAATTGCGCAAGACCATTTCATCAAGTCCCGGCTCATAGATAGGAATTTGTCCACTGATAAGCGCATTAATCTTTTCTTCGTTCACATCCACACAGGTGACATGAACGCCCATTTCTGCAAAACATGTTCCTGACACCAGACCTACATAACCGGTGCCGACAATTGCTATATTCATTTTCTAAATTTTAATAACACCAAATGGCCCATAACATAATAAACTCACTTGTATATCCGATGAATTACCAACTCCACCTTCCGCTTTATCATGCTACGCTCAACAGATGACAAGCCAAAAGAAAAAACAAGCACTAAAAGAATAACCACTGAAATCAACGAAGTAAAAATAACAGTAAAGAATGTATCTGGAAAAAAGCTATGGATATAGTTACAAATTATCCAAGTTGTAATTCCAATAGCCATACTACGAGCAAATACTGCAAATAAATAATGTGATATATTGCATTCTGGTATATATCTTTTTAAGAGAAAAATACGGAAAAAAATAGCAATTATACCAGTTAAGATGCCAGGACATAATGCATAATAAGGTGGATAACCATATGACAAAAGGATATAACCAATAGGTAATTCCGACAACATGATAACACATATACCTATCTGAAACCACTTAATCTCTCCAGTTGCCTGCAAAGCAGTAGTCACTGTACCGGTAACCGTATAAAGAATAGATACAACCATAGATATTATCAAAAATATAGAAGTATATTCAGGTACATTCCCTAACCATAACATCAGTACATAATCCACATTTATTAAAAATGGAATGGAAATCAGAGCTAATAAATAAAAAGTATATCGTGCACCGGAATATACCAGATCCAAACAGTTTTCTACATTTCCACCGGCATATTGCTTGGTTATTTGAGGAAACAAAGCCATTGAAAAATTAGATGAAAAAGTGGAGACCAAGCCACTCACCTGCATAGCTATGCCCCTTGCCGCATTGATAGGAGTACCATAGAACAAATTAAGAATGATATTTGATCCCTGATCCTTGAATGAAAAGCCTAAATTACCCAAAACACTCCATCCAGCAAAAGAAAACATCCTTTTCAGTAATCCCCCGTCCATCATAAAACTGTATGTACACTCCTCAAAATGCCTTTTACAATAGAAACTATAAAGAATACGAACTGCAATACTTACAGCAAAAACACCAAAAGCATAAAATATCAGTTTATCATAGGGGAAGGCTAATAATAAGAATACCACTGCCAACCTCAAACATGCGTCAACAATACCTATATAAGCAAACGCCCTCATATGCTCGTGCGCAACTATACATGAATTATAAGGGACACTTAACACAGTTACCATAAAAGTCAATACAGAAAACTGATAGACCCAATTGGCAGCCACCATTCTATCCGCATCAATTACCAACTGAGTATTGACAAACCATAATCCGATAGTTTCAGCCAATAGAAAAATGATGACCGCTATAATTATATGGATATTTATTGACGTACAAAATACAAGATTCAGCCTTTCCTTGTCTCCACGTCCCAATTCATACGAGATAAACCTTTGTGAAGCAGCAACCATAGCAGAATTCAGAAAAGCGAACATGGAGACCATGCCCCCAACGACATTGTACACTCCATAATCTGAGACTCCCAATGTTTTCAATATAACTCTACTGGTATACAAGCCAATAAGTATCATTAAAAACATACGGACATAGAGCAGCAAAGTATTTTTAGCAATACGGCGTTTATCTAGATTTTGCTCTGTCGTCACTATTGTATTAAACTTTTTTGCTTTTTGTTTATTACCTAATAACCAAAATATTAAACCATAGTTTTGCTTATATTCTCAAAGGAAGGAAAAAACACAATGGGCTCTACGGCTTACATTCCACTACCTCAAATGGATATGGATTCTCTTCGATATTTTTCAATTCTTCGATGATTGCAGTTTGTTCCGAAGTCAAATTATCTTTGTTCCAACCTTCAATAATCGCATAGGCTTCTTGAAACAAGACCTCTTCATAAACCTCCCCATATGTATAAGTCAGTAGTCGAACTTTAAGCAAAGAAGCAGGCAACTGCTCCAAAACATGACAAATCCGATTCAATACCATTTGTTTCTTTTGCTCCTTATCCCCATCATCATAAATGGTAGCATTATACCCCATCAAAAGAGCCAGACACAAATTCGCCTCTTCTTCAACATCGGAACTCTGAGCAGAAAAAAGAGAATCAGACTTAACAAGCACTTCCTTATTCAACCGGCAAAAAGTGTCGGAATAGACCGGCTCACCGTCCATACCAAGATACATCAGCTCATGAGCTGCATGCTGAAGCTCAAGAGCACGGGAAGTTAAATCATTCATTATTATGATATATGATTAAAATATAAGATTATATTTATTTAGAAGTCACCCGATTATTTTCAGATAGGATTTAGGGACTTTGATACTTGCAGTCAAAAGGTCTTTAATACGGATGACGACGTATGTTTTATTGGCTTCGACGGCAACTTCACCTTCAATACCGCTGAGTTCGCCTTTGATAACTTTTACTTTATGCCCAACAGTAAGAATTTCGCTATCAAGGCTGACACCGTCAGGATTCAGATCCATCACGAACATAAAGTCCTCCATTTGCTTATCCGGTACCACTAGCATGGAATGCGTGGCAAGATCCTTCATATAAAAAAGGGGGACATTATAAATGTTGGAAATATCGCAGGCTGTCTGCTTGGAGGAATGAACAAACACCAGATTACGGATTACCGGAACTTCGCTACGCTTACGGCGATATTTCAATTGAGAAATGACAAAACGCGTGGGAAGATAATAGTCAAAATCCAAATGCTCTTCCGATTTGAGTCGGTCCAGAGATTTCCGGACTGTGAATTCCTGCTTGTCACGGGTGCGGGCTGCAAACCAATATTTCTGTTGTTCAGTCACTTAGGGATTTCCTTTCGAATGAATCAGCTCAGTTCCGGGTGCGCTTCGCGGTTTGAACGAGACATTTTCTCACCCAAACCGTATTGCACACTTTTGCAATGATAATAAGCTATTAAAGAAGATATTAGACTCATATAAGTGTCCAATAAACGTTCGTTTAATGAACGTCTATTTTTAAGAAAATAAGTAGAGGCATAAAAGTTAAAAAGGAACAGAACTTTAAGATGTCAAATGTTAGATATATACTACTGTTATTCAGCATATTATAATAAAGCAGGAAACACTTTGGAAATATTTTTATTAAACATTTTGTTAGTTCAAAAAATACGGCTTATCTTTGCGTTCATTAAACGAACGTTTAAAAAACACCTCATCATTTCCAATATATCATTCTACATTCCAACATCTTACCCTCATAAATGCATTATTGAAGTTACGTAAGTAAGTATGTCCACTGTTGCATAGGGAATTAATAACGCCTAACGGCCATGAACAGCTCTGCTAATGGCCATGAAGCAATCGTTTAACGACCATAAGCAGGGTTGTTCATGGCCGTTAGGCGTCACTAACTCCAAGGCTTTTACAGATGAAGTACGTAGCCCGCGCCTATTGCGCACAAGGTGCAAACGTATTGTACAGCAACTTAAAAGACATCAGACTCCACTATTCATAGTCGGGCAAACTCGAAAATGCAGGAAAACTACACTGACCGATTTATGTAACCCACGCGCGGTATTATATTAAAGAACAATAAGTTACGACAAAACTCAGACGTTTTCGGCAGGTGGAAGCAAATTTTGCTTCCACCTTTTCAGGTTGCTTCCACCGCAGGGTAAATGCCGATGGATAGGGAGATGCAGGAGGTGGATGGAAGTGTGGAAGCAAAACAGATGCAAATTTATGTTTCAGCAACGCGCCTCAAGTTTAAAAAAAGATGTAGTACAAAGGCATAAAATATAATAAGTGTTACAAATACACATTTTATGCCCCGACACTCTTGCAAATGTCGAAAAAGTCCGTACCTTTGCAATGTGTTTTTCATAGTATTAGATTTAAGGTTAACAAAGGTTGGAGTACAGCGGTACTCCTTTTTTTATGCCCATACGTACCGTCCCGGTTCTCCAATAAATTTTTCACGTAAAATGCAAGGCAACTTTTTATATCCATTTAGTTTTTGGCTATCTTTGCACTGCTTTCGGCGGGCATAGGCACGCATAAAGCAGCTTAACTAACAATAAATCAATAATTAAAAACAGAAAATTATGGCAATGCATACATGGTTTGAATGTAAGATCCGTTACGAGAAAACAATGGAAAATGGAATGAACAAGAAGGTGACCGAACCGTACCTGGTGGATGCCCTCAGTTTTACGGAAGCGGAAGCACGCATCATCGAAGAGATGACGCCGTTCATTTCGGGAGAGTTCACCGTATCGGACATCAAACGTGCCAACTATAGCGAATTGTTCCCCAGCGAAGAGGAAGCTGCCGACCGCTGGTTTAAATGTAAACTGGTTTTCATCACACTGGACGAGAAAAGCGGTGCGGAAAAGAAAACCTCTACCCAGGTATTGGTGCAGGCTGCCGACCTGCGTGATGCAGTGAAGAAACTGGATGAGGGCATGAAAGGCACAATGGCCGACTATCAGATAGCATCTGTAGCGGAAACCGCCATTATGGATGTATATCCGTACAGTGCAGAGCCCGACGACAAACCGGAAGTTTAATTTAAGTTATGAGTTATAAGTTATTGCGAGCCATAACTTATAACTCATAACTCATAACTCAAAAAAACGATGATTGCAGAGAATTTAAAACAAGTACTGAGCGAACTGCCTGAAAAGGTACGGCTGGTGGCTGTTTCCAAATTTCACCCCAACGAGGCGATAGAAGAAGCGTATCGTGCCGGCCAGCGTGTGTTCGGAGAAAGTAAGGTGCAGGAAATGACTGCCAAATACGAAAGTCTGCCCAAAGACATAGAATGGCATTTCATCGGGCATCTGCAAACAAACAAAATAAAATATATCGTTCCTTACGTAGCGCTGATTCATGGCATAGACTCCTACAAGCTGTTGGCCGAAGTGGACAAGCAGGCTGCCAAAGCCGGAAAAACCGTCAACTGCCTACTGCAGTTGCACATTGCCCGAGAAGAGACCAAGTTTGGATTCAGCTTTGACGAATGCCGGGAAATGCTGGCAGCCGGTGAATGGAGAGAGCTCAAGCATATCCGGATATGCGGATTGATGGGCATGGCCACGAATACGGACAATGACGAACAAATCAAAACAGAGTTTTGTTCTTTAAGTAGCTTCTTCAATGAAGTGAAAGCCAAATGGTTTGCCGATGCAGAGTCATTCCGGGAACTGTCCATGGGGATGTCTCACGATTACCACGAGGCCATTGCAGCCGGGAGCACCTTGATACGTGTAGGAAGCAAGATTTTTGGAGAAAGAAACTATTAACCATAAAAAATCATTATCATGGCAACATTAGAAACTACTTTTGCAGGGCTGAAACTCAGAAACCCCATTATCGTCAGCAGCTCCGGACTGACAGACAGTGCCGCCAAGAACCAGAAACTATCTGAGGCCGGCGCAGGTGCCATTGTACTAAAATCACTTTTTGAAGAGCAAATCATGATGGAGGCTGACTGGATGGGAGACCCGAATATGTACCCCGAAGGCAGTGACTACCTTGTAGGATATATCCGCGAACATAAGCTGGGTGAATATCTGAACCTGATTAAGGAAAGCAAAAAGGTTTGCAATATCCCCATCATAGCCAGCATCAACTGCTATCAGAATGCCGACTGGGTGGAATTTGCCGCCAAAATAGAAGAAGCCGGTGCAGACGCATTGGAAATCAATATCCTTGCACTGCAGACGGATGTACAATATGCTTACGGCAGTTTCGAGCAACGCCACATCGACATTCTGAGCCACATCAAGAAGACGGTCAAGATACCCGTCATCATGAAGCTGGGTGACAACCTGACCAATCCGATAGCTCTGATAGACCAGCTGTACGCCAACGGCGCCGCCGCAGTAGTGCTGTTCAACCGCTTCTACCAGCCGGACATCAACATTGAGAAAATGATACAAGTATCCGGCAACGTATTCAGCAACGAAGCCGATTTGTCTAAAGCCCTGCGCTGGATAGGCATCGCTTCGGCAGCCGTAAACAAGCTGGACTATGCCGCTTCCGGTGGTATCCACTCGCCCGAAGGCGTTGTCAAGGCAATATTAGCAGGTGCTTCGGCCGTAGAGATATGCAGTGCGCTTTATCAGAATTCAGCTACCATCATTGAAGAATACATCCGCTTCCTCAACTTGTGGATGGACCGCAAAGGTATGGAAACCATCAGCCAGTTCAAAGGTATTCTGAACGTAAACGACCCGAAGGGAGTCAATACTTTCGAACGTACACAGTTCTTGAAATACTTCTCTTCACATGAATGAGACAAAAGGCTGACAAGAAGACAATAAAATTGAAAGGGTGATAACACTACAATGACGTTATCACCCTTTCATTTTATACTATACCGCTATCTTTTTATTTCTTCTTATCCAGCGCCTCAAAGCAGGAATTCTTGCTCACGAATTCCGGAACAATATCCTTCATGGCAGCAACAATTTTCATCTGATCATAGGTGTAACTTACATCAATCAGCTTCTGGATACGCTCCTTCACCTCATCATAGTCATACTCACGCACCGTGGCAATCATAATCTTCTCATGATAGGTGGGCTTTGTAAGCTCCTTCACATTCAAGAGTTCCTCGTAGAGCTTCTCGCCATGACGGAGACCGGTAAATTCAATCTTCACATCCGTACGTCCGGAAAGGCTGATCATACGCTTGGCAAGATCCACAATCTTCACCGGCTTACCCATGTCGAAGATATAGATTTCACCGCCGTTGCCCATACTGCCGGCCTCAAGAACAAGACGGCAAGCTTCGGGAATGGTCATGAAGTAACGGATTATCTCAGGATGGGTCACCGTCACCGGACCGCCACGCTGAATCTGGTCACGGAAACGGGGAATGACAGAACCGTTGGAACCCAGCACATTGCCGAAACGCGTAGTGATGAACTGAGTGGCATGGCCTCCCTCCTTTTGCAACTTCTTCGCAAGAGACTGCACATAAATCTCGCAGATACGCTTGGAACAGCCCATCACGTTTGTAGGGTTAACAGCCTTGTCCGTAGAAATCATCACAAACTTCTCGGCACCGTATTTCACGGCTAGATCAGCAACGGTGCGCGTACCGAATACGTTCACCTGGATGGACTCGGAAACGTTGTCCTCCATCATCGGCACATGCTTGTAGGCGGCCGCATGGAAAATATACTGAGGCTTGAACTCCCTGAAGATATCCTCCATGCGCGTGGCATTGGAGATGTCGGCTATGATGGTCTCAGCATCGATGTCGCGCCAACGGTCCTGAAGTTCCAGACGGATGTCGTGCAGAGGAGTCTCGGCCTGGTCCACTAAAATAAGCTTATAGGGATTGAACGAAGCCACCTGGCGCATGATTTCGCTGCCGATGGAGCCGGCGGCGCCCGTAATCATCACACGCTTGCCCTCCAGATGAGAGGCAACCTTATGGATATCTATCTCGATAGGATTGCGCTGAAGCAGGTCCTCAATCTGAATTTCCTTCAACTGCGTGCGGCTCAATGCCTGGCCGTTCCACTCGCTCAAGGGAGGCGCGGTCATCAGTTTGATGTTATGCACCAGCAGGCGATCAGCCATGTCGGACTTCTTCAGTTCCTCCATCTTGGCGGGAGAAATGATAATAGTCTGCACATCGCGGTCGTTCAGCACATCAATCAGCGTATCATCGTTGGGGAACACCTTGACCCCCATCATCACCTTATTGATAAGCTCAGGTTCGTCCGCAATGAATCCACGCAGACGGTAGTGGTTGCGCAGATTGACACGCAATGCCTTGGCAATGTTGACCCCGGCTTCCTTGGCACCGTAAATGAACACATTGGCACTATGGGTGCCGTCAAAGTTCAGCGCCTCAAAGAAAGTCTTGACAACCACACGGGAGCATGCCATCATGGCAAAGCTGATGATATAGGACATGAACAGCACGCTGACCGGAGCCAGGTTAAACTCCAAATAGCTTTCCGTCAGGACACTCGTTATCATCAGCAGTGCATACGACACAGTCAATGACACAAAAATTCGCATGATATCCACAAAGGAGGAAAAGCGCAGCACATTGGAATACGTACGGAAAACACGGAAGAAAATCAAGTTGACAGCAACCGTCCATAAAATGGTCTTGTCAATGGTAGAGGATTCAAAAAAAATACTTCTGAAATCATATCGGAGAGCATAGGCCAACATACTGGATATGACGATGATAAATACGTCAATTAATAGAATAGTCCATATCGGAAGCACTTTCGCGGAAAGATACCGATGAAAAAAATTTCGCTTCATTTTGCTTGACAGTTTTGTTTTAGGCGAGGCAAAGATACACTATTTTAGTCAAAACGGGCAAAAAATCGATAAAAAAATGTTATAATAATTATCTATCCTCTATAAAGAAACCATCCCGCCTTCCCCTGTTTTAGCAGCCGGAAAGCGGGATAGAAATAGTTTTACCCCGGAAAATGCGATATCCGCTACATCAGATTACTTGCCAACTCGCTCAACTGGCTACGTTCTCCTTTCACCAGATTGACATGGGCAAACAAGTTCTGGTCCCTCATACGGTCTATCATATAGACAAGTCCATTGGACTGACTGTCCAGATAGGGTTGGTCTATCTGCTGAATATCACCGGTAAACACCATTTTTGTGCCTTCGCCGGCACGGGTGATGATGGTCTTAATCTCATGTGGGGTCAGGTTCTGGGCTTCATCGATAATACAGTAGGTCTCACTCAAGCTGCGCCCGCGGATAAAGGCCAATGCCTCGATGACCAATTGTTCACTTTTTTGCATATCCTCCAAGCGTTTCACTTCAGAGGAATTGGCAGCGAACTGATGTTTGATTACATTCAAATTATCGAACAAAGGCTGCATGTAAGGAGCCACTTTCTCATTGGCATCACCGGGAAGGAATCCAAGGTCTTTATTAGACAGAGCCACGATGGGACGTGCCAGAAGAATCTGCTTGTAGTCGGTAAGTTTTCCCAATGCGGCAGCCAGCGCCAACAAAGTCTTGCCGGTTCCCGCCTTACCGGTCAGGGCAACCAGCTTGATGTTCGGGTCGTTCAGCACCTCAAAAGCAAAGCTCTGCTCGGCATTACGCGGTTCAATGCCATAATTCCTTGTCTTGTTGACCCGACAAATCGAATGGGTAAAGGGATTATAACGTGCAAGCACACTGCTGCGGTCACTCTTCAGCACAAAGCATTCGTTGGGGCGAATGATGTCCTTAAAATCGAACTCGTTGATGTCCAGTCCTTCTTTGGAAGAATAAATGCGGTCTATCAGCGCAGGGTCAATACCCTCGAACACTTCATTCGACTTTTCGAATATATCCACATTGATTACCTTATCATTGATATAGTCTTCGCACAGCAGACCGATGGAACGCGCCTTCATGCGCAGATTCATGTCTTTCGTGACAAGGATGGTTTTCATTTTAGGCTTTTTGGTAGAAAGCCAGTCCACTACCGACAGAATCTGATGGTCGGGGATGCGTTCGGGAAAGGAATCACGTACCCGGGGAGAGTCCACCATGCCTGCCACCACAAACAGACGGCCCAAGCCCTCTCCCAATGGCGCCCCTTTGGTGAACAGATTGTCATCGGTAATCAAATCTAGCTCACGGACAAACTCACGCGCATTGAAATTAATCTGCTCATTGCCTTTCTTGAATTTGTCCAGTTCTTCAAGGACTACGATGGGAAGATAAATGTCATTCTCCTGAAAATTCTTCAAACAGTTATAATCGTGAAGAATCACATTCGTATCAATCACAAAATTTTTCTTAGCTCCCATACACGTTAGATTTAAATTGTTAATACCTTTGCATAAGCTTAAGATAAGTTACACTGCAAGCAATTTCAAGCAAGCTTGATTGCGTCCGGTCTGCATTATCTTTGTCGCTTTTAAAGATAACAAATTAATAGGGAGAAAGGATTGCTTCTCCGTTAAATATTATAAAAGATGGATTATCAGAACACTTTAACTTACTTATATAACAGTGTGCCCATGTTTCAGCAGGTGGGCGGCTCAGCATACAAGGAGGGGTTGGAAAATACTCTGACCCTGGACGAACATTTCGGACATCCCCACCGCAGTTTCCGCAGCATTCATGTGGCCGGTACCAACGGAAAGGGTTCCTGCTCGCATACGCTTGCCGCCATACTGCAAGAAGCGGGATATAGGGTCGGACTCTACACCTCGCCCCACCTGGTGGATTTCCGGGAGCGCATCCGGATTAACGGACAGCCTATACCCGAGGAATACGTCATCCGTTTTGTAGCGCAGGAACGTGGATTCTTCGAACCCCTCCACCCCTCCTTCTTTGAGCTGACCACTGCCATGGCCTTCCGCTACTTTGCGGATGAAAAGGTGGATGTAGCCGTAATCGAGGTGGGACTCGGCGGACGCCTGGACTGCACCAATATCATCCGTCCGGATGTATGCATCATCACCAACATCAGTTTTGACCATACCCAATTCTTGGGGGACACCTTGGCAAAAATCGCAGGAGAGAAGGCAGGAATCATTAAAAGCGGTATCCCCGTTGTAATCGGCGAGACCACTCCCGAAACGAAATCGGTGTTTCTGGAAAAAACGCAGGCGACGGGTGCTCCTATCTACTTTGCCGAAGAGAACGACCGTGAGGACTATCCCGGAATAGAATACGAACTGAAAGGGCTCTACCAGCAGAAAAATGCCCGGACCGTACTCACCGCCCTCCCGCTACTGAAAGAAGCCGGCTACCGGCTGGACGGACAAGCAGTGCGCAGTGGCTTTGCCCGTGTGGCGGAACTGACGGGCTTGATGGGACGCTGGCAAAAACTGCAGGACTCGCCCACCCTGATTTGTGACACCGGCCACAATGTGGGAGGCATCACCTACATTACAGAACAACTGAAGCAACAGACTTACCGACAGCTACACATCGTCATAGGCATGGTGAATGACAAGGATATACGGGGGGTACTGGCCTTGCTACCCCGGGAAGCGACCTACTACTTCACCAAAGCCAGCGTGAAGCGGGCATTGCCCGAAAGCGAACTGCAGGAGCTGGCCGCAGCAGCTGGCCTGAAAGGGCATTGCTATCCTGACGTACCCGCCGCCGTGCGGGCCGCACAAGAAAAAAGCCTCCCGGAAGATTTCATCTTCGTGGGAGGCAGCAGTTTCATTGTGGCCGACTTGTTAGCGAACCGCGATGCACTCAATCTCTACTAAGGCGTCTTTAGGCAGCGCCTTCACTGCCACAGCCGAACGTGCCGGGAAAGCACCGTCAAAATAAGTGGCATATACCTTGTTCATATCAGCGAACAAGGACATGTCTGCCAGGAAAACGGTTGTCTTCACAATATTTGCCATGCCCAGGCCTGCCTCTTCCAGAATATGCTTTATATTCTCCAAGGACTGGCGGGCTTGCGCTTCAGCACCTTCAGCCATCACTCCGGTAGCTGCGTCAATAGGCAACTGACCTGATACAAATACCATTCCGCCGGCTTCGATAGCCTGGCTATAAGGGCCTATGGCGCCCGGTGCCTTCTGGCTGCAAATCACTTTCTTCATGATTGTCAAAGTTTGTTTTTATTAATAATCGGGTCTATTTTCTTTTTTCTCATAAAAAAATCCGAAGTATATGCAGTATTCCGGAAATCCACGCATTTTATAAATAAAACAACGTAATTTCACTCATAACCTGTTATACCTAGACTTAACTCATTTAACACGGGGGAGTTCCCCAAAACAGAGGCTCTGCTTGCGAAAGTAGAGCCTTTATTCTATCCCATCCCTTTACTTGCAATGCTTCTCTATCAAAGCATCCACATTGGGATCACCCAATTCCTTTGCCTTGGCAAAGCTGGCACAAGCTTCCTTGTCCTTCTTCATCTGCAGCTGGGCGATACCCATCAGACGGTAGGCTTCGGCATATTTAGGGTCTTTCTCCAGAGCAGCCTTCAGCACATTCAACGCCTCCTCGTAACGTCCCACGCGAAGATTCACCACTGCCAGTTCGGCACGGTAGGTCAAATCTTCCGGATTAAGTTCGATGGCCTTCGCCATATCGTCCAGCGCACGCTGGTACTGCTTGGCCTTCAAGGCAGCCTGCTCACGGTAATAGTAGAACATGTCGTTCACTTTACCGTTCACGGCATTGTAATAGGCATCATAATCCAGCATGGCATTACGCGCCTGGTCTGCATTCATACGGGCTTGGGCACGCTCCAGCAAGTAAGGGGCGGCTTCCTCCGTATAGGGCTGGGTAAAGCGGGCCACACAACTGTCCATCAGAGCCAGTACCTCTTCGGCAGGCGCCTGCATCAGTTCCTTGGTCTTGGCAGCACTGAAAAAGGTAGCCGGAGAGGCCAGAATGGTCTTATTCACTTTATCATAGCTGGTAAATGCCGACGGATAGTCCTGCTTGGCAAACAGGATGTCACCCTCCAACTGGACATAAACTGGAAGCTCGTCAATGGTTATCGCTTTCCGTACCTCGTCCAGAGCCTTGTCGAGCGACCAGTCCTTATAAACTTTCTCGGGCTTACCCAATGCATAATTATAGATTATCTTGGCCCGGTTGTAATACACATCATCTTTCTTTGCGGCAACCTCCAAAGCCTTATCCATATCTGCGGCGACCTTATCCATGGAAGCATCTTCACGGGACATGAACAGATGCTGGGAAGCACGGCGCAGATAACCGTCGGCACTGGCAGGATATTGTGCAATGAAATCGTTCAGAGTCTCCATATACTTCTCCGGAGACAGTTGGGAAGAAGCCATGTAGAGGAACACCAAAGCCTGCTCTTCGGTATCGGGCAATGCCTTCTTAATACCGATGCCCTTCAATGACATATCTCCATAAGACAATGCGGAGATATTCTGCGACATGGCGAAATTGGCATCAATGGCATAGCAGATGGTAGCCGTGTCTTGTCCGGAGGACTTCTGCGCAAGGCCGAAGACCTGCCCGTCCACAGTCATCAGCGGACAACTCACCATCTTGTCCTTCAAACGCATATCAAGTGTATAATAGGAATAGTTACCGGAAATCTTATCAGCTTCCTTTACTTTCCCGGCAGTGAAGGAACGGTCCTTCTGGGTGGAATAAGGCAGCAGATATACATCCGCACCGGTAGCCGGAGCCACAGCAGCCAAAGTGAGTGCCGTGACTTTCTTTCCGGGGATGCCGACACGGAACTTGACAACATCGTACATGTCATCAGCTCCCATAATGGCCTCCACCGGCATCTGTGCCCCGTCCGAGCTCATCACAACGGCGCGCCGGGCACCTTTGAACAAGGTGTAGTCAGAAAGCGCAATGCCATCTTCAGTGACAAAAAAGCCGTTTCCAGTATTCAGTATCTTATCGTTCTGGTCGTAAGTCACTACCGAGAAAACCGCACGTTTGGCTTTGTCTACCCACTTCGGGGCTTGTGCCACACTCCACTGAGCCAATAAACAGAGAGTGAGCATCAACAGCAATTTCTTTTTCATATCTTAGTTGGTTCTTTGTTTTACCGCTTCATAAATCAAAATGCCGGCTGCAACGGAAACATTGAGGGACTCGATGGTTCCCAACATGGGAATCTTCACCCACTCGTCACACAACGCCAGGTTGTCATAGGACACCCCCTTGTCTTCGGCACCCATAATGATGCACATCGGACCGGTATAGTCGGCTTTGGTATAGTCGTAATCGCCTTTCTCCGTGGCTGCCACGATATGGAAACCACTATTCTTGAGGAATTGCAGGGTCTCTTTCAGGCTGTGTTCGCGGCAAACGGGCAAAGTGTGCAAGGCTCCTGCCGAGGTTTTCATGGCATCTGCGTTGACAGATACACTGTTCCGTGCAGGGATAATCACGGCATCTACCGCCGCACACTCGCAAGTACGGGCAATGGCACCGAAATTGCGGACATCCGTGATGCCGTCAAGCATCACAAACAGAGGATTCTTGCCCTGCTCGAAAAGGAAAGGTACCAAATCCTCCGTCTTCTGGTAAGTGACTGAAGAGATGAAGGCAATCACTCCCTGGTGATTCTTCCGCGTCACGCGGTTGATGCGTTCCACCGGAACGCGCTGTACCGGTATCAAAGTCCCTTTCAAGACAGCGAACAGCTCTTTTGACAAATCACTCTGAATGTCCTTCTTTACCAATATCTTGTCTATCTCTTTTCCTGCCTGAATGGCTTCTATCACGGCACGGACGCCGAAAATCATTTCACTGTTATCAACCATATATGGGTATTTACTATTTGACGATTTACTATTTACTATTTGATACTTCCAGCAATACTCTGGCATTGTTCAGTGCGGCTTCGGTCAGCTTAGCACCACTCAGCATATGGGCTATTTCTTCCACGCGTTCATCGTCGGTCAGACGACGGATGTGACTGTTTGTTTCCATCTCGTTGTCCTGCTTGTACACCTTGTAATGGGCGCGTCCACGGGCAGCAATCTGGGGTAGATGGGTAATGCTGATTACCTGGCGGTCCTGCTCGCCCATCTCCTGCATGATATCCGCCATGCGGTCGGCTATCTCGCCGGAGACTCCGGTATCTATTTCGTCGAATACAATGGTAGGAAGCTTGACGGCACCGGCTATCATTGCTTTGATGGAGAGCATGACGCGGGCTATTTCACCACCCGAAGCTACGGAGGAGACGCTTTGCAATGCCCCGTTCTTATTCGCGGAAAACAAGAAGTTCACAGTATCCGCCCCGTGTATGCCCGGCTCTTTGCGGGCACCTATCTCTACCTGGAAACGGACATTGGGCATGCCCAACGGAACCAGCCGCGCAGCCATCTGCTTCTCCACTTCACGGGCAGCGGCAGTACGCGCCTTGGTGAGGACGGCAGCCTGCTTTTTCACCTTATTATATAAAGCGTCGCAACGCGCTTTCAGTTCCTCGATGTGCTCGTCGGACGAAGTGATGGCTGAGAGTTTGGCGGCGTATTCATCCGTCAACGCCAGAAGTTCACCGACAGTGGAAACGCGGTGCTTCTGTTGGAGCGTATAAATCAAGTTCAGACGTTCGTTCACTTCATCCAGACGTTCGGGGTTGAACTCTATTTCATCCTCCTTACCCGACACTTCCTGCGAAATATCCTTCAACTCGATATAAGTGCTTTCCATGCGTTCGGCAAGTTCCCCGGCAACCGGATAAACCCTCTGCAGGCCGAGCATCGTGTTCAAGCATTCCTTCAGCCCGGACAACAAGCCTCCTTCGTCCGAGTAGAGCGTCTGCCCTACCCGATAGAGTCCGGCCTTTATCTCTTCCGCATGGCTCAGCGTATCTGCCTCTTGCTCCAGCTCCTCCTGCTCACCGGCAGACAAGTGTGCCTCTTCCAACTGTTCCAGTTGGAAACGGATATAGTCTTCGTCCGACTTATCCTGATTGGCACGGGCAACAAGGGCCTCCAAATCCTGCTGTGCCTGCTTCCATGCTCCGAAGATATGCTGGTAAGCAGACAAGGCCTCTTCGTTATGCGACAAGATGTCCAGTACATTCAACTGAAATCCTTCCTTGTTCAGCAATAGGTTCTGATGCTGGGAATGCACGTCAATCAGCAGTTCTCCCAACTCCTTCATCTGAGCCAATGAAGCAGGCGTGTCATTGATGAATGCCCGGCTCTTGCCCGAAGCGGACACCTCGCGGCGCAGGATGCATTCTTCCTCGTACTCCAACTCATTCTCCTCAAAGAAAGGCTGCATACCGTAAGCGGAAATATCAAAACGGGCCTCGATAATGCACTTCGAAGCTCCTACACGAATGGCTTTCACATCGGCACGCTGTCCCAGCAGCAGACCGATGGCACCCAGAATAATGGATTTTCCAGCACCGGTCTCACCCGTTATCACCGAGAAACCGCTGCTGAAGCTGATATCGAGCTTTTCAATAAGCGCATAATTCTGTATGTAAAGCGAACGCAACATAAGGATATTGACGATTTGACGATTTACTATTTACTATTTAAATCTTTCACCAGACGGTCTACGATGTCGGCAGCCACTTCGGCTTTGGACTTCAAGGGGTAGTCCGTCTTTCCCTGGTGGTCTATGATACTGATTTTATTGGTATCGCAACGAAAACCGGCTCCCTTGTCGTTCAGGGAGTTCAGCACGATGAAGTCCAGATTCTTGCGGTTGAGCTTGTCTTCCGCATTCATCTGCTCGTTATGAGTCTCAAGGGCAAAGCCTACGAGGAGGCGCCGTTGGTGCTCTGTATCGTTCTTCAGATTGCCTAAGAAAGCGGCTATGTCGCGGGTAGGTTTCAAGTTCAAACTCATCTCCCCGGTCTTTTCACGTTTGATTTTCTCATCGGCAACTTGTTCGGGAGTATAGTCTGCCACAGCAGCCGTCAAGATGGCGGCATCGGCATGGACAAAGGCTGCGGATGCAGCATCGAACATCTCCTGCGCCGACTCTACCGCATGGTATTGATGCATCGGAAAATAAGTGGTCTGCTGCACCGGACCGGCAATCAGTATCACCTTGGCTCCCCTTGCAGCGCATTCGTCTGCCAAGGCAAATCCCATCTTACCGGAAGAATAGTTGCCGATGAAGCGCACCGGGTCTATCTTCTCATAAGTAGGTCCTGCGGTTATCATCACTGTCTTCCCCACCAGGTCTCCCTCTTTGGCAGCAAAGTACATTTCCAGATGGCAAATGATATTCTCCGGTTCCTCCATACGGCCTTTCCCCACCAGATGGCTGGCGAGTTCTCCCGTAGCGGGTTCTATGATGTGGTTTCCATAAGAACGGAGTATATCCAGATTCTTTTGGGTGGAAGGATGGGCATACATGTCCAGGTCCATGGCAGGCGCCACAAACACCGGAGCTTTGGCGGAAAGATAGGTGGTAATCAGCATATTGTCTGCCACGCCATTCGCCATCTTGCCGATGGTGGAAGCCGTAGCCGGGGCTATCAGCATGGCATCTGCCCACAGACCGAGGTTCACATGACTGTTCCAGGTGCCATCACGTTGTGCAAAGAACTCACTGATAACCGGTTTGCTAGTCAGGGCAGAGAGCGTGATGGGGGTAATAAATTCCTTACCGGCAGGCGTAATGACCACCTGCACCTCTGCACCACGCTTAATCAGTCCGCGAATAATATAACATGCTTTATAGGCTGCAATGCTGCCAGTAATGCCCAATACTATTTTCTTCCCTTTCAGTATATTTGCCATTTATTTCTGAGTCATTTCACGCAGACGTATCTTGGTCAGCGTGGCTTTGGTATTCAAAGTAAAATCACTGTTCAGAATCCAACTGTAATAGCCGGGATCGCGCTTCAGGACATCGGATACCGACATGCCCTTGTACTTGCCGAAGTTGAATACTTCCACACCTTTGTCATCGTAAACCATACGACCGGCAAAGTCCACATTCTTGTTGAAGCTGGAATAGTCGGCAAGGAAAGCCACGTCATTCTGCAACTCCGGATAGCGGTCCAACTGCGACATCAGCACCTCGTAGGTGGCACGTGTATCAGCCTCTGCCGTATGGGCGTCTTCCAAATTCTTGCCGCAATAGAATTTATAGGCAGCAGACAGCGTGCGTTGCTCCATCTTGTGGAAGATGACCTGCACGTCTACAAACTTGCGGCGGCTCATGTCAATGTCCACACCGGCACGAAGGAACTCTTCCGCCAGGACGGGGATATCAAAACGGTTGGAGTTGAAGCCCGCCAAGTCGCATCCTTCAATGTCATTGGCAATGTTGCGCGCCACTTCCTTGAATGTGGGGCAGTCGGCTATATCGGCATCGTAGATGCCATGAACGGCAGATGCTTCGGCAGGAATGGGCATTTCGGGATTGATACGCATGGTTTTGGACTCCTCATTCCCGTTGGGATATACCTTGAGGTAACAAATTTCGACAATTCGGTCTGAGTTGATATTGGTACCCGTAGTCTCCAAATCAAAAAAGACTATCGGATTTTTCAGATTCAATTTCATTGTTTTTTCGTTTTATAAGCTCTGGCTATGAGCTATAAATTATAAGTTTAACTTACAAGCCACGAGCTACAAGTACCGTGCGGCATAATTGCGCAGCCACTTGTAGCTCGTAGCTCATAATCCGATTGCTAATATTCATCAGTCATTCAGCATCATCGGCATCAGCAGCATCAGCAAGTCTTCGTTCTCTTCCTGCTCTACCGGAATAATGACACCTGCACGTGAAGGATCTGCCAGTTCGATAACGATTTCATCGGCAGAAATGTTATTCAGAATGTCAATCAGGAAAGTGGACTTGAAACCGATGCTCATCGGATTGCCCGCATACTGGCAAACCAGTGTTTCTTCGGCCGATGTAGAGAAATCGATGTCCTGTGCGGAGATGACAATTAGATTCTCCTGCATACGCAGCTTGATAAGGCTGCTTGCCTGCGAAGAAAAAATGGACACACGGCGCAAAGCACCGAGCAGTTGCAGGCGGTCTACCGTCACTTTATAAGGGTTGTTCTGCGGAATCACAGAGTTGTAGTTGGGATAGCGACCTTCGATAAGACGGCACACCATGCGGTAGCTTTCCAGTGTGAACACAGCGTTGCGTTCGTCGAACTCGATAGTCACCATGCCTTGCTCTTTCGGCAGCAGATTCTTCATCAGCGAAGCCGGCTTCTTGGGCAGGATAAAGGCGGCACGTTCGTTACCTTTGGCGGCCAGTGTCTTGCAGCGCACCAGCTTATGACCGTCTGATGCCACCATCGTGATGTCCTCCGTTGTGATATCGAAATAGATACCGTTCATCACGGGACGAAGCTCGTCATCAGCCGTAGCAAACACGGCACGGTTGATACCACCCAGCAACACTTGTGCATCCATTTCCACACGTACGGCATTGTCACCCAACATGGCAGACTGAGGGAACTCGTCCGCATTCTGCCCCATCAGGCTGTATTTACCGTTCTGATACTGTACCGTGATTTCAAGGGAATCCGTATTGATTTCAAAAGTCAACGGTTGTTCGGGAATTTCCTTCAAAGCGTCCAAAAGGGTTTTGGCTGTGACGGCAAAACGGCCGTCCATATCACTTTCATTCACTTCGACCGTAGTGACCATCGTCGTTTCACTGTCGGAAACAGTTGCAGACAAGGTTCCGTCTTGCAGTTCAAAGAGGAAACAATCCAAAATAGGCAACGCATTCTTCGAATTAATCACACGGCTGATAGCCTGCAAATGACTGGAGAGCGCAGTACTCGAAACGATAAATTTCATATCTTCTGTATATTTAAGTTTTTTATTTTGCTAACGTCTTAGAAACCGTTTTTATATTTTTCAAACTGACGGACAAAGTTAAAAAAAGAATTCCCTACGACAAAGAAATAGCAAGAAAAAACAGCCGAATATTCGTCTCATATTCCTAAAAAATTGTAACTTCGCCGCATCATTTAAAAAGAAAACAATGGAATTTACAGGAAAAATCATCGCTATACTCCAGCCCAGAGGCGGAGTTTCCAAGTCGGGTAACGAATGGAAAGCACAGGAATATGTGATTGAAGATCATGGTCAATACCCGCGTAAAATGTGTTTTGACGTGTTTGGAGCAGACAAAATAGAACAGTTCAATATTCAGATGGGTGAAGAGTTGACAGTATCTTTTGATATAGACGCACGCCAATGGCAAGACCGTTGGTTCAACAGTATTCGCGCATGGAAGATAGAACGCGTAAGCACTGCCGCACCCACTCCGGGCGCTCCCGTTCCGCCGCCAGCTCCCACTGCCGCACCGGAATTCCTCGCAGGGGATGCAAAGGATGACTTGCCGTTCTAAAACTAAGTTATAACTCACCACAAAATTGTACAGATTAACGCATATTACCCTAAAACATTGATAATCGACATCTTCAATTGCAGCAATCTGTGTAATTCTGTGGTGAATGTATATTTTGACTTTCCTTGTGCCTATTATCCCTCAGCACACTACAGCACGACTGATTAATCATCCCCCTTATAAAGCAATACAATATTCGGATAAACCACCCCTTCTGTACAAGTGAACTGTACTGCAAGCATGAAGTGACGGAAGAAGTTGGATTGGCGGAAGAAGAAGTTCGGTATCAGACGCACATACGTTTCCGGCTGACTCAGCATCATCTCCATATCCACCATCATTACAAAATTATATATGGGTGAAAGACTGCCGATACCCTCTTCATACACCGGTGTTCCGTCCAATACATCTCCACTCTCCACCGCTTCAATATAGGCAGAAAGGCTCAGTGCATCAGGAGCCAGCAACAGACTACCCCGATAAAAACAGGCAAAGGTATAAAGGGCAGACTCCGTGATACCCGTCAACTGGGTAAGCAGCGTGTTACGGGGCAGCACATATTTAGAAAACCTCCTTGCTTTGGGATACAACGAATTATTTGAAACCACCTTCGGCATAAGCGGAGCATCCTCTTCCTTGGGAGTACTGTAAAGCAAAGACTGCAAGCAGCGTTCCGCTGCCAGCTCATCCTTGAGAGGAATACACATCACGGCGCAAGGCAGCTTGTCCAACGTGTCTTTCGACTGAAACAAGCAAGACATCACGTTCTCCCCCGCATGCTCATTCAAGTAAGCAATCCACTCTTCGTCGCGCTGCTTGATATAGTCTGAATAGGTGGCCTTGGCATACTCCTGACTGGCAGTGAAGCCAAACCAGGCATCTCTGTCAGACATTGCCCAGCGATCGTAAAAGAAAGTGGAAGACGGAAGCAGAGACCCGGAAAATCCGTCCTCTACCGGCTGCTGCACCCGCAAGGCATTGATAAACGTCTGTGTGGAATCCGATCCGTGGCTGACACCGGAACAATAGATGGCATCTTCATTGAACTTCATGTCAAACTCTGCCCAACTGCCCAGCTGCGTCTGCGAACGAATACCGTCCGTAGTTTTCCCCATACCCACTCCTTTCATACGCACATAGACTGTGGCAGCTACATTGTTGTGTTTGCCCGCGTGCATAGTACGGAAAGAAGGGAGGTTCATCAGGGACTTTTTGCTGCGCCGCGCATCAATCACATGTTCTATCAAACGCTTCTGGAAACTTACAACCAGAAAATCGGGAGTGAAGTAGGCAGCCAGAAAACGACCGTCTGCCATGGGATAGATACGTATCTCCTCTCCCTTGTAATCGAAATACTTGGAAGGGAACGAACTGGAGCAGTACTTCTCCACAAAAGACTCCACTAACTCATAATCACCCGAACCCAAACTGCAATACAATACTTGGTTCATCGGTGTATCTGGCTCGTGAAAGCTAATCAGCATCTTGTTCATCTGTTTACTCAGTCCATGTGGAGTATCTTCCACCAAAGTATACAAATACTTCTTCAAGTAAACAAAAAGCTCCGATACGTATAGAAAATGATTGTCTTTGCTGCAATTCAACTCATTGATATCTTCCACGAGGTCTGCCATACGGTCGGTTTCGAGTATGGCTGTGGCATCTTGCGGCACCAAAGTATAAAGATTGAAATCCTGCCGGTTCTCCACCGAATTCAACCGCAGGAAAGAATACACGCCAAAGCCGGTACATAGCAGCACTATGGACACAACGACAGCTATCTGTATGAGGAGTCGGAGTTTCATGGCATTTATTCATCAACTTTTGGCAAAAATAACATTTTCTACTAATAAAACAAAACAAATGTTTCAAAAAGTTTAGAAATCTATTTCAAGTCCATCGTAGGCAAAGTGCACATGGGGTGGCAGCCGCTTTTCGATGTCAGTATGAAGCCCTGCATGATGGCTCATGTGGATAAAATAGGTCTCTTTGGCACCAATACGTCCGGCAGCCTCCAACGCCTCCGAAATACTCTGGTGCGTAGGATGCGGCTTTGGCCGTAAAGCATTCATTACCAAAACATCCAAGCCTTTCAATTGTTCATAAGATTCCTCAGGCATTGTGTGCATATCCGTGATATATCCCAAGCGGCCGCCAATGCGGTAGCCCAGGATGGGAAGCCTGCCGTGCATCACCCGTAAAGGCAGCACCTCCGTCCTGTTGATGTGAAACACTTGCCCCGCCTCCACTTCCTGCAGATAAATACGCGGAACTCCCGGATATACTTTATCGACAAAACAGTAAGGCATCCTTGTCCGCAGATGGGCAGCAGTGTAGGCATCGGAGTAGATAGGAATATCGGCAAAACGACCGAACGGGCGCAAATCATCCAGACCGCCCACATGGTCATAATGTTCGTGTGTCACCAGTACGCCGTCTATCTTCTCAAAAGAAGAGGCGCACAGCATCTGTTCCCTGAAGTCAGGACCACAATCTATCAATATCACCGCATCATCCGTATGCAGCAGGGATGACGCACGCAAGCGGTTGTCCCGCGGGTCAGTGGAAGTACAGACCGGACAAGTACAGCCTATCTCAGGCACACCGGTCGAAGTCCCGCTTCCTAATATTCTGAGTTTCCCCATTGACTAAATCAAATAAATTTCTAAAATCAGGTTATATACAACGATGTTTGGGTGTGTCAAAACTCTCTTACTATTTTATCAAACAAACTTCCGGGTGAATATCAATGCCGAATTTCTCGCGGACAGAAGCGCGCACGGCATCTGAAAGAGCGACAATATCCGCTCCCGTGGCACCACCCGAATTCACCAGTACCAACGCCTGCCGATCGTGCACCGCAGCAGGCCCCAGCGCTTTACCTTTCCAGCCACACCGGTCTATCATCCAGGCAGCCGGTATCTTTACCCGGCCGGCATCCACATCATAGTGGGGCATGTCCGGATATTCCCGTTGCAAGGACTCCAACTGCCGACGCGGCACAATGGGGTTCATAAAAAAACTACCCGCATTGCCCAGCACCTTCGGATCGGGCAATTTGCTTTGACGGATGTCTATAATCACCCGGCGCAAAGTTTCCAAATTCAGCACCGGATATTTCTCCAGCTCCTGCTGGATAGTACCGTAACCCAATGTATAATGTTCCCGTTTACCCAGGCAGAAGTTCACATAAGTCACAAACACGGTCTTCATCTCCGGTTGCTTAAACAAGCTCTTTCTGTAAGAGTAGCCGCACTCGTCCACTCCGTAGATACGCTTCTCCCCTGCCATGTTTATGGTTTCCACGGATGTTATCAGGTCCTTTACTTCCACACCATAGGCACCGATATTCTGTACTGCACTCGCCCCTACCTCACCCGGTATCAGCGAAAGGTTCTCGGCACCATACCAACGCCGCTCCACACAGTAGGCCACAAAATCGTCCCATATCACACCGGCGCCCACACGCACCGACACGTGCTCCTCATCCTCTGACGTCACCTCCAGGCCACCGATGCGTGAATGCAGCACCGTGCCTTCATAATCCTTGATAAAGAGCAGGTTGCTCCCTCCACCGATATGTAGCCAAGGTGCAACAACATGTCCTGCCGCAATCAATTCCCGCAGTTCATCCTCCGAACCGTATTCCAGAAATCTTGCAGCAGTAACGTCAATTCCAAATGTATTGGGTATTTTCCTCAAACCTTTCCTCCTCTATTTTAAATGCTCGTGTCTTCATATTTGTACAGCTCCCATCCCTTACCGCGTTTGCGGAAATAGAAGATATTGGAGTACCCGTTGCCTATACCATTTACCTTCAGTATCTTGGTATCCGACAAGTCCTCATTCTTCTGTCCGTAATTGATATTAGACAATCTGTCGGTAGGCATTACCGGACGGAAGGCATACCACTGGTCCACATCCAAAGTAGTTTCCAGGATAGAAAACTCGTCATCAGGGTCTATGGTGATGAATTGTAGCGGATGGCTGATATGCTTGCTTTGATAGACACTGTCCCTCACAAAACGGGTATAGAATTCCACGAAGTCCTCATTTTCACCTTTCTCCATCTCGCGCAGGTTGATGGCCTCGAGCATCCACATTCCCCGCTTCCGCTCAAAATAATAACGCTTCACCATACGCGTTTTCAAGAAAATCCACTCCACTTGTACCGATGTCAGCGTAGTATCACCCACCATGTCCATATCCTCTTCCTTATCAAAAAGCAAGGTGTAACAGTTCTCCTTGGTAAACAGATAATCGTGCTTCCAGAAGTCCGCCTCTATCTTCAGCGGAGTATCACGGTCATAATAGGGCAAAGGAAATACCGTCCTCTGCCTTTGCAGGGCATCATCCGAAGCATAATTGAAGATAAAATCATCAAACAGCTCGTCTGCCACCATCGGCTTCGGTTCTTCCTTCACTTCTGCTTCCTGCAGCGTATCGGCCTTGTAACCGGCCGAATCCACCATTTCCGCAATGGTAGCAAAGGGATCCATTTTCGCCTTTTTGTTTCCACACGAAATCAAAAAGGCGAGTAACAAAAATCCCAATAAAAGTTTTTTCATTCTTTGCGGACCGCTTACGGTCACCTATTTAATTTAGCCTTCAATTTCTCAAGCATGTCTACGGTCATGGACTCCAGGTCATACTGCGGCATCCAGTCCCATTCCTCGCGTGCACAAGAGTCATCCAGAGAGTCGGGCCAGCTATCAGCAATGGCCTGCTTCAGCGGATCAATCTCGTATACCATCTCAAAATCAGGCACATGCTTCTTGATTTCCTGATAAATCTGTTCAGGGTCAAAACTCATGGAGGCGATGTTGAAGGCGTTGCGGTGCTTCAGCCTTGCCGGTGCTGCTTCCATCAGTGAGATGGCCGCATTCAGTGCATCAGGCATATACATCATATCCATATACGTACCGGCCTTCACCGGACATACGAATTTTTCTCCCTTCACGGCAGAGTAGAAAATATCTACCGCATAGTCCGTAGTGCCGCCACCCGGAGGGGTCACGTTCGAAATGATTCCCGGAAAACGTACCGAGCGTGTATCCACACCATATTTTGTATAGTAATAGTCACTCAACAATTCAGTCGTCACTTTAGTCACGCCATACATGGTACGCGGACGCTGGATAGTGTCCTGTGGTGTCTTCACGTGAGGCGTAGCTTCGCCGAACGAACCGATGGAACTCGGGGTAAACACGGCACAATTGTACTCGCGCGCCACTTCAAGTACATTCCACAACCCGTCGATACCGATTTTCCAAGCCATGGCCGGACGGCTTTCGGCAACTACCGAGAGCAAGGCAGCCAGGTTGTAGATTGTATCAATCTTGAACTGACGCGCCACCACCTCGATGGACTGACGGTCTGTCACATCGGCAATAGCCGAAGGACCGGATGCTTTCAATTCTCCCTTGGGCATAGCACTCGGAATGTATCCTGCCACAACATGGTCATCGCCATAACGTTTGCGCAACTCCAGTGTGAGTTCCGATCCAATCTGTCCGGTAGCTCCAATTACCAAAATATTCTTCATACGAGTTATTTATAAGGTTTCGTTATTATATATGGTGCAAATATACACACTTTTTTTTCATATTTCTGCCATATTGTTATTGTTTATTCCAAGAAAAATGATGTTCTTTGTGGGAAATGTAACGACAACGTATTACCTAAAAAATAAAAATGCTATGTACGGTAAAATGAAAGACCATCTCAGCAAGACTATTGCTGAAATAAAAGAAGCCGGACTCTACAAGGAAGAGCGACTGATTAAGAGTGCACAACAAGCTGCCATCACCGTAAAAGGCAAAGAGGTACTGAACTTCTGTGCCAACAACTACCTGGGACTGTCCAACCACCCGCGGCTGATTGCCGCCGCCCAGCAGATTATGGAACACCGCGGATACGGCATGTCGTCCGTACGTTTCATCTGCGGAACGCAGGACATCCACAAGGAGCTTGAAGCAGCCATCTCCGACTACTTCAAGACTGAAGACACCATTCTCTATGCCGCTTGCTTCGACGCCAATGGCGGGGTATTTGAACCCCTCTTCACCGAAGAAGACGCTATTATCTCGGACTCCCTGAACCATGCTTCCATCATTGACGGCGTACGCCTCTGCAAAGCCAAACGCTATCGCTACGCCAATGCCGACATGGCCGACCTGGAAAAATGCCTGCAGGAAGCCCAAGCACAGCGTTTCCGTATCATTGTTACGGACGGGGTATTCTCCATGGACGGCAACGTTGCCCCGATGGACCGAATTTGCGACCTTGCCGAGAAATACGACGCGCTGGTCATGGTGGACGAATCACACTCTGCCGGTGTGGTAGGCCCCACGGGACACGGCGTAAGCGAACAATATGGCACCTACGGACGCGTAGACATCTACACTGGAACTTTGGGCAAAGCCTTTGGCGGCGCTTTGGGAGGATTCACTACCGGACGTAAGGAAATCATTGACCTGCTGCGCCAACGCAGCCGTCCGTACCTCTTTTCCAATTCATTGGCGCCAGGTATCATCGGCGCCAGTCTCGAGGTATTCAAGATGCTTAAAGAGAGTAATACCCTGCATGACAAACTGCTGGAAAACGTGAATTACTTCCGCGACAAAATGACTGCCGCTGGCTTCGACATCAAGCCGACACAGAGCGCCATCTGCGCCGTCATGCTGTATGATGCCAAACTTTCCCAGATTTATGCCGCCCGCATGCAAGAAGAAGGTATCTACGTTACCGGCTTCTACTACCCCGTAGTGCCCAAAGACCAGGCACGCATCCGCGTACAAATTTCTGCCGGACACGAAAAGGAACATCTGGACAAATGTATTGCCGCATTTATTAAGGTGGGGAAAGAGCTTGGAGTGCTGAAGTGAATTATAAGTTATAACCAAACAAAAAAATCCCACGACTGATTAGCCGCGGGATTTTTTGTTGTTTCTTATTTGCGTTCTCCCAACTTTGCATCAACAAAGAAGATTCCGGTAGTACCAGCTTTCTTCACCATATCCACAATACCAGCAGCAGTAGCTTCTTCTTCTACCTGCTCACGTACAAATCCCCAAAGGAAATCTTGTGTAGCCTTATCTTTTTCTGCAGCAGCAACATCCACCAATGCATCAATCATCTTTGAAACACGGCATTCGTGTTCATAAACCTGCTCGAATACTTCCAACGGAGTACCAAAATCATTGGGAACAACATCAATCTTATCCAATTTAGCCTTACCGCCACGCTTGATGATATAAGAAGCCATTTCGCAAGCATGAGCTTTTTCTTCAGAAGCCTGCTTCTTCAACCAAGCAGCTATACCGTTATAACCTTCTTTCTCCATATAGAAAGACATCGCTAAATAAAGATTGGAAGACCACATCTCAGCCGTAATCTGCTCATTAATTGCATTCTGTAATTTTTCTGTAATCATAATCGTATTTATTAAAATTGAAATCATTACAAAAGTAACAAGAAACCTTAAAAGTTGTTCACACAATAACATTTTTTATACAAAAACAAAGGTCTTGGAATGCTTCGTCATCCATGCAACACGTCTCCAGCCGCTCTATACCAGCTCGTCCGATGTATATCCTTGAGGAAGCTCACGGCAGTTATAGCCCGAAGCCATAATTTCACCATAAGCCCCTGCCGAACGGAGGGCGATAAGGTCACCACGCTTCACGCCATTCAAATCAATAGCCTTACCAAATACATCGGAAGACTCGCAGATGGGTCCTACTACATCATAAGCCTGAACCGGCGCATCCGAAGTGATATTCTCTATTTTATGGAACGCTTGGTAGAGTGCCGGACGAATCAAATCCGTCATGCCAGCATCCAAGATGGCAAACTGCTTGTTGGTACCCTGCTTCACATAAAGTACCTGCGAAATCAATGAACCACATTGTCCCACTACCGCACGTCCCAGCTCAAAGTGAAGCGTCTGATGGGGACGAAGTTTCAAATGGCTGCTGTAAGTCTCGAAGTAGCTTTTAAAGTCAGGTATCGGCTGACGGTTGGGGTGACCATAGTCGATTCCGAGCCCCCCCCCCACATTGACGTGCTCAATGCGGATATGACGGGCTTCCAACTTATCTTGTAATTCGTTGACACGGTTACACAAAGCCACGAAATCACCCATATCCAATATCTGGGAACCGATATGGAAATGCAGTCCGATGAGTCTCAGATTCTTCATATTCTGCGCAATGTCTATCACACGGTCCATATCCTGCATACTGATACCGAACTTATTTTCGGCCAGCCCAGTGGTAATATTGGCATGGGTATGGGCACCTACATTGGGATTGATACGGAAAGCCACATTGGCTACCTTACCTTTAGCGGCAGCCAGCTCATTGATAATTTCCAGCTCAGGGACAGATTCCACATTAAAGCAGAAAATATCATAATCCAGCCCCAGATTAATTTCCCAATCAGCCTTACCCACCCCGGCAAAAACAATCTTGCCAGTGGGAAAACCGGCTTTGATGGCAGCACGGATCTCACCGCCACTTACACAGTCGGCACCCAAACCATTCTCGCGGATAATGGCAAGCACTTTGGGATTGGCGTTGGCCTTCACGGCATAATGCACTGAATAATTACCATACTTCGCCGCCTCCGTACGAATGCAGGCAAGCGTATCACGCAAAACCTTTGTATCGTAGTAATAGAAGGGAGTACGCAATTCGCGGAATTTATTGATGGGAAATGTTCCTTTCATATAATAGCTGTAATCTTTGTTTAGTTTTAAAAAAGGAAATGAAAGAAGTGTTTGCAACTCTTTTTAGAGCGTAGATTACGCGGATTGTACGGATAAAAAACAAAAAGAATTCGTACAATCCGCGTAATCTACACCCTAAAAAAATATTTATTCGCCGTTAAACAGCGCATTGCTGAGTGACTGCAACGCCACTTTCTTGTCACACTCTCGGATGAGGAAAGAAATATTATAGTTGCTACCACCGAAAGAAATCATACGTACCGGTATGTCGCGCATGGCATCCAATGCCTTGGCTTCGAAACCGACGTTCTCCCATTCGAGATCACCCACCACACAGATGATACACATGTCCTTGTCCACCGTCACTGTGCCATACTTCTTCAAGTCATCCAGAATTTCATTAAGATGCTTCACATTGTCGATAGATACGGACACACCCACTTCTGAGGTACAAATCATATCAATGGAAGTCTGGTAGCTCTCGAATATCTCGAAAACCTTACGCAAGAATCCGTGAGCAAGCAACATGCGGCTGGACTTTATCTTAATAGCCGTAATGTTGTCCTTGGCAGCCACCGCCTTAATCTTACCCTTCTCCGTATCGTTAGAAATCAGTGTACCCGGAGCAGTGGGGTCCATCGTATTGAGCAGACGGACGGGAATATTGGCATACTTGGCAGGCTGAATGCAGGTGGGGTGCAGAATCTTGGCACCAAAATATGCCAGCTCTGCGGCCTCTTCGAAGTGCAGATGACGCACCGGCGCAGTTTTGTCCACAATACGGGGATCATTGTTGTGCATGCCGTCGATATCCGTCCAAATCTGAATTTCAGAAGCGTTGATGGCAGCACCGATCAGCGAAGCCGTATAGTCGCTTCCGCCACGCTGCAGATTGTCTATCTCTCCGTAGGCGTTACGGCAGATATACCCCTGAGTAATATAAATCTCAGCATCCGGATGTAATTCCAGCTGAATCTGAAGCTTATCCTTGATATAGACCGGATCGGGTTCGGCATTCTTATCCGTACGCATGTATTCTAAAGCCGGAAGCAACACAGACTTCACACCGCATTCCTGCAGATAGTAATTCATCATGGCGGTGGAAATCAACTCGCCCTGAGCCAACACCACCTTCTCCTCAAACAGAGTGAAGAGGTCTTTGGTATAAGAACGGATATAGTCAAAATGAGATTTGATGAGCTCCAAGCCTTTCTGTTTATACTCCGGAGTAGCAAAAAGTTCATCAATGTGCTGGCGATATTTACTTTCCAGCTTGTTGATAATCTCGTTGGCACCTTCCGGATTCTTCTTGTACAGATAGTCCGAAATCTCAACCAATGTGTTTGTGGTACCCGACATGGCAGAGAGAACCACAATCTTACGTTCACCATCGGTAATCAATTTGGCCACTTCCTTCATTCGCTGAGCCGAACCTACTGAAGTACCTCCAAACTTTAAAACTTTCATTTTCGTTTCTGTATTAATTAGTTTATAGTTACAAGCTACGAGCTACAAGTAGGCAGCTACGGAGCTCTATCGTTAATTTCTGTTCTTTATAAGAATCAGTAGTCAGAGATAACTACTAATCATTGGTTATTGTAGGGGCGTATTCTGCCGTAACATCAGTCATCAGGTGGTCTGCGCACCGGTACACCTTACCGGGAAACTCTCGCAGCAACTGCAAGTTGTGCGTGGTCATCACCACCAGTGCGCCGGCTTCACTGATGCCGTGCAGAAGCTCTGCAATAACATGTCCGGTTTCCGAATCCAGGTTTCCGGTAGGTTCATCCGCAAGGATTATCTCCGGAGAGTTGAGAACTGCACGCGCAATCACAATGCGCTGCTGCTCACCGCCCGACAGTTCATTGGGCAACTTATATCCTTTGTTGCTCATCCCCACCAGGTTCAGCACCTCTTCTATTTTGTCCTTAATCTCCCCTTTGCTCTTCCAACCGGTAGCACGGAGAACAAATTCAAGATTGTCGTACACCGTACGGTCTGTCAGCAACTGGAAGTCCTGGAATACGATTCCCAGTTTGCGGCGCAACTGCGGGATGTGCTTACGCTTAATATGGAGCATGTCATACCCCAATACCTCAGCCTTGCCCGATGCAATATCCAGTTCACCATAGAAAGTCTTGAGCAGGCTCGTCTTGCCAGAACCCACTTTACCTACCAAGTACACGAACTCCCCTTTGTGAAGTTCCAAATTCACACCGTTCAGTACGCACAACTCCTGCTGGTGTATCTCTACATCCGTATATCTTATCAGCGCCTCGCCCACCCCTATTTTAATTTTTAATTGTTAATTTTTAATTGTTTAGTGTTTCTTCCACGTCGCACTGTGACGTTCCTCCAATTCACGCGCAAGGTCTTCAATGCGGTATCCTTTGGATGTGAGTAGCACGATGAGGTGATACAACAAATCAGCTCCTTCATAAATCAGGCGTTCGTCCGTACCGTTGCAAGCCTCAATGACAGTTTCCACAGCCTCTTCGCCTACCTTCTGTGCCATTTTGTTGACACCGGACTGGAAAAGACTAGTCGTATAGGAACCTTCGGGCATCTCATCATAACGCTTACAGATAAAATCCTGAAGAAGCTTCAAGAACATAACAGGTTGTTCGTTCTTCTCACCCCAGCAAGTATCTGCACCGGTATGGCAAACCGAGCCTACGGGATGTACCTGCACCAGTAACGTATCCCGGTCACAGTCTTCCTTCATGGAAACCACATTCAGGAAGTTACCACTCTCCTCGCCTTTCGTCCAAAGACGGTTCTTGGTACGACTGAAGAAAGTCACCTTTCCGGTTTCCACCGTCTTGTCATAAGCCTCCTTATTCATAAAGCCAAGCATCAGCACCTTAGCGGTATCTGCATCTTGTATAATCGCCGGAACAAGTCCGTTCATCTTGTCAAAATCCATTTTATTTACGATTTAGCTATTTACTATTTACGATTGAATTATTTTAAGTGACTGGAGACTTATGATTTGCTTGAGTAATCCCAATCGTAAATCGTAAATCGTCCAATCGTAAACTCACCTTCATCCTCTCATCGCAATTCCTTGGGCACAAAGGTACGATTTTAATTCGGGAATTTTGATTTCTCCGAAATGAAAAACACTGGCTGCCAGAGCAGCATCTGCTTTTCCCTGCAAAAAGACATCACGAAAATGCTCTTTGACACCTGCTCCCCCCGATGCAATGATAGGGATGGACAAATTGTCGGCAAGGCTGGAAAGCGCTTCATTGGCATAACCAGTCTTGACACCGTCGTGATTCATGCTAGTGAACAATATCTCGCCCGCACCACGTTCCTGGGCTTCTTTTGTCCACGCAAACAGTTCCTTATCCGTTTCCACACGGCCACCGTTCAAGTAACACCACCATCCCTTCTCAGTCTGTTTGGCATCAACTGCCAGTACACAAACCTGCGAACCGAAGTTCTTCGCAATCTCGTCTATCAATCCGGGACGGCGGATAGCAGAGGAATTGATGGAGATTTTATCGGCACCTGCATTCAGTAGCCTATCCACGTCACCCAGTTCATGAATGCCTCCACCTACAGTAAAAGGAATACTGATATTCGCAGCTATGCGTTTCACCAATTCTGTGAAAGTCTTACGACCTTCAAAACTGGCTGTGATGTCGAGAAAAACCAGTTCGTCGGCACCCTGCTCACTATAAGCACGCGCCAGTTCTACCGGGTCACCTGCCTGGCGGAGGTTCACAAAATTGACACCTTTCACGGTCTGCCCATCTTTTATGTCGAGGCAAGGAATGATTCTTTTTGCTAACACGGCGGTTTGAGTTATGAGTTATAAGTTATAAGTGATTAATTTTCAATTTTCACCTTTCAACCAACAAAGTTTTCCAGTTCTTTGAAGGTAATGCGACCTTCGTACAGAGCCTTACCGAAAATAACGGCAGGTATACCGGCAGTTTCCAGCTGGCGGATATCATCAGCACAACTTACTCCTCCACTGGCTATCAAATAGAGTTCAGGGCGGTGCTCCAATATCTCCTTATACAGCGCTATCGATGGTCCTTGCAGCATTCCATCACAACTGATATCAGTACAGATAACCTTATGAACCCCCTTCTCCACATAGTCTTTCAAGAACGGAAACAATTCGCAACCACTCTCATCCTTCCAACCATTGACGGCTATTTTATGCTCTTTCACATCAGCGCCAAGAATAATTTTCTCAGAGCCATACATTTGAAGCCATTTGCAGAACAATTCGGGATTCTTCACAGCAATGCTGCCGCCAGTCACCATCTGCGCACCGTTCTCAAAAGCTATCACCAAATCTTCATCACTCTTTACCCCACCTCCAAAATCTATAATAAGAGACGTACGCACAGCTATCTGTTCCAACGTGCGGTAGTTTACCACATGATGGGAAACCGCACCGTCCAAATCGACCACATGAAGTCTGCGGATACCATGAGCCTCCAGTTCCAAGGCCACTTCCACGGGATTTTCATTGTACACCTTCTTGCTGTCATAATTGCCTTGGGAAAGGCGTACACATTTTCCGTCAATAATGTCAATAGCGGGAATCAGTTCTATCATTTCATTTACGATTTGGCGATTTACAGTTCCAGGAAATTCCGCAAAATACGCTCTCCCACACTTCCACTCTTTTCCGGATGGAACTGTGTGGCGTAGTAATTGTCTTTATGCAAAGCGGCACTGAACGGATGAATATAATCCGTCACGGCTGCCGTACAATCACTGACAGGCACATAGAAACTATGTACGAAATAGACAAACTCTTCTTTAGTAAAGCCTTTAAAAAGGCCACTATTTATCCGAGCAATGGTATTCCATCCCATATGAGGCACTTTATCCTCGTGCCTCTGAGAAATGAAACGTTTCACATCAGTATCAAAAATCCCCAGGCAATCCACATCCCCCTCTTCAGAATGACGGCACATCAACTGCATGCCCAGACAAATGCCCAATACCGGCTGGCGTAATTCCTTTATCAACCTATCCATACCACTGGCACGCAAAAAGTCCATAGTGGTTTCCGCCTCTCCCACACCGGGAAAGATAACCTTATCGGCAGCACGTAGCACAGCCTCATCCGCTGTAATCACTGCCTCTACTCCCAGGCGTTTCAAAGCATAATCCACCGAACGGATATTGCCTGCATTATATTTGATAACTGCAACCTTCATTTTTTTATTGAGAATTGACAATTGAAAGGTAATGACTGGTTCCACACCATCAATTATCAACTAATTAAATATTACTGTTTTATTCCTATATGCCAACACCTTGCGTTCAATATGCTTCTGAACAGCACGGGAAAGTACAATCTTTTCCAAGTCCTTGCCCTTGTTCACCAAATCTTGCACAGTGTCCTTGTGTGTAATACGCACCACATCCTGCTCTATGATAGGACCGGCATCCAACTCTGTGGTAACATAGTGGCTGGTGGCTCCAATAATCTTCACTCCACGTTCAAACGCAGCATGATAGGGCTTCGCTCCTACAAATGCCGGAAGGAAAGAATGATGGATATTGATTATCCTATTAGGATAAGCATTTATCATTTGCTCGGAAATGACCTGCATGTAGCGTGCCAGCACTATGAAAGTTATCTTATGTTCTGCCAGTAGCTCCATTTCCTTCTTCTCTTGTTCCTCCTTTGTCTCTTTGGTGATGGGGAAAAGATGGAAAGGAATACCGAAACGCTCTGCCACATGCTGCAAATCAGGATGATTGCTTATGATAAGAGGTATCTCTACGTTCCACTCACCGGCAGTATAACGCGCCAGCAAGTCGAACAAGCAATGGGACATCTTCGAGACAAAAATAGCCATGCGCGGTTTTGTATCGGAGAAATAGAGACGGAAATTCATCTCATACTTCTGTGCATACAAGGTGGCAAAATAATCTTCAATCTTTTCTTGAGGTACCAGAAAATCCTTCAATTCCCATTCTATACGCATGAAAAAGATATTCTCTACATGGTCTACATACTGATCTAGATAGATAATATTACCTTTGTTCACCGTTATAAAGTCTGTTACTTCTGCCAATATGCCAGGTTTGTCAGGGCAGTGCAGCAACAGTTTGGCTGTTTTCATCATCCTAAAATGTTTTTTATCATTTTTCAAATTACAACATTCTCGTTTTGAGTTCGCAAAAATAACGATTTATTGCAAAACAAAGAACTTTTCGAGCAAGAAGTTTAAAACAAGCTCCGAAATGTTTCGTTTTCTCCAGGAGAGATTTTCATATCAAGAACAAAACAGTGCATAAACAAATTTCTAAACAGTTGTTAAATTTACTTTTCTCTCATTTTTACAATCTTCTCAATATGAGGATATAAAGCAAATACAGCACAAAACGCTTGAAAAAAAATTCGTCATAGCTATTGCAGATATCAAAGAAATGCCTACCTTTGCAACCGCAATCGAGAGAGATAGCTACAAAAAAATGAAATAATGGTGCGTTAGTTCAGTTGGTTAGAATACATGCCTGTCACGCATGGGGTCACGGGTTCGAGTCCCGTACGCACCGCGAATAATAAAGTAAACCTCTGAAATTTAATAATTTCAGAGGTTTACTTTATTATTCTTCCGACAAAAATGGAAAGTCGAAATATCCGGTGCACAAGCAACTTTCGGGTTTCAGCCTTCTCAGATTTACATCGCAAGAATAAGAAACTGAGCAGCAATGAATGGATAGATCGCCCCCTGGATAAGGGTAAGACCTGAAGAAGATATAGGCAGAATCCATAATATCCCATACTTTTTTATCACGGAGGTTTTATGATAAGGATTTGGGAATTATACATCAAGCTTCTCCACATTACACATAGAACATCAAGGGAAAAAGTACCCACATCCGGAGAGTAAAAGCCACACTTCCGACACTGCATGCAACGGGATTGCCCCCTTAAATGCAGTATTTGTACGAAGAAAGTGAAGAATAAGCCCTAAATCGGTGTTAATAGATATTAGGGTAAAAAAGCATCGTTAAGTTCTTACTATCAGAAATTAAATCTGTAAATGAAAAGAAAAAGTAGTGCTGTCAATTACATCTTTATTTAAAATTGGATGCGGGCTACAACTGCATGTGTAAAATAGGATACTCTTTACCTTCTCCGTCCAAATCGGACCTTTTGTATACGTTAAAGCCTATATATTTATAAAAACCGACAGCTTGAATATTCTGCTCGTTCACATCGACTTTTGTTACCTGCAAATGATTTATGGCATAAGTAACCAGTTTTTTCCCAATTCCTATGCTTCGATAATTATTGTCAATAAACAACATTTCAAGATTTCCTTCTGCAATTCCCATAAATCCGATTAAGATTCCCTCCTGTTCAAATCCGAATAGAGTGACATACTGAAAATATACCGGAAGCTGTTCCTTATAGTATAGAAAATCTTCCTCTTTAAGAAAATCATGTGTACTCAATACTGCACTTTCCCAAATTTCTATCAAACGTGGATAATCCGTAACTTTAATTTTTCTAATCATAATTGTAATTGCTATTTAAAGCCGCAAAGTTCGGAACTTATACATTCAATGCACTGAACCCAGGTTAAAAAATACGTTTACGGATTCTGCTTAGTGCTTGCGGCGTGATACCCAAATAAGAAGCTATATCTTTGAGTGGTATATAGTTTAATGTAATGCCATATTCTTCAATCATCTGTAGATAATACTGTTCAGGAGAATATTTAATCAGGTCGATATTTCTTTTCAAGAGTTTATTCAGTAGTATAGCATTCAAATCTTCAAATACAGTTTTCACCTTAGGAATAGCAGTATACAGTTCATCTACTCGCTTCTTGTCTATTCGGTAAATAACGCTATCTACAATTGTCTGCACATTAAATGCAGATTTTGTTTGTAAGGTAAAAGATATGTTCGACATTGAAAACGTACCTTCTTTACAAAACCAAAAAATCTGCTCTTCCCCTTTATGATTCAAAAGCCAACAACGTAACATCCCATCATAAACGAAATAACTATATCTTTCTATTTCTCCTTCCTTAATCAAAAATGTATCTTTACTAATCAATATCCGCTCAAAATATCGGTCAAATAACTTAGATTCCTCTAAATTAAAAGTATTGATGCTAAAATTAAATTCTTTAAGCAGTTTTTCTAAAAGCATAATATTCACTGACTATAGTTTTTATAAGTTTTGACAGCCGATTTTTATTCCACAATACCAAAATGAACCAGAGCGTTCCGGATACCATGCCCATCCACCGTCTCCGTTATATAATCGGCAACGCTTTTCACAGCCTCGGAAGCTCCTCCCATAGCTATTCCCATCCCGGCTGCACGAATCATGGAAATATCATTCCCGCCATCACCAAAAGCGATGGTTCCTGAAACATCAAATCCATAATAGGAAGCAAACTCATTGATACCCATAGCCTTGCTTACTCCCGCCACATTGACATCCGCAAAGAAAGGGTTCCATCTGGAAACAGAAAGTCCGGGAAGTTGTGCCATAACTTCTTTTTCCATTTCTTCATCACAATATATGCATAACTGACAGCATCCGCCTCCCATAAATTCCTTTTCAATGTCTGCCACCGGCGGTGTAGGGTGGTTGACCAGCCTGGCCAATTCGACGACGGTCGGATTGAGTTCGTTGACAAAAATACCTTTATTCGTTTCGATAGCCAGAGCAAACCCATAATGTTGAGCCAATACCAGTACCCTCTGAAAATCCTTTTCGGGAATCTGTTTACGAGATATAGGAGTGCCATCTCTCAGTACACAATCGGACCCATTCAAAGCTATCACTGCATCGTATGGAATCTCTTCAAGTTCGTGAAGATCGGTAAACGCCCTCCCAGTTGCTATTATGATTTTTATATCGGATTCATGAACTTGCTGCAACGCTTCGATAGCCGACTGCGGAACGCGGTGAGTGTCGAAACTCACCAATGTTCCGTCTACATCTAAAAATATAGCTTTGGTCTCCATTATAAAATATTTTGGTCTAATAAATTATATATATTTCCCTCATCTCAATTTTGTGAATATCTATATTCATTCGGTGCAACTCCCGTTGCTTTCTTAAACACCAGACTGAAATATTGCACACTCGGATAGCCCAGCCGACGCGCTACGGCAGCAGGTGTATTACCGCCTTCCGACAACATCTTCCTGGCCGTGTACAAGCATTTGAGCTGGAAATGTTCAGCCAATGTCTTGCCGGTTTCAAACCTCAGCAAATCATCAAAGTAAGCCGTCGAAAGATTCAGTCTTCCGGCACAGCATCCGGAAGTGGGCAGCTTCCCCTCCTGCAACTTTCCGGAAGTGATATATTCGTCCAATATCCCTTCCATTTTCCCCAGAATCATCTTGTTCTTATTCTCACGGGTGATGAATTGCCGCTCATAGTAACGTGAGCAATAATCCAGCAGCAATTCGATGTGACGGGACAAGATGGTATTGCTATGCGTATCAATGGAATGATGAAGTTCATCCTCGATATTCTCAAAGCAACACGTCACTTTGGCCGTTTCGCGCTGTGACAGATGCAACGCCTCCTCTTTGCGGTAGAAAAAGAAAGTATAGTTGTCGATATGATTCTTTAACGTAGTACAAAGCAATAAATCGGGATGAAATGCCAGCAGCCAGCCTTTGTCCGGAAGCGTATTATTCTTGTTCATCCGGAATATCTCGCCGGGAGTAAGAAATACCATCGTAGCATTGGAATAATCATAATATTTCCGCCCGCAACAGTCGCATCCCCCTTCACAATCCTCTATCAGCAGGATAGCATAGAACTCAAACTTCACGGCATCCTGATACACATTAGGATTTTCCAGATTAATAATGCTTACCTGGGGATGCAGCGTTTTGCATCCCAAACACCGGTTACACTCACATACAGTCTTTATGTCCAATGTATTGTCTTTCATCACCTATAAAGCCATTCTCAATTATTGCAACTTCAGATATCTAAAATCGTTAAGGATATGTTTTCCAAACGTTCACAATATCCCAATTACAAAATTAGAGGAAAATCCGGATACTTTCACTACCCTTATTACGGATTATATAACCTTAGTTACTGTCTTTATATCTGGTTACGTGACTTCATCTCCAGATACTTGTTTATCACATCGACAGAAAGATTCTCCGGTGTAGTCAGTAAAGAACAGATGCCGTGCTGCTTCAAGGTGGAAACAATCAACCGCTTCTCAAATACAAATTTCTCGGCAATGACATGACGGTAATAACCTTCCGTATCTTTTGCAGGCGTGGCGATGTACTCTTCCAAATCGGTATCTTCAAAGAAGATGACAAGCAACCGGTGCTGACGGTTCAACTGCTGTAGATAAGCCAGTTGGCGGTTCAGGCTGCTTATACCGGAAAAGTTAGTGTACAGCACCAAAAGGCTCCGTTTGTTGACATGCTTGTTCAAGTGTACGCACAATGAGGAAAAGTCGGTCTCCCCAAAAGTAGTCTGCTGGCTGTAAAGGTTCTCCAATAACGCCTGCATTTGTCCGGGCTGTCGGGAAGCGGGGATAAATGTATCAAAGTGCTCGTTAAACGTCACCAGTCCGGCTTTATCCTCCTTCCGCATGGCAACGTATGAAAGGACAAGGGAGGCGTTGATTGCATAGTCGAGCAAAGTCATTCCGCGAAATGCCTGCTGCATAACCCGCCCCTTGTCTATCACATTATAGATTTGCTGGGAACGTTCGTCTTGATAGACATTGACCATGAGTTCGTGCCGCCGGGCACTCGCCTTCCAGTTTATCGTGCGGTAATCATCCCCTTTCACATACTCCTTTATCTGTTCGAACTCCGTATGATGCCCCACCCTGCGGATGCGCTTTATCCCCAGCTCGGTCAGGTTGTCACTGATGGCCAGCAGCTCATACCGATGAAGCATCAGATAGGACGGATATACCTTGACATCCTGAGGAGCACCGCAAGTATATCTGCGGGAAAGCAGTCCCATCCTGCCTGCCACAAACACCCGAATCCGTCCGAAAGAGTAAATCCCCCGCCGCGTGGGACGCAGATGATAGGTAATCGTCCTGCCCTCACTCGCCCGGAGCTTCATCCTGAAATCAACATTCCGCAACTGGAATTCAAAAGGAATCTCATCCACCACTTCCACAGCTACCGGATACGGATAACTGCTCTCCACACGTATGTTCACAGCGTTCTCATCTCCGTTGGAGAAACGGGTAGCGCACTGACGGAAAGCCCGGATGCCACGAACGCGATAGAGCATAACCCCATCCACCAGCACCGACAAGGCCAGGACAAACAGCGCCCACTGCCCGATTGTAAAGAACGGAGCAAAAGCATACCCGATACCCATCAGCAGGATAATCAGCACAAGAGTCATATAGAAGCGGCGGCCCAGTCTCATTTCGGAACTTCCACTTTATCAATCAGACGTTGCGTCACTTTTACCGGTGAATAACCTTCCATCTCGGCTTCTGCCGTCAATATCAGGCGGTGCTGAAGTACATACGGAGCAACGAACTTTATGTCCTCCGGTGTCACGAAATCACGTCCTTGCAACAGTGCATACGCCTTCGAAGCCTGCATCATTGCCACAGATGCACGTGGAGAGGCTCCTAAATACACAGCTTTGCTGGTACGCGTCTGTTGCACTATCAGCGCGATGTATTGAAGCAGTGTACGATCCACAAACACCTGCTCCATCAGCCTGCGCAATGACAGCAGTTCTTCCTTTGTAAGGACAGGCGTCAGACTATCCAGCTTCACCAGCGAAGCATTCGTGTGGTGACGCTCCAGAATATCCACCTCCTCCTCCAACGAAGGGTATCCCATGGTTATCTTCATCAAAAAACGGTCCAATTGCGCTTCGGGCAATTTATAAGTACCCTCCTGTTCCACCGGATTCTGGGTTGCCAGAATCGTATAAAGTTCTCCCATTTGATGCGTGGTGCCGTCAATGCTGACCTGCCGTTCTTCCATAACCTCAAACAAGGCGGCTTGCGTCTTGGCAGGAGCACGGTTTATCTCGTCCACCAGCACGATGTCGGCAAATACCGGTCCTTGATGGAAGTCAAAGTCATTGGTTTTCATGTTGAAGACCGTAGTCCCCAACACGTCACTCGGCATCAAGTCCGGAGTAAACTGAATGCGGCTGAAATCCGCCTTAATCAAACGGGCAACCAGACGGGCAAGCAGCGTCTTTGCCACCCCCGGCACTCCCTCCAGCAACACATGGCCGTTTGCCAGGACAGCCGTCAGTACCAGGTCCACTATCTGCTCCTGCCCCACTATGACCGTAGCAATCCGGTCCTTCAACGCTTGTATCTTCTCGGAAAAGAGAGTCAAGTCCACCCGTTTTTCTGTGTTCTCTTCCATAAATATCTTCTTTATATATGATTGATTATTTCATTCATTTTATCGACAAGCCGTTTCATCTCCTCCTCAGAGATGCTGCGCCCTCCGTACACCACCGGCCTCACCTCGCGGATGAATGCGGCAATTTCCCCCGCTTCCATACCCGTCTTCCGGGCAATCCTGCCGAAAGAGCGCTCATCCTCTGCCACTTCCTCCACATCCACTTGCATTTCCCTCCTCAGTTCCTCCGCAAAATAGAGATATTTCTTGCGGACTAAGTCAGCATGGTCCTTCTTCTGATAATAAAGGGTACCTATCAACTCTGCAAACTCCAAAGACTTATTCTCCGGTTCGCGGATAACGGGAATGGCACGCTGCTTCCTACGGGCTGTAAATATCATAAAGAGCAGGATGGAAACCATACTCAAGTACAATGCCCAGCGAAGCGGAGGCTGCGAAAGGAAATAGCGAAAAGGAGACATCTGTGCCTGGGCTGTTTCTTTCATATAGCCTTCGGTACGGACAATGGGAAATCCACCCATTTGGGACAATATACGAAAAAGATAAGCCGCATTCTTCCCATCCAGCACACCATAGTTCGTAAAAAGCAGGGGAGTGGAAGCCAGTATAACCTCCCCCTTTCCCCAAGAAACTGACATGGCAACCGGATGAGCAGCTTCTCCGGTAACAGTTTTTTCCGCCAACACTTTACAAGAAATGGAATCTGCAAAGAAATAAGACTGGCAAAGTTGGGGATAGAAACAGAAAGTCTGCTGCGGATAAACCGCCGAATCCCCCACCCAGCACAAACTGTCTTTCGAGAGCAATGCAGTGGCATATTTTTTCAAAGCCGACGGACTGAAATAGGAATAGCTGCACTCAAATCCCAGCGTATCTTTCAAAATACGGCTGAAAGAGCTCCCCGCCAGCATAATCCGGTCTCCCCGTCCCGCCATCTTCAACATCGCCTCCACATCTACATCCGTCAGATGCAGGTTATCGGTAACAACCAGTATTCCGCGGCGAAGCGTCGTATCTTCCTGCTCCAGCTCATAAAAAGTCTTTCTCGACAACGAATATCCCTTCGGCAACGATGAAGACACCAGGCTATCGAACACGGCACAGCCGAACGGTTGCTTGTCATAATGGCTGAACGTAGGGTTCCAGACAAACTTCTTCGGCAGACGGCACTCTATCGCAAACATCAACACCAGAAAAGCAATGATACCGGCTATAAACCAATGGTTCCCCTTCATGCCATCCCTCCTTTCTCCACTTCTTTCTGCAAATCCCGCATCGCATGGAACAATGTTTCGGTCGCTTCAAAATTTCCGTAACGTACCCGTAGAAAATGGCTGGTCATTTGGCGGAAAGCTGGCAGACGGACTTCATAGATATATTGTGTAGGCGTTTTATATAACTGCCAGTCTATACGTTTTCCGTCGCTGAGCTGTTTCAGCGTCTGCAGATAGAGCAAACGCACCGCCTCCCGATAATCCGTCCGGACAAGCGCATCGGCAATTCCCTCCGCAAAATCCACTCCATAGATGGTATCCTCCCCCACTGTATAGGGCAGGGTACTCTTGCGCGAATGCATGAACAGTTCCGGACGCTTCTTGTACACAAACCAGATGACCAATACAAGGATAAGAATGGCAATGCATATCAACACGACCTCCGAATATTCTGCCACCAACGTATTCCCGAATATCTTGTCCAGCAGCTTGCCGAACCATCTGCTGAACCACTCAAGTACATTAATTTCGGGAGCTATCAGCTCACGGCTGTAAGCAAACGCCGGGTCGGACTGCCAAACGGCAATCTGTGCAGTATCACAAACCAGTGTATCAGCCGGAACCATATTCATAGTCCGTTATCAGAGTTTATCAAAATTGTCAATATCACTCTCTACCATCACATAATCTATCTTTTCCGAAGCATGACCGTATTGATAAGCCAGTCCCAGCAATGAGAAAATCATGGACATATAAACGCCGAATGCCTGGACCACCGCCAGCAGATAAAGCACAAAGCTATAGGCTGCCGATACAGTGGCACCGCCACCTGCATCAGTCATTGCAAAGATATATTTCACAATGGTCCCGATATACCATGGAATCATCGTCACTCCTTGCAAGATGGCGGCGATGAATCCCATAACAATGGAAATCAGTACGATACCTCCCCAGGTAGCGAAACCCAGTCGGTAGGCCTTCTTCAAGGCATCTATGATATAGATATCTTCGAACAGATAGACTGGAGCCCAAATAGCCAGTGGCACAGACACCACCACAACAAGCAGAACGAACAAGAACGCAAGCGCTATAAACGGAATGATGGTGGCTATAAAACCAACAATAAGCCCTACAAACAGCACCAAAAGCACACTGACAATCATTATCAGAAATACCCTTCTGACATTACGGAACAACAAGGGCTTCAGCATCCCTAACGTCACTCCCTCCAAGCGTTCTTCCCGTTCATTGTAAGTACGGACCAATGCGTAGACCAAAGAGGTCAGCATGACAGTTCCCAGCAGATATAGAACGGCATACAGACTGTAATAAGTCACCAGCGCCATGATGGACGCTCCGACAACAGAAGAGTCGAACGAGCCTCCGGTCATATCACCCAAAACCATTGTACCGCTCATCAGCCCGTTCAGGCTCAGCCCCTGAAGCAGGCAAAGCGGCAACATCAGATATGTAGTGAATTTCATCAACGGCTTCCAGTTCTCTTTGATAAAATCAAAGGTAGCAGTTAGTTTCTCTCCAAAAGAACGTTGTACATACAGTGCGATTTTAGGTTTCTGTGCTTCCATGCTTCTTTCTGTTAGGTAAATAAATATAATAAAAAAAGATAAACGACAAAGAAAGTAGAATAAAGCCGAACCTCAAAGCATCCGAAAGTTCGGTATGACGGGTAACAAATCCTTCTATAAATCCTGCCATGATGAATACGGGTACCGTACCCACCACTATTTTCAGTCCTTTTTTGGCTCCCCGTTTGAAAGATTCCAGCCTTGAATAGGTTCCGGGAAAGAGCCATCCGTTGCCCAGGGCAAGACCGGCGGCACCGGCTACAATAATCGCCCAGATTTCGAGTGTCCCGTGCAGCCAAATGGCAAGGGAGGACTCCCAAAGCAAGTCGTGCTGATAAAAGAAGGTTTGGAAAGCCCCTATCATGATGCCATTGTTAAGGAGCATGTATCCGGTGCCAAAACTGGTCAGCAGCCCCATGGCAAAGCAGTTGAAGGAGACCATGATATTGTTCAGCGTGATACTCAGAAACATGGGGAACTCGGAGGAACCGTTATATACAGCCATGGGTTCACCATTAGCGATATTGTTCAAAGTCATATCCACATAAGAGTTTCCTAAAATCAAACGCACAAAATCGGGGTCTCCGGCAGCAGATACCACTCCTATCAATGCGCTGACCACAAATATAATGAAGGAAGCCACTAACTCACGGCGTGCATCGTGCATGGCCGAAGGCACTTCACGGGTCCAGTAGGTGATAATTCTTGACCATTTCTCGCGCTTGTTTCTATAAATGCGGTTGTGCAATGCCGAGGCAAGATTGTTCAGATAGATAGTGATGCGGGAAGCGGGGAAATGCGTTTGGGCAAAAGCCAGGTCTGCCGTAAGCTCCGTATATGCGTCGGCAAGCTCATCGGGAGACAGACTGTCCGCCTGCTCCACTATTTTTTCTGCTTGTTTCCATTTTTCGATGTTCCGCCGGATAAACGTCACTTCTTTCATACCCCATGAATATTTCAGAGAAGTTTTGTCTGAAATCGGTAACAAAAATAAGAGAATAATGATATATTTGCAATGAAATACTAAAAATGTTTTATCAGGAATGGCAGAATCTACAATTATCACCGGGCAGTTTGTCCGCATCAGTCAAACGCCTGCCAGTATCGGTGAACGGCTCATTGCACTGGTCATAGACTATATTCTGCTCGGATTCTATGTATTTTCTACTTTGGCCTTGTTTTCACGGATTCATCTGCCCTCTGATTTCACGATGCTTTTCTTCCTCGCTATCGTCTACCTGCCGGTCTTGTTTTACGCATTTCTCTGCGAAATGTTCAACCAGGGACAAAGTCTCGGCAAGCGGCTGATGAACATCCGTGTCGTAAAAGCAGACGGTTCCACGCCCGGTATAGGCTCGTACCTGCTCCGATGGCTTCTCTTTCCTATCGACGGACCGGTGACCGGTGGCCTGGGACTTCTGGTCGTCCTTTTGACCAAAAACAGCCAGCGAATGGGCGACCTTGCTGCCGGCACCATGGTAATCAAGGAAAAGAATTACCGCAAGATACACGTCAGCCTCGATGAGTTCGACTACCTGACCAAAGACTACCGGCCTACCTATCCACAAGCTTCCGACTTGTCATTGGAGCAAATCAACGTCATTACTCGGACCCTGCAATCGGGTAAGAAAGACCGTACACGACACATTGCCTCCCTTGCGAAAAAAGTGCAGGTACTTCTCTCCATCACTCCTCATGACGGTAACCCGGAAAACTTTCTTCAAACCATTCTCCGGGACTACCAGTATTATGCCTTGGAAGAAATTTAATACAAACTTCCAACAAAACCCAAGAAGTGTTAAGTCTTACGCTTATTTAAGATTCAAGCTGCATCTTTTTGGTTTTTCATTTGTTAATTAACCAGAAGGTCTTAACTAAATAACAAAGAACAATTATGAAACGAATCATTACATTAATCACACTGGTGTTGGTAAGTGCATCTACCTTGATGTATGCACAGAGTAGTAACGAAACGCGCCGTGCAGAGCGTAAAGCCCAACGCGAAGCCCAGAAAGCACGCGAAAAAGCGGAAAATGAAAGGAACTATGCCATTGCCGTCCAGGCATTGAAAGAGGGCAAGTTTGTATTGGAAGCAGACCAGCTGGTATTCAAGAGAGGAAGGAGTGCATTTGTTTCATCGACAACAAACTTCGTTATGATGGACGGTGAACACGCATCTGTACAAATAGCTGCCAACAGTGCCCTTGCAGGCCCCAACGGAATAGGCGGCATCACAGTGGACGGCAGCAGAAAGGAAATGAAAATCACGACCGACAAAAAGGGAAACGTGAATTGCAGCTTCAGCGTACAAGGCATCGGAATATCCGCACAAGTGCATATCACACTGACCAACGGCGGCAATAATGCATCAGCAAGAATCAGCCCGAACTTCAATTCGAATACCCTGACGCTGAACGGAGTCCTGGTTCCATTGTCCCAGTCAAACGTTTACAAAGGGCGGGCTTTATAAAACGCTCCTTTTGTCCGTACAAAGTATGAAGAAAAGAAGATATTCATATCGTGTTCGCAGGATATGAATATCATGTAGACATGAAATTAATAGAATGCAATACAAGGAATTAATGTTCTGTATAACAGTTTATTAATTCCTTGTATTGCATATAAAGGATTCTAAGAAGATGTGAACATTTATTCTTTTATCTGTTGACACGTTGGGCAATAATATACCGAACCACCCATATAAGCCTCTTTTATGATGGTACTGCCACAACGGAGACAAGGATTCTTCCATGTTTTGGCAGAAAGAATGGTTTTGTAGCCTCCGGCGTTGCCATAAAGATCTGTTTGCGTATCGCGTCCGCCCTCGGAAGTCATATCCACCAATGTTTTTTTTAGAGCATTAAAAAGAACTTCTTTCTGATTATCCGACAGAAGTAGCACTTTCTGTTTGGGATTTATCCGTGCATTGAACAGAATATCCTGCGTTACGCCGTTACCGACACCGGGAATATGCTGATTGGTTGCCAATAGAGCTTTAGCGGAGAGGGTCTTCTTTGCTTCGGCAACGAGTTTCTCAAATTCCGCTTCGGTGTATTTATCGCTCAACGGCGAAATGCTTTCCCGACTCAATTTATAGTACTTATTGTCGATATAGCTATCAGGATAAACATTGATAAAACCATACATTGCAACCGTGAAGACAAGGAATGAATCATCATTAAACGTCAGCAACAACTGGTAATTGGCAGGAATCTTATCTCCCACATTGTAATAACGGACACTGACTCCGTCGCCTATATTCATGATCACATTATCCGAAAGATTGAAATTGACAAACATGCCATATCCTTCGGATGAAAGGATGGTTTTGCCTACGAGCAGTTTACCATACTCCGACGGATTGCCGTTATAGAACGTAAACTTATGCGGTTTGGTGGCATTGAATACCTGCGTGATTGTTTTACCGCTCAAGGCGTTGTTCACTTGTTTGCTCAGGGTGATAACTTCGGGTAATTCCAACATATTATCTTACTTTTATTTTCGATAGGGATATATATTTCCGTTAATAACTCGTCAATAGCTAAATAATCAATATCGTTCATTATTTTAACCGGACCACTTCCCCTATAATAGGCATCAACACGTTCAAAGAGTCTTTCTCTTTCAGATTCATGGCATTCTTCAACGGTTCGTCCCAGCGGTGTCTAGCCAAAGCATATTTGGAATGATGGACAGTCAGAAGCTTTTCCGCATTCAAGTCCCTGGCCACTTGTCCCAAATATTGGGGCATGGTATGGATATATTTCCAATCTTCGTTATACTGCCCATTCTCCAATATGGCAAGGTCAATGCCGGGATATTGCTTGCCTATTTCGGCAAAATGCGTATCATATCCACTATCACCGCCCATATAAATCTTCTGCGAAGGGGTTTCGATAAGGAAAGAGGCCCATAGTGCCTGATTCGCTTTCAACGAGCGGCCCGAAAAATGCCGGGCGGGCAAGCAATGAAGCAGAAATCCCTTATCCAGTACAGTATCTTCAAACCAATCCAGCTCAACCAGAGATGATTTCTCAAATCCCCAATACTCGAAATGTTCACCTACCCCCAAAGGACATACTACCTTATCTACCCGATTTTTCAGCTGCATCACCGTTTCATAATCCAGATGGTCCCAATGGTCATGTGATATCACCAGATAGTCAATCTCCGGCATATCGGCAGGCTTGTAGGCATCTGCTCCCTTGAACGGCTTGTTTACAAACGAAACCGGAGAAGCCCCACAAAATACGGGGTCTACCAGTATACGCTTTCCGTCTATCTGGATAAAATAGGATGAATGTCCGAACCATACCAATACATTCTCGTCCTTGCTTATCTTGCTGAGGTCCGTCTTTATAACCGGAATCTCTTTTTCTGGACGCAAATCGGTTTCTTTCTTAAATAAGAATCCCCAGAAAGCTCCCAAACGTCCCTTTTGGGAAGTCATCATCATCGTACTGTGCAGATTCCGGAATTCTCCGTCTTTGTAATGAGGCGACTTCTTTATCCTCTCCAACCGTTCTCCTTGAGGAGCCCTCCCGAAACTCGGCTGATTGACAAAAACGAATCCCGCTATGACCGCAACAGCCACAATACCCACTATAATGCCAACTATCATACGTACTCTTTTCGTTTTTAATGAATTCATATTCAATGAAGCTACATTTACAGCTGCAAATATAGTCGAATTGTTATTAAATCACTATCTTCGCGCCCAATTTACGGAATCAATACAATAAAGAAATAAAAAGCCAACAAAGAAATGAACACACACAGTCTATGTTGCATCGGTTATATTACCCAAGATAAAGTCGTAACCCCTAAAAATACCATATATATGCCGGGAGGCACCTCCTTCTACTTCGCACATGCCATCAAGCACTTGAATGCTAACGATTTTCTATTGGTAACAGCTTTGGCTGATACTGACATGGGCATTGTGGAAGACATTCGGAAAGAAGGTATTTCCGTCAAAGCCTTGCACAGCACACATTCCGTCTGTTTCGAGAATATTTATGGAGAAAATCAAAACGAACGTACACAACGTGTCACGGCAAAAGCAGACCCTTTCACCGTGGAAGGTTTGAAAGATACCGATGCACGGATTATCCACTTGGGCAGTCTGCTTGCCGACGACTTCTCTTTGGAGGTCATCAAGTTCTTGTCCGGCAAGGGACTCCTCTCGGTAGACGTGCAAGGATTTCTCCGCAAGGTGGAGAATGAAAAGGTGCTGGCCGTAGACTGGCCGGAAAAGAAAGAAGCATTGAAGTATATCCATATCCTGAAAGCCAACGAAGCTGAAATGGAAGTGCTGACCGGATGCAGTGAACCGCACGAAGCTGCATTGCTGATTGCAGACTGGGGCGTGAAGGAAGTGCTGCTGACCCTGGGAGATAAAGGTTCGCTGATTTATGCCCAAGGAGAATTCCACGAAATACCCGCCTACCCTGCCCTGCAGATTACAGATGCAACGGGATGCGGAGACACCTATATGGTAGGATATCTGTATATGCGCGACAAAGGCGCGTCTTATCGAGAAGCCGGATGCTTTGCCGCCGCCATGTGTACCATAAAGCTACAATCACACGGGCCGTTCTGCGGAACGGAGGAAGCGATAAATAATGTGATAAGAGGATAAGATGATGGGGTGATAGCAGGATATCACCCCATCATCTTATTTACAATCCGAATTTCTTCAAATCATCTTCCACGCTACCGATACCTGCAACATGGAACATATCAACCAGTACCTTGACGACATTTGGAGAAAGGAAAGCGGGCAATGTAGGTCCTAAGTGAATATCCTTCACACCGAGGCTCAATAATGCCAATAATACAATAACTGCTTTCTGTTCGTACCACGCTATGTTGTAGACTATGGGAAGTTCATTAATGTCGTTCAGCTGGAATACTTCTTTCAGCTTCATGGCTATTACCGCCAGTGAATAGCTGTCATTGCACTGCCCGGCATCCAATACACGGGGAATGCCGTTGATGTCTCCCAAACCAAGTTTATTATAGCGGTATTTGGCACAACCTGCGGTCAGGATAACGGTATCTTGCGGCAAGGCTTTGGCAAATTCCGTGTAGTAGTCACGGCTCTTCATACGTCCGTCACAACCTGCCATTACGATAAAGCGGCGTATGGCCCCGGTCTTCACGGCATCTACCACCTTGTCTGACAGTTGCAGCACCTGGTTATGGGCAAAACCGCCGATAATTTCTCCATGCTCTATCTCCACCGGAGGCTGGCATTGTTTGGCAATCTCTATGATTTCAGAAAAGTCTTTCCTACCTTCAGCATCCTTATCAATGTACTTGCAACCCGGATAGCCGGTAGAGTTGGTGGTAAACATACGTTCTTTATACACAGCATTTGCCAGAGGAGGAACGATGCAATTGGTGGTAAACAGAATCGGTCCGTTGAAGGAAGTGAATTCTTCGCGCTGTTTCCACCAGGCATTGCCATAATTGCCTACAAAATGGGAATATTTCTTGAAAGCCGGGTAATAGTGAGCAGGTAACATTTCACCATGTGTATAGACATCTATTCCTGTGCCTTCAGTCTGTTTCAATAATTCTTCCATATCCTTCAAGTCATGGCCGCTAATCAAAATTCCCGGACGGTTCTTCACACCGATATTCACCTTTGTAATTTCAGGATTACCGTAAGTACCAGTATTGGCTGCATCCAATAGAGCCATTGTCTTTACTCCAAACTCACCAGCTTCGAGAACCAGCTTCACCCACTCCTCTGCCGATAGAGACTCAACTGCAATGGTAGCCAGTGCGCGTTGCATGAAAACATGAACCGTATCATCATTGAATCCCAGACGCATGGCATGCTCCAGATAGGCAGCCATACCTTTCAAGCCATAGACAAGCAATTCTTTCAACGAGCGGAGGTCTTCATTCTGTTCACGCAGAACACCTACTGTCTTCGCTTTTCCGGCATAGTCATCACGCGTTCCCTGCCAAGTCAGTTCATCTACTTTGGGTAAGAGCACTTTGTTATGCTTGGCCTCTTGAATCAATCCATTACGCATGGTGATTCCTTTATCTACCCGCTTCAAAATGCTTTCATCATCGAAATTTGCATTCGTAATAGTGCAGAACAGAGCATCCGTCACAAAGATATTCACTTCTTCGGAGACTGGACAATCTGCCTTGCGCAAAACATCGGCAACGACAGAGACACCTCTAACCACAAACAGCAACAAGTCCATAGCTTGAGCCGTATGACTTTCTTTTCCACATACACCTTTCAGTATACAGCCGGTTCCTTTGGCTGTCTCCTGACATTGATAACAAAACATGTTCGGTTCCATATTCTTATTCATTTAAAAGTTTACATCATCTTTCCATAAGATAAGCGGCACCTCAGCAATAAAAATAAGCAAGCTTATTTTCTATTACTTTCGGTTTGCATTATCTTTGTGCAAAGATGAGAGTTCTACAACGCGAAAACTGTCACGAATGTTACATCGAATCACAAAAAAGTAAAAAAGAGAATGGAAATCCATACATTATTGAAAATGCCTCCTTTTCAAGGCATAACAGAAGAAGAATTATTATCCCTCATCCTGGCACCCGAACATGCACGCAGGCAATACAAACCTGCTGACTTTATTGCCATGCAGGGAGAAGCATACCGTTCTCTATTCATATTGTGCTGCGGCAGTGTGCGTACCCAAATGGTCAGTGCAGAGGGAAAGCAACTCACCATAGAAACGCTGAAAGCCCCGCAACTACTTGCCCCGGCTTTTGTCTTTGCCTCCGAAAACCGCTTCCCGGTAAATATCGAAGCAAAAGAGAAATGTGAGATACTCATCATAAACAAGAATGTCTTCCTGGAATTCCTGCATCGACACCCCACTGTGATGCGCAACTTTCTGCAACTGGTATCGGACAGAACTCTGTTTCTCTCCAAAAAGCTGAATGCCTTTGCCCTGCAAAGCCTAAAATCGCGCATACTGAACTATCTACGCATGCATGGCACAATACTCAACCAGCAGGAAGTGGCACAAATACTGGGAGTGGCTCGTCCCTCGCTAGCACGTGCCTTATCGGAGCTGGCAAGCGAAGGATGCATCCGGATAGAAGAGAAGGAAATGCGGATAAATGAAATCTCCGCCCAAAAGTATTTATAAAAAAACGCCCACAAAACACGCACGCCTGCGCATCTTGCGGACATCTTCATCCTTTTATAAAATTGCCTGCTTTTTCTAAGCAACTTTCTTTAATTGCATGTTCGCTTTCCTACTGCCTTTCCGAACCAATCTGCGAATCCAAAGATAATAGCCCGTCAGCGGCAAGCTGGCCCCTACCAAAGCGGCAAGAAAACTCAATATACGGGTGGTCAGCCCTCCCCAACTGCCTACATGAACGGAGAATATCCAGCCACGGATTTTTCCTGAAGCGTCGGCATCCTTATATAAGGTAGCCCCGGTGATTTCACCGCTACGGGGATTGAACGTATAGCGGTCGGCAGCACGCTGGTTGCCCAACCGATTGAAAGAAACCGTAGCAGAGCCTTTGGACACGGTAATCTGTTTATAATCAGGATTGAGTTCCTTCAGTTCTTCGTAAACCTTCTGCCAGCTTGTAAAAGGAGAGAAAGAATTTCTTTCACGATGCTCACCTCCTGGTCTGCCACCAGACCGGCCTTGAGCCCGTTCTCCTCCCTGGGCAGCAGTTTGTGCCGAAGCACCATGTCCTCCACCCCCTTGCGTGGTTTCCACTCCGAAAACTTTGTAGAAGCCGGTGCGGTACCAGGAGAAAGACCATGACAGTCCCGTAAGCGCCATTACCAACAGAAGAACCAGCGTGTACATACCGCCTGCCACATGCAGGTCATAGCAGAACCGACACCAACCCTTACCGGAAACAATCTTCAAACTGTTCTTCAAAGCCTTTTTTGTACGGGGCCACCAGATAACAATGCCCGATATCAGGACAAAGACAAACATCAGCGTGGCAGTGCCCACAATCATTTTTCCCCAGAAGATGCCTCCATCGGGCTTCATGCTGTCCAGCAACCAGCGATGCAGGCGGAACATGGTCGTGAAAAACGGCGCACGTTCATACTTGCCCTTTATCTCACCCGTATACTGGTCTACATAGACGGAAGCACGACGAGGTTTGGAAAGGTTCACCTGCCAGGCACGCTCCGGAGCAGACGAGGCTGTGACACCCGTCACAAAAACACTATCCGGCAGAGTAGCGGCCACTTTTTCGGCCACCTTGCCCATGGGAAGCGATGCCGGCCCGACTTTCTCCACATAGTAGAGGTCGCGGCGGCAGAGCTCCATCACCTCCGTCTCGAATACCAGCATGGCTCCGGAAAAACAGATAAGGGTAATCAGTAGCCCGAAGGGGACTGAAAGCCATAAATGTATTTTACGAAAAACTTTCTTCATAGGAGCTTTATTCCAGTTTACCTACACCGTTCAGTTGGGTTGCATTGACAACCAGACCCTTGGTAGCTGTTGCATTGGCAGGGTCTACCTTATAGATGGCAGGATAGCCGGAAGAGGTAGTGACTGCCACATATGCGTTGCCATTTTCCATGTACGGGGTATTACCAAAGCCGGAGACATCGCTTGGAAGGCCGTTCACATAAGTCAAAGCTCCGGTGGAGGCATTGAAGACGGCAAGTTGGTTGGCAACCTTGTCTGATGCCGTAATTGCCTTATCATACATCAGCAACAGGAAATAATTACCTGAAATATACCAAGTGCGCAAGAAAGAGGCGCCATTGGCTTTCTCTTCAAGATTATAGTAATAGGCGGCATCAAATTCCTCTGCTTTGGTATCGATGCGTACAACTCCAGCAGGCAATGTAGTCTGCTGACGCGAATCACTCATGGTCTTGGCATAGCTCGGAGAAAATACATATACATAGCCGTCGTCGGCAAGCCAGTTCATCTGGTAGTACTGTGACTTCATGCGTCCGGCAGCATAACTGATTTTGTCTGTAGTGATGACCTTATGAGAATTCAGTGTCTGATCACCAAAGATAGCGATATGGCATTCATTAGGATACTGGGTCCATTGCAATTCGTCCTTCTCATAGGCACCGCTACCCTGCCCGCCGGATTCTGTCTTTATTAAATCCTCATTACCGGAAAGCACCCACTTGTAACTACCGTCTTCATTCTTCTGCATGCAACCATACTGGCTAAGCCCCATGGGAATGGCTGCTGCATAAACCTTACTGCCCACTTGTTCTATACCGGCCAGTGTTACGTATTCACCATTTTCAAGGAAATTTTCGGCAAGAAATGGAGTATCCTTTGTTACCGAGTTCTTTGTATAAGTCTGTTTCTCGACATCCAGATAGGAAATCAAAAAAGATTGGGGAGTATATCCATTTGCATCATTCAGTTCCGTAGGGCCGTCGCCGGTAGAAGTCGTCATTATAAATTGGTCATAATAGCCGTAGGTAGTGAAACGATTGACGTTATACTCCTGGCTACGTTTTTCCAGTTCACCGTTTGTATTCATAATGAACGACTGGGTAGTGCCTGCATTTCCCTGGTGATAATTCAAGGCATACAGATATTTGTTTCCGTAGAACACCCAGTAAGTAGCCCCATCGTTCACAAGGCCATTGCCGGCAGCAGTAATTTCACCGCTTTCCAGTGACTCGGCTGTCAGCAGGACAGGAACAGAGCTACCTGAAACTGTAGCCGTGGCAGCTATCACATAGTTACCCTTTGAACCGGAACCGGAGCCGGAACCCAGTTCGTCTGTGTCTGTACAAGAAATTAAAGCCATTCCGGTCATTGCCATTGCCAAGAGGCCGGACAAAAGATAATTCTTCTTCATTTGTTCTTCTTATTAATTACACCTATTAAAACCATTATATTTATTAATCACCAAAATGTACACGTACCTTGCCATAGAACGCACGCCCGGCTTTCTGAAGACTGAAATTGTCGTACAAATCCTCGTTCGTGAAGTTGCGGCATTCAAACGAGATATTATAGCGGCCATTCTTCAGACTATAGCTCAATGTCAGGTTATGGGAGAACTGGTCGGGTACCATGAAATCCTTGTTCTTGCTACCGATGGCCTGCGAATAGTAGGAGAAGCTGTGCATGTACTGGTTGTCGTAAGTCACGGACAGCATATTCCCTTTCTTCCAGAGGTCGCGCCAATAGAAGTTTACGTCAAAATCAGCAAACTGATAGGGCACATTGGGAATGCGTGCCTTGTAACCGAGATTTTCCACAGAGTTGCCGGTACTGCCGATTTGCATCTTCTCATTGTCACGCACATTCATCTGCGTGAAGTTGCCGCCCACACTCAGCCAGCGTCCGAAGCCATAGCGTGCCGATACATTGTATCCCTTCGTCAGCACCTTGCCGTAGTTGGTATAAGTGGCCCCTTCTTTTCCTCCGCTCAAGTCCTGGATATTGCGCTGGATATAATCCTTCGTATTGCGGTATACCACACCGCCTTCCACGTAGACGGAATGTTTTCCAAAACTCCGGGAATAACTCAGGTTCAAGTTGATGTTGTCACTTTTCTCGGGACGGATGCCGATGTCTCCACTCTCCAGGTCTTCGTCACCAAACATCTCTTCGATAGTGGGCAGGCGGTAAGCTTTTTCATAAGAGAGCTTCGCCTGCAAGCCGGGCAGGATGAAGTAGGTTCCGGCAGCACCATATCCCCAAGAGTCTACCGTACGGCTGGTGCGTACATAATTACTACCGGTATCATCCTCGGCCATAGGTCCTGCCACATACTGGCGGTAGTATTTGCCGAATGCCGAGAAGTTCCACTTTTCGGAAGGCATCAGGCGGTATGACAAACCGGAGATATTCTTGCGGGTCTGCTTGGCAATGGCATCCGTCTGTTCTTCCACCGCCAACAGTGAAGTATTATCACGCTGGAATGCACTCAACACATGATTGAAAGTCAGCATGTGGACCCTGGCAATGCGGTAATTCAAGGTCAATGTACCGTTCCAATTGTCATTATCGGCACGGGAATACTGGCGGGACTGTTCGCCGGGGCTGTTCAGCGGATGTTTCTCACCAAGCCAGTTGTATTCGTAGCGGGCAGTATCCACATTCGTAGTGGCATTGCGATTGTAGTTGGCTGTCAGCACCATATCCAGCCCCTTGATTATCAGGTTGCGTTTGCTGTATTCCATCGAAGGCATCAGTGAATGGCCAAAGCGGTGCTTTTCCCCGAAGACTGTCTTCTGGCGTACACCGGTCTGTATGTCCTTGTACATGTGCGAATAGGTGAAACCGAACATCAGCCGGTCTGCCCAACTTTTGTCCACAATACCCGCTTTGGCCACAATGGCTTCGTTGTGGTAAGTATCATTGAAACGCTTCACGCGCACCTTCTCACTTTCGTTGAAACTGCCCGTCTCAAAATCCTTTACCGGCGCATCTACATAATAATCGTTGTCCGAGTAGTTTTGAAAGGCATTGATTTCATAGCTGAAACCGTTCTTGAAAGTCTGTCCGAAGTTAACGTATGAGCGGTGGGTATTGAACGAGCCGTAAGAATAAGAAGCATCCAGAAACCAGTTCCGGCGTTTCTTGTTGGTAACAATATTGATGACACCGCCAATGGCATCCGTACCGAAGCCCACGGGAACTACACCTTTATATACCTCTATACGGTCGGCAAAGCTCACCGGAATATTGTTCAAGCTGAAGGAGCTTCCCACACCTTCCTGCGGCACACCGTCAATGAACACCTTGACGTGCTTTCCGCTAAAACCGTCCAGCATCAACTGCATATCCGAACCTACCCCACCCGACTCACGGAGTTTCATGCCCGGAGCCTTGGTCAAGGCATCGCTCAGATTCTTCGTGGTGTTCTGGAGTTCCTTTGTATCGACTGCCACAGCATTGAATGCCGACCTCTTCACCCGGCTCACTCCGGTAGAAACGATAGTCACCTCGTCCAGCTGTTGCGTTTCAGGAGCGATGGTTATGTTCAGCTTCATCCGCTCATCATTGACCAGCTTCACCTTTTTCTCCACCTTTGTATAACCTACGGCAGACACCACCAACGTATAGTCGCCGGCAGGCGCCTTGATGTGATAGAGGCCTTCCTGATTCGTGGTTCCTCCATAACTCGTCCCTTTCAGATAAACAGTCGCAAAATCCACCGTTTCTTTTTCCGTAGAAATGATTCTACCAGAAATCATCCCTCCTCTCCTCTGCGCATGTACAGACAGAGAAGCCAACAGAAGGAGAAACAGCAGCGAGAATTTAAATGTATATGCTTTCAATTTTATAATAATTATAATGTTGTTAGTAAACCGGTGCAAAGGTCATTATTAACATCCAGCTGTGCAATCGCTTATTGTAGGTAATTATATGGAGTGGATTTATCGTATATATCATACCATGCAATCACCATTGATAGGTATTATCAATAATAAAACAGATAAAAAAACCGAAAACGAGCTCGGAAGGTGCTGAGGAAATCTCTTAAATAATAAAATCAAAACAATTTCTTATTCGTCAGCGGCATTTATGCGGATAATCGTAAAAGAGAAAATAAAGATGTAGCAAAACTAATGATAGAGAAGCCTTATATTAGCCGATGAATAAAGACAGACTAACTTCTCATTTACTAAAAACTATTCGTCCGACAGTTGTTACATTATCGTCCGACGGCTGTTTAATTATCGTCCGACAGCTGTTGGACGATAATTAAACAACTGTCGGACGAATAAAAATTAGCAAACAAGAAACTAAAGGTCAGTAGACAAGGATATAGAATATAGTGATGCAAAAATTACCTGTCCTAACAGCCCCCTTCTATTTATAGGAGCCATCAGATACAGCATCTTATTCACGGTTCATCAAACGATGCTCCGCCATCTGCTCGAACTTCGTGCCGGGACGTCCGTAATTGGCATACGGATAAATGGAGATGCCGCCACGCGGGGTAAAGATACCAGTCACCTCGATATACTTAGGATTCATCAAATGAATGAGGTCTTTCATTATGATGTTCACGCAATCTTCGTGGAAAGCTCCGTGATTGCGGAAGCTGAACAGATAGAGCTTCAGGCTCTTGCTCTCCACCATCTTGACATCGGGGATATAGCAAATACGGATTTCCGCAAAGTCCGGTTGTCCCGTGATGGGACAAAGACTGGTGAATTCGGGGCAGTTGAAACGCACCCAGTAGTCATTGCCGGGATGCTTGTTATCAAATGCCTCTAATACTTCGGGAGCATAGTCCTGACGGTATGCTGTCTTTCTCCCCAAAAGGGAAAGTTGGTCTTTCAATTCTGTCATAGCCATATATTTTTAGTGATACAAGTGTGCCTCATTTAGTAGAAGCCAAAAACTTTTCCAATCCTTCTCTGCGCAACGTGCATGCCGGGCAGTGTCCACAACCATCTCCCGGGATACCGTTATAACAAGTCAGCGTTTCGTGGCGTATAAGTTCGAGCACTCCAAGCTCGTCTGCCAGTGCCCAGGTCTCCGCTTTGTCAATCCACATCAGTGGTGTGTGCAGTACGAATTGCTCGTCCATAGCCAGGTTCAGCGTCACGTTAAGCGACTTGATGAAAGCATCCCGGCAATCGGGATAACCGCTGAAATCGGTCTGCGACACCCCCGTCACAATATGATTAATTCCCCGCTCGCGGGCGTAGACGGCGGCTATACTCAGGAAAAACAGATTGCGTCCCGGCACAAAAGTATTCGGAAAGCTGTCTGCCGGCTTCTCCTGGTCCATCTCCATGCCGGCATCTGTCAATGAGTTATGTCCCAGCCGGCCGATAAAGGAAACATCCATTACTTCGAACTCCACACCTGCCTTACGGGCAATGGCCCTCGCCAAGTCCACTTCCTTCTGATGCTTCTGTCCATACAGAAAACTCAGCGCATACACTTTCTTAAATTCACGTTTTGCCCAAAAGAGGCAAGTGGTCGAGTCCTGCCCGCCACTGAATACCACCAAAGCAGTGTCCCTATTCATCTTGTTAAAAGCCTCTCTGTTTCCCTCCCCCGTAGGGAGGGAAACAGAGAGGGCATTGCTTATTATTTGTTTGACATAATAACTGATTTCCCCTCACTACGGGTAAGGGGCTTTAAATATCGCCTATTTTCCATACTTTATAGGAGATGCCTTCATCATAGACATCACTACCGTCTATCCGCTTAATAGCTTTTACCACACGGATAGTCACAGGCAGTATCAATACCTCGTACATGGACTTCAGCAGAATCTGGATACACATCATCACCAGCAACTCCCGCCATGCAATGATTCCTCCGAACGCCACCGGAAAGAAAATCAACGAGTCTGCCGTCTCACCAACCACCGTCGACCAAATGGCACGTGCGGAGAAATTACGCCCGTTGCTTGCCAGTTTCATGCGGCTCATTACGTAGGCATTCAGAAAAGAGCCCACCAAGAATGCCGTCAGACTAGCTATGACAATACGGGGAGCCATTCCAAAGACAAAATTGAAATGCGCGGCACCATCCCAGAAAGGGGCGGCAGGCAATGCCACGGCTATCAGTCCCAGCATTACCACAAAAAAGTTCATGGCAAAACCGCTCCAGATTATCAGACGAGCTTTACGAAAGCCCCAAACCTCGGCAATGCAATCGTTGATAATATAAGAAACAGGAAAGACCAGCAATCCGGCTGTTACGGTAATACCCAAAAACTGGATAACTTTAGTCTCAAGAAGATTGGCTGCAATCAAGCATACATTGAACAGAATGCCCAGCAACATAAAAGGTACAGATACTTTTTGTTTCATACTCCTGTTTTTTACGTGGTGTTCTAGAATACACGACCGTTATTCACGGCATCATACATTTTAAATCCGGTTGCAAAGATACAACAAGTTTTGCAAATGAACAAACAACATATATTTTAACTAAAACTCAAGCAAAACGAAAGTCCTTTTTTTATTCGAAGTAATTGCAAACTGTGCATATTTAGTTAACGAGACTTAAATAGAACATCCCAAACAAAGAATATTATTTACAACAACTTTAAAATATAAAAACTAAAAGCATATAAATCAACATATTAATAAATTATAGTACAAATTCAAAAGCATGCAACCGAATTCATCCTCAAACAAGATTTCATTCACGCAAATTCCTTAAGCATATAAAATAATAGACAACATATTTTAATACTTAAGATTCTATATTTTAAATAATTAAAATTAGGGTTATATTTGATAACAACAATCCGGAAGCTCTGGAAAACACATTGATATTAACCAAGAATATACCATATTATATATAGTAACCTTAGAAAAACAATGAATGCCTATGATTTACCCGAAAGCCCCAAGACACTATTAGTGTCATCTTCTATTCAACCTATTTATTTTGAGATCCATTAGCTTAAACAAAAAACATCTATTATGAATGAAAATCGTAAACGAGGAACATCGAACAACAAAATCCTCACAGCAATTGCCATCACCTCCCTATTTATAGGAAGCTGCAGAATCATGGCAATAGAGACCTATTCGGAAAATTCATTCGGAGTGACAGAACAGATGCAGGCACAAACAGCCCGCGGTATTGTTGTCGACCAGAATGGAGAGCCTATCATCGGAGCAAGTATCTTGGAAAAAGGTACTACCAATGGAGTTACTACCGACTTATACGGTAAATTCTCGCTAAACGTAAAAAGAGGTGCCACCCTGGTCATTTCCTACATCGGCTATAAGACGCAGGAAGCCAAAGCAGATGCCAACATGAAAATCACCCTTGCAGAAGATTCCGAACTACTGGATGAAGTAGTTGTTGTCGGTTACGGTGTACAGAAAAAGAAACTTGTCACCGGCGCCACTGTACAAGTGAAAGGAGAAGACATAGCCAAGCTGAACACTGTGGATGCCCTGGGCGCTTTGCAGAGCCAGTCACCGGGTGTCAACATCACGCAGAACAACGGCTTCCTGGGTTCGGGCTTCAAGGTAAATATCCGCGGTATCGGTACTACCGGAACCTTCTCCCCGCTTTATGTGGTAGATGGAGTTGCCAACGGTAGCATCGACGGGCTGAACCCGAGTGACATTGAATCTTTGGACATCTTGAAGGATGCCGCTTCCGCCGCCATCTATGGTGCGCGTGCTGCCAACGGCGTTATCTTGATTACCACCAAACGAGGTAAAACCGGCGTTGCCGAAGTCAGTTACGACGGCTATGTCGGCGTGCAGAACCTCTACAAAATCCCTACTATCCTCAATGCCCAAGAGTACATGATGATGCAGGATGAAGGCCGTGTAATGGACGGATTGAGTCCGTACAACTGGGCGACCTATATTCCGGAAAGGGATTTGCAGGCCATACAGAACGGAACATGGAAAGGGACAAACTGGCTGAAGGAAGTGCTGAATGAAGATGCATTGGTACAGAACCACGCAGTCAACATCACCGGAGGAACAGACCGTTCCAGATATGCCATAGGTATTTCATACACCAACCAAGAAGCCACCATGGGAGTTCCCGGCGAATTTCCTGAAATGAACCGCTACAACTTCCGCGTCAACTCGGACCACGTAGTTATGAAAAAAGGCAATCTTGACTTCCTGAAAGTGGGCGAAACCATCAACTACAAATATTCGCAAACACAAGGTTCATTCGGAACCGGCGGCATTTATTGGAACGGAGTGCACAATATGCTCATCATGAGCCCGTTGATGCACCCTTACAATTCAGATGGAGACTACTACCTCTACGCAGACCAGGAAAAGGACAACTACAAATGGGATATCTCCAACGGAGCCAATAAAAACCCGATAGCTTATCTGGACTACTATATGAACCAGAACCTAAGCAAGTCCCATTACATGCAGAGCAGCTTCTATGCAGAACTGCAACCCATCAAGAACCTGCGTATCAAGAGCCAGTTCGGCTACATCATGGGAGCCTCCAGTTATCGTTCCTATTTGCCGAGATTCGATTATCTGAGTGCGTCACTCAACAACGCAGAAGACAAGGTTACCCAATCCATGTCTATGTATAACCGTTGGTCATGGGACAATACAGCCAACTACATCTTCAATATCGATGACCATAACATCGACGTCCTGGTAGGTCAGAGTATGGAAAAATGGGGTATGGGAGAAGAAATGAGCGGTTCAGCCATAGGCTCAAACTTCTATGACTTCAAGCACGCTTATTTATCCAATGTTCCATTGACCGCCAACAGTGTGTCCTCCTTGACTGGCAAGCCTAACGGGGAAGGTTCCATCGCTTCCTTCTTCGGACGCGTCAACTACAACTACCAGGAGAAATACATGGCTTCTGTCATCATGCGTGCGGACGGTTCCTCCACTTTTGCCCGCGGACACCGCTGGGGATACTTCCCTTCAGTATCCGCCGGATGGGTTATCAGCAACGAGTCCTTCATGTCAGGAATCAAATGGCTGGACTTCTTAAAGCTACGCGCTTCCTGGGGGCAAAATGGTAACTGTAATGTATCTACTTTCCAATATCTTTCACTGATAACTTCCAACAATGGATATGGCGGTTATACGTTCGGCGACTCCATGGACCTCATCAGTACCGGTTCATACGCCTACCGACTGACCAACCCGGACCTTACCTGGGAAACACAGGAGCAGTTGAATTTCGGTATCGATGCACGCTTCTTGAACAACCGCCTGGGCTTTGAATTCGACTGGTATAACAAAAATACCAGAGACTGGCTGGTTACGGCTCCGGTACTCTCTTCCTTCGGTGCCAATGCAGTGTCCGTCAATGGCGGCAATGTAAAGAACACGGGTATTGAAGTAGGACTCCACTGGAACGACAACATCGGAAAGGATTTCCAATATGGAGCCAACCTGACCCTGGCTCACAACAAGAATGAAGTGACCAAGATTGCCAACAAAGACGGAATCATCCACGGTAGCGGCAGCGTTCTGTGGGAAGGAGCCGAAGAGTGCTTCCGTGCTGAAGTAGGCAAACCCATCGGCTACTTCTACGGCTACAAGAGTAACGGCATATTCCAGAACCAGGAACAGATAGACAACTACAAAGGTCCGAAACTAAATGGCGACAAGACACAGCCGGGTGACGTAATCTGGGCAGACACCGACAATAGCGGTACGCTCGATGCCAATGACCGTACTATGATAGGTAACCCGAATCCCGACCTGACAATGGGACTTTCCCTGAATGCCAGCTGGAAGGCCATTGACTTCTCAATCACTACTTACGGCGCATTCGGCCAGCAGATTCTGAAGTGTTATCGTGACTTCTCCTCCTCACCCTTGAATAACTATACAGCAGAGATATTCCAACGCTGGCACGGCGAAGGTACGTCCGACAAGTTCCCGAGACTGTCCAGCGCTTCCAGCTCCAACTGGAACAGAGTATCAGACATTTATATTGAAGATGGAGACTATCTCAAGATAAAGAACATCACTGTGGGATTCGACTTCAAGAAAGCATTCAAAAAGTTACCGGTACAACAGCTGCGCCTGTATCTGACCGCACAGAACCTCTTTACCTTCACCGGCTATTCCGGTATGGACCCGGAAATCGGTTACGGTGGCGACGATTATGGTTGGGCATCAGGCATCGACCTGGGCTACTACCCCAGTGCACGTACCTATATGATAGGCTTAAATGTAAAATTCTAATTAACCGAAGAAATTATGAAAAAGATATTATTCATAGCATCAGCAATACTGATTCTTCTTTCAGGATGCGAAAACTTCCTCGATTCGGAACTTTTGACCGAAAAGACAACCGCCAACTTCCCGGAGACAGAAAAGGATGCCCAAGAGATGGTGACGGCCATATACGCCCATTTGTTGTTTGAAAGTCCTGAAACCTCTTCCCAGTATTACATTGCCCAGTTGGCAGGTGACGACTGTCTGGGAGGTAACCTCTCCTACTCCAACAACTGTGCCACCAACTTCCTTATGTACAGTGGCAATCTGAATACATTTGCCGGTATTTGGGACCGTTGTTACACCCTCATCAACCGTGCCAACAATGCCATCAACACAATGGACAACGTGAAATCATGGTCCAGCGAGAGCGAACGCAACCGACTTTTCGGTGAATCCTATTTCCTGCGTGCCATGGCATACTATGAGCTGGCACAAGTTTTCGGCGGAGTTCCCTTACGCACCACACTGGAAAGTACCAACCTGCCGCGTGCATCCGTAGACGAAATCTACGCCCAGATTGCAGCAGACTTGAAAAACGCTATCGAAATGATGCCCGCAAAGATTTATCCGAAAGGCTCAGACATGACCGGACACGCTACAAAATATGCCGCCGAAGCCATGATGGCACGTGTATTCCTTTTCTATACCGGACGCTACGAAAAAAACGAGCTTCCCAACGGAACTACCAAAGAGGAGGTCATCTCTTGGATAGATGACTGTGTTAACAACTCCGGTCATAAACTGGTGTCCGACCAACGCAACATTTGGGCCTATACCAACGATGCTACCGAAGACAATACCGAAGGGTTCCGTTACCAATACGTCATCAACCATAACCTGAAATGGGAAGGAAACAGTTCCGACGAAACTTTGTTCGCCAACAAGCATAACCTGAAATCCGACTGGACCTATACTTGGTTCTCCAACACTTGCGCCCAATTCTATTCACCGTCTGCCGACAACTATTCCAACAAAGACAGTTATCCCTTCGGCACCGGTTGGGGAGCTGGCCCTGTATCTCCGGCTATGGTCAACGAATGGAAAGACTGGGCCGCCAAGCAGACCTATACGGACGGTTACAAGGAGGATCCCCGTCTGACCGGTTCCATATGGTCGTACAAAGCACTTGATCCGAATGTTGCCGGCAATGTACTGATGGACTGCACCATGGACGAGGGTGAACCGGAATATACCGTATCCTATCGTTACTATGAACAAACCGGCTATTTCCAGAAAAAATACATCAATATCAATTCCTACAATGAAGGCAAAATCGAACCTTTCGGCAAGCAGATGTTCCCCGGAATATCTTCGCAGACATCCCAACAGCTACTCCAAATTGCCGACTTGATTCATATCCGTTTTGCCGACGTTCTGCTCATGCAGTCCGAGCTGAAACAAGACGCTACGGGTCTGAACAAGGTACGTGCCCGCTCCCACTTGGCTCCGGTGGCCTACTCCCTGGAAGCCATCAAGCAGGAACGCCGCTGGGAACTTGCATTCGAGTCCATCCGCTGGTGGGATATCCTTCGCTGGTCGGGTCCTTCGCTTGAGGAAGCCGGTGACATACTCAACAAACAGACCGGGTTCAATATAATAAATGCCGCTACGGTGGTACCGATGGTCAAATTCGACTATAAGAAACGCCTACAAGCAACCCAAGGCTACTGGCCCATTCCGCAAGACGAAATCGACATCTCCAATGGAGTCCTTGAGCAGAATCCAGGCTGGGATGCATCTGCCCAGTTCTCGGATTGGAACAATATGTAAGAGTATTAACCTATAAATAAAGACAATATGAAAGTAACAAAAATATTGATAGCAATGCTTGCTTCAGCCTTCATCGTTACTGCATGCGATCCTATCGAAGACGAAGACTTGCGAGACAAATATGTGACTGATGCCGGTACACCCATAACCAAGGAGGCATTACAAGCCGCCATATCCATTACCCAACCCTTCCCCAACCAAGACGGAGTAGTGGAAGGCGACCAGTATATCGCCCTGAAAAACTCCCGCCCGGACATTGGCGGTTCATGGCACATAGAATGGGGGGGCGAAGGAAGTAAACAAAGTAAGACTCTGGTCACGGACAACGCTACGGTCATCATGGAGTCCAATGCGGACTATTCCATCTACTATATGGGCATTTCCGCCAATCAGATTATCAAGACAGATCCGGTTGTAGTGACTGTGACCAATGTATTCGACGATTGGTCCACTTACTTCACCGGTGCAACCGACAAGAGTGACAAATCTGCCAAGAAGACCTGGAAATTCCGTGAAGTCAGCTGGGGTTCCGTCTGCAATATGGGGGCTCATGGAGGCTGGAAATATACCAGTGCAGGCTATACTCCCGAATCAAATTTTGCCTGGTGGGCCAATGTCACTGCCGCCGAAGCGGGAGACCAGTCCATGGTATTCGAATTCGACGGAAACAAGATGAAAACCTATGATGCCAGCGGAAACCTGAAGGCAGAAGGTACTTTCTCCTTCACACACGAAAAACCGGAAGACGGAGTACTGGGTGAACTGATAACAAGTATCCCCACCATCGGAGGAAATTATGACGACAACGGACAAAGCGTAGGCAGCAACAAATTCTGGCTGCTGACACTGGATGAGAACTATATCACAATCTATCATCCCGGCAAGTATAGCGGTGGTGTGGATTGGGACGACAGCGGCTGGTATGCTTACTTCAAGACTGAAGCAGGAACCGATTCTGAATAATATGCACTCTCTATGAAAAAGAAACTGCTATTTATAATAGCTACTGTCTTTCTAGTAGCCGCATGTCACAATGACGACTACATGCCCGGACTGCCAGCTCCGGGAAATGAAGACAACGAGACCGAAATGGCTGAACAGGTTGCAGGCCGGGTTGCATTGGGCTACGTCACTTATTATGGCACATCCATACCCGATGCCAAATACCTGACCCACATAAACTACGCTTTTGCAGAATTATATGTTAAAAACGGAATTTATGAAAAGTTTGGCCTGCAAGGCGATAAATCCCGTTTTGATAAGGTAAAGAAAATAAAGAGCCAGTATCCACATGTGAAGATATTACTCTCTTTTACCAATAGCGTTTCCAATTCTGACAATTCCCAGGACGGAGGCTTCTCCGCCCTGGCGAAGAGTCCGGAAATGCGCAAGCAATTCGCACAAGACTGCAGAGCCTTTGTTCTGAATGAGGGCATAGACGGTATTGACATTGACTGGGAATTTCCCGGTATGACTTTCGGCAGCAATGCTTATGACGAGTTGGTAGATGTGGAGAACTTTACCCTATTGATGAAAGACCTGCGTGCAGCATTGGGTCAGTCCACCCTATTGACCTATGCAGGTTATTGTATGGACAAACGTCCCCAAGGTGAAGGCTACAAATATATTGATGTAAAGGCTGTAGACCCGTATGTAGATTTCGTCAATATCATGGCCTATGATCTGGTTGGTGCCCCCCAGCATCAATCAGCATTGAACAAGCCTAGTAATTACTGGGACTGCCAGCGTTCCGTAGACGAATACCTGAATGCAGGTGTAGCTGCCAACAAATTAGTATTGGGGATTCCATTCTATGGAAGGGCAGATTTCAATTCCGGCGGCAGTATCAATTATCGGGATATTCTCAACTTGAGCAAAGACGACGGCTATGTCATCGATAATTGGGATGCCGAAGGCAATGTCCCCTATGTCACCAAAAACGGCAGTTTCTACTGTGGCTACGACAATCCCCGCAGTATTGCCGCCAAAGGTGAATGGATATTAAAAAACGGCATGAAAGGCATGATGTTCTGGGATTATGAAGGTGACGACACCATGGGAACCCTACGCAAAGCGCTATGGAATGCCGTCATGAAAAAATAAGTAACTTAACACACATTCTCAGGAGGTTATTCCGGAAATTAGGGTAAGGGTAATTTTGCATACGATCTTCATTCAAGGCAAGAATACTGACGGAATAACCTCCTTTCTTCCTCCAAGACTACAAAACCTTTTTTCATTTAAGTTGTTGAAAGCACATTCATCAAAACCTAACTTAAATGAAAACAATCTTAAAAGCAATGTTTCTGTTGTGCGTAACCGGACTTCCCTTGTCCACTATCCATGCACAAAAAAAAGAGATTATCGATGACGAAGCTCCAAACGGCATTGTCATAGTTACCATCGACAAAGCGGGCGACGAGATTATCCGCATCATGAATGAGTCACAATTGCCTTACATCCATGACCCGAAAGCTCCCCGCTTCTTATTGATGGACAAACAAGGCAAATTCGCCCTGGGTATCGGAGGGTATGTCCGTGCCACCGGCGAGTATGATTTTGGAGGTATTGTGGATGACATCGACTTTGTTCCTGCCAACATTCCAAGCAGTAGTAAAATCAAAAATCAATTTCAGATGGATGCCAGTACGGCTACTATCTTTCTGAAATTGGTCGGACACACCCGGCTATTGGGTGACTTCACAGTCTATACTGCTGGAAATTTCCGTGGTGGAGACAAGACATTCCAACTGCGCAATGCCTATCTTTCATTCCGCAATATAACAATAGGATACAATTATGGCGGTTTCATGGACTTAGGCGCCCTCCCTTCCACCATTGACTTTCAAGGTCCCAACGGTGCCACATTCTACCGCGCCACACAATTGTCATATACTTATAAAGGGCTGAAAGACTTTCGTTTCCAAGCTTCCATCGAGGCGCCTGCCGTTGACGGCACAACAAGCAGCCAATTCGAGATTGCCCAGCAACGCATGCCGGACTTCACGGCTTCGGCACAATACAGCTGGAACAGCAGCAGTCATCTGCGTGTAGGAGGTATCATCCGCAGCATGACATATACCAATGTAGAAAGGGATAAGGCATCCAGTGTCACCGGATACGGTATACAAGCCTCAACGACCTTCAATCTCGGTAAAAAATGGCAGGCATTCGGGCAAGTCAACTATGGTAAAGGTATCGGGCAATACCTGAACGACATCAGCAATCTGAACGTCGATATTGTCCCCAATCCCGAAAAGGAAGGCAAAATGCAGGCATTGCCCATGCTGGGCTGGTATGCAGGTCTGCAATATAACATATCTCCGAAGATATTCCTCTCAAGCACTTACAGCATGTCCCGCCTTTATTCTGAAGACGGTTATCCCAACGACCTGCCAAGTACCTACCGCTACGGGCAATATTTCGTAGCCAACGTATTCTGGAACGTAACCCCGAACATGCAGGTAGGCGCTGAATATCTGCGTGGCTGGCGCACCAACTTCGACAATTCCACCAACCATGCCAACCGTATGAACCTGCTTGTACAGTATTCTTTCTAATCCAATATAAAATAAGAAAGAAGCCGCCTCAAATCGATATTTGAGACGGCTTCTTAATATATAAAGGTAGGATTGTGAAATCAGAACTTATAGTCAACACCAAGACCAAACACTTTATTAGTACGGCTATAAACATTCTTGGTGGTTTCACTTATCTTCTTTGTATAATCATCATAGTTTGTCCAAAAATAGGCTATATTCATAGTCAAATGCTTTGTCATTTTGATGGCAGCACCAAACCCCAGTGAATAAGAATCACATGAAAAACTTATATCACTCTGAAAATCATCAGCCAAGCCATAATCTGTACGCTGATAACCACCACTGATGGTCAGCTGTTTAGCTATATCCCATTCTGCACCAATCAAAATTTCATGTGTGCCATGCTTCAACGCTTTCTGCTTATCATTGGCCATCCCTGCCGCTTTATCAAAAAAATGGTGATATTCCAGCGTTGCACGAAGCGTAGGAAGGAATTCATAACCAACAGCTGCAGTCAATAATGCAGGGATATCACTCGGAGTATTCACACCATCCTTATAGTCAGCCAAAGGATTCCCTTCATCTCCCATAGCAGTTCCCATTGCACGCACTTCAGCTTTTTTGGTTTTATTTTCGAGATTAAGACTTGTCATAAACTCGTACTTCAACCCAATATTCCATTTGCCCAACTTCACATCAGCTCCCAAGATAGGGGTCAATCCCCAGCCGGTCTGGTCGCAGTCTAAATCGATACCAACCAATTCCATGCCACCATAAGTAGGAATATTACTGTGTGCGGTTGCAGTCAGAAATCCTTCATACCCACCGGTAAAATAATTCATACGTCCACCGGCAAACACACCTAACCAATCATTAACTTGATACGACAACCCCAATTGCACACCATAAATAAACTGGCTTCCATCCATTGCACTATTGATAGAATACATATTGGAAGTGATTTGACCACCCGAAATAGTATGGACTTGTCCCATCACCATTGAATCGAACATACCCAAACCATCATCAAACGATGCCTTACCACCACCACCTACAACAGCAAAGCTACCGGAAATAGTCCAGTCTCCTTTTTTATATGCACCTTGAAAACTAGGAATGAAAGGAGCAGAAGCTTTTCCTTTATAATAACGTGTATTCCCATCTTCAATAAACAAGGGAAATGTCGCCTTTATGTTACGGGTCTGATAAGCACTTTGTCCATTCAAAGACAAATAGAGACCATCTTCCGGCAAGAAGGCCAAACCGGCCGGATTAGAATAGACACCGTCAATATCAATGGAAGCACCACGCGCTAACATTCTAAGAAAAGATACATGCTGATTTGTATTTGTCAGGATACCACCCGCAAAAGTTGGAATTGAAACGATTAACATCACAATGCTAATCAACGAAATTTTTCTCATCTAAATCTTTTTTAATTATTTTCGGGCGCAAAGGTACAATAATATTGCACATAAAAAAGAATTTTGTGCATAAAGTTATCCTAATATAATACTTTAATTGAAATACCAAATAGTTTCTGATGAAACAAATGGAAATAATTATCATTTTATGAATCCTTCCGGCCACTGAACCATATCAACTTTCCACTTGTTATCTCTCTATTATTATGTAACATTTAAAAAACAACAAATCCCATGGCATACACTATTGCATTTTTTGGCAGCAAACCTTATGATGAAGCGTCTTTCAATGAAAAGAACAAGGAATATAGTTTTGAGCTCCGCTACTATAAAGGGCATCTCAACAAGCACAACGTTATTTTAACCCAAGGCGTAGATGCAGTCTGTATCTTCGTGAACGACACGGCCGATGCCGAAGTTATCCGTCTGATGGCGGACAATGGTGTGAAATTATTGGCGTTGCGCTGCGCCGGCTACAACAATGTAGATTTGAAAGCGGCTGCCGACTGTGGCATTAACGTAGTGCGCGTCCCCGCCTATTCCCCTTATGCCGTGGCAGAGTATACCGTTGCCCTAATGTTATCCCTCAACCGTAAAATCCCACGCGCCACCTGGCGGACACGGGACGGAAACTTCTCGCTGCACGGACTTCTGGGCTTCGACATGTACGGAAAGACAGCAGGCATCATCGGTACGGGAAAAATTGCCAAAAAACTGATATGTATCCTGCGCGGATTCGGCATGAATATCCTTGCCTACGACCTCTATCCCGACTATAATTTTGCCCGTGAACACCAAGTGGTATATACCAGCCTGGATGAGCTTTATCACAATTCGGATATCATCTCCCTGCACTGCCCGCTGACTGAGCAGACCAAATATCTCATCAACGACTATTCCATCAGTAAAATGAAGGACGGAGTAATGATTATCAATACCGGACGTGGACAACTCATCCATACCAACGCCCTGATTGAAGGACTGAAAAACAAGAAAATCGGCTCTGCCGGCCTGGATGTGTACGAAGAGGAAAGCGAATATTTCTATGAAGACCAATCGGACAAAATCATCGATGACGATACCCTGGCGCGGCTACTGTCCTTCAATAATGTCATCGTCACTTCGCACCAGGCCTTTTTCACACGCGAGGCACTGGAAAACATTGCTTCGACAACGTTACAGAACATCAAAGATTTTATGAACCATAAGCCACTGGAAAATGAGGTCAAAGCATAGTTCCCACTCATTTACAAATTATTAGACATCGGTTTTAAAACTTTATAACTTTCCAAAGCGTTACTAGTATATAAACCATTTTAGGAAAAGGAATAAATTATGAAAAAAGTTATAGACAAATCAGATAGCAGAGGTCATTCCCTATATGATTGGCTTGACAGCCACCACACCTTCAGTTTTGACGAGTATTACAATCCCCGCCGGATGAATTTCGGCGCCTTGCGTGTACTGAACGACGACCGTGTGGCTCCGGGAAAGGGCTTCGGCACACATCCTCATAAAAATATGGAAATCATCTCCATTCCCTTGAAAGGGAAACTGAAACATGGGGACAGTCATCAGAACAGCCGCGTCATCACTCCGGGAGATATACAAACCATGAGTGCCGGCACCGGCATCTACCACAGCGAAATGAACGGCAGTGACACTGAAGCGGTAGAATTCCTGCAAATCTGGGTGATGCCCGAAAAGCTGAACACACCACCCGCATACCAGGACTTCGACGTACGTCCACTTCTGCGCAAAAATGAAATGGCGCTAATAGTATCCCCTGACGGCGATGCTCCTGCCAGATTGCTACAACAGACCTGGTTCTCTATCGGTGAAATAGAAGCTGGAAAGAAGATTGACTACCACATGCACCAATCGCATTCCGGTGTCTACATCTTCGTAATGGAGGGTGAAGTCAAAGTGGACGGCACAGTGCTCTCACGTCGTGACGGAATGGGAGTGTACGAAACCGGCAGTTTTGAGCTGGAAACACTGAAAGACTCTCACATTCTCTTCATAGAAGTACCGATGTAGCGTGCTTTTGCATAAAATAACAGCTTAAACCGGAAGTTTGTGTAGCGTTTTTTGTAATATTGCGCTATAATTCAATCCGTAAATGAAACTTGATTACATCTACCATAGCGGCTTCGCGATTGAAGCGGACGGAGTGACGGTCATTATCGATTACTATAAAGATTCCTCGGAAGAGGTTTTCAATAAAGGTATCGTGCACGACAATCTCTTGGAAAAGCCGGGCGTACTCTACGTACTATGCTCGCATTTCCATCCCGACCACTTCAATCGCGAAGTTCTTTCATGGAAAAAACAGCGGCCCGACATCCGCTACATATTCTCCAAAGACATCCTGAAGCACCGCCGCGCCTCAGCGGAAGATGCCACCTATATCAATAAGGGCGACACCTACGAAGACGAACATATCCGTATCCAAGCCTTCGGTTCCACCGATGTGGGTATCTCCTTCCTGATAGACCTGCAGGGCAGGCGACTGTTCCATGCCGGTGACCTAAACAACTGGCACTGGAGCGAGGAATCTACTCCGCAGGAAATACGCAAGGCCGAAGGTGACTTTCTGGCCGAAGTGAGAGCTCTGCAGCAAACTGCACCTGCCATAGATGTAGCCATGTTTCCGGTAGACAGCCGTATCGGAAAAGATTATATGCGTGGAGCAGAACAATTCGTGGAACGAATAAAAATCACTATATTTGTACCGATGCACTTCAGCGAAGATTATCAGGGAGGCAACGCCTTCCGGCAGTTTGCCGAGAGCAAGGGATGCCACTTTCTGAGCATCGCACACCGTGGTGAAAGTTTCGAACTCCCCAACTTGTAGCCCATAATTCGTAAATTAATAATTAAAACACATACTATTATGAAAAATTTGACACAACTTCTTTTTACACTGTTTTGCCTGTGTCTGCCGACCATGCTGCAGGCGCAGGATAGGGACGACAGTAAATATCTGGCCGGTGCCGTTCCCGAGGTGGACGGTAAAGTGGTATTCACCAAAGAATTCAGCATCCCCGGCATGTCTCAGGATGAAATCTACGAACGTCTGCTCGGCTGGATGGATGCCCGTCTGAAAGAGAATGAAAATAACAGCCGTGTAGTATTCTCAGACAAAGAGAAAGGACAGATTGTAGGTATCGGGGATGAATGGATTGTATTCAGTTCTACGGCTCTGTCATTAGACCGTACCAAAATCCTTTACCAGCTGACTGTGACCTGCCAACCCGAAAAGAGCGTGCTCGAAGTAGAGAAGATACGGTTTAACTATCGCGAAGGAAAAGAAAAATATACCGCCGAAGAGTGGATTGTAGACAAGTATGCCTTGAACAAGGCGAAGACCAAACTGGTACGCGGACTTGCCAAGTGGCGCAGAAAAACCGTAGACTTCGTTGATGACCTTTGCCTGGGAGCAGCAGAAGCATTGAGCGCCACCACTGCCAAAGCTCCGGTAGAAGAAAAGAAGGAAGAAAAGAAAGAGGTGAAAGCTGTCGTCAATTCCGGTCCGACGGTAATCACCCCGAAGAAACAAGTTACCGTGGAACCTGCCCAGGCTGCTGAAAAGGCATCCGAAGGCATCGTGAAAGATGCCCAAGTCATCGAAGTGCCCCAAGTCAAGAAACCTGCCGCACTGGTTCCTGCCCAAAAGAGCCAGCAGCAAGAATACAAGACCATAGCCCCCGAGCAATTGTCAGCCGATGCCATCCAGACCGGAGCAGGCAAATTGGTTATCGTCATCGGCCAAGAGCCTTTCAACATGACCATGATGACAGCAAACTCCGGAGGTTCTTTGGGCAAAGTCAACGGCAAACCAGTTGTATTCAGCATACTATCGCCCGACCAGCCGTATGAACAAATGGAAAAAGCAGAAAGCTATACCATCCGTTTCTATCCTACGGGACAGACAGAGCCTACGGTCATTCTGGAATGTAAGAAGCTGCCCTCACCGGCAACGATGGAAGGTATGCCACGCACGTATGTAGGCGAAATTCTGAAAGCAATGGTCAAATGACCGCACACGCAGACTATAAATTGTAAATAATCAAATCAGAAATAAACAAATGGAAATAAAAAGTAAATTCGACCATTTTAATATCAATGTCACCAACCTGGAACGTAGCATCGCATTCTACGAAAAGGCACTGGGGCTGAAAGAACATCATAGGAAAGAGTCGTCCGACGGCTCTTTCACTCTGGTCTATCTGACCGACGGCAGTACCGGCTTTCTGCTGGAACTGACCTGCTTGAAGGATCACCCACAAGCCTACGAATTAGGAGAGAACGAGAGTCACCTCTGCTTCCGCGTATCCGGCGATTACGACGCCATACGCCAATACCATAAGGAAAACGGATGGGTATGTTTCGAAAACACAGCAATGGGACTGTACTTTATCAATGACCCGGATGACTATTGGATTGAGGTATTGCCGGAGAAATGATATTCTACTTTATTAAAACAACGAAATATATGAGTATAGAAGAAGCGATGATGGGTGGTATTGTCTTCAAAGGCAAAAAGGACAAACCTAAAGAAGAAAACAAGATAAAGACCAAAGCCAAGAAGAAAACCTACATTACCGGGCAACACGGTTCCGCCTCAGCCAAAATGAAAGCAGAAATCCGCCGCAAACGCGCTAACAGACATAAGAAATGATAAATACAGCCTTATTGCCTGCCGACAAGGACCCGATGGGCGCAGCCATAGCCGATTACTTCAAACGGCATAAAGCCGACCGCCTACGCGTGTTCTCTTCACAATTCGATGAGGACGAAATTCCCGTCGAAGAGCTATTCCGCACAGAAAAGCAAATGCCCTTGCTGGAGCGTACTGCTCTGCAAATGGCAACCGGAAGGATTCTGGATGTGGGTGCCGGCAGCGGTTGCCATAGCCTTGCCCTGCAAGAAGCCGGAAAAGAGGTCCATGCCATCGACATTTCCCCGCTTTCCGTGGAAGTGATGAAGCAGCGAGGTGTGCGTAGCGTGTCACAAACCAATCTGTTCAATGAACACTTTGCCGATGAATACGACACTATCCTGATGCTGATGAATGGTTCCGGCATTATCGGAAAGTTGGAGAATCTGCCTGATTTTTTCCGGAAGATGAAGCTGCTGCTCCGGCCTGGAGGCTGCGTTTTAATGGATTCCAGCAACCTGAGCTATCTGTTCGAAGAGGAAGATGGCAGTATTGTTATCGACCTTGCCGGTGATTACTACGGAGAGGTAGACTTCCAGATGCAATACAAGAATGTCAAAGGAGACTCCTTTGACTGGCTCTACATCGACTTCCAAACCCTGAGCCTTTATGCTGCCGAAAACGGCTTTACTGCAGAACTGGTGAAAGAGGGTACACATTATGACTATCTTGCCAAACTATCCCGACAAGCATAAAATGAAGTGCCCCCTAAAGGTTAGACAAAAACTTTTAGGGGGCACTTCGTTTTTTTATATCTTGCCTATGCCTGCTATTCAGAAAGCATCCCGTCAATCTCCTTCACCAGAGAAGCAAATTCTTCAGGGTTATACAAACGTGTCAGCTTCACAATACGCCCTTCCTTATCAATTAGGACATTGCGTGTGATGCCTGCCTTGCGGAGCGCATACTTCGCAAATATATCCGCTCCCGGGTCCAGACCCAAAGGATAGGTCACTCCGGTTGACTTACCAAAAGCAATCACTTTCTCCAACGGCTCGTCACGGTCAATGCCAATCAGCATAAAATCCGGATTCGACTTATGCTTCAGCCAAATATCCTTCTCAATGAAAGGCATCTCCTTACGGCACACTCCACACCAGCTTGCGGTAAACTGCAACATGACCACCTTCCCACGAAGTTCCGAAAGGGTAATGCTTTTCCCATCCGTCAGCTTCACTGTAAAATCAGGAGCCATCTCCCCTACCTTAACGATGTAGCCGGTACTGTCCGCCACTACATCCTGTGCCTTGCCTGCCATGCTGCACATAGCAAACAGACAGAAAATCAGAAATCCTACTTTTTTCATTTTATTCAATCTTTAATAAGTAAGCTGTAACTATTCAGCGAATGATATTTTATAGAATGGGCAAACAATTCCCTATAACAAAAAACTCCGAAACACTTTTAAAAAGCAGTTTCGGAGTTTTATTCTTCGAGGTACCTGGCAGATTCGAACTGCCGTACACGGTTTTGCAGACCGCTGACTAAGCCACTCATCCAAGGTACCGGTTCTTACAAGAACTCTTTATTTCTTGTTTGCGGATGCAAAGGTAGCACTTTTTTTGAAACTACCAACTATCCGCAACAACTTTTCTTCTTTTTTTTCGTCACTCCACTGCACTCCGCACGCTTCTTATCATACAAATTCTTTAGTTCACAGCCACTTGCACAGCTATCACACGGATTACCATTTTCTTTGACCCGATGAAAAAAAGAATAAATACTCATGCCAATCCGCACAGCGCAGAGCAACAACAATAAGGCTACTACCCACTCCTGCCAACTATTCATCATAAAAACAGACCTCCTATCTGATAAATTGCAAAAGACATCAGCCAGGCCAGCGCAGTAGTATAAAGCCCCGCAAACACGGCCCACTTCCAACTGCCCGACTCCCCTTTAATGGCTGCCAACGTGGCGATGCACGGAAAATAAATCAGCACAAACACCATGTAGCCGAAAGCCACCAGGGGCGTTATTGGAATGCGTTCGCTCAAGCTTACGGCATCTACCTCGGCATCGTCGGCATAAAGCACTCCGAGCGTGCTTACCACCAGTTCCTTGGCGCCCACGCCGGAAAGGATGCCAATACCCAGTTTCCAGTCGAATCCTAACGGTTCGATGACCGGTTCCATGGCTTTACCAATCCGACCGATGTAGGAATTTTCCTGCTGTTCCGTCACACTTTCATATTCATCGTGGTTGGGATAATATCCCAATGCCCAGATAACGATGGATGCCACCATAATGATACCTCCCATCTTGCGGAGATACTGCGCTCCCTTCTCCCACGTATGGCGGAAGATGGCCTTGGACGTCGGCATACGATAAGGCGGCAGCTCCATGACGAACGGTGTATCGTCCCCTTTCACCAGGAAGCGGCAGAAAATGCGTGCCATGAGCACTGCCAACAGAATACCGATGGCATAGATTACCAACAGCACAAAGCTCGCATTGTTCGGGAAGAAGGCGCCTACCAGCAATAAATAGATGGGCAGACGGGCGCTGCACGACATCAGCGGGTTGATGAGCATCGTCACCAGACGACTCTTGCGGTTCTCGATGGTGCGCGAAGCCATGATAGCGGGAACATTGCAGCCAAAGCCCATAATCAGCGGAATGAAGGACTTTCCATGCAGCCCCATTTTATGCATAATCTTATCCATAATGAAAGCGGCACGCGCCATATAGCCCGAGTCCTCCATCAAGGAGATGAAGAAATAGAGCAACAGAATATTCGGCAGGAATACAATGACACCTCCCACACCACCGACAATGCCATCCACCAGAAGGTCCTTCAACGGTCCTTCGGACATGTTGTTGCGTATCAGGTCGCCCAATTCGCCTACCAGCCACTCAATCCCCTGCATAGGATAGTCGCCCAGCACAAAGGTGCCTTCGAACATCAGATAAAGGAAAAGGAAGAAAATGGGATAGCCCCATACGCGGTGGGTAACGATTGAGTCTATGATTTGAGTGGTCCGCGACGTATCCTGATGATTGTCCACATAGGTCTCGCGCAGGGCACCGGCTATAAAACCATACTTGGCGTCGGTGATGGCCTGCTCGCTCTCCTCGTTCATCACCTCGGCAATCCGTGCCTCTTCCCGGTCGCAGACGGCAAGAATTTCCTTTCCGTTGGGCAGCTCCTCCACAATCTTTTTCAAGTCTCCGTCGTTCTCCAGCAGCTTGATGGCAAGGAAACGCGTGGAATATTTGTGACGGATGTTCTCATTGACGCTGATGACGCGCTTCACCTCCTCAATGCTACGCTCCAACTCTGGACCGTGATTGATGTGGATATGGCGGAAAAAGCCGCGCGGCTGTTCCACCTCTTCTTTATGGCTGCCGAAATCATGGTCGGGAACATACTCCTGATGCCAGCTGCGAAGGTCATTCAATATCTCGCTGCGTATCCTTCCTTTATGGTCGAGGAAATCGCACCCTTCGTAAATATTGATAATCACATGAAACAGCTGTTCGATGCCCTTCCCGCTACGGCTGACCGTAGGCAACATCGGGACTCCGAACAACTGGCTGAGCTTTACATAATCCAGCGTATTTCCACTGGCTTCCAGCTCATCGTACATGTTCAGTGCAATCACCATGCGCACGTTCATGTCAATCAGCTGGGTGGTGAGATAAAGATTGCGTTCCAGATTGGAAGAGTCCACAACATTGATAATGATATCCGGCGTTTCATTGATGATGTGCCGACGAACATAGATTTCTTCAGGGGAGTAGGCCGAGAGGGAATAGGTTCCGGGAAGGTCGACAATACGGAAGTGATAGCCCTGGAAGTCAAAATACCCCTCCTTGGCATCTACCGTAACGCCACTGTAATTGCCCACATGCTCGTGCGAGCCGGAAGCGATGTTGAAAAGAGAAGTTTTACCACAGTTGGGATTTCCCACCAAAGCCACATTTATAGTGCGGCGTTTGCCGAGGGCCAGTTGCTTCAGCTCATCTTCGCCCAGATGCATGTTTTCGCCCAGCCCCTCGTGGTAATCGGGCTGCACAGCCTGCTCCTTCGCTTCCTGCTCACTGATAATCTCTATCATCTCAGCCTCCTGCCGACGAAGAGAAATCTCATATCCCATTACTTTGTATTTGATAGGGTCACGTAACGGAGCATTCAGCAAGACCTCCACTGTTTTACCTTTAATAAATCCCATTTCCACAATCCGTTTGCGGAAACCACCGTGTCCCAGCACTTTTACGATTACACCTTTTTCACCGGTATTCAATTCGGACAAACGCATAGTCTTTCTGCCTTTCTTTTCTATTTTGGGGGCAAAGATAATACTTATGCCCGCAAGGCACAAATAATTTAGAATGTTTTTAAATAAGCAGACACGGTTCTTTCCTTTAAAGGTGTCCCCCCCCTTAACTCCTATAAATGAAAGAGCCGTGATAAGCGAAAGAGAAAAGATTGAACCATCATTTAATTCCCCCAAAAGATACTGAACAATAATGCCCAAAAGGCAGAACACTATTTCCAGAGATACTAAATCGTAACTTCACCACATCTTTGTTCTTTTCTTACCACAGTTGTGGTAAGAAAAGAACAAAGATGTGGTATGCATAAAACACAGCTGTGGTAAGATTAGCTTTTAGCAAATACGACCTTAGCCGATAAAGATTCTGAAAATAGATACTTGCAGATGTGGCAATAAAAAATCGTTTGCACTATCTTTGCACTACTCTATAGTCGAATAAGTTGAATATGCAGAAGGTAGTACAATACATCGAGCGCCACAAACTCTTCTCGCCGGACGACAAGATACTTGTGGCACTGAGTGGCGGGGCGGACTCCGTGGCGTTACTGCGCCTGCTCCTCAGCCTGGGATACACATGCGAAGCCGCCCATTGCAACTTCCATCTGCGCGGAGCGGAATCCGACCGCGACGAGCACTTTGTACGCCAGCTCTGCCTGGAGCACCGGGTGACGCTGCACACCGTCCATTTCAACACAGAGCGGGAAGCAAAGGAACGGCATATCTCCATCGAAATGGCTGCAAGGGAATTGCGCTACGCGTGGTTTGAAAAAACAAGGGAAGCATGCAGTGCAACCGTCATTGCCGTCGCCCACCATCAGGATGACAGTGTGGAGACATTGCTGCTCAATCTGATTCGCGGTACCGGCATCAACGGATTGCGGGGCATACGCCCCCGAAACGGACATATAGTCCGTCCCTTGCTCTGCCTGGACAGAAAGGAAATCACCGATTATCTGGAAAGTATCGGGCAAGCCTACGTGACAGACAGCACCAATCTGCAGGACGAATATACCCGCAACAAAATACGCTTGAACCTGCTTCCCATGATGCAGGAGATAAACCCCTCCGTCAAGGAAAGCATCCTCAAAACGGCAGAGCATCTGGACGATGCGGCCTCTATATATAATATAGGTATAGAAGAAGCCAAACTGCGGGTCAAGACATCGGAAGGCATAAGTATCAACGCCCTGAAGCAAGAAGCGGCATCGGAAACGGTCTTATTTGAGATCTTGCATCCGCTTGGATTCAACGCCGCACAAGTAAGGGACATCTGCCGGACATTGGACGGACAGCCCGGCAAAGTCTTTACTACCCCCGGCTGGCGTGTTATCAAAGACCGCGGCTCGTTGTTGATAGAACCCGTACAAGAAGCCGTAAAGCCGCTACTGGAAATAAAAGAGCATCCCTATACACCGGATTTCATTATTCCACGCGACAAAGCCACCGCCTGCTTTGATGCCGACAAACTCAAGCATCCCCTCTCGCTGCGCCTTTGCAAGCAGGGAGACAGTTTCGTGCCCTTCGGCATGAAAGGACGGAAGAAGGTAAGCGACTACCTGACCGACCGCAAGTTCTCCCTTCTGCGCAAAGAACGGCAATGGGTACTTTGCTGCGGAGATGACATCATCTGGCTGGTGGGAGAACGGGCGGACAACCGTTTCAGAATAGACGAAAAAACCCGGAAAGTGCTGGTTGTATCAACCACCGGCCAGTAGCCATCACAGAATGATTCTGTCCTCCTTCTGTTTCTTGAAGCAATCGGAAAGCAATACGGCAAACGGCGTGTCATACGTGCGCGCCTTCTGCGGACAGCCTTTCACACAAGCACAACACTTGATGCATTTCTCTGCAACCGTGTTACACTCGTCTCCTTTTATAATGGCTCCTGCAGGACAATGCTTCACGCAATATCCGCAATGCGTACAACGTTCCGCATCCACTTCCGGAGTGCGGGGCATAGGCACCCCACTCTTACGCAACTTGACGACTCTGCGCAAAAAGCGTAGCAACGGGAAGAAAGGCTGGCGCGGGCGCTGGATACGGGCCACATCCACTCCATACAGTTTCTCCATATCTTCGGCTGCCGCAATTTTAGCACGTATCTTTTCACCAAAAAGCTTTGCATACTCCAAATCGTCCGCATCCGGACGTCCGGCCGCTACCGGGTATTTCTCACTGCTATAAGAGTGCTCGCCTACAAACGTAGCGCCTGCAATTACCTTGAAACCCAACTTCGTGACAAAAGCATCCAATTCCACCAAAGCCTTCTCATAGGCCCGGTTGCCGTAAACCACCACAACCACGGCAGGTGCACCGTCAGCACGAAGCTCCTTCATTCGCTCCAATGCCAAAGGAGCCACATGACCGCCATATACGGGCACCGTGATGATCGCCAAAGCATGGGAAGGCACCTCCCTTTTACCCGCCGCTTCCAAGGTGAGGTCCACTTTGGAGACAGACGAAATTCCCGTTCCGTGAACAATTGCCTCTCCCACTTGTTTAGAGGTACAAGTAGGTGAAAAAGTTATCAACTGCACTTCATCTATATTCATAAACCAATCCTTCATGTTGTTGTTAATACAGCAAAGATAAAGTTTTAAATTTAAAAAAAAGATGATTTGTTTATGAAACCAAAAATATTTATTACCTTTGCACCGTTGAAACATTCTGCGACTTCTTGCTGTGGCGAGAATTGTTTATCAGATTTCCGGTTCAATAATAAATATCCCATATAAATCATATATCACAAGGTAAACTTGCCCAAGTTGCTTCCTACAACAACTGCAATTGTGCACTTATGCCTTTCAATAAAAGTAAATTTTAAACCATTCACATATATACTGTATGTATAACATCATTCAACTGAACGACAAAAATTTGTCGGAACTACAAACTATTGCCCAAGAACTGGGTATAAAAAAAACAGACTCACTCAAAAAAGAAGAACTTGTTTACAAGATACTTGACGAACAAGCTATCGCAGGCGCTACCAAGAAAGTTGCCGCCGACAAGCTGAAGGAAGAGCGCAAAGGGGAAAAACAAAAACGCTCGCGCGTCACTGTAAAGACCGTAAAAAAGGAAGGTGCCGACAAAGTGTTCTCAGCCAATAAAAACGGAGACCTCACCAAAGCCAAAACTGAGGAAATACCGGCTGCGAAAGAACAACCCAAAACTGTGGAAGCACCCCAAGAACCGACCATAGAAGCTGCAACGCTGGCGCCAGCCAAAGAAGCCGCCCCCCAAAAACGCAAACCGGGACGTCCCCGCAAGGTAAAGGAAGAGGCTGCCGCACCCCAAGCAACAGAAACCCCGAAGGTTGCCGAACCGGAACTGAACTTCGAGGCTAAAGCTCCGAAAACAGAACCTCAAGCGGAAGCTAAAAAAGTGGAAGCTAAAAAAGCCGTGAAGAATATCGTACCGGACGAAAGCCCTATTCTGGCCGAGGCGGCAGATGACTTCATCCCCATTGAAGACCTCCCCACAGAAAAGATAGAGTTGCCTTCCGAACTTATCGGTAAATTCGAAGCGACCAAAGCAGAAACTCCCGCAACTCCCACTCCTGCCGTTGCCCCTGCCGAACTACAACCGCAACAGCCACAACGCCCACGCCTCCGTCCCCGTGACAACAACAACCCATATAATAATAACAACAATAATAACCGTACCGGTGGCTATAACCAACAGCGCCCCGCGCAGCAGCGCCCTGCACAACCCTATAACAACGGAGAGAACTATCCCGCCGCTCCGGAACGCAAACCCGTAATAGAACGCGAGAAAGCGTACGAATTCGACGACATCCTCACCGGAACCGGTGTACTGGAAATCATGCAGGATGGCTACGGCTTCCTCCGTTCCTCCGATTACAACTATTTGTCCTCACCGGACGATATTTACGTATCACAATCACAAATCAAATTGTTCGGCCTGAAAACCGGTGATGTGGTAGAAGGCGTAATCCGTCCCCCGAAAGAAGGCGAAAAGTACTTCCCGCTGGTAAAAGTATCCAAAATAAACGGACGTGACCCGGCTTTCGTACGCGACCGCGTACCGTTCGAGCACCTCACCCCCCTCTTCCCGGACGAGAAGTTCAAGCTTTGCAAAGGCGGATACTCCGACTCTATGTCGGCCCGTGTCGTAGACTTGTTTGCTCCCATCGGCAAAGGTCAGCGTGCCTTGATTGTAGCACAGCCCAAAACCGGTAAGACCATCTTGATGAAAGACATTGCCAACGCCATTGCCGCCAATCATCCGGAAGTCTACATGATTATGCTGCTCATCGACGAACGCCCGGAGGAAGTTACCGACATGGCTCGCACCGTCAATGCGGAAGTAATCGCCTCTACCTTCGACGAACCGGCAGAACGCCACGTGAAGATTGCCGGCATCGTCCTTGAAAAAGCAAAACGCATGGTGGAATGCGGACACGATGTTGTCATCTTCCTCGACTCCATCACCCGTCTGGCACGTGCCTACAACACCGTATCCCCGGCTTCCGGCAAAGTGCTTTCCGGTGGTGTGGATGCCAACGCATTGCATAAGCCCAAACGCTTCTTCGGTGCAGCACGTAACATCGAGGGCGGTGGTTCACTGACCATCCTTGCCACTGCCTTGATTGACACCGGCTCGAAGATGGACGAGGTTATCTTCGAAGAATTCAAGGGTACGGGTAATATGGAGTTGCAGCTCGACCGCAACTTGTCCAACAAGCGTATCTTCCCGGCTGTCAACATCGTTGCCTCCAGCACCCGCCGCGACGACCTGCTGCAAGACAAGCAGACACTGGACCGCATGTGGATTCTCCGCAAGTACCTTGCCGACATGAATCCGATAGAAGCCATGGACTTCGTAAAAGACCGTCTGGAGAAGACCAAAGACAACGACGAATTCCTGATGAGCATGAACAGTTAACAATAACTGCATACAGATATTGTACAAAAGCTTCCATTTACGTCCATAAACGTAGGTGGAAGCTTTTTTATATCCGTTTTTTCATATATAGAAAATAAGTAAAAAGCCCTCAAAAAACAGAATAATATAGATAATTATCAGTGCCCTGACCGGCACTTCCATTCTTTTCGCCCATCCACTGCAAGTCTTCAATAATATTCTGCTTCAAAAGAAGGCAGTTAAAGGGATTTTTTGTACTTTTGCGCCTCAATAAGAGTAATTTGTAATTTAGTAATTGTAATTAGATACTATGTTCGATAATTTAAGCGAGAGACTTGAAAGGTCGTTTAAAATTTTGAAAGGTGAGGGCAAAATCACCGAAATCAATGTTGCGGAAACCCTGAAAGACGTACGTAAGGCACTTTTGGATGCCGATGTGAACTATAAGGTAGCCAAAAACTTCACCGATACCGTTAAGGAAAAAGCCTTGGGACAAAACGTGCTGACAGCCGTTAAGCCCAGCCAGCTGATGGTAAAAATCGTGCACGATGAACTGACCCAGCTCATGGGCGGCGAGACTTCTGAAATAAACCTCGACTCCAAGCCTGCCATTATCCTAATGTCCGGTTTGCAAGGCTCCGGTAAGACAACTTTCTCCGGAAAGCTGGCCCGCATGCTGAAGAGCAAGAAGAACAAAAAGCCGTTATTGGTGGCTTGTGACGTATACCGTCCTGCTGCCATCGAGCAGTTACGCGTACTGGCTGAACAGATTGGCGTACCTATGTACTCGGAACCGGACAGCAAGAATCCGGTAGCCATTGCCCAAAATGCCATCCAAGAAGCCAAAGCCAAAGGCTACGACCTTGTAATTGTCGATACAGCCGGTCGTTTGGCAGTGGATGAGGAGATGATGAACGAGATTGCCGCCATCAAGAAGGCCATCAATCCGGACGAAATTCTGTTCGTAGTGGATTCAATGACCGGTCAGGATGCAGTGAACACCGCTAAGGAATTCAACGAACGGCTCGACTTCAATGGTGTAGTATTGACCAAACTGGATGGTGATACCCGCGGTGGTGCCGCCCTTTCTATCCGTTCGGTGGTAAACAAGCCCATCAAGTTTGTAGGTACCGGTGAAAAGCTGGATGCCATAGACCAATTCCATCCCTCACGTATGGCCGACCGTATCCTCGGTATGGGTGACATCGTATCTTTGGTGGAACGTGCACAGGAACAATATGACGAGGAAGAAGCCAAACGCCTGCAAAAGAAGATTGCCAAGAACCAGTTCGACTTCAACGACTTCCTGAGCCAGATTGCACAAATCAAGAAAATGGGTAACTTGAAGGAACTTGCCTCCATGATACCGGGCGTAGGCAAAGCCATCAAGGATATAGACATTGACGACAATGCCTTCAAGAGCATTGAAGCCATTATTTACTCCATGACTCCGGAAGAACGCAGTAATCCGGCCATTCTGAACGGTTCACGCCGCCAGCGCATTGCCAAAGGTAGCGGTACGAATATTCAGGAAGTAAACCGCCTGCTGAAACAGTTTGACCAGACCCGCAAGATGATGAAGATGGTAACTGGCAGCAAGATGGGCAAGATGATGCCGAAATTAAAAAGATAAGATAATAGCCTATGACACTGATTGATGGAAAAGCAATTTCAGAGCAAGTAAAGCAAGAGATTGCAGCAGAAGTAGCCGAAATAGTGGCTCGTGGGGGTAAACGCCCGCATCTGGCCGCCATTCTTGTAGGACACGATGGAGGTAGCGAAACCTACGTTGCCGCCAAAGTAAAAGCATGCGAAGTTTGCGGATTCAAGTCCTCCCTTATCCGTTACGAGGCAGACGTTACCGAAGAGGAACTGCTTGCCAAAGTACGCGAATTGAACGAGGATGCAGATGTGGACGGTTTCATTGTACAGCTTCCCTTGCCCAAACATATCTCTGAGCAAAAGGTGATTGAAACCATCGACTACCGTAAGGATGTGGACGGTTTCCATCCCATCAATGTGGGACGGATGTCCATTGGTCTTCCCTGCTATGTATCCGCTACCCCCAACGGTATCCTTGAACTGCTGAAGCGCTATCAGATAGAAACTTCAGGCAAGAAATGCGTGGTATTGGGACGCAGTAACATTGTCGGCAAACCCATGGCTGCCCTGATGATGCAGAAAGCTTATCCCGGCGACGCCACAGTAACCGTATGCCACAGCCGCAGCAAAGACCTGGTAAAGGAATGCCAGGAAGCGGACATCATCATTGCTGCGTTGGGACAACCGAACTTTGTTAAGGCGGAAATGGTCAAGGAAGGTGCTGTCGTTATTGATGTAGGTACTACCCGTGTGCCCGATGCCTCCAAGAAATCCGGGTTCAAGTTGACCGGTGATGTGAAATTCGATGAAGTAGCTCCTAAATGTTCATTCATTACCCCCGTACCGGGAGGCGTAGGTCCGATGACCATCGTTTCCCTTATGAAGAATACATTGCTTGCCGGCAAGAAAGCAATCTACCAATAACAACGTCATGAAAACGCTCGTCGTCTTCATGACTGTCTTACTGTATAGCGTAACCCTTTCCTCCCAGGAAAGGATTACGCTATTATTTGTCGGTGACCTGATGCAGCACCAGGCACAAATAGACGCAGCACATGTATCTGAAGGAAAATATGACTGCTCCTCCTGCTTCTCCCTCATAAAAGAGCAAATATCCCAGGCAGACCTCGCCATAGGAAATCTGGAAGTCACATTGGGGGGCAAGCCCTATCGGGGCTATCCTATGTTCAGCGCCCCCGATGAATATCTTCAAGCCATAAAGGACGCCGGATTCGATATTTTACTGACAGCCAACAACCACTGTCTGGACCGTGGGAAAAAGGGGATGGAGCGTACCATACAATTGCTCGACTCCTCCGGTATTCGTTACGCAGGCACCTACAAGAATCTGTCGGAGCGCAGGCAACGCTATCCCCTGTTCATCAACAGAAACGGCTTTCGCATTGCCCTACTCAACTATACTTACGGCACCAATGGTATCAAGGCTACCTCTCCCAATATCGTAAACTATATTGATAAGAATACCATCCTGCAAGATATCCAAAGTGCCAAGGCACGCCAACCGGATGCCATTATTGCCTGCATGCATTGGGGAGAGGAATATCAGTCCCTTCCCAACCGTGAGCAACGCGAACTGGCCAACTGGTTGCTCCAACAAGGCGTAACACATATTATCGGTTCACACCCTCACGTCATTCAACCAATGGAACTACGTACCAACGGTACCGAACAGCACATCATAGTCTATTCCTTGGGAAACTTCATTTCCAATATGAGCAAGGCCAACACTGACGGCGGCCTCATCTTCACTTTGCAGTTGGAGAAACATCCTCTCCCCCAACCCATCCGTCCCTCTTACATCGGTCAGAGTCAGACGCCCCTGCCAGACTCCAATCCTCTGCCTTTTCCATACTGTCGTGTTTCCTATTGTGGATATAATCTGGTCTGGACCGGCCGGCCGGAACTTACTAAAGAAAAAAATTACATTCTTTATCCTGCCAGTTTTCCTACAGAACATTTAACTCCGGAAGCTCGTAAACACCTGGAAATCTTCGTCAAAAGCTCTCGAAAGCTGCTCCAGCAGCACAATATAGATATCTACGAGAAGAAAAAATAATGCAGAAATCTCAAAAAATTTCGTCTCATTCTTTGCAATATTAAAGATTATCCCTATCTTTGCACCGCATTTAAGAAATGCACTAACATGGTGGCTGTAGTTCAGTTGGTTAGAGCGTCAGATTGTGGTTCTGAATGTCGTGGGTTCGAGTCCCATCTGCCACCCGCAAAGAAGAGGAAATTCGAAAGAATATTCCTCTTTTTTGTTATTGTCCAAACAATTCCCCTCAAAGGGAGGCAACGTGGAATCAATGTAAAAAATTGTAGGGATACTCCTCACAGAGTATCCCTACATCATAGGAAGGAATCAATTACCTAAACCAGTTCTTGTACAAAAGAGTTTACTTTCTCAAAATGTTCAAAATAGCTGGAAACTTATTCCGATATTTTGCATTCTGTATCAATCACACTTAATAGCACTTCCTTCCTTACTTTATCAAGCCAGTGATAAGATAACCCTTTATCACCTTATAGAAATAAGAATACAAAAGAAATATTTCATCTTTCAAAAAACATTCTATACCAACACTCTACTATTTTCGATTTCCGTCATGCAAATATAACCCTTTTTGTTTATACGAAAAGCAAAATCAGTTATCTTTGCAAAGATGAAACTCAATTAAACATGAAAATTCTTTGGATAGACCTCAATAGCTCGTATGCACACTCTTCGTTGGCACTCCCTGCACTGCACGCACAAATAGCAAAGAACAATTCCGTAAAATGGGAAATCGTATCTGCCACCATCAATGAAAACGTAGGAATGATTGTCGACGAAATATACCGGCACCAACCCGACATCATTGCCGCAACGACATGGTTGTTCAACCACGAACAACTGTTGCACATCACGGCGAGATTAAAAGCATTGCTTCCCAATAGCTGCTTCATTTTGGGCGGACCTGAATTCTTAGGAAACAATGAAGACTTTCTGCATAAAAACCCTTTCATCGACTGTGTATTCAGGGGAGAGGGAGAAGAAGCATTCCCCCAATGGCTGTCTTGCTGGAACCAGCCGGAAAAATGGGACAGCATTCCGGGGCTTTGCTATATGAATCCTCAAAAGCAATATATAGACAACGGCATAGCCCGTGTACTCAACTTTTCCCGACTCGTACCGCCGGAAAACAGCAGTTTCTTCAACTGGAGCAAACCATTCGTACAACTGGAGACTACCCGAGGCTGTTTCAACACATGCGCATTCTGCGTCAGCGGTGAAGAAAAACCGGTGCGCACACTGTCCATTGAAAGTATCCGTGAACGCCTTCAAATTATCCACAGCCATGGAATAAAAAACGTACGCGTCCTCGACCGGACCTTTAATTATAATCCGCGCCGTGCTAAAGAATTACTGCAACTTTTCCTGGAATTCAACCCGGACATATGCTTTCACTTAGAAATACACCCTGCACTATTATCCGAAGAGCTGAAAAATGAATTGAAAAAGCTACCTAAAGGATTGCTCCATCTCGAGGCCGGTATTCAAAGCCTGCGCGAACCGGTCCTCCAAAAAAGCCGTCGGATGGGAAGCCTGGAGGACTCACTGCAAGGTCTTCGTTTCCTATGTTCCCTACCCAATATGGAAACACACGCCGACCTCATTGCCGGCTTGCCTCTATACCGCCTATCCGAAATATTTGAAGATGTGCGTACACTTGCCGGATACAATGCCGGCGAGATACAGCTTGAATCCCTGAAGTTACTTCCCGGCACAGAAATGAGAAGAAGAGCGGAAGAACTGGGCATCCGATATTCTCCTCTCCCCCCTTATGAAGTGCTTCAAACAAATGAAATCAGTGTCAACGAGCTTCAAACAGCCCGGCAACTGTCACGTCTTCTGGATGGATTCTATAACACAACTGCTTGGCAAGCCATCACCCGCAAGCTGATTCTGGATGACAACGACTTCCTACGTCGCTTTCTGGAATTTTTAATCGATAAAAATCTTATAGACCAGCCCATGAGCCTGGAAAAGCGAGGTCTCGTACTCTATGAATTCTGCAGTATGCATTATCCGGCCTATAAAATCATGGTCACCATTGCCTGGATAGAGGCTGGCATGTCATTAAAGAAAAAACCAGCAGAGAAAGTCAAGACCAAGCGCCAGATGCCACCGGAATATTGGGAAGTCATCTATGGAAACTACAAAGAAAGCCTCCGCTTATGTTTTCTACCCATTGACGACAATACCCAAAATGGTTATTGGTTCGGCTTCGAATCGGAAATACAAAAAGCAGAACCAGTATTCAAAGCCAAAGGAATAATGGAGAGGTGTCAAAATACACAATCACCGCAGATTAACACAGATAAAAGTTCCTGATTATCAGAAATTCTATAGCAATCTGTGTAACCTGCGGCGAGTTATGCCCTCATTTCTTCTCCTATCCGCAGTGGAAATACTTCTCGACCAGTTTCAGCATCTCCTCCGGACTGTCTTGTATCTCTGCACGCAAGGTTCTATCCTCGTAAGAACGCAGTTTAGAGATAACCCCATCAACCATTGCAGGACTGAACACATGGTATTGTTCAAAGACAGCACGCTGTCTTTCCAAGCAATCGGCAGAAGCGGCACAACTATCAGGAAGCTGTTCCAGTTGTTTCAACTTATCTTCATTTTCTTTCTTGTGGATATTTACATTGACATATGTTTTTTCTGCAATTCCTAAAGCATCGTCTATCTCAAATCCATAACGGCAAGCTACAGCAAGTCCGGCAATCAATTGATACAAATCGGCCGAACCGTCAGGCGAACGCATTTCCACCGTCTGTTTCTGTGTAGTATCATAATGACTTGGGGTCTCCAACGGATTTGCCAACATGCACATATCCGTTTTTGCCGACCAGCCCAACGGAACGCGTACCAATACCGAACGGTTGCGGTCGCCCCAGCAAATGTTGGTCGGTGCTTCCTGATGAGGAACCAGACGAAAATAGGAAGTAGGATTTGTATTACCGAAAGCCGTAATGGAAGAAGCCAGCTTCATCATGCCCGCAATGGCCTTACGGGCTGTTTCAGAGAGTACCCCATCTTTCAGCATCTGGTTCTGCCCGTCCTTCATGATACGCATATGTATATGCAATCCGGAACCGGCTTTTCCTGCCGTGATTTTCGGTGCAAAAGTAATGTTATATCCATACTGGCTAGCCAGATTACGGATAACCCATTTTGCTATCACCAATTGGTCAGCAGCCTCCTCGGCACGCACCGGCAGGAATTCTATTTCATTCTGCTCATAAATCTTATCGTCCAGCGTAAAATTACCGACTTCAGAATGCCCATACTTTATCTGTCCGCCTGCCTGCGCAATATATGACATACATTCCGTACGGAAATCATTGAACTTGGCATAAGGGGCCGATTCGTGATAACCACGCTGGTCGGTAGCCGGGAACAATCCGTCATTTTCAGAAATGACATAATATTCCAATTCTCCCATAGCCTGAAATTCCATCCCCGTAACCGTAGTGAATGCCTGACATGCCTTACGCAGGGTATATTCCGGAGAACTTTCCAGCGGTTCACCATCCTTATTGAAATAAGAACAGAGCATTGACAGTGTGGGCAATTCAGAAAAAGGGTCTATAAAAGCAGTCCGAAAACGCGGCACTACATACAAATCACTGCTACCGGCCTCTATAAACGGAAACAAGCTGGAACCGTCTACGCGTTCACCACATGTAAGTATGGCATCAAGGTATGCTTCATTATTGATGACAAAGTTCAGTGTCTTCAGTCTCCCGTCTGCCGCAGGATACATGAAGTTCACCATACGAATGTCGTTCTCCTTTATATAGGAAACAATGTCTGCTTTCGTAAACTCGGAAGCCGGTTTTTGAAGGGCAGCCACCAATAGATTGGGGCTCATGGATAATTCCTGGTTCATAATACGCTGATTGTTTTTAGTTTTCTATATGGTTAACAAAACACATGCAATTTTCTGTCACAATAAAAAACTGCTGTTTCGCAAAGATACTAAAAGTTGTATCAGAAAAAAAACAAACAACCTAAATCTTATCAGAGAGCCTCAACCTTTTCCGTCGTATCCCCACTTCACGTAAATAGCCCCCCAAGCAAATCCTGCTCCGAATGCTGTAAAAACCAGTTTATCCCCCTTTTTCAGCTTATCCTCGAAATCCCATACGCACAATGGAAGCGTGCCGGCACTTGTATTTCCATACCGTTCTATATTGACCATTACCTTTTCGGGAGATACTCCCAAGCGTTGCGAAACAGCAGTAATTATACGCATGTTTGCCTGATGGGGAATCACCCAGTCAATGTCCTCCTTCGTCAAGTGATTCCTCTCCATGACTGCCTCACAAGCATCCGCCATATTGGCCACAGCATATTTAAAGACTGTACGTCCTTCCTGATAAATATAATGCATCCGATTGTCCAGTGTATAGTAAGATGGAGCACATACGGAGCCTCCCGCTTTGATATGTAAAAAAGGCAGACCTTTCCCGTCTGTTCTCAATACGGCATCCATTACTCCCATATCCTCCCGGGTGGGTTCCAGCATGAAAGCAGCAGCACCGTCACCAAAAATAGGACAGGTAGCGCGGTCTGTATAATCAATCACCGATGACATCTTATCAGCTCCTACTATGACAACCTTCTTATATTTTCCGGAACGTATGAAATTCGCCCCCGCCTCCATTGCATACAGAAATCCACTGCAAACAGCCTGCATGTCAAAAGCAAAAGCATTGTTCAGGCCCAATTTGTCACATAAGATGGACGCGGTAGAAGGAAAGTGATAATCGGGAGTGGTAGTAGCTACGATAACCAAGTCAATGTCATTCGGGCTGGTCTTTGTGCGCTGCATCAGTTGTTTCACAGCCTTACGAGCCATATATGAAGTTCCAAGCCCCTCCTCATGCAAAATGCGTCTTTCCTTTATACCAATGCGCCCCATAATCCATTCATCATTGGTATCCACCATTTTAGATATTTCATCATTAGTCAAGACATAGTCCGGAACATATCCTCCAACTCCCGTAATCACTGCATTCAAATTCTCCATTAATCCTATCCAGTTTAGTGTAAAATCAGGAATAACCCTATTATAAATATGCTATCAGAATATCACACTTTTTTCAGAATAGTCGTGTGACAATCTTTAATTAATGGGCGCAAATATACGAAAAGAGAATAAAAATCAATGAATCTGACAACAAAAGACATTAACTGTCTACAAATAATAACACTTTAAAACACAACGGGATTCACTACTATCCGAGCCCTGCAGGAATACTTCCGCATAACCTTTCTGCAAATAAAGAACAAAAAATCCGCTACCTGCAACGATGACGCACGATTGGCCGCACAACCGGCCACATTTCCTTTTCCAGCGAATGGAGCATCGCAGGCGGTTGGATGGGAGTTTTGATTACTCACATACTCATAACCGCCATACGTCCAATGCGTGTCTACATTCCCATTATCCAGGTCTGGCATATCCCACAAAGAAACACCAAACCGTGCATACCGGCGGGGAATGGGGAAGAGGAGATAACCTTTCTTCAGTATCTCCGTTGTCATGGGGCTCATTTCTTTTTCCATCTTTGTCTATTCTTAATTCGATAACACAACAAAGGTAAGGGAGAAGCCAGGGGAATACAAATAAACAGTTAGAATCGGCTAAAAATTAATGAAATAAATAAGGTGGCGGAAGAGGGATTCACTTCATCCTCCACCACCCTATATAATAATATACTAAAATAATCAGAATGTATTAGAAATACATTCTCTATTTTGCATATTTTTATTAATAAAACATGTTGCAAAGTTAGAATGGGAGAGACGTTGGCGGCTGCCATGCCATGAAGGATAGCACCCTCAAAGTTACTTTTCAATTCACTAATGATTTCACCTTTATAGGTAATACAATCCTTTTTAAGACCAAGAACTTTGCCAAACAAGCAATTGTCTTCTTCACCGTATTCCACGCTACCGAAATGTCCTTTGTACTTTAACTGTCCTATACTATTTTGTTATCTTTTGTTCTTTACTTTATTAATATTTCTCAATCAGTCTATTCTCACGAATATAAGTTAGTAATTGTTCATCACATCTCCTTTCATTATATTCGACGGATGCGGCTTATGCATTATATACGAATTTTTCCATCCGAACTAACCAATTTACTTCCTCCCCCCAACTCCTCCCCTTCCTCCTTGAAGTAGCCCAGCACCTTGGCTGGCGTGAGACGGCAGCGTTCCACGCTTTTCAAGCGGCTCTGAAAGATGTAGCGGGAGCGCAGCATGAGGTATATAGTTCAAGCTACGGTGCAAGCGGTGCTGAAGGCAGGCTCTGACATCTTCAGCGGAGAGTTTCATTCCTTTGTTTAGGGTTGCTTTCATTGTAATGGTTATTTTAGAATTGACTGTTGATGTGACGGATTTGCAAAACGCATCATCCATCTGTGCCGGATGCATAATGCACACCGGGCAAACGGATGATGCGTTGGGAGCAAATGCACGTTGCGTTTTCGCTGATAAAGCCTTAATGAGCATTAAGGGTTGTTATATAATATAATATTAACCGCTGCCGGTTTGGAGGTTAGCGGAAAACATGTACATTTGTAATGTGTTTTTCATAGTATTAGATTTAAGGTTAACAAAAGATTGGCTGTCTGGGATAGATGGCCTTTTTTATGTTGTTTTCTGACCTGCTTCGTAGGATTAAGTTTTTAATAGATAAATACTTTAAGGCAGGCATAAGGGGATAAAAAAAGTCCCACAAATCATTGGATTTGTGGGACTTGTGTGTTTACTGTCCGTTTTTTCCGGTTAATTCAGCGGAGAGACAGGGAACGATTAACTTTTAATTTCCCTATTCATTATCAGTATCTTACCAAAAGCCTCTGCTCCTATGACACCGAATAATTCACCGCGTATATGCTGCAACTTTCTTCCTGTTACACTCTTACTTACTTTTACAAAAGTAGCAAAAAAATAGCATAAATACAAATTATCCACTTGATTTAACGAATATAATTTCTATAATTTTCTTCCAATAACAATTGCAATTTAGAAAGAGGATAAAGGAACTTACCCCCTATGACAGTATAAGCTATCCCCCGTTCATCACGTAACTTTTGCAAAGTTCTGTTTGAGATATGCAACATGCCACATATCTGTTCACCGGTCATATAGACCTCACCAGCTATAGGAACAGGCAAATCCTGAAATTCAAGTATCTCTTTTGAGCATTTCTTAAGCATCCTCATCATCATTATGTACTCTTCTGACTGCCTTGTGATTACTCCGTCCATATGTTATCTTTCTTTTTGAATTAATATTTTGGCCAAATCACTCTCTTTATACATATATTTGCCGCCTATACAAGAATATGGAATAATCCCGTACTCCCTATAGCCTTGCAAACTTCGTTTGGAGATATTCAAAGCCAGACAGACCTCCTGGGCATCCAGTCACTTTTCCATTTCAACCGGACCAATTTTCTTTTTAACGGATTCAATCTGGGCGGATAAACTCTCTATTTGCAGTTTTAACTGTAAATACGCATGTTTCTCTATAACAACTAATTCCATAACAATTTGATTTATAATTTCACTATTTACAAAGCAAATAAAAGCATATTTCCACACTTGACAAAACATTCAAAATTAAAGTCATCCGTTGGCGTGCATTGTCACTCCAAATATACCAAATATCCTCATCCGGACAGATAACATATCTAACCATTTCCGTAACCCAGCCATCGGTTTCTACTCCTTCCATATTTTCATTCCATAATTATACCTATTATGACTGCTTATTTCCGCCAAAATGTCATTTACAAAACTGAAAAAATTCAAACTAAGGTTACTGCTACCACAAAATAAAAAGAAAAGCCCCGTTATCTGCATCCAAACAGTAACGGGGTTTCCCCTGCCATTTTTTATCACCCTATATCTTTATACCCTTATTTTTTTTCACATGCTCTTTTTCCTTTACGTCTGTTTTCCGCCGTATTTCCGAAAAGTGCTCTTTCAACAATTTCCCTGCCAGTTTCTTCGCCTTCTCCTGCATCACATCATACACATCCCATCTGTTGCGGCCCAGCAGTTTGTTTTCTATCTTCTCGAATTTATCGTAAAAACTGAAGTTGTCCGGGTATTCATCTATCAGTCCGTCTCTCGGATAGCCTTTATCCATGATATACAGCAGTGTCATCCAGTCATAATTATACGGACTCCGAGTAAGGCCCAGCCCCTTTCCGGAATCAGTCAGCCTATAATAGTTCTCCCATGTAGGAGCAAGATCATAACGCTCACTGTCCGTTATACTTTTCAATGCCGATTTGTCCACAAAAGCATCTGCCGGAATCTTCTCCAACGGCAACAAACAGCCGTAATCATCGCAACAGCGGTTTACTTTCCCTTCCATCAATGAAGGCCATCCCCGTAACTCATACACATTCAGATACTTTTCCTCAAAGTCCGGTTCAAAGAAACGCTTCTCTATATTCGTTGCCATAAAATCCCCGTATTGACGGTTTCCTACGTAATCCCTACCGAACAGCAGCACCCCTTTACCCGTCTCAACACCTGTATAATACGTGTTCCCATGCTTCAAATCATCCTGCATCTCCGCTATCACTTCGGGTGGTGCGGACTTTATCTCCCGCCACATCTCCGGTGTAAGTTGTCGGGGATAGTTCTCGTCCCTTGAAAGCGGGTCCATGTACTTTCACAGGCAATACACCACTTCCGACAGAGCCAGGTATCTATGCGGCTTAATCCCATGTCCGTCCATCGCCTTTTCCAGTCTTCGCAGATAATCATCATTATTCCCTTCCCGCAAACGCGGAATAATCCTCATATCAGGCACATTATAGTACATCATGCCCATGGTAGGCATTTCCGTTTCCTTGAGCGCCTTCTCCACATCTCCCAGCATAAACTCCAGAAAACCTTCCTCACCCGTACCTTTCATACTGACATGCACCGGGTTGAGATGTCCGTCCACTGTGACATACACACTGCCACTGTTCGTATTCTCTTTTTCCATTCATCAAAAAATTAAATGTTCATTCCTTGTCCTTTTCTCTTTGCCGGAATCCGCACCCTCATTTCCACGTTCGGGAACCGTACATTATCCGGTCGTGCCACCAGTGACGAGACTATCCGTTCCTGTTCTCCGGTCAGCGGCATAGGCTGCCGTTGCAATTTTCTCAGCCTGTTAAAGTTCCTCAGCGTAGGTGCCATGTCGCAACATGCCACACAAATCCCATATCTCACCATATCCGAAGAAACCGTCTGCCCGTCACCTATTTTTGCCCGGCATGCGGCATTCAGCGGAGCCACCTCATAAAACCTCAAACTCTCAGGTTTCCGCTTGCCGTCAAAAAAACGTTCGGCCAGCCCACTCAGAAACTCATCCAGCATCCTGTCCCCACCGTCTGTCTTGTCAAACAGCAATACCTTCCGCCCGTGTTCCACCGACATGTAGGTGGGAAAAGCAGCCAGCCCGCTGCGTATCACATCCCCGTTCATTCCGAAACGATGTCGCAGCCGCCTGTAATCCTCATTTTCCAGCAAATCCGTATGTTCCGCTGATAATGACAGATGTACAATCCCCCGTTCCTCACAGAATGCCGCATCCCGGAGTCTCACCACCCCCAACGGATATATATTCTCCCGTTCCAGTACAGGACAGAGCTGTTCCAGATAATCCGCATTGTCCGTACCGAATATGGGAGGAATCAGACTTTTGTCTTTAAAGTCGAAACGGAACATTCAGTGGTCGGGAATAAATTCCCGACCGGGTCGTATGAGACCGCACGTTGTTACTGATATAACGGGAAAATCCCTCTTCCCCCTGTCCGCGCATACTCAGATACACGGGTCTGTAAAAGGCGTCCAATGTCATATACAGACTGCCGCTTTCCACCGCTTGCTTTTTCTTTTCTTCCATAGATTCTATAGGATTAATTGTTTCTTCTCCTTCTTCTGTGGGGTAATGGAAGCTGCATGCTTCACCTGCCGTTGGCTGTCAGACATCCGCTGTTCAGGAGCTTCCTGCCTGTAGTGTGTTTCCGGTAACCCGCCGGTCTGTTCCTCTTCCGAATGCGGATACGACACCGGATGTGACATTTCCATCCTTTCTATTCGGCTTATCCGTGCGCCCAACCTGAACTCTCCATCCGTAATATGGAACTCCGATTGTAACAAATCCGCCGCCATCTCCTTTGCCTCTTTCTGTAAGGCCGCATAGCCGAAGTCGTGTGCCGACAAAGGCGCGTTCATCCGTGCCCTCATGCTGTCTCCCAGCTTCTCCGCCAGTTCCCTGAACTCATACTCATAGCTGAACGGATGCACCTTGTCTGCCGCAACAATCCCGGCGTACCCGTTTTCCGAAATATACAGCAATGACGCTACATCATAGTTCCGGGGCGAGATACCCAAACCGAATTCTTTTGTCAGCCGGTCGAAGTTATGGAAATCGGGCCGCAGGTCGAACTTTGCCCTGCACACCCCACCGTCCAGCACACTTCTATCCGCAAACTTGTCGGAGGTGAAGTTCACCACCGACCTGCGCAATTGTGCGTCTGTGCTTCGCAAATCCGCTTTGGACAGCTTTTCGATGCAGTTGTCCGCCAGCCCGGCCACCCGTTTGGTAGGCAGGTCAATCTCATATATCCGCAAAGTTTCGGGTACTTTGGTCACGTTGAAGAAGCCGTCGGCCAGATGTTGCAGATAGCTGTTCCGTGCCTTCATACCCTTGGGGGTGTCGGAAAACAGTATCACGCCCTCTTCCGTAACCACCGCATATACCCGGTTTTTCGTCCCGGAAGTTTCCGTTACCGCCGCTTTCCGCCTGTCCGGTTTCCGGGCAATGCGGTTCCAAATATCATTCAGGATTGACATAGCTTGTATTTTTAGACATGATAACCGGCGACAAAGAAAAACATTCAGCCGCCAATCTGCAATACCTCATACATACGAGTCATCCGTTGGCGGCTGTTGGCGTACAACCTTTACGCCAGCCGTGCGTCCAGCATCCGGTTATAACTTTTGCGCAGGGAGTCGATGAACGGAGTGGTGTCCGTACAACGGTCGAACACCTTGCCACGCTTGGTGTACAGCGCATTGATTTTCAGACGGAACACTTCCTCGAAAACGCGGATAACATCCACAATTTTCAAATTCCGGCCTTCAGCCGTACCTATCGCACCGGCTGCCATCAGTGCGGCCACCAGTTCAATCAGGTCGCTGTCCGTACCGTTCCATGTCAGTGTGACGGAACTTTTGCTTCCGCTTCCCCGCACTGCTTCCGCATGGAATCCGGCAGACACAGTACCATGACGAAGCATCTCCTTCAGTATTTCCGCTTCCGCATCCAGCAACGCCAACGTCTTGTCGATAAACACGTCATACAGGATATTGCGGCAATCTTCAGCCATTCCGTTGCAGGCCTGCCGCATAAAGGCCAGCTCTATTTTTGTGTAGTTCAGACAACGTAGCTGTCCCGTCAGGTCCCCTGCCGGTGAAAGCGTAGCAAGGCAGTTCACGAAATCGTCATAGGCAGCCGGCAACTCACCTAGCGCAGGTCCGGCACCGTTTGTATAAGAGGCGAACAGATTAAAAAGAGAGGTTTCCACCAATGTCTTCATCGTATCATGTTTTTAGGTTCCACAATTCAACTCTCCACTCATCCTGCCGGAATAAAGACAAGTGCCATGCCTGAAACAGTACACAGATAAAACATTGGAAATAAACCATATAGAAAGCAGTAAAAATGATGTGTACATAAAAGCATTGTGGATTGGACATGATGTGTCCGAATTTCGGACATATTCTAATCCAGACGATACTTCCTCAGTTTCAGATAAAGCGTGCTCCGGCTGATGCCCAGCAGCCGTGCGGCAGCCTTCCTGTCATTGCCCGTTGCCTCCAATGCTTTCAGAATGGTTGCCCGTTCCATCCGCTCGTCATTAAGTGAATACTCTCCCGGTTGCCTGCCTTTATCGGGAATGTCTATCTCCCCGGTGGTTATCCAGTCATCTTTAGCCAATAAGGTGGCCCGTCTGACAACCATCCTCAGTTCCCGTATGTTTCCCGGCCACGAATAAGATTTCAACCGTTTCTGTACTTCGCGGTCAAAGCCTTTCACTTTCCTTGAGAACTCTTGATTGGCGGCATCCAGCATGAATTCCGCCAACGGGATAATATCCTCAATGCACTCTGCCAGCAATGGTACATGCAACGGAAATTCATTCAGACGATGGAACAGGTCTTCCCGGAAACGTCCTTCGGCTATCGCCTTCTCCAGGTCCTCATTGGTAGCAGCTACCAGACGGATGTCCGTCTGAATCTCCTCTTTACCGCCTACGGGACGGTAGCGTTTTTCCTGCAAGGCACGCAACAGTGCCCTTTGTACTTCGGCATTCAGATTACCCACCTCGTCCAGAAACAGTGTCCCATGGTTGGCGGCGGCAAACATGCCCGTCTTGTTTTCCGTCGCTCCGGTAAAGGCACCCTTCACATGACCGAACAGTTCCGATGCCGCCAGTTCCTTCGGAAGTACCCCGCAATCCACTGCGATGAAAGAAGCATCCGACCGACCGCTCAACACATGTATCTGCCGGGCCACATACTCCTTGCCTGTCCCTGATGCGCCACGTATCAGCACGGCTAACGTATCCACCGGAGCCACCAGCCGGATATGCTCCTGCAATCTCAATGCCAAAGGGCTTTTGCTTGTATAGAATCTTTGTTTTGTATTGCCGTCCCTTCTCTTACGTTCCAATGCTTTCCGGATAATACCGAGTACCTTTTCTGTCTGCACAGGTTTGGGCAGATAGTCCACGGCACCTTTTTTAACCGCTTCCACGGCACCGGGTATATCCCCGTAGCCTGTCATGATGAGGAAAGGAATACGATAGCCATGTGTATTCATCCATTCCAGCAGTTCCATGCCATTGCCGTTGTCGAGACGAAAATCCGATAATACCAGATCCACATCATGGTTGTCCAAAAACTCCTTTGCATTGTCCACGGATAATACATAACGAGCATTGATACCATTTTTCACCAGCCAGTTTGTGGTAGCACGTGCATACACACGGTCATCCTCTACTATCAATACAGTTTCCATATACTCTTTTCTTTATTCTTTTTGCTTTCTCTACAGCATGTTCCACAGCTTTAATCAGTTCCTCTATTCTTTCGTCCGATAAGCCACCCCATTTTTCGGAAGGCATGGAAGCCATTTCCCTCAGTTCACTTTGGGGAATGTTTATACGGATCATTTCCCAAAGCGGCGCGGCTTTGTGTATGATACTTCCCAACTTCTTATAATCTCCCGTGGAAAAAGCGTCCCTTATTCCGGCAAGTTCACCCATGGTATCCTTTATGAACAGGTCCAGCATCTCTTCCACGTTTTCCTCTCCTTCCATGATGGCAGCAAAAGCAGGTCGATCCATCTGTGAAACTGCCGCCAGCAACTCTTCCTCAGAGAAAGGCTTATACAGACAGTCGGCAAAACCTGCGGTAAGATACTCTCCCTTTTTATCGGAACGTGCCGTGATGGCTATGACGGGAATCTCCCATGCCCGGGGAATGTTCGAGGTCCTCAACAGCTCAAGGACCGAGAAGCCATTCGTACCGGGCATCTGTATGTCGGTCAGCAGAAGGTCGTATTTCTGTTTGTTCAGACAATCCATCAACTCCCGGACATCCGAGCAGCAGTCACAGTGAATCTGATTACGGGAAAGCATTTTACTGATGACTCCCAGCTGGATACGGTTGTCATCAATGACCAGCACACGGATATCAACGGGCAATTCACAAACAGGAGAAAACTTCTCTTCCGGACAGACGGGGTGTCCGGCCGGTAGCATAGGCAGGAAAACAGAAAAACGGCTGCCCTCACCGGGTACACTCTCCACTTCCACATGCCCCTGCATCAAGGATACGAGTCGGGCCGTGATTGCCAACCCCAACCCGAAGCCGGGGATATTACGCACATTGTCGAGCCTTTCGAAAGCTCCGAATATCCGTTTTTTCTCCTCAAGGCCTATTCCCATACCCGTATCCAGGACAGAAATATGAAGATTTCCCGGCCGGTATTCCACCTCAAGAAACACCTTCCCGTGAAATGTGAACTTCAAGGCATTGGACAGCAGGTTGCCGACTATCTGCCGGATATGCGAGCTGTCACAGTTGACCATAACATCCAGACCGGAGAAAGATGCAGTGAACGCAAGTTTTTTCTGCCGGGCGGCAAGACGGTGGCTGTCCGCTATTTCTTCAAACAGAGTTTTCAAGCTGAAGAGTGTGTTTTTGGAGTGCGTCCCACCTTCATCCATCCGGTGATATTCCATCAGCGTGTCTACCAGAGCGAGCATATAATCGGACGAATGCAGGATATTGTCCAGATAACCGACCCTGCAACTACCATCGCTTTCCGAAGACAACTGTTCCGCACAGCCTCTGATAGCTGCCAGCGGAGCACGCAGGTCATGGGCCACTGAGGCCATCAGCTCCTTACGTGAACGGAGCAATTCTCTATTCCGATTGTCGGACTGTTCAAATTCCCTCTCATACCGAAGACGACGGTTCAAATCCCGGTGAATGAGGATATACAATACAATTGCCAGTAAAGAGATAGACAAAGCCAAGCCGGCTACCACATAGTAGGAATTATTCCGTTCAAGGACAAAGGTTCTGTAGCGTGCAGCAAAACGTTCGTTATTCTCCCGTTCAAATTCAGAGACTATGCTGTTCATCCTTTCGTTCAGTTCCATGCCGCCAACGTATAAGCTGTCCATCTGTGCCTGTATTTGCACTAATCTTTCAGCCTGTTCCAAGGACAGAGAGTGGAGCATACATGTTGCCATTCCGATTGAAGGGACAATGAACAAAGAGCAATGCCTACATTCGCCATCTTCCTTCTGTCGCTGACAGGCAAATTTATTCTCTTTTAATGGAAAAATATCCCAAATTCCCTTCTTAGAACTATCTCTCGTACCGGATTTAAACAAGACCATATTCCTCTTTTGCTGCACAGCTTGTCTCCCAGCAGTCAAAATAATGGAAGGGATACTTTCCTGTACAATATCGCCAATACTCTGCAATTCATTGAAAGTATGCATTGTCTTGGAAAGAAGAATTTCTTTATTCCAAAGAAGAAGACACAATGAGTCAATACGGTTTTTTTGTAAGGGAGTATGGACATACTCCTTTAGGAGTTGCAGACTGTCACAAACCCCATATCGTTTATAACTGTAGTTCTTCAAATCGTTGTCATCCCATGTTATGGCAATTTCCGCATGAGTAGAAAGATCCAATAGGCCTATGTAACTTTTTTCTGCTAGACTATGTATCGCTGCCAACTCCTTCTCTTCTTTGCGCAGCATGTGTCTTAGTACCTGTTCCTTGCGGAACTGATAGACAATGAAAGCTAACAGTAAAACTAAAATAGCATAACCGAAGCATATTTTTAACTTTAACCACATAATGATACCGACTGTAAATTTATATAATGTTCACATCAATAAGTGCAATATCTGAAAAGGCAAAATAAAAAACTTATTAGTATATAGTGACACTAATACTAAATCATCTTGTATTGATAAATTGCACTGATAATGTAGTGCTTTTAGCTGATTGACAATCAAATTTTACTATACATTAAAGCTCTTTTTGTTTTTATAATTACACGAACTTTTCAATTTTAACAATATTAAGAAGAGAAATAGAACATATAATTTGTATATAGTGTATCTAAAAGGAAATAAGAACAAATATTCACATTATAAAACGGAATAAAATAAGGTGTTTTTTTTTAAATCCTAACAGTTTCATCACCGGACTTATAAAATGACCTATTCTGCCGATATAGGAATTTTCCTGTTGTTTCAAGTTTCGGAAGGCAGTCAATTCCTTTATCTTCTGTTCTTTTGTTGAAAAGTCTTTTTCTGTCTGTTCTATCCGGCTGATTTCTTTGTCGAGGGCATCAAGCTTTTCAGAATGATGGGGATAATATCCAAGAAACCATACGATGACAGAAGCTACAAGAATGACACTTCCCCTTTTATGCAGATACTGTTTGGCTTTTTCCCACATATGTATACAGATGGCGCGTGTAGTAGGCATCCGGTAAGGAGGCAGTTTCATTACAAAAGGAACATCCTCGTTCTTGAATAAAAACTTTCTGAACAATCTGGCCATGCATACCGCAGCTGTAATACCTGTAAGGCATAAGACTAAAAGCATGGTTCCCGCATATTCCGCAAAAAAAGTTCCGCATATTAATACATAGAGAGGCAGACGGGCACTGCAACTCATCAGAGGGACAGCCAGCATGGTTATCATGCGGCTACTCCGGCTTTCTATGGTACGGGTAGCCATTACAGCCAATACGTTGCATCCGAATCCCATAATCAGCAGAATGAACGACTTGCCATGCAAGCCCATTTTGTGCATCAATTTGTCCATAATAAATGCTGTCCGTACCATATATCCGAAATCCTCCATCAGTAATATGAAAAAGTACAGAATCAGAATTTGCGGCAGGAACACAATGATACCGCCCACACTGTTTATAATTCCGTTAGTCAGCAAATCCGCCAACGGACCGGGAGCAAAATTCTCCTGTACCAGTTGTTCCATCCAGCTCATCCAGGAGTCGATCCATCCTTTAGGATATTCTCCGATGACAAAAGTGGCTTCGAACATGAGCCATAGGAAGAAAATGAACAGAGAAAAACCAAGCAACTTGCTGGTGGCAATATGGTCAATCAACTTTGTTTTGTCTTTTTTATGCATGGGATTTTCATGATAAGTCTCCCGGAGTGCTCCTGATATAAAGCCATAACGGACATCTGTGAAAGCGGTTTCCGAATCAGTCTGCAACAAATCTTGAATGGTGTTTATAGCCTTTTCCCTCACTGCCATCAGCCGGGAATAATTCCCCCATCTCTTGACCATTCTTTCTATCTCCACATCCTTTTCCAATAGTTTGATGGCAAGGAAACGTTTGGAAAAACGCTCGGCTACGTTCCCGTAGATTTTCAATTCCTTATGCATTCTATCAATTTCCGTTTCCAGCGTATTGCCATAGTTTATGTGTATATGGCGCGTCAGCGGTTCTTTGCCTCATACACTTCTATGATTTTTTTCAGCAAGCTGTCTATGCCGAAACCGGTTTTACCGATAGTGGGTATAATCGGTACACCTATCATCCGTGCCAGAGATACATAGTCGAACCTGTCGCCTTTCTTCTCAAGTTCATCATACATGTTCACGGCAATGACCATGTGGGTATCCATGTCAATCAACTTGCTGGTAAGATATAGATTCCGTTCAAGATTCGATGTGTCAATCACATTGACAACAATGTCTGGCTAGTCCTCTTTCAAGTATTTACGGACATATAGTTCTTCCAGAATATAGGTGGACAAGGAATAAGTTCCCGGAAGATCTATGATTTTAAATGTATATTCGTCCTGGGTGAACACCTCTTCTTTGGCATCTACCGTGACTCCACTGTAATTGCCTACATGCTCATACGCTCCAGATGCAAAATTGAACATAGATGTTTTTCCACAATTCGGATTACCGACCAGTGCGATATTGATAGTTTTCCCTCTGTCTTTAGCAAATCGAATAAAATCTTCGTGTGACAGAGTAGTAAGTGTATTAACCTGTGACTCCGTGTCTGTTATTGTACCATATTCGTGTTGATATTCATTCATGCTTACAACTTCCACCAGCTCTGCATCACTTTTGCTAAGAGAAACATTATAGCCCATCACCTTGTAATAGACAGGATCGCCCAAAGGCGCACTCCGGACAGCCTCCACTTCTTGTCCCTGTACAAATCCCATCTCGATAATGCGCTTTCTGAAAGGCCCTCTACCGAGTACTTTCGTAATGATTCCTTTGTCATCCCTTTTTAAATCAGAAAGTTTCATATCAATATTTTAATGTTTGATTTTTATCTTTTATCGGCAAAGTTAGAGCGGATTATTTGCAATCTTGTTGCATGTTTTTTTGTTGTTTCGATAAAAAACTGTAATTCAATAATTAATGTTATTTCTAAACATATTTGCAACAAGATTGCAAATAAAAAAATGTATTTTTGCAGTGCTAAAACAGATAAAGAATACTGCATGGAAAAGGCGGTATAAAATACCGCCTTTTCCACTTGATAGCTTTACTGATTGTTGAACTTTAAAAATTCATATCCATGTCAATAAAGCAATGTGAAGACAGACTGCTGGACAGGGGACTACGTCCGACCCCGGCAAGAATCCTAACTCTACGTAAATTATCCGAACTGGAATATCCTGTTTCTCTGCTTGAACTTGAGACTATGCTTGACACATTGGACAAGTCTACCATTTCCCGTTCATTGGCTGTACTCCTGAAACGTCATGCCATTCATTCATTTGAAGATGGAAGCGGATCAACCAAATATGAGATTTGCAGAAGTACGGTGGAACATTGTCCTATAGAAGAGCAACATGTACATTTCCATTGTGAAGCTTGCAACAGAACATTCTGTATGAAAGAGCATAAAATCCCAATAATCAGCCTTCCCAATGGCTATGCAATCGAAAACATCAATTATACCATAAAAGGGGTATGTCCTGAATGCCAATGTCAACAACGAAAGGTATTGACAAATTAGGAGAAAGACAATACCACATAGGTGTAAATATTGAGTTTAATATAGAAAGAGACTCCTTATAGTAATTCTTATGGAGTTACTCTTTCTTTATCATCATTGTTGTCAGTGGGCTAAAATTTCGGGCTCTGACTCTGTGATTAAAATGGTATACTCCCATTGTGCAGACGGCAGGCGGTCTTCTGTATAAACAGTCCATCCGTCTGATTGATCCATCACGACTTTCCAAGTACCCATATTAAGCATCGGCTCTATGGTTAATGTCATACCAGGAACCAATAGCATACCTGAGCTCTTTCTACCATAATGCAACACTTCCGGCTCCTCGTGGAACTGTATTCCTACACCATGACCGCAAAAATCACGAACTACAGAAAAGCCATTGCGCTTGGCATGGCACTCTATTACATGACCTACATCACCCAAAAAAGTAAACGCCTGAGCGGCTTGCACTCCCTTTTTCAGACACTCTTCAGTAACACGTACCAGCTTTTCTTTTTCTGAAGAGGTTTTCCCAATAATAAACATCCGTGAAGCGTCTGCATAAAAACCGTTAACTATCGTTGTACAGTCTACGTTTACAATATCACCTTCATGGAGCACCTGATTCTCATTAGGAATGCCGTGGCACACCACTTCATTAACCGAAATACAACAGCTATTCGGAAAACCGTGATACCCCAATGTTGCAGGAATACCCTGGTGATCCATGGTATATTCATACACCAAACGGTCTATTTCTGCGGTACTGATACCTTCCCGAATATTTTCCTCCACACAATCCAATACAGCTGTATTCAACAGTCCACTTTTCCTTATTCCTTCAATTTGTTCCGGCAATTTAATGAGTTTTCGTGAGGGAACCAGTCTGCCTTTTTTTCCCAATACATCACTTTTTTATCAACTTCTGTCAAAGGCATGCCCGGAATGGGATGCCATTGATACTTTGCTTTCTTCATCTTATTTAAATTTTTTAGCCAAAATACGGATTGAATTCAACACAGCTAATAAAGCCACTCCTACATCAGCAAAAACAGCTCCCCATAATGAAGCGTATCCCAAGACCCCTGCCAACAAAATGATAACTTTCATGCTGATAGCCCCAATGATATTCTGCCATACTATACATTGTGTGGCACGTCCTATTTCAATGGCTGTAGCCACCTTCGATGGTTGGTCTGTTTGAATTACCACATCAGCACTTTCAATGGCTGCATCCGACCCTAGACCACCCATGGCAATACCTACATTGCTAAGAGCCAATACAGGTGCATCGTTCATGCCATCGCCTACAAAAGCTACAGTACGAGTAGCATGAAATGACAACTTCTGAATATAGGTAGCTTTGTCTTCAGGTAGCAAGTCACCATGTGCCTGCGGAATTTCCAGTTCGCGAGCCACTTTTTCCACTAATGATTGCTTGTCGCCTGATAGCAGATGGATATCTTTTACGCCTAATTCCTTTAGATACCGGATAGCTTGTACCGCATCCTCTTTCAATTTGTCAGCCAACCATACAGCTCCGGCATATACTCCGTCTATAGCACATACGACAACCGTCATTTCAGATTCAAGTACCTTAGATGGTACTACCGTCTTCCGCATCAAAAGTAGTCGTGGATTCCCTACCAGTACATTTTTTCCATCAATAATGGTTTCCACACCATATCCAGCTATTTCCTGCATGGATAAGGCCGAATGTAAGGAAATATGCTGCCCCCGCACATACTGCTGAATGGCTTGTGCAATAGGGTGAGTACTCTTCTGTTCAGCCGTTCCGATGATTGCAAGCAATTCCTCTTTCTTCAAGGTAGCAGCTTGGACAGATGCTACTTCAAACTGCCCGGTAGTCAATGTTCCGGTTTTATCAAAAGCAATGCTGTCTAATTTTGTGATAGCATTCAGATAATTACCTCCTTTAAAAAGGATACCCGCACGGGAAGCAGCACCGATTCCACCATAATATCCCAAAGGAATACTGATGATCAAGGCACAAGGACAGGAAATCACCAAGAAAACCAGTGCACGATAAAGCCAGTCGGCAAATACATAATCGAAAGAAGGAGCTAACCATTCCACCACTGCAGGTATTATAACTACCAGTGCCGAAAGGAATAGCACCAAAGGCGTATAAATCCGGGCAAAACGCCGTATGAACAGTTCTGTCGGAGCTTTCCGTGCGGATGCTTCCTGAACCAAAGAGAGAATACGAGCTAATGCACTCTGCTCGTAAGGACGTTTCACTTCTAAATCAACCTTCTGGTTAAAGGCAATCATGCCTGCCAGCACCTCACCGTTTACCTCAATAGAACGAGGCATACTTTCACCTGTCAAAGCCGAAGTATCAAACAGTGCCGATTCGTTTATCAATGTACCGTCCAACGGTATTCTTTCTCCCGGTTTCACCTCGATGCGCTCACCTACCTGCACCTCCTTGGGTGCCACTTCGATAAAAGCTCCATTCCGGAATACCTGGGCACGTTCCGGACGGACATCCAGCAGTTCTCCAATATTCTTAGTAGCACGTTCCACAGCTCCATGCTGCAACATCTCCCCTACTGTATAGAGTAACATTACAGCTACAGCTTCGGGGTATTCACCGATACAGAAAGCTCCGATTGAAGCAATGAGCATCAAAGTGAACTCATTGAAAAAATCCTTGTCACGCATGCTGTGCCAAGCAGCATGCAACACCGGCAAACCTACAGGCATAAAGGCAAGCAGATACCACACAGACTGGATTGTACCCTGAAACCAACTTAGCTGGATATAGCTCATCACGATACCTGCCAACAACAACATCCCCGAAACAAGAGAGCTCCATTTACCGGACACTCCATCGGCATGATGATGGGCACAGCAAGAGTCGGCATGAGGTGAAGATACAGATGGGGATACATACTGGGCTTGGCAGCAGGATTCTGCTGCATGTAGTTGTTGAAACGGATTAGAATGTATTGTTTTCATACTGAGATATATTTTTCTTTCACACTGCAAAGGTAGAACATATCTCATACAACTTGGTTGCAAAGCACATATCAGCACCTGAAAGAATAAAGACGGATGCCCTATAAATTAAGAGCATCTGCCTTCTTCTTTAATTACACGGTCACACTACATGCTTACGACTCTGATCCGGTCAGTAAAAGCGGACTAAGCAGCTTTTGCCCCTTCTCCCCATGGATATGACAATCTGCTTATACGCCATATCAGAAACGTCACAGGCAGCATATACTTCCGGAACAGAGAGCCAGTTTGTCCGTGATGATTTCATCCGCATTGTTTACTTGAACAACATCCCGGAAGAAAAAACTTCTATAGAGATCATATTTTTTCTGTTCTTTAATTATATACATTATCTGTAACAAAACACAGAGACATTAAAAAGAAAGAAGAGAAATACACATTAATAAGGTATTTCTCTTCTTGGCACAATCATCTGTGGTTTATTTATGTACGGAAAAAATGACTATTTTCTTTTAGTTACCTTGAGAATGTCCGTCATGGAGAGGGATTTCATAAAAATCTTCTGCCCCGATTTCTTCGATAATATGTGTACCATCTGATGAAATATATCCTACAGATGTAGCATAACGTTCCCAATCGGAAACTAACTCCTTCAGTTTGTCGGTATATTGATGAGACAAATCTTTTTTCTCGGAATAATCACGACTTATATCATACAGCTTCCAGTGCATACCGTCCCCATAAGGAGGAAGTAGAAGGGTCGCTTTCCACTGTCCCTTTATGACTGCCTTGCTTTCTGCCATTTCAAAACAGATGGCCTCGTTATCCGTGCGTGACGGTGTTTCTGATGAGAAAGTAGCACGGAGAGATTTTCCATAAAGTGGTGCAAGCTTCTTGCCCCTGTACACATCCGGTCTGGAAATCCCGACATAATCCAGTACTGTAGGAAACAAATCAGTGACATGCATCAAGTTGCTGGTATCTATCTTGCCTCGCTGTACATCCAGACCAGAAACAATCAATGGTACACAAATACCTCCTTCCGCTGTAGTCATTTTATAATACGCATAGGGCGTGTTGCAAGCCTCCGCCCATGCCTTTCCTAAAGATACATCAGTACATTTGCGATCATGACAGTTTTGTTACGGCCAAGAAAGTATATAACCGCTATGCAGGTTTCTCAAAGGAATGCCATACTCTTATGGTACTCTTCAGAGAACAGATTGAATCGTATAAAGAAAAGATAGGCAAAGGAAAGGCGGAAAGCACTTACCGTGGACTGGTTGCCGACTACAAGAGTCTTTTGCTTTTCATGAAAACCAAAAAGAACATCGAGGATATAGCTATTGACGAGCTTGAAAAGTCGTTCATTGAGGACTATTACACATGGATGCTCGGCACGGCAGGCAATGCGAATGCCACCGCTTTCAACCGTGTCAATACCCTGAAATGGCCGATGTACATCGCGCAGGAAAAGGGTTGGTTGCGAGTCCATCCTTTCACATCCTTCGAGTGCAAGCCGGAATACAAGAAAAGGTCTTTTCTTACTGAAGAGGAATTACAGAGAATCATCCACGTGGAGCTGAAATACAAACGCCAGCGTGCCATGCGAGACATGTTTCTCTTCATGTGCTTCACCGGTCTTTCCTATGTGGACCTGAAAGCCATAACATACGATAATATCCATACCGACTCCACGGCGGCACATGGCTGATGGGCAACCGTATAAAAACGGGAGTGGCGTATGTCGTAAAATTATTGCCTATTGCTATCGAACTGATTAAAAAATATAGGGGTACGGATGAAAAGAAAGACTCTCCTGAATGTGCCTTTCCGGTAGGTGAATACAATGCCATGCGGCTCAGCCTTGGAATCATAGGCAGGAAATGCAACTGCCGGGTCGAGGTCATCCCGTATCTTGCACGCCACGCATTTGCCGTTCTGGCCATACTCAAGAGGATGCTGCTGTAAACCCTTCAGAAAGTGTTTGGGCATAAGTCCATCACATACGTCCTGCGCATCCATTCACTTGTCCGGCGCAGACGGGGCAATCTTTTTCTGGAAGTCGCCCATCTGTACGACCAGCGTGCTGACCAGCTTTCTCAACTCCTAATACGCACTTGTTTCAATAATTGTCAGTTCCATACTAAAATTCTTTTTAAGATTCTGAATATGCGACAAAGTAACGCACATCCTATATCCTTTCCAAACAGATAATATCAGAGTCTTCCGTTGGCGTGCATTGGCGTATCTAACGTTAAAAGAGAAGGCCCTTCACCTGCATCCATGCGGCAACGGAACTTCCATTCCCTTACTTGTTTTCCATAAATTTATAGGATTAATTTCTGGTGCATAATATTAATAGTCATTATTCTGTCTGTTTTTTTTGCTTGCATAATTGCAGCTAACAGTTATCTATTCCAAAACGCATTGTTATGGAAAATGGCAAGCTGTTTTGGTGGTTTATGGATATTGTGTATGATAATTGCCGTCTTCGTTTGTCGTAAACTTGAATGCTCTAATTAAAACAGTACGGTTGTCATGCTTTGTGTGTTTTATTATAAATATTATGAATTATTTGGAATTGATATGTAATATAGATAATTTTGCAGTCAAGAAATGGTTTCGGGAGGTTTACGTCTTCCGAATGAAAAGGGAACCCGGTGAAAATCCGGGACAGTACCCGCTGCTGTGAGTCCACAAAAACGGACATCGAACTTTTGCCACTGGTGTAATACCGGGAAGGCACGATGACCGGGACGAGTCAGAAGACCTGCCATGACTGGAATGAGATTTACACCTGCGGGATATACGGGTCGTAATCAAATAAGGAATAGCTCATTGGCCATTCAATATTTGAAGACAGACATATTCCCGTTCGTGTAAGTTCGCACGAACGTTTTTTTTGTGTTTGTTAATAATATGTTTACATTAAAATGAGTGACCTATGAAAAGAAAATTACGCTTTCTGGCAGGTGCCTGTCTATTTACCGCAACCGCCTTGTTCTCCGGCTGTAGCTCGGACGATGACTTTTTGATGGAACCGGTTGATTCCGGAACTTCGCAAACCCGTGCTGTGACAAATCCGGACGGTACTTTAACTGTCACTTTCGATGATTTCAATCCCGGCATGTTGGCAGGACCTACCTCGGCCGGAGAAAATCTTTATTCGTACCAAGGGTATCCTCAAGTAACCACCATTTATGACAATACTCCGGAAGAATATCTCTTTCTTTCAATGTTTAATACAGTAGGTGGAAGCACAGAGTATTCCAGCGGCGGCATCGCACTTTCCAACTGGAACATCCGCTCCAATCAATCGGGGAATACCGGAGACTGGTGGTATTCCTATCTGAACCAGTGTTCTGTCTATAACACTGCGGTGGAAGCGGAAGGACAGGATAAGGAAGCCGGGCATAGCGGCTCCAATTTCGGTGTCGTTTACGGATATGTGGATGCTTACAATCAGGCATGGATGGCTAAACCAGAATTTTATTTCAATGTTCCCCGGAAATTGGTCGGCCTGTGGATCTGCAACACCTCATACACTTATGGTGTCATCACTTATGGTAATCAGTTCGGTCCTACGGGGGTAGCGACTCCTCTGAAAGAGATGAAAGGGTATTTCCAAGTGAATCTGGAGTGTTATGATGCGGATGGCGGTCTGATCCGCACTTACAAACGCCTTTTAGCCGATTATCGTGACGGCCAACAACAGGTTGATCCTATCACGACATGGGATTATTGGGAAATCAATGCCGAAGAGGTGCAAAGTGTGAAATTCAACTTCGAGGGTTCGGATTCGGGAGCATACGGTTTGAATACTCCGGCTTATATCTGTATCGATGATATCACCATACAATAAAAAGAATACAGGGATATCCCTTCTGTCGGGGTATCCCTGTTATTTTTCTAAAATCCACACATTATGCATCGTTTTTACTATTTTATTATTTTTGCCTGTATGCTGTTTACCTCCTGCAACAAGGATGAAGTCATTACCGAAGAAGTAGGAGGACAACCTATAATAGAACTTGACAGCGAGACCGGCATTTACACGGTCAAGGTCGGTCATGAATTGACTATCGCCCCGACATACCAGAATGTTGAAGATGCTCTTTTTGCTTGGACGATAGACGGTACGCTGGTTTCTTCGGGTCCGTCTCTTCAACGTACATGGAATGAATGCGGGGATTTTTACGTCAAACTAAGAGTAGACAATGCGGAAGGCTATGCCGAAGAGGAACTGAAAGTAGAAGTGAAAGAACTCACCCCTCCGGTTATCTCACTGGCACTTCCTTCGCAGGGATTAAAAGTCGTCCGGAATACCGATTACACATTTACTCCCGATATTCAGCATTCGGATGTAGAAGGGTTCAAAATCGAATGGGTACGGGAAGGAAAAATCGTTTCCACCGAGAATACTTATACCTTCAATGAAAAAGAACTCGGTGTTTATACGGTGACAATCAACGCTTCCAATATAGATGGGACAACAACAAAGGACGTAAGCGTAGAGGTCGTGGAAACGATGCCCTACGTTGTCAAATTCCCGACCCCGTCTTACCAGCAAACATCCACGGACAGGTACACTTTTGCCGACCGTCCTGTTTTCCTGCGCCCATTGTTGGAGTATTTCGATAATCCCCGTTTTGAGTGGAGTGTGGACGGTCAGGTCATGGAAGGAGAAGTGGAACGCATGTTCAAGTTCACGCCGTCCGCACCCGGAGAATACACCGTCTCCTGTACTGTTTTGGAAGACACACCGACGGAAAAAATAAGTAGGAATATCGACAAAGGAAAGACGGCTGTCACTGCCACTGTAAAAGTCGTCTGTGTGGACAAAAAAGAGCAGGACGGATTCTTGGCTTCGGGAAGTTCCAAGCTCTGGAATAAAGTCTATGAATATACCCCGGCTCCCGGCCAATTTATCAACGAAACGAGCACGATAGGCGGTATGACCGGCAATGAGACATCCCCTGAAGCGGCTGTCGCATGGGCAACACAGCGTCTAAAAGACAAACTGCACGTCTCTTTAGGTTCTTTCGGCGGTTATATCATCGTCGGTTTCGACCACAGTATTCCCAATTCGGGTAACCAATATGATTTCTGTGTTCAGGGGAACGCCTTTGACGGAAGTTCCGAACCGGGTATCGTATGGGTCATGCAGGATATAAACGGAAACGGATTGCCGGATGACGAGTGGTACGAACTGAAAGGATCTGAAGCAGGCAAGGAAGAAACAATACAGAATTTTGAAGTGACCTATTACCGTCCGGAAGGCAAAAAAATGGATGTCCAATGGATCAGTTCCGACGGTAGAAACGGCTGGGTAGACTATCTGTCCGCTTATCATACACAGGACTATTATTATCCGGCTTGGATTTCGGAAAACAGTTATACCCTGACAGGCACTTGTTTGGCCGCCCGCAACACCCAAGATTCACAAACCGGTTATTGGGATAATCAGAGTTATGACTGGGGGTATGTGGATAATTTTGGAAACGACCAGATAGAAGGCGGCAGTACGGTAGATGGAAGCGGGCAAAGGAACGGTTTCAAAATTTCCAATGCCATCCATGCCGATGGAACGGAAGCCAATCTGCAATATATTGATTTTATCAAAGTGCAATGCGGTGTCTTGGCCAAAAGCGGCTGGTTGGGCGAAGTTTCAACGGAAGTATTTTCTTTTGAGGATTTAACAAAATAACAATAAATACAAGTATGAAAAATTATTTTCTTCCCATGCTCCTATCCTTGTTCTTTTTGGGAGCATGTGACAAAAACGATGAAATTATACCTGAAGATGCAGATGAGAATTTCATCACGTCAGTTGTGATGACTGTGGACGGAAAATCGTACACGGCCGATATTACGGACAATACAGTAACGATAACCGTTCCTTATACGGTATCGTTGAACAATGCCGAAGTGGAATTCAAGTACACCACTTCTGCAACAATCATACCTAATCCAAAAACGGTAACGGACTGGGATAACGAACGGACCTTCCGGGTGACATCCTATAACGGAGATGCCCGCGAATATGCCTATAAGGTGGTGAAAAGCGAAATAGAATCTGATGGAGATGTAGAGTTGAAGACCACCGAGGAGGTAGCTTCTTTTGCCGCAACCAAAACAACCGTTGTCAAAGGGAACCTGATTATCGGTTCTGATGCGGAAGAGGCAGAAAAAATCACTGACATATCTGCATTGGCATCTTTGAAAGAGGTTACAGGCAACATTGTCATTCGTAACAGTTACAACGGTGCAGACTTGACAGGGTTGGATAATATCGTTTCAGCCGGAGGTTTGCAGTTAGGTTCGGTCGATGTCGCCTCGAAAGCTACGGAGCTTCACATGATTTCCATGAAAGCTCTGGAAATGCTCTCCGGAGACATATCGGTATATAACGACCAAGTGACTTATGTCCTATTCGAGAAACTGGCAACTATTGAAGGAAGCGTGATGTTCAATGCGCCGTCGTTACAGAGTTTTGAGTTTCCGGTTCTGACCACTGTAGGTCAGGATCTGAATATCCAGGGACTCAATGAAGAAAACAAGGCAGCCGGAACAATCGCTTCTTTAGAATTATCGGAACTGACAAGTGTCGGAGGTGTCTTGTCCGTGAACAATCTTGCCAAACTGACTTCCATGAGCTTCCTTAAGCTGAAAGAGACCGGTGGCTTTGATTTCCACACCGTCCCCGTGATGTTGGAAACCATTAATCTACCGGAAGTCGAGACAGTAAACGGAAGTATTATTATGGAAGCCAACATGGAAACTCCTCCTACCGGTAGTTTTGTTCCCCAACGAAATGACGTGCTTCAGGCTTTCGGTGGAATGGACAAACTGACAACGGTGAAGGGGCAGATAAAGATAAAAAATTTCACGGCGCTCAAGCAGCTTCCTGACTGGAGTAAAATCACCACACTTGGAAGCATTACGTTGGATTATCTTGAAGACGTGAGCGGAACACTGATGTTGCCGAACGCCCGATTTGAAACCTTCGGAGAAACAGCTCCCCAGATTGAAATTATAAACAAGGTGCAGCTCTCCAAAATTGAAACAGCCGAAGATTTGTCAAATGTAAATTTTGTCATCACCAGTCTTACGAATAACAAGTTCCCTGAAATCATGTTCAAGAATATCAAAGACTTCACTTGTAAGCCAACCACTAACAATCCCGATTATACCATATCGACAATTCAACATGTACATGGAAATCTGTATGTGACAGGCCAAATGCGAAGCAAGGCAAAATTCCCTGACTTGGAAATCGTAGACGGATATGGATACATCCAAATGCCTATGATGGGGACTGTTTCAATGCCTGTATTGAAAGAGGTGGGTGGACAATTTTATTTGTCCGGCAATCTAACCAGTTGTGAGTTGCCTTTGTTATCCAAAATCTGTTGCTCAGCCTCTCCTGTATATTATAAAGAGGGAAAAGGTTCTTTAGCAATGACTTTACAAAGTAAATCACTGAATCTTCCGGAATTGCTTCACGTAGGAGGTGAAGGGTTGTTCGTTAATCAAGCAACAGGTATTACTTGTGCTAAGTTACAGACAATAGATGGTACGTTACAGATAAAACAAGCGAAATCTCTTTCTCAGGAAACATTTTCCATGGAGAAGTTGAAGACCTTGCATGGGGTTGTTTTTGACGGTTTGACAAAATTCACCGACTACACTTTCTTCGGTAAGTTCATAGAAAACGGAATGATTACGGAGGAAAGCTGGAGTGTGACGAAATGTGGGTATAACCCAACCTTCCAAAAAATGAGGGACAAACAATATACGCAGCAGGATTAAACCTTATACCTTAACCAGAGTACCCGTAATGATTCGGGTACTCTTTTTTATCTGAATGACAATGAGCAGAACAATACAACGGATTTGCCTTTTTCTTTTCTGCCTGCCAGTTTTCGGCAGTTGCATGAAATGGGATTATGGGGAGATGGAGAATTTCTCGGCATCGGCTTCCGGTCTTTTCATCACCAACGAGGGAAATTTCCAGTACGGCAATGCCTCGCTTTCCTACTATGATCCTGCCACGTGCGAAGTGGAGAATGAAGTGTTTTACCGTGCCAACGGGTTCAAGTTGGGCGATGTGGCCCAATCTATGGTTATCCGGGACGGTATAGGCTGGGTCGTGGTGAACAACTCGCATGTGATTTTCGCCATCGACATCAATACTTTCAAGGAAGTGGGCCGTATCACAGGTTTCACCTCACCCCGGTATATCCATTTCCTGTCGGATGAGAAAGCCTATGTGACGCAAATATGGGACTACCGCATCTTCATCATCAACCCCAAGACATACGAGATTACCGGCTATATCGAATGTCCAGACATGGACATGGAATCGGGTTCCACCGAACAAATGGTGCAATACGGCAAGTACGTCTATGTGAACTGCTGGTCGTACCAGAACCGCATCCTGAAAATCGACACGGAGACGGACAAGGTCGTGGACGAACTGACCATCGGCATACAGCCTACTTCGCTGGTCATGGACAAATACAACAAAATGTGGACCATCACGGATGGCGGTTACGAGGGCAGCCCATACGGCTACGAGGCACCGTCTCTCTACCGTATAGACACCGAGACTTTCACCGTAGAGAAACAGTTCAAGTTCAAGCTGGGCGACTGGCCTTCGGAAGTCCAGCTCAACGGTACACGGGATACGCTTTACTGGATCAATAACGATATTTGGCGAATGCCGGTGGAAGCCGACCGTGTTCCCGTCCGACCTTTTCTGGAGTTTCGGGACACCAAATACTACGGCCTTACGGTCAATCCCAACAACGGGGAAGTATATGTGGCCGACGCTATTGATTACCAGCAGCAAGGTATCGTGTATCGCTATTCGCCGCAAGGTAAGCTGATCGATGAATTTTACGTGGGAATCATTCCGGGAGCTTTCTGCTGGAAATAACGAGGAAGGAGGACAAAAATGAAAAGACATCTTATTCTATTGTTCGTGGGGGTAAGCCTGCCCTTTCTGCTTGCCGCCCAGCAAAAAAATTCCGTCAGCATTACCAAAAGGGTGCTGCGTATTCCGGAGGTTACGGTGGTAGGCAAACGACCGATGAAGGATATAGGCGTGCAACGAACCCGTTTCGATTCCATCGCCATGAAAGAGAACATCGCCTTATCTATGGCCGATGTGCTGACATTCAACTCATCCGTTTTTGTCAAGAACTACGGACGCGCCACGTTATCTACTGTAGCTTTCCGGGGTACCTCTCCCTCGCATACTCAAGTGACGTGGAATGGTATGCGCATCAACAACCCGATGCTGGGCATGACAGATTTTTCCACCATCCCTTCTTACTTTATCGATGATGCCTCGCTGCTGCACGGAACTTCGTCGGTAAACGAAACGGGCGGCGGCTTGGGTGGTCTGGTCAGGCTCTCCACTTCTCCGGCCAACCATGAAGGATTCGGGTTGCAGTACGTGCAGGGAGTGGGGTCGTTCAGCACGTTCGACGAGTTTCTCCGCCTGACCTACGGTAACAAACACTGGCAGTCCTCCACCCGTGTGGTATATTCCTCTTCTCCCAACGACTACAAATACCGAAACCGGGACAAGAAGGAAAACATCTATGACGAGGACAAGAACATCATCGGTTCCTATTATCCGACGGAGCGCAACCGCAGCGGGGCTTATAAGGATCTGCACATTTTGCAGGAAATTTATTATAACACGGGCGAAGGTGACAAGTTCGGGCTAAACGCCTGGTATATCAATTCCAACCGGGAACTGGCGATGCTCACCACGGATTACGGGAACAGCATGGACTTCGAGAACCGCCAAAGGGAGCAGACGTTTCGCAGCGTCCTCTCGTGGGAACGCGTGCGGGAGAAATGGAAGGTCGGTGTAAAAGGTGGCTATATACACACATGGATGGCCTATGATTACAGGCGGGACAAGGGAAACGGCGAAATGGCTTCGATGACCCGCTCGCGCAGTAAGATTAACACGTTCTACGGAAGTGCGGACGGGGATTATGCACCTTCAGAGAAATGGCTGTTCACGGCCGGTGTTTCCGTACACCAACATTTGGTGGAAAGCGCGGACAAAAATATCATCTCGCAGGAAGGTAACAAGGCTGTTGTCGGGTATGACAAGGGACGTGTCGAGTTTTCCGGTTCCGTTTCTGCGAAATGGCGGCCTGTCGATCGTTTTGCCGCCTCGCTTGTTCTTCGCGAGGATATGTTCGGTACGGAATGGGCCCCGGTTATCCCGGCTTTCTTCATCGACGGGGTACTGTCGAAGAAAGGCAATATCGTGGCGAAAGCATCCATCTCCCGAAACTACCGTTTCCCCACGCTGAACGATCTCTATTTTCTGCCGGGCGGTAATCCCGACCTAAAAAGCGAGCACGGCTTCACATACGACGTGGGGTTGTCATTCTCGGTGGGGAAAGAAAATGTATATGCTTTGAGCGGTGGTATCAACTGGTTCGATTCGCACATCGACGACTGGATCATCTGGCTACCCACAACCAAGGGATTCTTCTCTCCCAGAAACCTCAAGAAGGTACATGCTTACGGGGCAGAGACCAACGCCCACCTTGATGTAATGCTCGGAAGGGAATGGAAACTGGATATGAACGGAACTTTCTCGTGGACTCCCTCGATCAACGAGAGCGAACCTATGAGTCCGGCAGACCAATCCGTCGGCAAACAGTTGCCATACGTACCGGAGTTTTCCGCAGCGGTGACCGGATGTCTGTCATGGCGGACATGGAGCCTGCTCTACAAGTGGTGTTATTACAGCCAGCGTTATACCATGTCGAGTAATGATTATACCCTGACGGGCTATCTGCCTCCTTACTTCATGAATAACGTGACACTGGAAAAACAGCTCTCTTTTCGATGGGCCGACCTGTCGCTAAAGGGCAGCATCAACAACCTGTTCGATGAAGAATACCTTTCCGTATTGTCCCGTCCCATGCCGGGCATCAATTTCGAGATATTCATCGGCATAACGCCCAAGTTCGGAAAAAACAAAAATAGTAAACGATAATCTGCATCAATATGAACGCATTAAAGAATTTAAGCCTGATTCTGTTGCTTTCTCTGGCATTTACAGGCTGCCACAACAAAAGTTCAAAACTCAATGATTTCAACCTGCTGCTTTATGCTCCCGAATATGCCTCCGGCTTCGACATCAAAGGGGCGGACGGGAAGGAAAGCGTACTGATAACCGTCAGGAATCCCTGGCAGGGAGCAGACAGCGTAACCACATGGCTGTTTATCGTCCGCAACGGCGAAGAGGTTCCCGAAGGGTTTGCCGGACAGGTACTCGAAGGAGACGCCAAACGCATCGTGGCGATGTCTTCCACTCATATCGCCATGCTTGACGCGATCGGTGAAGTCCAGCGCATAACCGGCGTTTCGGGAATCGACTACATTTCCAACCCCGACATCCAAGCTCGCCGCGACAGTATTGGTGACATCGGCTATGAAGGAAACATCAACTACGAGTTGCTGCTCTCGCTCGATCCCGACCTCGTTCTGCTCTATGGGGTGAACGGCGCAAGCGCAATGGAAAGCAAACTCGAAGAACTCGACATACCGTTCATGTATGTCGGCGATTATCTCGAAGAGTCGCCTCTCGGTAAGGCTGAATGGATGGTAGTGCTTTCTGAAGTCACAGGGAAACGTGAGAAGGGTGAAAAAGCCTTTGCCGCAATCCCGGTCAGATACAACACTTTGAAAAAGAAAGTGGCCGACAGTATCCTTGGCACTCCTTCGGTTATGCTTAATGTCCCTTATGGAGACTCGTGGTTCATGCCTTCAACCCAAAGTTATGTCGCCCGCTTGATTGCCGATGCAGGCGGTCGCTATATCTACCAGAAGAACACGGGAAACGCTTCTATCCCCGTTGACTTGGAAGAAGCATACCTACTCGCGTCAGATGCGGACATGTGGCTGAACGTGGGAATGGCGAACTCCCTTGACGAATTGAAGGCATCATGTCCGAAATTCACCGATACCCGATGTTTCAAAAATGGAGAGGTGTATAATAACAACGCCCGTATCAACACAGCCGGGGGTAACGACTATTACGAGTCTGCTGTCGTGAATCCTGACATCGTGCTCCGCGACCTTGTGAAGATATTCCATCCCGAACTGGCGCAGGAAGAGTGTGTGTATTACAAGCAACTGAAATAGATGCGTTCCCGTTCGACTATATTGTCCTCCATATTGATTACGCTCACGGTCGGTCTTTTTTTACTGGACTTGGCCGTGGGAGCTGTCAATATTCCAATCCGCGATGTATGGGCAGCGCTGACTGGGGGAGATTGTCCCCGTGCCACGGAAAAGATCGTACTCAACATACGCCTCATAAAAGCTATAGTGGCACTGTTGGCCGGGGCTGCCTTATCAGTCAGCGGTCTTCAGATGCAGACCCTCTTCCGTAATCCTCTTGCCGGTCCCTATGTCCTCGGTATCAGTTCCGGTGCAAGTCTCGGTGTGGCACTCGTGGTACTTGCTGGGCTCGGTTCATCAATAGGCATTGCCGGAGCTGCATGGGTGGGTGCGGCTGTCGTATTGCTCGTGATAACTGCCGTTGGACAGCGAATAAAAGACATCATGGTAATCCTGATTCTGGGTATGATGTTCTCATCGGGCGTAGGCGCTGTCGTGCAGATTTTGCAGTATATAGCCAATGACGAGTCTCTAAAAATGTTTGTGATATGGACGATGGGAGCATTAGGGGATGTGACAGCGCAACAACTTGCCATCTTTGTTCCATCAGTATTAGTCGGGTTGTTATTGGCTGTAATAACAATCAAGTCGCTTAATCTTTTGTTGTTTGGAGAAGAGTATGCCATAACGATGGGACTGAATATTCAGCGTTCACGCGGCCTATTGTTTCTCTCGACAACGCTGCTCGCCGGAACGATAACCGCTTTTTGCGGTCCGATAGGTTTCATAGGTCTCGCTATGCCTCATGTCACAAGAATGCTTTTCCAAAATAGCGATCATCGTGTCCTTCTACCCGGAACAATTCTTTCAGGAGCATCGATATTGCTTCTTTGCGACGTCATTTCCAAAATATTCACCTTGCCGATCAACGCCATTACAGCTCTATTGGGAATCCCAATCGTCGTATGGGTGGTTTTACGCAACAAATCCATCACCGCATGATAGAATTACAGCATTTTTCCATAGGTTACAAAGAGAACTCGTTGCTCCACGAGGTAAATGCCACGATAAAAAAAGGTCAATTGACAGCCCTTATCGGAAGAAACGGGACAGGGAAATCGACGCTACTCCGCGCCATAGCCGGTCTGAACCGGTGTTATTCCGGAAAAATCATTCTCGACGGGCACGACATCGCCTGCATGAGAACCGAAGATATGGCAAAAACGCTGGCCGTCGTCACGACCGAGCGCACGCGCATCGCCAACCTGCGGTGCAAAGATGTCGTAGCCATAGGCCGTGCTCCTTATACCAACTGGATAGGCAGGATGCAAGAGGCGGATAAGGAGATAGTCATGCAATCGCTCATCTCGGTGGGAATGGAGGCTTATGCAAACCGCACGATGGATAAAATGTCGGATGGCGAATGCCAGCGTGTGATGATTGCTCGTGCATTGGCACAGGATACTCCTATCATTCTCCTTGATGAACCGACTTCCTTTCTTGACATGCCTAATCGCTACGAACTTGTGGCGTTGCTTCGTAGGCTTGTCCACGACGAGAAAAAATGTATCATGTTCTCGACACATGAACTTGACATCGCGTTGTCCATGTGCGATTCGATAGCATTGTTAGATACCCTGAATTTAAACTGCTTGACCGCGTCTGAAATGCGGAAAAGCGGATACATTGACAGACTTTTCCAAAATGAGAACATTCGTTTTGACTCCTTATGCGGTACAATGATTTTGAAACAATGAGTACATACACTGTAGAAAATTTTACTTCAGACATCACTGTTGAAGGATATATCGCCGAATTCCGTGACGAACCACATTTTCTTGAACTTTGCAAACAATGTACCAATTATGGCAAAAGTTGGGGGTGTCCTCCATTTGATTTTGATACGGAATCGTTTCTCCGGCAATACAAGTATGCACATCTTATGGCAACGAAGATAATCCCTGAAGACAAAGATATTCCGATTGAATATACACAAAAACTCATTTTACCGGAACGAATACGAATCGAGAGCGAATTATTGGATATGGAACGGAAATATGGAGGGCGTTCATTTGCCTATATAGGTAAATGTCTTCACTCTGCCCCAATAACGAGTGTACGCGTAACTGCGGCACACCATGCCGACACCCGGAAAAAGTGCGTCCGTCACTCGAAGCCTTCGGATTTGACATAGCCAAAACGCTTGCTGAACTTTTTAACATCGAACTTCTTTGGGGAAAGGATGGCAAATTACCTGAATACCTTGTTCTCGTAAGCGGATTTTTTCATAATGAATACGAACTTTGCAACATAGCATACTAATGATTCGGACATGAAACAAACAGACAAACTAACCACATTCGGTTCAATCTGTTTTGTGATTTCAAATGAATTATAGTTAGATATGTAAAAAGCGACGCCGGAGCTTGAAATAAGTAACGGTTTATCGGTGTATCCTCCGTTAAACCGTTCATTTTCGGTTAAACGAAAACACAACATGCTGTCCGCTGGAGCGGAGCACGTTTCTTCAATAATTATTGTGTATCATACCGTTGTGTGGCTATTTTCCTGTGGTTTGTGGGGCTTTTCCATCAGATATTTGCCGGCTGTTCTCCTCATTAAAGGATAGATATATCTCCATGACCATGCGACTTACGCCCATAATTCGGGGATAAGGAGGCGAATATACGGAAAATCTGCCCTTTACATGCCCTATTGTCCATTAATGGATTAATACTTCTACACATCTGCAAATGGAGAATGACAGGTCTCGTTTTTTAATTTAATATCTTACTTGAAAAGAAATATAAGATATACCATTCCCCTGATTAAATTCAGTTTTTTTTCTGTGTTATATTACTTGTAAAATTCTATTATACCATTCAAGCAACAGCCCTTGAATCCCGCCGTATTTCAATTCTCTTTTTCCCATATAACGATTTTCCCATTTTTATTTATCCCGTCAGTAGCTCCACCTTGCCGGGTTCAGGGTGCGAAGCTACGGACGGGACCCCTAAAAATCTGCAAGGCCGCTTCGCGCCCTGCGGGTTTTGGCGAAAATTTTTCAATCCGTCCAGCCGGGCGGTTGAAAATTTTTCACCAAAAGCCTTGCATATTTTCTCCCCGTCCGTATCTGCCCCCTGAAACGAGCAAGGTGAAGCCACCGACAAGGCATAAAAAAAAAGTCAATGTTATGAAAAAGAGAATTGAAATACAGCAGGATTGGAAACGAGGCTTCGGCTCCGCTCCAACCGGCATTAAAAATTGGGTGAAGTGGTCGCTGGTCGGTTTCGTGGTCTATGTGGCGGTGCGTTTCGTGTGTGCCTTTTGGGGTGGTATTCTGCCCATGTTGGCAGTTTTGGCGGTGGTGGTTTTCCTCATCCGTGCCGTGTGGTGCATCCTTTGCGTGCTCGCTCTTTTCATCCTTGCGCTTTGCGTGATACTCTGACAGAATATGAATCATTTTAAAATCAAATCATTATGAACAAAGTACATTTATTGGGAGCCAACAGAAGTTACGACAGAGACGTTCAGACCGTTTCAGTCAACCAAGTGGTAGTATTGGATAGCTATGACAGCTATGTTGTGTATGAAGTAACCCGTGACAAGTGGGGAATAACCTATCATCTTGTCAATTTGCAGACATACGAGTTTCATACATCCGACCTTATCCGGCCGTTATCGGAAAAATTCGGAATAGGAATCTATTACGATGATGCGAACCCCAAGTTTTTAGATCCGTTGGAAACAGCCGCTTTACTCACCAAGGCAAAAGAGAAGAAAGCCGAAGAAGAAAAGAAAGCGAAGGAAACAAGAGAGGAATACGGACGTATCGCCAAAATCGGTGCGGAGCGTTTGCGCCCCCTTGTCCCGACGGATGCAAAGGCGGTCATTATCGGCACGTTACGGGTAAACGAGTGCGACAGCTATACGGACTATTATGACTACAGTATAGCAAGAACCGTCATTTTAGGCTTTTCCAAACATACACGCAACCTCTTTTCAGAAATGCGCAAGCATGCCGCCAATTTTGAGGGAACAGCCTATTTGGCGGAATATAACGCAGATTACGAACACCGGGAAAATTACAGCATGGGAGACGGTATGTATCTGGGCAGGAACAAGTACAGCGGTTGGACGGTTGAGAAAGAGCCTATCCACGACCTTGAAAAATTCATAGAACGGTATGCGCACACCGCAGGGGATGAAGCCAACCTTTGTATGAAAGCACCGCAGACGGACAGCGATACGGCAGAACAATCCACAGCAACCGCAGACTTTTCAACCCTCAGTCTTGAAATCGTGGAATACAGCGAGAAGGCGATTGCCGTATTCGGTGACACCAGGCCGATAAAGGACATTCTGAAAGACCTGAACGGTCTGTTCCGTGCGAACCTCACCTATAAGGGCGAAAGGCGTGCAGGGTGGATATATTCCAAGAAGCAGGAAACGAAAGTAAGGGAAGCACTCGCCACGTGCATCCGTGTATGACAGCATGAACGGCAGGGCGGAACAATCCGCCCGCCTATCAACGAACCCATAAAAAAGTAACGACATGAGAACGGAAACAAGAACATACACCCTCTATCGGATAACCGAGTTATCCGAGGAAGCCAAAGAGAAAGCACACACCGAATGGTTGTACAACCGATATTTTTACGGTTGGACACACGAGAACCGTCAGACCCTTAATACCTTTTGCGAACGCTTCGGCATTGTGTGCCGTAATTGGAGATATGACGCATGCAATTACAGCTATGACTACCGCAGCAGGCAGGAAGACTGCATAGACAGGCTAAACGGTTGGCGGTTGGCGGCCTATCTGATGAACAACCATTGGAACGACCTATACACGCCAAAATATTTTTGGAAAGGGACGAAAGGACGAAAAAGCAGGATATTTGTAGATGCCTGTTGTCCCCTTACGGGCTATTATATAGATAACTGTATTCTTGATCCGATTTATCAGTTCTTGAAATCCCCCACCGAAAATATCACGTTTGACTGCCTTATGAACGAATGTCTCGACAGTTTTTTCCGTGCTTGTCGGGATGATATGGAAAGCACCCGGACTTTGGAACACTTCACGGAAGAAAGCAACGCCAACGGTTGGGAATACCTTTCAGACGGAAAACCATTCAATTAATTATCAACATTTAAAACTTATCATTATGAAGACGAACAAGAAAGTACAGACGAACAGCGTACAGAAATCAGAGAAAGAAAATGCAGTAAAGGTGACCGCTTTGGCAATCATCCCGAAACCGATGACACTACTCACACCGCAGGACGTGCCCACGGCTACCGAAGTGACAGAAGCACCCGAAACGGCAACCATTCCCACCGTTACGGAAGAAGCATCGCAGCAGGCCACTTTCAAGACACCGCTTGCAACGGCCACAGCCGAAACAGACCTTGACATCACTACCATACACCCAAGCACGGACAACCACCGCAAGACGTTCAATGACGCATCATTGCAGGAACTTGCGGAAAGCATTCGGGAAGTAGGAATCCTGCAGGCCATTGCAGTACGCCCACGCACGGAAGGCGGTTATGAAATTATATACGGTGAACGCCGTTACCGTGCCTCATTGCTTGCAGGAGCAAAGACCATAAAGGCAACCATATATAACAATGTGACGGACGATGAAGCGGAAGACATGTCGTTAAGCGAGAACTTGCAGCGTGAGCAGGTACGCCCCACTGAAGAAGCAAAAGCGTTCAAGCGGTTGCTTGAAAAGGGCAGATATGACATGTATTCACTGACCGCCCGTTTCGGACGGAGCGAGAAATATATCTATACCCGATTGAAACTGAACGAACTCTATGCGCCTGTCGGTGAACTGTTGGACAATGAAACAATCACTGTCAGCGTAGCCGAGGAGATAAGCACCTATGAGCCCGATATACAAAAGGACGTGTACGAGAAGCACCTCAAAGAGGGGAACGGTGAGGATTGGACGGGATATACATTGAACCTCTTCAAAAGGTACTTTGAAAAATACTATACCACCGACCTTGGGCAATACAAGTTCGACAAGACGGAATGCAATACATGCGTACACAACGCAGCCAATTACAACCTTTTTGCCGAGCATAACGGGTGCGGACACTGCACCAACCGCAAATGTCTGGAGGCCAAGAACGCAGCCCATGTGGCAAAAGAGACGGAGAAACTTTTGAAATCCGATCCGAAGCTGGTTGTCGCACGCCCCTACTACGGAAGCCGTAACGATATGGCACTACAGAAATTGGACAAGAAAGGGCATGAAATCAAGGAACTTGACTACAACGTATCGGCAAGGGAATTCCCCAAAGCACCCGAAGCACCGAAGAAAGAGCAGTTCACCCAAACGAAAGAGTACGAACAGGCGGTGCAGACATTTGAGCGCAGAAACGAGGAATATGCCCGAAAGGTGGAGGAACTTGACCGCATGAAGGAGGAAGGCAGGATAAAGACCTATGTAAAGGTGGGACAGACAGAACCCGAACTCTGCTACGTGGAGATAAACAGAAAGGAAACCGCCCCCGTCACTATCGGGACATTGCAGGAAAGGGACAAGCGTTTCAAACAGCTTTCCATCGAAAAGACCGTTGCCGATACGAAAAAGATTGTCCGTGAGAACGACTATCCCGAAAGCTCGTTCACGCAGTACGAAGACGGTATGGTTTATTTTGCCATGCTTGCCCAACTTCAAAGGAGACATTTCCCGCTTTTCGGCATCAAGGACCAGCCTTTCGCATTGGACGAGAAACAGCGGATGAAAATCGTTGCCAAACTGACGGACACACAAAAAACGGTAATCAAACGGGACTTCATCAGCCACTTCCTTTGTGAGAACGGCCACGGAGACAACAACGCATCCAAGCTGCTGAGGGACTTCGCAAACATGCACTTCCCCGACCAATACGGACTTGTCAAAGCCACCCACGAGGAAGAATATCAGAAACGGCATGAACGTTTGGAGGAAAGGATAAAGGAAATGAAGAAAGCGGAAAAGAAAGCTGCCAGGGAAGCCGAAAAACAGCAGACGACAGAAAAGACGGAAAAGAAGACCACCGCCCCGAAAACAGAGAAGCCCGAAAGCGGAAAAGCCGCCTGACACCAAGCGGAAAGCATGTGCCGGAAACAATATCCGGCACATCTTTTTCACCGCCCCAAGAGAACAGAGGGCAGGGCCGGACGACCCCACCCACACCGCCACCGTAAAACCTTTTAAAATATTTGCGAATGAAATATATAAGAATGTTCCCGGACGTGGAGTATTCCACCGACAGGGATTTTTTCCTTGAAAATCAGATTGTCTGCATTGTAAGCAGGGAGGGCACGAAGTTTTGCAGCCTGATAGAAAACCGTCTGTTCATGCGTTCCCAAAGCCGCCATATCAGCAAGCGGATGCAGCTGCATATCATGTGTGAAATCCACAAGGAAATCTGCCGCCTTCGCTATGGCGGCGAGCCGGTGGAATGACCTGCCACACCCCACACCTGAATACTTCCTCTCAAAAAAGTCGGGCAATCCCTATGCGGTTGCCCGGCTTTTTTCTATTTTTGCAGGGTTGAATCAAAAAAAGAAGGTTATAAGATTAAAGAATTTGAATGATAACATATTAGAATAGCTTTTAGCTGTTTATTCCCGAACACGAAACGACCAATTTTAATGCAGGAGAATAAACGAGCGGAGTCCTTGTCATATCCATTGGCACGGACTTAACTCGTCTCCTGCGAGGCGCTTGGTCGTGCCTGTGTTCGGACTTGTTAAGTTCCGTGCTTTTTTCGGTACTTAACAGTAATTACGGACAAGGCATTAACAAAAAAACTCATGGAAATATGTATGACAGGAATGTTGCCGTTACAGGCTGTACCATTGAAAAGACAAGCCGATACGACCGGTTCAGGGAAAACAATATCCGTATGGAACTCTACCGTATTATTCTTGCACTTTATGATGAAGGATACCGCATGTTTTCCTGCAATCTGAATACCTATATCGGATTATTGGCGGCAGATACGGCCATCATACTCCGTGAAGCGGACAAATGCCCGGAGATACATCTTTCAGCCGTCATCACCGGTACATGCTATCCGGCAGATACCGACAAAGTGTATTGCGCCTTATATGATGACCTGATAAAGAAGGCGGACAGCAAGGAGACGCTTTCAGAGAAAGACAGCCTCACCGGTGCGCTTGCCGCAAGCCATATCATCTGTTATTACGAGGACTTTTCTTTGGAAATGCAGCGGATACGCATGTCCGCCACTCCTTGTACCAATATCCGCAAAATGATATAGGCATCTATTCTTTATCGCAGGTTACAACAACTTTTCCAGCCGGACAATCCGTTTTTCGGTTGATGGATGCGTGCTCATGATATATTCGGTGAACGAAGGCCGCTCCCCACCCGTTTCCGCCACCTCCAGCCGACGCAGGAACGAGAGCAGGCCCTCCCCACAACCGTAACGTACCGCATACGTGTCGCAACGGTATTCGGCATATTTGTTGATATTCACGTCTGCTATCCGACTGATACCGTAAATCGTATGATGCAACAGTTTATAAAGGCTCCACCAGAGTCTGGCCATCCCCACCACGGCGAAACGGACAGCCGGGACCACGGCGATTATCAGATTGCCTGCCAATCCGAAAAACAGGGCCGGAATCAGGAACAGCCCGTACAGGCAGCGGTAGCCCAGCAACTGCATAGAGAAAAGAAGCACCTGATAGACAAAATCATAATGCGAGATGTGTCCCACCTCATGGCTGATTACCCCTTTGAGTTCCTCGTCCGATGCCGTCTGAAGAATACCACCTGTCAGCCCGATTGTATGGAACCCGAAAGTCACGGCATTCGTACGTGCGTCCCTGTTGCAGTAGATATTCAGCTTCCTCTCCATCCCCATTTCCGAGAGCAGACGTTCCACCCGCATCCGTTCCTCACCGTCCAACGGTTTGTAACCCTCTTTCATCCACATCATTCATACGTTCAATGGTGAAAGGTTTTATAATATGTAAACAAAACAATAATGAAATACAGCTGTTCGTATGAACTGTTTTTTCTTAGGGTATGTTCCATCTTGATTTATAAAAACAGGAAAAGATGAAGAACTGATTGGCTAGATATACGGTCAATTCTTCATCATTAGCTCCGGATGCAATTATGCAGTATCCTTTATTGTCTTTTCAAAATATAATGTTCAGCCAATTCACTGCCGTTGAGCGTTCCCAGACTGTCGGACAACGCGACTGAACCATCGAGAATTTTATAGAATGTCTTCTCCCCGGAAGAAGGAGTTACCAGTTCTATGATGTTTTCACCCACAATGTTATAAATGCCACTTTCTTCAAAGACGCCATCCTTCCTTCCCAAATATTCACTCCGCAGTTCGTAGGTTGTATCACTGTTGATTTTCAGTGTTGTCCTGATACCACTGCAATCGGCGCAGGGTAATGTGCCCTCATAAGTCCCATAAAAATTTTTATTTTTGGTATTGACTGTAGTGGTGGCCATAGTAGCGCTTTCTTTTTCCTGTTGTGTAGTTCTCTTCTGTGATCCGGTACAGCCTGACATTGACGTTATTATGGCTGTTGCTACCAATAAAAGATTGAATCTGTTAAATCTCATAATTCCGAATGTTTAATAAATTAAATATTATAAATCTTTAAATCAATCTGTTGTGGTTATACTCCTTACAAGAGACCTATAGCCAGATAGCCCCTCCTTCAGTATCTCCCGCCTTATAGGTATAAGTTATGAATTCCTCAAGCGCTTCTTTCCATGTAAGGTTGAAGGTTTTCATAATGGAATGCACGGTACGGTTGCTTTCTTCATCAAGACTATCTTCTTCGATTTGGTTAACATCTGCATCCGGTTCTATGTCAAGATATTCATCACGACTCCAGAATACCACTATAGGAATACTTAAGTTGATATCCCATGTGCCACGCTGGATCAATATTCCGGAAGGCTTGTAGAACGGATCAAAAGTACCAGTTTCCGGATTGGTCTTGGATTTGTAACCGTGATAAAGACGAATTTTCAAGTCAAATTCCTTACGATCTTTCAAAAAACGGATGACACCTTTCAACCCGACAGGATTGCTTCCTCCTGTTATTTCAGCCTCCTTGTCATGTCTGGTCTTGTCCCAAGGGGTAGTATCTACATAAAGATAGTCCACTAATTTTTGCGGATCATTGTCATCAGCTTCCGGCTGCCCGTCAAAGGTGGGTTTTACATTTTCTGGTGTAAAGAAATGTTGATGTATTTTATCCTGTCCATTTTCTATAAACTGGTTATTCATCAACTCTCCCTTACTATTGTAGTAATAAATAAACATCAGATAAATAGGGGCTGGAGTAAAGTTGTCTCCATTTTTATATTCTCCGTTTTTCTGTACGTAGAACTTGTTTTGACTGCCTTCGGCAAGTGTCCAGCCCTGGCCGGTCTTCAGTTCGTAGGTTATTTCTTGAATACGTTTCATGTGTCTGGCTGGAGATTCCGGATTCTGATGAGGACCACCGACTTTCTGTATTTCATTCCAATCTGCATGCAAGTGGCATTCCACAAGACGGATTGTCATTTTGGAAGGATCTTCATGCAATTTGTTTTTTGTCTCATTTTCAGGAATCACAGGATCTTTGCTGCATGAATTAAATAATAAGGTAAAAGATGCCCCCATCAGGAGCATTAATGCGATTTTACATACATTTGTTTTCATTTTACTTGTAATTAAATAGGTTTGTTGATTATGTCTCGTTATAAGTCAAAAGCTCCAACTCACTCCGCAACGCACATCGCGCCCCATGTCGTGCGCATAGTAACGCGAACGGTTGGTGTATTCTTTATATTCTTTGTTCAGAATGTTGTCTGCCGATATCATGAACCGTAATATGTGTCCACATCTTACGGGACATTCCAGATCCACATCGGCTCCAAAAAGATGGTATGCCGGAGGAGTGTACGGGATAAGATCCGTATCCGGGTCAAACCGGGTCTGTTTTGCCACGAAACGGTGCCGGACACCCAGACGCAACCGGAAATGCGACCGGGTTCTGTGGTTCCATGAAAGCTCATGGTTGAGATGGAAAGGGGGGATATAGGGAAGATAATTTCCTGTTGTCCGTTCGTTTGCCCGTATAAAGGAGGCGGTCAGATGGTAATCCCATGAATCTGCAGGCATGAAGTGAAAGTCAAAATCCATTCCGCGGAAGAAAGCCGGGGTCTGCCTGTATTGGAATATAGGATATGCCCCTGAAATGACAGTAATGTTCTCTTTTTGGGGCTCATCATAGATATAACCGCTTATCCATTGCAGATAACCGTCCGCATGGACGCTGAACACCTTGCCACTGTAACTGATAGAGGATATCCATTTATAGCTTCTTTCGGAATTCATGACCGAATCCCCTCTGACAAACATTCCTGATCCGAGTTCATTCCCATTGCTGTACAGCTCATACACGTGGGGGGCCCTCCAGGCCATCCCGAAATTGGTGGTAAGTTTCCAGTGTCCGGAAAAAAGGTGATGGGTTCCCAGACTGTATGATATGTTATTGAACTTTCTTGTTCCCCCATAGGGATTTCCAGTCCAGTCATAGCCGCTGGCACGGGTTTCCTGCCCGTCAAAGCGAACACCCGCTTCAACTCCTCCCTTGCTGTAATTATACTTTCCAATGCCATATATTCCTGCCTGTGTCTCCGTGTAATTGGGAATAACAGGAACAACACCTGTCCCTGCCCGGCTGTGATTGTCTATGAACATGATTTGTCCCCCAATCTCCGTTTGCCATGAATTATAATTCCACTTCCACCGGAGGGAGTTTTGAAATGAATACAAGTGCAGGGAAACAGCCGGGATGTCGGATCCCAGGCGGCGGATACGTTTTTCCTGCCGGTCATCCTTCTGCCAGGAACCCTGCCAGTAAAGATTTCCAACATCCCACATGCTGAATCTTATTTTGCCAACGGCTGTCTGATGGGTGACCTCCTGATATGGATATGTGATACTTCGGGCGAAAGGGTCCGTATGCAGGGGACGTCCCAGCCGGATACGTTCCGCCAGCAGATCCTCACTTCCCATCTGGGCACTGAGCATTACCCCCATGCGGTTGTAAAAGCGGCTGTAGAACCCTTCTATTCTTAAACGGCCATGATCATAGCCGAGTGAAGCGGAGGTATGCAATTCCCTGGTTCCGGTATTGTTAAGAAGATAGTTCGCGGTAGAACGGTCTCCTGAATTCGAGCAGGTTCCCTGTACACGCCAGGCAATGTCACGGAGAAAAGGGAAGGTTCCCTCCATCTGTCCGGTAAGGACAAAACGGCGTCCGTTACTGCCATAAAGCATGGATCCCTTTCCTTTTAAGGACTTTGTCCGGAAAGGCAGGGCGGCCTGTTCCATGATAATAATCCCCCCCAAAGCCTCTGAACCGTACCGTACCGCATCGGATCCTTTCACCACCTGGATGGAATTGCTACCGTTCATGTCCACTTCCGGAGCATGATCGGCCCCCCATTGCTGCCCTGTCTGGCGGGTGCCATTGTTGATGATCAATATCCGGTTGCCATACATCCCCTGGATGACGGGTTTGGCTATTGCCGTCCCCGTACTGATAGAGCTTACACCACTGACCTGTTCGAGCAGGGCACCCAGGGAGGTCCCCAACGCATGATTGATTGCAGGGGATGGGATTTGCCCGCTCACTGCATTCCGGGTTATTCCGGAACGTTCACCGATAATGATGACTTCCCCCAATGTCGTCATTTCCGGAGAAAGACGTATCGTATAGGTGTTCTTTCTTTTAAACACATCCTTCAAGGATATATATTGAGATTTATACCCCAGACTCTGTACAAGGACTGTATCTGCGGAATTCCTTGAAGGAATAGTTACCGTTCCTTCGGATAAGCTGACAAGCACCTGCCCGCCGGCTAATACACCGGCTCCTTCAATAGGGTTTCCGTTTTCCCCGTCTATAATCAGCAGGGTCCTGGTTGTGTCTGATCGTTGCCGGTATTCCTGTGCATGCATATGTGCAGAAAATGCCATATACAGACAGGTAAGGAACAGACACACATATCGGAAATATGCATGAAATGTCATATTTTATAAAAGCGTTATAAATTGTTCAGGATAGTCAATAGGCATAAGAGCCCTTTACATGTCATCACATAGTGCATGTAATCCATAGAGAATTATGACATTCGGACAGGAGGAGCGCGAAGAGACAAAAGGAGAATTGTAGCAGTGACGCCCTGCTCCTCCAAAATAAGATATTTAACAGGCTTTACAGTCAAGGTATGGGTGTACTCCAAACTTTCCGCTTCGGTAAATAAGGATAAAGTGAAAAGACAGATAGCACATTTATCTGCTGAATCGTGATGAGGGAACTGTTGCCCGTCATGAATACATGCACGCTCCTTATGAACATGAAAGGCTTTCACAAAAAAGAAAGGCATCATGCTCAGTAACAGCAGGTATGCTACGGCTGTTCTATTTTTCATTATTCCATCCATATTACAAAGATAGTGGATTATATAGCTTCATACAATACCTACAAATAGGTATTTTTCGTTTTTTTTATATGGTCGGCAACGGCATGGAATATAACCACAGCCGTCATAAGCCTACCATACATTTTATATCCGTTCATCCGGGGGAGACGGTTGCCTCAGTAAAATAATGCCGTTTATTTGATGAATGTTCCATTTCTTAATTCTCTAAAAGCTTCCTCCAGTTCCTCCCGGCTATTCATCACTATGGGACCTCCCCAGACAATAGGTTCTTTCAGGGGAGGAGCCGACAACAAAAGGAAACGTGCGCCTTCCGGTCCAGCTTTCACCTCTACCGGTTCGTCCGTATCTTCTCCAGGAACGGGAACAGAATATAATATGGCACAACCCTTACTTTCCGCAGATTGCTGTCTCACTTCGGGGAAAAGCGAGCCTTCCAGCAAATAGAGAAATAGGTTTTCATCATCGCGTGCTTCGTTGTACTTCCATGAGGCGTCAGCGGGCAAAGTTACATCCAAATATGTTATCTGAACATACGAATTGTCCAGAGTCCCCCGTATCCCCCGGTGGCTGCCTGATAAGATCCGGACGGTTGCCTTGTCGGACATCACCACCGGGATGTCATCCGGAGCAATGTCCCTATATGCCGGTGGAACCATTTTTTTTGCAGCAGGTAAATTGACCCACAGTTGGCATCCGAGCATCCTTTCTGATGGCTGCGGCATCTCCTTGTGGAGTATTCCTGAACCGGCTGTCATCCATTGGCATCCCATGGACTGGATCACCCCTTTGTTTCCTAGGCTGTCCTCATGCTCCATTGTTCCGCTGACAAGATAGGTTATGGTCTCTATTCCGCGATGTGGATGCCAGGGAAATCCCTTTATATAATCCTGCGGATTGGTGGAGTCAAAACCGTCAAGCATCAGAAACGGGTCAAAGTCCACCACCGTCTGCTCTCCCAATATCCGGCGCAGATGTACACCTGCCCCGTCAACAGTCTTTCTTCCTCTCACAATCCGTGTCACTTTTCTTTTTTTCATATTGTTGTCATTTTAATATTAATTGTTTTTCAATCCATGCAAGAATGGTTTGTAGAATATAATTATCCCGAAGCGGATTTTCTCCGGAATATATAATTAAGTTGGTATCGCCAAATATTTCTGATACAGATGCCGTCTGCTTTTGACTATATATCCAATTCACCCTGCCTTGGTGAGAATTCACAGTCGACGACAACATGTACGTTATCCGAGATCATAGTCGGAATATATTTGGAACCTAGTTGGAAGTCCGAGCATCTGATCACACCCTGGAGCCGAAAACCTGCCGTCTCTTTACCGGACACCGGACTTTCCTTTCTGCCAATTAACATCACGTCAAACCGCACCTTTTTAGTAATTCCGTGGAGAGTGAGTTCTCCATATATCTCCCCTTTATCTGTACCGAGCATCTTCATTTCCGTGCTTTTAAACACCATCATGGGGAATCTCTCCACATCAAAGAAATCGGATGAGCGCAGATGTTTATTTCTGGCTTCCACTCCTGTGCTCACACTTGCCGTCCGGACTTCCACCCGGATATCCGTATTCGTGCAATCACCATTCTTCTGCCTTACGGTAATGTCAAAGTCTGAGAAATATCCGCTGACAAAGGAGAGCCCCGCATGCTTCACTTCAAAACCGATACGGGTATGTTCGGGATCATCAGTCCACATGACTGTCTGCGCATTGATACTAGCGGCTGTCATAAACAATAGGAACAATAAAATATTTTTCATAAACTGGATATTTCAGGAAGGCGGATGTTATTCTTTTATACAAAGGATAACATCCGTTTTCATTCTTTTATAACTGGATGCTTTTTTTGTCTGTTATACTATTTTTCTTTGAGTGTTTCCACAAAAAAAGATCCGTTATCCAACAGCCCTTGGAAGAAAACAGGAACGGTTTCTTTGCGGTTCCAGTCCCTTTGCAGTTCACAGATATACTGGGTTACGGAAGTCAGCCGAACTCCGGCCTGCTCCATCCGTCTGAGGGCCGTTTCATGAGCCAGCCTGGATGTTCCGCCGACAGCGTCAACAATAGTATATACTTCATAGCCCTCCTTCAAAAGATCCAAGGCTGGAAAACAGAGACAGACCTCTGTCCATAGCGCACAAACCACAAGTTTCTTTCTGCCCAGTGCCTTGACTGCTTCCTGGAACTCCTTGTCTTCCCATGAATTGACAGAAGTCCTGTCAATCTCAGGCTGCCCCGGAAGGGCCTTCTTTATCTGGGGGATAGTAGGCTGGTTAAGACCGGTGGCAACATTCACAGTAGTCAGGATAACAGGGACATTGAACCCCTTGGCCACACGGCAAACATTGGATATATTTTCCACTAGTTCCCGTCTGTCCATTGAAGCTATGGAATGAACCTGTATGGGCTGATAATCGATGACTAACAATGCGGAGTTTTCCGGTGTTAGCAAATGATCCGTTTTGGGATCTCTGATAGGTTTGATACTACTCATTACTTTATATTTTTATAGTTAAACAAATTGAGATAGCGGTATGTAGACCTCCATCTCGTTTATTGGTTGCAAAGTTAGTAAGCTTATGTCTGATTTATCTGTTCTTAAAAGAACGAAACTTAGTCAATTACAACACTTTTTATGCCCCGACATCTCTCTGATGATACCGATGCTATTATTTCCCAACATTGACACGTATATTATATTGTTTCGTATATAGTTTGGCTTTTTTGTATATTTGATCTTTTCTTTGTATCTTGCTGACCTTTCTCATATCCGTCATTGGATGTCAGACTTTTATCCGAGCTTACAGATGAAATGGTCATTTTAGGAAAATATATAGAAATAGTTTGTGCTTATGGAGCATACCAAAGAAACATTGTCGGCCTTGGTGCGGGAAATGCAGTCAGTCACCGCATACAATAGAGGAGTTTATATCCTGAATATTGAGATTTTTTTAGACAAGTACAGTAATAAGATATTGCGTGCCGGGGCTTTCTTTTATATACTGGTGGAAGCCGGAACAGCAGAATTTGTAGTTGACTGTCATTCTTATAATGTAGGAAAGGGGGACATGCTTCTTGTCGCTCCAAGAATGTCTGTAGAGTTAATGAAAAAAAGTTCCGACTTCGGTACATGTGGTCTATGTATGGAGCCTTTCTTTTTTGACTCCCTTTCCATAGGAAACTATGTATACAAACGGCTTTATAACAACAGTCATACGACATATGTCTTACGGCTGGAGGACAGCGATACCGTACATATACGCAAAACGTTAGACCTGATGTCCCACTACCTTACTTCTGACCATCCTGAGGAAATGGCTGGTTCGCTGGTCAATTTCCTGTTGCTGCAAATAACAGAAATCTTTCACAGCCAAAATGTACATCCTGCTGGAAGAGTCAGGCATTCCGATGCTTTGTTCCGCCTTTTCAGAAAATTACTGGCTGAGAATTACAGGAAAGTACATGATCTTCAGTTCTATGCAGACTCCCTTAACGTGTCTCAGACCTACCTGTCAAGAGTGGTACGCCAGATTTCTGGAAAAACAGTGAACAACTATATAACGGAAGCACTTTATAGGGATGCCAGACGTCTGCTGGTTTTTACAGATCTGACTGTAAAGGAGATTGCTGAACAATTAGGCTTTTCAGACCAGTCATCCTTCGGGAAATTCTTCAAGAAGAAATCAGGAACATCCCCTGCAAACTTTCGTGCCGGATATAAGAAACTCCACAATTTGTAAAAATGGATGCTGTATAGTATACGCAAAAGTTGGGGAAGGAAACCAGAAGACCCTGCCACGCAAAGAAATCTCTTTTGGGATATTCTATGGATACGGACCGGAACATGTTGACAAGGGAGAGTACATTCATAATTACCGATATTTTTTTTTGGGGGGGATATAATCAGACTTTCCATTCTAAGTGATAGTTTATGTATTCTCAAGTCTATTAAAGCAGACAATATCTACTATATTTGAGACATATTTTGAAAAGATCTGACTTCATCCGTATTTGCCTTTCATTATTTTACTATTTTCACACCGCTTTAATGTGAATATGTTAAAGTCAGTTTCCTTTCATTTACATTCGGCAAACTGTATGGAAGTATAAATAATATTCTTCCGGGCCTTATATATTGAACTGGTGTGGATTGAAAAGCCCATTGTCATACAGATTGGTATGGATAGAAGTCCGTTCCAAGGAGCCGGGATATCGGCTGGATATATATCAATTTGACTGTAAGCAAAAAAGCATGTACATCAGAATTAAAAATATTTTAATTGTAATGAAACATATATTTTATCATCTGACCGCTGTTATGGTCGTTGTGGTATGGGGAATGACTTTTATTTCCACCAAGGTTCTAATAGTTCATGGTCTGTCTGCTCAGGAGATTTTCCTTTTCCGTTTTTTGCTGGCTTATGCTGCAGTGTGTCCTATCTCTTTCCATCGTTTTTTTGCCCGTAATCTGAAAGATGAGCTATATCTGGTGGGTGGCGGAGTATTGGGTGGCTCCCTGTTCTTCTTTTTACAGAACATAGCTCTGGGGCTGACACAGGCTTCAAATGTATCTTTCATCATATGTATGGCCCCGTTATTGACAGCTGTTCTGACCGTATTGTCCGTTCGGACGGAAAAGGTCTCAAGAGGCTTCATATACGGATCTATTATTGCTCTGTTGGGTGTAGGCTTGCTGATATTCAACGGAAGTTTCATTCTTCGGATATCACCTTTGGGAGATTTACTGACTCTTCTAGCTTCCCTGTCATGGGCGTTTTACAGTCTTGTCATTCGGAGTCTCACCCGAAAATATTCTCCGGCTTTCATCACCAGAAAAATATTTTTCTATGGCATAATAACAATTCTTCCCACTTTCCTTTTTCTGCCCTCATTGACAAATCCTGCTGTATTACTGGACAATGAAGTGTGGAGCAATCTCCTTTTTTTAGGTGTCATAGCCTCGTCTGCCTGTTATCTATTGTGGAACATTGTTGTAAAACAGCTGGGAACGATACAGGCATCCAATTATCTTTATCTGAATCCTCTCGCCACAACGGTCGGAGCGACTATATTCCTACATGAGGAAGTGACTCCTGTTGCGGTAGTCGGGATCGTCTTGATTCTCTCGGGCGTATATCTGGCTACTAAAAACTCCCACCCACTCCCCCAAAGTACTACTTTAAAAAAGTAACCAAATACTCCTTTTTAAGTATTTTTAAATGCCTAACGTGCATTTTCCAGTTTACCTCTTGCAATATTGTACTTTTCTTCCATAGATACATGAATTTTCAATAAATCATCCAATAATGTTTGTTTATCCGTCACTTCCTACCTAATCACAGTCTCACGGTCGACAAAAGCGAGGAGCATACTAATATCCATTGCTTCAAACTTCTTTCTCACCTGAGCTATTCCTTTAAATTTCTCTTTCTGCCACCGAGTCTCTAATTGTTATTTTTTTCTTGTTATATTCTTTTTTCATTATTATGCTCTATTGCTATACTTACAATGAGTTTTGCTGTTTTTCCTTTATTGAAAACATCTGAGAATAGGAAAACAGATCTTTTAAAAGCAATAGAAGATGCTTGATTTGAGGGACATCAATAAATTACAAATAGACTCATATATAACAATAGCAGCTATCAATAGTCCTAATATTTATAATTGCTATTGTTTTACTAGGAATTTATGAAAATACTTTCCTTTGGTGTGCTAATCAGTGCAATGTTAAAGTTTAATAGGAATATACAGAATATCGGTTTCATGCCCTTATAAATTAAAAACAGTTGACAAATATAAAAAGTTAATTTGAATTACCTAGTGGATAAATCAAATTACTGCCATACAATCAAATTTATGGAACAAAGAACGGCAGGATGCCCCACCATTCTTATTTATAATCCACCATACCGTTTTCCGTATCAAATGTCATTGTCAGTTCCCTTTCCTGTCCGAAATTGTCCCGGACAAAGAATTTCAGTTCCGAGCGTCTGGCACTTGTCGAACGGTAAAAGAGGGTGAATATCTGCCTGACCGGATTTTCCCTATCCAGTTCCGGCACTTCCGCCAACGGCCTCACTTCCCGGTTGACGAGTCTTACGCCTTCACTGTCCGTCACCTCTCCCTTGCCTTCCATCTGGATGTAACCGATTTCATACTCCGCCTTTTCATAGTCCCCTTCACGGTCAAGATAAAAGCGTATCTCCACCGTTTCACCCGTTTCAATCTGTTCTTGCAGATACCATGACGAGAGGCTGAAATCATAATCCTGCCGGATGTCTATAGCATCGTTGCAGGAACCGAAGGCCAGCACCGCAAAGAGTGCGCCTATACATATATATAGTACATTTTTCATTTTTAAGTTTCTCCTTTCTCTTTTCATTAGTTAATGATAAGGCGGACTCCCAGTCCTACCTGCGTATGGAAATTACCCGCATCGGTTCCGAACAGGGCCCTTTCCTTGACTTGCAGCAGGAGCATCACCCGGTCGGTCAGATAAGTCTCAAAGGCCGCAGTCAGCCCACCGCCATAGATAAAGCAGTCACCGTTTGTCACCGTCGCCCCGTCAGGAAGCAGGGAGGTTCCCCGGTTGACCGTCTCGAAACCGCCCAATGCCGAGAGTCCGATACGTAGACATACATTCCGGCCCTTGTCCCACAATACGGGAATAAAGTAACCGAGTTCCCCTGCGAACTGCGCTTTGGGTATCGCCTTATTTTCATAGGTGTACTCCTTTATCTGATAATCCAGGCCATACAGCCAATAGGTACGGTTACGGTTGGTATGTGTAAAGGCCAGCGAGGTGAAGTAGTGGCGTTCACCGCCACTCTTCCATGAAAGGAAATGATTCACCCCGCCCGTCGTAAACTGTATGCCCGTCTGCCCCGGCAAGTCACGCTGCGCGTATGCTTCACCCGCAAGGAGCGACAGTACAGCAGCTGTCAATATGAATAATATTCTTTGCATATACATTATACATAAATTATTATTTCAGGTGCAGCTCACTGATTGGTTTTGCCGCCACAAGGTCTGTATTCTCTATGCGGAACGACTGGTGACGGGCACCACCCTTTTCGTAAATCTCCACTACCAGCAGCTTGTCATCCGGCAGTGTCAGCTTGGGCAACACGAAGATGTTGCGTACCGTGGCCTTACCGTCCACCGTTGTCAGACGGTTGTAAGTCCTTACCGGCTCTATAATATTCTCCTGCATGGCCGTGCGCCTGGTCACCTTCTTGTCGACCACCTTGAAACGGATATGGTCTATGTCGAACGATATGTCCGAAGTGTTGCGCAGGGAAGTATGCAGGTACAGCAGGTCATTGTTGATATAGATTCCTTTGAGCAGGGTCTGTATACCGTACTTCTTGCAGCCGATATGCCTGATGTCCCTTTTGTTCTTCTTATACAGCGTGTACATGATGCGGTTCACCACCAGCGGTGTCTCCCCGCCGAGTTCCTTCAGTTTCACGAACATGCGATCGTCAGCCGCCCCGCCCATCGGGTTCTTCCGCAGCCAGTCTTCCATCTCAATGGAAAGTTGTGCCGGTTCATTCTTATATACCACATTAAAGGAATAGAAGCAGCCGTCAGCCGTAATGACCGAGAAGTTCGTCTCGCCCTCAAAGCCCTTTACGGCAGACTTGATACGTACCACATTCTCCGCCCCCGTAGCTTTGTCGGCAATGATGTCGTAGGAGCCCAAATCCACATATTTCACTTCCGAAGGGAACAGGATATGTACGGTCTTCGAGAAAGTCACCTCGATGAGGTGCGGTGCGATAATCTGATTGGTGGGGAAAATCCTTGTTTCCACGGATTCCTGCGCCTTTACCGACAATACGGTCAAAAGCATTACTAATGATAAAATAATTCTTGTCTTCATCTGATTACTGTTTTTTTGAGATTAATAGAAGTTGATAATTTGCTTTCACGACCACCTTCACCTCACGCATCTTTGTGGCCAGGTATTGCGACCCGCCGCCAAGCACGCCCCTTGTCACGTCCATGACCAGTTGCTGCGAGGCACTGCGTGCGAATGAGATGCTTGTCCCGAAACTGCCCCCGATATTGGCGGCGGCTTCCTTCATGGCGGTACGTTCCGCTGTGTTCGGGACGAAAAGCCCTTCCTGCCCGTCCATATCGTAAGCCACCAGTTCCACCGGCAAGATATTGCCGCCGCTCTCTATGGAGTTTACCGTGACCGCCATCCGTTGCCCCTCGATACGCACCGTGCCATATAGCGGAGTATTGGCAGGCACAGGCACGCCGCCCACTTGCAGCGGTTCCAGCAGCCGGAACTTCAGTCATGCCCCGGTGGTCACCGTCTGGTCTTCAGCCACGCAGGCACGTATCGTATTGGTTCCGGCAGGCTGTCCGGCACCTACCGCCGTGGCAAAACCGTAATTGCGGGGTATCGTGTCGGGAGCCGATGGCGCAGCCAGCGACGAGACCACGCTTTCCGTGGCACGTCCGGCGGCTATGGCGGCAGGGTTGCCGGACGGACCGCCCGACTGTATGCTTTTCACCTGCCCGCCCGCCTGACCGGGAAAATAGCGTGCCGCCATCTCATACGACTTTTCCATCAGTTCCAGCGGATCTTGTCCCTTCCGTTCCCGTTCCAGCTTTTCATTAAGCTCCTTCACCTGCCGTTCCAGATCGCTTACCCTGGGATTGTCTTTCGGTTCCTGATAGAACGAGGCTATCTGTCTTGATATTTGTTGTTGCTGTTGCCGTGACTCCCGGATAGCGTCCTGTTCCGGTGCCGCCTTTTCCGGCTTCAGCCCGTCCGACGTGTCCGGTATCAGGTAATCGCCCGCTATGTCCTGCAAGGTTCTTACCTTTTCCTGCCTGCGCTTCTTCATCCGCTCCAGTTCGTAAGCTTTCTGTTTGTCGGTCATCGTTTCCGGTGCGATAGCGTCGGGTATCGTTGTATTGATGCCAGCCGTCCCTTCCACCGTTTCCGTTGTGTCCGGCTTGAAGATAAACCAGATGAACCCGGCGCAAAGCAGGGACAGAACAGCCGCCACGCCATAGAATTTCAGCTTGTCGGCAGCCTTGCGGCTTAACTGTTTCCCCTTTTCGGGTACGGACTCCGCTTTCCGCATTTCCTTATCCTTTTCTTTCTTATCGGATTGTGTCATTGGATATATTGTTTTTTAATGGTTGGATACTGTCCGTCTGGGGAAACGCAATCCTTTGGAGATGCCGTACCTCAATCGGAAATTTGTCTGTTCCGCAGAAACCGCCCACGATGCAGGCAAGGTCGATGGCGGCGAAGAGTCCGAGCAGGTAAAGGATGATAACCTTTTGCTGCCGGCAGCTCAACCGCAGCCAGCGTCTGCGGAGTCCGGCCATATGGCGGTCTATCCCCGTTCTGAACGGGTGGAAGACCTTTTTTATCCCCTTATCTTTCATACTGTCCGATGTCCCTGTTTTCGATGATGGTAAAACTCTCTATCAGAAAGCCCTGCGGGTTGTTGTCACTCCGGGTGACGTTCCTCAGACGGCAGGTGGTGACAAGCGACCTTTCGGTAACGCTGCTCGAACGGATGATGTGCTGCCGGCAATAAGCCTTCATCCGGTAGGGATAACTGTCGAAGTTTCCCCTTATGCTGTCCACCGTCAGTGTCTGCGAGATGTTTCCCGCTATCATCCGGTTGAAATAGCCTTTTTCCTGCAAGTTCCGGTAGTAGCCGATGGCGCTTTCATCCGAAAGGTAAAGGGCACGCTGCACATTGCTTTCAATGGCGCTCTTGTCCGGTGACAGGGAGAAGAACAGCTCGTGGAAACGCCTGATATGTTCCCTCGCTTCCACCGGACGGTTCTGCTGCACGTCCTGCGAAAGGGCCAGCATCAGTGATTTTCCGCCGTCCAACACATAGATTTTCTGTCGCTGCGCCTCGGCGAAATCATAAGCCTTTCATACGGCAAATACCGTTACCAGCGTACACGCCCCCAGGAATATCATCCCGAACAGCCGTAGCTGCCGGAACGATGTCTCGATGTTTTTTAATGATTTGAATTCCATTTTCTTCTTCTGTTTTTAATGTTGTCGTTATACAATTATTGATGTAAGGTTAGAACATTTTCCTGATACGTCCGGCTATCGCTCCGCCTGCTGCACCACCTACCGCCGCAGCACCGTTACCGGCCATCTTTCCGGCACCGTTTGCCTTCTGCCCGTAAGCTCCGGCACCGCCCGCCTGGATAATCCACGATGAAACGGTGGGGACACAGAAGTAACCGATGATACCTATAATCATGAAAATACAATATACTTTCCCCGACGAGTCCGGTATGAATGCCGGGTCCTGCATATTCTCTATGTCCTGCTGTAACATCAGTATCTGTATGCGTGAGAGGACCGCTCCGAACAGGTCACTCACCGGCAGCCACAGATAGATGCAGATATACCGGGACAGCCAGGTGGTCAGCGTGCTCTGGAATCCGTCATAGACGGCCAGCGCGAAGGAGACAGGTCCCAGGATGGACAGTACGATCAGGAAGAAGGTCCTCAGCGTGTCTATCAGCAGCGAGGCCGCCTGGAAGAAGAGTTCCAGCAGTTCGCGGAACCATCCCCGGATTTTCTCGCCGAGTTCGTATATCTTCTTCTGTCCGTACATGTTTATCATCGTGTCCATGTCCCCCAGCGACCAGCCCAGTTCGTCCAGCCTCTTGTCATACGCCTCGTCGCTCACCAGGAAGGCCTTCGCCGGGTCACGCAGCATCGCCTCGCGTTTCAGCCTGTCTTTCTCTTCCTGGTATTTCCTCATGTCGAAGGTCTGCTGTTCGACCAGTGAGGAAGTCGCTTTGCATACGGGAGAAAGAATCCCGTTGATTGTACCCAGTACCATAGTCGGAAAAAACATGATGCAAAGGCCCAGCACGAAGGGCCGGAACAGGGGGAACACGTCTATCGGCTCGGCCCGGGCAAGGGACTGCCATACCCGGTAGGCCACATAGAACAAGGCACCGAGGCCCGCCACTCCCTTCGCTACCGAAGCCATGTCTTCACACAGCGGCATCATTTCATCATACAGCGAGCGCAGAAGCTCGTGAAGGTTTGTCCAGTCTATTGATAATAATAACATAGTCTTCTTGATTTAACGGATGAATGATTACCAGTAACGCTGCTCGTGTGTCCCGTACAGGGAGAGCACCCGTGCGGCATCCCCCTTTTCCTTGCTCCGCAGGTACGACACGCCGATGTTCTTGCGGGTATAGTACCATGTCAGGTTCTTGTATTCCAGCACCTCGCCGTATATCCGGTTGATGATGTCCAGCCGTTCCTTGTCCGTCATCGAGAGTCCGGTTGCCGTGGTCACTTCCTTCAAGTCCAGCAGCAGGTCGCTGCTTTCCTTGAGCAGTCTGTTGTACCCGAAAGCGATGGCCGATAGCTCTTCCACCGTAAAGTTGGGGTCGCCCGTCATCGTGTTGAAGTTCGTCACGTAGATGTCGCTGATGTCACCCACCATCAGGATGGTCTGCTGTACCTTCCGGGCGTCCTTTACCAGATTGTTCACGGATTTCAGTGGTAGGCTAAGCATCCAACGCCCTGCCGTATTACTACGGTGGGTTTTCGGAAGCTCGCCCCCAAACCGGACGTACACGTCTCCGCGTATCCGGCTTTCTACTAATAATATCAATCTATTCATTGTTACTGAGTTTTTTGTAACACTTACCACATATGGCAATAGTCTTTCGTTTGCGAGCCATCATTTGTTTTTCGCAGGTAGTTTTCCCTTGAAGATTTTTTAATTTTCTCACATGGTGCATCACTAACTTATCGACTGCTCCACATAATTCACATTTTTCCGCTTTCAGCCTATCTATAAGACTTGTGTTTGTAGGATGATATGTGAATTTGGGCAAGTTGTCTAAATCCTTAATGTTCATTGGATTTTTCTTTTTGAACCCACCATGATAAAAGGTCAAGTCTTTGGCAGTACCGTTCTTTAAATAGTATCTAACTGAAAAAAGTCCATTCTTGGTGTACTTTTTTCGGATTTGCGACATCGTTGTCCGATATTTCTGCGCAAATGTTTTGTACATACTATATTTCATGATATACCCAAGTTTTGACAGACTACTACAATTATTAGCCAAACAATAGTAATTGTAAATGCCCTTTATTTCCTTGTTGTACCTGTCAAGTATCTCAAAGTCATTGTTGTTTGAAAGTTTGGGACGGGATTTTGCTTTCCAATACTCCTTGCCGTTGTGTATCTTTATTTCTAAAACACGATATTCGAGCAACTTTTTCTTAAACGTATCCTTTCCAAGTGCCAATTGTATCCTCTTATTGAAGACACGTCTTAGTACTCCGTATTTGCTTCTTTTGGTGTCATTGGATTTCCTTACAAAAATCTCATATCCGAGAAATTTTGCAGCGTTTTCAGCATGGGTGATAAGTGTTTTCTCATCGGACAGTGTAAGAGCCAACTTTTCATAGAGGAAGTTCTTTATGTCCTCTTTGATGATGATAGCATCTTGTTTACTGCCAATGATTCCAATTAGAAAATCATCCGCATATCTCACGTATTTGAGTTTTCTGTAGTTCATATCCATTTCGTCACCATCAGAATACTGCAAACCTTCTTTTTGATAAGCCTTATATTGTCTTATCAATTCTGACCTTTCATTTTTGTCTTTTACCACTTTCAACTTTTTCAGAATACGGTGTCGTTTGCCTTCAAGTGATACTGCCTGTTTGGTTCTTTTCCGTTCTTTCCCCTTATCAAATTTTTCAGTGTATTCCTTCATGAATTTATCCAACTTATCAAGGTATATGTTTGCCAAGATAGGGCTGACAATTCCGCCTTGCGGTGTTCCGCTGTAGGAGTTATGAAAGTTCCAGTCTTCGATATATCCTGCATTCAGAAATTTTCTAATCAAGCGAATAAATCTTTCGTCAGCGATACGTTCTTTCAGAATACCTATCAGTATCTCATGATTGATATTGTCGAAAAATCCCTTAATATCACCTTCTACGAACCATTTCACGCCCGAAAATGTCTTCTGAATATCAGACAAGGCAGTGTGGCAGCTTCTTAGGGGTCGGAAGCCATGCGACGTTTTTTCAAACTGTCTTTCATAGATGGCTTCCAATATCATTCTGACCACTTCCTGCAATAATTTATCGTTAAAAGCTGGTACACCTAATGGACGCATTTTCCCATTTTTCTTTGGGATATACACCCGTTTTGAGGGTTGGGGCTGATAACTCTCATCTTTCAACGATGTTATCAGTTGTTCAATTCGGTTCAGGCTCATTTGGTCAATGGTTTTCCCATCTGCACCTGCTGTCATATTGCCCGGTTTCGCATATATGCGTTGGTAGGCAACGTAATACATTTCCTCATTGAAAAAGATACGGTACAAGCGTTCGAACTTGTAATTCAAATTTTCACTGTGTTCCGTTAGACTGTTTAATACATACTCTGGACTTCTCATAATGTCTCTCACATTTTCCGTTATTTGCATTAAAATTATTAGCTGCTTCCCTTCGCCATGTACAGGGCTTTCCCCTGCTCAGACTACTACGGAAGCTCCGTTGCCTTGTCGGATTTTCATAGGTCTGTACCTAATAGCCTTGCGGCGTTCCGATTTAGGCAATCCCCGTTTACGATATAATAACATGGCTATGATAGATTATCGGATATGACTTCCGCCCGTTACCGCTTACTGCGGTTGTGCCGTAATTTGTTCCTGCCTCTACTACACGACGCTCGCAACAGAGGTATTACGGTATAGCGAGTTAAGTTATCTTTCACTATAAAACATACTGGGTTCACTTGGACTATCATTCAATCAGTTTGGATTTTATCCTCGTATCTATCTGTTTCATCTCACCATTCAGTTGCAATTTGATAACTAATTGACTTATGGCTTTCCAGCGTGCTATACTCCCTGCCGTCCTTTCGTGGGCAGATAAGCTGGTGATGATAGGTAAATATTGGAACACTTACCTAATAGCTTGCCAATGCTATATTTATTATATCGCCTATACGGGCGCACCATCGTAATAAGCCTTCCCTTGCTTATAAATCTTTACAGTCTCCTGAAAATTACTCCACATGTTCTGTGCAGTTGTGGAAGTCTGTACGATTTCATTGGCCGAGTTCACGATACTCTGTGCGAGATTCGTGGGGTCTATCACCGTCCATTGCGCCTTGCTTGTCACTGAAAGGGATGACAATGCCATAAACAAAATTATCGTTCTCTTCTTCATGCCCTATCTCCTTTCTTTAGTCAGTAAATACCGGCTGTCGTCATCACGGGCAAACAGACCGTAACTGCCGAACAGCAACACCTCGCTGCCTGAAAAATACCCGATGCATCCGGCATCCCTGTTCCCGTGCAGGAAAAGATCGTCACCACCGCGCAGCGGGATATTGATTTCAACGTAGGCCCTTTCTCCGGCGAACAGCGTGGCCTTGTATCCCTTGAAGCCGTCCGTCACCCAGTTGGATTTACGGATGGTCAGCGTCGAGCTGCCTTCCCTGTTCATTCAGTGCCCGCAGATGCGGTCATGTTCCAGTTCCTTTCTCATCTCCCCAATCAGGTTCAGCAGGTCCAGATTGGTCAGGGTGGCGTCTCCGAGCGCTTCCCTGCATTGGCTTAATAAATCTTTCTTACTCATTGTGTTTTATGGATTAAAGGATTGTTTGTTTTCCTGCCGCTTGTTTTCGGCAAGCTGTCTGATAGCCAGCTCGATGTTTCCATCCAGCTTTTCCGTAAGCCTGGTAAGTTCCAGTTTTTCAGTCTCTTCTGTGGTGTAGCAAAGGTATTCTTCAGCCGAAACTTCTGTCGCATATACCGCACTTTGTGTACCGCCAAGCCCTATCCAGACCTCTTTATAAAGCCGGTTGGCCGCATTGGCAAGATTGATGGAAAGTATCTGTGAGCGTTCCTTGTCCGTCAGGCCGAGCAGGTTCTGTATCTGGTCGAACTTGTTCTGGTACTTTCGTTGGTCAAGCAGTATCTTGCAGTCCGAATTGTTGATGATTGTCTCCTTTACAACCGGACTCGATATGATGTCGTCCACTTCCTGCGTCACCACAACCGCTTCGCCGAAAAATTTTCTGACCGTCTTAAACAAATATTTAATATAAGAGGCCATACCTTCCTTGGCGATTGCCTTTCATGCTTCCTCAATCAGTATCATCTTGCGGATGCCCTGCAAGCGTCTCATTTTATTAATGAAAGTCTCCATAATAATGATAGTCACCACCGGAAAAAGGACGGGATTATCCTTCACGACATCCAGTTCGAATACGATGAACCGCTTGTTCAGTAAATCCAGTTCCTTGTCCGAGTTCAGCAGATACCCGTATTCGCCGTTCTTGTAATAGGGTTCCAGCACGTTCAGAAAACCGTCCACGTCAAAGTCCTTCTCGCGCACGTTCTTGTCCGCCAGCACCTTGCGGTAGTCTTTCCTTACAAAGTCATAGAACGAGTTGAAGTTCGGCTTTATCTTCCGGTTCTTCTTTATCTTCTCGATATACAGGCTGACTGCGTTCGAGAGCGCCACCTCTTCCGAGCGCCGGGGCGGTTCGTCCTCCCTTTTCCATAAGGTCAGAATCAGCGTCTTGATGCTGTCCCGCTTCTCGATGTCATACCGGTAATCCTCGGTGAAGAACGGATTGAAGGAAATCGGGTCATTTTCCTGGTAAGTGAAATAAACTCCGTCATCCCCGTTCGTCTTCCGGCGGATCAGGTCGCACAGCCCCTTGTATGAATTTCCGGTATCCACCAGCAGGATGTGCGTGCCCTGTTCCCAATACTGCCTCACCATATGGTTGGTGAAAAAGCTCTTTCCGCTGCCCGACGGGCCGAGGATGAACTTGTTCCGGTTGGTCACCACCCCTTTTTTCATGGGCAGGTCGGATATGTCGAGGAAGACGGGCTTTCCCGTCAGCCGGTCCACCATGCGCAGCCCGAAGGGGGAGAGCGAGTTCCGGTAGCAGGTTTCTGCCGTAAAGAAGCATAGTGCCTGTTCGGTGAACGTGTAGAAGCTCTCTTCCGAAGGGAAGTCCGCCTCGTTTCCCGGTATGCCCGCCCAGTAAAGGACCGGCAGGTCGGTGGTATTATGGCGGGGTGTGCATTCCATCAGCGCCAGTGCGCTGCCCACGTCGTTCTTCACCCGCCGCAGCTCATCCCCGTTTTCGGCCCATGCAATCACGTTGCAATGGCAGCGGACGGATTGCAGCCCGTTGGTGTGCGCCACGTTCAGGTATTCGTCCAGCCATTCCTTGTTTATCTGGTTGCTCCGGCTGTAGCGTGAAAGCGACTGCATGTTCTTCGCCGTCTTCTCAAAACGGGCGAGGTTCTCGCTGCTGTCGTCTATGAATATCCACTGGTTGTAGATATGGTCGCAGGGAAGCATGATACCCACGGGCGAGGCATAGCTCAGGCGGCAGTCCGAGCGGTCCGTGGAAAGACGCTCATAGCGTCCGTCGGTCCGTACCCTGCCCGGCAGGTCGTCGAGGTCGGAAAGGGTATGCAGGCAGAGCCGTTTGTCGCCGATACGCATCCCGTCCGGGTTCAGCTGCATGTCCTGCAACATGACGCTTCCGTCCGAAGACAGGGTCAGGTACCTCTCGATGATGCCCGGGCCGTCTTCCGTTCCCGTTATCTCTTCCGTGGACAGCCGCTCCAGCCTGGCAAGGCCGCTGTCATTCACGATACTCTCGAACTGTCCCACCGACTCCATGAAACGCTCCATCGTCTCCCTGTCCTGTATCTCCTTCGGCACCAGAAATTTCCGGCACAGCGTGTTCCAGTTGCTCTGCTGCCGGGAGCGTTCCCTGGTGGTCTTGGTGAGAAACAGGTAGCAGGTGTGGTTGAGGTAGGGCCGTTCGTTGAAGTGGCGTTCAAAACTGCGGGAGAGGAAGCCCGGGCCGTCTTTTCCGATGTCGGGCCTGTATTTCTCCGTGATGAAAATATCCTGCTTGTGGATGATTGAATAGTTCGGCAATACCTTGATTGCCTTGGCTCATGTGGCGTGCATCGCCTCATATTCCGCGGATGATACCGAAAACACTTCCGGCAGTGTCACCCGGAAAGCCACCGTGATGTCGGCGTCCTTGCTGACGATGCAGCCGTGCTCCACCGCCATGACGGGGAATTTGCTTTCCAGTGTGGATGTTGTCAATGTACTTCTCATGATTTACGATTGTTGTTTTTTAATCAGACGTGTGATACGTTTGCGTGAGAGGATTCTCCTGGGATGCTGCCGGGCGGCAAGGAGCTTCATCAGTCCGTGGCTGCCGAAACGCCGGTTCAGCGAAAAGGTCAGCCAGACCACTGCCGTGGCAGCCGATACCCCGAAGCCGATACACGTCCATTGCCCGATGCCCGCCGTGTACATGATGACGAACACCACGAACACGGCAAGCAGCCCGAAAGCAAAAATAAAAAGGTACTGGGCACGGAGCCCTTTGAACTCCACCTCACGGCCCACGCCTTTGTTTATCTCAAAGTCAGACATAAGCTATTGTCTTTTATCTGTTCTTAGAGGAAGAATGACCTCAGGATAGTGGCGGCCACTATCAGGAAAATGCAGGCTCCGAACCATGAGCTGGCGGTTTTCGAGGTGTCGGGGTCGCCCGAACTGAATTTCTGGTAGACCTTGACGCCGCCTATCAGGCCGATAATGGCACCCACCGCGTACACCAGTTTCGTGCCCGGGTCAAAATATCCCGTCACCAACTGCGTGGCTTCCGTGATGCCCGCCTGTCCGTTTCCTTGTGCCATTGCCGCACCCGCTGCCGCCAGTACGGCCAGCATCATAATCAATCTTTTCTGTTTCATTGAATTCCGTGATTTTTAAGTGATTTAAAAAGCCACGGGCTACCCCTTGCACTATCCCCATAAGGCAGCCCGCAGCCGCTTATGGTTTAATGGTTCAGGGGGTAAGTTCCGGCAGGCAATCAGCCGGAGTCAAAATACATCTTTCGCATGGTTACATGATTGAATGGTGAAACTTCATTGTTAATTCTCTCCCGGGATGAGGGTCTGAATCATCCCGAATCGTAATAGCCTTTTGCTCTCATTGTCTTTACTGTCCTTATCGGTTTATTTCAAATATTCCCCACACTTGAATCCCTTGCGGGGCATATAGTTCTCAAAGGAGGAGGATTTGAACAGCCACATCCGGTTCGCCCACCGGGCAAGGTCACGCTCGTACCGCGTAGGCGTCCGTTCATTTCCATAATCCCGGAAAGGGATGACAAAGGGGGTAATTCCCAGTTCCCTGAGTACATTTAACCGGAACAGGTCCTGCTCAATGGTCGAATTGAATCCTATCAGTACGTAACAGGTTATCTTGTAGGGCTTCACGTGCTTTACCATCTCTTTCAGGCGGTCCCTCAGGTCAAGCTGCGGCAGGTCCCATGCGATATGGATGTTCTGCTTCATCCTGAGCCTGTTCAGGTGCCAGGCCTGTTCCTCGTCCATAATCCTTACGTCCACGCCGTGCAGCTTCACGGGCTGGCCCGCTTTCATCAGATAGCTTACCGCACTCCTTCACTGCGGGTTCGCAAAGAAATTGTTGTCCAGCACCTCAATCCATTTCCCTTTCGGGTTCAGTTCCACCGGTTCCACGGTCTGAATGTATCCTTCTTTCTCACGGACGAGGCAGAAAGGACACTTGCGGATGCAGCCTCTTGAAAAGAACTGGAGCGAAAAAGGGTATTCGGGGTAAATGGAATAGTCCATCATCCGGCTGTTCTCCACTGCTTCGGGAAGCCTGCCGGCTATGTCATACCCGGTGCCGCCCCTTACCACTTCCCCCACATCCAGCAGGTCATAGTCATAATCAGGCGTGAAGGTGAATACCTTGCTTGCCAATACCTTGTCATACCGCTGTCGCGGTGCCGCCCATTCCACCCGGTGCCCTTTTGCCTTGTAACAGGCCGAAAGGCGCATCAGTGCGAAATTGGGGAAGTTATGCCCGTCCACATCTACCAGTCCTATGTTCATACAAATAAAATTTAATGGTGAATAGTTCCTGTTGTCTTACCGGGTGAATGCCGCAAGCGGTCTGTCATCCCGAATCGTAATGGCCTTTTGTCATTGCCGCTGTCGTTTTATGGATAAGTTAATGGAATGACTGTCTCTCCGGGAGTCGGTACGTTTCCCCCATAAGGGGAAGCCGCCGTTTGTCAACTTGAATCGAAATACGTCATAAACATGGATGATACGTTTTGTTGTTGGTATTCCTGCCGGTTCTCTCTTTTTACAGTGATACGGGCATCAACCCGTATCGAAATAGCCTCTTGCCATTGTTACCTCCTTTTTTAATCGGTTAGTCACTGTCCGGAGCAGCCCCGCCCATTTGCTCGACTTCATCCAGAAATTTGCTGATACGGCTGTCGCTGCCATTGATACTTTCCAGTATCGAGCGTTCAATCTGCGTATCCCTGATATGGTGGATCGCCCTTAAAAGGGACAATCGTCTGTCTGTCGGAATCTCCCTGCCGTTGCAGAGGTCGATGATTAAATCAAGCTCTTCCGGCCCTATGCCGGTTGCCCCGTCCGAATAATCTTCGCGGACACAGTTCAGATCTTCCAGTTCTTCGTTCAACTCGTCGGTATCCACTCCGTCACCGTTTCCTCTCTGTCCGTCATCGCCTTCATGTCCGCCGGAACTCCCGTCCGGGGAAGCCCGCCACTCTTCCACACGCTTGTCCCGGAACAGATCCGGGATGCGCTCCGGCGGCACTTGTGCAGCCTTTGGCGGTGTCGTGTCCCCGTTTCTGCCAGCAAAAGTAGAGGCATTTTCCTTACCTGCAATAGCCCCGGAACCGGTGGCGTTCATTGGCGGCTGCTGGCGTGTCCCATAGCTTTTTGTGACGACAAGGCTGTCCGTTTCCGACTGTTTTTCCACCGTTTTTTCACTGCTTCTCTCCGCAGTCTTTTCTGTGGGCTTCATCGCCGCCTTGACAGGTGGAAGCTCTTTCTCCTGCCTTTTCACGACTGTCGGAATCTCTTTCCTGCCCGTTTTCCCTTTCGCCTGTCCACGTCCCTTCTTCCGTTCCTCCTTCACCGGATCGAACCAGCCTGCCGCACCCCGCAGGGCTTTCGCCATGCGGCGGCGTGCCTTCCCGAAACATATCTCGCCAAGCTGCCCCCTGAACAGGAACTTGTCCATGAACAGATAGGCGAACAGCAGCCAGAACAGAACCGCTCCGGCTTCATAACATAATCGCATATCCATAGCTTAAAAGATTTTGTTGTAACTCTTCTGGCAGTATGCCTTCACCTCATCCGAATGTTTCTCGAAATGTTCCCGCAATACATTGTCAATGTAATTGCCCACCGTCAACTGCCGTTTACCGGCAATGCCGACGATGACCGATATTTTCCGGTGTAGTTCCTTGTCTATATAGACACCCTGCCTGCCTTCGCATTTGTAAGGGGTGAGGAATCTCCTCATAAATTCGGTCTGTGCGGCTTTCAACGTTTTGGATGCGGCCTTTTCCGGCGTCTCTTCCGCTTCAGATTCCGTCTTTGCCTTTTCAGCCGTTTCCCTGTCCGTTTCCTCTTTGGGGGGAATGGACGGTGTTACCTTTTCCGGCGGACTACCCGCCATCAGGCTGCGCAGGTAGGCTTCATCCACCGGATTCTGTCCACTCATTTTCTTTGCCATGACTATACAATTTTGATTGTCCGCATGATTTCATCCATAAGCGCATCAAAGCCGCACTCCTTCGTAAAGCCCGCATCCGGTGCAAACAGGGTGCTCCGGTAAACCGGGCCGCCCGTAGTGGAGAGGTCTTTGGTGAAGTTACTGCGCACGGGGACACGGGTTTGGAGACAGTCCAGTCCCAGGAGGGAGAAACCTTGCTGGTAAATGTCATATAAGACGGTACGTTCCCTCCGGTCCACCATATTCCAGAACATGCACAAGGCTTTCAGATTGGAGATGCCGGTCCTTATCAGGCGGTCATTGACAGTCGTGGCAAAGTTCAGCGTGCTTTCCAGCACAAGGCGGTCTGCCTTTATCGGTACGAACAGATAATCGAGTGCACTGATTGTGGCAATCACCCCGTCACTGCCCATTGTTCCGGGCAGGTCGAACAGCACCACATCATAATGCACGTCTGCCTTTTCCTCAAACGCCCTTCAGTCCGTCATGCAATCCGCCGGGGTACTGCCGATAACAGGGTAAGCCTTCTTCTTCAACCGCCCGGCCTGTTCCACCAGAAGATTCTGATAGACGGGTGTGGTCTTTACCACTTCCATATCCCGTTTTTTCTGTTTGATGATTGAATGCTGCGGATAGTCACAATCCACTATCGCCACATTCAGACCTTTCACATAATGCAGTCACGACGCCGCATAAATCGCAAAGGTTGATTTACCCACGCCGCCCTTCTGGGAGGCGAACGAAACGAATACGGTTTTCTTTCTCTTTTCCATTGTTACTGATTTAAATGAATTAATTGATTTATAGACAGCCAGATGAACAGCCGTCTGTCTTTGGGGCCATCTGTCCGGTTACTCATTCTGTTATCTGTTTGTCCAATTAGCTATATAGTAATTTAATTATGCGGCTACTTGGCTATCCGGCTATCTACTTATATAGCTACTCTATTACATGGCTATTTAATTATGTAGCTATTCAGCTATCTGTCTATTCGGCTATGTAGCTATATAGCTATGTACATATTCGGATAGCTATTCACATATCCGATTGCATAGCCATTTATCCGAATAGCTGTTTATCCGTCTATACATTTATATATATGTATAGCTATATATCCGGATAAATGCCTGTTTGAATATCTACCTGATTGCATATCTGTTTATCCGTTCAAATAGCTATCCGGCTACAAATAAACCTCAAAAAGAGCATCCATGAAGTACCCCCGGCTCCAAAGTCATTCATTGGCGGGTGTTGGCGTGATACGCCATGATGCACGGACAGAAAAAACTATCTACCTTTGTCGCAGGGAGAGCGCAGCCCGTTCTCGGTAAGAGAACGTAAGACAAATCCTTCAGACCTTTAATCCGGCACAGCCGGATTTTAATATGCGTCAGCATATAGCGAGGTGTACTTTCAGCGGTTGAAAATATTTCCAACCGCTGAAAGTCCCGCCCCGAAAGGCTTTTCGGGAATGTCAGTTCTCCCAAGTCGAACTTCCTAAATTATTCATGTTATGAAAGATGAAACAAGAATCCGTAGCGCCGCAGGGCGCAAGGTGCTGGCGGACCCGCGCACGCACCGCTATTATCTCTGTCTCAATGACAGTGAGAACGAGAAGTTTCTCACGATGTTTGAACAGTCCGGCATGAAGAACAAGGCCGAATTTATCTTTGCCCGCATCTTCGGCTGAGAGTTCAAGGTAGTGAGGATTGATAAGGAAGCGCAGGAATATTATGCCCGGCTGACCTCTTTCTATCAGCAGTTCCGCCGTATCGGAAACAACTACAACCAGTGTGTAAAGACCATCCATACCATTTATGGGGAAAAGAAATCACTTGCCTTCCTTTATAAACTGGCCGAAGAAACCCGCAAGCTGGAGGAACTCTGCAAACAGATTATCGAGCTGACAAAACGGTACGAAAAAGAGTATCTCACTAAAAAGGAATAACATCATGGTGCCGAATATCACATCCGGCAGTTCATTCTATGGAGTGATTGCCTATAATAAGATAAAGGTGGACGAAGGTATGGCAAAGGTATTGTGACATCCCCAAATTGCAGCTGACACTTCGGGCAATGTGCCGATTGAACACTGCGTGCAGGCTTTCGAGCCTTACATCGCACTCAACTCGCACGTCCGGAAACCGGTTATCCACATCTCCCTGAACCCGTCCCCGAAAGACATCCTTTCGGAAGAGCAGATGACCGTACTGGCGCAGGAGTTCATGGAAAACTTCGGTTACGGGAACCAGCCCTATATTGCATGGCTGCATGAAGACATAGACCGCAAGCACATGCACATCGTATCGGTACGTATTGATGAAACCGGAGAAAAAATAGACCATAACCGGGAAGCTATCCGGGCACAGAACATCTGCCGTGAAATGGAAGTGAAGTACGGGCTTCATCCCACATTCGGAGAACACGGTGAGAGGGAACTGTCATCCCTACAAAAAGTGGATTATCCGAAAGGGGACGTGAAAGCACAGGTAAAGCATACCGCCCGAACCTTGCTGGAATGTTACAACTGTCACTCGCTTGCCGAATATGGCACTCTTCTGAACCTGTATAACGTAACCGTTTATGAAGTCAGGGGAAGTGTGGACGGGAAGGAATACCACGGTATTATGTACGGAGCTTTGGATGATAACGGACAGCAGGTGGGAACACCTTTCAAGTCCAGCAAGTTCGGTAAGGCATTCGGTTATGAAGCACTGCAAAAGAAGTTTGCCGCTTCTACTGAAAAGGTGAAAAGGAACAGCCTTGCCGAAAGGACAAGACAGGAAGTCATTAAAGCCATGCAGGACATCGGCACGAAAGAGGATTTCGCCCGCAGGCTGAAAGAGGCGGATATAGAGACGGTTTACCGTATCAATCCCGAAGGACGTCTGTACGGCATCACCTTCATAGACCATACCAGCCGGACAGTGCTTAACGGCTCGCGTCTGGGCAAGGCCTTTTCGGCCAATGTGTTCAACGAGCTGTTCTACAATCCGGATGCGGACCGTACAAGGCTGATACCACCGCCGGAGCAGGATACACCCCGGCAGGAACAAGATACGGAAGAAAGACTGGAAAGGAAGGAATACCGGCAGCAGGAAAATCAAGGCTATCAGAGTGAACCGTCCGGCAGTCTGATTGATACGTCCGCACTCGGTGCCATTGACATTTTCTCCGTACTCATGGAAGATGACCATACGCACGAGTACATCGATCCGGCCTTCCGCTTCGGACGCAGGAAAAAGAAGAAGCGCAGGCGCAAATTATAATATAATTAAGGTATAGAACAAAAAGTCGAATTTTAACAATTACAATTATGCAGAATGAAGATGATTTAAGAGGTCTTGCCAAAGTCACGGACTTTATGCGGGCCATCAGTTTTCTATTTTTGGCGATACACATCTATTGGTTTTGTTACGGCTGGCTACACGAAATGGGCTGGACGCTTGATATTGTGGACAGGATACTGTCCAATTTCCAGCGTACCACAGGACTGTTCTCGTCCCTTCTTTACACCAAACTGTTTTGTGTCCTCTTCCTCGGTCTGTCCTGCATGGGCAACCAAGGGGTAAAGAAGCATGAAATCACATGAAGGAAAATAATTATTGCGGCCATAGCGGGTGCCATACTCTTTTTCCTGAACTGGTGGTTACTGTCCATTGACGCATCATCCGGTGTATACGCCATACTTTATACCGCGACATTGGCCGGCGGTTTCTTCTGCCTGTTGGCATCCGGTTTATGGATTAGCCGTCTGTTGAAGAACAATTTGCTGGAGGACGTTTTCAATACCGAGAATGAATCGTTCATGCAGGAAACCCGCCTTATGGAAAACGAGTATTCCATTAACCTGCCGACCAAATTCTGGTACGGAAGAAAGGAATGGAAAGGCTGGATAAACGTGGTGAATCCTTTCCGGGCCAGCATGATTTTAGGTACACCGGGTAGCGGAAAATCGTATGCCGTGGTCAATAATTACATAAAGCAGGCAATAGAGAAGTCCTATGCTCTTTATATATACGACTTTAAATTTGATGACCTGTCGGTTATTGCCTATAACCACCTGATTAAGTACAGACACCGCTATAAGATACCGCCCAAGTTCTACGTGATAAATTTCGATAACCCACGCAAGAGCCATCGCTGTAACCCGCTGGCACCGGAACTGATGACGGATATTTCAGACGCTTACGAGTCGTCGTACACCATAATGCTTAACCTCAATAAGTCGTGGGTGCAAAAACAAGGGGACTTCTTCGTAGAATCCCCGATTGTCCTGTTTACGGCGATAATATGGTTTTTGAAAATCTATGAAGGCGGCAGGTTCTGTACATTCCCCCATGCGATAGAACTACTAAACAAAAGGTACGAGGATGTATTCACCATCCTGACAAGCTATCCCGAACTTGAGAACTATCTGAGTCCGTTCATTGACGCATGGAAAGGCGGGGCGAGCGAGCAGCTCCAGGGCCAGATTGCAAGTGCTAAAATCCCGTTATCCAGACTGATAAGTCCGCAACTCTACTGGATAATGTCCGGCAGTGACTTTACGCTGGATATTAATAATCCCAAAGAACCGAAAGTGTTATGTGTGGGCAACAATCCCGACAGAATTTCAATCTATGGGGCAGCATTGGGGCTTTATAATTCGAGAATCGTTAAACTGATAAATAAGAAGAAGCAACTCAAAAGTTGTGTGATTATTGACGAGTTACCCACGATTTTCTTTAAAGGTTTGGACAATCTGATTGCCACGGCACGAAGCAACAAGGTGGCGGTTGTATTGGGCTTTCAGGACTTCAGCCAGTTGAAACGTGACTACGGTGACAAGGAGGCCGCCGTTATCATGTCAACTGTGGGCAATGTATTCAGTGGTCAGGTAGTAGGTGAAACGGCCAAAACATTGTCGGAAAGGTTCGGGAAAATCCTGCAAAAGCGGGAGTCTATGAGTATCAACCGTAACGATACGTCCACTTCCTTCAGCACCCAACTGGACAGCCTGATACCTGCCAGTAAAATCAGTACACTCTCACAAGGTATGTTTGTAGGTGCCGTAACGGACAATTTCGGAGAAACGATAGACCAAAAAATTTTCCATGCGCAGATAGTGGTGGATAATGATGCGGTACAGAAGGAAACAGCCACCTATCAGCCCATCCCTGAAATCAGCAGTTTTCTGGACGAGAACGGCAACGATATAATGGAACAGCAGATACAAGCCAACTACCGGCAAATCAAACAGGATATTGTGGAACTTGTGGAGAACGAACTAATCCGCATAGAGAATGATCCGGAACTCAAACACCTGTTAGGTGGTGATGGAGGCGCACAGGCACAAACATAGCCGTTTACAGTATTTATCATAACATATTGTGGCAAATTGGAGAGTGAACAGCCTCCAATTGCCACATGGATTATGTTACCTACATAGCAAATTATATGTATTATAGTTTATGTTCTACAATAGAATATTTACAATCTCTATTATTGAATGCAGGATATGTGCCTTCGAGTATAGTCACGATCCTATCATTTATTATTGAATTTTCAATAGCTCCAGATTGAAATGAAACTTTATTTCGATACGATTTATCTATCTTCATTTCGACTATTTGATCAGCATCACATACAACTGCTAAATTAGGATTATGAGTTACAATAATTATCTGACGCTTTTGCTTTGCTTCTTTTATAAAATGAACTAAATAATTGTATACACTTTCATTATCTAAATTTTCTTCTGGCTGATCTATTATTAATGGTTTATCATCCATATCTATAAACAAATAAAACAACAACAGTAAAGCTCCACGTTCACCTGGAGAAAGTGCAGGTAACTGCTTATCCCCCATCATTAATTGAAAAGATGGCTGTATATAATCTAATTGATAAATATAATCATATAATTCCTGTTTTGTATGTCCTTTCTTTAACTGAGACTCAATATCTCGTTCTTGGTTGTTCATATTATCCCTTACATCTGAAAGTAAAAGAGTATTTATATTATTCGTAAAATGCAAAATAGCCGAGCTATCATTGAAATCCACATGATCAATTTCATCATTTAAGCGATTAAATCCTTGCTCTTTTCCATTGAAAGAACCTGCACTTGATTGAGATACAATATCGAAAAAGCGAGATGAAAAATCCCGAACAATAAACGATGCACTAAATTGAATAGGATAGTCTCTCATTTTATCCTTAAATCTTTCAACAAAGTCTAAAACAGGTGCATACAATTTATTATAAGTCGACAGTGTAATTTTCTTTAAATCGACTAATTCTTGGACTAAATTATTGCGCATTTCTTGTGCGTTTTTCAATTCTTGTTCAAGATTATTGTTGATATAATGCTGTATTTTTTTGTAGTAATTTATAGTATCTTCAGTCTGGTCATCACCGAGAATATCGTTACACCTTTTATTCCATTTTTCAATTTCAGATAAATATTTTTGATACATCCGTTCAGGACCATTCAATTCATTCTCTTTAGCTTTTTTCTCTTCTTCCTTTTTCTTTTTTTTGTCATACAAATTATCATCACCATCTAAAGATTCCACTATTTCACTTCTTTGTTTAGTAAGACTTTTAATTTTATCCTCAATAAGATTTAGTCTAAAATCAACTTTAACTACTTCATTTATATCTAAGTTATATTTCAATAAGAAAGACTTATGTTCTTCCATTTTTTGAGAAATATTACTTTGCATAAGTACTAAACTCTGTTTTATCTGAGAAAGATTCTGTATATCTGTATTTAGTTCTGTTCTTTTTGCAATATATTCATCTATTCTCTGCTGTATACTTGTAACTTCTCTTGATATATTCTCAATACTCTTGATGACAGATTGCTTTTGTTCATTGACATTTTCATCATCTATAGGCTTTTTAACTTCTTCTGGCTTCTGAGATTGAACAACAACCAACTCTTCCTCTTTATTCTTTAATAAATTTTCAATTGTATTCTTAAATTCTGCGGTTTTCTTTTTTTCAAGCTCTATTATTTCTAAATTTTGTTTTTCTATTTTGTTTTTAATTACACGTTCTGCATTTGAATTTTCAGAAGATAAATACTGTATAATTTCATCAAGGGTATTTTTCCCATATCTATCTGTCAATGGAGTATGCTGAAATATAATTTTCTTTATTTCATCTTCAAATTGTTTATCATCTTCTGTAACACATAAAGATTCTAAAAAACTCTGAGGGATATATTTTACTCTTTCAACATTTGTTTTATCACAAGAGCTATCTAATGTTATCCAATCAGAACAACTATTATCAGCCCATACTATTTGTGCCTGAATTTGCTTAGAACGATCATAAGGCTTAGGGGAACGAAATTTATATTTATTTAAAAATGAAAATTCATCATTATGGGTATTTGCACAAAGACTTATAATATCAGTAATTGCACTTTTACCACTACCTTTATTCCCAATAATAGCGACAAGTCCAGGATTCAATTCTATTTCAATATTATCATACCAGATTTCATTCATTGTCGCATTTGCTGTTCTTTTTATCTTTATTTGTTTTATAAATTTAAGGGGATTACTTTCTACTCGTTCTAATATTTCCGGATTATTAAAATTAACTCTCTCTGGTTCATTTAATATCTGCTTTAATCCATTGAAGTTTTTTTCAGCCTTTACCCAACATGAGCCTAAACCTATAACTGATTTTTCATGAGCATCTGAAGCGGTTATTGAAGGTTTACAAAACTCTGATTTATAAAACTCTTTTCCATCTTTTTCATTTCTTATTTCACAAATATCAATATATCCACCTTTGAATAATTCATCTTTAACTGGACCTAATGAATCATAAATAGAAACATTCTTTTTACTTGTTCCATCATGTTTCATTTCTTCATCAATACTATTAGATTTAGAACCTGCATGTACAGTTACAATACCTCCATATTGATGAATCAAATTTGCAGCAGTTTTAAAATCAACCTGTACTAAGAAAATACCTTTCTTAAAATAATACTCATCAGATTTATCTTTAGTACCATCAGCCTCTTTTCCTTTTTGAATAATCATTGATTCAGAGAGTCCTAAAGGATTGAGAATGTTTTCTGTCAAAAATTTGCCATCTAAATCAATATCGTTATAGTTGTCAGGAAAAAGCCCTATCATATGGACAGATTTTTGCCCATATTCTGTCCGGAATTCAATTCCTGACAAAACTATTATATCATTTAATTTTGCAAGTTCTTTTATTTTATCTATATTTTTAACAGTATGATGATCCGTCAAAGCGATAACAGAGAGTTTTTCTTCTTTAGCTTTATCTATAATTTCCTGACAATTCATTTTTCCATCAGATGCATCGGAATGTATATGCAAATCCCATTTATTCCAAATTGAGCCTATGTCTTTCATCGTTTTATATATTTAAGTTACACAAACTTATAAAATACTGAGAGTTAAACATTATCTTTGGCAAAGATAAGATTAAAGAAGTAATAAAATCAGTATTTCTCTTGTTTTATTTATAGAACTCATTTGCTGTATATACTTTATATCTCAATGAATGAAATTAGCTATATCAATTAGGAGATATACGTGTCAACCTATTCAGCCATTTCCCGTCAAACACCGCCATCCATACCCCACATCGGTAAAAATGTAATAACCTATCAATTAAACCTCTACATTCGCATCGACGGGCTAAGGTTTACCCGATATTGATTAATTATTGTATCACTTAAATTATTAATTTTATGGCTAAGAAAAAACAAGAGCAACAAGAGCAGAGTCAGGACGAGCATGTAATGGCAGTCCTTGACAAGAGAACGAACAAGACCGCAGTCATCTCCAAGATGAACGAACAGGACGGCAGCATCGAAGTCGTACCGCCGGACAAAAAGAACAACAACAGTTTTCTCAAACTGGACCGTACCACACCTCTGGAACTGTTCTTCACGAATTTCAAGAACCAGTACCAAAATCCTACAAGCTTCAGTTTCTTCCTTGTACCACTTGCCGTTTTGGACAAGACACTGAACGCGGTCATCCAGATTCGGAAAGGGGAAGACCCCGGACCGGACGGCAAGAAACTGGTAGAAAACAGCGAACTCAACGACGAGGGACGTATCGCCAAACTGGCCCGGCGGTATAAGTTTGATGAGCACCAACTGCCGTGGAAAGATCTGAACGCACTCGGTCTTGACAAGGAGACTCTGTTCAACAACCATTGCATGGGAGAACTTCTCAAAGGAAGAATCACTTCCACCGCACTGCCCATCAGCAAGGAGATAAACGGAGAAAAGAAAGATTTGGGCGAGGCCTGTTTCATGTGTGTGAAAGGTGCGGACGGCAAAGTGGAACTCAAGACACTCACCCGTCTGGACAAGCCCCAATATGATTTGCCGGTCTATAAAGGCGTATTCACGGATGAAGAGAAGGACAAACTGGCCGAAACGGGTACGTTGGGAGGAATCAAGGAAATGAAGGACACGCTTACAGGAAATGTATGCAAATGCTATGTCAGTTTCCACGAGTCCACCAACCGCATCATCACCATGCCCGTGGATGCCATCAAAATCCCGGACTACATTTATGGGAAGAGACTGGACGACAAGCAGAAGCAGATACTCGCTTCAGGTGGCGAAGTCCCCATCAATGACATACAGCGCAAGAACGACACCATGCTTTCCGGTGTGGCCTATGTTGATCCGACCATAAGGGACATCGCATTCAAACAGTCCGACAAGCAGCTGAAGGTCAACGATACGATTTTAGGAGCCAAGATAACCCCCGAACAGAAAAAGATACTGGAGAATCACGGCATGGTATTCATTGAGAACATGCGCAATCCCAAGACCAGACAGCTGTTCTCGGATGATGTGCGTTTCAGCAACAAGAGCAACAACCTGCTCATAGGACGCAATGCCCGTGAATACAAGCCGGCGGTTGAAACCCCAAAAAACAACAGGAAACAAGAAACAAAGCAGACGGCCCGCCATGTCGTATCTCCCAGACCGCAGGCCAGAAAGAACAGCCTCTCGTTCTCGTAATCCGGCAGCAGGCGGAACGTTTACCGAATCCATATACCCGGTTTCCTCTCAGGTTACCGGGTATGTCACAAATTATTTCCCCATTCAAAATCCAATGACAACAGATGATGATTACACAACATGACAACAACGGAGAACTGTCCTGCTTCAAGTCAGCTCTCCTTTTTTATTTGAGAGAAAGCCATCCGCACATGGCCGATGACAAGGGATTCATCCGGGAGCGGGCGGACAGTGCCGCAGAGGCTTACGAACATGCCATACGTGACGGCCTATCCGTCAGGCAGGCTTTGGAACAGGCTGACGCCGTTCTCTATCAGGACTTGCGCTTTTCCCGGTTCGATACGGTTTTCGAAGTTGTATCGGAGTGGTTTCCCGAAGTACGGCCCGAAAGACGGACGGATTTCTGCCTGAAGGTATTGTCACCCGCAAAGGCGGTATTCGGCAAATATTCCATAGACGACAGGTTTGAATCATCTCCGGCCTGTCATACACTTACCGTTGAACTTACAGGTTTCATACAATCTTATATAGAACAATATGGCGTATAACAGACGACAACATCTGGCGGACAACATAGCCGCACTTGAACTGATATTCATGCGTCCGGAGTTCTGTCTTACGGAACAGGGACGCAAGGTCTTGAACGGTTATTCGGGTTTCGGAGGACTGAAGTGCATCCTGAATCCGGCGGAGAAAGATACGGACATAGAAAAATGAAGGTCGGACAAAGAACTGTTTCCCCAGGTCCGGCTGCTGCATGAACTTCTGCGTGAGTATTCCAAAGACGAGAAAGAATACAAGTCATACGTCCAAAGTCTTAAGAATTCCGTTCTTACAGCCTTTTACACACCCGAACCGGTGGTAACGGCCATGCAGGAAGCCCTGCTGATACCGGAAATCCGCCCGGAACGTTTTCTTGACCCTTCCGCCGGAACGGGCATGTTCATCAGCACTCTGAAAGATGTCCCCGAAATCCATTGTTTCGAGAAGGACAGGCTGACGGGAAGGATACTCTCATCCCTCTATCCGAAAAGCAAGGTGAACATAGAGGGTTTCCAGTCCATACAGCCTTATTATAACGGCTACTTCGATGTTGTTTCTTCCAATATCCCGTTTGGGAATACCAGGATTTATGACCGGGACTTTGACCGGAGTGACGACCCGGTGCGCAAATCCTCACTCGCTGCCGTACACAACTATTTCTTTCTCAAAGGCATGGATACGCTGCGTGAAGGCGGGATACTGGCCTATATCACGACTTCGGGCATCATGGACTCGCTACAGAACCGTCCCGTCAGGGAGTGGCTGGTAAATCATGCCAATCTCGTTTCTACCATCCGTCTGCCGGACAATCTGTTTACCGATGCGGGTACGGAAGTAGGCAGCGACCTGATCGTGTTGCAGAAGAATACCCGAAAGTCGGAACTGACCGAAAAAGAGCGGAACTTTATCGAGACCCGCATCATATCCGACAGTATCCATATAAACAACAGCTATGCCGGTTTGGACCACATCGTCCATACTTCCGTATCCATGGGTAAAAACATGTACGGACAACCGGCCATGAATTTTACCCATGAAGGGAGTATCGGAGCCATTGCCGAACATCTCAGGCAGTTATTGGCACAAGATGTGGGGAACCATCTTGACCGGAAACTTTATGAAGAAAACCTGTCCCGTTCCACCGTTTCCACTGCCCTGAAAACCGGACCGGAAGTCGCACCGGAAACAACAGCAGTGGAGCACCAGCAGGAGATACAGGAAGAAAGTCTCTTGTCAACCAAGCCTTATGAACCCATGCTTAATCTGTTTGCCGCCTATGCGGACGAGGAGGAAGCGGAGGTGCAGATGATGGAAAACCGACCATCACCGGGCCGGACAGCGTCGGCATCCCGCAAAAGAAAAGGAAACGAACCGGAAATGTTCAATCTGTTTTCGCAAGAGAACATGTATGATGAAGCCGTCTCACAAGAAGAAATGACCGGGGAACAGGCGGCAGCGGAAGCGAAATGGCAGGAACGCAGACTACGGTTCGAGGAAGAACGGAAAAAAGAAACGGAACCACGTCCGTTTACCGGAGAAATACGCCCCGAATACAAGAACGGCTCTCTCGTGAAAGCCGGTGAGCAATACGGATATTTGCAGGGATTGGGTACTCCCGAAGTACAGTTCCATCCGCTCAGGCTGACTGTCACACAACAATACCGGGCCACCTACTATATCCCGCTCCGTGAAGCCTACCACAATCTCTACAATGCGGAAGCCGAAACGGAAACCGAACAGCCGGAACTAAGGGAGGAACTGAACCGGCAGTATGACCGTTTCCACCGCATGTTCAGGGAGCTGAACGGAAAGGACAACGCCAAGTTCCTGCTGTTGGATGCAGGAGGACGGGAAATGCTCTCATTGGAGCGTTCCGTCGACGGGAAGATACAGAAGGCGGACATATTCACCGTGCCCGTATCGTTCAACGCCAACGAGGTGACACATGTGGATACACCGCAGGAAGCCCTTGCGGCATCCCTGAACAAGTTCGGCGAGGTCAATCTGGAATATATGGAGAATCTCAGCGACATCGGCAGGCAGGAACTGCTCGAACAGCTGGAAGAGCGCATCTTCTACAATCCCATGATGAAGAGCCATGAAATCAAGGACCGTTTCATAGCGGGCAATGTGATCGCCAAAGCAGAATGGATAGAGAACCATCTGAGAGACTATCCCGATGACGGAGCGAGCAGAAAATCATTGGAGGCCCTTCGGAAAGCCATACCGGAACCCATAAGTTTCGAACAGCTTGACTTCAACCTGGGGGAACGGTGGATACCCATGTCCGTATATGAGGAATTCGCCGGATACCTCTTCGAGACAAAGGCCCATATCCACTATACGGAATCCATCGACGAATTCAGCGTGAGCTTCGAGAGCACCAACGCGAACATCACCGACAGATATTATGTGAAAGGGGAAAAGAGAGGCTATTACGGAAACGACCTGCTGAAACATGCGCTGCACAACACCGTACCCGACATAACCAAGACCGTACAGGACAAGGAGGGCAATGACATTAAGGTACGGGATGCGGAGGCCATACAGCTTGCCGACACCAAAATCAACGAGATACGTTCCGCCTTCACCGGCTGGCTGAATGAACAGCTGCCCGAATTCAAGCAGAACCTTGCGGACATGTACAACCGCAAGTTCAACTGCTATGTACGTCCCGATTACGACGGTTCCCTGCAAAGCTTCCCGTTCCTTGACCTGAAAGGGCTGGGCATACCGTCCCTGTACGATAGCCAGAAAAATGCCGTATGGATGCTGAAGATGAACGGAGGCGGGATAATCGACCATCAGGTAGGTACGGGCAAAACCCTTATCATGTGTATAGCCGCCTTTGAGATGAAACGTCTCGGACTGGCGAACAAGCCGATGATTATCGGACTCAAAAGCAATGTGCATGACATAGCCGACACGTTCAAGAGGGCCTATCCGAATGCCAGAGTGCTGTATCCGGGCAAGGAGGACTTTACGCCAGAGAAGCGTGTCGGAATATTCCATGACATCAAAAATAATAACTGGGACTGTATCATCCTGACACACGACCAGTTCGGGAAAATACCCCAGTCCCCCGAAATACAGCAGAAAATATATACGCAGGAAATAGACAGCATCGAAGAGAATCTCGCCGTATTCGAGCAGCAGGGCAATGAAGTGACCGGCTGGATAAAAAAGGGGCTGGAAAAAAGAAAGGAAAACCTTGAGGCCAAACTTGAAAAGCTGGAACAGGATATAAAGGACCGGACGGATGATGTTACAGATTTCAGACAGATGGGCATCGACCACCTCTTCGTTGACGAATCGCACAATTTCAAGAACCTGATGTTCAACACACGCCATGCAAGAGTTTCCGGTCTGGGCAATCCCGAAGGAAGCATGAAGGCCATGAACATGCTTTTCGCCATCCGTACCATACAGGAGCGTACGGGCAGGGATTTGGGGGCCACTTTCTTGTCCGGTACGACCATCTCCAACAGCCTGACAGAACTCTATCTCCTTTTCAAATATCTCCGTCCGAAGGAAATGGAACGGCAGGGGATTACCTGCTTTGACGGCTGGGCCGCAGTCTATGCGAAGAAAAGCACGGACTTTGAATTTTCAGTGACCAACCAGGTGGTGCAGAAAGAGCGTTTCCGCTATTTTATCAAGGTGCCGGAACTCGCCAATTTCTATGCGGAAATAACCGATTACAAGACCGCTGAAGACGTGGGGGCTGACAGACCGGAACTCAACGAGCAACTCTATCACATACCGCCCACTCCCCAGCAGGAGGTTTTCATTCAAAAACTGATAAAGTTCGCCGAAACCGGGGATGCGACCTACATAGACAGGGAGCCTCTGTCCGAAGCGGAGGAGAAGGCACAGATGCTGATCGCCACCAACTACTCGAACAAGATGTCGCTTGACATGCGGCTGATAGACCAACAGTACGGTGACAGTCCGGGAAACAAGGCGTCCCATTGCGCGGCCAAGATTGCGGAGTATTACTACAAATATCTTGACCAGAAAGGTACACAGTTCATTTTTTCAGACTTGAGTACCTATAAACCCGACCAGTGGAACATCTACAGTGAGATAAGGCGCAAACTCGTGGAAGACCATAATATCCCGGAAAAGCAGATAAAGTTCATTCAGGAGGCGAACAGCGACAACGCACGCAAGGAACTGTTCAAGGATATGAATTCCGGGCGCATCCGTTTCCTTTTCGGCTCCACACAGAAACTGGGAACGGGTGTCAACGCACAGGAACGGGCCGTGGCCATCCATCATCTGGACATACCCTGAAGGCCGTCCGATCTGGAGCAGCGCAACGGACGCGCGGTGAGAAAAGGCAATATCATTGCCAAGCAGTACGCCGGCAACAAGGTGGACTGCTATATCTATGCGGTGGAGAAGTCACTGGACAGCTACAAGTTCAACCTGCTGCAAAACAAGCAGGTGTTCATCAACCAGCTCAAAAGCCGCAATCTGGCCGCCCGTACCATTGACGAGGGGGCGATTGACGAAAACGGAGGCGGCAGTTTCAGCGAATACGTGGCCATCCTTTCAGGCAACGACGACCTGCTGGAAAAGGCCAAGCTGGACAAGAAACTGGCGGTCCTCGAAAGCGAGAGGCAGGCATTCCACCGTAACAAGGGAAACGCGAAAGGCAAGCTGAATGAAAGGACTTCGGGAATAGAAAAAAACAATGCCTTTATCGGGCGTTTCACCAGGGACTGGGAATATTTCAACAAGGTGGCCCCCGCAGATGCGAAAACCGGACTCCGTCCCAATCCCCTGAAACTGGACGGTGTGGATTCGGACAACGTGGAGATACTCGGCAACCGGCTTGCCGCAATCAACCGGAATGCCCGGACGGAGGATGACTATATGAAAATCGGGACCCTGTTCGATTTCCGCATCCTTGTCCGTACCGAAAGGACCTGTGAGGGGGACATGCAGGCTTTGCAGAACAAGTTCATGGTCGAGGGGCTGGACGGTATCAAATATACCTACAACAACGGTTATATTGCCAAAGACCCGAAACTGGCCGTCATGAACTTCATCAATGCGCTGGAACGCATTCCCGCCATGATAGAGAAACGGGAGCAGGAAAACGCGGAGCTGTCGAAGGACATCCCGGTCCTTCAGGAGATTGTGGCGGCTTCATGGCCCAAGGATGCGGAAATCAAGCGGCTGAATGAGGAACTTGCCACGCTGAACCGGAAAATACAGCTTACCATAAAACCGGCAGGCGGGCATGAAAGCGGAACGGATGACGGAACGGAAATGAAAGGACAGAAAGCGACAGGCGAAAGTGACGATACACCGGACCTGCCACGGAAGGCAAGGCATGTACCCCCAATGGAAATTGCCGCCCCGTCAAACGGACTGAAAAAAATATCCTAAGTTTGCCGTAAAGAGCCGCTTTTCAGGAAATGACAAAGGTATGGCCGGCACCCGGATAAATCCGGTCTGCCGGCCATACTCTTATCTGTAATGGGAAGAAGGGCACTCCGTCATTCCTCTTCCTCAAAGGAAAGGCTTTCCACCTGTATGTTAATAACCTTCCAGTCAATGGAATCCTTCAGATTGATTATATCCACAATCGAATAATGCCTGGTCCCGTTCTCCTCTTCCGCAAAACGCAGCCGTCCGCTCAAACGCTGCTTCTCAATCTCTGCCGGATCGAGGTTTATCAGCTCACAAACCTCATCGGGCAGCATGGAGAGTTCTACACAGTTATCCTCACAGATATGTTGCAGCACGGCCAACATGTTGAGGGACTTCTTGTAACTTCTCACGAGTGCGGCGAACGAGCCGCTTTCAACCTTAATCATCTTTCTCATAACCTTTTATTTTTAGAGTGTTCTTCTTTTTCCAGCAGCATGGCACGCAGCACGTCCGAACGGCGGTAGTAAATCTTCCCCTTGTCACGGTGGAAAGGCAACGAACCGTCATTGCGGCGTCTTAGAAGTGTCCTGTCGGACATTTTGGTAAGCAGGCGCACGCCTTTTGAATCCAGTATCTCGCTGTCGGGCAAGTTATGTATGGCAGGAGCCAGTAAGTTTTCAATGTTGGTTACTTTGGCGAGTATGGTACTGAGCATGTGGGTCATCTGCCCACCAGGTGCAGTTCTTCTGTTATTCATAATGACCTTGTTTTCATTGTTTACGGTGCAATATTACGGAGATATTACAAGGTCATTGGTTACTCAACCGTTGAGCAACCGCCAAAAAAAGACAGAAAACGCCAGAATGAAATAAAAAAGGCCGGAAGCAATCTCCGGCCATTCCTGAAAGAGCAGGCATCCGAACCTCATGTCTGCCTTTGCTCATTCCAAACACCCTCTCCTTACATGGAAAAATGAAAATCCATCTTTATCTGTGACATCTCACGTATCACTGTACGGTCCAGCACACGCGCATAATGACGGGTCATCTGAACATTGGTATGCCCCAGCATTTTAGCAACGCTCTCTATCGAAACACCATTGGCCAGGGCAAAAGTGGCAAAAGTATGACGCGCCACATGGGTGGTCAATGTTTTTTTTATGCCACAAATATCAGCCAGCTCCTTAAGATAGGCGTTCATTTTTTGATTACAAAGCACCGGAAAAAGCACACCATGTTTCCTGCAATATTCATTGGTGGAATACTTCTCCAATATTTTTAACGGAACTTCCATCAATGGGATGTTACACATGATTTTGGTCTTCTGCCTTCCCTTGCGTATCCATCTGACACCGTTCGAGTCCTCCACGATATGCTCCTTTCCCAATCCGTGAATATCCGAGAAGGCCAGACCGGTGAAGCAACAGAACACAAAAATATCCCGTACCTGACCCAGCCTCGGAATATCAATCTCCTTTGAAATCAGTTTTCGGATTTCCGAATCTTCCAAGAAGTCCGGCTCCACCTTATCCAACGAGAACCTGATTTCCAAAAACGGATCATTCTTCATCCATCCCTTGGCCAAAGCGATACGGATAATCTTCTTGAAGTTCTTCAGATACTTGGTGGCTGTATTATGACAACACTTTTTCGAGGTCTTAAGCCAAAACTCGTAATCCTCAACAAACTGGCGGGAAACTTCATCCAAAAGAATATCTTTCTTATGATATGTCTCCCAGACAAAATCCTGAGTATGCTTCAAGGATGTCTCATAACGCTGCACGGTTGCAGGCGCCATGTCCGTACCGGACAATCGGGCGCATTTATCATTATGTTCACGGAAAACCTCAAACAGGGTACGCTGTACGGGAGCATCCTTTCCCCAAAAACGGTCCAGGACACTGCCGGCAGAAACTGCTACACCTTCTATTTCCAGTTCACGCTGAATTTTCATTATCCTCAAACGGATAGAATCAAGATACAGATTCAGTTCCTTGTACTCACGCTTCTTTTCCAAAGCCTTTCCTTTTGCCGCACTCCAAAACTCCGGAAGAATTGTTTTCTTCACTGAAGCATCAACCCGGACTCCATTCACTGTAATTCTCATCATTATCGGAGCCTCACCGTTCCGATTCAATTTCGTCCTACGAATGTAGAACAATAGACAAAATGTTGTTCTTTCCATCTTACTTGTTTTTTAATCACAAAACTAAAATTCCAAGAGCAACAAGTCAAGATGCAAAACACTGATAAACAATGAATTATTTACTTAATAGGTGTACCTGACATTGAAGGAGATCAGGTACACCGAATAGTACACCGAAAGAATGCTTTGATATGCTTATTTTTGCCATGCACCAAAAACAAAAAATCCCCGTAAAGCATTAATTTACAGGGATTTTCTTTGTTTTGCAATTCTTTCCAGCGGAGAGAGAGGCTCTCGAACCTATACATTCAAGAAATATCATAAAATTGCAAATTACTGATAATCACACACAATTTGGAATACATAGTAAATCTAAATCTTTCTGAATATCTTTTGCTATTCCAAATATTGGGTGTATATTTGGGTGTAGAATTTCAAACGCACCCAATTATGAATATCAAACGAAACATCATTTTTGCATTGGAAAGCCGGAAAAAGAACGGTGTGCCAATTGTGGAGAATGTCCCCATCCGTATGCGCGTCATATACGCAAGCCAGCGCATTGAGTTTACAACGGGTTACCGCATCGATGTAGCCAAATGGGATTCCGACAAGCAGCGAGTAAAGAACGGGTGTACCAACAAATTAAAGCAAAGTGCATCTGAAATCAATGCCGATCTGCTGAAATACTATGCCGAAATTCAAAATGTGTTCAAGGAGTTTGAGGTACAGGAAACCATGCCAACTACCCAACAACTAAAGGATGCATTCAACCTGCGGATGAAGAATGCCAACGAAGAACAGCAGGAAGAAGCACAGATAAGTTTTTGGGAGGTGTTCGATGAATTTGTAAAAGAATGCGGCAATCAGAATAACTGGACTGAATCCACATACGAAAAGTTTGCAGCCGTTAAAAATCACCTCAAGGAGTTCAAGGAAGATGTGACCTTTGAATATTTCGATGAGTTCGGATTGAACGAGTATATCAATTTCCTGCGTGACAAAAAAGACATGAGAAACAGTACCATCGGTAAACAAATGGGATTCCTCAAATGGTTCCTGCGATGGAGCTTCAAGAAAGACTATCACCAGAATATAGCATACGATACGTTCAAACCGAAATTGAAAACCACCCCCAAGAAGGTAATCTTCCTGACATGGGAAGAGTTGAACAGACTAAAAGACTATCAGATACCCAAAGACAAACAGTATCTGGAACGTGTCCGGGATGTTTTCCTGTTCTGTTGCTTTACCAGTCTGCGTTATTCAGATGTTCGTAACCTAAAGAGAAGTGATGTCAAGTCCGACCATATAGAAGTCACCACCGTTAAAACGGCAGATAGTCTGAGTATTGAACTGAACAAGTACAGTAAAGCCATACTTGAAAAATACAAGGACATCCATTTTGAAAACCACATGGCATTGCCTGTTATCAGCAATCAGAAAATGAATGATTATCTGAAAGAACTGGGAGAACTGGCAGAAATTAACGAACCTATACGTGAAACCTACTACAAAGGAAATGAACGTATAGATGAAGTTACACCGAAATACGCATTACTCAGCACACATGCAGGAAGAAGGACATTCATCTGTAATGCACTGGCTCTCGGTATTCCTGCACAGGTTGTAATGAAATGGACAGGGCACAGTGATTATAAAGCCATGAAGCCTTACATTGACATAGCAGACGATATTAAGGCCAATGCAATGAACAAGTTTAACCAACTCTAAAAGTATCAGTCAGTTTCACAGATTATCCATTATTAGAGTTATCTTTGTTAAGTAATAGTTAGTGATATGGAAAATAACAACGAACATAATATAAAGAAAGGTCATTTTGATGCCTTTGTCCATGCTGTCGGTTCGGAAATAGAACAGGCACAAGTCCGACTCATTACCGCAGCCAATGCCCAGATGTTGTTCCATTACTGGAAAATGGGGAATTATATACTGTACCACCAACACCTACATGGGTGGGGTGGTAAAATTATCAAAAAATTGGCACAGGCAATCAGATTCAATTATCCTGAAAAGAAGGGATATTCGGAACGTAATCTTACTTATATGTGCCAGTTTGCCCGTTTATATCCGTTAAATGTACTTCGTAGTTTTATTGAAGCAGATTCAATACTGTCGGTCCCAAATATTCAAAACATTACTAATGAAGTCCTTAAGCTCAATAGCGGACAATTTACGCAGGAGCTTACTGCGCAAATACAATCAGCTGATAATCAATCTTTAGAAATTACGCAGGAGGTTCCTGCGCAATTTCAGAATGTAGCAAAAACAGTAGCAACCATCTATAAAATAAAAATAGAGGATATAGAAGATTTATTCTTGGCGTCACCGATTGCAAGAATAAATTGGGCAAGCCATATGGTCATACTCAATAATCCGCTACCATTGGGCGTAAGGTATTGGTATATGAAACAATCTGTAGAAATGGGTTGGAGCAGTAATGTGCTGAAAATGCAGATTGAAAGTAATCTGTATGACAGACAAATCAAGAGTAACAAGGTAAACAACTTCACTGCCACACTTCCGGCACCTCAAAGCGATCTTGCCAATTATCTGTTAAAAGACCCGTATATCTTTGACTTGGCAGGAGCAAAGGAAAAGGCTGACGAAAGGGATATAGAAGAACAGTTGGTAAAGCATGTAACCCGTTACTTGCTGGAAATGGGTAACGGCTTTGCTTTTGTTGCCAGACAAAAACATTTCCAGATTGGGGACAGTGACTTTTTCGCCGACCTGATCCTATATAATATCAAGCTCCATGCCTATGTTGTCGTGGAATTGAAAGCAACGCCATTCAAACCGGAATATGCAGGGCAGTTAAATTTCTATATCAATGTTGTAGATGATAAACTGAGGGGAGAAAATGATAACAAGACCATCGGTCTTTTGCTGTGCAGGGGTAAGGATGAGGTCGTGGCACAATATGCCTTGGCTGGATATGACCAGCCGATAGGTATCAGCGACTATCAATTGAGCAAGGCAGTACCCGAAAATCTGAAATCTGCCCTACCGAGTATAGAAGAAGTGGAAGAAGAACTGACCTTATTCCTTGACAAGGACAAGAACCCATAATATAAAGTATATGGCAGGAAAGATACAGACGATGATTCCCCAATATGGAGAACTCAACAGAATATACAGAGACTATATAGATAATTACGCTTTTTCTTTTGACAGGCAGAAATTCATATCGGATTTCTATCAGGAGTATAATGACATGAAATCCTTTGAAGCCGCTATCCTTGAACTGGTGCTTGACAAGCAAAAAGAGCAATACACCTTGATACTCAACAGCCTGAAAACTGAAATAGAAAAGAGCATACAGGCTTATGAGATACGCCCGTTAAGTGACAGAGCCATAGAACGTGCTTGCTATCAGCACATGGAAAGGTATTCTCAGGAAATTGAAGCCCAGCTGGATGTTACAAGAAGTCTGAGCAAGCCGCTGAATGAAGCCAACAACAGGTATGATTCCATTGGTTACAGGGAGCATACAGCCGAAGAGGAAAAACAGGCAGAGAAAGAATATGAACGCTGCAAGGCTGAATATGACAGGGAAAAAGCCAAACTGAACAAACTCTATGATCAGCAAAAGGCTGCAAGAACAGAGGCATTCCAATACATGAAGAACTGTTGTGCGGACATATACCGTCAAAGCTGCCTTTTTCTGGATATATTGAAGAAATACATTCCTGACGGAAAGCAAGAGAATAAATCAAGCGAGCCAATCAGTCAGCAGGAAACGACAGAAGAACAACAGGAATATTTCAGCATGAAATTACTTTCGCTCATTCATGAGGTGTGCATAGGAGAACAGTTCGAAGAAATTTCCGCACTGGATTTCTATGCCAATATGAATCTTCACCCCTGCAACTGTAAGCTGAAAATAAAACCGAGAGAGAAAATACGTGTATGCTATCTGATATTCCTGATGAGCGAGAAACTCTCCAAACAGGACAGGGACAAATGGAAAGACAGAATACTGAAACTGCTGGATATTGACGACAGCTACTACAAATCCAAGTACAAGGAGCCTGTTTCAGATTTCCCCAGTGACAGCAACCAAAATTTCGCCAAGGAAATGGAACATATATTCAGATAATCCGTAATATATCCTGATACTTTACGAAAGTTCCACTTTTACCACTCAAAATAATTTTTGAGTGGTATTTTTATTTTCTGATATTCAATAAGATACAATGATATTCAGTTTGTACCGTCCCCATCCTTACCACTCATAACCCTACCTAATTTTGCATCGTTCGAGAACAGAAATAACAGCCAGTGCGCAGGGCTGATTGTTTAACGACTAAATAGATTGGACGATGACAAATATCCAAGAATTATTATCAAAACCCGTCTGGCAGATGACAGGCGAAGAATTCATATTCCTGAGTAAGCACGCTTCAGGTCAGGCCGAAGCATTGCCGCAACCCGTTACAGACACGGAAAAGAAGTATGTGTACGGAATACTCGGTATAGCCAAACTGTTCGGGTGCAGTCTGCCCACTGCCAACCGCATAAAGAAAAGCGGTAAGATAGACAAGGCGATTACCCAGATAGGGCGCAAGATTATCGTAGATGCGGAATTGGCTCTTGAGCTTGCCGGGAAGAAAACAGGAGGACGGAAATAATGGGAGGTATGCTTATGGACTATATGAAAGAAATAAAGGAGATTTCGGCAGAACAGGCAATAATCCTTTGGCAAGCTTCACGCCTGAGTCTGTCGAAAATCTACGAAAAAGCACCTGAGATTCTAAAAGTGCAAGGTTCGGTCATTGGTACACTGGGCAATTTCAGTGCATCCATCGGCAAAGCCAAGAGTAAAAAGACTTTCAATGTATCGGCTATCGTAGCCGCCGCATTGAAAAACGGTACGGTACTGCGGTATGTTGCGGAACTACCGGAAGAAAAAAGGAAGATTCTTTATGTGGACACGGAACAAAGCCATTATCACTGTCTGAAAGTCATGAAACGTATTTTACGGCTTGCTGGTCTTCCTGATGACAGGGACAATGAACATCTGGAGTTTCTCGCTTTGAGGAAATACACGCCCGAACAGCGTATCAGGATTGTCGAACAGGCTATCTATAATACACCGGACATAGGGCTTGTAATCATAGACGGCATCCGTGATATGGTATATGACATCAACAGTCCGGGAGAATCGACACGCATTATATCCAAACTGATGCAGTGGACGGATGACAGGCAGATACACATCCATACGATACTCCACCAGAACAAAGGCGATGAAAACGCAAGAGGGCATATCGGTACGGAGCTGAACAACAAGGCGGAAACCGTTCTGCTGGTGGAAAAGGACAAGAGCAACGGGGATATAAGCAATGTTTCAGCCATGCACATCCGTGCAATGGATTTCGAGCCTTTCGCTTTCCGTATCAACGACAATGCATTGCCTGAACTCATAGAGGGGTACAGACCCGAAGCGAAGAAACCCGGAAGACCGGAAGAGGAAAAGTTTGACCCTTACAGACATATTAGCGAACAGCAGCACCGCATAGCACTGGAAGCGGCTTTCGGACTGAAAGAGGAATACGGCTACAAGGATCTGGAAACCTCCTTAATCAAGTCATATATGTCGGTAGGTGTAAAACTGAACCATCAAAAAGCGGTATCACTTATCACCATGCTCCGGAACAAACGGATGATAGTACAGGAGAACGGCAGGAAATACACGTTCAAGCCGGACTTTCACTATTAGACCGTATAACCTGTAATCACTTCACTTTATTCGGCAGGTCTATATATTAAGAATAAAGCGAAGCGGTTGTAGGGAATAGAAAAGCGCTTCACTTTATTACCGTATCCTATATATACGAAGATAAAGTGAAGTGATTATACAGACCGTACTTCATAAAAAAGTACGGGCGAAAAGAGAAATAAATATTCCAACCATTATTCAAACACTCATCTTATTATGGATATACAGACAGCAAAACAAATCAGGATAGCGGATTTTCTGTACAGTTTGGGATATTCTCCCGTCAAGCAGCAAGGTATTAACCTATGGTACAAATCCCCGTTACGGGAAGAGACAGAACCCTCGTTCAAAGTAAATACCGAGCGCAACCAATGGTATGATTTCGCAATCGGCAAAGGTGGAAATATCATCGCACTGGCACAGGAACTCTACTGTTCCGACTATGTGCCTTATCTTCTACAGAAAATCGAAGAACAGATACCACACATACGTCCCGTGTCTTTCTCTTTTGGCAAGCAATCATTTTCCGAACCGAGTTTTCAGCAATTGGACATTGTGCTGCTGGCTTCTCCTGCCCTGCTTGCCTACCTACAGGAAAGAGGGATAAACACGGCACTGGCGAAAAGAGAATGTAAGGAAGCCCGTTTCACCCACAACGGCAAACGGTATTTCGCCATTGCCTTTCCGAACATATCAGGCGGATATGAAATTCGCAACCGATATTTCAAGGGATGTATCGCACCAAAAGAAATATCCCATATCAGACAGTCAGGAAAACCAAGGAGTACATGTTACGTTTTTGAGGGATTTATGGATTACCTTTCCTTTCTTACTTTAAGGCTGGAAAGCTGTCCGCAATCACCCGACTTCGACAGACAGGATTACATAGTTCTTAATTCCGTAGCCAATGTTCCCAAGGCACTCTATCCGTTGGGAAGCTATGAGCGCATCCACTGTTTCTTTGACAATGACCGTGCAGGAATGGAAGCAATACAGCAAATCCGAAAGGAGTATGATGCTACCCGGTATATACGTGACGCCTCGCAAATCTACAGTGGATGTAAAGATCTGAACGAATATTTACAGAAACGAATAGCCGATAGGAAAGAGCAAGCGCAATCTGTCGAAAAGAGGAATGATACGCTATCCAAGAAACCGAAAGGCTTCCGGTTATAGCCCACTATAACTACACGCTTCGCTTTCGTAGTTGTGGGCTCTCCCGAGGGGATTAGGGCTTTGCCCTAATGACCCACTCAGGGCGTTTCACCCCTGAGAACCCCGAGCAAAGAGTGACCCTCTCTTTGCAATCTCCGCTTATGGGTTACCCCTAAGAACCCCTCTGCGAAAGCGAGCAAAGTAAATCAATTGTAAACAAAGGAAAGAAGCTATGGCAACAAAATCAAGCATACATATCAAGCCTTGCAACATCGCATCGAGCGAGGCACACAACCGAAGGACTGCCGAGTATATGCGTAATATCGGGGAGTCCAGAATCTATGTCGTTCCCGAACTTTCCACCGATAACGAACAGTGGATAAATCCCGACTTCGGCACTCCCGAACTGCGAACTCATTATGACAATATCAAGCAAATGGTCAAGGAAAAGACCGGACGTGCCATGCAGGAAAAGGAAAGGGAACGCAAGGGAAAGAATGGAAAGATTATCAAGGTGGCGGGATGCTCACCCATCCGTGAAGGAGTATTGCTTATCAGACCGGACACCACACTGGCTGATGTACGCAAATTCGGTGAAGAGTGCCAAAGACGCTGGGGCATCACTCCGCTACAGATTTTCCTGCATAAAGACGAAGGGCATTGGCTGAACGGTCAGCCGGAAGCAGAAGACAAGGAGAGCTTCCAAGTCGGTAACAGATGGTTCAAACCAAATTATCATGCTCATGTCGTATTCGACTGGATGAACCATGAAACTGGAAAGAGCCGAAAGCTCAATGACGAGGATATGGCAACCATGCAGACCCTTGCTTCCGATATTCTCCTGATGGAACGTGGACAGGCAAAAGCTGTCACAGGTAAAGAGCATCTGGAACGAAATGATTTCATCATTGAGAAGCAGAAAGCCGAACTGCAACGTATAGAGGAAACCAAGCGACACAAGGAACAACAAGTAAGCCTTGCCGAACAGGAACTCAAACAGGTAAAAGCAGAGATACGCACGGACAAACTAAAGAAAACAGCCACCAATGCTGCTACCGCCATAGCAAGCGGTGTAGGTTCTCTTTTCGGAAGCGGTAAGCTGAAAGAACTGGAACATCACATCGAGCAGCTACATCAGGAAATTACCAAACGGGACAAAGCTACTGATGAATTAAAAATTCAGATACAACAAATACAGGAACAGCATAGCAGACAAATTCGTAATCTTCAAAGAATACATAATCAAGAACTTGAAGCCAAAGACAAGGAAATATCACGATTGAGCACCTTGCTTGAAAAAGCCCACAAATGGTTTCCCATGTTCAAAGAGATGTTGAGAATGGAAAAATTATGCGCTGTTATCGGGTTTACCAAAGACATGATAGAAAACCTCTTGACAAAGAAAGAATCCATACAATGTAGTGGCAAAATTTATTCCGAAGAACACAGGTGGAAATTTGACATCAAGAATGATATTTTTAGGGTTGAGAAACATCCGATGGATAGTGGTAAGCTTATGCTGACCATAAACCGACAACCCATAGTACAATGGTTTAAGGAACAATGGGAAAAGTTACAGCAGAATCTACGTAACTCGGTGCAGAGAGAGCAAAAATCCAGAGGATTTAGAATATAGAATAGCCTATTATTAATAAAATCAAGTATCTATGCATCCAAACAGATTGTTTTTATTACAGAATCAAAATCCTAAGAATTTATAAAAAATGAAGCCTAAAGAAGTTTTGGAAAAATGGATAGATTGCTTTAACAAAGCAGATGCTTATCATATAGCAGAGCTGTATGCTACTAATGCAGTAAATCATCAAGTCGCAAACGAACCAATAATAGGTAAAGAATCAATCTACAAAATGTTTGTGAATGAATTTGCCACTGCTAAAATGGTTTGTATGGTGGAAAATATTTTTGAAGATGGCGAATGGGCTATCATGGAATGGAAAGACTCTCTTGGACTTCGTGGATGCGGATTTTTTCATGTAAAAGATAACAAAATCGTCTTTCAAAGAGGGTATTGGGATAAACTTTCATTCTTGAAGCAACACAATCTTCCAATTGAATAAGTACTATCAGAATACGGACTGGGAAATTGAAATACCCAGTCCGAGTTATATAATGAATTTTACTTGTTAAACTATTTAAAGTCAGTTGGATAACAAACCATACCTTTCACATTCTCAGTAGCTCCAGGTATTAATTCAGCCACCATGCAATATTCATGAGAGACTTCGAAAGGAAATTCAATTCCTAAATCGATAGCCTTGCGATAGCCAAATCGAGGATAATACTCTTTATGCCCCAATACGACTGCTGTGCCGTAACCCAAAAGTGCTGCCCTCTGATGGGCTTACTGAATCAACATCCCCCCCCCAATTCCCTTACGCTGGAATTCCGGCAAGACTGCCAATGGAGCTACACTCAGGGATGTGACAGACTGGGTGTCACTGTCTATCTTTACTTCTGTAAGTAAGATATACCAGACAATTTGTTTTTCTGTCATTTTCTTGTTCTTATCTAATTGTTAGGCTCATTGTTGTTATACATTGTTTAATTATAGATAAATCGTGAATATCCTTCTCTCTTAAATCGTAGCCCGAATGGAATACTTGTTGCCCTTTTGCAGAAATGCAAGGGATGCTTCTGCCTTCAAAGACTGCTGTTCCAAAATAGTCCGGTTGAAATTCATACCAGCCTCCATCCAAGTCGGCTTGTTTGGAAGTGCCGTCCGCATTCAAGACAAAAGGATGGATATCAATATAGCCTAATTCTTTGCTATACAGTTCCACACGGGTGGGCAACCAATTTGTTTCAATTTGATATCCTCTCTCCTGCAAAAGATCAAGGAGTTGGTCTGTATAATTGGCATCAAAATCAATGTCAATATCTCTATGCAAGCGGGTTTGCTGTCCGTACAAGACATCCACTCCCCAGCCTCCATCCAACCAAAACTGCATGTCCAGGCTTTCCAACAAGTCCAAAACTTGAAATAACTCTGTAATCGTAGTGTGTTCTTTCTTTGTCATATAATAATTCTTTAATAAATAATACTATGCGTAATTATCCAACTGCTTGATTGAAGAAATAAAATTTGCACCCACTCCAATCAGAAAGATAACCCATCCGCTGATCATAAAGACGGATGTGATACCCCATGCTTCCACCCAATATCCTGAAGCTACGATACCCAGCATTGATGGAAAGGTACTCAAACTAAAGATGAGAGAAAAAGTCCGTCCAAGCATGTCCGAAGCCAAGTTCTGCTGAATAATAGCGATGAAAAGCGCATGGTAAATGGAATAGGCTATGCCTCCTGTAAATGTTAGGCAAACAAAACCTATAAATGCGCTTGATGGTAAATAACTGGCGCTAATCAGATACAATCCCAATATCACATAAGCCGTATGCATCACTAATGTTTGCTTGCTTTTCAAAGCCTTACAGGCAAGTACTAAACCGCCCAACAATGCCCCTGAGCCCCAACCCATTTCCACAACTCCCATTTGCAAAATGTTTCCGTTGAAATGCAGAAGCGTCATAAAAGGAAATAACGTAAAAACAGGCATAAGGACAAAAGTCACCAGCGTAAAGCATACGAATAAAGGCAAAATGCCCATTGTACGCCGCAAGGTATGCCAACATTCCGTCAGTTCTTTTTTGAAATCTGGAAGAACTTTCGTTTTTTGAAGAGAAGGAATCTGGACACAAAGTAAGGTCAGACAAGCAGCAACAGCTCCGATCACATCTATGAGCAGAATATACTGTATGGGAAGCCAAACAACGAGGCTTGCCCCTACAACGGGAGCTATCACCTCACTGAAGGATTGAATGGAATGGTACAAACCTGATACCCTGACAAGATGGTGCTTGGGAACCAGTAGAGGGATGCTTGCCTGTAAAGCAGGTGCATGAAACGTACTGCCTATTGAACGACAAGCAGTCAATAGATAAAAAAAAGAAAGGTCTTTATAACCCTTGGTTATCACAATAAAAAGACATAGGGTACAGAACGCGATGAACAAGTCCGAATAAAACATCGTTTTCTTTCGATTCCATCTGTCAACATAGACCCCGGCAAACAAGCCTAATACAAATTGTGGTAAAAATCCAGCTAAAATAGCCAGAGATAAAGCTGTCGGGGATTTAAATTCGTTGCTAATCCAAAAAATAATGGAGAAGCCAACAATCGTACTTGTTAAAATAGATATGAGTTGGCCTATTCCTATCACGGCCAAAGTTGATTTCCAATGATTCATTGTGCTAATATTTCATGCGTTTATAGATAAGTACTTTCGTACATTAAGCAAAACGAAATTCTATCCACACAAAAAACTTGTATTATAATCCACTCCTGACGTTGGAATACAATAACAAATACTTTCAGGACGATGTAAAGTCCTGAAAAATCAAACTGAATGGATAGATAAATATTAGTCTTTTCTCATCGGATTCTTTTAATATCGCTACTCTTTTATTATGTAGTGGTTGTATTATCTTAAATAAAACAAAAACACCGACTTTACATTCTTGGGTGTAAAACTGGGTGTTTGTTTTGCAATCTGCTGATTTTCAGCGTTTGTTGCGGAGAGACAGGGATTCGAACCCCGGGTGCCTCGCAGCACAACGGTTTTCAAGACCGCCGCAATCGACCACTCTGCCACCTCTCCAAAACTTCTTTTTCAGAAGTGCTTTTCTTTTAAAGCGGTGCAAAGATACAAATCATTTTTTATTCTACAAACTTTTCTGCACAAAAACAGAGCAGTTATACCAAAATTCTTGTTTATACCCACTACGGAACGAACATAACGGCATTTAGGCTGTTTGTTAAAATTTATCAATGGCAAGATAATATTTTATAACTTACTGAATATCAGTATGCTTACAAAGAGTCACATTCAGTATACGATTGAACCCTATTCAGTATACGACTGAATGGCATTCACTATACGACTGAATTAGGTTCAGAATACGACTGTTCTTAAACCTACATTATTTGTAAATAATGCAGATTATTATCCGATTCTTGTTTCTGTTCGTAAACCACATATAAAGAAAGTATTAGCATCTCTACTCCCCCGGACATTCACTACCTAATAATAGTTATTTTATGCTGTTCAACATAAAAAGGGGAATCTCTCTTATAAAATTACGGAATTTATTCAGTATTTTTGCGCGCTCTAAAGGATAACATTATCTAACCTACTAACAAAAACAAATTTTATGGAATTGAACAAAACCTTTACCAATGGGCTTTGGAGCAAAGAAATCAATGTCAGTGATTTCGTCAGTAAAAACATCGCACCCTATACTGGAGATGCATCTTTTCTGCAGGGACCTACCGAACGTACCAAACGTATCTGGGACATCTGTCTGAAAGCTCTCGAAGAAGAAAGAAACAACAATGGCGTCCGTTCACTGGACAATAGCACCGTATCTACCATTACTTCTCATAAAGCCGGATATATTGATAAGGACAATGAACTCATTGTCGGTTTGCAGACCGATGAACTGTTGAAACGTTCCATCAAACCTTTCGGAGGCATCAACGTGGTAGCAAAAGCATGCCGTGAAAACGGAGTGGAAGTGGACGATAAAGTAAAAGACATCTTCACCCATTACCGCAAAACACATAACGACGGCGTATTCGATGTATATACCGAAGAAATCCGTTCCTTCCGTTCATTGGGATTCCTGACCGGTCTTCCCGACAACTATGCCCGCGGACGTATCATCGGTGACTACCGTCGTCTGGCACTCTACGGCATCGACCGACTTATCGAAGCCAAGCAGGAGGACTTGCGTAACCTTACAGGCCCGATGACCGAAGCACGTATCCGCCTGCGCGAAGAAGTGGCAGAACAAATCAGAGCCTTGAAAGATATCAAAGTAATGGGTGAATATTACGGGCTTGACCTCAGCCACCCGGCTACATCTGCCCAAGAAGCCGTGCAATGGGTATACATGGCATATCTTGCTGCCATCAAAGAGCAGGACGGTGCTGCCATGTCACTGGGTAACGTATCTTCTTTCCTCGATATTTTCATCGAATACGATTTGGCTCATGGAAAGATTGACGAGACGTTTGCGCAAGAACTGATAGACCAGTTCGTCATCAAGCTGCGCATGGTACGCCATCTGCGTATGCAATCATACAATGATATCTTTGCCGGTGACCCGACTTGGGTGACCGAAGCCATTGGCGGCCGTTTCAACGACGGACGCGTGAAAGTCACCAAGACTTCTTTCCGCTTCTTGCAGACGCTATACAACCTCGGTCCTTCTCCGGAACCGAACTTGACCGTATTGTGGAGTCCCGAACTGCCGGAAGGTTTCAAGGATTTCTGCGCCAAGGTTTCCGTAGATACCAGCTCCATCCAGTACGAAAACGACAACCTGATGCGTGAAGTGCGCAACTGCGACGACTACGGCATCGCCTGCTGTGTATCATACCAAGCCATCGGCAAACAAATCCAGTTCTTCGGCGCACGTGCCAACCTTGCCAAGGCCCTGCTGCTCGCCATCAACGGTGGACGTTGCGAAAATACCGGAACTGTCATGGTGAAAGGTATTCCCGTATTGACCGGTGAGACACTGAAGTTTGAGGAAGTTATGGCCAACTACAAGAAGGTACTGACTGAAATAGCCCGTGTCTACAACGAGGCCATGAATATCATCCACTACATGCATGATAAGTATTATTATGAGAAAGCCCAGATGGCATTCATCGATACCGACCCACGCATCAATCTGGCATACGGTGTTGCCGGCCTTTCCATCGCCATAGACTCACTGTCTGCCATCAAATACGCCAAAGTCACTGCACGCCGCAACGAAATCGGCCTGACCGAAGGTTTCGACACTGAAGGTTCATTCCCCTGCTTCGGCAATAATGACGACCGTGTGGACCACCTGGGAGTAGACCTCGTTTACTATTTCAGCGAAGAACTGAAGAAGCTGCCCGTCTACAAGAATGCCCGTCCCACCCTTTCTTTGCTGACCATCACATCCAACGTGATGTACGGCAAGAAAACCGGCGCCACTCCGGACGGACGCGCCAAAGGTGTTGCCTTTGCTCCGGGTGCCAACCCAATGCACGGACGTGACAAGAACGGTGCCATCGCTTCCTTGAGCTCCGTAGCCAAATTGCGCTACCGCGACTCGCAGGACGGCATCAGCAATACGTTCTCCATCGTCCCCAAATCACTGGGCCCGACACCGGAAGAACGTGTAGAGAACCTGGTAACCATGATGGACGGCTACTTCACCAAAGGTGCCCACCATTTGAACGTAAACGTACTGAACCGCGAAATGCTGGAAGATGCCATGGAACATCCTGAAAAGTATCCGCAACTCACCATCCGCGTTTCCGGCTATGCCGTGAACTTCGTGAAGTTGAGCCGCGAGCATCAGTTGGAAGTCATCAGCCGTTCATTCCACGAAAGGATGTAATATGATAAACGTACACTCTTACGAAAGTATGGGAACATTCGACGGGCCGGGTCTCCGGCTCGTCGTTTTCCTGCAAGGATGTCCGTTCCGTTGTCTGTATTGTGCCAATCCGGATACGATTGATGTAAAAGGAGGTACTCCCACCACTCCGGAAGAAATCCTGCAAATGGCTATCAGCCAAAAGGCATTCTTCGGGAAGAAAGGAGGCATTACCTTCTCCGGCGGTGAGCCTACCCTGCAAGCAGAAGCGCTGATTCCTCTTTTCAAGGAACTGAAGGCAAACGGCATCCATATCTGCCTGGACAGTAACGGAGGCATCTGGAATGAAAAGGTGGAAGAGCTCTTTAGTCTGACTGACCTCGTGCTGCTGGACATCAAGCAATTCAATCCCGAACGCCACCGCACGCTAACGGGACGGAGCAACGAACAGACACTCCGCACCGCTGCCTGGCTCGAAGAACATGGGCGCCCCTTCTGGTTGCGCTACGTACTGGTTCCCGGTTACAGCGATTCGGAAGAAGACATCTGCCTACTGGGTGAAAGTTTCGGCAAATACCGGCAAATACAACGGGTGGAAATACTTCCTTATCACCGTCTGGGCGTTCACAAATACGAAGCCATGGGATGGGATTACAAATTGAAAGAAGTAAAGGAAAATACTCCGGAACAACTGGAACGGGCAGAAAAACTGTTCAAAGAGTATTTCACGAATGTGATAACCAACTAAAACAGAAAAGCAAGGCTGTCTGGAATCATATCCGGACAGCCTTGCTTTTCATTTATAGGACAAGAACCCTATTCTTCCAAGTTATAGGTAATCTGCTGTACATCATCACTACTGCCACCCACCATAAAGACGAAATCACCAGGTTCTACCATATAATTCATCTCATTGTCATAGAATCCCAGTGCATCGTCAGTTATCTGAAAAACTACAGTTTTGCTTTCACCCGCATTCAGATGAATTTTCCTGAAGCCCTTCAATTCCTTTATCGGGCGCGTAACAGACGCTACCTTATCTTGCACATACAACTGGACTACTTCCTCTCCTGCACACTTACCGGTATTAGTCACTTTTACCGATACCTCCGTATGGACGCCTGCAGCCTTGCCCGGCAGCAGTTTCAAATCAGAATATCCAAAATCCGTGTACGAAAGCCCATATCCGAAAGGATAGGCAGGCTCAGTGGAAGCATCGATATAAGATGCCTTATAGGTCTGTTTCAATGCGGTAGGGCGGCCGGTGCTCTTATTCTGATAATAAATGGGAATCTGTCCTACATGTGCAGGAAATGTCATGGGCAATTTAGCCGAAGGATTATACTCTCCCCACAACACATTGCATATGGCATTGCCGGCCTCACTTCCCAGCCACCAAGTACACAGTACCGCATCAGCATGTTCCCTTATCTCATTGAAGATTACCGGACGCCCACACATGACAAGAGCAATGACAGGTTTTCCAGTCTTTGCCAGTTCCGACACCAGCTTCTGCTGCCCCTCGGGTATGGCTATATTCACTTTGGAAGCCTTCTCGCCACTCTGACCGAATCTCTCGCCTACCGCCACAACAATGACATCCGAAGCCTCAGCAGCCTGCAATGCTTCCTGCAATCCGGTCAACTGATTGCTCTTCATATCATAGCCTTCAGCATAGTTCACCTCCAGTCCTTTCCGGACCAGTGCATCATACAAGGTCACCACTTTGCTCCGGTCCGTAGTGGCGGCCCAAGCGCCTGCCATATCGTATTGGGATTTTGAGAGTCCTCCTATCAAGGCTATCTTCCTCGTCTGTGCCGTCAACGGAAGCACGGATTCCCTATTCTCCAGCAATACAACGGAACGCTCGGCCATACGGAGCGAAGCATTGCGGACTTCGGGTGCATTGAGTATTCTGGCTGCTCTTTCCGGATTACAGTAGCGAAAAGGGTCCTCAAACAATCCCAACTCATATTTCTTCTCCAAAATACGCCGTACTGCATCATCAAGCACACTCTCCTTTACTTTCCCTTCTTGAACAAGCTCCTTCAGATAAGTCAAGTAGCAGGTACTTACCATCTCCATGTCCAGACCAGCATTCAGCGCTTTGGCTGCGGCATCTTTCTTGTCAGCAGCATAACGGTGGTTCACCAATTCCTCTACCGAATTATAATCGGACACAACAAATCCCTTAAATCCCCACTGCTCTCTCAATAGCCGGTTGAGCAAGAAATCATTGGCAGTACAAGGAATATTATTAAAATCATTGAAAGCACTCATCACGGTAGCTGCTCCTGCCTTTATGGCCGCCTTATAGGGAGGCATATAAAAATTGGCAAAGTGGCCCATTGACATATCCACACTATTATACTCCTTTCCTGCTATCGGTGCACCATATCCGGCAAAATGTTTCATACATGCCATGACAGTCGTCGTGTCCGCCAAATCGTCTCCTTGCAAGCCTCTGACACGCGCCTCCGCTACCCGAGAACCATAATAAGGGTCCTCACCGGCCCCTTCCATGACGCGTCCCCAACGTGCGTCCCACGAAATATCCACCATCGGGGCAAAAACCCAGTTCAAACCATCGGCGGCACTTTCCAAAGCATTGTAGCGTGCAGCTTCCTCAATCATGGCCAAATCGAAACTTGCAGCCTCAGCAAGCGGAAGCGGAAATCCGGTACGATAGCCGTGGATAACATCCAGTCCGAAAATTAAAGGAATGCGCAAACGCGATTGCAAAGCAAGCTCTTGATAACGGCGTATATCCTTTACTCCTATCACATTCAGCATAGAGCCTATTCTGCCTTGCCGTACGTATTCTTCCTTAGGAATATTTCCACCGTCGGGTCCGGTAAAATTCCCCCGGTAGGTGCATTGTGCAAGCTGGCCTATCTTTTCGTCCAGCGTCATCTGCTTCATCAAGCCTGAGATGAATTTCTCCTTCTCCGTAGTTTGTGCCAAGGTAAAGGTGTTACCAAGTCCCCACAGACAAACCATCAGTATTATTATCTTTTTCATACCACCATTCTTGTTTTGATATTTATTTTATCATAAAACAACAGTTGCCTTCAATGGCAAATCAGCCGAAGAAGGACCTGCCAGAATCTCAAAAGTCCCCTTTTCCACTACAAACCGATGTGATTCCACATCATAGTAGGCAAAGGCTTCCTCATCCAGCAATATCCGGATGCGCTTGGTTTCCCCCTTCTTCAAGTAAACCTTATCGTAGCCTTTCAACTCCTTCAATGGACGCGGAACAGAACATTCCACATCCCGCACATATACCTGAGCCGCTTCTGCAGCATCCATCTTTCCGGTATTCTTGATGTCAAAGCTTACCGTAACCCGGTTTCCACCCGTCTTCTCAACACTCAGATTACTGTATTCAAAACTACTGTATGACAGTCCATACCCGAAAGGATAGAGCGGCTGTTTTCCATTCCGGTCATATCCCCTATAACCTACAAAAACACCTTCGGCATACTGCACCCGTTTATGAGGTACATTGCGATTGTCATAATAATTACCATATACCGGATTATCTTCCCATTTTTCCTCGATGCTGACTGGCAGTTTGCCACTTGGCGAAAGCTTGCCCGTAATGATTTCGGCAAGGGCCTTTCCACCCTCCTGCCCCGGATACCATGCCATCAAAATAGCTTGTACATTCTGCCCCCAATTGCGGAAATCTATTCCACCTCCGGCATTCACCACCACAGTCACATTATCATGAAGTGAAGCCACTTTATTAATGAGATATTCCTGCCCGTATGACAATGCAAACGGACGGTCGAACCCTTCACCTTCTGTACTGCTGTTGAACCCGGCACATACAATAACATTCCTGGCATGCTTCAGTGAAGAGGCCAAACGCTCCTCATCCATCATTCCTGCCTGGAAACTGACAGTCGCCTCACCCACATTATCAAAATATTCAATACGCAACCGGTATATCTCCCCTGCACTGACCTGCATAAATGCACTGCGGGTACTGAATGAATGGTTCCCCCAATCTCCGGTAATCAGCTTATCGTTTACAAACAGACGGTATCCGTCATCGCCAGCCAGCTGGAACTTGACAGTTCCATCCTTGTCAGCCTTGTAAACTCCCGTCCAACGGGCAGAAAACTGATCTACCGGCATGCCGTCGAACGGTGCACCGTATTTCCAGGCATGGTCTATGGCAGGCTCTATGGCAGCTTGAAAGAGTTCTCCGGTAAGATTACGAGTATTATAATATTCGCCCTTAAAACCGTTTTGCGTAAAACTGCCATCCGTATAAATCTGTTGGGACATATCCTTATAAAGAATGCTGTCAGACAGCAGCTCTATCTGTCTGCCGCCCTTCAACTGAACCATACCGTCATAGAGTGACACTACCGAATAAGGGGTGACAAATCCGCTTCCTCCTCCTGTGGGAATAATATCGGCATTAGGCCCGATTACCAATGTTCTACCGTTCCGGTAAGGCAACGTACCGTTATCATTTTTCAATAAGACTACTCCTTCTCTCGCCAAGTCAAGTGCAATTTCCTTAGACTGTGCATTGTCTTTATCGATAGATTTATCTTCTCTCGGAGTATCAAGTGCTCCAAAAGCAATCAATGTCTGGAGTATATGCCGGACTTTGGCGTCAATGGTCTCTTCCTTCACGATACCATTCTCTATTGCCGGAATAAGAATTTCCCTGGTCATGAATTTACCGACGGGCATTTCCAAATCCAACCCTCCATTAGCGGCTCCCACACCGGAATATACAGATGTCCAGTCAGACATCAGGATACCTTTAAATCCCCACTGCTTGCGTAATACATCAATGTTCAGCCAGCTGTTTTCGGTGGCATGTACCCCGTTCAGCGGATTATAGCTATCCATAACCGCCCCTACTCCTGCTTCCTGCACAGCTTTTCGGAACGCGGGAAAATAAATTTCCTGCAGCGTGCGTTCATCCACATCTGAGCTGGCATGATGTCTGCTCCACTCCTGGTTATTGGCCGCAAAATGCTTCACCGTAGCCATAACTCCCTCTTCCTGCACTCCCAAGATATATTCTTTAGCAGTTTCGCCCGTCAAATAAGGGTCTTCACCAAAATACTCATAGTTTCGCCCGCATAGAGGAGAGCGGTAGATATTGACTCCAGGCCCCAACAGAATACTTACCCCACGGGCCTTTGCATCCCGGGCCAAACCATGTCCCAGCTCTCTAGCCAACTTACGGTTCCATGTCGAAGCCGACAAGATGCCACAAGGATACAAGGTACTTTGAGTATTGTTACGTATGCCTTGCGGACCATCGGCCATCCTGATTTCGGGTATGCCAAGCCGGGGTACAGCCCGGATATAAAAAGATTTGGGACCGGAAATGTAATCGATTTTTTCTTCCAGCGTCATTTGAGAAACCAACTCCCTGGCACGCTGCTCCACCTGGGGAGTAATACACACTTGTGCTTTTGCCGTGATTGCACAACAAAGCAATAGCCCGCTTAAGGCTACTTTCTTTTTAATCTTCATTTTGTCTATTTTACTACGTGTTTGTTATATTGCCGGGCATGTCCCGACCTACTTTCTTTCTTCTCAATCAATAAAAAACCGTGTCCCTTCATCCACCAACGAAGAAACACGGCCGAAAGTTATTAAGAAAATTCTGAATCTACAAGAAAGTGGACAAAAACATGTCTGTCCTGCTATCAATAAGTAAGACGTATACCGGCCTGCAACGTAAAGTTACACGGGTTCTCCTTGCGTATAGTCTGTATCGACGAACCGTCATCAAAGAAATAAGATACTCCCGGTTCCACATACAGGCCCACCCTATTGCTTATGTTATACTGGGCACCGACAGCACCCATGACAGAAAGCTGTACCGGTTTCACAGTCTCACTCTCAGTACCAATCTTGCCATACACACATTTTTCAATGGCACCCCCCGCCGAAACGTACATCGTAAAGTTCTTTGCATCCACAAAGTTCCAGTTGGCCCGTACCGGAATGCCAATATAATGCAGCTTCTGGCTTATCTTTTCCGAGCTGCCCTCATACCTTACGTCAGAAGCAAGATAGGTATACGTCAGCCCGCTTTCCACAGAGAAACCCTTCGCCAAGTTTTTCCGCACCGAAACACCGAAACTGAGCGGTTGTTTATGGTCTATATCCGCAATTTTCTTTTCGCGTCTTTGCAGATAGGGCATACCATCCTTAAAAACCAGTTCCTGCCCGTCGGGAATAGTAACAATGCCATTGGCCGTAGAGGATAAATCTACGTTACCGCCATAAATAGGACTTCCAGGCATGTAGTCCGACATCACATTCGCTTCCCCTTCATTCGCCAATGAAAAACCTCCCGTATTTCCTACGGACAAGCCAACCGCCCATCCTTTAGTATCCCTACCAGAACTGTTTCTTTCCGGAAGATGCAGTTTGTCCCGGCCTGACGGACGATAGCGGTCTTTCCTTGTTCTCTCCGGTTCCTCTGCCTGCATTGCGGTCGCATGGTCCGTATCTTCCATTACCGGCTCTTCCGCCTGCTGCCCAATACCGACAGCCTCACCTGCAGTTTCAACCGGCAACATTTCCTCCTGCCGCTCATCGTCAACCGATATTCTGATATGTTGTGCAACCAAAGGGCGACTTGCCTCCCTATTGGGTGCCGATGCATTTCCATGTGCCCGATAGGCAGGCTCTATGGGATTAGTCCGTACAGCAGGTACCGTCTGTTCCGGCAAGACATCCGGAGCCACAGCCAAAGCAGGCACTGACGTATGCCGCATTTCATTCCCTACCGGACTCTGCAACAGCCACAGACTGACGGACGATACTGCCACCAGCAGCACAGCTGCCGCAGCCACCGCCCAGCGACGGAAAGGCATCATCCTATGCGATCCGGTTATCGGAGTTCCGGAAAGGGACAATTCCTTTTCCAACCGCTCCCATCCGGCAACCGGCAACGGTTCGGAATAGTCTTCCAGCTTGTCCTTTATCTTTTTCAACCACAATTCATCTTCCATACGTTCCTTCATTTAATCATTTCTTTTCATCCACTCACGTACTTTTGCCGCTAAAGTCGCTTTAGCACGCGTCAACTGCGAGGCAGAGGATTTTTCATTAATTCCCAATAGTCGAGCAATCTCCTTATGGGATTTCTCTTCAAAAATATATAAGTTGAATACGGTACGATAGCCGGCAGGCAGTTCACTGATAAACTGCATCAGCACCTTTTGAGGAATGACATCTATCGACGAACCTTCCGGTTCCTCATAAGCTTCGGGTGCATTCTCCAAAGCCGATGACTGATTCATCACATCATTTTTCCGCAAATACTGCAATACCGTATTCACCATTACGCGTTCCATCCATGCCCGCAGAGAGCCCTCTCCCCGCCAAGTGAACTTATCGAAAGAATCAAAAAGTTTCAGAAAACCGTCATGCATCAGGTCTTGGGCAGTCTCCCGGTCACCTGCATAACGGAGGCATACGCTGAGCATGCGTCCCGCATAGCGCTCATACAGTTCTTTGCGGGCAAGGTTGTCCCCTTGCCTACAGCGTTCTGCCAATTCCTGTTCTTCCATTCTCTCTTTTAACACGTGTTTACCTTAAAAATGCAACTGGCGCAAAAATACTGCATCAGGCAGAGAAGAAAATCATACTTTCATTTCTTTAACAATATACTACGCAGTATTTAGCTTTTCACCGCATTTTTTGAATACAAAAATAAGATTTAAACAGAAAAAGAGCTAAAACCTACCACTTATGAAGAAACTGAGAATGACATTGGCAACATCCATGCTTTTATTCCTGACTGCCATTGTATTGCAATCATGCCTGGACGATTGGGATGACAAATATGACACTTTGTTCGCCGTAGGTACGGTGAAGGTCATCGAAGGAAAAGACTACTATTTCTCACTGGACGAAGGCAGTAAACTATATCCCAGTGACACAACCTATGTTCACGACTATGCCGTAACAGACGGCCAGAGGGCTTTCATCTACTTCCGCGAACTGGAAGAGAAACTTCCAGGCTACGAATACAATGCCCAAATAAAGCACATCGAAAATATTCTGACCAAAGACATCTACTCCATGCCTGCCGAAAAGGCGGACAGTATCGGAGACGACAACATCAACGCCACGGATTTATGGATTACGGGTGAGTATCTGAACATCAAGTATCAATTCTACCACAGTAACAACGAAGATAAGAAGCACATGCTGAACCTGGTCATCAACGAAGCATCCACCGGCGAGAACGACAAACCGGATTACGTCAATCTCGAATTCCGCCACAATGCCTACAATGACAGTCAGCTCACACTGGGCACCGGACTGGCCTCCTTCAAGCTGGACAATATAGCGGAACAGCTGAAAGAGAAAAAAGGACTGAACATCCGCGTCAAAAGTCTATATGACGGTGAACGGTTCATGACCATAGACATTAAAAAAGAAAACAACTAAATCTCCTGAAAACACATTTTTCAACATCTCAATGAGAAGCGGAGTAACATTTCAATATGTTGCTCCGCTTTGTTTTTCCATAACTTATCAGAATTCATTGTTCAAGCAAGTCAGCCTCAACGAAGCGTTGAACGCTTCGGCAGACAATCGCGTCCTGACCTGTACCTGCACGCTGCTCTTCGGCTGGACATCAAAATAATTGTCGCTATATACACTTTCATTGTCAGCAACGGACAAGCATACGGCACGGGCAAACTTGTCTGTTGATACCGTCACTTCATATCCGCCTTCAATGGAACGGACTTCGGTCTGCAAATCCACTTTCGGATAATTCATATTCTTCTGCTTGTCCAGACAGTAGTTGTTATGGTACACCCTGCCCGATTTGTCCGTATAGTCTACGCGGACATATACCGTTCCTCTATCTGCCCCCTCCAGCAGCTTGGCAAGCGGTGCGGAAAAACAGACACGGCTGTCATTACCGGAAATGCCGACAGATTTGTCCCAGTGATAAACCACAGTGCCGTCGAACCGGCAGACCTGGAGCTGCAGCCGGCCGGAAGTATTCTCCAAGCGGTCGGACACTGCATATACTTTCAAATCATCCCCCTCCACTACCGGAGAAATCAGGATGTCATCATAGACCTTGCGAGTATAATAGTGCTGCGCCTTCCAGCGTCCGTAATAGTCACGGCTCGCCCAGGAAGCTACGGGCCAACAGTCGTTGTGCTGCCAGAAAAGCGTCCCCATATTATACGGCATCTGGCGGCGGTGCGACTCGATGGCCGTCTTGATGGCATCTCCCTGCAGCACATGGTTCATATAAAGGAATGCCCGGAAATCACGCGGCTTTTTATATTCATTCAATAGGTAAGTCTCAATCAGCCCGTTGGCATGGTCGCCACCACGCTGATGGGACATCATCACCTCGGAACGTATATCCCAGTCTTCGGGGTAAGGAGCATAGCGCTTGACGGAGTCGAACTCTGGAAAAGACTGAAAGCCGTACTCGCTGAAAAAGCGGGATTTCTCGCTGTCATAATCGGAAATGGGTGCTTTACCATGCCAGACACTCCAATAGTGACGGTCCCCGTCAGTAGTACCGGACATCTCTCCCTCGAATGCGAACGGAGAAGAAGGCCAATAGAAGGTTCCGGGTGCATACTCCCTGACCACCCCGGGTAAGGTGACATGATACTGCTGCCGGTACTGTGCCCAAATCTTGTCGGCATATTCCTTGTTCTGCCGTTCTATCTCGCACTTCCAGCCCCAGCCCAGCCAGGCATCCTGGCATTCATTGTTTCCACACCACAAAGCAATGCAGGCATGATTGCGCAAACGTTTCACATTGTCCACCGCCTCCTGATGGATATTATCGAGCAGGGCGCCTTCTGCCGGATACATGCTGCAGGCAAACATAAAGTCCTGCCAAATCATAATTCCATGCTCATCACACAAATCATAGAAGACATCGTTCTCATAGATACCTCCGCCCCAGACACGCAACATATTCATGTTTACACCGGCGGCATCGAGAATCGTCCTTTTATAATTCTCGGGAGCGACGCGCGGCAGGAAGTTATCCGAAGGGATGTAATTGGCTCCTTTGGCAAAAACCGGACGCCCGTTCAGCTCTATATAGAAAGTATGCCCGTCCTTATCCGGCTGATGCACCACCTTCAAAGAGCGTATGCCCACCCTTTCGGTTTTAGAGTCCAACAATTCCCCGCCTGCAATGATATCCGTACGGAAACGGTAAAGGAAAGGCTCCCCCAGTCCATTACTCCACCACAGCTTCGGCTTGTGAAGGACGAAATCAACGGTCACCCGATTGGTGCCTCGCTTCAAATCCGCTTGCCACTCGCCAAGCACTCTTCCGGTAGCCTCGTCTGTTATCGTGACCAGCACTCCGTCCATATCCTTATCGGCATCCAGCTCCACATGTCCGGCAATCACGGCCCTGCCTGCACCGACTTCCTTCTGCTCGATAAACACATCGTTGATTCTCAAATCGCTCCAAGCCCTGATATACACCGGACGCCAGATGCCGGAGGTAACCAGACGTGGGCCCCAGTCCCAGCCATAATGATAACCCGCCTTACGGGCAAAAATGCTTATCTTCTTGTTGAACAAGCCTCCGTTTTCAGACTGGTCATTGGATGCCGGATACTGGTAAGGAAGTGCATCCCATTTGGGGACGTCTATCTTTACCGGCGAATGGAAGTACACCTTCAGTATATTATTCTCCTCCCTGATGTACTGCCTAACGGGGATAGACCAGCGGCGAAACATATTGTCCGCTTTCAGTATACATTCATCATTCAAATAAACGTCAGCGTAAGTATCCAGCCCCTCGAACACAAGCTCCATATTCTCTTTCCGCATCATGTCGGCAGCAAGAGTAAAGCAAGTTTCATAAACCCAGTCTTCCTTGTCAATCCATTGCAATCCCCGTTCGTTCAACCGGAAAAACGGGTCTTCAATAATCTTGTTCTGCAGTAAGTCCGTGTGGACTACTCCCGGAACTGTAGCCGGATACCAATTGGTCAGTCTCGCCTGCCGGAATTTCCAGCCTTCATGAAGGTTCTTTACCGCTGTTTTTAGTTTCATACGAGTGTGTTTCATAGTTTTCTTTGACTACTCTAAATTACAGATAGACAAAAATACGACATTCAAAGGATACTTTATAATATCTTCTTAACGAAACATGATACAATCCCGTACACACCTACCGGGTCAGCGTCGCTGCACATCTGCTGCAGTGTGACTGCAAACGTGTTGCAGCGCTACTGCATATATGCTGCAGTGACACTGCATATGTGTTGCAGCGCCACTGCAAAGCTGAATGCAGTAGCACTGCAAAAAGCATGCACTTGCTTTGCAGTGGCAATGCATTATCCCATCGCCTTATTATGAAAGGAGATGTCATCCAACTTTCATTATCTATAATTAATTTACAAAGACATAGTTTCCAAGTCTTTCAAAGCAAACGGAGTACAAGCAAAAAAGGTCTACAAATCATAGATTTGTAGACCTTTACCCGCTAGTTTTCCATCTTATTCAGAACTGTTGCGGAGAGAGGGGGATTCGAACCCCCGATACCCTTTAGGGGTATACACGCTTTCCAGGCGTGCCTCTTCAACCACTCGAGCACCTCTCCTTGTTCGGGGCGCAAAAGTAAGGGAAGTTTTTGGAATTACCAAATGTTCGGGCAAATAATATTAAAAGTCCGTTCAAGCAACCAATGCCGGAACGGACTTTCAACACTCAATAAAACATACTTATCATTACCGTGATCTGACTTCCCGTCTCATGAATATGACATACGAAAGGGCAAAACAGATAACAGTAGCTGCAATCAGTCCGGTGAGCTGCGGCCACACCACCAAAAGACTCTGTCCCAATGGCAGCGGGCTAGGAATGGCCCCCTGAACCTGCTCCATAGTGAGCGGCCCCAAACTTCTGACGGAAGGCATCAGCAGCGTTGTGGTCGCCTCATTGAACAGTTCGCTAGGTGCCAGACGCATCAGACCGAGAATAAATTTCTGGTAACTGACTATCTGATAAGGAGATGCCAGCTGCGAGGGGCTCAACGCCTTGGCAACCAGGTTGACAATCATCGTATAGAACACGCTGAAAAACAACCATACCGCCACCGAAGCCAATGCCGAGGTGGCCGCCTGACGGAAGCAAAGCGAAAACAGAATGGCCAGATTCAGCCAGAATGCCACATAGAATACACTGATTATGAGAAAGAATACAATCCTCCAAAATTCTTCTGCTGTGGGAGGAATGCCTATCGCTATCAACCCGCAGCCCATTACGAGGAATCCCAGTACAAACAGCATTATACCTATCACAATCAATGCAGCCACGAACTTGGCATTGATAATGCAATCACGATGAACGGGCTGTGACAGCATACGGCTCAACGTCCCCTTGTTCTGTTCCGAATTTATAGCATCGAATCCCAGCGCAATCCCCAACAATGGCCCCAGAAAGTTGATAAACTGCACAAAAGAAGGCAATGTGCCGTCCGAGGCTGTGAACAACTTCAAGAAAAGGAACGAACCGTCCGGGTCATTGGGCTTGATGGCGGCACCGATGTTGGTAAGCGAGGTATAGAGTGAGCCCATGCACGTAAGCAAAATGATTCCCATCAAGATAATGAACCGCCAACTTTTCACATGGTCGGATATTTCCTTGTTGACGACTACCCAAAAAGGATAATTGACTTTATTCATGCCTTTCCCCTCCTTCCTCCATATAATGGTTATAAATATCAGACAATTCCTGATGCTTGTCCTTCAAATCAGACATATCAATCAAGGTGACCAGCTTCCCGCTGTTGAACAGTCCCACGCGGTCGCAAACTTTCTGCACCTGGTCCAGGTGGTGGGAAGAGAACAAGACGGTCAGTCCCTCCTTCCGGCTCAACTGCCTAATGAGCTCGATGAACTCCTGAACACCGGCAGGGTCTATTCCCGAAGTAGGTTCATCCAGGATTATAATTTCCGGATTTTTGATAAGCACGTCCGCCAGTCCCAATCGCTGGCGCATACCGCGCGAATATTTCCCGGTCTTCTTTTTCATCTGTCCGGCAAGCCCCACATGCTCCATCAGCTCCAGCGCCCTGACTTTCGCTTCGGCATCCGAAATGCCATTGAGACGCGCAGTATATATAAGGTTTTCCGGACCGGTCATGTCATCATAAAACCCCACATCTTCGGGCAGATAGCCTATCTTCCGCTTTACCTCGATAGGATGCCTGGTAGAGTCGATACCGCAAATCTCCACAGAGCCGGAAGTGGGTTCCGTCAGTCCCAGCATCATTAGGATGGTAGTTGACTTGCCGGCACCGTTTGGCCCCAATAATCCGAAAATCTCCCCTTTACGGATAGTCAAGCAAATGCGGTCTACGGCAGTGAAGCGCCCATACTGCTTGGTCAAGTCTGTCAATGCAATCACTCGCTCGTCCATGCTCACCTCCTTCCATATTTACGGAACAGATAGCATACGGCACCTATGGCAACGATTATTATCAAAACGCCCACCCATCCCCATATCATCGGGGTTTTCACGGCAATGCGGAATTGGGCGTCTGTATTCACTTCAGGAGTTTTGGCCGTCATGGTAGCCACATAATCTCCGGGCAATGCCTTTTTGGATGCTTTCATGGTAGCTACGACATTGGCCGTTTCCCCCGCCTTCAGCATATCAATCTTCGAAGGCTCAAAAGACACTTCCCAGTCCACGGGCTTATTGGCAGAAAGCTGGATATCTTTCAACAATGAAGAACCGGTATTCCGGACCACCAACTCGATACGCTTCACATCTCCTGCTGTGATTTCGGTACTCAACAATCCTCTGGGCGTGGACAATTCCATCTCGTAGGAACCCGTGACAACAACTTCCAGCTCCAAGTCGGCAGAAGTCGTACCAGTAGCCGCACGTACCGGAATCTTGTAATTGCCGGCTTCCACATTGGCGGGAGGGACAATCTCTATACTCACATTCTGGCTGCTGTTCGCTTCCACCTGGGCAGAAGTGGCCTGCTTATAGTTGGGCTTGAACACGACACTCCAGCCTCTGGGGGCATTGGCCATCAGCGCATACAGCTGCTGGTCGGCCGTCTGGTTTTTCAAAGTGGCATTGAAGGTAAAGGTGGACTTGGAATTGCCCTGCATATTGGGCTGGTCGGTAGTGAACTCGGTCTGGTAAGTTCCTTTCTGGGCCACGACCACCTCCAGCGGCAGTTTGGTTTCTCCGGCAAATACTGTGAAATGATAACTTCCTTTATTTACTTTTAGAGGAACTTCCACTTTCAAATTGAACGTTTTCTTTTCCTGGGGCAGTACAGAAAGCTGGCTGAGGGTCCAGCCGCCTGACTTGATTTCATGCTTCCAACTGCCCGGCAATCCATTGACCGAGAGATTTGCATTTGTAATCCCGTCCGTATTGTTAATCAAATCAATGCTGTAATCAATGGACGCTCCGGGCGTCACGGAAATTTTTGTGTAAGGAGTGTACAGAATAATGCTTCCAGATTCATCGGCATGTACACGATTTAAGGGAAAAGCTCCCAACAAAATAGCTAACAATAAAATACAATTTGTTCTCATAGTCATAAAAAAGTTCTTATGGTTGTTTTATTATGAATATTTTCCCAATTTGTGCGTTACAAAAATAAAAGATAGCTATATTAGCTGGTGTTAAAAGAAACAAAAGAATATAATTGCGGACACGATATACCCTACAATGACCTGCTTTTCTTATCTTTGCGATTCCTATTGATACAAACGAATACCATACCGACATGAGAATCCCTGAAATACGCTTACAGAACCAGCAACTGTCCACTCCACTCTTCCGCCACCCGAAAGAACTGGTCTCCTGGATGGGCGCCATGCAGGCACAAGACTATACAATGGTGAAATGGGCCGTAGGTATGAGGCTGAAGTCACCGGGAATTCAAGCTGTGGAAAAAGCCCTGCATCAAGGGGAAATACTGAGAACCCACGTAATGCGCCCCACATGGCACCTGGTAGCAGCAGAAGACATTCGTTGGATGCTGAAACTCTCTGCACAACGCATCAAATCTGCCAATGATTCCTATGCAAAAGGGCATGGTCTGGAAATCACGGAACAGCAATATGAAAGAAGCTACACCATACTTGGGAATATCCTCAGCGGGAAGCGAAGCCTGACGAAACAAGAGATTGCGGAACATTTTGAACATTCGGGACTGCTTGCAGACAACTACCACATGACCCGCTTCATGTCGCGTGCCGAAGTCGAAGGCATTGTGTGCAGCGGAGAATGCCGTGGACGGCAACACACCTATGCCCTTCTGGACGAAAGAGTTCCACCTACCCCCGAACTAGCGAAAGAAGAAGCGCTGGCCCGCCTGGCTACAGCCTATTTCCGCAGCCATGCCCCCGCTACCCTGCAAGACTTCTCCTGGTGGTCCGGTTTGCCTTTAACGGAAGCAAGGCAAGCCATTTCTCTGATAGAACCGGAACTGATGTCCGAACAATGGCACAGCCAGACATGGTACATCCATGACTCCTGCCGGACATTAGGAAAGGCGACCGACAGCCTGCACCTTCTTCCCTCCTACGATGAATACCTGATAGGCTACAAGGACCGGACGAACGTCCTACCCAAAGAAGACTATTCCAAAGCTTTCACCAACAACGGATTGTTCTTTCCGGTACTTCTCTATAAGGGGCATGTAGTAGGAAATTGGAACAAGGCGTCCAAGAAAAAAGAAATCTTCCCGGAGCTTTCGCTTTTCCGGAAAGATATCTGCCTGAAAGAGGAATTGCTGAACCAGGCTAAAGAAAGGTATGTCCGGTTCCTAACACATTAAAGGCGGTCATCGAAGATGTTCATTGAAGAATCTCTCTATTTTGCCGAATGGAATTACCTCTATATTGTCATACAAGTCTACATGGTTTGCACCGGGAATAATCAGCAGCTCCTTATTATCACCCTGCAACTTTTTAAAAGCATCTTCACTGAAATAACGTGAATGGGCCTTCTCACCGTGCAGCATCAACACTGCACTACGGATTTCATCACTATATGAAAGGATAGGCATATTGATGAACGAAAGCGGTGAAGTCTTGTTCCATCCGCGGTTAGAATTGAGTGACCGCTTATGATAGCCGCGCGGTGTTTTATAATAGGCATGGTAGTCCTTCACAAATTGTGGAGCATCGGCAGGCAACGGATCTACTACACCTCCTTCAAGAGCAAATGTACCGTTTCTATAATCCTCCGTACGCTGAGCATTAAGCTGGCGCCGCAATTCGTGCCGTGCATCGGCATTCATAGAATCAAAATAACCGTTAGCATTGACCCGGCTCATGTCGTACATGGTTGCCGTAACTGTAGCCTTGATGCGAGTATCGATAGCCGCTGCATTAAGCGCCATGCCTCCCCATCCACAAATACCGAGAATGCCGATGCGCTCTGCATCTACATCGTCACGGGTGGAAAGATAATCGACCGCTGCACTGAAATCTTCCGTATTGATGTCCGGCGAAGCCACATAACGGGGCTGGCCGCTACTTTCCCCCGTATAGGATGGATCGAAAGCAATCGTCAGAAATCCACGTTCTGCCAATGTCTGCGCATACAAGCCCGAAGCTTGTTCCTTCACGGCACCAAACGGGCCACTGATGGCAATGGCAGACAATTTACCCGTCGCATTCTTGGGTACATACAAATCGGCAGTAAGTGTAATGCCGTAACGGTTGTGGAAAGTTATCTTCTTATGGTTTACTTTATCACTCTGTGGAAATGTCTTGTCCCACTCCTGAATCAGATTCAAATTCTCTTCCATAAATTTATTATCATTATTAGGATTATTTTCTGTTGCAGACAAATGTCCCGCAGCACAAAGGCTAATAACCATCGCCGCACATATGTTTTTTACCATGTTCTTCATCTCTACTTCTTTAAGTTTCGGCTGGAAATTCATTTCTTAATCCATTGCTTGACAGTTTCCCGGCTCGCTCCATTCAGCAGCCTGCCTTTTCCCCAGTTTATGCCGGGGTAATTCGTCTGTAATTCCTTTTCTGCATTAAAAATACTGCTGCTTCCCGAAGTGGCGAATGGAATAACCGTTTTACCTGCAAAATCACCGCTTTCTATAAATGTATTGATAATTCTTGGAGCCAAATTCCACCAAATAGGAAAACCGATATAAATAGTATCATACTCCGCGAGACTCCCCAGTTTAGAATACAATGCAGGACGCAATTTGGAATCCGACATTTCCACACTGCTGCGCGAAGCTTTGTCATGCCAGTCCAAATCAGTAGCCGTGTACTTTTTCGCAGGCTGTATTTCGTAGAGAGTCCCATCGACAGTTTCTGCCACCAACTTGGCAGCCCTTGCCGTTGTTCCCGTTGCCGAGAAATAAGCTACCAGTGTCTTACCACCTTTTTTCTGTGCGTTAACAATAATAGACAACAGCATAACTGCCATCATAAACAATACCAATCTTTTCATACGATATATTATTTAGTTGAAACATATAAATCCAATTGTTATAGCGATACAAAAGTAGCGGGTATTATTATTACATAGGTATCCAGATTACTGATTATATAACCCAAATTACTGATAGATGTCCGAGAAGAGAAATAAAAAATCCCGTAAAACCTTGATTTTACGGGATTTGTCATACTTTGAGTCCTTTTTGTCTTTGGAGTTCTGCGGAGAGACAGGTTCTATCACCTACCATTTCAAACAATATCACAAACTCGTAATATCTTGTTAATTACCAGTTTATTACAAAACAAACAGAAAATAAAATATCTCTTAATATCTTTGCATATCTCACTTTTTGGGTGTATTTTTGGGTGTCAATTTTCAAACACACCCAATTATGAATATCAAGAGAAACATCATTTTCGCACTGGAAAGCCGGAAGAAAAACGGGGTGCCAATCACAGAGAATGTGCCTATCCGTATGCGTGTGATATTCGCAAGCCAACGCATAGAGTTTACAACGGGCTACCGCATTGACGCTACCAAATGGGATGCGGACAAACAAAGGGTAAAGAACGGATGCACAAACAAACTGAAGCAAAGCGCATCCGAAATCAACGCAGACCTGCTAAGACAGTACACGGAAATACAGAACATCTTCAAGGAGTTTGAAGTACAGAATGTACTACCTACACCCACACAGATAAAGGATAGCTTCAATGCAAGGATGAAGGATGTACCAGCCACAGAGCAGGAAACAGCCGAAGAACCTAAAACCAGCTTTGGGGAGGCATTCGAGGAGTTTGTAAGAGAATGCGGGAAACAGAACGACTGGACAGACGCAACCTACGAAAAATTCGCTGCGGTAAAGAACCACCTGAAAGAGTTCAGGGATGAGCTTTCCTTTGACACGTTCACCGAGAACGGTCTGAATGACTATGTGGACTTCCTGCGTAACAAGAAGGACATGCGCAACAGCACCATAAGCAAGCAGATAGCCTTCCTGAAATGGTTTCTACGGTGGAGCTTCAAGAAAGGGTACAATCAGAACATGGCTTATGACAGCTTCAAACCCAAACTGAAAAACACACCCAAGAAAGTGATATTCCTCACATGGGAGGAACTGAACAGATTGAAAAACTACAAAATACCCCCGACCAAGCAATATCTCGAACGGGTAAGGGACGTCTTTCTGTTCTGCTGTTTCAGCGGGCTGCGCTATTCGGACGTGTACAACCTCAAACGGAGTGACATCAAGCCCGACCACATAGAAGTGACCACCGTCAAAACAGCGGACAGCCTTATCATAGAGTTAAACAACCACAGCAAGGCGATACTGGAAAAATACAAGAACGTATACTTTGAAGACCATAAGGCACTTCCGGTCATCAGCAATCAGAAGATGAACGATTATTTGAAAGAACTGGGGGAGCTTGCGGAAATCAACGACCCGGTAAGGGAAACTTACTACAAGGGAAACGAACGTATAGACACCGTCACACCCAAATACGCGCTGTTGGGTACCCATGCCGGAAGACGGACATTCATCTGTAACGCTTTGGCATTGGGCATTCCCGCACAAGTAGTGATGAAATGGACGGGGCACAGCGACTACAAGGCGATGAAACCCTACATAGACATAGCCGATGACATCAAGGCTAATGCGATGAACAAATTCAACCAACTGTAACCACAATTATATCATGGAGGAAAGAATAACGTCAATGATACCCCGCTACGGGAAGCTCAACAAAATATACGCCGAAATAATGTCCGGCGGCAGTTTCTCTTTTGAGAAGCAACAGTTCATTTCTGATTTTTACAGAGAGTACGGGGACACGCAGGCCTTTGAAACCGCACTTATCAGCCTCATGCTTGAAGCGGACGCCGCGCACTTCTCCATATTACTGAACAGCCTGAAACGAGAGATTGAGGGCAACATCTCGACTTACAGCGCCTGCAAGGAGTTTTTTGACTGCCTCGATACCGGATATGTCTGCCGACAGCATGAAGAGCGCTTCGACTGGAGCATCGACAAACAGATGAAAGTCACAAACGGATATTACCGGGAACTCATGGCAGCTAACGGCTCTTTGGAAGCAGTAGGTTTCAGGGAACACGACCGTCAGGAAGAGGAACTGCTGGAAAGAAGGTACGACCGATGCAAACGGGAATACGACAAGGAGAAAGCCAAACTGGATGAACTGTACAGGCAGAAGGAGCAGGCAAGACGGGAAGCCCTGCAATGCCTGCAAAACCGTTGCGGGGACATTTGCAGGCTGGGAGGCTCACTATTGACAATCCTTGATAAATACCTGACCGACCAAAAGAAAAAGGAGGGGGAAGAAAAGGAAATTCCCTCATCCGGTACCACCCCGGCAAGCCCACCCGCCTATTTCCCCATGCGACTGCTGTCAGCCATTTATGAGAAATGCAACGACAAACAGTTTGAAGCCGTTCCCGAAGCCGATTTCTACGCCGGAATGAACTTGCAGCCATGCAGGAACAGGCTGAAGATAAGACCGGGAGAAAAGGCGCGTGTATGCTACCTGATATTCCTCATGGGTGAGACCCTCTCCAATCAGGACAGAGAGAAGTGGAAGGATGAAATCATGAGATTGCTGGATATAGACATAAAATATTACAAATCCAAATACAAGGCACCCGTTCCCCGTACTGATTTAGCCAGTGACAGCAATCAGGAATTTGCCAAGGAAATGCGGTTAATATTCCGATAGCCGGTGATATGTCCCGACATTCCACGACACGACCACTTTTACCACTCAAAATAATTTCTACCACTTTTTATTACTTGTTGATAATTAATGAGATAGCGTGATACCCCAATCACGCTATCCACATCCTTACCACCCATACCCGGAACTAACTTTGCACTGTTCGAACGAAATAAAAAGCCCATGCGCAGGGCTTACAGTACAAACGTTAATTCATTCTGACATGGAAATTAGAGACCTTTTATCAAAGCCCGTATGGCAGATGACGGGCGAAGAGTTCATATTCCTGAACCGCCATGCCTTGCAGGGAAGCGAAACGAAGCCAGCCCAGCCAGCAGCCGACAAGGATAAGAAATACGTGTACGGGATAGGCGGCATAGCCCGGCTGTTCGGGTGCAGCATACCCACTGCAAACCGCATCAAGAAAAGCGGGAGGATAGACAGAGCCATTACGCAGATAGGGCGCAAAATCATCGTCGATGCGGACATGGCACTGGAACTGGCAGGACGTAAAAGCGGGGGACGCAGATAGGGAGGTGCCATATGGAAAACAAGGAAAGAAACATCACGCCCGAAGAGGCGATAATCCTATGGCATGCCTCGCGGCTTGACCTTTCGGAAGACTATGAGCAGGCACCCGAAATCCTGAAAGTGCAGGGCTCCGTCATCGGCACGCTGGGAAACTTCAGCGCGTCAATCGGAAAAGCCAAAAGCAAGAAAACATTCAACGTCTCCGCAATCGTGGCGGCTGCGCTGAAAAACGGGACGGTACTGAACTATACGGCGGAACTGCCCGAAAACAAGCGGAAAATACTCTATGTGGACACCGAACAGAGCTCCTACCACTGTGCGAAAGTGGCAAGGCGCAGCCTGCGCATGGCGGGACTGCCGACAGGCAGCAACCATGAGAACCTCGAGTTCCTCGTCCTGCGGAAATACACGCCCGAAGAGCGCATAGCAATCGTGAAGGAGGCAATCTACCGGACTGAAAACGTCGGGCTGGTAATCATCGACGGAATACGGGACATGGTGTACGACATCAACAGCCCCGGCGAATCCACGAAGGTAATCTCCCTGCTGATGACATGGACGGGGGAAAGGAACATCCACATCCATACCATACTGCACCAGAACAAGGGGGACGAGAACGCAAGGGGGCACATCGGAACCGAGCTAAGCAACAAGGCGGAAACGGTGCTGCAAGTGGAGAAGGACAGCAAGAATCCCGACATAAGTACGGTCAAAACCGCACATATCAGGGCGGTGGACTTCGAACCGTTCGCATTCCGCATCAATGAGGAAGCATTGCCCGAACTGCTGGAAGACTACCAGTTCAAGGACAAGGATGAGACAAAAGGAAACAGGGAGAAGTTCGACCCGTACAAGGACATCACCGAGCGGCAGCACCGCATCGCACTGGAAGCGGCGTTCACCCTGAAAGACGAATACGGCTATCAGGAACTTGCGGAAGCCTTGCAGGAAGCATACGCCTCTGTCGGTGTCACGCTTGGAGACAACAAGGTGGTAAAACTCATCACCGTACTCAAAAGCAAGCGGATGATAGTGCAGGAGAACGGCAGGAAATACACCTTCAACCCCGACTTCCACTATTAGCGGCACAGACCGGAAACCACTTTACTTTAGTCAGGGTATATATATATGTCAGAGTAAAGTGAAGTGTTCCGGTTGCTGATAAAAGCACTTTACTTTATTCCCGTACCATATATATACGGAAGTAAAGTAAAGTGGATACAGCCCGTAATATACGGAAAGGTACGGGCGAAAAGAAAAAAAACAATATCCACTTAAACAGAAACCTACATGAATACGAATGAAGCGAAACAGATACGCATAGAGGAATATCTGCACAGTCTCGGCTACGACCCGGTAAGGAAACAGGGCGACAGCCTATGGTACAAGTCACCATTCAGGAATGAACGGGAACCGTCCTTCAAGGTCAACACGGAACGCAATCTATGGTACGATTTTGGCGCGGGCAGGGGCGGGAACATCATCGCACTGGCGCAGGAACTCTACGCATCCGACAGCCTGCCCTACCTTTTGGAACGGATAGCGGAGCAGGCGCCCGGCGTGCATCCGGTCTCCTTTTCTTTTGGCAAGCAGGCACTCTCAAAACCGAGCTTCCAACAGTTGGAGGTGGTGCCGCTCTCTTCCCCCGCCTTGTATTCCTATCTGCGGCAGAGGGGGATAAATACGGAGCTGGCGAAAAGAGAATGCAGGGAAGTGCGCTATCTGACCGACGGCAAACCATACTTTGCCATCGGCTTCCCCAACCGTTCGGGAGGCTACGAGATACGCAACAAGTTTTTCAAAGGGTGCATCGCACCGAAGGACATCACCCACATACGGCAGGAACAGACGAGGGAGACCTGCTGCCTCTTCGAGGGCTTCATGGACTACCTCTCCTTCCTTACCCTGCGGCTGGAAAGGTGTCCCGACCGTCCCGACCTTGACGGGCAGGACTACATCGTGCTGAACTCGACTTCCAACCTATCCAAAGCAATCCGACCTTTGGGTGGTTACGGGCACATCCATTGCTTCCTTGATAACGACAAGGCGGGAATGGAAGCCGTTCAGGAACTGCGGGAGAAATACGGAATGCGTGTCCGGGACGCATCACACATATACGGAGACTACAACGACCTGAACGACTTCCTTTGTGGTAAACGGTCAGGACAAGCGGAACGGCGGCAGGAGAAACCGGAACCGGAAAGAGAACAACGGCAGGCAAGGCAGCCGGAGAGGAAAGGCAGAGGTTTCAGGATGTAACCGCACAGTCGGCTGAAGGCTTTAAAAAAGCCATAGCTCATTAGGGCTTTTTCTTCACGCAATGCACGCATTGCTAAAAAAGCCCCAATGAGCAAAAGGGACGCCGCCCCTTTTGAAACCCCGGAGCCATGCGGCATGGGAACAAGGCAGGGGAAGTATTAACCGAAAAATATATTACAGTTATGGGATATGCAGTTTTGCATTTGGAGAAAGCAAAGGGTACGGACAGCAGGATGTCCGCACACATAGAGCGCACCGTCCACCCCAAGAACGCGGACAGAACGCGCACGCACCTGAACAGGGAATTGGTGCAATTCCCCGAAGGAGTGAGGAACCGCACACAGGCAATAGCGCACCGGATAGAGACAGCAGGTATCAGACGCAAGGTGGGCACCAACCAGGTGAAGGCAATCCGGGTACTGCTCACCGGAAGCAACAAGGACATGAAGCAAATGGAAGCGGACGGACAGCTTGACGGATGGTGCAACGACAGCCTGCAATGGCTTCGGGAAACATACGGGGAGCGGAACCTCGTGTCGGCAGTTCTGCACATGGACGAAAAGACACCGCACATACACGCCACTATCGTACCGATAGTGACCGGGGAGCGCAGGAAAGCCAAAAAAGAAGAACAGAACGGGAAAAAGAAATACCGCAAGAAGAGCACGCAGGACGTGCGGCTGTGTGCTGATGATGTCATGGCAAGGCACAAGCTTAAACACTATCAGGACACCTATGCACAAGCCATGGGCAAATATGGCTTGCAAAGAGGAATAGACGGTTCGCTGGCAAAACACATCTCCACCATGCAATACTACAAGGAGCTGGTAGAGCAACAAGACAGTCTGCAGGAGAACATAGAAACCCTGCTGGGGCTGGAAGAGGAAGCGCAGAAGAAACTGAAAAAGGTCAAGGGAGAAATCAACACGCAGAAGATAAAGAATGCGGCGGTAAACGCCACCACAGCCATAGCGGACGGGGTGAGTTCTCTTTTGGGAGGCAGCAAGGTCAGGAGGCTGGAAACGGAGAATGAAGGTTTGAGGCAGGGCATTGTGAAGCTGCAAAAGCAGGTACAAGCCGAACAGAGGGAACAGACAAAAATGGAGAACCGCCACAACAGCGAGATAAACAAGATAGACCGGAGCTACCAGCAAAAAATCAGGGAATACGACAATCGGCTGGGACTGATAGACACCTATTTCCCTATCGTGAAGGAACTGTTGCCCATAGCCGAACAGTGCCGGGAAGTGGGGTTCACCGAGGAACTGACAAGGCGGATTGTCAGCCTGCAGCCCGTGGAGTTCAAGGGAAAGCTCTACTCAAAAGAGCACAAGGAGAAGTTCAGGACAGACCACTCAACGGCAACCGTGGAGAGGAACCCGCAGGAGAAAGGAAAATTCCGGCTGTGCATTGACGGTATGCCCATACTCGAATGGTTCAAAATGAAGTTTCAGGAACTTAAAGAAATGCTGGGTGTAAGCCACACCCAAAAAGAAGAGAACAGACCTAAAAGAGGGTTGAGAATATAATACTTTAGCAGAAAATAAAAGTGCAATTCTGATTGTTAATGAATTGCACTTTTACTATTTTTGTAAATACATTGCTTCACTGATAAATAATAATCCGAGATGAAAACAATATTGCAAAAAATTATCTACTGCTTCATTATTGGAGTGAATGTATCAGTTTCATCTTTTCCCCAAAAAACAACTTCTAATATACATTGGGGATTTCTAATAGATGAAAATGATGGAATAACTAAAATCTATTTTAATAAACACATCAATCAGATGTGCCGTGAAAAAACCGAAGACATTTTTATAAATGGCACAAGTATCTCCAAAGGAAAAGTTTACGTTCCTATTGGTAGTTCTAATTTTGAATTGACTTACGACGAAGCGGTATTTTACCGTGAAGACAGACAAGGAAAATTGCATAAAATTCTTCAAGACAACTCTATCGACAAGGAGTCTATTGCTTGGGTGATTGAAAAAGGAAAGAATGGAGAAATAAAAGTTGACTTTCCAAAGAACTGCCCCACCGGAGATTATCTATTGAAAATCAAAGTCCACAATGAACAAGGAGAACGTTACGAAATATGCCGTTGGTTTGAGGCATACACGTCCAAGCAGGTTTCCCGAAGAAAGAAGCCAATTTCTATAGGTTCCGGATATGCCCCAGCCATAGGGGACATAACGGAAGACGATGAAGGTGATGTATTTGAAGTGGTGCAAAATATGCCTGAATTTCCCGGAGGAGGTTTACCTAAATTAATGGAATTCATACAACAGAATGTTAGATACCCTCAATCGGCACTGCAGAGCAGATTAGAGGGCAGAGTTATTGTACAAGTTGTCATAGATAAAGACGGCAGCGTTATACAACCCAAAATTCTGCGTAGCATTAATCCGGTTCTAAGTATTGATAATGCTTTTTGTGAAGAAGCATTACGCATAGTTTCAATAATGCCTAAATGGAAACCGGGGAGCCAACATGAAATTCCCGTAAAAGTAAAATTTACATTTCCAGTAAGATTTACTTTGCCAACTGATTAAATGTTTAATAAATGTGACCCAATAAAGACGTATCGTATGAAAATGAATATTTTGTTATGTATATTAACATTTTGCACATTTGTTGTTGGCTGTACAAATAAGCCTAAACAAAAAGAGGCTCCACAAGCTCCTATAAACAATACAGTCGGAATAAATGATACACTGGGGCTTTCTTTACATCCTGAATTCCCAGTCTATTCCACAAAACAGAAACAAGTCACTTTCGTATTGCACAACAATAGTGGTACTGATATTGGTTTTGGGGGATATTACAGCTATACTTATGAGGATGAAAAAGGAATATGGAGGGATGTTCCTATGCAACTTGTTGTATTTGATGAAGAGATTATACTTTGGCAAGGCAATAAATATTATTATAATGCAGAATTATTCAGGCATACTCCCGGTCGTTATCGTTTTTTTCTTACAGTAAGAAGATATAGCAAAGAATACACTTTAATGGCTGAATTTCAATTACAAAATAATGTGGTTGAACTATTCAAAAGACATCCCTATAGTCAATTGAATGACACTTTATTGCTCCCGGAAGAAGAAGCCGTTTACCCACCAATCTATAATGTAATCGACCAAATGCCCGAATTTCCCGGTGGTATGGATAAATTGTTACAATTCATCAATGATAATATGAAATATCCAACCAAAGCACAAACGGAAGGAATACAAGGAAGGGTTGTAGTTCAGTTTATTGTAGATGAAAACGGTTACATAATAGAACCTAACATAGTGAGAAGTGTTGAGCCTTCTTTAGATAAAGAGGCACTACGTATCATAAAAATGCTTCCTCAATGGAAGCCCGGCATACTGAAAGGGAAAGCCGTAAAGGTGAAATATACAGTTCCAGTTACTTTTAAACTTAATAAAATAAAAGAAGAAATACCCCAAACTTCACAATCAACCACACAGATATTGCATCCGGTACCCCGTAACATTCCAACTGAAAAAAACGTAAATCCCGATTCGCTTTCCATGCACACAGAATACGCTAGCTATCCGCTATCAACTACGGAAGTAAAAATAGCAGTCTTCAATCACTCACAACAAAAATATACATGTGGAAACGATTATAGCCTTGCTTTTTATAACAATAGTAACCAACAATGGGAAGCATTACCCACCAGTCCAGCCTTTGAAGATATTGGTTGGGTGTTACTTCCTAAATATCCCCCTCATCAGCAAACAATCAAACTACACACTTCCGAAGTCCCTAACCGTCCGGGTAAATATCGTATTTATAAAACATTCTATAGAGATACGAAAGAAGTGGCTTATGCAGAATTTGAAATATTTTCAAATCTTAAATAAAACAAAAACACCCAATTTTACATTATCGGGTGTAAAATTGGGTGCAATCTTCATAAATCACTGATTATCAATGTTTATTGCGGAGAGACAGGGATTCGAACCCCGGGTGCCTCGCAGCACAACGGTTTTCAAGACCGCCGCAATCGACCACTCTGCCACCTCTCCTAAAAACTTCCTCTTCGAGAAGTACTTTTTCCTTAAAGCGGTGCAAAGGTACAAATCATTTTTAATTCTGCAAACTTCCTTTCTCTTTTTTCATGAATTAATAGTACTTTTGCACCATGATATATCCGCAGAACTTTGAACAGAAAATAGGTTTCGACCAAATACGCCAATTGCTGAAAGAAAAATGCCTCAGTACACTTGGCGAAGAACGGGTGATGGACATGGCATTCTCCGACCACTTTGGGGAGGTGGAGGAGCGTTTGGACCAAGTCACTGAATTTGTACGCATACTCCAAGAAGAAGACAACTTCCCGGCACAATACTTTTTTGATGTACGTCCGTCACTGAAACGCATACGCGTGGAAGGCATGTATCTGGATGAACAAGAGCTATTTGACCTGCGCCGTTCACTGGAAACCATACGTGATATTGTACGCTTCCTACAGAAAAGCGACGATGATGAGGAAGAGGGCGCTTCCCCCTACCCTTGTCTGAAAAGACTGGCGGGAGACATCACCGTTTTCCCACAGCTCATAGCAAAAATAAACGGCATCCTCTCCCCTTACGGAAAAATCAAGGACAATGCCTCTACAGAGTTGGCACGCATCCGCCGGGAACTGGCAAGTACTATGGGAAGCATCTCCCGCTCACTGAATAGTATTCTACGAAATGCCCAGTCCGAGGGCGTTGTGGACAAAGACGTAACGCCCACCATGCGTGACGGCCGTCTGGTCATTCCCGTTGCACCGGCACTGAAACGGAAAATACGCGGTATTGTACACGACGAGTCGGCCAGTGGTAAAACCGTATTCATCGAGCCTGCCGAAGTAGTGGAAGCCAACAATCGCATACGAGAACTTGAAGGTGACGAACGCAGAGAAATTATCCGCATCCTGACGGACTTCTCCAACCAGTTGCGTCCCTCCATCTCCGACGTACTGCTATCATATGAGTTCCTTGCCGAAATAGACTTCATACGTGCCAAAGCATTGTTTGCCGAGCAAATATCCGGACTGAAACCGGCTCTCGAAAACAAGCAACTGCTGGACTGGACAATGGCGGTACACCCACTCTTGCAACTTTCTCTCGCCAAACATGGCAAAAAAGTCGTACCGCTTGACATCGAACTGAATGAAAAGCAACGTATCCTCATTATCTCCGGTCCGAACGCAGGCGGCAAGTCCGTCTGCCTAAAGACAGTAGGCTTATTGCAATACATGCTGCAATCCGGACTACTCATCCCGATGCACGAACGCAGTCATGCCGGAATATTCAGCAGCATATTCATTGACATCGGTGACGAGCAGTCCATTGAAGATGATTTGAGTACCTATTCCTCCCACCTTACAAACATGAAAATCATGATGAAAAGTTGCAATGAACGGAGCCTCATCCTGATTGATGAATTCGGTGGTGGAACAGAACCCCAAATAGGAGGCGCCATCGCCGAAGCCGTATTGAAACGCTTCAACCAAAAACAGACGTTCGGTGTCATCACCACACACTATCAGAATCTGAAACATTTTGCCGAAGACCACGAAGGTGTAGTAAACGGCGCCATGCTCTATGACCGCCATCTGATGCAAGCACTGTTCCAGTTGCAGATAGGCAATCCTGGCAGTTCGTTCGCTGTAGAGATTGCCCGCAAGATAGGTCTGCCCGAAGATGTCATCGCCGATGCCTCGGAAATTGTGGGCAGCGAATACATCAATGCCGATAAGTACCTGCAAGACATTGTGCGCGACAAACGCTATTGGGAAGGCAAACGCCAGACAATACGCCAGCGTGAAAAGCACATGGAAGAGACTATCGAGCGTTATCAAACCGAAATCGAAGATTTGCAGAAATCCCGGAAGGAGATTCTGCACAAAGCGAAAGAAGAAGTGGAGCAATTGATGCAGGAAGCCAATGCGCGCATCGAGAACACCATACGCTCCATCAAAGAAGCCCAAGCAGAAAAAGAAAAGACACGCCAGGCCCGCCAGGAATTGACGAACTTCCGCGAATCAATGGAATCGCTTACCAACAAGGAACTGGAAGAAAAAATTGCCCGCAAAATGGAAAAGCTGAAAGAGAAGCAAAACCGGAAAAAAGAAAAGAAAGCAGGCAAAGGAAAAGAGGACGGGCTATCCGCCCAGGCTTTGGCAGAACAGCAGGCGCGGAAGGAAGCAGAACGCCTTGCAGCCATCACCCCCGGCTGCAACGTCAGAATAAAGGGACAAACCTCTGTGGGAGAAGTAATGGAAGTGAATGGCAAGAATGCGGTCGTCGCGTTCGGCAGCATCAAAACTACCGTAAAACTAGATAGGCTGGAACGTACCAACGCGCAGCCTAAACAAGCTGATGTGTCCACCAAAAGCACTTTCATCAGTGTCCAAACCCAGGACAGCATGTACGAGAAGAAACTACATTTCAAACAAGACATTGATGTCCGCGGCATGCGTGGCGACGAAGCCTTGCAAGCCGTTACCTATTTCATTGATGATGCCATCCTTGTCGGCATGTCACGCGTGCGTATCCTTCACGGAACTGGAACGGGTATCCTGCGCACGCTTATCCGCCAATATCTGGAAACCGTTCCCGGAGTGCGCCACTTTGCCGACGAACATATACAGTTCGGCGGAGCAGGCATCACCGTTGTGGACTTGAGTTAATGAATAATTGACAGTTGATAACTGATAGTTAAAGCTAAATCATAAATCTGAAATATATGAAATCAATCAAAGAACTCTACCGCATCGGTACCGGTCCATCCAGCAGCCACACTATGGGGCCGCGCAAGGCAGCTCAGATATTCCTGGAAAGGCATCCCGAAGCAGCCGCATTCCAAGTAACCCTGTACGGAAGCCTCGCCGCTACCGGCAAGGGACACATGACCAATGTTGCCATCACCGAGACACTGCAACCCGCAGCACCGGTAGAAATAATCTGGGAACCCAAAATATTCCTGCCCTTCCATCCCAACGGCATGAAATTCGTCTCTTTGGACAGCGAAGGCAAGGAGACCGACCAATGGACCGTATTCAGTGTCGGAGGCGGTGCCCTGGCAGAAGAGAATGACGGAGCATCATCCGTAAACACTCCGGATGTATACAAAATGAACAGTATGACCGAAATACTACAATGGTGTGAACGTACCGGAAAAAGTTACTGGGAGTACGTCAAGGAATGCGAGGAAAGCGACATTTGGGATTACCTGCAGGAGGTATGGAAAACCATGCAGGCTGCCGTAAAACGGGGATTGGATAGTGAAGGAGTCCTGCCTGGCCCTCTGAATCTGCGCCGAAAGGCTTCTACCTATTATATACGTGCCAGTGGCTACAAGGCTTCCCTCCAGTCGCGCGGACTGGTATTTGCCTATGCCTTGGCAGTAAGTGAAGAAAATGCGTCAGGTGGGGTCATTGTCACTGCACCTACCTGCGGTTCGTGTGGCATTGTACCGGCAGTGCTCTATCATCTGCAAAAAAGCCGGGAATTCAGCGACACACGCATACTCCGTGCCCTTGCCACAGCCGGACTGATAGGAAACATCGTGAAGACCAACGCTTCTATTTCGGGAGCGGAAGCCGGATGCCAGGCAGAGGTAGGTGTAGCATGTTCCATGGCATCAGCCGCAGCCAACCAATTGTTTGGAGGCAGTCCGGCACAAATAGAATATGCCGCCGAAATGGGATTGGAGCATCATTTGGGTATGACCTGCGACCCGGTTTGCGGACTGGTACAAATCCCGTGCATCGAACGTAATGCCTACGCCGCCGCACGCGCCTTGGATGCCAACCTTTACTCCTCCTTCACCGACGGCATGCACCGCGTGTCATTCGACAAAGTGGTGGAAGTCATGAAAGAAACCGGAAACGACCTGCCCTCCCTCTACAAAGAAACCAGCGAAGGAGGACTGGCGAAGGATTATAAGCCAATGTAGTTAGAGATTAGGGATAAAGGATTAAGGGGTCAATATGATTGCCCCCCTAATTCTTTATCCCCTCATCCCTAATCAAGTTTTACCGGCCAATGCGTATCATCCCTATTACCGCTCACATCTTTTGTCTGCAGCAGGCCGCCTTCTTCCGAATAGAACAATTGATACTCTGCATTTCCCTTTTCAACTTCAATGACAAACTGCATAGGCACTACCGGATACTCCAAAAGAACAATCTCCTCTATCTTCCAGCCGGCATACTCACTGGCGCTGAAAGAGGTCTGTACTGTTCCCGGAAGATTATTCCAAAGCAATTCGGTTTCCGTCAGTTGCCATTCCGCCTGATTATTGAACCATACATCCTTTTCCTGCCCATCCACTTTACAATCTGCAACGAAATAGCCCCCTTTCTGTTCCCATTCCACATGGATTGCGGAAGGGTATTTGGACTTCAATGCTTGTGACATTGCTTCGGGCACTTTGACATCATCCTTGTCGTCATCATCACTGCATGCACCAAGTGCCAAGGCGGCGATGAACATCATCGCCAACATTTGAATCTTCATTCTCATCATTTCTCTATAAGGTTTAAGTTAATAGCTACCGGAGAATCAGTCGTCCATGCTGACGAACTTTCCCTTTTTGTTGAACTTCAAAGAGTAGTCATTACCCAGTTCAATTTCCACGCCGGTACGTCCGCGTTCGATTTTAGTAATAATCTCTCTCGGGAAGTTAGCCTTCACATACTCCTTTACCGGAAACGGAATCAATGCTTCGGGAACAGCGGACTTCTTGCAATCCACTTCCAACCAATTTCCTTTCTTGTCGAAGTCTATTTCCGTACGGTCTGTCAACAGCACTTCATATTTTTTAGTCTGCAATATTTCACTTTCAATCTTGATGTGTGAAATGTGCGGTTTCGAGAAATACTGGTTGATAAAATTGCGTGCCGTCAGCGGAAGCTGCTTGGTATCCTGAGTGATGACATCACCGGCAAAGGCAAACTGAACAGCTACAAGAGCCAACACAAGAATAGACAATACTTTCTTCATAATCGTTATTTTTTAATGTTACTAATAAATTTCATATTATTCACATTGCAAATAACGGTAGAGAATTAGGAAAGATTTAGGAATAACCGCAGTTAACAGTAAATTTTACTTTCTTTAACCAGACGAAAGGTATGCATACCGTCCTGCCATTCATACGTGAGCTTCAATGAAGACGACAACGCAATGGAACGCGCTATGGCAAGCCCCAGTCCGGTGGAGTCCTTCTTGCCATCCATGCCATGATAGAAACGCCGGAACAACTTCTCTCCATCCAAAGGGGCATCCCCCGTATTCCTGATGACCAGAGAAGCGGGAGTAGTAAACACCTGCAACTCTCCCCCTTCCCTATTGTGCAGCAACGAGTTCTTCACAAGATTGGAAACCAGTATTTGCGCCAGCGAATGGTTGCAACGGATGATAAAAGGCTGCTCCTCCCGTTTTCGTATCAGTCTCACCTGCTTATGTTCATAGATATCCATCAGGTCGGGCAAGAGTTCATCCAATATCTCATCCACCGAGACATCCTCCATCTCGGTATACTGCCCGTTCTCTATACGGGAAAGCAACAGCAGGGACTTGTTCAGTTTTACGGCACGCCCCAGCGTGGCATATATCTCGTCCAGCTGCTCCATTTGCTGTTCCGTCATCCCTTCACTCTCAGCCAGCAGTTCCACTTTTCCCCTCACGATGGCAAGCGGTGTCTGCAACTCATGCGAGGCATTCTCGATGAACTGCTTCTGCTCCTCGTATGCCTTGTAGCTGCGGTTGCCCATATCCAATGCAGCATCGCTCAGCTGGCGGAACTCCCGTATCTTCGTCGGGTTGTCCAATGGAGGCACCTCCTTGCCGGGCTGAATGCAGTGCAGCCAGTCAAGCAACCTATGTAACGGACGGAACACTCCCTTCAGCACCAACTGGATGCCGATGGAAGTACAGATGAGAAACAACAGGAACAGCGCTCCCAGATACCAAAGCATAGCCTCCACCATGTCATCCCGCTCCAAAATGGAAATCATCAGTTTCAACTCATAATATTGCCCGTCGGGCATACGGAAAGCGGTACACATGACACGTACCGGTTCGTCTTCATCCTCCAGTTCGATATAAACCGTAGCATCATAGAACACTTGTCTGTAATGCCGCCCTTCCTCTTCGGATATAGGGGTGAACTTATAGAAAGACATCAACGAGCCTTCCGTTTCGAGTATCGAGGGGTCGTGAAGCGCACTCTCCATCAATATCTCACCGTAATTCTCCAACGTATCGTCCGTCTCATCCACCACCTCGTCAATGATTGCGTAATAGAACAACACACCCCACACTGCCATCAACAGAAACAGCAGCAATGCAAGTTTGCGGTAGGTGTAGCTCAGCAGCTTCATAGTTCGGAGAGTTTGTAGCCGAATCCATAGACAGCCTTTAATTCTATGGTAGCCTCAGCTTGTTTCAATTTCTTACGCAGATTCTTCACTTGCGAGTAGATAAAATCCAACGAATCCGCCTGGTCTATATTGTCTCCCCACACCGACTCGGCAAGGCTCATTTTATTGATGACCCGGCCGGGGTTGACTACAAAATAATAGAGCAGGTCGAACTCCTTGCGGTTCAGCTGCAAGGGTTTTCCGTTTATCTCTACCTGCCGTTTGTCGGGGTAGAGCAAAAGATTTCCAAGGGTGACGGTCACATCTCCCTTCGCCTGCCGCCGACGTATCAATGACTTGACACGTGCATTGAGTTCTGCCAGATGGAAAGGCTTTGTAAGGTAATCGTCGGCTCCCAGTTCCAGCCCGTCCACCTTGTCGTCCAGCGAGTCTTTGGCCGAGATAATAAGCACACTGTCACTGCGATGCAGCCGTTTCAGCTCACGCAGCAAGTCCAGACCGCTCCCGCCAGGCAACATGATATCCAGCAGAATGCAGTCGTAATCGTAGTCATTGATTTTATCCAATGCCGAAAAATAGTCGGCAGCGGTCTCTACAACAAACTTTTCTTTCAAGAGCGAAGTGCGGATGGTTTCCCGCAAATCTTGCTCATCTTCTACAATCAGGATTTTCATACCGGCAAAGATGGTCTATAAAACTGGAAACAATCTGGAAAACTATCCACTAATCAATGCTGTCTGTCTGATAATCCTCCATCAGTTCTTCTTTTGCCATGGAGATTTTCCCGTCAGCCGTAATGGTCAGTCTGATGGGAACATAAAGGTCGGATTGCGGATAGCAGACGCTGGCCGCGTATATGATTCCTTGCGGAGTGGTCTTGTCATAGACCAGCCCCTCAAGAATAGAGTACTTCATGAACTTGGCATCCACCAACGAAGCAAAATTATCTTTGGTGAACACTTTATCCACCACCTGCTTCCCGCCGCACGTGATGCGCAAGGTGATACGGTTATCCACAAATTTCTCCCCCTGCTCGTTTTTCACTATCGGCAGAGATTCATCCGGCCGGCGCACTACAGAAGACTGATACTCTTTTCCCTTATACGTAAAGGATGTTTTTACATCAGACACCTGCATGCGCTGTGGGCCGGCAATTTCTGTACTATCCTGCATCAATACCTGCGTACCGTCTTTCTTATTCTTGTCTTGCGACGAACAAGCAGTGAAGAAGATGACCGATGCACACACTAAAATATAGACTATATTCTTCATCGTTCTGTTTTTTAGTAGTTGACCGGACAAAAATAGTACAAATTGAATGCAATAGAAAATTTATTTTCTTTTAGATTCCATTTTTGCTTTTCTATCCTGCACTTTCTTGCTGTATGCAGCATATTGTTCTTCCGTCATAATCTTCCGGAGTTGTGAATCATAAGCAATACGGGCAGTCTTCATCTCTTCACGCTTCTTTTCCATCTCCGCTTTTTTCTGCGCGCGTTGCTCATCCGTCAATTGATGGCGCTTGCCATCTCTCTTATGATGCTTGTGTGCTTTGGCACGATGCATCGGCATATCTCCCATTTTCTCAACCAATGCTAGATTTGCCTCCAGCAGTTGTTGTTTCTGCGTATCGTTCAAGGAGTACTCTTTCACCATCCGTTCCGTCATGCGCTCGGCACGGACTTTCGGTTCGGGCATTTTATCACTGTGGCGGGCATGTTGTGCCATTGCCATGCCACCCATCAGGAAGGCGGCCATCCATATCAGAACTATTCTTTTCATCATTTTTCTCTTTTTTTAATTAATACCTTATGTTAGTTATACCTATTGTGTTGCAACGTATCTATGACAAAAACAAAAGCAGGAAGTTTAACCGCAACTTCCCGCTTTAACATAATAAATGAGGTTGAAAAGAATATTAAGGTTCGTCCAAATACTGTACGATAAGGCTCACCTGCTTCGGCATGAATGTCCGTGTCCTTACATTGTAGCCGGTATGCGCCAAGGCTTCATACAGCTCGTGATTCCGTTTTATCCACCGCGTCAGGGTGCGGATGGCGCAACGTGCAGTAGCATTGGGGCAATAGAGGCATGCCAAATCTTTCTTTTTATAAGTCGTGATACGAAAGCCATTTTCTGTTTCCATAGCAGTTTGTCTGATTTTTAAATGATTGATGTAAAGATACGATATTCAAAAGGCGAAGTCAAGTATTTCAAGGAGAATATGAACCTTTTTCTGAGAAAGTTCATATTCTCCTTATTTACAGAATGTTTATCCTAACGGATTTTCTCCCTGGTCGCCATCGGAACCGCCGCCATCCGGATTTGGTTTGGAGCTACCCCCACCAGAAACGGTGCCGTTGCCCGACCAATCCATCTTCTCTACACTGGCACGGGTCAGCATATCCTTAAAGTAGAAGCCCGGAGTGAAGATAATCTTGCGGCGATAAATCGTGCTTGCCTTCACATCTTCCAGCTTGTCCTGGCTCTTGGCGTTGATGCCGGGACGGAAACAGCCGAACTCACCCAGCTGTACCGAAAATCCCTTGTTGATATCCATATTCAAGGTGTCGATCAATCCGTCCAGCACCAGCTTCACCACACCGCGAGGCGCCATGCCTATCTTGGAAACCTCGTCGCATAAATCCTTAAAACCTACCACACCCAAAGTTTTCATCTGCGCCACGTACTTTTCCGTTTTTGTCTCGTCAAAACCGAATACTCTCTTTTTTACTTCATAATTCAAAGCCATAGTTTTTTAATTTTAAGTTGATTAATAAAAGTCGGTCTTGTTCGCTCGTCAGTCTGCAAAACCAGTTTCTTTGTGACCACGATGCAAAGATACAACGGGCAGAAAACGGGGTGGTGCTTTAACGGAGGTTTAAGGAGGTTTTCGTAGGATAAAAAAGGATATTGGAGGAGGAGAAAGGAGCTGATAAACAAGGAGTAAAAAAACTTTGAGAAATATTATCGGAGATGCTTCTTTCATTCAGTTTATCAGCTCTAACTTTACCTTTATGGCTGGGGGGTATACTTGATGGATTATTTTTCTTCAGAGACTTGTGCAGGGCTGATGCCAAGAGCTATACGGAAACCGCCATATTCATCACGATACGTTCCCATATCGTAATCAATGTAGGACACACGGCACCCTTTGGCTGTTCCTCCCCAACTTCCACCACGCAGTACATGGCGGAAATAGAGATGTGTCCCCTCAAAAGGCCAGCCCGAATGGACGGACTTGCCATTTTGTTCGTATTCCTTGGTATATAAATCCTCACACCACTCCCACACATTTCCACTCATGTCGTATAGTCCCAATTCATTTGGCTGCTTCATACCAACCGGATGCGTAGTGCCTTTATCTCCGGATTTGTTTTTCTGATAATTGTCAATATACCAGGCAACCTTGTCTATATGATGGCTGCCACTATACTTATATCCTTTGCTCTGCCTGCCGCCACGGGCAGCATATTCCCATTCCACCTCGGTGGGCAGACGAAAAGGTTGCTTCGTGAGGATACTCAATTTGGTGACAAATACCTGTGCATCGTTCCAACTTACACCTTCCACCGGACAATCATCGCATCCGGTATTAAAGGAAGGGTTGTGTTCGCTACCGATTACGGCATTCCACAATCTTTGAGTCACTTCATATTTTCCTATATAGAAAGAATCCACTTTCTCTTCATGTACCGGTTTTTCATTCTCTTCGCAATCCTTTCCCTGCTCCTTTGTACCTCCCATCATGAAGGTTCCGCCTTCCACCAGAACCATTTCAAAGTTTTCACCGTTTACGGTAAAAGTTTTGGTCAGATTTGGTTCTTGTTCGGATTTGTCGGGGGTACATGCCATTGCACAACTCAGCACAAAAGCAAGCATCAGATTGTTTATTCCGTTGATATTTAAAAAAAAATTCCGCATAAGCCTTTATCTCTAACTTTAGTAAACTGCTTATTACTATCTTTAATGGATATTCTATCACAACTCAAATATACGGAAATTATTTTTAAAATTTATTCCGATACTGAAAAATCATTTCAGATGCTCCCTGTCTAAATACTACAATATACCTCATTAGCAAAACATGTGCCTGATATGTACCCGTTTACCGGATTAAACTTAAATTCCCGGTTCCCTATTAACAATTCTCTTTTTCCGCATAGACGCCAATCCCCATATAACACAAATCCAAATAGACAGCATAAAAAAGTTCAGGTTCTTTTCTCTCTGAATTTGCGCTTGCAAACTCCAAACTCTTTTTTCCGAAAAACGGATAGTGGTAGTTTCGTGAACCGACAGGACATAGGGCAATGTACCTTCCACATGAAATACATTGACTTTCATCTGTCTTTATAGGGTTCTCCGACGCAATGGCATGTGTCGGGCACTCCTCGACACATTTTTTACAATCAATGCATGTGTCGTCCCCCGTAGGATAAAGCGGAACTTGCAGTATATCCCGATAAAGTCTGCTGCCCCTAATATTTATATCCGGTATCGCACTCGTATCCGTAATGCCCGATAGAAGCTGCCATGACTTGCAACCGAAATCATCGACTATACGGTTGTCTTCCATATCGGAACGTTCGGATGCGACATTTCTGAATACTGAGTGTCGGGCAATGAATGCGGCGGCAGACACGATTCTAAACCCGTTGGCAGTCAGCAAATCTTTAAGCTCGACAAGCATATCTTCATAATCTCTGTTCCCATAGGAGCAAACGATAATGGCAGGAGAACCGTCTCCCTTAACTCGTAAAAGCTGTTGTGAAGCTCTATTTTCTTGAATCCGGCTTTCGTCCAATCCTGCAAATATCTCTTCGACGGATTGGTTCGCGGCCATATTCAACGTATGGTAAATTTCTTCTCCATGTTCTGTAAGCTTTTACGAACTCCATACGATTGTCGTTCGTTGCCTTCTCCCTATATATGTATTCTTTCGCCTCCAGCTTTTTCAATATGCGGGATAACAGCCCTTTATCCATATTGAGCTCACGGGATATGTCCTTTGCATTTCGATTCGGATGCAAATACACATCTTGAATTTTACCTCTTTCTGGCATACACCACACTCGGCCCCATCCCATGCCTCATCAGTACCCCTTCTTCTATAAACCTATTCAAATCGACAACCGCCTGCTTATAACTACGTCCTGCCAGCCGTGCATACTGGGAACGATTGATGCAGGGATATTGCTGCAAATACTCATCCAGCAACTGCCAGCGCTGCTCCACGCCCAACGCCTCATCGGCAGACGAAGCAGGCGCCGATGCCGATTGCGGACAACGCTCCAACTGCATCTTTCCTTTTAAATCTTTATAGAACTCCCTGCCCAGACGGAAATTCAAACCGCGCAAAGCGATGGAAGCGGCACGAAGCTCTTTCTTGTCCGTCGCCTGGCGGGTACAACTCAAAGAGGGGGTGAAGTAACCCAGTTCGCCCAGCTCCACCGTCCAGCCATTGGCAAGGCAGTCGCGCAACTCGTCCATAAAGCCTGCCATCGCTCCTTCCAGCAGGCTGCGGCTGAGACCGGTGAAAAGATGTACACGCTCGATAAATTCCTTGCGGTCGATGGTGCCCTTGGGGACAAAGCGGGCATAAAGGGATTGTTGCTCGCCGGTCTGGCGGACGTCGGGTTTCTCGAAAAGGTCGTAATACGCACTCATATATATTCTGTTTTTAAATGGTTCTGTAATTCCGTTTTTTCTTCTTCCCTGGCATTAAGGAGAAGAAATGCTATTCTTTAATCGTTCCACCATGGAGAAAATATCATTCCACCACGGAAGAAAAATCGTTCCACCATGGTGGAACGATTTTTCCCACACGATGGAACGATTTAATAGTAGCATACAAATATACTAATCGAAAGGAGGGAAAGCAAAAAAATTCCCATAAAAAACATATCTTTACGCCGGAAATGAAACATATAAAACACACACACCAAACTCACTTTAGAGTCATGAAGAAAATATATCCCAAAGAATGGTTGGAACTGCATCCTTACAAGCAGACAAACAGCGTTGACCAGTACTACGTCGGCATTGCAAACGAAATCCACAAAAGACTTTATTCTTCAACGATAGCCGACGCCTTCGAAGAAGAGGAAAACATACGCTATACAAGCCTCTGCCTCGCCGCATGGTTTGAGGACGTCATCTCCCAGACCGGCATCTGGCAGGCATTCACTGCCGAGTGCCGGAAGCGATACGGAAGCTATCTGCCCTTCTACCCCATCAAAGGCGATTATTTTCCGGATGAAATCAATCTGGAGGACATACGCTTTCTGCTTTGGCACCATATACAATATCTATGCCGGGGAATAAGCGCCATCAACCCCGAGAATCCCGGAATAGAGCAGACTGCACAAAAGATATACGGACTGCTTGCAGAGGAATACGAAACCGCTCCCGAAAATGAAAGGATGCAGGAATTTCTATACCACTCTGCCATGGAAGAAGAAGACTTCTTCCGCTACCGGGAGATACTGGATTGGTTTCACTACCAATGCTACTTCAACATCGAAAATGTCGCCCAATACCGGGACGAAGCTGAACGGTTGCTGGATGATGAAAAGATTACTCCCGAAATGGCAGAGACCCTCATATATGCCACACGCACCTCACTGACGTTCAAAGGGCGCCGCAACCTGCTGTCGCTGACCTCACCGGAATGGCTGGCTCTCATCGGAAAAGCCCATCCCGAACATCAGCTTTGGGGCAAGGTGAAGGCACGGGAAAACAGTTGCTATCTGCTGGAGAAAGAAGACGGCGAGCATCTGTATGTCAGAGATTTGTGTAGTGAAGACAAAGGCGAATTCAAGATAACCAAGAAGTCCTTGAACCTCTCAGCTATCCGTAGCAGAGAAGTAGGGAAAAGCACCCTTATCTGCGAACTGATTTATTTTGGCAATGCATGGTGGCAGTGCGGCATGCTTCTCGAAAACAAGTACGACCAGAAAATAGCGGAATATGTGGACGACTTGACGAAACAGAAAGAAAAAACGAATGAAAAGGCTACATTCCATGATTTCATAAAAGCATCCGGCGGGAAATCTTTTGTATTCTGCCAATCGCAAGAGGAAATCTCTGATTTTCTGCTGAACAAGATGGGATACGGCTTGAAAGAAGACCTGAACATACCACGCATACATACAGAAACCGGAGCCATGCTGATGGCCAACCCGCACACCGGCCTACATATCCAATTCAAGCTGTGCGAATGCATCAAATCTCCGGACAACCCCAATTATAATAAGGAGGAAGCAGAGAAAAACGCCATTATGTTCATCGTCAACCCAGACATTATCCCCTACCAATTGAGTTGCATCCTGCAAGACGAAGGCATGCTTCCGGATGCTTATCTGAACAGTTTGCAAGGAAAAGAATACGGGCAAGAGTTCATACGCAAGAATGCACACTTCCTGACTGATTATTTCCATTATCGGTGTCGGGAGAAAGACTTTGATTAGTTGAAAATGGGGGTGAATACCACTTTTGACACATTTCCAACTACCAATTATCATAGTGCTTTCCAGAACTTCTGAAAATCCTTATACCGTCCGTAGCACACTAACTGGTCGCCGGCTTGTATCTGGTCATTTTCCGGCAGTTCGTTCAATACATTGTGTTCCACATACGAGATGCCCAGGCAATTCTTCAAAGTCTCGGCACGTTTCAAGGCGAGCATCTTCAGGCCAAACTCCTTATCGAGATTCAATTCGTTGGCATAATAGCCAATGAACTTGTCCGGAACAGTGAACTTGACTACATAATAATCCGGTGCCACGCGGAAGGTCTCCATATCGGCACCGAATTCCAGCAACCGTACCAGTCCGCGTGCGGCATCCTCCTCGGGAGTAAGAATGCGTTCCAGCTCAAAGGCCTCGAGCACGGAACGGTGGACAGCGTCAATGGCGCGGGCATAGATATGCTGCACCTTCTTCTGCTTCAGCAAAGCCACTACACGGATGGATGCACCGAAATTCTCGCCGATGGCAACAATCACCACATCCACACTGTTCAGCGGCAACACGGACAGCGCTTGCTCGTCCGTCGCATCGATGACAAAGGCTGTAGCAATCTTTTCCTTCAGACTATCTACCCGACCAGCGCTCACGTCCGCACCTATCACTTCGTGTCCCAATGCAGAAAGCTCTTCTGCCAGCACGTGACCATAATTCCCTAAACCGATAATAATATACTTCATCTTATTTAATTGATTATAATCTGACCACTCGGATACTGATACTTCGTATGCTTCTTCTGCTTGATGATGCCAAGCATCAGCGTAATCAGTCCCACACGCCCCACAAACATCAGCAGTGCCACCAGCAGCTTGCTGTCGTCTCCCAACTGCGGGGTAAGGTTCAAACTGGACCCCACCGTGCTCAATGCCGACACACACTCGAAGGTAATGGCCAAAAGCGACGCACCCGGCTCCAGAATGCTGATGATGAAAATAAACAGCAACAAGACGCCGAACGACATCACCACCGTGGCATTGGAACGACGAATGGAATCGTGTGACAGCTCACGACCAAACACCTCTACCCGTTCCGTGCCGCGCAACACAGCCACCAGATTCAGCACCACTACCGCAAAGGCATTTACCTTGATACCGCCTGCCGTAGACTGGGAACCACCTCCCACCCACATCAGAAACAGATAAATGAGCAATGTCTGTACCCCCAAGCCGGCCAAGTCCACACTGGTAAAGCCTGCCGTACGGGGACACGTGGCATTGAAAAACGCCTGCGTCCACTTGTCTGCCACCGACATGCCGGCAAAAGCGGCATTCCACTCAAAGACAGCAATGCCCACCGTGCCCAGCACCAACAGCAGGAAGGTGACTATCAGTACAATCTTTGTATTCAGGTTGTACAGATGGTAAAAACGCTTGCCATCCCAATGCCACGTACGCAGGAAGTGCCACAGACGACGCAGATGGTAAAGAATAATATCCTTGAAATTCACCAGGATGGGGAAACCGATCCCCCCCAAAATGATCAGCAGAGATATATAGATGAAGAACGGATTGTGCCCCGTCATCACCAACGGATTGCCCAGATTTCCGGGCAACGTGGAGAATCCCGCATTGCAGAAAGCGGAAATGGCATGAAAAGCGGAAAAAGCCAGCTCTTCCTGAAGGTCCATCCCCATCGTCCCGTGGATGTCTCCCCAGATGGCAAGCATCCCTATTCCTTCAATCACCAGCGTAAAGGCCAGAATATAGACCAGGGTGGAGAGCAGGGAATTCAAGGAATTGGAACTCACCATGTCGCGCACCACTAACTGATTGTACAACGAGGTATTACCCATGAAGAACATGGCAAAAAAGCTCGTCAGTGTCATCACTCCCAGACCGCCTATCTGAATCAGCAGAATGATTACCACAAAACCGGTCGGGGTAAAAGTGGACGCCACATCGACAGACGTCAGCCCCGTGACGCACACCGCACTGGTGGATATGAATAGCGAGTCGACCCACGATATGCCGTTCACCGTGCAGCGCGGCAACATCAACAACCCCGTGCCTATCATTATGATTATCAGAAAGCTGGCAGCCAAAATAAGCGAAGGGTTCGTACGCCGCCCCAGCAACCGTACCAGCCCGTTGGAAAGGCTGAAAAAGGAAAACACCAGCAGCAGGACAAGGTGATAGGCCTTGCCATGCAGAAATTCCCAGAACTGCAAGATGGCGCCCTCCTCCTCCGGACGATGGAAAATGACCGGAATAAGGGTCAGATAGAGCAGAATGGTCAGTATCCAAGTGAGCTTACTGAACGTGCGACGGGTATCCTTGTATTCCAGCAAAATGCGCAGAGTGACGTCTGCCAGAAAAACAATCCACACCCCATGATACAAGCGCTGGAGCTGATGCGCCTCGACCTCTGAAATCGTAAAGCCATGCTCATAGACCACGCCGACAATCAGCAGGATGGAGGCCAAATAAGTGATGGAAGTCATTACTCCCACTGTCATCCGTACGTAAGGGTGAATCCATTTATTTTGATACAAAAGGAATTTATGATAAATCTTCATAAATGCATCGATTAATGAAACGCGGCAAACTTAGACAAATATACCTTGATATACAAAAAACAAAAGGAAAAAGAAATTGGTTCAAAAATAATAGCTACATTTGGGCATTGAATTATTAATAATTTTAACCACTATGAGCAACAAAAAGAAAAGATTCATTCTCCCGGAAGAGGAAATTCCACAATACTGGTATAACATACAAGCCGATATGGTGAACAAGCCCATGCCACCGCTTCACCCCGGCACCAAGCAACCGCTGAAAGCAGAAGACTTGTATCCTATCTTTGCCGAGGAACTCTGCCGCCAGGAATTGAATCAGACCGACGCGTGGATTGAAATCCCCGAAGAGGTCCGCGAAATGTACAAATACTACCGCAGCACTCCGCTGGTGCGCGCTTATGGATTGGAGAAAGCACTCGGCACACCGGCACATATCTACTTCAAGAACGAGAGCGTCAGCCCGATGGGCTCGCACAAGCTGAACTCCGCCATCCCGCAGGCGTACTATTGCAAGCAGGAAGGAGTGACCAACGTGACCACCGAGACCGGTGCCGGACAATGGGGAGCTTCCCTGGCATATGCCGCCCGCCTTTTCGGGCTGGAAGCTGCTGTCTATCAAGTGAAAATCAGTTACGAGCAGAAACCCTACCGCCGCAGCATCATGCAGACATTCGGTGCGCAGGTTACCCCGTCTCCCTCCATGTCTACCCGCGCCGGAAAAGATATACTGACCGCCCACCCCAACTATCAGGGCTCGCTGGGAACAGCCATTTCCGAAGCCATAGAGCTGGCACAGACCACTCCCAACTGCAAATATACCCTCGGCTCCGTATTGAGCCACGTGGCCCTGCACCAGACCGTCATCGGACTGGAAGCCGAAAAGCAGATGGAAATGGCAGGTGAATATCCCGATACCGTCATCGCCTGCTTCGGAGGAGGTTCCAACTTTGGCGGTATCGCTTTCCCCTTCATGCGCCACAACATCCTCGAAGGAAAGAAAACACGCTTTGTCGCTGCCGAGCCCGCCTCATGTCCGAAGCTGACACGCGGCAAATTCCAATACGACTTCGGAGACGAGGCTGGATACACTCCGTTGCTGCCCATGTTTACACTGGGACACAACTTTGCCCCTGCCAATATCCATGCCGGCGGCCTACGCTATCACGGTGCAGGTGTCATCGTATCACAACTGCTGAAGGACGGTTATATGGAAGCGGTGGACATCAAGCAGCTCGAATCATTCGACGCCGGTTGTCTGTTTGCGCAAGCAGAGGGCATCATCCCCGCCCCCGAGTCCTGCCATGCCATTGCCGCCACCATCCGCGAAGCGAACAAATGCAAGGAAACGGGTGAAGAGAAGGTGATTCTGTTCAACCTTTCCGGTCACGGACTTATCGACATGGCATCCTACGACAAGTATTTGTCCGGCGATTTAGTGAATTACGAGCTGACGGATGCCGACATCCAGAAGAATCTGGACGAGATAGGCAATCTGGCTTAATAGATATTCGCCATACTGACAAGCGGTTCATAGAGTTTCTCTATGTCCTGCGAGTCCATCTCAATCTGTACCTGGTCCCCCGGAATCAAACGAGTTCCTGCGGGGACCAGATTTTTTCCATCCCGATGTACATTGATAATGACGCAACGCTCCGGCAGGGAAAGTTCGTCCACCAGTTTCCCGTCCAGATAAGAGTCCGTCATAATCTCCACCGAAAGCGTATAGCGCTTCTCCTCCTTAAAATAGGGAGCATGAATCATATCTTCATAGAGGGAGACATTGGAAGGCTTCATTTGCAGTAGTTCCGTAAAATAGTAAGTCAGCCCGCCTACCACCACCGAAGGGTAAAAGACCTCAAAATGCCCCGTAATCTCCGTAATCAGCACAATGGCCGTGAGCGGTGTACGGACCACGGCCACCAGAAAAGCCGACATGGAAACAAGCATGATATAACTGACATTCTCTTGCCCGATGACACCGTACCTCACTCCCACCAGCCCGACAATCTGTCCCAACAGCCCTCCCGTAACCAGCGTCGGAATGAAACTGCCGCCCGGCAATCCGGAAGAGACAGAGAAAACGGAAAAGACGAAATGCAGCAACATGACAGCCGTCACCCACATAATCTGCGTACTGCCGTTCTGCGCCTGGGCCAGCAGAAACTGCTCCCCGCCTCCGGTCAGATTGACCTGCATCAGCGAAATGATGTAGGCCACCAGCACCAGATAGAACATCTTGACATACGCCGGAGAACTGACTTTGGCATACACATGCCTGAAAGCATTCACGGTGGAGGAGTAGAACTTCCCGCATACGGAGACAATCACCGCCAATATCAAGAAATACTTCATCTGGACAAAGAAGGCGAAAACCGGTTCCGTTACTTCTATCAGATGGTAAGGATTCACGGGAAAGACCATGCTTGCCACGGCTCCTGCCACAACACCCGCCAGCAAGGTAGTGATGGCCGTCTTAGGGGCATCGAAGCGTTCAATGGATTCTATTACAATGAGCGAGGAAGCCAGTGGCGCTGCAAAAGCCGCAGCGAGCCCTGCTCCCGCCCCGGCTGCCAGCAACTGTTTCCGTTCGCCTTTCAGGATATGAGTCCAACGGGATACCAGGCTACCCACATAGGAGCCTATCTGCACGGAAGGCCCTTCGCGCCCCAAAGACAGCCCCGCCGAGAAGGACAGAATGCCCCCTGCAAACTTGGATACCATCTCGATGAAAGGATGCCGGTAAGTGATGCGCCCGTTAATCACGCCGCGTGTCTGCGGAATACCTCCCCCGCCGATAAGCGGCATTTTCCCCACGAGCCACATGACGAAGACGAGAATGCCCCAAGAAAACAGAAAGAGTGGAATGTGCCAGTACCAGGCCGGATGCGAAGCGAAGAAACCACTGCGGAGGTGGAACAGATAATAGAGAAGATAGTGATAGGGCACAGCGACCAGTCCCGTCAGCAAACCGACGAACATGCTGACGAAATACAGCCGGGCATCCACCAGCTTCAACTTCCAGATGTGCCAGCCGCGTACTGTTTTCCAGTTCTTAACCCTCGTCCAAAGACGTTCTGCCTTATCCCATAGTTTCATAACAAAACAACTCCCGTTAACTTGCGCTTTACAACAACAAGCAACGGGAGTTGTTTTATACAGAAACATTATTTACCAAAATCTGTTCTTTGCAGGATTATACTCAAATCCCACGAGCTTCAATTTTCGTACAATGTCCTCTTTCTCTACGTTCATATCCTCACAGAGCGCGTCCAACGAAGGATAGAAATCACGCAGTTTCATGTTGATGAAGCTGTACAGCATCACCGGGTCCTCAGGTAATCTCATAGTTACAATCTTTAAATTTAAACTAATACCAGGGGCAAAATTACAATAAAAAAACAAAATAGAGATAATTTTAGTGTAGAATATACAATCTAACCACCGCAAACGATTGAGGGCCATGTTTACGGAGCTTCCGTCTGCTCTATCTTCAGGGAGACCTTCTCGATAATCTTTCCAAGCTCCTCTTCCAGCGGAATCACATTGAAGTCGCCCCAGAAATCGGCGTCATACTTGAAGTCGGTTTCAGAGAAGACGGTATGCACCGGCAACCGTTCCGCACGCGGGAAGCGCGTCACGTTCTCCCCGTCAATCCGGCAGGTCACCATCTCGAACCAGGTATACAGAGTGGGATTACTGAAGAGCATGCGTTTTCTCTTCATCTTGAAGTAAAGGTCGCCACGGATGTGGTGGACATAATAGGCACCGTTCCAGGGTTTGTATGAGACGGTATAGACAAGTTTCTCCGTTGTCAGCCTGATTTTCGGAGCCTGGCGTATCACGAAAAGCCGTGTGGCGGCCTTCACATACCGGGGATGAATCTCGAAGCGGGCACGCAGCAAGGCGCTGTTCTCCGAGTCTATATAGAGTTCTCCGCAGAACAAAGGCTCCTTTACCCCACGTTTCTGCTCAAAATAGACGACGTTGGCAGTACGGTCGTCCACCGATACGATGTCGCCCGAAGTATAGGTATAAAGTTCCTCGCCGGATTCCAGCAAGAGGAAGTCTGGAAGATTCTTCATGATGTCCAACTGCAGACATGCTTCCACCCCGGAGCTGATTTTGGCAAGCACACTGTCCGTCTGCTCCCGGTTATCTATCTTGCTCATCTTGAGCAGTTTCACCTGGTCTTTCTGTCCGGGTTCCATCGTCGGTGATTTGTAGACCTTGAAAACGGCCTCCGTCAGGCTCTGGAACTTATTCTTCAATTGTACGCCTTCCCGGTAGAAGGTGGTCAGATAGACCGGAGAAGTGGAGCAGTTCCTATCCCGGTGCTCTATCATCTCGCGAAGCAGCTTTTTAGGCTCCACCAGGCGGATAAGCACTTCTTGTAAGGAAATGACTTTCGGCTCAAGGCTCAGAACATTGCTGCGTCCTTCCAAAGCAGAGGCTTCCACCGTTTGCCCCACATAACCCAGATGGGAGAAGAAGAGCATGCAGCGCCTCAACGAGTCGGGCAGGTTGAGCCGGAATTCACCGTTCTGGTTGGTAATGTTACCCAGTGAGGTTCCTTGTGCGATGACCGACGCACTGACGACGGGCTCTCCCGTCTCCTTGTCCAGCAGGATTCCGGCAATGGTGGAATACGCCGGTCGGGGCGGCAGGAGTACCGTTTCTTCCATACTCTTCCTTTCTGCCGCCCGTGTTATCAATATATGGTTGCCTAATACCTTCAATTCGAGGTTCCGGCTGCCGGTTATCCTATGAATAGCCTGCCTCACGGAACACTCCTGCTTCTTGACCCTCACCACTGAGTCGTTATGGATGACCTTACTATCATAGATAAACAGATAGCCGGACTGCTCCGAGACTTTCCCCAACAGCGCATAAACCGTTCCCTTCATTCCGGGCAGCCGGACGATGCGGTCCAGCACATCGCCTCCGTCCGCTCTTGCACTGCCCGCCAGGAAGAAAATGAAGAGTGAAAAATGGAGAATGAAGCATTTCATTGAATTCATTGTTCCGACAATATCAGTCTATTGCCCTGACGTGTACACTTCAAGTCGAACGTCCAGCATATCAGCTCGGCCACAGACTCCGGGGAGTTATTCGAAAATTCGACCGTTAGCCGCCGTTTGCCCAGGGTTGGCGATGCGGCTTCTATCTGCCAGCCGGCAGACTCCTTATTGATGGCACGCAACACATCCTCCAGGCACTCGTCCTTGAAACGGATGTTGCTGGTGTAACGGTCAAAGAGCTCCGGATTCTCCGTCTCGCTGACGAGCAGACTGCCCCCCTGCAAGATAACCGTTTCTCCCGCCTCTACAAAGACCGTCTGTTCCTCTTGTTTCAGCAGCACCTTCACCTTCCCGCGCTTCACGGACAAGCTGAAGGGGGCCCCTTCATTGCTCCTGACATTGAAAGCCGTGCCCAGCACCTCCACACGCACCCTCGCCGTCTCAATCGTAAAAGCCTGCTCGGGTTTCTTTGCCACATCGAAGAAGGCTTCACCCTGCAGGTTCACTTCCCGCTTGTCTTCCGCAAAATGTTCGGGATACTTCAGCGTGCTTTCCTGCGCCAGATATACCACCGAACCGTCTTCAAGGGTCTTGACCAGTGTGGGCTTCTCCCGGTTTTCCTCCGTCAGCAAGCTACGACTGTCCCCACCTTGTTCCGGTACGGCCCACCATGCGGCAAAACATACGATTCCGGCAATCACGGCTGCCGCAACGCTCCCCCACTTGAGGTAAAGCCTGTGGTGCGTTGCCGGAGCGTGTTCCGCATCTGCCGGCAGCAGGCAGTCCGTTTCGAAGCGGGCATAAAGCCGTACCCATGCCTCGTCGGTCCTTGTCTTCTTTTTATCTACTTCCATCATTGTGTCCGGATATAATTATCAATTTCGTTTCGTAAGGTTCGGAGTACCTTGGTCATTTCCGCTTCCACCGTCTTGACGGACAACGAAAGCGACAAGGCAATCTCTGCATATTTCTTCCCCTCCATGCGGTGCATCCTGAAAATCTGCTGCCGGCGCCGGGGCTGCTTGTCGAGCGTATGCCGGATGAGGGTCTGGAGTTCCTCGTATTCCAAATGTGCGTGGGGGTCGGACGAATAGCCCGGCCCGGACTCCGTACGGACAGATGCCCGATAACGCTCCTTGACCTCCTGATGCTCACAAAACTGCACGGCTTCATTCCTCACAGAACGGTAGAGATAGCTCTTCACGGACTGGAATACTTGTAACCGCTCCCGGTTCTTCCACAGCACGTAGAACAGCTCCTCCACAATTTCCTCGGCAGACGCCGTATCACCCGTGATGCCCGCAGCATACCAGCAAAGAGGGGAATAATACCGGCGGAAGATTCCTTCGAACGCCTTTATATCGCCCTCCTTTATTCTGGCCAGTATCATCAGTTCGTCCAGCATACACGGTGTTTTTTCTCGGTTGCTCCAAATATAAGGAAAACTATCAGATAATCAATTGGATTGTTTCCGCAATTTATTGACTGCATTCTCCAGGGATTCCGTAGGTTCTATGATATTGTAGTTCCTCCAGAAGTCTTCGTTCCAATACTCATCCACCAGGTCGTAGAATACCTGCTTCCGTTTGAAGGTGTTCTTGTTGGAGATGCCGGAGAGAGGGCTTTCCGTCCTGTCGGTCACCACCATTTCGGAGAAAGCGGTGTAGCTGGAGGAGAACAGTCTTTTTTTCCAGTCGCATTTAAAGCGGATGACATTCCGTATATAGTTCAAGTAAGTCTTGGTCCCCTGCTGCTTGTAGGTCACCAGATAGGCGACTTCCTGCGGGCGGAACCGCAAGCCGACGGGCTTCTTATGCAGAATGGCCTCCACTGCCTTCACCCGGTTTGCCATGTCCAGGCCAAACTCGGCACGTGTAAAGGAGAGCCGTTCGTAGTCTATATACAGTTTCCCGATGAACAAGGCATACATCAGGCTGACCCGCGGACGGAAGCTGACTACATACTGCATGCGGTTATCCAGATTGACGGGGTCCTCCATACGGAATTCATAATAGTCCAGATTGTCCGTGCTCAACAGTGCATCGCCATTCTTCACAATGTCCAGATAAAGGGACAAATTGGGGCCTCCCACCACTTTCACAGCCAGCGTGTCACTCTGCTTTTGGCTCAGCAGGCGGCGGCCTTTCAGCAGCTGCACCTTGTCGCGGTCCACATCGCGGGAGTTATAATCCGTCTTATAGACATCCATCACTGCCTCGGACACGCTGATATAGCGGCGGCGCTTCTGCACGGTTTCCCGATAGAAGGCGGTCAGCATGTTGTCATTGCCAGAATAGTTTACTGGAATTTTCTTGATGGCCTCTTCCACTATGACGCGGGGATTATTGCCATAGACCACAATCTCGCTCAAAAGATTGGGAGCCGGTATCATCCAGATGGTCAGCCCGCCCGTTTTTTCAAGTTCTTCCAGAGAGAGGTGTGTAGTGAGATAGCCGATATGGGAGACTTCCAGTCCACGGAAAGCTTCCGCTTCCGCTACTTTCAAGGAGAATGTGCCGTCGGCATTGGTCACCGTTCCGATATTGTTGCCGACAACAGAGACGTTCACGTTTTCGAGTTTCTTCCTGCTGTCCTTATTCTTGACCGTACCGGTGATGACGAGCTCGTTCACTGCCGCGTCCTGCGCCATCAACGGGGTGATACCCGAAGATAAGAATGCAAACAAACACCCAAGTGTAAATCCTACAAAGTTTTTCATAAGGCATGTTTTTAAGGGGTTTCTATTAATAAGAGCGGTGAGAAAGATAAAACCCTATGGAATGGAGAGAAAAACACCAAAAAAGTAGTACGTTGATAATCAGAGAGAAATTTTGCCAAGACATTGCCATAGGTTTGGCAAAACTTTGCCATGCCTATGGCAAAAGTTTGCCAACGCGGTGGCAAAGTCTTGCCAATAGTAAGGCAAAACCTTGTCAAACTGTTGGCAATAGCTTAGTTGAATTGTTGGGGCTTCCGCTGGCTCAGAATAACGTAGATGATGACCGGCGCACCGATAATGGGCGTGACGGCATTCAAGGGGATAATACCCGCTTCGCCGGGCAAGACGCAAATCAAGTTGCAAAGCAGTGCCACTGCACCGCCACTCAAGATGGTGACCGGCAATAGGGAATTGTGATTGGCTGTCCCCAATATCATGCGGGCCACATGCGGCACGGCCAGGCCGATAAAGGCGACCGGACCACAGAAGGCGGTGGTGACAGCCGTCAAGAGCCCGGTGATAATCAAAAGCCAGTTGCGCACACGGCGGATATTTACACCTAGATTTTCGGCATAGCGCTCTCCCAGCAACAAAGCGTTCAAGGGCTTTATCAACAATAATGAGCCGAACAGTCCCACAATGGTGACCAGCGCAAAGGCCGGCATCTGCTGTAGGGAAACTCCACCGAAGTTGCCCAGCCCCCATATCATATAGGACTGCACCCCCTCTGCCGTAGCAAAGAAGTTCAGCAGGGCAATGGCCGAAGAAGCGATGTAGCCTATCATGATACCCGTTATCAGCAGCATGACATTGCTCTTTATCAGCGTGGAAAAGAAAAGGATAAGTGCCATAATCAGCATGGCTCCGATAAATGCGCCAAGCAGTACGGAGAAGAAGCCGGACAGACTGAACACCCCTGCCGTGATGCTGCCGCCAAACAGCAGCATGACGAAGGCCACTCCCAGACTTGCCCCGGCGTTGATGCCCAGAATGGATGGTCCTGCCAGCGGATTCTTGAAAGCCGTCTGCAACATCAGTCCGCAGACAGCCAATGCGCCACCGCAAAGCAGCGCCGTCAGCGCTTGGGGCAAACGGGATTCCCAAAGGATGAAGCTCCAGCTTGCCTTCTCCCCCTCTCCACCGAGCAGGATACGGAAAACATCGGCAGGCGGAATCGAAACCGACCCCACCAGCAGATTGCCCGCAAAAAGCAATAAGATTACTACTCCCAGCCCGATACCATATTTCCAGCCTTTACTCATAGTTACATTATTTAGCACACAGAGACACGGAGGCACAGAGTTTTCTATTACTTTCACAAAAGTTCCGTATCTCTGTGTTCATCACTCCTTCAGTCTGCAAAAATAGCGCAAACCTCCCAAATCTCCTATTTCGGGATGCAGAATCTGTATTAGGTCGGATAACAAATAATCGGGACGGAACGGAGTCTCCTCGTAGAAAGGAACTTTCGCCGTATTACAACCATAGACATTCCGGGTCTTGAAAGCCTTAAAACCGGTGTAGCCGATATAATCCGCCTCCAAATCAGCGTAGCTCATGTCGCGGTCGCGGTTGTACTTCACCAGCCAGACGTCGGCATCGCCCGCCTTGTCGAAAACGGTCTCGAAAGCCAGAGGAACAGAACCGCTGTGGGTATCGTCGGCAAAGGCGTAACGTCCGCAAGCATCCTGAAAAAGCCTTCCTATAGTGCTGCGCCCTCCCGGCACGTACAATGCCGAGCCGCTTTTCAGCTCACTGACAACGGAGAACGAGGTGGATGAAAGTTGTGCACGCATCTTGAGCTGTTGGTAACAACTGTCTACTTCGGCAAAAAGGTTGTCAGCTTGTGGCGCAGCCCCGAAGAGCAGTCCGTAGAAACGCATCCACTCGGCACGTCCCAAAGCGGAGGTTTCCATGTAGTCGGCACATTCGATGATGGGAATATTCAGTTTCTCGATACGGCCATAACCGCCGCTGTTCTCAAACGGAGAGAGCAGGATGGCATCGGGGTGCAGGTCAATGATGCGCTCCATGTCGGGATTCATGCCGTCGCCACAATCGGCGATGGCGCCCCGGCGGCAGGCTTCGTGCACGGCGGGTAGCTTGATGTACTTCAAGTCGCAGACGCCGCCGATACTACCAAACACACCCAGATTATCCATCAGTCCGCAGTGGACGGAAGAGTAGATAACTGATTTGGAGAGCGGGGTACGTACCACAGTACCTGCCGGAAGATGTGCCGGAAGTTCGCGGTCTTTCGGAACCAGTATATAGGTATGTAGCGTGTGCAACGTATCCCAAGGATTGCGCAAGGTGGCAAGGGTATAGCCGGGATAGGACACTAAGGTAAGATTCTCCGCATAACGTAAGGGAATGGTGTCACCGTTGACCAAAACAGAGGCAGTCTTGCCCCTTCCCCCACAGGAGAAAAGAAGCAAGACTGCGAATATACTGATAAAAAAGCAGCCTCTTTTCATTGATATTAATTAAAGAAGATAGCGGAATTAGGATTGATGCCTCCTGCATCGAACTTCTCGATAAATGTACCGTCTTTCTTGAAACGGTAGATGGTACCGTTCGTTGTGAACTCGGAAGTACCGATATAAATATCACCGTTATTTTCGTTTACTTCCAACATGTACAACGTGCTTGAAGCAAGTTCGGCAGGGGCGTCTTTGAGGAAAGAAGCACTATTCATCTGCCCGGTCTTGATGTTATAAGTAAAGAAAGTGTTGACTGTTGTATATGGTTCAGTATTCCAGTCCGTCATTGAATTCACCAGATATAAGATATCATCAGCAGCACACATACGGGTGGCACTGCCTAATTCCGTCACCTTATTGTTGGCAGCAGGATCTATCATCTGCAATGAATAGCCGACATCGCCATAATTGCCCCATGAAATCAAAAAGACTTTATCATCCTCTTCAATCAAAGCATTGGGGTTCAAACCTACCGTCAACTGCTCTTTCAGCTTGAAAGTGCGCAAATCTATCACCTTTACGTCAGTGTGCCGAGTGCTCCAATCAGCAGTACAGCTATTCGCCACATACAGCATATCCTCGCAGATTGCCACACCTTCCAGATTGTCACCAAGTCCGGTCAATTTATCCACTACCTCCAACGTTTTCGCATTGATTTTAGCCACAGCTCCTCCGTAGAAGGAAGCATAGATATATCCATCCTCAGCGTCTATATAGCGAATACCAGCACTGAGGTCATTATCATCTACAAACGAAACACGTTTCAACTCCACACCTGCAGCATTCAGCTTGGTCAGATAATTGGAACCGCTTACAGCTATATATATTTCATCTTCATACTCAATCATGCTCTGACCAAGGTCACCCAACTTGGCATTGTTTTGGGTCTTGTAGATATCACTGATAAAATCCGCATCCTTATTGGGTGCATAAAAGGCAAGTCCTGCATTGTTGGCTCCTTGAGAGCCTTCGTTCAGAATATAGACACGCGTCTGCGGCAGTGTCACCTTCGACCCGCCGTCATCCAGAGAATCGTCATCGTCGTCACTACAAGATGCCAAAGAGGCACCCAAAGCAAGCATGCAGAGCATACCGAATAATAAACTTCTTACTTTCATAATCACAGTTGTTATTGTTTATAATTAGTTTTTGTTGTTCATAAATAGATTATTCAAAACTTGAAAGTACCCGTCAACCGCCACGAACGGCCCGGCATAGGATAATATTTTATCACGTCATACTGCTCATCGGTCAGATTTATAATCTCGGCCTGCAACAGAAGCCGGCAACCGCCCAAAACAAACTCATGAGAGAGGCTCATCGTATGCTCCAGATAGCCCTCAATCTCATTTTCCGGAATGTTCTGCGACAAATAGTAACGCTTTCCCACTCCTACCGCCGAGTAGCCCACATTCACCCACGGCGTTTCTACAATGGCGGACGCGTTTCCGCTATGAAGAGGAGTATAAGGCAATTGGTCCTTATAGTTCTTCGCGTCGGAATCGGTCAGGTCAATGGCCTTTTGCCATGTATATCCGCCCGACATAATCAGTCTTATTTTCTCCGTCAATGGAACGGTTGCCGCCAAAGTGGCATCCACACCTGCGGCATGCACCTTGCCGTAGTTCGCCATCTTCCACGCATAGGTGGTGGGAAAAGCCACAATCTTATCCGTCACATTATTATAGTAACCGTCAAGCGTAACGGAGATATAATCGAACACAGACAATCCGGATTTGCTCCATGTGATACCGACATTATATTCGTCTGCCTTCTCGGGTCGCAGATTGCGGTTGCCCAGCCGGTAATAATAGAGGTCGTTGAAAGTGGGCAGACGGAACGTACTCTTATACATCAACCGGAAATACAGCGACTCGTCCTGCCAAGGCTGCATACTGACTGATAAAGAGGGGGCAAAACGATGGAAGTCATCGGGGACCGTACCTTTCTCGGCATGCTCCGAAGTGGCGGTATGCACCAGCGAGGTCGTGGCCGTGAGCCATCCTTGCCGGTAGCGTGCATTGAAGGCACTGATGGAAGTATATCTTGTGGGGAAAGGACATTCCGGCAAACTGTTGCGCAACTTGTTTATCACCCCGTCCTGCGCCAACGAAAGGGTCAAAGCTTCCAAAGGACGGTAGAGAACGGTCGCGGAAATATAATATTCGTCTTGCCGGTGATTTTCCCGATAATATCCGTCGGTATATTCCTTACCCTCATCCTTATATTTGTTCCAGCCATGATTATACTTTGCTTGTGCCTGCAGACTCCATCGGGGCGAAAAATGCTTCCTATAACGTGCCTGCACAAAAGTATTCTCATCCCAAAGCGTTTCATCGGAAAGGGGATTATAGAGCGTAACCGCCCCTGGAAGTCCCCGACGGGAATAGAAGTAGTAACCCTTCACATCCAGTTCACTGTCATCCTTGAAAGTATGATAAAGGGTAGCTTCGCCCTGCCAGGAATAGATGCCGGTGTTGTTACGTTTCTCTTCCGTCACGTATTTTCCATTGACCAGCGTGAAAGGGTAATTACCGTCCGCCCTCATATAAGCGGCATCTACCGCCACGCGTGTACGGCTGCCCAGTTTCTGCCACCAGCGCAACGAGGGGCTGACCATGCCGAACGACCCTCCGCGCACCCGTGCCTGAAAAGCGGCATTGCACCCGTCATCAAAATGAGGTTTTTCCGTCTCTATGCCCAGCACACCGGCCGACGCATACAAGCGGGCGGACTGCAACAAGTCCTCCGACTGCCCGATGGCGAGCGAAAGCATGGAAACATTGTCCAGCGAAAAACGCCCGATATCTATCTGCCCTGCCTGACAATTGCTCACCGCCACCCCGTCATAACTGACAGCTGTATGGGCTGCTCCCATATTGCGTATGGAAACCGTTTTCAGTCCTCCAATGCCTCCATAGTCCTTTACATTGGCTCCGGCAAAACGGCGCACAGCATCTGCCATATTCTGTATTCCCAGCTGGCTGATATCCTGCCGTGACATCGTCTGTATGGGTACGGCAGAAGTCACTTTATTGGGCGACCTGCGTGCTGTCACTGTCACTTTCTCTATCTGATGCACTTTCCCTGTAATCGTATCTCCTCCCACCTCCTGGGCAGAGAGCCGGAATATACTTGCACCCACTGAAACAGCACAGACCAGTAGTACCTTAGTCCTTCCTGACATAGAATAAATGAAGATTATCTTAAACCATTTGCGCACTGCCCACTTTCCTCGAATGGACAATTTTTCGACTTTGTTTTGCAGGTCTTCTGACTCGTTCCCGGTACATCGCCTTCCCGTTCTTTCCGAAGAACAGTGGCACAAGTATGATACACCGAGCATGGAACTCACAGCAGCGGGACTGTTCGGGACTTTCACCCGATTCCCTTTTCATCCGCTTCTCCGGATAGAGAACGCGGAACAAAACGTGGACAAAGATAGGATAAATAAAAGAAGTTTCAGTAAACAATAAAACGAATATTACCGTTTTAACAGTCATTTTTCTAACTTTGTAACATAATAACCCCAAAATCGAGTTGCCATGAAATATAAATTATTGGTTCTTGATGTAGATGGAACGCTACTCAATGATGAAAGAGAAATCAGTAAAAGGACATTAGCTGCTCTGCTAAAGGTCCAGCAGATGGGAGTGCGCATAGTTTTGGCATCCGGTAGGCCGACTTATGGACTGATGCCACTGGCCAAAACCCTCGAACTCGGCAATTATGGAGGGGTTGTTCTCTCCTATAACGGTTGCCAGATAATAAAAGCACAGAACGGAGAAATATTGTTTGAACGACGCATCAATCCGGAAATGCTGCCTTATCTGGAAAAGAAAGCCCGCAAGAACGGCTTTGCCATCTTCACCTACCACGATGATACCCTCATTACGGATAGTCCGGACAATGAATATATAAAGAATGAAGCCCTGCTAAACAATTTGAAGATAATCAGGGAAGATGAATTCTCTACTGCCATAGACTTCGCGCCTTGCAAGTGCATGCTGGTGAGTGACAAGGAAAAAGCTCTGATAGGGCTGGAACAACATTGGGAAAAACGCCTGGCAGGTACTCTGGATGCTTTCCGTTCCGAGCCTTACTTTTTAGAGGTGGTGCCCTGCGGAGTCAATAAAGCGAATACGTTAGGCGCCCTATTAGAGCATTTGGGAGTAACACGGGAAGAAGTCATTGCCGTTGGAGATGGCGTATGCGATGTGACCATGCTCCAATTGGCCGGCATGGGGGTAGCTATGGGACATTCACAAGATTCTGTAAAGGTCTGTGCAGACTATGTGACCGCATCGAATGAAGAAGATGGAGTGGCCCTGGCCGTAGAAAAACTAATATTGGCAGAAGTGCGTGCAGCAGAGGTGCCTCTTGATTTACTGAACGAACGGGCACGACACGCATTGATGGGAAACTTGGGCATTCAATACACATACGCTTCGGATGAGCGCGTAGAAGCAACCATGCCGGTCGACTACCGTACCCGCCAACCCTTCGGCATTCTGCATGGCGGTGCCACCCTTGCCTTGGCAGAAACCGTTGCCGGGCTCGGCTCCATGATTATCTGCGAACCTGATGAGATTGTCGTGGGAATGCAAGTCAGCGGAAATCATATTTCTTCTGCACACGAAGGAGATACCGTAAGGGCAGTAGGCACTATCCTGCACAAAGGACGCTCATCCCATATATGGAATGTGGACGTATTTACTTCCACCAATAAACTGGTTTCCTCTATACGGGTAGTGAATAGTGTGATAAAGAAAAGATAAAATAATAAAAAAACGATACAGACACATAACAAATCCAAGTTGTAAAACTATTTATTATATTGAGATATGTCAATATGGAGCAAGCTTATAGGAATCAAGAAAACCGAGGATAGAAACAATATCATCGGCTATAAAACCACCTCTGTACCATATAATGCCTACAATTATGCCATAGTAGATGTTGAAATAGGCTTGAAAGACCACAGAATCCATGATATAGGAGCCCTCAAGCATGATGACACGACATTTCATAAAACCTCAAAAGAAGAACTATTCATTTTCTTAAACGACATAGACTACATCTGCGGACACAATATCGTTCACCATGATGCTAAATACCTGTTTACGGACAAAATTTGCCGCTGGATTTTAGTTGATACACTTTATGTTTCGCCTTTACTGTTCCCTGAACACCCTTACCACAGGCTTGTGAAAGATGATAAACTGATGAGCGAACAGATGAACAATCCGGTGAACGATTGCAAGAAAGCAAAAGACTTATTACTGGATGAAATAGCATGCTGGCATTCATTACCAAAAGAAAAGCGTATACTATTCGCATCGTTGCTGAAGGACAAGAAAGAATTTGAAGGATTTCTCAATATGGTAAGTGCGGAGTATATTCATAAAGGAATACCTGAACTTATTAAAGAACTTTATGCCGGAAAAATTTGCCAACATGCCGACCTTGACATGCTCATCAATCAATACCCATGCGGATTGGCATACGCTTTGGCTCTGATTGACACCACCGATTACCGCTCCATCACTCCCGGATGGGTACTTTATAATTATCCGGAAGTGGAATTTATCGTAAAACTCTTGCGACACACTACTTGCAAAGAAGGCTGCGACTACTGCCATACGCAATTGGATGTGCTCCATAACCTAAAAATATTTTTCGGATATGAGCGCTTCCGGACATACGAAGGCGAGCCACTGCAAGAACGTGCTGCCCAAGCTGCGGTAAAAGGGGAATCGCTACTGGCGATATTTCCTACCGGCGGCGGCAAATCACTTACTTTCCAATTGCCCGCACTCATGGCTGGGCACTCCGTGCACGGGCTTACGGTAGTCATCTCCCCCTTGCAGTCCTTGATGAAAGACCAGGTAGACAACCTTGCCGACAGAGGCATCACGGATGCCGTAACCATAAATGGGATGTTAGACCCCATCACAAGATCACTGTCCATACAAAGAGTACAAGACGGAGAAGCCTCGTTGTTGTATATCTCTCCCGAAATGCTCCGTTCAAAAACAATCGAGAAAATATTGATGGCGCGCCACGTTGTAAGGTTTGTGATAGACGAAGCGCACTGCTTTTCTTCATGGGGGCAGGATTTCAGGGTTGACTATCTCTACATTGGCAAATTCATCCAAAAATACCAGCAAAAGAAAAAATGCAAAACCCCGATACCTGTATCCTGTTTCACGGCCACGGCAAAACAGAAAGTAATCCAAGACATCTGTGACTATTTCAAGCAGACTTCGGATTTGAACTTGGAATTATTCGCATCAACGGCCTCAAGAACGAATCTGCACTATTCCGTCATACATGTAGAGAATGACAATGATAAATATTTAAAACTGAGAGAACTTGTAGCAGAAGCCGATTGTCCGACAATTGTTTACGTATCACGCACCAAACGGACAAAGGAAGTGGCTGCAAAACTGACTCGCGACGGTTACAAGGCACTCCCTTTCAATGGGAAAATGGAAGCCGATGAAAAAATTGCCAACCAAGATGCTTTTATGAACGATCAGGTACACATCATTGTGGCCACATCCGCATTTGGCATGGGAGTCGACAAGAAAGATGTCGGTCTTGTGGTACATTATGATATTTCCGATTCGCTGGAGAATTATGTTCAAGAAGCAGGCAGAGCAGGTCGTGATCCCGGTCTTAGCGCACGTTGTTATGTGCTTTATAGTGACAATGATTTGGACAAGCATTTTATATTGCTAAACCAAACGAAACTTAGCATTAGCGAAATACAACAGGTATGGAAAGCCGTCAAAGACCTTACCAAATACCGTATGAAAGTCAACTGTTCTGCGTTGGAAATTGCCCGGCAAGCAGGATGGGATGATTCGGTATCTGACATTGAGACCCGTGTACGGACAGCATTAGCAGCTTTGGAACAAAGCGGATACTTGGTAAGAGGAAACAATGTACCTCATGTATATGCCACAGGAATAACAGTAAAGAATATGGACGAAGCTAGAGAACGCATATCAACATCACTACTTTTTGGCAACGATGAAATAGAAAAGGCAGTCCGTATCATCAAGTCATTGATTTCTCAAAAACATATCGCTAAGGCTCAGGACTCGGAAGCAGAATCACGAATCGACTATCTGGCAGATATTTTGGGACTAAGCAAAAGAGATGTTATATCTGTAGTGGAGCGCATGCGACAGGAAGGCATATTGGCAGACAGCAAAGATATATCTGCCTATTTGCAGGATGCAGGTGATTCGGAACGAAAGTCGCAAATGCTCCTCGAACGCTTTGCAAAACTTGAACAATACATTCTCAACCATATTCCCGATGAGTCTTTACGAATATCATACAAGCAACTGAATGAGAATGCCGTAAACGACGGAATCAACACATCCAAAGAAAAAGACATTCGGACGTTACTCTATTTTCTCACCGTCAAGGGATATACGCGTAAAAAAGAAGATGCGGCCCGTAACATGGAGATAAGTCGTCAGGCAGACATGGAATCCACCATCAGGCGATTTGAAAAACGATTGGAAATAAGTCGCTTTGCTGTAGAATGGCTATACAAACTAGCTTTTGATGCAGAAAAAAAGAATGTATCCGACAAAGCCATCCAGTTCTCCATAGTAGAGCTTCTGAACCGAATAAAATCAAGTTCCCAATCTCTTTTTGGTGGACTTGATGACATTCAATTGGAAGACGTGGAGGAAGCACTTCTATATTTATCGAAAATCGGTGCGCTAAAACTTGAAGGCGGCTTTTTGGTACTTTACAACGCCATGAATATCCAAAGAATAAAAGACAATAAGTCGAGATACAAGCAAGACGATTACCGAATGCTGAACGAATTCTACAAACTGAAAATCCAACAAGTGCATATTGTGGGGGAATATGCCAATCTGATGGTGAGAGATTATCATGCAGCCTTGCAATATGTTCAAGACTATTTCCAAATGGACTACAAGAAATTTGTCACAAAATATTTCAAAGGAGACAGAACAAGCGAGATACAACGTAACTTGACGCCACAGAAATACAATCAATTGTTTGGACAATTATCCAAACGGCAAATGGAAATTATTTCCGATAAGGATTCACGTTGTATTGTAGTTGCGGCAGGTCCCGGTAGTGGAAAAACACGAGTGTTAGTCCACAAACTGGCTTCACTCCTACTACTTGAAGACGTAAAACACGAACAGCTACTGATGCTGACATTTTCAAGGGCAGCCGCTACGGAGTTCAAACAACGGCTTATGGAGTTGATAGGCAATGCAGCCCATTTTGTCGAAATAAAAACATTCCACTCCTATTGCTTCGATCTCCTGGGACGGATAGGAAATCTTGAAGATTCAAAGAATGTCGTTTCAAAGGCAGCCGAGATGATATGTCAAGAAGAAGTAGAACCGAACAAAATCGGTAAGACAGTATTGGTTATAGACGAAGCCCAGGACATGGGAACAGAAGAACACGCACTTGTAAAGGCTCTGATGACCAACAATGAAGAAATGCGTGTGATAGCAGTGGGAGACGATGACCAAAACATCTATGAATTCCGAGGTTCCGATTCTGATTATATGTACCGGCTGGCGCAAGAAACCGGAAGTACATTTGTCGAAATGACCGAGAATTACCGCAGTGCTCGCCAGCCGGTTGATTTTGCCAACGGATTCTTAAAAACTATCAATAAAAGAATAAAAAGTACACCTATCATCTCTATGAGAAAAGAGAAAGGTTGGGTGGAAGTGATACGTCATCATTCAACATATATGTATCAGCCGCTTGTCGAAAACTTACTTCAACACAAGGACAAAGGCACTTCGTGTGTACTCACCCAAACAAACGAAGAGGCTGTCATCTTGATAGCCCTCCTGCGAAAACATGGTATAAACAGTAAACTGATACAATCAATGGACGGTTTACGTTTTTGGAACATGGCGGAAATGAGATACTTCCTGAAGTATATAGACAAACGGATAAAAACACCTCTAATCACAGAAGAACTATGGGAAGAAGCCAAACATGCAACCTTTTCTATTTATGACAGAAGTCTAGGTTTGATGTATGTGAAGCGATGTGTGGAACAGTTTGAACAAACCAACAAGACAAAATATTTCAGTGACTTCAAAGAATTTGCATTTGAGTCGTCAGTGGAAGACTTCTGCGACACATCAGGCACCGATGTTGTGGTATCAACCATCCACAAGGCTAAAGGCAGGGAATTTGATGACGTATATATGCTCATATCTGACAGCTATGTAAAGGATATCCATCTGATGCGTCGATACTACGTAGGAATAACTCGTGCAAAAAACAGACTATTCATACATACAAACGGCGATTGCTTCAATCATTTAAGTGTAAACCAATATCTCATTGACCAACGACAATATGATATGCCTGAAGAAATTATACTACAGCTCTCTCACAAAGATGTCAATTTGAGATTCTTCAAAGAACGGAAGCAAGAGGTCTTAGCACTGAGAGGAGGAGATTCATTAATTTACAGTGATTTCTTTTTGTACAGTTCATCGACCGATAAACCTATAGCAAAATTATCATCAAGAATGCAGGGCACGTTATCTGAATGGGAACAAAGAGGTTATAAGGTGAAATCTGCATCTGTACGGTTTGTTGTGGCATGGAAGCCCAAAGATGCACCAAAAGATGAAACGGAAACGGCTGTTCTTTTAGCAGACTTGATACTTTCTTTGTAAGTTAAAGCACTTGAAATTATCATATTATCATTACCTTTGTGATACGAATAATGCAAATACATAACAATCATTGATAACGGAATGCTCAGCTTACGATTTCAAGGAAATGTTGGAACATAAGAAAGTGAAGTCATGGCTTAAATCCGTGTCGGCTTTTGCCAATACGGACGGTGGCAGTTTGTTCTATGGAGTGAATGATGACGGCGTAATTGTAGGGTTGGAGAATCCACAAGCCGATGCTGATTTTATCAGTGAAATGATAAAGGCACGACTTGACCCAGTACCAGAGGTACAACTTATTCCGATTGAACACGAAGGACATACTTTGATTGAAGTGAAAGTAAAGGCAGGAACACTTACACCTTATTATTATTATCAAGACGGAACACGTACAGCTTATACACGAGTTGGCAATGAAAGCGTGGAATGTAATTCTCAACAACTTCTTTCATTGGTATTGAAAGGTACGCACATGACATGGGATTCACTGCCTACCCAAGTGAATGCCAGCAAACATTCTTTCATCATCCTTCCAATACTTTCCGTGAGCAAACCCATCAAGAATGGAATGACAAGTATCTGGAATCATTTGGACTAGTAACTCCTGACGGTAAACTGACTAATGCCGGATTGTTGTTTGTGGATAATTGCACTGTATTTCAATCACGTATTTTCTGTACTCGTTGGACTGGACTCTATAAGGATGATGCCATCAGTTCCGTGGAACATCGGGCTAACCTTGTATTGCTCTTAAAATATGGTATGGACTTCATTAAGAACTATACCATGAGCGGATGGGTAAAGATGCCAAACTATCGCTTGAACCTTCCCGACTATTCCGACCGGGCCATCTTTGAAAGATTGGTAAACCACCTTATCCATTGGGATTACACTGTAATGGGCGGTGAAGTGCATATCGACATTTACGATGACCGAGTAGAACTAGTGTTACCAGGTGCAATACTTGACGGTACACAGATTCAAGACCGAGATATATACAAAGTGCCGTCCATGCGCCGCAACCCCGTCATTGCGGATGTATTTACACAATTGGACTACATGGAGAAACGTGGCTCCGGTTTACGCAAAATGCGGGAACTTACGGAGAAGCTGCCTAATTTCCTGCAAGGCAAAGAACCGCAATATCAAACGGAAGCGATTTCTTTCTACACCACATTCTATAATTTGAACTGGGGCAAAAACGGAAGAATACCTATGGAAGAAGTAGCCAACAGGGTAAACAGTACCCTTGAAAAGTACCTTGAAAACGAAGGAAGTTCGGTGGAAAAGTTCGGTGATACGCAAGAAAGTTCGGAGAAAGGTTCGGAGATAATCCAAAAAGGTTCGGAGAAAAAGTTCGGAGATTCGAAAAACAAATCTAAAAGTATTGGGAAAACCGCACAAAAGATTATTGATTTCGTCATTTCCGACCCGTCAATGTCTACAGAAACAATGGCCTATAAAATAGGAATAAGCTCCCGAGCCGTAGAAAAACATATTTCCAAGTTACGTTCTATGGGTATTTTGTCTCGTGAAGGAGCAGACCATGATGGCTATTGGCGCATTATTGTTAAACCATAAACTGAATAATAAACCGATGGGAACATCTTTCATACCACTCAGTGCAATAATTGCCGTTTTAATTATCGCCTTTTTGTTTGCCTCCCTACCACATGTAAATCATAAAACGCGATACAGAGTGCTTCATAACGACTTATATAATTTATCAATTTCAGATTTGGGAACATAAACATAGTTACCGATTTGGCGTGTAGGAATAGAATGACGGCGTATGTGCTTAAATACACTGCAGTCATTGATATGGAATTTCTTTGCGATCTCTCCGATGGTGTAACAATCTTTGGGTTCAAAGGACAATGCCTCCTTTTTTCTCTTTCTACTCCCTGCCTTTGTTTTGAAGTGTTCATCCATATACTACCGACTAAGGCGTATCAGACGCTGACCCAAATTGTATGACGGTATCAAGCCTTGCCGTATCATACGATAAAGAACGTCTTTACTAATTCCGTAAATCAGCATAGCTTCCTTTACGGTTAGATACCCCTTACTGGATGGCATTCATCTAATCAGTACTTGACGTATCGCCTCTTTCTCTTTTGCGATTTGCCTTTTCTTATACGCCCTCTTGGAACAAGCCGGACAACAATACTTCGACACTAATGTGGGAGGAGTAAATATTTTACCACACTCCTCGCAACTTCTTTGAATGGTGTAATTTCCTCTTGGCATATTCTTCTCGTTTTAAATGGTTTATATCAATTTAAGTTGTACCTTATCGCCAAATAAGACGTGTCGCAAACATGTCGCAAATAAGAGATAAAAAAGCCCATAGAAAACACATAGCAACCATGAACCCCATAAACGCAAAAAGCGTGCAACTCATTGAGCTGCACGCTTTTGCTTATTGTTTATTATCTGTTTCCTTATCGGAATCATTTGACTTCCTCAAAGTCAGCATCCTGCACATTATCGCCATGCTTTGTATTATCCTGAGCACCGCCTTGTTGCCCTGCATTCATATCAGGACCAGCTTGTGCACCACCCTGAGCACCGCTCTGGGCATACATTTCAGCACTTGCAGCCTGGAATGCCGTATTCAATTCGGCCATGGCAGAGTCTACGGTAGCCAGGTCTTGAGCCTTATGGGCATCTTTCAGCTTCTGCAAAGCAGCTTCAATCGGAGCCTTCTTGTCGGCAGGGAGCTTGTCGCCGAGTTCCTTCAACTGATTTTCGGTTTGGAAAATCATAGAATCGGCCTGGTTCAGCTTGTCTACTTTCTCACGCTCTTTCTTATCTGCTTCAGCATTGGCTTCGGCTTCGGCTTTCATCTTTTCGATTTCTTCCTTGCTCAAACCGCTGGAAGCTTCGATACGGATAGCTTGTTCCTTACCGGTAGCCTTATCTTTGGCAGACACCTTCAAGATACCGTTGGCGTCGATATCGAACGTTACCTCAATCTGAGGAATACCGCGACGTGCCGGAGCAATACCTGTCAGGTTGAACTGGCCGATTGACTTGTTCTGCGCAGCCATCGGACGCTCACCCTGCAATACATGGATGGTAACCTCCGTTTGGTTGTCGGCAGCAGTAGAGAATGTCTCGCTCTTCTTGCAGGGGATGGTAGTGTTGGCATCAATCAGCTTCGTCATCACACCGCCCATAGTTTCGATACCCATAGAAAGCGGAGTAACATCCAACAATACAACGCCCTTGATTTCGTCCGTCAAAACGGCACCTTGCACGGCAGCACCTACGGCCACCACCTCATCCGGATTCACACCCTTGGAAGGAACTTTACCGAAGAAATCTTCTACCAACTTCTGTACTGCCGGAATACGTGAAGAACCACCTACAAGGATTACTTCATCGATGTCCGCATTGTTCAGACCAGCATCGCTCATAGCCTTCTTACATGGCTCCAAACAAGCTTGAATCAAGTTGTGAGCCAGAGCCTCGAACTTGGCACGGGTCAACGTCTTCACCAAGTGCTTGGGCACACCGCCTACGGGCATGATGTACGGCAAGTTGATTTCAGTGCTGGTAGAAGAGGACAGCTCAATCTTAGCCTTCTCGGCAGCTTCCTTCAGACGTTGCATAGCCATCGGGTCTTGAGTCAGGTCGGCACCTTCGTCGTTCTTGAACTCCTGAACCAGCCAGTCGATGATTACCTGGTCGAAATCGTCACCACCCAGGTGAGTGTCACCGTTGGTTGACAATACTTCGAACACACCGCCACCGAATTCGAGGATAGAGATATCGAATGTACCACCACCAAGGTCGAATACGGCAACCTTCATGTCCTTGTGAGACTTGTCAATACCGTAAGCAAGAGCTGCGGCAGTCGGCTCGTTCACAATACGCTTCACTTCAAGACCTGCAATCTGTCCGGCTTCCTTTGTAGCCTGGCGTTGGGAGTCGGAGAAGTATGCGGGGACGGTAATTACGGCTTCTGTCACTTCTTGTCCCAGATAATCCTCGGCAGTCTTTTTCATCTTCTGCAGAATCATTGCAGAGATTTCCTGCGGAGTATAGAGACGTCCGTCGATGTCTACACGCGGAGTATTGTTGTCACCCTTTACTACTTTATAAGGCATGCGGCCGATTTCTTTCTGCACCTGGTCCCAGTTTTCGCCCATGAAACGTTTGATGGAGAAAACCGTACGGGTGGGGTTCGTGATAGCCTGACGCTTGGCAGGATCACCGATTTTACGTTCGCCACCATCAACAAATGCTACTACTGAAGGAGTGGTGCGCTTACCTTCACTGTTTGCAATTACTACAGGTTCGTTACCTTCGAATACTGCAACGCAAGAGTTTGTTGTTCCTAAGTCAATACCAATAATTTTTCCCATGATCGTTATTTTTTTATTTGTTATTATTCTGTTTCGACGTCCACCTCAGTGGCAGACGCCAATAAAAAGACAAACGTTGTGCCAAATTGTTCAGAGCAGCCGCAGATTTATACTTGTGGCAGTTTATCTGTCAGTTTGGCAGAATTAAAATCATTTTTTCTGTCGGAAATTACCATTTGTTAATTTCCATTCCATTCAAAAGCTCTACTTTTGTCGCTCGAATCAGAGATAATAAAACATGAACAACATTAATCATTTTCCTTGCATACCTTTAACCGTTCCTCCATGGAGGAAATATTGTTCCACCGTGGAGAAAATATCATTCCACCACGAGGGAAATATCGTTCCACCATGGTGGAACGATTAAGGATTAGTTAACATTGGGCTTAATCGCAGCACGGAAATGATTGTTTTTCACATATAAAGAAATAAATAAGATGAGTATGGAAAAGATGAGAGACAGTATCGACTTCAAGAACACGGACATCAAGACATTGTTCCGCAAACTATTGCTCCCTACTGTACTGGGGATGATTTTCTCCGCACTATTCGTTATCACCGACGGCATCTTTGTCGGAAAAGGAATTGGCAGTGATGCTTTGGCGGCGGTCAACATTGTGGCACCGCTATGGTTGTTCTCTACGGGTGTGGGACTTATGTTCGGTGTCGGCGCCTCTGTAGTAGCCTCCATTCATCTGTCACACGGGAAGGTCAAGGTGGCACGCATCAATATCACACAGTCGGTAGTCATATCTTCCTTGTTGCTGATGTGCACTTCCGCCCTATTCTGTTCATTTGCCCCGCAGGTGGTAAAGCTGCTCGGAGGGTCTGAACGGCTCACGCCATTGGCTGTGGAATACATGCTTTGGTTTGTGCCTTTCTCTCTGTTCACGGCATTGCTCAATTCGGGTATGTTTTTCTTGCGGCTGGACGGTTCGCCTAACTTTGCCATGATGTGCAATGTGGTGGCTGCCGTTCTGAACATCCTATTGGATTATCTGTTCATCTTCCCCTTTGACTGGGGGATGTTCGGTGCCGCATTGGCAAGTGCTATAGGCACTACGGTAGGCGCATTGATGGTAGTATTCTATCTACTGCGCCGCCGGTGCACACTGCGCTTCCACCCCATTAAGATGAGCCGGAAAAGCATGCAACTGATGCGCCGCAACATTGGCTATATGTGCCGCTTGGGTTCTTCCGCCTTCTTGTGCGAGGTGGCGATTGCCTGCATGATGTTTGTCGGCAACCAGGTGTTCATCCATTATCTGAAGGAAGACGGAGTGGCGGCATTCAGCATCGCCTGCTATTTCTTTCCTATTATATTTATGGTATATAATGCCATTGCGCAGTCGGCACAGCCGATTATCAGTTATAACTACGGCCTGAACGAAAGCCAACGTGTCCGCCGCGCCTACTTGCTGGCATTGAAAACAGCCATAGGCTGCGGTGTATGTTTTGCCCTGGTCACAATATTCTGCAGTCCTGAAATTGTAGGCATGTTCATAGACCGCAGTTATCCGGCTTATGACATAGCGGTAAAAGGGTTGCCTTTGTATGCCACCGGCTTCGTGTTCTTTGCTGTTAACATCGTATCCATCGGCTATTTCCAGAGTGTGAAGCGTGCCAAATACGCCACAGTTATCACCCTGCTGCGTGGTTTTATTCTGCTGACAGCCTGCTTTTTCGGATTGCCCCTGCTATTGGGAGACCGGGGAATCTGGCTTGCCACCCCTCTTGCAGAAATGCTGACAACCCTCTTTATCCTCGTGATTTACATATCCGGGAAAAGGAAGCATAAAGAAAAATCCGTATCTTTAGACAAGACAGGCTGCACCCCGACATGACTTTTTCATGCAAGCGTAAAAGTTATGTCTTCAGTTTGCACTATCTTTGCGGCATGGAAACTATGACAAAGAAATTCTGCAAGAAGTATAAACTACCGGAAAACACTTTGCACGAACTTCTGTCACACATGGCAGAAGTTCGTTTCAGCAAGGGAGAACTCATTATCAGCGAAGGGGAGAGGAACAGCAATTTCTATCTTTTGAAGAAAGGTATCTGGCGCGCCTACTACCTGACAGAGGGTACGGAAAACTCCCTTTGGTTCGCCGCACCGGGCGACACAGCTTTCTCATCGTGGGGATATGTGGACGGCGAAGTTTCCCCCATCAACATCGAATCAGTGAACGAGAGCATCGCCTATTGTATCAGTAAGCCTGAGCTGGAAGCCCTTTTTTCGTATTCCATAGATATGGCCAACTTCGGCAGAAGAATCTTTGAACGGGAAATTCTGTCGGTAGACAGTTCTACAGTAGCCTACGGTACCCCTCCCACTGCAAAAGAAAGGTACATGACGCTGATGGAAGAGAATCCAGAACTGCTACAGGATGTACCGCTCAAGTATCTGGCTTCTTACCTCTACATCACTCCGCAATCCTTGAGCCGGATACGCGCAGGATTAAAGAAAAAGTAAAAGACTATTTTATATCAAGATACAAAAAAGGCTCCTAGCAGATTATTGCTGTAAGAGCCTTTATTATTTCAACCTATCTTGTCAGTTCTTCACCAACACCATCACCAGGTTATTGTCAGCATCGTACAGCCCGATGCCTCCACCTGCCAGCTTACCAAAAGACTGAACGGAATTTAAGGCTTTCAGCACACGGCCTTCCACCTCCATATCAGGGCATGCCATCATGGTACTGATAACTTGCGGGAAAGAGATTGCCGAAGGATTTTCATCATCAACCTGGAAAGCGCCGTTAATCAAATTGCAACCCGCATTACCGTGCAAGCTCTTTTCTGCAATATTAAATTCAATGAACGGCTGCTTCTCCATTCCATCGGGAATGGCCTCGCCCGCAGCCTCACTAATTATCCACTTTCCTTCCAAATCAGACAACTTGGAAACGGATTCTTTCTTCTGCAACACGACTATGGGACGATTGGAAGCACCGCATAAAGCTATATTTTCCTTTCCCAGCTTCTTATACTTTTTCACTTTGTTCAAAGCCGACAACACATTATTTTCTACAGTCATATCCGGACAAGCCATACGGGTACTTGCTAAAGCGCCAAGGTCAATCGTGCCGGGCTTGGCATTCACGTCAAACGAACCCATCATACGGTTGCAACCACTATTGCCAAATACTTTTCCAGCCTTTGTGTCGAAACCGATATAGGGAAATTCCTGGCCAGGAGCAGGGACTACGGCGGTGCCATTCACTTCAATAATATTCCACTCACCGTTGATAGAAGAAAGAGTTGCGGCATTTTTAGTTGATGCACAAGAAGACAAGCCCATCAATACGCTTGCCATGCATAGGGAAACAAATACTTTTTTCATTTTCGTTGTTTAAGTTAATTTATTCGAGGGGCAAATATATAGAAAATAACCCAAATGCAAGTAATTTATTTAATATTTGAAGCATTTTTCCCAAAGTATTTAGCAGGATTTTAATGTTTATCTAAGAATTAACCCTTATATTTGCTCTCCATATTTTTTATAAACTTAATATAATAATATAGTAGAAAGAAATGGGTAAAGTTCTTATTATCGGTGCAGGCGGTGTAGGTACCGTTGTTGCGCACAAAGTGGCTCAAAATCCTGATGTGTTTACAGAAATCATGATAGCCAGCCGCACCAAGTCTAAATGTGACGCTGTTGTCAAGGCAATCGGTAACCCGAACATCAAAACCGCCCAGGTAGATGCCGACAACGTGGACGAACTGGTAGCACTCTTCAATAGTTTCAAACCCGAAATCGTCATCAACGTAGCCCTCCCCTACCAAGACCTCACCATCATGGAGGCTTGTCTGCAAAGTGGAGTCAACTATCTGGATACTGCCAATTATGAGCCGAAAGATGTTGCCCACTTTGAATACAGTTGGCAATGGGCTTATAAGAAACGCTTCGAAGATGCCGGACTGACCGCCATCCTCGGTTGCGGTTTCGACCCGGGAGTAAGTGGAATATATACGGCATACGCCGCCAAACATCATTTTGACGAAATACAATATCTGGACATTGTAGACTGTAATGCCGGAAATCATCATAAAGCATTCGCCACCAACTTCAATCCGGAAATCAACATCCGTGAGATTACACAGAACGGCCGCTATTATGAAAACGGAGAATGGGTAACAACCAAGCCGCTGGAAATCCACAAAGACCTGACTTATCCGAACATCGGCCCACGCGATTCCTACCTACTTTATCACGAGGAACTGGAGTCTCTGGTAAAGAATTTCCCCACTATCAAGCGTGCACGCTTCTGGATGACGTTTGGCCAGGAATACCTCACACACCTGCGTGTCATCCAAAATATCGGTATGGCCCGCATAGACGAAGTGGAATATAACGGCATGAAGATTGTTCCGCTGCAATTCCTGAAAGCCGTCCTCCCCAACCCGCAAGACCTGGGCGAAAACTACGAAGGCGAAACATCCATCGGCTGCCGCATCCGCGGACTAAAGGATGGCAAAGAGCGTACTTACTATGTATATAACAACTGTAGCCACCAAGAAGCCTATAAGGAAACCGGCATGCAGGGCGTAAGCTATACCACCGGTGTACCTGCCATGATTGGTGCCATGATGTTCCTCAAAGGATTGTGGAAAAAGCCAGGGGTATGGAATGTCGAGGAATTCAATCCGGACCCGTTCATGGAACAGCTCAACAAACAAGGCCTGCCTTGGCATGAGATTATCGACGGAGACTTGGAAGTTTGAAATTAATGATTAATGATTAATGGTTAATGTTTAATGATTAATACCATGCGGACAAAAAGGTGCTCCGCCCATTAATCATTAAACATTAATCACTAATCATTATCCATTAATCACTAATCATTAAACATTAACAAAGTGAATATAGGAGATAAAGCACCCGAAGTATTGGGCATCAACGAAAAAGGTGAAGAAATCCGCTTGAGCGACTATAAGGGAAAGAAGATTGTACTCTACTTCTATCCCAAAGACATGACATCCGGCTGCACGGCACAAGCCTGCAACCTGCGGGATAATTATGCCGACCTGCGCAAAGCCGGTTATGAAGTCATCGGCGTCAGTGTAGACAGCGAAAAGTCACACCAGAAATTTATTGAGAAAAACAATCTGCCTTTTACCCTGATTGCAGACACCGACAAGAAGCTGGTAGAACAATTCGGAGTATGGGGCGAAAAAAGCATGTATGGCCGCAAATATATGGGAACGTTCCGCACAACTTTCATCATTAATGAAGAAGGTATTGTAGAGCGTATCATCACTCCGAAAGAAGTGAAGACCAAAGACCATGCGGCACAAATTTTATAATCATTAAACATTAACAACGTGGCAAAAAAAGACGAACTGAATTTTGAAAATGGCAACAATCTGGCATCAGGTGAAAAGCTGAAAGCCTTGCAGGCTGCCATGGACAAGATAGAAAAGAGCTTTGGCAAAGGCTCTATCATGAAAATGGGTGACGAAAGTGTCGAACAAGTAGAAGTTATTCCCACAGGGTCCATCGGCCTCAATGTAGCTCTTGGCGTGGGAGGATATCCCCGCGGACGTATCATCGAGATTTACGGCCCGGAATCCTCCGGTAAGACAACCCTCGCCATTCATGCTATTGCTGAAGCGCAAAAGGCAGGAGGCATTGCCGCATTCATTGATGCAGAACATGCTTTCGACCGCTTCTATGCGGCAAAACTGGGTGTGGATGTGGACAATCTGCTGATATCACAACCGGACAACGGCGAACAAGCGCTGGAAATCGCAGAGCAACTGATCCGTTCTTCCGCTATTGACATCATTGTAGTGGACTCTGTGGCTGCCTTAACCCCGAAAGCTGAAATTGAAGGCGATATGGGTGACAACAAGGTGGGTCTGCAAGCCCGACTCATGTCACAAGCCTTGCGTAAACTGACGGCAGCTGTCAGCAAAACACGCACCACCTGCATCTTCATCAACCAGTTGCGCGAAAAAATCGGTGTCATGTTCGGCAATCCCGAAACAACTACCGGTGGTAATGCCTTGAAGTTCTATGCCTCCGTACGTCTTGACATCCGTGGAAGCCAAGCCATCAAAAACGGCGATGAAGTAATCGGCAAGCAGACCAAAGTGAAAGTTGTAAAGAACAAGGTAGCTCCTCCTTTCCGTAGAGCGGAATTCGACATCATGTTCGGTGAAGGCATCTCCCGTGCAGGCGAAATCATTGACTTGGGTGCAGAGCTTGGCATCATCAAGAAAAGCGGCTCATGGTTCAGCTATAACGAGACGAAAATTGCCCAGGGACGCGACGCCGCCAAGCAGGTCATCCTTGACAATCCGGAACTGGCAGAAGAGCTGGAAGGGCTTATCTTTGCAGAATTGAGAAAAGACAAATAACAAAAAAACTTGCCAATAGAAAAACAAAACATTCTATTGGCAAGTTTCCCTAAAAGGTTACCGCTTCCTATTCCATCTTTTCCAAACGTTCTTCCAAAGTCTCCATGCTTTTTTCAAAACGTTTCCATGTATCGGTATCCATTTGTTCTTTCAGATACTTGTTGTCTTTCAGTTTAGCTACATTTTCCAGCCCTTTCAATGCCAGTTCTTGCGAACGCTTCAATTCTCCAAGCCAATCGCGGTTCTTCAGCTTCTCTATCTCAGCCCAGTTTATATCCGGAAGCTGTATATTCACATTGTTACCATTCCAGCTGGTATTCTGATACATCATGATATTCTGTATATCCTTCAAAGTCATATCACCTTCCAGATAAACAAATTTCAGAGTGGCTGCACCATCTACAATCATAATCAGCTCCTTCACCTTTTCCCCTTTACGGCTCATGTAGAATTCAGAACTGGAGACTGTTCCCTTCTGCTTCATCAGCAATTCATATCTGGAAGACTGCACCAAAGAACGAAGATCCTTACGCATTTCTTTCTTTACATTATTATCCATTGTAGAAAGTACCTGCACAGAGTTCAACTGTCCGGACACTTTCCCAATATAAACATCTTTAGTAAACAAGTTGGGATTCGTTTCTATCATTGCCTTGGATATGTAGACGGACGACACGCCTTTCATATCTCCATACTTGTTGAATAGGTTCTTCTGTGCCTGGCAAAGCAAAGGCAACATCAGCAGTACACTTGCCAAAATCATTTTCATTGTTTTCATATCAGATTATTGTTGAATTTCTTTTCTTACTTCCTGGTTCACCTTCGTTACGTCTATCCGCGTTTCCTCTATCTGCTCAATTCCCTTGTTCAGATTCGCAGACACCTCGATTAAAGTGGCCTGCAATGCCTTATAAGCAGCTTCCGGATCAGAGAAAGTGTCCTGAGGTGTAGGAGGACGCATATCCTCTCCCATGTTCGTAATGCCATAACCTACACCTACAAGAACCAGAATGGTGGCAGCAATACCTCCTATCCAGCGCCAATTACGTTTGGCCTTGTTCCGGTGGAAAAAACGTTGTTCCTCTTCAGCCTTTTCATCAATCATCCGGCTCAGTTTATCCTCCAATCCGGCGGGAACATTATCCACCACTTTCCCGGGAAAAAAGCTGAGAAAGAGTTTCTTGTCCTTCTGCAAGTGCTCGGGCACTTCTTCGGTTCTGAAAGCTTCCTTCAACAACTCTTCTTCCTGCTCGTTGGTATTCCCTTCATAAAATTCGGCGAGCAGCCTTTCAATTTCCTCGACTTTCATAGTTACTCCATTTATTAAATTCCTCACGTATCTTTTTTCTTGCCCGGGACAACAGTACACGGACATTGGTAGCATTCAATCCCGTGACCTGCTCTATCTCTTCATAAGAACATCCCTTGACATCACGCAACGTTACTATCTTCTGCTGTTGCACCGGCAGATGGGCAATGATGTGCCTTACCTGCTGCGCTTCATCCCGCGCTTCAAAGTTATCTGCTTGAGACACATTATGCACTTCGGCCAACTCCACACTCTGTCTGCTCAAAGTATACTTTCCCGAACGAAGCAAATCAAAGCACATATTTTTCACCAGAGTAACGCTGAATGCTTCCGGATTACTGATAATGGCCAGTCCTTCCCGCTTGTCCCACAACTTCAGATAAGCTTCCTGCACCAAATCTTCAGCATCGGCAGCATTCTCCAATAGTCTATAAGCTATGCAGTACAACTTGCGATGATATGGCAGAAACTCTTTTTTAAAACTTTCAGCGTCCATGGGCTATTTATCAATAGTAGATTCCTGTTTATACCCTTCAGACGTAGGGGGAAAGGATTTTGTTACACGACCAGGAAAAAAAATGGAAAAAAAATGAAAACACCAATAGCACCAGCCCAAGAGTGCGTTTATTTCAAGACATCAGCAATCCGCTTTTTAAGATTCAATTTTGCAATGTCTTCAGGCTTCAGCTCAAGCTCCACCAACACCTTCGCTGTGGAGAGTCTGTATTCCTGCTCTAACGTATCATAATTTATCTGTTCCTTATGAATGGAATACAACAAAGCAAAATCGTAGTTCAAGGCACGTGAGACATTATACAACGTATCCGTATCAATACTTTTTCTCGTAAGCATATAGTCTACACTTTGAGGCTTAACTTTCAGTCTTCGTGCAAGTTCCGCCTTGGTAACCTGCTGTTCAAGCATCACGTTCTTGATTATCTCTCCGATGTATATATTACTTTTTTCCATTTATATGAAGGTACAAATTAATCATTCATATTATAAGGAACACCAATACCAATTTGTCTGTATGTATCGTTCTTTTTATTCATAATTCGTTTGTTTTATCAAATATTTTATGATACTTTTGCAACATATTCATATAAACAAACAAATAATATCTGCTATCATGAATTTACTGACATGTATTCTCATAGCCATCCCTATCGGCATTATTTTTATTATGCTATGGATATACAATGACTACCGGAAATATAAGAAGAAAAATAAGCTGGCCATTTTGCTGTTTCTCCTATTTCCAACCACTTTATCTGCACAATACGTTGATGCAGGATGCCAAGTATCCTTTAAATGGCTGGAGAACCAAAAAGGGAAATTAGAGTATACAAAAGATGGGGTTACTTATAAGTTTATTCCAAACGACTCCCAATGGGAAATTGTAATTCGCAACAACTCTTCAGAAGATATCCGAATAAACTGGGAAAATATGCAATTCATTGTGGACGGAAGAACCTCAGAAGTCAAATACACCATACTTGCAGAAGCGGAAACTCCCTTTGCAATTATAAAAAGCCAGGCAGAAACAAGCCAAAAGATTGGTGTGACAACTTATACGGCAAATAACTCTCAAATATACAACAAGAAAGATATTCGAAAAGGAAGGAATTCCTCCATTACCATTATCCTTCCCATATCTATCGGTAAGCACCCTCAATTCTTCACCTCTTTCGACTTTATCATCAAAAAAGTGAACTAACTATGACTTCTCAAGATATAAAAAAACAGCTGAAAGAACCACATTTCTGGAACATTGTATTAACTGGTCAGCACGCCGAACCGAGAACAAAAGCAATGCTGGAAGCAAAAGGTATCATAACTTGGCTTCCACTTGCTCCGGTCCGGCGTCAATGGGGAAGGATATTAAAAGAAATACACACCCCGGTTATCCCGAAATGTGTATTCGTCTATATATCCAATGAGGAAAGAAATACGTTGCAAAAATCCTACCGACTTCTTCCACCGGAAGTTATACTTCAAGAACTGCCGGACCTATGCAATCAGAACAAGTAGATATATGCCAACGTGCTCACACTAATCACTATCCACAACAAGGTGCCTTGTATCAAGGGCTTGATACCTACTGCCTTCAGTACATCACGTGACAGAGAGGCACCGATAAAGAACAGAGTGATAGTCAGCGTCTTGCGGGCCAAAGAATTGATTCCCTCCCCAATCATGGCACCCGTTTCGGTAGTACCCAGCACATAAGTATTGAAAATCATAGCCAGCACAAAGAAGAAGATGAACCAGGGAATACTGATTTTCTGTCCCTTGCTCTTAAAGATGAACGAAGTTACCAAAGCCAAAGGAATAATCCATAAGGCACGTGTCAGCTTTATAGTCGTTGCCACCTGTAATGCCTCTTCCCCATAGGCGGCACCTGCCCCCACTACCGAACTCGTATCATGTATGGCAATGGCCGCCCATGTGCCGAACTCATGCTGGCTCATGTTCAAAGCGTGGCCTATCATCGGAAAAACAAACAATGCAATGGCATTCAATATAAAGATGGTGCCCAATGCCACAGACATCTCGCTATCCTTTGCCTTCAACACCGGCCCCACAGCCGCAATGGCACTGCCTCCGCAGATAGCCGTACCGGAACTGATAAGATAGGAAGTGTCACGGTCCACTTTCAGGAACTTACGTCCTATGAGCCAGCCTATGAGCAATGTCCCCACTACAGAAATAATCGTGAACTCCATTCCCTCCTTGCCCGAAGCCAGAGAAGCCTGCAGATTCATTCCAAATCCTAACCCTACAACAGAGTATTGCAACAGGTACTTTGAAGTCTTCTTATTGAACTTCGGATGTGCCTGCCCACACAGCAACGCAAAGGCCAACCCCAAGAACAACGCCAACGGCGGAGTGACCCATGCCGAATAGGCATGCATACCGGGCACATAATCCAGCAGCAGAAAGAAGGAGAGGACAACCAGAAGAGATACATAAATAAATTTATTATTACTTTGAAGAAAAGGCATATTAATGCTTTTAGCCAAAACTCGATTTGAAGCCATACTGTTTATTTTACTATTATTACTAATGTTTATTCCTTAATTTTCCGGATGCAAAGGTAGTTCTATTTTAGTACACCCGCCAATCGTTTCTACTTATAGACTATAACTTATTGTTATCGGGACATAAACATATAGTTCATAAAGGCTTGTGACAACCCTCCTTCCTGCCCTTGCAACTGGACAAAGCAGAAGTCGCGAAGCATGGGCATATCCTTTATCTCGACCACGCGGAAAGTGCCTGCCGCCAGTTCCTTGCAGATGGAACGGATAGACACGATTCCCATGCAATCGGAGTTTTCAAGAAAGAGCTTGATGCTTTCGGTACTACCCAGATACATCAGTACATGGAGTGAGGAAAGCTTGACACCGTGCTTCTGGAGTGAGCGTTCTATCACGTCCAGCGTACCAGAACCACGTTCACGAAGCACTAAAGGAATAGCGGGCAAATCCTGGGGAGTAATCTCTTCGGGCAATTGTAAACGGCTTTTGGAATGGACTACCGCTACCAGTTCATCCTCAAGAAAAGTAGTATACTTCAGATTGGGAAGGCGGAAAACCCCTTCCACCAATCCCAAGTCAATGCGGTGTTCCTGCAAAGCGGCTTCTATTTCCCGGGAATTTCCATTGAGCAAGGACAAGTTGACCTGCGGAAACTTGCCGATAAAACTGCCCAGCAACGGAGGAAGCACATACTGCGCAATGGTAGTGCTGGCTCCCAACTTGAGTTCTCCAATATATTCGTTATGTAACAAGTGCATTTCATATTCCAGCCGTTTATAGTCCTCCAATATCCGTTCGCAATGCTCCAAAAGCAGCCGGCCCGACTCGGTCAGACTGATTTTACTTCCCTGCCGGTCGAAAAGCCTCGTCTGGTAAGTGGCCTCCAGCTCCTGGATATGCTTGGTTATAGCCGGCTGACTAACAAACAACTCTTGCGAAGCCTTTGTAAAACTCAAGTTCTTGGCAACAGACTGAAACACTTTTAAACGGAAATCACTCATATACTTCTTATATCCTATAACTCGTCAGACTTGATGCCGAAAGCATGCGCCAAAGAATAAAACACCGGCTCCAGGCGGCAATACACCGGGCTCAGAGGTTCCTCCGTAATGAAATACACAGCTTTGCCCCGTTCTTCTTCATTCTTGTCTTTGAAGAAACCCGCCAGCTTTTCCTCCACTCCATTACCATATACCTGATGGAAAGGCAACAACATCAAACACTTCACATCTGCAGAATCAAGCGCCAGGTTCATCAGGTCAAGAAACAACTCTTCGGTAGAGACTAAACCAGAAGAGGTGACGGAAGAAAATGTAAATTCGCCCAGTGGCGTACGGCATGCCTGGTGATTCAGTCTATTCACATCGGATGGTTCACAACACTTCAGCACGTCCGCTGCAGGAGTATGCACCAACAACACTTCTACCTCATTTTCTTGTTCTCTCAAGCCGGCATCCAATGCCAGATAGCTCAACCATGCCGGCAGGTCAACATCGGGTAGCTTCCTTCCCAACTTACCTTCCAAAAAGTTCTTTGCACCATATACCACTTCATTCAGAAATGCAACATCTATCAATATCACATTTGCCGGAAACTTTATCTTATCCTCCATTATCTCCTATCTTAATACATAATTATACATAATGCTCCTCTGCAAGCGGAGCTCCGAAAACCTACCACACAGAAAGCACAAAACTTTGAAGCAGTAAAAGTACGACAAATTTATCAATAACTTGTATCATCCCAAGCAATTAATCTATATCTCCGAAGCGGAAAGAGAATATCCTTCCCCCACAACACGGAAACCTTGGAGCTGGAACACGAAGACTTAGCTACTAAAACATATAGCCCCTCACTACATAAGATGTGCATCTCGTACTACATGAGATGTACACCTCGTACTACATGAGATGCACATCTCATGCATGACATCCTTATTTGCCCTTCTCTTTAACCAATAGAGTTTAATACGAAAAGGAACTTTGCTCCAACTTCTTATCTAAAGAAGTAGAAAGAAACAAAACGACTGATTTACAGACAATTTGTCATTTTACATACTTTATATGCAGACAATTTGTCCGAAATGTGCCAATGGCAAATCTTTTGCGCCTTCCCAAGTGTTATGAAACTGATAAAATAGAAAGGAGAACAAAATATGAACTTTAACAACTTTACCATTAAAGCGCAAGAAGCAGTGCAGGAGGCTGTGAACCTGGTACAAAGCCGTGGACAGCAGGCCATCGAGCCCGTGCATGTACTTCAAAGCGTGATGAAAGTAGGTGAAAATGTCACCAACTTCATCTTCCAGAAACTGGGCATGAACGGTCAGCAGATAGCACTTGTACTGGACAAGCAAATTGATTCTCTGCCCAAGGTATCCGGCGGAGAGCCATACCTGAGCCGTGAAACGAACGAAGTGTTCCAGAAGGCCACCCAATATTCCAAGGAAATGGGTGATGAATTCGTCTCCCTGGAACCGGTACTGCTGGCTTTGCTGAATGTGAAAAGCACTGCATCCACCATTCTGAAAGATGCCGGGATGACGGAACGCGAACTGCGGGAAGCCATCAACGAACTGCGAAAAGGAGAAAAAGTAACTTCACAATCCAGCGAAGACACTTACCAGTCATTGGAAAAGTACGCTATCAATCTGAACGAAGCAGCCCGCAGCGGCAAACTGGATCCCGTCATCGGCCGTGACGAAGAGATACGGCGTGTCCTGCAGATTCTGAGCCGGCGTACCAAGAACAACCCGATTCTTATCGGTGAACCGGGTACTGGTAAAACAGCTATCGTAGAGGGACTTGCCCACCGTATCTTGCGTGGAGACGTCCCCGAGAACTTGAAGAACAAACAAGTCTACTCCCTGGATATGGGTGCACTGGTGGCGGGCGCTAAATACAAAGGCGAATTTGAAGAACGCCTGAAGGCCGTTATCAACGAAGTGAAGAAGTCCGAAGGAGACATCATCCTCTTCATTGATGAAATCCACACCCTGGTGGGTGCAGGCAAGGGCGAAGGCGCCATGGATGCCGCCAACATCCTGAAACCCGCCCTGGCACGCGGTGAACTGAGGAGCATCGGGGCCACTACCCTCGATGAATATCAGAAGTATTTCGAAAAGGACAAAGCGTTGGAGCGCCGCTTCCAGATTGTCATGGTGAACGAACCGGACACGCTGAGCACCATCTCCATTCTGCGTGGTCTGAAGGAACGTTATGAGAACCATCACCATGTACGGATTAAAGACGATGCCATCATCGCCGCCGTAGAGTTGAGCAACCGCTACATCACCGACCGTTTCTTACCGGACAAGGCTATCGACTTGATGGACGAAGCCGCTGCCAAGCTACGTATGGAAGTCGATTCCGTTCCGGAAGAACTGGACGAAATCTCGCGTAAGATAAAGCAGCTGGAGATTGAACGCGAGGCCATCAAGCGCGAAAACGACAAGCCCAAGCTGGAACAAATCGGCAAAGAACTTGCCGAGCTGAAGGAGCAGGAAAACTCGTACAAGGCGAAATGGCAAAGTGAAAAGACCCTTGTCAACAAAATCCAGCAGAATAAGGTGGAAATAGAGAACCTGAAGTTCGAGGCCGACAAGGCGGAACGGGAAGGCGACTATGGCCGGGTGGCCGAAATCCGTTACGGCAAACTGCAAGCGCTGAACCAGGAGATTGAAGAAACTCAGCAAAAACTGCACGAAATGCAGGGCGACAAGGCCATGATTAAAGAGGAAGTGGACGCTGAAGACATTGCCGACGTAGTATCCCGCTGGACCGGCATACCGGTAAGCAAGATGCTGCAAAGCGAAAAGGACAAACTGTTGCATCTGGAAGCGGAACTGCACCAGCGGGTTATCGGGCAGGACGAAGCCATCGAGGCCGTATCCGATGCCGTACGCCGCAGCCGTGCCGGACTGCAAGACCCGAAACGTCCTATCGGCTCATTCCTTTTCCTGGGAACCACCGGTGTAGGTAAGACGGAATTGGCAAAGGCACTGGCGGAGTTCCTCTTTGACGACGAGACGATGATGACCCGTATCGACATGAGCGAGTATCAGGAGAAACACAGCGTTTCCCGTCTGGTAGGAGCGCCTCCGGGATATGTGGGCTACGATGAAGGCGGACAACTGACAGAAGCCGTAAGGCGGAAACCGTATTCTGTCGTCCTGTTCGACGAAATCGAGAAAGCGCATCCGGACGTATTCAACATCTTGCTGCAAGTGCTGGATGACGGACGTCTGACAGACAATAAAGGACGTACGGTCAACTTCAAGAATACGATTATCATCATGACCTCCAACATGGGCAGCGGCTATATCCAAAGCCAGATGGAGAAGCTCAACAGTAGCAATAAGGAGCAAATCGTAGAGGAAACCAAGAAGGAAGTGATGAATATGCTGAAAAAGACCATCCGCCCGGAATTCTTGAACCGTATCGACGAAACCATCATGTTCCTGCCACTGACAGAGCCCGAAATCAAACAGATTGTAATGCTCCAAATCAAGAGTGTGCAGAAGATGCTTTCCGGTAACGGTGTGGAACTTGTTCTGACAAATGCCGCCATAGACTTCCTTGCCAATGCAGGTTATGACCCTGAATTCGGCGCCCGTCCGGTGAAACGTGCCATACAGCACTATTTGCTGAACGATTTGTCGAAGAAGTTGCTGTCCCAGGAAGTAGACCGCAGCAAGCCTATTACAGTGGATGCCAATACCACTGACGACGGACTGGTTTTCAGAAATTAAAAGCAATCCGTATCCCCCCAATAAAAGAGGCGATTCCCGACTATTGAGAATCGCCTCTTTTATTTTGTATTTCAATCCTTCTCCGATTACTCGGCCTTGCTTTCCTCCTTCGTTTCTGCCGCAGGAGTTTCTTCAAAATCCGTCATACCGCTTGCCACCAGCAAATTATACCAAACAATCAATTTCTTGATGTCGGACGGATATACGCGGTCGCGATCGAAGGTAGGCAATACCTCTGCCAGGTAAGCACGCAAATCGTCGGCAGTAGCCTTCTTTAAGTCCATCACTACGGCAGCGCCGTTTTCCTTTTTCTTCATGGAAAGAAGCACTTCCTTCAAAGGAACATCTTCCGTATCTGTATACATGGCGATATCGCCCAAAGAAGTAATCTTCTCATTACCATAGGCAGGAAAACGCTTCTTGTCTGCAAGCGACTCTACAATCAACATATTTTTTCCCTGAGAAACAAGCTTATACAATCCCGGTTTACCGGAAATGGACAAAATAGTCTTCAACATAATATATTCTGTTTTGATGATTAGTAGTTATTTTTTCGGGAGGCAAAGATAATGTAAGCCGAAGACAATACAAAATAAGCTTGCTTATTTTTATTGTTAAGAAGATGCCTATTTTCGTAACAGATAGTGCATTTTTTCAGATAGCGAACCGATTAGCTCTAAAACTTGCGGAATCAATGGAGTTTCGCCATCATTTACAATGACAAAATCTGCATATTTACGCTTTTCTTCGTCATCCATCTGGCTACGGATACGCTTTTCTATCAATTCGCGCGAGGAAGCATCCCGCCAGACGGCACGTGAAATACGCACCTCTTCGGGCGCATAGACCATAACAATAGCATCTACTTCACCTGCAAACCCCGCTTCAACCAAAATGGCCGATTCTATACCGACAATGGAAGAAGCGGCGCGACATTGTGTCCACCGCCTGAAATCCTCCTTTACACGAGGATGCACAATACCGTTGATTTTTTGGGCATGCTCCGGACTGCCAAAAAGATAAGACGCCAACAAAGGCTTGTTCAGTGTACCACCGGCATACACTTCCGCACCAAGCAAGGCAGACAATTCCTCGCGGATAAATGAATCGGATACCATCAGCTTTTTCGTTTCCAAGTCCGAGATATAGACGGGAACACCCAGCACTTCCAACAGTCTGGATACCATACTCTTTCCGCTACCGATACCACCGGTTATACCTATCTTAATCGCCATAATCAGGAGAAATTTGCTCTATCAAAAAATCCACCTGTGCCGGATTGAAGCGCACCTGGCTCACCCCTTTCGGCAGATTCTTGATCTTTACCGTATACTTGTCGGAACCCAGACGAAGCAGTTCCTCATAAGACACGTAAATATGAAAATCATCAGCGTTAATCTGCCTGAAATGACTCAGACCAACCTGAAACGTGACCTGCACCTTAGAAGGGAAAGCGCGCAGCACCTTGTCGGCAGGAAAGTTAACGCCACGCAACGGCACCTCCACTGTCTTTTCTGTATAAATATCCACCGGAAGCATCATCTCAATGGAAGAAGGCACAAACTTCACACCTTTCTGAACACGCAGGGGGATTTGCTGTCTCAAGGTATCCGATATATCTTCCAGCTTCACCGGTTGCGTATAGGCAACAGTAATCGTATCCAGCACGCCTTGCGGCGCATACACCAATACGGAATCGGGACTGAATATCGTATCCGAAAGATAATACTCACGTCCGGCACTCAGCGTGCCGCGCAGCTTCACCGGCACCAGTTTGGAGGCTCCCGTCGAATAGATGTACTCCAATGTATCCGGCTTCATGGAAAGCAGGCGGGTAGAAGCATTCAGCTGGTTCAGCACTTTCTTTTCAAACTGCGGGGGATATATCCTTACTTGATTATCCACACCCGTATAATCGGCATAATCGAGAATAACAGGATAGAAGCTCTTTCCCAACATATAGTTGAGCAGTACCGTTCCCTTATCCTTTACCTTGATGCGGAGTTCTGAAACAGGTTCAGAAGTAATCACCACATTATTGGGTACTCCCTTCAGCCGCACCGGTATAGAGAAGTCCGCCTCATAGTCGTTGTTCAAGGTCTGCAAGAGCCAGAAGCCACCGGCCACAAAGAAGAAAAACAAAAAAATGAAGAACTCTCTGCTTTTATCGCTAAGCAGAAAGTCCTTCACTTCTCTTGATATCTTCAGATATGTACGTTGTATGTTCCTACGTTCAAACATAGGCTCACATTTCTATTATTTAGATGCCTGACTGCTATTCGCATCAGCAGCTGCAGCAAAAATAGAATTCTTGTCTATACGAATCTTAACGTTGGAAGCGATTTCAAGCACCACATCATTGTCGTTGATTTCCTTGATAACACCATGGATGCCACCGGCTGTGATTACTTTCTGATTCACTTGAAGCGATTTACGGAAGTTTGCGATTTCCTTTTGCTTCTTGTTTTGAGGACGAATCATAAAGAAATACATAATAACGAACATGGCTATCAGCATAATCCACATCATGCTACCACCACCAGCAGGCCCTGCAACAGGAGCTTGCAGGAAGAATACAGTCATTAAGTTCATAAATACTCAGTTTTGGTTTCTATTATTAAACAAAGGTATTAGTTTTTCGTTAACTTACCTTCTTTTTTTAATTGATTAACTATTCCGTCCAATGTACCGTTCACGAAGCTGCCGCTTTTGACCGTGCTGTAAACTTTGGCAATATCGACATATTCGTTTAACGAAACACTCACCGGAATGTTCGGGAAACTCAATATTTCGGCCAATGCACACTGCATGATTACAACATCCATAAAGGCTACACGGTCCAAGTCCCAATTACGCGTATTCTCACTGATGAGATGACGGTAATAGTCACAGTTCAAGATGGCACGGCGGAACAAACGGCGTGCAAATTCCTGGTCTTCCTCATCCTTAAACTCTGGTAAAAGCTCCTGGTTGGCACCATTCTTCTCTTCGAAGCGCTTGATGGTTTTCAGCACGAAAGTATCCACAATCTCCTTGTCGTCGTTCCAGTAAAGGCTCTGGTCTTCGAGCACACTGTCCAAGGCTTCGTTGTTGAAAACAAAAGTCTTATACAGTTTTCTCCACAATTCACGATCATATTCGTAAGAATCGTCCGAAGAAGCCATATATTCCTTATATATATCTGATTCCACAATTTTCTCATACAATCCCTTGACGAAGTCTTCATCATTGGCCCACGTGCGCTTTTGGTTGGCGATGAATTCCGTCAATTGTTTGTTCACTTCCAACTGGGCTATAAACTTGTTTTCCACAAATTTCATGTTGGGATACAGCTCCTCGGCAGTGGGAGCCAGCTTAGCTTTTGCCGCATCAATACGTTTTTGTGCGTAGTTCGTCAAAGCTATCATCAGCATCAGCAGGTAGTTGTAGAGGTCGTATGCCTTTGAAAGGCTAAAGAATAATTCTTTCTCCGCTGAGTCTAAATTTTTACTGCCATTCTGATAATAAGCATATACAATCTGTATAATCTTAAGACGAATAAGAACTCTGTTGATCATAATTCTAAAGTAAATACTAGTGTTTTAACAAGGCGCAAAAGTAGGCATTTTTAATGAGTTTACATAAATAAATCACATTTTTTAATGCAGATATTGATTATCCGGTCTTTTTCTTTTGACAGTTTAAAAAAAATCGTCAATTTTGAGCCCGATAAAGAGCTAAAAGCTACGAGATACAAGTTTTAAGGTGATAATATCAAAATTGAGACCTATTATAATATGGAAGACTTTAAGAAGAAAAACGCAGCGGACATGAACGACAAGGAGATTGTATTCTCCCAATCCATCAAAGCAGGTAAGCGCATCTACTATTTAGACGTCAAGAAAAACAGAAAAGACGAAATGTTTCTCGCCATTACGGAAAGCAAGAAAATCGTGATGGGCGAGGGTGACGACTCGCAGGTAAGTTTCGAAAAGCACAAAATCTTTCTATACAAAGAAGATTTTGAAAAGTTCATGAACGGACTCCAGCAGGCCATCGGCTTCATCCAGGAGCAACAGGGTTTCCACACAAGACATACCGCTGACGACGAGGCTGAAACTCCCGAAACACACAAAGAAGAAGTACCACAAGAGGAAAAAGCTTGCCCCCTGGACGGAGAAATCAAAATAGACATTGAATTTTAAGTTATAACCTTTTGATAATTCAAAAAGAAGCTGTATTTTTGCACCGCTTTTTTGCAACATCGTGTGGTAAACCACATCGTGTGATGGTGAATTAAGCAAAAAATTTACTTAATTTAGAGTAACACAATTTTTTTAGAAATGAAATCAATTGAAGTAAAAGGAACTGCAAGAACTATTGCAGAACGTTCTTCGGAACAAGCAAGAGCTTTGAAAGCTATTCGTAAAAACAACGGTGTACCTTGCGTACTTTATGGTGCAGGTGAAAATGTTCACTTCACTGTACCTGCAGAAGGTCTGCGCAATTTGGTTTATACTCCGCACATCTACGTAGTTGACTTGGTGATTGATGGCAAGAAAGTAAACGCTATCATGAAAGATATCCAATTCCACCCCGTAAAGGATACCATCCTACACGTTGACTTCTATCAAATTGACGAGGCTAAGCCTATCGTTATGGAAGTTCCGGTACAGATGGAAGGTTTGGCAGAAGGTGTTAAGGCTGGTGGTAAGCTGGTACTCCAGATGCGTAAACTGAAAGTAAGAGCTTTGTATAACGTAATTCCTGAAAGACTGACTATCAACGTTACTCACTTGGGACTTGGTAAGACTGTTAAAGTTGGCGAATTGCAATACGAAGGATTGGAATTGCTGAATGCCAAAGAAGCTGTTGTATGCGCCGTTAAGCTGACTCGTGCTGCAAGAGGTGCCGCTGCTGCTGCAGGCAACTAATCAATTCTTTCCAAGAAAGACTAAATATTGGGGAACGCGGATTAACGCAGCCAACGCAGATTTCATACTGATTTCCGCGGAAAGTTGCGATAATCCGCGTTCTTTTTCTTACTGCTCTTTCTCCTCTGAAAGGAGAAAGAGAATAGACTTGAAGCACTGACAATGAAATATTTAATTGTAGGATTGGGCAATATCGGCCCCGAATATCACGAAACCCGTCACAACATCGGATTCATGGTAGTAGATACTCTGGCAAAAGCAGCAGGTGCCACTTTTACCGACGGACGTTATGGCTTCACCACAACGCTGTCAGTCAAGGGACGCCAACTATTACTACTGAAGCCTTCCACCTTCATGAACCTCAGCGGTAACGCCGTACGCTACTGGATGCAAAAGGAAAACATTCCATTGGAGAATGTGTTGGTAGTGGTAGATGACCTTGCACTGCCTTTCGGTACACTGCGCCTGAAAGGTAAGGGAAGCGATGCGGGACATAACGGCCTTAAGCATATTGCAGTAACGCTGGGCACCCAGAACTATGCACGCCTGCGTTTTGGAATCGGCAATGACTTTCCCCGTGGCGGACAGATTGACTATGTGCTGGGACATTTTACCGATGAAGATTGGAAAACAATGGGCGAGAGATTGGAAACAGCCGGAGAAATCATCAAAAGTTTCTGTCTGGCGGGAATAGATATCACCATGAATCAATATAACAAGAAATGAACGAAGCCAGAATTGACAAATGGATGTGGGCTGTACGCATCTTCAAAACACGTACCATAGCTGCCGAAGCCTGCAAAAAAGGGCGCATCAGCATCAATGGCGCACTGGCAAAGGCTGCCCGTACGGTGAAACCGGGAGACGTCATCCAAGTGCGCAAGCCCCCCGTCACCTATTCCTTCAAAGTACTGCAACCCATTGAAAAGCGTGTCGGCGCAAAGTTAGTAGCTGAAATGATGGAGAATGTAACGGCTCCGGAACAGTATGAACTGCTGGAAATGAGCCGTGTCAGCGGTTTCGTCAACCGTGCCAAAGGTACTGGACGGCCAACGAAAAAAGACCGCCGGAGCCTGGAAGAATTTACAGAACCGGAATTTCTGGATGATTTCGACTTTGAATTCGATTTCGAGGAAGAGTAAAATAAGGGAAAGATTATGAGCGAGAGAATAATTAAATGGGGATTCATCGGTTGCGGAGAAGTGACCAAATACAAAAGCGGACCGGCATTTCAGAAAATAGAGAACTCCGAAGTTGTGGCCGTCATGAGTCGAAATGGTGACAAGGCCAAGACCTACGCCAAGGAAAGAGGGATTCCCAAATGGTACGACGATGCCCAGGAGTTGATTGACGACGAAGAGGTGAACGCCGTGTACATTGCCACTCCTCCTTCTTCACATGCTACGTACGCCATCATGTCCATGAAGGCAGGTAAACCGGTCTACATAGAGAAGCCGATGGCTGTTACCTACGAAGAGTGCTGCCGCATCAACCGCATTTCCAAAGAAACGGGTGTTCCATGTTTTGTTGCGTATTACCGCCGCTATCTGCCCTACTTCCTAAAGGTAAAGTCACTGGTAGAGGAAGGACATATTGGCAACATCATCAACATTCAAATCCGATTCGCCCAGCCTCCCCGCGACCTCGACCATAACAAGGAAAACCTACCGTGGCGCGTGCAACCGGATATTGCCGGTGGAGGATACTTCTATGACCTTGCACCCCACCAGATAGATTTGTTGCAGGAAATCTTCGGATGTATCCTTGAAGCCAGCGGCTACAAGAGCAACCGTGGCGGACTATATCCAGCCGAGGACACCCTAAGCGCATGTTTCCAGTTTGACAGCGGACTGGTGGGCAGCGGCTCCTGGTGTTTCGTCGCCCACGAATCTGCCCGCGAAGATCGTATAGAAATCATTGGAGACAAAGGCATGATTTGTTTCTCCGTGTTCACCTATGACCCCATTGCGCTGCACACAGAAAGAGGGCGTGAGGAAATCATTGTTGAAAATCCCACTTACGTCCAGCAACCGCTTATCCAGGCAGTGGTAGACCACCTGCTAGGCAAGTCAATCTGCAGCTGTGACGGTGAAAGCGCCACTCTTACCAACTGGGTAATGGACAAAATACTGAACAAACTCTGATTAGCGTTCATGGGGTAAATCTTACCCCATGTCGAAACCTTCGCATTTTCGGCCGACCAGTTTGTACACATCGACACTCTCGCCTACAATCCATACCACATCTCCCTCTACAAAAGGTTCATGCGGGTCGGGAGCATGCAAGGTCTCCCCTCCCCGCTCCACACCGGCAATCAGACAGTGATATTTCTCGCGTATCCCTGCTTCTTTCAAGGTCTTGTTCAGGAAAGGAGACTGCCCGTCCACACAGAATTGGCGTAGAATCATTTCACTCTTCTCTATCACATCCGCATTCATGGCAGACACCTTATCCATCTCCTGACCGAAAATGCTCAATTCCTCATCCGTAGCAATTACTTGTATCTTGTCCTGCGGAAAAAGACGGACAGACGCTCCAGGAATATTAATCCGTTTCTTGCCCCGAAGGATAGAGACCACATGGATACCGTATTTCTTTCCAAAATTCAGCTCTGCCAATGTCCTGCCTGCCCATTCCGATTCGCCGGGAATCTCAAAATCTGTCAGGTGCAAGTCGCGTGACAGCAGACGCCCCGCATACTCCGGTTTCTTCTCTCCCATATACTCGGCACGCATGTCGCGGTACCGCAGATTCTGGAAGAATGTCCTTTCTATCATTATGGACTGCTTCTTCAACTGACGGGAAAGTATCATTAAAGTCACCAGCAACACCGCCACCCCAAATACCAGTCCCACAGACATCTTGAATAAACCGGCTATAACGAACATGACAAACGAAACACCCAACAGCAGGCGCAATACAATGGTAGCCACTAACGGCGCCCGATTTCCACGGTTATCCTTCCATAAAGTCACAAACTCTTCCGAGTGATTCTTTTTAATCATGATAGCACGCAGAAACGGAGCTATACACAGAATGATGATAAAGGCAGCCAACAAAGAGCCCCATACCCCGGGCAGACTGTCGTGCACGAAAGGCACCAGAAAACGGAACGCCAAAGCTATCACCGCCACGCAAATGATGGAATATACAACCGTAATCCTGACCAGTGCAAATATCAGTTTCTTCCACAGACTTTCATGGTTCATGGTCTGCGAACCTGAAGCATAGCGGGTCAAGAACTTTCTCCATTTTTCCGGCAAATGCGTATCCACAAGATTGGAAGCGGGCTCTGCCAAACGAATCATATAAGGAGTAAGGAAAGTAGTGATGACAGACACCGCCACCACAATAGGATACAAAAAATGGCTGGTGACATGCAGCGACACGCCCAGCGAAGCTATAATAAAAGCAAACTCACCGATTTGCGTCAGACTGAAACCGCACTGCATGGCCGTCTTCAGCGGTTGCCCCGCCAGCAGCACCCCCAGCGTCCCGAAGAGGGATTGTCCGAAAATGACCGCCAAAGTAATCACGACAATAGGTCCCGCATACTCCACAATCATAGCCGGGTCTACCATCATGCCGACCGATACGAAAAAGATGGCGCCAAACAAGTCCTTGACCGGCTTCACCAGGCGCTCTATGCTCTCCGCCTCTACCGTTTCGGCGAGAATGGAGCCCATGATAAATGCACCGAAAGCAGCCGAAAATCCCGTATGCGCAGCCATCACCACCATACCGAAACAGAGTCCAAGAGAGACTATCAGCAAAGTTTCCTCGCTCATCAACTTCCGGCACCGCTTCAGCAATCCGGGGATGAGGTAAATACCCACCACGAACCAAAGTATCAGGAAGAACAGCAGTTTGGCAATACTCTCCAGCATCTCCGTACCCTCAAAGTTATGGCTGACTGCCATCGTGGAGAGCATCACCATCAATACGATGGCAAGAATATCCTCCAGAATAAGCACACTGAGCACCAGACCCGTGAACTGCTTCTTGCGCATCCCCAAATCATCAAACGCCTTATAGATAATGGTGGTGGACGACATGGCAATCATACCGCCCAGAAATATGCAGTCCATCCGTTTCCAGCCGAAACCGGTACCTACCGCCACACCCAACAATATCATACAAAAGATGATGGTACACGCAGCAATAATCGCTGCCCCTCCCACCTTCACAATCTTCTTGAAGCTGAATTCCAATCCCAGTGCAAACAACAGGAAGATAACACCTATATCCGCCCAGGTCTGTATATTAGCCGTATCCATCACCGACGGTGTATAAGCCATGTGAGGGCTGGCAAGGAATCCTGCAACTACATATCCTAATACCAATGGTTGCTTCAACTTCTTAAAAAGCAGGGTCATAATCCCCGCACAAATCAATATCAGAGCTAAATCAGCTATAAGGGGAGCCAAGTGTGACATAATTCTTCGTCTGTATACCTTTTTGTTGACAAAGATAGTGAAAAGTTTAATAAGATGGAGGAACAATTCATCCTCTATTTCCTTTTTACAACACTCCTTTCGAGCTTGGCAGCCCAAAGTGATAAATATCCCTCTTCACCGCCATCTTCAGCGCACGTGCCAGCGCCTTGAAGATGCCCTCTATCTTATGATGTTCGTTCTGTCCTTCGGCTTTTACATTGAGATTCATCCGGGCAGCATCGCTCAAGGATTTAAAGAAGTGCAGGAACATTTCCGTAGGCATGTCTCCTACCTTCTCGCGCTTGAACTCGGTATCCCATACAAGCCACGGACGTCCGCCAAAATCGAGACACACCTGGCAAAGACAATCGTCCATAGGAAGAGCATAGCCGTAGCGTTCAATGCCTCGTTTGCTTCCTAAGGCTTGATAAAGGCAGTCGCCCAGGGCAAGGGCAGTATCTTCGATGGTGTGATGCTCGTCCACTTCAAGGTCACCTTTCACATGGATGGTAAGGTCCATACCACCGTGCTTGCCTATCTGTTCCAACATGTGGTCGAAGAAGCCCAGTCCGGTCACGATGTCACAATACCCGTCGCCATCCAGATTCAAAGATACATATATATCTGTCTCCTTGGTAGTGCGACGTACTTCCGCTGTACGCTCACCGGCAAAGAGGAATTCGGCCACCTTATCCCAATCCTTGGTGGCGAGAGCGCAGTAATCTTTAAGTCCGTCACAAGCGGCACTGCCACCTTCGGAGATGGGTTTCAATAAAGCCATATCATCTTGCAGAAGAATGGCGCGGCATCCCAAATTCTTTGCCAACTCCACATCCGTAGGCCGGTCACCGATGACGAAACTGTGGGACAAATCGTAGTCCGGGTTATCAAGGTATTTGGTAAGCATCCCGGTACGCGGCTTACGGGTTGGTGCATTGTCATCGGGCATGCTGCGGTCTATGCAGATGTCGTCGAAGGTGATGCCTTCGCCTTCCAATGTCTTCATCATCAGGTTGTGTGCCGGCCAAAAGGTCTCTTCTGGAAAGGAAGTTGTGCCGAGCCCGTCTTGATTGGTCACCATCACAAAATCAAAATCCAGCTTGCTGCGGATGAAGCCAAGATTACGCATCACTTTCGGATAGAACTCCAGCTTCTCCAGGGAGTCCAACTGATAATCAATCGGCGGCTCAATGACTAAAGTTCCGTCACGGTCTATAAAAAGTACTTTCTTCTTCATAAATGCTAAATGCTCAAATCGTAAGAACTTTCAACGCTTCAATCAATTTTTCATTCTCCCCTCTCGTTCCTACCGTCACCCGCAGGCAATTTCCGCAGAGTGACACGGAGTTACGGTTGCGGACAATGATACCCTTACCTACCAGATAATTGTAAATCTTCGCAGCATCCGTCACACGGGCCAGGAAGAAATTGGCATGAGAGGGGAACATCTTCACCGTACATGGCAGTGCGGCGAACTCGGCTTCCAGGTTCTCCCGCTCTTCTTTCAGGGTCTTCACCCAACGTTCTATTTCATAATAGCGGTGAAGCATTTCCACTGCCTGCTTCTGTGTCAACTGGTTCACGTTATAGGGATATTTTATTTTATTGAGGATGCCGATAATCTCCGGTGAGGCAAATGCCATACCTAGACGGATAGCAGCACATCCCCATGCTTTGGAAAAGGTTTGCAGCACAATGAGATTCGGATATTGATTCAAATTTTCAAGGAAGGAAGGTGCCTCGGAGAAGTCATTGTATGCCTCGTCCAGTATCACCAACCCATCAAACCGGCGAATCAGCGTTTCAATTTCGCTACGGAGCAGGTCATTGCCGGTAGGATTGTTGGGAGAACAGATAAAAATCAGTTTGGTATGCTCATCCGCAGCAGCCAGAAGCTTGTCGGCAGAGAACTGGAAATCCTCATCGAGCAGCACTTTGCGGTACTCCACATCATTAACGTCGGCACAGACTTGATACATGCCGTAAGTAGGGTCGATGGCCACTACATTGTCCACACGGGGTTCACAAAAAGCACGGAACACCAAATCGATAGCTTCATCACTGCCATTCCCTAAGAAGATGGAATCGGGACTCACCTTTTTAATTTTAGACAATTCAGTCTTTAACTCCCGCTGCATGGGGTCGGGATAACGGTTGTGCGGCATGTTATAAGGATTCTCGTTTGCATCGAGAAAAACGGATGCCGCAGCACCATTATATTCATCTCGTGCTGAAGAATAAGGCTTCAGACGCCAGATATTCGGACGGGTAAGTTCTTGTAATGTTTTCACCATGTTATTTATGATTTGACAATTTACGATTAAAATTACTTTAAGCCATCAACTCTCAATTTTCAACTTTCAATTTTCATTTCCATTTTCCAACTGCCCCAGTCTCACACTCACAGCATTCTTATGCGCATCCAGCTGTTCATTGGCAGCCATCAGCTCAATGGCAGGGCCGATGATATTCAATCCTTCCGGCTTTATCTCCTGAAAAGTTATCTTGCGGATAAAGCTGTCGAGGCTGACACCGCTGTATGCTTTAGCATAGCCGTTTGTCGGCAAGGTATGGTTTGTGCCCGAAGCATAATCTCCCGCACTCTCCGGAGTAAGAGAACCCAAGAATACAGAACCGACATTCACGATACGTTCTGCCACAGAAAGATAATCCTCGGTTTCTATGATAAGATGTTCGGGAGCATACGCGTTGGTCAGTTCGATGGCTTCTTCCATGCTGTCCACTACAATCAGTTTGCTATTGGCAAGAGACTTTTCGGCAATCTCTTTACGTGGCAGTAAGGCCAGTTGGCATTCCACTTCCACCTTTACAGCTTGTTGCAATTCGACAGAGGTCGTAATTAATATAGCTTGACTGTCCACTCCGTGTTCTGCCTGGCTCAATAAGTCGGCGGCGACAAAAACCGGATTAGCTGTTTCGTCAGCCAGAACTTCTACTTCCGAAGGTCCTGCCGGCATATCTATCGCCACATCACGCAAGCTCACAAGCTGTTTGGCAGCCGTGACATACTGATTTCCCGGACCGAATATCTTGTAAACTTTAGGCACACTTTCCGTTCCGTATGCCATAGCGGCAATGGCTTGTATGCCGCCAGCTTTGAAAATCCGGTTGACACCTGCCACTTTTGCGGCAAACAGCACAGCGGGATGTACCTTTCCGTCACGTCCCGGAGGGGTGCAGAGAACAATTTCCTTGCATCCGGCAATCCTGGCGGGAACGGCCAGCATCAGTACCGTAGAAAACAGCGGAGCCGTTCCTCCGGGGATATACAATCCCACCTTTTCTATAGCAACCGCTTTCTGCCAGCAGGTCACCCCCGGCCGAGTCTGCACTTTCTTGCCCTCAAAACGTTGTGCCGCGTGGAAAGTCTCAATGTTCTGCTTTGCCAGTCGAATAGCTGCTTTCAAGTCTTCACTCACCAGGTTTTCCGCTTCCTGCTGTTCCTCTTCCGACACAGCCAGCGAAGTCAGCACCACTTTATCAAATTTTTTTTCATAATCCAGTACAGCACAGTCTCCCTCCGCTTTCACACGGTCAATAACGCTCCGCACCGTATCAAACAGATTCTCCGTATTCATCACCGGACGTTTCAGAATCTCTTGCCACTGGAATTTATCGGGATTACTAATCAATATCATAATGACATGTTTTTAAAGATTTATGCATAAGCCATGATATTCTTGGAGGTGTGTCGAGGCTTTAAATTATCATTTTCTCAATCGGCAGCACCAGAATGCCTTCCGCCCCCAACGCTTTCAGCTTTCCAATTATCTCCCAGAAACATTTCTCGTCGAGTACGGTATGTACCGAGCACCAGCCTTCTTGCGCCAACGGCATCACCGTGGGGCTCTTCATGCCCGGAAGTACAGAGACAATCTCATCCAGTTTCTCTTTCGGGGCATTCATCAGCACATATTTCTTATCTTCGGCTGTCTTCACGGCATCCATACGAAACAACAGCTCCCTCAATATCTCTTGCTTTTCCTCGCTCATGTTCTTGTTGCCAATCAGTAGCGCTTCCGACTTCATCACAACCTCCACTTCCTTCAAACGGTTGCTCACCAGCGTAGAACCGGAACTTACAATATCGAAAATAGCATCTGCCAGACCGATGCCCGGCGCCACTTCTACTGACCCCGTAATGACGTGTATCTCCGCATTCACCCCATTCTCTTTCAAAAAGCCGGAAAGGATGCCCGGATAAGATGTCGCAATCTTCTTTCCATGAAACCACTTCACCCCCGGATACTCAATATCCTTCGGCATGGCAAGAGACAGACGGCACTTGCTGAATCCCAGACGCTTGATTATCTCCGCATCCTCATTCTTCTCAACAAATTCATTCTCACCCACAATGCCTATATCAGCCACTCCAGTAGCCACAGACTGCGGAATGTCGTCATCCCTCAAAAACAACACTTCAAGAGGAAAGTTTGACGACTGCACCAACAACGAACGCTTCATGGCACTTAACTTAATATCCGATTCTCCCAAAAATGACATGGTCTCGTCATAAAGACGACCTTTAGCTTGTACTGCAATTCTTAACATAAGGCTATTTACTATTTTACGATTTACTATTTTGAATGAGATGGCAGAAAACAAAACGAGGCTTACCAATATTCGGCAAGCCTCGTCATTTATGTCATTTGTTGTACATATACACTCATACGCCCACCGAGTTATTCGTCAGGATGATGATGGTGATGATGTGCAACGATATTCTTCATATTTTTTTGGTTTTAATGCGACAAAAGTAAACTAAAAGTTTGAAACTTCAAAAGATTTATCACAAAAAGTTTATTTTTTCTTTCAAATTCATCTTACTTCACCACAGATTACACAGATTTGCACAGATTATTTTTATTTCAATCTGTGCAAATCTGTGTAATCTGTGGTAAAACAATCAAATCAACGGCAATATTTCCTCCTGCTCCACTTCGCAGCTATGGAAATGCATTTCCGTTTCCGCTTTCTCTTTCGGGAAGGTGAAGTAAGTGCAGGTAGCTTCCGTACAAAGTTCTCCCATGCTATTGTACAGACGTGCTTCTATGATGGCGATATTCCGCTTTTGCTCCCGAAGTGAAGCCCGCAGCACCACATGCGTGTCGTTGGTCGATATGGATTTGCGGAACCGAGTCTCCATTTTCGATGTCACCCCGCCAGTCTGCAGCTTGCGGAACACTACCCAACCGCAGATTTCATCCAGCAATACGGACTGGATGCCTCCATGCAACGTATTCAGCCATCCCTGATACTCCGGACGCGGCTTCCAGATACTCACCACCTCGTCACCGTCCTCATAAAACTCCATTCTCACACCTGCTTCATTGTCGGGAGAGCAACCGAAACAGTTGTACCCCTCCATATCTTTCCACGGATTGATAATCTTCTTCATATCGTATTCTTCTTTTTTATCTGGCTCTGATTCATATATTCTCTCAATAAAACGTTCAATATTAGTCATTCCGATTGAAAACTACAAATTATTAATGCCTTTTTCATCGAAAAATTAGTGGGATGCTGTTCTAAACCGGTTATTTTATTTAGCTTTGTATAAATGAGAGAGAACAACAAGATGCAAAAAGGGGTCTTTTTCTGCTTATGGATACTATTTACATTCTCATTGTTTGCGCAAAACAAGGAGAACGGTTCCGTCACATGCGACAGCATCGTACATAAAAATACCTTCGTAAAAGCATTGAAGAAATTCCTCGACTTCAGTGACTTCGACACTACCTATATCAGTCCCAACCGATACAATTACGCCCTGATGCTCGACCATTTCACCAATTACGAGTATTACTCCGTGGGCAATGACGGTCAGCGGCTCCGTTTTTCGCCCAACCCGCACAACAAGATAGGCGCTTACTTCGGATGGCGTTGGATATTCCTGGGATGGGCTGTCGATACGGACTGGCTCTACGGAAAGAAAAGCAAGAAAAAGCGCGGTACGGAGTTTGATCTCAGTCTTTACAGTTCCAAACTGGGAGTCGACATTTTCTATCGCAGCACCGGAAACGACTATAAGATACACAAGGTATCCGGCTTTTCCGACGAGATTCCCTCCAATTATTCCGAAGACTTCAACGGATTGAAAGTAAAAATGAAGGGGGTGAATCTATATTACATTTTCAACAACCGACGTTTCTCCTATCCGGCTGCCTTCAGCCAGTCCACCAACCAGCGCCGCAATGCAGGTTCTTTTATTGCCGGATTCTCCGTATCCACCCACAATCTGAACTTCGACTATACCAAGCTGCCCAAAATAATTCAGAGAGCCATGAACCCGGGTATGAAGGTGAAACATATCAAATACACGAATATCAGCCTCAACGCCGGCTATGCCTACAATTGGGTGTTTGCCCGCAACTGCCTCGCATGCCTATCGTTCAATCCGGCTGTCGCCTACAAGACATCACGCATAGAGAAGACAGAAGAGCGGGAAGCGGACGACTGGTACAAGAATTTCAATATCGACTTCATTCTGCGTGCAGGTGTGGTATACAACAACAGCAAATACTTCGTGGGTACCTCATTCGTAGGACGGACATACGACTACTACAAAAACAGTTTCTCCCTGAACAACGGGTTCGGCACCCTCCAAATATATGCCGGATTCAACTTTTATCTGAAAAAGGAGTACCGGAAGAACAAAAAGTAAAAAAAGGCTTTCAGCCCTCATCTCCCCTCAAAAGCTATAAACACACTCCACCCCTACTATATCTTTCCGCTTATCCTTCTCCCACTGTCTGCAATAGAAGATGTCCGCCTCCCAGCGCTCGGACAAGGGCAACGTAATGCCTCCGCGATAACGCATCCGCTTTACTCCGAAGTGCTCTGTCCTATTCAAACCATTATACATCTCGGCCGAAGCATACGGCTCCACCTTGCACTTCGGAATGTCATATGCCACCTTCGCACGTGAGCGCAAACGCAACTCGTCCGTATGTCCATCGAACGTATGCTGAAAGCGCTCACGCAAGGACAGTTTCACCCTTTGCACACGGGCAGACAGAGTGCCTTCCAAACGGTAGCGGTGCCGGAACTTCCAGCCATCCGCCCCCCGATTGCGGTAATGCGTCTCATACCCGGCTCCAAGCTTCAGGAAAGGCAACAGCTTATAGCTTCCCCCCACCTTCAGCCCCCACCGGTCTGTCTTTCCCAAATCATCCTTTGTACGCCACTCCAGCCCACCGGAAACAGTAAGTGCCGGCTTCAACTTATATTCGAAACCGGCATTCGCCCAAGTGGCAAAATCCTTCTCCTGCGCCCGCAGGGAAAAAGACGAAACAACCCATAGAACTATCGGCAAAACAAGTACTTTCGTGCATGAAGATATATTACTTACCATACGCTTATTCTGTTAAAGTGTCAAAGGTAAGGATAAATTCTGTAACAATTCTGTAATACTACAAATCTTGTCTGCACATTTCCGATTTTTCAATGATACTTAAAAAACAGAAACCAAGATACAAAAAACAACTCAAAGTTGCCATATATGTATGGCATCATATATATTTGTAGCATGAAAAAACACCCTTATAAGCGTTTCATAGATTATTTATTTTGGGGGATTCATTTATGTGAAATCTCTTTCAAATACTCCTCCACCTTTCCGAAGAAGGAGGTCAGATGAGAACCGTCGACAAAAGCATGGTTCACATAGATGGAAAGAGGAAATACCAGACGACCTTCACGGGATACAGCCTTGCCGGCAGTCATCAACGGATAACTGCAACCGTTGCCTGCTTCGGCAAGTGTATAGGTTATCGAGGTGAAATACATTTTGGGAACTGCACTCAGATGGACCACATCGTAATCGCCTTGCCCGGCAAGAATCTTTTCGGCTCCATAAGGGTCACCGTCCTCGGGTATGTTTGTTATCAAGGCGTAAGCTTCGGCATAGAAACGCTCAAAGTCTTCGTGGTAGGGAATGCGCACGGTATAGAATGTCTTTCCGGGAACAGCTATCGGAGAAATGATGTCCACCCGGTCGTGAAAAACAACCCGGCCTTCCTTGTCGGTACGGTAACGGAGTTCATCGACTTCATTAGCCGAACGCACCACAGCATACAGATAATAAAGGAAAAAGGAGCGCTTTGCAGCCCGGGCTGCAGCACTGGCTTCCGTGCAGTCAATCTCTGTAGTGACGGAATACCAGGAATTTACAAAACTGCGGAAAAAGCCGTAGTTATCCCGACGTTCCCAAGCATCAATGTCTATAATGTGTTTCATACAAAAAGGGGATTTAGTGAAAAAAGGATGCCTTTTTACAAGCATCCTTTTTCCGATTCTATTTATTTCTCTTTCTTATAATTCTCCAGTCCGGTCTGCAGAAATTCGATATACTTAGGTATATCTTCGTCGTAGGAGTAAGACTTGTTAAGCGGCTTACCTTCGTTGTCAATCAACACATAGAAGGGCTGCGCATTGGCACCGAACTTGACACGCTGCAGATAACTCCACTTGTCGCCTACGGTACGCAGCGTACGTTCCGTGCCGTTCTCCACAATCTTCACGGGAGAAGGAAGCGGTGTCTTGTTGTCGACGTAAAGCGTGATAAGCACATAGTCGTTGTTGATAATGTCACTCACCTTAGGGTTTGTCCATACGGCAAGCTCCATCTTACGGCAGTTCACGCAACCATAACCGGTGAAGTCGAGCATCACGGGCTTGCCATGCTGACGGGCATACTCCATACCGAGGTCATAATCATCGAACTTGGCATGCACTTCATTATTGTAAAGATTGAAATCTTGCGTCTGCATGGGCGGCGCAAAAGCACTGACAGCTTTCAGCGGAGCTCCCCACAAACCGGGAATCATATATACTGCAAATGCCAGTGAGGCCAACGCCATAAAGAAACGGGGCACACTAACCTTTGAATCGTCATCATCGTGCGGGAACTTGATTTTGCCCAGCAAGTAGAAACCAAGCAGTGCAAAAAGTACAATCCACAAAGCAAGGAACGTTTCACGGTCGAGGATGCGCCAACCGTAAGCTAAATCGGCTACCGAAAGGAACTTCAGGGCAAAAGCCAGCTCCAGGAAGCCAAGCGTCACCTTGATGATATTCATCCATCCACCGGATTTGGGCATGGACTTCAACCAGGACGGGAATAAGGCAAACAGCGTGAAAGGCAATGCCAATGCAATGGCAAAGCCCAGCATGCCAATAGCGGGAGCCACCACACTACCCGTCGTGGAAACCTGAACCAGCAGGAATCCGATAATAGGTCCCGTGCAGGAGAAAGATACCAGCGACAAGGTAAACGCCATCAAGAAGATACTGAGCAAACCACTTGTCGCCTCGGCTTTACTGTCTACAGCCGTACTCCATTTGGAGGGCAACGTTATTTCGAACGCTCCGAAGAAGGAAGCCGCAAACACAACCAGCATCAAGCAGAAAAGAATATTGAATACTGCATTCGTAGAGAGTGCGTTCAGTGCGCTGGCTCCGAAAATCAGCGTAATGGCCAGCCCGAGCGTCACATAAATCACTACGATGGAAGCACCATACGTCCATGCATCACGGATGCCTTTCTTCTTATCCTTGCTACGCTTCAGGAAGAAGCTGACAGTCATCGGGATGATGGGCCATACACAAGGGGTGAAGAGCGCTAACAGTCCGCCGGCAAATCCGGTAATAAAGATATAAATCCAAGACATATCTTCCTGCGAAGTGGTTTCGCCCAAAGATTGCAGTTCATTGATAACCGGTTTCCAAAAGTTCACCTTGTCCGTCACATTGATTTCCGTCGGTCCGTCCGCACCACCGACAACAGCCACAGAAACCATGTCGGTGGCAGCCTCCTGCTTTGCGGGCTGTTCTTCAACTTTCGTTTCAACCGTAGCTGCAGCAGCTTCTTTGGCAGCCCCTTCTGCCTCACCGGAGAATTGGAAAGGCACTTGTGTGGGCGGCAGACAATTTTCATCGTTGCAAGCGCCATACTCCAGATATCCTTCCAGCTGATAGGCACCACCCGTCAATTTTAGCTTCTGCACAAATTGGGCCGTATTTTCAAAATAGCGTACCTTCATTTCGAACAACTTATCGAAAGTAGAGATTTCCTTGCCTACAGGCTTCAGTTTGCCAGCCACTTCCGCTCCGGAGATTTTCTCCACATTGAAAGTCGCCGAGATAGGACCGCCATCGCCCAAGTCGGTGGAATAGACATGCCAGCCCTTGTCAATAGCAGCCGTAAAAACGACCTCCGCTTCATCGGCAGCCAAAGTCTTCAGCTCGGACTTGAACTTGACTGGGTCTTGTATCTGTGCCTGCACTGCCACAGCGAAAAGCAACAGAAATAAAGGGAACAACAATTTCTTCATGTTCTCTGATTTAATTTTTAATTTTTAATTTTCAGTTATCTCGTAGTCCACGCAGGCACGGCTCTCTTTCACAGCAGCGATAAGCTTGCCGGCAGCCACGTGGTCGGGATGGGTGGCATAGTATTTCACGTCATCCAACGTATCGAACTCACTGTAAAGAGCGATACTCCAAGCCTCGCCTGGATTGATATTCAGCCCGACTTCAATCTTGCGGATAACGGATATTTTAGCCGGAAGCGCTTCGATAGCTGCCTTGAAACTGTTCATTGCAGCCAACTTTTCGTCAGCCGGTGCCTCATCTTTTAACTTAAATAATACAATGTGCTTTACCATAACTTTGCCATTTAAATGATTTATCACTATATTTGTCAGCCTAAGCGGCTGTTTTAACAACTGCAAAAATACTGGTTTTGTTTCAAATATACACTTAAACGGATGTTAATAATAGGAATTGCAGGTGGAACCGGCTCAGGAAAGACCACCGTCGTACGTAAAATTATCGAAAGCCTACCGGCTGGTGAAGTGGTATTATTGCCACAAGACTCTTACTACAAGGACAGTAGCCATGTGCCCGTGGAAGAACGGCAGAACATCAACTTCGACCACCCCGACGCTTTTGAGTGGAGCCTTCTTTCCAGACATGTCGCCATGCTGCGCGAAGGAAAAAGCATAGAACAGCCCACCTACTCATACCTGACGTGTACACGCCAGCCCGAAACCATCCATATCGCCCCCCGGGAAGTCATCATCATAGAAGGTATCCTTGCCTTGTGCGACAAGAAACTGCGAAGCATGATGGACCTCAAGATATTTGTAGACGCTGACCCCGACGAACGCCTAATTCGTGTAATCCAGCGTGATGTAGTGGAACGCGGACGCACGGCAGAAGCCGTTATGGAACGCTATACACGTATACTAAAACCCATGCACCAGCAATTCATAGAGCCCTGCAAACGATATGCAGACCTCATTGTACCGGAAGGCGGAAACAACCAGGTAGCCATCGATATATTGACCATGTATATCAAGAAGCACTTGGGAAGTTAATTTGTAATGGAGAATTGATAATGGAGGATTAAGAACACACTAAATCTATGAGATATGAACAGTTTATTTTCTCTCGCCAAACATAAATCATCCATTATCAATTCTCCCGTCTCAATTATCTTACTGTTGTTGTGCTGTATCGCAGGATGCCGTGGAGGACATCCTGCCGAAAAAGAAGAAGCGGATGACCTGCAACAGATAAAGGACAGCGGAGAACTGGTTGTATTGACTCTGTACAGCTCCACTTCCTACTTCATCTACCGTGGCCAGGATATGGGATTCCAATATGAGCTAAGCGAGCAGTTTGCCAAGAGCCTGGGAGTAAAGCTGAGAATAGAGGTAGCCCGGAATGTGCACGAACTCATAGAGAAGTTATTAGCAGGCAAGGGAGACCTCATCGCCTACAACCTGCCTATCACTAAAGAATGGAAAGACAGTCTGCTTTATTGCGGTGAAGAGGTCATCACGCACCAAGTCATCGTGCAACGTAATAACGGACGTACCAAACCACTGAAAGACGTGACGGAACTCATCGGGAAAGATGTATATGTAAAGCCGGGAAAATATTATGAACGGCTGGTCAATCTGGACGAAGAGCTCGGAGGAGGTATCCACATCCATAAAGTGACCAACGACAGTATCAGTGCAGAAGACCTCATCACCCAAGTGGCACAAGGGAAAATCCCCTATACCGTAGCAGACAATGATGTGGCACAGCTTAATACGACCTATTACCCCAACCTGAATATCAGACTCTCCATCAGCTTTGACCAGCGTGCATCGTGGGCAGTCCGGAAAGACTGTCCGCAACTGGCAGCCGCCGCTAACAAATGGCATGAGGAGAATATGACTTCACCTGCCTATACGGCAAGTATGAAACGATATTTTGAAATCGGCAAGGCCATTCCCCACTCTCCTATCCTCTCCCTGCGCGAAGGAAAAATTTCCCATTACGATGATTTGTTCAAGAAATATGCTCCCAAGATAGACTGGGACTGGCGCCTGCTGGCGTCTCTGGCATATACTGAGTCCAACTTCGACTCCACTGCCGTATCCTGGGCCGGTGCCAGGGGGCTGATGCAACTGATGCCTGCCACAGCCAGGGCTATGGGGCTACCCGAAGGAAAGGAACAGAACCCTGAAGAGAGTATAAAGGCTGCCGTGAAATACATAGGCGCCACAGCCAAAAGTTTTTCCAAGATACCCCAGGAAGAACGCATCAACTTTGTGCTGGCATCTTATAATTCCGGAATCGGCCATGTGCTGGATGCCATGGCACTGGCCGAAAAATACGGCAAAAACAAATATGTCTGGCGTGATAATGTAGAAAACTTCATCCTGCTAAAAAGCAATGAGGAATACTTCACCGACCCCGTCTGCAAAAACGGCTATTTCCGTGGCATCGAAACTTATAACTTCGTAAGGGATATTACGTCACGTTTCGAGCAATACAAGAAGAAGATAAAGAATAAGGATTAGGGGTTAACGAATTGCGCATAATATTAGGAATATATGCCGCAGGAATGTTAATCCCTAATCCTTATTTTCCTTCCTTCTTAAAACAGATTCAGTTTGTTCTTTCTCGCTTCTTCCAGGGAAACGGTTGTTACTTGTTTCTCCCGGTTCTTCTCGCACAACTGCCGATACTTCTCATGCAGTTCTTCTTCCAGTTCCTCCTTTGTCTCAGGATTCATCAGTTTGGCTGCTACTGTAGCATTCTGTGAGGCGTCCTTCAGATGGATTACGGGAGCATGATAGACCGGAGCAATCTTTAGAGCAGTGTGAAGCGGTGAAGTCGTGGCACCACCTATCAGCAGAGGAATGTCCAGGCCTGCCTTTTCCAACTCAATGGCTACATGCACCATTTCATCCAGCGAAGGGGTTATCAAGCCACTCAATCCTATCATGTCTACCTTTTCCTCTATGGCATGCTGTACAATGGTTTCGGCAGGCACCATGACGCCAAGGTCCACTATATCGTACCCGTTGCAGGCCATTACTACCGAGACTATATTTTTTCCAATGTCGTGCACATCACCTTTTACCGTAGCCAACAACACCTTTCCGGCAGCAGTTGCACCTTCTTCTTTCTCCGACTCGATTATGGGCTGGAGGATGGCAACCGCTTTCTTCATGGTGCGTGCCGTCTTCACTACTTGCGGCAGGAACATTTTGCCTGCCCCAAACAAATCGCCTACATGATTCATGCCCGCCATCAACGGACCTTCAATGATAGAAACAGCTTTGGGATACAGCTTCAACGCTTCGGCAAGGTCTGCTTCCAGATAATCGCCGATACCCTTTGTCAAGGCGTACTTCAACCGCTCTTCCACAGAAGTCTCCTCTCTCCAGGCAAGTTGGGAATGGGCGGCAGCCTGCCGCTCTCCTCCGGAAGTTTTTGCCGCCTCTGCTTCCGCTTTCAAGCGTTCGGCAGTTTCTATCAAGCGCTCGGCAGCATCGGGACGACGGTTCAAGACCACATCCTCTATGCGCTCCAATATATCAGCGGGAATATCGGTGTAAAGAACGGAGGTAGCCGGATTGACGATACCCATATCCATGCCCTCGCGGATGGCATAGTAAAGGAATACGGCATGCATCGCCTCGCGAATGTAATTATTGCCGCGGAAAGAGAAGGAAAGGTTACTCACTCCTCCACTGACATGCGCACCGGGCAGATTCTTGCGTATCCATCCGGTGGCACGGATAAAGTCTACAGCATAATTGTTGTGCTCGTCCATACCGGTTGCCACGGCAAGTACATTCGGGTCGAAAATTATATCATGGGGATTGAAACCTGTCTTGTCCACCAAAAGACGGTATGCCCGTTCGCAAACCTCAATCTTACGTTCGTACGTGTCTGCCTGCCCTTTTTCATCAAAAGCCATCACCACGGCTGCCGCACCATATTGCTTGATGGTACGCGCATGCTCCAGGAATTTATCTTCCCCCTCCTTCAAGGAGATGGAGTTGACGATGGACTTGCCTTGCAGGCATTTCAATCCGGCCACAATCACTTCCCACTTAGAGGAGTCTATCATGACGGGAACACGGGCAATCTCAGGTTCCGAAGCTATCAGATGGAGGAAAGTCGTCATCTCCGCTTGAGCATCCAGCAGTCCGTCGTCCATATTTATATCAATGACCTGCGCACCGTCTTCCACCTGCTGGCGAGCAATGCTGAGCGCCTCGTCATATTTCTTTTCATTAATCAGACGCAAGAATTTGCGCGAACCCGCCACATTGCAGCGTTCACCCACATTCACGAAGTTATTTTCCGGCTTCACTTCCAGAAGTTCAAGCCCGGAAAGCCAAAGATTTTCCGGTCTGGGAACCGGCTGATGGGGCGTTGCACCGGCAATCAGCGAGGAGTACTCGGCAATGTAGGCATCTGTCGTTCCGCAACAACCACCGATAATATTCACCAATCCCTCATGGATATACTCTTTTACTTCATGTGCCATATCGGCAGGAGTCTGGTCGTATGTGCCCAAGCTGTTGGGCAGTCCGGCGTTGGGATAAGCGCTGATATAATAAGGTGCACGGGCAGCAAGCTGCTCCAGGAAAGGTTTCAGCTGGCGGGCACCAAAGGAGCAGTTCAGCCCAACGGAAAAAATATCGGCATGCTGCACGGAGGCGAGAAAAGCATCCAAAGTTTGTCCCGACAGAGTACGCCCTCCAATATCAGAAACAGTCACAGAGAGCATCAAGGGTACATGAACTCCTACAGTTTCCATCGCCTGCCCGGCGGCAAAAATAGCAGCCTTGGCATTCAGCGTATCAAAAATGGTTTCTATCAGCAAAGCATCCACACCACCTTCGAGCAACGCTTCCATCTGCTCACGGTAGGCATCGGCCAGTTCATCGTAGCTCAAGGCACGAAAGGCCGGATTGTTCACATCGGGACTCATGGAGCAGGTCTTGTTCGTCGGTCCTACGGAGCCTGCCACAAAACGGGGTTTGTCGGGAGTAAGAGAAGTAAACTCATCCGCCACTTCGCGTGCCAGACGCACTGCGGCAAGATTCATCTCACGCACATAGTCCTGCACATGATAATCGGCCATACTGATGCAGGTGGAACTGAATGTATTTGTTTCGATGATATCCGCACCTGCCGCCAGATACTTGCGGTGAATATCTTGTATCACATCAGGGCGTGTCAGACAAAGCAGGTCATTGTTACCTTTCATCTGTCCGGGAATCTGCGAGAAGCGTTCACCCCGAAAATCTTCCTCTGTCAAGTTGTATTGCTGTATCATAGTGCCCATTGCACCATCCAAAATAAGGATGCGCTCACGCACCAAACTACCAAGTTTACTCATATTATCTTTTAAACATACGCGCCATATCGCGTTTGTCATCTTTTTCCTTCAGTGATTCGCGCTTATCATATTGCTTCTTACCTTTGGCAAGTGCCACCACAAGTTTGGCCAGCCCTTTTTCATTGATAAACAAACGCACGGGAACAATGGTGAAACCCGGATCTTTCGTACCGCGCATCAGTTTTTCAAGTTCCTTCTTATTCAACAAAAGCTTGCGCTCCCTGCGTGCATTGTGATTGTTGTACGAACCATAGAAGTATTCGGCCACATGCATGTTCTTCACCCACAATTCGCCGTTGGCAAAGTAACAGAACGTATCGACCAAGCTTGCTTTCCCCAACCGGATGGACTTGATTTCTGTGCCCGTAAGCACAATGCCAGCCGTATAGGTGTCTGTCAGTTCGTAGTCGAACGTAGCACGCTTATTCTTTATATTTACAGGAGCTTGTTTCATAACATTTATCAGTTTAGCACTACCGTCAGCTTATTGAATATCCATTCAATGACCACCGGACAAGCTATTAACAAAATAGAAGACAGAATGGTGAAACGCAAACGGTATTTTTCTTCTATCTGCATCACCTTTTTGCTTCCTTCCCACACTACATATACAATATAGAATTGGAGCAACAGAGCCATAATGCCGAAATTCGGCAATATGCCGATAACAATCTTCAGCATGAATACCACAACCAGTGCATAACCTGCAAACTGTTGCGCCAAAGGGACATCACTGTCCAGCATAAACATGCGGACACGCAGCCCATTGATGAGATAGGCTGCCAAAAAATATCCTCCGAACAAGGATACAGCCACCGCACAGCATTGTGTCATGGCATATTGAAAGCTTTGCGGCCCATCCCATCCCATCTTCATCAAAGAACCGATGAAAACGGACAACCCGCATAAACCAATCATAGGATAGACAAAAGCAGCAAACACTTTTCGCCTATCCTCTAAACTAATTTCCTCCCAGGCACGAGCCGGAGAGGAAATCAGTAGTATTGCTATATGAAATAAATCTTTGTAATTCAATATCTTATTTTTCAGTTTCTCCCTTTGTAACAGTATACACTTCTTCCTTAGTTTGAGAATCGTCCAACTTCAGTGAATATGAATTTACTTTCGTAACAATTTCAATAGTAGTCGGATTTTCAGAAGTGGATGTCTGACGTTTGTAACGTTCAAAAACCTTTCTTAAATCATATACTTTATAGAACAATCCCAACCCATAATAACCGCCAGTATTTGCAGTCAATGTGTAAGATGTGCTATTAGTGGATGTCGAATCACCATTAGAATTATGGCCCAAATATAATCTTAAAGTTGTTCCATTATCCTCATTCGGGTAATACACTAACGTCAAAAAATGCCTTTTATTAGTAATATAATAATTTATCGGAAGTAGAAGCGTATGATCGTCATAGAAAAACTTAGGAGCATATTTTATACCACCAGCATCATATCCTAACGAAATGATAGCAGCATTATTGGATTTACTGATAGAATCATTTGCAGCGACTCCCTTTTGTTCAACTATTTCCACTGTATTATCTAATGATTCAATAGAGTACAATTCAACCCCCTTAACATCTTTCTCATCAGCAGGTATATCTACTTGAGTAGGATCCCAACGATAATATATCTGTGCTACCTTATCGCTCATATCAGACATTTTAAAGCCATTGGCCTCTAAAGCCGAAATTGAGGCAGATGTTGGAGTTATAGTTACACCGTTCTCACCTTTAAAAGAATAAACACCCATATAGTTCTGAACTTTAACCATACCCCCTCCATAATTGTAAGGGTCACTATCCGAATTCAAACACGAAGTAAACGAAATGCCCATCAACAATGTCAAGGCAACCACCAAGAATTTTAATTGTTTCATCTTTTTTTCTATAAATATTAGAGTTTGCAAATTTAGATAAAAGAATTGAGTAATATAGTACTCTCCTCGTTTTTTCATTGTTTTTAAGATTAAATGAAAGATTAATCTAAATACTGCATATCACAGTAACATTTAACATTTACATCAGTTAATCCACACCTACACAATCTTGGCAAACAGCTCCAAATGTTCATCCACATAGCCAGCAACCAAAGCTGTATATTCCTCCTCTTTTTCCAAAAATTCATCTTCCAGCTCATCGAAAGCCTCATATTGCTCGTACATTGCCATAAACTCCTCGTCTGTACGTTCACGTTCCAAGTCATCACGATGGCTATCGTATACTTTCTTGGCAGCATAAACCAACTTACTCAAATCGCCCACTCTCCACAAACGCATCACTTTGGCAAACGGATTGTCGAAAATATAACCGCCATAACCATTTTGAATCAGTTGGCAGAAGCCTCCCTCCATCACTTCATCACGGAATATCTGATAGGCCAACAATGAATGCTGTTCACCGGTAAGCAAAGGCATCGTCTCGGCAGTCATTTCTCCGCCTATTTCTTTTTTATAAGCATCGGTGAATACGCCAATAAACGCATCCATCCCTTCGCCGGCAGCCTGGCGCAATGCCACATCTGTAACTTCTATCATAGTCTGAATCTTATTTGTTTCTCATTGATTGAATCGGGTGGCAAAGGTAAGAAATGAATTGCGAAAAAAGGAATCATAAGGACCAATTCTGTTCTGCTGCAAGCAGATTCAGCATATCTAAGAGGAAAATGTCCAAAAACTAGCCGCATACTCCCTGAAAACTAAGTACGGAATCGGCACCTATTATTCTTACCACAGCTGTTGTAAGAAAACAACACAGCCGTTGTAAGAAAACGACACAGCTGTTGTAAGAAAGGAACACAAGTGTAGTAAGAATAATAAGTAGGGAGTTTGAGGACAGTTGCAGGCACTTTCCCAACAAATTAATCCTAAGTTCCGGCATAACATTTCAGCCGCAGGATGACAGCGGATAACGCAAACTCATTTTTCAAAATCTGCTTTCGGGCGTACAAAGCAAAAGTCTGAAAAACATCCGCCGAACTACAATTTCACATTATTATAGAAAAAAGTCAAATTGAACAGTTGGCAGAAACGGGGAAAACAACTAACTTTGCACCCGACTAATAAAAGTAGACTACGTTTTTTTTAAATTATATCACTTAAAAAAGAGCTAATTATGACTTATTCACACGAAGTGGAACACATGTGTGTTGTGAAGAAAGGTCCTAACCACGGACCGGCTCCTATTCCCGAAGAAGGTAAATGGGTAAAAGCTAAAGAAATTGTTGACATCTCTGGTCTGACACACGGCATCGGCTGGTGTGCTCCTCAGCAAGGTGCATGTAAATTAACCCTCAATGTAAAGGAAGGCGTTATCCAGGAAGCTTTGGTTGAGACTATCGGTTGCTCCGGTATGACTCACTCTGCTGCTATGGCATCAGAAATCCTCCCGGGAAAGACTATCCTCGAAGCATTGAACACTGACCTCGTTTGTGACGCTATCAACACAGCTATGCGCGAACTCTTCCTGCAAATCGTTTATGGTCGTACCCAATCTGCTTTCTCGGAAGGCGGTTTGATGATTGGAGCTGGCTTGGAAGACTTGGGCAAAGGTCTGCGCAGCCAGGTAGGCACATTGTACGGAACGTTGGCTAAGGGTTCTCGTTACCTGGAAATGGCAGAAGGTTACATCAAGACTATCGCTTTGGACAAGAACGACGAAATCTGCGGTTACGAATTTGTTCATCTGGGCAAGTTTATGGATGAAATCAAGAAAGGTACAGACGCCAATGAAGCATTGAAGAAAGTTACCGGTACATACGGCCGCTTCACTGAAGAGCAAGGTGCAGTTAAACACATTGACCCACGTCACGAATAATATAAGGAGGAAAGACATATGATTAGAGAAGTAAAATTTGAAAGCCAAGACCGTCGTATCAAGCAGATTCTTGCCGCATTGAACGCAAACGGTATCAAAGACATCGAAGAAGCCAATGCTATCTGCGAAGCTCATGGTCTCGATCCTTATAAGACTTGTGAAGAAACTCAGCCCATCTGTTTCGAAAATGCAAAATGGGCATACGTTGTAGGTTGCGCCATCGCCATTAAGAAGGGCTGCAAGAACGCTGCTGAAGCTGCTGAAGCTATCGGTATCGGTCTGCAGGCATTTTGTATTCCGGGTTCTGTAGCTGACGACCGCAAGGTTGGTATCGGTCATGGTAACTTGGCAGCCATGTTGCTGCGTGAAGAAACCAAGTGTTTCGCTTTCTTGGCAGGTCACGAGTCATTCGCTGCTGCCGAAGGTGCTATCAAGATTGCCGCTAAAGCCGACAAGGTACGTAAAGAACCTCTGCGTTGCATCCTGAACGGTCTCGGCAAGGACGCTGCACAGATTATCTCTCGTATCAACGGCTTTACATACGTTCAGACTCAATTCGATTACTATACAGGTGAACTGAAAGTAGTTCGTGAAATCGCATACAGCGACGGTCCCCGTGCCAAAGTAAAATGCTATGGTGCAGACGATGTTCGCGAAGGTGTGGCTATCATGTGGAAAGAGGGTGTGGATGTATCCATCACTGGTAACTCTACGAATCCGACCCGCTTCCAACACCCGGTTGCAGGTACTTATAAGAAAGAACGCGTATTGGCTGGTAAGCCGTACTTCTCAGTAGCATCTGGTGGTGGTACTGGTCGTACTCTGCATCCGGACAACATGGCTGCCGGACCGGCTTCTTACGGTATGACGGACACTATGGGTCGTATGCACTCAGACGCTCAGTTCGCTGGTTCTTCATCAGTTCCTGCTCACGTAGAAATGATGGGATTCCTCGGTATCGGTAACAACCCAATGGTAGGATGTACAGTGGCTTGCGCGGTTGACGTGGCTACTGCTTTGAGCAAGTAATTTAAGTTACTTAATACAGATAAACTCCTGTAATCCTTATGGTTGCAGGAGTTTTTTATTTGTGGTAACTTGACTTAGATAACAGATTGAAGCACCTTGCATCACTCATTATTTGGAGTGAATGAATGGTGAATCAGTAAGGAGATAACAAGATAAATCCTGCTTTATTTAAGTCCAAACAACTCATGTAAAGAGTAGCCAATTACCCCTCAAATCAAGCCATAAACAGGTTACTTTTGCAGCCGATTTGCAGCCGAATTTGCCATTCTTAAAAAACGGCTGCAAGAATTGGCATAATCAACTATAATACAATGCGATACACTCCATATAACATTTAATTTAAAATGGAGAAACATTGTACAATGGTTTACTTTTCATTAAGAGAAAGTAAGCAAAACAAAAAAGGTCTATCACCTATTGAGGTTTCAATCACCACTAACGGAAAGAGAATCTACTTTAGTACAGGTAAACACGTACCTGCTGCTGACTGGAACAAAGAGAAGCAAGCTGTAAAAGGCAAGAGTGAAGAAGCGCAGCTAATCAACGGTTATCTGATTCAACTACGGAATAAGATATATCAAAAAGAAATTGAGCTACTCCAAAAGGGTTATCTTATCACTGCTGAACTATTAAAAGAAGCTATCACAGATAAGGTGGAAGCTCTGAACGAGAAGACTTTATTGGATGTTCTGAATGAACATAATACAGAGCGCAAAGCAATGGTAGGTAAAACTGTTGCCCCTGCCACTTATTGGGTGTTTGAATATACAGGCAGACTATTCAAAGAGTTTATTCAGAAGAAATATGAACGTAAGGACTTATATTTAAGAGAGATAAACTTAGGTTTCATTCAAGGATTCCATGCTTACCTTTTAGGAGAGAAGAAGATGGGACAAAACTCCTGCACCAAGCATTTAAAGTTCTTAAAGAAGTTACTAAATTTAGCTGTCGCCAACTCTTATATATCCTACAATCCTGTAAATGCTTATAAAGTAGAACGTGAACCCGTAGAAGTGGATTTCTTGGATGAAGAAGAATTGAGGAAGATTATTAACTTTGATACTCCTCTGCCACGATTGGAGCGTGCTAAAGATATGTTCCTCTTTGGGTGCTTCACTGGGCTTAGTTACATTGACATTAAGACCTTGACACCAGAGCACTTTGAGAAAGACAGTACAGGCAGAATATGGATTAAGAAGCGTAGAGTTAAAACAGGAGTTCTATCACGCATCCCCCTACTCCCTATCGCCAAACTGATATTGGATAAGTACAAGGGTGGAGAGAAACTACTCCCTATTCAAGACCCTGCGGACATCAACAAATATCTAAAGGATATAGCTATACTTTGTGGAATCAATAAACGGATTTGCTTTCACACAAGTAGGCACACATTCGCAAGTACCGTTACTTTAGCTAATAACATATCTCTGGAAGTCGTTTCTAAGATGTTGGGACATACCAATACACGAATGACTGCCCACTATGCAAAGCTAATAGACAAGTGCATAGGTGAACAAATGGATAAACTTATGGATACGTTCACAGGAGATTCTGATTACTAAGGCATATCCTATCCACAAATTCCTCACTTGCAGCAAATGCAGGTGAGGATTATTTTTTAACTTTGCCTTAAACTAATGATTATGGAGAAGCTAAAGGAAGATTATATAAACATTGACACCCGTTTGGAATACATGGAAGCCATAGCCGTTAAATATGTTCCAGACGTAGATATAGACCCAGCCACAGGAGAAAGATACGTCTGTGGCACTACCGCCTTACCTCTATTCATAAGAAGATACAATCAGAATAAACTATATGGCAACTTCACATACGGAGATTATATAGCCAATGAGGACATACAAAATACTTTAAAAGGTTTGGGAGTTGATATAGACAAGTTCTGGTTTCTACTTCTGTTCATCTTTGATTATACATGTGGCACGTGCTTGGATGGAATGAAAGCTACAGGCATTGGAATAGAACAGCTCACCAAATTCACCACAGCCATAGCTGACAACCATAAGGAGATTAACCAATTTGGAGTAAGTTTTAAGAAACCTATCACTATATCTGTAAAGGTAGAGGGTAAGCATCAGATAGTAATTGATAATGCCAATGCAATAGGTTACTTAGCTACTACCATCGCCAATAACCTAAAAGAGATAGAGGAACACCCTTGGATGCAGAGCCAACAAGTCAGCATAAGCACCCATGCAGAAGAAAAGGAGTCCGTTCAGATATGGCTGTTCTATAAGATGTTCAATGACTTCTTCAATCTATCTCCATATAACAAGCAGTTTAATGTCAGACAGAAGAAAGGAAGCACCATATCACTTAGTAAGACATTGCTCATATCAAAGCTTATCTACTTCACCAAACTATCCAAACATAGTAAATTCTCAGATGATGAAGATGTTTTAAAAGGCTACATCAAGCAATATAAAGACAAGAGAATTGATACTGCGAACAGCATATATTTCTAATAAACATCTGATAATTAATACAGTCCTGCTTCATACCATTAAGAGGGTACATGAAAGCAGGACTTTTTTTCTCTCTTTTAATCCTGCCATTATATCCCATCTTTGCACCGTCAAAACGATAGCGGACGAGCTACCAATTAAGAGGGAAAGTAAAACCACTCATTAATTTCTCTCTTTTAATCAGCCCAGAAGCAAGTAGTTTTGCAACGTAATCAGATAACCAAGTGTACATAGGTTTGAGGGTTACACTAAATGAATAACAACAACTTAAAAGATTAAAACTATGAACGAATTAGTAAATGTAAAAGCTGAGAAAATTAATAATGAAATTGAATCTTTAAATCAGAATGAAATCATGGAAGAAGTAAAAATGACAACCGCAGAGACTAAGTTACAAGCAGTAGAAGAAGCCCGTCAGAATTTGATGAAAGCCAAGAGCGTGCTTGAAGCCAATAAGGATGCAGAAGCCAATATTAAGAAATCTGCACTGGTTAATGTAGGCAAGGCTGAAACTGCATATCTTGAAGCACTTAAAAAGGTAGAACTACCAACTGCTAAAGTAGAATTGTGGAATGAAAGCAAGAACACAAACAAACAGGTAGTCTTTACTAAAGAGGAAAAGGAAATCATCATCGCTACATCTGTTTACAGCATGGCAGTAAGTAAGGTAAACCTTGAATGTGGTAAGGATTTGATAACCAATGAACATTTTGATAAAGTTCCTCTCTACATTACAGAAGCCGCCCTGTTTTACAATGCAGACATTGAGCTGAAAGACCTTAACGGAAACATTGTACCTAAAGGCACTCCCAATGTTTACGTACCTGTTGATACAGCAAACGGATATTGGCAATGGGCAAGCTACCATGAACACAACCTTAATGCCATAGTCAAGGACGACACCAAACTGACCATAGAGAATGTAAGAATTAAAAAGTTTGATTCTTTACAGGAGTTTGGCAAGTACAGAGGAGTGAACAATGTGTTGAGCAGAGGTTTCAATGGATTGGAGAAGGCTGGTAATGCAGCATTAGCCACTCAACAGGAGTTCTTTAACAGAGTGTTCCAAAAGGCATTGGAATTGAAAGCAAACATCAGCGTAATCACCAAATACTATAATTTTGGTAAGACACTAAGTTTGAAAGTCTGGAATAGTGCCATGCAGGGAGTTTGTGAAGCCAAACTTGAAGAATATGACTTGACAATAGGAGATACAATTATCAAGACTTTAAGCAACATGAAGATTTCTAAGGACACTATAAGACATCGCTACATGATTGATGCAATTACCCAGCTTGCCAATTACGCACCGAACGGTGAAAACAAGAAGATTGGGTTGGATGAAACTTTAAGTACCATAAAGACATTGAATGAGAGCAGCATTAAAATTATAAATGAAGTAAAGTCAGACCATGTGAATACCATTTATTCTGAGATGCTTACCCAATATCTAAAGAATCATGGAGTGATTAAAGAAGAACAGGCTGCATAAGCCACTAACAGCAAAGCCCATGTGACAGGTGGGCTTAATTCTTAACCAATTAAATAATAAAACAATGAATCCATATATCATACAATCCAGCTTATATCTAAGCACTATCTACGAAGCAATAATTGCTAAGCAAGAAATACTAAGAGCTAAAATGCAGCAATATAATGATGTCAAGCTCTATCTGTTCAGTTTCATTCTCCCAGAATATAGTTCTAATGAATATATTGCAAATAGCCTCAAACTTTATAATGAGAATGAACTGTTCCCCATTATTATAACTTCCATTACATATAAGGAAGTTAATAATCCAAGAATAGCTTTTAAGAATGAGAATGGAATTATACACTTAGTCCTATGTTTTGAACATGACAAGGAGGATTGACAAAAAGCAGGGAAATGTGAGAGGTTTCCCTGCCTACTTAATACTTCTGAATTGTGGTCTTATCATTAGTTCCCCACTCATGAAATTACTATCTTTACAGTACCACAGACAGATAATCCCACCACACAGATTGACGGACTTACAAACTATTCAGAATATCTAAAATGGAAGAATTTACTTATGAGCAGATAAGGACTAAGGCTCTTAAACAAGGAATAAAAGATAACAAGGTTCACATTGGATTGTGGGCTAATCTTAACAACTATCTAAAGACAAGGAGAAAGAAGAATGGAAAGGTTTCTACTTATTATATCTCATTGCAGAAGTTGGCTTATTAACTCAGTAATATTTAAGCTGACACATATCTAAAGTTTGAAATATTGAGATTTCAAACAGGTAGGGCGGCTCTTTCAAATAGGTAGGGTGGAATTTTCATACAGGTAGGCTACTTATAAATACCTATATATAAATACCTATTACCTATAAATACTCTACTTATCATTCGTCTTGCTACGCAAGCCTCGTGAATACCAATTTATTAAGATGATGATAATTTATAAACTCAATCTATTCATTATGATTATTCATTTACCCACAGGGTTGGAATTTATCACTCAGAAAGATGCCAAGTCTTATTTTGGCAATCACAGATACAGGAGATTGGTAAAAGAGAACAAGATTTATTTTACTGACTATAATAAACCAGTTGCTAATGACAGGAACAGAATTATCATACAGAAGAATAACTGAAACTATTGCAGGTAAATTAGACTTGCTGGAAGCATACCTATTCTATTGTTTGGCTCTATGCTCTGACTGCTACACAATGGTTTCAAATGTCAAGCAAGAGGCATTGACAGAGTTCTATGGAATAAAGAAAGAAGAACAGATAAGGCAATGGCTACACAAGTTTGAGAGCTTGAATTTGATTCAGATAGACAAACACCCAATTAAAGGTAAATATGGAAGTTTTGACAGATGCAGATATACATTGAATACTGAGCATTATGTCCTTATAAGCAAGAAGTTGTACAGTGAACCCATATCCCGCCAATTAAAAGGATTTCTTGTCTTACTAAAGTGCAAGTGTTTGAACGCTACAAATACCTGTCAATATACCCAGAGTGAATTAGCCAAAGAACTGAACATAAGCCCAAGTTCCATTTCAAGATATTTAAAACAGGCAGAAGATTACGGATATATAAAAAGGAATGATAAAGGAATACACCTTAAAGACAGAAAGATATTCATCATTACCTCTGAATCAACATTTGCATTTGTAAAGAATGTCTATCCCAATGTTCTTACTGATGAAGATATAGCAGAGAGAAAGATTCACAATTATACCAAATAATGTTTCAATAACAGATAGCTGGGATTGTTTATACTGTTTATTAGATGGTACGAATAATCCCCAACCAACCTTAAATCCACTTGACAAGCACCTAATGCCCAAATTCTTTAATAACAAGAAGCATATTAAGAGAATAGATGTTAGAGAATCAATTTGTTTTTTCTTTATTTAGCCCTACATTTGTAGATACATAAAAAGAATATTCATGGAACAACTCTGCTACATACACTTTGAGCTTCTTAATCACAAAACCCAAGAAGGTTATTGGGCTACAGATAAGGGATTACAGGTTAAACACTTGCCAGAAGTTATATCAAAATCTAAAGGGAAAACAGCCACAGGATTTTATAATATACAAACTCAACGGTTCAGATTATTTAGCTACAGTGAACAAGATTGGAATAGTTTGTTCCAAGAATATATATTCCACGATAAGGTTACAGACAAGTTTTACTATCTATACCTTTTAAGAATACTGAATGCAATAAATACATCCAAATTTCAATCAGAAGCATTTAAGAGAGCCATTCACAAACAGCTAACAGACTACCCTACTATACAGGAATGGTTCATAAAAGACCTATATAAATACGTCTCATTCGCATCTCTAAATAAACAAGAGCTTATCCTTCCTATATTGAATGAGTTTGGCTATGACTTTAAAGTAATAGAGCCACGATTACTCACTGATGCAATGGAAATCATTGGTGAATCTTTTACTTATAGGGAATTAGGAATCTTCAACCAATTCAGACTTATATATAGCAAAATTCAGCAATGGAAGAAAGAGAATGATTATCGTCTGATAAATATAACTTCACAAGCACATAATGAAATCATCCAACTAATACTATGGCTCAATGATTTGCATTCGATGGTAAACATGAGCATTATTGAGAAATACTTCTACTATTTAGGAATAAATGTCAGAACGCTTATAATAAGAAAGCTATTTGAAGAACATAGAAATAATAACCACTCAATAAACATTGGTTGGTTGGAAACCCTATTAAACTCCAAACGCAAATTATTAGCAGACTATCAAATTACATTATTTGGTTTAAGACCAGAATTAAATCTATCATTAGAAATACTATTAGATGCCATAAAAAGCTATGCAGATAAAAAGACATTTCTAACCCTTAATGGAGTTATTGACATAGCTATACAGCAATCTGGCAGTCAAAAGATAAAAATAAATTTAGATTCTAAGCGAGTGTTTGACACCTGCAATGGAGGGTTGCGAGTTAATCCAAAGTTTAACGGTTTTCTTCTCGTTGAATACCAAATAGCAACAAATAGCACATTAGCTTTAGATAATTTCAGAGAACACATAGATATTGCAATCAATAGAATGAAAAGTCTAAAGGACTTATCCTATGATGATATTGATTATGCAGGATATTTAATTAACGAACTAAATGATAGCAAAGAAGACTTACCCAAGCTGCTATTTTTCTTAAAAGATAAATACCCTGCCAATTCTTGGAGCATAAAAGATGCAGATGAAATAAGCAAATGCCTCATACCAGAACTTCTAACTATAAACAAGGCAAGATTTACCTTAAACTCCTCTATTGAAACTTTCTCCAATAAAGAGGAAATAAAAGAAAATATCATTAATACCCTAAACGAATGGACTGATTCTGACAGTAAAGAAGAATGGATAATTTCTATTCAAAACAAAGAACTTATCAATAGAATCTTAAAGGGTTTTTATGTCCACAACACAGGTGAGAGCAGCCAACCATTCTTTACTGATTGGAAGGATATTTACAACAATCTCAAAAACAATTTACTCAGACCTACTGATATTTGCTATGGTAATCTGTCTGAGAAGAAGCACCACATCACTAACAAAAATTTTGTCTGGTGTAAACACCAACCATGTTTTAGAACCGCTATTGAACATAAGCAATCATGGAAGGATTACAAACTAACAGATATGCTAAATATTTTAGGACATAATATCATAGAAGATAAAGGGTGTGGCTTTATAGCAAATGGAGAATATAATAAATTCGTTGATATAATGCTTAAAGCTCAAAAGATTGTAGATAGGCTCCAATGCAAAGAATGTGGTCATATTCTATTCCCTGCCAAACGTAGTAAAGGAAACGATTCTAACGAATACACATATTATCATTGTGAAAATGTACAATGTAAGGAATACCATCAAGAAATCTACATTAATCATTGCTTTAATTGCAAAGATGGAATTATTGATTCCAGAGAAAGTAAAAGATGTCCCAATGGATTGTGCATTTGCCCAGAATGTTTAACCTGCTGCTCTAATGATTTTTTTGACAGAATGGCTAATAAATACCTATCCTCTAACAGACTTGTTCCTCAATGGATTAATAATAGGTTAGGAAAAGGACATAAAGACCTACACACATTGTTTTGTCCCAAATGTGGAACAGAGTTTGACGATACGCATACAGAGTGCCCTTCATGCCATTATAAGTGGAAAATTGCTAACTACAAAAGAAGAATATAATATAAGCGGACAACCATACTACTATTTTATCCCCCCTCATGGCTCTTAAATAAAAAGAATGCTTTAGAAATACAGTCTGATAGCTGACAGGAATAAGCATTCTTTTTAATCCAAGAACAGGCACGATGCACTATTGCCACTGCCTACCAATAATTTACTAATGCTCCTCATTTCCTTTGAAAGAATCTTTAGGGAAAGACATAGGACAGCCTAAGATGCAAGCGAAGAAATTCACTTGTGTTTTAGGTTTGTTCTTGTTAAATCCATTCAATCAATAACCATTTAATTCAATTTCATTATGAGAGATTTAGTAATTATGCCAGCTATGGCACAGCGTAGAGAATCATTAAACATAGGTGAGTTTGCAGAAGAAGCAATCATTGTGGAAGAAGTAACAGCACCCAAGAGAGTAAACCATTTCATTGAAGCCAATACACAGGAAGTAACCTTACAGCACCTACAACAAGACTGCATCATTCCAAGTTTTGCATCAATGGAAGAAACCATTAGCCACCAATCCTTTATAGGTGCAGTAGTGGATGCAGCTAAGGATTACTTTCATGGAGAACAGTTTGATATGCCAGAGATTAGAATCTCACACCCTATCAATGGAAGAATCCCAAGTGCATTAGGTAAGAAAGCATCTGAATTGACAGATGAAGAGAAAACTTTGTTCTATCAGAGAATGTGTTTCTGCTTTGAAATTCCATCCATTGTACATGATGAATACGGTAACCGTTTAGCGTTATCCATTGGTGGAGTGAGAGCATATAACGAGATTAACCTGTACAGTAAGAAATCTGTGGAGAGATTTAAAATCTTCATAGGTTTTAGGAATCGTGTGTGCTCGAATTTAATGCTCACTACTGACGGTTTACAGGATAAGGTAGAAGTTCTAAGCGTACAGGAACTATATGCAGCAGCATTGAATCTGTTCCATGCTTACAACCCATCCAAAGACCTGCACTTGTTAAGAACACTTGGGCAGATGTCAATCTCAACAAGCGAGTTCTGTCAGATAATAGGCAGGATGAGATTATATCAAGCTCTTACACCCAACCAACAGAAACGCTTACCTCGTCTATTGTTGGGAGACAGTCAAATTAATGCGGCTTGCAGAGCATTCGTTTCTGATGTGAATTTCAAGAGTACAGGGGACAGCATTACAGGCTGGCAGCTCTTAAACCTGCTCAATGGTTCTGTAAAGTCAAGTTACATAGATAACTTCTTGGAGAGGAATCTTAACTGCACAGAGTTCGTACAAGGCATCCAACGTGCCAAATTAGGAGATAGTGAATACGCTTGGTTCTTGGGCTGAGTGGATTGTTGATTGACAGAGGAAAGGGCAGCTATTCAGTTAGTTGTCCTTTCTTTATTTTATGAACTATTTAAAACTACATAAATTATGGAATTACAAAATTCTCGTGAATACAAAGCTGCACAAGAATTAGAACGTGCGCTTAATGATATGAGTTGGAATCCAAAAAGATTTGCTGAAGGTGTAAGTCACTATCACCGCACCCTACAACAAGAGTTGATGAGAACCATTGTTGCAATCATTAAAATGGTAGGCGATGATAATTATGGCACAGACCTCAGAAATCAAGCATCACATGAATTATGCAAAAATATTATTGACAGTGGTGCATTGGATGATACATATCTGCCTTTTATCTAAGAGGACAGACGGTAATATTCAAAAGGACAGCTATTTTGTTAGCTGTCCTTTTCTATTTATACACTTTACAAATTCTATGACATTATGGATAAATCTAAAATTGAAAATGCTATCAATCATATCACTTCTTTACAAGAGAAATTATGCTACTGTGAGAACAATCTGCAATACATCAAACACTTGCAAGCACTTAAATATTGGCTGCACAAGTTTGATTCATTTTTGGATAGGAACAGTAGGCAGCATGGAGAGTATGCAGCAGTTTATGAGAGCTATTTTCATACTTGCTGTGGATTCTCATTCTACGATAGAGTATGCAATTCAATTCTTGTTTATGAATATGGCGATAAACCATTTTAATACTTGATATTATGGATATAGATTATACTGTTGGAGAAGTGGAACTGTCCTACAAACCAAAATTCAAGAATATATATAAGGTAGGCAGTTCTGAGGACGCATATAAATATTTACTTCCTACATATAAGGAGGGAACTATCTGTTACAAAGAATACTTCAAAGTTCTGTTCCTAAACCAAGCCAGCCAAGTTTTAGGCTACACTCTCATATCAGAGGGAGGAATTACTGAAACTTGTGCTGATGTAAGAGTTATTCTGCAAGCCGCATTGCTCACCAATTCAGTAGCTATCATTCTTGCACATAATCACCCAAGCGGTAATCTGAAACCAAGCAGGCAGGATATGGAGATTACTAAGCAGGTCAAAGAAGCTGCAAGACTAATGAGAATTACAGTTTTAGACCACCTCATATTAACAGATACAGGATATTACAGTTTTGCTGACAAGGGAGAATTATAATAAGGTAGAGGGCACTCAATTTTTAAGTTGGGTGTCCTTATCATATTCACTTCTGCTATTAGTGAATGTTCCTTTAGTAATCAGTGAGTTAGTAAATCCAACTCAGAATTAATATTCACTTCTATTCGTTTTATTATAAAACAGAACATTATGTCACTTAAATATTCAAGCACAACGGCAGACTATCTTATATGGTCTGATGCTATGAACCTCATTAGAAAGTTAGCCAAAGACGAGAATTATAAAATCTCACTTCTTATAGCTTTGGGATGCTTCACAGGATTAAGAATATCTGATATTCTATCTCTAAGGTGGAAGCAGATATTAGGTACTGACGAGTTTACAGTAATTGAGCAAAAGACAGGCAAGGTAAGGACTATCAGACTAAACCCACAATTACAACATCATATTAAAGAGTGCTACGAGCATATAAATCCAGTTGGAATCAATGCGCCAATCCTTATCAGTCAGAAAGGCACTATCTTCACGATTCAGAGAATCAATATCATTCTTAAAGAGGTGAAGAAGAAGTACAGGCTAAAGATTAAGAACTTTAGCTGCCATTCTCTTAGAAAGACTTTTGGTAGACAGGTCTATAATATGAACAGCGATAATGCTGAACTTGCTTTAGTAAAGCTGATGGAACTGTTCAACCATAGTTCTGTTGCCATTACTAAAAGATACTTGGGGTTAAGGCAGGAAGAAATCTTACAGACTTATGACTGTTTGAGCTTCTAATAATTGGGACAGGATTATTAAGATACATCTTTATAGTGGTCTGAATGGTTCTGTCCCAAATCTATAAAATATTGAGCTTAGATACATTTAAAGTCCAATCTTGGCAGTTTGGCATTTCAGTCTTATAGAAGTAAGTCAATTCCATAAGTTTACAGAGTTTATAACTATCTCAACTCTTATTAAATATCCCATTCAGACTATGTTTGAGAGCATAGAATTTACTATTAATCCACACTTCATACCTATTAATTTAGAACCTTTCATTATCTTTGCACCAATTCCAATGAACTAATGAGATAGGGAGTTGGAAGGACATATTTAACGAAAGGTGTTATTGAAATTATCTTCTGTTTCTTAGATTCTCGCAAAATTTAAAAACGGTACGAAGATGATAGCAATAGCACCCACACATTTGATATATATTCATCGCTTAGGTGAACTATATACCTTTTGGTGTGGGGCTATTGTTTTATCCGTACCAAAAGGCAATGCGAGAAGCCCAAGAAACAGGATAAGACAAATATAGCTTCCACACCTTTTTTATTTATAATTCATCATAGGAAGCAGGTGAGCGTAAATATCCTAATTATGACTAAAATGCAATATAATGGGGAAGACCCTAAATTATCAGAGTTTTTTGTTATCCTTATAGTTCTGGTAGTAATTGGAATAGCTGCATGGCTATTCTCCTAACAATTAAAAGACATACTATGAATATGTTTACCAGATTATTCTGTTCCAAGAATCATTCAACAGATGATGAAGCATACAATGTTGTTGAGAGCATAGCTAAAGCAAAACAGCTATATAAAGAGCTTATCAAACAAGCTCACCCAGATAAGCATCCCAACAATAAAGATGTAGCAGAGGAGCTAACAGCTATGATTAACAACAACAGATTCAATTACAGAGAACTCTTAAAGATTAAGGATATAGTAAATGATAAATTAGCTTAATATGAACATTGTCGATTTCTTTAAAAACTTACTCAATTCTTTAGTAGGTACTTCATTGGAACGGATGAAGTTAATAAATACCATGAATCAGAATTTTAAAGATAGCTATTGTTGTGGTGAATTAGATAGATTCTGCAAGGTATCTGTAACAATTGGAGATGTAAACTATGCACATGAAATGAGTGCATTCTTTTTAAGAAGTGGATTTAGAATATCAATAGAGAACGATAATAATTTAAAAGATTCTGAAATTAGAGAAATTTCTCAATATATATTATCAAACAAGCCTTTTATTAGGCAGCTAATGACTTTGGGATTTGACACTCTTTTGGTAGGTGGGAAGCACTCTAAAAAAGAGACTCAATATAGTTTAAAGAGTTATACACAATTGGGAGGTTTTTCATTAGAATAATTTATCATGTGGGACATTATAGACATATACTCAATACATATCAGTAGATTGTTCAACAGTTTGCACAATAAAGAACTTATTCAAGGATTAATTGCACAGACATTTACTATTGGTAGAAAAGAAATTAGTAAATGGTACTCTTCTAATAAAGCAATGGAGGAAACAAGAACCATAAAGCTTGAGCATAAGCTTCTTCTTTCTAATGGGAGAATGATAAAGTGCGATACTATATCTTACTATGGGAACAACTTATCTAAACTATTAGTCAGAGAGTTCGATTCTACATATGCCCACATTAAAGAATACAGAAATCAAGTAGAGTTTAGCGGTTCTGCAACGAAGAATGTCGCTCCTTATATTGAACCAGAAGAAAATAAAGGGCAATTAGCTGGAAGAACGATAATTTCTAATTGGGAGGACGATAAGGGCATAAAGAAACAGACTATCATTAAATATAATGATTTAGAGCATATAGTCTTATGCGATGCTTGGTGGAACGGAAAGAGAATAAAGAAAGAGTTTGAATACCAATATGACAGTCATAACAATTGGATAGAATGTAAAGAATACCATGATGGTAACTATGTGAATTTACATTTGTGTCAATATAAGTACAAGTAAACCGCAAATAGATTAATTCAAATGATACGGATAAGCATATTATTAAGTTGCATGATTACAATGATAGCTTGTAACTCTACAAAGCAAAAGGACACTCAAACTTCTACCACCATAGACAGTACTTTACAAGTCAAAGCTACTTCTATCTTAGAAAATAAACTAACTGAACTTAATGCCTTATCTGGGCAAGTTATCATTATGAAAGTTCAGACAGGACATATAAAGGCTATGGTTGGACTTGAAAGGAAAGATGATGCTAACTACCTACCTTGTGAGAACTTCTCCCAAGCACACGAATCAGCACTGATGCACCCTATATCCATATTGGCAGCATTGGAAACAAGAAAGGTGAAACTATCTGATATGGTAGATGTAGGCAATGGAATCTATTCTATACAAGACAGAGAACTGAAAGACCATAATTGGCATAGAGGTGGATATGGTGAAATCTCTATCAAGCAAGGTTTAGCTTCAAGTTCAAACATTGCTGTTTATAAAACAATGGAGAAAGCATTTAGAGATGATGCACAAGCATACTTCAATCTGATAGATAGAATGAGTTATGGTAAACCAGACTGCATCGCAGGAATAGCTAATCTGAAACCTGCATACTTTGTTACTCCTAAAGATAGCGGTTGGAGTGATACAGCTTTTGCATGGTTCTGCATCGGATATAATCAGACTATTACCCCCATACAAACACTAACCTTTTATAATGCTATTGCTAATAGTGGAAAGATGGTACAACCTCAACTTTACAAAGACAGTACAACAGTTATCAATCCACAGATAGCAAGTCAAGCCAACATTGACAGTCTGAAACAGGCATTGGAATATGTGGTAACTGATGGATTGGGACAACCTGCCAAGTCTGATAAGGTACAAATTGCAGGTGAAACAGGGACAATACAGCTTGAAGATGGAAGTTATATTGTAGAGTTCTGTGGTTACTTTCCTGCCAATGCTCCTCAATATTCTATCATTGTTTCCATCCATAAAGAGAGACTACCTGCAAGTGGTGGATTGATGGCAGGTGATGTGTTTAGGCAAATTACAGAATATATTTCTACTTACAATAAATATTTTAATTCAAAATGAGAACATTTAGATTAATTGGAATGACCTTGTTAATGGTCATGTTGGCTGTAAACTTTACAGCTTGTAGTGATGATGAAGATGAACAGACAATCATTGAACAAGCCAACCTTATAGGTAAATGGCAGTCCACTTGGGAGAAGATTCACAAAGTGGAGAATGGCAAAGAAGTGGTTACCTCTGATGAAGCATATACCAATGCCCTATTAGAGTTCAAAGCTGATGGTACTTGCATAGAGAGCCGCGTTGAAGGTGGATATACAGAAACAAGTCGCTGGTCTTTGAAAGACAATAAACTAACCCTCTCTTACAGTGATGGCTATTCTGATGTCCTTACTATCAATGAACTTACAGCTACTAAGTTGGTACTTGCCTTTGAGGACTGGGACAATCTGGACGATGGTAGCTTGGAGTTGGACGACATTACAACAACCACTTACAAGAAAATTGACTAATTGCCAAACTAATTTAAGACAGAGCAGCATTTGAGGGAACTCTTATGCTGCTTCTCTTTTATAGAATGTTCCACAACACCCCATTCGCAAGAATATAACAACCAAAGCATTGCTATTAAAAGAGGAATGATTACCTTTGTCTTAAACTCATAATCAAACAAATTATGGAATACATCAACGAATTTCACAAAGAATGGATAGAACGCACTCGTCAATCAATAGCCTCTTGGAGCAAGCGACCTGCATCGCCAGAAGAAGTAAGGAAGCAGCAGGAGAAGCTGAATCAACAGAGGGCTATAAGAGAAGACAAACAGAAGAACTGATAAAGTTTGCCAATGACAATGGTCTATGGATTGACTTATCACACCTCAACATTACTTATATGGATAGAGGTGGTGAGAATGAAGTGTTCCATGATGGTAATGTGTCTGTTGTAAAATTAAACAACTTTGAGTACGCAGGGGATGATTTAGAGAACTTCTTCATCCGCATTGCTGCACACAACAAGTTCTTTGGCAATGTGCCTTATCAAATGATAGGCTTCGCTTATAACAGTCAGCAGGAATTTTGCGCAGTTCTCGTACAACCTTATATATTAGCAGAACGAGAAGCTACGGAAGACGAGATAGCTGCTTATATGCAAGCATTAGGCTTTGAAATGGACTATTACGACGAATACCATAATTCGGATTATGAAGTGTTTGATGCAGTTCCCAATAATGTGCTTTATGGCATAGACGGAGATTTATACTTCATTGACACGCAAATTAGATTACGGTCTTAACTCCATTAGGAGTACTCTCATCTAAAGGGTAACGCATAGGCATTTGCCCATGATGCAGCCCTTTTTGATAATTCGTTCTTTTATTTACTAACAAGGAGTTTACCCATTGCTATTATAGCATTGATTAATAACAGCTTGCAAAGACTTACAGGGATGCTGTGTCGCTGCTTCTTACGGCATGACGGACACTATGGGTCGTATGCACTCAGACGCTCAATTCGCTGGTTCTTCATCAGTTCCTGCTCACGTGGAAATGATGGGCTTCCTGGGTATCGGTAACAACCCGATGGTAGGATGTACAGTGGCTTGTGCCGTTGACGTGGCTACTGCTTTGAGCAAGTAATATAATACATTACTAATATATAAATCCCTGTAACTGTAATGGTTATGGGGATTTTTATTTTAGTTATACTGCAATGCTTATCCCCTATCTAATACTCATTTCCTTTTGTTATTCTTCTTATAATTAGCTGTGATTAGATAATGGAATTGAAGCAAATTATAGCTTAAATGGAGCTTGAATCTCTAAGGGTAAACGTGGCTGATTATCCTTAAAAGTAGGCTAAATTGAAGCGCTATTTGCGACCATATTGCGACCATTTTACCAAATCTTGACAAGTGGTCGCAAAATCAGCTATATTATTCTAATATACAGATAGATATATCAAATTTAAAGGACTTCCCTAATGTCTAATTTTAAATGATTAAACATTAGTGTCCCATTAAAATTGGGACGAATTAAAAATTAAACAAACTTGGCCCATTTGGTCCGAATCGTTCTTTGTCATTTTGAAATTTAGTTTTATTAAAGAGGTCTCTCAGATAAGTCTTATCAGTCAATGAGATGCTCAGTATTTGTAACACTTCATATGTACTTCTGTCCAGTTGCATATCGTGTTGAATGATTGCCACCAAACAGTAAGCGCATATAGCAGCATATATCTGTATTCGAACAGCATTCTCTGTAGTTCCCCAAAATCTTTTGATTTTAAGGTGCTGCTTGAGCCATTTGAAAAACAGCTCTACCTGCCAGCGATTTTTATAAAGTTCAGCAACTTGAAGCGCAGATATATGCATCGCATTGGTTATGAATATAAATTCTCGTTCTTGTTCTTCATCCCAATATTTAACCAGCCTAAGTGGCTCTGGGTAATATTGTTTAGGATAGAATCCTGTCAGAAGTACACTCGCGTCTGAAAGCACATTCTTAGGCAGCCTACGTTTCCATTGGATGGATTTGTACCCGAGATTCTTTTTGCTCTGACAACAAAGTAGGCTTCAATTTGATGAATTTTATACAGCATTTTGAAGTTGCTATAACCGCGGTCAAAGATGTAATAAGAGCTTGGTTCATAAGGAATTTCAATCATGACTTTAGAATCGTGTACGGATGCTTCCGTGATATGAAAGAATGCAGGAATCTGTGTTTCCACATCATATAATGTATGCACTTTAATACCACCTTTCTTTTTGCGGAATTTTGCCCACCAAAAGACTGAAAGGCACAGGTCAATAGTTGTCGAATCGAAAGCATAAACGTTACCGCCAAGTTTGAAAATATGATTAGCACACTTTTGTCGTGCTTCGCTAACTAGGTAGTAAGCATATTCTTCAAAGATGTGATAGTCTCTATCTTGATTTGCTCTTGCCAGCGATGACTTTGATACATTTTTACCCATTCCTAAATGATAACATTTGGAATGATGAGCTTCAAGAGCAACTCATTACTGTCCCATTAAAATCTAAAAGAGTTCTTTGAAATATTTGAAATTTAGTTAGTTACAGCTATTCTCCGAGCGAACGGACTTGAATTTGTAGCTTTGCATCAGATTAATCCGATGGCATATGTTCCAAGACAAATACGTTTTCGCTCAATTGGCTTCATTTCTGAATCGAAGTAAGTTTAACCGCATAGTCACCAAGTATGATGGCGATAAATATGTGAAGCACTTCACCTGCTGGAATCAACTACTTGCTTTGATATTTGGCCAACTTTCTAATCGTGAAAGTCTGCGAGATTTGATAGTTGCTCTCATGAGTGTACTATTAAAATGGGAACGTTATTAAAAATCGAATAAGCTTGGCTCATTCAAGTCTAATCAACCGTTCTTTGTCATATTGAAATTTAGTTTTGATGAAGAGGATTCTGAGGAGAGTTTTGCCTATCAAATGATATACTCGGAATTTGCAAAACTTAAAGAATATTTCTGTCGAGTTGCATGTTTTTTGGGACAATAGCAACTACAAGTGACAACATAGGCAGATTTATATTCTTATGGTATTTTCAGTAGTTCCCCCAAAAAACTTAATTCTGAGGGGTGCAACTAGTTGAAGAAAAGTTCTTTCCAACGGTTCTTGTAAAGTTCAGCTGGTTGTAGAGAAAATATGTGCGTCTAGTTGGCTAAAAACAAATTCGCGTTTTTGTTCTTGATCTCGGTTCCAACTAAACGGAGAGGCAATATATAGTACCAACCCATATAAAGCATTGTTGCTATGATAGTTATATCCAAATACATTATTAGTTAATCTCCGTTCCCATCTGACAAGTCTACATGATTTTTTTACCCTGGCAACGAAGAAAACTCCTATTTGACGAATCTTATATAACATATTGAAGTTTCTTTAATATCTGTACTTTGCGACAGCAATAGCTGAGTAATGGCTTTCATGATGGGAAAGTGAGTACAACATGTCTACTGAAAATATTACTGAATCCAATCCATTGATTAAATTACCAGCCATACATTTGCATATGTCGAAAAAAATGCAAATTAAATAATTATACCTTTATAATTTATTAAATATCAACAGTATATATATAAGAGCCTTTTAAGACCTTGATTTCGCCAATGGGTTAAGCTATTTTACTTTTCAATTTTGATGGAAGGTTAATTAAACCAAGTAAAAGAAATAATAGATGAATATTATAAATCTTTATCTGAAAGAACTTACCGGCTTCGAATTGAAATATAATAATGAAGGTAAAAAAATTCCCTACTTGAATATTTCATGTATTATAATATGGGAAACTCCCCGATGAGCATAGCTGACAAGATTCTGCTCAGAAAAAGAGCATTGATTGAGACGGTCAATGACGAATTGAAGAACATTGCACAGATAGACACTTCAGACATCGTTCTTTCTGTAATTTTATTGCCAATTCATTGTTAACTATCGTAGCATACTGCTTTTTTGAGAAGCAACCCGCTATTGATGTAAAATTCATCAATAACAAGCAACTCACTATTTTCTAATTTTATTTCACGTTAATTTAGCTAAAAAATCGACAGACCTAACTTTTTTGGTTATCTTTGTGTCAGGTATAGTTCAAACTTTAACAATATCGTAAACTAAAATGGACACAGGTTCCATAAATGTAGATAGGGTAAAAGTTGCTGTATATAATCGAATTAAATTTGAACTTCCAATAATTATTAGGGAAGCAATTGACACGGCTTTCGGCAATTACTGGAATGATGTTATAGGTTTTGGCAATTATGTAAGTTTTGAAGAAACTGTAAATTATATAGACCATCAATTTAAAAAAAGAAGATTATGTTTTCGTATGGTAAGTTGGAACATATTGTCAACATTATATATGACTATATTGAAATGGCTGGTGGCTTTTTGGACGAAGGCACATTTTCCATTCCACGTGCACCACTACCCGATGAATATTTATAACTAAAATAATATGTTGAATAAGGCTTTAGATATTGCTTACAAGGCTCATTGGGGTCAGACAGACAAAGCTGGCACTCCTTACAAACTTCACCCTACAAGGGTGGCATTACATTGCCAAACAGAAGATGAAAAGATTGTGGCATTGTTACACGATGTGGTAGAAGATACCTCTATGACATTGGAAGAATTAAAAGCACAAGGGTTTAGTAATGAAGTGTTGGCTGCTTTAAAGTGTCTGACCCAAATAGAAGATGAGGACTACCAAACATTCATCCAACGTGTAGCAACCAATCCACTTGCCGTAAAAGTCAAAATACAAGATTTGAAAGACAATATGGATTTGTCCCGTTTGGATGGTAAGCCACATTGGAAAATGGAAACATATAAAAAAGCATTGGACTACCTCGAACAGTGCTCAAATAAGAAAGTTCTATATGTAGACATGGATAATGTGTTGGTAAACTTCCAATCTGGCATAGACGCTTTAAGTGAGAAGCTAAAAAAACAATACGCGGGGTGCTATGATAGAGTCCCTAATATATTTTCCAAAATGCAACCCAATGAAGGGGCAATAGATGCTATAAATTGTTTAAAGAACAAATATGACATTTACATATTATCAACAGCTCCATGGGACAACCCAAGTGCATGGTCTGATAAATTGGAATGGGTAAAACGTTATTTGGGTGAAGTATGCTATAAGCGTTTAATCTTGTCGCATCATAAAAACTTAAATGCAGGTGATTACTTAATAGATGATAGGAAGAAGAATGGTGCTGCTAATTTTAAAGGCAAGCTTATATTATTCGGTTCTGAACAGTTTCCAAATTGGAAGTCTGTAGCAAAGTATTTATTGTAACAAAAAATAAGAGCCTTAAGATAACTGAACATTTCCCACATGGTTTCTATTCTATTCATCCAAGCCTTCCGAATAATGGTGTATAATGGCTATGGTTACATCTCTTATCAATAGTGTTCACTGCATTCCGGAAGACTTTTATTTTTTGTAGAGTGAGAAAGAAAGCCTGACCCGAGTATAAAGCTTATGAAACGCTATCTTCACAGACAATGAGGCTCTTCAAGCTGTCTTCAATCTAATTACCTTACAATATCTGTAAAGATAAGGCAACCGAATGAGATAAGCAAATACTCATCCGACCATCACTGGCAGAACGGGCGTGAAATACTACTCAAACACATTGTATCCATATATTGAGATGAAAAACTGATGGATATGTACAATACATAAGGGCGGTCAGTTAATATGAAACAGTTTATTTCACGGAGAAACACCAACCCAGACCGCCCTTTGATACAAATTCTAAAACTATGCCTAAAGTTTCCCACCCCAATAAAGAGGGGTGGGAAGTAACAGTAATTCAAATTTTCTTCGCAAATTAGAGGTATCCAATCAACTGATTTAGGCTCAGTAGATTTTTAGCAGGGATACGCATATAGTTTAGCAATGCGGAAAAGGAAGAACCTTTTGTCAGCTATGCCTCTTAGGTTTGCTCTGAATAGTTTAATTTTAGCATTGAAAGAGTCTGCCATTGCATTTGAAGAGCGATGGTTGTAGAAATTCATAGTGTTCATAAAAAGTAGCAGCAATGACGTTAAAGGAATGTATCCCTGCTTCTTCCACTTTACTATACCACCCTGCCATAGCTAGACGTGCAGCATCCTTTATGGTATTCTTTGAGAATACCATTCTCAAGGAATGGCACAAACCATACGTCTTTTTAATGTCAGGGTATTCTTCGAATAGTATTGCCGCCCTTTGTTTCTGCCTCTCTGTCCATTTATCAGCTGATTTGAAAAGTAAATACCGCGAGCGTATAAGCAATTCCCTACGAGTATCACCATTGGAATATTGGTATGGGACATAATCTTCGTTCTTCTGTTTAGCTTCCTCCATTTCCTCATTGACCTGCTGTATGGCATCCCAACGGTATTTGATGCGTAATTCCTGCACGGCATCATAAGCTAATTTCTGAATGTGAAAACGGTCTATAACACGGCTGGATTTAGGAAATGCAGTCCGTACAATCTTGCGCATGAAGTCTGAAAGGTCAAGTGTCACTTCTTTAACGGCATAACGACTTTCTTCGTCAATTCGCTGAAGCAAAGCTATTACATCCTCTGATTTGGTACCTGCCACAACTGCTACAAGAGAACACTCCCTTGTACAGGCATCGCGATTTGTCACAAAGGTGTAAAGTTCACCGTTTGAGAGCGATGTTTCGTCAATTGCCAGATGCGGTCCCATATTCTCAGGAAACAGCATCTATTCATCGGCATGAGATAACTGTTCCCAATTACGATATCCGCTGAGGGCCTCCTTGTACTGTTTTTCGAATGTATGACCATCTATATGATAGAATTCCTCAAGCGTACGGCAGGTCACTGGGGATGTCTCCATACGTTTCTTTTAAAAAAGCCCCAAATTCTTTGGAGTATCTGGTTCCCTTGGCCACAACGCCGAGGTAGATGGGAATGCTGAAACTTTTACCTGTGCGCAAGTCCGTCCAACGCCGACATCTGATCTTGAGGATTACCTTATGGTCCCGCATAGGAAAGTCCGTCACATTCACAGCTTCCATAAAACCTTTGGACTCAAAATGTACGTCATTGCTTAACTTGGGATTCATCTTTTCATCCAGACTGATATGAATCTCTTGAGAGGTTTGTTCGACTCCAGAGATGAAAAAGTAATCTAATATCTGAGCCGGCAACACGAGGCTGGCTAGCATGTTCAAATAATCGTTTTTCATAATGCGAAGTAAGCAATACTTCATGAGTATAAAAAATAATCCCCACTAAAAATCTACTGAGCCCTGATTTACAATGGGAAATAAGAATACTGTTATAGATGCAGAAATAGCTAATTTGAACGAACTTACCAAGGCTTTGTTTTATCCGTTAAAAGACAAGCCCAAGAACAACTTTTAGTCATCATGCAGGCGTGGAGCATCGGTAAAATCGTTCGTAATCTCAAGTTTGAAAAGGTTCAAGGCTATACTTTGACTTCCCTCTTCATCACGTTCGTCATCGTGCGCTTGTGAGGAAAAACGATTGCCAGTGCAACCTCCAATCATTTTCAGGGACTTTGCACTGTTTCCAAGAACATGTTATACCGCACGCTATTGAACGCTCGCATCGACTGGCGGATATTCCTTACCAAAATCACCCTGCGCTTCCATACCATCTTTCAGGAGCATCAGGTAGATACTGACGAAAATGACACTTGTGCCATCCTTGATGATACGGCCTTTCAAAAGAGCGGTGTCCGAATCGAAGCTGTCAGCAAGGTGTTCGGCCATGTCACCCACAGTTTCATTTATGGAATAAAATGCCTAACGCTCGCCCTCTCTGACGGAAAAAGCTGCTATCCCATAGACTTTTCCCTTCATCGGGAAAAAGGGAAGAATAAGAATTCCGGTTTGACTCTAAAGCAGCGGAAGGAGCAGTTCAAGGAAAAGCGGAACATAAAAAATCCGGACTATGCACGCAAGGTGGAATGTAATGAGAGCAAGCTCGAAATGGCCAAGCGAATGCTTCGTCATTCAGTTAAACATGGCATTAACTCCAAGTATGTGCTTGCTGACAGTTGGTTTACATGCGAATCGTACATTCATACTGTACGTGAGTTATGTGGCGGCGCGATACACTATATCGGTTTAGCCACGATGAATCCTAAGTTGCGTTATCAGACAAATAAGTCCAAACGTCCCCAGAACATCCATGAATTGATTTAAGGTATGAACGCACTGCTTTCTGCTATTGCAGAAAGTACAAGTGCAAATACATTCAGCTTCATGTAAAGATGGACGAAGAACCCGTACGCATCTTCATCATCAAATACGGACGAAGCACCCATCGGAAAGTGCTACTCACAACAGACACCTCCATGCACTCCGTCAGGGCCTTTGAACTGTATGAAAGACGTTGGGGCATAGAGGTCATATTCAAGGAATGCCGTGGATATTTAGGTATTTGAAAAAATAGAATTTATGGAGAAAATTTCAATGGCTTTTGGTTCTACAATACCGAGGTTATTCAATTACCATCCAAAGAAAATATAAACGAACCCCATGCCAATATCTACCCTTCCTGGCCGTGCGAAATAATTCCGGGTACAGCGCGCGGTACGCTTCCATGCTTTATATGCAAGTCACTGGTGCATATGCTACCCAATGTCACCCGCACAATAGCATCGCGTGCATCCTCCAATACTGGTATCGGTTTCTCAAGCAATCCAAACTTTCCGTGTTCAATATAAGTATATGCCAACATAATATATGTTTTTTGAGTTATCACTTTTAAACGCGAAGTTGCCAGAAAGCAACGGCCGCCGCAGCCGCCACGTTCAGAGAATCGACACCGTGCGCCATGGGGATACGAACCACATAGTCGGCTCCCGCAATCGCTTCGTGCGAAAGACCATCTCCCTCAGTACCCATCACAATAGCCAACCGGGGCTCGGTCTTCAAAACGGGATTGTCTATGGAAATGGAATTGTCCGTAAGCGCCATGGCCGCCGTGCGGAAGCCCAACTCACCAAGCGTATCCAAAGGACCGTCCATCCACGTCCACGGCACAAGAAAAACCGTTCCCATTGAAACTCGGACCGCACGACGGTTCAGAGGGTCGCAGGAATTACGCGTCAACAGCACGGCATCCATGCCAAGAGCTGCTGCCGAACGGAAGATGGCCCCGATATTGGTGGTATCCACCACCCCGTCAATAACCACAATACGCCGGGCTCCCCGGCAGATGTCCTCCATACTCTTCGGAACCGGACGGCGCATGGCACAAAGAACACCACGTGTCAAGACGTAACCGGTCAGCTCGGCAAGCAATTCCCTACCGCTTGTGTAGACGGGTATATCGCCACAACGTTCAATGATTTCAGCAGCATCCCCATAGATGTGCTTGTGCTCACACAAAAGGGCCAAAGGCTCGTAGCCGGCATCCAGAGCCACCTTGATAACCTTAGGACTCTCAGCTATAAACAGCCCTTTGTCCGGCTCAAGGCGGTTGCGCAACTGGGCTTCGGTAAGGGTACTGAAGATCTCCACACCGGGATGAGTCAAAGATGATATTTCGATAATAGGCATCGGATGATTTATTATTTGACAATTACTATTTACAATTCATAGCAGAAAGCCCTATAACCCCTTTATTGTCTTCATCAGTTGTTCTCCCAGTCCGATGGTATATCCTTGCGATACAAAGACCACCCGATTGAAAGTATCGGCTATGATGAATATCGGCAGGCTCTCTTTATGCTTCAACTTCATGCTTTCTGCAATCTGCGCAGCGATACCGTCCGTATCTATACCATAAATAATGGTAGAGGGCAAATCGGGGAATGACTCGCGGGCGAACTTGCCGGCTTTGGCCTCATTAGGGAACAGCAACACCATCTTACGCCCCCACTTCTCCAAATCAGCCTTGAATGAAGCGATATCGCGCAACGCATGATTGGTTGGCTCTTGGTTGACACCCAGAATGCCTACGACAAAGTAACCGCGCCCACAAGCCTGCAGCAGACTCTGCCGGGCTGCGGAGCCGGCGTCCGGCAGCGGAGTGAAGAGAGACTCCGAATTAAAGTTCCCGATAACCTGCACCTCATCCTCGCTCTCGCGCATCACCAATTCAATTTCCGTTGTCTTCTCCGGCAGAATATTGAAAAAGGTGGTTTTAGAAAGTACCGTACCGCTGGCAAGGCGTGTACCTGTCACCAAAACATAACCTCCGGCCTCCAGAGCAGTTCCTTCCCTCAGCAGGCTATTCCAGGTAGTACCACCGCCCATATCCGTATCGCCTTCGTCATAAGAAAGCAACTGTAAACTACCCTGCGGAGTCAGTTTGGAAAGGGTGAAATGAGAATAGTATTTCGGGTTGTCCAACGAACGGATAGGCTTATAGGAAGCCACTAACTTTCCCTTCGAAGCAATTCCTTCCGCCATAAAGACCGGCTCTTCCGGATGATGGTTCAAGTCCACATCCGTCACACCATCATCCCCTATCAACTGTACTTTGCCGGTCACTCCGTTGATACGGGCAGGGATTGCCATGCTGCGTGCCATGGAGACGAAGAAAATGTCACGGCTATGGGCATCAGCCACACGGGCCTTCCAGACCCCTTCTGGAGAAATGGGAGCCCCTCCCAGATTACAGTCATTGTCTACCCGGATATTTTGGGCCACCCATGCCACCAGTTTCATCGGTTCTGCCTTGTATGCCTCAGCATCTTCCTTTGAGACGGCTTTCTTGAAAAAGCCTTTATAGGGGGTCAGCATCTCGTTGCTTACGCGTGGATTGCGCACATATCTGCGGAAATGGTCGGCATTCTTGCACATACGGGATTGCATGTGGTCCATCAGAACTTCCAGCGTAACGTCGCGGAGGTCTTTTGCCGAAATCCGTTGGAGCAGGTCCAGACCTCCTCTTTTGGACTTTTCAGAGCGCAACCGTGCCATGAAGTCGGCAATGACCCGGTGGTTTCCTCTGGAAGCGACCAGTATCCGTGAAACGGCATCTTCGTCGAGCTTGTACTGCCGGGCAAAATAACGTGCTGTCTCATCCGTCATGAACATAGACACATAAGCGTTGCGGATGGAATCTTCATGAACCATGCGGCGGTCGTTCGCCGCACGCTGTTCGGGCGTAACCGTCGGTAACTCCGCATTTTCGGGTGGCGGCACAAGTTCAAAATCTACCGCATGGCCGTCACCGACAGTCTTGTCCATCTTCACTGTCAGTTCATGGTCCTTGCCGAAAGACAGTTTGGCATAACCGAACTTTCCGTCTTTGGAGGCCCATACCAGCATGTCGCCTTTGCCAGCCGTCAAGGAAGCTTTTCCCTCTTCATCACTCTGTTTCCGGGCCACAGTATAGAACTCCGCATAATTATAGAGTTTGAACTCCACACAGGCATCAGATACCGGATTGCCTTGCCCATCCGTTACCGTAACGGTGGACTTGGCTGTCGCTGCATAGTTACCGATTACATTGATTTCCGTATAAGTAGGAGTGACGGACATCACTTCCTCCGCTCCTTCATAACGTCCGAAGACCTTGGTATGCATCAACATACCGCGACTGGCCGGAGCATTGAACCAGCCAAGGTTGAGTACCGGTTCCGGTTCGCAGGCTCCAAGAAAATACCATTTCCCGTCTGCCCATGCTTCTACCCACGCATGATTGTCGTCCGTATGCGCCCACCGGGGGGTGTAGACCTGACGGGCAGGAATGCCCACCGAACGCAAGGCGGCAACCAGCAAGGTAGATTCCTCACCACAACGCCCGTATGCCGTGCGTACCGTTGCCAAAGGCGAACTGGTACGGGCATCGGAGGGAGTATAGATAGCCTTCTCGTGGCACCAGTGGTTCACCTCCAGAATGGCATCATAAAGGGACAGAGACTTGACACGATTCTTCAGTTCTTCGTAAAACACTACCCGTGCACTATCCAGATGCTCATTGTTCACCCGCACCGGAAGCACGAAATGACGGAACACCTCCTCGGGCACCGTTTCTCCCCAAGGCATTTCCTCGGCCGCCTTCCGAGAGGCTCGCACATTCATCAGATGAAATTCGCCGGGGTAGTCGGTTATGTCTGCCAAAGGCATATAGGCATAGAGAAACTCCAGTGCCTCACGCTCATACGGCGTCAGGTCCGCATCGAAAATAGCGAACAAATCACCCTGCGGTAACCTTTCCTTTTTTTGATTGAAGTCCTGCTCCACACGTTGGCGGTAAGAAGCGTCTGTAATGAAAGAACGTCCGCCACAAGAGGACAGCAGACATACCACTCCAAGAAATCCCAGAAGTCGTGCAACTCGTTTCATAATCCTTATTATTGAGGTTGAGCCACAAAAATAAGGATTATATTTCAATTTTTACTTCAGATGTATCACCAAAGTCATGTCTCCGGAGAAAATGAAGCTACATTTGGCATAGGACGGAGGCCCCATCATGCCTTCGGCATCATTGCTGAAACCAAACTTCTCCGTAGGGATGCCAAAAGCCCCGCTATCCAGCTTCCCGTTTCCATTCTCATCCTGGAAAAGGGAAATGGCATACGTGCCCGCAGGAAGTCCCTGGCAAGGGATGGAGAGCGACGTATCTTTTACATCTATCCGGAAAGCGGTCAAGGGTTTCTTCATGAACGCCTCTTCCGAGTTATAGAGGGCGACGTAGAGATGTCCCTCCACCTTTTCAATGTCACGCACTTCAATGGTCAGGTTCTGAGCAAAAAGCATCTGGGCAACACTTTGTAACACAAACACTAAAAAAATAATCATTGCTTTCATCTTTGTTCTTTTTTAAAGAGTTATCATTAGAAATTGGATACATCGTAAGCAGCCTTCTTCCCCAAAGTGACGTACACTCCTACATAAAAGAAACGGTCTTGGGAAGCCAGGACAGCCTTGTTGTCTACTTTGCCAAACTCATTCTTGCGACCGAGGATATTGCTGGCGGAAGCATGGATAATCACCTTCTTGCTCGCCAGAAAGGTCACCCCTAAATCCAAGCTATTATAAGGCTTCACTTCATCGTTCATCAACCCCGGCAGCAATGGATTATGATAGGGACGCCCCGTGCTGAAACGGTTCGTTAAGCTGATGATGGAGTGAAGACGGGGCAAGGAATATTTCACAACCAATGCCGCGTTATGCCGAGTGGCATACTGGGGAATGGTCAGCTCGGAACAACTCTGATATTTACGCTTGGAAATGTTATACGTATAGGACAACTGGTATTCCAGATTCTTTATCGAAATCCGGTCGCGGAAGAACAAGTCTACACCTCTGCTATATCCGTATCCACCGGAAGTCAGAAGTACACTCCCCGTTCCAGCATCTGTTTCTTCCAGAACCAAGCGGCTATAGTCTTTATAATAAAGTTCTGCCTTATAGAAACGTCCTTCATAACCGTATTGCATCCCCAGATTATATTGCATGCACACCTCGGACATCAACTTCCGGTTACGTACCAACCAGTCATTTTCGGGCAATTGCGTGTAGCGGCCCACTATGCCAGAGAGCATCATATCCCCCAAATAGTAATTTACCGCCAGACGCGGAGAAAAATTCATCTTCCGGTTCAGAGAAGTATACTCCGTACGGAAAGACAATTCTGCCTTCAAGCGCTCCAGCGGATAGTAAGCAGCCGAAAAGAAACCTGCACTGATAGTGGGGGACATTTGGTTGGCATCGTCTATGTCGGAGTATAGATAACAATTCCGATAGTTACGGATATAACTCTCCACCCCCATATCCAGGTGGAATACTGACGAGAAGCGCCTAGACATCTTAGTCTTCAAATGCAACTCCCACTGGCGTTCCAGCCAATTATCTCCCGAAACAGCAGCAGCGTTGACCTCCCGATTATAATAGGAATAAGCAGCCCCTGCAAACCAGTCCCATCCACCTGCCGCACGATAGCGAAAGGTAGCATTGACGTAGATGTTGTCTTCGGCCAGAGCGAACAATCTGCGTTCATCCCCCTCATAGGCAGAAAAGTCTGTCCGGTCATATTGCGCATAGATCTTAAAAACCGTCGCATCGCCGGGGGTATGACGGAACTGGGTGGCACCGGAAAACATCCGGTAGGGCCGCTCAAATTCTGTCCGTCCGGAATAAACCTTGTCATATAAGCTCAGATTCTGGTAATTCAGATCGACGGACAAGGAGCCACGGTCCAAAGTCTTGGTACCGCCCCCGCCCACACCGACTACGGAAGCATTCACGCCCACCTTATCCACTTTACTATAATCCTTGGTTTCTAAGGGCAGAACAGCCGAAAGAGCCTCTCCGTACTCCTGCGAAGCCCCGCCGGAAGCAAAATTCACCCCACTGAACATGAAGGTGGAATAACGACTACGCGAAGGGGTATTTATTCCATTGGAGGTATAGGGATTCAACACATGCATCCCATCAATGAAGGTCTGTGTCTCATAGCTGCTCCCACCACGTACCAGTAATTCGCCGGTCTCCCCCTGCACCTGCGTACCGGGCAAGGTCTGCAATGCCTTGTACAAATCACCGTTTGCACCGCCCACCGTGACTAGTTCCACCGGATGCATATCGCTCCACCTGCTATTGGCGGCAGGAGTCTTTTTCCCTCTTACCACCACTTCGTCCAGACCTATACTATCGATATTGAATGTCAGACGCACGGTATCCGTCACCGACTTCTGCGCTACGGAAGCTTGTACAAAGAGAAGTCCGCCCGTCATTAAAAAGATTATTTTCCACTTCATATCTTCATGTTCGTTATGTTTTCCTGCCACAAACATAAAGGAAGGACACGGACAAAAAAATATCCGGGACAGACGACCCGGATATGTGACGAACAACCAACGACTTGTGACGAATGGCGTATCTCTGTGACGAATAGCTACCGCTTTATCTTGTTTTCTATCAGTGCTTTCACCTCCTTGGCATAGGCACGTGAAACAGGAATCTCCTCTCCATCTCCCTCCAGCCTCAACCGGTATCCTTGAGAGTTTCCGTCCACTTTCACCACCTTGCGGGCATTCACCAGAAAGGCTCTATGACACCGGATAATGAAGGGGCAGGCAGCAACCGCCTCCTCTGCCTGCTTCATCGTGGCACGCAACATCTTCCGGGTACTCTCTCCCTTCAGTCGATAATCCACCTTCACATAATTTCCTTCAGCCTCCGCATAAAGAAAATCTACGGCCTTCACTTCCAGCATATCTTTGGTGCCACCGGAAAACACCAACACTTCCTCCGGAGAAAACTCCTTACTTTCCGCCCCAACCTCTTGAGATGCCCTCTTTGAAAGGTGGCAATTTATCTCCATGGCTTCTTGCAGATTACGGGTCAGTTGCAAATTGCGATTCCACAGCAAGAAAAACACGACTGGAAAAGGTGCCAGTACCATTACCCAAGACAAAGCCAGAAAAAACAACCGCTTGTCCAGCCACATACCCATCAACCATGAATGATAGACCCAAATTCCCACCGCTATCAGTAACAGCATCAGCAACACGTCCAACACGTGTTTACCCAACGTCCAGTTCTGCTCTTTATAATAGGTGGGAAACAATGCCGGAAGCAGGTAAGTGAAGATGCTCGAAGCACCCGCCGCTATAAGTGCCGAACCGGCAACCACCCAAAATACACCTTCCTTTATCCGGGAAATACCGAAAGGTTGGAGTATATATAGTATCAGAAATATAATGACCGAAGGTATCACCACCGCTTTCCAACGTTGATAAAACATGGGATAGGGGCTCCGCCAAAGTTCTGTCAGTTTATTCATAAGTATTACCTCTCTTCTTTACATGGTAGTACATGCAAAGATATGTAATATATTTGTTATATACGGATTGCAAAATACAGTATTTCTAGAGAAAATGAAGAAAGAAACATAAGTTTTTATGTTATAGAACATATTTATCGCAAACATTTCGTATCTTTGCAGCGTTATAAGATAAAAGAAAAGATATAAAACCCGCTTTCCGAAACGCGGAGAGCACAAAAAGATGAGAATTATGAAAAAGAATGCAAATGAAATTTTTATGTTACAGTACCAAATCAAACGCTATCAAGCAATGGGTAATGGAACAATGTGCCAAACACTGAACGGTAAACTACAAAAACTGCTTGCAAAGCAGCCCCTTGTAACCATGTAAAAAAACACCTTTAAATACAATGAATGAAGGGCGGAGAACTGAAAAATTCCCCGCCCTTCTTCTTCTCTGGCATATTCCAAACCAACAGAAAATAACTCAAGCCGCAACAATATCCTTCCCGAAAGGAGTCAATGCCAGCCCTGCCAACTTAAAATGTTGAATACCGAAAGGAATGCCTATAATAGTGATGCACAGCAACAACCCGAATCCCAAGTGCGAAAGGCAAATCCAAATGCCGCCCAAGAATATCCAAAGAATATTCATCAGCACATAGAAGCAACCGTTGGAACGTTCCCCGCTACGAACCTCTTTGCCGAAAGGCCACAAGGCAAGGCTTGCCATTTTCAAGGTCTGCATGCCGAAAGGGATGCCAATAATGGTGAACATCATCAATAAACTTGCAATAAGATACTCCACAGCAGTGATGATACCTCCAAACATCAACCACAAAATATTCATAAAACAGCCCATAGCTTTCCTTTTTTTAATACTGAACACAAATATAGCATTATTTATTTGAATGGTCCGTCTCCCAGTCACTAAATTCAAAACTCAGCTGCTCCCAGACTCCTTTCTCCTCCCCCTCTTCACGGGGGTTGGAAACGGAAAGCCCAATCAAACGGATAGGATGATGTTCATAATCCACTTCCTGCAGCAATTGCTTTGCCAAAGGCAGAATCACGTCAAGGGCAACCAGCTCCTTTGTTTGGGTCATACTGCGGGTAATCTGGCTAAAATCATGAAACTTGATTTTCAGCGTCAGCGTATTCCCGCGGAAATTGGCGTGCTCCAGTCGCCCCACCAGCTCCACTGCCGCATGGTACAACTCTATAATGACGGATGAACGCTTGCTGATGTCCTTCTCCAACGTATGTTCACAGCCCACAGACTTGCGGATACGGACAGCCTCTACCGGACGGGTATCGATGCCACGGGCAAAATCATAATAGACTGTCCCCACTTTGCCAAACTCGCGGGTCAGCATTTCCAAAGACTGCATGCGCAGCTGTTCCCCGTTGTGAATCCCCAAGGTGTGCATCTTCTTCGCCGTTACCGGTCCCACTCCCCAAAAACTTTCAATGGGCAGCCGGGCAACAAAGTCCAGTGCCTGGGCAGGATGTATGGTGCAAAGCCCGTCCGGCTTGCGGTAGTCCGAGGCTATCTTGGCAAGAAACTTATTATAGGATATGCCGGCGGAAGCCACCAGATTCAACCTCTCCCGCACCTTCCGCTTTATCTCCTTCGCGATGTCCACAGCCAACGGAATGCCCGGTTTATTCTCCGTCACATCCAAAAAAGCCTCGTCCAGCGAAATGGGCTCGATGACATCCGTATATTCATGAAAGATTTCGTGTATCTGGCGGGAAACGGATTTGTAGACTTCCATCCGTCCCGGGATAAAGATAAGTTGGGGGCACAGCCGCTTTGCCTTCAGTGACGACATGGCAGAACGCACCCCGAAACGCCGTGCCTCGTAACTGGCTGCCGCCACCACTCCCCGCTCCTCCGCATGGCCCACGGCAATGGGCTTGCCCCGCAATGCAGGATTATCACGCTGTTCTACGGAGGCGTAGAATGCGTCCATATCGATGTGTATAATTTTTCGTCCGGTCATTCTTCTTTCAACTCCCCGATACAAAGATACACTAATTTTTCTTCATCCGAAGTATCCGCCGATAGACATAAATGAAGGCTGGTATTAAAAAGGCATCTGCAAAAATCCATGCAGTAGGGTCACCAAAACAAACGGCCAGATAGCCGAAAGCCGGAACAGCCAGCAGGCTGACCAGTATCCGGGCAATCATTTCCGAGACACCGGAAAGCATGGCAAGATTGGTATATCCCACCCCCTGGATAGTGTATCGCAGGATGCAGAGCAGTCCCAGAACCGGGAAAAAGGAAACGGAAATGTGCAGGAACAACTCCGTATTCTTTAAAATCTCCAACTCAGAGGCATCTACAAAGAGCAGGGCAAAAGTCCTGGCACCGAACATCAGTACACAGAAAGTGAACGCCCAATAAACAATCATCATCAGGGTGCTTGCCTTGACTCCCATCCAGATACGTTCCGGCTTGCCCGCACCGTAGTTTTGCCCGCTATAGGTGGCCATTGCCATGCCCAGACTCTCGAAAGGACACATGAAAAACATCTTGATACGCATGGCTGCCGTGAATGCAGCCACACAAGCCGTACCCAAAGCATTATTGGCGCTTTGCAGCATAATGCTGCCAATGGCAGTAATGGAAAATTGCAGTCCCATGGGTACGCCGATGTACATCAGTGTGCGTGCCAAAGCACCGTCGAATTTCCGCTCGGCAGGCGTTGTCTTCAGAATGTCGAAACGACGCATCATATAGATGTAGCACAATATGGCCGAGACGCCTTGTGAAAATACGGTAGCGATGGCAGCTCCTGCCACTCCCCAACCCAGTACCAGAATGCAGAACAAATCGAGCAGGATATTCAGTACCGTAGAGAGAAGTAGAAACCAAAACGGCGTCTTGCTGTCACCCAATGCACGGATAATACTGGACAGCAGATTATAGAAGAAAGTAAAGGGAACCCCGATAAACGTGACAAGCAGGTAATAATAGGCTCCCGTGAATATGTTCTCCGGCGTACTCATCATGTGCAGAATATCTGCACAGTAAATGCTGGTAACCACGGCAATGACAACAGACATCACCGCAGCCAGCTGCAGGCTGACAGCCACATAACGGCGCATCGTGACATAATCCCGCGCACCGAACTTTTGCGCCACGGGAATGCCGAAACCTCCGCAACAGCCATTGCAGAATCCCAGAATAAGAAAAACGACCGAAGTGCTTGCCCCGACTGAAGCCAAGGCGTTGATACCCAGAAAGCGCCCCACGATGGCTGCATCCACCAATGAATAGGTCTGTTGCAGCAGATTGCCGAGCAGTAAAGGCAAAGTAAAGTTGAAAATCAACGGAAGAGCCCGTCCTTCCGTCATTTCTCTGGATGTTGCCATAAATCTGATACCTCCGAAATTGGGTGCAAAAATACGAAAAGATAGCGTTTACAGACTTGACGAAAGTCAAATTTAATAGGGAAGCTTAAGGAGAAGGAAGGCGAAGGATAAATCGTTCCATCGTGGGGGAAATATTATTCCACCACTAGGAAAAAATCGTTCCACCATGGTGGAACGATTTTTCCTCCACGATGGAACGATTAAATCTATGCAGATTCGGAGCTTAGTATTTACACTCGCGAATTATCTCTATCAGCTGCCAGAAATCTTCGGGATGAACATCTCCGATATTGCCGATACGGAAAGTGTCGGCTTGCGAAATCTTTCCCGGATAGATGACAAATCCACGCTCTTTCAGTTGTGTGTAGAAAGCTTTGAAATTGAAATCGGCATGAGGATAGAGGAAAGAAGTAATAACGGGCGATTGAATCTCGTCCGGCAGCAACGTTTGGAAACCGAGGGAACGCATGCCGTCCACCAGCACGCGGTGGTTCTCGCAATATCTGTTGTGACGGGCCTCCACACCGCCCTCCTCTGCCAGTTCGTCCATGGCTTGCTTGAAGGCGCGGACCACGTGTGTGGGAGAAGTAAAACGCCATTTGCCATGTCCTTTCTCCATGGCTTCCCATTGGTCGTAAATGTCGAGAGAGAGTGACTTGGAGACGCCCTTGCAGTGCAACAGCTCGGAACGGCGAGCGATGATGAAGCCAAATCCCGGAACGCCCTGGATGCACTTGTTGGCACTGCTGATGAGGAAGTCTATGCCCAGTTCGTGTACATCGAGGGGAACACCGCCGAAGCTGCTCATGGCGTCTACAATCAGTTTCTTGCCGTGCATCTTGACGAGGTGGGCTATCTCCTTGAGGGGATTGAGCACGCCGGTAGTGGTTTCGCAATGCACCACGGCAACGTGAGTGATTTCGGCATTGTGCGAAAGATAGTCGTCAACGTAGCTGACGGAGACTTGCTCCGTTTCGTCAAAAGCAAGCATGTCGTACGAGATGCCGTGATACTCGGCGATGTTGCCCATGCGGTCGCCATAGGCGCCGTTGCTCAGTATGAGAAGTTTGTCGCCAGGCTTGATGACGCTACCGATGACGGCTTCCACACAGTACGTGCCGCTGCCTTGCAGGAGGATGGAAGTATAGTCGCCGGTATGCTGGGTGGCGAGGGAGACGAGGGACTTACGGATTTCTTCCACAATGTGGAGGTTGTAGTCTTCGTCCCAGGTACACCAGTCGGTCAGCATGGCTTCCTTGACAGTTTGTGAGGTAGTAAGGGGGCCGGGGGTAAGGAGAATGTAGGGTTTCATATGCATTGAGTTTTTAAGTTTATACGTTTATAAGGGTTACAAAATCTCAAGTTTACGGTTTATCTCGGCGATGACTGCGGGAAGCTCGGCAATGGTATCGACCACATAGTGGGCACCGGCGGCAAGCATGCGGCGGCGGACATCGGCCTTACGGGCTTCGAGCTCATCGGCAGGCAAGGAGGAGACTTCCTCTTGTGTCAGTCCCAGTTCGTTACTGCCGAGGACTACACCGACGGTCCATGCTTTGGCATTGATACCCTCCTTGATGTCGGCGATGGTATCGCCATACTTCAACACACAATCTACGGAGGGGATGGCGAGGTCTGCCATATTCTTATATATCATGTAGGGAGCAGGACGGCCTGCAGGCAACCCGTCGGGAGTGACACAATTATCTACCGCATAGCCTTTGGCAGTGGCGGCAGGCAGCACAACATCCATCATAGAGCGGGTATAGCCGGTGGTGGAGCCAATGCGGACGCCTTGCGCACGCAGTGCGGAAATCGTTTCCACCACACCGGGAATAGGGTCGGTATAATCTTCGAGCGAGGCAAACAACACCCGTTGGAATTCGGCATAACGTGCCTGCACGTCTTCCTCACCGGCGGGACGGCCGAATTTCCGTTCAAATTCCGCACGGACACGCTCTATATTGAACAGCGCACGGATTTCTTCTACTTTGGTCAGCCCCATGTGCGCACGTGTTTCGGCAGCAGTGACGGGAACGCCGATGGCCCGAAAGCTCTCGACAAAGGCGGCGACGGGAGCAAAGCAACCGTAATCGACGGCAGTTCCTGCCCAGTCCATAATGATACATTCAATTCTTTTCATACGATATATTATTATTATTCAGTCTCAAGAAGCAAGGAATTGCCCGGCCGGGACCAACGGCGCAAACGGAAAAGGGAAGAGCCCAACGGTCCCGAAGCATTCTCCTTGCGATAGCGCTGCACCAGGTAGACAGCCGAGCATAGGAAAGCCACGCTGCACACAATGCCTACATAGCCCGACATCAGGTTATAGAAATCCAGCCAGTTGATGTCCGGATTGAAAAATTCCTTGAATACCAATACCACCACCGTACCGGTATACCCGATAAAATCGAGTGTGACGATAAAGAACCCCACATTCCCCTTGATGCGGAAGCAGGCGATGAAACGCTCGAAGAACAACGTCTGAAAGCTGAGGTAAACAGTATAGAGCGACAAACTCTGGAGGAACAGCCACGTCATGGGTGGCAGTTGCAACCCATCGTAATTGAAGGCCACGAATCCCAAGGTCGCTGTGCCGCACGTCACAAGCACCAACAGCAGGCACAGCACCTTTATATTACTCCTCACCGCGGACATCAGCCCGAAAAGCAACAAGATAATCAGTGTCACCACCGCATCTACCTTGGCAAATGCCCACGACGACAGCCCCACCGCCTCCACATCCAGAATCTTCACCAGGAAGTCCTCCTTGATGTCCTGCAAGACGGTGATGAACAAGTTTGCCGCAAACAGCATCAGCAATACCGGCATGAAGCTCTTGAAGAGGTCCGCACGCGCCCTGCCGTCCAGCGTCACCCGTTCCGAGCGCAGTGCCCGGTCTGCCGCGGTAGGTTGCGGCATTCTCGTCATCAGCCAGCCCAGCAACGACAGCAGCGGGAAGGCAAAGGCACCGATAAAGGCAGGCATCCAGAACTCACTGATGTGGAGATGCTCCATCACAAACAGCCCGACAGACTTTGCCGTGCCCGAACTGATGGCAATGCTCAGCCCCATCAGGCTCGCCAGCAGATCCGTCACCCGCCGCCCCTCGAGGAAACTGAAAATCACTCCCCACATGCATCCCAACGAAAGCCCGTTGAAGAACAGCGCAAAGACATTCAGCGGCCGGGGCAACGCTCCGAACAGCACCAGCGAAAGCTCGGCCACCGCCACCGAGAGGATGATGAACTTCAGACGGTTCTCCTTCTTCAGTTCCGAAATTACCTTGATGCCAATCAGCTTGGAAATAAAATAGCCGGAAATCTGCACGATGCTGGTTGCCGTCTTGTAATCCATCCCGAAGAAGTCGAGCCCGTCGAAGCCCGCAGCCGTAAACGGCTTGCGCAGCGCATAGACCAGTGAATAGGAAAGCAAAGCCGCTCCACCCGCCCAAAGGATGAATAAGGCATCAGCCAGTCTCTTGCTCTGTATTATCTGTTTTTTCTCACCGTTGAACATAGTGTGTTGTTTAAATTCGTTCTTGATTTCGGTGGCAAAGATAGAGGCGGGCGCTGACAGCAAAAATGAATTTCCATTATTAATAAACTTCATGAAAACAGCCCTTTATTATGTAACATTAATGAAATATTTATGTAACGCCAGCATAACATCCGCACCTTTTCTTTGCACCCATTTAAGTAATGTATCATAGAAGCACACCCTTATGAACGACCTTTTAGACATATACAAACGCATCGAATACCTCCGCAACAAAGGAGTGAAAATGAAAGAAATGGCAGACCACACCAACATGGCGGCGAGCGTCCTCTCCTCCCTCTACTCCAGCGTCCTCCCCACCTACATCAGCACCCTGCGGAAAGGCAGTACGGAGGAAGAATCCCTGGACTACGCCCTCTCCCAAGTGAACAACGTATCGAAGAAGCGCCTCCTCGGCTCCCTCAAAGAACTGAAGGAACAACTTTTTGAGCTGGAGCCTGCTCCAGCCACGGGGCAAAAAGCCAACCCTTTCCTCGACATGCTGACCGAAGAGATACTCCACTCGGCGCAGGAAGTGTACAATTACAGCGGCATCTACATCAGTTACAGCCTCTCTTCCTCCTCCAATGCCTTAAAGGTGGAGCCTTACCTGATAACCCCTGCCGACAGCAACGACCACGTCAAAGTGGTGCACATGAGCGCCTACAACACCACCCACTTCGGCACTGCTATCTTCAACAACCACCAGAATGCCTATATCTTCTTCAACGAACGCGAGGCGCCCCAACTGGCCTTGTTCACCATCTACCTGCAACTGCCCATGTACGACTTTCCCCACCTGCTCAAAGGGCTCTACCTCTGTCTGGACTACAACCGCAACCCCATAGCCCGCCGCATCCTCTTCATCAAACACTCGGACAGCACCTCCATGGACGACTTCCTGGAACTGAAAGGCCAACTCATCCCCCAAGACCAGCTGACCGACGAGCAACGCCCCTACTACAACTACACCTGCCAGCCGGGCGACTTCATCAAAACCTGTTCCGTCCCCTCTCCCCTGCTGAACGAGAAAGACCTGGAACGGGAGAAACGGATGCTGGAAATCTAAGACAGCCCGGACAGTCCGGGAATTTTCACTTTGCAACCAAGTTGCATCTCCTTTCCGCTACCTTTGCTGCAGAAAATAGAAAATAGGAGGAAACAATATGAGTTGCAAATGCTGCTGCACACACGGACATACAGCGATACAAGAAAAAAGAAACAGTCTGCTGAAAGATTATTGGAGAATCATCCTCTCTGCCCTATTGCTCTTCGGAGGGCTCATCCTGAATGCTACTGACGCCACCTTCTTCAAGGGAGAGTATGTACCTTTTATATGGTACTTGCTTGCCTATCTCCCCGTAGGCCTCCCGGTGATGAGGGAAGCCTGGGAAAGCATCCTGCAAAAGGACGTGTTCAGCGAATTCACCCTTATGTCCATCGCCACCCTCGGCGCCTTCTATATAGGCGAATATCCCGAAGGCGTTGCCGTCATGCTCTTCTACTCCTTGGGAGAGCTCTTTCAGGACAAAGCCGTAGACAAAGCCAAGCGTAACATCAGCGCCCTGCTCGACGTACGTCCCGAAACGGCAACGGTCATCAGAAACGGCAGTACGCTTGTCGAAGCTCCCCAACGTGTGCAGGTAGGCGAAACCATCGAAGTAAAAGCCGGAGAGCGCGTCCCCCTGGACGGAACGATGCTGGACGAAGTTGCCGCCTTCAACACCTCCGCACTGACGGGAGAAAGTGTTCCCCGCAACATCCGCCAAGGCGGGGAAGTGCTTGCCGGAATGATTGCGACCGACAAAGTCGTACGCATCCAAGTCACCAAACCCTTCGAGAAAAGTGCTCTTTCCCGTATATTGGAACTGGTGCAGAATGCCTCCGAGCGCAAAGCGCCGGCAGAACTTTTCATCCGTAAGTTTGCCCGTATCTATACGCCCACCGTCACCGGACTGGCGGCATTGATTGTACTGCTCCCCTTCCTCTATTCGCTGGCAGATGCACAATTCTCGTTCATCTTCAATGACTGGCTATACAGAGCATTGGTCTTTCTGGTTATCTCCTGCCCGTGCGCCCTCGTCGTAAGCATTCCGTTAGGCTACTTCGGAGGAATCGGTGCCGCCTCCCGCCTGGGTGTCCTCTTCAAAGGGGGCAACTACCTCAATGCCATCACCCAAGTCGACACGGTGGTATTCGACAAGACGGGTACGCTGACCAAAGGCACCTTCGATGTACAATCCTGCCAGGCACAACCGGGAGTTACGGAAGAGAAGTTGATACAGCTTGCCGCCTCGGCAGAGCGAAACAGTACGCACCCCATAGCCAAAGCCATCGTAAGCTATGCCAAACAAAGGGATATAGAGCTGATTGCCACAACGGACGTTACGGAGATTGCCGGCCACGGACTGCAAGCCACTATGGATGGAACGCGTGTCCTGGTGGGCAACACCCGCCTGCTGACTAAGTTCGGGATAGAATATCCCGATGAACTGTCATCAATTGTCGATACGATTGTGGTCTGCGCCATCGGAACCAAATATGCCGGCTATCTGTTATTATCAGACACATTGAAGGAAGACGCCGTCAACGCCGTCAAAGAATTAAAAGCTTTAAATATCAATAATATTCAGATATTATCGGGAGACAAACAAGCCATTGTTACTAACTTTGCAGAAAAGCTAGGCATCACCCAGGCATACGGAGACCTGCTGCCGGACGGAAAGGTGAAGCACATCGAGGCACTCCGCAGCAACCCTGCCAACCGGATAGCCTTTGTGGGCGACGGCATCAATGATGCCCCGGTTCTTGCCCTTAGTCATGTGGGCATCGCCATGGGCGGACTTGGCAGCGATGCCGCCATCGAAACCGCCGATGTAGTGATACAGACAGACCAGCCTTCGAGAGTGGCCACCGCCATTCATGCGGGCAGGCAAACCCGCCGGATTGTCTGGCAGAACATCTCGCTGGCTTTCGGAGTGAAGCTGCTTGTCCTCATCCTCGGTGCCGGTGGAATCGCCACACTTTGGGAAGCTGTCTTTGCCGACGTAGGCGTCGCCCTCATTGCGATAGTGAACGCCATACGCATACAGAAACTTATTAAATAGAAAAAATGGAACAAAAGAAATATTTGGACCTATTGGCCAAAAGAGACATACAGCCCACTGCCATTCGCATCCTGGTATTGCGCACCATGATGCAGGCAGGCCGTTCCGTCTCATTGCTCGACCTTGAAACCATGCTGGATACGGTGGACAAATCCACCATCTTCCGTACCCTTACCCTATTCCTCTCCCATCATCTGATACACAGTATAGATGACGGGACGGGTTCCTTCAAGTATGCCGTGTGCAGTGACAGTTGCTCTTGCGACGTAAGCGACCTGCACCCCCATTTCCATTGCGAGAAATGCAACAAGACCTTCTGCTTCACCAACATTCCCACTCCGGTGGTGAAGCTGCCTCAAGGATTTACACTGAACAGCATCAACTATGTACTGAAAGGCATTTGTCCGGACTGTGCAGCAGAAGCCAACCGGGAGGCTTAGTTAAAAAATAAAAATCCATGCAGTCATTCATGTTCTTCTCTATCTTTAAGAAATAACATTGAGACAAACACATGGATACAAAAGCTCTTGTCACTTTATGCCAGAAGGGAAACGGGCAGGCCTTGAGCCTGCTCTACGAAAACTATTCAGAGAAAATGCTGAAAGTATGCCTACGCTATATTCCCGACCCAACGATAGCCCAAGATCTTCTTCACGACGGTTTTGTCATCATATTCACTTCCATTCATTCGCTGCGCAACCCGGAGAAACTGGAATACTGGATGAAAAAGATTATGAGAAACCTGGCACTGCAATACCTCAACCATGCCAATGCCAACCCCACCATCCCATTGACAGATATTCCGGAAGAGGAAGAGCCTGCTGAAAATCCTTTTTGTCCGGATTTCATTTCGTACGATAAGATGCTGGATATAGTGGAGAGCCTTCCGGAGGGCTACTGCAAGGTATTTAAACTGGCAGTACTGGAAGGATTGTCCCACAAAGAAATCGGAGATTTACTGGGTATAGCGCCACACTCCTCTTCCTCCCAATTGTTCCGGGCGAAAATTTTACTTAAAAAGATGCTGGCAGGATACCGTGTATTCATTGTTTTGACAGTATTGCTTCTCTTTCCAACGCTGTATGACTATCTGTACAGAGAGAAAAAGAGTATCAGGGAAAACCGTTTGTCCAAAGTTTCTTCCAGGCAAGCCGGGAGTACGCAACTAACAAAGAAAACCGATACTCCCCGAAACGACGAACAATGCTATACCAAAGAAAATCTGAACAAAAGGGAACGAATCATCCCTCCCGTTCCTGTTTCCACAGAATGGCCCCTTACCATACCCAAAATGAAAGATAGCATCCACAAATATCCCATACCCTCTCCATTCACCGGACAGACCATCACCAACCGGCAGATGGCTTTCGCCTCCTCCCCTTCCCCGATGCTGCCAACCCGCAAGAAGAAATCCGGGAAATGGAAGTTGATGCTGGCAGGTTCACTCGGACCGCAACTGGCACAGAACTTATATAAGCTGATTGCCACTCCACATACCGACGGCATTTCAAGTGACTTCCCTCAACAAGTCAGTACGTGGGAAGAGTATTATTCTTATCTGCACACCCGCTATCAGCAGGGTACTCTGGGAAAAGATTCCATCGGACTCATGCAGATTGCCCAGAATAACAGCGGCAGGATTGTTGAGAACCAGCAGCATCATGCCCCCATCGTCGTGGGACTCTCTCTCAGCAAGAAATTGAATGAGCGTTGGAGTCTGGAAACCGGATTGCAATATACGCTTCTCAGGTCGGAGTTCACTACCGGCGAAGCATTCCGCATTCAAGACAACCAGAAGCTACATTATATCGGCATCCCTCTCCGGCTTTCCTACCGTTTCTGGCATTACAAACGTTTCTCCGGTTATGCCACGGCAGGCATGCAGGTGGATATCCCCATAAAAGGGACACTCCAAAGCTTCCATGTCACGGACAGTATTCCACACAAGCTCGGCAGTCATCCGGTAAGTGCTCCCTGGCAGTGGTCGGTCAACACAAGTATAGGCATACAATATCACCTCACACCCCAGGCAGGCATCTATCTGGAGCCGACTGTAAACTATTACATCCCCGACGGCAGCCAACTGCGCACCATCCGAAAGGAACATCCGTTCACATTCACCCTCCCGGTAGGCCTCCGCATTTCCTGGTAAAAAAACGATGTGCCACGCAGTCTTTTACCCGACTGATTATCTATTTATATGGATAATCAAACTCAAGAAGGAACAAAGAACATGCAGAAACGACATACCGACCGGGAAAGCTACTTTGGTGAACAGTCACAGACCAGCAAGAACTATTATATCCCCTACATAAAGGAAGTCATCGGACACATCCCCGATAAAGTGCTGGAAGTGGGCTGTGGAGAGGGAGGCAATCTGCTCCCCTTTGCCGAAGCCGGTTGCCGGGTGATGGGCGTAGACATTGATGCCACGCGAATAGAACAAGCCAGAACCTTCTTCGCCCAAAGGCATCAGCAGGGACAGTTCATTGCCACCGACATTTTCCAGCTTAAGGACAAGGCTACGAATTTTCCCCTAATTCTTCTACACGATGTGATAGAGCATATCAGAGACAAAGAACGGTTCCTCTCCGGCCTACAAAAACATTTGTCTGCCGATGGAGCTATATTTGTAGGGTTTCCCGCCTGGCAAATGCCATTCGGAGGCCACCAGCAGATAGCACACAGCCGCATTGTTTCACACTTCCCTTTTCTCCACCTCCTTCCCCGCACTTTATACAAATGGATATTAAGACTATGCGGCGAGCAGGAACACGCAATTACGGAGCTACTGGATATAAAGAGCACCGGATGCACCATAGAACTGTTCAATCGTATCGCCCGGCAAGCCAACTATCAAATCATTGACCGGAGACTGTACCTTATAAACCCACATTATAAAATCAAATTCGGCTTGTCCCCACGAAGGCTCAACGGAGTTATTGCTGCTATCCCGTATATAAGAAACTTCTTTTGTACAAGTTGCTTTTACATATTAAAGAAAGGGACTAAAACTGTTAATCACTACTGATTTCCCAGCTTTAGAATTGATTCCGAACCATCAATTTAAGATTATATATTCAGAAGAAACCATTAATTTTTTGAATAGCTCTGATGAAAGAGTGGGTGTAGAAACCCTCATAAACTAAAAAATCCCCCTCGCTGCAGATGGTTGTAGCGAGGGGGATTTCAATAAAAGAGGAACTTGCACTTCTTCCCTTTTAATGTTTTTACATCGTTACTTGGTTCATTACAGCCTCGTCAGGTGTCGTTCCTATTTCATCGGCAAATAATATGTGGGTGATAGACCCTCTCGGGGTCGGAGTTTCGATTTTAATTCTTTGACCTTGGTACATCTCCGGAATATCAACCAGCTTACATCTATGGGCTTCGTTATTGCCAAAACTGACATAATAGTCTTCCCCTATTACCAGCTTTACAGGTTTACGTTGAGAGAAATGAATCGGACAAACAGAGCTATCCACTTTTATATCTATCACAAAACCAAGAGCGGATGTTACCTTAGATAGTATATCAATGCTCACATTATAAGCCCCTTTCTCTATCTTGGCTATATTAACACGATTAACACCACAAAGATTAGCCAATTCCTCTTGGGTCATATTTCTCTTCTTGCGAAGAATGGCTAACCGGTTACCAATCCGTTCACGTTCTTTCAAAATCTTCTCTGTACATTTTCCTTCGTGAATTTTCATAAATCTGTTGCAGAATTTAAAGTGTTGCCCCCACTTCTAATAGTTATTGATTTTTGAACAGACAAAAGTAGATATTAATTTTGAATTGTAGCACATTTACTACAATTATTTTTAAATGAATATAAAAGATAGAGGAAGTAGTAGAAAAAGAAATTCCCTGAATCATTGAAATTCAAGGAATTAAAAACTTATTTTCCCATTTTTCGTGGAGCTGGAGGGAATCGAACCCTCGTCCAAACGAGGAAATCATAAGCTTTCTACATGCTTATCTTTGCCTAAATTTTCGTGCAGCGGCAGAACCAAAGCCATCAACCGTTGCCTTATCCTCTAAATTTTCACCCGCGCCACGAGGCTGACACGAACTATCCCCGATTTGACTGCACCACTTTATCGGAATGCTTCGGAGCAACAGCTTCCGAGTGATGTCACGTCCCAGCACCTGGTGCCGGGATTAAGCTTCAATCTACTATACTTCGATTAAGCAGCGAGAGCGTAACGAGTTTCGCCAGATAAAATTTTGAGGACTGAGATTAAAGTGCAAATCAACGACGCACTGCATGCTTACTTACCATTTCTGCCCGCTGTCAAATCCAGTCAACCCCATGACTTTATAACGGTCTGAAATTTAAAAGATTGCAGCGTTGTTAGAAGTCGTTGGTAACAAACCAGTAACAAAAGGTACATAAATAAACACCTTATCGCTGCTTTCTTTGATGCAAAGATACATATTCTTTTGTTACCAACAATAATATATTTGCAAATATTAGCTGATACAGTTTATCTGAGATATGAATATATATCATACCCTCAGATATACCACATCCAGCAACATCACAGATTTGCATATTATTAATAAAGCATACCCAATCAACAAGCTATATTCCTTTGCCCTTGTAGCAAAAAAACAGCAGCCTTGAGAAAGTCTCATCACCCCAATAAACAGCTCGAAAATCGCCTCTAATTGCCTCTATGGACTTCGTAATATCCTCGCTCCAAACAGCCATAAGAAACCTCCCCCCTTGATTCTCGCCCGATTTAGGCAGTTCTGTTTCTCTGTAACCATTTATAGTCAATGCTGAAAACCGTTCAAAATCACCCCTATTCGGCTTCTGTAGGCTCGCTACTCATACAGATACCAAGAGGCAGCTTTGGCTATTCATACATTCTCCGAAATATGCTCTACAACCTACTCTCGTGAAATTCAAGGTGTTTTCTTTTGAGTTCCAACGCCTTTTCTATAACTTTGCAGCGTTCTCCAAGTTTGGAGTGCAGACATATTAACGAAAAAGAGCGTTTAAGATATTATCCTTAATCTGAAATCTGGACAATTTCAACCTTCAAGGATGATAGACAAGAACGCTCACGCTTGTGTTATATACCTACTCCTACATGGAAGTAGTCTATATATCATTGGGCGTGGGCTTCTGTTTATTACTTGAAGGTGGGCAGTCCAGAGCCTCAGATTAGGTAATACAGAAGTTCCCACGCTTTTTATATGCCTATATCTAAAATGAAAACCGCTTACTTCGGGAACTGGTCGGCACAAATAATTTAATCATGAAAAGAGTTTTAATTATGCTTATCTGTTGTACGCTATCCTTGATAGCATATTCTCAGGTTCCTCTTGTTCGTTATCATTCGATATACGAAAATGAAAATTCTCAGACCAACAACCGACAGCAACAAAAATATACTACTGTTGCTGGTTACTACTATGACAGCTATACTCAAAGGTTCAAGAGGATTAAAATAAAAGTAAATTCCGTCAATTCTTTTACTGGAACAATCATCTATTTAAAATCCATCTATCTTCCTGAATACGAAAGATGGATGAGTGAAGATGGTGCTACCGCCTCTAAAGTAAATGCTTATCTTGATGGTGAGGATTTAGCTAATAATTTTGAATGGAAAGTAAGCTCATCAAGAGGAGTTATTTATTTTAATTATTAAACTATGTTGATATGAAACGAGTACTTTTTATAATCACAATATTATTTATTACGACTACCGCATTAGGACAAACTTATTTTCGATATGGGAAATGTTTTAATGGTTACTGGGATGATAGATGGGAAGATGGTATGAATATCAATTATGGTTCTGGCATTGGATATGTTATGAAAGGGAATTATGGTGAATTTGTTATCTATAGCTATTCTACTTACTCAGGGGGTAGACCCTCTGATTATATTGCAAAAATAAAAGTGATAGGTTTAAACACTAATATTGATAAAAAAGAGAAGAAAAGAAGGAAAAAAAATAATGAGTGGTATGAATATACGGGTACTATTGAATACTATTCTGATAAATTTAATGAAACAAAGGAAAAATGGCTTCGACATTTTCCATACGTACCCGATGAACGCGGTGAAGGTACTATAAGACGTGTTGCTTCTGTTAGAATTAAAATAGCTCCTTATAAAAAAAATCCAGAATGTTACAATATATGGTTAGAAAATGGCATGGGATTAGGAATACAATTATGATGATAAAATATAGAACTAAAATTGCTTTATGTTTATATTTCATTATGATAGGGAGTTTATTTAGTTGTGCAAATAGGGCTGTTGAAAATAACTCAACTATTGATACGATATGGCAGAAGCGGTTAGCTCCCCTCTTAACTGCGACTTTAGAAAAGCATAAAGTTACATCAGGCAAAGCTATCATCATGGAAACTACTACGGGCTATATCAAAGCAATGGTAGGACTGGAACGAAAAGATACCCTCTCTCCGTTCCAGCCTACAACTGATTTCTGCACCCCATATCCAACGGAGCAGAGGCAAGTAGCCACCCTTTTGGCTGCATTAGAGACTGGCAAGGTCAGTCTATCCGACACCGTAGATGTAGGCGAAGGTATTTATATCTCTGACAGTGATACAATAAAAGACCATAACTGGCATAGAGGTGGCTATGGGAAGATAACGGTAGAATGGGCAATAGCCGCCAGTTCTCGCATTGGAGAAGTCTTGATAAGGGAACGTGCCTTTGACGATAATAAATCCGAATACGAGGCTGCAATCGGGCAAATCGGTTATGGTAAACCCGATTCTGTCAAAGGGTTGGAGTGCATACCGTCCACTAATATGGCTACCTCAAAAATTGCTCCTATACAGTTGATTGCTTTCTATAATGCAATAGCCAATCATGGGTGCATGGTGCAGCCCCAGCTATATAAGGATAGTGTAGCTATTATCAGCCCTCAGATAGCCTCTAAAGCAAACATAGATAGTATTCGTCAAGCACTGGAAAGAACGGCAGCAGAAGGACTTGGAAAGCGTGCCAATACAAATAAGGCAAAGATAGCGGGCAAAGGAGGAACAATACAGATAGGAAATCCTGATGATTTAACCTATATCATGGATTTCTGTGGTTACTTCCCTGCTGACAATCCTCAATATACAATTCTTGTGGTCTTGAAGAAACAAGGGCTTCCTGCAAGCGGTCATATACACGCAGCAACACTATTTAAAGAGATAATAAATAGATTAATAACATCTAATTATTCTTCTAATTGAATATATCAGTAACTTAAAACGTAATTTTATGAGAACATTATTTTTATTAGCCACTATGTTGCTTATAACAAGCATAGGCGTTGCAAATGTAAAGATTGCAGATTCTTATCAGAAAATTGAAACATATAATGGTGAGGAATATATAACGACTATTGGATATTTGATAAAAGGCAAAGATACCACTAAAGCTAAAAAGGTCAAATTGAGATGCAAGAAAGCAATTCGTGATTTTGATAAGGTTCAAATAGGATGGCTTGTTCATTCTTATCAATTTATTGGGGGCAATGATTGGTATTATGTCGATAAAGTTTCACATCCCACTGATAGATGGCAAAAAGAAAATATAGGAGATTTCAACAGTTACGTAAGCACTGGAGAAGGAACTATCTATTTTTGATAAACTATAATTATGCTAATGAAGTCGTGATGGAACACTCTATTACGACTTCATTTTTATAGCTATGCAATGAAGGGAATAGCTGGGTAATCTGAATAAGTTCTGATAGTAGATTTAGCAGACTGGGAGGGTAGAAATATATAATCCTTTTCCTCCATAATAAAAGAGGGGGCTAAATTTCTTCATATTGATAAGCACACCACTCCACCTCTGAAATCCTCCCCCTCCATACTTCCAATTTTAAATTTATATATCTACCCTTCTCTAATTCAAGAACGGAGGTTTTCAATCAAAACCAACCATTTAACGAAATTTTAGTAGCTCAATATTGAGCCATGTACTGCTTCTATACATAGGCAGGAAGATGTTTTCCGGAAAAGCACTCCCTCAAATCACTGATGATTTTTATTCATTCAATCACTTGTAATTAATACAATATAGAATTTATTACATTAACTAAAGTTTAAAACAGCGAAGTCAAGGAAGCTATACCGTTTCCTTTCTCGAAAGCACATCAGACATATAAATTCCGCTATTCCATTCATACTATCTCCCAAGTCGAATTTATAGCTCAAATCGCTATTCAGGCAGATACATGTACGGAGCAATCCTTAGCAATACCCGGTATCTGCCCTATTCAATCAATATTCACTTTTTAAATTTACTGTTATGAGAAATTTAGTAATCATGCCCAATGCGGCACAGCGTAGAGAATCTTTGAATTTGGGTGAGTTTGCAGAAGAAGCAACCGTTATCCAAGACGAAATGGCAGCAAAGTCGGGTGTCAATTTTCTTGAAGCAAATACCGATGCAATCACCATGAACGAGCTTGCAAACAAGTGTGTCGTTCCAACATGGGCGAACCAAGAGCTGACTATCGCCCACCAAGATTTTATATCCTGCGTGCATGATGCAGCCAGTTCCTTCTATGCAGGAGAACGGGTAAATAACCCCGATATAAGGGTGTCACACATCGTCCGAGGCAGAGTACCGCAAGCATTGGGAAAGAAAGCCTCAGAGCTTTTAGAATGCGAAAAGACGCAGTTCTACCAACGGCTTGCGTTTGCTTTTACCATCCCAACCATTACCGAAACGGTAAGAGGGCAACGACTTGAATTGTGCATCGGTGGAGTGCGGAACTACAGCGACCTTAATTTGTACCGAGCCACCAAAGGAATAGAGAAGTTCTCCGTCTTTGTCGGTTGGAGAGTGCATATCTGTTCCAATCAGGTGCTAACTGGTGAAGGGCTGAAATACAACATGGAGGTGACGAGCATCAGTGAACTCTATCGCAACGTGCTTGAACTGTTCCACAGTTTTAATCCTGCAAAGGAAATCCACCTGATGCAGATGCTTACCGACACCTCACTATCCGAAACCCAGTTTGCGCAAATCGTAGGACGGATGCGGATGTACCAAGCATTGTCACCTGCAAGACAGAAAGCAGTTCCAAGATTACTGATAACCGACAGCCAGATTAATTCTGTTTGTCGCGACTACTACCACAACGAAGTGTTCGGAGCAAAGGATAATGCTATATCCATGTTCGATTTTCATAATCTTTTAACGCAGGCTAACAAGGGCAGCTACATTGATACTTATCTGCAACGAGCCGTAAATGCTACGGAAGTCAGTGTAGGGCTTAACAACGTCCTGCAAGGAATTGATAACAAATACGCTTGGTTCTTGGGCTAAGTGGTGTTGATTGAGAGAGAAGAAAGGGCAGCTATTCAATTAGTTGTCCTTTCTTTATTTTATGAACTTCCTAAAACTACAATAATATGGAATTACAAAACAGTCGTGAATACAAGGCAGCACAGGAACTGGAACGAGCCTTAAATGATATGGGCTGGAGCCCCAAGAGATTTGCAGAAAGCACCCGGTTCTACCACCGCACCCTACAGCAAGAGTTGATGCGTACCATAGTGGCGGTTATCCGAATGGTAGGTGACGACAGCTATGGGACAGACCTCAGGAACCAAGCATCACATAAGCTGTGTAAACGGATAATAGACAGCGGTGTGCTGGATGATACTTATCTTCCGTTCATCTGATAAAGTACAGACAACTATTATCAAGAGGATATCATCAGCATGGTGTCCTCTTTTATTAATTAATCAAACATCACATATCATGGATATAGATTATCAAGCGGGAGAGGTGGAGCTTTCCTATAAATCAACAGTTAGAAAGAAGCGAAAAATCGCTACATCTTTCGATGCGTACAGAATGTTACTACCTACGTTCAGGGAAGGTACAATCGGCTATAAGGAATATTTTAAAACGGTGTTCCTGAACCAAGCGCAGGAGGTCTTAGGCTATACACAGATTTCGGAAGGAGGAATAACCGAAACGAGTGCTGATGTACGGATAATCCTGCAAGCAGCCTTGCTTACCAACGCTACGGCTATAATTCTCGCGCACAATCATCCAAGCGGAAAACTACGCCCCAGTCGGCAGGATATTGCCTTGACGGAGCAAGTGAAGAAAGCAGCCGAGATTATGCGAATAACGGTCATGGACCACATTATTCTAACGGATGATAGCTATTACAGCTTTGCCGATGAAGGACAGTTATAGGGCTTCTATCTCGGTCAGGTAGTGGGTATCTGATATGGGTGCTCGTAATCTGACCGAGATAAAATATTCACTTTTATCAGAAGTGAACATTATGCTACTAATCAGCATTCTATATATATCGTCAAAAAATAAATATTCACTTATAATTAAATTGATATAAAACTGAATATAATGAGCTTAAAATTTTCAACTACCACAGCAGACTATCTCGTGTGGTCGGATGCAATGAACCTAATCCGTAAATTAGCCAAAGACGGAAATTATAAGATTTCACTTCTCATATCTTTGGGATGCTTCACTGGTTTAAGAATATCTGATATTCTCGCTTTAAGGTGGAAGCAGATACTTGGTACGGACGAGTTTACGATAATAGAGAAAAAGACTGGTAAGCAAAGAATAATCAGAATCAATCCCCAGTTACAGCAGCACATCAAAGAATGTTACAAGCATATAAATCCGGTCGGGGTTAATGCGCCAATCCTCATAAGCCAGAAAGGAACGGTGTTCACAGTCCAACGGATTAATGTCGTTCTTAAAGAGGTGAGAAGGAAGTACCGACTAAAAATCAAGAACTTCTCTTGTCACAGCCTCAGAAAGACTTTCGGAAGGCAGGTCTATACAATGAATGGGGAGAACTCGGAACTTGCTTTAATCAAATTAATGGAGCTGTTCAACCATAGTTCGGTTGCTATCACCAAACGATATTTAGGGCTTCGTCAGGAAGAAATTCTTCAAACCTACGATTGCCTTACCTTTTAGAAAAAGAGGTCAGGGGGCTAAAAAACAGCCATTCCTGACCTCTTTTTTAGAAGATGAAACTACCAGCCATACTGTTCATTTATTTTTTTGAACTCCGCATCAAGAGCTGAATAAAACCCTGAACTATCATCAGCAGTTGTCAACCTCACTGCGGCTTCTTTCCTCAACTCAATATAACTTTGATACAGTTGGAAAGTAAGCTCCTGCCTGAATACATTTTCATTCCCAATGAAATCAACAAGATGTTTATTTCTGATTCTGATTGGGAAACGCCTGAAAAGACACAGTTCAAATGTCAAAAGCTGAAAATTAGTGTCTTTCAAAAATCCCGACTGGGAAGCATACATGTTGAGTTGCTTGTCACTATTCCTAAAAAAGAAATTCGGATATCCAGTAGCAAAGAATAAGGCAGGTTCGCCTTTCCTATAAAGCTTCTCCATATAACCGCTTTCCTCTTCGGTAAACGGACAAGCTAATTTCTCCAAAGCAGGTTGAACTTCTTTATAGTTAGTCAACAAGCTTACTTTATATCCTAATTGCATAATTTTGAATCCGTTCAAAGGAACTCCAAATATGCTTTCGGCATCTTCTACCATAGATAGAATGGATTGATACAAACTGGGAATACAAGATATTTCAATTTGGCTGGGTGTGACTTGAACAGCATAGTTATCGCCATGCCCTCTAAGATGAAAACCATCCCTTACACGTTCGATACTCATCTCCTGCAATTGGGAAGAGATATTTTCTATTATATCATAGTGCTCTGTTTTCGAGCATTCTTTTAATAGCCTGATATGGCTATACTGTGGAGCTGTGGTTATTTCCACTATAACTCCTTTAACATAGTCTTTCATTATACTATGAATTTAAATTATTTAATATATTGCCAATATTCTCATTTAGCTCCCTCATTAACTCCGCTTCTTGCATTATATTCACTTGGTTCTGAATTTCTCGGAACATAGCTCGTAAACGTGAATAGGAGTTTGGAGAGGAATAGACACCGTACATTTGCATGGTTGTAATTTCTTTTGAAACAAAGTCTATAGGCAGCATCTGCAAGGCTTTTGCTATGACGTAGTAAAAGCCCTCTTTGGGAGTTCTAATCATTCCAATAGCATCATCAACGAGAGTTTTTCTCTTTGCGATTGCAAAGTAAGATTCTGCCCATAATTCCATTATCTTGTGATAAAATCTCTCATCGTACAAGGTGCGCCCTTTAACTTCCGGTTCTTTTAGTTGTGCAGGAAGTCTACCATACCACCGCCGTTCATAACGTAATAAGTTCTCGCCTTCTATTCCCTTCGGGGTTATCTTTCGTTCATCAAGAGCTTCTCGAAGTTTATCATAAAAGCAGAACTGTTGTCCGAGTTTTTTGTTTCCTTGTCGGTAATACAAGGTTTCGTCTTTTACGCTACCTATCCTTTTAAAATGGGCTAATTCGCCCAAACAATCCAAATATAATTTAACTGGTTGCTTCATTGCGAATGTAGCTGCAACATCCACTCGTGTAACATCTACGAGAGTCATATCATAGTGCAGCTTATCGGATAATATCTCGATACAAGTTCGAGAATCCGCACGACTCAACATGAATGTGTTGTCGGGATAGATTAAACGAGGAAGGCTACCAGTAGCACTTAACCAGTTCATACCAAACTGAAATTTGAAGTCACCTATCTTCACCCAACTATAAAGCCACTCTCCAGTTTCTTCATCTGTAATTCTCTTCACCTTCTCAAGATGTTGATTGAGAGAACTCAAATCTAAAGCCTTATCGTGGTGGTAGAAATTAATTGTGTCATACATAAGATAATGTTATTATAGTTTATATACCAATTTTGTAGTGCACTTCCCCCTTATTATATAAGGAATAATACCATTTCATTATTCAGCCTTTCTTTCTCGTAATTGAATAATTTGCCACCTGCTGCTCTATCTCTTCGTGAGTAGCCACTCGATGATTGAGCATCCATGTTTCCAACTCATCTTTCTTAAAATACGTGATTTTACCTCCTTTACTTTTAAAGTGAGGAATCTCTTTTGCGCATACCAATTTATATAGATGACTTTTGGAAAATCCCGTCAATAAACTGGCATCATCCATATTGAGAACATTTTTTGTTCCCAACAACAAGAGCTGCTTAATAGCAGTTAGTTCATCTTCTATTTCTTTTCTCATATATATGTTATTTTTTGATTTTAGTGCAAAATTGAGAAGAACTAACAAACTATCCTATAGACTTTTATTACAAATTTATTTACTGAATAGAAGTAAATAAAAAAGGCAACCTTTACTTGGCTGCCTCATTTACCTCATCTATAATTCTATCTAATTTATTATAAATTAAAGCCCTCTTTCCTTTTAACTTTGGTGGCAAAGATGTTACTTGGTTTAATAGTTGCCTAAGATTTTCACACGACTTACTTTCACCATTAACTTTTATCACAAAAATTTTTTTAACCATTAATTCTGGAAATAACTCATTAAAATGAGTCGAATATATTTTATCAATCAGATAAGCTAATGAAGTTTTTGAATTAAGCCACTCTAATTTTTCATTCCCTGATAATACATCCCTCAAGCCACAATAATATAACAAGCTATCCAAATCATCTTTTAAAAAGTTCTCCAACACCAGAAGTTCATGAAGTTTAGTTATTTGTTTTTCATTATATCCATGTAAAAACTGCTTCCTTTGAAAACATTTTTTATTTTTACTTTGATTTTCATTTAGCACAGTATCTTGAAAAAAATCTTTTTCTTCTTCTAAATTTATCGCTAAATTATTTTCAACAGCTTGTTTTAAGGAATTAATAGCCTCCTCTATTTTACCCGCAATATCGCCATAAGAACTTTTCCCTCCTATAACAATAGATTCACCTATCCCAGCCACATATATCTTATGAGGAATACATACCTGAATATCACAATCCGCAGATGATATATCACATTCTTCTATTGTAGGCAAATCATCAAGATTAACATACGGTTTCCCATCAATAAAAACCATTTCTGAGTTCCTATCATAATGGAAAGGAGTTAACGATTTTTTAAGTTTAGACTTATAATACTTCCATACAGGCTCAATCGGGAGAGGATTTGCTAATATTTCATTTACGACTTTATTAGAATTCAAACGATTTAAGTGATTAAACACCTGACATGCTACCTCCCTCTTTTTTACATACGGCATTGGTGAAAGATAACGAATACCTTCCCAAATCGTGTTCTCATATTTTTCTGTTTGAACAAATTCCATAAAAATTAATATACTTTCGGGTTAATCAAATATTCCATTCTGCTTATCTACAGCCTCTTTTCGTTTCTGGTCTAAGATTTTCGCATAAATCTGAGTTGTAGAAATTTTAGTGTGCCCCATTATTTTAGAAACCGTTTCTATAGGTGTTCCCAAAGACAAATTCAAAGTTGCAGCCGTATGTCTTGCAACGTAAGTAATATTTAGAAATGCAATAAAAAACAGAATGACGATAATTAAACGTAAAACGTTTATAATTAAGCATTTTGCAAGATTTGCAGAACAGACAGACCTGCAAAAGAAAACAAAATATTGCGACGTTTCAGTTACCAGACTGTTAGCCGCCTGTTTCGAAAACAACGGCAGGTAACCGAATTTTTACCGATAGGAACAAAGCAGATTTGTATTCACTGTTTATCAATGTTTTGCATGCCAAAGGACGCTTTTCAAAGGAGTATTTTTACAACCTAAAAAAGAGCGTTATGAAAGTGGAAAAATTCAAGGTGCTGCTCTACCTGAAAAAGAGCGAGCCGGACAAGACCGGCAAGGCCCCGATCATGGGACGGATCACCCTCAACCGCACGATGGCGCAGTTCAGCTGCAAGCTCTCCTGTACCCCCGGGCTATGGAACGCGCGTGAGAGCCGATTGAATGGCAAGAGCCGGGAAGCGGTGGAGACCAATGAAAAAATAGAGAGGCTGCTGCTTGCCGTACACTCGGCCTTCAATTCCCTCATGGAAAGGAAAAAGGATTTCGATGCCGCCGCGGTCAGGGACATGTTCCAGGGTAACGCGGGCATGCAGATGACCCTGCTCAAACTTCTCGACCGGCACAATGAGGAGATGAAGGCCCGTGTCGGCGTGGACCGTGCACCGACGACAATGTCGACCTACGTGTACACCCGGCGCACCCTTGCCGAATTCATCAAAACGGAATTCAAGGTCTCGGACCTCGCCTTCGGACAGCTCAACGAGCAGTTCATCCGTGACTATCAGGATTTCTGCCTGGAAAAGAAGAAACTGGCAATGGAGACGGTGCGCCATTACCTGTCCATCCTGAAAAAGATCTGCCGCATCGCCTACAAGGAGGGGCACTCGGAGAAATACCATTTCTGCCACTTCAAGCTGCCCAAGCAGAAGGAGACAACACCGAAAGCACTCAGCCGGGAGAATTTCGAGAAGCTACGCGATCTGGAGATACCGGAAAAACGCAGGTCACATGTCATCACCCGGGACCTCTTCCTCTTCGCCTGTTACACCGGCACCGCCTATGCCGATGCGGTAAGCATCACCCGGGAGAACCTCTTCCGGGATGACGAGGGCAGCCTCTGGCTGAAATACCGGCGAAAGAAGACTGACTACCTCGGACGCGTCAAGCTGCTGCCGGAAGCACTCGCGTTGATCGAGAAGTACCGTGACGATACCCGCATCACCCTCTTCCCGCCGCAGGACTACCATACGCTCAGGGCCAACATGAAATCCCTGCGCCTGATGGCGGGGCTGAGCCAGGACCTTGTCTACCACATGGGAAGGCATTCTTTCGCCTCATTGGTCACGCTCGAGGAGGGAGTGCCGATCGAGACCATCAGCAAAATGCTGGGACACTCCAACATAAAGACCACCCAGATATATGCCCGTGTAACTCCGAAGCGACTGTTCGAGGACATGGACAGGTTCGTCGAGGCAACCCGCGATTTGAAACTTATTCTTTAATCCTTAAACAATTAAACAATCATTATCATGCGCAGTACATTTAAGCTTTTATTCTACATCAACCGTAACAAGGTAAAATCGGACGGCACGACCGCCGTCCTCTGCCGGATCAGCATCGACGGAAAGAAATCGGCTGTCACGACAGGCATCTATTGCAAACCCGGAGACTGGGACAGCAAGAAGTGTGAAATCAAAACAGCCAGGGAGAACAACCGCCTTGCCGCCTTCCGAAGCCGGCTGGAAGAGGCGTACGGGAACCTGCTAAGGAACCAGGGAGTGGTCACGGCCGAGCTGCTCAAGACCACCGTATCCGGTGCCAATTCCGTGCCGGAATACCTCCTGCAGGCCGGAGAGGTGGAACGCGAACGGCTCAGGGTCCGCTCCAAGGAGATCAATTCCACCTCCACCTACCGCCAGTCGAAGACCACGCAGCTTAACCTCAGGCAGTTCATCGAATCCCGCGGGATGAAGGACATCGCCTTTTCGGACATCACCGAAGAGTTCGCCGAATCGTTCAAGGTCTTTCTCAAGAAGGAGCTGGGACACAGGAACGGACACGTGAACCACTGCCTGTGCTGGCTCAACCGGCTCATCTACATCGCCGTGGACCGGGAAGTATTGCGTGCCAACCCGATAGAGGACGTGGCATACGAGAGGAAAGAAGCACCTAAACTAAGGCATATCAGCCGCAGTGAACTGAAGCGGATGATGGAAACCCCGCTGCCCGACCCGATGATGGAGCTGGCGCGCAGGACGTTCATCTTCTCCTCGCTGACCGGTCTGGCCTACGCGGATACGAGGGCTCTCCATCCCCGTCACATCGGAACGACCTCGGAAGGAAGAAGGTATATCCGCATCCGCCGCGCCAAAACGGACGTGGAGGCGTTCATCCCGCTGCATCCCATAGCCGGACAGATACTGGATCTTTACAACACCACGGATGACGACAGGCCGGTATTCCCGCTGCCGGTCCGCGATGTCCTCTGGTACGAGGTACATGGAATGGGCGTGGCATTAGGCATGAAAGAGAACCTGTCCTACCACATGGCCCGGCATTCGTTCGGGACCCTGACACTGACCGCGGGCATTCCGATAGAGAGCATCGCCAGGATAATGGGCCATACGAATATCGACAGCACGCAGGTCTACGCCCAGGTCACCGACCGGAAGATATCCTCGGACATGGACCGGCTGATGGAAAGAAGAAAGCCTGCGGCCGACAAGGAAGCCGCAGGCTAAATAAAAAAATTGCCGCCGGAATTGTATTTACGATTCCGGCGGCAATCCTTAAACTTGAATACGATATTATACCAATGCTGCGTGATAGTTCTCCTCCAACAGCTTCTCGATGTCCGACTGCCTGTACAGGATCTTCCCGCCAAGCTGGATATAGGGAATCCGCCCTTGGTCCCTGTAATCCTGCAGGCACCTGCGGCTGATCCTCAACGTTCCAGAAAGCTCCCTGTCAGTCAGGAACCGTTCCCCGTTGAAGGGAGGACGGTTGTCACGGGCAAGACGCTCCACTTTTTTCTCCATGTTGTCCAGCAGGGCAAAGAACCTGCGGACACGTTCGTTCTCCTTGTCGATAATGCCTTCCATCTCTTCCGCTCTTTAAAGGTTTCCGTTCTTCCTTCCTTCTCTCATTGCCTTCTCCTTGCGTCTGATGCCGACGTAGGCCATCAGCTTCTCCACATCCTCTGGCTTGTAATAGAACTTGCGCTGGAGGCGGGTGAACGCCAGCCGTCCGGTATCGCGGAGTGTCTGCAGGGTACGTGGCGAGATGTCAAGGCGCAGGCAGACATCCTGGCCGTCCAGTCACTCTCCGGGTTCCTTACAGCGGTTTCTCTCATACAGTCTGTCCACATGTGCGGACAGGTTCTCGGCGCGTGCCAGCATCCTCTCAAGGACACCGGCCTCGATGTAGCATATTTCCATATTTTTCAACTTGTTTAAATGTCAGTGCGAATATAAGGGAAGAAACCATGAGAGGCAAGCGCGACCGGTACACTGGCAGGAATAGTCATGGATAGTCGGTTTTTGTCATATGGGAAGGAAAAATACTCCGTAGCCGGTCGGTTTTCACGCCCCCCTTTGGAAAACCTGAAGGACGGGTGCGTCACGGCGATGAAAAAAGAAAAATCCCCACCGGAAGTGAAGCGACCCCAAACCGGCAGGGAGTGTAATAATAAAGGAACGGACTGTTCAGCCCTTGATGTAACCGTACTTTTTCAGGTCGTCCATGAAATGCTCCGGCGTGTCGGTCCTCACCGTCACCCCGTGCAGTTCCCTGTACCGCCCGGAGAAATTCACCATGTACTCCCCGTCGGTGCACCCGCTGTCAAACCAGCTGCGCTCACGCAGGACGCGTACAAACTCGGAAGGGCCGGAGGCGGCAATCCTGCCGCCATCCGCCAAAATACCTGATCTCGTTTTTTTTATTATCGGTATTTCAAATGTCTCAAAAGCCTCTTTGACAGGTTACCATCCGGGATGATCGCCTGAATTCGCATGTACCGGATTTTCTATTTACCAGATTCCATAATGGTTCCTGCCATCCGTTTTTTCTCTGCGGCTGTCGCTTTTTTCCTCGTGGCATCATGGTCTGTTACCGGATAGGAAAAGCCATCTCCATCACAACCATGAATTATAGTGTAGCCATATTTGTATATAGCCATATGATACGCTATCCGGATAATGCTATCACAGAATTGCGATATAGCCGGATATCAAAATAGGGATAGCCGGGAGCGAAGGGAGCACGCATCCTTCCGGATATAGATATCTCAAAATCTCCATTTGCAGAAGTGTATAAATATCAATCCATTAATGGAGATTATAAAGAAAAAACATAAGTCACACACGACTACCTGTCATTCTCCATTTGCGGATGTGTAGAAGTAGCAATCCATTAATGGAGACGATGAAGAAAAACAATAAGGCGTATACGGCTACCTGTTATTCTCCATTTACAGATGTGTAGAAGTATCAATCCATTAATGGAGACGATGAAAAAACAATAAGGCGTATACGGTTACCTGTTATTCTCCATTTGCAGAAGTGTAGAAGTAGCAATCCATTAATGGACAATAGGGCATGTAAAGGGCAGATTTTCCGTATATTCGCCTCCTTATCCCCGAATTATGGGCGTAAGTCACATGGTCATGGAGATATATCTATCCTTTAATGGGGAGAACAGCCGGCAAATATCTGATGGAAAAGCCCCACAAACCACAGGAAAATAGCCACACAATGGTCTGATACACAATAATTATTGGAGAAACATGGTCCGCCCCTGCGGACAGCAAGTTGTGTTTTCGTTAAACGAAAATCGTACGGTTTAACGGCAACCTGCCGCCAAACCGTCCCTACCCCCTGATGCTCCGGAGTCGTGGGGGATAAGCTACCGGCATGTTCCATGTCCCTTTGGCATGGGATCCTGCGGATGAATCCGGGCACAGAAAGGCGATTTTCGCATAATTTTTCACAAGGTAGTTCCAGAAAAAACTGGTAGCAAGACTTTGCTGGAAGGACTAAACAAGAAGGTGAAAGGAGTGATGTACACCCGCAATGCCCTTGTCCTTTTTCGACTGGGATGCATAAAGGAAGCGAAATATTTTATAAGTGGTTTCTTTCCACCAACCCTTCTGGTTGGTGGAAGCAGATTACCATTCAGTAGATACCAGTTCTGAAAGATGTAAACAACTTGTTTCTTAGATAGCCTTATAAATATGCTACTACTTATTACAGTTCATTTGGAAATGTTATTCTCACTTTTATTCCTCCGCTTTTTCACTTGCTCCACTGCTTCAGATATGATTCCCTTGTTTTCAAAACGCTGCGTGTAATTGGTATAATCCGGATGAATACGTTCGTAAGTTGGGTCAGTGAATAAAGGACTCGTAATAATGTGGTCCGCAGTCGAACGGTTACAGCAGAAAACAATATTTTCAACTCCAGCCAGTCTGGTCAATGCTTTCACATCCGTATCGTGCGGCTGTAGTGTCATCGGATCTGTAAAAAAGAACAGATAGTCTATTTCTCCTTCTACGATCCGCGAACCAATTTGCTGGTCACCTCCTAAAGGACCAGATTTCAGGATTGTGATATCCCATTTGATTTCAGGATGTTTTTCTTCAAGGGCTTTTTTAATTAGTGTACCGGTTGTACCCGTACAATAGAATTTATGTCCTATCAGACGTTCCGAGTTCCAGAGAACCCACTCTATCATGTCTTTTTTCATTGCATCGTGTGCAACAAGCCCAATTCTTCGAACAATTGTTTTCATAAAGCTAAATTATTTTTATATGATAAATTATAATAACAAGAAAAAACTAATTCTATTGAAGGCCGGAGGATGACCGGATAAGTCTGAGCAATTCTTTGTTTGCCCGGCTATCCATGATGGTTTCCCGTTTTTCTTCAAAAAGATTGAGTGTTGTGGAGCATTCCCCACAGATGTCAATGCCCACTACCTGTTCTTTCTGAAGAATAACAGCCAGCAGTTTCTCCAATTCCCATAAGCTGAGAGAACCTTGATCCCAGTTTGTTGCTGCCGAAGCCGGATTCAAGACATCCTTGTCTATGGAAATGTAAACCGGCCCGTTGATATGTCCGGAAGAAAAGTCCTGCCAACCCTCTTCGTGCATGAGCGTAGTTTCACTGTAAAACCGGACTTGTCTTTCATATCCTTTCGGCACAGCCTGTATCAGTTTGTCTGAAGCACCTACGATAATTACTTTCTTGCAGTTGTTGTTATGGTCCAATATATCCTTTACCCAACTTCCGCAAGAAAGTATGTTGTCAAACAACGGTGGCTGCATATCGGGATGGTGGTCGAACACAATCAGCGAAAACGGAGTTTCGAGTTTGTCTGTCCAGAATTTAGTCAAATAATGATAATTGCCTGAATCGATGAAATGGACTCCCTCCGCCGGATAATCAGCAATCATCCGCTTCAAAGCCAAAGTACCATCCCTGTCACAGTAGCCCTCTGTACCATAAAGATGACGACAGTCCAGCCATATAAACTTATTGTTCCGGGCAAACGCCTCGTAGTCATACACTCCCGTGAAGTTCATGATGATGATCGGCCATGCTATCCGTTTATCTGTTTTTTGATTTTGCCCGCTCATACGTTGTTTTTGCATATCCTTTTACTGTTCATTAAAACCATCGTACATAACAGAAATCTTGCCGGTGAGGTAACAAAGCATTCTTGGGATACATACGGAAGGCCTGCTTGAAGCTTCCGGCGTTGAAAATGCCGGATGTCGCCTTAAAGGTATATAAATTCCCATTCTTGGAAACTGACGAAAGGGGAATTACCTCATATATGTGATCCTGACCGCCTTCATGCCTGATAATGACCGATTCTATTCCGATTGCGTCATCCAGGCCTTTCTCATCAACGACAACCGTCACCTCATATTCCTTTCCGGCTTCAACCGTGGCATTCAGCCCATTCCCAGCCTCTATGGATTTGATTTCTATGGCATCCCATCTGCTCCGGACGTTTGCTTTCCAGTCAGCCATCATTTTCGCCTTCGCAAAGTTGTCGGCTGCCAGAATATGGAAATGCTCTGACAGCTTGTTATAGAACCTGTCATAGTAGTCGTCCAACTGTCTTTTCATGGTAAAATGGGGAGCGATTTGTGCGATTGAGTTCTTGATATACTTGACCCAGTTTTCCGAATAGTTCTTCCCCCCATGCTCGTAATATAGTGGCAGGATGTCATGCTCCAACAAATAATAGATGGCTTCGGCATCCAGCTGGTTTTGGTACTGTTCATTCTGATAAGTACTTTTATCGGTCAGTGCCCATCCGGCATCCTTGCGGTATCCTTCATACCACCAACCGTCCAGCACGGAGAAATTAAGCACACCGTTCATCAATGCCTTCTCGCCCGACGTACCCGAAGCTTCTGCCAACCGCGTAGGGGTATTCATCCAGATATCCACACCCGAGATAAGATGGCGCGCCAGGTCCATGTCGTAATTCTCCAAGAATATGATTTTACCTAAAAATTCCGGGCGCCGGGATATTTCCACGATTTGCTTGATCAGTCCCTGCCCGGCACCGTCATTGGGATGGGCTTTGCCTGCAAAGATGAACTGTACCGGATATTTCGGATTATTCACGATCCTAGCAAGTCGGTCTATATCCGTGAACAGAAGATGAGCCCTCTTATATGTAGCAAAACGGCGTCCGAAACCTATTAGAAGGGCATCGGGATTGAATCTCTCAAAAATGGAAACGCTCAATGCCGGATCAACCTGACTCCTGAGCCAGTCCTTGCTGCATTTGCTTTTGATATAGTCCAGCAATTTTGCTTTCTGTTTTAACCGGGTATTCCATATCTCTTCATCTGGGATGCCATAGACAGCCTCCCAGATTTTCTGATTGGACTGGTCACAGAAAAAGTTCTCATCAAAATTGTCCTTGAAAAGCTTTTTCCATTCTGCCGCACACCAGGTAGGCAGATGTACCCCGTTGGTTACATAACCCACATGGTTCTCTTCCGGGAAGTATCCCTTCCAGATCGGCGCAAACATTTGCTGGGATACCGATTTATGTAACTTGCTGACGCCGTTTACCTCCTGGCAGGTCTTGCAGGCGAAGACAGACATGCAGAAACGTTCCTCCTTGTCTCCCGGATTGTGACGCCCGAGATCCATCAGGTTATCCCAGGTTATACCCAACTTGCCAGGATATCCCTTCATATATTTATTGAAAAGCCCTTCGTCAAAATAATCATGACCAGCGGGTACGGGAGTATGTACGGTATAAAGTGAGGAAGCACGTACCAGCTCCATGGCCTGCCCAAAATTCAAGCCGCCATTTATGTAATCACAAAGCCGCTGGATATTGATCAATGCGGCATGCCCCTCATTACAGTGATATACATCCTTCGTTATACCCAAAGCTTTCAGCGTCATCATCCCGCCTATGCCAAGCAGAATTTCCTGTTTTAGCCGATTCTCCCAGTCACCTCCATACAGATGGTGAGTGATAGGGCGGTCAAACTCGCTGTTGAGTTCATTGTCCGTATCCAGCAGATAAAGGGGGATACGCCCCACACTGGCTTTCCAAACATTGGCATGTACCACAAAACTGTCGGCATAGGGGACGTGGATTACCAGTTGTTTCCCATCCGGTTGCATTACCTTTTCAATCGGGAGCTGCCCGAAATTCTGCGCTTTATAATTGACTGTCTGCTGGCCGTCCATGGAAAGCGACTGGTCAAAATAACCGTAACGGTACAAAAGTCCTATGGCACAAAGGTCCACATTGCTGTCCGACGCCTCTTTCAGGTAATCCCCCGCCAACATTCCCAAACCACCGGAATATATCTTAAGAACTTCATCCAAGCCGTATTCCATGCTGAAATAAGCTATTGACGGGCGCTGGTGGTCCGGTTCCACATCGATGTATTTTTTGAAGGCGGAATAGACGGCATCCATTTTATAGACAAAGTTCTCATCATGTGCCAGCGCTACCAGCTTTTCATAATTTATCCGCTCCAGAAACAATACCGGATTCTGTTCCACCTCTTTCCAAAGTCCCGGGTCCAAATCACAATACAGTTTCTTTACGTCATCATTCCATGTCCACCAGAGATTATGTGCGATTTCTGCAAGCTTCCGCAGTTCTGCAGGAAGATGTGAACCTACTGTAATCTCCCTCCATTGAGGGGTATTTACATTATAACTTGAATATTCCATGACATTTTATATTAAATTAAATAAGTTCTAATCTTTATTCAATCCTTTTATTATTTTTCGTTTACCGACAATCCATACCGTATCATTCTCCTTGAAAATTGTATCAGGGTCTGGATTCATAATATTCACGGTACTTCTCTCTATTCCGATAATGATGCTATCCGATATGTCTGCCTCCCGGATCGTCTTTCCGATCAATGGTGAACCTCCTTCGACAGGAAATTGCCCTATTTCCATCTCATCCTGCGAGGATGTTCCGTTCCCGTTCCTTTCTACCTTCTTTTGCTCCATGGATGTCCGGAAGCTTTCCAACTGCCGGTCCGTACCTACGACCGTAACCTTGTCATATGGATAGAGATGCTCTTCCCCTTGTGGTATATCCAGGCGTTTTTCTCCACGGGTGATTGAAATCACATTTATCTGAAACAAGGTGCGCAGGCTGCTTTCTTTTAATGTTCTGCCCACATATATGGAATCAGGGGATACTGTGAAATCCGCCAAATGTAATTCCTTGAACGGGATATTGCTGCCAAGGGTGGAGCCTGTATCACTTTCTGTAGAAAGTCCATTCCCATCCGTCCCTTGAAAGTTTGCCATAAATTGTCTCTCTATAGTCAGCGACCGTTTCTTGATCCGCTTGGAGAAATAAATGACGGCAATGATAAGGGAAGAAACTACCAGCCCGGCTCCCAAGGCAACATTGAAAAGATGGGTAATGATACTCATCATGATAATCGTGCAAATCAGTATTTTGACAAGTACGATTGATACCAAAGGCCCTCTGTTGAACTTGTTGTCCGTCCAGAGTTTACGGAACTCGGCTGAATTGTTCTTTTTCATGATGATGGCCCATAGAAACGGGGATATGACAAGAAAGATGATGATGAAGCCCAACAAGTTCCCTTCCATTCCCGGCAGACTTTTCCTAATCAAAGGATGCACATAGGAAAAATATAAAGTGATGAAAAAAACGCATACGACCAGATAGAGTGTGACAGACACCAGCATAGACCGGATCAGTTTATGCCAAGTGCCCTGGTGTTTTACAGTCATTGCCCCGGACGTATAGTGTACGAGATAATCTTTCAGGAATCCAGGCATGTGGATGTCTATAAACCGGTATGCCGGTTCCGAAAGCCGTATCATATAGGGGGTAAGAAAAGTCGTTATGACAGATACGGCCACTATAACCGGATAGAGATACTTGTCCGTGACATTCAGACTGACGCCTAAAGATGCGATGATGAATGCGAACTCACCGACCTGTGTCAGTGAAAAGCCGGACTGTATGGCAATTTTCAACGGCTGGCCGGAAAGCAGGACACCAAAGCTCCCGAACAGGACCTGACCGGACAGTACCAGCAATGTCAGGATAAGAATAGGGACGGCATATTCCCACATCATGGCAGGATCGATCATCATTCCCACCGACACGAAAAATATGGAAGCGAACAGGTCTTTTACCGGCTGTACGATATGTGCGATTTTTTCCGCTTCAACGGTCTCTGCCAGCAGGGACCCCATGACAAAGGCTCCCAATGCGGCAGAAAATCCCGCTTTTGTCGCAATCATCACCATTCCCAGGCAAAGTCCCAGAGAGGTTATCAATAAAATCTCGTTGCTGGTGAAACGGCGTATCTTCTTCAGCAGGGTAGGTATCAGATAGATACCCAATGCCGACCAGAAAATCAGGAAAGCGGCCAGCTTCAATATACTTTCCAGCATCTCCTTCCCTTCAAAATGTTTGCCTACCGCCAACGTGGAAAGAATAACCATCATCACTACCGCCACCAGATCTTCGATGACAAGAATCCCCAAGACAATGCCGGTGAATTTCTGTTGGAGAAGTCCCATGTCATTGAAGGCCTTGAATACGATGGCCGTGGACGACATGGACAACATTCCACCCAGAAAAATACTGCTCATGTGGGAGAACCCCATTGCATTCCCCGCTGTATAGCCTATGAACATCATGCCACATACAATAGTGACAGTGGCAACGATAGCCGTAATGCCCACATTTATCAATTTCTTGAACGAAAAGTCCAGTCCCATCGCGAACAGCAGAAAAATGACACCGATGTCCGCCCATATTTTGATATTGGCAGGATCGGAAACAGTCGGGACCAGGGAAACGGAAGGACCCGCCATAATACCGGCTACAATGTAGCCCAATATGACCGGTTGCTTCAGCCACTTGAAAATGACGGTTACAATACCGGCAATAATCAGAATTATGGCAAGATCCGATATTAAAGGAGCAACTTCTGACATATTAACGGTTATTTTAGATCGATAATTCGTTAAGGACCCGGATCAGGCTTTTGTCAATAGGCTTGTCCTTTTTGATTGCCTGGACAAAAGGAACATAAACAATCTCGTTGTTCCGTATGCCTATCATAACATTTCGCTGGCCTTCCATTAAGGCCTGGATTGCGGCTTCACCCAGCCGGCTTGCCAGTATGCGGTCATTGGCACTCGGAGCGCCACCCCGTTGCAGATGGCCCAGGATAGAAACCCTGACATCATATCCGGGATATTCCTTCTTTACCCGGTCGGCGTAATACATGGCACCTCCATTCTTGTTTTCAGGACTTTCGGTCACAATTACGATGCTGCTGTTTTTCGTCTTTCTGAATCCACGTCCGATGAATGTTTCCAACTGGTCCACGTCCGTCCGGTCTTCCGGAATGATGGCCGCTTCAGCACCGGAAGCTATTGCGCTGTTTTGTGCCAGGAAGCCCGCATCACGCCCCATCACCTCGACAAAGAAAATGCGGTCGTGCGAGGTGGCCGTATCCCGGATTTTGTCCACACACTCCACGATGGTGTTCAGGGCCGTATCATATCCTATGGTAAAATCGGTGCCGTACAGATCATTGTCAATGGTGCCGGGCAATCCTATGCACGTCACATCATACTCCTCCGCAAAGATCCGGGCTCCCGTCAGGGAACCGTCTCCACCGATAATTATCAATGCATTGATGTTCTCTTTCTGTATGATCTCATAAGCTTTCTTGCGTCCTTCGGGAGTGATGAAAGTCTCGGAGCGGGCTGTTTTCAGTATGGTACCTCCCCTCTGGATAATGCTGCTTACGTCTTCCGTAGTGAGTTCTTTCACTTCACCGGCAATCAGCCCCTCGTAACCTCTATAAATTCCTTTCACTTTAAATCCGTTAAAAATAGCGGCGCGGGTCACGGCACGGATAGCCGCGTTCATTCCGGAAGCGTCCCCTCCGGAAGTCAGAATTCCTATATATTCATCTTTTTTCATCTATCTCAGTTCTTGTTTTGTTTCATTCTGCCAATATAGCTTTCAGTTTTTTCCGGCAGTGAAAAATACGGCTCTTTATAGTTCCCAAACTCACGCCGGTTCTTTCCGCTATCTCACGGTATTTGAATCCTGACAGGTACATCTCAAAAGGTATGAAATGTGACTCCGGTACACTTTTGATGGCATTACGTATCTTTTCCAGGTCATAGTTCTTGTCCACCTCCTCTGTACGGGACTCGTCCATGATCCGCGAATAATATGCAGGATCGGAGGATATGTACAGGCGGGTATGACCGACCTCCGCCCGGTAACCGTTGATAAACGTGTTGCGCATGATGATAAACAGCCACCCTTTGAAATTCGTGTTCTTGTTGTAACTTTCTTTGTGAAGCATTGCCTTGAGCAGGGTATCCTGCAACAGGTCTTCCGCCTTCTCCCTGTTAGCTGTCAGTTTGTACGCAAAACGGAACAGTTCGTCCTGTACGCCAAGTAGTTCTTTTTCAAAATTGAATTCCTTCATCGGTTGTGCCGGTTCCCTGTTCCGGAAGTGTCTGTTAAAGGTCGGACGGCTTTTCCGAACAAGAAAAGCCTGTCCGACCTTACGACATTCCAGATCTGGAATTATTTAACCTCGATAGCCTTGAAAGTTTTTTGTTTTTCTTCCTCCTTCATTTTCGGGATTTCAATGGACAGAATCCCGTGTTCGACTTTTGCGGAGATCTTATCCTTCTCCACATTTTCAGGCAGCAGGATGGTCTGCTGGAACTTGGAATATGAGAATTCGCGGCGGAGATACTTCTTGTCTTTCTTCTCCTCCTTCTTCTCTTCTTTCTTTTCCATGCAGATTGTCAGGTTGTTGTTCTCGTCAACATTCACCTTGAAATCATCCTTTGTCATTCCGGGAGCCGCCATTTCAACCTTGTAGTCCTTGTCATTCTCAATGACATTGATGGCAGGAGCCGTAACTCCCGTTTTTGCCAGCCACTCATTCTCGAAGAAATCGTTAAAAATACTCGGCAACCAGTTTGAGTTTGTTTTTACAGGTACCATTTTTACCTCCTTTTTTAATTGTTAATAAATAAAATATTCAAAAAGACAATACAATCCAGTCTGATTGACTGACTTTTATCGTCTGATCATACCTTGTTCGGCTACAGCCTTTGTCCGTTTCCGTATCTCTTCCGGGTTTCCAAGGTAGTAGTCCTTGACAAGAACCAGTCTGTCGTCAAATTCAAAGACATAAGGAACCGCCGTAGGCAGGTTCAGGTTGGAAATATCCGTATCGGAAATCCCTTTGAGATGCTTGATGATTCCGCGCAGGCTGTTGCCATGGGCGACTACCAGCAGGCTGTCCTTATACATCAATGCGGGAAAGATGATGCATTCCCAGTAAGGCATGACACGCCCAATAGCATCTTTCAGGGATTCCGTACGGGGAAGTTCCCTATCTGGCACACCGGCATAGCGGATATCCATGCCCGGATTACGGGGATCATCTTTGCCTACCGGAGCGGGAGCCACGTCATAGCTTCTTCGCCAGATGTGTACTTGTTCTTCACCATATTGGACCGTCGTCTCACTCTTATTCAGTCCTTGAAGCATGCCGTAATGCTTCTCGTTCAGCCGCCAGGTCTTTTCAACCGGAATCCAGTCTTCATCCAGCCGGTCCAGGACACAGTTCAACGTTTTTACGGCACGTTTCAAGTAAGAAGTGTAAGCTGCCTCAAAAGAAAATCCGGCCTCCCGTAATGCATCGCCTGCCTTGCAGGCTTCTTCGACTCCTTTCTCGCTTAAATCCACGTCCGTCCATCCGGTAAAACGGTTTTCTTTGTTCCATAGGCTTTCGCCATGACGTAATAACACTATTCTTTTCATGGATACTTCTCCTTTATGCAATGGTTATTGAAGAATCCAGATATACGTCCTGAATGGTGTTCAGAAGTTGAACTCCGTCTTTCATCGGTTTCTGGAAAGCCTTACGACCGCTGATCAGCCCCATACCACCTGCACGCTTGTTTACTACTGCCGTTACGACGGCATCATGCAGGTCGGATTCCCCATGGGATTCCCCGCCCGAGTTGATCAATCCGACACGTCCCATATAGCCATTCGCCACCTGATAACGACAAAGGTCTATCGGATGGTCAGTGGTCAGTTCCGAATACATACGCTCGTTTGTCTTTCCGAATCCGATAGCCTTGAAACCGCCGTTATTGGATGGGAGCTTCTGCTTCACGATATCGGCTTTGATGGTAACCCCGATATGGTTGGCTTGTCCTGTTAAATCGGCAGCGGCATGATAGTCGGTTTCATCCTTTTTGAAGCTGCTGTTTCTCAAATAGCACCATAAAATAGTAGCCATTCCCAGTTCGTGGGCATATTCAAAAGCCTGTGACACTTCTACTATCTGGCGGCGGCTTTGTTCCGAACCGAAATAAATGGTAGCGCCGACAGCTACAGCACCCATGTTCCATGCCTCTTTTACCGTACCGAACATTACCTGGTCGTAGCTGTTCGGATAAGTCAACAGCTCGTTATGGTTCAACTTCACGATGAAAGGAATCTTATGGGCGTACTTACGTGCCACAGCTCCCAGAACTCCGAATGTGGATGCCACGGCGTTGCATCCTCCTTCAATGGCCAGCTTTATGATGTTTTCGGGATCGAAATAAAGCGGATTGGGGGCGAAAGACGCTCCTGCAGAATGTTCTATCCCCTGATCCACCGGCAGGATGGAGACATACCCGGTATTGGCCAAACGCCCGTGCCCGTACAGGGCTTGTAGGCTCTCCAAGGTGCGTATATTCCTGTCGGAATTCATCCATACCTTATCTATCATATCCGGTCCCGGAATATGGATAAGTTGTTTGTCTATCGTCTTACATGTATGGTTCAGGTAGTACTCAGCCTGTCCTCCCAATAAATCTACTATTTTCATCTTATTTATTTTTATTGATTATTCTGGTTTATGACTCCCGTTCACCCAGTTTTGCATCCATAAAAAGGATAGCACTGTCTCCGGCTTTCCTTAGCCGACTAACAATATTGAGTACATTCGCTTCTTCTTCTACCTGCTCACGAACAAATTGCCACAAGAAGTTCTGAGTGGCATTGTCTTTCTCTTCGGATGCTACCTGTACCAATTCATCAATCAGTTTGGAAACATGTTTTTCATGCTCCAAAGTATGTTCGAATACTTCAACAGGGTTACCCCAACCTTGTGGAACCACATCGACCTTGTCCACTTTCGGGGTTGCCTCACGCTTAATCATGTACTCAGCAATGGCATATGCATGCCCGATCTCTTCTGCAGATTGTTTCTGCATCCAGCGAGCCATTCCGGAAAAGCCCTCTCTTTCCAGATAAAAAGACATCGATAAATACAGGTTGGCAGACCATAATTCTGCTGTGATTTGCTCATTCAGGGCATTTTGCAATTTTTCAGTCATGACGAATCAAACTTTTAATGTTAATAATAAATCCAAATTATCTCTCTTCTTTAAGAACAAGCATGGGCTTGTTTCAAAATTTCAATTAATACCGGACGTATCCCGCTGATAAAACATTCCACGGCGATCACCATCAGAATAAGTCCCATCAGTCTCATCATTACATTGTTTCCCGTCTCTCCCAAGATTTTTAAAAGCTGGGTGGACGCGCACAGAATAAAGAATGAAAGAATGCAGACCAAAGCGATTACGCCAAGCAATACTATTTTGAAAGTATATTCCGAAGCATCTTCCATCAATGTTATTCCACTGGAAATCGCTCCCGGACCGCATAACATCGGAATGGCAAGAGGTGTGATGGTTATATCTTTGGAATATTCTTTTCGTTCAGTTTCATTCAGTTTCACATGGGTGAAATGTGCCTGCAACATATCATATCCGATTTTAAAGATGATGATACCTCCCACAATCCGGAATCCGTCTGTTGAGATGCCGAAAAAATGAAACAGGAACCTGCCCGATAATGTAAAAAGGACTAATATGATAAATGCAATGGTACATGCTTTCAAGGCGATACATCTGCGTTCTTTCGTATCCATTCCATCAGTCATTTGCAGGAATACCGGCATCACTCCAAGCGGGTCCATCAAGGTGAATAGCGAAGTGAAACACAATGTTATATATACAAATATATCCATGATGACATATATTTTATTGTCGATTATTATATCGCAAAAAACATACCAGATAGCATTCTGCAATATTAAATTTTGCAGAATATCAATCTTAAATCCATACCGTCAAAAATAAGGTAGTCTCCGTTCGTTTTCCTTGGCGAGGATACGTAATAATTCCATAAATACCGTACTTACATATATACGGTCTGCATACAGCCCGCTGATGAAAGAATGGAAGGACATGTTCACATTCCGGCATAATATGAGAAATGTGTTTACCTGACATGATATGTACTGCTCGTGTTCAAGCAATTCATTCAGGGCATTCAATGGCGTTGTCCATTCATGTGTATCCCGTTTCATTTCATTGATTGCAACACATCCTCCATCATGGCATATCCGATTCATCATCTGATAAACCTTGTTCATATTGTCCTGTGCTTGGGAGTTTAGCCAGGAGCTAAGTATTGGAAGCCGTTCATCTTCAAAATAGACCTGCAATGACAGGTATAAACCGGTTGACCATATTTCTGTATTGATCAACTCATTCATGGCGTTTTCTATTCGTTTATCCATTATCACTCTGAATATTGAAAATCCATTACTAATATTATGTGTTATTCCCTGTATATAAAAATTCCATTCGATTGTGGGTAACCCATAAAACGGAATTCTTAAACGAGGCTTAAATAATAGGATACTTATCCGCATAGACAAATTGTCACAAAAAATAGTGCTATGGTGTCTTTTTGTCTTGTCTTCCTTGCAGAATATCCAATAAGATATCCAGTTCTCTTTCTATTCCTTCAATCTTATCGGAAATACAGTCCAAAGTATTATGGTGCAGACTAGCTTTACAGTCCTGCAACTCTCTTGATAGAGAAAGTACCTGCAACCAAAGTTCTTCCTCTGTGTGACAGGGGGAGTTACTATTATCTAGTACCATAGAAGGAGAAGGCAGAAAAGTGTCTTGGCATGTAATTTGTATGATTATGATAATGAACGGTATGTCCCGAAAGAGACAGGATGGAAATGAAAGGATAGAATATTCCACAAAAGACAGTAACAAACGAAGGGGGGGAAGTCGTTGGAGACAGTTGTCTCGCTTTTAAAACAAGTTGCTTTCATAATGTTTATAATAAGCCAACCCTGTTCCCTGGAGTTGTGTTTATATAAAGTTAAGCGTGGGAACTTTGGTATTACCGTTCAGAAGTATCCCCATACTCAACAACATATAATACACAAAGCCCCACGCCTATATATAACAAAAATCTATATAAATAGTACGTGGAGCGTCCAATGTATTATCCAATTGTTGTTTCGAAATTGGGGATTTCCTGAACTTGGATAATGCCTTAACGCTTTACTATAAATCTTCTATTTTTAAAAGACTAATACAAATGTAATAAAAGAAATGAATTCTTTCAAAGGAAATATCTCCTTTTTTAAGGGGTGGCTTAATTTTTCTTCATTAAAAGTCTTAGAATTACTGCCTGCCAAAGCCCGTCACAATTTTTTTGAAATCCTCAAGCTGTACATTAAGCTCTATATAGTACAAGCAGAAAAACAGACCATGATGCCGCAGGCAGTATAGGCCATAACCCACTCTTCCGTGAGTATCTTATCTATTTGACAATAATAAAAATGTAAAGGAGGATAATGGCATGGACAATATTCGTATCCCAATACATATAGGTTAACATATAAGGGAAAATGGTCACGGAGCCCACAAACCGTAGAATGAAAAAATATATTTCCATCGTGCACGGTTTATGCCTCTATCCGGATATTTGGCCGGTGCCGCAAAATGCACAATGTATACTCCATAAAAAACACCAGGGAGGAAAAATAAGTCATACTGAACAACGCCTGTCTGTAATGGGTCATGGATACAAATGGACTACAGATAATGGCTGCAATGGATATAACGATACAATCAAGCACAAAATAATGTACGAACGTGCCTATCAGTTGCATTTGGATGAAGCAGTACCACTTCATGCGATGTTTGGTTAGATTGAGTATGGATATAGGGGCTTAAAAATTAGACAGATACAAATTTACTAAAAAAGGAGAGGCTGTCTCAAAAGAGGTGTTTACAAACTTACTTTTGAAGATTTCATCCTTTCAAACTGCTTTTTCGTTGCCATAAGCCTCCTAAGAGGCTACTTTTGCAAGATTATATGCTATGGCTAGCAGGGCGAACTCAATTTCAACCTTCTTAAATCCACGAAGATGGAACCTCTTGAAGTGCTTGTTGTTCTTGAGGTTTCCAAATACGGCTTCCACATCCTGTGGTCGCTGACTGCGATATTTCAGACCTTCATCAGAGAGTAGCTTTTCACGTTCTCTTTCCTTGATTTTCCTCAGACGGTGATTTACCTGTACAATCCTTTCCGAGCGGCTTCTGTAGCACCGGCATCTTAACGGGCAGTCCTTATAGTTACGTGCCTTGTATCTTGATATGGTCTGCACAAAACCGTTGTTTGTTACCCGCCTTGCATCGGAGAGTCTTTCCATTCTCTGTCCCGTAGGACAATACATGCCGTCGGTTTCTTCGTTATGAAAATAATTGTACTTTATAAAGGTTTCAATGCCATGTCTGAAAGCATACAGATAGTTCTCTTCACTTCCGTATCCGGCATCACAGACAGACACGTCAGGGTATCTGCCGTAGAGGGAATGGAAATCATCCATATGCAGAGGATAGGTGGAGGTATCGCCCAACACTGATGGATGGTATAGTTCAGAATGAACTGTTTATTGGTACTGAACTGGGGATTGTATCCGGGTTTGAGTTGTCTGTTCTTCATATGGTCATCTTTCATGCGCATGAAAGTAGCATCATTGTCTGTCTTTGAGTAGCTGTTACGTCCGTCAAGTATCTTTCCCTGCGATTCATATTTCTTGAGCTGTTCAGGCCATGACTTCCTTACACGTCTTACCTTCGCTTTCATCTTCTTGTCAGCATCCACTCCATTCAGGGCATCATCTATCTGCCCGAGTGCCTTTTCCACTTTCTCCGGGGTGATATCCTGATAGGCAACCGGAGCGGAATCACGCAGTTCCTGCTTGGTGAGGGACTCGGCGTATTGCCATATCTCCTCAAGCTGTTCCGCGATTCTGGATATGCGGGTATGTATAGATTTGCCCCCCAGACGAACGTATAACGGTTGGCGTTCACCTCCATCTTCGTCCCGTCAGTACAGGCCACATCCAGACTTACAAAACCTTCCGCCACGAGAAACTTTACAATGGTTGCAAATATCGTCTTCAGCACATCCTTTAGCCGGCTGCTGCGGAAACGGTTGATGGTATTATGGTCAGGAGTTACATTGCCGGTAAGCCACATGAAGCGTATGTCATTACGACAGAACTCTTCTATGCGACGGCTGGAATAGATATTACGCAAATGCATAGACAAGAATCTGAAGCATCATGCGTGGGTGGTACGCAGAACAGCCTTTAGGGGAATACTTACGGTAAAGTGCTTCAAGGTTTATCTGTTCAATGATGCGGTGAACAACCCGGACCGGATCGTTCCGGGGAATAAAATCGCCTAAACATGGAGGTAAAAGCAGATTATCGTTGGATGTGTAACTTTTAAACATTATCTTTGGGATATCTTACTTGATGCCCTAAGATACAAAAAATTAGGGAGATGGGCAAGTTCTGGCTGAGCGAAGTTAGGGCTTACCCGATTTTTTGCAGACACAAAAAAGGCCATCCCAAAGTTTATTTGAGACAGCCTTGTTTATTTTATGTGCAAATGTAACTGTTATCCTAAATAACCATTCAGAATTATTTCAGCATTTCACCTTTTTCGTTGAAAAACACAACGCTTTCGGTTCCGACGGCATCAACCAAAGTTACTTTATAAGTCTTTACGCCATCTTCTGCCACTTCTACGGCTGCTTCCTTAATGGTGGATTCAGCATAGTCTTTCTTGATGGCGTCCTGAACTGCCTGCGGGAGTTCCTTTATATCAATCGGTTTAAACTCGTTCACCATTGCAACGATTTCAACATCTGATGCCATGTTGTTAGCGAATGCTACTGAACTACCTAATCCCATTACCAGTGCTACTGCAAACAATACCTTTTTCATAATGCTAATTATTAAATTGTTAAACATCTTATCGTCTTACGCTAAAGAATAGACAATCACCGTGCCAAATAAATGGATATTTATCATATTGCTGTAAAACAGACCCTTATGAATTATTCATATTGCATAATGCAAATGTCTGATGGGCATTTTTTCTACAATGATGTGGAATGCGATACACATGGCTACACATGGTCTAACGACTGTGAATAAGAGAGTTGAGACGTTAAAATCATGCAGACGGCATGCGAAAGGAGTCGTAACGAAAGTAATCTCTCCATTACGGCTCCTGGTTATTATCCTTCTACTGTTAAAAAGTAATATCCAATTTCACCATGAATGTTATCGAACGATAGCCGCACTCCTTGCTCAACAGGTTGTTCACCATAAACTGGAAAGCGACTCCCTTTGTCACTTTCACGCCGAAGTAATTGCGTATATGTTCGTAAAGGAGATAGCCCATTCGCTGGGATTTGAAAATACGGCGTTCTTCACCCAATTCTTTAAACGGTTCACCGGCTCTACTCCGCAGGAATATAGAAAACATTAATCTGCCAGATACCTTTTCATTCGCGGCGAGTACTCTGTCCGGTAGTTTCCGCAACTGTCCGTATAGATAATGAAATTGTCAATTTCCGGATGCTCTTTCTACAACTGACGGGCTTTGCGGCTCCCCAACGTCATAAAGGCCGTTGCATAGGCATCAGCAAGCATGCACTGATGGGCAATAATTGTAGCACTCAATATATCCTTTTGAACCGGATATCCTGTTATCGGATTGATGGCATGAGCGTATTTCCTTCCATCTTTCAGATAGAAATTACGGTAGTTGCCGGAAGTTGCGAGTCCCAGCCGTTCCGACAGTTGCACAATTTGTTCAAGCTCGGAGTTTGTTCCGGTACTGTCATCCTTCGGTCTGACAATGCCAATGCACCAATTCCACCCTTGCGGGTTCTTTCCTTTCGCTATCATTTCGCCGCCGATGTCTATCATATAGTTCGATATGCCTTTGCGGTCGAACAAACACGCGATTATGTTACAGATAGTACCGCCGCCGAGCACCGAGAAATTGAGCAGGATGCGGGGATCGTCTTTCATCACACGGTTGCCCTGTAAACGCACTTTTCGGAAGCCTACAAAGTGGCGGATACTGTCTACGAGTTGCGGAGTGATGCTGTCAAACTTTGTAAAGCCAAATCCCCACAGGTTGATAAGCGGTGCACAAGTTACGTCAAATATCCCGCCTGTTTGTTCCGACGCTTGCATGGCTGTGCGGAAAGGATTGCATCAAGTTATATATCTTACGATGTTTTTTGTGCCAAGTGTATCTCTATGTAGAATACATTTCTAATTAGCTAAGCGATATATGAAACTAATCTTATCGAAAATTTTGTCCGTATCTTCTCCGACCTTTGGGTTAATCAGTTCAGCATATATCTGCATAGAAAAGATTGATTTTGTGTCCTAATACTTTTGTAAAGTTTCTTATGGCACGCCTTTTAATATACCCGAAACAACAAAGGTATAATGTCCGATATGAAAAAAACTGGATTTTTATTGAAGCGAATCAATTCTTTTATTATTTTTACCTTTCCTTCCATAACCAACGTGGTGCGCCGTTGCGCCCTGCAGCTGCTCATGTCGAAACAGAAAACACTGGACAAGCAGACGCTGAAGGAAGCCTTACAGAAAGAAACACAGAAAATGTGAAATTATTACGTGGACTCCGACGGACCGCCCTGCTTGTGTTACCGGCTGCCTTGCCCGGGATGAACCTTTGAGATGCAACCGCCAGACAAAGGGGAAGAGGAACACTTCCATACCCGTAACCCGGCAGGACAGTCTTATGCCAGGGACACAACTATAGAAAAAAGGACAGACCTGATAGTAAGATGCGTTTGGCAAAAAAGGAAATGATGAATATTAATAATAGAAAAAGACATTTGTTCCGCAAAGCATACGCGGATATGTACATAAAAGAAGAGAAATATCTTCAAAAGGAGGATTGTTTTCCAGCCCCCCATTACTGGTAGTTTTTAGGAGATAAAGCCTAAGGATATTTTGTTTTTCTCACTTGAAAACCTTATTTTTGCATAACAAAAACGTCCTTTGAATGTATGTAAGATGAAACAAGCCGCTGAATTTCGCTCGTTTCTAAATAGTTACCTATTAAATAAAAATAACAAGAGAACTATTTAATTTTCAGTTAGATAGCAAAAGCATTGTGTTTCGAGCAATGGAAAGTAATGCGCTTGGTTATACCAGCCGATTTTATCCAACGGGCTAACTGTTTATTGGCACTGTCATTCTTGGATAAAGTGAAAATTATATCGCTATCCGTAGCTTCGCCACGTTCGGGTAACCATCTCATAGCCTCATCACTGAGGTAATTACTTTCGTTTCGACGAACCTTTTTCATTCTGAATCGGAGCATATTTGCCCCTTCATTGTCTTGAGTTAGCTCACCCCAAGTAATTGAAGCAACATCACTGTATCGTAAACCAACCAAGCAACAAAATAGAAAAGCTTGTTTCAAAGTGTTGTTTCTACATGGAACAGTTATCAACTTTTTAATTTCCCCTATAGTCAAAAATTCCCTTGTTCCATCTTCTTCTTTCGGCTTATCACTATTCTCTAACTTATCCATAGGGTTGACAGTTATAGTATCATCCTTAACCGCTTTCCGCAATACATATTTGAACTTCATAAATAAATTATGCTGTGTGTTTCGACTAAGGAAAACCTCTTTGTCACGCTCCGAACCAGTACGCTGATAATTGATGTTTTTAGCCGTTTTCAGATAGTTAATAAACCCAATGATATAGTCTTTATCTACTTGCTGAAAAGTCACTTTATCGCCAGAATATCGGGTAATATGCTTTGCTAATGAATTGAGAGTGTAGTAATACCCATGAGGATTTCCACTTTTCTTTAATGCTTCGTCAGCCTGATAGAGAATATAAGAAACCAAATTAACCTTATTCTTGGCTGAGATTATTCCTGCTCCTTTTTTATTCAGTTCCGTAATTCTGTCATGCAAAATAGTAAATGCTATCTCTAAATTTTGACGGTTCTGCTCTTTCACTCCTAAATCAGTTTCCTCATTAAGATAAAGCTTAAGAAATTCATATTCCCGTTTTCCATCCTTATACAAATCCAAATAGAGAGACAGACTATGCGACAGCTTTTTTACTCTTAGTCTAATCGGCTCTTTAGGCTGATTTTTCAAACGTTCCTTTTCCTCTTTTGTCTGTTCAGGAAAATAGCCTTTATACAGTTCATCTACTGTTTTAAAGAGTTTTTGTACTTTTCTTGCCATAAATGCACCTTTATAATGTTGTTACCAATTTGTTACCACTACAAAGATAGATAATTAAGTTTAGAAACGAGTAACAAACGAGTAACAAAAAGTACATAAATAACAGCTATACAAGAGATAATAAGCTGATTTTTACAAAAAACAAAAGAGATAGGAAATACTTGAAAATCAATTATTTCCTATCTCTTTTTTATTTCTTGTTTTCTGCTCTTAAACTGCCCAGTTGGTCAAATCCAGTCAACCCCATGACTTTGTAACAGTCTGAAATTTAAAAGATTGCGTAACTCATTGCTAAGTAGGGAGGGTGAAAAAGGGATAAATGCTACTTTATTTTTCATCCTCTACCGCTTTCTTTGGCACAAAGATACATATTCTTTTATTAGCAATCACCATATATTTACAAATATTAGCTAATACTGACTTTTCGTGATAAAAACAATAATCCTCCATACATACAATATGTGCACCCCATTGTCATCAATGTTCAAACAGCTACCAAAGCCAGTATCCGTTGACGGAATTAACCCCTGCAAGAGGGAATCTCTATCTTCTGTAATGGATATTTGCACAGAAGAGATGGGAAGTTAACGGAAAAAGTCTCTGAAGTTAACTGAAAAACCGGAAAGAATTAAGGAAGCAATCTATCCCAAACTTTGGTTTTTTCATACCCAGCCTTGGGATGTCTAAACCAAGGTTTGGTTTAGACATCCCAAGGTTGAAAAGAAAGTTCTTCCGTACAAGTAACAATTCCGCCAACAGATTCCTATTATATAAATACACCCTCGTTTAACAGATGTAGCCGTAATACTTGTATACACCGCGATTGCATCTACTTTTCAGGTTATTATAGTGTTCTCTCTTTCTTTTTAAAAGTGAATGATATGTTTCGTCTAATAATGATTTGAATTCCCCGGTAGCGTCTTGGAGGATATTTTTAGTAAGAGGAAGACCCTTCGGACAATAAAAGCCGATACTTCGGACTATTTTATCCCTTTATTTCACACATTAGCCGTATTTTTGTCAACAAAAGAAACAATAATAACCAAGAGATTTTTAGAACATATCATGAAGAACCTTATTGCCCTAACCCTGCTGCTTGGAGGAAGCACACTGCTCTGCGCACAAAAGCCTGCCAAAACACCGGCAACCTACAAGCCGGTGAAAAGTGAAATATACCGCAAAGGTTGGATAGACTTCAACAAAAACGGAGTGAAAGACGTGTACGAAGCCCCCTCCGCCCCGCTCGAAGCACGCATCGAAAACCTGCTGCAACAGATGACGCTGGACGAGAAGACCTGCCAAATGGTCACCCTCTACGGTTACAAACGTGTACTGAAAGACGACCTCCCCACCCCCGAATGGAAAGAGCTGCTCTGGAAAGACGGCATCGGCGCCATCGACGAACACCTGAACGGCTTCCAGCAATGGGGACTCCCCCCCTCGGACAATGCCTACGTCTGGCCCGCCTCGCGCCACACCTGGGCACTGAACGAGGTACAGCGGTTCTTTGTGGAAGATACCCGTCTCGGCATCCCTGTAGACTTTACCAACGAAGGCATACGCGGCGTGGAAAGCTACCGCGCCACCAACTTCCCCACCCAACTGGGACTGGGACATACCTGGAACCGTGAACTGATTCGCCAAGTAGGACTCATCACCGGACGCGAAGCCCGCATGCTGGGCTACACCAACGTCTACGCCCCCATCCTCGACGTAGGACGCGACCAGCGCTGGGGACGCTACGAGGAGGTTTACGGCGAATCTCCCTACCTCGTAGCCGAACTGGGCATCGAAATGGTGCGCGGCTTGCAGCACAACCACCAAGTGGCCGCCACCGGCAAGCACTTTGCCGCTTACAGTAACAACAAAGGCGCCCGCGAAGGCATGGCACGTGTGGACCCGCAAATGTCGCCGCGCGAAGTGGAGAACATACACATCTACCCCTTCAAACGCGTCATCCGGGAAGCTGGCATGCTGGGCGTAATGAGTTCGTACAACGATTACGACGGCATCCCCGTGCAGGGCAGCTACTACTGGCTCACCACCCGCCTGCGTAGCGAAATGGGATTCCGTGGCTACGTCGTATCCGACAGTGACGCCGTAGAATACCTCTACACCAAGCACGGCACCGCCAAAGACATGAAAGAAGCCGTCCGCCAAAGCGTGGAAGCCGGGCTGAACGTACGCTGTACCTTCCGCTCGCCCGACTCCTTCGTCCTTCCCCTCCGCAAACTGGTGAAGGAAGGCGGGCTGAGCGAAGAAGTCATTAACGACCGTGTGCGCGACATCCTCCGGGTAAAGTTCCTCATTGGTCTGTTCGATGCCCCCTACCAGACAGACCTTACCGGTGCCGACCGTGAAGTGGAAAAAGAAGAGAACGAAGCCATCGCCTTGCAGGCATCCCGCGAGTCCATCGTTCTGCTGAAGAATGCCGGTGAGCTGTTGCCCTTAGACATCAACTCCACCAAGAAGATTGCCGTCTGTGGTCCCAATGCCAACGAAGAAGGCTACGCGCTGACCCATTACGGCCCCCTTGCCGTAGAGGTGACCACTGACTGGAAGGCATTCAAGAAAAGACAAAAGGCAAGGCAGAGGTGCTCTACACCAAAGGCTGCAACCTAGTGGATGCCCACTGGCCCGAAAGTGAAATCATAGACTATCCTCTGACCGACGACGAGCAAGCCGAGATAGACAAAGCCGTAGAAAATGCCCGTCAAGCTGATGTTGCCATCGTAGTATTAGGCGGCGGACAACGCACCTGCGGCGAAAACAAATCGCGCACCAGCCTCGACCTGCCCGGCCGGCAGTTGCAACTGCTTCAAGCCATACAAGCCACGGGCAAGCCCGTCGTACTGATACTCATCAACGGACGCCCGCTCTCCATCAACTGGGCAAACAAGTTCGTCCCCGCTATCCTCGAAGCTTGGTATCCCGGCTCCAAAGGCGGAACAGCCCTGGCCGACATCCTCTTCGGCGACTACAACCCCGGCGGAAAGCTGACAGTGACCTTCCCCAAGAGCGTAGGGCAAATACCCTTCAACTTCCCCTGCAAGCCTTCTTCACAGATAGACGGCGGTAAGAATCCGGGACTCAACGGCAATATGTCACGCATCAACGGAGCACTGTACCCCTTCGGTTACGGCTTGAGCTACACCACCTTCGAGTACTCCGACCTCGACATCACCCCCCGAGTCATTACCCCAAACGAGTCTGCCACCGTCCGCCTGAAGGTGACCAACACCGGCAAACGCGCCGGAGATGAAGTAGTGCAACTCTATATCCGCGACGTACTGAGCAGCATCACCACCTACGAAAAGAACCTTGCAGGTTTCCAGCGCATCCACCTTGAACCGGGCGAAACCCAGGAACTATCCTTCACCATCGACCGCAAGCACTTGGAGCTTCTGGACGCCGACATGAAATGGGTGGTGGAACCCGGCGACTTCGTGCTCATGGCCGGCGCCTCTTCCGAAGACATCCGCTTAAACGGAACGCTGACCGTAGAGGATTATCAGACTCGAGCCAAAGCCATTGAAGTCCAAAAACCGACAAAGCGTGTGAACGCCAGCACTAACCCAGAGGATGCCGAAAACGTGCTCGACGAAAAAATCAATACCGTATGGCAAGGAAATAAGGGAGATTATATTACCTTTGCCCTAAAGAACGGAGCCAAGGTAGATAAAGTTGCCATCGCCTTTACACGCGACAACAACCTACCGGCAACCTTCGAAATCCAGCTCTCGGGCGGTGGCGGACAGTTCCTCACCGTATATTCGGGCACCGTCAGCGAATATGGCAAGCTGATTTCCTATCCGTTCAAAGGCACTACCGCCAGCGACCTCCGCATCGTGCTGAACGATGACCGCGTCGGTATTGCCGAAGTTAAATTTTAATGTGCTAATGTGCCAATATGCTAATTGGCTGCGCTGTATATGCCGCAGGGGCATTGGCACATTAGCATATTGACATATTAGCACATTAAATTAATGAAAACACTTCTTTTCTGTATGCTCGGATTAGGTTTGACAGCATGTGGCTCTTCTCCAAAGGGCACTAACGGTGGCCAGGACGAACTTGCCATGCTGGTAGGTACTTACACGAATGGTTCAAGCAAGGGTATCTATACCTTCCGCTTTAATCAGGAGACGGGAACAGCCGTCCCGCTCAGTTCAGCGACATTGCCCAATCCCTCCTACCTCGTTCCCTCGGAAGATGGCGAATTTGTCTATGCCGTCAGTGAAATGAACGACAGCACAGCAGCCCTCAGCTCCCTTTCCTTCAATCGGGAAACGGGAGAACTGCGCCTGCTGAACACCGTTCCCACCTTCGGCGCCGCCCCCTGCTACGTGGCCACCAATGGCCGGGAAGTGTTGACTGCCAACTACAGCGGTGGAACCATGTCCGTCTTTCCTTTACAGAAAGACGGCACTTTGGCCCCTGCAGACACGCTCTTTCAAGGCTCTGCCACCGGTCCCGACGCCATACGACAAGTCACTCCCCACATCCATTGCACGGTCTTTTCACCGGACGGAAAGTACATCTTCGCCACCGACTTCAGTGCCGACCGCATCCTGCGCTTTGTGATGCACCCCGACAACCCTATTCCTCATGCTTCTTTGGAAGCCGTTAACATTGAGGAGGATTCCGGCCCGCGCCACCTGACATTCAGTCCCAACGGGAAGTTTGCCTATCTCATCACCGAGTTGTCCGGCAAAGTCATCGCCTTCAGTTACGATGACGGCCGCCTGGAACAGATACAAACCACTACAGCCGACACCGTAGCCGCCCGTGGAAGTGCAGACATCCACCTCAGTCCGGACGGGAAATACCTCTATGCCAGTAATCGGCTGAAAGAAGACGGCATCGCCATCTTTGCCGTTAATCCCGAAAATGGGACCTTGACAAAGGTAGGTTATCAGCCAACCGGCATCCATCCTCGCAACTTCAACATTACACCCAACGGCAAATACTTGCTTGCCGCCTGCCGTGACAGCAATGTCATTCAGGTGTATAAACGAAACGAAGTTACCGGACTTTTAGAAGACACTCATCAGGACATTGTAGTCGACATGCCGGTTTGCGTACAATTCGTCAGATCTGTTAATAATTTATAAAGCAATATTTAGCAAAGATAACTTCATTAACTTTGTCCCTTAGCTAAATCAGTCTAAACGAATGTAGATTATGAAAAAGAATATATTGATACTCTCAGCTCTGTTCTTGTCTACCACTGCCATAGCGCAAACAGACGTAACCACCGGTGTGATGCGTGGCAAAGACTATGGAGTAACCTATATGTTGCCCAAAACAGAAATAGAAATCGTATTGCAAACCACCAAGCATACCTACACTCCCGGAGAATTTTGCAGATATGCCGACCGCTATCTGCGTCTCAACAACGTGTCTGCCGAACCGGAAGAGTTCTGGACACTGGATAAGATAGAAACCCGTATAGCCGGTATACCGGATAAGGACAATGTCTATTTCGTCAAAATGAAAGACAAAACCGTGGCACCCCTTATGGAGCTTACTGAAGACGGGATTGTCCGCTCCATCAACATTCCGTTCAGTGACAAGCCTGCTGCCAAGATGCCCGTAGCTAAAGCCACCGAAAGCAACATTGACCCACGCAGTTTTCTGACAGAAGAAATACTGATGTCCAACTCCAGTGCCAAGATGGCCGAGCTGGTGGCCAAGGAAATATACAGCATCCGCGAAAGCAAGAATGCCATCCTGCGCGGTGAGGCAGACAATATGCCCAAGGACGGCGCCCAGCTCAAGCTGATGCTCGACAATCTGAACCAGCAGGAAACGGCCATGACGGAAATGTTCTCGGGCAAAATAAAGAAAGAACCCAAGACATTCACTATCCGGTTGACGCCTAAAGAGATGAAAGATGAAGTGGCTTTCCGTTTCTCCAAAAAGTTAGGAGTGGTAGCTAATAATGACCTTGCAGGTGAACCGTATTACATCAGTGTCACAGACCTCAAAAATCCCGATGTATCTGCCACCGAAGAAAGTAAAAAGAAAGTGGACGGTGTAGCCTATAACCTTCCGGGCAAGGCACAAGTGACATTGGTGTATAACAATAAGAAATTGTTTGATGACCAACTTCCCATTACCCAATTCGGCACCGTAGAATATCTCGCACCAGTACTGTTCAACAAGAATTCAACCATCAAAGTGTTGTTTGATACGGCAACGGGAGGACTGATAAAAGTAGATAGGGAATAAAGAAATTCTAATCCCGGATGGTCAACAGGATAAATCCATCCTTACGCAATTGCATTACGTAGGCGGTGACCCGGGGAATATAATTCTCTTCCTCCCCGAAGTGCCTGGCAAGTAGAGAAATGATTTCGCGCACGGTACGATGTCCGTCTATCAGATCCCAGACGGCTGTGCCGTGTTCTTCCAGCCTCACATGGATGTCAGGAGACATCCCCTTCGGCAATAAAAAACGACGCATCCATTCGTATTTAAACCGTGGGTAGGCGAGTACGGCGCACTCACCTTCCCATTCGGTTGTTATATGTCCACAGCGGACCGGAACAGCGTCCAACAGACTTACTTTTCCTTCGGGTATTTCCATCATATGGTATCCGCTTTTCCTATTATTTCTGAATATTAGGCTCTTCCAGCTTATAACCATACTTCCTGTCCGCCTTCTTCAGCAGTAGGGCCACTACAAGGGACAAGCAGGCAATACCGGTAAATATGCACATAGGCACCGTATAGTCATACATATTCGTTCCATCAGGTTTCTTACCGGATATACAATAGGCATCAAGCACCCACCCTATCAATGTAGGAATACCCCAAAGACCGATATTCTGGATAAAGAAAATCAATGCGTATGCCGTACCCAGCTGACTTACCGGGAATATCTTGGCCACAGCCGGCCACATGGCAGAAGGTACCAGCGAAAAAGCGATGCCCAAAATTATCATCAGCACAATAGCTACCAACCAATAGTTTATATCGGGAATAGCATAAATAAAATGTACACATATCAGCATGGCTGAACCCAGCAGCATGATAGATGCGGACTTGCCCCGCTTGTCAATAAAACCACCAAAGACCGGGGTCAGAATCAGCGCCCCCAATGCCGGAAGTCCGGCAAACGTACCAGCTACATTCTCATTGATACCGTATTTGATAATCATCAACTCGGAAGCAAATTTCTGGAATGGGAATACACAAGAGTAGAACAATACACACAGCAATGCTATCAGCCAGAAACCGGGATTGACCAGAATATTCTTCACATCCTTAAAGGAGAACTTCTCTTCCTCATCTTCCGTACCGGCAGCAATGGCAGCAGCTTCCATCTGTTTGTCCAGCTTCTTGTCCATCACTGTAAAGACGAAGAAAGCAATCATACCACCCAACAACAGAACCAAGCCCAACAACACCGGTGTGGAAATACCGAAAGCACGGGCCAAAGGAATGGCTACTGCATAACCGGCCTGCGAACCGATACGTGCCAAAGCAACTTGTACCCCCATAGCCGTGGCAAGCTCTTTCCCCTTAAACCACTTGGCTATGATTTTGGAAACTGTAATACCAGCGACCTCCGCTCCTACTCCAAAGATGGAATAACCGGCAAAAGCAACAAACACCCCTGTTTTATAGCCAAATATTTCATTGATTCCAAATAAAGTCGCGTCGGTACCGGCAAGTCCCGTCATTGCATAGTATTCAAGTGCTGTACCACCTACCATCAAGATAGTTGCCAGCTTTCCGGTGAAGCGGATGCCAAAGCGGTCGAGGATTAATCCTCCCCAAATCAGCATCAGGAAAAAAACATTCAGGAAACTATAACCACCGGTAAAGAATCCGAAATCAGTACTCGACCAAGCCAAGTCCGTTTCCAACATTGTCTTCAATGGCGCTACCACGTCGTTTACATAATAAGCTGCCATCATCGTGAAGGCAACAATCACCAATGCCCCCCAACGGGTAGCCTTGGAATCATTCAATTTAAGTTTGAGTTGTTCTGTCATTGCACTATTTAAATTTCAATTTATTAATCAGATTACATAAGTTGCTGACAAAGGTAAATAAATACTTCATTAAAACGAAAAAAGGTTGACACCTTTTCAGTATCAACCTTTCTCTTATTTTTCCAAGCGGGAGTCATCCGCAATATCCTTATCTTATTCTGCTGCTGGGGCTTCTGCTGCAGGAGCAGGAGCTTCAGCCGGAGTTGTAGCTGCAGGGGCCTCCGATTGCGGAGCTTCTGTACCTACGGGCATGTTATAAGGATTAGTTTTTTCTTCTTGTTGCGCCTGTTCCAGAATCACATCACCGCCCTTACCTGTGGAAGAAGGAATAGTGTAAGCAGAAACAATACTGAAGACTACCATGACAGCTGCCAGAGTCCAAGTTGCTTTTTCCAAAAAATCCGTAGTCTTGCGCACACCCATAATTTGGTTGGATGATGAAAAGCCTGATGCCAGACCGCCTCCTTTAGAATTTTGAATCAATACAATGAAGCACATCAGCACAGATGCAATCAGCATTAAGATAACTAATAATAAATACATTTTGTTATTTTGATTTAGCGTTAATAATCAATTTCTCCAAAAATCTGATTTGGTCTGCAAAGTAAGCATTTTTTTTTGGATAATTCAAACTTAATTTTTTAATAATTTCAAGTGCCTTGTCATATCTGTGCTGTTTTATATAGATTTTGGCTAAAGTTTCCGTAAAACAGCTATCGTCCAATTCTTCCGTTACCGGCGATACGGAGCGCTCTTCCTCTTCTTCAGTCTCTTCCTCCTTCTCTACAAGAAACTCTCTTCTCGTATTCGCGACATCTGGAGACTCACTCTTTTGAATAAAGTCATCTATCAATTCATGTCCGCGCAGTTTAGGTACTTCCTGCTCATTTTCTGCATCTACACCAGGTTCTTCCTGCATTAAATAGGCCGTATAATCCACCGCATAATCCAGCTCTGTATGCTGTGAATGCTCTTCGGGAACAGTAGCCAAAAACGCATCTATCAAGGAAAGGGTACGGTCTACACTCGGCTCTTTCTCCGAATCGCCGGAAAAAAGCGACGAGACCTTCTGGGATTTCAAAGTATAGCGGTCACCCTCTATAAAGTAAAACAACACACGACGGTCTGCCACATACAACACAGCCTTGCGCAGCTCCGCGCCAAAGTTGATGTCGTGCAGCAGATAGAGGTTTTTCAGATAGAGCAAACGGAGCGACTGGAAATAAGGATAGCGTGCCACCAATGTGCGAAGCTCGTACAAAGTATCCCTATTCAGCGTCTCGGGATGCTGAATCCATTGTTGCAAATGGGTAGGCGTCATGAGTTTACCAGTTAGCTATAGTTGCATTGAAAATCTGTTCAGCAATGTCCTTCACCATCAGGGTTATCAGCTGGTCCTGCACATCGGTCAACAATTGTGAGGAATCATAGGTCTGGAAAGCCGAGAACTGCTGTTCAAAGTCCTCCTCATGGTTCGTGTTATTGGTGTAGCGCACGTTAACTGTCAGTGTCACCTTCACCTTCGAAGAGAAACCGCTGGCATCCACCGATTCATTATATTGGTTGTAACCGGTTATTTCTCCGTCTATGTCCAAGTCTCCTCCGGAGTTCACCAATTGCAGGCGAGTCTGCTGAATGAACATATCCTTCATTTTCTGATTAAACTCTGTTGCCAACGGTGCATATACATACTCTGCCCGGTTCTGGAAATCGGCAATGGAAATCGTTTTTACCTTTGTATAGTCAATAGAGCTTATCGGAGCAAGTCCCAACTTCATACTACATGAATTCACCAGAAATAACAAGCTTACCAACAAGGAAGCAAATGCCGCTTTTTTAATCCAATCCATATTCTTTTATCTTTCTGTATAACGTACGCTCAGAGATATTCAAATCCTGAGCCGCACTCTTACGCTTGCCGTGATGTTTTTCAAGCGCTTTACGTATCATTTCTTTCTCCACTTCATCCAGGGAGAGTGACTCCTCCACATATTCTTCCGTATCCTGGAAGTCATCGTCCACTGGAGTAACCGGCTTCACCGAAGGATGTATAATAGTAGGGACACTGGATGTCACCGGAGGTACCACCGCCGGAGTGACCGGCGCATAATAGGTAGATGTGGCAACCGTCGGATTGGATACCGTTCCCCTTTCAGCCATAATCTCATGCACCAGCTTTTTCAAGTCCGTTACATCCTGACGCATATCAAACAGAACCTGATAGAGAATTTCCCGTTCACTTCCGAAGCTCTTGTCCTCCTTCACTCCAAAGAAGGCAGGCAGGCGCTGCATATTGTTCTGCTCAGGCAGATAGCCCTTCAGTATGGATGCATTGATTTCACGATTGGTCTCAATGATGGATATCTGCTCGGTGATATTCTTCAACTGGCGCACATTACCCGGCCATGAGTAGCTCAGCAATACTTGCTTGCCGTCTTCCGTCAGCTGAATGGCAGGCATACGGTACTTCTCCGCAAAGTCCGAAGCAAATTTGCGGAACAGCAGCACCACGTCTTCACCGCGTTCGCGCAATGGAGGAACCTGAATAGGTACTGTGTTCAAACGGTAATACAAGTCTTCACGAAAGCGTCCGTCAGCAATGGCCTGTGTCAAGTTTACATTGGTAGCGGCAACAATACGCACATCGGTCTTTTCCACCTTAGAAGAACCTACCTTGATGAATTCACCGCTCTCAAGCACACGCAGCAAGCGTGCCTGGGTAGGCAAAGGTAATTCGCCGACTTCATCAAGGAAGATTGTTCCGCCGTTGGCTTCACCGAAATACCCCTTCCGTTCACCGATAGCCCCCGTGAATGCACCTTTTTCGTGGCCAAACAGTTCCGAATCAATCGTTCCTTCGGGAATGGCCCCACAATTCACGGCAATGTACTGTCCATGCTTGCGCCGGCTGTATTGGTGTATTATCTGCGGAAAGCTCTCCTTTCCCACACCACTCTCTCCAGTAATCAGTACAGACAAGTCGGTAGGCGCTACCTGGATAGCGATATCAATGGCACGCATCAGCGCTTCGTTATTGCCGATGATGCCAAAACGTAATTTTACTTGTTGTATTTCCGCTTTTGTCATTCTACAAATCTTCTTCTACACTATCGAGTTTCAGTTTGTCGCTATCGTCACGTTTCTCGTAATATTGCTTGCGCAGCGGATTTGCATGTGCCTCTTTCTCACGCTGGCGGTTACGGAACACATCTATAGCCACATAGATAGCCTGCCGGAACGAATCTTCAGAGGCAATTCCTTTCCCGGCGATATCGTAGGCCGTTCCATGAGCAGGCGAAGTGCGTATCACCGGCAAGCCGGCAGTATAGTTTACGCCCTCGTCCATAGCCAATGCCTTGAACGGTGCCAGCCCCTGGTCGTGATACATGGCCAGGATACCATCAAAATGGATAAAGTTATCTGAGCCCATAAACCCGTCTGCCGGATAAGGACCATAGCAAAGCATACCCTTAGCAGCCATTTCGTTGATGGCCGGAATGATAATCTCCTGCTCTTCAGTTCCCAGCAATCCACCATCTCCTGCATGCGGATTCAGTGAAAGCACTGCAATACGCGGTGCGCCGATAGCAAAATCCTGCTTCAAGGAGCGGTTGAATATCTTCAGTTTTTCTTGTATCAGTTCTTTGGTGATGCTTCCGGCTATCTCTTTAACGGGAATATGTCCGGTCACCAATGCTACCCGGAAGTCATCTTTCATCAGAATCATAAGGGCCTTCTCGCCATCTCCCAATTTCTGCTCTATATACTCCGTATGTCCGGGGAAGGCGAACTCCTCCGACTGGATGGTGTGCTTGTTGATGGGAGCTGTGACAATCACGTCTATCATCCCCTCCTTATATTCCTCAATGGCTTTTTCCAGTGCACCAAGTGCAGCTTTACCAGCTTCAACGTCAGGTTTAGAAAACTCAACCTTTACTTCATCATCCGTACAGTTCACTACACTCAAGCGATTGGGAGCCGCTTCGGAAGCGGAGTTGACGATACTGAAGTTGGCAGGCAAGTCCAATGATTTACGATGATAAGCTGCCACTTTAGGCGAACCGTAGATAATCGGCGTACACAATTCCAGCATCACCGGGTCTGCAAACGTCTTTAAAATCACTTCATACCCTACACCATTAATGTCGCCTTGTGTAATGCCGACTCTTATTTTGTTATCTTCCATTTTTATTACTTATTATTAGTAGTATCTTTTGCGGTTACACCTACCGGAATCTCCTCACCTTCCTGCTTACTGCCGGGCAGTTTCAAGGTATAGAGCGAAGCCTCCATCTGACGCACCAGATTACGTTTCATTTTATCAGGTGAATAAATAAATATTTCAGATACAATTATACGCTGATTGGCTTTGTCCAAACGTACATGCGATACGAACGGACCACCCATGAAATCACCCTTCACACGCCACAAGCCGCGGGCCTCCAGTGCATAGTCTCCCTGCACACTGATGGGACGTACATCGGTCATCAGAGAATCCGTCGACATATACATACCTTCTTGGGCACCCGGGATATTGATTTTCATCACAGAATCGCGTTTATGAACAAAATATTCTTTAGTAAACGTATCCTTATCCGTATAAGGATAAGAGTAGATTACAAAGTTCTGATCACCGGTAGCCGCATTCGTACCTGCCCAGAAGAAGTTCTCCCCCTCCTTGGTAGATGTCAGTTCGCCCGGCACCCATACATCGCAATCGAACTGGCTTTTCACCTTCGTTGCTATATAGTCGCTATGCTTGTCCTTCAATACTGAAATCTGACGGTTCATTTCCGCATGGGTAAAGAAATCGATGATTACCTGCTTGTTCTCCTCCACAAATTTCTCGAACGAAACCTCGTCCGGCGCCTGAATAGTGAGAATAGACTGAGGAGCGGCATATACATTCCTTGCATACTTGAATTTAGGCTGGGTATAGAGATCCTTGTTCACATCGACAATAATGATATTGCGAATCAGTTTTAAAGTGGCATCATAATTGGAAGGGGCAGTATACATGATTCGGAATGAACGTTCTGACTGGGGAAGCCCCGGAACATCAGAATCAAGCACATCGAAAAGCGCCCTACCGGCAGGACGTTCCCACAAGCCGGGCTCCACCACTACCAGAACTTCATACGCACGACCGCTGGAGGTCGGAGTAAACACACCCTTTTTACCACCACCGCAGGCGGAAAAAAGTGTCAGTACGAGAACCATACTTAAATAAAACAAGTGCTTTCTCATATCTCTATCATTTTAGTTTTTCACAAAGCTACGAAGAATGCGTAATATCCTCCCTACCTAAGTTAATAATTTATATTAATTCTTCTTTATTCTCCTCCTGCTTGGCAGTGGACAACATGCCACAAGCGGCAAATATATCCTCTCCACGCGATGACCGTATAGTGGTAAACAGACCGTGAGAAGTCAGATAATCACGGAACGCAATCATGGTTTCCATATCGGCTCCCTCAAGATTCACCCCAGGTATGGCATGAAAACGAATCAGGTTAATCCGGCAGTCCAGCCCGCGTAGCAGCTTCAGAAGTTCCTTTGCATACGGTAACGAGTCATTCACTCCTTTGAAAACAATATATTCAAAAGATAGTCTGCGCTGTTTGCTAAAATCATAGTTTCTTAACAATTCTACAATCTCCGTGATGGAGAACGCCTTCTCTGCCGGCATCAGCTCGCGGCGTTGCAAAGGTATCGGCGAATGAAGGCTGATAGCCAGGTGGCAATCCGATTCCTCAATAAAACGCAGCAAGCCCTTCTTCAGTCCCACAGAAGAAAGTGTAACACGCTTGGGACTCCACGCATACCCATAAGAGGCGGTCATTATTTCCAGCGCTTTCAATACCTCGTCCAGATTATCAAGTGGTTCACCCATACCCATCATTACCACATTGGTCAGCTTGTCCCTTTCGGGCAACGAATTGATTTGGTTAATAATCTGGTTAGATGTCAGATTGGCGGTAAAACCCTGCTTGCCGGTCATGCAGAATTTACAGTTCATCTTGCAGCCCACCTGGGAGGAGACACAAAGCGTAGCCCGGTCTTCGTCGGGTATATAGACAGCTTCCACAAAATGTCCCTCGCCTGCCCGGTACAAGTATTTCACCGTACCGTCTACAGAGCGCATGGCATCTACCGGCGCTTTGGCACCTACCTCATAGATTTCTTTCAGCAATTCCCGATGCTTCAACGAAAGATTGCTCATTTCGTCTATAGAAATCACCTTCTTGTCATACAGCCAGGAAGCTATCTGCTTGGCAGAGAAACCGGGCATTCCCAGATTCTTCACCACATTCTGCAATTCAGAGAGCGTCAAGCCCAATAGAGGTCGTTTCTGCATATCGTTTTTCATTAAAACAAAACTCTTTCAAGAATGCAAAGGTAGGAATAAAGTTGCACAAAGACAACGGAGAGTGTAGAAAATGAAATGTACAGACAATGAAAAAGCCGCCCGGAAGTACCGGACGGCTTTTCAATATATTTTTTCTATTCTTAGAAGAATAAATAACGTTGGTCTTTTACGTTGGCTTTCAGATACAAGTCACTGATGAACTGGCTTGCCATGCGTGCATGCATGTTGGCCAAGTTATCCTCTTCAGTTTCCTTGTTGAATGTTTCGTTCAGTTTCTCTTTTGCATAAGGTTGCAGAACGAATACACCACCATTACCCTTGATAGGAGCACTCAGCTTGTTCACTTCGGCAATAGAAGCGTATGCGCCTACCAGAGGTTCGCTGCTACGCAATGCCGGGATATAGGCAGGAGCAGAGAAAGTAACGTGCTTTACAGAATCACTGACAGCATTTGCCATATTCTTATACTGCTCGAACGAAGTTGCATTGGCAGCCTTCATATCAGCCATAATCTTCTCTGCTTTCTTGTCACGGAGAATTTCAGCTCTCAACTGGTCTTTTACCAAAGCCAGTGGGCGATAGCCTTCAGGAACAATACTTGCAACACCTACTACCAGCATATGGTCGCTCTCGCCACATTCGTACAAACCGGAAACTTCACCGGCTTTTGCCTCAAACACCCATTTCAAAGCATCTTTGGTACCTCTGATACCACCGATACCATGTTCAGAGCTGTACAAGTCGGCTCTATCCAGCAACTTATAACCAGCATCTTCCGCATTAGCAATCATTTTCTCTAAAGTATTGTTTGCAGCAATAAACTGGCTGAACTCATTGTATGCCTTACTGTAAGTTTCCTTACTGAATTCTACCGGACGCTTGATAACGGCTACCTTATATTTATCCTTGACAGCCTTCTTGTTGGTTACCTGCAAAATGACATTTGCCTGTCCCAACGCCAAGTTGGTCAGCTCGTTCTGTCCCAAAGTAGTGACAGCAGTAATATATTTCAAGTTGTCACCGTCAATCTGTGCGCCTTCGTAATTAGCAGAAGAAATCCAGGTAGGCTCACCGGTCTGACCGTATTTTTTCGCAACTTCAGCAAAGCTGGCACCCTCCTTAATAGCATTGTAGATGCTGTCGGCCAAAGTCTTCGTCTTTTCAGCATCTTCAGCAACCACTTGAATCTGACGGAACTCGATAGAGTCCGGCATGGCAGCAGTAGCCAATTTCTTGAAAGAGTTGAGAGTATTGTCCGATACGTTATAATAAGGTCCGAACACACCACCCACCGCAACAGAGTCCAAACGGGCAGTCACATCAGCGGGCAGAGACTTAGTAGTGTAGAACAAGTCTGTATAAGGAGTTTCGGAACCGGTAGAACGGATGAAGGTAGTATAGTCAGAAGGATTGGCAATAAGTTGCTCCGTATATTCCTCCATTTCCTTTTGGAGAGCAGCTCTGTCTTCTGCACTTGCAGTTACCTGCACATCAATAAACTTAATGTTACGGGTTTCCACATATTGCTTGAATTGCTCTTTCTTCTTATCGTAGGCAGCTTTCAAGTCAGAATCCTTGATGACAATAGTAGAATCAACAATAGAAGAATAGGGAACTGCTGCAAGCAACAGGTCTGACTGATCCACTCTTGCATCAAATGCATCCTGAGCTTCCACAGGATTGGAGAAGAGAGATTTCGTAATCAAAGCCTGATACTTTTCCTGAAGACGAGCCTGGATAAGAGACTTCTCAAGGAAAGACCAGAACTTATACATAGACTCATAATACTCTGCATAATTGGAAGGCATCTGTGCCTTGTTCATCTTGGAATAGTCTACTAGGAACTTCTTCAACATATCCTTATCGAACGCACCGGTCTGGGGATTACGGAACGGAGTCTGTTGCAGCATCGGATGCACACCGGCATCAATGATAGCCTGAACTTCCGCCTTAGATACAGACAAGCCAAGTTTCTTAGCTTCTTTTTCAATCAGTTTATTATTGACGTATGTTCTCCATACTTCATCTTTGATTCGGTTGGTTTGTTCATCGCTCAATGCACTGTTGCCACTGGAGAACTTGATAACTTCTGTATATTCTTCTACCAATGCTTGAAAATCCTGAGCGGAAATTGTCTCCCCGTTCACTTCACCAACGTCTTGTGACTGGTGTGGCTGAAGCACTTTCCACGCGTCACCTGCGATGAAAGCAAACAGCGCCAAACCAATAACAATCACCAATAAAGGTCCTTTAGACCGAATGTTTTGTAATGTTGCCATTTTAGTTAATATGATTTATTTGTTTATTATTATTTTCCTAACATGTTCATTTTAGCGCACGAAGATACAAAAAATGCTAATACGCATCCATTTATTCTTTAAAAAATTACGCCTAAATGAAATTATTCAATGACTTTCAGTCTTACCAACTCAATTTTAGTAGCTGTCACCTTGATTATTTTAAACTGATAATTATCCACTTCAATCACTTCATGCAGCTTCGGGAAACTTTGATAACGGTTCAGAATCAGACCGCCCACTGTCAGATAATCGTCCGATTCCGGCAGGTCGAGCCCGAAAGTCTCATTTACCTTTTCTATTTCCAGACGGGCCGAAAGCACATATTCACGTTCACCCAGCTGCTTACATACATAGGACGTATTATCATGCTCATCCTCAATATCGCCGAAAATTTCTTCCACCAAATCCTCCAAAGAAACGATGCCTGCCGTACCACCAAATTCGTCCACCACTACAGCAATCGTTTTTTTCTGCTGCATGAACAGTTTCATCAGTTTGTGAGCCGACATCGTTTCGGGTACAATAGGCACTTCCTTCACGTTATTCTTCCAGTCTACCGGATTCCTGAACATTTCCGACGAGTGAATATATCCCACCACATTATCTATATTTCCATCATATACTATGATTTTAGAAATACCCGACTCCACAAAAAGACATTTCAATTCTTCCAATGTGGTGGTCAGATCTACAGCTACCACCTCTGTACGCGGTACAATACAGTCGCGTATCTTTATATTCGAAAAATCAAGCGCATTTTGGAATATCTTTACCTCTGCATCCAGTTCTTCTTCACTTTCCGCATTCTCTATGCTCGACTGGATGAAGTAATCCAAATCCACTTTGCCAAAAGCCTTGGCCGACGCTTCCTTGTTTACTTTCATCCCAAATATCCGAAGGAACAGATACGACAATCCCGATGCAAATTTTGAAACAGGAAACAGAATGACATAACATATAAATAAAGGAATGGCACACACCCTCAGCATCAGATTGGGATTGATTTTAAACAAAGTCTTCGGCAAGAACTCACCGGTTACCAAAATAATAAGAGTGGAAATTATAGTCTGCACCAACACCATTACAAAATGGTTGGAAATAATTCCGGCAAGAAGATTCACCTCTATGATTTGTGCCATCAAGATACCATAAATGACAAGCGCGATATTATTACCAACCAGCATGGTCGAGATGAAGTTATTCGGGTTGCGAAGAAAATAGGAAATGATACCGGAAGTGACGCCTGACTTCCTTTCCATCTCAAAGCGCAGTTTATCTACGGAAACAAAGGCAATCTCCATTCCTGAAAAGAAAGCGGAGAAAGCCATGGTTATCAATAAAAAAATAACGGTATCCATTTTATCAATTTATGGTATCAGTCTGCAAGCTATCTGCTGCGGCAGCCTCTTCGTCAACATAGAAGATGCCCTCCGGCTTGCGAATCGTGTAAACAGTCATTTGCTGATTGGATTCAAAGCCATGTCCCGTAATGATACGGTCAGGCTGTTCGATACGGATAAACTCATCCGAATAAATTCTTTGTGTCCGCTGGTCCCAATACAGCAACTCTGTATCAAACTGCTCACCTTTCAAATTCTGTATATGCACATTCCCCATCAGTTTCCATAACTCTTCCTTATTAAAGAAATAGGCTGTATCGGCCTTGATACTTGCCTCCACTTGGAAGATAGAGTCAAACTTTTCCAAATAGACCCCCTTTTCAAAAGCCCAGTATGGAGGATTCTTCCGGTCAAAGACCAGCCACTCTTCCGTATTGATGCGGTAACGTGTTACACCGGAATCAGACACTAGCGTAGTCACCCCGCGGGTGTCCATCACCGCCATAGAATCACGCTCGGTAATGGCATCGCCCAGCTCCTTCTTCTTCCCGGAACATGAAGAAAATAAAAGAAGCATAACCATTGCCCCAAAGACAATGGTTATGCTCGCATTTTTATGATAAACAACGTTGATGAGTTGTAGCAACATAGTTTTATCTGATAGTTGTAGATTCACCTATCCATCCGCCGATAGTGATACGGTCACCAGCTTTGTAACCCAACATAAAGAGGTCTTTAGCCTGGGGAGTGTGACGGGAATAAGTACTAATCAGCTCGTTAGCACGTTCTGTAACTGAAGGATCCACCGCTTTAGCTCTCTGCAACTTATCAATTACTACAAAGTAAGTACACTTATTCAGAGCTGGCTCGTCAGTCCAATTAGGATTGGAACCGTAAAGCTGTGCCAGCAAGATATAAGGATCACCATAGTTTTCCTTAAAGCTAATAGCCTTCTGGCAATATGCTCTTGCCTGAGAAAGTTTCTTAGCCTGCATCAAAGCAGCAGCAGTGGCATATGCCATTTCAGCTTTCTTGTCATTATCGGTTTCCTTAGCCAATGCTTCGTCAAAGTATTTCACGGCATTGTCATAGTCACCTTTTTTATAGTACATGTATGCTACACCTACAGCAGCATCGGCAGTCGGGTCAATTTGATACATGTATTCAGAAGCCTTGAAATAAACTTCACTTTCGTTACACTTCATCAATTTCAAAATATTCAATGCTTTCTTCAAGAAAGTAGAGTCTGTCTTATTTTCTTCTACTTTAGGGCCATAGATATTCTGCAAAGATTCACAATCAGCCACACCACTCTGGATGAACATAGCTACCAAATTATCCTTGATAGTTTGCAGGTTTGCCTTCTTTGCCTCTTTGGTCTCAGCTGCGATAGCATCATCCGCATACTTGGAAGCATCAATATAGTCTTGGAAGAACTGGTCAGTATGATTGTCATCTGCCTTTACCTTCTGCATAGAAACATCCAAGAAATAGTGTAAAACTGCACCTTTGGAGCCGCCCTTTTCTGCTTGGACAGATTCTTTCAGCCAATTGTAAGCTGTATTAAGGTCCGGAGTCGGAGCAAATTGAAGATAATCCACTGCTTTGGCACCCAAAGCATCAGCTACACTCGGCACCCCCTTCATTCCCTTGTTAACAAATTCAGGAATGTACTTCATTCTCAAGTCATACACATCCATCAGCTCATCAAAATACTTCTTATAATCAGCAGAATTTCTATCTTTAATCTGACTCAAGAAACCCACTAAAATCTTCTGAGCATCTGTAAATGTATAATACCGCAGTGTAGGGCAATCCTTCAATACAGCCATACAAGGAGCGTATGCATCCTTAAAGTTACCAGCTCTCACTGCTTCATGAGAGATACTACTGTTCGAATTACAATTTTCAGTCTGTGCGAAAGTACTGGTCGCTCCACCCGAAAGGAGCAAGACAGCCACAAGCGTCTTAATTTTCATTGTATTTAAATTTTAGTTGTTATATTTTTTGTCTATTCAATTTCCATTAATCCACTTTACGCTTGAAGAACCAGCGTTCGTTAAAGGTTACTCCGATACAAATACGCAATGTATTTTCGTTCAAGAACGCAGCTTGGGTTCCTTTGGTTCGCACGTATTGCGCAGAAAGGCTCAATACGGAACGGGTTCTCGGTATAGGTAATCCAAAACCGGCAGTAATGCCATATTCATCAGCGGCACGTACACCGTCTATCTTATAATAAGGCTTGGAGTAATAAGCTCCCAAACGATACTTCACATGAGACAAATAACTTCGTCCCATAGGATTCGGCAGATATTCTGCACCAACGGATACTCTTCCACGGTCGCAAAACGCCTCGTCATTATTCATATAGCTCACTTTACTCCAATTTTGAAACATCACATCCGCTCCCACCGTCAGACGATCGTCGTACACGTATGTCACACCTGCTCCAAATGTTGTTGGAATGCCGCAAGTAACAATAGTGTCCCTTGTTACCGAGGTAACTCCCGTATTACTATTGCCAGTCTGCGTAACTTCGTACGCATCGTTGCTCAAATCATGCCCCGGAGAAAATACGATTCCCAATGTTGCAACATGCTTTTTTCCAAACTGGTGGGTGTACTGTGCTCCAAAATCCAATTTATAGCTCTTTACAGCCACATTAGACTGTATTGTAATAGGAAATACACTAGAACTGGACGGAAAGGTTTCCGCAGCGGTTCTTGTTATATCTCCCCAAAGATACGAAAAATTCGCACCGACGGAAAGATTTTTAATTATTTTAAAGCCTGCACCTAAATAAAGCTGGTGCAGACCTCCTTCTCCCGAATAGCTTACCGTCGTAGATTTGTCTGGGAATTCCGTATCTTCCCGGTACTCTCCCATGCTGTATCCCACATTCGAATAAGGCAATAACCCCAAGCTTATGGCAGCCCATTTACTTGCACGAAATTGCATCGTGATGTAATCAAAACTGGAATTCTTGGCATTTTGTTTCAGAGTGCCGTTACTGAGGTTTGTATTCTGTAGAGAGACTGCTCCATCAAAGATAAAAGTCAGCGAATCTACCGCCGTATAGGATGCCGGATTAGCAAAGTTAGTCTGGTACTTGTCTCGTAAACCATAGGCAATACCACCCATCGCCCTGCTGTTACTTGAGCCTTGTTCAGACAACTGTCCATATCCATATCGTGTATAGGGAGAATTCGTATTATTTTGAGCGACTGCCGCTCCTGATAATATCGTAAGCAAGAGCACTAACAGTGTTTGTCTATAGCCTGTCATTATTATAGTTTAAAATTCTATTTAATCCTTTCAACACTAAAAATCTGTCTGCAAAGATGATACTTTTTAAGTTTGTATCAAAAGAAAAATCATCCCCGCCCGTTAAAAAAACCAAAAGTTCAGGATATTTATGCTTCATAGCCGTAACGTAACCTGAAATTTCATATTCAATACCCTTCAGTACTCCGGCACGGATAGCCGTATCGGTATCCTTCCCCATGGGCACCATCCGCCCCTCAAGAGTCACCATTGGAAGCCGTCCGGTAAACTGATGAAGCGCCTTGAAACGCATCTGCAGGCCGGGAGAGATATTCCCGCCATGATAGCGGGCAGCAGCATCGACAAACTCATAAGTGATACAAGTACCGGCATCAATCACCAGTATATCCCTGCCAGGAAATTGCTCATTGGCTCCTACCACCGCCGCCATACGATCATACCCCAGCGTCCGGGGAGTTTCATAGAGGTTTTCTACCGGAAGAGAAGTCTTTTCATTGAGCCACAGAATGGGAACAGCCATACCTTCCAGTTGCGACAACACCTCTCTGCTCAAATCAATGACAGTAGCCACTATCGCTTTTTCAATCGTATATGTACGGCACACTTCAGGCAATCGTTCCAACGTCAGATTGGAGTCATACACCACCTCTACGATACGTCCACCATCAAACACCGCCATCTTGGCAATTGTATTTCCTATATCAATAATGAGATTCACCGTATTGCATAAATTTAGCGGCGCAAAGATATAACATTAATATTGAAATTCAGCAGAAACTACCTCTTTATTAGAAGAGCAACCGCACAAGAATTCTTATTCATATCCGTACCAAACAAGCACAATGCCACTCCAATAATTTGTTGAGATTTATTAAAACCACAACGCCATACCACAACCACCTGATTATCAATATAGTTGAGATGCATTACATTCAGTATACGACCGATCCCTATTCAGTATACGATTGAATGGCATTCAGTATACGGCTAAACCAGGTTCAATATACCACTATTCTTTCACCTATATCATTTGTAAATAGAAAACACTTACCGCTCGTACTTGGCAGTTGATTCAAAACAGCCAATAATGCGAATCAAGAATTGTATCAAGTTCATAATTAAAAAAGATTCTTCGGACACAGATGACTGGGATAACACGAATAACCACTTTAGTTCCTCATCACAAATTGGGATAATATTAGTTTTTTCCGTAAGTTTGCAGCATGAAACGAAGCCTACTTATACATATATATATAGTAATCTTTTTCTTCTGTTTGCCTGCAGCGAATGCCCAGGTGACACAACAGCAAAAGAGTGCTGCAACAGACTCCGTGCGCGTCAGTCTACTGACTTGCGCTGCAGGAGGAGAGATTTATTCCCTATTCGGACACACTGCCATACGGTACGAGAACTATACGCGCGGCATTGACGCCGTCTTCAATTACGGCATGTTCAACTTCAACGCCCCTAACTTCATCTTCCGTTTTGCCTTGGGAGAAACGGATTATCAACTTGGAGTGACCGATTATGAGCATTTCGCCGCCGAATATAACTATCTGGGACGCGATGTCTGGCAACAGACGTTAAACCTAACAGAAGAAGAAAAAGAATGCCTGATAACACTATTGACAGAGAACTACCGCCCCGAAAACCGAGTATACCGCTACAATTTTTTCTACGACAATTGCGCCACCCGCCCGCGAGACCAGATAGAACGTGCCATCAACGGCACGCTGCAATACGCTGACAATATGACTGATAACAGTACGGGAATCTCTTTCAGGGATTTGCTGCATAAATACAGTGAAGGCCATTTGTGGTCACGTTTCGGCATGGACTTATGCATGGGCAGCAAAGCAGACGAACCCATCAACCGCCGGCTGGCAATGTTCGTCCCCTTCTACATGCAGGAGTATTTCAATAAAGCGCAGATTGTGGACAAAGAAGGACAAGCACGGCCACTGGTTGCCAAAGAAGAAAAAATCGTAGTAACGGGTAAAACACCAGCCGACTTCGTCAGCAGAGGCATCACACCGATGCAGTCGGCTTCGCTATTACTGATACTTGTAGCAGGCATCAGCATTTACGGCATACGAAGAGGAAAAACTCTCTGGGGCATGGACCTCATACTCTTCTTGGTTGCCGGAATGGCTGGATGTATACTGGCATTTTTAGCACTATTCTCACAGCATCCGGCAGTAAGTCCCAATTATATACTATTTGTATTCCATCCATTTCACCTTTTTTGCCTTCCATTCATGCTATCCAGGGTACGAAAAAGGGAAATAAGCCGCTATATGCTGGTTAACTTTGCAGTTTTAACACTTTTTATAGGGCTTTGGGCAATAATTCCGCAGAGAATTCCGCCAGCAATATTACCTTTGGCACTGTGTTTGCTGATACGTTCTGCAAGCAACCTCATTCTGACATACAAACGAAAGTAATGAAAAAAGGACTGATAACTTCCATACTCGCACTTACATTCAGTGGTTTGCAAGCCCAACCGCTGCCTGCCTCCCCAAAGCTGGTGGTAACATTGACCATTGACCAGTTGCGTACAGACTATATGGAAGCATTTTCGTCCTTATACGGAGAAAAGGGGTTTAAGCGCTTACTGCGTGAAGGTAAAGTCTTCCGTCAAGCAGAATTTCCTTTTTGCGGAACGGACCGAGCCTCGGCCATTGCCGCCATCTATACCGGGACAACACCGTCCATGAACGGCATCATTGCAGAGCAGTGGCTGGATGCAGGTACACTACGCCCCATAGACTGTGTAGAAGACCCCAACTTCATGGGCAACTATACCGACGAAAGCACTTCCCCCTCCCAATTACTGACCTCCACCATTGCCGACGAGCTAAAAATAGCTACCCGCAACAAAGGTCTGGTTTATGCCATTGCGCCTTTCCGCGATGCCGCCATATTGGGTGCCGGACACGCGGGGAACGGTGCCTTCTGGCTTAATAACAATACCGGAAAATGGTGCAGTACAACTTATTATAATGAATTTCCGTGGTGGCTGAGTCAATACAACGACCGGAAATCTCCCGACTACCGTATCAAGGATATGGTATGGACACCTGCTCTTCCTTTTACCAACTATACATTTCTGCCCGAATGGCGTAACGAACCATTCAAATACAAGCTGGACGGTGAACGGGCAAACAAATTTCGCCGCCTGATTACCAGTCCTTTCATCAACGAGGAAGTCAACCTGCTGACCGAAGAGCTGCTGAACAAGAGCACTATCGGACAAGATGACGTACCCGACCTATTATCGCTGACTTACTACGCAGGAAATTACAACCACCGGAGTACGCAGGAATGTGCCATGGAAATGCAAGATACCTACGTACGGCTGGACCGTAGTATAGCTTCCTTATTAGAGCTCATAGAACGTAAAGTTGGGCTCCACAACGTACTTTTCTGCATCACCTCCACCGGCTATGCCGACCCGGAAGCTGCCGACCCGGGCGTATATCGGATACCGGGTGGTGAATTCTACCTGAACCGCTGTGCCGCCCTGCTGAACATGTACCTCATGGCATCCTATGGCGAGGGACAATATGTGGAAGCTTATTATGACCAACAAATCTATCTCAACCATAAACTTATTGAGAACAAGCAGCTGAGCCTGACTGAAATTCAAGAAAAATCTGCCGAATTTCTGGTTCAGTTCAGTGGCGTGAGCGAAGTATATTCAGCTCACCGCCTGCTTTTGGGCCCCTGGTCACCGCAAATAGAACGTATACGCAATGGTTTTCACCGCAAGCGCTCTGGCGATTTGCTCATTGAAATACTTCCGGGCTGGACTATCATGCAGGAAAATAGTATTGATAACCGTGTAGTACGTACGGCCGATATTCCTGCTCCCCTCATTTTATTGGGAGGAGGAATGAAGGCTGAAATCATCCGTATACCCATCAGTATCGACCGCATTGCCCCTACCCTGGCAAGTGTAATGCGCATCCGCGCCCCTAATGCAAGTACAGCATCTCCCCTCGACTTTTGATTCTAAAATAATCTGTGCAAATCTGGATAATCTGTATAGAAATCAGTAACTTTGCACGCTCAACTAACTCAGCAATAATAATAAAAACAAATATATAATGGGATTTAATGAATTTTTAAGCTCGATTTTCGGCAACAAATCCACACGCGACATGAAAGAGATACAACCGTGGGTGGAGAAAATCAAAGCCGCTTACCCGGAAGTAGCCAAACTCGACAACGACGCCCTACGCGCCAAGACAGAAGAACTGAAAGCCTACATCCACGATTCGGCAGCCGAACAACGCGCCAAAGTGGAAGAACTGAAAGCCAGCGTTGAAGATACCGAACTGGAAAAACGCGAAGACCTCTTCAACCAAATCGACAAAATCGAGAAAGAGATATTGGAGATTTATGAAAAAGCGCTGGACGAAGTATTACCCACCGCTTTCTCTATTGTAAAGGAAACAGCCAAACGATTCTCTGAAAATGAAGAAATAGTGGTTACAGCTACCGATTTTGACCGCCAACTGGCTGCCACTAAAGACTTTGTACGCATCGAAGGCGATAAAGCCATCTACCAGAACCATTGGATAGCAGGTGGCAACGATACTGTATGGAACATGGTACATTATGATGTACAGCTATTCGGCGGTGTGGTTCTACATAAAGGTAAGATTGCCGAAATGGCAACCGGTGAAGGTAAGACATTGGTAGCTACCCTACCGGTATTCCTCAATGCCCTGACTGGTAACGGCGTGCACGTGGTAACAGTGAACGACTATCTGGCAAAACGTGACTCCGAATGGATGGGTCCTCTTTACATGTTCCACGGTTTGAGTGTAGATTGCATCGACAAGCACCAGCCCAACTCTGATGCCCGTCGCAAAGCTTATCTGGCAGACATCACGTTCGGTACAAACAATGAATTCGGTTTCGACTACCTGCGTGACAACATGGCTATCAGCCCCAAAGACCTGGTACAACGCCAACATAATTATGCCATTGTCGATGAGGTGGACTCAGTATTGATTGATGATGCCCGTACTCCGCTGATTATCTCCGGACCGGTTCCCAAAGGCGATGACCAACTCTTCGAACAGCTCCGCCCACAAGTAGAACGTCTGGTAGAAGCTCAGAAAAAACTGGCTACCCAATACCTGGCCGATGCCAAGCGCCTGATTGCATCGAACGATAAGAAAGACCAGGAAGAAGGCTTCCTCGCTTTGTACCGCAGTCACAAGTGCCTGCCCAAGAACAAGGCACTCATCAAGTTCCTCAGCGAACAAGGCATCAAGGCCGGTATGCTGAAGACCGAAGAAATCTACATGGAGCAGAACAACAAGCGCATGCACGAGGTGACTGACCCGCTGTACTTCGTTATCGAAGAGAAAATGAACAGCGTGGATTTGACAGACAAGGGCGTAGACTTGATTAGTAGCAATGTAGAGGACCCCACTTTCTTCGTACTCCCCGATATCACAGCGCAACTCTCTGCCTTGGAAAACGAAACAGAGCTGACAGACGAACAGCGCCTTGAAAAGAAGGATGCCCTGATGACCAACTATGCCATCAAAAGCGAACGTGTGCATACCATCAACCAACTGTTGAAGGCATACACCATGTTCGAGAAAGATGACGAATATGTGGTAATCGACGGTCAGGTAAAGATTGTGGATGAGCAGACGGGACGTATCATGGAAGGACGTCGTTATTCTGACGGTTTGCACCAAGCCATCGAAGCCAAAGAAGGCGTGAAAGTAGAAGCTGCCACCCAGACTTTTGCCACCATTACATTACAGAACTATTTCCGTATGTACCACAAACTATCCGGTATGACCGGTACGGCAGAAACAGAAGCCGGCGAGTTGTGGGACATCTACAAACTGGATGTAGTGGTTATTCCGACCAACCGCCCCATTGCCCGTAACGACATGAACGACCGCGTTTACAAGACAAAACGTGAAAAATATAAAGCAGTCATCGAAGAGATAGAAAAAATGGTGGCAGCAGGACGCCCCGTACTGGTGGGTACCACTTCTGTTGAAATCTCTGAAATGTTGAGCAAAATGCTCACCATGCGTAAGATTGAACATAGTGTATTGAATGCCAAACTGCATCAGAAAGAAGCGGATATTGTGGCTACTGCCGGTTTGAAATGTGCTGTAACCATTGCTACCAATATGGCCGGTCGTGGTACCGACATCAAGCTGAGTCCGGAAGTGAAAGCTGCAGGCGGTCTTGCCATCATCGGTACAGAACGCCACGAATCACGCCGTGTGGACCGTCAGTTACGTGGTCGTGCAGGACGTCAAGGCGACCCGGGTTCTTCTGTATTCTTCGTATCTTTGGAAGATGACCTGATGCGTTTGTTCTCCAGTGACCGCATTGCCAGTGTAATGGACAAACTAGGTTTCAAAGAAGGTGAAATGATTGAACACGGCATGATTTCCAAGTCCATTGAACGTGCGCAAAAGAAAGTTGAGGAAAACAACTTCGGCATCCGTAAGCGTCTGTTGGAATATGACGACGTGATGAACAAGCAACGTACAGTAGTCTACACCAAACGCCGCCACGCTTTGATGGGCGAACGTATCGGTATGGATATCGTGAACATGATTTGGGACCGTTGTGCCAACGCCGTCGAAGCACCCGACTATGAAAACTGCAAGATGGATGTGCTCCAGACGCTTGCCATGGAAGTACCTTTCACCGAAGAGGAATTCCGTAATGAGAAGAAAGAAAAACTGGCAGACAGAACTTTTGACGCTGCCATGGAACTCTTCAAGCGCAAGACAGAACGTATGGCACAGATAGCCTATCCGGTCATCAAGCAAGTATACGAAATGCAGGGACACATGTACGAAAACATACTTATCCCCATCACAGACGGAAAACGTATGTACAACATCTCCTGCAACCTGAAGAAAGCTTACGAGACAGAATGTAAGGAGGTGGTGAAGTCATTCGAGAAATCCATCTTGCTGCATGTTATCGACGAAGCATGGAAAGAAAACCTGCGCGAGCTGGACGAGCTGAAACACTCCGTGCAGAATGCAAGTTACGAGCAGAAAGACCCGCTACTGATTTACAAGCTGGAATCTGTGAACTTGTTTGATGCAATGGTCAACAAAATCAATAACCAGACCATCTCTATCCTGATGCGTGGACAAATCCCGGTACAAGAGGCTCCGGCTGAAGCCCCTGAGGCTCCCCAGGCTCCCCGCCAAGTAGAGGTGCGCCAGGCTGCTCCGGAACAACGCCAGGATATGAGCAAGTATCGCGAACAGAAGGTTGATTTGAATGACCCGAACCAGCAGGCCGCTGCGGCACAAGATACACGTGAACAACCAAGACGCGAACCTATCCGTGCCGAGAAGACCGTAGGACGCAATGATCCTTGTCCTTGCGGAAGCGGTAAGAAATACAAAAACTGCCACGGAAGGAATGCATAAATCAAAGCTATAAAATGATAAAGCGATAGGGTGATAAGATGATACCGTCAGGTATCTTTTATCACCCTATCACTTTTTCTCCTACCACATTATCACATTTTTTATTCGTTCCAGCTTTTGAATATTCAGCTAAAAGAGTACTTTTGCTCCAAAGAACAAAACCAAAGACTATGACCAAATATCACTATTGTCTGTTATTGATGGGGTCTCTGCTGTTAGGCAGCTGCCAGAGTGTAGAACAACTGTCCATTGATTATATGCTTCCGGCAGAAGTCAGTTTCCCGGCAACACTGAAACGTGTGGCTGTTGTCAACAACATGCCAAACGTACCGGACAACAAACTCATCATCAGTGAGGAAGAACAGAAAAAAAGCGAGAATGAGGTGGCACGCCTCACCAACTACTACAATGGAGACGCCGCAATAACAACCGAATCTCTTGCAGAGGCCCTTGCCAACGAAAACTACTTTGAAGAGGTTGTGATATGCGACTCTGCCCTCCGGAGTAAAGACATCAATCCCCGCGAAAGCACATTATCGAGGGATGAAGTACTGGAACTTACACAGAATTTGGACGTAGATTTCCTGATAGCCCTGGAAAACATACAAATGCGTTCCAATCGCAAGATAAGTTATATGCCCGACTGGGGTGCGTTCCTCGGCACAGTGGACGTAAAGGTATATCCTACCGTCAGAATATATTTGCCTAACCGCAAAGGTCCTATGGTAACCGTCAACAGCAATGACAGTATTTTCTGGGAAGAGGCAGGAAATGGTGAAGCGTCAGTACGTTCCCGCCTCATCAGCGAAGAAGACATGGTGAAGCAAGCATCTGAATTTGCAGGAACGGTTCCGGTAAGACATCTACTCCCCTATTGGAAAACTGGTAACCGCTATCTCTTCAGTGGTGGTTCTGTAAATATGCGTGACGCAGCCGTATATGCCAAAGAAGAAAATTGGAGTAAAGCAGTAGAGCTCTGGAAGCAGACCTACGAAACAAAAAAAGGAAAACAGAAAATGTATGCAGCCTATAACACCGCTTTGGGCTACGAAATGCAAGACAGCATAGATACTGCCTTGGAATGGGCATTAAAAGCGCAAACCCTTGCCCGTGAGAAAAGCAAGACAGACAAAAAAGAGACAGGCGAAATACATGATGGAACCATCTCCTATTACATCTTTATCAGCATGTATGTAGACGAATTGGAGAAACGAAAAGAGGGAATGGCACGCCTGAACATGCAAATGAACAGATTTGATGATGATTTTTAGTCAAATGATGCAGAGATAACCGTTTTTTTTATACCTTTGAACAACCATTAAGAAAAGAAAGTTATTATGAAGCTCAGTCAATCGTCATTAGCACTCTTGGAGGACACTCTTAAAAAAGCAATCGGCAAATACACCTGCGGTTGCGAACAGACTATCGTTACAGACATTCATCTGCAACCGAATCAGAATTCGGGCGAACTGTCTATCTTTGATGATGAAGATGAAGAGCTTGCCAATACTTCCATTGAAGAATGGATGACATACGAGGGAGATGATTTCTACGAAAATGTAGAACGTATCTTGTCCTCACTGCTCTGCAGCATGAAAAATGAAGGAAAGTTCGACAAGCTAACAATTCTGAAACCATTCTCTTTTGTACTGGTGGATGACGATAGAGAAACAATAGCAGAACTGCTGCTGATGGATGATGATACTCTATTGGTCAATGAGGAGCTACTGAAAGGATTGGATGAGGAACTGGATTCTTTTCTGAAAGAGCTGCTGGAAAAATAATATTCCAAGTAATCAGCCTATAAGGAAAAGAGACCTTCTTATAATAAATTAGCCCCTGCGATATAAAACAACCGCAGGGGCTAATTCTTTTTTTACCTACACCAATACCTAACGTATCTTAATCCCATAGAAAGAACTTGAGGTGGTAACAAAAAGCATATCCTTCTGCCTCCCACCAATTGCCAAGGAAATCGGGCGTTCTTCTATCTGAATACGTCTCTGCTCTTTACCATATTTGTCATAGACAAATATTTCACCATCAGCAACATAAACATTTCCGTCAGCATCGGTCACATTACTGTATTGGCCATAAGGACATATTATTCCTTGTTCTGTCAAACGGCCATCCACACCAACGGAAAGTTGTACTGTCGTTTTATTCATCTCATTTACAATATAAACCGGTTCTGACTGACCGGGCACTGTAACAGTCAAAGCACAAGAACGTCCCAAATCATAGGTATCCGGAATAATTGTCACGCCATCCGGAGCGACAAAACTATACTCAGGCATAATGGCAACCACCTTGTCAAAGTCACCTCTCCAGCGACTGGAAGGGTGAATGACCTTCTGTATATTCTTCATACCGGCTGTAACAACACGTGGCATAGGCTTCATCGTAGCATCCACGCTATCCGGATTAAAAGAATACCCCCAAGCACTCCAGCCACTGTTACCCCAACCACTGTACATCGGATTATCATCCGGCAAGCGCACTACCGTTTCCTGCTTGCCGTTCACCAGATAACCCGGCTGAGGGTCATAGCGGAAAATAACCAGCAGATTGTCTTGCGTATCAGTGGCCAATGTAAAAGGCTTCCAGGGATAATCAGCTATCAAAGTAATCTGCTCCGTGTCTGCCGACCATCTATAGATTTTCTTCAGACGGTTTTCACAGAAGTAGATATTTCCTTTACTGTCGGTAGTAGCTCCGGAGGCCAGTTCAAAACCGGTAGCCAGCTTCACAGGCTTGTCCATGACCGTGCAGGAAGGGCGAAGGCTCTTCTCGCTACCCGAAACAGTGAGACGGGCAAAGTCCCACGAATAAACGGGCAACTTCTTATTCATATCATATATAGGAAACTCTATGACTGGCAATATCTGCGTATAATTGTGCATATTACGGAAAGTGATATTCTTGCAATCCCATATGCGGAAACCTATCCTCTTTGGCATAAAGGCACGGATAACGCGATACATCCACACATTTACCATTTCGATATTTTGACAATTGGACATTTCTGCCATATAACAATCAGGCCCTTCACGACCTTCTTCCTCAAACTGGAAAGCATAAATTTTCCAGTTGGCCACATTATGGAAACGGGCTTCAGTACGGACATGATGCTCCAAAGACATGGCATAAATACGTCCCGGAGTCTTCGTTTCGCTAATATAAAGCCCACTGGCAGCATACGTACTGGCTGTCCAAACATCCTTAATTGTCCCACCGCCATTGTTTGTAATCCACAAACTCCAATACTGGTTGTCCCAAGCCATATCCTTACCGGTCTCCATGACCGGAGAAGACGGGGAACTAATTCGACGCTCGCCCCTGCGGTAAGACGACTGTCCGGAAGCATTCGGAGCCGGTTTGCGCAAGGTGCCGTGCCCGCCTACAAACTTCACATCATTCAAGTACGAACACTCACCCGCCATCCATTTACAGCCGACAGCACGGTAATTATACGCACCAGTATTAATACCTATACCATTCAGTACGTCGTCGCCGCCTTCGGAAGATTCAACCAAAGGCACAGGCACGCCGAAACCACTGAATGCAGGCTCGCTTTCCTTCAACAGAAATTGAGTCCCAAAAGGATGCAGCCCAATCAGCTTAGTACCGGGAGACAGCTTCAACGTTCTCGTCAGACGATACCACCCCTGGGGCACATAGATGTTTTTATGCAAAGAGACAGCTTTTTCAAAAACTTCCGTATCATCAGTCTCGCCATCACCTTTTGCCCCTAAGTCGCGGATATTGACCCATGTCTCCATTGCCGGAAGAACCGGAAGGTCCTTGCCAAGTGGAACCGGCAGTTTTGCCACCGGCTCTATTTCACATATTTCCCTGAAAGAAGAAGCATCATTCAAATCCTGATACACCAGACCGTAAGTAAACTCCTTGACTCTGTACATTTTTGCTTTTCCGGCAACTTTCTTTCCACTTTGAGCATAGTCCACCAGTACGGGAACATTCCTGCAATCCACATTCACCAGATTCAATTGCGAAAAAGTATTTCCCTCTACGCTTACCCTGACACCGGCTTCCGAAATATTCTCCCACAACGAATTCTCCACATGAAGGCGGTCTGCCAGATTCTCTGCCATTTCAAAGGCAACGGGCGTATTCTTCACATGCATATTGACGATGGCAAACCCCACCTCTTTTGAATAGACAGCCGCTTTTCTCTGCCCCTCAAAGTAAGTATCGACCATCATCATAGGCCATCCCGGAGAAGTCCTGGAAGAAATTATCCCATATTCACCGCCATAGAACCTGACGTCTTCCAGTTCATTGCCCACATCATACATGCCGGCTTTTCCCGAACCAATCCGAATGTCGCAATGATTGATAAATCCATGCTGGGCAAAATGCGCACGAATGGCGACGGCTTGAGGATTACCTTTGTCTATACGGAAATCCACATTGGACACCGCACTATAGAAAGTACCTGCACCGGCATCCGAAGGCTTCCTGCCCTCTTGTGCCAGCCCTCCCGTAAACCATATCATATAATTTTGAGTAGTCTGGAAACCGGGTGTATCGGCTCCCAAATAAATCACCGGCCGTTTCTTCCCATAACCAATCAGCCGAATGGATGAGGGAATTTGAATCGTCTTGCTAATGCGATAATTTCCTTCCGGCAGAAACAGTATCCCAAAATTCTTTTCGCGCTTCACCTGATTGATTGCCTCTTGAAGCGCATCGGTCACGTCGGACTTTCCATCAGCCTTGAAGCCGTAATTCTCCGGGGTAAAGTAGAATGCTTCCGGATCGTCCGGTCTTTGCGTATAGGCGGAACCACCCCCTACCGCCCACCCGGACGACATATTACAGATAATCCAACAGACTATCAGCAGGTATCTCATTATTTGATAATTTCTCATTACACAGATTGTTTTAATATGGATTTTCCTTATTTAATACGTACACCAAAGAACTTGGAACGGCCTGTGACAAACAATGTATTGCCATCCTTACCGCCAAACTGTAATGTGGACGGACGTTCGGGAACACGAATCATCCCTTTCTTCTTGCCATCCTTATCAAATACATATATTTCTCCGTCAGCCACATACAAGTTCCCTTCCTTATCTACAGCAGAACCAAATTCGCCCTGCTCCACAAAATAGCTCAAGTTGGAGAGCGTGCCGTCATTGGCCACATCCATCTTCACCATTCTGCGGTCATATTCATCAGAGGTATAGAAAGGCTTTCCCGGATAGGCTTCCAGCAAGGAAGAACTACGTGACAAGTCGAAATAATGAGGAATGATAGTTTTTCCATCCGGTGCCAGGAAGCACATTTCAGGAACATAGACCGACACCGCATTGAAATCGTGGAAGTCTCTCCAACGGTTAGAAGGATAAAGAGCCTTATACACGTTCTTCACTTGACCCATCGGAACACGCGGCAACAGTTTGATGGTCTCTTCCGGATTTTCCGGGTCAATGGAGTAGACTCTCATTGTATATGCGGAATTACCATATCCGCTGAAAGAAGTACCTTTTGTATCAGGCATTACCGGCATTTCCTCCGGTTTACCATTAATCAGATATCCCGGCTGCGCATCATATCTGAACAATACCAATAGATTATCTTCTGAATCAAAAGCCAGGTTGGAGGGTTTCCACGGGAAATCTGCCAGCAGCGACAAGCTGTTTGTCTCTACCGACCATTTAAAGATACGACGCATCCGATGGTCGCAGAAGTAAATGTTACCTTTACTGTCGCGCGCAATGCCTTCGGCAAATTCCAAATCGGAAGCCAATTGGTTCACCTTACCTATTTCATTGCCTAACGGTTGCTGATGAGGTTCTTTTCCGGTTACAATCAAGCGAGAAAGTTCCCACGGGCGGATGTCAATGTCTTTGTTGACATCGAACACTGCAATGTTATTCGTATATTTAATCTGAGAATAGTTATGCAGGTTCAGAAATGCGATGTTCTCGCAATTGCGGATACGTACAGAACTGTGATACGGTTCATTGACACGGATAACGCGGAACATATACAAGTTTGCAAAGGTCACATCTTTGCAGTCGTCCATCTCTATCGGTTGGCAATCGGTACTTTCGCGGCTCTCTTCCTCGGTTTGCATGCAATACACCTTCCAGTTGGACACCTTGTTGAAACGTACTTCATTTCTTACATGATGCTCGATGGACATGGCATAGATACGCCCCGGAGTAGAAGTATTGTTGGCATAGAAACCATTGGTGGCATATGTGCTTGCTGTCCAGATGTCTTTAAAGGTGCCACCACCGTTGTTGGTCACCCACAGACTCCAATACTGGTTGTCCCAAGCAAGGTCCATGCCCGAAGCCGCTACCGGATTATCGGGAGAACTGATACGAGCCGGTCTGTTCCACCGGCCACGTGGTTCCTCAACACCCGGTTTAGGTTTCCATAAACCGCCATGCCCGCCTACAAACTTCACGTCATTCATATAAGAATCTGCATTTGCCATCCACTTCACACCTACAGCACGATAGTTATAACCGCCGGTATTGATACCAATGCCCACCAGCATATTTGCACCGCCTTCCGAAGATTCCACCATCGCTTTCGGACCGCCAAAACCACTGAATGCAGCAGTACTTTCGTCTAGCCGGAACTGAGTGCCAAAAGGATGCAGGCCTATCAACTTGGTATCGGGCTTCATCTTCAAAGTTTCGGTAATGCGATACCAGCCCTGGGGTACATAGATATTATCATACTTGTCAATAGCCTCCTGGATGGCCTTCGTATCATCCGTTTCCCCATCTCCCTTTGCACCGAGTTCGCGCAGATTTACCCATGTTGCCATTGCAGGCAGTGTAGGGATGTCCATCAGTTGGGCAACCGGCATCTTCTGTATCGGTTCAATATCAACCAACGTTTCATATTCCGGCATATCCACCATGTTATCCATCTGCAAGCCGTGGTCGTATGACTTTACCTTATAGATTTTATGAGCAACATGGGTGGCCGTATTGCTACGGGTATATTTCGCCAAGGTCGGTACATTCTTACAATATACATTGCGGAAGGTTATCTGATTGTTGCTGTTGTTCTCGTTGGTAATCACCACTGCCGGACCACTTACATTTTCAAAATAGCTGTTTTCCAAAAATAACTTGTCGCAATAATTAGGGTCAATATCAAATACAGCCGGAACATTCTTGGCATACAGATTCACCATTGCCAAACCGGACTCCTGACAACGAAGAGCAGCTACACGTTGTCCCTCAAAATAAGAGTCGACCATCATTACCGGCCATCCGGGAGAAGCTTTTGTCGTATAAATGCCATAATCTCCCCCGTAAAAAGCAACGTTTTCCATTTCATTACCGACATCGAACAGCCCTGCCTTACCTTTACCAATATATATTGTGACATAACTGATAAAACTATGCTGCGCATAGTGTGTACGCAATGCTACCGCATGGGGATTACCATCTTCAATACGAAGATTGATATTGGACATTGCACTATAAAAAGTACCGGCATTTGCATCACGAGGGACTTGCCCTTTTTCTACCAAACTACTGGTAAACCAAAACATATAATTAGCCTTTCCTTTATCTATCGAGACTTCTTCTTGAAACCCAGGAGAATTTTTAGCGAGAATAAATTCCGGACGTTTTTTTCCATAACCAATCAAGCGAATAGAACCTGGAACATAAATTGTCTTACTAATTTTATACTTTCCCTCAGGAATAAAAAGTATACCAAAGTTCTTTTCCTTCTTAACCTGATTTATAGCAGCTTGTAAGGCATCTGATACATCCATCTTTCCATCAGCCTTTATCTGATAATTTTCAGGGGTAAAATAAAAAGCCTCAGGATCATTAGGCTTTAACGTGTAGATAGAGTTTTGCTGAACAGCATAAAGTTGCATACATATTAACCCTATAAATATCAAAAATATAATTCTGATTTTTTTCATGGTTTCATTTTATATATGATTAAAAAAGCGTTCAACCATAAAGCAGAACGCTTTTTCTGCTATTTTTTATAATTTTATGACTACTAATGGTGCATAGTTATGCCGTACAGTCCCTACACCAGATACATCAGCTAAAGCACCAATTCGAAAATAATAGTTCTTACTATACTTGAAAACATTTGTATTTTTCTCCAAGTCAATTGTTAAAGTATATTTTTTAGAGGAAACAACCGTCTCACTTGGTGAAATTGTAATCTTATCACTACCACCATTCAAAGAATATTTTACATTGTTTCCAACCCATTTATCTGAGAATGCAAACAACTGAACTTCTTTGACTTTCACTTCCGGCTTACCAGTTTCAAGAAAAAAAGTTGCAGTTATAACATTACCATTTTTTACAATATCAGGATTCTTTATGCGAAGATAAGGAGTTACTTTAAAATCATAAAAATTATCACCATCATTTATTACAAAATCTTTTATCTCAAAAGGATAAAAGTTACAATTCTCAAATCTAACGTCATATGTAGCAGCAAATACCATATTATTACGATATTCACCTGTATTCATAATAGACCAATATTGATCGGCCGGATTAGTAAATCCATGCTCCCTTACTATGATAGAAGAACCATTCTCAATATCAGTACCAACCAATTCTCCAGTCACCTCATCAATAATAGAACCATGAATTGAAGCATCTGGCCCATCATAATTATCAATCTCGCATGAAACTAATGCAAAAAAACAGCATGAAATTAATAATAATATCTTTTTCATAATTATTTAAATGTTTTGTGTTAATAACCAGGATTCTGAACTAATCCATTTGTATTGATACCCGGAATCCCTCTATAATAACTTGTAGATTGGAATGTATAACCACCTTTTGATTCATCCGTAAAGTAATTTGCCCTCACAAAAACATATTTTGGAGTTGGTTCACGCAGGTCAAGCATAGGAATCAAAACCTTACGAATTCTATTTCCACTAAACTCCGTATGAAACTCTCTTCGACGCATCATATCCCAAAAACGTTTTCCCTCAAAAGCTAATTCTACACGACGTTCCTTCAAAACATTCTCCAATGTTAAAGGTATATTATCAATATGCCCTGCTCTATGACGCAATGCATTTATATATTGCTTAGCTAATGTTTGATCTCCATATCCACTACTATTTTCTACCACAGCCTCTGCATAATTTAAGTATATTTCTGCCAAACGCATATCAATATAAGAAGTAGTAGAAGAATTGTCTAAACCTGATATATTCTCACCTTCAGGCATATATTTACGAACAGAAAAACCTGTTGCAGTCCAGTTGGCATCCTCAGAACTACCTACATTTAGAAAACCTGAGAACAATGTCTGCCCAGCAGCTCCTAAACCATAATATGTCTTTCCATCCTTTCCGACAGCCGACTCGTTAGAATAAGCAATATAATTATTATCTACTTCTATAAGACCACCTTGTATAATAATCCGTGTACCACCATAAGAAGAGCCAGGAACAATAATACTAGCCAACAAACGTGCGTCTTTATCTGCAAAAGGTGTATATAAATCATCATATTTCTTGAAAGGTATAGACATTAACTGTGTTTTATTGGCCTCTACATTATTAAAATAAGTAATTACATAATCTTCATTACCATCAGTACGAGTCACAATATTTGCGCTTTTTCCTATACCGTCATCAGTATAATCTTCAAATAAATCAACTATATCTAAAGTCGGATTAAAACGCCCATACTTTAATGCTCCCCCCGTATTTACTTGAGAAAGGATATAAAATTGTGCATAACTATGGCCTTGATTAGAGTTGGTTGTCCCATCCAAATAAGCTTTACTGAAAATCACTTCTTCATTCTTATCATTACGGAACAACTGCTGAAAATTTGTAACAGCCTCTTCACTCGATATAGGGTTTGGTTTATAAATAGATTTTCCTGACTGGGCAATAATTATCTCAGAAGCAGAAATACATTCTTTATAAAATGCGTCCGCATCCGATATACTCATTCCCCCTATCAATTTCTGTGTTACAGCTTCACCAGCTAATGGAGCCTTATCCCAATATTTTGCTACAGAAGCCGCATGAAGAGCCACCCTTGATTTCAATGCATAAGCAGCCCATTTAGAAGCACGATAAACCCCATCCGTAGAAGAAACAACTTCTGGAAGATTCTCTACAGCAAGATCACATTCCGTCAATACAAACTTCCACGTATCCAATTCCGTACTACGAGGAATAGCAAGAGAAGAGGGATTACCAGGGACATATTCATCATCTTGCACATGCTCCACTAAAGGTACACCACCATATCTTTTTACCAAACCATAATAAATATATGCACGTACAAAATGAGCCTCACTAAGTAAACGATTTGCACTATCTTCTGAAATAGTTCCTTTTTCTCGAGCTTTCCTTACATTTTCCATAAAGATATTCACCTGACGAATATCACTATAAGGCCAATAATCAAATCCTTCCGGACCTATACCTTGCGCACCGTCACTACGAGTAGCCTCATCTGTAAAGAAAGCAATATTTGACGTCGCATTCACTCCGTCATATCCACGTTGATTAAATCCAGCATTAGGACGATAAGTAAAATCTTCGATAGGCATTAAAGTATATATATTTGCCAACAAAGCTTTTAATCCTCCTTCTGTTTCTGTCAATTGCTCACCTGAAACTTTATCTAACGGTTCCAATTCTAAAAAAGCATTGCAACCCAAAAGTCCTATTAGGGTACAAAAAGACAATACTGATAAAAATATTTTTTTCATAATATATTTACATTAAAAGTTTATATTCAATCCAAAGTTATATGATCTCATCAACGGATATGCAAGATTCGCTCCCCAATCCCTTTCCTCACGTTCTGGGTCTGCATTTCTCAACATACGATTACATAAAGTGAATAAATTAGAACCATTAACAAAAAAACGGGCACTATTAATACCTATTTTTTTCATAAGTGACTTAGGCAAAGTATAACCTATTTCCAAACTCTTTAAACGAAGATAAGTTGCTAATGGATTCCAGAAGGAAATGCCATTATTCCACTGATTACCATTATCAGTAGTATTTGAGAAATCGGAGCGCAATGCAGGATAATATCCTGCAACCCACTGTGTAGAAGGATTATATGGATCATCCGTAACATTCACTGTATGCCAACGATCCATAAACTTCTCTAACAAATAAGTTTTATTAGTTTTTGCACCATATCCCCATACATCATCATTAGCATAGCCAATAGAATAACCAGAAGCACCTTGGAAAAGCATATTCAAATCAAAATTTTTATAAGAAGCAGCTAACGTCAAACCATACTGAATCGGAGGATTAGCTCCAGTAGCCCAAAATTCGGGAACACGATCATTCCAATCAATCATGCCATTACCATTCAAATCCAATAATCTGAAACTCCCAGGAAGCATTTTGGAATTACCCAAATTGCCACCCAATAAAGGGGCTGTTTCATATTGTTCCAGAGAGGTATACTGTCCATCATATTTATATAACCACATTACATTCTGATTACGATTCTCAGAACCATTCTGCCATCTATCCATAGAGCTTGTATATTCACCATGTTCTACATGCAAATTCTTCTCACGTGCATAAGTGAAATTGGCAGATACCGAGTATTCAAAATCTTTACCCACCTTACCTCTATGTCCTAACGAAATTTCAAATCCTCTATTTTGGTTAGAATTAAGGTTTTCTTGTGGAAAACTCGCTCCAAATGTATTAGGAACCGATTGTACCCGGTCAGCTAAAATACCTTCATTCTTACGGTTAAACCATTCAATAGACCCACTTAGTTTTCCATTCCACAAATCAAAATCCAATCCCACATTAGATATTGTTGAAGTAACCCATGAAAGGTTATCCGTAACTACACCAGGTGCCACCATACCCGTAACCTGACTATTACCATCAAACACATATCCTAAAGAACCTGCTGTATAAGCAGATATGTACTGAAATGCATCACCGGCATCATAACCACTCTTACCAAATGAAGCCCTTAACTTCAAGTTGGTAATAAATGGTAACTTCTCCCTAATAAAACTTTCCTCAGAAATACGCCAACCTACGCTGAAAGAAGGGAAAAAAGCCCACCTATGGCGCGGTGCATAACGATAAGAACCGTCATAACGTGCCACAGCTTCTACCAAATACTTTCCGGCATAATCATAATTCACGCGCATCAAATATGCAGCCAACCGCCCCAAACGACGATAACCAGAATTAGTTGCTGTTCCAGAACTAGCTTGATCTAATATATCATTTGTAAATAGTTCCGAATATTGACGGGCTCCACTTAAATTATCACGACGAGTGCCACTCAGTTCAGCAACAGCAGTTATATTTAAATTATGCAAATTAAAAGAACGCATATAATTGGCTTGTGCACGTCCATAAATTTTTTGATAAAGATTCATTGTATTCGAATATTTATCTGTACCATACTTTCCCGAAGGTTCATCAGTATAATAATCAAATAGTTGATATGATTTTTGCAGCTCAGAATTGTTACGATTATTCCCATCAAAAGATCCTAATGCACTTAAAGTCAATCCTTGTACAAACGGAAGTTTCCAGCTTAATTCGACATCAGCAGAATAGGTTAATCCTCTATTTCTGCGGTAACCGTCAAGGTCTGGATCAACTAATGCAAATGGATTCTTTCCCTCCGGACCAATATTTGATAAATGTTCTGGATTATTCATTGTATGGGTTCCGATACCACGATCATTGACCATTAAAGTCTTAAATGTCCACTGAAAGTCTTCACGAGGTCTCTGGGTTTCATCCCAACGTCCCGATACATTTACATTCAAATTTAATCCCTTAGTTATTTCAGCAGTCAAATTGCTTCTCAGATTATATCTGTGATAATACTGAATACCACTTTTCAATAGACCATTATCGCCAGTATATCCGAAGCTAACATAATATTTCACTCGTTCAGATCCACCTCTTACTGATATATTATGTGACTGCTGGAAAGCTAACTTATTCATAAACATATCAATCCAATCATGATCTGTATAACCGGGAGCCCCTATCCTATACTTCTCCAAAATATCATCAGTATATGCAGCTGCAGCCTGATCATTACGTGCTCTCTCATTGGCCATCATACGATATGTATAGGCATCAACTGTCTCTTCCATAGCTGTGGGATTTTTCACACCAAACAAGGCAGAATAGGACACACGCGTTTTTTCGGCAACTCCTTTCTTCGTCGTGACAATAATCACACCATTGGCAGCATTCATACCATAAATGGCAGCAGAAGCATCCTTTAATATAGAAATACTTTCAATATCTTCCGAACTCAATTGCGCCAGCTCTTCTGTACCATCCCGTGTAATACCATCAATAACAACAAGTGGCGTGCCATATCCACGAATACTGACCATATTATCAAAAGTACCAGGCTCACCAGTTCGTTGACGAATCAATAACCCCGGCATCTTACCTTGAATATTACTAATCAAATTTTCCGTTTTAGTAGTTGCAATTTCATCAGCTTTAATTGCTGTGACAGCACCAGTCAACGATTCTTTTTTTTGGATACCATAACCTACTACCACAACTTCATCCAAAATCTCAGTATCCTCTACTAGTACTATATTGAAAGATGTCTTACCAGAAATACTGATATTTTGTGTCTTATATCCAACATAACTCACAACAAGTGTTGCACCAGAAGCCACATTATTTAAAATAAAGTTACCATCTATATCAGTAATAACCCCATTAGTGGTTCCTTGTACGAGAATACTTGCTCCAATAATCGGCTCACCTGCTGTATCACTAACAGAACCTTTAATCGTTGATACTTGTCGAACAGCTGATACCCCATCAGTCTCAGTAGCCTTATCATAAAGAACTATATTACGATCTAATACTTTATAAGCTATATTCGTTCCCTTAAATATCTCATCTAAAACTTTAAATATAGACTTATTAGCAGCTTTTATTGTTACTCGGCGTTTAACATCAATCTGTTTATTATTATAAAAAAAAACAAATTCTGTACCTTTTTCTAACTCTGTCAGGATTTCGTCAACAGTTTTATTATTAAGAGCAATATTCAACATCGTTTTTTGGGCATAACCATCATTGGCAAATGCCATGCTCACTAAACAAAATAACATAAAGAATGCACATTTCATAGCAAGAGGAATTTTTTTCATGCATCTCATCAGGACACTTTTTGCCCTAAATGATTGGATACAATAGTGTTTTTTCATAATTTTGTATTGATTTCTAGTGAAAAAATAAAGTTGCTTTATCTGTCGCCAAACAGATATTTAAAAGTTACTGTGTTTCATGCAGGAAAATGCGCCAACATTTTCCTGCATGTTTTTCTAAACGGACTTGTGTTTCATCATACTACTTTTTAAAGGGTTAATAAACTTCTATTACCTGTCTCTCGGCATTCACATCACCATCTTCAACAAACTTGAAATGAATATTCGAGGAGATTCGGAAGTGCTCCAATATTCGCTCCAAACGTTGTTTGGTAAATGTAGCCGTAAAGGAATTCTGCTTCAATGAAGCCTTTTTCAGAATGAATTCCACATTATACCTTTTGCTCAAACTCTTCAATATATCTTCAAACGGAGTGTTCCTGAAAATCAAGCGTCCGTCCTTCCAACATGTTTCCACGTCTACATTGACTTCTTTCACAACGACCTTTTCCCGCACTATATCATAAATAACCTTTTGCCCCGGTATCATCATTACATTATTCCTCCTGCCATTATTCACATAGGAGAAACTGACTTTACCCGAAACCAAAGTGGTCTGTACCGTCCTGCTCCCTTTGTAAGCCTCTACGTTGAACTCCGTTCCATGTACCACTATCTTGGAATTGTTCAGCGTGCCGACAATGAACTTCTTTTCATCTTTTGCGACAGAAAAGAATGCTTCACCCACCAACTTCACTTCCCTTTTATCATCGGCAAATCGGGAAGGATAGCGCAACGACGACGACGAGTTCAGAACGACTTCCGTTCCATCCGGCAATTCGACAGAAGTAGTCATTCCCGGATTTGTCCTGACTTCCATCATATGTATCTCTTCTTTATCCTTGTCCCAATAAAGGATAGACCACGATACCATCAAAGGGATGAATAAAATGGCGGCCGCCCGTTGCATCCCTCTAAATAATACCCGATACCTATTGACCTTTTTCTGTTTCATCTTACGATGTACATCCTCCAAGGCCTTCTTTACATCCAGCCTGGATGAAATCTGCGCCATGTCCGCCGCCAGACCGAGTGTCTGAACCTGGCGGGCTGTCCTGCGGTTCTCTTCCGATGCTTCCAGCCACTCCTTTATCAGAGCAGTTTCATCCTCCGTTGTCTCTCCTTCATAATACCTGAGAAGCAGGTTCTCCATTCCCTCTCTTTTTACCATAATTTTTATTGCTAGCTTTAATCTAAAGACAAACGGGGGAAAAGAACTCCTAAACAAAAAACTAAAAATATTTTATATACTTAGATTATAATGGGAAAAAAAGCTATTTTTGCCCAACAATAATGAACCCCCACCCTATGAGAAACAGACCATTAGAAGATACATCTTTATTATCCGCCATACAAAAAGGAGATAGAAGTGCTTTTGATGTGTTATTTCAAAAGTACTATTCTGTGCTCTGCACCTACTGCTATCGTTTTGTCCGGTTGGAAGATGCAGAAGAGATTGTTCAGGACGTCATGCTATGGCTTTGGGAAAACCGCGAAAGACCCATTATCGAATATTCGCTCAAGCAATATCTGTTCAAGGCTGTCTACCATCGTTGCATGACCCGGATTGCCCAAAATGAAGTGAAGCAACGGGCAGACACCGCTTACTATGAACGAATGTTCGCCATGCTGCAGGAGGTGGATATCTATCAAATCAACGAATTAAGCAAGCATATACAAAGGGCCATCAACGAACTGCCGCCTACTTATAGGGAAGCTTTCATCATGCATCGTTTCCAGAATCTGAGTTACAAGGAAGCTGCCGAACTACTCAACGTTTCCCCAAAAACGGTAGACTACCGCATTCAGCAGGCTTTGAAGATTTTAAGGGTCAAGCTGAAAGATTATCTGCCACTGATATTGATGCACCTGCTCACCTCGCATTAAGACCATACACAAGCAGAACGTCCCCTATACCGTGCCGGCTACACACCGGGACTTAGCCCTAAAGAGTATAGGACTGAGAGGTCAAAACATCCGGATGTTTTACCCCAATACATGGGGATGTTTTCACCCAAAACACCCGGGTGTATTGCCCTAAAACATCCGGGTGTTTTAATGGAAAGGATGCGGATGTTATGACCTCTCAGTATACGGGTCAGACCGGTTCAGTCCTGATGGGAGAGGCACTAAGTCCCTATACATCCCGTATTCATTAATTATTCTAAAAAAAGTTAGGGAAAACTCCGGGCCACCGGTCATATAAGCAAGAAGCAACCCTATTATTATCATAACCTCAAAATGCACGCAATGAGAAAACTGATTATCCTATTGTCGGCGCTGGTGTACGTCATCCATGCACAAGCGCAATTTTCAGTGACAGCCCATCAGGAAGGATGGGACAATATTCCTCCACAAGTACAAAAACCGGGATTTTCCTTTCAGCAATCCGTATTTGCCAATATGGACGGGGACGATGCCCTTGAAGAAGTAATGCTTTTCGGACGTGACAACGGACACTACCCCACTTTCGACCTTTTCAAGGCCTACTATGCAATCGTAGACAACTATACCAAAGAAGTACAATACATTTCCGACGAGATTTATGTCACCGACAAGTACAATCTCCTTGTAGAAGACCGCAACAAGGACGGCATCTCCGAGCTCTACATATCCTACTTCAAAGACGGAAAGTTCAGCGTAGACGAACAAGGTTACAATCTGCGCACCACACGCTGCTACGACCGTATAGAATGGAACCCTACTGGCAAAAACTTTAAATCTTCCGGAAAATGAAAACAAGACTGACACTTATCCTGGTACTCCTTATTTATATAGGAGCTGCCTCGCACACACACGCACAGCAAAAGAAAGTAATCAAAACCATGATGATAGCCGGGCAGGACGGCAGCCATTACTGGCAAGGCGCCTGCGAAGCCATGAAGCAGATATTGGAAAACAGCGGAATGTTCAAAGTGGACTTCGCCTTTACACCCGACTTTGGTGGAGACATCGCCACCTTCAAACCCGATTTCCACCAATATGATTTAATCGTCATCAACTACGGCGGAGCTACATGGACAGAGCCCGTACGCAAGAATTTCGAGAAATACGTTGCCGATGGAGGCGGTGTGGTAGTGATACATTCTTCCGTCGTCCCAATGGCCGACTGGAAAGAATACAACGAGATAATAGGCATGGGGGCATGGGACGGACGAAACGAAAAGGACGGCCCGTATCTGTACTGGAAAGACGGACAATACGTCTACGACTACTCTCCGGGGTATGCCGGCTACCACGGCTTGCAGCACGAAACCGTCATAGAACACCGCGCCCCCCATCATCCTATCCTGCAAGGATTGCCTCCTCAATGGAAACACTTCAAGGACGAGATATATACCCGCCTACGCGGTCCGGTAAGAAACATGGAAATATTGGCAACCGCCTACGAACGCGGACGGCATGAACCGTTGATGTGGACAGTAAGCTACGGGAAAGGGCGCATATTCGTCGACCTCCTGGGGCACTGCGGCAACGACCCGAACATGACTTACTCCATGCGCTGCACCGGTTTCCAGGTGACTTTACTCCGGGGATGCGAATGGGCTGCCACCGGCGCCGTCACCCAAGAAGTTCCCGCAGATTTCCCACTGAAGGATACTTATACATTACGTCCGGAGTTCAAGGCTCCTTTTCATGCTTACCCTGAAACCAAACACTGAATACCATGAAATACATCATCCGAACACTGCTGCTGGCATGCTGCTGCATGCAGGCACAAGCACAAGCTCCGTGGAAACCCGATACGGAACTGGAGAAACAATTACAGCAAAGCAATCATGTGCACCGCATAATGAAAGCTAATCCCGCACACGCCGGACTGACGCGGTGGGAAAAGAAAGAGGTATTGAAAAGCAGGGTACTCCCTCTGGCCGAAGATTTCGGCGCTCTGCGCCATACCGGACCCGGAACCATACATGTAGACCGTAAAGTCACTGTCTCAGGCAAAGGAAGTGTCCGTCTGGACACTCCTGCCTCCCTGGGCAAGAAGAATCCAACAAACCGGAATTACGCCACCCCGGAGATTATCCGTCCCCTCGACCGGGAAGACTTGCGGGAATACAACCGCTTTTCCGTTTGGGTATATGTGGATGCACCGGGCGTTTATCTGACCTTTGCCGGATTCACCCTATACAATGAAGGGGAGAAAATCATGCCGACTCCCGGACGCTTTGAAGGACAACACTTCGAGACTGTCTATCCCAACAAATGGCAGCACATCATATGGGAAATACCGGACCTATACCGTGATTGTGTCACAGGCTTTTCGGTAAACATCATGCTGGCAGGTGCTCCTGCAGGAGCCAGCGAACACATGAGCCTATACATAGACGACATGCGCATCGAAAAGGTAGAAGCGGAAAACAGCCGGGGATTCGACCTGCGAAAAGATGCAATGGCCTACTGCCACAGCGGATACAAGCCGGGAGCACGCAAGCAGGCTTTGGTGCAGCACGTACCGGAAAGGACTTTCAGCCTACACGATGCCGCCACGGGACAAACCGTTTATCAAGGTAAGGCCAGTCCTCTGAATCAAGACAAGAAGCAGGACAAAGGATTTCTTGTGCTGGACTTCAGCAGTTTCAATACGCCCGGACAATACTTCCTCTCCATCGGTGATGTACAATCAAAGCCTTTCCCCATCGGAAATGATGCCTACCTGTCTACCGCCTGGCACACGCTGAACTTCTTCTTTTCCGAACGTTGCGGTTTCGACCAGCCCGGCATTCATCAGGAATGCCATCAGGATGTATTCGCCTATCATCCCGACGGACGGAGCATGAGTATTGCCGGAGGATGGCACGATGCAGCCGACCTGACTCAAGGAACGGGAAATACAGCCGAATCGTGCATCGCCCTCCTCGAAATGGCCGGTGCCGTACAAGGCAAAGACAGTATCTTCTACGAACGCCTGCTGGAAGAGGCACGCTGGGGAGTGAACTGGATTCTGCGTACCCGCTTCGGTGACGGCTACCGACTGGGCGGACTGATTATCGGCATTTGGACAAAGAATATCCGTGGTGACAAAGACGACATGCAGACAGAAGCACGAAATACACCTACGGACAATCTGAAAGCCGCTTCCAGTTGCGCACTCGCCGCCCCTCATTTTGAAAAGAAAGACCCGGTATTTGCACGGTGGTGCCGGAACAGTGCCATTGAGGACTTCCAATTCGCCATCGACCTGCTGGATACACAAAGGACGGAACAGAACGAAACCGAACTTTATGCCCTTGCCACCGTCACAGCCATGCGTTTGTACCGCCTTACACAAGATGTTTACTATCTGGACTGGGCAACCCGGCTGGCACGTACCGTCATGGCAGGCCAACAATTGGAAAAGCGTACCGACTGGAAAATCCCCCTGCGAGGTTTCTTCTATGAATCTTCCCAGAAAAAGCGTATTCTGGCCTATTATCACCAAAGCCAAGAGCACTTGATGGCCGAAGGACTCTCGATGCTACTGACAGATGCCCCCACCCATCCGGACGCCCCGTTGTGGCAGGCATCTTGTGAAGCCTATGCAGACTATCTACGCGGGGTTTCACAACTGATTGAACCGTATGGCATACTGCCAAGCGCCGTATACGAGGTGGATAATACCGATTATAAGAATCTGTACCATGAAGGCGAGCAGGTAGGGCTTCCCAGTCTGGAAGAATACAATGCACAAGTGCGCAACGGTATCCCTCTCTCAAAGAACTTCTACCTGCGCCGTTTCCCCGTTGCCTACCAGTTCAGGGGATCATGGGTAAAGCCAAAGCAGCCTTTATTCTTGCACGCCTATTCAATGATAAAGCGTTAAGGGATATTGCAACCCGCCAGGTAGAATACATATTAGGCTACAACCCGTTTGCCATGAGTACCGTTTATGGAGACGGATATGACTACCCGCCACTTTACGGAGCCTATGCCGGAGATGTGGTGGGAGCTGTACCCGTAGGAATCGAAACATTCGAAAATGAGGACGAACCCTACTTCCCGATGCAAAATAACTGCACTTACAAGGAAATCTGGACACACACCACCGCACGCCTAATGTGGTGCGTAGCAGAACTATTCAAATAAACAGTTCATTATACCGCTAAAAAAAGCTCCGGAGTTGAAGGTTCCGGAGCTTTTTCTCTGTTTTTATGTGACGGACAGTTATGCCTTTTTCAATGCTGCAATACTTTCCTTGAGAGATTTGATGATACTTTCAGCATCTGCCTGCTTCTTGCGTTCCATCTCAAGAACGGCGGCAGGAGCATTATTCACAAACTTCTCGTTACCCAGTTTCTTCAGCACACCCTGCAAGAATCCTTCCTTATGCTTCAGTTCGGCCTCCATACGGGCTATCTCGGCTTCCACGTCAATCATGTTACCCAAAGGTACGGCATATTCCGTAGTACCTACCATGAAGGAAGCAGCACCGTCGGCCTTGTTCTCCACCACATTGATGGACGAAAGGTTACACATTTTCGTAACAACCGCGTTGAACGCCACAACCGGATTCTCACCGATAACCTGCAACTCAAGTACCTCTTTTTGGGCGATGTTCTTCTGCAAACGGATGGAACGGATATTGCTGATAACCTCTTTCACCACTTCAAACTCCCGGATGATATCCTCATCTACCAATGCCGACATTGACAACGGGCTTACCATCAAGCTCTCACCGTCTGTACGGTCGCAAAGATGCTGCCACAACTCCTCTGTAATAAATGGCATGAACGGATGGAGCAGATGCAACAAGTTATCAAAGAAACCGATAGTTGCTTCATACACTTTCCGGTTAATGGGCTGGCCGTATGCCGGTTTAATCATTTCCAGATACCAGGAAGAGAATTCGTCCCAGAACAGTTTGTAAACAGCCATCAGCGCTTCACTCAAACGGTACTTGCTAAACAAATCAGCCACTTCGGCAGCTACTTCATTCTGCTTGGCCTCAAACCAGCGTACTGCCAGTTCTGAAGCTTCCGGTACCGAAACTTCCACACTGACTTCCCAACCTTTAATCAGACGGAAAGCGTTCCATATCTTATTATTGAAGTTACGTCCTTGCTCACACAATGCATCGTCAAAGAGGATGTCGTTTCCGGCAGGAGCTGAAAGCATCATGCCCATACGTACACCGTCGGCACCGTATTTCTCAATCAAATCCAGCGGGTCGGGAGAATTACCCAACGACTTGGACATCTTACGTCCCAGCTTGTCACGGACAATACCCGTAAAGTAAACGTTCTTGAACGGCATCTTGCCTTCGTACTCATAGCCTGCCATAATCATACGGGCTACCCAGAAGAAGATAATGTCCGGACCGGTCACCAAGTCGCTGGTAGGATAATAGTAGCTGATTTCCTCATTGCCCGGATTATTGATACCGTCAAACAAAGAGATAGGCCACAGCCAGGAAGAGAACCAAGTATCCAAGCAGTCTTCGTCTTGACGAAGGTCTTCCTGTTTAAGACCGGCATTACCCGTTTTCTCTTTTGCCAACGCCAAGGCTTCTTCGGGAGTGGCAGCCACTACATAGCCACCTTCCGGCAAGAAATAGGCAGGAATACGGTGTCCCCACCACAACTGGCGACTGATACACCAGTCCTTGATATTTTCCAGCCAGTTCTTGTACGTGTTCTTATATTTAGCAGGATAGAACTTCAATTCATCATTCATTACCGGCGGCAAAGCCATGTCGGCAAAGTGCTGCATCTTCAGGAACCACTGCATGGAAAGCTTCGGTTCGATGGGCACATTGGTACGTTCGGAGAAACCTACCTTGTTGGTATAGGCTTCCACTTTCTCCAACAAACCGGCAGCAGCCAGGTCCTTCTCAATCTGCTCGCGCACATCGAAACGGTCCATGCCGATATACAAGCCGGCAGCTTCACTAAGCGTTCCGTTATCATTGAAGATGTCGATGCTCGGCAGGTTATACTTTTCACCCAGCATGTAGTCGTTCACATCATGGGCAGGGGTTACCTTCAGGCAACCGGTACCGAACTCGATGTCTACATAATCGTCCTCAATGACCGGAATCACGCGTCCTACCAACGGAACAATCACCTTCTTGCCCTTCAACCAAGTATTCTTGGGGTCATTCGGATTGATACACATGGCAGTATCTCCCATGATGGTTTCGGGACGGGTGGTAGCAACCACTGCATAACGTCCTTCGGGGTCACCTTCTACCATGTACTTCAGATAGTACAGCTTGCTGTGTTCTTCCTTGTAGATAACTTCCTCGTCACTAAGAGCGGTCAGCGCCTTCGGGTCCCAGTTCACCATGCGGACACCACGGTAAATCAAACCTTTGTTATACAAGTCGACAAAAACCTTGAGCACGCTTTCACTGCGTTTCTCATCCATTGTGAAAGCTGTACGGTCCCAATCGCAGGAAGCGCCCAGCTTGCGGAGCTGCTTCAAGATGATGCCACCATGTTCATCCGTCCATTCCCAAGCGTGCTTCAAGAATTCGTCGCGGGTAAGGTCTGTCTTCTTGATGCCTTGTGCGGCAAGCTTATTCACCACCTTGGCCTCGGTAGCAATGGATGCATGGTCGGTTCCCGGCACCCAGCAGGCATTCTTGCCTTCCATACGGGCACGTCGTACCAGAATATCTTGTATGGTATTATTAAGCATATGTCCCATGTGCAACACACCAGTGACGTTGGGGGGTGGAATGACGACGGTGTAAGGCTCACGACCATCGGGTTTCGAACTGAATAATTTGTGGTCCAACCAATACTGGTACCACTTTCCCTCCACGTCAGCGGGATTGTACTTACTTGCTAATTCCATGTTTTTAAATCTCTATAATTAATTTATTGCGAATAACGGGGACAAAATTAATGAATTAAAATTTAAATATATATTTTTGTCCCTACAAAACAGTATATAAAATGAGGGGGAAGCTAAAAATCCGGTATGTCATATTAATCGTGTTACTGTCTGTCACATGGGCAACACAGCTCATACCAAGCTTGGGAGAAATATATGCGCAGTCTGTATATCCGGTAATCTCCCATATTCTGTCCTCCTTTTCAAAACTCATACCTTTTGCCGTAGGCGACTTGTTTATTTTCCTCAGCATCATCGGACTCCTTTTCAATCCCATCAGGGCACGCTATATCCAGAAAAAGAAGTGGAAACAAATTCTGCTGAACGAGATGGAATACTTGCTGTGGATATACGTATGGTTCTATCTGGCATGGGGACTGAACTACTCACAGAAAGATTTCTACGGCAGGACAAACATACCTTATACTGCCTATACTCCCGAAATCTTCCGGACATTTGTAGACAACTATATAGACAAACTGAACACTTCTTATACGGACATTACTTCTATTGACGAACCATTGGTCTGCCGGGAAAGCGTATACGGATACAACCAAATCAGTGATACGCTGGGGGTACACCGCCCTCCTCACTCTTCTCCACGTGTAAAAACCATGCTTTTCACCCCGTTCATTTCCATGGTCGGTGTTACGGGAAGCATGGGACCCTTCTTCTGCGAATTTACACTGAACGGTGATTTGCTCCCGTCGCAATATCCCGCTACTTATGCCCACGAGCTGGCCCACCTGCTGGGTATCACCAGCGAGGCTGAAGCAAACTTTTACGCTTATCAGGTCTGTACCCGTTCGCAAGTGAAAGAGATTCGTTTCAGCGGGTATTTCTCCGTACTCTCACATGTGCTGGGTAGCGCCCGCCAACTGATGAGCGAAGAAGAATACGCAGAGCTTTTCAGCCGGATACGTCCTGAAATCATAGAACTGGCCCAAAAGAACCAGCAATACTGGATGGAAAAATACAGTCCGCTCATCGGGGACATTCAAAACTGGATTTATGACTTGTACCTGAAAGGAAACAAGATTCAAAGCGGACGCAAGAACTATTCGGAAGTAATAGGCTTGCTTATCTCATACGAAGAATGGAAAAACTAAATTTCAAAACCATGCATACAAGAAAAGAACAGATGGAAGCCTTCGGCCGCTTCCTCGACATACTCGACGAACTGCGCGAGAAATGTCCCTGGGACCGCAAGCAGACCAATGAAAGTCTGCGCCCCAATACTATCGAAGAGACTTATGAACTTTGTGACGCCTTGATGCGCGATGATAAGAATGACATCTGCAAAGAGTTGGGCGATGTGCTGCTGCATGTAGCTTTCTACGCAAAAATAGGCTCCGAAACCGGTGATTTCGATATGAAAGACGTATGCGACCGTCTTTGTGAGAAACTTATCTTCCGCCATCCCCATGTCTTCGGTGATGTAAAGGCCGAAACCGCAGGTCAGGTTTCTGAAAACTGGGAACAGTTGAAGTTAAAGGAAAAAGATGGAAACAAGACAGTATTGAGCGGTGTACCCGCCGCCCTACCCTCACTCATTAAGGCCTATCGTATCCAGGACAAGGCCCGCAATGTAGGATTTGACTGGGAGGAACGCGAGCAAGTGTGGGATAAGGTAAAAGAAGAAATCCAGGAATTCCAGGCTGAAGTCGCCCATATGGATAAGGAGAAAGCTGAAGCCGAATTCGGCGATGTCATGTTCAGCCTCATCAATGCTGCCCGCCTCTACAAAATCAATCCGGACAATGCACTGGAACGCACCAACCAGAAGTTCATCAACCGATTCAACTATGTAGAAGCACACAGCATCAAGGAGGGTAAAAATCTCCATGACATGACACTGGAAGAAATGGATAAGCTATGGAATGAAGCGAAAGCACTGGAAAAAGAAAGCAAACAAGATGATTCTTCTAAAGGTCAGGTTTAACTGGCTAAAGTAGAGGTTTAGGGAACTAAAGTAGAGGTTTAGCAAGGCTAAAACGAGGTATCTCTCATTAACAAAAGAAGGTTGCTCACACCATCGTGGCAACCTTCCTTATTTGTAATTCATTCACTACTCATTTTTTCCCTTGCGGTCTTCGCTGGGGGCCATCTCCCTTTTTATGCATGCCTTTCAGCAGTTCACGATGGAAACGCATTTCAGCTCTTTGCACCAGATAAATCTTTTTACAAGACAATATCTTCTTGAATTTATCAAAGTAGGTCTTGTCCAACCGGTCAGAAGCAATACGGGCATCATACACACCTTCCATAATTTCCTCATACTGGGCTTCGGTTGTTTTTTCATCTTTCCCTTGCCGGAGCAATTTCCAAGCCTCGTCATTCAACTGCTTTTTCCGGTCTTGCAATTCAAAATACAATGGGAAGAACTTAGCTGCTTCCTCACTCGTCAGCCCGGCTTTCTCCGTTATAAACGCTTTTTGTTTGGCACGAAACTCTTCGGGTGACAGATGCTGATCACATCCATCACTAGCCCAAAGCAGGGGCATCATGCCACATATCATAACCAATAAAACAATCAGTCTTTTCATTTTTAAATAGTTGAGTGTTGTTACCTTATTCTGCATCAGAGTCTGCCAAATAAACATACAATGAATAATCATCCAGCATGGAATTCTCTACGGCCATATTAATATATTCCATTTCTGTTTCCGTATCATCAGCAGCCATACGCTCTACAGATGGAGTATACTCCGAAGAAGCCACGCGGATAATCAATGCCGCACCTATAAATATGGCGGTCATATACAACCAAGGCTTTACCTTCTGCCACATTGTAGGCTCTGTCTGTACAGCAGTGAGTTTTTCTTTTTCGGGAAGCCGGTTCATTACCTCTGAAGTAAGATTCTCAAAGTAGCCGTCAGGAACGCGGAAAGGATTTTCCGTCCCTATCTTTTTCAGTATTTTATCTTCTTCTTTCATAAGCTTTCTCCTTTCTGTTTAATTAGACATTGTTTTGTGGCAAAGGTTTAATATTCCTCACCCAAAAACTTTTCTATTTTCTTCACGGCATGGTGATAAGAAGCCTTCAAGGCACCTACGGAAGTACCGAATATATCAGACATCTCTTCGTATTTCATTTCCTGGTAATACTTCAAATTAAACACCATACGTTGTTTTTCCGGCAAGGCAAGCAAGGCTTTTTGCAAAGCCATCTCTGCTTTATCACCGGAGAAGTAAGGATCACTTTCAAGCTTTTGAAGTGCATCTGCCTCGGGATCATCCAAAGATACTGTGGAAGCAGCCCGTTGTTTGTTCAGAAAAGTGAGGCATTCATTCAAGGCTATGCGATAGAGCCAGGTAGAGAGTTTAGCCTCTGCCCGAAAATAATCTATATTGGTCCATGCCTTAATGAAAGTATTCTGAAGTAAATCATTGGCATCTTCATGAGAGAGGACCATACGACGAATCTGCCAATACAGCTGCTCGCTATATTGGGCAACAATCATCTCAAATCCCCGCTTTTGTGTGCTTTCTTCTTGCAGAAGGGCCAACACTTCGCGTTCATTATAGGAAGGGGTCATAAATTTCTATTCGCATTTGTTATTTTAGACTGCCAAAGATAATGCAAACCGAAAGCAGAACAAAATGAACGAGTTCATTTTTTATGTCGAGGTGCAGTTATCTTCGCACTTGTGCAAAGATACGAAAAGTTTAATTCATACCGATACACAAAGTGTTTCTTTGGCAAGCTGAGTATCCGGAAAAATAGCGGATGCTTCTTGAAGTAAGATATTTTCATCTTCATATCGTGCCGAAAAATGTCCTATCAACAACTTCTTCACCTCAGCCCTCCTGGCTATTTCAGCCGCTTGTGCAGCAGTTGTATGAAATGTTTCTTTAGCACGCGGTGCATCCTCATTCGCAAATGTCGCTTCATGAAAAAGCAAGTCAACTCCTTTTATCTGCTCTACGATAGAAGGAAGATAGATGGTATCCGAGCAATAGGCATAACTGCGGGACGGAGCAGAAGGGCGGGTCAACAAGTTGTTGGAAACAGTTTTTCCCTCCGGTGTCACGTAATCGGCCCCATTCTTTATACGATTCAATTCGTATACCGGCACTTGGTAGAAATCGACCATTTCACGGATAATATGGTTAGGACGCTGCTTTTCTGCAAACAAAAAGCCACAACACGGCATACGATGACGCAAAGGAATGGTAGTAACCGTCAACGAACGGTCTTCATAAATCAGCATCGGTTCTTTCGTATCAAACTCATGGAAAAGGACCTTGTACGTCATCTGTCTATTAAAAAAGTCCAGCATAGGTGTCAGCAATGTTTCCAGCCCTTTTGGAGAATGGATATGCAACTCGGCTGTACGTCCTAAAAGGTTTAGTGTAGAAATCAGTCCCAATAAGCCAAAACAATGGTCTCCATGCAAGTGAGAGATAAAGATATGATTCAAACGTGAAAACTTCAGATGTGATTTACGGAACTGCAACTGTGCCCCTTCCCCACAATCAATCATAAACAGCTTGTCGCGCACGTTCACAATTTGAGACGTAGGGAAATGACGTGTTGTGGGTAAAGCGGAACCACAACCAAGAATATGTAACTCAAACTTTTCCATTCCAAACCTTCCGAACTGATTTCTACTCCTTGATTTATAGAAGAGCCTTTATCTCTGAAATTCCAAAGGATATTTCAAAAGTTTCTCTAGATTTATTCCCTTTATACAGATAGCCCACCCCTTTATCACACTTCACACATACTTCCAAGAACATGCGCAAGGCTGGATCGGAGGAATTCAAAGAGTTCTTCACATTTGCCTTCATCTGTTCTGCATTTTCCTTCAAAGCAGACATCTGTACTACAGATTCGTCAATCGTATAATGATACAGCACCTTATCCGACTCGATTGTCAGTTTATTGAGCAAAGTGGCTTCATCCACCTGCATCGGGCATGATACGTTGGTCATCTTCACTTGCTCTTCCAATTTCTTCTTATCACTGCTTTCAGCAGCTGAACCGCCATTCAATATATCTTTCAAGTCTTGAGTAGTCAGATAACACTCCACTTCGTTACCGGATGTCTTTCCTTTATAGATGAACTTCATACCGGAATCAGTACCGACAACCAAATCCAGCATCTCTTTAATAGCCCCTTGTGGATTACCCAACATAACAGTCACAGCAGACTTCATTGCATCGGGATTCTTTTTCAAAGCATCTATATCGAGGAAACTTTCATTCATAAGCAGCACATATACCACATCCGCCCCATCAAAAGTAATGCTGGATATTTCGCCGGAAGCTCCCATATCCATGGGACATTGTTTGTTGGCAGCCGCGATAGCCAGCTTGAGTTTAGACTTCTGGCCGCATGCGGTTAGTAACATCAGTGACAGGCAAGTGAACAACACCGTCTTCCCTACATTTTTGAACATGTTTTTCATAATAAATGAAAATAAATTATTGAATATTTCTATGATTACAAGAGCAACCACCCTGCAAAGATAAACATTTATGGAAAAACCATCCTTAATTCCATAAAATTCTATTGACAAATCATAAAAAAGAAGGGCACTTGTTTACGCAAGTACCCTTCCTTCATTTATAGAATGGAGTAATTATTTCTTTCCAGCTTCCATCTGTTCCTTCAAGGCAGCCAAAGCATCGATGTCACCCAGAGTAGTAGATGCAGCCTGGTTTTGGATAGCAGGAGCAACGTCTTCTCTCTTACCGGTTGACTTCTTAGTAGCAGCCTTCTTTTCAGCTCTTTCTTCTGCCTTTGCAGCATCTTCAAAGATACGGCTGTGAGAAAGGATAATACGCTTAGCATCCTTATTGAACTCAATTACCTTGAATTCAAGCTTCTCGTCCAACTGAGCTTGTGAGCCGTCTTCCTTAACGAGGTGCTTCGGAGTAGCGAAACCTTCTACACCATAAGGCAGAGCAACTACAGCACCCTTATCCAGCATTTCAATAATAGTACCTTCGTGTACAGAACCTACTGTAAATACAGTTTCAAATACATCCCAAGGATTTTCTTCGAGTTGCTTGTGGCCAAGGCTCAAGCGACGGTTTTCCTTGTCGATTTCCAGAACTTGTACGTCGATGTCTGCACCAATCTGAGTGAATTCAGACGGATGTTTAACCTTCTTCGTCCAAGACAGGTCAGAGATGTGAATCAAGCCGTCAACACCTTCTTCGATTTCAACGAATACACCGAAGTTAGTGAAGTTACGAACTTTTGCAGTGTGCTTGCTGCCGATAGGATACTTCTCTTCGATAGTTTCCCAAGGATCAGACTTCAGCTGTTTGATACCCAAAGACATCTTACGCTCTTCACGGTCCAAAGTCAGGACTACTGCCTCAACTTCGTCACCTACCTTCATGAAGTCCTGTGCAGAACGCAAGTGCTGTGACCAAGACATTTCAGATACGTGAATCAGACCTTCAACACCCGGAGCGATTTCGATGAATGCACCGTAGTCAGCCATAACTACAACTTTACCCTTCACGTGGTCGCCAACTTTCAGGTTAGCATCCAATGCATCCCAAGGATGTGGAGTGAGTTGCTTCAAGCCGAGAGCGATACGCTTCTTCTCATCATCAAAGTCAAGGATAACAACGTTGAGTTTCTGGTCGAGTTCAACCACTTCTTTCGGATCGCTGACACGGCCCCAAGAAAGGTCTGTGATGTGAATCAAACCGTCTACGCCACCCAGGTCGATAAATACACCATAGGAAGTGATATTCTTAACGGTACCTTCGAGAACTTGTCCTTTTTCGAGTTTACCGATGATTTCCTTCTTCTGTTGTTCCAGTTCGGCTTCGATAAGAGCCTTGTGGGAAACAACCACATTCTTGAATTCCTGGTTGATCTTAACAACCTTGAATTCCATTGTTTTGCCAACGAATACATCGTAGTCGCGGATAGGCTTCACGTCGATTTGAGAACCCGGCAAGAAAGCTTCGATGCCGAATACGTCTACAATCATACCACCCTTTGTGCGGCACTTGATGTAACCCTTGATAATTTCTTCGTTTTCCAAAGCTGCGTTTACGCGATCCCAAGAACGGGTAGCACGAGCTTTACGGTGAGACAGAACGAGCTGTCCTTTCTTGTCTTCCTGATTTTCGATGTATACCTCAACAGTATCACCAACCTTCAGTTCAGGATTGTAACGGAATTCACTCATCGGAATGATACCGTCTGATTTGTAACCGATGTTCACAACTACTTCACGCTTGTTCATTGCGATTACGGTTCCATCAACTACCTCGCGGTCGTTAACCTTGTTCAACGTATTGTCATACGCCTTTTCCAGTTCTTCGTGGCTTGCACTGGCTACTGATTCGCCGTTCTCATAAGCATCCCAGTTGAAGTCTTCAATAGGAGCTACATTCTTTAAATTTTCCATTAATAAATAAATTGTTTAACTCGTTAATTAAGTGAGACTTTATGTTGACTCATTGTAAATCGGGCGCAAAGATAGAAGTATTTTCTTGAACTACAAAACAAAAAGCATTCAAAACAGCAGTGGAATAATCAATTAAAGAACAAAAAAAATGTTACCTTTGCATCGTTTCATTTATACATAATCTCAATAATTTATCATGAAAAAGATAATCGCATGCATTTCCATCATTTGCTATACATTATTATGTTATAGCCAAAATCAGACAACGGACAACAACTACCGTACACAAAAGAACATTTCCTATCTTCATCCTGGCGAAAAGGACAGCTATAAGCTGGAGCGTTGTAAGCTCGACATCCATTATCCTACAGATAAAAAAGGATTTGCAACCCTTGTCTGGTTTCACGGTGGAGGACTGGAAGTCGGAGAGAAACATTTCCCGAAGGAGTTCTTGAATCAAGGCTACGCCGTGATAGCCGTAAACTACCGACTCAGCCCGCGTGCCCAAAATCCTGCCTACACGGAAGATGCCGCAGAGGCCGTTGCTTGGACTTTCGAGAACATAGAAGAATTCGGAGGAGATAAAGATAAAATATACATAGCCGGTCATTCAGCCGGTGGTTATCTCTGTCTGATGCTCAATCTGGACAAGAGTTACCTGGCAAAGTGGAATATTGACGCCAACAGCCTGGCAGGTGCTTTCCCCATCAGCGGACAGACTACTACCCACTACACCATCCGCAAAGAACGCGGGCTGCCTTCCGACACTCCGATTATAGATAAATATGCTCCTTCCAATAACGTAAGAAAGGACGCTTCACCCATGATACTTATCACTGGCGACAAAGAGTTGGAGATGCTGGCACGCTATGAGGAAAACGCTCATTTATATGCCCTCCTCAAAGCACTGGGACAAAAAACCACCCTCTATCAGATGGAGGGATTTGACCACGGTACGGTGGCCGCTCCCGCATGTACCTTGATAAACAGCTATATGAAGAAGGCAAGCAAGAAGTAACCACTACCCTTGCCTTTCTTTTACGTATGCCAATGCCGCTCCTATTGCTGTTCTATATTCAGCATAGGGCGGTATATGAAAATGTACATGATAGATGGCTTCCATTTTAGAAAATACCTCCCGGCACTGAGGCAGTTGGGTAAGATTCCCTATCAGAACGAAATCCTTGATAGGACTATTCAAAGCTGACAGTACAGCAGCTCCTCCAATGGTTTGAAGCACCGTATAAATTATACCGCAGGCAATATCTTCTTGAGAAGCATTGCTATCTGCTTTCCCGAAAAGAGAGGCGGTAGCACTCACAGGCAAGTCAGGCAAAGCAGTGTTGCAAATATCACCTATCTGCAAGTTGACACGAGTTACATCCCCTTTCTCAGCCAACTCGGACACTTGATGAATATCATGAGTTTTCAACAGCAACCTTGATAGTCCCTGCAAGGTACCTCCACCAATCCCCAAGCCGCCAATATGCTGCACCTTGTCGCCGTCAATTTTCACAAAAGAAGTGCCGGTACCCATGCTGACTACAATCAGTTGGTCTATATCCGTTGCATGTCTGGCTCCCAAACCATTGGCAATAAACTCATCCGTTTTGCGAGTAGGCAGTCCATATAGAGGGCTGTTGACAAATGCGCTTCCCACTCCCGTTAGCATCACCTGCTCCACATCGACCAGCTGTATACCATTGTCATAAATATACTTACCGAATGCTCCGAATAAGGAAGTCACCGGGTCGGTAGCCGTAATAAACATTGGAGACTGTATCTGTTCTCCATTAATTCCAACGATTTTCGTGGTACTTCCACCCACATCTATTCCTATTACTATACCCATAGCTCCAAGTAATTTGCAGCAAAGTTACAAAAGAATCAATAATTGACAATTGATTAATGTGTCAATATGCTAATTGGCTGCGATATGTTTATGCTGTGCCATCACGCCGCAGGTCATTGACACATTATCACATTGGCACATTACTATCGGTTAAACAGCTCGAAGGTGAATTTGCAACCAATTTCCTGATACTTCCAGTTTGCAAAGCTGGCAAACAAGCCAAAATCAAAAATATGCGTACCAATGCCATACCCTACTTCCAGATAAGGTTTCAAGTGAGGTACTACCAGTGCATTCAGATACAGACGTTCGTTCAAGACATACTGGGTATATTTCATCAAATGGCGAAGCAGAAGGAAAGGCGCTTCGTATGTAAGGTGTCCACGGATATATTTGCGGGAAGAGTTATACCAACGCCCATCAAGCAATTGGAACACCCCGCCAATATCATCGCTCCAACCCATAGGCAGATTGGAGCGTCGCAAATTGGCAAAGTCCACAAAGTACAGTTCTTTCTGATTGGTGAACTCTCCCCAGCCAAAGCGCCAATAAATATCGCGCATCAATCCCAAAGAAACCTGATGCTGCAAATCGACCTCCACACGCTCGTACGAACCGCTGCTCTGCAATACTCCGCTGATGCCCCGTTCCCAATCCACCGAGATGGAAGGGTATTTGGAGTGAAGGTTCACCTTACGGTCACCATTCATATAGTAATATTGTCCCGGAGTCCAAGACAAACGGACACGGGGGGCAAAACTGTTATAAGTATGCCGAAACTTATTCAGGACATTGGGGTCGAAATTCGGAAAGAACGACGAGCCGCCGGAACCTACGTTTGTTACAGATTTTACCGATGGCATACTCGGATAGTTAAGTTCAAACCGGGAACGGTTCACTTCCGTACGTCTATGCATGGATATACCCACTTCCAGCGACAAGCCGTTCACTATCTCCCAGCTATGGCGCAGATTCAGATACAAGTCCTTGAAATAATCCAGATGTATCTGGTTGAAATCAAAGATACTGTCGGGAATAGCTTTCAAGTCATCCAGCACATCACTACTATAAATCCGGTTACCATTACCAAATTCCAGATGAAATGCCGCACGCTTACGAGGCCAATAATCAAAATCAGACTTCACCCTCCAGTAAAATTCTTTCTCTTTAAAATTATAACCTATCCGGGGAACGATTCGCAGCAGGCGGTCGCCCCTGAATATACGGTTGTACTTGAATTCCTGCCGATACGAAATTCCATGTTTGCCGCTATAACTCAAAAGAAAAGGATTAATCAACGGCGAACAGCGTACACTTCCCAATTTATCAAGGTCTACTGTGTAGCGACTAATCAGAGCATCCCCAATCTGTCCCCAGAATTCCAGATTCTTATTGACCGGCTTCTTTTTCCGGATGAGTGTATCCCGACGCAAGAAAAAATCCTGATACAATGTTTCCTCGTGCGGGGTCAACGGAATGGGACGTAAAGTTTTAAAGTAGGCAGTATCACGCCGAAAAGCATTCGTATCCGTACGCAACGTGTATGAATCTGACAAGTCATATTTACTTTTCTTCACCGACTTCCGTATATCACTTCCAGGAGCTTTCTGAATGATGTTCTTATAATCGAGTACAGCTTCATAAGTACCATCTACCACATTTCCCAAAAAACGGAACGTTGCATCCACATCATACTGCAACGGAAGAAATTCGTCCGAATCGCCCACATTACCCATCTTCACCAGATTATTGAACCGCACCATCTCATTACGTCCGGAAAAACGCATCTCGCGTACACTCCACACGTTATCACTCACAATCAGATAACCGCCCACCAGCTGAAAGCTTTTGCTTTTCGGCATAAAACGGATTTTATACTGGCGAGCATGCCGTTCCCCCATCACCGTATCAATCCGATAAGTATAATATTTTTTGGCATTGGGTGCTAAAGGAGAGAGTAGTTTGTCATATAATAGGGTAGAAGAATAGATATTGATGTGAAAATATTCCGGCAATCGTCCGTCCATTTCCCAAAACTCGGAAGCAGTGCCGACACTTGCCTTTACCTTCTGGTCATAGATGTCGGGAGCAGTAAAATGCAAATCGCTATAAGTTTCCATCATATATTCCCGCACCCCTTTTTTGGGCCGGAACATGGAAGGGATGTAGCGGAGAATATGATTCTTCTTACGGATATTCACCCAGCCCTTTATGTAAAGCTCAGCCTTGTAACTTTCAATAATACGTTCATAAAGGGGGGCAAAGAAGATGACTTTCTCCATGATGGAGTCTGCGGAACTCACATGTTTGTCAACCGGATAAGATACACGCTCCGCCCCTGCCTTCTGTACAAAAGAAAACAAGAAGCAAATCCAAATCCATATAAACAACAAACGTTTCAACCGCAATTTCTCCTTATAGAATCGGGACAAATATACGGAAGAATTCGTGTAATGCAAAAACATGTTCCATAAAGAAGCAGGGATGACACTTGTGACACCCTTTATTATAAAACATATGTTACGCGCGAGAGACAATAATACACAAGCACACATAGTTTGTGCAAGATAAATACGAACCTATATAAATTGTTATAAAAAGGGCGCCACAAGTGTCATGTACAGAATGATTCGTAATTGTGACGCATGAAAATTACTAATCACGACGCACTAAGATTACTAATCGTGATGCGGAAAGATTACTAATCATGGCATGGAACAAACGTAAGCTTTGAGTCGTTTTTCCATAACAAGCAAACTTTTTCAGGGGGTATATCCTCAAAAAACACTAATATTTTCAAGAATACCCCCTAAAAAAGAGGGGGTGGTTCAAAAAAAACATGTATTTTTGCGCCCAACAACCAATAAAAGGAAAGACTTATATGTCAAAAATGCGATTTTTTGCTTTGCAAGAACTTGCCAATCGGCAACCTCTTGAAGTGACCACCCCTTCAAACAAACTGTCCGACTACTACGGCAGCCATGTCTTCGACCGTAAGAAAATGCAGGAATACCTGCCTCGGGAAGCCTACAAAGCCGTAACCGATGCTATCGAGAAAAGCATTCCCATCAACCGCGAAATGGCAGATTTGATAGCCAACGGTATGAAAAGCTGGGCAAAGTCCCTCAACGTCACCCACTACACGCACTGGTTCCAACCTCTGACGGACGGAACAGCCGAAAAGCATGACGGCTTTATCGAATTCGGCGAAGGAACAGAAGTGATTGAACGTTTTTCCGGCAAACTGCTCATCCAGCAGGAACCGGATGCATCCTCTTTCCCCAACGGAGGTATCAGAAACACATTCGAGGCACGCGGATATACAGCCTGGGATGTTTCCTCACCCGCTTTTGTGGTAGATACTACGCTCTGTATCCCCACCATCTTCATCTCTTATACCGGCGAAGCACTCGACTATAAGACTCCACTGCTCAAAGCCCTGGCTGCTGTAGACAAGGCAGCGACAGACGTATGCCAGTTGTTCGACAAGAATATCACACGCGTTTATACCAACTTAGGCTGGGAACAAGAGTATTTTCTCGTTGACTCGGCACTGTACAATGCCCGTCCGGACCTTTGTCTGACCGGACGCACCCTGATGGGACACTCTTCGGCCAAAGACCAGCAACTGGAGGACCACTATTTCGGCTCCATTCCCCCACGCGTCACAGCCTTCATGAAGGAACTGGAAATTGAATGCCACAAGCTGGGCATTCCGGTCAAGACACGCCATAATGAAGTAGCTCCCAACCAGTTTGAACTGGCACCTATCTTTGAGAATGCCAACCTTGCCAACGACCACAACCAGCTTGTAATGGATTTGATGAAACGCATTGCCCGCAAGCATCACTTCGCCGTACTGCTTCACGAGAAACCCTACAACGGCGTAAATGGTTCCGGTAAACATAACAACTGGTCACTCTGCACCGATACAGGTGTCAACCTCTTTGCACCGGGCAAGAATCCGAAAGGAAACATGCTGTTCCTCACCTTCCTGGTGAACGTGCTGATGATGGTGTATAAAAACCAAAACCTGCTGCGGGCTTCCATCATGAGCGCCGGAAACAGCCATCGCCTGGGAGCCAACGAAGCACCTCCCGCCATTCTGTCCATCTTTCTGGGCAAACAGTTATCTTCCATCCTCGACGAGATAGCCCGCCAGATAAGCAACAGCAAGATGACGTCGGAAGAAAAAACGACACTGAAATTAGGCATCGGACGTATTCCTGAAATATTACTGGATACCACCGACCGCAACCGCACTTCCCCATTCGCCTTTACAGGTAACCGTTTTGAGTTCCGTGCCGCAGGTTCATCCGCCAACTGTGCTGCTGCCATGATTGCCATCAATGCAGCTATGGCCAACCAGCTGAACGAGTTCAAAGTTTCCATCGACAAACTGATGGAAGAAGGAGTCGGCAAGGATGAAGCCATCTTCCGCATTCTGAAAGAAACCATCCTTGCTTCCGAACCTATCCGCTTTGAGGGCGACGGCTACTCCGAACAATGGAAACAAGAAGCCGCCCGCCGTGGTCTGACCAATATCTGCCACGTTCCCGAAGCCTTGATGCACTATATGGACAACCAGTCCCGTTCCGTACTCATCGGCGAACGTATCTTTAACGAAACGGAGCTTGCCTGCCGCCTGGAAGTGGAACTGGAGAAATACACCATGAAGGTACAGATAGAAAGCCGTGTACTGGGCGACCTTGCCATCAACCACATCGTACCGACTGCCGTTATCTACCAAAACCGTCTGTTGGAAAATCTCCGTGGCCTGCGCGAGACCTTCTCTCCCGAAGAATACGAAATCCTCAGTGCCGACCGGAAAGAGCTTGTACGCGAAATTTCCAAGCGCGTAACCGCCATCAAGGTACAAGTACGCGAAATGACCGAAGCCCGCAAAGTGGCCAATCACATGGATAACTACAAAGACAAGGCTTTCGCTTACGAAGAAACCGTACGTCCTTATCTGGAAAGCATCCGTGATCACATCGACCACCTCGAGATGGAAATTGATGATGAAATCTGGCCGCTTCCGAAGTATAGGGAGTTGCTGTTCACAAAATAATGTGGCAATATGCCAATGTGCTAATGACCTGCGGCGTGAGAACACAGCATAAGCATAGCGCAGCCAATTAGCACATTGGCATATTGCCACATTAGCACATTGACATACATCTTTTTGTCACATTTGTGCAATATTTAATTTTTTCTTTTTACATTTGTGCTGTATAACACAGTTTTGCAGCAGTTATGGTAAAAGTAAACTTATCTGATATTAATGTTCCGGAGTTGATTGCAGATATATGGTCTCCCCTGAATGACGAACAACGGGAATTCCTCGCCAACCACTTCACACTCCAGAACTACAAAAAAAACGAAGTCATCCATTGCGAAGGCGAGACACCTACGCACTTGATGTGTCTGCTGAGTGGAAAGGTAAAAATCTATAAAGACGGAGTCGGTGGTAGAAGCCAGATTATCCGTATGATTAAACCTGTCGAATATTTCGGTTACCGCCCTTACTTTGCAAAAACAGACTATGTCACGGCAGCATCTGCATTCGAGCCGTCTCTTGTTTGCCAAATCCCCATGACTGCCTTGATGACTCTGCTCACACAAAACAACGACCTTGCCATGTTCTTCATCAAGCAATTGTCCGTTGACTTGGGCATTGCCGATGAACGTACCGTAAACCTGACGCAGAAACATATCCGCGGAAGACTCGCAGAATCCCTGCTGTTCCTCAAAGAAAGTTATGGTTTGGAGGAAGACGGCTCCACCTTGAGTATCTATCTCTCGCGTGAAGATCTGGCCAATTTGTCAAACATGACCACTTCCAACGCCATACGTACGCTGTCACAGTTTGCCACAGAACGGTTAATCACCATCGACGGGCGTAAAATCAAAATCATAGACGAAGAAAAGCTGAAGAAAATCAGCAAGATAGGATAAGGAATAAGTGACAAGGGATAAGCGATTAGGGGTTAGGGATTAGCATAATAAAAACACATTGTTGCCATCCTAATCCCTAATCGCTAATCACTAAATCAGTCCTTTCGCAGACAAGTATCTTTCCGCTTCAATGGCTGCCTGGCAACCGGTTCCGGCAGCGGTGATGGCTTGACGATAGTGAGGATCAGCAACGTCTCCGGCAGCGAATACGCCCGGCACTTTCGTACGCGGTGTTCCCGGCTCGGTGACGATATAACCTACTTCGTCCGTATCTACATAAGGTTTGAAAATATCAGAGTTGGGTTTATGGCCGATAGCCAGGAAGAAACCGTCAATAGCCACATCATAGCGCTTCTCATCAGGTTCACCCATACGCTGTACCAAATGCACCCCTTCCACACCGTTTTCTCCAAACAAGCCTACGGCATTATGTTCGAACAGTACTTCAATCTTGTCATGCTTCATCACACGCTCCTGCATAATCTTGGAAGCGCGAAGATAAGGTTTGCGGACAATCAGATAAACCTTGGCAGCCAGTCCGGCAAGGTAAACGGCTTCCTCGCAGGCAGTATCTCCACCCCCTACAACAGCTACCGTTTTCTTGCGGTAGAAGAAACCGTCACAAGTGGCACAAGCGCTGACACCCATCCCCGCATATTTCTTTTCATCCTCCAGTCCCAGATACTTCGCTGCGGCACCCGTAGCAATAATCAGCGTTTCAGCCTCAATCACCTTTTCGTCATCAATTGTAATCTTGTAAGGTGCTTCAGCAAGATTGGCGGCAGTAGCGACTCCATAACGCAAATCTGCACCAAAACGTTCGGCTTGCTTCCGCAGGTCTTCCATTAATTCCGGACCTCCGATACCTTGGGGATAACCGGGGAAATTCTCCACATCAGTAGTGGTTGTCAACTGGCCACCGGGCTGCAATCCTGCATAAAGCACCGGTGAAAGATTGGCACGGCCTGCATAAATAGCGGCAGTATAGCCGGCAGGACCCGAACCGATAATCAGACATTTTACTTTTTCTGTTTCCATCATTATATTATTTACTATTTGACTATTTACAATTTACTATTTAGCGCATGTCGATGACTTCAGCTGTGGGATAGGCTTTTTTGTCAAAGACAAAAAAACTATCCGGATAGGATTGTCCTGTCTGGTAGCTATCAATAAGGATAGTAGTCATATACTTACTTCCTCGTGGTGCCAAGTGCACTTGATGCAGACGATACGTATCCTTTGTCACAAACAGATAGACACTTTCAGGGTCTTTCCTCTTGTCGGCAGCAGTCATGGTGATGTAATAAACAGACTTGTCCTGCTTACCACCGACACTGCTCAACTTCAATTTGTATCCCTGCTTGTAGAGGGACAACCAAGCATACGGATTAAGAGTCTGCAATTCCTCCTGTGTAGGTTCCGATACATTCACCTCATCTGCCGAAGCCACATAGCTCCACTGCGTATGTCCGTCAAACCAAGTCTTCATTCCCTCGGTCTCAACCACAAACTTCTCACCTTCCAGATAGAGAACTCCCGCATAAGAGCCCTGTTGTTCGTTCACGGTAAACGCCAGCTTCACCCCTCCCGCTTTCCGAAAGGCTTCGGCTGTACGCTCCAATATATTCTTGGCATCCGGTTGCTGTGCCGACATCGGCACAGCAAACAACAACAATAGCATGCCAAGTAAAAGCTTATCAAGTTTCATCATTCTATAAACAACCATTCCTTATTGCAAATTGTTTAACCGCATTTCCAGGTCGTTCTCATCTATACAGAACACCTCACGCGCCTTGCTGCCTTGCGCCGGTCCCACAATCCCCGCTTTCTCCAACTGGTCCATGATGCGGCCGGCACGATTATAACCGATGGCAAACTTACGCTGAATGAGCGACGTAGAACCCTGCTGGTGAATAACGACGAGACGGGCTGCATCCTCGAACAAAGGATCGAGACGTCCCATATCCACATCCCCCAAATCACCTCCTGCATTTTCATCCACATATTCGGGCAGATAGAAAGCAGTGGGGTAACTCTGCTGGCGGGCGATGAACTTCGTAATCTCCGCCACTTCGGGCGTATCGATAAAGGCACACTGCACACGCACCGGGTCAGCTCCCTGCAGGAATAACATATCACCGCGGCCTATCAGCTGGTTGGCTCCCGGACGGTCGAGGATGGTACGCGAATCGACCATTGCCGATACACGGAAGGCGATACGCGCCGGGAAGTTGGCTTTAATCGTACCCGTAATGATGTTTGTTGTCGGTCGCTGTGTAGCGATAATCATATGTATACCCACAGCACGCGCCAACTGGGCGATACGTGCGATGGGCAGTTCCACATCCTTACCGGCTGTCATAATCAAGTCACCGAACTCGTCGATAACGACTACGATGTAAGGCATGAACTTATGCCCCTTTTCCGGATTCAGACGACGGTTGATGAACTTCTCGTTATACTCCTTGATATTGCGCACATGGGCAGCTTTCAGCAAGTCATAGCGAGTATCCATCTCCACACAGATGGAGTTCAAAGTCTGCACCACCTTCGTGACGTCCGTAATGATGGCATCTTCCCCGTCGGGTAATTTCGCGAGGAAGTGATGCTCAATCACGGAGTAGATGCTGAATTCTACTTTTTTGGGGTCTACCAGCACAAACTTCAGCTCTGCCGGATGCTTCTTATATAATAAGGAGGTGATGATGGCATTCAACCCCACGGACTTACCCTGACCGGTAGCACCGGCAACGAGCACGTGCGGCATCTTGCACAAATCCACCATAAACACTTCATTCGTAATCGTTTTACCCAGTGCGATGGGCAAGTCGTAAGTAGACTCCTGGAACTTCTTGCTACCGATAATGCTCTGACCGGACACAATCTTCGGATTGGAGTTGGGCACTTCAATACCAATCGTACCCTTTCCCGGAATGGGAGCGATGATACGGATGCCGAGCGCCGAAAGGCTGAGGGCAATATCATCTTCCAGACCGCGTATCTTCGAAATACGGACGCCCTGCTCGGGAGTGATTTCATACAGTGTCACCGTAGGACCTACCGTCGCCTTAATGGTACTGATTTCTATACCGAAACTACGCAGAGTATTGATAATCTTATCCTTGTTCGCGTTCTGCTCTACCATGTCAATGGTCGGACCATTGTCATCGTAATGCTTCATCAAGTCTATTGTGGGGTAATGATAGTTTTCCAAATCCAGACGGGGATTGTACGGCTCCTTCTCCGTTCCCACATACTCCTCCTCTTCAGCCTTCTCAACCTGGAATGCCGGCTCCTTCTCTACCGGCTGTTCCCGAAAAGGGGGTACCGGCTCCGGTACAGGAGTCTCAAAAGTCATGGTAACATCCTCATCCGCAGACTTGGCAGGCTTTATCTTTCCATCACTTCCACCCAAGTCAAGGGTGATTTCATTCAGCGATTCGGGCTCTTCTTCCTCTGTGGCAATCTCCTCCTCCTTTTCAAGAACCTTTTCCGGCTCCGCAGCTTCCGGTGTCGGAGCAGCCGCCTTTTCCTTTGCACCCCAAGAGGTCTTGAACTCTTCCGGCGTTTCACCCTGCACACTTTCCGCCTTCTCCTTACGCTTCAAGAAGCTGAGACTGAACAATCTGCGCAACCAGATGACAGTCCGTGCACTCAGATAGATGAGGAAGCAGATGGCAGTTACCAACAATAGCAGCCATACTCCCGGCACACCGACTTGAGACACAAGCCAGTTGCTGACATTGTATCCGTGCATACCGCCCAGATAGAGGAAAGAGTCCTTGTACTGGTCTACAAACACAAAACCGAAAAATACCGAGAACCACACCAGCATCAACGAACAGCCGATGAACCACTTCCACAAACGCACCACACGCACCCGCATCAGCTTCAATCCCGCCACAGCCAGGAACACGAGAATCAGGAAAGACGATACGCCGAAACAATCATTTATCAGATAGCTGGCCAACTGCGCACCGCGGCTACCGGCGTAGTTCTTCACCCCATTATTGGTGGAAATCAGCTCCTGCGCACTGCCTCCGTCAATGATGCTCTGGTCTGCCGCTCCCGTGAAAAAGAACGACGAAAAGGCGAGCAACAAATAAACCGAAAAGATTACCAGTACCAAGCCGATAACGAAATGAACAGTTTCACTTCTAAATAACGCTGCCACTTTCCCAAAAAACGAGAGTGACAGCTCCGTATCTTTAGCTGTTGAATTTTTCTTTGCCATATTTTTTAAATAACTATTGAGAATTGATTGCAAAAATAATAAAAACTATCCTTCTGCCGCGTTGTTTTCATTCTTTAATTTCTCGTCTGCCGATTATAGGTATTCCTAATCTACAACTGTAGTTTTATCGCATGTTTTACTTACATGCTTGCATGAAATGATATAGCGCACTAATTTACAACAGATTGTGCCATGCAAGCAGACCTCATGCAAGCATGTAGGCAGATTTTGCCTACATGACGCAATCCATGCAAGCCCTATACGCATCAACCTACTCTTTTTCCTTCAAAAAATAAATCGGCTGTTTCTGCAACCCTTTGTTCACCAACACATTCTCCTCACAAAGACGACGAATCTGCCGCGTCGCAGTCGTGCGGGTCATGCCGCAAATCGACTGTACAACACTGCGGGTGATGAACTCATTTTTACGTAAATATTCCACCACTTTTTGCTTCACCTCATCATCCGTCAGCCTCTTTTTCGTGAGATTCCGCAATTTCAGCGGCTTTACCTTCAATACTCCTATCTCACTGCGCAGCGCCTTGTCCGGTCTGAAAGTAACATTTTTCAACTTTACCTTAGTACTTTTCCGCTTTGTCTCCAGTGTCACCGGTTCCGTGCAGGTCAGCGTGGGAACAAAGTAACCGATGCCGTCCAAATGTACCTGCCTGCCCTCCCCCAGCTCGCGTCCCACAAAATGCGACAAAGCATCGAGTACCGCCAGTACATCCGTCTCGGTCAGCGAGCAGTATTCTTGTATATGCCTGCGCAGCTCATCGGTCGTCGTGGAGCCGTTCAGTTTAATCCGGGGATGCAGGGTCAGCTCTTCCCCTTGTTTATCCTTCGTTTTCGGGTTTTCGTACCAATCAAATAAAATTGCCATATTCTTTCCTCCATTTTTAGATTCATTTCTGTTGCTGTCTGCAGGTTTCGCTCATGCAAAGTACCGGCTTTCATTAGGCAGAGCATAGGTCTTCCTTACGCAAAGAAGCGTTCTTCCTTCTGCTGAAAGCTTATCAACAAAAGATGCGCACAGCTGTGGTTCACCTTCTTCATATTTGTGATACACCTTCTTCACAACTATGAGAAAGACATTCCACTGCTGTGCGCAACTACAAACTACAGAGGCAAAGATTTGGAGATATTCCGTGACCGGCTCAATGAAAATGGACTACAGGACCAGATTGACGCATTCCATCAGGCCACCGGCCGGTTTGCCGTCGAATGCTACAAGGCTGATATTGAATACGGCCTGCGCACTGCCGGTTTAGGCGGATTCCAGATGCTCGACCTTCAAGACTTTCCCGGACAAGGCTCGGCACTGGTAGGCATTCTGGATGCTTTCATGGACAGCAAAGGCATTGTCACTCCCGAAACATTCCGCGGCTTTTGTGCTCCGGTGGTACCGCTGGCGCTTATGGACACCTACTGTTACAGCAACAAAGAAGAGCTGAACATAGGCCTCGCCCTGACAAATTACGAAGAGCAACCATGGGCTGATGCATTATGCTGGCGTCTGGAAAGCTTGAGCGACGGCGTAACTTTTATTCGCGAAGGCAAAGTCCCCGCCCATGTAGAGCAAGGAAAAGTGATGCAGGTGGGCGAGTTGAAAAGCACCCTTACCGAAATAGACAAGCCTGCCCAATTACGACTGACACTGACCACCGGGAATTATCATAACTATTATAACTTATGGGTATACCCCGACCGGACACCGGAAAGCGAAGCGGACATCTTCATCTGTCAATCCTTGGATAACAAGGCACGAAAGATACTGAGCCAAGGAGGAAAGATACTGCTTATACCCGACCACAAAGCCATTGAAGAACAGAGTGTAGGCGGACTTTTTACTCCTGACTACTGGAACTATGCCATGTTCAAAAGCATTTCGGAAAACGCCGGCCGCGAAGTTTCGCCGGGCACCCTCTCCTTGCTGATGGACGAGAAACATCCCTTGTTCCGGCAGTTCCCCACCGAGTGCCATAGCAACTGGCAATGGTGGAGCATCGTACGCCATGCCCGCCCCTTTATTCTGAATGCTACGCGTCACGAATACAAGCCGCTTATCCAAGTAGTAGACAATGTGGAACGGAACCACAAGTTAGGCTTGCTGTTCGAATTTGCCGTAGACAACGGTAAGGTATTGGTTTGTATGAGCAATCTCGAAGCAATTCGCCACACTCCGGAAGGAGGTCAGCTGCGCAATGCCATTTTAAGCTATATGAAGTCGGCTGAGTTCTCTCCCACCGAGACGCTGACCTCACAGCAGTTGCAGCACATATTAACAACCGAGGTGAAGAAGCAAGACATTGTCGGCGTGAAAAACCAGTCGGATTACGACGTACAGCCAGAATAAAAAATAAGTATGAGAAGTTTCATCATAATTCCACTTTTCCTCGGCTGTCCCGTCATTTTTCAGTAGCTTTGCAAACTTTAATACAGCAAGCAACTCATGAAACTTACCCTTATACGCACCGCTCGTGAAACCGGCAAAGAGACATTCAGCACATGGCCCAGCGACACCTTGATGGAGAAGATGAAAACCGAGAACAAAGCCGGACACATATCCGCCTTGCGCAGCCTCATTCCCCACATCACCGGAAGCAACGGACACTACCCCTGCATAGACAAACTGCCACGCATCTGCCCTGCCGCAGAATATGCCCGCAGCAAAGAGGGGGAAAGATACCTGAAAACCTATAACGGACTGGTACAGATTGAAGTCAACCACCTGGCCAATGCCGTGGAAGTGGAGCAAGTAAAGCACCAGGCGGCCCTGCTGCCGCAAACTTTTGCCGCCTTTTGCGGAAGCAGCGGACGAAGCGTAAAAATATGGGTACTGTTTGCCACCCCCGACGGTTCGCGCCCCAGGCAGGAAGAAAAAATCAGGCTGTTTCATACCGCTGCCTACCGGCTCGCCGTAAACTGTTACCAGCCCCTGCTCCCCTACCCCGTCACGCTGAAAGAACCTGCCGTGGAGCAAAGCTGCCGCATGACGCTCGATGACCGTCCCTATTACAATCCGTCTGCCGTCCCTTTCTGTCTGGAACAGCCTTTGTCCGTGCCCGACGAGCCCACCTTCGGCCAACGGAAACAGACCGAAGCAAACCCGCTGATGCGTATTGCCCCCGGCTATCCGGCCTCCCAAACCTTCTCCATCCTCTTCGAAGCCGCCCTGAACCGTACCTTCGAAGAGCTGGAAAACTGGAAACGGGGCGATGACCTACGCCCCCTGCTCTACCTGCTTGCAGGGCATTGCTACAAAGCCGGCATTCCCGAAGAAGAGGCAGTACGCCAAGTCATGATGCACTACTACCGCGAAGCGGATGAACAGCTGGTGCGCATGACCCTGCACAACCTCTACCGCGAATGCAAAGGCTTCGGCACCCGCAGCAGCATGACCCGCGACCAAATCACCGCCTTCCGCCTGGAAGAATTCATGAACAGACGCTATGAGTTCCGCTGGAACACCGTGCTGGGAGAATTGGAATTCCGCCAACGGGACTCCATACACTTCCACTTCCGCCCTGCCGACCAGCGGGTAAGAAGCAGTATCGGACAGAATGCCCTGAAAGAAGGAATCAGCGTATGGGACAGAGATGTGGCACGCTACCTCAACTCGGACGCCATTCCCTTGTACAACCCCGTCGAAGAATATCTGAACAGCACCGGACATTGGGACGGCAAGGACCGTATCCGCGCATTGGCCGACCTCGTCCCCTGCAACAATCCGTACTGGCGGGAACTCTTCTACCGCTGGTTTCTCAGCATGACGGCGCACTGGCAAAACATCGACCGCCAGCATGGAAACAACACGTCTCCCCTGCTGGTCGGGGCCCAAGGCTATCGTAAAAGTACCTTCTGCCGCATCCTGCTGCCACCCGAACTGCGCTTCGGCTATACCGACAGTATCGACTTCAAAAGCAAGCAGGACGCAGAGCGGAGCCTCGGCCGCTTTTTCCTGATAAACATCGACGAATTCGACCAAATCAGCGTCAATCAGCAAGGTTTTCTAAAGCATCTGCTGCAGAAACCCGTGGCAAACCTGCGCAAGCCTTACGGCACCGCCATCCAGGAAATAAGACGCTACGCCTCCTTTATAGCCACCAGCAACCAGAAAGACCTGCTGACAGACCCCAGCGGCAGCCGCCGTTTCATCTGCATCGAAGTCACCGGCCCCATCCATACCAATGTCACCATCAACTACCGGCAACTCTACGCACAAGCCATGGATACCATAGCCAAAGGTGAACGCTACTGGCTGGACGATTCCGACGAAGCCATCTTGAAACAGACCAACCGGGAGTTTGAACAGCCCACACCGTTGGAACAGCTCTTCCTCTGCCACTTCCATCCCGCCGAAAATGAAGAGGAAGGAGACTGGATGACCCCTATGGAGATTCTCTCCTTCTTGCAAACCAAGACCAAAGACCGGCTGTCCATCAATAAAGTGGCTCTGTTCGGACGTGCACTCCACAAACTGGGCATCAGCAGCCGCCGGAAGACAAGAGGAACAGAATATCATGTAGTGAAAAAAGAATAATCCTGCCAATTAATTTGCTTCTACTTTCGGTTTGCGCTATCTTTGCGTTTCAAATCAAGAAGATATGAAAAAAGAAAGTCAAGTGATATTCGACCGGAATGCCGTAGAGTTTGTGACCGTAGCCGCCGAGTTCTGCAAGTTTCTGGAACAAGCGGAAGGGGTGAAACGTTCCGCATTCGTCGATACCTCCTTAAAAATACTTCCGCTGCTCTACCTGAAGGCCTCCATGCTGCCCGAGTGCGAAACCATAGGAGACGAGGCGCCGGAAACATTCGTCACCGAAGAGACCTATGAGGTACTCCGCATGAACCTCGCCAATATCCTGGCCGAGAAAGACGACTACCTGGACGTATTCGTATCCGACATGAAGTATAGTGACCAGCCCATCACCAGGAACATTTCCGAAGACTTGGCCGACATATACCAGGACATCAAGGACTTTATCTTCGTATTCCAGCTGGGTTTCAACGAGACGATGAACGATTCGCTTGCCATCTGCCAGGAAAACTTCCGCCTCCTTTGGGGACAAAAGCTTGTCAACACCCTGCGTGCCCTGCACGAGGTGAAGTATGCGCAAGGCGAGGATGAAGAGGAGGAAACCGCAGACTTTGAATATTAAATTATGGTTATCAAAAGAACAATAGATAAAGAAACAGTGAAAGACCTGCCCAAAGCCGCCTTTCCGGGACAGATACATGTCGTACAGACACCGTGGGAAGCGGAGAAGGCAGTCGCCTATCTGAAGTCCTGCCCGTTGCTGGGCATAGACAGCGAAACCCGTCCGTCGTTCACAAAAGGACAGATACACAAGGTGGCCCTGCTGCAGATTTCCTCAGAGGAACATTGCTTTCTGTTCCGCCTCAACCTGACGGGACTGACTCTGCCGGTTATCACATTGCTGGAAAACCCGAGTGTAACGAAAGTAGGCCTTTCCTTGCGGGATGACTTCATGATGCTGCACAAACGCGCGCCCTTCGAACAGCATGCCTGCATCGAATTGCAGGAATATGTCCGCGCTTTCGGCATCCAGGACAAAAGCCTGCAGAAGATATACGCCATCCTCTTCGGGGAAAAGATTTCGAAAAGCCAGCGCCTTTCCAACTGGGAAGCCGAAACCTTGACCGAACCGCAGAAACTGTATGCCGCCACCGATGCCTGGGCATGCCTCAACATCTACAACAAGCTGCAAGAACTGAAACGGACAGGAGATTTTGAGATAGAAGCCAATAATAATGTGGTAATGTGATGCACATTATCACATTATCACATTAATCACATTATATATATGTACAAAGTATACCTTAAACCCAATAAAGAGGAGTCATTAAAGCGTTTTCACCCGTGGGTGTTTTCCGGCGCCATCGCACATTTCGACGGAGAGCCCAAAGAAGGGGAAGTAGTTGAAATCTATACATCCAAAAAGGAATTCATAGCCAAAGGGCATTTTCAGATTGGCAGTATCGCCGTACGCGTACTGACCTTCCGCCAAGACGAAGAAATCAATGCGGACTTCTGGAAACGCAAACTCAGCATAGCATACGACATGCGCCGCAGTATCGGCATAGCCGGAAACCCGACAAACAACACCTATCGCCTGGTGCACGGGGAGGGAGACAACCTGCCGGGGCTGGTTATCGACATTTATGCCCGCACCGCAGTGATGCAGGCACATTCTGCCGGCATGCACCTCGACCGCATGGCCATTGCCGATGCCCTTACCGAAGTGATGGGCAGCCAGATTGACAATATCTATTACAAATCGGAGACGACCCTTCCCTTCAAGGCCGACCTCTATCCGGAGAATGGTTTCCTGAAAGGCGGCAGCACGGACAATGTAGCCATGGAGTACGGCCTGAAGTTCCACATCGACTGGCTGAAAGGCCAAAAGACCGGTTTCTTCGTAGACCAACGCGAGAACCGTTCGCTACTGGAACGTTATGCCAAAGGCCGCAGCGTACTGAATATGTTCTGCTATACCGGCGGCTTCTCCGTATATGCCATGCGTGGAGACGCCAAACTGGTGCATTCCGTGGACAGCTCTGCCAAAGCCATCGACTTGACCAACAAGAATATAGAACTGAACTTCCCGGGTGACACCCGCCATGCCGCCTATGCAGAAGATGCCTTCAAATACCTGGACCGCATGGGCGACCAATACGACCTAATAGTTCTTGACCCTCCTGCTTTTGCCAAGCACCGCGATGCCCTGCGCAATGCCCTGCAAGGCTACCGCAAACTCAATGTCAAGGCTTTCGAAAAAATCAAGCCCGGAGGTATTCTTTTCACTTTCTCGTGCTCGCAAGCCGTCAGTAAAGAAAACTTCCGCACAGCTGTGTTTACAGCCGCTGCCATGTCCGGCCGCAGCGTACGCATCCTGCACCAACTGACGCAACCTGCCGACCACCCGGTAAGCATCTACCATCCGGAAGGGGAATACCTAAAAGGGCTGGTTCTATATGTAGAATAAAGGAAAAGAAGGCCTCATCGGCTTTCTTTTCTTAAATAGAGTTAATAAAAAGCAGAAAAACGTCAAAACAGTATGTTATATAACATAAACCGTGTATATTTGCACTGTGTTTTTCATGGTATTAGATTTAAGGTTAATAAAGATTGGGTGTCTGGGATAGATACCCTTCTTTTTTTATAATACATTCCTTCCCAAAATCCATCCCTCATTAATCTCTTTCGTTGAAGAAAAAGCCGTACAGAACTTGTTTTTCTCCTAGTCTCATTGTACATTTGCATCTATTACATAATTTAAAATATAAAAAGCTAATATTATGAGCATCAAATTCCGACTCACTGCCATGCAATTCCTGCAATTCTTCGTTTGGGGAGCATGGCTGATTTCATTAGGTGGTTACATGGGCGGTACGTTACATTTTGAAGGCGGACAAATCGGAGCAATCTTTGCAACCATGGGTATAGCCTCACTGATAATGCCTGGACTGACCGGTATCATCGCCGACAAATGGATAAACGCCGAACGCCTTTATGGCATACTCCACCTTATCGGTGCCGGTGCCCTGATTTATGCTTCCACTGCCACTACGTACACCCACATGTACTGGGCCATGCTGCTCAACATGCTTGTTTATATGCCCACGCTATCCCTGGCCAACACCGTGTCCTACAATGCGCTGGAAAGATATAAAATGGATTTGGTGAAAGACTTCCCCCCCATCCGTGTATGGGGAACGGTAGGCTTTATCTGTGCCATGTGGGCTGTGGACCTTACCGGGTTCAAGGCAAGTGCGGCACAACTCTATGTGGCAGCCATCTCGGCAGCCATGCTGGGACTTTATGCTTTCACTTTGCCAGCCTGCCCCCCCATGCGCAGTGAAGGAAAAACGATGCTCTCCGCTTTCGGACTGGATGCACTGGTGCTGTTCAAGCGCAAGAAGATGGCTATCTTCTTCTTGTTCTCCATGCTGCTGGGAGCCGCCCTTCAAATAACAAACACATACGGCGACCTTTTCCTGGGTTCGTTTGCTTCCATACCCGAATATGCAGATTCGTTCGGTGTGAAACACTCCGTCATCCTGCTCTCCATCTCGCAAATGAGTGAGACGCTGTTTATCCTTGCCATCCCCTTCTTCCTGAAACATTTCGGAATCAAGCGTGTTATGTTAATCAGTATGTTTGCATGGGTATTCCGTTTCGGGCTTTTCGCCCTCGGAGACCCGGGAAGCGGACTTTGGATGCTCATTCTCTCGATGATTGTCTACGGCATGGCATTTGACTTTTTCAATGTATCGGGCTCGCTGTTTACAGAAATGGAGGCACATCCCAGTATCCGTGCCAGCGCACAAGGCTTGTTCTTCATGATGACGAACGGTGTGGGAGCCATCATCGGAGGTTATGCCAGCGGAGCCGTGGTGGATGCCTTCTCGGTATATGCCGAAGGCGGAGGACTGGTAAGCCGCGACTGGACACCGGTATGGTTTATCTTTGCAGGATATGCCTTAGTCATTGGTCTGTTATTTGGAATAGTATTCCGCTATAAGCATAATCCGGAGAAAATAGAGAAAAACTGATTGAAAATCAGGTTGATTTAATAGGTATGAATAAGAAGAAGATAGAACTACAAGTACTAAACATTTCCAACAGCCAGGCGCAAGCGGGCGCCTATGCCCTGGTACTGGGTGAAGCGGGCGGCGAGCGTCAGCTTCCGATTATTATAGGTGCCACCGAAGCACAAGCTATGGTCATCGAGATGAAAGGTATTGTACCGCCCCGTCCGCTGACCCATAACCTATTCGCTTCCGTTCTTGAAGTGCTGGGCGTAAAACTGATGCGTATTCTTATCTATAAAGTAGACAACGGAGTATTCTACTCTTACCTTTATATGAAAGCCGAAGAAACCATTCTCCGGATTGATGCGCGTACCAGCGACGCCGTTGCCCTGGCATTGCGCATGAATGCCCCTATCTTTGTCTACGAAGACATCCTCGAAGCAGAATGTCTGAAAACCGTCGAAGGTTCCATCGACCCGATGGAAAGCAGCGAACCGGACAAAGACGAACTGCTGCAGGAAGACACGATAGGCATACTGAAAACGGCCCTGCAAAAAGCAGTCGATGAAGAGGACTATGAACGTGCCGCACAGCTAAGAGACCAGATTAACCAACTCAAGAACAATTTGTAATATGCACGTATTCTATACCCCCGACATACAAGCCCACGCAGAGCTGCCCGAAGAGGAAGCCGCACACGCCGTACGCGTCTTGCGCTTGCAGGCTGGAGACGAGGTCATGTTGACAGACGGAAAAGGCTGCTTTTATCGTGCCGAAATCAGTACGGCTACAAACAAGCGCTGTCTGGTGAATATTCTGGAAAACCTTCCGCAAGCCCCTTTGTGGAAAGGTCATCTGCACATTGCCATGGCGCCTACCAAGAATATGGACCGTACAGAGTGGTTTGCCGAGAAAGCGACGGAAATAGGGTTTGACGAACTGACATTCATGAACTGCCGTTTCTCGGAACGGAAAGTCATCAAGACGGAGCGCATCTCCAAAATTCTGGTTTCCGCCATCAAGCAGTCGCTCAAGGCACGCCTGCCCCAACTGAATGAAATGACAGACTTCAACAAGTTCATCACACAGCCTTTTCCGGGTCAGAAATTCATCGCCCACTGTTATGAAGGCGAAAAACCGCTTTTGAAGGATATGGTACATCCCGGAGAGGATGCCCTCGTACTAATCGGTCCCGAAGGAGACTTCAGCGAAGAGGAAGTCCGGAAGGCGACGGAAAACGGTTTTATCCCCATCAGCCTGGGAAAATCAAGGCTGCGCACAGAGACGGCGGCACTGGTTGCCTGCCACATCCTCAACTTACAGAATCAATGATACTCACTAAAACAAAAACTATATGAAAAAGAACCTATTCTTCCACTTCTCAGTACTGGCAATGCTCATCGTGCTGATAAGCGCTTGTTCGTCCAAAAAGTCGGAATATATCAATGTGATTCCCTCCGATGCCTCGCAAGTCATCGCTGTCAATTTAAAATCATTGGCAGACAAGGCCGGTACCAAAGATAAAGAGACTAAAGAAGCACTGCAAAAGCTGACAGATGCCTTGAAAAGCGATATGAATGCAGCCACTTTCCAACAATTGGAGGCTGTACTGAAAGACCCTGCCAAATCAGGAGTGGACGTTCATGCGCCCATCTATATCTTCAATGCTCCCTCGTTCCCCTACACCACCATGGTAGCCAAGGTTCAGAACAAGGATGACTTGCTGAAACTGCTGGAAGTTACGGAGAAAGAACAGATAATCAGCCACGTGTCAGAAGCGGACGGCTACAGCTTTGCACAAATCAACAAGCAGGCACTGCTCGCTTTCACTCCCACCACGCTTATGGTGGTGAACTACACCGGCACATCGCAATTGGAAAAAGTCAAGGAGGAAATACCCGCCCTACTGAAACAGACGGAAGAGAACAGTATCAACAGCAATACTGCTTTCAAGAAGATGCAAAAGCAGAACGGAGACGTCAACATGCTCATTACTCCCTCCAGCCTGCTGAGTGCCTATGCCAATCCGCTGAATTACGGAATATCCCAAAGTATTGATTTGAAAGATTTGAAGATGCTGGGAAGCCTCTCTTTCGAAAAAGGAAAAATTGAGCTGAAGATAGATAACTATACAGAGAATGCAGAACTGAAAGCCCTCTTTGAAAAACAGGCCAAAAGCACTTGCCCCATCGAAAACACATTTCTGAAATATTTCCCCAAATCTACGCTGGCACTGCTCAGCATAGGTATCAATGGAGAAGAGTTCTACAATGTGCTGCAAGAGAATGAGCAGTTCCGCAACGATTTCTCCATTACCAAAGCCGCTGAAGTAAAGGACTTGTTCAGTGCTTTCCACAACGACCTGACCATAGGCCTTATCAATGTAACCATGAACAGTAATCCTTCTTTCCTTGCCTACGCCAGCGTAAAGAACGATGCTCCTCTGAAAGCCCTTTATGAGAAAAAGTCCGAACTGGGACTGAAACGCGGCGAAGACATCGTGAAATTGAATGAGAATGAATATGTCTATAAATCACGCGCTATCAACATTTTCTTCGGCATACGAGACAAACAAATGTACGCCACCAACGACGAACTGCTGTATAAGAATGCCTGCAAGACCGCTGACCCGTCTGCCAAAGAAACAGACTTCGCTTCCAGTCTGAAAGGCAAGCGTACAGCCTTTGTCATCAATGCGGAAGCCGTACTCGACCTGCCCGTTATAAAATTGCTTGTTGGGTTCGGCGGACAAGAGTATAGCACCCATTACTCGCTGCTCGGCAATATCTCGTATCTGGAAGCTGTCGGTAACGAGGACAAGGCAACCGTTACCCTGCAACTGAAGAATAAGGATGTAAATGCGTTGAAACAGATTGTGGACTTCATCAAGCAGTTTGCAGGAATGTAATTTAAGGATTAAAGATTAGAGATTAAGGATTAATACCACTCATGAATAGGATTCACCTACGGCAAACACTACCTCAAGTGTTTGCCGACCGTGATGCCATTACCTCAGACGTATGGCATCGGGACATTACGTTCCACAAAGGGAAACGTTATCTCATAGAAGCCGCTTCGGGTACCGGAAAGTCATCGCTTTGTAGCTATATTTACGGCTATCGGCACGATTATCAGGGAATCATCAACTTTGATGAACGCAACATCCGTTCACTCTCCGTCAATGACTGGACAGATATACGCAAACACTCTCTCAGCATTCTTTTTCAGGAGTTGCGTATCTTTCCCGAACTTACCGCCATCGAGAACATACAACTGAAGAACCGGCTTACCAATTTCAAAAAAAGGAAAGAAGTCCTTACCCTCTTTGAGGCCATCGGCATTGCCGACAAGGTAAACGAAAAAGCCGGAAAGCTATCTTTTGGCCAGCAACAAAGAGTCGCCTTTATCCGCAGCCTCTGCCAGCCTTTCGACTTCATCTTCCTGGACGAACCCATCAGCCATCTGGATAACGAGAACGGAACAATCATGGGCAGACTGCTGACAGAAGAAGCCAGCCGCCAAGAAGCGGGAATCATAGTGACTTCCATAGGTAAGCATCTGGAACTAGAGTATGACGAAATTTATAAATTATAAATGTAGCTAATATGAATCGACTTGTTTGGAAACTTCTCCGCCAGCACATCAGTGTCGGACAGCTGGCAGGCTTTTTCCTCGCCAATCTCTTCGGCATGATGATTGTATTGCTGAGCGTACAATTCTATCGTGATGTCCTTCCCGTTTTTACGGAAGGGGATAGTTTCATGAAGAAGGAGTATATCATTGCTACCAAAAAAATCAGTACTCTGGGCAGCTTTGCCGGGAAAAGCAATACCTTCTCCAAAGAGGAGATAAAGGACCTGAAAGCCCAACCTTTTACTAAGGGGGTAGGCGCGTTCACTCCTTCCCAGTTCAAGGTTTCTGCCGGACTCGGTATGCAGGAAGCCGGTATCCGTCTGTCAACAGAGATGTTTTTCGAGTCTGTACCCGACGAATATGTGGATGTCAGTCTGGACAAATGGCATTTTGACGAAGATGCCCGGGTAATTCCCATCATCATTCCACGTAACTATCTGAACCTCTACAACTTTGGCTTTGCACAAAGCCGGAGTCTGCCGAAACTCTCCGAAGGCCTGATGAGTCTGGTACAAATGGATGTGATGATACGGGGTAACGGACGTGTGGAACAATATAAAGGCAACATTGTAGGATTCTCCAACCGGCTGAATACCATTCTCGTTCCCCAATCCTTCATGGACTGGGCCAATAAGAATTTCGCACCGGAGAAAGAAGCGGAACCGTCCCGGCTGATTGTGGAAGTAAAGAATCCTACCGACACAGCCATCACCGACTATTTCCAGCAAAAGAATTACGAAACTGAAGGCAACAATCTGGATGCCGGGAAGACAACTTATTTCCTGCGCCTCATTACGGCCATCGTCATGGGAGTAGGATTGTTCATCAGCATTCTGTCATTCTACATCCTGATGCTGAGCATCTTCCTGCTTCTCCAAAAGAATACGGTAAAACTGGAAAACCTGCTGCTGATAGGATATAGCCCGACGCAGGTAGCCACACCTTATTATATACTGACAGTAGGGCTGAATGTACTGGTACTGCTCCTCGCCATCGGCTGCGTGGCATGGGTGCGCAGTTACTATATAGAAGTAGTCCAAAGCCTCTTCCCGCAATTGGAGAGCGGATCACTGCTTCCATGTATATTGATCGGTTGCCTATTATTTTTTGCTGTATCACTGCTGAATATTTTGGCAATAGGCAAAAAAATTATCAGTATCTGGAAAGGGAGAAAATAAAGATGGAAAAATTCCATCCAGCAAATATAAAGTTCATGATATGCCATCATTACAGCAAACATCCGCCTCTACATATACCGCACCCGAAAGGAGATGGAACGGAAACACAAAGAAGAAATCCTTTTGCTCCGCATCCGCAACTTGATAAAGCAGTGCAGCCGTTATGAAGCGGACAAAAGAAATGTACGGTTGCCACCCCTCGGAATATGCGGAAAAAATGCAGAAATCAACCTGAGTGTTGTTCCGTTTCAACAAGATTGTTGCCGTCTAAAGAGGATTCAGGGCTACTTTTGCAGCATAATTTTAAAAGAACCATGAAAATGAATTTTATGAAAAGAGCCGGCTTCGTGCTGACTTGTGCAACCATGCTTGCAAACTTGTGTGCCGCCCAGAACACAGAACGCACACCTCAAGGAATGAAATGCACCACATAAGGAATGGACATCCGTGTGGAATTCTATTCGCCTTCCATTGTGCAGGTTTCAAAACTCCCGAAGGCAAACCCTACAACAAAGAAAGTCTGGTAGTGGTCACAAGCTGAATGCCAAGCTGATGATTGTGGCATGACCCGGCTTTGGCACCCACACAGAGCAACGCAAGGAGTTGGATGCCAAAGGGATGATTATCAACTTCAACACTTGGCCACCCAAAAGTGGCACACGCCCCTACGACGTCTACAATCCCGAAGCAAGGGACATTTATTGGAAATATCTGAATAAAGGCATTTTCAGTTACATCGGCAACGACGACTGGTGGCTCGATTCTACAGAGACTGACCATATCAACCGACAAGAATCGGACTATGACCTCTCCACTCACTTGGGGTCTTACCGGAGTGTAAAAAATGTCTACTCACTGATGCACAACAGCGGAATAGCCTCGCATCAAAAGGCTTTGAGCAAAGACAAACGCGTTATCATCCTGACCCGTTCCGGATTTATCGGACAACAACGTTACGGCTGCAACACCTGGAGTGGTGACGTGACCTCCACTTGGGACATGCTGGAGAAACAGATTCCTGCCGCACTGAACTATACCTTGATGGGCATCCCGAACTGGAACAGTGACATAGGTGGCTTCTTTGCCGGACGCTGGATGCAGTTCGGCACTTTCTGCCCGATAATGCGTTCGCACGGTACGGAGTTGCCCCGTGAAATCTGGAACTTCGGCAAGCGTGGCGAGTGGTGTTTCGATGCCCAGGAGAAGGTGATTAATCTGCGCTATCGCCTTCTGCCCTACGTTTACAGCACTTCCTGGGATGTGTTCCACAATGACGGTACATTCATGCGTCCTTTAGTAATGGATTTTGCGCCGGTTTACCTCCCTCAAGGCGCAGACTGGTGGGACTTCTGGAGTAACGAAAAGCAGCAGGACAGACAGACCTTGAACCACAGTGTATCGTCAGAGGACAAGGCCCGTCCTCTGACGATAGAAGAGCGGGAAAGCAGTTTTCCGAACATGCTGAAAAGCCGCAAGTTCAAGGTTGTCCTGGTCGGTCAGGACTCCGGTACGGGAGACCGGCCGATGAAAGGCAGAAAGACAATAAGCTATGCAGGAAAGAAAAAGAGTATAAAGCTGTAACAGTAAAAAGGAGGAACGTGTCAAAACTACCTTACTATTTTTTAGGCGCGGATTACGCAGATTTCAAGAATCCAATTTGCATAGTCCGCGTTACTCCACGTAATCCGCGCCTAATATTACAGCATAATGAAGTGGTCATATACTTTGCTAAAAAGGAAACAACAACGGCAGCACAAATACCATCACCACTCCCATAATAATCTGCAACGGGAGCCCCACTTTTATATAATCCATGAATGTATATTGTCCTGCCGGCATCACCAGTGCATTGGGCGGTGTAGAGAATGGAGAAGCGAAACACATACTTGCCGCAACCGTCACGGCAAACAAGAACGGAACGGGACTTACTCCAATCTGAATCGCACTTTGAAGAGCAATAGGGGCCATCAGCACTGCCGTCACCGTATTGCTGATGAACATGGTCATCAATGAAGTGGTGAAATAGATACCTGCCATCAACACAATAGGACCATAACTGCCCAACCCACTTACAAGACTGTTGGATATATATTCCGAGGCACCGGTCTTTTCGAGTGCAAGAGACATGGGGAGCATGGCTGCAAAGAGTACAATTGTTTCCCAGTTTATCGTTTTATAGGCGGCTTCCACATTCCTGAAACATCCCGTCAGCACCATCAGCAAGCCGGCAATCATCACCGCTGTCACCGGGGCCACGGGAATAAAGTCGAAGACCATCATGGCAACCATCAGCACCATGATAGCGGCAGCTATGGGCGCTTTATAATCCAGCGTCACTTTGGCGGCTTCTGCCAAAGGCTGCCCCAATACCACCCAATCGGAATCTTCCCTGCTTATCCGTGCGATGTCCTGCCACGCACCCTGCACCAGCAAAACATCGCCACTATGCATACGCTCACGTCCCAATTCACGTAATATATATTCCTTCTTACGACGGATGCCCAATACATTTACATTAAATTTATCACGGAACCCAGCTTCCTTCACCGTCCGGTTCACGATATTGGAAGAAGGCATCAACACAATTTCGGCAATTCCGATGTCATAAAAGTCAAGGGACTTGTCGGCTTTAGAGGCTTCTTCAGTGGTATGCCCGTCGAGCATTTCCATTAAAAAGTCTTCAGCAAAACGATTTACGTTCGATACCTCTCCCGTAATATAAAGCACGTCGCCCACCCAAATAGTCGTATCGGGTGATGCCAATTTCTGGGTAATAGTTTTCAGGAATCTATGTTGGGAAGAGTCTACACGCCGTACTTCAATGATATTCAGACCATACTTGCGGCGTACATCCAGGTCTATGATGGTTTTTCCTATCAGACGGGAATCATTGACAGCCCTCAAACGGAACAGATTGCTGGAAAGTCCGTACTCCTGCACCAGTTGGTTCAATGATTTGCCCGACAATGTTCCGTCATTCTTTTTGCCTTTCTTGGAGAGAAACCATTTGGTCAGAGGCATTAAAACCAGGGTTCCCACTATCACGCACACAATACCCACCGGCAAAAAGGAAAAGAAAGACAGCGGTTCAAAGCCCGCTCCCGTCAATGTATTCTGAATAACCAAATTAGGAGGCGTACCGATAAGTGTCATCATACCACCCATGCTGCTGGCAAAAGCCAAAGGCATCAATAGACGGCTGGGATTCATTCCTGCACTCAGTGCCAAACTCACCACGATAGGCAGCATCAAAGCCACCGTTCCCGTATTGCTCACAAAAGCACCAATGGCAGAAGTAACCAGCATAACCAGCAAGAAGAGTTTCAGCTCGCTTTTGCCTGCCAACTTTAGAATACGCGAACTTATCATTTTAGCCAGCCCGGTCTGAAAAATGGCGCCGCCCACAACGAACAAGCCTACCATCATAATCACCACCGAGTTGGAGAAGCCGGAAAGGGCCTCTTCAGGAGTAAGAATCTGAAATATCAATAAACCAATCAGCGCACAAAGCGCCACAATGTCCGAACGGACTTTGCCTGCTACAAAAAAGGCAGCGGAGAGAACAAGGATAATAAGGGTAATCAGCATAAATATGTATATTAAGAATGCACAAATATACTTATTTACGCATGATCACACAACCCCTTACTACCTCAAACTACTGATTTAGAACTCGAATTTTTCCAGCTTCATGGCGGCCAGCCCCTGGATTTTGGGCACCAGGGCCACAAAATGGTCCGCTTTTTCATGGGCAGACAATGACTCTGCATCTTTCCATGTTTCACAAATCATAAGAACATCGCTGCGAGTGGCGCTCTCAAACACATCATAGGCAATGCATCCATTGTCCTTCAAGGAATATGCGACCAGTTCTTTGGCAGATTCCAATACTGCGGTACGGTTTTCCGCACTTACCTGAATAAAAACATTTAATCTAATCATACTTGTATAAATTTTAAGTGTATCGCAAATTTAAGCAGAATAAATCTCTCCACCAACAAAAGTAAATTGTTATTAATTCCTTTCCCGCCGGATGAACCAATCTTTGGCAAGTATGTTGTCTCATCAGAATTGATTCTAACTTTAACTATTAAAAAACTGACTTGATTATGAAATGTAAAGATTCTAATTTCTGGATCGGACTGGGAATAGGTTCGGTTGCCGGTGCATTGGCCTACCACTTCTCCCGTACGGAGAAAGCTAAAAAGCTGGAAGATGCCATATGCCGTGCCATCCACAAAGCAAGTGGCGAAGCCAAGGAGTTCATCAACACTGCTGAAGAAGAAGCATTGCACACTGGCACCAAAGTAGCGGACAAGATGGCCCATGAGGTCCATGAGGCCGCAGAGAAAGCTGACAATCTGAAAAACAAGGTTCACAATTTTGCCGATGCCAAGAAATAAAACAAGCACTTGGAAACTTCTGAAGGAGGTTGTGTCAAAACGTTGGCACAACCTCTTTTATATTTTAAGTTCTGCTATATTTTCTTTTGGCTATGCTACTTTTTCCTCATGCATTTGGCAGCAAGTTGCTATATTCCAATTATATCGGGTTATAAATAGTCCCATAAACAAATATTTGGCAACTGTAATGAGCCCCTTTCCTTCTTTTATCAGTTTAGCGCACATTTTTTTGATATTAAAGGCTATAGCAAAGAAAGCAAAGTCCATTGTAACCTTGTCTTCTCCCACATGCCGGAATCTTCTGTATGCCATGTTGTATTTCATTTGTCCAAACACAGCTTCTGGTTCTATACACCTCCTGCCTCTATGCTTGATACCTTCTTCTGAGAGCAACCTTTCCCGTGCCTGCCGTTTGTATTGATTTAATCGGTGGTTGACTTCTATAATACGGTTCCCCCGAGCTTTAAAACAACTGCCACGCAAAGGGCAACCTTCGCATCTTTTTGCTTTATACCGGGCACTTTCGGTGATGTATCCGCTCGCTGTCTTGTCACGTTTGGTTCCTATACGGTTCATGTGCTGTCCCATAGGACAAACGTAATAATCCTCTTGGGCATTGTAATGGAGACTTTCGGCATGGAACGGGTTGGGAGTATAACGGGGACGCTGTTCTTTATGGAAGTAATTGTACTTGATGAAGGCTTCTATCCCATTCTCCTGCATGAACCGGTAATTTTCTTCCGAACCGTAACCGGAGTCTGCCACGCAGATATTCGGTAAACGGTTATAGCGGTACTGGAAAGAGTGGAAAAAAGGTATGAGGGTCAGTGTATCGGTAGGGTTGGGAAACAGACGGAAGTCTGTGATAAATTGGTTTTCAGTACCTATTTGCAGATTATATCCGGGTTTGGTCTGCCCGTTCTTCATGGCATCTTCTTTCATGCGCATGAATGTGGCACCAGGATCGGTCTTGGAATAGGAGTTACGTTCTCCAAGGGTATCAAGGTGATTGTCATATTCTATCAGCTTGTCACGATACCCTTCAAGTTCCCTGACCTGCTTCTTCTTTTTGCGCAGGGCTTTCTTTTCTTCCTTATCCTTTGTTGCAGGCTGGCGTTCCAGGGCTTCTTTAAGTTCATCCACTATGTCAGAGAGCCTGCAGGAAGTAAACTCCACGGATGTGTCTTTTATAGAGTTCTCCTGTGCAATGGTTTCATCCACCTGCTCCAAGAGAATACGGATTTTATCCATTAGTCTCGTACGGTTCCGTTCGACTGTCTTGCGCCAGACAAAAGTATATTTGTTGGCTTTGGATTCAATCTTGGTGCCGTCAATATACTCCACATCAAGGCTGATGAAACCTTTATCGGCAAGGACAAAAATCAACTGGGTAAATACATTATTTATTTCCTCCTTTACACGGTTACGAAAACGGTTGATCGTGATAAAATCCGGATGCTCATTACCGGCAAGCCAAATATAATGAATGTCACGAAGGAGGTGCTTCTCTATTTTACGGCAAGAATAGATATTATTCATGTAGGCGTAGATTATCACCTTAAGCATCATTTTAGGATGATAAGGACAACGGCCCGTTTCCTTATAAAGCTTCTTGAAACTCTCAAGATTGAGGTTGTCAATAACAGCATTCACGATGCGGACCGGGTCGTTCGCAGCTATGTTTTCATCAATTCTTTGTGGAAAAAGAACGGTTTGGTTGGGAATGTAAGGACGAAAATGTAACTTTGCCATAACGAAAAACTTTATGCCTAAAGATACGAAAACTTTGGGTAATAACAAAGCCCGGGCTTGAGAAAGTCTGGGCTTTGCGCATAAAAAAAGGCTGTGTCAGCATTTTGACACAACCTCTTTTTCATATCGCCCCATCAGTTCTGCAGACTGCGCCGATTCAAAATATCATTCATATGCTCCAATGCCCATCCTACCAAAGATTCAATATGCGGCATCAGGCTACATCCGGTTTCTGTAAGGTTATACTCCACACGGGGAGGAACTTCCGCATAGACTTTCCTGACAATCAGCCCGTCCGTCTCCAATGAGCGCAATGTAACCGTCAGCATCCGCTGGGAAATATCCCCTATGGTTTTCTGTATATCGCAAAAACGCATCGTTCCATTCGCTTTCAGTGTGACCAGCACAAGCATTGTCCATTTGTCTCCCAACCTGCTCAGTACATCCCGTACCGGACAAGCATCCATACGATGAAAATTTTCCATTCCTTTATTTTACCAATCAGTTCAACCTCAGCAATGGCGACTCTATGCTTAGTGTCCGGCATTGCACCACAAAAGTAATAAACTTACTCAAAATAACTATCGTTTCATACGATAATTAAAACATTCTTTATACTCGTAAATGCATCTGCCTCATCCGGATTATTTGTATTTTTGCAACATCGTTTCCTATTCATATGTAACTGCAAGACTCTTATGAACGTAAAAATAGAAGAAAGCTGGAGAAAACGCCTGCAAGAGGAGTTTGACAAACCTTATTTTGAGAAGCTGGTAGCATTTGTAAAAAGTGAGTATGGACATGCCAACGTGCTACCTCCCGGCCATCAAATTTTCCACGTCTTCAACTCTTGCCCGTTCGAGAAAGTGAAAGTCGTCATACTCGGACAAGACCCTTATCCTAATCCCGGTCAGTATTATGGAGTCTGCTTTTCCGTACCGAAAGGAGTAGCCATTCCCGGTTCTCTGGCAAACATATTCAAAGAAATACATCAGGACCTGGGAAAGCCCATTCCGACTTCCGGAAATCTGGACCGTTGGGTAGCGCAAGGCGTATTTCCTATGAATTCCGTCCTCACAGTACGTGCCCACGAAACCGGCTCGCACCGGAACATGGGATGGGAAATCTTCACAGACGCTGTTATCAAGAAACTGAGTGATGAACGGGAGAATCTTGTATTCATGCTTTGGGGAGCGTACGCCAAAGAAAAAGCCGCTTTAATTAATAGCAGCAGGCACTTGATTCTGACTACCGTCCATCCGTCCCCACGTTCTGCCGAATACGGATTCTTCGGTTGCAGGCACTTCAGTAAAGCCAACGATTTCTTACGAAGCAGAGGGATACAAGAAATAGACTGGTAACGCGCTACAATACTCCGCTGACTCCGCTTCCAAACAAAGCAAAGTCCCCCAGGCACGGGTCGTCCGGAAAGGCCTCTGCCAGAGCTTCAGTAATCCGGCGGGCATTCTTCAAAGAAAATGTTTCTGTCTCGGTGAGTCCCAAAGCATAAGCCACACGGCAGACATGCGTGTCCAAAGGCACAATCAGGTCCCTGCAATCAAATCTCTCCCAAATACCAAAATCCACTTCCGGACCTTTCCTTATCATCCAGCGCAAAAACATGTTCAGTTTCTTTTGAGGACTCTTCGCCGAGACTTCCAAAAATGCACATAACCTTTCCATCGGATTACCGGCATACGTACATAAGGCATCCTCCAGACTGTCAAAAGCAGAATAAGCTGCATGCAAACGTCTGAAATAGGAATGAAAGTCAGCATAAGAAAGCATCCGGTAAAAACTGCTTCTGTCCGCAGCAGGAAAGTCATTCTTCCATCGGCAGGACAACACGTATTGATGAGGTGATGCCCCCATCAACCTATACAACTCTTCAGCCTTTTTCAATATCTGTTTACGGTTGCCGAAACTCATGATGGCAGTCAGCAGCCCACTGATTTCAATATCCTGCTTCCGTTCATAGCGATGTGGAAACTGTATGGGATCGTTCTGAATGAAGCCGGCGCAATGATAGGCCGCCGCCCACTCCCAAAGTTGTCTTTTAATCTCCTCGGTCATCTGCAAGCATTTGTTTTTTCATCTGAAATGCAAAGATATTGCAAATCGAATGCAAAACTTTCATGCTTGCACGAAAAAGTTGTGCCGGGATATAGCTTATCTTATTTAAAGATATTGCATTTATAGCAACATCGGACAAGTAACCTATTTCTTTTCCTCCTATTTTTGCAACATGAAAAAGCCCAATAGAGCCATGCAGCAGAAAAAGACAACCCAGGAGGAATACCAAAAGTGTGTGAACGCAGTAGTGGATTATATAAATCTGCACCTCGGAGAAGAAATTGACCTGAAATCTTTGGCCAGGATTTCCCATTTCTCTCCCTTCTACTTCCACCGCATCATGAAAGCTTTTCTGGGTGAACCCGTCGGTACGTTCATTGTCCGGACGCGTACCGAAGCCGCTGCCCGGTTGCTTCGTTACTCGGACATGCCGATAGCGGACATAGCCTACCGTATAGGCTACTCTTCGCCCTCGTCACTGTCAAAAGTATTCAAGCAATTATACGGCATTTCACCATTAGAGTATCGTAACAATAAAAACTTTGTAATTATGAAACCAGCCATTATTCGTCCGGAACTGGAACTGAAACACGAAATCAAAGAAGTTCCTGCCCGCAATGTGATTTACATCCGCCTCTTTGGCGACTATAAACTGAACGACTATTGCAGCGCATGGACGCGCCTTTGCCAGTTCATCCAGGAAGAAAAACTGCCTATGGGAGAAGTGATGCCCTACTGCATCTATCACGATGACCCCAAAGTGACACCCCCTGAAAAGCTGCGTACCGATGTATGTATGGTCCTACCCTCATTTGCAACGGCCAAAGGAGACATAGGATTTAAACAGCTCGCTGCAGGCCGCTATGCCATATTCCTATACAAAGGTCCATACGAACATCTGCAGGCCGTATACGATACCATCTACGGGAAGTATATCCCCGAAATGGAATGTAGCTTACGGGATGAGTCCAGTGCGGAACGTTACCTGAATAACCCCGCAGATACGGCACCGGAGGAACTGTTGACAGAAATTTATATTCCGGTAGAGTAGGCAAACTGTTCTGCCGGAGCCATCAGACTTTCTCCCCGGAAGAGTTTAGGAACCGGACAGCGAACAAGTATTCGTTCCTCCATGGAGTAAAAATCGTTCCACCATGGTGGAACGATTTTTACTCCGCGGTGGAATGATTTTTACCTCATGATGGAACGAATAAATATCAGGCAAGCCGGTCGATACTATATTAGATACCCATATCTATACTGTATTGTAAAAAAGGGACACTCCCTTGTCTGTATGCTTGTTTTTATTCATTAATTTTGCACGACGCAATGCGAATCAAGCAATTGACGCAAACAGATAATTTTAAAATCTCCATTAAAATCAAGATAAAAGATGCAAAATGTTTCCATAAAAGGGTTTATATATGCGGCTCTCTCCTCTGCCACCTTCGGGCTGGCTCCTTTCTTCACCATTTCATTACTCCTTGCGGGCTTCTCCTCTTTCGAAGTATTGGCCTACCGATGGGGAATAGCTTCACTTACCTTGGTCGTTTTCGGCATTATGCTGGGCGAGACATTCCGCATCAGCAGGAAAGACTGGGGAACGGTGTTCATCCTCAGCCTGCTCCGGGCAGCTACCTCCTTCAGTCTGGTCATCGCCTATCAGAACATAGCCAGCGGAGTGGCATCCACCATTCATTTCATGTATCCGCTGGCCGTGGCACTGGCCATGATGGGCTTTTTCGGAGAAAAGAGGTCATTCGCCATTCTGTTTGCCGTGTTGGTGTCACTAAGCGGAGCTGGACTTTTGTCATCCGGCAAAATAGACTTTGAAGGAGGAAACACGACCATCGGGCTGATTGCTGCCGGTCTGTCCGTATTCTTTTATGGAGGATATATCGTAGGAGTAAGGAAGAGCCGTGCCGTGCAGATTCCCTCCACTGCATTGACATGCTACGTAATGGGGTTGGGAGCCTTGTTCTTTATTATAGGAGGATGTCTGACCGGAGGCATCCGGCTGGCCAATGACACCCATACATGGCTGAATATTCTCGGACTGGCACTGCCGGCAACAGCTATATCCAACATCACCCTGGTAAAGGCCATTAAATACATAGGGCCTACACTGACTTCCATTTTCGGGGCCTTGGAACCTCTGACAGCCGTAGTTATCGGTTGCCTGATATTCAATGAAAGCTTCACACCGGCCAGCGCCGTCGGCATGGCGCTGATAATAACGGCCGTTACAGTCGTGGTGGTACACGAAAAGAAAAAGGAGAGCCAGAGTTGATTGTCCTTATTTCGCCTTTTTATAATCCGTGATGAAACCCTCCATCATCCACTTGGCCAAGGCCTGGCGGTTCGAACTGATTACAAAACGGCGCTGGTCAAAAGTGTTCTGGATATTTCCCAATTCCACGAATACGGAAGCGGGAGAAGTATTGGCTAACACATAAAGATTGCGTGCGCTGACAGTTCCGGTAAACCCACGGTTGGGCTGGTGCTTGTCATATTTCGACTCGAAAGTTTTCTTCATGGTCTTAGCCAGACGCTTGCTGTCGGGCTTGCTTTTAGAGTGGTAAAAGAACACATCGGTCTGATGGCTCTTGCTGCGACTGTCCACATGAAGAAAAATGGCACGGCAATATTTATAGTTCTTGCGGTCCTTCTTGTAAAACTCATTGATTTTGGCGCAACGTTGCCGGAGACGTGCCACTTGGTTCAAGGGTATGGGAGCTCCCATGCACGTCTCACGTTTGCTGTTGGAAAGGTACTTGTCATCACGGATTCCGTCTTTAGCATCCTGGATAATGATACGGACTTCCGCTCCCTCTTGCATCAAGTTACGGGCAAGGCGCAAAGCCACATCATACGCATACTCATCTTCATGCAGTTCTATTTTGCCGATTCTGCCGATAGCTCCGGGGTCGGGGCCTCCATGCCCGCTCACTACATAAAAACAAGCACCCTGCAAACGGTTGGATGTCACTTTTACACTGGCAAGCGCTTTCCCGAACAAAGGTTCATTGATTGTCTTCTTCCCATTGCCAACCGGCTTTGATAATGGGGGCAGTACATACTTCACTCCCAGCCGCAATTCCTCCTTCCCTTTAAGAAGTTTCTTGTTCAGCTCCAAAAACTCCTTATAATAGGCTCTCCCCGGGCGCTTGTTACGTTCCAGGAAAACAGAGATTCCTTCTCCACGTCTCGGACTATCCCGCTCTTCCTGAGCCGAAGCATTAAAAGCAAACGAAGTACAAAAGAGGATGGTCAGTAAACAAAATATGCGTTTCATATTCCAATTATTCATCATTTATTCGGTTCGCTACAAATTTCCAGCCGCTAATTTATAGCATTTTACCATACTTAAGCACAAAATTATAATTTTTTCCCTACTTTTGCGACAACTTACGCGATAATAGATAAGAAACTTTTAAAACAGATAACATTATGGCAAAGCAATTCAAGCCGGAGACGCTGTGCGTACAAGCCGGATGGACTCCTAAAAAGGGCGAGCCCCGTGTACTCCCCATCTATCAAAGTACAACTTTCAAATATGATACCAGCGAACAGATGGCGCGCTTGTTCGACCTTGAAGACAGCGGCTATTTCTATACCCGCCTGCAGAACCCTACGAACGATGCAGTAGCCGCCAAGATTGCCGCCCTCGAAGGTGGTGTGGCCGCTATGCTGACATCCAGCGGACAAGCAGCCAACTTCTATGCCATTTTCAATATCTGCCAGGCAGGAGACCATTTTGTTTGCTCCTCTACCATCTATGGCGGAACATTCAACCTCTTCGGAGTAACTTTGAAGAAATTGGGCATCGACGTCACTTTCGTCAACCCGGATGCCAGCGAGGAAGAAATTTCCGCTGCTTTCCGCCCCAATACCAAGGCCCTATTCGGCGAAACCATCTCCAACCCTACGCTCGAAGTGCTCGATATAGAGAAGTTTGCCCGCATTGCCCACAGCCACGGCGTGCCCTTGATTGTGGACAACACCTTCCCTACCCCCATCAACTGCCGTCCGTTTGAATGGGGTGCCGACATCGTAGTACACTCTACCACCAAATACATGGACGGACATGCCACCAGCGTAGGTGGAGTCATTGTAGACAGCGGTAACTTCGATTGGAATGCACACGCCGACAAATTCCCCGGACTGTGCACACCGGACGAGTCTTACCACGGACTGACTTATACGAAAGCCTTCGGCAAAATGGCTTACATCACCAAGGCTACAGCCCAACTGATGCGCGACCTGGGCAGCATCCAGTCTCCACAAAACGCATTCCTGCTGAACCTGGGTCTGGAAACACTGCACCTGCGTATGCCCCAACATTGCAAGAATGCACAAGCGGTAGCCGAGTATCTTGCCCAGAACGATAAAGTGGCTTGGGTGAATTATTGTGGTCTGCCGGGCGACAAATACTACGAGCAGGCACAGAAGTACATGCCGAACGGCTCTTGCGGCGTTGTCACCTTCGGCTTGAAGGGCGGACGGGAAGAGTCTATCAAGTTTATGGATTCACTGAAACTGGCGGCCATCGTGACTCATGTGGCCGATGCACGTACTTGTGTGCTGCACCCAGCCAGTCATACACACCGCCAGTTGACAGACGAGCAACTGATGGAGGCAGGTGTACGCCCCGACCTAATTCGCTTCTCGGTAGGTATAGAGAATGCAGAGGATATTATTGCGGATATAGAACAAGCGCTGAACGCCTAAAGGAATAAACAAAAGGGAGTGCATTTTCGGACAATGCACTCCCTTTTCATTTCAATATTCTCTATTACTCAACATTCAATATAATCGTCAAACTTTCCTTGCCTTGGTAGAAGGTCTTTGCTTTCACGACCAGGGAACCACACTTCACCGGTTCTTTCCATAAGGTTGACTGGGCAGTAGGTTCCGAACCATCAGTTGTGTAACGTACTTCAGCACCATCAATGGCCACATTAGCATACAGATTTCCATCTTTTACCAATAATCCCGGCTGAGGCAAGCGGAAGTTAATCCCATTCTTTGCCCAATAAGGCATTTCACTCTTGCTGATTTTCTCATAATAAAGTGCCAAAGCCTGATTGAAAGCCTGCTGCTCCCGCACGCCGGACAGATTTTCCCATACCGGATGAGCATTCCAGCCACGTTCTGCCAGCCCTAAGATTTTCGGGAAGAGAAGATATTCCACGCCATCAAAACTACGGATAGTTTCGGCGAATAATTGCCCTTGTACACCCATAATATGTTTCTTGCCTATCTCTGTCAAAGCAGTCTTCCCCTTTTCCGCATTACCCAAATCAATGGGATTGCCTGCCATATCCACACGCAGCGAACGATAAATGCTGAAAGGAAGCATAGAGAAAGAGACAGACTCATCCACATAACCTCCCCAATCGAGTCCACGCTCGTCCGGATGACCATTGTAAGCCATATCCATATAGAAATTGCCCACGTTGCAAAGGATGACCGGGTAACCGTTATTGGCTGTCTGATAAACCACTTCATCAGAGCCCGGTACAGTATTCCAGCAATACACACCGGCAGCCTGACCCCTCAACTGTTGATGAGCCTCTTCGGTATGCCCCAAAGCAACTTCCTGCCAACCACTGAATTTCAGTCCGTTCTTCTGCATCACATCCGCCATTTGCGTAATGAAATACTCCGACAAATCATGAGCTTTCGTCATGCCTTTTTTCTTCATCAGTTCCTGACATTTCGGGGAGCCCATCCACACGCCGCGAGGCACTTCGTCACCACCTAAATGCACTGTAAACAATGAAAGACCGGCTTCCTGATACATCGCATTAAGTTCCTGAATCACCTTCTCCATAAAACGGTAGGTAGAAGGCAAGGCGACATTCATCACATTGTCCGTATAATATTGTACAGAAACATAACGTGAAGTATCTTCCGGTTCACTCAACATATATTCTGTAGCTTTTCCCGGATCAGTTTCAAAATATTTGTTATAGCGTGCCTTCATGGAGACAATGGCAGCGCGGGCATGCCCCGGAGATTCTATTTCCGGAACAATGCGGACATGTCTTTCGGCAGCATACTTCAGCAAATCAATAAATTCCTCGCGGCTATAATATCCATTGCCTACAGTCTTTGCATCAGGGTCATAGCCACCGTCATAACATGGGTAGAGGCACTGGCTTTCGTCAGTGGTATGTCCGCGACGGCTACCCACAGCAGTCAGTTCCTCCAAACCGGGAATCTCCAAACGCCAGGCTTCATCATCACAAAAATGGAAATGCAGGACATTCAATTTATAAGATGCAAAAATATCCACCAGTTTCTTCAAGTTCTCCGGAGCGGTGAAATTACGGGCAATATCTATCATTTGTCCACGATATGCCAAGTCCGGATAATCCCGGATGGAGACTGCCTCCAGCAAATAAGGTGTCTGCTTATCCTTCAACATTGACAAAAGTGTCTGTGTACCATTAAAGATGCCATGAGGAGTGGCAGCACTGATTTTTATCAGGTTGTCACCTATATTGATAGTATAATATTCATCATTTACGGCCTCCTTCCTATCAAGCAGTTCTTCCAGCACAATCTTCACGGAAGCATTTCCGACAACTTCCAAACCATACAAACCTGTCAGTTTCTCTTTCAACAACTTGGCTTCACCGGCAAAGTTCTCCGGAAATGCCAAAGCTACCTTACCTTCCAATACGACATTATCGCCTTCAATGGCTACCGCCTTCTTTACAGACGGAAGAATGTCTGACTGCACCAAAGCAGGAGCACCAGACAAGCGAAGATTGGATTCATAAATCTTAGTCGCATCCGGATAGCCGCTCATTGACTCGGGAGAAGGAAGCGGCAGCGCCTTCAAAGCCACGGGCAACGGACTGCCCTCTTTACCATCCACAGTCTCCACCCAATAAATTCCTTCCGGTACATGGGAGTTCCGGTCCAGCTTGTAAGTGCAAAGGAAAGTAATCCGCATGGAATCACCGGGAGCCAGCGAAGCAAATTCGTCTGTCGGATACATTTTGAAAAAATTACCGTTCACTACCTCTACCTTCACTTCAGAGGCTCCTTCCTGCTTCACCCCTCGGGGAAGCTGTGAATAGTAAATCGTCCAGTTCTTTTTTAGAGGTTTTTGAGAGATATTCTTGAGAATAAAGGTATTCTCATAATATCCGGGTTCGATGTCACTTGCACCCATTTCCCAGGTCAGAGCAACCGGTGCCTTAGGTTCATTACTCGTTTTACATCCAGCAAATAGTGCCATTACACAAAATAATAATCCTGCCAGAGGAAGTTTCAAAATTCTCATGCAACTCATATGTTAAGTTAATAAATGGGGGTAATCTCTAAAATCTGATGCCAAAAATAAGCATTTTAAGCTAATTAACTGATAAAAGTAATAGATTTTATTGACAGCGAGCTACAATTTAGAACTTTTATACCTACATTTGCAGCCAAATTATAACCAATTTAACTATTCTACCATGGCTAAAATAACCAAAGAAGCAGCCTTGCTCTACCATTCGCAAGGCAAACCGGGTAAGATTGAAGTAGTACCCACCAAGCCTTACAGTACACAAACCGATCTTTCTCTCGCCTACTCTCCGGGCGTTGCAGAACCGTGCCTCGAAATTGAGAAAAACCCGCAAGATGCATATAAATATACAGCAAAAGGCAATCTGGTAGCTGTCATCTCCAACGGAACCGCCGTGCTCGGCCTGGGCGATATTGGCGCCCTCAGCGGCAAACCCGTCATGGAGGGTAAAGGTCTGTTGTTCAAAATTTATGCCGGTATCGACGTATTCGACATCGAAGTAAATGAAAAAGACCCCGACAAGTTCATCGAAGCTGTCAAGGCTATTGCCCCAACATTCGGAGGTATCAACTTGGAAGACATCAAAGCACCCGAATGTTTCGAAATAGAATGCCGCCTGAAAGAGGAATTGGACATCCCCGTGATGCACGACGACCAGCACGGCACCGCCATCATCTCCAGCGCAGGATTGCTGAACGCCCTGGAAGTGGCAGGCAAGAAGATAGAGGAAGTGAAAATCGTCGTAAACGGTGCCGGGGCTTCCGCCACCTCATGCACCAAACTGTATGAAGCGCTCGGCGCACGCCGTGAAAATATCCTAATGCTGGATAGTAAGGGAGTCATTACCAGCGATCGCGAGAATCTGACCGAGCAAAAACGTTACTTTGCCACCGACCGTCGCGATGTACATACTCTGGCAGAAGCCATCAAAGGCGCCGATGTATTCCTCGGACTGTCAAAGGGTAATGTGTTGACCCAGGACATGGTTCGCAGCATGGCAGACCATCCCATCGTGTTTGCCCTTGCCAACCCTACTCCGGAAATCTCTTACGAAGACGCCATGGCAGCACGTCCGGACGTACTGATGTCCACCGGTCGTTCCGACTATCCTAACCAGATTAATAATGTAATCGGTTTCCCCTACATCTTCCGCGGTGCCCTCGACACGCAGGCAAAAGCCATCAACGAAGCCATGAAAATTGCTGCCGTGCACGCCATTGCCAACCTTGCCAAGCAGCCCGTGCCCGATGTGGTGAACGAGGCATACCACGTAAACAACTTCACCTTCGGTCCCGAATACTTCATCCCGAAACCGGTTGACCCGCGCCTCATCACCGAAGTGTCCTGCGCTGTGGCCAAAGCCGCCATGGAAAGCGGTGTAGCCCGTAAAGACATCGAAGACTGGGATGCCTACCGCCTGCAACTGCGCGAGCTGATGGGTTACGAAAGCAAACTGACCCGCCAACTCTACGACACCGCCCGCCGCAACCCGCAACGTGTGGTATTTGCCGAAGGCATCCACCCCAATATGCTGAAAGCTGCTGTGGAAGCCAAGGCTGAAGGTATCTGTCATCCTATTATATTGGGCAACGACGAAGCCATCGAGAAGCTGGCAAAAGAACTAGACCTTAGCCTTGAAGGTATTGAGATAGTAAATCTGCGTCATCCGGATGAAGCGCCGCGCCGTGAACGCTATGCCCGCATTCTATCTGAAAAACGTGCCCGCGAAGGAGTCACTTACGAAGAAGCCAATGACAAAATGTTCGAACGTAACTACTTTGGTATGATGATGGTGGAAACGGGTGAAGCAGACGCTTTCATCACAGGTCTTTACACCAAATACAGCAATACCATCAAGGTTGCCAAGGAAGTCATCGGCATCCGTCCGGAATACAAGCATTTCGGCACCATGCATATCCTGAACTCCAAAAAAGGTACATACTTCCTGGCCGATACGCTGATTAACCGTCATCCCAATGCCGAAACGCTAATCGATATTGCCAAGCTGTCGGAATATACCGTCCGCTTCTTCAATCATACACCGGTAATGGCCATGTTGAGTTACTCCAACTTCGGTGCGGATAAGGAAGGTAGCCCGGTAAGTGTACACGAAGCAGTGGATTATATGCAACAAAACTATCCTGACCTTGCCATTGACGGAGAAATGCAGGTGAATTTCGCCATGAACCGCGAAATGCGTGATGCCAAGTACCCGTTTACACGCCTGAAAGGAAAAGACGTAAACACACTGATTTTCCCGAACTTGAGTTCTGCAAACTCTGCTTACAAGCTGTTGCAGGCGATGGATACGGACTCCGAACTGATTGGTCCTATCCAAATGGGATTGAACAAGCCTATCCACTTTACCGATTTTGAGAGCTCCGTGCGCGATATCGTTAACATCACTGCAGTAGCAGTTATCGATGCTATCGTAGACAAAAAGAAGGCTGCCAAATGAGACGACCGTTATCAAAATTCCAAATAGTTTGCATTGTGCTGCTTTGGGCAGCACTTTGCTACATTGTTTTGATATCTGTCGAACGAATTGACGGTCCAATTATCCTAACGCTTGCCATTTCGGCGGCTTTAGTGTTTATTCCCGTCATAAAGTCTCTAAAAAGAGGATAAATAATATCTTTTTATTCCATTTTGCGGTATAAAACAATAAAATTGTTGTTTTATACCGCATTTTCTTTATAAAATGTTTGCTCGTTTCATTTTTATGTGTACTTTTGCAACCGCAATGAGAGGAAAAGGAAACAAACCGAAAATCGAATTGTTTTAGGTAACATATAGTAGCAACCAATAAAAGAAATAGATTATGAATGCAGCTAAGGTATTAGAAGACCTGAAAAGACGGTTCCCCAACGAACCGGAGTATCATCAAGCAGTAGAAGAAGTTCTTTCTACGATTGAAGAAGAGTATAACAAGCATCCGGAGTTTGACAAAGCCAATCTGATTGAACGTCTTTGCATCCCCGATCGCGTTTACCAATTCCGTGTTACTTGGGTAGACGATAAAGGTAACGTACAAACCAACATGGGCTATCGTGTGCAGCACAACAACGCTATCGGCCCATATAAAGGCGGTGTTCGTTTCCACTCTTCTGTAAACCTGAGCATCCTGAAATTCCTTGCTTTCGAGCAGACATTTAAAAACTCATTGACAACTCTGCCTATGGGTGGCGGTAAAGGCGGTTCGGACTTCTCTCCGCGCGGCAAGTCGAATGCTGAGGTTATGCGTTTCGTTCAGGCTTTCATGCTGGAGTTGTGGCGTCATATCGGTCCTGAAACAGACGTACCTGCCGGTGATATCGGTGTAGGTGGTCGCGAAGTAGGTTTCATGTTCGGTATGTATAAGAAGCTGGCTCATGAATTTACGGGTACTTTCACCGGTAAGGGCCGTGAGTTCGGCGGTTCGCTGATTCGTCCGGAAGCTACCGGCTACGGTAACATCTACTTCTTGATGGAAATGTTGAAGACTAAGGGTACTGACTTGAAAGGCAAAACTTGTCTGATTTCCGGTTCCGGTAACGTAGCTCAATATACGGCCGAGAAAGTATTGGAATTGGGTGGTAAGGTATTGACCATGTCTGATTCTGACGGTTATGTATACGATCCGGACGGCATTGACCGCGAAAAGTTGGATTACATCATGGAGCTGAAAAACCTCTACCGTGGACGTATCCGCGAATATGCTGAACAATATCCGGGTGTGAAATATGTGGAAGGAGCCAAGCCTTGGGGCGAAAAGGCTGATATCGCTTTGCCTTCTGCCACTCAGAATGAATTGAATGGCGACCATGCCCGTCAGTTGATAGCTAATGGGGTAATGGCAGTATCCGAAGGTGCCAACATGCCCTCTACACCGGAAGCCATCAAGGTATTTCAGGATGCAAAGATTCTGTATGCTCCGGGTAAGGCAGCCAATGCTGGCGGTGTATCAGTATCTGGTCTCGAAATGACTCAGAACTCCATCAAGTTGAGCTGGAGTGCAGAGGAAGTGGACGAGAAATTGAAGAGCATCATGAAGAACATTCACGAAGCTTGCGTGCAATATGGTACGGAAGCCGACGGTTATGTAAATTACGTGAAGGGTGCCAATGTGGCCGGATTTATGAAGGTGGCAAAGGCTATGATGGCACAAGGGATTGTGTAAGGACTAAAGCCATAGTACAACTATAACAGAAGAAAGGTGAGGAGCTCAAAGCTTTTCACCTTTTTTCTGTTTAGATAATATAGAAGAAACAAAAAATTATCTCTTTTCCAATCCATTGTCACATAAATCAGATACTTTTGCAGAAGTTAATGAAAGAAGACCATCATCATTGAATAAAATCAAACGATTATGAATACAACAGAAATCCCCGTACTGCTGTTGACCGGTTATCTGGGTAGTGGCAAAACGACGTTGGTAAATCACATCCTTTCTAATAAACGTGGCATTAAGTTTGCCGTTATCGTCAATGACATAGGCGAAGTGAACATTGATGCAGACCTTATACAGAAAGGTGGCGTGGTGGGAAAGAAAGAGGAAAGTCTGGTAGCTCTACAGAATGGTTGTATCTGCTGTACGCTGAAGACAGACCTGATAGAGCAGATGTTCGAAATCATGAAGATGCAACGCTTCGACTACATCGTGATTGAGGCGAGTGGCATCTGTGAACCGGAGCCTATTGCCCAAACACTCTGCTCCATTCCTCATATGGGAGGAGCGTATACTAAATACGGTATTTGCCGCTTAGACTGCATTACCACCGTGGTGGACGCCTTACGTCTGCAAAGTGAATTTTCTTGCGGAGATGATTTGACACGCAAAGGCATTGATGAGGAAGATATAGAAAACCTCATCATTCAGCAGATTGAGTTCTGCAATATTATCCTGCTGAACAAAGCAGCAGAAGTACAGCCCGAAGAATTAAAACGTATCAAGCAGATTATCCACACCTTGCAACCCGGTGCCGAAATTATAGAGTGCAACTATGCAGATGTAGACCTGGATAAGATTATCCATACCCACCTCTTTAACTTTGAGCGTGCCGCAACTTCTGCCGGATGGATTCGTGGCATAGAGCAACAAGTAAGCGAAGAGGAGGAAAAAGAGGCGCATTACCATCATGAAAAGGGTCATCATCACCATCACGAAGATGAACATCATCATGAAAGCGAACATCATCACGAGAAATGTCATCACCACCATCACGAAGGAGGTGAAGTAGAAGAATACGGTATTGGCACATTTGTCTACTACCGCCGTCCTGCATTCGACATTCATAAGTTCGACCACTATGTCGCTACCAAATGGCCCCGCAGCGTTATCCGCGCCAAGGGTGTCTGCTACTTCAGCCACAACCGCGACATGTCCTTCCTCTTTGAACAAGCAGGTATACAGAAGAAAATAACTGAAGCCGGACAATGGTATGCCACCGCTCCCGAAGAAGACATGATAGAACTGATGCGCCAAGAACCGGGATTGCTAAGAGACTGGGACGAACAATACGGCGACCGCATGCTGAAGATAGTATTCATCGGACAAAATATGGATAAAGAGCAAATCATCCGCGACTTGGACAAATGCCTTGAATAACTTCCTAAAAAAGTGCTCCCCGTCATTCCGATCTTAAGAACAACGGGGAGCATCGTCCCACGCGCGTAACTCTATTTTAAGAATCAGGAACCATATCAATTCTCCGTAAAACGGAACATTTTGAAATACACCTTCTGCTCTGTGTCGGATACATTCACCAACCTCATCTTCGCAACACTCAACTCCTTGAGAGATGCCTTCACCTGCGTTCTGTATCCCGGTTTCAAATCCACCGCCTGCCAGTTTGTACCATCCGAAGTTACTTCCAGTTTAAACTTAGAATTAGCCACCTCCGCATCTCCCAAATCAATAAGTACCGAATTCAACTGGCGGGCATAATCCATCGAAATGGTCAGCACACCGCCTGCCTGCCAGTTGATGACTTCATTGGACGGAATAATTGTATTCACCTTTCCCTTCTGCTGAATAGGAAGCGAAGCCAACTGATTCACGTCGCTCTTCAACGTGTAGGGAGAATAAACAGCCTTTGTATCAAGCCCGGCATGGAACGCTGCATTATAGCCCGTTGTCGCCGCTTCGAACAAAGCATTGAAAGTAGGCATCAGATGCAGGCTGCCGCTCTTTATGCCCGCTTTATATTGGGCATCCGTCTCACCCATCAGCACCAGCAGGGCGCGGGCGTGTTCGTAGCTACCTATAAATGCATCCTTCTGCTGGCGCAGGCGTATCATGTTCAGCACCTCCGCACCATACTCTCCCACTTGTTTGAACTGAATGAGCCAAGGCCTTATTTCAGTTATCAACGGACGATTCTCATTTCCCGATGCAAGCAATCCATCAGCGGCAACGATTATCTTCCGGCATTCCTCAGCTACCTGCCGATAGGCATCTTCATCTATCTCGCTTTTCTCTTGATAAGCTTTCAACAAGGCAGAGAGAGCAGGCTGAATGGCAACGGACTCTTCACGGCGGAAACGATGTCCATTCTGTCCCGGGTCGGAATTATGAGCAGCGAAGATTTCCAAATATTCGGCATGAAGTGGCATAAGGTCTCTGACTGCATGTTTCCAAGAAGTTTCACTATCATAATTCTCCATATTCCAAGTATAATCAGCTACACTGTACAGAGAGATTTTGGAAGCCTCGGCATGTTCCATCGGATTGGAAACAAAAGCAGACATATCATCTTTTATATCAAGCCCGTTTCCATAAACCGGCCCTAGCAGCAAATGGTCTTGTACATAATCCGAAACGGGGAAATTCCACCAAATATACGCCTTACGTTTCAGCAGCGGATTGACGAAGTCCAGCGTAGACTTATCTATAGTAGCAACTACCATATCACCGGTCCACATCACCTTGATACCCTCGTTCAACTTATCACCAAGCGTAGTGAGATAGCCTCCTTCTACATCGGTCCATGACTTGTTGTACTCTGTGGGACACAATATCAATGGTGCAACATCCCGCTTGACTTTTACAAAATGGTCGTCAATATAGTTCAACAGTTCAGCCTGCTTGTCCGCCTTTGTCCCTTCACCCGAAATATCATCAAAGAAAACGGCAAAACCACGCACACCCAACTGGTACATGCTTTCGAACTTCTGCAACAATAACGAGCGGTCTTCTTCATTCCAGCGAATATCCTGACCCGGATGAATGGCCCAATAGAAAATGACATTGTTCTCCTTCGCCCTATTTACCAATACCTTCAGTTGTTCTCCTTCTTGGGCAGGATAAGGCTTGCGCCAGTTGGGAGTCCGGTGATAAGGGTCGTCTTTCGGTCCATAGATATAGACATTCATTTTGTTCCGACCATAAAAATCAAGCTGGCGTATACGCGCCTCCTGACTCCAAGGAGCACCGTAAAACCCTTCCACCACACCCCGATAGGGAACATCGGGATAGTCCGTCACTTCAGCCAAAGGCAGCTTACCCAAAGCAAGCAACTGCGCAAGAGTCTGTACACCATAGTACGCTCCCCGCTCGTCAGCACCGGCTATGACGATGCAGTCTTTTTCAATTTTCAGGAAATAACCTTCGGATTTGCGTGGAATCCTATGTTGGTATTTCTTGATAATCTTATCTCCTTTCACTCCTATATATACACGGAAAGAAGCGCCAAGCACCTCTTCCGGCATCAATGAACGGAGTAAAGGCAACGCAGGTCCGTCCTGCACGGAATTGCCGGAAAGGATCTGGTATTGTTGGGGAATATCAACAGAATCTTTTTGCGTAATATATTCTTGGGGAGTAGGTTGCAAATGAAATTCTTGCGCACAAAGCGTCGCTGTCGTCAACATACCGAATGCTCCCAGTAATAGTAATTTTTTTCTCATAAGCGGATTATTAAATTAAGGAATATCTATGTATTAAGAAAACTCTTCCATGCATTCAAGGTTGATACGTTCAAAAATAAGAAATAAATATGAAAACACGTACAAATACAGACATTTATTTCAGTTTAAAGATTCATTTATTCTGCATCCGTTTGAGTTCATCGCACACTGCCGGATGCAGGAAGTAGCGTACATCTTTTCCCTCCTCCATGGCTCGACGGATAAAAGTGGAGCTGATTTCGAATACCGGAGAAGAAACAGTCCGTACATTCTGCGGTAAAGAGGCAGTCTCTACCGGATAGCCGGGACGAGGATAAACCAGAAGATGATTTTCGGCAATAATGCGTTCCGACTCGTACCAACGGTGGAACAGCTTCCAGTTGTCCGAACCAATGACAAGATGGAAAGTGTGTTGGGGATAAGTCCGTTTCAGCACGTCCAACGTATGAACAGTATAAGAAGGCCGAGGCAGATGGAATTCAAAATCGGAAGCGCGAAACTTGGGATAACCCTCAGTGGCTAGCTGCACCAGCTTCAAACGTAACTTGTCATCCATCAGATCGTTTTCTTCCTTCAGCGGATTGTGGGGGGTGACCATAAACCACACTTCATCCAGGTCCCCGTATTCGCAAAGATAGTTGGCGAGGGCCAAATGTCCGATGTGTATCGGGTTGAATGAGCCACTGAAGATTCCTATATCCACTATTCTATTAATTTAAACAAGAAAATCACAAAGGGTGTCCTTTCAACGCACGCCAGGCAGTCCATGAATTGACAGCCGTCACCACAGCAATAAGAAACATCGGAATGCTTGTCCGAGATTCCTGATAATGTATATACAAGATACCGACAACAAGGGCACAAAGAAATAAGATGCAGTTAATAATCAGCAATGCCCTATTGAGCTTCGGATTATTCTTCTTTTTCGGTGCCAACTGGTTATGCAGTCCTCCATTTTGCTTCATGAGTTCAAAAATTGAGTAATCACTTTCAAGGCTTCCGCTTTAGCTGTTTCCAAGTCATCATTCACAATCACCGTATCAAATCTCGATGCAAAGCCCAATTCATATTCGGCTTTCGCCACGCGACTCTCTATCACTTCGGGAGCATCTGTTCCGCGTCCTACCAGGCGCTTGCGCAATTCCTCCACCGAAGGCGGTTGAATGAAAACAGACAATGCACGTTCACCATAGAATTTCTTAATATTGCAACCACCCACTACATCCACATCGAACACAACATTCTGCCCGGCAGCCAATTGTTTTTCCACCTGCTCCTTCAGTGTCCCGTAAAAACGGTCCTGATACACCTCTTCATACTCCAAGAATTCATCATTGGCTATGCGGTGGCGGAATTCATCGGGAGTCAGAAAGAAATATTCCACTCCATCTTCCTCCGTTCCGCGAGGCGGGCGACTGGTTGCCGAGATGGAAAATGAGAGATTCAGATTCTGAGTCAGCAGATAGTTGATAATCGTCGACTTTCCGGAACCCGAAGGGGCTGAAAATATGATAAGTTTTGCCATGAAATTTAAATCACATTACATTCAATACTTGTTCCTTGATTTGCTCCAGTTCATCCTTCATCTGAACGACAATCTTCTGCATCTCCGCATGATTGGACTTACTGCCCAAGGTATTGATTTCACGTCCCATCTCCTGAGCGATGAACCCTAACTTCTTGCCTTGGCCGGTTCCGGTTTCCAGCGTATTGATAAAATATTTCAGATGATTGCCAAGACGCTGTTTTTCTTCGTTCACATCCAGCTTTTCGATGTAGTAGATGAGTTCCTGCTCCAGGCGGTTCTTGTCATAATCCACACTCAAGGTCTTTTCCAGTGCATCTGTAATACGTTCCTTCACTTTGGCTACACGCTCTTTCTCATAGGGAGCGATAGTCTCCAACAGATGGGAGATGTTGGAGATCTTCTCACGGAACTTCTTTTCAAGGGCAGCTCCTTCCTGCTTACGGAAGTCCACCAGCGCACCGACAGCCTTTTCCACAGCCGAATAAACCACAGTCCATTCTTCCTCACTCAGTTCCTGCGTTTCATTCTTGGTCATCACATCCGGCATGCGGAGCAACGTGGCAAACCAGTCCGTCGCATCCGGTACAGGTATTCCAAGATTTTCGGATATGGCACGAATCTGCTTGTAGTATCCCTCCACCAATGTCTGATTGATGGGAGTGGCACTTTCCGCACTCTCTTTCTTTTCTATCCAAAGGCTGAAATCCACCTTTCCGCGTTCCAGTTTCCGTGATATTTCATTACGGATTTCCATCTCTTTCTCACGATAAAGCGGAGCAATACGAGCAGATAAGTCCATTGCCTTACTATTGAGCGACTTTATTTCAACGTTGATTTTCTTATCAGGCAGTTCGACGGTTGCTTTGCCGTAGCCTGTCATGGATTGTATCATAATGTTATAGTTTTGCGCAAAATTACACGATTATTTTAATTAGTGAAAATAATCACGTAAATTTGCCACAATAAAATCAAGAATAAAAGTTATGTCATGTATCTTGCATATTGAAACGTCCACTTCTACCTGCTCCGTAGCCGTGAGCGAGGACGGACAGAACGTTTTCAAGAAAGAGGACCTGAATGGCCCTTCACACGCCGTTTCATTGGGAGTCTTTGTGGACGAGGCGCTATCCTTTGCCGATAGCCATGCCATGCCGTTGGATGCAGTCGCCGTAAGCTGCGGCCCAGGTTCGTATACCGGGTTGCGTATCGGCGTGTCAATGGCAAAAGGTGTCTGCTATGGACGTAACCTGCCACTTATCGGACTGGAAACCCTGAAAGTTCAGTGTGTACCGGTATTACTCTACCACGATGAGCTACCCGACGACGCACTGCTCTGTCCCATGATTGACGCCCGCCGCATGGAAGTCTATGCTGCCATCTACGACCGTGCCTTGAAACCGGTGCGCGACATTGGAGCCGATATTGTGGACGAAAGTTCCTACCTGAAATTCTTAGAGCAACATCCCGTCTACTTCTTCGGTGACGGTGCGGCCAAATGCAAAGAGAAAATCACGCATCCCAATGCACACTTCATCGACGGCATCCAACCTCTTGCCAGCATGATGTTTCCGTTGGCAGAGAAGGCAATAGCCGAACAAGACTTCAAGGATGTGGCCTATTTCGAGCCCTTCTATTTGAAGGAATTTGTAGCCGGCACGCCAAAGAAACTTATTTAGGGTTTAGCGATTAGGAATTAGGGATGAATACCATGCGGTATCACTGCGTAGCCCATTAATCACTAACCACTAATCGTTAAACCCTAATCACTAATCATTGAACATTAATCACTAATTAAAGATGCAATATAACACCCAACAAAAACGGATGCCCCTGCCCGAATATGGTCGCAGCATCCAGAATATGGTAGACCACGCGCTGACAATCGAAGACCGCGCAGAACGCCAGCGTTGCGCAAATACAATCATCAACATCATGGGAAACATGTTTCCCCATTTGCGCGATGTGCCCGACTTCAAACATAAGCTGTGGGACCACCTTGCCATCATGGCCAACTTCCAACTGGATATAGATTATCCGTACGAGATTATCCGCAAGGACAATCTGAACACTAAGCCGGAGAGTATCCCCTACCCCAGTACCAAAATCCGTTACCGCCACTACGGCCGTACGCTGGAAGTACTGATAAAGAAAGCTATCGAATTCCCGGAAGGAGACGAGAAACAGAACTTGATAGCCCTCATCTGCAATCACATGAAGAAAGATTACATGGCATGGAATAAAGATACCGTCGATGACCGTAAAATTTCAGATGACCTCACCGAACTCTCTGACGGAAAACTGCAAATGACAGACAGCATCGTCCGACTCATGGCCGAACGTATTGACCAGAACTACCGTCCGAAGGTGAACAACCAAAATAACCGGAATAACAACCGGAACAATAAACGAAAATACTAAAATTGAATGATTAGCGATTAGTGGTTAGTGATGAATGTCATGTGGCATCACCATGCAGACCACTAATTACTAATCACTAACCCCTAATCACTAACTTCATGGCATCATTTGTAATCGAAGGAGGACACAGACTTTCCGGTGACATTTACCCCCAAGGAGCAAAAAACGAGGTGTTGCAAATTATCTGCGCCACATTGCTCACTGCCGAAGAGGTGACTGTGCACAATATCCCGGACATACTGGACGTCAACAACCTTATCCAATTGATGCGGGATATGGGAGTCAGCGTATCTAAAAAAGGCATTGACACTTACAGTTTTCAAGCTGCCGACATTGATTTCGCCTATCTGGAAAGTGACGCGTTCCTGAAAAAATGTTCCAGCCTGCGCGGTTCCGTCATGCTGGTGGGGCCGATGGTGGCACGTTTCGGCAAGGCCATGATTTCCAAGCCGGGCGGAGACAAGATAGGACGCCGCCGTCTGGATACACATTTTATTGGTATCCAAAATTTAGGAGCCAACTTCATCTATAATGAGAAACGTGGCATCTACGAAATATCAGCCAAACAACTGCATGGCAGTTATATGCTACTCGACGAGGCATCTGTAACGGGAACCGCCAATATTGTAATGGCAGCAGTCCTTGCCAGAGGCAAGACCACCATCTACAACGCCGCCTGCGAACCCTACGTGCAGCAACTTTGCAGAATGCTGAACCGGATGGGAGCTAAGATAGAAGGCATCGCCTCCAACCTCCTGACTATCGAAGGAGTGGACGAGCTGCACGGAACCGAGCATACCATCCTCCCCGACATGATTGAAGTGGGCAGTTTCATCGGCATGGCAGCCATGACCCGTAGCGAACTGACCATCAAGAATGTCTCCTACGAGAACTTGGGAATTATCCCCGACAGTTTCCGCCGCCTCGGCATCAAGATGGAGCAGCGAGGAGATGACATTTACGTGCCCTCACAAGAGACGTACCAGATAGAGTCCTTTATCGACGGCTCCATCATGACCATTGCCGACGCACCCTGGCCCGGACTGACACCAGACTTGCTCAGTGTGCTGCTGGTGGTTGCCACCCAGGCAAAAGGCAGTGTACTCATTCACCAGAAAATGTTCGAAAGCCGCTTGTTCTTTGTGGACAAGCTGATAGATATGGGAGCGCAAATCATCCTCTGCGACCCGCACCGTGCCGTTGTCATCGGACATGACCACGGCTTCAAACTACGCGGCGGCAACATGACCTCGCCCGATATCCGTGCCGGTATCGCCCTGCTGATAGCTGCCATGAGTGCGGACGGCATCAGCCGCATCCATAATATAGAGCAGATAGACCGGGGATATCAGAATATTGAAGGACGACTGAATGCACTCGGAGCAAGAATAACAAGAATAGAATAAGATGATAAAGAGAGAAGAAGTATATAAGATAGGTATATTCAACAAGCCCCACGGTATTCACGGAGAATTGTCGTTCACTTTTACGGATGACATCTTCGACCGGGTGGAGGCCGAATACCTAATCTGCCTGCTGGACGGTATACTGGTGCCTTTCTTCTTGGAAGAATACCGTTTCCGCTCCGACACCACCGCCCTTGTCAAACTGGAAGGCGTAGACACGGCAGAACGCGCCCGCATGTTCACCAATATTGAGGTCTACTTCCCCGTAAAGCATGCGGAAGAGGCAGGACCGGGTAAACTGAGTTGGGACTTCTTCGTCGGTTTCCGTATGGAGGAAGTACATCACGGCGCGCTGGGAGAAGTGACGGACGTGGACACATCGACCATCAACACACTGTTTGTGGTAGATTATCAGGGAGAAGAACTGCTGGTGCCGGCACAAGAAGAGTTTATTATAGACATTGACCAGAAGCACAAGGTCATCACCGTAGACCTGCCGGAAGGTTTGATAGCTTTGGACGAAACAGAAGAGGTATGAAAAAGAAACGGAGAAAAGCATTTTGGAGCAACATCAAGTTCAAGTACAGACTGACAATTACAAACGAAAATACCCTTGAGGATATCATCACGTTACGCGTATCCAAGCTGAACGGACTGTCCGTATTACTCTCCGTGTTGTTCATATTGTTTCTCATCGCCTCCTTGATTGTAGCCTTCACCCCGCTGCGCAACTACCTGCCCGGATATATGAACAGTGAAATCCGTGCCCAGGTAGTGGAGAATGCCTTACGCGTAGATTCCCTTCAGCAACTGGTGAACAGACAGAACCTTTATATCATGAATATCCAGGACATCTTCCAGGGCAAGATAAAGGCAGATACCATACACTCCATCGACTCGTTGACCAACCTGCGCGAAGATTCGCTCATGGAACGTACACAACGGGAAGCCGAATTCCGCAAGCAGTACGAGGAGACAGAAAAGTACAACCTGACGAGCATCACCGCCCGCCCCGAAATAGACGGACTGATTTTCTACCGCCCCACACGCGGCATGATTTCATCTCCCTTCAATGCCGAAACAAAACACTTCGGCACGGACATTGCCGCCAATCCGGGCGAAAGCGTATTGGCCACCTTAGACGGTACCGTCATACTGAGTACCTACACTGCCGAGACGGGTTATCTGATAGAAATACAGCACAACCAGGACTTCGTGTCAGTTTACAAGCATTGCGGCTCTCTGCTGAAGCGAGAAGGCGATGCGGTGAAAGGGGGTGAAGCCATCGCACTGGTAGGAAACACCGGCGAGCTGTCCACCGGTCCCCATCTTCACTTCGAGCTGTGGCATAAGGGCAGGGCCGTAAATCCCGAGCTTTACATCGTATTTTAATCTCCAAATAGTAAATTGTAAATAGCATAATAGTAAATGAAACAGATTGCCATACTCGGTTCTACCGGTTCCATCGGTACACAAGCGTTGCAGGTCATCGAAGAACATCCCGACCAGTACGAAGCATACGTATTGACCGCCAATAACCGCGTAGAGGAACTCATAGCCCAGGCACGCAAATTCAAGCCTGAGGCAGTGGTAATAGCCAACGAATCGAACTACACGCAACTGAAAGAAGCGCTTGCCGACCTACCTATCAAGGTATATGCCGGCGCAGATGCCCTCTGCCAGATTGTGACCGAAAATCCCATCGATATGGTATTGACCGCCATGGTGGGATATGCAGGGCTGAAGCCTACCATGAATGCCATCCGCGCCCGTAAGCCGATAGCCCTTGCCAACAAAGAGACGCTGGTGGTGGCGGGAGAGCTCATCAATGACCTGGCACGCTTCAGCGGTGTCCCCATCCTGCCCGTCGACTCCGAGCACTCCGCCGTTTTCCAGTGCCTGGCCGGCGAGATAGGCAACCAAATAGAAAAAGTGATACTGACTGCCTCCGGAGGTCCGTTCCGCACCTGCACCATGGAGCAACTGGCAACCGTCACCAAAGCGCAAGCACTGAAACACCCCAATTGGGACATGGGCGCCAAAATCACGATAGACTCTGCTTCCATGATGAACAAAGGGTTCGAGGTTATCGAAGCCAAATGGCTGTTCGGTGTACGTCCCAACCAGATAGAAGTCGTGGTACACCCGCAATCCGTCATTCACTCCATGGTACAGTTTGAGGACGGTGCCGTGAAAGCACAACTGGGAATGCCGGACATGCGCCTGCCCATCCAATACGCCTTCTCCTACCCCGACCGGTTGAAAGCCTCTTTCCCGCGCCTGGACTTCAAGCTGTGTACGGAACTGACGTTCGAGCAACCGGACACCACCCGTTTCCGTAACCTCGCCCTGGCCTACGAAGCATTGCATCGTGCAGGCAATATGCCTTGCATTGTCAATGCCGCCAATGAAGTGGTGGTAGCCGCCTTCCTGCAGGACAAAATTTCGTTCCTTGGCATGAGTGAAGTAATAGAAAAGACCATGTCGCGTGTATCCTACTTACAGAAGCCCACCTATGAAGACTATGTGGCTACGGATGCCGAAGCCCGACGGATAGCAGAAGAGCTGATTTGATAGATACACCGGAATGAAAAGAATTATAAAAAACATCTACTCATTTGATACGTTAAATAAGAAAACGTACCTTTGCGAAAATTATAAAAATCGTAAAACAGCAAATAATTAGATGGAAACATTCTTGATTCGTGCCCTGCAACTCATTATGAGCCTCTCGTTGCTCGTTATTGTTCATGAGGGGGGGCACTTCCTTTTTGCGCGTCTGTTCAAGACGCGGGTAGAAAAGTTCTGCTTATTCTTTGACCCTTGGTTCACATTATTCAAGTTCAAGCCCAAACACAGTGACACGGAATATGGTATCGGGTGGCTACCCTTAGGTGGTTATGTAAAAATAGCAGGTATGATAGACGAATCTATGGATACCGAACAGATGAAGCAACCCATGCAGCCATGGGAGTTCCGTGCCAAGCCGGCATGGCAGCGCCTACTGATTATGGTAGGCGGTGTATTGTTCAACTTCCTGCTCGCATTGTTCATCTATTCCATGATACTTTTTACTTGGGGCGACGAATATATACCAGTACAAAAAGCCCCATTGGGTATGGATTTTAACGAAACAGCCAAAGCCATAGGCTTCCGCGACGGCGATATCCTAATATCTGCCGACGGGGTACCGTTCGAACGCTATGACGGCGACCTGCTGACCAATATTGTCGATGCCCGCCAGGTAAGCGTATTGCGTGACGGGGAAGCTGCTTCAGTCTACATCCCCGAAGACATGATGAACCGCTTGCTGGCAGACAGTGTGCGTTTCGCCAGTTTCCGTTTCCCTTATGTAGTCGACAGCCTGATTGTAGGATACCCTGCCGCTTCCGCCGGTCTGCAAGTGGGCGACAGCATCACCCACTTGGATGGAAAGTCAATAAGCTACTACGACTTCAAAGAAGAGATGCTGAAGCGCAAGAAAGCCAACGCATCCCATGAGGTAACCTTAACATACGTCCGTAACGGTGTAACAGATACTTTGAGCATGATAACCAATGCCGACTATGAAATAGGCGTGGCAGCACGTACAGCAACCGACAAGCTGCTGCCCGTTGTCCGTAAGGAATACAGTTTCCTTTCCTCTTTCCCTGCCGGCGTATCTTTGGGGGTAAAGACTCTGAAAGGCTACGTAGGCCAGATGAAATATCTCTTCTCCAAGGAAGGAGCCAAGCAACTCGGAGGTTTCGGAACCATCGGCAGTATTTTCCCCGCCACGTGGGACTGGCACCAGTTCTGGTACATGACGGCATTCCTCTCCATCATCCTTGCCTTTATGAATATTCTGCCCATCCCCGCACTGGACGGCGGACACGTGTTATTCCTCATTTACGAAATCATTGCACGCCGCAAGCCCAGCGACAAGTTTATGGAACGTGCGCAGATGGTGGGCATGTTCCTCTTGTTCGGTTTGCTGATTTGGGCAAACTTCAACGATATACTGAGGTATTTCTTTTAAAGAACAAGACATAAAAAAACGCATCATCCATTCGCAGTAGAACGGATGATGCATTTACATCAAACAGATGATGTGTTCGGGGCAAGCAGACGATGCGTTTGAGCCAAACACATCATCTGTTTTTTCTGTGTCTTATACCAAATGGCCGATCCACTCTTCTCTATCGCCCGGAAGCAGGTCTATTACCGGAACTTCAACCATTGTATAGCAACCCGGCTGCTGACGCATAGCGGCACGCGCCACACATACCAGCACTTGTGCCGTGAGGGCAGGATTGTTAATACGCATGTTGAACTCAAATAGCTGGTTCTGCGTCTTGCCGGACACACCCTTACGGGTCAAGTTTACCCCATGACCCATATCGAGCAGTGCATCCACACTCGGAACCAATTTTACATGTGTTTCGTCATTCACGAAGTACGGGTCGGCTTTGATGGCTGCAGCCACCTTATCAAATTCGTAACCATCCTTCAACTCAATGTACACCATACGACGGTGAATGCCGGTTCCTGTAGGAATAGTCATGGAAAGAGCGGCTTTCACACCTTCGATGGCCTTTACAGCCACGGTGTGTCCCATGCTCATACCCGGACCAAAATTAGTATAGGTAATGCCTTTCGGAGCAATGGCTTCCAGCATAGTGCGGACAATGGAGTCACTACCCGGGTCCCAGCCGGCAGAAATGATGGATACCGTATTATGCTTTTTAGCCTCTGCATCCAGTGTGCGGCGCAAGGCAGTGATACCCGTATGGATATCGAAACTGTCCACAGTATGAATGCCTAAAGCAAGGATCTCCTTTGCATACTCTTCCACCTTGCGGGTAGGCGTACAAAGGATAGCAACATCCACGTCTTTCAGTTCCTTGATATTCTTCACAACGGGATATGCACTCAGTTCCGCAGGACAGTTTTCAGCTCCGGCACGGCGTACTACACCGGCAATTTCGAAATCGGGAGCTGCTTGCAGGGCTTCGAGCACATAATGCCCGATATTACCATAGCCAACGATGGCCGCTCTTACTTTTTTCATTCTTTTTATGAATTTATTTATCAGTTTTCTACTTTATCGGCGCAAAAGTAAGCATTTTAATTTATTATATCGGCAGAACTCCCTGCTGTTTCACACAGTTTTTCTTTTTTTAGTGAGTGAAAGTCCAATAATAATTCATACATTCGCAGATGATATGTATGCAAGGCGCATTTTGGGCCGACAAGTAAAAGAATTATGATAGAATACATCAGAGGCGGAATTGCCGAACTAAGTCCGGCAACCGCAATAATAGACTGCAACGGATTGGGATACGGCGTCAATATTTCATTGAACACGTATGCCGCCATCCAGGGCAAGAAAGAATGCAAACTATATATATACGAAGCTATCCGTGAAGACGCCTATGTCCTCTACGGATTCGCCGACAAGCAGGAACGCGAACTATTCCTGCTGCTCATCTCCGTTTCAGGCATCGGCGGAAATACAGCCCGCATGATTCTCTCGGCACTCTCGCCATCCGAACTGATAAATGTCATCAGCACGGAAAATGCCACTCTACTGAAAACAGTCAAGGGTATCGGGCTGAAAACAGCCCAACGGATAATTGTGGATTTAAAAGACAAAATCAAGACCGGCAGCGTTGTAGCCGGCAACGCAGGGACCATAGGTACACTGGTATCGGCAGCCAACGCACAAGTACAAGAAGAAGCCGTAGCCGCCCTTACCATGCTGGGCTTTGCACAAGCCCCCTCACAAAAAGTAGTGCTTGCCATTTTGAAGGAAGAACCAAGTGCACCGGTGGAACAAGTCATCAAATTGGCATTAAAAAGACTATAACCTTTATCTAAAACAAATCATGACAACAATCAACATGCAATATTGGTTGGGGGCCAATGAACGCACCCGCGTACTGCCAACAGACAAATGGTACCTCGACTTCGCCACAAGCATCCTGCCCCTCGTCAAAGCCTCTCCTCTGTTCAACAAGGAAGAGCTGCGTACCCAAATTGACGCAGCCATCTCCCTCGGCATGTACTTTCAAGATGCCATTGCCCAAAGCGGAGGCTGGAAACTTTTCTCCGAAGCCTTTCAGGGAGTATACGGAACTTACCTGCCGTTCTATCCGCTGAGTGACGATTATACGCCCGATGAAATAAATCAGGAAGACATTGCATTCGTACTGTGGACATTGAAATCACAATTCAGCATTTTTGACAAGGAATACACCTTGTTCAGTCCTTATGACAAAGACCTGCTTGCATTAAGCCAAAGCGCCTATGAACTGATGGATGCACGTTTCGAAGAAGCTCCCATCAGCAAGGGAGAATCTTCCTTCCTTTGGGTAATGGGACTTGATTTACTGGATATACCCATTACTCCGCTGCCGGAAGTCACTCCGGAAACCAAACTGAGCAAAGATGCCGCCCACTGTCTGGAATACAGCCAGGGGAAACCGCTGCTATACTTCACCGATTACAAGGAGCTTTGCACTTTCTTTGTCAATGTCTTGGGATGGGAAAACAAACGGTCCGCATTATTGCCCGACCTGGAATACAAAAAAGAGTTCGTGATTTATGCCAACGCCAAAGGTATGCTCGTAGCCCACAACGTGGCCGCCTATTTCTGTGAAGAACATAACCCGATGTACGATGCCAAACGCGCTGCTGCAGAGGGTTACAAGATGTTCTGCCAACCTGGAGAGTGTCCGTTCGACCTGCTGAAATACGGAATGACCAAAGGAATTCTACCCGATGTGGAACTTCCCTTCTTGAAAGGAAAAGAAACACTGCATCAATATTGGGACTTTATAGCCCGCTACTACTTATGTGAATATTATGAAGGCGAGTAACCATTCCGGCATAAAGCCCAAACGGAGCAACAAGGCCAAGCCAACCGGAAAACGGATTGGTAAATCCAAACCTTCGAAAGCGAATAATCAGCTTAACAGAAGGGTAAAATAATTGAAAATGGATAATGGAAAAATAAACAGTGCAGCGTATTTATTGAAACCGCATGGCAATTTTCCATTATCCATTATCAATTTTCAAAGTTCCACAATCTCTTCCTTACACAACGTCAGTTTCTCCACTCCTTCCGCTGTTATAACCCAAGAGTTTTCGATACCAACGGGACCAATGCCCGGCAAAACAATTTTCGGCTCCAATGCAAAGACCATACCCGGCTCCAACTCCTGCTTCATACGCGGAGCCAATACCGGCATTTCATTGATTTCCAAACCGATGCCATGACCGATAAACTTGGCCTTTTGAGTGGCTCCCATAAAGTTGTCGGCAAAGCCTGCTTTGGTGACAATATCGATAGCGAGATTGTAAAGGTCCTCACAAACAGCACCCGGTTTCGCTTTTTCTACAACAGCCTCTTGTATGTCCAGGCAAACTTGATGGGCAACATATGCCTTTTCCGGCAGCTTTCCGATAGAGAATACACGGCTCATGTCTCCCATATAGCCATAGAAGTTACCCCCCATATCAACCATAAAGCTCTGACCGGGCTGCAACAGTGCACCGTTCACACTGATAGGCAGTGACGGGTCAAGTCCCTCGCCTCCCAGAGCAAAATCATAGGGGGCAGGCGCAGTGGCATTGTCTCCTGCCAGCAGACTTCCCATAAAAATCTCCATACTTTGTCCGAAGGTACGAAAAATACCCAGACAACCTTCCAGACGCATCAGGCGCTCTATTTCGATGGATAACTGGCGGTCTGTCATTCCTGGTCTATAAACCGAGGGTATTTGTTCGTAAGCTTTAGCATGTGCAATGCCGGAACGACGGAACATCTCAATCTCTATTTCAGTCTTGACACTTCGGGCCTTCCGGATAAGTGCCGTACCACAAGGAAGCACCTCCGTTTCAGGGAAACACGCAGCCAAACGGTTATATTCCGTAAAAGACAACTCATCCCCCTCCAGCATCAACCTCGCAGGTATGGGCAAACCACATTCCTTTAGTAAGTCAGGCAGTTGTTCCGGTTTACGGATAGGATGAATATGTTCCCCTTCAATATTGTTAGGACGTTTGATGAATAAACGGGCGGGAGCATTCAACGGCAGATACAAGTAACCGCTGACGACACGTCCGTACGTATAGATTAAGTTTACATTGCAAGCGATAAGAGCGGCATCAATCTCTTGTTGAGCCATGAGAGAGCGTATTTTATCACGTCTCAGTTTCAATTCAGGTAGTAACATCTCTTTGTCATTTATGGTTTCTCGGATACAAAGATACAACTTTTTTAATTGAGAATAAAAAAAGTACTGCCCGATACCTTCACAGGCGTAGAGCAGCACAAACCACAAATACAAATACAACTAAACAAAGTTTCTCTCTTAGATAATTCCCTGACCCATCATGGCATGAGCCACCTTCATGAAACCGGCGATATTCGCTCCCTTCACGTAGTTGATGTAGCCATCGGGTTCTGTCCCATATTTTACGCATTGAGCATGAATTCCGTGCATGATGGCGTGGAGTTTTTCATCCACTTCGGCTGCACTCCAGCTGAGGTGCATGGCGTTCTGCGACATTTCCAGTCCGCTGGTAGCCACACCACCTGCATTGACAGCCTTGCCCGGTGCATACATAATCTTATTTTCAATGAAAAGATCGATAGCTTCGGGCGTACATCCCATATTGGAGATTTCTCCTACACATGTCACCTTGTTGTCAATGAGATGTTGTGCATCTTCGCCGTTCAGCTCGTTCTGAGTAGCGCAAGGCAGAGCGATGTCCACTTTCACTTCCCACGGGCGTTTGCCTGCCACGAAAGTAGAGCCGGGGAATTCGTCGGCATACGGTGCCACAATATCGTTGCCCGATGACCGGAGTTCCAGCATATAATCTATCTTTTCGCCACTGATACCGTTCGGGTCGTAGATGTAACCGTCGGGACCGGAGATGGTAACAACCTTAGCACCCAATTCGGTAGCCTTAGTAGCAGCACCCCAAGCCACATTTCCAAAACCGGAGATGGCCACGGTCTTGCCCTTGATGTCAATGCCTTTTGTCTGTAACATTTGGTTTACAAAATACAAGCCACCAAATCCTGTTGCTTCGGGACGAATCAGCGAACCGCCAAATTCCAAGCCTTTACCAGTAAATGTGCCCGTAAATTCGCGAGTCAACTTCTTATACATACCGAACATATAGCCCACTTCGCGACCGCCTACACCGATATCACCGGCAGGAACATCCATATCCGGACCGAGGTGACGCCACAACTCCAGCATGAAGGCCTGACAGAAACGCATAATTTCAGCATCGCTCTTTCCGCGCGGAGAGAAGTCGGAACCACCCTTACCTCCACCCATAGGCAATGTAGTCAAGGCATTCTTGAAGGTCTGCTCAAATCCCAGGAACTTGAGGATAGAAAGATTTACGGAAGCATGGAAACGAATACCGCCTTTGTACGGGCCAATGGCATTGTTGAACTGCACACGATAGCCGAGGTTCGTCTGAACTTCACCTTTATCATCCACCCACGTTACGCGGAAAGTAAAGATACGGTCAGGTTCAACCAGACGTTCTATAATTTTCGCTTTCTCGAACTCGGGATGTTGGTTATAGATATCTTCGATGGAAAGAAGAACTTCCTTTACGGCTTGAAGATACTCAGACTCGCCGGGGTGCTTTGCCTCTAAAGAGGTCATGATACGTTCGATATTCATAATATTACGTTTTAAAGGTTATTACCTTGTTGACTTTACGCTATTCAAACAAAATGTCAATGAATAACACCGCAAATATAAGAAAACTTTTCAAAACAGCTAAATTTTACGGTTATATTTTGATTAAAGAATGATAAAATGTCAAATCCCCGGCATTCTTTCCTCATCCCAAAGTGTTCCATTCTTCCGTTTTTCAGCCAACAATTCGCTATAACGGTATAAAAATAGAAAAAATATAAAAAGAGAACAAGCAAAATGACAATAATGTCATAATTCCGGGTTTAAAAAACACTTTCCGAGGTTCACCTTCCATAAAATTTCGCTACTTCGGATAGCTTTTAAAGCTTTTATGGCAGTTTTCAAACCTCCTTCTGCCTAATAATGGCTAACATTGCAACCGAAACCAAAGGTTGACATCAACATGAGAAAGACATTATTATTTTTATATCTTTTATCTCTCGGCAGTATTGCCGCATACGGTCAGACACGTCTGACCCAAGACCCCAAACTGGAACGACAACTCCACGAAAGCGGACTGATACATCAACCCCTCCCCCTGGATATTGAAAACTCTTTCGAAACCAACGGATGGAAAAAGGAGGTCTTGCAAAGCGCTCCTCTCACCCGCTCGGCAGGTACAGAGGGATGGAGTCATTCCGGCGCAGGAAGCATGTCCTTCAGTACGGAAAAGACCGTTTCCGGCAAAGGCAGCATCAAACTGCAATTCCCCACATTCACCGGGAAAAGGGCGACCGGCTCTCCTTCCGACCCAGACTATGCCACCTACGGAAACAGCAGTGTTACCTATCATCTAGACGGCGCCAATCTGGAGAAGTACAACCGCATCGTATTCTCCATCTATCCCGATTGCGACGGCGCGCGCATCGTCAACATGAACCTCACGTTTCGCAATGCAGATACTCCTGCCAAGAAAGGATATAATCAGCCTTCGGGTTCACACCTCATTAACCTTATTAATAAGGAGTGGAACCAATGCTTCCTCGAAATAGACGAGTATCAGCGCGACAAGGTGATGTCCATCACCTTCAGCACAGCCCTCAAAGGCAAAGACCGGACAACAGGAGATTCAGCTATCTACTACCTGGACAATCTACAACTGCAAACGGTGAAAGCCCCTGAGAAAGTCAGCGGATGGATACCTGCCGATGGAAAAATCTCCTACTCGACAACCGGCTATGCCGTCAACCACCCCAAAACCGCCCTCATCAACACAAACCTCACCATAGACGCCGGAAAGCGCTTCCAACTGCTTACCCCAACCGGAGAAATAGCTTACGAAGGAGACATCCGAAAAGAGAAAACCACTCTCGGAGAATTTGGCCTTATTGATTTCACCTCCTTCAATAATCCCGGAGAGTATCAGCTGAAGGTCGGAACATCGCTAACTCCCACCTTCCGGATTGGAGAAAGACTTTGGGAAGATTCACAATGGAAAGTGCTGAACTTCATCTTCTGCCAGCGCTGTGGACATCCGGTTCCCGGCAAGCATTCCACCTGCCACGTAGACCTCATGTCCCGACATGACGGACGCAGCATCTCCTACTCCGGCGGATGGCACGATGCAGGAGACTTGTCCCAGCAAACCTTGCAGACGGGAGACGTGACCTTTGCTCTGCTCGAAGCCTATAATAAACAAAGAAATATCAACCCAGCCCTCGCCGCCCGCCTACGTGAAGAGGCGGAATGGGGAGTAGAGTTCATCCTAAAGAACCGCTACGGCGATGGTTACCGCGCCAGCAGCATGGGATTGCTTATCTGGCAAGACGGTGTGTTCAATACATTGGACGACATATCTTCCGTACGTGTACAGAACATGGCATTTGACAACTTTCTCTATGCCGGATACGAAGCTTACGCCTCCATGACGCTGGACAACGACCCGATGCTGCAGGAATACCTATTGCGCGTGGCCGAAGAAGATTTCGCTTTTGCTATGGAGAAGTTCAAAAAAGATGGCTTCGACCAGTTCGTCCAGCCTTACGAACACAGTTACAACACTTCGAAAAGTCAGTATATGGCTACCATCTCCTGGTCGGCAAGCCAATTATACAAGCTGACCGGAAAACCTTCTTATGCGGACATCGCCGCCGAATACATCCGCTACACCCTCGACTGCCAGCGCACGGAACCGCTGAAAGACAAAGACGGGACACGCGGATTCTTCTACCGGGACAAATCCCGCAAATCCATCGTACATTACATACACCAGTCGCGCGAGCAGGTCTATATGCAGGCTATGGTGATGCTTTGCGAAACCCAGAAGGAGCACCCCGATTACCCTAAATGGGTGAATTCCATACAACTATATGGAGACTATCTGAAAGGAATGATGAAGTATACCCATCCCTACGGTATGATTCCAAGCGGTGTTTACCATGCAGAGGAATATAAGGATACCACCAACTTCTACGCCCTCCATCTGTTTCCCCCTGCCAATGCCAAGGAACTGTACACGGAACAGATTAAACGAGGAGTACAACTGGACAAAGAGCACTACATGAAACGTTTCCCCGTGTGGTTCAACATTTTCAACGGCAATACCGCCATCCATCTTTCCAACGGAAAGTCCGCCGCCATCTGCGGAAACTTCCTGAAGGACAAGGAACTGCTCAACATCGGTCTGGAACAGTTGTACTGGACCGTAGGCAAGAATCCTTTCGGACAATCCTTGATTTATGGAGAAGGACACAACTATCCGCAACTGAATACCTTCTCTTCGGGAGAAATGACAGGAGAGATGCCCGTTGGTATCCGTACCCTGGGTAACGACGATGTCCCCTATTGGCCGCAAACCAACAATGCCTGTTATAAAGAGGTATGGATTACCTCGGCAGGCAAATGGCTGTCTCTGATTGCGGAATATTAGATAATGGAGAATTAATAACTTATAAATTATAAATTACAAATTATGAAACATCTGTTTATTTTATTGTTTACGGCTTGCACCCTGCTGACGTACGCACAAGTCCCCGAAGGTTATCCGGCAAACTATGCCAAAGCTCCTCGCTTCAAGGCCTTGATTTATTACACGCAACATGCGGAAGAAGCACACGTACAATTTGCAGAACAAGCAACCACTTTCTTCAAGAAGCTCAATTACGGTGACGGCTTTGTTCTGGATATTACTACCGATTTTTCAAAATACCCATACGAGAAACTGAAAGAATACAATGTCATTATCATGCTTAACACATCCCCCAACACCAAGGCCGAACGCGATGCTTTTGAGCAATACATGGAAAACGGAGGCGGTTGGGTAGGTTTCCACGCAGCTGCCTACAACGACAAAAACACGCATTGGCCCTGGTTCGTTAAGTTTCTTGGTGGTGGGGTGTTCTATTGCAACAACTGGCCTCCCCAGCCAGTATTGGTCGAAGTCGACAACGAAGAACATCCCGTTACCAAGAATCTGCCTGCATCATTCGTGGCTCCCGCCAGCGAATGGTACCAATGGACTCCCAGCCCCCGCCAGAACAAGGACGTAGAAGTACTCTTGTCCCTATCTCCCAAGAACTATCCACTGGGAATCAAGGATGTAGTGAATTTTGGCGACTTCCCCATCGTATGGTCCAACAAGAATTACAGAATGATTTACCTGAATATGGGACATGGTGACGAAGAGTTTATCGACGGTACACAGAACCTGCTATTGGTTAATGCTTTCCGCTGGGTAGTGAGCAAAGACAAGAACGGTGACCCGTTCCTCAAATGAAACAACTCCCATAACAGTAATCAAAAGAATAAAATAGGATAGTATTCTTCAAATCTTCTCCAAAATACAACACTTTTATGCCGAAACAGATACTTTTCGAAGGAAAAGGTATCTGTTTCGGTTGTTTCATATAGATACCCTTGCTGGTCCCGACAAGTTGGAATGATAGTTTCCTATAGTCGAAACCAAGAGTTTTAACCTTTGAAACGAATGGTTTTATCGAAAGAAACTTTTGGTTTTGCTTGTTGAAACCAATAGTCTTACTTGTCGAAACTTTTCGTATTTAGTCTTGAAACTAAAAGTTTCATGCTGAGAACTAAGATTATAACTATTTCAACGACCCACGAAACAAGTATGCATACCATCTTTTACAAAAATTGGAAAGCGTGATGGATGGTTGTAGTGTTTTTTATCTATCACAGGTATCCATCACACTTTAATTAACTTATAATCAAAAGAATAATCTCTTCGCGTGACAGCATGACAGATGTTTTGCCGAAATAAACTTTAGTGAGAGATACCGCCACTGCCTACACATAAAAATCCCCAGTATTCCAAAAGGAAATACCGGGGACTCTTCAGAAAGAAAACCAATCTAAACTTATAACCAGCCAGGGTTCTGTGTCAAGCCACCTTTAGCTCTATCCATTTCCGACTGGTCAATCGGGAAGTACCTGAACTTCTCCGTCCAACCTTTGTTACCTAAAATCTCTGTTCCTTTATCGAAACGCAGAATGTCAAACCAACGCTGCATTTCATCCATAAACTCATACCCACGCTCTTCAAAAAGAATATCCAACAACTCCTGCTTGCTCTTTCCCGCCAAGTTGATACGATGCTCTTTGTCTTTGAAAGCGCGGTCTCTGACCTGGTCGAACCAGCCTTGCGCATCGGCACTGGCAGTTCCGTTGATGCGTACATCAAGCTCCACAGCCAGCAGCAAAACATCGGCATAACGGTAAATACGCCAAGAGTTATAATAGTTATCCGTAGGGTTCACCGTAGACGTCGTCTCCTTTCTCGGATGAATCTTATAGTGCCCCAGGCCTTCGTAATTTTCCTGCTGGTCACTGACTTGGAAAGCACTTCCTGCCGGCAGTTCACCTTTGGCCACCATTTCTGCCACTTTCTTAGCCTCGTCCGCATAGACAATGACTGTTCCTTCTCGGCGCGTATCGCCTTCCTTAAACATGTTGTAAACGGAACTCGGCATGGTATTCTGCCCATAACCTTCGCCCAAGCCGCCCTGCTCGGCACTTCTCGGGTCAACAATGTTACGACCACCCAAAGAACGTGCAAGACCAAACCCTTCACCGGAGTTATTGCCGGCATAACATACCTCAAAGATAGATTCCGCACACCATTCTCCGTCTTTCACCCATAAGCTTTGATAATCAGGGTTCAACTGGTATCTTCCACTGGTGATTATTTCTTTCATGTCATTCAATGCCACCTGATATTTAGTCTCATCACGATGGAACAAAATAATTTTAGCACGAAGCAGCTTGGCAGCATCCCGGCAAACGCGTCCCTGCTGTGTAGCACTGCGCTGGGGCAGATACTTAGTCACTTCGTCATCCAAGTCACCTATCATAAACTCATAAATTTCTTCACGGGTTCCTTTGGCAACGCTATACATTTCACTGGCTGCCAGATAATGTTTGATAAGCGGGAATTGCTCATACCCCATAAACAGATGGTAATAGAAAATGGCACGGTAAAAGCGCGCTTCGGCAGAAATGGAATTGACAAAGTCTGCACTGAGGTTGCATCCAGCCAATTTGTCAATCAACAGATTGGCAGCAATGACTCCATTGAACAAGCCAAAATCCCACTCATTCCACCAAGAACCATATCCCCATGCACCGAAACAAGAAGTCGCGTCATAGGTAAAAGTATCCCATTTCGTCTTGTAAGACCCCTCACCGATACCACCGCCGGTTTCGGACTCATCACCCAGCAAAGAAGAGTAAGACCAAACCTCCGGCATACGGGTCTGCATTTCATTCATCACGGCATACAAGCCCTTCATCATATCGTCTTCCGTCTTATAGAATTCGGTTTCCGACACCTGAGTTCTCGGATTCACTTCCAGAAAATCTGAACAAGCTGTGGTCGACAAAGCCATCGCACCCAAAGCCAATACCTTTAATATCTTATTCATTGTATCTAATTTTTAGGTTAATCAAAATGTAATATTCGCACCGATAGTATAAGTACGTGCTTGCGGATATGTTCCCCCGTCAAATCCATCACGTGTTCCCACTTCAGGATCATAACCGCTGTAGTTGGTAATTGTAAACAGATTTTCGCCCTGCACAAAGAAACGCAGCCCCTTGACGCCGACACGCTGCAACATCTGTCCGGGCAGACTATAGCCAATCTGCAACACTTTCAAACGCATATACGAACCATCTTCCACAAAAAAGTTTGAAACCTGATAGTTATTGTTGTCACCATCTATCACACGTGGCACCCAATTGGAAGTGCCTTCACCATGCCAACGGTTCAGCCAAGATTTGTCGTAGTTACCAAAAGTCACATTGGAACGTCTGTACAGTTTATAAATGTCGTTTCCGATACTTCCCTGGAAGAATGCACTGAAATCAAATCCTTTCCAATCGGCAGAAAGAGTGAATCCATATGTCCAGTCAGGGTTCGGCTTGCCTATCATGGTACGGTCATCACCATTCAACCCATTTTCACCATCCAAATCTTTAAAACGAATATCTCCAGGCTTGGCATTCGGCTGTATCAGCTGAGTCTTTCCGTTAGAATCTACGTAGGTATAGCTATCTATCTCCTGCTGATTCTGGAAAATACCATCATGCAAGTAACCGTAGAAGAAGCCGTACGGACGCCCGTTCTCTCTCCAACTGACCTGGCCGCCCATACCACCGCCGATATTATTGAGACCGACACGGTCGGGGCCCTGGTCTGTTACGGTATTCTTCACATAAGAAGCATTTCCATTGATACCCAGATTCACTTCACCCACCTTAAAGCGATAGGACGCTTCGAACTCGATACCTTCGTTCTTCACTGTACCCGAATTGACCGTCATACTGCCATAACTGGTATAAAGAGGAATCGGCATGGAAAGCAGCATGTCCTTCGTCTTCTTCACGAAATAGTCGGCAGAGAATGTCAATGCACTGTTGAAGAAACGCAAGTCAATACCCAAGTCGGTCTGTTCGGAGGTCTCCCATTTCAAATCGGCATTGGCATAGCCACTGGGCAGCATGCCCGTATATACCTTTCCATTTATGACTGCATTCTTACCCTGACTCATCATACTTGTATAGGCAAAGGAGCCAATACGTTCGTTACCATTCTGTCCCCAGCTTAGACGTATCTTGGCAAAATCCAACCAGGAAGGTCTGTTCTCCATGAACTTCTCACGAGTCAACACCCAACCCAAAGAAACCGAAGGGAATGTAGCATATTGGTGCTCGCGACTGAAGTTTGACGAACCGTCCCGTCTCACTACCGCTTCGAACAAATACTTTTCATCATAATTATAATTGATACGTCCGAATATGGATGCAATGCGGTGATCTTCCGCCCCACCCCATACTTTGGACTGTTCTTCGGGCGCTGTGGCCGTGTCTATATATCCCTTGTCTATATCCACCACCAGCAGATTATAATCTTCCGCTTCCAAATTGGAGTAATGGTAGGAAGACATACTTGTACCGAACAGTGCACCTATATTATGACGGCCGAAAGACTTTGTATACGACAGTACATTTTCCCACTGCCAATAGGAAGACTCCCTTTTCTTATCCTCTACCTTGGAAGTGGCATTCTTACTGGTAGCATTCAGCTCGTAGACCGGAGTTACATTCTTGATGGAATTGAACACCCATTCCGCACCATAGGTAGTCTTGAACTTCAAACCCGGTAACAAGTCCACATCAAGGTTAAAGTTCGCACCGAAATTCTGAGGCATAGTCCTCTGGTTATGACTGACCTGCATGGCTGCCAGCGGATTGGTTATTTCACGCATCTCGATGATATTGTATGCCAGGCCGTTGGGAGCAATGACATGATTTGGATAAGTTACGGCATATTGCTCCAGTATAGCAGGGTCGGTCTGATAAACCGGCTCGGTAGGAGGCAACATATTCATGGAAGTAATCAAGCCCGCTGCTTCACTATTGCCAATAGTATTACCAGTCTGGATTGACTTGGAATAGCTTGCAATTGCACCAAAACTAATCTTATTCAACCAATTTCGTGATTTCGTGTCCAGTAATACATTATTGTAATTCAAGCGTACATTGTAGCGTTCATAATCAGCATGTCCTTTGGCATAAATACCTTCTTGCTTTACATAACCGAAAGAAGCATAATAGGTAGAGTTGTCCGTACCGCCACTCAACGAAACCTTGTGGTTCATAATAGGAGCATTCTTGTTCTGCAGTTCCTTTTGCCAGTCGGTATTGACGCTGGAAACAGTCGGGAAATAAGGGTCCTTACCTGCGTTGGCAGCCATTTCATTCATCAACATCTGATAATCCGCACTACCCAGCAAATCCACCTTCTTGGAAGGATTCTGAATACCGTACGTAAATTCATAGTTCAAAGTAGCCTTCCCTTTAGTACCCTTCTTCGTAGTTATTAGCACAACACCGTTAGCACCACGGGCTCCGTAAATAGCGGCGGAAGCTGCGTCTTTCAGCACTTCAATAGACTCTATATCAGAAGGATTCAAATGACTGATACCACTTTCAGACGGCATGCCGTCTACTATATAAAGCGGATCGGAGTTGTTGACCGTACCGGTACCTCGAATACGAATCTTTGATTCCGCACCGGGCTGACCTGAATTAGAGATAATCTGTACACCGGAAACTTTACCTTTCAAGGCATTCTGAATATTTGTAGGATTACCTTTATCCAACTCTTCACTGGTAACACGGCTCACAGCAGACGAAAGTACACTCTTCTTTTGTACACCATAGCCTACTACCACTACCTCGTCCAGCAACTCTGAAGAATCAGTAAAACGGACTTTCAGATTTGTATCTGCAGCAGTCAGTTTATACTCAATAGGCTCATAACCGATAAAAGTGAAAACCAACACATCACCCACAGAAGCTTTCAGACTGAAATTTCCATCAATATCCGTCACCGTACCGATAGCCGGATTACTTTTCATACTGACATTAGCACCCGGAACCGTTTCTCCGGAAGGGTCATAAACGATACCCTGCACATTAATTTGTTGTGCGAAGAGCTGCAAAGTGCAACTGAGAATGCAAAGCAGCAAAAGGACTCTTTTTCTTTTCATGATAATAGTATTAGTTTATAAAATAGGAAATTATTCATATTGTATTGATACAAATTCCAATACTTCGATAAGCGAAATTACGTAATAAACAAGAAATAGAAGTTGAATATTTCTCATAAGGAGTTCATTTACTAACACATCCATAAAAAACGTTTTATTTTAAACTTAAAGTGATAAAGTTTAAACCCATAAAAAAACGGATACGTTTCTGTACGTACCCGTTTTCTTCCAAATCCATTGAGAATAAAGAGGATTACCTTCCTAAAGTCCAGTCAATGGCATTTCTGAACATGGTCGTAAACCCTTCCGTTTCGTACAATTTGCTGCTATGCCCTATCTGGAAATAAACATTGCGTGCCTTTTTGTTTTCATTGACCCAAACCACCGGATGATCGCCCATCTTGATGTCCGACGCAGGCGTATAACTCGACTCATCCACATTGGCCAGTACATGTACATTGGGACGCGGACTCTTGTCATAAGTATACCACTCGTCATCGGGCACAACGAAAGAGGCCGGAACACCCTTCATTACCGGATGCTGCTCATCTTCTACAATCAGCGTACCGTCGGCCAGCGGAGCTATGTAATTCTTGAAACGCACGCCACCCATAAAATCAGAGAACCATTGCCACATGGGATAACCGTCAAACTCGCCCAGCAAAGTGGCATGATGGAAACCAATCCAGCCGCCATGCCCTTCTTCTATATACTTGACAAAAGCATCTTCCGCTTCCTTCGGCCAAGTATAAGGTGGGAAATCCAATTGGATAACCAGGCTGAACTGCGACAAGTAAGCCTCCGTTATGTTCCTGGCATTGTTTATCTCGGTAATACTGAAATTCCTTTTTGCACCTTCGGCCGCCAACCACTTCAAGCCAGCATCCGTAAATCCTCCGTGCTGTCCGCCACGTTCCGTCAACACCAGCACCTTCGTCTTGTGCAGCTTGCCCAACAGGTTTTCTGCCACCGTATGGCGCAAATCACCCTGTTCATTGTCTCCACTATAGTCCCAATACATGCCTCCCAGCAAATCCTTATCCAGAATATACTGGCACTTGATGGCAAGTGAACGGGGATTCTCAAAACCAAATACCAACGTATCGTTCTTATCGGCCAGATAAGGCACTTGAGCCACATCATCCCACTTCTCCGTATATTGGGTATCCGTATTCCCTACCTTATTATAATCCTGGAAACTGGGATAACCATTGCCACCACGACCATAGAAGGGCATACCCATCACCAGCTTGGAAGGCGGTACGCCTGCTTTCAAATGTGCGGTAACGGCACCGTCCGAAGTAATATCACCGCTATGTCCCGACGGATAAAGCGCCGAATGGTGCTTGGGAGCGGAAGCCATGTCATAAGCCATGATATTCACAAAATCAACGAAAGGCAAGATAGCCTTGAAGTCAATGTAACGGGCAGAAGCTACGGTGGCAAGTGTCAGTTCCTTTTCATTGCCGATGGCAGCTCTGATAGCCTGCATCAGAAGTGTAAAATTCTCCGTATCGTCCGGTGACGAGGATATATTTGCCATAGAGCTGGTGGGATATTCCCAATCGATGTCAATGCCATCCAAAGCGAATTCCTTCACCACACGGTCACAGTCCGCGGCAAAGGCACGGCGATACTCATCATTGGCAGCCATCTCACTGAAACGTCCGCTTCCCCAGCCGCCGATGGAAAGCAACACTTTCAGCTCCGGCTTCTGTTTTCTTAAATCAACAATCTGCTTCAAACGCTTCTCATTGTCAATCTTGACGCCATTGAAATTCTCGTTTACATGCCCGAACGCATAGTTAATATGCGTCATGTACTGCGGGTCGGGCATCACCTCACTCCACGAAGTGACGTAAGCAACCACGACCTTTGAATCGCGGGAAACCGCAAGTGCCTCTTCTCCGGACTTAACGCTACCGCATGAAGCCAATACGCCTAAAGCGACAGCCATCATCATTTTAATTTTTTTCATAAGTACTATCTTTAATTACAAATTATCGCAGGTCTGACGGACCCGTGAACCTATCAATGCATAATACAGCATAAACGCTTCTCCAAAGAGGACAATGAACCATGACCATCTCCAGCCTCCAAGAACATCGGCAAGCACTCCCTGCAACAAGGGCAATATGGCACCGCCTACCACTCCAATCATGAACACACCCGAAGCCACCGAAGTGTATTTTCCCAAATGGGCAACGGACAATGTAAAGATAGCTCCCCACATGATGGAATGAAACAGACCTACTGCCGTGAGCAGCCACGGATTATTCAGAAGAATAGCCAGCAAGGCAAGTACTCCTGCCGATACCGTAGTAACCGTCAACTGCACGCGAGGAGAAATCTTGCTCAGGCTGCTCCCCACCAGGCGGCCCACAAGCATGCCACCCCAATAGAGCGTAGCCATCAGCGCCGGAGAAGCATAATCCATCTCAATGGCATACAGATTGATATTGGCTCCGATACAGACTTCCACTCCCACATAAAAAAAGATAGCCACCACACCCAATGTCAGATGGCGGAAGGACCATACACTCTTTTCCAACCTCTCCCCTTTTTCTACCCTGGTTCCCTGAATATCGGGTAAAGACAATTTCATCAACAGCAGCACAATTAAAGAAATAACCACCATCAATGCCAGAAACGGAACCATCAACTGGTCAATCTGAATATCCTCCATAGACAAACCGCCAAACACGACACCAGTTACGAAATAAGGAGCAAGCGTAGTTCCCACAGAATTGGCAGAACCGCCTATAGCCAAACGCTGAATGGACTGGGTACCCTTGACATGGCAAGCCGTCAGATAAGGATTTATAACCACTTGCAGAATGGTAGCCGAAGCCCCTACCACGAAAGAACCCAGTAAGAAAATCAAGAACCCTCCAGGGATAACATTATTTCCTGCATGCCAATTCGCTTCAGGAAAGTGTACTGTGAAATAGGAAGAGGCAAAGAATAAACCAAGTCCCACAATCATCACCAGCAATCCACGCATCAATGTTCCTTTATATCCGTATTTACTAATCCACGACGAGCCTACCCCTCCACAAACCGGATAAGCAAGGAACCAGGAGAAAGTAATCAAAGTAGCAAAAGTATTTTTCAACCCGCCCACTTCCGAAAGAAAAGTTTCTTTTAAAGGCCCTTGAAACTGAGTATTGGCAGTCGTAAGGAAACCTACAATAAAGAACAAGAACACCATCGTGATGAATGGCCCCATATAGTTTATTTGTTTTTCTTGTTGTGTCATAGTATTTTGATTATTAATTCAAATAATTAGTTATCAGCCGCCTGCAAGGCGACTTAGCAGTTAAGCATGCTTGCCGCCGCCTCATCCAGCAGAAATTCACAGTTGGGATGAAGCTGAAGGATGGAAGCAGGAACATCTGTTGTCACAGGCCCTTCAAGCATCCGCTTGACAATATTCGCTTTATTAGTCCCTTTGGCAACCAGTACAATCCGGCGTGCCTGCATAATGTTCTTTATTCCCAAAGTAGCCCCTCCCAACTCTTTATCGGGAGGAGTACCCGTTTCTCTACGGATGCGTTCTTCCAGTTCCACATTCATCCGGGTCACCCATGCTTCACCGCCAAAGGGAGATTCCGGCTGGTTGAATCCCAGATGTCCGTTCTCACCCAACCCTAAAATCAGCAAATCAATGCCGCCACGGTTCGCAATTTCCTGCTGGAAATCCCTGCATGACTGTTCAAAATCACCAGAAATGGTAGGCAGCATCAAAAAATTCTCTTCCTTGATGCCCAATGTATCCATCAACTCCGTTTTCAGCATCGTGTAGCATGCTCCGGCATATTCGCGCGGCACATTCATTACCTCATCCAATCCGAAGAAAGTAACGGTATCCACCTTAAACGGATATTTAGTATAGATTTCTCCCACCAACCGATGAAGATTGCCGGTAGTACGTCCCGTCGAAAGTCCTATCACACTCTCCGGTTCATTCAACATCTGCCCGATGATGCGCCATGCAGCCGTGCAGTCAAACTCCTTTTCATTCTTTGTTATTGTTATTTTCATATTCTTAATCATTAATTCCTAATCACATATTCATCGCCACCGCGCCGGCCCCCAGAAGCCCGATAAATCCGGGATTCAGTTTCGTAATGACAACCCCGTTGCTGACAAAACGCATGGTCGTAGGATGAAGTTTCTCCAGAATCTTCTCGTGCATATACCCGTCGGCCACAATGCCTCCACCCAACACCACCGTGTCCGGGTCAATCACACGTACCAGATTCATGATAAGATTGGCAAGCGCCTCAGCTGCATTCTCCACCAGCACCGTACAGAGAGGGTCACCTTTCTGACTAAGTGCAAACACCTCACTCACAATCACCCGTTCCCCTTTTTCAGCCGGAATATGCAGGCCGGTCTCATACTGGTTGCGGAGCAGACGGGCACAATTGTCAAAACCTATGCCGGCAGCAATCGCCTCCACACAGTCCATCCGTCCACAACCGCATTTAATGCCTATGTTCACACCTACACGCACGTGTCCCACTTCGCCGGCATTGAAATGGCTGCCACGGATTTGTCTCCCATTTATCACCGTACCCACGGCAATGCCTGTACCTACATTTACGTATATGAAGTTTTTGGAAATTTGTCCGAATCCCCAGACGCGTTCGGCTCTTGTAGCGCTCTTCACATCATTGTCTATATGGCAAGGCATGCCATATATATCCGACAGTTCCTTTGCCAACTCAATCCGCTGTGTCCTGCTCGGGTCAATCTGCAGCCAGACACCTTCGTTGGGATCTACACGCCCTATCAGCCCAACACCCATCGCTACCGGTTTCTGGTCATACCAGCCCACGGTACGGATATAATCATCGAGCGACGACTTGATGATTTCCAGCGCAGCCTGCTGATTAAAGTAACCGGAGTCATATTTCTTATACCTCAAAATGTTGCCACGGCTATCCATTTCGCCAATCAGCAACTTCGTGCCTCCTAAATCAAGACCTAAATACGTTTCCATTTTTTATATGCGTTTTTTAATATTGTTTACTGTCCACAATATTACGCACTATCAGGGAGACAAGGGTTTATTCTCTGACAAAAAAGGTTTAATACTTGTCAGCAGTGGTTCAAAAGCAGTCTTCATGGCTCTAAATTTTGCTGGGACTGGTACCAAACTGCTTTTTGAAGCATGTACTGAAATATTTCGGGTCAGAAAATCCGACCATATTCGCCACTTCCCCTATCGAATATTTCCGGGAAACCAGCAGCTCTTTTGCCTTGTTCAAACGGACAATGCGGATGAAGTCATTCGGTCCCTGCCCGGTCAGCGTCTTTATCTTATTGTAGACAGAAGTGCGGCTCATGCCCAGCATCCGGCAGAAGTCATTGATGGAGAATTCCGAATCGGACAACTCCTCCTCAATCACCTTCATAACCTTGTCCAGAAACTCCTTGTCCAACTGGCTGGTATAGTCTGTCTCTTCGGGCTGCGCATCCATCGCCAACACGGTTTCGCGCAAATGCTGCCTATTCTGAAGAATATTCCTAATACGCACTTTCAGCACAGACAAGTCGAAAGGCTTGATGATGTAGTCATTGGCACCGGCTTCCAGTCCGAAGATGATATTTTCCCTCTCACTCAGTGCGGTCAGTAATATAATAGGTATATGGCTTGTATCTACCGATGACTTCAGAATCCGGCACAATTCATCACCTTCCAGTACCGGCATCACAATGTCCGAGATAATAATATCAGGATTGATTTCCCTTGCCGTCTCCAATGCCTTTCCGCCGTCGGGCACGGCAACTACCTTATATTCGGAAGACAAGCTGTCCACCAGATACTCCCTCATATCCGCATCGTCCTCCGCCAGAAGAAGGACATTCCTCCCGGCACGTTCCGTTTCTTCATGCACAGCCCCGGTAGCGGCCTGAGCTTCTTCCTGGCCGTCAGCCTTCGCTTCCACCGCCACGCTCGCCTTTATCCTCTGCGGGAAAGTTACCGTAAACGTAGTTCCCTGTCCCTCCACGCTACTGAAAGAGATGGTGCCGTGATGCTGTTTCACAATGCGGCGCGTAATCATCAGACCGATACCCGAACCGGTTTCCTCAAAGTTCATGGCATTCTGGGCTCTATAATATTCGTGAAAAATATTGCCCTGCTCCTCTTTTGGAATGCCGATACCCGTATCCTTCACTTCAATAGTCCACTTCTTTCTTGCAGTCTTCACCAGTATGTGAATGACTCCCTTCTCTGTATACTTCAAGGCATTGGAGAGCAGATTGTCTATGATATGATCCATCTTCTCCCGGTCAATCCAAACCTTGGGCATATCCGGCTCCACCTCCAACTCTATCCCGACGCTCTTCTGCATGGCGGCTAAGTGAAACTCCGCCATTTTTTCCTCCAGATAAGCCTTAATGTCGTATGGAGAAACCTTCAGACACTCCTCGGCATGCAGTTCCGTTTTCTGCAACTCAAGCAGTTGAGTAATCATTCCCATCAGTTTTTCCACATTCTTCATTGCCACCGCAACGGTTTTCTTACCCTGCTCCGGAAGTCCCTCCTGCGCTTCGAGCTCGCTCAGCGGAGCCTTTATTAAAGTAACCGGTGTACGGATATCATGGGCTATACTGATAAAGGAACGTATCTTGTCCCTTATACGCCCCTCGTTCACCTTATGCCTCCTATACTGCACAAATATGTAGACAAAGACAGACAACAAGATGAAATAGATGAACAGCGCCCACCACGAAACCCAGTAAGGGTTATGAATGACAATGTCCAGACTTCTTTCTCCCACCTGCTGCCCGGTGTATTTATCAAATGCCCGCAAGCGGAATACATACTTACCGGACGAGAGATTCATATAGCTCACGTTCCGCACTGAATTGGAGTGTTCCCACTCCTCATTGTGATTTTCGAGCCTATACTCATATCTGATACGATGCGGGACTGCAAAGTTGATGGCAGAGAAGGAAATAGAGAAGGAGTTTTGATTATACTTCAAATCTATTTTCCGGGTATCATTGATATTCGTTTGCAAAAGAGAGCCTTTCATTCCCGCTTTGACCGATTCATAAAGCAGTTTAAAGTCTGTCAGAATCAGCTCAACGGGTGCATGAGTCCCCAAGTCCAAAGACGGAAGGAAGGAAAGGCCCCCTTCTGCGGTACCGAAAGCAAGGCATCCATTCTTCAACTTAAGGGCAGCATTCGGGTTGTAATATCCCCAGCTGACATCCAAAAAATCATTGGCACTGATGATAATATCCCGGGAACAATCCAAGCAATACAATTCCTTCTCCGTACTGAACCAGATACGCCCTTCGTTATCCTCCAGCAGACTATTGATGGAATTGGAAACCAGATTGTCATCTACGGTATATGCATGCGCCTCTTTCCCATCCAGACCAACACGTATAAGGCCTTCCCCGTCTGTCGCCAGCCAAATATCACCGGATGAAGACTGCATCAAGCAACGGATAGGATAATGCAGAGAGATGTCTCCAAACGTCTGATGCCACTGCGTGTCTCCCGACTTCTTATCAAAGACGGCCAACCCACTACAACCGGCAATCAGTAATGAGCCCCCCTTACCCGGCTTTATGTCACCTATGCAATCAATCGGGTAATATGTATAAGTATCCGTCCGTATATCGTAACGGGTAAACTCTCCTTCAATACCACCGAACCAGATATAATCCCCTTCCGCATAAATGGCATAAACATAGTCGGTGGCTATTCCCTTCTCCGGATGTACATTTCTTTTCTCTTTCTTCTGTACCCGTCCGGTCTGTTTATGAATACAATAGACACCGATACCATAGCCACCTACCCAGATGTTTCCCCCGGAGTCTTCGGCAAGCGCCAATACCACTTTGCCACTATATTCCGTACTGTCCAGATAGTGGGTCCATTTGCGTGACCGAGGTTGATAGAGGCTGACGCCGTTGTTTGTACCATACCAATAATCTCCCTCCGAGTCCTGAAACATTACATTTACATGGTCCGACTTCAGGGAATTATCATTATTGCGTTCGTGTCTGATTCTATAGACATCCGGCATCTCCGGATCCAGATAGCTGATACCATTCGTAGAAGTGCTAATCCACACAACTCCGGATTCATCCACACAAATATCGGATACCGTATTACCACTCAAGCTTTTGTCATCATCCCCGTTATTCATGTAATGGTTCAAAAGTTTTCCGGTAGCGACATCCATGCAAAAAACACCTGCACCGTCGGCTCCCACCAGCAGCAAATTATCCTTTGTCCTTGCAAACGAACGGATAGGTACATGAGGAATCCGGTCATTCAAGGGATGTATCCGCCCGTCGGGACCGTCAAGCACAAATACCCCGTTTGAAAAGGTACCGATGAACAGCTTCGCTCCGAAGACATAGAGCGATTCCACATGCATCTCTGTATGCAGGCCAACCGGCCTCGTCTCAAAAGACGAAGCACCTGCCGTTCCTACCCTCGTCAGCCGGAAGACACCCTTGTCGGTGCCTGCAAAAAACACTTCATCTTCCATTTGGACCATGCAACGGACAGATTGCCCCTTCAATCCGGCAAAAGACAGCCCTGCACTTTCTTCCCAAGAATAAAGCCCCTTCGACATACACAACCACAAACGGTTTTCGTCATCAAACAGAATATTATACAATACCGGAGAAGGCAAGTAATCGGCCAAGTCCACACGCAATTGGAAAGAGTCCGTCAGTTTGTTGTATGCATAGATTTTTCCATTCTTCAATGCAACCCAGACAATACCCTCCTTATCACACATCATGGTAGTGGAAGACTGGATATTGTCCCTGGAATCAACCATTCCGTCCAACTTGTAATGCTTGATTTCATTCCCGTCATAACGATCTATCCCGACATGAGTATACACCCAGACAAATCCGGCTGAATCCTTGTTTATCTGGAATACTTGCCGACTGCCCAATCCCTCCTTGATACCCAAGGTGCGGAATGAACCGGCAAACAAGTCAGCGGACAAAAAAACGGACACCCATAACAGCAGAAATGTACATGCAACGGATTTATATGGAAACGGATATGGAGCAGACATAGGTCATATATTGTTTTTTTGGATGCAATATTACGCATAAATATAAAAAAAACGGTCGAAAAACTATCCGAATAGGTTCGATTTCTATTACTTTTGCCTTCCGAAACCAACAAATCATGAGAAGCCATGCTCAGTAAGTTCAAATTAAACCAGCTCTATTTCAAGGACACACAGTTTGCCAACCTCATGACACGGCGCATTTTCAATGTCCTTCTGATAGCCAATCCTTACGATGCCTTCATGCTGGAAGATGACGGCCGCATCGACGAAAAGATATTCAACGAATACACTTCGCTTTCCTTGCGCTACCCTCCCCGTTTCACGCAGGTTTCCACTTGCGAAGAGGCGCTGACACAGCTGTCCTCCATCTCTTTCGACCTCATCATCTGCATGCCGGGTACGGGAGACAACGACAGCTTCGACGTGGCACGATACATCAAAAGCCTATATGAGCAAATTCCGATGGTGATACTTACCCCTTTCAGCCACGGCATCACCAAGCGCATTGCCAATGAAGACCTCAGTCCCTTTGAGTATGTGTTCTGCTGGCTGGGAAATACCGACTTGCTGGTTTCCATCATCAAGCTGATAGAGGACAAGATGAACCTGGAGCACGACGTCAACGAAGTGGGTGTGCAGCTCATCCTGCTGGTGGAAGACGGCATCCGCTTTTACTCCTCCATCCTGCCCAATCTGTATAAATTCGTATTGAAGCAGAGCCAGGAATTCTCTACCGAAGCACTGAATGCCCACCAGCGCACGCTGCGCATGAGGGGACGTCCCAAAATTGTACTGGCACGTACGTACGAAGAAGCCTTCGGCATCTACCAAAAATATAAGAATAATATATTAGGTGTCATCACCGACGTACGCTTCCCCCGCGTAGAACGGGGCGAGAAGGACGGACTGGCCGGTATCAAGCTCTGTGCCGCCATCCGCAAGGAAGACCCGTTTGTACCCCTTATCATACAGTCCAGCGAATCGGACAACGTAGCGTATGCAGCCAAATACGATGCCGCCTTCATCGACAAGAATTCCAAAAAGATGGATGTGGACCTGCGCCGTATTGTATCAGACAATTTCGGCTTCGGCGACTTTATCTTCCGCAACCCGGACACGCTGGAAGAGATTGCCCGCGTAAAGAATCTCAAAGAGCTGCAGAACATTCTTTTTGCTGTTCCGGCAGAATCATTCCTTTACCACATCAGCCGCAACCACGTCAGCCGCTGGCTCTACTCGCGTGCCATGTTCCCCGTGGCAGAGTTCCTGCGGCCCATCACCTGGAATAGCCTGCAAGACGTGGATGCCCACCGTAAAATTATCTTCGAGGCTATCGTGAAATACCGCAAGATGAAAAACCAGGGAGTAGTGGCAGTCTTCAGGCGCGACCGCTTTGACCGATACTCCAACTTTGCCCGTATTGGAGACGGTTCGCTGGGAGGCAAGGGGCGCGGACTGGCTTTCATCGACAACCTGGTGAAGCATCACCCCGAGTTCGAAGAGTTTGAGAATGCCCGTGTCGCCATCCCCAAGACCATCGTGCTCTGTACCGATGTGTTCGACGAGTTTATGGATACCAACAATCTGTATCAGATAGCCTTGTCCGATGCCGACGATGACGTCATCCTGCGCTACTTCCTCAAAGCAAAGCTGCCCGACCGCCTGGTGGAGGACTTCTTCACCTTCTTCGACGTGGTGAAGTCGCCGCTTGCCATCCGTTCGTCCTCGTTGTTGGAAGACTCGCACTACCAACCCTTCGCCGGCATCTACAACACCTACATGATTCCCTATCTGGACGACAAGTACGAGATGCTGCGCATGCTGAGCGATGCCATCAAGGGAGTATATGCTTCGGTCTACTTCCGCGACTCGAAGGCATACATGCAGGCAACGAGCAACGTTATCGACCAGGAAAAGATGGCTGTCATCCTGCAAGAGGTAGTGGGCAACCAGTATGGTGACCGCTACTACCCCAGCATGTCCGGCGTGGCACGTTCGCTCAACTACTACCCCATCGGCGACGAGAAGGCAGAAGAAGGTATCGTCAATCTGGCGCTCGGTTTAGGTAAATACATCGTGGACGGTGGCATGACGCTCCGCTTCTCGCCCTATCACCCCAACCAGGTGCTGCAAACCAGCGAAATGGAGATTGCCCTCAAAGAGACTCAGACCCGCTTCTATGCCCTCGACCTGCGCAATGCCGGTCACGACTTCTCCATCGACGACGGCTTCAACCTGCTGAAACTGCACGTCAAAGAAGCGGAAAAGGATGGAGCACTGAACTACATAGCCTCCACCTACGACCCTTACGACCAGATTATCCGCGACGGGCTTTATCCCGGCGGACGCAAAGTCATCACCTTTGCCAACATCCTGCAACACGACGTATTCCCCCTGCCACGCATCCTGCAACTGGCTTTGAAATACGGAGAGCAGGAGATGCGCCGTCCCGTAGAGATAGAGTTTGCCGCCACCATGAGCCGCGAGAAGGACAAAACCGGCACCTTCTACCTGCTGCAAATCCGCCCGATAGTCGACACCAAGGAGATGCTGGATGAAGACCTTACCGCTATTCCAGACAACCAGGTACTGCTCCGTTCCAACAACTCATTGGGACATGGCATCATGAACGAGATACATGACATTATCTATGTGAAGACAGACGACTATAGTGCCTCCCACAACCAGGAGATTGCCTGGGAGATAGAGAAGCTGAACCAGCAGTTCCTGGACGAAGGCCGCAACTATGTCCTTGTAGGTCCCGGACGCTGGGGTAGCAGTGACACCTGGCTCGGCATCCCCGTGAAGTGGCCGCACATCAGCGCTGCCCGCGTGATAGTGGAAGCCGGACTGACCAACTACCGGGTAGACCCCAGCCAGGGAACCCACTTCTTCCAGAACCTGACCTCCTTTGGAGTGGGATACTTTACCATCAACGCCTTTATGAATGACGGCGTATACAATCAGGAATTCCTGAATGCACAGCCTGCCGTACACGAGACGAAGTACCTGCGGCATGTACATTTCCACCAGCCGATGGTGGTAAAGATGGATGGCAAGAAGAAACTGGGAGTGGTGCTGATGCCCGAAGAATAAATCAGTCCGTCAGCCGGTGCAGCACAATCATCACCACCTCTGCGGGGGCAAACATGCGGATGGCCTTCTGCGAAGTGCCGATGCCGTTGGTGACAATCATCGGGATGTTCTTTGAGTTGTACTTCAGCCCGGAGAGGAACCGCTGCCCGTAGTGCGAGGGGACTATCGGTGCATAAAGCCCGAACAGCGTCACCTGCCCGCCATGCGTGTGTCCGGCCAGAATGAGGTCGGAGTTTGTCACCGGGACGTCCTCGGCATAGTCCGGCGTATGCGTCAGCAGGATTACGAAATCGTCGGGCGAAAGGCCGAGTGTGGGCGATGTGCCGTTCTTGGCCAAGTCGAAAGGATTGCGCACGCCCGCCACAAGAATCCGCTCGCCGCCACGCCGCAGGGTGTCCACCTTATGCTCCAGCAGATGCATGCCATAATGCCTCATTTCGCGCACGATGTCGTCATAGCAAGCCTCGTAGTCATTGTTGCCAAGCACGGCATAGGTGCCCAACGGCGTCTTCACTTGCGCCAGGGCAGCCATGACGGGCGGCACGTACTGGCAGCCTTCGTGAAAGTCACCGCCAATCAGCAGCACGTCGGCCTTCTGGTCTATGAGCAGGCGGACCAGGTCCTTCAATCCCTCCTCCTTCAGCAGGCTTTTGTAGTGCAGGTCGGAGACAAAGGCGATGCGGAAGCCCTCGAAGGCGGCAGGCACGTCGCGATGCGTGAAGTCGTACGTCTTAATGCGGCTGACGCCCTTATAGGCCGAGCCTACGTGGGTGGTTTTCGATGTGATTCTTGTACCTCGCTGCACAATTACCTTTTGTACCGGTGCCGTTTTCTTTATCTGCTGTTTCTTTACCTCGCCCTTCGCCGGCTGGCGGCGGACATTACGCAAATCAGACTGGTCAAAGGTGAACATCGGCGAAAGGCGGGCAGGCAACCCGATAGTATCGCCAAGCTGCGTGCTGTCTGCCTGCATGACTGGCTGCGGCAACGACACGGTAATCATCCGCTTGGAACGGCAGGAAGACAAGAGCAGCAGAGAAAGAATGGATATGTAGACTAACTTCTTCATCATAAGTGGGTACAAATATAGGGATTTTCAGTATTTTTGCTGGCAGATGCCGAACTAAATTGGAACTACGATGAACGAGATTAAACAGAATTCACCCTACGCATGGTTTCTCGCCGCCCGCCCCAAGACGTTGACGGGAGCCATCATCCCGGTATTGCTGGGCAGTGCCCTTGCCTTCAGCGACGGACAGTTCAAGACCGCACCCGCCCTGCTGTGCGCCCTCTTTGCCTGCGGCATGCAGATTGCCGCCAACTTTATCAACGACCTCTTCGACTTCCAGAAAGGGACCGACCGTCGGGAAGACCGGCTGGGGCCGCAGCGCGCCTGCGCCGAAGGTTGGATTACGCCGGCAGCCATGAAAACCGGCATCGGCATCGCACTGACACTGTCGTGCCTGGCAGGGCTGGCAGTGCTGTTCACCGTCTGGGGGCAGCTGCCCCACGGAGGCTGGGAACTGGTGGTGCTGGGCGTGGTGTGCATACTGTTTGCTTTCCTCTATACCACGCTGCTCTCCTATCGGGGCTGGGGCGACGTACTGGTGCTGGTGTTCTTCGGCTTCGTGCCCGTATGCGGCACCTACTACGTGCAGGCCTATACGCTGAATATGGATGTGGTGGTGCTGTCGCTCGTCAATGGCCTCGCCATAGACACCTTGCTGATGGTGAACAACTATCGCGACCGCGAGCAGGATGCCGTAAGCGGCAAGTGTACGCTGGTGGTACGCTACGGCAAGAAGTTCGGTGAGAATATGTATCTGGCACTGGGCATCGCCGCCGTGCTGCTCTGCTTCTGGTTTGTCTACACGGGCAAGCTGACTCCACTGGAATTTATCTGGGCTCCCTGCGTCTATCTCTATATGCACGCACTGACGTGGCGCAAAATGATACAGATAGGTAGCGGTAAAAAGCTGAACAGCATACTGGGCGAGACGTCGCGCAATATGCTGTTCTTAGGATTACTGTTAGCGGTGGCGCTGAATTGAGAGGTTAGAGGTTAAGGATTAGCGGTTAGACCCTAATCCCTAAACCTTAACCTCTACCTCCATACATCTGTTCGTAATACTTCTGATAATCACCGCTGGTCACTTCTTCCACCCACGGCTGGTTGTTCAGGTACCATTCAATGGTCTTGACGATGCCGACCTCGAACTTCGTCTCCGGATACCAGCCCAGGGCATTGGTAATCTTTGTGGGGTCGATGGCATAACGCTGGTCGTGACCTAGGCGGTCTTTGACGAAGGTGATAAGGTCTTCGTTTATCCAGCTGATGTCAATCGTGCCGTCGGCGGCTTTTACTTGTTTCTTCAGCACTGCACGGTAACGGGGTTCTTCCTCCATCAAGCGGCGGACGGTGGCAATAGTCAGCTTCACGATTTCAAGATTGGTCTTTTCGTTGTGACCGCCTACGTTGTAGACTTCGCCTTCCACACCCTCGCGGACAACCAGGTCGATAGCTTTGCAGTGGTCTTCCACGTAGAGCCAGTCACGCACGTTGCTGCCGTCGCCATAGACGGGGAGGTTCTTGCCTTCGAGAATATTCTTGATGATAAGCGGAATCAGCTTTTCGGGGAAGTGATAAGGACCGTAGTTGTTGGAACAGCGGGTGATAGTGACGGGCATCTTATAGGTATCGTGATAGGCCATCACTACCATATCGGCACTCGTCTTGCTGGCGCTGTAAGGGCTGTGCGGGCAGAGCGGGGTTTGCTCTGTGAAGTAGCCTTCGGCACCAAGTGAGCCGTAAACTTCGTCGGTAGACACTTGATGGTAACGAACGCCTTTGCGCCAAGTGGGATAACCGGACTCGTCCTTGCCCGTGACCCAGGCACGGCGGGCGGCGTCGAGCAGGTTTTGTGTACCCAGGATGTTGGTCATCAGGAAAAGCTGGGGATTCTCTATGCTACGGTCTACGTGGCTCTCGGCAGCAAAATTCACTACGTAATCGAATTTATACTTGGCAAACAGTTCGTCGGCAAGCACGCGGTCGCAGATGTCACCTTTTACAAAAAAGCAACGTTCATCGTCAATGTCATTGGCAATGGTGCCCAGATTGCCTGCGTAGGTCAAGGCATCCAGTATCACCACTTTAATATCATTATGTTTTGCCAGGATGTATTTAATATAGTTGGCGCCGATAAAACCGGCGGCACCGGTTACGAGATAAGTCTTCATGAGAATTAAAAATTATAAATTAAAAATTAAAGTCAGCGGGCCTTTATAGGAGAACTATTCTCCTTCTCTTTTTGGGGAACAAAGAGTTCATCGCTTCGATTCAGCCAGTTCCATCAGGTATTTGCCATATTCGGTCTTGCCAAGCTGTTCACCCAAGCGATACAGCTGGTCTACATCTATCCAGCCCTTGCGCCAGGCAATCTCTTCGATACAGCTCACGCGGAAGCCTTGACGGTTCTGGATGGTGGCGACAAAATTGCTGGCTTCCAGCAGGCTGTCGCAATTGCCGGTGTCGAGCCAGGCAAAGCCACGGCCGAAGAGCTCCACTTTCAGTGTGCCCTCGTCCAGATAGAGACGGTTGAGGTCGGTAATTTCGTATTCGCCGCGAGCAGAGGGCTTCAAGGAGGCGGCTTTCTCTGTCACGGTGGAGTCGTAGAAGTACAGTCCGGGGACGGCATAGTTGCTTTTAGGATTGGCAGGCTTTTCTTCCAGCGAGACGGCTTTGCCGTTGGCATCAAACTCCACTACACCGTAGGCACGGGGGTCCTTGACGTAATAACCAAAGATGCAGGCACCCTTGTCTATGGAAGCGGCACGCTTCAGCATGGCGGAGAAGCCTTGACCGTAGAACATGTTGTCGCCCAGAATAAGGCAGCCCGGTCCGCCGTCCAAGAACTCTGCACCCAGCACAAAGGCTTGTGCCAGTCCGTTGGGATTCTCTTGTATCTTATAGGAAAAGGACATACCGAGTTCTTCGCCGGTTCCCAGCAGCTCGCGGAACATGGGTAAGTCACGTGGAGTAGAGATAATAAGCACTTCGCGAATTCCCGCCAACATCAGTGTAGAGAGCGGGTAGTATATCATCGGCTTGTCGTAGACGGGCATTATCTGCTTGGAGATAGCCTTGGACAACGGATAGAGACGAGTGGCACTGCCACCTGCAAGAATAATTCCTTTCATATTTCAGTTCTTTTTCGGTGATACTTCAAAATGGAGAATAAAATAAGAAGGAGGACGATGCCCCACGGCTCTACTTGCTATTCGGGTACAAAGATAATGGAAAAATTCGATTAAGTGAAGGCTTGGTTTCATCTTTTTACTTCATTGCTTTGCTTACTCCGGTACATTGTTTTGCTTACTTCAGTGCGTAACGGCCGTCACCCCTTGATGAAACGGTCTTCACCTCAGCGTGTAACGACCTTTACCAAATAGTGTAACGGCCTTTACCCAATAGCGTAACGACCTTTACATTAGCATGTAACGGCTTTTACACTACAGCGTAAACAATCGGTAAATACAATCCATTGAAAATAAACAAACTACATCATCGGTCAGCAAGTTCTATCACCTCCAAATCTTTAAACGTTCCCCCATCAACCGCAAAGCGTACCATCGTACGCACCTTATGGAAACCTTGAATGCCCGCAGCGCCCGGATTGATGTGGAGTACATCCAACGTCTTGTCATACTTCACCTTCAGTATATGCGAGTGCCCGCTGATGAACAGCTTTGGGGGACGCACCAGAATGCTGCCCTTGATGGAAGGGTCGTAGTTGCCGGGATAACCGCCGATATGCTTCATCAGCACCTCCGCCCCATCCACCGTGAAACGGAGAATCTGCGGATAGAGCTGCCGTATCTCCTGCCCGTCAATATTGCCATACACGGCACGGAAGGGACGGAAAGCCGCCAGCTTCTGTGCCACTTCCAGCGAACCGATGTCACCGGCATGCCATATTTCGTCACAGCCCTCAAAATATTGCAGGTACTTTTCATCCCAGTAGCCATGCGTATCCGATAATAAACCAACTTTTGTCATCTTTCCTTTGTTTATTAAGACAAAGGTAATTATATTTGGGAAAGAAATCAATATGCTAATGTGATAATGTGCCAATATGCTAATTGGCTGCGCACCATCCGCGAACTTCTCTTCATTAGCACATTGGCACATTAATCACTTTAGCACATTAAACTATGGAAAACAGATATTTCAAACGTGACATCAGCTGGCTTTCCTTCAACTACCGCGTACTGCTGGAAGCGGAAGACGAGACATTGCCGCTATACGAACGCATCAACTTTATTTCTATATACTCTTCCAATCTGGAAGAATTCTACAAGATACGCGTAGCCGACCATAAGGCCATAGCCACCGGAGCCTCGCAAAGCGATGAAGAGACTATGCAGTCTGCCGCCGAACTGGTAGATGAAATCAACCAAGAAGTCAACCGCCAACTGGAGGAACGTATCCGCATCTACGAACAGAAGATACTGCCCGCCCTGCGGAAACATCACATCATATTTTATCAAAGCCGCAACGTAGAACCGTTTCACCGCGACTTTGTGCGCAGCTTCTTCCGCGAAGAGATATTCCCTTATCTGGCCCCGGTGCCCGTAAGCAAGGACAAGGTGATTTCATTCCTGCGCGACAACCGTCTCTATCTGGCCGTACGGCTTCATCTGAAAGGAGCTCCCGCCAGTTCTCCAAACCGTATCCAGTATTTCGTGATGAAACTGCCGTACAGCAAAGTGCCGCGCTTCATCCAGCTGCCTAAGGTGGGGAAAGACTATTATCTGATGTTCATTGAAGACATCATCAAGGCCAATCTGGATACCATCTTCCCCGGTTATGAAGTGGACAGCAGTTATTGCATCAAGATTTCACGCGATGCGGATATTCTGATAGACGATGCCGCCAATACCTCCGAAATCATCGAGCAGGTGAAGAAGAAGGTAAAGAAACGCAAGATAGGCGCCGTGTGCCGTTTTGTATACGACCGCGCCATGCCCCAGGACTTCCTCGACTTTCTGGTAGATGCCTACCGCATAGACCGCCGGGAGCTGGTGCCGGGAGACAAGCACCTCAACATGGAGGATTTGCGGCATCTGCCCAATCCCAACCAAAGCGTACGTCCCATCAAGAAACCCCAGCCCATGAAGCTGACCTGCCTGGACGAACGCGAATCCATCTTCCGCTATGTGGAGAAGAAGGACCTGCTGCTGCATTATCCCTACCACTCCTTCGACCACTTCATCCATTTTCTATATGAAGCCGTCCACGAACCCACCGTGCGTGAAATCATGGTGACCCAGTATCGCGTGGCAGAGAACTCCACCGTCATCAACACCCTGATAGCCGCCGCACAGAACGGAAAGAAAGTCACTGTCTTTGTGGAACTGAAAGCCCGCTTCGACGAAGAAAACAACCTCGCCACCGCCGAGATGATGAAAACCGCCGGCATCAACATCATTTTCAGCATACCGGGACTAAAGGTACATGCCAAAGTAGCCCTCGTGCTACGCCGCGACAAGGAAGGGCGCAAACTGACAAGCTACGCCTACATCAGCACCGGCAACTTCAACGAAAAGACCGCCACCCTCTATGCGGACAGCGGACTATTCACCTGCAACCCGGTGATTGTAAACGACCTGCACAACTTGTTCCGTACTCTGCAGGGAAAGGAAAATCCGGTGTTCCACCGCCTGCTTGTGGCCCGCTTCAACCTGATTCCTGAACTGAACCGCCTCATCAATCACGAAATAGAACTGACCCGGCAAGGCAAGCAAGGACGGATTATCCTAAAAATGAATGCCCTGCAAGACCCCGCCATGATAGACCGCCTCTACGAAGCCTCGCAAGCCGGTGTAGAGATAGACCTCATTGTCCGCGGCATCTGCTGCCTCATCCCCGGGCAGGAGTACAGCCACAACATCCGCGTGACACGCATCGTGGATACCTTTCTGGAACATGCCCGTGTGTGGTACTTCGGCAACGGCGGCGCACCCAAGCTCTTCCTCGGCTCGCCGGACTGGATGCGGCGTAACTTGTACCGCCGTATCGAAGCCGTCACCCCCATTCTAGACCCGGACTTGAAGCAAGAGCTCATCGATATGCTATCCATACAACTGTCAGACAAACGGAAAGCCTGCTTTGTGGACGACCGGTTGCGAAACCGCTGGAAGTCGTCGCGACCGCAAAAGGAGAAGGTACGGTCGCAATATAGCTTTTACGAATACTTGAGAGAGAAAATATAAACAACTCTGCCCCAATATACCTCCGGCTCAACTGTCTTTTATAGGACACAGACGTACGGCAGTTCCTCCACTACGTGCTTGCCGAATGGTGAGGGTATCACTATAAGTCACTTCGCGCTCTTCTATAAGTATAGCAGCAGGACATGTCTCATAATCGGCCTCAGGAGCATCACGATAAATAGTAGCCAGATATCTTTTATCTGTATCGAGAAAAGACAGACTGATATTAGCCGTTCGTTCCTCATCTCCCGTGATACTGCCTATATACCAGTATCCCTCTCCTTTATCACAACGGGCAATAGTAACATAACTGCCAATGCATGCTTCCGGCACCACTGTTCTGCTCCAATCTGTAGGACAAGATACTATAAAATTAAAAGGTTCCGGATTAGCCTCGTAATTCTCTATTTCATCCGAAGCCATTTGTAACGGTGAATAGAGCACCACAAACAGCGCCAATTGTTTGGCCAGTGTGGTATGTACACGTGTCTGTGGCATTACATCGTTAACAAACCGAAACGTCACCGGTGTAAAGTCCATCGGGCCTGCCAACCCACGAGTGAAAGGCAATATTACGGTATGAGAGGGAGGATTTCCACCATCTACATCCCAAGCGTCCCATTCTTGTCCACGTACTCCCTCTTGTGTCATCAGATTAGGAAAAGTACGCTGCAAACCTGTAGGAATCACCGGTTCATGATTATCAATACAGATACGGTGACGGGCAGCAGCCTCTATTACCTTGCGATAATGAAGTACACCAAACTGACTGCTATGATATTCTTTCCCATCAAGCAAATCGCCCACATAACCCGTTTTTACTTGATGCACACCATATTTCTCATAGAACTTGAAACCATCTTCCATCTGATTTTCATAATTGGAAACATTACCGCCAGTTTCATGATGTCCTATCAAAGCTACTCCTTTGCTACGCCCATAATCAGTAATACGTTGTATATCAAAATCGGTATAAGGTTTTGTGAAACTAAACTTCCAAGTAGCCCAGTCTTCATTCCACCCTTCCACCAGTACACCTCCCAGGTTATTGGCAGCAGCAAAATCGATGTGACGCATTGTATTCTCTGTTGTGGCCCCATGATGGGGACCGGCATGCCAGGTGTTATGCTTCATGTGATAAGTCCACCAAATTCCAATATAGCGCATAGGTTGTATCCAGGAAGTATCGGTTATACGACAAGGTTCATTAAGATTTAACATGAGACGGGAAAGAAGCAAATCACCGGCAGATTCAGCCACTATCATTGTACGCCAAGGAGATACACGGGTATCGGTAACACGTACTTTCTCACCTGTACTCCAAGGTGTAAGAGCCGCACGTAATGTAACCGTTTTATTATCTTCAACTTGTTCAACCGGCTTCAAGTTCATGGCAGCATAATCTGTAAGATTTGCTTCATGAATAGCCAAATAAAGGCTATCTGTTGTCTCAATCGTCACCGGAGTGCTTACCCATCCCATCTTACTAAGAGTTTTTTTCTCAAATAAGGCCTCGTAAAAACGAACTCCTTTCACTGGAATACTCCAAGCATCATAATCTGCAGGAAAAACGAATTCAGTCACTTCGTCATCAATAAGAAACTCTTGTAGCTGTTGCTGGCGCGGGAACTCATACCGGAATCCCATCCCATCATCAAAAAGACGAAAAATAATATTCAGTTCCCGCTCCAACGATGTTTCTTCCTTGAGGCATACCCTCAATTCATTATAATGATTTACAATTTCAGCCTCTTCCCCCCATACTGGTTGCCACACATCATTATGCGAATCATGCTTAACCTCTTTTAGAACGAAACCAGTCAAAAGATCTGGCGCATCCTTCAAAACCAATCCCAGACGTGAAGGAAGTAAAATATTCTTCCCCGCATGTCTTAAACAATATCGGGGAGCACCTTCTTCATCAAGTGTAAACTCTAAAGAAAGTTTTCCATTTGGAGAGGTCAACTTGATATGTTCCTGCTGGCATGAAATCATCCATAGGCCTAAACATAAAGCAAGTATAATCTGTAGCGTTTTTTTTAGTTTCATAGTCATTACCGAATTTAATTTTATATATCCAATTCTTATTTTATAAGTCTACTGATAAACAGTCCCTTTCCTTCCTCAGCCGGAATAACACAGAAGTTTACGAAACCACAGACAGACTCCGGTTCAAGCAACGTGGCAACCAAATTTCCTAAAGGTTGTGCCAAAGGTACCAACCAACTACCTATTGGAAGTTCTACATTATCTTCATAGACATCCGTTTCTACATTTACCGGATGAATCCCCTCCCATTCCTTCTCTGCACGATACAGACGGGTTACTTTGTAACGCTCAACTTTTGCTTTTTGTACACGGGTAACTTGCTCAATGTGTACACCCAACGCTCGAAGCTTACATACTGCTTCTGTACAGGGAGCATCGAGCAGATAAGCCTTAGGGCGAGTACGCATCAATTGAGGTGTTGCCTGCATGGCATCAAGGGTTGGCAGTTCAGTCTTAAACAGTTCATTGGCCTTATAATCGATAAAAGAGACTACATGACGTACAGTATCCGAAGTGAAAGTAACATATATCGGTTCAGTAGCTTTCAAGGTGCGCTTCCTGGCTTGTTCTATCTTACGTTTAATTGAAGCACGATGTTGCGCAGCAGTAACCAACGTTTGCCGTGCCACCAAGAAACCGCACTCACTACGACGTGCAAAACACTCCGGTCCCAATCCAATACCTCTTATTTCGACAAAAAGCGATACAGCCCCCGTCAATGCTTGAAAAGTAGAACTGGACTGCGGACTTTTGGCACCTTTTACAAGAACAAGGGAACCATCTGCCACACGAGGAGTAAAGTAGAAACCGGAAGCATAACCGGCACTATTTAAAACGACCTCTGCCTCACGACGAAAAAGTTCTTCAGACAGCGTACGTAAAGCTAAAGGCGCATTAAGATGTCCTGTAGGTAAAAAAAGTACATCAGCAGCATTTGCTGTCGGCACTCCACGTAATAAGTTAAACTCACGACGTAAAGGTGTATATTCATGAATATCAAGAGCTACGTCCGGATTCCATTGCTGATAGGACTGCTTCAACAGCAAAGTGACAGTATCCTCTAATTTGCTCTGATCGCGATTCAAATCGTAACCATCGGCTGAACGACGTTGCTGAATGGCATAACCATCAACATTGGCTATAGGAACCAAAGCCACAGCTATATGATTCAGCAATTCACGTCCTTCTTTTTCACAAAGTAAGTAACGGACAAGCATGCATACAGCCTCAGCACCTGCCGGCTCGTTACCATGCAGTGCCGCTTGAATCCATACCCTTACCTTCTTCTTGTCGGGAGTACCCAAATAAAGTACCGGAATGGTACGTCCTTGTTTGGTAACACCAATATTCTCCATATATGCCAAACCCGGAGAACGTACAACCAATTGTTGTAAATAGTCCTTTATCTCATCAACCGATGCCAATCCGCTACCGTAAGGTTTACTTAGAGTAGGTGTCTCACGGTCAAATTTGGGGTCAGGATAGAAACTTGCAGTTACTCCGGCAGGTTGCTTCGACTGATTTCTATTCCATAACACAAGATTAGCTAATACCACTTCTTGTGCTATCCTCTGTAAATAAAGAGCCGTTTCAGACGGTAGACCTGCATAATAATCGCTGCTAAAAGGCTCACCAAAAAAAATTGCATAAAAGACACAAGCCGCCAGATAACTGCCTGCAGGACTAGGGTGGCTGCCATCAGAATTATACAACTGCAAACTTGGACACTCTCTACGTACACGTCTCCATGCCTCACCCACAGGAGCACAATAAGCATCAAGGACATCAGCCATTTCCAAATAGTTTTCCGTAAGTTGCTGCTGCATTCCTTCATAAGTATCATTATTACGCCCCCATGTCATATAACAGACACTTTTTCCTTTTGGGGCATAAAGACGGAGTAAACTATCTAACTGCGCCGCAGGATGGAATACATTCTTCTTTACCCATTCCTTTTCACGAGTAGGTGCCTTGCTCTGTTCCTGCATCACCATATAATCCCATCCTCCTTCACGAATCGCCTCTAATGTTTGCGTATTGGCTGCATGCTGTCTCAAGTACCAACCAGGGTTAGCAACCTGGCGCACTGATATTTTTTTTCCACATGAGGATGCTAACGATTGGACTTGCCATGGCAAACGATTAAAAAAAGTATAGCTGTTACCTATAAAAAGTACCCGTAAAGAATCTGTCGTCAATAATGGCACAGCTTGTTTCCCCATAGGGACAGCCTCATGCCCGATGCCGCACTCTTCTATCTTGCGCCAATGGCATTCCCAACCACGGGATGCAGCCAACTGGTGAATATAAAGCCAGAAACTACGCCCACGCTCCATACGGTTTCGTCCTTGTCGTTCAGCTTCAGGAGTCTTGCGTAGAAAAGACTCACGTATCGTATCTCCCAAAGCCAGCTGTAGTATGATAGGTTTTGACAAGTATTTTTTTATCTGTTCAGATGAAATATAGGGGATACCAGCCGTACCATAAGGATATGTCTGGGCCAAATCAGGAAAAGTATACCAACCGGGAGAACTTATAATAGCTTTTTCCACATAAGGACTATCGTGAAAAAGCATGAAACGCTGTACGAATTGCCCACCAGCAGAATGACCATAAATCATATATCCTTTGCGCATGCTTCCCGTAAATTGACGCACATATTCAAATAGTTTATCAACCAACACTGGTGTAATTTTTTCGGGAGCATTAGCTACTGTATGGGCAGCATTCATCACCCCCACCTCCTGATAGTCTGCCAAAGGATAAGATTTCAAATCAAAGTGAGGTATAAAAAGCATAAAACCCTTTCTCTCCGCTTCTTCTTTCCAACCGTCCAAAAGATAACGATAGCCGCGGTCTCCTCCTTCAAAGACAAATACAATAGGCATTTGTTTAATATCCCCCTGGGAAGGTATATAATAATGTACATCTACCGGGCGATCGGCAAAAGGAGGGTATTGACTATAAGTGAAGAAATGTTCACCTCTTGGCCTTTCCAAAGTCTGTTTCGCTATTGCAGATAAACAAATACAGAGGAATCCAATACAAAATATAATCAGCTTCTTCATAATTCGTACCTTCCCTTCTTTACTATTGTACCATCTTGCATTACAAATTTACCACGGGCAATGACATCTGTAAGCTGCAAATCTTCCGCCAAAAAACACAAGTCTGCATCTGCTCCTTGTGCCACAATACCTTTAGCTCGTAATTTCAGATTACGAGCCGGATTGGATGTTATCAATGTAATCGCCTGTTCCAATGGTACCCCCTCCTCATTGACTAATGCAACTACCTCCTTGAAATTTAAATTCAAAGGAGCAGGACGATAAGTTATTTCTCCAGTTTCAGGATTCACTCTGCGTACGCCACCATGGCCATCACTAGAAAAAGTAATGCGATCAAGGGGGACACCAGCTCGCAATGCACGTATCACACAACGATGGGGAGTATCAAACTTTGAGCCACCAGTCGAAAAATCAATCATTCCACCTAATTTACCAAATTCTACAGCCTGCATAAAAAGAGCTTCAGTACGTATCAGATGAGTAGGAGACAGATAAGATATCAGTGTAGGATAGTGACGAGCAATATTGAGTAAGGGCTCAATACCTTCCGGAAGTGCTCCCAAATGAATGTGGAGAATTCCTCCTTTACCAGATGTAAATCCCCCTAAACGTACCTGATGTATAATACGTAATATCTCTTGCTCTGTCGGAAACGGACTACGGTCATCACTCATCGCCAGCTTACAGCCAATAACTTTATCTATGAAGATAAGATCGTCAGCCACACTATTCATCAATGTTTTGGTAGGCAATCCGTAATAACTTGTCAGCATATAAGCCGACAATCCGTCATCGTCAATAGCTTTGGCCTTGGCATAAAGCGTAGTAAGTTCTTTGGCAAATCCATCAGTACCAAGCATACCCAATACAGTAGTAGTACCACATGCCACCAGTTCGCTCATAGTCACCTCGGGGACTAATGAGGCATAACCTTGTTGCCCTCCTCCACCAGTAATATGTACATGCTGATCTATAAATCCCGGAGTAACAATTTTACCTTGCACGTCAATAGTATGGCAAAATGATTCATTCAGTTCAATTGTCTTTGAAATATGCGCAATCTTTTCTCCGCATAGCAAAATGTCTGTTTTACCAAGATAGGCAGGAGCATATAAATTTGCATTCTTTATCAATGTAAACATAGCTGTCGATTAATTTTAGAAAGTGATAAGATGATAAAGTATCAAGAAAACAATTCCTCCTATTAAAGGAAATGTATTACGCCTTGCCAACTCCACTGATGACACACCGGCTACCCCGGCAATGGCAACAATGACTCCGGCAATAGGAGATGCGGCACGTCCCATGCTTGCCGCCAACTGCAAAGGAAGTATCAATGAAAAAACCGGCAAACCAAGCTGAGTGGCTATACCCGGCAATAAAGGACCAAATGAAAAAAAGGCTGCATTGCCACTTCCCATCAGCATGGCAGCTCCAAAAATAATGAGAGTAAAGATTGCGGCAATAGCTAATCCCGAAAGTCCGATATGAGAGGAATAACCCACCAATGAATCAATAAATCCCAAACCAATCAGTCCTTTAGAGAAAACTTCTGAAGCTACAATCAATGTTACAACTGAAGTAAACACATTTCCCATGCCTTTCCAAAAACTTGCAAAAACGTTAAAAGTAGTACGCACACTACGAGTATGAAACAACACAAATACCAATGATAAGAACAGAGAAAAAAGCATAGCAGTAGTGGTACCCAATGTTACAGTAGGCTGAAACAGTCCCACAAAAGGTGAAAAGAAAATGAGAAGAGCCAAAGGTAATACCGGGAGTAGCGCAAAAGCCAATGGAACATCCGGTTTTTCTACTAATGAGGTTGCAGTCACATTTGACACCTGCAATATGCCATCCTGCTGTTTCTTTGCATCTTTTTTATCAAAATAACGGTTATTGAAATAGAAGAGTACCATTACAACCAAGGAAGTAGGAATTACTAAAGGAAGTTGATGAGTGATGAAATATTCCACATTGGATTGTCCTATCAATTCGGCAGCCATAGCAGTATTTGCCGACCCCGGTCCCTGATCAAATAGAGTAGCAGCGGCAATGACTGACAATGCTGTAAGTTGGCTTACTCCCAAACTAATTAAAACAGGATAAACCGAAGCCACAAGCAACAATCCTAATCCGGCAGCTGAAGGAGTAGTAATAAAAAGTAATTGTCCAATAGGAATAACTATAGTAGCCGCCAAATAAGGATAACGTCGAAAAAGACCTAATGGCTTCATGGAAATATAGACCAATGCATTAGTAGCCTTTATGTTATTCATGAAAGCTACATAACCGCCAATTGTCATTATCATAAACCCTGCACGCGCCAAATTAGAAAGAAAAACTTCCTCTATCATCCTTACCAAATCAAACACCACCATTCCCGTAGCTTCACTAGGTACTACCGAATGCACTTGCATGAAAAAAGCAGCTGTAAGCATTAATAAACCGGAAAGCATCAAAAGACCTTGAGGATTGAGCTTACGATAAAGACCTACCGCTGTAATCCCTACCATAAGAAGACTAAAAATGAAAGCCAATTCGGACATGATGTATCAAGATATTAAGTTTTTGTTTTCTTTTGAATATATGAATCTAAATCAGATATAAACACCGATATATACAAAGCCGTTTTATATGCGGTATTTATATCTGACTATTATCTATCAATACCCCGGATTATTTTCCAAAGGATTACCAGTATTGGCATCAATGAATGATTGCGGCAGCGGGAAAAGGACAGGAGTTTCATATTCATCCATACCACGTCCTGCAATACCAGCTATCTCATTGAGTTCACGCATGCGACGTTTGAAATAGTTATTGGTATCACGTTCGTCACCACCATTTTCTTGGCAAACACGTACCAATGTATGACGACGTTCTTCCTCCGTAAGCAGTTCACGGCTGCGTTCATCAAGAATGAAATCCATACCACCGATTCTAAGATCATCTTCAGTAATACTTACAGCATTGGAACGATTACGTACTTTATTTATCCATTTAATGGCCTCACCTACTTGATTACTCTTGTAAAGAGCCTCTGCATAAAGTAAATATGTATCTGCCAAACGTAAATAAACAATGTCCGCATAGTGTCCATCATTAGCTGCATTAGCCAAAATAGGTGGAGTATAATCCCATTTACGAGTAGTAGGCCAATCATATTTTTTAATGGAAGTAGAAGTTAGCATGGCTGCATTAACCGTAGTATCAATAAGTGCAGTACCACCTAAATCAAATACCTTGGTTACATTGCCGGCAGCATCTACATCATTAATACTCCATACGATAGCATTGGCAGATACACGGTCATCTTGTTCTCCCATTCCTTTATAATTGTACAAACGAAGTGCTCCTCTGGAAGGAACTACACGTCCGGCTCCCTTACCACCATTAGCTTGCCAAAAGACTTGTGCAAATGAACCTTCACCACCGTTATTGATATAGTCCGGATTATGCTGGTTTGTCTTTTTACAATCGCCATCATTAGCATAATAGTTCTTATAAGTTGTAGTCATATAGACATTTGCAGTACCATAGGCACTATTCTCCTCTTCTGTGTTAATGAAAGCCAGTAGCACCTCCGTATTTCCATCAGCATACATAGGAGTATAAAATACGTCAATAAAAGGACATCCATCATTGGAAGCATTACTACCAAAGCGTTGATTTATAAGGGAATATTCTCCACTTTCCACTAATGGTTTCAGTACTGAAACTGCTTTTTCAGCATTACCTTCTGCCAAATAAAGTTCACCCAAATAGTGACGTGCTACAGCACCAGAGACTTTACTATTATTAGAAGTACGCAAAGGAAGGTTATCGACTGCAAACTGGAAATCTTCTGCCATCACTTCGCGAATACTACTCAAGGAAGCACGGTCCCAATCATCACGATAATTCAATCCTGTAATTTCTTGTGTTGAAAGGGGCACTGCACCAAATGAATAGGTAAGGTGACGGTAAGCCCAAGCACGGAAGAAGCGAGCTTCGGCCAACACCTCATTTTTACGATTTTCAGCATCAGCACCACTTCCCCAGTTAATGCCATCATTGTCAGCTCTTGAGATAACCATATTGGCAGTGTTGATGATACGATATCCCCACTGGAAAATATTATTCCAAATAGCAAGATCAGTGTAAGTTATCTCTTTGGGATTGTAGAGGAACTTCATTTCCGCATGACTATTATTGGCCCATGAATTATCTACCCCTCCACCCCAGGCAGAATGCAGACAGAGCGCAATACTTCCTCCCATTGCATCAGCACGGCGATACTCTGCACGCATAAGACCATAAAGAGGCGTTATCATCGATTTAAATCCATTGTAATCTACAAGTAAATTTTCAGGATAAAGTGCATCACGAGGATCTTCCTTAAGAAACTTATCCTCATTACAGCCGCCCATAGTGAGCAATAATACTGTAAACACTAAGACATTGAAATATGTTATTTTTTTCATATGTGCAATTTCATTTTAGCTTTTTATGATATATTACTCTCATCAAATATCTAACTTTAGTCCAAAAGTGAACGAACGTACTGGAGGAGCAGCCAATTGATCATTGAGAAATTCCGGATCCATACCTGTCCAGCCAGTTATTGTAGCCAAATTCTTAATGTTCATGTAAAGATTGAGCCGTTTGATGAAAGTACGACGCAACCATTGTTGTGGGAAATTATAACCCAATGTAACGTCGGAAATACGTAAGAAATCTGTCTTTTCATAGAAACTGGCTCCCTCTGGATTCACATCACTATTCAAACTATTTTTCGGATAGCTATTCGTAGGATTCTCTGGAGTCCAAAAATCCACCAAAAAACGGTTCTGGCGATATGAATTATGGCTTGTATCATACAAGGCATTCAGATGGGTTTGTCCTAACTGAGCCGTTAAGAACACACTCAGAGTGAAGTTTTTGTACTCAAAAGTGTTCATCAAACTCATATTTACTTTAGGAATAGCCGACCCTATAATAGTCTTATCAGCCGTTGTAATATCGTTACCATCTACATCAAGGTATTTCACATATCCAGGATACGAATTACGATAGTTAGGATCTTGCTGCCCTGTCGGGTTAGACGGATCAGCAATCTGCCATACACCGATAATTTTATAATCATAGTTCACATTGATAGGTTCACCAATAAACCACTTGGAAGCCACATCATCAACCGGCTTTCCATTAGCATCATACAAACCAACATCTACAATCTCCGAACGATAGTGTGAGAGGTTGAAAGAGGTGCTCCAGCGAAAACTCTTATGTGTAATGTTATTAGAAGTTATCTGGAATTCAAAACCACGATTACGGGTCTGTCCACGATTCTCAGTAATAGAGCCAGTACCATTAATGGTAGGAATAGAACGGGAAAGCAGCAAATCTTTGGTTTTAGACCAATAAATATCAAATGAACTCTGAATACGTCCATTCCAAAGTGCAATATCAAAGCCAGTATTAATAGATGTAGTAGTTTCCCAACCTAAACCGGGCGAAGCTAACTTCGACGGATAGAAACCAAACTGTGCAGTATGATCATCATTCAGATAATTGTAAGTTGAAAGATTAGGTAGTGTACTATAAGCACTGATAGCCTCATTGCCATTTTTACCCCATGACAAGCGATATTTCAGATTGCTAATGGTTTCACTTATAGGCTTGTCTTTAAAAAAAGATTCATTGGAAATATTCCATCCAATAGCGGCTGAAGGAAAAACGCCGAATTTAGAACTTTCACCAAAAGCGGAGTAACCATCACGACGAGCAGTAAGAGTTAACAAGTAACGATCATCATAAGTATAATTCAAACGCCCCATTTGTGAAATATGATTTTCTTTATAATAATTGGAATTACCAGACATTGTGGCAGCTTTAGAAATCTGGTAATAATACATCACATCATTGGGAAAATTCTTACCTTCCATTGTATTCTGTTCATATTCCTTGCTTTGAGCAGAATATAATCCTGTGAAAAATATACGATGTTTGCCAAATTCACGTTGATAAGAAATAATATTCTCCAAAATCCATTCTTCTGAATGCCAGTCATCAGTATTCAATACGCCATTAGCACTAGCTCCTTCGTAGGTATCCAAACCTTGATAATTCTTATAGGAGCTGTTTTGGTAAGTGAAGCCTGTATTCAATTTATAGCTCAGCCCTTTAATAAAGGGAAACTTTACCTCAAGCACATTATTAGTGATAACCTTTGCACGGATATCTTTTGTCTTATTATTAAGAGATCCCAACGGATTAATGCTGAAAGCTGAAGAGGAGTCCTCAGTAGCAGAAAGTGTAAGTGAACCATCCTCGTTATAAGCACGTCCCAACGGAACTTGTTTTATAGCCCGCCAAAAAGAAGCACTGCTACCACTACGATCGTAGCGACCTAACTGTGTAGTAGTAGAAAATTTCAACCAACTATTAAACTCCTGATCAAGATTGAAACGTATATTATAACGCTTGAACTCATTGCCTACCGCAGTTCCTTTCACATCCGTATAGTTCAATGAAATGAAATAGCTGGTTTTGTTAGCTCCACCACGGAAAGAAAGGTTATGCTGTTGTTTTATACCGGTCTGTGTTGCCAACTTCATCCAATTAGTACTCTGACCGGCAGCATACATAGCTAATTCAGTAGGAGTAAAGTTATCTAACCAAGGTTCAGGATTCTCTTCTGTAGGAGGAGTAGTATTGGTAGCCTTGAAAGCTTCAGATTTATACTTATAGAATTCTTTGCCATTCATCATACGAGGTAAATTGATAGGCTGGTCAATAGTAACATAAGTATCGTATGATACCGTCAATCTGTCTTTCTTACCGCGCTTAGAAGTAATAAGGATTACACCGTTAGAACCGCGAGCACCATAAATGGCTGCTGAAGAGGCATCCTTCAATACTTCTATACTCTCTACATCATTGGGATTGATTTCCGACCATGGACCATCAAAAGGTATTCCATCAAGAATAACAAGAGGTTTATTATCGGCCGTAATGGAGTTGTTACCACGAATACGTGTAGTAGTGGACGAACCTTCAGCATTACTACCCGTCACACTAATATTCAATCCTGGAACTGCTCCTTGCAAAGATTGAATCAAATTAGCTTGTGGGCGACTTTCAAGTACATCCGAGTTAACTGAAGCAACCGAACCTGTAAGATCACTTTTGCGCTGTACACCATAACCTACTACTACCACCTCATCCAGTGCCTGGTTATCTTCTTTCAGTACAATCTTTAACGATGATGCGTCTTTCACCTGCAATGTCTTGGATATATACCCAATGAAACTTATCTCCATTACCGCCCCCTTAGTCACTGAAGCGAGTTTAAAGTTTCCTTCTACATCGGTAATGGTGCCCGTACCCGTACCTTGTATCACTACATTGGCACCGATTATCGGTTCTCCTTGTTCATCTGTCACATTTCCGTTAATATTCCATGTCTGTGCATGAAGTGAGCTTGAAAGTGACAGCATCCACATAAGACAGACAAGCAAAATACCACTTGCGTCTCTCGATTTTTGTCTGGTTTTCATAAATTACATTTTTAAGTTAATAGGAACTTGTGTGTAAAAAATCTCGAGAGCAAAATTAGACAATGTAACAACCGATTATATTCACTGGTAGAGGATTTGGTAAATTCACAAAGTTATATATTGCTGATTATCTTTCAATTACAGACAGACTCAATAGATTTTCAGTAGTGATTTAAATTAAATCGGTAATCAAAAACATGTATATAGATAATTGCCATTCGATAGTATTAAGCTATTGAATGGCAATTATCTATATACATGTGGGTAAAAAATGAGAGAAACGCTCAGTCTTCAAATTACTTTTTACAAACCTCTTTCACAGCTCGAAGAAATTCCTCCTTACTGAGCGAAGATTTATTTAAAGTTATAGAACGATTATTATATACGGTTTGCAGTGAACAGTGCAAAAATTCTGCAATCTTCTCACTATCCGTTACCCCCATTCGTATCAAAGCATGAATACGAAGTTCTGTATTAAGCCGCCCAGACTTCACTTCAATATGTTCTTCGGGACGTAGCAAACTATTGAAGTGCTCTACAAAATCAGGGTATAAATGTAGAATAATGGAATCAAATTTCTCATAAAAATCCTTCATTTCATCGCTCATGGTAGAAGTAGAACTAATCATCTTCTTTAAATCTTCAAGTTGCCCAGCCTTTAATTTACGGTTTAACTTTTTACGATACTCCTCCATACGGCAAATATAGGATGAACAAAGTTTGAATACCTGACCAATATACTCCTCCTTAATATAATTTGTGTCACGTAGAACCAAATTGAGCTTTTGCAGTTCACTATTAAGACTCTTCAATCTACCATTGGCCACATGTAGCTCAACCAAAGCTTTCCTACGTCTTCTTGTTTGCCTTCTCAAAAAGAAAAGAGCTATCAGCAATACAATAGTGAGAAAACTAATAAATAAAAGGAATAGCTTTAGCTGCTTCTGTTGCATATGATCACGTTCAATGTAGCTTTGATGTATCCTTCTCTGCAACTTCTGCTGATGAAGCAGTCGTACACGGCTCTTAAAAGTTATACCGATATCAGAACAATAAGTACTATAACGATAGGCTCGGTCCAACTGACCTTGTTCATATAAATAGGAAGCCAATGCATATAACGAACCAATATCACGATTCACAGCATATACATCAGCAATACCTGAGAGAATCATATTTTCCAGCCACTTGGTATGGTTGTGCTCTTTTTCATAAAGTAGAGCCAAGTTATAAGCTAAAATAGAATAATTACGACTATTAGGTAGAAGACGTTGTTTTTCCTTTTCCAACTCATCCCTAATGGCAATACGTTGTGCACCGGGAACATCTTGATATTTCCACACACGGCTATAAAGGTAGCGTGGTTCGTCAGGAGTGGCCGTCTGCAATACTGAATCTGAATATAACGCATAAAGTTGACCATAATGCTCATGTAATGCATCATCACCTAATGAATAGAGTTGCAACCGCGAGCAGAGAGTACGCATCTGACCATAATAACGCGAACGTAAGTAGCGAGGCATACTGGAAGAACAGAGTGAATGCATTACTTCAGAGGCTTGACTAAGCAAGCCATTAGCCGTATAAACAAAACCAATACCTAATAAAGATTCAATCTCACGATTCTTATCATGATATTGTCGTGCTAAATCAAGGCTTTGTGTAGTATACTTCATAGCCGAATCTGCATCATACACACGATATTCTTGATAAATAGCCTGATTAAGTTCATACTGTTTCTCAAATGCCTTAGATTGTCTTAGTGAATGCTTCAACGCCTCTATTCGCTCCTCTTTCTGCAAAATAAGTTTATCAGAATTATCTATCAGACTATCTAATTGAGTAAACAATGCCTCATTTGCCTTAGCAGCACTATCTGAGATATGCTGCTTGCATCCAGCACAAAAAAACAAATATAGTAAGAAGAATAGGTTTAAACAAAAATGGTTTTTCATATTTCTATATTCGTTGGTAGAATTCATTTATTTAATAAATGAATTAAAAAAGTTACATACATCTTTGATTTTTAATATCAAAGTTCTAATTACAATCAATTCTACACACAACTTGTATGCAATATTCGCAAGAATTCTCGACATCTGCAAACAATTAACTAGTAATTTGGCTGCTTAACATAGAAATAACCAAATACGAAACACAAAAGCATCCACTCTTCTATTATACTTATATTGTTACTCTTAAATGCTTAACATTAATGATTATTAGGAGAATAAGAGCAATCGCTCTTAACACAATACCATTCTATTCCAAAACATTTGTAACATTTCTGTAACATGTATGACATTTCCCTGCAACACCAAACTCTTTCCTTTGCAGCCGGAAATAAAATACATGTCTATGGAAACAATTTATCTGGGTATCGTCATCTTTCTGTTCGTACTCGCGATTTTCGACCTCGTGGTAGGTGTCAGTAATGATGCGGTCAATTTTCTTCAGTCGGCTGTCGGAGCAAAGGCAGCATCTTTCAAAACCATACTGTTCATTGCAGGCATTGGCGTCTTCATCGGTGCGGCACTCAGCAATGGCATGATGGACATTGCACGACACGGCATCTATCAACCGGAGCACTTCTACTTTGCCGAAATCATGTGCATTCTGCTTGCCGTCATGTTGACGGACGTCGTGCTATTAGATGTCTTCAACACTATGGGAATGCCTACCTCCACCACTGTATCCATGGTGTTCGAGCTGCTGGGAGGTACGTTCGCACTGGCGCTCATCAAGGTCTATAACAGCGATACATTGGGACTGGGCGACCTCATCAATACAGACAAGGCGCTGTCTGTCATCATGGCCATTTTTGTATCCGTAGCCATTGCCTTCTTCTTCGGTATGCTGGTACAGTGGCTGGCACGTATCGTGTTCACCTTCAACTACAAGAAGAACATGAAATACAGCATCGCGCTGTTCGGTGGTATAGCTGCCACCAGCATCATCTACTTCATGCTGATAAAGGGGCTGAAAGACAGTTCATTCATGACTCCTGAAAATAAGCAATGGATACACGACAATACCGCATTGCTGATAACCGGTTTCTTTGTATTCTTCACCATACTGATGCAGATACTGCATTGGTGCAAGATAAACGTCTTCAAAGTAGTGGTTCTGATGGGTACTTTCGCCCTCGCCCTCGCCTTTGCCGGCAATGACTTGGTGAACTTTATCGGTGTTCCCCTCGCAGGATATTCCTCATTTATTGACTATACAGCCAATGGTACGGCCGCCGGCCCCGACGGATTCCTGATGTCCTCACTCCTCGGTGCAGCCAAAACCCCGTGGTATTTCCTTATCGGTGCAGGCGCTATCATGGTCTATGCACTCTGCACATCCAAGAAAGCCCACAACGTCATCAAAACTTCCGTGGACCTTGCCCGTCAGGATGACGGTGAAGAGAACTTCGGAAGTACCCCGATAGCCCGCACGCTGGTACGCTTCAGCATGACCCTGGCTAACGGAATATCCAAAACAATGCCCGAAAGCAGCAAGCGGTGGATGAATACACGCTTCCAGAAGGATGAAGCCATCATAGCCGACGGCGCCGCTTTTGACTTGGTTCGCGCTTCCGTCAATCTCGTATTGGCTGGTCTGCTCATCGCCTTGGGAACTTCCTTGAAACTCCCCCTTTCCACCACTTATGTCACCTTTATGGTAGCCATGGGTACATCGCTTGCCGACCGTGCCTGGGGACGTGATTCGGCGGTATTCCGCATTACGGGTGTGCTCAGCGTTATCGGCGGTTGGTTCATCACTGCCGGAGCAGCGTTCACCATCTGTTTTTTCGTGGCATTAATTATCCATTTCGGCGGTACGGTTGCCATCCTGGCACTGATTGGTCTGGCAGTCTTCATGCTGATTCGTAGCCAAGTGATGTACAAGAAGCGCAAAGAGAAAGAAAAAGGCAACGAGACCCTAAAACAGTTGATGAAGAGCACGGACAACAGCGAAGTCATCGAATTACTCCGCAAGCATACCCGTGAAGAACTGCTGAAGATTATGGAATTCACAGAAGAGAATTTTGAACGTACCGTCACTTCCTTCCTACACGAGAATCTACGCGGACTGCGTCGTGCCATGGGCTCAGTAAAATTCGAAAAACAACTCATCAAGCAGATGAAGCGTACCGGAACACTTGCCATGTGCCGCCTCGACAACAATACCGTACTGGAAAAAGGACTCTATTACTATCAAGGCAACGACTTTGCCAGCGAACTGGTGTACAGCGTAGGCCGTCTTTGCGAACCTTGCTTGGAGCACATAGACAATAACTTCAATCCGCTGGATGCCATTCAGAAAGGAGAATTTACAGACGTAGCCGAAGACATCTGCTATCTGTTGCAAGTATGCCGCCACAAGCTGGAAACGAACAATTATGATGAACTGGAAACAGAGATTCGCAAAGCCAACGACCTCAACGGCCAGTTGTCTCACCTGAAACGAGAAGAGCTGCAACGCATCCAAAGTCAGAGCGGCAGCATCAAAGTCAGCATGGTATACCTGACTATGATACAAGAAGCCCAAAACATAGTGACCTACACCATCAACCTGATGAAAGTAAGCCGCAAGTTCCAGGCAGAAAAAGAAGAGTTATGAGTTATAAGTTATAACTCCTTAAGCCCCATCTTCTCCGCCCGTTGCAACATAAATGCACGGGCGGCTTCGTATTCATTGGGAATGATGCCGTCCAAAATGGCATCCTTAATGGCACTCTTCAAGGCACCTACCTGCTGGCAAGGAGAAAGGCCGAAAGTCTTCATGATTTCTTCACCACTGACCGGAGGCTGGAAATTACGGATACGGTCGCGTTCCTCCAAATCCTTCAGCTTCTGGCGTACCAACTGAAAATTATTAAGGAAACGTTTCTTACGCTCCATATTCTTGGAAGTAATGTCGGCTTCGCACAGTGTCATCAGGTCGTCTATATCATCACCTGCCTCAAACAAGAGGCGACGCACTGCCGAGTCGGTCACTACATCATCCGCTATCACAATGGGACGCATGTGCAGGCTCACCATTTTCTGCACATATTTCATCTTCTCATTCATAGGGAGCTTCATCTTGCGGAAAATATCGGGTATCATCTTCTCGCCAATGAAATTATGGTTATGGAACGTCCAGCCCGCACGGGGTTCCCAACGCTTGGTGGCAGGCTTGGCTATATCATGCAGAAGAGCTGCCCAGCGTAGCCAAAGGTTGTCGGTCTTCTTGCTGATGTTGTCGAGTACTTCGAGCGTATGGTAGAAATTGTCCTTATGGGCGCGTCCATTACGCGTCTCCACGCCTTGCAGCCTGACAAGTTCCGGGAATATCAGTTCCAGCAGACCACAGCGGTCCAGCTCAATGAATCCCTTAGACGGAATAGGTGACAAGATGATTTTGTTCAGTTCGTCTGCAATGCGTTCTTTGGAGATGATGGAGATGCGTTCGCGATTACGCTCCAGAGAATCGAATGTCTCATCGTCAATATAGAATCCCAGCTGGGTGGCAAAACGGACACAGCGCATCATGCGCAAAGGGTCATCACTGAAAGTTATATCAGGGTCGAGGGGAGTCCGGATGGTCTTTTCCTTCAAGTCTCCAATACCGCCAAAGGGGTCGACCAACTCGCCATAACGCACCCGGTTCAGGCAAACAGCCAGTGCATTGATGGTAAAATCACGGCGGTTCTGGTCATCCTCCAATGTACCGTCCTCTACAATAGGCTTGCGGGAATCGTGTGTATACGATTCTTTTCTTGCACCCACAAACTCAACTTCCGTACCATAGTACTTCAATTGTGCCGTACCGAAATTCTTGAAGACGGAAACATGCGCCCCACGCCCCAGACGCTTACCCAGCGCCTCGGCCATGGCAATGCCACTGCCTACCACCACCACATCAATATCCTTGGAAGGACGTTGCAGGAAAATATCACGTACATATCCACCGACTACGTAACATTCCAATCCCAATTCATCAGCCGTTTCGGATATCCGCTTGAATATATCATCACTAAAATATTGCTTCAGTTCTTCTGCCGTCAAATCTATCATAAATAATGCGCTAATGTAATGAATACGCAAATGTGTTAATGGTCTATTAGCACATTTGCACATTAAAATGCTGCAAAGATAAAGATATTATTTCTATTTTTGTGGACTCTAACTCCAAGAACAACAAATATGAAAAAAGTAATACTCCTTGCATGCCTATGCTGTACACTCTTCTCTTGCGAAGATGTGGAGAAGAAAGCCGGTGAAAAACTACAAGCTGCCCGCGAAGCGTTTGAACTCGGCAACTACAATGAAGCGAAGATTCTAATTGACAGTATCAAAGTGCTCTATCCCAAAGCGTTTGAAACTCGCCGTGCAGGCATCGGCCTGATGCAGGAAGTGGAACTGAAAGAGCAGGAAAAGAGCCTGGTCTACTTGGACAGTATGCTTCAAGCCAAGCAAAAGGAATTCGACGCAATCAAAGGGAAATACACCTTTGAAAAAGATGCCGAATACCAGAATATTGGCAATTACCTGCATCCCTCCCAAGTGATAGAAAAAAATCTGCACCGTTCTTTCCTCCGCTTCCAAGTAGACGAAAACGGAGTCATGAGTATGACTTCCATTTATTGCGGAGCCCATAATATCCACCATGTGGCCGTCAAAGTCACTGCTCCCGACGGCAGTTTTGCCGAAACACCCGCCGCCAAAGACAGCTACGAAACCACTGACCTCGGTGAAAAGATTGAAAAGGCAGACTTCAAACTGGGAGAAGACGGAAACGTCATGGGGTTCCTTTATCTGAACAAGGACAAGAATATCAAAGTCAACTATCGAGGGGAACGTCCCTATTCCATCACCATGACTGCCGCCGACCGCCAGGCCCTTGTCAGCGTCTACGAGCTGGCACAACTGCTGTCATCCATGACGGAAATAAAGAAGAATATGGAGGAAGCCAATCTCAAAATCGAATTTGTAAAAAAGAAGATGGAAGAGAGAAAAGACAATGCACAAGAATAAAAAGAAGGAAACCGGATGATATATTCATTACTTAGTCATCCGGTTCCCTTTTTATTATCAGTAAAGCCTTACCAAACTAATTTAGGTAAATAACGGCTCAGACATGTACGCAAAGCAGACAGAGTGATGGGTTTTACCAGCACTTCTGAGGCTCCGCATTCCAAGGCTTTTTCACGGTCGGCAGTAAAGGCGTAAGCGGTCTGCATGATGATGGGAAGTTCCTTATCCTTCTTGCGAATAATCACCGTAGCATCCAGCCCGTTCATAATAGGCATTTTTATATCCATCAGAATAGCTTCCGCTTTGTCGCGATTCTCTTCGAACAAATTTACAATATCCTCACCATTCTTTGCCCATAGTATCTCGCATTTCTTGCCGATAATAGCCTTTATCAGTTTAAAGTTACTATCATCATCTTCCGCAACCAGAATAAGCGGACGGTAATCTCCTGACACTTTTTCTATTTCCATGACCTATGCGTTTTGTTTATATAGGGGCAAAGATATAAAAAATAATAGATTTGCACTATCTTTGCAACTCATTAAAAAAATATATAATGATTTCTATAGACGGACTGGCCGTAGAATTCGGCGGAACTACTTTATTCAGTGACATATCTTTCGTTATCAACGAAAAAGACCGTATCGCCCTGATGGGTAAAAATGGAGCGGGGAAAAGTACATTATTGAAAATCCTGGCAGGTGTAAGACAACCTACCCGTGGAAAAATCTCAGCCCCCAAAGACAGTGTCATAGCTTACCTTCCACAGCACCTTATGACGGAAGACGGACGTACCGTATTCCAGGAAGCGGCGCAAGCCTTTGCCCACCTGCATGAAATGGAAGCTGAAATAGAGCGCCTCAACAAGGAACTGGAAACGCGTACCGATTACGAAAGCGACAGCTACATGGAACTTATCGAGAATGTCTCCGCCTTAAGCGAAAAGTTCTATGCCATCGACTCCACCAATTACGAGGAGGATGTGGAAAAAGCACTGCTCGGACTGGGGTTTGTACGCGAAGACTTCAACCGCCAGACCAGTGACTTCAGCGGCGGATGGCGCATGCGCATCGAGCTTGCCAAGCTGTTGCTGCAAAAGCCTGACGTGCTGTTGCTAGACGAGCCTACCAACCATCTGGACATAGAATCCATACAATGGCTGGAAGATTTCCTTATCAGCAATGGAAAGGCTGTCATCGTCATCAGCCACGACCGTAAATTCGTAGACAACATCACCACCCGTACCATTGAAGTGACCATGGGACGGATATACGATTACAAAGTAAACTACTCCAAATACCTGGAACTCCGCAAGGAACGCCGCGAACAGCAACAGAAAGCCTACGACGACCAGCAGAAGTTCATTGCCGAAACCAAGGAATTCATCGAACGGTTCAAAGGCACCTACTCCAAAACCCTGCAAGTGCAAAGCCGCGTAAAAATGCTGGAGAAGCTGGAACTGCTGGAAGTGGATGAAGAAGACACTTCAGCGTTACGCCTCAAATTCCCTCCTTCTCCCCGCTCAGGCAATTATCCCGTCATCATGGAGGGAGTAGGGAAAAGTTACGGTGACCATGTGGTCTTCAAGAATGCCAACCTCACCATAGAACGGGGAGACAAGGTTGCTTTCGTTGGTAAGAACGGTGAAGGAAAGTCAACGTTAGTGAAGTGCATCATGAAGGAAATAGAACATGAAGGCACCCTCACGATAGGACACAACGTGCAGATTGGATATTTCGCACAAAACCAGGCCTCATTGTTGGATGAGAACCTGACCGTATTCCAGACCATCGACGATGTGGCAAAAGGGGAAATCCGCAACAAGATACGCGACCTGCTGGGTGCCTTCATGTTCGGTGGCCCCGAAGAGTCCATGAAGAAGGTCAAGGTGCTTTCCGGTGGAGAGCGCACACGCCTCGCCATGATAAAGCTTTTGCTCGAACCGGTGAATCTGCTGATACTGGACGAACCGACCAACCATCTGGACATGAAAACCAAAGATATCCTGAAGCAAGCGTTACTGGATTTTGACGGTACCCTTATCCTCGTCAGCCACGACCGTGACTTCCTGGACGGACTGGTAAGCAAGGTATATGAATTCGGCAACAAACAAGTGAAAGAGCACTTGAGCGGCATCTACGAATTCCTTGAAAAGAAGAAAATGGACTCCCTCCGCGAACTGGAACGATAAGCATCTGCTAAACCCGGCGTCCGAACAAATGGCCGATACATATTGTTTTCATTTTACTAAACACTTAACTAAGAGATATTAAAATGAAACAATATGATGCCATCATAATAGGATTCGGCAAGGGCGGCAAGTTATTGGCCGCCGAACTGGTCGAACGGAATTGGAAAGTAGCCATCGTGGAACGTTCCCCTCAGATGTACGGAGGAACATGTGTAAACGTAGGATGTATCCCTACCAAAACTCTGATTCACGAATCGGAATATGCGGAAAGGAGATACTATGACGATTATAAGAACCAGTCCAAACTGTATGCACTTGCCGTGGCGCGGAAAGACAAGCTTGTATCCTTCCTGCGTGAGAAAAATTATGAAAATGTAAAAAACAAGCCTAATATAACCCTCTATGACGGAACTGCTTCTTTCTTGTCCGAAAATACAATCCGTATAGTCTCCGGCAAGGACGAAACGATTCTTGAGGGAAAAGAGATATTCATCAACACCGGGTCCACCCCTATCCTGCCTGCCATCGACGGACTCAAGGAGAGCAAGTACGTATATACCAGTGAGACCTTGCTGCAATCGAACAAACTGCCCGCACACCTGCTCGTCATCGGCGGCGGTGCTGTCGGATTGGAGTTTGCCACTATGTATGCAGGCTTTGGAAGCCATGTCACACTGCTGGAAGCGGGAAACCGCTTTCTGCCTAAAGTGGACCGCGACATTGCCGCCTCCATGCTGGAAGCATTGAACCGAAAGCGTATCAATGTCCGGTTGAACGCCCGTGTCCAATCCGTGTACGACACAGCCGAAGGAATAACTCTGACCTATACGGACAGTGCAAACGGCACTCCCTACTACCTGAAAGGAGATGCCTTGCTGGTAGCCATCGGCCGCAAGCCTATGACTGCAGAGCTGAATCTGGAAAAAGCGGGTATACAAACAGACAAGCGGGGAGCCATCGTTGTCGACAACCAATTACGGACTACAGCCCCACACGTATGGGCCCTGGGGGACGTAAAAGGAGAGGAACAGTTCGACTACTTGTCCATCGATGATTTCCGTATCATCCGTAATCAACTCTTTGAAAACAAAAAAAGGAGTACAAAAGACCGGTATCCAATCCCCTTTGCCATTTTCACCGACCCACCGCTGGCACATATAGGACTGACGGAAGAGGAAGCGATGAAGAACGGTTATTCCATACATGTGGCACGTATCCCTGCTGCCATGATTCCACGTGCCTGTACGCTACACAGCATAGACGGTATGCTCAAAGCCATTGTAGACATCCATACCGGACGGATTCTGGGTTGTACCCTACTTTGTGCCGATGCACCGGAAGTAATCAATACCGTAGCATCAATCATGAAAACGGGACAGCGTTACCATTTCCTGCGGGACTTCATTTTCACCCACCCCAGCATGAATGAGGGATTGAATATGTTATTCAAACCTTTTTAGCATTTTCTATTTGGTAATTAAGTCCTTAACCTCTATCTTTGCATCCGTCCAAAGATAGAGGAATGAAAAAGAAACAGTACATAACCTATATTCTTTTTTTCATCAGCTTGATAATGCTGGTGATACCCGTCATTCCCCACCATCATCATGCCGACGGAATGATATGCATGAAGAATGATATCACCGCCGATTGCTGCGGACACCGTCATAGCCCGGGCAACGAGCACTGCTGTTGCGACACGGGATGCATGACAACCCACTTTGTACAACAGACGCCCAGCTCTTCCAATGATGTGTGTTCACATCCGGATGCCTTGTGGGCAGTTACCCTACTCATTGAACCTTTTTCCAAGTTACTCATCCTACCCGAGTTTGACATAAGCAGGCAGGAGTGTATCTATCTGGAATCTCTTCATAGCACATTTATCATATGTGCTACGGGACTTCGTGCCCCTCCGTCTCTTCTTGCTTAACTGTTACCGGAACATCACCGGGACAGATTTCTATCCGGCATAAGGAACAATGCAATTTGGTTGCACACCCTATGCCCTAACTTTGTATTCAAAATCAAAAAGTAAGAACAAATATCATCATGAAAAAAGTTATTTTCATGGGAGTCTTGGGATTATTCCTTTTAGGCTCCTGCAACAGCAAGTCCGGAGACAGCCACGAAGGACATAATCACGAAACAGAAGAGCACAATCATGACGGACATGACCACGAGGGACATGACCACGAACATGAGGGACACAACCATGAGCACGAAGAGCAGGAAAACCACGCCGGAGGAAGTGATGAAATCATCCTGCCACCGGCAAAGGCACAAGCTGCCGGCGTAGCGGTCAGCACTGTTGAACCGGGTAGTTTCCATCAAGTCATCAAGACCAGCGGCCAGGTGATGGCAGCCCAGGGAGACGAGAGCGTAGCCGTAGCTACAGTAGCAGGCGTGGTTTCCTTCAAGGGAAAAGTTATCGAAGGAATGAGTGTCAGCAAAGGTACTCCTTTGGTGGTATTGTCATCCAAAAACATGGCCGACGGAGACCCGGTGCAGAAAGCCCGGATAGCCTACGAAGTTTCCAAAAAGGAATATGAGCGTATGAAAGCACTCGTAGGCAACAAAATCGTATCTGAAAAGGAATTCGCGCAAGCCGAACAGATTTATGAAAATGCCCGTATCAGTTACGAGGCAGTCGCAAAGAACCATTCGGCAAGCGGCCAGGCGGTTGTTTCTCCCATCAGCGGTTATGTGAAGAATCTGTTGGTGAAAGAAGGGGACTACGTCAGTGTCGGCCAGCCGTTGGTAAGTGTCACCCAGAACCGCAAGCTTTTCCTGCGTGCGGACGTATCCGAAAAGTACTATCCTTACCTGAACAGCATCGGTTCCGCCAACTTCCGTACTCCTTATAATAATAAGGTATATACATTGAAAGAACTGGGCGGGCGCATGCTTTCTTATGGAAAGGCTTCGGGTGAAAACGGATATTATGTACCCGTAACTTTTGAATTCGACAATAAGGGAGACGTTATTCCCGGCTCGTTTGTAGAAGTATTCCTATTATCCTCACCAATGGAGAACGTGTTGTCCCTTCCTCACAGTGCGCTGACCGAGGAACAAGGTAGCTTCTTTGTCTACCTGCAACTGGATGAAGAGGGCTACAAAAAACAGCTTGTCACCCTGGGTGCCGACAATGGCGAAAGTGTACAAATCCTTTCCGGCATAAAAGCAGGCGATCGCGTCGTAACCCAAGGAGCCTATCAAGTGAAGCTGGCATCGGCAACGAATGCTATTCCGGCACATAGCCATGAACACTAATCTCATGTACAATTTGACAATTTACAAAGTACCATTTCGCTATGCTGTATAAGGGTTACGTGACGAATGGGGAGTGTAAAGTCAGATAAACAAGAAATATTAGATAAAACAGCAAGTGCGGCTGACATTGCGCAGCCCAATTGTACATTGTAAATAGTAAATAGAAAGATGTTAAACAAAATAATTGGTTTTTCTCTTCAGAACCGCATCTTGGTGCTGGTAGCATCGGTGCTGTTGCTAATTGGCGGTACTTATACCGCCATGCATACGGAAGTGGATGTGTTCCCTGACCTCAATGCGCCGACCGTGGTCATCATGACCGAAGCAAACGGTATGGCAGCAGAGGAAGTGGAACAGCTGGTCACTTTTCCCGTAGAAACGGCTGTAAACGGTGCAACGGGTGTGCGCCGTGTACGCTCTTCCTCAACGAACGGTTTTTCTGTAGTCTGGGTAGAATTCGACTGGGATACAGATATCTATCTTGCCCGGCAAATTGTCAGTGAGAAACTGGCAGTCGTCAGCGAATCCTTACCGGCCAACGTAGGCAAGCCGACACTGGGCCCACAATCGTCCATTTTGGGCGAGATGCTGATTGTAGGTCTGACAGCAGATTCGACCTCTATGCTGGATTTGCGTACCATTGCCGACTGGACCATACGTCCCCGCCTGCTCTCTACGGGCGGTGTGGCACAAGTTGCCGTACTGGGCGGCGACATCAAGGAATATCAAGTGCAGCTGGACCCGGAACGGATGCGCCATTACGGCGTGACATTGAGCGAAGTGATGAACATCACCCGCGAAATGAACCTGAATGCCAATGGTGGAGTGCTCTATGAATATGGCAATGAATATATCGTACGCGGCGTACTTTCTACCGACAAGGTAGACCAGATAGCCAAGGCCGTGGTGCGGAGCAACGGAGTCTCCGGCGCCCCTATCCTGCTGGAAGATATTGCCGACGTTCAAATCGGAGCCAAACTTCCTAAACTGGGTACCGCCTCGGAACGCGGTAAGCATGCCGTACTGCTGACAGTCACCAAGCAACCCGCCACAAGCACGCTGGAGCTTACAGACAAACTGGAAGCTTCCCTGCAAGACCTGCAGAAGAATCTACCGGCGGACGTAAAGGTTTCCACAGACATCTTCCGTCAAAGCCGTTTCATCGAAAGTTCCATCGGAAACGTTCAGAAGTCGTTGTTGGAGGGAGGTATTTTCGTTGTCATCGTGCTTTTCCTGTTCCTTGCCAACGTACGTACCACAGTCATCTCGCTGGTGACACTGCCGTTGTCACTGATTGCCTCCATCCTTGCCCTGCACTATATGGGCTTTACGATAAACACCATGAGTCTGGGAGGTATGGCTATCGCCATCGGTTCGCTGGTGGATGATGCCATCGTGGACGTGGAGAATGTCTACAAGCGTTTGCACGAAAACCGACTGAAACCTGCCGGCGAGCAACTTCCTATTCTGGAAGTGGTGTTCAATGCATCGAAAGAAGTGCGTATGCCTATCCTCAATTCAACGCTGATAATCATTGTCAGTTTCGTGCCTCTGTTCTTCCTTAGTGGTATGGAGGGTAGAATGTTGGTACCACTGGGCATTGCGTTTATCGTGGCATTGATCGCTTCTACCGTTGTGGCACTGACCGTAACGCCTGTACTTTGCTCCTATCTATTGGGAAAAGAGAAAATAAAGAAACAAAACAACGAAAACAGCGACTCTGCCGTAGCACGCAAGATGAAGCAATGGTATGGTTCTGCACTGACTTTCGTATTGGGGCATAAGAAAGGGGTACTGGGAAGTACTGTCGGACTATTTGTAGTGGCGCTCGGCTGTTTCTTCACCCTGGGCCGCTCGTTCCTGCCGCCTTTCAATGAAGGTTCGTTCACCATCAATATCTCCTCGCTTCCGGGCATCTCCCTGGAAGAAAGCGACAAGATGGGGCACCGTGCCGAGGAGCTGCTGCTCTCCATCCCCGAAATACAGACCGTGGCCCGTAAAACGGGACGTGCAGAACTGGACGAACACGCTCTGGGAGTAAACGTCTCTGAGATTGAGGCACCGTTTGAGTTGAAAGACCGCTCGCGCAGCGAGCTCGTAGCAGAAGTCCGCGAAAAACTGGGTACCATTGTAGGGGCAAACGTGGAAATAGGCCAGCCTATCAGCCACCGTATAGACGCCATGCTATCCGGTACAAAGGCGAACATCGCCATCAAACTGTTCGGCGACGATCTGAACCGCATGTTCACTCTGGGCAATGAAATCAAGAGTGCCATCCAGGGTATTCCCGGTATTGCTGACCTAAACGTGGAACAGCAGATTGAGCGTCCGCAACTTGTCATTTCGCCCAAACGGGAAATGCTTGCCAAATACGGCATTTCACTGCCCGAATTTTCGGAATTTGTCAATGTCTGTCTGGCCGGTGAAGCCGTTTCCCAAGTTTACGAAAAGGGAAAGAGCTTCGACCTAACCGTACGCGTGAAAGACGACCTGCGCGACAAAATGGAAAAAATACGCAACTTGATGATTGATACGGGCGACGGACAGAAAATTCCACTGAACTATGTAGCGGAAATCCGCTCGGCCATGGGTCCGAACACCATCAGCCGCGAGAATGTAAAGCGTAAAATCGTCATCTCCGCCAACGTGGCCGACCGCGACCTGCGAAGTGTAGTCAATGATATACAAGCCCAGATAGACGCACAAATCAAACTGCCGGAAGGATACCACATCGAATACGGCGGACAATTCGAAAGCGAGCAGGCAGCAAGCCGCACTCTGGCACTTACTTCGTTCATGTCCATCGTGGTGATATTCCTGCTCCTCTACCATGAATTCCGCAGTGTGAAGGAGAGCGCCATCATCCTTATCAATCTGCCGCTGGCATTGATAGGCGGTGTATTCGCCCTGCTCATCACAACGGGAGAAGTGAGTATCCCCGCCATCATCGGTTTCATCTCACTGTTCGGTATCGCCACCCGAAACGGAATGCTGCTCATCAGCCATTACAACCACTTGCAGCAGGAAGAAGGCTATGGCGTCTACGACAGCGTTATCCGCGGTTCGCTCGACCGTCTGAATCCAATCCTGATGACCGCCCTATCCAGTGCACTGGCACTTATCCCGCTGGCTCTCAGTGGCGACCTGCCGGGCAACGAGATACAAAGCCCGATGGCAAAGGTTATCTTGGGCGGCCTTTTAACATCCACGTTCCTGAACGGTTTCATCATTCCGATTGTTTATCTGATGATGCACCGTAACCAACAACCTAAAACGTCAGACAATGAATAAAAGATTTTTCATATTCAGCGCCGCCATCCTCGCTTTTGCGGGGATGAGCGCACAAACGTCCGGCATTGATGCCGTGCTCCAGCAGATAGAGGCCAACAACAAGGAGTTGCAAGCTAACTCCCACCTCATTTCCTCACAAAAACTGGAGAACAAGACAAACAACAACCTCCCCGACCCTACACTGTCATACGCCCACCTTTGGGACTCCAAGAACAGTGACGAAACAGTCGGCGAAATGGTCATCTCACAAAGCTTCGACTTCCCCACGCTTTACGCCACCCGAGGGAAGATGAACCGACTCAAGACAAATGCACTGGATGCACAAGCCACCGCCTTCCGCCAGCAGATATTGCTGCAAGCGAAGGAAGTATGCCTGGACATCATCATGCTGCAACGCCAGCAAGCCCTGCTCGACGAACGGTTAAAGAATGCGGAGGAGCTGTCGGCCATGTACACCCGACGTTTGGAAACGGGAGATGCCAATGCACTGGAAACCAACAAGATTAATCTGGAGTTGCTGAATGTACGCACGGAAGCCCGCATGAACCAGACGGCACTTAACAACAAACTGAAAGAGCTGCTTGTCCTCAACGGAAACCAGCCGCTCACACCGGGACGTCCCATGCCCGGTACCACACCCGACGCCCAAACACTCGGATTGACAGAGTACCCGGCAGTGCCGTTGCCGGCCGACTTCCGCTCGCTAGCCGACGAACTGCTGGCTTCAGACCCCACCCTGCAATCCTTGCAGGGTGAAAGTTCTGCCGCCCGGAAACAGATTTCGGCAAGCAAGCAAGGCTGGCTACCCAAACTGGAACTGGGTTACCGTAGAAATACCGAATCGGGGCATCCGCTGAACGGCGTAGTAGTAGGCTTCTCTTTCCCGCTTTTCGAAAACCGCAATAAGGTCAAGATAGCCAAGACACAAGCGCTCAACATAGACTATCAAAAGGAGAACGCCGCACTGCAAGCCAGCTCTGCCTTGTGGCAACTCTATGAAGAGGCCAAGAACCTGCACGCTTCCATGGAGGAATACGAGCGCACCTTCCATCAACAGCAAGACCTTTCTTTACTGAAACAAGCACTTATGGGAGGACAAATCAGTATGATTGAATACTTCGTTGAAATATCGGTTGTCTATCAAAGCAAGACAAACCTTCTGCAACTGGAAAACCAGTATCAGAAGGCAATGGCACAGATATACAAGAGCCGGTTATAAATAGAAAGAGCTGTCTGCGGTTGGCAGACAGCTCTTTCTATTTCAATATATTGTAGTTATAGTTTTGTGACTTTACCCATAAACAGAATAACCCCCGTACTCTTCTCCTTTATCAGGAAGATGAAAGGACGGTCCACATAGAACGGAATTACCGTACTTGGTCCGGGAACGGCCAGGTCCATTCCTCCGACAGTTACAGCCGCAGCTTCCGTCCCCTCTTCATTCACATTCACATAAGTGAACTGTTGCAGCAAACTGATAAACAAATCCTCATCCGCCATTCCGGAAAAATCGGCCAATGGAGTAAAAGCCTCCTGCATTCCCATTGCCATCATATCGTCAATGAGTTCTTTATCATATTCCATTTCAAACCGGGGTAACTTAAGGTTCAAGGCAGAGCTTGATAAACTACTGTTCCATTCCCCCCAACGCTCGTCATTCAGCTTCGGCAGGCACTCATCCAACGATTTTCCCTCTGCCGGCAAGAACACCACCATACTGAAAGCCTCATTGCCGTAAGGCAACTCTGCCATTGAGAAATACTCATTCTCGGCATAGTTGAATCTCTCGTCACGAAGATTCATCATGTGTACAGTCGATTTGCTTCCGTCAGCATTCGTAAAAGCCTCTTCTGCCGTATCCGATTTTTTGAATTGATTCTTCCAAATCCCCTTGAAATAAAGCGCATTCAACAGATAAAGACGCGCCGTCTCCGGAATCTCATTCAAGACTTTGGGGATGCAATTATTCGTTTTCCCGGCACACCAGCCGTTTATAATGTCCGGAGCCTTGGGAGAGGCAAAATCCAGCTCCTGCACTTGCGCGTCATACATCTTTTTGTTTACGCTTACAAAGTCGTCATGAACACCGAACCCTTTCTTTATCCAGATGGAATTGGCAATTCCCAACTGTGTGGTATTGTCCAAATCGAGCAACGCCTCCACCAGCTTCTTATTATAGTTGTTCATTTCTTCCAACGAATAGCCCGAAAAGCCCAGGACATCTGTCATCTCAGATAGTGTGTTTCCCAACGCTCCATTGGCAATCATAGACAGACAGAGCGAAGCGCTCAAAGGAGAGATGAACAGATTGGGCTTTTCCACCTCAGTTTTACAAACCTGATTAAAGAAACGGAAAGCGAAATCCGTTCCTAAATCCGTCATCTCCTGCTCGGCACGGGTCAAGGCAATGTCTTTGCGGGGCTTGGGTTGTGGTGAAGAGTTGTCGTCACTCTGGCAGGCTGCAAGGATACAAAGTAGGCTTAAGGCAGTAATCGTTTTTTTAAGCATAAGCAAATAGTATTAGTTTTAAAACAGTTATCTATATATAGAAAATGCTTGAACAAACAAAATACTGCATTGAAGAAACAATAAAAAATAGTACATTCCTACTCTATTATTATACTGCAAAATATATACAGCAGCTTTGCAGTAACGTGATTGATTTCACCCGGTTATTGTTGCCAATTCCAGCACCCCTTCCGGCAAATATCCGCTGCGTATGCGCCATTCCTGGGGATAAAGATTATTGGCACGGTTACCTATATTCTTGACAAATCCTAGAGGTATCTGTTTGTAGGTGAGCAAGACAATGCCGCGCGGAGCAGTCTCCGAAAGGACAACAGCCTCCTTGCGCAGATAACTGATGGCCTGCTCGCGGCCTATCTCTTCATGGGCAAAGGCATCCGGATTCAGTGCTATACTCATGGCGAGCCCATGAGCAGGCATCCAGTCTTTTCCTTTCAACTCGGCAACATCTACCCCAGCCTGCACGATACGGAGTGACGAACGCAAAGCCGACAGTTCGGAGAGATACGCTTTAGGGAAAGCGCTGACGTTGTTGCCATTGACGATAAATTCGTAATTATCCGGAACCGCAAACCACTCATGCAGTGCCGAAAGCTGTTCTTTGGAAACACCCGGAGTTTTCGCTCCTTTTCCTTGGGGTTTTCTTCCTTTTTCCCGGGATTTCACCTGCCCGGCCCAGGTATTCCCATCGCTCACGCCCGGTTTGCGGAGAACTGCCAAAAAGAATCCTTCCCCCTTCGTCCGATGGGGCAGGAAACGATAGACGGGAAAGTCCTCTCCCGACAATAGATTACCCGTAATATTCCAGTCAGTAGAAATTTCCAATGGCAATACCTCCGCCCCGAATTCATCCCGTATCCAACGGATGTTCTCTTCGTTTTCTTTTGTATTATAGGTACAAGTACTGTAGATGAGAATGCCTCCGGGCTTCAAGCAAGGCCAGATATCCGTAACGATGCGACGCTGGCGCTGCCAGCAGATTTCCACATTCTCTCCACTCCACTCACTTACCGCAACGGGGTCTTTACGGAACATCCCCTCGCCAGAGCAGGGGACATCCGTCAATATGACGTCGAAGAAGTCCGTCAAGGAAGAAAAATCCGCCGGATCATTATTAGTGACCACCACACCGGAATGCCCCCACTTCGTAAGATTCTCCGCCAATACCTGCGAGCGGTTGCGGATTACCTCATTGGCCACCAGCAAACTGCCTGCGGACAACAGGCTACGGGCATGCGTGGATTTCCCGCCGGGAGCCGCACAGAGGTCAAGCATCACCACCGGTCCTTCGCCCACATACCGCCTCAAAGCCTGCTCCACAAACATGGACGAGGCTTCTTGCACATAATAGCAACCTGCATGAAACAGTGGATCGAAAGTGAATGTCAGCCGCTTGTCCAGATAGTATCCGACAGCAGACCAAGGGACATGCCTAAAAGAGGAACGAAAAAGACTGAATGAAGATGCTGACAATTTATCTTCATTCAGTCGGATACTGACCGGCTGCTCCCCTTCCAGGGCGGCAGCCAGCTTTTCATATTCTTCCACACCCAAGAGGGCGCGTGTATAATTGGTGAAAGATGAGGGTAGCTTCATGCTTTGAACTGTTTTATGGCAGCAAAGATAGTGCAAAATACGTTTCACCAATCTACGGGGCTAAACAAAAAGCACGGTTCAATACTCTTTTTAAAAACTGAGTTTCACCCCTGCAAAATAGGAACGCGGTGCACCCGGTCCGTAGATATAACCGGAATCGCGGCTCGCTCCTTTATCAAAATCTTTCTGATAAGAATTGAATATATTCTGTACACCGGCATTGAGCTGCAAACAGAACCCTTGAAAATCAAAGTCGTAAGCTATCTTTGTTCCAAGTTCAAAGAAGTCCGGACTCTTTACCAATACATCCGCCTCACCGTTCACCTCCGAAAGCAAATGGGGAACGTACATCCGCCCGGTATAATTGCCGTTCAAAGCTATTGAGAAGGCTTTAACCGGCATATAGGTAGCTGTAAAGTAGCCGTAGACGTCGGGAGTACGCACTATCTTGTCACTGTAACGTTCTTTCTCCGACAAGTGCTCCTCATCCGCACTCCATTCTTCGGGAGAGTCATAGATACTTCGTTGAAGTGTCAACCCTGCCTGCAACTGAACCTTATCCTTATAGGCAACCTTTCCTTCCAATGTGCCGCCATACACTTTAGCTCCCGAACCATTGATGCGGGTCTGTATCAGATAAGCACTACCGTCCGGGTCTTTCACCGGAGGCGTCAGGACAAACGGGTCGGAAAGTTTCGTGTAGAAGCCTTCCACCAATAGGTTTGCCTGGAAATCTCCGAAGTAATGATACCAGTCTACCGAAGCATTGAAGCTGCGCGAACGCTCTTCCTTCAATCCTTTGGCGCGGACAATGGAAACCAACTCTCCACCCACATTACTGATATGCAGATCTTCATCAAACGCTTGTGGAGCACGGAATCCCTCAGCATAACTGAAACGGATATTCACATCCTGAGTAGGATTATAACGGATATTGGCACGGGGACTGAAAACAGCCTTGTCCATGATGCTGTTTTTATCCACGCGCCCGCCAATCAGGAAACTCCACTGTTCGTTCTTCCACTCATTCTGGGCATAGGCGCTTGCTATATTCACCATTTGGTTCAACGGGGCGGGGGTATATTTCTCAATCAGTTGTTGCAAGCGGTCACCCGTTGCCGTAGGATCTTCGGCCAAAGCAGCATCACGATACTTCTGTACGTCCGTTGCCTTGTCATGCAGATTGTCGTGATTGAACTCAATGCCTCCGGTCAAATCGGCAGGCATAAACAGACACTTGTCAAAATGATAAATATACTGGGCACCCAGCACACCGGTAAAGTCCGTAGTCATTCCATAAGCGCTGTAATAACTATTGCGCACGATGTGCTGAGCCGAAGCATAGGTACTGAACGTATGTTTCTGGTTTTTGGAGAAAGCCGTGAACTTGAGCCCACCCGTGTTGATGGAATGTTTCAGCTGTTCCACCAGTCCGGGCGCCCCGGTACCGTTCAATCCGGCATCCTCGGCTATATGAGGGGGAAGGCTGAAGCCACTTCCACCACGGCGGAATTCCTCCATATGATGGTATTCAAGGCTCAGCTTGGAATAGGCACTTGTCCGGTAGTAAGCATTCAGACCGACAGTCTGGTTCTTCAGCTTCGGTAATTCGGAGAAACCGTCTCCATTGGAGTCCCATGCCGAACGATGCCTGCTTTGGCCATACACATAAGCCCCCATCTTACTGTCCGAAGAAACCAAGGAAAGATTCAGGGTCGTGTTGTTGTCGAACGAGCCGGAACCGTCGAAATTGGAAATGGTATGCGAGAAAGAACCGGAATTGCGAATCGGTTCCTTCGTAATGATATTCACCGTCCCGGCAATGGCCGAAGAACCGAACAAGGCTGAACCACCTCCACGCACCACTTCCACACGTTCTATCATGTTGGCGGGAATCTGTTCCAACCCATACACACCAGCTAGAGAGGAAAAGATGGGACGTGAGTCTATCAATATTTGGGTATATTTCCCATCCAGCCCGTTGATGCGCACTTGTGAATAACCGCAATTCTGGCAATCGGTCTCCACCCGCACACCTGGCTGAAAGGCCAGTCCTTGCGACAAAGTATGCGAATTTGTCTGCTCAAACAGTTTAGGAGTAACCACTTTGACCAAAGTGGGTGCCAAACGCCGGGCAGTCTCGTTGCGGTTGGCTGTAACTACCACCCCGTCCAGTGCCACCATGTCTTCTTCCAACTCAAAGTTCTCTTCCAAGGTCTTACCACGTTTCAGAACGACTTTGCGCTCCTGCGACTTATAACCTACGGCACTGACGGACAACGTGAACTCACCTTCAGGCAGATTCTTTAGGAAATAGTGACCGGTGGCATCGGTCATGGTCCCGATGGTGGTGCCTTTCAGCGAAACTGTCATATAAGGCAAATGTTCCCTTGTACTTTTTTCTATTACATGACCGACAATATTGGCATCGGTACTCTTCAAATCTTCGGCATAAACGGTTGATGAGAGTAACAGACATATTGCTCCCACCACAAAAAATATATATTTTTTCATGTACTTCTAAAATAATATGTTAATCAATGAGGTTGACGCAATCCCACAACGGAATTGCCTTAATCTATCGGATTTGAAAAAAAGAAGGGGGAGCACGCAGGCAAATACCTCCACGAAGCTTTACACACTTGATGCATTCCGTGGCAAGAATGCTCAGTACACACAACAAAACAAGGAAAACCGTCGCGGCAACCGGAAGCAACGGAAGGGAAGAGGAGACGAAAGAGGCAAGATAGAAAATGGTTTCCAACTGCACCTCTGTATGCTCATGCTGTCCCTTGAATGGATGGGAATGCACAATGATAACACCATTCACCACATGCGAGTGGGTAAACAGCGTAATTCCTCCCAGATAGGCAATGAACAGCAGAGGGAGGAAACACTTCATTATATTCCTCAACTTCATCAAGACTTCCCAATAAAAACAGATGCGCGAAGATAACAGTATTTACAATAAGAAACAACCCGGTTTGTATATTTACCTCTATTTACAGTCGCAAATACCTACTTCTTGTTATTCCTGGAAAAAGACAATAAGACATTTTCCGGAAAAATATCGTCTTATTTCCGGTTTTCTAAAAAAAATATCTTCTCTTTGCAACTTTATAAAGGTGACGATACGTCTAACCAACAAAGAAACAAATTAAAAAACCATAGATTATGAAACGTATCATTTTAGGATTAATACTCGCCATGATGTTCTGCACACTGGTGCAAGGCGCAAACAGAACCGTAACAGAGAACGACGGTCAGGGGAACAAGAAAAGAGTCATCGAATTGAGGGACACTGTCATCAATGGAGAAACCGTAACAGACACACTCAGCATCATGACTTATGAAAACGGTACCGGCAGTAGCGATGCTCCGGAAAAATGGAGAACCCACCACAACAGCAGTATGGACTGGAACGGGTTCGACCTCGGAAGCAAGACTTCGGAGACCGTGATTGCCGTAACAGCCATCGTCTTTGTATTCGGACTGCCGCTACTCATCATATTCGTAGTATTCTTCTTCCGCTATAAAAACCGGAAGGCCAAGTACCGCCTGGCAGAACAAGCCCTGGCCAGCGGACAGCAACTGCCTGAAAACTTCTTCAAAGAAGCCGCAGCAACAGACATCCGTAGCAAAGGCATCAACAACATATTCGTCGGCATCGGCCTGTTCATCTTCCTTTGGGCCATTACCGGAGAATTCAGTCTCGGATGTATCGGCTTACTCGTCATGTTCACCGGCTTCGGACAATTGGTGATTTTCTACAGCCAACAGAAGAAGAACGAAGAAAAATGAGTCAACTCAATGACATATCGTTAGTCGCACAGGTCGTGGTGTTTCAAAACACCAAGGCCTTCGACCGGTTGGTGAAGAAGTACCAGTCGTCCGTACGGCGGTTCTTCCTGCACCAGACCTGCGGCGACAGCGAGTTGAGTGACGACTTGGCACAAGATACGTTTATCAAAGCCTATACAAACATCGCTTCGTTCAAGAATCTATCCAATTTCTCGACCTGGCTCTACCGTATTGCCTATAATGTTTTTTATGACTATATTCGCAGCCGGAAGGAAACAGACGATTTGGATACGTACCAAGTGGATGCTCAATGCAGCACACTGCAGCAGGACGTGGGGCAGCACATAGACATTTACCGTGCCCTCGCCACACTGAAGGAAATGGAACGCACCTGCATCACGCTCTTCTACATGGAAGACCAAAGCATCGAAAAGATTGCAGGTATCACCGGATGTCCGGCGGGAACGGTAAAAAGCCACCTCTCGCGGGCGAAAGATAAAATGGCTTCCTACTTAAAACAAAATGGTTATGATGAAAAATAATGATAAACTCCTGACTTCATTCTTTGCCGAACACCGGCAGGAAATAGCCGATAACGGATTCAGCCGCCGCGTACTGCGACACTTGCCCGACCGTAGCCACCACTTGGCACAAATATGGGCAGCATTCTGCTTCACATTGTGCCTCGTACTATTCGTTGCCCTTGACGGAGTGCAGCTGATACTGGACACCTTGCGCGAGACCTTTGATACTGCCATCCGGAGCGGAGCGTCAGAGCTTGATCCCAAGTCGTTAATCATTGCCGGAGTAGTATTGCTCTATTTCGGTTACCGAAAGATTGTATCCATGGCATAAATACATATCCGTGCCCGGAGAAAGAGGACATGCACTACTCCAACAAAGTCTTGGCTCTTATCTTATCCAATAAGGTAAGGGCTAATTTTTTTTTTAAACGGACAGACATATATCAACAAGAAATTGTATCTTTGCCCACTCAGAAAACTAAATAAGAGGAGAAAGTTTTGAGAAAGATTCTATTCATCACATTATTCGTTTTTTCTATTGGGAATATCGAAGCGCAAACAACAAGCGATTCCATCGTCATGAATTACTTGAAGGAAATGGGCGCTCCCGTTACTTACAACAATGAAGTGAAATTACTGATGACCGGTCATGACAAGTTCGTCGACCTCTTCGAGAATATCCGCCATGCCCGGCATCATATCCATCTGGAATATTTCAATTTCCGCAACGACTCCATAGCCAATGCCTTGTTCAGCCTTCTGGCAGAGAAGGTCAAGGAAGGGGTTGAAGTCCGCGCCATGTTCGATGCCTTCGGTAACTGGTCCAACAACCAACCATTGAAGGAACACCATCTGAAATCCATCCATGCCCAAGGCATCGAAATCGTCAAGTTCGACCCTATCACTTTTCCCTGGGTAAACCACGCCATACACCGCGACCATCGGAAAATAGTAGTAATTGACGGAAAGATAGGTTATACCGGTGGCATGAACATCGCCGACTACTACATCAACGGATTGCCTAAAATCGGTAAATGGCACGATATGCACATACATCTTGAAGGAGATGCCGTGCGCTATCTGCAAGGCATCTTCCTGACCATGTGGAACCGAGAGACGGGACAACACGTTGGAGGTCCCGCCTATTTTCCGGACATTCCGCAACTGCCCGACAGTATTGCCGAAGAAATAGCCATCGTGGACCGCACGCCACGCGAAACACCACGCTCCATCAGCCATGCCTATGCAGCTTCCATACAAGCCGCACAGAAGAATATCCGAATCGTGAATCCCTATTTCGTTCCGACCAAATCAATCCGCAAGGCAATCAAGAACGCACTGAAAAAAGGTACTGAAGTGGAAATCATGATACCTGCCGTGTCAGACATAGCCTTTACACCGGATGCCTCATTCTATATAGCACATAAGCTGATGAAGAAAGGAGCCAAGATATACCTCTTCAACGGCGGCTTCCACCATTCCAAGATAATGATGGTAGACAGCACTTTTTGCACAGTAGGTACCGCCAATCTCAACAGCCGCAGCCTGCGCTACGACTACGAGACAAACGCTTTCATCTTCGACCCCAAGACCACCAATGAACTGAATGCCATGTTCGAACGAGACATGCAAAACAGTACGCTGCTCACTCCTGAAGTCTGGAAAAAGCGTTCCGGATGGAAGAAATTCGTAGGCTGGGTGGGAAACTTGATGACCCCTTTCCTCTAAGTTTTTAATTTTTAATTATTAATCTTTAATTAATTCCCCTACCTTTGCGTTCGGATAAAAACAGAGCATTACATCATGAAGCAATATTTAGACCTGCTGAACCGCGTACTGACCGAAGGCGTAGAGAAAAGCGACCGTACGGGTACCGGCACCATCAGCGTATTCGGCCACCAAATGCGTTTCAACATGGATGAAGGCTTCCCCTGCCTTACTACCAAGAAGCTGCATCTTAAATCAATCATATACGAACTGCTATGGTTCCTCCAGGGAGACACCAATGTGAAATATCTCCAGAACAACGGTGTACGTATCTGGAACGAATGGGCGAACGAAAACGGCGACCTAGGACATATCTACGGGTATCAATGGCGCTCCTGGCCGAACTATAAAGGCGGATCCATCGACCAGATCAGCGAAGCTGTAGAAACCATCAAGCACAATCCCGACTCACGCCGGATTATAGTCAGCGCATGGAATGTAGGCGATTTGGACAACATGAACCTCCCTCCCTGCCACGCTTTCTTCCAGTTCTATGTCGCCAACGGACGACTGAGTCTGCAACTGTACCAACGTAGTGCAGACATTTTTTTAGGAGTGCCTTTCAACATCGCTTCCTATGCCCTGCTCCTGCAGATGATGGCACAAGTCACCGGACTGAAAGCCGGGGATTTCATCCATACCTTAGGAGACGCCCATATCTATCTGAACCATTTGGAGCAGGTAAAGCTCCAACTATCTCGTGAACCGCGGGATTTGCCGCAGATGAGAATCAATCCTGATGTGAAAAGCATCTTCGACTTCAAGTTCGAGGATTTCGAGCTGATCAACTATAACCCGCATCCGCATATTGCAGGGAAAGTGTCAGTATAAATCCTATAATAAAAAGATAGAAAGAGAAAAGAATTTTACACACATATGATTAGTATTATCGCCGCAGTAGATAGAAAGAGAGGTATCGGTTATCAGAACCGATTGCTATTTTGGCTTCCCAATGATTTAAAGCGTTTCAAAGCCCTCACCACGGGAAATACCATTATCATGGGCCGAAAGACCTTTGAATCTCTCCCCAAAGGCGCGCTTCCCAACCGCCGCAACGTTGTTCTGTCCACTCAAAAAGATTTGCTCTATCCCGGTGCAGAAGTTTTTCCCTCATTGGAAGAAGCACTGAACAGTTGCCAGCCCGACGAACACGTCTACATCATCGGCGGTGCAAGTGTTTATCGCCAGGCACTCCCCTTTGCGGATGCCCTCTGCCTGACCGAAGTGGATGCAGAAGCCACTCAGGTGGACGCCTACTTTCCCGAAGTCTCTCCGACTGTATGGCAAGAAAAAAGCAGGGAGTCTCATCCCGCAGATGAGAAGCATCCCTGCCCTTATGCATTTGTCGATTATATCCGCCGGCAGAATTAATCTTCCTCTTCTTCTACCGTTATAGGCATCTGCCGCTTGATGGCTTCGTGGAAAGAAATCAAGGTTTCCGTACGTGCCAGTCCCAGCGGCTGCAACTTATCATGTATGATGCTCAGCAAATGATGGTTGTTGCGGGCATAAAGCTTTATGAACATATCATACTTGCCCGTTGTAAAATGGCATTCCACAATCTCGGGAATAGCTTCCAATGCTCTCGTTACAGCATCGAAGGAAGCGGGATCCTTTAGGTAGATACCGATATAGGCGCATGTTTCATATCCTATCTTCTCAGGATCAATCACATATTCAGAACCTTTCAATATACCTAAGTTTGTCAGCTTTTGAATGCGCTGATGAATGGCTGCTCCCGATACATTACAAGCTCTAGCCACTTCAAGGAAAGGAATGCGTGCATTATCGGCTATAAGTTTTAAAATCTGTTCGTCTAAAGTATCCAACTGATGATGTCCCATTTCAAATTCTAATGATTAATAAATTACTATATCTCCCGCATATCTATACGGCAACATGCAAAGTTAGCTATTTTTTCGCCAATAAAAATACGGTTTATAACTTTTCTTACAAAAAAAAGAATAATACCGCATATCCGGCATTTCAAAGCGTATACGCAAATTCCATCTCGCACGACTGGAAAATTGCAGATGAGCTTTAAAGATATTATCTTTGTCGTAGCAATAATAATGAACCGTTATGAAAAAGTATTCCTTATTCCTATTATGCCTGATGGCAGCAATATCCTTGCATGCCCAAAGCTTTGCCGATTATTTTGCCGATAAGACCCTGCGTATCGACTATATCTTTACCGGAAATGCAGCCAAACAAGAGATATGCCTGGACGGACTGTCTTGTCTCCCCTCTTGGGCAGGAAGGAAGCATCACTTGTCTGAACTGCCCCTGCAAGGAAACGGACAAATCATTATGCGAGATGCAGCCAATGGTAGCGTAATCTACAAAACATCCTTTTCTTCGCTCTTCCAGGAGTGGCTGGAAACAGATGAAGCCAAAGCAGTAACCAAAGGATTCGAAAACACCTTCCTCCTTCCCTATCCCCTGCGTCCTGCAGAAATAGAAATAACACTCCTTGACCCGCGTAGAAATGTACGGGCAAGCATGAAACATACGGTCAGTCCCGACGATATCCTAATACAGCAGAAAGGTACTGCCCACATCACACCACATAAATATCTGCTGCAAAGCGGCAATACAGACAAATGCATCGACGTAGCCATCCTTGCAGAAGGATATACTCCCGAAGAGATGCCGGTATTCTACAAAGATGCAGCCATTGCCTGCGAAAGTCTGTTTGCCCACGAACCCTTCCGGTCCATGAAAAAGTACTTCAACATTGTAGCAGTGGCCAGCCCCTCCGAAGACAGCGGAGTAAGTGTACCACGCCTCGGAGAATGGAAACGGACAGCATTCAGTTCTCATTTCAGCACATTCTATTCAGACCGGTATCTGACAACCTCCCGTGTCAAATCCATACACGATGCGCTGGCTGGAATACCGTATGAACACATCATCATCCTTGCCAATACGGAAGAATATGGCGGCGGTGGAATCTATAATTCCTATACCCTTACTACCGCCCACCATCCAATGTTCCGCCCCGTTGTGGTACATGAGTTCGGGCATAGCTTTGGCGGACTGGCCGATGAATATTTCTATGACAATGACGTGATGACAGATACCTATCCATTAGATGTGGAACCCTGGGAACAGAATATCAGCACGAGAATCAATTTCACCTCCAAGTGGGAAGACATGCTTGCACAAGGAACTCCCGTTCCTACTCCCTCTTCTGAAAGTGGAACATATCCCGTAGGTGTATATGAAGGAGCCGGCTATTCTGCCAAAGGCATCTACCGTCCGGCAGACAATTGCCGCATGCGTACCAATGAATATCCCACTTTCTGTCCTATCTGCCAACGAGCTATCCGCCGCATCATTGAATTTTATACAGAATAAGAACAAACTAAACTTAAAGAACTTATGATCAGACTTCAACGTATTACAACAGCTGACACAGACTTGTACAGCTATATGGAGAAATTAATGACTCAATCGTTCCCTTCAGAGGAGTACCGGGAACTGGAGGAATTGCGCAAGTATACAGATACCAAAACGCACTTCTATAACAATATCATCTTCCATAACAACACCCCGGTAGGCCTCATCACTTACTGGGATTTCGGACATTTCTACTATATAGAGCATTTTGCCATTGACCCCGCACAGCGTAACGGCGGGTATGGAAAGAGTGTACTGAACCATTTGTGCCAACTCTTAAAACATCCCATCGTCTTGGAAGTGGAAATACCCCAAGAAGAAATGGCTAAACGCCGCATTAACTTCTATCAACGGCAAGGATTCTCCTTATGGGAAAAGCCCTACCAACAACCACCCTACAAAGCAGGAGACAACTACCTACCTATGCTCATCATGGCCTATGGAGATATAGAATGTGGAAAGGATTTTGACTCTGTAAAGGAACACATCTACTGCGAAGTATATAATGTGAAATCTTAAAAATCCAATATACTTAAAACAATAAAGGTCGTTTCATTTGTTGAAACGACCTTTATTATATCTTAAATCAACTCTTACTGACGCGGTTGCGCAGAATAGTTAATCTTCAAAGCATAAGCTTGACGAAGAGCTTCCTTGATATCTGTTACGATACCCATTTTCGTATCTTGGTCAACTTTCAAAGACACTGTCATCTGTGGCTGATCTTCTTCTTTCATACTGGCACGTTCACCAATAATATAATCTTGAATTTCAGCAACTTCAGCATAACTGTCGTTCAACTGGATACGGCTCTCATTACCTAACTTCTTACGAAATTCGGCAGTAGGTTTTCCTACGTAGATAAACGTAACCAACGACTTCTTCTCCAGTTTCTCCAATTCCGTAGCTTGCGGAACCTTAAACTCAACCTTTAATGTTACCTCACGCATCGTTGTCACAATCATGAAAAAGAACAACAAGGTGAAGATAAGGTCAGGCAGAGAAGAAGTGTTCAACGCCGGCATCTCACGTTTACCAGTCTTATTAAATTTTCCCATTACTTCTTTTCTCCGTACTTTTTAGGTTCTGCCTCAGAAATTCTCTGAGGATAAATTTCACGAATTGCATCTTGCTGTTCTTGATCCAACTCAGCATAATTTTTCTGCCACTTCTCTTGAGCCAATTCATCACGCAACTCATTATAAGCTGCTACCAACTCATTCTGTACAGCCATATATGCCTTATAGGAAGAACCGCGGTCACAACGCAAAGAAACCACATGATTTTCCGTTACTTGAACCGTACCGAAGAAAGCAACATTCTTTGAAATCTTTTCCGGCTTCGTTTCATCATTGTACGGATTGGCAATGAATTCTTTTGTTTTCGCACGCAATTGGTCAACTGTAATATAATCATTCCCACACATTAACTGGTCCTGCATATTTAAGAAGACTTGCAGAACATTACGTTCTTTCTTCTTCTGGTCCTCAATCTTCTGGTCTTTTTCCGGTGGAGGCGGCAAACGTCTTGCCAAACCACGGTCAGTATCCATAGATGTCGTGATCAAGAAGAAAATCAGCAACAAGAATGCAATATCCGCTGTAGAACTTGAGTTAATATCAGGAACTTTTCTTTTTCCTTTTGCCATTGTAATTACTCTTTAGATTGATTTACCTCAATCGGTTATGATAATTTCTTCTTAATGCTACTAAAAATGATTGCCAAGATTGTACCAGCAAACAAGATATAGATAGAATAGAGGAACATATCAGTAAGCTTCAACCAGAAAGGAACATTTTCAGTTCCGCTATAACCCGGAATAACGAGTGGCTCTTCACTACCCATAGCCCAAGAAATAACAACAACTGCAACCAATATAACCAAACCGATCAAAGATTTCAACGCTGCTCCCGGATTATCTTTCAGTGCAGATCCAAATTGGAACACAACACCAACCACGGTAGCAATAATAGCTATAAAGAACAAGACATACATCAAATAAATCAATGCGTCTGTCTGAGCCGGTTGCCACATTTCTGCGTCAACACTCATCAATACTGCATCGCCCTGAGCATCTCCACCGAAGTAGAACAAGCCTAACACTACCAAGATGATAGCGAACATGACATACAGTACGTAGTATGATACTTTATATGATAACTTAGCCATCTTAATTATTTTTTGTATTTCAAGTCATATTTGATAACCATATCCAACAGTGAGATAGAAGAATCTTCCATTTCACTTGTCAAAGCTTCAATCTTAGACAAGATATAGTTGTAGAATACCTGCAGAATCAAAGCAACGATCAAACCGAAGATAGTAGTGATCAAGGCAACCTTCATACCACCTGCTACAACCGTCGGAGAGATATCACCTACCTGCTGAATCTTATCAAATGCCTGCACCATACCGATTACAGTACCCAAGAATCCCAAAGACGGAGCCATAGCGATGAACAGTGTAATCCAAGAGCAACCTTTTTCCAAGTAACCAGCTTGTACACCACCATAAGATACTACAGACTTTTCTACTACGTCAATACCTTGGTCAATTCTCATCAGACCTTGATAGTAGATAGAAGCAATAGGACCTCTTGTGTTACGTGCGATGTCTTTAGCAGCTTCAACGTCACCTTTTTCCAAAGCAGCTTCGATAGCAGACAAGAACTTCTTTGTATTGATTTCAGCCAAACTCAAATAAATGATACGTTCAATACAGAATGCAAGACCGATAACCAATGCGATAGCTACCAAACTCATGAAAGATGCAGTACCTTCAATGAACTTTGTTTTAATCTCTTTGTGGATACCACCTTCTGCAGCTTCCATAGCGGCAGGAGCAGCAGCGTCAGCAGCAGGTGCTACAGCTGCTTGTTCAGTTTGTTCAGCTGCAGGAGCATCTTGAGCCTGAGCAAGTTGAGTTGAGCCAAATGTTAAGACTCCCATCACAGCAACAATTGCAAATAACTTTTTCATTGTGTGTCTAATTTTTAAGATTAATTAATTAATTTATTTATTATAATTTGTTGTTTTATCTCCATTTTATCACATTGCGGAGAGACGGGGATTCGAACCCCGGATACCCTTTAGGGGTATACACGCTTTCCAGGCGTGCCTCTTCAACCACTCGAGCATCTCTCCAATAGACGCCTTTTCTGAAATCGGGTGCAAATTACAAAAAAAATGCGAACCACAAGCGTTTTCAGCTACAAATGTATTCTTTTTTTTGTTGTTCTGCCTCATTCTCCCCGTTTTATATTAAATAAAATCTCAAAATTAATAAACTTTAAAATCTTAAAGAGCTTATTTGAGCATTCCGAACACTTTTAAAGCGTTATCAGAAGTAACCTGAGCCACCTTTTCAGGAGAATTCCCATAGATTCCGGCCACCTTTACCAAAGTATCCTTAACATATGCGGTTTCGTTCCTCTTGCCTCGATTGGGAACCGGAGTCAGATAAGGGGAATCGGTTTCCAGCACGATACGTTCCAAAGGAATATTCTTCAAGACTTCGGGCAAAGTTGATTTCTTGAAAGTCACCACACCATTTATTCCTATCATAAAATCCGCAAATTCCATAATCCTGCAGGCCTCTTCCGAGGTCCCCGTAAAACTATGGAAAATTCCTTTCAAAGGAGTCTGCCGATAAAGTTTCAACACATTATATATATGGTCGAACGCTTCCCTACAATGCAGCACTACCGGCAAATCGTATTCCAAAGCCCACTCAATCTGCCTGCCCAACGCCCTTTGCTGTTCTCTGAGAAAAGTCCTATCCCAATACAAATCCATACCAATTTCACCAACTGCAACAAATTCGTTCGATGAGGCCAGCTCCCGGGCCACTATATCCAACTCCTTTTCATAATCCGCATCCACAGACGTGGGATGCAACCCAATCATTGGATAGCAATACCCCTTATATTCACGACACACCCGAAGCATAGGCTTTATGGTGGTACTATCGATATTGGGCATAAAAATATGCGTGACTCCTGCCTCACGGGCACGGGCCATCACTTGGGGCAAATCCCCTGCAAACTCTTCTAAAAAAAGATGGGAATGTGAATCAATCAATCTCATTCTTCAACTTACTCTTTGCGTTTTTCACCAGTACGATAATAATAGATTATTCCATAATCACGGCATAAATCCAACCGTTTCTCATTAGGAGTAACCTCCTCAAATTTTTTTTCCACCTGGTTCCATATATGCAGAATCAACTCATCCGCTTCTGCACGCATCGAAGCCAAGGTGTCCAAACTGCGGGCTGTTAAAAATTGAAGATTCTTTTGTTTCTCATAACTATCCATGAAAATATCATAATGCACCCTCACTTTTGCAATCGTAGGGTTATAAATGGGAATTCCTCCCTGAGATATACGCTTGTTTTCCCCATCCACGATTTTACGCCCCCACTCTGCCAAAGCAGGCTCTGTCGATAAATCAGGCACATTATTGTTGCTTGTGTCCAAACCGTAATATTCCTTATGAGCAATACGCACTTCAGAACGGATGACAGCTAAATTCAACACCTGGATAAAATGAGAAATATACAGACGGGCAGTCTTTACATTAGCCTGATGCTTACGTCCCGCCCGAGCCTGCCGCTCAAAACAGTCGGCATAATAAGCTTGCGCAGCTTCAAACTTTGTAAGAAAATTCCGCGCATCAGTCAATACCTTCAAAGATACGGCCAAATCATACACATTACATATATCACCCTTGACGACCACTGCTTTCAGCGCCCGTATTCTCGCTTGATCTGTATTAGGCAATCTTCTATAAGGCATTTCTCCCGGATTTAAGTTACACTTCCCGATGCATCAAGTTAGCCATCAAGCTCTTCAATTCTTCCTTCTTTTCATCCGCCACGTTCACCGCCAATAAACTTTCCATTGCGCGCTCACAATACTCTTCCATTTTTTTCTCACACAACTCCTTGACACCAATCTGGTTATACAGTTCCGTCACCGCAGCAACCTTCTCCTCCGGATTGAATGAAACAGCATCCACCCAAGCATTCAAATAAGTCAACTGGCCTTCATCCGCATGTTCAAAAGCCTTTATCAGCATGTAGGTCTTTTTATTGCACAGAATGTCACCTCCAATATTCTTTCCAAAGACGGCAGCATCGCCATAAACATCCAGGAAGTCATCTTTCAACTGAAAAGCGACACCCAAGTTCATGCCAAAATCATACAACAGCTCCGCATCTTCAGAAGAAGCCCCTCCCAAAAGAGCACCAATCTTCAGACTTGCAGCCAACAATACCGAAGTTTTCAGACGAATCATTTCCAGATACTCCTCTGCCTTCACATCTTTCCGATGTTCAAACTCCATATCCAGCTGTTGCCCTTCACAGATTTCAAGTGCGGTCAAGCTAAATATATCCATCACTTCTTTCAAATGTTCAACCGGGCATTGAGCCATAAACTGATAAGCCAATACAAGCATTGCATCCCCCGAAAGAATGGCAGCATTGTCATCCCAGACTTTATGTACTGTATCCTTGCCACGGCGACGGTCTGCACGGTCCATCAAGTCGTCGTGCAAAAGAGTATAATTATGATACACTTCAATACCCATTGCAGGATTAAAAATACGGGTAATATCCTCCTGATACAGATTGTAGGCCATCAACATCAATACCGGACGGATTCTTTTTCCACCCATGGACAGCACATAGGTAATGGGAGCATATAAACCTTGAGGAGTACGGGTAAACTGCAATTCTGCAATATGAGAATTTATTCTTTCTAAAAGCTCGGAAGCTGTAAACATGACATTTTCAGAATTTAGGAAATAGCGGATAATGAAAAGAGGCTGCATTCCGGCAGCCTCTCCCACTTATAGATATTTTATTACTGCAATCTAAACATTACAGGTACAGTATACTTAACGCGAACGGGTTTACCACGCTGCATACCAGGCTTCCACTTCGGCATACCCATAATCACGCGGACAGCTTCTTTGTCCAAATACGGATCAACACCTCTCAAAACTTTAGCATCTACAATACTACCATCCTTATTAACCACGAACTGTACAGTTACACGACCTTGAGTTCCGTTTTCCTGTGCAATAGTAGGATATTTGATGTTCTTGCTCAGATACTGCATCAGACCAGCCATACCACCATTCGGAAATTCAGGCATCTGTTCTACCACTTCGAAAATAGTCTGTTCTTCCGGTTCTTCTTCTTCCACTGCTACGGGAACATATTTAATTTCCACAGCCTGGTTCAATTCTTCAGAAGATACGATAGCAGTTTCTTCCACGTCAGCATCGTCCTCAACAATAGTCAAGGTTTCTGCAATTGCAGGAGCTTCGGGGGGCGGAGGAGTAACCTGCTCCGGTTGTTCCGTAATAGGAATAATTTCCTCTTCAAATACTAAGTCGGCAACAGCCTGGCTCGTATCAATCTTGATGTCACGCTTTGTCCACTCGAACGCAACAAACATGAAAGCGAGCACAATCACATAACCGACAAGCAGCCAAGTCGACTTCTTACTCTCCAAGTCTGCCTTAGGTGATTTCTTAATTTCCATAATTTATAATATAATTTTAGTGTTTCTCATTTGGGGCAAATATAGCACTTTTCCCAAGAATGTTCACGCACTGCTGTTTTTTTTTACACAATAGGCGCTCCATTTTCATTTTTTTAATCCTTCAAAAGCCTCCATGTGCTTTTGTGCCACAAATGTAACGAGATATTTTAAAAATACCGTATCTTTGGCAAGAATTTTAAATGAAATATTGAAATTTTCTGTTTTGCAGGTGTTATACCTATATAACTATAGTATAAAAGTCATGAGAAAGATAACAATAGCAATCGACGGCTTTTCCTCTTGCGGAAAAAGCACTATGGCCAAAGACCTCGCCCGCGAAATCGGCTACATATATATAGATAGCGGTGCCATGTATCGGGCAGTAACATTATATAGTATGGAGAATGGTATTTTCCAGGGTGACCGCATAGATACCGAAAAACTTAAAAGTCTAATAAAGGATATACATATTTTTTTCCGCCTGAACCCCGAAACCGGACGCCCGGACACCTACCTGAACGGAATAAATGTAGAAAACAAAATCCGTACCATGGAAGTGTCTTCACGTGTCAGTCCCATTGCAGCATTGGATTTCGTACGCGAAGCTATGGTGGCACAGCAACAAGAGATGGGCAAGGCCAAAGGCATCGTTATGGACGGGCGCGACATCGGCACTACCGTTTTCCCGGATGCCGAGCTGAAAATTTTTGTAACTGCCAGCCCCGAAATACGGGCACAACGCCGCTATGATGAACTGAAGGCCAAAGGGGAAGAAGCCAGCTTTGACGAAATTCTGGAAAATGTGAAACAACGGGACTATATTGACCAAAACCGGGAAGTAAGTCCGCTGCGCAAAGCTTCTGACGCTTTATTGTTGGACAACAGCCACCTGACCATTTCCCAACAAAAGGAATGGCTGGCCGAACAATTCGAACGGGTTATAAAGGAGAAGAACTGAACCGGATATGGCAAAAGTAGAAATAGACGAAGGCTCCGGCTTCTGTTTCGGAGTTGTCACCGCAATAAACAAGGCAGAAGAGGAACTGGCGAAAGGAGGAACCCTTTATTGTCTGGGAGATATCGTGCACAACAGCCGTGAAGTGGAACGCCTGAAAGCAATGGGACTGATTACCATCAACCATGAGGAATTCAACCACCTCCACAACGCCAAGGTGTTGCTTCGCGCTCATGGAGAACCCCCCGAAACTTATGACATTGCCCGCCGCAACAATATAGAAATCATTGACGCAACCTGCCCGGTCGTACTCCGCCTGCAAAAGAAGATAAAGCAAGAGTATGTCCAGGAAGACGGCCAAGACAAACAAATTGTCATCTATGGCAAAAATGGACACGCCGAAGTACTGGGACTGGTAGGTCAAACTACGGGAAAGGCCATCGTTATTGAAAAGCAGGAAGAGGCAAGGAAACTGGATTTCAGCAAAGACATCCGGCTCTATTCCCAGACCACAAAATCTCTGGACGGATTTCAAAACATTGTAAAATACATAGAGGGACACATCTCACCGGAAGTTACTTTTGAATCATACGACACTATCTGTCGACAAGTAGCAAACCGGATACCCAATATCCGAAAATTTGCCGCTTCCCATGATTTAATATTCTTTGTTAGCGGTAAAAAAAGTTCCAACGGCAAGATGCTGTTCAGTGAGTGTAAAAAAGTCAATGCCAATTCACATTTGATAGACAGTGCCGAAGAAATAGATAGTTCTCTGTTAGCCGGTGCCAATTCCATCGGTGTCTGCGGAGCCACTTCCACCCCTAAATGGCTGATGGAAGAAATTTCAGAAGCCATAAAGTCAAAACTTAAATAACAGTTTGTCATCCTTTTGGAACAGCAAATTAACGTAATTTATTAGTCACGGCCTCAGCTTTTTCCTTATCTTTGCGGCATGAAAAAATAGTCCAAATCTATTTTTCATCATGATTATTAATACTAAACAAAAAGATTGTTATGGGAACAGTTAAGTGCATTGGTATCTTGACATCAGGAGGTGATGCTCCGGGAATGAACGCAGCCATACGTGCCGTGACACGTTCGGCTATTTACAACGGACTTTCAGTTAAAGGTATATATAGAGGTTACAAAGGTCTGGTAACCGGCGAAATCAAAGAATTCAAAAGCCAAAATGTCAGCAACATCATCCAGCTGGGTGGTACAATCCTGAAGACAGCCCGCTGCAAAGAGTTCACGACTCCCGAGGGCCGCCAGATTGCTTACGACAACATGAAGAAAGAAGGCATTGACGCCTTAGTGATTATCGGAGGCGACGGTTCGCTGACCGGTGCTCGTATCTTTGCACAAGAGTTTGACGTGCCTTGTATCGGGCTGCCGGGAACTATCGACAATGACCTTTATGGAACAGATACCACTATCGGCTACGACACCGCGCTGAACACGATCCTGGATGCTGTGGACAAAATCCGTGATACAGCCACTTCCCATGAGCGCTTGTTTTTCGTAGAAGTCATGGGACGCGATGCCGGTTTCCTCGCTCTGAACGGCGCCATCGCCTCCGGAGCAGAAGCAGCCATTATCCCGGAATTCAGTACGGAAGTAGACCAACTGGAAGAATTCATCAAGAACGGTTTCCGGAAATCCAAGAACAGCAGTATCGTACTGGTAGCCGAGAGTGAACTGACCGGCGGTGCCATGCACTATGCAGAGCGTGTAAAGAACGAATACCCCCAATATGACGTACGCGTAACCATCCTCGGTCACTTGCAACGCGGTGGTAGTCCTACGGCACACGACCGTATCCTTGCCAGCCGTCTGGGCGCAGCCGCCATCGACGCCATCATGGAAGGACAGCGCAATGTCATGATAGGCATTGACCACGATGAAGTGGTATACGTTCCTTTCACGAAAGCCATCAAAAATGATAAACCCATCAAAAAAGACCTTGTAAATGTATTGAGAGAACTGTCGATCTGATGACAGACAGTTCAGATACCCCATAAACAGAGAAGGCGACATATGCGCCTTCTCTGTTTTTTACAACCATTTCTTCACTATATTTTCCGTCCTCTCCCACAGTTCTTCCATCTGTACATGCCGGGTATACTTCTCCGAAAGAGACTTGGGACGGCAACTGGCATTCAATGTACCCGTACGTTTACCGGCATCCTCATCCAGCAATAAGCCGACAGCCGTTGCAGCTCCCTTACGGGGAGTACGGATAAAAGGTCTGAAAAGCATATCTGTCAGCGGGTCGAACCACATATGCATGGTGATGATATTGGTAGACACAATCCCCGGGTCGGCCGCATTCACAACAATACCTTTGTGCTTGACGCGACTGGCCAAGTCGATGGTGAACAGAGTCAATGCCAGCTTCGTGTTGCTATATATAGGAATGCGCCAAAAGCCACCCTTCTTTCCCCGGAGGAAAAAATCCGGAAAGTCAAGATGACCGATGGCATACGTACAAGATACCATATTCACAATACGGCTCCCCTCTCCCATCAATGGCAGCAGCTTGCGGGTCAGCAGGTAAGGCCCTACATAATTGACACTCACCGTCCGTTCCAGTCCGTCTTCGGTAATGCGGCGTTCCGTTTCCATGGTTCCGGCATTGTTCATCAACAACGCCAACGGCTCTCCCCGCTTCAACAGATGCTCTGCAAATGCGGCCACTGAAGCCAGAGATGCCAAATCAATGGGAGCAGTCTCAATACGCGGATTACCGGTTTCACGCATCAGCAGTTGCCGCTTGGGTTCGGCAGCTTGGGGGTCACGGCATGCCATGATGACCTGATAGCCGGCAGTTGCCACTGCGCGGGTAATTTCCATGCCCATGCCACCGTCTGCCCCGGTTATAACAGCTAAATTCACTTTAATAATTAAAAATTGAAAATTAAAAACTAAAAATCAGCCTTTCGCTTCGATTTTCTCTATCTCCCTTTTCAGACAAGGTGGAAGCTCCTCCTTCAAATGCTGATGGCATGCCATCTCGATGGAATACATCCGGGCAATGCAATAATTACTATGCTGGCAGTTGCAACGTGCATTCTCTTCGGCACGCATGCGGTTGACGAACCCCGGCTCATTGAGCAGAGCACGTGCCATTTGCACAGCCTCGAAGCCGTCATCCAGCACCTCATCTATCTTGTCCCTGGAAACCAGGCCACCCACATAAACCAACGGTATCTTCAAGGCGGCACGGAATTTCAAGGCATCTTCCAGGAAATAGGCTTCCTTAAACGGTACGCTCGGTATCATCCATTTGCCTACCATGCGTACACCGTATTTCAACCACCAGCAGGTCATGTAATGCGTCATGCTGCGGATAGGCATTTCGCCCCGCATGACATACATCGGCGCCTTACTGACGAACCCACCGCTCAAGACCAGCGCATGTGCTCCCGACTGCTCCAGCCTCCGGGCCACCTGCATCGTCTCGTCCAGCTCCATCCCTCCACGGAAACCGTCGCGCATGTTCATCTTCACCAGCACAGCCATATCACTGCCGGCAGCCTTCATCACTTCTTCCATCACCATATCCATAAAACGCATACGGTTCTGCAACGAGCCTCCGAACTCGTCTTTCCGATGGTTGGTGGACGGGGACAAGAACTGGCTGATGAGATAGCCATGCCCTGCATGAATCTCTACAGAATCAAATCCGGCCTCCCGTGCCAGATTCACCGAACGTCCATAAGCGCGCGCCATCTCCGGCAGCTCATCGGCACGAAGTCCGCGCACAAAAGTAGGAGAATAAAGATTGAAACCGGAAGATGCACCGACAGGCATACAACCGCAAATACTCTTATGGGACATATTGCCACAGTGTCCCAACTGGATGCCTGCCGCAGCCCCCTCCGCATGTATGGCATCAGTCAGCCTACGGAGTCCGGGGATAATCTCAGGACGCATCCACAACTGGCGGTCAAAAGACAAGCCGCTCTGAGTAACTGCCGCATAAGCAACAGTAGTCATACCTATACCTCCCGCCGCTACCGACCGATGATAGTCGAGCAACATGTCCGACGGAGCGTTTCCGGGACACATGCTCTCGAAAGCAGCCGAACGGATGGTACGGTTACGCAAAGTCAACGGTCCGAAAGTGACGGGGGTGAATAACTTGGATTCCATCGTTATGAGTTATGAGTTATAAGTTATGAATTATTCATTTTCCATTTTCAACTCTCCATTTTCCATTAATAAAGAAATGGAATGATGCGTTTGCGCTTTCCTACCGCCTCATCACCAAACTCCTCCCGATAACGGCGGTGAATGGCATCGGCACGGGGAACAAGGTTGGCAAACGTCCACCAGACGAACACCCAGGCGGCGGGAGAAGCTGTGAGTATGGCAAACCCCGTCCATTCCACCAGTTCACCGAAGTAATTGGCAGAAGTGACGTATCGGTAAAGTCCTTTTCCGGGAAGATAATGCTTCGTATCACCCGGCCTGCGCAGATGACGTATCACATAGTCAGAATGCAAATTGACGAACATACCCGCAAAAAACAGAATGACTCCCAACAAGGCATGAGGTTTCAACAAATAGGCCCAGCCATCGGCATACAAGCCTTCGGGAGCGAAATAGAACAAACCGCCCGCCTGCATCATCCCGTTCAAAAGGTTGAAGACGATACCCATCGCCATAATAGCTACCGGCATCCGGCTTTTACCTTTCAGCAGGAACGGAAAAATAAAGGCCCGCTGAAGATAGTGCAACTGAAACAGCAGGAAGAAGAAATATACCGGCACGGCAAATCCCGCTCCACTCTTCCCCCACAACCCAAACATGACGATGAATACCGGCGCTTCCATAAGCACCCACGCCAATTTATTATTGATGGAGATTCCCCACGAGGCAGTACGGAACATGCCATAACCCGCTTTGACAAAATAGAGTGCAATAAAGACAACCAATGCCACAGCACTCATTACCCACAGAAATATCTGAAAAGTTTCCTGATTCATAGTTCTTTATTTATGCGAAGCAAAGATAAAGAAAACTCACAACAAACAAATCGTTTTCCCCGGATAATTGTTTTTTCATGCAAAAACCAGTGTTTTTTACTGAGAAGATTAAGCAGTAGAGATACGAAAATCTAATCGTTCCATCATGGAGTAAATTTCATTCCACCATGGAGAAAAAATCGTTCCACCATGGTGGAACGATTTTTCCCCCGTGATGGAACGATTTAAAAGATACAAGTCTAATACTTACCGTTTCTTAATGGGCACATAAGCCACCTCATCCAAAACATTCTTATAGGCAGGACGGATAATACGCTTACCTTCAAAGTTCAATTCTTCATTGCGATGTGCACACCAACCGACAATACGTGCCATGGCAAACAAAGGCGTGAAGATTTCCTGCGGCAGCCCAATCATCTCGTAGACAAAGCCCGAATAGAAATCCACATTGCTCGAAACCGTCTTTCCATTATTCTTCACACGGCCAAACACATCAATGGCGCGCTCCTCGAGCAGTTCAAGGAAAGCGAACTCACGTTCTTTCCCTTTTTCGCGGGCAAGGTCGCGGGCAAGCTCCTTCAGCAGAATGGCGCGCGGGTCGGAAATGGTATAGACGGCATGTCCGATACCATATATCAAACCGGTCTTGTTATAGACTTCCTTGTTGAGCATGCGGGTGAAGTAAGTATCAATCTCATCCACGTTCGTCCAGTCCTGAATGTTTTCCTGCAGATGGTGGAACATATCGGCAACCTGAATATTGGCACCTCCATGAAGCGGCCCTTTCAAGGAACCGATACCTGCCGCTATCGAAGAGTAAGTATCCGTCCCGGTAGAAGAAGTGACACGTACGGTAAAAGTGGAGTTGTTACCACCACCGTGCTCGGCCTGAAGAACCAACAGCAGGTCGAGTGTGCGGGCATCCAGCTCCGTGTAGTCCTTCTTCAGCATATAGAGGAAATTCTCGGCAATGGAAAGGTTTTCCTGCGGATGGCGGATATGCAATGAACGGCCATGGGTGGCATGGCGAAGCATGTTATAGGCATACGCAATGATGGTCGGGAATTTCGAAATAAGCTCAATGCTCTGCCGCATCAGATTATCGCGGGAAGTGTCATCTGCATCAGGGTCAAAACGATACATCTCGAGCACGCTGCGCGCCAGGATGTTCATAATGTTGTTTCCTTCAAGTTCAATGATATTCATCTTGGTCTTCTGTTCCAGCGGCATGTTGTCGTTGATGAGCTCACGGAAAGAAGAGAGTTCTTCCTTGTCGGGCAGGCGACCGGAAAGCAACAAGTAGGCAATTTCCTCAAAACCGAAACGCTTCTCTTTGATGATGGCGTGTGCCAAGTCATCCACATCATAACCGCGGTAGAACAATTTGCCGGGAATAGGCTTCAGCCCTCCACCGGGGATGCGTTCATAGCCGACCACATTGCCTATTTTGGTCAACCCCACCAAGACTCCCGTGCCGTCCTCATTACGCAAACCGCGCTTCACATCAAACTTCCTGAACAGTTCATTCTCAATCCGGGTAGCTTCCTTCAAATCTTCGGAAAGCTTGTAAATCAGATACTCCTTCTTCATAATCGTTTCGTTTTATTCGTTATTCCCATTTTCTATTCTCCTTACAATCTCCCGGGTGAAAGCCGAAGTGGACAGCGAGACGCCACCCGGCATAAAACGGGCCAAGTCGGCAGTAGCACGGGCTTCTGTGAAACTTTGCTCCAAGGCGTTCTCTATAAGAGAGGCTGCTTCCTTCCAACCCAGATATTCAAGCATCATCACAGCGGAAAGGATGATGGAACAGGGATTCACAATGTCTTTCCCGGCAATGTTCGGAGCCGTCCCGTGAGTAGCCTCAAAAATGGCATGCCCCGTTTTATAGTTGATATTCGCACCCGGTGCAATGCCGATGCCGCCTACCATGGCAGCCAGTTGGTCGGACACATAATCGCCGTTCAGATTCAACGTGGCAATCACGGAATATTCTTCAGGGATAAGCAACGTGTTCTGCAAGAATGCATCGGCAATGCAGTCCTTGATGACCAGACGCCCTTCTGCCAGCTCTTTACCAAACTCACGTTCTGCCAGTTCGTACCCCCACTTCTTGAAGCCGCCTTCCGTAAATTTCATGATGTTTCCTTTGTGTACCAACGTCACGGAAGGCAGATGATGCTCAAGGGCGTATTGGCAGGCGGCACGCACCAAGCGCTCTGTTCCTTCTCTTGAAACGGGCTTCACGCCAAACGAGGAGGTTTCGGGAAAACGGACTTTTGTCACCCCCATGTCATCATGGAGAAAACGATAGAACTTTTCAGCCTCCGGAGTTCCGGCTTCCCATTCGATGCCTGCATAAATATCCTCGGTATTCTCACGGAATACGTACATATCCACCTTCTGCGGCTCTTTGAGTGGAGAAACAATGCCCTTATACCAACGTACCGGACGTTGGCAGACATACAAATCGAGCGTCTGACGCAAGGCTACGTTCAAGGAACGGATACCTCCGCCGACGGGAGTTGTCAAAGGACCTTTGATGCCCACCTTATAGGTACGGAAGGCTTCCATGGTTTCGTCCGGCAACCAGGAACCGGTTTCGTGGAAGGCACGTTCTCCTGCCAGCACTTCTTTCCATTCAATGCCACGCCGGTCACCATAGGATTTCTTGACAGCGGCATTCACGACAGCCTGCATGGATGGGGTCACTTCTGCTCCCACCCCATCGCCGGTAATAAAAGGTACAGTAATTTTTTCCATATTCTATCTTGCATTAAGTGCAGAACCGGCCCGGAACCAGGCTATCTGCTGTTCGTTATACGTATGTTGTACTTCAAAACTTTCTTTACTCCCGTCCTCGTGATGAAGAACCACCTTCAACGTGCGTCCCGGAGCAAAATCTTTCAAACCCATGACAGAAATCAGGTCGCGTTCCCGAATCTTGTCATAATCGGCCTTATCCGTAAAGGTCAACGCCAACATGCCTTGTTTCTTTAAATTCGTCTCATGGATACGGGCAAAGCTTTTCGCCAAAATGACGCGTACATTCAGGAAACGTGGTTCCATGGCAGCATGCTCACGGCTGGAACCTTCACCATAATTCTCTTCGGCAACGACAATGGAAGGGATGCCTTCGGATTTATACAATTTCGCCGTGCCTGACACCGTTCCATAGGTATTGGTAGAGCGATTCCAGACACTATTCGTCTCTCCATTGAAAGCATTGACAGCTCCCATCAGCATATTATCCGAAATATTCTCCAGATGTCCCCGGAAACGGAGCCATGGCCCTGCCATGGAAATGTGGTCGGTGGTACATTTCCCCTGCACTTTAATCAATAAAGGCATATTCAGCAAATCCATGCTATCCCAGGCAGGGAAGGGAGTCAGCAGTTGCAAGCGCTGTGAATGAGGATTGACCGTAATTTCCGTCTGTCCTTTGCCTGGAGCAATGTATCCTTCCTTTCCTCCTATAAACCCGTGTGCCGGCAGTTCTTCACCGACCGGTTCGGACAGTTTCACAACCTCTCCTTTGGCATTGACCAGCGTATCCCTCAACGGGTCGAAACAAAGGTCACCGGCAATGGTCAGCGCCATCGTTATCTCCGGGGAAGCGACGTAAGCAAAAGTGTTGGGATTTCCATCGGCACGTTTGGCAAAATTACGGTTAAAAGAGGTGACGATGGAATTTTTGCGTTCGGGGTCATCAGTATCGCGCTTCCACTGGCCAATACAAGGTCCGCAGGCATTCGCCATTATCGTTGCGCCAATATCTTCGAAAGCGGCAATCATGCCGTCGCGTTCAGCAGTGGCACGTATCTGCTCCGAACCGGGGTTGACAATCAGCGGAGAAGCAACCTTCAAATTCTTTTCCTTTACCTGCCGGGCAAGGGAGGCTGCGCGGCTCAAATCCTGATAGGACGAATTGGTGCACGACCCTATCAGGCCGACTTCCATCCGGCGGGGATAGTTATTGGTTATCACTACCTCGGCAAATTTCGATATCGGTGTTGCTGCATCCGGCGTAAAGGGCCCGTTGATATACGGTTCCAATAGCGAGAGGTCTATTTCAATGATGCGGTCGTAATATTTTTCCGGATTTGCCAGCACTTCGTCGTCGGCGCGAAGGTCGGCAGCTACGGAAGCAGCCATTTTTGCCACTTCTTCACGTCCGGTAGCCTTCAAGTAGGTACCCATACGCTCATCGTAAGGGAAAAGGGAGGTAGTCGCCCCCACCTCTGCCCCCATATTGCAGATGGTAGCCTTTCCAGTGGCAGACAATGAAGCGGTTCCCGGTCCAAAATATTCAATGATGGCATTGGTTCCCCCTTTTACAGTAAGAATACCCGCCAACTTCAGAATAACATCTTTGGGAGCTACCCAGCCACTCAATTTACCCTTCAAGTGTACGCCTATCAGACGCGGCATTTTCAGTTCCCATTCCATGCCGGTCATCACATCCACCGCATCGGCACCACCCACACCAATGGCCACCATGCCCAAACCTCCGGCATTGGGCGTATGAGAGTCCGTGCCTACCATCATTCCACCCGGAAATGCGTAGTTCTCCAATACCACCTGGTGAATAATGCCTGCTCCCGGCTGCCAAAAACCTATGCCATAGCGGGAAGAAACATCACGGAGAAAATTATAGACCTCCTCGTTGGTCTTCGTAGCAGTCGCAACATCTTCTTTTGCACCTTTATATGCTTGAATCAAATGGTCACAATGCACAGTGGAAGGCACGGCAACCTGCTCACGGCCTGCATTCATAAATTGCAATAAGGCCATTTGAGCCGTTGCATCCTGCATGGCCACACGGTCGGGACGGAAATTCACATAGTCTTCTCCCCGTCTGTAGTTCTTCACTTTATCCCCATCATACAAATGAGCATACAAAATTTTCTCCGCTAAAGTCATCGGACGCCGCAGTACGTTCCGTACGCGTTCTATCTTCTCCGAATAAGCGGCATAAAACGTTTTGAGCATCGTTAAATCATATACCATAACCACTATTTTTTAGTTTTTCATTATTGTAAAGATTACAAATTAATATCATAAACAAATAAAAAGGCTGAATAGTTTAACAAAATAAAGCATTTTTTCCGTCGGAAGCGAAGAATGATTACCTTTGCAACCATGAAGGAACAAGATTCAAATAGTCCTATTATTCACCTCCAGCAGCAACAACTTTTGCTGCGCATGGAATACGAATACGAAAAAGAGGAATTCAAACGCCAAACCGAAAACATGGGAGTTGCCCGGAAAGTGAAACGGGGACTTTGCTGGTATCCTGCCACTCCGGGACGAAGTTACTATAATTCACTGAATCAATTAGTAATAGAAATTACACACACAGAAAATACCTATATAGAACATAATTTTGAGTTCGGCCGTCCCGTATGTTTTTTCCGCCAGTCTGCCGATGGGAAAATAACCTATATGAACTTCACCGCTACCGTAAGCTATGCCGACGAGACACGGATGGTAGCGATAATGCCCGGAGCCGGTGCCGTTATGGAAGTGCAGGAAACGGACAACCTCGGCGTGCAACTTTATTTCGACGAAACATCCTATCGGACCATGTTCGAAGCCTTGGAAGATACGTTACGCTCCAAAGGCAACCGCCTGGCCGAATTGCGGGACATATTGCTGGGAACCTCGAAAGCCGGTTTCCGAGAGCTCTACCCCGTACGGTTTCCCTGGCTGAACTCCACGCAGGAGACAGCTGTAAACAAAGTGCTGTGTGCCCGCGACGTGGCCATTGTACATGGTCCTCCGGGAACCGGAAAAACGACCACCTTAGTGGAAGCCATCTACGAAACCCTGCATCGGGAACCGCAGGTACTGGTATGTGCCCAAAGCAATACCGCCGTCGACTGGATTTCGGAAAAACTTGTGGACCGTGGCGTCAATGTCCTGCGTATCGGCAATCCGACCCGTGTCAACGACAAGATGCTTTCCTTTACCTACGAGCGTCGTTTCGAGAACCATCCACTTTATCCGGAACTGTGGAGCATCCGGAAAAATCTCCGTGAACTGGGCAGCCGTGCCCGCCGTGGCAGCTATGACGAACGCGAAGGAGTACGCAGCCGTATGAGCCGCCTGCGCGACCGCGCCACCGCATTGGAAATACAAATCAATTCAGAGCTTTTTGATGGGGCACATGTCATAGCCTCCACGCTGGTAAGCAGCAATCACCGGCTGCTGAACGGACGCCGTTTCGGCACCCTTTTCATTGATGAAGCAGCCCAGGCCTTAGAGGCTGCCTGCTGGATAGCCATCCGAAAGGCAGACCGCGTGGTGTTGGCGGGTGACCACTGCCAACTTCCGCCCACCATAAAATGCTACGAAGCCGCCCGTGGAGGTCTGGAACGAACATTGATGGAGAAAGTGGTGTCCAACAAACCTGCCGTTGTCTCTTTGCTGAAAGTGCAATACCGCATGCACGAGGAAATCATGAAATTTCCTTCCCAATGGTTTTATAATAGCGAGTTGGAAGCCGCTCCCGAAGTGCGTTACCGGGGCATCCTGGACTGGGATACCCCCATCCACTGGATTGACACCTCCGAAATGGATTTCAAAGAAGAATTTGTGGGAGAGACTTTCGGGCGCATTAATAAGGCGGAAGCGGACCTGCTCCTATCAGAACTGAAAATCTACATCAACCGTATCGGTGGCAACCGCATTCTGGAAGAAAAAATAGACATCGGCATCATCTCCCCTTACAAGGCACAAGTGCAATATCTCCGCAGCAAGATAAAGGCAGACGCTTCACTCAAGCCTTATCGCAGCTTGTTCACTGTAAATACGGTGGATGGCTTCCAAGGGCAAGAGCGCGATGTTATCTTCATTAGCCTTGTCCGTGCCAACGAAGAAGGACAGATAGGATTCCTGAATGATTTAAGGAGAATGAATGTAGCCATCACCCGGGCACGTATGAAGCTGGTAATATTGGGAGAGGCAGAGACGCTGAAACATCACGGTTTTTACCGGAAGCTATTGGAGTTTATTCAAAATATAGGGAATCAATAATAAAGAAATACCCCCTCCGGTAACACCGAAGAGGGTATTTCACCTATTTATATAAAGCTGATTAATTGTTTTCCGGACGAAGTTTACGAACTGTAACAGCTGTCTGCCACATTTCGCTTTCACGCAAGGCTTTCAATTCTGCATTCAGCTTCTCACGATAATCGGGTTTGGAGTTACTGTCGATAGAAATCTGGGCTTCGTTGCCCGACTTCACACTTGCATACAATTTCTGTACAACCGGCTTGATGGCATCATGGAACGGGGTCATCCAATCCAGCGCACCACGCTGTGCCGTAGTAGAACAGTTGGCATACATCCAGTCCATACCGTTCTTGGCAAACAATGGCATCAAAGATTGAGTCAACTCTTCCACTGTTTCATTGAATGCTTCAGAAGGAGTATGGCCGTTTTCGCGCAATACTTCATACTGAGCCAACAGCAATCCCTGGATAGCACCCATCAATGAACCGCGTTCACCGGTCAAGTCGGAAGTGGCTTCGCGGATGAAAGTTGTCTCGAACAAATATCCCGAACCGATGCCGATACCCAGTGCAATCGTCTTGTCAAAAGCTTTACCCGTAGCATCCTGATAGACGGCATATGATGAGTTCAAGCCACGACCCTCGAGGAACATGGTACGAAGTGAAGTACCGGAACCTTTGGGAGCAACCATAATAACATCAATATCTTTAGGAGGAACCACGCCGGTACGGTCGTTCCAGGTAATAGCAAAACCATGAGAGAAGTAAAGAGCCTTTCCGGGAGTCAAGTAAGGTTTGATAGTCGGCCATACAGACATTACAGCTGCGTCAGACAACAGACACATGACGATAGTACCTTTCTGACAAGCCTCTTCGATGCCGAACAAAGTCTCACCCGGTACCCATCCGTCAGCCACAGCCTTTTCGTATGTCTTGCCCGGACGTTGTCCTACAATCACATTGAAACCGTTATCACGCAAGTTGCAAGCCTGGCCCGGGCCTTGTACGCCATAACCGATTACTGCAATTGTTTCATCTTTCAAAATCTCACGTGCTTTTTCCAAAGGAAATTCTTCGCGGGTCATTACATTCTCAATAACACCACCAAAATTCAATTGTGCCATTTTTTGTTTTAATTTTTATTTGTGGCTACGCCAACGTTGATAAATTTATTTATTTCTCTGTAAATATCACTTTAGAGCGACAGACCACTTCGCTGCCATTCTTTTTCACCTCCACATCGTAAACGCCCTCACCGGCATCATCCATGAACAAAGTCAACTCATCCCCATAATAGCTTTCGGCTACATATGCCATTTCAAAACGACGGATGCGCTTCTCCTTATACATCTCTATCGGGAACAAATCAAGGATATGCTCGATGTAACGGATGCTGTTCACATGCCCGTTAATGTCAATATCACTGTATTTGGCTACCAAAGCAGCAACCGGTTCCTTTGAGGCCACCTTTATCCGCGAAGGTTTTTCTATCGGGCAAGGCTCATCGCAAACATAATCTACAATGCTGCCACTATGAAGAGCCAGCAAATCTGCCGGCTTACGGGTATTCATGCTAATCATCGCCCAAACGGAACGTGCATACCCAATCTTCTTGCCCTCCTTATCGATGATAGCGAAATTACGGTCTGTAAAAAGGCGATAGACATTCTCCACCCAAGTCTGAATGGAGAAATCTTCGTACTGATAAGGCATTTCATCCAGTTCGACAGCCAGACGGGACAATACCCAAGTATAATTGTCCTCGTTTAGAGTCGCGATGCCAAAACCGCGGTCGCTGGCATGGAAACCCGCACAATTCAACAAATGGTTGCCCAATACTCCCATTGTCAGCCGTCCGGTAAAGTCGACATGAAACGGTTCGGCAACAAACTTGTAGGTACCTATTTTATTGTTCTCGCTCATCATGATTCCTGGTGTTTACTTTGACGATATTTTGCTTCACGGTCCGCCAGATATTCATTGACACGCTCAAAGCAGCTGGTCGTAATGGCTACGCGACCCGAACGGACGAACTGAAGTACGCAATCCAACTGGCGCAACTCCTCATAAAGATTAGTTATTTCCTCACTCATGCCATTCTTCTCAACAATGGCAAATACAGCATTCACCTCCACAATACGGGCATTGTACTTACGGATTACTTTGGACACCTCCGGTTTTTCTTCCAGCGTAGGGGTCGTTATTTTATAAAGGGCAATCTCGTGCTGATAGATTTCATCATCCGTGAAATAATGGGCTTGCAGCACATCTATTTTCTTGGTAATCTGCTTGGTCACCTTTTCAATGGTATCCTTGTCCGTCCAAGCGGTAATGGTATATTTATGTACCCCCTTGATGGAGGAGGCCGATACATTCAAACTCTCGATGTTTATCTGCCGGCGGGTAAACACAGCCGTCACCTGATTCAGCAAACCGGCAAAGTTTTCCGAATGAACAATGATTGTATATAGTTTTTTATCCATAGATAGAGTAAATTCTTTAATTTCGCATGACTTCAGCATTCCAACAACATCTGATTGACCGCCCCCCCCGGAGGTGTCATCGGCATTACATTTCCTTCTTCCTCCACACAAGCTTCGAGCAGGAACGGTCCGTCAGTTACTATCATCTCTTCAATCGCTTTTGCCAACTCCTCACGGGTCATTACCCTGCGTGCAGGAATATCATATGCCGAAGCAATCTTCATATAATCCGGATTCATCATCGGAGTAAACGAATAGCGACGATTGAAGAACATCGCCTGCCATTGACGAACATTACCCAAGAAGTTATTGTTCAACAGAATCATCTTCACCGGAGCCTTTTGTTCCATGATGGTACCCAGCTCCTGCAGGTTCATCTGCAAGCCGCCGTCTCCCATGAATACGCATACCGTGCGGTCCGGACGTCCAAAAGTGGCACCGATAGCTGCCGGAAGGCCGAAGCCCATAGTACCCAGGCCACCGGAAGTAACAATGCTACGTTCCTTGCTGTATTTGAAATAACGGGCGGACATCATCTGATTCTGGCCGACATCAGTCACCAATATCGCCTCGTTATGGGTAGCCTCACTCACAGCACGCACCACCTCACCCATGCTTAGCGCTTTTCCTGCCGGATGTAATTCCGGACGGATTACCTTTTCCTCTTCCACTTCCTCGTATTGCCGGAAACTGTCAATCCATTCCTGATGGTTGGCGGGTTCCAGCAATTGGGTAACGGCAGCCAGTGTCTCTTTGCAATCTCCCAGGACAGCAACATCGGTCTTTACATTCTTATCTATTTCGGCAGGGTCAATATCAAAGTGGATAATCTTCGCCTGCTTGGCATATGTTTCCAATTTACCCGTCACACGGTCATCAAAGCGCATGCCTACGGCGATAAGGACATCACATTTATTGGTATTGATATTGGGCCCCAGGTTACCGTGCATACCAAGCATTCCTTTGTTCAACGGATGGTTCGTAGGTAATGCGGAAAGTCCCAATAAAGTGCATCCGGCAGGCATTCCGGCTTTCTCAATGAAAGCACGAAGCTCTTGCTGGGCTTCTCCCAGCTCCACGCCTTGTCCTACCAGCACCAAAGGCCGTTCCGCACCATTTATTAATTCAGCAGCCTTCCGTATGGCCTCCGGCTCCATTTCGGGAACGGGAAGATAGCTACGGACATAGTCCACCTTAGTAGGCGCATATTCTGTTTTCTCCACTTGGGCGTTTTTAGCAAAATCCAGCACGACCGGTCCCGGACGTCCGCTCTTTGCCACATAGAAAGCACGTGCCACTGCCCAGGCCACATCTTCTGCACGACGAATCTGGTAACTCCATTTCGTGATAGGCTGAGTAATGCCTACCAAGTCCACTTCCTGAAATGCATCCGTACCCAAGAAGTTCGTCCCTACCTGGCCGGCAATGACAACGATAGGCGTACTGTCAATCATGGCATCTGCAATGCCCGTGATAGTATTGGTAGCACCTGGTCCACTGGTAACCAGACAAACGCCAACCTCGCCCGACACACGTGCAAAGCCTTGCGCCGCATGGGTGGCTCCTTGTTCATGGCGAACCAGGATATGGTTCAATTCCTTCCGGTGGTCGTATAAGGCATCGAATACCGGCATGATGCTCCCTCCCGGATAACCGAAAATAGTCTTTACTCCCTGATGCTCCAGAGAGCGCATCAATGCTTCTGCGCCTGTTATTAGAGCCTCACCCCGACCCTCTCCTTGGGAGAGGGAGGAAAAGTTACTCTTTTTATTATTATCAGCCATACTTTATCTTTTTATTAAAAACTTCGGAAATTTGTATCATTCCCTCCTCCCCTCTCTTTCGGAGAGGGGTCGGGGGTGAGGCCTTTAATCAATCAACCTCACAGCCCCTTTGTCAGCGGAACTCACCATACTGGCATATGCTTTCAATGCTTTGGAGACTTCACGGTTGCGGGTTACCGGAGTCATAGGGCGTGCTGCAAGCTCTTCATCCGTCAACTTCACATTGATAGAACGGTTCGGTATATCAATTTCGATAATATCCCCATCCTTAATCTTACCGATATTACCACCGGCAGCCGCTTCGGGAGAAACATGTCCGATACTCAGTCCGGAAGTACCACCACTAAAACGCCCGTCAGTAATCAATGCACACTCCTTACCCAGATGGCGGGATTTGATATAAGAAGTAGGATAAAGCATCTCCTGCATACCCGGTCCACCTTTCGGTCCTTCGTGAGTAATGACGACGACGTCTCCACTGACTACCTTTCCACCCAAAATACCATCGCAAGCCGCATCTTGTGAGTCGAAAACTTTCGCCGGCCCCGTAAATTTCCAGATACTCTCGTCTACACCGGCAGTCTTAACAACGCAACCGTCCTGAGCTATATTTCCTTTCAAAACCGCCAGACCGCCATCCTTGCTGTATGCATGTTCCAAATCACGGATACAACCGGTCGCACGGTCCGTATCGAGTTCCTTATAAGACGCATTTTGTGAGCCGAGTACCAGATTGAACTTTCCGGCTGCCGCACTGGAGTATTTCTTGATTGCCTCTTTACATACATTAGGGCTGGTAATACTATACCGGTCGATTGCCTCTGCCAACGTCATTCCATCCACACGGCGGACATTCGTATCGACCAATCCGCCCTTGGCAAGCTCATCCATGATGGCAATGATGCCACCGGCACGGTTAACGTCTTGTACATGATACTTTTGGGTATTGGGAGCCACCTTGCATAAGCAGGGGGTCTTGCGGGAGAGCATGTCAATGTCGTCCATCTTAAAATCCGCTCCAGCTTCGTGAGCCACAGCCAACAAATGAAGTACCGTATTAGTGGAACCGCCCATCGCAATATCCAGCGTCATGGCATTCAAAAATGCCTCGCGGGTAGCAATACTGCGCGGGAGTACACTCTCATCCCCTTCTTCATAATATCTAAAGGCATTCTCTACAATCAACCTGGCTGCATCCTCAAATAGTTTCTTGCGATTTTCGTGAGTGGCTACAATCGTGCCGTTACCGGGCAGTGCCAATCCAATCGCTTCATTCAAGCAATTCATGGAATTAGCGGTAAACATGCCTGAGCAGCATCCGCAAGTGGGGCAGGCATGTTGCTCAATCTGTGCCACCTCTTTATCGCCCACACTTTCATCAGCAGATTTAATCATGGCATCAATCAAATCCAAATGCTGTCCGTTCCATTCCCCGGCTTCCATCGGACCGCCTGAAACAAACACAGTCGGTATATTCAGCCTCATAGCCGCCATCAGCATCCCCGGAGTAATCTTGTCACAGTTACTGATACAAACCATAGCATCTGCCTTATGGGCATTTACCATATACTCCACACTATCGGCAATGATATCCCTTGAAGGCAGGGAATAAAGCATTCCGTCGTGCCCCATAGCGATACCGTCGTCAATGGCAATCGTATTGAACTCCGCAGCAAAACATCCCCGCTTTTCAATCTCTTCCTTTACAAACTGGCCTATTTCGTGCAGGTGTACATGCCCGGGGACGAATTGTGTAAAGGAATTGACTATAGCTATAATGGGCTTACCCATCTGTTCTTTCTTCATACCATTCGCCGTCCACAATGCACGGGCTCCCGCCATGCGACGACCTTGTGTGCTGAACGAGCTGCGTAACTGATGCTTCATTTTCAAATCTCCTTTTAATGAAAAAGCCTCTCCCACTATAGTGAGAAAGGCTTAATAAATTATCTTCTAACATACGAATACATACATAACCTTTCTCACGCTCTTGATGCCACCACCACGACGCGAATAATATGCAGGACTGCCAGGTTAATAGATGTATGTAAATTCATAACTTAATTCTTCTTTTTTGTTTCAAATGTGCTGCAAAGGTAAGGGCTTTTTTATAATCTCCAAACAAATTGAATAAAAAAATAAGATAAATATGAATAATCGTAAGAAAATATCGTCCTAAAATCCTATTTTATCACTTAACAGTTCTAAATAGAACCATTCGGACAGCCAATGTAAATGTATTGCCAATCATTGAAACCATTTAATAATCTGAAAATTACCAAAGGCTCTCTACATCCCGAAACAAATAATTCGTATCTTTGTCTCTTCAAATACTCAAAAAAACAGTATTTACTAATTAAATAAAGATAGAAAATTAATGGAAACAGTAGAAAACAAGTACATCACCGTAGCATATAAGCTGTACTCAATCGAAAACGGAGAAAAAGATTTCGAAGAAGAAGCACCCGTAGAGCATCCTTTTCAGTTTATCTCAGGGCTGGGAATGACACTCGAACCCTTTGAAGCCCAGATAAAAGACTTGCAGATAGGCGATAAATTCGACTTTACCATTCCGGCATCAGAAGCTTATGGTGAATATGACGACGACCATGTTATTGACCTCCCCAAAGAAATCTTTATGATAGAAGGGAAATTCGACAGCGATCGTGTAGTAGAAGGTGCCGTTATCCCCTTGATGACTTCTGAAGGTCAACGCATCAACGGAAGTGTGGTAGAAGTGAAGGAAGATATCGTCGTAATGGATATGAACCATCCGCTCGCAGGTTGTGACTTGAACTTCACTGGAGAAGTAGTGGAAAGCCGCCTGGCTACAAACGAAGAACTTGCCGAAGTCGCCCGTATGATGGGTGGCGGTTGCGGCAGCTGCGGTTGTGGTGACTGTGGCGATGGATGCGGCGACCATGAATGTGGAGGCGGATGCTGCCACTAAAGAATTAAAAATTAAAGAATTAGAAATTAAGGAACCAAGCTACACTGTATTAAGCATGCCGCATGGTAATTCTTTAATTTTTAATTCTTTAATTTCTATATTATTTACTTGTCATTATTTCCAATACCAACTTATCCGTTTCATTCATTCCTTTGGAACCTATTTTTGTCAGATTGCGGATACTCTGATCCACATCCTCATCAATAATACCTTCTACGGAAGTTACACAACGGTTTTCCATGGCCATGATGGCTGAAAGCACTGCGGTTGAAACTCCGGTAGTTACTTTCAAGGCACAACTGGGTTTGGCACCATCACAAATCATTCCGGTAAGATTGGCAATCATGTTCTGCACAGCATATGCCACTTGTTCATAAGTTCCTCCCATTAGCCAGGTTATACCGCAACTGGAACCCGTGGCAGCAACCACACAACCGCATAAGGCGGATAACCGTCCCAAACTCTGCTTGATATAGATTACTGTCAAATGGCTCAACATCAAGGCACGTATCAATTCTTCTTCTGATTTCCCGTTTTCTTCGGCATAGACTAGTACGGGAAGGGTAGCGGATATCCCTTGATTACCACTGCCGGAATTACTCATCACTGGAATCATAGCTCCTGCCATACGGGCATCACATGCTCCCGAAGTGTAAGAAAGGATATGAGAGAAGACACTGTCGCCCATAATCCGGTGTTCGTAAGTGCCACGTAGGATTTTACCCAGACCATGACCGTATTCACCTTCGAAGGAACGTTCAGCGGCAGTCTTGTTCAGTCGTGCCGTATCAAGAATAAAACGGATGTCGTCTAATGGGGTTGTCATGGCGAAGTCATACACTTTGCGTAAAGTCAAGTCCAATACATCCTCCTCCTCTTCGAAGCAAGAAGCGGTTTGTTTGTCCAGCAGGATGTCCCCGTTGTGCGTTATATAAGTAAAGCAAGTATGTCCACCAGCAATAATGGCGGTTGCCTTGTCCGTATCGGCTTCACAGCAGACTTCTATATAAAGTTTCTCTTCTATATCGTCTTTTAAGGATATATGGATACGCTTTTCTTCTATGAAACGCTTTCCTGCCTCCACTGCATCAGGGGTACTGTCTTTCAAAACCTCCAATTGATATGCCGACTTGCCTATTAAAGCGCCAAGTGCCACAGCAATCGGTAATCCAATCATCCCCGTACCAGGAATACCCACTCCCATTGCATTCTTCAGAATATTGGCACTCAGCAATACGGTTATCTTTTCGGGACGCTTATTCAACACTTCCACAGCCTTTGCTACACACAATGCTACAGCTATAGGTTCTGTACAACCAATGGCAGGGACGACCTCGTTCTTGACAAGGGTAATGATTTGCAGTCTTTCCGTTTCAGTCATATTTATTCAAATTTGATGCAGGCAAAGATAATGTATTTTATTCTATAATAAAACGAACAAAAAAATAAAAAAGAGGATTCCAAGCACAGAACCCTCTTTATAGATAAAGAAAAATCTTTTCTTATTTTTTATAAGAATTGTCACCAAGACTTATACCTAAATTGAATCTGGTAGTAACATTCCAAATTCCTTCTATTTCAGTCATTGAGTTCAAGGCTGTCAGCATCTGGATCATATTCCACAAAGGTATACTCTGTCCCCAGAATTCAATGTTCGTGTTCTTTAACAACATATCTACATCAGGTAACATCGGATAGAGAGCAGGCATAAAAATATCAAATAAATCCTTATCCAGATAGATAGAGAGATCATTTACCGTTCTTACGAGCTCTTCCTCGTTCTTTATCTCCAATTGGGTAGTTCTATAGTTCAAGGGGAAACCATCGATTACATAGCCAATCAGTTTTTCAATATCACTATCGGAAATTTTAGAAATATCTAACTTTTTCAGCATATTATCATCTTCAAGTCCAGCCAACAACTGACCCAACAAATTCTTGATGTCAGCTCCACTCATGCTCTTCACCATTTCTATAATCTGCAAAATAGCTTCCGGAGTCACTTGAGAATCCTCAGCATCTTTCAATGCTTCGGTTACAATGGCAGGAATATTCAGCACAACATAGATATGCTCACCCTTCACATACCAATAAGCCAGATTTGCAGGAGAAGATTTCCAAACAATGCCGTCCGTTGAAGGGAGCTGTCCCATACCGGCCATAATCATCTGATCCATAGTAATGTTTATTTCTTCTGCATAGCTGGCTACAATAGAACCGTCAGCTTTGAACTCCACATCTTTCAAAAGCTGTATCATAGCCGCAGATAGGACATTTGTCCCTACTGTCGAGATATTATCCGCTGCAATCCCTGCATTACCACCTTCTCCATAAGGCGATACCCAAGTCAATCTTCCCGGAGCATAAATATTGGTTCTATCTTTAGAATCAGCATAATAAACAGCATCACACAACTGATATTTCTTCACGATATCTCCTACAAACTCCGTAGAAACCGTAACTGCAGCTTTCCCTTCTAATGTGATAGTACCCGAAACTTTCACATTCGTAGAGCTAAGCAGCACCCAAGCCGCCTTAGTAGCAGGCGTTACACTTTTCTCGCCTTGAAACTTAAAAGTACCGTCTGTCTGTTCAACAACAGTCACATTAATTTCTATTTCATCTGCACCTCTAACCACTTTATTCAACGTCAAAATACCATTCTGCGCATCGGTCATCGCTAATTTCATACTAGCATCAGAACTTGTTGGAATATTAGTTTCCAGTTCCAGATTTTCAGCTGTAATAATCTGATTAGGCACTTTCTTCCAATTTTCATCGTCATCATCACTACAAGCCGTGAATAAACTCATTGAACAGATCAATGCAAATAAATAAAATAAATTCTTTTTCATACTTTTTTGAGTACTTGTTTAGTTAATAAAAAGCTTCCCAAGGGAGCTATTAATTTCCCATTTTAAATTAAAGGTGCAAAGTAACACTTTTTAAGGTTACAGTACAAGGTCTTTTCTAAAAAATAGATGTTCCTTTTTTCATCATTACGAGTGAAATTCCGATGTATATTTCATAAAGAGTAAGCCATTTTTATAAAGAACAAACCATTAGCCAAACTCTGGTAAAGGCAGGCAACTTTATACGGAAAGGATTTTTTATCTTATTTCCTTAAACGTTTTATGAAAAAAGTTGTTATCTTTATAAAGTCAAAAGCATTTCCTATAAAGCGTATTGGCACATTAACCTCATATATAAACCTTTAAAGCATTTGATATGTTCAACTCATTTGGAAATATTCTCCGTCTTACCAGTTTTGGGGAATCACACGGTAAGGGTGTGGGAGGAGTGATAGACGGATTCCCTGCAGGAATAGCCATTGATATGGATTTCGTCCAGGCAGAGCTCGACCGACGCCGCCCCGGACAGTCACGTATCACTACTGCTCGGAAAGAGGGTGACAAAGTGGAGTTCCTCTCCGGCATCTTCGAAGGAAAATCCACAGGCTGCCCCATAGGATTCATTGTATGGAACCAAAACCAGCATTCTGACGATTACAATAATCTGAAAGAAGTCTACCGCCCGTCACATGCCGACTATACTTATAAGGTAAAATACGGCATCCGAGACCATCGCGGAGGCGGACGTTCATCGGCCCGTGAAACAATCTCGCGTGTAGTGGCGGGCGCCTTGGCCAAATTGGCACTAAAGCAGTTGGGTATACACATCACGGCATACACTTCACAAGTAGGCTCTATCCGCCTTGAAGAGAACTATACCGCATACGACCTCGACCTGATAGAGACCAATCCGGTCCGCTGCCCCGACCCGGCGAAGGCGAAAGAAATGGAAGAACTCATCTTCAAGATAAAGGGAGAAGGAGATACTATCGGAGGAGTGGTGACCTGTGTCATCAAAGGATGCCCCATCGGACTGGGACAACCCGTATTCGGCAAGCTCCATGCGGCACTCGGAGCAGCCATGCTCAGCATCAATGCAGCAAAAGCATTCGAGTATGGAGACGGTTTCAAAGGATTAAAGCAAAAAGGCTCAGAGCAGAATGACGTGTTCTACAACAACAACGGACGTATCGAGACCCGCACCAATCATTCGGGCGGTATACAAGGTGGAATCAGCAACGGACAAGACATCTATTTCCGTGTAGCCTTCAAACCCGTGGCAACCGTACTGATGGAGCAACACACCGTGAACATTGACGGTGTAGACACCACCCTGAAAGCCCGCGGACGCCATGATCCGTGCGTATTGCCACGCGCAGTACCCATCGTGGAAGCAATGACAGCAATGACATTGCTGGATTATTACCTGATTGACAGAACAACTCAGCTATAATATTCACCTATGGAAATAAAGAAATATATTACAGAGAACGAGTCTAAAATGCTGGAAGACTTGTTCAGCCTCATCCGTATTCCAAGCATCAGTGCCAAACCCGAGTATCACGACGATATGCTTGCCTGCGCCAAACGCTGGGCACAACTGTTGCTCGAAGCCGGAGCAGACGAAGCTCTGGTAATGCCTTCAAAAGGAAATCCAATTGTTTTTGGACAGAAAATCGTAGACCCGGACGCCAAGACCGTATTGGTATATGCCCACTACGACGTGATGCCGGCCGAGCCTCTCGAACTTTGGAAAAGCGACCCCTTTGAGCCTGAAATACGCGACGGACATATCTGGGCACGTGGTGCTGATGATGACAAAGGGCAGTCTTTCATACAAGTGAAAGCATTTGAATACCTCGTCAGAAACGGACTGCTGCAAACCAACGTGAAATTCATCTTCGAAGGAGAAGAAGAAATCGGCTCGCCCAGTCTGGAAAGCTTCTGCCAAGAGCACAAAGAACTGCTAAAAGCAGATGTCATACTGGTTTCGGACACCAGCATGCTTGGCGCCGACCTGCCTTCACTGACCACTGGATTGCGCGGACTTGCCTATTGGGAAATAGAAGTGACCGGCCCTAATCGCGACCTGCACAGCGGACACTTCGGCGGTGCCGTCGCCAATCCCATCAACGTGCTTTGCCAGATTATCGGCAAAGTAACGGATGCGGAGGGACGTATCACCGTACCGAGTTTCTATGACGATGTGGAAGAAGTTCCCCAAGCTGAGCGCGACATGATAGCCCGCATTCCTTTCGACGAAGAGAAATACAAAAAGGCTATCAATGTAAAAGCGCTTTTCGGAGAGAAAGGTTACAGTACGCTGGAACGTAACAGTTGCCGTCCATCTTTCGACGTATGCGGCATCTGGGGCGGATATACGGGTGAAGGGTCCAAGACCGTGCTCCCATCCAAGGCATACGCCAAGGTATCCTGCCGGTTAGTTCCCCACCAGGACCACCATAAAATATCCAAACTGTTTGCTGACTATATCTTAGACATAGCACCGGATTCGGTGCAGGTAAAAGTCACTCCGATGCACGGCGGACAAGGATATGTATGCCCCATCAGCCTGCCCGCCTATCAAGCCGCCGAAAAAGGTTTTGAAAAAGCATTCGGAAAGAAACCGCTGGCAGTGCGTCGAGGTGGAAGTATCCCCATCATTTCCACCTTCGAGCAAGTGCTGGGTATCAAAACCGTATTGATGGGCTTCGGGCTCGAATCCAACGCCATCCACTCACCTAATGAGAATATACCATTGGACATCTTCCGTAAAGGAATAGAAGCCGTTGTCGAATTCTACCTCAATTATAAATAAAACAAGAAAATCAGGATGAAAGACTTCCAAATTCAAGCCATCGGCCTGATGTCCGGCACCTCTCTTGACGGACTGGACGTATGTTGTTGCACTTTCCGACGACAAGCTGGAAAATGGTCTTTCCACATAGACTGTGCGAAAGGCTATAGCTACCCCGACGCCATGAAGCAGATATTGGGTACCGGTGCACAGACAATGAGTGCTTTGGAGTTCATCACTTTCCACAGCTCCTATGGAAAGTTTCTCGGTGAACGTGTCAACGAGTTCATGCAAGAATTTGGAGTCCACCCCGATATTATCGCCTCCCACGGGCATACTATCTTCCATGAGCCTCAAAAGAGAATCATGTACCAAATAGGTGATGGAGCCGCCATTGCCGCTGAAACCCATATACCTACCGTTTCGGATTTCCGGCGGCTGGACATCATGCTAGGTGGGCAGGGCGCTCCACTCGTACCTATTGGCGACCGGTTGCTTTTTGCTGACTACGACTTCTGTTTGAATATCGGCGGCTTCTCCAACATCTCATTCGAGCAGGACGGGCGGCGCATCGCTTTTGACATCAGTCCGGTGAATTACGTCATCAACCATTACTGCCGTCAAATAGGATTGGAATTTGACCGTGACGGCGAGATAGCACGGCAAGGCAACATTTGCCAAGAACTGCTGGACGAACTGAACGGAATGGATTTCTACCATCAGTCCGGACCGAAATCATTGGGACGGGAGTGGGTGGAAACGCTGGTATATCCCATGCTCGAGCGTTATGGCTTGAGTATGGAGAATATGCTACGTACCTTTTACGAGCATGCCGCCTGGCAAATATCACGCATCATCACCGCCCACCCCTTGCCCGATGGCAATGGAAAGCTACTGATTACCGGTGGAGGTGCATTCAACAAGTTCCTCATAGAACGTATCGACGCCTTGTGTCCGTGTGAAATCGTGATTCCCAGCCGGCAAATCATAGAGTACAAGGAAGCCCTAATCTTTGCTTTCTTGGGTGCCCTCTATATGGCGGACACACCCGGATGCCTCGCCTCGGTGACGGGAGCCACGGCAGATAATATCGGAGGGATGCTGTTTAAAATATAGTCAATTCTACCATTATGGAAAAATCAAAAGACACCTGGACCGTCTTATCCAGCGAATACCTTCATCGGGCCCCGTGGCTCACTGTGCGTAAGGACCATGTAGTGCTACCCAACGGCAACCACATCCCCTCCTATTATATATTGGAATATCCCAACTGGGTGAATACCATTGCCATCACCCGTGATGGACAATTTGTCTTTATCCGCCAATACCGGCATGGCATACAAGAAACGTCCTATGAGCTCTGTGCAGGGGTATGCGAAGAAGAGGACGGCTCTCCGATGGTTTCCGCACAACGGGAACTTTTGGAAGAAACCGGCTATGGAAACGGAGTATGGAAAGAGTTCATGCAAATCTCTCCCAATCCAAGTACCCACACCAACATTACCTACTGTTTCCTGGCTACGGACGTGGAGAAAATCTCCGAGCAACAGTTGGAAGATACAGAAAACCTGACCGTACACCTGCTTTCCTTGCAAGAGGTCAAGGAATTGCTGCAGCAAGGAAGCATCCGCCAGGCGCTGATGGCTGCTCCCCTCTGGAAATACATGGCGGAGAGAATTATTTAATGTGATTACCCTTATTCAAACGGCTTGCGGAATGTGCATCCGGATTTCCATTCAGAACAACCGTAAGCTGTTTTCCCCTTGATAACGGTACCTTTTCCGCAAAGCGGACAAGACTGACCGACGAAATCGTCAGCTTGTACGGGAACCTCCACACTTGAAGCTGCCACAGCGCCCAAAGCCTGTTCCGTCTTTTTACCTGCGGCGGCAGACTTTCTCGGTGCTCTTTTCTTCGGCTCCTTTTTCGGCTTATCGGCAGCCTCTGTCTTGGCAGAAGCCTTACTGCCCTTTTCGGGAGCAGACGCTTGGATGGTGATGTGGCGGTTGCTGTTATCAGAAAGTACACTCATCACGATTTCCGATACCATCTGCTTCAATTCTTCCAAGAATTGTCCGGCATTATATGTCCGCCTTTCTATCTCACGTAGTTTTTTCTCCCAAATACCGGTCAATTCCGCCGACTTCAACAGCTCCTCATGAATAATCTGTATCAGCTCCACACCGGTAGGAGTGGCTATCAGATTCTTCTTTTCCTTGCGGATATAATTCCGCTTGAACAGCGTCTCGATGATGGCTGCACGGGTAGACGGACGACCGATGCCGTTTTCCTTCAGCGCATCACGCAGTTCGTCGTTATCCACCAGCTTGCCCGCCGTTTCCATAGCACGCAGCAGGGTGGCTTCCGTATAAGGCCGGGGCGGTTGCGTCCACTTCTCGTATAAATCGGGGACGTGTGGCCCGCTTTCTCCTTTCACAAAAGCCGGAAGCACATTCTCCTCTTCTCCCTTCTCCTCTTTCTCCTCCTGCGATTGTACCGAGGGGGTGCCGAAGATAACACGCCAACCCGGTTCCAGAATCTGCTTGCCGGTGGCCTTGAACTCTATGCTCTCTACCTCGCCCAATACGGTGGTAGTGGCAAACTTACAATCAGGATAGAATACAGCAATGAAACGGCGTGCTATCAAATCGAATACGCGACGTTCCATATCCGTCAGATTCTGCGGATGCTGGCCGGTAGGAATAATGGCATGGTGGTCTGTTACCTTCGAGTTATCGAAAACCTTTTTGGATTTCAACAATGCAGTTCCTGTCAAAGGGGCTGTAAATGTCTCGTAATCACGCAGACCTTTCAAGATGCCGGGGCATTTGGGATAGATGTCATCACTCAAATAGGTAGTGTCTACACGTGGATAGGTAGCCACTTTCTTCTCATACAAAGACTGGATAATTTTCAGTGTCTCATCAGCGGAATAGGCAAACTTCTTGTTGCATTCCACTTGCAAAGAAGTCAAGTCAAACAAGCGAAGTGGCGCCTCCCTCCCCTCTTTCTTAGTGACATCCGTCACAGTAAAAGGAAAATTCTTAATCTGATCCAATAGAGCAAGCCCACGTTCGCGGTCGGTAATGGGGTCGATACCTCGATTCTCTTCTTCTTTTTTAGGTTTCTTCCCAGCAGCTATGGCCTCTTTCTGCTTCCCGGCTTCCAGTATCAGTTCCTCCTCACTTTTCCGGAGGATGGCGGAAAAAGTGGTATCACGATAGACGGTCTTCAGCTCCCAGTATTGCTTGGGAACAAAATTCTGTATTTCCAACTGACGGTTTACAATCAACGCCAGTGTCGGCGTCTGCACACGGCCGATAGAAAGTACCTGCCGGTTCTGCCCATACTTCATGGTGTAGAGGCGGGTGGCATTCATCCCGAGCAGCCAGTCGCCAATGGCACGCGACAAGCCTGCTTCGTACAAAGGCTGGAAATCCGACGCATCACGCAGCTTGGCAAACCCCTCACGAATAGCTTCCTCTGTCAATGAAGATATCCAAAGACGTTTCACCGGACAACGTGCCCCGGCCTTCTGCATCACCCAACGCTGTATCAATTCTCCCTCCTGCCCGGCATCACCGCAGTTTATAATCATATCGGCATGTTGCATGAGGTTCTCTATCGTATGGAACTGGCGCTCGTATGTGGGATTACTAATCAGCTTAATGCCGAAACGGGGAGGTATCATGGGCAGGCTTCCCAAGCTCCATGACTTCCAATTAGGAGTATATTCATGCGGCTCTTTCAGCGTACAAAGATGACCGAATGTCCAGGTCACCTGGTATCCATTTCCTTCGATGTATCCGTCTTTCTTTTCTCTCGCTCCCAATACATCGGCTATGTCACGCGCCACAGAGGGCTTTTCGGCAATACAAACTATCATTCGCTATTTTATTTAGTGGGACAAAGGTAATAAAAAGGGGGCAAGAACGAAACGATAAGCAAGGAACGATAACATAGACCTGGTAATTTTTTCTCCCCCAAAGCTGACATATGAACATAAAAAAAGGAGTACCGCCGTACTCCAACCTTTGTTAACCTTAAATCTAATACTATGAAAAACACATTGCAAAGATACGTACTTCTGATAAATCTGCAAATTATCCAACTAAAAAAGTATGTTCTATAACACAGATTAAGAAAAAAGGACGGATATGCAAACGCACACCGTCCTTTTTTAACATTTAACGTGTCGGATTATTCTTCATCCAACAAGATTTCCAATATCTGGCAAGCAGCCTTGGCAACCGGAGTACCGGGGCCGAAGATGGCAGCTACGCCTGCCTTGTAAAGGAAGTCATAGTCTTGTGCGGGGATTACACCACCGGCAATCACTACGATGTCCTCACGTCCCAACTTCTTGAGTTCTTCGATAATCTGCGGAACCAATGTCTTGTGTCCGGCAGCCAATGAAGAAACCCCCACTACATGAACGTCGTTCTCAACTGCTTCGCGGGCAGCCTCGGCCGGTGTTTGGAACAAGGGTCCCATGTCCACATCGAAGCCACAGTCGGCATATCCGGTTGCAACAACTTTGGCACCGCGGTCGTGACCGTCCTGCCCCATCTTTGCTACCATGATACGAGGCTGACGTCCCTCTTTCTTCGCAAACTTCTCAGCTAATTCACAAGCACGGTGGAAGTCGCTGTCATTCTTACTTTCTGATGAATACACGCCTGATATAGTTCTAATTACTGCTTTATAACGTCCTACAATCTTTTCGCAAGCATAAGAGATTTCCCCCAAAGTGGCACGGACACGGGCTGCCTCGACTGCCAGTTCCAGCAAGTTGCCCTTACCTGTCTTCACACATTCAGTAATAGCCTCCAAAGCCTTGTCCACTTCTGCCTGGTTACGTCCTTCCTTCAGACGCTTCAAGTTTTCAATCTGTTCCTGACGGACAGCCGTATTGTCGATTTCAAGAATATCAATCGGAGCTTCTTTCTCCAGACGATACTTGTTCACGCCGACAATGGTCTGTGAACCGCTATCAATACGGGCTTGTGTACGTGCAGCAGCCTCTTCGATACGCATCTTGGGAATACCGGTTTCGATGGCTTTTGCCATACCGCCCAGCTTCTCTACTTCCTGAATCAATTCCCAAGCCTTGTGAGCCAACTCATTGGTCAAACTTTCCACATAATAAGAGCCACCCCATGGGTCTACATTCTTGCAAATGTAAGTTTCTTCCTGAATATAAATCTGCGTATTACGTGCAATACGTGCAGAGAAATCCGTCGGCAAGGCAATAGCCTCGTCAAGAGCATTGGTATGCAGTGACTGAGTATGTCCCAATGCAGCAGCCATCGCCTCAATACAAGTACGGCCCACATTGTTGAACGGGTCTTGCTCTGTCAGCGACCAGCCGGAAGTCTGAGAGTGCGTACGCAAAGCCAGCGACTTCGGATTCTTCGGGTTGAACTGCTTCACAATCTTTGCCCACAACATACGTGCGGCACGCATTTTGGCAATTTCCATAAAGTGGTTCGTTCCGATGGCCCAGAAGAAAGAGAGACGCGGTGCGAAAGCATCGATGTCAATACCCGCAGCCGTTCCGGCACGCAGATATTCCAAACCGTCTGCCAGGGTGTAAGCCAACTCGATGTCTGCCGTAGCACCCGCTTCCTGCATGTGGTAGCCGGAGATGGAGATAGAGTTAAACTTAGGCATCTTTTGGGAAGTATATTCAAAGATGTCGGAGATAATCTTCATAGAGAATGCAGGCGGATAAATATAGGTATTACGCACCATGAATTCCTTCAAGATATCATTTTGGATAGTACCAGCCATTTCTTCTAACTTGGCACCCTGCTCCAGACCTGCGTTGATGTAGAATGCCATAACAGGAAGTACGGCACCGTTCATGGTCATGGAGACGGACATCTTGTTCAAAGGAATTCCATCGAACAGCACCTTCATATTCTCCAAGGAACAGATAGACACACCTGCCTTACCTACGTCACCCACTACACGTTCGTGGTCGGGGTCGTAGCCACGGTGAGTGGCCAAGTCGAAAGCTACGGACAGACCTTTCTGTCCGGAAGCCAAATTACGACGGTAAAAGGCATTTGACTCTTCCGCTGTAGAAAAACCTGCATACTGACGGATAGTCCAGGGACGCAATGTATACATTACAGAGTACGGACCACGCAAATAAGGAGGAAGTCCGGCAGCATAACCCAAATGTTCCATTCCCTCAAGGTCTTCTTTTGTATAAACAGGCTTCACCTCAATGTGTTCCGGCGTTTTCCAATCAGCATGGATGCCGTTAGCCTTTTGCCACTCAGCACCATTGACGGGTTGAAAAGCGGCATATATATCTAAGTTTTTAAAATCTTTTCTCATCTTACTTCAAAAGTTTAGCGTTGTATTCCTTTAATGTTTCCAGCACGTTGACACGGACATGGATAAAGTTCTCGATACCGGCAGCCTTCAAGTCGTCCATGCAAGCAGGAGCACCGGCTACGATAAACATGGCACGGCCATTCAGAGCCTTGAAGGCGGGAACAGCATATTCTGCATATTCATCATCACTTGAACACAATACCACGATGTCGGCCTTGGCAGCCATTGCAGCTTCTATACCTTCTTCTACGGTGGAGAAACCGAGGTTGTCTACAACTTCATATCCGGCACAAGCCAAGAAATTGCAAGAGTACTGTGCACGTGCTTGGCGCATGGCCAAATTACCGATAGTCAGCATAAACGCTTTCGGACGTTTGCCGGAAGCCTCTGTTTCGAGACGCAACGCTTCAAATTCACTGGCAGCACGGTCAAAGTTCAGTGTCGGAACATCTTTCTCGCACGTATGTCCGCCGCCGCAACAGCAAGTAGCCTCAACCGGTTTCTTATCCCCGGCCTTTTCATTGAAGTTGGGGAACTGGTTGGTGCCCAGCAACACTTCCTTACGCTTGGCGACTGCAGCATGACGTGCCTTGTTGCTCTCGTTTACGGCAGCCTGCACTTTTCCGGCTTTCACGGAAGCATAGAAACCACCGTCTTCTTCTACAGCGAGGAAGAGGTCCCAAGCCTGCTTGGCAATAGAGACGGTCAAGTTCTCGATATAGTAAGAACCTGCAGCCGGGTCTATAACCTTATCGAAGTGCGATTCTTCTTTCAACAGCAATTGTTGGTTACGCGCCATACGCTCAGAGAATTCGTTAGGAGCATCATAAGTCTTGTCGAACGGAGTAACCGTCATTGAGTCAACACCGGCAAGGGCGGCACTCATCGCCTCAGTCTGCGTACGCAACAAGTTTACGTGTGCATCAAACAAAGTCAGGTTGAATGAAGAAGTTTCCGCATGAATCTTCATCTTGGCTGCACAGCGACACTCGTTATCCTTACCCTTGTTTTCGCAGTCGCGCAGACACTCAGGACTGTAAGAAGCCACAATATTAGCCCACAGCATACGTGCAGCGCGGAATTTGGCTATTTCAAGGAAGTAGTTGGAACTGATACCGAAATTAAACTTAATCTTCTTGGCTACCATTGCAGCCGGCAGACCGGCATCAACCAACTGATTCATATATTCATTACCCCAAGCCAAAGCGTAACCCAACTCCTGGAAAATATAAGAACCTGCATTGTTTAATGTCAACGCATTCACATTCAACACACGGTATTTCGGAAGGGAAGCGGTAGCCTCGAGCAGTGCCTTGGCTGTTGCCACCATATCACCTTTTTCTTTACCTTTGGCCAGCATCTTGTTGAAGTAGTCATAGTTGATGGAACCCTGCAACTTCGTCAAATCATAATCCTTTTTCTGGAAATAAGCGACAAGAAGTTCCGCAAGTTCCACCACATGCCCTTGGCAGGTAGAGAAATTCAACTCAACACATTCTGCGCAGATATCTTTCAACAAAGTTTCAATATACTCTGCGTTCAATTCCTTGGCCTTTACATGGAAAGAGAGTGAATCTACACCTTTATTCAAGATATCCAACGCCTTGGCATTGGCCTCTTTGGGGCATTCCACTTTGATTTCCTGACGCACAAGCCATTCATTGTTATCTTTCTTGGTACCTCTGAGATAAGGGAACTCGCCGGGAAGAGCATCTGTCGTCTTCAAACCTTCCAGGTCCTCCATACGGTAGAAAGGTTTCACTTTAAATCCTTCGTTTGTCTTCCAAACGAGTTTCTTCTCGAAATCCGCCCCTTTCAGGTCTGCGGTAACTTTCTCCATCCACTGCTCAGTGGAAACGGGAGAGAAGTCGGAGAAGAGTTTTTCTTTACTGTCTGCCATAGTTTATTTAAAATTAAAATAGATGAATACTATTCATTTTTGTCATCAAGAGACTTGCAAATATAAGGAAATACTTAGAACAAAATCTTTTTTTAGAGAAAATTGCACTTACAGATGACTCCGCATCCATACGGATTCAGCGTATTCACCGGAAACACACCCTATTTTTGCAAAGTTGATATAGCAAAAAGTACCACAAAGCTTTTGTCACCTCCTTTTTATTAAGTAATTTTGCGCGAAATTTTAAAAAACGACATATTAAAAGGTACTATGAATTGGTTAGAAAGCTTGTTATGGGACCCTTCATCTGTCGCTCACATCGTTTGTTTGTATGCATTCGTAATATCTGTGGGCGTATTGCTGGGTAAGATTAAGATTTTCGGGGTATCGTTGGGGGTTACATTCGTCCTCTTTGCGGGTATCCTGATGGGGCATTTTGGCTTCACGGGCGAAACACACATTTTGCATTTCATCCGCGAATTCGGTTTGATTTTATTTGTATTCTGTATCGGTCTGCAAGTCGGGCCTTCCTTCTTCTCTTCCTTTAAGAAAGGGGGGATGCGGCTGAACATGCTTGCTGTCGGTATCGTGTTGCTGAATATCGCAGTAGCATTGAGCATCTACTTCATTGACGGAGGGATAGACTTGCCAATGATAGTAGGTATTCTCTATGGTGCCGTAACCAATACTCCGGGTCTGGGTGCCGCACAAGAAGCCCTGAACCAAATAAACTATACGGGAGACCCCATCGCATTGGGATATGCCTGTGCCTATCCGCTTGGTGTGGTAGGTATCATAGGTTCCATCATAGCCATCCGTTATATCTGCCGGGTGAACCTCAAGAAAGAGGAACAGGAACTCAATACGCAGGAAGCAGATGTAAAGCATCAGCCGCACATGCTTCACCTCGAAGTACGCAACGAATCAATTTCCGGAAAGACCCTGCTCCAGATAAAGGATTTCCTGGGACGTCCGTTTGTCTGTTCACGCATACGCCATGAGGGGCACGTCAGTATCCCCAACCATGAAACGGTATTCCACGTAGGAGACCAGCTCTTCATCGTATGCTCCGAAGAAGATGCCGAAGCGGTAGCTGCCTTTATCGGAAAAGAAATACATGTAGACTGGGAAAAGCAGGACACCCCAATGGTTTCCCGTCGTATCCTCGTCACTAAGTCCGAAATCAACGGTAAGAAGCTGGGAAGCCTCCACTTCCGCAGTATGTACGGTGTAAATGTAACCCGTATCAACCGCTCAGGTATGGACTTGTTTGCTGATCCCAATCTGGTACTTCAAGTAGGTGACCGCGTAATGGTGGTTGGCCAGCAAGATGCCGTAGAGCGTGTAGCCGGTGTATTGGGCAACCAGTTGAAACGTTTGGACACTCCGAATATCGTTACTATTTTCGTGGGAATCTTCCTAGGAATCCTGCTGGGAAGCCTCCCCATCGCATTCCCGGGTATGCCGACACCGGTTAAGTTAGGTCTTGCAGGTGGTCCGCTGGTAGTGGCAATCCTTATCGGACGTTTTGGTCACAAAATGCATCTTGTGACGTACACCACCATGAGCGCTAACTTGATGTTGCGTGAAATCGGTATTGTACTCTTCCTTGCCAGTGTAGGTATAGAAGCCGGTGAGCATTTTGTACAAACAGTAGTAGAAGGCAGCGGATTACTGTATGTAGGCTATGGATTCCTGATAACCGTCATCCCTTTGTTGATAATCGGCATGATAGCCCGTTTCTATTGCAAAGTGAACTACTTCACCCTGATGGGTTTAATAGCAGGTAGCAACACAGACCCTCCTGCATTGGCATACGCCAATCAGACATCAGGCAATGATGCTCCGGCAGTAGGTTACTCCACGGTATATCCATTGACAATGTTCCTGCGAATTCTGGCGGGACAGATGATACTGCTGACAATGATGTAGGAGGAATTAAGGAATTAAAATTAAAGGCTGCGCAATGTTGGTTTAACCCAACTACGCAGCCTTTAATTTTAATTCCTTAAAGTCTTAGCTTCTTCTTGACGAACTCTTCTATAAAGTCCACCGTAGCCTCAATACCTAATACGGAAGAATCGATACACAAGTGGTATGTTTCGGCAGCTCCCCATTTTTTGTAGCTGTAGTAGTTATAGTATTCGGCACGCTTCTTGTCCGCTTTGTTCATCATCTCCTCCGCTTCACGCTCAGAAATGGAATACATTCGGCAAATACGCTTGATGCGCTCCTCATTGGAGCAGGAAATGAAGACATTGGCACAGCGTGGATGTTCTCGCAGAATGTAATCGGCACAACGCCCCACAAACAAGCAGGACTTCTCCTCCGCCAATCTGCGTATCACGTCACTCTGCACTTTGAACAGAGCATCATTACTCAGGCAATTCGTGGCCGGGATAGCCCCGTCACTGACAAAAGGGAAACGCATGCCGAAGAGCCCTCCAATAATACCTTGTGAAGCTTTCTCATCAGCTTTCTCAAAGAACTCACAACACAGTCCACTCTCTTCAGAAGCCAACCTAATCAGTTCCTTATCATAAAAGTCAATACCCAGACGGGCAGCCAGTTTCTCGCCTATCTCCCGTCCGCCACTGCCCAGTTGACGGCCTATATTGATTATAAAATTATTGCCCATACGCTTATTCATCTATTGGTTTGCAGATAGCAAATATAAATATTCTTACGGAATATCTGCAGAAAGTAGGAAGAAAAATTCAGAGCCTCTCCCCCGACCTATCCCTACAAGGGAGAGGTTCTGAATTTGCGGAATTGACAAACCAACATCACCAATGCTATCAAACTTGCAAGCAAATCGGATACCGGCATGCTGTACCACACTCCTGCCACTCCGAAGAACTGCGGCAGGATAAGCAGGCAAGGAAGCAGAATCAGCATCTGTCGGGTAAGGGAAAGGAATATCGCTTTGCCTGCCATGCCTATGCTCTGGAAAAAGTTGGAAGTCACCATCTGGAAACCGATAATCGGGAAGAACATTACCGTAATGCGCAGTCCCGTAACCGAAAGCTCTGCCAGTTCCGCATCCGATGTAAAGATGCCCACTACCAGGTCCGGCACCAGCATACCGACCAGAAAGCCGAAAGTGGTCACTGCCGTGGCATAGATTATCGTCAGTTTCAGCACCTTGTTCACCCGTCCGTACAGCTTCGCCCCGAAGTTATATCCGGCAATAGGCTGCATACCCTGATTCAGCCCCATCACAATCATCACTACAATGAAAACCAGACGATTCACGATACCGAAAGCCCCGATAGCCAAGTCGCCGCCATACTTCTTCAACCCCTGATTGATAATGATAACGATGAAGCAGGCTGCCAGATTCATCAGGAAAGGAGACATGCCGATGGCGAGCGAATCGAATACAATCTTACGTTTCAGACGGAATATCCCCCGGTGGAAATGCAACAGCTCATCCTTATTGCTGAAAAGCTTGAACTGCCACGTCAAAGAGATGATTTGCGCCACAATGGTAGCGACGGCAGCACCACGTATGCCCCAGCCAAAACCATAGATAAACACCGGGTCGAGTATGGTATTGATAACCACCGTGGCTATAGTGGCGTACATCGCCTTCTGTGGATGCCCTGAAGAGCGCAGCACTGCATTCAGCCCCAGATAGAGGTGCGTAACGGCATTTCCCAAAAGGATAATCTGCATATAATCCCTCGCGTAGCCCACCGTCTGGTCACTGCCTCCGAAGAAATAGAGAATCGGGTCGAGAAAGAGCATGACAATGATGGTAAAGGCAATTCCCAGTACCATGTTCAGCACAAAAACATTGCCCAGCACACACTGTGCCGTGTCATAATCCTTCTGCCCCAGCTTGACGGAAATCAGTGTAGAAGCCCCCACTCCTACCAACGAACCGAACGCCGCAGCCAGATTCATCAACGGGAAAGTCAACGCCAATCCCGAAATAGCCATCGTCCCAACGCCGTGACCGATGAAGATACTGTCTACCATATTATATAAAGAGGATGCCGTCATTGCGATGATTGCCGGAACGGCATATTGCATCAAGAGTTTACCTATACTTTCCGTTCCCAACGCCGTGGGAGTCTTTTGTCCTGCCATATTATATACCTATTTCTTTTTAGCGGGTGCAAAGGTACTCTTTTTTTAAAACAGAACAGCAGAAAAAACACCTTAAACCTGCACACTATGCGGATGATTTATGCTATCTTTGCGATTCAATGATAAATCATAAGATATGATTACCATAATCATACCGTATGATTGATATAATCATACCGTATGATTGGCACATTCATACCGTATGAACCATGCCTGACCTACCGGTTGAGCCGAACACATAATAACAACAAGCCCCCATGGCATTCTATAAGAAAGTAAAACAGAAAGGCGACGACAAATGGCACCCAAGAGCCGTCACCAAAGGACATCCCTATACAACGGATGAAATAGCCCGATTATTGTCGGAAATGTCTACGGTAACCCCGGGAGATACCTATGCAGTATTAATGAACCTTGGTGAAGTGCTGGGCAAGCTGATGAGTTCGGGACACTCCGTAAAGCTCAAGGGCATCGGGACGTTCTACTACACCTGCCGTTCGGAAGGCACCGGGGTAGACACCCCAGAAGAAGTGAGTCCGGCGCAAATCACTGCGGTGCAGATACGCTTCATCCCCGAATACTACCGCGGGCAATGCGGACAAGTGACGGAACGCACCCTCCTCTCCCCGCACATCGAATGGGTGGATGCCGAAGGAGAGGGTTAATGTCACCCCCGTTCCCTATATTTCAAGGAAAAAGGTTCTCTATCTGAAAAATGTTTCGTACTTTTGTACCCAAATTGAGTGAAATATAGCGAAATGAACGTATTAGAACTAAGTGAACAAGAAATCATTCGTCGCAACAGCATGAATGAACTTCGCGCGATGGGCATCGAGCCTTATCCCGCAGCAGAGTATGTAACAAATGCTTTCTCTACCGATATTAAAGCTGAATTCAACGACGATGCAGAGCCTCGCCAAGTGTCCGTTGCCGGACGTATCATGAGCCGCCGTATCATGGGTAAAGCATCTTTCATCGAATTGCAGGACTCCAAAGGACGCATCCAGGTATATATCACCCGCGATGACATCTGCCCGGACGAGGACAAGGAGATGTACAACACCGTGTTCAAACGTTTGCTCGATTTAGGCGACTTCATCGGCATCGAAGGATTCGTATTCCGTACTCAGATGGGCGAAATCAGCATCCATGCCAAGAAGCTGACCGTACTTGCAAAGAGCATCAAGCCCCTGCCTATCGTGAAATATAAGGACGGCGTGGCTTACGACTCTTTCGAAGACCCCGAACTCCGCTACCGCCAGCGTTATGTAGACCTTATCGTGAACGACGGCGTGAAAGAAAAATTCCTGAAGCGCGCCACCGTCATCAAGACCATGCGTGCCGTGCTGGATGAAGCCGGCTACACGGAAGTGGAGACGCCGATTCTTCAATCCATCCCCGGTGGAGCAAGCGCCCGTCCGTTCATCACCCACCATAACTCTCTGGATATGGACCTCTACCTGCGTATCGCCACCGAGCTTTACTTGAAGCGACTGATTGTGGGCGGATTTGAAGGTGTATATGAAATAGGCAAGAACTTCCGTAACGAGGGTATGGACAAGAACCATAACCCGGAATTCACTTGTATGGAGCTGTACGTGCAGTACAAGGACTACAACTGGATGATGAGCTTTACGGAGAAATTGCTGGAACGCATCTGTATCGCCGTAAATGGCTGCACAGAAACCGAAATAGACGGCAAGACCATCAGTTTCAAAGCTCCCTACCGCCGTCTGCCCATCCTGGAAGCCATCAAGGAAAAGACCGGATACGACCTCGAAGGCAAGAGCGAGGACGAAATCCGCCAGGTGTGCAAGGAACTGAATATGGAGATTGACGACACCATGGGCAAGGGTAAGCTGATTGATGAAATCTTCGGAGAATTCTGCGAAGGAACTTTCATACAGCCCACTTTCATCACCGACTATCCCGTAGAGATGAGCCCGCTGACCAAGATGCACCGCAGCAAGCCGGGACTGACCGAACGCTTCGAACTGATGGTGAACGGCAAGGAACTTGCCAACGCTTACAGCGAGCTGAACGACCCGATAGACCAGGAAGAACGCTTCAAAGACCAGCTTCGCTTGAGCGAAAAGGGAGACGACGAAGCGATGTTCATCGACCAGGACTTCCTGAAAGCATTGCAATATGGTATGCCTCCCACATCGGGCATCGGTATTGGTATCGATCGTCTGACAATGTTGATGACGGGCGAATCCTTCATCCAGGAAGTGCTTTTCTTCCCGCAGATGCGTCCGGAAAAGGTTGTCCCCAAAGATGCTCCTGCACGATACACGGAACTGGGCATCCCCGAAGATTGGGTGGCTGTAATCCAGAAGGCCGGCTACAACCTGGTGAGTGACATGAAAGATGTGAATCCGCAAAAACTCCACATGGACATTTGCGGTATCAACAAGAAATATAAATTGGAACTGGCAAACCCGACCGTAAACGAAGTTGCTGACTGGGTCGGAAGAATTAAGAATTAAAAATTAAAGAATTAAATAGGCAAAATTAAAGATAGGAGGAAGGTGAAGGCGCGCTCCTTCACCCCCTTTTAATTTTTAGTTTTTAATTATTAATTTCGATATGAAACTACCCGGTAAGATAGCCATCATGGGCGGAGGAAGTTGGGCAACTGCCATTGCCAAAATGGTACTGGCCCAAGCGGAGTCGATAAACTGGTATATGCGGCGAGACGACCGTATTGCCGACTTCAAACGGCTTGGCCATAACCCTGCCTACCTGACGGGCGTCAAGTTTGATACCAAGCGTATCAACTTCAACTCCAACATCAATGATGTCGTGAAAGAATCTGATACGCTCATCTTCGTTACACCTTCCCCTTATCTGAAGGTTCACTTGAAGAAACTGAAGACTAAGATTAAGGATAAATTCATCATAACTGCCATCAAAGGTATTGTACCCGATGACAACTTGATTGTCTCGGAATATTTCACTAAGGAATATGGCGTCCCGGCTGAGAATATTGCTGTATTGGCAGGTCCCTGCCATGCGGAAGAAGTGGCTCTGGAACGCCTTTCTTACTTGACCATTGCTTGTCCCGACACCGACAAGGCTTGCACCATTGCCCGCAAACTGGCCAGTTCATTCATCAAGACCTCTGTCAGTAATGACGTTGCCGGCATTGAATACAGTTCGGTGCTGAAAAATGTATATGCCATTGCAGCCGGTATTTGCAGCGGTCTGAAATATGGCGACAACTTTCAGGCTGTGCTTATGTCCAATGCCATACAGGAAATGAACAGATTCCTGCAAACGGTACATCCACTGAACAGAAACGTAAATGATTCCGTTTATTTAGGTGACCTGCTGGTGACGGGATATTCCAATTTCAGCCGTAACCGCACATTCGGCACGATGATTGGCAAGGGATACTCCGTGAAAAGCGCGCAGATTGAGATGGAAATGATTGCTGAAGGATATTACGGTACAAAATGTATCAAGGAAATCAACAAGCATTATCATGTCAACATGCCTATTGTAGATGCAGTATACAACATTCTGTATGAGCGTATCTCGCCGACGATTGAAATCAAGCTGCTTACCGATTCATTCCGGTAAGCGCGAAAAAAGATAAAACGAAATACTGAATTTAAAACCTAGAATATTATGATTAGTTTGAACATTGAAAAGACTCTTGGATTCATCTCCAAAGAAAACGTTTTCGCCTATGAAGCCCAAGTAAAGGCTGCACAGGAAGCATTAGAGAATGGTACCGGTAAGGGCAACGACTTCTTAGGCTGGCTGCACCTCCCCTCTTCCATCACTAAAGAGCACCTGGCTGACCTAAAGGCTACCGCACAGACGTTGCGTGACAACTGCGAAGTAGTAGTAGTTGCCGGTATTGGCGGAAGTTATCTCGGTGCACGTGCGGTGATAGAGGCTTTGTCAAACAGCTTCACCTGGTTGCAAGACAAGAAAACGGCTCCGGTCATTCTGTATGCAGGACACAATATCGGTGAAGATTATCTATATGAGCTTACCGAATACTTGAAAGACAAGAAATTCGGTGTTATCAACATCTCCAAATCCGGTACTACTACTGAAACAGCCCTGGCGTTCCGTCTGCTGAAAAAGCAATGCGAAGACCAACGCGGCAAGGATATGGCAAAGAAGGTTATCGTTGCCATCACCGATGCCAAGAAAGGCGCTGCCCGCGTAACGGCCGACAAGGAAGGATACAAGTCCTTTATCATCCCCGATAACGTAGGCGGACGTTTCTCTGTATTGACTCCGGTAGGCTTGCTGCCCATCGCAATAGCAGGTTTCGACATTGAGAAACTGGTTGCAGGTGCAGTTGCCATGGAAAAGGCTTGTGGAAAAGATGTTCCGTTTGCAGAAAATCCCGCTGCCATCTATGCAGCTACACGTAACGAGCTCTACAAGAACGGCAAGAAGATTGAAATCCTCGTAAACTACAATCCCAAACTGCACTACGTAAGCGAATGGTGGAAACAGCTTTATGGTGAATCCGAAGGTAAGGAAAACAAGGGTATCTTCCCTGCTGCCGTAGATTTCTCCACCGACCTGCACTCCATGGGACAATGGATTCAGGAAGGCGAACGTACCATCTACGAAACTGTCATCTCCGTGGAAAAGACACAGCACTCCCTGCAGGTACCTTCGGACGAAGCGAATCTCGACGGACTGAACTTCCTGGCAGGCAAGCACGTGGACGAAGTGAACAAGATGGCCGAATTGGGAACACAGCTTGCCCACGTTGACGGCGGCGTACCCAACATGCGCATCGTTATCCCTGCACTGAATGAAGAAAGCATCGGAGGTCTGCTCTACTTCTTTGAAATAGCTTGCGGCATCAGCGGTTACATTCTGGGAGTCAATCCATTCAACCAACCGGGTGTGGAAGCATACAAGAAGAATATGTTTGCACTGCTGAACAAGCCGGGCTACGAAGAAGAGTCCAAAGCCATCCAGGCAAGACTTTGATAAATCAGGAATTGAGAGTTGAGAATTGAGAAATGACTGTGCAATAAGCGCAATGAAAAGCCGTTTCCCGATTTTCAACTCTCAATTTATTTACCCTGCATTTCTTAATTTTTAATCCTCAATCTACCAAGTGTTCGAAAACTCTATCGCCCGTTATCTGGAAAAGCACGGGCATTCCAACATCCAATTGAAAGCAGTTCTTTTTGACATGGACGGCGTACTGTTCAACTCCATGCCCTACCATGCCGATGCCTGGCATAAAGTAATGAAACGCCATGGCCTGCACTTGAGCCGTGAAGAGGCATACATGCACGAGGGACGTACCGGAGCCTCCACCATCAATATCGTTTATCAACGCCAGTATGGCAAGGATGCCACTCCCGAGATGATAGAAAGCATCTATGCAGAGAAAAGTGCCGAATTCAGTACCCACCCGGAACCGGAACGTATGCCGGGTGCTTGGGAAGTACTGCAAAAGGTAAAAGCGGCAGGACTTACTCCGGTACTTGTCACCGGTTCGGGCCAACACTCCCTGCTGAACCGCCTTGCCCATAACTTCCCCGGTATGTTTCAGCGCGACCACATGGTGACCGCCTTTGATGTGAAATACGGGAAGCCCCATCCTGAGCCTTATTTGATGGGACTGGAAAAAGCCGGAGTACAAGCCAATGAAGCTATAGTTGTAGAAAATGCACCTATCGGAGTACAAGCCGGAACAGCAGCAGGCATATTCACTGTAGCAGTCAATACAGGTCCACTGGACAAGCAGGTATTACTGGATGCCGGAGCTGATTTATTGTTTCCTTCCATGCAGGCGCTTTGTGACGACTGGGAAAGGTTGCAAACCGCATTAGATGCCAGTAATAGCCTTCGCCACAAAGATTGACGGCGACCCAAACAATAACAGTTGATTCGAGTTTATATAACAAAGTACTACTGCATACTTTATCGGTATACAGTAGTACTTTACTGATTTTTATAGTTTAATCAATATCTAACATTCTGCCGTATCGCTCTAAATGTCATTACTTGATGTACAGAAGGCATCTATTGTCTTTCTTCTTAAAGCGCTCCAATCTACCCATTTTCTCCTTCTCGGTTTCTTTAATAGGGAACGTTATTCTACAGGTATCTTTATCATAATCGTACAATTCTCTGGCAGGAACTACATAAACAGATTCCGGACCATCACCACACCATCCAAAGCCAAAAACATAAAACAAGTTTTTTACCGGACGGCTCAACAGATTAGAATTCATATACCTCTCGTACTTTTCAATGTCTCTTATATCGAGATAAAAACCTATCTTACTTCGCCATTTACATTCTACAGCTATAATATCTCCAACTTCATGAATGGTACTCGCTGTGGTAACACACTCCATCAACAAATCCGGAGATGATGAAGACAGAGGCCTATAACCCTCAATGTATTTATCACCTCTCCAATCTAAAAGCCGCCAAAATATTTTCTTATCACATAGATCCGAATAACCATCTTTACTAATATTGGAGTTCTTCACAACCCATTCCTCAAATCTATCTCCTAAATATTCACTTTTCTTCCTTTCTTTAAAATATTGAAAGGTATCCATAAACCGATATTGGAAAACACCTACAAAATCATCGATAAACTGATTTAATATTTTCATAGCCATAATAGTCTATTGTGTCTTTAAATAATATTCATTGCAAACAAAAATTCATAGGTGAAGAGCCACAACACCCATTTTCAAAATAGATTTTTTTTTTTTCATTTCCAAAAATAGAGTTTTTTTCCCAATTCTTTCCAGATTTCCTTCTCATCTTTGCAATACAAAAAACAAATAAAGTATTAATTATTAAAAAATAGAGAAGTATGAAAAAGTTAGTTATGATGTTGGTTTGTATGTTTGCAGTGCATACAATGGTAATGGCGGATAATGATAAGCCGATAGAGATGAGCCAGTTGCCCGCGAAGGCGCAGACATTTATCAAGACTTACTTTAAAGACCATAAGGTGGCAATGGCTAAATTAGAGTCGGGAATGTTTTATAAAAGCTATGATGTGGTGTTCACGAATGGGGAGAAGGTAGAATTTGATAAATCGGGAGAATGGAAGGAGGTACGATGCAGACAAAGTGAAGTTCCTGCACAGATTGTACCGGAAGCGATACGTAACTATGTAAAGACCAATTATCCGGATGCAAGAATTCTTCAGATTGAGTACGATGACAATGAGTATGAGATAAAGTTGTCTAATCGTTGGGAAATTACATTTGACTCTAAAATGAGGGTGATTGACATTGACGATTGATGACAAGAAAGATTTTTATAAAGTATCAAGAAGCTGAAAAGAGTTGCTTGGAGAGGGTTTCTCCAGACAACTCTTTTTTTTATGCACTTCCGTACGGTAGCAGGGCATATGGTGCTGCGCTCATTGTACAACAGTGGTTGTACTACTATTCCAATTGCCCGGAGTCAACGAAGCCCCGGCTGCACTTTTGCAGTTTTTTAATCAGTGTGTCCGGAGAAGGACACTCAACCTTCTCCGGAGCTGAAAATACTGATTTATAAGGAAACGGCGCTTCTCGGCGCTTTCTGCCGGAAGGCAACTCAGGCTATGACGCTTTCAGGATTTTGGCAGACCTCACCATGGTATAGGTAGTCCCCTTAGTACAATGGCCATATCATTCAGCTTACTGAAAAATAGAGTTTTTTTCAGAGAGGTTTGTTCGGCAGAGAAATTCCAACCGCAGAACGGAAGAACAACGTTTTCAGTCCGTCATAAAATCCTGGAAGAGCAACCGTTCCATGCGTCTCTTCCGGGAACTTTTTTAATACCACCCACAAATGCCGCTTCTCCATACGAGGAACTGCACTCCCTATAAAATCATCTGTCAGAGGAAAGTGGATCAGCTTCCTATCAGGACGCGGCTGAGTGGCAAACGCAACATACAGTTGCTTTCCTGAAAAGTCAACCTTATCTACCTGCCGTTCTACCTGTTTCTGAAAATATCCTTTATCCCACCATAAACTGGGGTCTATGGCGATGTATGTATCAAATGCACCGGGATAATTCAGCAAAACATGCAGCGTGAACAACCCGGCATAAGAATGTCCGGCCAACAAGTGTTGTCCATTCACCGGCAAGTCTTGTTCTACTGCGGGGCGTAGCTCCTCCGTCAGAAAACGGCAAAATTGTCCTGCCCCACCCCCTTCCGGTTTATCGCCCGGACGGACAGTTCCGTCACGCCGGGCAGCGGAACAGGTTGGCGTAAAGTCTCTGGTTCTGTCTGTATTCAGGACAGCCACAACGATACAGGGCGGTAAGGAAGAAACTTTGGAGGTGGAAAACAAGCGAGTAAAACCTACCACCGAATGAAAAAAAGAATCACCGTCCAGCAAATAAAGAACCGGATAACTTTCCTCTTTTTCACCCGGGCGGATTGCAGGTACATACACCCAATACTCCCTAACCTCATTCAAGACATGCGAAAACAAAGTGTGGCGAGTCCCGATAGAAATAGCTTCTTGCGCTCTCAGCGGAAAACCGAGCCAAGTGACAACTACCAATATGAACAGAATATGCAGGCTTCTCATTTCAATTCTTTTTTCAGTCTGCAAAGTTCGCAGAAAATAAGTTGACTACCTATCCCTATTTTTAGGTATTCTCACGGTTGAAAGCTTTCCGCAGAAATCAAAGGCTGATTAAGAAAGTTTGATGGGCAACTGAATTTCCGTCATCCATTCATCCACCGTTTCTTTGTTCCAAATGCCGTCAATATGGCAAAACCGGGGATGGTCAATAACCTCGTATCCATTTGCCTCGGCATACGCAAAAAGCTCGGCGAAAGTTTCGGGCATATGCTCATAAGCACCGTAATGGTTGACACAGAGCGCAACCGGTACTTCCGGAAGTTCCTTGAATTTAATCAGCTCCGAATCTTCCTTGCGTTCAGCCACCGCTTCAAAAAACTCGATATCAATATCAACCCCATATTCCTCATTATATTCCACCGTGAAACAATATTCCGGGGCAGGACATTCACAACCCAAACGGTACATTTCAGGCCCGATGATATTCGGACAAAGATTGAACAGCTCCTGATAAGAGTCTATTTTACGGCGATGGGTAGCAAAAATTCTTGAAGGAAGGGATTTCTTAAACACTTTTTCCATAACATTCTCTTGTTTATGGAGTAAATTTTCCAATTTGGCAAGTTCGGTCTGCCGCCATATCAAGTGTTCAATCTCGTTTTTGCAACGTTCTATTTTAACCTTCAACAATTCAGCATCCGGAAATTCCTTGCCATCGGCAAACAACTCGGATATCTCTTCGAGGCTGAACCCTAATTGCTTGAGGTAAACAATACGGCTCATACACCGGAGCTGGCTGATGTCGTAATAGCGATACCCCGTCCACTCATCCACTTCAACGGGTATCATCAATCCTATCTCTTCATAATGACGAAGCGTCTTAACGGTCACTTGGCAAAGTTTGGAAAACTCTCCGATTTTAAACTTCATTTTATTCTTCATAAACTCATGCGCATTTTGTTTATGATGCAAAGATAGGTCCTGCCCTTAGGTACGAGTCAAGAGATTGCTTCAAAAAAAACACATATTTCACTATTCGCAACGGCAATAGGTATTTGCACCGCACGTACAACGAGGCAACAGCTGCTCGCTCAGTTCATTACGGTAAAATTCATACAGCTGCCGGTACATGATTTCATAGAGTGCGACAACTTGTTGCTCCTGTTCACTTTCATTTTGAAAACGATTTTTAAAGGGATCTTCAAAATCAAAATGCGCCTGCTGCTTGGCATCCAGAGTGATAAATTTCAGTTCTTCTCCGGCTTCTTTACATAGAGTAATCACGTAGTCCCATGGCCGGTGCGTATAGGTCCCGACACCAGAGGGTTTCTTGCGAGATACGCTGAAACCATTCTGTTCCATCACATTGCACACAGCATCGGGAACGCAGTTCCCCTCCATAATTCCTGCCGTAGAGATGTTCATTCCCCTGCCAAATGCATGCAGGAGTTCCTGCGCGATACGGCTGCGGCACGTATCTTCATTACTTATTAACAGTATATCCATTATCCGTTACTTTTCCTGATTTAAATACTCGCCATCTCCTTCTTTCTTCATCTTCGCTTTACGCGCCAAGTCGAACAAGGCGGGGTTAATGTGGCAATATCCACCCGGATTTTTGTCCAGATAGTCTTGATGATAATCTTCGGCGGGATAGAAGTTCTTCAAAGGCTCTATCTCTACCACCAACGGACGGGAGTAGTTGGCAGCCAGCCGGTCAACAGTTTCACGAATAACGGGCAGGTCGGCGGTATCCGTATAATAGATACCCGTGCGATATTGTGTACCTCTATCACCTCCTTGCTTATTGAGGCTGGTAGGGTCAATCGTTTTGAAATAAAGGTCGATAAGGAAAGGCAAGTCCACCTTATCGGCGTCATACTGTACTTTTACGGTTTCGGCAAAGTCCGTGGTGCCGGTACATACCTGCTGATAGGTAGGATTGGCTATATTTCCATTGGCATATCCCACCTGGGTAGCCTCCACACCTTCTATTTGTTTCAGGAAATGTTCGGTACCCCAAAAACATCCTCCTGCCAGATAAATCTCTTTCATTGGTTTCATGTCTGTTCTCCTTTCTGACCGTCCTTCCGGCTTACCGGCATAGGACAGACCAATCATTAACATTGCAAAAATAAATATTATTTGTTTCATACCTCTGCCTCTATGGAAATTATAACAAGAAAGAGAACCGTATGGTTGACTTTTCTGGATGTATTGTATAAAAAAGGACTCCCTTTGCAAAGTATTCATGCAAAGGGAGTTCCTTTCTTTGTGACCCCGGTGCGATTCAAACGCACGACCTTCAGAACCGGAATCTGACGCTCTATTCACTAAGCTACGGAGCCAAATGTGGATGCAAAAGTATAAAAAAATTAGCAGATTCCTAACATTCAAACGCTTTTTATATCAAACCGAGGAATATTTTTATTATTACTTTGAGAAGACTAACCGCAATTATACAAACATTTTGCTATTTTTTTTCACAAAACAGAAGCAAGTATCAATATTATTCCTATCTTTGCCGAGCAATTTAATAGAAGCTATACTGAATAGATTTATGAGCTACCTGATAACACCTGAAGGTTACAAACCTTTATTGGACCTAAAACAGACTGAATTAGGGATTAAACAAATTAAAGAGTTTTTCCAATTAAACCTCTCTTCCGAACTGCGCCTGCGACGTGTGACAGCTCCACTGTTCGTATTGAAAGGAATGGGTATCAATGACGACCTCAATGGAGTGGAACGTGCCGTGACTTTCCCTATCAAAGATTTGGGTGACGCCAAAGCTGAAGTGGTACACTCCCTCGCCAAATGGAAACGCCTCACGCTTGCCGAATATCATATCGAACCAGGATATGGCATCTACACAGACATGAATGCCATCCGTGCCGATGAAGAGCTGGGTAATCTGCATTCCCTTTATGTAGACCAGTGGGACTGGGAACGCGTCATTACTGCCGAAGACCGCAATGTGGAATTCCTCAAGGAGATAGTAACCCGTATCTATGCAGCCATGGTGCGCACAGAATATATGGTATATGAGATGTATCCGCAAATCAAGCCTTGCCTGCCCCAGAAACTTCACTTTATTCATGCCGAAGAATTGCGCCAACTATATCCGGACTTGGAACCCAAATGCCGCGAACATGCCATTTGCAAGAAATACGGTGCGGTGTTCATCATCGGTATCGGATGCAAGCTGAGCGACGGAAAGAAACATGACGGACGTGCTCCGGACTATGATGACTATACCAGCAAAGGACTGAACGACCTCCCCGGACTGAACGGTGACCTCTTGCTATGGGACCACATCCTGCAACGCAGCATCGAACTTTCCTCCATGGGTATCCGTGTAGACAAGGAAGCCCTGCTTCACCAGCTCAAAGAGGAAGGCGAAGAGGAACGTCTGGAACTTTACTTCCACAAACGCTTGATGAATGATACACTGCCGCTTTCCATCGGCGGCGGTATAGGACAGTCCCGTCTCTGTATGTTCTATCTGCGCAAGGCGCATATCGGTGAGATACAAGCCAGTATCTGGCCAGAAGATATGCGCAAAGAGTGTAAGGAACACAATATACACCTGATTTGATATACGTTTATCCCGTCATATAATATAAAGTTCAACCCTCAAAAGGTTGGACTTTATTTTTTATTTTGTACTTTAGCATCCGAAACTACTAACAGATCCAATTATGAATGTTCAAATAGAAGAAAGCTGGAAAGCACATCTGCAACCTGAATTTGAGAAAGATTATTTCCGTACATTGACTGATTTTGTACGGGACGAATATGGGAAATATGCCATATATCCTCCGGGAAAGCTGATATTCAATGCATTCAACCTATGCCCTTTTGACAAAGTAAAAGTCGTGATAATCGGTCAAGACCCCTATCATGGTCCGGGACAAGCACACGGACTTTGCTTCTCCGTAAATGATGGTGTTCCCTTCCCTCCTTCCCTACTTAATATTTTCAAGGAAATAAAAAATGACATTGGCACTGATGCCCCCACTACCGGAAATCTGACACGCTGGGCAGAGCAAGGCATATTGCTGCTCAATGCTACCCTCACCGTACGTGCACACCAAGCCGGTTCTCACCAAAACCGCGGTTGGGAAACATTTACAGATGCGGCCATCCGCATTCTCGCCGAAGAAAAAGAGCATCTTGTATTTATTCTTTGGGGAGCCTATGCCCAACGCAAAGGGGCATTCATCGACCGTAACCGACATTTAGTACTTACCTCGGCACATCCATCTCCCCTATCCGCCTATAACGGCTTCTTCGGGAACAAGCATTTCAGCAAAACGAATGATTACCTGAGAGAGCACGGGGAAAAGGAAATCGTTTGGTAAACATCAATACCACTGAATATTACTCTGAGTCTGGCTTCTCTGTTCCCATTTCAAGTCCTGCAGGATACTTGCATTGGCACGAATGGTAAAGTTATAGTATTTCCATCGTCCGAAAGGTGATATGGCAGCCGTCATGCTGAAACAGTGTAGGTCACGTGTGATGTTAAAAGCGGTCTGCGTTATCTCCTTCGCATTGAAGTCATAACCGGAATTGAAGCTGACAGCCCATTTATTGGTAAGCTTGACGTTACCGTTTATATTAAGGGAATTCAGGCTGAATTTGTACGGATAGCGCATGTTCTTACGATTAATGGGCTTACTGGTGTCTTCCGTAATATTGAAACCGGTACTGAAGTTGATGGACCAAGGCATCTTGAATACCTGATAACCGTCAGCGTCGGCAGCAGCCTTTTCAGTCTTCTTCTTCGGAGTACCACCCTCGGTGGCTTCCCCCTCCATATCACCGTCTTCCTCCGTCGAAGCATTCTGATCCTGGTCCTGCTCCTCATCATCCTTCTGACCGGTGAAGAAGTTCCTTATCTTCTTCCACGAATCATTGTTCACAGTCCAACTGAAGGATGTACCATATCCAGACCAACGGCCAAAACGACCATAAGACCATTCTGTACGGTTACCGGGCACCACCCTTCCGTTCTCGTCAAACTCGTAGGCATAAGTGGCAAAGGTAGAGTTCATACTCAAAGTATAACTCTTACTCAACTTCAGACGAAGATTAAAGGTCAAGTCACTCCAAGGACGCACCTGGGCAGCTGTGTTGTAACTGATACCCATAGTCAAATCGTCAATCAGGCTCACCTTGCGGATAGAGTCATTCTTATCCTTGAACTTCATTTCAAGGTTGTTAGAGATATTGAAACTGATAAGTCCCTGCTTTCCCCCACTTGGCGGAGTGAATACCTGACCGGCATAATAAGAATACTGCACAGTATCACGGACACCATTCTGATCCTTTATATAAGAATCGTAATAGCCATAACGGGATGAAGTAAAATCGGGCGCAGCGCTGAAACTGATAGAGGGGGTGATGACATGACGGATCTGTATCTCCTTCTTCTTCATGAACAGCGGCTTGTACATGCCATAAAGTTTAGTGTTGATACCCAAACTGGCACTGTAGTCATACACACGGTGAAAACCGTAAGTCGTATCGTTTACCTCCTTGCCTTGCTCATCATCCCAGTCCTTCTTCACCTTGCGGGTGTACCAACGCTCTGTATAATTCACAGAAGGTGTAACATTGAAGTATTTGAATAAAGTAAACGTGGCACTTACAGGAATCTCATGCTGCATACCGTTCTCCCAATCGCGTATCAAGTTCTTTTTGAACAACAGATTGTCTTTCGTCTTGATGCTGTTCTTCAGACGACCGGTATAACGTACTGAAATCTTCTCATACCACCTTTCATCTCCAACAGCATGTTTACGTTTAAAAGGGAAAATAGTACTCAAGGAAATGGTCATGTCAGGCAAAGTCACAGCAATAGAAGAGTCTTTCATACTTTGTGCAATATTACTTGACATGGAAATATTCAAATGCTGATCAGGAAAGTTGCGCGAATAGCTGACACTGGAAGTCTTGGTATTCTGAGACATAGCCTGCGAATTGTACATATTGTCAATATTGGTACGCTCATAACTACTAGTAGCAAAGTTCACACTGGCAGAAAAAGTAGAATTAGGATTTGCTTTAGGATCCTGCCGATGAGACCACACCACTTTGAAGTCTTTGGCAACTGAGTAGTCGGGCAAGCCTTTGTCACCGGTCTTAGTCACCTGATAGCTCGCCTGAAGCAAACCGGAATATTTATAACGCTTCACATAGTTCGACTCCATATTAAGCGCCCAAGAGCCTTTCGTAAAGATATCCGCCCTCAGCTTCAAATCCATTTGATCACTGATGGCAAAATAGTATCCACCGTCAGTAAGACCAAAACCACGATTAGAGTCATCCATATAGGTAGGCATCAGAAAACCAGACTGGTAACTGCTTGAGAACGGAAAAAAGAAAAACGGAACGGCAAGAGGGAGCGGTACATCCTCTACAACCAGATAGGCAGGTCCCGTCACTACATTCTTTTTCGGACGCACTTTGGCATAGGTCATCTGCATATAAAAGTGAGGATGATCATGATGATCACAAGTCGTGTAACGCCCACTTTTCATATAAAGCTCATCATTATTTCCTTTTTTTGCATTGTTACCAGTCACATACCCTTCACCCTGCTGGCTAACAACATTACTGATAAGCCCTCTTTTACTCTTGAAGTTATAACGGATAGTGTCAGTTTCGTAAGAGGTGTCTCCATCTTTAAAAACCGGACGTCCTTTAGCTGTCCCTACAGAATCGACTACACCACGAGCAAAAACCGTGCTATTATCCATATCCATAGAAATAATCTCAGCTTCCAAATCAGCTCCTGGATAACTCACTTTCCCTTGACCGTAAAGATGAGCAAAACCACTCTGTGTAAACACAATGGAGTCATTGGCTTCATAAGCGACGGGAGCATCCAGCGCATCCTTCTTGGGAGGAGGGGGAGCTATCGTATCTTGTCGCAACGAGTCATTGGGCAATCCCGCCCCATGTTGTAAAGTGTCTCCCACCTGCAAGGTGTCGCCACGTTGCAATGAATCCGTCCGTTGGGTATCCGGAGGTACAACCTTCCCTCTACGATGCTGAGAAGCAGCTCCACCAGAGAGAAGAAGCAAGACGAATAGTAGTATGAATGATATGAATGTATTTGCTTTCAATGGCGTCATTAACTAATAGTTTACGCTTGGAGGGGCAAAAGTACATAATTTATACGGATAATCTCCCTTTTTAAAGAAATTTAGATTGCTACAAGAACTGTTCGCACCAATTATCAAAGCGCCGTACCCCTTCTTCACCATAACGTTCCAAACTTTTACGAGCTTTTTCTACACTTTTCTCCTTTTCCAAATGAGTTTTTGAATAAAACTTATCGGCAAAACAGATAACTTGTTCTTCCAAGCTGACCGGAACCATTTCACGATGAGGCACAGGCAAATCCTGCGCAATGATTTCCTTCAATGAAAGTCCGGCACCCGTATGGCGTTCACAAACCAAAGCATGGCGGGGATATCCTTCGCCACGCATCAAGTCGGCTCCCAAATAACCGTGACAGATATAAGGCTTGTCACCAAAACAATGGATACCTGCCGCATCTGTAAGAAAAATGCCTATATCGTGCAGCATGGCAGCCTCGTACAGAAAATCCTTATCCAATGAAAGTTCCGGATGGCGGTCGGCAATCCATAACGACTTGTCGGCTACGGAACGGCTGTGCGTCAACAGTATATGCCGCAACTCATTCTCTTCCGGATAATATTTGTTAATGATATCTATCGGATTCATTTTAAGTTATGAGTTATGAGTTATAAATTATGGGTTATGAATGTCAATCGCCCTAAATTTATACATGCAGATTTCATTACGCATATCACAACTGCGTCTGTCTGTACGGAATATCTTTTCCAGATGATACGTCTGTTCCAGCTCTCCCAACATATTCTCCTCCTCCTTTACGGGAACCAACAAATAGCCCTCCCCGCTGGACGGACGTTCCTTTTCAATGTGCCGCATGCGGTCTTTCAGATAGAAGTTAACACCATAGAAACTCATTTTCGAGTAAGAATAGACCACACCTTCCGGAACATACGTATTGACCCTTTCAGCCAGATGTTTATCTGATTTCACAGCCAGCACCGTGGGCTGATAAACCGAATCCAATGATACGAAAAGGCAGAGCATACATCCTGCTATGCCATATAATAATGACCGGCTATCCACACGCTTTATCACCATGCGTGATGTGCAGACAGCAGCTACTACGGGAAGCGCCACCAGGAGCCACTTGGGAACAGACAAAGCCACATCCTCCAACGCATGCATAAAGGCTACATTCTCAGCGGCATGACGTCCGCTTCCAAAAACGCTGTCGGGAACCAGGCCGAGACGAACTACGACAAAAACAAGCGTAAGCAACAAGCCCAAAGAAGCAAAGATGATTGCACAAATCCTGAAAACTCGTGCCCCCTTTTGTACCAAAGCCAACAGATACTCAGCTATCAGCACTGCCATAAACGGATAGATGGGAAGCAGATAAACACTCCGCTTACTCTTGGGGATGCAGTAAAAGACAAAGATTATCAGAATGACCAGCCACGTGAACAATTGTACCGGAGACTGGTTGCGGAAAGCAGTCCAGCCCTTCTTCAACCGCAACAGCAGGGTCTCCCCTTCCGGCAGACAACGCATATTTTTCCACTTCAAGCCAAACAAGGAAATTACCAGAACCAACGTCCAGGGGATCCACCCCCAAATCAAAGTCAGGAAATTATACCATATAGGATTTTCATGGGACTCGTAGGACATTTTGCCCATAAACCGCCCGGTATTCTCCTCCAGAACCAAATCGAGGAACGGTTGTCCACCTTGTCTGTAAGCTACGTATACCCAAGCTAAATAAGGAACAAAAGAAAGCAAGCCGATACCTGCCAACGAGAAAAACGCTTTCCAGAAAGAACGTCCGCGCAACAACTGATACACACCGATACATGCGCAAGGGAATATGGAGCCTACCGGCCCTTTAGTCAACGTGGCACATCCCATCAACAACACCGCAAGCCAGGGCACTCCGCGGCATCCCTTCTCATCCCAGCGGAACAGCAGACAAAGGGAAATAACGATAAAGGCAACCTGAACCATATCGACCCGACAAGCGACAGCTGCCCGATGCACCTCGAAAGAAGACAAAAGAAGAATAGAGGCCAGAAACGCCGTTTGAACGTTTTTACGTTTTGCCACAAAGGCAAAGAACATCAACTGCATGGCTAAAAAAGCCAATGCAGACGGGAAACGGGCGGAAAACTCCGTCACCTCTCCAAAAAGGGAAGAGACGGCGGCTATTGACCAGTAGAAGAAAGGGGGTTTATAAGCAATATCAGTACCATAGTTCACTGGAAGTATCCAGTTTCCACTTTCCAGCATAGAAAGGGCAACAATCGCCTCCCGCGGTTCCCCCTTGGAATAAAAAATTGTTTCTCCCAGAAAGGGAACAACCACAAGCACACTCAGCAGCGCAATAAACCAGAACGCCTTCTTTCTGTCCGACATACCTTATTTGTTTTTTTATGTTTTCTGGACGCAAAGATAGCGCAAACCGAAAGCAGATGCAAATTTATTTGCAATTTGCTGAGATGCAGCTTATTTTCGCAAAGCAAAATTACAAATAATTCTGAAACAATGCCTAACTTTGCCGCCCTAATGATAATGGCAACAGAGAGTAGATATTTAATGTTAAGATGAAGCGGCTGAAACAACTACCGGAATTTGTACGCTTCGTAATGGTGGGCATCTTTGCGACAGCTCTGCACTACGGATTGTATTTTGTATTACAACGGATTATCAATGTAAACATAGCCTATACACTGGGATATGCTCTCAGCTTCATCGCCAATTTCTATCTGACTGCTTACTTTACCTTCGGCCGAAAGCCCTCATGGAGAAAAGCCTTCGGATTTGGAGGGGCACACTTATGCAGCTATCTGCTACACATGGGGTTGCTGAACCTCTCTCTCTGGATGGGCATCCCCAAACCTCTGGCCCCCATTCCGGTTTTCGCCATCGCCATTCCGGTCAACTTCTTACTCGTACGTTTCGTTTTCAAAAGAAAAGAGTGATAATTTGTTTTTCTCCCGATTTCTTACGAATATTGCAAAAAGATTTGTTCTATGATGGAAAACTCTCCCATACTCGCCGTTGTCGTACCTTGCTACAAAGAAGAGGCAGTGCTGCATGAAACCCATAAACGATTGAGCCAATTATTCGACCGGCTGATACAAGCCCGACAAATTTCCCCGGAAAGCTATATATTATATGTAAACGACGGAAGCACCGACCAGACATGGGCTATCATCAAAGAACTGCACCAGCATACGGCCTATGCCTGCGGACTGAACCTGGCAGGAAACGTAGGACACCAGAATGCCCTGCTGGCAGGACTCAATGCAGTAAAAGACCGTTGCGAGATAGCCATCTCCATTGATGCAGACTTGCAAGATGACATCCAGGTGATTCCGGACATGATAAACAGCTATAAAGCGGGCAATGACATCGTTTATGGCGTACGTAAAGAACGGAAGACCGACACTTTCTTCAAACGTAACACCGCTTTAGTCTTTTATCGGCTGATGAAAGCAATGGGGGTAAAATCCGTCTACAACCATGCTGACTACCGCCTGATGAGCCAAAGAGCCGTACAGCACCTATGCCGTTTCCGGGAACGCAACCTTTTTCTTCGCGGATTGGTTCCTCTCATCGGCTACCGGACGGACTGCGTGTATTACAACCGTGAAAAACGCTTTGCCGGAGAATCAAAGTATCCTTTCCGGAAGATGCTCAACTTTGCCATTGACGGCATCACTTCTTTTTCCGTCAAACCGGTCCGTATGATTTTTTGGATAGGCTGCATCTTTATTCTTGTGGCACTATGTGTCACCGGATGGACACTTCACTCCTACACACAGCATAACACCGTTCCCGGATGGTCATCACTGATGATTTCCGTCTGGTTGGTAGGAGGCGTGATACTTGTGTCCTTGGGAATTGTGGGCGAATACATCGGCAAAATATACATTGAGGTGAAGGATCGACCGCGCTACAATGAAGAAGAGCTTCTGATGCCATCCGGCAAAACAGAATAAAAGAAGCCCATCATCATTCTACACAAAAGTTTAAAAAAGGAAAAACACTTATCACGCTATCACACTATAATAAAGGTATAGGGAACAGTATGTGTCTTTCTTGCCGACAAGTTGGCAAGATTTTGCCACCCTATTGGCAAGACTTTGCCACCGCGTTGGCAAAAGTTTGCCAAAAGCATGGCAATGGGTTGGCAAAATTACTCTCTAGCAGACAATGAGTTAACATAACCATCAAAATCGTATCGTCACATCAGTTTACATCAAAAAGACACCAAATCGCTTGCGAAAGCGACATAAATGCCGTATCTTAGTACACGTGCAAGCAAACCATTTTGCTTACACATGATAAAAATCTGCTTATGGGAACATTAGGCTGCATCAATGACATGCTACAAAGGGATAAAGAGAACCGTGCTCTTCGCAAGCTGAGCAGAGGACGGATGCGGGAACACTACAAATACCTTGTAGACAGAAAAGGTCCTGAGAGAGCCGATGTAACCATTGAGGAAATAGAAAAAATCCGAAGAAATACTACTGAAAAGGAATTGTCAGATAAAGAACATCTATTCAGGGCAAAGACGATTCTTGCAGCATGTGCTTTAGTCTTGCTTTTATTGGGAGTACTTTGTTATAAATTGTTCTTATAAGCAGGTCTGAAACCAATTGGCAAGAAATCTACCCGGTTAAACTCATCAGCCATTGGCTGGCGATTGAAAGCAGATTTCCATGCTTCATAAAAAATTCGCATGCTTTTTATATTCGAAGCAGAGAATCAACAACTTGATTTTCCTAAACCAATAAATTAGAAATGAAAAGATTATCTTTGCAAACACAATAAATACATTGAAAGACTTTCTGTTAGAACATGGAACATCTAAAAGCATACATTTTAGCACTTAAAAACATGAATACAGATTTTACAATTAGAATTGCCCAACGGTCTGATGCCCTTGAACTTATGAGTTTGTTTCAAGAGACAGTCCTCCATATAAACAAGCGTGACTATTCAGAAGCAGAAGCGGCAGATTGGGCATCGTGTGGAAACGACCTCTCCCGCATAAAAGACATGATTAAGACACATTATTTTATTGTGGCAACCAATCAACAGTCACAGATTGTCGGCTTTTCATCCATTACCCACCAAGGATATTTGCATTCTATGTTTGTTCATAAAGATTTTCAAGGTAAAGGCATTGCTACCATACTTCTAAATGAGATAGAACGGTATGCAACCACAAGAGGAATCATGCGAATTACATCAGAAGTAAGCCTGACAGCCCGTCCATTCTTTGAGAAAAGAGGCTATATAGTAGAAGTGGAACAGAAACGCAAAGCCAACCAACTTTATCTCACCAATTTTTGGATGGAGAAAAGGCTGGCTGAATGAAATCGTATAACGGACGTATTCCTGCTTGTGGTGTCTTTTGTGGTGGTTGTCCCATATACACAAGAGAAAAAAGTCCCTGCAAAGGAGCAGAACAGAATGGCTCTCGCTGTGAAAAATGTAAAACATTCCATTTATGTTGCTTGGAAAAAGGAATAACACATTGTTTCCAATGTTCTGATTTCCCATGTACTAAATTCAAAAGATTTACCAAACGTTGGCTAAAATACGGACAAAACTTCATTGAAAACCAAAAGCTTTTAAAAAACGTAGGTGAAGTTAAATTTTTAAAGTATTATAATGAGAGAGTCCACGACCAGCTTACCAACAATGACAGAAAATCAGGAATAAAACAATAATTTTGTACCTTTCGAAAAACATGTGTTGTAAATGACAGATTTTAATTCATACATGGGCAATATAGACACTGATTTTTTTAGGGAACTGTGTTTAAGAAACGGAGAACTACGGTATTATAAAAGAAATGAGTTTATCCTCCGAGAGGGAGAAGTCGGTTCTTTCTTCGGGTTTATTGTATCCGGTGTAATCAAATATACCTGCATCAACCAAACTGAAAACAAAACATATAATGTAGGTTTTTCTTTTGCCAATGAATTTATCTCTGATTATCCCAATTGTTTATATAACATAAAATCTGAATTGAATATACAAGCAATAACCCCATGTAGAATCTACATCTGTTCTTCCGAATTACTTCTACAAGAATTTGAAGAGAACAAAGAAAATCAACGAATAGCCCGCATTGCAGCCGAACAATTATTTTTTCAGTCGTATTCACGTTACTTGGATTTGTTCAGATTTACATCGGAAGAACGCTATCTCCAACTTCTTAAAAAATGTCCAGAAATCCTACAAATGGTACCCCTAAAAGAAATTGCGTCTTACTTGAAAATAACCCCTATTCACATGAGCCGCATCAGACACAAACAGAGTTTTGACAGCAAAGAATAAACATAGGTTTAGAAATTCAATCATTTAACAATATTCCAAGACAATATTGATTCTGTTAGAAAGTTCTCTTTTATCTTTGCCCTATCCTTTGGCTGATTCAGCGAAAGGCAAGAATGAAAGGAGTTAAAACATAGAGTCCTATATATGAGAACAAGAAAAGTATTTAGAATGCCACTTGATAAAATTCTTTGTTTATCAGCCAATGCAATATTAACCATTATTGCACTATGGAGTATTGCATCAGTCTTTTTCGAAAACGTCACAATTGATTCTATAATAGCCCGTTTCAGCGTGGCTTCTGCCTGCATGGCCAACCTATTTTCAAAACATCGTCTTATCCGGATAATATTCCTCATTATGGCATTTGTACTGATAATTGTTGCAACCACCCTCTATGTCCATAAAGCAAATAAGATGTAAAATACTCAGTAGTTATTCCGTCTCATTTTTCCTTTTCTTCCACAGCTGATAACTATTGATTATATTCTGCCACAGCACATACGATCCCGGACCGACGGAAGATAACGGATTAAGATAAGTATATGCCATCCAGATGGCAAGCACCGTATTCTTTTGCCCCAGCGCCTGCCCTCCGCTGATGCGTTCACCATAATGGCCGCCGATTCTCTTTCCTAAATAGAATTGTATACAGCAGGTTATCAGTCCCGCCAGGGCTATCAGCAGTTCAACAAATACCGGTGCATCACTATTGACCAATGAACGTACCGTCTGCCCTGAGACAATGGCAAGAGCTACCGCCCACAAATAGAAGGCTGCATCATGGAAACCCAACAGAAAATGATGCACCTTCGGCACAAACGCACGCAGAAACCATGCCAGCAAGAAAGGACAAAGCAGCAATGGAAAGACTTTACTCAGAATTTTCAGGAATGCAACAAAAAAAGTAATGTCAGCATGAGGCCCCACCAACGGGAAAACCAAAGGAACAGCCACAGCCGCCAGAAGATTGGACAACAACGTATAGGTCGTCAGGCTGGATGCGCTTCCACCCAGTTTACCGGTAATGACAGCCGCAGCGGTTGCAGTGGGACAAATGAGACAGACCATTGCACCTTCAAACACTTCCCGGTAGACCTCCTCCATAGGGCAACACACCAACAATACCGCAACAATCAAGCAAGAAACCGTCTGGAACAGCAGTAACCATCCATGCCACGATTTGGGTTTCAGTTCATGCACCTCCACCTTACAGAAAGTGAGCAGAAGTTGGGAAAAAATCAAAAGTGGAGTCAGGAAAGCCACTAACACATTCACATAAGGTTTGGCAGGCGCCACAAAAGGAATGTCTGCAAAAAAGAAATATCCCAAAGTACCGGCAAGCATTGCCAAAGGCAACGTCCAGTTCTTTATAAAACGAACCAGCATACTTGATTTGCTATTTTAATTATCTGCCGCAAAGTTACGCATATTATCAATACATTGAGCCACTAATTACTCAAACACAGACATTAATTACACTAAAAATGAGAAGAAGAACAATAAAACTGAACATAATCCATTAGTTTTCTATAAATTTCCACTACATTTGCCAAGCGAAAAGGAAGCATTGTCTTTGCTACAATTATATGAAACTATACAGACGATACATATTATATATAAGTATATGCTTAGGGCTGCTTATCTCCCCCTTTTGCAGTGGCAGCGCTGAAGCGAAAGACTTTGTTGTCGTTATAGACCCCGGACACGGTGGACACGACCCGGGTGCAGTGGGAAAAATTTCCAAAGAGAAGAATATCAACCTGAATGTAGCACTCAAACTTGGCAAACAAATCAAGAAGAACTGCCCTGATGTAAAAGTTATCTATACGCGGGACCGGGACATATTCATCCCCCTGGACCGGCGCGCTGAAATTGCCAATAACGCCAAAGCTGATTTGTTCATCTCCATACATACCAATGCCCTGGCCAAAAACCGGACGGCCAAAGGAGCCTCCACCTGGACACTGGGTCTGGCAAAATCGGATGCCAATCTGGAAGTAGCCAAGCGCGAAAATGCCGTTATCCTCTACGAAAGCGACTACAAGACGCGGTATGCCGGCTTCAATCCCAACTCGGCAGAGTCCTACATCATCTTCGAATTCATGCAAGACAAATACATGTCACAGAGTGTGCACCTCGCCTCCCTCGTACAAAAGCATTTCCGCCAAACCTGCAAACGTACAGATCGGGGCGTGCACCAGGCAGGTTTTCTGGTATTGAAGGCCAGTGCCATGCCAAGCATACTGGTGGAACTCGGATTCATCTCCACACCGGAAGAGGAACGGTACCTGAACACTGAAGCAGGAACCACCTCACTTGCCAACGGTATCTTCCGCGCTTTCCTCACCTATAAGCGCGAGCAGGAAATCCGGTTGAACGGAAGCAGCAATACCATTCTTCCGGAGGATGTACCCGAGCCCGTTCAAGAAGAAGGCAACGCAGCTACAGCGACACCGGAAAAGAAAAATGCACCTCAAGCGGAGAGTAACCAAGCTGCCCAACGCCCGCAAAGGTCAGAAAATGCAGCCGTTTCCCAAACAGAACAGAGCGGCATCGTGTTTAAGATACAGATACTCACTTCTTCACGTCCTCTGGCCAAGAATGACAAAAGACTGAAAGGACTGAAAGACGTGGATTATTATAAAGAAGGCGGAATCTACAAATATACGTACGGCGCATCACCCGATTACAACAAGGTGCTGCGCAGCAAACGTAGCATTACGGACAAATTCAAGGACGCATTCATCATTGCGTTCAAGAATGGAGAAAAGATAAACGTCAACACAGCCATCAGCGAATTTAAAAAGAACAGAAATAAATAACAAAAGATACATCATGAAGTATATTACAAAAGAAGTTAGAATAGGAATAGCAGGCATAGCTGCACTTTGCATATTGGTATACGGCATCAACTACCTGAAAGGGATAAATATGTTCAAGCCCTCCAGCTATTTCTACGTGAAATTCCAGAATGTCAATGGGCTGACAAAATCCAGCCCGGTCTTTGCCGACGGCTTCCGCGTGGGTATTGTCCGCGACTTGTACTACGACTATACCCAACCGGGCAAAGTCGTTGCCGAAATAGATGTTGACCCAGAGCTGCGCATTCCCAAAGGAAGTACGGCAGAACTGGCAGCCGAAATGCTTGGCGGCGTAAAGATGAACCTGCTGCTTGCCAATAACCCACGGGAGAAATACCAGATTGGAGACACAATCCCCGGCGTGCTGAACAACGGAATGATGGAAAAAGTTGCCACCATGATGCCGCAAGTAGAGAAGATGCTGCCCAAGCTGGATTCCATCCTCGCATCCTTAAATGTCATACTAGCCGACCCCGCCATCCCTGCAACCTTGCATAACGTACAAGATTTAACAGCAAGTATGGCCGTCACAAGCCGCCAGTTGCAAACTCTAATGAAGGATGATATTCCACAACTGACCGGCAAGCTCAATACCATTGGAGACAACTTTGCACTCATTTCCAACAACTTAAAGGAGATAGATTATGCTGCCGCCATGCAAAAGGTAGACGCAACTTTGAACAATGTAAAAATGATTACAGACAAATTGAACCAGAAAGACAATACCGTCGGACTTTTGCTAAACGACCCTTCTCTATATAATAATCTGAACGCCACCACTGCCAACGCAGCAAGTTTATTGGAAGACTTGAAATCGCATCCGAAACGATACGTCCATTTCTCCCTATTCGGCAAGAAAGATAAGTAAAAGATGGACGTTATATAGATTTTGTCTAAATAATAAGTCTATAAAGGAATTAAAAGGAAAGCCCTCATTTGCTCTATACAAGGAGCGAAAAAGGGCTTTTTCCTGCTCTGGGCACAGAAAGAAAACAAGAGACGCAAAGCTACATAAACCACTATATGACAAAGTATTAGATAAATGCAACACACCTTATATAAGGAGTATACTCATAGTAACCGATAAGTAGCTGAAAGTAAAGAGCTTATTACTTTCCCTAAAAACGCAAGAAAAAAAGGATTTGTTTTTCTCGAATAAGATTGCCAATTTTGCAATCGTAGAAGTTATGCTTAATTAATAAATGTATTTATAGCCGTTATGAGTGAAATAGATCATGTCGGGCTGTGGAACCGCTGTCTTGAAATCATCAGAGACAATGTTCCGGAGCAGACATACAAAACATGGTTTCTTCCCATCATACCTTTAAAATATGAAGACAAAACGCTGGTCGTACAAGTGCCCAGCCAGTTCTTCTATGAGTTTTTGGAGGACAAATTTGTTGATTTGTTGCGCAAGACTCTCTATAAGGTCATTGGTGAGGGAACTAAATTGATGTATAACGTAATGGTAGACAAGAGTTCGCGGAAAACCGTCGACCTGGAGTCTACACAACGTACCATCATACCGCAAAAACAAGTGATGGACAAAAGGATCCCACAGATTCCCGTCCCCGAACTTGACCCGCACCTTAATCCAGAATACAACTTTGAAACCTTCATCGAAGGCTACAGCAACAAGCTGTCGCGCAGCGTTGCAGAAGCTGTCGCTCTCAATCCGGCTAAAACAATCTTCAATCCGCTGTTCCTATACGGAGCATCAGGTGTAGGCAAAACCCATCTTGCCAATGCTATCGGAACCAAAATCAAGGAACTATACCCGGAGAAAAGGGTATTGTATGTATCTGCACACCTATTCCAAGTGCAATACACCGATTCCGTACGTAACAATACGACTAACGACTTCATCAACTTCTACCAGACCATTGATGTTCTAATCATTGATGATATTCAGGAATTTGCCGGCGTAACCAAAACGCAGAATACATTCTTCCATATCTTCAACCATCTGCATCAAAACGGCAAGCAGCTTATCCTTACCTCCGACCGTGCACCGGTATTGCTACAAGGCATGGAAGAGCGTCTGATCACACGTTTTAAATGGGGAATGGTAGCTGAGCTGGAGAAACCTACCGTAGAGCTCCGCAAGAACATTCTGCGCAACAAAATACACCGTGACGGCCTGCAGTTCCCCCAAGAAGTGATTGACTATATTGCAGAAAACGTGGGCGACAGTGTACGTGACCTGGAGGGCATCGTCATTTCCATTATGGCACATTCCACCATATACAATAAAGAAATAGACCTGGAACTGACGCAACGTATCGTACGCAAGGTGGTGAACAGTGAAAGCAAAGCAGTAACTGTCGATGAAATCATCAACACCGTATGCAAGCATTTCGGATTGGAAACAGCCACCATCCACACAAAATCCAGAAAGCGGGAAGTGGTGCAAGCACGACAAATAGCCATGTATTTAGCCAAAAACTATACAGAGTTCTCTACTGCAAAAATTGGTGCGCTAATTGGACATAAAGACCATGCCACTGTATTGCATGCATGCAAAACCATCAAAGAGCTGAAAGAGGTAGACAAATCATTCCGTGCGGAAATCGACGAGATTCAAGCCGCACTGAAAAAAGGATAAGAATAAAGGATTAGGGATTAAGGATAAAGGATTAAATGCAGCTAAGTATGCATTAGCTTAACCCCTTATCCCTAATCTTCCCTAATCCTTAATTTTCAAAATCCCTGCTTTTTCATTATCTTCCAAAGATTCTCCGACATTGTCTCACTGTCTTTCTTCGTATAACGCACATCTGTAAAAACCTGCGCCAGCGTTTCCTTATTGTTCTCCAAGATGAACTGCTTGTTCTCAGGAAGCGATTCTTTATAGGCATACAACCGGTCAATGTCCTGAGGAGTATAATCATGATAAAACTCTTCGTGTACAATGGCCTCCAGCGGTAAACGGTCCACTTGTTCCGGCTGTTCGGCAGGCCATCCCACTGTGACTGTCGTGATGGGAAACACCAATTCCGGTAACTTCAACGCTTCGACAATCATCTGAGGGTTGTAAGTGGTAGTTCCCAGATAGCAAATGCCCAACCCCTTCTTCTCGGCAGCCACGCAAAAAGTCTGTGCCACCAGCAAGGTATCGACAGCCCCCGTCACAAACCACTCAAAGTTGTTGTATCCCGGCTCAGCCTTACGTTGCTCACACCACTTGCTGAAACGGCGCAAATCTATGCAGAAAGTAAGCACTACCGGCGCCGTCTGAACCATCGGCTGATTGAAATGTGCAGGCGCCAGTTTGGCTTTACGCTCTGCATCACGCGTCACAATCACACTATAAACCTGCATGTTTCCGACTGTAGAAGCCCGGAAAGAGGTTTCAAGCAAATCATTTAACAAATCAGCAGAAATATCCTTCTGCTGGTATTTTCGGATTGTTCTCCTTTGTTTCAAGCTTTCCATTCTTTCTTTTTTTGCAAAGATAATGTAATCCACGAAAAATTCATTCAAGAGTTCACACTTTTTTCATCATCATATATCCGGAATAAAATACATCTTTTCAACAAGAAATGAACAATTATTATCTTTACGAGCAGATAAAAGTAACCTTATGTTCGACTAAACCGAGAACCTTTCAGCCCAACAAGTTGTTAATAAATTCCATTTTGGAAAACTTATTCGTTTACTCAAAGCATTAAAACATTATAAACCAACAAATTAACACCAATCAACAGAAAACTATCCACCGGTTAATAAAAATATTCATTTTAATTTTGCCAAATTGAAAAACATTCATAGCTTTGCAAATGCGTTTGTTAACAATAAGTACAACTTCTACAATTTTACTTATTTGTAACTAATCCTAAGAGATACAACACTGTGGAAAAGAAAAATTATTCTTATGACGAAGCCTACGGAGAATCTTTAAAATACTTCCAAGGCGACGAGTTGGCTGCCAGAGTTTGGGTAAACAAATATGCAGTCAAAGATTCTTTCGGAAATATTTACGAAAAGTCTCCGGAAGACATGCATTGGCGAATAGCCAATGAGATAGCCCGCATTGAGGCCAAGTACCCCAATCCATTAAGTTCAGAGGAACTTTTCGGCTTACTCGACCACTTCAAGTACATTGTTCCGCAAGGAAGCCCGATGACCGGAATCGGGAACAACTATCAGGTAGCCTCTCTGTCCAACTGCTTTGTTATCGGTGTGGACGGCGAAGCGGATTCTTATGGTGCCATCTTCAAGATAGACGAAGAACAAGTACAGCTGATGAAACGCCGTGGCGGCGTGGGACACGACTTATCCCATATCCGTCCGAAAGGTTCACCGGTAAAGAACTCGGCACTGACCTCCACTGGCTTGGTCCCCTTCATGGAACGCTATTCAAACTCTACACGCGAAGTGGCTCAAGATGGACGCCGCGGCGCACTGATGCTCAGCGTATCCATCAAACACCCCGACTCGGAAGCCTTCATCGATGCCAAGATGACTGAGGGCAAAGTGACCGGAGCCAACGTTTCCGTAAAACTGACCGACGACTTCATGCAGGCCGCCATCGAAGGCAAACCATATACACAGCAATATCCGATTGACGCCACAGAGCCGGCATTTCAAAAAGACATTGACGCATCCGCATTATGGAAAAAGATTGTGCACAATGCATGGAAATCGGCAGAACCCGGTGTATTGTTCTGGGATACCATATTAAAGGAATCCGTGCCCGACTGCTATGCAGACCTGGGCTACCGTACCGTATCCACCAATCCATGCGGCGAAATTCCACTGTGCCCGTACGACTCCTGCCGTCTGCTCGCCATCAACCTTTACTCATACGTGGTCAATCCGTTCAAGCCGGACGCCTACTTTGACTTTGAGCTATTCAAGAAGCATGTAGCTTTGGCCCAACGCATCATGGACGACATCATCGACCTTGAGCTGGAAAAGATAGAACGCATCATGAGCAAGATAGATGCCGACCCCGAAAGTGAAGACGTGAAACATACAGAACGCGTTTTGTGGCAGAAGATTTACAAGAAAAGCGCCCAAGGCCGCCGTACCGGTGTAGGCATCACGGCAGAAGGCGACATGCTTGCCGCCCTGGGATTGCGTTATGGTACTGAAGAAGCAACCGAGTTTTCGGAGAAAGTACACAAGACGGTGGCACTCAACGCCTATCGCTCATCCATAGAAATGGCCAAAGAACGCGGCGCATTCGAGGTATACGATACAGAACGCGAAAAGAACAATCCGTTCATCAACCGCCTGCGCGAAGCCGACCCGGAAATGTACGAGGAGATGAAGAAGTACGGACGCCGCAACATTGCCTGTCTGACCATCGCCCCGACCGGAACCACCAGCCTGATGACCCAAACCACCTCCGGTATCGAGCCCGTATTCCTGCCCGTGTACAAGCGCCGCCGCAAAGTGAATCCCAACGATACGAACGTCCATGTGGACTTCATCGACGAAACCGGGGATGCCTTTGAAGAATATATCGTGTTCCACCCCAAGTTCGTGACTTGGATGGAAGCACAAGGATACAACCCCGCCAAACGCTACACGCAGGAAGAAGTGGATGCCCTGGTAGAGAAATCACCTTATTATAAAGCAACCTCCAACGACGTGGACTGGCTGATGAAAGTCAAGATGCAGGGACGTATCCAAAAATGGGTGGATCACTCTATCAGCGTAACCATCAACCTGCCGAATAACGTAGACGAAGACCTCGTGAACCGTCTGTATGTAGAAGCATGGAAATCCGGCTGCAAGGGCTGTACGGTTTACCGCGACGGTTCGCGTTCCGGTGTACTCATCTCTACCAAGAGCGACAAAAAGTCTGAGCTTCCCCCGTGCAAACCGCCTACGGTCGTTGAAACACGTCCCAGAATATTGGATGCAGACGTTGTCCGCTTCCAGAACAACAAGGAGAAATGGGTGGCATTCGTCGGCTTGCTGGACAATCATCCCTACGAGATATTCACCGGTGTGCTGGACGATGACGAAGGCATCATCCTGCCGAAGAATGTGGTGTCGGGCCACATCATCAAGAATGTGGATGAGCACGGAAACAAGCGTTACGACTTCCAGTTCGAGAACAAGCGCGGATACAAAGTTACCATCGAGGGTCTGTCCGAGAAGTTCAACAAAGAGTATTGGAACTATGCCAAGCTGATTTCCGGTGTATTGCGCTATCGCATGCCTATCGAGCAGGTCATCAAGCTGGTAGGTTCACTGCAACTGGACAGCGAAAACATCAACACCTGGAAGAACGGTGTGGAACGCGCCCTGAAGAAATACATCCAGGACGGCACGGAAGCCAAAGGCAAGAAATGCCCCAACTGCGGCAACGAAACACTGGTTTACCAAGAAGGTTGCCTCATCTGCAAGACGTGCGGAGCTTCCCGCTGTGGATAATCCCACGGCAAGCACAAACGTTTGCATAGGAATTTAAATGACTTAGATAACGGTAGCTGCATGATTATGAGGAATAATTTCTATACTTGCATAATCATTGCAGCTATTGCTATTTCTAAATCTAATATAATATGACACTAATATTCAATATCGAGTATCGCACCAGCTGGGGTGAAGAAGTCAGAGTCCTGGGTTCCATCCCGGAACTTGGCAACAACCAGCCCGACAAAGCCACACCCCTGCACACTGTAGACGGCATTCACTGGACCGCGGAAGTGGATATCCAGATTCCCGGCAATGGAAGCGTCGAATACAGTTACCACATCTATCAAGATGGCAGAACCATACGGACAGAGTGGAACAGCCTGCCACGCATCCTGCACGTTGCAGACAATCCGAAGAAAGTTTACCGCATAGAAGATTGTTGGAAGAATCTGCCCGAGCAGCAGTATTTTTATACATCCGCTTTCACAGAATCCCTGCTGGCGCATCGCGAACGCAGTGCCGCCCCGAAAAGCTACAAAAAGGGGTTGCTGATAAAGGCGTACGCCCCCTGCATAGACAATGACCACTGCCTGGCACTTTGCGGAAACCAGAAGGCGCTGGGTGACTGGAACCCGGACAAAGCTGCCCTTATGAGCGACATCGACTTCCCCGAATGGCAGGTAGAAGTGGATGCCGGTAAAATCAGCTTCCCGCTGGAGTATAAATTCGTCCTTTACAACAAGAAAGAGCGCCGTGCCGTGGCCTGGGAGAACAATCCCAACCGCTATATGGCCGACCCGCAGATAGCCGCCAACGAAACGCTGGCTGTCGGCGACCGTTATGTATACTTCAATCTTCCCGCATGGAAAGGTTCCGGAGTAGCCGTACCCGTATTCTCCCTACGCTCCGAGAAAAGCTTCGGTGTAGGCGATTTCGGCGACTTGAAGCGCATGATTGACTGGGCAGTTGCCACCAATCAGAAGGCGGTGCAGATTCTGCCCATCAACGACACTACCATGACGCATACCTGGACAGACTCCTACCCTTACAGTAGCATCTCCATCTATGCCTTCCATCCCATGTACGCCGACCTGAAGCAGTTGGGCAGCTTGAAGGACAAGAAGGTGATGGCCGAATTCAACAAACGCCAGAAGGAACTGAATGCCCTGCCCACCGTGGACTACGAAGCTGTGAACAAGACAAAGTGGGAATACTTCCACCTCATCTTCAAGCAGGAAGGGGAAAAGGTGCTGGCATCGGATGCTTTCCGTAATTTCTACGAAGCCAACAAGGAATGGTTGCAGCCATATGCCGTCTTCAGCTACCTGCGTGATGCCTACAAGACCCCGAATTTCCACGAGTGGCCCAAGTATGCCACCTACGATGCCAAGGAGATAGAGATATTGTGCCGGCCGGACTCTGCCGACTATCCGCATATCGCCATCTACTACTACATCCAGTTCAATCTGCACCTGCAACTGCTTGCCGCCACCGAACATGCGCGCGCCAACGGTGTAGTGCTGAAAGGCGACATCCCCATCGGCATCAGCCGCAACAGTGTGGAAGCCTGGAAGGAACCCCACTACTTCAACTTGAACGGCCAAGCCGGCGCACCGCCCGATGACTTTTCCGTAAACGGGCAAAACTGGGGCTTTCCCACCTACAACTGGGATGTCATGGAGAAAGATGGCTATGCCTGGTGGATGAAGCGTTTCCACAAAATGGCGGAATACTTCGATGCCTACCGCATAGACCACATCCTCGGCTTCTTCCGCATTTGGGAGATACCGATGCACGCCGTACACGGGCTGTTGGGACAATTCGTCCCCGCCCTGCCCATGACGCGTGAGGAGATAGAAAGCTACGGGCTGGCATTCCGCGAAGACTTCTTCCTGAAGCCCTATATCCATGAGTACTTCCTCGGACAAATCTTCGGCCCGCATACAGACTATGTGAAACAGACCTTCATAGAGCCGACAGACACGTGGGAGGTTTACCGCATGCGTCCCGAGTTCGACACCCAGCGCAAGGTGGAAGCCTACTTTGTCGGAAAAACGGACGATGACAGCATCTGGATTCGTGACGGGCTTTACGCCCTTATCAGCGATGTGCTGTTCGTGCCCGACCGCAACAATCCGCACGAATACCATCCGCGCATCGGCGTGCAGCACGACTACATCTACCGCGCACTGAACGATTGGGAGAAGGCTGCCTTCAACCGGCTGTATGACCAGTACTACTATCATCGCCACAACGACTTCTGGGGACAGCAAGCCATGAAGAAACTGCCGCAACTGACACAGTCCACGCGCATGCTGGTATGCGGTGAGGACTTAGGCATGATTCCCGATTGCGTGGCATGGGTGATGAACGACCTGCGTATCCTTTCCCTGGAGATACAACGTATGCCGAAAGATCCGAAACAAGAATTCGGCCACACAGACTGGTATCCGTACCGTTCGGTCTGCACCATCTCCACGCACGACATGTCTACCCTGCGCGGCTGGTGGGAAGAAGACTTACAACAGACGCAGCGTTACTACAACACCATGCTCGGACACTACGGTGCCGCACCGGCAACGGCCACGCCGGAGCTCTGCGAAGAAGTGGTTCGCAATCACCTCCATAGCAACTCCATCCTCTGCATCCTCTCCCTGCAAGACTGGATGTCCATGGACGGCAAATGGCGCAACCCGAACGTGCAGGAAGAACGCATCAATATTCCTGCCAACCCGCGGCACTACTGGCGCTGGCGCATGCACCTGACACTGGAACAACTGATGAAGGCAGAAAGCCTGAACGAGAAAATAAGGAGCATGATAGAAAGCACCGGAAGATAAGAAAGGATTCTTAGCAAAGTATTATTTTAGGCACGGATTACATGGACAATCACGGATAATATTGAAAGCAACCGTGATAACCCGCATAATTCCGTGCCTAAAATAGTTCGATAAGTTTATTCCGACCCTCACATAATTGTATTCTATAAAAAACAATTTCGCGCTATTTTTATATTTTACAGAATACAATCCGCAACCTGAATCGTAATAACCGGATACTGATTTGCCCGTACCACAAAATATCAGTAAGTTTGCAGAAAACAATCTACAAGTAATGACCAGTTATATTTTCCTTGACACGCTTCGCTTCTTCGCCCATCACGGCGTGGGCGAACAAGAAACCGTGGTAGGCAATGAGTTTACCGTCAGCCTGCGCCTGCAAGTTGATATCCGGCGTGCGGCAGAAACGGACGACGTAGCCGACACCGTGAGCTATGCCGATGTACATACAGCTGTGAAGGCAGAGATGGACATTCCTTCCAAACTATTGGAACATGTATGCGGGCGAATTATAAACCGATTGTTCCACGACTTCCCGCAGATAGAAGAGATAACCCTCAAGCTGGCAAAGCGCAATCCACCGATGGGCGCGGATATAGAGGCTGCAGGAGTGGAGATATGCCAACGCCGCGGAGAATGACAGATTGCCGAATCACCCCATTCACTATTGATACACAGACACTTCCCACTGCAAAGACACTGCATGCTTTTTGCAGTGGCGCTGCAAACGGTTTGCAGTAACACTGCACATATATTTGCAGTAGTACTGCAATAGCTTTGCAGTGACGCTGCAACAGATATGCAGTAGCACTGCAAAATGTATACAGAAGTTCTGCAGTGAGCATGCAGCAACTTTTCTGCCGTAGAATACGACCATTGATACCAATATTCCGTACCTTTGCCCCATCATCAACAAAAAGTCAATGAGAAACGCTATACAACGACTGGCATTACTCCCCATCGTCGCTCTCTTCCTGCTACCGGCCGCTTGCTATCAAATACAGCTCCGAGTTTCATTGGAGAAATGCCCTCTACCTGCCCACCCCTTACGACTTTACAAACCCATACAACTATGCAGACTTCAGAAGGAATGAACTATTGAAAATAAACCTCACAGAGTTCCGCTTCCCCTACCAATACCTCAACGACATAGAATGGGCAGATTCACCAACACCATTATTGTGCAACTCTATGACTTCAAACGGCAAGGGTGGGCTATCGCACCAGTGTGGGCTGTCCATGAACGAAGGGTAGCGATAGATTAAGAATGCCCAGTAGAACCGAGTTTCATCCTCATTTTTGCCGTTTCCGCTTCTTTGCCGATTCCACCGCTTCGGCCACCACCGGCTTATTTGCAAACCGCTTGGTGTAGTTGCTGTAATCGGGAACAGTGCGTTCATACGTCGGGTCGACAAACAACGGGCTGGAAATGATATGGTCTGCCGTACTGCGGTTGCAGCAGAACACGATGTTCTCCACACCGGCAAGGCGGGTCAACGCCTTCACATCCGTATCGTGCGGCTGAAGGGTCATCGGGTCGGTGAAAAAGAAAAGATAGTCAATCTCTCCGTCCACAATGCGCGAGCCCATCTGCTGGTCACCGCCCAAAGGACCGGATTTAAGGATAGTGAAATCCCACTCCACATCAGGATGTTTCTCCCGGAGGGCTTCGAGGATAAGGGTACCCGTGGTGCCCGTACAATAGAATTTATGCCCCATCAGCAATTCCGAGTTCCACAGTACCCACTCGATGAGGTCTTTCTTCATGGCGTCGTGTGCCACTAATCCGATTTTTCTAACTAGTTTTTCCATAATTCAAAACCTTTAATAGATTGAACAATTATAAAAGGCAACAGTTCCTACAATTGGGAAAAGAATTTCTTTCCATGCAGATAAAACTGCGCCAATATACTGTTTTTTGTCCGTTCCGGTATTACGGCAAGCGTAGTTTTTTTCAGATTCTCTTTGCGGGACGCTGCTAATGAAGTGCGGAGGGAGTGGTAGGCACGGCGCGCACGGAATACGGCCAAAGCATTGGGTAACTGGCCTTTCAGCATGAAACTGAACGCAGCCACATAATCGAGCACCGCACGTACACGCATCACGGACGCCAAGTCCTCCTGCGGCAGATTCTTATAAAGCATGACAAGGTTATTACGAAAATTGAGGAAGGTCTTGCGCGGATTCTCCTTCTTCAAAGTGGCCCCTCCCACATGAAATACCACACTCTGCGGTATACATGCCAACTGTCTGCCACGGGCACGAAGCCGCCAACATAAATCTATCTCCTCCATGTGGGCAAAAAAACGTCCGTCCAGCCCACCCGCTTCCCGGTAGTCTGCCAGACGGATGAACAGAGCCGCCCCCGTAGCCCAGAAAATGGGTATCACCGTGTCGTATTGCCCCTTGTCCTCTTCTACCACGCCCATGATACGGCCGCGGCAGAAGGGATAGCCATAGCGGTCGATGAAACCTCCCGCAGCTCCGGCATACTCAAACTGCCCCTTGTTACGCCAACTGCGTATCTTCGGCTGGCAAGCGGCCGTCTCCGGATAGGCATCCATATACTCTGCCAACGGGACAAGCCAGTGCTCGGTGACCTCTACATCGGAATTGAGCAGCACTACATATTCTGCCTCCACTTGCTTCAATGCTAGATTGTATCCGTCGGCAAAACCGTGGTTCTCTTCCAGCAGAATCAAGTGCACAGAAGGAAACTCGCGACGGAGCATTGCCACGGAGGCATCCGTAGAGCCATTGTCCGCCACATACACCACAGCACCATCCGCCTCCGAAAAACGCACAACAGAGGGAAGGAAGGAACGGAGCATATCACATCCGTTCCAATTCAATATGACAACAGCAATCTTATCCATGTTGCACAGATTCTTTTCGTTTATTTTTCCAGCGTTTATGAGACCAGAACCAATAAGCCGGTTCGCGCCGGATGGTCTGCTCCAGACGACGGGCGAAGCACTCGGTTATCTCGCCATCCGCCGTCTGCTTGGGAGTTTCGGTAACCAAATCGAAGAGCACTTTGCAATATCCCCTGGATGTCCGTTCCAATTCACAATAAAAGACGGGGAAGTCCATCAGCTTGGCAATGCGCTCGGCGCCATCCATGAACACGGTGTCCTGATTCAAGAAAGTGGTCCAATAATGGGCCTCGCTGCGGTTGGGCGACTGGTCTGTAATCAGGCCGATGGCTATCCGCCTGCCTTCACGGCGAAGCTTTATCACTTCGCGTGCCGTGGAATGTTTCGCCACATTGTATCCTCCGAACCGGGCGCGGATATGCTTAAACATCTCGTCCAGATACTTATTGCTTAGCGGTTTGTACACCTGCACCGGGATGTCGCCCGGATGCATGATGGCCCCCATGCCTATAATCCACTCAAAATTGGCATAATGGGGAATCAACAGTACAATGCCTCCATGCTTCTCTATCATGGCAAGGTATTCTTCCTTATTATCATACTTCATCCGGCGGCAGAGCTCCTCGAAAGACATGCGCAGCATCTTCACCTCTTCCAGCATATAGTCGCAGATATAATGGTAGAACTTGCGCTCTATCTCCATCAATTCGGTTTCCGACTTCTCCGGAAAGGAATTGCGAAGGTTGCGGCGAACGACTTTCTTCCGATAATGCACGACGTGGCGCATCAGGAAGTACAGCCCGTCGGACAACACATAAAGCGCCCGGAAAGGCAGAAGTGCCACAAGCCACATGCCCGCATAAGTCAGCCAATAGACAATTTTTGATTTCACTTCGTCAGTTATGAGTTATAAGTTATGAGTTATTTGTTGCAAAGGCGGCATTCCTCATTCTATTGCTCCCAAGAGTGCAGTGCCGTCGGCATTGAAATCGCCCAGGCGCACAGACACGAGCTGGTTGTCCAAGGCAGCATCATGAGGGACTTCCACACGGATATAATTGGGAGTGAAGCCGTGCATCGGCAGTCCGGGTTTGGGACGTTCCAGCAACACCGGCATCGTCTGCCCGATATGGCGCGCATAAAAAGCACGGGTCTTTTCGTCCGAAAGCTCCAGCAATTGCTGGCTCCTGCGGTGCTTTTCTTCGGGTGCCACCACGTGGTCTATCTTCAAGGCCTGCGTGCCGGGACGCTCCGAATAGCTGAAGACATGGAGCTGCGTCACGTCCAGGCTCTTGATAAACTCATAAGCCTGCCCGAAATACTCCTCCGTCTCTCCACGGGTACCCACAATCACGTCTACCCCTATAAAGGAATCGGGCATCACTTCCTTTATCTTCTTTATCTTCGAGGCAAACAAGGCGGTATCGTAACGGCGTCGCATCAGCTTCAGCACCTCGTCACTGCCCGACTGCAGCGGTATATGGAAATGAGGCATGAAACGCCGGGAACGGGACACGTATTCTATGATTTCATCTGTCAGCAGATTCGGCTCGATGGAGGATATGCGGTAACGCTCAATGCCTTCCACCTCGTCCAGCGCCTTCACCAAATCGAAGAAAGTCTCACCGGTAGACTTGCCGAAGTCTCCGATATTGACACCGGTCAATACAATTTCCTTTCCACCTTCGGCAGCCGCCTGGCTGGCCTGCTCCACCATAGAAGCAATGCTGCCGTTACGGCTACGTCCGCGGGCAAAGGGAATGGTGCAATAGGAACAATAATAATCGCAGCCGTCCTGCACTTTCAGGAAGAAACGGGTCCGGTCGCCACGCGAACAAGACGGAGCAAACGAACGTATATCCTTCAAAGCGGAAGTGTAGGCCTCGCCGGTCTCGTGCTTCTGTAGATTGCCCAGGTAGTGGAGCAGGTCCTTCTTCTGCTCGGCTCCCAGCACGACGTCCACACCTTCTATCTTTGCCACCGTCTCCGGTTTCAGCTGGGCATAGCAACCGGTCACCACGACAAATGCACCCGGATGTTGCTTCACCAGTTTGTGGATGGCCTGGCGGCACTTCTTGTCTGCCACTTCCGTCACCGAGCAGGTATTCACTACACAAATATCCGCTTTCTCACCCTTGCGCGCCGTACGTACGCCCGCTTCCCGCAAAATTTTACCGATAGTAGAGGTCTCCGAGAAGTTCAGTTTGCACCCCAACGTATAGTAAACCGCCGTCTTATCTTGAAATATATTGGTATCTATCATGAGCTTATAAACACATTTATGCTGCAAATATATACATTATTAATCTATTTTTCCTACTTTTGCACACTCAACTAAAATTTGTGCAATGATACAAGAGAACTTTATCAAACTATACGAGCATAGTTTCCGCGAGAATTGGGACCTCCCCTGCTATACCAACTATGGAGAAAACGAGAGCTATACTTATGGCGAAGTGGCACAAGAAATAGCCAGACTGCACCTTATTTTCAAGTACTGCCAACTGCGCCGCGGCGACAAGATAGCCGTCATCGGCAAGAACAATGCCCGCTGGTGCATCGCCTATATGGCCACCATCACCTACGGCGGTATCGTAGTCCCCATTCTGCAAGACTTCAACCCCAATGATGTCCATCATATCGTAAACCACTCCGAATCGACGTTCCTCTTCACCAGCGATGCCATTTGGGAACATCTGGAAGAAGAACGGCTTACCGGAATTCGCGGTGTGTTCTCGCTGAGCGACTTCCGCTGTCTGTATCAGCGGGACGGCGAAACCATCCAGCGTTTCCTCAAGCATCTGGGCGATGAAATGGAAGCGACCTACCCGAACGGATTCCGTAAGGAAGACATCGTTTACACGGACCTTTCCAACGACAAGGTCATGCTGCTGAATTATACCTCGGGCACCACCGGATTCAGTAAGGGCGTCATGCTGACGGGAAACAACCTGGCCGGCAACGTCACCTTCGGCATACGTACCGAGCTGTTGAAGAAAGGAGACAAAGTGCTCTCTTTCCTGCCTTTGGCACATGCATACGGCTGCGCATTCGATTTCCTTACCGCCACGGCCGTCGGCACACACGTCACACTGTTGGGAAAAGTACCTTCCCCAAAGATTCTGATGAAAGCTTTCGAGGAAGTGAAACCCAACCTGATTATCACCGTACCCCTTGTCATTGAAAAGATATACAAGAATGTCATACAGCCCATCATCAACAAAAAGACCATGAAATGGGCACTCAGCATTCCCTTGCTCGACGGACAGATATACGGGCAAATCCGCAAGAAACTGATTGACGCACTGGGCGGACGTTTCAAGGAAGTCATCATAGGAGGCGCGGCCATGAACCCGGAAGTGGAAGAATTCTTCCACCGCATCAAGTTCCCCTTCACCATCGGCTACGGCATGACTGAATGTGCCCCTCTCATCAGCTATGCTCCCTGGAATGAATTCGTCCCGACTTCCTCCGGACGGGTACTCGACATCATGGAAGCCCGTATCTGCAAGGAAAACCCGGACGACAAACTCGGCGAAATACAAGTACGTGGCGAGAACGTGATGACGGGTTATTACAAAAACCCCGAAGCCACCAAAGAAGTCTTCACCGAAGACGGATGGCTTCGCACCGGCGACCTAGGCACACTGGACGAGAACAACAACCTCTATATCCGCGGACGCAGCAAGACCATGATTCTCAGTTCCAGCGGACAGAATATCTTCCCCGAAGAAATAGAAGCGCGGCTCAATAACATGCCTTTCGTCCTGGAAAGCCTTATCATCGAACGGAACAAAAAACTGGTAGCATTGGTGTATGCCGACTATGAAGCCCTGGATTCTTTAGGGTTGAACCAGCCGGACAATCTCAAAACTATTATGGATGAGAATCTCAAAAATCTGAATAACAGCGTGGCAACCTACGAAAAGGTAAGCCAAATCCAACTTTATCCGACAGAATTTGAGAAAACGCCCAAAAGAAGTATCAAAAGATACTTATACAATAGCATTGCCGAAGATTAATATGTTGTAGAACATATAGATAGGGATAAAAACAGCCGAAGCTCCAAAAAAAATATAAAAAAAGTTGGGGTTTCGAGAACAACATATTCAAAAAGTACATACCTTTGCAACGTTTTAATAAAGCAATTGATTGTATTACGTTTTAAAAGTAAAGAAAATGAAAAAATTAGTTTTGATGGCTGCAGCTATCGTAGCAGTATCTTTCGCATCTTGTGGCAACAAAGCAGCTAACGCTGAACAAGCAACTGCAGATTCTATCCGTATCGCTGACTCAATCGCAGCTGTAGAAGCAGCAGCAGCTGAAGCAGCAGCAGCCGCCGCAGCAGCTGACACTGTAGCAGTAGATAGCGCAGCTGTTGTAGCTGAATAATTTCAGTACAACACTCGAGAGAATTGAAAGTCTGACGTGCATACAAGCACACCAGACTTTTTTTATGCCCTATCCTCTCATTCTTTTCCCTTCCAATTGTTAAGTCTTGGTCTTATTTCACAAAAAAGGGTATAATATGGCAGATAAATGATAAAGTATAGTGCATATACCAAATAAAAAACGTTACTTTGCATCAACAAAACAATAAGAGGTTTATTACGATCTGCGTTTCATTATGTCTCTCCTCGATTAACCACATTGAGAATTTTCATTTCTGACTACAACTTCCTAAGACTCCTTTATTGAATTATTAATTTTTTATTTTTGTATTTTATGAATATGTACATTGGAAACCTTAGCTACAACGTTAGGGAATCAGATTTGAGACAAGTAATGGAAGAGTATGGAACAGTAGAATCAGTAAAACTGATTATGGACCGTAATACAAACAGATCAAAAGGTTTTGCCTTCGTGGAGATGCCCGAAGCTGCTGAAGCCCAACAAGCAATCAACAAACTGAATGGAGCAGAATATGTAGGCCGCCAGATGGTAGTAAAAGAAGCATTGCCAAGAAACTAAAAATTATTGACTGACAATAAGCAAGGGCATATCTTAATAATAAGATATGCCCCTTCTTTGTTATTTGCATTTTTCCTTTATCTTTGATAAAACATACGTTCAAAAAAACATGAAAACAAAACTGATAGAAAAAGCAAAACAAATAAGCACTGAATATAAATTTGGAGACTTCTTCCGTAACTTTCTTGCTGTCATATTGGGTATTATCATCACCTTTGCAGGAAGCGACTGGATTACAGAACACAATGCCCAAAAAGAAGTGAAGGAATCCATACTATTGGTAAAAAGTGAATTACAAACGAACCGTGAAGATATAGCATATATAAAAGAATTAGTAGAACTGGAACAAAAAGGCGCCTTATATCTATTGGAATACAAAGGTAGAATACAGGAGGCCGACCCGGATTCTTTACAAAAATATGATAGATTACCCTTCCAAAGCATTTCTTTTAATGCAATGTACGACGCATTGGAAATGCTCAAAGCTTCCGGCCTCATTCCCAAAATCAAAAACAAAGAACTGACTGTGCAAATTTTGACCGCCTACGCTATAGTCAGGAACAGCCAAAGCGCTTTCGATTCATACGGCAACATAAAACAGCGTTGCCTGGAAGAGTTGATGAAAGTCCCCGATGTCAAAAAAAGAATGAATTCCACCAAACTATATTGATTGGAATTTCTACTTCAAATATCCAGAAGGAGTCGCTCTCATACAGCAAATCCCCCAAATACAAAGTACTGATATTTACCAAAATCATTTGAAAGCAATAGACAAAGTCATTGCAGCCATTGATGAAGAATACAACCAATAAAATCTCAATCACATACTTATGAAAAACAAGCTGAAAAAAATCTTTGTCTGCCCCACCGTTAAAAGGCGATTGGGAGATTTTATCTGTAACTTCACAGCAGTTGTATTAGGCATCTTACTGACCTTTGCCGGCAGTAACCTCATTGAAGAACATAAAAAACAGAAAGAACTTAAGGATGCACTATTACTGGTCAAAAATGAGATGTTACTCAACCGGGGATACATGACACAGATGATGGAAAGAGAAGAATTTGAAAAACAAGGAGCTTCATATCTGCTTCAGCACAAGGAAAACATTGCAAAGGCAGCACCCGACTCTTTAGAGAAATATGGGAATTTACTCTTTCAGACACAAACCTTCATTTACATTAACGATGCAATGGAAATGCTTAAAACGTCCTCGCTCATGTCTGCCATCAGAGACAAGGAACTTGCGACTCAAATCATTAAAACATACAATGCAATAAAAGGCTCCTATGAAACCTTTAATTCATTTATGGAAATAAAGCAAAAGAAGGTTGATAAATTAATCAATAAACCGGAGGTACAAAAATTCTTGACCAATGATGCAGATTACTCAACAGCAGAAGAATGGACTTTTTTCTTTAAATTTCCGGAAGGAATTCAGTTAATTCAGCAGATATATTTCACCCATAACAGTCCAACCCGTATGTACAACAGATTTATCAAGCAGATTGATGAAACGGCATCTGCCATTGACGAGTTCTACAAATAGTGGCCAATTTGCGATTCAAACAAACAAAAAGCCCCATTTCTTATACAAAGAAATCGGGCTTTCTATTTATAGCGTACTTATTTATGCTTCTTCAGCAACCACCTCAAAAGGAACTTCTACAGAAACTTCCTTGTGCAACTTAACGATAGCCTTGTAGTTGCCAACTTCTTTCACAGCATCCTTCACAACGATAATCTTACGATCGATATTGTGACCCAATTTAGCCAGCTCTTCAGCAATCTGGATGTTACCAACAGAACCGAAAATAGTACCAGTGGAGCTAACCTTAGTAGCAATCTTCAATGATACACCTTCCAGCTTAGCAGCCAGTTCTTCAGCATCCTTTTTGATTTTCTCCAGCTTGTGAGCACGTTGTTTCAACTCTTCAGCCAACATTTTCTTTGCAGCCGGTGAAGCGATAACAGCTTTACCGGTCGGGATGAGGTAGTTACGACCGTAGCCAGACTTTACTGTTACGATGTCGTTCTTATAACCCAAGTTTACGATGTCTTCTTTCAATATAATTTCCATACTTTCCTCCTCCTATTATTTCATCATGTCAGTTACATAGGGCAGCAACGCCAAGTGACGTGCTCTCTTCACAGCTTGAGCTACACGACGTTGGAACTTCAAAGAAGTACCGGTAATACGACGCGGAAGGATTTTACCTTGCTCATTCAAGAATTTCTTCAAGAATTCAGGATCTTTGTAGTCAATATACTTAATACCGCTCTTCTTGAAACGGCAGTATTTTTTCTTCTTAACGTCTACTGAGGGTGGAGTTAAATATCTGATTTCTGATTGAACTTGTTGTGCCATGATTAATCCTCCTTTTTAGTTGATTTAACACTTCTTCTCTTCGCAGCATATTCAGCAGCGTACTTGTCTTGTCTGAAAGTCAAGAAACGGATAACGCGCTCGTCACGACGGAAGTTTACTTCCAATTTTTCAATGACAGTAGGTTCTGCATTGAACTCAATCAGCTGATAGAAACCGGTTGACTTCTTCTGGATAGGATATGCCAGCTTCTTCAGTCCCCAGTTTTCTTCATTTACAATCTCAGCACCTTCAGCAGTAAGGATGCCTTTGAATTTCTCTACCGCTTCCTTCATCTGAACATCAGACAAAACGGGAGTCAAAATGAAAACGGTTTCGTATTGATTCATACTCGTTTAATTAAATAAATAAATTATTCGTTTTAAAAATGCGGTGCAAAGGTAGACATTTTATTTTGAACTACAAACATTTAATGTTTTTTTGTGTAGGGATATAGGAATTGTCTTCAGCTTGCCTTATCTTTGCAAAGTTGTTTAAACAATAATTTCATGATAGAGCAATTTAACTTTGATATCCGCCTTATCTTTGCCATACTGAACGGCAAAGTGTCGGCTGCCATTAACCGCAAACTGTTCCGTAACTTCCGTCAGAACGGTCTGGAGATTACTCCGGAACAGTGGACTGTCCTCATCTTCTTATGGGAAAAGGACGGGGTGACACAACAAGAGTTGTGTAATGCAACTTTCAAAGACAAGCCCAGCATGACGCGCTTAATAGACAATATGGAGCGTCAGCATCTCGTCGTGCGCATATCGGACAAGAAAGATCGCCGCACCAATCTGATACATTTGACCAAGGACGGCAAGGAACTGGAAGAACGTGCGCGCGTCATTGCCAACCAGACCCTCAAAGAAGCCTTGAAAGGCATCACCATCGAAGAGCTCAGTGTGAGCCAGGAGGTACTGAGAAAGATTTTCTTCAATACCAAGGACTAAGATATAGGGATTAGGGCTTAAGGATTAGAGATTAAGGGAGGAGAAAAAAGGGGATGAAGCTTCATTTTTCATTCCTCATTCTCCATTCTTTATTAAAATATGGATTTTTTGCAAAAATAATTTCGCTTGTTAAAGAATTATGCTTTTCTTTGTGACAAGAATACGAAAGAATATAATAATCTAATTAAAATACACACACATGAAAGGTTTATTAAAAAATCTGGGATTGATATTAGTCGTAATAGGAGCTGTAATCCTGGTTGCATGTTCTTTTACCGGCAATGTTAACAACAATGCCATCTTGGGCAGTTCTGCCGTTTTGGTTGTAGTGGGATTGATTTCCTACATTGTCATCAACAAGAGAATTGCCGACTAATATCAAAAGGAAAGAAATAAAGAAGGCGGTTTGCATATACATGCAAGACCGCCTTCTTTATTTTCTCTTCTTCTCTTCCTCCCAAGCCAAGTCTCATCAAGACTCAGCCTCCGGAGTAATCAGTTTATATCCCTTTCCGTGAATATTGATGATTTCAATTGAATCATCTTCTTTCAGATGCTTACGCAACTTCGTGATATATACATCCATACTACGTGCATTGAAATAGTTGTCATCAATCCAGATAGTCTTCAATGCAAAATCACGCTGCAAGATTTCATTGGCATGTGCACAAAGCAAACCCAGCAGTTCAGATTCCTTGGTGGTCAGTTTGGTCTGCTTCTCAGCAGTCGCCAGAATCTGTTTCTGCGTATCGAATGTAAACTTACCAATCTTATAGATGTTGCTCTCCTTGTTCTTCTTTCCGCGAACGCGTCTTAGAATAGCTTCAATTCTGAAAGTCAGTTCTTCCATACTGAAGGGCTTGGTGATGTAGTCATCGGCACCAATCTTGAAACCTTCCAAAATATCTTCCTTCAACGTCTTTGCCGTCAAGAAGATAATTGGAATTTCGGCGTTGGCCGCACGCACTTCCTGCGCCAGTGTGAATCCGTCTTTCTTCGGCATCATCACATCAAATACACACAAGTCATATTTATTCTTCAGGAAAGCCTTGTATCCTGCCTCTCCATCGGGATATAACTCGGCGGCGTAACCTTTTGCCTGTAAATATTCTCTCAAAAGCATGCCAAGATTTTCATCATCTTCGCACAATAAAATACGCAGTTTCTCGTCCATATCAATCAATTTTTTAATAAAGGTAATGCAATAATAAATTTAGTTCCTACGTTCAGTTCACTTTCTGCTCGGATAGTTCCCTTATGATCCATGATAATCTTCTTCACATAAGCCAGTCCCAAGCCGAAGCCTTTCACATCGTGCAGATTACCTGTATGCACGCGATAGAACTTCTCGAATATCTTTTTCAAATTCTCCTTTTTGATGCCGATGCCGTTATCTTGGATGGAAATCATCAGTTTGCCCGGCTCATTCCAGGTCTTCACCGTCAATTGCAAATCCGCATCCGGACGTTTATACTTCACCGCATTATCCATGAGGTTGAAAATCACATTAGTGATATGCATCTCATCAGCAAAGATCACGGGATCTGTAGCTTCAAGCTCCGATTCAATCTTTCCATTATAACGCTCCACTTTCAGCGTAAACGTATTGATAACACCTGTTATCAGTTCATTAGCATCCAGTTCCTTCATCTTCAATGTAGCCTTCTGGCGGTCAAACATTGACATCTGAAGCACTTTCTCAACCTGGAATCTCAAACGCTTCGTCTCATCGTTTATAACACCCGATATATGCTGGAACATGGCCGGAGACTTGCCCACAGCCGGATCTTTCAACATTTGTGCCGCCAACGAAATCGTTGAAATCGGTGTTTTGAATTCATGCGTCATATTGTTGATGAAATCATTCTTCATCTCCGTCAGTTTTTTCTGGCGGAATACGATGTAAATCGTAAAGATGAACGTCACCAGCAGTACAAAAGTAAATATCATCGACGGTATCATAAACCTGACCGAATCAAAGATATAATCCTTCTTTCCCGGAAAATGTATCTTGACGATACTCATACGGGCAGGCGGATCATTCAAAAACAATGGCTGCGAATAAGAACTTTCACTCCCAACATCGCTATAATCCGAACAACGGTATACTTCTCTACCCTCCCGGTCTATCACCTTAAAATGATAGTCCATATCACCGAGACCATTTTCTATCAGACCAGCTTTAAGATACTGGTCCAGACTTTTGAAATTAACACGCTCTTCAATCGGCTTGTCACTGGCATTATATACCATCTGCAACACAACCTCATCTACCAATGCACGCTGGTAAAGATAGCGATTTTTAAGCATCTCTATCTGCGAGCGTGAAGTCTGGGGAATTGTTTTTACCCCATGTTTGCGTGAAATCATTGCTCTTGGCAATTCAGAAGGCTCATTGCTGAAAGTCTTCAATTCCACCGAAGAACGGACACTGCCATCCGGAGCTGTCATCACAAACCGCTGGGTCCGCATCACTCCGCTACTGCTTTGCGATTGCTCCCATGCTTTCTTTTCCGCCTCGGAGATATCCTCATTCAGCCAACGCACAACCTCCGCGGACTCCGCCTCTTTCGAAGCAGCCATCAATGCACGTTTCACCGCCTCCTCAAATTGTCCGTTACGCATCTTCACCATCTCCTCAATATAGCCAATCTGCAAATACAGCAAACTGAGGAAGGAAAGACCCATAACAACACCTAATATCCATATAGTTGACTTTTTCATAGTCACAAAATTAACACTCCCTAATTAACACTCCTAACCAATTAACCTGATTTAACCGGACGTTCTCGTAAATTAACCGAAGACCATTTTTTAGGTTGTATTATGAGCATTATAACAAAAACACAAGTCTTTGGTTTGCAAATTTAATAAAAAATTAATCATTCAATTCACAATTCCACATGTTCTTAATCTACGTTAATGAAAAAAGCCGTCATTACTTGCCATGAAGTAACAACGGCTTTAACAATTGTTATATTAGCAGCCGGTAGTTACAACAGCCAAACTACCAACTCCTGAAAGTCATTCTTCAGCTTGCTTAGCCTCAAATTCCTTAATCAGTTTATCCTGCACATCACTCGGGACGAGTTCATAGCTGGCAAACTTCATGATGAACGAAGCACGTCCACCGGTCAGTGAACTAAGTGCCGTAGAGTAGGATGACATTTCCTTCAAAGGTACTTTGGCACTCAATTTTTCGTAACCGGCCTCGCTGCTCATACCCATAATCATGGCACGGCGTCCCTGCAAGTCACCCATCACATCACCCATCTTGTCCGACGGAACAAATACCTCCACGTCATAAATGGGTTCCAGAATCTTCGGGCCTGCATTCTTGAACGCTTCGCTGAACGCGTTCCGTCCTGCCAGCATAAAGGAAATTTCATTGGAGTCAACCGGGTGCATCTTTCCGTCATATACGATGACACGTACATCACGGGCATACGAACCGGTCAACGGTCCCTGCTCCATACGTGACATGATACCCTTCAAGATGGCCGGCATGAAACGTGCGTCAATGGAACCACCCACAATACTATTGACAAATACCAGCTTGCCACCCCATTCCAATGGAACTTCTTCGGTACCCTTGACGTTCATCTTGAACTCCTGACCATTGAATTTATAGGTTTCGGGCAACGGCATACCTTCGTAGTAAGGCTCAACAATCAGGTGGACCTCACCGAACTGGCCTGCACCACCCGACTGTTTCTTATGACGATAATCCGCACGGGCAGCTTTCGTAATCGTTTCACGATACGGTATTCTCGGTTCTTCAAACTTGACTTGTAGTTTCTCGTTGTTTTCCAGACGCCACTTCAAGGTACGCAAATGGAATTCACCTTGCCCGTGTACAATAGTCTGACGCAATTCTTTAGACTGGTCTATCACCCACGTCGGGTCTTCCTCGCGCATACGGTTCAAAGCAACCATCATCTTTTCCGTATCCGACTCGTTCAGCGGCTTGATAGCACGTGAATATTTGGAGTTCGGATATTTAATGAAGTTGAAACGGTTTTCAGAGCCCTTACCGTTCAATGTATTACCGGTATGTACGTCCTTCAGTTTCACCGTACAGCCGATGTCACCGGCTACCATTTCCTCTACCTTGATACGGTTGGCACCGGCACAAGCATAAATCTGCGCAATGCGTTCTTTGGAACCACGGTCTGCATTGGTGAAGTCATCACCTTCGTGCACCTTGCCACTCATAACCTTGAAATACTGGACATCACCGATATGCGGTTCAACGGCAGTCTTGAAGAAATACAAGGAAGTCGGTCCATCAGAATCCGGCTTCACCACCTCACCGCGTGTATTGTGCACCGGTGGCATTTCGTCCACAAACGGCACCACATTACCCAGGAATTCCATCAGACGGCGTACACCCATATCCTTACCGGCACAGACACAGAATACCGGGAACATACCGCGTGAAGCCAGTCCCTTGCGGATACCTTCGCGCATTTCGTCTTCTGTCAAAGAGTCCTGCTCAAAGAATTTTTCCATAAGGCCTTCGTCATGTTCGGCTGCAGCTTCTACCAAAGCCTTGTGCATCTCTGTAGCCTTTTCCATTTCTTCGGCCGGAATCTCTTCAATAGTGGGAGCGCCACCTTCGGGTCCCCACGAATATTTTTTCATCAAAAGTACATCAATCAACGAATTAAAATTCGGTCCGGTAGCCAGCGGATATTGCACGGGCACCACCTTCGGACCGTATATGGTTTGCAACTGCTCAAGTACCATGTCATAATCGCACTTTTCATTATCGAGCTGGTTTACCAGGAAAATAACCGGTTTGCCCAGTTTCTCGGTATAGCGGAAATGGTTCTGCGTACCTACCTCAGGACCGTATTGTCCGTTCAGCAGCAGTATGGCAGTATCAGTAACGTTGAGCGCCGTCATGGCAGCTCCTACAAAGTCATCACTACCCGGACAGTCAATGATATTCAGTTTCTTACCGTTCCACTCCACATGGAAAACGGTGGAAAACACAGAATAACCGTATTCCTGTTCCACCGGGAAGTAATCGCTGACTGTATTCTTGGCAGTAATTCTGCCGCGACGTTTTATAATACCACTCTCAAAGAGCAGCGCTTCTGTGAGAGTGGTTTTACCCGAGCCGTCATTGCCAAGGAGGGCAATGTTCTTAATTTCATTCGTCTGATATACTTTCATGATATATTAAGATTTTAAGTGAATAACCTGACATACGATGATGCCGTTAACTTTTTGTGAGGCGCAAATTAGGCATTAATTCAAAGAAAAGCAACATCGGGAAGCATGTTATAAAACACAATACCCCCTACCTATAACTTAAGAAACAAGTGCAAACCAAATAGAAAAGACAGAAAAACATCACAAAAAGAGGTTGTGTCAAAATGCTGACACAGCCTTTTTTTATGCGCAAAGCCCAGACTTTCTCAAGCCCGGGCTTTGTTATTACCCAAAGTTTTCGTATCTTTAGGCATAAAGTTTTTCGTTATGGCAAAGTTACATTTTCGTCCTTACATTCCCAACCAAACCGTTCTTTTTCCACAAAGAATTGATGAAAACATAGCTGCGAACGACCCGGTCCGCATCGTGAATGCTGTTATTGACAACCTCAATCTTGAGAGTTTCAAGAAGCTTTATAAGGAAACGGGCCGTTGTCCTTATCATCCTAAAATGATGCTTAAGGTGATAATCTACGCCTACATGAATAATATCTATTCTTGCCGTAAAATAGAGAAGCACCTCCTTCGTGACATTCATTATATTTGGCTTGCCGGTAATGAGCATCCGGATTTTATCACGATCAACCGTTTTCGTAACCGTGTAAAGGAGGAAATAAATAATGTATTTACCCAGTTGATTTTTGTCCTTGCCGATAAAGGTTTCATCAGCCTTGATGTGGAGTATATTGACGGCACCAAGATTGAATCCAAAGCCAACAAATATACTTTTGTCTGGCGCAAGACAGTCGAACGGAACCGTACGAGACTAATGGATAAAATCCGTATTCTCTTGGAGCAGGTGGATGAAACCATTGCACAGGAGAACTCTATAAAAGACACATCCGTGGAGTTTACTTCCTGCAGGCTCTCTGACATAGTGGATGAACTTAAAGAAGCCCTGGAACGCCAGCCTGCAACAAAGGATAAGGAAGAAAAGAAAGCCCTGCGCAAAAAGAAGAAGCAGGTCAGGGAACTTGAAGGGTATCGTGACAAGCTGATAGAATATGACAATCACCTTGATACCCTTGGAGAACGTAACTCCTATTCCAAGACCGATCCTGGTGCCACATTCATGCGCATGAAAGAAGATGCCATGAAGAACGGGCAGACCAAACCCGGATATAATCTGCAAATAGGTACTGAAAACCAATTTATCACAGACTTCCGTCTGTTTCCCAACCCTACCGATACACTGACCCTCATACCTTTTTTCCACTCTTTCCAGTACCGCTATAACCGTTTACCGAATATCTGCGTGGCAGACTCCGGTTACGGTTCGGAAGAAAATTACCGGTTCATGCAGGAGAATGGGATAGAAGCCTTCATCAAGTACAATTACTTCCATAAAGAACAGCGTCCCCGTTATACTCCCAACCCGTTCCATGCCGAAAGTCTCCATTACAATGCCCAAGAGGATTATTACGTTTGTCCTATGGGACAGCACATGAACCGTATAGGAACCAAACGTGACAAGACAGCGAGCGGATACATCACCGAAAGTGCCCGGTATAAAGCAAAAAGATGCGAAGGTTGCCCTTTGCGTGGCAGTTGTTTTAAAGCTCGGGGGAACCGTATTATAGAAGTCAACCACCGATTAAATCAATACAAACGGCAGGCACGGGAAAGGTTGCTCTCAGAAGAAGGTATCAAGCATAGAGGCAGGAGGTGTATAGAACCAGAAGCTGTGTTTGGACAAATGAAATACAACATGGCATACAGAAGATTCCGGCATGTGGGAGAAGACAAGGTTACAATGGACTTTGCTTTCTTTGCTATAGCCTTTAATATCAAAAAAATGTGCGCTAAACTGATAAAAGAAGGAAAGGGGCTCATTACAGTTGCCAAATATTTGTTTATGGGACTATTTATAACCCGATATAATTGGAATATAGCAACTTGCTGCCAAATGCATGAGGAAAAAGTAGCATAGCCAAAAGAAAATATAGCAGAACTTAAAATATAAAAGAGGTTGTGCCAACGTTTTGACACAACCTCTTTTTGACACATTTACATACCCTCCATTTCTCAACTTTCGCATATCTTTGCCCAAAACATAAACGATTTATTAATTATCTAATACCGAATTCTTAAATGAAAAGGAAAATTATTTGGAGTTTTGCATTGCTGGCCTGCCTTTGCTGCCTGCCATCTGCAAAAACAAAAGCACAAACGAAAAATGCCGCAATCATACCAGGGGAAGTATGGAAAGACACCGACGGCAATCCCATCAACGCCCATGGCGGCGGCCTTCTTTACCACGAAGGAACCTACTATTGGTATGGCGAATACAAAAAAGGAGAAACCATCCTGCCCGAATGGGCTACGTGGGAATGCTACCGCACCGACGTAACCGGTGTCAGCTGCTACTCTTCGAAAGACCTGCTGAACTGGAAGTTCGAGGGTATTGTACTTCCTGCCGTGAAAGACGACGAGAAACACGACCTGCACCCCAGCAAGGTGCTGGAACGTCCCAAAGTGATTTACAACGAGAAGACAAAGAAATTCGTCATGTGGGCGCATGTGGAAAGTGCTGACTACAGTAAGGCATGTGCCGGCGTAGCGGTCAGCGATTCTCCTACCGGAACATTCACCTATGTAGGCAGCTTCCGTCCCAACGGTGCGATGAGCCGCGACCAAACAGTGTTCATTGATGATAACGGCAAGGCATATCAGTTCTACTCTTCGGAAAACAACGCTACCTTATATATAAGCGAGCTAACGGATGACTACCTGAAGCCCACTGGTCGCTATACACGCAATTTCGTGAAGCAAAGCCGCGAAGCACCCGCCGTATTCAAGTATAACGGCAAATACTATATGCTCTCTTCCGGTTGTACCGGCTGGGATCCCAATGTTGCCGAGCTGGCTGTAGCCGACTCCATCATGGGGCAATGGACTACCATCGGCAATCCATGTACCGGTCCTGATGCAGACAAGACCTTCTATGCACAAAGCACTTACGTGCAGCAAATATACGGAAAAGGAAATGCCTACATTGCCATGTTCGACCGCTGGAAAAAGAAAGACCTTGAGGACTCGCGCTACGTATGGCTCCCGCTTGAATTCGGCAAGGACGGAACAATCACGATACCCTGGCGCGACAGCTGGGACCCGCGTACCCAATGGGAAGGACAAGGCGACTTCTCTGCCGGCAAAGGAACATTCCTATTGAACGGCAAGCCGTTTGTCTCAAAGTCGCAGAACTGCACTATCCACGCATCCCCAAGGCCTATTGGGACCAACGCATCAAAATGTGCAAAGCACTGGGCATGAACACAGTCTGCCTCTACGTCTTCTGGAACTCTCATGAGTCTCAGCCGGGTGTATTCGACTTCACCGGGCAGAATGACTTGGCAGAATTCTGCCGCTTGTGCCAGCAGAACGATATGTATGTCATCCTGCGCCCAGGGCCCTATGTCTGTGCCGAATGGGAAATGGGCGGACTGCCCTGGTGGTTGCTCAAGAAGAAGGACATACGCCTGCGCGAATCCGACCCTTACTTCATAGAACGTGTAGGCATCTTTGAAAAAGCCGTTGCCGAGCAGGTAGCCGACATGACCATACAGAACGGAGGTCCCATCATCATGGTACAAGTAGAGAACGAATACGGCTCCTACGGGGAAGACAAAAGTTACGTATCGCAAATCCGCGACATCGTACGCGCCAATTACCCCGGCGTAGCACTGTTTCAATGCGACTGGGCGTCCAACTTCACCAAGAACGGACTCCACGACCTGGTATGGACCATGAACTTCGGTACAGGAGCCAACATCGACCAACAGTTTGCACCGCTGAAGAAACTCCGTCCTGATAGCCCGCTGATGTGCTCCGAATTCTGGAGCGGCTGGTTCGACAAGTGGGGAGCCAACCACGAAACCCGTCCGGCTGCCGACATGATTGCCGGCATTGACGAGATGTTGTCCAAAGGCATCTCCTTCAGCCTCTACATGACCCACGGAGGGACCAACTGGGGACACTGGGCAGGAGCCAACTCACCCGGATTCGCCCCTGACGTAACCTCTTACGACTACGACGCCCCATCAGCGAATCGGGACAGACCACTCCCAAATACTGGGAATTGCGAAAAGCATTGTCCAAATACATGAACGGCGAGAAGCAGGCTAAAGTTCCCGCTTTAATCAAGCCCATCCGTATTCCGTCTTTCCAATTTACAGAGATGGCTCCTTTGTTCGACAATCTTCCTGCTGCCAAGAAAGACCGCAATATCCGTACCATGGAGGAATATAACCAGGGATTCGGAAGTATTCTCTACCGCACCACACTGCCCGAGATGAAAACCCCGTCCCTGCTCACTGTGAACGATGCGCACGATTATGCCCAAGTTTTCCTAGATGGCAAATACATCGGCAAACTGGACCGCCGCAACGGTGAAAAGCAACTGGAATTCCCCACCTGCCCCAAAGGTGCACGCCTCGACATTCTGGTAGAAGCCATGGGCCGCATCAACTTTGGACGTGCCATCAAGGACTTCAAGGGTATCACCCAAAGCGTAGAACTTACCGTAGACATCGACGGCCGTCCTTTCACCTGCAACCTGAAGGATTGGGAAGTCTATAATCTGGAAGACACATACGATTTCTATAAGAGCATGAATTTCCAGCCCATCGGATCACTGAAAGACAAGTTGGGGCAACGCATTCCAGGTTGCTACCGTGCCACCTTCAAGGTGAACAAGCCCAGCGACACATTCCTAAACTTCGAGACTTGGGGCAAGGGACTTGTCTACGTCAACGGGCACGCCATGGGACGCATTTGGGAAATCGGCCCGCAACAGACCCTCTACATCCCGGGATGCTGGTTGAAGAAAGGCGAGAATGAAGTGATTGTCTTCGACATCATCGGTCCCAAAGAAGTTAAGTCCGAAGGACTAAGCGAGCCATTGCTGGACCAACTACTCGTTACCAAACCGCTGACACACCGCAATGAGGGTGAAAATCTCGACTTGTCCGGTGAGCAGCCCGTCCTCTCCGGCAGCTTCAATCCCGGCAACGGTTGGCAGGAGCGCAAATTCGACCAACCCGTCACCGGACGTTATGTCTGCCTGGAAGCCTTGAGTGCACAAGATGGAAAAGACCTGGCTTGCATTGCCGAAATGTATCTGCTGGATGAGAATGGGGAACGTCTGTCACGCGAACCCTGGATTGTCAATTATGCCGACAGCGAAGACGTATCCCACGTCAACTGTTCTGCGGACAAAATCTTCGACCTCCAGGAATCAACCTATTGGAGCACAACAAAAGACACTCCATACCCGCATTCTGTCGTGATTGACTTGGGTAGTACCCGCACCCTGACCGGCATACAATATCTACCCAGAATGGAAAGCGAGGTACCGGGTGGAATCAAAGACTTCAAGGTTTACGTAAAATCCAAGGCTTTCAACTATTAAGTCGGACTTACATACGCTAATAGATTATTTAGACATGGATTACACGAAAAATCAATCAAACAGATTTTCCGTACAATTCATCGTCTACCACAGCCGGCATTGCCTTCGTACTGCGCAAATGCACAAAGTGGGTACGCTTGGCAAACTTCCTTGCCAGTTCACGGGTATCATTCTGTTCACCGGTACCCAATGAACCGGCATAAAAAGTCAGGCCATTATGAGGATTGTCCACTGCCCTCAATATCGAGGTAATATCCGCCTCGTCTGTCACAATACGCGGCCCACAATATCTGAAAAGGAGGGTCATTAGGGTGTATCACATATTCATCCCATATTCTTCGCACACCTGCATGATGACAGACAAGAAATAACGCATATTTCGCGTAAAACCTCCCAGTCTATCCCTTTGTATAGCGCCAGCAAACGCTTGAATAGGAAATGTCTCATCTTCCTAGGAATGTTGCAAGTCCGTGCGAATCCAGTCAATCACCGGCATTAGGTTGTAACATACCGTCTGGATGCCTGCCTTGCCGAGATTGGCAAGAGTTATCTTGTCCTTCTTGCCAAACCACCTTTTTGCAAAAGTAAGAAAGAATATGGAAACTGTCCATTCTGAATAGATAGATTTGTTTATTCACAATGAAAACAATATCTTAGCATCTCATTACAAAAATAACTCTTATGCAAGACATTATAAACGGACGTTGCGGCTGGTGCGGAACCGACGAGCTGTATGTGAAATACCACGATGAAGAGTGGGGAAAACCGGTAACAGACGACAAGACACTATTCGAGTTCCTTGTATTGGAAAGTGCCCAGGCCGGACTGAGCTGGATAACCATCCTCAAAAAGCGGGAAGGCTACCGCAAAGCCTTTTGCAATTTCGATGCCTCACAAGTGGCGCAAATGACTGACGAAGACGTGGAACGGCTGATGCATTTTGACGGCATCGTGAAAAACCGTCTGAAAATTAAGTCGACCATCACCAATGCACGGCTGTTTCTTGCCATACAGAAAGAATTCGGCAGCTTTTACAACTACACGTTATCCTTCTTTCCCGATCGAACACCGATTATCAACCACTTCCAGTCATTGAGTGAGATTCCGGTATCGTCTCCCGAATCAGATACCATGAGCAAAGACATGAAAAAACGGGGATTCAAGTTCTTCGGCTCTACCATCTGCTATGCCCATCTGCAAGCTTCGGGATTTATCAACGATCATCTGACAGATTGCATTTGCCGGAAAAGGTAAGTTGTATCATGATATAAACGAAGAAATATACAAAAGCAAACAAAGCATCAATAGCAAAGCGGTCGCCTTTCCAATGGGGAGGGCGACCGCTGCTGTGTTATGAAACCAGTGGTTTAGTACGCAGTAAATGTTATTCTATTCCGATGCTGTGGCGCACGGGAGAAAGGATGAACGTAAACTCATAATCAGCGTATGGCACCAGGTACTCCGGACGCGCAATACGTCCCCAGCTGTCCTCACAACCCAGACCAGCTTGTACCTTGTCGATACAGAGATTAGTCAAATCAGCCTCTTCCACTTCTTGCGAGTGTCCCTGCTGCTTGTCCAAACCCTCGTCCAAAGACTCGATGGTATAGTGCAAGGCCGATGCGGAGAAGGGGGCTTCGGCCACAATCTTAATGCCACTGCCAGACTGATTCAACATCTTCCACCAGCGGATATCGGTCTTTGTTCCGTTTTCCTGCGGACGGATATAAGGATAGAACTGCTCTGTCACGCTCTGGCGATAGATGCCTAAATCTGTGCAATGGTTACGGTCGCTATAGTTCTCAACCGGACCGCGTCCGTAGTATTCGACTGTTTCGAAACTGCGGGGCATGGGCATCTGCAAACCGAAACGGAACATGTTCGAAACTTTGGCGTTCTTGTCGGCTATCAGCTTCTGGGTTATCTTGATGGCACCGGCATTGTTGATGACATACGTCAAGGCCAGCTTAGCGGAAACACCTGGCATATCGTAAGCTGATTCTACTATGACCTGATTGTTCTCCGTACGCTGGTTGAAAGAAGTCAACTTGATTTCCGGATTCTTCCAAACGATGTACTTGCGTTGCAGGCCCGCACCGAAATCATTGTCGGTCGGAGCACGCCAGAAGTTGGGCGTCAAGGCCTCACCGTCCTTAATCATATTCTGTCCGTTCACTTCGTACTTGGTCAGGTAACCGTTGTGCTTGTTGATTTCTACCCGGAACGCATCACCTGAAACGATGAGATACTTCCAATCGTTATCCTGCACTTGGGGAGCCACCACCTCTACATTGCTCTGCACGCAGTTCTTCAGTTCCATGGAAGGAGCCTTGTAGGGATTGAGTGCCAGCTGGTCCTTGGCCACCACATGGCCGGCGGGAAGCAGACCCTCGCGGTTCTTCAGCTTATAGGAAACGTTCAGCAGCCATTCGGTACATTGGCAGGTCTTGCCCAAATCCAGTTTAATCTTGGCTGTCTGCCGAGGAGCTATATTCAGATTATCCACGCGACCGGTACGAATTGCCTTGCCGCCTTTCAGCACCTCCCACTCCATGTAATAGGCAGAGAGGTCGCGGAAAAAGTACTCGTTGAACACATTGATTTCACCGTTCTCCAAGTCGGCCGGAGTAGTCCAGATGTCCTGATAGATACGCCCCACTTCGTACATGTGAGGATTGGGCACACGGTCGGGGCTGATAAGACCGTTATCGCAGAAGTTCACATCACTGGCATCGAAGCGGTTGAAGTCGCCGCCGTAGGCATAAATCATCTTGCCGTTCTTGCCCGTCCAACGGGGAGACTGGTCAACGAAATCCCAGATAAAGCCGCCTTGGTATTTGGGATACTTGCGAACCAAATCCCAATACTCCTTGAAGCCTCCTTCAGAATTGCCCATGGCGTGAGCGTATTCGCACTGAATGAGAGGTTTCGTCATGGAGGCATCCTCACAATACTTCCGGCAGCCCTCATAACCATAGTACATAGGGCAGTAAATGTCAGTCTTGCCTGTCTTACCGGCTTGCTCGTACTGGCAGGCACGGCTGGGGTCTTCGGCTTTCACCCAATCGTAGGCGGCCTCGAAGTTAGGACCATAGCCGGCTTCGTTGCCGAGCGACCAGAAGATGATGCTGGGATGGTTGAAACTGCGCTGCACGTTGCGCTGATTGCGTTCCAAGTGCGCTTTTCTATAATCATCACGCTTGGCAAGGGTCTGCTCGCCGTAGCCCATGCCGTGAGACTCGATATTCGCCTCTGCCACTACATAGATACCGTACTGGTCGCAAAGGTCATACCAAAGATTGTTGTCGGGATAATGGCAGGTGCGCACGGCGTTCAAGTTGAACTGCTTCATCACCTGGATGTCCTGCAGCATACGTTCGCGAGAGATGACATAACCGCCGTCCGGGTCCATCTCATGACGGTTGGCGCCCTTGAAGAGGACGGGTTGGCCGTTGACAAGTATCTGTTCTCCCTTCAGTTCTATCTTGCGGAAACCTACCTTTACGGGAATCACTTCACTGCTGCCTTGCAGGGTGGCACGCAGAGTATACAAGTAGGGTGTTTCTGCCGTCCATTTATGAGGATTCTCCACATTTATCAGGGCAGTGCCACTGCCTTTGGCAGCAGCTGTAGCCACCTGCTTTCCGGCAGCGTCCAGCAGTTCAAGGCTGACGTTACCGCCACCCTTCACATCGAGCTGCACTCTCAAGGAACCGTTGCGGTAGTCGGCATCCAGGTCGGGAGTGACGCGGATATCCTGGATGCGTTTCTTGTCGCGGGCATAGAGATAGCAATCACGCCCTACACCGCTGTAGCGGAAGAAGTCCTGGTCTTCGAGATAGGTACCGTCGCACCAGCGGAATACCTGGAAGGCAATCAGATTCTTCTGGCCGGGCTTCAAGTAAGGGGTCAAGTCGAATTCGGCTTCGAGCTTGCTGTCTTCACTATAACCTACATAACGGCCGTTCACCCACAGATACATATTGGAGGTGACAGAGCCGAAATGGGCGATGATGTCCTTATTCTTCCAGTCGGCGGGCACGGTAATCTCACGGCGGTAAGAACCTACATGATTGTTCTCGACGGGCACCTGCGGCGGGTTGTTCTGGAACTGGTTGCGCCAGGCGTAGCCAATATTCACATAGATAGGATCGCCAAAGCCGTTCAGTTCCCACACGCCGGGGACGGGGATGTCGTTCCAACCTTTGTCATTGTAGCCCACACGCCAGAAGTCGGTAGGGCGAGCATCGGCATCCTTCACCCAGAAGAACTTCCAGATGCCGTTCAGTGTCATGAAACGGGACGATTGTTCTTTCAAGCCCCGGGTGGCGACATCGGCCGACTCGTAGGCGAAGTAGTTGGTGTGCATGGGGGCACGGTTCACGGCGTTGACCTCAGGGTCGAGCCATTCTTTGAAAGACTGTGCGCTGGCAGACAAGGCCAAGGCTGCAAACAGTCCGGTAATAAGATGTTTCTTCATGATGATTAGTTTAAAAATAGTAATAACAGCATAGGGAATGCTCCGAATGCTGTTACAAAAATAAGGCGAATCGGGCTATTTCAAGAGGAGAATCGGCCCAAAAAGGATGAATATTTGCTCACGGAAGCAATTTTCCACGGCTCATGCCCCGGAAAGGGGAGGGAAAACTAACTGTATGCCATCTCCCTCCACCTTTCGGAAAGGGATGTCAATGCAGGCGGTAGACGCTGAATGAACGGGGCTGCAGCTCCAAGTCGAGGGATTGCGCGCCGACTTGCACCGGGCGGATACGGGGAACGAGAGTTTCTTGTTCCAAGGTATTCACCGTACGCCAGTCACAGTTCTGCAGATACGTGCACGAACCGCCGATGAGTTGGCGTTTCCTCAAACCGTTGAAGTTAACTTGCACTTGGGCCGGGGTACTGCCTGCGTTGACCAGCTTCAGGATAATTTCTCCCGTAGGGGTATCGAGGGAGGCCGTAGCATAGAGGCTGTCTTGCCCAGCCACCGGCTTGCCGTCCATCTGCAGACGGAGAACGTCGGTACCGGCATTCATTCCATACATCTGCTGGACGTAATAGTTCGGGGTGCGCATCATGCGGAGGTTGTCGAACCAGATAAGGTCCGGATTCCACTGCCAGGCATCCACATGGGCAAAGAGCGGGGCGTAGGTGGCAAGGTGCACCACGTCGGCGTTGCGCTCCAGCCCGGTCATGAAGGCTGCTTCGGAGAGGGCGGCAAGGAAATTGTTGGCCTTGCCCGTGGGGTGGTCGTGGGAGGCATACTCGCCGGCAAAGACTTTGGGGCCGCGGCGGTCGTAACTGTCATAGCGGGCGGCATTGGCAAAGAACCAGTCGGGGGCCATGTAGTAGTGCTCGTCCACCAGGTCCACACCGATGCGTTTCATCTCGGACCAGAGGTAGTCGAACTTGTCACCATCGGCGTTGGGGCCGGAGGAGCCAACAATCTTGATGTCGGGATAGTGGGCGCGGATGGCTTTGGTAAAGACTTCCAGACGCTCGGTATAGACCTTATCCCACTGTTCGTTACCGATGCCAATCATTTTGAGGTGGAACGGCTCCGGATGTCCCATCTCGGCACGCAGCTTTCCCCAGGTGGAAGTAGCGGGGCCATTGGCGAATTCGATAAGGTCGAGGGCATCCTGCACGTAGAGGTCGAGCTCGTCGAGGGGCACCACTTCGTTGCTCTCGTACTGGCAGGAGAGGCCGCAACTGAGAACGGGAAGCGGTTCGGCTCCGAGATCCTCACTCAGCAGGAAGTATTCGTAGTAGCCCAGGCCCAGACTTTGGAAATAGTCGGGGAAGGCCTTGTGCTTGAAGGTGTAGTTCCAGCGGTTCTCATTCAGCGGACGGTTCTCCACCGGGCCCACGGAGTTCTTCCACTGGTAGCGGGTGGCAAGGGTGTTGCCCTCGATGATGCAGCCGCCGGGGAAGCGGAAGACGCCGGGGTTGAGGTCATAGAGCGCTTGGGCGAGGTCGGCACGCAGACCGTTCTCTCGGTTCTTCCAGGTCTTGACGGGGAAGAGCGAGATGTGGTCCATGTCCACCGTACCCTCCGTCAGCAACACCACACGCAGACGCGAGTGGGCATCGGTGAAGGGGGAGCGGAGGAGGACGGTCTGCTTCTGCCAGCTGTTGCCGCTGATTTCGATTTCCTTGGTCAACAGATTCTCGCCGCGGGAGTTCAGCAACTCAACGGAGAGCTTCATGGGGCGGGCATCGGGAGTGCGGGCATAGGCAGTGAAACGGTATTCCTCGCCTTGCTTGAGGCCGATGCCACGGAAACCTTCGTTGTCGAGCCCAGCACGCAGCCGACGGCCGTCGTTGACGATGCGCACGTAGTGGGGATTGCGGTCGAAGCAGGGCTCGGCGTCCTGCACCGTGACGTTACCAAAGGGTACCCAGCCAACGAAGGGCTGCGGGAACTCGAAGGAGCGGTTCTTCACCAGTTCAGCGTAGAGTCCGCCGTCGGCACCGAAGTTGATGTCTTCGAAGAAGATGCCGTACATCGTGGGTTGTATCTTGGCTGTCGGCCGGGATACGTCAACGGTCATTACATGTTGTGCCTGCGCACCCAAGGCGCAAGACAATAAAAGGGTGGTAATCAGTTGTTTCATATAAGTAATGTCAAATGTTATAGTAATACGGAAACAGTTTACAAAAATAATAAAATCTTTAGATACAGATACATAGTTTATTCCTGCAGTTCTGCCGAAGCGGCTCCCACTTCTATCGGCAGCCACACTTCCATCCGGCCTTCACCACGATGCGCCCAAGCATAATAAGGAATCAACGTCAACTTCACATCCTTCGCGGCAAGGCGGCCCGTGGCGTCATAGCTCAAGGCTTGCGCACGGGTGGTAATTTCGTTGATACCGCCCAGCAGGTCGGGGTGCTCCACCACTTGGAATTTCGGATGCCGGTTCAGCAGCAGGGTGGAGATATCGAAATCATTGTCCGGCCACTCGGCGCAATACACCAGCGGACCATGCTCTATGGCCACACGGCCACGGTTGGCGGCAACCTTGTCATTGGCCTTCACCACACGCGGCTGCATATCAAAATGAATTTCCACTACATCCCCTTTCTTCCAGTGGCGGTCGATGCTGAGGTAACCCTTCTGCAGTGCTCCCTTCACCTCCTGACCGTTGACAGACACGCGGTAGGCAAGCTCCTCTCCGTCGGCATACGAATACAAGCCACCCGGTAGCACACAGCCGCGTACCCAGCCCGGAATACGGACATTCATGACGAACGGCTGGTTGCCCTTTGCCACTGTCAAGCGGATATCACCGTTCCAGGGATAAGAGGTTTCCTGCTCCAGCACCACATTCTTCCCGTTCACCTTCAGCTTGGCCCGGTTGGAGAGGAACAGATTGACATACACCTTGTCATCCTTCACCGCATAGACATAGCCCGGCAGCGAAGGGATGAAGCGGCTGATGTTGCTGGGGCAGCAGGCGCAACCGAACCACGGCTGGCGCGTAATCGTGTGGTCGGCATTGAAACGGTACTTCCCGTCGCAAGCCAGCGGATTGGGATAGAAGAACCGTCCGCCGTCCAGCGAAACACCGGAAATCAGACCGTTGTAGAGCGTACGTTCCAGCACGTCGAAGTATTTGGCATCACCGTGCAGCAGGAACAGACGGTAGTTGGTATAAACATTGCCGATGGCGGCGCACGTCTCGTTATAGGCCGTCAGGTTGGGCAGTTCATAGTTGTCGCCGAAGGCTTCACCCTCATGGCGCGCACCGATGCCACCGGTAATGTATATCTTCTTGCCCACAATGTTCTCCCAAATGCGATCGATGGCACGGACATAAGAGCTGTCGCCCGTGATGGCGGCCACGTCAGCCATGCCCGAGTACATGTAGCCTGCGCGCACGGCATGTCCCACAGCCTCATCCTGCTCCAGCACGGGCTTGTGCGACTGCAAATAGATATCCTTGCGCGCCGTAGTACCGCGTGCATCGAGGAAGAACTTGGCCTGGTCGAGGTATTTCTTATCGCCCGTCACCATATAGAGGCGCACCAATGCCATTTCAGCAATCTGGTGTCCGGGAATCACACGCTTCTGTCCGGGACCTTCGCCGATATTCTTGCATACACAATCGGCATAACGGATGGCTATATCCAGAAAATTCCGCTTGCCAGTAGCTTGGTAATAGGCCACAGCCCCTTCCACCATGTGTCCCAGATTATAGAACTCGTGGCTCAGATTCTCCACCTCCGACCAGCGCTCCGGCCCCGACCAGTTGTGCGGATGTTTCGGGTTCATTGTGCGGGCCGTATAGAGGTATCCGTCCGGCTCTTGGGCAGCGGCAACGATGACGAGCACGCTGTCGATATATTTTTCCAGTTTCTTGTCCGGGTAAGTCTGCAAGGAATAGCTTGCCCCTTCAATCGTCTTATAGACATCCGTATCATCGAAGGAGAAGCCCTCCACTTTATATTCGTCACTGGGATGAGCCGCTTTCACAAAGTTCTCATAGCGTCCCGTCTCCTCGCATTTGCCGAAAGCCAGCGGAATGGTTACCTCACGGTTTGCCTTCAAGCGTTGTCCCCAGAAACTGTCGGTCACCTTGACCGAAGTGAAAGGCACCGGGTCGATGGGATAACCCGAATGCAAAGACTGCTGCTTTTGTGCCGATGCATTGCCGGCTATGGCTGCAACAAATGCCAATGTCAATAATTGCTTCATATCTTTTAAGGTATTGAGTTATTATGTTTTCAAGCACGGAATTACACGGATTTTTAATTTCAACACAGAGCCACAAAAGCACAGAGTTTCTAATCTCTAATCCTTAATCCCTAATCCTTTATCCTTACTTTCCCTAATAGTCCTGGTTGTGAATCATCCAACCCGAGTCCACGTAATAGTGTTCGTCTACCATGGGCACACCCAGTTCCTCCTCCCCACACGGTGCGGCGCGCATCGCCATTGGCATACTCTATCAGATCCAGCCCCCAGGGACCGAAGTCGGAGTTGACAAAGGAGTTGCCGTCTGCCACACTGAACCATCGGTTGCCATCGGGACTCCAGGCTAGTTTCAAACCGCCACTGCCGTCGGCATGGGAGTAGGAAAAGAGGTAGACTGAATCGGGTTCATTCGCCACTCCGTTCATCACAGCCCACAAAGGAACGGTCAGTGTCAAGAACAGACACAAGGACAATAATTTCAAGAATCTATTCATGGTATTAAGTCGGTATTAATCATTTACATTTAGTTCGATAGTCACAATCAGCCGTATTCTGAATGCCATTCAGTCGTATAGTGAATAGGGTTCAGTCGTATAGTGAATGCCATTCAGTATACGGCTGAATTAGGCCAATTATAGACACTTGATAATCAAATATTTAAAAAATAAGTAATCCGTCATAATATATCATTACAAAACAAGGGTTGCTCCATGCCTTCTTTATTTCACGATTACCGCCCCTCCCTGCGGCCGAACCGTGAGTTGCAGAGAACCATCAGTCTTTATCTTCTGCAGCTTTAATTGAGGCTGCATCTTCTTGTCATCACTATACAGAGATACCTCTTGTCCTGCCAGCATAAGAAGGTCAAGTTTCAGTTTCAGAGGTTCCGTCGTTGCATTGACAGCGGCTATGTACCACGTGTTGCCATGACAACGGGCAAGAACAATATGTCTCCCTGGATAGCCGTCAATGAAACGGGTCTCGTCCCAAGTAGTGGGCACTTGTTTCATAAAGTCGAGGCAGATTTGCGGAGCATCCGTCAGGTTATTGGGCGCCAAAGCAAAGTTCTGAATGGGGTTTTGTATAGAAAGTCTTGCCATCCTCGCAACGGAAGATATGCGGGTCGCGGACTCCCCCGGTGGAGCTGATGACTTTCGAATCGATTACCGGTTCATTATCATTTAATGCCCAGTAGGTATAACCGTCCATGCTTACAGCATAGCGGACAGCTTCTTCATCGCCACTATTCCCAGTGAAATAAGCTACATAATCTTTTTGGGGAAAGGATTTTTGCCAGGAATATCCCGGAAGTGCAAACAACGACAATAGCATTGCCGCCAAAAGCATCCGGAAAGTGTTTTTCATCCGTACAATCATAATCTTTTTATATTAAACCTTTTAACGGGTGTAAAATTAACACTATATACATTATAATACAAAGAAAGTGTATATGTTGTGTAACATATACACTTATTTACTCTCTCAAATCAGTCGGCATTCAAAAAACGCACCATCTCACAAGCTGCCAGCAGAAATACCCCTACCCCAAAGTTAGCAGTAGAGTGGGCATCAACCACTTGTCCGTGAATGGCTTTCTCGCCAATCGGCTGTACATACCCTATGCGACCATCGGGCTGCAAGGCTACAGTAGTCAGATAATTCCACGCCTTTTTCTAGGTCCATGCCTGCGGAGCATCTGTCCAGAACGGATGGTCAGCGGACAAGCCCAGGGGCAAGGCACCTACATACCACTCTTCCACCTTGCGCAGAGCGGAGACAATACGGTAAGCCTCACTCTTAGCCCCAGCCTTGCGCAGGAAGCATTCTACCGTAGACGAGAACAGCAGCCAGTTGGTATAAGGAGGGTTCACACGGCGCAACCGGGTGAACTCTTCAATGTAACGCCGTTTAGTCAAACTATCCAGAGGCACCCACAAAGCATCGTATCCTCGCAGGAAGCTTTCAGCAATATAAGCGGCATCGACCAGCAGCTGCCCCTCTTTCCACCAAAGCAGGTAATCCTGGCTTTCAGGGTCTACCGCCTGCGCATAACTTTTCAATGCCCACTCGCGAAGTTGCCTGCGCTGTTTGCCTTCGGCAGTGTCATCGTCCGGCAAAGAGAACCAGGGCGCCAACCCCGCCATCAAACGGCCGAAGCATTCCATATAGGTCACCCGTTTGTCGCGTCCATCCCAAGTGGGGCTAAGCTCCACCTGCATATTTTCCTAGAGCTTCCCTTCACTCATATTGCTCAGTCCGGAGCAGCCATTTGATACAACACCCCGACCCAAAGTTCGCGGTCTGTCACTTCCTTCTCTTTTTTCTTCTTGGCAGCCATTTCCTGAACGGGCAGCAATAAAACTGCCACCAGCAGCAGCCATAAGTAGTTACTTTTTCTCATGATATTATTTAAGTTTGTTTTTCAATACTGCAAATTACCCCATCCCCGGTAATTTCGGGGGCACTATTGTTTCAAAAAGGGGTAAATATCGGTCATTAGTGCCCCAGAAACTCAGAAATCACAAGAAAAAAGCCCAAGATTAAATCATTCCACGACGGAAATGACTAAAGTATTTACCGTTATATTTGTTTCTGCATGAACTGCACCAGTACAAAGGCAATACAATAAGCTATAATCTGTTCAAACCAAAAGTCAAGTCCTTCAAACATATTACCCATTATTTTAATAGACACCTATTCCTTTTTCTGATAACAAAGAAAAGGAATTTATTCGGAATAATGAATTTCCATACGACTCAAAAAATGTTCTATTTTTCCGGATTACAGACAAAACTGAGAATACACACCAAGACACTGACTCCTTCCATATTACATTAAATGTCCCGAAAACCGATATATTCTCCTGCCAAAAGACTATTTTTGCAATAAATATCCATAAGCATACCATGGCAGGCATCTATATTCATATACCTTTTTGCAAGACACGCTGTATCTATTGCGATTTCTATTCCACCACTCGCAGCGAATTGAAGCTGCAGTACATCCATGCCTTGTGCACTGAACTGAAAACCCGCAAGGGTTATCTGAAGGAAGAACCGATAGAGACCATCTACTTTGGCGGAGGAACTCCCTCACAGCTCGCCCACGAAGATTTCGAGCAGATATTCCGGACTATCAAAGAGGTGTATGGAACAGAACATGCCGAAGAAATTACCCTCGAGGCCAATCCCGACGACCTGACGGAAGAATATGTGTCCATGCTGCGTACCCTCCCCTTCAACCGCATAAGCATGGGAATACAGACATTCGACGACCCCACCCTGAAACTGTTGAACCGCCGGCATAATGCCACGCAAGCCATCGCAGCCGTACACCGCCTCCGCCAAGCCGGCTTCCGGAATATCAGCATCGACCTTATCTATGGACTGCCGGATGAAACAGACCAACGGTGGGAATGCGACCTGCAACAAGCCGTCGGCCTTGATGTGGAGCATATCTCCGCTTATCATCTGACTTACGAAAAAGGTACCCGCATCTACGAAATGCTGCAAAGCCACCGCATCAGCGAAGTAGATGAAGAGAGTAGCCTGCGCTTCTTCTCGGCGCTCATGGACACCCTGGGAGCCGCGGGGTATGAGCATTATGAAATATCCAACTTCTGCAAGCCCGGCATGTACTCACGCCACAACACCGCTTACTGGAAAGGCATTCCGTATTTGGGCTGCGGCCCTTCCGCCCACTCCTTCAATGCGGAGACAAGGGAATGGAACACAGCTTCTCTGGAAAGATACATAAAGTCCATTGAAGAGGGACAGCGTTCCTCCGAAACAGAAATCCTGGATAAAGTGACCCGTTACAATGAATACATCATGACTTCCCTGCGTACCATGTGGGGAGCCTCCCTGACATATACGGAAGAAGCCTTCGGCACGGAATTATGCCAATATTGCATGAAAATAGCGGCTCCATACCTCCAAAGCCACAAACTGGAGATGCAGGCAGACCGCCTGCGCCTGACCCGGGAAGGCATCTTTGTTTCGGACGGCATAATAAGCGACCTGATGTTCATTGATTAACAGCAAAACCGGGAGACTGCATGACCGAACAAGAAGTCAGACGCTACTTGCGCCAAATGAAGGAAGAAGACTCGGAACGGGCTTTTCACAGTTTCTACAATCTGTGCTACGACCGTTTGTTCCGTATTGCCTGCTATTTCGTGAAGTACGAAGAGTGGGCGCAAGAAATTGTGCTCGACGTCTTCATGAAGCTTTGGGAACAACGCGCCCGGTTGCCGGAAGTGAACAACATAGAGGATTACTGCTTTATCCTTACCAAAAACGCCTCCCTCAATTACCTGGAAAAAGAGAACCGGCACCCTACACTTTCGTCCGAACAGCTTCCCGAACTTTCAGACCAAGCCGATTCCCCCGAAGACACTCTTATCAGCGAAGAACTGTTTGCCCGATATGTCAAGGCGCTCGACCGCCTGCCGGAGCGTTGCCGTGAAGTATTCATCCGCCTGCGCGAAGAGAAACAAAGCTATGCACAAGTGGCGGAGGAGCTGAACATCAGCACTAAGACAGTAGACGCGCAACTGCAAAAAGCACTCACAAGACTCAAGGAAGCATTGCTGACGGAGTGAACTCTGCTTTATCTTCCTCGCAAGAAGCCGCGTATGTATGAGATGCACATCTCATGCAGACTTTCCCTATTGATTGAAACAGAGAAGCAAGGAAGTCACACGTAAGCTGGACGGACTTTCACGGACAAAGAGCTTTAGATTAACATTATTTCAGGATATAGGCATAGGGAATTCCTGAAAAGCAGCTGTCTTTACATGCAGGAAAGGAGTCATAGGCTCTTAATAAATTGCCAAAAATGAAAGTGAATAACGAGAATTTCGACAAGGTACTGAACAAACTGGTTGCTTCTACCCGTTCCCCACGAGGACGCTTTACGGCAGAAAACAGCTGGAAGCTGCTGGAAAGCCGTTTGTTAAAGCGCCGCAGCATGAAGCGGTTCTGGATGCGTACAGCCAGTGCCGCAGCCGTAGTCCTGCTCTGTGTAACGAGCTGGGCAGCCTATCAGTTCTTATACGTAGCACCGCAACGGGAAGCCATTCCCACAGAAGCCGTACATACTACCGAGGAAACCCAAGTAATCCATAGCGTACTGACATTCGATCAGCAACCCTTGCAGGAAATCGTTCGTCAACTTTCCGAAACGTTCCGTACCGATATACGTATCGAAGGAGACAGCCTGAAGAACTATCACATGACAGCTACCTTCCGCGAAGGGGAGAGTCTTACAGAAATCCTCGACCTACTGAAGGAAGCCGGTAACTTTACCTATAAAAAAGAAAACAACACCATTATCCTTACTACTAAACTTAACTGACAATGACCAGCTCTACTATCTGTTCGCACCACCGCATCAGAACCGTACTTCTGATGTGTGTGGTTCTTTTAAGCTCCTCACTCCATGCACCAGCACAAAACAAGGAAACACGTATAAACCTGAATATCCGTAACGCAACTTTAGAGAGTTTCGTGAAGCAACTGGAAAATGCAACCGGATTCTCCTTCATCTATGGGGAAGAAGTAAAGCTCACGCACCGCATCACACTGGAGATGAAACAAAAGAACATCAGTGAGATATTGCAACGTGCCTTTGAAAACGAACCCATCACGTTCGAAATATCCGGAAAGCACATTCTACTCCATAAGCGGCCCGTGCCGCAGAAACCCGTTAGCCGTAAGTTCACCATCAGCGGATACGTGACCGACGGAGCGTCTTCCGAGACGCTGATTGGTGCCAATATCCTTGAGAGTCGTCGTTCCACAGGTACTGCCACCAATCCTTTCGGTTTCTATTCCCTCACCTTGCCGGAAGGGGAAACGGAACTGGTTTTCTCCTACCTGGGCTACGAAAGCCGGCATAGCCGGTTCGAGCTGACGAAAGACACCTTGCTCAACGTCAGATTGGACAGTAATAACCAGCTGGCAGAGGTCGTAGTGCTCTCGGACAAGCGGGAGGCCGGCATAGAAAGCACAGCCATGGGAGCGCATGAGATACCGATGACACAAATCAGGCATACCCCGTCCATATTGGGAGAAGCCGACCTGCTGAAGACCATTCAGCTGATGCCGGGTGTGCAAGCCGGCATGGAAGGTTTTGCTGGCATGTATGTGCGAGGGGGAGGTCCCGACCAAAACCTGGTTATGCTGGACGGAATTCCAGTTTACAACGCAGACCACCTGTTGGGAGTATTCTCCATCTTTACGCCCGAAGCGGTAAAGAACACCACACTCTTCAAAAGTTCTTTTCCTGCCCGCTACGGCGGGCGTCTTTCGTCTATAGTAGATGTACGGACCAACGACGGAGACATGCATAAATACCACGGCGCATTCAGCATAGGCCTGTTGACGGACAAACTGCATATCGAAGGCCCTATCTGGAAAGAACGGACCTCCTTCAGTTTCAGCGCACGAGCCATCCCCACCCTATTCTTCAAAAATCTCATTGTAGACAAAGACGACACCTATTCCGACAAATACAACTACTATTTTTACGACGTCAATGCAAAGGTCAACCATAAATTCAGCGACCGTAGCCGCATCTTCCTCAGTTTCTACAAGGGGAAGGACCACTATCATTATGACAGTTACTACCACGGTGACAATTACGACAACAGCATTAAGAATTATTCCAAGGACAACAGCCATCTGAATTGGGGAAACACCATCGCCTACGGCCGCTGGAACTATGTATTCAACAGCAAGCTGTTTTGCAACACCACCGTCTCATACAACAAATATGAGATGGGGCTGGACGGAAACATAGAAGATACCTATACTGTCGCCAATAAAGTACAAGACAGATACTATTACTCCTCCAAGTTCAACTCCGGTATCCGTGACTGGAGTGCGCGTATGGACTTTGACTACACCCCCATGCCGCAGCACCACATCAAGTTCGGTGCAGAGTACATCCACCATACGTTCCGTCCGGGAATAGCTACCTCGAAAATACAAGATATAGATAATGGCGCCCTCCAGGAAGATACGGTTTACAATACCAGCAACAGCCATGCCATGCGCGGACAAGAAATCTCCCTTTACGCCGAAGACAATTTCAATGTAAACGCCAGGCTCAGTCTGAATGCAGGTGTACGCACATCGCTGTTCCACACACAAGGGAAAAGCTACTATTCGTTGCAGCCCCGCCTTTCCGCCCGCTATGACCTCGGACAAGGATATTCTGCCAAAGCATCCTATACGTGCATGGCACAGTATGTGCATCTGCTGTCCTCTACTCCGCTGTCTATGCCTACCGACCTCTGGGTACCCATTACCAAAGACATCAGTCCGATGTATGCCAACCAGTTCTCCATAGGAGGCTACTATTCCGGACTGCCGGGTTGGGAGTTCTCCGTCGAGGGATATTATAAACAGATGAAACACATACTTGAATATCAAGACGGTGTATCCTTCTTCGGCACCTCTACCAACTGGGAGGAAAAAGTAGAAATGGGCGAAGGCCGCTCCTTCGGTCTGGAACTGATGGCACAGAAAACATTGGGTAAGACTACCGGCTGGCTCGCATATACCCTATCCAAGACCGATCACCGTTTTAAGAACGGTACCATCAACCAAGGCCGATGGTTCCCCTACAAATATGACCGCCGCCACAGCATCAGCCTCAATCTCAGCCATAAGTTCAGTGACCGCATTGATGCAGGAGCTTCCTGGATATTCAATACCGGTGGATGTATCACTATCCCCGAAAAGGCAACAATCATCATCAAACCCGATGGCTCTATTGAGGAAACCGGCTACATCTCCCGGCGTAACAATTACCGCCTTCCCGCCAGCCATCGTTTGAATCTCGGCGTCAACTTCAACAAGAAGACCAAACATGGTATTCGTACCTGGAATATCAGTATCTACAATGCATACAATGCCATGAATCCGAATATCGTTTACAGCAAATACCAAAATAGATACAACGTATACTACGATGATTTCTACGAAAGTATTTATCATGGAAATACCGGACAGAAGAAAGCTCAAACTGTCATCAAGAAAATAACAATACTGCCTTGTATTCCTTCTGTTACCTATACTTATAGATTTTAAAAACAAATTCGGCATATGAAAACAAAAATGAAATTACACCTTATTATATATATAACTATTGTAAGCTTCCTAACAGCCTGCGAAAACGAAATTCCTTACAATCCCGGACAACAAGATCCGCAAATCATCATGAACGCCTTGCTCGAAACCGGACAAGCTGAGAATGATGTCTATCTCCACTTAGGCGAGGGCTATAGCATTGAACATTTGAACGAAGCAACTCTTTCCCTCTACATCAATGGCAAAATAGCAGAAACTCCGAAAGCGGTTTCCCCGGAAGAAATTTATGGGCATCTGGAAGGAGAACTTGATAAGGACGTTTATGAATCATTACTGAAAAGTATACGTTTCAAGAAATATCGTCTGACCAGCACACTGCATCCCGGTGACAACATACGTCTGGAAGCCACTGCCGAAAACGGAAAATACCATGCCAGTGCCGAAGTCACCGTGCCACAACCGATAGAGAGCCTGCACGTGGATACTTGCCTGGCCTACCTGCGCGAGTACAGCGGGAAAACCCTTTACCGCCAATACAAAATTACATTGCAAGACCGCCCCAACGAGAAGAACTACTACCGGCTGGACATTTGGAACGACCGTAGTTACTATTGCAAATGGAAAGAATATCTGGAGGATGAAAACGGCAGCCTCATCAAAGTGGAAGACGAGGACGGCTCTTGGCATTGGGCCTCCATACCTAGAGACACTACCATCCTTGCTCCCCGGCAGAACGAAATCATCAACCGGGAAGATGTTATACTGACTGACGGCCACCCCAGCAACTATGATGATGAAGAAAATGAATTGTTTCCCACCATAAATAACAAATACAACATATTCAATGATAACACTTTCCGTAACTCTTATGCCACATTGAAAGTATACACCCCTCTCTACCAAGATTATTATCCGATAGAGGGACACTACTACGACCATATATCCCGCAAACAAACCATCACCGTACGGTTGCTTAGCATCACTGAAGCCGAATACCGCTATCTAAAAGCCTTAAACTGCCTGGATGATGGGGATTACGACGATGCTTTAATGGAACCTATCAGTCTGCCTTGCAACGTCATAGGCGGATTAGGCTTTGTGGGAGTCTGCTCTGAAAGCAGAGTAATCATAGAATTACCCGAAACTATTTGGCAATAACATTTTGACTAATAAAAATCCTTTTATCCACTACTACAAATATAAATTCAGTTAGTCCACATTACATTCGTATTACAAAAAGCATCTAAACAAAGCATTTTCACACTATAAAATTGATTTAAGTCAAGAAATGAAGGTATAGACTACACTTTTTCCCTTATTCATTTTTGTGTTATAAAACATATACCTACATTTGCATAGGTAAAAGAAAAAGCTAAGCGCTTAGAGAGTTTTCAATAGGTATTAGATTGAAATTAGTTTTTAGGAATAACAATTAAAAAGTAGGTATTATGAAACGTTTAGGATTAACATTAGTGGCAGCAGTCTGCCTGACTGCTACAACATTTGCAGCAGAAAACCAGCCTACAACTGCAAAATGGGAAGGTAACATCAACATAACAAAGTTGAGTAAGTATTTGAATCTGGATTCCAACCAGCATGAAGAAGTGGCAAACATCTGCGAATATTTTACAGAACAGATGGAACGCGCTACAAATTCCAAGAAGAATCAGGAGAAGTTACTCCGTAATGCAGTTTATGGTAATCTGAAGTTGATGAAAAAGACTCTGAATGAAAAGCAGTATGCCGATTATGCCAGAGTATTAAATGTCACACTGCAGAACAAAGGTATCGAAGTGAAATAAGCTTCGCTTCTGATGAATACGAAAATTGTATTTGATAAATAAAAAGGCATTGGACTTTAAAGGTTCAATGCCTTTTCTTTACGTCAACGCCACCAAAGTCTGCGGCGTCAACTCCCTAACCAAATAATTCTTATCACTTTACAAGCAGAATCTGTCTTGCAGTTCTTTCTTATACTTTCTGGAAACCAGCAGTTCCGTCACTTTGTCAAATGGTGGATAAAGCATACATTTGCTATCCTTTATAATCATCAGATAATCAATATTGATAATATACGATTGATGTATCTGCACGAAACTGGATGAATATTGAGTAATCTGCTCAGCAGTCATTCCGCGACGCAGCACCAATGGCGGCTGGTTGTTTAGTATCACCTCCCACTGCTTACGCTCGGAGCAATAGCGAAAAAAACCGATTTCAGCCGGACGCAATGCACGCATATCATTGGTTGGCGTAAATACGATAAATGTCTGTCCGGCATGCAACGGCGCACCAATGGGATATGACATTCTCTGCCCAGCTTCTGCCTGCTCTACAAAACGTGCAAGAATATCCCGAAGCTCCTGCTCTTCAAAAGGTTTCAACAGATAGTCGAACGCAGCCTCCCGGATAGCCTGAACCATATACTTATCATAAGCCGTATAGAAAACAATCCGCATGTTCCATGAAACACTGCCACGTATTTCCTGCAGTAGTTCCATTCCTGTCATATCCGGCATTTCCACATCCAAGAACAACAAATCCGGCTGTACCTTGGCAATGAGTTTTTTCCCTTGCTTGCCATTACGGGCAGTTCCCTTCAAAGAAAAGCGTGCATCCTTTCCCAATTCAAAACTCAGATTCTCAAGAGCCACCTCATCGTCGTCAACTATTGCAACCTTATATTTATCCATGTTTCTTTTATGTTTTTCTTTTCGCGAATATATACATAATCCTGCTCCCATACAAAGCAACAAGAAGCCATTTACGGACTATTTATCCGTAAATATGCCTATCCTTGCAAAAAACGAGATTAAACGGTTCTTTTAAATCCTGTAATCGTAGTTGTCTGGCAACCAGAAAGTCACCTCACATCCCATCTCACCACTCTGTAGAGAGACATTGTGCACTGAAACATCAATGGCCTCCTTATTCTTATTGTTGAGAATCTGAATGGTCTGCATAATGACTTTCATTCCCGTCCCCGTGCCCCGGTTCCGACTGTCTGGACGATAACCGCCACCATTATCCGTTATCTTTATACAGATACCGTTTCCCCGGCGACAGACCGAAACCCAAAGATTACGTTCACCTTCCTTCTCGCGCAACGCATGCTTCACTGCATTTTCAACCGGAATTTGAATCATCATAGACGGAATCCTTATTTGCTCCGGCTGCACATCCTTTTCTATCTTCAGTTCCGAATGAAAATCCGGACCTAAAGAACGGCGTTCCAGATTAATATATGTTTTCACAAAATCCAGCTCCTCTGCCAAGGTTACACACAGTTGTTCCGCCAATTCCAGATTGCGACGCATCAGTTTTACCAGCGACGAAAGCTCTTGCTTTTCTTCTACATTCCGCTCCGCCATCTCCCAGTTCAGCACATTGAAGATGAAATGAGGGGACAAGCGGTTACGGATATTCTCCAGACGAAGTGTAGAGACTGTGCGATGATTCCGTGCAAGCAACAAAGCACGTTTCTTTTTGCTGTACAGATAAAGAAAAACCGCCGTCAATATAGATACAACAGCTACAGCAAACACGACAAACTGTGTCTGCCTCAGCACCAGCACCTCGTTTTTCTGCTCCTGAAGCAAAACCCGATGTGCCATCAAGGTAGAATCCTGCTGATAACGCAAAGTCAAGTCTGCCGTACGCATCCGGACACGCTCATTCCTGATAGAATCATCAAGCAGGTTGTTCCTCTGCAGATAGTGATAAGCCCTCTTGTAGTTGCCGGTTTCCTCGTAAAACTGCTGAAGGTATTTATTACGGATATGTACCATATCAGGGTCGATGCCCGGAGGAACTACACTCTCGGACAATAAACGGCGTGCTTCTTGAAAGTCTTTCTGAAGCAGGGCTAATTCTATTTTCTGCGTATCGATATAATATAGTGCAGTACTCACCCCCATTTCCTCAAAAAAAGGTTGGCATTCATTTATATATTTAACAGCCAAATCAACCATATTCAGTTGAAGATAACAGTCTCCTAAATTCAACCTCCCCAGATTAAGTTCAAAACTCATATCATCATATCCTTCGACTAAATCAATAACCTTTTGGAAATATTTTATCGCTGTCTGATAATCCTCCCTATAATAGTAAGAAGTCCCTCTATTATTCAAATAAATATATTTTTCATAAGGCAGCATACTGTCATAGCTTTCCCCTGCCAGATTATAATAGTAATCACACTGTTCGAAATCACGCATGGTAACATATACTTGTGCCAAACCATAATAAATGGGAGGTTTCTTGGTAGAAGCTATATGCAAAGAGTCACACATCAACAAAGCTCTCCTATACCAAGCTGCCCCTATATCCAATTTTCCTAAACGGTTATTCGCATCAGCAAGATTCATCAAAATATCCGGCACCACTTCAATCCTAGTCCCTCTCATCCGTAATTCATAAGCCTTCCGGAAGCAAATTTCGGCAGAATCCATATTCCCAACGCGTGCAAAGATATTTCCCTTCATATTGAAACATTCAGACTCCAAATCTGCCATTTGAGAAGAACTATGCTGCCTTTCAATAAAGTCATGTATCTGCTGGATTACGATTTGCGCCGAATCAAGCTGTGAAGTAATCAAATATGTTTTCAGTGTCATTGCCAGATAATTATATTTGACCAAGCTATCCTTTGCCTCTTCCATCTTTTGAAGAGCCTTCAACCTCACCTTTCGGGGCACAATGGCCACAGAGTCTCCATTTATACGGGAAAAATCCTCAAAAGCTCTCATCTCTGTGTATACGTCCTCTTCATCTCCGGGCGCACAAGCCCCTAGAAACACAAGCCCTAATATCCAATAAATGTAAAATCGAATTCGCTTATCCATCCTCTCTCCCATGTTTCCCGTAATTAGATTATTTATTCAATACATCTACAAACTTAAAATATTTTTGCGAAATGCCGTCAAGTATAAGGCGTATTTCTCAGCCATAAAAGAGCATACGTTACCGCTTTATTAAAACGAAACAAAAAATCACATCATAGTACAATATTTAGCTAATAAGCCATCAAAAATAATGAATAGGGCATTCCAACGTTTGAACTGCCCTATTCACTATTCAAATACTTGATTTTATTTAATCGTCACCATCGTCGCCCCAAATCCGTACTCCTGGAACGAAGCATCCTGGTGGCGGCAATTGGAATATTTACGTTTCAACTCATCCAATAGCGCTTTACGAAGTACACCATCCCCCTTGCCATGAATAAAGACGATGCGTTGTTCGCGCTTTTTCTTGTATTGTTCCATCACTTCACGAAACTTGTCCAGTTGGTAATTCAATATTTCACTGTTGCTCATGCCGCAGGTGTCATCCAGCAACTCGCCGATATGCAGGTCAATCTCGACAATCCCATTCTTGCCCCCACGTTTGATGACCGTCTGCGGTTTGGATGGAGTATCTGCCGTTTTTTTCTGTATCAAAGCCTCCTTCAGTTCCTCTGCCGAAACATACACCTGCTTGGCAGGCTGGTCATTCCGGACAATATCATACACCAAGGCCGGTGTTTCAAAGAAAACCGTCTGCTGGAATGTATGCAGTTTATAGAACTTTACCATATCTATGCGGACTTCCACACTGACAGCCGGTTTCATTGTGAACGCACGGTTATCTTTGAATGCCACCAGCTGTACCATCACACGTTCACGGTCGTTCAACTCGGACTTTTCGAACTCCTCCAGCAGAAGTTTCGTATTCGGCTCTATCAAACCATGCGAACGGACTGTCCAGGACTTTCCTTCAGCACTCGAATAGGTATAATACATATAATAATTACTGTCGTTCACCAAATATGCCTCGAAAGGTGTAGTGCTGACAGCCTTGATATCCTCCGGAACAAAAGCCAGAAAAACATTCAGGATATCTCCGCCTTTCATCTCGGGCTGACGATAAACAGATATCTGCGGTTTCTCCAAACGGACCGTTTGAGGCTCTGAAACCTGAGACTCCATAGCAGACGGCCTTGCCGCAGTAGCAGTCGTACGCAATTGTTGCTCTTCTTCCCGCTTCTTCTTGGCAGCCGCTTTGGCTGCCGGAGTGGGGATATTATAATCATCGGTCTCTATCACCACACATTCGTTTATGGGCATCGGTATGTCAAAACCGTCGGCATCTTCCACCAACACGATGTTTTTCCCTTGAAATCCTGTCACAACACCACCCCCAACTTCGCTGAGGAAACGAACTTTATCTCCTATCTTCATAGTAACGTATCTTTTAGTTTGTCTTTTCCTACTTTCTTCCTGCAAAGTTAGGAATTATTTCCCTTATTCTTCAAATCTTCCCAAATATCCGTACCTTTGCAGCCGATATAATAAAGAGAAAGCCATCATGAAAGAAGACCCCAGACATATCAGAATCAGCGAATTCAACTACCCATTGCCGGACGAACGCATTGCAAAGTTCCCATTGTCCGTACGTGACCAGTCCAAACTGTTATTGTATCGCCACGGAGAAGTTTCAGAAGACAGATTCACTTCACTGCCGGAGTATCTGCCATCGGGAAGCCTGATGATATTCAACAATACCAAAGTCATCCAAGCACGCCTGCATTTCCGGAAAGAAACGGGAGCACTGATTGAAGTATTCTGCCTAGAACCTATACAGCCGAACGACTATGCCCTCAACTTCCAGCAAACCGAGCATACCGCTTGGCTCTGCATGGTCGGCAACCTGAAAAAATGGAAAGAAGGCATGCTAAGACGTGAGATGACCGTGAAAGGCAAACCACTCACCCTGACCGCCGAACGGGGCGAATGCCACGGAACCAGCCATTGGGTAAACTTCCGCTGGAATAATCCGGAAGTGACTTTTGCCGACATTCTCGAGGTCTTCGGTGAATTGCCCATCCCTCCCTACTTGAACCGGGAAACCCAGGAAAGTGACAAGGAGACTTACCAGACTGTCTATTCCAAAATCAAAGGTTCGGTGGCTGCCCCTACAGCGGGACTGCATTTCACCCCACGCGTATTGGACGCATTGCGCAATAAAGGAGTAGAATTGGAAGAACTGACACTCCATGTGGGAGCCGGAACCTTCAAACCGGTGAAAAGTGAAGAAATAGAAGGGCATGAAATGCATACGGAATACATCTCCGTCTCGCGCAACACATTGGAAAAACTCATAGCGCACGACGGCAAGGCAGTGGCCGTAGGGACAACTTCGGTGCGCACATTGGAAAGCCTTTATCACATCGGAGCCACCTTACTGAATAATCCCGAAGCCACGGAGGAAGACTTGCACGTCCACCAATGGCAACCTTATGAAATGTCTGCCAAGGCTGCCACCACCCCTGCAGTAAAAGCCCTGCAAGCCATTGTCGCCTATCTTGACAAGCATAGTATGGAGACTCTGCATACCAGCACTCAAATCATCATCGCCCCGGGATATGAATACAAAATCGTGAAGGCTATGGTGACTAATTTCCACCAACCGCAAAGCACCTTGCTGCTGCTCGTATCAGCTTTCGTACACGGCGACTGGCAGAAGATTTATAACTATGCACTGGCACATGATTTCCGCTTTCTGAGCTATGGAGATTCATCATTATTAATACCCTAAACACAATGAACCACGATAACAATCAAGAGATGTTCCCCCTTGTCGACGAACAAGGCAACATCATAGGTGCCGCCACCCGTGGCGAATGCCATAACGGTAGCAAACTGCTGCATCCGGTAATCCATCTTCATGTATTCAATTCCAAAGGTGAGCTGTATCTGCAGAAACGTCCCGAATGGAAAGACATACAACCGGGGAAGTGGGACACCTCCGTAGGCGGACACGTCGATTTAGGTGAAAGTGTAGAGATGGCGCTGAAACGCGAGGTACGCGAAGAACTCGGCATTACCGACTTTGTTCCCGAAACCGTCTTGCATTATGTCTTCGAGTCTGCCCGCGAAAAGGAACTGGTCTTCGTACACAAAACGGTCTACGACGGTGAAATACATCCCAGTGACGAGCTGGACGGAGGACGTTTCTGGAGCATTGATGAAATCAAAAAAAGCATAGGCAAGGAAGTCTTTACTCCAAACTTTGAAGAAGAGATAGAGAAAGTCATCGAATTGTAGCAGCAATAAATACTCCCTAAAAAAAGTCCCACTCTCCAAAAAAAAAGTGGGACATATAACAGTCATTACAATCAGTCTTATTTTGCCAGGTCTTCAATCACCTTCATAATCTGCTGACCGATTTCCTCGGCAGCTTCTGGTGTACCGGCCTCACTATAAACGCGGATAATCGGTTCCGTATTGCTTTTACGCAGATGAACCCATTTGTCGGGGAAGTCAATCTTCACACCGTCTATATCATTGATTTCTTCATTCTTATACAGCTCCTTCACCTTGGCAAGAATAGCATCTACATCTGTTTCAGGAGTCAAGTCTACACGATTCTTTGCCATGAAGTATGCAGGATAGGATGCACGGAGTTCGCTCACCTTCTTGCCTTCGTGTGCCAGATGGCTCAAGAACAAGGCAATACCTACCAAGGCATCACGTCCATAGTGGCTGGCCGGATAAATTACCCCACCGTTTCCTTCGCCACCGATAACGGCACCTACCTCCTTCATTTTGGTAGTTACATTCACTTCACCTACGGCGGAAGCGTAATATCCTTGCCCATACTTGCGAGTTACATCGCGCAAGGCACGGGTCGAACTCAAATTGGATACCGTATTGCCCGGAGTATGTTTCAATACGTAGTCGGCAACAGTAACCAGTGTATATTCTTCACCGTACATCTTGCCGTCTTCGCAAATCATTGCCAGGCGGTCTACATCAGGGTCTACAACAAATGCAACATCTGCCTTCCCTCCTTTCATCAGGTTCATGATGTCACCCAAGTTCTTTTCCAGAGGCTCGGGATTATGCTGGAAGTTACCGGTCGGTTCGCAATAGAGCTTCTCTACGTGCTGAACACCAAGTTGTTCAAGTAGTTGCGGCAGAATAATACCACCTACAGAGTTTACACAATCGATGGCTACACGGAAGTTTGCCTTTCGGATAGCTTCCACGTCTACAAGGTCAAGCGCCAATACGCTGTCGATATGTTTCTGGTTGTAGCTTAAATCCTGACGGTACAAGCCGAGTTGGTCCACTTCGGCATAATCGAATTCTTCGGCAGCTGCAATGCGGAGTACTTCCTGACCTTCGGCAGCGTTCAGAAATTCGCCCTTTTCATTCAACAGTTTCAACGCATTCCACTGCTTGGGATTGTGTGAGGCAGTCAGGATAATACCTCCACTGGCACCTTCCATGGTTACAGCCAGCTCGGTAGTCGGAGTAGAAGCCAAATCAATGTCCACTACATCCCAGCCCATACCCATCAAGGTACCGACTACTACGTTCTTGACCATCTCGCCAGAGATGCGGGCATCACGCCCTACCACGATTTTGTTACTTTTTACAGTACACGTCTTACGAATCAGGGTAGCATAAGCTGAAGTGAACTTCACAATGTCGAGCGGATTCAATCCCTCGCCGGCACCACCGCCAATGGTTCCGCGGATTCCAGAAATAGATTTGATTAGAGTCATAGGTTAATGATTTAAAATTTATAGGTTAGTTCCAAATTTGGAATTTATGTATATCGTAATAATAAGGATACACTTGTTGCATGGCAGTCTGTTGCCCCATCTTAGATGGTACAATCAGTTTCACATGCGCCCCATCACGTACATAATTCAAAGCGACCAACCAACCGGCAGGCACGGACGATCCATAATATGCAAGCATATATCCTTGTGTAAAAAGTCCGGCTATAGATGAAGAAGTAACCGTATATCTGAATTCATCCACAACTGTCGGATTATTCAAATTAGATGAAGTCACCGCCTTTTCTATCAATCCATATTCTTCATAACGCACCAAAACCAAATCATTCGGTTTAACTGTATCTGCAGGATTCGTCGAACCTTTATCCACAATCTGCATATACACCCCGCTTGCCAGCTGCACATACTCATTCCTGCTTACATCCGTTGTCGAATCTTGCGCATAGAATTCACTTTGAGAAATAACGACAATACTACTGTCTTTGATAAACGCTTTGATGGCATCTTTTTCTTCCTCAAGCATTTCGGCATAAGTTTTAGAATTATCGCATGCCTGGAAGGCTAAACAAACTGCAAGTAAGGCAAAAAAGAATAAAGTAAGTTTCTTCATTTCTGTTATTTAGTAATTTCGTACAAAAGTATCTGATTTCCTTGAAAGTTGAAAGCTGCAGATAGAAAGTTCGTAACTTTTAACCTTTACAACTGAACTTTTTTTATCCTTTGGCATTCAGCAGCGGTTTGTATTTCTCCAAAGCCTGCTCAAAGACCTTGCGGGCCTCATCCATCGTTCCATAAAATTCACCGCCGGAAGCATTCAAATGACCACCGCCGCCAAAGAACTCGGCAGCCAGCTGATTGCAAGGGAACGTACCGACCGAACGTAAAGAAATCTTTATCATCGGCTTCTCCGTATCTTCACGCAGGAAACAAGAGAAAATCACCCCTTTGATGCTCAAAGGAATGTTCACAAACCCTTCACTATCTCCACGCACATAGTCAAATTGGCTTTGTTCGGCTTTAGTCAAGGAAATTAAGGCTGCATGATAGTCCGGATAGACCTTCATTTGTGACAAGACATATCCCATCAGGCGCAGACGGCTTTCTGAATAAGTATTGAACACTCTGCGGTAAATCTCGTCCTTATCAATACCTTTCGACAACAGTTCGCTGATGATGAAATAGATTTCCCGATTATTGGAATTATAGGTGAACCCGCCGGTATCGGTCATCATGCCCGTATAGATACATTCCGCACCTTCCCTTGAAATGTCACTGAAATAGCCCATACGGCAAATCAGGCGGAAAACCAGTTCCGAAGTGGAAGATATCTCCGGATGGGAGATGATAATCTTGCAGAAATCCTCTGGATGGAGATGATGGTCTATCAGTATTTTTCTTGCCGGGGATGCAAGAACAGCGTCACCCATGGCATCTATACGATGGATAGCATTAAAATCCTGACAACAAATGACATCCGCCTCGGCAATCAGCTTGTCGGCAAACTCCTTGTAGCGGTCGTACAGAAGGATGTCCTTGCTCCCGGGCATCCATTTCAAGAAGTCGGGGAAAGCGTTCGGCACAATAACATTCGCCGTCTTTCCCTGCGAGCTGAAGAAGTGCCACAAGCCCAGAGAAGAGCCGATGGCGTCCCCGTCGGGGCCCACATGCGAAACGATTACTATCTTGTCTGCACGGTCAAACCATTTGGTGAAATGGTCTATCTTGGATTGTTCTATTACTTTGGTCAACATATATTTATTTACTATTTGACGATTGACTATTTACTATTTGGCATTTATAACAAATTGAAGGGGCAAAAGTACAAAAAGTTTGTGATTTATAACAATATGCGGTAAGAACCTTTTTGAGAAAGAAGAAGATAAGGAATACCTAAGCGAACGCAATCATTGGCAATCTTATTCTGATAATAGTCTGAAAGAGAAGCGTCAAGTACCACCATCCCTATGGAAAAGAGCGAAGTAAGTTCCTCTATCCCACCTTGATACCCCTTGGAAACATACAGATAATCAACTGAAAGGGGACGGGAAGAGTTCTTGTTTCTCCAACGGTTGTCGGAAAGAAGACAGATGCGCTTACCGGCGTAAGAGACAATCTGGTCGCGCATGGATAAGCCGGGAGTTGTATAATCTCCGGCAACCAGTCGGGGAGTCTCCAGACGCAGGCGATTCCAATGCGGAGAAAGGGCACGGCACAAACGCGGCATATCCGGCAAGCTATCGGCACATGCCAACCAAGAATGACAGTTGTCTGCCATACAATGGACAACGGGACAACCTCTCACACTATAAAAAGCAATCCCCTGCCGGGGAGCATTGGACATGATGGAAAGGGAATGCCAGGAAACCACTGCCAACAATGCCAGCAACGCAAAGCAGACTCTACGTACCGTAAGGCGTAGAAAGCCATAATATGCCATCCCCAAGAACAGATAGACGAGCAAAACGCCCCATATATCCAACCAAATATTATCGACAGCAGCGCCGGGAAGATGCTCTATCCAGCGAAGCACTTCATTCTGGACATGTACCAATGCCTCTACTACCCTTGCAAACAGATGTTGTACAAAAGGCAGCAGCGTAAGCATCAACAGAAAGACCGCCGAATACAGAACGAGTGACACCATGGGAATTACCCAAAGATTAGTCAACAGAAAATGAGTGGAAAAACGGGAGAAATAGACAATGACCAAAGGGGCCGTACCCAGCTGAGCTGCCACAGACACTGTCATAAGTCCCCACAAATATCGCAGGAAACAATTGTCAACCTTCCAAAGGGCATACAACTTAGGCTGTACAAGTACAATAGCTGTAACCGCCGAGAATGACAACTGAAAACCGACATCAAACAACCAGGCCGGCTTGCACAGCAGCATCAGGAAAGCAGTTGCCGCCAGCGTATTCAGAGTCAGCGGCTTTTCCGGCTGCAAACCGGCAAACGCCAACAAAGAGAACATGACAACCGACCGCACCACCGAGGAGGACAATCCCGTGAAAAAAGCAAAACTCACCAAGAAAAGGACCAGAAGCAAAAGCAACAAAGGTTTCAACCGCCGCCATCGCCTCCACAAAGGACGAAGCACAAACAAGAGCAAAGCATACAGAAAACCTATGTGCAATCCCGAAAGTGCCAGTACATGGCTGGCTCCCGAAACGGAGTAGGTCTCCACAATATCATCACTCAGTTCCTCTTTATCCCCCACTGTCAACGCAGCAAGTACCGCCAATTCATCAGTTTCAAAACCCAAACTCCGGTATAAGCCAATCACTTTCTCCCTATAATCCAGTGCCACCTGGCTGACAGTGCGAGAGGCATCATGCCCCGTCTTCCGCCAATGTCCGTCAGCCACGTAAGCCGTGCCGCTATAGCCTTTCCGCCTCAGGTAGCGGGCATAGTCAAACTCGTCGGGATTACCATTGTTTGCCGGAGGAACAAGCCGGGTAGATACCAGCAACTCATCACCACGACGCAAAGTGGCCGTAGCAGAATCTTTCGGGAAATAAGCCAGAAAAAGATGATTCCGGGGACAACCCGTAACTGTATCCTGCTCTACCTCTCCCAGCAGGGCAACCCTGCACAATATGCTGCGCTCCCTCTCTTCTGGATGCTCGCGGATACAAACCCTATAAACAGCAGTTTTGCCCGAAAAGGGAAATGCCGTCTTTCCCTGCTGCCAACTCATCAAGCAGAACCCCGTACCACCCAAGAAAAGGTATACCGCCGCTCCATACACCCATCCGGTATGCTTGTATCTACCTATAATAAAAAGAAAAAGCAGAAAACCTGCCACATACTCCCATGCAGAAAGCACGTGTGGAAACGCATCTCCACACAAAATACCAACTACCAACGGCATCAACAGTCGAAGGAAAGGATGCCGTTGCCAGCTGTCGATTATCAATCCAGAAGACGGATTACAGATTCCTTAATGCACGGATGGCCTCCTTCGGATCGGGAGCCGAGAAAACGGCATTGCCTGCCACCAGTACATCTGCTCCAGCTTCTACCAGACGCGAACCAGTTTCCAAGTTTACGCCACCGTCCACTTCTATCAAGGCCTGCGAACCGGTAACCGTAATCAATTCACGCAACTCGCGCACTTTATCAAGAGAATGCTCTATGAACTTTTGTCCGCCGAAGCCAGGATTTACGCTCATGATCAGCACCATGTATACATCATTAATAATATCCTTCAACAAGGACACGGGAGTTGCCGGATTAATCGTTACTGCCGGCTGCATCCCTGCTTCGCGAATTTGCTGCACCACGCGGTGCAGATGCGGACAAGCCTCATAATGCACATTCATGACATGGGCTCCCAGAGCCTTCACCTCCGGAATAAACTTCTCCGGCTGTACAATCATCAGATGCACATCCAAAGGTTTCTGCGACAGTTTTGCCACATACTTCAGTACCGGGAATCCGAAAGAAATATTGGGGACAAACACACCGTCCATGATGTCGATATGTACCCACTCTGCCTCACTTTCGTTAATCATTTCAATGTCCCGTGCCAGATAACCGAAATCGGCAGAGAGAATAGAAGGGGATATGATTGGTTTCATAATGCTGTATTCTAAAGTTTACGAACTTTGTGATGTACAAATATAGATAAAAGATTTAAGTCGGCCTAACATTGGAAGTCAAAACTCTCACTGCAAACTTACTGCATACCTTTTGCAGCGTCACTGCAAACGTGTTACAGTACTACTGCAAAGCAGTTGCAGTCACACTGCATATTAGTTGCAGTGACGCTGCAAAACAAATGCAGTAGTTTTGCAGTAGGAAGTTGATGAATGACAATCAGTTATTTCATCACACATTCTTCCGTCAACCGGAAGCCGCGCAGCAGTTCATCCGTCTTCAGTCTCTTCTTGCCCGGAAGCTGGAGGGAGCGGATGCCGACAAAGCCATCTTCGGCAGCAACGCGGATATAGTTTTTCCCGTCTGTCTGCAAGGTTCCGGGAGCCAGTTGATGGGATTCCCCTATCTTCTCCGTCTCGAAGATTTTTACTACAATAGATTCTCCACTGGGCTGGACCAACTCCGTCCAAGCGGCAGGATAGGGAGAAAGGCCGCGTACAAAATCGTAAATACGCTTCACCGGACGGTTCCAGTCAATACGACAAGTATCTTTGAAGATTTTCGGTGCCGGACGCAGTTCACCCACTACGGCCATTTCTTCTTGAGGAATACTTTTCACCGTACCGGCAAGAATGGCATCAACAGTCTCTACCACCAGGCGACCGCCCAACAGCATCAGTTTGTCGTGAACGATACCCACATTGTCCGTATCGGCAATGGGTATCCGTACCTGCTGAATAACCTCACCGGTATCAATCTCATGTTTCAGGAAGAAAGTGGTGATGCCCGTTTCCGTATCACCATTAATCACCGCCCAGTTGATGGGGGCTGCGCCGCGATACTGCGGAAGCAGGGAAGCATGCAGGTTGAAGGTGCCCAATCGCGGCATGTTCCATACTACCTCCGGCAACATGCGGAAAGCAACGACTATCTGCAAATCGGCCTTCCATGCACGCAACGCCTCCACAAAAACCTCATCCTTCAACTTCTCCGGCTGAAGAAGCGGAAGATTATGTTCCAGTGCATACTGTTTCACCGGAGAGAATTGGAGCTTATGCCCCCGTCCGGCAGGCTTGTCCGGCATCGTAATGACACCCACCACATTGTAACCTCCTTCTACCAGACAACGAAGAGCCTCCACCGCAAAATCGGGAGTACCCATATATACAATCCTCAAATTCTTCTTTTCCACCATTTCATTTACAATTTACTCCATTTACTATTTACCATGTACAATTTGCGAGGCTACTCATGTACTATTTACCATGTACAATGTACACAGCACTCCGAATGGCAAATTGTACATTGTAAATGGTAAATTGTACATGTCCTCAGTCCTCTGAAAAATGTACCAACACTTCACGATACGAGTTGAATATCTTCGACTTGGACACGAATCCCAAGTATTTGTTTTCCGCATCCACCACCGGCAGATTCCACGCCTTCGTATCATCAAAGGTACGCATCACCTGCTCCATACTGTCCGTATCATACAGACGTGCCGGAGCCGAAGTCATCAGTTTTCCCACTGTAAAGCGATGATATAACTCCTGACGGAACATAATGTTCCGGATATCGTCCAACAAAACAATGCCAATCAGTACTCCTTCCTTATCGGCCACGGGAAAGACATTACGATGCGAAGCAGAAATGGCCTTTACCAGTTCACCCAAATCCATTTCGGGATGCACGGTCACAAAATCCTTTTCCACCACATTCTCCATCTTCATCAGGGTAAGGATGGCCTTGTCCTTATGGTGCGTCAGCAACTCTCCTTTCTTTGCCAAACGCATGGAGTAAATACTGTGAGGTTCGAACATGATAATGGTAAGATAAGAGCTGACGGAAACAATCATCAGCGGCAGGAACAAGTCGTATCCTCCCGTAAGTTCGGCAATGAGAAACACGCCGGTCAGCGGAGCATGCATGACCCCACTCATAACCCCCGCCATTCCCAGTAAGGCAAAATTCTTTTCGGGCAGATAAGCCGTCATCTCTATTTCATTGCTGAAATGTGAAAAGACAAAACCGGCAATACACCCCAAATACAATGAAGGTGCGAAGATACCGCCGCAACCGCCACCGCCATTCGTGGCACTCGAGGCAAAAACCTTGAACAGAATAATCAGTATGAGGTATATCAGCAACAGATTGCCGTGCCCGTAGAAGAAGGAATTATTCATCACCGTGTCCCATTCGGCATTACTCACTCCATTCAGCAATAATTCTATCGTATCGTAACCTTCGCCATACAACGGTGGGAAAAGGAATATCAGGATACTCAGCATGGCACCGCCCATTATCAGCTTCTTATAGGGAGTTCTCAACCTTCCGAACACGCCTTCCACAGAGTTCATGGCGCGGGTGAAATAAAGGGAAACCAATCCACAGAAGATGCCCAACATAATGACATACGGAATACGCTCCAATTCGAAAGCTTGGTCCAAATGGAATTTGAACATGGCGTCCGTACCCGTCACGATATAGGAAACAGTTGCAGCCGTCACCGCGGATATCAGCAACGGCAACAAGGAAGACATTGTCAAATCTATCATCAGTACCTCCAGCGTAAATACCAGACCGGCAATTGGTGCCTTGAAAATGCCTGCAACCGCACCAGCAGCACCACATCCCACCAACAGCATCAGCGTACGATGCTCCATCTTGAATATATTTCCCAGATTAGAACCGATAGCCGAACCCGTCAACACAATAGGCGCCTCCGCCCCGACCGAACCACCGAAACCGATGGTAATGGAACTGGCTATGATGGACGACCAAGTGTTATGTCGTTTGATACGTCCCTGTCGCCGCGAGATGGCATACAAGATTTTCGTAACACCATGACTGATGTCGTCCTTCACCACGTAACGGACAAACAGTCCGGTCAGGAAGATACCCACTACCGGATAAACCAGATAAAGATAGTTGGCCTCCGTCGCATTGAAATTGTCCGTCAGGAAGTTCTGTATCCAGTGTATGATGCCTTTCAGTATCAGTGCGGCGAACGCCGTAAAAATACCCACAAGAAAACTGAGAATCAGTATGAATTGCTTCTCCTTGATATTCTTTTCGCGCCAAATGATGAAGCGCTGCAACAAACTCCTCTTATCCTCTGCCATTTTTTCCTTTTATTCGCGAATAATCTTGATGACTCCGCCCTTGCCCAACTTAATGATGCTGGACGGTTTCGGGCGTCCCGTTTCCTCTTGGCGGTATCCTACTATATAATCTACCGCAGACTTGATGTCTTCACTTATTTCACTGAAGTTGCCGGGAGACGGTTGCCCGCTGACATTGGCAGAAGTAGAGACTATCGCCTTACGGAACTGCTGGCAAAGCCGCTTTGAAAATGCCTCACTGGTGACGCGGATACCCACACTACCATCTTCAGCAAGCAAATTAGGAGCCAGATTACGCGCTCCGGAATAAATTATGGTAAGAGGCTTGTCAGCCAGTTCTATCAAATCCCAGGCAACCTCTGGAACATCCTGCACATAGAAATCCACCTTTACCGGGGAATCTACCAATACCAGCATCGCCTTACTGTCAGAGCGTCGCTTGATTTCATATACACGGCGCACCGCTTCTTCATTGGTAGCGTCACAACCTATGCCCCAAATCGTATCTGTCGGATACAAAATTACCCCGCCTTCGCTCATCACCTGGCAGGCTTTTTTAATGTCTTCTATCATTTCTTGATATATAAGTTCACGGATTAACATGCAAAAATAGTATTTTTGCAGCGATTATAAATAAAGTTTAAGAGAAAACAATGGAAGAAATTCAATTTAACCACACCCTGCCCATACAACTACGCTTCAATGACGTCGACAAATTCGGCCATGTAAACAACACTGTTTACTTTTCTTTTTATGATTTAGGAAAAACGGAATATTTCGCTTCCGTATGCCCGGATGTAGATTGGGAAAAGGATGGCATCGTTGTCGTCCATATTGAAGCAAATTTCCTTGCGCAGATTTATGGTTCGGACCATATTGCCGTGCAAACTGCCGTTACTGAAATAGGAACCAAGAGTTTCCATCTGGCACAGCGTGTCATCGATACGGAAACCCAAGAAGTAAAATGCGTTTGTACTTCCGTCATGGTAGCCTTCGACCTCGCCAAACACGAATCCAAACCACTGGAAGAAGAGTGGATTGAAGCAATCTGCAAATATGAGGGAAAAGATTTGAAGAAAAAGAAATAAAATCCTATATTTGTCAATTAAGCTAACATTTGTATAAGTAACAATCTGTTACATTTAGTCAACTGCTATGATTCGATTGATATTATTGACCGATTTTACAGAGTCCTTTTCGTACAATCTGCTAAAGGGGGTATTGGCCTATTCCAAAAGCCATGAGCCATGGGTAGTATGCCGTATGCCACCCTCCTACAAAAACAGTCATGGTATAGAAGGAGTCTTAAAATGGGCAAAGACATGGCATGCAGATGCAATCATCGGCAGATTTGACAATGATGACAATGTGGAGCTATTCCGTGAAAACGGAATTATCGCGTTGGCCCAGGATTATAAATCAAGGTTCAGCAATATTCCAAACATCACCGGCGATTACCGCAAGACCGGCAGAATGGCAGCAGAGTTTTTTCTGAGTAAAGGCTTTCAGAACTTCGCATTCTACGGTTATCGCGATACGGTATGGTCACAAGAACGTTGCGAGGGTTTCTATGAATGTATAGCAGCCCAAGGGTTTGGAAACAATTTCTATTCTTATCAAGATCAATCACTTGATGACTTATGGTTTTATGAGGCACCACCTCTGCTCAATTGGTTAAAGTCATTGCCGCAACCTACGGCACTCATGGCTTGCGATGACAATCAAGGTAACCGCATTACGGAAATCTGTAAAGTCAACAACATCAGAGTGCCCGACAAGATAGCAATATTAGGAGTCGACAATGATGAGATTATATGCAATCTTTCAGACCCTCCCCTATCCAGTATCAGCCAAAACATTGTAAGAGGCGGATTTGAGGCAGCCGCCCTCATAGAACATCTATTGAATGATGAGGAGGCCACTTATCGGGACGTAGTGCTCCAACCAGTTAATATCATCAACCGGCTTTCGACCGACTTCTATTCTACCACCGATGCCCATATCCAAACCGCTCTGAAATATATCCATCAGAATATAACGGCTGATATCACTGTATCGGATATAGTGAAACAAGTACCATTATCACGCCGTTTATTGGAGATTCGTTTCAAGCAAGTCACCCAGCAGTCCATCCACAAATATATCTTCAACCTTAGGATGGAACGCTTTGCCCAATTGCTGTTGGCCAGTGATGCTCCGATTGCAGATGTGGCGGAACAAGTCGGAATAAATAACCTGAAGAACTTGTCCCGCCAATTCAAAGCTTTGAAGAAAGTTTCCCCCAATGAATATCGGAAAGAGTACCAGACAAAGAGTTACCAGCGCTGATTTAATCCGGTACAAACAACATGGTATCAAGTAACACGGTTTCCAGAACATTCCGTCCCGAATACCCGACTTCCAATTCCTGGCCCATGTAATCTTCGAAATACAGCAGGTGCAACTCGTGGTACCCTGCTTCGAGAGCGACTTTCCCTTCGGCACGGCGTCCGCTGTGTCCGCCGTCGTTATCAACAATCAATTTACCGTCTATGTATAGTTTAGAACCATCATCGGAAAAAGTATAGAAACGGTATACTCCCCTTTCTGGAATTTTCACCAACGTACGGAAATCATAAGCAAAATGATCAGGGACGGCTGCTTCTTCAATCGAGAAGTTCTTCATCACCCCTTCCTTCACTTTATTGCAGGCGGCAATATCGGCAACACGCTTACATTTGCCTTCATAATAGGTATATGCCACGCCCTGCTTCTTGGGAGAAGTTCCCGTAGCCGGCAAATAAGCCATACTCTGCTCTTCATCCGAATTCAGACCTGAAGGGTAATAGTAGGCAGCCTCCCTTCCCGAAGGAGTAGAAATCCATGTATCAAATTTGAATTGGTCTTCGTACAGTTCAATGATACGGGCTCCTCTCGTCAACTCTCCATACGCATCCGCACCGGTCACCCGTCCGTATCCCAATGCAATACCTTTATCTATTCCTATAAAATCGTTATCATGGTCATGTCCTACAAATACTCCCATTACATCCCTCATGTCAAGGAAGGAAGCAAACATACCGGAATTGATATTAGCAGAGGCAACTCCACCTTCTTTGTCATTGCCATAAGTTTTCCCGTCACCTCTGATTTCGTTGTATTCAATCAGCGGAATATGGAAGAAGGCCAAAGCAGGAACGGGATTACCACCGTTCTTCTCTGCAAAGTGTTTACTTTGCTTTCTGTACCATTCTATTTGGTCGAAATGAATCCACTCGTAAGCACCATAGATTTTATTAGGCTGATAGTCGTTGGAATCCATGCAATAGAGCAATGCCTCTACCTGGTCCTTCTTCTCCGGACTATAAACAGGAATCACACAATTACCACATCCCATAATATCTTCAGGGCCTTTTGCCCCCACATAGTAGGGAGACTTCAAGAGGAAATCATAGATTTCATTGCGCGTCAAGTATTCTGCATCATGGTTTCCCATCATCACCACAAAAGGCATCTTGGCCTCATTGAAAATATCCACTACACTTTTCCATCCATCCATAGCAGGGTCATCGGTCACCACATCCCCACTCAGTATAGCAATGTCCGGATGTTCGGCTGCCAGGACAGCACGGATAGCAGCTGCCGTTTCGGCACACTTTGCAGAACCCGGCATCCAGTGCAAATCTGTAAACTGTGCTACTACAAACTTGCCATCCTTAAAAAAGAATTGCTTCTGCGCAAAAGCCGTTACCGGCATACAGCCCAACAGTACAACTAAAAGAACAACTATTTTCTTCATAATTTCTTGAGATTAATATATTTCTATTTCATCTATTGCCAACTCACTCTGCAACCCTTCATGAAAATATCCTTTCGGGCACAAGCCACCACTCAATAATTCCAAGCGGACAAATGCAGCTTCCGTTTCGGCAAATGAAAGAGATACCGGAAAACGGGTGCCTTCCGTCAAGGTAAAATCATAAGTCAGCCGTTTAGTGCCCACCGGAATAAAAGTCTGACCATCCATTGACACAGAGACCCCCATCGCTCTTGCCGGCCATATCCCATTTACCGGCCTCCATAAAGAAGAAAAGGCAACTTCCTTGACTTTTTGAGGTTTCTTCAGTTCCACTACAATCTGTACAGTATCCTGGTAGAAGCTAATCCAGCGACGCATGTCGCGGGCATAGCCACGTCGTCCATCAGTCAGTCCGAAGCCTTTATTCAAGTGCTCCCATCCTGCTTCAGGATTACAAGTATAGTCACATCCGGTTGCCTTGTTTACAGCAAAACTCTTGCAGGTCACTTTTCCTAGCGGCTTACCGTCTCTGTAAACTGCCGAATAAACAGTTGCATCCTCGTCCAACGGTATCGGAGTCTCATAAAGGGAAGATGAAGTGTTGACCGTTGAATCATTTACCGCATAGTAAATATCGGCATCCGGACAGAAGGTGTTCAAAGTCACCTCATAAGTCTGCTGCGACTTGTTCCACGCACCAGTCTGATTGACTTCATAGAAGTTGCGGCAAGCATTCACTCCGCAATAATCCAATCGTTCAAACTCCTTATCCAGCCTACGGGCAAACGACTCGAAGTCCTTATGTTCCGGCTGTGTCCATTGCACCTCTGACATAGCCAGCAAACGAGGGAAAGCCATATATTCAAAATACTCGGGAGTCTGTATGTACTCTCCCCAGATATTGGCTTGTACACCTATTATATAAGCTTGTTCTTCCGGAGTCAGTTCAGCAGGAAGCGGGTTATAATTGTACACCGTATCCAGCGGAAGAAAACCGCCGATAGCCAACGGGGCAAATTCCGGACTTTCCTGGTAGTAATCCAAATAACACTTTTTGCCGGGTGTCATAATGACTTTATGCCGTTGGTGAGCCGCTTCGATACCTCCTTTTTCGCCACGCCATGACATGACGGTAGCATTAGGAGCAAGCCCTCCTTCCAGAATCTCATCCCACCCGATGATGTCACGCCCTTTACTGTTCACAAATTGCTCAATCCGATGGATAAACCAACTTTGCAGAGCTTCTTCGTTGGGCAGACCTTCCCGCTTCATCAAATGCTGGCAATGGGCACACTTCTTCCATGCTTTCTTGGGGCACTCATCTCCACCAATGTGGATATAATGGCTGGGGAAGAGTTCCATAACTTCGGTCAGCACATTTTGTAAGAATTCAAATGTATGCTCTTTGGGACAATAGACCTCATCAAAAACATCAAAATAATCACGCACCACATAAGTCTTTCCCAGTCCGCAAGAAAGTTCCGGATAGGAAGCCAGTGCTGCGGATGCATGTCCCGGCATTTCTATTTCGGGAATGACCGTAATGAAACGGTCGGATGCATACTTCACAATTTCCTTTATTTCTTCCTGCGTATAATAACCTCTCTTTTCTTTTCCATCGTAACGCCGTGGAAAATAATAATCAGAGTGTCCTATCTGAGTCTGTTTACGATAAGAACCTATTTCAGTCAGTTTCGGGTATTTCTTTATTTCTATTCTCCATCCTTGGTCATCTGTCAGATGAAAATGGAATTTATTCAATTTATAGAATGCCATCAAATCAAGAAACTTCAGCACTTCCTCTTTTGGCAGAAAATTACGTCCTACATCCATCATAGCCCCACGATGAGGAAAACGGGGAGCATCCGTAATGCTGACAGCAGGAATCCTAATCTTTCCTTCGTATTTCCGGTCACCATCATAAATGGCTGCCGGCATGAGTTGCAGCAAAGACTGGACACCATAAAAAAATCCTGCGGCAGTTTCATTGGAAGATATATTTATCCTATCGGAAGAAACCTCCAATGTATAGGCCTCATCGGGCAAGGAATTATCTATGGATAAGCAAATATCGGCCTTTCCCGTTTCCGAAATACCCTTCAACGTTACAGAAGTGTTTTTCAACGCATCCTCCAAATAATGAAAAACTTTCATCGCGGCTTCCCCGGAAGGGACAGCCACTGTTTTTTCCCCTTGCAGGACATACACTCCCTGCATTGGAGCAAGTTCATTCGGCATGGGTATAATACCATAGTTTGTCGCTACATCATCAGCCACTCTCCCACAAGAGAGAAAAATGAATAACATAGCCAGTAACCAATATCTTATCTTCATAGTATTTGGGATAATAAGTTGGGATATTCCTTGATTGTCTTCAATATCAGTTCACCGAACAAAGTATTTGTCCAGGCAAACCAGGAACGAGTAAAGTCCGCGGCATCCTCCGAATGGAAAGACTCATGCATAAAGCCCGTCCCTCCGTCCGTATCACGAAGTTGCTTCAGACAAGCACGTATTTCTTCGGAATCATCCGTTGTAAAAGCCTTCATAATGATGCTCATCGGCCAGATATAATTCAATCCCACATGAGGACCTCCTACCCCTTCGCCGGCTTTTCCTTTAAAGAAATAAGGATTATTGTCACTCCATATCATTTTGCGGGTACTCTGGTAAATCGCATCTTTAAAAGAACAATAACCCAGATAAGGCGCAGCCAGCAAACTGGGTACATTGGCATCGTCCATACAAAGCGCGTTACCAAAACCGTCGACCTCAAAAGCATAAATACGTCCACAAACCGGATGATTGAAAGTACCATACCTGCGGATAGCTGCATCCACTTCATCTGCCAGTGCTATACATTTGCCAGAGAAGTCCTTGTTTCCATAAACTTTATCCTCTATCTCGGCCAATTGGCGCAATGACACAACTGCAAACATATTAGAAGGAATCAGAAAACCGTATTGTGTAGCATCATCTGACGGACGGAAAGAAGAAACGATTAAGCCGACCGGCTTTACCGGTGCTCCCCATCCGTTGTTAATCTGCGAATCTGTAGGGCGGTCGCAATCGCGCGTAAAGCTATAAGGTCCTAAGCCTTGTTTCCTCTGTTGCTCTTTAAAGGTCTTGACCACCAGCAGCATCGCTTTATGCCAATTTTCATCGAACACAGACGTGTCTTCCGTGTATTGCCAATAATGATAGGCCAAACGAATGGGATAGCACAAAGAATCTATCTCCCATTTGCGTTCATGCAGTTCCTTAACCATATGTTGTGTATGGTCGGTTTCCCAATAGCTGCCCAACGGCCCGTCGTTGAAGGCATTGGCATACGGGTCTATCAAGATACATTCAGTCTGTCTGTTGACAAGTCCTGCCACCATCAGCTGCAAGTCCCTATCTTTCTTCATCAACGGCAGATAGGGCCATACTTGCGCTGAAGAGTCGCGCAGCCACATGGCATCTATATCACCTGTAATGACGAAAGTATCCGGTCTGCCATTCTTCACTCTATATCTGACAGTAGTGTCAAGCGTATTGGGAAAACAGTTCTCGAACATCCAGCGCAACTTCTCGTCCTTTATTTTAGGCTTTGCTTCTTCAATGGCAGCATCTACTGCCTTCGAAATGAAGCTCCTTTTGCTTGCAGAAGGACGCAACGAAACATATCTCTGGCTCAAAGTCCCGGATGAAGATAATACGGAAGCGGGCTGAAAGGTCATTGCAGCCAAGGCAAGCCCGCCAGTCTTCAGAAATTGGCGTCTTGACATATTGTTTTTCATGATTGATGTCTTCTTTAATAGGTATGCTTACCGGATGTCACATTTATCTTTTTCTCTTTTCCACCATAGAGTACACACAGTTCAAAATCGATATTGGAATCTACTGTAATACGAGGTTCATCACTTGCCGAACGGCGTGCCTCAGCTTTTAAGGAAATAAGCCCTTCGGGACCAAAAGGATAACGTTCTATGCCGTTAGTCTCCGTCAAATTCATATCCCAGATAATCTGCTTTTTGGCATAATCTCCCCGAATACCGATAATAAATTCTATCAATTCGGCAATAGGAGGAAGTCCTGCCCAACCTACAAAATTATCCCTTGCCATAAATCCCGGCTCAGCACTTTCCGGAGCATAATATTCCCAAAAAGTTCCAGTCTTCTTATAGACCTCAAACACTTGAGCATAATGATTCAAACAAATCTCCCGTGCCAGTTTACCATAACCTTTCTGCACAAGTCCCTGCATCACCATGTAATTAGTTCCCGGCCATACGCCACCCTGCCAATAACGGCCATTCTCCTTGTATTTGGGATTATCGGCAGACAAAGAAGGAATACGGTGTTTCCGGTTGAATGTGGCAGGATTATCCAATTCCTTCACCATACGGTCCAACTGTACAGAATCCAATACATCAGTAAACAGAGCCCAATAGGCACCTATTCCCTTGGTTGTACAGAGAGTACCGTCAGCATATTGGTCATAAAGGAAACCGGTCTTTTCATCCCAAAGATTGTCATGGATATATTTTCCCAGCATTTTGGCTTCGTCTTCAAACTCTTCTATCTCTTGCCAACGTTCCAGATAAAAGCCCATCTCAAGTAGTAAATTGGCAGTAAATAATTGCTGTAGGTTTGTATCCAACCAAATCATATGCCCGTGACTGTAGATAGGGCTGTATTCCGACGGAACACGGGGCATATTATCCATGCCGGTTCCCCATCCGCTTGACCAGTAGGTTCCATTTCTCCAAGTATGGTTCAATTTCAACCACTTATAATAAGCACAAAGTACCGGAAATATCTTGTGCAGGCGTTCTGTATCACCAAACTGATGGAAATAGACCATCTCACACCAAGGCATCAAATTCGGTCCGGTACTCACCGGATCATAGCGTTCAAAGCAATCGGCACCATCTGCCTTTATTTCACGGCAAATGAAACCGTCGGGATGCTGCTTGGCGTAAAAGTTGTTCAGCGTATTCTGGAAAGGAAAGAAACGGGTACCATAGCGGGCAAACATCAGAATGAAAGAGGAATCCCACATAAAGATATTACCATTATAAGCTGTATCCAAATAGCTTGAGACAAAACCCGAGCCTGCTTGAGGAGCACGAATATTACCGATAGCTATTTCCCATGCCTTCCAATACATTTCAAGTTCCTTGTCATGTCCACCCCAAATGGGATTGGGAAGAATCTGCCGGGCTTCTTCGAAGCTTTTCGGCACAATCGTCTCAGGTTTTGCCACACGATATTCGTTTTCAGTGACCAACGGTTCCTTTACATACGTATTTTTATAAGGCAAATGATACTTTTCATCATTGCCACAGCTCTGAGCTTTCAGCAAAGGGAGAGTGGAAAAAGAAAGTAATCCTAGCAATAAAATGTGTTTCAACATAGGGAATAGTTATTTTTTAATTACAAATTGAGCAGTTTTTTTATCTTGTCAAAGATAGCAGTATTTTCAAAAATCCCTGTAAACTCCTCTGCACCGGGACCAAAAGCATACACTGGTACCATTACACCACTATGACCGCCAGTAGAGAACTTACATACGATTCTGCCTTCTGCCAAATCTCCATCAACCAACGTAAGTCCACCGGTCTCATGGTCTGCAGTAACTACTACCAATGTTTCTCCATCCTTGGCAGCCCATTCATAAATGGCACCGATAGTACGGTCAAAGTCATGTGTTTCCTGCATCAGCAAATCAATGTCGTTGAAGTGTCCGTAGTCGTCCAGCTGCGACCCTTCTATCATCATAAAGAAGCCGTTTTTATTTTGGTCCAGCAATTCGATGCCTTTCAATGAAGCACGTGCCAAAAGGTCGCCACGTTCAGCAGGAAGAGGAGTATCGACGGGATAAGGTACGGCAAATACCTTACCACTCTTTATGCCAGCCAATTCATCCCAACTACGAGGAGTCTGAAATCCTTTGTCACGTAGTTCCTTAAACAAATTGCGTCCATCTTCACGATTTTCGAAAAGCTTGGCACCTCCACCGAATACATAATCGGCACTGCAATTAACGTAATCTGCTACGATTTCAGCTTCCGCATCCCTATCCTTGTTGTGGCAACAGAAGTCAGCAGGAGTGGCATCCCACAGACGGCAGGTCACCGCTATACCGGTAGATTTACCTTTAGCAGCAGCCAGGTCTACCAATGATTTCAAAGGACGTCCTTCGGTATCTACACCCACAGAATGATAGTTGGTCTTCTGCCCCGTAGCTATGGCTGTTCCACCCGCTCCCGAGTCTGTAATCAACTTGTTGGCACAATAGGTTTTAGACAAGCCTACTACCTGGCAATTATCCAAAAACAACTTGCCTCGATTGGCTGTCCAAGCAGAATATACGTGCATAAGGCTCATGCCATCACCAATCATCAAGATGACATTCTTTACCTTCTTGCCTTGGGGAGGGGTAATCTTTGTCACCTCATAGGGTTGTTCTAAGACATAGGTCTGTTCTTTATCACGGCGGCTTTGTGCCGATAACTCTACCGGCAGTAGCAGGACTGCCAAGAGTGTTATGATACATATTCTTGTTATCTTATTCATAATAATCATTTTATTATTCAACCGTTACTAAGATAGGAGCATGGTCGGAGAGGAAAGCATTATTCTCTGTTTCAGCCAACACACCATACCTCAAAACTTTCAGTCCATTACGTACAAATACGTAATCAATCAGCGGACGTTTATCGTAAGGAATCCTTCCGAAATCATGGAAACTCCATGCCGGACCATAAACAATTGCCGATGCCTGACGCGCGTCTGTCAAGTGTTCCGGGTTGGAAGGGTCAGTCACGTGTTTGATGACATCCGATTCCGGACTAGCATTAAAGTCGCCCGTTACTACTACGGGTAAGTTACCACTCAACTCATTTACTTTATCCAGCATAAGGCTTATGCCTTCACGACGTGCAGCAACACCTACATGATCCAAGTGGGTATTCAACGCGAAGAGCTCCTTACCACTTACTTTATCTTGCAGTTTTGCCCATGAAGCGATACGTTCACAAGCTCCATCCCAGCCCTTGGAACCGGCAACTTCAGGAGTCTCGCTCAACCAGAAATAACCGGAATCCAGCAAGTTGAAACGTTCTTTCTTATACCAGAGTGCACTATATTCACCCTTTTCCTTTCCGTCTTCACGGCCTACACCGATGACTCCATATTCCGGCAAACGTTGTTTAAGGTCTTCCAACTGATTATGAAGTACTTCTTGCGTACCCAATATGTCGACATCATAAAAGCGAATGGCGTTGGCCGCACGCTCCTTGCGATACTCCCAATTATCCAGACTGTCTTCCGGATTGTCATAACGAATATTGAAACTCATGACATTAACGGGCTCTGGTGCAGATGCCTGCTGCTTCACCTGTCCGCATGATGCAGCGAACAAAGGTAAAAATAACAAAAATAACTTTCTCATAGCATATATATTAAACTATTATTTCACAAATAAAGCCAATGCAGGAATGGGTACCAACTTCTCGGCAGAAGGCAGTTTCCAAGCCCAGCTTAAATGCTCACCTTCATAATCTTCAAAGTAATAGAGCTTGTAAGGATGAAAACCTTTCTTCAGTGCAACCATTCCGGTAGCAGGAATTGCAGCATGGGAACCATCATTGTTGACTACCTGCTCACCGTGAATGTATAAAACACTGCCATCATCCGAACGGGTCTGGAAAGTATAGACTCCATCTTCGGGAACATTTATCAATCCAGAAAAGATATAACCGAAATGATCCTCCTGCTTAGCACCCTTAATAGAAGGTTCGGGCATGACACCAGACTCCAGCAACGGTGACTTCTCTACATCAGCCACTTTCTGGTAAGTGCCTTCAAAGTACTTATAAGATGTACCATTCTGAGTAGGATTTACAGAAAGAGCAGCCTTCAATTCAGCTTTCGTTGCCAATATGGATAATGTTCTGCTTGAGCGGAGACCTTCCTTGAATCCTTTGGCTTTTATTAAAGTGGTCTTGTCCAGTTCAAAAGGCTGCTCGTACAATGCCGACTGCTCTGTGGGCTCGCTGCCATCCAATGTATATCTGATTTCGGCATCCTTGGTTGTTGTGGCCAATGCAACCGTTACCTTATCCATAAACAAGTTCAAATCCTTATCCACATAGGGAATGGAAACGACTTCATCTTTAGTATAGGAATAAGGGGATGCTTCAGAGGAAACACCTCTCTCCATATTCGGCTTGTCAGACAAAGTAAAACGAAGTTCTCCACCTTCCATCAACTGTGCATAAGTAATGAAATTTACATCTATCGGTTGACCGTTCAATTCTACTTTTGTGATATAGACATTCTTCTTTGGATTGTTGGCAAGGATGGTCAAAGTCTTTCCATTTGCCAGATTGACAACCGCTTTCTCAAATAGAGGAGTAGTCAGTGCAAACTCATTGCTTCCTGGACAAACTGAATAAATACCCAAGCTGGATAATATATACCAACCAGACATCTGTCCACAATCTTCATTACCAATGATTCCTTCAGGCGTAGGAGCGTACATTTCATGGAGCAGACGACGTGTTATTTCTTGCGTCTTCCAAGGCTGTCCTACGTAATCGTACAGATAGGCGATATGATGGCTCGGCTCATTGCCATGAACATACTGACCTATCAGTCCGGTAATATCCACTAAATCGCCATGTATATCCGACTCTACAGTAAAGATAGAATCGAGTGCAGTAAAAAACTCTTCCTTACCACCAAACAGTTGTGCCATACCGCTTACATCGTGAGGTACAAAGAAGCGATACTGCCAGGCTGTGGCTTCCGTATAGGCACGACCTACCTCAATAGGATTGAAGGGAGTTTCCCAGTTCCCATCCATCCGCTTGGGGCGGAAGAATTTTGTATTACCATCAAAAACATTGATATAGTTCTGGGAACGTTGAATATACTTTTGATAAATATCATCCTTACCCATTTCCTGAGCCATACGTGCAATACACCAGTCATCATAGGCAAACTCCAGCAAACAAGAGATGGACTCTTTCTTTATATTAGAAGGAATAAAGCCATTCTGAATATAGTAATCGGCTCCCTTTTTGTTCTTTTCAGAAGAAACTACCATAGCTTCCAACGCCTTTTCCGCGTCAAATCCTCTAATACCCTTCATATAAGCATCTGCTATAACGGACACTGCATGATAACCAATCATAGTTCCCGTCTCTCCGGCAGAAAGCGGCCAGATAGGAAGTTCACCCGAAGATTCGTAAATGTCCAAAAAGGAATTTATCATATTATTGACCAAAGTTGTATCAATCAAAGTCATCAACGGATTCCATGCACGGAAAGTATCCCAAAGCGAAAATGTAGAATATTGCACTTTACCTTTTGGCAGTTGCCCAACCTCCATATTATGACGGCGGTACTCACCATTGACATCACTCACGACATTGGGTACAACCATAGAATGATACATGGCTGTATAGAAATTCTTCAAGTCGTCCGTATTGCCGCCTTCTACCGTAATAGCAGAGAGAGCTTGTTCCCAAGCGGAACGGGCAGCACTACGCACGGCATCAAAATCGAAACCTATCACCTCGGTTTCCAAATTCTCACGTGCATTCTTTTCACTGACAATGGATAATCCAACTTTGGCTATAACCGGCTCTCCATTACTATTATCGAAGGACAAGCAAGCCTGCAAATCGGTACCGATCAACTTAACTCCTGCAGAAACCATCTTTTTATTCTGTATAAAGTCTATGGCCTGAAAAGGTTTCGAGAACTGGGCTACAAAATAAACGTACTGATTGTCCGTCCATCCCCTGGTTCTGCGCATACCTGTTATTTCGTTGGCGGCAGTCTGTTCAAGTTCAGCCTCATAAATATATTCGTTATCAAGCAAATGAGTCAAATCTATAATAATAGATGCTTCTTTGCCGGAAGGAAACGTATAGCGGTGCATACCGGCGTGTGCCGTTACCGTCAATTCAGCTTTTATTCCTTCTTCTTTCAGAACAACCGAATAATATCCGGCAGAAGCATCTTCGTCTTTATGGGAAAAAGCCGCCGGCTGGTAAATGTTTTCCGTAGTCAAATCCGGTTTCAGCGTAGTAGGACGAAACAGTATATCCCCAAGATCAATGCATCCGGTCCCACTTAAATGTGTGTGTGAAAAACCTTTTAGAGTCGTATCATCATAATGATACCCTGAACAAGCATCCCAGTTTCCGGCACGCGTGTCAGGACTTAACTGTACCGCCCCGAACGGAACGGTTGCCCCCGGATAAGTATGCCCATGAAAGCCGGTACCGATAAAAGGGTCTACATAGTCTACGGGAGATAGTTCACCGGACGTACAAGAACAGCAAGCCCCAAAAGCAGCAGCTGCACATATAAGAGTTTTTAATTTCATCAGACTGTATATTTGAAGAGCGCTGCAGACTGTCGGGAATGCCGTCTCTCCGTATATTAAAATGATTTTATGAATAGCCTTTGCAAATGAAAGAAAAAGAAGAAATATCTGCAAGGATCAATACCCGAAAATACCAACCCCTGCAGATTAGACCAATGGCAATGAGGTCTATCTATATTTCCAACTTCCTATAAAGGAGATTAATTATAACCCGGATTCTGTTTCAACTGACCATTAGAATTCACAATCTGTTGGTACGGATAAGGGAAAACCATACGGTAGTCCTCATAAACTTTAGATGCTTTACGGAATGCTTCATAAGTATCAATCCTGAAATTCGACTCCGGATTAGAACGTTCTTCATAAATACGTACACGAGGAAGTGCATTCAGCTCTTTCTTTGCTAACGCCTTGATTTCAGCATTGGAAGAACGATGCCAACGTTTCAAATCAAACAAGTGATCAGTAAATTCAAAAGCCAACTCACAACGACGTTCATGATACAATTGTGTCATGGTAGCTGGCGCCGGGGTATCCAAATCCCGTCCACAAGCACGTTTGTGAATACGGTTCAAATCAGTCCATGCCTTATCAGCCTGATTAGTCATCAAGTAAGCTTCCGCACGGAACAACAACATCTCGGCAAAACGGATGACCGGGAAATTAATCCGTGCCGTTGGCCAGTCACCGTTGCTATTAATGTAACCGGTAGTGGGGTCCTTGTGTTTGAATGGATCCATATATTTGTTGATCATGAATCCTGCTTCTATATCAGAAGAGGAATAGAAACGGCGAGTCTCTCCAAAGAATTGGAATTCCTGATTGTATTCCAAAATAGAACGAATCAGGCGAGCATTTCCTTCACCGTCCTTGCGCATCTCCTCATAAATATCATAAGAAGGCTTGTTCTGTCCCCAGCCATTATACATTCCCCATCCCTTGTTCTCTAAGACAACGCCGGGAAATTCGGAACCGCCTCCATTGGAACCTCCATTACCGGGAATGGCCCAAATGTATTCTTCATTATAGAAATCGGCAAACTCCGAAGAGAACACTTCATCCAAAGAGCCTGCCAAGTTGCGGCGGTAGGTAGATTCCAAATCATTGACCATGGCAATCACATCTTTCCACTTTTCAGGTTCCCAAGTAGCCCAATAGGCATAAACCTTGGCTTTAAAAGCCACAGCAGCGGCATCATGTGCACGCCCGATATTATCCGCATCATAGTCTTCCAAACGAGGCAAGCGTTCTATAGCCCAGTCCATGTCTTCAATAATCATCCTATAGTTGTCTTCCACTGACTTCTGCTGAGGTGGAATAGAATAATCATAGTCACCTTCAAAATCTTCATAGCGAACAAAAGGCACTCCTTGCTCGGGCAATCCATAACGATAGGCCATCAAAAAGTGTGCCCATCCACGAGTAAAGTAAGCCTCACCCAAGCTTCGTGTTTCTACGGGTGTAAGAGCTGTTTTTTTCTCCTTATCCAATAAACTTTTTATTACCCAATTGGAACGCGCCATCACTTTATAGAGCGTTTCAAAAATACCATTTAACGGAGTAGAGCTGGAAGCATCATTTTTAAAAAGAGCCAAGTCGGTATAGTCACGAGTACGCCCCCATACCACATCGCAAGCAGCTCCCTGCTCCCAAAAAAGTTCACGTCCATAAAGAGCCTCCTGATGGAAGCGTTCGTACAATCCGTCAACGGCATCAATGGCTTGTTGATCGTTCAAGAAATAGGCATTTATAGTAGCATTTCCTTCAGGCTGCACATCTAGAAAATCACTACAAGAGCTTGTCAATAGTGCAGCCGACATAGCTAAAAACAATATATTTTTTTTCATAATCATTTCTATCTTTACGTTATTAATAAGTCAGTTTCACACCTACCGACAATACACGCGATACCGGGTATTTCAAAGCATCCCATCCACCGCATTCAGGATCCATGCCTGAATATCCAGTAAACGTAACCAGATTCTCACCGCTAAAGTAAACAGAAAGACGGCTATTACGTTCGTTCAAATGAGACCATTTGCGGAATACATCGCTCAAATCATAAGATACGGTCAAGTTTTTGAACCGCAAATAGGATGAGTTTTCCAAGAAATAGTCAGATGGACGGGTGAAGTTTTTATTATCATCCAGCTTAGAAAGACGGGGAATATCCGATCCTTTATTTGTAGGACTCCAAGCATTCAATATTTCAGCAGAACGATTGAAACTACCTTCCACATCGCTCAACAACATGGATTTACCTACATAAAGCGCTTGTGCACCGCCTACACCTTGGAACATGGCACTGATAGAAAGTTTCTTCCATGTAACGCCCAAAGTGAAGGCGAAAGTTGTTTTAGGCATGGCATTACCCATATACTGACGGTCCTCATCACTAATTTCTCCATCACCATTATAATCCACGAATTTCAAATCACCAGCTTGAGCTCCCGGTTGTATCGGTTTCCCATCCTTATTCTTATAATTGGCTGCCTCTTCATCGCTTTGGAAAATACCGTCAGTTTTAATCAGATAGAAAGAGTTCAACGGTTTTCCTTCTGCAGATTGAATCATGTAAGGTAAATTACGGAAAGTCTTGTCACTTGTCCACACCCCCGAAGTACCGTCAGCATTTTTCACACCTATGTCCGAAACCCAGTTCTTCAAATAAGAGAAATTGCCCGATACAAAATATGAAAGGTTTTTATTGATTTTATCACTCCAATTGACAGAAACTTCAAAACCACGATTACGTACCTCACCCAAGTTTATAAGCTGACGTTTCACACCGATAGTCTGTGGCCATCCCGTAGTACGTGTCTGGATAAGATTGAATGTCCGCTTATCAAAATAATCCATTGACAATGACAGACGGTTATTAAACATCTCCACATCAAGTCCCAAGTCTGTCTGTTCTGAAGTTTCCCAAGTCAAATCAACATTCAAGGCATCCGTCGGAATAAAAACAATATTGCCCCACACCGTATTCGAAGCAACACCATACTGAGCTTGTTCATTCCAACTAGTCTTATCAAGTACCGGTGATTTATAAGCTATAGGTACAGAACTGATGTTACCGATACGTCCCCAAGAGGCACGCACCTTCAGTAAACTGATTAAGTCACTTTTCTTGAAGAACGATTCATTCGAAATCTTCCATCCCAAAGTAAAAGCAGGAAAATCACCATAATTATTCTCCTTGGGCAGACGACCGGCATAATCACGACGGAAAGAAGCCGTGAGGAAATAACGGTCAGCATATGAATAAGCCAAACGACCAATCAAGGATACATTGGCATCGGGACCGGTCAAATAGTCAGTACCCTTCAAAGATTTGGCATAAGCCAAGTATTGTAGATAAGCAGATTCATCTGCAAGGTCAGTGCCAGTTACCTCCAGCCCACGCGTTTCACTATGATCAGCGGTAGTAGCTAAAAGCACACCTATTGTATGGTCACCGAAAGTATTATCATAGGTCAACGTATTCTCTGTCTTCCAAGCATCAGCACGATAAGTCGTTTCTTGCAAATTATTGCTGAGAACCGGCTTACCTACTTCATCACGAATAGGATTAAATTTCTTAAAGTGATTTGTACGCAGATTATAAGTAAAACGGCTGACAAACTTCAGACCCGGAATCACATTATCAATGTTCAAGCTGGTAGTACTCCACACATCACTCGTCTTGTCATAAACGTTTTCAGCTTCAAGCAAACGAACCGGATTCACCGCATCACCGTGAGCATCAGCAAAGTTACTTCCATACTTTTTGATATATTCAGGATCCTCAGTTGTGGTTCCGCCATAACTCCCATCTAGCGGATTGTAGACAGTAGCACTGGCAGGCATGTAAATTGCCGAGATAATAGGCCCCGTAAAAGCGTCATTATCCGTACTTTTGGTACGTGATGAAGTGTTTTGCCAAGTAAAGTCTTCACTGATACTCACCCATTTGTTCAGTTTCAATTTACTGTTGTAACGTAATGACAAATTCTTTTTGAAAGTATTAATCAGCACACCTTCATCATTATCATAAGCTAAAGACAAACGATGTGTAAAATTCTCGGTACCCACATTTAAAGCTACATTGTGACGCTGATAAAAAGCCGTGCGGAAAATCTCGTCCATCCAATCAGTGCGGGTAGTACCTATCCAAGGATTCTTGTTTATATCCCAACCATCAGGCAATGTAAGCCCTGCATTTGCATAAGACATTTTGCGCATTTCCAATTGCTGTTCAGCATTCAGTGGTTCTATCAGATTGGTGGCCTGACGAATGCCAAAAGTACCATCATAAGTCAGTGACGGTGCACCTTCTTTAGCCTTTTTAGTGGTAACCAACACGACACCACCTGCACCCGATTGTGCACCATAAATGGCAGCCGAAGCAGCATCCTTTAACACTACAATGCTCTCAATATCATTCATAGAAGCGATAGGAGCCCCCGGCACGCCGTCTACAACCCAAAGCACATTATCACCATCTTGTGAGCCTTGACCACGGATTACAATGGAAGGAGAGGAAGTGGGATCACCACCATCTGCCTGAATGGTAACACCCGGTAGCTGACCTTGCAACATACTCTCTGTAGAAGTTACCGGACGCGCAGCCAATTCCTCAGTATTACTTACTACTCCCACCGAAGCGGATAAGTCTTGTTTACGAGCACTAGCCCCGTAACCCAGAACCACAACTTCATCCAAGAGTTCAGTATCCTCTTTTAAAATCACAGTCAGTTCTTTCCCAGTCACCGGTACTTCTTGAGAGGTATAGCCCACAAAACTAATTACTAGCACACCATCCTTCGCAGCCGACAGAAGGAATTTTCCGTCAATGTCCGTAATCACTCCATTGGTCGTTCCTTTCACTAATACATTGGCACCAATCACAGGTTCGCCAGTCTGATCTTTTACTGTTCCTTTCACAGAAATCTGCTGTGCATAAGCACCTGCCGACAAGAACAGCCCCAACAATAGGGTCAGAATCGTTCGATAGATTCTAAGATTTACTTGTTTCATGCATTTAAAATTTAAAGTTTATAATATAGAAAATTATAATTCTGCCACAAAGGTCAGAAAGCAGAATTACATAGTTATTACAAAAGGAGTATTTCTCTAACAGCCCTTATTTATCTGTAAAACAATATAACAATAAAACGTTTATTATTTTTTCAGTCAAACCGTATAGGGATTATTACTCAAGAAGAGCGGCAGCGCCCAATAAACTGGAATCCTTTTGATGCGAAGCCACTACCCTCACATTATCCGATATGATTTTGTAGGGGAAACTTTGCATTGTTTGTTCCATAGCATCTTTAAAGAAAGGAAAAGCCGATACGATACCGCCTCCTAAAACAATAGCTTGGGGAGCATAGGCAAAAAGAATTGCCTTTATAAGATTGCCCAAATGCCTCCCAAACTCTTTCCAAATCTCCAATGCAGTTTGTTCTCCTTGCTGGGCTTTTTCAGCTACTACCGCACCGGTAGTTCCATAACGTTTAAACAAGAAACTACTGCAATAGTGTTCAAAATCAGAGTCCAAATAAGGAAATGAGCCTATCTCACCGGCTCCCATATATTGCCCACCATACAAATGGCGGTCAATGACAACACCAGCTCCAATTCCGGTCCCAATAGTAACGCCTACCATATTGGTGTAAGATTTTCCTTCGCCGTATAGGCTCTCCCCTAAAGTGAAACAGTTGGAATCATTATTAATGGCAACTGCCACCTTGAATTCGTTCTCCAAAATCTCCTTCAAGTGTATTTCTTTCCAAGAAGATATATTTGCTACATTATATACAATTCCTTTCTCCGGATCAACAATTGAAGGGACACCGATACCGATACCATCTACCTGCTCATTCATCATATTCCGAATAAGCAGGGAAAGCTGGTTTAACACAGTAGAAGCATCTTGCTGAGCTAAACATGGAACCGACACTTTATTCAAGCAGTTCTCTTTTTCCACTTGGGCTATTCGAATATTGGTTCCTCCTAAATCTATTGACAGTTTCATAGTATATAACATTAAGGTGTTCAACATGTGCAAAATTAAAAAAATGCTTTTTTTTCAGTATTCCCAATTGCGCATATAAATCTTCATTTTGCGCAAACATTACTATCAATCAAATATTCCACCAAATCTTTTCCTCCAGGTTCACAGACAAAATCGATAAAAACAATACCACAATTCCGGCTATTCTTTTGTTTTAAATAGTCAGCAATAGACTTGTTCACCTTATCAGCAAAGACTTTAGGGGTTCCCAAGGGCAGCCCCGTCGCACTTACAAAAGTAATCCCCCACCGACGTGAAGAAACCGGCTCAACAGATATCCCTTCAATATTATGAATACAAACCCCGACCTTCTTCCCGGCCTCCTCACCCGATTCATATTGATACTCATCTTCGAGCAGAGCTATCCCTTCCTTACCATCTTTATTGCGAAGAGTGAGCAGGCAAGTGCTGTCATCCTCCCAACCTACACATGCTGCTCCAGGATAATTATCCATAGCATAATCCCTATGCAGGAAAAGAATCTTTCCACGGCAATCTTTCAGCGTCAGTTCAGGGCGAAAGTCCATCACGAAATAACTTTGATACTTAGGGTTGTTTAAAGAAGCAGACAGCAGAGAAGCATAATCCCGCGATTCTCCCTCTTCCTTTTTCAAAGAAACAATCAAAGTCTCAGAAGGATATGTTTGCAAAAAGTGTATAAAAGCAGGTAAAACATCATCTTCCCAATATATATCCTGAAAGGCATGGCTGTGAAATACCCCCAGTTTATCATCCTTCTTTTCCAAACGGATATCAAAAGCGCGGATGCCTTGTTGCAATTGGGCAGGAATATCTGTTGCTTGCGTTTTCAACATATGCCCTCCTTTGATACTACCACTATCGTGTGAACCGGGAATAGAAATCTTACATATAGGAAGTGTATCATGGAGAATCCTCATCCACTCAGGCCGCAATGCAGCCTCATCCCCCGCCTCCGCACAAGTATCCTGCAATCTGGGAGCTGTAGCACAAACCGGAGCATTCAATAGAAATATGGTCAAAGCTAATACAACAACTGTTCTAAATCCGTTTCTCTTCATAGTATATTGCTTTTAAGTTTACTGCATGCAAATGTAGAGGGTTCATTCTTTTCCCTCATCCTAAATTGCGTATTTAGTTCTTCATTTTGCGCAAACATCAAAAGCAACATATAGTAACATCCGAGCCAAACGTAATGTACCTTTTCATTACATAGATGTACCTAACAAAAAATGCCATACATTCTCCGTACTGCGTATCTCATCCCAGACGAAGCCCTCCCAAGAAAAGGATTTCAACTCCTCAGGACACTCCAGACGGTTCTTGACAATAAAACGCGTCATCTCTCCGCGACACATCTTGGCATAGATAACGACAGTCTTAGGGTGTCCGGCCTTCCAAACTTGAAACTCGGGCGTAATAACACGCACCTCTTGCTCCACCCGCTTCCAGTCGAACAAATCTTTCATTTCAGCACTTGCCAAATTAATGAGAACACCGCCACAGTTTTTAATTTCCTCTATGAAGTAATCCGTCAACAAAGGCTTCCAATAATCAAACATGGATATTCCACCTTTTTCGGGCAAACGGACATCTCCTTCCAAGCGATAGGGTTTGATACCGTCCAGCGGGCGAAGCAACCCATAAAGAAAAGAAGTGATACGCAGATGTTCTTGCGCATAACGAAAATCCTCCGCTGAAAAATCCTTCGGAAGAATACGTTTAAAAACAGCTCCGGTATAGGCGCAGATGGCCGGCATCGGACAATTCTCTTCCGAACAGAAATCATGAAAACGCAAACGGTTCTCGGCAGCAATTTTGGTATTCACCCGAAGAAGCCTTTCCAATTCGGATACCGAATACTGAGACATTTCCAACGCATTCCGCACAGCCTCCACCTCGAATTTCGGGACTGTGACTTCGGGCACGACAACAGAGCAGTGCGCTGCCATGGTCTTTGCACAAGAAATAAAAACAAGCATAGCAATATTTTTTTATAGATACAAAAATAAAGATTTTTAGTGGAGAATGCATATAGTTATAAAGATTTTCCACAGAATCCACCTCCGTTTCAAGAGTTTTTCATACCTTTACACCTTGTTAGAGAAAAGTGCACGTATTAGCCCCCACTCCCCAACATCTCGAGATAGAAAAAGAAAAAATAATATATAAAATGACTCACAAATGGAATTATCAACCCATTACACCCGAACAGGCAGAAGCAAGCCAACAACTGGCCCAAGAATTGGGAATTAGCTCAATATTGGGAAAATTGCTGGTGGAGCGGGGAATAACAACGGCAGCGGATGCCCGAAAGTTTTTCCGCCCCCAATTACCGGACTTATACGACCCATTCCTGATGAAGGATATGGATATAGCCGTAGAGCGCCTGAACAAGGCAATGGGAAAGAAAGAGCGCATTCTTGTTTATGGAGATTATGACGTAGACGGTACCACGGCTGTGGCATTGGTCTATAAGTTTATTCAACAGTTCTATTCGAACATTGATTACTATATCCCCGACCGTTACAATGAGGGGTATGGAGTTTCAATCCAAGGAGTAGACTATGCCGCAGAAAGTGGTGTAGGCTTAATTATTGTATTAGACTGCGGTATCAAAGCCGTCGAAGAAATCACATACGCCAAGGAGAAAGGCATTGATTTCATCATCTGCGACCATCATGTCCCCGATGATGTACTCCCCCCTGCTGTAGCTATTCTGAATGCCAAACGGGAAGACAACACCTATCCTTATGAGCATCTGTCCGGATGCGGTGTAGGCTTTAAGTTTATGCAGGCATTTGCCATCAACAATGGTATCGAGTTCCATCACCTGATTCCCCTATTGGACCTTTGCGCCGTCAGCATCGCATCAGATATTGTACCCATCATGGGTGAAAACCGTATCCTTGCCTACCATGGCCTAAAGCAATTGAACAGCAATCCCAGTGTAGGTCTGAAAGCCATCATTGATGTCTGCGGACTAACGGACAAGGATATCACTGTCAGTGACATTGTATTCAAAATAGGTCCTCGTATCAATGCCTCCGGACGTATTCAGAACGGAAAAGAAGCCGTTGACCTGCTTACTGAAAAAGATTTTTCTCTTGCCCTGGAGAAAGCCGGACAAATCAATCAATACAATGAGACCCGCAAGGACTTGGACAAGACCATGACCGAAGAAGCCAATAAGATTGTGGCCGATTTGGACGGACTTGCCGATCGCCGTTCTATAGTATTGTACAATGAAGACTGGCATAAAGGTGTCATCGGAATCGTTGCCTCCCGGCTGACTGAAATCTATTACCGCCCGGCAGTAGTGCTGACGCGCACGGATGACATGGCAACCGGCTCTGCCCGTTCCGTCTCCGGATTCGACGTCTACAAAGCCATTGAATACTGCCGCGACCTTTTGGAAAACTTCGGAGGGCATACCTATGCCGCCGGCCTTTCCATGAAGGTGGAAAATGTACCAGCTTTTATCGAACGTTTCGAAGAGTTCGTATCACAAAATATCCTGCCGGAACAGACATGCGCCGTCATCGACATCAATGCCGAGATTGATTTCAGAGACATCACTCCGAAATTCTTCAGCGACCTGAAGAAGTTCAATCCATTCGGACCGGACAATGCCAAACCTATTTTCTGCACGCACAATGTCTATGATTATGGTACCAGCAAAGTCGTAGGTCGCGACCAAGAACATATCAAGCTGGAATTAGTGGATAATAAATCGAACAATGTGATGAACGGCATCGCTTTCGGGCAAAGTTCCCACGTACGCTTCATCAAGACCAAACGTTCCTTCGACATCTGCTATTCTATTGAAGAGAATACTCATAAGAGGGGTGAAGTGCAGTTGCAGATTGAAGACATAAAGCCGAATTAAAAGTCATGAGGATGTATCAAAAGTATATAAGCATTTTCTTTATGTTATAATTTCAGGCGCGGATTACGCGGATTCCACGGATTTATTTTACTGAATCCGCATTATTCCTCGTAATCCGCTTCTAAAGAAAGCATTAAGAGTATTTTGAAACACCTACGATAGGAATGGCAAGAAGTTTAATAAGACCATGAACAGCAATAGTAACTCCAAAACTCCCCTCCCTACGGGATTGCTCTCCCCTGATAGCGGAGGAGCTGGAGAAGGTAGATTGGGGGGGAAGCTTCTGAAACAATACTGGGGCTATGACGCCTTCCGGGGAATCCAGGAAGACATCATCAATAGCATTACTGAGGGACGGGACACTTTGGGACTAATGCCCACGGGAGGAGGAAAATCCATCACTTTCCAAGTTCCGGCTCTTGCCAAAGAAGGACTTTGCCTGGTCATCACTCCGTTGATTGCCCTCATGAAAGACCAGGTACAAAACCTGAAAAAACGAGGAATCAAAGCGCTTGCCATCTACTCAGGCATGAGCAGGCAGGAAATCATCGTCACATTAGAGAACTGCATCTTCGGCAATTTCAAGTTTCTCTATATCTCCCCCGAAAGGCTCGATACCGAAATCTTCCGCACCAAACTGCAGAAGATGAAAATCAGTATGATTACAGTAGACGAAAGCCACTGCATATCACAATGGGGTTACGATTTCCGTCCTGCCTATCTGAAGATAGCCGAAATACGCAAACTGCTGCCCGGCATCCCCATCCTGGCATTGACAGCCACCGCCACTCCGGAAGTAGTGAAAGATATCCAGGCCAGTTTGCATTTCCGTGAGGAAAATGTGTTCCGCATGAGTTTCGAACGCAAAAACCTTGCCTATATCGTCCGCAAGACGGAAAACAAGACGGGAGAGCTGTTGCACATCCTGCGCCGTATGCCCGGAAGCGCCATCATCTATGTGCGCAACCGCCGCCGCACCAAGGAAATTACCGAACTGCTGCACAACGAAGACATCACCGCAGATTTCTACCATGCCGGACTGGATAACGCCACCAAAGACATCCGCCAACAACGCTGGCAAACAGGAGAAAGCCGTGTCATGGTCGCCACCAATGCATTCGGTATGGGTATCGACAAACCGGATGTACGGATTGTCATCCACATGGATCTGCCCGATTCCATAGAAGCCTACTTCCAGGAAGCAGGACGTGCCGGAAGGGACGGACAAAAAGCCTACGCGGTCATCCTTTACGCCAAGTCGGATAAGGCAACACTGCACAAACGCATTCCCGACACCTTTCCTGAAAAAGAGTATATAAAGGAAGTATATGAGCATCTTCAATACTATTACCAGATGGCAATGGGAGATGGACAAGGCTGTGTACGCGAGTTCAATATAGAAGACTTTTGCCGAAAGTTCAAGTACTTCCCCGTTCCCGTGGACAGTGCTTTGAAGATTCTGACACAAGCGGGATACTTGGAATATACAGACGAACAAGACAATGCATCCCGTCTACTGTTCACTATCCGACGAGACGAACTTTATAAACTAAGGGAACTCGGCGAAGATATGGACAAACTCATCCAAACCATTCTCCGCTCCTATACCGGGGTCTTCACAGACCATGCTTTCATCAATGAAGATTCACTGGCCATATGCACCGGACTCACACGCCGGCAAGTGTATGAACAGCTCATCCACCTAGCCAAGCTACATATCGTCAGTTACATCCCCCGCAAAAAGACACCATATATAATATACACGCGAGAGAGGGTTGAAATGCGCCACCTGCAAATCCCTCCCACCGTGTACGAGGAACGCAAAGAGCGATATGAGAAACGCATAAGTGCCATGCTGGATTACGTGAGCAGCGATACCGTGTGCCGTAGCCGGATGCTGCTACACTACTTCGGAGAGAAGAACGAGCATAACTGCGGGCAGTGCGACACTTGCATCAATTTGAAGAACAAGAAACCTTCCGGCCACCTTTCGGAAAAGGAATTTTCTGAAAAGATTCTTCAAGCCCTATCTGATAAACAACAAACTCCAGCCACTTTGGCAGAACAGATACCGGACGATAAAAACATGCTCATCGATGTGTTACATGAATTGTTGGACGAAGGCAAGGTAATTGCCGTCAACGGAATGCTTCAAATCAAAAAATAATTCATTACTTTTGCCGTTGGAAAAGAATGTCCTGCCGCTGACGAGGAACATCTCTTATCAGCCATGCTCCTCCTTTTCCTTTTTATTTTTTAATTCTTTAATTTTTAATCACCTATGGGATTCTTTAAATTTTTTTTCTCCGGCAAGTCAGACAGTCCGACAAATGAGAAACAAAAAAACGAGCAGAAGAATTTTGAGATATTCAAGTATGACGGTATGCGTGCACAACGCATGGGCCGTACAGACTACGCCATCAAATGCTTCATTGAAGCCCTTGCCATTCAGGAAGACTTTGAAACCATGGGCTACCTTGCCCAAGTCTACACCCAGACCAACGAACTGGACGAGGCACACAAACTACTGGAACGCATGACCGAAATAGAGCCGGAACATACCTCCACCTACCTCAGTCTTGCCAACGTATGCTACATGCAGGAAGACTATCCTGCCATGGCAGGAGCGGCAAAGAAAGCTATCGAAATAGAAGAGGGCAACGCCATGGCACACTACCTGCTAGGCAAAGCAAACAATGGACAAGGAGACGGCATCATGTGCATCGCTCATCTTACGAAAGCCATCGTACTGAAAGATGATTTTACCGAAGCCCGTCTGCTCCGTGCCGAAGCACTGGTCCAAATGCAGCAATACAAGGAAGCGATGGAAGACATAGACACCATTCTGGCACAAGACCCGGAAGACGAAAGTGCCATCTTGCTCCGTGGAAAGATAGAAGAAGCTACGGGAGACAAAGAAAAAGCAGAAAGCAGTTATCAGAAAGTGACGGAGTTGAATCCCTTTAACGAACAAGCCTTCCTCTACTTAGGACAGCTTTACATCACCCAAAACAAGCTGGCAGAAGCCATCGAGCTCTTTACGGAAGCCACAGAACTGAACCCTAATTTCGCAGAGGCCTATCATGAGCGCGGACGTGCCAAGTTGCTGAACGGAGACAAGGAAGGCTCTGCGGAGGACATGAAGAAAGGACTGGAACTTAATCCTAAAGAGATACAGAACTTTAACGGACAATATGGTAATCAACCGGGGGGAAGTACCGGTAATATCCTAGGATTATAACAAATTCAATTATTGCCGCCAATGAAACGAAATTTATTTCTATCAGTACTTTTTGTACTGATGTTCGCACCTGCCCATGCACAGCAAGTGAACATATTGTCCTATAACGTACATAATTGCATCGGTATGGACAAGGAGTACAATTGCCGACGCATTGCCAATGTTATCAGTCAAACTTCTCCGGACATAGTCGCCCTGCAGGAACTTGACAGTGTAACGGTGCGCAACAAAGGAATCCATGCTCTCGGAGAATTAGAAAAACTGACCGGAATGCACGGGACTTATGCAGCAGCCATTCCTTTTCAGGGTGGAAGCTACGGCATCGGAATCCTCTCCAGAGAGATACCCATAAAATACAAAATCATTCCAATGCCCGGACGGGAAGAAAAACGTACCCTCATTATTGCAGAATTTAAAGATTATGTATTTTGTGCCACACACCAGTCCCTCACTCCAGAAGACCAGCTCCTTGCCGTACCATTGATAGAAAAAGCCTTGCAAAACGTCGATAAGCCCATCTTTATGGCAGGCGACATGAACTCTGCACCAGCAAGCGCTCCCCAGCTGGAATTGGCAAAACATTTTGCCACCCTCAATGACACAACCTCTTATACTTTCCCGGCAGACCGTCCCAACCGATGTATAGACTACATCTACGGCTATTCCAAGAATGGGTATCGGTTTGACGTACAATACCGGAAAGTCATAGAAGACACCATTTCATCCGACCATCGTCCGGTTCAAGTCATTGTACAAATTAAAGGGAAATAAGTTAAATTGCTACTATCCCTAAAAAAAACATTGTTTTTTGTTTGTATATAAAAGAAAAGCATTACTTTTGTCGCGTAATTCAAAAACAGAGAATACAAGTATGAAGTCATTTACTTATGCATATTACTTCTTTTTTTACTTTTACTTTAGCCAAAAAGTAGAGCGGGAGTTTGTATGTATCAAGTGACAGTGATGCTTAAGGACTGAATAGAGAAACAAGTAAATATACAGAATCCCGCTCCATCGTATGGAAGCGGGATTTTTTTTATAGCATAACCAAGAAAATAAAGAATAATGAGAAAGGTAGCCATTCAAGGAACATTAGGCTCGTATCACGACATCGCCGCACACAAGTACTTCGAAGGAGAAGAAATAGAGTTAATCTGTTGCGCCAACTTTGAAGACGTGTTCAGTGCCATCAAAAAAGACAGTCAGACCATAGGAATGCTGGCAATAGAAAACACCATTGCAGGTAGTTTGCTACATAACAATGAGCTATTACGCCAAAGTGGTGCACAGATTGTTGGCGAATACAAGCTGCGCATTTCCCATAGTTTTGTCTGCCTGCCCGATGAAGACTGGGCTGATATTACCGAAGTCAACTCCCACCCTATCGCCCTGATGCAATGCCGTGAATTCCTCGGACAGCACCCCAGTATAAAAGTGGTGGAAGGCGAAGATACCGCCCGCAGTGCCGAAATCATCCAAAAAGAAAACCTGAAAGGCCATGCTGCCATCTGCTCCAAAGCAGCCGCAGAGCGTTATGGCATGAAGATTCTGCAGGAAGGCATCGAAACAAACAAGCACAACTTCACCCGCTTCCTTGTGGTAGCCGACCCTTGGCAGGTGGATGAACTGAACCGGCACCGCAGCAAGGATGTCAACAAGGCCAGCATGGTGTTCACACTGCCCCACACCGAAGGAAGCCTTTCTCAAGTATTGTCCATCTTGTCCTTCTACAGAATCAATCTGACCAAAATACAGTCCCTCCCCATCATCGGACGGGAATGGGAGTATCAGTTTTACGTAGATGTCGTGTTCGACAATGTACTGAGATACAAACAATCTATCGCAGCAATCACACCGCTGACCAAAGAACTAAAAATATTAGGAGAATATGAAGATGGAAAATCAAACATCTAAGATAAAGCCAGCCGAACGTCTGGCAAGCGTAAGCGAATACTACTTCTCGAAGAAACTGAAAGAAGTGGCGCAAATGAACGCCGAAGGCAAGGATGTCATCAGTCTGGGCATCGGAAGCCCTGACATGCCACCCTCTGAAAAGACCATCCAAACGCTCTGCGAAGCCGCCTGCAACCCGGATGGACACGGCTACATGCCCTACGTGGGCATCCCCGAACTGCGCCAAGCCTTTGCCCGGTGGTACGAGAAGTGGTACGGCGTAGCATTGAATCCCAACACAGAGATACAACCGCTTATCGGTTCCAAAGAAGGCATCCTGCACGTGACGCTTGCCTTTGTCAACCCCGGCGAACAAGTGCTGGTGCCCAATCCGGGGTATCCCACCTACACCTCATTGAGCAAGATTCTCGGTGCCGAAGTGGTGAACTACAACCTAAAAGAAGAAAACGGCTGGATGCCCGACTTCGACGAGCTGGAACAAATGGACATGAGCCGCGTGAAGCTGATGTGGACCAACTATCCCAACATGCCCACCGGAGCCAATGCCACCCCCGAACTATACCGGAAGTTGGTAGACTTTGCCCGCCGCAAGGACATCGTCATCGTGAACGACAACCCTTACAGCTTCATCCTGAACGAACACCCCATCAGTATCCTCAGCATCCCCGGCGCCAAGGAGTGTTGCATAGAGTTCAACTCCATGAGCAAGAGCCACAACATGCCGGGCTGGCGTATCGGCATGCTTGCCTCTAATGCCGACTTCGTGCAATGGATACTAAAAGTGAAGAGCAACATCGACAGCGGCATGTTCCGCGCCATGCAACTCGCCGCCGCCACTGCACTGGAAGCCGAACACGACTGGTATGACGGCAACAACGCCAACTACCGCAACCGCCGCAGGCTGGCAGGCGAAATCATGCACACCCTGGGATGCACGTACGATGAAAACCAGGTAGGCATGTTCCTCTGGGGCAAAATACCCGACACCTGTGCAGATGTGGAGGAGCTGACGGAACGCGTGCTGCACAAGGCGCGTGTATTCATCACCCCGGGATTTATCTTCGGCAGCAACGGCAAGAGATACATCCGCATCTCCCTCTGCTGCAAGGACCAAAAGCTGGCAGAAGCATTGAGCCGCATCAAGGAGATAATGAATTAGCACATAGGATATAGTATATTAAGAATCATACCCTTATGTTTACCTGTATTTTCAAAGGCAGGTAAATGCATTTTCCATATAGGGTAACGATAGTTCCCATATAGGGAAACGACGATTCCCATATAGGAAAACGGACAGTGAAAAAGAGACATTCATACAACAAACTTTAAAAAACTAATAAACAAAGAATATGGAACTCGAATTAGAACCCATCACCCTTCCCGGCATTGAGGACAAACGCCCCCTCATCATTGCCGGCCCTTGTAGCGCAGAGACAGAAGAACAAGTAATGAGCACTGCCAAACAACTGGCAGACAAAGGCATCAAACTATTCCGTGCCGGCATCTGGAAACCGCGTACCAAACCGGGCGGTTTCGAAGGCATCGGTGTAGACGGCCTTGCCTGGCTGAAAGAGGTAAAGAAGGAAACCGGCATGTACGTTTCCACCGAAGTAGCCACCGCCAAACATGTATACGAATGCCTAAAGGCTGGAGTTGACCTTCTTTGGGTAGGTGCACGTACCACCGCCAACCCTTTCGCCGTACAAGAAATTGCTGATGCACTGAAAGGCGTCGATATCCCGGTACTGGTAAAGAATCCGGTAAATCCCGACTTGGAGCTCTGGATTGGAGCTTTGGAACGCATCAACAATGCAGGCCTGAAACGCCTAGGTGCCATCCACCGCGGATTCAGCAGCTATGACAAGAAGCTCTACCGTAACTTGCCCCAATGGCATATCCCCATTGAGTTGCGCCGACGCATCCCGAACCTGCCCATCATCTGCGACCCCAGCCATATAGGTGGAAAGCGCGAACTGGTAGCTCCACTCTGCCAGCAAGCTATGGATTTGGGCTTCAACGGACTGATTATCGAGAGTCACTGCAACCCGGATTGTGCCTGGAGCGATGCAGCACAACAAGTAACTCCGGATGTGCTAGATTACATCCTCAACCTGCTCGTCATCCGCAAGGAAACGCAAAGCACTGAAAACCTCAGTGAATTACGTAAGCAGATTGACGAATGTGATAACAATCTCATTCAAGAGCTGGCCAAGCGAATGCGTGTGGCACGAGAAATCGGCACTTACAAAAAGGAACATGATATGACCATCCTACAAACCGGACGCTACAACGAAATCCTTGAGAAACGCGGCTCGCAAGGTGCATTGTGCGGTATGGATGCCGAGTTCATCAAAAAGGTATTTGAGGCGATACACGAAGAGAGTGTGAGGCAACAAATGGAAATTATAAATAAGTAATTATTTAATGTACTAATGTGCCAATGTGCTAATTGGCTGCGCAGTAATGCCGCATGGCAATTAGCACATCAGCACATTAACACATTAGCACATTAAACATCATGAGAATATTAATACTTGGAGCCGGAAAAATGGGCTCTTTCTTTACAGATATATTGAGTTTCCAGCACGAGACGGCTGTGTTCGACGTTAACCCGCACCAACTGCGTTTTGTCTACAACACCTACCGTTTCACTACATTGGAAGAAATCAAGGAATTCGAACCAGAACTAGTCATCAATGCAGCTACGGTGAAATACACACTGGACGCCTTCCGCCAAGTGCTGCCAGTACTGCCTAAGGACTGCATCATCAGTGACATTGCTTCGGTAAAGACCGGATTGAAGAAATTTTACGAAGAAAGCGGTTTCCGATATGTATCGACACACCCCATGTTCGGCCCGACTTTTGCCAGTCTTAGTAATCTGAATACAGAGAATGCCATCATCATCAGCGAAGGTGACCACTTGGGAAAAATTTTCTTTAAAGACCTTTACCAGACAATGAAGCTAAATATCTTTGAATATACATTCGACGAACATGATGAGACTGTAGCCTATTCGCTGTCCATCCCTTTTGTTTCTACCTTCGTATTTTCGGCAGTCATGAAACACCAGGAAGCTCCGGGCACTACATTCAAAAAGCACATGGCTATCGCCAAAGGATTGCTGAGTGAAGACGATTACCTGCTCCAAGAAATTCTCTTCAACCCGCGCACTCCCTCACAAGTGGAGAACATCCGTCTGGAACTGAAGAATCTGCTGGAAATCATCAACAACAAGGATGCGGAAGGCATGAAGAAGTATCTGACCAAAATCAGAGAAAAGATTAAATAGATAAAATGTCCATTGTGAAAACATCAGGTTCCCTCGTCCTCAACGAGGGATTTTTTTTATCTTTGCACTGTTAATAGAACCGCTTTCATGATAGACCAACCCACTATAGACAGAATTCTTGATGCCGCACAAATATACGATGTCGTATCGGACTTCGTTACCCTGCGCAAACGCGGTGTGAATTATGTAGGACTGTGTCCCTTCCACGATGACAAAACCCCTTCCTTCTATGTATCCCCCGCCAAAGGGCTCTGCAAGTGCTTTGCCTGCGGAAAAGGAGGAAATGTAGTGCATTTCATCATGGAACACGAACAGATGTCTTATCCTGAGGCACTGAAATATCTTGCTAAGAAATACGGCATTGAAATCAAAGAACGCGAACTATCCAGTGAGGAGAAGATAGCACAGAGCGAACGGGAAAGCCTCTTCATCGTAAACAACTTTGCCCGCGACTACTTCCAGAACATCCTAAAGAACCACATAGACGGACGGAGTATCGGCATGGCCTATTTCCGCAGCCGCGGCTTCCGCGATGACATCATCGAGAAGTTCCAGTTAGGTTACTGTACCGAGAGCCACGATGCACTCGCTCAAGAAGCCCTAAAGAAAGGATACAAAAAAGACTATCTCGTCAAGACCGGCCTCTGCTACGAAACAGACGACCACCGACTGCGTGACCGCTTCTGGGGGCGGGTCATCTTTCCGGTACACACTCTCTCCGGCAAGGTGGTAGCTTTCGGAGGACGTGTGCTTGCCGGTGCCACCAAAGGCGTCAAGGTAAAGTACGTCAACTCGCCTGAATCGGAAATTTATCATAAAAGCAACGAGCTGTACGGCATATACTTTGCCAAACAAGCCATTATGAAACAAGATCGTTGCTTTCTGGTCGAAGGTTATACAGACGTCATTTCCATGCACCAATCGGGCATAGAGAATGTGGTTGCTTCTTCGGGTACAGCATTGACACCCGGACAAATCCGGATGATTCATCGCTTCACCAACAATATGACAGTACTTTACGACGGTGATGCTGCCGGTATAAAGGCCTCTATCCGAGGTATTGACATGTTGCTAGAAGAAGGCATGAACGTCAAAGTTTGCCTCCTGCCCGACGGGGACGACCCGGACTCCTTTGCTCGCAAACACAATGCGACGGAATTCCAGAATTTCATACAAGAGAATGAAACGGACTTTATCCGCTTTAAAACCAATCTGTTGCTTGAAGATGCAGGAAAAGACCCCATCAAGCGCGCCGAGCTTATAGGAAACCTTGTGCAGAGCATTTCCATCATTCCCGAAGCCATTGTGCGCGATGTCTATATCAAGGAGTGCGCCCAATTACTGCACGTAGAAGACAAACTGCTGGTTTCTGAGGTTGCCAAACGTCGCGAAAAGCAAGCCGAGCAACAAGCTGAGCGAGCAGAACGTGAGCGTCGGTCGGCCAATGCCTCAAGAGCCAATGCAGAAGCAGGCATCAATGGCAGTCAAACAGCCACAGTTGCCCCCCCCGACGCACAGCAAGTTATCGGCTACACGCCCGAATCACTGCCTGCCAGTCTCCCTTCCGAAACACCTCCACCTTTTCTACCCCAGGAAGAATATGTATCCTTCATCCCGCAGGAAGGCAAGGAAGGCCAGGAGTTCTATAAATACGAACGGCTTATTCTGAAGATGGTAGTGCTCTATGGCGAGCGGGTGATGTGCAATGTCACCAATGAAGAGGGGCAGGAAACTCCTATCACTGTAACTGAATATATAGTCAATGATTTAAAAGAAGACGAGCTTGCCTTCCATAATCCGCTTCACCGGCAAATCCTGACAGAGGCTGCCGAACGTATCCACAATGAGGGCTTTACTGCCGAACGGTATTTTGTGGCGCATCCCGACCCCGTCATCAGCAAGCTGAGCGTGGAGCTTATCAGCAACCGCTATCAGTTAAGGAAATCACAGATAGAACAAATGGTGACGGACGAAGAACGCCTTTATGAGCTAATACCACGGTTAATGATTAACTTCAAATATGCCATCGTCTGCGAAGAATTGAAGCATACTCTATTTGCATTGCAAAACCCTACCATAGCCAACGATGAAACTCAATGCAACAGTATCATGGAGCGCTACAACGAATTGAACAAAGTAAAAAGCATCATGGCAAAGCGACTGGGAGACAGAGTCATCCTGAATTTTTAAATTCAATTCGGAGAGTTTTCCATCAAGAATTATGCCTGATTAAATTCATAAATTCCTCGCGGGTCTTCGCTTGGTTGAATGCTCCGGTAAAATCGGATGTAGTGGTAATGGAGTTCTGTTTCTCTACTCCGCGCATCTGCATGCACATGTGTTTAGCCTCCACAACAACCATAACCCCCAGCGGATTCAGCGTCTCCTGAATACATTCTTTTATTTGGAGAGTCATACGTTCCTGCACTTGCAGGCGGTGAGAGAAAATATCCACTACGCGGGCTATCTTGCTCAGTCCGGTAATATAGCCGTTAGGAATATATGCCACATGTGCCTTTCCGTAGAAGGGAAGCATGTGATGTTCGCAAAGTGAGAAGAAATCAATGTCTTTCACAATCACCATCTGACTGTATTCTTCTTGAAACTTGGCTGAACGAAGTACCTCGTGCGGGTCCATATGATACCCTTTCGTCAACGACAACATGGCCTTCGCAACCCGTTCAGGTGTCTTCTGCAAACCTTCACGTCCGGCATCTTCACCCAGCAGAGTAAGGATGCGGTGATAATGTTCCTTCAGTTCATCCAATGAAGGAGATACAATTTCTTCTTTTCCTAACATGATATTCTTTATAAAGGGATATTTATCTGCTCTTTCACAATAGAGACTTCCTTGAATACACCGGTAGCCCGCAACTGACGCATCATGGCATCCGCTTCTTCGATACTGCGGAAATCTCCTGCACGGCACAACCAGCGAGGAGGATTGAAAGAGGTATAAACTGTAAGTTCGGGGAAATGTTCCTTGATGCGGGTAGCTACCGCATAAGCTTCGTTCTTGGCCTGACGGGTATTATTCCCTGCATAAACCTGTATGCGGTAACCCGAACTTTTAATTACTTTCTGCTCATCCGAACCGGCAGGTACATATTCCGAACCTATCAATGCCGCAATGCGCGCATCTTGATGGATAGTCACCCTGCCTTGTCCTGGTACATTACGTTCCAGGCTTTTCACAATATTGTTCTGCGCTACAGAAATCGTTACAAAAACGAAACATGCAACTAAAAGTAAACCAAGCTTTTTCATAATTGATAATTGATAGTAGATAATTGATAATGAAAAACAAAGGGAATTGATAACTGACAACGGGCACATCCCCATTATCAATTATCAATCCTCCATTATCCATTAATTAAAGGCATCGATGATACCCTTGAAGTCAGAAACCTTCAAGGCAGCACCGCCAATCAGACCGCCGTCAACATCCGGGTTGGCAAACAATTCCTTTGCATTGGAGGGCTTGCAGCTACCACCATAAAGGATAGAGCAGTTGTCAGCGATTTCCTTACCATACTTTTCAGCAATCAATGAACGGATGAAAGCGTGGATTTCCTGTGCTTGTTCTGCAGTAGCAGTCTTACCGGTACCGATAGCCCAAACCGGCTCGTAAGCCAAGATAATCTTAGAGAAATCTTCGGCAGACAAAGAGAATACAGAAGCCAGCTGAGCAGCTACCACTTCATTCTGCTTGTTTGCTTCACGTTCTTCCAATACCTCACCGATACAGAAAATCGGAGTCAGACCGTTAGCCAAAGCCAATTTTACTTTTTCTTCCAGAATAGCAACTGTTTCACCATAGTAAGCACGACGTTCAGAGTGACCCAGAATGACATATTTTGCACCAGTAGAAGCAACCATAGCAGCTGATACTTCGCCGGTATATGCGCCTGACTCCTTGTCTGCACAGTTTTCTGCACCTACACCAATCTTGGCAGCGTCTACCAAAGGAGTAACAGATGCCAGGTGGATAAACGGAGTACAGATGATTACATCACAGTTAGGCTTTTCGTTAGCCAATGTTTCATTCAGTTCTTTTGCAAGAGCAATACCCTCTTGGAGGGTTTTGTTCATTTTCCAGTTTCCTGCAACAATGTTTTTTCTCATTTTTTTTATTATTAAAAGGGTTAATGTATTTACTATTTGACAATTTACTATTTGACAATTTACTATTTACTATTTGATACTATTGTTGTCTGAGGCGTTGTTTCTCCCGACGCCTTACGACTAAAATATCGACACAAAGCACCATCATCAGAGGAAGGATGAACCACAGCAACACATAGCCTATTGTTTGTAAGTCACTTTCCTGTTTCTGCTTGCCCAATTCCAACTTGTCCAGGCTATCGGTCAGCACATATTCATCAGGCAGCCGGTTGTCACTCCACTTATTCAAAATTGTTCCGTCCTTTACCAACAACAGACCAGGATTTGAACGGATAATGGTCTTCAGCGTAATATCATCTGTCTGGCAGAAAGGATATTCCGCTCCAGTCTTGTCACGCCACAATTCTATCTCGTCTTCCGGAGATGAAGTCAAGGCATAAAAGCCATAACCATGCTCCACACTGTAATCGTATATTTCATTGATAAGGTCGATGTTACTGTCGTCCGCTCCTTCTATCCGATGGGCAACCAGCAGAAACGTATATCCTTTATCCGACAGTACGCTGTCCGTTATATCTTCCCATGTATCCAGACTCATCATGGAAAAATCATGAATGGGAGGTTCATAACCTTTTTCCTTCAGTATCGTATGTGATTCTACAAACGTCCATGTACTGTCCGGATAGTTGTCCAATGTAAATTCCTGACGCTTTCCTCCTTTTTCCAAAATGAACCGGCTTTCAAACACGCTTGGTTTAGCACCTTCCGGAATTTCCATGCCCTCCTTGATATTCGCTCCAATTCTGTAAGGTCGGAAATCAAGTATCGGCAAATTCTCCAGGCAATAGAAGGACAACGCAAACACAAATAGAAACGTATACATGGAAATCATCCACTCCATCTTCGGAGTAATGAAACGTACCAGTAAATCCTGCCACTTGAATACAGATACTGCCGCCACCAACAAGACTACGTTCTTGCCGAAAGTCTGCCAATTGGTCAATATCCACGCATCACCGAAACATCCGCAGTCAGATACCGGATTCGCCAAAGCCAAATAAAGTGTTAGCGGAGTCATTACAGCCATCAGCAATAACGCCAATGCAGATGCCACCTTCCGGCGTATACCCAAAAACAAGAAAACACCTACACTAAACTCTATGGCAGACAACACTATCCCTACCAGCAAAGGTGCATAAGAAGGAAACCAGGAAATCATGCCGAAAGCCGTCAAGTAATCTTGAATTTTATAGAAGAAGCCCAACGGATCAACGGCTTTCACAAATCCGGAAAATATGAACAAAGCCCCCAACAGAAAACGGCAGAGGTTCACCCAAACTTTCCTGATAATATGTTTCTTGTCAATCTCCAAATTCAATCTTAATTAAACCAAATACAGAATAGTTAATCATATCCATATAATTGGCATCAATACCTTCCGAAACCAAAGTCGCTCCGGACAAGCTTTCAATCTGCTTTGTCCGATAAATCTTCATCAATATCAAATCCGTATACGAACTGATACGCATACTGCGCCAAGCCTCATCATAGTCATGATTTTTGGCAAGCATCAACTCCAAAGAGGTTTTGGCATATTTATCATACAGCACCAATGCCTCTTCATTGGTCATATCAGCAGCCTCGGCATATCCAAGCTCCAACTGTATCAGCCCTACAATTCCGTAGTTGACAATAGCTATGAATTCAGAACGGATGCCTTCATCTACCAAAGTCACTCCTTTCGTTTCAATGCTTCTGATGCGGTTAGCTTTGATGAATATCTGGTCTGTCACAGAAGACGGACGAAGAATGCGCCACGCCGGACCGTAATCATGAAGTTTTTTGGAGAACAAGTCACGGCAAACCGCAATGACATGTTCAAACTGTTGCTTGGTATCTTTCATTTCCTTGCTTGTTTATGCTGGAATACAGCCTATTTTCACAGTGCGCTGCAAAGATAGGAATAATTAAAGAAAAAGAAAAAGAGGGCACTCTAAAATCTATTAAAGTACCCTCTTCTATAGAGATTGTTTACGTTTTTATGAGCAGCGTAATACTTGTCCCGGTCTCAGGATTGTTTTACGCGTAATTCTGTTCAGCTTGCAGAGCTTGTCTACAGAGGTTCCCTGACGGGCGGCAATCCTGCCCAATGTATCTCCCTTCTTCACCTTATAGAACAGACCTTCACCCGATGCCATGCTACGCGCCGTACCGGAAGAGCCTTTTGTCTTATGGAAAGTATAGGAATCAGCTACGATATCCTGCTTTTCAAAATCAAACATAAGCGCAGGATTGATGGGAATACCCAAGAAACGCGTTTCAAAGTGAAGGTGTGAACCGGTAGAACGTCCGGTATTTCCTCCCAATGCAATCGGTTCGCCAGCTTTTACCAACTGGTTTGTATCAACTAATTGTTTAGACAAGTGTCCGTAAACGGTTTCCAAACCATTGTCGTGACGAATAACGACGTATTTGCCGTATCCACGACGACCTTGATTCTTGACAACGCGTACTTTTCCATCAAAAGCCGCACGGATTGTATCGCCTACATACACCTTGATATCCAAACCATAATGAGCTCTTCTTCTCCGGGGACGGTAACCGAATACATCTGTGATACGGGTATTGGGAGTAGGCATACAGAAACCGGTCAAATCAAATGTATAGCTCTCAGGCACAATCGCATTGCCATAGGCTTGTACGAATTCGTTGTTCCAGTTGGGATACAAATCTAAACCCGGATACAATGATTGTTCCGCACGTATCTGTTTTTGCAAAGCCAGTGAATCTACACTCTTAAGTTTTCTGTCGACGGGGGCTTGGCGGGCAATCAAGTCCTGCGAGAAAGAATTCAAGCTAACCATTGCCGTCGCAGCCAATAAAGCAGTTTTTATCCAATTAAAATTCATCCGTTTCGTCATTCATTTTGATATCCGTTGCAAGCATCTCGGCAAATCAAACACCACTTGTTCTACGCGAATATCCAGATTGATTTTCAAAAATTCTCCCAAAGGTAACATTTCTCTCTGAAAAACGACATCAGTCATTAACTATTTTTTCGAAGAGGAGGAAAATGTAAAGCTCGCAAAGATGTCTTAATCCCCTATAGATAGGAGACTTACAAGCAAACATGTTTTACAACATAAAATGTAATAAAAGTGCATGTTTAACCGTTTTTTAGCTAATGGCAGCCCAATTAACGTTCGTTTTTCTCAACGCTTTCAGTTGTCGCCACAAGACCTCGTTCTCAGGCAACATGCCATGTGGATCTGTATCCACCACCGTTTGCGCTACTTCACGGACATATTGCAGCAGTTGTCCGTCACGGGCTATATCGGCAATCTTCAGATCGAAAGCAATGCCGCTCTGCTGTGTCCCTTCCAAATCTCCAGGACCACGTAGTTTCAAGTCTGCTTCCGCTATTTCAAAGCCGTCATTAGTCCGCACCATTATCTCCAAACGCTTCCTTGTATCCTCCGCCAACTTGTAGCCGGTAACCAGGATACAATAGGACTGGTCAGCTCCACGTCCTACACGTCCCCGAAGCTGATGAAGCTGGGACAGCCCGAAACGCTCGGCGTTCTCAATCACCATCACCGAAGCATTGGGCACATTTACACCTACCTCAATCACGGTGGTAGCCACCATTATCTGTGCCTCACCGGATACGAACAATTGCATCTGAGCATCCTTTTCAGCAGGTTTCATCTTTCCATGCACCTTGCAAACCCTACACTCGGGAAACTCTTCACAAACATGCAGATACCCTTCTTCAAGATTCTTCAAGTCAATCTTTTCGCTTTCCTTAATCAGCGGGTAGACAATATAGACCTGCCGGCCTTCGGCAATTTGCTTGTGCATGGACTGATACAAGCTTATCCGACGGCTATCAAACTGATGAAGAGTGACAATCGGTTTACGTCCGGGAGGCAATTCATCGATGACAGACACATCCAGGTCGCCATAAAGCGTCATTGCCAATGTGCGGGGAATCGGGGTTGCCGTCATCACCAATACATGGGGAGGTTGTACATTCTTTGTCCACAAGCGTGCCCGTTGGGCCACACCGAAACGATGCTGCTCATCAATCACAACCAAACCGAGCGAAGCAAAATTCACCGTATCTTCAATGACGGCATGGGTACCTATCAGTATATGTATGTCTCCCGTCAACAAACCGACAAGGATAGCTTCGCGCCGCTTGCCCTTAACAGAACCGGTCAACAGTTCCACACGTACCTCCATTCCATACAGCAGCTCACGGATGGTTTCATAGTGCTGGTTTGCCAAAATCTCGGTAGGTGCCATCATGCATGCCTGAAAACCATTATCGAGCGCCATCAACATACTCATCAGTGCGACAAGCGTCTTTCCACTTCCCACATCCCCTTGCAGCAAGCGGTTCATCTGCTTTCCTGAGCCTACATCCTTACGGATTTCCTTCAATACCCGCTTCTGTGCATTGGTCAGTTCAAAAGGAAGATTACGGGAGTAGAAGGTATTGAACACTTCGCCCACCCTTTCAAAAATATAACCGCGATATTTCCGCTGACGGTCTTTTGCATACCTCAGGATATTCAACTGTACGTAAAAGAGCTCCTCAAACTTCAGCCGATACTGTGCCTTACGCAATAAATCCGGATTAGCGGGAAAGTGTATATTGACCAAAGCTTCCGTCAACGGCATCAGATGATGCTCGGCAAGTATAGCGGGAGAAAGGGTCTCGGGCAACGGCTCACGCAACTGCTGCACCACCGTATTCATCATCTTCTCGATGGCATGCGAATTGAGAGAACTCCGTTTCATCTTTTCAGTCGTATTATAATAAGGTTGTAACCCCATGGACGACAATTTCAAATCCGAAGCAGAGTCTATATCCGGATGAGCCATATTGATTCTACCATTGAAGAAGGTCGGTTTTCCGAACACAATATATTCCTGATGCACTTTATACTTCCCAACCAAATATTTGATGCCCTGGAACCAAACCAAGTCCACCACCCCCGTACCGTCCGAGAAATGAGCAATCAACCTGCGCTGGCGCCCTTCTCCAGCCATCTCAAAACTTAGTATTTCACCTTTCAGCTGAATATAGGGCATTGTCCCATCGATCTCCTGAATATAATAAATCCGACTACGGTCTACATATTTATATGGAAAGTAATATAGCAAATCGTGCAAGGAATAAATGCCCAATTCCTTATTGAGCACCGAAGCACGCTGCGGCCCGACGCCCGACAAATATTTTATGTCACGCGTGGCTAAATCGAACATGAACCTATCAGAGCTGTGGCTATTTTTAAATCAAAAGGAGTGGTTATTTTAATGTTTTCCCGATTTCCCGGCGTCAAAAAGACAGATACGCCCAATGCCTCCACCACAGAAGCATCATCGGTAAAATGGGGTGCATAAGGCTGCTCGTATGCCGCTTTCAGCAGTTCCGCATCAAAAACCTGGGGAGTCTGCACCAATCTATAATCATCCCTGCCGACAGTCACACTGCCTTTCCCTTCCATACGGCGAACGGTCTCCACCACACCGATTACCGGAATTACGGCCTTTTTTTCGGCCGCCAAGTCATAACAGCGTGCAATCACTTCCCGGGCCACGAACGGACGCACCCCATCGTGCACACCGACTAAAGCTGGTGTCTTGACCAAAGCCAAACCGTTCTTTACAGAGTGGAACCGCGTCTCCCCTCCATCTGCAATGGCATGCGGCAATGAAAAACGGTACTCCCTGCACAGCAGCCTCCAGTAATCCTGCTGGCTGTGGGGAAGCACCAATATTATCCGTATCTCAGCATTGTAGTCATAAAACGCCTCCAGAGTGCGCATCAAAACAGGTTTCCCCCCTATCGGGAGAAACTGTTTGGGGAGTTCGGTCCCCATGCGCAAGCCCTTGCCACCGGCAACAATCAGAGCATACTGAACCATTTATGATTTATGATTTATGATTTATGATTTAAAATCATAAATCTGTTACGCACATGGCTTCTTTCAGTTCCTGCACCTTCTCTTTGCCCTGCAACAGTTCCACTACGGCCAATGCAAACTCCATGGCAGCGCCCGGTCCTTTACCAGTGATGATATTGCCGTCTCTTTCTACCGGAGCACCCGTACATTCGGCACCTTCCAAATACTGTTCAAAGCCGGGATAGCAAGTAGCCTTCTTGCCTTTCAGCAATCCCAGCTTACCCAATACCATAGGAGCCGCACAAATAGCAGCAATCGGTTTCTGCTCTTGGGCAAAACGCAGTAACAGATTACGCAGTTCTCCACACTTCTCCAAAGTGGACGCACCCGGCATACCGCCAGGCAATAATATAAGCTCTGCATCAAAGAAGTCGCAGTTCACTACATTCTTATCGCACAAGACCGGAACATCGTGTGCTCCCGTCACTATTTCATCAGGGGTTACCGTCACCATTTCTACGTTCAGTCCGGCGCGTCTCATCACATCCACAGAAGTAAAAGCTTCTATTTCTTCAAATCCGTCGGCAAAAAAGACATAAACTGTACCCATAATTGTTCCTCCTCTTATTTTAGATTAAAATAATACGTTATTGTTCCCGTCTGATTGTTCAAGCCGCTTACCGCATTGAAACGGGCTTTCTTGGCAGCATCCTCTGCCGCTTTCCGCAATGCGGGATTGACGGTATTGGTCTGGCGGTTGATGCTGGTCGCTATCACATGTCCGGCAGGGTTCACTATGATGGTCACCACAACCCTACCTTCATCCTGCACATTATATACCGGTCGCGGCAATCCGCCCTCACCAAGAGAACGTCCGCCCAAATTAAACGAGCCGTAGCCTCCCGTACCCGAAGTGGCTCCGGACGGAGCATTCCCCGTAGGACTTCCTTGAATACCTTCGCCTTCCGTATCGCCTTTACTGCCCATTTGAGCACCTTTGCCAAAAGCGCCAGCTACCCGTTTACGGGCAGCTTCCTCGGCTTCCTTACGTTCCCGTTCGGCTTTTGCCGCTGCCAGTTTGCGAGCCTCTTCTGCTTTTTCGGCTTCCGTCTTTTCCGGTTTCTTCACCTCCTCCTTTTTCTTGGGTTCGGCTTTAGGCTTTATGGCAACGGTTTCTTCAGTTTCCTGCGTAATGATGTCCTGCTCCACCGTTTCCTGCACCTGAGGAGCGGTTTCCTCCGGCATGACATCCACCTTTACCAAAGAAGGGTCGGCAGGGCCCAGTGCATCGGGCACCTCTCCCAGCATAACGGGCACACCGCCTTCTTCCGAGGGTTCCGGCAGTGTGAATCCTACCAGTATCAGAAGGGCAATAATGGCAACATGCACCACAAGTGCACCTGCCATACCTATATATTTTCCTTTCTTCTTCCGATTCACCATTGCATTTACAATTTAGCCATGTACAATGTACGATTTAGTTTTCCGGTGGTCGTGTAGCCAGCACCATCTTGAATTTATTCTCGTTTGCAATGTTCAGCACCTTCACGATTTCCCGGTAAGGCACTGTTTCGTCAGCATACAAAGCTATATACATTTCAGGCTCCCTCTCCGCACACGATTGTAGGAAAGGAGTCAATTCTTCAAGCGTCAGAGACAGTTCCTTGTCATTGCCAAAAGCAGCATAATAATTCAGATTCTTATCTATGATAACTCTTGTCAAAGGCTTTGCAGAAGTCTGTTGCTTTCCCTGCGGCAGCAGTACCTTGATAGCATTGGGCGATACCATGGTAGATGTTATCATAAAGAAAATCAGCAGCAGGAAAATCAGGTCCGTCATGGACGCCATACTGAAATTGGGTGATATTTTAGCTCTACGTTTTAACACGCCTTTAAGTTTTAATTCTTAATTCTTTAATTAATCATTTCGCCGGTTCGTTCAACAAGTCCATGAATGCCATTGTCTTGGCTTCCATCTTATTGACCACGCCATCTATCAATGTCACCAGGTAATTGTAGGCAAACATAGCTATAATACCGACTATCAAACCGCCCACCGTAGTAATCATCGCCTCATAAATACCACCGGAAAGCAACGTTATATCAATATTATTTCCGGCATTTGCCATTTGCCAAAACGCACGTACCATACCCGTCACCGTGCCAAGGAAGCCTAGCATAGGAGCGCCACCGGAAATCGTGGCCATAATCGTCATTCCCTTCTCCAGTTTGGCAACCTCAATATTACCCACATTCTCGATGGCAGCCTGCACATCGTTCACCGGGCGTCCCAAACGGCTGATACCCTTTTCAATCATACGGGCCGAGGGAGTATCCACACTGCGACAATAAGCAATGGCAGCTTTCAATTCCCCACCCAAAATATAATCCTTTATTTTATCCATGAACTGAGGGTCTTCTTTCCCCGCCTTCCGGATAACATAATTACGTTCAAACAAGATGTAGAAACAAAGTACGGACATCAACCCCAAGACAACCATAATCCAGCCACCCTTGATGGCCATACTCCATAAATTCATTTCGTCGGAAGCGTTTACTTGTGTCAGTACCGGATTGGCACCTGCAATAGAGTCAGTCAGTGCCGGAGCCACTTGGGCCAATAACAACATTACATTCATCAGCGAAGACAGTTTTTATATTCCTTGACCGTACGCTCCAATCCCAGATACAACGCGTCACTAATCAGCGCATGCCCGATGGACACCTCGTCCAGCCACGGAATGTTTTGATAAAAATAATTCAGATTCACCAGGCTCAGATCATGTCCGGCATTCAGCCCCAGACCTAAGCTGCGGGCCACCTTGGCAGCCTCGACAAAAGGAGCTACAGCCGCTTCCCGTCCTTTGGGATAAGCCGTAGCATAAGGTTCCGTATATAGCTCCACGCGGTCGGCACCGGCTTTGGCAGCATATTCTATCATTTCGGCATCGGTGGAAACAAATACGGAAGTACGGATACCGGCATTGTTGAACTCATCCAACACTTCGTTCAAGAAGTCAAAATGGGTCTTGGTATCCCAGCCTGCGTTTGAAGTCAGCTGTGTAGGGCTGTCGGGCACCAAAGTTACCTGATGCGGTTTCACCTTCAAGACCAAATCCATAAATTCGGGTGAAGGATAACCCTCGATATTGAACTCTGTCCGCAGCAACGGCCGCAAATCATATACATCCTTACGGCGGATATGCCTCTCATCAGGACGGGGATGCACCGTAATGCCATCAGCACCAAAGTCTTCACAATCCAGCGCTACCTTCACAACATTCGGAACATCACCTCCACGGGCATTGCGCAGCGTTGCCACCTTATTTATATTAACGCTTAATCTAGTCATAATTCGGTTTATAGTTTGGGACAAAAGTACAAATAATAGTTATATATTGGCAGCATTCTGAGAAAAAAATAGCATCTTTGCACTTCAATCCAACAGAATTGATTATGAAATTTGCCATATTCGGAAATACCTACCAAGCAAAGAAATCCTCGCATGCAGAAAACCTCTTCCGGTTGCTCGGACAGCATCATGCACAGCTCTGCATCTGCCGGGAATTTCATCACTTCCTGACTGCCGATTTACATCTAAACATACCTGACGCCGAATTGTTTGACGGAGATGATTTCTGTGCCGACATGGTTATCAGCATCGGTGGCGACGGCACTTTCCTGAAAGCAGCCAGCCGTGTAGGAAAGAAGAATATCCCCATACTGGGCATCAATACCGGCCGGCTGGGTTTCCTTGCCGACATCTCACCGGAAGAGATGGAAGAGACCTTCGATGAAATCTACAACAATCACTATAAGGTAGAAGAGCGTAGTGTACTGCAACTGAGGTGCGACGATGAACGCTTGATGCAATCCCCTTACGCCCTCAATGAGATAGCTGTATTGAAGCGGGACAGTTCGTCCATGATCAGTATCCACGCCGCCATCAATGGCGCTCCGTTGACCACCTATCAAGCTGACGGCCTGGTTGTCTCCACACCTACCGGTTCCACCGCCTACTCACTCAGCGTCGGTGGTCCGGTCATCGTGCCTCACAGTAAAACCATCGCCATCACCCCTGTGGCTCCACACAGCCTCAACGTCCGTCCCATCGTCATTTGTGACGACTGGGAAATTACACTTGATGTGGAAAGCCGCAGCCATAACTTCTTGGTTGCCATCGACGGCCGTAGCGAGTCCTGCAAAGAAACGACCCGGTTGCACATCTCACGTGCCGACTATAGCATAAAGGTAGTCAAGCGGTACAACCACATCTTTTTTGATACGCTTCGTAATAAACTGATGTGGGGGGCAGATATCAGATAAGCCTATATCACTTCCCAAAATTCTTATTCGTATCCACTGCGAAATGAGCGCAATGATATTCCGGCAATTTGTCGCATTTTATTAAGGACGAAACAAAAGTTTGTAACAATCTGATTATCAGTATTATTAAGCACACTGTATTCAACATATTACTGAACCTTATTCAATATACGACTGAATGGCATTCACTATACGACAGAATTAGGTTCAGAATACGACTCTATTCAGGCCCACACTATTTGTAAACAATACAGATTATTATTCAGCCCTTGTTTCGGCTGGGAATAGATGAAAACGACATACCGAAATGAGATACCTACCACCTGTAGCCGATAACTGATTCAACACGCGACAGAAGAATAAAACAAGTCCAGACGTAGAAGCAATAAGAATGTATATTTTCAACCAAAAGCTTTTAAATAAATAATAAAAACGCCACCTTTGCAGTCTATTCTTGCATAATCTATGTAAAATAACACTTTGTCAAACAAAGGAAATGCCATTTAGAATGGCGTCTATAACCTTAAATATAAGATGAATTAATATGCAGAAGGAAAATGATACTCTATTGGTAGCCAAATTGAGAGAAGGCAATAAATTTGCCTTTGAAGCGCTGTACGAAAAATATAGTGCAAAGCTGTATAACACCATTATTCTTCTTGTATATGATAAGTCATTAGCCAAAGACATCACCCAAAGCAGCTTCATGGCGATATGGGAAAAACGCAGCAATCTGGATACAGCGAAGAGCTTTCCGGCATATCTATGCACCATTGCACGCAACATGGTATATAAAGAAACCGAACGCATGCTACTGCACAACAAATTTGTAGAAAACAAATTGAAAACAGAAGAAGCAGCTATCGAAGGAGATACCGTGGATATGGACATCTCCATCATTGAAAAACAGATGGAACAACTACTGCAAGGCTTACCGGAAATTTCACGAAAGGTTTTTCAGCTGAAGAGAGCAGGAGAACTGTCCAATAAGGAAATCGCATCCCAGTTAGATTTGACGGAACGTGCTGTAGAGGCTCATTTCTACCGTACTATGAAACTACTGAAAGAAGAACTACGTAAATTCATCATGTTATTTCTCTCCTTTTACTTTCTAAACAATTGTTAAAATTCAAAATTCTGTGAGTGTTTTGACAGACTTGCGGATATATATTACAGAACATGGATAAAAAAGACAGTCATATTGAACTATTGGATCGTTTTTTTCGTGGACTGACCAGCCCTGAAGAAGATGTGCAGTTAAAATCATGGATTAAGCAACCGGATTTTCAACAGAAATTTTCCGTATACTATCAGCAATGCTGGGCACTGGCTCCGGACACGATGGACAAAGCCGTACAAAATGAAATGTTCACCGAACTTTTAAGCCAGATAGACGCAAGTTCCACCACGGAAACGAAGGTCCTGAAAACAAGGAACCGTTTCCTGCGTCAGATTGGGCGCTATGCTGCAGTTGCCTGCATCATATTGGCAGTGGGAAGCGGAGCCTATTATGCAGGAGTCAAACGACTGGCCGATGACGCCAATACAGAAGTCACCATGTCCGTATCCAACGGGCAGAAGGCCGACATCATTTTGGCTGACGGCACAAAGGTCTACATCAATTCCGATTCAAGAATTGTATATGACAACACTTACAACAAGAAAACACGTATGGTCTCCCTGGAAGGAGAGGCTTATTTTGAAGTTGCAAAGGACAAGGAAAAGCCTTTCATCGTGAAAGCAAATGGCATCAATGTACAAGCACTAGGTACAAGCTTCAATATACGTGCACATAAAGACGATAAATCAGTAGCTGTAATCCTGATAAGTGGAAAGGTTAAAGTAGACGACGGCAGACACGAGGCATATATGAAGCCAAACGAAAGGCTCGTTTGTAACCTGACCAATGGACAGTTCGAAAAAAGCGAGCTTCATCCTAATGCAAGTTATTTGCTATGGAGAAGCAATGAACTAGCGTTCTACGGTGAATCTTTTGAAGAAATTTGTACCATGCTTACTCGAATGTATAATTGCAAATTTATATTCAAAAACGAGAAAGTAAAACAATATACTTATCACGGCATCATTAAGAATAGCAGTTTGAATAATGTATTAGAATACATCAGCCAAGCTGGCGGCATTAATTACAAAATAAAATCTGATAATACGATCGTAATATATTAGTAGTGTTTAATAAACTCTTTATGTTAACTTAAAAAGGAAAATATGGAATAGATTTTATAAACTTTTTACTTCATCAAACACAACTGCCAGCTTTCGGCAGCAAAATAAAATTCTAGTTTAAACATTCACGAGAAATTCGTCATAAGTTACTCTAATATCTTATTAGAGCAGGTCTTTGGTACGCCTTTCTCAAAATAAAAAACAATTAATCTAATATTATTAGACATGAGACAAAACAAAATGATTATGCGGTCTTTAGTACTGCTGGGTGCACTGTTTTTCTGGGGAAACAGCTTCGCCCAAATCAGTTTATCTGTAAACAAGCAGACCATCAAGCAGATTATACCGCAAATTGAAAAAGCTAGCGGTTATAACGTATTCTACACAGACAAACTTCCCAATCTTGAAACAAAAAAGGATTTAAATGTATCAAATGCTTCACTTGAGACCGTATTGAAAGAATTATTTAAAGGAACGAAAATCTCCTTTGAAATAAAAGCAAACAAGCAGATTTTGCTGTTCCAGCAAACCAACAAATCTGTAGGTGCTAAAAAGAAAGTAACCGGTAGAATCGTAGACGAAAATGATGAGCCGCTTATCGGAGCTTCCGTTATTATCAAAGGCTCTACAGAAGGAACAATAACCAACATTGACGGTGAATATACATTGGAAGATGTGCCGGAGAAAGCTACTCTAACCGTTTCTTACGTAGGCTATATACCGGCATCTGTTGCTGTCAACGGTAAAAGCGCAATCAATGTAGTGCTGCAAGAAGATTCAAAGACTTTGGAAGAAGTAGTTGTTATCGGTTATGGTACCGTAAAAAAGAAAGACTTGACCGGTGCAGTAGGTTCTGTGGGAGGTGCAGAAGTAGCCGCCCGTAAAACAACTTCCCTTTCCACCGCTTTGCAAGGAACCATCCCTGGGTTAATGGTAACCCGTAACAATAATGCGCCTGGTGCAAATGCAGACAAGATATATGTACGTGGTATCACAACCATCGGGAATTCAGATCCTTTGGTTATCGTTGATGGAGTACCTGGTGACATCAATTCAGTAAATGCCAACGACGTTGAGAGCATTTCTGTATTGAAAGATGCTGCTTCCGCTGCTATTTATGGTTCTCGTGCCGCTGCTGGCGTTATTCTTGTCACCACCAAAAGAGCCAGTGACAAGGAACTGTCATTGACCTATAACGGTGAATTCGGTTGGGAAATACCTACCGCAGAGCCTGAGGTTGTAGGCGTGCAACGTTTTCTGGAAATGGCTAATGAATTACGATATACAGATAATCCGGACGGTGGCAAATACCAAGCCTATTCAGAAGATCAAGTTAATAACTGGGTGAAAAACAATGCAACCAATCCCAACCAGTATCCTATAACCGACTGGCAAGATCTGATTCTTGAGAAGTCCGCAACCCGTCAAAGTCACAGTATCCACCTTTCAGGCGGCAGCAAGGTCGTTAAGACCAAAGCATCCTTAGCGTATGATGAAGTAGGCGGTCTGTACGGTGACCGTTATTTCCAACGCTATACATTACGTGTAAACAATGACTTCAACATTACCCAAAAGTTAAGTGCTACATTGGACTTCAATGTTAAGCGCACTAAACACCACATGCCGCAATTCACTCCATTCGGAATGATGCGCTACATGCCTGCTATTTATGCAGGAGTATGGGATGACGGCCGTATAGCTGAAGGCAAATCAGGAGCCAACCCTTATGGATTGATGAAATTGGGTGGTACAACAAAAAAATGGTACACAGCATTGGGCGGTAAAGCATCTATTGATTTCAAGCCTTTTGACGGATTTAAAATTTCAGCAATCGTTGCTCCTCGCTTTAATTACGACAAGTTCAAAACATTCAAGAAAGCAGCCAGCTATACATTGGCAGATGATCCCAATACAATAGGGGGATACTTAGACAACAGCGGACTATACAACACAACCAAACTCTCAGAAACCCGCAATGACAGCTACAATGTCACTACACAATTAATAGCAAACTATGCAAAGAAGTTTGCCGGAAAACATGACATCAACCTTATGGCAGGTTACGAAAACTATTACGAATATATTGAAGAATTAGGTGCTGACAGAGACGGCTACGTTCTCACGAACTTTCCATACCTCAATAATGGACCTAAAGATTTAATTGGCAACTCTGGAAAAGGAAAAGAGTACGCTTATCGTTCCTACTTCGGACGTGTCATGTACAGCTATGCCGACAGATATTTATTCCAGGCCAATATACGTCATGACGGCTCATCACGTTTTGCAAAGAAACACAGATGGGGTACATTCCCTTCCTTCTCTGCCGGTTGGGTACTCAGCGAAGAAAATTTCATGAAGAATCTTAATTGGGACTGGCTGTCATTCTTGAAGATTAGAGCTACATGGGGAGCATTGGGTAATGAACGTATTGGCGATTTCCCATATATGTCAACCATTGCATTTGGGAACACTATTTTCTATCAAAACAACGGTATTTATTTTGACCAAACTGCATCCCAACAGAAATATGCCATTGAAAATGTAACATGGGAGAAAACTGAATCTACAGACATTGGCTTAGACATTTCTTTCTTGAACAACCGCTTACGTGTGAACGGTGACTATTACTGGAAAAATACTAAAGACATGCTATTAGCAATGGCTATCCCTGATTTTCTAGGATTCTCTGACCCAGACGTCAATGCCGGCAAAATGTCAACCAAAGGTTATGAATTGAATGTCAGTTGGAATGACCACATCGGTGACTTCAGCTACGGAATAGCCATTAACTTCTCTGACTTCACCTCCAAAATGGGGGATTTACAAGGAACCCAATTCCTCGGTGACAAAGTTAAAATGGAAGGCAGTGAATTCAATGAGTGGTATGGCTATGTTAGCGATGGTCTTTTCCTGACAGAAGAAGACTTAAAGAATTCTCCCAAAATCAATGATAAGAACACTCAATTGGGCGATATTAAATACAAAGACATATCTGGTCCTGACGGTGTACCCGACGGAAAGATTTCTCCTGAATATGACCGAGTATTACTAGGCAGCTCATTACCCCATTTCCTATATGGTGGTAATATCAATTTGGGGTACAAAAATTTTGACATTTCATTGGCATTCCAAGGTGTCGGAAAACAAAATGCACGCTTGGCAAGAGAAATGGTAGAACCATTCCGTAACAATTACGGGAATTTCCCCGCCATCATTGATGGAAACTATTGGAGTCCTTATAATACGGACGAACAAAACGCAGTTGCCAAATATCCTCGTCTAACCCATGTAAACAAAAGTTCCAACTATGCCATGTCAGATTATTGGCTGTTCAACGGAGGTTACTTCCGTCTCAAAAATATAACTTTAGGCTATACATTCCCTAAAGAATGGATGAACGCAATAGGCATCAAAGGTGCACGCATTTATGCCAGTGCTTCCGATCTATTCTGTTTGAGCAAATATCCGAAAGGATGGGACCCTGAAATGGGAGTAAGTGAATATCCTATCACAACATCTATATTATTAGGCGTATCTGTTAACTTTTAAAAGAAAGAAAAAAAATGAAACATAAATTTATAATATTAGCTTTAGGACTTGGATTTTTAGCAAGTTCCTGCAATGACTTGGACTTAGTTCCATTGTCTGAGGCCTCCACTGAAAACTGGTATTCTTCAGAAGAAGAACTATTGATGGCTGCCAATGAATTCTATAAAATAGGATATTGGAATAAAATGAACCAGGGACTTCTGGAACAAGCCACCGACAACTTCACCTATAGAAATGTGAATCGTTGCAACCTCCTAGACGGTACAGTAAATGGTGATGGTGGAACAGAGAACTGGTATCCAGTAGAGCAATGGCAATCAAACTATAAATGTATAACAATGGCCAATACATTTCTTGAAAAGTCTGAGCGCGCCGAAAAGGCTGGTGTCTCTGAAAAAATATTGAATCAATACAGAGGAGAAGCTTACTTTACAAGAGCTTGTAAATATGCAGTACTCGTTTCTTTCTTTGGTGATGTTGTCTGGCTAGATAAGAATATTTACATTGAAGAAGCCTTCCAAAAAGGACGTACTCCAAAAGAAGAGATTATACCTTTAATTTACCAAGACTTCGACAAAGCAATTTCTATGTTACCAGTATCTTATACCGGTAACTCGACACAACGTTTCACAAAAGGTGCTGCGCTAGCCATGAAAGCACGTTTTGCCCTTTACATGGGTGATTGGGAACTTGCGGCCGAATCAGCTAAAGCGTGTATGAATTTGCAAGCTTATCAATTACATCCCGACTTCAGCGACTTATTCTTGATGAATACCAAAAATTCTATAGAAAGCATTCTTGTATTCCCACGTTCCGTGCAATACAACATTCTATACGATGCTACTGCCACAAAAAATGAGCTACCTAGAAATGCTGGAGGATACGGTTCGTATGCACCCTCTTGGGACTTGTTGGCTTCGTTCCTCTGTACAGATGGGTTGCCCATTGACGAGTCACCTCTTTTTGATCCCCACAATCCTTTCAAGAACCGTGACCCCCGTTGTACTGCCACCATTGTAGAATTTGGAACCCGCCATTGTAGCTTTGACTTTGATCCTCATCCCGATGCATTAAAAGTAATGAACTACAAAACCGGTAAAATGGTAACCAACCAAGATACCCGTGCCAATGCACAATACACCTCATTCAATGCATTGCTATGGAAAAAAGGTATTGACGATTCTTGGGTAGATAACAAACAAAAAGTGGAAAGTGACTATATTGAAATACGTTACGCAGAAGTATTGTTGACTTATGCAGAAGCCATGATTGAACTGAACAAGATTGACGAATCTGTATTAGAAGCCATCAATAGTGTACGTGCCAGAGCATACGGAGTGAAATCTTCTGAAACAGACAAATATCCGGCAGTAACAGCACGTGACCAAAAGTCCTTACGCCAGACAGTCAGACTGGAACGTCGCGTAGAGTTTGCTAAAGAAGGACTCCGCTACATGGACCTCATTCGTTGGAAATTGGCAACCAAAGCTCTGAACACCAAGAACTACGGCATTCTATATCCTGCTGACATATTAAGAGACAAAGTTACATCAAAAGGACTGTGGTTCTGGCCTACTACACCACAGATAGATGAAGATGGAATCGCAGACTTCTCTGCTATGGAAAAAGAAGGCTTAATCCAAGTACTTTCCCAGCGCAAATGGGACGAACGGCAGTATTTATGGCCAATCCCCACATCTGAAATCATCATTAATGAAAACATGAAACAGAATCCAGGGTATTAACAGTTAAACATTATAGGTAAAAAGATTGTGAATAAAAGGATAAACAAACTGTAATGAAAGGACTGCTCTGCAAATTAGAAATCCAGGGCAGCCCTTTTATACCGTTTCCACAACAAAATAAAGAACCGCATATTTATGAGAAGAATTATATTGATTTTAAGTCTACTGTTCTGTAGCCAGCTTATCACAGCCTCCAATCTATTGATAGAAGCAGAAAGCTTTGACCAAAAAGGAGGATGGGTAGTAGACCAGCAATTCATGGATCTTATGGGGTCACCCTATCTAATGGCTCATGGAATGGGAGTCCCGGTTGAGGATGCTTCCACTACCATATCTTTTCCCGAGAGCGGTACATATTATGTATATGTACGTACCTATAACTGGACTTCTCCCTGGTATGATGGCAAAGGAGCAGGAAAGTTCACTCTAAAAATCGGTAATAAAAAGCTGCCTATAGTTTTAGGTGATGAAGGCAACCAATGGATGTGGCAACCCGCCGGAAAAATTTCAGTAAAGGCTGGGAATAGTAATCTAACATTAAAAGACTTGACCGGTTTCAATGGCCGTTGCGATGCTATTTATTTTACAACAGAAAAAGAGCAACTACCTCCTAACGAAACTGTACAACTGACAAATTTCCGTAAAAAAATGCTGGATATTCCAGCCGAACCGGAGCAATACTCCTATGATGTGATTGTAACTGGTGGCGGTATAGCCGGTATGTGTGCAGCCGCAGCCGCTTCCAGATTGGGATGCAAAGTGGCATTAATCAACGACCGCCCAGTACTTGGCGGCAATAATAGCTCTGAAGTCAGGGTTCACTTAGGGGGCAATATCGGAGTAGGCCCCAATTCCGGACTGGGACGTATGATAAGAGAATTCGGACATTCTAAAGAAGGAAATGCCAAACCTGCCGCAAACTATGAAGATGAAAAGAAGGAGCTTTTTATCGCCAATGAAAAGAATATCACCCTTTATGCCAACTACCGCGCCATATCTGTAAAGACCGATGGCAACAGAATAGAATCTGTCATCATCAAGCATATAGAGAATGGAAAAGAAGTGGAACTGAAAGCACCATTGTTCTCCGACTGTACCGGAGACGGCACCATCGGGTATCTGGCCGGTGCAGACTACAACATGGGACGCGAATCCCGTACCGAATACGGAGAAGAGCTGGCACCGATTCAACCGGACAAAATGACAATGGGTTCATCCGTACAATGGTACTCTGCAGACAAAGGTAAACCTACCCGTTTCCCTATTTTCTCGTACGGTCTGCAATTCAATGAAAAGAATTGCGAAAAAGTGACGATGGGTGAATGGAAATGGGAAACCGGCATGAACTTCAATCAAATCGACGACTTCGAACGTATACGTGATTATGGCTTAATGGTCATCTATTCTAACTGGAGTTTTCTGAAAAATGAATTAAAGGACAACAAGAAATATAAGAACCGCGCATTGGACTGGGTAGCCTATATTGCCGGGAAACGCGAATCACGCCGATTGTTGGGCGATTATATTCTAAAGCAAGATGATATAGACAAAAATGTCTATCACGAAGATGCCTCCTTCGTCACAACCTGGAGCATCGACCTGCATTTCCCGGATTCGCTCAATGCGTCACACTTTCCTGATGCGCCCTTCAAAGCAGCAACCAAACACATCCATATATATCCTTACGCAGTGCCCTACCGCTGCCTATATTCCAGGAATATCGAGAATCTTTTTATGGCAGGCCGCAATATCAGTGTTACCCATGTGGCACTGGGCACTGTCCGCGTAATGCGTACCACCGGAATGATGGGCGAAGTTGTCGGGATGGCGGCTTCCTTATGTAAAAAGTACAACACCACTCCGAGAGGAGTATATCAGAAACACCTACCGGAATTGAAAGCACTGATGAAAGAGGGAGTAGGAAAAAAAGAAGGGATTCCCGATAATCAGAAGTTCAATGAACAAAAATTATTAAAAGAGCCTCGTATATTTATCATTGAAAAAAACAAGAAGTAAGAAACACGTTGATACTACAATTTAAGTATTAATAAAACACGCATATCATGAAAAATATTCTAACATTATTATTTGTCCTTTTCGGAGGATATTCGTTACACGCACAAGATGCTTGTTACGGCCGTCTGAAAAATGACACTTTAACCATCGGAAACAGCTTGGTCGAACGTACCTTTTTGTGGAACGGGGGAAATATCATAACTTACCGCCTGACCGACAAGAGTAATGGAAAATCATGGAAGAACCACAGCCTTACTCCAGATTTCAGAGTAACGAAAGATTTGCCGCAACCATCAAACGGTTCACTCAAAGTAGTTCCCGTAAAAGAGACTAAAATATTTCCCGCTTATCTGAAAGTAGAAGTTTCTTTCAGCCTGGAGAAGCTAGATATAAAACGGGTATATCGTATTTATGATGATTGTCCAGCCATAGCCTGCGACACCTACCTCAGAGGAACAGTAAACAGTATTTTCGGAGGCAGAGAAGTTAGTGCAGCCGACCGGAAGAATATTGAATTCGCCGAAGACATGAAATCTAAAGAAGTAACCGCTGTACTAGACCAGTTCCATTTCCAAGGACAACATTGGCACGCCCGCAGCGTGGAATTTTCCGATGTGACGGACTGGCACAACAACCTGGTTTTCGAGAAAGAGATTATTTCCTATCGCAAACTGGGATATCGCGGCAATCTGCTGTTTGCCTTTAATGGCGAGGACAACTGTGGCATCTTCTTTTTAAAAGAGGCTCCCTGCTCTTCGGTACAATTAGCCTATCAAGGAAAGGATTTTCTGACTGATTTCGGAAAGTTTACAGTAACCGGCCTGGGCATTACCGAGAAAGACGTGACTCCCGACCGTTGGACCCAAACATACGGATGCGTATTGGGAATATACGGAGAAGATGAACTGAGCCGACTACAAGCGCTTCGTTCATATCAGAAGAATATACGTACTTACCGGGCCGACCGCGACGAGATGATTATGATGAACACCTGGGGAGACCGTAGCCAGGACTCAAAAGTAAACGAATCCTTCTGTTTGAAAGAACTGGAACGCGCCGCCCGTCTGGGAATCACCCATTTCCAGATTGATGATGGCTGGCAAATAGGTAAAAGCCCTAATTCAGCTGTAGCCCGCGGTTCATTCAAGAACATTTGGGACAATAAAGACTACTGGAAACCCGACCCGCAAAAGTATCCACGTGGTTTGCATCCCATCGTAAAACGTGGCAAGGAATTAGGTATTGAAATCGGTCTTTGGTTCAATCCCAGCATACAAAATGATTTTGCCGATTGGCAGAAAGATGCGCAAGCACTCATCAGCCTTTATCGCGAATACGGCATCAAAGTATTCAAGATAGACGGGCTCACCATTCCCAGTAAAGAAGCCGAAACAAACCTGCACCGCTTATTCAACAAAGTGCTGGAAGAGACGGACGAGGAAGTGATTTTCAACCTTGATGCGACAGCCAGCCGCCGCGGAGGCTACCACATGTTCAATGAATATGGAAATATCTTTCTGGAAAACCGTTATACCGACTGGCAGAACTACTATCCTTACTGGACTTTGCGTAACCTCTGGATGCTTTCCAAATATGTTCCGGCAGAAAAGCTGCAAATAGAGTTCCTGAACAAATGGAGAAATACGGATAAATATAAAGGAGAAGTCTTCGCTCCGGAAAACTATTCATTTGAATATCTGTTTGCTACGACTTTAGCAGGACAGCCGCTTGCCTGGATGGAAGGTACCAATCTACCCGAGGAAGCATTTACATTACGAGAACATACAGAAGCCTACAAGAAATTTCAGCATGACATGCATTCCGGCACTATCCTACCCATAGGAGATGAACCGTCGGGACGCTCTTGGACCGGCTTCCAGTCTCTAAAGAAAGATAGAGGATACTTGATTGTGTACCGTGAAAATCATCCAGAAGGGACTACAGAAGTCGAAACCTGGCTGCCAGAAGGTGTCACAGTAAGATGTATCCCATTGATGGGACACGGCAAAGCGATGACAGCAGTAACCGGAAAGAAAGGAAGGCTGGAAATCTCTCTGCCATCAATCAATGACTATGTTGTCTACAAGTATGAGATTAAAAACAAACGCTAAAATAAAGACTGACATGAAAATCACAAGGAGTATACTCTTAATCGCCTTCTTGATGCTGTTTTACCGAGCCTTCGGACAACCTGCCGAACGGCTGATTCGGATACAGATCACTCCCAATCATACAGACTGGCTATATAAGCCAGGCGAAAAAATAGAATTCAGCATTACGGTACTGAAAAACAACGTACCAATTCCTGACACAGAAATTCGGTACCAGATTTCAGAAGATATGATGAAGCCTCACAAAGAAGGCATATTGCAAGCTGAAAAAGGGACAGCTACGGTGGAAGCCCAAACAATGGAAAAACCTGGCTTTCTCCGTTGCCAAGCCTTTGTTAAATATGGAGGACGCGAATACCAAGGGATAGTAACCGTTGGAATCGATCCAGAAAAATTAAAACCTATCACATCATTGCCCGAAGACTTTCTAAATTTCTGGGAAACAGCAAAGCTCCAGGCTCAAAAGACACCAATGGATGTACAAATGACCCTTGTACCCGAACGTTGTACAGAGAAAGTGAATGTATTCCATGTGAATATACAGAATTATGAATCCCATACACGCTTATACGGCATGCTGGCTATGCCTAAAGCAAAAGGTCGATATCCCGCAGTTTTAAAGCTACCAGGTGCAGGAATACGTTCTTATGCCGGAGATGTGGAACATGCTGCCAATGGCTGGATTGTTTTCGAAATAGGAATACACGGTATTCCGGTCAACATGTCAGGACCGGTATATACCAATCTCTATATGGGAGCATTAAAAGGGTACCACACGTTCAATCTGGATAATCGGGATAAATACTATTATAAACGTGTATATCTAGGCTGTGTACGTGCCATTGACTTTATTTATTCCCTACCACAATTCGATGGGAGCAATTTGATAACATTCGGCAGTAGCCAAGGAGGAGGATTGTCCATCGTGACAGCTGGACTTGATTCACGTGTCAAAGGACTGGTAGCCTTTTACCCTGCTCTTTGTGACATGGTCGGCTATATACATAACCGTGCCGGAGGATGGCCACACATGTTTAACAAGCAAGAAAATCAGACTGCAGAAAAGGCAAATACAGCACGTTATTATGACGCAGTTAATTTTGCACGCCAAATAAAAGTTCCCGGATTCTACTCATTCGGATATAATGATATGGTCTGTCCACCCACTACTACCTATTCTGCCTACAATGTAATTCAAGCACCCAAACAAATATTAGTATCCGAAGAAACGGCTCATTATGCCTACCCAGAACAATGGGTAGCCGCATGGAAATGGGTCGCTGATTTCTTTCAACAAAACAAATAAAAACTATAAGAATCATGAGAATACTTTTTTTTATTACAACACTGCTTTTCATCATCCCGAACATGTTCGGACAAAAGGAATATCGTCTGAACTCACCGGACGGCAAGTTGGAGGTTACCTTATATATAGGTGACCGGATCACTTACGAGCTGACGGAAGAAGGGCATACATTGGTAGCCCCCTCTCCCTTATCAGTACATCTGGATAATGGGACAGTCTGGGGTAACGGCTCCCATCTTAAGAGAGTCAGTCATCGCCAGGCAAATGAGGTGATTCCCTCTCCTTTCTACAAACGCAGTGAAGTAAAGGATGTCTATAATGAAATGACGTTAAGTTTCCGGGAACATTTCAACCTCATTTTCAGAATGTACAATGAAGGAATGGCATACCGGTTCGCAGCGACCGGAAACAGACCGTTCAAAGTTACAAACGAAGAAGCCGCCTTCAACTTCAACAAGGACTACAAATCGATTGTCCCTTATGTAAAAGATGGCGATAAACAACCAATAGAGGCCCAGTTCTCCAACTCTTTTGAAAACACCTATACACATATAGAGCTATCCGGACTGAACCCCCAAAGACTGATGTTTACCCCCGTAGTAATAGAGCAGGAAAACGGCCGTAAACTTTGTATTGCCGAATCCGACGTGGAGAGCTATCCGGGCATGTTCCTCATCAACAGGAACGGGGGAACAACACTCACTTCCGCTTTTGCCGCCGTCCCCAAAACAAAAAAACAAGGCGGGCATAACCAACTGCAAATATTGGTCACAGAGCGTGAAAACTACATTGCTTCCTGCCAGCCGAAAGCCAAACTACCCTGGCGCATCATTGTTGTGGCAAGAAATGACAAGGAGCTGGCAGATAACGATATGGTTTATAAGCTGGCTGCTCCATCACGCATGAAAGACATCTCATGGATACGTCCGGGCAAAGTGGCCTGGGAATGGTGGAACCATTGGGGAATTAAAGGCGTGGATTTCGAAGCTGGAATAAACAATGAAACATACATGCACTATATCGACTTCGCCTCCCGGCATGGCATCGAGTATGTGATTCTAGATGAAGGCTGGGCTGTCAACCTCGAGGCTGACCTCTTTCAGGTTGTACCGGAAATAGATTTAAAGAAACTCACGTCCTATGCCAGGCAAAAGAATGTAGGACTCATCCTTTGGGCAGGCTACCATGCCTTTGCCCGCGACATGGAACATGTATGCAGGCACTATTCCGAAATGGGCATCAAGGGATTCAAGATTGACTTTATGGACAGGGATGACCAGGAAATGGTAGACTTCCACTACCGGGCTGCCGAAATTGCCGCTAAATATAAGTTGATGGTAGACTTTCACGGCACGTACAAACCTACCGGGCTGAACCGCACTTATCCCAATGTCATCAACTATGAAGCCGTTCACGGGCTGGAACAGATGAAGTGGAGTGACATCCATACCGACCAGGTAACCTACGATGTCACCATGCCATTCATCCGTATGCTGGCCGGACCGGTGGACTATACACAAGGCGCCATGCACAATGCCAACAAACGGTGTTACCACTCCTCAATGGATACCCCAATGAGCCAGGGAACCCGTTGCCGCCAATTAGCTGAATATGTAGTATTTGAATCACCATTGAACATGTTGTGCGACAGTCCCACCAATTACGACCGTGAAGAAGAATGCACGGAATTCATCGCTACCATCCCTACCGTTTGGGAACAAACAGTAGCCATGAACGGAGAAATTGGAAAATACATTACAATGGCGCGCAGGAAAGGAGATGTCTGGTATGTCGGCTCCCTGACCAATTGGGATGCACGTACTCTGACACTGGACCTTTCTTTCCTCGGTACAGGCAGATGGAAAGCGGAAATGTTTCATGACGGAGTGAATGCCAACCGCCTGGCTTCCGACTACCAAAAGACCGTCACAGACATTCCTGCATCCCGTAAACTGACCGTCAAAATGGCACAAGGAGGCGGATGCGCATTGAAAATATACAAAGAATAATTCATAGGCTTTTTAAACGTTAACTGATACATACGATTTATGAAAATTAAAAGACTAATGATTACTTGTTTGCTCGCAGTGTCTGTACTGGGAGGCAAGTCACAAGCACAAGACTTATTGTCCAATGTTTACGGACGCGACTACCGGCTACTGAATGGGAAGTGGGGAGCCATTGTAGACCTTTATGACCAAGGGGAAAGGATGCAGGTGTACAAAAACAGAAAACCTCAAGACAACAAGCAATTTTATGAATACTCTTTCGACGGAGGTTTGGTCCTGAATGTACCTGCCGATTTCAATTCACAAATGCCCGAATTGAAATTTTATGAAGGGACTGTATGGTACGGACGCTCTTTCGATACCCCAAAGACTGACGGCAAACGTTTGTTTCTCTATTTCGGTGCGGTAAGTTACCGTAGCAAAATATATCTGAACGGGGAAAAAATAGCCAGCCATGAAGGTGGATTCACTCCCTTCCAGGTGGAAATCACAGATAAGGTAAAGCAAAAGGACAACTTCCTGGTGGTGAAAGTCAACAATACCCGCACCACGGATGCCATCCCTGCCATGTCCTTTGACTGGTGGAATTACGGCGGCATCACACGCGATGTAATGTTGGTAAGCGTTCCACAAAGCTACATCAAAGACCATTTCATCCAGTTGGACAAGGTACAATCCAACCTGATTCGTGCCAAAGTAACCTTATCCGAAGCAAAGCCTGGCATCAACGTGCAAGTCGCCATCCCCGAATTGGGCATCAGACAGAACATGACTACCGATGCCAACGGAATTGCCCAGGCCACTATCAAAACCAAAAAACTGCAACGTTGGTCACCGGATGCTCCAAAGCTGTATGATGTAACCATCACTTCGGAAAGTGACCGGCTCAACGAGCAAATTGGTTTCCGTAACCTTTATGTAAAAGGCGAAGATATCTATCTGAACGACCGGCCCATCTTCCTGCGCAGTATCAGCTTCCACGAGGAAATTCCGCAACGCCGCGGGCGTGCCTTCTCAGAAGCGGACGCAACAATGCTGTTATCCGAAGCCAAAGAGCTGGGTGCCAACATGATTCGTCTGGCACATTATCCACAAAATGAATATACTGTCCGCCTGGCAGAAAGAATGGGATTCCTTTTATGGGAAGAGATACCTATCTGGCAAGGGATTGACTTCAAGAATACCGCTACCCGTGAGAAAGCAGGCAGAATGATTAAAGAGATGGTGATGCGCGACAAAAACCGTTGTTCCGTTACCTTTTGGGGGATTGCCAATGAAACAGCCACTTCCGCCCCGCGCAATGAATTTCTGAAACACATGAAACAATGTTGCCTGGACATCGACTCAACCCGTCTGATTACGGCCGCCTTCGATTTGGTACGCTTCAACCGCGAAAGCCGGAACTTTGAGATGAATGACTCCATTATCAACATCCTGGACATGGTAGCCATCAACAAATATATGGGATGGTATCATGACTGGCCACTGGCTCCGGACCAGGCTGTCTGGAATGTAGCTCCCGGCAAACCTCTTTTCATTTCCGAGTTCGGAGGCGAAGCGCTCTATGGCAAACATGGCGACGCGGAAGTCAAGAGTTCTTGGAGTGAGGATTATCAGGCACAACTCTACAAGGACAATCTGGAAATGTTCAAGCATATCCCCAACCTGCGCGGAACATCGCCGTGGATTCTTTTTGATTTCCGTTCTCCCTTCCGTTTCCATCCACACCAGGGAGGGGAATGGAACCGTAAAGGACTGGTTTCCGACCAGGGACAACGCAAAAAAGCATGGTACATCATGCGTGATTACTATAACCAAAAGAAAACAGAACAATGAAACACAAAATAAAACACTACATGGCTGCCCTCCTCCTGACCTCTATGGTCTGGAGCGGGCATGCCCAAGAAAAGAATGAAATGGACTTGTCCGGTGAATGGGCATTCCAGACAGATGTCATGGACTTCCGGAGAGGTTCACTGGACGTACGTTACTGCCATCGCCTGCAGGAAAGCATCGTTCTGCCGGGAATTACAGATGACTATAAAATAGGCTACAAATCTCCTTACCGCCACCTGGATAGGCTGACCCGTGTCTACGAATATATGGGCCCCGCATGGTACCAGCGGGAAATAGAGATTCCTGCGGCATGGAAAGGCAAACGCATTTTCCTCTATTTTGAACGTACACACTGGCTCAGTTCGGTATATGTAGGCAAAGAAGAAGTGAGTAAAATAGACTACATCAGTATTCCCCACAACCACGAACTGACCCAATGGCTACATCCAGGCAAAAAAGAACTGATAACTTTCTGCATAGACAACCGCTACCAGTACGATACCCATAAATGGGACCATGCCCACTCCGAATTTACCCAAATAAACTGGAACGGAGTATTGGGCGAAATTAAACTGGTAGCTGTAGACCCGGTCTATGTAGATGACATGCAGGTCTATCCGGACATCAAGAACAAAAGCATCAAAGTCAAAATGACTGTCCGCAACTGTACAGAACATACCGCCAGCGGCAAAATATCCTTCCACGTGACAGGAAAGGACTATAGACTACAAAAGGAAGTACCAGTAACAGTGACCGATTCCATTACTTATATCGAGGAAGAAATGTTTTTGGGCAAGGATATCCATTTGTGGAATGAGTTCCATCCCAATCTTTATACGTTGGACTGTAAGCTGACTTCCAGTGTAGAGGGCCAATCCTATGCGCATGAGAAAAGCACAACTTTCGGTATGCGCGAAGTAGAGGCCGGTGAGGACCATATCATCCTTAATGGCGAACCCATACACCTGCGCGGTACCGTTGAAAACGCAGTGTTCCCCAAGACCGGCTATGCTCCTGTGGACGATGCCTCTTGGGAACGTGTACTCCGTATCCTGAAAGAATATGGTATGAACCATATGCGCTTCCACTCCTGGTGTCCTCCTGCCGCTGCGTTCCGTATGGCAGACAAGCTGGGTGTCTATCTAGAGGTGGAAATGCCGATGTGGGGTAAAGATGCCCAACCCGATGAGAAGCGCTGGAATTTCTTCCGTCGCGAGCTGCGGGGTATCTTGAAAGAATATGGGAATCACCCTTCCTTCATTCTCTACTGTAACGGAAACGAAATTACCGGCGATTTCAGTTTCATAGAAGAGCTTACCGCCACGGCCCGCCAGTTGGATAACCGCCGTCTATACAGCGGTTCCACAGCCCGCACACGTGTCAAATCAGACCAGTTCTACATTACCCATCAGACTACCAAAGGACACATGGCCATCTACGAAGGACGTCCTTATACAAACTGGGACAAAAACAAGGAACTGGGAGTAGGCCTGCCCATCATCTCGCATGAATCCGGACAGCGGTGCATCTATCCCAATTTCGAGGAAATAAAGAACTTCACCGGCCCCGTACAAGCGCGTAATTTCGAGATATTCCGTGAACTGCTGGACAAAAACCACATGCTCGACCAAGCACATGACTTCTTCCGTGCTTCTGGAGCCTTGACCGCCATAGAGTACAAGGATGTCATAGAAGCCCAGTTGCGCACTTATCTGAAAGGCGGTTTCCAATTACTGTCTCTGAATGATTTTACCGGACAAGGATATGCACCGGTAGGCATTCTCGATCCTTTCTGGAATACCAAAGGGCTCATCACACCGGAAAAGTGGCGCGAGTTCTGTGCACCGACTGTTGCGTTGCTCCGTTTCGACAAACGCGCACTTTACAATGATGAAGTATTTGAAGGAAAAGCGGAAATATACAATTATGGACCTGCCCTATTGAAAAACGCAAAAATCAATTGGAGTATCACCGACAGCAACGGTAAAACCCTTAAGAGCGGAAAACTGAAAACACAAACTGTCGGAAAGAACGGGGTATTTCCACTTGGCAGTTTCAGTTATGCATTGAACAATATCACTGAACCACAGAAGCTGACGGTCCATCTTTCTGTTGCACACGTAAAAAACAGCTGGGATATCTGGGTATATCCCCGTCATAGCAACTTAATGCAGTCCACTAGTGAAGTGCTCTACACCACAGTATTCGATGAAAAAGCAAAACAACACCTTGCCGATGGCAAGAAAGTGGTACTCTGCCCCAAACCTTCCAAAGTAAAAGGTCGTAAATCAGTGTTCCACAATCACTTCTGGAATCCGATAATGTTCAAATGGCCTCCTATGACCATTGGCTGTCTGATTCATGACGACCAGCCTATATTCGAGCATTTCATAACTTCCTACCATACTGACTGGCAGTGGTGGGACATTCTGGAAAATGCCAAGGTTATTGAGATGAAGGATGCTCCGGCAGCACTGCGGCCTTTCATACAAGTAATAGACCATTACGACAATAATGAAAAGCTCGGTATTGGTTTCGAAGCAAAAGTGAAGAAAGGCAGTTTACTGGTACTGGCCGTAGATACCCAGAAAAACATCAACGAACGTCCTGCCACCCAGCAATTGCTGGAAAGCATTGACCGCTACGTAAAGAGTGACAAATTCGCTCCGCAAATTACCGTTGATGAGTCCTACATTGAATCATTCTTAAAGAAATAAATAAAGGAAATATGATGAAATTATTCTTGCTTTGGGTTCTTTTGTTGCTGCCGGTCGGACCGGCAGCAGCACAAGAGATAAAAATGTCACAAACAGCTCCATTGGAACAAGTTTATGGAGAAACAGTAGAAGATGATGCCTTACTGCCCATGAATGAACTGGATATGGATTTTGGCTATGCCCTTTATGAGACAACCGTTGATGTGGAAGAGGAGAATCCCACACTAACTATTGAAAACGTACGGGATTATGCTGTGGTCTATGCAGACGGCAAACTGCAAGGATATTTAAAAGATAGCAGTAAAAGCCTGAAAACCAATCTACCGATAGGCATACACAAACTTAGTATCTATACTGAAAATATCGGACGTATAACCTATGGTCCTGAAATTCTGGACAATTCAAAAGGTATCTACGGCAGCATAACATTGGGAAAGACAGATTTAGAAGGCTGGAAGATGACCCCATTGGAAATTAAGGAATGCGATGTGGCCGGAATAACTTTCAAAGAAGGTACCTCCTCCATCCCTTGCTTCCGTAAAGGTTGTGTCACAGTAAGCAACCCGGCACAAGAGACCTTTCTTGACGTATCCGGCTGGGGAATGGGAGAAGTCTGGATAAACGGGCAATACTTGGGTGCCTACTGGGAAGAAAATGCAGAAAAGACCCTGGAGATACCTACCGGTGCTCTGATAGCAGGTAATAATGAAATAGTGGTATTTGAACTAAAAAATAACGAACAAGCTTCCATGACACTAACCGATAAGCCTATTTTCAAATAAGCTCTTGCATGTACTTGTTTATATTCCTTAAAAAAACGACCTTTATGTAGGAGCAGATTCCGAAAAACGTGTCTTATTTAATGAGAATAGCATAATTATATATATCATGAAGAAACTAACATTTATCAGTTGCCTCCTTTTAAGTGGTTGCCTGGCCGGAGCAATGGCTGCAAACAAAAAGCAACCCATCTACAAAGATGCCAAAGCTCCCATTGAGGAGCGTGTGAATGACCTGGTCAGCAGAATGACACTGGAAGAAAAGGTACAACAACTCAACCAGTACACTTTGGGGCGGAATAACAACGAGAACAATCGTGGTGAGGAAGTAAAAAAAATTCCTGCCACACTAGGCTCCCTCATTTATTTTGATGAAGATGCCAATCTGCGTAACGAGGCTCAGAGAAAAGCAATGGAAGAATCACGTCTGGGTATCCCCATCCTTTTCGGATACGACGTCATCCACGGGTTCCGTACCATTTATCCCATCTCTTTGGGACAAGCATGTTCTTGGAATCCCCAATTGGTAGAACAAGCATGTGCCGTTGCCGCCCAGGAAGCACGCATGTCCGGGGTAGACTGGACTTTTTCCCCTATGATTGACGTGGCAAGAGACGGACGCTGGGGACGTGTTGCAGAGGGCTATGGCGAAGACCCTTATACCAATGCTGTATTCGGTGTCGCATCTATCAAAGGATACCAAGGTGAAGACATGTCCGACAGCAAGCGAGTAGCCGCCTGCCTTAAACATTATATCGGATACGGCGCTTCTGAAGCAGGACGTGACTATGTTTATACGGAAATCTCCAATCAGACTCTGTGGGACACCTATATTCCTCCCTATGAAGCTGGCGTAAAAGCCGGTGCCGCTACTTTAATGAGTTCATTCAATGACATCAGCGGTACTCCCGGAAGCGCCAACCATTACACGATGACAGAAATTCTGAAGAACCGTTGGAAACACGACGGCTTTGTTGTTTCAGACTGGTCTGCAGTACCGCAACTTATTGACCAGGGCCATGCTGCCGACCGCAAAGAAGCTGCCCGTCTAGCTTTCAACGCCGGCCTGGAAATGGACATGATGGGGCATTGCTATGACAGGCATATGGCAAAGCTGGTGGAAGAAGGTAAAATAAGCATGCAACTGGTGGACGATGCAGTGAAACGCGTGCTCCGTATCAAATTCCGCCTTGGACTTTTTGACAATCCCTACACCCCGACATCTACAGAAAAAGAGCGCTTCCTCCTTCCACAAAGCCTGGCTATTGCAGAGAAACTGGCAGAGGAGACCATTGTTCTACTGAAGAATGAAAACAAGGTACTCCCTCTGGCAAATGGAAACAAGCCAACTATCGCCGTCATGGGGCCTCTGGTACAAAACAGTGCCGAGCTCCTGGGGTCATGGTATGGACATGGACATGCAGAAGATGTCCTCCCCATCAAAAAGGCGCTGGATGCAGAATTTGCAGGCAAGGCCAAACTGATTTATACCGAGGGTTGTGGTTTCGACGGTAACGACACTTCCAAATTCAGTGAGGCACTGGCTGTAGCCCAGAAAGCAGATGTCATTCTACTCTGCATGGGTGAAAAGAAAAAGTGGAGTGGCGAAAACGCATCGCGTTCCATCATAGAACTGCCTACCATTCAAGAGGAATTCATTGCTGAAATGAAGAAAGCAAGCAAACCGATTGTTCTGGTACTGGCTAACGGACGTCCTTTGGGACTCTCTAAGGTGGAACCTCTCTGTGACGCCATCGTTGAAATGTGGCAACCGGGAGTACCTGGCGGTAAACCATTGGCAGGTGTCTTGTCCGGCCGGGTAAATCCTTCGGGCAAGCTTTCCATTACTTTTCCACGTTCCACCGGACAGATTCCAATCTATTACAATCAGCGCAAAACAGCCCGTCCACAAAGTGGCAAATATCAAGACATCCCCTCTTCCCCACTGTATGAATTCGGATACGGCTTGAGTTATACCACCTTTAATTATGGTAATATCAACTTGCCCAAAGAAACCATCAGACGCGGTGAAAAGTTGGTAATGGAAATCCCAGTCACCAATGTAGGCAAACGTGACGGTGCAGAAGTGGTGCATTGGTTTATCTCAGACCCATTTAGCACGATTACCCGTCCATGCAAAGAGTTGAAGCACTTCGAAAAGCAACTAATTAAAGCAGGTGAAACACATATATTCCGCTTTGAAATAGACCCGATACGTGATCTTGGTTTTGTAAATGCCAATGGTGAACATTTCCTTGAAAATGGAGAATATTATGTAATAGTGAAAGACCAGAAAGTAAAATTCACGGTTATAGATTAATCTTCTTTTTATATTGTAGGCCATCCTCCTTTCATCATTCTAAAAGACAGATGGCCTGCAATTTCTATTTTTAGAACAAATAAGTATACTGTTCTCCTAAAAATTTCTTGATATGCTTCAAGGCTTTGGTTATTTGGGCCTCCACCGTCTTGACAGAAATACCCATTTCCCCGGCAATTTCTTGATTAGTCTTCCCTTCTTCCCTACTTTTGCGATAAACCTGCCCACATTTGTTCGGAAGGGAACAAACAGCTTCTTCAATCAATCGATTAAGTTCTTCCATCTCCACCGAAGTATCAGCCGCAAGAGCATATCCATATTCTTCTCCTCCCTCGATGGGAACCGTATCCTTTTCATCGCGTAAAGCATTCAGGCAACGATTGCGTGCAGACTGGAAAAGATAAGCCTTGAATGAGATTTTAAGAGTCAAGTCGGCCCTACCCTCCCATAAATTCATAAAAATGGAAAGGGCCAGTTCTTCTATCTCCTGCTTGTCTCTCAGATAAAGGGACATGAAGCGGCAGAGTGAAACAAAATAAGTATCGAAAAGGTGCTTGAAAGCCTTCTCGTCATCTTGTTTGATTAACTGTAACAATAGGATATCATCTTCTGCAGGCATATCGAAGTTATATTAGATAAGGGCTTCTTGAGCGGCAAAGATACTAATATTATTCGTTCCTCGAAATTTATTAAAAAAATAATTGGAATTGGAATAAGGGTTAAACTCAAGTGATGTGTCATATAAGTGAAGGCCTATAAAAACATCATGATCATGAAAAAAAGTGTTCCTTGGAATTTAATCATTCCTAAGTTGAAACAGGAAATTTCCGCAGACGAAGAGCGGCAATTGGAGACTTGGTTACGCAGCAGTAACAACGAAGCGTTATTCAAGGAATTACAACTGTTATGGGAAAAAATTCAGGCAAATGTAGAAAACTATACGCCCAATACCGAATATTATTGGAATGAACTTGTCAACCGTATGCACGCCAGCGAGCCTAAGCAGACTGAAAAACCTGCAAAGAAACGCTTCGAGCTGAAACGGATATACCGCTACGCAGTAGCAGCATGTATAGCTGTTGCCATCGGTTGCTCATTCTACATAGGATTCCTTAACGGACAGCTTGAAGCCATGCCGCAGTTATACTCTAATTTGTCGGGTAAGTCTAAGGTTCTCCTTCCTGACGGAAGCGAAGTATGGATGCATACAGAGACCTCTTTGCAATACGAATCACAAATGAATAAGGATGAGCGTATCGTAAATGTAACTGGTGAAGCTTACTTCGATGTAGCACACGATGCTGACAAACCTTTTATCGTGCAGACAGAAGGTATGCGTATCGTAGTTCACGGAACCAAATTCAATGTCGATGCATTCCCCGGTTCGGAAAATACAGTAGTGAGTTTGGTAGAAGGGTCCGTCTCTTTGGAAACCGAGACAGAGAACCGTTTCCTCAAACCAGGCGAAACAGCTACTTTTAATCGGAAAACCCTGACACTTAAGGTAGAAAAAGATGATGTACATTTTGCCTCTTCGTGGGCAAATACACAACTCGTATTCAGAAACCGTTCATTGGGAGACATTTGCAAACTGCTTTCTAAATGGTATCGGGTAAAGATAGACGTGGATCCTACATTATCCAATAAATATTTCTATACGTTTACGTTGCGTAGCGAACCGCTGGACGAAATACTCCGTATCATGTCACGCATCCAACCTATGAAATATACCTTTAACGAAGAGAATGAATTGACAATTTCGTTTGCAGACACAAAACAAAAAGTAAAATGAAACAGTAACAAAAAACTTATGCCAAACAAATGAGAAATGCACGTTATTTAATAATTAACGAAAAGTAAACACCTACATTAATCTTTAAATTTAAGACAATTATGGATATAAGAAAACAACTCATCATTCTTATACTAGTACTTCTATGTGCCCCAGTTTCTGCACAAAAGAAAGAGAAACTGATCACACTGAAGTTCACAAACATCCCATTATCAGAGGCTATGCCAAAAGTGGAAAAGCAAAGCGGATACACTTTCTTCTATGAATCGCAGCAAATAGACATCAAACAGAAAGTCAGCCTAAATGTTAAGAATGCAACTATTAATAAGACAATAGCAGCCTTATTGAAAGGGACCAATGTTAAATTTGAAATCGACGCAACACACATTATTTTATATACCGGAAAGAATAACAAGGCAATATCCGGGCAACCACAGAACATCTCTGGTACAGTAATTGACGAAAGTGGTGAACCAATTATCGGAGCAAATGTCATGGTGGAAGGAACCAATACTGGTGTCATCACAGATCTTGACGGAAAATACACGATCAACGCACCGGCAGGGAGTAATCTCAAAATTTCCTATATCGGTTATGTGACACAGACTGTAAAAGCTGGTAGAAACAGTACCGTAAAGTTAGTGGAAGACAGTAAAACACTGGCAGAAGTCGTGGTAATCGGCTATGGTACACAACGTAAGTCCGACCTGACTGGAGGTCTGGTATCAGTAGACCAGAAGAAGCTGAACATGATAAATAGCAGTAACTTAATGGACCGTCTCGCAGGACAAATCCCGGGCTTAAGCGTAACTACTGGTGATGCGAAACCAGGAGCAGACCAAACCCTCCGTGTACGTGGTGAAAACTCATTAAGTGCCGACAATGCACCGCTCATCGTATTGGACGGTATTCCTTACAATGGTTCTTTGAGTGATATTGACCCAAACATCATCGAAAGCCTTAGTGTCTTAAAAGATGCTTCCGCAGCAGCTATCTACGGCTCACGCGGTTCCAATGGTGTTATCTTGATTCAATCAAAGAAAGGCAAGAAAGGTGCACCCCAAGTTACATACAAAGGGCAGTTCAGAATGTCGCAACCCCAACAGACTATTGATGTGATGACTCCAGACGAATACATCACATTTAAACAAGACATTGCACGCCTGAAAGATGGATGGAGTGGTGACCAATTGGCTCCTGAGAATATTCTGAGTGCCAGCGAACTTATAAATTACAAGAAAGGCGTTACAAACGACTGGCAGGACTATATTTTCCGCAATGCATTTACCATGGAACATCAGGTAGGCATTTCCGGAGGTACTGAAAGTACCACTTACATGGGGGCAGTTTCCTATCTGGATCAAGAAGGTGTAGTCTATAACTCTGCCATGAAACGTTACAATATTAATTTGAATGTCACACAAGTATTAAACAAATGGCTGACTATCGGTATACAGACCCAATTTATTCAAAGAGATGGCGGTGGTATAACCCCGAATATTGAACATGCTGTAAAACAGAGTCCTTATGGTATCTACAAAGATGAAAACGGCAAGTATTATGAAGAACCTATGGACCAATCCTTGATTATTAACCCGATGGCCAATGTCAATGCCGATCAAGATCAAACAAGACGTAACTTCTTCATCAACACCTATGCTGACATTCTGTTGCCGGTAAAAGGTCTTTCAGCCCGTACAACCTTTGGTTACAACTACCGTAGCAACTTTACCGGCACATACTATGGCCGTGACACCAAAGACGGTAGAACAGCCAGCGGAAAAGCCAGCATCAATAATGAGCACTACTGGGATTACACTTGGGAAAACTTGCTCAAGTATAATCGTGAATTTGGCAAGCACCGTTTCGACGCTACAGGTTTGTTCAGTGTACAACAGACTCAGAAGAAAACTTCCAATTCAAGTGCCGAAAGTTTTGTAAACGATGACTCCAGCTATCATAATATCAATGCAGGTGAGAAAAATAAGACTGTAAAGTCCAGTTTATCAGAAACCTCCATGTTATCTTATATGCTTCGTCTGAATTATTCATATGCCGGAAAATATATGCTGACCCTAACCGGACGTTCCGATGGTTATTCTGCCTTCGGTGCAAACAATAAGTATGCATTCTTCCCGTCAGTGGCTACTGCATGGAACATTGCTTCCGAAAGCTTTATGGAAAATACCCAAAACTGGTTGGACCAACTGAAGCTCCGCGTATCTTATGGTTCCAACGGTAACCAAGCCATCAGCCCCTATCAGACGCTGGACCGTCTACATCTCACAAACTATATCTGGGGTGACGGTGGAGCAGGTGTCAATGGTGCTTATCTAGCCAATGACGGCATTGGAAATCCGAATCTGAAATGGGAAACAACCCGAACATTCAACGTCGGTATTGACTATTCATTCTTTAACGGCCGCATCAACGGTAACATTGAAATGTATGTCGCCAACACAAAAGACTTGCTGATGAAGCGTACTGTTCCTATCATGAACGGTTATAAAACTATTTGGGATAATGTGGGTAAAACACGTAACAAAGGTGTTGAATTCACTTTAAACACTGTCAACATACGCAATAAGAATTTCGAATGGAGCACCGGAATCATCTTCTCACTAAACCGTGACAAGATTGTAGACCTGCGTGGTGACAAAAAAGATGATATCACCAATAAGTGGTTCATCGGCAAACCTTTGCGAGTTTACTACGACTATGACGTTGACGGTATCTGGCAGGAAGGTGACAAATTCACCTATACTACAGCAGACGGTACCGAAAAAGAAATCCAAAAAGGTGCCAAGCCAGGCTCTGCCAAAGTGAAAGATGCAGACGGAAACGGTTACATTGATTCCAACGATAAAGTCATCATCGGTTCAAAGAATCCAAGCTTCCTGATGTCTATGAGCAATACTCTAACCTACAAAAATTTCTATCTGTCATTTTTACTGAACGGAACATTCAAGGTTACACGTGAGCTGAATGAAGCCAATATCGGAAGTTGGAGTTACAATTTATACAACTATCTGCATAATGCCGATTACTGGACGCCGGAACATACCAATGCCAAATATGCTTCTCCGGTATATAACAACTTCGACGGACACAGCTATTACAAAAACTTTACATACATCCAAATAAAAAATATCACTTTAGGATACAATTTTGAAAAGAATTTAGTAAAGAAATTGGGGCTGAGTGGTTTGGGAGTCAATATCAGCGTGGAAAATCCTTATACATTCTGTGATATACGCAGCGTATTGAACTATGACAACAGTTGGTTTGCCTCTTACCCGACTGCACGTTCCTACGTACTTGGACTGAACTTATCATTCTAAACTTACTTAAATATATATACAATGAAAAATTATATATCAAAAGCAACTCTAGCTCTGTTAGTAGCTCTGTCTGCTACCGGTTGCTCTGACTTTCTGGATGAGAAACTGAAAAGTGAACTGGCCCCGGATAACACATATACAAGTTCCTATGGTTTCGAGGTAGGTTCCACCGGACTTTATGCCCAAGCACGTTCTGAATATAACACTTGGGGTGAAAACGGAGCCTTCATGCATAATGCCGCTTGCCCTTACGAAGCATTACAAATTGCCACTGACCTTGCTACCATGGGTACCAAAGACGGTTCTATCCAACCGTTCGGTTATTTGACATTAACTCCCAATACCGGTATTGTAGGCTCCTACTGGAATTGGGCCTACAGTCTGATTGCAGGAGCCAATGAGATGTTGAAATACTCTGAAATAAACACGAACTGGGATAATAGCACAGACAAGGCGCTCTATCAAGCAGAATCACGTTTTTTCCGTGCTTATGCATACCGTACGTTGGTTTATCTGTATGGAGACGTTCCTTATGTGGACAAGATTCAAGATCAGTTCAGAATTGATTTTACCCGTACACCGAAGGAAGAGGTTATTGCCCACATGGTAGAAGACCTTCAGTTTGCTGTCGAGAACCTGCCTACCGACCCTGATGCCGTAAAAGTTGGCAAGCTAACCAAATGGGCGGCAGAACACTTGTTAAGTGAGGTTTACTTAATGCAAGGTGATTATGCAAAGGCTGAAACAGCTGCAGAAAATGTCATCAACAGCGGATATTTCCACTTGATGGAAGACCGCTTCGGTGAAAAGGCAAAAGCAAACGGCGATGTGTTCTCCGACCTATTCGTTGAAAACAATCAAAATCGCACATCCGGCAATATGGAAAGCATTTGGGTCATGCAGTTTGAATATAACACTACTGGTGGCGGTACAAATTCCGATGACTGGACACGCCGTGCCTGGGAACCCAAATACTTCGAAATTACCGGTTTTGTTTTGGCAGACTCACTGGGTGGCCGCGGCTTGTCGCAATTGGTACCAATGAAATGGTGGATTGGAGAAGATACCGGTTTCTTTGATGAAGAAGACATTCGTAATTCCGAATACAACATCAAACGTAACTGGTATTACAACAACGAGAACATGCCCGACCTTTATGGTAAAAAAGCCACGATTACAGACGAAACATGGTTTACCACCTTCCGTCTTTATCCGGCTCTGACAAAATTCTTCTATGGCCGTTCCGAAAACCTTTCTTTGACCGGTTCCTACCGTGACCGCATGAAGTTCCGTTTGTCCGAAACTTATCTCTTACTCTGCGAGGCAAGGTTGGGTTTGAAGGATATTTCAGGTGCCCGCGAAGCAATCAATGTAGTACGCCGTCGCGCACATGCTCCTGAGATTACAGACAGTGAAATGACCATGGACTTCTTGCTGGACGAACGTATCCGCGAGTTGGTAGGTGAAGAATCACGCCGCTTTACCTTATGCCGTACCGGCAAATTATTGGAGCGTACCCGCAAATACAATACAGAATCGGGTCCCGTTATGCGTGATTACCATACATTATGGCCGATTCCTCAGAGCATAATCGATTCAAATACGGGAGCAGAATTCCCGCAAAACGAAGGATATTAACAGCACAAAGACAAAATAAAACACGAATAAAGGTAAAAAGATAGTTTTCAAGATTCTCATAAAGGGAATTGTCCGCGTCCGTTGAGAACAAAGGCAATTCCCTTAATTTTATCAACAAACAATCATGAAGATACACAGACAATTAACAGCAACAGCCTTTCTGTTTATCAGTATGGCAATCATGGCACAAGTGCCATTCAGCAAAAAGGAAGTAAAAGAGAAAATGAAGCAAGTGGCGGACTGGCAAATTTCCAATCCTAACACTGCCCACGAACACCACGACCTGGACTGGACCAATGGAGCACTTTATGTAGGTATGGCAGATTGGGCAAAACTGGCAGAAGAGGAGTACAATGACAGCACCTACTATCAATGGCTCTATAAAATAGGAAGACGGAACTGCTGGCAACCCCATCAGCGATTGTACCATGCAGACGATATAACCGTTTCCCAATCATTCATTGATTTATACCGTAAATATAAAAAAGAGGAAATACTAGCTCCTACCCTGGCACGTACGGAATGGATCGTCAACCATCCATCCAACGGTACATTCAAACTGGAGTACGGTGACAACAAAACCCTGGAACGCTGGACCTGGTGTGACGCCTTGTTCATGGCCCCCCCGGTTTATGCCAAGCTATACCGCGAAACCAACAACCGGAAATACCTCCAATTCATGGACAATGAATACCGGGCTACCTACGAATATCTATTCGATAAGGAAGAGAACCTTTTCTACCGAGACTGGCATTATTTCGGCAAAAAAGAAGCCAATGGCAGAAAGGTGTTCTGGGGACGTGGAAATGCCTGGGTACTGGCCGGATTGGCAGAAGTATTGCAGGAGTTGCCCAAAGGCTTGATGGAACGCGCTTATTACGAAGAACTGTTTGTCCGGTTATGTACCCGTATTGCCGGATTGCAGAACGAAGACGGTTATTGGCATGCCAGCCTTTTGGACCCGGCTTCCTACCCTTCTCCCGAAACCAGTTCTACCGGTTTCTTTGTATATGCACTGGCATATGGTGTGAATGCAGGTATCTTGGACGAAGATGACTTTATGCCAGTCATTATAAAAGGATGGAAAGCGTTGACTAATGCTGTAGATGCAAACGGCAAACTTGGCTGGGTACAACCGATCGGTGCCGATCCTCGTAAAGTCACCCGTGACATGACAGAAGTTTACGGTGTCGGCGCTTTTCTTGCAGCAGGATGCCAGATTTACAAGATGGCTGTAGATACGGAAGCCGATTACATAAAAATCTGGCCGGACAAGAAAACCATGCAGGGAAATCCTTTGAGTGGCTGGGTAATCTATGCAAACGAGAATGTAAGCGATGACTTCTGGAAGAAATACGACCATATCTATGTACCGGAAAAAGGAACGACCGTGAAGATTTCCGATTATGCTCGTACACTCTATATCCGTACTCATTGGAGTACATTCAATCCTGCCGAAGGAGTCTACGGATGGGACACGGATGAAAAGTTGAAAAAAGTAATTCAAGGTGCACTCGACAGAGGCATGCGTCTTTCTTTCCGCGTGATAGTCGATAGTCGTGACAGAAAGAACGAAGCTACTCCGGCTTATGTATTCGATGCAGGAGCCAAATACTATACTGATAACGGGAAACGTTCTCCCTATCCCGATGACCCTATCTTTCAGGAGAAATATGCAAAATTCATAGAAGCGTTTGCCCAGAAGTACAATAATCCCGACTTGGTAGAATTTATAGATGGCTACGGCCTTGGCAAGTGGGGCGAGGCACACACCATGAAGTACATCGACCCTAAAAACCGTGAAACTGTATTCAACTGGATCATTGACCTGTATCTCAAGAATTTCACGAAGGTGCCTTTAGTCATCAACTACCACCGTTGGATGGGTGCAGGTAAAGACTGGGCCGGTGAAGAGAATTTTGATCCCGACAGCAAACGTCTGTTGGACAGTGCTTGTGAGAAAGGTTTTTCTTTACGCCATGATGCTTTCGGAATGAGAGAGTATTACGGCCAGTGGGAACGGAATTATGTAAAGCCTTGGATTATGAAGCGTCCGGTATTGCTGGAAGGTGGCTGGATTGTAAGCAAACACCCTTACCACAATGACCCGAGCGGTTACAAAACAGCCAAAGAAGTTCGTATAGGAGAATTTGAAGACGGCCAGGAAGCTCATGTCAATATGATGGATTTCCGTGTAGGAGACGAAACCATGAGTTGGTTCCGTGATGCCTATCCTCTGGTTGAGCGTTTCATCTCCGAAGGAGGTTATCGTTTGTATCCCGATTCCATTGTGGTTCCCAAAGAGATAAAGAACGGGACAAGAATAAGAATAGCACATCGTTGGAACAATTTAGGCTGGGGATACTGTCCTACCAATATACCACAATGGAATCAGAAATACAAAGTAGCCTTTGCCTTATTGAATCAAGACAATCAGATAGCCTACTCCTATCTGGACAGCAATACCGATTTGTCGGTCTGGATTAAAGACCATCCCACTTCTTATGAGTTTACTCCTAAAATCAAGGGAGTCAAGAAAGGCAACTATACTTGGGCAGTGGCTTTGGTAGATACGACCAAAGGCAATGGCAGTAATATAAAAGGACTGAATATCTCTGCCAAAGGTACTTACACAAACTCCGGTTGGCTGAAACTGGCAGAAGTAACTATAAAGTAAATACATTAAAAACACACAAAGGTATGATGAAAAGAAACGACTTTCATGTTTCAAGATTATCGGCAAGGCTCCTCCTGCTGCTTGCCCTGCTGCTTGCCTCCCCCGGAGGATTGCAGGCAAAAGCAACTGACGCAGACACTCTTAGAGTGCTGGCCATAGGCAACAGTTTCTCACAAGATGCAGTGGAACAATATCTGCACGAACTGGGAAAGTCCGAAGGTTATATCATGATTATCGGCAACATGTATATCGGAGGATGTTCATTGGAACGGCATGTAAAAAATATACGCAACAATACACCGGCCTACGCCTACCGCAAAGTAGACAAAAATGGGGAAAGGGTAGAAATCCGAGAAATGACCATTGAGAAAGCCCTTGCCGACGAACCATGGGACTATGTAAGCCTGCAACAAGCAAGTCCGGTATCAGGCATTTACGAAACATACAAAGCGTCCCTCCCTGAACTGGTGGATTATGTCAAACCACGGGTCAGTAAAAAGACAGTTTTAATGATGCATCAAACTTGGGCCTATGCCGGCAACAGCACTCATTCGGGATTCAAGAACTACAATTCAAGTCAGATGAAAATGTACACCGATATTGTCAATGCCGTTAAGGAAGCAGCCGGATTGGTGGGCATCAAAAAAATCATCCCCTCCGGCACTGCCATCCAGAATGCCCGCACCACCTTTATAAGCGACCACATGAATAGGGATGGCTATCATCTGGACCTGAAAATAGGCAGATATACCGCCGCTTGTACCTGGTTCGAAGCTTTGACCGGCCAAAATGTCATAGGAGCCCCCTACTCCCCCAAAGGCATGAACTATGACGAGAAGGAAGTAGCCCAGACAGCAGCACACGCAGCCATACTTTGTCCGGACAAGGTCACCCATCTGGTCGACCTGAAGCAGCCGGCCGCCAAAGCCAATTACAATGAAGTGAATGTTCCCGAATACACCTTGCCTGATGCGTTGACACTGGAAAACGGAAAACCGGTAACAACAGCAGAACAATGGACGAAGAAACGCCGTCCCGAACTATTGCGACTCTTTGAAACAGAGATGTTCGGTAAGGCTCCCAAACATCCTAAGGACATGCATTTCGAAGTATTGACGGAAGACAGCCATGCACTTGGAGGACTGGCTACTCGAAAAGAAGTCAATGTCTATCTTACAAAGGACAACAAAAAGTATTTCAACATACTCATGTACATTCCCAACCAACGTGCGGGAACCGTACCGTTGTTCTTCGGACTCAACTTCAAAGGTAACCACACCATCAGCACCGACCCCGGCATATCATATCCTACACTTGAAAAACAAAAAGAGTTCAGATGGAGGAAGCTCCCCGAAAGAGGTATCGCCTCGGCACGCTGGCCCATAGAAACGATTATGAAGAACGGCTATGCGCTTGCCACTATTTACCGGGGAGACATCGATCCTGATTTCGATGACGCCTTTAAAAACGGAGTTCATCCTTTGTTCTACAAAAAGGGACAACGCCGCCCTGCCGATAACGAATGGGGAACCATTGCAGCATGGGCATGGGCCATGAGTTGTGCCATGGACTATTTTGAGACGGACAAAGAGATAGATGCATCCAAAGTGGCTGTCTTCGGTCATTCCCGACATGGCAAAGCTGCATTATGGGCCGGTGCTACAGATCCACGTTTCTCCCTAATCATTTCCAACTGTTCCGGTTGCGGAGGTGCAGCGCTCTCCCGCCGTGCCTTTGGCGAAACAGTCCGTGCCGTCAACCGGCAATTCACGCATTGGTTCTGCCGCAACTTCTGGAAATACAATGATAAGGAGGAAAATTTACCGTTCGACCAACACGAGCTCATTGCCCTGCAAGCTCCCCGTCCGGTCTACATAGCCAGTGCAACCGAAGACCGCTGGGCCGACCCCAAAGGCGAATTCCTATCCGGAGTATATGCCACTCCCGTATATGAGCTTTTTGGCAAGAAAGGATTAGAGTCTACAGAGATGCCTGCTACAGATACCCCCGTCCGAGATGGAAGCATTGCCTACCATATCCGCACCGGAATCCATGACATTACGGTTTATGATTGGGAACAATACATCTGGTTCGCTGATAAATGGTTCAAAGGCAAATAAGAAACTTCCCCTTCAGGACATTCGGAGAGATATGAGTCACCAGGAATAAAGAAATGAGCGCCCGGACAGGATAACGAAACCCAGCATACAATAGTCCGGGACTTTGTTTCCTTTACATAGGGACTTAGTCATACACTCTTGCAGATAGAACACTGACGTGAGAAAACTTTAAAAAACATGAATCCGACGAATCAACAGAGCGTCTGAATTCGTCGGACTCACGTTAAATAATCTGAGTTCTATATAAAAATCAACGCTTTAACAACTCATCTCTTCTGTTGCAACCCCTTCAGCAAGTGGTCCACCGCCGCTTTCAGCTGTGCATCTTCTCCCTTCAAAACAGCTTCCGGCACATTATAAACCAAGATGTCCGGCTGTAAAGTCCGGTTCTCCAGATAGTTACCCTGCATATCCACACAACCTACCTGCGGAATACCGAATACAATACTTGGATCAATCTGGCTTTCCCACCAGACAGCAGTCATGGTTCCTGCCACTGGAGCACCTATCAGCTTACCGATACCCAACGTCTTGTACACAAAAGGAGTACCGTGGGCATTGCTGTAATTATCCTCGCAAACCAACATACACGAAGGTTTCAGCCATCTATCAAAAGGATCGCTGCCGATGTACTGGCCGCGCGGCACAAAGCGTTCATACTCCTTGCCGCTAAGTAACGTCGCTACTTGTTCGTGCAGCCATCCGCCTCCGTTATGGCGGGTATCCACCACAACAGCCTCTTTCTTACGACTGCTTTCGCTCAACAAATCGGAGTAAATCTTACGGAAGCTCGGACTATCCATACCTTTGATGTGAATATAAGCAATGCGCCCGCCGGAATATTCATCCACCTTCTTGCGACAGTTTTCCACCCAGCGCTTATACAATAGCTCATTCTGGGCACCGTAAGATATGGGCTTCAAGGTTTCTTCAAACCGCTTGCCGGTAGCAGGATCATAAACAGAGAGAATCACCTTGCGCCCTGCCTTACCTTCGAGTAACGGGAAATAATCGGCACCTGCCTTAATGGCAACACCATCCACTTTTTCGATAATACACCCCGGTTTGACATCCGTCTTTTTCTTCGTCAATGGACTTTGAGCTATAATTTCTTTAATCTTCAGTCCATCGCCCGCATAAGCTTCATCATAGAACACTCCCAAAGCTGCCGTAGGAAGTGCTGCGCCCGAAGCATAATAACGCGCTCCCGTATGAGAACCGTTCAATTCACCCAGCATCTCACTCAGCATTTCCACAAAATCGTAGTTATTGTTGATATAAGGCAAGAAGCGCTTATAAGTTTCTTTGTATCCATTCCAGTCCGTACCTTGCAAGTCTGCCACATAGAACTTATCATTTACCTGCTGCCAGATGTGGTCGAAGATATATTCACGCTCACCGTAAGGACGGTAATCGAAGAAAGCCTCAAATTCAATTGGAGAAATCTTGCTGCCTTCAATCTCTATCTTCTTCATTCCGTCGCGGGCACAAAGGAAGATATTCTTCCCTTCCTTATCTGGCTGCAAAGCGCCTGCACCTACTTTCTTCAAAAGAACTTTTGTAACATTCTCTTTCAGGTTGTGCTCCCAAAGATCGTACCCATCCTCAAAAACAGACAGATAATAGAGTTTATCCCCTTTAGCAGAAAGCATGGCATCTGCCATATGCGAGGAATTGACGGTCAGGCGTACAATACGGTCAAAGCGGTTTGCAAGATCGAACTTCAACGGTTCTACCTTTTTCTCCTTATCTTTGTCGGCATCCTCTTTTTTCTTCTTGGCATCCTTTTCGTCTTTCTTTCCGGCTTTTTCTTTCTCTGCCTTCTCCGCTTCCTCAAGCAAAGCGGTTTCTTCCTTGTTCATCAAGAAACGGTCGTATGCTTCAGCATCAAAGAACATGATATAAGTATCGTCTTCGGCTCCCCAACTGCCGTGGCTGCGATACCCCGCACGGTCACTGGTCCAAATCATGGCTTTGCCGTCCAATACCCACTTGGCATTGCCATCGTTGTACCCGCTTTCGGTCAGGTTCACCATTTCACCCTTGCCATCGGCATTCAGCAGCACAACATCTTTGTTGTTCCATCCACCTACACCGATATAGTCCGAAAGAATCCATTTGCTGTCCGGACTCCATTGGAACCACTGGTCACCGTCCGAATAAGAGTATTGGTACTTGCCATCCATAACGGTACGTACAGCCTTCGTCTTCAGATTGATGACACGGATGGCGCTACGGTTTTCGAGAAAGGCAATCTCTTTGCCGTTAGGGCTATATTGGGGTTGGAAAGAAGCGACATCCGAATTCGTCAGGCGTTCTTCCTTCAGCTCTGTAGCATAGGTAAACAGCTTTTCATCCTTACGCACAATCGTCGAAGTGTAAAGTTGCCAAAGCCCGCCACGTTCGGAAGCATAAACCAGTGTCCGGCCATCGGGGGCAAAGTCTACAGTGCGTTCCTGATAGGGAGTATTCGTTATCTGCTTCGTAGTCTTATATTCCACTGAAGTGACGTAGATATCGCCACGCAAAACGAAAGCCACTTCCTTACCATCCGGAGACACTGCCATTTCCGTGGCGCCACTACTCTTAATCTGGCGGATAATATCCTTGTCGTTTCTGTCGGAAACAATGCAGATGTTCACCTTTTGCGCTTCTCCACCGGGAAGCAGGGTATAAATCTCACCATCAAATCCATAGCACAACCTTCCGTCCGTAGCGGCACTGAGATAACGTACCGGATTTTTGGTATAGTGCGTCAACTGCACGGCCTTCGCATCTCCGGGAGTACGTCGGTAGATATTGAAAGAGCCGTTTTCCTCACTCAGATAGTAGAATGTTTTTCCATCAGGAGCCCAAACCGGTTCACGGTCTTCTCCTCCGAAAGTAGTCAGTTGGCGGTACTGCGGTTCTTTTCCCGGAGTATACATCCAGATGTCCCGGGCAATGGGCGATACGTGATGTTTACGCCAGTAGTCCTCGTAACCTTTCTTATCCTGATACAACATCGCTCCCTCCTTATTGATGGAGATGCACTCCATAGGCATGGACGAAATCATCGTCGGACGCCCTCCCTCCACTGATACTCGATAGACCTGGTTGAACTGCCCGTTAGAGGGAAAGACAACAGCCTCGGCAGACGGCATGATGCCTGCAGAGAACAGGATATGTCCGGCATCTGTAAAAGCAAGCGGTGTTTCGCTTCCCGAGTGGGTAGTCAGCCGTCGTGGTTCGCCTCCGTCTTTGGACACAATGTAGACGTCCAGGCTTCCCATACGGTCCGAAGCAAAAGCAACCTGCTTACTGTCCGGACTCCATACCGGATCCGTATCATATGCAGGATTGGTAGTTATCTGCATGGCACGTCCACCGGTAACCGGCACCGTATAAATATCTCCCTTATACGTAAAAGCAATGGTGGTCCCATCGGGAGAGATAACACTATGACGCATCCAGAGCGGAGCATCTTGCGCAAAAGTAAAACCTGCCAGGCAAGCGGCAGCAATACCTAATAGTAGTTTTTTCATAATGATTCTTTTTGGGGGATAAAAAAAGCCTCACGTCTTTTCCTTGTCAGAAAAAGTCCGTGAGGCTTGCTTATTTCTCTTTAAGTTACCCTCAATTAGAGAGCTCCTACTTCCTTCAAAGCAGCATTTGTCTTGTGAACGGCAGCAGCGCTGGCAGCAAATTTAGCTTTTTCGTCAGCAGTCAGTTCCAGTTCAACGATTTTCTCGATACCGTTCTTGCCAAGGATTACGGGAACACCGATACAGATGTCTGATTCACCGTATTCTCCTTCCAGATATACTGAACAAGGAATCATCTTCTTCTGGTTGTGGATGATAGACTCAACTACATAAGCGCCTGCCGCACCCGGAGCATACCATGCAGAAGTACCCAGCAACTTAGTCAGTGTAGCACCGCCTACCATGGTAGAAGCTACTACTTCGTTCAGTTTTTCTTCGCTCAGCAGTGTGCTTACCGGCTGTCCTTTGTAAGTAGCCAGACGAGCCAACGGAATCATGGTAGTATCACCGTGACCACCGATAACCATGCCTTCTACTTCGTTGGCGTTGCAGCCCAAAGCCTGAGACAAGAAATATTTGAAACGAGAGCTGTCCAAAGCACCACCCATACCGATGATACGGTTCTTCGGCAAGCCCAAAGACTTCAATGACAGATAGGTCATGGTATCCATCGGATTAGAAATAACCACGAGGATAGCATTCGGAGAATATTTCAAGATGTTCTGTGCAACCGACTTAACGATACCTGCATTAACACCGATCAATTCTTCACGAGTCATACCCGGCTTACGGGGAATACCGGAAGTAATCACTACAACGTCGGAGTTGGCAGTCTTCTCATAATCGTTGGTACAACCTACAACAGTGGTGTCGAAGCCCAGCAGTTGAGCAGTCTGCATCATATCCATTGCCTTACCTTCTGAAACGCCTTCTTTCACGTCCAGCATTACCACTTCGTCAGCCACTTCATTAAAGGCCAACACATTAGCGCATGTAGCACCTACGTTACCTGCACCTACTACGGTTACTTTTGACATAATTTCTAAAGTTTTTTGTTTATAAGTATTCTTTAAAGATGATACAAAAGTACAGCGAACTTCGTAATTAGAGAAATATTTCCGTAATAATTTTAGTTAAATACACATTTAGCCAACGATTAGTGGACGATGATTAATGATTAATGATTAATTTTGCGGACGATTAGTGAACGTAAGACGAATAATCAGTCACCAACCATTAATCACTTAACCATTAATCATTATCAAAAATGGCAGTTAAGAAGAATACACTTCTCATCGTGGCAGGCAGCCTCCTTATCTTATTATTAATAGGAGTTACCATTCTGCTGATTTCCGAAAAGCAAACCAACAAGGAACTGGTGATGGAATTCAATCTGGATAAAGAAGACCTTGAAAATCAATACACAGACTTCGCCAGACAATATGACGAACTGAAGCTGACCGTCTCCAACGACTCCCTCTCCGTACTTTTGGAGCAGGAACAACTGAAGACCCAACGTTTATTGGAAGAACTCCGCACCGTGAAGAGCAGCAATGCCACCGAGATACGCCGTCTGAAGAAGGAACTGGCCTCTCTCCGCAAAGTCATGATAGGCTATATCAACCAGATTGACTCGCTGAACCGCCTGACTGCCCAACAGAAGGAAATCATAGCCGATGTCACCCAAAAGTACAACGCCGCTTCCCGGCAAATCAGCAACTTGTCCGAAGAAAAGAAGAACCTGACCAAGACAGTGACGCTTGCCGCACAACTGGACGCCACCAACATCTCTGTGCAGCCCACCAACAAACGCGGCAAGACTGCCAAGAAAGTGAAAGACATCGTGAAGTTCAAAATAAACTTCTCCATCGTGAAAAACATCACTGCAGAAACCGGCGAACGCACCCTCTACATCCGCATCACCAAACCGGACAATGACGTGCTGACCAAAAGTCCCTCAAACACCTTCCCATACGAGAACCGGGAACTGGTATATTCCATCAAGAAGTATATAGAATACAACGGAGAAGAGCAAACCGTCACCGTATATTGGGATGTAGAAGAATACCTCTATGCAGGTACCTACCGCGTAGACATTTTTACTGACGGCACCCTTATCGGTTCACAATCATTCAACTTGAATTAATACATTTTTCAGACAAGTAAGAACAAAAGAGCATAAAACATGCGGCATACTACTGATTTCGTAACGCTGCAAAATGTGTTCTTTTGTTCTTATGCCTAAAAAAATTTCTAAATTATTTTGCAATATCATTGAAAGCCTATACATTTGCATCGTTGTTTATGCAATTATTGTTGTTGTATAAGTAACCGATTCATCACCTTAATTAATGTATAGCCCAATGAAAAAGTTCTTCTGTTTCATCTGTTTGGCATACCTGTCCTTCCCCGTGAAGGCCCAGGAAGCATTGAGCTTGGATAGTTGCCGTGCATTGGCAATTTCCAACAACAAAGAACTGCTGATAAGCCAAGAAAAAATCAACGCTGCACATTATCAAAAAAAGGCGGCATTCACCAATTACCTTCCCAACATTTCGGCCACCGGTGGATATATGCGCAGCCAAAAAGAGTTGTCTATCCTCAGTGATGCCCAAAAAGGGGCCTTGTCCGGATTGGGTACAAACCTCAGCGGCCCCTTGCAACAAGCCGCCCAAGTCATAGCGCAGCTTCATCCTGAAATAGCGGGGAAACTGCCGGCTTTAGGACAAAGCCTGGTAGGTGCCCTCGACGGTGCAGGCCAATCCTTGGTTGACGCCTTTCGTACAGACACCCGCAACATGTATGCGGGCGCACTGACCTTGACCCAACCCCTATATATGGGCGGCAAGATACGTGCCTACAATAAAATCACCAAATACGCCGAAGAGCTGGCCCGCCAGCAGCACAACACCGGTATGCAGGAAGTAATCCTGAGTACAGACCAGGCATATTGGCAGGTAGTATCCCTTGCCCATAAAAAGAAGCTGGCAGAAGGTTATCTGAAACTACTGCAGAAACTCGACAGCGACGTCGACAAAATGATTGCCCAAGGCGTTGCCACCAAAGCAGACGGACTCTCCATCAAAGTAAAAGTGAATGAAGCCGAAATGACTCTGACCAAAGTAACCGATGGCTTGAGCCTTGCCCGGATGCTGCTGTGCCAACTGTGTGGTCTTGACCTTTCCACTCCTATCATGCTCGCAGACGAACAGAAGGAAGACCTGGCCCCCACAACTCTGAAAAACGGTGCCATCGACATCAACAACGTTTATGCCACTCGCCCCGAAGTACGCAGCCTGGAACTTGCCACACGGATTTACAAGCAAAAAGTAAATGTCACCCGTTCGGAATATCTTCCTTCCATAGCACTAATGGGCAGCTATATGGCAACCAACCCTTCCGTCTTCAATAGTTTTGAGAAGAAGTTCAAAGGAATGTGGAACGTGGGTGTCATGGTATCGGTACCCATCTGGCACTGGGGCGAAGGCATCTATAAAGTAAAAGCAGCCAAATCGGAAGCACGCATCGCCCAATACCAGTTGGATGACGCCAAAGAAAAGATAGAGCTGCAGGTCAACCAGTCTGCTTTCCAAGTGAACGAAGCTGCCAAAAAACTGACCATGGCCGAAAAGAACCTGGAAAAAGCCAACGAGAACCTGAGATACGCCACACTCGGCTTTGAGGAAGGCGTTATACCCGCCAGCAATGTGCTCGAAGCGCATACCGCATGGCTTTCTGCTCAATCGGAAAAGATAGACGCACAGATTGACGTAAAACTGACGGAAATCTATCTGAGAAAGGCAACGGGGGAATTGACAATTGATAATTGATCGTTTCTTCAATCATAAATTGTAAATAGTAAATAATATGTTAGATACAAAATCACAAAACAGCAACATGTTGTTGGCATTCCTCACACTGACGGGAGTTATTGCCATCGTTGCCCTTGTAGGTTTCTTCATGTTGCGTAAAGGGCCGGAGATTGTGCAAGGACAAGCAGAAGTAACGGAGTATCGAGTATCGAGCAAAGTGCCGGGACGTATTCTGGAATTTCGTGTAAAAGAGGGACAAAGCGTACAAGCCGGAGACACCCTTGCCATTTTGGAGGCTCCGGACGTGCAGGCCAAACTGGAACAAGCACGCGCCGCCGAATCGGCAGCCCAGGCCCAGAACGAAAAAGCTTTGAAAGGCGCCCGTCGGGAACAGATACAAGCTGCCTATGAAATGTGGCAAAAGGCACTGGCCGGACTGGAGATTGCCGAAAAATCCTACACGCGTGTGAAGAACCTGCACGACCAAGGCGTGATGTCTGCACAAAAGCTTGACGAAGTTACCGCCCAACGCAATGCAGCCCAGGCTACAGAGAAAGCCGCCAAAGCCCAGTATGATATGGCCAAGAACGGTGCGGAACGCGAGGACAAAGCCGCTGCCGCTGCCTTGGTGGAACGTGCTAAAGGAGCTGTGGCCGAAGTTGAATCGTACATCAAGGAAACTTACCTGATTGCACAGACTGCCGGTGAGGTATCCGAGATATTCCCCAAAGTAGGCGAGCTTGTGGGCACGGGTGCTCCCATTATGAACATCGCTATTCTGGATGACATGTGGGTAACCTTCAATGTACGCGAGGACTTGCTGCAAGGGTTGGGTATGAATACCGAATTCGAAGCGTTCATCCCTGCCCTCGATAGGAATATCCGCCTGAAAGTGTACTACATGAAAGACCTCGGCACATATGCCGCTTGGAAAGCGACCAAGACTACCGGCCAGTTCGACCTGAAAACATTCGAAGTAAAAGCCGCTCCGCAAGAGAAGGTGGAAGGACTGCGTCCGGGAATGAGTGTGATATTGGAGAAATAAAAGGAGTTATGAGTTATTGGGGAGGATGATGGAAAGAGATAAGAAACATACGGCTTTGTGGAATGTAGCAAGACGCGAATGCCGCCGTCTTGTTTCCCGCCCGCTCTATCTGTTCTGTATGGTGATAGCACCGTTGTTCTGCTACATATTCTTCACCACGTTGATGGACTCCGGGCTTCCTACGGACATGCCCGTAGGTGTGGTAGACCAGGACATGAGTGCCACTTCACGCCAGCTGATACGTAACTTGGACGCTTTTGAGCAGACAGCCGTCGTGGCTCGCTATCCCAATATCAACGAAGCCCGCACCGCCATGCAGCGCGGAGAGATTTACGGCTTCTTCTATATACCCGAAGGCACCTCCGCCAAGGCGCAGGCGCAACGGCAGCCCAAACTCTCGTTCTACACCAACAACACACTACTCATTGCCGGCTCACTGCTCTTCAAAGATATGAAGATGATGAGCGAACTGGCATCGGGAGCCGCCGCCCGCACCGCCCTCTATGCCAAAGGCGCTACCGAGGAGCAAGCGATGGCCTTCCTCCAGCCCATCGTCATAGATACGCATCCACTCAATAACCCGTGGCTGAACTACTCCGTATATCTGTGCAACACCTTTGCACCGGGTGTACTGATGCTGCTTATCTTCATGGTGACCGTCTATTCCATCGGAGTTGAGATAAAAGACCGCACAGCCCGCGAATGGCTGCGCATGGGCAACAACTCCATCTGGATTTCCCTTACCGGCAAACTGCTGCCGCATACCGCCATCTTCTTCCTGATGGGAATATTATATAATGTATACCTCTACGGTTTCCTCCATTTTCCCTGCAACAGCGGCATCCTGCCGATGCTGCTTGCCACCCTTTGCCTGGTGCTGGCATCGCAAGGCATGGGAATATTGATGATAGGAACCCTGCCTACCCTGCGTCTGGGACTCAGTTTCGCTTCCCTATGGGGCGTACTCTCTTTCTCCATGTGCGGATTGTCATTCCCCGCCATGGGCATGCACCCCGTATTGCAGGCATTGGCAAATCTGTTCCCCCTGCGCCACTATTTCCTGATTTATGTGGACCAGGCACTGAATGGATACCCCATGATTTACTCGTGGGTCAACTACGTAGCGCTGCTTATTTTCATGATGCTCCCGTTCCTTATAGCCCATAGGCTGAAAGGAGCGTTGGTTTACTATAAATACATGCCCTAATGAAAGACCTGACGTTCAGACAGAAAATGATACAAGGCATTCATGACTTGTTCTATATATGGAAACGGGAATTCGGTACAACCTTCCGCGACCAGGGCGTGCTCATCTTCTTCGTGCTCGTTCCGTTGGTCTATCCGTTGATATATGCTTTCATCTATACCAACGAAACCATCCACGAAGTGCCCACTGTCGTGGTGGATGACTCACGCTCCTCGTTGAGCCGCGAATACCTGCGGAAAGTGGACTCCAGTCCCGAAGTGAGCCTCGTGAGCTACTGCGCCGATATGGAAGAAGCCAAACTGATGTTGAAAGACCGCAGGGCATACGGCATTATCTACATCCCCTCCAGCTTCAGCGACGACATTGTACGCGGTAAGCAGACGCAGGTCAGTATCTTCTGCGACATGAGCGGACTGCTGTATTACAAAGCCTTGCTGACCGCCAACACCAACGTGTCGCTCGCCATGAACGCAGACATCAAAGTGGAGCGAAGCGCCAATACCACCGACCGCCAGGACAAGATTACCGCCTACCCGATAGAGTATGAGGATGTCGCCCTCTATAATCCGACCAACGGATTTGCCGCTTTCCTGATTCCGGCAGTATTGGTATTGATTATCCAGCAAACGCTGCTACTCGGCATCGGCTTGTCTGCCGGGACGGCACGCGAACAGAACCGCTTCCGCGACCTGGTGCCTATCAACCGCCACTACAACGGCACACTACGCATTGTGATGGGAAAAGGGCTGAGCTACTTCATGGTATATTCACTGGTATCGGTATATATACTGTGTGTGGTTCCATGGCTTTTCAGCCTCAACCAAATAGCGATACCCGGTGTCCTGACTCTGTTCACCCTGCCCTACCTGGCCGCTTGTATTTTCTTTGCCATGACAGCATCCATTGCCATCCGCAACCGCGAAACGTGCATGCTGCTGTTCGTGTTCACCTCAGTGCCGCTGCTGTTCCTCTCCGGCATTTCGTGGCCGGGAGCCGCCATGCCTGCTTTCTGGAAGTACTTCTCGTACATCTTCCCTTCTACCTTCGGCATCAACGGCTACGTACGCATCAACAGTATGGGAGCCACACTCAATGAAGTCTCTTTCGAGTATCAGGCACTATGGATACAAACGGGCTTCTACTTCATCACCACGTGTCTGGTATATCGCTGGCAGATATTGCAGAGCAGGAAACATGTAATTGAAGAGTATAAGAAGCATAAGAGTATAGAAGCGTAACACATCGTTCCAAGCCTACGAAACAAAGTGTTCACATACGTTTGAACACTTTGTTTCAGCGTATCAGAACAATTTGTTCCAATATATAAAAACAGTTTGTTCGCCATATTGAAACAGTCTGTTTCCTATAAGGGAACAGACTGTTTTGTTAAAGGAAACAAATAGTTGCCCTACAGCATCGGCAAGGCAGCAAACAGACAAACGGGGCTGTAATACCTAATTACGGTCGCATGTGTTTCTCTAATATTGGGTAAAGTATCTCAGCATACCTCATAAAGCCCAAATCGGTAAAATGAATGCCGTCTACCGTAGCCTCCCCGTCGTAGCCAATAATGTCACGGGAAGAAAGGAAATAGATGTTTTTCTCTCCACGTTGCTTCAAAGAACGAAAAAAGGCATTCAATGTCTCATTCTTGTCCTTCACCTCCTTGGCAATCCTGGTGTCAAAAGGAGAGTGGGTAAAGAGAGGGTCTTCCACGAAAAGAACAGGCGTATCGGGATGCTTGCTGCGAATAATGGTATAGAATTTATCGGCACGCTCTCTCATTTGCTCCACGGTAGCATTGGGCACAAAGTCGAGGACAAACATAGAAGCGTCCACACCGGCTATGACATCGGCAATCTCCAGGTCGAGCAAGGCATTGCCGCTAAAGCCCAGATTGATACACTCACGATTGAGCCAACGTTCCAGAATATTGGTATGTGCCATGCCGGGACGGGAAGCGCAGCCTCCCTGCAAGATGCTGGTACCATAGAATACTACCGGCTTCTCACGTTTCGGCAAGTCCACTGCCGGTGGAGTGATGGCAGATAGGGAATCCACTCCGATGGAAAGCGAGGTAACCCCGTCATATAAAGAAAGGTACAAAAGGTATTCGCGCTCCTCGGACAACATATTGCTTACGATAGTCGCCTTGCTGACCTTGCCCTGCGGACGACCGCTACCGGCAAATATCCATTTGCCGTCTTGCAGGCAGTAGAGGTCGAGGCCTTTAATACCGGTAGGCGTCATGTGGTTCATACTCATATTGTTCCTTACTTCCCATTTGGCGGAAATGCTTGTAGAGTTGGAACGGAAGCGCACGGCAAGTCCGGCACTGTTGCGGCCCAAGTCCCACAAAGGCTTGCGGGAGCTGTTCTGCAGAGAGTCCGGCAGACGCTCATAGCGGGTAAGGGTAGATTCTGTTGCTTTGCCCAAAAGGGGGAAGGCGGAAGCATCGTGATAGACAGTCTGGGCATTGGCAACAGCAGCCAACAACAAGCCCATCAGAAGAATTCTGGTTTTCATATGACAAGATATTAAGTGTTAAGTATCAGACGGCAAAGATACAAGGTTTCTTTGAAAAACGAAGAAATGGAAGCATTTTACATCAATTAACTCCCACATGCTTGTTTCTTTACGAAACATTCGTATTTTCGCAAAAAACAATTCATATGAAACACATCCATTTCCTCTTAGCAGGCTTCCTACTGTGCATCTGCTGTACCCTGCAAGCCAAAAACCGTGTGATTGACCAACCACCGTTCATCGTAAGAAACACGACTTCCATCGAAGTGAGCAAAGTAGTCATCAGTGACACGGCAACCGTGCTCCACATCTATGCCAAGTATCGTCCCAAGTACTGGATACAGATTGCACCCGACAGCTACCTGACAGACAATAACGGAGAAACCTACCAACTGCGTTCCGGCATAGGCATCACACCAGGCAAGGAATTTTGGATGCCCGAATCGGGCGAAGCGGAATTCCAACTGGTCTTTCCTCCCCTATCCGACAATGCTACCTCCTTCGACTTCACCGAAGGCGAAAAGGTGGAAAACGGATTCAGCATCTGGGGAATACAGCTGAAAAGCAAGAAACTGCCGGAATTGGCACTTCCCCAAAACGCCGTAGTGCACAAAACCGACCCTAATGCCGAACTTCCCGAACCGGTCATCCAATATGGAAAAGCCATGCTGAAAGGGAAACTCCTGGATTCACGCCCCAATATGGCAATGCCAATCAGTATTGCCGTGTGGGAGAATATCAAAGGAGACATCATGGACATACCACTCGACATCCAGCCTGACGGCAGTTTCACCAAAGAAGTAACGTTACCCGGCACTACCCCATGTACCATGTATCTGGGTAGAGAACATATGCTCCAGTTCTTCATGGAACCGGGCAAGACAACAGAAATATACGTCAATCTACGCGAAGCTTCCCGACGCAAGTCTAAATTCCACAGCAAGGGGAAACCCTATGGAGAAATGGTATACATCAACGGGCCTCTAGAAACCGTGGCACAAGAGTTGAACGGAAACCACCCCGACATCAACATGCAAGACAAGCTCTATCAAAACATAGCTGCACTGGCTGGCAAGGATATTGATGCAGCCAAAGCATACGTACTCCAAATATCCGGCGAAACACAAGAAGCAATAGACAAATTGCCTTACAGTGTTTCTACCCGACAACTTTTGACTATCAATAACAAACTGACTACGAATGCCATGCTGTCTTCCGTTGCCAGCATCTTGACATCGGCTGCCCTACAAGCCAATCTCATCAAACGGGAGGAAGCAAACAACTACTATCAGGAACTTTCCCGGAAAGTGCCCTCCAACTACGTGTCCGACGAGGACATGAGCATATTGAATGTGCCGCAGGCAGTCTTGTCCAACCAGTATGTACAAATGGCTCCAAGAAATGTAGAACGGAGCGAGGAACTGGCCAAAGCATGGGGAACAGATAAAGGCATCTTCTTCGATATAGCCCGTAATGTCACCCTCTACCGGGGTATCAAGAACTTCACCCCACTCACCGACGAGCAAAAGGCAACCGTTGCCGCCATGCCCGCCGCATACCGCGAAATGCTGACTGCCGCCAATGACGAGTTGCTTGCACAGCTCGAAGCCAACAAGAAAAAGACGGGTTACACCATCCACCAAGTGGATACCAACGTCAACAACGAAGAGTTGTTTACTTCCATCATCAGCAAATTCAAAGGAAAAGTATTGTTAGTAGATTTCTGGGCCACCTGGTGCGGTCCATGCCGTATGGCAAACAAGATGATGGTCCCCATGAAGGAGGAACTGAAAGGTAAGGACATTGTATATCTGTACATCACCGGTGAAACCTCCCCCTTGAAGACCTGGGAGAATATGATTCCCGACATCCACGGCGAACACTTCCGCCTGACAGATACCCAATGGAAATACCTCTCGGACGCATTCAAGATAGAAGGGGTACCGACTTATCTGATTGTAGACCGAGAAGGAAACACCACGTTCAGGCAAACTGGTTTCCCGGGAGTGGAAAAGATGAAGGAGGAATTATTGAAAGTTACTAAATGACAAACTGATAAAACAAAAAACAGCAGGGATAGGCCTGCTGTTTTTTGTTTTATCAGTATACCGTTATTACTTTTCAGCCCATTCCTTGGCTCCCTGCTCCTTCAGTTTAGCAGTGAATGCCTTTGCCTTCTCCATAGCAGCCGCTTCCTCTTCCGGACTTGCATACGCATGCTTGTAGCCTTTCACCACATTCCATTCACCACGGGTGAAATCGGGGAATGCCACAGCCGCACAACCGTTGTCCATGGAAAGTTCTCCCAGTTCTGCAAGGCAGCACCACTCAGCAAGGTCGTATACATCCATATCCAAAGGAAGACCGTTCTGCAGGCAATATACCAGACGGCTGTCCATCACGAAGTCCATGCCACCATGACCTCCTACTTCCTTCGCCATCTCACCGTACTTCTTCAAAATGGGATGCTGGTATTTCTCCACGAGTGCCTCCATCTCCGTTTCCGGTAGGAAACCGTGTGAATTCAAATCATCCACTTTGGGCTGAACGCCCGATGCACTCAGCTGGTCAGCGTCAAGCGCATACCCTTCTACCGGATATTTGTTGGCGAATCCCTTGGTTCCCGTAAGCTGATACAGACGGTTATAGGGTTGTGGCGTCATTACATTGTGCTGAATCTCAATCACCTTTCCATTGGCTGTACGAATCATGGTCGTGGTATGGTCACCGTTACGGAATTCCTTGCACTCCTCGCCGGTTCTTTTCTCTACCAACTCCTTGCCCACCACAGATTTGGTGTCCATGGCTACCAGCGTTTCCATACGGTCACCACGGTGAATATCCAGTGCTTGCGCCACCGGACCAAGGCCGTGAGTGGCATACACGTCACCGCGATGCTTCATGTTGTAGTCCAAACGCCAGCCCAACTTGTCATTTTCTCCATTCTTCCAGTAATAGTCCCAAAACGGGCTCAAGTTATGTATATAAGCACCTTGTGCACGGATAACTTCACCGAATACGCCATGCTGCGCCATGTTCAGCGTATTCATCTCGAACCAGTCATAGCAACAGTTCTCCAAGATGAAGCAATGCTTGCGGGTAGACTCACTCAAGTTAATCAAATCCCAGCATTCCTGCAGGTTCATGGCCGAAGGCACTTCTATCGCTACATTCTTTCCGTTCTCCAGCGCACATTTGGCAACGGGGAAGTGATGCAGCCAGTCCGCAGCAATATAAACCAAGTCTATATCATCACGCTTGCAAAGTTCCTCGTATCCCTTGTCACCGGAATAGACGGCGGCTTTGGGCATGGATGCCTTCTTCAAGAGCTCCTGACATTTATCTGCACGGGCCTCTTCATAATCACAAAGAGCCACTACCTGCGTACCCGGAATATAAGTGAAACGCTCCACTGCTCCGGGACCACGCATCCCCAAACCAACAAAACCCACACGCACTGCCTCCAGCTTCGGAGTAGTCAGTCCCAATACACTCTTTTGTCCTTCCGGACGCTCGGGAGTCTTGACAACAATGGTACCATTTTGCCATTCCCATTGAGTTCCCTTCTCTGTGGTTTGCACAGTAGAAGTCTGGCTTGTGCATGCACCCAATACGAAGCACATTCCCAGCAACAACGATTTAACTGTTCCCATATTTCTGCTTTATTTAAGGTAAAAGAATTAATTGCAACAAAGATAGACAATCTTAACCAAAAGAAGATTATCAACAGCCATGTTCTTTTCAATCAGACAAAAGAATATACATACAGTAAACGCATTTAGATTAATTAACTCACTGTTTGATGCCAGTTTACGAAATATTCGTAGATTTGTATTGAATTCATTTAAATACTTTATCCATGGAAAAGTTAACGATACAAGAAGAAGAAGCAATGTTGTACATTTGGGAACTGGGCAGTTGCTTCGTAAAAGACATTGTTGCCAAATATCCCAAACCGGCGCCTCCCTACACAACAGTAGCATCTATTGTGAAAAACCTGGAGCGCAAGCAATATATCCGTGCCGCACGTGTAGGCAATACCTACCAGTATACCCCGCTTATACGCGAAAGCGAATACAAACGTACCTTTATGAGCGGTTTTGTGCGCAACTACTTTGAAAATTCTTATAAGGAAATGGTTTCGTTCTTCGCCAAAGACCAGAAGATTTCGGCCAATGACCTGAAAGACATTATAGATATGATAGAGAAAGGAAAGGAGTAAACATGTTAGCCTATTTTCTGAAAGTGAATGTAGCGATAGTACTGTTTTATGCATTCTATCGGCTGTTCTTCTACAAAGACACATTTTTCGGCTGGCGCAGAACCGCACTGCTTTGTTTCTTTGCCGTTTCCGCTGCCGTACCTTTGCTGAACATACAAACGTGGATTACGGAGCAGGAACCGATGGTGGCCATGGCAGATCTCTATGCCAGCGTTGTGCTACCGGAACTCACAGTAGGCACAGAAGTGGCTCCGACCGACTGGAAAAGCATCCTTTCAGAATATGCCAATATCGCCTATTGGGGAATAGTGGCATTGCTGATGATACGCCTCATCATGCAACTGGCAGGCATCATCCGCCTAACATGCCGATGCCGCAAGATACAAATAGGCAACACAAGTATACATCTACTTCCCAAAGCAGACGGGCCTTTCTCTTTTTTCCACTGGATTTTTATCCACCCGTCCTCGCATACGGAAGAGGAGTTCAACGAAATATTGACCCATGAGCAGACACATGCCCGGCAATGGCACTCCATTGATGTCATCATCAGTGAACTGGTGTGCATTTTCTGCTGGTGTAATCCATTTGCCTGGCTCATGAAACGGGAAATCCGTACCAATCTGGAATATATGGCCGACGCCCGCGTATTGGAAAACGGCTATGACTCCAAAACCTATCAATACCATTTGTTAGGATTGTCACATCAAAAGGCTGCAGTAACCATCTATAACAGTTTCAATGTTTTACCTCTAAAAAAACGCATCAAGATGATGAACAAAAAGAGAACCAAAGAAATAGGAAGAACCAAATATTTGATGTTCCTTCCTTTAGCGGCCTTACTTATGATTGTCAGCAATATCGAAACCGTAGCGCGTACCACAAAGAAGATTGCGGTGGAAGTCATAGAAGCTGTAGATCCCCAAACCGAACAACCGGCACCGGAAGTTCAAGACCCTCAAGTAGCTCCCCAACCGGAACAAGACACGAAAACCGTGACTTACAAAGGAAAGGTAGTGGACAAGGATGGAAAGCCAATACAAGGTGTGAAAATACTAAGTGTTCCTAATTCTACTCCTACCGAAGTCACTACCCAAGCCGATGGAAGTTTTGAATTCAAAGCCTCTCCCAAAGCAAAATTATTATTCTTATATCAAGACGGAAACAAAAAGAAAAGCATCTCTTTCACTGATGAAAGATTACCCAAAGAAAACAAAACGAATTGGACAATCGTTTACAATGAGAAATGGAATGAAGTCATGCAAAGCGACCCGGGAACTCCAGACAATCCGATTTTCGAGGTAGTAGAGCATATGCCCGAATTCACTGGTGGAGGTATGCCTGCACTGATGGAATACTTGAGCAAGAACATCAAATATCCGGAAGCAGCTATGAAGAAAGGTATACAAGGACGGGGTATCGTGCAATTTGTTGTGGAGAAGGATGGAAGTATTACCAATGTAAAAATACTGCGTGGCGTTGACCCTGAATTGGACAAAGAAGCCGTGCGCGTAGTCAGTGCCATGCCTAAATGGAAACCCGGTACACAACGCGGAGAAGCAGTACGCGTAAGATTTACGGTACCAGTAATGTTCCGATTGACAGAAGACAAGATCCCGGTGAAGTATGCTCCCATTGAAAACAAAATAAATGAACTGGTGGTAGTGGGTTATGCTCCGGAAGGTACAACGGTACCGGAGGAGGGAACCATTTTTGAAGTTGTAGAACAAATGCCCGAATATCCCGGCGGTATGCCCGCAATGATGGAATTCATCAGCAAAAACATCAAATATCCGGCAGCTGCACAGCAAGCTAAGATTCAGGGAAGAGTTACCATACAGTTTATCGTAAATACAGAGGGCAACATCATCAATCCCAGAGTTCTCCGCAGTGCCGACCCTCTGCTGGATGCCGAAGCAATCCGCCTGACTACCATTATGCCTAAGTGGAAGCCCGGCATGCAAAGAGGACAAGCTGTAAATGTAAAATATACAGTTCCCATCATGTTCCGTCTGCAAGAACCGGAAAAGAGTCCTGCTGTTCAGAACGCCACTGTTACTCCAACTAAATAAACTAATTCTCTCTCCAAACAAGTTTAAATGAAAAAGAAGCAGTTACCCGGCGACGGGCAATTGCTCCTTTTTCATAAAGGAAATATCCATGTTTATTTATGCACTTCCACAATCCGTGTCGGTGCCATTTCCATATTTCTGCGGTCTACCTGGCGGACTACGGCGGCAGCCAGTTGCAGGAACGCACGCCCGGTCACCGTATTCTCATCCAAAGCAACCGGAGTGCCCTTATCACCACTCTCACAGATGCTCTGTACAATAGGTATCTGCCCCAGCAACGGTACATTCATCTCTTCCGCCAACCTCTTGGCTCCTTCTTTACCGAAAATATAGTATTTATTCTCCGGCAGTTCGGCAGGTGTAAACCAAGCCATATTCTCTACCAAACCGAGAATAGGCACATTCACTTTGTCATTGGTGAACATATTGATGCCTTTGCGTGCATCTGCCAGCGCCACAGCCTGCGGCGTGCTGACAACGATAGCCCCCGTCAGCGCCAATGTCTGCACCACAGTCAAGTGAATGTCACTCGTTCCGGGAGGAAGGTCAATAAGGAAATAATCCAGTTCTCCCCAGTCGGCATCACCAATCAATTGCTTTAAAGCATTGCTTGCCATACCTCCGCGCCACAAGGTGGCCTGATCGGGATCGACAAAGAAACCGATGGAAAGCAGCTTGATACCATACTTCTCTATCGGAACAATTAAATCACGTCCACCAATGTTCTCCGCCACCGGACGGGCATCTTCCACTTGGAACATCTTAGGAACGGAAGGTCCGAAGATATCAGCATCCAGCAGACCCACCTTATAACCCAACTTTGCCAAAGACACGGCAAGGTTGGCAGCAACCGTGGACTTGCCTACCCCACCTTTTCCGGAAGACACTCCGATAACATTCTTCACCTGAGGTAATAGCTTACCCACTTCCGGACGTGCCGCCTGACGGCTTTCAGTCGTAATCACAACCTCCACCTCGGGAGAAACATACGTATGTACAGCCGTCTCGGCAGCTTTCACCATCGACTTCATGAAAGGATCGGTCGGTTTCTCAAATGTCAGCGAGAAGCTGACCTTCATCCCTTCAATCCGCATGTTATCGGCCACCATCTCAGCCTCAACAAGATTCTTTCCAGTGCCGGGATAACGCACTGTTGCCAATGCATCAAGGATTAATTTTGGATATAATGTCATTGTATTTACTATTTGACGATTTACTATTTACTATTTTTATGCGAATCAGCAGTAGTTTTAACCACTGATTCACATCATTTACTGGTTTGCAGTCCACTACGCTTGCTACGGTTATAACTGCGATACTCATCCAGCTCTATCTCCACATCCGGCTCCTGCAACTCACCCTCTTGCGGAAGATGGAACTTGATGTACTTGATATTCAAACCACGATCCAGCCATTGTTGTTCATAATAGGTCTTGATGCTGAGTATCTCATCAGCCATGCCGGAGTGATATAAGTCTTCCGTCATCACATCCACCGGCAACCGGTTTCTTTCAATCATGTACCGGGTATAGGTAAACATGAAGTTGCTGTCCGTCTTCAGATGAACGATACCGTCATTCTTCAGGAACTTGCGGTAGCGCTCCATGAAATAAGTGGAAGTAAGCCTTTTGGTAGCCTTCTTCATCTGCGGGTCCGAGAAAGTAAGCCAGATCTCACTCACTTCATCCGAAGCAAAAAAACGGTCGATGATTTCGATATTCGTACGCAGAAAGGCCACATTCTTCATGCCCGATTGCAGCGACTCGGTAGCTCCCGTCCACATACGGGCTCCCTTTATATCCACTCCGATGAAGTTCTTGTCGGGAAACATGCGTCCCAATCCGACAGTATATTCTCCCCTACCACAGCCCAGTTCCAGGACAATAGGATGGTCATTTTTGAAAAACTGCCCGTGCCAATTTCCTTTCATGTCAAACGGCACATTATCTACCGCGGAATACGGATACTCGAAAACATGCGGATAACTCGCCATATCGGCAAACTTCTCTAACTTGTTTTTTCCCATTTAAGAAGTATTGAAACATAAAACATATTATTTTAAGCACGGATTGCACGGATTTTCACGGTTTCTCTTAAATCTATCCGTGTTTTCCGCGCAATCCGTGCCTAAAAGTATAAAAACAAAGTCCCGGCAAGTCTTATACGATAGACATTACCGTATTATTCAACGATCGTTACCCAACCATGAGTATCTGGCTCGTCACCATACTGGATGGCACGCAGCTTGTTGTAAAGCTTCGTACATACCGGTCCCGGTTTTCCATCTTTGGAAATAACGTATGACTTGCCGTTCTCTACGTCGTCAATACGTTCGATGGGGCTGATAACGGCAGCTGTACCGCAGGCACCCGCTTCCTCGAAAGTCAGCAATTCTTCTTCAGGAACCGGACGACGCTCTACCTTCATACCCATATCCTCTGCCAGCTGCATCAGGCTCTTGTTGGTGATGGAGGGCAAGATGGAAGTAGATTTCGGAGTGATATACGTATTGTCCTTGATACCAAAGAAGTTGGCAGCACCACATTCGTCCATGTATTTCTTTTCCTTGGCATCCAGATAGAACTCGCAGGCATAACCCAAATCGTGCGCTTTCTTGTTGGCACGCAAACTGGCTGCATAGTTACCACCTACTTTATAAGTACCGGTACCCAATGGAGCAGCACGGTCGAATTCGCGGATAATGACATACGGATTGGTTGAGAATCCACCCTTAAAGTAAGGACCTACCGGGGTCACGAACACCACAAACAGATATTCGCTGGCAGGATGTACGCCTACTTGTGCACCGGTACCCACCAGCAACGGACGGATATACAGAGAAGCACCCGATTCATAAGGCGGAATGAAACGCTCGTTCAGCTTCACCACCTTCAGAATAGCTTCTTTGAAACGCTCTGTAGAAAGTTCCGGCATCAAGATGCCACGGCAAGTGGATTGCAGGCGGGCTGCATTCTCTTCCAAACGGAAGATACGCACTTTACCGTCTTTGCCACGGAAAGCCTTCAAACCCTCAAACGCTTCCTGACCGTAGTGCAAACAAGTGGCAGCCATATGCATAGGAATGGTTTCCTCACTGCAAACTTCCAGTTCGCCCCATTGTTCGTTACGATAGTAAATTCTCACATTGTAATCTGTCTTCATGTATCCGAACGGCAGATTAGCCCAATCAAGTTCTTTCATATCTCAAAGTATTAGTTACTTCTATTACGTACATTTTGCAACAAAAATAGCTTTTATTCTTCAGATTCCCGCTTCTCCGACAGTAATTTTTCAATTTCCTTATCAGCTTTGGTCAATTTATCGCTGCAAAATGCTATAATTCCATTTGCTTCCTTTATTTTTTCAGCAAGCACATCTATCTCCAGTTCATTGTTGTCTATCTGGCTGACAATTTTCTCCAAACGTGCCATGGCTTCGGAGTAGGTTTCTTTTTTCTTGGACACCATATTATTTACGATTTGACGGTTTACGATTTACGATTGAGGTTACTTCTCCTTTTTGGAGCAGGGTGGTGATTTCATCTCCTTCATTCAGCAAGCCGACATTTTTCACAACCTTCCCGTCTTTCAACGTGATGCTGTAACCGCGGGCAAGCAGCTTTTCCGGTGAAACATCCACCAAGCGCTGCTGCAACAATTCCAGACGGTGGCGATGGCGGGACAAATAGGAAGTGACAGCTTGCACTACATCTTTCCGCGCAGTCAGTAAAGCTATTTTTGCATCGGATATGCAACGGTATGAAGCAGAAGGAATCCGGTTCTTGCAGACAGACAACTTGCGCTGTTCCTGCTGCAACAGATTCCTGACCCCCTCATGCAAGCGGGAAACAAGCATTTCCAGTTCATCGGCGGCATTGTTCATGAGGTCTATCAAGAACTCGGCGGCGGCCGTAGGGGTCTTTACACGGGTATGTGCCACAGAATCCAGCACCGTGTCGTCCCGCTCGTGACCGATACCCGTTATGATAGGTAACGGAAACTGTGCACAAGCAGCAGCAAGCAGATAGGTATCGAAACCGGACAAGTCGGACGTGGCGCCTCCACCGCGAATAATGGCAACCACATCAAACTCGGACAAGCGTGCATTCACCCGGTCGAGAGCAGAAAGGACAGACTCCTCTACACGGTCACCCTGCATCAAGGCAGGAAACAGCTCCGTATAAAAGTAGAACCCCCGGGAATTGTTTTCCAGCTGATGACAGAAGTCACCATAGCCCGCCGCCGTCGGTGAAGATATGACGGCAATACGTTGCGGCAGGCGGGGTATATCCAGTTCTTTATTAAGAGTGAGGACTCCCTCCTCCTCAAGCTGCCTCAATATTTCCCTGCGGCGACGCGCCATATCGCCCAACGTATAGGTGGGATCTATGTCCTGCACTGTCAAACTATATCCATAAAGTTCGTGGAAACTGACAGTGACCTGAACCAGCACTTTGATGCCCGAAACAAATGCCTGCCCCGTAGCCTCCTCAAAATAGGGCTTCAGCAACCGAAACACATTTGCCCAGATGGTGCCTCTCGCCTTAGCTACCAGACTATTGCTACGGGGATCTTTCTGCACAAATTCCAGATAGCAATGCCCTGTACTGTTGGTACGCACATCGCTCAACTCTGCCTGCACCCAAAACTCATCGGGGAGACACTGCTCCAGACTACGGCGCACAAGGGCATTCAACTCTTGTAAAGACAAGGCTTCCATACAGCTATCATTCAACCAGTTATAACTTTATAAAATTTTATCCGTAATAAAGCGGTACTTTATTCGTGATAAAGTGACAATACACTATTGGCAAGCCAACAGAAATTCTCGTTATTTGTTTCTTTCGGACTGATAATCCTGATACGCCTTCCACATATCGGGCACGCCATAGCCATAGATATTATCAGGATAATCCGTACGGTCACCGGAACGGCGCACCAATTCTATCACTTCTTTTGCCGTAAATTCGGGACAAGCCTGCCACAAGCAAGCCACCATGCCGCACATAATGGGTGAGGCAAAAGAGGTACCGTTCGCCCTTCCCTGGTTGCCGTCCGTACGTATAACGTCGGCCCCCAGCCCGACGGCTACAACATCCGGCTTTATCCGATGGTCTGCCGTATTCCCTACAGACGAGAAAGGAGCCAGAACAGCTTCCTTGTCGACAGCACCCACCGTCAGCACATTTTCGGCATCGCCCGGAGGCGTAATCTTCTTCCAAGAACCGGTGCCCGAATTTCCGGCACTGCATACCAATACCATGCCCTTATCGGCTATGCGCGATGCCTGACGTGACATCAGCGCATAGTGCCCATCCAGATTGCGGAGCTTATAATTCTTGGATTTATCATCGAAAGCGTAATATCCCAATGAAGTATTAAGCACATCCACTCCCACGCTATCGGCATATTCCACAGCAGCAGCCCAGTAGTCCTGCTCTACCAGATGCTCGGAGTATTCGTCTTCGCTACGCAGCAACCAGAAAGAAGCTTCGGGAGCTGTACCGGTCATGACACCGGGGCGATTCATGGCGATGCACGAGAGCACCGCCATGCCGTGGCTGCTTTCGGCAAATATATCCGATTGGGGATTCACAAAATCCTTCGTACCCAGGATGCGGATATTCTGCATGGCGGTTATCTTGTCGGCATTGTGGAAACCCGCGTCGATAACGGCAATCGTCATTCCTTGTCCCTTGAAGCCTTCTTCGTGCAGCTTATCGCCATTGCTCAGCCGTATCTGGTCGACAGCCAATCCATAAATGCTGTCGGGATGCACGCTCGGGCGGTTTATCAGAGAGTCGCGCTCTGTCGCCATGAACGGCCCGTCACCTCCGGGAGCTATCCAGACCTTTTCCGTCTTCCGAACAAAAGGCAGGGCGGCAATACGCTCTATCAATGCAGAGTCGTTGCAGGACACTGTAACAAAATTCTCCCATTTGCCGGTAACGACAATCTTCGCGCCTTGCCTGCGAATCTCATCCACATACTTACGGCATACCGGAAGGTCTGTCGAGTCTATCGGAAGATTCTGCTTCCGGCGACGCTCAATCGCCTTTTCAGAAAGGAACGCTTCCGGATGTTCCAGCGAATACGTGGTGGCAGCCTTATCCTTCAGGCTGATACGATACTTCAAAGTATCTTGTTGTGCCGATGCTCCCGCCGCAAACAGGACAAAGGCTGAAAGAAGTACAAGTCTTTTCACAATTAGAAATTATAAATTAAAAATTAAAGAAACATCCCGATGCCCCGTTGGGAAGCGATGAATGAGCCTCCAACCACACGCCGGCCGACATAGAACACGGCAGACTGTCCTGGAGCAATGGCAGAAGCCTCCGACAAGAAGTGCACCAGCAGACGCCCGTCCTCCAGGCGCTTCACGGTGCAAGGAATAGGTTTGCTGCGATAACGGATGCGCACGGTGAGTTCTTCCGATCCAAAGAATTCGTCTTCATCCGTCAGATTCTCCTCTTCGGCCAGCATATATCCGGCCTTCAATTGTTCCGCATCGCCCAGCATCACGGTATTCTTCTGCGGATTAATTTTCAGCACATAGGCAGGTTTGCCCAAAGCTATCTCCAGGCCTTTCCTCTGTCCGATAGTGTAGTAAGGAAATCCTTTGTGCTCCCCCAGTTTGACGCCTTCCGAATTGACAAACCATCCCGGCCCCACTTCACTGTCTATCTCCGAGGAATGCTCGCGCAAGAAGTCGCGGTAGTCTCCCTTGATGAAACAGACTTCCATGCTTTCCCCTTCTTCCGCCTTGAGCGTATATCCTTTATCACGAAGATACTCGCGAACCTGCATCTTGGTGAATGCTCCCAACGGGAAGATGCATCGCTTCAACACCTCCTGCCCCAGTCGCCAGAGGAAATAGGACTGGTCTTTCTTATCATCATCCCCGGCAACAATGTAAACCTTCCCGTTCCGTTCCTCCAGACGGGTGTAGTGCCCGGTAGCAATGAACGCACACCCCAACCTGTCCGCCCACTCCGTCAGGATACGGAACTTGAATAACGGATTACACATCACACAAGGATTGGGAGTACGCCCCCGACGATATTCATCGATAAAGTTCTGAACAATAATCTGCCGGAAAGCCTCACGCTCATCTGCCACATGGTGTTCAATTCCCATACTGTCGGCAAGGTTGCGGGCTTCCACCGGTTCGTCTCCCCACACCCACATGGTGAGGCCGACTATCTCATAGCCCTGTTCCCTCAACATCAGGCAAGTGGCGGTACTGTCTATACCTCCGCTCATTCCCACTAATACTCGCTTTTCGGATTTGTTCATATTCTGCCATTCATTCATATAATCTGCAAAAGTACACGTTTTCAAGCAGAATACACAGCTTTTCAGCTAAAGAGAGAGTATTTTCATCCTCCACAGCCTTCACCTTCTTCCTCAACCTTCCTATTCATCGGCTTTTCCGGTAAGACCTCTTTCCTTCGCACTACCGCACCTCATAGGTGTTCCGGCGTTTTCTTATCAATTACGCATCTGTCTTTGATTACACCTCCTTTCCTCTTAGCATAACCATTTATGAATCAGCAGATAATCAGTGCAAAAAGAATGCAACCATTTTGCAGTGACGCTACGCCCCTACTACAGTGAGGTTAGCAGCAGGCAATTGACAGCTCCCGAGCCTTCAACGGGAAAGCGAATACAAGGTTTTTACCCGATAATCCATTTACTGCCCGGTATCAACGAGATGAGCTTGGTTGCCACGAAACAACTGATAAACGTACATACCGCTATAACCGGAATGGCAGCCACAGTGGGCAATCCCAATGTAGACTTAAACACCGACACCCACAAGCCAAGCCAGAAAATGTGCATAAGAAACATGCCGTAGCTGAGTTTAGACATTTCGGCAATGATGCGCGGAGGCTGCGGAATGCTGATACAGCCGAACAACAAAAATGTGCCTGCCGTCAACGCCACGCAATTAAGGGTACAGAAAGCCCATCCCACCTCAATGACCGGTGTAGAATGAACCACTCCTGGAACAGCCTGGACATAGAACGACCATATGGTAGCCGCCGCGCCGACCAGCATAAGCAAGAAACCGACCCGCAGACGCAAGGAGCGCCCCCAAGTAAGATGCACGCGGATATAATGTGCCAGCACAAGATAGCCTAAATAACCCGAAAAATACCATAACATGTGATATTCGTTCCAGAAACACTGTCCCCATACTTCACCAAACCAACGGTTGAGGAAAGGTATACAAGTAGAAATCAGAAACAGTCCGATGAAGAAACGTTCTTCTTTAGCCGAAACCTTCTCCAGCCACGGTGAAATGACCGGAATGAACAGATAAAGACTTATCAACGGATACATAAACCAGAAGTGCCCGGCAAGCGCAGGAAAGTTCAGCCAGATACGTGAAAGGTCGTTCAGAGATTGTTCGCCATCTATCTGTCCCCACAACATGGGCAACGTGCTATATAGTACCATGAAAAAGACGAACGGTGGCATGATGCGCAGGAAACGTTTGCGGTAAAACTGCCAACAGCTCTGTCCTTTCTTCATCGGTGCAAGCAGGTAAGCCGAAACAATCATGAACAGAGGCACAGACATACGAGAGAAACCATCATAAACTGATACCCACAACCTATCGGCCTCATTCTGAAGGAAAGACTGCGGTCCTACCATATCTGTAGAGCCGGCAGCTCCATAAAAATTCTCACTGGCATGAACCAACATGACCAAGAAGCACGCAAACACGCGCACGTAATCCAAAAAAGCAATACGTTTCATTTTATTTTAAGTTTTCTATTTATGCAAGTCAGGAGTTAAAGATGTCAGCACTTCACTACTGTCCGCATCATTCATCAATTTATTCTCTTGTATTCGGGAACGCAGATATCCTTAACCGCGCAGCTCCCATAGGGATGAGTGTAATTTCTTCTTTGTCGCCTCTCGCTGCATCCTCTTCGGGCAACACGCCACACAACCCGGTTTCATCTATTTCCCATTCGGGAACCAATCGGCCGACAGCCTTCACCTCCAAAGGTACATTGGCCACCGTAAAAGGGTAGTCGTCGGCCGGCCATGATTTACGGATTACCTCGAAGTGTTTCAAGGGTTCTGTCTTGTCCAACACCAGCGAATAATTCCACGCGCTGCCGGGATATATCTCAGTAGTGGGCCATTTTTGAGGGTCAGCATCTTTTTGCCATTTAGAATCACCGATGGCCGTTTCGCGGCTGTCTTTCTCTACATATTTCTCTGCAATCTTAAGAGAGAGCGTGAGAGGACCGTAATCCACACTTACGCTGTTTTTATTGACCTGCCAGGTGCGCATGGACAAAGACATCGGAAATGTCAATTCCACACAGTCTCCATCCGACCACTCGCGATGGATGCAGAGATACTTCCCTGCCACGGGAACCGCATCCACTTCCTCACCATTCACGCACACTTTCGCCTTTTGAGTCCATGAAGGAATTCGGAAATAGAACGGAAAGACGACTTTTCCCTCGGTAGAGACAGAAAAACGGATGTCTTCCTCAAAAGGATAATTCGTCTCTTCGTGCAAAGTGATTTCCTTTCCATCAGCTACTTTCACCACAGCTTTGCAAGCTGCATAAAGAGCCGTTGCCACTCCATTGTCGGGAGTTTCCAAAACCAGATGCTCGGCAAAGTAGGGCCAGCCTTGTGCATGATTGTGCTGACAGCAACGACTGCTGAAAGGATTCATCGAAAGAAACGGTCCGCGGTTGTCGATGCCCGGATGATGATTTTTGGAATCACTGACGACATGGTTCGGACAAGTGATGTAGCGTAACGCTTTAAAATCCGGCATCACGGCAACCGGATAAGAGTTAAATGCCACTTCTTCGCAATGCTCGGCCCATAAGGGGTCGCCCGTTATGCGAAGCATAATTTCATCGGAAGCCATCTGCTCAACCAGCCCGCAGGTTTCCACCCCTTGGCGAGGGTCGATATATCCCAAACGGGCATTCTCATCCGCCCCGAACATGCCACCGGGCACCTGCCCGAAAGTACGACGGATCAGCCGATGGACATTATAAGAGGCTTTCAGCATGGCAGAATCACCGGTCTGCATATAATAAATGGCAGGCTCACGGAAACATTGGGCAATGTTTACGTTGTGCCAGTTGGGCAAAGAGGTCGACTGAGTCCAGTCCGCAGTGTTGCGATGAATCTTTTCGGCCAATTCGAGCAAAAAAGCATCTCCCGTATGGCTGTAAAGCCAGTAAATGCTGATGATATTATCGCCTCCACGACTATTCTCCCAAAAGTCTTCCAGAAGTTGGTCGTCGGGAACCGTCATCTGCCATTTAAAGTAGTTTGTCATCAGGGCTATGACACGCTGGTCTTGAGAATACTCGTAATAAGATTGCAGGCACCAGAGCATAATCATCTGTGCCCAAAGTTCGCGTTTTCCATTGCGTTCGTTGACCGGGCCGAAATAACCGTCCGGCTGGCGACTGGCAAATACGCCTTCGATCCAGTATTTGGTTTCTTCTATCATCTTCGGATCATTCAGAATATATGCCAAACTGCTATACCCTTTGAGCCAATAGGGAACTTCCTCCCAACCATGGTCTCCACCGGTCGTAAGCCAAGCATTGTCATCCTTTTCCAACCAAGCACTGATTTCCCCTAAATGTCCGGTCAGGCCGTCGCGCTGCAACTCCAGAAATTTCCTTACCCACCCCTCGGGACGGATGCTGCCTACTGGCAATTTTATAAAGTTCAATGGACGAAGCGGGGCACGGTAACCCATATAATTAGTATTGACAGCATGTATATCCGGCCGGTCAACCACCGTCACCGTACCAGCAGAAGAGGCAGAAGTACAAGCCATAACCGAAATTGCCAATGCCACGAAAAGGAAGGCAGCCACCCATGTATATAAGTTCTTCATGTTATATCTTAATCAATGCTATTCAATAAATCCACCTTCCCTTCATTAACCAACTTCAATATCAACTCACCGAAAAGGGTGTTCTGCCAGGCAAACCAAGGGCGGGTGAAGTTGGCAGCATCATCCCTATGGAACGACTCGTGCATGAAGCCCGTACCGGCATCCGTATCCATCAGCATCTTGATGCAAGTTTTGATTTCGGCATCATCCCGGCTTGTGAAAGCTTTCATCATAATGCTCATAGGCCACACCATGTCATAGCCGATATGCGGTCCGCCGATACCCTCACCGGCTTTGCCGCTGAAGAAATAAGGATTGCTGTCGCTCCACACAAAACGGCGGGTATTCTGATAAATAGGGTCATTGACGTCTACATCTCCCAGATAGGGCATGGCAAGCAAGCTAGGCACATTGGCATCGTCCATCAGCAAATGATTACCGAAACCATCAACCTCGAAAGCATAAATGGTACCAAATTCAGGATGATTGTAGGTTGCATAGCGTTTCAAAGCCATTTCCACCTCATCGGCCAAGGCACGGCAGTCGGCAGCCAAAGCAGTCTCCTTGTTCACTGTTTCCAGAATCTCGGCAGCCTTACGCAAGGAAGTGACAGCAAAGAAGTTGGAAGGCACAAGGAACTGAAACGTTGTGGCATCGTCCGACGGGCGGAAGCAGGACACGATAAGTCCCACCGGACGGACAGGAGCACCCAGACCATCATTGTTCAGCGTATCGAGCGCACGCTCCGTCTTGCGTTGAAATTTGTAGGGACCGGCACCCTCTTTGCGCTGCTGCTGACAAAAAGTAGTATAAATATTGCGGATGGCTTCCAGCCATTCAGCACCGAAAACCGAAGTGTCACCCGTCACCTGCCAGTAGTGATAAGCCAACCGTAAAGGATAACAAAGCGAGTCGATTTCCCATTTACGTTCATGCAGTTCGGGCTTCATGTCAGTAAGGTCACTCATCCAATGCCCATCGGGTAGCGCACCATCGTTGTAAGCATTCGCATATGGGTCGATATTGATACATTTGAACTGGCGTAGAATAACACCGGCCAGCATCTCTTTCAGTTTCGGGTCGTTATTGGCAAGCTGCACATATGGCCATACTTGCGCCCCTGAGTCACGCAACCACATAGCATGGATGTCACCCGTATATACAAAAGTATCAGGCTTTCCATCGCTGCCCTTGCGGAAGTGCACAGTAGTATCCAGCGTATTTGGAAAACAGTTGGCAAACATCCAGGAAAGCTTGCGGTTCTTCAAAAGTTTCTGTACACGGACAATCTCTTTCTCCACGGCAGTGGAACGGAAAAGTCGTTGTTTCTCTTTAGGACGGTTAGAGGTATAGTTACCGGCAGATGCCGTATTATCCTGCACGGCTACAAAGCCCGCATCGGCAAGAAGGCAGCTACTATTGACAGCCTGAACCATCCCGGCAGCCGCAGCCAGAACAAGACTGAAACAAATCTTTTTGGAATTAAGACTCATATTTCTTCTATATAAATTCGAATTGAAAATTGCTATTAGTCAAGTGGAGGGGTGGTAGCTTTCACTCCCTCGAAAGTCATGCGCACCGGCTTTATCTTTCCTTTTTTGTCAAAGTACATCCGGTCAATGCAGGTGGCACGGCTGTTTGCTGCCGTTTCTCCCAACGGGCGACGGTGGTAAATGATGTACCATTCGTCCTTACCTTTTCCACGCACCACTGAATGATGTCCGGCACCGGTAGCCACATCGGCATCCTGCTGAAGAATGATTCCCTCGCGATGGAACGGCCCGAAAGGAGAGTCGGCAATGGCATAGGCCACACGGTAGTCGGGACTTCCCCAACCGCCTTCCGACCACATGAAGTAATACTTTCCGTTACGTTTCAACATGAAAGGACCTTCCACATAGTCCTGAGGAGTCACTTCTTTATAGACTGTGCCATCATCAAAAGGAACGACACTAAGTAAATCGGAAGACAGTTTCACGATGTTGCAATGCCCCCATCCGCCATAGTACATATAGTAAGTGCCATCGTCATCACGGAACACAAACTGGTCGATGGGCTGTGCGCCATTCACAATTTTATCAATCAGGGGCTTGCCCAACACATCTTTGAAAGGACCTGCCGGATTGTCTGCCACAGCCACACCGATGCCGCCAATCTCAGAGTTGTTCTGTATATCGTTCCCTCCGAAGAAAAGATAATAGCGGTCATTGGCCTCGATAACAGCCGGCGCCCACAAAGCACGGCGCAACCATGGGATATTTTCCTTTGAAAGCACGCGTGGATGTTTGGTCCAATGCACCAAGTCGGGCGAAGAATAGGCATCCATAAAAGTCTGTTCATCATAAGGAGCGGAATATGTAGGATAAATCCAGAACTTCCCGTCCAGCACTACTCCCTCAGGGTCGGCATACCAACCGGGAAAAATCGGATTGCCGCTACGTTTCTTTTGAACTTCTTCACCAGATTGCGCATAAACGGAAGAAGAGGAGCAAAACAATGCCAAGCAGTAAATAGTAAGTTTCTTAAGTTTCATGGTAAATAGGGTTTTCAAACAGTGATTTATCGTAAAAGAGAGAGGGTGTGTCAAAACGTTTTTCAGCTATCACTCCGTCAGACATTCGGCACACCCTCATCATTAATTGCTATGGTTTTGGCTTTGAGGTCACTTCTTCTTTTTAAGCGTTTTCGAGAAGGAGTAAGGAGCATCCTCCTCTCCTGTCCCACGCAGTTTGTTGGGCACATTGTCCATAGTGAAGCGCAGTGAGGAGCCGTTCGTCAGTTGCTCGTGTGTCAGAAAGTTGCGTGTATAGTCAACGCCATCCACAGTGAGTTTCTGCACGTAGCGGTTGGCACGACTATTTTCAGGAGCTTCAATCGTCACAGTCTTACCATTTTCCAAATGCAGACGTACAGAACGGAAAAGAGGAGCACCCAGCACATACTGGTCTGTACCCGGACAGACGGGATAGAATCCCAAAGCTGAAAACACGTACCAAGCAGATGTCTGGCCGTTGTCCTCATCACCGCAATAGCCGTCGGGATTGGCATTGTACATACGCTCCATAACCTCACGCAGCCAGTACTGCGCCTTCCACGGCTGGGAGGAATAATTATAGAGGTAAATCATGTGCTGTATAGGCTGGTTGCCGTGAGCGTAGTTACCCATATTCATGATCTGCATCTCCCGAATTTCGTGGATGACACTGCCATAATAACTTTCGTCGAACACAGGCGGCAACACAAACACGGAATCCATCATCTGGTTGAAGAAGTCCTTGCCACCCATCAGGTCAATGAGTCCTTGCGGATCGTGAAAAACCGACCATGAATAATGCCAACTGTTTCCTTCGGTGAAGGCGTCACCCCACTTCAAGGGATTGAACGGCGATTGGAATGTACCGTCTTCATTCTTGCCGCGCATCAACTTATGGGCAGGGTCGAAAAGATTCCGGTAGTTCAGCGCGCGTTTGGCAAAAGGAGCCAGTTCTTTCTTCGACTTGCCGAGCGAAAGTCCCAGCTGGTAGATGCACCAATCGTCATAGGCATACTCCAGCGTACGGGCTGCATTCTCGTTGATTCCCACATTATAAGGCACGTAACCCAGCTTATTGTAATACTCATGTCCCAAACGTCCGGTAGAGGAAACCTCGGGATGCACTTTCTCCGTACCGTTCTTCACAGCTTCCCATAATGTCTCGATGTCGTAGCCGCGCAGTCCCTTCAGCCAAGCATCTGCCACCACAGAGGCAGAATTGTTGCCCACCATGCACCCACGGTGTCCCGGACTGGCCCATTCGGGCAGGAAACCGCTCTCCTTGTAAGTATTGGCCAACCCTTCCTGCATCTTGGCATTCATGGATGGATACATCAGATTAAGGAAAGGGAAAAGACAACGGAAAGTGTCCCAGAAACCGGTGTCGGTAAACATATAGCCGGGCAGCACCTCACCATTATAGGGGCTGTAGTGCATTACCTGACCTTGCGCATCTATCTCGTAGAAACTGCGCGGGAAAAGCACCGAACGGTAGAAACAAGAGTAGAAAGTACGCAGACGGTCGAGGTCGGTATCCTGCACTTCAATGCGGCCCAGTACCCGGTTCCATTCGTCACGCCCAGCTTTCGCCACCTCTTCAAGCGTCCGGTCACCCAGTTCCTTCAAGTTCAACTCGGCCTGCTCGTGACTGATGAATGAGGAAGCCACACGTACATTCACCTGCTCGCCACGGAGGGTATGAAAACCTATGATGCCACCGGCATGATTGGCACCTGCCTCGGTGGTACGGGGGGCAATCTTTCCGTCCTTCACGGCAGCAGTATAAGTAAAAGGCTTATCGAACTGCAATACAAAATAGTTCTTGAAATTGCTTGGCACACCACCACTGTTCTTGGTGGTGTAGCCTATGATTTTCTTTTCAGCCGGAATGATTTTCACAAAAGAGCCATTGTCCATGGCATCGATCACCACATAGGCTTCCTCCGTTTCAGGGAAAGTGAAACGGAAGGCAGCGGCACGCTCGGTAGGAGCAAATTCCGCCGTCACATCATGGTCGGCAAGATAGACTTTATAATAATAAGGAGTGGCAGTCTCGGCTTTATGAGAAAACCAACTGGCACGCTCGTCCTGGTCGAAAGCCACCTTTCCGGTGATAGGCATAATGGCAAACTGTCCGTAATCGTTAATCCACGGACTGGGCTGGTGTGTCTGCTTGAATCCGCGAATCTTGTCGGCATCATAAGTATAAGCCCATCCATCCCCCATAGTACCGGTCTGTGGTGTCCAGAAATTCATACCCCAAGGCATTGCCACAGCAGGATAAGTGTTGCCCGTAGAAAGGGCATGCTTGGATTGCGTGCCAACCAAGGTGCTGACGTAATCAACAGGAGTAATCGGCTCGTCAACCGGCAGTAAGGCCGCCTGCATACCACCTACAAGAAGGAGGGCGGTTCCCCATGCAAAAAGTCTTTTCATTCGTTTAATAGATTTTGTCATTGTTTATTTCCAATCAGCTTGCCTTCAAGCATTTTCATGTAATATCCGCCTACTACCGAGCGGGCCTTGAAGCCACGCCAGTTGGGCTTGTCGGTAAACACCCAGTCGGACATAGGCACGCGGTCTATCGTTTCGTTCATGAACTTATGCAAGGGGACGATGAATTCACGGAAAGTGGCCAGGTCAGGAGCCATTGTAGCAGTCCACATGATCCAGTCGGTCTTGGTATAAGTCTCACGACTGTCCAGAGGCAAACCATAAATATTCTGCTTCGTCAGATAATAAGGTATCTCCATTTCTGCAATTTTTGTGTCAAAGATATTCAGTCCGAGCAATTTATCCCAGACAAGGTTGTACTTCTGGCTCCAGGTACCCGGCTTGTCAAAGGTCAGACGATAATGGCCACCGTCGTTGGCCATACGTTCCCACTCAGCCGCCATCTGACGGGCCTTCGTTGTATAGCTTTCGGCAACATCCTTCTTGCCGAGCATTTCGGCCAACCGGCCATAAGAGGCCACCCCTAAAATTGCCTTGATGGAAAGATTCGTGTTATGGGCAAAGTGTCCGGCGAAGTCGTCGGTACAGAGCTGGTTCTCAGGATCGAGTCCCTTTTCCACCAGATAGTCGGTCCAGGTGGTGAGCACTTCCCAATGTTTGGCCGCATAGCCGGCATTGCCCTCTACGGCAGCAATGGCAGCCGTAAGAATCAGCATGTTTCCACTCTCCTCAACCGGCATATCGCCTCCGTAAACCTGTCCGTTGGCAAGAGGATAGGTACCCAAATCATGGGCGGCGAAGGGCTTGGTCCATTTGCCGCTTTCACTATAATGGAAGATACCGTTCATCATGCCCTTCTCCAGTTCAGGATTATAGATCAGATAGAGGGGAGCCGAGGGGTAGGTCAGGTCCACCGTATTGATACAGCCGTTACTGTTGTTTTCCTTCGACAGCCACAAAAGGTCACCGTTGGGGGCTTCCACCAGCTTGTGGGCGGCAATGGACTGACGGTAGGCCAACGCGCAGAGTTCGGCATATTCCTTGCCGCCTACGGCAGAAGCATCCTCCATTAACTTTTTATCGAAGACATAGCAGCGTGCCAGCAACTCGTCATACTCATTGTAGGCGGCCAGCATTTCCGACTCGATGGTACGGTCGCCTTTCGAGTTCCAGTAAGGACGCAAGTTTGTACCGAAGTATTGGATGGAATAGATGTCGTCATATCCCAGCATTATCTTATCGGTAACCTTCCTCACTTTACCATAGTCACGCACCAAGGCCATATTCCCGTTGCTGTCCTCACCCGCAAGCGAAGCTGAATTAAAGGTGCCGTTCACGAAGTTCTTGCGCAGTTCGGTACTGTTGCCGATGCTGTATGCTGTGTTTTCTTTACCGGAAACCATGTAGAAATATCCCCAGTCAATGCGAAGGTCATCGCCCTGCTTAGCCAGGATATTCTGCTCTTTGCTTCCGCTCTTCAAGTAAAGCAGCCCGTCAGCTTCATATCCCTCGCTTGCAGATTGCTGGTAAGGCTGGTCGAGCGCCCAGCGCGGCGAGGCCTCAAAGTACACCTCCACATCGTGTTCCTTGCCATCACGGGCAGCAACACTGTAAGTAAGGTAATTCACGGGGCGGCTCAACAGCTTCAGGTCTTCCATGAAAAGAGGTGCCGTGAAAGTGACTTTCAAGTCGACATCACCACAGGTAAAAGCGTAGTGTGTCTGCATGGGCTGCACGTCGGCAGAGGTCTGCACGGCTGTGTTGCCAAACACGGTTTCCTGATGTTTCGGAATCTGCAGGCCGAAGTCGAGCAGACCGTTGCCGACCGGATTGATACACTCGGCGGCAATGATGTTGTCTCCTTGTTTCAAAGCAGCCAAAGCCTCATCGGAAAGTTTCACGACTTTGTTCTTATTGCATGTGGTTCCCGTACTGTGTATCTTCACTCCGTTGATATAGAATACGGCATCATCATCATTGGAGAATTCCAGATAGACAGGTATGCCGGTCAAATCGCGGTCGATATTTACCGTACGGCGCACCCAAATATTGCGGGTCCCCCATTGGGTCTTGGCTGTAGGCTCATTTTCTTTGGTACCAAAGGCACCACGGTCCGACTTCCATCCGGAATCATTGTAATCGGCAGATGCCCAGTCGCCAGCGGGCTTGTCTGTGATATACCGTCCAGTCCAGTCCCCTTGCTGAGAGGTGGGCACGATTGCATTCATCTCCAATTCTTCAGTCCCCATAAAACGGTAGGAAACACCGTCTACCTTCACCACGCCAATCAGAGGGAAATCCTTACCCGTCCAATGGCGAACGGGGCTGTCATAAAGGTTATCGCTCATGGACCATGCACTGGCATAAGGGTCGATGGTAACAAGCGGGTAGGCTGGAGCTCTCAAGTCATTCTTGACGACTTCATAAGACGTATCCTTGTCACTGCACGCAAAAAGGCATGATGCCAACAAGGGGTATAAAAGCTTTTTTCTCATATCGTTTGTATAATTATATATGTTAATATTGATGCCCTCTAACGAATAAAATTACGATACTTCATTCGCATTAAAAAATTCTTGATTGCAAATATCCATTAAAGCACCAATATATAAAGACACATACTGCTCTATAAAAGAAAAAAACTGTTCAAAAAGCCCTGTACAAGCTTCTTTTATTACTTTTTTGTGGGTCTAGCATTATAATCCCCCATACACGCTTAATCCTGCTTACTCTTGTTCGAGGGTTTCTGCATACGCTTATTCAGGCTGACAGGAGTACCTAAAACCGGGAAACCTCTTTCATCCCATGATATTTTCTGTATTCGTGGCGACCTCAGTTCGCCACTGCCGATTACTCCATTGGGCAGATTTCTGGCGTGATACAACACGTACCACTCGCTGCTGTCGGGCGATGGAACAAACGAAGCGCCGCCAGGTCCCCATACACTATCATTCATAGACAAAGAAAATACCGGTTCCTTTTCCTTGACCCATGAAACCGGAGCCAACAAATCGGCATCCGCATCGCAGTGCAATAATCCCACACAATAGTAAGGTGTCCAACATCCGCTTGCCGAATACAAGATAAACAACTTGTCGCCATTGAGCGACTTTATAAAATATGGAGCTTCATTGACATATATCGGGTAGGCCGTCCTACTGCCATCAGGATTTATCCATTGTCTTTCCCAACTGAATGTAGGCTCTGAAATCATCACCCTTTCACTGCTGAGTGTCCACGGATTTTTCATGCTTGCTATGTATATACACTGAGTCTCTTCCATCACTCTTCGTTGAGACCATCCGCTCCAAATAAGGTATTGCGTGTTGTTATGCACGAACGTTGACGCATGTATTCCCCAGTTCCAATCTATATTGGAAATAATCGGTCCCTTTTGCTTGAATTCTCCTGTCATTGGTGTCTCTGCATCATTTTCAAGCACAAATATCTGATGGTTGTCGGTATTACCGTCATCCGCGGCATAATATATATACCATTTATTATTAATCCTATGTATCTCCGGTGCCCATAAGTTGTGCCTTCCCACATCTTCTTTCGGTCTCCACACTTCTTTGCATAAAGAATTTCCCATGTCTGTTATATCATCGGCTTCCCATAGCAATATCCTATCGTTCGTTTCATGCGTATAGTAATATTTTCCTTTATAAAAAATAGCTTGCGGATTATGCCCTGAGGATAGAATGGGATTTTGAAACGTGTTCGAAACGCAATCATTATTTTCTGAAACTTTATGCAGGCATGAAGTCACACTGCATATCACCATGATTATAGCAAAGACTAAACTTTTACGCATATCAAGATTAGATTTAATGAAATGAGTTGCTATCAATATCAAAAGACGCACACAAAAGTAATAAAAAACGTATAAATAGGGCTTTTTGAACAGTTTTTTTCTTTTATAAATCAGTATATGGCTTTACATGTTGATTCTTTGGGGAATATTTGTAGTCGAGAAATCCTTATGTGGAAATTGAAAAGACTTTCAATATGATTAATACCATTTTAAAACAATCAAGAACAATGAAAAAACTTATCGTTGTCGCCATATTCCTATTGATGGCGCAGTTTGGTAATGCTGAGACTTTACCCAGAAAAGAGTATCCTCGCCCTCAGTTCGAACGCGAGCAGTGGATTAACCTGAACGGTACATGGACTTTCGATTTCGACTTCGGGCAATCGGGAGAAAACCGCCAGTTATACAATTCCGAACATCTAGGCAAGGATATAACCGTGCCGTTTTGTCCCGAGAGCAAATTGTCAGGTGTAACACACACCGATTTCATCAATTGCATGTGGTATCAAAGAAAGATTTCAATACCGGAAAACTGGAAGGATAAAAAGATATTCTTGAACTTCGGTGCGATAGACTATTGGTCCGAGATTTACATTGACGGAAAAAGCGTGCAGGAACACTGGGGAGGCAGTTCTTCTTTTTCCGTAGATTTGACACGCTTTGTCACTCCGGGAAACACGCACAACCTTGTAGTCCATGTGAAGGACAATTTGCGCTCTGGAAAGCAAACCGGAGGAAAGCAATGCTCCCGATACCACTCCGAGGGATGTTCATACACTCGTGTTACAGGCATTTGGCAAACAGTTTGGCTTGAAGCGGTAGATAAAAACGGACTGAAATCGTCTGTCGTACGTCCCGACATAGACCAAAACCAACTTTCAATACTCCCAGAGTTCCATAACGAATCGGACAACATCTTGGAAGTGGTACTTAAAGACGAAGACAAAATCATAGCAAGAAAAGAAGTAAAATGCTCTAACTCGGCATGTATAGTACTTCCGGTGAAGAAGCCGAAATTATGGTCACCGGAATCTCCATTTTTGTACGACCTAATTTATAGGGTAAAAGACATGTCGGGTAACATAGTGGACGAAGTTCATTCATACGCGGGAATGAGAAAGGTACATACGGCAAACGGCATATTTTACCTCAACAACCAGCCTTACTTCCAACGTCTCGTACTTGACCAGGGATACTATCCCGACGGTATATGGACAGCTCCGTCCGACGAAGCACTCAAGAATGACATCATGCTTGGAAAAAGCGCAGGTTTCAATGGCGCCCGTCTTCACCAAAAGGTATTCGAAGAAAGATACTATTACTGGGCAGACAAATTAGGCTACATCACATGGGGCGAAAGCGCAAGTTGGGGAATGGACATCAATGACGAACTTGCCGTGCGAAACTTCATCAGCGAATGGAGCGACATAGTAGCCCGCGACCGTAACCATCCGTCTCTTGTCACATGGACTCCATTCAACGAGACATGGGGAAGCAGGGAAAGTACTTATCCGCGCCTGATTCGCGATGTGTATAATGTCACCAAAAGCATGGATGCCACACGGCCTATAAATGACGCCAGTGGCGATGACCACATACTTACCGACATCTGGAGTGTGCACAACTACACACAGGAGGGAAACAAATTGGAAGAACAGTTAGAGTTCAAAGACGGAAAAGAGCCATATCGCAATGCCAATAAGAATTTCTTGGCTGTGTACGAAGGACAACCGTATATGGTAGATGAGTTCGGAGGAATCGGATGGATGAAAGCCGAAGAACGTAAAAACTCGTGGGGATACGGCAACATCCCGCAAACAGAAGAAGAGTTTTACAAACGCCTTGACTCACAAATAAAGGCGCTGAAAAACTCAAAACATGTAGTAGGTTTTTGTTATACACAACTTACCGATGTGGAACAGGAAAAGAACGGAGTTTATTATTATGATCGCACTCCTAAACTGGACATGAAGCGTATCAAATCCATATTTGAACAGATACCTTCGTCACATACCAACCTTAAATAACGTGGGTTCGAAATAAAATCAAAAAATAGCAAGTTGTCCGTCATTGACAAAATTTACGTCAATGACGGACTTCTTTTCAAAAAAGCAGTATGCCGCCGACAAGGAGTTGGCTATAAAGTTATTGAATGAACGATGTCTTGAGTGTTCAATCTGTGCGATGTTTTTCAGTTCGTCATTGCCCATTTCAACCAAGGTGCTTTTTCTGAGCAGAATCTTGTCAGCAATACTCATCAGTGAGTTCCTCATATTATTTTTAACTTTAGTAACAAACTGTATGCCATTCAGGAAAAGATTTTCAAACAGAGCCTGACCTATATATCCCTTGTCTGCACATAGTTTTCCTTTGATGTTTTCCAGAAACTTACCCTGTTTCAACGGTTCCCGGTAATCCACGTTTCCAGGCGTGAACATGAAATTGAGGATCTCTCCTTTGTCATTGATTATCAGATGCAGCTTGAATCTGAAGAACCATCCTATAAAACATCTTCCACGCTCGGCAAGCCCTTCAAATGTCTTATGAATCAAGATTCTTTAGTTACGGCATACACGTAAGGGAGTGGAGTCAACGAAACTGATGCCGGTACAGGTTCCCAGCAGGACTTTTTTTGATGAAGATGGTCATGGGAAGCAATACTTCCTTCTCCAGTTCTATAAAACGGTTAGTATAAGAAACATGACGCGGAAAAAAGGTGTTTCAGATGTTTACAGACATACTCCTTGTAGTAATGCTTGAAACAACGGAAACCACCGGAGTGAAACAGGATTAGAATAACCATAATCTCTGCATCACTCATACGGTTGGGGTTGTTACGATGCTTGGTCTTCTTATCCTCAATCATATATTTTTCCTGTTGAAATGTAAATTCCTTGCAAAAATCATCGGCCATACCTGGAAACATAGTGGTAATCGTTTAAATGTTATAATTGAGCACTATAATTTAATACTTTTATCGCTATGTTTCTAATTATAAGTGAAAGATATTTATTCTTATATCGAACTCACGTTAAATTAAGGCTCGCTTAGCTATTTAGGTTACAAAAAGTATATTTTAAGTGTTACGACATCCAAGTGTCGTATACTTAAAAACAGTAAAAAAGAAAAGAAGAAGAAATAGAGAGGAGGGAAGATTAAAACAAGGTTTTCACTCCTCTCAAAGCCGTAAATAGCCGGGACATAAATCTTTAGCTGCTAATTGCATGTTGGGAAAGCAGAAATCCTCAACCTCATAGCTCCCATCGGCACAAGTTCAATATCATCAACCTGCTCCGACCTTGCCGACCACTCATCCGGCAGTACACCGCAAAGTTTGTATTCATCTACCGACCAATCTGGAACGATTCTTCCTTTTGCTTGAAAAATCAGAGGCACATTCTCTGAAGTGAATGGATTAACCTTCGGTTCCAATTTTCTGTGTTCCTTCAACATAACCCCTGAATTGATTTGCAAGGCATAGTTCCACGGAGTTTCCGGATAGATTTCGTATGAAGGCCATTTTTCCACATCCGCTCCTTCTTGCCACTGGGAATCCCAAATAACCGTTTCCGTACTATTCTTTTTTACATATTTTTCTCCTATTTTCAACGACAAAGTCAAAGGACCGTAATCTACACTGACACTGTTTTTATTTACTTGCCATGTTCTATAAGATATTTCCATCGGGAAGTCCGCTTCTATACAATCTCCGTTTTCCCACTCGCGTTGAATCCGTAAATATTCTCCTTCTGCAAAATCGGCATTTATTTTTTTTCCGTTTACTTTCACTTCCGCAGCTTTCGTCCAACTTGGTATACGAATATAAAAGGGGAAAGCTACCGTTTTATTGCTCTCTATTGTAAATGAGATGTGAGAATCGAACGGATAATCTGTCCGCTCTTTAATGAGCACCGTTTCACAATCACTCACTTTCACCGTTACATCACAACTGTTATAAAGGACGGCTGCCACTCCATTGTCTGGTGTAGCCATCATCAAATGTTCCACGTAATAGGGCCATGCGAAGCCATGATTGTGCTGGCAGCAGCGGCTACTGAACGGATTCATGGCCAAAAATGGACCGGCATTGTCAATGCCGGGCTTATGATTTTCGCTATCGCTCATCACCATGTTTGGTGAGGTAATATAACGAAGCGACCTCATATCCGGCATAAATGCAGCCGGAAAACTATTGAAAGCCACATCTTCACAATTCTCTGCCCAATAAGTATCTCCGGTAATCAAAAGCATAATTTCATCCGAAGCCATCTGCTCGGCAAAGCCACAGGTTTCAGTTCCTTGACGAGGGTCAAAGAACCCCATGCGGGCATTTTCATCTGCCCCGAACATTCCACCGGGTACCTGTCCAAATGTACGTCGAATTAAACTCTGTACATTATAGCTTGCCGACAAATACTTCCTTTCACCATTGAACAGGTAGTAAGTGGCCGGTTCACGAAAGCACTGGGCAACATTCACATTATGCCAGTTCGGGAGTTCGGTTGATTTTGTCCAATCTGCCGTATTTCGATGCAACTTTTCTGCCAATTTCAGCAAGTCTTTATCACCAGTACGGTTGTAAAGCCAAACTACACTCCAGAGATTATCACCACCACGACTGTTTTCCCAATAAGACGACAAGAACTTTTCATCCGGCACGCTCAGTTGATAGTGGAAATAACGGGTCATGAAATCAATGACTCGCTCGTCCGAAGAGTATTCATAATAAGATTGAAGAATCCATAATGCTACCATATTTGACCAAAAATCCTGAGAGCCGTTCACTTCGATATAGGGACCAAAATTCCCGTCTGCACGTTGGCTGCCCAGAATCGCTTCAATCCATGTCTTCGCCTCCTTCAACATTCTTTCATCTTCCAGCAAATAGGCCACTTCGGCATATCCCCGCAGCCAATAAGGGACTTCTTCCCAGCCCCATTTACCACCGGACTTCAGCCACGCATTGTCTTCTTTCTGCAGCCAAGCACTGATTTCGCCTAAATGTCCGTTCAGACCATCGCGTTGTAATTCCAGCATGGTTCGTACCCAACCTTCGGGACGAATGCTGCCGACTGGTAGTTTGATGAACCGCATGGGCTGTAGCGGCGCACGGTTACTGACATAATTTATATTAACTTTCTCTGTGGGAATGACATTGAGCATTTGGGCTTCATCATAGGATGTTACTGAAGAACAAGAGGCCGCACATAATACCAATGCAAGGATATATGATTTATTCATTTACTATTTTCATTAAAAACAAAACTCTATTTTTCTATGTCGCTATCACAACTAATAACACTTATTATCTGTCAGAATACGTTCATGCCAGACGAACCCAAAGAAGGGGAAAAAGGGCAAAACCGGCACCCTCTTCCCCCCTATTCAACAATCTTTATCTGACAAGACAATTATTTCAAGCGGAATACCTCGGAATAGATTCCTTGGTCAGAACCTTTAGGCCATATACAGATACGACCGAACAAAGTCCCTCTTTTCAGAGCCGTCTGAAACATTTGATGATTCGTATAATCTTTTGTAGCAAAAGTATATGTTTTCCCAGTTTCATCGTAACTGCCCATGTTATCCATTTCATCGTAACGGTCCACATTGTGTTCGCCGTCACTCAAGAATTGGGTAGTGCCCAACATAACAAACACACGGTCAATGCCTGTGCCTGCAATCTTGTTCACCGTAAACGAAGCATTCACTTTGTTGCCGTCCAAACTCATTTGCGCATTGTCCACCAAGTAATAAGGAGTCACCTCCACATCCACTTCCGCATGTCCGCGCAGGCTTACTTCTATCGTGTCGCGTCCGGCAGGGCTCCAAGGACCGTTTCCGTCCTTGGTAATCAGTTGGTACTGACCATCGAAAATACATACGGAGAACTCACCGTTCTGGTTGACGAATACTTCTACCGGATCGTGCTTCGCATAGCCACGCTGGTACAGTTGCAATCTCACCGCCTCGTTTCCGCACAGTTGCAAAGGTTCGCCTTTATAAACCACTCTTCCTCTGATAAAAGAAGTAGGTTCATCATAATTATCCTTCATACAGCTCGTAAGAGTCAAAGCCGTCAAAAGAATAGCTGAAAAAACTTTAGATATCGTTTTCATGTTCTTTGTTTCTTCTTTTTAAAGTTATTGATAGGGATTCTTCACCAACTTCGGATTGTTGTTTATCCAACCATTGTCTATTTCAGAATAGTACTGCACATCGGTACATTTCAATGGACGACGCCACAAATCCAATTTCTGCATGTCTTTCTCAATGAACGCCCATTTACCATTATTCACATCGCCCGGAGCCACTACACGGTAAGGCCACAAGCCCAGACGCTTTGATGTACGCGTATCTTCGCTTCCAGTCCAAATCTTGTCTGCTTCCATCCAGCGTTTCAGATTCCACCAGCGACCTCCTTCGAAGGCCAACTCTACACGATACTCGTGCATGATTCGTTCGTGGTCAATCATTGTCAAAGGCAATACACCTGCACGTGAACGAACCTCATTGATGTATTTCAATGCTTCCGTGTCACTATTATTGCGCGACAGCTCCCAGCTTGCTTCGGCAGCAATCAGATAAGCTTCGGCAATACGGAAATAAACATTCCACATAGCTGATCCTCTACCGATGGTACCTGCCGACGGAGTGGCATCCAAGTACTTGCGTACATAAAATCCTGTACGGTTTATCTCGCGCTCGTTTCCTCCGAACGGACCGTTATTGGCTGTAATCAGGTTGCCGCTATCATCGTGCGAATTGCGTGCACCTGTCAGTTCAACCCAGTTTCCATTCTCTTTCCTCAACTGTCCGGCTTGCATTTCAATCACTTTGCTGTCGAAAGTACTGCCCGGTACGATGATGGAGCCCATCAAACGCGGATCTCGTTCAAGGAAAAGTTCAGTGGGATCATCGAAGAAACGTGGATTATCCGGTGTACCAACTTCGAACGGCACGGTCGTTCCTCTCTGTTCTTCGGGAGCGTTTATCGGTTCGAATGCCTCTACCAAATTCAGAAGTACAGAGAGACGGTCGCTTCCGGTATCCTGCTCAATGCTTTTGGGCAGATTGTTTTTCGTAAATCCGTGAGTTTGTCCCGGTGACACGTAGTCGCGTGTCCAGATAACTTCCGTATTGCCGTCTTTCTGGCACACGGCCTTGTAGAAGTTGTCGGCATAAGCCTGCGGTGTATTGTCTTTGGCACGCATCAGAGTGTACGGACCATTCTCAATCACCTCCTTGGCAGCAGCCAAAGCTGTTTCATAATAATCCTTGGCACGCGAAGCCGGAATGCCGACCTCACCACCAGCAGTACGCAACTGAGGATGTGCTTCTACCGTGTTGTAAGTAGCAAGTGAAGCTGCAGTCAGCGCCGCACGAGCCTCAAGCATCTTCGCTACCCAATAGTTGGCGCGTGCAGAATTTCTATTGGTATCCTTAGTAAGCATCCGGGCTGCTTCCTGGCATTCTGAAATGACATAGTCATAAAGAGCCTCTTCCGTAGAACGGGGCACTTGCAGTGTCGTGATGTCCATGCCGGGCGTATAGTCGAATACCTGGTCGCCTACAATGGGCACACCGCCCAAAGTACGTCCCATACAGAAATAGAGCCATGCGCGGATGTAGCGCACTTCACCCATGTAAGCCGTCTTGGTCGCCTCATCCACAGCGGCAGAGGGCTTGATAGCTTCCAAGAACTGGTTCAGGTCGTGCACCAGCGTATAATCATAATTGCGCCACTTGTTGCGATCGATATTCTGGTCATCGTTCGTATCATAATGAATCACCTCATCCAGCATAGTCCACTGATCCCAATCATCGATGCGCTGGCCGATGGTCACCCGACCGTAAAAGTTGGCCAATACCGATTTCACCAGTTCAGGGTCACCGAAAGTCTGATCCTGTGTCAGCAACGTATCGGGCTTCGTATCCAGGAAACCGCTACAACTGCTCATTGACAACATTGCAGCAACCGCGGCTGCAAACAAATATCTTTTTTTCATTGCTTACTTAAAATTTAAGATTAACACCAAGGTTTATCACTCTCATCGGCGGATAGTCCAAACCGTTATCCGAAACACATTCCGGATCCATTACCGACAGATTGGAGAGGGTCAGCAGATTGGTACCCGAAACAAACACACGCAGGTTGCTGATACCGCTACGTCCCAGCCAATTCTTGGGTAGCGTATAGCCGAACTCCAGGTTACGGAGCTTGATATAGCGCACATTGTGTAGCCAGAAGGTACTTTTGTCGTAAGCACTGGTTTCGTCCGAATTCAGACGGAGCATCGGATATTTGCCCGGAATCAATTCACTGTTGGCATCCCAGATGTCGGACAGATGCCAGGCATCTTTCAACACTTCATCGGGGCTATTACCATCGTTTTGGAAGGGACGGGCCGTCTCATAGCATTGCTGCCACGAAGTCATTCCCGAACCGGTCCAGTCCATGGCAAGGTCGAAACCTTTCCAGGAAGCCGCTAAATTGATACCGAAGTTCAGGGTTGGCGTACTGTCTACACGATAACCGATGGGACGTTCGTCCAGATAGTTGATAACACCGTCATTATTCTGGTCTTTGTACTTGATATCGCCCGGAACTACTGTACGGTTACCTTTGCGGTCGTTGTCAATAGGATAGTTAGCAATTTCTTCCCAGCTATTGAAGCGGCCCACAGCCTCATATCCCCAGTTCACATAGCCCACACGATGCCAGATGCTGTTGCGATATTCATCCCATGAATTGCTGAAACGGGGTTTATACTGTTCCCAATCCCAGAAGCGCGAATAAGTGACATTGGCTCCCACACTGTAGTTGAAATCGTTGATATGGTCGGTCCAACCGATTGAAGCATCGAAACCACGGTGCATATCCGAACGCAAATTTTCTTTCGGCAAGCCAAAGCCCACTTCACTCGGAATCAATACATCGTAACGAGATTCGGAGATACCTTCGCGAATACGACGGAAGTAATCAAGCTGCACGTTCAGACGATTGTTAAAGAAACCAAGGTCGATACCGAGGTCCAGAATCTTGGAAGTCATCCATGACAAAGTCTGGTTAGGCAAGCCACGAGTAGACGTACCTACCACCCAGTTGCCATCAAGCACAGCACCGCCACTGTTATAGTTATAACCCGGCAAGAAATCGAAGGCAGAATAGTCGGCCACAGCATCATCACCCACTTCACCATACGAACCGCGCAACTTGAAGTTGGTAACGATATTACCTATTTTACTCTCTTTCCAGAAGTTTTCTTCCGAAACACGCCATCCCAAAGAGGCAGAGGGGAAGAAGCCCCAACGATGTCCCGGACGGAATTTCCACGAACCGTCCCAACGGCCAATCAGTTCTATCAAGTACCTGTCGGCATAGTTATAGTTGATACGTCCCAAATATCCCATACGGGCCTCCGTGCGGTCGCCATCATCATTGAACTCTACAAGTTCCTTCAAGCGAATCAAATCCATACTGTTGGAAACCGGCGTAGAGTGGAGCCACATGCGGGGACGCTTGCGCTGGCTGGCCTCGAAACCTGCCACGGCCACAATGGAGTGATCGCCAAACTTGCGGTCAAAGTTCAACTGAAAGTTAGAGAACTGATCTTCCACTTTTTCGCGGTTGCGTTCACGGTAAGGGTTAGCCATGCGGTCAGTCACGTAATACGAATCACTATTTTCGTCGTAACCATACAGTTCATAAGTATATTCCTGGTTATCCAGTTCATTATAAGCATAGTAGTAGCCCAACATTCCCTTGAACTTCAGCCCTTTCAAAATTTCATACTCAGCTGTACCATTCAATTGAATCACCCGCCATACATCGGAAACCTTACCGGTAGTTTCGTAATTCAAGATAGCAAAATTTGTTTCGGCCTGGTCTGATACCTTTTGCGGATAGTTAGGATTATCATTGGCAAACGGACGTTTGGTTGGCTGATTCTTCATCGTAGCGAAACGCGGCAACCAAGTATCATCAGCTCCAGGAACTCCCGGATGACGGCGGTCTTCAATACGTCCGTTCATGCTTGCACCCACTTTGAGGCGCTCGTTTACATTCATCTCAATGTTCATCTGGGCATTGGTACGACGGAAACCACCGTAGTTGCGGATGGTGGCATCCTGGTTGATGTGAGACACGGCTACATAGTAATTTGCCTTATCCGTACCGCCCGAGAAGCTTGTATTGACATAATATTGCGGAGCAGATACCCAGATATAATCGCTCCAATTCCATCCTTGGTAGTTACGCTCCGTACCTGCCATCCATTTGTCATACTCTTCCTTGTTATAACGGCGGTCGCCTCCGGTACGTCCCGAAAAAGTTTCTGCTGTAGTATAGGCATGTACATAGTCCTTCACACCGGCAGGGCTGATGAACTTGGAGTTCTTCTGCCAACCGTAATAAGCGTTCACCGAAACAGTATTCTTCGAGTTGCGTACCCCCTTCTTGGTAGTCACCACCACCACGCCATTGGCAGCACGTACACCGTATAGAGCTGCCGATGCATCCTTCAGTACAGAAACAGACTCGATATCGTTGAAGTCCATCTGGCTGAACTGTCCTGAGTCAGAGATGACACCATCAATCACGAAGAGCGGAGTACCCATGTTACGAATCTGCAAAGCAGTTTCGGCACCGGGACGTCCATCTTGCTGGCGTGTATTCACACCAGCAATCTTACCTACCAACGCACCACCTGCTGTAACGGCCGAAGATCGCGCAATGTCCTCCGAACGTACCGAAGAGACTGCACCGGTCAGCGTAGCTTTCTTCTGCGCCATACCAAAACCGGTAATTACAACTTCGTCCAGTACTTCCGTGTCTTCTTTCAATGTCACAGTTACCTTATTGGAAGCCCCAACGGTCACTTTTTGGGCCTTGTACCCGATGAACGAGATTTCAAGAGTCGCATCGGTTGCCACGGTCAGTGAGAATTCTCCATTGACATCGGTAATTGTTCCTGTTGTGCTCCCCACAGCTTTGACATTGGCCCCAATGATGGGTTCTCCATTTACATCCACTACGACTCCCTTTACGGTGCGCTGTTGTTGGACCAAATTCATTGCCAGTACAATTTCTTCAGACGGATTGTCCGCTGTAGCATAAACGAATGTACTTGGCAAAAAAGAAAATGCAGCCATACATAAGGATATGTTCCACATTCTCCTACTACTTGCTAAATAAACTAAATGCTCTTTTCTAGACATAGTACATTTTTTAATTAATAAGGTTATATTATCAAAATATAGCAAAAGTTTCGCTTGTAAAGTTGCTTTCTTCTATTAGTAGTATTGCAAATCAACAATAAACGACAGAAAAAACAGGGAAGTCATTGGTCAATAAACAACATAAACTGTTCTCCGATTCATTTATGGCATTCATAGAACAGGATTTGCTATTTTTTGGTATTCTTTTTTTGTGTTATTTTCAAAGAAGGGCTTTTCTTGTGATAATAACTCTTCTATGAATGCCGACACTCACATAAATAATCGCGGCTATATAGATTTTGGCGCACGCATTGACAAATTAAGATACACTACAAAAACATCTACAAGGAATATATGAACACATTTTGAATAGAAATTACTTTTTTTTGATTAACCTTTATTTATGAGCGAGTCGTGCGATGGCTACATTTGCATTGTCGAGGAATCAGGCATATCAACCTGACGAAAATAGGTATTGCGTATATAAGAATTAAGTTTATTGTCATTAGTTTAAAGAAGATAATTATGAAGAAAAGTACAACATTAACCATGCTAATGCTGACGGTTTTTTGTCAGATTAATGCTACTGACTTGTTTACCCCTGTACAAAAGACAGATTTGCGTTTGCCTTCTGTGCCATTAATTACATCAGACCCATATTTTTCTATATGGTCGCCATACGATAACTTGAACGAAGGTGTGACCAAGCACTGGACCAACGATGAAAAATCGTTGATAGGGGCAGTTCGCGTAGATGGCAAGGTATATCGTTTTATGGGAAAACAAAATTTGCAGGCTTTGCTGCCCATGGCCGGAAGCGAAGCTTGGGAAGGCGACTACACATTCCAACAGCCCGATGGAAATTGGACGAACATAGATTACTCTGCTTCAGGATGGAAAAAAGGAAAAGGGGCATTCGGCACAAACGATCAACCGGTAGCAAGAACCAAATGGGAAACCGAAGACATCTGGGTGAGACGCGAATTTACACTGAATGATGTGGATGAAAAAGCTCCGATATATATAAAGTATTCGCACGATGATGTTTTCGAGCTTTACCTTAACGGTGAAAGGCTGGTGTCAACCGGATATACTTGGAAAAACAACGTACTGCTGGAACTTACAAGCGAGACAAAGAAAAAACTGCGTAACGGAAAGAACGTGATTGCAGCGCACTGTCACAACACCACGGGCGGGGCTTATGTGGATTTCGGCATTTTCACTCCAGCCGACGATGCAGCAGCTTTCGAGAACTTAGCAGTGCAGAAATCGGTAGATGTATTGCCCACACAGACTTATTACACGTTTGCATGCGGTCCGGTAGAACTTGACATTGTATTCACTGCTCCGGTGATGATTGACGATTTGGATTTGATTTCTACTCCTATCAACTACATATCATATCAGGCAAAGTCCATTGACAAGAAGGAACACGATGTACAAGTGTACATAGAAACCACACCACAGTTGAGCATAAACGAAATGACACAGCCCACCAAGGCACAGGTGATAAAGCACAACGGAATGAATTACATTCAAGCAGGAAGCATTGACCAACCTGTCACAGAAAGGAAAGGAGACCTGATATGTATAGACTGGGGATATGCGTACATGGTCGGAAACAGTAATGCAAACATCAACGTAAGCTTGGGCGACTACAATGCCATGAAAGCTTCGTTTGCCAAGGAAGGAGAACTACTTCCGTCGAAAGGGGAAGTAATAACCAGAAAAGCCGACAAGATGCCGGCAATGGCATACTGTGATGATCTGGGCAATGTATCTGTCAAAGGAAAGAGCGGGTTCATGATGCTGGGTTACGATGATGTTTATTCCATAGAATATATGTACGAACGCCACATGGCATACTGGAGGCACGGCGGGAAAGTTACAATCTTCGATGCTTTTGAGCGCGCAAGAGACAATTATAACAACGTTATGGAACGATGCCGAGACTTCGATGCCATGATAATGAACGATGCCGAGAAGGCGGGAGGCAAGAAATATGCCGAAATATGTGCCGCCTCTTACAGGCAGGTCATAACGGCACACAAGCTGTTCACCGACAAGGAGGGAAACTTGATGTTTTTCTCTAAAGAAAACAACAGTAACGGATGTATTAACACAGTGGACCTTACTTACCCGTCGGCGCCGCTATTTCTGGCATACAATCCCGAGCTGCAAAAGGCCATGATGACTAGTATTTTCGAATACAGTGCATCAGGAAGATGGAATAAACCGTTTGCCGCACACGACCTTGGTACATATCCTATCGCCAACGGACAAGTCTATGGAGGTGATATGCCGATAGAGGAAAGTGGAAACATGGTGATACTTACTGCTGCAATTGCAAAGGCTGAAGGCAATGCAAACTATGCCAAAAAATATTGGGACCTACTTACTATATGGACTGACTATTTGGTGGAATACGGACAAGACCCCGAGAACCAACTTTGCACGGATGATTTTGCAGGACACTGGGCACATAACGCCAATCTTGCAGTGAAAGCTATCATGGGAGTGGCCGCTTATAGCGAAATGGCAAAGATGCTGAGTATGAACAAAGTAGCCAAGGAATATGCCGAAATTGCTAAGAAGATGGCTGTGAAATGGGAGGAAATGGCCCGAGAGGGCGACCACTATCGCCTTGCTTTCGACCGCAAGGATACTTGGAGCCAGAAATACAATATGGTATGGGACAAGATGTGGGGACTTAAATTATTTCCTAACAATGTGATAGAAAAAGAAATAAACTATTACCTGACCAAACAGAACGAATTCGGCCTTCCACTGGACAGCCGCAAGGAATACACAAAGTCCGACTGGGTAATGTGGACCGCCGCCATGGCTTCAGACATGGACACTTTCCAGAAATTCTCAAATCCTATCTATAAATATATTGACGAAACCGCTACACGAGTGCCTATCAGCGATTGGCACCACACCGAAGGCGGATTGTGGGTTGGCTTCCGTGCACGTTCGGTAATAGGAGGATATTGGATGAAGGTTTTGATGGACAAGATGCTTGAAAATAAGTAAAAGAAATTAGTATATTTGAGATAAAAAGATTCACAGGATAACAATAATTAACGCATCATTTACGGCACTCTGGCTGGACTTCAAACTTCTAGCCAAAGTGCTGTATCTAATTTTCAAACTCTTATCATTATGAAATCATCAGTATTATCCGTGTTCGTTTTGGGGGCATTAATGGCTTGCACAGGCAACAAAAAGGAAGAATTACAAATGACGGCTTCGGGACTGCAACCCGAAAACTTCAAAGCCGTAGTGGATGGTAAAAATACAGGGTTATACACACTCAAAAATAAAAACGACATGGAAGTATGTGTCACCAACTTTGGTGGACGTATCGTTTCTATAATGGTTCCGGACAAGGACGGAAATATGCGCGATGTAGTTTTGGGATTTGAATCCATAAAAGATTACATAGATTATCCCTCTGATTTTGGAGCAAGCATAGGCAGGTATGCCAACAGAATCGGTAACGGACAGTTTTCTTTGGACGGAGTGAAATACCAGTTGCCACAAAACAACTACGGTCACTGTCTGCATGGCGGATTTAAAGGCTTCCAATACGTGATATATGATGTCATGAAGGTTTCGGACAATGAAATCAAACTCTCATATCTCGCGAAAGACATGGAAGAGGGATTTCCGGGAAACGTGACATGTACCGTATCAATGACTCTGACGAACGACAACGCCATAAACATAAATTACGAAGCCGAGACTGACAAGCCTACTATCATAAACATGACAAACCACTCTTACTTCAATCTTGACGGAAAACCGGAGAAGGGTAACAGTGACTATCTGATGATGGTAAACGCCAGTAACTACACTCCTATAGACAGCACATTTATGACGACTGGAGAAATTTTGCCTGTGGAGGGAACACCCTTCGACTTCAGAAAACCAGTAAGGCTGGGCGACAAGCTGATCGAGGAGTGCGAACAACTGAAGAACGGACACGGGATAGACCATAACTGGATACTTGACACCGAGGGCAATTTGAACACGGCGTGCGCATCACTGGAATCTACAGAAAGTGGAATAAAACTGGAGGTGTTTACCAATGAACCTGGAATACAAGTTTACACGGGCAATTTCCTGGACGGAACACAAATCGGCAAGAAAGGGATTAAGTATAACTGCCGTGCTGCCGTATGTCTTGAAACACAAAAATATCCAGATACTCCAAACAAACCCGAATGGCCGTCGTGCATCTTACGCCCGGGAGAAAAATACAACAGCAACACGATATTCAAATTCTCAGTGAACAAATAACATTTGACATGAAAAAAGGAAAGAGGCTAATTTTACTGGGCTTTATAGCGGGCATTTATACGTTTGCTTTTTCTTCTTGCCAGGAAGACAAAGCGATAAAAGAAATATGGCAGGCTTACGATGGCTTTAACCAGTGTCTGCTTGATGAAAATAAATACATATATAAGACCAACACATCATACTCTGAAGCCAAAGACCGGTGGAACGGAGCGGCAGCCATCTGGTGCCAGCCTATCTATTGGGACATGGCCATGAATGCATACAAACTTGCCTGCAAGACCAAGAACAGCAAAAGGAAAGAAAACTTGTTGAAATTGAACCGCAGAATCTTCGAAGGCAACAAGAAACATTATGCCGGTTTCGACTTCCATGACAACAATGAGAATACGGGCTGGTTCATATACGATGACATACAGTGGTGGACAATAACCTTGGCGCGTGCATATCAACTGTTTGGCGAAAAAGAGTACCTTGACTTATCGGAAGCCAGTTTCAGCCGAGTATGGTACGGTTCCGAAAAGGTTGGCGATACAGGGTCTTATGACCCTAAGAGAAGCGGGATGTTCTGGCAATGGCATCCTATAAGAAACCCTAAGCCCAACGACAGTGAGCGCGATGGGAAAATGGCGTGCATAAACTTTCCAACGGTAGTGGCAGCCATGACTCTTTACAACTGCGTGCCAGATGACAGGCAAGAGCCAAAGGCAGATGTAAAGAGACCTCTCTACCAAACCAAAGCACAATATTTGGAGAAAGCCAAAGAAATATACGCATGGGGAACAGAAAATTTACTGGATGCCAAAACCGGAAGGGTAGCTGATAGCAAGCACGGCACAAGCGACTCGCCCAATTGGAAGGCACACATCTACAACCAAGCTACTTTCATAGGAGCATCGGTACTTCTGTATCAAGCCACCGATGAGAAGTCGTATTTAGATAACGCCATACTCGTTGCCAACTATTCCATAAAGACCATGTCGGCCCCAAAAGGGATACTTCCTTTTGAGAATGGGATAGAACAGGGCATTTACACGGCAATATTCGCACAATACATGGCCATGCTGGTTTACGATTGTGGGCAATCGCAATACCTGCCATTCTTGAAACACACCATAAACATAGGATGGAACAATAGGGATGAACAAAGGAACATCTGCGGTGGGGAATATGATGTGAAGGTGAACCCTACCGATACGATAGACAGTTACTCTGCATCAGGCATTCCGGCACTAATGTTGCTGTTCGGCAAATAAAGCCGATAGCGAAATACAGGGTACTTTTATAAGGTAGAAGTAAACAGGTAAAATTGCAAATCCTTTAAAATAGATTTGCAATCTTACCTGTTTTTTAATGAATATTTTTATAACTTTGCTGGTATAAATAAAATACAATGACAGTGCCTTAAAAACATTCTTAGTATTATGCACATAAAATACCATACAAACACTATTGGAAGACGAACGGAAAACGTATTAATGGTCATATTTTTGTTTTGTTGCGTGGTGTCTAGTCTGAATGCGCAGGATTACAGGAACTACATAATAAATATTTATCAAGACAAAGACGGACTGCCGCATAATTCGACAAAGTGCCTCTTGCAAGACAAGTTTGGTTTCGTGTGGATAGGTACAAGAAACGGTTTGTGCTGTTTCGATGGTAAAAGGAACATTCCACTGAAGATTTCGGATAACAACTTAGGAAACGTTTCTATACACTCCCTCTTTGAAGACAAATTAGGCAGGATATGGATGGGCACTGACTACGGGGTATACGTTTATGACAGAATCGGCACCCTTGAGAAGTTCGACAAAATAACCAGATACAGCGTTTCCATAAGCAGCGAGGTAAGTAAAATCGTACAATTGGACAGCAATAAAATACTTGTCGCCACAATGGGACAGGGATATTTCGTGTACAATGTTGACAGTGATGTGCTTGAACAGTACAATTCACACTACTCGTTCATCTTGGACGTATATACCGATGGGAAAGATTTATATTTGACCACCTTGCAGGAACAGTTCTTACACTTTGACCTCAACGGTAAGCTTGCAGACGCTTACAATTTCTCGGAAAATCGCCTGAACCTTGAGACTCCTTTGCTAACGAACAGGTTCATCTGCAAAGGGAAAAATTCGCTCTGGATAGGAGGAGGCGACACAAACGACTTGTTTGAGTTTTATCCGCAATCGGGAGATATTGTGCATCATAAACTGGAAAATGCGACCTTCAAGTCTGTAAAATGCATCATTCCGCTCGGTAACGAAGAACTGCTGTTAGGGACAAACAAAGGATTGTATATATTCACTCCCCACGATGAGGCGATTTCTGAATTTGAATATTCAGAGAAAGTGAGCATTTATAATCTGGACATAAACGAATTGGTAAAAGACAATGAGGGGGGGATATGGGTGCTAACAGAACATTCGGGGGTGATGCACATAAGCCCTAGAAATAAGCGATTCTACAATCACAACATACCAGGTAACTACATGGTAAATGCTTTCTGTCAAGGCATGGAGGACAACACTATATTAGTAGGTTCGCAGAATGGATTGTACAAATACGACATAGAGAAAAATCTACTGGAAGAATCCCCTTCAGGGACGAACCTGAAATATGACATACGCTCGCTATGCAGGAATAATAATGAATTGTGGATAGGAACATTGTCGGACGGAGTGATTGTTATGGACCTTACAACTGGGAAAACAAAGCACTACGTTAGTTCATTTAACTCACCAAACACCATCACCAGCAATAATATAAAAAAGATATTAAGGACTAAAGGTGGAGACATCATAATAGGCACCAATTGGGGCGTGTGCTATTATGACAAAAAACACGATAACTTCAGGACTGAAACAATCTTGGGAGCTATGATGGCTATAGCCGATATATATGAGGATGGCAAAAATAATATCTGGTTTGCCACAGATAACGGAGGAGTGTACAGGCACAACCTTAACACCCAAACATGGAGATACTACAAACATAATCCGGAAAATCCTTATTCCTTGCCTAATAATTCTGTAATAAAAATCTTCGAGGACAAGGAAGGTAAACTCATATTAAGTACGAACGGAAACGGGCTTTGCTTGTTTGACTATGATAAGGATGGCTTTATCGGGGAATATGGCAGGGGACATGGGTTGCATTCAAATATAGTGGTGAACTCCATGGAGCAGGACATGGAAGGAAAGTTGTGGCTTTCCACCAATTCTGAATTGTGTTGTCTCAATACGAACGACAGCTTAAATCATACCCATTTCACATCATTGGATGGATTGCAGAGGAATTTCTTCTGCGAAAGTGCATCGTACACCACAAAAAACGGAACTTTGATGTTTGGTGGAAGCAATGGATTCAACGTGTTTAATCCATTGAATTTCAAGCAAAACAAATTTATTCCTCCTGTTTACATCACTGACATTAATTTCTTAAAAGTCAAGGAAAATGCCGAAAAAGAAAAGATAATCGGTAATGATAAACCTTTATATTTGTCTGGGAAAATAAGAATACCACATTCGTACAATAGCTTCACTGTGCATTTTGCATCTTTAAGTTATGTGGAGCCTGAAAAGAATTTGTTTTCATATAAAATGGAGGGGCTGGACAAATCGTGGATGAATCAGACGAAGAGCAACTCCGTAACGTACACCAACCTCGCTCCCGGAAAGTATTGCTTGTACGTGAAAGGCTCGAATAACGACCAAGTATGGAACGACAAGGTTGCCAAGCTGCAAATCATCATTACTCCACCCTGGTATTTATCAGTATGGGCATATTGCGCTTATTCTATTTTGACAATATCCATGCTGACGTATTTGTTGATTAAGCGAGACAGGCACCTCAAGAAAAGGTACAACTTGCGCATGGAAAGGTTCAAGGAAGAGAAGGAAAGGGAATTGTACAAAAACAAAATCAATTTCTTCATAAACTTGATACACGAAATAAAGACTCCGCTCACGTTGATTAAACTTCCGCTGGACAACTTGATGAAAGACTCTGCGGTCAACAGCAAGGAGAGAGAGTATCTTTCAGTAATGAGCAGGAACGTAAACTATTTGATTGGGGTGACAAATGAGCTGCTCGATTTTCAGAAGATTGAATCGGGGGAAATGAAACTTAATTTTGAAACCACCGATATAGGTTCACTTATCAAAGTGACTTATGAACAGTTTATAGGGATAGCGGAAATAAAGAACATCAATCTACAGAACGATGTGGGCGCAGATTTCCAGCACGAAATACGGGTCGATAAGGATAAAATAAGGAAAATACTGGTAAATCTCCTTAGCAATGCCATGAAATATGCGGAAAAGAGTGTCGTGTTATCATCGAATGTTGATGGCGATTATGTCAATATCTATGTTGCCGATGACGGACCGGGCATAGACAACCAAGAAAAAGAGAAGGTATTTCAGGTCTTCTATCAGTCGAAAGGGGAAAAGCACCAGCCCGGCACAGGCATAGGGCTTGCTTATGCGCGTACGTTGGCGGAAAACCATCATGGGAAACTCTATGTGCAGGACAACGAGCAGGGTGGAACAACATTTGTTTTATCACTGCCTTTATACAAAAACGAACTGATACCAGAAGATGAAAGGCTTGAAGTCCTATCAGATTCTGCAATGATGAATGATAAAGAAGCTATTTCCGATGATGACGTACTGCTGCAACAGAACCACATAGTCCTGCTGGTTGAAGACAATCCGGACTTGCTGAAAATGGAATCGGCAAATTTGAAGAAGTGGTTTAAGATACTGAAGGCAAAGAACGGGGAACAAGCTCTTAAAATAATAGACAATCACGATGTGGACATTATAGTAAGCGACGTGATGATGCCTGTCATGGATGGATTGGAATTATGTCAGAGGGTTAAGGACAACATAGAATATTCGCATATTCCCGTCATCTTGCTTACGGCAAAGACATTGCCTGAGTCGAAGACCGAAGGCTTTTGCCACGGAGCGGATGCGTATGTGGAAAAACCGTTCACGATATTGCAATTATGTATGCAAATAAGGAACTTGCTGAGGCTACGCCGTTCCTTGCAGAAACGTATACAACCGTTGGCTAACATAGAAAATAATCTACATCCAACAGAAGCTTTCTTCTCCAATAAAGATATGGAATTTCTTAAAATGCTGAAAGAAAACATTAGCAACCAGTTGTCAGACGAAAACTTCTCAATAGATTCTTTGACTGCGATAATGAACATGAGCCGTTCTAATTTCTACAGGAAGCTTAAGGCTCTTACAGGTATGTCTCCCAACGAATATTTGAAGAATTGCAGGTTGAATAGGGCCGCCGAGTTGTTAAAAGAAGGATACCGCATAACGGAAATCTTTGAGCAAACAGGATTCTGTTCCTCATCTTATTTCGCCAAATGCTTCAAAGCTAAGTTTGGCGTACTTCCCAAAGATTTTCAGAATAATAAAGAGGTATCATAGTAATCACAGGTTACATCAAGGAAAAAATAACCACATTTTTATGACTTTATGACAGAATTAAGAATCAAAAGTTTGATATGATTTTCATACCTAAATTGACGAAGGACCAACAATGATTGAATTCGCTTTCATCGTAAGCACCTGAATAATAACGCCTTATACTTTCATTTTCCTCCTTACTTTTGCTGCAAAAAATAATGTCTATGATGCAGCGACGTAAACACATGATGAGCAGAGAAAAATTTATCTTCGTTCTTTTCCGTTAGCAACAGAGTGAAGTGGAGACGTGTTCATTTTCTACAACCGTTTCCGGACCAAGATAAAATTGCTCCATGCCGAACCGGGAGGTCTGGTCCTTTATGAAAAGCTGCTTGAAGAAGGCACCTTCAAGATACCCGCCTATGATCCTACCACCCATTCTTACCCCACGACCTGGAGTGACCTGATCGTTATGGTGGAAGGCATCAATGAAGATGTCAGTAAAGGCAGGCAGAGACGGCTTTCCAATTTGAAAAAGTATTGGTAAACGGTTGTAAACAAACAGCTTGAAGGCTTGTTTTTCTTGTAGCTTTTCGCTATCTTTATATCATCAAAAAAGATATTGAATGGCAAAAGAAGATGCAATCGGACAAGCTGTGGAATACTCAATGGAACAGCTGCTGGATATCAACCGCAAACAGAGTGAGATCATCTCAGCCCAGGTAAGGACCATAGAAGAACTCCGGGGTACGATCGTTGAGTTGAACGCCTCCCTGGCATGGCTGAAGAGAAAGATGTTTGGAAAGATGAGTGAGAAATGCAAACCTGCCGATAACGGAGCCCCGAAGCTCCCTTTTGACTATGCGACCTGGAACAGATAGAGGCGGCAATCGAAGAGACCCGGAGCAGGGCGACAGAACAAATTACCGTCCCCCCAGTCCCAGGCCACCAATAAAACGCCACACCGTAACCGGGTCGCCATGGATAACCTTCCCGATTGTAACAGTCGTCATCGAACCGGAGAATGTCGATTTAAGCAGATACGTCAAGATAGGCGAGGAACATACCAGGACCCTTGAGATGAAACCCGGCTACCTCTATGTGAAAGACACAGTACGTCTCACATACGCCCTGAAGAATGAAATGGAGGCCGTTGATAACGGAGAAAAGGCTGTAATAACCGCTCCCATGCCACTGACACCCATATATAAAGGTATGCCCAGAGCTTCCATGCTCGCTGAGGTCCTTTTACAGACAGATTCTCCGTCTGCCTCATCCAAGGGAAATGTGTAAGTATGCTCGGCATTCACAACCAATTTGTCAACAGCTATCTCCGAAACGTCAATGATGTGATAACTCTTACCGAACACGATTTTCGGACTGAACTCATCAGAGAACAGCATACCCTTACATACCTTTTCTTGATTGTGAATTTTGAGAGTAATCTCATCCTGCTTCAGATTGAAAGCTATCTTCACCTTGAACCAATGCCTCCGCCTTACTGACAGGCAAGGCTATCAACACGCACTTCCCCTCCTAGTTCAGACGGAACAAGATGTCATCGCCACAAAAATCAAAGAAAAGATTGAAAATCTGTCCTTCGTCAGCTCCCTTAACCCGCAACACATAGCCGATACTCTCGGTAGAATACAGCGCCATGTTGAACTCCAAGTCAAAGTAGTCTTTGAAAGAGGAACAACTGTGGGCAAACACATCATAGGATGTTCTTTCGTCAATAGAGCTGGCTGCGCCACGAAATCTCAATCCGTATACGGAAACTATTTGGGTAGTGCAAAAGCTAATTATTAAAATAATATATCTATATAAATGTATCATTAGGTTTTCATTTAAGGTTATGCAATACCATCATAAAACATTAGCCAACATTTATTAAGAAATGAAGGGAAGATTGATATGCAATATATAAAACATTAATAAACGAATAATATTTTGCTTAAATAAAGTAAGTTCCTATACAGCTATTATAAAAGCCTAAAAGTCCGTATCATCTCCGCTCCTATAGAGGCGGAAGATGTACGGACTAGATGAGAAGTAGATACGGAGATGTTATGAAGACTACATGGAAAAGTTATGACGCAGGTACTCCCGTCACAATTCCCCGACCATGTGTCCCTATATAGACCCGCCCATATTCCTGCATGTCACCGCAGATATGCAATACCAGGCCATATTGATGGACATCATCATTGATACGTACCCAAGAGTTCGCCGCATCGTCAGAACGGAAGAAACCGTATTGCCCGTTGACTACGCCTATCAGATAGATGGCAGGATAATCATTGCCCGACTTTGCCTTGCCGAAACCAAAAGCATAGATGGTACGTACCTTATCCAAAGCACGGAAATCAAATTTTTCTGAAGCAGCAGAGCGGTACAAACCATCATAAGCTGCAATCCACAAATCTTTTTCATGACCGGGAGTAGCGTAGATACGGTCTTGTCCTCCACGCGGATCTCCTCTTCGTACGGCGGTACCGGCATTACCCCGTTGGAACCGTTTAACAGTTAAATTCAATGTGTCGGCATGAAAAGTCGCCCCACCATCCTCGCTGCTATACAATATTTCGGCCACAGCATCTACAGCATAAAAACGTTGGGGGTTCACCTTGTCTGCAATGACGCGGATATTCTTAGGCAAACCACGGCAAGATAGCCAAGAAGCCCCCTTATCACGGGTCAGATAAGCCTCCGAGCGGTCGGGTGTCCAAATCCAAGAAGAGCCGTCTGCTGCCACGGCGATATGCCCATTACGAGACTTTTCCGTCGGAACAGTGGCACACATAGTCCAGTGCCTGCCCCCATCTTCTGAATATGAAATGGTCTTTGCACCCGGCTGATGGCCGAACAGTGTACCAACTCTGACTATCAAATCCTGCTTCAGCCAGGCACCCGTCACTCCATTCGTATTTCCGAAATGAGGATTGGCATGGCTGCCCAACGAATCGGGCCGATTGAGGTCGAAATGCGTAAAGCCACCATAATCACCGATACCGGAAATCAGACGCGCCCCTTTTTCGGGAGCATAGAGTTCGAGAGGCACGGTCTCTTCGATACCGGCAGACATGATACTCCATTTCACCGGTTCCCCACGTTCCACGGCAGAGAGGTTGAAAGTTTCCCAACCGCCGAAACCGGTGGTAAACATGGCATGTTCAGCGTCGGTAGGGTCTATCTCTATGTCGAACATCCAGTGTAGGGGCGCTACCTTTGTATAGGGAGCTTTGGAATAATCATACTCATATCCCGTCTTGAAAATCGGTTTCCAGCTCTTGCCACCGTCAGTCGTACGGAACATCTCATCACTTTTATAACCGTGCTTGCCCCCTAGACTGTGTGTACTGGCAATCAGATGCTTCGGATTACGAGAATCTACAGATACGGCTGCATAGCCAAATCCTGCCTTTTCGCCACCTGGCAGTCTGACGGGAGAAATGTCTGTCCATTTGCCTTTACGGATATCGTATTTCCACACACCTCCATCCCCCATCTGGCTTGGACCGGGAGTATCCCCATACGTCAGAATCAATTGCCCGTCACCGGTCAAGACCATATGCGTGGGGCGATACTGCACCGGCTGCCCCTCAACCGGCTGCCAGCTTTCACCATAGTCGTGGCTCACGAACAGATTTTCCCTTCCCATCAATGAAGCCGCCACATAAATGTCACGGGTACCACACCCATCTTGAGTACCTTGTACATCGTAGACTATGCAGACAATGCCACTACCGCGATTCCCCCATGCAGCACGGTCGGCAGGATTGAACTTCTCGGAGACATCCGGGAAAGACACCACCCGTGCCCAGCTCTGCCCCTTATCCATACTGCGCCACAAACCATGCAAACGGGTTCCCATATAAATGATATTCCCATTCTGCGGGTCCACCATCATCCGTTCCCCATTACCACGCCCGTTCTCGTTGCCGCCCATCGTAAAGGGCACATCGACACGGGCAAAGGTTCTGCCGCCATCATAAGAACAAAGTATGGCCCCATTGGAGCTACTGGTATACGTACCGCAGGCAATATACACGTTCTGCGGATTCTGCGGGTCGATGGCAATGCTCTCCACCCCCTGCAGATTGCTTTCATCCAGACTTATCCAGTCCAGCAAGGGCGTCCACTGGTTGGAAGCAGCGTCCCACCGGTAGGCTCCTCCCATATCGGTGCGGCAATAACGGACACCGGGAGCTTCTGGGTGAAAAACAATACCGTCCACAAAGCCTCCTCCCACTATCGGTACACTCTTCCATTCGTAAGAAACGGAATTCACCGGAGATATATCTTGAGCAAGCATCGGCATGCCGCCCAGCATCAAACTTATTCCTGCTAAAAACAACTGTCTTTTCATAAGCATCAGAGTTCTAAAACAAACGTTCTTGATATTTTCTTCAAAGATAGGAATATTTCATTGATATTTCAGACTGAAACTTTTGCTACAGTGCACATATAATCCTAACAACCAACGTTTTAATAAAAGCAAGAAACTAAATCAAGCCATAAAAAGATTAAAACGGCACCTATCACAGTTCTTCTCGCTAACAGTTTTTGTAACAACAATGCAACATATATGACACAAAAACACAACACGCATGTCCGAACTTTGTCACCGACAAATCATTCGACAACAACAGATTATGAAAAAAAGTGCATTGACAGTACTAATTGCCCTGATGCCGCTGGCCGCAATTGCTCAAACGCCCTCCATCAACGAGGACGGAAAAAAGATTGAAAAGGAGAAGATGGAAACCAAAGACTACCTACCGGAAGTCCACGGAACCATCCGCGCCAAATACGAATATCAGACCACCATGGGTGCAGGACGTTTCGAAGTACGCAATGCCCGCATCAGCGTGACGGGTAACGTATTGCCTAGCGTAGCCTACAAAGCCGAGATAGACCTCTCCGACGAAGGTCAAATCAAGATGCTGGATGCCTACGCCCGGCTTTTCCCGACAAAAGGACTGACAGTCACCGCCGGACAAATGCGCGTCCCCTTCACCATCGACGCCCACCGCTCACCGCACCAGCAATACTTCCCCAACCGCTCGTTCATCGCCAAGCAAGTGGGCAATGTACGGGACGTGGGGTTCACAGTAGGATATACCCTGCCTACCGGTGTACCTATCACTGTGGAAGGAGGACTTTTCAACGGTTCCGGACTGACTAACCAGAAAGAATGGCACAAGGAAGTGAACTACTCCGCCAAAGCCCAATTTCTCTTCACCAAAGGACTGAACCTAACACTGAGCGTGCAGAGCATCCAGCCGGAAGAAGTACGTATGCAATCCTACGACATCGGTGCCTACTATGAAACCGGCCGTTTCCATATCGAAGGCGAATATTTGTACAAGCAATATTCCGACAACGCTTTCAAAGATGTACACGCTGTCAACACCTTCATCAACTACGATCTGCCGTTACGGAAAGTATTCAACAAAATGTCTTTCCTGCTGCGCTACGACATGATGACCGACCAGAGCGACGCCAAAACCGCCGATGAAGAAACCGGCAGATTGACGGTGACCGACTACAAACGCCAACGCCTAACGGGCGGCATCACCTTCAGCCTCAGCAAAGCATTCCGCACAGACCTCCGGTTGAATTACGAGAAATACTTCTATGCCAAAAACAGCATAGCGAAGGAGTCGGAACAAGACAAAGTAGTATTGGAATTGATGGTACGCTTCTGATATTTCTTGGCTTCCCCTTGTTTCTTTCATTCCAAAAATGTATATTTGGAATAAATTATTCCGAGCTATGGCAAATCCAATCATACCCGGTATACCGCAGACTGAACAAGACTTATTGTATAGTAAACTGAATGCATACAATCAAGGGAGAGCCTCTTATAAGGAAGTAGGGGCCTATCTTATCGTACTGCCCCGGCCTGAGTATCTCCAATATACTTTGTGGATTTACTCTCCACTGCCCGGGAGACAGTCCATCTTCTACATTTGCGACCTTTCCACCGACATTCACGAAACGTTGCGGATGGCAAGCACGCTATGCTTCTACTCACCGCGCAGCCTGCTGCTTGTGGAGTACAATGCCAAAAGAATGCAGAGCAAAGGGGACGACATTATCTCCATAGGCAAATACCACGGACATTTCCTGCACGAAATTCTCCGTATAGACCCTGCCTATCTTACGTGGATAGCCTTCAAATTCCAGCCACGCATCCCCAAGCAGGAACGTTTCGTACAGATTGCCAAGATTTACCATTCAGTCCACCTCGACATACAACGAAGAAAAACGTACCAAACCACCGGCGGACGTTTCCTGGGGAAGGAAGGGGAAAAAGTGGAGAACCTGACACTGACCGTACTCAGCGTGCGACAGGAAGACAACCCCTACAAGACGCAGCTCAAAGGGACCACTCCTTATTTCTATGTACGCCAAGTGTTGAAACTGAAAGACTCCATCGGCAACTTCGTCAGCATCCGGCTGAATGCACGCACGGCAAGCCGGAAATCATGCCAGCTGCCCGCCGTGGAACATGCCTACCAGATGGGAGAAGTAATGAAGATAGCATCGGCACGCATCGCGCGTACCTATATAATAGGAAGTACGAAATACACCCGATTGACACATGTAAAGTTACACGTCCCTACCGGGTAAAAGATTTTCTATCAGATACGAACCACACGCTGCATACGGCTGCTTTCCCAGGCTGCCTCAATCAAGCGGATGACTCCGACCACCTCGCGGGCATCGCTCTGCAAAGGTTCGCCGTGGTGGATATGCCGATAGATATTCTCATAAAAAGCTGCATAATCACCGGGAAGACTTGGATAGGGTTCATAAACAATTCTACCGTCTTTTTCCGTATAAAGCAGTCCCCAAGAGGATTTGTCCTCCTCGCCCCAGTGCGAAGTGCCGGGCAATACGCCCTCGGTCAAGGCGGCTTCCTGCGGGTCGAAACCATATTTCACGTAAGAACCTTCCCTACCGTGGAGGACGAAACGGGGTTCGCTCGCACACATCAGATAGCTGGATTTCAGCGTTATCTTCACTTCGGGCGCCTTTGAGGGACGTAGCAAATGGATGATGAAATAGTCGTCTACCTTGCTGTCCTTGCGCAACGTGGCAATATCTGCAAAGACGGCTTCGGGCATACCGAACAGCTGCACAGCCTGGTCTATGACGTGGGCACCCAGGTTATAGGTCAAGCCGCCCCCATCTTGTCCGGTTTCCTTCCAAGTATTCGGCTTGATAAAATTACGATAACGGGGGAAGGTGGATTCAAACTCCACCAGATGCCCCAGCAAGCCTTTGGACAGTATTTGCTTAACTGTCAGGAAATCGCAGTCCCACCGGCGGTTCTGGTAAACGCTCAAGGTCAGCCCCCGGCTTGCGGCAAATGCCACAAGTTCCTCAGCTTCTGCCACGGTGGTGGTGAAAGGCTTCTCCACAACCACATGCTTACCTGCTTCGAGGGCGCGGCGGGCATACTCATAATGAGTGCTGTCCGGCGTGTTGATGACAACCAAATCCAGCTCTTCCACTTCGATAAGTTCCTCAAAACTCCGCACAATACAAGCGTCGGGATACTTCTCCCGAGAGAGTTCCTTACTGCGCTCCGTAACGGCAGTCAATTCAAAATGAGGGTTAGTGGAGATGAAAGGGGCATGGAAAACACGTCCCGACATTCCGTAAGCGGCTAATCCGGTCCTTATCTTGTCCATATCGTTCTTTTTAAGTTCACCATTATTCCGTCACCAACGGACGCTTACGCCAATCGTCCTTCATATAGCTGTCGGGGTAGACCGTCTTATCAATAATTTCGCCACCTTTCAGACGAATCCAGGTGGTGAAAGTACGGGCACCTTCCTTCATCAAAATGACACGTGCACCGTTGGACAAATGGTTGTACTCGGTATTACCACCGGTGAAACGGCCGTAAGCCAGCAGGATACCTTTCCACATTACGGCATAATCGTTGTCATGATCGTGCCCGACAAACATACCCATCACATCACCAGCCTCTTTCATGGCAGTGAACATGCCCGTATTCAGTTCCGGAGCGCAAGCCTTTTCCATGCGGGTACCTATCAGTATGGCGTTCTCGTCGGAAGCGGCTTCGTTATATTCCGGCAAAGGAATATGGAAAAATGCTAGTGCAGGCAAAGGTTGCCCACCGTTCTTTGCTTTATAAGTGGCACTCTGCTGGCGGTACCAGTTCACCTGGTCGAAAGTGAGCCAGTCGTACCCCTTTACGTCGGGTAGTTTGGAGTAGGAATGGGAATCCAGACAGTAAAGCAGGGCTGCATCCTTCTTGCCGTCCGAGGATTTCAGTGTGAGGACATAGTCGGGAGATTCTACTCCGCCACGGTCGGGCTGGATATTGAAAGGCATGGAACGGATAACGTCATAAAGCTCAGCACGTGTTTTTCCCTGCTCGTTGTCGTGGTTGCCAAAGGTTACGACAAAAGGAATCTTACGGTCCGTAGCATAGGAAAGCACCTTGCGCATGGCTGTATCGGCAGGTGCGGCATAAACCACATCGCCGGTAAAGACTACTAAATCGGGGCACTCAGCATCAAGCACCTCGCCAATACGCTTCAAAGCAATATCCGAAGCCGGATTGCCATACTTGAAGTGGATGTCTGTAAACTGGACGATTTTAAACTCTCCGTTCTTGTTGAACTGCAAAGGCGATACTTGTGCCGGGCAGAACAAGGAGGATAAAAGTGCCAGACAAAAGGCCAAGGAGATTTTCTTCATATAAGTGGATGATTAAATTGAGTTGATATTATTATTCCTTCACTATCAATACAGTGGCATAGGCGGATATACCTTCCTCCCTGCCCGTAAAGCCGAGTTTCTCCGTGGTGGTGGCCTTGATGGAGATGGCATCCTCGTCTATTCCCATCACCGCGGCAAGCGTACGCTGCATTTCGGGAATATAGGCCTTCAACTTAGGCCGCTCAGCGCAGATGGTGGCATCAATGTTACCTACCGAATAGCCTTTGGTAGCTATCAATTCTATTGTTTTCTTTAGCAGAATCTTGCTGTCTATGTTCTTAAACTCACCGGCAGTATCAGGAAAATGATAGCCGATGTCACGCATATTCGCCGCTCCCAGCAATGCGTCACAGATAGTATGGATGAGCACGTCCGCATCCGAGTGCCCCAACAATCCCTTTTCATGTTCCAGGCGGATACCGCCCAGCCAAAGTTCGCGCCCTGCCACCAGTTGATGGACATCAAAGCCAAAACCTACACGTATCTTCATATCGTTGCTTCTTTAAGTTGACACGAAAGTACGGAAAAAAAGCGAGGTAACAAGAAAAAACAAGACGAAGATAATCAGCGAATATTGAAGTCAAGTACTTTCCCTTCCCCAAGATAACCCTGCAAGTGCTGTCCGATGCTGACGGGAGCGACTCCCGCGGGTGTTCCCGTGAACAGCAAGTCACCGATTTTCAAGGTCATGAAGCGGCTGACATAGGCAATGATATCATCTACCCGGAACAACATGTCCGCTGTATGGCCACGTTGAACCTCCTTATCATCAATCGTCAGACGAAAGTCCAGATTCTGTACATTGCCGCCCACCTGTTCCAAAGGAACAAAGGTACCGATAGCTGCCGAATTGTCGAAACCTTTGCAAAGCTCCCACGGATTACCCGCCTCACGGAACTTACGTTGCAAGTCGCGTGCCGTGAAGTCGATGCCCACCGTCACCGCATCGTAATAGCGATGGGCAAAGCGAGGAGCAATATTCTTGCCCAAACGGCAGATGCGTACCACCACTTCCGCCTCATAATGCACTTCGTTGGAAAAGTCGGGGATAAAGAAAGGTTTGCCATCTTTCAGTATAGCTGAATCGGGTTTCAAAAAAATAACCGGTTCCTTATTCTCGTGTGTATGTCCCAGCTCTTTGTTGTGCAGAGCATAGTTCATTCCTACAGCAATAATCTTCATTACTTGATTTCGTTAAAGTTTAGTCTGTTAAACATCACGGCCAGATGGGCATAAAGGGAAGTGTTCTGCACGACAATGTTCTCGGGAACGCGGATACGGAACGGGGTGAAGTTCCATACGGCCTTGATACCACCCTCTACCATGGAATCCGTTATCTGCTGGGCTATTTCGATAGGTACCGTCAGCACGCCTATATTGACATCGTACTCCTGCATCTTCTGCTTGAACTCATCCGAATGATAGATGGGGATGCCGCTCAATGTCGTACCCACCAATTCAAGCTTCACATCAAAAGCAGCCACTATCTCCAAACCGAAATGGCTCAGACCCGAGTCGCGCAGCAAAGCACCTCCCAAGCTTCCAACACCGAACAGAAATGCTTTGTGTATATTGGTAAATCCCAGGAAATCCTCCAGTACAGCTATCAGCGTGTCCACCTCATATCCCACACGCGTACGGCCCGAGATATTAACATACGAAAGGTCTTTGGCAATCTGTGAAGCATCAATATTGATTTCCTTGGAAATCTGGGTGGATGATACGAATCGTTCCCCCTTTTGTTTCAGCAACTTTACATTGGAAAGGTACCACGGAAGCCGGCGCAAAGTAGGTTCCGGCACCTTCATGGTTTCTTTTTTCTGTAACGGACTGCTCATAGTTTCTTATTTAAGTTCTCAATATTGCGATTGACAAAAGTAGTGCTTTTTTTCTAATCAGTAACACGGATGCAACAAAAGCTTAACATAATTTCTAATTGCATAATTCCACATAATATCGTACTTTTGGGAAGTTTTTTAAAAAAAAGTATGAAGAATAATGATTGGAAAGAACGGTTGAATATAGTCTATTCCACCAACCCGGACTACAAATATGAGATGAATGACGATGAGGAGCAAGCTACCCTCCCCCCTGCACAACAACGCTTGCGCGTGCAGCTGGACCGCAAGAACCGGGGCGGCAAAGTCGTCACTCTTGTCACCGGTTTCGTGGGCACCGACAATGGCCTGAAAGAACTGGGCAAATTGCTGAAAAGTAAATGTGGAGTGGGTGGAAGTGCCAAAGATGGAGAAATCATTGTGCAGGGCGACTTCAAACAGCGTGTCATTGACCTGCTGAAAGCTGAAGGATACACGCAAACTAAGCCCGTAGGATAAACCAAACCATCATCCGTCTCACTGCAACTGTAGAGGCATAAAAAAAGTGACCGTTTAGGAATTCAACTCCATATACGGCCACTTCTTTTTATAGAATCGTTTCTAAGCGGAATTATTCAGCGCGCAAAGTAAAACGCTTGAAGTCAACAACCTTCAATTCAGGATCAGCTTCTTTCAAGACTTCTCTAACTGTCTTCTTGCCATCCATGATGTCTTCCTGGTTCAGCAAGCAAACTTCTTTCAAGAACTTGCCAAGACGACCCTTAGCAATATTCTGAATCATTTGTTCAGGCAGATGTGCAGCCTTCTCAGCAGAAACAGTAGCAATGATTTCCTTTGCCTTTGCCACGTCTTCAGCAGTAATCCAGCCCTTGGCCATGTTGCTTTCCATGTGGTCTTCGCTGTCCACGTGAGCCGGGTTGATACCAGCCTTCTTCAAAGCGGCCTCAACAGCCTTCTGTACCTGTTCAGCTTTTGTCTTCTCTATAGCAACATCTATTTCCTTCTGCTTGATTTCTTCAGATACACCATCTTCGTCTACCGCAATCGGATTCATGGCAGCAATCTGCATGGCAATCTGCTTAGCCAGTCCTTCTTCAACAGCCTTGTTGAAAGCAACAATAGTGCAGAGACCGTTTCTGTTCATGTGGTTATAAACCACAGTGCTTGCGCCTTCTACAGTCATGTAACCATCCAGCTCCATCTTCTCGCCAGTGATACCGCTACGGTCTGTTACAGCATCCTGTACAGTACCGTTGCCCATCGGCAGAGCTTTTACTTCGTCCAGAGTCTTGCACTTGTTAGCTACGGCAAGGTCCAGAATGTCCTGAGTCAGTTTCACGAAATCAGCATTCTGAGCCACGAAGTCAGTTTCGCACTTCAAAGCGATGATAACGGCAAAGTCACCCGTAGTCTTAGCCAGCACACAGCCTTCAGAAGCCTCGCGATCTGAACGCTTAGCTGCAACAGCTTGTCCCTTCTTACGGATAATTTCCATTGCCTTGTCGAAATCGCCTTCAGCTTCAGTCAAAGCATTCTTGCAATCCATCATACCAGCACCGGTCATCTTGCGGAGCTTGGTTATATCAGCCATACTTACAGCCATAATATCTTTTTATTTTAATTGTTAATAATATCCTTATAAAGTAATTGAGAGTTGAGAATAGAGAATTGAGAATTGCCGTAAAGTAACTCTCAACTTTCAATTCTCAACTCTCAACAGTATGATTAAGCCTCTTCTTCCTTCATGAAAGCAGCAGCCTTAGCGGCATTGATTGCTTCCTCGTCGGACTTGTCGAGTCTTGCTTTTGTAGCTTTCTTCTTGCCTTTGTTGGCAGGAGCTTCACCGGCAGCTTCCATGTCTACCTTTTCGGCCTTACGTTCTTCCAGACCTTCCTGCATAGCAGCACAGCAGGCATCAAGAATAACTTCTACTGACTTAGTAGCGTCATCATTTGCCGGGATTACGAAATCGATATTCGTAGGATCAGAGTTTGTATCAACGATACCGAATACTGGAATACCCAAACGGTTAGCTTCACGAACTGCGATATTTTCCTTCATTACGTCGATAACGAACAGAGCAGACGGCAGACGAGTCAGGTCAGCAATAGAGCCCAAAGTCTTGTCCAACTTTGCACGTTGACGTGAAATCTGAAGAATTTCTCTCTTGGAGAGGTTTGAATAGGTACCGTCGCTTGTCAGCTTGTCGATGGTAGCCATCTTCTTGACAGCCTTACGGATAGTCGGGAAGTTAGTCAACATACCACCCGGCCAACGCTCGATTACATAAGGCATATTTACAGATGCAGCCTTATCGGCAACCACCTGCTTAGCTTGTTTTTTAGTAGCAACAAACAGGACTTTCTTTCCTGATTTAGCGATTTGCTTCAAAGCTTCAGCAGCTTCGTCAATTTTAGCAACCGTCTTGTTGAGGTCAATGATATGAATACCATTGCGCTCCATGAAGATGTAAGGAGCCATTGCGGGGTTCCACTTTCTTTTCAAGTGACCGAAGTGGCAACCGGCTTCCAATAATGTATCAAAATTTGTTCTAGACATTTTCTTTTAAATTAATCGTTTACTTTCTTTTTTGTTTCTTCTAAACCAACCGCCGGGTAGTCTGAATCTGAAGAGTCCCGGTAGTTTAGATACTAAACGCTTTTTCAGTTGAGAGTTGAGAGGTGAAAGTCGAGAATTAAGCAACTTGTCCGCCCCAACCGTTCTCCAACTCTTAACGTTTACTGAACTGGAATCTACGACGTGCTTTCGGTTGTCCCGGTTTCTTACGTTCAACAGAACGAGGATCACGAGTCATGAAGCCTTCAGAACGGAGAGCAGCCTTGTCCTCAGCATTGATTTTCACCAGTGCGCGGGCAATTGCCAAACGCAAAGCCTGAGACTGTCCAGTGAAACCACCACCGCAGAGGTTCACTTTGATATCGTACTTTTCAGCAACACCCAGCTTGTTCAACGGCTGTTTAACTACATACTGAAGAATGCTTGATGGAAAGTACTCTGCGAGGTCTCTCTTATTAATAGTAATCTTTCCGGTACCTTCGCTTACGAAAATACGTGCAATTGCACTTTTACGTCTGCCTAATGCATTTACTACTTCCATTATCTCTTATTTAAGTATGTTAATATCAATCATTTTCGGGTTCTGAGCATCGTGTTTGTGCTCGCTACCGGCATATACATACATATTGCCCAGCAATTTTGCGCCCAACTTGTTCTTAGGCAACATACCCTTTACTACTTTTCTCAGTAACTTGTCATCACCGTTCGGTTTTGCCTGCAAACGGGCAGGAGTGATTTCTCTCTGGCCGCCGGGATAACCTGTATATGACAGATATACCTTGTCATTCCACTTGTTACCGGTTAATTTTACTTTGTCGGCGTTGATAATGATTACATTATCGCCACAATCTACGTGAGGGGTAAAGTTAGGTTTATACTTTCCTCTCAACAGTTTCGCAACTTTTGCGCCCAGACGGCCCAATACCTGGTCTGTAGCGTCAACAATGACCCATTCTTTAGTCACTGTAGCTTTGTTTGCAGAAATGGTCTTGTAACTTAAAGTATCCACTCTTAATTGTTTTTTAAAATGTTACTACTAAAATGTTTTTCTTCACCGCAAGCCAGTCATCCCGGACAATGGAAGATTAACTCGCTATGAATTAAATGCTTATCCTTTCGAGATAATAATCGGCTTGCAAAGGTACGGTTTTTCTTAGAACTGGCAAAAGTTTTCCACTTTTTTTTAGAGAGCCACTTGGCTGATATACAACAGACAAAGTTATCCTGCGGAGAAAGGGAAGAATCTCCGCAGAACAACTCTTTATGATGCGGCCTTCATCGGTCGATGCCGTCATAGAAGGCTTTCAAAGCTGCATGAGAAAGAAACGGGAAAGAGAAAGAAATATCAACGGACAAGGTCTTCGGGGAATTTTGCAGGCATGCCCACCCGCTTCCATGTTTCATGGAACCATGTATTCAGTTCATTACCATTCAAGTCCTTAGCTATAAAATACTTCAGGTACATTACCCCGTCGTCCCCTATTTCAAACTCCAGTATATTGTCTTTATGGTCCAACATGGGCAAATGGATGTTTTTCTCAATGCTTTCCTTATAGGAATTATCCGTCAGCTGCTGATAAGTCCCATATCCAGTGATGATGGCATCTTTGCCTGGAATAATTGTAAAATTGACAATACGGCCGTCATCACTCAGCACTTTAAAGGTGTTACTCGGTTTCAATATCCCGGGAACATCCGGGATTTCAGACACATAATGACATAACTGCCAAATTCCTGCCAGTTCCGCAGGCCTAAACTCTGCGCTCTCCTGCGCATTGGCTCCCGCTACCGCAAGCAGCACCGCTGCCAGCATGGTAAAGAAATAGTTCCGTTTCATATTCGTATGATGTTGGTTAACGTTATGTCGTTCCGTTAGACACAAATATAAAGATTTATTTTGAGATTATAACATTTTTAGATATAAAAAAACCGCACAAACAACAGAATGTTTGTGCGGATGATTTTATCCAGTTTGTATATTCCAAAACCTAGAACTCGGCGTTACGCGGCGTACGTGGGAACGGTATAACATCACGAATATTCGTCATGCCCGTCACGAACAGCAACAAACGCTCAAAGCCCAAACCAAATCCGGAGTGGGGACATGTACCGAACTTGCGGGTATCGAGATACCACCACATATCCTTCATCGGAATGTGAAGTTCGTCAATACGCGTCATCAGCTTGTTGTAATCCGATTCACGTTCGGAACCGCCAATGATTTCCCCAATCTTCGGGAAGAGCACATCCATGGCACGCACGGTCTTGCCGTCTTCGTTCTGCTTCATATAGAACGCTTTGATTTCCTTCGGATAGTCAGTCAGGATAACCGGACGCTTGAAGTGGTCTTCCACCAGATAGCGCTCGTGTTCGGAAGCCAAGTCAACTCCCCAGTACACCGGGAATTCAAACTTATGTCCTTTGGCAACAGCCTCTTCCAGTATCTTGATACCTTCCGTATAGGGCAGGCGCACGAAGTTTTCTTTCAAGACACCTTGCAGACGTTCAATCAATCCCTTATCAAACATGTCATTGAGGAACTTCACATCGTCGGCACAGTTGTCCAAAGCCCACTGCACACAATACTTGATGAAGTCTTCCGCCAGGTCCATATTGTCCGCAATATCATTGAACGCCACTTCCGGCTCAATCATCCAGAACTCTGCCAAGTGGCGGGGAGTATTGGAATTCTCGGCACGGAACGTAGGACCGAATGTATAGATGGCTCCCAATGCAGTAGCGGCAAGTTCGCCTTCCAACTGTCCGGAAACCGTCAGGCTGGCCTGCTTTCCAAAGAAGTCATCATCGTAAATAATGGAACCATTCTCGTCCTTCTTCAAGTCATACAGATTCTTTGTAGTTACCTGGAACATCTGGCCTGCGCCTTCGCAGTCGGAAGCCGTGATGATCGGAGTATGAAAATAGAAGAACCCTCTGTCATGAAAGAACTTGTGGATGGCAATCGCCATATTATGACGAATACGGAACACAGCCCCGAACGTATTGGTACGGGGACGCAGATGGGCTATCTCACGGAGGAACTCCATGGAATGACCTTTCTTCTGCAACGGATACGTGTTATCGCAAGTTCCCAGCACTTCGATTTCGCGGGCCTGCACTTCGGCCTTCTGACCGGAACCGACAGATTCTGTCAGCACACCGTTTACGCTCAAACAAGCACCGGTAGTAATCTCTTTCAGCATCTCCTCATCGAAGTTACCCAAGTCTACTACAATCTGCACATTATTTATTGTAGAACCGTCATTCAGCGCGATAAAGTTTACTTGCTTACTACCTCTGCGGGTACGAACCCAGCCCTTCACGTTGACCATAGCGCCAAAATCTTCACGCTTCAGCAGGTCAACAATCTTTGTTCTACTAATCTTTTCCATAAAACAGTTATTATACCTTATTATATATTACTCAAAAGAACCCATGCGCAGGAAGTTCACCTCTTGTTCCGTGAGGTAACGCCATTCGCCGCGGCGCAGGCCTTTCTTGGTTAAACCGGCAAAATACACACGGTCCAGTTTCATCACCTTGTATCCCAGCGATTCGAAGATACGACGCACGATACGATTCTTGCCGGAGTGGATTTCAATACCGACATCATCTTTCTTGAAGTCATCCGTATAGCTGATGGCATCTGCATGGATTTCCCCATCATCCAGTTGAATGCCGGCTGCAATCTGCTCCATATCGGCTTTTGTCAGGTTCTTGTCCAAATGCACATGATATATCTTCTTCTTCAGATACTTGGGATGCGTCAGCTTGGAAGCCAGGTCACCATCATTTGTCAGCAGCAACACACCTGTAGTATTACGGTCCAGACGACCTACCGGATAAATGCGTTCGTTGCAAGCGCCTTTCACCAAATCCATCACCGTGCGACGTGCTTGGGGGTCATCCGAAGTAGTCACAGTATCCTTCGGCTTGTTCAGCAGGACGTAAATCTTACGTTCTATGCTGACCGTCTGGTCGTGGAACTTCACTTCATCACCGCGTTTAATCTTGGTTCCCAATTCCGTCACGACCTCTCCGTTTACAGAAACAACTCCGGCAGTGATGAATTCATCAGCCTCGCGACGGGAACAAACACCGGCATTGGCCAGAAATTTGTTCAGACGGATAGGCTCGTTCGGGTCCACAAACTGCTCCTTATACTCTATCTGTTTCTTCTTGCTGTACTTAGCATTGGGGTCATAATCGGCCGAACGACGGACAGGACGACTATAGCTATCTCTGTTACCATATCCGCCAGGCCTTCCACCACCCGAATTGAAGCGTGGACGATAAGGACGATCACCACCCTCATTATTGTAGCGAGGACGCTGCAGACGGTCGCCATCTTCACTGTTATAGCGCGGACGATAGGGACGGTCTGTATTATAAGAACGGTCGCTGTTGTAGGAGCGGTCGCCGTTATAAGGACGTTGCGGACGGTCACCACCCTCATTGCCATAACGCGGGCGCTGCGGACGGTCACTATTATAAGGGCGTTGCGGACGGTCGCCACCTTCGCTGTTATAGCGCGGACGGTAAGGACGGTCACCCGAATTGTTTCCATAAGGGCGTTGCGGACGGTCGCCGCCTTCGCTGTTATAGCGCGGACGATAGGGACGGTCGCCATTATCGTTATTGTAACGAGGACGCTGCGGACGGTCACCATTGTCCGCACCAGGATTAAAGCGCGGGCGATAAGGGCGGTCACTGTTATAAGGACGCTGCGGGCGGTCCCCGTTTTCACTGTTAAATCTGGGGCGATAAGGACGGTCGCCATTATCACGGTTGTAAGACGGACGGCTGTAGCCACCTTCCTTGTTAAATTGGTTACCATCGCGGCCGGCACCTGAGTTCTCCTCTGCGGAAGAAGCATCACGCCAAGTTTCGTTTTCTGTACTCATTGTTTTTTATTCGAATAAAATTAAACCTTGGCCTCACGGCCATTCATTGTCTCTATTATACCTTGAATTTTATATGTTTCTATAACAATTGCCGGAGTAAAAAGTTGAAATTCCTCCGGTACACTTCTGTGGTTGCTTAAATTCCCGTATAAGTATGGGGGGTAATCACCCGCAATTCTTTCTTTATCTCTTCACTTACATTCAGTCCCTCTATAAATTCCTTGATAGACGCTTCCGTAATGGCCTGATTGGTACGGGTCAACGCTTTCAACGCTTCATAAGGATGCGGATAGGCCTCGCGGCGCAGAATGGTCTGGATAGCCTCGGCCACCACGCTCCAGCAATTGTCCAGGTCACGGTAGATGGCCGGTTCGTTCAACAGCAACTTACGCAAACCCTTCAAAGAACTTTGTATGGCAATAATGATATGCCCGAACGGCATACCCACATTGCGGAGCACGGTAGAGTCCGTCAAGTCACGCTGCAAACGGGAAACCGGCAGTTTTACCGCCAAGTGCTCAAGAATAGCATTCGCCATGCCCAGGTTTCCTTCCGCATTTTCAAAGTCAATCGGGTTCACCTTGTGCGGCATCGCGCTGGAGCCCACCTCACCGGCTTTAATCTTCTGCTTGAAATATTCCATAGAGATATATTGCCAGAAGTCACGGTTCATATCAATCATCACCGTATTGATGCGCTTCATGGCATCAAAGATGGCAGACAGATTATCGTAATTGGATATCTGGGTAGTATACTCCTCGCGTTCCAAGCCAAGCTTTTCGGAAACGAACTTATTGCCGAATGCCTTCCAGTCATATTCCGGATAAGCCACATGATGGGCATTGTAATTACCCGTAGCGCCACCGAACTTTGCTGTCACCGGACAAGCCTTCAGCGTTGCCAACTGGCGTTCCAGACGGTAGACAAACACCATTACCTCCTTGCCCAAACGGGTAGGCGAAGCCGGTTGTCCGTGTGTCTTGGCAAGCATGGGGATAGCGGCCCACTCTTCCGCATAAGCACGGAGCTGCGCTATCAGTTCCTCTATTTGAGGATAGTACACCTGCTCCAACGCCTCCTTTACAGACAAAGGAACAGACGTATTGTTGATATCTTGTGAAGTCAGGCCAAAATGGATGAACTCCTTATAGTCGTCCATACCACCCAACTTGTCAAACTCTTCTTTCAAGAAATACTCCACAGCCTTCACATCATGGTTCGTCACGCTCTCAATATCCTTGATGCGTTGCGCGTCGGCTTCGGAGAAGTTACGGTAAATGTTTCTCAAGGTTTCGAAAACGCCCTTATCCACCCCTTTCAGTTGCGGCAAAGGCAGCTCACACAGCGTGATAAAGTATTCTATTTCAACTTGTACACGGTATTTAATCAGTGCAAATTCTGAAAAATAGGCAGCCAAAACATCCGTTTTGCCTCTGTATCGACCGTCAATCGGAGAGATTGCGGTAAGTAAATCAAGTTTCATACGTCGTATTTATGATGATAATTATCGGACTGCAAAATTACTGCTTTTTTCTGAGTAACAAGACATAAAGGATAAAGATTTTAAGAAAAGGAAGTTAACGGATAAAAAAATGGCCTTACAATCACTTGCAAGACCACCTTCGAATGAAAATTTCCAGTGGGCGTTGACGGATTCGAACCGCCGACCCTCTGCTTGTAAGGCAGATGCTCTGAACCAGCTGAGCTAAACGCCCTTTTGATGAACGAAAGTGCTTGGATTTTGTGTGGGCGTTGACGGATTCGAACCGCCGACCCTCTGCTTGTAAGGCAGATGCTCTGAACCAGCTGAGCTAAACGCCCGTACACTTCCGTTTCAAAAGCGATGCAAAGGTACAGCTTATTTTGACATTACCAAAACTTTTGCATAATATTTTTCGATATTTTTTTAGTCATTTAGCGACACGCTCTGTTTCTCAAGCATTTAGTACGTTCACTTTTTTGCCTCATTTTTCCGGATAACCTTTGCCGGATTGCCAACGGCTATGCTATCGGATGGAATATCTTTCGTCACCACACTACCCGCACCGATGATACAACGGTCGCCGATGGTGACGCCTGGACACAAAATGGCACCGCCGCCAATCCAGCAATCCTCTCCTATCGTCACCGGATAGGCATATTCCTTTTCCGTACGACGCTCGATATAATCCATCGGATGATGGGGAGTGTATATCTGTACGCATGGACCGACCAACGTATGGGCACCAATCGTGATATATCCCCCGTCCAGGAAAGTGCAATTGGCATTGACAAAGACATGTTCACCCAGCCGGATACCATCCCCATGGTCGCAATGGAACGGTGGACAGATGACGGACGTGGCGGGAATGCCCGGTACCAGCTCCTCCAGCAAGCTCCGGTAATCCTCATCGTAAGTACTCATCACACGCATTTTTGCCAGCAAGCGCTTGGCATGCTTGAACTTCACCTGTATCTCCGGAACGGACATATCCGCCAACTGGGAGCTACGCATTTTTTCCACTTCATTCATATTATTTCTTCTTTTGATTCATACAGAGACTCAGTCCCGAACAAAAATACGGAAATAAACGCAGTATACCAAAAGAGCGGAAAACCTTTCGGCTTTCCGCTCCTGCAATCGTTTATAGAGCAAACAATTTATTTGTACTCCTGCCAGCTCTTAATCTGGATATCTTCCAGCTTCATTTCGCAGAATGCCTCGATAAAGGCACTTGCCAGGCGGGCATTGGTAATCAACGGAATGTTGTGGTCGATGGCACCGCGACGAATCTTGTAGCCATTGGTCAGCTCGCGTTTCGTATGGTTCTTCGGAATGTTGACAATCAGGTCGAAGGCATGGTCGGCAATCATCGTCATCACGTTGTTTTCCGCATCCGGGCGTTCATCCGGCCAGTAAACGGCTTCCGTCGTCACGCCATGGGCGTTGAGGAAAGCGGCTGTACCTGCCGTAGCATAAATCTTATAGCCTTTGGCAAAGAGCATGCGGCTGGCATCCAGCAAATCCACCTTGGACTTCATGGCTCCGGAGGAGAACATCACGCCCTTCTCGGGACGGGGGATTCTGAATCCGGTAGCAATCATGGCATTCAGCAATGCTTCGGAGAAGTCGTCGCCAATACAGCCTACCTCGCCCGTAGACGACATGTCCACACCCAATACCGGGTCTGCCTTGTGCAGACGGGAGAAGGAGAACTGGCTTGCCTTCACACCGATACGGTCGATGTCGAATGCCGACTTGTCCGGTTGTGTATAGGGAGCGTCCAGCATGATGCGGGTAGCAGTCTCGATGAAGTTACGCTTCAGCACCTTGGATACGAACGGGAAGCTGCGCGATGCACGGAGGTTACACTCGATAACCTTCACCTCGTTGTTGCGTGCCAGGAACTGAATATTGAAAGGACCGGAAATATTGAGTTCCTTCGCAATCTGGCGGCTGATTTTCTTGATGCGGCGTGCCGTTGCAAAGTAAATCTTCTGTGCCGGGAATACCAGCGTAGCGTCACCGGAGTGTACACCGGCAAACTCTACGTGCTCGGAGATGGCGTATTCCACCACTTCACCGTTTTGGGCAACAGCGTCGAACTCAATCTCCTTAGTGTTCTGCAAGAACTGGGATACCACCACCGGATATTCCTTAGATACCTCAGCAGCCATCTTCAAGAAGTTTTCCAGTTCTTCTTCATCGTAGCATACGTTCATCGCAGCACCGGAGAGTACGTAAGACGGACGCACCAGTACCGGATAGCCCACCTTCTCTACAAAGCCTTTCACATCTTCCAGGCTGGTGAGTTCCTGCCAAGCCGGTTGGTCGATGCCCAGCTGGTCGAGCATGGCAGAGAACTTGTTACGGTTTTCGGCACGGTCGATGGAGATGGGGGAAGTACCCAACACGGGAACTGACTGGCGGTGAAGCTTCATAGCCAGGTTGTTAGGAATCTGTCCACCCACGGACACGATGACACCGCGCGGCTGCTCCAGGTCGATAACGTCGAGCACACGTTCAAAGGAGAGCTCGTCGAAGTAGAGACGGTCGCACATGTCGTAGTCCGTAGAAACGGTTTCGGGGTTATAGTTAATCATGATGGACTTGTAGCCCAGCTTGCGGGCAGTCTGGATGGCATTCACCGAACACCAGTCGAACTCTACAGACGAACCGATGCGGTAAGCGCCCGAACCAAGCACAACCACTGATTTTTCATTCTTATAATAGTTCACATCATAACCCTGAACGGCATACGTCATGTAGAGGTAGTTCGTCAGTTCCGGATGTTCGGAAGCCACCGTATTGATGCGCTTCACGGCGGGCAGGATGCCCAGCTCCTTACGACGGGCGCGTACGGCAAGGTTTTCCTTCTCCATATTGCCTTGCGGATTCAGCACGAAGCGGGCAATCTGGAAGTCGGAGAAGCCAAGCACTTTGGCTTCGCGCAGCACGTCGGCGGGGATGTCTTCCACCTTATTATACTGGGAAAGTTTCTGCTTGTAGTCTACGATGTTCTTCAGCTTGCCCAAGAACCAGGGGTCAATCTTGGTCAGCTCAAAGATGCGGTCGATGGCATATCCCTTTTCCAGAGCCTCGGCAATGGCAAAGACGCGCAGGTCTGTGGGATGTGACAGTTCGTAATCCAAGTCATCGAACTCCACTCCCTCATTGCCCACAAATCCGTGCATTCCCTGACCAATCATACGCAAGCCCTTCTGGATAATTTCTTCAAAGGAACGTCCGATAGACATGATTTCGCCTACCGACTTCATGCTGGAGCCGATTTCGCGGCTGACACCTACGAACTTCGTCAAGTCCCAACGCGGAATCTTGCAAATCAGGTAGTCAAGCTGCGGAGCTGCGTATGCCGAGTTGGGAGTTCCCATTTCGCCGATTTGGTCGAGCGTATAGCCCAACGCAATCTTGGCAGCCACAAATGCCAGCGGATAACCGGTAGCTTTGGAAGCCAATGCGGAAGAACGGGACAGACGGGCGTTCACCTCGATGACACGATAGTCGTTTGTCTCGGCATTGAAGGCATACTGGATGTTACATTCGCCCACGATGCCCAGGTGGCGGATACATTTGGTGGAGAGCTCCTGCAACATTTTCACCTGCTCGTCGGTCAATGAGCAAGTGGGAGCCACTACGATGGACTCACCCGTATGAATACCCAGCGGGTCGAAGTTTTCCATGCTTGCCACCGTGAAGCAGTGGTCGTTGGCATCGCGGATTACCTCGAATTCAATTTCCTTCCAACCCTTCAGAGACTCTTCTACCAGAATCTGCTTGGAGAAAGTGAAAGAGCTTTCGGCCAATTTAATGAAGGCTTCCTCGTCCGGACAAATACCGCTTCCCAGTCCGCCCAGAGCATAAGCCGAGCGCACCATCACGGGGTAGCCAATCTCGCGGGCTGCCTTCAGTGCGTCCTCCATGCTCTCCACAGCGTGGCTCTTCGGAGTCTTCATCGGAATCTCGTCCAGCTTCTTCACAAAGAGGTCACGGTCTTCGGTGTACATAATCGCCTCAACGGAAGTACCCAGCACGCGCACGCCATATTTCTGAAGAATTCCGTTCTGATAGAGTTCCGTACCGCAGTTCAGCGCCGTCTGTCCGCCGAATGCCAGCAAAATGCCGTCGGGACGTTCTTTCTTGATGATTTCTTCCACAAAATAGGGAGTCACCGGCAAGAAATAAACTTGATCGGCGATACCTTCCGATGTCTGGATAGTAGCAATGTTCGGGTTTACCAAAACAGAACCGATACCTTCTTCGCGCAACGCCTTCAGCGCCTGCGAACCGGAATAGTCAAACTCTCCGGCCTGACCAATCTTGAGCGCACCAGAACCCAAGACAAGCACTTTCTTTAAATTCTTTTCCATATTCTCTTGTTGTCTATTAAGTTACGAGTTACAAGCTACGCACTACGAGTTGCAGCTATTTCACAAAAAAAATGCGTCACCCAATAAAGGATTAACGCATTACCAAAGAACTAAAAATATCTTTCTCGAAAAAAGAGAAACTGACGGCTCCCGAATGAAATTCATTCGAACGGAGGTTATATTTGCTTCTCATTTCCTGCGATTGCATAGTCTCTTTAAAATTTGTGCAAAGTAACGACTTATTTACGAAAAGAGCAAATTGTGGCATGTTTTTTTGCATAAAAGAAACGTCATCTCCCATAATAGAAGAGCAACCGCCGCCCACAACCGAAATCTTTTTCCGTAAAATGCGATTCCATATAAAAAAGAAAGACTATATCTCAGTAAAGGCATTTGCGGATAAATATGAAGATTCTCCCCACCAAAACTTGCTTTTCTCGCCACGGAAACTTACCTTTGTGCCTATACAAAAATAGAACAAGGATTCTGTTTCTACAAACAAAGCCTTTATTCTTAAAAATAAAATTTCTATTCCTTGGAATAAAGGCTTTATTCTAAGATTTCTCCGCCACCAAAAGAACTTTGCTCCGCAGGGAAAAGGACTTTGCAACGAAGGAAAGAAAAGAAAGGAGAACGCAACAATGACCACACGCTACCAAATGAAAGAAATGCCCGACTTGCAAGGCACGGGCGAACCAATCACCTACCCCAAGATGGTGATGACCGGACAGACCGGCACGCGCGAACTGGCGGAATACATCGCCATGACCTCGGGATTCTCGAAAGGCGTAACCGAAGGAATTATCTGCGAGCTGGGCGAAGCCCTGGCCCACGAAATGGGAATGGGACGCTCGGTGAAGATAGAAGGATTGGGCGTATTCACCCCCGCACTGTCCATCTACCCCGACAAGGAACGCGAACAGCCCCAAGAAAGCACCACGAAGCGAAACGCGCGGAGCATCTACGTAAGTGGCGTGAACTTCCGCACAGACAAGGCCTTGATTAGAGAAACCAACCATTGGTGCGAACTGGAACGTGCCTCCTGGAAACCCGCACGCTCATCGAAGAAATACACTCCCGAACAACGTCTGGCTCTGGCGCATCAGTATCTGGACAAGCATGCCTTCCTTACTGTCAGCATCTACCGGCAACTGACCGGACTCGTCCGCTCCACCGCCACCGTGGAACTGCGCAAATGGGCACATACTCCCGGCAGCGGAATCGATACAAGCGGCATCGGAAGCCATAAGGTATACGTGAAAAGGAAAGAAAGCGCCATCCCTTGAGGTTTCGATAATTATAGGTATCTTTGCCGGTCCTAATGGCTTTTATACAATGAAGAAACTAAAAAATACATAATATGGCAAAAGAAAAAATCATCCTTACGGGCGACCGCCCCACAGGACGCCTGCACATAGGACACTATGTAGGCTCATTGAGAAGAAGAGTGGAACTGCAAAACTCCGGCTTATACGACAAGATTTTCATCTTCATCGCCGACGCACAAGCGCTGACGGACAATATGGAGAACCCGGAAAAGGTGCGCCAGAACGTCATCGAGGTGGCATTGGACTACCTGGCTTGCGGACTGGACCCGACGAAGAGTACTATCTTCATCCAATCCCAGATACCGGAACTCTGCGAACTGACCTTCTACTATATGGACCTGGTGACCGTGAGCCGCCTGCAACGCAACCCGACGGTAAAGACCGAAATCCAGATGCGTAATTTCGAGACAAGCATCCCCGTAGGCTTCTTCACCTACCCCATCAGCCAGGCAGCGGACATCACCGCTTTCCGCGCCACCACCGTGCCCGTGGGCGAAGACCAGGAACCGATGATTGAACAAGCTCGTGAAATCGTACGCCGTTTCAACTATATATATGGTGAAACCCTTGTGGAACCGGAAATCCTGTTGCCCGACAATGCAGCCTGCCTGCGCCTGCCGGGAACGGACGGCAAAGCCAAGATGAGCAAGAGCCTCGGCAACTGTATCTATCTTTCGGACTCTGCCGACGAAGTGCAGAAGAAAGTGAAGAGCATGTATACCGACCCCGACCACCTGCGTGTGCAAGACCCCGGAAAATTGGAAGGCAACACCGTATTCACTTACCTGGATGCTTTCTGCCGTCCGGAACACTTCGGCCTTTATCTGCCCGAATATCCGAATCTGGACGAACTGAAAGCCCACTACCAACGTGGCGGTCTGGGCGATATGAAAGTGAAGAAGTTCCTCAACGAAATTATGCAGGAGACACTGGAGCCTATCCGCAACCGCCGCAAGGAGTTTGAAAAAGACATCCCTGCCATCTACGACATGCTGAAGAAAGGTTGCGAAACTGCCAGAGAAACTGCCGCCGCAACTTTGGATGATGTACGCAAGGCAATGAAAATAAACTACTTTGATGATGCGGAACTGATTGCAGAGCAAATAAAGAAATTCGGAGGGGAATAAGGGAAGAGCACATAAGTTAATAAGAAAAGGGGCATGCGTCACGGTAACGCATACCCCTCGTCTTTGATAGCTAGCAACTTGTAGCCTATCTCTTGTATCTCATCTCCTAGTTGGCTGATTTTACCAATACCACACGGTTCAGAATCGGTTGTCCGAACTTGTCGACACCACCACCGGCATCCACTTTCAGGCGGTCGGCAGGAATGCCATATTGTTTTACCAATACATCGACTACGGCTTGTGCACGCTTCAAACTCAACTCTTTATTGAATGCCGGTGTACCGGTTGCAGAGTCAGCATATCCGTTTACGGTGTAAGTGGCGTTCGGGAATTGCTTCATCTGGTCTGCCAGATAAGACAAATTCATTGCTTCACGCGGAGAAACCTCTGCAGAACCAATCTTGAAGAATACAGTACGCGGTGCAATGTCCGGATCGGGAACAATCACTTCTGTTTCTGTAACTTCGGCCACCGGCTGGTTCTGTGCAGCAACCAGTGCATTCTGCAATTGCTGGTTGGCAGCTCCCATTTCGGCAAGCTGTGCCTGCATGGCAGCCAGCTCTACCTGAGAAATCAGCTGGGGCATCGGGCGACGGAATCCACGGGCCGGGAAACGGTATGTCAATCCCACCGTTGCACTCAGCACGCCATCATATCCATGATCACCGCCAACTTCACCATCGAACTTGTCTTCAACGCCCATTGCGCTAAGCTCCAGGTTAATATCTATCGCATTCGAAATACGGAAGCGGTTGATGATACCTGCGTTTACGGACAAAGCTTCGCGATGAGGCTTTGTGTAGTTGTGGGTGAACCCCGCACCTACATAAGGAATAATTTCATATACACGGTGCTGGTTGTATCCTCCAAAGAGTGCATTCAGATTGAACATCACGTCTCCGTGCAAGTTCATATAGTCGAAACGCTGTTTGTAGTAGCCGTCATCCATCTGAGTACCCCTCACGTAGTCTGCACCTGCATCATACGTATATCCTCTTGCCTGAAGGCCGCTATATTGCAGACGTACTCCCAGTCCCGGGGTGAACCATTTGCCGATGGCAAAATTCAGCGTCGGACTGATACGCTTGCCAAAACTTCCTGCCTTATCATTATCTCCAAAAGTTGCTTCGGCACCACCGCCTATAGAGAAAAACCAGTTACTCCAGAACGGATTAGTGATTACCTGATATTTATCCTGAACTTGGATAACTCCAAATTCTTCCACAACTTCAGTCTTTTGCTGCGCCATGGCAACAGAAGACACACCGGCTAAGGCCAGTAACATTAGAATCTTTTTCATATACCTTAAAATAGTTAAGTGGTTAATTAAATCCTTTATCATTCAAACTGTCTAATTAACGCCAACAGAACTAAAAGGTTCTGAATATTTGTACTTTTTTTGCCTTGATGCAAAAGAAAGCACTCTCCCTTATTTGGAGAAAAGCTTTTCTATGTCGTCTTCTTTAATGGTCGCCAGCACCGTCTTTCCGTCCGGAGTATAATTCGGGGATGGGCATGCAAACAGATTGTCCACGAGATTGGACATTTCCTCGTTGCTCAGCACTTGTCCGTAGACGATGGCCGCAGCACGCGCCAAGGTCGATGCAAGAATTGTCTGCACCTCTTCCTTAACATCATTTCCTTTTTCCATAGCAGTATGTATCATATTCCGGACCAATTCCACCGGGTTCAGTCCCTCTATGCCCGAAGGTATGCCGTTGATGGCATAGCTGCCGCCACCCAGCGGACTCAAATCGAAGCCTACGGCCGACAAATCTTCCAATATACTGTCCAGCACGGCAGCTTCCGAAGCCGGCAACTGGATAATCTCCGGAAACAATACCCCCTGCGATACGCCTTGTTTCTGTCGAATCTGACTCATATAGCGGTCGAACAATACCCGGACATGCGCCCGGTGCTGGTCTATCAGCATCAGACCCGATTTAACGGAAGTCAGAATAAAACGTCCCTTGAACTGGAAGTGTTGCGCTCCTTTCTCTACCGTTGCCTCATTGCCGTAGAAAGAGGCGCTTGCCCCGGAAGGAACCGTTTCCTGGAAATAAGGAGCCCTCTCCTCCTCTCTTGGAGCCATACCGGTAACCGCATCCTCTGCAAAAGGTTCTTCCTCCATCGGCTCGTTCATCCTGCTGGCTTTTTCCAAACCGGAATAAAGCCCCTCCCACTCCACTTTGGGACGCGAATAATTGCCACCGCCTCCATAGGAAGAAGCGGAAGACGTCTTGAAGGGATTGAAATCCGTGTTATAGTGTACCTTCGGAGGCTCTATCGGACGAGCCTGCTCGAATGCAGGAATATCCGGCATGTCCTCGGTATCAAAATCGATAGTAGGTATAGCGCTGAACTTGCCCAAGGATTCCTTGACCGCAGCCGACAGAATCTGCCAGATAGCCTGCTCATTCTCGAACTTAATCTCCGTCTTCGTCGGATGGATGTTCACATCGATATTGGCAGGGTCTACCTCGAAATAAATAAAGTAGGAGATCTGCTCACCGGCAGGAATCAGCTGCTCATAAGCGTCCATCACTGCTTTGTGGAAATAGGGGTGACGCATATAGCGCCCGTTCACAAAAAAGTATTGGTGCGCTCCTTTCTTGCGCGACGTTTCCGGCTTGGCTACAAAACCGGAAATCTTTATCATGGTCGTATTGACGTCGACGGACAGCAACTGCTGATTCAGCTTCTTTCCGAAGACTGCCATGATGCGTTGCCGCAAAGGCATTACCGGAAGATTGAACAATTCCGTATCATTACTATACAGATAGAAGGCTACCTCAGGATGCACCAACGCTATACGCTCGAATTCCGTAAGGATGTTGCTCAACTCCGTAGAGTTCGCTTTCAAGAATTTGCGCCGGGCAGGAATATTGAAGAATAGGTTCTTGATGGAAAAATTGCTTCCCTTAGGGCAGGAAACGGCTTCCTGGCTTTCGACTTTAGAGCCGGCAATCAACAGCCGCGTCCCCAGCTCCTCGCTGGCTGGGCGTGTTTTCAACTCCACTTCAGCTACCGCAGCAATGGAAGCCAACGCTTCTCCACGGAAGCCCATGGTGCGTAGGGCAAACAAATCGGCAGCTTCGCGTATCTTTGAAGTCGCATGACGTTCAAAAGAAAGGCGCGCATCCGTTTCGGACATACCCTTCCCGTCATCAATCACCTGGATGCAGGTCTTGCCCGCATCGGTAATCAGCACATGTATTTCCTCTGCTTCGGCATCAATTGCATTTTCCACCAATTCTTTCACAACAGATGCCGGACGCTGAATCACCTCTCCGGCAGCAATCTGATTGGCAACCGAATCGGGCAGCAAATGAATGATATCGCTCATGATAATGTTTAATGATTAGGGATTAATGATTAATCATTATTAAATGATTCCGTTACTGATGGCATACCACAGATAAATCAACACAGCCATGACAACAAGGATTATGCCCAAATGCATCGGCTTACGTCCGCTCTCCTTACGCCGCTTCAGGTGAGTTGTTCCTTCTATGAATTTGCCCCGTATATCCTCGGGCGAGAATTCCTTTTCCGGCAGCATACCCAGGTCACGCTTGGCGTTTTCTTCCATCTTCGCCAACTTCTCTTTCCGCTCATCCACATAGATATAGCTATGATTGAAGCCACGAGGCTTCCGCATTGCAAACATTCCCATGACGCTACTTATTATTTCGTTTAATATGCATATTCCTTGGCGAAGTTACAGGTTTCCGGTCACTTTTCTTCAATACTTCACCTGCTTTTTTAGCCCTCCACTCGAAGATATCCTCCTTGTTGAGCGGACGGATGTAGTCGAACCAGACAAAAGAAGGCAGCTTGCTCTTATCTGGTGGAATCTGGTCCAGAGGATAGGCTGTACCGGTAGTCTTTCCAACAAAGACTCCGCGCTCCATCCTTCTCTCCTTCAAGTACATTTTCAAAAGTCCGCCTTCCGAATAGTTCATCATAATCAGCGAACTGTCCTTCTCCTCTACCGGATAATACACCACCAGTACATTGCCGTTTACCTCCACCAGACGCATGTCTCCATCTATGAAGAAAGCCTTCATCTCCTTACCGGAAACTTGGTTATAGTGAATACTGTCCTTTTTCTCTACCGTCAGGGCCTGGTTGATGATATGCGCCCAGTCGATGGTACTATCGTTCATGTAAATTTTAATTTCCTCGCCCAACAACTGCTGTTCCCCGTGCCACAATATAGGGTCGGTATACATCGTCATGCAAGAGTCCTTGGAATTATACACCAACGAATCGCATACGGCCTGCACATCCGTGCGATAAGCACGCACCTTATGATAGGCACGCATCTCCCGGTACATGGAATCGGTATTCATATGGTAGGTAATCAGCCTCAAAGTATCACCGTGCATGAACAGACTGTCGCCCTGCGAATAGTCGATAGCTACGGCACGTTTGGTGGCAACGGCGCTTCCGGTCAGTTCGTTGTAGAAACAGTAGTCGCCAGTCAACATGTTCCGGTTGACCGTATCATTCATCTGTACATTGTCAAAAGCCTCGCCGTATCCCAAGATGCGGTCGTAGAAAAGGCTGTCACCGGTCAGTTTCTTGCCTTCGTTAGTCAGTACGGAACGGTCGAGCAGTTCTGCCTGCTCAGTAGTCGTATTGTACACGCCACGTTCGGAATAAATATGATTTTGGTCACTCACAATGTCGGAGGGTCCTAAAATTGTGGCAATCTTAGTAGCTGTACTATACTTCAAGGTATCCGAAGTCAAAACAAACTTCGGGTTGACCAGCTTCACGTCGTGGTTGAAGACAGCCAACTTAGTGGCAGGGCTATATTCTCCCCACTCGGAAGTCAGCACATTATCCTCGTCGGTCAGCGTACCGCCTTCGAAGTAATAGCCCAAATCGTACAGACGGTCATAGTTCAAACTGTCAGTTGTCAGCACCGTATTACGATTTATCATACGTACATTCTCACGCAGCATGGCCAACTGCGACATGCCGTCATAATACAGATAGTCTCCATAGATAAACAAGGTGTCGCCCTGCTCCATACGCACATTGCCGAATGCCTCCACAGAATTTATCTTTTCGAATATCAGCGCACTGTCACAGAACATGTACATACTGTCATGCTTCATCCTCACCGAGCCGATGAGTACCTGCACATCAGGACGCAACTGTTTGTCCGCCTGCGCCTCATCTGCGTACAACAAATCGACGCGCGTCTTCTTCTTTTCCGGCGTCTCCGTCTTTTTCTGTTCAATTGAGTCCACTTTCTTCTTCTCCGGTGCACCAGTACTCTTCTTCTTGTCCTGCGCACTCAGCAGACAGATGCCAAACAAGCATAGAATACCTACCAGGAGGTATCTATGCTTGTTCAGGAAATGATTTTTTGTATTCTTCTTTTGCATACAAATCTATGTAAATCCTTCCGGATTATTCTTTAATCCAGCCCGGATACTTGAACGTACAGTTATTCTTCCAATTATCCTTGATACGGACATACGTGTGCTTCTGCTTCTCACGAATCCACTTGTCCAGCACTTCGTCGCGGCGTTTTTCCAACACAATCTCTTTCAAGTTCTGATAGTCATCGGCAATGGTAGCCTTGTGTCCCATCGTACGGCTCTTCAGCTTCACAATCACGCACTCTTCCTTTCCGGTCTTTTGCGGAATCATGGTGAAGGCTTCGGAGATTTCGCCCACTTTCATCTTATCCACCACCTTGGCTATTTCAGGGGGAAGTTCCTGCATCTCAAAACGGGAAGTGTTCGTATTAGGATTCGGCAACAAACCATGATTGTTGCGCGTATCCTTATCCTGCGAAAGCACGGAGGCAGCCTCTTCAAAAGAGAATTTGTTATTGCGGATATCATCGGCAATAGAGTCCAAACGGGCACAACCGGCAGCCAGAGCTTCTTCCGGAATATGCGGTTTCAACAGAATGTGGCGTGTTTTAATACGGTCACCGCGCTTCTCTATCAACTGAATGATATGGAAACCATATTCAGACTCTACAATCTTGGAAACCTTGCTGGGGTCTTGCAAGTTGAAAGCCACATTGGCATAAGCGGGGTCCAGCATACCGCGTCCTGAGAATTCAATCTCACCGCCACGCATGGCCGAACCACGGTCCTCAGAGTACAGACGAGCCAACATGGAAAAGCTTTCACCCTTATTGACACGGTCGGTATACTCACGCAAACGTCTCTTTACATCTTCTATTTCCTCCAAAGGGACCTTAGGCTGCTGAGTGATAATCTGCACCTCCACCTGGGTAGGGATATAAGGAATGCTGTCCTGCGGCAAATCCTTGAAGTAACGGCGCACCTCGGCCGGAGTTATCTTAATCTCGCCCACCAGTTTCTGCTGCATCTTCTGAACCTTCAATCCTTCACGGGCATTCTCGCGCAGCGTTTCACGAATCTGGCTGGAAGTCTTGTTGAAGTATTCCTCCATTTTCTCACGCGAACCGATATTGGCGATATACATATTCGTCATATAGTCCACACGCTGGATAACCTCACTCTCGGATACTTCGATACTGTCGAGGGCAGCCTGGTGAAGATACAGTTTCTGCACGGCTATCTCCTCAGGTATCACGCAATAAGGGTCACGGTCAAATTTGCGTCCTTCATACAATGCACTCATGCGTGCCTCTTCCACTTCGGACTTCAGTATAGCCTCATCACCTACTACCCACACTACCTCGTCAATCACGTTGTCTTGTCCATAAACGGTAGAACCGACTAATAGCGTCAAGGCAAATAAAATTACAAACTTAAAGTTCATACACTGTTTCATTCTTGGTGTCTTATTCTAAATAATATTTAATCTTGTCTCTTTTCACCGCCCGTTGATACAAATCATCCTTCACTTGCTTCATGAATTCCACCTGCTTCACGTTCAGCAGCATATCCTTCACTTGGGTACGGGCAAACTCATAGGGTTCCTGCTCTCCCACCGGGCGATAATCGCTCACATTCAGGAAATAATGGAAAGCCGTATCCTTCAGCTCTACATGGCGATTCTTGTCCAGATACTCGTCCACATCAGAAACCTTCAAGGGCAGCATATCCAGTACTTCCGATACCGGCACCCATTTATCATAAAAATACTCATACTTCACAGCATTCTGCAGACTGTACTTTTCCAGATGTTCCACCGCCTCACGGGTTTCCATCTTGTACCAGCGACGAACATTGCCCAGCTGTGGGGCTGTCAAAGGAACTTTGATGAACAAGCCTTTCATCAACGGACGTTCCACTTTGAAGAGCGCCTGATTCTTCTCGTAATACTCCGTCAAGTCTTGTTCTGAAATCTCCTCTGATAGTCGCTGATGTATTAAAGCCTGCTGATAGGTATGCATTATCAATGCTTTGCGATAATTCTCCACAAGTTTATCAATCTCACCGTTATTGGGAATATTGCTCTGCGCTTTATCGTACAACAAAATATCTTCCACCCAATTACGGATATAATGTTCTGCAAACAACAGACTGTCGTCTTTGGACAAACCGGTCGGAAGTACCGATTGCAAATCTTCCCGGTAAAGGAAATTGCCGTCCAACTCCACTAACGGTGTCCGCCCTTTATGGTCGTGCCGCTCGCTGCACGCCACACAGAGAAGGAAAATTAAAAGCCCAAAGCAGGTTGTTCGCATCACCAACTGATATTTACTTCGTTTTGAGGTACGAAGATAGTGTTTTAATCGGTTGCATCAGTGATTATTAACGGTTTTTAAAACCTCTTGGTCAATTTCAACCTTACCGGCAGCACGCAACTTTGCCACCCAATGCGTTTCCAAATAGTTCCGATAAGCGGTTACGAGCGGCTCTCGCACCTCTTGCCAACTGTCCGGTCCCTTCTGCTTACGACCTTGTACAGCAGTAAAGGGAAATGACAAAACCGGAGTCGCATCCTTCCTTTTAAACACCAAATCATCCACATATGCATTATCACCGGGGGCAAATAATCCTTGCTCTGCCTGCACCTTGGGAGTATCGCCGGCATTGAAAGTGAGACGGATGGCATCCATCCACTCCTCTTCCGGAATCTGTTTCAGAAATTTCCGTACTTGCTTCGCCACTCGCTTGGTAGTACAATGCAGCACAATACCCCTATAACGCGGTTCGTCCCAATGGAAGTCCGAACGGTGCGCCTCAAAATATGCTTTCAATCCCGCTTCATCCACCACACTCCTCTTTCCCACTTCACGGTCAGTGATTTCGGCAAGCAACATGCTGTCACGATGCCCCTGCACCAACGCACAAAATTCGGGATGCTTCCATTCCAGACGGGAGTTTTCATAGTCCAGAATCGTTTTTACTGTAAAAGCCTCCAACTGTCTGCGCATCCCTGCCGGATAAGCAGCGGCAAATCCGACAAATTCTTTTCCACCGTATGCCTTGCCATCCAATGTAAACAATGTACGGGAAGTGCTTCCTTTAGCCAGCAGTTCGTCGATACCGGCTTTATCCGGCATATAGTGATACTCTTTCTTCAGTTTCTCCACAAAAGCCCGCGTTCCTTTATCCATTCCATGACGACGGGTTTGACAACGGATGATTTTGTTCTTCATCCTCTCAAAAGGAAGGATTTCCTGCTGTTCGAGTACTTTCACGATATGAATGCCCTGAGGAGTGAGGAACGGACGAGAAATCTCTCCGGCATTCAACCCGAATACAATATCCTCAAACTCCGCCGGCATCTGCAGCCAACCCACCCAAAACGCTTTCTTCTCATCGGAAAATTGCTCGACGCAAGCATCGAAAGACGGCGTACTTTCCCCTTCCTTTGCAAGAGCCCTATAGATAGAATCCATCCTAAACTCCACCTCACGCAAGGTATGACCGGAAATATTCTGGGGGAGATATTTAAAAATATGCTTCACATATACCCGACCTGCACGCCGGTCGGATTTCATCTTGTCATAGTACTGCCGTGCCGCCTGCTCTGCCGTCTTCTCATCTGTCAGGTATGATTTAATCAGACAACGGCGATATTCATCCTGCTCCTTCTGAAAGACACAGGAAGTATCCAATCCCGCAACTTCGGCAGCCTCTATTTTCAGCCTGAAGTCTATAAACTTATTCACATATACATCCAATGCCTTCCGGCCTGCACCGACAGAGGTACCGTCCTTATTATAGCTACGTTCGAATTCAGAACGGAGGACCTCCTTTCCATTGATACGCATCAATACCGGATCGTCCTGAGCCGAAACAGCCAATCCGAACCCAAGGAAGACAAACACCCAAAGCAATCTAACCATAAGCACCATCCGTTCTTTTTATACGGCTGCAAATATAAACAAAATGCCCGGAAAGCGGCAATCTCTCTCCGGGCATTCACTATTATTTTGTTATTATCTTACTCAGGACGGCTATAGTTCGGAGCCTCACTGGTTATAGATACATCGTGCGGATGACTTTCGAGTACACCTGCATTAGTAATGCGGGTAAACTTGGCATCGTGCAGTTTCTCTATATTGGCTGCACCGCAATATCCCATACCGGCACGCAGACCGCCAACCAACTGATAAATCACCTCATACAAAGTGCCTTTATAAGGAACGCGGGCGGCAATGCCCTCCGGAACCAATTTCTTCACATCACTGGTACCGCTTTGGAAGTAGCGGTCCTTGGAACCATTTTCCATAGCTTCCAGCGATCCCATACCCCGATAAGACTTGAACTTACGACCGTTGAAAATAATCGTATCGCCCGGAGACTCTTCCGTTCCGGCAACCAGCGAACCGATCATCACGCTGTAACCACCGGCAGCCAACGCCTTCACTACGTCGCCCGAATAACGCAAACCGCCATCAGCAATCAAAGGAATACCCGTGCCCTTCAGTGCCTTTGCCACATCATAAACGGCAGACAACTGGGGAACACCCACACCGGCAACTACACGGGTAGTACAGATGGAACCCGGACCGATGCCCACCTTTACTCCATCAGCACCAGCCTCGACCAATGCCTTCGCAGCTTCACCGGTAGCAATATTACCAACAACAATGTCAATATGAGGGAAATGTTCTTTGGCCTCTTTCAATTTTTCAATAACCCCTTTAGAATGTCCGTGAGCCGTATCAATGACAATGGCATCCGCCCCTGCATCCACCAAAGCCCGCATGCGCTCCAAAGTATCATTCGTCACTCCCACTCCGGCAGCAACGCGCAGACGACCTTTGCTATCCTTGCACGCCATAGGTTTATCCTTTGCCTTGGTAATATCCTTATAGGTAATCAGACCTACCAATTTGTTGTCTTTATCCACTACCGGCAACTTCTCGATTCTATGTTCTTGCAGAATTTGAGAAACAGCCTCCATATCCGTCGTAGGATTGGTAGTAATGATGTTCTCCTTGGTCATCACCTCGTCGATACGCTTATTCATATCTTTCTCAAAACGAAGGTCACGATTGGTAACAATACCTACCAAATATCTTTCATCATCTACCACCGGAATACCACCAATCTTGTATTCAGCCATCAAAGCCAGCGCATCAGCCACCGTAGAACCTCTCTTGATAGTTACCGGGTCATAAATCATACCGTTTTCGGCACGCTTCACAATAGCTACCTGACGTGCCTGCTCCTCAATGGACATATTCTTATGAATAACTCCGATACCACCTTCACGGGCAATGGCAATAGCCATCTTCGCTTCGGTAACCGTATCCATGGCAGCAGTTACAAACGGGATTTTTAACTCAATGTTTCGTGAAAACTTAGTCGAGAGTTCGACAGTTTTGGGCAAGACTTCAGAATAAGCGGGGATTAACAGTACGTCGTCATAAGTTAATCCATCCATTACAATCTTATCAGCAATAAATGACATAGGGCTATGCGTTTAAAATTTATTGCGTGCAAATATACGGTTTTTATTCCATTCCGTATACTTGCACGCAACATTTTTTTCTTTTTTATCAACTAAAGCCAATCAATTTGCCATCTCTGAAATAAACTTGATGCGTACCAAACGTACCTCTTCTTCCGTAAAGTCATCACCCAATTCATCCAGAGCATCGTCAATCTTATCAGTGGTAGATTCCTTGAAATAATCATAGATATCCAGCAAGTGGTCTTCATCCATAATATCCTCCAAGAAATAGTCAATATTCAATTTCGTTCCGGAGTAAACGATAGCTTCTATCTCATCCAGTAACTCTTCAAACTCAATACCCTTTGACATGGCAATGTCATCCAACGCCACCTTACGGTCAATAGCCTGAATGATGGCCACCTTCATTTTTGACTTATTAGCTACAGTACGCACACGCAAGTCCTCAGGACGTTCAATCTCATTCTCTTCACAGTGACGCTTAATGAGTTTGCAGAATTCCTCGCCGTAGCGTTTTGCCTTTCCGGCTCCTACACCCGGTATGTTCTGCAACTCGTCCAAAGTCACCGGATATATGGTCGCCATTGCTTCCAAAGACGGATCCTGGAAAATAACATAAGGAGGCACTTCCAACTTCTTGGACAACTTCTTTCGTAAGTCCTTCAACATGGAGTACAATGCCGGGTCTACCGCACACGCACCGCCTCCACGTGCAGGTGCTTCTTCTTCCACATCCTCAAAGTCATTGTCTTCCACTATCTTGAATGATTTAGGATGTTTAAGGAACTTCCTACCGTCATCCGTCACTTTCAGCAAGCCATAGTTTTCGACATCCTTACTCAGATAGCCGGCAATAAGCGCCTGACGGATCACAGCATTCCACGTTTTGTCTTCTTCGCCCATGCCAGAGCCGAATACTTCGAGATCTTCGTGCAGATGCGCCTGCACTTCTGAAGTTTCCTTACCTTGTATTATGTCTATAATATAGTCCGCTTTAAAATTTTCTTTCACCGCGAGAACAGCTTCAATCACGGTACACAATAATTCTTGAGCTTCCACTTGTTTTTTCGGATTTAAACAGTTGTCACAATTACCACAATTTTCTTCCATATATTCTTCGCCGAAGTAATGAAGCAACGCCTTTCGGCGGCATACGGAAGATTCGGCATACGCAGCAGTCTCCAGCAGAAGCTGCTTGCCAATTTCCTGCTCTGCTACAGGTTTGCCTTGCATAAACTTCTCGAGCTTCTGCAAGTCTTTATTGGTATAGAAAGTAATACACTGCCCTTCTCCTCCATCTCTTCCGGCACGTCCGGTCTCCTGATAATATCCTTCCAGACTTTTGGGTATATCATAATGGATGACATAGCGCACATCCGGTTTGTCAATCCCCATACCAAAAGCAATGGTAGCTACAATCACATCAATTTTTTCCATCAGGAAATCATCCTGGTTCTGTGTTCGTGTAGCCGAATCCATTCCAGCATGATAGGCACGGGCATTGATTCCGTTTGCCTGCAGGATTTCAGCAAGTTCCTCCACTTTCTTCCGACTCAGGCAATAGATAATGCCTGACTTTTCGGGATTGTTCTTAATGAACTTGATGATGTCCCGGTCTACATTTGCAGTCTTGGGACGTACCTCATAATAAAGATTCGGGCGGTTGAACGATGACTTGAACACCTGCGCATCCACCATACCCAGATTCTTCTGGATGTCATGTTGCACTTTCGGTGTGGCCGTCGCAGTCAACGCTATCAGAGGGGCTTTTCCTATTTCATTGATAATGGGACGGATACGGCGATACTCAGGACGGAAGTCATGGCCCCATTCAGAGATACAATGGGCTTCGTCCACGGCATAGAACGAAATCTTCACCGTTTTCAGAAACTCCACATTCTCTTCCTTCGTCAGTGATTCCGGAGCCACATACAACAGCTTTGTCTTACCACTGAGTATATCAGACCGAACCTGGTCTATCGCACTCTTGTTTAGGGAAGAATTGATGAAGTGGGCTATCCCATCCTCTTCGCTGAAGTTACGCATCGCATCGACCTGATTCTTCATCAAGGCAATCAGAGGAGAAATCACGATACCCGTGCCCTCCATCAACAAGGACGGCAGTTGGTAGCACAAAGATTTTCCACCACCGGTAGGCATCAACACGAATGTATCATTACCCGCCAACAGATTCTCTATGATTGCTTCCTGATTTCCTTTAAATGTATCGAACCCGAAGTATTTCTTCAGCTGGTCTGTCAAATTAATCTTCTTCCCTGCCATGATTCATTAGGTTGTTGTTTATTGAGTTAACTTTTAATAGTGGTACTCCGCCATGTTTTCACAAAGCACCCTAACAAAGTTATAAACAACTTCTTAAATTTCAAGCATAATCCATCGAATATTTTTCAATAAAAAGCAAAATAGTCGGTTTTACCCCGTATTACCATCTGATTCTTAAGCACTTTGCAGTCGTGCCATATTTGCCTTTTCAAGCTGGCGCTTGGCGTAGTCCAACGTCACAACAAAATGCCCCTTCTGTTCTGACGGAATTTCGAACATGGCATCCATCATAATTGTCTCCACAATGGAACGCAAGCCGCGGGCCCCCAACTTATATTCTACTGCTTTATCCACGATATATTCAAATACAGCATCTTCAAAAGTCAGCTTCACATTGTCCATCTCAAACAGTTTGATGTATTGCTTGATGATGGAATTCTTCGGTTCCGTAAGAATGGAGCGCAATGCCGCACGATCTAACGGATTCAGATAAGTCAGCACCGGAAGGCGGCCGATAATCTCGGGAATCAGTCCGAACGACTTCAAATCCTGCGGAGCAATGTACTGCATCATGTTGCTCTTATCAATGGTTGCCGTATTGCGTACAGCACTATACCCGACAACATGTGTATTCAGCCGCTGGGCAATCTTCTTTTCAATGCCATCAAAAGCCCCACCGCAAATGAACAGAATATTCTTGGTATTGACCGGAATCATTTTCTGGTCGGGATGTTTGCGCCCACCCTGGGGAGGAACATTCACCACAGAACCTTCCAGCAATTTCAGCAATCCCTGCTGCACGCCTTCACCACTCACATCACGCGTTATGGAAGGATTATCACCCTTGCGTGCTATTTTGTCTATCTCATCAATAAACACAATGCCTTGCTCTGCCTCGGGTACGTTATAATCCGCCACCTGGAGCAGACGCGTCAAAATGCTTTCAATGTCCTCGCCTACATAACCTGCCTCTGTCAGAACTGTTGCATCTACAATAGTAAAAGGAACACGCAGCAACTTGGCGATAGTACGCGCCAATAACGTCTTTCCCGTACCAGTACTGCCTACCATGATGATATTCGATTTTTCAATCTCTACATCATCACCGCCGTCCTTCTGGAGCAGGCGTTTGTAATGGTTATACACCGACACAGACAAGAAACGCTTGGCATCGTCCTGACCAATGACATATTGGTCGAGGAACTTCTTTATTTCTACGGGTTTAGGAAGTTCTTTCAGATTCAGCTTCGTGGCACTTGCCTTCTTGCCAGCCCCCAAAGCCTCTTGAGTAATTTCATAAGCCTGGGTGGCGCAACTGTCGCAGATATAGCCATTCATCCCCGTTATGAGAAATCCGACTTCATCTTCTGTGCGGCCGCAAAAGCTACATCTATTTTTATTTTTTCTTGAATCTGCCATATTATTTTTTAATCAAAACCTCATCTACCATACCATATTCTTTGGCTTCCTGGGCTGTCATCCAGTAGTCACGGTCAGAATCCGCCCATACCTTGTCAAAGGGAGTGTGGGAGTGGTCAGCGATAATAGTATAAAGTTCTTTCTTCAGCTTTTGGATCTCACGTGCCGTGATTTCAATATCCGAAGCCTGCCCCTGGGCACCTCCCATCGGCTGGTGTATCATCACCCGGGAGTGGGTCAATGCGGAGCGTTTGCCTTCAGCACCGGCAACCAGCAGTACGGCTGCCATACTTGCAGCCATACCTGTACAGATAGTAGCCACATCACTGCTGATGAACTGCATGGTATCATAAATACCCAGACCGGCATATACTGAACCGCCCGGCGAATTGATATAGATGGAAATATCCTTGCCCGGATCCACCGAATCCAGATAAAGCAACTGAGCCTGCAAAGTATTGGCCGTATAGTCATCAACCTGCGTACCGAGGAAGATGATGCGGTCCATCATCAGACGGGAAAACACGTCCAACTGTGTTACATTGAGCTGGCGTTCCTCGAGGATATAGGGATTTAAATAGCTGGCTTGTGATTTAATCACATCGTCCAGTACCAAACTGTTCATACCAAGATGCTTGGTAGCGTATTTTCTAAAATCATCCATTTCTTTCTATTTTTTTAATTTATAAGGATACAAAGAAACAAAAAAGAACACAGAGACACAAAAAAACACAGAGTTATAGTTTGTCAAACTCTGTGTTTCTTTATAAATTTTAGCCGTAGGCTCACATTGCTCTTACGCAAACATCTTATTGAACTCTTCAGCAGAAACATTCTTGTGCTCCAGTTCCACCTGAGACTTCAATGCTGTAGCCAATTTAGATTCAACCACACGATTAACCAAGCCTTCTACACTCTCTTTCTTCTTAAGCATTTCCTTTGAGTAATTCTCCAGGATTTCTTCAGGTACACTCATCATACCATATTGTGCAAACTGTGCGCGAGTAGCTTCCTTAGCCATGTTTGTGATATCTTCCTGCTCAACCTTGATATCATTGGCTTTCACCAGCTGTTCTTTAATCAGGTGCCAAGTCAGCTCTTCGATGCTCTTGTCATAGTTGTCCTCTACAAAGCTTTCTTCCTTGTCAGGATTGTTCAGACGCATAATGCGCTTCAGTAATGCATCCGGGAATTCCAACTTGCCTACTTTCTCAGTCAGCATCTTACGTGCGTCAATCAAGAACTTATAGTCACTGTCTGCCACGAACTGGTTAGCAATAACTTCCTTCACTTTGGCACGGAATTCCTCTTCCGTTTTCACATTGCCTTCGCCAAATACCTGATCGAAAATTTCCTGAGTCAAGTCACCCGGAACGAAGCGTGTGATTTCTTCTACCTGGAAGCTGAAATTGGATTTCACTTCGGGAGCAGCTTCCTTGTCAATCTTCAATAAAGAAGACAATTCGGCAACATTTCCGTCCCAAGCAGTATTCGGGTTGAATACAAGCACATCATTCACTTTTGCACCAGCAAAAATAGCTTTCTGTTCATCATTCTTCATGTACGAAGGCATCATTACAGCGCCTTCCACCTGAATGCCACCCTCTTTGGTATTACCTTCTTCATCCAGTTCAGCAAGCAAACCTTTCAGCATGTCATTGTCCTCGTAAACGTCTACCTTGTCATACTTGCCGTTACGTTGAGTATAAGCCTTGACCTGGTTATCCACCATCTCGTCTGTAACCTCAATAGTATAGTAATCTACCTTATCTTTTGCACTGACTTCTGCTTTAAATTCCGGAGCCAAAGCAATATCAAACAGGAATTCGAACTCTTCCATAGTATCGAAATCTATTTCCTGCTGCTTGTCTTCGTTGGGCAAAGGCTCGCCCAATATATTTACCTTATTGTCCTGGATATACTTATATACTGTTTCTGAAAGCAGTTTGTTCACCTCTTCGGCCAATGCAGACTTACCATACATTTTCTTAACCAGGCTCATAGGAACCATTCCCTTACGGAAACCGGGAATCTGTGCCTTCTGACGGAAGCTCTTCAACGATTTGTCTACTTTTTCCTGATAATCTGCTTTCTCAAGCTTTACAGTAAGCAGTGCGCTTACTTTGTCAATGTTTTGTAATGAAACGTTCATTCTGACAATTATTTATTTGATTTATACTTTGTTCCATATCTCAAATGAGCGTGCAAAATTAGCGTTATTCTTTCAATTATCAAAAGAACATTGCCGATTTATTTCAGTTTAATTCTTGGATAGAGCGGTAGAAGAGCCCAACAATCGGGCTGACAACAGAGGAAGTTTACTGGAAAGATACTCGAGGAAAAGACGATGATAAACCGAATCGTCCGGTTTCTATGAGGAGAAACGAGAGTTGCCCGAAGACACGACAATCCACAAAAATAATTAAAGAAAAACATTGTTTATCCGAATTTTATGCGTTTCTTTGTCGCGGAATGATGGCGCATTAGTTTTTCGATTTCCATTACATGGTTTTTACTTCCGTTTTCAAGAACGCTTTTGTAAACTCTCTGTCGTTGTAATCCATTTATTATTCAGCCTTCCTTCCAAGAGAGTTTTATTCATTATATTTATTTTATCATTTTCATTATGAACATTTATGTTGGAAACCTTAACTACCGCGTTAAGGAGAATGACCTGCAGAAGGCAATGGAAGATTACGGCACAGTATCTTCTGTAAAATTTATCAATGACCGCACCACCGGACGTTTCAGAGGCATCGCTTTTGTAGAAATGGAAGATGACGCTGCTGCAGCTAAAGCTATTGCCGAACTAGACGGTGCTGAATTCTTCGGCCGCCAGATGGTAGTGAAAGAAGCAAGACCTCCAAAATATTAATCATAGAGATTTAAGGAGAAATGAAAAAGACCACTGAATGAGTGGTCTTTTTTTATTTCTATCAATGGCAGTATTCGGATCACTTCATAAAATCCTTGCGACGAAGCACGAAACTGTTACTCAGATACTTTTCACGCACAATCTTATTCTCGGCCAGCTCTTCGGGCGTACCCTGGAACAGAATCTTTCCTTCAAACAACAGATAAGCACGATCGGTAATACTCAGCGTCTCCTGCACATTGTGGTCAGTAATCAAAATGCCGATATTCCTATCCTTCAACTTCCACACAATCTGCTGAATATCCTCCACTGCAATCGGGTCTACACCGGCAAAAGGCTCGTCCAACATAATAAATTTGGGGTCAATGGCCAGACAACGGGCAATTTCTGTACGGCGCCGCTCGCCACCTGACAACTGGTTACCCTTGTTCTTCCTTACCTTCTGCAAGCGGAACTCTGCAATCAGGCTCTCCAGCTTGTCTTTCTGATACTCCAAAGGCTTGTCGGTCATTTCCAGTACAGATGCAATATTGTCTTCCACACTCATTTGACGGAATACGGAAGCCTCCTGCGCCAGATAACCGATACCCGTCTGTGCACGCTTGTATACCGGATATTTCGTTATATCCAAATCATTCAAGAAGATACGTCCCTCATTGGGAGTTATCAGCCCTACGGTCATATAAAACGAAGTTGTCTTACCGGCGCCATTCGGTCCCAACAAACCAACAATCTCCCCTTGCTTCACATCAATAGACACATGGCTCACTACCGTACGCTTTCCGTACTTTTTCACCAAATCCTCTGTACGCAGCACCATGCTACCTTCCTCCCGTGGCTCTGCCCCGGCAGTCAAGCCTAGTCCGACCTGCAGATTTTCCTTAACTTCCTCTACATTGTCCTTTATGCCTTTTTCTTCTTCCATACTCTAAAGGTTTTCGCCGCAAATGTAGCAAAAATAAGCCGAAATAGTGTACATTTGCATTCAAATACTTATATGTTATGTTTAAAGCACTTAAGACAGTGGGACAATATATCATACTAATGGGGCGCGTATTTGCCCGTCCCGAACGTATGCGTATGTTTTTCCGCCAATATGTCAACGAGTTGGAACAGCTCGGCGTGAACTCTATCGGCATCGTATTGCTGATATCCTTCTTCATCGGAGCTGTAATCACCATACAGATAAAGTTGAACATTGAGAGTCCCTTCATGCCCCGTTGGACAGTGGGATATGTAACCCGTGAAATCATGCTGCTGGAATTCTCTTCCTCCATCATGTGTCTGATTCTGGCAGGAAAGGTCGGATCAAACATCGCCTCGGAGCTGGGCACCATGCGGGTCACCCAGCAGATAGACGCCCTTGAAATTATGGGTGTCAATTCTGCAAACTACCTTATCCTACCGAAAATTGCTGCTATGGTGACAACCATTCCACTGATGGTGACGTTCAGTATATTCGCTGGTATCATAGGTGCCTTCTGTACTTGCTGGTTCGGCGGCATCATGTCGGCAGTAGATTTAGAATACGGCTTGCAGTACATGTTTGTCGAATGGTTTATTTGGTGCGGCATCATCAAGTCGCTGTTCTTTGCCTTTATCATTGCCAGTGTATCGGCATTCTTCGGTTACACCGTCGAAGGCGGTTCCATCGAAGTGGGTAAGGCGTCCACCGACTCCGTAGTATGCAGCAGCGTACTTATCTTATTCGCCGACCTAATATTAACTCAACTTTTAATGGGATGATTGAACTGAAAGGACTTTGCAAATCATTTGAAGAAAAAGAGGTACTGAAAGATATCAATGCCACTTTCGAGAATGGAAAGACCAACCTGATTATAGGGCAGAGCGGTTCGGGAAAAACCGTACTCATGAAATGTATCGTGGGTCTGCTGACACCAGACAAAGGAGAACTGTTGTATGACCACCGCAACTTCCTCGCCATGGGAAAGAAGGAAAAGAAAGCGCTCCGCCGGGAAATGGGAATGATTTTCCAAAGTGCCGCGCTGTTTGATTCCATGACGGTACTGGACAATGTAATGTTTCCACTGAACATGTTCAGCAACGATACCCTGCGCGACCGGACTCGTCGTGCCATGTTCTGCCTGGAACGTGTAAACCTGATTGAAGCCAAAGACAAATTTCCCGGAGAAATCAGCGGCGGTATGCAGAAGCGCGTAGCCATTGCCCGTGCCATTGCCCTAAATCCGCAATACTTGTTCTGTGACGAACCTAATTCAGGACTTGACCCCAAGACCTCGCTTGTCATCGACGAACTGATACAAGATATAACCCGGGAATACAATATGACTACTCTCATCAACACTCATGACATGAACTCTGTAATGGGCATCGGAGAAAAAATTATCTATATTTACGAAGGACACAAAGAATGGGAAGGCAATAAAGACGACATCTTCACTTCCACCAACGAGCGGTTGAACAGTTTCATATTTGCATCCGACCTATTCCGGAAAGTCAAAGAAGTGGAGATACAGAACCTTGAAGGATAAAACTGCACCTCATTTTCTAACCTATTACATAAGAAAGCGTCCGGAAACTATATTCCGAACGCTTTCTCTTCATAAAACCAGTTAATAGAATCGACTTATATCATCACGATATATTTTACTTCTGCCGGATATAGATATTTATCGGAGTTCCGGTCAACTTCCATTTCTCACGCATCTTATTTTCCAAGAATCGTCTGTAAGGCTCTTTCACATATTGTGGAAGATTTGCAAAATAAACAAATGACGGCACCTGGGTATTGGGCAACTGCGTAATATATTTTATCTTGATATACTTACCCTTAATTGAAGGGGGTGGATACGCCTCAATAAGCGGCAGCATTTCCTCGTTCAAACGAGCTGTCGGAATACGCGTCATACGATTTTCGTACACATCACGCGCCTCCTCCAATACCTTCAGAATACGCTGTTTGGTCAGTGCCGAAGCAAAGATGATAGGGAAATCCACAAACGGAGCGAAACGGTTGCGGATAGCATCTTCGAAAGTCTTCATCACCTTCACAGTCTTGTCCTGCACCAAGTCCCACTTGTTTACCACAACCACTAGCCCCTTGGCATTCTTCTGAATCAAAGAGAAGATATTCAAATCCTGGCTTTCGATGCCACGCGTAGCGTCTACCATCAAAATACATACATCTGCATTCTCAATGGAACGAATGGAACGGATTACAGAGTAGTACTCCAAATCCTCATTCACCTTGTTCTTCTTACGGATACCCGCCGTATCTACCAGGTAGAAATCAAAACCGAATTTATTGTAGCGGGTATAGATAGAATCGCGCGTGGTACCGGCAATCTCCGTCACGATGTTGCGGTCTTCTCCAATAAAGGCATTGACTATGGAAGACTTTCCGGCATTCGGGCGTCCCACTACTGCAAAGCGGGGAATATCCTCGTCCAGAATTTCATCAGATTCCTTTTTGAACTTGCTGACGATAAGGTCCATCATATCGCCCGTACCGCTACCCGTTACAGCAGAAATACAGTAAGGATCACCCAAACCCAGGCTATAAAACTCAGGGGCATTATATTGTAGTTCATGATTATCGGTCTTATTGGCAACCAGCAGCACAGGCTTCTTGGCACGACGCAAGATGGCAGCCACCTGCTCGTCGAGGTCTGTAACTCCGTTCATCACATCCACCACAAACAGAATCACGTCGGCTTCGTCCACCGCCATCAATACCTGCTTACGAATCTCTTCTTCGAAAATATCATCAGAGTTCACTACCCAACCGCCAGTATCTACCACTGAGAACTCACGTCCCAACCATTCGGTCTTTCCATATTGGCGGTCACGGGTGGTTCCCGCTTCCTCATTCACAATTGCCTGACGTGTCTTGGTCAGGCGGTTAAATAATGTAGACTTTCCCACATTGGGACGTCCTACGATTGCAACTAAATTTCCCATAGCTCACTCTCTTTGTTTTTTGCGACTGTCACAGTCGTATGAATAACTCTTAATCCAACTGATAACCAAAATTACGCAGTTCTTTGTCCGAACTCCGCCAATCCTTATCAACTTTCACAAACGTCTCCAGGAATATCGTTTTCCCGAAAAACCTCTCCAAATCACGGCGCGCTTCAGTAGCCACTTTCTTCAAAGCCTTTCCTTGCTTGCCTATGATAATACCTTTTTGCGAATCACGCTCCACATAGATTACGGCACTGATATGAATTTTCTTTGCCTCCTCCTTAAACTGTTCTACCATCACCTCCACCGAATAAGGGATTTCCTTATCATAGTACAACAGAATTTTCTCACGGATTATTTCGGTCACGAAGAAACGCGCCGGCTTGTCCGTCCACTGGTCCTTGTCGAAATAGGGAGGAGAGTCGGGTAACAGCTCCTTCACCCGCTTCATGACATAATCCACATTAAATTTCGAAATAGCAGAGATAGGAATAATTTCTGCCTTCGGCAGCAATTCCTTCCACGCTTCCACCAGTTCCACCAGCTTTTCCTGGTTGGTTAAATCAATCTTATTGATAAGCAGCAATACCGGAACGTCCAACTGTCCTACTTTCTCCACAAAATCATTATGCTTGTCGGGAGTCTCAACCACATCTGTCACATACAGCAACACATCCGCATCCGCCAATGCCGAAGTGGAGAAATTCAGCATGGACTCCTGCAACTTATAGTTTGGCTTCAATACACCCGGAGTGTCCGAAAACACAATTTGCATGTCATCCGTATTATAGATGCCCATAATCCGATGACGGGTGGTCTGCGCCTTGAAAGTGGCGATAGAAATACGCTCACCTACCAAAACATTCATCAATGTGGACTTGCCTACATTCGGATTTCCTACGATATTTACAAAACCTGCTTTGTGCATGACTTCAGTATTTGAATTGAGACAAAAAAACGCATCGAATCGAGATAGGATGCGTTTTTATCATATTATATTCAGCAATAGCATGTTACTGCTTCTTTCCGTCGTATCCCCACTTCACATACACAGCTCCCCAGGTAAATCCTGCGCCGAATGCAGTGAAAATAAGGTTGTCGCCTTTCTTCAGCTTATCTTCAAAGTCCCAGATGCAAAGAGGTAACGTAGCAGCACTAGTATTGCCATAACGTTCGATATTAATCAGCACTTTCTCACGAGGAACTTCCAGACGATGTGCCACAGCATCGATGATACGAAGATTGGCCTGGTGCGGAATCACCCAGTCAATGCTATCCTTTGTCAGACCGTTTTTCTCGGCAATGGCCGCGCTAACATCCGACATATTGGATACGGCATACTTAAACACAGTACGTCCTTCCTGATAAATGTAATGCATGTGATTGTCTACAGTAAAATAAGAGGGAGGACAAACCGAACCACCCGCTTTCATATGCAGGAAAGGCAAACCTTTGCCGTCGGTTCTCAGAATAGCATCCATAATACCTACATCTTCTGTTGTCGGCTCGAGCATGAAAGCTGCAGCGCCGTCTCCAAAGATAGGACAAGTAGCACGATCTGTATAATCAACCATTGACGACATCTTGTCGGCTCCCACAATGATAACCTTCTTATATCTACCAGAACGGATAAAATTGGCCGCAGTCTCCATCAGATAGAGAAATCCGCTGCAGGCTGCCTGCAAGTCAAAAGCATATGCATTTTTCAGCCTTAGCTTATCACACAAAATAGAAGCTGTAGAAGGGAAGTGGTAATCCGGAGTAGAAGTAGCTACAATCACCAGATCTATATCATCCGGGTCTGCGCCAGTACGTTGCATCAGCTGTTTGGCAGCTTTACGCGCCATATAGGAACTACCTAGCCCCTCTTCATTCAGGATACGTCTTTCCTTTACTCCGATACGAGTCATAATCCATTCGTCATTGGTATCCACCATTCTTGAGATTTCGTCGTTTGTCAAGACGTAATCAGGTACATAACCGCCGACTCCTGTAATTACTGCATTTATTTTTTCCATTAAAATCTTGTTTACTTATAGAACTACTGAAACAACGGTAGTCTAAAAAGGTTTGCTTATTAAATTACAAATCTTTTTAGACGCCCGATATTCAAGTATAAGTTTTAGTCAAACTGACCGTAATTATACGGCAGCTTCCTTTTCAACTGCAAGCTTACCTCTATAGTAACCGCATGCACTACATACAGTATGATATACATGCCACTCACCACAATTCGGGCAAATAGCCAGTGTAGGAGCTACTGCTTTATCATGAGTTCTTCTCTTCGCAGTTCTTGTTTTTGACTGTCTTCTCTTAGGATGTGCCATTTTCTTTAATCTTTAATTGTTATCTAATATTTTCTTTAATTCGTCCCAACGCGGGTCTACCTGCGTTTCTTCTTCATTCATCAGCTCCACCTCTTCTTCCGGAGCAAATGTATCCTCAGCCATATCATCATCCGGAGTGGTGCGCATATGCTTACTCAATTTGCTGGTCATTGCCTTGTTACACTTACCCGGAGCATGCACATGCTTCATGGGGATGGCCAAAGCTACAAACTCGTACATAAACCATGCTACATTAATCTCACCTTCCTCTTCGGGAATTACTATGAGATTGTCACCTTCTTCGGCATATTCATGACCGAACTTAACCAGCAGCTTATCTGTCGAGCTGACAAGCTGTTCCATATCGTCCAAACAACGGTCACATGGCACCCACACCATTCCGTCTGTCTGGAAGTTCAATTCGAAAGCACGAGATGTTTTCTTTACAACTAACACCACATTGACTTTACCCTTCTGCACTTCCGGTCCATCAATATTGGCAAAGAAAAGGTTGTCTAGCACAAACTCATATTTGCATGAATCTGCTTGCATACCTTTCAGGTCTATTTTGTATTTATCAAACTTTCCCAAAGCTTCTTTTGTTTATTCGGGCGACAAAGATACGAATAATTATCCTCATTATGTAGTATTTAGAGTAAAATATTCATTTTTTTATGTTCATTTCACCCAGATATCACTACAAATCAGCAGAAAACTCATGAACTAAAACACAAGAACAATCCATACCAGCATCCAAGTATATGTAAAGAAAACGAACTAAGCGTTTTTAATCATTATTTAGCACCTTAATTCGGGAATTAATCTGATGAACATGCGATGAATAATTATATATAATAAGGTATAGTGATTAGCGGTAGAAACGGAATGTTAGAGGAGATATATGTAAACGAACGAAGCCTCCGTATCCTTATCAGACACGGAGGCTTCTTCTGAAAAACGGCGACTACCTACTCTCCCACTGTTACGCAGTACCATCGGCGTGACCGGGCTTAACTTCTCTGTTCGGAATGGGAAGAGGTGGAACCCCGGTGCTGTAGTCACCTGAATAAGGTAGACATGATGCGAAAAAAGCAAAGCATTCATTTATGGCTGAACGTATATACCTCCATACAAGGCAAGGCAAAAAGTGAACGGGCAATTAGTAACGCTCGGCTATGACATCGCTGCCTGTACACCTGCGTCCTATCAACGTTGTAGTCTACAACGACCCTGAGAAATCTAATCTTGTGGCTGGCTTCGTACTTAGATGCTTTCAGCACTTATCCAATCCCGACTTAGATACCCGGCAATGCACCTGGCGGCACAACCGGTAAACCAGAGGTCAGTCCAACACGGTCCTCTCGTACTAGTGTCAGAGCCACGCAAATTTCATGCGCCCACGATAGATAGAGACCGAACTGTCTCACGACGTTCTGAACCCAGCTCGCGTGCCACTTTAATGGGCGAACAGCCCAACCCTTGGGACCTTCTCCAGCCCCAGGATGTGACGAGCCGACATCGAGGTGCCAAACCCCTCCGTCGATATGAGCTCTTGGGAGGGATCAGCCTGTTATCCCCGGAGTACCTTTTATCCTTTGAGCGATGTCCTTTCCATACAGAAACACCGGATCACTATGCTCTAGTTTCCTACCTGATCGACTTGTGAGTCTCCCAGTCAAGCGCCCTTATGCCATTACACTCTGCCGACGGTTACCAATCGTCGTGAGGGCACCTTTAGAAGCCTCCGTTACGCTTTTGGAGGCGACCACCCCAGTCAAACTACCCACCAAACAGTGTCCCCGCAACAGCGGGTTAGAACTCAAATAATCAAAGGGCCGTATTTCAACAGCGGCTCCACGAACACTGGCGTGCCCGCTTCAAAGCCTCCGGCCTATCCTACACATCAATTACCCAAATTCAATGTTAAGCTATAGTAAAGGTTCACGGGGTCTTTTCGTCCCATCGCGGGTAATCGGCATCTTCACCGATACTACAATTTCACTGAGCTCACGGTTGAGACAGCGTCCAGATCATTACACCATTCGTGCAGGTCGGAACTTACCCGACAAGGAATTTCGCTACCTTAGGACCGTTATAGTTACGGCCGCCGTTTACTGGGGCTTCAATTCAACGCTTCTCTTGCGATGACGTCTCCTCTTAACCTTCCAGCACCGGGCAGGTGTCAGGCTGTATACTTCATCTTTCAATTTTGCACAGCCCTGTGTTTTTGTTAAACAGTTGCCTGGACCTATTCTCTGCGCCTCAATTGCTTGAGGACCCTTTATCCCGAAGTTACAGGGTCAGTTTGCCTAGTTCCTTAACCGTGAATCACTCAAGCGCCTTAGTATATTCAACCCGACTACGTGTGTCCGTTTGCGGTACGGGTACCGTAAGGATTAAGTTTAGCGGATTTTCTTGGAAGTATGATTACACGCACTATTGGATTGTCCAGAAGGACGCTCCATACTGTCAGGTTCGACTCTCATTCCGGATTTGCCTGGAACAATCAACATCTACACCCTTCAACGGACTATTCCGTCAGTCCGCGGCGCTGTCACGACTCCGTCTCCACGTCACTCCTTAAGGTAGTACCGGAATATTAACCGGTTCTGCCATCGGCCTCGCCGTTCGGCTGAGCCTTAGGACCCGACTTACCCTGATCCGATTAGCGTTGATCAGGAAACCTTAGTCTTTCGGCGAGGGGGTTTCTCACCCCCTTTATCGTTACTTATACCTACATTTGCTTTTCCACACGCTCCAGCAAGGCTCACGCCTTACCTTCGACGCAGAGTGGAATGCTCCCCTACCGATGATTTCTCATCCCAAAGCTTCGGTAGAATACTTATGCCCGATTATTATCCACGCCAAACTCCTCGACTAGTGAGCTGTTACGCACTCTTTAAATGAATGGCTGCTTCCAAGCCAACATCCTAGCTGTCTTAGCAATCTGACTTCGTTAGTTCAACTTAGTATTCATTTCGGGACCTTAGCTGTTGGTCCGGATTGTTCTCCTTTAGGACATGGACCTTAGCACCCATGCCCTCACTCCTGACATAGAACTGACACGCATTCGGAGTTTGTCAAGACTTGATAGGCGGTGAAGCCCTCGCATCTTATCAGTCGCTCTACCTCATGTCAGTATAAGTCAAGGCTGCACCTAAATGCATTTCGGGGAGTACGAGCTATCTCCAAGTTTGATTAGCCTTTCACCCCCACCCTCAGGTCATCCAGAAGCTTTTCAACGCTTATTGGTTCGGTCCTCCAGATGGTGTTACCCATCCTTCAACCTGCCCAAGGGTAGATCACTTGGTTTCGCGTCTACTCCTTCCGACTATACGCCCTGTTCAGACTCGCTTTCGCTTCGGCTGCGGATCTGAGATCCTTAACCTCGCCGGAAAAAGTAACTCGTAGGTTCATTATGCAAAAGGCACGCCGTCACACTAAAAGTGCTCCGACCGCTTGTAGGCACATGGTTTCAGGAACTATTTCACTCTTCTGTTCGAAGTGCTTTTCACCTTTCCTTCACAGTACTGGTTCACTATCGGTCTCTCGGGAGTATTTAGCCTTACCGGATGGTCCCGGCAGATTCACGCAGAATTCCTCGTGCTCCGCGCTACTCAGGATACCACTAGGCTTCGGTTGGCTTCGCATACGCAGCTATCATGCTCTATGGCTGTACTTTCCAGAACATTCTGCTCACCAACTTTCTTGCCACAACGTGGTCCTACAACCCCACACATGCCGTAACATGGATGGTTTGGGCTGTTCCCCGTTCGCTCGCCACTACTGGGGGAATCATTATTTATTTTCTTTTCCTGCAGGTACTAAGATGTTTCAGTTCCCTGCGTTAGCCTCCCGCATTGCGGGATGATATCCCTTCAGGATATCGGGTTGTCCCATTCGGAAATCCGCGGATCAAAGGTCATTTGCACCTACCCGCGGCTTATCGCAGCTTATCACGTCCTTCATCGCCTCCGAGAGCCAAGGCATCCGCCATGTGCCCTTACTTACTTTTTGTCTTACCGATCACGTATGGTCGATATATACTTTCAGCTTTCAACTTTACTTTTTTGGTCACATCATGTCAAAGATCGTTGTCAAGGATTAAGGATTAAAGATAATTCCTAATCTTGAGAAGTGGAGAATAACGGATTCGAACCGTTGACCCCCTGCGTGCAAAGCAGGTGCTCTAGCCAGCTGAGCTAATCCCCCTTCACCATTGATGAAAGACCCGCTAAATCGTAACCGGTCGGTCACCAACTGAGAAGTAGTCCCAGGCAGAGTTGAACTGCCGACCTCTACATTATCAGTGTAGCGCTCTAACCAACTGAGCTATAGGACTGTCAGTCAAACCCTCGCCTTACGGCTCGGCTTCTACTTTTCTCGTATATTTTAATAAACAAGTACGCGCAGTACAAGAGGTTCTTATGGAAGCATAACTTCAAGAACCAACGATCGAGTCGAGACGTCACTCCAGAAAGGAGGTGTTCCAGCCGCACCTTCCGGTACGGCTACCTTGTTACGACTTAGCCCCAATCACCAGTTTTACCCTAGGGCGCTCCTCGCGGTTACGCACTTCAGGTACCCCCGGCTTTCATGGCTTGACGGGCGGTGTGTACAAGGCCCGGGAACGTATTCACCGCGCCGTGGCTGATGCGCGATTACTAGCGAATCCAGCTTCATGGAGTCGGGTTGCAGACTCCAATCCGAACTGAGAGAGGTTTTAGGGATTAGCATCACGTCGCCGTGTAGCTGCCTTCTGTACCCCCCATTGTAACACGTGTGTAGCCCCGGACGTAAGGGCCGTGCTGATTTGACGTCATCCCCACCTTCCTCACATCTTACGACGGCAGTCTCGACAGAGTCCCCAGCATAACCTGATGGTAACTATCGATAAGGGTTGCGCTCGTTATGGCACTTAAGCCGACACCTCACGGCACGAGCTGACGACAACCATGCAGCACCTTCACAAATGCCTTGCGGCTGATCTGTTTCCAGAACATTCATTTGCAATTTAAGCCCGGGTAAGGTTCCTCGCGTATCATCGAATTAAACCACATGTTCCTCCGCTTGTGCGGGCCCCCGTCAATTCCTTTGAGTTTCACCGTTGCCGGCGTACTCCCCAGGTGGAATACTTAACGCTTTCGCTTGGCCGCTTACTGTATATCGCAAACAGCGAGTATTCATCGTTTACTGTGTGGACTACCAGGGTATCTAATCCTGTTTGATACCCACACTTTCGAGCATCAGCGTCAGTTACAGTCCAGCAAGCTGCCTTCGCAATCGGAGTTCTTCGTGATATCTAAGCATTTCACCGCTACACCACGAATTCCGCCTGCCTCTACTGTACTCAAGACACCCAGTATCAACTGCAATTTTACGGTTGAGCCGCAAACTTTCACAACTGACTTAAGCATCCGCCTACGCTCCCTTTAAACCCAATAAATCCGGATAACGCTCGGATCCTCCGTATTACCGCGGCTGCTGGCACGGAGTTAGCCGATCCTTATTCATACGGTACATACAAAAAGGCACACGTGCCTAACTTTATTCCCGTATAAAAGAAGTTTACAACCCATAGGGCAGTCATCCTTCACGCTACTTGGCTGGTTCAGACTCTCGTCCATTGACCAATATTCCTCACTGCTGCCTCCCGTAGGAGTTTGGACCGTGTCTCAGTTCCAATGTGGGGGACCTTCCTCTCAGAACCCCTATCCATCGATGGCTTGGTGGGCCGTTACCCCGCCAACAACCTAATGGAACGCATCCCCATCAATGACCGAAATTCTTTAATAGCTGAAAGATGCCTTTCAGATATACCATCGGGTATTAATCTTTCTTTCGAAAGGCTATCCCCGAGTCATCGGCAGGTTGGATACGTGTTACTCACCCGTGCGCCGGTCGCCAGCAAAGAAAGCAAGCTTTCTTCCTGATGCCCCTCGACTTGCATGTGTTAAGCCTGTAGCTAGCGTTCATCCTGAGCCAGGATCAAACTCTTCATTGTAAAAGTATCGTGACTGCGCAAATTAAAAAATCAAAATGCGACAGCTTGTTATCTGTTCAGGACGCTCGAATTCAAAAGTTTATCTTTACCTATATAAAATAAGTATTGACGGTTCTCTTGTTTTACCCAAGGCTTTCCCCATTGATAAGGAAAAACCTTGCTCTTGTACTACTTGTATTGTTTATGTAAATCTGTTCAAAGATCGCTCGTTTCACGATTGCTGTTCTTTTCAGAAAGCGGATGCAAAGGTAAGAACTTTTAAGTATATCCTCCAAATATTTTCGGAAGTTTTTTTTTCTTTTTTTCTCTCTTTTCTCTTTCCTCGTCGTCTCTCTTGTCGAAAGGGAGGCAAAAAGAAAAAGAAAGAAGAACCAGGCACCGTTTCTTTTAAAAGAATGTCAACTCGCGCTGCTTTCATTTTCAAAAGCGGGTGCAAAGGTAAGAACTTTAAAGCATAACTTCCAAATATTTTCAGAAGTTTTTTTTCATTTTTCTTTTCCAAGGCCGAAGTTCCAGAAGAAACCGATGGCAAAGAAGAGAAAAAATGGAAGCTTACCGCTCCGTTTTACTGTCAGAATGTCAAAACATCGCCGCCTTCGTTCCCGAAAGCGGATGCAAAAGTAGGCCTTTTATGGACATCTGCAAAATTTATACACGGTTTTTTTTGAGAGATTCCATGAACTTTTTCATAACTCACTGATTGATAGATATGTTTTAAAGCATGTTTTTTAAAGGAAACTGGGATAAGGAAAGGAAGGGACACATTATATATATACGCGCGCGCAATACAAGCTCCAATTCATACCTTGACATAGACCACTGAACGACAGGCACCGCGCTTGCGGAACACAAAGAGAACTGACAATAAACCTGCGAAAGGCTACATCCGGAAAGCACGGAAACTAAACGGGAACTAATGAACAACTTTTCTCACCACAGATATGTTGCTTTCTTTCCACACCCGTGTTTCTTTCTTACCACAGCTGTGGTAAGAAAGAAACACGGGTGTGGAAGGATTAGTTCTTAGGGAAAAATAAGGTGGTACATCGCAGTTTGTATCCTAATTCTTAGCTACCATCTATACGTCATACAGCGACAATCAGTAGAAGCCTTTATCAAGTCCACTTCTGTGCCCTACCCAAAGAACGCACAGCGGCAGCAAACTCTTCCCGAGGAATGATAGCCTTATTACGTGTCTTCAAACGATTATTATAAACGGTCTGAGGTGAATAATGCAAGAATTCGGCAATCTTCACACTATCAGTGATACCTAAACGCACCAAAGCATAAATGCGCAATTCCGTATTCAGCAACTCACCATCTTTTAGCACAATCTGCTCGTCAGGATGGAGCAAGGCATTGAAGTCACTTACAAAATCCGGATAAATGTGCAAGAAGATAGCATCAAAGTTATGATAGAACTCTTTCAGCTCATTCTGTGCCATAGAATGAGTATCGGTTAATGCTTTCACATCCTCCAACTGATTTGCCTTAAGCTTACGATTGATATTTTTCCGATACTCATCCAGCTTGCTGATATAATTGGAACAAATGGAAAAAACATAACCTATGTATTCCTCCTTCACATAGTTGGATTCACGAAGCTGATTATTGGTATCTCTCAGCTGTTCATTCAAAGAAGTAAGCTGTACATTCGTTTCTGCCACTTGTCCGTGCATTTTCGAAAGTTCTTCCACATGCTTATTCAAGCGGTTGTTTGCCTCATTCAGCTGTTGGCGCGACTGCTTCAACCGCTTCATCTGCTTATATATATACAGAAAAGCAAACAAGGATATCAAGGACAAGACACTGACCAATACCAAATACATACGTAACCGCGCTTCTTGCTTCTGATTACGTTCCTGATAAATCTGATGAATGGTGTCCTGCACCGCAGAGATGCCTACTACTCTCACCCGGTTCCGATATGCCAAGGCATTCTGCAAGCAGTAACTCATGTAGACATAGGCATGGTCAATATCACCCAAACTAAAAAGCACCCCCGCCAGCTCTTCCAGCGAAGCAATATCTTTATTGGAGATACGTACATCGGCCATAGCAGAATATATCAGGTAAGTCAGATAATTTTCTTGCTCATCGGACTCGCGATAAAAGCAAGCCAGCACGTAAGCATTCATGGCATCACGCCGAGTATCGAATGCAGAATTAAAGATTCCCTTCTGCAAACGCTCCTTAAAAACATACATACTGTCCGTACCTTGCACTACCTGCCCCTTATACCACAAGAACAAGGGATGTTCAGGGGTAAGAACCATATTCAAGGAGTCTTTGTAAACACGTTCCAACTGTGCATAATGTTCATGCAAAGTGGCCATTTCACTACCGGTATACTGATTGAAATGCGAATACAGATACAGCATTTGTCCATAATAGTCCACTAACAATTCTTTGGGGAGCGAACCGCCTGAAACTCCGCGCAATTCATCCTGGGCTTCTTTCAACAAACCGGTGGCAGCCAACAGAAAAGACTTTTTTATCTTCCACTCCATCTGCCGGTATTTATCATTCTGCCTATAAACTATATCCAAATTATCTACCACATAATTCATTGCAGAATCGGCATTATAGACACAATACTCATCATAAAGATTTTTATTCAGCCAATATCTCTCCTCCAAAGTACGCACATCCTTTTGAAGCTTGTGCAACTGAGCAATCTTCGCCTCTTTAAGCATAACAAACGTGTTTTTCTGCGCAATCAGAGAGTCAAGGCGTACCAGTAGTTCTTTTATCTTTTCACTGTAAGGTGCCGCATTCAGGAAAGTACACCCCACCAGCAAAAACAGCAAAGCTATGATTTTTCTTTTCATTTCTATTATTTACATAAAGCAGAGAGCACAAAGATAAATTAATCTATCTAAAGATAAGCTACTTCTACCCTAAAAAAGTACACTAAAATTAAGAGCTATTTCGATCGTTTGAAGTAATAACACAGTATGTCCAAACCTACTTCCATAGTAGCAAACCTTTACTTTACCCACTAACCACAAACATTATAATACACTGATTTTATGATATTTAAATTTTATACAGACTTACTTCCACACATTACCCACCTATCAGACAAATAGGGTTGTCCACTATCTTTGCAAACAGAAAGGAAAGTGTACTATGGAAAAACAACTAATCCCTATTAGAACATACTTTTCTAAATAAATCAAATCTTTTAATAAAAGTACTATGAGAATGATTACAAGAAATCTTCTTACGCGGAGTTACAAGCTCCTTCTGACATTACTCGTACTGCTAATGTCAACAAATGCATTTGCCCAACGATTGACAGCTACGGGTAAAGTAGTAGATACCGCAGGCCTGGAGGTCATCGGCGCATCTGTATTGGAAAAGGGAACAACAAACGGTGTTGTCACCAATCTAGACGGAGAGTTTTCCCTAAGTGTAGAACAAAATGCCACACTGGTAATATCTTTCATCGGCTATAAAACGATGGAGGTAAAAGCAACCACCAACATGAATGTCACATTGCAGGAAGACAACGAACTGCTGGACGAAGTGGTAGTCATCGGCTATGGAAGTGTAAAACGCAAAGACGTAACCACTGCCGTATCTACGGTTTCTACAAAGGATTTGGATCAGCGCCCCATTGTATCGGCCGCCCAAGCCCTACAAGGCAAAGCAGCTGGTGTGTCGGTTATGCAGCCCAGCGGCGAACCGGGCGGTGGTATGAGTATCCGTGTACGTGGTACCACCTCATTCAATGGTAGCAACGACCCGCTCTACGTAGTGGATGGTGTACCTGTAGACAATATCAACTTCTTATCACCCAATGATATCGAAAGCCTCTCTATCTTAAAGGACGCTTCATCGGCAGCCATCTATGGTTCGCGTGCAGCCAACGGTGTAGTACTAATTACGACCAAAGCCGGAGCAGAAGGCAATGCCAAAGTAGCACTGAACGTACAATATGGTATGACGAAAGTGGCCAAAAGCATGGAGGCTTTGAATACAGAACAATACCGTGAATTACAGAAAGAGATTGGCGCCGTCAATCCCGCTGACCTTGAAGGTTTAACAGACCAAACAGACTGGTTTGACGAGGTTTACAAAACCGGACAGACTCAGAACTATCAAGTGTCCGTGTCTAACGGAAACGAAAAGATGAAATACTTCCTCTCTGCCGGTTATCTGGATGAAAAAGGAATTTTGGAAGGTACGTACTTCAAACGATACAGCTTCCGTGCCAATATCGACAACCAAATACGCAGTTGGCTGAATGTAAGTGCCAATATCTCCTACTCCGATAACATCGGAAACACCGGCATCATTTCCGGAACAGGTGCCAACCGTGGAGGTGTAGTCCTTTCGGTTATCAATACACCGACCTATGCTCCTATTTGGGACCCTGAAAAGCCGAATCAATACAATAAGAACTTCTATGGGGTAAATATCATGAACCCGATGGAAAACCTAGCCCGCCAGAAAAACAACAAAAACAAGGAAAACCGCCTCATCGCATCCGGAGCCGCTACCATCAGCTTCCTGCCCAACCTGAAGTTGAAATCATCTGTAGCACTGGACCGCCGCAACGGTGTAAGCACTACATTTCTCGATCCAATATCAACTACCGACGGACGCAACAGTTTCGGAACAGCCTCTGACAACCGAAACATGAATACCGTATTGGTTTTCGATAATGTATTGACTTACAACACCAACATCAAGAAACATGGCATCGACGTCATGGCAGGTTCTTCCTACACCAAATCAGACTATACCAACAGCTATATTAATGGTTCACACTTCCGGGACGATAAAATACACACTCTGAATGCCGCCAATAAAATTTCATGGGACGGTACCGGATCAGGAGCCTCACAGTGGGCTATCTCTTCCTATTTTGCCCGTGTGTCCTACAATTATGACAGCAAGTACATGCTTACCATGAACATGCGTGCCGACGGTTCATCCAAGCTGCATCCCGACCATCGCTGGGGCATTTTCCCCTCCTTCTCGGCTGCCTGGCGTATTTCGTCAGAGAAATTCATGAAAGACATTACTTGGATTGATGACTTGAAGCTTCGCGGCGGCTGGGGACAGACCGGTAACCAAAGCGGCATAGGTGATTACTCATATCTGCAACGCTACAACATCAACCGCATACCGTGGTTTGAAGAAGGCAACGACCATGCAGTTCCCGGTATCAGCCAAGCCAACCTTAGAACAAGTGACCTGAAATGGGAAACCACCAGCCAAACCAACATCGGTCTTGACTTAACTGTGCTGAACAATAGACTGACCTTCAGCATGGATTACTATTACAAGAAGACAACAGACATGTTGATGAATGTAAGTCTGCCTGCAGGTGCAGCAGCAACTACCAGCATCACCCGTAATGAAGGCGAGATGACCAATAAAGGATTTGAATTCTCACTCAATTCTCACAACCTGACCGGCGAATTCTCTTGGGACACAGACTTCAACATATCTTTCAACAAGAACAAGCTGACTAAGCTATCATTACAAAAAGTCTATACAGCAGCAAGCAGTGCCGAGGTAGTAAAGGAAAACATCGTACGCAATGAACCGGGACGTCCTTTGGGTGGCTTCTACGGCTACATCAGTGACGGTGTAGATCCCGAAACCGGTAACTTGATTTATCGCGACCTCAACGAAGACGGCAAAATTTCCACTTCTGACCGTACCTATATCGGCGATCCGAATCCCGACTTCATCTACGGATTGACGAACACTTTTACTTGGAAAGACCTTAGTCTGAGCATCTTCATTCAAGGAAGCTACGGAAACGACATCTTCAATGTGTCCCGCATGGAAACCGAAGGTATGTATGACGGTAAAAACCAATCAACAGAAGTTTTGAAACGATGGAGGATTCCCGGACAGATTACCAGTGTTCCGAGAGCCAACTTCAACATCAAGAACTCCACTTACTTTGTAGAAGATGGCAGTTATCTGCGTGTCAAAGACATCTCACTCTCTTACAACATCCGTTGCCGCCAGTTTAAGAAATGGGGTATCAGCCGCGTACAACCCTACTTCACTGCAAGCAATTTGCTAACCTGGACCAGTTATTCCGGTATGGACCCTGAAGTAAACCAATATGGCAACAGCGGTTCCGTACAAGGTATCGACTATGGAACCTATCCACAGAGTAAAGCATTCGTTTTCGGTATCAATGTTGAATTCTAAAAAAAAGAAGAAATAACTTATGAAATCAAAGCATATATATAAAAGTATAGCTTGCGGTGTACTGTTGGCACTAACCGCAACCTCATGTGATCTGGACTATAATCCGGTAGACAGCTACTCGGATGTAACGGAAGGAGTGGACAAAACAGATGAAAAACCTATTTTCAACAGTGTGCAAGATGTGGAAACCTCAATGGTAACCCTTCATAAAAAATTCCGCGACCAGCAGGAGCACTGGTATGTCGACAAACTGCTTATCGGTGACGCCCACTCCGACAATGCATACGCCGGAACAACGGGTGCAGAAGTAGTACCTTATGAAACCAATTCCATTGAAGGATCTAATTCCGTACTAAAACGTGACTGGGACCGTTTTCTGGGTGATATTGCCGAAGCCAACCGTATCATCGTAGGCTGTGAGCAACTCAAGGCCCTCAGCGACAGTGAACGTGGCAAATATCAATCACAAGCCAAGATATTCCGTGCCATGGTAATGTTCGATATGGTACGTTTATGGGGGAATTTCCCTGTCATCACTACCGTGGGTGGTGACATCACCGAAGACAACGTAGAAGAGATGTACCCGACCTACTTTCCTCCACAGAATACAGCTGAAGAGGCTTATGCCCAAATAGAAAAAGACTTGACTGAAGCTGTGGAAAACCCCAACACACCGACAAACGATGCATCCGACAAGAGCATACTTACCAAATCGGTGGCACGTGCCATGCTTGCCAAAGTCTATGCAGAAAAGCCTCTGCGCGATTATGCAAAAGTTATCAAATATGCCGACGAATTGGCTGCCGACGGCTTCGACCTTGTAGAAGACTTCAGCGACCTTTGGGCTTATGATACAGAAAAAAAAGACTGCCGGGTACGCAATACTAAAGAAGCTATTCTCGAAGCTCATTTTCCTCCTGGTTCAGGTAACTGGTGTACGTGGATGTTTGGCCGCAACTTAAGCAACTGGGATGAAAGCTTTACCTGGGCCAAATGGATTACCCCTTCCCGCGACCTTATCCGCCTCTATGAGGAGCAAGGAGACACGAAACGCTACAATGAGTCTGTTGTATGGTACGAGTGCGGATGGAGCAACTATTATCCGGCAGACCATTATGCTTTCATGTACAAATGCCGCTCTGCTTTCAACAGTATCATTTATCTGAGATATGCCGACATCCTACTTCTTAAGGCTGAAGCCAAAATTATGGGAGAAACTCCCGACCTGAACGGTGCAGCCGACATTATTGACCGCATCCGTAACCGTGCCGGACTGGGTAAACTTCCACAAAGCACCCGTAGCAGTAAAGAAGCATTGCTCCAAGCTTATATGGACGAACGCCGTATGGAACTTGCTTTTGAGGGACAACGCTGGTACGACCTTTGCCGCCTCAATAAGGTAGAAGAAGTGATGAACGCCGTTTATGCCAAAGACAGTGGCCGCCTTGCACAAGAGAATTTGTTTAATGAAAACTCTTATCTACTCGCAATCCCTCAGGGAGCCATTGACCAGAATGAGAATTTGGTACAGAATCCAGGCTATTAACAATAAAAAGTAATATAAAAATCAATAGAATATGAATTTGAAAAATATATTCACTACCGCATTAGGCTGCTTCGCTGTATTGGCAGCCTGCGGCAATGATAATGACAGTGACGTCACTCCTACACCAGACCAACCTACAGAAGAGGCAAAAGATGTTACTATCTATGTGACGAACACCAGCCGTACTTACGACTTGAAAAAGTCTGGACTGGCCTTCGGCACCGGAAGCAACATGTCACCTTCTACCGTGACACTCGACCCCACCACCCGTTATCAGGAAATGGACGGTTTTGGCGCAGCCATTACTGGCTCTACCAGTTACAACCTGATGCAAATGACACAAGAGAACCGCACGAAGTTTCTGACTGAGACATTCTCGGATAAAGAAGGCTACGGCTTCAGCTATGTACGTATTGCCATCGGTTGTTCCGACTTCTCATTCAGTGAATTTACTTGCTGTGACGAAAAGGGACTTGAGCACTTTGCCCTTCCGATGGAAGACACCAAGTATGTAATTCCTATATTGAAGGAAATTCTAGCAATCAATCCTACTGTCAAAGTGATTGCTGCTCCATGGACATGTCCGAAGTGGATGAAAGTGAAAAGCCTGGAAGAACGTGTACCCTTTGACTCATGGACCAGCGGACACTTGAACCCCGAATATTACAGAACGTATGGCGAATATTTCGTAAAATGGATACAAGCTTTCGAAAAGGAAGGTATCAAAATCCACGCTGTGACTCCGCAGAACGAACCGCTGAACCACGGTAACTCAGCATCCTTGTTTATGGGATGGGAAGAAGCCCGTGACTTCATCAAGACCGGCCTGGGTCCCGCTTTCAAAGAAGCCGGAGTTGCCACAAAGATTTATGTTTTCGACCATAACTATAACTACGACAATCTGGCCGATCAAAAAAGTTACCCCACCAAGATTTATGATGATGCGGAAGCCTCACAGTACATTGCAGGTGCTGCCTACCACAATTATGGCGGTAACCGTTCCGAACTGCTGAACATCCATAAGCTTTACCCCAACAAGGAATTGCTTTTCACAGAAACATCCATCGGCACCTGGAACTCCGGCCGCGATTTAGAAGCACGTCTGCTTAACGATATGGAAGAAATAGCATTGGGGACAGCCAACAACTGGTGCCGCGGTGCCATTGTGTGGAACCTGATGTTAGACAGTGACCTGGGACCGGTAAGCCCTTCAGACGGTTCTTGCAAGACCTGCTACGGTGCAGTAGATATCGACAATACAAACTATTCTAAAATTGTCCGCAATTCCCATTATTACCTTATCGGCCACATGTCTTCAGTCGTGAAACCAGGTGCTGTACGTATCGGAACGACTGGTTACACTGCCAATGGGGTCACCTACTCGGCCTTTGAAAACACTGACGGCACTTATGCCTTCGTATTGGCAAACAACAATGCAGATGCCAAACGAATTACTGTAAGTGACGGCACTCACTACTTCTCCTACGAAGTACCGGCTAAAGCAGTCGTTTCTTATCGTTGGAAAAAATAAGACTAACAAATTAAACAGAAGATTATAATGAAAAACTTTAAATACTATCTGATGGCATTGGCAAGCATAGCCATGCTGAATGCCTGCAGCGATGACGATCCGGTTCCCGGCAACCCGACAATGGACTTTCAGGCAGAACCTTCTTCAGCCTTGTTCGGCGACAGTCTGCCTTTTACAATCAAAGCTTCGGACGCAGATGTACCTCTTTCTACACTGAAAGCACAGTTATACTTCAGTGACGAAATGGTTTCCGAAACTGTAATCCGTACCAAAGTTAGCGGACAAGAGTATAACGGGAAAATATATGTTCCCTATCTGGCAAACATTCCCAACGGAACAGCTACACTGAAGTTTATCCTGCAGAACATCAACTTTACGATTACAGAAAAAAGCTACGACGTGGCGCTGAGTCGTCCGGACTTCCCCTACCTGACTCTGATTTCCGGAGACCAAGAATACCGCATGGAAAAAGTCGCAGCCAATCAGTATAGTGTGACCAGTGAATTTGCACAAAAAGTGAAAGGTTACATCAAAGCTCCTAAAGTAGGCGCCAACGGCAATGAAATCAATTTCGGATGGAGTAACGGTGCCATCACACAAGGTACTTCCAGTGAGATTACTTTCTCCAGTCTGTCAGCCGGGAAGTATTCCATCTCCTTCAACACGCTGACTTATGCGGCCGCCCCTTTCGTGAAATTGTTACTGAACGGCTCTGAAATGGAAATGGTGGATGATAACCATTACAGCATCGACCTCAACCTGAAACAAGGGGACAACATCACCGCAGATATTCCCAACTTCAACCAGTACTGGATAGATCCCGACTTCTTCAAAAAGAATGAAGACGGTTCACTGAAATTTTTACCCATCGACGGAACTTACCGTATCATTGCCAATCTGGACCTAAATTATTTGGAAGTATTGAAAATGAACGGAACAAGTACCGATACACTGAACGATGACGGAACCGGTGCCCTTTGGATTATCGGTGATGGCATCGGTAAGCCCTCAGTAGCAACCAATGCCGTAGGTTGGACCACAGAGAAAGGGCTCTGCATGTCACAGATTGAAGCAAAGAAATATCAGGTGACGGTAGTAGCGGGAGAGCAAATCAAATCAGATGACATCAACTTCAAGTTCTTCCACCAGCAAGGTTGGGGAGGTGAATATAAAAACGATGCCTTGTCTACCACCAGTGACCTAGTATTTATAGGTGACGGTACCAATGGACGTGATGCCGGCAACTTGGGACTCGTAAAAGGCAAAAGTTTGGAAAACGGTGTTGCTTACCGGTTCACTGTTGACGTAACGGCAGGTATCTCTTCGGCAGTTCTGACAGTAGAAAAGGTAAAAAGATAGACGGATAACGCAGAAGATTAACTAAATGAGAAAGGGGCTGGCTCTATAAAAGAGTTCAGCCCCTCTTGTTTATGCAGAATATATGTTCCGGATTTAGCTTAAACCTTCTTTCGCCTCCTCTTGTGGAATACGTACCGAAGTGTAAAGCTCAAGAATGGCGGCTATCGTCAGAGACACAATCCATTCATTGCCCCTTGTAAAGAGCATGAATGCCCCCGTAAGCACCAGCAAAAGTGCACCGAATATTTGCTGCCGACGCAGGCGTTTGACGGTGGGACTTTTACACTTGGACGGAAAATTGATTTGTGCCAAAGCAACCATCGTAGCACCGACAGTATATATATAAGGTGAAAGAGGCCAGCCCGTAATATAAACGGCAGCTCCAGCCAGGAGCATCACGGCCCCTACTGCAAAAAGGGCGGGTATCAGTTGTTTCATTCTTCTATATCTTCTTCAAATACATAAATATCCTCATTGGGCTTTTTCATCAGATACTTCTCACGGGCAATCCGTTCGATGGCACCGGAGTCGACGGCAAGTTCATTGAGCCGTTCGGTATTCTCCTCGTATTCCTTGCGGTACTTTTCTATTTCATCGCGCAGACGACTTTCTTCCCGGGCGTAACCCAAACGGCGTACAACACTGTTCTCATCCAGGAACCCGATAATTACAGCAAACAACGCAAGCGTAATCAAATATTTATGCTTGCGGACAAAAGACCAGAGAGAAGCAAGTTTATCCATCTCGTTATCTACTATTTAGCAATTTATCATTCATGATGGAACTTGCCCATCATATAACTTCACGTCACAAAGATAAGAGGAATAACCGAAAGATTTCTTTTTTTTGTGTACATTTGCACAAAAAGCAAAGAATATCCCGAATATGGAAAACTATATCGTATCTGCACGGAAATATCGTCCCTCGACCTTTGAGTCTGTGGTAGGCCAACGTGCACTGACCACTACCTTGAAGAATGCCATTGCCACCGGAAAATTGGCGCATGCCTATCTTTTTTGCGGTCCGAGAGGCGTGGGAAAAACGACCTGTGCCCGTATCTTTGCTAAAACAATCAACTGCATGAGTCCCACAGCAGACGGTGAAGCATGCAACCAGTGTGAATCCTGCACTGCCTTCAATGAGCAACGCTCCTACAATATCCATGAACTGGATGCCGCCTCAAACAACTCTGTAGATGACATCCGCCAATTGGTGGAGCAGGTACGCATACCACCTCAGATAGGTAAATACAAAGTATATATCATTGACGAGGTACATATGCTGTCCGCCTCGGCTTTCAATGCTTTCCTGAAAACACTGGAAGAGCCTCCACGCCATGCCATATTCATCCTTGCCACTACCGAGAAGCACAAGATACTGCCCACCATCCTTTCACGCTGCCAAATATATGATTTCAGCCGGATTGGTGTGGAAGATACCGTAGCACACCTCGCATATGTCGCCTCCAAAGAAGGTATCACTGCTGAACCGGAAGCGTTGAATGTCATTGCCCTCAAAGCAGACGGCGGTATGCGCGACGCACTATCCATCTTCGACCAGGTGGTAAGCTTCACCGGAGGACACATCACCTATAAGAGCGTGATTGAAAACCTCAATGTGCTGGACTATGAATACTACTTCAAACTAACCGGATTCTTTCTTGAGAACAAAATCAGTGACGCGTTGCTATTACTGAATGATGTGCTCAACAAAGGCTTCGACGGCAGCCACTTCATCACCGGACTTTCATCCCACCTGCGCGACTTGCTTGTCAGCAAAGACCCGGCGACACTGCCGTTGCTTGAAGTGGGCGCAAGCATCCGCGAACGTTACCAAGCACAAGCACAGCAATGCCCCCTCCCTTTTCTTTACCGTGCCATGAAGCTCTGCAACGATTGTGACCTGAACTACCGTGCCAGTAAAAACAAACGGCTACTGGTAGAGCTTACTCTGATACAAGTGGCACAACTGACCGCCGAGGAGGACGACGGTACCAATGGGCGCAGCCCTAAACAAGCTATAAAACCCATATTCACGCAGCCTGCCGCCGTTCAGCAGCCACAAGCCACTGCTGCCATGCCCCAACAAACTGTACAGCCGGCAGTACAACCAAACAGAACTCCTCAACCTGCTGCTACGCAGCATGGCAATACTCCAACTCCACATGCTACACCTGCTGCCATATTAATGGCACAAGGGAGAGAAGAGAAAAAAATTCCGGTCATGAAAATGTCCGGATTAGGGGTATCCATCAAACGCCCCCATATAGAAGAGGAACAAAGAAACCCTTCATCCAACTCTACTGCCGCCCACCAAGCAGCACAACCAGAAGAGGACTACATCTTCAATGAAAGGGATTTGAACTATTACTGGCAGGAGTATGCCGGACGTATGCCCAAGGAGCAAGTAGCCATAGCCAAGCGCATGCAGAACATGCGCATCACTTTAATAAATGACACAACTTTTGAGGCTGTAGTAGACAATGAAATCATTGCCAAGGAATTTACCGGCATGATACCCACTCTGCAAAATTACCTACGTACCCGGCTAAAGAACCGCAAAGTCACCATGACTGTCCGGATTAGTGCTCCTACTGAAAAGGTACGTGCCTACGGACGCGTTGAAAAATTCCAGATGATGGCACAAAAGAACAGTGCCCTACTACAACTAAAAGAAGAGTTTGGTTTGGAACTGTATTAATTCCTTCCAATCGACTGCATAAAGTTGCTAACAAATTGAGTATAAAGGAGAAAAAAGCATCTATTTAATTTTTTATTTACTCATTTATATTTATTTTTGCCAATAATAAACAAAAGAGGCAAACAAACATTTGAGAACAAAAATGATTATATGGATGCTATTGGGGCAGCTATTGTATACTTCTGTCTTATCAGCACATACAATAGCCAATCAAGAAAAGCAGAGTATTCTGCAATCATTGGTCAAAAGACAAGTTCTCTATGATGACTCCATATCCATAGACAGCGTCATTACGTGGAGTGAGCAACTTCTTCCCACCCTACAATCAAATGAAGATAGAACGACGTATTTTCTATTACAACTTCAATTGGCCAATGCCTACACATTGCGCGGCGATATCAGCTTAGCAACGAACCGGGCACAACTTATGTACGAAGAAGCCAAAGCTACAGACTACCAATTTGGTATGGTAGTGGCCAACCAGGCCATTGGAGACGCCTATAACACAATAGCCAACATGGGGGATAAAGCCCTGGAATCATACCAGGATGCTTTGACTGAACTATCCAACATTTCAGACCAGCATCCATATAGGGCACAGCTTCTTTTAAAAATGTCCAACGTTCTGCAACGGAAAGGACGTCTGGAAGAAGCAGAGAAAATCCTGGAAGAGCTGGAAAAAATATTATATCAAGAGCCTGACTACCCGACAGACTTCTTTTTCTGCATCGAAAAGACGAATTTTGCCATTTCCCATGGGCACCTCTCACAAGACTATCTTGATGAAGCAAACATCTGGCTCCACAAAATAGACTCCATTTACCAACTGCACCCAGAAAAGTTCTACCGGTTTCACTTGGATTATACCACTGCTGCCTACTATAGAGCCATGGGAAATTTGGACAAACAATACTGGAAACAAGCTCTGGACATCTACTCCAAATTGCAAGCAGAATACTCCGGTAATAAGCGCTCCACGTATTACTGCTGGACTTCGCTGGAAAAAATCTATCTCTGTAAAATACAAGGCATGGCCATGGAAGCCTGCCGAATCTACCAGGAATTGTATCCTCCTATAGATACACTCGCTTCACAAAGCTATATCCGGCAAATCAATACGATAAAGGCAAAATACCAGGTAGATAAGGCAGAGACGGCCAGCAATAACGAATACAATAAAATCATAACCAGCATATTGGTAGGAACGATGGCATTAGTAACGTTATTTGTTCTACTTGCCATCCTACTCAAAAGGCAGCGGGAAAAGGTGAAGCTCTCCACCCAAAAACTAGCAACATCACGGATAAATGCCGAAAATGCCATGCGTGCAAAAAGCGTGTTCCTCTCGAACATGAGCCACGAAATCCGTACCCCGCTCAATGCGTTATCGGGCTTTTCATCCCTATTGACGGAAGAGGGACTGGACGATGAGACACGCCGTCAATGCAATGAAGTTATCCAACAGAACTCAGAACTATTGCTGAAGCTTATTAACGACGTGATAGATCTATCGAGTCTTGAATTCGGCAAACTGCAATTCTGTATTGTACAACATGATGCCGTAAGCATATGCAGAAATGTGATAGACACTGTGAATAAAGTGAAACAGACACAAGCTGAACTTACATTCACCACCGAGCTGGAAGAAATGCCCATCGAGACTGACGACTCACGCCTGCAGCAAGTCCTGATTAACCTACTGATAAATGCTACCAAATTTACCCCACAAGGCAGCATTGTCCTAAAGCTGGAAAAAGAAACGGACGATACCGTACTATTCACCGTAACAGATACCGGTTGCGGCATTCCCAAAGACAAGCAAGCCAACATTTTCCAACGTTTTGAAAAGCTGAATGAGAATGCTCAAGGCAGTGGGTTGGGACTCTCCATATGCCAACTTATCATAGAGCATATCGGCGGACAAATATGGATTGATTCAGAGTATACCGAAGGCTCACGTTTCTGTTTCACCCACCCCATAAGCCAGACAGGCAGAAAGGAGCATAAGAAATGAAACAGATATTTACATTGCTCATTGCCTTATGCTGGCTATTACCGTCCGCACACGCAGATGTGCGACGGGCAGAAGTCAAGGATAGCCTGCTACGTATATATCTAGCCTCTCCAGCCGATACCACCAGATTGAGAACTCTATATCAGATAGCACTGCTTGACCAACTGTCACCGACATTCATCTATTACGAGAACAAATTACTGGAAGAGGCCATCGCTCAGAAAAATGTACATTACCAGAGTGCCGCCATATATGCGCACATTATTTATTACTACAATCTACTGGACCAAAAACGTGCAGAACAATGGCTGAGGAGGCTCGAACAGTTGTCTGAAGAGCACAACTACTACCGCCATTACTTCAGAGGCAAAAAGATGATGATAGAATGCTATATCATCAGCCAGAAGATTGAATTAGCCCTCAAACAAGCACAAGACATGTACGACAAAGCTCAAAGTCTCGGCAACCATGACGGTATGCGCGAAGCATGCCTATGCCTGATGACCGGATATTTCAATACCTTACGTTACAAAGAAGGAATCACCTACCTGAACAAGGCTTTTGAACTGACAAATCCGGACTCCTCCCTTGCCACTCAGATTGATTTATTGACAAAAGCGGTACTGGCTTACTCATATCTGCATGACAATGGCAACATGTTCCGGTATCTGGAGGAACTCAACAATGCCAAAAATAGATTGCAGGAAGAAGGCACCACCGTACTGACAAACGGCTATACCAATTTGTATCTGCTCATAGATTTACAATACGCCCTTTACTATACCCGCCTTCAACGGCCTGCGGAAGCATGGGAATATTTGCAGCAATCAGAACGGCATCTCAGTACATCTTCATTTCTTCCTTATCGGTTGATACGTTTGGCAGCATATGCCGAATATTACCAACTGACAAAAGAATACGACAAAGCGTTGGCTTATTTAGAAGACGCCATTGAACTTGTAACCCCTATTTCACTGGATGATGCCATGATTTATGGACTTCAGAAAGCGGATATACTAGTAAAGATGGGGTTTCCGGACGACGCACTTCCTATCTATAAACAAATAACCAAGGCAAGAGATTCGTTATATACAGTATTCTCCACCTCACAGATAGAACAGATACAAAGCCTATATAATATGGACCAACTGCTTCTCCAAAAAGAACAGCGGCAAGCCAGTTTTCACCGTATCTGTCTGGTCACCTCCATTATCATCATTATAGCCTTGTTACTTTTCAACCTACATATGTATAGAAGCAGGAAGCGGCTGCAACAAGATGAGAAGGAAATGCGTAAATTGGCAATTATTGCCGAAGAAGCCAACGAAGTAAAAAGCCGTTTCCTTGCCAATATGAGTTATAATATCCGTATTCCACTGAACAATGTAGTCGGTTTCTCCCAACTGCTTTCCACCGACAACGAGCTGGATGAAGAAGAGCGAAAAGAGTATTCCGGTATTATCCAGGCCAATTCGGGTGAGCTTATCCAACTGGTAAACGACGTATTGGACCTCTCACGCCTGGAAGCGAATATGATGAAATTTCAATTGCAGGATTGTTATGTAAAAGAATGGTGCAACGAACTAGGTTTTCTAATACAAATGCGCAGTGAAGGCCATATCCTCCTGAAACTACAAGTGGAGGTAGGAGATGCGCGTATCCATACCGACGTCAACCGCCTTACACAAATAGTGACAAGTATGCTGCTTTATCCAAACGACTGTAAAGAAACGCGCAAAGTCAGCATGTTCTTGGTCAACCATCCGGACAAACACATCATAGCATGCCGGATAGAGAACAGCCCGATAGCCGATCCCAGGTTTGCCTCTCAAAAAGTATCAGTGCAACAGAAAATCAACCAGTTGTTCTTTGAACATTTCAAAGGTACCTATCAAACCGAGAATGTCGAAGAAGGAGAAATCGCAGTGATTACTTTTACCTATCCGACTCTTTCTTAAAAGCTGAAAACCTGCTTAAGTTCCAGCTAAAGCCAATAGTATCAGAGCAATTCGTTTACGAAGTTCAAAAATGAACATTTTTCAGTCTCTGCGGTATGCTATGCCGCTTTCTCGACTCCTTATTTAGACGACATACAAATTATACGTTTTTAATCAAGATTGATAGCAAGTAATAAAGAAAACCACTATTTTTGCCGAACGAATTAGTACTAATAATAATTTAAATCTAAAAGAAAATGGCTTACGTAATTAGTGACGATTGTATTGCTTGCGGAACTTGTATCGACGAGTGTCCGGTTGGCGCTATCTCTGAAGGTGATATCTATCATATCGACCCTGAGACTTGCACAGAGTGTGGTACTTGTGCAGATGTTTGTCCTTCTGAAGCAATTCATCCGGGAGAATAATACAATCCCAGTATCAAAAACAAAAGCGTGGGCAGATAAACTGCCTGCGCTTTTTTATATCCCCCACGTAAGATTCAGTACCTTCAAACCCTTCATTGTTATTTTCTATATACGGATAACACATTAGTTCACAGACATGAACACTTTGTTCCATAAGTAGAAAACAAAGTGTTCATACTGTAGAAAACAAAATGTTCGTACAGTATAAAACAAAGTGTTTATACTGTATGGAACAGAGTGTTCGCTATAATGAAACAAAGTATTTGCCATAATGAAGCAGAGTGTTTGCCATAACAAAACGAGCAGTCCGCTTTGATGAAACGAACTGCTTGTGACAGCATGACAGATGTCTTGCTAAAATAAGTTTGTAGAAGAAGTTAGAATCACTCCAGATTAGCCAGTGCTTCTTTTATACGACGGATAGCTTCAACTATATTTTCATCGCTGGTTGCATAACTCATACGAATGCATTCAGGAGCTCCGAAAGAAGCACCGCCTACGCAAGCCACATGAGCCACTTCCAACAGATACATGGCCAAATCATCTGAATCATTGATTTTACGTTCGCCGGCAGATTTACCGAAGAATGAATCGCATTTAGGGAACAGATAGAAAGCACCTTCCGGTACATTCACCTCGAAACCCGGAACTTCCTTGGCCAACTTTACAATCAAATCACGACGACGCTCGAAAGCCTTGCGCATTTCCTCCACCGGAGCTTGTGTACCCGTATAAGCAGCCTCAGCAGCCTTCTGAGATACAGAACAAGGACCGGAAGTATACTGTCCCTGCAATTTATTGCAAGCCTTCACAAGCCATTCCGGACCTGCAATGAAACCGATACGCCAACCAGTCATTGCATATGCTTTGGAAACACCATTCACAATGACCGTACGCTCTTTCATTTCGGGAAATTGCGCTATGCTCTGATGCTTGCCGATATAGTTGATATGTTCGTAAATCTCATCGGCAATCACAACAACCTGCGGATGCTTTGCCAATACTGCGGCCAGGCCTGCCAACTCCTCCTTGCTGTACACCGAACCCGTAGGGTTAGAGGGAGAGCAAAGAATCAGCGCCTTTGTCTTCGGGGTGATGACAGCCTCCAGCTGTGCAGGTGTTATCTTAAAGTCCTGGTCGATACCGGCAGGTACGATAACCGGCGTACCCTCAGCCAACTTTACCATTTCCGGATAACTGACCCAATAGGGAGCAGGCACAATTACTTCGTCACCCGGATTTACCAATACCAGGATTGCATTGCAAACCGACTGCTTGGCACCATTGGCGCAAGAAATTTGTGCGGCGGTATATTCCAGACCGTTTTCCTTCTTCAACTTCTCTACAATTGCATTACGCAAGGCAGGATAACCCGGCACTGGAGAATAGCGAGAAAAGTTATCGTCTATCGCCTTTTTCGCAGCCTCTTTAATGTGGTCGGGAGTATTGAAGTCCGGTTCTCCCACACTCAGGTTAATTACGTCTACGCCTTGAGCCTTCAGCTCTGCGCTCTTTTGAGACATAGCCAGTGTCGCAGAAGGCGACAAACTGTTTAAACGATCTGATAATTGGTTCATTTTGTTACTATTTAATGATTGTTACGCAAATCCGGTTGCAAAATAAGCGATTTTCTTTGATATAAGAAAACAAAAAGACAGTTACTTATTGAAATGAAGTGTATGTCCCATACGTTCTTTCTTGGTACGGAGATAACGCTCGTTGTATGGATTCGGAGTAGTCTCAATAGCTACGTTCTCCGTTATTTCCAAACCGTAAGCCTCCAACCCCACACGCTTCACGGGATTATTGGTCATCAGCCGCATTTTGTGTACTCCTATCTCACGAAGAATCTGGGCACCTACACCATAATCACGCTCATCTGCCAGATGTCCCAGGCAAATATTAGCTTCTACAGTATCCATGCCTTCTTCCTGCAATTTATATGCTTTCATTTTTTCCATCAGACCAATGCCGCGACCTTCCTGATTCAGATATACAACTACCCCCTTACCGGCTTTCTCTATCATCTCCATTGCCTTATGCAGCTGCTCGCCACAATCACAGCGTTTGGAATTGAATATATCACCAGTGGCACAAGAAGAATGTACACGCACCAGAATCGGTTCATCCAATTCCCAAGTACCCTTGAACAAAGCTACATGCTCCAAACCGTTCGACTTCTGGCGGAAAGGAATCAAACGGAAATGACCGTGGTCTGTAGGCATATCCACTTCCACTCCTTTTTCTACAATAGACTCCTGCTTCAAACGGTAGGCAATCAAGTCACGGATGGAAATCAATTTCAAGCCAAATTCATCTGCCATTCTACGCAATTCGGGCAAACGAGCCATTGTACCATCCTCATTCATTATTTCCATAAGGGCTCCCGCCGGATAAAGTCCAGCTAAACGTGCCATATCAATAGCCGCCTCCGTATGTCCAGCACGGCGCAACACACCTTTCTCCTGGGCATACAACGGATTAATGTGGCCAGGACGCCCGAAAGTGGCCGGAGTAGAAGCCGGATCGGCCAACGCCTGGATAGTAGCAGCGCGGTCTGCCGCAGAAACGCCGGTACTACAGCCTTCCAATTTATCAACAGTAACTGTGAAGGGAGTACCCAATACAGAAGTATTATCCGATACCTGATGCGGCAAATCCAGTTCCTTGCAACGCGAAACTGTAATTGGAGCACAAAGCACACCGCGGGCATGCTTCAACATAAAGTTTACTTTCTCCGGTGTAATCTTCTCTGCTGCAATTATCAAATCACCCTCATTCTCACGGTCCTCATCATCCACAACAATCACAAAGTTACCGGCTTTGAAGTCTTCAATGGCCTCTTCTATCGTATTCAACTTTACATTTTCCATAATCTATTTTGTTTTTATTTATTCTGATCTCTTTCTATGATTCCAATCACATCTTCATTTGTCTTGATAATCCGCTCCATATCCTTATTCAGACGGATACGGAATGCCCAGATACGGAAATAAAAGAACAAGCCTATCGGGAAAACAATACCGCAGAGCAAGTTTAACCAATAGTTGCGGAACGGACGGACATGCGCATGGACGGGGATGACCGGATAGGTGTTCAGTGCAGTCAATAAAGTAACGGATCTTGTATTCGACATCTCATCTATCAGACTCTCCAAACGTTCGTTAATATCTTCCACTGCCTCATCCTGGCTATCAGTCATCCACAATTTAAAGTAATTGGGAGCACGTTTCAACCCCTTTCTATCAGCATATTCACGACAGTCTACGGACAAAGCCTTCAGTTCTTCCGGAATACGTGTATAATCAGGGTCATGGATGATTACTTCCTTACGGAACAGATGGCGTACACTGCGAATGCCCACAACCTTCTTGAACCAATTTATATAGGCATCAGCATTCAATACCACTGAATCATTGTTGGATTTATATGTTAGGAATGCACCCAATGGGGCCAAGACAGCGGTACTGGTCCACATACCCATCCAGACAACCCACTGCCCGTCACGGGCCATCTTATACCCTGTATTGTTGATGATGTAATAGATAATAAAAATCAATACAGAAACCACCACCGGCATTCCCAAGCCTCCTTTACGGATAATTCCTCCGAGTGGCGCGCCAATAAAGAAGAAGATGAGACATGCCAGAGAAAGAGTCAGTTTCTCATGCCAGGAAGTCATGTGCCGTCGAAGGCTGCTTTCAGTCTGCGATATATTAAAGCTCTTAAAACTCCAGTCACTCCCCGCACTCTCTGCACGGCTGACGGCCGTGGATATAACCTTCTGTTTCTGCATCAGTGTAGCCACATTGTAGAGGCTGTCTACATTGTACTCCCCTAAATAAGCCTTTTCAATCTTCAATGTATCCTCTTTAGACAAGCCGGCTGTCACCTTATAAGTTCCTGCCATAGCTTCTTTATAATAACCACGCCCCACACTGTCATTCTGCAATTTCATGGAGTCAATGTCCGCCTGCAGCATTTTCATATCCTTACTGTTGGACTGATTACTCATGATACCTGCATCCACCATATTGAAATCCGAATTGAACTCAATGATTGCATGCTTTTCGCGGAATGTCTCACGCCGGTAAGGCACATTCCTTTGGTTCATGTTCTGCGATTTCAAATTCTCAAACTGCTCACCACTGTATAAATGCAAATATAAATGCTGTTTGTCAGCCGTCATCTCCAGACGTCCCGAATCAGACTTGATAATTTGAGCATTCTCAAAACCTTTCTCAAAATTATATATCAGTACGTCATACAGCATACCAGTTTTGCGGTTCTTATGCTTCACATACAGATTATAACCATCTATTTCATCGTAGAACACACCTTCAGGAATATCCACTTCGGGAGATTTCTGCTTCATGGAAATAAGCAAAGTCCATAATTTTGTTTGGGCTTTTGGTCCTATGACATTTTGGAAATAGAAAGAGACACAACAGATGAAACAAATAAAGATAATCAGGGGCCGCATGATTTTCAATAAAGAAATACCGGCTGCCTTCATGGCAAGTAATTCAAAACGTTCTCCGAAATTTCCAAAGGTGATAAGGGCAGCCAGCAGAATAGCCAGCGGCAACGACGCAGGTACCAACGAAAGCGCAGAATAAAAGAAAAACTGTGCAAGGACAGTCATCTCCAATCCTTTTCCTACCATTTCGTCCACATACCTCCATAAAAACTGCATCATAAAGATGAAGAGGCAGATGAAGAAAGTACCCATAAAGAGCATGCAAAAGCTCTTCAAAACAAATATATCTAACTTTTTTATGCGCAGCATTTTACTCGTTTCATGCAATGAGAGCACAAAAGTAGTACAAAAAAGGGAGTACGGGAAATTTTTAATCTAAAGTTAACTAAAAACCACAAGTTCTTCGCAAAGTATCCACTTGCGATTCCCATAATTCACGCGAATCACCCACCTCGTCTATATCGGCAAAGTCTGTTATCTCCAATACGAAATCATTGGTCAACTCATTGTTTGTCATCTTCAGTTCAAAGTATTCTCGCTCGTTCTCATCGTCCAGCCAGCGGAAGCGGATGAATGAATACGCCCGCACGGCAATAATCTCGGCATCACGTTTTTCTGTTTTTCCCCAAAAAAAGGTTACTGTTTTATCGTCTGACTGAACCCTATCAGCAAACCAGCCCTCCAAACCAGTAGGGGTACTTATCGCTGCCCAAAGAATACTTTTAGAAGTCGCATTCAAGAGATATTCCAAATGTATTTTCTTTCTTTCCATAGTCTATTCTGCTTTTTATTGCGCCAGCCAAGATAAATACTTTTTTCTAATTACAGAAAATAAATCATCAAATTTATTTATATCTCCCTTTCCATACACCCCTAATTCATTGATAATGTTATACAAATACGTTTAATAAAAAGTACTGCAAACCACTTCAGCACCCTATCAGCAAAAGAAAAAGCAGAAAATATCCATAAAAGTTTTGGCAATTTAAATAAAAGCTATATCTTTGCACCCGCAATCGAGAAATGATGGCGGGATAGCTCAGCTGGTTAGAGCGCATGATTCATAATCATGAGGTCCCCGGTTCAATCCCGGGTCCCGCTACAAAGAAGATTTAGACTGTTAGGAGGCTTCCACTCTTGGCGGTCTTTTTTGTTTTTAGTACTCGGTTTGCGCCAGCATCAAAACGGGTCAACGTAACAATCTGAGGGATTTTATATTTAAGCCTATAATTTAGCAAGTCTATGTAAGAAAAAAGCTCTATCTCTTACTCCTCTGAACTGTGCTCTAAATGCTTTGATTTTAGCATTGAATGACTCTACTGCGGCATTGGTTGCCCTCCTTTCAAAAAAATTGATTATATTCAGATAATGTGTTTGTATAGAACGTGCGACCCTTCCAAAGGTGAGGAACCCTGATTTATCTACTTCATCATACCACCTTGCCAGCCTTGTCAAAGCAATATCCTTAAACTTACACTGATGATAGATTAAGCCTAACCGCATAGACAGATAATATCCTTTCTTTATATCGGGATATTCCTTGAAAAGAATTTCAGCTCGTATTCTTTGAGACTGAGTCCATAAGGATTCCTTCTTGTAAAGCAGATAAATGCTTCTCGCTAACAACTGCTTTCTTGTATCTCCATTAGCGAAAACAGGTGCATGATACATCTTTCCACAGGCCTTTGCATAAGCAATCTGAGTGGACTCTTCATCCAAAGCCTCCCAGCGAGCTTTTACACGCATCTCCTGCACCGCTTCATAAGCTAACTTCTGTACGTGAAAGCGATCGGTAACACGTTTGGCCGCAGGAAAGCAGATGCGGGCAATCTGCTCCATGTTAGGAGCCATATCCAAAGTAATCTCGCGCACTTGGTAACGGCGGCGACGGGATAGCTTAAGCAGGACAGAAGTGACCGTATGAACGTCCGTACCTTTAATGATAGCAATCATACTACCTTTACCACCGTGAGCTTCTTTATTGATCAGTACAGTATAGAGTTCTCCACGCGAGAGGGCTACCTCATCAATACAGATATAAGCACCGATATTCTTTTCGAATAGTAGCCAATCCTCTGCATGAACAAGTTGGTCCCAATGGAGATAACCACTTAGATGGTTACGGTATTGACGCTCCAATAAATCTCCGTCAACTCCATATAAAACACCTAAGAGCTTGCAACTGATCGGATAGCTATCAATATAGTTCTTTTAAAAAAGACGCAAAATCTTGCGTCATACGAGTACCTTCAGCCACCATACGCCAGTTACGAGAGATATACTCATTATGCTTCTTTAAGAGCCAGCGACGACGACGAATATTAAGGAAGACCTTCTTGCCACGAAGAGGAAAATCCTGAACAATAACAGGATCATAAAAGCCTTTACTCTCAGTATCCTGATCTGTATACTTCTCAGGAACGATATTTTTTTCCTCAAGGTAGATCACAACTTCATTCACGCTTTCCTTCACATCAACAAGAGCAAAGTACTCTAAAGTGCCTTCAGGAAGAAGAAGGCGATAACCGTTTAACTCCATAAGCTATGAATTTGGAGACAAAGATAATAATTGATAAATTTACCCCTCAGGTTTTTAACATTGACCCATCAAAACGGGTCAATGTTCTGACAGACCTTCAGAACCGTGGAGTTGAAGATATTCTTATAGCCTGTATAGACGACTTGAAAGGTTTTCCTGAAGCAATCCAAAGCGTTTATCCCAATACAGCCGTACAGCTTTGTGTTGTACATCAGATTCGTAATTCTATCAAACATGTAGGCTCCAAAAATCAAAAGGAATTCCTGAAGGATTTGAAATGCTTTTATCAGGCTGTAAATAAAGAATCGGCAGAAAATGAATTTCTTAAGCTGGAAGAAAAATGGGGCGAACAGTATCCTATCGTTATCAGGTCCTAGCAAGACAATTGGGATAAGCAGTCCGAATATTTCCAGTACACTCCGGCTATTCGTAAGCTCATATATACAACAAATACTGTTGAAGGGTATCACCGTCAGATCTGTAAGGTAACAAAAAACAAGGGCGTGTTCCCGTCGGATACAGCCCTTGAGAAACTGGTTTATCTTGCATACCGTAATATACGGAAGAAGTGGACTATGCCACTTGCCAATTGGACTACAATCTCACAGCAACTGGCCATAAAGTTTGGAGAACGATTTAAATTATTGTAATTTTACACTCGTCGGGACGGGTGGTCCCGTCCCTTGGTGCTGGCCGTTCCCCGACCGATGAGTTTTCTAATAGGAAATAATGCGTGACACAGTTTATTTTACACTACCTAATCTCAGCGTCATTCATACGGTTGGGTTTGTTGCGATGCTTCCTCTTCAATCATATACTTTTCCTGTTGCAATACAAATTCCTTGCAAAAATCATCGGCCATACAATAAATCTCTGTAACTTTAGACTCTGGAAACATAGTAGTAATCGTTTAAATGTTATAATTGGACACTATAAATTTAAAATTTTTATAGCTATATTGCTAATTACTAATAGATTACACTTGACTTATATCGAACCCACGTTACTCATATCAGTCAGCCTAACAGCCTATACATTGGAGACTTCTGTAAAGGACTATATTGTCAAGAGGACTTCGCACTAAAACATTACTGGTAAAGCACGCCTCTTTAAGCTACTATTGACGGAACAATAGATTCAGGCATAGTACCGAACAATTACTTGTACAACTTCTTGTCGCACAGTAAGAATGAATTAGTTGACTAATTTTATAGGATTTACTGAATATCCCTAAACAACTAAAAAAAACATAACACTTTACGTGAGTTCGGGATAAGTTTAGAACAAAGTCATTTGTTTTGATTGCTCGATTGTGTATCCTTGCAATGCCTCCGGCTTGTTATCAAAGAAACAATAAGCTCCCAGTGCTGCAATCAGATTCATCAGAAAATTATTAATAGATCTGTGTCTGTAGTGTACCGGTTTCTTCAGCATATCATTTATGCACTCTATGATATACCTTTTACGCAGCATGATTTTATCAAAAAGAGGCATAAGTTTGTTCTTCATGTTGACTTTGATTCCCGTAACAAGATATACCTCGTCATTGAAAAGCGAGGCAAAGAGTTTTGGCTATATATATCCCCTATCCACAAACAATCTGCCATACAACTCTTTGGCAAGCACATTCCATACTTCAGGATTTCTGTCGTCCACATTCGCCATTGTAAGACAGAATGTAATGATTTCTCCACGGTCGTTACATGTGATATGCAGTTTGAAACCATGACACCATTCCATGGTTCCTTTTCCATCCGTGGCATATCCCTTGAATACCTTGTTGGCATACCATCTGAGATTATAGCATACCAGAATCATGGTACTGTCTACAAAACTTATGCCCGTACATCTTCCAAAGGCGTACAATCTAAGAAAGGACATGAATTTGAAGAACACCTTGCTTTCAAGCTCCACAAGCCTGTTATATGATACGGCATCAGGAAACTCTTCATGAAGATGTACCTTTATGTAATACAGGTAGTAATGCTTGAAATTGGCAAACGTCCCGAAATGGGACACAGTCAAGATAGTCATGATTTCACTATCGGAAAGGGAGGCTTCTCGATCCCTACGACGTGTGCCGTTTGAGGAAATCAGTTCTCCTTTTGCGACTTCCGCATCAATTTTTTTTGCTGAATTCGTCCAATATACAGAAAATATCCGTAATTTTGTCTATTGTTAGGTTCCGATTTACCACTTAAGTTTTCTTTCTACCACTTGAAGCATTGAAGGAACCGCTTTTACAGTTGTCCGTATGGTATCTCGATTGGCAGGAAAAGAATACCACTCTAAAAAGTATTGACAATCAGCAGTTTTCCGATTCCCTGCATCAGGAACGATACATTTATTCATTACTAAAGGAACTTCCGTCTCTGTTGTCGGACCATATCCTTCAGACTTCCCTGTTACATATTCTTGCATTGGAGATAGCGTCTTTTCATCTACCAACCAATAGCCTTTTCCCTCTTTTATATGTTCAAAGTTTATTTTCAGAACACCTAAATCCTGGCAAAACGGAGCACCTATCACTACATACCCTTTTCCAATACTCCCTCCACCTTGAAAATTCCATCGATAGTTCCATTTGCTGAGAGGAACAATTTTCCAACCGTTGTTCTCATACCTAGTTATATAGCCTTGTGTATTACCAGCTTCATCATACTTATGATAAGTTATTAATAAATTGTTATTACTATCAAACCCCATCTTAGCAGCTCCATTAATAATTCCACCTTTGACGGGAATAGGATCAACCCATGTACAAGTATCCGAAATAGTTATTGGCAATTCTACACTTTTATCAGCTATATTTACCCAATGAACAAGGTCCTTGCTCTTGGCGTAGCTTAGATGATGGTTAGTAGAACAATCATAAGTATCCCTCCAGACCCATAATAAATGATAATATTCGTCAGGACCTAAAGTTGGGCCATCCATATATGCATTCATAAGCCCTTCACCATCAGTCAAAGGACAATCTAACAATTTACTCCAGGTTTGAGTATTGTAATCATAAACATTGTATATTTCATTTCCATTTCCACTACCTCCATCTCTGTAATGGAATATTAGTTTACCTTCCGGACCATCCATAAACTGAGGATATGTTGTATACCTTTCATTTTCTCCGGTCATATAGTCAATCCTTTTAAGTGTAGTTATGTCCAAAGGACTTTCTGTACGGTAATACACCAAAGGACTCACATGCATATTCCCGCTTAAATGAAGATAACCCTCCTTATCAACCTTCATCGTGATATTGTTATGGCTATCCCATCCAATAGAAGAATCTAAAACCTTATATACCCATTTGTCTTCTCCCAAATGCCGTGAAGCAACTGTCATCCGATGTGCAGTATCATAATAGGCAACAAATTGCATTTCATTATAGGTTAACAATGAGAAGTCTACAGGAAAATCAGATACAACTTTTGCAACATCAATTTTACGCTCTTTTATCCGAGATAGATTTTGACATGAGACTAAACATAAAATGAACAATATAGAATAAAGTATTTTCATGGTATATATAATATTTTAGTAGTCGTTATTTATAGATTTTATATTACTCTGAGTAATAACTATTCAGAAAGCTCTTCAAGTTACATTCATCCAACTGACCAATTCCCTCAATAACAGATTCTGCATTCATAATAGCTCCTTCCTTAGAAGTATGCACTAAATCCTTATAATATCTCTTGGCATCCTCCTGCCCTATAAGATCAAATTTTCTAGCTGTAAGGTCATTTAGATCCACAAAATTCACATTCTCTTGTTCTGCCAACTCTTTAGTCCATTTACGGTAAGTTTGCGTACAACGTTTCATTTTCCCATTTTCCCATTGATTGGCAGGAGTGTGGGAAAGTAGAATTACTTCAACACCTTTTGCCTTTGCCTGACGTATATAAATACGCATATAATGACCATAGGTGAAAAGTTCCTCCGTACTTCCATCACGTTCAATCACCATTCTTTTTGATTCGTGACCGATTCCAGGAAGTGTTCCTCGAGCCAATCCCGTATTCAATGGATTATTGTCATTATGCCCAAAATCTATTATCAAATAGTCACCTTTACGTAATGCCGGCAAAAGTCTGTCCCACAATCCTTCGGTAATATAGGTACGACTACTTCGTCCCTCCACTGCACAATTTTCAACAGTGATACGTGAGGGATCAAAATAATCTTGTAAAAAACCTCCCCATCCCCATCGATCGGCTTCACCTTTGCCTGAACGGTATTTCACTGTAGAATCACCGATAACAAATACCACTGGAGCCTTTGAATTCAAACGACTGGTCCCAGCCACAAACTGGAGATAATTTTCCGGTTCCGAATATGTAAATATAGGCGCATCACTCTGTTGTAGAGTCGGATAAAGGCATACTGCACCACCATTCATTTTCAAACAATTACTCTCAAGTAATTTACACATTTCAGCACCAGCACCTATCACTGCTCCATATCCTGAAAGCACATTATCAGCCGTAGGTCGTCGGACATAATAGGCGGGATCGTAAGCAACGCACGCAGAAGAACTGACGCCGGACAATCTGCCATCATTCCCTATAGCAGACGAAAGGGCCTGCCATCCAAGTAAAACTACCGGACCATAAGCTATTGCATCTACCCATCCACGATTGATGGCATGTGCTATCGCATACACAAAAAAGGCTGTAGAAGCAGTTTCATAACCAGAATCGCAACGGTCGAGCAAACGATACCAAAAGCCATCCTTGCTTTGACAAACTGCGACTCCCTCAATATGCCTTCGCAACAACTCTATCAATTTATCTCTTCCCTCATAATTCGAAGGTAATGCATCAAGTACCTCACACAACGCAAGCATAGCCATTCCATTAGCGGGTCCCCAATAGTAAGAAGGATGTACTTTCATACCCTCAACCCATCCATGCCGGAAAAGCCCCTTCTCCGGAACAAATAACCTATCGACAAATCCATCAATCTGAGCAAGAGTCTTTTGGTAGTATTTAGTTTGGATATACTTCGAGAATGTCCCCATCCAAGCCAATACGGGAATACCTTTATACATATCATCCAAACACAATGTGTGCTGAAAAGGACAATCACGTGAGAATGTACCATCAGTCAAACACGTAGTCCTATACATGACTGTATTAACCCAATCTTCTATCAACGGACGACTTCCGGATATTTCCTCTGCCAAACAAGCCTTTATCATAGCTGCACACATCGTACCGCAATCATCCAAAGCACGTGGAGACAGCAACTGAATCACCTCACTATCGGTTACACCATATTTTTCGTACACCCTACCGAAAGAAGGAAGCACTTCTGCCAAAAAGCTAAGACGGTTATACGCATAGTCCCGATAGGCATCATCACCAACGAGTTCAGCAGCGGTAAACATAGCAGTATAGGTCATTCCACACCCATTATCCACCAGGCTGAAAGTCCCCCGTTCAAGCTGTGCTTCTCGGTTAAGTTCCGCACCAGCCGGAACATGCCTTCCTTTTTTCCCATCTATCACTTCATAAGGAGTATTCCTTTCCAAATACTCCAATACACATTTCATATCTTTCTTTATCTCGTCAGGGGATACTATGCCATAATTCACACCATCGGCATTCTCCGATATCCCTTTCTCCCTTTCTGTTACCGAATATCTTTCAGCTTTCTTTTGGGCTATAGCTTGATTTCCTATTGCCAACAAACATGCAGCTGTTACAATTAATGCTATTCTATTCATCATTATAAATAAATCTATTTATTAGACTCCTATTCAATCATCCCATAATAGGACCTAATTAATCAAGTCTCTCTACGCCCCAACTCAAATTGGGATTCTTGCCCATCCATAACTCTAAGACTCCACCTTGTGCCAATTTATCATGTGGTATCAAAAAAGAATTATATGGTTTCCCATTTAAAGAAGCATGTTGTATATAACAGTTTTCTGACGAGTTGGAATATGTTTTTATTTTGAACGTATCTCCCTTATAATAATCAGAATCAAGATGTATTATTATCTCGTCAAAAATAGGACTTGTTATTTCGTAAGAAGGATATTGAGCCGACCCACCATTAATGCAAAAAAGCCCCATCTGCATCAGCGCATGAAGTGCCCCCATTTGTCCTTGATCCTCATCCATGCCCCCATAACCCTCATAAGGCGTAATTCCGGCAAATGTTTTCTCGCATACCTGTCTAATCCAATATTGTGTTTTCCAAGGTTGCCCCATATGCGAAAACACATGCCCTGTTGAGAGTCCTGGCTGGTTAGAATAATCAACATAAGAGTGTCTAAAGTTAGATACAACAGATTGTTTAAACGCATAATCCAACTTCACACATAAAGAATCTTTTCCACCCATCAAGGCTGACAATCCTTTTAAGTCATGCGAAACCCCAAAAGAAGCTTGCCAAGAAGAAGCCTCAACGAATCCTTGACCATTAAACGGATTCAAACTCATCCACTGTCCTTTTTCATCTTTTGGGAACAACAACTTTATCTGAGGATGAAACAGTTTCCTCCACCCCAAGGAACGCTTAGCAAAGTGTTTTGCATCTCTTTTTTGTCCTAAGCTCTTAGCCATTTGAGACAACGCCCAGTCCTCCAAAGCCCATTGTATAGTAAATCCCGCTCTTCCTGGAACATAGCCACATTTCTCATAGAAAGGTTGTAGATGAGATATTTCAAAGGACTGCATTCCCCCTTGTCCATGATTCCTTTTCATAGCTTCATATCCCTTCCAAATATCCCATTTTTTTGTTATCGAGCGTTGGAATGCACTTGTTATCAACAAAGTAGCAGGACATCCATCCATTATATATGAATAACCACCCATAGAAGGACCTCTCGGCAATAACCCTCCATTAGTATCATATTGAATCAACGAAGCTGCAAAATCATCAAGCACATGCGGATATGCAAGCCCCCACAAAATATTCAAATTCCATTGGCTTCCCCAAAACGCATCCGAATTATACATATTGAACTTCGACCTTCCCAACCTATCCTTAGGCAAAGTCTTTATATTAAAATCAGATATATATTTAAATTGGGCTCTGGGACCAGAAAGAATTTTTTTACCATGTGTCAAATCAGGATAATCACCACTAAAATCATTAATTTTGTGGCGTCCCAACAATACATGCCACAAATTTGTATAAAATTTTATTTTTTGCGCATCTGTTCCACCCTTAACTTCAATTTTTCCTAACCAATCATTCCACTCATCCTGAGAGTTCTTACGGACTTCATCGAAATTCCAATGCTTGCAACTATTCAACAGATTATTCCTTGCATTCTCAATGCTCGTAAAAGAAATTGAAGCCTTCAACTGCAATAGCTCTCCTGCACACATTTTATAGTTTAGGATAAGTCCACCTTCTTCTCCTAAAAATGAAGAACTATCCCTAAGCAGCATATCACGGTTCCACGCTTCTACCTCCTCAAACGGCTTATCCAATTGAACAACAAAAAAAACCTTAGCATTTTGAGGTCCTCCCCACAAACGATCTTTTGTTACAAAGCTGCCTTCTATTTCATTTTTAGAAACGACTCGTGCATCATAATCCGCCATGACTACACTTCCAAGTTTACTTCCCAAACTCAATATAACTCTTGCATTGTCATTCTCTGTAAAGCGATACCTATAAAAACTTGAACGTTCTGTTGCTGTTTGTTCAACCCAAATTTTATAATCTTGCAAAAAAAGTCTATGATAACCAGGTTGCACTACTTCATCATCATGACTGAAAGTTGATGCCCATCCCAGCATTCCTTTTCTAGGGTCAATCTCACCTGTCGTAGGCATGATATTCAAACCAGACTGCATCCAACAGTGCAGTTGGCCAAATCCCAAAACTTGATTCGAGTTATAATTATATCCACCTCCACCTTGATTTTTATTTCTAGTAATAGGAGCAGCTCCAATCATTCCGTACGGCTGATTACCCGTTATAAAATAAAAGAAACGAGTAGGAACTGTTTCAATGTAAGGGTCAACCCAAGAAACATAATCTACATAATCCTCTGGAGAAGGATATACTTCTATTTCCGAAAAGCCTAAATTTTTCCCATCTCCATCAACTGCATAAAACTTCATCCATGATACTTTCATTTTAGGAATATTTATAACATAGGGAAGCCCATGGTTAGGAAGTCCGTGGTAGACTTTTGAAAAACCATTTGACCCTTCCACTCTAACTGCCGCTATATGATCGTACCTATTTACCCTATCGTACAATATAATCTTGTTAATCCATTGCTCTTCATCCCATTCCAATTTAATCCATGGAAATATGCAATGCCCCCAATAATTATTCTCACCTTTTTCGGCCCATTCCCCTATATTGCCAACACCAATCACACCATCAACAACATTTGCAGGCAAATATTCCTCTGACAAAGTGGACGATGCCGTTACATGGGCTTTGGGAGCAATATTATAAGGATTGCTCCAACAATATGCACAAATACAAGCAATGATACAGCTAAAACGAAATCGCAACATCTTTTTTAGTAAAATATTTATAACAATTCAGAAATCATTCTTTATTCAAAAAGCCTTCTGCCGATGGTGGTACATCCTCTTTAGCAGCTCCCCATGCTTTATTAGGATATTTACCCATTACGAGAATTAGTTTACCACCATCTTTTATATCATCATGTTCAAACCAAGGTTTATTCCAACTCCTGCCATTCAATGTGGCCGATTGAATATATTTATTTTCGGTTGATGCCCCCTGAGCTTCTATTTCAAAAATTTTACCATTACTTAAAGTCAGTCGAACACGGTTGAATATCGGGCTTCCAATATTGTACGCAGGCATTCCTGGAGTAACAGGATAGAATCCCAACGCAGAAAATGCGACAAAAGCGGACATGCCCCCTCCATCTTCATCTCCCGGCATTCCCATTAAATCATTGCGAAACCACATACCAAGCAATTGCCTAATACGTTTCTGGGCTTTCCAAGGTTGTCCCGCATAATTATACAAATAAGGGACATGCATACTTGGCTCATTCGCCATTGAGAACTGGCCGACATTACCTGTATGATCCGGTAATTGCGCATAAAATGCGTATTTACTTCTCCCTAATGATTCACTAAACGTCTGGTCCAGATTGGCAATGAATTGCTCGCTCCCTCCCATTAAATCAATCAAATCAGCTACATTATGAGGCACGTCCCAACGATATACCCAACCGTTGTTCTCACCATAATATTCACGAGCTCCCATTCCTCCAGCAAAACGATAATCGAATGGCTCAATCCATTTGCCATTTTTATCTTTCGGGTGAAAGAAAGCCGTTTTATCATTATATACATTACGATAATTATAAGCACATTTCAGATAATGGGCAGCATCCTCTTTCTTACCCAGCATATCTGCAATCCTCGATAAACACCATTGATCATACGAAGTACCCAATGTCACAGCAATCGGCTGCCGTTTCTCAAACGGGTGTACATTCGGATCCGTTTCCTGCTCTCCTTCTTGAAGTGCCGGAATATATCCGTTCTTCTTGTAGAAATCATCGATCCAACCGGCAGGTGCTCCAGACCATGGAGCCAGTGTCTTCTCCTCTATACCCTTACGACAAGCCATATAAGCTTTTTCAAGATCAAATTGCAAGCCCTTAGCCGCCGCATCAGCTACTGTTGCCACTGCATGATTGGAGTTCATCCGACGCGAGTCACCTGTGATTTCAGGAAATGTGGGCATCCACAGGTTACCCATCTGCTCAGCCATCCGCAAATAAGATTCTATAATGTCTTTTTCAACTGTTTCATCAAGAAGTAAACGCAATGGATGTGCAGCGCGGTAAGTATCCCAAATCCAGTCATCGGTATAAAAAGGAGTACCATCATCCCCATGCACCTTTCCATCAAATGCACTAAAATAATTTCCATCCTCACTAATACACACCGGACGTTCAAATACCCGATAAAGTGAAGTATAGAAAACCGACTTCTCATCCTCACTTCCTCCATCTATCTCTATCTTTCCCAAAGCCGTATTCCACACATCTCTGCCCTGTTCAGCCAAACGGGCTATGTCGTAATCTTCTATTTCCCGTTTCAAATTCTTCTCGGCCTGCTCTTCACTGATAAAAGAAATGCCATAGCGGACATTTACCATTGCAGTTCCCGCAGGAAAACGCAATACTGCACAAGCATTCTCTCCGGCAACTTCTTTCTCTGCAATTTCCACCTTGCCTTGTTTCAAAATACCTGCTTCCTGAAAAGGGACATCAGTTTCCATATACAAATAGACTTGAGTATTATTTGCCAAACGCTGGTAACCACTTACATTTCCTTCACAAATGCGGATAGCACCGTTTCGTGAATTAACAAACAATTTCGGCTGTTTATCGTGACACCCAAACTTAATGCTATATAAAGCCGACTGGTGTGAAGGAGCATATTCCACATCTATTTGTTCATCTTCTAGACGAACGCTATAATAATATGGTTTTATTACTTCATTATCATAACTATAAGCCACAACCGGTTTATATTCTTCTCGCAATGAAGGACTCAAATTAAAAGCCGAACTTCCCCGGTGACTAGTTACCACAACAGGAAGCCCATTAAGTAAATCACTTGTATAGTCAGCACGTTCAGGATACACCCTAAGCATACTATTGGGAAGATGGACTGTCGGGAATGTAGGCACCAGCAAATGACTAATATTACCCATATAAGGATTAACGTAATCAACCGGTTTTTTCACAGTATCTATATCTTCCCTTGTCCGCATAACACATCCCACTAACAAGGCCATCCCCAAAAGGGAAACAAGAAAACTGATTTTCTTCATAACACTTAAATTATTCATTATACACTTGACAAACAGCGCATATCCGGCATTAACACCGCATATCCACTCTTCTACAAACTAATTTATTCTCATCTCATATTTTCTTAACAAGTGACGGGCACACTCTTGCAAATCCCCCTTTGTCAAACGCTTTGTCATTGTTCTGGAAGCGACCCAGTCTTCCTCAAACTTCTTCAATCTATTATCCAGTTCTTTCTGATTAAATTCTTGGTTATTTTCCACCGCTTGCAAAACTGCATCGATGTACATATCCCAACGCACAGCATAATATCCGGCTACCAGCCCCGACCACGTCCGACTGGCATAATCGTTCAATGTTCCTCCCCACGTAGTTATCAAATTACGTGCGTTTTTCTCATAATAGTCCTGGATAACTGGATCGCAACTATAAGCTCTGGCATCGTCAATCCACTTATCAAGAGAAGTATACTCATGGTAAGAAGTCAACACATCAATATCGTGCAGAATCTCACGCATCTCTGCAGCACGCATTCTTAATGCCAATAGGTCTCCAGTCGTATACACCCGGTCGAACTCATTTTTAACTGCCAGAAAATAATTCCCCAATAACTGTCTGCCAACGGATATCACATCCAGGCGCAACGCATTCCGATTCAATTCAGAAACCTCCAACAACATTTTCCATGCTTTTAAAAGCTGCCGATTAGAATAATCTATTTTTGCACGCCCACTGTTCACTCCCATCACAGGTCTATAATTAGGCAAAATCCCGACAGTTTTAGGTACTTGAACATATATATCATTAAATAGAATCTTCCAAGCTTCACGGACCGGTTGAATCACCTTACCTGCATGACGGTCTGCCAAAGCATTTACCCAAGTATCATCCCCTTTATCTATTGTCCAGGCTTTTTCTAAAATATATTCATACGGAAATTGAATGACATCAAGACCTTCCAGTGTGGAGCCGATTCCCTTCAAATTATCTCCTCCTTCCTTCAGTGCAATATCCAATCTTCGCCCACTTTCTTTTACATTTCCCGTGATACCCGTGTTTCCACCAAAATTTCCTAAATAACACCAGATATAAGGCTGACCATGAAAACAGTTTGTCTGTTTCCACAATTCCACATTCTCACAATGATAGTCCAATAAAGACAATTTGTTTTCAGGGGCTCCTTTCAAAAAAGCTTCTATCCGAGGAGCTGTCCATTTTTCCCGGTCAAAATAAAACATCCAGGTCATCTGCAACCACTCAGCCTCTGAATCAGCTTCTTTTAAAGTATGATACAAATCAGAAGAAACCTTATTCAAATAATCCGGTTTCCAAGAAGGAGGCTCACCTTCATTAAAAGGGTCAATGCCATAAATATGTTCTGTTCCGAATAATTTTCTCTGTTCTTTAAGAAATTTCTTTTGCAACAGCGCAAACAAAGGTTCTTCCGGATTTAAAAAAGAACAATGATACTCCTTGGTAAATCCAGCCCATTTTCCTAAAGTCTGAATATCAGCCTCAGGATAGATCCTTTTTAAGGCCGCAGGAACATGTCCGTTAAAAGCAGGCAGCACGGGTTTCATATTCAGTTCACGCTCACGCGACAAAATCTGTTGCTGAAGTTTTGACTGATTTTCGAGCCATTCCATTGGCAAAGGACCGTTCCATGAATCGATATTGGCCATTCTATGCCAAGGAAGATAAACTGGTCCTGTAAAATATGAAAGGATATCTTGGTCTTTCAAACCGATATCTTTCCAAACTTTATACCATACAGCCTCTTGTCCCGTTATGGCTAAAGGCATATTTATGCCATTAAGTGCCATCCAGTCTATGAACCTTTGCCAATCATCCCAGTCCCAAAAGGCCATACTATAACCAAAAGTGCAATAATTCAAGAAAAAACGTCTTTTTACCTTTGCCGTTATCTCTATGGGCGAGAACACTTGTGGCAACTTCGCGGGCATCTCTACCGGTTGGTCCGCATACCAAGAAACTGTAGTCAAACAATAATATTTCAAATAGTAGTTCAAACCAGTTGCCATTGAATTAGCATTATTCCCGCTAATCATAATTCTGTCATCAGCCGTAGATTCAATTCTAAAAAGATCTTTCCCATTACCATCTACTTTCTTAAACAAGAAACTATCCGCATAAGCAGGAATCAAACGTTTTAACATAGATTTTGCGACTTCAACATCCCTACAATTTCCTGCCTGCATAGCTATTGCCCCCCAAAGCAATATCCCAATTAAACAAATTCCTTTCTTCATCCTTACAAACAATTTAATCTGAAACAATACAAGATTATAAAGCAGAGGCCTCTTTTACCAACCGAACCGCCGCTTTCAACGGATTACGGAAAGTCTGAGTCGTATTACGCCAAGGAGTCACAATCCAGTTTTCTTCCCACTCCCCTAAGCTCTGATCCGAAAAATAAAGTTGCAAACGAGGTATATAATAGTCTTTTATCAAACCTGACCACACACGAGCAGCGTAGTCTTCCTGTCTTCCTCCCCACGTCGTAATCAAGCGCTTAGCATTCATCTCATAACGTTCACAGTCCATAGCAGACACACCACAATCCCTTGCCTGCTCAATCCATCGATCCAACCTATGTAGAGGATGAAACAAAAGCAAACGATCGGCATTCAGTAACAACGAAACAGTTTGCGCCAATTTTCTATCCGCCTCCGTTTTATTCCCCTTCTTTTTCATTTCAAGTGCCTTGACATATAGCAAATCAGCCTTAGCACCCAAATAGAACGCAGCAAATTCGATAGCATCGTTCCTATACAATTCTGATTGTCGCAAACTTTCCGAACAATTCAAAAAAAGTTCCACCGCTTGGAAAAAATCATCGTTCATAGCCACCTTCGTCTCTCTTATACTATCAGGAACAACTGTTTGCCACGTAAAGCGAGGATAGGCATAAAAAGAACCATATGTACTTTTTCTCAACAGATTCCAAGCTTCCGACATATTATCCGGATATCCACCGTAACGAGCCTTGCAATAACTCTCCAACCACATATCCAAATTTATTACAGTATCACTCCAACCTGCATCAGCAAGCAATTCATATACAACCTCATTACTTTCAAGCCCCTCTGGAGCAGATCCAAATCCTACCAAGTCTTTTCCGCACTCAACCTGCAAAGCCTCCACAGACGCAGATGCATACATATCCAATTCTCCAGTCAATATATTCTTACCACCGAAATTGGGCACATAACTAAAAATCCACTTTTTACCATAAAATCCTCCATGCCTTTTCCATGTCTGTTCCGTTTTCCATACCCATTTCGGGAAATCATTGCCTAAATCTATAATAATCATCTTATCATCAGGCACACAGCTCAACAATGCACTCAAAGCAGTCTGATCCCAGAAAGAACGTTGATAGCCGAAAGTCCATCCCTGAGTCACCCATACTGCATCCGGATTCCCTGCAACAATAGAGTTATATATCGTTTCACCATATTGGGCAAGCACTCTATTTTTTCCCTCTTTATCATTTTTGTCAACGGGAAGTTCCATTTCATTAAAGCTGTCTGACAAATAATATTTATTTTTTCCAAACTCCTTTTCCCACTCCTCAATGAACATTTTGCCTATCTCTACGAAAAAAGGAGAATCAGGAGGTAGCACGTATGCATTATAGTTTTCATTAAAGCCGCCCCACTTCAAATGATTAAACCTTATCTCTGGGTGTTTCTGGACAAAAGCCATTGGCACAAATCCAGCAAAAGCTGGAGCTATGGGATGCATATCCAACTCGCGCATCCTCTCCAATATCCGATGCTGCAACTCAATCTGCTCCTTTTGCCAATTATCGGTCAGTCCTCCATCCCAAGAATTCAGATTCCCCATACGATGCCAAGGCAGATGGGCCGGTGCTGTAAAGAAAGACTGCACATCCTCCTTTTTCAACCCCAAACGCAACCATACACGTTCTGCTATAGCCTCAGCAGCCACTGTTGCCAACGGGAAGTTCACTCCATGAAGTGCCATCCAATCAATTTCCTGTTCCCAACGTTTCCATCCCCAAAAAGGAGCTGTATATCCATAAGTACAAACATTCAAGAAATAACGCAGGTTATAGGGGGTAGTCTGATGTTGTAAGCTATAATCCGGCCATACTTTAGGCAGCACCACATGGCTTCCTCCCCAAGTAGTCATTGAGCCACAAGCTTCTTGCATATAACGTCGAAAAGCATAACATAAAGCAACCTGGCTACTACCTTCAATTGTCAACATTCCCTTTGACGCTTTCACAGAGAAATAGTCCTTTCCATCTTGGCAGTCCGTCAATTTTAAACGCACATTCTTGCCGCAACTACCGAACTTTCTATTTATCACTTGCCACGCAGGTTGTTCTATTCCATCAGCCATAACAGATAATGACACACAAAAAAAAACATAAAAAAACAGTAACGCTGAAATTTTCATTCTAAAAATATTCTTCATAGGTCCAATCACTGTACTTTAAAAAGTGAATTACTAATTTTAACCTTCCCTTTCTTCATTTTAAAAGACAAAACGCCTCCTTCCATCAATTCCGTATGAGTGACAAATATGCGTTTCAAGAATTTTCCATTCAAAAAAACTTTATCTACGACATAATTATCCTCTGAAAGGTTATCGGCTATAATCGTCAATTTTTTCCCACCGGGAAGATGCAATGTCGCGCGTTCCAGTTGAGGTGCCCCCAAGACATACTCACCACCGCAAGGATTAACCGGATAAAAACCAAGATTAGACAACATATACCAAGCAGACATTTGTCCACAATCATCACTGCCAGGAAGACCATTCTCTTGATTTTTATAAAAATTTGAAGCCAGATAGCGTATCAATAAATCAGTCTTATCCCCTTTATCAGTATATTTGTACAAGTATGGCAAATGGTGACAAGGTTCATTGCCATGCCAATATTGCCCTAAGCACCCTGTAATCTGCCAAGATTTACCTTTTACTATCGGATTTGTTTTCGCAAAAAACATCGAATCCAAACGATTTGCCACCTTTTCACTTCCTCCATTCAATTCCACAAGCCCTGGAATGTCATGTTGCACATGAAAACGATAATGATAGGCATTCGCTTCCGTAAAATCAGATTCCGGAATCCACTCTCCAACAATTTCATCCACATCGACATCCTTCTTGAATTCACCTTTTTTATTTTTACCACGCATAAAACCGGAACCAGCATCATATACATTACGGTAATATCCAGCCCTATTCATAAGAAAGGTATACTCTTTCCATTTATTCAAAGATTTGGCCATCTGTGCAACACAATAGTCATCGTAGATGCCTTCCAGAAGTTTAGACACAGTTTCGCGCCCATTGTCAACAGCCGTCATTTTATCATCATAAGGGATGTAACCATACCGATTTATCAAATCTATATGATTTCCATGATGCATCTTCGTTACCGTAGTCCATAAAGCATTGAATATTTCATTATCTGTAAAATATGGTGTCCGTATTCCTTTCAGCCAAGCATCTGCTACAACCGGAACTGCATGATTGGCAATCATAGTGTGTACCTCCCTGCCCCATAATCCCCAACGAGGCAAATAAGAATTTGCTTCTGACGGTCTATCAGTATAAGTTTCTTTTTTACTATAAGACAGCATCATTGAAGTCTGCAATTCCTCTGATAATGACGGGGTCAATATTGTATACAACGGATTTGCCGCCCTATATGTATCCCAAACCGAAAGAGTTGAATAATATTTTCCATCTGGTGAAACATAAACTGAATCATTCTCTGCACGATATTCTCCATTACAATCTGCAATATTATTAGGTTGAGTATAAAGGCGATAAAAAGCCGTATAGAAATTACACATTTGCTCATTAGTTCCCTCGATTTCGATAAGCCGGAACAAGTCATTCCATTCACCTCTTGCATTACTGCACTCTTGTTCAAAAGATCCCCACCCTCTGAATTCTCGATTCAAATTGTCTTGAGCATTTTCTACACTCACAGTAGATAAAGCTACACATACCTCCAACATATCATCTCCTTGCATATCAAAACACAGAACGTATCGTGGAGCTTTTTCATCCGCACCACCAGGACTTTTCATTTCAACAATACGTGAAATCGGTTTATTCCATGTTATCACATAGAACAATTTACGCTGAGTCCACTCACGCGCTTTTCGATAACCACACAATGTATAGTTATCAAGAAACTTTTGATTGGCTTCAAGTACATTATCTTTGATATTTCCCACATTCCAGCTTACTCCATACTGCAAATCAATCAGTAAATGAGCTTCTTCCCCTTGCCGATAAGTATAACGATGATAAGCAACATGCTTCAAAGCAGTCAATTCTATTTTTACTTTATGAGTAGTCAACTCAGCCGAATAATATCCAGGATAAGCTTGTTCCGTATCTTTTCTATATTCTGAACGAAAGTCTGAGCGTAACTCTTTATTCTTAAAATCACCACAAAAAGGCAAGAGCAAAATATCAGACAATGTAGGACATCCCACACCATTTAAATGTGTTTGTGTAATCCCCCAGATATATGGATCACTATATTGGTAACCGGAAATATGGTCTCCTTCATACCCCGGATAATGATCTGTGGTTGTCTCCGGGCTAGGCTGTACCATACCCAACGGTCTTACTGCTCCCGGGAAACAGTGACCGTCCCCTTGAGTACCAATCAATGGATTTACATATTGTACATAGTCTTTCTCTCCAGCCAAACCACATAAATAAGAAAAAAACAGCAAATAAGACAAAATAGACAAACGTAAATATTGCATATCTCAAGTATTAAAATAAACCCAGCCTCTATATAACTCTACTCCACTGTAAACTGATATACAGCCCTAAAAGTGTATTCTTCGCCCACATCCAAAAGTATAGATGGAAAATTTGCCCAATGTACAGCGTCAGGATACCCTTGAGGTTCCAAAGCAATTCCGGCACTACTGAAATAAGGTGTACCATCCTTCCCCACATCAGATCCATCCATCATATACCCCGTATATACTTGTAAAGAAGGCTGATTGGTATAAATAGACAATTTTCGCCCACTACTTTCTTCATATAATTCCACAGCTAATGGGCAGTCTCCTACATTATTTAATACGTAAGCCAGCGAAAAACCTTTCTGTTGTCTGATGCCCAGATAGTCTGTAGCCAAAGCATCTGAAATTATCCGTCCATTTCTAAAATCAAGTACAGTTCCTTCCAATGAAATAATTTTCCCGGTAGGAAGCAAACTGTCATCACAATCAATAAGCTGAGCAGAATATAACCGGAGTCTATGAGACAAAACATTCATAGATCTCCGTACGCTAGCTAAATTGAAAAAAGCATGATTTGTCAGATTTATGGGAGTTAGGCAATCTGTCACCGCTCTACACTTTATTTCCAACGAATCAATATCGGTCAATGTATAACGAACAGATACCTTCAAATTACCAGGATAACCCTCTTCACCATCAGGGGACAAACGAGTGAACAGAACTGTCTGTTCCCCTTTTTCATTTATGCCTACTGAAGTATCCCAACAGCAACAATGAAATCCTTCAAAACCACCATGCAGATGATTGGGTGTAGGCTTACCATAGACATCATTGGCAGCTAACTTATAATAATTATTCCCAAGATTGAAGCCTGCATGCCTTATGCGCCCACAGACACGTCCAACGGTAGCTCCATAATACTGTTCGCGAGCCTTTTTATAACTAACCAAATCATCGAATCCCAACAAGACATCTTCCAAATTCCCCTGCCTATCAGGAACAAGCATAGCCAACCAACGTGCTCCATAATTCGTAAAACGAGCCGTCAAACCATTGCGATTGTGAAGGGTAATTACACGCTCCATATCTTTTTATTTATTATTTTATAAACACCCATTCGGACACATTATACCGCTTGCCTTTGTAAGAACCTTTACGTTTATACTTGCCCTTTCCATTTTTCACATCCAAAAGCAACCAGTTATAACTGTTCTTACTCTCGAAATCATAACTCACACCATCATCCTCGAACAAAGTAGAAGTCGCTTCCGAAGCATCCCCATAAACATGGCATACAATATCAAAAACAGAATCGTCGGCTACATATTGCAAAGGTTTAGCCAATGGCAAAATTGTTCCTCCCTTTACAAACAATGGCATTTCATCCATTGCTATGGTCACTTCATGTTCACCGCCACCTTCATAGCGTTCGTTTGTGTTAAAGTTATACCAAGTCCCCTTAGGAAAATAAACAGTCCTTTTGCCGGTATCATCCAATAATGGAGCCACCATCAAGTTATCTCCCATCATATACTGATTCGTAATATTCTGTATTTTAACATCTCCAGAGAAATCCATTAACAAAGGACGAAAAGGAGGAATACCCTCCATACAATAATGTGCGAAGGCATTATACAAGTAAGGTAATAAACGCATACGTTGGTTCACCAATTTACGTGTAATATTCTCCATTTCAATACTGTCTGTCAAAAAGATACCGGCATTGTTTTTATCTTTATCATACTGTAGCCAAGGAGGATTTTGCAAAAACCAACTGTCAACGACTGCATGGGCAGACAAAAGTACAACTTGTAAACGACGGAAAAATTCAGCCTTTGACCCGGATTGCCTCACTTCGGGTGACCACAACAATCCTCCGAAAGCCGAATTACAGACCATCTCAATATAATCTTTATACCCATAAATATCACTATACAACGAAGCAGGAATGGAAGAAGCGAACAATCCCGAAGAGCGATAATCTTGAAAAGTCCGTTTATTTTCACTGACATACATCTCATTCAATGTCCGCAAATAAAGCATACCAAATGCTTGATGCACTTGTTCACCATCCATTCCGGAGGGGAAAGTACTCATTTCGGGAAATCCCCAAGTAGCATTCCCTACAGAAACATCCGAATTATCACATTCGTCAAGTTTGAAACCTGATATACCTTCACGCATTAACTGCTTATGATAATCAGCAAAGCGCGTTCTCGTCTCCGGCAAAGCAAAATCCGGTACCAGTCCACCCCATACCAGAAAATCACCAGAATAATCCTTCAGCGGTTTCCATAACGGTGAAGTAGGATGCACATAAGCATGTTCCCACAGATTCACTTTGTAATGATTCCCAATCAAGGTTTTCAACATTGAATGATGATCCGGATAACGTTCCTTATTCCATACATAAGAACAAGAATAGGCAGCCGTATGCCAACCGGGTTCCAACCCAATCACATCACAAGGAATCTTCTTATCCCTAAAATAGGACTGTACCCTCATAACTCCCTCTTGCGTAAAATCAGTCTTAGTACGGTATTTAAAACCAAGTCCCCACATAGGAGGCAAACATCCACCGCCGGAAAACAAATTATATTTCTGAACGGCTTCCTTCAAACCGGAAGCCTGAAAGATAAACACTTCCACCCCATCACAGTTCGGAATATCAACATATACATAGCTTCCGGATTTCTCATTAGCATATAATTCTTCGGTAGAGATCTTCACTTCTCCAGTAGGGGACGGAGATTTCTCTTGAATATTTTTTTCAGTATGAGTACCACAGTAAAAAGTCGTGTATCGTAAAGTATTAACCAGAATTCCATATCCTTTGCTTGACACATAGAACGGTTGCGGAGCATGTGTATAACCCAATGTGTTCAAAGGATGGTCATTCACGATGGGTCTCTTCTTTAATCCCCGTTGCTGAAACGAACCAATCTGAAGCCCAAAACCATAAAGCTGTTCTCCATCTTGCAAAGGTATAGACACACGACTTCCACGTGTAGTCACTCTCATATCAATATCCTTCAACGTAAAAGGAAGTTCCCTGGTGGCAAGCTTATCCAGTGCACTATACTTAGGTCCCTTCGGACAAAAATCATAAGGGGTGAATTTATCCGGTATTCCTATAGACAAACGATAAACCCCATTGGCCAACGTGTCAACAGTAACAGCATTCTGCCCTCTTACGCTCAATACACCTCCCCAAAAAAACAAAGCAAAAATATAAACCTTTAAAAACTTTAATTTCCCAATATATCCTTGTCGCATAAATCTACATCATTAAAATCATTCAACCAATTTCCAAATAACCTCAATATCCAACTTCTTTCCCTTAACCCGCACAATTAAAGGATATACATCCTCACCCGGTGTCAATCCCTTAGGAGGAATGCCCGGTGCTACCCCCGTATATAGTTCATAAGGCACAGAGAGATTCAAAATCAGCTTTGTTCCATCACGTAACTCAAAAAAACAGCTCCCATCTCCACAGCCTTTACTTACATTAGAAATACGCTCATATTCGGGTAGCGTATCACACCTTGCAGCAGGCAAAGCCACAGAATCACGCAATATCAAAGTATAGTCATACACATGTTCCTCCTCCGACTCACAAGTAAAACGGTCTGTCAAATTTAGTCCATCCAATGACAAGCTCCTGCACATTTTCACTCCCGGATAAGCATTCTCTGAGGAGGCTTCTATTTTTCCACCATTGAAAGTAGGTTCAAACAAGGAAATCTTTTCCCCAACAGCATTCTGATTCTTCCTATCAACTGTCACCGTATTATGTGAAATTGTCTTCTGATACCAAGCATAGCAATCGGGGACTCCGTATGCCGTAGTACCCAAATCTGGCAGAATCTCTTTACGACCGTCATGAATGCTTATTGACAGCTTGTCTGGATGCCCGTGCAATCCACCACTCGGTCCGTTTTTCAATACCACCGTTTTATCTTGGAAGCGCAATACGCCAACTCCCAAATCCGGAAACAGATGACTATCCAAGGAAACGCGCCCATCATGCGATTTCAAATCCATCCCGTTTATCAATGCCTCCGGCGATTTCCTTTCAATTTTCTTATAACATGCAGCCAGAATGTCCGTCATCTGTCGATTACCGGTGCGCAAAGCCACAATCTCGTATAGACCCGTTTGCTCAAACAAAGTAGTCCCATACCAACCGTCATTCTGCGAAGGAAACATCAAATCCGAATAAAGCAACTGCACGGGCGACAAGAACATATTAACAACCTTCGGGTCGTACAAATCAATATTGCGGCACCTTACCGCCTCGGCAGACAGCAGAATAGCCCGCAACGGATAAAAGTGATAAACCACGGAACCTTCATTCCACCAACCATCATCATATACATGATACTTCTGCATATCATAATACCCCAGCACCGGTTTCTTCAGAGCGACGTCAATTATGGAATCACTTTTTAAAGCAACTCCCAATGCCATGATTCCTCCGTTGTGCCATACCTGCCAATTGCCTTTATCACGACTTCCCATCAGTAACTCCGCACAAGGACGCAGAAAGCCATTCTTTATCTGCCGTTGTTCCTCCGAAGTCATTGCTTTAGAAGCCACCAGATAAGCACGAGCTGCATCTATGGCCCAAACAGCCTCGTCCAAGCTCTGAGAAAACAGCTTACCACTTGTGCCCGGATTATATTTCCTCTCCCTATCATGAATTTTATAAGCAGGATATTTCCGGGATAAGTCCAACAACATTGATGCTATATTACGGGCATATTGCTTTTTATCTGTTGCTAAATATAGATACATATTAGCCTTCAAGTAGTCCAAATTAGCAGCATGAACAAAATTTACCCAAGCCCAGTCATATTTATCCACTCCACTCCATTTCTTTTTACACACGGTACAATAGTGTTCTTTAGGGCTGTCCCAATCAAACACAAACTGAGTATTATGAATCGGGCAAAAATAGTGATGTCCATGTCCCCCCTCCAAAGTCGGTATTTCCAGAGAATGTTTTTCTCTTTCCGCAATCGTCTTATCAAGCCTTTTTAAGATTTTTCGTCCCCATTCTGTTTTCGAAGAAGACTTGATATTATTCATGTCCTCTTGAGAATAAAAATAAAAACCAGCATCTTGTTGGGCAAAAACCGACTGCACAAGAAACAAACTTATCAGTAAAAGAAATCTGTTCTTCATCATCCAACGACCTTGCAATTATTGTTAATCCTATTCAGTCTAATTAATGCCTCTATATAATAATAATCGGCATAGATTATCGAAGCATCTATCTCTGACCCATGAGGCTTATGCCCGGTGGAATGCAGCAAAAAAGCATTGTTTACCTCTCCACTCAAATAGGCTGGAGATGATAAAGCTTCCAGCATCTTTATGGCAGCATCAAAGTAGTGCTCAGCCTTCTTTTTATCCTTGATGTATAAGCTCAATTCAAGCAATCCCGAAGCCACCACTGCAGCAGCCGAAGCATCTCTCGGTTCTTCTGGAATACCGGGTGCATCAAAATCCCAATAAGGGATGTAATCCGCCGGGAGTCTTTGCAGGTAAGTATCCGTAGCCTTTTGAGCTACATCAAGAAAAACAACATTTCCCGTTTCCCTATAGCACATGGTAAAACCATAGATTGCCCATGCCTGCCCACGTGCCCATAAAGATTCATCCGCATATCCCTGATGAGTCAATTGGCTGATTCTTTTTCCGCTGAGCGTATCATATACCACCACGTGGCATGTACTGTAATCATCCCTGAACTGATTGTTAGCAGTCACCTCCGCATGGCTGAATGCAATATCATACAACCTTTTATTGCCTCCATTCTTAGCAGCCCAAAACAGCAGTTCCAGATTCAGCATATTATCAATGATTGTGTTGTGTGGCCATCCTTTTTGCTGTCTCATTCCCGGCCATGAATGAATCGTACCTACCCGTTCATCAAACAAAGTTGCCAACGAATCGGCTGCCCGTAGCAACATCTTCTTATATTTTTGTTCACCCGTCAATCTATAAGCATTGCCCAAACTGCAATACATCATAAATCCCAAATCATGGTTGCCCGGTTTGTGGTCAAGCACCGGATATAAAGCAGAAGAATAACGTTCTGCCTGCTTCTTAATCTCTGCATCATGCGAATACTCATATGCATACCAAAGTATTCCGGGCCAAAAGCCACTTGTCCAATCATAAATGGAGGTACAGTTCCATTTACGTTCATCCTTGTCAGACAATATATTACGTGGCATCTGGGTGGTATCATCCAAGCTATTCAGGCTTTTCTCTATCTGCCCTCCGCAATAGTCCAACAACGGTTCCACCTCAAACTTAGAATGAGAAGAACATGAACATAACAGAACGAACAGACTTCCTAAAACATATCTTTTCATAACGAAACTAATCTTTAAGTTCTTTGATAATCATGGCCACACCGCCACGAGACAAAAGAGACAACTTCAAGTTGGTTTTTGCCGTCACCTTTTTTGTGTCTATGGCTACATGCGTTCGTGTTTTCACTTTCTCTCCTCCATCAGTAAACATTGTCAATTCATATTTCTTGCCTTCTTCCAAAAAGTCAAGAGAAACATTCAGTTTTCTTGCGTCATTGTTAGTAAGACAACCTACATACCAAACATTGTCTTTTCTACGAGCCATCGTTATATACTCGCCAATAGCGCCATCAAGCGTTTTAGAGTCATCCCAAGTAGTAGGTAGATTATCAAAGAAGAACAACTCTGGTTCATCTTTCACATCTTCCGGAGTATCATACCAATATAAGAACTGCAAAGGACTATAGTTTATCACAGATAATGCCATTTGATGACAAGCCGTATTCAGCAATGAACGTGCATTCAAGCTCTTTTCCAAGCCCGGCTTCAACTCTTTACGGTGATAATAACAAACCGTAGCATCTGCTGCTCCACAAAGGAACCGGGTAAAGGGCAAAGTTGTATTGTTTACACCATCAGGGAACTCCTCATTACCTCTGACACCTTCCTGAGTCAGAAGATTAGGATAAGTACGGCTAAATCCTGTAGGTCTATATTCATCATGAATATCCACCATCAAATGATGTTTTGCACACTTCTTTACCGCATCATGTAACCATGTTGTCCATCTGAATGAACCGACATGCACGAATCCGAATTTGATACCTGCTATCCCCCAAGATTCATACAACGGTAATATTTCGTCCAAATAGGCAGACAAAGCACGCTGATTGACATATACCCAGACCCCTACACCTTTGCTCTTTGCATATCTCACCACTTCAGGCATATCCAAATCATTGACCGGACAACGCTGCGGATCAACATCCGATTTTCTAGGATCTGACTCTTTTGAGATTTCCGAACCATACCAACCCGAATCAAAATGAATATAGTTCAATCCTCTTTTAACAGCAAAATCCACAACTTTCTTAGCCCCATCCGTAGTAAGGGAAACGGTACGGATTATACGTCCCGGCTTAATCCAGCTTGTATCTTCTATTTGGCAAGGCTTATTCAAATTCAAAATCAAGTCATTGTTATTGATTAAGTCTTTGGGACTTTCAGCAATCATAACAACTCTCCAGGGGGTTTCAAATGGAGCTATATCTTCAACTGCGTCATACATCTTGCAACGAATCACGTTACTCTCCCCTTTACGTACTACAAATTTGGTTCTGCTATAATCGACCATTTCTGCCTCAGCCAAGCTTGCATAAAGCCCATTTTCTAATTGAAGAGTCAATGGTCGCTCAGCCTCACCCGGCCAGTCCTTAACCAACATACGTTTATGTTCTGCTTGAGCAAAAGGAGCAAACCAGCAGTAAGTATTTTCCGGCACGGTAAAAGTTGTAAATTCTTCCGTAATGCGTAAATAAGATCCGTGCAAATATTTGTATCTGAAACCGACACCCGAATTGTAAATTCTGACAATCAAAGCGAGTTTGTCACCACGTCCCTTTCCCTTCAATGTATATGTGTACCCCTTATAACAATCATTTACTACCGAACGTTCTCCATAAACCGGATACCAGTCTTGATTTACAGAAACAGAATCAATGCGCTCTATCTCCATATTATCCTTCCATCTATCTATACCAAGACACGATTCTAAAATAACCGGTTTCCCTTTATAGGAAACTTCGTACTTCAATTGTCCATTCACCTCATAAACCGAAAAGCCAACGGAGTTATCGGGAGAATGAAAAACTTGCTTAGTATTTCCAGCATGAGCCAATAATATACTTAAAATACAGAAAACAATACTACTCAATATTCTCATAGCAATATCATCAATTTAATAATTAATAAATTTAAAACAAATCACTAAAAAGGGAAGTATCCACAAAAAACATCTAACATATCAATGCATTAGTTCTACCTCTGAATAAATTGGCAGATGATCAGACAATGAAACACTATCCACTTTTGAAGACACCAATTTCCAACTTCTTTTGGGATATCCCCATAAATAGTCTATCTTATTTTTAGGTTTTTGAGTTGGAGAAGTCAACATTGCATCATCAGATAACGGTTCCCAGTCCTCAAAATAAGTTATTATCTCCTTCGAATTAGGAGTTGCATTAAAGTCTCCTCCCAATATGACCGGAAAGTTCTTTTCTTTCAGAATTTCTGTAATAACCTCTAGCTGTCTATCACGTGAAGCAGAAGAAGTATAATCCAAATGAGTAGAAGCAACAATAATCGTATCTCCACTGGATAATTCAACCTCAGCCATCAATAATGCACGAGCTTCATTTTGTACTTCTTGTTTGGGCAACATTACCTTTTGCACACTAATATAAGGAAATCTTGTCAGCAGACCAATACCATAAAACCCACCTGCATAAGATATAGTCTTTCCATACAAAGGAAACATCTTCGTATAATAGCCTAATTCCACTATAAAATTCTTATCATGTTGATGAGGTGCCTTTTCACGCTTAGTCATGCAATCCAACTCTTGTAAAGCCACAAAATCCGGTTCACAAATTGTAACAAAATCTGCAATTTTTTTCAAAGATGCTAATTCTCCAAAACGCAAATTATATGTCATAACTTTTAAACGTACTGATTCTTGAGCAAATGAAGAAGAAAGTAAAAAGAACAAAAAAAGAACAGAACTAATTATTAACTTCATAGCTTTATCTAAAATTCTAGTAACTATTATCTAATAGAATTCCTCCAAAGTCATGAGTTATCCAACAAATTTATGGTCCCAATTCAAATAATGCTAAGATAAATTCAAGTTCTTGATGTGAGGAAAAGACAATAATGCAATTAATATTCAAAAAACATAAAAGCTACACACTCTACTATATTAAATTTCAAGTGTGTAGCCATATTTTTACTCTAAACGCAATCTTTTGATACCAATAATAGCTTTCTTATTATTGGTATCCAAACTATTAATGTAAATATATGCTGCATATTTACCATCTGATGTTTTCATGAAAACACCACCTTCAGCACGAATATCCAAGACATAATCTACAGAATTTTCAAAAGTTTGTGATCTTAAATCCAAATCATCCACATAAATATCCGTATTAACATCATCTTTAAGCTGTCCATCCCATACATAAAGTTTCTTATCCATCAATGTTTTCTTTTTTTCTATTCCTGACGGCAAAACAAAATCATCCGGATAAAACCCTTCAGCAGCAGGAGCAAAAAATGCATGTTTATAGTCATAACTGTTTCCATTTACATTTTTCTTAGGAGCATACGCATAAATAAAATCGATTTTTGAAAACAAGTTTCCACTTATTACTTCATTTTTTGTATATGCCTTCATATCCTCAATAGAAAAATAACGACTGCCATCTTCTTCTCCAGACAAGGAAATAAGTTTTCTCATATCCATAGCAGATACATTATAAGAAGGTGTCCTATAAGAAACTTTCTCTCCATTTTCCGAAACTGTTGAAAAAACAAAAGAAACTTTTTTTCCCCGAACTTCTTCAGGAATAACATAATAATAACGCAAGGTCGTAGCTTGTGAATCTATGATTTTAGCACTTGAAGTACGCCCTTCCGTCCGACAATCCGAAGCCACAACTTCAGATTTATCGACACCATTTTCAGTATGCCATGCGTAAGGCTCAAAGTTAGTACCTTCACCACCTGGTACAGACGCTTCAACACACATCATAGACAATTTACTATCAGATGTACCAGCTGCATAGGCAAAATTTATTTTTTCTCCTACAATCAAAGGAGACATTGTTCTTTTTATCAAATCATTCTGCAATGCTCCATTATCTTCGTCTGAACAAGCAACTACAGATATCAATATAACTGCAAAAAAACTTAAAATAGATATTTTCTTCATAACATCACTCATTGTTGAACTGTAACAGTAATAGTATATTTTTTCTTAATTTGACGATTTCCTGAAACTAAAGTATATTCTTTAGGTTCTGTAAAATCAACCCACTTTCCCATACCGGGATGTACAGTTATATCATCCGTTACACCACAATAAGGTTTTACTTTTTGAAGATTCGTCCCGAATTTAGCCACTGCTGTTACTGTACAAGCCACAGTATCAATTAGTCCATTTGAAACAGTAGGAGTTTTAACTAGAACATTCTGATGGTCTGTACCAAGCAAGTTAAAACTACTCATATAGCATTTAGTTTTATCTGAAATCAACAAGCCATTATCATCAATCGGATAATCATTACAAGAGGCCATGAAACCAGCCAAAGCAAATATAAACAAAGTTATTTTAGTTTTCATTGTACTTCTATTTTTTGTTATAACCAACAATCATTTTGAGTCATATTAGGATTTTTATCAATCTCTAATTGAGGAATCTTAAAACGGTAAAATCGCTGAAAATCACGTTCTTGTGCATTTTTAAATTCATCACGGAAAAACTCTCCCCAAGTAGATTCCAAACGATATCCATTAGGCTGTGGCCAAAGTTTCTCAACCATATTCCATCTACGAATATCAAAAAATCTTTGTCCTTCTGCAACAAGTTCTACACAACGTTCTTGATCAATTGCATTAAAGAATGCCTCTTTCGATTCAAATTTACTCCTCTCAAGCGGGGGAAGTGCTGCTCTATGACGTATCTGATTAATCAAGTCAAAACACTCGTCTGTTGGCCCATTGTTAATTTCATTAATAGCTTCACAATACATCAACCAAACATCGGGCAAACGCATCAGATAAGTGTCTTGAGGCCCTTGGTCTCTTGATCCCCATGCATAAGTTCTTACAAATTTACGGAATATATATCCTGTACGTCTTCCTGAAGATATATAAGTAACATTATCATCAAATTTATATCTAAAAATCAAAGTGTCAGGACCTATAGTCATTCCGTCATTAGAAACACGTACCATTTTTTGTCCATCCCACATGACAGTTGCATATAAACGATAATCACGTCCCTCGTACGATTCTGGATTACAAGCACCATTTTCAACAGATTCTTTATCGGCTGCATCTGTTTTTACCATAGGAGGAGCATAATCTCCAGTTGAAAGCAATTGGTATTTATCAACCAAACGGATAGTAGGAGTAACATTGGTACCGCCAGCACCTGTACTACGAGTAGCAAAGTCGTAAGTATAATAGTCTCCCAGTCCCGGAGAATTCGGTCCCATATTGCTTGTAGCAAAAATTATCTCATTGCAGTACTCATTCTTTCCATTAAACAACTCTCCATAAGAAGGATTGTTGGGTTCTCCTGGATCACCATTTTTAAATAAAGCCCGACCATATTCAGGTTTCATAACCTCCTTGAAGTCTTCTGCAGCAGCCCTATAATAAGCCAATGCCTCATCCATTTTATTTTCATTTTTCATCCAAGAAGCCCAGAATAGTTTAATTTTTCCACTAAATGCATACACAGCTACACGTGTTGCCCTGCCACGTTCCGAATCTATAATTGTAATAGGAATATTCTCCTTCGCATAATCAAGATCTTTTAAGATATTATCCTTAATAGTCTCACGAGGGGTCCTACCCATAGAGAAAGCTTCATCATTGCCATTCAAAGTATGTGTATAATAAGGAACATCTCCCCAAAGATCTATCAAACGGAAATAAGCCAATGCCCTTAAAAAGTACAATTCCCCTTTAATACGCTTCAAACCAACCTGATCGGTTGCATTCATATAGGTTTCAAGCATTTTGTCCACATTTTCTAGCACATAATTAGCCCTATTTACCACTTGATAAGCATCTTTCCAACATTGATCGTTGTTAGAACCAACCATAGAAGCCGGTTGCCAAATGCCATTATAAGGATTACGAATATCCCCCCACATTATATCAGTGGCAGTATCCCATTTATACTCTTTATGGAAAAGAGTACGAGTAGCATTATAAACCCCATGTAATGCATAAGTAGCATCTTCTGTTGTTTTCCAAAACAAATCTGAAGATAAATCTGCTGTGGGAGGCTGATTCAATAAATCGCTTACACAAGATGAACCGACCATACCTATCAAACAAGACAATGTTATTTCTTTTATATACAGTTTCATAGTTCTTAGTTTATTAAAATCCAACATTAATACCGAACGAGATTGTTTTCATTATAGGGAAAGGATCCTCATTTATATTATTTCCTACTCTTGCTTTTTCAGGATCAACACCCTTCCATGCAGTCAATGTGAACAGATTCTCTGCCGACATATAGCATCGCACTTTATTAAGAGTTAATTTATCCAACCATTTTTTAGGAAAATTATAACCTATCTGCAAGTTTTTCATACGTAAATAGCTCAAATCTTGCAACCAAAAAGAGGATTCGGTCCCATTAGGTGCAGTATTAACAGAAGCCAATCTTGGTAATTCAGCACCTCTATTATCTATGCTCCACGTATCATCCCAATGGTATTCTTGGAATACATGGCGGTCTTCACCAACATTTACAGCATTCATATGTCCATACCAATAATCCTTACGCCCTGTAGAACCTTGGAACAACATGCTAATATCTATACCATTCCACTCAGCAAACAAATTCAAGCCATAATTTGCTGTGGGTCTTTGTTCGTTAATTTTCGGATTAGCCTTTTTATCCGCACCAGTTATTTGACCGTCACCATTTAGATCTTCATATAAAAGATCACCGGGAGCAATAGTAGTAGTACCCTGATAAGGTGCATTATAAATATCTTCCCAAGTTTGGGCAATACCAGATGATACCGTATAGTAATTAAAATAATAAGGCATATCTATAAATATTTTGCTCGGATTACGGTATTCATTCCATTTTTCCAACTTATCTCTATTATATGAAAAATTGAAAGCAGCACCATAATTAAACTTTTGAATGTTCGATTGCCATCTTAGATTCAGTTCAACACCCCGGTTTCTCAAGTCACCAATATTAACACGAGGAGCAGAATAGCCTGAGAGCAATGTAGATAATTGAGAAGGACGAATCATACCCGTTGTCAATCGATCGTACACATCAATCTCGGCAGTAAGTTGATTATTAAAGAATCCTAAATCCAAACCAATATTGGCCACAGTTGTCTTTTCCCATGTAAAATCCCGATTAATCATTTTGTTTGCACTAAATCCTTTTACTAAAGTATTGCCATTTAGCGCATAAGGTGTACTGCTGAAAGTTTCTTTCTGCTCATATTTTTTCACTCCAGAATTATTCCCCAAAGAACCGTATGAAACTCTCAACTTACCAGATGACAGCACTTTTTTTAATGGTTCAAAGAATTCTTCTTCCGAAAAACGCCAACCAAAAGAACCTGACGGAAAGTAACCATATTGATGACCTGGTAAAAATTTAGAAGAGCCGTCCGCACGGAAAGTAAACTCAAATAGATAGCGATCTAAAATAGAATAATTTAAACGTCCTAAGAAAGAGCGCAAACCTTCTTCATCCGAGGCTCCCCCCGTTCTTTGAGTAGTGTTTAATGCTGCGTCTATTTCATTAAGACTACCATGCAAACGGTCATTCCTTCCAGCAGAAAACCAACGGTTATACCAATACTCTTCATTCATTGCAACCATAGCTGAAAGATGATGTCCTTTTATGATTTCCTTTTCATAACGTAATTGGAATTGAAGCAGTGTCTTATAACCCTGATTCGTTGAATTCGATATACCTGCACTATTCTCGATAAAAACTTTAGTCGGCTTTCCCGTCTGAAAATCCCACAACTGTAATCCTGGATCCGATTGATAGGATTTCACAAACTGGTTATAATAATTCAAACCAAAATCAACCCGTGCCGTAAAACCATCAAAGACATTCCATTCGCCATAAATGTTTCCATTATATTCTTGTCTTTCTTTTATATTGTTTCGTGTATTAATGTCAGCATATAAATTCACAGCCATAGCAGACTCACCATACGCCATATGTCCACCATATTGTCGTGTTTCAGGATTATAAGGATAAATACCAGTAATAGCGACAGAAGTCGGCAGATTATCCACATTATAGTCCACAAAACCATTGTTGTAAGCATAGGTCATCTTAGTCCATTGCCCATCCATTCTTGCACCTACTTTTATATTCTTGCGAATATTATAATCCATATTAAAACGAAAATTGTAACGATTATTATCGTTTTTAATCATAAATCCCTCTTCATCCAAATAACCGATAGATAAATAGAAATTATGCTTCTCACCCGCTCCCTGAGCCGATATATTATGAGATTGCACCAATCCGGTTCTTGTTACCCAATCTAATTGGTTCTCATTGGGAAAACGTATAGGGTCTATCATTCCCATTGACAACCATTGTTCAATAGTACCATCATTAAATTTAGGAATTGAGCGTCCTGCCCTTGAAGCTCTTTGATGCAAAGTCAACGATTTTGGATAGCTTTCCAAAATATCATAAAACTTCGTAGGATCAGCCACTGCAAAATTACCCGTATAATTTATTTGGACTTTTTCAGCTCCCTTACCCGTTTTGGTGGTAACTAGAATCACACCATTGGCAGCACGAGAGCCATAAATTGCAGAAGAAGAGGCATCTTTCAAAACAGAAATACTTTCAATATCATTCATATCAATTCTATTGATATCAACATCGGGCATTCCATCAACTACAATAAGAGGATCAGCATCATTAACAGTACCCAAACCACGCACTAACAGTTTTGAATTGCTAGCTCCAGCCATACCTGTACTCTGCTGTACCGCCAAACCTGGAATCATACCAGACAAAGCAGAAGAAACATTTGTCACTGTCCTACTTGCAATAGTCTCATCAACTTTCATGGCCGCGACAGAACCTGTCAGGTTTACTTTCTTCTGTGAACCATAACCTACAACAACAACTTCATCCAATACATTATTATCCAACACCAATCCGACATTAAAAACCCCTTTTTCTTTCACCTTCAAAGTAGTAGTCAAATAACCTATGTATTTAAACTCCAACATAGTACCAATCGGAGCCTTTAACGCATAATTACCATCAAGGTCTGTCACAACACCATTACTTGTTCCTTTTTGCAAAATTGTGACACCAACCAAGGGCTCTCCCGTAATTTTATCAAAAACACGTCCTCTAACATCCGCGTTCTGGGCAAAAACAGAACACACAAAAAAAAGATTTAAAAAGACATAAAGAAAAGCATACCTATAAATGGGGTATGATTTCTCTTTTAAATAATCGTTCTTCATAAATTATGATTAACTTTAGATTAAACATTACTCTTTGACATGTTATTATATAATTCGTCCTATTTTAAAAACTTTATTCCACACCAAAATATCAACTGACATTTTTACATTAAAATAACGACTATAAAACGGGCAACAAATACAATTATAAAATATCAAAGAAAAAAATAAATTAAACAGCTACAGCCAAATATTTAGCAATATCCAACAGCTATCAGCTTTCCACAAATGGCCATTAAATACAGATGCAAAATAACAAAATACATAGCGCAATGTAAATAGATTATTCTTCTTAAAAGATGGATAATTTTATTATATAAATAAAGTAATACCACAGATGTAAAAATACTCTGTTATCATCTTATATTTCTTACCTAAAAGACAAGAGCTATATATTCCTTTGAATTTATAATATTACAAATTCAAAGTTACAAACAAATACACTGCAAGTAATTCATAAACGGTGATTATGAAATATTGCAAGAAATTATTGTTAACATTTAGTTCAATCCTTCCTACCCCAAATCAAAAAAGATTCTTTGATAAGTGTCTTCCACATCTCCAACAAAAGATTTGCCAGCATACCACTATGTGCACTTTCTTCTCCATATTAAATAAAACTAAAAATTACGTTCTTCATCAAAATGCAGATAAAAAGATTGGCTCTTTCCTTTCTTATACAGAAAAAGAAGAGCCAAATCATTTCAATACATGCAACTCTGAAAACAATATTATCCTTTAAACCTCATTCCTTTTCTAATGAGAATGAATAGGGAACATCCGAATCCATCGTACCTCTTTTCATATTGGGCTGAGCAGACATACGATAATCCATCCTCATACCTTGAACCATTTTGTCATGCTCCAAATAATTCTTCCCATATTTCTTTCCATCAATCTTCAATTCATCAATATAGCAATTAATTATACCAGTTTCCGGAGCATTGATCGTCACGTCGGCCCCATTCTCCAGATGAATCACAGCCTTACGGAAAAGCGGAGTTCCCAATACATATTGACCTGAGCCCGGACATACCGGATAAAATCCAAGAGCTGAAAAAACATACCAAGCAGAAGTCTGCCCGTTATCTTCATCTCCACAATAACCGTCAGGCGTAGGTACATAGAACTTGTCCATCACTCGACGGAGCCACATTTGCACTTTCCAGGGAGTACCGGCATAATTATACAAGTAAATCATATGCTGTACCGGCTGGTTGCCATGAGCATAGTTACCCATATTCATAACCTGCATCTCCCGTATCTCATGGATAACACTACCATAATAACTTTCATCAAACACCGGTGGAACCATGAATATAGAATCCAGCATGGCCACAAACCGATGTTTACCACCCATAAGGTCTATTAACCCCTGAGGGTCATGAAACACAGACCAAGTATAATGCCATGCATTCCCCTCCGTGAAAGCATCGCCCCATTTGAAAGGAGAAAATGGGGTTGTAAAACTACCGTCCTCATTACGCCCCCGCATCAAGGAGGTTTCCGCATCAAAAAGATTTTTGTAATTCATAGAACGCTTCGCGTATAAATCAATCTCGGATTGAGGCCGCCCTAAAGCTTTTGCCAAACGGTAAATACACCAGTCATCATAGGCATACTCAAGTGTACGAGCTGCATTTTCCCGGATACCGACGTCGTAGGGTACATACCCCAAACGGTTATAGTATCCGCACCCCCAACGTCCGGTAGATTTTACCGTCGGATGTTCTTTATTGGCAGTAGCTATCAAGCCTTCATAAAGAGTTTCCACATCATCAACTTTTACGCCTTTTAGATAAGCATCGGCAATCACCGAAGCTGAGTTATTACCCACCATGCAGTCCCTATGTCCGGGACTCGCCCACTCAGGATAGAAACCGCTCTCCTTATAAACATTGAGTAGCCCTTCCTGAATTTCCTTATTGACCGAAGGGTATATCAGATTCAACAATGGAAAAAGACAACGGAAAGTATCCCAGAAACCGGTATCCGTATACATATATCCAGGAAGTATCTTACCATTATAAGGGCTATAATGATAAGCTTCCCCCTGCTCATTTAATTCGTAGAATTTCCGTGGAAACAAAGTGGAACGATACAGACAAGTATAAAAGGTCTTTAACTCATCATCCGTACCACCGCTTACTTCAACACGTCCCAGCACATCATTCCATTTATCCTTCGCAGCCTTGCAAACTTGGTCGAAGGAACTTCCTTTTACCTCTTGCAAATTTAGCAACGCTTGTTCTAGACTGATGAATGAAGAGGCCACTTTTATCTGAATCTGCTCGCCTCTGAAAGTCCTGAATCCAACAATGGCACCTACATGATTACCGCTCTGCTCCAATACCTCGGAAACCATATCCTCGGCCACAGTGTTCACAAATTCAAAATCACATTCAAACTCTATAACAAACCAGTTACGGAAATTATCAGGCACACCACCACTATTACGGGTAGAATAACCTACAATTCTTCTTTTATCCGGCTCCACCTTGATATATGAGCCATTATCGTAGGCATCTATGACAACATACGAACAATCATTCTCCGGATAAGTAAAACGAAAAGCGGCGGCCCTATCTGAAGGAGCTATCTCGGCCATGATATCATGTTCAGCCAAATAAACACTATAATAATAGGGTTTTGCCGTCTCAGCTTTATGACCGAACCAACTGGCACGACGTTCCTCATCAAATTCCGGCCGTCCCACTATAGGCATCACCGCAAACTGACCGTAATCATTAATCCAGGGAGAAGGCTGATGAGTCTGTTTGAACCCGCGGATTTTGGTATCTGTATAAGTATAAGTCCATCCATCCCCCATCTTCCCGGTTTGTGGAGTCCAAAAATTCATCCCCCAAGGAGTAGCAATGGCTGGATAAGTATTACCGGTAGAAAAAGAATGCATAGATTGTGAACCCATCAATGGATTTACATATTCTACATAGTCACAATTTCTACTTGCTGCAATACAAAAATTGCAAGCCGAAACGACCATTAAAAGCAAAAACAAGATTCCGTTTATTTTTCGCATTTCCCAATTAATATATCTTTTTATCATAAGATTATAAAAGCCCCTATTCTTCAACAAAGGGGAATAGATAACTCATCAATAGCCTGATATTTTCGCAACCCAACCACCACCAGAAGCCAAAGAAACATTCAATATTTCTCCTCCTTCAACTTCCATGAATTCATGTTTGTAATCAACAGCACGAATATCCGCATTGACACCGTCTCTAAATACCTCCATCTTATACTTTTTACCTTTAGGCAGGAAACTTAAGTCGAGTTTCATGTCTCTTGACGTCCAGTCTGTAACGGCCGCCACATACCATGAATTCCCATTTCTACGAGCCATGGCCACATAATCACCTATTTTACTATCTAATGTCACTAGGTCATCCCACTCCACAGGAATATCAACCAGAAACTTAGTGCATTCCGCTTCCCGATAATAATCAGATTGGGGATCAGGCAGCATTTGCATAGGACTCTCTGCTATGACAGCCATTGCCATAAAATGAGCCCTAGTTCCTTGTCCCATCGGAGTGTCATGATTAAAACGGAATGACCTTTTCGTTGCATTATTCATCGTACCGGGAATATAATCCATCGGCCCAGCAACATTACGAATAAAAGGAAGCATAAGGCGATTATCGGGATTGTCTTTATAGGTTCCACCGTTTTGTTCAAACTCAACCAAAGCCTCTCTAGTCAAAACATTAGGATAAGCTCTTCGTAAGCCATCGGGACGATAGGCTCCATGAAAATCAAGTACCATTTTATACTCAGCAGCCTTTTGTGCAGCCTTCCAATAAAAGTTTGACACATTCTGATCTGAGCGGTTGATGAAATCAATCTTCAACCCTTTAATTCCCCACTCAGAGAATTGAGCCAACGCCGCATCCATCTGACTCTCAAACAAGTCATAGGTCACCCAAAGCATTACATCTACACCTTTCGAGGTTGCATAGTCTACTACTTCTTTCATGTCAAGGCCAGCAATGGTCTTTGTCAAATCTTCTTTATAAGTCCAACCGTCATCAAACAAAAAGTAACGAATCCCGAAATCTGCAGCAAAGTCAATCATATATTTTGCAGTTGCAGTATTAATTCCTGCTTTAAAATCCACATTGTACAAACCACGACGTGCCCACCAATCAAAAGTTACCCACCCAGGTTTAATCCACGAAGGATCCTCTATCTGGCATTCAGGTGCCAGCAGGTATACCAACTGATTGTCCATCAAATCCTTGTCTTCTTGGGCTACAGCAAACACACGCCAGGGGAAAGTTCTTTTTCCGCTTGTTTTAGCTATATAATCCTCACAAGCAACAATTTGCCTTCTATTTTTTGAGTTACCGTTGACATTATATGTCTTAGGATAATTCCAAAAGTGCGCATTCAGATTCTGGCTCCCTTTTTCAAGCCACAAACAAGGATAATCCTGCAAATCAGATTCCAGCAAAAGTATGTTTGTACCCGATGGAATCTTTACCAAAGCCGGATAATTTCCCGTAACGCCTTGTTTTATATCTTGAATCTTTTGTTCTACATATGGAGCCTCATAATCACTGTTCATATTGGAATCTTGCTGAAAGAATACCGTGGAAGAAGGGGCAAATACAAAATCTGCAGCTTCATCAAAAATGGTCAATTCTCCTTTACGATTAGTTAACATACGATAAGCCATTCCTTCGTCATATAGCCTAATTTCCAATTTTGTTTTATCAGCAAACAAGAAGGATAGCTCATTGTAACGTTCTGCAATAACTGAGCGCTTTTCCTTTATCTCGGGAACAACCATCCTATCAACAGCTTTCGTTTTAACAGAACGTACCTTCGATGACTTTTCAGGAATATATCCCTGATCCGTATTCAAATAAATGTTACGGACAGCAAACAGAACATCTTTATTTTGCAGAACACGTATAGAGACATGTTCATCTATGGAAACCTCGGCATGTAACACCTTATTGGGAGAAGCTAATTTAACCTCTTTGGCCACTACTAAAAAAGGACATAAAAACAATAATAGCAGACCTACTCTCAACCTATCCATCTTATTCGTATCTTAAAAAATTACTATTCATTTATCATTTCACTATGTATCTGTACACCTTGATGGTTATTATCTAATTCAGACGCAATTCCAAAATAAGTCTTCGCCTTCTCTACATGACCAAGGCCCAAATGACCAAGGCCCATCAAATAGTTACAATGAACACGATTTTTTCTATTCATATCGTCTTCCCAAATCTGCAAATCAGGGAGAGAAACTGCAAAATAATCCATCTTAAAGATATCAAACAGATGTTTTTCACCAAAATCAATCAAACGGTTAAAACAACTACATGCCTTTCCTTCATTACCTAACTTTAACAATGCCAACCCTTGATAGAATACTTTGTCAGGCTTTTGGTCATTGTAGTACATTGCTGCAACAGGTTGATTATTTCCTGAACAAGCCTTCTGAAAGAAAATTTGTGCTTCATTATTTTGCCCCATCGCTTGCAATATACATCCCTTATAATAATTAAAATCATTTTCTTGTGCTCCTTGCAATTTGCCTTCACCCAAATTATGAGGATAAATAAAACATTCATCTATCAACTGCAAAGCTTTTTTATATTCTTTAGATTTCAAATATTCTTTTACCAATTGTACACGACACAACTGATATTGAGCCGGAACCTTACCTTCACCTCCTTCCCAAGGATGAAATTGGCGAGTATCAATCAAGTGGAGAGCCTCTTCATAACGTCCCAACTGATTCAGTAAAGTCACATATTCCAAAGAAAGATCATCACGTGAAAATGTAAGTTCTTTATAAACATCCAATAAAGCCAGACGTTCTTTATGAGGACGGTTCAAGCGTTTATATAACTGATCCAGTTCCATCAATATACGAGCATCATTGGTATCCAAGTAGAAAGCCTTTTCCAGCAAAGCTACAGCTTCTTGTTTCCTATCCAATTTATTGAAATATGCTAATGATAGATTTCTGCAAACAGTAGGGAATTCCGAATCTTGTTCAATCGATTTTTCCCATGCAGCCACTGCCTCTGCATATTGGCGCTTATCATACCACAAATTACCTAGATAATATAATGCCTTAGGTGCTGTCTCGATAAGTCCAACGACAGCTTGGAGAGCCAATATAGCTTCCAATGTATTCGGGAAACAATAGTCGGGAGATTGCTGTTCAGCCATACTAGCTACCGCCACAGCTTCTTCTTTTCGGCCTAATTGGTGCAAGAACCAGCTTTTATAGTAATACAATAGAGTAGGTTGCAATACTGAAAAATCAATAGCGACATCCACCACCTTTATGGCTTCTTCCCAGCAACCGCATGAAGCATAATCCAAAGCCAACTCTTCATAATTATGCCCCTCACGACGCATCTGCAACAGCAATGAATGCAAATCTTTTTCATCTTCAGTCATTAGATATTTTTCAAAACAGCATCCAAAATTAAAATGGTCATAAGAGAGCGATTCTTCTATCAGTGCCAAAGCCTTCTCTCTCTCTCCTAAATGACGCAAAACAATCGTCTTCAAATGTCTCCCCCTCAGATTGCACCAATTTCTCATCAAGGATTTATCTATCTCGTATAGGGCATTCTCCCAATCCCTCCGTGCCACGGATATTTGAGCCAACGAATAATAGCCTACGTCTTGCCATGCCGCGTTCCAACAAGATTTATAAAAACAATCATAAGCCTCGGCAAACCTACCCTGATATTTCAGAGAAAGTCCCAAATTATACAAAGGCTCTCCATCATAAGGATTCGGAGATTTTGCAGTCAATGTCTTCACTGCCTCCCGCAAATAAGGTTCTGCTTTGGCAAACTGTCCCTTACGCAGTAACCATAGTCCTAAAGCATTATTATTACGTACATCGCTCGGATCTCTACGCAAAGCTTCTTGATAATAATCCGTAGCCAAATATGTAGCATGGCGATACTGCTCAAGGTGTAGCCCCGTCAGATACAATTCTTCTGTAGTTTGGATATCCTTAGGCTCCAAAACAGCTTTAGCAGCTTCCGGAAGTTCCTTTATTTCTTCAGATTCCGGTTTCCACTCTAGCAACATTTTTCCTTTCTGATCAAAGATTGTAACACATATATCTTTCAAACATACTATCTCAACCTTCTCTTTCAAATCCTTTTCAGGAGTAACATCCCTAACAATATCCAAAATATTTTTTTCTGCTTGGACTACAATTATATGAAGATTCGTTTGTGTTGACGTTGTAAAAACCTTTAAAAAAGCACAGTCATCCTCTATTTCGATATTCATCATTACCTCTTCAGAAGCATTCTTTACTACTCCCAGTTCCCTATATGGAATAAAATATTGGACGAACGTCTTTTCTTCGTAAGGCTGCAACCATGTGAAATCTGGTTGGTTGTCTGTATAAACTCCAGCCATTAATTCAATATACGGGCCATCCGCATCTGTCAAATTACGATCCCATGCTTGACCAAAATCACCATTACCCCATGTCCATTGTTTTTTCCCCGGTGACACATGATGATTAGCCACATGCAATACTCCTGCACGTGAATCATTCTCATACCCTCCTACAAAATTATATTTAGAATGTATAGCCATATAAGAAGTGGGTACAGGTATATTTTTGTATCGAGAAATATCTACTCCAGCAGAATAGTCCATCTTGTAATAAGTCCCTGTAGCAATGGGATAACGGGAGACGTCACGTTTACCATGGTCAAAAACTGCATTTACATCTCCCGGGAATACCGACTGATAGTATTCATTCACGGCAACTGCTGGATTAGCCCACCACAGAAAAGTCTGAGGAAATGGAGTTGGGTTATATACTTTCCCCTGAATTTCGAGTCTGGCATACCCCGGACGCAATGTAAAACCAGCCATGCCTTTTTGATGAAACATACGTTCCCTCTCACTAACCCACACTATAGCACTACCATCTTCCCGTTTCTCAATAGAATAGTCAACCGGCAAAAAAGTGCTGGGACGATGGTGCTGTGGCCAGTTGAATTCAATACCTCCAGAAATCCATGGCCCTGTCAGTCCTACCAAAGCCGGCTTAACTACGTGATTGTAATAAATAAAATGACGCTGTTTAATCTTATCGTACGCCATTTGGACACGTCCTCCCAATTCAGGCAGAATCATCACTTTGATATATTCATTCTCCAAATAAACAGCGTGATAACTTTGTTCCCTACAAACATCTTCTATCTTTTCAATAACCGGATACGGATAAACGACTCCACTACTTCCCTGATACACACGTTTTTCCAGAAACATAGGATTTTTTTCAGCTTTGCCAATAGCATAAGTGGGGAGAATCACATCTTCCTCCCAAACCTTTACATCTTCAGTCATATTTTTGTATTTTATTTTGTTAATTCTTTTTCCAGCGTTTCCAATGTTTTCCCCTTAGTTTCAGGCAAGTTCGACCGGATAAACAAGAAACCAGCCAAACAAATACCACCATACAACCAGAATATACCAGCCGCTCCTACCCAATCATTAAAAATAGGAAATGTATATGTAAGTAAAAAACACGCAACCCACAAGAAAAATGTTGAAAGAGCCATTGCCATTCCACGAATCTTTACCGGGAATATTTCAGAGAGTACCACCCAAACAACGGGCGCCAATGACATGGCATAGCACGCAATCGCCAATACAACAAGTAGTAACATAGGCCAACCACTTATCTCTAAATGGTAGCATATCCCTAAAATTACATAAATAAGCGCTAGCCCAATGGAACCTACAAACATAAGGCTCCTCCTTCCCCATCTGTCAACTGTATATATAGCAACAAATGTAAAAATAACATTAGTTACCCCCGTCACCACAATATTCATCAACACATCAGAAACCTCATAACCGGCTGCAGAAAATATTTCGTGCGCATAATTAAATATGACATTAATACCACACCATTGTTGAAAGACAGCTAACACTATACCAATAATCAAGACTTTCCTGACTGAAGGATGAAAAAGCTGCTTCCAGCTACTTTTTTCTTTTTGCTCCACACCCAATTGTGACATCTCCGATAAAGTCTGCATAGCATAATGATTTCCGCCAATACGCGACAATATTGTTTGAGCTTGAACCATTCTCTTATTCGCTGCCAGCCAACGTGGACTTTCAGGTATCATAAACGCAAGAATAAAAAACAATCCGGCAGGTATCAGTTCCCCCCAAAACATCCATCGCCAGGCCCATGCCACACTCTCAACGCTAAGAGTTTCCACCCCTGCTGTATAATATGCTCCGATTTGCCAATTAGCCAATTGGGCCATCAGTATACCCAATACAATTGTCAATTGATTCAACGAAACAAATTTTCCACGAACTGAAGCCGGTGCCACTTCCGCAATATATACAGGAGAAATATTAGACGCAATTCCAATACCCAATCCACCTATAATCCTATAAAGAATGAACCAACTGAAATTATCGACTGCACCTGTCCCATAAGCTGACAACACAAACAAGACTGATGCGATAATCAACATTGTTTTCCGGCCATAACGATCGCTCCAACTTCCAGAAAGCAACGCTCCAACCAAACACCCCACCAAAGCACTACTCATTGCCCAGCCTCGAAGTGCTGGTGACCCCTCCAAGTTAAAAAAAGGCTCATAAAAAATCTTAGCACCTCCAATTACCACCCAATCATAACCAAAAAGTAATCCCCCCATGGCCGAGACCATGCAAATCAACCAAAGATAAACATTATTCTTTTTCATATTATACCTTAAAAAGTTGCTGCAAAGAAAGCAAATAATCCCTATGCAAAAAATAGAGAAAAAAAGTATAAACCTGGACCATTTTATGACTTAAATAAAAATTCCATCAATCAACAAATATGAAAAAAGAAAAACATCACTCTTATAGTTAGTTAAAATATCGCAATAATCAAAAGGATGTATTTATATAATATATATATTTGTCATATATCATTAATCCATATACACTTCATTTATACAGAAGAATAATCAGACAACAATAAAATTCTCAATATTAATACTATGATTAAAAAAAAAGATGGATTCAGCGGTGAGAGGGCAATAGTCCTTCCACAATTTATTGTGCATGAAATGGAAGAAAATCCTATATCAGCTTGCTTGCATATTACAGATATAGGTTATTACCCTAAAGCCAAGTTTCATTTCATCGAACGGAAAGAATCCATTTCACAATATGTATTTATCTATTGTTATGAAGGAACCGGATGGTATCAGCTAAATGGCAAAAAGTACATCGTAAATGCCAATGAATATTTCATTCTACCTGCCGGAACACCCCACTCTTATGGGTCAGCAGATGATTCTCCATGGACCATCTATTGGATTCATTTCAAAGGAAAGCTTGCCCCTTATTTTTCCATACAAAGCTCATATCCAATGGAGATAAAACCAGGAATACATTCACGAATAAACAACCGGATAGATATGTTTGAAGAGATTCTGCATACTCTGGAAATGGGTTATAGTCATGAGAACCTATTGTACGCTTGCTCCATTTTTCACCACTATCTTGGCACATTAAGATATCTTCAACAATATAGGGAAGCGATTCAGCAAGATTCAAATACTACAGACATAATCACTGAAACGATACACTATATGAAAGAAAATATCGAAAGGAAACTCACTCTAAAAGAAATCGCCAAACATACAGGATATTCTATTTCCTATTTTTCTGCACTATTCAGCCAACGGACCGGATATGCCCCTTTAGTGTATTTCAACATGCTTAAGATACAACAAGCCTGCTCATTATTGGATTTTACTAATATAAAAATCAACCAGGTTTGTTACAAAATAGGTATTGAAGACCCCTATTATTTTTCACGGTTATTCAATAAGATAATGGGAATGCCTCCTAAAGAATATAAAAAACTAAAAAAAGGATAACACTATTGTACTGGCATAACCAGTATAATAGGTTATTGTCCATTATACTAGTTTGATATTTTCACTATTACCAAAAAAATCCTACAAATAATATAGGTTTCATTAAAAAGATTAATGCAATCCTTATTAGTTTATATCCATTCTTTGAATTCATGCTTACAAAAAAGGAAAATATGAATACAAACAGTTGATATATGGATAGTCCTCTTGCATTTTAAGCCACTAACTTTGTGTGCAAATATCAAGTGACTATTATGAAAAGACAACTGTTCACATTTTCCTTTCTGTGTCTGCTTGCACTAGGTACAAGAGCACAAAATACCCTAACCTTGGAGGACTGCCTCAAAATAGGTATCGAAAACAACTTGTCCTTGCAAAGCAAACGGGAGGAAATACAAAAAGGGAAATACGGCATCTCTGAGAATCGAGCCAAACTGCTGCCCCAAATCAATGGTTTTGCCAACTATAACGACAATATCGATCCACCCGTCTCCGTTACCGACGGTTCAGCGTATGGCAATCCCTACAATGTAACCCAAACCTTGCAATACAACGCCAACTTTGGATTACAGTTGCAGATACCACTTTATAACCAGACACTCTACACCACTCTATCCATAGCCAAAACCATGGATGAGATGAATCGCCTTTCTTATGGAAAGGCAAGAGAAGACCTCATCCTCCAAATTAGTCAAATGTACTATTTAGGACAGGTTACAGCTGAACAGATTATTTTGATAAAAGCCAACATCACTCGCCTGGAAGAGTTGAGAGATATCACTCAAGCCTTCTATGACAACGGCATGGCTATGGAAGTAGATGTGAAACGCGTCAACATCAACTTGGAGAACCTCAAGGTGCAGCACGACAACGCACAAGCCATGATGGAACAGCAACTGAATCTACTTAAATACATTATCGACTATCCGGCGGAAGAAAGAATAGCACTGGTACCAGTGAATACAGAAACGATTACGCCCGTAGCACTCACCGGGCTATCCGAAACACTATATGAACTCCAGCTGTTGCAATCACAAAAACAACTTGCTGAACAGCAGAAAACAATAATCAGCAACGGTTACATCCCCTCCTTGAACCTGACAGGAAGCTGGATGTTTTCCGCCTATACAGACAAAGCTTACCATTGGTTCCATTCCGGCCCTTCCAACCATTGGTATCGCTCCTATGGAGTGGGCCTCTCCTTACGCATTCCCATTTTCGACGGACTGGACAAACGCTACAAGATGCGTAAGGCAACCATCGACATAGAGAACATCAAACTCGCCCAAGAGAATACCAGAAAGAATCTTCAGACACAATATCTGAATGCTACCAATGACCTGATGAACAGTCAGCGTAACTTTAAGAAGCAGAAAGACAATTATCTACTTGCTGAAGATGTATATACCGTTACTATGGACCGTTATCGGGAAGGAATCGCCTCAATGACCGAAGTATTGCAGGACGAAATGCGGATGAGCGAAGCCCAAAACAACTATATCAGTGCCCACTACAATTACCGGATAACCAATCTGACTTTGCTGAAGCTGACGGGACAGCTGGAGACGTTGAGCCCCTCAATTCCTTAAAGAGGAAGATGAATAGAGTCCGTATTCAAGGACGGATATATATATAATAATGAGTAAACAATATAATATAGAAGATATGGAAACAAAAGAGAACAATAACACCGCAAGTACCCATCAAGAGAAAGCACGGAAATTGAAGAAGCTTCGCCGTTGGCAAATCGTTGTCAGCCTATTAGGAATAGCTATCCTTATCTGGGGAATAATTCAAGTGACCTGCCTCTTTTTGAACTACAAACGGACGGAAACCAGTAATGATGCACAGATTGAACAATACATATCTCCCGTCAATCTGCGCGCATCAGGATATATCAAGAAAATTTGTTTCACAGAACACCAAGAAGTACACAAAGGAGATACCTTACTTATATTGGACGACCGGGAATATAAAATCAGAGTCATGGAAGCTGAAGCTGCACTCAAGGATGCACAAGCCGGCGCCACAGTCATTGGTGCTACACTACAAACCACGCAAACTACAGCCTCTGTCTACGACGCCTCCATAGCAGAGATAGAAATCCGCCTTACCAAGCTGGAGAAAGACCGCCAGCGATACCAGAACTTGGTGAAGAGAAACGCTGCCACCCCCATTCAATTGGAACAGATAGAAACCGAATATGCAGCTACCCACAAGAAGTTGGAAGCTGTGAAACGGCAACAGAAAGCTGCCTTGTCGGGTGTGAACGAAGTGTCACATCGCCGTGAAAATACAGAAGCTGCCATACAACGGGCAACAGCCGCACTCGAAATGGCACGGCTGAACCTCTCCTACACCGTAGTAGTAGCTCCTTGTGATGGGAAATTGGGACGGCGTACTCTTGAAGAAGGACAATTCATTACTGCTGGACAAACCATCACCTACATTCTGCCTGACACACAAAAGTGGATTATAGCCAACTACAAGGAAACCCAAATTGAGAATCTGCACTTGGGACAAGAAGTAGCCATTACCGTTGATGCCATCAGCGGCAAAGAGTTCAAAGGGAAAATCACTGCCATCTCCGGAGCCACTGGTTCCAAGTATTCCCTAGTGCCCACGGATAATTCTGCCGGTAACTTCGTGAAGATACAACAACGCATCCCAGTCCGCATCGACTTTACCGATTTGTCTAAAGAAGACAACAGTAGCCTTGCCGCCGGTATGATGGTAATAGTCAAAGCGAAAACAAAAAAATAGGGATTAAGGATTAGAGGTTAGGGATTAAGGCAACCAACTCCTTAATCCTTACCCCCTAATCCTTAATCTTTAACCCTTAATCCCTAACCCCTTAACCCTTATCCCCATGCCCTCATACCCCAAGAACTATCCTTTCTACAACTGGGTACCCAAACCGGTAGGTATCATCATCCTATTCGTATTCTTTTTGCCGATACTGACTGTGGGCGGTACCTACTCGGTGGCAAGCACCGAAATGATGAGCGAACTCGGCATCATTTCCGAGCATATCCAGTTTGCCAACTTCGCCACTTCCATTGGCATGGCAGCATTCTGCCCTTTTCTGTATAGGCTGGTAGTCATACGCCGGCAGAAAATGATGTGCCTGGCAGGATTCTCCCTGATGTACATCTTCAGCTATATCTGTGCCAAGACAGACAGCGTTTTCCTGCTGGCACTATGCAGCATCTTTATGGGATTCCTACGAATGGTGCTGATGATGGTCAACCTCTTCACCCTCATAAAGTATGCAGGGCATATCGAGGCGTACGACAAAATTACACCCGGCAACGAGCCCACAACTGACGAAGGCTGGGACAAGCTGGACATCGAACGGAGTGCGGCACAACCCGCCATCTACCTATTCTTCATGGTACTGGGGCAATTGGGAACCTCGCTCACCGCCTGGCTCGCTTTTGAATATGAATGGCAGTACATACACTACTTTATGATGGGGCTACTATTACTTTGCATCCTCATCACCTTCATTACTATGCCTTATCATAAATATACCACCCGCCGTTTCCCCATCAACTTCAAGCAGTTCGGCAATGCCTCCATCTTCTGCATCACACTGACCTGCATTACCTACGTGCTTACTTATGGCAAAGTGCTCGACTGGTACGATGACCCAACCATACAATGGGCCACAGTCTGCGCCATCATTGCTGGCGGCATATTTCTCTATATCGAGTCTACCCAGCGCAATCCTTACTATCAGCTCGATGTATTCAAACTGCGTACCATCCGTATGGGTTTCCTATTCTATTTTCTGTTAATGGTACTGAATTCCAGCGCCATGTTTGTCAATGTATTCACGGGCATAGGCATGAAACTGGACAACTTCCAGAATGCCACCCTGGGCAACTGGTCCATGCTGGGCTACCTCATCGGCGGTATAGCCACTATCTGGCTCAGCGTAAAAGGCGTACACTTCAAATATCTCTTTGCCGCCGGTTTCCTTCTATTGGGGCTTTCCGCCATGTTCATGTATTTCGAGGTACAAGGTGCAGGACTGTACGAACGGATGAAGTATCCGGTCATCATCCGTTCTACCGGTATGATGTTCCTCTATTCGCTGATTCCAACCTACGCCACCCAACGCATGCCTTACAAATATCTTTCTTCTTGGATATGTACCATGCTTACCGTACGCATGGTATTGGCTCCCAGCATCGGAGCCGCACTCTATACGAATGTACTGCAAGAACGCCAACAGCACTACGTCACCCGCTATGCACAGAATGTAGACATGCTGCACCCCGAAGCATCCACCTCGTTTACCCAGACCGTACAAGGTATGCAATATCAGGGAAAGAGCAAACAAGAAGCAATCAGCATGGCTGCCATATCCACCAAAGGACGCATCCAAGTGCAGGCCACCCTCTCTGCTGTAAAGGAAATGGCAGGATGGACACTCTACGCCTGCTTGTTTTGCATGATATTTGTGCTTGTCGTGCGGTATCCTAAACGAAAATTACTAACTTAGCAGACAATTTTCAGTATAACCTGTAATTTTGTCTGTTATGGATACCCAACAAGAACGTTTATCCCACTTAGACCGCGCATTGTCAAACGGAGAAAACATTTGTAGTTCAGAAGGTATGCTCTGCTCCTTTCCTGCCTCCCTGAAAAAACCTTTTATGATTAATGGAGCAGGACTGATTGTCTGCCGCCAAGGCAACTTCACCTTTTCACTTAACATGAAAGCATTCTCGGCCCAAGCTGGCGAAACAGTTTTCATCCCGGAAGATTCTCTCTTCCAAGTGTTGAGCGAATCGGAAGACCTGCAACTATTCATATTCATTTACCAGATAGAACCGATACGGGACATCATAGGCAATTCAGTGGCAGCCATGTACCTATACATGCAGCTCCGGACTGAACCATGCTACGTATGGAACACCGGAGATGAAGAAGAAGTTTTGAAATACATGTCCCTATTGGACAATACCCTGCACTTAGACAACAACACCTTTAATGGTTACGAACAAAGACTGCTTCTACTGGGACTTACATACCGCATCTGTTCCATTTACAACCGTAAACTGATGAACCTAAAAACAACGGTTGGTCACAAACATGAAATCTTTATCCGGCTGATTCAGCTGATAGATGCACACTACACGGAAGAACGCGGCGTAGAGTTTTATGCAGACAAACTCTGCTTATCACCCAAATACCTCTCTGCACTATCCAAGTCCGTCTGCGGATTCACGGTGCAGGAACTGATATTTAAATCCATCATCCGCAAAAGCATCTCACTACTCAAGAACACCCAGAAAAACATCCAGGAAATCGCCGACTTCTTCAATTTTCCCAATGCTTCTTATTTTGGAACATTCTTCAAGAAACAAACCGGCATGTCTCCGCAACAGTACCGTAAAAAATAGAAAACGTTACGCTTTCAACCGGATAACGAAGCGACTCCCCTTACCCAGCTCACTCTGGACAGCCAATGTACCGCCATGAGCTTCCACAAAGTCTTTCGAAATGGAAAGACCTAAACCACTACCTTGCACTTTAGTGCCCGGCACTCGGAAATAACGGTCAAAAATGCTCTGATGATAACGCGGGTCGATACCTTTTCCAAAGTCCTGCACATACATTTCTACAAAGTCCCCGTCATGCCTAGCGCCGATAACCACCCTCCCGTTCTCTTTGGAATAGCGGATAGCATTGCTCAATAAATTGGTGAGCACCCAAGCAATCTTTTCGCTGTCGACAAACAATTTAGGCATTTTTTCTTCCGGATACTCCACTTCTATCTGAATGCCGAATTTATCAGCTTGTACCTGATTGGCCTTGATAGCATACTCTATCAGTTCAATGGGCTTCGTTATCTTAGGCATCATCTGCAATTTACCGGCTTCCACCTGCGTCATGTTCAATAATTCCCCGGTAATCCCAAGAAGGCGATCAGCATTTTCCTTGATGCTGTTCGACAATTGCTCCTGTTCGTCGTTCAACACCCCTACCCGTTTGTCCTCCAACAACTGCAGACTCATCAGAATAGCGGATATAGGCGTTTTCAGTTCATGAGAAATAGTCGAGATAAAAGTAGTCTTGGCACTGTCCAATTCTTTGAATTCTGTAATATTTTTCAGTAAAATCACATCGCCAAGATTATGAGGTTCGTCATCATCAGCCTCTGTATTTATAATGGTAATGTAAGAAGCTTTAAAATAACTCTCCTTATTGTCTGCATAAATTTTCAACGGTTCTTTCTTTTCACCCGGAGTTACCAATTCACGAACTAAACGGCGAAGCAAATCATTCTTCAAAGAAAGCTCCTCAGCCGAACGGCGAATTACTTCCTCCCGTTTCAAATTCAGCACAGTTAAAGCCTCATTATTGATAAAGAGAATTTCCCTATTACGGTTCAAGCCAATAATAGGTTCATCAATACTATTCACAATAGCTTCTAGAAATTTCTTAGCAGAAAGTATGTCGTTCAGCGTACTGGCGCGATACTCCGTCAGTCGTTCCGCCATCCGATTAAAACCATCAGCCACTTCACGAAACTCTTCGTGTCCACTCATATCCAGACGTTTCTCATAATTATGGTTCGCTATTTCAAGAATCCCACGTGTCAGTTCTTGAATAGGTTTGCTGATGGAACGGGGAAGCCATACCAATAATATGATACTGGCAAAAATACACACCCCACCTATCACAGAAATCCAGAGCAATGCACGTTGCAATCCCGGTACAGCAGCAGGACTATCCGGCTCCGTAGCCGTCAGTATCTGTAGATTCACCACAGAAAGAGCAACCAGCAAAATAATCATTCCAGCCAACACCCCTACGCTGAGTATCAATTTTGTACGAATATTCATAATGTTCCTAAGAATTAATATTATGCAAGTATAATCAAATCTATGTTTACTTGTGCCAAATCACGCACAAATTTTCGGTATTTCAATATCATAAACAATGATTTCGGAAAAGAAAGTGACGGACTTCCCATGCAGACAGTTGTTATCTGTTTCTCCCTACAAGTATCCACAATGCTTCCCAACACATCCGACGATTGTACCTGAACAACCTCCCCCCCCAGTTCAGTCACCAATTTGAAGTGGTTCAACAAATACCTTTGATTTGCCAGACCGATACGGTCAGTACTTTCTCTGGGAGTCTGTACATAAAGGGCGACAAACGAAGTATTGTAGCGGGTTGCCAGACGTGCAGCTTTACGAATGATGCGTCGTGGTGTTTTCTCGTTGCTGCTGATACATGCCAGAAACTTCTCATGACGGACTCCCACACTGGTAACCACCTCATTCTCCACTTTCTTTTCCACCCGCAAAGCCACCTCTTTCAAAGCCAGTTCACGTAATTGGAGAATATTTTCCGTTTTAAAGAAATTGTTCAAGGCAGTAGGGACCTTTTCCGGTTTGTAAATTTTTCCAGCTTTCAAACGGGCTATCAATTCTTCCGCAGTCAAGTCAATATTCACCACCTCATCTGCCTCTTGCAAAACGCTATCGGGAATACGTTCCTTCACCTCAATACCCGAAATGCCCTGCACTTCTTCATTGACACTCTCAATGTGCTGGATGTTAACGGCGGAAATCACATTGATACCCTCATCAAGCAAATCCATCACATCCTGCCAGCGTTTCTCATTCCGACTACCTTCCACATTGGTATGTGCCAGTTCATCCACCACTACTATCTCAGGGTGTATCTGGATAATGGCATCCAAATCCATTTCTTCCAGTTCTTTCCCTTTATAGAATATCTTACGACGAGGAACAACGGGCAATCCTTCCAACATGGCATCCGTACCGGCACGCCCATGTGTCTCTATATAGCCTATCTTCACATCTACTCCGTTGTCAAGTAACTCGTGTGCTTCCTGAAGCATACGATAAGATTTACCTACACCGGCAATCATGCCGATGTAGACCTTGAACTTGCCACGCCGCGACTTTTTAATCAAATCAAGAAAATGTTGTACGCTTTCTTCCCTACTCATTTCTTCTGTTTCTTGCTTGTTTTATATATACCATATAACCCGCAACGATCATCACGACCGCCACGGGCATCCAACGCTAATTCATGAGTTCTAAAGTTATATCTAAATAAATCATGGCCTTAAAGTAACGCCGAATACCAGATGTGCATCTTCCATACGAGGATTCCAAATGGCTTGTGCAAATACAGGTATTGAGAAACTGTCAGTAATCTTGACTTCCGTAATACCTTTCAGTGCCACATTGGTTACAGCAAATCCACTGTTAGGAACACCATATACTCCTACCCCAGCTTCATAAGGCAGAAATCCGCAAGTAAGGTTCAAATCTACAGACTTGACACTGAACGGATAGTTGAGTTCAACATACGAAGAATAATTCTGCCTGCCTTTGTCATCTTTGTCAGCTCCGGCAAACATAGTGTACCAAGCGATTGACAAAGGAAACTTTTCAACCGGCAATGTATAGGCTAATCCTGCTTCAAAGTGATGCGCCGTTTCGTGGCTCTTAAAATTGAAATACTTTCTTGCTCCTTGTCCGCCCCACCACAAGCTGGCAACAGAAAAAGTCAGACCTGATTCTCCAAAAACATAGGCAGCGGTCAAATCAATCTCCTTAGCCGCAGCCCCTTCTCCTGAAGAAGCTCCGTCAAAATCGGTAGAGCCCCATGCTGTCAAAGAAAAATCACCGACCCCAAAACCCAAAGTAGGCTGAAAACTTACTCCCGTCTGGTAAAAGCCGCGCCAAACATAAGAACTGACCAAATCACCTTGTATTGTAAATTCCTGAGCTTGCACTTTGCCGGTTCCCATAAAACAAGCAGCCACCATACTCGCAAAAACTAGAATTGATATTTTTAAACTTTTCATATCCAACTATTTATTTACCATTACTAATCAATCGTTGAAAGGCAGGAAGGAAGTTTCGGCTCCCCCTGTAAAATGACAGTCTTTCGCTGCCTGAACAGAAATACTTCCGCTCCTGCCCATAACACATGACAAACACAACTAAAAAATTATTTATTCTGATCGGCTTCTTCTAATGCAATGTTCAGTTCCAGCACATTGACAGTTTCCGTACCAAACACCCCCAAAAAGGGTTTGCTGATGTTCTTGTCTACAATGGCTTTCACTTCAGCCTCGTTCATGCCACGTGCCTGAGCCACACGCTTCACTTGTACATAAGCACAAGCAGGTGTGATATGTGGGTCTAGACCGGAACCACTGGCGGTTACCATTTCAGCAGGCACATCCTTGCGGCTCAGATAAGGATGATGTACCAGAAAAGTATCAATACGGGCTTCCACTTCTGCCAGGTATTCATCGTTCGTAGGACCTTTGTTACTACCACCTGAAGCATCGGCTGTATAATCACCCACAGATGGGCGTCCCCAGAAATAAATATCTTGCGTAAACATCTGGCCTACATTGGCAGCACCTACCACTTTACCATTGAGGGTTGCCACCTCTGCATTTCCCTTGTTGGGACCGGCGAACTGTGCAAATATCCACAAGACAAGGATATAGAACAGAGAGAAAAATATGCAAAATGCAATTGTTATCTTAAATGATTTCCAAAGAGTTTTCATTTTATCCAAGTTTTAAAAAAACAGACTAACTATCATATCTATCAGTTTGATGCCGACAAACGGAGCAATGACGCCACCCACACCATAAATCAACAGATTGCGACGAAGTAGCGCACTGGCACCGATCGGCTTATACTGAACACCTTTCAAAGCCAACGGAATCAAGATAGGAATGATGATAGCGTTGAATATGACAGCCGAGAGAATAGCCGTTTCAGGGCTATGCAGTCCCATAATGTTCAGAGGAGCCAACTGAGGGATGGCTACCATAAACAAAGCAGGGATAATGGCAAAGTACTTGGCAACGTCGTTCGCAATGGAGAAGGTAGTCAACGTACCGCGTGTCATCAACAACTGTTTGCCAATCTCCACAATTTCAATCAGCTTCGTCGGGTCGTTGTCAAGGTCCACCATATTACCGGCTTCTTTGGCTGCCTGCGTACCGCTGTTCATCGCCACCCCCACATTAGCTTGTGCAAGGGCGGGAGCATCGTTTGTACCGTCACCCATCATAGCCACCAGCTTACCGGCCTGCTGTTCTTTTTTAATATATTCCATCTTGTCTTCCGGCTTGGCTTCAGCAATGAAATCATCCACTCCAGCTTTCTCTGCGATGTATTTGGCTGTCAAAGGGTTGTCACCGGTCACCATCACAGTTTTCACACCCATCTTGCGAAGACGCTCAAAACGTTCCTGAATACCCGGTTTGATAATATCCTGCAACTCAATTACCCCGGTAACCTTCTGATTGACACATACCACCAGCGGAGTTCCACCGTTGCTGGTAATTACAGCAATCACCTCTTCAATCTCTTTCGGGAACTTGTTTCCGGCATTTTCCACAATCTTGCGAATAGCGTCGAATGCACCTTTACGTATCTGAGTACCATCCTGCAAATCCACACCCGAACATTTTGTTTCGGCTGTAAACTTAATCATATGAGCACCGGTAGTATTCAAATCACGCATACGATGACCGTTTTCACGTCCCAGTTCAATGATGGACTTACCCTCCGGAGTCTCGTCAGAAAGTGAGGACAACAAGCAAGCCTCTACGAACAAATTCTCGTCAACACCCGAAGCCGGATGAAACTTGGTGGCTTTACGGTTACCGATTGTAATGGTACCGGTCTTGTCAAGCAACAAGGTATCGATATCACCGGCTGTTTCTACTGCCTTACCGGATTTTGTGATTACATTAGCGCGCAAAGCACGGTCCATCCCCGCAATACCGATGGCAGAAAGCAGTCCGCCGATAGTAGTCGGTATCAAGCAGACAAACAAAGAAATGATGGCTGCAATGGAGATATAAGTTCCCGGATGGTCGATATTCGTATAGTCGGCCATAGGAATCAACGTCACACATACAATGACGAATACCAAGGTGAAACCGGCCAGAAGAATAGTCAATGCTATCTCGTTCGGAGTCTTCTGGCGAGTAGCGCCTTCTACCAAAGCAATCATCTTGTCAAGAAAGCTCTCACCCGGTTGCTGCGTCACCAGTACCTTGATTTTATCAGAAAGAACTTTTGTACCACCAGTTACGGAACTCTTGTCACCACCGGCCTCACGGATTACCGGAGCAGATTCACCGGTAATGGCACTTTCATCAATGGAAGCCAAACCTTCCACAATCTCACCGTCAGCAGGAATCGTATCTCCCGCTTCACAAATAAAATAGTCGCCTTTCTTCAAACGTGAACTGCTAACGGTATGGATCTTACCGTCAACCAGCACTTTAGCCGGAGTCTCTTCACGGGTTTTACGCAAGCTGTCAGCTTGGGCCTTACCACGCGCTTCAGCAATGGCTTCAGCAAAATTAGCAAACAGCAACGTCACAAACAAGATGATGAATACCAAGAAATTATATCCGAACGCTCCATATTCCGAAGTACCTAATGAAAGGAAACAGACAATCAGCATGACAACCGTTACGACTTCCACCGTAAACATAATCGGATTCTTTATCATCACCCGTGGATTCAGCTTCACGAATGATTGCTTCAAACTTTCCATTACTTGCTCCTTCTGAAACAGAGAAGCTGATTTATTATCTTTCATACCTATGAAATTACTTTTTACAAACTACTATTACAAACTGAAATGTTCAGCAATCGTACTCAATGCATGTGCCGGGAAGAATGACAAGGCAGCCACAATAAAGATAACGGCAAAAGTCATCACACCGAAAGTTACTGTATCCGTCTTCAGCGTACCGGCACTCTCCGGAACATATTTCTTTCCGGCCAACAGACCAGCAATGGCTACCTGACCTACGATAGGCAAGAAACGTCCTAAAATCAGCGTCCAGCCGGTAGTATAGTTCCAGAAGTAAGTATTGTCGCCCAATCCTTCGAAGCCAGAACCATTATTGGCCGCAGCCGAAGTATATTCATAAAGCTGCTCACTTAGTCCGTGGAAACTGGGATTATTCAACCAGCCGCCTTCACCTGCCACAAATTCAGGATAATGAGCGAACAAAAAGCAAGAAAGTGCCACACCGCCCAAGATGATAAGCGGATGAAGCAGTGCCACAATGGTAGCAATCTTCATTTCACGCGCCTCTACCTTCTTACCGAGGAATTCCGGAGTACGTCCCACCATCAGTCCACTGATGAATACGGCGATAATGATGAATGTATAATAGTTCATGAAACCTACACCCACACCTCCAAACCACGTATTAATCTGCATGTTCAGCATTTCCATCATACCGGAAAGAGGCATCGTTGAATCATGCATACCATTTACAGAGCCATTGGAAGTAACTGTAGTCACAATACTCCAAAGAGCAGTAGCAGCAGACCCTAAACGGACTTCCTTACCTTCCATTGCTCCATTGTCTTGGGCAATTCCCATCTCATCAATGCGCGGATTACCTCCCATCTCCTGCGAAACGTTGATGCAAACACCGACAAGAAAAGCAAAAAGCATTACGCCGTAGATAGAGTAGGCCATCTTTCTGCGTCTGGTGTAAAAACCAAGTGCAAGGACCATTGCCATAGGGATAATCAGGATAGACCAGCATTCTGCAATGTCCGTCAGGTAAGTAGGATTTTCCAACGGATGTGAAGAGTTACATCCAAAGTAACCGCCACCGTTCGTACCCAATTGCTTGATAGGAACAATCGCTGCCGTAGGACCTTGTGAAACCAACTGGGTTTGTCCTTCCATCGTCTGAACTTCCAGCTTACCATCAAATCCCATCGGAGTACCTTGTAGAATGAGGATGAAGCCCACAATCAACGAAAGCGGTAATAATACACGTGTACAGCTCAAAACCAAGAACTTCCAAAAGTTACCGATAGTCTTCGTCGATTTAGCAGCCATACCCTTCATGATACCTGCCATAGCTGCCATACCGGTAGCGGCGGTAATGAATTGGAACAACATAATAACGAACAACTGTGTAAAATATGTCAGTCCGCTTTCACCGGAATAATGCTGCAAATTACAGTTCACCATAAAACTGATACATGTATTGAATGCCAGATCCGGTGTCTGGTTAGCGTTTCCATCCGGATTTAACGGCAACCACTGCTGTGTACAGAGTAGCACCATGCCCCATACAAACCAAAAGGCATTCAGAATCAGCAGGGCTTTCAAGAACTGTTTCCAGTTCATCTCTTCCTCCGGATTGACTCCGGCCACTTTATAAATCAATCTCTCGACCGGCTTCATGAAATCCGACCATGTCTTTTCGCCTTTGTAAACCTTGGCAATATACTTTCCCAGAGGATAGGATATCACAATCAGCAGAACAATCTGCAAGGCTACACCTAAAATTTCAGTGTTCATTTCTCCACTCTCCATTCATTAAAACTTTTCGGGTCTTATCAGCACATAAGTCAGATACCCGAACATTACAATACCTAATACAAATAAAGCTGTGTACATAATTCTCTCTTTTAAATCTTCTCAAACCAATCTACACATTTCCAGAAAAGCCAAAAGGCGAACAAGCCGCTCAATAGGCAAAAAATAAATGATACTGTTATTCCCATGTTTTTACCTTTTAAAATGTTACTACATATTTTTGTCTGCCGGGAATATGCCAAATATGTGCCAAAAAGAGCGCGCATGACATACATCATTAATTATCAACAAAATACAAACTACATAAGTATAAAAAGAAACAGGTTGCACCTTTTCATTTTGAAAAGGTGCAACCTGTTTTGATATGTTTTAGTCCATAGGCACTTTCTGCTTCTAAGACTGTTTCAAAAATAATCTTGCCACAGTCCTATATCGAAGGTACCTCAGTCGTATACTGAGCCCCCTATTATAGAAGGCGTTCTGAGATCTTGTATTCCTCAATCTTCCGATACAACGTCGTCAAACCTATTTTCAATAACCGGGCTGCTTCTGTCTTATTCCCCTTTGTATACTCCAGTACACGGGCAATATGCCGGCGTTCCATAGCTGAAAGTTCAAAACTGCCGGGACTTGAATCATTGGAGTGTTCATAATGGGCATTCTGAATATCAAACGGCAAATCAGCAATGTCCAGATGTCCGCTCTCGCAAACAATCATACTACGTTCTATCACATTACGTAATTCACGGATATTTCCCTTCCACGGTTGGGAGTCCAATGCTTCAAGAAATGCGGGAGCTATTTCAACCACCGGACGCGCCAGCTGTTCTGCAAAACTCTTTATAAAGGCCTTCGCCAACAGCCGGATATCACCTGCACGTTCGCGCAATGGCGGCAGATGTATCTGAAATACGCTTAATCTATAAAACAAATCCTCACGGAAACGTCCGGCAACAATTTCCTGGGACAAGTTGCGGTTCGTAGCGGCAATGATGCGGACATTGACACGGGTAGGTTTCGTATCACCTATCTTAATATACTCACCGGTTTCAAGAATACGCAACAACTTGGCTTGCAGTTCAAACGCCATCTCACCGATTTCATCCAAAAAAATAGTCCCATTGTTCGCTTCCTCGAACAGTCCCTTCTTATCCTTCAATGCACCGGTAAACGAACCGGCTTTATGACCGAACATTTCACTTTCCAGCAACTCCTTGCTGAACGAAGAACAGTTAACCGCTACAAAATTCTGCCGTGCACGCTTACTACTGTAATGGATGGCTTGGGCAAATACCTCCTTACCCGTGCCCGTTTCCCCAGTCAATAGTACAGGAACATCAGTTCCCGACACCTTCTGAGCTAATGAAACGGCATCCTTCAGAACTTTGGATTCTCCCAGGATAGAATCAAAAGAGTACGTCTGCCCCACCTTCTTCTCCAGTTTTTCCAACCGTACATTCATACGCGCTTTCTCTACGGCACGGCTTATCAGAGGAATAATCTTGTTATTATCGTCTCCCTTGGTGATATAGTCGAAAGCACCGTTCTTGATGGCTTGTACTCCATCGGGGATATTGCCATGCGCTGTCAGCAGAATGACTTCCACATTGGGTGCCGCCTTCTTGATAGCCAACACCAAGTCCACCCCATTTCCATCGGGCAGAAATACATCGCACAAAGCAACATCAGGATTTTGGAGTTCCAGTTGTTTCAGGGCAGCCCTACAATCACCGGCCTGACAGACATCATACCCCTCCAACTCCATCATACGCGTCAGAAGAGTACGGATTTGTACTTCATCATCAATGATTAGAATCTTACTCATATCTATTCGATAAGTTTTTAAACTGATAACGGTAAAAACAGGGGTGTGCAAATATAAGGCTTTTCCCGAATATCGACGGCACATCTTTTGAACTTTTATAAATGAAAAGCCAAGAGCCTGCTACCAGCCAGAGCATGAATATCCCACCACGGCAATGCTACAACGGCATTATGCAGGCCAAGCTCAGGTGGCAAGCCCCGTCCTCCCCCCTTTCATTTTGGGAAGAGGCCACCTGAAATGAAAAGCCGGAAGGAAGAACCTCCGGATGAATGCAATTATGAAACTGTTAAAAAAGAAACAAGAAATGAAAGTTTGTAAATTCGGCGGAACTTCCGTCGGCACCGTAGAGAGAATGAAACATGTAGCAACACTCATTAAAGATGCAACACCCAAGATTGTGGTACTGTCTGCCACCGCAGGCACTACCAACCATCTGGAGGAGATTGCCGCCAACTTATTCAACCGTGAAATGGAACAAGCCCACGACCGCATCACCCGGCTGGAATTCCAGTTCATCGAATTTGCCAATGGGTTGCTGACCGACGAGAAACTGAAACGGGAAGCAATAGATTATATCCTCGACCGCTTCCAGCAACTATGGAAATTTACCAAGAACTCTTTCACCTCCGTCGAAGAGAAGGAGGTGCTGGCACAAGGCGAACTTATCAGTACCGCTCTGATGCATTTCTACCTGCGCGAGCTGAAAATTCCCAATGCACTGCTTTGTGCATTCGACTTCATGCGTACCGGCCCCGACAACGAACCCGACTTGGAATATATAGAACAAAAACTCCGAGAACAGCTTGCCTGCCATCCCGGCATCAATCTCTTCATCACTCAGGGTTTCATCTGCAAGAATGCCTATAACGAAACAGATAACCTGAAACGCGGCGGCAGTGATTACACTGCTTCCCTCATTGGCACCGCCCTCCAAGCAGACGAGATACAAATATGGACGGACATAGATGGCATGCACAACAATGATCCGCGCGAGGTGTCAGGTACCCGCCCCGTGAAACGCCTCAGCTTCAACGAAGCCGAACAACTGGCCTTCTATGGTGCCAAGATACTGCATCCTTTCTGTATCGCTCCGGCACGCCTAAGGAATATTCCCGTCCGGTTGCTTAACTCTATGGAACCATCGGCAGAAGGCACGCTGATTTCCAACCTGCAGGACGACAATATCATCAAGGCCATAGCCGCCAAGGACCACATCATATACATAAAGTTCGAATCGAACCATAATCTGTGTCCCTATCTGTTCATCAGCAAGATTTTCGACATTTTTGCCAAGTACCGTACCCCCCTCTGCCTGCTGGTATCTTCCAATCTGGACGTATCTGTGGCTATAGACGACTGCACTCGTTTATCGAACATCATCTCCGAACTACGCCAATATGCCCATGTATTGGTAGAAGACCGCATGACCATCGTCTCCGTGGTGGGCAACATGCAATGGGAATTTGCCGGGTTTGAGGCAAAGATTATGGAGGCGCTAAAGGACATCCCCCTACGGATGATTTCATATGGCAGCAGCAATAATGACGTGGCATTCGTCATTAAGAATACAGACAAAAAAAGGGCTTTACAAGCCCTAAATGATAAGTTATTCCAACCGGAATATGCAGAACGGAACTAAAAGAAATGGTTCCGTATCTCCTTCGCGATGTAACGGCCCATCAGCTCCTGCCCCGGTTTGTCGGGATGCAACCCGTCGCGCAGATAGCGCCCACTACCGGAAGGCTGCTCAAACTTTTCGGTGATACCACAGTTGGAGTAACAGTCTATCAGCTGCACGGAAAGCGCCCGGCACAACTCACGCAAGATGGCAATCTTCTGCAGATTCAGTGCATTGTGTTCGGGGTTGCCGGTCTGAATCGGCGTGCACACGAATACGCGGCATTGGGGATAATGCTCCAGAATGGTCTGAATGGACCAACGGACACCGCCCGCCATGGTGTTGACATCTACTTCATCGAGCGTCTTCCCTTTAAGGGCCTCTTCGGCACTACCCAAGTTACGGTCATTCGTTCCCATAGAGAACACAAAGACATCGGGCGCAGGGTAAGCGCCACTTTCCACTTCGGCTATGAACTTCTGGATATGCACCTTTGACACGTTGTTGTGCCGCATCTGCAACTCATGCTTATCCTCCGTAGCCTGCCAACCGCCGGAGATGCCGACAAAAGCTTCGCTGCCATAATCCTGAGTATCGGGATGGCATGCCCATGTGGCAGAACCGACCGCCACGTTGTGATGTGTAGCGAATCCGAGTTTATCCACTACAGTCTTAGACCATTGTTCGCCTGCGGTAATGCTGTTTCCGTCGCACCCGAAGTTCAGCTTGCTGAAGTCCGGATAAAGAGATTGCGCGTGCAGCGCAATCCCCATCCAGACAAGAATCCCCAAAACCATCAATCTATTCATCTCCTTATGATAGAAAACCTATGAAAAACGTTCAATAATTTCCATGCACATACGTCCGTTGTGATACGGACATTTCCAGAACCCCGCCTTGTCATCATCGGTGTTCACCGTGCCGTCGGCACGCACGCTCCAATGCCATTCTCCGTACTTGTAGTCTACCAGATGCTGCTTGATGAAACCCCAGCATCGGAGAGCCTTCTGCATGGCCACTTCGTCATCAAAGTGCTGGTAGAGGTTGGCATGTCCCACTACGTTCTCGGCCTGCACCCACCAGTGGCGGTCGGTATCGGTCTTTCCCTTATCCAGAAAAGTCTCGTATATCATGCTGCCGTCGGGCGTCAATCCTTCATCGGCAGCGGCAGCGATGTATTCTACAAGTGGTTCCACTTTCTCCAGGAGCTCCTTATCGCCCAGAACAAGGGCAGCCTCGTGTATCAACCAGGAAGCTTCGATATCGTGCCCGTAGGAGACAATTCGGTACTTGCTCACCCAATCATCATTGAAGAACAATTCCAGATGGCCGGTCTTGATATTCAGAATCCGTTCAGTAAAAAGACCTATCAAATTACGAAGCTGCTTCTCCAGACGAGCATCCTTCCATATCCGGAAAAGGTTGGTATAAGGTTCCAAAATATGCAGATGGGTATTCATCGTCTTGCGCTCGTTCTCATCCTTGGCGCTGAGGCGCATGTCGGCTATCTCTCCCCATTCGCGGGTCAAGGCTTCACAATAACCGTTCTTCACGGGGTCGAAACTATGCTCTTCAATCGTCTCAAACAAGCGGATGGCATATGCCAGTGCTTCATCATCGCCCGTGGCACGAGCATATTCACTCAGCCCGTAGATGGCGAAACCCAAAGCGTAAATCTGCTTCTTGGTATCGAGCGGATTGCCTTTATAGTCGAGAGACCAGTAAACTCCGCCAAATTCATTGTCGTAGAAACGGTCGATAAGAGTGCGTTTGGCACGCGTAGCCGTTTCCAAATACTCCGGCCTCCTCAGCAAGCGGTATGCAGCCGAAAAGGTCCACAAGATGCGGGCGTTCAGGATGGCCCCCTTTTCAGCTTCGGGCTTCACCTCCTCTCGACCCGTGATACGGCCGTAGAAGCCGCCGTTCACTTCATCCGTCATTCTGTTTATCCAGAAGGGGAGGATATTGGAGACCAACTCCTCCTCCATCTCCTGCTTCATCTTCTTGATATCCACTATTCTATGAGTTTAAGTTATAAGTTATTCTGCTGAAGGTTCTCACGACGCTTTTTCAAGTCTGCATTGATGGCTGCCATACGCGTCTTGTTCAACGGGTAGACGAATACGACAAGAATGGAAAGTGCAGCTATCGCAGCAGGAATAAAGCTCATCAGATACTTCAAGCCATCCAGCGCTTCGGGCGTCTGCACAGCATTCTCTGCAGTGTTGTAACCAAAGAATGCCAACAGCGCCATTACTGCCCAGCCAGCAAATGCACCGCCGAACTTCTGTGCCATAGAGCCAGAAGAGAATATCAGCCCTGTAGATGACGTACCGTCCTTCTGCTCGGCATAGTCGGCCACATCGGCATACATACTCCAAATAAGCGGGGATACGATACCGGTACAAATGGAGATAAGCACCTGGAAAACCATCATCAGCCACCATCCCAGCCCGTCATTCGGCACAAAGAAGAAGAGCACACTGAATACTACCAGGCACACGAGCGAAATGATATAGGTTGACTTCTTTCCAAACTTCACGGAAAGAGGCACAGCCAGCGCCACACCAATCATATTACACACTTCACCCACCATCAGGAACAGACCGGCATACAACACCAGATTGAATACCCCGAAATCGAGGAATGCATTGGCACTGATATAGTCCTTGAAGAAGTAGGCGGCAGTAGCTCCACGCACCGTATTGAAGAAATTCGACAGCAACGCCGCACCGTTCAATATCCACCAAGGCGAATTGCGCACCAGCGACTTCACATCCTTGCCGATAGATTCGGACGCCACACTCTTGACATGCTCGCGCGTCATGCTAAAGCAAAACAGAAAGCCTAAAAAGCAGAGCGTGGCAATACATACCATGGCATATTGCCAACTGGAAGCATTGCTATAGTCCATTGATTTAAACCAATTGCACAATGGCTCCCATGCTCCCAAAGCGATAAAACTACCTCCGTATGCAAAAAACATACGGTAAGAAGAGAAAACCGTTTTTGTATTCGAATCATCAGTCATTACTCCCAGCATAGCCCCGTATGGTACATTGATTGCCGTATATACCGTCATCATCAGGATGTAAGTGACATAAGCCCATACCAGCTTACCCGTTGTCCCCATGTCGGGCGTTGTAAAAAGTAAAATCCCAGCAATGGCAAAAGGAGCTGCAATCCATAATAAATAAGGACGGTATTTGCCCCAACGCGTATGAGTACGGTCTGCAATGACTCCCATCATCGGATCGGACACTGCATCCCAAATACGTGTCACCAGCATCAGCAATCCTGCATCAGCCAAGCTCAAGCCAAAAATATTCGAATAGAAGAACGGTAAGTAATAGGAGAATATTTTCCAGAACATAGAGGAAGACATATCCCCAAAACCATAACCGATTTTCTCTTTTAGTGTTGCCATAGTATGTTGTATTTTTATTATTTCATTATCTGCAGATTCTTGTCTATCAGTCTCTTCAACGTTTCTACCGAGGCTGATGAAGACAAGCCGTCAGCAGGCGTATTCATGCAATAGTCCACCAGCTTGTCAATGGTAGAAGTGGCTACATGCATCCGCGTGTCAGAAGAAGCGTAGTAAATAAATACAGTTCCGTCTTCATCGGCAATCCAGCCGTTGGTGAAAAGCACATTGCTTACGTCACCTATACGCTCCTCACCCTCGGGTACCATAAAGGCCCCACCGGGAGTGGCAATCAGTTTCGTCGGATCTTCCAAAGAAGTCATGTACATATAAAGCACATAACGCAATCCGGCGGCACAACCGCGGACACCATGAGCCAGATGCAACCAGCCTTTCGGAGTCTTGATGGGATGCGGACCTTCACCATTCTTCACCTCCTTGATGGTGTGATAGTAGCGCTGGTCGATAATCTTCTCTTCCTTCACCTCGGCATGGGTTATGTCATCCACCAGCGCCCAGCCGATACCACCACCGCTACCGGCATCAATAAAGCCATCCTGCGGACGGGTATAGAGGGCATACTTGCCATCTACAAACTCCGGGTGCAGCACCACGTTGCGCTGCTGACTCTTGGTCTTCAGGTCGGGCAGGCGTTCCCAATTCTTCAAATCCTTGGTGCGAGCAATGGCAGCTGTAGCCGTAGCCGAGGACAAGTCACCGGCGGGCGCATTGTCGTCGTGGCGTTCGGCGCAAAAGATACCGTAAATCCAGCCGTCCTCATGAGCCGTGAGACGCATGTCGTATACATTCGTTGCCGGAATCGTATCTTCAGGCATGGTGATAGGGTAATCCCAAAACCGGAAATTATCAATGCCGTTGGGACTCTCGGCTACGGCAAAGAACGACTTGCGGTCAGCGCCCTCTACACGTACCACCATCAGATACTTGCCATTCCACTTAATGGCCCCCGAATTCATGGCCGCATTCATACCGATGCGTTCCATCAGGTACGGGTTGGACTTCTCATCCAAATCATACCGCCAGAATACAGGTGTATGAGCAGCCGTCACTACCGGATATTTATAACGTGTGAATATGCCATTGCCGTCTTCCACGGCCACATTCTTTCTCGTAATCAGCTCTTCGTGTTTCTGAAAGAGCCTCTCTACCTTTTCTTTAAAAGCTTCCATGTCTGTTATATTGATTGTTTGTTTATTGATACAGATTTACATCGGCTGCAAACAGCGTCTTGGGATTGTTATAAAACTCCCCAAAATCCTCCGCAGATGTCTGTCCCGGATAGGGGGCATAGTAATGGGTCACCTTTTCACGGGCATTGCGCCACACCAGCACATAAGCAAGCGAATATTTCTTTAACGCAGGCAGCAGAGTACCTGTCCACCATTTGGCATCGGGGATTCCTTCGTAACCGGTTTCGGTCACAGCAATCACCTTATTGTGTGCTTTCCCTATACTGTCGATAATGGAAAGTGCCCTATCCATCCCGGCAAGATAGGTATCCCGGTCGAACTGATAGGTATCGAAGCCAATAACGTCTATCAACTCGTCGCCCGGATACTTCTTCAAATATTCCGTTGTGTCCTTGGGTTCCGTGCCCGGAGAGTAAGCATAGAGTGCATTATCCACTCCCCTGGCCTGCAGAGTGTCCACTGTCATGTGCCACAATGTCTTATACTCTTCAGGGGTACACAGTTTCTCGCCCCACCAGAACCAGCTGCCACTGTGTTCGTGCCAGGGACGGAAAAGTACGGGTATCTTCACGCCGTCCGCCGTCTTCAACGAATGAAGGAAATCGGCCACTCCTCCCAACCAGCCGGCAAACTTCTGATGATTCTCTCCACCGGGCAGGATGGACTTCACCACCGTCGTATCCGATACATCCCAGGCATCACCGCCCGTTTCAGGATTGCGCGCATGCCAACTGAGCGAAACCATGCCGCCCCGCTGATACTGATTGATTATCTCTTTCCTGATTTTATCGAAGGGCACCTTATCCAGATTGGCGGCATTCCCTAGTTCCAACTCTCCCAAATCAAAACTGATGACAGCCGGATAGTCGCCACACACGCTTTTCACATCCGAACGGCCTTCCTCACCTTCCCAGCCGATACCATATACCGTATCGTCATGATGGCCGAGCATGATACCTTTGGAAGGGATTTTCTTCAAGTTAGCCAGTAATCTCTCCGTTTCCTGCGTACGTGCAGCAGCCGTCTCTTCATTCACACTCTGTTCTTTCTTGGAAGAACCGCAGGCGGTCAACAGACTCACCGCCAGCATCATCGTAACAAATTTTACTTTTCTCATATCCATGTTTTTCAATTACGGTATTATTATTGGTACCACTAATTCCTAGTACAAAGATAGCGGATTGCACCAAGAGAAAATGATACAATTTTATCCCTTTACTATATTAAAAAACAGAATATAAAAAACGTATCATCTTACTTTCACCGGAACGCGCTTCCGCGAGACAATTCCCCGTTCCACCTTCCGGCGTTCCAGCTTCACCGATTCGCTTGTAAAATCGGGAACATTGTACGAGTAAACCAGACGGTCGTAATACTCCCACGGATTTTCCTGAGGAAGCAGAAAAGGCTTGCCCACCACCCCATTCTCATCCATACTTGCCAGATACAGACGGGTATAAAGCCCATCTCCCCTGCGGCTACTGAACACAAACCATCGAGAGTTGCTGCTCCAATTATGGAAACTTTCCGTATCATCGCTGTTCACCTCCTTTATGGGACGCATACCGCCATCCTTCAAATCCAACAACCATAAATCGGCTTCTTTATGCCAAATTGAGAAATTCCCGTAATCCGACAAAGTAAACATGATATATTCGCCGTCGTACGAAGGTCTCGGGAAGGAGATACTTTTCTTCATAGCTGCCGCATTGACCAGCGTATCTATCGTTTCGCCAAATGTCCCGTCTTCCGGGTTAAAATCTATACTGCACAAGCTATAACGTATTTCCTTATATTCCGCCGGTATCGGCTTGGCCTCCGCTGCACAGAAATACAATTTGCGTCCGTCCGGTGAAAACACGGGAAAAGTCTCGAAGACTTCCTTCTTCTGAAGCAAGGGGGAGAGCAGCAATTCATGTGTCTCGGGATGGTAGACCAGTACATCCGATTCCAAGTCGAGCACTTCCACACGTTCATCCTTCACAGCATGGAAAGACTGGCGCGTATTGTTGACAGAATAGGCAATATATTTGCCGCTTGGATGCCAATAAGGGTATACAGCCGCAGAGAGAGTGGAATCCGTTTTCGTATCCAGCATTTCGCGCTTCCCGTCTATCTGCATCAAGGTCCCTCCGTTCTTTCCACGGACATGCAGGCTCAGATGGTCCGGATTTGTTTTGTTGAAAGCATGACAATTCAGGCACATGCCCGGCACCATGGTATTCTCCAGCAAGGAACGCTCCTCGAACGAAGAAAGGTCGCGCTCATAAATGCCCATCTTGCTATAAACTTCATATCCGGGAGCCAGCTTGCGGTATACCACCCCATAATCTATAGGATACGGACTGACATACATGGGAAAAGAGCGGTACTGTTTCCACTCGCCATCTTTCCGGATACATACCGTAAACTGAAGGCTATCACCCTTGTTCTCCTCCAAAAGCTCTAGCCATGCCTCTTGCGGAAATGATACTATTTTATCATTAACATGCATCTCTCCGGACTTTCCTCCGATCACGGTCACATCCACACGTTCGTACGCTCCGCCAATACAATTGAAATTCATGGGAGCAATGGTTGCAGGAATAGTCACACCGATATAGTCAGGATAGATATCCGGCCATTCATCCACCCTTTCCGGGGAAGTCACCGAATTGCTGCAAGCGGCAAACCACCATGCAGCCATTATGCAAACAGCTATATTCTTCATCTTTTTCATTTTACTTTCTTAGTAGCAAATAATTCCAGTATGTACTGCCGAAACGCGCCTCCAACATCTGCCGGGCATTCTGCTGCGAGGTATATATCCGCGCAAATTCCGTTACATCCCGCACCACTTGGGGCGAAATGCTCCACGGCATACCCTGGAAGTTCTTGTGCGTCTGTGTCCATACATATATCAACGCCTCTTGATAGCTGCGGGGAATATGGTCGTAGCCGGCATGCTTACCCAGCGGATAGTACTTCATGAAACGTTCCAAATCACGTTGCTGCAGGACATAGGCCAGCATATACTCAAATGCCATCCGGTTCCGGTGGTTGTGCTGGTAAAGCAGCCCCAGCATGATGTCCGTTTCCTGGCTGCTGAACAAGAAGTCTTCCGTATAGCGTATCTGCCTCAACCAACCCCACTCCTTGTGGGCATTGATTTTTTCCTCATTATACAGATAGGTCATGGCATCCTCCGCCCAATCCTTATAGAAGATTGTCTTCCTCAACAAACGCAGGTACTTGGCTGCCACTTCGTATTGCCCGTTTATCAGGTTCGTCTCTGCCAGACGCTTGAAGCAACGGCCACTCTTGTTGAAGTTAGGTATGGCCTCCATCGCCTCAAAAGTGAAACGTTGTGCCGTATTGACCATCCCCAAATGATAATACGCCTCACTGGTGGGCAACGGCGAAGTAAAGTCACGCTGAAACTCCGGTAGCAGCCCTTCCGTCCCGTTCTGGTAAAACTCGAACATGCGGTCGCCCATCTGTCCCATCTTTCCCAAAGCAAGATTCAGGCAGGTCACGCCGAAAGGTGAAACCGGCGACTTCTCTTCTGCCTTTTCTATAACCTCCTGCCATTGTTTATTACGTACCAGCTGGTCATACTCCATCGCTTCCTCTTTATCCATATCGCAACCGGCTGCCACGTAGTAATAACCGAACAATGTTACCGCCACCACTTGCAGAACTCCATAAAATACCGGTTTCTTCTTCAAAGCGGGCAAAGCGGCCAGCAGGAAAGGGAGGACAACCAGCAATACGGCAAGCCCTATCTCTATCCAGGGAATCACTGCCGGGAAACGGTAATATCCTATACCGCCCATCAGACGGTAAATAGGAAATTGTACCCACATGCTTGCCAATAGCGGACAGCCGATACCCCACAATCCTACCCCCCAGAACACTCCGACACCACCCCAGAAATTCTTACCTTTAAGATTCAACAAGAACTCGCGTACAATCACCCAGCCCATAAAGATAAAGTGTGCCGCACCCGCTGTCCAGTAAAGTAGCGGAAGGACTATCAGAATGTACGCCACACGCAGCCACTTCCCCTTTAAATCCGCATACCAGCAGGATGCAGACAATGCTAACAGCAGAGCCACCACCAATGACAGCATCGCATTTTCATCACCCATGAAGTGCCACAAGACAATGATAGGCAGAAAACTCAGCGGATAATACACATCAGCCGCACCCTGCTCCTTCGCCAGTTTCCAAACCAACCGTTGCAACAACACGTACAAAAAAGCCAGAATACAAGCTCCCGCCCACACGTGATAATAGAACTGCGTCAGATACTCAGCGATATAATCGGCCAACCCACCGGGAACCGCTATCCGTTTCCACCAGTAGTCGGCATCGAACAAGAAAAGCTGGAACTGCTCCTGATAGGAAATATGGGCCGGATATACGTTTCCCCAAAAGAGAAGCACCGCTACGCCGAAAAGTATCGACAGCCCTATCTTCCAAGTCTTTTTCAGAAATAAGAACATTTACTATTTACAATTTATTATTTACAATCTGTTACTCTCTGTATGTCTTGTCATTTGAATTCCTCAGCCTTCAGTTGCCGGTTTATCCGCTTGATGGAAGAAGCATCAAAAGGAACGGGAGTGGCCGACAAATCGGGGATATTGTAGGATTTCAATGTCAAATCGTCTTTTTCAGGGTCGGACTGGGGTAGCACAAAAGGCTTATGCGCCTTTCCTTCGGCATCCAGATAGGCAAAATAAACCCGCCCGTACTGCCCGTCACCCCGCTTGCTGGCAAAGGCAAACCAACGGCTACCTGACGACCAACTGTGATAAGTGTCCGAACGGTTGGAGTTGACCATTGGCAGGGAATCGATGGCACCCGTCTGCAAATCCATCAGCTGCAATTCCGTCTCCCGGTGCCAAATGGGGAATGTTCCATAATCAGCAACGGTATAGAGCAGGTAGCGGCCGTCCGGTGAAGCTTTCGGATGACACACGGAGCCTTTCTCCAGCCGGGCATTCCAAAGGGTATCCACGCGGTCGCCCCAGGTGCCGTGATTGGCATCGAACGCAATGCGGCAAAGCGAATAGCGTAATTGCTGTACGCTGTCCGGCAATGGAACAGCTGGAGCCGAGCAGTAATATATCCATTTCCCGTCGGCAGAGAAAGTGGGAAAAGTTTCTAATACGGTGGAATCCGCCGTAAGCGGAGACACAATCATCCGGTTTCCGTCAAAATCGGCGACAGCCAAATCGGAGACGGTATCGTAAACTTCCAGACGGCGGTTACTTTCCGTATGGAACATGGGAATAATCACATTAGACGAGAACACACCATACCGCCCGTCAGGATGGAAATCCCCGTAGACAGCCGCAGATATCATCTGTCCATTCTTCAAGGCAAGCTTACGGAGCTTGCCGTCACGGTTCAGGATAGTCCCCCCTCCCTCGCCCCGAAGATGGAACATCGAAAGGTTGCCACTATTTCCTCCGTGCACATGACAGTTCATGCATTTGCCGTCTGTCTGACTGTTATCCGCCAAAATACGCTCTTCAAAATTCTCAATGCACCGTTCACGTATCTGCAAGGCATTCCATACTTCATAACCGGGTTCTATCAGACGGTAACTGACATAGGCGTCAAGCTTGTCCGCCACCACCTGCCATGCAAAAGAAGGATAGCGTAGCCAGCGACCGCTGGTACGGGCAGTAACAGTCACTTCCAAAGTATGCCCCTTCTCCGCTTCCAACAATGCACGCCAGGCTTTCAAGGGAAACACCGCCTTGTTCCCACGCGCGTTTATCTGCAAGCTGTCCGATGCTCCCTTTACACTCACGCACACCGCATCCACCCCTTCATTCCGCACAAGGAAATTCAAAGGAGCCACATTGCAGGGAATGGTTACATCCTGATATTCAGGATAGAGCTCCAATAACCGGTCTGCAGGCTGTACAGACTCCGGACAGGGACTACAAGCATATAGGCAGCAGCACAGCAACAGCTCCACAACAACCTGTATATATTTCATATCTCTATTCATCGCTCATCATAAATCACTTCTCCTTTTTCATCGTAGCATAGTGGAAATAAAACCAATATGTTTTTCCGTATTTGGCTTGCAAAGAGGCACCATTACCACCATTCGCCTCGTACAGTCGGGTATAATCGCCAAACTCATCCAATACCTGAGGCGGAATATTCCACTTCCTCACTTCATCCAGTGGAGACTTGTTGCCCGCAAGATAGACAAGCAGTCCCTCGGCATATAGTCTGGAAGGTATCCGATGGGCAGCAAACTCTTGATAATCCCGGGCGAAAGCACCAATATCCTTATTCAGCAAATCAAAGCAGAGAAGGTAATCGCATGCCAACACATTATCAGGATTGTTACGCAACAAATGACGAAGTGAAAGCGGAATGTTGGCAGAAGAACGTAAAGTATCCGTTGCAGGCAACAACAACCGCTTCCGTTCCAGCCATTGGCAAACTTCGGCCGTCTGTTTTCCGGGAATACGCCGTTCTGCCCAATCACGGTAACACATTGTCTTTTGCAGGAGACGAAGATATTTCATGGCCGCCGCCTCATCACCGTTCACCAGGTTGATTTCCGCCAAACGCTTGACAGCTCTTGCCCCAGTGTGGTGCGGAGAAAAAATCATTCCCAAAATGGCGGCATGTTCAGCCATCGTCATATCTCCCAACGCAAACCAGACTTCATTGGCTGCATAAATAGTAAGGTAGGTAGAATGGGGAGCCACAGGCAGAAACAGCCCTTGCGAAGCCGGTTGATAACCATCCATCAGCTGGTCGGGAAGCCGGTTCTGCTGTGCATTCAGCAAATTATAATAATAGGCAGTGAACGGAGAACGGTATTCACCCTCTGCCAACAGTTTCCGTACTTTTTCCGAACGGCCGAAATACATTTCCGAATCCAACGCCAAAAGATATTCCCGCCCTAAATCGGGCATATTGTACCATCGTGACGACCAATCGCCACAGCCAAACAGCCAATAGCCGGACAATACCGCCAATATGCTTACCGGTAAGCCCGACTTCCACGAACGTCGCATGCAGCTACGGCACAACAACAAAATACCTCCGATACCGGTTAAAGCGATTGTGCCGGAAAGCGGATAACTCAATCCGCATTGCCTTCCTGCCTCCCAAGCCACCGCCAACACCGTAGGAATCCACGCCCAACGTCCCATGTACGGAGCCAACAAACGAAACACCACCACTCCCCAAAGCAACAGCACGACAGCCATTATGGTCGGGCCACCCCCTTCGTAATAAAAGAATTGAGTGAGGAAATCTCCTGACAGACGTGCCAGAGCCGCCGGATGCCGCAGATACCCGGCCAATGGTTCGGTGGCAAGCAAAAAGAGCTGTGTCTGCTCCCGATGGAACAGATGATAGGGCAATATCCGGAAGAAAAAAAGAAACAACGCCAAAGCACCGATTCCTGCCGCTCCCCATTCAATGTATTTCCTTCTGCAAGCTTTCATCCAACAGTTTTTGTTGTTCTTCCGTCAAGGAGCCACGCACCATCTTCCGCATGAATGTCCCCAACGTATTGTTTCCCTGCTCTTTCAAAAACAGAAAGTTCGTTTCCTGCTCCTGCATCCTCAGACTGTCACGTATCTGTATCAGATGCAGTGAGTCTTTTCCGGTGGCATTCCGTAGTCCCGTCCGGATAAAATGGTAAGCCTCTTGCTTCTTTTCCCTCCCCTCTTTCCATTTCTGAAGGGCATCATTTTGCGGAGTGCCCGTTACCGAGCCGACAGAGTCGGCCTTCACATGTATGGTACCCGGCTCCGTCACCACCAGCAGTTCCTGGATGTAGATACGCAGCAGATGGCGCAGACGCAACACCCTCATCTCCTCCCCTTGTCCGGAAAAAGAAAAAGAGGCATTGGTTATCTTTACAGAATCCACCCGCCCCGGTGCATTCTCCATCGGCACGAGGTATATCCATTCCCCGTCGTATTTCACCGACGGCAACGTTCCTTCAATCACATAATTCTGTCCGGAATTTCCACAACTTGCCCAAAGAAGGCAACTGATACAGAAAAGCAAGATACGTGTTTTCATCCTTATACATTAGAATTTCAACAAAGGTAGGCGTTTACCAACTGTCAGCCTAATATTCAATTAACCAAAGATAATATTTTTAATCAGAGATTTTCTTCATCGCCATACACTCCATTTCCACCAGCCACCCCGGGCGACAGACAGGAGCCAGCGTAATCACTCTCGGCGTATCGGGAAAGCGTTCGTCAAACATCTCCTTTACTACGGTATAATCCGCCATATCACGCAGATAGACAATGATATGCCCCACATCTCCAAAGCCACAATCGGCCTCCTTCAATAAAGCCTCCACATTCTCCCACATCCGTTCTGTCTGACGGCGTACATCTCCGGCATACATCACTTCCCCACGGTTGTTGATACTCGCTGTACCGGAAATGAGTACTTGCCGGCGGTCGTCGTAATCCACCGCCGTTCCCCGTTCGAAACTGACTCCATACTCATAAGTGGGGTTCAGATGTGTGCGGGCATAGAGATATTTGATTTGTCCGGGCTTTAATCCCGCTACGGCAAAAGCGTCAAGCATCACCAATACTTTCGGGTCGGCATGACGCCCACCGATACCGGTACTGGCAATATAGTGCGTGTTCTCCGTCAGGTTCTGGGTGACAAACATCTCATTGCGCGCCTTGACCACACCGGCATAATTGCAATCCACATTCTGCACAAATATCCAGGTACGCAGGCAATTGTCGGCCAAGGTACACCCTTCTTCCATCAGTTGCATAGCATAGTCGTTGAGCAAAAGACGCATCTGGTATTCCGAATTGGCGGCACGGTTGAAGCTGCCTCCCATCCAGAGCTGGCGATAAGCACCGTGTTTCACTTCATACAGTCCGTTTGGCAGCACTCGTGTCTGCACATCGGTCTGCAGATATGCCCACAAAGCAATCTTGGTACCATCCAGTGGCGATTGTTCCACCACGGACAGCGCGCAATCGGAGCTTTCCGCCGTAGCGGCAAGCAACAGTTCCGCCTGGTTGGCGGCATCACTCAAGAAATATCTTTTAAAAACCGCCACGGCTCCGGGCAATTCTTTTTTCAGTAAAGCGGCATACGCATCCAGCACGGCATTCATCTGCTCACGGTAGGTCTGTTTCGGGTCGGTGGCATGTATCATCACATGGTATTCCGTCACTCCGCCGGTTACAACAAATGCAGCCACTTCCGCCCTGCCTGAAGGATAAGAGTATGATGTGTATTTCATATCATTAACGAGAGATTGTTTCAATCGCAAAGATAAGTTTTTTATCCGACAAGGAGTAGTGAAAATCGCAACTTTCGCTTGTTTTGTTCTTATAAAAAAGTTACTTTTATAGAAAAGTATAAAATATACAGTTATTAGGAGCGAAAATATTTATCACATCGGCATCCAGGACTTTGAGAAGCTGCGCAAAGGCGGTTATTTCTATGTGGACAAGACCGCCTTAGTATATAAGTATTCACATTATTTCCCTATCATTCAGCCCTTTCCGGTGAAACTTCTTTTTCCTTCTCACCACCTCATATACATTGCCGTAGACGTTTCAGTCCCGCCTGCAGCTGCACTGAACCGAACTGCATGGGATTGCTGCCACGCATCAGGGCGGGATGCGCCTTTTGCAGCTCGTCGAAGATATCGGCAGCAGTCAGGTCAAGACTCTTCTTTGCCGAAACGGAGCACGGAACAAGTTGCAGACCGCTTCCTCGGCAAGACTGACACGATAAAAAGCCTCGTTGTGCGCTTACAGCTTTCGCGCTCCGGCGGCGCTTTTCTTCCCGTTCCTCCCGGTTTCGGTATTTCTTTTTGTGCATGTTTCAGCCTTTCGGAAAAGGCTATCAGTTGTCCCGCTTTCTTCAAAAATCATTCCTGCCGACAAACATACTTATTTATGCTGCAGAGCCCTTTATTTTCAGTACTTTTACACGATTCTTTATAAGTGAACGACCCGAGTTATCCAATCGGCTGACCCAGGTCGTTCAATCGAACAGCCAGAGTTGTTCGTTCGGCCGACCGGGGTCGTTCACTTATAGAAAGACACTTCCGAGGGAAGAAGCAAATACGTTGAACGCACTAAAACCTATTGATATGGCAATACTATATGACTGGTACGAGAATCCGGGCACCAATGAGGAAGACCCGGAAGAAAGAGGCCTCCATCCTCGCCCGTTGCTCAACGGGAAAATAACCATGCGGCAGCTCTACAACCGCGTACATGCCCGCAGCTCGCTCACGGTGGGCGACGTAATGAACGCGATAGACTGTCTGACGCAAATCTGCGGCGAAGAACTGCGCGACGGGCACGAGGTGCACATCGAAGGGCTGGGCTACTTCGCCCCCACCCTGGAAGCCACACAGAAAGTGACCCGCAGCACCCCGAACAAGCACCTGAAACTCCGGCTGAAGAGCATCAGCTTCCGTCCCGACGTCAGGCTGAAACAAGCGATGACGGGAGTCAGTGCCATCCGCAGCAAATACACCCGCCACTCCCTGAAGCTTTCGGAAGTGGAGATAGACATGAAGCTGAAAGAATACTTTGCCGACCACGACGTGCTGATTCGCAGTGACTTCCAAGCGCTGTGCGGCATGGCACGCACCACCGCAAACGTCCACCTGAAACGGTTGCAGCAAGAAGGCAAGCTGAAGAATGTAGGGAAACCCACGCAACCCATCTATCGGGCCATGCCGGGATACTACGGTGTGTCGCGCGATGCAAAAACGGGGCGATGAGGGTGGAAAGCAGTTTCACCGAAAAAGCCGATGAACAGGAGGATAGGAGAAGGAGGTGAAGGGATAAAAAGGAACATTCTGCGCCCGGAAATCAAGGGTAATGCAAAAAGAAATGTGAATTGTATGCAGAAAGGCAATAGAGAAAGAATGCGAAAAGGCGAATCTCACGACCCGCCTTTTCCTGATTTAACCATTAAACAATTGTACTATTCGGTTAATGCATTTACAATTATCCGATGTTACGGACGACTAATGAGGTCGGAGGTAACGACAACTGCTTTGAATTTAATAGCTTATTTATAAGATCTAATTATTTTAAAGTGCTCCTTTAGAAAACACAGTGGAGAAGAATGACGTAGGAACTGTGAAAGCCCTACCTGCAGAAAGCGGTTGTCTAACATTTCCATACTCCCAATAAATATAATTTCCATTGGTAGCACTCAAAGATTTTATAGTATATGTGCCTGGATTAATGTAAAAGTAGTACCAAGTGTTTGAACTATGCTTTGAGTATAAGGAAGATCTCCTATATAAACCAAATTGAGATATCCTCTTGACGCTCTGAAAGTACTTCCTACGACAAACGTTCCCCAATTAGACTATGTCGTATAATCTCTAATGCAATCACACGATAAATTCCACGAGCCAAGAAATAACAATATGGAGAATCCTAGTTCACACGCTGTCAAAACATATTGTTTACCACTTTGTTTTTTATGTGATTATTACTTGAGGAATACGGGCGGATATTACCCGCCCGCACATCCAATATTGACTATTTTCTCTTGAAATTCCAGAACCATGCGGTACCACCTCCAGAAGTCACCCCTGGCTCAGGTGCGCAAAGCCGAAGTTCATCCTCTGTGATTTTCAAGATGTGATATACATACTGACGTGCATTTCCTTGATTAGGTTGTACGCCCAACAAAGGAATAGTACCAGAAAATTCAATTGTACCTACATCCCATCCAGATTGTACCATATCTTCTGAAACTTTTACAGAGCCACTTTCACCACGGCTTGTCTGGACACCTGACAGACTAAGCGAGAACCAACCATTCAATCCGTCATCAGGTAGTCCCGCACCTATAGCCTGCCCATCAATTTCTCCACTACGGACAACCCACCAACCGGGACCTGTGTTTGACAGAAATCCACCATTACCCCAGCAGCCGTCTTCGGCTTCTGTATTCCAAGTCCAAGTTGTTGTGCCATAACCACCATCCGGAGTTGTACCAAAGATATCAGCATAAATAGCAGGAAGATCCGTGTACTCCGTTACTGCTATTGATTTGGAAGCCGATTTTGTAATGGAGCCGTCCGAATTAATGGCTGTTATATACACTTGCAATTCTTTATTAGGAGGAGCTACTTGAACCGACGGAGCCGTACCTTCTGCCAACTTGGTATCAGACGTAGCATCATAAACCTTCACATAACGTGACGGAGTAGGAACAATCCGAATGTTGTTGTTTCCCTGATTCTTGGCTACAAGTTCAAAAGTAAGATTTTCCGGTGTGACATTAGGATCCGGACTGATTTCATCCACTATCGGATCACAAGCCACCAGCAGCATTGCAAACAAAGGCATTGCGAATAATATCTTTTTCATATCTTTTTTCATTTTAAATTCATATTCTATTCTTGCCAACCATTATACTCAGCACTTGCATCCGTATAACCCGCATTTTGTTCTACCTTTCCTTCATTCAAGAGGACTTGGTTTTCGGGAATCTTCTGGAAACCTGCCGTAGCCTTATAACGTGCGGCATAACCACCGTTCTGCGCCACATTACGGCTTTCAACCCCATTTGTATAAACTTTTGCTCCCGTCTGTCTTTCAAGGGCATCGGCAGCAATATGCCAACGGCGAATATCGTTCCAGCGAGTACCTTCAAAACAGAGTTCCCAACGGCGTTCATTCTGCAATGCAGCCAACGAATATGTACCAATAGGTTCAAGTCCGGCACGACTACGCACTCTGTTTATACCGCTAACATCTTCCTTCAATTCAGACTGCATCAACAATACATCCGCAAAACGAATCAAAACCAAATCATGAATAGAACCGGTTTGCATCAGATTATCATTAATCCAGCCGTCGGCACCATACATTATCTTCTCAAATACCGGTTCAATCGTTTTATTTCCAGCCTCACCCGTATTATAAGCCATAATAGAACCTATTTTCATCTGATAATAATCTGTTTCTTGGATAAAGCCGTCACCACCACCTTTATTATAACTCGGCATATCCTCCGTCTTGAATACGGAGGCCGGACGACGGGCATCATTGTGTTCTGCCGCACTCCAATCATTATAAAGATTGGGAGCTACAGGACCGGCCCCCCATCCTTGTCCAAAGGGGAAAGAATTGGCCTGATCATTGCCACGTACACCAAAATGCAGAGCATAACCGTTACCATAACCGATAGTAGTGCTCCAAGATGCAAGTTTATTATATTTAATGGCAAACATGGATTCGGGATTTACCGCTGCATCATCTTCTACCCATTTCAGCCCCTGACCGGCAGTAAACGGAAAATCTTCTACCGTACATCTATTGGTATATGCCCACAAATTACGAAACTCAGGAACAAGACTATAACCGGAATTATTCACACAATCATCAATATATCCAATCACATCCTGCTTGGTCAAAGTTGTCCCATCAGGCAAATCAACTGAAGTCAACGGACTATAGTTCGTACTAACCAAATCGTTCAGAGTTTCACCATTGCCATACATGCCGGTATAATACAACCAAGCACGTCCTAACATAGCTTCAGCCGTATATTTATCAACATGCCCATCCGATTTACGAACAGCCGGCATATTTGCAGCCGCATCGCGAAGATCCTGCAGAATCTGCCCCCAGATAACAGCGGCAGTCGGAGGAGTAGTATCTTCGGGCAACAAAGCAGTAATCACCAAAGGTACACGGCCATACATAGAAGCCAACTCGTAGTAATAAAAAGCACGAAGAAACTTGGCTTCGCCCTCAGCCTGCGCTCTTACTTCCGGATCCATTTCAATACCGGCAAGAGCCTCCAACAACGTATTGGCACGGTTGATTCCTTGATAGCGAGCCACCCAGTAATCCTGCGTAGCATTTGTACCCGTATTACAAAGAAGGTCTAAAGATTGCATCAACTTGTCATTGGGACCACCACCACCCAACATATCATCGCAAGCCAGCAGGGAATTATACAAGAAAGACTGCTGCGGAAAAGCATTGACATTATTCAGGTTCTGATATATGGCAGCTAAAGCCTGATTGGCATCTTCAGCCGTTTTAGGAAAATTGGTCGTATCTTTTTCCGTCAGACTCATCGAGTCCAGACTACAAGAAGTAAACGTTCCTGCCATCATCAAAGCTGCCCCTATTAAATATGCTATTTTTTTCATCATGTATCAATTTTAGAATTTAACATTAACACCTACCATATAAGTACGAGGTTGAGGATAGTTACCTACATCAACACCGGTTACCCACGGTTCTTTGTCATTGAGAGCTCTACCATTCTCCGGATCCATCCCTTTATAACCGGTAAAAGTAAATAGATTCTGTGCAGCAGCATACACACGAAGTTGCTGGAACGGACAGTTCTTCCAAATTCTCTTGAAATCGTATCCTATTGTCAGATTTTGAATGCGAACATAGTCGGCATCATCAATATAAATATCTGAAATGGCCTGGAAATTCTGTCCACTATTTCCCGGCGCAAGCAGCGGATATCTGTTTGAGGTTCCTTCTCCGTGCCAGTAATCGTAAACTTCTGTCGTATAGTTTTCATACTGTCCGTCTGAGAACTTTCTCCAAGAACGAGCCACTTGTGCACCAAAAGCGCCATAGGTTGTTACAGAGAAATCAAATCCTTTATATTCCGCACTTAACGTAAGCCCCATTGTCACGTCAGGATGAGGATTACCCAAATCAGTCTTATCATCATCATTAATCACCCCATTTCCATCAACATCCACAAACTTCAAATCGCCCGGTTTAATACTTGCACCTTGCTTAGAGTTTGCCGCATTGCCTTTACAATTCTGGTCAAGATATGCCTGCAAGTCATTCTGGTTCTGAATGACACCGTCCGTCTTATAACCATAAAAATAGCCAATAGGATGTCCTTCTTCCATACGGACAAACCGACCCGTACTCTGAGCCAACAAATCATTACCGCCTTCAATAAAATGATTGGCGTTATTAACCTCCGTCACTTCATTCTTATTATAGGCCATATTGACATTCACTCCATACTTGAACTCCTTACCAATCTGATCTCTCCAGCCCATTGAAAGTTCAAGACCAGTATTCTTTACCGTACCGGCATTTTGATATTGAGAAGAGAAACCGGAAGCCGCATTGGTACCCACTTCCACTAACAAATCTTTCGTCTGCTTGTTATACCAGTCCATGGTAAAACTCAGACGGTTATCCAAGAAACGGGCATCAATACCGATATTGGTCTGTTCTGAAGTTTCCCATGTCAAATCGGGGTTAGCCAGACGATTCGGGTAAGCTCCGGTTGTACCTCCATTCTTATCTGAGCCAAATGTATAAAGGCCATAATCGCCAAACTCGTAACCGGCACGCCAATTTGAATTAGGGATATTGTCATTACCATTCTGTCCCCAACCAGCACGGATTTTCAAGAAACCAAGCCAAGAAGCAGTATTCTTCATAAAAGCCTCGTTTGAAATAACCCAACCAGCAGAGAATGATGGGAAATATCCCCATTGATTGCCTTTCGCAAACTTAGACGAACCATCGGCACGAATGATAGCAGAAAACATATAAGTTTCCTTAAAGTCATAATTCAGACGTCCAAAATAAGACATCTTAGAACCATAATCCGAGGGATAACCATCTACTGTAGCAGTAGCTTTACGTTCTGTATTATGTAAATAAGCATGCGTAAAGTCGCCAAAAGCACTATTATAACCGGTTGCCTCTACTGATTCGCCATAAGTTGGTCTTGATTTAGAATACTCTGTACCAACCAAAACATCAAAATGATGTAAGTCTGTAATATCAAACCGATAACTCAACGTATTAGTCAAACTCCAGTTCCAACCCAAAGACACGTTATTTATCGTTTGGTCTTTATCACGGCTATCCCCCTGATTATTAATGCGGTAAACAGGAAGATATGAGCGCCATGAACTTGACCATTGTTTGTAACTAACCTGACCTTTATAAATAAGATTCTTAAGTGGTTGTACTTCCAGATATGCCGCTGTGTTCAGATTAAAATTCTTATTCTTATTATTCCCAGCCTGATTATATACCATGTGAGCCATCGGATTAGAAGCATATGCAGTATAATCAAGTATACCATTAGCACTCGTTCCAAAATTCTTCAAATCATCATACATGAAGAAATCACCATTCTCATTATATACAGGAATCAGAGGAATAGCACGCAAAGCATTAGAAAGGTCATTCGAATATTGATTACCTAACTGCACACCTTGATTCTGTTTGTGCTGATAATATATATTCTCACCAAACTTTATCACATCCATATCTCCCTTACGGTATATCACATGCTCAGAATTAATGCGGAAAGTAAAACGACGATAGTCAGTCTTCACTGGACCACCGAATGCACCATCCTGATACTGATAGCCTATACCTGTCGAAAACTTGGAGAATTCAGAACCACCTGTTACATTCAACGCATGATTAGTAACCACAGCATTTTTATTCCGGAATTCTTTTACCCAATCTGTACCTGGATTGGTACCATTCTGATAAGCAGTCAGCAAATCAGCATCTACGAATTTTGACCAATCATACGGTTGGCCTCCATTATTATAGGCTACTTGATCCATTACCGCCATATATTCTTTGGCATTCAGCATATCAGGCATCTTATATACATTTGCCCAGCCTATGTTTCCATCATAAGATACAGAAACCTTTCCTACCTTACCCTGCTTCGTAGTAACAAGGATAACACCGTTGGCACCGCTCGAACCGTAAATTGCACAAGATGCAGCATCTTTCAACACATCAATACGTTCAATATCGGCAGGATTCAAGGCGTTAATATCGCCACCGGCTACACCATCAATGACGTAAACTGGAGCTGTATTTCCGTTAGTACCAGCACCACGAATATTAATTTTAAATCCATCGCCTGGCTGACCGGAAACGGCCTGAATATTTACACCCGGAGACTGGCTTTGCAAAGCGCCCAATGCCTGCGTGGTATTTAATTTTGCGATGTCTTCACCTTTTACCTCAACCGTAGCACCTGTCACCAGTTTCTTCTTCTGAATACCATAACCTACTACGACTACTTCATCCAGCAATTCCGTATCTTCTTTCAGCTGAATTTTGAAATTAGTCTGGTTGCCTACTACGATTTCTTGCGGCTGATAACCGATAAAAGACACAACAATCGTTGCTCCCGGCTGAACATTCAATGTGAAATTACCGTCAATATCAGTAATAACACCATTTGTGGTGCCTTTTTCCAATACATTAGCACCGATAACCGGTCCCATTGCATCTGTTACAGTACCTGTGATTTTTTTTGCTTGCTGCACAGCATCTATTGCATCGACCGATGCGGCGAAAAGTTGCGGAGTATAAGTCAGGCTGACAGCCGAACAGATACCTACGAGCAGCGCGGTTCTTCTGAAATTTAAATTCATACTTATATTTTTCTTAGATTAATGAATTGGTATTGCCTGGCGGCATCTACCGTTTAATATAAGGTTAAACTTCTCTTTTTGAGGAAAAATTAAATATACCTTATTTATAAAGTGGTTGGTATACATATTACTCCTTTCCCATAAGCATTTTTCATTTCATTAACGGTTAAACATTATATGATTATTATCAAATTTCAATCAGGCTTGACAAAAGTAGACTTTTGACAACAAACTTTATAATACTATCTTATCAAATAACGACACTCATTTAACATCCATTACTATTTCCCCTAAAAGTATAAAGCATGAATTCCACAACAGACAACTAAAAGCTATAAAAAACAGAAAGGGTTGCCCCGATACTAACCAGAGACACCCCTTTCCATTTTATTATTAAAAATTGCTATTCCATAGAAGGAAGCTCATCACGAGAAACGACAAATTCCTGGTTCATAGCATCCTTCCACCATGCTTCATCAGCATGGACTACCGGACTGCCGTCCTCATTTGTTCCGTCATACCACGGCATGAACCAACTCCAACGCGCACCAGATGCCCATTGTTCGGAAATAAGTCCGACCGTACCACATTCGCTCAGCGAAACAATCTTATTTCCATAATTTCCGGCAATGGAAGTATATTCTGAAACACAATCCGCAGTTTCCTTATTATAAATATCACGTCCCACGATGTCTACATATTGGTCTCCCGGATACCAATCGGCATCATCGCCCTCGGTAGTCCAAACCCAGATAAGATTATCCAATCCTTCAGTCTTGAAGTAGTTGAACATAGCAATCCACAGAGATTTAAAGCTGGCAGCATCCTTACCCCACCAGAACCAGCCACCGGCTGCCTCATGGAATGGACGCCACAATACCGGAATATCCGCATCTCTCAACAGCTTCAAGTAAGCGGCAGCATTTTTCAAATCTTCGGTAAATACCTTGTTTTCCCAAGTGCCTTCCACCGTGGCATTGGCAGCGTCAAACTCCGTATCTGCCTTATAGAAGGCATAATCCTTGTTCGGGTCAAGAGCTGTACCGTTACTTTCAAGATAAACAGCAACTGCTGTATAATCATGTCCGCCAATGATGAGACCACCTTCTTGCAGGGATTTCAAAATATCCTCGGTAATCAACAATGTATAGTCCCCGGATATGTCAAAATAATCAGTTCCTGAAGCAATCTCGCTCCAACCACTGTTTTTGAACGAACCTTGCGCCCCCTCTGCCACATCTTTCACAGCCACGCGTATCACCTGACCCACTTGCGCATCAGCAAAGACAGCTTTTGCAGCATCATCCGTCATCTGTACATTTCCACTCCAATCACCCGGCATTACCGTCTCTCCTTTCCATATTTGGGTAGAAGAAGCTTCGCCTACAACTTTCTTGGGTACATTCCAATGCCACATGGCAGCTACGATGCCACCTTTGTCAGACCAATCCTTAACAGGAGTAATGTCACCGTAATTAATCCAGTCTGCTCCAGCTACAGATGCCGGCAGATGAACATAGTCGAAACAGTTGATAGCCGGATATTTTCCAGTCCATCCGTACACCTTTTCGGACATTTCCGTATTCCAGGCAACATCGGCCATCATGGCAGAAAGTGTCTTCGTCTCGAAGTTATCCAATAGATAATTGTACAGTTTCACAGCTTTAACCGAAGTAGCGGCAACCAGTGTCTTGTCCAAAGCGACAGTAGAAAACTGAACCGATACAGCCGGAGCAGGCATTTGGTTCGGTCCTGTTACTATTCCCTCGGGAATAGAAAGAGAACAAGCCGTCTCTCGCTTGGGAACATTCACTTTTACAGTCAGTATATTGCTTGCGCCAAGCACATCGGCACTTATCAGTTCACCACCGGTAAACTGGATTTCGCTCAGATTGTCCGTTGCAAAGAATATATTCTTGTCATATTTCACCTCAATGGTGATTTCTCCCGTTTTCACTTTGGCAGCTCCACTCTCAGGAGTAGTAGACACCAATACCGGTGCATCCACTGCAGGGATATCATGATCGACATCAGTATCGCAGGAGGCAAAAATAAAGACCATTGCCAGGATGAGCATCCATCTTATATTTAAAGTTTTCATAAGCTAACAATATTTCTATTTTTTATTTTACTTCAATTGTAATTTTCTTTACAATCAAATATCCCCCTTGGAAAATAAGACCACCACTTTCCTGCAATGCTTTTAAATCATTTGCACCAAGTGAATAAGAATATTTGGTTGCTCCCGCCTCAATATTTACAGCATCTCCACCTGCAACCTTCTTAAAATCTGGCAATGTAGTCCAACCGTCACCTTGCCCCAATTTAAGTTGCCACCAAGTGCTCGATGTATCTTCTTCAAAATAGAAATTTAAAGTTTGTCCTACGACAACCGTATTCCAATCATATCCTCCCCATGCAAGGTCTTGACACCCATTTGCCCAGTTCCCTAGTACAACGAAACCTTCCCAAATGGTCGCTTCTGGAGCCAACACCTCCATCGTTACATCAGATGTAAATTCTTTACCCTCATAATTAACCATTCTAATAGCCGTCACACCAGTTGCCGCTGTTTTGGGAACCGTCATTTCGACCTCAGTTTCCGTACGTTTACCAAACGCCGTCACTTTAACTTCACCTATATAGAATGCTTCTACGGTATTCAAATTTTTACCCGTAATTACAAATTCACGACCTTGAACAACAGCACTCGGATTAATTGTAGCAATAGCAGGATCAGTGGCAGGAGTGATATTCAATGTCAGAGTAGTCTTAACCTCCATTCCATTCTTTAGAATCAAAGTTGGAGCACATGTTTCCGCAACGCCCGGCACTGTTATGCCTAACAGTTCATCGCTTATATGATTATACTTCGCAAGCATTGCTGTCGGTGAATCCTCACCTGCAAAAACAATAGCTGAAACTAAATCCAAATCTGTACCAGCAATTATCAATGTATCACCAGCCGTCAAAGCAGCCGGAGTAAATACAGCAATGGTAGGCTTCAATGTTTTATAGGCAATAGTCACACTTTCTCCATTGAACAAATTTAAAGCAATATCTCCATCTTGAGCCAATTCAGGAACAGTAAGTGTTATCTGAGTAGCAGACGCTCCCTGTTTTAGTTCAACAGCCTCAGAAACATTCGGGAATGTTGCACTGACAATCAAATCTAAATCTTTACCTGTAATCGTAATATCAGTACCATTCTTTACTATTTCGGGAACAGCAGACAAGTCCGTAGGAACTACTGTAGCAATTTTACCTGCCGCAACTTCAGCCCCAGAGTAACATACCAACGTCACAGCTCCGCTCTTAGCCGTAGCCGGAACAACAACAGTCAATGTTTTAGCATCCTCAGAAACAGTAATTTCTGAAACTTCTACATCTCCAAATTTCACAGAAGAAACCCAATTTAAGTTTTCCCCTTCAATCACCAATGAACTACCAGCCTTGATTGTCCCAGTACTACTTTTTGTATAGGTAGGAAGTGCAACAGTCAACATTTCCTCACTATATATCCAATTAGGGATTTCAGCTCCGTCCGAAATAATAATCTGCCCCGTTTTAGCTTCAACCGGTACTTTCACTTTTATTTCCTTACGTTCTTGGCTTTCGAATTCGGTCACAATAACGTTATCCGCGAAAATAATTTCTTTAATGAGATTCAAATATTCGCCGGTAATTGTAATAACCTCACCAGGATTCACTTCTAGAGGAGAAACAGATGCCAAATCAATCGGCTCCGTAAATGTCAACTCTGTTTTTGTTGTAATATCCCCCTTCGGAGTCTTCAAGACAACCAACCCCGGCTGGGCTGTCTGGGGTACAGTGACACGGATTTCCGTATCACTGACCACTTCGATGTCTGTTATATCGTCGCAACCGGGAATAGCAACGGCAGTCACCTTATCCATGCCACTGCCCAGGAAACGGAGTACACCGCCGCGAGCTACGGGACTCGGTCCGAATACATTCAGATTGATTCCCCCTTTATATTGGTTGGTATCTTCATCATCCCCATTGTCGCAGGCCGTAAACGTCAAGCAACTGAAGAGCATCAGGCACATCATCCACAGTGCCGGAAATTTATATGTTTTATTCATATCAGTATTCTATTTAAAAGGTTATTCAATAGGTACCACACGGATGTTGTCAATCATAATCACCGGATTGCAATCCTTACCTTCCACACCACCTGCCCAGACAAAGAATGTCAATCCGGTCAGCATAGTCTTGTCAAAAGCCCTATCACACTTATTGCCTTCATGCGTCTTGTTGAACTCGGACAGATTCATGGAAACGGTTGTCCATTTACCGCCCGTATCATAGGAACCCGTATTCTTCCAGGGCAACCATAAACCTCGCGGCACATTCGTATCACTAAAGTAAGCATTGTTTCCGGTCGCATACGTCACCACATCATTACCAGTAAACATTACTTGCAGAGCACAAGACTGCCACGGATTGGAAGAAGGAATATTCACCTCAAATTTCAGTTGCAAACCATTGACACCATACTCCTCGAGCAGTTCTGCAAACTCAGGACGTGCAGAAAGTTCGGGATAACCGGCAGACGGTTCCGGCCAGTAATTGAATGAAAAATGTTCTTCATCCCAAGTAGCACCGATTCCCCCTTTAAGTTCCCCGGCAAAACGAATATATGCACCATCAATACTATTTTCATCGGCTTCTTTCAATACCGCACTACCATCACGCCAACCATGAGCAATAGCCATACCGCCATGAGAGCCATCCCAGTCAAAGAGTATGTTGCGGGTATCATGATAGCGGAATTTGGAACGTCCGGTACCGTAAATAGACTTCACGTTGATATAGCCTGCAGGAGCATTGTCCGGAAGAATAAAACTGACCGCAGTCTTGGTTATGTTCGTAATATTAGTCACTTCCACATTACCGGCCATCGTAATGGTCAGTGGCACATTCGGGTCATCAATGAAATAGTCACCAATCAGTGTCACCTCACTACCCGGCTTTGCAAACTCACAAGAAATGGAGTTCACGGTAGGAGCCGGAACCAACACCTTGAAGTCATAATCTATGGTATCTTTTGCTCTGGTCACCATATAAATCTTATCGGTCACTACCGAAGGAATCTCTTTCGGAACATCTACCATAAGTGTATGGTCAGTGATGTAACTTGTATTAAGTATCGCCTTCTGGTCATTGAAATAGAGCTCGTAAACACTCCGCAGATTCTCACCGACCAGACAAATCGTATTCGCCATATAGGCCCCCGTCAGCAAAGAATCTGCCGCAGCCGGATCAGGGACACGAACATACTTCAAAATAGGCTTTCCGCCTGCCACCTCATATTTATCCGGTTCATCCTCACAAGCTGCCATGGAAAAGCTTGCTGCGACAACAACTGCCGCGAAGAACCAATTCGTATATCTATTATTTTTCATCTTTTCAAGCATTAAATTAATAACTGAATTCAGAACGCACATCTACGTGTACCGGGTCTTTCATCAAATTAGGATTGAACACCACGTCTTCTGTCGGGAACGGCAATGTAAAACTGGAAACTGTTACATTCGGTGCCTTTGCATCCGGGTTGTAACGAGTTTCATCCGGATTTACCGTCCAACTACCATTCTCATAATAAGCTTTGTAGGTAGTGCCCAGATTATAATAAACATCACGGCGCTGCGCCTTCAGCTCATTGATAGCACGCTGGGAATCATAATATGCCAAACGTACATAATCATACCAACGGTCACCTTCGCAAGCCAGTTCCAGCCGACGTTCCTTCCAGACGTCCTCCCAAGTAATGGAGGTTTTCGGAGTAACTCCCGGAATGGCACGGCCACGTACTGCATTGAAAGCATCCAATGCACTCTGGTCTGTAGTAGAGGTAGCCAGTCCCATTTTCGCCTCGGCATATACCAGATAGATATCGGACAGGCGCAGGATATGGGTTGCCAGGCCGCTGTACATATTACCAGCCGATACGCCCAAGCCCAATAGATGGTCATTATTGTTACCATAAAGATGCTTCACATGATTGGCACCGGTAGGAGACTGATAATCGCCATTAGGGCCACCCTTGCCATATTCGGCATCATAGATAAACCGCAGATAATCGAATCCGCCCTTGTCCTGCCAGAAATAACTGTATACATCACCTGCCATCATCATGGTAGCCTTACGACGGGTATCCGTATCCGAACGAGTCTCAGGGCTTTCCAAAGCGGAAATTCCAAATGCATCCTGCAAATCAACCGACGGACCGGCATAACCGCCCCAGCAGTCACCAAATTCATCGAATCCCACCATTGCCAAGTCCGACTGCAATGTATTCTGCTGTGTCCAAGGGTCACGTCCTGCTGACCAATGCCAAGAGAAGAGGCACTCTTCATTCTTGTTGTTAGCCAAACGGAAAACATCGGAATAGTTGGCCAGCAGATTACGACCGGAATTATTAATTACATCCTTGGAATATTCTGCCGCTTTTGCCAAATCATCCGCATTGCGAGTACCGGAAAGACCACTCTTGGTCAGATACACCTTAGCCAAAAGACCTTCGGCACAATAACGATCAATACGTCCCGTTTCGCCTCTGGCCGGAAGCAATTCCATAGCTTTCTCCAGAGTCATAATGATATACTCGTACACATCGGCTGTCTCCACCTTGAATTTGGAGTTATAATTACCGGAATTCAATTCAGCCGTATTATCATGGATAATGGGTACTGCCCCAAAACTACGTACCAAATAGAAGTAAGCCATGGCTTTCCATGCCAGACACTCGCCCATACACTGATTTTTCACAGCTTCTGACGCATTTGCCGTCTTCAAACGAGTATATACGGTATTGGCATGACCGATAACTGCCCACAAAGAATAGGACATATTCACAAGGTTCTCATCCGTACCATTCACCGTAAAATTCAGGTAAGGACTGTTTCCCTCGTATACATTTCCGGACAAGATTTCACCGACTTTAATAAAACCGCGCTGAAAGTCATACCAAGGTGAGTTATAAAGGTAATTGACTCCTTGCACACATTGCTCGTCATTCTGGTAAAAATTCGATTCGTTATAATTATCTTCAGTAGGACGGTCCAGGAAATCTTCGCATGAAACTGTTCCCATACCGAGTACAGCTGCAAACGCCCAATATTTAATATATCTGATTTTCATGTTTTCTTCAAATTAAAGTGTTAGAATGAAACGTTCAAGCCGAATGAATAAACTGTAGGAGACGGATAACGTCCGTTGTCCAGACCATATACATTGACGCTTGAAGTACTAGCACCAATTTCAGGGTCATAGCCATCATAACCGGTAATGGTCAGCAGGTTCTGAATATTGGCATAGATACGCAAGTTGCTCAGCCCCAACTTATCAATCGTCTTTTTCGGGAAAGTATATCCCAAAGAGATATTCTTCAGGCGGATATAGGAACCATCTTCAATATAACGGTCACTGATACGGTCGTTGTCATTCGGGTCATTGATAGTGGCGCGTGGAATGGAAGCTCCCGGGTTTGCCACCATGACGTTAGACACATCATTATACCACATGGTTCCATCTTCGTAGACCTTGTTCGGATTGATAGGAACAAGCTGTGCACGTCCGTTTACAGCATTCAACTGGTTGGTCCATGGAGAGTTCATATGCGTCAGCTTCATGGAAAGGTAGTTGTACACCTTGTTGCCATAGGAACCGTTGATGAAAACGGACAAGTCGAAGTTCTTGTAACGGAAAGTATTGGTCCAGCCAAAAGTAAACTTAGGCATCGGAGAACCGATATTGGTCTTGTCATAGTCGTCAATAACGCCATCGGGCACACCGTCAGGACCACTGATATCCTTATATTTCACATCACCCACCCATACGGTATTGGTACGGTCAAATACACCGTTTGCCGGGTACTTGGCAGGTTTCGGAGAAGTCTGAAGGTCCTCCAGGTCCTTGTAAACACCATCACAGACAAATCCATAGAAGTTATAAAGTGATTCGCCTACACTGGACACACTGACTACATCGGTCCACTGTCCGTAACCTACAATCTGGGCATTGGCTGTACCTGCCAATCCTTTCAGTTTGTTCTTGTTGAAAGAAATCTGGAAATCGGAGTCCCATTCAAACTTACCCGTAATGGGATGCGTGTTCAGAGAGATTTCAAAACCGGTATTCTCTATGTCACCATAATTACCTTTCGGAGCAGCCAATGCAGAAGAACCATTGCCGGAAGTACCCATATAAGAAGGTAATTGCAACGGCATCAACATATCACTGGAAGTTTTCTTATACCACTCTACCGTCAGGTTGATACGGTCGTGCAGGAATCCCAAATCCACCCCGACGTTCCATTGCTCCTGAGACTCCCATTTGATGGAAGTGTTCGGTATATTGGAGGGGCGATACCCCATACCCAGACCAGAAGGCATACGATTCATGGATGTACCCCAGGCATAACCACCGATGTTGGCATTACCTGTTTGTCCCCATCCCAAACGCAGCTTACCGTTGCTGATTACCTTCTTCAACGGTTCAAAGAACGTTTCATTGGAAAAGCGCCAGGAAGCAGCCAACGAATGGAAGCCTGCCCAACGGTTTTCAGGGCCGAAGTTTGAAGAACCGTCATAACGATAGGTATAAGTACCCAGATAACGGTCGGCATAGTTATAAGTCAGACGTGTAAAGAAAGATGCCATGGACGAACTTCCAAAACCTGCGTTGATAGTCGGTGTTCCCGTACCCAAGGCCGGATTGTGCACTTCATCCGAAGGCAGACCGCTATTGAACACACTCGTGAAGTCATAGCTGGACTCCCAGCACTCCTGACCCACCATGGCCGTATAATGATGCTTGTCGCCTATGTTTCCGGAATAGGTCACATAGTTCTTCAATTGCCAGAATGTACTGCTGTTCTTCTGGATACTGCTTTCATTGCTGGAACGTACCCATCCACCCAAATCAACCATCGGCTTGTAGCGTTCACCTTTGCTGGAACTGATGTCATAACCCAGTTCGGCATGCCATACCAGATTTTTAATCGGAGTGACCTCAAAGAAAATATTACCTGTCAGTTTCTGACGGTCCAGCAGGATGTCATCCATCATGGCAAGGGCAATCGGGTTAGGATTCGTATAGCCTTCGCGAACAACGGTGGCATAGCTGCCATCCAGATTATAGATAGGTATATCAGGAAGAGTGGTCAACGAGTAGTTAATCAAACCTTCATCACTGTCTGCCAGTTTCAGGTCATCACCCGTTGCTGTATAGGTGGCAGTCAAACCGAGTTTCAACCACTTCTTCAGTTGGGCATCCAAGTTGGCACGGAAGCTGTAACGGTTAAAGTTTGAACCGATGATGGTACCGTCCTGATCCATATAGGAAGCTGATACGTAGTATTGTATCTTCTCTGTACCACCTTGTGCCGAAATCTGGTGCTGATGCTGCAAAGCAGTCTGGAAGATGGCGTCCTGCCAGTTTGTACCTACTCCCAGCAGAGAAGGATCGGCATAATAATTACTAGGGTCAGAGATTTCACCCATGTTTGCCAAATCATTATAATAAGTGGCATACTCACGCAGATTCATCATATCCAGACGCTTTGTCTGGCGTTGAACGGCAAACATACCGTCATAAGTAAACTTAGCCTCACCCGCCTTACCACGTTTGGTCGTAATCAAAACCACACCATTAGAACCTTGCGCACCGTAAATGGCGGTTGCCGAAGCATCTTTCAGAATTTCCATACTGACGATATCAGCAGGGTTGATGGTGGAAAGCGGAGAAATGGTGGAAACCGAGCCATTACCCAATGCATCGCCCAAACCATAAGATGAACCGCTTTGTCCCTGACTCTGTACAATCACACCGTCAATTACATACAACGGCTCGGCATTGGCATTGATAGTGGCCTGACCACGTACACGGATAGAAGAGGAAGAGCCCGGAGCACCGGAAGTGCTGACAGCCGTCACACCCGCAGCACGTCCTTGCAATGACTGGTCAAGGTTGGTAATAATAGAGCCCTTAATCTTGTCTTCACTCATGGAAACGGAAGCACCGGAAAGGTCGCTTTTCTTCATCGTACCGTAACCTACCACAACAACTTCATCCAACATTTCAGAGTCTTCCTTCAACGTGATGTTCACCGTTGTCTGGTCCGTTATCTTTATTTCCTGGCTGACATAGCCTATAAAGGAAACCACGATGGTAGCTCCCGGTTTCACATTCAAGGCAAAATTACCGTCAATGTCGGTAATTACACCATTCGTAGTGCCCTTTTCCAATACATTGGCACCAATGATAGGGCCCATCGCATCGCTGACGACACCCGTAATTTTCTTTGTTTGCTGCACTGCCTCAACGGTATCCACCGATGATACTGCGAAAAGCTGAGGGGTATAACCCAGGCTGAACACCGAACATATACCCGCAAGCAGCGCTGTCTTTCTAAAATTTAAATTCATACTGCATTTCTTAGATTTAAAACAAACACAAAACCTCCCAAAAGAAGATTTTTTTAGTTAACAAAATGAGAGTAAGTCAAGAAACCGTGACATGCAATCAAGGCGTTGACACTTAAAATTACTTCCAAACAATTCATGTTTTCACAGCATCATTCTTCTTTTCTTCCATAAGCACAATTCTTTTTTCTTAATTATTAATGGTTAAATCATATTGTTTTTAAAGGGCTATTTTTTCAGTGTCGTCAATTCGTCACGAACCATTCTCCCCCACTCTTTCATGTCTGCATCTTTCCAGTTTCCCTCGGAAGAAGCCGACGGATAGAACATGGAGCAAGTCTCATCCTTGTCAGACAAAGACCAGGCCACCCAGCTGATGGAATGCCGCTGCATCCACTCCAGCCAATTCCCCCACTCTTCTTTATTGATGGGGCCGTCCCCACTTGCCTCCATACCGGCACATTCGGAAACGAAAATCGGCAAGCCCTTGCCCAGAGCATAGTCGGCGCGATCGCGCAGCCACTGTCCGTGGGTATTGGCATAAAAGTGGAGTGTATACATTATATTGCTATATCCGGTAATAGGATCGTCTGCAGCCAAATGGATGTCCTGGTCCCAATGCGGACAACCTACGAGGATAACGGCATCCGGCTCTATGGCACGAATCGTCTTGATAACCTCCACAGAGTATGCCTTCACCTGTTCCCAACTGTCTTCCACCGGTTCGTTGAAAACCTCATAGATAACATTAGGAACCCCTTTGTAACGGGTAGCCATTTGGGTGAAGAATTCCTTTGCTTCTTCCTGCCGCAGATTGTGGCTATGCCAGTCAATGATGACGTAAACGCCGTTCTTGATAGCGGCATCCACCACTTTCGTAACACACTCAATACCGAACTCGGGCTTGTTCACATAGCAGGCGCTATCCAAATCCACTCCCATAGAGGCCCGAAGCACTTGTGCGCCCCAGTCATTGACCAGATAAGCAACCGAAGAGGCATTGTAGAAACGGGGCCAGAACTGATGCCAGCCATAGCTGACACCGTGCAATACCACCGTGTCTCCTTCGGTATTCATCAACTGCGTACCATTGACCACCAATGCCGGTAGTGTTTCTTTTACATTTTCATTCTTCGACGGGTTTGTTCCACAACCAATGGTCATACCTAGGCAACAAACCGCCAACATAACTTTCCATATGCTTTTCATATCATACTTAGTATTTAGAGTAATAATCTTTCTTATATAACGGTACAAACGCTTTGTACACGCTTACATTCTAATTTTCAGGCAGGGATTACACGGAAAGGATAGGTTTAATTTTGCAACTTCCGGTTTTCCGCTTTAATTATTTCAATAGTGCTGTCCGTGGCAAAGACAGAGTTCAGTCCTTGTTGTTCTTGGGCAGGGTCACCGGTATAGTCATCTCCCTTTTCCCAGAATACATGGTCGGGATTCTGTCCGGCAAAACCGCCCCATGCCCAGAAGTTGCATCCGGCAAAGAGTCCGCCGCTCTCACGATCCTGGCGGATGAGGTCGAATACATAACGGTAATATTCATCGCGGGCAGTGGTCGGCGCCTCTTTGGAGAAACTGAAGCCGTCACGGGGAAAACCGAACTCCTCCAAAACAATCGGCTTGCTGTACTTCCGGGCAATGACCATGTGGTCATCTATATACTTCTTAGTATTCTCCTTGGCACGCGGAAGAAGTTCCGTCAGGCTGTCAGCCTTCACCCAGCCCCAGTTGTAGGGCCAGATGTGGATATTCAGATAATTGATGTTGGGGTCGGCATGAATCTTCTCGAAAAGATTCATGTCCATTTCGCATCCCCACGCGCCCTCACTGCCGGAAGACACCATGTGGTTCGGGTCGAGGGACTTGATTTGTGCAGCTACATCAGCCATCCAACGGGCAAACGGCTCCTTGTTCTCGTCAGAGAAAGCGCGAGGCTCGTTACCAATCTGCCAAGACATAATAGTGGGGTCGTCCACATACTTTATCTGATTATACCTATTGGTTCGCGAAACAATATAATTGACATGATTGGCAAACAAGGCCTTCGCGCTGTCCGATTTGGGGAACTGCTTGACATACTCCATATAGGCGGGCCATCCGTCTACGGCAGGTACCACGGCATCACCGTGTCCGGACCATTGCAGGTAAACAGAATAGCCGCCGCTCCATTCCCAGGAATTGTTCAAATAGAGTACAGCTGTCATATCACGTTCACGCAGTTCATTCATGAAATAATCCAATCCGGCCAAGATAGTATCATTATAGACGCCCGGTGCCACTTGCAAAGAGGGCTCTACCCGCGTCTTTATGCCATTTTCACCGTCAGCACCCACCAATACGCGCAGGTTGTTGATGCCAATGCTTTTCAGAAAGTCCAGCTCCTTATGCAACCGTTCACGATTGCCGCCTTCACCTTCGGAACCAAGAATGGCACCATACCAGAAATTGGCACCTACAAAATAATAGGGTTTTCCGTCGCGAACGAACTGTCCATCGGCATTGACCTTAATAAACGAATGCTCCGCAGGCTTAGGGGCACATGCTCCCAAAAGGAATAAAAGTACTGTCAGTAAAAGGAATTGTTTCTTCATATTATCAGTTTTTAAGCGATACACAAAGATACGCGGCTCATATCATAAAAAATGATACTATATTATCAGATTAATATGCCAATGTGATTAATCACATTGGCACATCAAGTTGTCTCCGTATCCAGTCCAGCCATTCATCCCACTGTTCCTGATACCAATAATGTCCGGTTTCCAGATAAGGATGCAATTCCTTCGGAGAAGCAATCACATTGTAGGCTGCATACATGGAAGTGGGAGGACAGACCTCATCGTTATACCCCCAACTGAACCAACCGGGCACATTCAGCAGGCGGGCAAAGTTTGCCGTATCATAATAGCGTACCGTTTCAAGCTGCTTTTCATCGGGAGCACCGTAATAATAGAAATAATGGGGCCAACCGCAAGCACGCTTCTTGAAGAAGGCTTCGTGGTCGCACAGGGCAGGATGAACTGCCGCCAGAAAAGTAACGCGTGAATCAAGAGCCGCCGTAATCACAGACAAGGCACCGCCCTGGCTGGAGCCCGTAACGCCCAGCGCTTTCCCGTTGTACTGCGGCAGCGAACAGATAAAATCCACAGCACGCAAAGCGCCTACCACCACACGGTTATAGTAAGAAGCATCCCGATTGTCGCGGCCGAACGTCCAATAATTGCTCAGCGCCCCACCTGCCAGCGCATCATATACAGACTGCTGCATCGTGACGGGAATGCCGTGGATACCCACCTCCAATATAATTACCTTTCCAGGAGCCGTATACGTATCTCCCGCATAAGGGCGGACACCCGCACCGGGCACACGCAGCAAAGCCGGATACTTCCCTTCTTTCTTGGGAATACTGAGAATACCGTAAAAACGTCCTCCCCAGGCTTTTGTCTGGAAGCTGACCTGATATACATTATCCGTTTCCGTACAGCGTTCGGGAAGCAGCGTCATAAGGGGATTCAACGGAGTCTTGCGCGCCTCTTCCAAGGTCTTGGCCCAATAATCCTGAAAATCGGCAGGAAGTTTCGTCACGGGTTGCAGCTGCTCAGGAGCATAGGCCGATGTAGCCAGCCCTTCATAAGTCCGGCCGTCCACATGCGCCTTGACCTTGCAACGCAAGAAGCCTGCAGTCTTCATCGTGCCTTGCAACTTCAAGGTACCATCTTTCAGCACCATGTCTTTCTTTACTTCAGTAGGATACATTTCGGGGCCCAGTTCATAGTCAATCTTGACATCGGGCAAGAGGTTCTGTGCCTTCAGCACCCGGACGGTAAACGTACACTTCTCATTCAGACGATACACCCAATCGCTATGGTCGGGTGAAACGACTACACGGATTTCATTGCCGCGTATCTGCGCCGTCACAGCACATACACACAGCAGACATAAAAATAAGGAAAAAACTCTTTTCATGATATCAGATATTAGTATTAATCATTGGTGCAAAAATAGGCACTTTCAATGAAGAATACCAATACTTTTTTATCATATCACCAGCTTCTTTTTCCGATAATTCTCACGGAATTCCTTCGGCGAGCATCCCTTCTTCCGCTTGAACATACGATTGAAATTGGACAGATTGTTGAAGCCGCAGTCATAGCACACCTCTGCAATAGTACGCGTGGAATCTACCAACATACGCGTGGCAAAGCCCAGACGGATATCAATAATGTAGTCGGAAAGCGTCTTGCCGGTGCGCAGGCGAAAGAAACGGCTGAAAGAGACCGGGGTCATGCCCACCATATCGGCCAATGAAGCCAACCGGATATCCTCCTGATAATGGGTGGAAATGTATTTCTGCACCTTCTGTACCCGGCGGCTGTCAGAGAAAGTCTCTATCTTGGCAAACGAAGAACTGGACAACACCCGAGCATTGTCATAGAGGGAAAGTTCGTAAAGGATACGGAGAAAGTTCATCACGGCATAAAAGCCCTGCTCCTCGGAAGCCAGCTTATCCAGCCAGTTGTACACCTTCATGATGGCCTGCATGGGGAAACTAAGTCCGCACTGTGCACGCTCCAGCATCCGGCGGATACTGTCGAACTGGTTCTTGTTGACAACGTTCCCGAAGAACAAGTCGGGAGAGAACTGGATGGTAATCTCCCGAATATCCCCGGAGGTACATTCATGTTGCTCCCATACATGCTCCAACTCCTTACCGGTTATCAGTACCAGGTCATAATCACCGATAATCTCGGCAGAATCGCCCACCACACGACGTACGCCGGAAGCATGTTCCGTGAAGTTCAGTTCATACTCTGCGTGACAATGGATGGGGTAGGTAAATTCTGTTTTGTGACGATCAGCAATATAGAAACAGTCACGTTCCGACAGAGGGGTTATCTCCCTCATGATATAGTTCTGGTTTTCCATAGGCATTGGTTAAAAAAATATCATGCCACAAATATACTCATTCTTTTTAATTCCACAACAGTACCATTTGTTACATTTAGAGGTAATAATTGTTATATATGAGCAGATACCCGGGAAAGTCCCGCCCGGAAAAGCAAAACTTCCGTTCTTCTCCTCCTCAAGCTCTAATGTAAGGATGTATGAGATGTATATCTCATGTTGTACGAGATATACATCTCATACAACACGAGATGCACATCTCGCACACTTACACACTATAGTTTGAGGAAGAAAGAAGCGGAGATCCCTCTCTTGCCCCATAGACAAAAGAAAGGTCTCCGCTTCGCCGGATGATATGAATGATAAGCTGCTTACTTCTGCAACTTCAAGACACAGGAAGTTTCCGGCATATTTTCCGAAACGACCGTCAGTGTGGCTTCTCCCGCTTCGCCGGTACTTTGCAACAGCACCTGTGCAAGTCCGTTGAATGCCTTTACCTGATAGGTACGGGCATCGGTGTCGGCCGGACGTTCCGTAGCCTGATAAGCGGGGTCGCCATTCCCCACCCCAAGGATGCGTACCGGACCGGAGACGGTTATCGTCAAGTCGTTGCAGGCAGTGGGGACAAAACGTTTCTTCTTGTCCTGCAACTCAATGTTACACACTGCCACATCCCGATTGTCTGCCTGAATGACGGAACGGTCTGCCGTCAGGGAGATACGGGCAGGAGCACCGGTAGTCTCCACAGTACGGACCAATATTTTTTTGCCGTTCTTATAGCCTACAGCCTTCACTGCACCGGGCTGGAAAACGGCTTTCCAGGAAAGATGGCCGTTTCGGGGCATCGGTTTGCGATCCAGTTTCTTGCCGTTCACAGTCAATTCCACTTCATCGCAGTTGCTGTATACCCAAATATCGATGCTATCACCTTCGTGACCTTGCAGATTCCAGTGAGGAAGGATGTGCAGCACCGGCTCATCCGTCCACCAGGACTTCAGATACCAGGCTTCGTCCTTGGGAAAACCGCAGTAGTCCAGAATGCCGAATTGTGAACCCGTAGCCGGGAACTTCATGGGGTTGGGCTCGCCGCGGTAGTCGAAACCCGTCCAATAGAAAAGACCCGCCAAATAGGGACGTTCGTCATAGAATTTCCAGCCACGCTCGATGCAGTTCAGCAGGCTGTCAGGTCCGTTCGGCTTGCGGTTGTGCGCCACCATGTGGCCTTTGTCGTGGGCATCGAAGTAGATGCCGCGCGTACCACAGCCCGTAGTCTCTTCCGAACCGAGCGCACGGCGGCCGGGATAATCCTTGCGGTGCTGCTCCACCGGATTCTGAAGGATGTAGTTATAACCGGCCACGTCTGCGGGAATCAAGATGGCAGGGCCACTGCTCGAAGCAACGGTCATGAGGCGCGTAGGGTCGAAACGGTGGCAATATTCACGCATCGTGGCAGCAATGCGTGTACCGTTTTCTTTCCACTCGATGCCCCACTCCTCGTTGCCTACGCTCCAAAGGATGATGCACGGATGGTTGCGGTCGCGGTCTATCATGCGTTTCAGCAAGCGGGTATGTTCTTCGTTGACACCCGTCAGACGGTTTTCCTCTATCACAAGAATGCCGAGGCGGTCACAGGCATCGAGCATTTCGGGAGTCATCGGGTTATGGGAAGAACGGTAGGCATTGCAGCCGAACTTCTTCAGTTCCTTCAATCGGTACACTTGTAGGGCATCGGGAATGCCGGCACCTACTCCGGGGTGGTCTTGGTGCATGTTCACACCTTTCAGTTTCAGAGGCTGTCCGTTCAGAAGGAAGCCCTTGTCGGCATCGAAGCGGATGTCACGAATACCCGTAGTAGTGGTATAAGCATCCACTAGCTTGCCATGCTGATAGACTTCCGTAAGCAGTGTATATAAATAAGGTGCATCCACACTCCAAAGATGAGGTTTGTCCAGCGCTATTTCACCGACGGTGAGCTGGCGGTCTTTCGGCAGTACCGGCTGACCGGCCGTTTCGCAGCGTGCCACTTCCTTGCCGTCGGCATCCCGGAGGATATGGCAGAGGCGGTAATCCTCCGTTTGCAGACCGGAGTTTTCAACAGTGGTCTCTATCGTCAGCTTGGCCTTGTCAAAAGGTGCGGCCAGCGTGCTGTGCACAAAGGTTCCGAAAGGAGCCACATGCAACGGCGCCGTCTTGTTCAGCCATACATGGCGGTAGATGCCCGCACCCTCGTAAAACCAGCCCTCCTCGAGCGTGGCATCCGCACGGACGCAGATTAGATTATCCTCTCCGTAATTCAAGTATTCCGTAATGTCATACACCTGCGTGGCATAGCCGCTCGGTTCGTGTCCCAGATAGAAACCGTTTATCCAGATACGGGCATCACGGAAGATACCGTCGAACTGAAGATAAAGATGTTTGCCGAGGTCCTCTTGTGGCACGGTGATGGTCTTTCGGTACCATCCCACAGAGTTTTCGGGGAATTTATAGCCGACGGCTTTATAGCCATGACTGTGGCTCGCCTCTTTGACATAAGGCAAATCAACCACCCAGTCATGCGGAAGATTGACCATCTTCCAGTCCACACCCCACTTCTCCGGATTGAACTTGGGAGAGTAAGGGCCCTCATTATGGATAGAGGCTGCCTTCGTCAGGTAGTTGAAGTACTCCGTTCCGCAGCCGAAATCTTTCTCCGGTGAGGAAGCATTGCCAAAAGCAAACTGCCAGCCGTCATCCAGCAAAATACGTTCGCGGACGGATTGGGCAGAAAGAGAAAAGGTAATTCCAAGAAGGAACAGAAATGCGAATAAGTGTTTCATATCGGTTAATCATAAAATGTGTTTACAAAGATAGAGCGAAAAAGATTCGTGCGGTGATACTTTTGTATCTTTTTCCGGTACTTCATGTTTCCGAGGGGAAAAAACACACCGGGCAAACAAGGGTGATAGGAGAAAAGTTTTTAAATTTGAAGCGTGCTTCCGGGAAAATGGCCGGGTGCCACAACTAACGAAGAATGTATCAAACTAAATACAAGAAATAATATGAAAGACAAAAGATTCGGATATTTCGATGACGACAACCGCGAATACGTCATTACCGACCCCAAAACACCTTGGCCATGGATTAACTACCTGGGCAATGAAGACTTCTTCTCACTCATCTCCAATACCGCCGGAGGCTATTCCTTCTACAAGGACGCCAAGTTCCGCCGCATCACCCGCTACCGCTACAACAACGTGCCGATGGACAACGGGGGACGCTACTTCTACATCAACGAAGGCGGCAACGTATGGTCTCCCACCTGGAAGCCCTGCAAGACCGCACTCGACAGCTACGAATGCCGCCACGGCATGAGCTACACCCGCATCACCGGAGCCAAAGACGGCATCGAAGCCAGCCTGCTCTTCTTCGTCCCACTGAAGACCTGGGGAGAGGTGCAGAAGCTGACCTTGCGGAATACTTCTGCCAAAGTGAGAAAACTCAAACTGTTCTCTTTTGCCGAATGGTGCTTGTGGAATGCCGCTACGGACATGGAGAACTTCCAGCGTAACTTCTCCACGGGAGAGGTGGAAGTGGACGGGTCCGTCATCTACCACAAGACAGAATACAAGGAACGCCGCAATCACTACGCCTTCTACAGTGTCAATACACCCGTAGACGGTTTCGATACTGACCGCGAAACATTTGTGGGACTCTACAACGAGTTTGCCGACCCGGAACGGGTAGTAGAAGGCAGACCGGGCAACAGCATTGCCCACGGTTGGAGCCCCATCGCCTCACACTATCTGGAAGTAGAGCTGCAACCCGGCGAAAACCGCGACTTCATCTTCCTGCTGGGCTATGTGGAAAACAAGCAGGAGGCAAAGTTCGAGGAGCATGAAGCATCTCAGCATAAAGCATTCAAGCAGAGCGTACCCTCTTCACCTATTATAAATAAGGTAAAGGCTAAGGCGATGATTTCGGCCTTCGACACTACCGCCAAAGTAGATGCTGCCTTTGCCGAACTGAAAGCCTACTGGGACCGCCTGCTGGACATCTACGTCGTGAAGACCGACGAAGAAAAGCTGGATCGCATGGTGAACATCTGGAACCAGTATCAGTGCATGATTACCTTCAACATGTCCCGTTCCGCCTCTTTCTTCGAGAGCGGCATCGGTCGTGGAATGGGTTTCCGCGACTCCAACCAGGACCTCGTGGGCTTCGTGCATCAGATACCGGAACGAGCCCGCGAACGAATCATCGACATAGCCTCCACGCAATTCCCCGACGGAGGATGCTACCACCAATACCAACCGCTGACCAAACGCGGCAACAACGACATCGGCGGCGGCTTCAACGACGACCCCATGTGGCTTATCTTCGGTACGGTGGCCTACATCAAGGAATCGGGAGACTTCAGCATCCTGGACGAGCCTGTTCCCTTCGACAACAAGGAGGGTTCGGAGGTTTCTCTGTTCGAGCACCTGCGCGTTTCCTTCAACCATGTCATCGAGAACCTCGGTCCCCACATGTTGCCCCTCATCGGCCGTGCCGACTGGAACGACTGCCTGAACCTGAACTGCTTCTCCTGGGACCCGAATGAATCCTTCCAGACCACGGAAAACCAGACGGAAGGCAGCCAGGCAGAATCGCTGATGATTGCCGGCTTGTTCGTTGTATGCGGACGCGACTATGTGGAACTATGCCGCCGCCTGGGTAAATACGACGAAGCAAACAGAGCGCAAACCTATATAGACAATATGGTGGAAGCCGTGAAAAAACATGGCTGGGACGGTGACTGGTATCTGCGCGCCTACGATTACTTCGGCCACAAGGTAGGCTCCAAAGAGAACGAAGAAGGACAAATCTTCATCGAATCGCAAGGCTGGTGCACCATGGCAGGCATCGGACTGGAAGAAGGCATGGTAAAAAAAGCGCTGGACTCCGTAAAGGAACGCCTGGACTGCGAGCACGGTATTGTACTCAACAATCCGCCCTTCACCCGCTACGTTGTGGAGTATGGAGAAATCTCCACCTATCCCGCCGGCTACAAGGAGAATGCGGGTATCTTCTGCCACAACAACCCGTGGGTCATCATCGGAGAAACCGTACTGGGACGGGGTGACCGTTCCTGGGAGTATTTCCGCAAGATATGCCCGTCGTACACCGAAGAGCACAGTGCCCTGCATAAAGTAGAACCTTACGTATGCTGCCAGATGGTGGCCGGCAAGGACGCCGCCCGCCCCGGTGAAGGCAAGAACAGCTGGCTGACGGGAACGGCTGCCTGGATGTGGTATGCCATCACGCAATTCATACTCGGCATCAAGCCTTCGTATGAAGGTCTGGAAATCAATCCTTGTATCCCGTCAGACTGGAAAGGCTTCAACGTGAAGCGCAAGTTCCGCGGAGCGGAATATCATATTACCGTGAAGAATCCCGATGGTGTGTGCAAAGGCATCAAGTCCGTCACGGTAGACGGCAAGCCGGTAGAAGGCAATGTAGTGAAGCATCTGCCGGGCACGCATACAGTAGAAGTAATAATGGGATAACCCACAAAATACAATATCATGATAAACCCTATTTATTCTCCAACGCCCGAACGCTATGACAACGGCATGAAATTCCGCCGTTGCGGGCAAAGCGGCATCCTGCTGCCAGAAATATCGCTCGGATTGTGGCACAACTTCGGCGACGTGAACACATTTGCCAATTCCCAGGCCATGGCGCACTATGCCTTCGACCGTGGAATCACGCATTTCGACCTCGCCAACAATTACGGTCCTTCCTACGGTTCCGCCGAAGAGACTTTCGGAATGATTATGAAGAAATCCTTCATGCCCTATCGGGACGAACTATTCATCTCCACCAAGGCCGGACACGACATGTGGCCCGGCCCCTACGGGGAGTGGGGCTCACGCAAGTACCTGATGAGCAGCCTCAACCAAAGTCTGAAACGGATGAACCTGGAGTATGTGGACATCTTCTACTCCCACCGCTACGACCCAGATACTCCGCTTGAAGAGACCCTGCAAGCACTGGTTGATATCGTACGGCAAGGCAAAGCACTCTATGTAGGAATCTCCAAATATCCCAAAGAGGCGGCCGAGTTTGCCTACAAATACCTGGAAGAACGGGATGTACACTGCCTGCTCTATCAAGGCAGATACAATCTCTTCAACCGCGAACCGGAAGAAGAAGGTATCCTGCAGCAAGCCAAAGGGAACGGAACCGGCTTCATCGCCTTCTCCCCGCTGGCGCAGGGCCTGCTGACCAACCGCTACCTGAATGGTATTCCCGAAGATTCGCGCATGGCAAAGGGGGCTTTCCTGAAGAAAGAAGCACTGACCGACGAGACGCTGCAAAAAATCAAGGCACTCAACGAAGTTGCTGCCTCACGCGGGCAAACCCTTGCCGAAATGTCACTTGCCTGGCTGTTGAAGGACGACCTGGTGACAAGCGTCATCATCGGAGCGAGCTCCGTTACCCAACTGGCAGATAACCTGAAAGCGACTGAAAATACAGACTTCTCTGCCGAGGAACTGGAGAAGATAAAGAAAATCATTCAAAAATAAATCAACATGAAAAGCCTCCTTATTCAAACCTTTTGTTTATTATTCCTTTGCTTGGGCACAGTCCGTGCACAGCAATACCAACTTGCATCACCCAACGGAAAACTATCCGTTACGGTAGATGCCGGAGAAGCCCTCACCTGGCAGATAGCACACGACGGAACCACGGTGCTGCAACCCTCTGCCATCGCCCTGCAAGGCAGAGATGAAAAATCAGCCAAGAAAGTAATAACTTTCGGTAAAAATGTAAAAGTAATCCGTGCAGAACGCAAGTCTGTGGAGTCCTCCTTCCCCACTCCCCTCTATAAAAAAGCAAGTGTGAAGGATGTCTACAACCAGCTGACACTGAAATGCCGCGGAGACTACAGTGTACAGTTCCGCGCATACGATGACGGCGCTGCCTATCGCTTCATTTCCGAACAGAACAAGCCGTTTATCGTCCTCAACGAAACAGCGGACTTCAATTTCGACAAGGATTACCAGGCATTTGTACCTTACATAAACGACAACCGCAATGGTGAGCGCTATTGCTTCTCATTCGAGTCTTACTACGACGAAGCCCCGTTGTCCAAAATGCACACCGACTCACTCTCCATCACCCCACTGATGGTTTGCCTGGACGGAGGAAAGAAAGCCGTTATCATGGAAGCCGGATTGGAAAACTATCCCGGCATGTTCCTCACTGTAAATCCCCAGACACGTCAAGGAGTGCAGGCAGCATTTGCCCCCTATCCGCTGGAGGAAATAATCGGCGGACACAACCGGCTGAACCTGATACCGACAAAACGTGCAGACTACATCGCCCGTTGTGCCAAGCAGGAGTTCCCCTGGCGTGTGGTGCTCGTCACCGAAAAGGACACGCAGCTTGCCGACAATGACATGGCACAGCGTCTTGCCCCCGCCTGCCGCATCAAAGACATTTCCTGGATTAAACCCGGCAAAGTGGCTTGGGACTGGTGGAACACCTGCAACCTGACTGGCGTAGACTTCAAAGCCGGCATGAACACCCCGACTTATAAGGCATTCATCGACTTTGCCGCCGACAACAACCTGGAATATATCATCATCGATGACGGATGGAGCGGAAACGAATCCTTATTGAAAGACCTGAATCCGGATATCGATTTAAAGGAACTGGTAGCCTACGGAAACCAGAAGGGCGTCGGCATCATTCTCTGGGCAAGCTGGCGAAATTCTGCCAAAGATACGGAAGCCACATTCAGCCACTATGCACAGATGGGTATCAAAGGCTTCAAGATAGACTTCTTCGACCGTGACGACCAGCCACTGGTACAGTCTGTAGAACGCATTGTAGCCTGCGCCGCCGAGCACCGCCTGGTATTGGACCTGCATGGCCTCAAGCCATACGGTATACAGCGCACCTATCCCAACGTCCTGAACTTTGAAGGTGTAAAGGGATTGGAGAACGCCAAATGGGAACCGATAGTGAACGGAGCCCCCCTCCACAACTTCCCACGCTATGACGTGACTGCTCCCTACCTGCGTATGCTTATAGGCCCGATGGACTACACACCGGGAGCCACAATGAACGCAACCCGCGAAACCTTCCGTGCCGTCAACGACCATCCAATGAGCCAGGGTACGCGCGTCCACCAGATGGCGATGTACACCCTCTTCGAAGCCCCGCTGCAAATGCTTGCCGACAGCCCCAGCAAATATATGAAGGAGCAGGAATGCACGGACTTCATTGCCAAAGTGCCTACCGTTTTCGACGAGACCGTGGCACTGGACGGTGAAGTAGGCGAATACCTTACACTGGCACGCCGCAAGGGAGATGTCTGGTACATCGCCTCCATGACCGACTGGACACCACGCGACTGTACCATCGACCTTTCCTTCCTCGGAGAAGGAAGTTACGAAGCCGAAATCTTTTCCGACGGCATCAATGCCGACCGGAAAGCAACCGACTACAAGAAAGAAGTACGCACCGTGACCTCGGGGGACAAGCTGAACATACACATGGCACCCGGAGGAGGATGGACAGCACGGATATGGAAAAGATGATAGGGTGATAAAGTAATGACATGATAAGTGCAATAGGGTGACAGTTACGTTAAAAGTGCTGTCACCCTATTCCTTTATCACTTTTAACATACCTCTACGTGAACCTTTTATATCCTATCTTGTTTTTTCTCACAAAGCCTAAGGTACCATAGGGCAGGAATTTATATTAAACCTAAACAATTATAAAAGTATGAAGAAATTTATTCCCCTATTATTAGCGGTCTTTGCAGTGACGCTTGCATCTTGCGAAAAAGACCCTGACATGGATAAGCTGGACAATAATTATCTGGTTTATACCAACTATGACAAGAAGGCGGATTTCAAAACCTTCGAAACTTATTACTTGCCGGACAGCATTCTGGTCATTGGTGATAAGGAAAACGCCGAATACTGGAAAGATGAGAATGCCCAGGAAATTCTCAGCGCTTATGTTGCTAACATGAACAGCCGCGGCTACATCCGTGTGGATGACCGGGAAGAAGCCGACCTTGGCTTGCAGGTAAGCTATGTCAGAAGTACCTATTACTTCACCGACTACGGACGTCCCGAATGGTGGTGGAACTATCCTGGCTACTGGGATGCTCCTTACTGGGGCAACTGGGGTGGATGGTATTATCCCTATGCCGTGAACTATTCCTACAGCACCGGTTCCTTTATCAGCGAATTGTTGAATCTGGAGGCGCCGCAAGGCCAGAGCGAGAAACTTCCTGTTCTGTGGACCAGCTATATGAGCGGCTTGCTGAGTGGTTCTACTTCTGTCAATACCAAACTTGCCGTGCAAGGTGTAAACCAAGCTTTCACTCAATCAACTTACCTGACTAACAAGTAGTGACAAGCTACGAGCTATAAGTGACAAATGACGGGTTACCCAATATTAAGGTAACAAGAATAATACGGCAGCATCCTTTCCGGACTGGGAAGTTGCCATTGAACCAAAAAACAAGAACAAAGTATGAAAACAATAAAATATCTTTCCTTGAGAGTATTTGCGGTTGCCGCTCTTGCTCTCGTCTTCGCCCTACCGACGAAGGCACAGATGACCGATAACGGTTATGCCAATATCGACTGGCAATATAACTTTCCCCTCAGCAACAACTTCGCCGACAAATCAAGCGGCTGGGGTATGAATTTTGAAGGCGGTTACTTCCTGACAGACAATTTTGCATTGGGAGCTTTCTTGAACTACCATAGCAACCATGAGTATTTCGGTCGCCAGACACTTCCCGTAGGCGAAGGCGGCAGTCTGAATACCGACCAGCAGCACACTGCATTCCAGTTGCCTTTCGGTCTGGCCTCCCGCTATGTATGGAACCGTGGAGGTGCATTCCAGCCGTATGCCGGTGTAAAACTGGGTGCTGAATATGCACAGTTGAAGTCAACTTTCAACGTATTCGAAGCCAACAAGGATACATGGGGTTTCTATGTATCTCCTGAAATTGGTTTCAATGTGTATCCTTGGGCTTATGGACCGGGCTTGCATTTCGCAGCCTATTACAGCTACGGTACGAACAAAGGTGACCTCTTTACGTACAGCGTAGACGGTTTGAGCAATTTCGGTCTGCGCGTAGGTATTGCGTTCTGATAAGACACACACTTAAAGCTTAACAGATAGAATTTAATTGTTTCAAAATTGAAGAAGAAAAGAGCCTTTCCTGCGTGAGCAAGGGAGGCTCTTTTTAATTCTACCAGTTATTTTTTTCCTCCCAGCATCGCCTTATATACAGCTTCCTGAATCCTCGTCCTTATATCCAGCCTCATCAACTTGTTATTCCACACATCCGGATAGGTGCGGTTGCTCAAAAAGACATAAACCAAGCCGTTCTCCGGGTCTGTCCAGGCGCAAGTACCCGTGAAACCGGTATGACCGTAGACAGAAGCAGGGGCAGACTCTGCGCAGGGACTCTTCTGGGGATTACGCCGGTCGGGCTTATCAAATCCCAGCCCCCGACGGCTTATCCTTGAGACGGTGGTAGTAAATACCCTGCAGGTCTCCTTGCTCAAATAACGCTTACCGTCCAGTTCACCCCCATTCAGCAATATCTGATAGACTTTTGCCACTTCTCCGGCAGTGGAGAACAGCCCGGCATTACCGGAAACGCCGCCCTGAAAAGCTGCAGATTCATCATGTACAAATCCTTGCAAGGTAGTCTTACGCAAGAAAGGATCTGTTGATGAAGGTACAATATCTTCCTTCTTCAAGAAGCGCAGAGGAAGATACCCCGTACGCTCCAATCCCATCGGAGTATAGAATTCCTTGGCCAGATATTCGTCCATAGACATGCCGGTGCGCGCCTCGACCAACTGCTGCAACAAGATAAAGCCCACACAACTATAACGGTAACGTTTATCTCTAAGCGGAGTATCCACAATCTTCTGCAAGTACTCTTGCTTGAAGGAACGGTTCAGCCAAAGGCTGTCGGACACTTGCATCGTATATTCCGGTGTCTGCACCTTCGACATCAGTCCCTGACGGAAGCGGAACTTAGGGTTCGCCCAAGTCTGCCGTCCGATGCGTGCGGAATGCCGGGCATCGGGACGTGCCTTGAACAAAGTGCCGGTGTAGCTCTCTTCATCAATCGCTTCCTGATAGAATAGCAAGGTAGAAGGTAGACCGGATTCATGCATCAGCAGTTCGCGTACCGTAATATTCTTCTTGTCCGTATCCTGTAGGAAAGGCAGATAATCCGACACCCGGTCTGTAAGATTGAGGCGTCCGCCATCGTACAACTTCATCACAGCAAGCAGCGTGGCTGTGGTCTTTGTCAGCGAAGCGATGTCGTATACATCCGTCTTCTTTACGGGAAGCGCCTTGCTTCCGGCCTCGTTCCAGACGTGGGTACCGAAAGCTTTATTATACATCTCCCTACCATCCTTCAGCACCACCACCTGGCAGCCGGGGTAAGCCCCTTCACGAATGCCTTCTTCAGCTATCTTGTCTATTTCAGCCAGCAGACGGGAATTCATACCATGCTCTTCGGGTACAAAGCGGGGGGCGCTTTGAGGAGTCAGCGTCACTCCCGCACCGGCAGCAAACCGACTACCGATACTGGCAGACAAGCGTCCCTCTGAACAAGCGCTGCCATAAACAATCCGGGCAACCTGCCGCTGTACCTCCTCGTTGGAGGAGTGTGCCAAAATCACCGCTTCAGCAGCAGCGTCCCCTTGTTTTATCTGCAATACCTGCTTGCCAGGAATAAAGAACAGATAAACCACCGGTACGTCAGGAGCGAACTTTGCAAAGAAATTCTGATAGGGCGTCAAACGGTGTTCGGTGACACAGACCAGAATACGTTTGTACTTGGCCAGCGCATTCCTCAAACGGTTCCCGTCAGCCTCCGGCAGATTCTTGCCCAAATGGAACTCCACAGGACGGGTATACTGCGACAGTTCCTTGAGGAACGGCCGGATTTCCTGCGCTTCTCCCACATTGAGCACGGCAACTTCACCGATGGAAGGGTCCAGCGGAAGTACCTCGTCCCGGTTATCCAGCACAGTGATGGCTGCCAAGTTCAGCCGGCGCATCAAATCACGCGTTTTCGGAGTATTGATGCGGGTCCCCAAACCTGAAAGCTGTACATGGGGTTTCTTTTCCAACCCAAGGGCATATTTATATTTCAGTACTTTACGGCATTTCGCCTCTATCTCTTTCTCTGTCAGCTCCCCTTTTTTCACAGCGGCAAGCACAGCCTCCACTTCTTCCTTAATACGCCGGGGGACAAGCAGCAAATCATTGCCGGCTTTCAGCGCCTGCAAACAGATGCTTTCATTACCCGATACCCCTTTCATGGCAAGGGCATCCGTAAAGACAAGCCCCTGAAAGCCGAGGTCATTCACCAACAGACCGGAAACTACCTTACGCGAAAGCGAAGACGGGAGCCCCTTTTGCGGCTCTATGGCAGGCACCTCCAAGTGCCCCACCATCATTCCTCCCAATCCGGCACGAATAGCTTTTCTGAAAGGATAAAGCTCTATACTGTCCAGACGGGCACGGGTAAAAGGCAGCACAGGCAACGCCTTATGAGAATCAACATCCGTATCCCCATGCCCCGGAAAGTGCTTGCTGACAGAAAGTACACCACCATCCTCCAACCCTTTGGAGTAGGCAACAACCTTGTTCGCCACATTGAACGGACTTTCACCGAAGGAACGGGTATTGATAACCGGATTCTTGGGATTGATATTCACATCCGCTACGGGAGCAAAATTCACTTGCACCCCCAGTTCACGGCATTGGCGGGCCACTTCGCGCCCATATTCATAAATCAGTGTATCGTTCTGTATGCAGCCCAGCACCATGTTTCGCGGAAAGTTCGGAGTACCGCGGAGGCGCATAGCCAGTCCCCATTCACCGTCAAAGGTAATCATCAGCGGAACTTCTGCCATCCGCTGCGCCTCATTGGTCAACATCACCTGGTTCTGCATCAATCCGCCGGAGAATAACAGACCGCCTACCTTATAGTCCTCCACCACCTTACGCAGCAGTTCCTTGTTGGCCTTGTCCTGCTGGGGGGCAATCGTATAGATGAACAGTTGTCCGATGCGTTCTTTCAGAGTCAGACGCTGCATGACGGAATCCACCCACTGCCTGCACCGCACGTCACTGTTCAAGAGACGTACAAGCGAAGGGTCGTTCGGCGGCACCGGAGTAAACGGCATCGGGCCAAGCTGCGCTTTCAGAAGCGGACAAAGACAACACAATATAGTGATATAGGCAAGCAGGTATATTCTCTTCATTCCTTATAGATAGATTGTTTTTAGGGGATTTGCGGAATAATACTTTTATAAATCAATTCCTGGATATCTCTTCTTATATTCATGTCACCCAGTTTCGTGTTCCATACATTGGGGCACAAGCGGTTGCTGAGGAATACATACACTGTCTTGTTTTCCGGGTCCACCCAAGCACAAGTACCGGTAAATCCGGTATGTCCATATACCGCTTCCGGAGCGGAAGGAGCACAAGGGCTGCGCTTCACAATGGATACATCCGGCTTGTCGAATCCCAGACCGCGACGGCTGATGGCAGATTTCTCCGTCGTAAACAAACGGCAGGTTGCCTCACTCAAGAAACGCTTGCCATTGAATTCACCGCCGTTCAGCAACATTTGATAAACCTTTGCCACCTCTTCGGCCGTAGAGAAAAGTCCTGCATTACCGGACACCCCACCCATGCAGGCAGCAGTCTCGTCATGCACATATCCGCATATATCCTGGCGACGCAGGAAGTCATTGGATGCCGTGGGCATGATTTCCGCTTTGGCGAACTTCGTCAAAGGCAGAAACATAGTACGTTGCAATCCCATCGGGGCATAGAACTCACGGGCAAGGTACAAATCCATCGGCAGCTCCGTCACCTTCTCCACTACCTGCTGCAACAGCACGAAGCCAAGGTCGCTGTAAACATAACGTTTGCCGTCCAACTCGCACTTGGCTATCCGCTGAAGGATAGAATTCTTGAAACTCTTGTTCAGCCACATGCCATCTGCCATGTGCAGGGTATAGGCCGGTGTATTCTTGTCGGACACCATTCCTTTGCGGAACTTAAAATCGGAACAATAATAGCTATGCTCGCTTACCTGCGTACGATGCCACTCGTCCACCCAACTCTGGGAGTACGGGCCGTGTACCGAATTCGGGTCTATGATGTCCAGGTAGAAGCGGATATAGGGAGGAAGCCCCGATTCGTGGAACAAAAGTTCGCGGATGGTAATGTTCCGCTTGTTGCCATTGCGCAAGAAGGGCAGATAAGCGGAAACCTTGTCATCCAGTTTTATCTTGCCCTCATCATACAGTTTCATGACGGCAAGTAACGTAGCCGTAGTCTTGGTCAGCGAAGCCAAATCAAAAAGGTCCGAAGAACGGACAGTAGTGGTATCCTTATCAGAGTGGGTTCCGAAGCCTTTGTCATATACCGGCAGTCCGTCTTTCCACACCAGCACGCGGCAACCGGGATAAGCTCCCGCTTCCAGTCCCTTTCGGGCAACGGCATCGATACTTTGCAGCACATACGACTTCATGCCGTAATCTTCCGGAACAGTCTTCCCCGGTTTCATGCCCGGCTCAATCATACAGCCCGTTCCCGCCGGAAACAGTTTACCGATACTCATCGACATTCTGCCACTGGCAGGCTTTTTGGCAAAAAGAACATCAGCCACGTATTGCTGCAAATCCGTCTCTGCTGAATGTGCCAGCACCACAGCGCTGGATTTGGTAAGTGCCGGCATCAGAGGTTGCAATGTACGGTAAGAGGTAAAAAAAGTATAGACCAGCGGAGCACGCAGGTTCAAGCCTTCCAGAAAGGCCACATCACGGTCGCTGACATAAGCCGAACCGGTAATGCTGATAACCACGCGACGGAAAGCAGCCAACTGCCCCTGCACTTCCTGCCAGAGAGCCTCATCGGCATTCCAAGGCAAGTGGAAATGGCTGATGCCTGCATTCTTTTTCATAGCTTCCACAAAGGGAGCATCCGCCTCCTTCTCTCCGATGCTGAGCACGGCAATATCACCTTCCACCGGTGCCAGCGGGAGGACATCGAAATAATTGTTCAATACAGTCACTGCCGAACGGCGCAACTTGGCAGCCAACGCCTGCGCTTCCTCCGTATTGATGCGATAGCTCATTCCGCTGACCCGAAGTTGCGGCTGGCGGTTTCTCAAACCAAGCATATACTTGTACATCAATACCTTGCGGCACTTGGCATCAAGTTCGTCCTTACTCAGTTGTCCCGACTCCACTGCATCTACCAGCTCCTGCACCGCATTCTTCGTATTGAACTGTACCAGCACCATATCATTTCCCGCCAGCAGCGCTTTGGTAGTTACCTGCGGAATGGCAGACACACCCTTCATGTCCAAGGCATCGGTAAACACCAGCCCTTTAAAGCCGAGTTCATCCTTCAACAACCCGGTCACCACATTCCGCGACAAGGAAGAAGGAGTCACCCCGTCCGGGTCCAGCGCCTGCACTTGCAGATGGCCTACCATGACACCCCCCAATCCGGCACGTACCATTTCCTTGAAGGGATAAAGTTCCACACTGTCCAGGCGTGCACGGTCGTAGTGCAAGGCGGGAAGCGCCTTATGAGAATCCACATCCGTGTCGCCATGCCCGGGGAAATGCTTGCAAACGGAAAGTATGCCCCCGCTTTCGAGCCCACGGCTGTATGCCACCACCTTTTCTGCCACCCGCTGCGGGTTCTCGCCAAAGGAGCGTACGTGTATCACCGGGTTCAGCGGATTCGTATTGACATCCGCATCGGGTGCAAAATTGACGTGTACCCCCAATTCGCGGAACTGGCGGGCCACCTCACGTCCATATTCTTCAATCAAGCCATTGTCCTCGATACATCCCAAGGCGGCATTACGGGGATAGTCCGGAGCGCCTTTCAGCCTCATTGACAGTCCCCACTCTCCATCGAAAGTAACCATAACGGGAATCTTGGCATCCTTCCGGGCCATATTGGTCAAGATAGCCTGCTCTTCCGGAGTACCTTCGGAAAACAGCAAGCCACCGACCTTGTATTTCTTTACCAGCTCGCGCATCTGCTTTTTCGTGGCCTTGTCTGCTCTGGCCGGAATGGTGGCAACGATGAGCTGCCCCACTTTTTCGTGTACATTCAGGCCTGACAACACGGAGTCCACCCATTGCCGGCACCGGTTGTCTGCAGCCGAAGGAAGAAACGGGCCTCCGGTCTGGGCATGAAGTGAAGATAATCCCAATATAAACAATCCTGCAACCCATAAAAGGAGGGTGAGTCTTTTCATCATGCTATTTTTCAGTTAAAGTAAGTACCATTTCTCCTACGTAGATGCCACTCTTTCCGGTGTGCAGCACGGGAACGCTCTTGCCGTCCGCATTCAGATAAACGGCAGGCTTTTCCATAAAAGTATGCGAATGTCCTCCCAAAATGACATCAATGCCACGCGTCTTGCCTACCAGGTTCTCGTCGGAAGCGCCTTCGGGATTTGCACTGCGGATACCCAAATGAGACATGCAAATCACAACCTCGCAATTCTCCTTCTCCCTGAGAAGGTCTGTCATTTCCTGGGCCACCTTTATCGGGTCGTTGTAGACAATGCCTACGCATTTATCTGCCTGCACCAGCCCTTCCATCTTAGGGGCCAGGCCGAAGATACCGATTTTCACCCCTTCGCGCACCAAGGTGATATAAGGCTTCACCAGTCCTTCGAGTACCGTACCCGTCACGTCATAATTGGAACAGACCACGGGGAAATCCGCCATACGGAACAATTCCGCCATATTCTCAAGTCCGAAATCAAATTCATGATTACCTATCGTCATGGCATCATAACCCATGAGATTCATCATCTTGACCTCCAGCTCGCCTTTGAAAAAGTTGTAATAAGGGGTGCCTTGCGAGATGTCTCCGCAATCCAGCAGCAGCATATCCGGATGCTTGCCGCGAAACTGCTTTACAAAACCGGCACGGCGCACCACACCGCCCATCCCGGCATACTCGTCGGCAGCCTCGGCACTGATGGGTTCTATACGGCTGTGCATATCGCTGGTATGCAGGATAAACAGTTGTTTTCCGGATTGGCCGGACGATACAGAATCGGTGGACACCAGGCAAAGGGGTTCTTCAGTAATGACACGCTCCTCTTGTTGTGCCGATGCGGGGAGCATGAAAAGCAGCAGGGCTGCCAAGGAATATATATGTTTCATAGAACTTCTGTTTTTTTAATGCTTACTCTTTAACGACCACTCTTCCCTCCATGCGCGAAGTCACCTTCTTGCCGGCTGCCGTCTGCTTCTCCACATACTTCATGAACAGACCGCGCAGTGTAGCCCCATCCGGGCACTCCCTTTTATCCGCCTGCAGGAAAGCCGTCATTCCATCGTTTCCATCAGCCAGATAATCAATCGTGGCAACCGTATAGTCACGGTCATCCTCCACCGGCTTGCCGGCAATGGAAGCCTGGAGCAGCTTGCCATCCTTGCTGATTTCCAACTGTATACCACTCACCCCTTCACCAAGTCTCACCGCAATGTTTTCAAACAAGTACTTCATGGCAGAGCCTTTCATCGTCAGCACACAGAGCGAATTCTCAAAAGGCAATATCTCATAGATGTTTTCGGTAGTGATGTCTCCTTCCGTCAGGGAGTTCCGGATTCCACCGATATTGATTAGCCCCATATCGGCCGGTTTGCCCAGCACTTCCACCGCAGCCTCACGCAGTACATCTGCAATCAGATTGGATAAAAGGCTTTCGGGCCGGAATCTGTCCATCGACATTTCTGCGGTTCCCACCACATGATACATAACGCTGTCCATCCGGGCCTTGTAAGGCGCCAGCAGAGCCACGGCTTCGGCATCCGGCTCGGCATCCCAGACAGAGTTCATGGGAATTCTGCCTCCCTCTACCTTGGTCACTTCGTAGGAAGAATGGCAGGAAACCAATAGAAGCGCAACCGCCAACACTGCCCCCGCAAGGAGACTGAAAGTTTGTTTCTTCATATTCATTTAGTTTTAAATTGCTACAAATATACTTTTCTTTTGCGACTGAGCCACACAATTAACCGATTATTTGGACTTGCGTTTAGCAGAATGAAACGCTCAAAAATCATCCCAACTGGCGAAAAAAAGCTTGAAGCACTTGTGTATCTGGCAAATAATTCGTTCCTTTGCACCGCTTTCGCGCAATCGCTGTCAGGACACCAAGAGAGAAGCCTGGTATGTTGCGTTGTAACGATGAAACAATTTAATAATAAAAACAATGGATTTAATTAAAATTGCAGAAGAAGCATTTGCTACCGGAAAACAGCACCCGAGCTTCAAGGCAGGTGACACTGTAACAGTAGCATATCGTATTGTCGAGGGTAACAAGGAACGTGTACAGCTGTACCGTGGTGTTGTTATCAAGATTGCCGGACATGGAGACAAGAAACGTTTTACAGTACGTAAGATGTCAGGAACCATAGGCGTAGAACGTATTTTCCCGATTGAATCACCGGCTATCGACAGCATCGAAGTGAACAAGGTGGGTAAAGTTCGTCGCGCTAAACTGTACTACCTGCGCGCTCTTACCGGTAAGAAAGCAAGAATCAAAGAAAAAAGAGTTAACGGTTAATCCCGGACTCCTATTTCGAAATAAAAAAGGGAAGTTGACAATGTCAGTTTCCCTTTTTTAGTAATATACACAGTATGCATACACCATGCAATACTCTACTCCTACGACCTCATTCCAAACACTGTAAGCCTGCGCTCCTTTCCTTTCACATAAGCCTTTCTTCTTGCTGATACGTTAGTTTATCAGCGCCCAACGGCCGTAAGGCGCTCTGCTAACGACCGTCAACAAAGCGCTTTATGGCCGTTAGACGAGCGCCTCACGGCCGTTAAACAGCTGTCATAGGCATAGCTTTTCCATACTGAATACCTATCTTATCCACACCGAAAGCCTGGCTTCCACCTATTATCGCACGGGCTTTTACAAAGTTAATACCGTGTTTGCAGGAAACCAATAGCTTGTTTACACGATATTGGCAAATTGCTCCATATCCTATTAATTTATTGTACTACAATATATTAATAGATTATTTGGTGTAAATTTAAGGTGGAAGCAACTTTTGCTTCCACCTTTTCAAGTTGCTTCCACAGCATCCGCAACCCCGATGAATAAAGGGATACAGAGAATGGGTGGAAGTGTGGAAGCAACTTGTGACATAACTTTATTGCTGAGGAATATGTGCCACCAAAGAAAAAAGGTGTGTCGAAACTCTCCTAAACTAAAAATCACCCTCGCCACAGGTAGTTGTAGCGAGGGTGATTTCGAGAAAAGGGGAGTTTTGACACATCCCCCTCCTTTATCAGTTTCCCTGATATCGATTACTTGGTATCTCTCAGCTCCCAGCCCAATGCACTGGCACCCAGCACAGCGGCATCAGAGTCCTTCAACTCGGAAGCCAGCAACTTAGTCTTGCCTTTGTAGATATTCAATACATTGTCATCAATGGCTTTCTGGATAGGCTTGAAGATATAGTCGCCCGCTTTTGCCAGACCACCGAACAGTACGATAGCTTCCGGGCTGGAGAAAGCAATGAAATCAGCCAAAGCCTCACCCAAGATAGTTCCGGTAAACTCAAAGATGTCTTGAGCAATCTTGTCGCCCTTCACAGCTGCATCATACACATCCTTGGAAGTAATGTTTTCTGCTGGAATGTCGCGCAACAAGCTTGGCTCGGTACTCTTGGTCAGGAACTCACGGGCAGAACGTGCCACACCCGTAGCCGAGCAGTAAGTTTCCAGACAACCGTGACGTCCGCATCCGCAGAGACGACCGTTTTCACGACGGATAATAGTATGTCCCAACTCTCCGGCAAAACCGTCATGGCCATATACCATCTGACCGTTAATAACGATACCGCTACCTACACCGGTGCCCAGCGTAATCATGATAAAGTCTTTCATACCGCGAGCCGCACCGTAAGTCATTTCACCGATACCGGCAGCATTGGCGTCGTTTGTCAAAGCGGTAGGGATACCCAGACGCTCCTCAAACATGGCAGCCAAAGGAATTACGCCCTTCCAAGGAAGATTCGGGGCAAACTCAATGGTACCGCTGTAATAGTTTCCGTTAGGAGCGCCGATACCGATACCTTTTATCTTGTCTACACCGCCATTGGCAATAATGAGCGGCAACAGATTCTTGCAAACTTCGTCTACATAATCATTGACGTCTTCATAAGCTCCGGTTTTGATGGAACTGCTTGCAATAATAGTTCCGCGTGCGTCTACAATACCAAAGACGGTGTTCGTTCCGCCTATGTCAATGCCCACTACATAGGGCTTTTCCATGTTTGAATTCATGATACTACGTTTGTTTAAAGGGTTAGTTAATCATATTCATGGTTACAAAAATCACAAAGAAAAACGACACTGCAAAATCTTTTTTTAAAAAAGTTTGCAACTTTTGCAACTTTTCGTAGCATAGCTGCGTCTAATAGTGAAAATTAATAAGAGTAAAGCAAAAAAACAGGGAAAACAGTGATACAACTAAAAGACATTAACAAGACCTATTACAACGGAGCACCACTGCACGTGCTCAAAGGCATCAACCTCGACATTCAGAAGGGTGAATTTGTTTCCATCATGGGCTCATCGGGTTCGGGAAAGTCCACTTTACTCAATATACTGGGCATTCTGGATAATTATGACACCGGAGAATACTATCTGAACGGTACTCTTATCAAAAATCTCAGCGAGACGAAGGCTGCCGAGTACCGCAACCGCATGATTGGCTTCATCTTTCAGTCCTTCAATCTGATTTCATTCAAGAACGCAGTAGAAAATGTGGCACTTCCCCTCTTTTATCAAGGAGTGAGCCGACGGAAACGCAATGCGATGGCATTGGAGTACCTCGACCGCCTGGGCTTAAAAGACTGGGCACACCACATGCCCAACGAAATGTCCGGCGGACAGAAACAGCGTGTAGCCATCGCCCGCGCTCTCATCACCCAGCCGCAGATTATCCTTGCCGACGAACCTACCGGCGCGCTCGACAGCAAGACTTCCGTAGAGGTGATGCAGATTCTGAAGGAACTGCACGATACGGGCATGACCATCGTAGTCGTGACCCACGAAAGCGGCGTTGCCAACCAGACGGACAAGATTATCCACATCAAAGACGGCGTCATAGGCAGCATCGAAACAAACTTGAATCACGATGCAAGCCCGTTCGGAAAAGACGGGTTCATGAAATAATGAAGGAAGAGCCCTCTTTCCCTTCTTTAATTTTTAATTCTTAATCTTTAATTATCAATGATAGACCTTTGGCAAGAAATATACGGAACCATCAAACGTAACAAGCTGCGTACGTTCCTGACGGGCTTTGCCGTAGCATGGGGCATCTTCATGCTCATCGTATTGCTCGGAGCCGGGAACGGCATCATACATGCTTTCGAACAGAATGCGTCGGAACGTGCCTTGAACTCCATCCGCATTTTTCCCGGCTGGACTACCAAATCATACGACGGTCTGAAGGAAGGACGCTTCATCCAACTGGACAATCGGGACATGGACGACACGGAAAAGCAATTTACAGAAAATGTCATTAGTGCCGGTGCCACAGTACGCCAGAGCAATGTAAACGTCAGTTTTGGACAAGAATATATCAATATCTCCCTGCTGGGCGTATACCCTAACTACACAGAAGTGGAAACCGTGAAGACGGCAGACGGACGTTTCATCAACCACAGCGATCTGAAAGACCGGCGTAAAGTAATCATCCTCCATAAGAAATCCGCAGATATCCTCTTCGGCAAAACACATACCGAACCTATCGGACAATTTGTCAATGCAGGTGGAGTGGCCTATCAGGTAGTGGGGCTCTACAATGACCAGGGAGACCGCGAGGCAAACGAGGCCTACATTCCTTTCTCCACCTTACAGACCATCTACAATAAAGGAGACAAGTTGAATAACATCATCTTCACGACCAAGAACCTGAGCAGTATAGAAAGCAATGAGGCCTTTGAAAAAGAATACCGTAAAGCCATTGCCACCAACCATCGCTTCGACCCTACCGACGACAGCGCCATCTGGATATGGAACCGTTTCACCAACTATCTGCAAGCCCAAAACGCAATGGGTATTCTACGCACCGCCATCTGGGTTATCGGTATCTTTACCTTGTTGAGCGGTATTGTCGGTGTATCGAATATCATGCTGATTACCGTTAAAGAACGTACCCGTGAATTCGGTATCCGCAAGGCACTGGGAGCAAAGCCCTTCTCCATCCTTTGGCTGATTATTGTGGAAAGCGTGACTATCACTACGCTATTCGGTTATATCGGTATGGTGGCAGGCATCGGGGTGACGGAATGGATGAACTCTGCTTTCGGTAACCAGACGATGGATGCCGGCATGTTCCAGCAGACCATGTTCTCCGATCCCACCGTAGACCTCAGCATTGCCGTCCAAGCCACACTGACCCTCATCATAGCAGGTACACTTGCCGGATTCTTCCCGGCAAAGAAAGCCGTGAGTATCAGTCCTATCGAAGCACTTAGAGCAGATTAAAGATTATGAAAATAGACATAGATACATGTGAGGAAATCCTCATCACAATAACAAGAAACAAGACAAGAAGCCTGCTGACTGCATTCGGTGTATTCTGGGGCATCTTTATGCTGGTAGCACTCATCGGTGGCGGACAAGGCATGCAGGAAGAACTGAAATCCCAGTTCGAAGGATTTGCGACCAACTCGGGCTTTATCGCCGCACAAAAGACAAGCGAAGCCTACAAGGGATTCCGCAAGGGACGCTGGTGGGACTTGGAGATGGAAGATGTGGACCGTGTGCGCAGTGTGGACGGCATCGCACTCGCCACGCCTTCATTTGCCCTTTGGGGACAGACCGCTGTCTATGGAGAAAACAAATATGAATGTAGTGTAAAGGGGCTGTACCCGGAGTATGAGCAGATAGAACATCAGGAAATGACTTACGGCCGTTTTATCAACGACGTCGACATCAAAGAGTCACGTAAAGTGTGTGTTATCGGCAAACGTGTATACGAAAGTCTCTTTAAACCGGGAGAAGACCCCTGCGGCAAATACGTTCGGGTGAACGGAATCTATTACCGGATTATCGGAATGTGTTCATCCGAAGGCAATGTCAACATACAAGGACAAGCCTCCGAAGCCATTGTATTGCCTTTCTCCACCATGCAGCAGACCTACAACCTCGGAAAGAAACTGGATGTGGTATGTTTCATCATGAAACCGGGAATAAAAGTAAAAGACGTACAGCCCGAAGTGGAACGCCTCGTAAAAGCAGCGCATTACATTGCTCCCGATGACAAACAAGCCGTCATGTTCCTGAATGCGGAAGCTATGTTCTCTATGATGGACAACCTGATGACCGGAGTACACTTTCTTATTTGGATGGTAGGTCTGGGTACATTGTTCGCCGGAGCCATCGGCGTATCGAATATCATGATGGTAACCGTCAAGGAGCGTACTACGGAAATAGGCATACGGCGTGCCATCGGTGCCCGTCCTAAAGACATCCTGCAACAAATTCTTTCGGAAAGCATGGTACTGACCACTATAGCGGGTATGGCAGGCATTTCTTTTGCCGTATTTGTACTGCAAATACTTGAAAAGGCTGCCAACGACCCTGGAGTTATCAAAACCCACTACCAGGTTTCATTCGGACTGGCTATCGGAACTTGCATCCTCCTCATCGCATTGGGAGTGCTTGCCGGACTGGCACCTGCCTATCGCGCCATGGCAATCAAACCAATTGAAGCAATCAGGGATGAATAAACCTATAAAAGATTATCAACCGTAAACCATGAAACAATGGTTACTATATCAATAGTAAATAATTAAATCATAAATATAAGATGAGAACTAAAAAGTATCTGAAAATTGCATTATTGGTAGTAATAGCTGCCTTGTTTATCTGGACATTTATATTCCTATATCAGAAGTCCCAACCTAAAGTAAAGGTATACGAAACAGTAGTTCCGGAAGTGACAGACCTCGAAAAGACCACCGTAGCCACCGGCAAAGTGGAACCAAGAGACGAAGTACTCATTAAACCGCAGATTTCCGGTATCATATCTGAAGTGTACAAGGAGGCCGGACAAAGCATAAAACAAGGCGAAGTGATTGCCAAAGTGAAGGTTATTCCAGAACTAGGCACATTAAACTCAGCCGAAAGCCGCGTACGGTTGGCGGAAATCAACGCTGCCCAAGCCGAAACAGACTTCGCACGTACCCAGAAGTTGTACAACGACAAGCTTATCAGCGCTGAAGAGTATGAAAAAGGAGAGGTAAGTGTAAAGCAAGCACGCGAGGAACTGCAGACTGCAAAAGACAACTTGGAAATTGTAAAGGAAGGCATCACCAAGAACAGCGCCTCTTTCAGTAGTACGCTGATTCGTTCCACCATTACCGGTCTGATTCTGGATGTGCCCATCAAAGTCGGTAACTCGGTTATCATGAGTAACACCTTCAATGACGGAACCACTATCGCTACCGTTGCTAACATGAACGATTTGATTTTCCGCGGCAACATTGACGAAACGGAAGTGGGCCGTGTACACGAAGGTATGCCGGTGAAACTGACAATCGGCGCCCTGCAGAATCTTTCGTTCGATGCCACACTGGAATACATATCTCCGAAGGGTGTGGAAGAAAACGGTGCCAACCAGTTTGAAATCAAAGCTGCCATTGCCGCACCGGACAGCGTACAGATACGTTCCGGCTATTCTGCCAACGCAGAAATCGTATTGGACCGTGCCCAGAAAACGCTTGCTGTTCCGGAAAGTACTGTTGAATTCAATGGGGACAGTACCTTTGTATATGTAATGACGGACAGCGTACCGGTACAAAAGTTCGAACGCCGTCCCATACAGGTCGGCATGAGCGACGGCATAAAGATTGCCATCAAAAGCGGCATCAGTGCCCAGGATAAGCTTCGCGGTGCAGAGAAAAAGGATTAACAAACGGAATAGCTTAAAAAGATATACGACATGAATAAAAAGATATTCTTATACCTCGCCATATTCGGCAGTATCTCAGTGCAGGCGCAGGAACGCTGGTCTTTGCGCCAATGCATAGACTATGCCATCGAGCATAACATCAGTATCCGCCAAACAGCCAACGCTGCCGAACAGAGTGCTGTCGAGGTAAATACAGCCAAATGGGCACGACTGCCGAACCTGAATGCCAGTGCCGGCCAGAGCTGGAACTGGGGACGTACGCAAACAGCCATCAAGAACGAGGATACGGGAGACTACTCCACTGTATACGTCAACACCAGCAGTCACGGAACCAACATGTCCGTCAATACCAGCATACCTATTTTTACCGGTCTGGAAATTCCCCACCAGTATGCATTGGCCAAACTGAACCTCAAAGCTGCCATTGCCGACCTGGACAAAGCCAAGGAAGATATTGCCATCAATATAGCTTCGGCCTACCTGCAAGTGCTGTTCAATGAAGAGCTCCACCAGGTGGCGCTGGGACAAGTACAACTGAGTAAAGAGCAATATGTCCGTATCAGCCGGCTAGCAGAACTGGGCAAGGCTTCTCCGGCAGAACTGGCAGAAGCCAAAGCACGTGTGGCACAAGACGAGATGAATGTGGTACAGACGAACAATAATTATAAGTTGGCTCTGCTCGACCTCAGCCAGCTTATCGAGCTGGAAACACCTGAAGGGTTCAGTCTGGAATCTCCGGCAGTCAATCTGAAGTTGGTTCCTCTCACTCCTCCGGATGAAATATTCCAAACAGCTATGGTAAGCAAAGCCTCCATCCAGGCTGCACAGTTCCGTCTGGAAGGCAGCAAGCACAGCATCCGCATCGCCCAGAGCAACTACTACCCACAACTGAGCCTGAACGGTAGCCTCGGTACGAATTACTATTCTACCATTGACCGCACCTTCAGCCAGCAGATGAACGATAACTTCAACAAATATGTAGGCTTCAACCTCAGCGTACCTATTTTCAACCGCCTCTCTACCCGTAACCGGGTGCGCACGGCACGCCTGCAACGTGAAAACTATGCCTTGCAACTGGATAATGCCAAAAAGACGCTTTACAAGGAAATCCAGCAAGCATGGTACAACGCCGCCGCTGCCGAAAGCAAATATACCAGCAGCCATACAGCCACCGTTGCCAGCGAAGAATCTTTCAAGCTGATGAGCGAGAAATATGAAAATGGTAAAGCAAATGCCGTGGAATACAATGAAGCAAAACAAAACCTTATGAAATCCCAATCAGACGAACTGCAGGCCAAGTATGACTATCTGTTCCGTACCAAGATTCTGGATTTCTATAAAGGAGAACCGATTGAGTAAAAAACGAAGTATAATTTTAGTTGTTGTGTTTGATTCTCCCCTCTCCCTGCTTCATGCAGGCGAGAGGGGAGTTTTTTGTTCTTCTATCTCCTTGTATTTTCCGAAGAACGGGAAGAGCTACTGCGGGTAGTGCTTGAAGAGCTGCTGCGACGGCTTTCGGAATTCCGTACGCCGGAAGCATTTCTTCTTTCCTTACTTTCCGTCTTTACCCTGCTACGGCTGGGGCTCTTATCATTATTTTTAGTTCTTGTGGTTTCTATTTTCTCTTTACTCGACTTTCTGCCACTATCCACACTACTACGTCGCGTACTGCTGTTACGTGTACCTGTACTAATGCGATTATTACTACCGTTGCTACGTCGCGTGGTATATACATCATCCCTGCCTGCCGGACGCTTATGCGAATTAGGGCGGATGTTCACCGAACCGAAATCTGAACGGCGGCTGGTGTGGTACGACTTATCATTCCGAATGCTCCACGAACCGGTATAGTGCGGATGATGGTAACGACCGCGATAATAGCTGTTGTGATAGTGCGTACGACAATGCCCACCGCAATATGTACGGTAATGATACGGCCGCGGGAAATAGAAATGATTATGGTTGGTGTAAGTGATGTAAACCCTAAAAGACCAACGCCCACCACTTACATAAACCGGACGGTAAAAATAGGCGGCCTGCATGAAACGGCCATACTGCCGGTTATTCAGCACCCATCGAAGATCGTCATTGCGCACATCCAGATAATCGTAATAGCGATTCAAGGCCCATTCCTCCCCCCGAAGAACGTCATCCATCAGATAGCGTATACCGGAAATGAAATCATAGTTTATTTCGTACACGTCATTATACTGTTCTGTATTCAGGTTCAATTCATAGGCCATCTTGTCCGTAAGAAAGCGGGTCTCTTTACGCACTTTGCTGTTGCTCATTGCCGCACTGCAAACAGCTGTGCTCATCATAGCGGCAAGAAATATAAATATAATCCGTTTCATAATCCCTCCTTTTTTAGTTATTCTTCTCATGATATTGTTTGATGAAGGCATTTATCTCGTTCTTGTCCGACGAGAAGGTCAGCTTGTCTATCGCATAATAGAAATTCGGTTTATCGACTATTTTAGGATAAATCTTCTTCATCAACTGCTTCTTTTCACTGTCGAAACGATAAAAATCCATCAGACGGATACACTGGTCAGTAGTGAACCAAGAGGTCAGCAAGGCATGGTCGAGCACTTCCTTACGGTCTGAATCGAAACTCTGTTTTTCCATCAGCCCCATAAACTGTTCGAAGGCAGAGGGAGACATTACCCGTTCATACTGCCCGCCCCCTGACGGTCTGTCACCGGGTCTGCCAGGCTTGTGATGATTAGAAGTACCCCAGTTTCCACCAGGTCTTTTGTCCTCTGGAATGAAAATATCTTCCACTTCATTGATGGAGCAATGCACACGTTCATCATATAGGAGTTTTCCTCTTCGAGGATTCCCCCCACGGGATGGCGCTTCATAAACCTCTACCCGACAACTACCACGCAGATTGGCTACAAAACAACTGAAAGTAGGCAGGCAAACCTGCTGTCCGTCGACCAATACCACCACTCTACGGTATGGACTTTCTATACGGATTCCGTCTATGGGCGCCGCTTTTATTGCGGGAAACACTACCAGAACTAGACAAACACTTAATATCAAATGACGTATCATGACTTTTCTTTTTTTATTGTACGACAAAAATAGGGAGAGGAAATTCCCCTCCCTAATGATTGTCTCTATTTACAAGTAGGGAAATTCCTAATGACTGGGACTAATTCCTAATCCTGATTCCATCTTCCTCCAATACAACCAGATGTTTTTTGTACAAATCTCCCACAGCCTTTTTGAAGGTTTTCTTGCTGACACCGAAAGTTGCATAGATTTCTTCTGCCGGACTCTTGTCATTCAAAGCTATCCGTCCGCCCTGTTCACGGATATAGTCCAGCAGCGTAGCTGAGAAATCTTCTACTTTAGCCTGCCCCGTTTTTTGAAGCAGCAGGTCTATCTTGCCGTCTTCACGTACCTGCTTCACATAGGCTTTCATCCTCATGCCCGTGTGCAGTGGCTGAAATATCTCGCTCTCATATAGCAAGCCGCTATATTCATCGTTGATGATCGCCTTGAATCCCAAATCCGTCTTCTGCCAAATCAGGATATCCACCTCCTGCCCCGACTCATAGGCGGCCTTCTCTTTGGAAAGATAACGGTCTACCTTGGCCGATGCCACGATACGATAGCTTTCATCATCCAAATGGGCATGAACCACATACTTCTTTCCCACCTGCATCTTCATTTTCTGTTCGCGGAAGGGGACGAAAAGATCCTTCATCAATCCCCAGTTAAGGAAAGCGCCATACTGGTTTATCCACGCCACCTCCAAGCAGGCAAACTGCCCGACCTGCACTAATGGTGTCAGAGTAGTGGCTACCAGGCGTTCTTCGTTATCAAGATATATAAAAACGTTCAGTTTGGCTCCCACCTTACAGTCTTGGGGGACATAACGCGACGGAAGCAGAATTTCACCTTCTTCGCCACCGTCCAGATACATGCCGAAGGCTACCTCCTTCACCACTTCCAGCGTATTGTACTTTCCTAACTTAATGCTCATAGTTTCTTACTTATCTTCATTTTCCCAACAAAGATAGCGAATTTAGGTACAATACAGCAGTTCGGAAAGAAGAAATAACTTTTTGCTCTAAAAGATAACTTTTTTCTATGAACAACTCTCTTCAAAAAGGGTTATCTTTGTATCGTGACAATCAGCAAGAAAAGATATTACTCACCTTTAAATAAAAAAGATTATGGAATTTCTGACAAATGACAAATTGACAATCGTCGGCGCAGCCGGCATGATCGGTTCAAACATGGCACAGACTGCAATCATGATGCATCTCACTCCCAACCTATGTCTGTACGACCCTTATGCTCCCGGACTGGAAGGTGTGGCCGAAGAGCTGTTCCACTGCGGATTCGAAGGAATGAACATCACATTTACCTCCGATATCAAAGAAGCGCTGACCGGTGCCAAGTATGTGGTATCATCAGGCGGTGCCGCCCGCAAGGCCGGCATGACCCGCGAAGACCTTTTGAAAGGCAATGCCGCTATTGCCGAAGAATTCGGTAAGAATGTAAAAGCCTACTGTCCGGATGTGAAGCACGTGGTTGTCATTTTCAACCCTGCCGACATCACCGGTCTGATTACCCTATTGTATTCCGGCCTGAAACCTTCACAAGTGACCACACTGGCTGCCCTCGACAGCACCCGCCTGCGCAGTGAACTTTCCAAGCACTTCGGCATTGCCCCCGACAAAATCGAAAATTGCCGTACCTACGGCGGTCATGGTGAACAGATGGCTGTATATGCCTCTACCGCCAAGGTGGACGGTAAACCGTTACTTGATATCATCGGTACCCCTGCCCTGACTAAAGAGCAGTGGGTCGAAATCCAGACTAAGGTAACCAAAGGCGGTGCCAACATCATCGCCCTCCGTGGACGTTCTTCCTTCCAGAGTCCGGCATACGTCTCTATCGAAATGATAGCTGCAGCGATGGGTGGCAAACCGTTCCGCTGGCCTGCCGGTACATATGTACACAGCCACGGCTTCGACCACATCATGATGGCAATGGAAACTGAAATTACCAAAGACGGTGTACACTACAAGGAACTGAACGGCACACCCGAAGAAGAAGCCAAACTGAAAGAAAGCTATGCCCACCTCTGCAAACTTCGTGACGAAGTGATAGAAATGGGAGTACTGCCTGCCATCAAAGACTGGCACAGCATCAATCCGAATATCGACTGATTTCTTCGATAGCAAGTGATTCTCAAAAGTAAGATGCCTCGCTCTATGGAGCGAGGCACCTTTTTAAGATATTTTTCCTCAAAAAGCCTTGCGGTATAAAAAAAACTCTTTATCTTTGCACCCGCAAACGAAAAAGGTGCCATAGCTCAGTTGGTAGAGCAAAGGACTGAAAATCCTTGTGTCCCCGGTTCGATTCCTGGTGGCACCACTTTTCAAAAACAATCGGAATGTAGCGCAGTTGGTAGCGCACTACGTTCGGGACGTAGGGGTCGGGCGTTCGAGTCGCCTCATTCCGACAGAAAAGGCTTAGCTTTTAGAAGTTAAGCCTTTTTTATTTCATCCCTCCTCTCCTCCGGTTTCCCGACCATAAGAGAGAGGGGGGCAACGTAACAATCTGAGACCAACGTAAAAACCTGAGGGATTTTATTTCTATGCATATAATTTTTGTACAGTTTTTGATTGAAAGGGTGTCAGATTTGACAATTGCATATCTATTCTATATTATATCAACATTTACCAAAGACATACGGAAACAATCTCCAATAACGTAAAAGAACAAACAAGACTCCAACAAAGAGAACAAAAACAACATATACAGTACGCCCGATGTATAAAAAGAATAAAAAAGCTCTCATTTTTGCATATTATTTCCGAAATAATCCCTAATTTTGCACTACTCTTAGAATAATTATACAGAAAATGAAGAAAAAAGCCAATCGGTTAGACGCCATCAAGATGATTATCTCAAGCAAAGACGTCAGTTCTCAGGAAGAACTGTTGCAAGCTTTGAGCAAGGAAGGCTTTGAACTGACACAAGCCACCTTGTCACGCGACTTGAAACAGCTGAAAGTAGCGAAAGCAGCGAACATGAACGGTAAATACGTATATGTGCTGCCCAACAACATCATGTATAAACGTTCGAACGACCAGAGTGCAAGTGAAATGCTGATGACAAGCGGATTCGTTTCACTTCAATTTTCGGGCAATATTGCCGTCATCCGTACCCGGCCCGGATATGCCAGCAGCATGGCCTACGACATCGACAACCGAGAGTGTCCCGCCATTCTGGGTACCATTGCCGGAGATGACACCATCATGCTGGTGGTGCACGAAGCAGCGTCACATGACGAGGTACGCAGCTTCCTATCGCAAATCATCCCGAACATTAAATGATAGATAACAACAAAAAACAAGAAATTAAATAAGAAATGGATTCGAAACAAATTGATGTGATGGTGGCTGACGCCTCACATGAAGTTTACGTAGACAAGATTTTGGATACCATCCGGGAAGCTGCCAAGGTACGCGGAACGGGCATCGCAGAACGCACACACGAATACGTAGCTACTAAAATGAAAGAAGGAAAGGCCATCATAGCCTTGTGTGGAGATGATTTTGCCGGTTTCACCTACATAGAGAGCTGGGGTAACAAGCAATATGTAGCAACCTCCGGTTTGATAGTACACCCCAAATATCGGGGACTGGGGCTGGCAAAACGTATCAAGACCGCTTCTTTCCGCCTGGCACGCCTACGCTGGCCTAATGCTAAAGTTTTCAGTCTCACCAGCGGAGCTGCCGTCATGAAAATGAATACCGAGCTGGGATATGTGCCCGTCACCTTCAACGAACTGACCGATGACGAATCGTTCTGGAAAGGTTGCGAAGGCTGTATAAACCATGATATATTGGTAGCTAAGAACCGTAAATTCTGCATTTGCACAGCAATGCTTTACGACCCGAAGCTGCACGAAGAGGATAAAATATAAAAATACTAAGGATATGGAAAAGAAGAAGAAAGTAGTAGTCGCATTCAGCGGAGGTTTGGATACCTCGTTTACGGTGATGTATCTTACCAAAGAAAAAGGGTACGAAGTATATGCAGCTTGTGCCAATACGGGCGGTTTCAGTGCTGAACAGTTGAAGACAAACGAAGAAAATGCCTACAAGCTGGGCGCCAAAGAATACGTCACCCTCGACGTGACGCAGGAATACTATGAGAAAAGCTTGAAATACATGGTATTCGGCAATGTTTTGCGTAACGGCACCTATCCTATCTCTGTAAGTTCCGAACGTATCTTCCAAGCATTGGCCATTGCACGCTATGCCAACGAAATCGGCGCGGATGCCATCGCCCACGGTTCTACAGGTGCGGGTAACGACCAGATTCGTTTCGACATGACTTTCCTCGTCATGGCTCCGGGCGTGGAAATCATCACGCTGACACGCGACATGGCACTGAGCCGTCAGGAAGAGATTGATTATCTGAACAAACACGGCTTTGCCGCCGACTTCACCAAACTGAAATACTCCTATAACGTAGGTTTGTGGGGCACTTCCATCTGTGGTGGCGAGATTCTGGATTCCGCGCAGGGATTGCCCGAAAGCGCCTATCTGAAACACTGCACCAAAGAGGGCAGCGAGCTGTTGCGCCTCACTTTTGAAAAAGGTGAGCTGAAAGCCGTGAACGACGAGACATTCGACGACCCCATCAAAGCCATCCAGAAGGTAGAAGAGATTGGTGCGGCATACGGTATCGGCCGCGACATGCACGTAGGCGACACGATTATCGGTATCAAAGGCCGCGTAGGTTTCGAAGCTGCCGCACCTATGCTGATTATCGGAGCACACAAGTTCCTCGAGAAGTACACTTTGAGCAAATGGCAACAATACTGGAAGGACCAGGTAGCCAACTGGTATGGCATGTTCCTGCACGAAAGCCAATATCTGGAACCAGTAATGCGCGACATCGAAGCCATGCTGGAATCCTCGCAACGCAACGTAAACGGTACGGCTATCCTCGAACTTCACCCGCTCTGCTTTTCTACCGTAGGTGTAGAAAGCAAAGATGACCTTATGAAAAACAAGTTTGGTGAATACGGTGAGATGCAGAAAGGATGGACGGCAGAAGATGCCAAGGGCTTCATCAAAGTAACCTCCACAGCACTGCGTGCTTATTATTCAAATCATAAAGACGAGAAAATCTAAATGACCGGCAGGAAGCAAAAACTGACACGTCCCCGGACTGGAAGGATGCTTTCAGGCATATGTGCAGGACTGGCAAACTTTTTCGGACTCGATGTCTCATTGGTGCGTATCGTCTATACGTTCGCCACGATCTTTACTGCATTTGCAGGCATACCCATATACATTATAATGCTAATTGTTATACCACAAGAACCAAATAGATATTATCGAAATGATTAAAGTAGGAATCATCGGCGGAGCCGGATACACGGCAGGCGAACTGATACGTTTGCTGCTCAACCATCCGGAAGCGGAAATCGTTTTCATAAACAGCTCAAGCAACGCCGGCAACAAAATTACCGACGTACACGAAGGACTGTACGGCGAAACAGACTTGGTATTTACCGACCAGCTCCCGCTGGAAGAAATCGACGTACTCTTTTTCTGTACGGCACATGGCGACACGAAGAAGTTCCTCGAAAGCCACAACGTGCCCGAGGAACTGAGAATCATCGACCTCTCCATGGACTACCGCATAGCCTCTCCCGAACACGACTTCATCTACGGCCTGCCGGAGCTGAACCGCCGTGCCACCTGCAAAGCGAAGCACGTAGCCAATCCGGGCTGCTTTGCCACCTGCATACAGCTGGGGCTGCTACCGCTTGCCAAACATCTGATGCTGAATGATGATATCATGGTGAACGCCATTACCGGAAGTACCGGCGCCGGTGTGAAACCGGGCGCCACGAGCCACTTCAGCTGGCGCAACAACAACATGAGTGTCTACAAAGCTTTCGAGCACCAGCATGTGCCCGAAATCAAGCAATCGCTCAAACAGCTGCAGAACAGCTTTGATGCGGACATTGACTTCATCCCCTACCGCGGCGACTTCCCGCGCGGCATCTTCACCACCATTGTGGTGAAGACCAAAGTGGCCCTGGAAGAAATCGTCCGCATGTACGAAGAATATTACGCCAAAGATTCCTTTACCCACATCGTGGAGAAGAATATCGACCTGAAGCAAGTGGTAAACACCAACAAGTGCCTCATCCATCTGGAGAAGCACGGCGACAAACTGCTTATCATTTCCTGCATCGATAACCTCCTGAAAGGCGCCAGCGGACAAGCTGTCCATAACATGAATTTAATGTTTAACCTGGAAGAGACCGTAGGTTTACGGTTGAAACCTTCTGCATTCTAAAAAAAAATGAATTTATTCGACGTATACCCTCTCTTTGACATCAACATCGTCAAAGGAAAAGGCTGCCATGTATGGGACGAGAACGGTACCGAATATCTCGACCTCTACGGTGGCCATGCAGTCATCTCAATCGGACATGCACATCCACATTATGTAGAGATGGTGAGCAATCAAGTTGCTACGTTAGGATTCTACTCAAACTCAGTAATCAACAAGCTGCAACAGCAAGTGGCAGAGCGTTTGGGAAAGGTCTGCGGCTATGATGATTACTCACTCTTCCTCATCAACAGCGGTGCCGAAGCCAATGAAAACGCCTTGAAACTCGCCTCTTTCTACAATGGCCGTACCCGTGTGATATCCTTCTCAAAAGCATTCCACGGACGTACCTCACTGGCGGTGGAAGTAACGAACAATCCTAAAATCATCGCTCCCATCAACAACTGCGGGCACGTCACCTACCTCCCGTTGAACGACATCGAAGCCATGAAGGCCGAATTGTCCAAAGGAGATGTCTGCGCAGTGATTATCGAAGGCATACAAGGTGTAGGCGGCATCCAACTGCCGACAGACGAATTCATGCAGGCTCTCCGCCAGACTTGTACGGAACACAACACGGTCTTGATTCTCGATGAAATCCAAAGCGGCTACGGACGCAGCGGCAAGTTCTTCGCCCATCAGTACAACGGCATCAAAGCCGACATCGTCACCGTGGCAAAAGGCATCGGCAATGGTTTCCCGATGGCAGGCGTACTCATCAGCCCGATGTTTACACCGGTATACGGGCAACTTGGAACCACTTTCGGTGGAAACCACCTGGCTTGCAGTGCCGCCCTTGCCGTACTGGACGTCATAGAGCAAGAAAAACTGATAGAAAATGCAGCGCAAGTCGGTGACTTCCTGATGACAGAACTGAGAAAGTTCCCGCAAATCAAGGACGTTCGAGGACGAGGACTGATGATAGGACTGGAATTTGAAGCCCCCATCAAGGTACTGCGCCTAAGACTGCTGAAAGAGCAACATGTATTCACCGGCGTAAGCGGTACGAATGTGCTCCGCCTGCTGCCGCCTCTGTGCCTCAGCATGGACGAAGCAAAGGAATTCTTGAAACGCTTCAAGAAAGTTCTTTAATTTATCTACCTTTGCCAACAGACAACTCTTTTAACAACAAGAAAATATGAAAATAGCAATTATCGGTGCCGGAAATATGGGAGGCTCCATCGCCCGCGGGCTGGCAAAAGGAACAATCATCCCTGCCGGTGACATCATTGTCTCCAACCCCACCCAGAACAAGCTGGACAAACTGAAGGCAGAATTCCCCGCTTTGCAAGTGACTAACGACAATCAGGAAGCAGTGACCGGTGCAGATATGATAATCTTTGCCGTGAAGCCATGGCTGATGAAACTTGTGGTAAAGGAATTGAAACTGAGAGGCACACAGATTCTTATCTCCATTGCAGCCGGTATTCCCTTCGAAGAACTGACACACTATGTAGCAGACAAGGAAATGACCATGTTCCGCCTTATTCCCAATACAGCCATCAGCGAAATGGAAAGTATGACACTCATCGCCAGCCGCAATGCCACCAAGGAGCAGGAGCAGCTGATGCTGGACATTTTCAACCAGATGGGACTTGCCATGCTCATTCCCGAGGAAAAGATTGCGGCAACCACCGCCATGACTTCCTGTGGCATCGCCTATGTGCTGAAGTACATCCAGGCAGCCATGCAAGCCGGCATTGAAATGGGTATCTACCCCAAAGACGGCATGCGCATGGTGGCACAGTCCGTGAAGGGAGCAGCCGAGCTGATTCTGAACAGTAACACACACCCCAGTGTTGAGATTGACAAGGTGTGTACTCCCGGAGGAATTACCATCAAGGGAATCAACGAACTGGAACACGAAGGATTCACCTCCACTGTGATTAAAGCTATCAAAGCGAGTATTTAATGTGCCAATATGCCAATGCCCTGCGGCGTAACGGTGTATTTCAATAACAACCCATTTAAAACAAATATAATTATGGACGAACAAATCAGACAAATAGCCGAACGCCTGCGCGGACTGCGTGACGTATTGGAACTGACTGCCGACGATATCGCCCGCGACTGTGACATCTCTGCAGAAGAGTACCGCCTGGCCGAAACCGGAGAATTCGACATCTCGGTCAGCATGCTGCAGAAGATAGCACGGCACTACGGCATATCACTGGACGCACTGATGTTTGGGCAAGAGCCCAAAATGAGCTCCTACTTCCTGACACGTGCCGGAAAAGGAACCAGTATAGAACGTACCAAGGCATATAAATACCAATCACTGGCAGCCGGTTTCATCAACCGCACGGCAGACCCGTTCATCGTGACCGTAGAACCGAAACCGGACAGCGAGCCGATACATTACAACAGCCATGCCGGTCAGGAGTTCAACCTCGTACTGGAAGGCCGTATGATGGTCAGCATCGACGGCAAAGACTTAATCTTAAATGAAGGAGACAGTCTGTACTTCAACTCCAAACTGCCGCACGGCATGAAGGCGCTTGACGGAAAGACTGTAAAATTCCTGGCAGTAATTATGTAATAAAGTTATGGTAGAAAGATTTTTATCTCAAACATCCTTCACCTCACAGGAGGACTTCATCAAGAACTTGAAGATAAACGTACCGGAGAATTTCAACTTCGGCTACGACGTAGTGGATGCCTGGGCCGCCGAGCAACCCGACAAACCCGCACTGTTGTGGACCAATGACCAGGGCGAATGCCGGCAATTTACCTTTGCCGACATGAAACGGTACACAGACATGACGGCTTCCTATTTCCAAAGCCTCGGCATCGGCCACGGAGACATGGTGATGCTGATACTAAAGCGCCGTTACGAATTCTGGTTCAGCATCGTGGCACTACACAAACTCGGTGCAGTGGTGATTCCCGCCACCCACCTGCTGACGAAGAAAGACATCGTATACCGTTGCAACGCCGCAGACATCAAGATGATAGTCTGCGCCGGCGAAAGCGTCATCACCGACCATATCACGGCAGCCATGCCGGAGTCTCCTTCTGTGAAACGCCTCGTAAGCGTCGGGCCGGAAGTTCCCGAAGGATTCGAAGACTTTCACAAAGGTATCGAGGTTGCCGCTCCTTTCGTGAAACCTGAACATCCGAATACGAACGATGACATCTCCCTGATGTACTTCACCAGCGGCACTACCGGAGAGCCCAAAATGGTGGCCCACGACTTCACCTATCCGTTGGGACACATCGTCACCGGCAGCTTCTGGCACAACCTGAAAGAGAGCAGCCTACACCTCACCATTGCCGACACCGGTTGGGGAAAAGCCGTGTGGGGCAAGCTCTACGGACAATGGATTGCCGGCGCCAACGTATTTGTATACGACCACGAGAAATTCACTCCCGCAGCCATACTGGAGAAGATACAAGATTATCACGTCACGTCGCTTTGTGCGCCGCCCACCATCTTCCGATTCCTCATCCACGAAGACCTCACGAAGTACGACCTATCCAGTCTGGAATACTGCACCATCGCCGGAGAAGCATTGAACCCCGCCGTATTCGAGACCTTCAAGAAGTTGACGGGCATCAAGCTGATGGAGGGATTCGGACAAACCGAAACGACCCTTACCGTTGCCACCATGCCGTGGATGGAACCGAAACCCGGCAGCATGGGATTGCCCAATCCGCAATACGACGTAGACCTGATAGACCACGAAGGACGTTCCGTGGAAGCCGGTGAACAGGGACAGATTGTAATCCGTACCGACAAAGGCAAACCGCTGGGATTGTTCAAGGAATACTACCGCGATGCCAACCGCACCCACGAGGCATGGAACAACGGTATTTACTACACGGGAGACGTAGCCTGGAAGGACGAAGACGGCTACCTCTGGTTCGTAGGCCGCGCCGACGACGTCATCAAAAGCAGCGGCTACCGCATCGGTCCGTTCGAAGTGGAAAGTGCATTGATGACCCACCCAGCCGTAGTGGAATGTGCCATTACCGGTGTGCCCGATGAAATCCGCGGCCAAGTGGTAAAAGCTACGATTGTATTGGCAAAAGAGTACAAGGCACGCGCCGGAGAAGAGCTTGTCAAGGAGTTGCAGAACCATGTGAAGAAAGTGACGGCTCCCTACAAATACCCACGTGTCATCGAATTTGTTGATGAGCTCCCCAAAACCATCAGCGGGAAAATCCGCCGGGTGGAAATCCGGGAGAACGACCAGAAATAATGCTCGCCACCCAGCATCCGAATCATAAGACAGCATCCGGGTGAATGAATAAGGAGGGGGTAAAACCGAAGTCGGCCATTTTATTGACGATTTCAGTTTTACCCCCTCTTTTTACAAATAGTTATCTCATTGTGAATGTCAAAAGGATAAAAAAACTATATTTGCACGAAATTAAACTTCACTTGGAACATTTATAAACAAGAAAGACCGACACGGCATATGAAAAATAGAATGCAGATATGGAAAATACTGGCTTTCTTAGGAGCGGGACTTTTCTTGTCTGATACAATATACGCCCAACAATGGACATCCGATAGCCATTCGGAATACAAACGGGACACACTCCCTTTCTCACAGCGCTTCATCCACAGATTAGGCGTAGAAGGGCGTGCTGGCTATATTTTTCAGACCAACCCTTTTCTGGAGTACTCCAACCACCAATACAAGCCCATGAAAAATGCCTATGCCGGCCATCTGAAATACTCCTTCCAGCTCCGTCCCCACACCGTTGCCGACCAGGCTTATATAGGAGCCTATCAAGGGATTGGAGTCGGCTATTTCAACTTCGGCAATCCGGAAGAGCTGGGCAACCCGCTGGCGGTCTATCTGTTTCAAGGGGGACGTATCGCCCAATTCAGCCCCCGCATATCCTTGAACTATGAATGGAACTTCGGCGCATCGTTCGGCTGGAAACCCTACGATGAATACGACAACCCGGAGAACCAGATTATCGGCTCGAAAGTGAATGCTTATCTCAATGTGAACCTCTACTTAAAGTGGGCACTCTCCCTCAAGTTCGACCTGATGATAGGAGCTACCGGAAGCCACTTTTCCAACGGAAACACCCAATATCCCAACTCCGGTCTGAACACGGTGGACTGTAAAGTGGGGCTGGTATATAACTTTAACCGCAGAGCGGATGAGCTTGCCCAGTCATGGCAACGCCCTATCGTTCCTCCATTCCCCCGCCACGTCAGCTACGACCTGACTTTGTTCGGCTCCTGGCGAAAGAAAGCAGTGGCCCATGAAGGCAGTAGTGGCCAGGTACCCGCACCCGGCACTTACAACGTGTTCGGTTTCAGCTTTGCACCCATGTACAACTTCGGCTATAAATTCCGCGCCGGTGTGGCGTTGGACGGCGTATACGACCACAGTGCGAACATGAAAGAATCGTACGAAGAAGAGAACGGCTTCTATACCCCGCCTGCCAAAAAGCAGATGGCGCTGGGCTTATCTGCCCGCGGAGAGTTTGTCATGCCTTACTTCACGGTAGGTATCGGTCTGGGAGCCAACGTTCTGCACGGCGGCGGTGACATGAAGTCTTTCTATCAGATTCTTGCCCTGAAAATAGACGTAACACGCAATTCGTATCTCCATATAGGATATAACCTCCGGGAATTTCATGAGCCCAATTATCTGATGTTGGGTATCGGCTATCGGTTCAATAACAAACGCCCCAAGCTGTTCTGAACAATAAAGAGGAGGCTATTTATATAGATTCTTTTATTTCATCTGCAAGCACATATTAGCAAGTGCCACGCGCATATCATCTACTATATATTATAGTTAGTTTGTTAGTTCACAGCGATGAACACTTTGTTCAAGTATAGAGAAACAGTTTGTTCCAATAAGGAAAAACAGTTTGTTTTCATATGATGAAACGAAATGTTTTGTTAAGGGAAACACTTTGTTCGCCATAATGAAACAACTTGTTCTATTAAGGGAAACACTTTGTTCGCTATAGAGAAACGGTCTTTCATATCAAGAGCTTATAAAGAAAAAGCTCTGCAAATCAATGATTCACAGAGCTTAATCGAGTACTCGAAGCGGGACTTGAACCCGCACAGCCGCAATGGCCAAAGGATTTTAAGTCCTTCGTGTCTACCATTCCACCATTCGAGCATCCTAAAAAGGGAAAAGAGAGCGGAAAACGAGACTCGAACTCGCGACCCTAACCTTGGCAAGGTTATGCTCTACCAACTGAGCTATTTCCGCATTTGGAGAACGGGTGCAAAGATAAACAGTTTTCCCGTTTCTGCCAAATTTTTTTTTATAAAAGTACAGTACTCGCAGCGGGACTTGAACCCGCAGAACCTTTTACCTGCCCAGCAACTCTTTCTCTGCAGCTTGCATGGTCTCAAAATTGAAACCATCTACCACTTTCTGCATCAAGGCAGAGACTTCATCGTTGCAAAGGTTTCCGATACTGCCTTCATGGGTATGATGTACCTCTTTGCTGTGCGAGAAGTTTCCGGCTTCAATATCCAGTCCCACCTTCTTGTAGGCATCGCGGAAAGGCATCCCTTCACGTGCCAAGCGGTTGACTTCCTCCACACTGAAAATAAGCAGATACTTGTCATCATCAAGAATATGTTCGTTCACCTTGATTTCATTCATAATGTAAGTCGTCATCTGCAGACAGTCTTTCAGTTCCTGAAAAGCAGGCAGGAAGACCTCTTTGATAATCTGCAAGTCACGGAAATAGCCGGAAGGAAGATTGTTGGCTATCATCATAATCTGCTGGGGAAGGGATTGCAGTTTGTTGCACTTGGCACGCGTCAGTTCAAAGACGTCCGGGTTCTTCTTGTGAGGCATGATGCTGGAGCCGGTAGTGCAATCGTCCGGCAGCTTCACAAAACCGAAGTTCTGACTGTTGAACATACATGCGTCAAAAGCCAATTTCGATATGGTTCCGGCCACACTGGCAAGGGCGAAAGCTACATTACGCTCCATTTTGCCACGCCCCATCTGGGCATACACTACGTTGTAGTTGAGGGAATCAAATCCCAAAAGACGGGTAGTCATCGTACGGTTCAGCGGGAACGAGGAACCGTATCCCGCAGCAGAACCCAAAGGATTGCGGTTGCACATCTTGAAAGCTGCCTGAAGGAACATCATATCGTCCACCAGGCTCTCGGCATATGCCCCAAACCAGAGTCCGAAAGAAGATGGCATGGCTATCTGCAAGTGTGTATAACCCGGCATCAGTACATCCTTGTAGCGTTCGCTCTGCATAATCAGCACATGGAACAATTGTTCCACAGCCTCCGCCACTTCCTTTATCTCTGCACGGGTAAAGAGCTTCAAATCGAGCAACACCTGGTCGTTGCGCGAACGTCCGCTGTGTATTTTCTTACCTATATCACCCAAGTTGCGCGTCAGCATAAGTTCCACTTGTGAGTGAACGTCTTCCACTCCCTCTTCTATCACAAATTCTCCACGCTCGGCCATCGCGTAGATTTTCTTTAATTCGGCCAGCAATTGCCGCAGTTCTTCCTTCGTCAACAAGCCAATGCTTTCGAGCATCGTGATGTGCGCCATGGAACCCAGCACATCGTGCTTTGCCAAATAAAGGTCCATTTCACGGTCACGGCCTACCGTGAAGCGTTCGATATCCTTATTTACCTGAACGGATTTTTCCCAAAGTTTCTGAGCCACGTTGTTTCTAATGATTAATGATTAATGATTAATATTGTATCATCGCCAGCATATCTGCCATCTTCTCCAATCCTTCCTGCAAGGGTTTCTGCACCATGGCCTTCATAAACGGATTTATATCCATGCCGATGGTCAGCTTCATCTTGCATTCGGTTTCAGTGACGGGTACAATCTGTATCCACAAATTGAAGGGCAGCGGTGAAGTGGTTGTTGCAAACTTGATACACTTGCAAGGTTCCTTCTCCACAATCTGCAACGTAATCTTTCCCACGGGAGCCACCTCTATCGTCATGCTCTCCGCATCAAAACTCAAGTTCTTCACTTTGTCTTCAGGCAGACGGTCTTTCACCTTCTCCAGATTGCTCAAGTCGGAAAGCTTTTCATAAACAGCTTCTTGTGAAGCCGGTACAACTTTCACTCCACTCTCAAATTTCGTCATAATCAATCGTATTCAAAAAGAAAAAAGAACTATCCGGACAGAATCTATCCGAATGGCTCTTTTATCCATATTAACATTTTTACAAATAAGTTCTTATTTCCCGGACTCCCAATGTGCAGGGTCTTTACGCCATTCATTCAGAGTCTCCACATCTTCTTCCTCGATATAGCCCGTACGCAACGCCACTTCCATCACAGCCTCGTAATTGGTCAGCGTCACCAAAGGCACTTTGGCATCCTTGAAGGCCTTTTCGGCAACCGGGAAACCATAAGTATAGGCAGCCACCATGCCGATGACCTCACATCCGTCACGGCGGATAGCCTCTACAGCCTTTAAGCTGCTTCCACCCGTAGAAATCAAATCTTCCACGACTACCACCTTCATGCCGGGACGAAGTTCACCTTCAATCAGATTCTCCAGTCCATGGTCTTTCGGAGTGGAGCGTACATATACAAACGGCAGGTTCAATGCATCGGCCACCAAGGCACCTTGCGGGATAGCCCCCGTTGCCACACCGGCAATGGCATCCACCTGTCCGAAACGTTCCAAAATCAGACGCGTAATTTCAATCTTCACGAAACTACGGAGAGAAGGATAAGAAAGGGTTTTGCGGTTATCACAATAAAACGGAGACTTCCATCCGGATGCCCAAGTGAACGGGTTAGCCGGTTGTAGTTTAATCGCTTTTATCTTCAGCAACTTCTCTGCAAACAATCTTTCTAAAGTTTTCATAGCAAAACTAATCTATATATGATAAATATGGCGCAAAAATACGGAAACAGAATGAGAATAAAAAAGAGAAAGCCGATAATTTTCATTCGGAGTAGTCATTTTCCTCAGAAACCTCTATGCAACGACATATATCCTTCATTTCGAACCCTCTGCTCAAGGCAAAACGCACCAATTTGCCATTCAACTCATACTCACTTTCGGCACGGACGCTTTTACGCTTTGCCACCAGCAGCTTCTGCAGGACGGCGTGGTATTCCTCCTCATCAATCTCGTTCAAATAGAGCCAATAGACAGATGAAGATATCTTTTTCAACTGGAGCGCCTGCCCTATCTTCATCTTGCCCCATTTGGCAAAACGGTATTTGTCGTTGATGAAAGCGCGGCAGAAGCGCTCTTCATCAATGTACTTCTCTTGTTCCAGACGGTTGATGATACGGTCTATGGCATCATAGGCAATGCCCCAGCGTTGCAGTTTCTCCGCAATCTCCGCCCGGCAATGCTCGGCAGTGGAGCAATATGCCGCCACTCTGTTCAAAGCTTCAGTTTCAGTTATTTCTATCATCGTTCTGCAATTACGTACCGGTCGTTGCCGGAAATATCTTTTCGGATACGGACATTCGTATAGCCTTGCTTGCGAAGCATCGAAGCGACAGCCTCTCCAAATGCCCGGTTGATTTCAAAATAGAGTCGGCCGCCGGCCGTCAGCATGCTCCGTCCCAGTTCACCTATACGCCGATAGAAACGGAGCGGGTCGCTATCTGGAACAAACAAAGCCCGTGAGGGTTCCCAGTTCAAGACGTTTGGTTCCATATCCCGCTTTTCTGTTTCCGTAACATAAGGCGGATTACTGACGATTACATCAAAACATTCACCCTCAACCGGTTGATACGTCAGGACATCACGCTGTACAAATAGCACGGAGGCCTGCAAAAGGTGGTTATTGTCGCCGGCTATGGCAAGAGCTTCTCCGGAAATGTCCCAAGCTGTTACTTCCGCCTCCGGCAACTCCTTAGACAAAGTGACGGCAATACACCCGCTTCCGGTGCCAATGTCGAGAATACGGGAAACCGGAGCGACTTCCTTCAGCATCCTCTCCACCAGTTCTTCCGTTTCGGGACGGGGAATAAGCACCCCCGGAGCCACCCGAAAAGTACGCCCCAGGAAACGGGAAGTACCCTGCACATACTGTATGGGCTCAAAATTGCACAGACGGGAAAGAATGCTTTCCAATTCCCTTTCATCGTTTGGAGATAAAATCATATCTTTGCCCAGGTAATAGTCAATATTACCCTGACCAAACATTTCACAGCAGACAATACGGGAAAGATTGGCCGCCTCCCGGGGAGGGTAGCATTCCTGCAAAGCACTGCGGATATGTGAAACGGTTACATTCATTCGGGGTCCGGTTTTATTCGGGCTGCAAAAGTAATCATTAATTTTGATTATTCAACCAAAAGGTAAGCAAGGATATGAATTCAGAAGAAGAGAAATACATGCTGCGATGTATCCAACTGGCACAAAACGGGCTATGCAATGCAGCACCCAACCCGATGGTGGGGGCGGTAATAGTATGTGACGGGAAAATCATAGGCGAGGGATACCATGTGCGCTGTGGAGAAGCCCACGCCGAGGTCAACGCCATCCGTTCCGTGAAAGACACGTCCCTGCTGAAACGTTCCACCATCTATGTCAGCCTGGAACCGTGTTCGCACTATGGCAAAACTCCTCCTTGTGCAGACCTCATCATCGAGAAGCAGATTCCACGTATCGTCATCGGGTGCCGGGACCCTTTTTCTAAGGTTGCGGGCCGGGGCATACAGAAACTGAAGGATGCCGGACGTGAAGTTATTGTCGGAGTGCTGGAAACAGAATGTCGGCAGCTCATCCGCAGGTTCATCACTTTCCATACTTTGCGACGCCCCTACATCACCCTAAAATGGGCGGAATCTTCTGACAGATATATCGATTACTCCCGCACGGACGGTAAACCAGTTATCCTCTCCAGCCTGCTGACTTCGATGCTGGTACACAAGAAACGGGCAGAGCACAGTGCCATATTAGTAGGTACCCGTACGGCTGAACTGGACAATCCCGGCCTGAATGTCCGCCATTGGTACGGCTGTTCACCGGTACGTATCGTGCTGGACCGGCAACAAAAGCTATCCCCCAACCTTCACCTATTTGACGGTAGCGTGCCGACCCTCGTTTTTACAGAAGCCCCGCACGCTCCGCTACCGAATGTAGAGTATCTGCCAGTCAGCGACTACCGGCGGGATGTACTCCCCGAAATCATGGAAACGCTGTATACACGCGGATTACAATCCCTTTTGGTAGAGGGTGGCAGCCAAACGCTCCAATCCTTCATTGATGCCGGATTGTGGGACGAAATCTTTGTGGAAGAAGCTCCGTACCTTCTTCATTCCGGCGTCAAAGCACCCGAAATCAGTGACGGATATCCATTTGCAACAGAGTATTCTTTTGGCAGGAGTTTTCGCCATTATACGGCCTCAAGAAACAGTCAATAGCCTCATTTCAGGGCTTTTTTATCGAGAAAAAGGGGGATATTATCTATAATTTTATATAAAACTTCCCCGTAAAGCTGTTTATAGAAAAAAATGTTCCTATTTTTGCAACTTGTAAATAAACACTAACTTTCAAAATGAGAATAAAGTTTCTATCAGTAATTGTGAGTTTTCTTATTGTGTCATTTGCTCTAAGTTCATGCCTTGACTCTGACGACAATTATGAATTCAGCTCCGATGCTACTATACATGCTTTTGGTATCGATACCATACATGGCAAACATTACAAATTTACAATTGACCAGCTCAATAGACTCATCTATAACAGAGACTCATTGCCTGTAGGTTCAGACACCATCATTGACCGTATTCTGATTGATACTATGACCGTTACCGGTTGGATAACTTCAGGCTCGCCTACCGACACGGTATTCGTCATATCGGACTCCGTGGATTTGAGACCCGCCATGAACAACGATGCCGGCATGCTGTTCAAAGCACATGCCGCCGACGGCGTTACAGTCCGCGAATATAAACTGAAAGTTAATGTACATCTGCAAGACCCGGACTCACTCGTTTGGACAGACATGCAGAAAAGAGGAAATGTATTCTCCAATACCATCAATTCAGGTCAGCAAAAAGCGGTTGTACTGGGAGACGAACTATTTGTCTACACTTCCAACACTACTGCTTACAAGACATCGACTGCGCCCGATAAATACAACTGGAGCAAAGTCAATGTCAGCAACCTCCCCTCAGACGTAAAGCTGACATCTGCCGTAGAGTATAACAGTGCGCTTTATATGGTTACAGAAAGCAAAAGAGTATTCAGTTCCACCAACGGCGCCGCCTGGACAGAAGTCACTACATTGGGAGACAATGTTATAGTCCTCATCAATGGTTTCTCCGACCGGCTCTCGGGTATTGTGGAAATCAACGGAAAGCAATATTTCAACATCTGTAAAGACGGAAAGAATTGGGAAGCGGAAAACACTGCTGACAACCTTATCCTTGAAGAAGTCCCGGCAGGATTCCCTACCGAAAACATATCCACCACCCAGACCAGCACCGGCAATGGTGTAGAGAAGGTGGTTCTGGCAGGAATGCCGCTAGCCAACGAAAAAGAGACAACACCTTGGTTCTCATTGGACGGCAAAGGTTGGGCAAGCCTGGCCAACACCATGTATGACACATATTGTCCCGGCATGGACAACCCAGCCATCATGTACTATGGCGGCATGTTCTATTGCTTCGGAGGGGAACTTGACGCTATCTACAGCTCCATCACCGGCATTGCATGGAGCAAGACAGAAACCAAATTCCTGTTACCCCAGGAATTCAAAGGAAAAGGCGCGTACTCCATTATAGTGGAACCGACAAAAGACAAAACTGTGGCCCCGGCAGACAAACGGGACTTCATTTGGGTGATATTCGGCGGTAACGGCACCAAAAATGAAGTATGGCGCGGACGTCTTAACAGATTGGGCTTCGAAATACAATAATAATGATGTCATATAAGGAAGAAATCGATCTAAACCGGATACCCCAGCACGTGGCGATTATCATGGACGGTAACGGACGGTGGGCCAAGCAGCGTGGACACGAACGCAGCTATGGACATCAGGCCGGCGCAGAGACTGTGCACGTCATTGCAGAGGAAGCCGCTAAATTAGGAGTCAGATACCTTACTTTATATACGTTCTCTACCGAGAACTGGAATCGTCCGTCGGACGAGGTAGCTGCCTTGATGGGGCTGCTCTTCGACTCCATAGAGGAAGAGACGTTCATGAAGAACAATATCAGTTTCCGAGTAATAGGAGATATTGAAAAACTGCCAGTCAACGTACAGCAACGGCTCAACACTTGCGTGGCACACACCTCCCACAACACGGGAATGTGCCTGGTGCTGGCATTGAGCTACTCTTCCCGCTGGGAAATAACGGAGGCTGCCCGGCAAATAGCCGGTTTGGTACAGAAAGGTGAGTTGAAACCCGAACAAATCGACAGTGAGCTCATATCCCGTCATCTGACGACCCACTTCATGCCCGACCCCGACCTGCTGATACGTACCGGAGGAGAGCTCCGCCTCAGTAACTACATGCTCTGGCAATGCGCCTATTCGGAACTTTATTTCTGTGATACCTATTGGCCCGACTTCCGTGAAGAAGAACTACGCAAAGCCATATGTGACTATCAGAAACGCGAACGCAGGTTCGGCAAGACCAGCGAGCAAATCAATTAATCACCGGACACACAAATAGTAAATAGTAAATTGTAAAATAGTAAATAAAAAGATGCACTATCGTATTTTCTCCATACTCGTAACGTTTGTCTGCCTTTTCGGCTGCGCACTGACAACAGCAGCACAGGACGTAAACAACACCGATGAAACCGAAAAGCCGGTTATACTCTATTCGGGAACCCCCAAGAAGTATGAAATAGCCGACATTAAGGTCGAAGGAGCCCAGAACTATGAAGATTATGTAATTGTCGGATTGTCCGGACTATCCAAAGGGCAGACTATCACCGTGCCGGGTGACGAGATTACACAAGCTTGTAAGCGCTACTGGCGCCACGGTCTGTTCTCTGACGTGGAAATTACAGCAGACAAGATTGAAGGCGACCAAATTTGGCTGACCATTCATCTGACCATGCGTCCGCGTGTTTCCGACATACGCTACAACGGTGTGAAGAAGTCGGAGCGTGAAGACCTGGAAAGCAGAATCGGCATGATAAAGGGCGGTCAGATTACACCTAACCTGGTGGACCGCGCCAAGACCCTGATAAAGCGCTACTTTGACGACAAGGGCTTCAAGAATGCAGATGTAATCATCACCCAACGTGATGATCCAGAAAAGAAGAATGAAGTGATTGTCAACATCGACATCGACAAGAAGGAGAAAGTGAAAGTACATCAAATCACCATTGTAGGCAACGAGGCCCTCACGACCAAGAAGCTGAAGCGTGTGATGAAGAAAACAAACGAAAAGGGCAAGCTGCTCAATCTGTTCCGCACCAAGAAATTCATTGAGGACAACTACGAAGCGGACAAACAACTGATTATCGACAAATACAACGAACTGGGTTATCGTGACGCCATCATCGTGACAGACAGTATCAAGCCCTACGATGACCGCACGGTAGACATCTTCATGCAGATTGAGGAAGGACAGAAATACTACCTCCGCAATGTAACCTGGGTAGGTAACACACTGTATCCTTCCGAACAACTGAACTTCCTCCTCCAGATGAAGAAGGGTGACGTCTACAACCAAAAGTTACTTGAAGAACGTACAATGACCGATGACGATGCCATCGGCAACCTCTACTACAACAACGGTTATCTGTTCTACAGCCTCGAACCGGTGGAAGTAAACATCGTGGGCGACTCCATCGACCTGGAAATGCGTATCTACGAAGGCCGCCAGGCTACCATCAATAAAGTCAGCATCAACGGTAACGACCGTTTGTATGAAAACGTAGTACGCCGTGAACTCCGTACCCGTCCGGGCGAACTCTTCAGCCGTGAAGACCTGATGCGTTCCATGCGTGAAATCCAGCAGATGGGACACTTCGACCCCGAACAAATCCAACCCGACATCCAGCCGAGACCGGAAGACGGCACGGTAGACATCGGTTATGACCTTGTATCCAAAGCCAACGACCAGGTAGAGTTCTCCGCCGGTTGGGGACAAACAGGTATTATCGGTAAGTTAAGTCTGAAGTTCACTAACTTCTCTCTGGCCAACCTGCTTCACCCGGGTGAGAACTACCGCGGTATCCTCCCGCAAGGTGACGGCCAGACATTGACCATCAGCGGCCAGACCAATGCCAAATACTATCAGTCATACAGCGTTTCATTCTACGACCCGTGGTTTGGCGGTAAACGCCCGAATGCATTCTCCGTATCGGCTTTCTATTCCCGCCAGACCGACATCAGTAGCCGTTATTACAATTCGGCCTACATGAACAGCTATTACAACAGCTATTATAGTGGTATGTATGGCTACGGTATGTACAACTACGGCAATTACAACAACTACGAGAACTATTACGACCCGGACAAATCTATCCAGATGTATGGTCTTGCAGTGATGTTCGGTAAGCGCTTGAAGTGGCCGGATGACTATTTCCAATTCACAGCCGAGTTGTCTTACCAACGCTATGTTCTGAGTGACTGGCAGTACTTCCCGGTTACCAACGGTAAGTGTAATAACCTCAGCCTCAACTTGACCTTGTCCCGTAGCTCTATCGACAACCCGATTTATCCGCGCCAAGGTTCCGAGTTCTCGTTGTCTGCACAAATCACACCGCCTTTCTCTCTGTTCGACGGTACCGATTACAGCAAGTACAGCACCAGCAGCCAGGAAGACATGAACAAGATGCACAAGTGGATTGAATACCACAAGTGGAAATTCAAATCCAAAATCTATATCCCGTTAATGGATCCGATTACCGTTAAACGTACTCCGGTATTGATGGGACGTGTAGAATTCGGTTTGCTGGGACATTACAACAAATACAAAAAGTCTCCGTTCGAAACGTTTGACGTGGGTGGTGACGGTATGACCGGCTACTCCAGCTATGCTACAGAAAGTATCGCACTTCGTGGTTATGAGAACAGTTCATTGACTCCATACGGTTCTGAAGGTTATGCCTATACACGTCTCGGACTGGAATTAAGATATCCTTTGATGCTCGAAACAAGTACCAGTATTTATGCGTTAACGTTTGTGGAAGCCGGTAATGCATGGCATGATGTCAATAAGTTCAACCCGTTCGAGTTGAAACGTTCAGCCGGTGTCGGTGTCCGTATCTTCCTCCCGATGATTGGTATGATGGGGATTGACTGGGCTTACGGTTTCGACAAAATAATGGGTTCCTCGCAATATGGCGGTAGCCAGTTCCACTTCATCCTGGGACAAGAATTCTAAGCAATGGACGATAGACAATTATCCATCGTCAATTAAATAAATATCGTTATGAAGAAGAGTTTATTGATCCTTTTTACGCTGTTTGCAGTAAGTATAACAGCCGGTGCACAGAAGTTCGCCTTGATTGACATGGAATATATCCTGAAAAATATTCCTGCTTACGAACGTGCCAATGAACAACTGGAACAAGCCTCCAGACAATGGCAGAGTGAAGTCGAAAAGATTTCCGAAGAAGCCAAGACTCTGTACAAGAACTATCAGTCTCAGATTGCTTCCCTTTCTGAAACACAAAGAGGCAAAAAGGAAGAAGAGATTGTCGCTAAAGAGAAATCGGCAGCCGAGCTACGCCGCAAATACTTCGGTCCGGAAGGCGAACTGTATAAAAAACGTGAAAGTCTGATGCAACCCATTCAAGATGAAATATACAATGCTGTAAAGGAAATTGCTACACAGAACGGATATGCGGTAGTTGTAGACCGTGCTTCCGCATCAAGTATCATTTTTGCCTCGCCAAGTATTGACGTCAGCAATGAAGTACTTGCAAAACTGGGATATTCAAATTAATTTCATACATTTGTTTCAGAATATAGACTGCATTCAAGATTAAAAATAAGCTTGCTTATTTTGTATTGCGTTCAGTTTGCGCTATATTTGCCCCCGACGAATAATCATTCAAATAAATAATAAACATTATGCTTAAAAAAATCGCACTACTCGTAGTTATGTTCGCCCTCCCGCTGGGAGCTATGGCGCAAGCTAAATTCGCTCACATGAATTCTCAAGATGTAATCGCTGTTATGCCTGAATTTACCAAAGCCCAAGCTGACTTGGACGCCATGTCTAAAAAATACCAGGATGAAATGCAGCGTACCAACGAAGAATTCCAAAAGAAGTACCAAGAATTCCTGGCACAAGCCGACTCTCTGCCGAAAAACATTGCAGAAAGACGTCAGAAAGAGCTGCAGGATATGGCTCAACGTCAGGAACAGTTCCAACAAGAAGCTTATCAAAGTATGCAGAAAGCACAGCAAGATGCTATGGCTCCCATCTATAAGAAACTGGACGAAGCCATCCAAGCTGTCGGCAAAACTGAAGGTGTTGTCTACATTTTTGACTTAGCCCGTACCCCGATACCATTCGTAGGAGCACAGAGCGTTGATGTAACTGCCAAAGTCAAAACGCAATTGGGCATTAAATAATAGAATTATTTATGATAAAGCAAGCGCGGATAGTTTTATCCGCGCTTATTTTTTATACATTACTGAGAAATTTGAATTATCTTTGCATGGTACATAGCCTTTAGAACGCATGAAACAGACATTACCTTCTGCAGCCGGTCCCATCGGAATATTCGATTCCGGATATGGCGGACTGACCATCCTAAGCAAGATACGGGAAGTCCTTCCCCAATATGACTACATTTACCTGGGCGACAACGCACGTGCGCCTTACGGGACCCGCTCATTCGAGATTGTCTATGAGTTCACCTTGCAGGCAGTCACCAAACTGTTCGAGATGGGATGCCATCTCGTCATCCTGGCATGCAATACAGCTTCGGCAAAAGCCCTGCGCAACATACAAATGAATGATTTGCCCCGCCTCGACCCAATGCGTCGTGTGTTGGGAGTAATCCGCCCAACCGTAGAATGCATAGGGAACATAACCCAAAGCCGCCATGTGGGAGTGCTTGCCACAGCAGGAACCATCAAGTCTGAATCCTATCCGCTGGAAGTGCATAAACTCTTCCCCGACATCAAAGTGAGCGGTGAAGCCTGCCCTCTATGGGTATCCCTCGTAGAAAACAACGAGGCACAAGGTGAGGGTACCGACTACTTCATACGCAAGAACATCGGCAACCTGCTGGCCAAAGACACACAGATAGATACCGTCATTCTAGGCTGCACGCACTTCCCGCTGCTGCTGCCCAAGATACAGCAATACATGCCCGACGGCATCACGACCGTCACCCAAGGGGAACTGGTGGCAGACAGTCTGAAAGACTATCTTCACCGTCATCCGGAAATGGACAAAAAATGTACCAAAGGTGGAAGATGCGTCTACCGCACCACGGAATCGGAGGAGAAATTCACAGAATCGGCTTCTACTTTCCTGAATGAATCGATAAGAGTTGAGAGGATTGAACTATAAATCCGTCAGCATTAAACATTAAAACAAAAACATTTGTTATATTTGTAAGACAGAAACCTCTAAATTCTTACCATCATGAAAGAAGAAGATAAAAGCAAACTCGTTGAGGTGTTCACCGGTTCACCGTGGGAAGCAGAACTTGTAAAGAGCCTGCTGGGAAATAGTGATATTGAAGCTGTAACAAAAGACGGAATGGTAGTAAACGTTGTACTGCCTGCCACTGCGGTAGATGTTTCCGTTCTCGTCAATGAGAAGGACTACGAAGCCGCCATGGAAGTAGTCCGTGAATACGAAAAGAGAGAAAATGGAGATTGATTTCAATAGAATTGCTGTCAAGGTAGGCAGCAATGTTTTGACACGTCGTGACGGCACTCTCGACGTCACCCGCATGTCCGCTTTGGTGGACCAGATAGCCGAGTTGCACAAGGCCGGCATAGAAATAATACTTGTTTCTTCCGGAGCCGTTGCTTCGGGACGTAGCGAAGTGCGCCCCACCAAGAAGTTGGACAGCGTAGACCAGCGCCAGCTCTTTTCCGCTGTAGGGCAGGCCAAGCTCATCAACCGTTACTACGAACTGTTCCGGGAGCATGGAATCCCCGTGGGACAAGTGCTCACAATGAAAGAGAACTTTTCCACCCGCCGCCATTACCTCAACCAGAAAAACTGTATGACCGTAATGCTGGAGAACGGCGTCATTCCTATTGTCAATGAGAACGACACCATCTCCGTGAGCGAACTGATGTTCACCGACAACGATGAGCTGTCCGGCCTGATAGCCTCCATGATGGATGCCCAGGCACTAATCATTCTCAGCAATATAGACGGTATCTACAACGGTTCACCCGCCGACCCGAATTCTCAGGTCATCCGTGAAATAGAACAAGGCAAAGACCTCTCCTCCTACATACAAACTTCCAAATCCAGCTTCGGACGCGGCGGTATGCTGACAAAAACCAACATTGCCCGCAAAGTGGCGGATGAGGGCATCACAGTAATCATAGCCAATGGGAAGCGGGACAACATCCTCGTGAAAATAATGAAGAATGAAGAATTAAACTATACCCGTTTCATTCCATCTCCGGAACCGGTATCGAGCATCAAGAAATGGATTGCACACAGCGAAGGGTTTGCCAAAGGGGAACTGCACATCAATCATTGTGCCACCGAACTGCTCTTCTCGGACAAAGCAGTAAGCATCCTACCGGTAGGTATCACTGACGTTATAGGCGAGTTCGAGAAGGACGACATCGTACGGATTATCGACTTCGGCGGTAAACCCATCGGTGTGGGAAAAGCCAACTGTGACTCCAGCCAGGCACGGGAAACGATGGGAAAACATGGAAAGAAACCCGTAGTGCACTACGACTACCTATATATAGAATAAGCCACAGACGGATACTATCCCACAATATATATACTTGCATATTTATCACTCTATATTCAATAAAAAAATGAACTTAAACAAAACTTTTGTCGCCGTACAAGATGCCAGCCGTAACATGTTAGCGTTGAGCGACAAAGAAATCAATCAAATATTACTGGCTGTTGCAGACGCTGCCATAAACAAAACAGACTTCATTCTGAGTGAAAACCAGAAGGATTTGGAGCGTATGCCTTCTACCGACCCTAAATACGACCGCCTGAAACTGACAAAAAGCCGTTTGCAGGACATCGCTGCGGACATCCGCAACGTAGCTGCCCTCCCTTCTCCTCTGGGAAAAGTCCTTAAAGAGAACGTATTACCCAACGGATTGAAGATAAAAAGGGTCAGTGTACCTTTCGGCGTCATAGGCATTATCTACGAAGCCCGTCCCAACGTCAGTTTCGATGTCTTCTCACTCTGCCTTAAAAGCGGCAATGCCTGTATTCTGAAAGGCGGAAGCGATGCAGACTATTCCAACCGTGCCATAATCAGCGTGATACACGAGGTACTGGAGCATTTCAACGTAGATACACATATCGTAGAACTGCTTCCTGCCGACAGAGAAGCGACTGCCGAACTACTGCATGCCAACGATTATGTAGATTTGATAATTCCGCGCGGCAGCAGCAGCCTGATAAATTTCGTACGCCAGAATGCCACAGTACCGGTTATAGAGACAGGTGCCGGCGTATGCCATGCGTTCTTCGACCGCTATGGCGATATAAGCATAGGTCCATCCATCATTGCCAATGCAAAGACACGCCGTGTCAGTGTATGCAACGCTTTGGATTGCCTGATTATCGAAGCCGACAGCCTGGCTGATTTGCCCGGCCTATGCCTGCCGCTACAATCAAGCAATGTAGAGATATTTGCCGATGAACCCGCCTACCACAGTCTGCGTGACAAATATCCCGTCGAGCTGTTGAGACTTGCCACTGAAGACTGCTACGGCAGAGAGTTCCTGGACTACAAGATGGCCATTAAAACCGTGAATTCTTTCCAGGAAGCATTGGCACATATCCGGGAGTACGGTTCCAAACATAGCGAATGCATCATTACGGACGACAAGACACGTGCCGAATGGTTCTGCCGGGAAGTGGACGCCGCTTGCGTATACGTCAATGCACCGACCTCTTTCACCGACGGCGCACAATTCGGGCTCGGTGCCGAGATCGGCATCAGCACACAGAAGCTGCACGCCCGCGGTCCGATGGCTCTGGAAGAAATCACCACATACAAATGGATTGTTGAAGGTTCCGGACAGACCAGACCTTGACAGCCGAATAACAAAGATATAGATACACTAAAAAGACTGTAAATATGAAGAACTTTACTTGCGTGCAGGACATCGGTAACCTGAAGTCTGCACTGGACGAAGCATTCGAGATTAAAAAAGACCGTTTCAAATATGTGGAACTGGGACGTAACAAAACGTTGATGATGATTTTCTTCAACTCCAGCCTGCGCACCCGCCTCAGTACACAGAAGGCGGCACTGAACCTGGGCATGAACGTCATTGTACTGGACATCAACCAGGGAGCCTGGAAACTGGAGACAGAGCGTGGCGTCATCATGGACGGTGACAAACCGGAACACTTACTGGAAGCCATTCCCGTGATGGGCTGCTATTGCGACGTCATCGGCGTACGTTCTTTTGCACGTTTCGAAAGTAAGGAAGACGATTACAACGAAGTGATACTGGAGCAGTTCATCAAGCATTCCGGCCGGCCGGTATTCTCCATGGAGGCTGCCACACGCCATCCGCTGCAGAGTTTTGCCGACCTGATAACCATTGAGGAATATAAGAAGACGGCACGCCCCAAAGTAGTGATGACATGGGCTCCACATCCGCGTCCATTGCCTCAGGCTGTCCCCAACTCCTTTGCCGAATGGATGAATGCAACTGATTATGACTTTGTGATTACACATCCCGAAGGTTATGAACTCGACCCCAAGTTCGTAGGAAATGCCCGCGTAGAATATGACCAGATGAAAGCTTTTGAAGGGGCCGATTTTGTCTATGCCAAGAACTGGGCGGCCTATACAGGCGACAACTACGGACAAATATTGAGCAAAGACCGCACCTGGACAGTAGGCGAGCGCCAGATGGCCGTTACCAACAATGCCTACTTCATGCACTGCCTGCCGGTTCGACGCAACATGATTGTGACGGATGATGTGATAGAAAGCCCGCAGTCCATCGTAATCCCCGAAGCGGCCAACCGGGAGATTTCAGCAACAGTGGTGCTGAAGAGACTGCTTGAAAGCCTCTAACCAGAGGACAAGACTACTTTATTCTTTTTAGGCGCGGATTACGCGGAAAACGCGGATTCTTTTCTTAAATTTTTCCGTGAAATCCGAGTAATCCGCGCCTAAAAAGAAATTATAGCAAATGCATTTCAGCTGCACCGCTATTACTTTTCCACTTCCTTGCCCGCTTCTTCCCAACCGATGAAACCTTTGTCAAGGTCATAGATTATATATCCTTTTTTGCTCAGTATGGCAGCGGCCTTTTTACTACGCTTACCACTACGACAATATACTGCAACCGGTTTGTCCTTCTGCAGAGTGGAGTCGGCCATCGTTTCAAACGACTCATCCAGCACATTGATATTGATACTGTAGGGCACGTGTCCTTCCGAGTATTCGGCAACAGTACGCACATCCAGAAGCTGCACCTCCGGATTGGCTATCAATGTGGAAAAGTCATCTACCGAAACAGACTTGAACTGTCCCTCCTTCTGCTGGCAGGAAAAGAGGGTGGTAAAAACGAGGCAAAAGCCCGCGAACAATGTCTTCATCGAATATTTCATTTTAGTCAGGGTTATAAACAAAATCGTAAGTCTTGATGTCACCGGAATAAGTGTGCACACTGAAATGAACCATAACCTTCTGTATACCCACTGCCGCATACTGCCGCAAAGGTACGGAAGCGTAGGCACGTCTGGTATAAGACACTACCTCCTCCTTTGCGTCATGATACAGCGTCAGATATACTTCACTACACCCGATAGCAGTATCCACAATCACTTCATCCTCAACAAAATGGAACTTATGCTCACCATTCTCCTTGACTATCAGTGTCATATTGAGATAGTCGAGTCCCATCCAGATACCCAGCACATCAGTAGGGTCTGTCCTGACGCCCTCCTCGAACTTGTCAGCCGTTTGGGGAGCGACAGAAAGAACACCGCTCAAGGCATACAGCACCGCACCGGCAGTTCCATCGGCAGTTACCTCCGAAGCATAATTACTGATGACACGTACCGAGGCGTTTGCCTCTATGTTCGTCTTTGTCTTGTCCTCCACTACCGGCAAGGTTTCCCCTTCATCCGTCACAACAGACTGCAGATAGCCGTCAGCCCCCGAAAAGGCAGTCAGGAACTCCAGCTTCACGGAAGGATAATGATAATCATCATCGCCACAACCAGTCAACAGACAGGCCAACAAAGGCAAAAGCCACCAATCACAGTACTTCTTCATGTATTCATTCTTTTATAGCCGCCAGATAATTCTTCAACGGGTTGGCATACATCAGCAGCATTTTTCCGCGCAGGAAGTCCACGTCCTTATTGGGAATGGAGATACGCTCCAACTGTTGTTCTATATAGGCCGTGAAGCGCTGCTTATCCCCGGCAGTGTAATGGTCGGAAAAATCCTCCTTCCCCTCGAGAAAGTCGTGCGCCACATAATTATTGGGATACATCCGGTAGCTGGCATGAATACGTTTGTCTATCAGTGCAGACATGCGTGCAAAGAGTTCGGGCTTCGGAAGTGAACGGTCTATCTTCGCCAATTCATCATTCATGCAGGCACCCGTCTGGAAATGTACCCGCCCTTTATAGCCGAACAGTCCGGTCTGCATATTCAGCAAGTCGTCAGCCGTCGTTTTCTTATAGCCTTCAATGTCCCGTTTCAGTTGGAACTCCTGCGCTTTCAGGAAGTCGCAAGGGTCGTATTCATAGGAAATGGCAAGCGGAGCTATGTTCATTTCCATCAAGCGGTCAATGACGTCGCCTTCACCGCCTATTGCCAGCATCTTCAGCACACTGTCCTGCGTGCGGTCGTTGGAGTCCTTGGCACGCCCTTCGCGTTGTGCAATCCAGATAGACTGTTTCTTCTCACTGATGGTATAGTGCATATAGCGGGACATGCGTGCGGAAGCCTCCAGCATCTGGCGCATGGTCAACGCACGCTGCACGATGAAGGACTTGTTGACACGCACGAATTTCTTAATCCACGGATAGACAAGCAGGTTGTCGCCAATGGCTATCTCTACCGTATCCATACCCTGGTCTACCAACAGAATGGACAAGAAACCGGAATCGAGAATAATGTCGCGATGGTTGGAGACATAGGTATATGCTGCCGACTTGTCCGGCAACGCTGTATGGTCCAGAGTCAATCCATCCGTAGCCTCCTTCGCCAGCTTCCACAGAAGCCCATAGCAGAAAGTCTTCTGAAACTCCAGCTTGGTTTTACACGCGCGCATTTTCTGCGACCATACTTCAAAAGGTACACCCGGCATCACAGTATCCACTGCCTGCCGGAACGCCGCATCGGCAATCAGTTCCTCATAGACTTGAGGAAGTTCCTCATCATGATAAGGACGGATTTCATCAAATTCCACGTTCGCATTCATAATGAATAATGATTAATCCTTAAACTTGTTTTCTATAATATCTGTCATTACATCCTTCATCTCCATTCCGGCAGCGCGAACCTGCTGGGGAATAAAGCTGGTGGCAGTCATTCCGGGGGTGGTATTCACCTCCAGCAGATTGATTTTTTCCCCTTCGGTAATGATATAGTCCACACGGATAATGCCGTAGGCCCCGAGTATATCATAAATGGCAGAAGTCAGCGTCTGCACCCGGCGGGTCAAATCGTCCGAGATGCGGGCGGGAGTAATCTCGTCAGACGCACCATTATACTTAGCTTCATAATCGAAGTACTCGTTGTAGCTCACCACCTCCGTAATGGGGAACACTACGGACTTGTCTTTTGTTTTGTAACAGCCGCAGGTAATCTCGGTTCCGTCCATAAAGGCCTCCACCAGTACTTCCTGCGCTTCCGCAAATGCCTTGGCTATGGCAGGTTGTATCTGCTCTTTCGCCGTCACCTTGGTCACGCCGAAGCTGGAACCTCCCAAGCTGGGCTTAATGAAGCAAGGCAGACCGATTTTCTCCATCACATCTTCATCCGTCACCGACTGTCCGCCGCGCAGCAACAACGATTCGGCAATGCGCACACCGAAACCTTTCAGATACTGGTTGCAGGCAAACTTATCGTACGTGAGCGACGCTGCCAGTACTCCGCAACACGAATAAGGGATATGGAGCATATCAAAATAGCCCTGCAGACGGCCGTCCTCACCCGGAGTTCCGTGGATGGTAATATAGGCAAAGTCGAATGTCACTTTCTCGCCACCCAGCACGAAGCTGAAGTCATTGCGGTCTACCGGAGCCTTGGCGCCGTCGGGCAGCTGTACATGCCAGTCCAGTCCGTGCATTTCTACAATATATAAGGTATACTTCTCCTTGTCGATGAAGGAGTAAATCCCCTGTGCACTACGCAGGGAGACGTGGAATTCGGAGGTATCTCCTCCGGCTACAATAGCAATCGTGCGTTTCATTCTAATTCTCTGTTACTGATATAGCCTCTCCATTTGTCTATCAGCCGGGTCATGTCATCGGGCAATTCCGAAGTGAAGTACATTTCTTCTCCGGTGACGGGATGCACAAACCCCAGCGTCATGGCATGCAATGCCTGCCGCGGACAAGTGTCGAAGCAGTTGTTTACAAATTGTTTGTATTTGGCAAAATGGGTTCCTTTCAGGATTTCGTGTCCGCCGTAACGTTCGTCGTTGAAAAGTATGTGTCCGATGTGCTTCATGTGCACACGGATTTGATGGGTGCGTCCCGTTTCAAGGATACACTCCACCAATGTGACGTATCCCAAACGTTCAAGCACCCGGTAATGGGTGACGGCATGCTTTCCCTGGTCGTCGGGAAGGACGGTCATCTGCATGCGGTCTCTGGGATTACGGCCGATATTGCCGACAACGGTCCCTTCATCCTGTTCCACATTTCCCCAGACCAGCGCCCGGTAACGGCGTTTTGTCGTCTTGTTGAAGAACTGGTTGCCGAGATTCGTCTTGGCATCCGGAGTCTTGGCTATCACCAGCAGGCCGGAGGTGTCCTTGTCGATGCGGTGCACCAGTCCCACATGCGGGTCATTGGCATCATAATCGGGATTATCCTTCATGTGCCAGGCTATGGCGTTGACAAGCGTACCGTGATAGTTGCCATGACCGGGGTGCACCACCAGACCGGCAGGTTTGTTCACTACCATCAGATACTTGTCCTCATATACTATATCAAGGGGGATGTCTTCGGGGATGACTTCATTCTCATAGCGTGGACGGTCCATCATCACAGTGATTACATCCATCGGCTTCACCTTATAGCTGCTTTTCACAGCCTTGCCGTTCGCCATCACGAAGCCTGCATCGGCAGCCTTCTGGATGCGATTGCGCGAAGAGTTCGTCAAGCGGTCGAACAGATACTTGTCCACCCGCATCATCTCCTGCCCCTTGTCCACCACCACACGGAAGTGTTCATAGAGTTGCGCCTCGTCACCCACCGGCTCTACGTCGTCCAGCTCATCATTATCTATATCATCCGGCAATTCTTCTATCATCACGGCATTTACAATTTGACTATTTACAATTTACGATTGGAGTCAGATGTTTATCAGAACCAGGACTCATCTGCCGCAGAGTCTTCGGACAACACGGGTTCAACGGTACCTCCCACGGAATCCACTCCCAGGGAGTCTGCCTTCAAGGCGCCTCCATCTCCCACCATCAGCGTCAGCACTGCGCCGGTGGGCACTTTCTCGCCGATGGAAAGCTGACGCCCCTTATACTTCACGCCATACACCCAGTCCTTCTCACCCGGAATATACTGTATCTCGGCCAGCTTGAAGCCCGAAGCCAGAATACGCGCTTCCGCCTGCCGCAGCGAACTGTTGTCCGCCACATCGGGCACTATGTGCAGAGGGACTTCAATCGTATTGATCGTAAGATAGATGGTACGTCCTTCCTTTACCTTTTGTCCGGCTGCCGGATTATATTCGAGGATGCAGCCGGCAGGAAGAGTCTTGACATAACTGGAATCCGAAACGATGCAGACCAAGCCGCGGTTACGGAACATTTTCTCGGCTTCCTCCACTCCCATGCCCTTCACATCGGGCACTATCACAGCCTCGCCGTGGCGGGTATATATATCCAGTCCTTTCAGCACTCCGAACAGCAATCCCACTACCACAACGGCCATCGCAAGGATGTTCGCCCAGAAGAACCGGTTCTGCCGGAAAGAGAAAAAATCTTTTATTGTCATAATCGATAATGCATTATTTGGGACAAAGATACAATTTTCACCACATAGTACACGGAGTTGGCAATAGTTTTTTCCGGAGAAGCGGGCACAATACATAAGAAAAGCTGCAAAAGACCAGAATCAGTCTTTTGCAGCTCCCTTATTTCTTTAATACGAACGAGAACGACTATTATGCCTTTACTCCGTTGTATTCGTCAGAAACAGTCAGTTTCTTTCTGCCTTTAGCACGACGTGCTGCCAATACTCTGCGGCCGTTTGCTGTAGCCATTCTCTCACGGAAACCGTGTTTGTTCTTTCTCTTTCTGTTCGAGGGTTGAAATGTTCTTTTCATTACTGTATCTTGTTTTATGTTATTATTCTCACGAATTCGGGCTGCAAAAATAGGTACTTTTTTCAAATAAACCAAGAGATAACTCATTTTCTCTCAAAAGTTTTTGTGTTTTTTACCGAATTCCATTACTTTTGCACCCGCAAACCAGCACTAAAGAAGTAAATACCAATATAATAATATTAAAGACTATAAGTATGATTAATGCCCAAGACATTAAAATCGGAACTTGCATCCGCATGGACGGCAAGCTGTATTTCTGCATCGACTTCCTGCATGTAAAGCCGGGAAAAGGTAATACCTTCATGCGTACCAAGCTGAAAGACGTGGTGAACGGCTACGTTCTGGAACGTCGTTTCAACATCGGTGAGAAACTGGAAGACGTGCGTGTAGAACGTCGTCCCCACCAATACCTCTATCATGACGGTGACAACTACCAATTCATGAACCAGGAGACTTTTGACCAAATTCCCATCGCCCACGACCTCATCAACGGTGTTGACTTCTTGCTCGAAGGAATGATAGTAGACGTGGTATCAGACGCTTCCACAGAAACCGTGCTCTATGCCGACGTGCCCATCAAGGTTCAGCAGAAGATTACCTATACGGAACCGGGACTGAAAGGCGACACAGCCACCAACACGCTGAAGCCCGCCACAGTAGAATCCGGCGCCACAGTCCGCGTCCCCTTGTTCATCAACGAAGGCGAGACTATCGAAATCGATACGCGCGACGGTTCTTACGTAAGCCGCGTAAAAGCATAAGCCCTTTTGGAAATCAGGCAAATGCCCTTTTCATATCATCCCCGGTGCTCCACTTGGCATCCGGGGATTTTTCTTTCCATTTATTCATCTGCAAAGCTTAAATGATATATCTTTGCGGAGATAACCAAAACATAGAGCCATACCCATGAGATACTCCGTCATCATCCCCGTATACAACCGCCCCGATGAGGTAGACGAACTGCTGCAAAGCCTGACGCAGCAAAGTTTCAAGGATTTTGAAGTGATTGTGGTGGAGGACGGCTCCTCCATCCCCTGCAAGCCGGTCACAGAGAAGTATCAGGAACTATTGGACGTGCATTACTATGACAAGCCCAACTCCGGCCCCGGGCAGACCCGTAACTACGGGGCGGAACGAAGCAAGGGCGAATACCTGATAATACTGGACTCGGACTGCATCCTGCCCGAAGGTTATTTCCTTGCTGTGGAAGAAGAGCTGCAGCACGAAGCCGCCGATGCCTTCGGAGGCCCCGACCGCGCGCACGAATCATTCACAGACATACAGAAAGCCATCAACTACTCCATGACCTCCTTCTTCACCACCGGCGGTATCCGTGGGGGGAAGAAGAAGATGGACAAGTTCTATCCGCGCAGCTTCAACATGGGTGTGCGGCGGGAAGTGTACCAAGCCCTGGGCGGATTCTCGCGGATGCGCTTCGGGGAGGACATCGACTTCAGCATCCGAATCTTCAAGGGAGGATATACATGCCGGCTGTTCCCCGGTGCCTGGGTATACCATAAGCGCCGGACAGACTTCCGGAAGTTCTTCAAGCAGGTACACAATTCCGGGATTGCCCGCATCAATCTGTACAAGAAGTATCCGGAATCACTGAAGCTCGTCCACCTGCTGCCGGCCGCATTTACCCTGGGAGTGGCCATATTCCTGCTGGGAACGCCCTTCTGCCCGTACAGCCTGCTGCCCATCGCTCTTTATGCGCTTCTGGTATGCATCGATTCCACTATCCGGAACCGTAGCCTCAGCATCGGGCTCTACTCCGTTGCCGCCTCCTTCATCCAGCTCATCGGATACGGGACGGGGTTCCTGCGCGCCTGGTGGAACCGCTGCATACTTGGCAAGGACGAGTTCGAGGCGTTCAAAAAGAACTTTTACAAATAAGGAGGATTAGGGGTTAAGGATTAGGGATGATATGGAGAAACTGAATATCAACCAGTGGGCTGCAGAGGACCGCCCGCGGGAAAAGATGATGCAGAAAGGGGCGGAAGCCTTGAGCGATGCCGAACTGCTAGCCATCCTCATCGGCTCCGGCAATACGGAAGAAACCGCCGTGACACTGATGCAGCGCATACTCGCCGCCTGCGGCAACGACCTCAACCGCCTGGGCAAATGGGAGGTGCGGGACTTCTCCCGATTCAAAGGCATGGGCCCCGCCAAAAGCATCACCGTCATGGCATCCCTGGAACTAGGCAAACGCCGCAAGCTGCAGGAACGCTCCGGACGTACTGCCATCCGCTCTTCCGCCGACATCTACGAGCTGTTCCATCCCCTGCTCTGCGACCTTGCCACAGAAGAGTTCTGGGTACTGCTTATGAACCACGCCGCCAAAGTGATAGACAAGGTACGCATCAGCCGTGGCGGTATCGACCAGACCACCGCCGACGTGCGCAGTATCCTGCGCGAAGCCCTGCTGCAACGCGCCACACAGATAGCCCTTATCCACAACCATCCCTCCGGCAACCCGCACCCCAGCAACGACGACCGGCAGCTGACGGAACTCGTGAGGAAAGCCGCCCAAACCATGAACATACACCTGACCGACCACGTCATCGTCACGGACGGAAGCCATTACAGCTTCAACGACGAAGGATTGCTATAAATAATCCAAGTTACGGACATACTATACGAAAGACAAAAGCGGTCATAACACTAACTATCAGCACATTGTATTTACCTGCTATTTACCAGCCAATGTAAAAGCCGTTACCGCGGTATGTAAAAGCCGTTACCCTATATTGTAACGCCCTTTACCCCATATTGTAAAGACCTTTACCGCCTATTGTAAAAGGAGTTTCCCCAGGGGTAAAGGGAGTTCCCCCAGCGGGTGAAGCGTGTTTCCCCACCGTCAAACCCTTTCTGAAGTAATGAAAAGGAGGGCGTTCCTTTGCATTTTCAATTAAATTCCATAGCTTTGTTCTTTGAAAACCTATATATAAAACCCTACGAATATGACCAAATTTGAAATAGAAGAGAAAATAGTCTCCATGCTCAAGACCGTATTCGACCCGGAAATACCGGTAAATGTATACGACCTGGGACTGATTTACAAAATAGACGTCTCCGACCAGGGAGAAGCCTCCATCGACATGACGCTGACTGCCCCCAACTGTCCGGCAGCCGACTTCATCATGGAAGATGTGCGCCAGAAGGTGGAATCCATCGACGACGTTACCTCCGCCACCATCAATCTCGTCTTCGAACCCGAGTGGGACAAGGACATGATGAGCGAAGAAGCGAAACTGGAACTGGGATTCCTTTAAATCAGTTGAAAGTTCAAAGTTGAAAATGGAAAGTTGAAAATGAAGAATGTATATTTCCTCTCGGATGCTCACCTGGGCTCACGAGCCATCGAACACGGACGAACCCAAGAACGGAGGCTGGTCAACTTCTTGGACAGCATCAAGCACAAGGCATCGGCCGTATACCTGCTGGGAGACATGTTCGACTTCTGGTACGAATTCCGTACCGTAGTGCCCAAAGGATACACCCGCTTTCTGGGCAAGCTGTCCGAACTGACCGACCTGGGAGTGGAAGTCCACTTTTTCACGGGAAACCATGACCTTTGGTGCGGCGACTATCTGACCAAGGAGTGCGGCGTCATGATACACCGCGAACCGCTGACCACCGAAATCTTCGGAAAAGAGTTCTACCTTGCCCACGGTGACGGGCTGGGCGACCCGGACAAGAAGTTCAAGATGCTGCGCGCCATGTTCCGCAGCCGTACCCTACAGACGCTGTTCTCTGCCCTGCACCCCCGCTGGAGCATGGAGCTGGGACTGAACTGGGCCAAGCACAGCCGCTTGAAACGCATAGACGGGAAAGAACCCGCATACATGGGAGAAAACAACGAATACCTGGTGCTCTACACCAAGGAATACCTGAAAAGCCATCCCAACATCAACTACTTCATCTACGGTCACCGCCACATCGAACTGGACCTAATGCTGAGCAGTACCGCCCGCATCCTCATCCTCGGCGACTGGATAAACTACTTCTCGTACGCCGTCTTTGACGGCGAGAACCTCTTCCTTGAGAATTTTGTGGAGGGAGAGACGAAGCTATAACCCGCATTTCCAAACTGTTAACCATCATACCATTACCACCCATGAAACCTTTAAGACTGAAAAACATGATTGCCGGATGCCTGCTCGCAGCAGGAGCATTGCCGGTATGGGGACAATCCGGCGCCCCGACACTTGTCATCCGCATTGACGATCTCGGTGCCCTGCATTCCGTCAACGAAGCCTGCATCCAGACCTACCGCTCGGGTATTGCCCGCAGCGTGGAAGTGATGCCCGTAGCAGCCTGGTATCCGGAAGCCATCAAGATGCTGAAAGAAAATCCGGGACTGGACGTCGGCCTGCACCTCGTCATCACCAGCGAGTGGGAGAACGTGAAGTGGCGTCCGCTGACCCACTGCCCCAGCCTGACGGACGAGAACGGCTATTTCTACCCGATGATGTCCCCTAACCCCGCCTATCCGGGACAGTCCATCATGGAGCAGAAATGGGACATCAAGGAGATAGAGCAGGAGTTCCGCGCGCAGATAGAGACGACGCTGAAAAGCATTCCGCAACTCAGCCATCTGTCCGGACACATGCTCTCCACCGGTTTCAGCAAAGAAGTGAACGAGCTGGTGCAACGGCTCGCCAAAGAATACAACCTGCCGTCCATCGACCGCATGGACTCCTCCAAGGACTACCGGTTTACCTACATCGGATACGACGGCCCCAAAAGAACCGCCGAAGAAAAGGAGGCCAGCTTCATCAAAGCATTGGAGAAGTTGCAGCCGGGCCAGCGCTACCTTTTCTTAGACCACCCGGCACTGGACAACGATGAAATGAAAACCGTCTTCCACGTCGGATATGAGGACGTGGCGCTGGACCGCCAGGGAGTGACCGACCTGCTGACAAGCCCCCATGTCCGGAAAGCCATTGAGGACAAAGGCATAAAGCTGATTTCCATCAACCAACTGACCAAGGGCCTGCCCCGCACCGCCGCTACTCCGGAGCTGGACAAGGCCATGAACAGATATCTGGATGCCGTAAAGAAAGCCGGACAAGACCTGCACAGTATCATGATTGTGCAACACGGCAATGTCATTGCCGAAGAATGGATGGGCGAAGGGAAAGAGGATAAGCCTCACATCCTGAACTCCGTCAGCAAGACATTCACCGCCACCGCCGTGGGACTTGCCGCCTCCGAAGGCAGGCTGAAGCTGACGGACAAGGTCATCTCCTTCTTCCCCGACAAGCTTCCGGCAACCGTCAGCGAAAATCTGGCAGCCATGACCGTACGCGACCTGCTGACCATGAACTGCGGGCACGACACCGACCCCACCGGAACGGTACGCAAAAAGGCGGACGCCGATTGGGTGCAGGAGTTCCTTGCCTTCCCCGTGGAGCACAAGCCCGGTACCTTCTACACCTACAACAGCCTGGGAACCTACATGCTCTCAGCCATCGTACAGAAAGTGACGGGCGAGAAAGTGGTGGATTATCTCTATCCCCGTCTGTTCCGCCCGCTTGGCATCGTCAACGCCCGGTGGCAGGAAAGCCCGCAAGGCATCAATACCGGAGGCTGGGGGTTGTACCTCAAAACGGAAGACCTTGCCAAGATGGGACAACTGTTCCTGCAGAAAGGAAACTGGAACGGACAGCAGATTCTGCCCGAAAAATGGGTAAAGGAGGCATCTGCCTGCCAAGTGCCCTCACTGCCCGCCGGCATGAAACCGGAGATGCTGAAGAAAGCGAAGATGAGCGCCAAGACAAGCGACTGGCTGCAGGGCTACGGCTACCAGATGTGGCGCTGCCGCCACAACGCCTACCGTGCCGATGGTGCCAACGGACAATACATACTGGTGTTGCCGGACAAGGATGCCGTCATTGCCGTCACCGCCAACATCCCCGACATGCAGGCAGAGCTGAATCTAATATGGAAGTACCTGCTGCCCGCGCTATAAAACGTTTATTCTTATAAATGATTACAAAAAAGTGAAGGTCACCGGAACTTTTTCCCGGCATGGTTGTAGTAATATCATAACATTAAAAACATTAGCGTCATGGATGATATGATTTACAGAAACGACCCGATTGCCGAAGAGAACATAGACCCGCACGGACGTCCGGCAACGGATGAATTCGAGGAATGGAGCGAAGAGGTCTCCGAACGGACAGATACCGGATACAAGGACCAGAAAATAAAATCCGCCAAGGAACGGGAGAAACGTATCCGGGAGATGGATGAAATTATAAAGAAGGACCTTAAGGAATAAATTGACAGCCACCACAGATAGCACAGATTCTCACAGATTAGTCTCTTATACTTGATTTCAGAGCTTCCAATCTGTGAGAATCCGTGTAATCTGTGGTGACCTTTTATTATTTGTATCCGCCAGCCTTGGCTATGCGTTTCGGGATTTCCGTGTTGTCCATCTTACCCACGAACAGCTTGGAACCTGCACCTACTGCGAATACCGGCACATATCCGGCTGTATGGCCACCGCTGGTCCAGCCTACCATGGCAATCTGGCTCATCACCTTCTTGGCGGCAACGGCCAGGGGCTCAGTCTTGGCATAAAGACTTTCCTCAAACACTACATGCTTGTTCACAAATGATTCTTCGTAAGCATCACGCAGCATCTTCTCCTGCTCCCAGCTTACCGGCAGTTCTTTCCAGAAACCCATCTTTTCTGCCAGGAATTCCTTCATTTCCGGCCAGTTGATAACCTTGCGCATCTTGCGTAAGTCCGTGATGGAACGTGAAAGGATATCCTGAGACTGCTTCTGCTTGGCAAGGGCTTTCAGTTGAAGCTCGTACTTACCGGTACCCAGCCCCAGACCGCCGGTTTCATGGTCGGCAGTTACCACAATCAGCGTTTCTTTGGGATGCTTCTTATAGAACTCGTAAGCCACCTTGATGGCGTTGTCCATATCCACCACTTCCTCAAAGACTGTGGCGGGGTCGTTTCCGTGGCAGGCCCAGTCAATCTTTCCACCTTCAACCATCAGGAAGAAACCCTTGTTACTGCCTTTGGTCAGGAAAGAGATGGCACTCTCGGTAATTTCGGCCAGTGTCAGGTCGCCTTCCTGGCGGTCGATGGCATAGGGCAGGCAAGAAGGCTCTGCCCCTTCTTTCTGGATAAGAATCATCTTGTCCGCCTGGACAGACTTCGACTTATATTCGTCAAGGCCTCTTGCAACGGTATAACCGGCTTCTTCAAAGATAGGGAAGATGCTCGGAGCCTCTTTCTTGTCGACAGTGGTAGTCGGTTTCAAGAAACCACCGCCTGCATAGAAGTCGAAACCGGCTTTCGGCAGGTCGAGGGCTATCTCGTAATACATGCCACGGTCCGGCTGATGGGCATAGAATGCGGCGGGAGTAGCATGGTCCACGCTGACGCTGGTAGTTACCCCAACTTTCTTACCGGACTTTTTAGCTCTCTCGGCCACACTCTGGAGCACACTCTTATTATCGTCCATACCGATAGCGCCGTTGTAAGTCTTAACACCGGTAGCCAAGGCTGTTCCAGCAGCAGAAGAGTCAGTCACAGAGTTGGTAGCAGAGAAGGTAGTCGCCATGCTGGCAACCGGGAAAGAAGTGAACAGCAAAGGCTTTACACCGATGCGCCCTTCTTGTTCGGCCAGATACATCTCCGTACCGTTCACCTGGTTCACACCCATTCCATCACCGATGAAATAAAACACGTACTTCGCCTGCTGGGCATAGGCCATGCCGCTGGTCAGCAGTACAAAGAACAACACATACATTAATCGTTTCATAAGCAGTTCTTATTTAAAGTTATTCGGAAAATTGCCTTTATTGTTTTTAACCGAGTAACAAAGATAGCAATTTTAAAGGATTCGGAAAACATTTCGCCCCTACAAATACATTACATATTTGCAGGGGCGAAACCACATCCGGACTCCGGGAAGCCGGAACCGGGAGATATTACAGCGATATTACTTCTTCAGAATATCCATCGTGTCCGAAGCAATCATCAGCTCCTCGTCAGTGGGGATTACCACTACCTTCACCTGAGAATCTTCGGTAGAAATAACCATTTCTTCACCACGTACTTTGTTCTTCTCAGCATCCAGCTTTATACCCATGAATTCCAGGCCTTCGCATGCACCCCAGCGGGCACTTGCCTGATTCTCACCGACACCACCGGTAAATACTACGATATCCACACCACCCAAAGCAGCGGCATAGGCACCGATATATTTCTTGATACGGTAGAAGTACATTTCTTCAGCCAGGACAGCCTTCGGATTGCCGGCAGCTACGGCATTTTCCAGGTCGCGCATGTCACTGGATTCACCGAAGATACCCAGCACACCACTCTTCTTGTTCAGGAGGTTGGATATACCGTTTACATCCAGACCTTCCTTTTCCATAATGAAGGAAACAGCACCGGCATCGATATCACCGCTGCGGGTACCCATCATCAGCCCCTCAAGCGGAGTCAGGCCCATGCTGGTATCCACGCACTTGCCGTCCTTAATGGCAGTAATGGAACCGCCGTTACCGATGTGGCAAGTGATAATCTTCTTTCCTGCCGGCTCTACACCCAGGAATTCGCAGACGCGCTGTGATACATAACGATGGGATGTCCCGTGGAAACCGTAACGGCGTACACCATACTTTTCATAAAGCTCATAAGGCACGGCATATAAATAGGCATGCTTCGGCATGGTCTGGTGGAAAGCCGTATCAAATACACCAATCTGCGGAACATCCGGCAGAATAGCAGATATTGCATTTACACCCTTCAGGTTAGCAGGATTGTGGAGCGGAGCCAGGTCGTTGCAGGCAGTGAAGGCGGCAAGCACTTCCGGCGTCAGTCGTACAGACTCGCTGAACTTTTCGCCTCCATGCACCATACGGTGGCCTACGGCATTGATTTCGTCCAAAGACTTGATGGCTCCATATTCAGGGTTTGTCAAGGTGTTCAGAATAAATTCCACACCTACAGTATGTTCGGGAATATTCTTTTCAAGAATCTTCTTCTCACCGCTGGGCAAGGTGAACTTCAGGAAAGAGTCTTTCAAACCAATTTTTTCAATACCACCCTGGGCGATAACTTCCTTCCGGTCCATATCAAACAATTTGTACTTGATGGACGAGCTACCGCAGTTCAATACTAAGATTTTCATATTATATATCAGATTTAGAAGTTATTCAGCGTTCTTTTTGGCTGCAATAGCCTGATTTGCAGTAATGGCAATCATGCGATAAACGTCCTCGATGGAGCAACCGCGTGAAAGGTCGTTCACCGGACGGGCAATACCTTGCAGGATAGGACCTACAGCATCGGCATGTCCCAGACGTTGTACCAGCTTATAGGAAATATTACCCACCTCAAGACTGGGAACAACCAGTACATTGGCATGTCCGGCAATGGAAGAACCCGGAGCCTTGCTTGCACCTACTTCCGGCACCAAAGCAGCATCGGCCTGCAACTCACCATCGATGGCAATGTCGGGAGCCATTTCCTTGGCAATCTTCAATGCCTCAACCACTTTATCCACCACTTCGTGCTTGGCAGAGCCCTTGGTAGAGAAGCTCAGCATGGCAACTTTCGGATCGAGACCGGCAACTGCCTGAGCTGTACGTGCCGTACATACGGCAATCTGTGCCAATTGTTCTGCATCGGGCACCGGAGTCACAGCCACGTCACCCATCACCAGGATGCCGTTCTTTCCATATTCAGGAGCATGCGTCAGCAGCAGCATGGCACCCGAAACGCAAGTGATGCCCGGAGCAGTCTTGATAATCTGCAAAGCAGGACGAAGTACATTGCCCGTAGTGTTGCGTGCACCTGCCAACTGGCCGTCAGCATCTCCATTCTTTATAATCAGACAGCCTAAATAAAGCGGGTCGACAACCAGCTTGCGAGCCTCTTCGATGGTCATGCCTTTCTTCTTACGAAGTTCGCAAAGCAACTGGGCATATTCTTCTTTCTTAGGATGGTCTTCCGGGTCGATAATGGTAGCCTTATTGATGTTCCCCAATCCCCACTCTTTGGCACAAGCCTCTATCTCAGCAGGTTTTCCAAGGATAATCAAGTCGGCCACCCCATCAGTCAATATCTGATTGGCAGCTTTCAATGTACGTTCTTCCGTACCCTCGGGAAGAACAATTCGTTGGCGGTTTGCTTTGGCGCGCTCAACAATTTCATTAATTAATCTTTGCATGATATTTTAATTGTCTATTAAGAATCGGCAGTATGTGTTATTCACGCCGCAAAAGTACACAATTTTGCAATATCTACATTGCAAATGTCGGTCTTTTTACTGTTCAGTCCATAATTATTATATTATTTAACATTAGCTGTTCCCCGCATTCGTGTGTACGCGCACGTACCCCTCTGCAACAAACAATTACCCGTCCGGCAGGAATAACCTACCCGACTCTGCAAACGACATGAAAAAAATCAGGTTATAACGATAACAAGCAATACATAGAATACCTACCTTTGCAGCGTTTTCAACATATAACAATAGGTATTATAATAGTATGATTCGTCAATGCGCCATCCTTTTCGGATGCTTAGCTTTGGGTGAACTGATTGTTTTCCTTACAGGTATCAAGTTGCCTTCCAGCATCATCGGTATGTTGCTGCTCACCCTATTCTTGAAATTGGGTTGGATTAAACTGCACTGGGTGCAGGGTATGTCCGACTTCCTGGTTGCCAACCTGGGCTTTTTCTTTGTACCGCCCGGTGTAGCCCTCATGCTTTACTTCGATGTCATCGCCTCCGAGTTCTGGCCGATAGTAACCGCTTCCATAATCAGCACCCTGCTGGTGATTGTAGTCACCGGATGGGTTCACCAACTAACACGTAAAATCAAATGAACTTTTTAGAAAACGAATTTTTCCTATTGGCTGTCACCTTCGGGATTTTCTTTCTAGCCAAACTCCTGCAGAAAAAGACCGGCATCATGTTGCTGAACCCCATCCTGCTGACAATCGCCATCCTCATTGTCTTCCTGAAGATGACACATATCAGTTATGAGACCTACAATGAAGGAGGACATCTGATAGAATTCTGGCTAAAGCCCGCTGTTGTAGCTCTGGGCGTCCCCCTATACCTCCAATTGGAAACGATTAAGAAACAACTGCTCCCCATCATGCTGTCACAACTTGCCGGCTGCATTGTGGGAGTTATCTCTGTCGTGCTGATAGCTAAATTGATGGGGGCTTCCGACGAGATAATCTACTCCCTGGCACCCAAGTCGGTCACTACGCCGATAGCCATGGAAGTAACCAAGTCGCTGGGCGGCATTCCCTCACTTACCGCCGCCGTAGTGGTCTGCGTAGGCTTACTGGGAGGAATACTGGGCTTCAAGACCATGAAACTGACCCACATCGGCAGTCCTATGGCACAAGGCCTTTCCTTGGGAGCCGCCGCCCACGCGGTAGGAACTTCCACTGCCATGGACATCAGCCGCAAATACGGCGCATTCGCCAGCCTCGGCCTGACCCTGAACGGTATCTTCACAGCATTGCTGACCCCAACTATCCTGCGATTATTAGGGCTACTCTAACAAAATCTTCTTATTTTTGTTATCTATAATCATAACCAACTAAAAACAACGTATGATTTCATTTAAAGATATCGAATTACAAGACAAAAAACTGATTACCTCCTATACACAGAACAGTCCGCGACGGAATTGCGACCTCTCTTTCTCCAACCTATGCAGCTGGCGTTTTCTATACAATACAAAGTTTGCCATCATGGACGGCTTCCTCCTACTGAAATTCTGGGCAAACGACGAACTGGTGTACATGATGCCGATAGGCAACGGAGATTTGACAAAAGTACTGGACGCACTGGTCGAAGACGCACACCGGGAAGGAGAACCTTTCTGCCTGCTGGGAATATGTTCGGGCATGTGCTCGGAACTGGAAGCCTTCATGCCCGGAAAATTCCAGTTCACAGCAGACCGGGATTATGCCGATTACCTCTATCTGCGTACAGAGCTCGCTACGCTTGCCGGAAAGAAATTCCAGTCCAAACGGAATCATGTCAACAAATTTAAACGCACCTATAATTACGAATATACTCCCATCACTCCCGACCGCATCCAGGAATGTCTGGACCTGGAAGCTGAATGGTGTAAGGCCAACAACTGCGACCAGCATGAAGGAACGGGCAACGAACGTCGCGCACTGGTCTACGCCCTCCACAATTTTGAAGAACTGGGACTGACCGGAGGCATCCTGCATGTAGACGGCAAAATTGCCGCCTTCACTTTCGGAATGCCCATCAACCAAGATACCTTCGGGGTACATGTGGAAAAGGCCGATACCAGCATAGACGGAGCATACGCAATGATTAACTATGAATTTGCCAACCACATCCCCGAACAATATGTCTACCTCAACCGTGAAGAGGATTTGGGTATTGAAGGATTGCGCAAGGCCAAACTTTCGTACCAGCCTGCCATTATTCTGGAAAAATACGTGGCATGTCTGAAAGACGAGCCGGTGGAAGCGATTAAGTGGTGAGAGTAAGGATTAAGGATTAAAAGAATAAGGGATTGATGATGCGGGAAAAGGTAAAGAAGCTATGGAAGCTCTGTTTCAATGATAGTGAGGAATTTACTGAATTGTATTTTCGGCTCCGCTACAACAATGATATCAATATTGCCATCCAAAGCGGCGAAGAAGTGATTGCCTCCCTACAAATGTTGCCTTATCCTATGACGTTCGAAGGAGAAGATATTCATACAGCCTATATATCCGGCGCTTGCACACACCCTGATTACCGTAACCGGGGCGTAATGCACGAGCTGTTATCACAAGCCTTTGCACGGATGCTACACAATAATGTCGCCTTATCCACCCTGATACCGGCAGAGCCGTGGCTGTTCGACTACTATGCCCGCAGTGGTTATGCACCCGTATTCCGCTATGCCGAAGAGACTTTTATCGCTTCCGGCATACCGGCAGCCGATACGGGCCTTACTTTGGAAATGTCTGCCGAGTATAGTGAAAAAAGATATGAATATCTCGACCGGAAATTGCGGGAGCGCCCTTGCTGCATTCAGCATACGAAAGAGGATTTTCAGGTTATCATTGCCGATTTACAACTGGGGCAGGGCTTCGTTTGCACTTTGAGCAATGGGAAGGAAATCACGGCTTTGGCCATTACCTATCCGATAGGGAAAGCCAACTGGCGCATTGGAGAAATCGTGTCGGATACTCCCGTAACAAACACTTTACTGCTTCAACATATCTGCCAAAGCCTGAATCTCCCGTCCATCCGGGTTCTCACTCCTCCCACTACCGATAAAAGCCAACTTTTGGGCATGGCACGCATCATCAATGCCAAAACCATGCTGCAACTCTATGCTACGGTCCATCCGGAACTGGAACTCAGCATTCATCTTACTGATGAGCAAGTCAGTGCCAATAACGGTTACTACTACCTCAACAATGGTAAATGTATGAATAGTGCCAAGCGTCTGCCAGGCAGCCACTTGGCACTTACAATCGGTGAACTCACCGAAAAAATATTTGCAACATCAAGCCCATATATGAGCTTGATGTTGAACTAGCATTACAATCCGCTGAAGTCGACTCCCTCAAATACCAACGAAGGAATCTGCCATGAGCGGTTTGGTTGAGGGTCATTGCCCACAGCAACCAAGGAATTCCACAAAGCAACCATGTTACCCGTCACATTCATTTCGTTGACAGGCTGTGTCAGCTTACCGTCTTCAATAAGGAACCCCTCTATACCATAAGAGAAGTCACCGGTACTGCTATTGCTGTTACCGCCATTGAAGCCCGTAACCAAAATGCCTTGTTTAACATCTGCCACCAACCCGTTCAGGTCTTTATCACCCGGTACCAGAATCAGGCGTGAAGGCGTACTGATAGTAGGAGCCATATTCATCTTCTTACCATTGTAGGTATCGATGAAATAAGTTTTCAGCACCCCCTTATCAAAGACAGTGCGGGGTTCAGTAGCCACACCCTCATTATCGAAGTAGCGCGAACCGTTTGCACCGATGACATGCGGCTCGTCACGCAACGTGAAGAGGTCCGAAGCCACCTTCGCATCCAGCTTGTCCATCAGGAAGGAATTCTTTTGTTGCAGAGCACTGCCATACAATGCACTTAGCATCGGGCTGAGCAGATTTCCCACATTCATAGGGTCAACCACCATTGTATATTTACCCGACTTTGCTTTCTTCTGTCCCAGCTTGCGCAATACGCGTTCCAATGCCTTGGCACCGATTCCCGTCTTCGTCAATTTATCATAGAACAGAGCCGAGTCGTACCAGTAATCCTGAGGACGCGCTTCACCTTCTCCCTTAATGGATACACTGGCTGAGACAGAGAACCAGGTACTCTTCGACTCGCCTTCAAATCCGTTGCTTATCAAACGATAGGAAGAACCCTCACCATCACTATAAGAAGAATCAACCGAAATGATACGCTCATCCTTGCCCAATACCTCCTCTGCAGCAGCACGGGCAATCGCCACTTTATCATCCGGGTTGACTTCATAGAGTTTCTTATCAAAAAGCTGCAAGTCAGGCTTGCCTCCTTTATAGTAGCGTGCAGGGTCGGCCAGCATACGCGACTCATCCACCGCCAGATAGCGGGTAGACTCTATACCATTCGTGATAAGAGTTTCCAATTCTTTCTTATCCAGCCGATTGGTGGAAAAAGAGCCGAAACGTCCGTCCACATAAAGATTCAATCCCAAACCATTCTCCGTAGACTGCTGCAAACGGTCCATTTTGCCGTCACGCAGTTCAAAAGAAGAATTAGAATTTGTATATAGCACCAGTTTGGCTGCCTGGCAACCGTTCTTCAAGGCATATTCCATTGCCCATTGTGCCAATTTCTTATTGTCGTCTGTAATCATGTCTTTAATTGATAGTTGATAATTAACTTTCTCCTCCTACAGTCAGCTTGCTGACTAGTGCCGATGGCATACCGCAGGTAACGGGACAAGACTGACCGTCTTTACCACAAGTCCAAGTACCGTTGTCAATCTTATCGTTATTTGCCACCATCGTGATGTCAGCCAATGCTTTCGGACCATTACCGATGATATTTATATCCTTGACGGGCTGCGTCAGCTTGCCATCCTCAATCAAGTAACCCGACTTCACAAAGAAGGTAAAGTCTCCGGCACCGATTTGCACCTGGCCATTGGTAAACTGGTCACAATAGATACCTTTCTTCACGGTGGAGATAATGTCCGCTTCCTTCATATTGCCGGCTTCCATATAAGTGGCACGCATACGGGGGATAGGAGTATTACGGAAAGTATCGCGACGTCCGTTTCCAGTAGGAGCCACCCCATAATGCTTGGCACTGATGCGGTCGTGCAGATAACTGGTCAGGATACCTTCCTTCACGATATAGGTTTTCTGACCTTCCACACCCTCATCGTCGAAATTCACGGCTCCACGATTGAAGGCGATGGTACCGTCATCCACCACGTTGATATGCTCATCGCACACCTTCTTTCCCAAAAGGTCGCAGAAAATGGAAGTACGTTTACGGTTGAAGTCAGCCTCAAAAGCATGTCCTATGGCTTCGTGCAACAAGATACCCGAACCGCCAGCCCCCATCACGACGGGCATTTCGCCACCTTTGGGTTTCACAGCCTTGAACAAGATAGCAGTCTTATCCACCGCCTCACGTGCAATAATATCCACGATGTCATCCGTCATGAATTCAAAACCCTTGCGGTAAGAACGACCAGCATAACCGTTCTCCATCTTTCCATTCTCTTCCATGATGCAGACTGCCATAAAAGAAACCATCGGACGGTAGTCGTAATAGCTCACGCCCTCGGAATTACAGAACAGCACGTGCGATGTACTGTCAGAAAGAGAAGCCTGCACCTTACGTACACGATTGTCCAAAGAGAAAATCTTTTCGTTCAGCTTTTCTAAATAAGGTATTTTTGCCTTGACACTCACGTCCTCCCAAGGTTCAGTGACGGCATAGCGGCTTTTGGCAATTGTCTTTTCCGTCAGTCCTACAGATTTTCCGGCCTTGCCCGAAGAGGCGATACGGGCAGCAGTACGTGCAGCACGCAGCATTTCTTCCATAGTTACCCCTTCCACATAAGCATAACCCGTCTGGTCGCCTGCCAATACGCGTACGCCCATACCGAAGTCAATGTTAGCTCCACAGTTGTTTACTTTGCCGTCCATCAGAACCACACTGTTGTTGAATGTGTGTTCAAAATAAAGGTCAGCATAATCGCCGCCTTTTTCCAGAGCGGCAGCCATCACTTTCTTCAAGTCAGCCTCCGTCACACCGAAGTGAACCATTGCCGAAGCTACGGCAGACTGATTATCTGCTCCTCCTAAAGCTCCGCGTACTGACGCAGGCATAGCCAACGAGGGTACTGCCAGCGAACCTAACATCGCCAGACTTCCCGTCCGCAAGAAATTTCGTCTATCCATCCTTTTCAGTTATTAGTTATAAGATATTGTTTTTTATATCATAGTTATATGACGTAAAAATAGGAGATTTTGTCACACCTCAGCTTTCCTTTGTTAACAAACTTTCCAATTCCTCTGCATTCAGACGCAGATAGAATTGTCCTTTGTAAGCCACTGAAATGCCTCCGGTCTCCTCCGATACAATGATGGCATGCGCATCAGACACCTGGGAAATCCCCATGGCAGCACGATGCCTCAGCCCCAGTTCCTTAGGAATGTCCAGATTATGGGAAACAGGCAGGATACATCCCGCCGCTTTGATACGTTTCTTACTGATAACCATCGCTCCATCGTGCAACGGACTGTTCTTAAAGAAAATATTCTCAATCAGACGCTGGTTTATATCGGCATTGATAATCTCTCCCGTACGCACCACATCATCCAAAGGCAGATTATGTTCAATGACAATCAGGGCACCAACCTTCTGCTTCCCCATACTGATACATGCCATTACCACCGGCATGATGTCGTCATGTTCCAGCTTCTCTTTCTTGTTACCGGTGAAGAAGCGCACCAGCGCACTGGCATGCTGATGCGAGCCGAGTGTCAGCAAGAAGCGCCGTATCTCGTCCTGAAACAAAATGATAAGCGCCAGCACGCCTACACTGACCAGCTTGTCGAAGATAGAACCGAGCAATTTCATCTCCAGCACCTGCGATACCACCAGCCATATCAAGATAAACACCAGGATACCCGTAAACACATTTATAGAACCGGAGGCTTTCATCAGCTTATACGTATAGTACAGCAAAAAAGCCACTAACAGAATATCTATAAAATCTTTTATTCCAAATTCAAAAAACACGATATCGAATGATTAGGGGTTAGGGACTAGGAATTATTTCGCATAGCTTGCACAATCCGTACGGTTTCCACGGCTTCTTTCACGTCGTGTACGCGGAGAATGTCAGCACCTTTCAGCAGACAGATGGTATCGAGCACCGTAGTACCATTCAGCGCCTCCTGAGGAGTAATGTCCAACAAGCGGTATATCATCGATTTACGTGAAACACCTACCAATAAAGGCAACTCAAAAATACGGAAATCTTCCAGATGGGACAGCAATTCATAATTATGCTCTATTGTCTTTCCAAAGCCGAAACCGGGGTCCAGAATGATGTCTTTCACACCTAAGTCACGCAATTGCTGCACCTTGCGTGCAAAATACAAGAGAACCTCTTCCAGAAGATTGTCGTAATGAGGATGCTGCTGCATACTTTGCGGAGTGCCTTGCATGTGCATCATAATATAAGGCACATTCAACGCCGCAACGGTATGGAACATATCCGCATCCATCTCACCGGCCGCAATATCGTTGATGATGGCAACCCCATACTCCTCCACACACATTCTTGCCACATCCGCCCTGAAAGTGTCTACCGACACCACAGCATCCGGCTGTATCTCAAAAAGTATTTTCAGCCCCATACGCAGCCGTTCCATCTCCTCCCGGGCAGAGACATTGTCGGCATTGGGACGGGAAGAGTAAGCGCCTATATCAATAATGGCCGCTCCCTCCGAAACTATCTGTTTCACCCGGCGTACTATTTCCGCCTCTGTCTGTGTACGGCTACCGGCATAAAAGGAATCTGGAGTAACGTTCAGTATGCCCATGACACGGGGTTGAGAAAGGTCAAGCAGCGAACCGTTGACATTTATATATCGGGCAGTTGTAATTTCCATAGGCAGTCTGTTCTATATAGTACCTGCAAATGTAAACAAAAAAGTGGTTTCAAAATACATAAACTCATAAAACTGATAAGTTTTTTGCTTGTACCCGGGAAGGGAGAGGATTAAAACTATATCTTTGCACGATGGTTTACCACAGATTACACAGATTCACACAGATTGATTTAATTATAAAGTCATGAATATAACAGCTATACATCAGATATTCCTAACATGTACCAGTGTCACTACTGACAGCCGTAACTGCCCCCAAGGTTCTTTATTCATTGCACTGAAAGGCGAGTCGTTCAACGGAAATGCCTTTGCCGCCCGGGCGCTGGAAAGCGGAAGTGCTTATGCCATAGTAGATGAAGAAGCCTATGCCCCCGCAGGCGATACACGATACATCGTGGTGGAAAACAGCTTGAAAACCTTGCAACAACTTGCCAATTACCACCGTCGGCAGATGCGTACACCCATCATCGGCATTACGGGTACAAACGGAAAGACCACTACCAAGGAACTGATGTCCACCGTACTTTCGCAAACTCACAACGTGCTCTATACCTTGGGAAATTTGAACAATCACATCGGTGTTCCCCTCACCTTACTCCGCCTGCGCCCTGAACACGAACTTGCCGTAGTGGAAATGGGCGCCAGCCACCCGGGAGACATCAAGGAGCTGGTAGAGATAGCCGAACCTGACTACGGAATCATTACCAACGTAGGAAAAGCCCATCTGGAGGGATTCGGCTCTTTTGAAGGAGTCATCAAGACCAAAGGAGAGATGTACGACTATCTGCGGACGCGGAAAGAAGCTACCATCTTCATCCATAACGACAACCCCTACTTGAAAAAGATAGCCTACGGACTCCACCAGATTGCCTACGGCAGCGAGGACGAGCTGTACATCAACGGACACGTCACCGGCAATTCTCCTTACCTCACCTTCGAGTGGAAAACGGGAAACGAAAGCAAATATCACGAAGTACAAACCCAACTTATCGGTGAATATAACTTCCCCAATGCTCTGGCAGCTGTCACCATCGGACATTTTTTTGGTGTGGAACCGGAGCAAATAGATAAAGCACTGGCCGGATATACCCCACAAAACAACCGTTCACAACTGAAAAAAACAGCGGACAACACACTGATTATCGATGCCTATAATGCCAATCCCACAAGCATGATGGCTTCCATCAGTAACTTCCGGAACATGCAGGCCAAAAACAAAATGCTGATATTGGGAGATATGCGGGAATTGGGTAAAGACAGTGCCGACGAGCACCAGAAGATTGCAGACTATCTGGAAGAATGCGGATTCAAGGACGTAGCTCTTGTTGGGAAATTGTTTGCCGCCACACGCCACTCTTATCAGAGTTATCCCGATGTAACCGCACTCATCGCAGAGCTGCAAAGAGAGAAACCTTGTGGGAAAACAATTCTGATAAAAGGGTCGAACGGCATCAAGCTAAGTTCCGTAGTTGAATACTTATAATCCTATTTCATCCTTGGCCTTAAAATGAAATAGCCGACCATTGATGCAAGCACCGCTCCCGTGGTATTGGCCGCAAAATCCAGCCAGTCTCCGCCGCGGTATGTCGTGCAGTATTCTTGCAGCAACTCCACCATTCCGCTGAACAAAACGGGACAGACAAACGCCCCTGCCCATGCATGCCATAAAGGGGCGTTGTCTCTCCGGTGAGCGCGAAGAAACTCCAGCCACAGCATTCCCGACATGCCGAAATACATACAGATATGCACCACCTTGTCTATATTGGGAATCTTGCTTATTTCTGTAGAAGGCGGTTTAAAGAATGAAAGATAAATCACCGTCAGAATAATAAAAAGCGACACCGGATATTTCTTAATATAATATAGCATATACCAAATAATCAACGAACTGTGCGCAAAAGTACAGAACATTTTCTATATTTGCATGTTTTAGGTGGTATTAATAACGAATTGAAAGAAAAATCTACGTTTTATGACAAAAAGTGACAGAGCCAACTTCGGAAGCAAATTAGGTGTCATACTTGCCTCGGCAGGCTCCGCAGTCGGTTTAGGTAACATCTGGCGTTTCCCGTTTGAGACCGGGAATCACGGAGGTGCAGCATTTATCCTTGTATACCTGGTTTGCGTGCTCATTCTCGGCATCCCCATCATGATTGCAGAATTCCTCATCGGCAGGCGCTCGCGTGCCAATACAGCAAGGGCTTATCAAAAATTAGCACCCGGCACGCATTGGCGCTGGGTAGGACGTATGGGCGTACTGGCCGGATTCCTTATTCTGGGATATTACTCCGTTGTGGCAGGATGGACGCTTGAGTTTATCGGGGAAGCAGCCACAAACAGTTTTGCCGGGAAATCGGCAGCCGATTTCATCGCATCCTTCAACAGCTTTGTCAGCAACCCCTGGCGTCCGGTCATCTGGCTGGTGCTGTTCCTGCTGGCCACCCATCTCATTATTGTCAAAGGAGTGGAAAAAGGTATTGAAAAATCAGCCAAAATCATGATGCCGATGCTGTTTGTCCTATTGATAATCCTTGCCATCTGCTCTATATCTCTGCCCGGAGCAGGAGCAGGTATTGAATTCCTGCTGAAACCGGACTTCAGCAAAGTGGACGGCAATGTGTTCCTTGGAGCTATGGGCCAGGCATTCTTCTCCTTGAGCTTGGGGATGGGATGTCTCTGTACATATGCCTCCTATTTCCGCAATGATACGAACCTGCCCAAAACGGCACTCAACGTGGCCGCCATCGACACTATGGTAGCTATTTTGGCAGGATTCATCATTTTCCCTGCCGCCTTCTCTGTGGGTATCAAACCGGATGCGGGTCCCAGCCTGCTATTCATCACCCTACCGAATGTCTTTCAGCAAGCGTTCGGCAATATTCCCTGGCTGGCGATACTGCTGTCTCTGATGTTCTATATCCTACTGGCATTGGCAGCACTTACTTCCACCATTTCCCTGCACGAAGTGGTAACCGCCTATCTGCATGAAGAGTTCAAGTTCTCACGCAGCAAAGCAGCCAGATATGTGACAGCAGGTTGTATTTTCTTAGGAGTATTCTGCTCACTGTCTCTCGGTATCGGCAAGAGCTATACCGTATTCGGGTTAAACCTATTCGATTTGTTCGATTTTGTAACGGCCAAGCTAATGTTACCGTTAGGCGGTTTGTTCATTTCCATCTTCATAGGCTGGTATCTGGACAAGAAAATCGTATGGGAAGAAGTCAGCAACAACGGCACTCTGAAAGTATCCGTCTACAAGCTATTGATATTCATCCTGAAATACATTGCTCCTATAGGAATTGCACTGATTTTTATCAATGAACTGGGTTTTCTGAAATAGGCCATCATGCAGAACCCCTTCAAAGAATTCCTTTATTTCTCCCGGGGAGAAAGGCGCGGAATACTGGTTTTGATTATCGGCATCATTCTCGTCTTTCTCTCCGGGTATATTTATATATACCAAAGAGAACACCGCCCTCTCTCCGATGAAGCAATCCGGCGGCAGGCCACTGCCATGGCAGAATACGAATCGTTCATCGCATCCATACAAGAAAAGGAACAAAAATGGGACAACAGACTTAATTCTTCCTCTCCAAAACAACCGACAACCGTCTCCCTGGTCCGTTTCAATCCCAATACTGCCGACTCCGTTACTTTTTGCCGACTGGGACTGCCCGGATGGATGGCGCGGAACATACTCCGCTACCGTAGTAAAGGAGGGAAGTTCCATAAGGCAGAAAATTTCCGGAAAATATATGGAATGACAGAAAAACAATATCAGACACTCCTGCCCTATATCCACATCACTCCGGAAGACACAGAGACAAGAACCGTCCAGTTGTACAACTCTCCTTCGAGTAATAATAGCGCTGCTACTTCCCGAATTGCACCGGAAAAATATCCGGCTGGAATCCTTGTCGACCTGAACCGCGCCGACACCACAGAGCTGAAGAAAATACCAGGCATCGGTAGCGGCATTGCCCGTCTAATCATCGGTTACCGGCAACGCTTGGGAGGGTTCTACGACATCACGCAACTACAAGAAATCCATTTGGACACCAGCCAATTGCAGTCTTGGTTTTCCATCGACACCCGAGCCATCCGCCTCATCAACCTGAACCATAGTAGCATAGAGAGGCTGCGCAACCATCCTTACATCAACTTCTACCAGGCAAAGGCCTTTGTAGAATACCGAAAGAAGAAAGGCGACCTTCATAGCCTGAAACCTTTTGCACTTTACGAGGAATTCTCCGATACCGACTTAGAGAGAATCAGCCACTACATCTGCTTTGAATAACATGCCACTCTCTCAACGAGGCAAACCACCATATCGAACTTGGAAAAACCGCACTGACAGGCTCAGACCATTTTATTGATTTCCCCGTCTATCAGATGTATCGTCCGGTCGGTGAGCTGCGCCAGTCCTTCATCATGGGTTACGATAACAAACGTTTGTCCGAAACGGTTACGTAAATCAAAAAAGAGCTGGTGCAGTTCTTCCTTATTATGGGTATCCAAACTGCCGGAAGGTTCATCTGCCAGCACCACTGCCGGATGATTAATGAGAGCACGGGCCACCGCCACACGCTGCTTCTCACCTCCCGACAACTCATTCGGTTTGTGGGAGGCCCGTTCGGCAAGCCTCATGAATTCAAGAATTTCCGTAGCTGCTTCCTTGGCTTCCTGCTGTCCTTTTCCGGCAATAAAGGCCGGTATCATTACATTCTCCAAAGCCGTAAACTCCGGCAGAAGTTGGTGGAACTGGAACACAAAGCCGATATGCCGGTTGCGGAATGCGGAAAGTTCCCTCTCCCTCATACGGTTGACTTGTGTACCGTCAATAACCACTGAACCGTCATCCGGCATGTCCAACGTACCCATGATTTGCAGCAAGGTAGTTTTACCCGCTCCACTAGGGCCTACAATGCTGACAATCTCCCCTTTCTCTATCTCCAGGTCAATACCCCGTAACACTTGCAGGTTACCGAAACTCTTGGTTATATTCTCTAAATGAATCACTAGGCTATTTACAATTTGACAATTTACTATTTACTATTTGATAGTTTTCTTTCAAGTGCTATTACTATAGTCTTTTAATTACATATTCGGCCAAATAGCAGCCAAAAACTGCAGGCATGTAGCTCACTGTTCCACAGGTGGACTTCTTGTTCATCTCGTCGTCCGTCAGCAAAACGGCATTCGGGTCAGCCTGTTCAGTGCTAAAAACAACTGGAAGTTTCCGCTTTATGCCCATTTTTTGCAGACGCTTACGCACAGCCTTGCTCAATCCACAATGATAGGTATCCCATATATCGGCAAAGCGCACTTGCGAAATGTCACTCTTTGCTCCCGCCCCCATGCTGGACACAATCTTGATATGCCGCCTCATGGTTTCCACTATCAAGTGACATTTTGGAGCAAGCGTATCAATGGCATCCACCACAAAGTCATAAGCCGCAGCATCCAGCAGTTCCGGTATGTTCTCATCTTTCAGGAATACGGGCAACACTCTCAATTCCAGAGCCGGATTAATGTCCCTAAAACGTGATGCCAATATCTCCGCCTTCTTCTGCCCCAGGGTAGAATGCAGAGCCGGCAACTGACGGTTTATGTTCGTTGGCTGCACGGTATCGGCATCGACAATCGTCATCCGCCCCACTCCGGCACGGCATAGCATCTCGGCCGCATAAGCACCTACACCACCCAGTCCTACGACAAGTACATGCGCCTTGCATAGCCGTTCCATCTTTTCATCTCCCAGCAGGAGTTGTGTTCGCTGTTTCCAATCTTCCATTTTAGCTTTTCTTAAACCACTTATAGAACCATTTGCCTACCTTCTCGTAATGCTGCGACTCATTGTTGCCACGCGGATTTGAGAAGGATACCGCATCCTGCGGTTCACCCAGTTGGTCTGGATACAACACAATCAGACTATTGTTTGCAAAATATTTACTGATTTGTGCCGGCAACTTCTCGAAGGAGCTGTCATAGGAGATGGAGCCCCGACGAGCGCTGATAATCACTAACAGATGGTCAAAGTTCACTTGTCCGGTCAATATCAGTAAATCCCCCCAATCGTCCAGGCGAGAAAAGTCAGTCAATGTCTGTCCATATTTGGCTTTCACCAGCCCTTGAAGATGGGCGGTAGTCTCTTCATTGGCATAAAAATGCACCCGGCAACCCAAAGTACTCCCCAACCGACAGAAATGTTCCACCCACTTCAGGAATCCCGCCTCATACTCGGCTTTCGGAGGTACCGCCACAATCACCCGCCTGATTGTGTTAATAGGCATCAAGAATTTGGAAACCATCACCTCGCGATGCAAGCCTTTCAGCAGATTCTCCGTCAGCATACCGAAGAATGAATCCACAATATTGACCTTACGGTGCAGACCTATAATGACATCCGTTGCCGCATATTCTTTTGCCGTATGGATAATGCCCGAAGCGATATTCAAGTCGTAACGTGTGATTTGCCTCAACGGCACATCTGCCGAGGCCGTTATCATAGCAGCCTTTTCCAGATAGCGTTTCCCACGCAATTCGGCACTTTCAGAACTGCTATCGTCGTTGATGACATTCAGTGCCAACAGATTATCCCGTTGCTTCGGGTCGCGTATCACCAAAGAAAGATTTATCAGGTCTTCAATCGTATCGGGGTTGGCTATCGGAATCAATATCTTCTCCGCTTCCACGGAGCGGTTTTCTTCCAGATGCGCCTCCTCCATGGCAATCTTCCGTGCGGCACGTTCCGTAATGAACGAACTCACAACGCAAGTTACAAGAATCAGCAGGACGGTACCATTCAAAACATCATCGTTCAGCAAGCGTTCCCCATTGGGCAGAATGATGTTGTACCCCACCAACACAGCCGCCAGCGTTGCCGCTGCTTGTGCATTGCTCAATCCGTACATCAGCTCCCGTTCAATCCCTCCCATTTTATATATTTTCTGCGTCAGCCAGCAGGCAATCCATTTACCTGCCAATGCCACCACAATCATTACAGCCGCTACTTTCAGAGCATCGCCATGACCGAAAATCACATGCACATCAATCAACATACCCACACCTATCAGGAAATAGGGAATAAACAAGGCGTTGCCCACAAACTCCAGATGGTTCATCAACGGAGAGACATGCGGAATCAGCCGGTTCAAAACCAAACCTGCAAGGAAAGCACCCAGGATACCTTCCATCCCCACAAACTCCATCAATCCGGCTCCGAGGAAAACCATGGCAAGCACAAATATGAACTGCATCACGTTGTCATCGTACCTCCGGAAGAACCAACGGCCTATGCGTGGAAACAGATATACAATCAAAATACCCAGGAAGATAACCTTTATGACAAGCCATACCCAGAAGAAGCCGTCCGACTCCCCCTTGAACATACCACCCACAACGGCCAGAACCAGCAAAGTGAGTGTATCCGTAACCGCCGTCCCCCCCACTGCAATACTCACACTGCGATGCCGCGACACACCGTAACGAATCACGATGGGATAGGCCACCAGCGTATGCGACGCATACATACTTGCCAGTAGGACAGAGGTCAGTACCCCATACTTCAACAAAGCTATATTCGTTACCAAGCCTATGCCTATGGGCACAATAAAAGCCAAGAGTCCCAGTACAAGCGCTTTGCCCCGGTTCTGTTTGAAGTCCCCCATATTCATTTCCAGACCGGCAAGGAACATGATGTAATACAAGCCTACTTTGCCGAAAAGCTCAAAACTACTGTCACGCACCAAGATATTGAAACCATGCTCCCCAATGACAAGCCCCGCCAGTATCATTCCGATAATGTGCGGAATACGAAGCTTATTCAACAATATGGGAGCAAACAATATAATGAGGAGTACAAGGAGGAATATCCATGTAGGGTCGGTGATGGGAAGTTTCAAGCTGAAGTCAAACCAATCCATAGGCTATAAGTTTTAGGTTTTGAATGCAAAATAACGAAAAACTTTTCACTTTATGCAGTGCTATACAGCATTTTGTTATAAATTTGCGACCGATTCTATCTTTTTAGAGATAGTATTTCACTTTTTTATAAACTTAATTTAAAACAAAAGAAAAATGAAAGTAGCTATTGTTGGAGCAAGCGGAGCCGTGGGACAAGAGTTCCTGCGAGTGCTCGATGAAAGAAATTTCCCGTTGGACGAGTTAGTATTGTTCGGTTCTAAACGCAGTGCCGGAACCAAATATACCTTCCGCGGTAAACAGATCGAGGTGAAACTCTTGCAACACAATGATGACTTTAAAGGGGTTGATATCGCTTTCACTTCCGCAGGCGCAGGCACCTCCAAAGAATTTGCCGAAACCATTACCAAGTACGGAGCAGTGATGATTGACAATTCCAGCGCTTACCGTATGGACGACAATGTACCTTTGGTAGTGCCCGAAGTGAATGCCGCCGACGCCAAAGAACGTCCTCTCGGCATCATCGCCAACCCCAACTGTACTACTATCCAAATGGTAGTGGCACTGAAAGCCATCGAACAGCTTTCCCATATAAAGACCGTACACGTTTCTACCTATCAGGCTGCTAGTGGTGCCGGCGCTGCTGCCATGGACGAGTTGTACGAGCAATACCGCCAGGTATTGGCAGGCGAACCCGTAACCGTTGAGAAATTCGCTTACCAACTGGCATTCAACCTCATTCCGCAAATCGACGTATTCACCGAAAACGGCTATACCAAAGAGGAAATGAAGATGTACAACGAGACACGCAAGATTATGCACTCTGACGTAAAAGTCAGTGCTACTTGTGTACGTGTTCCTGCCCTCCGTTCCCACTCCGAAAGCATCTGGGTAGAGACAGAGCGTCCCATCTCCACTGAAGAAGCTCGCGAAGCATTTGCCAAAGGCGACGGCTTGGTTCTGATGGACAACCCGGCAGAAAAAGAATATCCCATGCCGTTGTTCCTCGCCGGCAAAGACCCGGTTTACGTTGGTCGTATCCGTAAGGACCTCAGCAATGAGAACGGATTGACATTCTGGATTGTAGGTGACCAAATCAAAAAAGGGGCTGCACTGAATGCGGTGCAGATTGCAGAATACCTGATTAAGGAAAAGGCACTGTAAGAGAACAATGAATAAAAAATAAGGGATGTCCTCGTTTTGTGAGGACATCCCTTATTTTTATAATCTACTTTATAATATTACCAACCTGGGTTCTGAGTCAACGCCTGACCTTTATTCTCATAAATAGTCAACTGTGCAGCCGGTATGGCACGCAAATAGTAGCGTTCCGAATTCAATTCACCAGCCTTGAATATGCGAAGTTCCTTTTCACGAAGATAATAAATATACCCTTTTTCAGTATCCTCATTACCCGGATTCTCTGGGTCGAACAGATAGAGCACTCTCTTGCCGGAATCATCTTTTGAAGATATTTCCGGATAATCGGCCATATTGACATAAGCACCCAGGAAAGACATGGTAGGATAACCATTTGCATCTTCTGAGTTTAAGTATTCAAACTTGGCCCAACGACGGAGGTCTTCACCACGACGGCCTTCCATAATCAACTCAATACGACGCTCACGACGGATTTCCCACAAAACCGGATTGACATCAGGGTCACGGGCAGGGTCATTGATAACAACCCCATTCACACTCAAGTTGCCGCCATTCAGTTGAACTTTCGGCATTGTCTTGGCTTCAGTATCTCCCCACTTCGTCAACTGACGGTCACGGAGTTCATTGATAGACTTGTCAAGGTCACTCTGCGAGAAAATGTTACCCCCCACTTGAGCAATCTCATAACGTGCTTCTACATAGTTCAGCAACACTTCCGCATAGCGGATACACGGCGCATCAGCCGGACTTAATCTACCGGTACAATAATCCAGACCAGCCACCCACCACTCGTCGTTCAAGAACTTTTTGGTAGGATATCCCGTTGGTGATGTACCTTCGGTATAATTTGTACCCATGGCGCTCATGATACGGAGGCTATCGGCAATAGTTTGATACAAACGCGGGTCACGGTCTTGAAATGACTTCTGAATACTCGGATCTTCCTTACCTTGATACAGCGGAGACTGACCTATCGGCAAACCGTCACTGCAAAGATAAGTGTTGATTACATCTTGCGTAACACCACCTTGAGTCTGATCTTCCGGGCCATTGTAGGACATCAAAGCATTACACTGCAAACCGCTTGTATATTCACGATACCAGATGACTTCCGGATTGTTAGCCAAATCGTCCGTAGTAAACAAAGCATTATAGGTATTGCCTATTGAATAGATACCAGAGTTCATCACGACCTCTGCACCATTAATGGCTCCTTGCAGCAAGTTCTTAATATCACCATCCGCCACCTTCTCTGAAGTAGGACCTACAGTAGTACCGTGATACTTCAGCCATGTGGCATGATACAGCATTTCGCGTGACATATACGCACCAACCACATATTTGTTGACTTGGCGCTTCGTATCATCCGTACGTACATTATCCAATGCATATTGAAAATCCTCTTGTATCTTCTGCGCTACATACAAATAAGAATCACGGTCTTTATAAAGAGTCGGGTCTGCCGGGTCTGTCACCTTATCGTAGTAAGGAACACCGCCATAATACTTTGCCAGCGTACTATAGGCCATTGCACGGAAATAGCGTGCAATACCTTCCCAGTGTCTCTTGGCTTCGTCCGAAATATTCATTCCGGGAATCTTCTCAAGCATGACATTGGCTTTATAAATAACACTATAATTATCCGACCAAGTTCCGGTCCGGCTATTCCAGTCCGTAGTGGCAGAAGTGGAGAAATAAATATATCCTGAACCGTTTGTATTTGCATTATTCAGATTGATAAAATCATCCGTATAATCATCTCCAGAGAAATAACCGGCAAAAACTGTATAGTCGGTACCATATCCTGTAAAGTAGGAAGAATAGAAGTCTTGCGCATAAGTACGCAAAGAAGTTTCAGTCTGCCAATAAGTGTCATTGGTCTGCTTGTCCTGCGGGTCTTTATCCAAAAAATCGTCGCAACCGCAGAGCGAGCTCATTGCCAACGCACAAACGATGTATAATAAATTTTTCTTTTTCATAACTGCAATTACTATTAGATTATAAACTAAGCTGAATACCGAACGACACTGTCTTCTGATATGGATAGCTACGACCAAAGTTACGCTGGTCACTCTTACCATTGGCCGTACGTATTCCTATTTCAGGATCGATAGCAGGTTTCACACCATCAATGGTGAAAAGGTTTTCACCTGTAAAATAAACACGCAAACCTTGCACCTTGAATTTACTCAACCAAACCTTAGGAAGAGAATATCCCACAGTAAATGTCTTCAGACGCAGATAAGCCATATTCAGCAAATAGCGATCATTCACGCTATAGTTACCCGAAGCAGACTGCTGGTAATCCATCGGACGGGGATAGAAAGCATCTGTGTTTTCGGGAGTCCAATAATCCTCAGCACCTTTGTAGAAGGGTTCACCGGTAGTAAAGCCTGGCAATACCTGGTTACCTGCCGCCCAAAGTTTTCTCTTGGCTACCCCCTGGAAGAACATGCTTATATCAAAGCCTTTCCAAGCAGCATCCAAATTCAAACCAAACTGTAAACGCGGCAGGGCGTTACCTATAACACTAAGGTCACCCTTGTCATTTGTATTGGTCTGTTTTACGATTTCACCGTTGTTGTCGAGGTCTTTATAAAGCACATCACCGGGAGCAAATTGATAACCGGCAGGGAATACTTTAGTCTGGTCGGGCAAACCGGCTTTCAAAGAACCGTCAGCATTAAAGTCATCTTCCGTCAAGAAACGGTCGAACTGCAAGCCCCAGATATCTCCCAAAACCATACCTTCTTTATAAGCACTCTTATCCCACCATCCGGTAGCTCCATAAGAAGGAATCTTTGTATTATACGTCCACTTGGTTACTTCAGTCTTGTCATCGGCAACAGAAGCCGTCACGCCAAAGTGCAGACCATTCTTGAAGGTATGGCGATAGTCAATGGCAAGCTCCCATCCTTTGGTCTGGATAGTACCCATATTTTCATATGGAGCGGCAGCACCCAATGTGGCAGGCAGGTTAGCAGTAGTCAAAATATCACTGGTAGTACGGTTATACCAATCAAACGTTACTCCCAAAGCATCATTGAAGAAACGGGCATCCAAGCCAAGGTCAAGTGTAGTAACTTTCTCCCAAGTAAGGGTTGAAGACACAATAGTCGGTTTTTGCGTTGACTGTACTTTCTTTCCATCGATAATCCAACTGTCAACAGAAGTGGACAGAGTGGAGATATAACGGTCGGTACCTACATCCTGATTACCAATCATACCCCAAGAACCACGAACCTTCAAAGTACTCAAATAAGGTTTCAACGACTGCATGAACGGTTCTTCAGAAATACGGTAACCGGCAGACATAGAGGGGAAGAAACCGAAGCGGTTGCCCGAAGGGAAACGGGAGGAACCATCATAACGGCCGTTCAACTCCAACATATATCGGTCTTTGTAAGAGTAATTAAGACGTCCGAAGAAGCCTGCTACAGACCACCATGTATGCGAGGAGCTTGTAGTCTGGTCACCTGTAGCCAGATTCAATTCCGGTTTTGCAGGGTCGAGCAGACCTTTGCGTTGTGCCCAGTAATATTCATATTCGCTCTTTTCAAGGCTGGAACCTGCCATCGCCTTAAAATCATGATCTCCCCAGCGTTTGGCATAAGTTGCCACGAAGTTAGCTGTCAGATTCTCCGTGCGTCCGGTTTCCTGATATACATAATCATAAGTAGCAGCAGATAGATAACTGCCATAAGAATCACGTAATGCCTCAACAGACGGACGGGCAGTGAAGATTTCATAACCACTGGTCAAGCTCGGCGTACCATACTCCTTATAGCGATTTTCCACTGTACTGTAAGCAACATCAATATCAATTGTCAAATCTTTAATAGGTTTGATTGTTGCACCACCCGCCAAACGGAGATATTCACGTTCTTTGGTTGTAGTAGGAGCACTCTTCAACTCTGTCAAAGCATTGCGGAATTCCTTACCCTCAAAAGTACCGTAAGGCATCATCGGCTGCCAACGATATAGATAGTACATTGGATCATACAAATCACTCCCATAATTAAACGGCTTGTCATAATCAGAACGGGTAAACATGACACCTGTACGGACAGATACATATTTGTTCAATTCAGAGTTCAAAGAGATATTAGCATTATAACGTGTATAATCATCCGAATTGATTTTCATCATACCATCCTGGCTCAGATAACCCAAAGCGATATTGTAATTAGTCTTTCCGTTGCCACCGTTGATAGAAAGGCTATGGTTCTGCTGCGGAGCCCAGTCCTTGATGTATTCATCATACCAGTCCCAAGTGCGGATAAAGAACATACCGCCATCGCGGAACTCAAAGTCACGACCCAATTCCATCTCACGGCCAAACTGGTCACCATAACCATATTTATCCCAGTAATCCTTCATTTTCTGCACATGTGTAGCATCCACACGCATATTACCCACTACGTTATAAAATGCGGCAGATCCCTTAGTCTGATTGATTACACCCTGCAAGTTTATATCAGCCTGCTGCCATCCCGGAAGTTGTTCGGGTGTCTTGGTCGGCGTACGCCATGCGAAGTTATTGGTATATTTTACAGAAAGACGTTCATGTTTACTTCTTGATTTTGTGGTAATCAGCAATACGCCAAATGCACCACGAGCACCGTAAATAGAAGCAGAAGCGGCGTCTTTCAATACAGAAATACTTTCAATATCGTCCGGATTCACCATAGAAATATCCGTTACTTCCACATTATCTACAAGAATCAAAGGTTTGGAATCACCGTTTGGAGAACCGATACTACCACGAATCTTGATAGTAGGCGCACCACCTATCTCACCGGAGTTGGTAGTGATGGTCAATCCCGGCACAGCCCCCTGCAAGGCACGACCTATATCCGTGATAGGACGGCTATCGATTGTTTTGTTCACGTCCACGGAAGCCACCGCACCAGTCAGGTTCACTTTTTTCTGTGCACCATAACCTACTACGACAACTTCATCCAACAATTCCGTATCATCTTTCAAAACAACCTTCATTACCGAAGTTGCCTTAACTTCTTGAGTAGTATATCCCACAAATGATACTTGCAGAATAGCACCGGGCTTTACATTTAATTTGGAAACTCCATCCAAATCCGTAATGCCACCATTGGTCGTACCTTTCTCAATGACATTGGCACCAATAATAGGTTCACCTTTTGTATCTACAACTGTGACAGTTACAGAGATAGATTGCATCTGTTCTTGTACTCCTTGTGAGTCGTTGGATGCTGTTTGGGCAGCCATCACGTTGCCACTGCCTAAAAACAGAGCACAGATTGCCACCGCCGTAAAGAACTTACCATTGGCAAGTCCTCGTTTTTTGCGATCTTCATTCATAAGTGATTGATGATTTTGTTAATTAAACCAGTTTTTCAAAATTAGGGTAAGGGAATCATATAGTTCGGATTAGTCAGACTATTTCCGAAGGCTTCTTTAATTTCTCATAGGCGTTTTCTTTATTTAAAGGTTCACATTTTTATATTATCTCTCTTTTTTCTATTTATTTACCAAGTCCAGACGGAACTTAGTTATATATTATACAAGGTTAAAATCTTGTTAATTACTTAACTCTATTGGTTGTTTTAAGAGATAAAAAACTCGTTATTAACAAAGGTGAGAAATGATTCATTCATTTCGTCCTAACAAAGATACATTATTATTTAATATCAAGAACATTCCTTTGCATTTATTTAACTTTATATTTATACATTTGCAAAAAGGAGGTTATACACCTTATTATATAAAGAATTTAAGGTTCTTCTATATTTAAAGAATGGAATTCAATCAGGCCATTCATTGGTGTTTCTTCAATGATTTCCAGTTCGATGCCAAATTCACGGGCAACTTCCCGCAAAATGGTCGCGTAGCTGTAAGCCAATGAACCCACAAAACGAATAGGATAATTTTTGTAGTCATATTGGCAGACATTACGAGTAAAGAAATTTCTCAGATTACCGGTAATCAGCTCAAATACATAGTCATCATTGGTATAATCAGCCAAAAAATAAGATATAGTAGACAAAAAGCGATTGGGGAACGGGCGGTTATACACAGATTCCATAACCTCATTCGGACTTATACGGAACTTCTCAAAGAAATCCGCCGTTACATCTTTAGGAGCCAAACCTTTCAGTACATCAGACAAGAACATTTTGCCCAATACAGCACCACTACCCTCATCCCCCAGGATGTAACCTCCTGCCCGGACATTCTTTACAACGATTTTCCCATCATAAAAACATGAGTTTGAGCCGGTTCCCAAAATACAAGCAATGCCGGCCTCGCATTTGAACAAGCCACGTGCAGCTGCCAGCAAATCACTCTCTACCTGAATTGGAGTTTTGAATTGTGCTACCAATGAAGCTCCCAATACATTTTTCTTTTCATAAGAAGTACATCCGGCACCATAATAATAGACTTGTTCCAATTTCCTTTTGAAAAAATGCTCGGGTAATCCTAACCGCACACTTCGGCTAATCTCTCTTCTCGTTTGAAAGAAAGGATTTAAGCCCTCTGTGAAGGCTCGCTGTATCAGACGATTATCTTCAACCAGCGCCCATTCTGTTCTCGTAGAACCACTTTCTGCAATTAGTTTCATAGGTAGTTAGTTTTAGAATTGAATACAAATATATAGCTTTTTTTAATCTTTCCAAGGCTATTTCAAGAAAAAATCATTTTACTGGCCATACATCTCCCTTTTGCTCATATCCTCAATCATCCAACAAAGTATTCCCACTTTTCCAACGCAACCGCGTTTTAGTCAAAACAAGACGATAACAGACTAACAATAAGATACTATCTGACTGAATTCCAAGTTCCGTCTGAACTTAGCAAACAAATAGGAAAACAAGAGATAATATAAAGTTATGAACCTTTAAAAAGAGAAAATGCCTATGGAAGAAGAAACAATCCTGCAAGTTGAATAGTCTCACTATTCGGCCCTTATTACCCTTACCCTAAATTTAAGAAGTATTTAATTAACAACAAATCATCAATCATTTATGAATGAAGATCACAAAAAACGAGGACTAACACATAGCAAACTCCTCACAGCAGTGGCAATCAGCTCACTGTTATTAAGTAGCGGCAACGTGATGGCTGCACAAGCCAATCCTGATAAATCGCTTGGTGTAACAGAACAATTACAAGCTATCACCATCAGCGGTTTAGTTGTCGATGCAGCCGGCGAACCGATTATCGGTGCCAGCGTAGTAGAAAAAGGGACTACCAACGGCGGAATTACCGACTTAGACGGTAAGTTTACATTGACCATAACACCGGGAGCAACACTAAAAATATCATTTGTGGGCTATCAGACACAAGAAGTGAAGGCAGCCAAAACGATGAGAATAACTCTGAAAGAAGATACCGAGATGCTGGATGAAGTAGTAGTAGTAGGCTACGGTGTACAAAAGAAGGCTAACTTGACAGGAGCAGTTTCTACAGTGGACTTAAACAAGACAATGGCAGGTCGTCCACAACAAGATGTAGCCAAAGCATTGCAAGGGGCTGTTCCGGGACTAAGCATTCTCACCACAAGTGGTGCCATCGACGAGACAGCCTCCATGCGTATACGTGGTTTGGGGACATTGAGTAATGGAGAAGTCAGCAATCCACTCATTGTAGTGGACGGCGTTCCGATGGATGACATTTCTTTCCTCGATACGCAAGACATCGAAAATATTTCCGTACTGAAGGACGCTTCCGCTTCCTCCATTTATGGAACGCGCGCCGCTTTCGGTGTGATTCTAATCAATACCAAGAGCGCAAAGCCTAGCGAAAAGGTTACCATCAATTACAGCAACAATTTTGCATGGGATCAAGCTACTTACCTGCCGGACTATCCCGATGTACCCACACAATTAAAGATGGGTATCGAAGCCAGTATGAACGGTGGTGCCGGTATGCCTGAATTGTTCGGTATGTATTTCGACAAATTGTTACCTTACGCCGAAAAGTGGCAGCAACAGAACGGCGGCAAGACCGGCTACCGTCCTATGAACCTCTACCAAAGCGATAGTAACGTGGGTGACTATATCGTATTGGACGGCACTCCTTTTTATTATGCTGACTGGGATGTACAGGACATCTACTTCAACAAAGCTGCTCCTTCCATGAGCCACAATGTTTCTATACAAGGAACATCTGGTAAGACCAATTACTACCTATCTTTCGGCTACAACGAAAAGCAAGGACAGATGAAGATTCACCCGGACGAACTAAAAAAGTACAATGCCTCAGTCAATGTCACCACTAATGTTTACGACTGGCTACAGGTGGGTGCACGCATCAACTATAGTCGTAAGAACTATAAACGCCCGGACACATGGGCCAACACCTACCAATATTTGTGGCGTTGGGGTTCTTATTTCATTCCTTCGGGCACAATCGACGGCTATGACACACGCGTCATGGCCATGCAGAAGCAAGCTGCCGATCGTGAAGTGACAACAGACCTGACCCGTATGAACACCTTCTTGAAAGCTGAAATCGTTAAAGGACTGACCCTTAATGCAGACTTTACATATGCCATTCAGAATATGAACAGCGGTTCGCAGGACAACTCCGTTTACGGCATCAATTGGAGCGGGAAACCGGTACCCTCTTACATCGTCACTAAAGGCAATAGCGGTATCTGGAGAGACTTTTCCAAACAGAACACATGGACGGCCAACGCATACGTAAACTATACCAAAACATTTGCCAAAAAACACAACCTGAATGTAATGGCAGGTGTCAACGCAGAAGAAGAGGAATACAAATATCTGTATGGTACCCGCAATGTGATGTACGATCAAGAGGGATACCCCGAACTGAATATGGCTGGCAAGGATGGACAAGATTTGAGTTGGAATCATACATCCCGCGCTTCTGCCGGTTATTTCGGCCGTATCAATTATGACTACAAAGGCATTTATTTATTGGAACTGAACGGACGTTACGACGGTTCTTCCCGTTTCCCCCATACCGACCAGTGGGCCTTCTTCCCTTCTGCATCCATCGGCTACCGCTTCTCCGAAGAAGCCTACTTCGCCCCACTGAAACATATTGTCAGCAATGGTAAGTTGCGTGCTTCTTTTGGCGAAATCGGCAACGAGGCTGTGGGCGACTACATGTTCGAACAATTAATAAGCCAACGGTTGAACAATAAAAGTACCGGCTATATCTATTGGATTGAAAACAATAATGCCAACGCTAATCTCCTGACCATGTATAACATGCCGGATTTGGTATCAAGTACTTTGACCTGGGAGCGTATCCGCACCCTCAATATAGGTCTTGACCTGGGTCTCTTGAATGACGAACTGACTATAGGTTTCGACTGGTTCCAACGTGAGAATCGTGACATGCTGGCACCGGCACAAGTATTGCCGAACACTCTGGGTGCTTCTGCTCCTTATGAAAATGCCGGTACCTTACGTACACGTGGATGGGAGTTGAACTTGAACTGGCGCCATACCTTCGGCGACTTCGACGTATATGCCAACTTCAACATCGGTGACTCCAAGACTAAAGTAACAAAGTGGGACAATGATTCCAAACTGCTCAGCACCTATTACACCGGTAAAACCTACGGTGACATTTTCGGTTTTGAAACCGACCGTTACTTCGAGGAAAAAGACTTCACCAGCCAAAATGCAGACGGCTCATGGAATTATGCAAACGGCATTGCAAGCCAGGCAGGACTGGAATCCGGTAATTTCCATTACGGCCCGGGAGACGTCAAGTTCAAGGATTTGGACGGCAATGGCAAGATTGACGGTGGAAAAGGCACAGCAGACGACCACGGCGATTTGAAAGTCATCGGAAACTCTATGCCACGCTACGAATACAGCTTCCATTTAGGCGGAGCGTGGAAAGGTATCGACCTTGACCTCTACTTCCAAGGTGTAGGCAAACGTGAGGACTGGACGACTTCTTCCCTAAACCTTCCCGCCATGGTACATGCCGACGTAGCCATCTATTCCCACCAAACAAGCTATAACAAAGTGCTTTGGAATTCAGACTATACCGCCATTACCGGTTATGAGGTAAATCAAGGCAACCGTTATCCACGTCTTTATCGTGGTACAAATAATAGTGGAGGTACCGTATCCGGTATAGCTAACGGCTGCAACAACTACTATCCCCAATCCCGCTATTTGACAGACATGTCCTATCTTCGTCTGAAGAACGTAACTGTGGGATATACCCTTCCGAAAGAGTGGACACGCAAAGCCTACATTGAGAAAGCACGTATCTACTTCAGTGGCAGCAACCTCTTTCTGCTCCACAAAGGGAATGACCTTCCAGTCGACCCCGAAATCAGTACAGGCAATGGACTTACAGCCGGTGGATGGGGACGTATAGCTCCTATTACACGCACATTCTCATTTGGAGTCCAGGTAACATTATAACAACCTCAAAAACTTAAGAACAATGAAGAAATTATTTATATATGGGGTCACAGCGCTGGCGATGTTAACCGGTTGCAACGATTTGCTGGACAAATCCCCCTTGGATACCTTCACGAATACTCCGGCATACTGGAGCAACACCGATAATTTGGATAATCAGTGCAATACTTTTTATAACAACTTTACCGGCTTTGGCAACGGAGCCAGTGGAGGATGGTTCTACTTCAAAACAATAAGCGATGACCAGGTAGATGCAGAAAGCCATAACTGGACTTACACTAACGTGGTCGCATCTTCCACAAACTGGTCAGCCCCTTTCACAGAAATCCGACGCGCCAACTATATCATTGCCGGTGTACAGTCTTCCTCTCTTGATGAAGCAACAAAGGCCCACTATGAAGGTCTTGCACGCATGAACCGTGCGTGGGAATACTATCAGTTGGTCCGTATGTACGGCGATGTGCAATGGATAGACAAAGTTATCGACCCAGCCGACAGCGAAGCCCTCTACGGACCACGCACCGACCGGGATGAAGTGATGGACCATGTGCTGGCAGACATCAATTATGCGTGCGAACACATTACCGCAAACAGCAATCGGCAACGTTTCAGCACCGACATGGCATATGCCATGAAAGCAGACATCACCTTATATGAAGGTACATACTGCAAATATCGCACTCAAGCCGAGAATGGCAAAGCCGCTGATGAGAGCCGCGCCAACAAATACTTGCAAGAATGTGTATCAGCCTGCGAATATCTTATGGCCAAAAACTACTCTCTAAGTAACAGTTACAAAGCCAACTATAATTCTGTCAGCCTGGCAAGCAATCCGGAAATGATTTTCTACAAGCCTTATGCACAAAGTTCGCTAAGGCACTCCACCATTGACTACACAATCAACACAAGTGGTACGCACGGCATTTCAAAGGACGCATTCGACAGTTTCCTTTTCCTTGATGGAAAACCGTTGGCAACAACCTCGAAAAACAAGGACGATGCAGCCGTATTGGATGCAGACAAAAATTACTCTATAAGAGAGGTTTTGGCCGTACGCGACAAGCGCCTGTCCGAAATTCTTGACCCGGTACTTTCTTTCAGAGGCCACGCCTACAGCCGTGCCGGTGTAGCAGCCTTCACCACATCGACCGGTTATGGCATCGCCAAGTATGATAACCCCGAAGAATTGAGTGTAAGCGACCGAAACAACATCGGCTACCAATACACCGACTGCCCGCTCTATTGGATTTCAGTTATTTATCTGAACTTTGCAGAAGCCAAAGCCGAAATGGGTTCTCTCACACAAGACGATCTCAACAACTCCATAAACAAGCTTCAAGCTCGTGCCGGCCTGCCGGCTATGACAACTACTCCAGATGCCGATCCTGCCAATAATATGGGAGTAAGCAATCTGATTTGGGAGATACGCCGCTGTCGCCGTTGCGAACTGATTATGGATAACTGGTACCGATATTGGGATTTAATCCGTTGGCACCAGCTCGACAAATTGGATTCAACCAAGTACCCGAACACCATGTTGGGCGCCAACGTAAGCAATGTGCCTGACTGTGAAGAAGCGACCAAGAACGGATATATAGATGCCTCCGATGCACAAATCCGTACTTATGAAGCCAAACATTATTTCTACCCGATTCCAACTACACAGTTGACCCTAAATAAAAACATGAAGCAGAATCCGGGTTGGTAATCAACTAAAAACAGCATATCGCGCTGTACCTCGTTTGGATTTAATTAAAGCGTTCATACATTCCATGTATCTAAATACAAATGTATGGACGCTTTTGTTATTCCCTTTAAAAGGTGTATAGAAACACGAATAGCACCTTCTAAAAGGAACCATAAATCAATATCATATACTTTCCCTTCGTTCATAACATACTAACAAGAAACATATCATGAAAAAGAAGAACATATTTTTCGTACTACTAATCTGCTTCATCAATAGTAGTTGCAACAAAGAAGAACAAACAGACGAGTTACAAGATAAGGATTTCTATTCTGATGTCACAACACGTGCTTCCTACATAAGCGGTACTATTACGGGCGAAATGAACCCCTATGTTAGTGATGGTTACTACACTTATGATTTAAGTATTCCTATACAAAAACAATCTGTAGGTATAAGAATTTCAGCAGTCGGTGGAGAAGCACGATTCAAAACAAACTACCAAGAACGATTCGAGAGTACATGGGTAACCCAAATTCCAGCAGGAAAAAACCATTTTCCAATAAATGTATTATGGACTAAAGCAGGTAGTAATTCTACCCTGATGGTACGTCCTGAAAAAAGTACAATCGAACTTACCGCAGATCTAAGAAACATCAATGTCAAAATGAAACCTATGCCAATCAATGCCCCTTCAACATTTGAATTGGGAGATACGATAACACTTTGGTGCAATTATTCCATAAACAAAGATACGGGCATAAAGTGGACTTACGATAAAAATCTATTCGCTGAAGTCTCTCAAAGTGCATCTGTCACACAAAGTAGATTCCAAATAAATTTGAAATCAAAGCAAGCCTTCAAGAACAGCGATGTCGGAGTAGAAGTCCATGATTTCTACATAAATTCTATCGGAGCAAAAGAGTATTTCATGGCTCGGAAAAGCAATATCAGTTTTCCCAATATGGGTCCTCAAATAGATGGCTACAGAAATATTGAACAATATAAAGAATACATATATTCCATCAATGACAGCAAGGCACATACATTTTATTGGACCGGGAAGAATATTAAGATAGTAAGTGGTCAGAACAGCTCTACGGTAACAATCGTACCGACACAACCCGGTAACGCAAGTGTCAAAGTGAGCTACAAATATAAAAATCAAACCGATAATTTTACCAATGAGCTACCTTTGAGTGTATCTAAGACATCAATGCAACTGATTGGCCCTGACGTAATCTGTGACAACGGGACATTCAGTATCAAGAATTTTCCCACAAAAGCAACAGTGGATTGGATTGTTGGCAACGATTTATATTCGCAATTAAATCAGGCATCACCTGCTATCACCCTGAATAATTTAGGGACACCCGGAGGCAGTTCCATTTATACGACCTTAACCGCAATAGTACACACAAAGGAATACACTGTTCAGTTTTCCAAACCAATTACTTTCAATGTATCAGGAATACAAGAAAATGACCATGACATTATATATGGCTATCTGTCACAAAGCGGAGGTGAATGCGGATTGAATCCTATTCCTGAAGGTGCGCATGATTTTCATTGGAGTGTTGACTGCGATTGGGAGGTAGACATGCAAGGATATTATTTCACTACTTTCAGCAGTCGGAACAGTCATGAAATTGAACGAGTTTGCGTAACGGTTGATTTCATAAATGCATGTGGAACCAGAACATACATATATAACTATTTCGACATCGGCTCAACAAATTCAGGAACTTATTCCACACCTAAAAACAGCCTTTCTCCAAAATAGCCCCAGACAGCTTTCACGAAAAAGCCCCCATCCATTTGCTCGTTACACAAAAGAAGCTTATATTTGCTTACTTAAAAACAGACAGCTATCATGGTACAGCAAGACATACGATGGATACAGCGTTTTGAATATACCCACGAACTGGCCTGGAAAGTGATGAAGGACTATGCAGAATATCAGGGGTATACCGACATCCGCAGCTCCCGTGATGCCATACGCAAAGCCCTTGAAATGGGATTGATTGATGACAAGCAATGGACGGAGACTATAGAAGCCCGAAATCTGACATCGCACAATCATGACAACGATGTAGTCTCTGAAGAGAAAATGCAATCCTTGAATACACCATCCTTATTCGATTGAGCTATGTACGGATTGACCGACAATGAACTGGAAAAGCTATGCAATCTCTTCCGGAAACATGAAGAAATAGAGCAGGCTGTTTTGTACGGCTCACGAGCCAAAGGAAATTTCAAGCCTTTTTCCGACATAGACATCACGCTGATGGGAGACAGACTTACGTATAATACTTTAAGCAGCCTTTCCGATGAAATAGACGACCTGCTTTTGCCTTACAGCGTAGACCTTTCCATCTATGGCAAATTAAAGAATGCCGACCTTTTGGAACATATACACCGTATGGGAATACCCATATTCAGCCGCCCATCAAACTAAACTAAATTTCACACATCCACCCTCACCACCCTCACCTTTCGCACGCATCGCCCTATTCATCGGCATTCAAGAGGTGGGTGAGAGCAAATTTAAAAAGTGAGGGCAAAATTTGCCCTCACCACAAGATTTCTTCGTTCAAAGTTATAAGTCACTCATTCTTACCGTAATATCCTGAAACGGGTACATAAATCGGTTGCAGCATTGTTCCCTCATTCTTCAACTTTCCTTCGGTGCGCAGCCGACGGATATGCCGCATGGCAGTAGTACGCATCATGCCGCAAACGCTTTGAAAGTCATTCCGTGTCATAAAAGGGCGAGTGGCGAAATAGTTGGTCAGCCGACGGTCTATCTCTTTATCCGTCAGTTTAGCCGAATGCTCGTTTGCCTTCAAAGCCTTTGCCTTGATGATACCAATTTCATTTTTCAGTTTCTGGTCGGCACGAAATTTCACACCCGCCATCTTCACCTTCGTCAACTTACGCTTGGTAGCAGCCACTACCGGTTCGATCGTGGTGAGCGACACGCGAAAGTAGCCGATGCCGTCGAGATGCACCTGCCTTCCTTCGGCAAGTTCCCTGCCCATGACGTGCGACACAGCATCAAGCACAGCCGTCACATCGGTTTCTGTCAATGAGCAACGTGCCTGGATGTCCCGCCGCAATTCATCGGTAGACCTGCTCCCATTTAGGCGGAGACGGGGATGAAGGATTTTATCTTCCGGAGATTTGTCGTACGAGTCCGGATTCTCGTACCAATCAAACAAAATAGCCATAGTTCAAACTGCGTTAAAGGGTTACATTATACGATAAAGCACTGCACGGAACACGTGCGAAGTACGTACGCAGTCTGTTGAAGTACAAAGGTTATATCACAGCCCAGCCCGTGAGCAGAACCGTTCACTGTAGTGAGCTGCTCCGTTCACTAATATGAACAAGAAAGACCACTTTAGTGGACTGTTCATAAACTCTGGTGTAAAAATAGACAAAACTATGGGGATAAGCAAAGAAACAAACACCTTTTATAAAAGAAACATATAGACATTCCACCCCAAAAAAGAAGCCAATCGGAAAATAATCCTTGAAAAGCTTGTATCCCCCCCTTTCCCGGCGTATCTTTACAAGAATATTACATACACGATAAAGAATGAAAATCACACTGATCAGAGAGGAACGCGAAAGCGGAAAAGAGGCCGTCAGCACACAAGAAACGGACATGTTGATGGAAAAGCTGAAAACAGAGAACAAGACCGGATACATTACGGAGCTGCGTAGCATCATCCCGCATTTGAAAGGGACCAACGCCCGATATGAGCATATCGACAGACTGCCGCGTCTCTATCCCGCCGTAGAAATGACCCGCACCAAAGCAGGAGAACACCGGATAAAGACCTACAACGGGCTGGTACTACTGGAAGTAAACAATCTGGCCGGGGTGGCCGAAGCCGAACTGGTGAAACAACAAGCCGCCCTGCTGCCGCAAACCTTTGCCGCCTTCTGTGGCTCCAGCGGACGAAGCGCCAAAATATGGGTACGCTTCACCCTGCCCGACGGAGGGCTTCCAAAGAATGAAGACGATATCGCCTTATTCCACGCCCACGCCTACCGCCTGGCAGTGAAGTGCTACCAACCCCTTCTCCCTTTCCCCATCACCCTCCAGGCTCCTTCACTCCTACAAAGCTGCCGGATGACCGTGGACGAACAGCCCTATTATAGCCCCACCGCCGTGGCCTTCTGCCTGGAACAGCCCTGCGCCCTGCCCTCGGAAGACAACTACCGCCAACGGAAACAGCAGGAAAGCAATCCGTTGCTGAGAATGACTCCCGGCTACGAAGTGGCGGACACATGCAACCTGCTCTTCGAGGCCGCCCTCGACCGCGCCTTCCGCGATTTGGACAACTGGCGACGGGGCGACGACCTGCGCCCGCTGCTGTCCCGCCTTGCCGAACATTGCTTCAAAGCCGGCATTCCTGAAGAAGAAGCGGTGCGCCAGACACTGATGCACTACTACCGGGAGGCAGACGAACCCCTTGTACGCCTGACGCTGCATAACCTTTACGGGGAATTGAAAGGCTTCGGCACCCGCAGCAGCCTGAACAAAGACCAGGAAACTGCTTTCCGGCTGGAGGAGTTCATGAAACGCCGCTACGAATTCCGCTACAACACCGTGCTTGGCGACTTGGAATACCGGCAGCGCGACTCCATCCACTTCTACTTCCAACCTGCCGACCAGCGCGTACGCAGCAGCATCGCCATGAAGGCACTGAAAGAGGGAGTACGTGTGTGGGACCGCGACATCACCCGCTTCCTGTCTTCGGACTACGTGCCGCTATACAACCCCATCGAAGAATATCTCTATAACACCGGACGCTGGGACGGCAAAGACCGCATCCGCGCATTGGCCGACCTCGTGCCCTGCCACAATCCCCACTGGAGGGAACTGTTCTACCGGTGGTTTCTTGGCATGGTGGCACATTGGCGGGGAATCGACAAACAGCACGGCAACAATACCTCGCCCCTGCTCGTAGGTTCGCAAGGTTACCGCAAAAGTACTTTCTGCCGTATCCTATTGCCACCGGAGCTGCGTTTCGGCTACACCGACAGTATCGACTTCAAGAGCAAGCAGGAAGCGGAGCGCAGCCTTGGCCGCTTTTTTCTGATTAACATCGACGAATTCGACCAGATAAACGCCAATCAGCAAGGCTTCTTGAAGCACCTCCTGCAAAAACCGGTTGCCAACCTGCGAAAGCCCTACGGTAGCACTATTCAGGAAATGCGCCGCTATGCCTCCTTCATCGGGACCAGCAATCTGAAAGACCTGCTGACCGACCCGTCGGGAAGTCGCCGTTTCATCTGCATCGAAGTGACCGGTCCTATCCAGACAAACGTCACTATCAATTATCACCAGCTCTATGCCCAAGCCATGCACGACATCATGAAGGGTGAACGCTACTGGCTGGACGACACTGACGAAGCAATCGTAAAGGAGTACAACCGGGAATTCGAGCGGGTAGACCCATTGGAAGAACTTTTCCTTTGCCATTTCCGTGGCGCGGAGGAGAGCGAAGAAGGCGAATGGCTCACAGCCATGCAGATTTTCAACGACCTGCAACAGAAAACGAGGGATAAGTTGGCCATCAACCGGATAGCAGCTTTCGGGCGCACGCTCCGCAAGCTGGACATCCTCAACAAGAAATCGAACCGGGGAACACTTTATCATCTGGTAAGAATAGAAGAATGAACCGGCACTCCCACCGATTGTACCAAAGTGAGGGCAAACTTGGCCCTCACTCTTTTTATAAAAAGTATTTCCGTACGCAGTTGATGCAGTTCAACCATTATTAATAAGGTGAACAGTTGACTATTTGCAAATTATGATTGATAATACTAAAAATACCCAAATAAGTGTTTTTGATATTAAAATAAAACGTATCTTTGTTGCAAACAACGTCCTCCTTAATAATACTATTATGAAGAAACTGCTGCTTTTAGCCTTTGTGCTATGTAGTTCTTTACTGTGCCGGGCACAAGAAGAACGAGTTATTTTAGGTGATGAACAGACTTCCGAGTATTTTCCAATCCTAAAAGATAAACGAATTGCCATATTCTCCAATCATACAGGAATGATAGGAGACAAGCATCTGCTGGACATTCTGCTGGAAAACAAGTTCAATGTAGTAGCCATTTTCTCCCCTGAACACGGTTTCAGAGGAGATGCCGACGCAGGCGAACACGTGTCCAGCTCGGTAGACAAGAAGACCGGAGTACCTATCCTCTCGCTGTACGACGGGAAATCCGGAAAACCAAGCGAAGCATCCATGCGCAAGTTTGATATCCTTGTGGTAGACATCCAGGATGTAGGCCTAAGATTCTATACTTATTATGCCTCTATGTGCCGGCTGATGGACGCTTGTGCAGAATACAACCGCAAGGTGCTGATACTGGACCGCCCCAATCCGAACGGACACTACGTGGACGGCCCGATACTGGACATGAAATATAAATCCGGTGTAGGTTGGCTGCCGATTCCCGTGGTGCACGGCATGACGCTGGGCGAACTGGGCCTGATGGTAAACGGCGAACGCTGGTTGCCGGCGTCACGCACTTGCGACCTGACCGTCATTCCCTGCAAGAACTATACGCACCAGACCCTATACAAGCTGCCGATTCCCCCGTCCCCCAATCTGCCGAACATGAAGTCCATCTATCTGTACCCCTCGACCTGCTATTTCGAGGCCACTCCGGTCAGTCTGGGAAGAGGAACCGACCTCCCCTTCCAGGTCTACGGGCATCCCAACATGACGGGCTACAGCTACAGCTTCACCCCGCGCAGTGTTCCCGGAGCCAAGAATCCGCCCCAGCTGGGCAAGCTTTGCCACGGCGTGAACCTGAGCAACATGAGCGACGAGGAAATCTGGAAACGCGGTATTGACTTGAGTTACGTGATAGACGCTTACCGGAATCTGAACATGGACGACCACTTCTTCCGTTCCTTCTTCGAACTGTTGATAGGCACCGACTACGTGCGCAAAATGATAAAGGAAGGGAAGAGCGCCGAAGAAATCAAGGCAAGATGGAAAGACGACGTAGAGAAATTCAAGGTACAGCGCAAGCCCTACCTGCTCTACGAAGAATAAAGGGATGTACGATTTGACGATTTACGATTTACGATTAAAAAATGAACGTGAATTGGAAGAGAACGTCAGAGCGTACATAGGATAATCAAAGTCGTACATATCATCAAAAGAAGTAATTTCAATCGTAAATCGTAAATCATAAAATCGTAAATAACCTCATGACTCCACTTTCCGTAATCATTACCATCGCTGCCTACTTCGTGATATTGTTCACGGTATCTTATATTGCAGGAAGAAAGGCTGACAACGCAGGATTCTTTGTCGGTAACCGTAAGTCATCCTGGTATGTCGTGGCCTTCGCGATGGTTGGTTCCGCCATTTCGGGTGTGACCTATGTATCCGTACCCGGCATGGTTGCCGCCAGTAACTTCGGCTATCTGCAAATGGTGTTGGGCTTCATTGCCGGACAGCTCATCATAGCCTATCTACTGGTACCGCTGTTCTACAAAATGAACCTGGTATCCATCTACGAATATCTGGAGAACCGTTTCGGCATGTCTTCCTACCGCACGGGTGCCTGGTTCTTCTTCATCTCCAAAATGCTCGGTGCCGCTGTCCGTCTGTTCCTCGTATGCCTGACGTTGCAACTACTGGTATTCGAACCTTTCGGACTGCCTTTCCTGCTGAACGTGGCCATCACGGTGGCACTGGTCTGGTTGTACACTTTCCAGGGTGGCGTAAAGTCTCTTATCTGGACAGACTCTCTGAAGACATTCTGCTTGGTGGTGTCGGTCGTACTCTGCATCTGGTATATCGCTTCCGACCTCAATCTGTCATTTACCGGTATGGTAAGCACCATTGCCGACAGTGACATGTCCCGCATCTTCTTCTTCGACGATGTGAACAGCAAGCAGTACTTCTTCAAGCAGTTCCTCGCCGGTGCCTTCACCATGATTGCCATGACCGGGCTGGATCAGGACATGATGCAGCGCAACCTGAGCTGCAAGAACTTCAAGGACTCACAGAAGAACATGATTACCAGTGTCATTTCGCAGTTCTTCGTCATCCTGCTTTTCCTGATGCTGGGCGTGCTGCTCTACATCTTTGCCGCCAACCAGCAGATTGCGGTGGAGAAGAGTGACGAACTATTCCCGCTGATTGCCACCGGCAACTACTTCCCTGCCATTGTGGGCATACTGTTCATCATCGGCCTGATTTCTTCTGCCTATTCAGCCGCAGGCTCGGCACTCACCGCGCTGACCACTTCCTTCACCGTAGACATTCTGGGAACGAAAGGCAAGTCGGAAGAGACGGTTGTAAAGATGCGCAAGAAAGTGCACATCGGCATGGCGGTTGTTATGGGAATCACCATTTTCGTATTCAATCTTCTCAACAACACCAGTGTCATCGATGCTGTATATATCCTGGCAAGCTATACCTACGGTCCTATCTTGGGTCTGTTTGCTTTCGGCATCTTCATGAAACAACAAGTGCGTGACAAGTACATCCCGCTGGTTGCCATCGCCTCCCCGGTTCTCTGCTTCATTCTGCAGAAAAATTCCGAAGCCTGGTTCGGAGGTTATCAATTCAGCTACGAGTTGCTGATTTTCAATGCACTGTTCACTTTCATCGGTCTCTGTCTATTGATTAAGAAAGATAAAAAGAACAATTAACTTAATACATCATCTATGAATGTAAGACGTCAGTTTTTACTTAGTCTGCTTGCCGCCTCCCTCTTCCCCCACGCGGGAGGCGCGCAAGGACTTCCGACGGATGTCCGTCAGGCAATCGGGAAATTCCTGGATACCACCGCACGAAAAGAAGTTTCCGTAGGACGTATCAGCATCGACTCAGTGGCTGTGGAAGGAAATACACTGCAACTGTTTGCCAACATGAACTGTGCCTATATTCCTTTCCGTGAGGACAATGTGGCCGAAATCTACCAAGGGGTAAGCGCCCTGCTGCCGGCGGAGTTTGCCAAATACAAGCTGCAAATCCGTACCAACAAGCGCAGTATCGAAGAACTGGTTCCCCAAGCCCTGCGCAGTAAAAAAGACAAAAAGACGAAGACATTCAGCCCCGTCGCTTCCAAGCCTCTGGTTACCGAAGTTTCCTCCCCCTACACCCCCACCAACGGCTTGCATAACCGGCATATCGCCCTATGGCAAAGCCACGGCTGGTACTACGAATCAAAACTCGACCGCTGGGAATGGCAGCGTGCGCGTATCTTCCAGACCGTGGAAGACCTCTACACCCAGAGCTACGTATTGCCCTTCCTCGTACCGATGTTGGAAAATGCCGGTGCCAATGTGCTGCTTCCCCGCGAACGCGATTGCCAGACGGCAGAAGTCATCGTAGACAATGACGGTTGCCTGACCGGCCGTTCCGTCTATACAGAAAATTCCGGTGACAAGCTCTGGAGCCAGGGAGCAGGACAAGGCTTCGCCCACCTGCGCCCCCAATACATAGACTTTGAGAATCCTTTCAAGGAAGGCACCTACCGCGCCATAGAAACCATCAAGAAAGGAAACGCAAGCACCGCCGAATGGATTCCCGAAATCCCTTCGACCGGACAATACGCCGTATACGTCTCTTACCAAACCTTGCCAAACAGCGCGGACGATGCCCTTTACACCGTCTATCACAAAGGCGGCACCACGCAGTTCAAGGTAAACCAGCAAATGGGAGGCGGCACCTGGATTTACCTCGGCACCTTCGGCTTCAATGCCGGTCGGAACAATGAATGCAAAGTCGTTCTGAGCAACCTTTCCTCCAAAGTAGGAAGAATCATCACCGCCGACGCCGTGAAGATAGGCGGCGGCATGGGAAACATAGCCCGGGGAGAAGTCAGCGGTTATCCCCGTTTCTGCGAAGCCGCCCGCTACTGGCTGCAATGGGCAGGCATACCGGACAGCGTATATTCAGAAAGCAACGGCAAGAATGACTATACCGACGACTATAAATGCCGTGGTATCTGGGTGAACTACCTTTCCGGAGGCTCTGCCGTGAACCCGACGGAAAAAGGGCTGAACATCCCTGTCAACATGGCCTTTGCCTTCCACTCCGATGCAGGAACTACACTGAACGATTCCATCATCGGGACACTCGGCATCTACTATACCAACGCCTACAATGAGAAATTCGCCAACGGAGCATCCCGCTACTTGAGCCACGACCTGACAGACTTGATTCAGTCCAACATCGTGCGTGACGTGCGTACCCTCTACGAACCCCAATGGACACGCCGGGGCAAATGGAACCAATCCTACTATGAGGCCCGTGTACCCCGCGTACCTACCATGCTACTCGAACTACTTTCCCATCAAAACTTTGCAGACATGCGCTACGGACTGGACCCGCGTTTCCGTTTCACCGTAAGCCGCGCCATCTACAAAGGTATGCTTCAGTTCCTCTGCTCACAATACAACATGGATTATGTAGTGCAACCGTTACCGGTAGACCACATGGCCTTGCGCATGACCAGCGAGAACGAAGTGGAACTGACCTGGCAACCCGTAGCGGATGCGTTGGAACCAACTGCCGTAGCAGAGAAATACATTGTTTATACCCGTATCGGCGACGGGGATTTCGACAACGGAGTATTGGTGGACGGCAACAGTTACCGAACCACGCTCCCCGCCGGCATGGTATGCAGCTACAAGGTTACCGCTGTCAACAAGGGCGGCGAGAGTTTCCCTTCCGAAATTCTTTCCGCCGGACGGGCGTTCAATTCCAAAGGTACCGTATTGGTGATAAACGGATTCGACCGCATCAGTGCCCCTGCCGACTTTACGGCCCCCGCCCCCGCCGACACCCTCCTTGCCGGATTTCTGGATGAGCAGGACCACGGGGTCCCCTATATCCATGACATCAGCTACATTGGCAAGATGAAGGAATACCGCCGTTCCATTCCCTGGATGGACGACGACGCCTCCGGTTTCGGCGACAGTTATGGAAATTACGAGACCCAAGTCATCGCAGGAAATACGTTCGATTATCCTGCCATACATGGTGCCGCTATCCTGAAAGCGGGATATTCGTTTGTATCGGTTAGTAATGAAAGTCTCTCCCCCGTAGGAAAGGGAGAGAAGAATATTCCGGTGGATATGAGGGAGTATAGGTATGTGGACTTGATACTTGGGAAGCAATGCCAGACCAAGATGGGACGGGGAGGCGTAAAACCGTTGGAGTTCAAGACTTTCAGCAAACCGATGCAGGAGGCTATTGCGGCTTATTGTAAGCAAGGTGGAAATATCTTTGTTTCGGGCGCTTTTGTAGGAACGGATTTATGGGACAACCGCCTTGCAACCGCCGACGAAGCCGACAAGAAATTTGCGATGGAAGTACTGAAATATAAGTGGCGTGTGGGACAAGCGGCTACAATGGGTAAGGTGAAAAGCGTAGCTTCTCCGTTCCCCGCCCTTTCAGGAAACTATACCTATCACAATGAGCTGAATGCCGATTCGTATGTGGTGGAATCACCGGACGCCATTGAACCGGCAACCAAAGATGCGCACACTGTGATGCGGTATTCTGAAAACAACCTGAGTGCCGGTGTGGCCTACCAAGGCGACTACAAGACTGTTGTATTGGGATTCCCTTTTGAATCCATACGTACTGATTCTGAAAGAGAGGCATTCATGAATGCTGTACTGACATTCTTCAACGACAACAAGTAATATCAACCAATCATCATCTATGAACAGAAGACTGTTAATAATCGTCCTGATGGCTTGCCTGCTCCCCCTGGGGATGCAGGCACAGCAAGGGACATTCCGTTTTGCCCAACTGACGGACATTCATCTGACCCCGAACAATCCGAATCCCACAGAGGACCTGCTGCGTTCCGTGGCACAGATTAATGCCACCGACAGTATCGACTTTGTCCTGGTGACGGGCGACCTGACCGAAGAAGGCGACCGTACTACCATGGAAAAAGTGAAATCGTGCCTTGACTTGCTGAAGGTCCCCTACCACGTAGTCCTAGGCAACCATGAAACGAAATGGAGCGACTCCGGCTGTACCGCTTTCGGAGAAATCTTTGGCGGCGAACGCTTCGAGTTCGAGCATAAGGGATTCCTTTTCCTCGGCTTCAACTCCGGTCCGCTGATGCGTATGGCCTACGGGCATGTAGTGCCGCAAGATATCCGTTGGATGACGGAAGAAATGGATAAAAACGGCAAAGACAAACCGGTGATACTTGTCACCCACTACCCGCTAATGGAAGGTGATGTGGACAATTGGTATGAGGTGACGGATGCCGTCCGCCCCTACAACGTGCGCTTGTTTATCGGCGGACACTACCACAGCAACCGGGATTTACGTTACGACGGCATTCCGGGCGTACTGATGCGCAGCAACCTGTGCGACAAAGAAGGGAAACCGGGTTACGGCATCTATGAAGTAACCGGGGATTCCATCCGGGTATACACGCAACGTATCGGCGAGCCCAAGAAGCAGTGGACAGCATTCTCGCTGACCGGACAGTATTACGACCGCAACGGAAAGGCAGAGAAATATCCTGACTTCTCGGTCAACAAGGAGTATCCGCAAGTAAAGGAGCAATGGATGGTGCAGACGGGCGCAGGCATTTACTGCTCTCCCGCCGTAGAAAAAGATAAAGTGTTCGTAGGAGACGATATGGGACAGCTGACAGCCTACGCCCTGAAAAACGGTAAAAAGCTATGGAGCTTTGAATCCGGCAAGCGCATTGTCGGTACTCCGGCCGTAAGCGAGGGTATCGTTGTATTCGGGTCTGCTGACCGTCGCATCTACGGATTGAACGCCAAAGACGGCAGCCTGCTCTGGACGGTAGAAGCCGCCGAACCGGTGCTCGGAGCCGTGACCATCGCAGACGGCAGAGCATACATCGGTGCCAGTGACGCCACTTTCCGTGCCATAGACATCCATACGGGAAAAGTAATCTGGGCCTACACCAGCGTGAAGGGCTACATCGAGACCAAGCCGTTGGTGACGGAAGACAAAGTTATCTTCGGCGCATGGGACAATACACTGTATGCCCTGAGCAAGGCAAACGGGCATGAACTATGGAAATGGACGGGCGGACTGACCCGTATGCACTTCTCTCCAGCCGCCGTATGGCCGGTAGCCACCGACGGCAAAGTATTCATTACCGACCCGCAACGCGCCATGACCGCCATAGACATCCATACGGGCAATACCGTGTGGCGCACCTTCCAGTCCATGGTGCGCGAGACCATCGGACTTTCCGAAGACGGTGAACGTATCTATAGCAAAACGATGAACGACAGCATTGTTTGCTATGCAGCTCAAGGAGATACTCCGCGGGAGTTGTGGGCAACCAATGTAGGTTTCGGTTATGAGCATGCCCCCTCCATGCAAGTGGAAAAAGAGGGGGTAATGTTTGGCAGTACCAAAGAAGGACTTATCTTCGCACTGGAAGGAAAAACAGGCAAAGTACTGTGGAAACATAAAATAGGAAATTCACTCATCAGTACCGTAGTTCCGTTGAACGGCCACGAAGTTCTATTCACGGCAACCAGCGGGGAAGTGGGACTTCTGAGAATTAAAAATTGAGAATTAAAAATTAAAAGATATATCATGAATAAAATCAGTTGCTTTCTTCCCTACGCAGGAAAAGAACAAGTAGAAAAAACAGTGAATAGCCTACAGGCGACAGGACTTATAGAAGAAATCCGGTTAATCACGACCGATGCCACTCTGGAATCGCTCCCGGACTGCGAAATATTGTTTGTTGACATGCCCTACAGCAGTGCAACCCTCAAAGCTATTGCTAATGCAGCCAAAGGAGAATACACATTGCTTTATACCAAAGAGACTACGCTCGAAATGGGTATGTTTGCACTGGAACGTATGATACACATCCTTGAAGATTCAAGCGCCGGTATGGTATATGCCGACCACTACCAAATAGCAGACGGCAAGCAGAGCAACGCTCCGGTAATCGACTACCAATTCGGTTCCTTGAGGGATGACTTCAACTTTGGCTCCCTGCTCCTTTTCAACACCGAAAAACTAAAGGAAGCCGCCGGACACATGAAGTCTGACTACAACTTCGCCGGACTTTACGACCTGCGCTTGAAATTGAGCCAACATTCAGACTTGGTACATATCAACGAATACTTATACAGCGAGGTGGAAAACGATACCCGCAAGAGCGGCGAAAAGATTTTCGACTATGTAGACCCCAAAAACCGTGACCGCCAGATTGAGATGGAGCAGGCATGTACCGAACATCTGAAAGAAATCGGGGGATATCTGGCACCGGAGTTCAAGAAGATTGAGTTCTCTGCCGGTAACTTCGAATATGAGGCCTCCGTCATCATTCCGGTACGCAACCGTATCCGTACCATCCGTGACGCCATCAAATCTGTATTGATGCAGAAGACAGACTTTAAATATAATCTTATCATCATCGACAACCATTCCACAGACGGCACTACGGAGGCCATCGATGAATTCAAGGATGACGAACGCGTCATCCATATCATCCCCGAACGTACCGACCTCGGCATCGGCGGTTGCTGGAATATGGGGGTACACCACCCCAAGTGCGGCAAGTTTGCCGTGCAGCTGGACAGCGATGACGTATACAAAGACGAAAATACACTCGCCATCATGGTCCGCGCCTTCTACGAGCAGAACTGCGCCATGGTAGTAGGCACCTATATGATGACGGACTTCAACATGAACATGATTGCTCCGGGCATCATCGACCACAAGGAATGGACTCCGGCAAACGGACGCAACAACGCCCTCCGCATCAACGGTCTGGGTGCCCCGCGCGCCTTCTATACCCCGGTGCTGCGCGAAGTGAAAGTACCCAATACCAGCTATGGCGAAGACTATGCACTGGGACTGAACTTCTCCCGCCAATACCAGATAGGACGTGTGTACGACGTGGTCTACCTCTGCCGCCGTTGGGACGACAACTCCGATGCCTCACTGGACATCGTGAAAATGAACGGACACAACCTCTACAAAGACCGCATCCGTACCTGGGAACTTCAGGCACGCATAGCGATGAACAAAAACAAGTGATATGAATCAAACGATACACCATCTTCTGACTGGACAATTGGCATCCTGGGAGACGGCACGCAACAACTATGCCGCCCTCTCCGGTGTGCGGGTGAAAGAGCTGAATGTAAACGGGATACCTTATAAGGTACAGTTCAACCCGGCACGCATCGTTTCCTCCGGTGCCAAAGTGGATGCCAAGTCCATCCTGGAACGGAAATGCTTTCTGTGCCCGGCCAATTTGCCGCCGGTACAGAAAGGTATCCCGTTCGGAGGACACTACAATATTCTGGTGAATCCGTTCCCCATCTTCCCCCGCCACCTGACAGTACCGGAACTGGCACATACCCCTCAACGCATAGCCACCCGCTTCACCGACATGCTGGAGCTGGCCGAGGCGCTGACGGATTACACCATCTTCTACAACGGTCCCAAATGTGGTGCTTCCGCCCCCGACCATGCTCATTTCCAGGCAGGAAACAAAGGGTTCATGCCTATTGAAAAGGACTGGCGCGGACAGACTGCCGGGAAAATAGCCGATTATAGGAAAGCAGCACTGTGGTATCTTGACGACGCTCCCCGTGCCACACTTGTGATTGAATCCACCTCCAAAGAGGACGCGGCAGACTTGTTCGACATCATTTACCGTTCTCTGGACGTGAAACCCGAAGAAGACGAGCCGATGATGAACGTACTGGTCCTATACGAGGCCGACCGTTGGGTGGTCTTTGTCTTCCCGCGCGAGAAACACCGCCCCGCCTGCTATACTGCCGAAGGAGAAGCCAATCTGTTGAGCAGCCCGGCATCCGTCGACTTGGGAGGTGTCTTTATCACCCCCGTAGAAAAGGATTTCTTGAAAATCACTGCGGAAGACGTGGCGCAGATATTAAGTGAAGTATGCCTCTCTGCCACAGATTTCCACAAGGTACGGCAGCGTATCAGGGAAAAAATATGACTTCTGAAATCCAAGAACTCTAATTTTAAAGAAATACCATTATGAAAGAGCCCAAAGTACAAGTAGGCATTCTGTTTGAACCGCAGATAGAATTCGTTTTGCTGAATCCGTATCGCATGGACGGAACGGAAGTCAGCGGCAAGCAGGTAGTGACCTACGACGAAGGCAAGATTCTCTGGAATGGACGCCGGTATGACGAACTGCTGTTTGAACCGCAACACGAGCAGACCGATGCCTTCGAACTATTGGACGTTACCATCGGCATCAATTTCCATTGGGAGCGCAAGGAAGACCAGCGTTTTCTGGGTGCTCTCAAAATCATCGTTGAGAATGGAAAGCTCACCGGCATCAACGTCATCCATGTAGAAGATTATCTGACCAGCGTCATCTCCTCCGAGATGAGTGCCACCGCTTCTCCGGAGCTGCTCAAGGCACACGCTGTCATCTCCCGAAGCTGGCTACTGGCACAAATACAAAAGAATAAGGAAATCACCGAAGCCCAAGCTAACTACTCGGCCTTTACGCAGACCGACGAAGAGCTGATTCGCTGGTACGACCGAGAGGACCACACCCACTTCGATGTATGCGCCGACGACCATTGTCAGCGCTACCAGGGTATTACACGTGCCTCTACCGATATTGTGAAACAAGCCATCTCCGCTACCCGCGGCCAGGTACTGACATCTGATGGTAAGATTTGCGACGCCCGTTTCTCCAAATGCTGCGGCGGTGCTTTCGAGGAGTTCCAATACTGCTGGGAAGACATCAAATACCCCTATCTTGCCCAACAACGAGACAGCAAAACGCACGCCACACTGCCCGATTTGACGCAGGAAGTCGAAGCGGACCGCTGGATTCGTACCTCCCCCGAAGCATTCTGCAACACCACCGACAAGAAAATCCTCTCGCAGGTACTCAATAACTATGACCAGGAGACTACGGACTTCTATCGCTGGAAAGTGGAATATACCCAGGAAGAGCTTTCAGCCCTCATTCTGAAACGTTCAGGCATTGACTACGGACAAATCATCGACCTTATCCCCATAGCCCGCGGAACCAGCGGACGCCTCTGGAAACTGAAGATTGTGGGAACCAAACGCACACTCACCATCGGCAAGGAACTGGAAATCCGCCGCACGCTCTCCACTTCACACCTCTACAGCTCTGCCTTCGTGGTAGACAAAGAGGAGTTGTCCGCCGAAGGCATTCCCGGACGCTTCATCCTCACCGGTGCCGGTTGGGGGCATGGTGTGGGACTTTGCCAAATAGGTGCAGCCGTGATGGGCGAGCAAGGGTATAAGTATGATGCAATACTGTTGCACTACTATATAGGTGCCAGCATTGACAAGCTGTATGAATAATCGAATAGAACACAATAAATCAATATCATGAACCATACAAAAAACATATCGCCATGGGCATGGGTACCCACCTTGTACTTTGCACAAGGCATTCCATATTTTATCGTAAACAACATCTCCGTGATGATGTTTACCAAAATGGGCGTACCGAACGGAGAAATGGCCTTGTTCACAAGCCTGCTCTATCTGCCATGGACTATCAAACCCTTCTGGAGCCCGTTTGTCGACATCATCAAGACCAAAAGATGGTGGACCCTTTCCATGCAGATTCTGATGTCTGTGGCATTCATCCTGCTGACGCTGTCCATTCCACGGCCGGACGAGGCGACTATGGCGGCCGGAACAACCCCCATCAGCATGTTCAGCATCACGCTGATGCTGTTCATCATCACGGCTTTTGCCTCTGCCACACACGACATTGCCGCCGACGGCTTCTACATGCTGGCACTGAAACAGAGTGACCAGGCAGCCTTCGTTGGCATCCGAAGCACGTTTTACCGGCTCGCCTCTATCTTCGGACAAGGCGTGCTCGTAGCCATTGCCGGCGCCATCGAACTGAGAACCGAAAACATTCCGCTGTCATGGACCATCACGATGCTGGTTACAGCCGTTCTGTTCAGCCTGGTGACGTTCTATCACCTCTTTGCAGTCCCCAAACCCACCTCAGATAAGTCAACACTGGCTGCCGATGCCGCCACTGCAGGAGCTATATTCAGAGAATTCGGACGAACATTCGCCACCTATTTTACCAAACCGGGCGCATTGCTGGCCATCGTGTTCATGTTGCTGTACCGCCTGCCTGAAGCATTCCTCATCAAAATGTGTATGCCTTTCCTGGTTGCCTCCAAAGAATCGGGAGGTCTGGAACTATCGACAGCAGAAGTAGGTATCGTATACGGCACCATCGGAGTCATATTCCTCACCCTGGGCGGTATCCTCGGAGGATTGTTCGCATCACGCATTGGCTTGAAAAAATCCATCTGGTGGATGGCAGGATGCATGACTCTGCCATGCCTGACGTTTGTCTATCTTGCCATTGCCCAGCCCGACAATCTGTTTGCTATCTCAACCGCCATCGCCATCGAGCAATTTGGCTACGGCTTCGGTTTCACGGCCTACATGCTCTACATGATGTACTTCTCCGAAGGTGAATTCAAAACATCCCACTATGCCATCTGTACCGCATTCATGGCACTAAGCATGATGATACCAGGTATGTTTGCGGGATATATCCAGGAGGCTATCGGATATACGGACTTCTTCTGGTTGGTAATGATATGCTGTTTCGCCACGGTTGTTGTCACCATTTTTGCAGACAGAAGGATAGACCCGGAATATGGAAAAAAATGATTAATGGTTAATGATTAATGTTTTGTGAGTAATATTTAGTGATTGGTTATGAAGAGGACTATTATTATATCCTTGCTCTGCCTCCTTTGCGGAGGTGCGATGCAAGCACAGAAGATCAGAATAAAGACCGGTATCGAGGTACTGAAAGAACAGAATTTCCGATGCCTGGAAGGTAAGCGTGTAGGATTGATTACCAACCCGACGGGGGTGGACAACCGGATGAGGTCCACCATTGACATCCTGCACGAGGCGCCCAACGTGAACCTTGTGGCACTCTACGGCCCCGAACACGGCGTGCGCGGCGATGTGCACGCAGGCGACCATGTGACGGACATCAAAGACGCGACTACCGGACTGCCCGTCTATTCGCTTTACGGAAAGACCCGCAAGGCCACGCCGGACATGCTGAAAGATGTGGATGTATTAGTGTATGATATCCAAGACATCGGTTGCCGTTCCTTTACCTACATCAGCACCATGGGACTGGCCATGGAAGCCGCTGCCGAAAACGGCAAGGAATTCATTGTGCTGGACCGGCCCAATCCCGTAGGCGGATTGAAGATTGAAGGCAACTTGGTTGAAGATGATTGCATTTCTTTTGTAAGCCAGTTTAAAATTCCGTACCTTTACGCCCTCACTTGCGGTGAGCTGGCACTGATGCTCAATGGCGAGAAGATGTTGAAGGATGGGGAACAATGTAATCTCCACATAGTGAAGATGAAAGGCTGGAAACGCAAGATGGATTATACCCAAACCGGACTGCAATGGGTTCCCTCCTCTCCACACATTCCACATCCTCATTCTGCATTCTTCTACCCCGTCAGCGGCATTCTGGGCGAACTAGGATATATGTCTATCGGCGTGGGGTATACCATTCCGTTCCAGATGTTTGCCGCACCATGGATGGAAGCGGAAAAGCTGGCCGGAAACCTGAACCGTCTGAACGTACCGGGGGTCATCTTCAGACCGATGTACCTAAAGCCGTTCTATAGTGTAGGCAAAGGCGAGTTGCTGCAAGGTGTGCAAGTGCACATCATGGATTTCGGCAAAGCACCGTTGAGCGACCTGCAATTCCTGGTCATGCAGGAAGTCGCCGCCCTCTATCCTGACCGTGCCGTGTTTGACCATGCCGACAAGGGACGTTTCAACATGTTCGACAAAGTAAGCGGTTCGCGGCAGATACGCGAGCGCTTCTCGAAACGGAACCGTTGGGAGGACATACGCGACTACTGGTATAAAGATGCCGAAGACTTCCGTAAGTTGTCGAAAAAGTATTATTTATATAAATAAATTTACAGATAAATAAGGAAGGGAAAAGAGCCTGATACGGAGACTATTTCAGTCGTATACAGAACCACATTCAGTCGTATACTTAAATATATTCAGTATACGACTGAATGTACCCCCTCGTAAGACACGTTTACAGAGCACTTTGAAGCGAAGTGATGCAATAAAAAAAAGTGAACATGAAAGAGCATAGTTACATGGCTTTCCTGCAGGAAGCAAAACAATTCATTCCGCAGGAAAGGATTTACACCGACGAACTTCGCCGGCTGGCTTGGGGTACGGATGCCGGTTTTTACCGACTGGTTCCCCAGATTGTAATCCGTTCGAAAGACGAAGATGAAGTTTCACAACTGTTGAAACTGGCGAGCCGCCACGGGCTGCCCGTCACCTTCCGAGCGGCAGGGACCAGTTTGTCGGGCCAAGCCATTAGTGACTCCATCCTCATCGTAGCCGGTAAGAATTGGGAAAAATACAGCATATCCGCCGACTACGAACAGATAACCCTCCAACCGGGCATCATCGGACAACGTGTGAACGAACTGTTGGCTCCCTACGGCCGTAAGTTTGCACCGGACCCCGCCTCGGTGAAAAGCGCCATGGTAGGCGGTATTGTCATGAACAATGCTTCCGGCATGAACTGCGGTACGCACGCCAATAGCGACAAGGTGCTTGTTTCCGCCCGTATCATCCTAATGGACGGTACCCTGCTGGATACCGGAAATCCCGTCAGCCGCGCCTCCTTCGAAGTGAGTCACCGTGACTTCATTCGCCGCATCTGCGAACTGCGCGATGAAATACGTACCAACGAAAAACTGGCCGAACGCATCCGTTACAAATATTCCATCAAAAATGTAACCGGGCTCAATCTGTTGCCCTTCGTCCGTTTCGACGACCCATTCGAAATCATTGCCCACCTCATGGTAGGTTCCGAAGGTACACTGGCGTTCCTTTCGGAAGTGACGATGAAGACTGAATATGATTATCCCTACAAGGCCAGCGCTATGCTCTACTTCAAGACCATCAAAGAAGCGAGCCGCGCTGTGGTAGCCATGAAGAAGCTGGTCGACGAAACCGGCGAATGGACAGTAAAAGGGGCTGAAATGCTAGACTATAAAAGCCTTTCTTCCGTCAACGACCCCGTATTCCTAAAATACAAAGGCGAAGTTGCCTCCTCTGCCCTCCCCGGCGTGGAGCCCGGCGACGAAACCGGGTTGACAGCAGTGCTGACCGAAACCAAAGCCCGTACCCCGGAAGAACTGCAACAGAACATATCTGCCATTGAAGCTTGCCTGCAAGCCTTCACCACCTATATTCCGGTACGCTTCACCGACCGTCCGGAGGAATATTCCAAATACTGGGCCATCCGTTCCGGCATCTTCCCCTCTGTGGGAGGTACGCGCCAGCCGGGAACCACTTGCCTCATCGAAGACATCGCCTTCCACATTGAAGACCTTCCGGAGGCAACGGCAGAACTGCAACAGCTCATAGCCCGCCACGGATATAATGACGCCTGCATCTACGGCCATGCTCTCGAAGGCAACTACCACTTCATCATCAACCAGTCCTTCAGTACCCAAGCGGAAGTGAAACGCTACGAAGACTTGATGAATGACATCAAGACCTTGGTAGTAGATAAATATGACGGTTCCCTAAAAGCCGAGCATGGCACGGGCCGGAATATGGCTCCCTTTGTCCGCCATGAATGGGGAGATGACGCCTACAAAGCCATGAAAGCCGTCAAAGAGCTGTTTGACCCACAAGGATTGCTAAACCCCGGTGTCATTTTCAATGATGACCCGCAATGCCATATCAAGAACTTCAAGCCGCTGCCTTTATTAGTGATGAGTGACAAGAGACAAGCTACGTCACTCGTAGCTGACAAATGCATCGAGTGCGGTTTCTGCGAAGTCAACTGTCTCTCCTGCGGCTTTACCCTTTCCTCGCGCCAGCGTATCGTGTTGCAGCGCGAAATATCCCGGCTGAAACAAAGCGGCGAGGACCCGACACGCCTTGCACTGCTCGAAAAACAATACCGCTATCCCGGCAACCAGACTTGTGCCGGAGACGGCCTCTGCTCCATGTCGTGCCCGATGGGTATCAATACGGGCGACCTTACCCATATAATCCGCCAGGAAGCATTACCCAAAGGCAGTCTGGGATACAAAGCCGGAGACTTTGTCGCCAATCATTTCGCTGGTGTCAAGAGTGCACTGCGTCCCGTATTGTCCTTAGCCAACTTCGGACATTCACTATTAGGGACAAAGGCGATGAGCGGCATTACCAAGGGGCTGCACAATGCATTAGGCATACCTCTATGGACGCCGGCTATGCCGAAAAGTTATCAGTTACAAGCTACGGAGTTACAAGCTACAAGCACTATGCAGCATAATAGCGCAGCACTTGTAGCTCGTAGCTCTGTAACTCGTAACTACAAAGTCGTCTACTTCCCCAGCTGCATCAACCAGACTATGGGTCTGGCAAAGAAGTCTCCCGTAGAGCAGCCATTGGTAAATAAAATGGTGTCCTTGTTGCAAAAAGCCGGTTACGAAATCATCTTCCCGAAAGATATGGACAAGCTTTGCTGTGGCACCATTTGGGAAAGTAAAGGGATGCTGGACATTGCCGATCGCAAGACAGCCGAACTGGAGGCCGCACTTTGGGAAGCCAGCGAACAAGGCAAATACCCCGTCCTCTGTGACCAAAGCCCTTGTCTGCACCGCATGCGCGAATGTATCAAGAAGATGAAACTGTATGAACCTGCAGAATTCATCTATACATTCTTACGTGAGAAGCTGATTTTCACACCTATTAACCGCCCCGTAGCAATCCACATCACCTGCTCCATGCGGAAAATGGGACTGGCAGATACCATTATAGCCCTTGCACGCCTTTGCTCCAGTAAAGTCATCGTGCCGGAAGAAGTAGGTTGCTGCGGTTTTGCCGGAGACCGGGGATTCACCTATCCTGAGCTGAACTCGTACGCCCTACGCAAACTCCGCCCGCAAATAGAAGCGTCCGGAGTGAATATAGGCTACTCTAACAGCCGTACTTGTGAAATCGGATTGACAACAAACTCAGGTATCCCCTATGTATCCATTGCCTATCTGGTAGACGAATGTACAAAGGCAACTGATAATTAGGATTGATAATTAACTTAACACACAAATATTACAATGAACAGTACAAAAGTAAGTAAACGCATCCTTGCACTCGACATTCTCCGTGGTGTCACCATCGCAGGTATGATTATGGTAAACAACCCCGGTTCGTGGGGACATATCTATGCCCCCTTGCGGCATGCAGAGTGGAATGGTCTGACCCCCACCGACCTCGTCTTTCCCTTCTTCATGTTTATCATGGGAATTTCCACATACATTTCCCTGAAGAAATACAACTTCGAGTTCAGCCACGCCGCCGGCATGAAGATACTGAAACGCACCATCGTCATTTTCCTTATAGGCATGGCTATCGGCTGGTTCTCGCGTTTCTGCTATTACTGGGCCTCCGCTCCGGACGACCTCAGTTTCGGAGAGAAGCTATGGGCTTCCGTCTGGACATTCGACCGTATCCGTATTCTGGGTGTCATGCAACGGCTGGCCCTTTGCTACGGAGCAGCCTCCATCATTGCACTAACCATGAAGCATAAACATATACCTTATCTGATAGCCGGCCTATTGACAGGCTACTTCATACTGTTGATGTGCGGCAACGGTTTCGCCTATAATGAAACAAACATTCTTTCCGTGGTAGACCGTGCCATCCTGACCCCTGCACACATGTACAAGGATAACGGCATAGATCCCGAAGGTTTGTTAAGCACCATTCCTGCCATTGCACATGTGTTGCTGGGCTTCTGTGTAGGGCGGCTGATGCTGGATGGCAACAAGTCGGAAGACCGTGCCTCATTTCTCAATTCGCAGCTTATCACACTGTTGCTGGTAGGTGTTATCCTTACTTTCTCCGGTTTCCTGCTAAGCTACGGCTGCCCCATCAACAAGAAAATATGGTCTCCTACCTACGTACTCGTCACTTGCGGACTGGCATCCAGTTTTCTGGCATTGCTTATCTGGATTATTGATGTGAAAGGCTATAAGAAGTGGAGCATGTTTTTCGAGGCATTCGGTGTGAATCCGCTGTTCATGTATGTATTGGGCGGCGTACTTAGCATACTTTTCGGTAGTATCAGTTTCCCGTGGGGAAACAGCAGCATCAGCATACACGGATTCTTATACAATATAGTCCTCATGCCCGTTTTCGGTGAAACCGCCGGTTCCCTTGCCTTTGCCCTGCTGTTTATCGCCATTAACTGGTGTATCGGCTACCAGTTGTACAAACGAAAAATATATATCAAAATATAAGGATTAGGGGTTAGTGATTAAGGATTAGTGATTAATACGTTGCCTATAATTAAGAAACAGTATCACCTACCATTAATCACTAATCCTTAATCACTAACCCCTAATCCCTAATCATTAAACATTATTTATATGATTCTAATAGCAGACAGTGGCTCTACAAAGACCGATTGGTGTGTTGTAGAGAATGGAGTACTTCTCCAACAGATATTCACGAAAGGGACGAACCCTTTCTTTCAGTCGGAAGAGGAAATCAGTAATGAAATAGCAACAGCGCTATTACCTCAGCTGAAGACAAGTGAGCTGGATGCCGTATACTTTTATGGTGCAGGATGCGGATTTCCCGACAAGATAAGTATGGTGCACCGTGCCATAACCAAACACCTCAGTGTGAAAAATGAAGTGGAAGTCAATACCGATATGCTGGCTGCCGCACGTGGCCTCTGCGGACATGACTCAGGCATTGCCTGCATCATGGGGACCGGCTCCAACTCATGTTATTATGACGGAAAAAGCATTGTCACCAATGTATCTCCTCTGGGATTCATCTTGGGAGACGAAGGCAGCGGAGCCTGCTTGGGCAAACTGTTGGTAGGCGATATCTTGAAAAATCAGATGACACCCGAGCTGAAAGAGAAATTCCTCAAACAGTTCGACCTGACACCTGCTGATATCATCGACCGTGTCTACCGTAAACCTTTCCCCAACCGTTTCCTGGCAAGCTTGTCACCATTTCTTGCACAGAATCTGGGTGAACCTTGTGTACGCGCTCTGGTACTGAACAGCTTTAAGGCATTCCTTAAACGCAATGTCATGCAATATGAAGACTATCAGCATCAAAAAGTACATTTCATCGGTTCCGTAGCCTTCTATTACAAGGAAGTTCTGGCAGAAGCTGCCAAAGAAATGGGTATCCAACTGGGTGCAATCATCAAGAGCCCCATGGAAGGACTCATCAAATATCACAACTGAAAGTGACAAATCGTAAATAGTAAATCGTCAAATAGTAAATAGCCTTATGTTCGTAAAAATCTCAGAGCAACCATCGCTCTACAATGACTTGGAAAAGAAATCAGTCCGTGAAATTCTGGAAGACATCAATACCGAAGACCAGAAAGTGGCGCTTGCCGTACAGAGGGCAATCCCTCAAATAGAAAAGTTGGTAACCCAGATTGTGCCCCGCATGAAACAAGGCGGACGCATCTTCTACATGGGTGCGGGTACCAGTGGACGTCTGGGCGTACTCGACGCTTCGGAAATTCCACCGACTTTCGGTATGCCCCCCACGCTGGTTATCGGCTTGATTGCCGGTGGTGACACTGCATTGAGAAATCCGGTAGAGAATGCCGAAGATGACATTCACCGCGGTTGGGAAGAGTTGACGGAACGCAATATTACAGATAAGGATACGGTCATCGGTATTGCTGCATCCGGTACCACCCCCTACGTGATTGGTGCCATGCACGAGGCACGCGAACACGGCATACTGACCGGCTGTATCACCAGCAACCCGGACTCTCCAATGGCAGCAGAGGCAGATGTAGCCATCGAAATGATTGTAGGGCCTGAATATGTGACGGGAAGCTCACGCATGAAATCGGGAACAGGACAGAAAATGATACTGAATATGATTACTACTTCCGTCATGATACAGTTGGGACGCGTGAAAGGCAACAAAATGGTGAATATGCAGCTCAGTAACAAAAAGCTTGTGGACCGTGGTACCCGTATGATTGTAGAGGAACTCGGACTGGACTATGGCAAAGCCAAGGCGCTGCTGTTGATGCACGGTTCGGTGAAAAAGGCAGTGGATGCGTACCGGATTTAGCTATTACTCACTCTTAAATTCCTTTATTATGAAAGCAATATATTTTTTTCTCTTTTCTCTTTGTCTGCAAGCTGCCACCGCGCAACCCTTGCAACGCGTAGCCCCTGAACAAGTGGGAATGGACTCACGCAAGTTGATGTATGCTGACGAAGCGATTGAAACAGCCATCTCCAACAAGGATATTCCCGGTGCCGTACTTGCTGTAGTACGTAACGGCAAGATGGCCTATCTGAAAGCTTACGGCAACAAGCGTATTTATCCCAATGTGGAGCCTATGACTGCCAATACTATCTTTGATATGGCATCTTGCAGCAAATCCATGTCGACCGCCGTATGTACGATGATACTGGCAGAACGCGGCAAGCTCCGTATGCTGGACCCCGTCAGCCTCTACATACCCCATTTCAAGAATTGGGAAAGCGAAGACGGCAAAGAGAAAAAGGTAATCCGCATTGCCGATTTGATGACACACACTTCCGGTCTTCCTCCCTATGCACCGGTAGCCGAGCTAGAAAAGCAGTACGGTTCTCCCAATCCTGATGGGCTTATGGAATATATTGCTACTTGTAAACGCGACTTCAAGCCGCAGACTGATTTTCAATACAGTTGCCTCAACTTCATCACTTTGCAGCACATTATCGAGACTATAAGCGGACAGAGCCTGCGTGACTTTGCACGTGAAAACCTATTTGATGTACTCGGCATGGAGCATACCGACTATCTGCCTTGCCAACGTGATAAGGATGGTAACTGGATTACGATAGTTGACAAAGGAACGAGAAAACAAGGACACAAGGAAAACAACGTAGCCAATTCTCAATTTTCAATTCGCAATTCTCAATTGAATAACATTGCCCCCACTGAAAAGCAACCTAATGGACAAGTTCTCTGCGGACAAGTTCATGACCCGCTGGCACGTGTCATGAACGGAGGTATCAGCGGTAATGCAGGAGTATTCTCTTGTGCTGATGATATTGCCATACTCTGCGCAGCCCTGCAAAACGGAGGTGAATGGAACGGACGCCGCATCCTGAGTCCGCTGGGTGTAAAAGCCATGCGTACTGTGCCACGCACTACCGCCAGTCTGGGACGCACTCTCGGTTGGGATAATTTTACAGCCTATGCCTCCAACAATGGAGATTTGTTTGGTCCTAATACCTATGGGCATACCGGCTACACGGGTACCTCCATCATTATCGATCCGGACAATGACACTTCCGTCATACTCCTTATCAACGCCGTACATCCGGAAGACGGACACAGCGTAGTTCGCCTGCGTTCATTGGTTGCCAACGCTGTGGCGGCTTCCATCTACCCCATTCCGCGTATTTATACAGACCATTACTACAAACGTTTCCTACAGTTTATGGATGAGCCTGCCATTACAAGCAAGGACATCGTCATGCTTGGCAATAGCCTGACTGAAGGTGGCGGTGACTGGTCTGCCCGTCTTGGTAAGAAGAATGTACGTAATCGCGGCATCATCGGTGATGAAGTGATGGGTATCTATGACCGCCTGCATCAGATACTTCCCGGACATCCCGCCAAGCTGTTCCTGCTTATCGGAGTCAATGACATTTCCCATGACTTGGCACCAGACAGTATTGTAGACATGATTCGCATGACGGTGGAACGCATCCGGAAAGAATCTCCCGACACAAAACTCTACCTACAAAGCCTACTCCCTTTCAATGAAAGTTTCGGCCGATACAAAAAACTGACTGGAAAGACAGATATGGTTCCTGAAATCAACTCCCGTCTGGAGGCGTTTGCCAAAGAGGAAGGCATTGCCTATATCAATCTTTTTCCACTATTTACAGAGAAGGGAACAAATGTACTACGCAGTGAGTTGACCGGCGACGGACTGCATTTGAATGAGGATGGATACAAAATCTGGGTAAAGGCCATTAAGAAGAAAATATAAAACGAACCAGTCTCCGAACGTCTGCCACACTACCAACAGGCTAAAGAAGACATCTCTCCATTAACTAGATTCCCCCTGCCATAGACATCTATAGCAGGGGGAATTCTTATATTCGGGGCGTTTCGGCACACACCCTCTTTTATCTCATTCGGCAAAGCTAACCAGTTGCAAGTCAAACGTCAACAGAGAGCCTCCGGGGATTGTATTTGTAGAATAAGGAGCAGTATAATCATTTATACCATATCCGCTTTGATAAGGGATATACAACATCCACCGCTCACCCATCCGCATAAGCTGCAAGGCAGCTGCCCAACCGGCAACGACACCCGAAACTTCAAAATCCACGAATGAATCAAAAACCGTAGGTTCTTTTACCGGAGGAATAGGTATATCGCGGTCAATAGCACTATAACCGTCAAAGCAACCGTCGAATTCTTCGCCATTCACATAAGTCCCATAATAATAAGCATTCACCTTTGAATGATAACCCGTATACAACGGGCGTTCACCCGTCTCATTCTTCACAAGCTTCTTGCAATAGACATACTGAGCACCTTCAGAAGTGCTTGCAGTCGTCTGTATGGCATACAGTTTCCCGAGTTCCATAGCATCGGCCTGCTCTGCTGTGGCGACATAATTCTCGCCAGTCAGCCTTTTTATCGAGTCAACAAAAGCCTCGCCGCGTTCTCTCCAATTATCATACTTTCCAGCCTCTTCCACTTCTTCACAAGAGATAAAAGCACCCACCAGCAACAGCAAGAAAGGCAAAAACAAAAGGGACTTTTTCATTTACTATTTTACTATTTTACTATTTACTATTTCAGTTTGTTCACGCACCGGTCTATTCCATAACCGCTTTATTGCAAGGTTTTCAGCAACGATGTGATGCTTACACGGTCTGCAATAATATTATTCAGTTCAGAGATAGCCACGCGCTCTTGCTGCATGGTGTCACGATTACGCAGTGTCACACAGTTATCTTCCAAAGTCTGATGATCCACGGTGACACAGTACGGAGTACCAATGGCATCCTGGCGGCGGTAACGCTTACCAATAGAATCTTTCTCATCATACTGACAATGGAAGTGGAACTTCAGATTGTCAATGATTTCGCGCGCTTTTTCGGGCAGACCATCTTTCTTTACCAACGGCATTACGGCCAGTTTCACCGGTGCCAGTGCAGCAGGCAACTTCAAGACAACACGGGATTCACCGCTATCCAACGTCTCTTCACAGTAGGAAGCCGACATGATGCTAAGGAACATGCGGTCTACACCGATACTAGTCTCGATGACATACGGGGTATAGCTTTCGTTGGTTTCCGGATCGAAATACTTGATGTTCTTGCCGGAGAACTTCTCATGCTGGGACAAGTCGAAATTTGTACGGCTGTGAATACCCTCTACTTCCTTGAAACCGAAAGGCATCAAGAACTCAATGTCTGTAGCAGCATTAGCGTAGTGGGCCAGTTTGTCGTGGTCGTGATAACGGTAATGGTCATCACCGAAGCCCAGCGCCTTGTGCCATTTCAGGCGAGTAGCCTTCCAACTCTTGAACCAGTCAAGCTCTGTACCCGGCTTCACAAAGAACTGCATTTCCATCTGCTCGAACTCGCGCATACGGAAGATGAACTGGCGGGCTACAATTTCGTTACGGAAAGCCTTACCAATCTGGGCGATACCGAAAGGAATCTTCATGCGACCGGTTTTCTGTACATTAAGGTAATTTACGAAGATACCTTGTGCCGTTTCCGGGCGAAGGTATATCTTCATGGCACCATCGGCGGTAGAGCCCATTTCAGTTGAGAACATCAGATTGAACTGGCGTACCTCTGTCCAGTTCTTTGTGCCACTGATAGGGCAAACGATTTCTTCGTCAAGGATAATCTGACGGAGTTCGTCCAGATTATTATCGTTCAAAGCCTTGGAAAAACGTTCATGCAAGGCATCACGTTTGGCCTGGTGTTCCAGCACACGACCGTTGGTACTGCGGAACTGAGCCTCATCGAAAGCCTCACCAAAACGCTTGGCAGCTTTGGCCACTTCTTTGTTTATCTTGTCATCGTACTTAGCAAGCTGGTCCTCTATCAACACATCGGCACGATAACGTTTCTTGGAATCGCGGTTGTCAATCAAAGGGTCATTGAAAGCATCTACGTGTCCGCTGGCTTTCCAGATGGTGGGGTGCATAAAGATTGCTGAGTCGATACCGACAATATTTTCGTGCAGCAGCACCATACTCTGCCACCAGTATTGCTTGATGTTATTTTTCAGTTCCACACCCATCTGACCATAGTCATACACAGCTCCCAGTCCATCATAAATCTCGCTGGAAGGGAACACAAAACCATATTCCTTACAGTGTGATACGAGTTTCTTAAAAACGTCTTCTTGTGCCATTTTCTGTTGTATCTAAATTAATTTGAATCTTATTTTCAGCTAAAAAGCGCCACAAAGATAGGGATTTATATCGTAAGTAGGACACGGAGGGTATTAATTTATCTTATTACCAAATAAAAGAAGAAGCTACCTCATAACTCCGAGGCAGCTTCTTTCCCAATTTTACCCAATTACAATTAATTTACCTAAGCACTACAAATCAACCTAATCACAACCAAGAATAATATTATACTCACCTTCAGCGTTTTATCGTATTAACAGTCTCTTGTGGTTTCAATATGTCATTTGTTTTTTCCACAACTGATACCACATCAACATCAAGTACAGCCTTAATATCCTTGGAAGAGGTTCCAATCAAAAACTTATAATTTCCAGCATCCACTACCCATGAAGAAGAAGCTTCATCATAAGAAGCCAAATCCGTAGTGTTCAGTTTCAAAGTGGCAGTAACAGTCTCACCTGGCCTCAATTCCTTAGTTTTGGTAAAAGCTTTAAGTTCTTTTTCCGGTTTGTTCATCTGAAACCTATTGGGAGCGGAGACATAAAGCTGAACAACCTCTTTCCCTGCAAACTTACCAACATTCTTCACATCAATAGAAACAGAATATATACCATTATCAACTTTGACAGACGGATTGACATACTCGAATGTTGTATACGAAAGACCATAGCCGAAAGGATAAGACACTTGCTTTCCGAAACTATCGAAATAGCGATAACCGACAAAAATATCTTCTTCATAATCCGTATAGTCTACATTCTTCACTGAAGAGCTTTTGTCCTCCTTATTCCTCACATCTGTATTAGCCCTAGCATCCATAGGAAAATTGGTCGAAGAAGCAACGTCCATCAACTTGTTCGGGAAAGTCATTGTCAACTTACCCGATGGAGATACCTTACCGCTCAACACATCCGTCACACTATTTCCACCCTCCTGTCCTGCCTGCCAAGCCAGCAAAATAGCATCCGGTAGTTTTTTCCAAGAAGCTGTTTCAATTACACCTCCGATATTCAATACCACCACCACTTTCTTCCCAGCAGCATGGAAAGCTTGGCTGACGGACTTCAGCAGTTGCAATTCTTCCTCACTCAGTTCAAAATCACTGACATTACGGTCTACAAATTCACCGGAAGTACGTCCCAGCGTAACCAATGCAACATCCGCTTTAGCAACTTGTTCTGACAACACCTTTGTAGTAGGGATAAGTTCTGTCGGGCGAGGTACCGGCATAAATCTGGAGAAAGGCTGAGACGAGTCAGGAGTATTTTTCTTATTCTCGGCCTCAATATACTGTTCATAATCGGCCTTCAATGCTTCATCTATCTGGTATCCAGCATTCTTCAAACCATCCAATAATGAGACTGTATAGGCACGATTCACATTACCTGAGCCGGTACCTCCTGCTATGAAATCATAGGAAGTACACCCGAAAAGAGCTATATTTCTGACCTTCCTTTCAAATGGCAAGGTTTCGTTATTATTCTTCAACAAAACCATTCCTTCAGTCGCTGACTGGCGGGTAACTGCTGCGTGCGCCTTCAAATCAGGTTTATTGGAATATTTGTATTCTTTAAAATGAGGAGTTTGGAGAATAAGTTCAAGAACACGCTTCACATTACGATTCAGTATGGATTCATCCAATTTTCCGGATTTCACCCCTTCGATAATCATATCATACTGGTTAGCCCTTCCCGGTTGGAGCATATCATTACCTGCTATCATCTGAGCCACGGCATCCTTCCCTCCAAACCAGTCAGTTACCACCATACCCTCGAAATTCCACTCATCACGCAATAAAGTGGACAGCAAGTCTGTATTCTCAGAAGCATAGGTGCCATTAATATGATTGTAAGAGGACATTACTGTCCATGGTGCCGATTCCTTCACTGCAATTTCGAACCCCTTCAAATAGATTTCCCGTAAGGCACGAGGAGTGATACGAGCATCATTAGCATTCCGATTGGTTTCCTGGTTGTTAACAGCAAAATGTTTGATGGAAGTTCCCACTCCGTTGCTCTGTATCCCTCTAACATATGCAGCAGCTATCTTGCCAGACACCAACGGGTCTTCGGAATAATATTCAAAATTACGCCCGCACAAAGGATTCCGATGGATATTCAAAGCAGGAGCCAGTAAAACATCCGCACCATATTCCAACACTTCATTACCAATTGATTTTCCAACTTCCTCTACCAAATCCTGATTCCAAGTAGAAGCAAGTAACGTACCGATAGGAAAATGTGTACAATAATAAGTAGCAGAATCCCCTTCGCGGATAGGATCTATACGTAAACCTGCAGGTCCATCAGCCAACACAATGGCAGGAATTCCCAAACGGGGTATCGGATAAGTAGTACCTGCTGCACCGGGAACCAACTTCTTTGTAGTGCCAATCACCGTACTGTCACCCGAAGTACCCACCATTCCGGTACCGATAACCAAATGTGCCTTTTCTTCCAAAGTCATGGCACCAATAACATCCTCAACAGAATCTTTACCCAATTGAGGAGCCGCAGGGCCACAAGCGCTCAACACGCCTGCAGCCAACAGCAAATAAAACAGTTGTTTTTTCATAGCCTAGTCAGATTTATTTAAACAACTTGGGAGCAAATACAGAGAGATAAATACGCCAGCAGGTCCATACATGTCCACCAGGAGTTTCCATAAACTCATATTTATATCCTTTTTTATCCAAATCAGCGCGATAAGCTGCATTGTTTCTATAAAGAAAATCGTCTTTACCGATACCCAACCAGTAAAGTTTGGGAGCCTTATCAAACTGAACAGCTAACTTTTTATCCATATCCTGATAAACCGGACTATTTTTCTGACCTGCACTCTGGACATTAAGGGCCGCAGAGAATAAACCTACATAGTCGAACATATCAGGATAGTTCAAAGAAATATTGGCAGAATGAAAACCACCCATTGAAAGCCCCGCAATAGCACGATGAGCTTTGTCCGCTTGTACACGATAATTACTTTCTACAAACGTGATAATCTCAGGGAAATAGGCTTCAAAAGCACCGTCCATGGTTCCATTCTTCATATGGTAAGGTTTATAGTATCCCAGACTACTCTCACCAGGTGCAGCCTCCATGGCAGCATGCCCATTGGGCATCACAACAATCATCGGTTCAGCCTTGCCTTGTGCAATCAAATTATCGAGAATCTGTGCAGCACGTCCAAAAGTTGTCCACTCATCTTCATCCCCTCCCATACCATGCAATAAATAGAGTACCGGATACTTCCTATCACCGGATTGTTCATAACCTGCCGGCGTGTAGATATTGATACGGCGATCCATTTTCATACCATCAGAGTGATACCAACGATGGGCCAATGTTCCATGAGGAACTTTATTTACCTTATATAAATCTGCCTTACCATTCCCTACAATAAACACATTGCTTGTGGTAGCAAAGTCACGATAGACATAAACATTGTTAGGGTCTATAGTCGGCACACCATCTACCATGAATTCATAGCTATAAAGTTCTGAATCCAACGGCTTGGTAGTATAGGTCCAAATTCCTTCTGAATTCTTTGTCATGTCTATCAAACCTGCTCCCACCATACCTCCAATGTGTTGTCCCTCCGCCTTTTCGGCAAAGTCACCGGCAATCTGCACCTTTTGGGCATCAGGAGCCTTAAAGTTAAAAGTCACTGTGTTATCTTTGTTCACAATTGCAGACTCGAGGTCTTGCGCTACAAACAAATTCTGCTGGGCAGACATTTGCAGTCCACAGGCTGCCATAAATGCGGCCAATATAATCTTTTTCATTTCAGTTCTTCAAATTAAAGTTCATTGATTCAAGTTCATTCTGCCACTGTAATAATCAGACGATGATAGCGGTTCATCTGTGGCGTACCGTTATCCGTAGCTTCCAAAATCAAGTGGATGGTATCACCGGGGTTGGCATCAGCCGGAACAGTAAAAGTTGTATTTGCAGAAGCAGGGTCATCTACCGCTACTTTGCCCCGATATGTACCGGCTGACACATATTGCCACCATTTAATGGTAAGGGCATCCTTATCCGGATCGGTTACAGTGTATTTAAGTTTCAGCTTCTCACCCGGCTTGGCACTCATGGCAAGCGCCCCTTTTATCACCGGTTCATGATTTGCGTCGGCATAGTTTGGAGTGACCGACCATTTAAAACGGGCAGCCAATCCATTCATTACCGGAGCAGTGAAGTCGGGCAAAGGATAGTGCTCGGCTCTATACTTTATCTGTTCCATGCGCGGAAGATTCTTCACCGAATCGGGAAGGACGGTTCTTCCACCGCACCATCCTCCATAAGTGGGGTCTTCGTGACCACGCAGGCCGTTACCTATCAAATTCAGGAAACAGTAAGTGTCGCCTTCAGCCAGATAGGACCCTTTCGGCTGGATTCCGGTCCAAACCACATAGCCTTGCTTTTTCAATTCATCAACCGTATAACCCGACAAACCGAAGAAATCGAACTTATCACCTTTCACCATCTGCTTACCGTCTCCCCAGACCCGATACATCTCGCCGAAAGGACCTTTACTGCGGATGTTCTCCTGCATCCATTCCGGAGAGTAGAAAATCTGATTTTCCTTGGAGGCTCTTAACTGTGCATTATAAGCCAGGCCGACTGTCATGCCCCCCATCTCCATTTGTCTGAGTTCCGGCCAGAAAGGTCGGATATACCGTGCATACGTATCATCCTGATCACCCGAAAGGGAAAGGACCACTTTTCCTATTATCTTCTCACGGATGCCTTTCCAGGCATCGGTATGCTCATAAATATCCTGAATGGACTTCAAGGCACGGGCGATGGTGCTGCCACCTCCCCAAGCATTGATGAATACCGGATCCGTACAATCATCGAGCAATACAGCTTTAATCAGCTCCGACCCCGGAGTGTCCTTGGAAATATCACCGTCGAACTCGATATTACCGATACGCACTTTAGACTTCAGGTATTCGGGAGTCGGATAAGACGAGTCGTGCACTTTCAGATTGGGATATACTTTCTCATAAGCTTCCACAGCATCGTCAATGAAACGTTCATCCGGATCCCAACGCCAACTTTCCATCGGTCCGTAGTCTATGCCATTACGGGAATATTCACGTCCCGGCACATACCACTTCGTGCCGTGCCCGTCACCTTTCCAATGGAACTGGCTGCTGGCATAAATCAAGCCTTCCACACGGAAATCCGTACTGAAAAGCAGGAAACGTATCAAAGAGTTCAGGTCATCAAGTTCCGGGTCACAAGTAATGATGACACGCGGTTTTGACGATTTTTCACCGGGCGTCTGCTGTCCGCTCATGCAAACCGGCATCACAGCCATAAGGCCTGATAGGAATAAGCATTTTAATTTATTCATAAACTAAGTTTTATTGATTAATTACCAACCCGGGTTCTGGGTCATATTCTTATTGACATTCATTTCAGTGGCAGGGAACGGAAGCAGTTCATGCTTACCACTCTTGAAGCCGGCAGAAGCATTTTTCTGCTCATCCCAGCTTACACGGCCGTCTTTGTAAAGAGCCGGTCTTTCCTGCCCTCTCTTGGCAAGTACCGTAGCAGCATCACCCCACCGAATCAAATCCTGGTAACGGCAGCCTTCCATCCAAAGCTCCAGACGCTTCTCCTTCTTGATATCATCCATAGAAACGTTGCCCAATGCAGGCAACTGGGCACGGTCACGCACTTTATTCACATATCCGGCAGCCTTACTTGCATTTCCGGACTGAAGACTCGCTTCAGCAGCAAGCAGCAGAACCTCGGCATAACGCATGGCACGGGTATTGTTAGGACAACGCAACCACCAATAGTTGATGACATCTGCTTCATAAACACGGTATTTCCAGCTGAAGTAACCGGCATTGTCCGGCATATAAGCTATGGCATTGCTCAATGAGATACCCATATCCTCCATTTGCCGGTATGTCTTGATAGAGGCATTCAACCGATAAGTATCTCCCATTTCGACAAACGCATCGTAGCTTTCCTTCGTCGGATTAAAAAATCCCCAGCCTCCATGAGAATAGATTTGAGTAGGCTCATTGAATGCAAGCATGTCTCCACGCCAATGCACATATACCCAAATCATGTTACTCATAATGCCGGTAACATTGTTGGCGTCGTAAACATAATTACTTTCAAACAGACTTTCACAATTCGCCTCGCCTTTGGTAGTCTGGATATTCTCATAATCACTGTAAAGGTCGTACTTCCCGCTATTGATTACCTCATCCAAAACTGTAACAGCAGCACCATAATTCTTCTGGAATACGTATGCCTTGCCCAACAAGGCTTGTGCAAATTGTTTGGTGATACGATAGGTAAAGTTGTCCAAGCTTGTCTTTTCCTCCAAATTGCCACTGTTGACAGCTTCGGTCAAATCTTGGTTCACCAATGCCCAAAGCGCCTCTGTATTACCATTTGCCTGGGAATATTCGTTTGCTTTCAACGGATGGTCCACCAACGGCGGAGTTCCCCAAAGACTGATCAATTCGATGTAGGACATCGCACGGAAAACCTTTGCCTCTGCACGTGCACGAAGCTTAACCTCAGAATCATCGCCTACATACTGCAAAACAATGTTGGCGGCATAAATCACTTTATAAAGATTCGTATACAACGTTTTAATATGGGAAAAATCAGAGTCGAACGTATAGGTCGACAGCAACTGCGCACTGGCAGCCGTCCAGCTTTCCCCTGCCGAATAGCAATCGTCAGAAAGAAGATTCTTCAGCCAGAACGCAGGCTCATAGGTGTCCTTCCAATTGCTATAGCAGGCTATAATGGCTTCTTCCGCATCGGCATCCGTTTTATAGAAATTTTCGAAAGTGCTTACCCCATGCTGCGAAATATCCAGATTGTCCTCACAAGAGGAAAAGAAAGTGCAGCCGGCAAGTAACAGACTTGATAAAATATATTTTGCTTTCATATTTCGTATTGAATTAAAGATTAAAATACTACGTTAAGACCGAGCACGACTTTCTTGCTGGACGGATAAGAGCCCATATCCAAACCCATCGCATTGCCTGTACTCGTAAATTCAGGATCAAATCCGGGATATTTGGTAAATGTGAAGAAGTCGTCTAAAGAACAATACAAACGAAGGTTACTCAAACCCACCTGCTTCAACAAATTCTTAGGCAGGTTATAGCCCAACTGTATCTGCTTGATTTTAAAATATGAGCCGTCGAATACAAATTTGGAGCTCTTTAAATACTTATCATAATTGCTGGGATTGGAACGGGCATATTTTGCATTGTCTCCCACAGCAATCCACCGTCCGTCATAGAATTCCTTCAAGGTATTCGCTTTCATACGGGAAGTACGGTTATAGCCGGCAAACACATCATTGCCATGAGAACCGGAACCAAAGATTGTCAGGTCAAGGCCTTTCCAGGCAGCTGTCAAAGTAATACCATAAGTAAAGTCGGGAATGGCAGAACCGATCTCTGTCTGGTCGGCATCTCCAATAATGTCATCATCATTCTTGTCTTTGAACATTGGGTCACCCGTTTGCGGATCAATACCCGTGCACTCATAACCGCGCATGTACCAAATGGGATGTCCTTCTTCAAAATAATTCATAGTGCCGATACCTGCACTTGTTGTACTGGCAATACGCTCCAATGTTTCATGAAGATAAGTTACTTTATTCTTCAAAGTAGCGATGTTAGCTTTTACACTATAACTGAAATCTTTGATATGATCACGCCATGAGAGTTCAAACTCAAATCCGCTGTTCTTGACATTTCCCGCATTCATAGGTGAAGTAGTGTTACCCACAATCAAAGAAGGAGTAATACCGGTTACAATCAAGTCTTTGGTTTTCTTCTCATAATAGTCAAATCCGAAGCTCAAACGGTCATTCAGCATCCGGAGGTCGATACCCAAGTCTATCTGTTCGGAAGTTTCCCACTTCAAATCATAGTTACCGGTTGCAGATGGCAACGAACCTGTTTCATAAGACACATCACCTGACATCGGATAATTGATTCCAGACAAAATCGTAGCATCATACATATAGTCTGCCAAACCGGCGATACTACCATTCTGTCCCCAGCTTGCACGCAACTTCAAATGAGAGATTGACTTGAGGTTTTCCATAAATTTCTCGTTGGAAAGTACCCAGCCGACAGACACAGCCGGGAAATAGCCCCAACGTTTCTGCAAAGGAAGGATAGACAAGTCGGCTGCATCCGCACGAAGGGTGAATTGGGCAAAATACTTGCCTGCATAGTCATAAGATGCCCGGCCAAAGTAAGAAAGATTGGCATACCTCCGCTTCTCTCCACCACTTACCGTACGAGTGGCAGTACCGGTCCGAAAAGCAAAATAGGCATAATTGGGATCCAACTTGGTAATACCCAAATCAACCTTGTCGCCGGAACGGCTACCATTGATTCCTCCCGTCACTCCAAAGGAAGTATTGGAAGAATAGGACATACCAAGCATCACGTTTACATTGTGCTTATCTGCAAATGTCTTGGTATAGTTGGCAAAGTTTTCCCATTGCCAGTACGTGGTGTTGGAGCTTGTCGCACTTACCGATACATAGTCCTGATAAAGGTCAGAGCAAGTAATGTTAGGCATAACATAGCCGTAGGAATTGCTGTAAGTATAACGGTATCCCAAACGTGAAGTGATGACCAACTCTTTGATCGGAGTAAAATCCAGATAAGTGGAACCGCTGAATACAAAACCATCCCTTTTCGTTGTGCCACGGTCACGCATGATATACGGATTGATATTATTGGAGTCGCCATAAGGGGAAATGGAATAATAATCACCATTGGCATTCTGAAGCAGAGTATGTCCCTGATTCATATAGTTAATCATAGTGTCGGGCAGTTTGTCCGGTGCATAGGTGACCGGCGTCAGAGGGTCAAGCTGAATGGCAGACAGCATCAGAGAACCGGTTGCCGAACCTTCGCTTACAGACTGTACATGATAACGGGAAAATGAATTGTTTGTCGTGAACTTCAACCAATCCTTTATTTTATAATCTGCATTGACAGTGCCGGTAATGCGGTCAAAAACATCCTTATTGCCAACAATGGGACCATTATTACTTAAATAAGAGAGTGAGGCGAATAATGAGCCATTATCATTGGCACCTTGGAAATTGACATTGTGACGCTGCATCATGGATGATTCAAATGTCTCTTCTATCCAATCGGTATTTGTCTTTCCATCCCAATACCTATCTATTGTTTCTCTGGGAATAAGATTACCTTCAGTCATATAATTGACATATTCCTGAGCATTCAGAATATCAGGAGTACGACCTAAAGACTGGGAGGACAACTGGAAATCATAAGAAATACGACGAACTCCTTTTTTTGCCTTCCGGGTGGTAATCAAGACAACACCATTACCGGCCTGGGCACCATAGATAGCAGCAGAAGCAGCATCCTTCAACACCTCCATACTCTCAATATCATTCGGATCGAGGTTACTGATGTCTTTCGTACGCAAACCATCGACCACATACAAAGGATCTGAACTGGCATTACTGCTATATCCACGGATACGAATGGCGGGATTCGAACCAGGAGCCGCAGATGCAGAAATAATTTGCACACCGGCTGTTTTACCCTGCAGGGCCTGCTCAGCATTGGTTATGGTACGATTTTCAAAATCTTCTGCTTTTACGGAAGAAATCGCCCCTGTTACGGAACTTTTCTTCTGTACACCATATCCTACAACAACCACTTCATCCAAAGTCTTGCTATCTTCCTTCAGTATAATATTCATAGTACCTGCAACGGCTTTCTTTTCCTGGGTCACATACCCGATATACGAAAAGACAATAGTGGAACCCTCGCTCGCTGATAAGGTATAATTGCCATCCAAATCAGTTATAACACCATTTGTCGTTCCTTTTTCCAATACACTTACACCAATCATCGGTTCATTAAGTTCATCGGTGATTCTGCCAGATACACTTACATGTTTCTGTGCAAAAACAGATGTCATACCTACCAAAAGGAACAGCACCAAGACCATTAACCTTTTCTGTTTAATTTGTCTTACAATCGTTTTCATTTATTATTATTTTGGGTTAACAATGAATTAAAATATCAGTTTGAAAGCGTAATCAGTACCAGCCCCACAACAAAGAGTACAAACATAGTCGCAATCATAGGTACAGTTCCTTTGGGAGCTCCTTTGAACTCTTTCCATACAAAGAATCCCCAAATCATGGCTACCACCGGTGCGGCATTGCTCAGCGCATAGGCTATGGCCGGATTGGCTGATCCGGCTCCCATAAAGCTGACCACCATACCGCTCATCCAGATAAAGCCGCCCAACATACCGATCAGGTGTGTACGGGTATCACCTTTCAGATAGTCCTTCATTGTGACCTTGTTTCCTTGAGCCGGATGACTCATGGCAAACGTATTGAAAATGGGAGTAGTGATAAGGACACCGGCGGCAAAGCAAAATACGCCGGTATAGGGAGTCAGTGTTCCCGTACCACCCGCAACATACTGGGGATCGAGTGATTTTACAACCAATCCATAGAAAAACATGATGGCCAATCCTGCCACAATAGCCAATAAGATACCTTTTTTAGGGGTGGATGCCTGACTCGCCGACATCTTTCCATAAGCCTTCCCGCAAATGCAGATGGCTACAATGATAACAACTACCCCTATCCAAAGCAATGCCTGGTTTCCGGGGTATACTTCACCGGCCAAAGTTATCAGCAGATAATTAAAAATTATACCGCCTATCCAGGCTAAGCCTCCGCCAATGGGAAACCCTATCGACATACCGGCCACAGCGATGGCTGCCGTCAGAAAGATATTACCGAAATTCCAGACAATACCACCCAACAGTGCATACTTCATACTGTTCCAGTCCATTGCCGCCAAGTCCTCAAAGAAAGTACGGCCTTCACTTCCCAAGCTTCCCAATGTCAGAGCCCCCAACAGAGCCGTGAAAAACAAACCGAAAGCCAAGTCCCAATAGAAAAGCTCGAAACTCCAGCTTTTCGAGGTCACCATCTTCTGCGTATTCGCCCAAGAGCCCCAACAGAGGCAGCAATAGACACAACACAGAATGGCCAAAATATAGTTGTCAACAAGTATCATAATTTATCTTCTGTTGTTTACCGTGTGTTTACTTTTCATTCATGCACATATAGATTCCAGCCCAAATAGTCCTCGATGGCTTCGTTCAGAATTTCCTTCACATCATTGCGAACCATAGCCACATGATGTTCAAAACCATTTTTACAAATATACTTCATCAGAGTCTGCAAGTTATTCACCTTGGTGACAGCTATGCATCCATCCATTCCATACGGGTCATCCGTGATTTCACCAGTACCCAAATAAGCCTTGATAGCGCCTTTTGTATCATCTGTGGAAATACGGAAGAATGTGAAATCACCTTTGGTCACTTTACCATATACGGCACCGAATGTATTGACCTTGCCCAGCGTACGTCCCAAAACGCCCAGTGTACCAAGCTTCAAGTCATTTCTGACAAACGATTTCGGGAAGTTACCGCAATGGGTACATACACATTTGTTCCGGTCTTCTGCAAAATTGTTATTCCAGTCAAGCAATGCCGATTGACCTTGCGCTGCCAATGTCAAAGCATACATGGACACAGCGCCGGCAATATCTACCTCACAAGCGGCAGGAAGTAATTTTTCACCCAGCATACTCATTGTCACACATGCTGCACAACCATAATTTTGTTCCAAAGAGTCCCAACACTGAACAGCAACAGCATCAATCTGATTGGCTTCGATCCAACGTTCTACAGCCACACCGAATTTTGCCTGAAGCACCAGCTTGTCACTATATTCCTTGGGAACTGCCGCATAGCACTTAATTTCTTCAAGCTTCTTCAGCAACTCCGCATCCGTATCCTCAATCTTACGGGCAGCACCGAGTATTTCAGAAAGGTCGACCGGAACGACTGTAATGCCACTCTTCTGTAACAGTTTCTCACTTGCACGTACAGTCTGGAAACCAGCCGGACGAGCACCGATAGCACCGATACGTGCATGGCGCAAGCCATTGACTACACGACAGATACCAGCAAACTTATTGATATCCTTGGCCAGTAATTCGGAGTATATAGAATAGGTGTGTAGCGTGGTATCTGTAAAAGGTATGCCATATTGATACAGATTGTTACAAACAGAAATCTTACCGCAAAAAGCATCACGGCGGCTGTCCAGATCCACCTTGTCGTTCTCGTCGTCACAAGCCTGTACCAAAACGGGGACATTCAAATCGGCCACGCTGATAGCATTGATGATTCCAATCTCAAAGCCAAAGTTGGGCAGGGAAACTATGATACCGTCAATGCGGTCACGATTCTGTCGGAACAGTTCCGCACACTTCAATCCGTCTTCGCGGGTTTCAATACTGCTACTGCCGGTAGGAGTAGCGTCTTCAGGTAAGATCACATAATCATAGCCTTCGTCGGCAAGTGTTTTCAACAATTGTTTGCGAACATCTTTAGCCAATTCTGAATTAAAATAAGCACGAGTGCCGATAATTATACCGAAACACATTCTTTCCTTGTTTTTCATTGTAGATAGTGGGTATTTAAATTATACTTTGAAAATATTTATCTGATTAATTGGTTTACCGCTTTCAACCAGCCTTCACACCATTTTTCTACCTGTGATAGGTTACTTTGCGGCTCTATGCGGTAGCGGCTCCGGCGTAATACGGACACCTGCTCAAAGCTCGTCCATATCTTGCGAGCCATTCCGTTCATTACAACGGCTCCCAAGGCCGAAGCTTCTTCAACATCCGAACAATTGATCGGTACACGTAAGCAGTCGGCCTGGAACTGCATCAGGAATTTATTTTTTGTAGGTCCTCCATCGGCTCTGACTTCTTTCAGCTTTATACCTGCCTGACTGGTCATCGCTCTGACCAAATCATTCACTTGATAGGCTATGGATTCAAGTGCTGCCCTGAGAACATGCGGTTTCCCGGTACCTAAGGTCATCCCTAAAATGGCAGCCTTTACATCCCCTTGCCACCAAGGAGCTCCCAACCCGGCAAAAGCCGGTACGACATACACACCTCCATTGTCTTTTACTGTAGCCGCCAACTCTTCCGCTTCGTCTGGCGAACTAATCATCTGCAATCTCTGTTCTAGCCACTTGATGGTAGCACCAGTACAATGGATATTGCCTTCAAAAGCATAGAATATTTTTCCAAGTGCGGCAAAACCGATGGAAGTGACCAATCCACGGGGAGCAACGGCAGCTTTTTCACCAATATTCACCATCACTGATGAGCCGGTTCCATAAGTGACCTTGCCCAGCCCTTCTTCAAAGCACATCTGACCGGCCAGTGCACCGTGTGAATCCCCCAATACACCGGCTATGACAATAGGATTCTTAAATAATCCTCCCACCGTAGTTTCTCCAAAAACAGCATCACATGGCAGTAATTCAGGCATCATAGTTTCGGGGATGGTAAATAGCTCCAGCAGGTCACTGTCCCATTGCATCGTATGAATATTAAACAAAAGAGTCCTGGAAGCATTGGTATAATCTGTCACATGGCGTTTACCATCAGTCAATTTCCAAATCAGCCACGTATCAATGGTTCCCATCAATAAGTCACCGTTATCAGCAGCCTGACGGGCTCCTTCCACATTGTCAAGTATCCACTTCACACCACTGGCTGAGAAATAAGGATCCAATAGCAAACCGCTTTTCGCCTGTACTATTTCGCTGTACCCACTGGCTTTCAACTCATTACAGATATCAGCACCACGCATGCATTGCCATACCACAGCATTGCATATCGGTTTGCCCGTATGCTTATTCCATACAACCACTGTTTCACGTTGATTGGTGATGGCCAACGAATACATATTGTCTGCCACTTCCTCCTTTATCAGTTCGGCTATACTTTTCTGTACATTCCGATAAATTTCTTCAGCATCATGCTCCACCCATCCGGATTTGGGATAATATTGTTCATGGGTGACATTGACGCGCCTCAGCATTTCACACCTCTCATTGAATAGCATGGCTTTGGTAGCCGAGGTGCTTTGGTCTATTGCAATTATCAGGTTTTCCATTTTAGGTATTATTAAAGGCTAATTGATTTCAAATTTATCGAATCGGAGTTACTTAAGGAAGTCAAGGGCAGTTTTCACGATACCGGATGAGTCGAGTCCATAATGGGCAAAAATTTCCAGGGAGTTCCCATGCACCACATTCTCATCAGGGATACCCAGGATTTTCACCGGTACGGGATGCTCGGATATGATTTCAGTCACCATCGCCCCAAGACCTCCATACTGGCTATGCTCCTCAACCGTGATGATTCGCCCGGTTTCGGAAGCGGCTTTCAAAACAGCTTCCTCATCACAAGGTTTAATAGAGGACATATCCAATACCCGGGCCGAAATACCATATTCGCGTAACTTCAAAGCCGCCTGACGTGTGTGGTATACGGTTTCACCGGTTCCGATAATAGTCAGATCTGTTCCGTCCAGCAACATGTTGGCCTTACCTATGGCAAAATCAAAATCATCATTTTCATAGACATCGGGAACTGCTGCACGACCTACACGTACATAAACCGGTTCGGGATAATCAACCAAAAGCTCAACCAGTTTTTTAGTCTGTCGGGCATCGCAAGGTAACACGATATTCATTCCGGGAAAAGTACGCAGCACGGCAATGTCGTGTAAGCTATGATGGGTAGCCCCCAAAGCTCCGTAAGCTACTCCTCCACTTACTCCCAATATTTTTACGTTGTTCTGGCTATAAGCCAAGTCCACCTTTACCTGTTCCAAGCTACGAGCCACATAAAAACAAGCCGGACCACATACAAACACTTTCTTTCCGCTATGAGCCAACCCGGCTGAAATACCCACAGCATCCTGCTCCGCAATACCACACTCCACGAATTGCTGCGGCAATTCTTTGGCAAAATCATTTAACGTCACCGAGCCACGGGCATCCGTCGTCACAGCAATGATGTCCTTGTCCATCCGAGCCAATGACAACAAAGTGTCGGTGAAACTTTTTCTGCAAGCTATCATATCAATTATATTCTAAATCCTTAATTCTTTCTGATATTTCTTGAATGGCCTGTTCATACTGTTCGTTACTCGGAACCCCATGATGCCATTTAGCTACCCCTTCCATGAAAGATACTCCTTTCCCTTTTGTCGTATGAGCCACCAGCAAATGAGGGTGACGGTTTGCATAATCAATGGAACGGAAAGTCCGGATAATATCTTCCATGTCGTCACCATTCATATCCTTTACCTCCCAGCCGAATGCCGTCCAGCGATCATGGATATCATCAATTCCCATCACATCTTCCGTATTTCCGCTAATCTGCAAATGATTACGGTCTATTATAGCCACCAAATTATCTAATCTATACTGCCGGGCAGCCATTGCTGCTTCGTAGATGGAACCTTCACCCTGTTCACCATCCCCCATCAACACATAGGTTTTATAATCCCTGTTGTCCATTTTGGCAGCTATCGCTATACCTACCCCAACAGACAAACCATGTCCCAAGGCTCCGGTATTCACTTCAATACCCGGAACTCCGATAGTGGGATGTCCCGAAAGGATAGAGCCATATTGTCCCAATGTATCCAAAATGCCTTCTGTTATAAACCCTTTGGATTCCAGCGTCACATACAAAGCCTCCACACAATGCCCCTTGCTCAAAATGAAACGGTCACGCAAATCATCTTTAGGACTGTCCGCATTCACATTCATCACATCAAAGTAAAGAGCCGTAAGAACATTGAGGCAAGACAAATCTCCGCCGATATGACCGGCTTTTGCCTTATAGATAATTTCAATTAATCTTTTTCGATTCCTTTCTGATTGAAGAGTCAATTCTTTTGTTTTCATAGCTTATTTGCTTTCATTTCTTTGCAAAGAAAACAAATAAAAACCACAAAACGAAAGAAAACGAAAGTTTTCCATTATTTATTAACATGTTTTATAATTAGACCAGGGCGAAAAACGAAACAAATAAATAAAAAAGAGAAAGGAACTACAGTGCAAAAGATAATATATAGAATAAAAAAGAAGAAAAACAGCAAGAATAGACTTTCATTTGACTTTTTCTGACTACCTTTGCGGAAAAATTAAATGATTATACAATGCTCAATACTGTAGACGAAGGAATAGAAGCGGTTCGACAAGGGAAAATAGTGATAGTTGTCGATGATGAAAATAGAGAAAACGAAGGCGATTTTATTGTATCCGGTGAAAAAATAACTCCTGACATTGTTAACTTCATGATTACACACGGAAGAGGGCTTCTTTGTGTACCGCTACCGCGTTCACGTTGCAAAGAACTCCAACTGCCCCCAATGTCGGAAGACAACACTTCCCTTTTAGGCACGCCGTTCACCATGTCCGTCGATCTGAAGGGCTATGGCTGCACAACGGGAGTTTCCGCCTATGACCGCTCCGCTACCATACGTGCTTTGGTTACCGGTAATATAAAGCCCTCGGAACTGGCACGTCCCGGACACATTTTCCCCCTTTACGGACATGAGGACGGAGTATTGGGACGTGACGGACATACAGAAGCATTACTCGACCTGACAAGAATGGCAGGATTGACACCCGGCGGCGCTCTCATTGAAATACTGAACCAGGATGGGACAATGGCCCGCTTGCCACAACTACTTGAAATGGCAAAAAAGTTCCGACTGAAGATTATAGCGATCAAAGATATACAGGATTATCGTAGAAACAACAATATATAAAGTAGATATGGCACTAAACCAAAGAAGAGTCAAGATTCTGGACCTTATCCGCGAAGACGGGCATGCAAAAGTTCAAGAATTAAGCAGGATTTTCAATGTAACGGATGTAACAATCAGACAAGACCTGGAAGCCCTTGAAAAATTAGGGTATATCCAAAGAGAACACGGCGGAGCCTTCCTGAAGGATGTGGGCTCATTTGCAAAAACCGGAAAGGTTTTCAATCAGACCCATATTGAGGAAAAAAGAGAAATAGCCCAAAAAGCAGCGTCGTTTATCAGTGAAGGTGAATGTATCATTCTCGACTCCGGTTCTACTACCACAGAAATAGCCAAACTACTTACACAATACAAAGAGCTGACCGTCATTACCAATGCTCTGAACATAGCACTTATATTGGGCGAAAATCCAGGCATCAACCTCATTGTGACAGGAGGAGAATTCAAAGCACCCACCCTTTCATTGACAGGAAAGATGGCAGCCGATTCACTCAAAGGTTTCCATGCCAACAAACTATTCCTTGCCACAGCAGGAATATCCCCAGACATGAGTCTGACCTATCCGAGCCTCAGCGATCTGATGGTTAAATCGGCCATGATAAAAGCCGCCGAGGAAGTCATTCTGGTAGCTGATTCCTCCAAGATAGGAATTAGTGCATTTGCCAGTTTAGGTTCAATATCTATGGTAAATTCTTTCATCACAGACAGCAATATCTCGGAAGAGAATATCGAAAAGATGAAAGAAAAGAACATAAACCTTCTAATTGGATAACTTAAAAGATTACCCCTTCCAGAAGATATTGAACAGACAATATAGTAACGATTGGAATAAGGAACAATTAGAAGTAAAACTATAAAACATGTTTTTTAGCCAGCCGATACGCTTCCCCGACCACTTCCTTCGGATAACCGCACATCTCGATAATCCGGATGGCATTACGTTCCGTCGCCGGTCCCGGTTTCAGCTTATAATCAAAAGACAAGGTATTGTCGGCAACACATTCACAAAAATGAAACGATTCATATTCGTTCTCAAGTAAGGAAGCCAGTTCAACGTCGTGAGTGGAAGCAAACACGATACTGTTCTTGTGTGCCAAAGCAGATAGCACAGCTTTGGCTATAGCTATCCGTTCCACCGTGTTCGTCCCTTTGAACAACTCATCCAGCAGGAAAAGCTGCCTACGTCCCTTTCCGACCTCCAGCATCTCTCGAACAATCTGTACCTCCTGCAGAAAGAAACTTTTTCCTTCCATCAGACTATCCTCCAGATGGATAGCAGAAAACAATGCGGTATCCATGGGAAAACGAAAACTGCGGGCGAAACAAGTATGGAACACTTGTGCGGAAAGCAGGTTAAGTCCGATAGCACGGATAAAGGTTGTCTTACCAGACATATTGGAGCCGGTAACAAGGACAGAACTGCCACAAAGCGTAATGTCATTGGGGATACAATGCTCTATAAGCGGATGATAAAGGCCCTCTGCATGAAGCGTTTCACCCTCGTCACAAGCTTCCGGAAGAGTATAATAGGGCAGCCCATCCCGAAGCTCGGAAACAGAGCAAAGCGCATCCACCAATCCAAAATAGCGGAAAACCTCTTCAATCTGTTCTTGCCTGCCCTGCAATAGAAAGAAAGCCTTGGAAACCGGAATAACCTCCCGCAGGAAAAACACATTCACCATCTCGATGAAGAAATAAGCAAGAATGGCGATGTCGCTCTCCAGCTTGATACTGAAACGGAAAGTGGAAAGTTGCTTTCGTAACGGACGCAGCGCCTGCAAAGTCTTTTGGATATCCCGATGCACCGATACACACAACGGAATCTGTGCCAGCCTCTCCGCTTGCCTGAGCAGCAGCCATAACTGAGGGATGGAAAAGAAATAGCCCTGAATCCGTGCCTTGCTGCGATAGTGCAATACCATGTTCACCAATACCGATATACACAATAACCCCAGAACGTAAAGCGAAGATGTAACATAAACCATCCCTGACAAAACAAAAGGCACGAACTGCAATATACTTAGCAAACGGTAAAAGCGGCGGGAATATATGGGATGGGAAATGGAAAACAACGATGCAATGGCGCAAGCATCCGGCGTATCCAGTTTCTGCAACTCCGACCGGATTTCTGCACGCAACTCCTTGTCGGCAGAGAGTTCGCGAATCACTTCCTCCTGTTCCGAAATCTCCGAAAGGCGGTTGTAATGCAACAAGTCGTAGAGGTACTGTCGGCCCACACAAGAAGAGGTACGGTCGGCCCATTCGAAAAAGTCATCCAGATTGAGGTCGTCCCAGGTTTTCTGTGACACCAAATGTTCTTTCTCCTTCACCGACCGGTACTCGTGGTATAGCGATATATCCGAAAATGACTGTCCCATCAAAGAATTATTTAGAATGATGCACAAAAATAATGAAAAGCTTGCATTCTATCTAATTTCCTTGCAGCTTTCCCTATATTGTGTTTACTTTGCAGATACAAACACTTTTCGTTACTTCAACATTTAAATTCTAACAAGATGAAGCACACCCTTTTCACATTGGCACTGGTCTTATTGGCTCTGCTGTCAGCATCATGCGGAGATAAGAAGAAAGTAGTATATCAGAACCCACTTCCCATGGCCTTCGGAGACCCGTTCCTCCTGAAAGCTTCCGACGGGAAATTCTATATGTACGGGACGGGGGGAGTACAGAACGGCTTCAAAGTATATTCCTCCGATGACCTGGTGACATGGAAAGATGAGGGTCCCGTCTATCAAGGCGGCACATCCGACTCATGGGCCACCGACTGTTTCTGGGCGCCCGAAGTGTATGAGCGCGACGGCAAATACTACTTATGGTTCAGCGCCAACTGGAAGGAAAACCCCACTCAGGAGCAAGAGAACTTCCGTATCGGCGTAGCCGTAGCCGATAAACCCACCGGGCCTTTCAAAGATTTGTCCGACCGCCCGGTATTCGACCCCGGCTATCCTATCATCGACGCAAACATACTCTTTGACGATGCATCCGGAAAGACCTACCTCTACTACTCCCGCTGCTGCTACAAACATGCCGTCGAGAGCGAAGTCTCAGCATGGGCCAAAACAAAGGGCTGGTTTGACGAGATTGAGGAGAGCTGGATTTACGGCGTGGAGCTGAAACCGGATTTCTCCGGTGTCATCGGAGAGCCGGTAGCATTGCTTTGCCCGCCCAAAACGATGGACGACCCTCAAGCGAAATGGGAGAACCGTTCGGTGACTACACATGAGGTCAACAGACGCTGGACAGAAGGTTCGTATATGGTGAAACACGGGAATCTCTATTACATGCTTTACTCTGCAAACTTCTTCGGAGGAAAGAATTATGCGGTGGGCTATGCAACCTCCCAAAGTCCTTTAGGCCCATTCACAAAGGCTGCCAACAATCCGGTGCTGCAAAAGAACACAGAGCAAGGCGGCATCGTGACCGGAACCGGGCATTGTATGCTCATCGACATTCACAATCGGCTCTACTGTGTCTACCATGGACGCACCGAAACCACCGGTGACGAACGAATGGTATTCATCGACCTCATAGACATCCAACCAGACGGGAAACTGGTAGTCCACGGACCGAATACGGATTTACAGAAAATCACATATTAAAGCTATCAGGCGCAGACTGTACAGCATTTCACGGTTCATTATTCCCCGTGGCTCTCCTATACATTCCGCGCCTGATGAAAATTAAAAAGGACATATCCATACACAACAATCCGCTCCATATTTGTTCCTGACTTCAATTCTATTTTCACCGGTATCCAATACAATGCCTTTCCATTCCAGTACATTTACGGAATCAGGTTTTGCAGTCCCATATGCTTTGCCATTGATATACAATTTGGCAGCTCCGCTATTGCTGAATACTTGCACATCAACGGTTTTGCGGGTTCTGTTTACCAATCGTTTTCCTGCGATATATACAAACTTATCTTCTTGATTCCAGTTTGCCTTATAAAAGTAAAAGGCATCTTTCTTTATTTTCCGGTCGTAAGTCACCAGCCCCTTATCGTTGCGTCCCATAATGGATCCCTCCCTACGGCCTGCCGCCGAAAAGTCGAACATGCACCAGATGAAGTTGCACCACAAGAATTCGCGTTCCTGAAGCTGTTTCCAATTCTCCACATGATAATAAGTCTGCCAGTTTTCGGGATGCCATTGCCCCCACGGTTCCGGATGCCTCAGCGAGTCCTCCTGCTGGAATACGCATGCCCCGGCACCATACTCGCTGATGCCCATCTTCCGCTCCGGATGTGCTGCATGCTCGCGGTCTATCCAGCGCCCCATGTCATCCATGTTGTCGCCATACCAGCCGAAATACTTGTTGAAAGCAATCAGGTCGGTGAATCCGTTGAAGTCGTCATCCTGATTACTGGCTCCCATAGTGGGACGGCTCGGGTCCAACTGACGGGCCAAAGCATGAAGCTCTGCCGCCATACGCGAAGGACGGTCCAGCCAACCGGAATTTATCTCATTGAACAGCCCCCAGAACAAAATGCAGGGGTGATTGTAGTTCTGTAAAATCAGTTCCTTCAATTGCAGGCGCAAGTTTTCATCATAAGCAGGATTATTCACATAAACATTGACAAAAGGAATCTCAGCCCATGCCACCAGCCCCCGCTTGTCCATCTGTTGATGCATGTATTTGGCTTGCGGATAGTGACAAAGACGCACGGCATTGCATCCCATTTCCTGCATCAAGTCCAAATCTTCATCATGGTCTTGCGGATAAAATGCCGAAGCGCGTTCTGCCCTATCCTGATGCCGGTTCACGCCATTCAAGCGATAAGGCTTTCCATTCAGGAAGAAACCTTTCTCCGCATCGGCATGAAAGTAGCGGAAACCTATCTCTTCTTCGCGGCGGTCTATCTCTTTTCCATCCTTACGCAATATCACCACTCCTTTATATAAATAGGGATTCTTCACTCCATCCCACAAATGAGGCCTTTCAAGCACTATGTCCATCATCACCTTTTTATCCTCACCCACCTCTGCACTGGCAACACGGCAAAGCAACTTTTCCTTGTCATATAGTCGAAACTCCACCTCGCAACCGGTCACAGTAGTTTCCCTTGCCGAAAGCAGTGCTTCAATTTTCAAATGGGCCTTTTTCTCCGATACATCGGACTGAGTGAAGAATACACCTGAAGAGGCATAATAAGCAGGTTCTATGCAGACATCCTCCGTCACCAGCAGTTCCACCCCCCGATACAACCCACCAAACATATTGAAGTCGCCGCAAATGGGAGCGACATCCATAGTCTGAGCATTGCTGACACGAATTTCCAATACACTTTCTGTTCCCGGGACCAGGAAATCAGTCAATTCTGCCACAAATGCCGTATAACCACCCTTATGTTGCATCACAAAATGATGGTCGATAAAAATGTCGGCAACCGTCTGTGCAGCCATCACTTTCAAGAAAAAACGTTTGCCCCGATAATGGGCAGGAACAGACAACTTACGACTGTAATTGCATAATCCCCTATAATAATCGGCATTGCCAAACATGCCATCGCCCGCATTCCAAGTGTGAGGCAAAGTAACCTTCACTATTTCCGAAGCAGGTGCCTGAAAACCCCGGTGGAAATTCCATCCTTCATTCAGTGGAATCACCTCTACGGCAAATACACATGTTGACAATATTCCCAAAGAGAATAAAAATAAAATGATGAATCTGTTCATTTTCGATAAAGTATTAGAAGGTTAATCATATTGGCAGGAACCAGTCCTTCCCTGCAAAGGTATGAAATAAATGTTGAATAATAAATGAGAAAAACACTTCAAGACACGCAAGACAACAAACGGATGGCATGTTTAAGACTTATACGACCGCGATGCAACATTACAGACCTATTAATGCAACATATTTACGTTTATTTAAATAAGATATTGCTATCTTTGAGAATTCAATTTCAGATTATATAGTATGTCTTTTACAAACTATTTACACAAATTAGTGTTCCCCCTCATTATTCTGTTACTGGCTTATCTGCCGTTAGCAGGACAAACTCCGTATGTATTTCGCCATCTGAAAGTAGAAAACGGGCTTTCAAACAATAACGTAAAAACCATATTGAAAGACTGTGAAGGCTTTTTATGGATAGGGACCGCCAATGGATTGAACCGATACGACGGATATAGCTTTAAAGTGTATCAACCCAAAGAAAAAGACATCCATTCTTTATTGTCTAACGACATCTGGAACTTACAGGAAGACGGTTTGGGCAATTTGTGGATTGGAAGCGAGGCAAGATATTGTATATACGACCGAGACAAAGACAACTTCATTACCGATATTCCCTCATACCTCCTTAAAATAGGCATCCAGATAAATGGTACCTACAAAGTACATGTTGACAAAAGACACAATTTATGGGTACTGCAAGGCCAAAATGCTTTTTACTTCAATTTTTCTCATAAAACCCTTAAAACATTCAAAATAGAAAACTTTCCAGAAGAAACTCCGGAACTGAGTATCAGCGATGATGGTGAAAACCTATATCTTCTTTGGAATTCGACCTTATTGAAACTAGAGAACAACGCAAAGAAATGTAAACGGGTAGATAACATCAGCTTACCCTCCAACTCTATTATCGAAAAGCACATATACACTGATTATCATGGAGGCATCTGGCTATATTCATATACCGATGAACAAATATTCTATAAGAAAAACATAAAATCGGAATGGAACCAAATCAATCTCCATTCCAAAATAGAGACAAAAAGTAATGCGGTAAGGAGCATACTGGATGACTCGAACGGACATGTCTGGATAGGAACGGACCATAAAGGAGTATTCATTTATGACTACGTAAATGATAACCTTGTCAACCTCCTGAATACCCCTATGTCTTCCACATCCCTTGCTTCCAACAGAATAAATACAATCTACCGTGATGATTCAGGCGTCATTTGGTTAGGAAATTTCAAAAAAGGAGTTTCTTATTATCACGAAAGCTTCCATGAATTTATTGATACCCAGCATAAAGAATGCGGTGATATAGCCTCCATTTTAGAGGATAAGGCCGGAAACATTTGGCTGGGAACAGATGGGAACGGACTTTATGTAAAAGAAAAGCAAAAAGGATTTGCCATTCGCAAACTATCCATCCCCGACATAGCCATCATCAGTCTTCTCGAAGACCATAAAGGACGGATTTGGGCAGGAAGTTATCAAGACGGATTGTTCTGCTATGAGAACAACAGTATTCGCCATTTTACTCCAGAGAACAGCCAACTGCCATACAGTGGCGTATGGAGTATGAAGGAAGACCGATATGGAAACTTATGGATAGGTTATGTACTGGAAACTTTGGTTTGTTTTAATCCGGACGCAAATACTGCGACAAGTTATCTACTACCTGATGGGAATAATATCAATGTACTCAATATCTGTTATGACTATGGAGACAAAATGTATATCGGGACTACATACGGACTCTGTGTAATGGACATCGTGACGAGAAAACCCGAAATGATTTATGCCAATCGAAAAGAGACACAGCCATTCAAGCAGCTCTTCATTTCCACTGTATTCAAGGACGACAGAGATATATTGTGGTTAGCCCATAAACAAGGATTGACTGCCTGGGACTTAAAAAATGATTCACTACACTGGTTCGACGTAAACAACGGATTGTGTGACAATCTCATTAACAGTATAACCCAAGACAATCATGGTAACATGTGGCTTGCAACAAGTAACGGATTGTCTATATTGGAAGTAACCCCAGACACCCAGGAAGGAGTAGACTTTTCTTTCAAGAATCTTTCTACCAGAGACGGATTGCCAGAAAATCATTTCAACTCCCATTCCGCTTGTAAATTGTCCAGCGGAGATTTACTGCTGGGAGGCACCAGTGGCTATACATCTATAAATCCGAACAAGCTGACCGAAAAGAGCCGACCGCTGGCAAAGGTGTATTTTACAAATCTGACCATTGGCAATCAACATATAGAAGTAGACTCAATATATGAAGGGCGTAAACTATTAACAACTGTACTTGGCAGAACCCCATCATTGTCTGTCAGATATGACGATTATTTAATCTCCATCGAATTTGCCGCAGGCGATTTGCTGAATGCTGATAAAATAAGATATGCCTATAAACTGGAAGGATTAAATACCCAATGGTACTATACAAACGAGAACAAAGTAGCTTTCACCACCCTTCCTCCTGGCAATTACAAACTATTGATTAAAGCTTGTAACAGTGACGGTATATGGAATGACGAAGCTAGTGAGTTGAATATAACCGTTTCATCTCCAATATATTTATGTAATGTTGCTATCATCTTATACATATTGTTTGCCATTGGTATAATATCCTATGTAATATACCGATTCAAAAAGCATCACAACATAAGACTGGAGCAACAACGAGCAAAACTGGAGCAAGAACAAAAGTTGCTCCTGAATGAGATGAAGCTAAAGTTCTTTACAAATATAAGCCATGATTTACGTACACCACTGACGCTTATCATTAGCCCGTTACAAATGTTATTGTCAGAAACCCTGGATGACGGAATACGCAAAAAACTAAATACAATCAATAAAAATGCACAACAATTACTTACATCGATAAACTCTCTGCTTGATTTCCGGAAACTGGATGTAGGAGCCGAGACAGCTCATTACAAATCGGGAGATATTGTCAACTTTATCCGCGAGATTTGCAGTACTTTTCAAGAGTATGCTCTTGACCATACCATCAGCTTCTGTTTCATGTGCGAAGTAGAAAACCTGAACATGTCCTTCGATCCGGTTAAAATAAAAAAAGTAATGAACAACTTGTTGTCCAATGCCTTCAAATACACTCCTGATAAAGGAGAAATCAATGTACATCTTTATCGCGAAGATGACAATGCATGCATCTGTGTGGCAGACAACGGACAAGGTATCATAGACAAAGACAAGAAACATATCTTCGAACGTTTTTATCAGGTGCAACAAACTTCGGAAAAAACCGGCAGTGGAATCGGCCTGCATATTGCAAACGAATATGTACATCTACACAAAGGAACAATCTCCGTTACGGACAATTTTCCTAAAGGTTCCGTATTTACCGTTAAATTGCCTATCGTCACATATGCCAGTGAAAAGGAGGAATTACTTCCGGAACTGCTAAACAATGACAAAGCTCCGAATGAACTTCCCGTTCCAAATGCGGAAGAATTGCAGTATACCATCTTGTTGGTGGACGACAACAAGGATTTCTGTAGTTTCATGTCTGAATACCTGTCCGATGAATACGCCATACAGGTTGCCTACAATGGAGCAGAGGCATTGAAGATATTAGAAAAAAACAGCGTCAATATTGTAATAAGCGACATCATGATGCCAGTGATGAATGGAACAGAGCTATGTCGGCAAATCAAAACAAACATGCAATGGTCCCACATTCCCGTTATATTGCTTACAGCCCGTATGGCAGAAGAATACAAAAGTGAAGGATTTGAGCAAGGAGCCGATGACTATATCGTAAAGCCTTTTGACTTCAAATTACTAAAGCTGCGCATCAGGAAATTTATTGAATGGACAGAAAAAAGCCATCGTAAATTCAGTCAGAAAATAGAAGTGACACCTAATGAAATAACAATCACTCCACTAGACGAACAATTTATTGAAAAAGCTATCAAAATAGTAGAAGAGCGCATGAGTGATTCCGACTTCTCTGTGGAAATGTTAGGAGCAGAATTGGGGTTGAGTCGTAGCCATCTCTACAAAAAGCTGATGTGTATCACCGGTAAAGGTCCGGCAGAATTCATCCGGATTATCCGTTTGAAGCGCAGTAAGCAACTTCTAAAAGAAAGCCAGAAACAAATTGCAGAAATTGCCTATGAGGTAGGATTCAGTTCTCCAAAAAGGTTCACTGTAAACTTCAAGAATGAATTTGGAATATCACCATCTGATTACATCCGCAGTCTAAAATGATAACTTGAAACATAAAGGTATGTTATTTGAGACATGATAGACCTATGCTATTATGATAACTTTCCATATTTGCAGTAGCTTTTGATAACAGTTATTTTTAAATCTTAAATTAAAGTATTATGAAGTTACACGCAAATGTATGCTCTCAATGGGAATGGACAAAATTGAGACAATTGCTTGTTATCGTGTTACTAGGTTTGGGTATTGTTTCCACGTATGGACAAACCAAAACAGTATCCGGTATCGTTAAATCAGAATCGGGCGGTGAGCCACTTGTAGGAGCCACCGTCAAAGTGAAAGAAACCAATACGGGCGGCATTACCGACATCGACGGCCGTTACACCATCCAGGCAAATCTGGGACAAACATTGATAGTCTCTTACATCGGCTACCGCACCAAAGAGGTGAAAGTAGAGCGCACCACCCGCATCGACATACTGCTGCAAGAAGACAATGAGATGTTGGACGAAGTAGTAGTAGTGGGATACGGTACGATGAAACGCAGTGACCTGACCGGTTCCGTAGTCAGCGTGACGGGTGACGAACTGAAAAAGTCCGTAGTCACCTCGCTCGACCAAGCTTTGCAAGGACGTGCCGCCGGTGTGCAGGTGACCCAGAATTCCGGAACTCCGGGTGGCGGTATCTCGGTCAGCATCCGTGGTATCAACTCCTTGAACGGCAACGAACCGCTCTACGTTATCGACGGTGTAGCCATCTCAGGCAACAACACCAGCAACAACAGCGTGCTCAGTTCCATCAACCCTGCAGACATCGTTTCCATGGAAGTATTGAAAGATGCATCGGCCACAGCCATCTATGGTAGCCGCGCCTCCAACGGTGTAGTACTCATCACCACCCGTCAGGGCGAAGAGGGCAAAACAAAGGTCTCCTACGAAGGTTACTATGCCTTGCAACAGCTTCCCAAGAAACTGGAAACACTGACACTCCCCGAATATGCCGTTTACCAGAACCTCCGCGCCGCCACCATCGGCTTCGGCGCACGCGAAGAGTTCAAAGACCCCTCACTCCTCAGCCGCGGTACCGACTGGCAGAATGAAATCTTCCGCACTGCCCCGATGCACAACCATCAGATAAACATCTCCGGAGGCTCGAAGAGCATGAAATACTCGCTATCAGGCGGCTACATGAAGCAAGACGGTATTGTATTCGGTTCGGACTTCGAGCGTTTCTCTTTCCGTGTCAACATGGACAACGACATCAACAAGTGGCTCACCACTGGCTTGCGTGCCTCCGTAGCCCGTACACAGCAGACCAACAACGTGGACGGTTCGGGTGCCATCTACAATGCCCTGAACCAGCTCCCCGAAGTGCCTGCCCGCAACCCAGACGGCAGTTTCGGTATGCAGACGGAGAACATGTATGGAACTTACTTCTCCAACCCCCTCTCCGACCTTATCCAAAACGAAAACTATAGTCGCAGCACACAAGTCTATGTCAACGCCTTTGCCGACATCAAGCTGTGGAAAGGACTCGTATTCCGTACGGAATATGCCGCCAACTTCAATTACAGCAACGACTATAAGTTTACCCCCTCCTACGACTACGAGCACTTCAAGCAGCAGTCGTCAGCAAGCCGTGGAGCCAGCAACGGAAGCAACTGGACATTGAAAACTTACTTTACTTATAATAATACCTTCGGCAAACACGGCCTCTCTGCCATGCTGGGACACGAAGCGCAAGAAAATAAGTACGAGTCGCTGAGCGGCAGTCGTACCAACTTCCTCTTCAACTCCGTACACGAACTGGATGCGGGCGATGCCACAACAGCAAAAGCCAACAGTTCCCGTGGTTCATCCGCCATCGAATCATACTTCGGCCGTCTGAACTACAACTACAACGACCGCTACTTGCTGACCGCTACGCTCCGTGCCGACGGTTCGTCTTCGTTTGCCAAAGAAAGTCGTTGGGGTTGGTTCCCTTCGGTAGCATTGGCTTGGAAAGTCAATAACGAAGCTTTCCTCAAAGATGTGGAAGCCATCAACTCACTGAAACTCCGCTTGGGTTGGGGTGTGGTAGGCAACCAATGGGCAGGTTCCTATGCCTATGGCGTCACCATGGCTTCGGCAGCCTCCATCTGGGGCACTGGTTTCTATGCAGGCAACTATCCTAATCGTGAACTGAAGTGGGAAGAAACAAACTCCTTCAATGTAGGACTCGACCTCGCCCTCTTCAACAACCGCATAGAGTTCATTGCCGATGCTTATTACAAGAAAACGGACAATCTGCTGATGCAAGCTTCTCTTCCTACCTACGTAAGCGGTCTGATTCGTGCACCATGGGTCAATGCCGGTGCTATGACCAATAAAGGTGTGGAATTTACCCTAAACACGCACAACATCCAGACACGTGATTTCACCTGGACCTCAGGACTCACCTTCTCCATCAACCGCAACGAAGTGACGAAACTCTACTCCGAATCATCCGCTATTTCGGGAATCAACGGTTCGGAAACACTGACCTACACCATGGTGGGCGAACCGGTCGGGCAGTTCTACGGCTATAAAGTAATCGGTATGTTCAAGGAAGAAGGAGATTTCTACAAGAAAGGTGCCGACGGCAACTTCCTGCTCGACGAAACGGGCAACCGCATCCAAGTAGCCATCCCGAAGGACCAGACCATCGGCAAATCGGGCATCTGGGTAGGTGACTACATCTATGAAGACCGCGACAACAACGGTGTAATTGATGAGAAAGACCGCACATTCCTCGGCAATCCGGCACCCAAATTCACGTTCGGCTTCAACAACTACCTTTCTTATAAGGGATTTGACCTCAACATCTTCCTGAACGGCTCGGTGGGCAACAAGGCCATCAACCTGATTCGCCGCACCTTCACCGACCCCATGCGTAACAGTAACCTGCTGAAAGAAGCTACCGGCATTGCCCTAATCGCCATGTACGACCCCGAAGTCGGCGACGAGGTACTTTCCAATGTTTACGTGGCCAACGCCGATGCAGCCAAAGTACAACGCATCACTACCAGTAGCGCCAACGACAACAACCGTATCTCCGACCGCTTTGTGGAAGACGCTTCCTATCTCCGCATAAAGAACATCTCGCTGGGATACACCTTCCCACAGAAATGGTTGCGCCATTTGCAGATAGACCATCTGCGCCTCTACGTCAACATCCAGAACCTCTGTACCATCACAGGCTACAAAGGCTACGATCCCGAAATAGGCGCTTTGAACTATAATGTATTGCTACGTGGTGTGGACGATGCGCGCTATCCTTCGCAACGTATCTATACATTTGGTCTTAACTTCAATTTCTAATGGGCCTAACAAATCATTTATCATTTAAAATCTCAATATAGTTATGAAACACAGATTTCTAACCCTTATATCATCGCTCCTTCTGCTCACAGCATGTAGCGACTCATTTCTGGAACGTGCTCCCGAAGGAAACTATGTAGATGTGACATACTACACTTCCGACAATGCACTCGAACAAGCCACTGCACCACTTTACAACCGTGCATGGTTCGACCTCAACTCCCGCGCTATCGTACCGCTGGGCAGTAACCGTGCCAACGACAACTTCAGTCGCTGGGGAGCTCCCGAGTTCACCAACTTCAAGGTAACAGCCTTAAGTGAAAACCTTGCCAACGCATGGACAGGTTTCTACTCGGTCATTACAATGGCCAATGCCGTTATCAGTGATGTGCAGACCAAATGTAGCAACAGCGTAAGCGAACGTGCCAAGCGTACAGCCATTGCCGAAGCCCGCCTGATGCGTGCTTGTGCCTACTTCTACATGGTCCGCCTCTGGGGACCGGTTATCATCATCGAAGACAACGACAAAGTGGTTGCCAATCCCATGCAACCACTCCACCGCGAAGAAGATGTACTGGAACTCGTTATTCGTGACCTCACTTATGCAACCGAAAATCTTCCTGAAGTGGCAACCGCCAAAGGACGTGCCAGCGCATGGGGTGCAAAAGGCATGCTTGCCAAAGTCTACCTCGCCCGCTCAGGCTGGAAAGGAGGCGCACGCGACAACGCTGACCTGGAGAAAGCCAAGGAACTGGCCGCCGACGTGATAAACAATAGCGGCATCAGCCTTTACGAAAACTATGAAGACCTCTTCAAGTATAAGCACAACAACAATCCCGAATCGCTCATTGCCATGCAGTGGGTGCCACTGGGTGATTGGGGCGTATGCAACACTCTACTTGCCGACCTCGCCGGCAACAGCGAGATGACCGGCGGTGTAAACGTATGGAGCAGCTATCAGGCAAGTATCGATATGCTCCAGCAATATGAGTTGGGCGACACTATCCGCCGCAATGCCACCTTCTGCACACCGGGTACATACTATTCATACATCTGCATTGCCGACGGAGGCTATACATACGATGGCAACACCTCTTGCATTAAAAAAGGTGTACCGGGCGGTCCGGACGACGACAACGACGGTTATGTCCAGTCCATGAACTCTCCTCTCAACACCTACATCCTACGCCTTGCCGATGTTTACCTGACCTATGCCGAAGCTTGTCTGGGCAACAGCGAAGAACTGACTGGAGGCCCCGGCCTGGAAGCATTGAACCAGGTACGCGACCGTGCACGTATCCCTCGCAAGGAACGCGTAACCTTCGAAGACATCATTCGCGAACGCCGCGTAGAGTTCTCGATGGAGTATTGTAACTGGTATGACATGGTATCGTGGTATCACTGGAAACCCGACTACATGCTGAATTACTTCCAGAACCAACACCGCGGCTATACAGTAGACCTCATCGTGAAGGACGAAGACGGTTACCTTCACTTCGGCAAGAAAGAAGGCGACACTTTCCTCGAAGGCATAGAAAATTGGCAGGAACCGGGCGAGAATATCGAAATCCACCACGGCAACATCCTGATGCCTTATCCGGAAAGCGATGTCATCCAGAATCCGCTACTGAACGAAGAACCGGTAGCATACGAATTCAGTGAATAAACCAAGTTATACATTCATTATCTCAAATAACGACTTTAATATGAAATATATACATTTTCCTTTTGTGTTGCTCACCATCCTATTGGCATGCAACCTTTTCACTGCCTGCAACGATGATGAGGGCGGTGGTGTTCCCGTAATCCACCACATCCGTCTTATCGATCCCGAGAAAGCTGACAGTACGTTTACCGATGTAAATCCGGGCACCATGATTGTAGTCATCGGAGAGAATCTGAACGATGTGAAGAAAGTATTTATCAACGAACAAGAAATTTCGTTCAACAGCAACTACGGAACTTCCACTAACCTGATACTTACCATTCCCAGCGAATTGCAACTGACAGGTGCCAATCCGGAACTGAAAGGCGAACTGCGTATCGAGACCTCGCACGGCATTGCCACGTACTCCATGCATGTGCTCTCGCCCGCACCCTACATCACCCGTGTAGCCACAACCTTCCCCGTGGAGGCGGGTACGCCTCTGCGCATCGTGGGCGGTAACTTCTACGAAATTCAGCGTGTCTATTTCACCACTGCCGTGGACGACATCACCGATGCACCTGTTTCAGTAGAAGTGACTGACTACACAGTTAATAGAGACTTCACCGAGATTTCATTCAATGCTCCCGCAGGCCTGATTGATGAAGGCAGCCTGGTAGTGGAGTGCTATACCGCATCCGCATTCACTCCCTTCCGTCGCACAGCCCTCCCGCCGAGTATCAGCAAGGTAAGCTCCATGATGCCTATCACGGGTACTACAGTTACCGTACTGGGACAGAATTTCATGGATATCGCCTCCATCACAATGGGTAACCGCTCGGTAGACCTCTCTACTGTAACCGTAAGCGAAGCCAATGATATGCTTACCTTCACCATGCCGCGTGCACCTCAAGGCACTTGCTCACTCGCCATCACCACCATGGGCGGCACTGCCGAAGTTCCGGGCTTTTATCCTTTGGAGAATGTTGTATTGAACTATGACAACATCGGTTGGTTCTCCTGGGGCGGACAAGCTGCACCCTTCACAGCCGACGGCACGGCAGCTCCTTTCTTCTCGGATGGTAAATGCTACAGCATATCAGGCGAACTTTCAGCATGGAACTACTGGTGGGGCCAATTGCAGAACGGTGCCGTATGGGGCATCGACGCAGCCTTCCTGCCTACTAATACACCGACTTCCGAACTGGCTTTGCAATTCGAATGTTTCGTAGCAGTAGAATATGGTGAAGGTCCTGTCTTCCGCATCTACCTAAAAGGGAATGAGGCTCACAACTACACGAACTATCGTCCGGTGAGTGATTTCACCGGGAAAACCGAAGTAGGTCAATGGATGCAGTGCAGCATTCCACTTTCCGAACTGGTAGACGAAGCCACTTGGAGCGAGTTCCAAAAACGTGACGGTGACGAGTTGGCACTCCAGATGACAAACCCTAGCGAAAATGGTCCGTACAACATCGAAATGTATTTTGATAATTTCCGAGTTGTCAAGATACAATAATTCAATAATTTGAATTAAAATCGGGCACGGGATTACACAAAGTGACACCTTCTTTTAAACTCTTAGGCGCTGATTCAATTGAATCAGCGTCTAAAAATAAATACACCGAAATTATTAAAACGAAAATTCACCGATACCATGACACAAATCTTCAAGAAAACCTTATTAACCAGTCTGGTTCTATTTCTGATGACAGCTTGCTCTGACGATAAAAAAGAACTGAAAATCATCGTAAAACCTACCTCCTTCCATTTTGAACAAACGGGAGGTAGCAGGAAATTCGGTATCACACCCAATAAACCAGCCACTTTCCAAAGTTCGGAAGCATGGTGCAAAGTAACCTCGGAAAGCAGCACTCCCGTACAAGCAATCTATAACATAACCGTAGAACCCAACACCACGCCCGACGTGCGCAACGCCACCATCACCGTCAGCGTAAAGGAGCACGTACAAGAAATCAACGTGGAGCAGGCAGCCTATATCCAAAGCGATGAGCCGGAAAAATACACTGTACGCGAGAACCTCACGACTCACCAACTGATTAACGAAATGGGACTGGGCATCAACCTGGGCAACACGCTGGATGCTGTAGGCGACTGGATAGACCCAAGCAGCATTCTCAATTACGAACAAGCATGGGGAAGTCCCGTTATCACACAAGAAATCATTGAAGGATATGCCAAAGCGGGCTACTCATCCCTGCGTATACCGGTCAGCTGGGGCAATCTGCTGTCCGACGACTTCAAGGTGCATCCCGACCTGATGGACCGCGTAGAGAAAATCCTGAACTGGACCCTCGACTGTGGTATGGTGGCTATCATCAATATCCACCACGAAAACGAATGGATTAAACAAGTACCCACCGACAGCAAAGCAAAAGAAAAATTCACTTCCATCTGGAAACAGATATGCGAACGCTTCGAGAAGTACGGCGACCATTTATTGTTCGAGCCAATGAATGAAATCGGGTACGATGAAATTTGGACCCCGTGGAGCGGTAGTGAAGCCGACAAGGCAAAGGCACTGGGATACGTGAACGACCTCAACCAGCTCTTTGTCGACATAGTAAGAAACAGCGGCGGTAACAACGCCAAACGTCATCTGTTGGTGGAAATCTACAACACCAACTTGGAGTATGCCTACGATCCCTTGTTCAAGATGCCGAACGATCCCGCCAATCGACTTGCTCTTACTGTGCATTACTATACTCCCGCAGACTTTGCCATACTGGGTGGAGGTGAGGTTGTCGACTGGGGTGTAGGCCGGGAAAGCTGGGGAACGGAAGCTGACTTCAAGGAACTGAACGACAATATGGACCTACTAAAGAAGAATTGCGTAGACAAAGGAATTCCCGTCATCGTAGGCGAATATTGCGCCGAGTCCAAAAACAGAACAAAGGAAGTGATAAGGCTCTTCTGTGTTTCTGTAACCGAGGCCATCTACTCGCGCGGTATGTGCCCGATGCTCTGGGACACTCCGGGGGGACAATACAACCGACAGACTTGCCAGTTTGACGATCCTCTCTTCTTAGAAGAGATGATGGCTATTCCTGCTAAATATCAACGGAATTAAGTAAAGATTGATAATCAATAATAAAATAAAAAATGAAAAGAATCGGCAGTTGTTTCGCTAGCCTATTGCTTTCTTGTGCGTTGACTGCACAAGCACAGCAATATCAACTGAATTCACCGGACGGGAAACTAATTGTCAACATCGAAGCCGGAAAAAGCCTCAACTGGGCGATTGCCCACGACGGTACTACCGTTCTCTTGCCTTCGGATATTGCTATGCAATGCACGGAAGCTGAGGGAAAGCCCATTGCTTTCACCTTCGGCAAAGATGTGAAGGTGACCAAAGCTACCCGCACTTCCGTCGACACTTCCTTCCCCACTCCTTTCAACAAAAAGGCGAGTGTGAAGGACACTTATAACCAACTCACTCTGAAATGCCGTAACGGCTACAGCATACAATTCCGCGCCTACGACGACGGAGCCGCCTATCGTTTTGTTTCCGAACTGCGCAAACCTTTCTGCGTGAAGAACGAGATTGCCGAGTTCAACTTCGACCGCGATTACCACGCTTTCGTGCCTTATATCAACGACAATCGCGCCGGCGAGCGTTACTGCTACTCCTTCGAATCCTACTACGATGAAGCCCCCCTCTCTCGTATGTACAAAGACTCGCTTGCCATTACTCCGCTGATGGTAGAACTGGAGAACGGAAAAAAAGCAGTCATTATGGAAGCCGGATTGTCTAACTATCCCGGCATGTTCCTCACTGCCAACCCACAGATGCCCCACGGAGTGAAGGCAGAATTCGCCCCTTATCCACAGGAAACAGTCATCGGAGGCTATGACCGCCTGAACCTCATCCCGACCAAACGTGCCGACGTTATCAGCAAACCCAACGATGCTCCCTACTTCTGCCCCAACGGGCGTCCCACTGGGAAACAGACCTATCCTTGGCGTGCCGTGCTTGTTGTTACCCACGACACACAACTCGCCAACAACGACATGATGCAACGCCTCGCACCCGAATGCCGCATTGACGACACCTCTTGGATTAAACCCGGAAAAGTGGCATGGGACTGGTGGAATACTTGTAACCTGACCGGCGTGGACTTCAAGGCAGGCATGAATACGCCCACCTATAAGAAATACATCGACTTTGCCGCCGAAAACCAGTTGGAGTATATCATCATCGACGAAGGCTGGAGCGGAAAGGAGTCATTAATGGAAGACATCAGTCCCGAAATCAATCTCGAAGAGCTGGTGGCATATGGCAACAAAAAAGGCGTAGGCATCATCCTCTGGGCAAGCTGGCGCAATCTTACGGGAGGAGGCGACATCTCCCCTGCCGTGGAACAAGTTATCAGCCACTACGCACAAATGGGAATCAAAGGTTTCAAAATTGATTTCTTCGACCGCGACGACCAAATCGCCATCTCTTCTACCGAACAACTCGCAGCATGTGCCGCCAAGCATCACATGTTGCTTAACCTACACGGGCTGAAACCCTTCGGCATCCAGCGTGCTTATCCTAACATCCTCAACTTTGAAGGCGTGAAAGGACTGGAAAACAGCAAGTGGGAGCCCATCGTGAACGGTGCGCCCTTGCATGACTTCCCACGCTACGACGTTACCGCCCCCTATCTGCGCCAACTCGCCGGTCCGATGGACTATACGCCGGGAGCTATGGTAAATGCCACCCGCTCCTTGTTCCGCTCCGTCAACGACCACCCCATGAGTCAAGGTACACGTGTACACCAGATGGCTATGTACACCGTCTTCGAAGCACCCTTGCAGATGCTTGCCGATAGTCCCAGCAAATACATGAAGGAACAGGAATGCACCGACTTCATCGCCAAGGTTCCCACTACCTTCGACGAAACCATTGCCCTTGATGGCAAAATAGCCGAATACATCACGATAGCACGCCGCAAAGGGAACACTTGGTTTGTAGGCTGCATGACCAACTGGACTCCACGCAACTGCACCATCGACCTCTCCTTCCTCAGCGAAGGCAACTACGAAGCCGAAATCTTTGCCGACGGCATCAATGCCGACCGTGAAGCTACCGACTATAAAAAAGAAGTACGCATCGTCACTGCCAAAGACAAACTCAATGTACAACTGGCACCCGGCGGTGGATGGACAGCACGAATTACAAAAAAATGAATCTGAGAAAACTGTTTCTGCCATTGTGTTCAGTAGCCTTGTGCCTGCAATCCTATGCACAAGACAAATCCTTTCTCAAGGATATGCTCTGGTATATAGACAACCCTTCTGTATTTGAAAAAGGGCAAGAGGAAGGACACGCTTGGTATATGCCCGAAAAGAGTATGCTACTGAATGGGACATGGAAGTTTTTCTGGTGCGATACACCGGAAGGGATACCTGCGCACTTTTTTAACCCCGAATTCCCGGATAAGCAATGGGGCGACATCAAAGTTCCCTCAAACTGGGAAATGCAAGGTTATGGTGACAAGCTGTTCAGAAATGTATCTGCTCCCTTCCAGGTGAATCCACCACATGCTCCCAAGGAGTACAACCCTACCGGACTATACCGACGAACATTCAAAGTACCTGCAGGTTGGGCGGCAAAAGACCAGATATTTTTACGGTTCGAAAAAGTGGCATCTGCTTCTTTTGTATGGGTCAACGGTCATGAAGTGGGCTACAATGAGGGGGCACAAGAACCTGCCGAATACAACATCACTCCTTATTTGAAGCCGGGCGAAAATACCTTGGCTGTCTGTGTACTGAAGTATTCGGACGGTTATTACCTGGAAGGACAAGATTATTGGCGACTGGCCGGAATCTTTGACGACGTGTGGTTATATGCCACACCTGCTATCAGGATATTCGACTGGCAGGTAATCACAGAATTTGATAATACGTATACCGATTCGCAGTTAAGTATTCAGGTGAAAATCAAAGATTACCTGAACAAGCAAAGCGAGAATTATGGATTGAAGGCTTACTTAAAGGATAAGAACGGCAAGATTATCTGTAACGTTTCCGCAGCTCCATTCGAAATGGATGCTGCAGAAAAGACAATACAGTTGCATACCTTGGTACAAGAACCCCGGAAATGGACAGCCGAGACACCCGAGCTTTATACGCTCGGTCTGGAATTATCCAATCCGGCCGGTTTGCTGAAAGACAAGATAGAAACGGTCATCGGATTCAAAAAGACGGAAATCAAAGACGGTGTTTTTTATCTTAACGGTATCCCACTGAAAGTCAATGCACAAAATTCGCACATGCAGCATCCCGAAGAGGGACATGTCATGGACGAAGCCACCATACGCAAGGATTTTGAATTGTTGAAACAGTTTAATTTCAATGCCGTACGTACCTCTCACTATCCTCCGGTGAATAAGTATTTGGAACTGGCCAATGAATACGGGCTTTATATCATAGACGAGGTGGGCGATGAAGCCCATGCCTCGGAATGGATTTCAAGTCTCCCGGAATACGAAGAGATGTATCGCGAGCGATGCCGCAGAATGGTGTTACGGGACAGAAACCATCCCTGCGTCTTGTTCTGGAGCGCAGGAAACGAAAGCGGTGAAGGTATCAACATTACCCACACCATTGAAGAAGGGAAATCGCTGGACCCCACCCGCTTCTGGATGTATGGCGGAAATGCATTCTCCCATCCGGCAGAAGATATTATCGGACCCCGTTACCCTACTCCTATGGAACTGGAAATGCAGGTAGGCATAGGAGAGGATTCCCGACCATCGTTTATGGATGAATACTTATCGGTTGCAGGCAGTGCCGGCTGTGCCCTGGACGATTATTGGGAAGCCATCTACCGACATCCCCGCCTGATGGGAGGGGCCATCTGGGATTTTGTAAGTCCGGGACTGACCGAACGGATAAGGCAAGTGGACGACCTTTCGCCCTTCCATACTCCCGCCCATCTGATGGGAAATGCCCGCTTGGTGAAGGAAGGAAAGAACACGGTGCTGGACTTGAACGGTCACGACCAATGGGTAGAGGTCTATCGTGCAGACAATGTAGAGTTGCACAGTAATGAACTGACACTCACTTGCAGAATCTACCCCCGGAAACTGGTAAGCAGTTGCGGCTCATTCATCACAAAAGGCAATTATCAGTTCGGGCTGCAACAACGCGGTAAAGACAAACTGGAATTTTATATCTATACTGATAAAAAGCATTCCGTATGCGCCTCCTTGCCTACTGACTGGGAATACAACTGGCATCAAGTGACGTGCGTCTACGACGGACAGAAAATGTCCATCTATATAGACGGAGCAGAAAAGGCCTCCACACAAGCATCGGGCAATATCCGGAACTTCCCCTACCCCGTCAACATCGGTCGGAATGCAGAAACACACGGCCAAGAGACTTCGGTCTACATCTGCGATGCTCAAATGGACGAAGTCGGCATTTTCGCCAAGGCACTGACTTCCTCTTTTCACCCGGAAGAAGCCGCTCTGTGGCTAGATTTTGAGCAAGAGACGGAAAATGGTACATTCTACAGTTACGGCATCGGTGCACGTACGTACGGCAGCATCTGGCCCGACCGTAGCGTACAGCCCGAAATGTGGCAAATGAAGAAAACCGGACAACCTCTTTCTTTTTCCATGTCGGATGTGACAGAGGGAGTCGTTGAGTTATGGAATCGCAATCATTATACAAATGCTTCCCGATATGCCATACGATGGGAATTGAAAGAAGATGACAAGGTTATTCAATCGGGCGACTTGGCACTCTCAACAGCGCCGCTTAGCCAAGAGCTGGTGCACATACCTTATAAGAAGCCAGCCCTGATTCCCGGCAAAGAATACCGCCTGATGCTTCATGCCGTCCTGAAAAAAGATGAATTGTGGGCAAAAGCCGGACATGAGGTGGCATGGGAAGAACTTGAACTGCCTTGGAGCCTGCCATACTCTTCGGAAGAAAAGGCTCAAGGCGTACCTTCCTATTCACTTTCGAAGAAAGAATTGGTTGTCTCCGGAGATGGCTTCAAATATGTATTCAACCGTACCGACGGACAACTGACGTCGATGGTTGTTCAAGATATGGAACTGCTGGAATCACCGCTCCGGCTGAATCTTTGGCGTGCCCCGCTGGCCAATGAGCTGGACAACTGGAATGCCTCCAGCGCCCGCTCCTCCAACTGGAAAGAAGGTTACGGATACACGGTAGCCACAGAAATGTATTCTGCAGGGATTGACCGCCTGACACATCAGCCCCTCTCTTTTTCGGTGTCCGAAACCACCGAAGGCGTACATATACACATCATTGATGCGGAATTGATGGGCAAAGGAGAAAAAGAGAAAAAAGACCTCTACATCGAAGGAGTACAGAACAACGGCATCATCAACCACTATGAGTATATTATCAATAGTGAAGGGACGATAGAGATACGCCATGTATTGAAGCCTGAAGGGAAAATGCCGCTTTGGTTTCCTCGCATAGGACTTACGCTGACCGTAAGCGATGCGCTCGACCAAGTGAAATGGTACGGCCGAGGACCGCAAGAGAACTATCCGGACCGGAAAACCGGCTATCCGACGGGGATATATGCCTCTACCGTACAAGCTATGTACGAGCCCTATCTAATGCCACAAGATTACGGATTGCGGACAGATGTACGCTGGCTGCAACTGACCACGGACAAAGGCATCGGCCTTCAATTCAAGATGAACGAATGGTTCAACTTCAACATTTATCCGTACAGCACAGACAATCTGACGAAAGCGATGTATACCTACCAATTGCAGAAGCAGAAAGGCATGACCCTGAATCTCGATTATGCCACTACCGGGGTCGGCTGTACGGCCCGCGGTGTATTCGGTGCTTACAAGGCGATGCCGCAGGAATATCGGAGAACCATCAGCATAAGACCTATGATGAAATAAAAATATTGTATCGGACTGGTAAGATTATGAAAAACAAAAATTACTTTATTCTATTAGTGTTGTTTTTAAGCGCTTTACAAATAAAAGCGCAGTATTCATTCGACAACGTGCTTTATGGTGCAGCCTACTATCATGAATATATGCCCTATGAGCGACTGGATGAAGATATCCGGCTGATGAAAAGAGCCGGCCTGACAGTAGTGCGCGTTGGAGAATCTGCCTGGGGAGTATTTGAGCCGCAAGAAGGAAATTTTGAATTTGAATGGATGGACCGCATTCTGGACAAGATGCATGCAGCAGGAATCAAAGTCATCTTGGGAACTCCCACCTATTCCATTCCTGCATGGCTGGCATACAAACACCCGGAAGTGCTGGCAGAACACGCCAAAGGAAACAAAGCCTATTATGGAATCAGACAGAACATGGATTTTACAAACCCGACCTACCAATTCTATTGCGAACGGATTATCCGCAAGATGCTGGAAAGATATGCACAGCATCCGGCAGTCATCGGGTATCAAGTGGACAACGAAACAGAAGCGCGCGGAGTAAACAACAGAGACTATTTCTTCGGATTCAGGAACTACATCAAACAGAAATTCAACAATGACCTGAATCTGCTTGCCAAGGAATGGGGAATGAACTACTGGGGAATGAACATCAACACCTGGGAAGAGTTCTATCCGCGCGATGGAGTGACAAGCCCCTCGTACAAGAATGAATGGGAACGCTATAACCGGAAGGAAGTGGCCGATTTTCTGAATTGGCAGTGCGACCTTGTAAATGAATACAAGCGTAAAGACCAATTTGTCACCCACTGCTTTATGCCCGACTTCCATAATATAGACCAAGTGGAAAGTTTCAGGCAGATGCAATATCCTGCCATCAATGTCTATCACGATGTACAGGATAAACAAGACGGCCAGCGCATCGCTTATGCCGGTGACTTCGTGCGCACCGTAGCCGACAACAATTACATCGTCATGGAAACCAACGCACAAGGCATCGGCTGGGATGCCCGCACCCAGTTTCCTCCCTACGACAACCAGTTGCGGCAGAATGTGTACGCACATTATGCTTCCGGAGCCAATATGGTGGAATACTGGCACTGGTCTACCCTGCACTACGGGCAGGAGACATACTGGCGAGGCGTGCTGGGCCATGACCTCCAGCCCAACCGCATATACAAGGAATTCACCACCACCGCCAAAGAGTTGGAAAGAATAGGCAGCCACATCGTGAACTTGAAAAAGAAAAACCGGGTAGCTATCCTCTACAGTCATGATTCTTATCATGCTCTCGGCTTCATGCCCTACACTTACAAGAGCAATTATCCCATTGATATGGTGCATAAAGCCCTCTATTTCCAAAACATAGAAACGGACATCATCCCTTGTGACAAGACAACCGATTTCAGCGGATATGACATGCTTGTCATTCCCCCTTTGTATGTGGCTACCGACCAATTGCTATTAGCCATTGATGAATTCGTACAGTCCGGCGGACACGTGGTAATGATGCACAAAAGCGGTTACTGCAATGAGCACTCCGCAGTTCGGGCTACCTTGGCTCCCGGGCCGCTACGCAAAGCCTGCGGCTTCCATTACCAGGAATTCTCCACTATCGGTGACTTATCATTAAAGGATACCCCCTTTCAATTAGAGGGAAAGAACCAGATAAGCGACTGGTATGAATTCCTAATTCCCGAGACAGCCACCCCGTTGGCTTATGCAGAGCATCCGTTCTTCGGCAAATGGCCCGTTGTCACCGAAAACAAGTATGGCAAAGGCAAACTGACCTACATAGGAGCCTACCCTTCGCAGGAATTGCTGAATGCCATCGTGCGAAAGGCAGCCATCCATGCCGGTATCATCTCTTCAGAGAGCGACGTGTTCCCCATCATACAGCGTTCGGGAATAAACAAAGCCGGAAAAGCCATCCGTTACTTCTTCAATTACAGCAGCGAGAGCAAAGAAATCACTCATAACTATCCGACGTCCAAAGAGCTGATTTCCGGCAAGACTGTAAAAGAAGGAGACCATGTAACATTGCCCCCCTGGGGAGTTCTCATCATGGAAGTTTATTGACCATCAGAAAAAATGAGAAAAAAGATATTTGCCTTTCTATTGCTAAGTGCCCTATATGCCAGCGCCCAAGAAGTTCCGGACTGGGAGAATCCTATTGTAGTCGGCATCAACAAAGAGCCGTATCATGCCACACTGACATTGCCTTCGCAAAAAGCCGATTGCAAAGAAATCAGATCCCTGAACGGCAAGTGGCGATTCCAATGGTCTGCCGACCCGGGAAAGCGCCCGGCCAACTTCTACAAGAATGATTTCAATACCGACACATGGGATACCATCACAGTACCGGGAGCATGGCAATTGCAAGGTTATGGGAAACCTATCTATTCCAACGTAAACTATCCCTTCCAGAAGGATGCACCCAAAGTGACAAGCGAGCCTCCCGCCGAATATTACAGTTACGGGCACAGAAATCCCACAGGCTCTTATGTCACCACGTTCGAAGTGACGCCCGATATGAAAGACAAGTGCCTATATCTTCACTTTGAAGGAGTAAAATCAGCCATGTATGTCTGGGTAAACGGAGAGCGGGTAGGCTACAGCCAGAATTCGATGTCGCCTGCCGAGTTTGACATAACCGAATTTGTGAAGAACGGAACCAATCGTCTGGCAGTGGAAGTGTATCGGTGGTCGGACGGCAGTTATCTGGAAGACCAGGACATGTGGCGGCTTAGTGGAATACTCAGGCCGGTAGAGCTATGGGTACGTCCCCGGACAAATATCCGGGACTATAGGTTCAGCAGCGACTTGTCGGACGACATGCGTTCAGCTACATTCGGAACCGAAATTTGGATAAGAAACCAGACCGACCGCAAAGTAAAAGACCTGACCGTAGAAATAAACCTGGTGGGGAAAGACAACAGAGGAAATAAACTCGACAAAAAAATGGTGGCTCCCGTAGGTACTATTCAGGCCTTTTCTGAAACGAGCGTCACGCTGTCCGAAATGCTCCGGGAGCCTCAACTATGGTCTGCCGAGAAACCGCATCTATATGACATCCACATCAAGCTTCGCAGAAAGAATGAACTTTTGGAATCGTTCGAATACCATTGGGGCATACGGAAAATAGAAATCGCGGGAGACGTCTTCAAAGTCAACGGGAAAGCCGTCAAGCTGAAAGGAGTGAACCGTCACGACTTTCATCCCCGTATGGGATTCTTTGTCGACAGCCGGACGATGGAGAGAGATATCCGGTTGATTAAACAAGCCAACATCAACATGATACGCACGTCCCACTACCCACATCTGCCATTGCTGTACGAGCTATGTGACAAGTATGGAATCTACGTAATGGACGAAGCGAACCACGAAAGTCATGCCTACGGTTTGGGGAACAAAGTATTAGGAGACAACCCTCAATGGACACTGGCCCATGTGGACCGGGCAGTAGCCGTGGTGGAAAGGGACAAGAACCATCCGTGCATCCTATTCTGGTCATTGGGCAACGAGGGTGGAAGCGGTGCCAATTTGCGAGCTATGGCAGACACAATCCGTGCCTTAGACCCCACCAGACCGATATACGACGATACAGACCGCACCGTATCCGATGTCTATGACGAAGCCTATCTGCATCCCGACGCTTTGAAGGAACTTGGTGAGAAAATAACCGACCGCCCCGTATTCATGAGAGAGTATGCCTACGCCATGGGAAATTCCATCGGCAACCTCAAGGAGTATTGGGATGTGATTGAAAAGGACGAAAGTATTATCGGAGCTGCCATTTGGTGCTGGGTAGACCAAGGCATTCCTAAAAAGCTTAACGGTGCACCGTTAAGTTTCGGCGAGAGCCCCTCGTCACTCCCATTACTGCCCGATGAATTCTGGGCGTATGGAGGAGATTTCGGGGACTATCCCAACGACGGTCCCACCGGCATTAACGGGTTGGTATCTCCCGACCGGGTGCCTCACCCCCATTACTATGAAGTACAAAAAGTATATCAATACATCAAGTTTGAAAAGAAGGGAACACAACAAATCAAATTGACCAACGGGTATGCGTTTTCCGATTTGGATGAATTCGATTACAGCTATGAGTGGATATGCAACGGAAAGGCTGTACGCAACGGCGACCTCCACTTGTCCGAAGGGAATCTGCTGGAGGTACCTTCAAGACCGGATAAATGTGGGGAACTTTGCCTCAATGTATATGCCACGCTGAAGGAATCCACGACGTGGGCAGAGAAGGGCTTCAAAGTAGCCAAGGAACAACTTATGTATCATGACTATGAATTCCCACAGTTGAAGGATGACGGCGGGAAGGCTACATTTAAGGAAACACCCGAAGCGGTAGAAATTATAGCCGCCGATGCCTTGTTCACCATAGAAAAGAGTACCGGTGCTTTAGTGAGTTGGCGAGTCAAGGGAGAAGAGTTGTTGCACAGTGCCTTGGAACCCTATTTTTGGAAACCGGCAAATGACATTCAGGTCCGCAACGGCTACAATGAACGTTTGAGCGCTTGGAAAAATGCAGAGCAAAAACGTATCGTAAAGGCATGCCAAGCAACCGTAAACGATGGTATGGTGATAGTGGATGCCAGTCTCTCCCTCCCCCGGATAGGAGCCGGTTACCATCTCCGCTACACTGTGGACGGCAAAGGCCGCATACAAGTAGAAGCAACCTATCAGCCTGAAAAGGAAGATATTCCGCTGATGCCCAAATTCGGTATGCGCATGAGAATGCCCTCGGCGCTGAATCGGATAGCCTGGTACGGACGCGGCAAGTTCGAGAACTATCCCGACCGCAAGAGCTCCGCTTTCCTGGGAGTCTACGAGTGTGGCATACACGAATTTATCACGAACTACATCGTACCGCAAGACAATGCCAACCGGTGCGATACACGCTGGTTCATGCTGGGAGACAGTGAGCGATGGAAAATACAAGTCAAAGGCCTGCAACCCCTATGTTTCCGTATATGGCCCTACGGGGAAGAAGACCTGGAAGGGAAAGAACATGCGCACGAACTGCCCGAACGCGACTTCATCAACCTGAATATCGACTCCAACATACACGGAGTAGGTGGAAACGACGGATGGGGCGCACAGACCATGAAGCCATACACCATTGACGGCAATCGCTCCTACCGGTATGGATTTATCATGGAGTATATGGACAAAACAGAATAATCCGTTCATCAATGCATTCAAAAAGGGAATAAACATTTTGTAAACAACAATAAAGGTATGAAAAGAAACATCTTTAAAACAATTCTCCTATCTGCCTGCATCCTGCAAGGGGGCAGTGCATTGGCACAACAAGAGAAAGCAGAACCGGGCAAGTTCTCACCCACCTGGGAGTCATTGTCCCAATACGAAGTGCCCGAATGGTTCCGCAACGCCAAATTCGGCATATGGGCACACTGGGGTCCGCAATGCCAACCCGAAGCCGGCGACTGGTACGGTCGTGGCATGTACGAAGAGGGCGGTGCTGCCTACAAGTGGCACTTGGAGCATTACGGACATCCTTCGGAATTCGGCTTCAAGGATGTAATCAACGAATGGAAAGCCGAGAAATGGAATCCGGAGAGGCTGGTAGCCCTTTTCAAGAAAACCGGTGCCCGATATTTCTTTGCCATGGGCAACCATCACGACAACATGGACTTGTGGGACAGTAAATACCAATCATGGAATTCCGTCAACATGGGCCCCAAGCGAAACGTACTGGGCGAATGGGAGAAAGCGGCCCGCAAAAACAAACTGCCCTTCGGTGTCAGCATCCACTCCTCCCATGCTTGGACATGGTATGAAACTGCACAAGGAGCCGACAAGAAAGGCCCATACGCAGGAATCTCCTACGATGCCCGCGTAGTGACTAAGGAAGACGGCAAGGGAAAATGGTGGGAAGGTTACGACCCGCAAGAGCTATACGTACAGAATCATGCCCTGAGCGGACATGCTTGGGTGGCATGGGACTGGCCCGAAGGAACCTCTGTCCCCCCGCAGAGTTACTACGACAACTTCTTCGACCGCACAGTGGACATGATAAACAAATATCATCCCGACCTGGTCTATTTCGACGACAGCGTACTCCCCTTCTGGCCCATCAACGATACGGGGCTGAAAGTCGTGTCGCACTACTATAACCAGAACATGAAGCTTCACAAGGGCAATCTCAATGCTGTAGTCTTCGGAAAGAAGCTGGAAGCCAAACATAAAGAGGCCATCGTATGGGATGTAGAGAAAGGAGTTCCCTCCGAGTGCCAAGACAAAGCATGGCAGACCTGTAGTTGCCTCGGTACTTGGCACTATAACCGCTCTGCTTACGAAGACAACTGGTATAAATCAGCCGAGACCGTCATCCACATGCTCATTGACATCGTCAGTAAAAATGGCAACCTATTACTAAGCGTACCAATGAAAGGAAACGGCACCATCGACGACAAGGAAGAAAAAATTCTGGAAGACATAGCCGCCTGGATGGAGGTGAACGGAGAAGGAATATTCGACACACGTCCCTGGTGTATTTATGGTGAAGGTCCCTCCACAGAAACAGCAATACCTTTGGACGGAGCAGGATTCAACGAAGGCAAGAACGCACCCTACACTTCTACCGACATCCGGTTTGTGAAAAAAGGGAAATACTTGTATGCCCATATCATGAAATGGCCCTCAGACGGAAAAATACAGATAAAATCACTGGCTACCGGCAGTCCCTACTGCAAAGGAGAAATCGAAAAGGTAGAATTATTAGGAGGCGGAAAGGCAAAGTTCAGAAGAACTTCCAAAGGCTTGCTTATTGACCTTCCCAAAGACAAGACTCCCAATCCTATTTCTTTGGTACTGAAAATCACTAACCGTTAAACTGCTGATATTGTATGAAAAAGGGATTTTTTTTAAGACTATTTGTCCTGCTGATGCTGACATTTTTCATAGCAGAACAAGGCAGAGCACAAACCTACCAACGCACCTCACAAGGCATAAAAAGCACTGTGCAAGGTATAAATATAGATATTAGCTTCTTCTCTCCTGTCACAGTGAGAATCTTAAAATCGCCTGACGGCTGGAAGTATACCAAAGAAAGTTTGTCGGTCATCGGGCAACCGGAAAAAGTAAAACTATCCGTCTCTTCGAAAGGGGGCATATTGACTATCAAAAGCCATCAGCTTACAGTCCATCTCAACGAAGAGACCGGACAAATAACTTTTGCCTCTTCCGATGGAAAATCGCTGTTGCAGGAACAAAATAAAGGCGCACGTTTTGATGATTTCAACGATGCCGGCACAAAAACCTTCAGCGTTTATCAATCGTTCACCTTAGAGAAAGACGAAGCTATTTATGGATTGGGACAATTGCAAAACGGCAAAATGTCGCAACGTAACCAGACCAAACGCCTTATCCAAGACAATCTTGAGGATGTGATTCCCTTCTTCCAGTCCGTCAAAGGCTACGGTCTCTTTTGGGACAACTATTCGCCAACCATCTTCAAAGACAATCAAGAAGAGACATCCTTCCTTTCTGAAGTCGGCGACTGCATTGACTACTACTTCATGTACGGCGAAAATGCCGATGGAGTAGTTGCCCAGATGCGCTACCTCACAGGACAAGTGCCCATGTTTCCATTATGGACATATGGATTCTGGCAAAGCCGTGAACGCTACAAAAGCCAAAAAGAGATTGTTGGCGTAGTGCAAAAATACCGCGAATTGGGTGTGCCCCTCGATGGAATTATCCAGGATTGGAGATACTGGGGAAGCAACTACCTGTGGAACGCAATGGATTTTTTGAACGAAGAATTCTCCGACCCCCAAAAAATGATGGAAGACATACACGGAATGAACGCCCACATTATTATCTCCATTTGGTCAGCTTTCGGACCACATACCAAACCCTATCGCGAGTTGGATAAAGGGAACATGCTCTTCAACTTCCGCACATGGCCCGAATCCGGTTCCGAGAAGTGGCCTCCCAATATGGACTATCCATCCGGTGCCCGCGTGTACGATGCCTACCATCCGCAAGCACGCGACATCTATTGGAAGTACCTGAACGAGAACCTACGTTCTGTGGGTATAGACGGCTGGTGGATGGACTCTACCGAACCCGACCATTTTCACCCCATTCCTGAAGATTTTGACACGCCCACCTATTTGGGGTCATTCCGTAAAGTACGCAATGCCTACCCTTTAATGAGTGTAGGTGGAGTGTACGACCACCAGCGTGCCGTAACTTCGGATAAACGCGTATTTATCCTTACCCGCTCAGCCTTTGCCGGCCAGCAACGTTATGGTGCCAATACATGGACAGGAGATATCACAGCATCATGGGAAGTTTTGGAGAAGCAAATACCTGCGGGATTAAACTTCTCACTATGCGGCATTCCCCATTGGAACAGCGATATCGGCGGATTCTTCCTATGGCAATATCCCTTGATGTTAAATGACCCGGATTATCGCGAGCTCTATGCCCGTTGGATACAGTTCGGTACATTCTGTCCCATGATGCGGTCACATGGGGAAGGTGCTCCCAGAGAAATCTATCAATTCGGCAAAAAAGGCGAGCCGATATACGATGCGATTGAGAAATACATTCGGTTACGCTATAGTTTGTTACCATACATCTACACAACCGCATGGGAGGTAACCGCCAAACAGTCCAGCTTTATGCGTGCCTTGGCAATGGATTTCGCCCATGACCGCAACGTGTGGAACATCCACAATCAGTATATGTTCGGCAAATCCCTATTGGTATGCCCCGTAACCCAACCAATGTATACCAAAACAGTTTCGGACACCATCCGTGTAGAAGATTTCAGTACTGTCAAGTCCATGCGAATATATCTGCCTGAAAATGCTGAATGGTACGATTTTTGGACCGACCAAAAACAATCCGGCGGACAATACATCGTGAAAGATACCCCTATTGACATTTTGCCACTTTATGTGAAAGCAGGTTCCATTCTACCGATAGGTCCCAAAGTACAGTATAGTACCGAGAAGTCATGGGACAACTTGGAAATAAGAGTGTATCCCGGTTGTAACGGCGAGTTCACACTTTACGAAGACGAGAACGATAACTACAATTATGAAAAAGGCATGTACAGCACCATTACGATGAAATGGAATGACCGTGCTCGCATGCTCACTATCGAAAATCGTCAAGGAGAGTTTCCCGGTATGTTGAAAGAACGGAAATTCAACATAGTAACCGTAGATGGCATAAAAAAGACAGTAGCCTATAATGGAAAAAAAGTAACGGTTAAAATGCAGTGATTTCTAAAAACAACTATTGATTTACATTATGAAAATAAATATTCGTATAAAAAAATATCATCATTTTCTTGCCCTTTCAAGTTTGTTCATGCTGCTCGGCATCCTAAAATCGCAAGCAACGATACAACTCCCTGCCATCTTTTCCAACCACATGGTGTTGCAACGTAACTCAGAACTTACTTTCTGGGGATGGGGTATTCCGGGAGAAACAATTTCCATCGCCCCCGAATGGATGAAAGGGGAAATAATCAAGACCCAAGTCAATAATACGGGGAAATGGTCGGCTCGTGTACCTTCTGACGAAGCGGGCGGACCTTATGAGATTCGTTTCAGCGGCTCGTCAGAAGTAACCTTGACCGATGTCATGCTAGGCGAAGTTTGGCTGTGCAGCGGACAATCCAATATGGAATGGAGCGCCAACCATGGCATAAAAAATGGAGACGAGGAAGTGGAAAATGCCCATTGCCCTAATCTTCGAATTTTTCACATGCCCAAGATTGCAGCTCCGTTTCCTCAAGAAAACTGTTTCTCACAATGGACACATTGTACACCTGAAACAATGCGCAACACGAGTGCCATAGCCTACTTCTTCGGTCGTAACATTCAAGAAGAACTGGACGTACCGGTAGGGATCATCGTAGCCGCATGGGGCGGAACTACTGCCGAGACATGGACTCCGCGCGAATACGTAATGAGCGACCCTATCCTGTCCGACTATCCGTATGAATCCAATCCTTGGTTTCCGGCTGAAACAGGCACGTTGTACAACAGCATGATTTATCCCGTGATGCCCTACGGCATTGCCGGATGCATCTGGTATCAGGGAGAAGCCAACCAAGGCCGTGCCAGCTCCTACGCCCGGGTGATGCAGCGGCTGATAGGCTCGTGGCGTACCGGATTTAACAAGGAATTCCCATTCTATCTGGTCCAGATAGCCCCCTTCCAATACCACTCCAAAGACAACGGACCGGCACTGCTACGCGAGCAGCAGGCCATGTTGCCCGAAATGCTGGACAAGGTCAAGATGATTACCGTGTCAGATTTGGTGGACAATGTGCAGGACATCCATCCACGTGACAAAAGAAGCGTAGGCAAACGTCTCGCCAATCTTGCACTGGACGATACATACCATATATATGCAGGCCCCTATAAAAGCCCGGTCTTTGAAAGCGCCTGCCGCAAAGGCAACCATGTGACAATCTCTTTCAAAGACATAAAGAACGGACTGACCGTACACGGGAAAAGGATAGAGGGGCTGATGATGGCCGCAGCCGGCCAGGAATGGCAAGAGGCCCGGGCCAGGATAGACGGGGGAAAGCTGATTGTCCCGGTAAAAGGAATCGAAAGCCCGGTTTCCATTCGCTACTGCTTCAGTGACGCTGCTCAAGGCAACCTTTTTTCAACGGAAGGCATCCCCTTAGCCCCCTTCCGGGCAGACAGCATTGCCTCTTCTGAAAACATTCCGGTTTCTACAGACAGCGCTTTGGCAGAATCTTTTGAATTCTCGCCCAAGTTCTCTACCGGCAATGCCAATCCCCTTCTCGACTTCCAATACATGGCCGACCCCACAGCAGTGGTGCACGACGGCCGCATTTATGTGTACGGCACTAACGACCACCAGCAATATGATGTAGTGGGCCGTAACGGGGAAAACACCTATCAGCACATCCATTCGCTGACGATGGTCTCTTCTGACGACATGGTGAACTGGACTTATCACGGAGTAATCAATGTAAAGGCTCTGGCTCCCTGGGGAATGGCTTCGTGGGCACCTTCCATCGCTTCGCGCAAGGAGGCCGACGGCAAAACACACTTCTATCTGTACTACTCCAACAGCGGTTCCGGTGTAGGTATGCTGACCGCCACTTCCCCCGTGGGGCCCTGGACAGACCCATTGGGCAAATGCGTGGTAGACGGCAATACTCCAGGAATCGGCAAATGTAAAGCTCCCTTCGATCCGGGAGTAGTCATCGACGACAAGGGCATCGGCTGGCTCTCCTTTGGCGGGGGCGACAGCGACGACTACATTCCCGGAGACGCACGCATCGTGCGGCTGGCAAATGACATGAAGACGCTGGACAGCGAAATAGTTGAAATAAAAGCGCCATACCACTTTGAAGCAAACGAACTGAACTATCTGAACGGCACTTGGATTTACACCTACAACACCAACTGGAAGAACCGGGATGCATGGCCCCACAAGGATATAGACAAGCCGAGCCGGTGCTGCATGAGCTACATGACGAGTCGCACGCCACTTGAGACAGACAGCTGGACCTATCGGGACAACTACTTCAAAAATCCCGGCGACTATGGCATGTCCGACAGCAACAACCATACACATCTGGTAAAATTTCAAGGGAAGTACTATCTCTTCTACCACTCACTGGGCTTGCAGGACAGCCGCGACCTCAAAGTGGGCGTCCGCAGTATCTGCGTGGAAGAAATAGAGGTGGACGAAAAGGACCTCACTATCCACATGGGCACAGCCACAGCCAAGGGCGTTTCACAAATCAAGCCTCTCGACCCGTTTGCGCAGCAACAGGCCGAGACCACAGCCGCCACACGCGGCGTTGCCTTTGAACCGACCGGACAAACAGGCAACATGTCTGCCGTAGGAAACAAGAGCGGACAGGCCATCTGTGTCCGCGGTGCGGAATTCCCGCAATCACCTCAAGCCATACAGATGAAGATAAAAGGGAAAGGCTCCATCGAAATACACATGGACAGTCCAGACGGTCCGCTCCTATCCACCTTGACCTTTGATACCGATACGTGGCAAACATTGACAAAGCCGTTGGACAAACGGATAAAAGGCAAACACGACATTTACTTCGTATTCGGGAACGGAAAGTTCTTATTTGACGAATGGAAATTCACAAAATAATGAATCCGTCGGCAGAATCTGCCCAGTATCTCTTCACCCTTGTGATGATATCGCTGCACAATTCGAGCCAACACACAACAAGCCAGCAAGTTACTTTGCCAGCGTTTTGCCACCATATTGGCAAAGTTTTGCCATGCCTTTGGCAAAACCTTGCCAACTTGTCGGCAAGAAAGACAAAAGCAACATCGCTGTCCGCAAAGAGGCGGAAGCACGTCCTCAATATAATTCCGCTAACGGGAAAGAGACAGATTAGTTCCATTAACGGGCAGAAGTTTTAAAAAATGGGAAGGATTTGGCACAATAGTTCTGCGCAAATTCTCATTTATCGAACAAAAATTGTATTTTTGCCTGCAACTGAAAAATCAGTAATATCTATAGAATAGACAATTCCCGAACAAATATGAGCGAAGATTTTGAAGCACCGAAAGATGATTTGGACAAGGAACTCCCGGCCGGGAGCGAAGAACACTCGGATTACAAACCTGCGGACGCAAAGGATGCCAATATAAAACACCAATTGAGCGGCATGTACCAAAACTGGTTTTTGGACTATGCCTCATATGTTATATTGGAACGTGCCGTACCCCATATCATGGATGGCCTGAAGCCCGTACAGCGACGTATCCTGCACTCCATGCGCCGTATGGAAGACGGACGCTACAACAAGGTGGCGAACATCGTGGGACACACCATGCAGTTCCATCCTCACGGTGATGCTTCTATCGGCGATGCTCTGGTACAACTGGGACAAAAGGACTTGCTCGTGGATTGCCAGGGAAACTGGGGTAACATTCTGACGGGTGACAGCGCCGCTGCCCCCCGTTATATCGAAGCACGTCTCTCCAAGTTCGCACTGGACGTGGTATTCAACCCCAAGACCACCGAATGGAAACTCTCTTATGACGGGCGAAACAAAGAACCGGTTACACTACCGGTAAAATTCCCACTGCTGCTTGCACAAGGTGTGGAAGGTATTGCCGTAGGCCTGTCATCCAAAATATTACCACATAACTTCAATGAGCTGTGCGATGCTTCCATCAGCTATCTGCACAACGAAGAATTCAAGCTGTACCCCGACTTCCAGACGGGAGGCAGTATCGATGTATCCAAATACAACGACGGTGAACGTGGCGGTGCGATACGCGTGCGCTCCAAAATAGAAAAGATAGACAACAAGACACTTGCCATTAAGGAAATTCCTTACGGGAAAACGGTGGCCAGTGTATGCGACTCCATCGTAAAGGCCAGCGAAAAAGGAAAAATCAAGATACGTAAGGTAGAGGACCTGACATCCGGCAGTGTGGAAATATTAGTGCATCTAGCCCCGGGTGTATCATCCGACAAGACCATCGATGCCCTCTATGCCTTCACCGACTGTGAAGTGAGCATCTCTCCCAACTGCTGTGTCATCGACGACCAAAAGCCCCACTTCCTCACCGTGAGTGATGTATTGCGCAAATCAGTCGACAACACATTGGCACTGCTACGCCAGGAACTGGAAATCCGTAAGGGAGAGATACTGGAAAGCCTGCATTTCGCTTCACTCGAAAAGATATTCATTGAAGAACGTATTTACAAGGATAAGGAGTTTGAACAAGCCAAAAACATGGATGCCGCCTGCGAACATATCGATGAGCGCCTGACTCCCTACTACCCGACTTTCATCCGCGAAGTGACCAAGGAAGACATCCTCCGGCTGATGGAGATAAAGATGGCACGTATCCTCAAGTTCAACTCCGACAAGGCAGAGGAACTGATAGCACGCATGAAGAAGGACATAGAGGAGATAGACCGCCATCTGGCAAACATCGTGGAATATACCGTCGACTGGTTCCGTATGCTGAAAGACAAGTACGGCAAAGGCTTCCCCCGCCACACGGAACTGCGTAACTTCGACACCATCGAGGCAACCAAAGTCATCGAAGCCAACGAAAAGCTGTACATCAACCGCGAAGAGGGGTTCATCGGAACTGGATTGAAGAAAGACGAATTCATAGGCAACTGCTCGCCCATAGATGACGTGATTATCTTCTTCCGCGATGGAAAATATATCATTACCCCAGTGGCCGACAAGAAGTTCGTAGGCAAGAATATACTTTATGCCAACATTTTCAAGAAGAACGACAAACGTACCATCTACAATGTCTGCTACCGTGACGGTAAGGAGGGGACAAGCTATATCAAGCGTTTTGCCGTCACTTCCGTGGTGCGTGACCGCGAATACGATGTGACGCAGGGCACCCCCGACTCCCGTATCACCTACTTCACTGCCAACCCCAACGGCGAAGCCGAAATCATCAAGGTAACCCTGAAACCCAATCCCCGCGTACGCCGCATCATCTTCGAGGAGGATTTCAGCAATATCAATATCAAGGGACGGCAGGCCATGGGAAATATACTCACGAAACTCCCCGTACACAAGATAGCCTTGAAACAGCGCGGAGGCTCCACCCTGGGCGGACGGAAAGTCTGGTTCGACCGTGACGTGCTGCGCCTCAACTACGACGGTCGCGGAGAATATCTCGGAGAATTCCAGAGCGAAGACACCATCCTTGTCGTACAGAACAGCGGAGAGTTCTATGCCACCAACTTCGACCTGAACAATCACTATGACGACGGCATACGCGTATTGGAGAAATACGATCCGAACAAAGTATGGACCGCCGTACTCTACGATGCCGACCAGCAGAACTATCCTTACATCAAGCGTTTCTGCTTCGAAGCAACCGCCCGCAAGCAAAACTATTTAGGAGAAAACAAGAACAGCAGCCTCATTCTGCTGACAGACGAGTGCTACCCACGTTTAGAAGTGGTGTTTGGCGGTCACGACAATTTCCGAGAGCCGATGGTGGTGGAAGCCGACGAATTCATCGCCGTGAAAGGCTTCAAAGCAAAAGGTAAGCGCCTAACCACCTATACTATAGAAACCATCAACGAACTGGAGCCTACCCGTCAACCGGAACCCTCGCAGGAAACCGAAGAGCAGGAAACGGATGAAGAACCGGAAATTCTGGACCCCGACCACGGTAAAAGTGAAGGGGACATACTGGACGAGCTGACAGGACAGATGAAGCTGTTTTGATGAAGAATGAGAATGAAGGATTAGGAATTGGCTGACGATTACTAATTTGTAATTGAGAATTTAATATGTACGTATACAAGATAATAATCCTATGCGGACTGCTCTTGGGAAGTGCCGGACTGAAAGCACAAGAAGCACAATGCAGCATCGACCGGGAGCTACGGGCTGACTCCACCAACCGCAACCGTATCATCACTCGTACCACCATGTATGGTATCGGCTTCACCAACGTGTTCGACACTTATCTTTCACCTCAGGAGTACAAGGGAATCGACTTCCGTATCTCCCGCGAAAGCATGCGGATGACACGGTTAATGGGCGGCAACGTATCTCTGCAAACTTTCTTCCAGGCAGACTTGGGATACACACACAATAAAGTAGACAATAACAATACATTCTCCGGACTGGCCAACTGGAACTACGGCCTGCATTATAATTTTCCAATCACGGGCAATTTCAAACTGCTTGCCGGAGGAGTCGGCGACTTCAACGGTGGCTTTGTCTATAATCTGCGCAACGGAAACAACCCCGCCCAAGCACGTGCCTATATCAACCTTGCCGCATCGGGAATGGCTATTTGGAACTTACGCATCAAGAACCGTCCCATCACACTACGCTATCAGGTGAATCTTCCTTTGGCAGGTATCATGTTCATGCCCAACTATGGACAGTCCTACTACGAGATATTTACGTTGGGACATTGGGACGGAGTAGTGAACTTCACCTCCCTGCACAACCAGCCCTCTCTGAGACAAATGCTGACCGCCGACTTTCCGGTGGGACGTGCCCGGATGCGTTTTGCTTACATATGGGACGCACAACAGTCCAAAGTAAACGAAATAAAGACACATACTTACTCGCACGTATTCATGGTGGGGTTCGTAAAGGAACTCTATCTGTTTCCTAACAAGAGAAAGTAAAAAGTGACAAGGTGATAAATGATAAGACGATAAGGATAATGTGCATGAAAAGAATATATATCTTAATAATTTGGAGTGCCCTACTCATGTTACTGCCCCTATTGAACGGATGTATTCGTGAGGAAGAGGTTAACAATACCCCACAAGGCAACTTCGAAGCCTTGTGGAAAATAATAGACGAACAGTACTGTTTCCTGGACTACAAGCAAATAGATTGGAATGCCATTCATGACAAGTACCAACCGCTCATCACCCCGGGAATGAGCTACGACGGTCTATTTGAAATATTAGGTAACATGCTTGCCGAGTTGAAAGACGGACATGTCAACTTGTACTCTTCTTCCAACATGGCACGCTACTGGGACTGGTATCTGGATTATCCCCGTAACTTCAACGAAAGTATCATTGAAAAGTACCTGGGAAGAGACTACCGCATTGCCGGAGGCGCCAAATATACCATTTTGGAGGACAACATAGGATATATCTATTACGGTGATTTCTCCAGCGGCATCGGAAACGGCAACCTGGATGAGATTCTGTTATACCTTTCCGCTTGCAATGGCCTGATAATCGACGTGCGCAACAACGGTGGCGGCAACTTGACAAACGCCACCCGAATGGTACAACGTTTCACGAATAAAAAAGTACTGACGGGATATATTCAGCACAAAACTGGCAAAGGCCATAGCGATTTTTCAGATCCGACTCCCATTTATGTAGAACCTTCCAACAGTATCCGCTGGCAAAAAAAGGTAATTGTCCTGACAAACCGTCATTCCTATAGTGCAACCAATGATTTTGTCAATTCCATGCGCTGTTTTCCCAATGTCACCTTGGTTGGTGATAAAACCGGCGGAGGGTCGGGCCTGCCATTCTCTTCGGAACTGCCCAACGGATGGGGAGTACGCTTTTCTGCCAGCCCGCACCTCGATGCCCAAAAACAGCATATCGAGTTCGGCATCGACCCAGACAAAAAGGTGGATATGAGCAAAGAAGATGAGAACAATGACCTGGATACCATCATTGAGGAAGCAAGAAAAATGCTGAAAGTGACTTCCTAAAACGACTTTATCTAAAAAACAATTTGCCAAAACGAAAATTCTTTCTATCTTTGCCACCGCTAATCGGAATTATTCCGCGGATGTGGCGTAATTGGCAGCCGCGCCAGACTTAGGATCTGGTGCCGTGAGGCGTGTAGGTTCGAGTCCTATCATCCGCACAATCCCTATAATAATTTTCAAAAGACAAACAACTAAGAGGGGAGGATATTCATTAAGAAGCATCCTCCCTAACCGCTTCAAGTACCTTTTTTATCTCATCAAAACACAATATTTAGAATACTTATTGTATCTTTGCTTCCAAGAAACACTTCGATTAACCTAAAAAATGAAACAAAATACGATAAGACCGATGCTTTTCAAGCGTTGGGTAGTGTGCCTTTTATTGTTTATTCTCTTCATCCAGGCCAGGGCTTCTTCCTTCATGCCCGCCGTCACCAACTATCTTGCCAAAGACTATGAAGCCGGTTATCAGAACTGGGCATGTGCGCAAGGTAGCAACGGCGAAATGTTTTTCGGCAACAGCCAAGGACTCCTGGTATATGACGGTTATCGCTGGACACTACACAAAGTACCGGGAAACCATATTGTACGTTCAGTATACGTCAAGGAAGATCGCATCTATGTGGGGGCATTCGAGGAATTCGGCTATTTCAAGTATTCGGAGGCAGGCACTCTCCGGTACCATTCTTTGAGCAAATTCCTGAAGAATTTCCCCATGGAGAACAACGAGATATGGAACATTGTAGAGCTGGACGGCCGCATCTACTTCCAGTCGTTCAGCGCATGGTTCTCCTACGACGGGAAAATGGTACGCGCTTTCCGCAACAGACAACAACAGCCGCTCTACTTCTACAACCAAAACGGACATATCTACACACAAATGATTGATGAAGGCTTCTATGAATTCGACGGCAAGGAGTTCCATCACCTCTTTCCCCGCAGCAAAGTGAACGATGACAATGTAGTGGCATTACTGCCCGACGGAAACAACAGCTTCCTGATGGTCACGGAGAACAACGGACTGTTCCGCTACACGGGTGACATCACCCCCTGGAAAACAGACATTGATGCAGAGCTGAAGAAACAGCGGGTGAACCGCGCCGTCATGACCAATGACTCCATATTCATGATAGGTACAGTCCTAAACGGCATATACGCCATCGACCGCAAAGGACATTGCCTCTGGCACTTCAATCTGGATAACCGTTTGGACAACAACACAGTCCTGGGACTGTTCTGTGACAAAGACAACAACGTATGGGCAGCATTGGACGACGGCATCGCATACATCCACCACAACTCCCCCGTCATGCTACTGACCCCTGCCAACCATGAAACCAAGCTGGGTATGGTGTACGACATAGCCCACCGGGGTGACTGTTTCTATCTGGCCACCAACCAGGGCTTGTACGAATACCACCAGATTACCGGAAATATGCGTTTGCTTCCCCATAGCGAAGGACAGAACTGGTATGTAAAGGACATTGACGGGCAACTCTTTGCAGGTAACAATGCCCATACCTTATTAATAGGCGAAAAAGGGAACGTTTCCGTCATAAGCAATACCAACAGCAGTACGTGTCTGATTAAGTGCACCCTCTATGGCGAAGAGATACTGTTGGAATCATCCTACGCCAATTTGCGTATCTATAAAAAGAAGAACGGTCAATGGACCTTTTCGCATGTCGTAGACGGCTTCATTGCACCGGTCATGCACTTGGAGGTTGACCAAAGCGGTGTCATCTGGGCTTCACACATGTATCAGGGAGTCTATAAAATAGTCTTGAGCGATGACTTGTCGGCTGTAAAAAGCGTACGGCACATCTCCCATTTAGGCTCGGAATATATCATCGGCCCTATCCAAGTAATGAAAATGCGGGGACGTATCGTCTTTTCCAGTCCCAATGGCTTCTATACCTATGACGACATCACCCGGCAGATTATCCCCTTCCAAAAGCTGAATACCATTCTGCCTTACATCAGGAATGCCCATTCTGTGGTATCCGTCACGAACGACCGCTTCTGGCTGTCCGGTTCACATGAGTACGCACTGGTAGAGTACGCGGAAGGAGAGTACATCGTGAAACAACGCATTCTCATCGAACTGTTTGATTCTCCATGTATAGAGAACTACAACAATGTGTTCGTTGACAATGACGTTGTCTATTTTAATCTAAATAACGGAATCGCCAGTTACAGCAAAAACACAGACAGCCTCAGTCCAACGTTGGAGTCCGCCCTATCACTGAGCTCTGTCATTTGCTCTTCTTCAGATAAAAAGGAGAAACGCCTGCCTCTGCAGGGAAATGTCGAACTGGAAAGCAATTACCGGGATTTGCTGTTCTCGGTAAGCCTGCCGCATTACAATAAATTGTCCGTACATTTCCATTATGTCCTGCAAGGAGGACAAGGCATGGCTCTGACATCAGACCTAAAAGAGCCCGAAATCCGCTACGGTAGCCTGGATTACGGAGAATACACATTCCAAGCAGAAGCCTATAATGATTTGGGACAGAAAATCGGTGAAGTGGAATATCATTTCGCCATAGCCCGTCCTTTCTACCTCACCTATTATGCTTTTGCACTCTATCTTATAGTTCTCATTGCACTTCTCTACTTCTTCTCCAAGTGGCGCGCCAACCGTGCCATGGAAAAGAAACGGAAAGAATACGAAGCTGAGCAGATGCAGCAGAACATCAAGATGCGTGAGCAGGAACATCTGATAACTCTACAGCAGCAACAATTGCTGGAAGCCGAGCTGTCAGCAAAGAGTAAAGACCTTGCCAGCATGGCGCTGGGTGTATTTGCCAAGAACGAAGTCTTGGAGAAACTTCGTGCTGCCGTGCAAGAATTCCTGGTAAAAGGGCAATATGGACGCAAGAACCTCGAATCTCTGCTGAAGCTCATCAACGAAAACATCGAGACACAAGAGTTCTGGGACGTATTCCAGAACAATTTCGACCTAATTCATGAGAAATTCTTCCGCAACCTGCGCGAACGTTATCCCAGCCTTACCGCCACCGATCTGCGTTTTTGCGCACTGTTGCACCTAAACCTTTCTACGAAAGACATTGCGCAAATGACCAACCTTACCATCCGGGGAGTGGAGGCAGCACGCTACCGTCTGCGCAAGAAGCTGGATATCCCCGACGGAACGGGATTAGTAGATTTTCTCATTGACTTGAAATAATACGGCTACAAACCATTCTATCATAATAAACTGATTATTAGAAATAAGCTACACTAAAACGTAGTAAAACAGTACCCCTTTTTACTCTAAGCGTATTATCGTGGTAGTGATTTTTTTTGCCTTACTTGCCGTTATTACTTTCTTTGCCGGCAGAATTATTAACTCTTAAATTTAGTTATGAGAAGGCAAACATTATTTCTTCTATTCATGATTTTGTTCTCGTTGCCACTGACAGTTTTGGCACAAGGAACAAAGACAGTTAAAGGAACTGTTGTTGACCAGAACAATGAACCGATCATCGGAGCCACGGTTGTAGTAAAAGGCTCTACTATTGGAGCAGCTACCGACCTCGACGGTAACTATGTACTTAACGGTGTCCCTGAAGAGGCAACACTTGTGTTTAACTATCTAGGCATGTTGCCGCAGGAAATAAGTGCTGCGGGACAATCCGTTGTCAATGTAAGGCTGCGGGAAGATACGCAACTGCTGGATGAAGTCGTTGTCATCGGTTACGGTTCAGCCAAAGCGAAAGACTTGACAGCTCCGATTGATGTCGTTAAAGAAAAAGAATTAGTTAATGTTCCGACCTCCTCTCCAATGGCAGCATTGCAGGGAAAGGTACCAGGCGTTAACATCATCAATTCGGGAACACCGGGCGACGGCCCCAAAGTTACTATCCGCGGTATGGGTTCTTTTGGCGATACCTCTCCTCTCTATGTAGTAGATGGAATGTTCTACGATGACATCAACTTCCTGAACAACTCTGACATTCAGGACATGACCATTCTGAAAGATGCATCTGCATCAGCCATCTACGGTGTTCGTGCCGCCAACGGCGTTGTAATCATTACTACCAAACGTGGTGCACGCAATCAGGATGCCAAAGTAACCTACAATGGCTACGTAGGTATCCAGAAAGCAACCAACCTGCTGGAAATGTGTAACTCCCACGAATATGCCACCATGTTGATGGAAGCGGACGCTGCTTCTTACGGGCACATCTTCGAAAAGTCTATCGAGACCTTCGGAGGTGACCTCAATGCCCTGAAGTTCAATGCAGACACCAATTGGTATGACGAGCTATTACGTACAGCCATGATGACCAACCACAGCCTCAATGTATCCGGCGGTACGGAAAAGGCCACTTATTCTGCCGGTATGAGCTACTTGTCACAAGACGGTATCATGGATGTTGACAACTACTACCGCCGTCTCAACTTCCGCGCTGCATTGGATTTCGATGCACGCAGCTGGTTGAAGCTCGGATTCAACGGTGTATTCAGCAGCTCACAGCAGCAACTGCCCAAGAATGCAGCTTGGCAACAGGCATTCAACACTCCGTCCATCATCCCCGTGTTCGACAATACCCGCGATGACACCATCTTCCCCGACAAGTATGCGTCACCCGAACAGGTGGGTCTGGGTTCCAACTTCAAGAACCCCGTTGCCACAGCCAACTATTACGACAACCGTAATGATGTCTATCAGGTGTTGAGCAACTTCTACGCACAGCTCAACCTCCTCCCCAACAAGCTGAATGTACGTACGAGCTACAGCTACGACTATCGTGCTATCCGTGGTACAGACTTCACACCGACCTATTACATCGGCACTCACCAGCAACAGGCCACTACCAGCCTGACCAAAAAGAATACCGACTATAACAAATGGGTATGGGACAACGTGGCCACTTATACCGACAAGTGGGGGCAGCACTCCTTCACCGGCATGCTGGGTGTATCCATGCGTCAGGAACAGATGAAGTCACTGGAAGGTACAGCTACCAATGTTCCCGAAGGTGAGGATGTCTGGAAATATATCTCCTTGGGTAACAAGGAAGGCGCTACCGTAAAAGATGACGGCTGGAAATACCGCGGTCTCTCCTACTTCACACGTTTGAACTATAACTACGCTGACAAGTACATGTTAATGTTCACTTTCCGTGCCGACGGCTCTTCCAAATACAACGACAAATGGGGTTACTTCCCCTCTGTCGGTGCCGCATGGGTCATCTCTCAAGAACCGTTCATGAAGAATCAAAATATATTCGACTACATGAAACTCCGCGCAAGCTGGGGTAAGCTGGGTAACGACAAGATTGCCGCAAGTGCAGGCTTCGCAAGTATCCAGAACACACAAGCCGTATTGGGAACTGCTCTTGACGGTTTCATCAACTCCACCAACTTCAGCTGGCTGGGTTGGGAAGTCGTAAACGAAACCAACGTAGGTGTCAACTTCTCTACCTTAAACAGCCGTTTGAGTGCCGACATCGACTGGTATTACCGTCTGACTGACAATGCGGTTATCTCTCCGAAACTACCCATGCAAAATGAAACCCTCGCAGGCAACAACGGACAGATTCTGAATAGCGGTATCGACTTCTCACTGAACTGGAACGACAAAATCGGTAAGGATTTCACCTACAACGTAGGCGTCAACCTCTCTTATCTGCACAATGAGGTAAAGAGCCTGAAAGACAACATGACCATCATCAAGGGTGGCAAGACCGTAAACATGGTAGGCGAGAAAATGAACTCTTATTATGGTTTCAAAGTTATCGGTATCTACCAGACTCCGGAAGAATGTGCCGCCGACCCGATTGCTGTAGCCAATGGCCTCGAACCAGGTGATTTCAAATACCAGGATGTAAATGGAGACCACGTCATCGACGGAAGCGACAAGCAGGTACTAGGTTCTTATATCCCCGATTTCACTTACGGATTCAACCTCGGATTCGCTTATAAGAATTTCGACTTTAACCTGACTACTTACGGACAAGCCGGTGGAGAATTGTGGAACAGAAAACGTGCTTTGCGCTATGCACAATCCGACTACAACTTCGACAAAGCCCAGTACGAAAACCGCTGGACCGGACCGGGTTCCACCAATGAACATCCGTCTGCCAAAGCATTGCTCAAGACTTGGAATACCTCGGACAGCAACAATGCCTCTTATTTTGTAGAAAGCTCCAACTACTTCCGTATCCAAAACATCACGTTGGGCTACTCATTCAAGAATGTTAAGGTTGGCAGCTACGTAATGCCGGGCATCCGCCTCTCTCTGACAGCTGACCGTCCGTTCACAACATTCAAGGCAAACAGCTTCACACCTGAATTGTCGGATGCCGAAGGTTGGGATACAGAAGTATACCCTTTGACTTCGACTTATACTTTCGGAGTGCAGATTGATTTCTAAACTATCCAAAACACTAAAAACATATAACAATGAAATTCATAAAGAAAACATTAGCATATATCCTCCCGGCAATGATGCTGCTGGGTAGTACGACTGCTTGTTCCGATTTCATCAACATCGATCCGGAAAACAAGGTACCGGAACAAAGCGTGGACTTCACCAATACGGGCAACATGTATCAACCCGTTGTCGGCGTGTATTCCAAAGTGCGCACATCAGCCATGCACTGGGCCAATGCACTGATCATGTTCACTCGTGACGGTGACGTATGGTCAGGGCGTACAGATGACCAGGGAGCAGCCGTAGATTTCGGCCGCCACTTCAATTATACGAACTCTTTCTGGGCGCTCAATAATGTTTGGGTCACTTTCTACGAAATTATCCGTACAGCCAACTCAGCCCTGGAGTCCCTTAACGGTTATGCCCAATACCTGACCCCCGGAAGCAACGACTACACTTCGTATGAGACCTATTGCGGAGAAGTACGCACCATTCGTGCATGGGCTTACTATCAGTTGGTTACCAACTTCGGACCTATTGTAATCTACAGAGACAACTACCAGACTGATTTCCGTCGTTCCAATGTAAATTCAGTATATGACTATATGCTGGAGGAGGATTTGAATTACGCAATGGAGAAACTACCCCGTATGCGTCCCAACCAGATGGAGCATAAAGGCGCAGTGACAGCCTTTACCGCCGAAATGCTGGCTGCCAAGATTTACCTCTTGAAGGGAGACTATGCACAAGTTGAAACCTTGACGGACGACATCATCAATAACGGCAACTTCTCTCTATATCCCGACTTCTATAATCTGTTCAAGATTCCAGGAAAGTTGTGTGACGAGTCCTTATTCGAGTGCCAAGTGACCGACTATGGCAACGGCTCAGGAGACTATCTGGGCGTTGACAATTGGTTCCCGTTCCAAGGAACTACCATAACAAGCCCCAACAGTGCCGAACCGAGCTTAGGCGGATGGAACTTCATCGGCTATGAACCAGAGTTCGTGGCATGGGCCGATGCACGCGGCGAAACCGTACGTGCCGAAACCTCCTTCCTGAGAGCCGGACAGAAAACCCGTGAAGGCTGGACAGTCGGTGCAACATCCGGCACCATGACTGACTGCTGGAATGGAAAGGCGTATCTTCCCTACAATCAGATGACCTTACCGCGTACTGACTACGGTGCCAACAACAACGTGCGCATCTTCCGTTATGCAGAAGTGTTACTGATGAACTCCGAAGCCAAGATTCGCCAAGGAAAAGACGGTGACAACGGCTATAATCTGGTTCGTGCACGCGCTGAAATGCCTACCAAAAGCGGTGTCACATTGGATGACGTATTGGATGAACGCCGTATGGAACTTTGCAATGAATGGTGCAACCGTTATGTCGACCTGGTTCGTACCGGAAAGGCAGCTGCAGAACTCGGACCTAAAGGTTGGACTGAAGCCAAGACGTACTGGCCTCTTCCATCCAATCAGCTTGATGATCTTCCCGACCTGAAGCTCGACCCGATTGACTAATTCAAAGCAATCTTTATTCCAAATCCATACCATGATAAGAAAAATCTTAATCAGCTGTGGAATAGCCTTTGCCGCTCTGACGGCAAAGGCAACCACGGATGATTCCATTAAAGTTGTGAAAGGGCAGGTTAGCGACTACTACATTACTGTGACCCAAGACCGTATTGTAAAAGGACACGTATTGGACAGTAACCGACAACCGCTTGAAGGTGCTACAGTCATGTTCTTTGCAAGTCCCATGCACAATACCACTGCCCACGACGGCAGCTTTGCCATCAAAGGAGCGAAGAATGACGTACATCTGTATGTCTACTATCCCGGAAAAAAGATAGTGAACAGAATCCTGGCACTGGATGAAACCGACATTGAGGTGATAATGGAAAATGAGGTACACCAGGCTACCACAATCCGCCGTCCGGCTCAAGCGACCCGATGGTATGATCCGCATGCGCCTCTGTCGCGAACCTTCTGCAATCCGATGAACATCAGTTACAATTTCGAGCCTTTCAACAACAATGTGCGCCCCAATGGTTCGTTCCGTTCCTCCGCCGATCCAATGGCGGTAGAATACAAGGGAGAATACTTTCTGTTCTCCACCAACCAGGGCGGTTTTCACTATTCCAAGAATCTGGTGGATTGGGATTTCGTTCCTGCCAGCTTCCAGCGCAAGCCTACAGATGACGACCAGTGCGCGCCGGCAGCCTATGTAAGCGGTGATACACTGTTCTATACCGGCTCCACTTACGAAGGTCTAGCCGTGTGGTACAGCACACATCCCAAAACGGGACGTTTCAAACGTGCCATCGAAAAGAATGTGCTTCCCACATGGGACCCCTGCATGTTTCTGGACGATGACGGCAGACTATATATGTATTATGGCTCCAGCAATGAATACCCGCTAAAGGCAGTGGAACTGGACCGGAATGATTTCTACCCCATCAGTAAGATTCACGACGTCATGATGCTCCGTCCTGAAGAACACGGCTGGGAACGCTTCGGCATGAACAATGACGACGAAGTCACGCTTCGTCCATTTACAGAGGGTGCTTACATGACTAAGCACAATGGCAAATATTATTTCCAATATGGCGCTCCGGGTACGGAATTCAAGGTATATGCCGACGGCGTATATGTTTCGGATTCCCCACTGGGCCCGTTTGTCTATCAAAAGCATAACCCGATGTGCTACAAGCCGGGAGGATATGTGCAAGGTGCCGGTCACGGAGGCACGTTCCGCGACGTGAAAGGCAATTACTGGCATGTCGCCACCTGCATGCTCTCCCTGAAATATAAGTTCGAACGCCGCATCGGTCTTTATCCTGTGGCTTTCGACAAGGATGGTACCATGTATTCATCCACTGCCTTCGGTGACTACCCCAACTGGGCGGAACCGATGGACATAAAGAATCCGGAAGACCGCTTTACGGGATGGATGCTTTTGTCCTACGGCAAGCCAGTAGAGGTTTCTTCCACAGACAGCATCCACGTAGCTTCCAACCTGACAGACGAAAGTATGCGTACCTACTGGGCAGCACGCTCCGGTAATCCCGGCGAATGGGCTAGGATAGACCTGGGCAGTACAAAGAATATACGTGCCGTGCAATTGAACTTCTACGACCATAAAGCGGTCCAATACAACCGTGCCATGGATATCTATCACCAATACCGTATTTTTGCTTCCGAGGATGGAAAAGAATGGACATTAGTCATAGACAAGAGTGACAGTGACAAGGATTGTCCGCATGACTACATCGAACTCAACGAGCCGTTGCATGCCCGTTATCTGAAATACGAGAATGTACACATGCCTACGGGAAATGTCGCCTTGTCCGGTTTCCGCGTCTTCGGAAACGGTGACGGTGATGTCCCACAAACCATAAAAGGACTGACCGTGAAACGTGACAAGAAAGACCGCCGGAATGCCCTTATCTCCTGGCAACCCGAAGCAAGCGCCTATGGCTACAACATCTACTACGGCACTGCCGAAGGCAAGATGTACAATGCCATCACGGTACTGGGACAGACGGAATATGACTTCCGCGGACTGGATGCAGACACGGACTATTACTTCACTGTCGAAGCGCTGAACGAAAACGGACGCTCGCCATTGTGCAAGACGACAAAAAATTAAACACAAAAAATAAAGATATGAAAAAACCAATAATGATACATGTGCTGGCTTTGTTCCTAATTTCCACACTGGCAAGCTGCGCGTCCTGCTCTTCCGACCTGAAGGAAAGCGGGAAAGAGAACGGAAAAGAAGAAAAGCCCGACATAGAGGAAGTACGTCCCGAATCATTCGCTTCGGATGACGAAATGCTGGATTACATCCAAAAGGTACATTTGAACTACATGTGGGACGGTGCGGAACCGGTTTCCGGACTGGCACCCGAACGCATTCACCTAGACGGAGAATATCCCGAGAAAGACCAGAGCGTCGTCACCATCGGTGGCAGCGGATTCGGTGTTGCCGGTCTGCTGGTGGGTATAGAGCGTGGCTTTATCCCCAGAGCCGAAGGCGTGAAGCGCCTGACCCAAATTGCCGATTATCTGAAACGCGCCGACCGCTTCCACGGCGTATGGCCCCACTGGCTGTACGGTCCGACCGGAGAGGTGAAGCCTTTCGGACAAAAGGACAATGGCGGAGACCTGGTAGAAAGCTGCTTCCTGATGCAAAGCTTGCTTTGCGTACGCCAATACTTCCGCGACGGCAACGAGCAGGAAAAGGCGCTGGCAGAGAAGATTGACCAATTGTGGAAAGAGATGGAGTTCAGCTGGTATCAGAATGGTAAGGACGTCATCTACTGGCACTGGTCTCCCGAATACAATTGGGAAATGAACTTCCCGCTGGAAGGCTACAACGAAGCATTGATTGTGTATGTGCTCGCAGCCTCCTCCCCCACTTATCCCGTTCCGGCTTCGGCCTACCACAATGGCTGGGCACGCGGTGGCGGCATCAAGTCCGACTCTGCCCCCTACGGCCTGCCTTTGGAATTGAAACACAACGGAGCCGAGAAACTGGGCGGTCCCTTGTTCTGGGCACAATACTCGCACATCGGTCTGGACCCGCGCAACCTGAGCGACCGCTATGCCAACTACTGGAACGTGGTACGCAACCATGCCCTCTCCAACTACCGCTACTGCGTGGAGAACCCGAAGAACTTCAAAGGCTACGGCAAGGACTGCTGGGGACTTACAGCCAGCTACTCTACCAAAGGCTATGCAGCCCATTGCCCGGGTGACAATGATCATGGCGTCATCACACCGACGGCAGCCTTGTCCAGCTTCCCCTATACACCGGAGGAATCCATGCGTGCGCTGAAGTATTTCTATTCCAAAGGAGACTGGATTTGGGGCAAGTACGGTTTCTACGATGCCTTCTCCGAAGCAAGCAACTGGACAGTGCCCCGCTATCTGGCCATCGACCAGTGCACCATTGCCCCGATGATCGAGAACTATCGCACCGGATTGTTGTGGAAACTCTTCATGAGCTGTCCCGAAATCCAGGAAGGTCTGCAGAAGCTGGGCTTCCAACAAATCGCATCTAAATAATTTTCTATATAGCATGAAGAAATACTCATTATTAGCAGCCTTGGCTTTCTCTGCCCTCACCGTGACGGCAACGCCCAAAGAAAGCACATCCCAAGGCACTCCGCAGGACATGGACAAGTTCATTACGGAGTTGATGGGCAAAATGACATTGCACGAGAAAATCGGTCAGCTCAATTTGCCGGTGACGGGAAACATCGTTACCGGACAAGCCAAGAGCAGCGACGTTGCCAGTAAAATCCGCAACGGTGAAGTCGGCGGTCTGTTCAACCTGAAAGGTGTGAAAAACATCCGCGAAGTACAGAAACTGGCCGTAGAGAACAGCCGCCTGGGCATCCCCTTGCTGTTCGGTATGGACGTGATTCACGGTTACGAAACGGTATTCCCCATTCCCCTGGCACTCTCGTGTAGCTGGGACATGGAAGCCATAGAGAAATCGGCCCGTATAGCCGCCATCGAATCAAGTGCGGACGGTATCTGCTGGACATTCAGCCCGATGGTAGACATCTGCCGCGATGCCCGTTGGGGACGCGTATCCGAAGGCAACGGTGAAGACCCATTCCTGGGTTCAGCCATTGCACAAGCCATGATTCGCGGCTATCAAGGTAAGGATATGAGTGCCAACAACGAGATAATGGCTTGCGTAAAGCACTTCGCACTGTATGGCGCCGGAGAGGCCGGCCGCGACTACAACACGGTGGATATGAGCCGCAACCGTATGTTCAACGAATACTTCCCTCCCTACAAGGCTGCCATAGAGGCCGGCGTAGGTAGTGCCATGACCTCCTTCAATGAAATTGACGGAGTACCCGCCACTGCCAACCACTGGCTGCTGACCGACGTACTGCGCAACCAATGGGGCTTCGACGGCTTCGTGGTGACAGACTATACAGCCATCTCCGAAATGATAGACCACGGAATCGGCGACCTGCAGGAAGTATCCGCACGTGCCCTGACCGCCGGAACAGACATGGACATGGTAGCCGACGGATTTATCGGCACACTGGAGAAATCCCTGAAAGAAGGCAAAGTGACTGAGGCCGACATTGACAAAGCCTGCCGACGCATCCTAGAAGCCAAATACAAGCTGGGACTGTTTGCCAATCCGTATAAATACTGCGACGTGAAGCGTGCCGAAAAAGAAGTATTCACTCCCGAGCACCGCTCCATTGCCCGCCAGATTGCCACAGAGACATTCGTGCTGCTGAAGAACCAGGACAACCTACTGCCCTTGCAACGCAAAGGCAACATCGCCTTGATTGGCCCACTTGCCAACACCCGTGCCAACATGCCGGGCACTTGGAGTGTGGCAGCCACAGCAGACAAATACAGCACCCTGCTGGAAGGTTTCAAGAATTCTGTCGGCTCCAAGGCCAACATTCTCTATGCACAAGGCAGCAACCTGATGTACGATGCCGACTACCAGACACGCGCCACGATGTTCGGCCGTGAACTGCCCCGTGGCAATGATCAAGAACTGCTGGACGAAGCCCTGAAAGTAGCCGCACAAGCCGATGTCATCGTAGCAGCCCTCGGCGAGTCTTCCGAGATGAGTGGTGAGAGCAGCAGCCGTTCCGAACTGGAAATGCCGGACGCACAGCGCCACCTGCTGGAAGCATTGCTGAAAACGGGCAAGCCCGTAGTATTGGTATTGTTCTCTGGACGTCCCGTAGTGCTGACTTGGGAGAATGAAAATGTTCCCGCCATCCTGAATGTATGGTTCGGAGGTAGTGAAGCTGCCGACGCCATTGCCGACGTAGTGTTCGGAGACGTTTGCCCCAGCGGTAAGCTGACCACCACTTTCCCACAGAATGTGGGCCAGTTGCCTATGGCATACAATCACAAGAATACCGGCCGTCCTCTGAAAGAAGGCAAATGGTTCGAGAAATTCCGCAGCAACTACCTGGATGTGAGTAACGACCCGTTGTACCCCTTCGGCTATGGCTTGAGCTACACCACCTTCCAATACAGTGACATCACGCTCAGCTCCAAGCAACTGAATGCGGACGGCAAGCTGACCGCTTCCGTAACCGTAACCAATACGGGCAACTACGATGCAGATGAAATCGTACAGCTCTATATCCGCGACCTGGTGGGCAGCATTACCCGCCCCGTGAAAGAGCTGAAAGGCTTCGAGCGCATCCACCTGAAGAAAGGCGAAAGCAAGCAGGTGACCTTCACCATTACCCCCGAATTGCTGAAGTTCTACAACTACGACATACAGTATGTATACGAACCCGGCGAGTTCCACGTAATGATTGGACCCAACAGCCGCGATGTAAAGACTACGAGTTTTGAGTTGAAATAGGTATAGTTTTGCTTTTAGGTAAGAGGGCAGTCCGCGAAAACCGGGCTGCCCTTTTTTAACACCGTCACCAAATCTTTTTTGCATTTTGATTGTTCAGAGGAGAAACTGAATGATTTATCCACTAAAAAATCAATGTAATGAAAAAGAACCTAAACCTTCCCAAGAAGAAAATCGGAAGACTGAAAAACCTATTTCTGACGGTGTGCCTGCTGGCAAGTGTCGCCGCATCGGCGCAGGAGAAAACAGTAACCGGCACCGTGACCGATACCCTGGGTGACCCACTGATTGGTGCCACCGTATTGGTGCAGGGAACCTCCAATGGCGTGATTACCGACATAGACGGCCGGTACTCCATCCAGGCCACCCCGGAGAACACATTGGATTTTTCCTATGTAGGCATGGTGAAGCAAGCTGTCAAGGTAGGCAGCCAGTCGGTAATCAACGTCCAGATGAAAGACGACTCGCAGATGCTGGCCGAAACCGTGGTCATCGGTTATGGCAGCGCCAAGAAGCGAGACCTTACGGGCTCCATCACCAACATTAAAGGCGACGAAATCGCCAACAAGCCGGTGGTCAACCCCGTATCCGCACTACAAGGCAAGATTGCCGGCGTGCAGGTGATAAACTCCGGCAAGGCAGGCTCCGACCCGGAAATCCGTGTACGCGGAACAAACTCCATCAACGGCTACAAGCCACTCTATGTCGTGGACGGACTGTTCAACGACAATATCAACTTCCTGAATCCGCAGGACATCGAATCCATGGAGATACTGAAAGACCCGTCGTCGCTCGCCATCTTCGGTGTGCGCGGTGCCAACGGTGTGATTATCATCACCACCAAGAAGGCGAAAGAGGGACAGACACGCGTCAATATCAACGGCTCGTTCGGTTTCAAGTCCGTCACCGACAAAATTGCACTGACGGATGCCGAAGGATTCAAACTGCTGTACAACGAACAGTTGAAGAATGAAGGCAACCCGGAATACAACTTCTCGGACTGGACGGGAAACACCAACTGGCAGGATGAAATCTTCCAGACCGGGTTCATCACCAACAACAACATCAGCATCACGGGTGCCTCGGACAAGAACAGCTTCTATCTCGGTGCGGGCTATGCTTACGAGCAAGGCAACATCAAGCACGAGAAGTACAGCAAAATCACGTTGAACATCAGCAACGACTATAAAGTGACGGACAACCTCAAGGTAGGTTTCCAATTCAACGGGGCACGCATGCTGCCCGCCGACACGAAGAGTGTGGCTACAGCCCTGCGCGCAGCTCCGGTGGCGCATGTATTCAACTCCGAGTACGGCCTCTACACCTCACTGCCCGGATTCCAGAAGGCACAGATGAACAACCCGATGGTGGACGTGGACCTAAAGGCGAATACCACGAAAGCCGAGAACTACCGTGGCTCGGGCAACGTGTACGGTCAATGGGATTTCCTGAAAAGCTTCCAGTTCAAAGCCATGTTCTCGCTGGACTATGCCAGCAACAACACGCGGACGTATACCCCGATTATACAAGTGTATGACGCAAGCGTCGAGGGAGACATAGCCACGCTGGGCAACGGAAAGACCGGAGTGTCCCAAGCCAAAGAGACGGAAATGAAGGTACAGAGCGACTATCTGCTGACCTACACCAACTCCTGGGGAGACCACAACGTGACGGCCACAGCCGGTTTCACCACCTACTACAACAAGCTCGAGAATCTGAACGGCGCCCGTACCCAAGGGGTAGGCCTGGTCATTCCGGACAATCCCGACAAATGGTACGTAAGTATCGGCGACGCAGCCACCGCCACCAACGGCAGTACGCAGTGGGAGCGCTCCACCGTGTCCGTGCTGGCACGCGTGCTCTACAACTACAAGGGCAAGTACCTGTTCAACGGCTCCTACCGCCGCGACGGTTCTTCCGCCTTCTCCTACACCGGCAACCAGTGGCAGAACTTCTACTCCGTCGGCCTGGGCTGGCTGATGAGCGAGGAAGCATGGATGAAGGACATCACCTGGCTGGACATGCTGAAACTGAAAGGCTCATGGGGCACACTGGGCAACCAGAACCTGGATCGTGCCTATCCCGCCGAACCGTTGCTGACGAATGCCTACTCCGCCGTGTTCGGTACCCCGTCTGCCATCTATCCGGGCTACCAGCTTGCCTACCTGCCCAACCCCAAACTGCGCTGGGAGAAGGTGGAAGCCTGGGAAGCCGGTGCAGAAGCCAACTTCCTCCGCAACCGCCTGCACTTTGAAGGGGTGTACTACAAGAAGAAAACCAAAGACCTGCTGGCCGAAGTGCCGGGCATCTCGGGCACCGTACCGGGTATCGGAAACCTCGGCTCCATCGAGAATTCGGGCGTAGAGCTTGCCTTGAGCTGGCGCGACCGGATAGGCGACTGGAACTACAACATCGGTATGAACCTTGCCACCATCAAGAACAAGGTACTGAGCCTCGTGCAGGAAGGCTACTCCATCATAGCCGGAGACAAGCAGCAGAGCTACACAATGGCAGGATACCCCATCGGCTACTTCTACGGCTACAAGGTGGAAGGCGTCTACCAGACCCAGGAGGAGATTGAGCACTCTCCCAAGAACACACTGGCAACCGTCACCCCGGGCGACCTGAAATTCCGCGACGTGAACGGTGACGGTGAAATCACCACGGCAGACCGTACGATGATTGGTAATCCTACACCCGATGTCACCTACGGCTTCACGCTCGGCCTGGGCTACAAGAACTGGGAGCTTGCCGTTGACATGATGGGGCAGGGCGGCAATCAGATTTACCGCACGTGGGACAACTACAACTGGAGCCAGTTCAACTTCATGGAGCAACGCATGGACCGCTGGCACGGCGAGGGTACCAGCAACACCCAGCCACTGCTGAACACCAAGCATACCATCAACAATCTGAACTCCGAGTATTACATAGAGGACGGCTCGTTCTTCCGCATCCGTAACATGTCGCTGGCATACAACTTCGACAAGGCGCTGATTTCGAAGATAGGCATGCAGGCACTGAAGCTCTACGTGAACATACAGAACCTGAAGACCTGGAAGCACAACACCGGATATACCCCGGAACTGGGCGGATCGGCCATCGCTTTCGGGGTGGACGACGGCAGTTATCCGATGCCGGCGATTTATACGTTCGGATTTAATCTGACGTTCTAAAAGCCTCTCCCCTAAATAAGAAAGAGTAACTTCAAACCTCCCCCGACCCCTTCAAAGGAAACGGGGAATGAAAAATATAAATTTATGAAACTGATAAAATACATATTTACATTGCTGGTGGGTGCAACAGCCCTCTCACTGACATCCTGCAACGACTTCCTGGACCGCGACCCGCTGGGGCAGTTCACGGAAGATGACTCTCCTAACGCCCTTGTAGGCGGGAAGATATTCAACGTCTACTACCTGATGCGCTCGTACGACATCACTGCCGGTATTCCTGCTTTTATGGTGCACATGGTGCGCAGCGAGGACTCCGAGAAAGGCAGTGATGCCGGCGACGGCAGCAACGAGGCCGCCATGTGGGACGACTTCGAATACACTGCCTCCAACGGCCCTCTGAGTGCCTATTGGGGACAGAACTACAAAATCATCTACCAGTGCAACGAAATCCTGGACGACATTGAGAAGAGCGGACACAAGGACGACACCGAAGCCATCCGCAACCGTGGCGAAGCGCTCTTTTTCCGTGCCTGGTGCTACTTCAACCTGGTACGCGCCTTTGGCGAAGTGCCGCTGGTCACCATCAAGGTAGTGGAAGCCTCCGATGCCAACGTGCCCAAGACCACGGCGGAAAAGATATACGAACAGATTGACAAAGACCTGACCGAAGCCGAAGAATGCCTGCCCCTGCGGTGGGACAGCGACTATACGGGACGGCTGACCTGGGGCGCCGCACGCTCCCTGCACGCACGCACCTATATGATGCGGAACGATTGGGACAATATGTACACAGCCTCCACCGAAGTGATAAAGTCGGGCATCTACAACCTGAATACACCGGTCGACAAAGTCTTCACCGTAGAAGGGGAGAATTGCGGTGAGAGCATCTTCGAACTGCAATGCGAAGCCACCGATGCCATGAAAGAGGATGCCAGCATCGGCAGCCAGTTCTGCCAGGTGCAAGGGGTGCGCGGAGCCGGCGAGTGGGACCTGGGATGGGGCTGGCACATGGCCACCAAACTGATGGGAGAAGCTTTTGAACCGGGCGACCCGCGCCGGAACGCCACATTGCTCTACTTCCGCCGCAGCACGGACGAGCCCATCACACCGGAGAACACCAACCAGCCTTATGGCGAGTCACCCGTATCCACCGCCATGGGTGCCTACTTCAACAAGAAGGCCTACACGGACCCGACACTGCGCCGCAAGTACACCCGCATGGGTTTCTGGGTAAACATCCGCCTCATCCGCTACCCGGACGTGTTACTGATGGCTGCCGAAGCCGCCAACGAGAAAGGGCTAACGGGCGAAGCCGCCGGGTATCTGGAACAAGTACGCGCCCATGCCCGCGGCACACTGGCAGACGTGCTTCCGAAGGTAGAATCTGCCAGCCAGTCTGTGCTGCGTGACGCTATTCGCCACGAACGCCGCGTAGAGCTGGCACTGGAACCCGACCGCTTCTACGACCTCGTGCGCTGGGGCATTGCCAAAGAAGTGCTGCAAGCTGCCGGAAAGAATTACCAAGACAAGAATGCGCTGCTGCCTCTGCCCCAGACAGAGATAGACAAATCGAACGGAGTACTGGTGCAGAACCCCGACTATTGATACCCGGCCAAAGGAAACAGCCGGCCCAATCAATGGCAAAAGGTCTGTTTCATAACTTACTTGCAATCAAAGCATTGCTACTGCAAAGAGCTGCAAACTTTTTGCAGTGGCACTGCAAAGGTGTTGCAGTAGCACTGCACAACAGTTGCAGTGTCGCTGCAAAGCAGTTGCAGTAGCGCTGCAAACCGTTTGCAGTATCACTGCAGAGATATTGCAGCACCGTTGCAAAGAAGTCATAGCGCCACTGCAATAGAGTGACGGCAATCTAAAAACAATGAAGGGAACATACTTACAAACAATTAATTCAATATGAATATGAAGAAAATTTTCAAGAGAACAAGTCTGCTGCTCGCAACCGCTTTAATAGGTGGCACCGCCACCGTGCAGGCGCAGAAATCTCCGCAGGACATGGACCGCTTCATCGACGCACTGATGGGCCGGATGACTGTGGAAGAGAAAATCGGCCAGCTCAACCTGCCCGTGACCGGAGAAATCACCACCGGTCAGGCAAAGAGCAGCGACGTGGCCAAGAAGATTGAGCAGGGGCTCGTGGGAGGGCTTTTCAATCTGAAAGGAGTGGCCAAGATACGCGACGTACAGAAACTGGCCGTAGAGAACTCCCGCCTGGGCATCCCCCTGCTGTTCGGCATGGATGTGATACATGGCTATGAGACCATCTTCCCCATCCCCCTCGGCCTCTCCTGCACGTGGAATATGGCAGCCATCAAGCAGTCTGCCCGCATAGCCGCTACAGAAGCCAGTGCCGACGGTATCTCATGGACCTTCAGCCCGATGGTAGACATCAGCCGTGACCCGCGCTGGGGACGTGTATCCGAAGGTTCGGGCGAAGACCCGTTCCTCGGAGGCGCCATCGCCCGTGCCATGGTGTTGGGGTATCAGGGAAAAGACCTGAACGACCAACTGACACGGAACGACGAAATCATGGCATGCGTCAAGCACTTCGCACTGTACGGTGCCGGAGAAGCCGGACGCGACTACAACACCGTAGACATGAGCCGCAACCGCATGTTCAACGAATACATGTACCCCTATGAAGCAGCCGTCCGCGCCGGAGTGGGTAGTGTGATGGCCTCCTTCAACGAAGTGGACGGCGTGCCCGCCACCGCCAACCACTGGCTGATGACAAACGTGCTGCGCAAACAATGGGGCTTCAACGGTTTTGTGGTGACCGACTTTACCGGTATCTCCGAAATGGTGGAACACGGAATCGGCAACCTGCAGACCGTTTCCGCTCGTGCGCTCAACGCCGGTGTGGACATGGATATGGTGAGCGAAGGTTTCGTGGGCACGTTGAAAAAGTCGCTCACCGAAGGCAAAATAACCATGAAGACGCTGGATGCAGCCTGCCGCCGCATCCTTGAAGCGAAATACAAGTTAGGGCTGTTCGATGACCCTTACAAATACTGCGACCTCAGCCGTCCCGCACGCGACATCTTCACGCGCGAGCACCGCGACGCCGCACGCCGGATTGCCGCCGAAAGCTTTGTGCTGCTGAAAAACGAACCTTTTGAGGGACAAGGCAAGAAGTCTTCTCGTCCCGTCCTTCCTTTGGAGAAGCAAGGCACCGTCGCCGTCATCGGCCCCCTGGGCAATACCCGCAGCAACATGCCCGGTACCTGGAGTGTTGCCGCACGCCTGGACGACTATCCCTCTCTGTACGAAGGATTGAAAGAAATGACAGCCGGCCGGGTAAACATCACCTACGCCAAAGGCAGCAACCTCATCGGTGATGTAGCCTACGAGGAACGCGCCACCCTATTCGGCCGATCGCTGAGCCGGGACAACCGTACGGATAAGGAACTGCTGGACGAAGCTTTGAAGGTGGCCTCCGGTGCCGACGTGATTGTAGCCGCCCTGGGCGAGTCTTCCGAAATGAGCGGTGAAAGCTCGAGCCGTACCGACCTCGGCATCCCCGACGTGCAACGCACCCTGCTGGAGGCCTTGCTGAAGACCGGAAAGCCCGTTGTACTAACCCTCTTCACCGGCCGGCCGCTGACGCTCACCTGGGAGCAGGAACATGTGCCCGCTATCTTGAACGTATGGTTCGGTGGCAGTGAAGCGGCATACGCCATCGGCGACGTACTGTTCGGTGACGTGAACCCAAGCGGTAAGCTGACCATGACTTTCCCGAAGAACGTAGGGCAGATACCTTTATTCTACAACCACAAGAATACCGGTCGCCCGCTGGCTGCCGGCAATTGGTTCGAGAAGTTCCGCAGCAACTATCTGGATGTGGACAATGAACCGCTGTATCCCTTCGGCTACGGGCTCTCATACACCACTTTCCAGTACAGCGACATCGCCCTCAGTACCCCGGTCATGGGACAAAATGGCTCCACCACTGCCGTAGTCACCGTGACCAATACCGGCAAACGTGACGGCGCAGAAGTCGTGCAGCTCTATATCCGCGACCTCGTAGGCAGCATTACCCGCCCCGTACGCGAGCTGAAAGGCTTTGAAAAGGTGTTCCTGAAAGCGGGCGAAAGCAAGACCGTATCCTTCAAGATTACCCCTGAGCTGCTCCGCTTCTACGACTACGACCTCAACCACGTGGCCGAGCCGGGAGATTTCGATGTGATGATAGGTGGCAGCAGCCAGGCAGAAAAGACAGCCCGACTGACACTGAAATAAAATAAAATATTTAATATTGCACTCTAAAAACAAGAAAACATGAGATATACTACTTTACTCCTTTGTTTTTGCAGCATTCTGCTCCTTGGCAGCTGCAAGAGCCAGCCCTCCGCACAGAACGGACAGCCGCTGGAAGTGATGACGTTCAATGTCCGCCTGGATATTCCTTCGGACAGTGTAAACAACTGGAATTACCGCAAGGGTGACGCCTGCCGTATGATAGCCTACTACAGCCCCGACTTGCTGGGCATGCAGGAAGTGCTTCACAACCAAATGGAAGACCTAAAACGCGGGCTGCCGCAATACACAGCACTCGGTGTGGGGCGCGACGACGGCAAGGAAGCAGGCGAATACTGCCCGATATTCTTCCGGACCGACCGGTTTACACTGGTGGAATACGGCAATTTCTCCCTCAGCGAGCAACCCGAAACTATCGGCATCAAGGGCTGGGACGCTTCCTACAACCGTGTCACCACCTGGGCGATACTGCAGGAAAAGAACAACGGACAAAAGTTTGTATATTTCAACACCCATCTGGACAACGACGGAAAGACAGCCCGCAAAGAGGGCGTGCAACTCATTCTCGACAAAATCAAGGAGATAGCACCGGACATGCCCGCCATCATCACTGGTGACTTTAACTGTACGCCCGGTGAAGAACCTCTGCAAACGCTGGAAAAGGGAGGAATGGAAAATGCCGCAAAGACAGCTGCCGTCACCTACGGTCCGTCCTGGTCTTTCCATGACTTCGGCCGTCTGCCGGTGGAGGAACGCGTACTGCTGGACTATGTCTTCGTGACCAAAGGCGCAAAGATAGACCGCTACCGCGTTATCCAAGACAAACCGGAGAACAGCTACCTTTCCGACCACTGTCCTATACTTGTTGAATTGACCGTGCAATGAATATAGATAAGTAAATGATAAAAAAACAAGTAAGCATTGGTACAATGAAAATACAATACTGTTTATTATTGTTCCTGCTGTTGCTCGGTTTCACGCAATGCAAAAGCCCCGCCGCCAAAGAAGACCGGCTGAGCGACGATGCCCTGATGGACACCGTACAGCGCCGTACCTTCAACTACTTCTGGGAAGGTGCCGAGCCCAACAGCGGACTGGCACGCGAACGCATCCACATGGACGGTGTCTATCCGGAGAACGACCAGAACGTAATCACGTCCGGTGGAAGCGGCTTCGGCATCATGGCTATACTTGCCGGTATAGACCGCGGCTATGTCACCCGCCAGGAAGGGCTGGAACGAATGGAGAAAATCGTCTCCTTCCTCGAAACCGCCGACCGTTTCCACGGTGCCTACCCACACTGGTGGTATGGCGATACGGGCAAGGTGAAACCCTTCGGGCAGAAAGACAATGGCGGCGACCTGGTAGAAACAGCCTTCATCATGCAGGCGCTGCTCTCCGTCCACCAGTACTACATCGACGGTTCGCCCGCCGAGCAAGCCCTCGCCGCCCGCATCGACAAGCTGTGGCGCGAAGTGAACTGGAACTTCTACCGCCAGAACGGCCAGAACGTGCTCTATTGGCACTGGAGTCCGGAATACGGTTGGGAAATGAACTTTCCCGTACACGGTTACAACGAATGCCTCATCATGTATATCCTTGCCGCCGCCTCGCCTACCCACGGCGTGCCTGCAGCAGTCTATCACGAGGGCTGGGCGCAGAACGGGGCCATTGTAGACCCTCATAAAGTGGAGAATATCGAGTTGCATCTGCGCTATCAAGGCACAGAAGCCGGACCGCTCTTCTGGGCACAATACTCGTTCCTCGGCCTCGACCCCATCGGGCTGAAGGATGAATACTGCGCCAACTACTTCGACGAGATGCGTAACCTGACGCTTGTGAACCGTGCCTACTGTGTCCGCAACCCCAAGCACTACAAAGGTTTCGGGCCCGACTGCTGGGGACTGACAGCCAGCTACTCCGTCAACGGATATGCCGCCCACGCTCCCAACGAACGCGACGACCAGGGAGTCATCTCTCCAACTGCCGCCTTGTCATCCATCGTCTATACCCCGGAACAGTCGTTGCAAGTGATGCGCCACCTCTACGAGATGGGAGATAAGGTCTTCGGCCCTTATGGCTTCTACGATGCTTTCAGCGAAACGGACAACTGGTATCCGCAGCGCTACCTCGCCATTGACCAGGGCCCGATAGCCGTCATGATTGAGAATTATCGGTCGGGACTGCTGTGGAAGCTCTTCATGAGTCATCCGGATGTGCAGAAAGGGTTGAAGGAGTTGGGGTTCTCAACAGTCAGCAAGTAACTTACTATCATAAAAAATCCCCTTCTGAAACTTGTATTCTCTGATGAATAGCGAGGTACAAGTTTCAGAAGGGGATGTATTTACAACCTATTCACCGCCGCCACCAGAACCACTGCCACCGCTCTTCACATCATCATTGCTGATAGTGCGCGCAGCCTTTTTCACGTTTGCCTTCAACTCACCGATACGGTAGCTGACGCTTATGCCGAAGCGTTGGCGGCTGTACTTATAATTGCTTTCCCGTATAAAACCGCTGCCTTCGGTGGTGGAGCTTTGGTCCATATACTTCTTGAAGAAGTTGCTGGCAAAGGCAGACAAGGTGAGGCGCTTGTCCAGGAAGGACTTGTTGACGCTCAAGCCATAATCAAAGAAGCTGCTGCCCTTACCTTGCAGCATAATCCACGGCGTCTGTCCGAAGACATTCAGACTGATGCGCCAGTCATGGGGCAGCGTCTGCTGTGCACCGCCGTAGGCAAAGAGGCTCCAGCCATCGTTACGCATGCCTTCACTGCCCTCCAGATAAGAGTAATTGCCGCTCATGTTCATGTAGATACGTGTACGTGGAGTGGCATTCCAGTTGACGTAGCCGTTCACACTGGCATAACGGGTCTTGCCGATGTTGGCATAGGTAGAATAAAGCACATCCTTGCCCGTGGGATTCTTCAATCCCTCAATCTCCGTATCGGGCATGAGCCTTGTCACATTCTCAATACTGTTGTTGGTAAACGAGTAACGGGCCGAGATATTGATGTTGAACTTCTGTGTGAAGTTACTGTAACTCAAGTTGAAAGCATGGCTCTTCTCGCTGTCCAGCTCCGGATTACCCTGGCTGATGTAGGAGGGGTCCGTATCATTCAGATAAGGATTCAGAGACCAGATTCCCGGACGATAGATACGCATGTTGTATCCTAAACGCAGATTGGACATATCCGTCAGCTTGTAGCCGATAGAAGCGGAAGGCACTACGTCGTCAAAGTTCTTTGTGAAATCCTCGCCGCGGCCCACCAGATACTTCACATCTTGGATGGTATGCTCGTAGCGTAATCCCAAACGGCCCGAAAGTCTCTTCACCTTCAGTCCATATCCCAGATAGGCGGCGATAATATCGTTCAAATGCTTGTAGTGTGAACTCTGGTCCTTGTTGTATTCATACTTTCCGGTATCGTCCGCATCAAAACGGTCGTCTTCGGAGGAGTTGTTGCGCAGAATGTACTTGGCACCTGCCTCCAATGTATGCAGCTTGCCGATAGGCGTGGTATAGTCGGCCTGGAACGTATGCTCCGTGGTATTCTGCTCACCGTCGTTATGCTGGTTCTTCAAACGGTTCAGATAGTCTGCCCAATCGGGGTTATAGCCATTGTCTATTTCATATTCCGTATAGGAATCCGACGTTTGCGGACGGGTGTTTATCTTGTAGGAGAACGTCAGCATGCGGTCCTTGACCTTGAACAGACGCTGGTAGTCGATACCTCCGTCGATAGAATACCAGGAAGACTTGCTGCGGTTAAAGGCAGAATAACTGTAAATGGGAGCAGCATTTATGTTCTCTGGAAAGGTGGCGATGTAGTCCGTAGAGCCGTTACTCTTATTCCCACCGCCCCAAAGTCCGAAAGACATGGTAACCAAGCGTAATGTATCTATTTCGTAGCTGGCCTCCATGCTGCCCGACTGGAAAGAACCGTGTCCCTTGTTGCTGCCGTCATAGTCCAGATTGGAAGAATTCTCCGTAACAGCTTCCGGTGTCACGTGCTGGCTGCCGCTGCTGTAGTTGCGGGGCTGGTCGTTGTAATTGTAATTGTAGCGGGCGCTGACGGTCAGCTTTCCGCTCTTTATGGTACCGAATGCCCCGCCGCCTGCACCGCGGTTGCTGACATTGGCACTGAACGTAGCCGTATAGCCTTCGAGTCCGCTGCCCACGGTGACGATGTTCAGAATACCGCCCACACCCTCGGCGTCATACTTGGGGCCGGGATTGGTTATCACTTCAATATGCTTGATACTGTTTGCAGGCATACTTTTCAGCACTTCCGTCGGGTTGTTGCTCATCATGTTGTTGGGCTTTCCGTTGACGTATACCTTGAAGCTGCTACTCCCGTTCACCTGAATATTGTCCTCGCCATCCACCGTTACCAACGGTACCTTGCGGAGCATTTCCAGCACGGAGTTCGATTGGGCGTCAGGGTCATCCTGCACATTGTACTCTATCTTGTCGATATCTGCCTTCACCAGAGGCTTCTGAGCAACAATCTCCACTTGTCCCAACTCATTGGAAGCATCTACGATATACAGCGTACCGAAGTCCACCAGCTTCTCCCCTGCCTTCACAGAAAAGTCCTTCACGATGGGAGTACGTCCCACGGAAGTGATGGTCATCACGAAGTTGCCCGTACCGGGTACTTTCTCCTGGAACTGGCCTTTCATGTCCGTTACCAGCATTTTCAGCGCCTTTGCAGGGGCCTCTTTCTTCACGATTTTAATGGTAGCATAAGGTTCACCTTCCTGGGTGAGTGAGTCGAGCAAAATTCCTTTAACCTGGAAAGAAGTGTTTGCCGTGTTTTGCGCTGCAAGCAGTCCCGAAATCATCAGCATCCATAGCAGCACAGTCCATTTTGTTCTCATTGCGTTTTTATATTTAGTGACTATTCATGTTTATTGTCTTGGTATTAGACGTTTCCCGTTCGAGTTTTGTCACAATGAATTCGGCAAAAATAGCCCCTTTTTCATGCATTTACGAGACTTTCGGAGTTAAAAAAGCAAAAAGAAAGCAATTTAGAGAAAATAGAAGAAAAGTAACAGACAGATATTTGCGGCAATAACAGAGCCGAATCCCCCCAATATCCACGGCCGCAAAGGGCTTTTTCCACCGGCAAAGAATAACGCGTAGCACATGTTTACCGCTATATTGCTGACAATAGCCTGCATGCTACAAGCCGTAATCACCAGCACCGCCACACTGCCCGTTCCTTGAAGCAGGTTCAGGATGAAAGGAGTAATGTCACTGAACCCCGAAATGAAAGAGAGCAAGTTCAGTCCACCCGTGCCGGCATACACCAGCGTATAGTGGGTCAAGATAGTGAACACCACAAACAGCATGGCAAAAATCAGCGCTACCTTGAACTCCAACGGATTACTGCTGTCCTCGTCCTCCGTGGTCTGCGTGCCGTCGTCCACCCGTTTCCGCTTGGAATGCAGATACCATGCCACGGCTGCCGTTACCACCGACATTATCAGCAGGTAGGGATAAATGGCCAGTAGCGTCTCCCGGCTGAAAATACCTATCAATATCAAGAAACGGAGGAACATCATGCTGACCGCCAACAACATGGCCGCCACATATTCGGGAGCATCCTGCACAGAAGCCTTACGGCTCTTTCGCGCCAGTACGGAAATGGTAGCCGTGCTGCTGTACAAGCCTCCCACGATGCCCGAAACCAGAATGCCCGACTCATGGAAAACGTAACGCTTCAACAGATAAGAAAGGTAGGAAATGCCCGATACAACCACCGTGGCCAGCCAAATACTGTATGGCGTCAGGTTGATGCCGGGAATAAGATTCTCATTGGGCAGCATCGGCAGGATAATGCCGCTGATGGCAAGGAACTTGGCAAGCGTAATCATCTCGTCGTTCTTCATGCGCTGGGCCAGTTCCGTGAAGGTGTGTTTCAGCTCGGTGAAGAGCAGGACGGTCACTATGACCATGACGTAGAACCACGACGGCTGCGTGGCCACAATGGGAGCAATACAGTAGGTGATGAGTGCAATAATGATGGTGGTTACTCCGAACACATGGTACTGTGACTGCTTCACATAATAGTTCAGTCCGAGCAGCAGTCCCAGAATGGCTCCTCCTCCCATGAACAGACGATAGCCCGTAGGGTCGAGGATATAGAGCAGATAGCCCAGAATGCCTATAAAGGTGAAGGTGCGGTCGGTACCGAAAAGCGTAGTTTCCCCTTCGCGCTTCAAGCTGATTTTACGCTGTGAAAGCCCGATGAGTAAAGAGAATACAGTGACCAAAAGGAAGGTGACCAGTTCTCTTGGCAGGTAGTCGTAAAGTTTCTCCATGACGATTAAACAAGTACGGCACACAATTGGTTTGCTACCACGTGGTGAAAGGGTGTTTCATCAGTTGCGAGTTATAGTAGCGGACATCTCCCGTCACCTCCCGTCCGATGAATGCAGGTTTCACGAAAGGCTCGTCTTCCGAGGAGAGTTCCACCTCGGCCACAGTCAGTCCCTCATTCTCGCCATAGAATTCATCCACCTCAAAGACGTGCTGTCCGCTGCGCACCAGGTAACGGATCTTGTCGATGATACCCGGTTCGCACAGCTTCAGCAATTCCCGCGCTTCGCACAGCGGAATTTCCTTTTCCCACTCGTAGCGGCTGGTTCCCGATTCATTGGATGCACCCTTGATGGTGAGAAATCCCCGTTCATCGCGGATGCGCACCCGTACTGTCCGTCCACGTACACTGCTGATGTATCCTTGTACGATACGGCTGTGTGCATACGCTTGTGGCTTGTATTCTCCCGTCACGAGGAATTTCCGTTCTATCTCCTGCGGCATGTCGTTTCCAGTGATTTTATCAGCCCCAGTAAGAGTAAGCCACAAACATGGCGATGACCAATACAATGGCTATTACTCCCATCGTCATCATCACTTTCTTGGCTTGTTGCTCTTCCTTCTGGCTGTGCATTGCTTTCTTTTTACTTTTTCCCATGGTGTGTTTTATAGTTTAAAGTTCAACGATGAACAAAGTAAGAAGAAATTCGGGAAGAATGCAAATGAAAGGGAGAAAATTTATTCGCCACTTCCTGCAAACTCCATCAGGTAAGCTTTGATAAAGCCGTCTATCTTTCCATCCATCACACCATTCACATCACTGGTCTGGAAGTTGGTACGGTGGTCCTTCACGCGGCGGTCGTCGAAGACGTAGCTACGAATCTGGCTACCCCATTCGATTTTCTTCTTACCGGCTTCCACCTTTGCCTGCTCGGCCATGCGGTGTTGGAGTTCCTTGTCGTAAAGCATGGAACGGAGAAGGCGGAGAGCGTTCTCGCGGTTCTTGGGCTGGTCTCGTGTCTCGGTATTTTCAATCAGGATTTCTTCCTCTTCGCCCGTATATGGATCCTTATACTGATAGCGCAGACGGACACCGGACTCTACCTTATTGACGTTCTGTCCACCGGCGCCACCACTTCGGAAGGTATCCCATGACATGCGGGCAGGTTCGATGTTCACCTCAATGGTATCATCTACCAAGGGAGTGACAAACACGGATGCAAAAGAAGTCATACGCTTGCCCTGGGCATTGTAGGGCGAAACACGCACCAAGCGGTGTACACCGTTCTCACCTTTCAGGTAGCCGTAGGCATAATCGCCGGAAATCTCGATGGTACAAGTCTTGATACCTGCCTCGTCTCCTTCCTGCAGGTTGGCGATGGTGGCCTTATAGCCGTGAGTCTCGGCATAGCGCAGATACATACGCATCAGCATGCTTGCCCAGTCCTGGCTCTCCGTACCACCGGCACCAGAGTTAATTTTCAGCACACAGTCCATCTGATCGGCTTCCTCGCGAAGCATATTCTTGAGTTCGAGGGCCTCGACAGCAGTGATTGCCTTGGCATAGGCATCGTCCACTTCCTCTTCAGTCACCAGTTCGTCTTTGTAAAAGTCGAAAGCCAGTTGTACCTCGTCAGTCAAGGTCTTTACCTCATTGTAGCCGGAAATCCATTGCTGCAAGCCTTTCACTTTCTTCATCTGAGCCTCGGCAGCCTTCTGGTCGTCCCAGAAACCGGGAGCCTGGGTGCGGAGCTGCTCTTCTTCCACCTGTATCTTCTTTCCTTCAATGTCCAGATAGCGGTTCAACGCCTCGGTACGTTCTTTGATATCTTTCAGTTGTTCTGCGGTAATCATATATGCATTTACAATTTAGGAAGTGCAAAGGTATAAAAAAACACATAATTCCGCAATTGTCAATCCAATAAGTAATGCTAACGGCAAATGATTCCACCAGAACACCCTAAAGATTTATTCAAAAGACAAGGTGCCGAAAAAGGCCGGACAGTGGAACATGGGGCGTTCCAGCCCGATAGGACTCCAAGAAAGGAAGTGGGGAGTCTGGAGTTTGTCACCACACTTGTAGAAATTCCCTTTCATTGTTTTTCCGTCCAGAGAACCGACGGAATGCTGGAAGAAAACGGAAACGGGAATAACCATGGCCAGTTCCCATCTGCACTCGCCCAAACGTTCCTCGAAAGGTTCGCCGGCCAACGAGCTCCAACGTTTCACCATGCCCAGCACTTCCTGACTCACCGTAGGACGGCGCTCATTGACTGCACCTCCCTGAATCAGCAGCCTGCCGGCGCAGTTACATTCGAAATTGTAATAGCGGTCGTCACCTTCGGGAGATACGAAGAATTCCACACAAGCATCTTCCCATACCCGGCCATTGTCTCCGGAGGCCACTGCACGCACACTGGCTTCCTTCACTTTGTAGTGGAGCAGGATTTCGCGCCCCGTATGGGCTATGCGGAAACTCACTTCCGGCTTGTAGGGATAATCTTTCCAGTTGACCACATCAAGGGGCTGAAACTCTATCCCGTTCTCGTCCAGCAAGGACGGCACAGCCTCACCTTCCGGTGAAGCCGTACACATTACTTTCTTTACACACAAGCTCTTTCCACTCTGGGCATTGCAACAAACCATGCCTACCATTGAAAACACCAAGAGCAGAAGGAGTTTGCTCCCGTAATCTCTCACTATCATAAAACGTCCTTTCATTTCTTATTAGTAGAAGCCTTGTCTGCTACTGCTACATCCCAACCGGAAACAACGTCGCCGTAAAGATAGAATGTCACGTCAAAAGTAGTCTTGCTATTCTCATCCACCACTTGGTAGCAGCGTGTCGCGTCATAGGAATCCACCTCCTTGTACTCGCCCAATGCCAGCGGAGCCGGCTCTTCCTTGCCGGCAGCCTTGGCTATGATTTGCTGCATGCGTTCCTGCATCAGCTTCATAATGCCTTCATGCTTGAAGGGGTCGGGATCCGCCACTTCGGGATGGGTAGCCTTTATCACCCCGCCATTGGCGGCACGCACGGCTCTGACACTGTCCGTATAAGCCTTGAACTGCCTCTTCACCTCCGGAGAACGCAGTCCATGAATGGTAAATACGGCAATTCCCTGGGCGCCGTTGTTGAGAGCGGCATCCATGCATTCGAACATCATCGGGCCGTCGGTGGCGGTCATGCCGCAGTACAGTGTAGTCATATCGTTCTTGTCGCGTACATTCTCAACCGTACAGTCGGAAATGAAGCTGGCATCACCCGTATAGAAGGTATGGTAAACCATCGGGAACACGATGTCGAGATTCCATTTGCCCCAGTCCTGACGCACCATGCGTGAAGCCATCTTCGGGGTGGGGAACGGGGAGGCAGCCATTGTCTTGCCGTAGGAATGCACCACTTCGGCAATCATATTGGCCACTTCGGTTATCTGGTCGCAACGAAACTGGCGCCACTTCACATCGAGGGAAGGGTCTTCCTGCTCGCGGGGGTCATAACCGTACTGCTCCCTGAACAACCTGAGCATTTCCGGATGGTAACCGTAATCCCACGCAGCGTATTCACGGTCCTGCACAATGCCATAATGGGGCCACAAGGTGGTGGGAAGCACCACATCCACAAAACGATGATAGTCGATGGCAATGCCATTCAAGCCTTCCACTTCACAGTAGGCCTTGATTTTTTCCTTGATGAACTCGCGGACTTCGGGCAATGCCGGGCAGAGAAACTTGTAATAGCCTACATAGGCGGTAGTGTCTGCCAGGCTCTTGCCGTTACGATTCACGCTGAACCATTCGGGATGCTCCTTCAATATCTTGTCACGGTCGTGTTCCAGATTCATGGTCCATAACCAGGCATACACTTCGATTCCGTGTTTATGGGCAACCGGTATGGCAGCCCGGTAATCGTCGGGAGTCGGCGCATTCAGCATAATTCCATCCATGCCGATGTCGTTCATCACTTGGCAGATGGAGTCGAAGTTCATGCCGGGACGATAGTCCAGCCACGTCCAGAACATGGGATATTCCTTGGTTGTTTCCTTAGCTCCCTGCTGGCACGAGAACATGCCCAGCGCAAGGAACAGCAGCAAGAATGCAGGTAAAAAGCTCTTTTTCATTCTATCTAAATTTTAAGTTTAACATGCAGTTTTTCCATCACCCAGGTAACGCCGATTACCACAAAGGCAAAACAAAGGCAGTTGACCAGCCCCATGAATCCATGTGTGAACCAGTCCGGCAGGACAACACCGGTCACATCAGCAAAGCCATAGAAGACATAAGGTACCAGATAAGTGGTCAGCGTAGCCGTTCCGGCAGGGCGTATCAGGTTGAACCAACCTGTGACCTGATGGCTGACCAGATAGCCGAGCAGTGTGTAGAGCCCCACGGAAATGGCAGTCACATAGAACACCCAGGGAGGAGTGCCACCCATCTTGGCCACAATCCAGAAATGGTGTGTCCCAATTCCGACCAGCAGAAGCAGAACGGCAACCGTCAGCCCATTGCAGAGTTTCCAGCCGTCACCCTTGCCGGCATAGCGGGCGCTGAGAATGGAAAGGATGACACCTCCCATTGTAAATGCGGGCAAAGCCCCGTTGCCGATATGCAGAATGGACAACATGCCCTGATAGAAGTTGCGTTCGGGAAAGGCAAGGATAGCCTCACCGCCAAAGCCCTCGCGCAAAGGCGTACCCAGCAGGCATATCAGGATAAAGGCACCCCAGGCAGGCAGCAGATACTGCAACCGGTCACGGCTGAAGATATAGATTACGGCACATACCAGATAGGTCCAGCCGATGGAGCCCAATATTCCCCAATAGGCACCGAATGCACCTCCCTGCGGATTGCGGAACGTGAAGGCAAGGTAAAGGAGAACCAATACTCCGATTATTTTAAAAGCACGGAAAAGGTTCTTCTGAGTGCCGGAAGCCGGTTTCGGATATTGGTTCCACACACCGATAAAGCCTATGGCCATCAGGAACCAGTATACTCCTATCGGATAGGGAGCTTCCGGTGAAAGCCGGAACTCCGAGTTCGTTATAAACGCACCCATCACCAGCAAGGCAAAGGTGCGGGAAAGGATATGCCCCAAGGTGGACTCTGCCGAGAAGCCCTTGGCATATCTGCGCTCAATGGCGTAAGGTATGGACATTCCCACTGCAAACAAAAAGCAGGGGAATACAATATCCGCCAGTCCCATAAAATCCTCACCATAGACGGCATGTTCCAGCCAATGGGGTACGTCATGCACTTTCCAGAAGTCATTGACGAAAATCATGATGAACATGGTCAATGCCCTCAGCATGTCGATGGCCAGGTTGCGCCGTGAATAAACAGTCTTGTCACTCATATCATCTTGCTTTAGAATTCAGAAACCAACATCAGCCATCTGGCTGCCGAAGAGCCCCACACCTCTTTATAAGTAGCCGTATTGAACTGTGGCCAATAGGGCGTGTCCTCATTGAAATAGGACTGCATACCTACGGGTATCTCTCCTACCGTTTCTCCGGGCAATGCCGTGTAGAGCTGCGGATAGTTGCTGCCTTCCCCATAAATCATGGACTGTCCGAAAGGATTCCTGCCTACAACCCAGAAGAGCTGCTGTTCGGCAATGTCTTTCAGTTCCTTGTCCTTCAGTACCCTGGCACAGATAGCGGCAGCTTTACCGGTAGACAAATGTACGGCAATATTTCCCTTAAACGAGAACCAGACGGGGAATATGCGCAAATAATGCTCTTTATCCAGACGAATACCGTTTTCGAGTTGTTCCTCGAAATCCTTATCGGCACCGCTGCGAATCCCTACCTGAACGGCGTAGAAGTTGGCGGAATCCTTCACTTCATCTTTGTGATAGATGCCACTGGGCACCATTCCATAAGGATATACATACTTCATGATATTCTTCAGATAACCGCCATAGAGTTTCATGGCACGAATCCACTGCTCATACTCGGCATGACCGGACTGTGTCTCGCAAAGGGCGGCAAGGGCTTCCATATAGGCATAGTCGCGGGACTGGTGGGTATAGTGTACAATGGACTTCCTGGCCAAATCACGGTAGAAGAAGCCGCAGGTCTTGTCTTTGTCTTTCAGCGGTTCGGTGCGCTGGCACTGCAAGGTGTAGCGGATAGCCTTCACGGCCTCATCGGCATACTGCTGTTCGCCGGTCAGCTTGTAGAGCATGCTGGCTGCCCATGAAATATTGGCGTGATACTGGCTTTCGGATGCCATGGCGGCATGTCCCCCACCCTTCTTTATCAGTTCGGCAAAGCCCAACTCATTAAAGCGTTTCATGGCATAACCGAAGTCTTCCTTTGCAATCTTTTTCAGATTGCTCCTGAGGGCTTCATCCTTCTCAACCATCATGGAGGCATACGCTTCAATTCCTGCAAGCAGGAAGTTTTCCAAAGCTCCGTTATGGACAAGCAGTTCACGGCGGCCGGCATCGTCGTCGGTACCTACCTCACCGTCAGTCCATAGATTGGTACCCCACGTCTGTGCACGGTAACCATCGCCCAGCCGGGTCTTCATCACATAGTCCATTCCCCACAAAGCCTCTTCCATCAGGCGGTTGTACAAGTCGACATTGCCTTTTTCTTTGGCGCGTTCGGCCATCAAGAGCAAGGAATAGGCTATTTCTCCCGTCTGTAAGGTCTGTTGGGACATGTCGGCAGCATCGTGCCATCCTCCGTTTATAGGAATAATATGTCCGTTGTAAGTGGCATGCAAGTCATTATGACAAGCCCCGTGCTTTCCGGGAACGGGATAACCGCAACGTTCGCAAAACAGGAAGTTGACCATCCGCCAGGCAGAATCCTCCCACACATCCTTATGGATATAGAAAGGCAAGGTGGTGACATCCCCTACCTGAATGACGTAACGTCCCTGCGTCTTGAAGTCGGAAAAGTCTATTGTCTCGAACTCTCCCAGGCCGGTCTTTTCCTTACGAACGGGACCGGTATAAACAATGGCCTGCGTAGCAGCATCCTTCAACTGGAACTGTCCGCCGTGCTTTTCCACATTGACAATGGCGCTTTTGGGGCTCTCTATACTATAACCGGTAGTAGAGAAGATGATGCGATTCTGTGCAGGCATCCAGCCTTTCACGGTTTCCGGGTTCTCCACCTTCTGAAGTTCCACGGCATCTACATCGAAGCGAAGGAAGTCGCCCATAGTACGTTCTTTGCCGAACACTTCGATGGCAAATGAAATCTTGGTTACCTTGTCGCGCGCCAGTCCGGACATCTCGACGAAGCATTCGTTCCATTGGTTATTTTTCAGATTGATTTCGTGGTAGCCTTCCCGACCGTAAATGTCGGGTACTTTTATTTCTCCGTCATTCTCCACATAAAGGTTGAGGTAGATGCTGCGTGCTCCTTCGCACGTGGGATAGATATAGAACTTCAGGCGGTTGTAACCTTCCCAGTTCACACCTCCTATATCATAAGAGGCCATGCAAGTGCCGCGTCCCAAACCCCAGCCAAGAATCTTCTCCGGATGGGCGGGAGCTTCCAGACGCAGACTGTGCTTGCCGGACTTGCTCCGTTCGTCAGTCAAACCAATCTTACCGATGCCCTTATGCGACCATTTGGAGAAATCCTCCATATCACACAGCATCACGGTTTCCAACACTTTCTTTTTCAAGCCGAATGTTTCGAAAGCCTTTGTCTCGTCGAGCGGTAACGGACTGTGCACGTAGCCCGTGCTGACGATGTCGGCTTTCAACTTTTCATCTACCTGGGCATGAAGCAAAACGCAGCAACCGATAACTAAATCAAAAAGCAAAAAGATAAGTTTTATTACATTCTTCATCATATTATAATTATTAAGTTATAAGGTGATTAAAGCATAAAGGAGAAGAAAATTAGTACAAATATATGAGGAACTATGCCTAATCTCAATTTTCAACAAGTCTTTGAATAGTTGTTTGAGTGGCATACTCTCTACTAATACAATAAGTTTCTCCATATACAGTAGTAACATATGCCCTAAGTTCAGAAGTTACAGGACTACCAAAAATAACTTTAGCAGCATCTCCTTCGGAAGCAAGCAAAAACATGCCTGTAGTCCCCCATTCATATTTCAGAATAGGGTGATTGCCGACAACACGTACCATATACACGTCAACTCCAAAGCGCTTTACCTCTGTTGGGTAATTAACAAAATCTCCTTCAAAAAATCGAGGATACAAATAACTTATCGCTGATTTATCTCCCTCACTAAACCCAGACCATTGATATTCGGCAGTTCCTCCATTCATCACAGAATAGGGATCTGAATCAAAAGTTCCAGTAATACCATTGGCCACAGATTCACCCAATGATTTCCAATTTGTATGCCTTAGTCCGAAGCAATGTCCCAACTCATGTACCATATTATATATCTTCTGAAGTCTTGGAATGGTTTTGTTATAATCATAATCCAAATTTATCCAAATAGAGGAACCTGGTTTTCCATTCATAGGCCAAGAGCCTGCCGCAATAGTATTGTTCGGTAAAGGAGCGCTAGCATCACTACGGATGAGTATATCCGGATTGGCAGCTGTAGTATAAGTCATTTTAAGGTTACTAAGAGGATTCCACAGATTGATGGCTTCCTGTATTTCATCTCGCCAATCATCCACACCTGATGCAGGTATCGAGCTATCAACACCAACGGTAATTGCTCTTTGTTTGGGGTGACCAATTAAACCGGTAGTATGATAAGCCTGCCTTGTTTGTGGTTGACTATAAGTGACAAGTTTACTTTTTTCAAGGTATATATCACCTTGAATAAGATAACCTGACTTCAACTCTACCACATCTAAAGTATCGAATCCAAGTGATTGGATTATACACATACCATCTTCTATTGAAACGCTTTGCTGTTCTTCTTGTTCTTCAAAGTCAACAGTTTCCAACTCATTATAACAAGCGCTCATAAACATTAAAAACATAGAATAGCATAATATAAACAAGCCATTCACGAGATATTTTGAATTCATAATAATCAATTATTATATTAAACAAAAAATACATAAAGGGAAATATGAAATATGTTTTTCATACTTCCCCTTAAAAAAACATGCTTCAAAAAGTCCTCATCACTTAATCTCTATGATAATAATGCGGATTAGAAGTTCGGTTTATCTACATCCCAGAAGATGCGAGTACCGCCATTGTCCGGTCCGCCCAACATTTCGACGGCTTTGGCATAACCGGTAGGATTATTGCCTTTTTCATTGATGGTGAAGGGTAAACGGCGTGGGCCAAGATCTGTATCAATCTCACCTTGACTGTAGTTCACCATTACCGGGAATAATTTGGGATAACCAGTGCGACGTATCTCAGCCCAGCCATTCATACCTTCAGGATAAATAGCAATCCAGCGTTGTGTGGCAATCTTAGCAAATTTTTCCTCGTTACTCAAAGACTCGTCCCATTTAGCAGTCACCTTGCTCTGGCCTTCAATGCTGGCAGCGGGAATAACGGGGTCTACATACGCTGCAGCAGTAGTCGTACTGCTTAAATAATCGCCCACAGCGGCTCCCCATTGTTCGAACGATGTCCGTATACCCTTTTCATACAAGCTCTGAGCGGTGCCCTTACCATTTACATCCCAACCACGCAAAGCAGCTTCGGCTTCCAACAAAATGGTTTCGGCAGCAGTTGCCAAAATAGCAGGAGAGGTTTCTGTCAAGTTGGGTCGACTTACAATCGCCTTATAGGCATCCGAAAACCCTTCTTCTTCCAGTCCTTTAATACCAAGACGAATACCAAAATATTCACTCTTGCTGTTCTGTGTAGCATACTTATCAAGACGCGCATCGCCCATACCAGACAAGATAGAAGGAATATTAGCGCCTAAAACACCATCTCCATAGTTGAATGCAATACCGTAAAGCGGATTGACATAACCGTTTCCTGCAATGCCGAAATTAGCATCATTGGTTTCAATCAATCCATTACTATCGTTCATGGCAGCTTCCGCCTCACTTTTTGCCCAAGCAGCATCATACTTCACAATACGCATGGCCAAACGCAAACGAATGGTGTTACACAACTGCGCCCATTTGTTCAAGTTACCTCCATAGGCATAATCAAACATCATAAACGAAGCCACATCCTTTTCTTTAGCAGTACGCAGCACGTCTGCAGCTTCTTTCAATTCTTCAAAGAATTTTTTATAAGCATCCTGTCCTGAATCATACTCACCACCAGTAGCCGATTCGCCATAGTGAGAATAGATAATACATCCGTATTGGTCGGCAAGACGCGACATAGCTATTACGCGGCAGATGGTATTGATAGCCTCGAAATGGGCATACGTCTCCATATCGTCTTTGCACTTGTTGGTGATTTTCAAGCTTTCCACCATTACGTTTCTATAAGCATAATCCCAACAGTTGTCATTCCATCCTGCATTCATGGCATAGGTCACATTACTTACATTGCCGGCAAATGCAGTAGCCGTACTGATATAGCCTGACCACAAATCGGCATTCAAATTTTGAATAAGCTGATATTCCCATACATTGACACCTGCATTTTTATTATAATAGATAGACTGCATCATGGGAATGAAGTGCATACCAATGTAGTTGTTATCTTGTTTTAGTTCTTCATCGCTCACTCCCTTCGGATTAGTGTTCATATCCTCGAACGCTCCCGTACATGCCGAGAATAAGGTAGCTGCCAGCAGCGCTACAGCTGTAAGTCTAAATATATTTTTCATAATCATATCTACTGTTTAAAAATTAACTTTCAAGTTGAACCCAATCGAACGGTTGGTAGGCATACCAAACACATCAACTCCTTGCAGACGGTTGCTGGTAGAAAGCATGCCATCAGGATCATATGGAGCATTGTTCTTGAAGAAGAACAGGTTGCGGCCTACAAGTGAAACCTGTGCGTTCTTAATGACACCAGTCTTTGCCAACCAAGCCTGAGGCAGACTATAGCCAATGGAAAGTTCGCGCAAACGTATGTTGGTAGCACTGTACATATAATGCTCGGTCACACCCGCACGGCCACCAACCTGATTATAGAAGCCTTCCACATCTGTAATTTGACGGCCTTCCAGCATCACGTAACCACGGTCACGAGCATCACCCGTTGCCTTGCTTACTCCCTGCTGATCGAGGTCGGCTTCCGTCAAAGACATCACTTCACCTCCAAAACGTCCATCAATCAAGAAGTAAAGAGAGAAGTCCTTCCACGTGATTGTATTGCTCCACCCCAAGTTAAAATCAGGAGTAGAATTACCCAGTTTCACCGGATTTGTCTTGTCCACCAATGGAAGTCTATCACTATCTTTTTGTCCTTCTTTTGCAGGTTCATACTGAATATTGCCTTTTTCGTCACGTACAAAAGTAGTACCGTAAATGTCACCAAACGAACCACCTACTTCTAAACGACTCCATACATTGTTACTTTCGCCACCGCTAAATGTAAAATAACCAAAGTCATCACCAGCCAGTGCCTTTGCTTCGTTCTTATTGGTTGCAAAGTTAACACCGGTTTTCCAGCGGAAATCCTTAGTCATGACAGGAGTTCCATTCAACATAACTTCGACACCGGTATTCTGAATATCACCGGCATTGATGTAATATCGGGCGTATTGTGAACCTGACGGAGCATCCAACGTAAAGAGTTGATTCTTTGTATTAGTCTTATAATAAGTGAAGTCGAACTCCAAGCGGCTATTGAAAAAGCGCCACTCAGTACCAAACTCAATGGAAGTAGTCATTTCCGGTTTCAGTTCTGCAAACGGAGCTGTACTGTTGAAATTGATGCTACCACTCTTTGTAATGGAGTTGAGAGGATTTGAAGTATAAGTATTCAAACCGTTACCCACCTTCGACCATGCACCGCGAATCTTACCTAAATCAATCCAAGAAGGTAATTTCAATGTTTCGTTCAGCAACCATGTCACACCTACTGACGGATAGAAAAAGCCTTTGTTTTTGTATTTGGTAAATGCCAATGTTGAAGTCCAGTCGTTACGTGCTGTCACGTCCACATAAATCTGATCTTTGAAGCCTACCTGACCGGTGAAGAACACACTCTGGCTTTGAGTATGGGTTTTCCAATCGGTCAATGAGCCCTTGTTCAAGGAGCAGTTCTGCATAGTGAATACGTTGGGCACAGAGAGTATACCCGGATAGGAATCGAAACCTGTACCGTTTCCTGTATAATCGTTGATGCTGGCACCTACCGAAGCATTGACACTGAAGTTAGTGAATTGCTGTTGATAAGTAAACAAAACATCCCCATAAGAAGAAAGGCTACTTGATTCACCGTAGATGTAACGACCGTTAGTTCCTGTTCCAGCCGGATTCATACCACACAACACCGGGCTGGTACCTGCATACATACGTGTATTGTTCTTGTCTACAACATAGTCGGCACTACCACGAGCCTGTATACTGAACAGGTCATTGAACTTATACTTCACACTCAGATTCAACAATGTACGATAACGGGTATCCTCATTCGGAACCTTATTAATCAACCAATAGGGATTCTGCTCCATATCAGTACCTTGAGATTTATACCAGTTCTGGTCCATTATGTTACGACCGGCATTAAGAATCTGATAATTATCTTTGTAGTAGTTAAAGTCCTTTCCACCTTCAACACCACCACGCGGGAAGTGATAAAGACCTACCAAAGGATTCATGTAATAACCTCCCGAAGTAGTACGGTTGTTCCCCCTTTGATACATCGCATTGATATTGGCATCAACAGTCAGTTTGTTATTGAGGAAGTTGGCAGTTTCGCGAAAATTGAAATTATGCTTCACCAAGCTATTACCTTCCACCACGCCCTTGCCGTAAGTATTAGCATAGGAAAAGTAAGTTTGCATAGCTTGCGAACCCATGCTCAACGAGAGCGAGTTGATAGTAGTGACACCTGTTTTGAAGAAATCGTCTGTATAGTCGGGACTACCTTTGATATCACTGCCCCAACTGGTTGACACACCCGTATAGTGATTCTGGAATTCGGGAATACCGTATGCAGCTATATCGAAAGTGGTGCTGGTATTGAAACTGATACTGGCGCGTCCTTCCTTGCCCTTCTTAGTGGTAATAATCACCACACCATTGGCAGCCGAACTACCGTAAAGTGCAGCTGCGGCAGGGCCTTTCAATATGTTCATGCTCTCAATATCATCGGGATTCAGATTGGAAATACCGTCGCCACGGTCGTAGTTACCACTGTCGTTGTCTCCGCCGATAGTAGTTGAGGTATTTTCGTTGGTAGATGAACCGAACGGTACACCGTCTATCACATACAACGGCTGGTTACTTCCGCTTACAGAACGGTTACCACGAATAATCACTTTAGAAGAACCTCCCAAACCGGAAGAACTCTTATTAATCTGCACACCTGCCGTCTTACCGGCCAATGCGTTCATCATATTGGGGTCTTTCACGCGTGCCAATTCATCACCGTTTACTACCTGAGTAGAGTAAGTCAGTGATTTTTCTTTCTTTGCGATACCCAATGCCGTTACCACCACTTCATCCAGCAGCTTGGCATCATTCTTTAATGTGACTCTTATCGTCCCCGGAGTGATGGGAACTTCTTGTGTTATCATACCTACGAAAGACACTTGCAGGATTTTCGCACCTGCGGGCGCATCTGTAATAGTGAATTTGCCGTCTAAATCCGTTACGGCTCCGGTAGTGCTTCCTTTTACCAATACGGAAGCTCCGATAATCGGTTCATTGTCCTCAGCTGAAATAACGATACCGGTAATGGGGGAATTTTGGGCTGCTACCCAACCGATGGCTGCCAGCAGGCAAACCAAGGTCAGCATAATTCTTTTTTTCATAAGCTGTTTTTCGGAAAATAAATATTAGATTAAATATGTGTTAAGTTAATAAACAGATTCTCGGAAATCTGTTATCCCGATCGGCCAGTCTGATTGGCTGTTCCTCTCATTTCTTCTTCTTTGTATGCTTCATAGGCTATTAGTATGTTACGGTTAATATTTAAGCTTATCCAAATGTCTTTATTCTGCAGATTTCTTTTAAGCTCTCGTATATAAAACCGGGGGCACAACCACAACCCTATCGGAAAAGGAAGATTTGTTTGCTAATAAAAGTTAATGAAGAAAAGCTGCTGGCAGAACCGGTGCTTTATTGCATGGTTTTAAGCAGATTACGGCATCACCCTTCTCTCCCTCGCCTAAGAGTGAGGCTTTCATTATCTACAAGAGAACTCTCCTCCGGCACCGCAACAAATTAACCTCTCCACTGCGACAAACTAACTATTTTCTCGCATCTCATTATTCTTATCACAGTCATGTTAGTTTCTTACAACAGCTGTGTTCTTTTCTTATAACAGCTGTGTTCTTTTCTTACAACAGCTGTTGTAAGAATAATAAGAAGCATAAAAACTGCCAGTCAGCAGTGTACAGATGATTAGTTTCTCGCAGTGCAGGGGGTAGTTTCTTTCTGTTCAGAAGAAGGAGATAAAAAACAGACCGTCCGGCCCGGAATGAAAAAGATTCACCCCAGGTCGGACGGTTATAAACAAAAAAACAAAGTTTTATTCCTCGTACATCTTGTCAATCAGCCCCTTGTAGTTCTTTGCCACTACAGAGCGTTTCAGCTTCAGCGTGTTCGTCAGCTCGCCACGCTCCATGCTGAACGGTTCGGTCAGGAGCGTGAAGCGCTTCACTTGCTCGTAATGGGCGAACTGTTGCTGCAAGGTATCGATACGGGCACGGAACAACGCTTGTATCTTGGAATGTTGCAGTAACTCATCCATATTGTTGTATGCAATGCCTTTCTCCTTGGCATAATCCTTCACAAAGCCATAAACGGGAACTATCAAAGCGGAAACAAACTTACGCTCATCGGCAATGACAGCAATCTGGTCAATGTAACGGTCAATAGCCAGCTTCGTTTCCAATGCCTGCGGCGAAATGTATTTTCCGTTGGAGGTCTTGAATAAGTCTTTGATACGCTCCGTCAGATACAGATGGCTATCCTTCAAATAACCGGCATCACCCGTGTGGAACCAACCGTTACGGTCGATGGCAGCAGCCGTTGCCTCCGGTTTCTTGTAATAGCCGGTAGTGATAGTCTTACCACGAAGAAGTATCTCGTTGTTCTCGCCAATCTTCACCTCCACATCAGGCATCACCGTACCTACGGAACCAATCTCATAGCCTTCGTTGAGGAAGCAGGAAACGGTAGCCGTAGATTCCGTCAGACCATAGCCCACCACCATGTTTATACCTACAGAATGCACAAACTCGCAGATTTCATCGGGCACAGCAGCACCTGCCGTAGGGAAGAAATTACCGTTCTCAATACCTATCGTCTTCTTCAGCAGAGCATAAATGGTCTTTTCGTAGAACTTGTATTTCAGATGAAGCATCATCGGAGGAGTCTTTCCTTGGCGCAAATAATCAATGTTATGCGTCCTGCCCACCTTGATGGCATCCAACATCATCGCTTTACGCAGACCGGTTTCCTGGGAAATCTTCTCCTGCACACCGGCATAGACTTTCTCCCAAAAACGGGGTACACTGCACATCAGTGTAGGGCGTATCTCTTTAATAGTAGTTTGGATATCTTGTGGACGGAGATTGATGCAGACCTGCACCCCCCGGTGTATACAAAGGTAGGTCCATGCCTTTTCGAATACATGGGTCAGCGGAAGGAAGTTCATGGAAACATCCCGGTCTGTCATGAAAGGCAATCGGATATCATGAATGCGGAAAGCCTCTCTATAATTGAAATGATGGAGCATGACACCTTTCGGCTCACCGGTAGTACCGGAAGTATAAAGGATATTGGCGAGGTCATCATCTGAGGCAGCTGCTGTACGTTCTTCTACAATGGCATTGTGCTGCAACTCTTCATCCATTGCCATAAATTCATCAAAATAGATGGAAGTCATGTCGCGCGGATCTTTCACCACAGCACGGTCGAAGATGATGAGCTGCTGCAGAGACTGGCAAAATCCGAACACGCTGAAAGCGGCATCGTACTGGAACTGCTCGCCTACAAACAGATAACGTATCTGTGCATCGTTGATGATATACTGTGCCTGGGCCGGTGAGCTGGTAGCATACAAAGGTATAGTCACCGCCCGGTTGGCGAATGCACCGAAATCAGTAAAGAGACATTCGGGTTTATTCTGCGAGAAGATACCGATATTCTCTTGTGGCTCTATTCCCAAAGCCACCATTGCATTGGCAGTCCGGCGTACAGTCTGTGAGAACTCTTTCCAAGAGATGGGTATCCATTGTGCAGTTTCATAGTCTCTGTATTTCAGGGCTATTTTGTCTCCATACTTCTCTGCCTGGCGGTGCACCAGAACAGACAAATGATGATAAGTCATAACTTTTGATATTGGTAAATACGGTACAAAGGTAGTGGTTTCATTTGAAACTAATCCGATATTAGCGGGTAATTATTCAATATGGGTACTCCTTTCCGTTTTTTATTCGTAAGTTTGCAGCAGGATTATTTATTTACCGAATATGATTTACGATATACCGACTTTAACTTCCGAAGCAATCGGATTGCTCAAATCACTGATAGCCATTCCTTCCTTGAGCCGCGACGAGGAGAAAGCGGCGGATTATCTGCAGAACTATATCGAAATGCAAGGCATGGCAACAGGACGTAAAGGCAACAATGTATGGTGCCTCAGCCCGATGTTCGACCTAAAGAAACCGACCTTGCTGCTGAATTCCCATATCGACACCGTAAAACCCGTCAACGGGTGGCGGAAAGATCCTTTCAAACCAACGCTGGAAAGTAATGGAAAGCTCTACGGGCTGGGCAGCAACGATGCCGGAGCCAGTGTAGTCAGCCTGCTGCAAGTATTCCTGACATTGTGCCGCACCACTCAGGCCTACAATCTGATATATCTTGCCTCGTGTGAGGAAGAAGTATCAGGCAAGGGGGGAATAGAATGCGTATTGCCGGAACTCCCTCCCATACAGTTTGCCATTGTAGGCGAGCCGACAGAGATGCAACCTGCCATTGCAGAAAAAGGATTGATGGTGCTGGACGTAACTGCTACCGGAAAATCGGGACATGCTGCCCGAAACGAGGGAGATAATGCTATATATAAGGTATTGGATGATATTGCCTGGTTTCGTGATTACCGTTTTCCAAAAGAATCTTCCCTGTTGGGTCCCGTGAAAATGAGCGTAACCATGGTAAACGCCGGTACACAGCATAACGTCATTCCCGACCGTTGTACTTTTGTCGTAGACATTCGCAGCAACGAGTGTTATAGCAATCAGGAGCTATTCGATGAAATACAGAAACACATCACGTGTGAAGCCAAAGCCCGCTCCTTCCGGCTAAGCTCTTCACACGTAGCTCCGGAGCATCCGGTAGTGCAAAAGGCTATTACCATGAAACGTACTCCTTTCGGCTCACCGACCTTGTCCGACCAGGCACTGATGCCGTTCCCTTCTCTAAAGATGGGACCAGGGAAAAGTGCCCGTTCACACACTGCCGATGAATTTATCTTTGTCAAGGAGATAGAGGAGGCGATAGGAATGTATTTGGAGTTGCTGGAAGGAGTGAAAATTTAAATTATCATTATCTGTTCAGCCACGGCTCCGGATTCAGTTTTTCCTTCTCTTTCCTCAATTGGAAATGTAGCACCGTACGACCATTGTCGGCCCCATCCGAGAAGATTTGTCCGAGGGTCTGTTTGGTGGTAACATCATCGCCCTGCTTCACCGAGGCCGATGACAAGTTGCAATAGACGGATATATAATTCCCGTGACGGACAAGGATATTGAACAGTCCGTTCAGTTTAAAGACAGCCGCCACTTTACCATTGAAGATGGCGCGGGCTTGGGCACCCGGTTTCCCTTGTATATCGATGCCTTTATTGTCCAGCTTGACATTGCGCAAACCTTCTACAGAATACTGGCCGTAATGGCTGGTAATGATATACGCTCCAGTGATGGGCATCGGCAACTTACCGCGATTATTAGCAAAATTCCCGGATAATTCACGGTCTGCCTTACTCATGGAGTAAGTATCCAAAGGCTGTGCCTTTGGCTTTGCGGACGTAGAGGCAGTCGCAGTTTTCTCACCAGCCTTTTTACGTGCGGCTGCCTCACGGCGCGCTTCTTCTGCCGCACGTTTACGCGCTTTCTCTATCTCTTCCGCTATCAGGCGGTCAATGCGTGCATTGAGCTGATTGGCTTCACGGCGTTTCTTATTCAGTTCGTTCTGCAATCCCCGCTGTTTCTTTTTCAGATTGGCCACCAACAACTTCTGTTCCTTCTCCTGCGCTTCCAGCTTGACTTTCTCCTCTTCACGTTCTTTCAGCAATCCTTCCTTGGCAGCCTTCACTTGCTGAAGCTCAGCCTTCTTACGGTTCAGCTGTTCCTGCTTTTTCAACACCTCCTCGCCTTGCAGGCGCTGATAAGTGGCATATTCGCGTACATAACGCATGCGTCGATAGGTCTGTGCCAGGCTCTTGGCAGAGAAAATGAACATCAGCTTCTCTTCAATGGAACGGTTCTTATACAAATATTGGACGGACGATTCATATTTCTTCTTCTTGTCCTTTAGGTCACGTTGCAAGCGAGTCAACTGACGTCCCAATGAAGACAACTCGCGCTCTATGGATTCCACATCATTATTGATAGTCAGAATATAACGTCTGCGTTCTTCTATCTGTCCGGTCAGTGCAGCAAGACCTTTCAACTGGCTTCCCACATCCTTCTTGGTGGTTATCAACAGCGTCTCCGACTCTACTATCTGTTTCTGCAAGGCACCACGCTTGCTTTCCAGTTCCTTAATCAGCTTGTTGGACTGGGCAAAGAGCGGAGAAACCGGCAAAAGGAGGAGAAAGAAGAAAAGGAGAAGCTTCATAAGTTATAAGGGATTATCCAACAACTATCAATTATCAACTAATCAAAGGTCCATCAGCATTTCCAGCAGTTCCTCCAGCTCCACCTCTTTATATTTCTGTGAGAGCTGGGTAGGGGCCAGTACAAAAGGCTTATCCGAGAAGTTGGAAAGTTCAATCTTTCCCTTTTCCAGAGAGGGTATCCCGAGTTCCTTGCCGGTAAGCACCTTCTTACCATTGGGTTTGGAAGCGGCATAAAGCAGTTTCTCCAAATGGGCAAAATCCGCCTTCTTGGGCAGCACATCCTTCAGTTCCTTACGTGTTGCACGGACATAACGTTTTCCCATACGGTCTACCAACAGAATCTCATCCGGGGTGACTTCCATACGTGCCACCTCCGTACGAAGTATCGGCATCAGAAAGGAAATCTGCATGCATTCTTCCTTCTTCAACTTCATCGTACCGTTCACAGTAAGGGTGGCATCTTTATGGGGTACCGTCAGCTGCACTTTGGAGGAAAGGCAGGCAGATTCTCCGGACAGAGAACTTGAGTGACGCGAAGTCTTGCAACCGGCAAGCCCCACAGCCAGCAACAACAGCAAGGACAATAGGCGGCACGTCCTTGCCATATCATTCAGCAGGTTTAGTTTCATCTGATATATATTTCTTTTTTTGTATTTTCTGTTTCAACGTATCAGAGCGATTGCCCTTATCCCAGGCTTGTTTCCAGTATTTCAAGGCACCTTCCGCATCGCCAGTCATGTAATAGATATCTCCGCAATGTTCCAAGACCACGTCACTGCTATCTTTATCATTCTTTATCGCCTCATCTATGTAGAGACGCGCCTCGGCATAATTACCTTTAACAAACAATATCCATGCATATGTATCGAGATAGGTGGAATTGTTCGGCTCGGCTTTCACTGTCTTGTAGCTCATCTCTTCCGCCTTGTCTAAGTCGCGACGCTCCACGGAAAGATAATATGCGTAGTTATTCAAGGCACCGATGTTTGAAGGATTGTACACCAAAGCGGAATCATAAGCCGCATAAGCTTCCGCATGCAGATTCTTGGTGTGATAAGCATCACCGATAATGGCATAAAAATCTGATACGACCTCCTTCTTGCTATCGTCCTTGACGTGTGACAAAGCCTTTTGACAGATGGCAAGAGCATCATCCGTCCGTTCCGCCTGGTTGTAGGCAATGGCCAGATAGAAATAGAACTCCAACATATCGGGATTGGACTCCACACCGGCTTCGCACAAATTCATTATTTCCTTGTAATCCTCCTGGCGCACGGCTTCCCCCAGCAATGTCATACGAGCCGCTGTGTTGGTAGGGTCTATCGCCAGAACCTGGCGCAGAACCGGTCCTGCCTCCTTGTTCATTCCTTTGGAAAGAAGATATTGGGCATACAGCAAAGGTAATTGTGCCTCATCGGACTCCTGCTCCATGATACGGTTGAAGAGCGTAATGACACGTGTGCTGTCCTTGCCTGCCTGCTCATTCTGCACGATGAACTGCCGCATCACATTCAGTTTGGTGTCCGAAGCCACTTTCTTGTTCAGTAACAGCGTGTCCAATTGCTGTTCATATAGTTCCTTCTGTCCGGTCTCTTCGTAGTAAGAAGCCAATGAGTACATGGCCATTGCATTGTCCGGCTCTTCGGCCAGCACCTTCTTGTAAATCTCATAAGCTTCCTGCTTTTTCCCGTTCTGCATATAGACATCCCCCAGTACCACCTGATAGCGCCTATCGTTGGGATACTCTTCTACCAGACTTTCTATTTCATGAAAGGCGCTCTTGTCGTCCTTCTTTTGCAGATAGATGCGGAACTTCTCCATACTGAGCTGTTCGTTCTTGCCCATCCGTTCCTCGAGCTTGTTCAGTATACCGATAACTTTGTCATACTCTTCCTGGCGGTTGTAAATCTCCAGCAAGTTGTATAGCGGGTCCAGCTTATCCGAGAAACGTACCGCCATATTTTCCAACAAGACAGCGGCTTTCTCCGTTTCGTTTTGCTGCATGTACAGATTGGCAAGTCCCTGGGCATACCAGTAATTGTCGGGAGCATTCTCCACCGCCTTTTCCAACGCGGCTTGTCCCAGCGGCACCTGCTTGAGGAACATATAATACTGGGCCATCTCATACAAAGCCGATGATGCGTTCGGGTTTATCGTCAGGCAATGTTGCAGGACATCAAAAGCTGCATCATAGTCTTTCTGGACTTTCAGACGGGCGGCCTCAAGAAAGAAGTAGTCGTAACGGCGCTGCTGTTCGGGGGTAAGCTCCTTTACGGGCGAAACATCGGCTTTCTTCGACTTCTTCCGTTTCTTCAATTCCTTCCGTGCCTTTTCAGGCCGACCGTACCCGCTCATTTTCTCCTTAGAAGCTTGAACATTGGCAGCCTGCACTCCATACGTAGTAAGGCAGAAGGCACCTATCAACAACGCAAGTATTATTTTTACTCTGATTCTCATCTATTTAATTATAAATTCTTAGCCCGTAAAAACGGAACAATATCCATTCATTTTTTACCCGTATGCCCGAAGCCACCGGCACCGCGCTCCGTCTCATCCAGCACTTCCACTTCCTGCCAAAGAGCTTGTTCGTGACGCGCTATCACCATTTGTGCAATCCTCTCCCCATCTTCGATGACGAAGGTTTCTGCAGAAAGGTTGACGAGAATAATACAAACTTCACCACGGTAATCGGCATCAATCGTTCCAGGGGAGTTCAGCACGGTAATCCCCTTCTTAATGGCCAATCCGCTACGCGGACGCACTTGCGCCTCAAATCCTTCCGGAAGAGCGATATAAAGGCCAGTAGGCACCAGACACCGCTGCATCGGAGCCAGCGAAATAGATTCATTAAGGTTTGCACGGATATCCATTCCTGCAGACAGCTCAGTGGCATAAGCCGGAAGCGGATGCTTTGATTTATTGATGATTTGTACGTTCAACATGATGTTATTTACGATTTGACGATTTACAATTAGGGCTACTTCTATTCTTACAATTCGAGTAATTCAAGTTTCGCAATTCATCTCCGTTTCACTATAAACTTGGGCGAAAATACGGCTTTTTATACAAAATAGTGATACATTTGCAGTTAAATAATAGTAACTTCAATCGTAAATAACATCATGATGAATTGGAATACGCTCATATCTGCCAAACGTTTCGGACTGGAAGAGTTTCATCAGGAACGCCATGAAAACCGCTCGGAATTCCAACGTGACTATGACCGCCTTGTCTTCTCCGCCCCCTTCCGCCGTCTGCAGAACAAAACCCAGGTATTCCCTCTTCCCGGTAGTGTATTCGTCCACAACCGATTGACGCACAGCCTGGAAGTATCATGTGTAGGTCGCTCACTAGGCAACGATGTATCGAAAGCTCTCATAGCCCGCCGTCCGGAACTGCAAGACAGCTACCTCACCGAAATAGGCTCCATCGTTTCCGCCGCCTGCCTGGCACACGACTTGGGAAATCCTCCTTTCGGACATTCGGGAGAACGAGCAATTTCCACCTTTTTTTCTGAAGGAAAAGGAATGTCCCTGAAGGGCCAACTGACACCTGCCCAATGGGAGGACCTTACTCACTTTGAAGGAAATGCAAATGCGTTCCGCCTGCTTACCCACCAGTTTGAGGGAAGGCGACAGGGAGGATTTGTACTCACCTACTCCACCTTGGCAAGCATCGTGAAATATCCCTTTTCATCGAGTCTTGCTGGCAAAAAGTCAAAATTCGGTTTCTTCATCACAGAGGAAGAAAGTTTCCGCCGCATAGCAGAAGAGTTGGGTATGGAGAAGCAGAACGATGCCCCGTTGAAATATGCCCGCCACCCGCTAGTCTATCTGGTGGAAGCCGCCGATGACATCTGCTACCAGATGATGGATATTGAGGATGCTCACAAACTGAAAATTCTGACTACACAAGAAACCAAAGAGTTGCTTCTTTCTTATTTCTCGAAAGAGCGCCAAGCACACCGGCTCAAAACGATGGAGATAGTAAGTGACACCAATGAGCAAATAGCCTATCTGCGTTCCAGCGTTATCGGGCTGCTTATCGGCGAATGCGTGCAAGCCTTTGTAGACAATGAAGAAAAGATTCTGAAAGGAGAATTTGAAGGAAGCCTCATCAACCATATATCCGAGGTACCAGCCAATGCCTACAAGCACTGTGCAGACATCTCCCTGAAGAGGATTTACCGCTCACGCGACGTACTGGACATTGAACTTGCCGGTTTCCGCATCATCAGTACCCTACTCGAACTGATGATTGACGCCGTGCGTTCTCCAGAAAAGGCATATTCGCAACTGCTCATCAATCGCGTATCGGGCCAGTACAACATAAAAGCGCCTGCACTCTATGAAAGAATACAGGCGGTACTGGATTACATCTCCGGAATGACAGATGTATTTGCACTCGATTTATACAGGAAAATAAACGGGAATAGCTTGCCAGCGGTATAACAGACGACAAGCATTCTTCCGGATAGTCCTATGATACAACCTTATTTGCTCCCGACGTAAGCTTGCATGCCTCCGGTGCGCTCGCTATGAATGACTCGATGTGGCGAATGCGCTTTTCTGCTAAAATCTCGTCCACGGCAATCAGGATACCCGTTTCCTCCACATCTCCGAAACCGTAATTGATGGCTGTACCGAACATACGCATGGTAGGGCTGAGACTCATATAGGCATTCACCAGAGGGGGAATATTATACCCCGCCTTACGGATTTCACAATTCAAAATCTTATAGTCTTCCTTAAAAGAGTCTTTACAGAAGAGAGCTGCCAATTCATTCTCGTCCGATTCCAGAAGTAACGGCTTCATCGGAGTAATCAGGTTGTCCTTATCCGCAAAGTGTTTCCGAAGAAAATAAAGAATCTTATCACGACTCTGACGATGATAGCTGGGATACATAGTCACCTTTCCGAAGAAATACTTCACATTGGGCATGACTACGGTCAGTGCGCCCAAACCATCCCACAGATTATCCAACGCAAACAGACCTTTACTGTCTGCACGCGTAGACTGATACTCCAACGTAACGAACGAACGTCCCAACTCAATGGTCGTAGGAAGATAGTCCTTCAAAAATTTATCCGAAAAGTTAAACATATGGGCAGTTGCCAGAATAGGGGCACCATGTTCGTCAAAACGCACATCCGTACCCAAGATATAACGGTATCCACCCAAAATTTCTTCAGCTTCCGGATTCCAGACAATCAACTGCTTGTACGGATTGTCCATGATGTCATATTCGTCAATATCCATAGACTTGCCCGTTCCTCCTCCCGCAGCGCGGAACGCAATCTCGCGCAAACGGCCGATCTCCTTCATGGTATTCGGAGAGTCTTGGGCAGTAATGATATATATCTGGTTATGACTTCTATTGGTCATACGCAGGCGCTTCTCCTCAGTCAACTCCGCTTTCAACAGCTCCTTGCTTATCGGTGCAATTACATCTTCCATATTTCTCTGTTAGTAGTTCTTCTTTTATATAAATACGGTCTCTCTACAATTTATATACAATATCCTTCACATATTGCGCCCATCCAGCCGGGCTTTTCGATTTATCGAAAGTTTGCCAGGGGATAGGCTTCCCTATGGTGATAGTAAATGTTTTATGGCGATTCTTCAGCATTTCATCTGCCAGGTAAAGCATGGCGATATTGAACTTGACACCCAACATCTTACAAAGATTGGCAAGATTATAAAAGAAATTGGAGTTCCGCCCTTCGAAGTGGATGGGAACTACATCACGGTGGGCTTCGACACTCTTCACGATAAAGGTCTTTTTCCAATCCAAGTCACGGATGACCCCATTCTGCCTACGTGAACAAAGACCTGCGGGAAACATGATGAGCTGATTGTCCGAAGCAAATCCCGCCTCCACCATTCTCGGGAAGTCTTTGGCCTGCTTTCCCGTCTTGTTGATGGGGATGCAGAGCGGTGCCAGTCCGTGCAGGTTCATCAGCAGGTCGTTGACCATATATTTCACCTTGCCGCCATAAAAGGAGCCCAAGACATAACCCAACGCCACTCCGTCCTGCCCACCCAGGGGATGGTTGGATACAAAAGTATAAAGCCCTTCTTTAGGCAGATTCTCCTCCCCCTTTACCACAATATTGGCATCAAGGAACTCCAGACAAGCTTTCAGAAAATCCACACCGACTTTATCTTTCGACTCCCGCAAAAAGACATTCAATTCCTCTTGATGAACGATATGCTTCAAATAAGAAACTACGAACTTGGGGATATACTTAGACTTCTTCGGAGCCTTTTCCCGAAGTATCTTGTCTATGTCAATCAAAAATAAAGAGTCGTCAGCCATTCTTCTTTTGATGAAATGAATGTGCAAAATTAACTCATCTTTTTAATTAATCGCAAAAAAAGGACAGAAAACTACACCCGAAATCTATCAAATAACACCTAAAAACTATCAATTGACAGTTTTCCCCCTAAAGTGTGTTTGAAATCCGTCTGCCTGAAAAAGAAAACTTCCGTAAACTTGCAATATCATGATTAACGAAAAAACATAGCACATATGAACAATATAACATTTAAAAAAGACCTGCTCGGAGTTCAAGACGATTTATTGCGTTTTGCATACAAACTTACTTCCGACCGTGAAGAAGCCAACGACCTCCTGCAGGAAACATCCCTGAAAGCTCTGGATAACGAAAAGAAGTATACTCCCGATACCAATTTCAAAGGATGGATATATACCATCATGCGTAATATCTTCATCAACAATTACCGCAAAGTGGTGCGTGACCAGACTTTTGCGGACACCACGGATAATCTCTATCACCTGAACCTGCCGCATGACACCGCTTTTGAGAGCACAGAAAGGGCATATGATTTGAAAGAGATGCACCGCATTGTCAACGCCCTGCCACGGGAGTACAAGATTCCCTTCTCCATGCATGTCTCCGGCTTCAAGTACCGCGAAATTGCAGAGAAGCTGGGGTTACCCTTAGGTACGGTAAAGAGCCGCATTTACTTCACCCGCCAAAGATTACAACAAGACTTGAAGGATTTTGTTTAAGAACCCAGCATATAAAACCAGTGATTTCCATAAATTAAGAAGAGTACAAATTTTAGTTGTATCAAAAGAGAGAAAGGTAGGCCGGGACAATCCCATGTCTACCTTTCATGGTCTCGCCTTTATATTTCTGCACGAACATATTCAAGCCGTTACACTTTGCGATAATATTATTTACAAAAATCAGGTAGTAACCTCTGGTTACATTCCACCTTTCCAGCTATCCGAAGCACTGAAAGCTAACCAAAACCACCTGAAAACTGCCAATTATTAGATTTCCCCCCAAAGAGAGTTTGATTTCCGTCTATCAAAAAAAGAATCATCCATAACTTTGCATCATCAATAAAACGAACAATAATTAAAAAAACATCCATTATGAATAATAGAACATTTACCCAAGACCTACTCGGAGTTCAAAACGACTTATTACGCTTTGCATATAAATTAACCTCCAACCGCGAAGAAGCCAACGATCTGCTTCAAGAGACATCATTAAAAGCTCTGGGCAATGAAGAGAAGTATACACCTGATACCAACTTTAAAGGATGGATATATACCATCATGCGTAATATTTTCATCAACAATTACCGTAAAGTGGTACGTGACCAGACGTTTGCAGATACCACAGACAATCTCTATCATCTGAATACACCGCATGACCTCACACTTGACAGCACAGAAAGTGCTTACGACCTGAAGGAAATGCACCGCATTGTCAATGCCCTGCCACGTGAGTACAAGATACCTTTCTCCATGCACATTTCCGGTTTCAAGTACCGTGAAATCGCAGAAAAGCTGAACCTCCCACTTGGAACAGTAAAGAGCCGTATCTTTTTTACCCGCCAGAAGCTGCAGCATGACTTGAAGGATTTCAGATAAGAGAATACGGCAAGCAAAGAATTGTTTATTTATTGGCCGGATAAAAAAGAAATATACCAGACAATCATAGAATACAAACCAAGATACCTAAAGAAAAACCGAGTGATTAATAAACAACATGAAGAAACAGACAACCATTACAGCCTGCACATTTGTAACAATGGCAATGGAAGCTCCTGCTGTTTTTGTCGTACAGCCGGCCATGAGCAAGCACGTCAAGTACGCAGGTATGGCACTACGTACAGCTGGTCAATGAAGACAAACTTGACTCGCTGAACAGCATACAGTAAAAAAAAGATTTATCCACCGGATTCTGTGGATGAATATAATAATCAACCACCCTAGGGGAATATTATCACTCCTCCCCATCATCTCCCGGCAAACGGTAACGTTCACAAAAAAAGATGGGAAATTAACAAAAAAGAGTTAAGAAGTTAATACTAAAACAAGGAAGAGTTAAGAAAGAGCTTTATCCCAAACTTTGGTTTTTCCAAACCAAGCCTTGAGATAGAAAAACCAAGGCTTGGTTTAGATATCCGCAAGGCTGGGAAAGAAGTTTCCCGCCCAAGACACCATTCCACCAACAAGCGACTTTCAAACCAAAGACCCGCCATCTCTAACTGAATCTTTTCAAAAGAGACTACACAAATTCCCCCACCAGCAAAGTGCTTCAAAAGTAGCTTCATTATCAAATGAATAAGCTATCAACAAGGTGTTGAAAACTTCTTCCTAAGATTTTAGTTAAAAGATTGTGGGGAATTGTGGGGAAATGTGTATTTTTACCGTCGCTTATTATAATAAGGTGAGAAATGATACAATTCTTAGGTAATATCGAGGCGAAGGCAGATGCAAAAGGAAGAGTTTTCATCCCGGCCACCTTCCGGAAACAGCTGCAGGCCGCTTCCGAAGAAAAGCTCGTGTTGCGCAAGGACGTATATCAGGATTGCCTGGTGCTCTACCCGGAAAGTGTATGGTTTGCCACCCAAAACCAACTTCGCTGCCGGCTGAATAAATGGAACGCCAAACAGCAAATGATTTTCCGCCAGTTCGTAAGTGACGCGGAAATCATGATCCCTGACGGGAACGGACGCATCCTGCTCCCAAAGCGTTACCTGCAAATGGCGGGTATACAAAGTGATGTCCGCTTCATTGGCGTGGACAACACAATAGAAATCTGGGCCAAGGAACGTGCCGAACAACCATTCATGAACCCTGACGAGTTCAGTGAGGCTCTTGAAGAGCTGCTGGGAGACGAAAATATTTGCTGTGACGAAAATAAGCTATAAACAACAGATGATGAAAGAAGAAACAACATATCATATCCCCGTATTGCTGATGCCGAGCGTAGATGCGATGAGCATCCGTCCGGACGGCACGTATGTAGACGTAACGTTTGGTGGAGGAGGACATTCGCGCGAGATACTGTCCCGCCTGGAAGACGGCGGCCGGCTGCTGAGCTTCGACCAGGACGAGGATGCGGAACGCAACATTGTGAACAACCCGCATTTTACATTCGTACGCAGCAACTTCCGCTACCTGCACAACTTCCTACGCTATCACGGCATCGAAAAAGTGGATGCCATACTTGCCGACCTCGGCGTATCTTCCCATCACTTTGATGACAGCGAACGGGGATTTTCCTTCCGCTTCGACGGAGCACTGGATATGCGTATGAACAAGCGTGCCGGCCTGACAGCTGCCGACATCGTGAATACCTACGAAGAAGAAAAGCTGGCCGATATTTTTTATCTGTACGGCGAGCTGAAGAACAGCCGGAAACTGGCATCTGTCATTGTTAAAGCACGGGCTACGCAGAGAATTGCCACCATCGGCGAATTTTTGGAAATCGTCAAGCCACTCTTCGGCCGCGAACGTGAGAAGAAAGAACTAGCAAAGGTATTCCAGGCATTGCGCATTGAGGTAAACCAGGAAATGGAGGCACTGAAAGAAATGCTGTATGCAGCAACAGAAGCGCTAAAGCCGGGAGGCCGTCTGGTGGTGATAACCTATCACTCCCTGGAAGACCGTATGGTGAAGAATATCATGAAAACCGGCAACGTGGAAGGCAAGGCCGAAAAAGATTTCTTCGGGAACGTATTGACCCCGTTCCGGCTGGTCAACAACAAAGTAATTGTACCGGACGAGGAAGAGATAGAGCGCAATCCGCGTTCGCGCAGCGCCAAGCTGAGAATTGCAGAAAGAGTAACGAATGATTAGTGACTAGCAATGGAAAAGAAACAAGAAGAAAAGAATACGGAGAAGGTGAAAAAACGCACCTCACTGAAAAACATCATAGGAGGCGACATTCTGGCCACAGACTTCTTCCGCCGTCAAGCCGGATTGTTGTTCCTTATCATGGTGCTTATCATTATTTACATCAACAACCGTTACGAATGCCAACTGCAACTGATAGAGATAGACAACCTTAAAAAAGAGTTGATAGACATCAAGTACGATGCCTTGACACGCAGTTCGGAATTAATGGAACGGAGCCGCCAATCGCGCATCGAGGAATACATCGCCACCAAAGAAAGCGATTTGCAGACTTCCACTAATCCACCGTACTTACTAAAATAATGGAGAATTGAGGATTAAAGTAATTTCAATAGCACATCGTAAATCGTTAAATCGTAAATAACATTGGCTGTAAATAAAAAAAACATAATGACCCGTTACTTCTTCGTCGTCCTACTCATGGGGCTGGTGGGGATAGCTATTGTTGTGAAAGGCGCCATGATTATGTTTGCCGAGCGACAGTACTGGCACGATGTAGCCGACCGCTTCGTAAAAGAGAATGTAACGGTGAAGCCCAACCGGGGAAATATCCTGTCCTCGGATGGTAAACTGATGGCAAGTTCGCTGCCGGAATATAAAATATATATGGACTTCATGTCCGGCGAAAGGGACGAGAAGCGCCGCAAAAAGGACCAGCAGCGCAAGGATTCTATCTGGAAAGCCAATTTCGATTCCATCTGTATCGGGCTTCATCAGATTTTTCCGGACATCAGTGCCGCCACCTTCAAAAGCCATCTGCGCAAGGGGCGGGAGATGAAGAGCCGGAACTACAACATTCTTCCCAACCGCAACCGGCGCATCTCTTACATTCAGTATAAGGAAGCCAAGCGGTTACCCGTATTCAAGATGAACAAATACCGAGGCGGTTTCCACGAACAGATATACAACCAGCGTAAAAAGCCGTTCGGTTCTTTGGCAGCCCAAACCCTGGGCCGTCTTTATGCCGATACAGCCATGGGAGCCCGCAACGGCATTGAGTTGGCCTTCGACACCCTGCTGAAAGGACGGAACGGTATTACCCACCGTCAGAAGGTGATGAACAAATACCTGAATATCGTAGACCTTCCCCCGGTAGACGGTTGCGACATCATATCCACCCTCGACGTAGGCATGCAGGACATCTGCGAAAAAGCCCTGGTGGACAAGTTGAAGGAAATCAATGCCAATGTCGGGGTAGCCGTACTGATGGAAGTGGCTACCGGAGAAGTGAAGGCCATTGTCAACATGATGAAAGCCGGAGACGGCAATTACTACGAAATGAACAGTAATGCCATCAGCGATATGTTGGAACCGGGCTCCACCTTCAAGACAGCCTCCATTATGGTGGCACTGGAAGACGGCAAGATAACCCCGGATACCGAGGTAGACACGGGCAACGGTATTATGAATATGTACGGCAGCAAGATGAGAGACCACAACTGGCACCGGGGAGGTTATGGAAAGATAGATGTGACACGTATTCTGGAAGTTTCTTCCAATGTGGGCGTCTCCTACCTCATCGACAAGCACTACAAGGATAATCCGCAGAAGTTCGTGGACGGTTTGAAGCGCATGAGCATCGACCAGCCGCTTCATCTGCAAATTCCTGGTGAAGGGAAACCCAACATCAAAGGGCCTAAAGAGCGTTATTTTGCCAAAACGACTTTGCCGTGGATGAGTATCGGCTACGAGACCCAGGTACCTCCTATGAACATACTGACCTTCTACAATGCCATAGCCAACAATGGGGTCATGGTACGCCCCAAGTTTGTGAAAGCAGCGGTAAAGGATGGTGAGGTAGTGAAAGAATATCCTACGGAAGTAATCAATCCCAAGATATGTTCCGACCATACCCTGACACAGATCCGCGAAATCCTTCGGAAAGTGGTATCGCAAGGTCTGGCAAAACCCGCCGGCAGCAAGCAGTTCTCCGTATCGGGCAAGACGGGTACGGCACAGATTTCTCAAGGAGCAGCCGGATATAAGTCGGGACGGGTGAACTACCTTGTAAGTTTCTGCGGATATTTCCCCTCGGAAGCACCTAAATACAGTTGCATCGTTTCCATTCAGAAGCCTGGGTTACCAGCTTCAGGCGGTCTGATGGCAGGTAGTGTCTTTGGGAAAATAGCGGAAAGAGTTTATGCCAAAGACCTGCGTTTTGACATACGCAGTGCCATAGACAGTACCACCAATGTGATTCCTCCCGTGAAAGCCGGAGAGATGAACGAGGCGCTCCTTGTATTGAACGATCTGAAAGTTCCCGTCCAGAAACAGTTCTCCGAACAAAAGAAAAAGGAGCAGTGGGGACATACACAAGCTGCCCCGTCGGCAGTCATCCTGCAAGACCAGGAACTGGCCTCGGGCACCGTGCCCAGCGTGGTCGGTATGGGAGCGAAAGATGCAGTCTACCTTTTAGAGAGCAAAGGACTGAAAGTAAGGCTAAACGGCGTAGGACGGGTGAGGAACCAGTCCATAGCAAGCGGCAGTCGGATAGTGAAAGGACAAACCATAGCCCTGACACTACGTTAACATGAGAATAAACAAGATTTGGATATACATTATATAATAAGGTATGAAATTAAGTGATTTGTTGGCAACAATACAGCCGGTCCGGATTGCCGGAAGTACAAACATGGAGATAACGGGAGTGAATATAGACTCCCGCCTGATAGAAACCGGACATCTGTTCATGGCCATGCGTGGTACGCAGACCGACGGGCATGCCTATATCCCAGCTGCTATCGACAAAGGGGCTGTCGCAGTATTGTGTGAAGAATTGCCGGAAGAGCTCAAGACCGGCACCACCTACATTCTGGTGAAAGACAGTGAAGATGCCGTAGGGAAAGTGGCCACCACTTTCTATGGTGACCCTACATCCAAGATGGAACTCATCGGCGTGACCGGAACCAACGGAAAAACAACCGTTGCTACCTTATTATATAATACTTTCCGCTACTTCGGCTACAAGGTCGGACTGGTTTCCACTGTATGTAATTACATCGACGACCAGCCCGTACCGACCGAACATACCACCCCGGACCCAATAACCTTGAACCGCCTACTTGGAGAGATGGCGGACTCCGGCTGCAAGTATGCCTTCATGGAAGTCAGTTCCCATTCCATTGCCCAGAAGCGCATCAGCGGTCTGAAGTTTGCCGGCGGTATTTTCACTAATCTGACCCGCGACCATCTGGATTATCATAAAACGGTGGAGAACTATCTCAAGGCCAAGAAAAAGTTCTTCGACGAACTGCCGAAAGGAGCTTTCAGCCTGACCAACCTGGATGACAAGAACGGACTCGTGATGACACAGAATACCCGTTCGAAAGTATACACCTACTCTTTGCGCAGTCTTAGCGACTTCAAAGGCAAAGTCTTGGAATCTCATTTCGAGGGAATGTTACTTGACTTCAACAACCACGAGCTGGCAGTACGTTTCATCGGAAAATTCAATGCCTACAACCTGCTGGCGGTATTCGGTACTGCCGTATTGCTGGGCAAGAAAGAAGAAGATGTACTGGTTGCCCTCAGTACGCTGCGTCCGGTAACCGGCCGCTTCGATGCCATCCGTTCACCGAAAGGCTACACTGCCATTGTGGACTATGCGCATACTCCAGACGCCCTGGTCAATGTATTGAACGCCATTCACGGAGTGCTGGAAGGAAAAGGAAAAGTGATTACCGTTGTAGGTGCCGGCGGCAACCGCGACAAAGGCAAGCGTCCCATCATGGCCAAAGAATCCGCCCGCTTGAGCGACCGGGTCATCATTACCTCCGATAACCCGCGCTTTGAAGAGCCGCAGGACATCATCAACGACATGCTGGCGGGGCTGGATAAAGACGACATGCAGAAAACCATCAGCATCACCGACCGCCGCGAAGCCATCAAGACAGCCTGCATGCTGGCACAGCCGGGAGACGTGATTCTCGTTGCAGGCAAAGGGCATGAGAATTATCAGGAGATTAAAGGCGTGAAACACCATTTTGACGACAAAGAGATATTAAATGAAATAATTAAATAATTAACATTATGTTATACTACTTATTTCAATGGTTAGACAAATATGACTTCCCCGGTGCGGGCATGTTCGGCTATACATCCTTCCGTTCGTTGATGGCAATCATTCTGGCATTGCTCATTTCGAGCATCTGGGGAGACAAGTTCATCAATCTACTGAAGCGCAAGCAAATTACCGAAACGCAACGTGATGCCAGTATCGATCCATTCGGTGTGAACAAAGTGGGAGTACCCAGCATGGGCGGTGTCATCATTATTTTTGCCACACTCATTCCTTGCTTGCTACTGGGCAAGTTAGACAATATTTATATGATATTGATGCTGATTACCACAATCTGGTTAGGGTCGCTAGGATTTGCCGACGACTACATCAAGATATTCAAAAAGGACAAGGAAGGCCTGCACGGTAAGTTCAAAATCATCGGTCAAGTAGGTTTAGGACTTATCGTCGGATTGACTCTCTACCTCAGCCCGCAGGTGGTTATCCGCGAGAACATAGAAATAGAGAAGCCAGGGGGACAAATAGAAGTAGTACATGCAGCCAAGGAAATCAAGGCAACGCAGACCACCATCCCGTTCTTCAAAAGCAACAACTTCGACTATTCCGACTTAGTAAGCTTTATGGGTGAACATGCCCAAACAGCAGGTTGGATATTGTTCGTGATTATCACTATTTTCGTAGTTACCGCCGTCAGCAACGGAGCCAACCTGAATGACGGAATGGACGGAATGGCGGCAGGGAACTCCGCCATTATCGGACTGACCTTGGGAATACTCGCCTACGTGTCGAGCCACATTGAATATGCCGGCTACCTGAATATCATGTACATTCCCGGCTCGGAAGAACTGGTAATCTTTATCTGTGCCTTCATCGGTGCACTTATCGGCTTCTTATGGTACAATGCCTATCCGGCCCAAGTATTCATGGGCGATACGGGCAGTCTGACCATTGGAGGAATCATCGCAGTATACGCCATCATTATTCACAAGGAACTGCTGATACCCATCCTTTGCGGTATCTTCCTGGTGGAGAACCTCTCGGTCATCCTGCAACGCCTCTACTACAAGACAGGCAAGCGGAAAGGCGTGAAACAACGTCTCTTCAAAAGAACGCCGATACACGACCACTTCCGCACTTCCATGAGCCTGATAGAACCGGGATGCAGCGTGGTATTCACCAAACCGGACAAGCTGTTCCACGAATCCAAAATCACCATCCGCTTCTGGATTGTGACGATTGTACTGGCAGCGATAACAATTATAACATTAAAGATTAGATAATGTGGGATGCATTAGCATAGTTTCCACATTGACATATTAGTATATAAATATTATGAGTAGAATTGTAGTATTAGGAGCTGGCGAAAGCGGCGCAGGCGCTGCTGTACTGGCCAAAGTGAAAGGTTTCGACACGTTCGTCTCCGACATGTCTGCTATTAAAGACAAATACAAGGAACTGCTGGATAAATACGGCATTGCCTGGGAAGAGGGACACCACACAGAAGAGCTGATTCTGAATGCTGACGAAGTGGTGAAAAGCCCCGGTATCCCCAACGACGCTCCGCTCATTGTGAAATTAAAGGAAAAAGGTACGCCCATCATCTCTGAGATAGAGTTTGCGGGACGGTACACTGACGCAAAGATGGTCTGTATCACCGGCTCAAATGGAAAGACTACAACCACCTCGCTCATTTATCACATCTTCAAGAGTGCAGGACTGAACGTCGGCCTCGCCGGCAACATCGGCAACAGCCTGGCCTTGCAGGTAGCCACGGAGCAGCATGATTACTACGTCATTGAGCTGAGTTCCTTCCAACTGGACAATATGTATAACTTCCGTGCCAACATTGCCGTACTGATGAACATCACTCCGGACCACTTGGACCGTTACGACCACTGTATGCAGAAATATGTGGACGCCAAATTCCGCATCACCCAAAACCAGACACCGGAAGACGCTTTTATCTTCTGGAACGACGACCCCATCATCAAGCGCGAACTGGACAAGCATGGCCTGCGCGCCCATCTTTACCCGTTCGCTGCCGTAAAGGAAGACGGAGCCATCGCATACGTGGAAGACGGTGAAGTGGAAATCAACGAACCGATAGCCTTCAATATGGAGCAAGAGGAGCTGGCGCTGCACGGCACACACAACTTATACAATTCATTAGCCGCTGGTATCTCGGCCAACTTGGCCGGTATCCGAAAAGAATATATCCGCAAGGCTTTGTCCGACTTCAAGGGAGTGGAGCACCGATTGGAGAAAGTAGCCACCGTACGCGGCGTAAGCTTCATCAATGATTCCAAGGCAACGAACGTAAACTCCTGCTGGTATGCCCTGCAAAGCATGACCGGCAAAACCGTACTTATCCTCGGCGGTAAGGACAAAGGAAATGATTATACGGAAATCGAAGACCTTGTACGCGAAAAGTGCTCTGCCCTGGTATATTTGGGATTACACAACGAAAAGCTGCACGACTTCTTCGACCGCTTAGGATTGCCCGTAGCTGATGTTCAGACCGGCATGAAGAATGCCGTAGAAGCAGCCTTCAAACTGGCAAAGAAAGGTGAAACCGTGTTGCTCAGCCCTTGCTGTGCCTCCTTCGACCTCTTCAAGAGTTATGAAGACCGCGGCGAACAGTTCAAAGCATGTGTCAGAGCACTATAAAAGACAAGTGCCGCATGAGACTGTCAACTTGTAATTCTTTAATTATTAATTTTTAATTTGCGAAGCATTGGATTTATTAAAGAGCATATTCAAAGGCGACAAAGTGATTTGGATTATTTTCCTTTTCCTTTGCCTCATCTCCATCACAGAGGTATTCAGTGCTGCCAGTACGCTGACCTACAAGAGTGGCGACCACTGGGGACCGATTACGCAGCACAGCATTCTCCTGATGGTAGGTGCCGTCATTGTAGTACTGGTACACAACATCCCCTATAAATGGTTCCAGGTGTTCCCGGTATTCTTGCTTCCGATATCCATCGGACTGCTGGCTTTTGTGATGCTGATGGGATTCATTACCGGTGACCGCGTAAACGGCGCAGCCCGCTGGATGACCTTCATGGGCATTCAGTTCCAGCCGTCGGAAATAGCGAAGATGGCCGTCGTCATCGTTACAGCCTTTATCCTCTCGAAAGGGCAGGACGAAGACGGTGCAAGTCCGAAAGCCTTTAAGCGCATCATGATTATTACCTGCATAGTCTGTGGCCTTATCCTGCCGGAAAACTACTCAACGGGAATGTTGCTCTTCGGAACGGTCTACCTAATGATGTTCATCGGGCGGGTATCTGCCAGGAACCTACTGATACTGGGAGGAGGGATTGTGGCATTCGTTACAGTCTTTGTTGCCTTCCTGCTGGCCACGCCAGACAAGACATTGGAAAATATACCGATGGGACACCGTTTTACCACTGTAAAATCCCGTATTGCAGACTTTACCAACAAGGAAGAAGTTCCTGCTGCCAAATTCGACATCGACGGCGACGGGCAAGTGGCACATGCCCGTATTGCCGTAGCTACGAGTAACGTTGTAGGCAAGGGCCCGGGAAACTCCGTACAACGTGACTTTCTGAGCCAGGCATTCTCCGATTTTATCTATGCCATCATCATTGAGGAACTGGGACTGGTAGGCGGGATAGTCGTTGTGTTCCTTTATGTCTGCCTATTGGTGCGAGTGGGCCGTATCGCCAAAAAATGCGACCGCACCTTCCCCGCTTTCCTCATTACCGGAATAGCCTTGCTACTCGTCACGCAGGCGTTGTTCAACATGATGGTTGCCGTAGGTCTGGCACCCGTCACGGGACAACCGCTTCCGCTCATCAGCAAGGGTGGTACATCCACTTTCATCAACTGTGCCTACATCGGCATGATACTGAGCGTCAGCCGCTATACAGCCAAACTGGAGGAACAACGGATGCATGATGCACAAGTGACTATGCTGGTGGATACCGGAAATGCAGAAAACCTGAAACAACCGATCGACAGCGAGGCACAAACAGCCGCCGAACCGACAGCAAAGGTACTGAACAGTGATGCGGAGTTTGAATAACAGCCTCTCCCCCACCCCCTCCCCTATAGGGAGGGGAGAAAAGAGTGATTGAGTAATGGCGAGTATGCCAATAATACAAAAATAAAGAAGAACAAGAATATGAGTAAAGAGGCAAACAACTATACAAGTCAAAGTAACTCTACCCCTCTCTCTACGGGGAAGGGAGTGAGGCTTATCATCAGCGGCGGTGGTACCGGAGGACATATCTTTCCGGCTATCTCCATTGCCAACGCCATAAAAGAGTTGTGTCCCGACGCAGAGATTCTCTTCGTAGGTGCCGAAGGAAGAATGGAGATGCAGCGTGTTCCCGATGCTGGTTACCGGATTATAGGTTTACCCGTTGCCGGATTTGACCGTAAACATCTGTGGAAGAACGTCTCCGTATTGCTGAAACTGATACGGAGCCAGTGGAAAGCACGGAGCATCATCAAGGAGTTCCGCCCGCAAGTAGCTGTCGGTGTAGGTGGCTATGCCAGTGGTCCTACGCTGAAAATGGCGGGAATGATGGGTATTCCCACACTGATACAAGAACAGAATTCCTACGCCGGTGTCACTAACAAGCTGCTGGCACAGAAGGCATGCAAGATTTGTGTGGCTTACGAAGGTATGGAAAAATTCTTCCCGGCAGAAAAGATAATCATGACCGGTAATCCGGTGCGCCAGAATCTGCTCCACCACTCCATCTGCCGCGAAGATGCCGTGAAATACTTCGGACTGAACCCGGAGAAGAAAACAATACTGATATTGGGCGGCAGTCTCGGAGCCCGCACCATCAATCAGACATTGAGTGCCGGACTGGATGTCATTCGCGCCAATCCCGAAGTGCAATTCATCTGGCAAACGGGGAAGATATACATTGACCAAGTCAGAGAAGCTATTACAAATACAACGGGAGAAGCCGTACGCAACCCGCGCATTAGTGCCATCCCCAATCTGTACGTGACGGACTTCATTAAGGATATGGCAAATGCATACGCGGCTGCCGACCTGGTGATTTCACGTGCAGGAGCCGGTTCCATCTCCGAGTTCTGCCTGCTGCACAAGCCAGTCATCCTGGTTCCCTCACCCAATGTGGCAGAGGACCACCAAACCAAGAATGCGCTGGCGCTGGTGGATAAGGGTGCAGCTATCTATGTGAAGGATGTGGAAGCGAAAGAGAAGCTGCTACCGGTGGCGTTGGAGACAATCGCCAACTCCGAGAAGCTGCAAGACTTAAGCAAGAATATCTCCAAGCTGGCGTTGCCGGACTCGGCAACAATTATTGCGAAGGAGGTATTGAAGTTAATTAAGAAATAAATTAGGAGAGCATCTTAATGAAAGATATGAATATAGAAACAATTAAATCCGTTTACTTCATTGGTGCCGGCGGTATCGGCATGAGTGCGCTGATACGTTATTTCCTCTCTAAAGGAAAGAAAGTAGCGGGCTACGACCGTACGTCGAGCGAACTGACAGAACGCCTGATTACGGAAGGAGTACAGATACACTACGAAGAGAATATCAACCTTATTCCGGAGGTGTGCAAAGACAAGGCAAGCACGCTCGTGGTCTATACCCCCGCCGTGCCGCAAGAGCATGCAGAACTGACCTATTTCCGTGAAAACGGTTTCGACATATATAAGCGCTCCCAAGTATTGGGCATCATCACCCGCAGCAGCAAAGGTTTGTGCGTGGCAGGTACGCATGGCAAGACTACCACCAGCACCATGGCTGCCCACCTGCTGCACCAGTCACACGTGGGCTGCACCGCCTTCCTCGGAGGTATTTCGAAGAACTACGGTACGAATCTGCTGCTTTCCGCCACCAGTCCTTATACCGTTATCGAAGCAGATGAGTTCGACCGTTCCTTCCACTGGCTGTCACCCTGGATGAGTGTCATTACTGCCACCGACCCCGACCACCTGGATATATACGGCACCAAAGAAGCCTATCTCGAAAGCTTCCGCCACTACACCGCGCTTATACAACCAGGCGGCGCCCTGATTCTGCACAAAGGACTGGAGATGCAGCCCGACGTACAGCCAGGGGTAGCCACCTATACCTACTCGCGCCATGAAGGTGACTTCCATGCCGAGAACATCCGTATCGGAAACGGTGAAATTTTCATCGATTTCGTAGCACCGGACACCCGCATCAATGATATCCAGCTAGGTGTTCCCGTCAGCATCAACATCGAGAACGGCGTTGCCGCCATGGCACTCGCCCATCTCAGCGGTGCCACCGACGAGGAAATCAAGCAAGGCATGGCAAGCTTCCGCGGAGTGGACCGCCGTTTCGACTTCAAGCTGAAGAATGACCGAATTGTATTCCTCAGCGATTACGCCCACCATCCGGCGGAAATAGCCCAAAGTCTGAAGTCCGTCCGTGAACTGTACCAAGACAAGAAGGTAACCGTCATCTTCCAGCCTCACTTGTACACCCGTACCCGCGACTTCTACCAGGATTTTGCAAACAGCCTTTCCCTATCCGATGAGGTGATTCTGACAGAGATATACCCTGCCCGCGAGCAACCAATTCCCGGCGTGACGAGTCAGCTGATTTATGACAACCTCCGCCCCGGCATCGAGAAATGTATCTGTAGGAAAGAAGACGTCCTCAGCCTCCTCGCCCAGAAGCATACCGAAGTAGTGGTAGTGCTGGGAGCCGGCGACCTGGACAACTATGCTCCCCAAATCACCCAACTATTATCAGAGAAGTATCATGGTTAAAAGGATTCTACTTTCTATCGTCCTGTTGCTTGTCATTGTCTATCTGGTGGTGGCTGTCACTGCCCTCAACCGCAAACCGGCCACCCAGGTGTGCCATGACGTGGAGCTGGTGATAAAAGACACGGTATATGCCGGCTTCATCACGAAGAAGGAAGTAGCTACCCTGCTGGAGAAGAAAGGCATCAGCCCCATTGGGAAAGACCTGAAACGCGTGCGCACCAAGACCTTGGAGCGCGAACTTGCCAAGCATCCCCTCATCGACCAGGTGGAGTGCTACAAGACCCCGAGCGGCAAGCTCTGCATCGAAGTGACCCAGCGAATCCCCATCCTGCGCGTGATGAGCGCCAATGGCGAAAACTACTATCTGGACAACAAGGGTACTGTAATGCCCCCCGATGCAAAATGCGTTGCACACCTTGCCGTAGTGACCGGAAATGTAGAAAAGTCGTTTGCCATGAGGGATTTATATAAGTTTGGTGTATTTTTGCAGAAGAATTCTTTTTGGAATGCACAGATTGAACAGATTCATGTACTGCCTGGCAAAAATATAGAATTAGTGCCACGTGTCGGCGACCATCTCATCTATTTGGGTAAGATGGCCGGTTTTGAAAAGAAACTGAAACGTGTAAAAGCATTCTACGAAAGAGGTTTGAACCAGGTGGGCTGGAACAAATACTCCCGCATTAACGTTGAATTCGATAATCAGATTATCTGCACGAAGAGGGAGTAAAGAGATTTATCCCTTATCAAAGCGCAGTAAATTGTAAATTGTAAAATAGTAAATAAATAGATATGGCAACAACAGATTTCATCGCCGCTATCGAGTTGAGTTCTTCCAAGATTTCCGGTATCGCAGGGAAGAAGAACAGTGACGGAAGTATCCAGGTGTTGGCTTATGCATGCGAAGATGCATCCTCGTTTATACACAAAGGGGCCATCTACAACATTGACAAGACCGCACAAGCGCTGACTTCCATCATCAACAAGCTGGAAGGCCAGCTGAACAACTCCATCGCCAAAGTATATGTAGGCATCGGCGGACAATCATTGCGCACGGTGAGGAATGCGGTAAGCCGTACGCTGGAGGAAGAGAGCATCATTTCGCAAGAACTGGTAGACGAGATTTGCGACGAGAACCGTGATGTACCCCTAGTAGACATGAGTGTGCTGGATGTAGCCCCACAAGAATACAAGATAGACAACACGTTGCACGTGGAGCCCGTAGGAGTTGCCGGAAAATACATCACCGGACAGTTCCTCAACATCGTGGCGCGCGCCTCGCTGAAAAAGAACCTCGAACACAGCTTCGAGCAAGCCAAAGTGGAAATTGCCGACGACCTGCTCGTAGCCCCCACTGCGTTGGCCAAAGCCGTGCTGACTGAAAACGAGATGCGTTCGGGCTGCGCACTGGTGGACTTCGGTGCCGACACCACCACCGTGCTGGTCTATAAGAACAATATCCTGCGCTACCTCAGCGTACTGCCGCTGGGTGGAAACAACATTACCCACGACATCACTTCCCTGCAAATGGAAGAGGAAGATGCCGAGAAGCTGAAACTGCAATACGGTGATGCCCTCTACGAGGAGGAAGAAGACGCCGAGACCCCTGCCGTATGCACGTCGGAAGACGGCCGTACCTTCGAACTGGCCCTGCTGAACAATATTATCGGAGCCCGTGCAGAAGAAATCCTTGCCAACGTATGGAACCAGTTACAGCTTTCCGGCTACGAGGACAAACTTTTCTCCGGTGTAGTATTTACCGGTGGAGGAGCCAATCTGAAGAATCTTGAGAAAGCCTTCCATAGAGTGAGCAAGATTGAAAAGGTAAAGACCGCCAAGTTCGTACAGACCACCGTCCACACACGCAGCGAAGAGCCCAAAAAGGACGGCATGCACAACACACTGCTGGGCCTGCTGGCTGCCGGCAACGAGAATTGCTGCCTGCAAGAGGTGAAACCGGTGCAGCAGCCTGCCTCCAATGTTCCTCCCAAACCGGTCGACATATTCGTTGACGACGAAGCGCTGAAAGAGCAGGAAGCTGCCGCACGCGCCGCCAAGGCACAGCGCGAGAGGGAAGAGAAAGAACGCAAGGAGCGTGAGCGAAAAGAAAGGGAGCTGCGCGAAAAGGAAGAGAAAAAGAAGAAAAAGAAAGAAGGCCCCAGCTGGTTCGAAAAGACTTTCAACAAGATTTCCAACGAAATCTTCTCGGACGACGATATGAAGTAATAATGTGATAATGTGCCAGAAAATTAAGTTATTATGGAAGATATAGTACAATTCGATTTCCCGACGGATTCACCGAAAATCATTAAAGTAATCGGTGTAGGCGGAGGTGGCGGCAATGCCGTGAACCATATGTACCGGGAAGGTATACACGACGTGACGTTCGTACTGTGTAACACAGACAACCAAGCGTTGAAGGACTCTCCCGTGCCCGTGAAGTTACAGCTTGGAAAAGAAGGCCTGGGAGCCGGAAACCGCCCCGCCCGTGCCCGCAAGGCAGCAGAAGAGAGTATCGAAGACATCAAGAATATGCTGAACGACGGCACCAAGATGGTATTCATCACTGCCGGAATGGGCGGTGGTACCGGTACGGGTGCCGCACCCATCATTGCACAGACCGCCAAGGAAATGGATATCCTGACCATCGGCATCGTCACCATCCCTTTCCGCTGGGAGGGCGACAAGAAGATAGACCAGGCACTGGATGGCGTAGAGGAAATCAGCAAGCACGTAGATGCCCTGCTGGTCATCAACAATGAAAAGCTGAGCGAGATATACAGCGAGTTGTCCGTGGACGACGCGTTCGACAAGGCCGACGACACCCTTTCGGTAGCCGCCAAGAGTATTGCCGAAATCATCACCCTGCATGGAAAGGTGAACCTCGACTTCAACGACGTGAAAACAGTGCTGAAGGACGGCGGCGTAGCCATCATGAGTACCGGCTACGGCGAAGGTGACAACCGTGTCAGCGAAGCCATCAAGAATGCGCAGCACTCGCCGTTGCTGAACAACAACGACATTTTCAATTCCAAGAAGGTACTCCTCAACATCTCTTACAGCTCACAATACAAGCTGATGATGAGCGAAATGGACGAGGTAAAGGAATTCATGAACCGTTTCAGCCGCGACTTCGAGACCAAATTCGGTATGGCCATCGACGACAAACTGGAACAGAAAGTGAAAATCACCCTGCTTGCCACCGGTTTCGGTATCCAGGACATCCACATGAAGGAGATGGACGACCGCATCACCCAGCGCACCGCCGAAGAACAGCAACGCCTTGCCGAGCTGGAGGAGGAAGAGGAACAGAGACGCAACCGCCGCGAAGTGTACTACGGCAAGGATGCCAACGCCCGTTCCCAGCGCAGCCGCCGTCGCCATATCTATCTCTTCAATCCCGAAGACATGGACAACGCCGACATCATCAGCATGGTAGAGAATTCTCCGACCTATCTGCGTGACAAAAGCACGCTGAACAGCATCAAGATGAAGGCAGAGCAGGAAGGGCAGCTCGCCACCGAAGCCGCGCAAGAAGCAGAAGGCGGTGCAGGGGGAGTCATCACCTTCTGATTTTTCCGTTCCCGATATGTAAAACCATCCTCCTCCCCTTCAGGAGAACAGGAGTAAACCTATAACAATATGGATTTATTTGAAAAAGTCAGCGAAGACATTAAAACAGCCATGAAAGCCAAAGACAAAGTGGCTCTCGAAACATTGAGAAACGTAAAGAAAGTATTCCTTGAAGCCAAAACCGCTCCCGGAGCCAACGATACCCTGAGCGATGCAGATGCTTTGAAGATTATCCAAAAACTGACCAAGCAAGGCAAAGACGCCGCTGAAATCTATGTACAGCAAGGTCGCCAGGACTTGGCAGACGATGAGCTGGCACAAGTAAAGGTGCTTGAAACCTATCTGCCCAAGCAAATGAGCGCCGAAGAACTGGAAGCAGCCTTGAAGGAAATCATAGCCGAGGTCGGTGCCACCAGCGGCAAGGACATGGGCAAAGTGATGGGTGTAGCCAGCAAGAAACTTGCCGGACTTGCCGAAGGCCGCGCCATCTCAGCCAAAGTAAAGGAACTGCTGGGATAAAGTATAGCGAAGGAGATAAGGAATATTCGGATTCAATTGCATGAGATGGGCATCTCGTGTTGTATGAGATATACATCTCATGCAGCATAAGATGCCCATCTCGCGCAATCAGGAGCTATTGTTTCATCCGACAAGCAAGATTGGCGCTCCTCAATCAAACAATTCTTTCAAGACTTCAAGAGACTTCAGCACCGGGAAATCCGGCAGGTGCAGACGATAATATTCATTCATAATGTTCAGGCAGCGGGTACGCTCCAACCGACTCATGGTGAAAAGATGCATCGTTTCATAATTCATGCGCATCAGCTGTGTCAGGCGGGCCGCCTCCTCGGGAGCGATGTAATTGGAATGAAGCTGCGGACGCAAGGGAGTGAAACAAGCATTCTGCAAATCGAAGTAATCTCCGGCATGATAATCCTCCAGGTTGGGATACAAACCGAGAAAACGGGAAAGGCGCATCAGGAAGACCAGATGGAAATTGGCAAACCCCTCCCTGCATTCATCCAGCCAGATGACGGAATGATACAGATAAGCAAACAGCGGACGGTTCTCCGCCTCCTCCCGGACGGCGCGATAAAGGAATTCCGAAAGAAACAAAGCGATGGCGGATTTGTAGGGATCGTAGGGAAGCGTGGCAAAAGGATAAAGAGACTTCGCCTCCTTCACCTTATATATAGTGGCATTAGGACGGAAATCGGCTTCAAGTTCCACCAATGCCAGCGGCTGGAAGAGTACCGGCTTCACCGCCGCCTTGCGCGAACGGGGTATGGACACCATGAAGGAAGCCCTGCCAGCCACCTCTGTATAGATGTCTGCAATGAGAGATGTATCCTTATATTTCAAGGTATGCAGTACAATTCCCTGTGTTTTCTGTAACATTCCCGATTTCTTTATCTGGTTTCAATCTGATAACAAAGCTACAAAAAAAGCCCGAAAGAAGAGAAACAAAAGGAGAAGAATAAAAAAACAAGGTAAGGAGTGTAAAAAAATAAAAGCATATATTACACTGATTTTCAATAGATAACGCTCCATTCTAAGACAAAAGACAACAAAAAGCTATATTTTTTTCTTGCGAATGTTTTGGTAATTCAAAAATAGTTTCTACCTTTGCATCCGCAAACGAGAAATAAAGACTCTTTGCAAGAGCGGAAACGCTCACCAAAGGATGGCCCGTTCGTCTATCGGTTAGGACGCAAGATTTTCATTCTTGAAAGGGGGGTTCGATTCCCCCACGGGCTACAAAATAAAAAAATAAACGAATTAAAAAAAGATTAGTCGAGATGGCAAATCATAAATCATCACTGAAGAGAATCAGACAAGAAGAAACAAGAAGACTTCACAACAGATATTATGGCAAGACCATGAGAAACGCTGTTCGTAAGCTTCGTGCTACTACAGACAAAGCTGCAGCAACAGCAATGTATCCGGGTATCACAAAACTGTTGGATAAATTGGCTAAGACTAATGTAATCCACAAGAACAAGGCTAACAACTTGAAATCAAAGTTGGCTATCTATATCAACAAGCTGGCTTAAGTTGACTGTTACACAAAAGATATTACAAGGCTGGACTTTTTTAGTCCGGCCTTTCTCATTTATACCTCTCTATTTACCTGCTTCCACACAAGTTTCTTTTCTGTGCTAAAAAGCTGTAAACTACCCGAATTTATCCGTTTGTTTAGCACCATATCCCGAGGATTTTCACTATATTTGCTCTGTTATTACAATAAGGAAAAAAGATTATGACTGAAGAACAGATTCACTCCAATAACGGGAGCTATTCTGCCGAAAACATCCAGGTACTGGAAGGTTTGGAAGCAGTGAGAAAGCGTCCCGCGATGTATATTGGCGACATTAGCAGCAAAGGACTTCACCATCTGGTGTACGAGGTTGTGGACAACTCCATCGATGAGGCACTTGCCGGCTATTGCGACCACATCGAAGTCACCATTAACGAGGACAACTCCATCACCGTACAAGACAACGGACGTGGTATCCCGGTAGACTATCACGAAAAGGAAAAGAAATCCGCGCTGGAAGTTGTAATGACCGTACTGCATGCCGGAGGAAAGTTCGACAAAGGTTCCTATAAGGTATCGGGAGGTCTGCATGGTGTAGGTGTATCTTGCGTAAATGCCTTGTCTACACACATGACTACCCAGGTTTTCCGTAACGGAAAAATCTATCAGCAGGAATATTCCTGCGGACATCCGCTCTACTCCGTCAAAGAAGTGGGCACAACAGACATTACCGGTACACGCCAACAGTTCTGGCCGGACGGTACCATCTTTACGGAGACAGTCTACAACTATGATATTCTTGCCACCCGCATGCGCGAGCTGGCGTATCTGAACGCAGGCATCAAGATTTCACTGACCGACCTTCGCGTAAAGGACGAAGGAGGAAATGCCAAGAAGGAAATCTTCTACTCGGAAGAAGGCCTGAAGGAATTTGTGCGCTACGTGGACTCCTCACGCGAACACTTCATGAACGATGTAATCTACATCAACACCGAGAAGCAAGGCACACCGGTGGAAGTAGCCATCATGTACAACACTTCTTATAACGAAAATGTACACTCTTACGTAAACAACATCAATACCATTGAAGGGGGTACCCACTTGGCAGGTTTCCGCCGTGCACTGACCCGTACGTTGAAAAAATACGCCGAAGACAACAAGATGCTGGAGAAAGCCAAGGTAGAGATTGCAGGCGACGACTTCCGCGAAGGACTGACTGCCGTTATCTCCATCAAGGTGGCAGAGCCTCAGTTCGAAGGACAGACCAAGACAAAGCTGGGTAACAACGAAGTGATGGGCGCCGTAGACCAGGCTGTGGGCGAGGCCCTCACCTACTACTTGGAGGAACACCCGAAGGAAGCCAAGCTGATTGTAGACAAGGTGATTCTTGCCGCCCAGGCACGTATCGCCGCACGTAAGGCACGCGAATCCGTACAACGCAAATCGCCGATGTCGGGTGGCGGCATGCCGGGCAAACTGGCCGACTGCTCCAGCAAGGACCCGGAAGAATGCGAATTGTTCCTCGTCGAGGGTGACTCGGCAGGCGGTTCAGCAAAGCAAGGCCGTAACCGTGCGTTCCAAGCTATCCTGCCGCTTCGCGGTAAGATTCTGAATGTGGAAAAGGCCATGTGGCACAAGGCATTCGAGAGCGACGAAGTAAACAATATCATCCAGGCGCTGGGCATCCGTTTCGGCGTGGACGGTGAAGACAGCAAAGAAGCGAACATTGACAAGCTGCGCTACAAGAAGATTATCATCATGACCGATGCCGACGTCGATGGTTCTCACATCGACACGCTGATTATGACGCTTTTCTTCCGCTACTTCCCGCAAGTTATCCAGCAGGGTTGCTTGTACATCGCCACTCCTCCCCTTTACCTTTGCACCAAAGGCAAGGCGAAAGAGTATTGCTGGACAGACCAGCAGCGCCAGAAGTTCATCGACACTTACGGCGGCGGTTCGGAAAACGCAGTACACACCCAACGCTACAAAGGTTTGGGTGAAATGAACCCGGAACAGTTGTGGGAAACCACCATGAATCCGGAAAACCGCATGCTGAAGCAGGTGCATCTTGAAAATGCAGCTGAAGCCGACTATATCTTCTCCATGCTGATGGGTGAAGACGTGGGCCCGCGCCGCGATTTCATCGAAAAGAATGCAACGTATGCAAATATTGACGCTTAATTAATTTAATAACCAACCTCACATCTTACAACGAGGAAGCCCCGGACGGGCAGGATAATCCTGCTGACCGGGGCTTTTCCTTTATCCCTCTTCTCTTCCAAAGAAGAGACCCGTCTCCATACAGAAGAACTATAGGATTCCTTGTTTCTTCATCTCTTCCACTACCAATTCCAACTCTGCATACCAGTCCTCACCAAACTTACGGATAAGCGGCTCTTTCAGGAACTTGTACACGGGCAGATTTTCCTTTTGTCCCAACAACATAGCGGCTTTGCAGACATCCCAACGATGATAGTTCACTGCCTTATAGAGTCCGTAGTTCCCCACCCTTATCGGATAGAGATGACAGGATATGGGTTTGTAGAAGTTGGTCCTACCTTCACGATAAGCCTTTTCGATGGCGCAATAGCAACAGCCTTTATCATCATAGCAGGTAAAGACGCAATCCTTGTTGTTCACAATAGAAGTCACCAGGTCACCTTCACAATCGGTATAGACCACACCTTGCTCCTCTATCACGGTGCGGGCTTCGGGAGAAAGCTCGTCCCAAATCAGCGGAAGCACCTCTTCCAGTTTCTCCACCTCGTCCAGCTCTACGGGAGCACCGGCATCGCCCTCAATGCAACAAATCCCCTGACAGGCACCCAAGTCACACAAGAACTTCTCGCGCAAGACATCGAAAGAAACCACAACATCACCAATCTGTATCATAATCATTCTATTAAAAAAAGACGCGGATTATCCGGATTGCACAGACTCAACTTTAAGAGCATCCGTGGAATCCGTATAATCCGCGTCTAAATATTGTTACGGCCTTGACGCCTTACTTAATCAAATCCTTACCAGTCATTTCGGCCGGCTGTTCCATACCCAAGATATGCAGGATAGAAGGAGCTACGTCAGCCAATACACCGTTCTCAACCTTGGCGTCCTTGTTTGCAGTAACGTAAACGAAAGGAACGGGATTCAGAGAGTGGGCAGTATTCGGAGTACCATCCTCATTCAGAGCATGGTCGGCATTACCGTGGTCGGCGATGATGATTACTTCATAATCGTTTGCCTTGGCAGCTTCAACAGTATCTTTCACACATTCGTCGATGGCTTTCACTGCCTTCTCAATAGCTTCGTAGATACCGGTATGTCCCACCATATCACCATTGGCGTAGTTCACCACGATGAAATCGAACTTCTGGGTCTTGATAGCTTCAACCAGCTTGTCCTTCACCTCGTACGCACTCATTTCGGGCTTCAAGTCGTAAGTGGCAACCTTCGGAGAAGGAACCAAGATGCGCTCTTCAGCATCGTAGGGAGTCTCGCGGCCACCGTTGAAGAAGAAAGTCACGTGTGCATACTTCTCTGTTTCGGCAATGTGCAGCTGGGTCTTGCCATTGGCAGCGAGGTATTCGCCCAAGGTATTCTGTACGTTCTCCTTATCAAAAAGGATATGCACACCCTTGAAGCTGGCATCGTACGGAGTCATGCAGTAGAACTGCAGGCCCGGAATGGTCTGCATGCCTTGTTCGGGCATATCTTGCTGGGTGAGGACAACGGTCAATTCCTTGGCACGGTCATTGCGGTAGTTGAAGAAGATTACAACATCACCTTCCTTGATGGTACCGTCGAAGCCACCGTTCACAATCGGCTTGATGAATTCATCCGTAACGCCTTCGTCGTAGGACTCCTGCATAGCCTGGACCATATCCGTAGCAACCTTGCCTTCACCGTTTACCAATAAATCGTAAGCAACCTTCACACGTTCCCAACGTTTGTCGCGGTCCATGGCATAGAAACGTCCCACGATGGAAGCAATCTTGCCGGCAGACTTCTCGCAATGAGCAGTCAACTGCTCAATGAAACCTTTACCACTCTTCGGGTCGGTATCACGACCGTCCATAAAACAGTGGATGAAGGTATTCTCGATACCGTATTCCTTGGAAATATCGCAGAGTTTGAACAAATGGTCAAAAGAGCTGTGCACGCCACCGTTGCTGGTCAGTCCCATAAAGTGGATATTCTTGCCGTTTTCCTTTGCATATGAGAAAGCAGAAACAATTTCCTTGTTCTTCAGAATGCTGCCATCGGCACAAGCACGGTTAATCTTCACCAAATCCTGGTAAACGATACGTCCGGCACCGATATTGAGGTGACCTACTTCAGAATTACCCATCTGTCCGTCGGGCAAACCAACGTTTTCACCGCTTGCTTGAAGCTCGGAATGCGGATAAGTTGCCAACAGACTGTCCCAATACGGAGTAGGTGTATTGAAAATCACATCATCTTTGCCTTGATCGCCGATGCCCCAGCCATCAAGAATCATTAAAAGGGCTTTCTTACTCATAATATTAATCGAATTTAATTGTATAATCTTTTTGTATGATACAAACGTTCTTTATAGTAGGAACCTGTTTTTGCGCTGCAAAGGTACAAAAAACAGCTGTTAAAGCGTACTGTTTCAAATGATTTATGTACTTTTGCCACGCTTAAAAAATAAAAAACAAGAAATATGGACGATTCAAACCCACGAACGTGCAATAGTATTCACCAATAAAACGAACGGAGACGTTGACTGCAATGCCTCTGTTCCAACCTGAAAGGAGGCAAACAATGAGAAAGTATCTCTACAGTGAAAACGGCTTCACTGAAAAGGCCGAATGGCAACCCAACTGCTGGGTCAACGTAGAATGCCCGGACAACGATGATTTCAAATTCCTAACCGAAGAGCTGAAAGTTCCCGAATCATTCCTGGAAGACATAGCCGACGTGGACGAGCGCCCACGTACGGAAACAGAAGACAACTGGCTGCTGACCATCCTCCGCATCCCGATGCAGAGCAACCAACGCGGCGTGCCGTTCATCACTGTGCCCATCGGCATTATCACCAATGACGGAATCATCGTTTCTGTCTGCTATCACCACACGGAGCTGATACCGGACTTCATTCAGCACACCCGCCGGAAGAACATAGTCGTCAACAATAAACTGGATTTGATTCTGCGAATCATCTACTCTTCCGCCGTCTGGTTCCTGAAGTATCTGAAACAGATAAACAACGATGTGGCCACCGCCGAAAAAGAGCTGGAGAAAAGCATCCGCAACGAAGATCTCCTGCAACTGATGAAGCTGCAAAAGACGCTGGTCTACTTCAACACTTCCATCCGTGGCAATGAAGTGATGATAGGACGGCTGAAAAACATCTTTCAAGACACCAATTATCTGGATTTGGAATTATTGGAAGACGTGGTCATCGAGTTGAAGCAGGCATACAATACCGTAAACATCTACAGTGATATCCTGACGGGAACCATGGATGCCTTCGCCTCCATCATCTCCAACAATGTGAATGCCATCATGAAACGTATGACAAGCCTCAGCATTACACTGATGATTCCCACGTTGATAGCCAGTTTCTACGGCATGAATGTGGACATCCACCTGGAGAGTTTTCCGCACGCGTTTATTTTCATCATACTTTTGTCGGCAATATTATCAGCAGTGACATTCGTATGGTTCAGAAGGATTAAGTGGTTCTAAACAGCATCATTGTCCGAAGTTCAGCGACAACTGCCCATCCCCCAAGAGATTGAACGTCAAGCGATGATAGGGTGTAGTGCCCCGCTCAGCAATGGCGGCACGATGTTTCTTGGTGGGATACCCCTTGTTACGATTCCAGTCATAATACGGATATTCCTCGTGAAGGCGGTTCATGTAGTCATCACGATAGGTCTTTGCCAAAATGGAGGCGGCAGCGATGGAAAGGTACTTCCCGTCTCCTTTCACTACGGTAGTATGCGGCAAGTCCCGATATTTTTTAAAGCGGTTGCCGTCTATCAGCAGATGTTGCGGACGGACATTCAGTTGGTCAACAGCACGGTGCATGGCAAGAAAGGAGGCATTAAGAATATTGATTTTGTCAATTTCTTCGGGAGAGACGACGCCCACCGCCCATGCCAGAGCCTCTTTCTCAATCACTTCACGCAAGGCATAGCGTTGTTTTTCCGTCAGCTGCTTGGAGTCATTCAGAAGTTCATTCTTAAAGTCCGTTGGCAGAATAACGGCAGCGGCATAGACCGCACCGGCCAGACAGCCGCGACCGGCCTCATCGCATCCCGCCTCTATCAAGTCTTTATTCAAATAAGGTAATAACATATATATCGCTATCTTTGAGGCACAAAGATAAATCTTTTTGGAGGGAAACCTGACTTCTAAGAAGAATTAATTAAATTTGCAGAAACAAGACGATGCCATGAAGAAAAACCTATGTCTACTACTCGTATGTCTTCTGTCAGCACTTGCCCCACTGCAAGCTCAAGACATGCAGCAAGCACAGAAATTGATTGACCAAGCACAGAAATGCCTATACAACACCCCCAAACAAGCTTCCTACTATGCTGCTCAGGCTTCTGCCTTGTTTCCCGAAGATGAGCCCAGTGAGGTCCGTGCGCAGGCCATGTTCCTTTATTGCCAGGCAGAACAGCTATTGGGCAACTTTGACCTGAGTATCAAGAATCTATATGATACTCAGAAATACATCACCCCCGCAAACAAGCAACAAAGTGCCCAACTATACTCCCTCATGGGACGTGTCTACAGCAAACTGGGAGACTACAACAAAGCCATAGAACTAAACGACAAGGCAACCTCCATATTCAAAGCCATTGGTGATTCCACTTCTGTGGCCGGATGCTATAACGAACGTGGAGTTATGCACCACTTCATGAACGAATTTACCGTTGCCGAGCGTTTCTTCCAACGTGCGCTGGCCATCAACCGTGCCCAACGAAACCTGAAAGAGATTGCAACCAACCTGAACAACCTTTGTCTGTACCAGGGAAATACGGAAGAGAAACTTTCTTTCATCCAGGAAGCCATCACCATCAACAAGAATCTGGACGCCCAATGGTCTCTTGGCGAAAACTACAACAACATGGGGAAACAGTATTACTATGACAAGCAATACTCCAAAGCCCTGGAAGCCTTGCATAAAGCCTACGAGTATGCCCATAATATCGGGGCCCGCGAACTGATTTGCGACAATTACGAATATTCGTCCATGGTATATGCAGCTATAGGTGACTATGCCCAAGCCTATAAATACCTGGAGAAAATGCAGCACCTGAGCAAAGAGCTGCAAAGCAGCAACAAGCTGCGTAACATCGAGCAGGAAATTTCCTATAAAAGATACCAGGACCAGAAGCATGCCACTGAAATGCAGGAACAAACCTATGAAATAGAATTGCTGAAACGCAATCTATGGCTCTTGGGCAGCATACTTATTCTCGGTTTAGCTGTCAGTATCTTCCTATATAAATGGTATAAACGCAGAAAAGACCTGCAACTGATTGAAACCCGCTATCAGTTGGAACTCTCCGAACGCGAAGTATCCGAACTGAAACTACAACAGCAAGAAATGGAACTGAAAAACGTGCAGAGTGCTTTGGATGACAGCCGCCAGGAGGTCACCAGCTTTGCCGTATTCCTAAGAAGCCGCAATGAGCTACTCGACAAGATACGTGGGATGATTAAAGAGGGTTATAAGATGGATAACCAAACACTCATTCCCCACCTAAAAAAAGTGAATGCCTTCATCAGCCAATATCAAAGCGGAGATAAGACAAACAGCAGCTTATTGCTGAATATAGAAGAAAAGAACAAAGAATTTCTGGACCGACTTGCATTAAAACACCCTAATCTGACGCAAGGCGAAAAATACTTGGCAACTCTATTGCGCGTCAATCTGTCAACCAAAGAAATCTCCATGATAACCGGCACCATTCCCAAAACAATCAATATGAACCGGTATCGTTTACGCAAATCCTTGAACTTATCCACAGAAGAAGACTTGGTTGAATACCTCCAGAGCTTCTAAAAACGAAGCCGAAGAGAAAAGCTCTCTTGTAGATATATTATATTACAATAAAATATTATTATTCAACGTTTTATCAATCATCTTGTAGATTAAATAATAGTGCTTTCAGCCTCCTTTGTAGATATTTTATAGATAAAGGTCATAGTCAACCTTATAATTATATCACTTCCTTTGCCCTTGTGAAAAACAAAGTATTAACCTTAAAAAACTTTATCACACATGGGTAAAATTAAACAGTATTTGCAAAGAGCATTACTACTTGCTTTGCTCTTTGTATGTCTAGCGCCGCTAAGTGCATTAGCGCAAACCATCCAGCTAACCGGTACCGTAACCGATACCAAAGGAGAATCTCTTATCGGTGCCAGTATCTTGGAGAAAGGAACCGGCAATGGTTGCATCACCGACGTTGACGGCAACTTTACGTTGACAGTCTCTCCTAAAGCAACTATGGTAATCTCTTATGTGGGTTATGTAACCCAGGAAATTCCCCTCAACGGGCAGAAGAACATCAAAATAGCATTGAAAGATGATTCTGAAATGCTGGATGAAGTCGTAGTCGTAGGTTACGGTACGATGAAGAAGAGCGACATGACCGGTGCCATTTCTTCGGTGAAAGCGGAAGATTTGATGAAACGTGCCACTACCAGCGCAACCGAAGCACTGCAAGGTAAAATTGCCGGTGTAAGCGTATTGAAATCGGGAGGTAATGCAGGTGCAAGCATTTCCGTAAAAATCCGTGGTATCAAGACTATGGGTGACAATGAGCCGCTTTACATCATCGACGGGTATCCTGGCGACATCAACACCATCAATCCGCAGGATATCGAATCCATGGAAATCCTGAAAGATGGTGCCGCCGCTGCCATCTACGGTTCTGTGGCCGCCAATGGTGTAGTCATCGTTTCTACCAAGAACGGAAAGGAAGGAGAACTGAAAGTTTCCTTTAATACATATATGACGGTCAACTCGGTAGCCAAGAAGTTCGACATGCTCAATGCAGACGGCTACTTGAAAGTGCACAACATGATGTACGAGAATGCAGGGACAAACAAGCCCGCTTATCTTACGTACAAGAATGGACAGAACCCTACCGGTGCCGATACAAACTGGCAGGATGAAATGCTCCGTACCGGCATCGCACAGAACTATTATGTAAACCTCATCGGAGGTTCTGAAGTTGCTAAATATTCACTTTCTTATGGCCATGCCGACGAGAAGGGTATCTTTAAAGGTAACTCTTACATCCAGGACAATGCCCGTCTGAAACTGAATGCACACAAATATATCTTTGATTTCGATGCGAGCTTGAACTTCAAGGTCACACAAAGCAAACAGCCTCAGTATTCCTTAAAAGAAATGTACTCCATTTCGCCACTGGTGCCCGTTTACGACGAAAACCAGACATACGGATACGGTCTGACCGACATGTCGGTAGACGGTACCAAGATGGAATTCCCAACCAACCGTAATGTCATGGCAGACGACCATTACAAAGACAGAAAATATACGGGTTACGACATTACCGGCAATATCGGTCTGACCATGAACCTCGCCCCGTGGCTTACATTCAAAACAAGCTATACGTACGACGGTTACTACTACAACGACCGTTATCATCGTGCCAAATACGAAGCCAATGCACAAGAGCCGAGCCTCTATCCTTATAACTACGAGTACAACTCATACTATCGCAAGCAAACATTCGAGAATGTATTGACCTTCATGAAAGACTTCGGCAAGCATTCCGTTACTGCCATGATAGGTAACTCCATCATTTCCGCCCATCAGGATAAAAGTTCTGTCAGCGTGGAAGGCAAGAAAACCGAATATGATGTAGTAGGCGGCAGTCTGAGTTCCAGCGAGGTTCCCGGCGGATTCTTCGACCCGACATCTCCCACAATCGATGCTGGTATCGGCGGTACATTTGCCGGCACAGGTACTTTCTACGATTACAACCGCGCTTCTTTCTTCGGACGCTTCAACTATTCATACGCCAGCCGTTACTTGCTGCAAGTGACTGTACGTTCCGACGGCTCTTCCAAGTTCGGTAAAAACAACCGTTGGGGTACCTTCCCTTCCGTAGCAGTGGGATGGAGAATCAGTGAGGAAGATTTCTTCCCCAAAAACACCCCTATCAGCAACTTGAAGTTCCGCGCCAGCTGGGGACGCCTGGGTAGCGAGAGTGCACTGGGCTACTATTATGCGCCAACAATGAGTAACAGCAATACCCAATGGATGAGCTACATACAAGGTGGCAATCCTTGGGCCGGCATGTCCAACCTCTATCTGGTAAACGACGATTTGCGTTGGGAAACTACCGATACCAAAAACATCGGTTTCGACTTCGGTCTTTTCAACAATAAGTTGAGCGGTAGCCTTAACTACTATTACAACACAACGGAAGACTTACTGATTGAAAAAGTCATGCCGCCTTCTGCAGGTATCTACAATCCTACTGTCAACGTAGGAAAGATGGTAAACAAAGGTTTCGAGCTTGAATTGAACTATGGAGACAACATCAACGGTTTCGACTATAATATCGGTTTCAACCTTTCTACCATCCACAACGAAATGTTGAAGGCAGACCCGAACCAGATACTTTATGGTTCTGCCTGGAAGGGTGACGGCCACTTCGTAACCCAAACACTGAAAGGTTATCCGGTAGCCAGCTTCTGGCTGTATCAGACTGACGGCATATTCCAGACTGATGCAGAAGCTGCTGCTTACGTAAACAGTGCAGGCGAACGTCTCCAGCCGAGTGCCAAAGCTGGTGATATCCGCTTCAAGGATGTAAACGGCAATGGAAGCATCGACTCCGGCGACAAGGTATATTCCGGTTCCGGTATTCCCAAGGTGGAAGCCAACTTGTCATTCAGCGGTTCCTATAAGAACTTTGACCTTTCCTTCCAGTTCGGCAGTGCATGGGGGCACAAACTCTACAACGTAAACCGTCTGTATTATGAAGGAATGGACGCCGGTAGAAACTACTTCACAAGCACCATGAATGCATGGACACCGCAAAACGCAGGAACAAGCATGCCAAGAGCTGTACTGGGTGACCCGAATGAAAATACCCGTGAATCCGATCGCTTCCTCGAAAACGGTAACTTCGTCCGCCTTCGCCAGTTGCAGTTAGGATACAGCTTGTCCAGAGCTTTAGCTAAGAAAATGTATCTTGAAAAATGCCGCCTCTATGTCAGTGGAGAGAATCTCTTTACCATCACCAAATATTCCGGTATCGACCCTGAATTCTCTTCAAGCATTCTGGACACCGGTGTAGACTCCTTTGTATACCCGTTCACCCGCTCATTTGTAGTAGGTCTGCAAGTTACATTCTAATCACCATTAAAAACAAGAAGACAATGAAAAAAATTATATATATAGCCTCTTTCTTATGCGCCGCCTTACTGGCAGGATGCGATGATTTCCTGACGACAGAGTCTCCCGACTTTTCTACAGACAAATACTGGAGAGATAAAGCCGATGTAGAGGCAGGTCTATCAGCGGTATATGGCCAGCTGGATAACCGCACCGGCTCTTACACGGTTGCAGAAGTCAAGTTTGTTGTGGAAACCTTCCGTAGCGATGAGATGGTAAAAGGCCAGGACGTCAACAACTATCCGGAATGGGCTGCATTGTACGGGTTCACCTACAACAATGAGAACTCCAGCATCAAAGAATACTGGATGAACAATTACAATGGCATCAACTACGCCAACAACGTATTATACGGTATTGACAAAGTACAGACCAGCGGTGAGAAGATGAGTGCCGATGACGAGAACCATCTTACGGGCGAAGCTCTGTTCCTGCGTGCCTACTATCATTTCAAACTGATTATGAGCTGGGAGAAAATCATTATCCGCAATGAATATCTGACCGGAGAATCCCAGACTCACAAAGCATTGTCTACCAGAACGGAAGCATGGGACTTTATCTGTGCTGAACTGGACAAAGCAGGCAGCATGCTGCCACAAGACCGCCCTTCTTCCGAAGCGGGACGTGTAACCAAAGGAGCAGCCTACTCTTACCTGGGATGGGCTTACTTAACCCGTGCTTATGAAGAAAGTGACAAAAAGGCCGAATACCTGGGGCTGGCAGAAGCCGCTTTCAACAAAGTGACCGGCTACGAACTGGAGTCCGACTACGGAAGCATGTTCGACGGAACCAACAAGAATTGCAAAGAGTCCATTCTGGAACTTCAGTTTACCAACAGTACGGCCGACGGTACTTTCCACAAGCACGTACTCCACTTCTGGGTAGCTCCGGGCAGCATGTCCGGTTGGGACGAAATCCGTGTCAGCGACATGATGTACAACGAATTCCTGAAAGAAGGACGCATTGCCGAAGGTAACATGTACGATGCCCGTGCCTATGGTTCCATGATGTTTGATGATCCGTATTACTATGAAGGCGGGCACATTCTGGGGTACAATTACGATGACATCTATGATGAGAATTCTGCCACCCGATATAATTACCGTAAATACATGCCTTCAACTTGGAGCGACTATGCACAAAACTACGTAGGTACCAACATGCCATTGATGCGTTATGCCAATGTACTGCTGATGAAGGCTGAAATCTACAATGAACAAGGCCATCCAGAAAAAGCCATTCCATTGATTAACGAAGTACGTAGCGTGCACGGCAAACTGCCTGCCATGACCGGAAGTGACCAAGCTGCTGTTAAAGCACAGATTGAACATGAACGTCTGGTGGAATTCACACTGGAAAACTCACGCTTCTATGACCTCCGTCGTTGGGGCAAACTGGACGAAGCCATGAAGGCTGACGGCAGAACCGGATTCAGTGCATCTACCCATTCCTTCCTGCCCATTCCTCTGATGGAGATTCAGACCAACAATAAAATAAACGAATAATCCTTTTCCCAAATAGTATATCAAGGCGGCATTCGCCCCCGGCAATGCCGCCTTGTTTGCTTTGAAAGCTTTATCTTTGCACCTGCAAAAATAGACCATACTATCTTTGCCACTAAAAAACGACATAGATATGTTTACAATCATCGGACTAATGCTCACGGGAATGCTGCTGGGCTATCTCTTACGGAAACGGGACTTAAAGAAAATCCACCAAATCATCACCCTGCTCATCTGGTTGCTGCTGTTTATCCTCGGCATCGAGGTCGGAAGCAACGAGCAAATCATCAAGGGACTCCATACCATAGGCCTTGAAGCTGTGATACTCACCCTGGGAGGAACCTTGGGAAGCGTCATCGCCGCCTGGGCATTGTGGAGAGCCTTGTATAACAAGAAAGGAGGAAGGGCATGAAAGGAAGTCTTATCATAGTGGGCTTTTTCGTACTGGGTACGATTTGTGGCGTATGCCATCTGTTGCCCTTTGATATTGCAGAAACCAACATCAGCTACTACGCGCTTTGTGCGCTGATGTTCAGTGTAGGGCTGAGCGTGGGTAACGACCCGCAAACCCTGAAGAATTTCCGTTCACTCAATCCGCGACTGGTATTCCTGCCCATCATGACGATACTGGGAACGCTAGCAGGCTCCGCAGCCGTCAGCCTGATTCTGACACACCGTTCTATAACGGACTGTCTGGCCGTAGGTTCCGGATTCGGCTATTACTCGCTCTCCAGTATCTTCATTACCGAATACAAGGGAGCCGAGCTGGGCACCATCGCCCTGCTTGCCAATATCAGCCGGGAGATTCTGACACTGCTAGCCGCTCCGTTGCTGGTACGATGGTTCGGAAACCTTGCTCCCATCTCTGCCGGAGGAGCCACGACGATGGACACCACACTGCCCATCATCACACGGACAGCCGGACAGCAGTTTGTAGTAGTTTCCATTTTCCATGGATTTGTAGTAGACTTCAGCGTCCCATTCTTAGTGACATTGTTTTGTTCTATTTAGCTGAAAATGGAAAGGTGAAAGGTGAAAATTTTCCGTTTCCCATTTTCCATTTTCAACTTCCAATTAATCATTAATAATATGAAGACCAAACTTTATACCTTTCTTCTCTCTTCGCTGCTTTGCACCGGTGCCCTGGCAGACAATGAGCCGTGGCAAAACCCGCAAGTCAACGAAATGAACAGAGAACCGATGCACGCCCACTTCACTCCGTTTACGAATGAAGCCAACGCATTGAAACAACGTGCCTTGCCCGCCGACGTACGGTTCGACGTTAATTCTGCAACGGAACGCCGTATCACTCTGGACGGCACCTGGAAATTTCTTTTTTCAAAGAACAATGACCTCTGCCCCAAAGACTTTCACAAGCCCGGATTCAGTACCCGCAAGTGGAGTAAAATTGAAGTTCCGGGAAGCTGGGAACTGCAAGGCTTCGATGCACCTATCTATACAGATACCCGTTATCCGTTCCCGCCCAATCCGCCCTACGTGCCTACCGACTACAATCCCGTAGGTGCTTATATCCGCGAGTTCACCGTCCCGGCTAGCTGGGGAGGCATGGACATCTTTCTTGATTTCGAAGGGGTGGAGTCTGCCTACTATGTATGGGTAAACGGCGAATTGGCAGGATATGCAGAAGACAGCCGCCTACCGTCGCACTTCAACATCACCCACCTGCTGAAGAAGGGCAACAATAAACTGGCAGTAAAAGTATTCCGTTATAGCGACGGTTCCTACCTGGAAGGCCAGGACTACTGGAAATACAGCGGCATCGAACGGAGTGTTTATCTCTACGCCCGCCCCCAGAGCCGCGTCAAGGACTTCCGGATGACAGCGGAACTGATAAACAACTACAAGGATGGCGAACTAAAGCTGGACGTATTCCTCCATCGGCCTAAAGCCGGAGAAACGGTGGAAGTCAAGGTAATGGACAAGGACAAGGTTATCTATGACCGGAAAAAGTCCATAACCTCTGCCACAGACACTTTGTTTACCCAGCAGCAAGTGTTCCCGAATGCACGAGCCTGGAATGCCGAAACACCGAACACCTACACGCTGGTAGTCAGCACCTTTGATGCACAAGGAAAACCGCAGGAATCCTTTACGCACCTTTTCGGCTTCCGTACCGTGGAAATGATGAACGGCATGCAGATGATTAACGGCCAGGCCGTCCTCTTCAAGGGGGTGAACCGTCACGAGCACGACCCGCACAAGGGACGTACCATCACCGTAGCTTCCATGATACACGACATCCAGCTGATGAAGCAGTTCAACCTGAACGGTGTACGCAACTGCCACTACCCGAACAACTATGCGTGGTACGAGCTTTGCACGGAATTCGGACTCTATATGGTAGACGAAGCCAACATCGAGAGCCATGGCATGATGTTCCACAAAGATGAGACCCTTGCCAACTACCCCGCCTGGGAGGTGCCTTTCATGCAGCGGATGAGTCGTATGATTGCGCGCGACCGCAACTACTCCGCCATCGTGACTTGGTCCATGGGCAACGAGTCGGGCTACGGCAAGCACTTCGAAACGCTGTATGACTATACCAAGAAGATAGATCCTACTCGTCCCATACAATACGAAGGGGGTGGCTACAACTCCAAGAGCGACATCTATTGCCCCATGTACGCACGCATCTGGAGGTTGCGCCAACACGTGAACCAACGTGATGCCCGCCCCATGATTCTTTGCGAATATGCCCATGCCATGGGTAACAGCGTAGGTAACTTCCAGGACTACTGGGACTTGATTTACAAGTACGACCAGCTGCAAGGCGGTTTCATTTGGGACTGGGTGGACCAGACGTTTGCCATCAAGGACGAGAACCAGCACGACATCTGGGCTTTTGGCGGCGACATGGGATTTGTAGGCGTCGTCAACGACTCCAACTTCTGTGCCAACGGCTTGATTGCTGCCGACCGCACCCCGCACCCGCACATCTACGAAGTGAAGAAGGTATTGCAATACATCCATTTCGAACCGCTCGCCTTCACCCCGAACAAGATAAAGGTCACCAACTGGCACGATTTCATCGGATTGGAAGGATATACCCTCCGCTGGGCAGTGGAATGCGACGGCAAGACCGTTCAGAACGGTGAGATGGATTTCCCCAAGATTACTCCCAGAAACTCTGCCAACATAGAATTGCCACTGAAAGCGCTGCCTGCCGACGGCAAGGAGTATTTCCTCACACTTCGTGCATTCACCAAGCACGAAGCGCCATTAGTACCGAAAGGACACGAGGTTGCCATCGAACAATGGGAACTGCCTTCCGTCCCGTCAGCCAAAACCGTTCAGCCGGTGGAGGGAACGTTGACCGTAAACCGCAACAACGAAGCATTGACCGTGAAAGGCAATAACTTCCAGGTAGCTTTCTCTACCCGAAACGGTGAAATGACAGAGCTGAACTACAACGGAAAGAATCTGATTAAGGAAGGGCTGCAACCCAACTTCTGGCGCCCGTTGACTGACAATGACATTCCAAACAGACATCTGATACGCTGCGGCACTTGGAAAAACGCTGGACGCGATGCCAAACTACAGCATATCGAAGTTGCGGAAGCCGGACAAACGGCTACTGTCACTGCGACCTACCGCATGGAAGAACAAGATGCTGATTTGCAGACTCTCTACAAAATCACTCCCGACGGCAAGGTTCAAGTAACCATGCACTTCACCCCCGGCAAGAAGCCATTGAGTGAAATGCCGCGCCTGGGCATGCGCATGATACTCCCTGCCGAATATGAAATGATGACCTGGCTGGGCCGTGGTCCGCAAGAGACGTATGCCGACCGCAAGACGGGAGCATTGATAGGCCTCTACAACGCCACGGTGTGGGAACAATTCCATCCGTATGTACGTGCCCAAGAGACGGCCAATCATTGTGACGTACGCTGGGTGGCCCTGCGCAATGCTGCCGGTGAAGGTCTGCTGGTAGTGGGCGAAGAACCGTTAAGCGTCAGCGCCTGGAACTTCCCTATGGAGGACATTGAATACCGTCCCTCGCAGATGGAGCGCCGCCACGGTGGAAGCATCCAGAAGAAAGATATGGTATGGCTCAACATCGACCACAAGCAGATGGGCGTAGGCGGTGACAATACCTGGGGAGCACAAGTTCATCCCGAGTACACCATCACTCCGCACGAATGGAAATACAACTTCACGCTCGCCCCTCTCGCACCGGAGGATGATGCGGCGGAACAAGCGCACAAATAACCGTTAAATACCTCATTCATATGAAATACAAATTTATACGCATACTCTGCTTCACATTGTTGGCCGCAGGCATCGCAGCCTGCACCCCCGGCATGAAAAGCACTACGGAGAAACGGTATACCTTCGCCGACATACTGGACATCTCCTACACTCCCGACACCCTGCACCGCTGCTACGGTTGGTTCACCGACGCCGGCTCGTGGATGGGCTTCACGCTGCCCGAACGGCAACAATGGGTCAACGGCTTCTGCGGCCCCTTCAGCCTCGATATGTTCCGCCGCCAGTGGATGGCACAGTCAGCCGCCGTCGTAAGCTTTGCCAAAGATACACAAGAGATTTTTGTTCCGGATTCCACTTGCTATTACCCCGGCGAGCTCTATATGTCAGCACATTCCACCCACGGGAGCATCACGCAACGGCTCAACTTCACAAGTGCCTCGACCGCCTTGCTGCGCATCGAAGCCGACACGGCTGAAGACCTGCTGCTCTCCGGTAGCCAATGGGGCAAAGACATCACCGTCAGCGTAGAACAGAACTCCGTCATCGCCCGTCATCCCAGTGGCGAAACCGTGACCGTGACCTTCACTCCTAATGTAGAGCTGGCCAAGACCGACAATAACTATACAGCCCTCGTCCGCTCTCCGCGCTACCCCGTCAACGTAGCCATCTCTTTCTTCACTTCCGAAAAAGAGATGACTGCCGGCCTGCAAAACCTGCCGGGCCTGCTCAACAATCCCGCCCCCGCCCTGCAAGCCAATGCCGAACGTTGGGAAGGTTACCTCACCAAGATACTGCGCAAGGACATGAAGCCCGAATATGACCGTATCGCCGTGAAAGCCGTCACCACGCTCATCTCCAATTGGCGGACACACCGCGGCGGATTGCTTCACGAAGGCATCATCCCGAGCCATGCCGTAGGCTATTTCGTCGGCTTTTGGGCATGGGATAGCTGGCGCTTCAGTGCCGGAACCGCCAAATTCGACCCCGAACTGGCCAAGAACAACATCCGAGCCATGTTCGACTACCAGCAACCGGACGGCATGATTATCGACTGTATCTACACTGACCCCTCCGAGAACAATGCCCGTGACAGCAAACCTCCCTTGGTATGCTGGGCTGTCGATGAAATATTTACCCATACGGGTGACACCGCCTTCGTTGCCGAGATGTATCCGCAACTGCTCTCCTATTATAAATGGTGGTACGAGAAGCGCGACCACAACCGCAATGGCATGTGCGAATACGGTGCTACCGACGGAACACTGGAAGCTGCCGCCTGGGAAAGCGGCATGGACAACGCCATCCGTTTTGACGGCGCCGTGATGCTGAAAAACGAAGGCTACGAGGATGCCTGGAGTATGGATCAGGAGAGTGTGGACTTGAACGCTTATCTGGCACTGGAATGCAAACTGCTGAAGAAGTTCTCCAGCCTGCTGAAGATACCTTTCGACGCACCGGACTACAGTAGCCAGGTAGCCGACTATTTCTTTGACAAGAACATCAACTTCTTCTGCGACCGCCGTCTGAAGGACGGTTCATTCATCGAAGAGCCGGGCTGCGAAGCCTACACTCCGTTGTGGACCCGGATTGCCACACAGGCGCAAGTGGACAGCATGCTGCCCATACTTCAAGATACGGCAAAGTTCTCCACGTATATCCCCTTCCCTACCATTGCCGCCGACAATCCCAAATACAATCCGCGCGGCTACTGGCGTGGCCCCATCTGGCTGGACCAAACCTACTTTGCCATTCGCGGACTGCGCAACTACGGCTACAACCAGCTGGCAGATGAATATACGCTGCAAGTCTTCGACCGCCTAAGCGGGCTGAAAGAGGGTGCTCCCATCCACGAGAACTACGGAACCCATACCGGCGGACGCCTGAAAGCTCCCCATTTCAGCTGGAGCTCCTCACATCTGTTGATGATGTACGACGATTACGGTAAATAAACCGAGTCTCTATATAACGGAACGGTTTGTTTCCATACAGCAAGACACTTTGTTTCAAGAGAAAGAAACAAAGTGTCTTGCTGTATGGAAACAAACTATTTTGTACGCTGAGGCAAAGTGTTCCGCTAAAGAGCACAAAAAATATGCTTATTACCGATAAACCTGCACCGGAAGCTCTCCACGCAAAGCTCCCAGCGCATTCAGTACCAATGCTTCCAATTCGTCTTCTCCGGGATAGACGTGAACAGGAGCAAGGAAAGACACGCGCTCCTGCAATCGTGAAGTGATGTACTCGGAATGTGCCATACCTCCCGTAAGCAGAATGGCGTCCACCTTACCATAAAGCACAACAGCAGCAGCGCCCACACACTTGGCTATCTGATAAATCATTGCATTCAGCACCAGTTCCGCGTGCTTGTCCCCCTCCTCTATCCGCTTTACGATGGCAGGAACATCTGTCGTACCCAAATGTGCCGTCAAACCGGCACGACCGGAAATACGCTTCTTCAGTTCCTCTTTGGTAAAACGACCGGAGCTGCAAACGTCTATCAGCTGCCCGGCAGGCAAGGTCCCGGCACGTTCCGGCGAGAAAGGACCTTCACCGTCCAGTGCATTGTTCACGTCGACGGCACGCCCCTTGCAGTGTGTCCCCACAGAAATGCCGCCACCCAGATGGCAGATAACCAGGTTCAAGTTTTCGTATCGGGTGTTGTGCTCGGCAGCATATCTCCGGGCGATGGCACGCTGGTTCAGGGCATGCCAAATGGTGATACGTGGCATCAAAGGCGAACCCGTAATGCGGGCTATTTCATCCAACTCATCCACTACACCGGGATCTGCAATAAAAGCCTGGCAACCGGGAAGCAGAGCTGCCAGTTCGGAAGCAATCAGGCATCCCAAGTTACATGCATGGCTGCGCATCGCATGGGCAATATCATCCAACATGGCGTCATTCACTACATAAACACCACCCGGAATGGGTTTCAATAATCCTCCACGCCCCACGATAGCGTCAAATTCAAAAGGGATTCCATTGTTGTCCAAAGCTTCCAGTACCAACTTCTTGCGGAATTCGAACTGGTCGATGATGCGGGGAAATTGGGAAAGTTCCTCCACCGAATGCCGGATGTTGAGTACCAGACGGGGAGTTTCATCCTCATAGACAGCAATTTTTGTCGAGGTGGAACCGGGATTTACTGCCAGTATTTTCATTGATTACGATTTACAAATTACGAACTACAAATTACTAATTACAATTAAGACTCTTTCACCCCGCTGGTCAGGCAAGCCATGGCAATGCTGTAATATTTGGACAAACCAGAATCGCTACGCGACGGTAATACCACCGGACATGAGGGTCCTTGCAGCAACCCGGCCATATCGGCATGAGAAAACAGAGATACAGCCTTATAAAAAGCATTTCCCGATTCGATGTTTGGGAATATCAACACATCCGCCTCCCCGTCAATCGGTGATACAATGCCTTTGATGTTACCGCTCGTCTTCTCACAAGAGGTCTTCACATCCAGCGGACCGTCGATGATGACATTGCCGAACTCTCCGGCTTCCGCCAGTTCCACAATATTCACATAGTCCAAAGAATGGGGGAATTTGGCGCTGACCTTCTCCGTGCAATGAATCAGCGCGATACGTGGCTGCTCTATCCCGAAATGGCGGCAAGTATGAATGGCATACCAAATCATTTCAATGCGCTGTTGAAGCGTCGGGCGGGGAATGACCGCAGCATCGGAGAAAAAGAGCAGTTTATCGTAAGTAGGTATCTGCATCACGGCCAGATGGGTCAGAATCTTTCCTTTAGGCAACAAACCATGCTCCTTGTCCAGAATGGCACGTAGCAAATTGTCGGTATTGATGATGCCTTTCATCAGGATATCTGCTCCACCCTCGCGTACGATACGCACCGCCTCACGTGCAGCCTCATCAGAATCTTCTATATGCAAGGTACTGACATATTGAGGATATTTCTTCAAGGTGGGATATTTTTCCAATATGGCAGAATCGCCAATCATCAGAAATTCCGCAATCCCCTCCTCCAAGGCACGGGATATGGCATATTCTGTATTAGGGTCATTGGCACAGACTACCGCAATACGTTTCCTCTTATTCAAGGTTTTCAGGTGGGCTGTTAACTGGGCAAAGTTCCGTATTGGTTCCATAACGTTAGATTTTTAGCAAATATCTAAAAAAATGTCGAGAAATGCAGCATTTATCCCGTTGAAATTTTATATGTTTAATATCATTTTGATATATTCACTACAGATGACACGAATTTGCACAGAACATATTCCCCTCTCCTCGCTCTCTTCTGTTAAAAATCCGTGTTAATCTGTGATATCTGTGGTGAATTATGTACTTTTGCCCAAAATAGATTGATAATATAGTATGGGTAGTCTTATTTTCCCTCCGTATCTGCAGGAAGGTGACCGTGTCATTATTCTCTCCCCTTCCAGCAAGATTGACAAATCTTTCCTGAAAGGCGCCTACAAACGTTTGAAGTCCTGGGGGCTGGAAGTCGTATTCGCAAAGCATGCGGGGAGTTCCAACGGAACGTATGCAGGAAGTATCCGGCAACGCCTCGAAGACCTGCAGGAAGCCATGGACGATGAAGAAGCCAAAGTCATATTCTGTAGCCGGGGCGGTTACGGAGCCGTGCATCTGATAGGCAAACTGGATTTTACCAAGTTCAGGCAGCATCCCAAATGGCTCATCGGATTCAGTGACATCACCGCCCTCCATAATCTGTTCCAGCAGAACGGCTTCGCGTCGTTGCACGCCCCCATGGCGCGCCATCTCACAGTAGAACCGGAAGACGACTTCTGCACACAAGCACTGAAGGATGTACTGTTCGGGCAGGCATTGGGAGGAACGGAAGCATTCAGTTATGTCTGCCCGGGGCACAAACTAAATCATAAAGGAAAGGGAAAAGGCGTGTTGCGCGGCGGCAATTTGTCAGTGTTCTACGGGCTGCGCGGCACTCCGTACGACATTCCCGCCGAAGGCACCATTCTCTTCATCGAAGATGTGGGAGAACGCCCGCATGCGGTGGAACGCATGATGTACAATCTCAAACTGGGCGGTGTCCTCGACAAGCTTTCCGGCCTCATCATCGGACAATTCACCGAATACGAGGAGAACAAGTCCCTGGGAAAAGACCTATATGGTGCATTGGCCGATTTGGTGAAGGAATACGATTATCCGATATGTTTCGATTTTCCCGTCGGACATGTCAGCATGAACGTACCGTTGATAAACGGTGCTGCGGTAACATTGGAAGTTGGAAAGAAAGAAGTGAAACTAAGTTTTAATACAGAAAGAGAATGAAACGGAATTATACATTCATCCCGTTGCTGCTGTTGCTGATTGTAGCGATAGTGGCATGCAGCAACAACAGCAGCAAGTCTGCAGCCGATAATAACAGTGAGGGCGATGCGACCCAAGCGACTGTCCAAGTGCCTCAGTTCAGTGCAGACAGTGCATACCAATACATACAGACCCAAGCGGATTTTGGTCCGCGCGTGCCCAACACCGCCGCCCACAAAGCCTGCGGAGAATTCCTTGCCAAGAAGCTGGAGGAATTCGGCGCCAAAGTATACAACCAGTATGCCGACCTGGTGGCTTACGACAACACCATCCTGAAGGCGCGCAATGTTATCGGCGCCTATAATCCGGAAAGCAAAAGGCGTGTACTGCTCTGTGCCCATTGGGACAGCCGCCCTTATGCCGACCAGGATGCTGACAAGACGAAGCATCACAGCCCCATCCTGGGTGTGAACGATGGAGCCAGCGGTGTAGGCGTATTGCTCGAAGTGGCCCGCCAACTGCAACAGCAGGCTCCAGCCATCGGTATCGACATCATCTTCTTTGACGCCGAAGACTATGGCATCCCCTACTTCTATCAAGGTGCATACAAGAACGACACTTGGTGCCTGGGCTCGCAATATTGGGGACGAGTACCCCATGTAGACGGTTATAATGCCCGCTACGGCATCCTGCTTGACATGGTGGGCGGAAAGAATGCCACCTTCTACAAAGAACAGTTCTCTCAAAGAACCGCCGGTAAGTACGTGAACAAGATATGGAACACAGCCCACCGCCTGGGCTTCGGCAACTTCTTCCCCAAAGAAAAAGGCACCGAAGTGACGGACGACCATATGTATGTATACAACCTGCGGCAGATTCCCTGCGTGGACATCATCAACTATGACCCGAACTGCGACACCGGCTTCGGTGACTTCTGGCACACGATAGACGACACCATGGACATCATCGATAAGGGCACTCTCAACGCCGTGGGACAGACCTTGCTGGAAGTCATCTACAATGAGAAATAGACCATCAAATAGTAAATCGTAAATAGTAAAATAGTAAATCCCATGATAAGTATCAACGAAGTACAAGATGAAGTAATTGCCGAATTCAATGATTTCGACGATTGGATGGACCGGTACCAACTTCTTATTGATTTAGGAAACGAGCAGGAACCGCTCGACGAAAAATACAAGACGGAACAAAACCTGATTGAAGGTTGCCAGAGCCGCGTATGGCTGCAGGCAGACGAAGTGGACGGAAAAATTATTTTCCAGGCCGAAAGCGACGCACTGATTGTGAAAGGAATCATTTCACTGCTTATCAAAGTACTCTCCGGGCACACACCGGATGAGATACTGAATGCCGACCTCTATTTCATTGATAAAATAGGACTGAAGGAACACTTGTCGCCCACCCGTAGCAACGGACTGCTGTCCATGGTAAAGCAGATGCGAATATATGCGTTGGCCTTCAAAGCGAAAGGCATCTAAAGGTTACGACCGACAATATATAAACTAATAATCAGCAGATTATATTTACCGGATGTTTACCCTATAATGTAAAAGCCGTTACTCCAGAATGTAACGGCTTTTACATTATGAAGTAACGACGTTTACCATAGTATGTAAAGGCGTTTACTGTAGTATGTAAACGGAGTTTCTTAAGGCGGTAAGCATTTCAACCTCTACTTGCGCCTTCTTCTCCCCATTTATCCCTCCTTAAACTCCAGTATATCCCCCGGCTGGCAATCGAGTTCCTTGCAGATTGCTTCCAGTGTAGAGAAACGGATGGCCTTAGCCTTTCCGGTTTTGAGAATAGAGAGATTGGCAGGCGTAATATCAATCTTCTCCGCCAGTTCGCCCAAAGATATCTTTCTTCGGGCCATCATTATGTCAAGGTTTACTATAATCATATAATTGTGTTCTATTTATCAATTATTCTTTTCCCACTCACACCTAAATAGTCAAGTCCTGTTCTTCCTTTATCTTCACCCCGGCGGCAAATATCTCGGTGAAAAGAATTATAATAACCAGAGATGTGAAATCCGTATCATGCGATGCAACCACTTCATAGCCCAGCAGAGCCACTTGCTTCACTGCTTCAAGATGATTCAGCCAATCGTGCAAAGTCATCAAGCCGTACAATGCAGCAAACGAATAAGTAAAGAAACGCAACCGGGCTACATTATCCGAAGTAAACACTTCTCGCTTTGAGATGGATACCAGCAAACGTATCAGGCAATAGATTCCTACAAAGAAAGGAATGATGGCAAACATGGCAAAGAAGTTCACTATGGAACTCCAGACAGTGGGGACAATCACAGTGCCTATTCTCTTTACCTGATAAGGTACTGACTTATCGGCAAAACGATTCGTCAAGGAATCGACTGCTGTCGTTTCCAAAGGTCTTACATCCACATATACCTTATCAAATAGACCGGAATACTCCGGCTGTGGAGTTCCCGAATGCACACTTACACTATTGTAACCCTCAAGAAAACTATTCTTCATATCCACCCAGCCCGCTATCATCGCATAAGCAAACTCTGCAACAATGACCAATATAGCCAGGATACCCAATATACTTATCTTTTTCATAATCCTCCCCCCACATTAAACCGTTAAATCCTGCTCTTCCTTTATCTTCACGCCGATGGCGAATATCTCGGTGAAAAGAGCTAATATCAAAAAATAAAACCAAGGATATTTAAGCCAATAAGACTCTATTTCATAACCGGCCAAATGAATCTGAGAAACGACATCACAATATTGACAATACTGTTTCAGTTCAAGAAGTATTCCCATAAGAATGATTGTATAAATAAAAACACGCATACGAAATACATTATCACGAATAAACACTTCCCGACGGGTTACAGCCATAACCATCTTTATCAAACAGAAAAAACCATACAAGCCGGCAAATGCCACAGGAAACATCAGAATATTCAATACAACACCCCAAACGGACTCTTCCACTTGTGTCTCCAGGGTTTCAATACAATACGGAATATTCCGCTTTGCCACACTATTAAAAAGAGAATCTGCTATCAAAGTCTCATCAGCCTTCACTGCAACATTTACAGTAGAGAAGTCAAACTCCCGACTGTCTCCTGCTTGATTCCAGCCATCAACCGCACCTTCAATTCCACCTTTCAAACCAGTAAATACTAATGCTACAATAACTAATATTGCCAATATCTGAATCTTTTTCATTATTGTATCTCCTTTCATTAAATCGTCAAGTCCTGCTCTTCCTTCATCTTCAACCCAATGGCAAACACTTCACCTACAATCAGCGAACAAAGCCCAAGTACCAGCGTGGTAGTGCTCACCAATTCTGAGAGGCTCAGCTCGTAACCATGCAGCGAGAATACGGTATCGATACCTATAAAATCAAGATATGATGACGCAAAGGTACAGCAGAAGCTGACAACCAGTGCCATTCCCAACCGACGCAGCCGACGTACATTCCGCCAGTTGAAGATGTCGGACTTGTTGATAGAGATTATCAAGCGGATAAACAATACTACCGCCCAAAGGGAAAAGCCCAAATGCAGATATATCAGCAAATACTTTGCCACCACTTTCCCGACAGAATCATGAGAATCTACGCTGACCATCAACGAAGAGTAGGCTGCAGGCACATAACTCCTGCTTTTCTCATTGTAGACGGAATCCCTGAAGAAATCAAACGACTCCATGGAAGAAGGTATCAGGTTGACAACCTTCAGGTTCATCAGTTCCTTGTAGGCAGCAATGTCACTCCCTTTCTTTCCCAGCTCCAGTCCGGTCTGCGCCCCCATCTTGGCTCCCAGAAAGATATAGTACCCCTGCTCCAATACCGAGTAACTCAGTACAAGCATTACCACCAGGCAGAGAATGTTCAATCTTCTTTTCATAATTCAGTTGTTGTTGTATTAGTATCAGATATATTATATTTATTCAGTTGTTTCAAGGAGAGTAGAAGCAACAATATGAAAACCACTGCCCCAACCAGTACATACGGGTTACTCAGCAGATGTGTCACATCCTCCATTTCAGGATGTTTCAGGCTCAGATAGACAGACAAGCCATTGTTCATGATGTGTATCAGAATACATGCCATCAGACTCCGTGTCTTATAATAAAGCCAGGCAAGCAAGAAACCGATGAAGCAAGCACCTATTATCTGAGCCGGATTCAGATGAAAGATACCAAATATCAACCCGGAAAACAAGATAGCCTTTGCCGGGCTATATCTGCGAAGCAGCTCCTTGGTAATGGCACCACGGAAAAGCAGTTCTTCCAGTACGGGTCCCAAAACAGAAATACAGAGAATACCCAGCCAACCGGATTGCAGTATATCAAATGTCTGGTCCAACAAATTGGGCAAAAAAGTAAGTTCGGACATCAGAAGACCTATTATACATATGGAAGTCATTCCGGCAAGCAGGCTCCATGCCAGATAAGGGACTGACACCGGAGAATACAGATGCTTGTCTCCCGTCAGGTAGTTCTTACGCCACAAGTACAACCCCATGAAAACGAAACCCAGCAACATGGTAGGTGCCACAGCAATCTCTCCCGCCTTGCCCGCGTCAAAAGCACCATAAGCGAAATACGTATACAGCAGACAGAAAGGTCCTGCAAACAGTGCTCCTACAATCTGCATCAAAAAGTAAATCAATACTAGTTTTATTGCCGTTTTCATTGTTCTATTCGTCTAAAAGTTCGCAAAGATACACATTTTCTCTGTCAATCCGTCAAGCTGTGGCAACAAGTCCCATCAGCAGCACCATCACTGTAGAAAGTGACAATACCAATAGTGTAATACTCATGAATGCTCTTCTCATAACCTAAACCCCTCCCTCATTCTATATTGTTCTTCATTTATTTCACTGCCAGAAGCAATACGTCTTCCTCCGCAGTGGCATGTTCCACCAACAGATTCCAGTCGTTGTCCTTCTTACTCCATTTGTAACTCAAGTAGTTGATGTCATCTCCCGCCTGCAGATAAACAGCTTTTTCTTTCACATCGGAGTAGGCATTCGTCTTGTTGTCCCACAAGGCATATTCCACATCCGTACCGGCTTCCGTATAATTGTAGTTCAAGCAATAGAAGCGTTCAAACGCCTGCTCAATCTCGTTCCATTTCAACGCTTCCTTCTGTATCGTACGCCCTTGGGCATCATAGTTGAAATTGTATTTCAAATGGTTCTGCAGAAACTTACCGTTCTCTACTTTATATACAATCTGGGACTCCACCTGATTTCCGTTCATCACTTCATTATAGGCAAAGTTTTCCTGGATATTACCACCAAAAGCATTTATCACTACTGTCACTACAAAAATTGTTGTCATTACTAAAGTTTTCATACCGTTATTGTTTTATTAATTCTTTATTTTGTTTTTCGATAATCATTTATCGTTTTTCGATATGCAAATAAAAGACCTTTTTTTGATATGACAAAGAAAAACAGAAAATATTTATCGAAAAACAATAAAAAAAACGTGTTTTACGATAAATATACAGAAAACAAACACTTCAAACGGGAAAATACATAGAACTGCAAGGGGATAAATGACCTTATCGCCTTATACTTATAAAGAAAGAATGGATTTAATCTCCACCTCGTCACGGTGAAGCTGGGCAACAAGTTCTTCTATACTGTCGAATTTCAGTTCAGGACGGGTGCGGCGCACAAAGGAAAGACGCATCGGCTGCTGATAAATGTCAGCATCAAACCGGAATATATGGACCTCAATACTGCGATCGGGGCCGTTCTCCAACGTAGGCCGGTAGCCAATGCTTAACATACCGCCGTACTCCTTGCCTTCAACACAGACACGGACGGCATACACACCATCGCAGGGAATCAGCTTGTCAGGATCGGAAACACGGAGATTAGCCGTAGGAAAACCTATCTTACGCCCCACCTGATAGCCGCCGACAACCGTACCGTCCAAAAAGAAATCATATCCCAGATACTCGGCAGCTTCCGAAACGTTTCCCTCCTGCAACAGACCGCGAATAGCCGAGGAGCTGACAGTAACCTCCGTTACCGATGCTTCCTTACTATAAGCATACGCGCGCGCAAGAAGCACCTCCATACCCAATTCGCGACCATAGTGCACATAGTCCTCAAAACCCTCGCTGCGGTTATGCCCGAAACGATGGTCGTACCCCACTACCAAAGCTTGTATCTGATAGCGTTCCTTCAGTATGAACATGAATTCCCGTGCCGAAAGCCGGGCTATTTCAGGAGTGAAATCAAGCATCATGCAATAATCCACCCCAGTCTTGGCTAGTAGGGAAACTTTCTCATCACAGGTGGTCAATAACTTCAGATGATAATCGGCCTGCATCACTTTACGCGGATGTACCGGAAAAGTCACGACCGACGAAGCAAGCCCATGCCCGGCAGCTACCGCACACACTTGCTCTATCAGGTAGCGGTGTCCCCGATGTACTCCGTCAAAGAAACCGATAGTGGCTACACTTGGACGGGAACCAATGTCCGATGTTTCACAAAACAACTGCATGTCTCCAATCCTCGTGGGCCTTTGGCGTATAGGTAGAAATACCCAACGCCTCCGCTGTCCGGCAATTGGCCTCAGAATCGTCAATGAAAAGAGTCTCGTTGGGAAGAATACCAGTCTCATCCAGTACTTTCTGAAATATATCGGCATCCGGTTTTGCCATCTTCATCTCATAAGAGAGATAGATATGCTCAAAAAAGTCCTCCGCACGGAAAGCCTTGTAGCGAAACGCGTGCAGACACGACCATTGCCAATGGATTTCATTGGTGTTGCTCAGCAGATAGACCACATATTTTTTGCGCAGTTCCAACAGTAAATCCAATTTAAAAGTAGGAATACTCACTAGGAAACTGTTCCAGGCGTCATCTATCTGGGCATCAGTCACCGGTTTCCCTATCTTTCCACGAATCACTTCCCGGAACTCCGCACTGGTAATCAACCCTTTTTCATATTTCTGGAAGAAATCCTGCTGGTGATAGAGGTCCAACATGACTTCCACGTCCGGCAATCCCAGCTTTCTGAAATTCTCTAAACAGCGCTGGCGGTCCAAATCAATCAGAACTCCGCCAAAATCAATAATAAGGTTCTTGATTCCTCTTCTTTTCATCACTATTTCTGTGTTAAACGTCGGATAAGGCGAACCAGTTCACCTATCCACAAAACAAACGAAGTAGAAACGACAATCGTCATCCAAGTCATAAAATCGAGCGGCACTGTGCGGAATACAGCTCCACCAAACTGTACAATCAGTATCTGTCCGCCCAAAATGGCAAGTATAATCAGCTCCATGCCATAAGATTTAGAAATGCCCTTGAACGCCGAGTCCGAAGTGCCGAACACACGTGCATTGAACAAGTTCCAGAACTGAAGCATAACAAAGAACGTGAAGAACACAGTCAACCGATAGGTAGTCATCCCCCCCTCTTCACTGTTAAACCAGAAGAGCATTCCCATAAGTAATACCAGAAAGGCAAAGCCCATTCCCAGAATGTAATACCTCATGGACTTGGTTATAATGAAATCCGTACTCTTACGCGGCTTTTCCTTCATCACGCTCTCACTGGGTGGAATGGACGCCAGGGCCAGGGCCGCAAACGTATCCATAATCAGGTTCACCCACAACATCTGCGTGACAGTCAAAGGAAGCGTCGTACCCACCAGTGAACCCAGGAGAACGATAAACAAAGCCACAAAATTGATAGTCAGTTGAAAAACAATGAAACGCTGTATATTCTTATATAAAGAACGTCCCCACATCACGGCCGTACCTATACTGTTGAAAGAGTCATCCAGCAACGTGATGTCGCTGGCCTCCTTGGCAACGGAGGTTCCGGTACCCATCGAAAGTCCCACTTGCGCATGGTTCAACGCAGGAGCATCATTCGTGCCGTCACCCGTCACAGCCACTACCGCACCTTTCTGCTGCAACAGTTGCACCAGACGCTGTTTGTCTGTGGGGCGTGCACGCGACATTATCTTCAGGTCCATCACACGGTCCAATGCCTCCTCATCCGTCAATTCGGCAAATGCAGCTCCCGTAATGCGGTTCTTTTCCGTATCCTCCGGTTTCCACAGACCAATCTGGCGTGCTATCTCGGTAGCTGTACCCGGTGTATCTCCCGTCACAATCTTCACTCCGATACCTGCCGACTGGCATTTGGCAACGGCCGCAGGCACATCCGGGCGGATAGGATCACTGATGGCAACCACACCCAGGAATGACAAGTCATTTTCAGCAACCAATGACACACAATCAGACGCTTCCGCATCATCCACAATCTTGAATGCAAAGCCAAGTGTACGCATAGCCATATTCTGGTAGTTGAGCAACTGAGCCTCCACTGTAGAACGGTATTCCACCGCATCCACACGCTTGCCGTCCAACATGACCTCCTTGCATTTACCCAAAACAATCTCGGGAGCTCCCTTCACATACAGCACCTTCTTCCCAATCAAGGGAGATTGCACCAGAGTAGCCATGAATTTTCTTTCCGTAGAGAAAGTCAGCTGGTCGATAACCGTAGCTTTCTCACGCAACGCCAGATAGTCGCATCCTTGGCTGTTCAGCCAAAGCAGCAGTGCCACCTCCGTGGGGTTACCCACCCCTTTCGGCTTCTCGCCAGGCACCTCTTCTTCCAGGAAAGCAGTGGAGTTAGCACTGATACCTTCCATTACCAGCTTGCTGAGGTCATCATTCCCCAACTGCCCGTTATTCTTCAAACCATAGAAATTGGGTTCATGCACCTGCATCAGATTTTGGGTCAATGTACCGGTCTTGTCGGTACAAATCACTGTAATGGCTCCCATCGTCTCGCATGCATGCATCTTGCGCACCAGATTGTTGGTGGAGAGCATACGGCGCATGTTCAACGCCAGACTGAGTGTTACGCTCATCGGCAATCCTTCGGGCACAGCCACCACAATCAGGGTAACTGCCATCATAAAGTATTGCAAAGTAGCCTGCAAGGCCGGCAGCCAATCACGGAAGGTGTGGAATGAAGAAAAGTCATAGACCAGTACCACATCCTTTACAAAGAAAATGAGAAAAGCCAGACCCGCTACGGAAAAGCCAATCTTTCCAATCAGATTGGCTAATTTGGTCAACTGAATATTCAGTGGAGTAGGTTCCGTATTCTGTTCGGTACTTTGACGTGCCACTTTACCGATTTCCGTAGCATCGCCCACAGCCTCCACACGCATGGCGCCATGTCCATCCACCACCGTTGTACCGCGTAAAATGCGGTTGGAAGCATACGTAGCCTCTTCGTCAAAGTCGGCTTCTACGGTAGTTTTCGTCACTACCGGCTCACCGGTCAGATTCGATTCGTTCACTTGCAGGGAAATGGCTTCCAGCAATTCACCGTCCGCCGGAACCTCTTCACCGGTTTCCAGCACCACGATATCACCCACCACTACATCTTTACGGGGAATCTCCTGCACATGTCCGTTACGAATTACTTTCACCAAAGTTTCTTCGTTCACTGCATTCAGCAGGTCAAACTTCTTTCCGGCATCATATTCAAAGAAGAAACCGATACCGGTAGCCAGCAGAATGGCTACTATAATGCCGATAGTCTCGGCATATTCATTCTCTACAATGGAAATAATCAAAGAAAACAGAGCGGCAACCAGCAATACCCTTACTACGGGGTCCTCAAACTTCTCCAGATACAATTTCCATAAAGAAGGCCGTTTAGGAGGCGTCAATAAATTTACTCCATGTTCCTCGCGGCTCTTCCGCACTTGTTCGTCGGTCAGCCCGACATGATAATAATCATCCTTTATTGCAGTCATGCAAGTCTTTAGGTTTAATTTTGGAACGCAAAAATACAATAATAATCCGGGAAAACAATACCTATATAATGATTAGTGATTAATTGACTGTCATCGATTCTCTTTTTCCCTTACCAGTTTCGGTCCGGTTGCAGGCTCCCACGGCAATGTGAACCAGAAAGTCGAACCTGCCCCTTCTTCCGATTCCACGCCTATTTCGCCTCCCTCAATTTGCGGACAATGGTCTGGCAAATGGAGAGCCCCAGTCCGGTACCTTCCTTTCCCTGCTTCAGCTTGACGAAACGTTCAAAAACATGTGGCAACTTCTCCTAAGGAATACCGGTTCCCGTGTCTTTTACGTAGAAATAACTTTGCACAATTTCCAGTAACAGTATCTCCTCCTCGCCCGTCGATGCAGAGGCCAGCAATTCCGAGAATCCGACAATTACGTTCAACGGAGTACAGACTTCATGGCTCATATTCGCCAGAAACACCGATTTGGAACAGCCGGCATTCTCTATGGCATCCCGCATAATCGCCCAGAACAGCTTGTCGGCCATTTTCATAAATGTTGTTTTAATAAGAAACAAAAATAGACTATTTTGTTCAACAATAAAACAAAAAGGGCTTTTAAACGTTATTATAGAAGAATAAACCTAAAAAAGAAATTTATGGAAAAGTACATTTGCACTGTATGCGATTATGTCTATGACCCTGAATTAGGCGACCCTGAAAATGGAATAGAACCGGGAAGATCTTTCGAAGACCTTCCCGAAGATTGGGTTTGCCCCTTGTGCGGAGTAGGCAAAGAAGAATTTGAGAAAGCGTCCTAAGACGCTTTCTTTTCTTTTATATCGCTGCTGGCTTCCACTACATTCACCACATAGTCGCCCAGCTTTTCACATTCTGCAATGATGTCCATATAGTAAACACCCATCTGGTAATCATATTCCTTGTTATTCACATCCAAGATATTCTGATTCTTCAGCTGATTGCGGTAATTATTGATTTCGTTCTCTAAATTAAAGGACTTGTTCACATCCGCGCCCGCATGCTCCGGATGTTCCACCACGACAATCATCTGCTCCAAGGCATCATCCGTCAGCTTCATCATGAAATGGATATGCTCGTACTGCTTCTCAGTGAAATCCTGGTTGGTCTGGCGCTTGCGGTTGATGGTACGTGCCAGATTATAGCAGCTGTCGCCGATGCTCTCTATCTCCGTCACTTCACGCAGCATGGCACGTATCTGCAACTTACTTTCCGAACTCAGGCGCCCTTCGGACACTTGATTCAGATAATTGGCAATCTCCAGCTCCATGCTGTCACTGATATTCTCGTACTTCTCCACACGGCTGAACACTTTGTTGAAATCATCATCCTTCTCCGTATGCAGCAAGTCCTGCACCATTCCGAACATACGGCGGGTACGTTCGGCAAAGAGATGTATTTCCTTGCTTGCCTGCAGGATGGACAGCTCTGCCGTAGAAAGCATACCGCCCGAGATAAAACGCAAGCGATATTCCTCGTCCTGCTCCTTCATTGGAATAATGGCACAGACCGTACGTTCGATAAACTTCACGAACCATATCAATATCAGCACGTTGCAGATATTGAAGCAAGTATGGAATGCCGAAAGCTTGAAGGATACGGCCACAGCCGGATCTTTAGTACCCATCACGTTCTCTACGAACCATGACACAGCCTCGGTAAAGGGGGTGAAAAGACACAACACCCATATCACACCAAACACATTGAATACCAAATGAGCCAAAGCAGCCCTCCTCGCCTGCGTATTACCGGTCAGCGCCGCAAGGTTTGCCGTGATGGTTGTACCGATATTCTCTCCCAAAACCAGTGCTGCCCCCAATTCGAAACTAATCCAGCCGTTGGCGCACATAATAAGCGTAATGGCCATAGTTGCCGCAGATGCCTGCACAATCATGGTCAACACCGTACCGATACCCACAAAAAGGAGTATGGAGATAAAGCCCATGTCGGTATAGTCCTGCACAAATGACAGCATATCAGGATTCTGGCTCAAGTCAGGAGCATTGTTTTTCAAATAGGAAAGCCCCATGAACAAGAATGAGAAACCGAAAATAAATTCACCGACAGACTTGCGGTTACTTTTTTGAGAGAAGAGGAGAGGAATGCCGAAAGCAAGAAGAGGAAGAGCAAAGGCGGCAATGTCCACCTTGAAACCTAAAGCTGAAATAATCCATGCCGTAACAGTCGTACCGATATTAGCACCCATTATGACACCTATGGACTGTGAAAGCGTTAACAACCCCGCATTGACAAAACTTACAACCATCACCGTGGTTGCAGAGGAAGATTGTACAAGTGCTGTAATCAGCACGCCCGTCAACACACCGGTCACTCTGTTGGTTGTCATTGCGGTCAATATTTTCCGCAGTCTGTCACCGGCAAATTTTTGAAGCCCCTCACTCATAATCTTCATTCCGTAAAGAAACAGTGCCAATGAGCCGAGTAGCTTTAAAAAATCATAAAAAGAATATTCCATCTTTAATTATTTAAGGTGTTTCATTCCTTCACGTGTTATAATGTCCTATATTTAACGTGTCAACCCACTAAAAACGAGACATCATGAAACACATGTTACAAATTTGTTGCAAAAATAATAATATTTCTAAAGAATTCCCTATAGGGAGCTCACTTTTGGATATTTATTACGGTTTTAATCTAAATTTCCCCTATCAGGTAGTCAGTGCAAAAGTCAACAACCGTTCCGAAGGACTGAATTTCCGTGTATACAACAATAAGGATGTAGAGTTTCTCGACATACGTGACTCCTCAGGCATGCGCACCTATGTCCGTTCCCTCTGCTTCATTCTTTACAAAGCTGTCAGCGAGCTGTTTCCGGAAGGAAAACTGTTCGTAGAGCATCCGGTATCCAAAGGTTACTTCTGTAACTTGCGCATCGGCCGTTCCATAGAGCTGGAAGATGTGACCGCCATCAAGAAACGGATGCAGGAAATCATCGCCGAAAACATCCCCTACCATCGTGTAGAATGCCACACCACCGAGGCTGTGCGTATCTTTAGCGAACGGGGCATGAACGACAAGGTTAAGCTGCTGGAAACCTCCGGCTCGCTATATACCTATTATTACACATTGGGCGATACCGTAGACTACTACTACGGCAACCTGCTGCCCAGTACCGGGTTCATCTGGCTGTTCGACATCGTGAAGTATTACGACGGCCTGCTGCTGCGTATCCCCAACAAGGAGAACCCGAATGTACTGGAAGAAGTGGTGAAACAGGAGAAGATGCTCGACGTATTCAAGGAACACCTGCGCTGGAACTACATCATGGGGCTGAGTAACGTGGGCGACTTCAACCTGGCTTGCGAGACAGGCCATGCCACCGACCTCATCAACGTAGCCGAAGCCCTGCAGGAGAAAAAGATAGCCCAAATAGCTGACGACATCTACCACCGCGGCGAAAACGGAAACCGGGTGAAGCTCGTACTCATCTCCGGTCCATCGTCCTCCGGAAAGACGACTTTCAGCAAGCGGCTCAGCGTGCAGTTGATGACCAACGGCCTGCGTCCCTATCCCATCTCGCTGGACAACTACTTCGTAGACCGTGAAGACACCCCACGCGACGAAAACGGAAACTACGACTACGAATCACTCTATGCCCTCGACCTCGAACTCTTCAACACCCAGCTGCAGGCATTGCTCCGTGGCGAAGAAGTGGAGCTGCCCCGTTTCAACTTCAACCTCGGGAAGAAAGAGTACAAGGGCGACAAACTACGCATCGACGAGCATACCATCCTCATCCTGGAAGGAATTCATGCCCTGAACCCTGAACTGACACCACAGATTCCCGCCGCCAGCAAATACAAGATTTATGTATCCGCCCTGACCACCATCTCGCTGGACGACCACAACTGGATTCCCACCACGGACAACCGCCTGCTGCGCCGCATCATCCGCGACTTCAACTACCGCGGCTACTCGGCACAAGAGACCATTTCACGCTGGCCCAGTGTACGTGCCGGCGAGGACAAATGGATATTCCCCTACCAGGAAAATGCCGACGTTATGTTCAACTCCGCCCTCTTGTTCGAATTCGCCGTGCTCCGCTGCCACGCAGAGCCCATCCTTACCAGTGTTCCACGGAACTGTCCGGAATACGCAGAAGCCTACCGGTTGCTGAAATTCATCAAATATTTCACCCCCGTGCAGGACAAAGAAATTCCACCGACATCCTTATTGAGAGAATTTTTAGGAGGCAGTAGCTTCAAATACTAAGTTTTTATTCTAACTTTGTGAGTAAATAAAACAAACGTACATATGAAAAAAATTATTTCGATACTTCTCTTAGCGACTTTCTGCATCTTTACTCAACTCCATGCGCAAAACCGCGCGGACGAATTGATGAAACAAGCGCAAGAAAATCTTACGAAAAGGGAATACATCAAAGCCCGCTATCTTTTTTTGCAAGCCTACAATGCCTTTGCCACGCAAGACAAATATGCCCAGGCAGTGGAATGCGGCGTCAATGCCAGCGCCCTCTACCACCGGGAAAATTACTATAAAGAAGCTTTTGAGCTGTTGCGCGGTGCCGAGCAAGTAGTGGCAACCGGCGAACAGAAAACAGGAAAGGCCATGCCCAACCTGCGCTTCCGCATCAACAAGGAGCGCCTACAAATGTATATCAACTTGAAGAATCCCACACGCGCCAAGGAACAGCTGGCCAAACTGGAAGAGACCGCCAAAGCTTCTCACAACGACTCTCTGAGTAACGACCTGCTTTATACACAAGCCAATTATTACTACACCTTCGGTATGACCACACAAGGTGATGTGGCTAGCAACCGCCTGATAGGGCAATATAAGGAACAAAAGAACTACGCCAAAGTAGACGAATACTACAAGACTCTCATCAGCATTGCCCGCAAGGCAAACAATGCCGGACTGGTGGCACGCACATACGACAAGTATATCATTTGGGCCGACTCTGTAAAAGCGCTTACCTCCCAAGAGGAACTGAACGCCCTAAAGAAGAAATACGATGAAAGCCTGGCTACTATCCAGGAGAAGGACGATTCCCTGAGCGCCAAGCAGTACATCATCATCGGGCTTTGCATACTCGCCGCCATCCTTGCCGCCGCACTGGTATTCGGCGCCATCGTATTGCTGCGTTTCATCATCCTCACCCGTAAACAGAAGAAGGCCATCAGCATTGCCAATGAGCACAATGAACTGAAAACCAAATTCATCCAGAACATTTCCGCCCAGATGGAACCGACACTGGACACGCTCGACGCCTCACTGCCGGGCATAAAAGCCCTGCATGCATTCTCCAACCATATCCAGGAACTGTCCGAGTTGGAAACTACCTTGTCCGAACCCTACGAAATGCAGGAAAAGAATATCTCCACTTTCTGTGAAGGCATCATGGACAAAATCAAAGGGATGACACAAGAGGATGTCACCTTGACCGTGAACGCTCCAAAACTGAATGTGAAAATCAACCCTGAGCAACTGGAACGCGTCTTGTTGCATTTGTTGGAAAACGCCGCCGAGCACACCCCTGCCGGAGGGAAAATATGGCTGGACTTCAAGAAACGCGGTGCGCACACCCACCAGTTCATCATCAGCGACACCGGTTGCGGTATCCCCGAGGAGCAACGCGAAAACATCTTCAAGCCTTTCACCGAAGTAAAGGACTTGACGCAAGGCGACGGTCTGGGACTACCCATCTGCTCACTGATTGCCACCAAGATGAACGGCAGCCTGACACTGGACAGCAGCTACAACAAGGGAGCACGGTTCGTTCTGGAACTACACGCATAAACCATACATATTGTATTTGAAAGCCGCTTGTCACCGGCATTACCGGGACAAACGGCTTTCTGTATATATTAAAAATGTGGTTGTCAACGTAATGCCTCCACCTCTTCCGGCGTCAGCGGAATTTTCTTACCCAAACGGTGCGCTCCCGTTTCGGTAATCAGATAATCCTCCTCATTGCGGATGCCACCGAAATTACGGTATTCTTCCACCTTATCATAGTCAATGAAGTCCATAAACTTCTTCTCTCCTCTCCACAAATCAATCAACTCGGGAATGAAATAAATGCCCGGCTCAACCGTATGCACAAAGCCCGGTTCCAGAGGGATAGCAAGGCGCTGGCTCTTGCGACCGAACTGCGTACTCTTGGGCTGGCCGTCATAGCCTACCCAAAGCTCACCCAGGTTCTCCATATCGTGCACGTCCAGGCCCATCATGTGTCCCAGTCCGTGGGGATAGAACAAAGCATGCGCCCCTTCGCGTACGGCATCTTCAGCATTGCCCTTCATCAAGCCCAGCTCTTTCAGCCCTTCCACCATCACTTGGGCGGAAAGCTCGTACACCTTCATATAAGGAATGCCCGGACGGAGGGCTTTGACAGACTCTAAGTGCATGGCGTTCTGGATTTCGTAAACGGCACGCTGGCGTGGAGTAAAAGCTTTGTCCGCAGGCACGGTGGACGACATGTCGCCACAGTAACCCGAAGGAAGCTCGGCGCCGGCATCAATCAGGAAGAGGTCACCCGGCTTTACTTTATTTCCATGATAGTGGTTGTGCAAAGTCTGCCCGTTGATAGTAGCAATCGTGGCAAAAGACAGCTCGCAGTTGTTCATCTCGGCGATACGGTTCATTTCGGCCACAACCTCGTATTCGTACATGCCCGGACGAAGCACCTTCATTGCGGTGATGTGCATGTCAGCAGTCACGTCGCATGCCTTTTCTATTTCCGCTATTTCTTCTGCCGACTTGTAGTTGCGCTGTGCCACCACCGCACGGATAAACGGTACAGACCCTTCCTGACGTGCCGGAGGAACACCCAGCCAGTCCATCAGTTTCAACTTATGCTCGGCACGATAAGGGGGCAAATAATGGATGGTCTGTCCCTTCTGTACAGCCTTGTGCAGATAACCGACGATGTCGGCAAAAGGACGGGTTTCGGAAATTCCCACAGCAGAAGCCTTTTCGTGAAGGGTGGGCTGGGTACCCATCCAGACAATATGGTCGATGGTCAGCTCATCGCCAAAAATGATTTCTTTATCTTCATCTATGTCGATGAGAGCTGACAGCCCGGCAAATGACAAGCCAAAATAGTAGAGAAAAGTGGAATCCTGGCGGTAACGGAAAGTATTGTCCTCATAGTTCAAACCTTGTTCATCGTTACCCAAAAACAGTAACACTCCGGAGCCTATCGTTTTTTTCAGCTGGGCCCTGCGCTGCACATACGTTTCTTTAGCAAACATAACATTCCTTGTTTTAGTAGTTATAGGACAAAGATATAGATAATCTTTGAAAGAAGATAATACAAAAAGGAGATTAATCTATATAGTTCATAATCAGAAGACTATTTTGCCAACGTTTTTCAAGCCTTTGGCAAAGTCTTGCCATAGGCATGGCAAAAGTTTGCCAAGCTATTGGCAAAAGCTTGTTTTCTCTTTTCTTGTTAAATATCATCAGAGAGGTTTCGTGTTATCGAACTATTCACTATTTTTGCGGTAAATATCTGAAAGAAGATGCACAATGAGTGCATAGAATAATTTATAAAAATATGGCACAAGGCTCCCGACAAGTACAGACCCAAGCGCAACAGCAGATACAAACGCTGTCGCCGCAACAAATTCTGGTGGTAAAGCTGCTGGAACTTCCCGCCGTGGAACTAGAGGACCGCGTACGTGCCGAACTTCTGGAAAATCCGGCACTGGAAGAGGGTAAGGAGGATACTCCCAGCGACGAATACCCCGACACACCCGATGCGGAAACCGGCTCAGAAGATGGTGGAGACACCAGCTATGATTCTTTAAGCGATTATCTGAACGAAGACGATATCCCCGACTACAAGCTGCAGGAGAACAACCGCAGCAAAGGGGAGCAGGCAGAAGAAATTCCTTTCTCCGACGCCACCTCCTTCTATGAAACCTTGCGCCAGCAGCTCGGCGAGCAGGACTTGACTCCGCACCAGCGCGAACTGGCCGAATATCTCATCGGCTCGCTGGACGACGATGGCCTGCTGCGCAAATCGCTGGACAGTATCAGCGACGAACTCGCCATCTACGCCGGTATCGACGCTTCTCCCGAAGAGCTGGAAGAAGTATTGAAGATTATACAAGACTTCGACCCCGCCGGTCTGGGCGCCCGCACCCTACAAGAGTGCCTGCTCATCCAGATTCGACGTAAGGAAGCGCAACGGCCCATGCCCTCGCCTCCACAATACTATATAGAAGAAGATATTCTTACCCAGTGCTACGAAGAGTTCACCCGCAAGCATTGGGACAAGATTATGCAGAAATTAGGTATCAGCGAAGATACCCTGCAACAAGCCGTTAAGGAAATCTGCAAGCTGAATCCCCGCCCCGGTGCCTCGCTCGGCGAAGCCATCGGCAAGAACATGCAGCAGATTGTGCCCGACTTCCTGGTAGACACTTATGACGACGGCACCATCAACCTGACACTGAACAACCGCAACGTGCCGGAACTGCGCATGAGCCGCGACTTCACCGAGATGGTGGAAGAACACACCAAGAACCGGGCCAACCAGTCTAAGGAATCCCGCGAAACCATGATGTTCCTCAAACAAAAAATGGATGCCGCACAAGGTTTCATCGACGCTGTGAAGCAACGCCAGAATACGCTGATGACTACCATGCAGGCCATCATAGACCTGCAACGTCCTTTCTTCCTCGAAGGAGACGAGTCATTGCTCCGCCCCATGATTCTGAAAGATGTTGCCGAACGCACCGGGTTGGACATCTCGACCATCTCCCGTGTGAGCAACAGCAAGTATGTACAGACCAACTACGGCATCTACCCGCTGAAATTCTTCTTCAACGACGGCTACACAACCGAAGACGGCGAAGAGATGTCTGTACGCGAAATACGCAAGATACTCAAAGAGTGCATTGACAACGAGGACAAGAAAAAGCCTCTGACCGATGACGAACTGACCGAGCTGCTGAAGGAGAAAGGCTATCCCATAGCCCGCCGCACGGTGGCAAAGTATCGCCAACAGATGAATATCCCCGTGGCAAGACTGAGAAGATGAGAGAAAAGGATGAGCGATTAGGGATTAAGGTTTAAAGATTAGTGCATTCAAATAGTAAATTGTAAATAGTCAAATCGTAAATAAAATTAGGTTGTGGAAGAGCATATTATAGCAGATAAAACTTTAATCAGAACAGCGAAAGTGATTTCGGCGGTATTCACACCGTTCTCCATCCCTTTCCTGGCATTTCTGGTTCTGTTTATATTCTCGTACCTGCGCATCATGCCGTTGCAGTACAAGTTGATAGTATTGGGTGTGGTGTATTGCTTCACCATCCTGATGCCTACACTGACTATCTTCATCTTCCGCAAAATCAACGGTTTCAGTCCGGAAGAACTGGTGGAACGAAAAAGGAGATACATTCCCTTTATTCTGACCATCACTTCTTATGTATTCTGCCTGCTCATGATGCACCGGCTCAATATCCCGTGGTACATGACCGGTATCATACTCTCCGCCCTGGTAGTGATGATAATCTGCGTCATTGTCAACTTAAAATGGAAACTGAGCGAACACATGGCAGGCGCCGGAGCCGTAATTGGCGGACTGGTAGCTTTCAGTGCCTTGTTCAGCTACAATCCCGTATGGTGGCTATGCCTCTTTATACTGGTGGCTGGCGTGCTGGGCACCGCCCGCATCATCCTACGACACCACACCCTGGGCGAAGTTATGGGAGGCTTTGCCGTAGGGCTTGTCTGCTCGCTGCTGGTACTCCACCCGCTGAGCAACATATTGTTCCGAATCTTCCTTTTTTAAGAGCCTTGTTTAATTTTTAATTTTCAACTTTTAATTTACATAGTATCAACCCTTAAAAACTAATGATCATGAATTTCCCGACTAATGTAAAGTACACCAAAGAACACGAATGGATTCGCCTGGAAGGTGATGTAGCCTATGTAGGTATTACCGATTACGCACAAGAGCAACTGGGCGACATTGTGTTTGTCGACATCCCAACCGAAGGTGAAACGTTGGCCGCCAACGAAGTGTTCGGCACCATTGAAGTAGTAAAAACCATTTCAGACCTCTTCCTGCCCGTAAGCGGAGAAATTCTGGAACAGAACGAAGCGCTTGCTGACCAACCGGAACTGGTAAACCAGGACCCGTACGGCGAAGGCTGGCTCATCAAAATCAAACCCGCCGCTGATGCCGACTTCGACAGCCTGCTGGATGCCGAAGCCTACAAAGCGCTGATAAACGAATGAAATGAAAGGATTAGCACCGGACGGAATGATAGCGCAGTCCCTAACCCCTAATCGTTAATCCCTAACCCTTATAAAATTAACCCTTTAATAATTTAAAGATTCATGTCTCCAATCGTTAGCATCATCATGGGCAGCACTTCCGACCTCCCCGTTATGGAGAAGGCCGCGCAATTGCTCAATGACCTGCATGTACCGTTCGAAATGAACGCTCTCTCTGCTCACCGCACACCGGAAGCAGTGGAGGAATTTGCCAAGAATGCCCGCCAACGCGGCATTAAAGTGATTATTGCCGCTGCCGGTATGGCTGCCGCACTGCCCGGCGTCATTGCTGCCAATACCACACTGCCGGTAATCGGGGTTCCCGTAAAAGGGTCTGTACTCGATGGCGTAGACGCCCTCTACTCTATCATCCAGATGCCTCCGGGCATACCGGTAGCCACCGTTGCCATTAATGGTGCCATGAACGCTGCCATCCTTGCCGTACAGATGCTGGCACTGAGCGATTCCTCATTGGCTGAAACATTCGCCGCCTATAAAGAAGGGCTGAAAAAGAAAATAGTTAAGGCAAATGAGGACTTGAAGGAGGTGAAGTACGAATACAAGACTAATTGAGGGATTAGGGATAAGGGATTAGTAAGATGATATGTAGTCACTGATCCCTTATCACTAATCATTTATCACTAAACGCTAATCACTTATTACCGTGGATTTATTCAACTATTCCCGACGGGAAACATCAGAAGTAAACATTGGAGCCACCCCTATGGGCGGCTCCAATCCTATCCGCATACAAAGTATGACGAACACCGCTACGCAGGACACAGAAGCCAGTGTGGCGCAAGCCAAACGTATTGTCGACGCCGGAGGAGAGTATGTACGCCTCACGGCCCAAGGCATCAAAGAGGCTGAAAACCTGATGAATATCAACATAGGCCTACGCCAGGACGGATATATGGTGCCGCTTGTGGCCGACATTCACTTCAACCCGAAGGTAGCGGACGTGGCAGCACAGTATGTAGAAAAAGTACGCATCAATCCGGGAAACTATGTGGATGCAGCACGTACTTTCAAACATTTGGAGTATACCGATGAAGAGTATGCCCAGGAGTTGCAGAAGATACACGACCGCTTTGTCCCCTTCCTTAATATCTGCAAGGAGAACCATACTGCCATCCGCATCGGCGTGAACCACGGTTCATTATCCGACCGCATCATGTCGCGCTATGGCGATACACCGGAAGGCATGGTGGAATCTTGTATGGAGTTTCTGCGCATCTGCGTGCAAGAGAATTTCACGGATGTAGTCATTTCCATCAAGGCGTCCAATACAGTGGTCATGGTAAAGACAGTGCGCTTGCTGGCAGCCGTAATGGAACAAGAAGGCATGCGATTCCCGCTGCATCTCGGTGTAACGGAAGCCGGAGACGGAGAAGACGGGCGCATCAAGTCAGCCCTGGGCATCGGTGCCCTGCTGGCAGATGGTTTGGGTGACACTATCCGGGTTTCCCTGAGTGAAGCTCCGGAGGCAGAAATCCCCGTAGCCCGCAAACTGGTGGATTACATTGTACAACGACACGACCACCCCTACATCCCCGGAGCAGATGTACCGGAATTCAATTATCTCTCTCCCACCCGCCGCAAGACCGGTGCCGTACACCATATCGGTGGAGACAATCTGCCTGTGGTCATCGCTGCACGCCTGGACGGAGATATGGACTTCAACCCGCAATTCATGCCGGACTATATCTATACGGGGCGCTCCATCCCCCGGCAACTTCCGGAAGGCATGCAATGCATCATCGATGCCGATGTCTGGATGGAGCACAGTAACGGCGGAACGGAACCGGACAATGCCTGGCCCGCCTTCAAAGGAGACCAGCTTCCTTTCCTAAGCAGCTGCGGCGCTTCTTTGAAATTCCTCTTCATCACGTACATGGGGCTGAATGACGAAGCCATCGCCTGCCTGAAGTATCATCCGGAAGTCGTATTAGTTTCACAAAGCAATCACCCCAACCGATTGGGAGAACAACGCGCCCTGGTACACCAAATGATGAAGGAAGACCTGAAAAACCCGGTAGTATTCTTTGAACACTACGCAGAAAGCGAACTGGAAAATCTGCAAATCAAAGCGGCTGCAGACATGGGAGCACTTATCTTCGACGGTCTGTGCGACGGTATCCTTCTCTTCAACCAAGGAGAAACCATAAGCGGCAAAGTAGTGGATGCCACTGCTTTCGGTATCCTGCAAGCCGGACGTGTACGTACCAGCAAGACCGAATACATCTCTTGTCCCGGCTGCGGACGCACCCTCTACGACCTGGAAAGTACCATTGCCCGTATCAAGGCAGCCACCGGCCATCTGAAAGGACTCAAGATAGGAATCATGGGATGCATTGTCAACGGTCCCGGAGAAATGGCCGATGCTGATTATGGCTATGTAGGCGCCGGACGAGGCAAAATCAGCCTCTACAAGAAGAAGGAGTGCATCGAAAAGAACATTCCCGAAGAAGAGGCGGTGGAAAAGCTGATAGAACTCATTAGGGACAATGGCGACTATATAGAGAAATAAAAGAACTATAATATGGATTATCAGAAAATACTGAAAGGTATTCATCAAGAAATAGAGCCTTATGCCACTATTGGCAAGCAAGCTGATTACATTCCGGCACTCGCCAAAATCAATCCGGACCAGTTCGGAATGTGCATTCACACCATACAAGGCGAAACCTTCATGCATGGAGAAGCTACTACCGGCTTCTCCATACAAAGTATTTCGAAAGTATTTTCCCTTGCCATGTGCCTAAGCCTTGAAGGAGACAATCTATGGAAAAGAGTGGGTAAAGAACCCTCGGGCACTGCTTTCAACTCGCTAGTGCAACTAGAGGTAGAAAAAGGTATTCCCCGAAATCCATTTATCAATGCCGGCGCCATTGTGATGACCGACATTCTATTGAGCCATTTAAAGCATCCAAAAGAGGAATATATCCGTTTTGTCCGTTCACTCAGCAGAAACAACCAGATTGATTATAATGAAGAAGTAGCCCTATCCGAACGCGAAAACGGCTACCTGAATGCGGCAATTACCAATCTGTTGAAATATCATCATAACATAAACAATGACATAGAACGCGTACTCCGCTTCTATTTCCTGCAATGCTCCATAGAGATGAGCTGTTATGATTTGTCTAAGGCATTTTTACCTTTCGCCAACCATAAACAAGCCTTTGCGTTCGAAAACATCACTCTGACCTCCTCTCAGGTAAAAAGGATCAATGCCATCATGCAAACATGTGGTTTTTATGACGAAGCCGGAGAGTTCTCTTATCTAGTAGGCCTTCCTGGAAAAAGTGGTGTAGGAGGCGGCATAGCTGCAGTTTATCCACTGCGTTATTCAGTCGCAGTATGGAGCCCAAGACTGAACCAGAAAGGGAATTCCGTTATGGGCATCAAGGCTTTGGAACTGCTGACCACACAGACACAGGAATCTATTTTCTGAAAAATTTCAGCGTAGATATTTATCAAAGTCCACCTCTTTGAACTTAAAGTTATGATGTTCGGAGGGGTGGTAGGCTTTATTCCAAGTAGAATAGGTTTTCACATCTATCTCCCTTGTCTTCCGGTTAAAAGTTACAATACGTAAGTAGCCTTCACCTCCCAATCTACTACCTTCCACACCACGCTGATAGTTTGCCAGCATCTGATACACTTTATTTCCCTCTTTCCCTATAGAGACCAGCGTGCCGACTCCGCTTTTCAAGACATGCCCACAAAAGACAGCTATCACATTGCGATGTTTGAGAAGCAATTTCTCCCAGATTCCAGCACCATCGTTCACTGTGCGCCCAGACTCTTTGCCGATGCCATATCCTTGAGGGCGCCACCAGTCTTTCCCGTCATGCAACGTACTGTCACAATACAAATAGGCGTGTGTATTCAATATGACAAGCTTATCCGGATGAATACCCACTATGGAATCGGCCCATTGCAGAGCCTCATCAGAAGGCCCGAATTCCAGATTCAAGACCAGCCAATCGGTATCGCCCGACCTGAAATTTATGAAATAGTTATCCAATGTCTTTCCATCTGCACTACCTCCCCAATAGCTCTTCCGCTTATAGCCGGAAAGAGGAAAATACTTGTTGGCCATTGCAGTGTTATGTATGTCCGAAAACTTACCGGGTTTACTGCCAATATCGTGATTTCCCCATACGACAGAATAAGGTATTCCTGCTTGGCTGACACGATGAAAAGCTTTCTGCATATATGCCCATTCCACCGGAGAATTATCTTGTGTCAAATCTCCCACTTGGAACACGGCATCTATTTTCTTACGGTTGGCAACCAACCAGTCCACTTGCGAATCGAAGACCTCCGGACATTGCTCCAGATAAGTCTGCGTATCCGGCAATACCACAAAAGTACTTACCCGACCGGAAGTGGTGCAAGAAGTTAAAAAAGCGCCCCCTAAAAAGAGCGCTCCGATAACAGACAATATTCTCATCATTTTTTCTTCTGATTAAACAGCCACTCCATAAAATCAGGATAGTTGAAAGCCGGATTCCAACTACCATGATTACAACCAGGAAATTCAATATATTCCACATCGGCACCAATAGCTTTCAAGGCCCGATATGCTGCACGCGATCCTTCAGGAGTTACTACATTATCCGCATCTCCATGAAAAATACGGAACTTGACCGATTTGCCAGCCTTCAACCGTGCCGGATTCACTGTTCCACAAATAGGTATTGCTGCCGCAAAAATCTCCGGATAGCGGACAGCCATGTCAAATGTACCCATTCCTCCCATAGAAAGTCCCATAACATAGATACGGTCTTTGTCTATCTGCGGCATGGCCAGATAGAAATCCAACAACTCTTTCAACGTACGGAAAATAGGAGAAACAGGCACTTCCAACGGCATATCTGCCGGAGCAAAAGATGAAGGGCGCTCCGTATATGCCCAATATCCGGTTTCAGGACACTGCGGAGCCAAAATAAACGCCGGATACTTTTCGCGGTTTACAGGATTAAGCCACATCTGCCCACCATGAACCAATTGTTTCTCATTATCATTGCCACGCTCTCCGGCACCATGCAGGAAAAGCACCAAAGGATACTTTTCATCAGGTTTCATCACCTCTGGACGCAACAAACGATACAACAATGTATCTCCACGGGAAGAGATATAAGTTTCCTTTTGAAAGGTTTCTTGTGCAAACGAAAACAAGAAAAAGAATAATCCACAAAGGATGCCGATTATACGTTTCATCTTATTATTTATTTTACATGTTTAACTTCCGAACGTAAAGATACACCATTTTCATTGAAAGCCTCCACACAAAAATAATAATCCTGATCAGCAGTAAGGGTTTTCATCAATAAATCAGTCTTATCATAGACCATCCAAGAGCTGTAAAGTTTGTCCGGTGCAATGCCCCAAAGTATGTTGTAACCTTGTGCACCTTTCACAGCCTCCCAACGGATGGAGATGTCACGACGGTCTGCTTGGCGGTCAAGTACCAACTTTTTGGGTTGTTGCGGTGCCTTCCCCGTACCCAATCCAAAGACGCGAAGTTCAGATATAGCCAGATTCGGTGTCGGTATATCTATATTTTTATAACGGATATAACGGGCAGACTTGGGTAATGCCAGTTCAACATAATCATTCGGAGTATCCCTATAACTTTCCTTACGGTCCACCAATATATCCCAATTCTCACCATCAAGAGAACCTTCGATGAGATAACGGTGATGGAGTCCTTCGTAGCGACCGTACATATTACTTTGATAATCGTGATAGTTTATCTGAACAGCATACACATCAGCAGGTTTCTCTAAATCAATCATCACCCACTGCCGTTCGTCATTAGCCTCGGCAAGCCAAAAAGTTTTAGTCAGTTCATCCGTTAGGGCATCTGCCTTAAATTCGTCTTTTGTAGTAAAAGCCGTCACCGGCTTGCCATACGAGAGCAACATCCAGCCACGGAACTGTCCAGCCTTGCCCGGTACGGCAGGTGCATAACGGGGATAGTCTCCGAAACGGGTATCTACATACATAATGCCATCTTTATCAAACCCTGCCGGAAACATACAAAGGCGACGTTCCCAATTCACATTGATAGAGAGTGACATCGAAGCAAAATGCCAATACTGCCCCCCAGGACCAAGCACGGTACTTCCATGTCCGGCACCGTTCATATAACCACCCGGCTTGTAGGACACCGGATTATGCTTTTGGTAAGTATAAGGCCCCATCGGATAATCGGCCACATAAACACCATCGGCATAGACATTGAATTCCGTTCCCGGAGCACCGTATTGCATATAGTATTTCCCATTATGCTTCGTCAGCCAAGGCCCCTCAATATATCCGCCCAATACAGTATCCGTATGGTTTTCACCGAAACGTTCCCAGCCATGTTTAGGCATATCCAAATTGAAGAGTTCTTTCGTTTCTCCCTTCTTGATGAAACGCCGGTTCTTGTCCAGTTCCATTCCCCTGATAGGATACACATTGGAAGAACCCCAGAACATATACGCTTTACCGTCATCGTCAATAAACAAATCGGGATCTTGCAGATTATGCAAAATTGCCGGAACAGCTTCCCAGTTTCCTGAAGCCGGATTATCCGTATAAAGGATACTCATGGAACCGGAAGGATCACCGGTCACATAAAGTACCGAATCTTTGTAATTATGTGCCGCCGGAGCATTACACCCTTGCGGATACCAGTTCCTGCCCGGACGTACAAACTCCCAGTTCAGCAAATCCCTGGAACGCCAATAACCGTGTGAACGGGTAACAAACATATAATATTCACCCCGGAACTCCACCACAGCAGGATCGGCACCAGAACGGTAGGAGATATTCTTATCCGAATTATAAATCATGTACGTGTAATCGATATTTAAAGGATTACAATAAGTATCCATATGCATGTCTTGTGCAGAAAGGAAATTCGCCAAACACAACAGCAGCACCAAACCACTTAATCTTTTCATCATATTATCCATATTTATATTATTATACTACAGCCCTACCTACGTCACAAAGTTTCTACAACAATGGTCGTACTGATTTTATCAGGAGCGTCTAAAGGTAAAGAAAATATATGATTGTCTCCCATTTTGTCTATAGGTAAAGAAGTTTTCTTCGCATCAATCAATAAATAGGCCCGTTTTATCCCAGAGCCAAAATCCGGGACAAGAAGTTTGCCGTCTTTCGGCCAATATTGAGTAAAAACATGCAAATAAAGAAACTGTTTACCGTCCACTTCTTTTCTGGTAGCTCTTCCCCAATCGAGTTGGCTAACAAACGGACTCGGTATTGTACCATAAATAGCTTCACTGTTCACCTTCATCCAACTGCCGACTTCCTCCAAGCAATTGATGCTTTCAGCAGGGAAAGTACCATCTGCTTTCGGACCGATATTCAATAGATAATTCCCCCCTTTACTGGTAATATCAATCAATTTTTGAAGAACATCCTCTGTAGTCTTCCAGCGTATATCATGGGCAGCATATCCCCAATTGTCATTCAAGGTCATACAAGTCTCCCAATCTGTACCATCTCCATTGGAAGGCATATCAGGTATGCTTTGTTCCGGAGTTTTAAAATCACCCGTCAGCTTATCCTCCATTCGGTCATTAAAAATTAAACGTTCCGTACCAGGTATGTTCTTGATAGCTTTCATCATACGATATTTAAATTCGGGAGCGCTGCTTGCTCCCATATCCCACCAAATAAGATCAACTTTATAATCATTTATGATAGTGTGTAAATGAGGGATAACTATTTCATCCGTATATTTTGCTTTGTCTGCATAGGAAGCTTCCCGATTAGGCGCGTCATTTTGCGGAATCCATCCCATCCCCCCCGGATTATTCCAGTCCAACGCCTGCGAATAATAAAAACCTATTTTCAGACCGGCCTTCCTCGCTTCATTCACCAGTTCTTTCAATATATCCCTGCGGATATCTGTATCTTTAAAAATAGTATGCCCCACAGGTGTATTTAAAAGTGCAATGCCATCATGGTGCTTTGAAGTAATGACAATATATTTCATCCCTGCCTCTTTAGCCATCCTTACCCATTCTTTAGCATCGAATTTTTCTGCTTTGAAATCCTCCTTTGCCCGCTTCAGATACTCATCCCTGGGTATTTGAGCCGCAAACATTATCCATTCGGCATATTGCCCTCTTTTATAAGGTTTGCCTGTAGTTGGGTCTGTCTTTATACTCCCATCGGAAGATACCCATTCAGGACGATAGCATGAATAGTAATCTTTTATCATGCCGTCAGCCTCTATCCAAGGATGTTTTTCATTTGTCTGCAGAAACGTGGGTCCTGTATAATGCCCACCTAATGCAGAATAAGGGCCCCAATGGACAAACATCCCAAAACGGGCTTCACGCCACCACGCCATCCGCTTATCCTTTTGCCTTTTTGTCTCAGCGGTAGCTACATAAAGTTTCTCGCTCTCGCGACTGAACTCTCCATGACTATTCCTAGCCTTCACTGAGAAGAAGTAAATATCAAACGAATTCAGCCCTTCCACTGTAATGCGATTTTCTTTAACAGTCTTATATAAAGTATCTTCCTTGTAAACCTCATAACTTACAGCCTCTACTACATTCTCCCAAATAAGTTCTACGCTATTTGTACCTACACGACTAGCCTTCAAATGACAAGGTATGCGATTGGTAAATGGATCTTGTTGAGCAGACAACATTACACAGCCTACTACTAAAATGATTAATAAATAGATTCTTTTCATTCTAAACTTCATTTATACGTCATAATAATATGCACTATTATTTGCACAGAGATTCAGGAACATCATATTCTTCCTGCAGGCGGGCAAGTTCCGCTTTCAATTCTGCAGCAACCTTCTCCATCCCTTTTTCACCATACAAATTATGCATTTCTGCCGGGTCCTCCTTCAAATCATAAAGTTCCCACTTGTCATCCACATAAAAATGCATCAATTTATAGCGCTCCATCTTGACACCGTAATGTGCACGGACACTATGAAAACCGGGGAATTCATAATAGTGATAGTAAAGTGACTTCCTCCAGTTTCGTGGAGTATTTTCTCCCTCTACCAACCGACGAAATGACACTCCCTGCATGTCTTCAGGAATCTCAATTCCACACATATCGAGAAAAGTGGGAGCGAAATCAATATTTTGAGTTAATCCTGTTACCTGCGTTCCAGGCTTAATATGTCCCGGCCAGCTCATTACCATCGGCATACCGAAAGACTCCTCGTACATAAAACGTTTATCAAACCAACCGTGCTCGCCCAGATAGAACCCCTGGTCTGTAGTATAAACGACAATCGTATTTTTATCCAATCCGGTACGCTTCAAATAATCCAATATTTCTCCTACACTCTCGTCCACGCTTGCCACACAAGCCATATAATCCTGCAAATAACGCTGATATTTCCATTCTGCCACCTCTTTGAAAGTACGCTGTTTCGAATAAAATTCATTGTTCCGTTCACGATAGGCATCCATAAAACGGCGGCGCTCATCCGGCTCCATCGTACCAAGAAAAGCATGAGGCCACGGGTCGAATAGCAGACTGTCGCTATTCATACCCGCAACCATCTTCAAGTCGTGACCTTCGTACATATCACGGTATATATTCATCTTCTGCATTTGTGCCGCATAACGTCCTTCGTATGCATCATAATAATTGTCGGGTAAAGGGAACTGCGTGTGTTCGTACAAATGATAATGCCGTTCGGCAGGCACCCAATTACGGTGAATGGCTTTGTGATGCATCATCAGGAAAAAAGGTTTATTCTTATCCTCGCGCCCACTCATCCAGTCTTCACAATATTGAGTGATGAGGTCAGTTACATATCCTTTATGCCGAGTGGTATCTCCCTCGGTAATAAAATACGGATTATAATAATCTCCCTGATCATTCAAAATCATCCAATGGTCAAACCCGGTAGGCTTTGAAACAAGATGCCACTTGCCGATAATGGCTGTTTCATAACCGTTTGCTTGCAATATCTTCGGCAGTGTCTGCTGCGAACCGTCAAATCCTTTATTTCCATTCCTCATAAAACCATTCTTATGACTATGCTTACCAGTCAGTATGGCTGCACGACTGGGACCGGAAATGGAATTGCAACAGTAATTATTCTGAAATACCGCCCCTTCATGCCCAATACGGTCAATATGGGGAGTAGGAGCTATTTTACCTATGGGATGTCCATATATACTCATTGCTTGTCGGGCATGGTCATCACTCATGATAAAAATAATGTTAGGACGCCTGTTTCCTATTCCTTGTTTCTGTTCTTGTCCTTGCATCCAAACCGAAGGAACAAAGGGCAACAAGGCAATTCCCCAGGATAGTTTATTTTTCATGTATTCATTATTTGTTGTAATTTATCAAAGGCGTAACACCGTTTTATAATTTATTGATTATCAGCACAGTTAGAATGCAGTGCATTCAATATACAACTGAACCCTATTCAGTATACGACTGAATGGCATTCACTATACGACTGAATTAGGTTCAGTATACAAGTGTTTCTTGAGCCCTTATGATTTGTAAATAATGCAGAATAGAATTAGACGAGTGCCTCTTTACAGTTTCAAAGTAACCAATACGGGAGCATGGTCGGAAAGATAGCCATTGTCCGGCTTATCGCCAACTGTGCGGTAACGCTCCACCTCTACAGAAGCATTTACGAATATAAAATCTATCAGCCTGCGCTTCTCCACCGGAATACGTCCGAAGTCATGAAAGCTCCATGTCGGTCCGTAAACGACCTTTGCCGTGGAACAAGCGTTCCTCATTCCACCTTCCGTCAATATAGTAACCGGCTCGGAGTCTACCGTTCCATTAAAGTCTCCAGTGATAACTACCGGAAGCTCTCCCGCTATTTGCTTTATCTTCTCGAGTATTAACTTAGCGCTTTCTCGACGTGCCACCTCACCTACATGGTCAAAGTGGGTGTTGAAAGCAGCTATTTTCCTGCCACTCACCTTGTCTTTCAACACAGCCCAAGTCACGATACGTTCGCATGCCGCATCCCAACCTTTCTTTCCGATGGAATCGGGAGTCTCGCTCAGTCCGAAATCTCCGTTCTTCAAAAGCTCAAAACGATCTGTCTTATAAAAAAGGGAGCAATATTCGCCTTTCTCTTTTCCATCTGCACGACCTACGCCAAGGGCAGTATATTGAGGAAGGCGCTCCTTCAGGTCATCGAGTTGATTCTTTACCACCTCCTGCATGCCCACAATGTCCGGAGCATAATAAGCAATCATCTGTGCTGCATTATCCTTACGGTATTTCCAGTTATTCATACTGTCCGCTACATGATCCAGACGGATATTAAACGACATCACCTCCACCTTAGCTTCCGGTTGCTTGCCGCACGAGGCGACAAGCAATACGAAAGCAACCAATACACTATTGAAAAGCACGTTTTTCATGGTTATAATCCTTTTTAATCTATATAAAATTCACCAAAATCAAATCCAGCCAAACCTAATCAGCCTTATTCAAATAAGGAGACGTAAAGCCTAATCTCTTCAATCCCTTCTGTACATCGGGATGACTCATGAAAAGCTTCCAAATCAAACCGGTGCGATAGTTCTCTATCATCACGATAATCGGTCCCTGGTCAATGGCAAGATACGAAGGCGCAAACCAATCCTCAGTCAGATTAAATGCATCCTTGAAACCATATTCACCCCAAAGACGGTCACCCAGTTCTTCATAGAAATAGCGCATGGCCTCCAAAGAATATTCCGGTGCATAAGGGATGGATGAAAGGGCCGCAGTAGGCGTAATCACGCCGCGATCATTTCCGGGACTATGGGCAGAATAGCCTTTATCACCGTCACTAGCTGTCAATCCCCAGCATTTCTCACCGTAACCCTTATATCCCTTCGGATTGTCAATACAATAGGCACGGTTAATCAAGGTATGAGCCTTCATTTGTTCCTCGTAATTGGCATAGCGGTCCTTCAAACCATGCGGATCAAGCCCCATATAGGAGTAATGAGTAAAGAACAAAGGACCGCCCTTGCCGTTATTGTCCCCGAGAGGAAGCCTGATGCCATAATACTCCCGACCGTTCAGAAAAGTATTCGCACTGGCCCAGCCTTTATGATAAACGCTCCCAGCAATCGGATAAGTAGGAGAAGACGCACCCAAGATATACACAATGTGGCACTCATTATGACCTTTAATCTGGTGATTCATCGCCCATCCGTTATTGGGTGACCAATGCCAGTACATCACATCCTGCCCCTGAGTGAAAAAATTCCACTCTGCTTGGCGCCACAGATTATTAATCATTCCCCTGATACGGTTTTCCGTCGGATTATCCTTTATAAAATACTGATGGGCAGCCAACAAGCCTTCGAACATGAAAGCGGATTCTACAATATCCGCTCCATCGTCTTTACGGCTGAAAGGAATGGTCTTACCGGTTTTACCGTTCATCCAATGTGCCCACATGCCGTGATAACTGTCGGTATTCTTGTCGCTCAAGAAACGAACAATCTTCAGTATACGTTCAGCACCTTGTTCACGGGTGATAAACCCACGTTCTATGCCGACAATGATAGCCATCACTCCGAATCCCGACCCACCAATGATAGCTGTCTCGGCACCACCGTTACTCCGTTCATGCGCCAATCCGGATTCAGGATGGGCAAAATCCCAAAAATAACGGAAAGTTTGCTTCTGGACGAGGGTCATAAGTTCGTCGTCAGAAAGCTGCTTCTGCGTTTTCTGTCCCGAAATCAAATTAAAAGGATATAGCAAAAGTATCAAATATAGCAATATTCTCATCATAATCATTCTTTTAGTTTAAGCACGGACTCTGAAAGCCAAGCTTCTTCAGTCCTTGTTGGATTTCCGGTATAGACATAAATAAATTCCAAAGGAGACCTGTTCTATAATTCTCTATCATACAGATTATCGGCCCTTGGTCAATGGCTATGTACTGAGTATCGTACCAATCTGCCGTCAAATTAAAGGCATCTATAAAACCATAATCCTTCCAAAGTTTGTCTCCCATCTTATAATAGAAAAAATGCAGCGCTTCCATTGACTCCTCCGGAGTATAAGGAAATGCAGACAAAGCGGCTGTTGGAGCAATGACCCCTTTATCATTAGTAGGTGAATGAGCTGAATATCCCGTATCGCCGTCACTTGCCGTCAATCCCCAACAAGAAGCGCTATAACCCGTATATCCTTTAGGATTTTCCTTACAATAATTGTAATTAATCAATGTATGATTACGATTTTGCATCCAGTAATCGGCATATTGGTCTTCCAGTCCTTGCGGGTTAATGCCCAGAAAAGAATATTGAGATAAGAACAGCGGTCCCCCTTTATCCGAACCTAAAGGAAGAGTGATGCCATAATAAGATTTTCCATTCCTGATTCCTCCATTTTTAGCCCAGCCCGCTTCATATACAACTTTATTGATAGCATGTGTTGGAGACGAAGCAGCAAGTATATAAGTAATCAGACATTCATTCCATCCTCTTATTGCCAGGTTCTTCTCAAAACCGTAATCGGGACTCCAATGCCAATATAGTACATCTTCACCATTTTTCTGGAACCAAGTCCAGTCAATAGCTTCCCAAAGACGGGTTATGTCGGCACGCAACCTGCTTTCTACTTCCATATTTTCCTTGAAATAGGCTCGAGCGGCAAGCAAACCTTGAAATAACAAGGAGGTTTCAACCAAATCGGCACCGTTGTCTTTCTCACTGAAAGGTTTGGTTGCTCCCGTTGCGCCATTTATCCAATGTGCATAAGCACCATGATAAGCCGTACATTCCTTATCAAGAAAAGTAACTATCTTCTGCACCCGTTCAACAGCTTGCTGACGGGTAATAAAACCCCGTTCAGCAGCTACCAGCATGGCCATCACGCCAAAGCCAGTACCACCGGTAGTAACGACATCGCCCGAAGTAGTACGTTCGCGCGCCATTCCGGAATATTCATGCCCAAAGTCCCAGAAGTACTTGAAGGTCTGCTTCTGTACCAATGTCAACAAGTCCTCATCAGGAATACGCTCAAACTTATCAGTATCATCCATTCCTGTCTTAATCATACAAACCTTGCCATTGGAAAGCAGTACCCCGGAGGTGGACTTCACCCCCGGATTGACAATCAATTTATACGATGACAAGATTTTAAACCCCTCCTTAGGAGTCACCGATACTTTTTTCTCTTGCAGGAACTCATAATCGCAGCTTATAGGAAGCTCCTCATGTTTCAAAGCAATATTGTTACGGGCTGAAGCCTCATCTACAGCATCCGAGAACTCCAAAACAATGGCTACATTGGGAGCAACATTCTCAAATGTCTGTTGGTTTTGTTGGTCACCCACAATGATATTCTTCAACTCGAAAGGCTGATTCACCTCAGGTTGATTATCACCACCGCACGCAACCAACAAAAGACATACTATGAAATATAATACTTTCATCTTAGCATCAGATTAAAGTGTAGCTTCATTCTTTTCCAGAGTAAATACTCTGAATTTCGGTTGCCGTCAACACCTTGTCATATAAGCGGAACTGATCAAGCTGACCGGGAAAGTTCTTTGCCCAGGTTTGTGCTCCTGCACCCGAAGTAAGACTCGGAGTAGTGCTGAACTGAAATGCACCAACAGCCAAAGAAGCGCCTACATTATTAAACTTCAATTTCCCACAATCAGGCAATTCTTTGGTAAAGACCCCCTCACCATTACGATAAACAGTAATGGTAGAAGTATTGCCATCATACACAAAAGCCAGATGCACCCATTCGCTACCAAAAATATCATCTATTTTTGCCTCAACCCATCTTTCATCATTCTCTTTTGCTGTCTGATTGAAGATATGAACCTTGAAAAATGCCTGAGTCTCGCTATTATTATTCTCCAAGAAGATGTCGAAGTTGCCCCAGAATTTAATAGAGTTAGGGATAGAGAACAAACCTTGCGCAGAAGTATTCTTAGTGGTTCTCATCCAAAAAGCTACAGTCAAATCACCGATAGTGGGTATGTTATTTTCCAAAATAGAAGGAGTCTTGGCCAAAATGTAAGCATTTTCAGCACCTTGATAGGCCATGCCAGCGATTCCGTCTTCCACAAACTTGGCATTCCCGTTATCTGCTACCAAAAATCCCCATTCACCTTTATCCCGAATGTCCTCTTCATCAAAAGGAAGATACATCTTCAAAGGAGTAGTAGGTACTTCACCGGTACTCTCAGGGTAGTCGAAAGCAGGATGATCCATATCCTGAAAACAAGACTGCATACACAATGCAAACAGGCAAGAAGCCACAGATACTATATATTTTTTCATAAGTAGTTAGTACATTTATAGATTAATAATTGGGATTTTGAACCAATACACCATTCGACTTGTCAATTTCGTCTTGCGGGATGGGCAACAAAGCATGTCTGTCTTGATAACCGGTCTTGCCTGCAGCATGAAGTACCTCTTTAGCAATACCCCAACGAACCAAGTCGTAGAAACGGTCGAACTCCATACCTAACTCAACACGTCTTTCATGACGAATGGCCTCACGCAGTTCATTCTGATTGTTGGTCGTCACTTCCGGTAGGATTCCGATATTATTGCCACGAGCACGAGCGCGCACCATCTCCAAATAGTTACGGGCAGAAGATAAATCACCCAATTCACAAGCAGCTTCGGAAGCCATTAATACCACATCAGCATAACGTATCAAACGAATATTCACCCAATAACCTCCTTTTGTGAATTTCAAACGCATTGCCGGATCTGTATATACTTTTTTGTTAAAGTATTTAGCTATAACATCGGCATTCGAAACTGGTTTCTCGCCATAAGGCTTGTTAGCAGGTATGGACTCCGGATCGTCCTTGCCGTTGCGTATAAAATAAAGCAGGGTTTCGTCTTTTCTCGGATCACCTTCTTCAAAAGCATCTGCCAATTCTTGAGTAGCGGTGTGTTGCCCCCAACCGAGATTCCACTCGCCTGCGCCACGTACACCCTGAACGGAAGCAAACTGGCTTCCTATATCATTAGAACCTGGTTGTGATTCTGTTGCCGTACATTGCAATTCAAAAACAGATTCACTACAGTTTTCACCTTTTTCCCGGAATATGTCTTCATAAGGTGTTTTCAGATTATATAAACCGGAGTTAATCACTTCTTCAGCGGCAGCCTTCATATTCCCCCAGTCATTACGCATCATGTATGTGCGTGCATGAAGAGAACGAGCAGCTCCCCAAGTGAGACGACCTACATAAAGTTGCTCCCACGTTCTGGGCAGACTGTTTTCGGCTTCCGTAAGGTCAGAATCTATTAATTCATATATCTTTGCCACAGAAGACTTTGGAACATTTGCCTCAGCTGCATCATAAACTTTAAAGTCAATCAAAGGCACTTCACCAAAAGCGCGTACAAGGTTAAAATAACAGAAAGCACGTACAAACAAAGCTTCCCCCTTATTGACGAGGTCACCTTCTGTCAATGACGGGTTTTGGCTCATTTCATCAAGCAAATCATTTACCTTATGTATCAATGAATAGTTTTCATTCCAGTAGCTCTTAATCATCCCATTACTTGCCAAATATTCAAAGTCATCGAACATCTTGCCAGTGGCTGCTCCATCGGACAATGTGCTTCCTTTCTCTGCGTCCTCAGAACGCATACCGTGGATTGCCAATGCAGTATTGCCGCTTGTCAAATGAAAACCGCGCAACTTGGCATACATATTAAACACCTGCGTTTCATAAGTACCACCAGTCAAATCATCCTCTGTCTGCTGTCCAAGCGGTTTTCTATCAAACATATCCTCACACGAAGTTAGTGCAAAGCTTACTGCTAAAAATGCTATATAATAAAATATCTTCTTCATAGTCTGCCTTTATATAATTTTAGAAAGTCAAATTAAAACCAATCGTATAAACTGTAGGCATAGGATAGCCTCCACCATCAATACCAAACGAAATAGCACTTCCGCCCACTTCCGGCGTATATCCGCCGTTACGGCTCCAGGTCTTGGGATTCTGCACATTGGTATAAAGACGCAGTGACTGTACCTTGATACGATTCAACAGTCGTTTGTCAAAGTTATATCCCAATTCGATATTACGGATTCTGAAGAAACTGCCATCTTCGATGAAATACGTGGAAGCCTCCTGATTTATTTTGTGTGAAGGGTCGAGCAAGGGCTCCCAATTGGAAGTGCCCTCTCCATGCCAACGATTCAATTGCTCTGTGCGATAATTCAGTTGTGCATAGCTACTGCTTCCCCAATTACGGTAAATTTCATTTCCATAAACACCCATCATGTCAACAGTCAGGTCCAGATTCTTCCATCCCAAATTAACATTAAAACCGTAAGTAAAATCAGGAGTTGGATTACCTATCATTGTACGGTCATTATCAGTAATTTTGCCATTACCGTCAACATCAGCAAATTTCAAATCACCCGGTGTTACCGAACCAACCGAGTTAATCGGAGAGAAACGGATGTCGTCTTCGTTCTGATATACACCCTCAACCTTGTAACCATAGAAATAGCCAATCGGATAACCTTCGGAAACACGTGAGGGACCACTGATAATATTATAGTCTTTGTTTACCAGTGAAAGCACCTTGTTATCAATAGTGCTCAAATTAGCACCTAATCCATATCTCCAATCTTCCCCAATCTTGTCGTTCCAAGAAGCACTAAGTTCAAAACCGCGATTGCGAATCTCACCCACATTCTGTAATCCGGGAACAGTACCTGCAATACCCGGAATGGAAGTCAACATATCTTTTGTTGTTTTGTTATAATAAACCGGAGAAAGCTGCAAACGATCATTGAACATATGCATGTCAAAACCTACTTCCCATGAATAATTACGTTCCCATCCCAAAGTAGGTGAAATCAGTTTGTTGGGGCCTTTACCCGCAATGATATTGTCACCGAACACAGCTGAACCCGAACTAACAATGGTGGCGTATGCCGGATAACTGGAACCGGTATTCTGGCTGCCCAACACACCCCAAGAGCCTTTCAACTTCAAGAAGTTAATTACATTTTGGTTCTGCATAAACTTCTCTTCGGTCATTACCCAACCGGCACCGAAAGAGTAAAAGTTGTCCCAAGTATTACCTGTCTTATAGAAAACAGATGAACCGTCCCTACGGAAAGAAGCATTAAGTAAATAACGATTCTTGTAGTTATACAATGCTCTGAACAAATAAGACATGGTAAATCTGTCACTCTGAGAACCGCCATTAGTTGCCGTAGATACATCGTCGATGGTAGAGAGCCACCATCTGTCCGGGTCGTCGCCCACCAAAATGCCGTAGCCCGCAAGCTGGCTGCGTCCACCACTCAAACTGGAAGACTCATTGTAATTGGTGGTAAGACCGGCAGTCAATGTCAATCCATGATTACCAAACTGTCCGAGATAAGTCAACACATAGTCAGACTGTGCAGCAAGAGAGGTAGACTTGCTTTGGTTCACACTTTCTCTTTCAGTCAACCGTTCTTCCCCCCCCTCCACATCGGGATTATAAACATAAATCAGCGGAGAATATGAACGTCCCTGGCTAGAAGCATAGTCCATAGAGAAAGTCGCTTTGAACGTAAGGTTCTTTAGAATATCTATCTCTCCGAACACATTACCTGCCACGCGATAGTTTTCAGACTTGTTGTGAGCACCGCGCAACTCTGTTTCAATAAGAGGATTCCACACTTGTGCACGCTGGAAGTCGGGCAGCGTATGTATCAGTCCCGATTCAAGGTCATGAGTAGGAGCAATAGGAGCAGCCTTCAAAGCACCATCCACACCCTTTGCATCAGGATACTTAGCACGAACTCCATTAAGTTGGAAACCAAAACGCAGGAAATCGGTTACACTATATTCACTGTTCAAGTTTACGGTAAACTTATTGAGCTTTTCCGTTTTAATGGAACCTTCTTCCATGACGTAACCCAAACCCAAATAAAACTTGCTCTTATCCGTTGCACCTGTAATGCTCACATTGTTATTGGTCAGAAAACCTGTCTGGAATATCTCATCCTGCCAATCTGTGTTACCAGTCCATTGAGTATAATCATAAGGGTCGCTTCCTTGAGATATCAACTGCTCGTTGTACAGCATCTTAAACTCTTCGGCATTCGTCACACCTACACGGTCATAAATAACCTTCCAACCCACTGAGGAGTTGATGTTGACCATCGTCTTCCCTATTTTTGCCCTTTTAGTGGTAATGATGATTACACCATTGGCACCACGCACACCGAAAATAGCCAAAGAAGAAGGGTCTTTCAAGATTTCCATAGATTCAATATCCGCAGTGTTCAGATAATTGATATTGTCCGTGAACAGTCCATCTACCACATAAAGGGGTTTGAAACCGTTAATGGAGTTCGTACCGCGAACACGGATTTCAGGGTCTTGTCCTGCACGGCCCGTATTCACTACCTGTACACCGGCAACCTTACCCTGTATGGATGCCAGTGGATTGGTAGAAGGCTTAGAGGCAATCTCATCCGCTTTCACAGTAACGATAGAACCGGTCAAGTCGCGTTTCTTGGCACTACCATAACCAACTACAACCACCTCATCAATGAGCTGGCTGTCCTCTTCCATCTTCACATTGATAGTTGAACGCCCATTTACGGCAATCTCCTGCTCACGCATACCTATATAACTAAAAATCAAGGTAGCATTAGATGCCACATCAACAATCTGATATTTACCATTTATATCAGTAATACTACCTTTACTCTCCTGCCCTTTTACACGAACAGAAGCGCCGATAACAGTTTCGCCTGTCTTGTCCGTAACGACACCCGAAATCGTAATTTTGTTCTGTGCCATCGAAGTAATGGCAAACAATAACATCACACATGTAATTAGTAGATTTTTCTTCATTTTGTATTGATTTAAAATTCTTTTGCAAACATACCGGAGAAGTTGATATATGTCAAAAAACAAGCTACCACAAGAGTACCACAGTTCACCGGAGGGGTACATCATTGCTACTACTGCATAACATAAACAACAGATTATAAGGAATATAAAAGTATAATAAATATTTAGGTACTATTCATATAATAGAGCAAGAAGATAGAAAAGCAAAGGGGGCTTTTATCCTATTCTGAAGTTTTTTATCCCATATTCAAGAACGTCATACCTTTCACTGCCTCAAAGCCGACCATAAGATTTCCATAACCGATTGCCATTATACGATAGATTATATATCAAGTAAAAACTGCAAAACGTTTGCAGTGAAGATGTAGACAATATGCAGCAACAATGCCATCTCAACGCAGTGGCTTGAATGCTGCATATTGCCGTCTTGAGAATCAGTTAGAGTAACTTGAACGCTGCTTTCTTTACGTCCTGGCTATTTCTGCCAATCATCACCTCAAAATCACCGGACTCGCATACAAAATCAAGATTGTAGTTGTAGAACTTCAGCAATTCGGGAGTAATCTTGAAAGATACTTTTTTAGATTCGCCGGCTTTCAGAAAAATCTTCTCAAAGCCTTTCAACTCTTTCACCGGACGGGTTACACTTCCCACAAGGTCACGAATATAAAGTTGAACCACTTCCGCACCGTCTCTCTTGCCGGTATTGGTCACAGTCACGGTAGCAGTCAGTTCGCCCTTATCCGTCATGCTAGTCTTGTCCAAAGCCACGTCGCTATAAGAGAATGTGGTATAGCTCAAGCCGAAACCAAAAGGATAAAGCGGTTCATTGTCTATGTCTATATAGTTGCTGCGGAATTTCTGGAACCATGCACCGTCGGCAAGAGGGCGTCCCGTGTTCTTGTGGTTGTAGAACAAAGGAATCTGTCCCACGTTCTTCGGGAAAGTCGTAGTCAGCTTCCCACTCGGATTCACATCACCAAACAGTACATCACCGATGGCAAAACCTGCCTCACTGCCTGCAAACCATACATTCAGAATGGCCGGCACGTTTGCCTGCTCCCAGTTCAGTACCAGCGGACGACCGGTAAACAGCACCAGTACCACTGGTTTTCCTGTTTTCAATAATTCTTGTAACAGCATGCGTTGGGTGTCGGTCATTTCAAGATTCGTGCGGCAACTGCTCTCTCCACTCATTTCCGAAGACTCACCGAGCGCAGCCACAATAACATCCGATTTGGCAGCCACAGCAAGAGCCTCGTCCAGCAACTCCTTGTCCGAACGATTGTCACGGTGTAAAGAACGTCCGAACATAGTGGCACGTTTCTCATATTCGGCATCACTCATCAAATTACAGCCTTTCGCAGTCAATATTTCGGCTTTATCGCCTGCTACCGCCTTCAAACCTTCAGCCAAAGAAGTTGCATTCTTCAATACAGCAGCCACACTCCAAGTACCCGGCATATTACTGCGGCTGTCTGCCAACGGACCTACCACAGCAATAGTGCCTTTTTTGGCCAGCGGAAGCACATTACCCTCGTTCTTCAGCAACACCAAACTCTCCGAAGCAATCTTACGCGCAACGGCACGATGCTCTTTGGTAAAGATTTGCTTCTTGGCACGCTTCACATCACAGTATTTATAAGGATTATCGAACAAGCCCAACTTGTACTTAGCTTCCAGAATACGGCGACAAGCCGCATTAATTACTTCTTCTGTCACTTTTCCTTCTGTCAATGACTTCTTGAGCGTACCTACAAATGCATCGCTCACCATATCCATATCCACACCTGCATTCAGTGCCAACGCGGCAACAGTCTGCGTATCGCCCATGCCATGGTCGGTCATTTCTGTAATTCCGGTATAATCTGTCACTACAAAACCGCCAAACCCCCACTGCTTACGCAATACATCCGTCATCAACCACTTGTTTCCAGTAGCGGGAATGCCATCGACCTCATTGAAAGAGGCCATCGCACTTCCCACACCGGCATCAACCGCCGCTTGATAGGGTAACATGTATTCATTGAACATGCGCTGATGACTCATATCTACTGTATTATAGTCACGTCCTGCCTCACCGGCACCATACAAGGCAAAATGCTTTACACAAGCCATAATCTCATCATTACGGCTCATATCTTTTCCCTGATAACCACGTACCATGGCCTGCGCAATGGCTGCTCCCAGAAACGGGTCTTCACCGTTGCCCTCGGACACACGCCCCCAACGGGCATCACGGCAAATATCCACCATCGGACTGAATGTCCAGCAAATACCGTCGGCACTGGACTCAATGGCTGCAATACGTGCCGATTCTTCAATCGCCTTCATATCCCATGTACACGACAATCCCAAAGGGATGGGAAACACCGTTTCATATCCATGAATAACATCCATACCAAATAAGAGAGGAATACCCAAACGACTTTCTTCAACCGCCTGCTTCTGTACATCGCGGATACGTTCCACGCCTTTCAGATTGAAAAGCCCGCCCACTTCACCGGCACGAATACGTTTGGCCACATTACTACTTTTAGCCTGACCGGTCGTAATCTCACCGGTAACCGGCAGATTCAACTGACCTATTTTCTCTTCCAGGGTCATCTTCTTCATTAAATCGTCGATGAAACGATTCATATCGACCGGAGATTTCTGCGCATACGCACTAACGGCAGTAAACACCAACAAGACTAAAAATGATTGTAACTTGAAAAGTAAATACTTCATGTCTTTCATGCTTTTAATTTATAGAAATATTATTTTGCTGCAAATAAAAGAAAAGCATACGACAACCTCCACATCCCGCACTACAACAAAAGTACACCCATCACTAAAAAACAAAAGAGGGAGTACAATATTAATACTTCCCCCATTAATATTCCACTGTAAAACAGTTATTTAAAATTTATAAGGAAATCAGTCAGACTTTCTTCCGGAAGCAGATTGAATTTCTTGCGCAACCGGTATCTTGCAGCATCAACCCCACGTGTAGAAATGTTGAGCAACTTCGCTATCTCCTTTGTCGGCATATTCAAGCGGAGCAATGCACAAAAGCGTAAATCTCCTGAAGTCAAATCAGTATATTGAAGTTTCAGGTTTCGGAAGAAATTTTCATGTATACGGTCAAAATTAGCTTGAAACATTATCCAGTTCTCTTCATCAGACACTATATTATTGTTGACCAAAACAAGAAGTTTATCCAAATTCTTACGACTATGCTGTCCGGACAACTTTTGCTTCTGTATCTCCTCTTTCAATGAAGTCAAAAACTCCTGATGAGCGATATTCATCATTACCACGCTGGACAATTCTTTACTTTTAAAACGCAAATCGGCCTCAAGCTGCTCCTTTTCCAACTCAATAATCTTCTTCTCTTGCCGTTCAAGCTCTGCCTGATGGACTACACGCTGCTGCTCAATCACACGGTCCTTCTTTTTCTTCACAAAGCGATAAACAATATATTGCAGCAAGGCCAGCAGGCACAACCCTATCAGAATGTAGCTTCCCACAGCCCAATAAGACAAATACCACGGAGACAAAATCTCAAAGGGAAACTCCACCGATGCCAAAACTCTACCAGTATCATATATCTCCGCCCGAAAAACATAACTTCCATAAGGAAGACGGGCATACTTTTTCTGCAAATTGCGTCCATCAGGTATCCACTGATCAGAATACCCTTCCAACCGGTATCTTACTTTATAAGTATAATCGTTATAAACCGGATAGCACAATGTAAAACTCACTGTATTAAACTCATGTTCGACCTTGACTCCCGACTGCACGACCAATGTCTTCCGTTTATCACTGAATTCCTCAGTAACCTGCATCTCTGAAATCCATAAAGAACGCCTGGTCTGAGATTTATATAACGAGGAACTATCTGTTTCAATACGGGCAATGGCATTATTCAAGCAAAGATAGGAATGATTATTTCTCTTGTCATAAACCACGCTTCCTCGTTCTTCCACAGCCAGACCGTCAAACAAAGAATATGGAATCCGAAGTTCGATATTGAAAGTATTTATCGCACACTTCACCAAAAACACAGTCCTGTCGCCCACAAACCAATAGTAATCTCCGTTCGCATGACTCACAGTCTTGATTCCTTTCAATTCCATCAATTGCTCATTCATTGTTTCATAAGGAACAATCGAATCAGTCATATCTTCGTAAGTATAGAAATATTCCCCATTAGAAAAAACTACCCGACCATTGATTTTGAACAAAGTAAAACTCCCACCTTTCACTTCTCCCAAGCTCTCATACTTCCGCACATCCTTTACCTGCTTCATATCCGAATCAATCCGAAAGCGATACAAACCATTCCTTAAATGTTTCGCCCAAATATTCCCTTGATGGTCCACTTCTATATGACGAATCATGTGGCTGAACCCACGTAAGGACCGAGTAAAGCAATACTCTCCCGAAGCAGTCTCCGTATATAAATTCAGAAGCGCATAAGCTCCCTCCAACAAAAAAGATTGTTCCTTCAATTCAATCTTTTCCATACACATCCCTCCTTTTACATCAGATACCAGCTTTGATTTCAGTCCTGATATAAAGAAAGTCCCCTTGTTGTGCCCGCAGAAAATCTGTTTTCCCCATTCATCGACGAACCACGCTTGTTCTTCCAAACCCGGAACTAATTCAGTCTTTCCATCCTTAAGCCAATAAAGTCCCTGATTAGAAGCAATATAAGCTTCATTTTCCCTTACCAAGACATCATATACCATGCCTATTTTACGAAATGGAGGTTCATAATAATAGATTAAAGAATTGTTGTGTATATAGGCAATACCTTCATCCAAAGCTGTCCATATATTGTTGTCATCATCACAATACAATCTCAAAACAGTATTGTTCTGTAGTTTATTATCCGTATTGACCTTCCAAATCAGCTTTCCCTTTTTATCCAACGCATATATGCCATCAGATATTGTGCCAACAACGTAGCAACTGTCTTTGGTCATCACCGCACGATTAATGGTATGCTTCCTGAATATATCATCACATTCAGTTTCCCATTTTTCTACCCTCCCATCTCGATACAGGAAACCTCCCTGATTACGGGTAAACATTAAAACCGCATCATCATAAGGGAGCCCGGCCAGGACATCACTATCTCCAAATGCTTTTCTGGGAATAAGTTCTTTCATTTCCCTACCGGCAAAGACATAAAGTCCGCCGTTTATTCTTTGAGAATAAAAAGTATTTCCAACCTGGAACAAATTCAGTGGAAGGTTCTTCATTCGAATACCTTCTACCGAATTTCCATTATAAAAAAAGAGAGAACCGAATGATTGAAATACAATTTCTCCTTGAACGCAAGCAATATCCCAGATTTCGTCATTATGAAACACAAAATCTTTCACCTTATTTTTCAATGAATGATATTGAAGAGTGTCATAAGGAGTACGGACAAAATAACCGAATTCTTCGTAAGAGCCTACATAAATTCTTCCATCTTCACTGATATATATAGCACGCACAATTCCTTTTGTCGGTAATTCATACAGCCGCCAAGCACTTCCATCAAATTCCAACAGCCCACTGTTATTACCGAAATACATCACTCCTCTTTCGTCCTGAGCAATGGCCCAATTCTGAATACCAGCATTATAATCCGACACTGAATAGCTCCTCACTATAGGAGAAAAAGGTATGGGTGAAGCTTGCAGCAAACTACTGAAAACCAAAAACAAGAGAAACGTTATTGCAATTCTCATGAGTACTGTTTATAGGTATTTACCAGCAAAGATAAAGCTTTTTGCGTTTTCGTAAAAACAAAATCGCAGATTATCCTCTTTTATAGAAAGATAACCCACGACAACTGACAACTCACTTTATAAGATTTCAGCAGCTTTCTGTTTTCCCAAAGGAATAGAAACACCCAAATAAGCATTGACATTCTTCGTATTCTTGCCAAAGAACATATAGTCTGTTCCCGCAAAGAAAGGCCCCAGTTTCAGTGCCAGACCGAAGGTTTTACCGGCTCCTTGAAGTACGGAATAGCTGGCAGCTACATTGAAAGCATTCGTCGGACGGATGCAGGCAGAGAAAGTCAGCTCATTCAAAGTTTTCGGCTTGGCAAAACGACCGGTATACAAGGCACCCACTACCAGCCAATCATTCAGCAAGGCATATTCAGCGCCAAGAACCATTGTAGAAGTCAATCCACGGGTACGGCTCTTCTCAGAAGCTTCCTCTGTCTTGAGCTGCAACATGTCATAGTTAAGAATCTCGCCGCTGTTCACAATATTTATGAACTCCTGCTGCGAGGCCGGGTCAAGAAGATCATAAGTCTGCTCTGCATTGGCTCGCGCTATACTGGTATTCGATTTAGACCATTTGATAAAGCCCAAATCAAGAACTGAAGCAGAAAGTGTCAATTTATCCAGTAACTTGTAAGATATTCCCAAATCAATAGCCCCACCATATCCGGCAAAACCGAAACTGCCAAAATCGATTTCATCGATATAATCACCATTCTCGTTCTCGGGAAGTTCTAACAGCTTTGACGAGTTCTCCAAAGTTGCATCCACTTGAATGGAAGCTTTACTCGTCACTCCTGAAGAGCCCACAGAAGGAGTTTCCACATGAATCTGGTTAATGTTCAGCTTTAAGTTACCGATACCCAGCAGCATCTTCACCTTACCGCCTACAGCCAGTCGGTCTGTTATATTCCTTGCAAAGCCAACGCCGACTTCTGCATAGGAATTTATCTCAAGCTTCTGTCCATTAATGGTTTCGTTAATGCCCAAATAGTCAGAAATATTGTCACCAAACTCCAGGTTACTCATGTTATTCATAAACTGGAACATGGTTTTCGGTATGGCAGCACCGATATCATTACGCAACCCCACATTGACTGACCAGAAGTTCTTTCCTTTATACCACCCGGCAGACAGAATGTCGGTACTCAAATTCACATTCAAGTTATTGATAGCATCCAGTCGGTTCATAAAGTCATTGCTCATGAAATAGTCGCTATCATCACTGTTCTCAATAATGTCCATAATATCCCTATACCCCAGGGAACTGGAGTTGACGGTAGCATTCAACGAACCTATCGCGGGAATATTCAGATAACCGCGTCCCGGCATCAAGGCCGGATTGAGCTGCATACGCTGGCTACTTCCTTCCATAAAGTAGGAAGTGCGCAGAAACTGGGCTTGTCCGGAAAGAGAGAAGCAAAGCAACAATACCACAGACAGCCATACTTTCAGAGAATTCAATCGTTTCATAACCTTGTCAATATTTTCATTATCACCTGCAAAAATATAAAACAAGTTAATACCCTACAAACAACTTAACCGAATAGCCGTGTATAAAAGGCTTATACAGAGACTATCCGGTATAAATTAAGGAGCAAATAAAAGAATCCTCTTAAGAATGCCCTTATACTATTTCATCATAAACATTCTCATTTGCTCTCGTAGCGGTACTCAGAAAAACCGGGGCTGCCTCCTTTCTTTATTGCAGAGACATTGACGTCACTGTCGGAGCACTCAACATTTCCTTGTATTTTGCCGGAGCAGTCAGTATCTTTACAGCCTCTTTCAAGTCATCATCATCTTTCAACTGCTGGATAATGCTTCCACGCTGGAAATAATAACGCTTGATGATTTCTACCGCAATCATGCTCTTGATGTCCTTGGAGAAATGGTCAAGGTCACGGTCCAGATTATGCGACAATTTTTTCTCCAGCGCTTCAAACTCTTTCGAAGCATCAGTCAGATAGCCCTCAAATTCGGCCATCTCCTTCAGGTTCTTCAGCATCTTCTCTGTCTGTTGGTCGTATTTGAAGTCCGCCTTCTTCACCATCGCCTTGAAGTCCGCATAATCGGCATCTGTAATTTCAAACTTCTCTGCTGAAGGGATGGTAGGATGTTTCAGGCAATAGTCCGTTGCATAATTGAAAATAAGATTGTCATTGACAAGATAGAACAGAATGTTGGGCAGCTTCTCCTGCTTCACCGCAATGTCCGGAGTCACGCCTCCGCCATCACGCACTTCACGTCCGGCAGCCGTATGGAACACGGTAGTAAGGCTGTCCGGAATACGTCCCACACTGCCGTCCTCATTCCGGTGCTTGTAGTCGATAGCCTGCACACAACGGCCGCTGGGAATATAATATTTAGAAGTCGTCAGCTTCATGGTACCACCGTATGGCAACGGACGGGTGGTCTGCACCAATCCCTTACCGAAAGTACGGTTACCGATAATGACCGCACGGTCAAGGTCCTGCAAAGAACCCGCAAGGATTTCTGACGAGGAAGCCGTTCCGCCATTGACCAGAACAGCCAAAGGAATTTCCAAATCCAACGGTTCACGCAATGTCTTGTAGGTATTGCTGGCTTGCTTAATCTTACCCTTTGTCGTCACAAGTGTTTTTCCGCGAGGCAGAAAGAAATTGGCTATCTCTATGGACTCATCCAGCAAGCCACCCCCATTGTTCCGCAAGTCAATCACCAACGAAGTCATCCCCCGCTTCTTCAAGTCCAGAAAAGCCTGCTTGAACTCCTTGGAAGGATTCCCCGAGAAGGTGCTGAGATTGATATAACCTATATTATTATCCAGCACCGTATAATAAGGTATGAACGGCAATTGGATGGAACGGCGCACAATGTCGAAATCCAACGGTTTCTCTGTACCGGGACGTTGCACTTTCAGCTTGAAGCTGGTACCCACTTGTCCGCGAAGCATCTCGCTGACTTCCTGGTTGTTCTTTCCGGCAAGGTCTTTTCCGTCAATTTCCATCAAAATATCTCCGGCTTTCAGGCCTACATCGGCAGCAGGCATATTCTCGTATGGCTCAGATATCATGGAACGTTTCAGTTTCGGGTTCCAAGTAATCACAGAACCTATACCGCCATAGGAATTCTTCAGCATCTGCTCCAGTTCGCTTTGGTCATCTTCCGGATAATACTCCGTGTAGGGGTCCAGCGAGTAAAGCATGGCATCAATACCTTCACGGATAGTCTTGTTCGGATCAATCGTATCCACGTAAAACATATCCAACTCTTTCACAATGGAATTGAATATATCCAGATTCTTTGCTATTTGGAAACTACGGCTATCACCACTCTTAAACCCCCAAAAACAAACGGCTCCCGCTACAATCAGCAAGGCAACCATCCAGCGTATCTTTAAAATTCTTCTCATAATATGTCTATGTGATAATATGCTAATTAATTAATAAAATTTCTTCCTTGATTTTTTCCCATTGTGCTGCCTGAAGCTCCGTACCCACCACTTGTATCACATCTTTGGAGAGAAGGGAGCCTATCTTGCCACATTTCTCCAGCGAATAGCCACACGTCAGTCCATACAAGAAACCTGCTGCAAAATAGTCGCCCGCTCCTGTAGTGTCCACCACTTTCTCTACCGGAGCCGCTTGTACCTGCACCATCTCTGTACCTTTACGAATCAGAGAACCACGGGCACCCACCTTTACAATGGCTATGCTACACATTTTGGCAATGATGTCCAATGCTTCCTCCGGTTCCTTACCTGTAAAGGCCTTTGCCTCTTCTTCATTGGCAAAAACAATATCCACATATTTGTTGACCAACAGAGAGAAAAATTCAAGGTCTCCTTCTACTATATTGTAGCTCGCCATGTCCAAACATACTTGTAAACCAGCCTCTTTAGCCAGCTCAATGGCACGGAGAATCATATCATGGTCTTGCACCAGATACCCCTCTATAAACAAATAAGCATATCCTTTGAACATATCCAGCGAAAGATCTTCCGCCTTCAATGTAGAAGCCGCCCCCAAATAAGTGCCGAAAGTACGCTCTCCATCAGGAGAAATGAACGTAGAGGCTACACCGGACGGAAGGGTAGTGGAAAGCAATAAATCCGCCTCTGTCCCATGTTCCAGCAGACTATCCCGAAAAAAGTTACCGTAAAAATCATTGTTTACTTTTCCGATAAATCCCGTACCTGCACCAAGGCATGCCATTGCCCGAATCGCATTTCCGGCAGAACCTCCGTTAGCCAGATGCGTCTTTATCCGGCTGAAATATTCACTAATTTTCAAGAACTTATCTTCATCAATCAGAGTCATACTTCCTTTCGGGAGCTGCATCTCCGTCAAAATATTATCATCCTCAATGATTGCCAGTGCATCAACCAAAGCATTGCCCAACCCAATTATTTTATCCATCTTCGATATTTTTTTTGCAAAGATATTGCATATTTCAAAATATCCTATTACTTTTGCAGCGCATTTGAGAAAAAACAACATTCTTCCTTAGCTCAGTCGGTTAGAGCATCTGACTGTTAATCAGAGGGTCCTTGGTTCAAGTCCAAGAGGAAGAGCGAAAAAACTTGAATGCATATTCTTCCTTAGCTCAGTCGGTTAGAGCATCTGACTGTTAATCAGAGGGTCCTTGGTTCAAGTCCAAGAGGAAGAGCGAAAAGGTTCGTCAATCAGGCGAACCTTTTTTGTTTTCCCACATTATCCCACACAAAAGACAAACACTTCTATTTCATTTTCAAAGATTTAACATACATTTGCCAAATGTAAAGTAAGGAATTTCATAAAAGCACCTGTCTTTATTTATTAGAAAGACATATCTTAATCCAAGCACCAAACTACAATGAAAACTCTTTTATTCTTTTTAGTCATAGGATTCAACCTATGTACCGCAGGTAAAGCACAAACCTCTCTTGTTTCTGCGCGGGAAAAATTCCGCCACCATGAAATATCCGTCAGTTACGGCTTCCTCCCCATTACCGATGCTAATAGTATAGCCGAAGAGTTTATTGCTCCGACAGCAAGTTTTGGAATCTATACACGCGAGAAGACCAGCTATTACGGTGCTCTGAACATCAGTTATATTTATAGATTCAACCGCAAAATCAGCCTGGGCGTAACCGGAGGAATAACCGGTAATAGAGGAACGGCCAGTAGCCTTTATGAAGTTTTGGATGAAAACACCAAAGACAACCGAAGGTATCTGTATGTTCTTCCCACCTTCCGGTGGCACTGGTTTACCCGCCCCAAATTCTCTCTGTATACCTCAGCAGGGCTCGGTGCCTATTTCCTCCGGAACAGTTTTGGAGGAGAAGTCTTTCACAAGACAAAATTCTCTTATCAATTCAGTTTCCTAGGCATCGAATACGGAAGCCGGTTTGCCTTCTTCACAGAATTCGGAGTAGGATATACCGGAACAATCGTAGCAGGCGGCCGTTATCGTTTCTGACTTATGAGGCCGCCACCGCCAGTGTCAATACACTGATGCGCACGCCCTCCACTTCCTTGAGCGCATCGGCACAAGCCGTAGTGGTGGCACCGGTAGTCAATACGTCATCTATAATCAGTACATGCTTCCCTGCAAAAGCATCAGCACGACGCAGACAGAAGATACCGTCCACATTCTCCCACCGTTCATAAGAGGATTTACGGGTCTGCGTTTCCGTATGCTTCATACGGGCAACGGAAGCAGTATCTACGGGAATACCGGTGACAGCGGAAATGCCGCGAGCTATACATTCGCTCTGATTGTACCCGCGCATTTTCTGCTTACGCGGATGCAGAGGAACGGGGACAATGACATCCACATCACCGAAGAAACCGGCAGTCGACAACTCCGCCGCCATAAACCGCCCCATCACTTCGCCAAGGTCTTTCCTCCCTCCATATTTCAACTGATGGAGAATGCGGCGGAAATCACTCCCTTTATGGTAAAAGAAACAAGATGTGGCATATTCCAGAGGTATCTTCCCCCAAAACATACGTTCCACCGGATTGTCCTTACGAAGATGATAGTTTGTCCGGGGCATATCCATATTGCACTTCATGCAGATGCCCTCTTCACCCTCTTGCAAGATAGCACCACACACGGCACACTGACGCGGAAAGAAGAGATGGACAAAAGAAAAGAACCAGGTTTTAACTATGTTTTTCATCGTATAGTATTAAAAAAACGGCAACAGAGCAATACACTCCATCGCCTTGTTTGCTATAATGGCGAGACCTCACCTGCCAGCTTCAAGAACAACGGATGCAGCGGTCCGTTAGTGGCAATGATATGATGTCCGTCCAAAAAGGCGTCACTACCGCAAAAGTCAGTGACTCTTCCACCAGCCTCCAGCACCATCAGCGCAGCCGCAGAAAAGTCCCATTTGCCGATAAACGCCTCAAGCCAGGCATCAAAACGTCCGGCAGCCACATAGCAGATGGCAAGCGCAGCGGAACCGGTCATGCGGATGCCTGCCACACGCCCGTAAAGTTCATGAATCAAATGCTCACCGGTACGTGCATACCGGTCGGAATTATAAGGAAGTTCCGTCACTACAAAGGCATCCTCCACCTGCTGGACAGACGAGACCTCCATCCGTTCTCCATTCACATAAGCGCCACCTCCCTGCCAGGCATAAAAACATTCATCCCGGCAAGGGTCATAAACAACTCCCAGCAGCAGAGAATCTTTGTCGCGCAAAGCGATGCTGACACAATAGGGGACATTATCATGAATATAATTCGTTGTCCCATCCAACGGGTCCACTACCCAACAGTAGGGTTCATCGTGATAGACAGCAGAACCTTCCTCAGCTATAAATCCAGCCTCGGGAAGAAGCTCCCGAAGCGCAGCCACCACCCGTCTCTCCGACTCCTTGTCTACATAAGAGACATAATCATGGGCTTGTTTCTTCTGTACCGCTTCCCGGCTGAAGTTTTTCCACTCTTCTTTCAAGAAATATCCGGCTTCACGGGCTATGCAGCAGACAGACTCTGTCAATATCTTCAAATCCTCCATTTCTCTACATATTAGTTCCCCGCAGCCTCTTCCGCCTGCCGGTAAATAAGCCGACCGCGCTGGCTGACCGTCCATCTTCCATCTTCCAAACGCACATTCTTTGTATCATCATCTTCCACATTCCAAGCATATCCCCCCGAAGGAAGACCACGGCGCTCCAGAATCTCGTTCGGCATTTCCTCTTCCGAAAAGAACAGTTCCACTTGGGTAGAATCGGGACTGAACACCAGAAACAACACCTTCTCCGCATCATCCACAGCGTTCATACGGACTCCTTTTTCCCACAGACGGATACAGTCTTTCTGAACCTCACTCCAGGTATATCCGGCAGATGCAATGCAACCATGCTTATCCTTATCACCACCAACGACATGTACCGTATCGGCTTGTTCAGCAACTTCCACAGTCTTTCCCCTCTTGCTACCACAAGCCACAAACAGCGCTCCGGCACATAGCAAGCATATAGATATTCCTCTTACATTCATCTTTTCTCTTTTTAATTGCTTTTTGCTTGACAAAGTTAAGAACAAATCGGCAATTTAAAAAGTTTCTTTTCCATTATCATCAGTGCTCCGGCAGTATATTCCAAGACTTTGCAAAAGATAAATCCACAAACAAGAATCTATTCAAGTTCTATACTATAACTTTATCGCACATTCTACTTGCATGCTTGCATAGACACATATAGCAACCTACTGCACAGAGCATTAAGTTATGTAAGCAACCACCATGCAAGTATGTAAGCAGATTTTGCTTACATAACCGTGTCCTCTTACAAAAAAGCAGGCTTCTCTTATACAAGAAGCAGGTCCTCCTTGCACAGAGAAGAGTACTTTCCTACGCCAACACCACATCAAAAACAGTTGCGCACAGTTGTGATACGCCTTCTTCACATTAATGAGAAAGTTATTCCACAACTGTGAAGAAAGCGTTCCACAACTGTGCGCAACTATAAACTACAAATATCCGGATGACAAACAGCAGGTATTTCAGCCAAGAAGTGCCCGTCCCTTTTACTCCAGCTTACAGTCCTCTTGTGTTCAACTGTAGGAAATATCCGTCCCAGAAGAGTAGAGCAGAAAAGTTTGTCACACTTAACATCATATTACAGCCACATAACCGGAAAATATGCATAATAGTACAGTTCCCACATTTCTTGCTTTTGAATTCATTAACAAGTTCTATAACTTTGAACGGCTAAGACTCTGCCCAATCATATGTTTTCACAGTGAAATAAGAGGCAAGTATCAGCAACAATTAGACAGACATATAGATTCATGCAAAGCAGCATTCACACTTTATCTTGTGGAACTATACTCCATGGCCATTCCTACAACTACCAAATTAAAGGTGTATTAGGTCATGGAGCATTCGGTATAACCTATTTGGCTTCAATTTGCCTGAAAGGCGAATTAGGCATCTTGAATAGCAATGTATCCGTAGCCATCAAAGAATTTTTTCTACAAGATGTAAGTGCCAGAAGTTCATCAGGAGATATTTATGAGCCATCTCCCAATAGCATTGCATACAAATATGGAAAGAAATTTCAAAAAGAGGCCTTAAACCTAGCTCGCCTCAACCATCAAAACATCGTTAAGGTTTTAGAGTCTTTTGAAGAGAACAACACCTACTACTATGTAATGGAGTATATCGAAGGGAGCAGTCTGGATGCATATATATTGGAGAAAGGAGGGTTGCCGGAAAAAGAAGCGCTACAATATGTAGAGGAGATAGGAAAAGCATTGCAATATATGCATTCCCAAAAGATGCTGCACCTTGACTTAAAGCCTAAAAATATCATGCGACGTACTGATAACACTTTGTTTCTGATAGATTTTGGGCTATCCAAACAAATCGACAAAAACGGAGAACCGGAATCAAGCACTACTATTGGCCTTGGTACTCCCGGTTATGCCCCCTTAGAGCAAGGTTCGCAAGAATATGGGAAAATACTCGCACCCACATTGGATATCTACGCTTTAGGGGCCACTCTCTTTAAAATGCTGACAGGAAAGACCCCGCCCAAAGCCTCTGAAATACTAAATGAAGGATTTGCAGAAGAAGAGCTACGGCAAAAGCACATAAGCGCGCAAACAATATCGGCCATAAAAAAAGCAATGGCTCCCATGAGGATAAAGCGCCCTCAAACAGTAAATGAGTTCGTGGCTTTAACCCATAGCACTACGAACTCCCATACTGATGAAAGTGCCAAACACACTTCCTACAATAAGCAGCATGCCACATATCAAGGCATTGCCTTTTATTACGTCCAAGACGACAAACTGGTTTATTTTCTGAATGACAATATTTATGAACTGCCCCTGGAAGGAAAAACACAGGTAGAAGAGATAATAGAAAAGCCTATAAATCCGGTAATTGTACATTTCAACACCTCACTGGATGCATTCATCAAGAAAAATCGCCAGTTTATACAAGACAGCCGTTTCAAGGTCATAACATATAGGAAAAGTCTGTGCCATTATTTTAATGTATTAAGATTTATCAACAAGTACTTTGACAACGATAAAACATCAAAGATACGGGTTACTGAAGAAATCCATATCGCCTCAGCGGTACCTTGCATCATCCATTCAAATGACATGCCTATCTGCATCTGCTCCAAAGAGGAATACTGCATTGCCGAATACGGAGAAGGCCTTTATGAGGCCGAATACTCCGGAGTGGGAACTGCTGAAGAGCACATCTTACAAGAATATGATGTAACATCTCCCGCCATACCTATGACCGATTTAGAACTATACTGGAAATTCTTGCCTAAAGCCCTATCTATATGGTATTCATCTGTTATTGGCCAGATAAGTTCATTTGCCTTCCTTGATTGTCTGCCTTTTAAAGTATTGGCGGGGTATACACTAGAGAATCATGTCAGAGAATGCTCTTTTTTATGCAATTTCTGCAGCTTCCCTTTAAGGCGCAGCGCCACATTTCCCGGAGACGGTGACTCCTACTTTATGGAAATAGACAGTAGACGTTTTATCATTCCGCTAAAGGATTATTTAGGATATTCTCCTGAAACAATAGAAATCACCATCGATATAAGTTACTTTTTATGTGACATCATTATCGAAGATGTAAAGTACAAAAAGCGAGTAAAAATTCCTCTAATCGGATTAATATCAAACAGCTATACAGAAGAGGATACATTAAAAACAAATAATAAATAAGTTACAATGGATACGACAACCAACTTCTTGTTTTTCAATTCACGCGATGAGCTTCTTAGATTGGACATTTCCAAGATTGTATATTTTGAGTCTGATGGAAATTACACCAATATAATACTTACGAACAAGCTACGCGGTATTATTTGCTTGAATTTAGCCCAGACCGAAAAAGTCCTTGAAGAGCGACTGAAAGAAAAGGCACGCTGCTTTGCCCGTATCGGCAAACGGTTCATCATTAATCTGAACTATGTTTACCAGATAAATGTCATCAAACAGCGACTCGTTTTAAGTGACTATTCATCATTTGCATTTCAACTGGAGATTTCCAAAGAAGCACTGAAAAAACTGAAAGAAATATTCCTCAATATAAAATCTGCATAATAAAAACAATAATGCCATGGAACTTATCATAGGAAGAGAAGCCGGTGCATCCCGCCTGCGTATCAGCATAAACAACCAAGACCGTTTTTGGGGGAACGCCAACAGCGTACCCAAATCCGTCAGCCGCCAGCACTGTAAAGTGGTGACCGATGACAAAGGAGGCTATATCATTACCAATCTGAAACCCGAAAACGTCACTTACGTCAATGGTGTGCAAATCGAGTCCAAGCACATTTCCGGAAAAGACCGCATAGAGCTGGGGTCAGACCGTTACTTCATGGATATAGCGGCCATTATAAAAGGGCTGGGAGCATCAATACCCAAATCGTTCTCTATCCGTCACCTACAAGAAGTATGGGACGAATTTCACGACACCAAACTCCAGATACAGATAAAAGAAAAGAAGTCTGCAGCAATCCGTTCTGTAACAGGCGTATTTTCCATGTCTGCCATTTTCTGCGGATTTATTCCGGGCATTGCCGACCTGCCGGCTTTGCGTGTCATTCTATATTCTGCAGGACTTTTATTGGCCATCTATTTCTTTGTGATAACCTACCGGTCATCTTCTACACTTCCCAGGTTTCTGGACGACCTTGATAAGAAATTTCATAAGGACTATGTGTGCCCCAACCCGGAATGCCATCATTTCATGGGATATCAACAGTATGACGACCTGAAAAAGATGACGAGCTGTCCCTATTGCAAATCCAAATTTACCGAGAAGTAAGAATCCCTTGAAAAATGAGGGATTGATACCTTAAACCGCAGGGTTTATGTAGTATACTTTTTGAAATTTGCCATTGTATGCCTCTCTTTATATTTTTGTTGCAGAATAAGTTATAAACCATTAAAAATGAGCAACTATGAAGACTAAAAAAACAAACCAGGAAAGCACTAATTCCACACAGAAAAATGTGGAACAGAAAAGTTACAATTGGCAAAATGGCGCCAGCTCATCCATCGGAGCTGCAATAGGCGTAGCGGCCGGTTCAATGGCCCAGACAGCTTTTGCAACAGAGCCAGTCACCGAAGGACCGGTACAGCCTCCCCACACTGATACCCCTACAGTAACTTCGGAAGTACCTTTAACCAATGAGCCAATTGCCCCTCAGAAGCCTGATACCCCTGCCACACCTATCATGCCCGGAAACAGCAACGATGAACCGCATAACGAAGATACCATCAGTGTGGTCTCCTATGAAACGGTTACGTGCGAAGACGGCTCGCAAATGGATATAGCCGGTGTTATTGTCAACGGACAAGAAACTCTTGTCGTTGACATCGACCGGGATGGAATAGCAGATGCCATGGTGGCAGATATGGACAATAATGGAATAATTACAGACAATGAGGTCATCAATATAGAAGAGGCAGGCATTCGCATGGAAGGATTGTCTATGGCAACCACACAAGCAACCGGCGTAAACGAGGATGCTACATTGCTGGCAGACAATGACCCAATACCCGACTATATAAATGATGCCGACGTAACCGGCTACATGGCCTAATTCTATTCATCACACTATATTTACTAAAGCTATGAAACGAACAAATATAATCACATTCATCCTATTATTGGGAAGCACCTCCCTGCTCTACGCACACGATTTCACCGTCACCGGAAAAAGTGGAGAGAAATTCTTCTTCAACATTGTAGATGCAAAGAAACAACATGTGGAAGTTACCTACCAAGGGAACATCTCTGCCCCCCAACCCTCTCTGTATACCGGTGAGATATCCGTTCCGGCAAGGGTAAAGCACAACAACACGATATACCGTGTTGTCGGCATTGGCAAGAAGGCATTCAGTAATGCAGCTTCCCTAAAAGGCATTGTACTGCCTTCCGGGCTTTCGTCCATAGGCGATTTTGCCTTTGAAGGTTGCAGCGGATTAGAGAAAATCGTATTTCCCGGCAACAGCGTCCGCTTTGGTGAAGGAGTATTCTTCCGGTGTACAGCAATCGGGCAGGTAACGTTGGGCAGCGACTGGACACAAGTGAACCTCAAAATGTTCCGCTGGAGTGACCGTTTGACCTCCATCGTCATCCCGGCAAAGCTCATCAGCCTGCAGAATTTGAAATCATTGAAACAGTTGCAAAGCATAGAAGTGGATGCCAATAATCCAAACTTTACTTCCATAGACGGAATGCTCTATAACAAAGACAAAACAATTCTGTTAGGTTGCCCCCGCGGACGCTCAGGAAAGATACGTATTCCCGACGGCACCACCGCTATACGCTGGAAGGCTTTAATCGATTGTCCCAATATAACCCAAATCGATTTGCCTGCTTCATTACAGATACTCTCGTACCGGGAGTTCTCCCAGATGGAACACCTGGAGCAAATCATCATGCGCAGAACAGAACCGATATCCACCGCAGAGCTCAACGGACAAAAAGTATTCCTGATAAAAATTGCCGGCAAGCTGAAAATCAAACTGCTCATCCCCCAAACAGCACTAAGTTCCTATAAAGAGGCACTTTGCTCCACAGAAGGAGAATATGCTGAAGTTTCGGCCAACACTCCCGAAGGATTCCCACCCGAATATGCCCTGATACCCTCAATAGTGGAACCCACTAATATGCTGGGGAAAAGCATGTTATCCGGAGTAAAAGATTTTTCAAAATATGATAAACCCTAAATATACAGAAACAATGAAGCCGCAAAATATTATAATCGCCTCGTGCCTATTACTGATGTGTTGTATCATGAGTAATCTGCACGCATCCACATTCCACCCCCAAAATGTACGCAGTAATAACGACACAATTCAGGCCGTCAGGCTAAAAGCTTTGAGTGCTCAGGAAAAGTCTCTTCAGAAGAAGATACAGGAACAAGACAAAAAGCGGAATGCCACCTACAATGATGTCTCCACTGAGACAATGGAGAGATTAAATGACCGGCAAGACTCTATCTGCCTGGATTTACGTTCCCAACTCGTAACGATACAATTAGAAATGGCAGAAATAAAGAAAGAGAACTTGAAAAAAGTACTGAATAACTGGGAAAAGAAAGGGAATTGATTGATATGCAGTTGATAGAGGGCACCCTTCTACAAGAGGGTAAATACAGAATAGAGGGAATACTTGGGCAAGGCGGCTTTGGCATCACCTATTTAGGATGGCAAACAAGACTAAACCGTAGGATAGCCATCAAAGAGTTTTTTATGAAAGAGTATTGCAACCGCAACGCCGATACGTCACACATTACCATCGGGACGGAAGGAAGCCGTGAACTCGTAGCTCGTTTTCAGCAAAAATTCATAAAAGAAGCACAATCCATTGCCGGACTTAACCATCCTAATATTATCCGTATACATGATGTGTTCGAAGAAAACGACACAGCTTACTATGTGATGGAATATATAGAAGGAGGTTCTCTGCAAGAATATGTGACGCGATACGGTGCACTACAAGAAACGGAAGCGCTGCATTACATCCATCAAATAGCAGGAGCATTGAACTATATCCACCAACGGCAGATGAGCCATCTGGATGTGAAACCTGGAAACATTTTGCGGAGAGAAGAGGGAGAAGTAGTGTTGATAGACTTCGGACTATCCAAGCGATACGATGAAAGCGGGCAACAGACCAGTACTACTCCGGTAAGTATCAGTACCGGATATGCACCAATGGAACAATATGTAGCTGGAGGAGTGCAAATATTCACACCAACTACAGATATTTATTCATTAGGTGCTACACTCTATAAATTGCTGACCGGAACGACACCGCCGGCTGCCAACATTGTGTTCGATGACGGACTACCAGCCTTACCCGCAAACATATCGGCAACTACCGAACGAGCGATTCGTGCTGCCATGCAACCCAAAAGACAACGTCCACAAAGCATAAAAGATTTTTTAGAATTGTTGAATAAACCGGAAAGAGAGGATATTACCATCATTGCCAAGAAAGAAAAGTTGCCTCCCCAAAAACAGCCCTCCAGCAGTAACAAGTTACCCATATTTATAGGGGTTGTCGTCGCACTTTTGTTAGCAACAGTTGTCTGGTTTACTCAAAAACCAAGTGATACCACTCCTCTTAAAGAAGAAGCCTTTGCTACGGAAGTAATTCCAACTGAAAACAATCCGGTAGATCTTGGCTTGAGTGTGAAATGGGCAGCCTATAATGTCGGAGCATCTTCTCCCGAAGAATACGGAGGACTATATGGATGGGCGGACCCGACCGGAGAAAAAAAAGCAACAAATAGTAACGATTCTCTCAGTGGCACTCCCCCTTTCAACATTAGCGGCACTCAATATGACATTGCTCGTGCTAAATGGGGAGAGAAATGGAGGCTACCTACACAGCAAGAATTAAAAGAATTATCTGATAAATGTATATGGAAATGGACTGAATACAAAAAAGTTGCAGGCTATATGGTAACAGGACCGAATGGAAATCGAATCTTCCTCCCTGCATCAGGATACTGCTACGCTTACGGTGGAACGGTATATGGTCGAGGAAGAAATGGCCGCTATTGGTCAGGAACACGAAAGACAGCTAATAGCACTTCTAGTAGCGCCTCCAGCCTCGTCTTCAGTATTAACGGCTGGAGTCCGTTGTACAGCGACTATTGTAAGGAGGGAAATTCCGTTCGCCCCGTATCAGAATAAACTGTTATAGTTTGCATTATTTTAATTTTAAATTCCGCCAAAATAAAAAACTATGCAATTACAATCAGGTTCTTTCCTTCAAGGAGGAAAATACAAGATAGAGTCCATATTGGGACAAGGTGGCTTTGGAATTACTTACCAAGCCCTTCAGACCGGATTGAACCGTCAAGTAGCCATCAAAGAATTCTTCATGAAAGACTACTGCGAACGCAATGAGAAGACTTCACATATCATTATGGGTACCCAAAGTAGCCGGGAGTTAGTAGAACGATTCCGCCAAAAGTTTATCAAAGAAGCCCAAATCATTGCAGGATTGGCGCATACACACATTATATCCATCTATGATGTATTTGAAGAAAATGACACAGCTTATTACGTAATGGAGTATATAGATGGCGGTTCTTTAAAAGAACGGATTGAAACCAATGGAGCAATGTCCGATTCTGAAGCATTAAGTTATGTCCTCCAGATAGCTGATGCGTTGGAATATCTTCATCACCGTAAAACCATGCACCTGGACGTAAAGCCATCCAACATTCTGCTTCGGAACAATGGAGAAGCTGTACTAATAGACTTCGGTATATCCAAACGTTATGATGACACCGGTAACCAAACAAGTAGTACGCCAATCGGTATCAGCAAAGGATATGCACCTTTGGAACAATATAAGCAAGGTGGAGTAAAAACATTCTCACCAGGTACAGACATTTACTCTCTCGGAGCAACATTGTTTTATTTGTTGACAAGCCAACAACCGCCAGAGGCCAGTGATGTGAATGACGAGGGACTGCCAGCATTGCCAACAAAGATAAGTCCATTGATAAGAAAGGCCATACAAGGTGCAATGCAACCTCGATGCAAAGATAGACCGCAAAACATTAATGAATTTCTCACATTATTGAATGAAGGGATAAAACCTGGTTTGGAAAATGAAACTACAATATTAGATACCCCTAAAAATGAATTTGTAGCAAAAGAGCATCCTTCTTCCATTCCAAAGCCTCAACGAATTTTCTTATTCAAAAAAGAATGGCTTTGGGGAGTTATAGCTCTAATCCTTATATTATGTACTATTTGGCTCAGCAGAACCAACAAGACGAGTAATATCGCACAAGACAACTCTTTAGCTATTGGGCTTGACAGTACTGTATCCGACAGTGCTATACTTACATCGCCTATATCTATGAATAATTCGGCTCTGCATGATTCATCTATTCGGTATGAGAACTCTAATACAGAAATTGGGCAAACAAGAACCAATGTTCAACACAATGAAATCTCAACAGATCAAATTGTAGATTTAGGTTTAAGTGTAAGATGGGCCGGGTGGAATCTCGGTGCCTCAACTCCTGAAGAATATGGGAATTTATACTACTGGGGAGATTCCACGGGAACAGCCAGCAGTGGACCTACCTCTATTAACATTTATGATTTTGATGATATTTGTGGCTCGGAGTATGATATTGCCCGAACTCAATTAGGGAAATATTGGCGTATGCCAACAGCAAAAGAATTCATGGAACTTAGAGATAAGTGCAAGATAACATGGACCACTTACCAAAAAATAGGGGGATACAAAATTACCGGACCCAACGGCAACAATATATTTCTGCCTGCTGTCGGTATCAAAAACGGACAAAATATAGAAAATCGCGGTTCCATAGCATATTATTGGACTGGTTCCGTAGCTTTAATAGGAGGGGGATTTGTCAAATTCAAAAGAGGACGCGCTTTCCTATTGAAAGATTCAGTTAGGGTTATGCCCAATAATGTTGCACTCCCCATTCGCCCTGTTATCCCCAAAGAAGAAAAACAAAAGAAAGAAGAGCAACAAAGAAAGAAAAAAAGAAAGAGCCTTGAAGAACGAGTTCCCAAATTTGCATCTTCTCCAGCAGATAGATTTAATTCAGAGATTTGTTACAATTGTAACATAAATAATAACAAACAAACAATCAACTACTTAATAATATGAGTAATATAAATAATTATGCACTTAAACAAAATACCATTTTATATGGTAAATCACATACCTATACCATAGAAAAGATATTGGGTCAAGGCTCTTTCGGCATCACCTACTTGGCTATGACCCAAGTCAAAGTTTCCGGAGCATTGGGTGAACTCGAAACAACCATACAAGTTGCCATCAAGGAGTTCTTCATGAAAGACATCAATGGACGAGAAGAAAATACTGTTACTTGTGGAAGCAGAGGAGGGGTCTATTATGACTACAAAAAGAAGTTTTCGCGCGAAGCCGAAAACCTGAGTAAGCTGAACCATCCCCATATCGTTAAAGTGCTGGAATACTTCGAGGCCAACAACACAGTCTACTACGCCATGGAATATGTAGATGGAGGAAATCTGGATACATACATCACACAACAAAAAGGCTTGACGGAAGCAGAAAGCATTATGTATGCCAAACAGATAGGAGACGCTCTATCTTACATGCACGCTCATAAGATGCTTCATCTGGACTTGAAACCTGGAAATATTATGCTCCGTAAGAATCAGGAAGCCGTACTTATCGATTTTGGCTTGTCCAAGCAATATGACGAAAATGGGAAACCGGAAACAAGCACTACAGTGGGAAGTGGTACCCCCGGATATGCACCGATAGAACAGAGTAATTATCATGAAGGTAAAGACTTCCCGGCAACGATGGACGTGTATGCGCTTGGTGCAACTATGTATAAGATGTTGACGGGAATCCGTCCACCAGAGGCTTCAGAAATATTGAATAACGGTTTTCCTGCATATGAGCTACAAAAACATCAAGTAAGCGATTCGTTAATAGCCAGTATCGCAAAAGTCATGTCGGCTATGAAAAAAGACAGACCGCAAAGTGTAGCCGCATTTTTAAGTATATTGGAAAATAAGGATACGGAAACAACTCCCAAAGAAGATATAGGAATAACGCTGGAGGAAGCTACGGTTATCCAAACATCCGCCAATGAAGAACAGACTATGCCTTCAAGTGACGACATATCTTCCCAGCCCCACCCCAAAAATCTAAAATATATTATTCTTGTCCTAATAGCTGTTCTGTCTATTGGAGGAATTATAGCCTATATTACTTCCAGAACAGGTTCCAACTCCGATACAGATACAGAAACAGAATGGCTGTCCGCAACAGACACTGTAACAAATTCTGAACCGAATAACGCATCATCAGTAACAGTACATGCAAGCACATCTGCTGAAAATATAAACCCGAATTCTCATGTAAAAGAAAATGCAGCGACCGGGAATGTAGAACGCCCTGCGCAACAAAACACCGAAACAGCAAACCTGAGTGCCATGAGTGCCAATATGCCTCCAAAGAAAAAGAACGGCTTTAAGGAAACAGCCAAAGCAGCAGAGCAAGGGAATACAGAGGCCCAATATGAGTTAGGAAGAATGTACTTTCTTGGTCGGGATGTCGCAAAGAATGCTACTGAAGCTGAAAAATGGTATCAAAAAGCAGCAAATCAAGGAAATGCAAAAGCCCAAAATGAACTGGGGAACTTGTATTATACGGGACTTAATGTTACGCGAAATTATTCGGAAGCAATAAAATGGTATCAAAAAGCAGCAGAACAAGGCATTGCAAGTGCCCAATATAAATTGGGATATATGTACGATTATGGGCAAGGTATTTCTCAAAATAGGGTAGAAGCTGCAAAATGGTATAAGAAAGCGGCAGAACAAGGAAATGTGGATGCACAGTATAGACTAGGCAATATGTTTTTCTACAAGGTAGGCATTCCAGAAGATATAGACGAAGCTATAAAGTGGTATAAGAAAGCTGCAGAACAAGGAGATATTAAAGCCCAAAAAAAATTAGGAGAGATATATTCCAATGGAGCCAGAAAAAAAGACCCAGAAGCTATAAAATGGTATAAAATGGCTGCAGAGAGAGGGGATGCTGAAGCCTTAAAACGACTAGGAGATATATACGAGAAAGAAAATGCCTTGGAAGCAGTAAAGTGGTATAAAATGGCAGTAGAACAAGGCAATGCTAGTGCATCTTTTTATTTAGGGCTAATATACGAATATGGAAAACCCGGTATTCCTAAGAACAAGGCAGAAGCAATAAAATGGTATAGGAAAGCAGCAGAACAAGGAAGTGAAACTGCCCAAAAAAATCTACGCAAACTTGAGAATGAGTAATAGAGTTCGCGTAGAGATAGCAGGTACTTCCTTCTATACGATTATTTGTAATAGTCAAGACTTGTTCTGACATTTGTTTTACTATCGGACAAAAAAACTGTCAGATGTTTGTTGCGAAGTTACACAAGTTTCATCATCCTCACAACCGAATGAGATTTTATCCTGCTCATTCGGTTTTATCATTTCCTGATTTTGCAGTTGATACTTTCTTGCCACAGCGATTCCTTCGATAAAAGTTTGCATGGGCGTTTTCCCGAAACAGTACTTTCCAGAGTGTGTTCTTTGGGTATTGTAGGAGTTCATCCACATATCAAGGTCTGCTTGCAGCTGTTCGATAGAGGTATAGATTTTCTTTCTGAATGCAATAGCATAGAACTCATTCTGCACGGTTCTGTTAAATCGCTCACATATACCGTTTGTCTGAGGGCTTTTCGCCTTAATCTTAGAATGATCAATGTCTTCCACAGCCAAATACAATTCATACTCATGATTTTCTCTGTTTCCGCAGTATTCTGTTCCTCTATCTGTTAGCATACGCATCAGTTTCAAGTCATGCTGCTCGAAAAAAGGAATAACCCTATCGTTAAGCATATCGGCAGCAACAAGCGCATTCTTTCTGTCATACAACTTGGCAAATCCGATTTTGGAGTAAGTATCAATGACGGTCTGCTGATAAATGTGTCCCACACCTTTGATATATCCTACATAATAAGTGTCTTGGGCAAGTAGAAAACCGGGATAATAAGTTTCTATCTCTCCATGAGCCTGCTTTTCTTCTTTTGCTTTTTCCAATGCCGCCACTTGGTTCTCATCAAGGATAATGCCCTCTTGTTCCACTTTGGCTGACAATGCTTTCAGGCGTTTCTGGAAGGTCTCCATATCGTGCCGTAGCCAAATGGAACGCACTCCGCCCGGCGAAATAAGAATACCTTTCTTACGTAGCTCATTGGATACACGGACTTGCCCCAATGCAGGATTGTCTATCGCCATCTGTACGACTGCCTGCTCGATGTGTTCTTCCACACGGTTCTTTATGACAGGCTTACGGCGAGAAATCTCCTGCAAGGCGACTTCACCGCCTTGTTCATACAACTCTTTGAAACGATAAAAACTGTCACGACTGTAGCCCATAACCTTACAAGCACGTGATACGTTTCCTAACTGTTGGGAGAGTTCAAGCAATCCCAGTTTGTTCTTGATGACCTTTTCTGATGTTGTCATAACTTAATCTGTTTTCTGTTACAAATTTATTCTTTTTATACGTAACTGTCAGATTAAGTCTTGACTAATTCAGATTATTTCATACAAGAATCGCCATCTGTATATAGATTACCATTTCAATTTCCACCAAAATAAAAAGCTATGCAATTACAATCCGGCACTCTCCTCCAAGGAGGAAAATATAAAATAGAAACAGTCTTGGGACAAGGCGGCTTTGGCATCACCTATCTTGCCACACAAGTGGCCTTAGAACGCAAGGTAGCTATTAAAGAATTCTTCATGAAGGAACATTGCAACCGTGACGTTGCAACTTCCCATGTATCAGTCGGTTCACAAGGCAGTCAAGAATTAGTAGCACGTTTCCGCCAGAAGTTCGTAAAGGAAGCCCGGATGATAGCCGGGCTGAATCATCCTCACATCATTCGTATCATTGATGTGTTCGAAGAAAATGAGACAGCCTACTATGTAATGGAATACATGGGAAATGGCTCTCTTGCAGAATATCTAAAAAGGAATGGAGCAGTCAGAGAGTCTAAGGCCCTCCATTATATCTACCAGCTGGCTGATGCCTTAAAGTTTATTCATCAGCACCAAATGAACCACCTTGACATAAAGCCAGGGAATGTATTGTTAGACAATAATAACAACGCCACCCTTATAGACTTTGGACTATCCAAACGCTATGACGGTGAAGGGCATCAAACCAGTACAACCCCTATAGGCATCAGTGCCGGGTATGCTCCAATGGAACAATATAAGCAAGGAGGCGTCAGCACCTTTTCTCCTGCAACAGATATCTATTCTTTGGGAGCAACTTTATACAAGCTCTTGACAAATGAGACTCCACCTGATGCCAGTGATGTGAATGACGACGGGCTTCCTCCACTTCCACCGAGTATATCCCAATCAACGGCCTATACAATTGAGAAAGCCATGCAACCGCGCCGTAGAGACCGTCCACAAAGCATTGATGAATTTTTATCGTTATTGACTAATAACAATAAGCCATCAATGCAGTATAATGAAGAAGAATCTGAAACAACTATAATTCCCTCTATCTCCCCAAAGGCAGAAGAAGAACCGGGTTCACCCAACATTCCTCCCAAACGAGCCAATCATCTTTCAAACCGGGAAATATGGTTGATTGCAATATTAATATTGTTGGTAACCTCTATTTTTGTAATAAACAAAACAAGCTACAATGTGCCTGCTCAGAACTCTGATACAGCAGTTGCAATAGAAAATCCAATCCCTAATCTTCCGGCCCAACCAATTGATTTAGGATTAAGTGTAAAATGGGCAAGTTGGAATGTAGGTGCAAGTTCTCCGGAAGATTATGGAGGCTTATATGGCTGGGCAGACCCAACAGGAAACAATACATCTACAAATAATACTGATTATCCCAACAACAATCCACCCTCCAATATATGCGGCACCAATTATGATATAGCTCACATTAAATGGGGAGAAAACTGGCGTTTACCCACAAAAAATGAAGTGTTGGAATTATGCGAGAAATGTTCATGGAAATGGACTTCATATAAAGGGAGCAATGGGTATATGATAACAGGCCCCAGTGGAAATTACATTTTCTTACCAGCAGTAGGTCAACGCTATGGCACTAACATTGGCAGTCAAAAAAACTTTGGCTATTATTGGTCAGGGACTTTATACTCCACGGGATATTCAAACTACCTTTCTTTCAGCAACACCCAATATCAGCTAAGCTTCACCCTTCGCTATCTTGGATGTTCTGTCCGTCCCGTTTCAAAGTGACCAACATTTAAAACAAAATTCAAAGTTAATATGCAAGGAACTCAACAATCATTAAGAAAAGGTACTATTCTATCTGGTAATTCCTACAATTACAAGATTGAAGGTATTTTAGGCCAGGGGGCTTCCGGTATAGCCTATCTTGCTTCAATACAACTTCAAGGAGAGTTAGGTTGCCTAAATACCCATACACAAGTAGCCATAAAAGAATTTTTTCAGAAGAATTTCAATGGTAGGGAGGGCACTACTGTAACTTGTTCCAATGAAAAGGCTTTTAAAGAATATAAAACAAAATTCCTTCGGGAAGCCAAGAATCTTTCAAAACTCAAACATCCACATATTGTAGACATTCTGGAAGCTTTTGAAGCAAACAATACTTGCTATTACGTAATGGAATATTTAGAAGGCGGGAGTTTTGATTCTTATATAAAAACAGAAAACGGTCTCTCCGAATCAGAAGCTTTGACATGCATCCGTCAAATAGGGGAAGCACTGCAATTCATGCATAACAATAGGATGTTGCATCTTGATCTAAAACCGAAGAATATAATGCGGCGTAAAGATGGTTCTATAGTATTAATCGATTTCGGCCTTTCCAAACAATACAATTCACAAGGAGAACCTGAAACAAGTACTGCCATCGGATATGGCACCCCAGGCTATGCCCCAATTGAACAAAGCTGTTATCGCGATGGAGAAGGTTTTCCTATAACAATCGATATTTATGCCTTAGGAGCTACATTATTTAAAACATTGACCGGAAAAACGCCTCCCAACGCTTCTAATATTATGAACTATGGCTTTCCGGAAGCCGAATTGCAAGAAAGAAACATCAGTAACAAGACCATTACTGCCATACAGCATGCAATGAAACCAGAAAAGAATGCAAGAACACAAACTGTAGAAACTTTTATCCAGGAAATTGAAGGAGGTCATGCAGAAGACACCATTCTTATTGAAGATAATTCATTGATAGTTTTGCCGGAAACAAACAAAATAACCCTATCATTAGAAAAGGTATTCATGGGAAGTGATAGAAATTTTTCTACAGATATTATAATCACCGCAAACTCTATTGCACTTACCGTAAAAGTATTCACTATACCAGAAACCAAGATACAGACTTATACTTATCCATATACCTCTCAAAAATTCAAAAAACTATTATCAAACCTACGAGAGTTAAGTTTACAAACAGCTTATGACTCATTCAATTATGAAGTGGATAATGCACCAGATATTTTTTACCGCATGCGATTCTCCCTCTTCTCTACAAAAAAATCCTATGCAGATATAAAGGTGGAGTATGAGGCTTTAGATGAATTACGCACCAATGAATTGCCCAAAAACTGGCATGGCATATTCTCAAGGCTTCAAAGGGCCATCACTTCCCAAATTCCTTCTTTCAACGAAACTGTTCTCACAGTAGTTTCTAATAAAACGCCCCCTGAAGAGGGAGCAAAGGTCATAAGCATAGCAAAAGAAAGCTTTATGGCCATCTTTGCTGGAGTCATGACTCTAATGCTAATAATTGGACCCAACATAGGAGTAGGAGGAATTATCACCATAACAAGCCTTGTCATCTTACCAGACTTGCTCATATTTTGGTTATCACCTCGAAAGAAGCTTCATGCGATTTTATTTTCTGCAACAATCATACTACTACTCGCAATCAACCATATAACACATCAATAAATCTTATAGATTATGCAATTACAAAACGGAACTCTTCTGCAAGGAGGAAAATATAAAATAGAAACAGTCTTAGGACAAGGAGGGTTCGGCATCACCTATTTGGCCACCCAAACGCTAACCGACAAAAAAGTCGCTATAAAGGAGTTTTTCTTTAAAGAATATTGTGAGCGTGACAATGTGTCGGGCACAGTAACAGTGCCAACAACCAGTAAGAAAAAATTTGTAGAGAAGTTTCAAAAGAAATTTCTAAAAGAGGCTAAGATTAGCTCAGACCTCAATCACAAGAATATTATACGAGTGCTTGACGTATTTCAGGAGAATGACACTTCCTACTATAGCATGGAATATATCATTGGAAAATCGTTGGCACAAGAAATTAATGCCAAAGGGAAAATTGATGGAAAAAAATTCTCAAAAGACATGATTATGCGCCCTTATGCGATACAAAACGACATAAAAGCTGGTTTGAAAAAATATTTCGGGGTGGTGACCGATGACGAGCTGATGGACAACCTTCAACTGAACAACGAATTATACAATATCAACAACCTCCCTCTGCCCGAAACAGACCCATGGATTACAAAAGATGGTGTTTTCTTCTCGTATGCTCCCTATGAAATTGCCAGTTACGCAGCAGGCGCTCCCTCCATTGTGATACCCATCAGCAAAGTCAAGAACCACGTCACTTCTACAGCAAAAACATTCTTTGATGAATAAAACGACCTCATCAGCTTGAGAATGACCACCTATACGGTTATTTCATACAAGAATCACCGCATTTCATGTAATATACACAAATCCTTATATAGGTTATCATTTCAAATCAATATCTTTGAAACATAAAAGAAAACATTGGTTATGGAAAAGAAGCAGTTAAAAGTCTCAGAATCAGAATACGCTAAGAATCTTGGAGTAGCTGCAAGCGCGGGAGCAGCAATAGGAGGAGCGGCTTTTGCAGCAGCAGCTTATTCAACAAGAGCATGGGAAACTGACTCTAATGAAGACAACGAGACACTGGAAATTGCAGAGGAAAGCAGCACTGATGAGATGATACAACCAGAAACTGTATCTATAGAAATATCAGATCCCGTCACTGCAGACATAGCCTACACCATAGACCCTCTTTCTCCGGCTGAAAGTGAAGCGATAGACATGGCCAGTACGGAGAATGATGAAATTGTCATCGAAGACATTGAATATCCAGACGAAGGAGATATCTTTCAATCAGATATGCAAGACGTCATGGACTGGGTAGCAGGAGAAACGATGGATATTCCTTTGCTGGACAATGCTATATACAGTGATGATACCATTGTAGAAGACAGTCAACTGTTTTCTATATGAAAAGACATTATTAATACTAAAAAATATCAGCCTTATGAACTCAGAAGACACCATTCTTAACCAGCAACAGAACGACAACGAAGAAACATTGCCGAACAACAATCAGAGCACCTCAAAGGAACAGCCTGCGAAAAAAGCCAGTTCATGGAAACATGTAACAATAGGTGGCATATCTGGAATTTTATTAGGTGGCGCCAGTACCTTTTTCACCAGCTCTTCCAGTGCCGCCAATGACAGTGACGCTCCCAGCCACGGCAGCCAGTCAGCAACAAGCCATGGCTCTACTCCCGTTTCTCCAGACTCACACATCTCTGTAGAAGGGTTACCGGTTGCAACAGTCAGTGACGATATGTCTTTCAGCGAAGCCTTTGCAGCAGCGCGCCAGGAGGTAGGACCGGGAGGAGTCTTTGAATGGCACGGTGACGTATACGGTACATATTACGCCAATGAATGGAGTGACATGACACCAGAACAGCGGGCAGAATTCGGAAGTCGCGTTTCCTATGGAGCAAGTGGTTCGGGAAATCACGAGACAGCAGAACACGCTACAGAAGAGAGCCATAATGTAGCGGAACATCATGCAACGGAAGAACCGGAAATAGTCAATGTGGAACATGAAAATGCACACGTTGAAGATGAAGTTCAGATTGTAGGAATCAGTGATGAAACCATGGATGACGGCTCGATGGTTACCATCGGACAACTGGAAATAAACGGACAAGAAGTTTATGTGGTAGATGTGGATCATAACGGCACTTTCGACCTGATGGGAGCCGATGTAAATGGAGATGGAGTAATCAGCGAAAATGAAGTCTACAACATACAAGACCAAGGACTGGAAGTTGCCGATTTGCAGCAGCAGATGGATGCAATACCCTCGGATGATTATCTGGCAGATATGCCTGATTATATTAATGATGCTGACTCCAGCGGATTTGCCTAATCAACGGACAAGATGAGAATGAAGCGGATATTATTTTCACTGATATGCATATGCTTGTTTAGCCTGCAAAGCCTGGCACAGAATATATATTTAGTTTCCGTAGGCATTGCAGACTATCCCGGCACAGAGAATGATTTAACATTGCCTGCCAAAGATGCAGAGACCATACAATGGATATATCAGAAAAATCAGAAAGCAGAAACAATATTATTAATCGATGCACAAGCCACCCGAAGTAATGTATTAAGCAGTATGACGCGAATTTTCAATAAAGCCTCAGCCAAAGACATCATTGTCCTTTTTTTTAGTGGTCATGGATATAAAGGTGGATTTGTGGGCTATGATGCAATGATTACTTATCAAGACATCAAGAAAACAATGGCAAAAAAGTGCAGCCAAGAACAAAATGATATTTGCAGATGCATGTTTCTCTGGAAAGATGAGAGAACCACGTAGAAACTCATCGAATATATCCCCCTCTTCATTAAAAGTAATGCTGTTCCTTTCTTCCCGTGAAAATGAAGTCTCTATAGAGTCTCCTTCCATGAAAAACGGGTTCTTCACAACATGCCTGCAACGGGGACTACGAGGCGGAGCCGACGTAAACCGTGATCGGATCATCACAGCTAAAGAGCTTTTCGAATTTGTCAGCCAAGGGGTAAAAAAGCTGTCAAGGGACAAGCAGCACCCTGTCATGTGGGGTAAGTTCAGCGATTCTATGCCGGTAATGATATGGTAACAATAATAGAATAGAACAAATGGAATCAGAATTATTAAGAATCAAGTGTCCGAACTGCGGTGCCGTTCTGACTATAAAAAAGATAGCAGGCCTGGAAACCAAGAGTATTCCATGCCCAGTATGCAAAAAGGCATCAAAGTACATTGACTACAAAGTTCCCAAACAACAATATACTCCACCGAATGAAAATGATGACACCACCATGGGAGATGAAACCCACATTGACCATTCAAAAAATCAGAGTATCGGCAAACTTCAGAAAATTGGCACAAGTCATATGTATACTTTATCCCTAGGGATAAATACAATCGGACGAAAGGCACAAACATCAAACGCCACTGTACAGATTGATACAGATGACCTTACAATGAGCCGTTCACATTCCATTATTGAGGTACGCAAACTGAAAACCGGTGGTTATATACACTATTTTTCGAATGCTCAAAACAAAAATGCCACTTATATCAATTCTGGATTAATTGAAAATGGTGACCGTATCATACTGCATGGAGGTGAAATCATAAAAATGTCGAATACGACATTGAAATTCATACTTCTTTCTGAAGATGATACAATCATTTAAACCTAAAACAAAATTGGATATGAAATATGTTTTAAACCCCTTAACTATCTACGAATTGGGACAACGGAGCAATCAGGAAGATTCCATCTTCCCCGTATCAGGTGAAGTAACGGCAGAAGACCGCCTGTTTATCGTATGCGATGGAATGGGTGGTCATGAGTCGGGTGAGGTTGCCAGCCAGACAGTATGCCAAACGATGAGTGAATACATCTTGTCACAAACTTCACCGGAAGGGGCTTTCACAGACGAGCAATTTAACGAGGCGCTCAATGCAGCCTATGATTCATTAGACCAAAAGGATAATGGTGCCGCCAAAAAGATGGGGACCACCATGACTCTTCTGAAATTTCATAGTGGCGGATGCCTGCTTGCCCATATCGGTGACAGCCGCATCTATCATATCCGACCTTCTGAAAGATACATTTTCCACACAAGAGATCACTCGTTGATAAACGACCTATATGACATCGGTGAAATCACCCTTGAAGAGATGAAAACCTCAAAGCAGAAGAATGTCATTACCCGTGCCATGCAACCCAACCTGGAAAGACGTCCTAAAGCAGACATAAAACATATTACAGACATCCGCCCCGGTGACTATTTCTTCATGTGCTCGGATGGCATGTTAGAGGAAACTGACGATAGTGACTTGCTGAATATCCTCTCTGACCCTGACACAACAGATGATGAAAAAATACAAATCCTGACCAAGGTCAGTGAAAACAACCGGGATAATCATTCTGCATTTCTTATTCATATTTTAGACTTAATTCCGGATAATTATACAAAAGAAGAAAAAGGCAAAGAAGAAAGTCCTATAGAATCCGTTCCGGACAACCGTGTCATGACTGCTGGAACAAGGACAATCGAAAGAGAGGGGAAAAAGAGCGCTGAAACTAAAGAGGATAAGAGACAAAAGCGCAGGCTGCCGATTGTCAAGATTCTTGCATTCGCCATATTACTTTTTATCGTTATCTACGCCGCTTCTTTCGTTCTGTTGAAAGCTATAAAGGGGGAGAAAGAGCATTCCAAAACAAATCACCAAATAGAAAACACTATATTACAAAAATAATCCAAGAATATGCAGCTACTATCGGAAACATCTCTGCAAGGAGGCAAATATAAAATAGAAAAAGTACTTGGCCAAGGTGGTTTTGGCATTACTTACTTAGGGCTTCAGACGGGACTGAACCGGTCTGTCGCCATTAAAGAGTTCTTTATGAAAGAATACTGTGAACGCGAAGAGACTACTTCCAAAGTTCTTCTGGGCTCACAAGGTAGTCGAGATATAGTGGACCGTTTCCGAATAAAATTCATAAAAGAAGCTCAAACCATTGCCCAGATGGACAATCCGCATATCATCCGCATTCATGACATTTTTGAGGAAAATGCAACTGCATATTATGTAATGGAATATATTGACGGAGACTCTTTGGACAGGTTAATACAGAAGCAAGGGAAGTTAGACACCGCGGTAGCATTAAACTACATCTGCCAAACAGCTAAAGCATTACAGTATATCCATCAAAAGAAGATTTTACACTTAGACATCAAACCTTCCAACATTCTGCTCAGAGGTGAGGAAGATGCTGTATTAATAGATTTCGGAATTTCCAAACGATATGATATAGACGGAAGTCAAACGAGCACCACTCCTACAGGAATCAGTAAAGGTTATGCCCCCATAGAACAATATAGACAAGGTGGTACAAGCATGTTCATGCCCAGCACAGACATTTATTCATTAGGCGCTACCATGTATAAGTTACTGACAGGAGAAACACCGCCCGAAGCTTCTGACATTGTAGACGAAGGATTAACAATTCCAGATTATATAGCTCCCAGAATAGCAACTGCAATAGAAAAGTGTATGGCTCCAGCACGCAAACAAAGGCCACAATCTATTACAGAATTTCTGTCCCTGATAGCAATGGAGCCTCATGAACATCCTCAAGACGGTACATCTTCTTCTAAGGAAAACACGGTTATACAAAAAAGGACAGACCACCAATATCTATCAATTGACGTAAAAGGAATTTTATTCAAAATGTGTTTCGTTGAAGCAGGAACTTTCATGATGGGAGCTACTTCAGAACAAGAGCACGAAGCCTATAGTGACGAAAAAAGCAACAAAAGAGTGGATATACAGAACTTCTACTTGGGAGAAACCACTGTTACCCGGAAATTATGGAATGCGATTATGGGAAACTATCAATCGGAATCCAAAGAGGAGAATCTTCCTATCGAGAATATATCATGGATTGACTGCATAGATTTTATTCAAAGACTAAACAATGTTACCGGACGCAAGTTCCGTCTTCCAACCGAAGAAGAATGGGAGTATGCGGCACGAGGAGGAAATCAAAGCAAAGGGTATAAATACGCCGGTTCAAATTCTATTGATGAAGTTGCATGGTATGATGAGAACAGCGAACATCACACCCATCCCGTGGCTTTAAAAAGACCGAATGAATTGGGATTGTATGACATGAGCGGAAACATTCAAGAATGGTGTTCCTCTTTCTACGAATATGGCTCAAATCGGACTCTACGAGGCGGATGCTATTTATCATCACCACGAAGATGCCGTGTTTCATGTAGAAACAACAATAGCCAAGTGTATCATGATGCAAGCATAGGATTACGATTGGCTTTATAAACAGCTACGGAGCGGGATTCCACATGAACTTCCTCCTTTATATGACTTGTTTGGCTATCCATGCACAAGCCTCCGCATCCGCCAATGCATGGTGGTGTTGCTCCAGTTGGTAGCCACAACAAGCTGCCACTGTGTGCAACTGATAGTTGGGCAATCCTTTCAGGACGCGACGTGATGCCTGCAAAGTACAATGAAACTCATAATCCGGATAATCCATGCAGTAAGTACGGAAAACAGCTTTCAGGCAGCTTTCATCAAAGGCCTTGTTGTGCGCTACCAATGGCAAGCCTTCAATGCGAGGAGCTATTTCCTGCCACACAACGGGAAAGATAGGAGCATCCCGGGTATCTGCCAACGTCAGACCATGCACGCGGGTATTCCAATAAGTGTAATACTCCGGTTCGGGACGGATGAGGTTATAATAATGGTCCACAATCTCTCCATCACGTACGATAACCACTCCTACACTACAAACGCTGGTACGCTGTTCGTTGGCCGTTTCAAAATCAATGGCAGCAAAATCTTTCATCCGATATGGTTTTATAGTCGCCAAAGATACGAAAAATTCACTCTGTTCCTTTCATTCTACACCTGGTTTCCATTATCTTTGTCCCCCGGACAAAGGCTAAAATATCATGGAACATCCACTTTCGCAATTCAAATATTGTCCGAAATGCGGTTCAGCCCATTTCGAAGTTCATAACGGGAAGTCAAAGCAATGCGCCGACTGCGGTTTCGTCTACTACTTCAACCCCTCTTCCGCCACCGTCGCCTTAATACTGAACGAATGCGACGAACTGCTGGTTTGCCGCCGTGCCAAAGAGCCTGCCAAAGGGACGCTGGACCTTCCCGGAGGCTTCATCGACATGACCGAGACCGGCGAGGAAGGCGTTGCCCGCGAAGTGAAGGAAGAAACCGGCATGAAGGTGGCAAAGGCCGAATATCTCTTCTCCCTGCCCAACATCTACATCTATTCCGGCTTCCCCGTACACACGCTGGATATGTTTTTCCGTTGTACGGTGGAGGACACCTTGCACTTCAAGGCGATGGACGACGCGGCAGACCTCTTCTTCCTCCCCTTGAAAGATATCCGTACGGAAGAGTTCGGGCTCGGCTCCATCCGCAAAGGAGTGGGTATCTTCCTGGAAGACATGCGAAAGAACAAAAGCGAATGATTATTCGTTCCTATTATGGTATATATCCTAAAAAAGCCAAACAAGTGTAACATTTCCGGGTTAAAACCCGTATTTTTGTAAAATACCTATTCTAACAAAAGAAGATGAAACATAAAATCTCCCGAATATTGTGCACAGCACTCTGTTGCGCACCTTTACTCGCCTCAGCACAAACAAGCGAGAAGAGTACTTCTCCCAAGCGACTCTACCAGGAAGGACAGACGTTGTTCCAACAAAAGGCCTATGCCGCCGCCATCTCCCCGTTGCAAGCCTATGTACGCCAGATGAATGCAGACGGCAAGCCTCTGCCCGACACGGGCGAGCGACAGGAAGCGGAATACATGCTGGTATGCGCCGCATACGAACTCAGAGACCCCAAAAGCATAGACCTGCTCCGTGCCTTCCTGGACGAATATCCCGATACTCCCCATGCCAACCGCATCTACGCACTGATTGCCTCCGCCTACTTCTTCGAAGGCAATTATGACGATGCCCTCGCCATGTTCAACTCCGCCCGCCTCGACCTGCTGGGTTCCGAGGAGCGAGACGACATGACCTACCGCCTTGCCACCTGCTACCTGAAAACGGGCAACGTAAAGGAAGCAGCCATCTGGTTCGAGACTCTGCGTAGCACCAGCCGCAAGTATGCAGCGGACTGTGCTTACTACATCTCTTATATCCGATATACCCAAGGACGGTATGACGAAGCGCTCAGCGGTTTCCTGCCTTTGCAGGACAATGCCAAATACAAGGACTTGGTTCCCTATTACATCGCCGAAATCTATCTGTTGAAGAAGCAGTACGACAAGGCGGAAATCGTGGCGCAGAATGCACTGTCAGCCCATCCCGACGGTCTGAGCTACACCCACACGGCGGAGCTGAACCGTATCCTCGGTACAGCCGAATACCATTTCGGGAAGTATCACGAAGCCGTAAAGTCCTTCGGACAATATATAGAACACAATGCCGAATCTGCCGCTCATAGAAGGGATGCCCTTTACATGCTGGGAATGTCCTATTATCAATGCGGCGTGTATTCGCAAGTCCCCTCCGTCCTCGGCAGAGTGACTGCCGAAAACGACGCCCTTTCGCAGAACGCATACCTGCACATGGGACTGTCTTATCTGCAACTGGCAGACAAGACCAAAGCGCGTATGGCTTTCGAGCAGGCTGCCGCCTCCAACGCCGATATGAAAGTCAAGGAACAAGCCGCCTATAACTACGCCTTATGCATCCACGAGACCTCCTATTCCGCTTTCGGCGAATCGGTGACCGTCTTTGAGAAATTCCTGAACGAGTTCCCGAACTCTCCTTATGCCGAGAAAGTCAGCAACTACCTGGTGGAAGTGTACATGAATACACGCAGCTACGATGCCGCACTCAAATCCATCGACCGCATCTCCCATCCCAGCAAAGCCATTCTGGAAGCCAAGCAGAAGATTCTGTTCCAACTCGGGACCCAGTCTTTTGCCAACACACAGTTCGAGCAAGCCATCGGTTACTTCAACCAAAGCGTCACGCTGGGACAATACAACCTCCAGACCAAGGCAGACGCCCTCTACTGGCTCGGCGAGTCTTATTACCGCCTGAACCGGATGAGAGAAGCCGCCCGCAATTTCAACGAATATCTGTCACTCACCCGGCAGAGGGATACGGAAATGTTTGCCCTTGCCTACTATAACCTGGGCTACATCGCTTTCCACCAGAAAGACTATTCGACGGCAGAGAACCGTTTCCGCAACTTTGTCCAACTGGAGAAAGGCGAAAACCCGACCGCATTGGCAGATGCCTACAACCGCATCGGTGACTGTAACCTGCACGTCCGCCGTTTCGAGGAAGCCAAGCAATACTACGCCAAAGCTGAGAACCTGAACACTCCCGCCGGAGACTATGCCGTCTATCAATTAGCACTGGTATATGGCATGCAGAAAAACTATACGGAAAAGGTGAGCATGCTGGACCGACTTGCAGCCAAATATCCCAACTCGCCCTACGCCATCAATGCCCTCTACGAGAAGGGACGCTCCTACGTACAGAGCAACAACAGCCGCCAGGCTATCGCCACCTTCCGCGAGCTGCTTGCCAAATACCCCGAAAGCCCCGTCAGCCGTAAAGCCGCCGCCGAAATCGGCCTGCTTTACTACCAGAACGACGACTATGACCGTGCCATAGAAGCCTACAAACATGTAGTCACCCAATATCCCGGAAGCGAGGAAGCCCGCCTTGCCATGCGCGACTTAAAGTCCATCTACGTAGATGCCAACCGCGTGGATGAGTTTGCCGCCCTTGCCGCCCAAATGCCGGGAGAAATCCGCTTCGAACCCAGTGAGCAAGACTCGCTGACTTACATCGCTGCCGAAAAAGTATATATGAAAGGCGAAGCCGCACCTGCCAAAGAGAGCTTCACCCGCTATCTGCAAAGTTATCCGGGAGGCGCTTTCAGCCTGAATGCACACTACTACCTCTGCGTCATAGGCAAAGAGCAGAAAGATGACGAGGCGGTATTGGAACATGCCGGAAAACTGCTGGAATACCCCGATAACCCATATTCTGAAGAGGCTTTGCTGATGCATGGAGAAATTCTGTTCAACCGCCAGCAATATGACCTGGCATTGGCCGACTACAAGAAATTGCAAGCCAAAGCCACCACGGCAGAGCGCCGCCAGCTTGGCGCTATCGGTGTACTGCGCTGTGGAGCACTGATGCATGATGATGCGGAAGTCATCAACGCCGCCACAGCCTTGCTTGCCGAAGCCAAGCTGTCTCCGGAGCTCCGGAACGAGGCATTGTACTACCGTGCCAAGGCATACCTCAACCAGAAAGCCGACAAGAAGGCAATGGATGACCTTCAACTGCTGGCCAAAGACACCCGTACCCTTTATGGAGCCGAAGCCAAATATCTGGTGGCATTACAATGGTACAACACCGGTAATTATGCCTCTGCAGAAAAGGAAATCCTTAATTTCATCGACCAGAGCACACCGCATGCCTACTGGCTGGCACGCAGTTTCATCCTTCTGTCTGATGTATATGTAGCCATGGACAAAAAGCTTGATGCACGCCAATACCTATTGAGCCTGCAGCAGAACTACCAGGCCGACGACGATATAGCAAGTATGATTGACGAAAGACTGGAGAAATTGAAGTAAGAAATATAGCACATTATGAAAAAGAAACAATATATCCTCGCAGGAACTATGCTTGTCTCCCTCTCTTGGGGAGCACAAGCCCAGACACAACCCCAAGACACCACCATGAACCGTACGGTAGTCGTGGAACAAGAATATAATCCGGACATCATGGACGCCTCCAAAGTGAACGTGCTTCCCAAGGTGGAACCTCCTACCGTCAGCAAAAAGCCGGTGGAATATGACGCCACCCTGATGCCGGCAACCCATATCCCGGCAGGTATCATGCAAGCCTATACCGGAAAAGAGACGCAGGCGAAAGCGCTGCCCGGATATGTACGCTTGGGATACGGTAACTACGGTAACCTCGATGTACGCGCCAACTACCTCTTCTCCTTATCCCCCAAAGACCGCCTCAACCTGACATTCACAATGGATGGCATGGATGGCAAACTGGACTTGCCGGATAATGGCGGGACGTGGAATTCATTCTACTACCGTACCCATGCTGCCATGGATTATGTACATGCCTTCAGCAAAGTCGATTTGAATATTGCCGGAAAGTTCAACCAAAGCAATTTCAACTTCCTGCCCGACTTCGTCAGCAACAAGCAGAAATTCGTTTCGGGTGATGTACATTTCGGGGTAAGTTCCATGAGCGACGATATGCCTCTCCAATTCCGCGCCGAAACCAATTTGTTGGTCTACCAGCGCCAACACGACCTCATGGTGAGCAATATCAAAGAAAATATCGTGCGTACCAAAGCCGATGTCACCGGTTCCATCTCCGATGAGCAGACCATCGGCATCGCTTTTGCCATGGACAATACATTCTACAGCGACGGACGTTTCGAGAATCACACCGACGTAGACTTCAATCCATACTATCTCTTTCAGAATGACGACTGGAAAATACGTCTCGGCGCACACGTCGACCTGGCTTTCGGTTTCGGCAAGAAGTTCTGCGCCGCTCCCGACGTAGAAATACAATACATCTTCTCGGACAGCTACATCCTCTACGCACAAGGTAAGGGAGGACGGCTACAGAACGATTTCCGCCGTCTGGAAACCATTACGCCTTATGGCATTACAAACCAGCAGCTTGACAATACCTACGAACAGCTCAACGCAGCCATCGGCTTCAAGGCAAGCCCGGTCAGCGGATTGTGGTTCAACCTATACGGCGGGTATCAAGATTTGAAAAACGACCTGATTGACACTCCGACTGTCAAGTACGACGGGATAAGCAATGTTTTCCTCACAGAAGACACCAAGAACCTCTACGCCGGAGCCGACCTGAGCTACAACTACAAGGATGTTTTCTATCTCGCCGCCAATGCCGTCTATCGCCATTGGACAACAGACTCAGACGGTCCTGATGTCGTAGTAAGCTTCAAACCGGCCGTAGAAGGCAATCTCAATCTCAAGGTACGCCCCATCTCCCCACTGCTTGTCGGCATCGGCTATCAGCACATCTCACGCCAAGGCGTGGAGGGCAACAAGGCAGACCCCGTCAGCAATCTCTATCTAAACGGCAGTTACGAACTCTTCAAAGGAATCTCCGTGTATGCGCGCGTGAACAACTTGCTGAACAAAGATTACCAGTACTACTGGGGATACCCTTCAGAAGGTCTCAGTTTCTTAGGTGGAGTAAGCTTCCTCTTTTAATAGGGGCAGCACAAGCCGGAGCTCTAATTTGAACAAAAAAGGTCATTTTTGCTAAATTCTCCTTATATTATAAGGTGGGAAGAATCTTTTTTTCCTACTTTTGCGGGCGAATTCAGTGGCGGGAGTCACTAAAAAACAGAAATTTATGCAGAAAAACCTTGTCATAGTCGAGTCTCCGGCGAAAGCAAAAACCATCGAGAAATTCCTTGGAAAAGATTTCAAAGTCCTTTCCAGCTACGGCCATATACGTGATTTGAAGAAAAAAGAATTCAGTATTGATGTAGACAAAGACTTCAAACCGCATTACGAGATACCGGCGGATAAAAAGAAACTCGTAACCCAGTTGAAAGAAGAAGCCGAGCAGGCAGAAACCGTATGGCTGGCTTCCGATGAGGACCGCGAAGGGGAAGCCATCGCATGGCACTTGTACGAAGTGCTGAAACTGAAACCGGAACACACCAGACGTATCGTCTTCCATGAAATCACCAAAGGTGCCATCCTGAAAGCGATAGAAAATCCCCGTGACATTGACATCAACCTGGTCGATGCCCAGCAAGCCCGACGTATCCTGGACCGTATCGTAGGTTTTGAACTTTCACCGGTATTGTGGAAGAAAGTGAAACCTGCCCTTTCTGCAGGCCGTGTACAGTCCGTAGCCGTCCGTCTCATTGTAGAGCGCGAACGCGAGATACATGCATTCCAAACCGAAGCATCCTACCGTGTTACCGCCGTATTCCTCGTTCCGGACACTGACGGCAAAACAGTGGAAATGAAAGCCGAACTGGCGCACCGGCTCAAGACAAAGGCAGAAGCCCGGAAATTGCTGGAGAGCTGTAAAGCAGCCACGTTTACCATCAGCGACATCACTACCCGTCCGCTGAAGAAAACTCCCGCCGCCCCGTTCACCACCTCTACCTTGCAGCAGGAGGCTGCCCGCAAACTGGGATTCACCGTGGCACAGACCATGATGGTGGCGCAACGTCTGTACGAATCCGGATTGATAACCTACATGCGTACCGACTCCGTCAACCTTTCCGAACTTGCCGTCAACGCCAGCCGTGAAACCATCTCCAACCTGATGGGCGAACGTTACGTACACAACCGTCACTTCGCCACCAAGACCAAAGGAGCGCAAGAAGCCCACGAAGCTATCCGCCCCACCTATATGGAGAATGCCAAGATAGAAGGTACCCCGCAGGAAAGAAAGCTGTACGACCTCATCTGGAAACGTACCATCGCCTCGCAGATGGCAGATGCCGAAGTGGAAAAGACAACCGTAACCATTGCTATCAGCAACGAGACGGAGACTTTCACTGCAACCGGCGAAGTGGTGAAATTTGACGGTTTCCTCCGTGTCTACCGCGAATCATACGATGATGACGTAGAAACCCAGGAAGATGAGGCACGCCTACTGCCCCCTCTGAAAAAAGGACAGAAGCTCGAACATGAAGGTATCACCGCTACCGAACGTTTCACCCAACACCCTCCCCGCTACACGGAAGCAAGCCTTGTGCGCAAATTGGAGGAACTGGGTATCGGACGTCCGTCTACCTATGCTCCGACCATTTCCACCATCCAGCAACGCGAATACGTGATAAAAGGAGAAAAAGCAGGTGAAGAACGCACCTACAATGTGCTTAACTTGCAGGGTAATGAAATAACGGACAACAACCATACAGAAATCACCGGAGCTGAAAAGTCAAAACTGATGCCGACAGACACCGGTATTGTGGTCAATGACTTCCTGATAGAGTACTTCCCGGACATCCTTGACTACAACTTCACTGCGAGCGTCGAAAAGCAATTCGACGAAATAGCCGAAGGTGACAAGCAATGGACCGCCATTCTGAAAACATTCTATAAGAAATTCCATCCTTCAGTAGAAAACACACTTGCCGCGAAAACCGCCCACAAGGCAGGCGAACGGATTCTAGGAACAGACCCCGTCAGCGGAAAACAAGTGTCTGTAAAAATCGGACGTTTCGGCCCAGTAGCACAGATAGGTACTGCCGAAGATGAGGAAAAGCCCCGTTTCGCCCAGGTAAAAAAAGAAATGTCCATCGAGACCATTACGCTGGAAGAAGCGCTGGAGCTGTTCAAACTTCCCCGTACTCTCGGAGAGTATGAAGGCAAGAATGTAGTCGTAGGTGCGGGACGTTTCGGACCTTATATCCAGAACAACGGCTTGTATGCCTCGTTACCCAAGACAATGGACCCGATGACCGTTACGCTGGAAGAAGCTATTGAACTTTTGCAAAAGAAACAAGAAGCAGAAGCCCAGAAACATATCAAGAAGTTTGAGGAAGAACCGGAACTGGAAATCCTGAATGGACGCTATGGCCCTTACATCGCTTATAAAGGCAGCAACTACAAGATTCCTAAAGACATCATCCCTCAAGACCTGAACCTTCAGGCTTGTCTGGAAATTGTGAAACTGCAAAGCGACAAGGATACGGGCAAGTCTAAGCGGACTGCAAAGGCGGTGAAAGCAACGAAAACGACTAAAACAACCGCCAAGGCAACTGCCAAAACAAGCAAGACAAAATAGGACTTAGTCTACACGTATAAAATGGGAGAAAGGAGGCGATAATTTAAACTTCTATTATTTATACCACAAGAATAAAAATTGTACTATAAAAGAATAAGCCCGAAGAAGTATCCCCGGGCTTATTCTTTTATAGTGCGATGTTTACATCCTATCCGGCACCTCAATTCCCAGTAAGCCCATACCTAAGCGTACCACTTTGGCTACATTCTCGGACAATGCAAGGCGGAATACCTTCACTGCTTCGTTCTCCTCACGCAAAATGCTGAAGTCATGGTAGAACTGGTTATATTCCTTCACAAGGTCATACGTATAGTTTGCAATGATGGACGGGCTGTAATCCTCACCTGCCTGCTTCACAATAGCGGCAAAGTCGGCAACCATCTGTATCAATCCCTCTTCCTTCTCACTCAGTTCAATGCCGGCAGGCAACTGAGCAGGGATTTCGATACCGGCCTCTTTTGCCTTGCGGAGAACAGACTGGATACGTGCATAAGTATATTGGATGAACGGTCCCGTATTACCATTAAAGTCGATGGACTCTTTTGGATTGAATGTCATGTTCTTGCGGGCATCCACTTTCAGGATGAAGTACTTCAAGGCACCCAGACCAACGATACGGGCGATATTGTCCGCCTCTTCCTTTGTCAGACCATCCAGCTTACCCAGTTCATTGCTGGTTTCCTTGGCTGTATCAATCATCTCCGCCATCAAGTCGTCAGCATCAACTACTGTACCTTCGCGGCTCTTCATCTTGCCCTCGGGAAGTTCCACCATACCGTAAGAGAAGTGCACCAACCCTTTACCCCATTCGAAGCCCAGTTTGTCGAGCAGGATGGACAATACCTGGAAATGGTAATTCTGTTCGTTGCCTACCACATAAATCATCTTGTCGATGGGATAATCTGCAAAGCGGAGTTTGGCAGTACCTATATCCTGCGTCATGTAGACGGATGTACCGTCCGCACGCAGCAGCAGCTTGTGGTCCAGCCCCTCCCCCGTGAGGTCCGCCCATACAGAGCCATCTTCTTTCCGGTAGAAAAAGCCTTTCTCCAGGCCTTCCATCACCTTCTCCTTACCTTCGAGGTACGTGTTTGATTCGTAATATATCTTATCAAAAGTTACACCCATCATACGGTAAGTCTCGTCGAAGCCTGCATACACCCAGTCGTTCATCTTCTTCCAGAGCGCACGTACTTCCGGGTCATTGGCCTCCCACTTTACCAGCATTTCACGAGCCTCCTTCATCAAAGGAGATTCAGCTTCTGCCTTGGCTTTGGCTTCTTCCTCATTCATGCCTTCGCTTTGGAACTTGGCCATCAGTTCTTTCACTTCCGCTTTATAATGCTTGTCGAAGGAAACATAGTAATCGCCAATCAAGTGGTCTCCCTTCTTGCCGGATGATTCGGGAGTTTCACCATTCCCGTACTTCTGCCATGCCAACATGGACTTGCAGATATGAATTCCACGGTCATTGACAATATTTGTCTTTACTACCTTATTACCGTTGGCAGCCACTATATTAGCCAGCGCATTTCCCAAAAGATTGTTGCGTACATGGCCCAAATGAAGCGGTTTGTTGGTGTTGGGAGAAGAATACTCAATCATCACCAATGGAGAGTTGTCAGTAGCAGCCACGATACCGTACTGCTTGTCCGCATGAATGCCATTCAACAATTCTATCCACGCAGAGGAGGCAATGGTCAGGTTCAGGAAGCCCTTAATGACATTAAATGCTGCAACCGAAGACTCGTTTGCCTGCAAGTATTCACCGATTTCCTGGGCCGTCTGCTCCGGTCCTTTCTTGGACATACGGAGGAAAGGGAATACAACCAGCGTGAGGTGTCCCTCAAATTCTTTCTTGGTTTTCTGCAACTGCACTTGTGCGGCAGGAACATCCTGTCCGTAAAGCGCTTTCAGTCCGCCGATGACGGACGATACCAGTTTCTGTTCTATATTCATGATTCAAATGTATTTTCCTGCGTGCAAAGATAGCGTAAACCGAAATCAGTACAAAACAAGCAGGCTTGTTTTTATTGACTCACAAGATATTCAACATACAAAGAGGGGACGCTCCTTGTAAAACGTCCCCTCTTTGTATGTTGAGTATACTGTTCTTATTCAGCTGTCAATTCCGCACCTGGTTTGAATTTAACAACTTTCTTTGCAGCAATCTCGATAGGCTTTTTAGTAGAGGGGTTGATACCCATACGCGCTCCTCTTTCCACCACACTGAAAGTTCCAAAACCAACCAATGATACTTTATCACCGGCCTTCATTGCCTTAGTGACTGATGCGATAAATGCATCCAATGCTTTCTTTGAATCAGTCTTTGACAAACCAGACTCCGCTGCCATAGCGCTAATAAGTTCCGCCTTATTCATAATGCTTAAAATTAATTAATATGTTACACAAAAGATATTTTTACTTTTCATCACAAACCTCCACAAAAATAGAGCAATATTTCTGAATATCAAATAAAAACATTAAAAAAATATTGGAAAACAACGAAAAAGAAGGAATAGAATCTGCTTTTTCTGTTATAGAACAGAATTTATTCGTATTTTTGCCGGAGAAAGCAAAAACAGGCAACTGTTTTTGAACTGTAAAATGAATTGAAACAACAGATTATGAATACTATACCTACTGTAACCAAGAACCTTTTAATCATTAATGTGCTGATGTTTCTGGGTAGCATTGTCGCCCAAAGCTACGGCATCGACCTCGCCCAATATCTGGGATTGCATTTTTTCCTTGCCGAAGATTTCAATGCAGCACAATTGATAACATATATGTTCATGCATGCCGGATTCGCGCACATATTTTTCAACATGTTTGCCGTATGGATGTTCGGACGTATTTTAGAGCAGGTATGGGGGCCTAAACGATTTCTGTTCTACTATCTGGCATGCGGTATAGGAGCCGGAATTATTCAGGAGGTGGTACAGTATATTCATTATGAGACAGTGCTTTCCGCCTATGACAGCGTGAATACCGGCATGGCCATCATCCCGATGGAGGAATATCTCAATATGATGACTACCGTGGGAGCTTCGGGAGCAGTATACGCCATTCTGCTGGCATTCGGCATGTTGTTCCCCAACCAGCAAATGTTCATCTTCCCGTTACCGGTTCCCATCAAGGCCAAATATTTTGTTATCGGATATGCCCTGATTGAGCTATATGCCGGATTTGCAAATAACGCAGGAGACAATGTGGCACACTTTGCACATCTGGGCGGTATGGTATTCGGTTTTATCTTGATTATGTATTGGAGAAAAAAGAACAGAGGAAATGGCTACTATTATAACTGATTTGAAAGAAAACTTTCGCAGAGGAAATATCTATATCCAGTTGATTTACATCAATGCAGCGGTATTCATATTCACCACTCTGACTGAAGTCATGCTCCAATTGTTCAATCGGAGTATGATGGGAATATTCGAATGGCTGGAATTACCGGCATCACTTTCACGCTTCATTCTGCAACCGTGGTCACTGCTGACGTACATGTTCATGCATGCAGGATTCATGCACATTCTTTTCAACATGCTGTGGCTTTATTGGTTCGGAGCACTATTCCTGAACTTCTTTTCTGCAAAGCATCTGCGTGGTGTGTACATTTTGGGAGGAATCTGCGGTGGTTTGCTCTATATTGCCGCCTATCATATTTTCCCGTACTTCCACCCCATGATAAATTACTCTTTCATGCTGGGTGCCTCTGCTTCCGTGCTTGCCATCGTAGCTGCCACAGCCTATCGTGAGCCCAACTATCCGATACATCTATTTCTTTTCGGAACCATCCGACTGAAGTATCTGGCGCTTATCGTTATAGGCACCGATTTGCTATTCATTACCTCCAGCAATGCCGGTGGACACATCGCACATTTGGGAGGTGCGCTGGCAGGGTTATGGTTTGCTGCCAGCCTCAGCAAAGGCAGTGACCTGACCTCATGTATAAACAAATGTCTGGATGCTTTAGTTTCCATCGTCAGCTTTAAACCCCGAAAGCCGAAAATGAAAGTACATTACGGTACCAGTAAACAAAAAGATTATGATTACAACGCACGGAAAAAAGCCCAATCCGACGAAATAGACCGCATTCTCGACAAATTAAAGAAATCGGGATACGAAAGCCTTACTACGGAGGAAAAGAAAAGCTTGTTCGACGCAAGTAAACGTTAAACAAATGGAAAACGGAAAGTGGAATATGGAGAATGAGAAAATAGCCGCCACTCTTATTTTCAGTTTTCACCTTTCAATTTTCAATTATTATAATGAAGTATTTAGGTAATTTTGTCGCCCTCCTGATTTTGGCGGTCAATGCCTTGTTTACGGGCTTGCTACTGTTTACCGCCTATAGTCCGCACATACAGCCGGTCACACATCCGGTGCAGTCGTGCCTGGGACTGACATTTCCCGTTTTTCTGATGATAAATATAGGCTTCTTCATCTTTTGGCTGGTCATCCAGCGTTACAAAACCGCATTGCTTCCCTTGATAGGATTACTACTTTGTTATTCACAGACACGCACTTATCTGCCCATCAACTTTCATACAAACAAGTTGCCTGAAACAAGTTTCAAATTACTCTCATACAACATCATGGGATTTGACGGAGCCATCAAGCAGAATGGCAAGAATCCCATACTGACTTATTTAAAAGAAAGTAATGCCGATATCCTCTGCCTCCAAGAATACTCCACGACAGAATCATCCCGGCACCTTTCGCAAAAAGATGTGGAACAGGAACTCAAGGCATATCCATATCACCGCATCAACACGGTGGGCAGGGAAAAAGGGCATACCAACAAGATAGCATGTTATTCCAAATATCCGATTCTCTCGGCACGTGTACTAGATTATTCCAGCGAGTACAACGGTTCGGTACTGTATGAAGTAAAAATAGGAGAGGATACAGTCACCCTCATCAACAATCATTTGGAGTCCAACAAATTGACCAAAGCCGATAAAGCCGTGTACGAAAACATGCTGAAATCCCCTGAAAAAGAAAAGGTGAAAAGCGGTATGCGCCTGCTCATACGTAAATTAGCAGAGGCATCAGCCATCCGCGCACCGCAAGCTGACACGATTGCACACGAAATAACAGCTTCACCACATCCTTGTATCATTGTATGTGGCGATTTCAACGACACCCCCATCTCTTATACTCATCGTACCATCGCCCAAAATCTGGACGATGCATTCACCAAATCAGGACGGGGATTAGGAATTTCTTACAATCAGAACAGATTCTATTTTCGGATAGACAATATATTGACCAGCAAGAACCTGAAAGCCTACAATTGTACAGTAGACCGTTCCATCAAGGATTCAGACCACTATCCGATATGGTGTTATATCACCAAAAAGAATTGAGAATTGAGAATTAATACTTAACATTTAATACTTAGAAAACAATGTTCAAAAAATGTATTCTAATTTTAGCAGCAAGTTGTATGATGTACTCCTGTGCCACCCAGACGGAAAGCAATCCGTTCCTTACCGAGTTTCAAACACCCAATGGAGTGCCTCCATTCGATAAAATCAAGTTGGAGCACTATGAACCCGCATTCCAAAAAGGTATAGAAGAGCAGAATGCCAATATCCAAGCCATCATTGCCAATACGGAAGCTCCCACTTTCGAAAATGTCGTTGTTGCTCTCGACAACAGCTCCCCAACTCTGGACCGTGTAGGCGGTGTATTCTTCAACCTGACGGAGGCCGAAACTACCGATGAACTGACAGCCCTTTCCATGAAACTGGCCCCGACATTGGCCGAACACGAAGACAACATCTCACTCAATCAGGAGCTTTTCAAGAAAATAGATGCTGTCTACAATCAGAAAGATGCTCTCGGTCTGACCCGTGAGCAACAAAGACTGCTGGAAAAGACTTATAAGGGTTTTGTCCGTTCCGGCGCCAATCTTCCGGCCGACAAACAAGCCCGCCTGCGCGAAATCAACAAGCAGCTTTCCACGCTCGGAATCACGTTCAGCAACAACATCCTGAACGAAAACAACGATTTCAAGCTTTATGTAGAAAAAGAAGAAGACCTCGCCGGACTTCCCCAATGGTTCCGCGAAAGCGCCTTGGTCGAAGCCCGTGCCACCGGACAAGAAGGCAAATGGCTGTTCACCCTGCACAATGCAAGCCGCCTGCCTTTCCTGCAATATTCAGCCAACCGCCCGCTGCGCGAGCAGATGTACAAAGCCTACATCAACCGTGGCAACAACAATGACAAGAACGACAACAAAAAAATCATTGCCGACATCGTAAGCCTGAGACTTGAAAAGGCGCAATTGCTGGGATTCGATTGTTACTCCAACTTTGTATTGGACAATACAATGGCAAAGAATTCCGCTACCGTGATGGACTTCCTCAACAATTTATGGAGCTATGCACTCCCCAAGGCAAAAGCCGAAGCAGCCGAGCTGCAAAAGCTGATGGACAAGGAAGGCAAAGGAGAGAAACTGGAAGCATGGGACTGGTGGTACTACACCGAGAAACTGCGCAAAGAAAAATACAATCTCGAAGAAGAAGAAATCAAGCCCTACTTCAAGCTGGAAAATGTACGCGAAGGCGCCTTTGCCGTTGCCAACAAGCTCTATGGCATCACACTGACTAAACTCGAGGGCATCCCCGTCTATCATCCCGATGTGGAAGTGTTCGAAGTGAAAGCCGCCGATGGCTCACAACTGGGCATTTTCTATGTAGACTACTTCCCCCGCCCCGGCAAGAGTGGCGGAGCATGGATGAGTAATTACCGTGAGCAACAAGACGGCGTACGCCCATTAGTATGCAACGTATGCAGCTTCACCAAGCCGGTAGGCGACACTCCCTCCCTGCTGACTATCGACGAAGTAGAAACTTTGTTCCATGAGTTTGGCCATGCTCTGCACGGATTGCTAACCCAATGCCAGTATAAAGGTACTTCAGGCACCAATGTCGTACGCGATTTCGTGGAACTCCCCTCCCAAATCAACGAGCACTGGGCCACCGAACCCGAAGTGCTGAAAATGTATGCCAAGCATTACAAGACTGGCGAAGTCATCCCCGACAGCCTGATTGAAAAGATACTGAACCAAAAAACGTTCAATCAGGGTTTCATGACTACCGAGTTGCTGGCCGCCGCCATCCTCGACATGAATCTGCATAACCTGACTGACACCGAAGGTCTTGATGTCGTTGCATACGAAAAAGAAGCAATGGACCAACTGGGGCTGATTCCGGAAATAGCTCCCCGTTATCGTACCACGTACTTTAACCACATCATTGGCGGCTATGCGGCAGGCTACTACAGCTATCTCTGGGCCAATGTTCTAGACAATGATGCCTTCGAAGCCTTCAAAGAACACGGTATCTTCGACAAGCAAACAGCCGACCTTTTCCGCCAAAATGTTCTGGAAAAAGGAGACAGCGAAGCCCCGATGACTCTCTATAAGAACTTCAGAGGAACTGAGCCTCAATTAGACCCGATGTTAAAAAATCGCGGTATGAAGTAAGATTTGTGAAAAAAAAGCTATATTTGCAGCCTTGTATGCAACAGAATTTAATTAAAAAGTAATCATAATAAACTAAAAGTAACATGCAAAACAAAGGATTTGTAAGGGTTTTTGCGATATTGCTCACACTGGTGTGTGTGTTCTATCTCTCCTTCTCTTTTGTAACTCGCCATTACACAAGTAAGGCCAAAGAGTTTGCAAAAGGCGATGTGAAAGTAGAGCAGGACTACCTCGATTCTCTGGCTAATGAGAAAGTGTATTTTGGCAATTGGACGCTGAAACAATGTCGTGAGATGGAGATCAGTTTAGGTTTGGACTTGAAGGGCGGTATGAACGTCATCCTTGAAGTATCCGTACCCGATGTCATCAAAGTATTGGCTGACAACAAGACTGACGAAGCATTCAACCAAGCATTGGCCACTGCCGCCAAACAAGCTACCACAAGCCAGGATGACGTGATCACCTTGTTCGTCAGAGAGTATCACAAGCTTGCTCCGGGTGCTCCGCTGTCACAGCTGTTCGCAACCCAACAATTAAAAGACAAGGTAACTCAGAAATCTACCGACGCAGAAGTTGAAAAAGTATTGCGCGAAGAGGTAAAGGCGGCTGTTGAGAATTCCTATAATGTACTCCGTACCCGTATTGACCGTTTCGGTGTAGTTCAGCCTAACATCCAAAGTCTGGAAGACAAGATGGGGCGCATCATGGTGGAACTTCCGGGTATCAAAGAGCCTGAACGTGTAAGAAAATTGTTACAAGGTTCCGCCAATCTGGAATTCTGGGAAACATACACAGCAAAAGATGTTACTCCTTATCTGCAAGCTGCCGACACCAAGTTGCGTGCCATCGTTGCAAGCGAAACTCCGACAGAAGAGGCAGACAGCGCAGCTACCGAAACTCCTGCCGTAGCACAAGCTACCAGCACAGCCGACAGTCTTGCCGCTGCTTTAAAAGGCGAAAACAAAACACAAGCTGTTGACCTTGCGCAGATAAAGAAAGAACACCCGCTGTTCGCCATCCTGCAGGTCAACCCCAGCGGGCAAGGTCCTGTTGTTGCTTATGCCAACTACAAGGATACTGCTGAAATCAACAGATACCTTTCCATGCCGGAAGTTCAGGCCGAAATGCCGAAAGACTTGCGTCTGAAGTGGGGCGTATCTCCTTATGAATACGATCCGAAAGCCCAGACTTTCGAACTTTATGCCATCCGTTCTACAGAACGTAACGGCAAGGCGCCTCTGGAAGGTGATGTAGTGGTTAGCGCCAAAGACGAATACGACCATTACGGTAAACCTGCCGTAAGTATGTCTATGAACACTGACGGTGCCCGCCGTTGGGCTCAGCTCACCAAACAGAATATCGGCAAAAGCATTGCTATCGTGCTGGACGGTTATGTTTACTCAGCACCGAACGTAAACAATGAAATCACGGGCGGTAACTCACAGATTACCGGTCACTTTACTCCGGAACAAGCAAAAGACTTGGCAAACGTGTTAAGATCAGGTAAGATGCCGGCTCCTGCACACATCGTACAAGAAGATATCGTAGGTCCTTCACTGGGACAAGCTTCTATCAATGCCGGTATCATGTCATTCATCGTAGCATTGATTCTGCTGATGGTTTACATGTGCTCTATGTACGGATTCATTCCGGGTATGGTTGCCAACGGTGCTCTGGTACTGAACTTGTTCTTCACATTGGGTATCCTTTCTTCTTTCCAAGCAGCATTGACGATGTCCGGTATTGCCGGTATGGTGCTGGCACTGGGTATGGCTGTAGATGCCAACGTATTGATTTACGAACGTACCAAAGAAGAACTCCGTGCAGGCAAGGGTGTAAAGAAAGCATTGGCTGACGGTTACTCCAACGCCTTCTCTGCAATCTTCGACTCCAACTTGACGTCTATCATCACCGGTATTATCTTGTTCAACTTCGGTACAGGTCCTATCCGTGGTTTTGCTACTACATTGATTATCGGTATTTTGATTTCGTTCTTTACTGCCGTATTCATGACGCGTCTGTTCTATGACCATTTCATGAGCAAGGACAAACTCCTGAATCTGACATTCTCTTCCAAGATTTCAAAGAACTTGATGGCGAATGTACACTTCGACTTCATGGGTAGAAACAAATTGTGGCTGACCACTACCGGAGTTATCATAGTTATATGTATCGCTTTCCTCGCTACCCGCGGATTGAGCCAGAGTATCGACTTCACTGGTGGACGTAACTTCAAAGTACAGTTTGAGAATAAGGTAGAGCCAGAACAAGTTCGCGAGCTTATCTCCAGCAAGTTCGGCGATGCCAATGTCAGCGTTATCGCCATCGGCACGGACGGCAAGACAGTACGTATCAGTACCAACTACCGTATCGAAGAAGAAGGTAACAACATCGACTCTGAGATCGAAGCATACTTATACGAAACATTGAAACCGTTGCTGACTCAGAACATCACTTTGGAAACCTTCATCGACCGCGAAAACCATACGGGCGGAAGTATTATCAGTTCCCAGAAGGTAGGTCCGAGTATCGCAGACGACATTAAGGTTTCAGCCATCTGGTCTGTTGTACTTGCATTGATTGCCATCGGTATCTATATCCTGATCCGTTTCCGCAATATTGCATACAGTATCGGTTCAGTATCCGCATTGGCTTGTGATACTATCATCATCCTGGGTGCCTACTCCATCTGTTGGGGCTGGATGCCGTTCTCTCTGGAAATCGACCAGACCTTTATCGGTGCCATCCTGACAGCTATCGGTTACTCTATCAACGACAAGGTGGTAATCTTTGACCGTGTACGTGAATTCTTCGGTCTCTATCCGAAGCGTGACAAGTTCCAGTTGTTCAATGACTCATTGAATACAACTTTGGCACGTACCATCAATACTTCACTGAGCACCTTGATTGTGTTGCTGTGCATCTTCATCCTCGGTGGTGATTCCATCCGCAGCTTCGCATTCGCCATGATTCTGGGTGTTGTATTCGGTACACTGTCTTCTCTGTTCGTTGCATCTCCTATCGCATATCTGTTGATGAAAAACAAGAAAGGTACTGAAGCAGCTGTAGAAGTAGCCAAATAAGAATTTAGACAAAAAACTATAAACTAAAAAAGGAGGAAATCCGAAATGGATTTCCTCCTTTTTTGTAGTCTCGCCGGGAATCGAACCCGGATCTAAAGTTTAGGAAACTTCTATTCTATCCGTTGAACTACAAGACCTTTTGCATAGATTCTGCATATTGCAGTAGATTGCGAATGCAAAGATAATGTATTCTGTCGATTTTCCGAAAAAAGTTTTGTTAATCCGATTAACTTTACGAAATTTGTCGGTCAGTGATAGAATACAGTAACCCCCAAAAATTAATCTATAGTAATTCGTAAGTTATGGCAAACGACATGATGGTCAAAGAACTGGAGCAAGTGGTAGTCCGCTTCTCCGGAGACTCCGGCGATGGTATGCAGCTCGCCGGCAACATCTTTTCAACAGTTTCGGCTACCGTGGGCAATGATATCAGTACATTCCCCGACTATCCGGCAGATATCCGCGCCCCGCAAGGTTCACTTACCGGTGTTTCCGGTTTCCAAGTACATATCGGTGCTGAGAAAGTCTATACCCCGGGTGACAAATGCGACGTATTGGTAGCGATGAACGCCGCCGCACTGAAAACCCAATATAAGTTTGCTAAATCCACTGCTTGTATCATTATCGATACAGACGCTTTTCAGAAATCAGACCTGGAAAAGGCGGCTTTCAAGACCGATAATCCGATAGAGGAAATGGGTATTAAGCAGGATGTCATCGCCGCCCCCATCTCAAAGATGGTGAAAGACTGCCTTGCCGACACCGGAATGGACAACAAATCCATGCTGAAATGCCGCAACATGTTTGCAGTAGGTCTGGTATGTTGGCTGTTCAACCGCGACCTAAAGATAGCCGAAGATTTCATCCGCGAGAAATTCGCCAAAAAGCCCGAAATTGCCGAGGCAAACATCAAGGTTATACATGCAGGATATGATTACGGACACAACACCCATGCTTCCGTAGCCCACACATATAAGATTGAAAGTAAAACCACCGTTCCCGGCAGATACATGGATATCACGGGTAACAAAGCTACTGCTTACGGCTTCATCGCCGCAGCTGAAAAGGCTGGCCTGAAGCTGTTCCTCGGCTCCTATCCCATTACTCCGGCAACCGATGTACTGCACGAACTCTCTAAGCACAAGTCTCTGGGCGTGATGACCGTGCAGTGTGAAGACGAAATTTCCGGTTGCGCCACTTCTATCGGCGCCGCTTTTGCAGGCGCGCTGGCTGTGACCTCCACTTCAGGTCCCGGTGTCTGTCTGAAATCGGAAGCCATGAACCTGGCAGTCATTACAGAACTTCCGCTGGTTGTGCTCGACGTGCAACGTGGCGGCCCTTCTACCGGTCTGCCCACCAAGTCAGAGCAGACAGACTTGTTACAAGCACTGTTCGGCCGCAACGGTGAAAGCCCAATGCCCGTCATCGCTGCCTCTTCACCCACAAACTGTTTCGATGCAGCCTACATGGCAAGCAAGATTGCATTGGAACACATGACTCCGGTCGTATTGCTGACCGACGGCTTTGTTGCCAATGGTTCCGGCGCCTGGAAGCTGCCCAAACTGGCAGACTATCCCGCCATCACTCCTCCCTATGTGACTCCCGAAATGAAGGACAACTATACTCCGTACAAACGCAATCCTGAAACGGGTGTCCGCTACTGGGCCATCCCTGGACAAGAAGGCTATATGCACATCCTCGGAGGTCTGGAGAAAGACAGCAATACCGGTGCCATCTCCACCGATCCCGAAAACCATAACTTGATGTGCCACCTACGTGCCGAGAAGGTGGCCAAAATCCCCGTACCTGATGTAGAAGTGCAAGGCTGTGCAGACGATGCCGATTTGCTGATTGTCGGTTTCGGCGGTACATACGGCCACTTGTATTCGGCCATGGAAGAGATGAAGAAGGCAGGCAAGAAGGTTGCCCTCGCCCACTTCACTTATCTAAACCCACTCCCCAAGAACACGGAGGCTGTTCTGAAGAAGTACAAGAAGGTGGTAGTTGCCGAACAAAACCTCGGACAATTTGCCGGTTATCTACGTATGAAGATAGACAACTTCACCCCGTACCAGTTCAACGAAGTCAAAGGACAGCCGTTCGTCGTTGCCGAGCTGGTGGCAGCGTTCAATAAATTAATTGACAATTGACTGTTAACTATTGATAATAACCATGCGTAATATGCGGATTATCAATGACCAACCACCAATTATCAACTATCAATTATCAACTATCAATTATCAACTATCAATTTAAAAAGATTATGTGCGAATATACAGCAAAAGACTATAAAAAAGGACAACCTCGTTGGTGTCCGGGTTGTGGTGACCACTTCTTTCTGGCCTCACTGCACAAAGCAATGGCAGAAATCGGCAAAGCTCCTTGGGAGAATGCCGTCATCTCAGGTATCGGCTGCTCCAGCCGTCTGCCCTATTATATGAATACGTATGCGATGCAGACCATCCACGGACGTGCTGCTGCCATCTCTACAGGTGCCAAGGTTGCCAATCCCAACCTGACGGTATGGCAAATCTCCGGCGACGGTGACGGTCTGGCCATCGGCGGTAATCACTTCATCCACGCCGTACGCCGTAATATCGACCTGAACATGATTCTGCTGAACAACCGCATCTACGGTCTGACCAAAGGTCAATATTCCCCGACCTCTCCGCGTGGTTTCGTCAGCAAGTCGTCTCCCTACGGTACGGTAGAAGATCCATTCCACCCGGCAGAGCTTTGTTTCGGTGCCCGTGGCCGTTTCTTTGCCCGCGCGGTAGCTACCGATGCTCCGGGGACAGTGGAAATATTGAAGGCAGCCATGGCTCACAAAGGGGCTTCCGTTTGCGAGATTCTGCAAAACTGCGTTATCTTCAATAACGGTACGCATGACTCCGTAGCCAAAAAGGAAGACCGCTCCAAGAATGCCATCTACCTGAAACATGGCGAACCGATGTTCTTCGGCGAGAACAACGAATACGGCCTGATGCAGGAAGGCTTTGGTCTGAAAGTCGTGAAACTCGGTGAGAACGGCATTACAGAGAAGGATATCCTCATCCACGATGCCCACTGCATGGACAACACCCTGCAACTAAAGCTTGCCCTAATGGAAGGTCCCGACTTCCCGATTGCACTCGGTGTTATCCGCGATGTGGAAGCTCCTACTTACGACGATGCCGTTCATGAACAAATCGAAGAGGTGTCTGCCAAGAAGAAGTATCACAACTTCGAGGAGTTATTGATGACGAACGATACGTGGGAAGTAAAATAAACCACTAAGATTTTTGCATAAGTTGCTTCCACACTTCCACTCATCTGCCGAAATTTCTTATCCAACGGCATTTCAGATGCTGTGGAAGCAACTCAAAAGTATGGAAGCGCATTTTGCTTCCACACTTTTGAGTTGCAATATTAATAGCTTGTATCATTTCTTATTAATATTATGTTTGCACGAAACAAATAAGGTGCAAACATGATATTAATTTCCCAAAAGTAAGAGTACCTACCTATCCTTTCTCTCACAAACCGCAGGCTGATGGTTCCTTCGTTCGAGTAATCCTTCCCAGATAAAGGTCAAAAGCACTCCCACCCTGAAAAGAAAATGCAACCACTGCAACTGCACCAGATTTTATTACAGCGATAGAACATACCTCCGACGAACAAGGCTACCAATAAGGGCCGACAACAAGACTTCAAGGGAAGAGAGGGAAATTGTGGAATACCTACTGTGGATTTTTTCCACATCTCCACACCACAAACACCCGAACTTCCCTTTTCCCAATTAAAAATAAACGATTGATTATCAACATTATTCATCCTTGAAAGGATAGCTTGCCTTTCGTTTGGCATATCTCTTGCTAAAATATCCGCCGAAAGGACGTAATATTTATAATAAGATAAATCAATTATTTTTCAGTAGTATGAAAATCAGGATGAGAAAACGGTGTGACATTCCACATTCAGTGTCGCACTTCCAAAAAAGTTTGATTATTGCAAGTTGGTTATTAGCATTTCTTTTCACCGGAACAGCCTTCGCACAAGAAAACCGAACCATTAAAGGCATTGTGAGAGATGTAACAGGAGAACCGCTTATCGGTGCCAGCGTCATACAGAAAGGTACCAACAACGGCGTCATTACCGATGTGGACGGCAACTTCACACTGACCGTTCCTGCAGATGCAACACTCTCTATCGCTTACATGGGCTATGCCACCCGGGAGATAAACCTGGCAAAACGAAAAAAGCAAGGCGACCTGAAGATTACACTCAGCGAAGATACCCAGCAACTGAAAGAAGTCGTAGTAACGGCAATGGGTATCAAAAAAGATACGAAACGTGTCGGTTATGCCATCAGTACCATCAGTGCAGACGAATTGGTAAAGGCAGGAGCACCCAATTTTGCCTCTGCCATGTACGGTAAAGCACCGGGAGTCCGCATTACACAAACACAGGGCGGTTCTGCCGGAGCTGTCTCCATCAACGTACGCGGCCTGACCTCTATCACTGGAAATAACCAGCCACTCATCATTCTGGACGGGGTACCCATCCGCAACGGCGGCACGGGCAAAAGCACGGACTTCGCTGAATTTGGCAACGACGGACAAATCCGTTCCAATGGTCTGGTAGACATCAACCCAGAGGACATCGAGAGCCTCAGTATTCTGAAAGGAGCTTCCGCCACAGCTCTCTACGGCTCGGAGGCTGCAAACGGTGCGGTAGTCATCACCAGCAAACGCGCCAAAAGTGGCAAGCTGACGGTGGACTTCAATGCCCAAGTCATGGCAAACTTACCGGCTTATCTGCCAAAAGTACAGACCGTATACGGGCCGGGAACCTACAACACCGCATACAGCGATTATGAGAAACAGACGGGAGGCTTCTATCAGAGAACCCTAAACGGACAAAGCTACAAAAGCCTCCGTTCCACCACCTTGTCCTTCGGCCCGAAATACGACGGTAGCGAGGTACTTTACTGGGACGGGAAGATGCGCCCCTACCAGGCACTGACCGACAACCCGTGGAAAGAGTTGTTTCGCACCGGCTGGACCCAGACTTACAATCTCGCCATCTCACAAGGGACGGAAACCACCAGCAACCGCTTCTCCTACACATTCATGGACGAGATTCCCAATGCCTTGACCGGAAGCTTCACCAAACACAACTTCAAGCTGACCGGTTCGTATCAACTGGCGAAACCGCTGAAACTGGAATACTCCCTTAACTACATCGTACAGAATGTAGAAGACCGTCCGCAAACCTCGCTCAACCTATACAGCGGTTTCGGCAACATGTTCTCCACCTTCCTGGACATTCCCTATCTGAAACAAAGCTACGTCACCAGTCTGGGATACCGTAATACCTTTGTCGGAGGAAACGCCACGCTGACTCCTGAGGAATCATGGGCCTACGACCCCAGTTACGCCACCGGAGTGAACAACATGCTGTGGAATATGTACCATCACCATAGCGACGAGACAGAGAATCGGCTCATCGGTATGATTCGCCCCACCTGGCAGATAACCAACTGGCTGAGTCTGCGCGCCCAGGTTTCAACTGATATCACAGATGTGAAGCAAACACTGAAATATGAAAGCGAACAACCCAATTCCCTATACGACCCCAACGGTAGCTTCCAGTCCATCAACCGCCGTTACGACATTGTCTATGGAGATGTTATGTTGAACTTCAACTATAATATCAACCGCTTCGACATTGCCGCCACCGTAGGCTGGACCGGACGCTACGAAAATATGAACAATATGAGGGTCTCCACCAATGGCGGGCTTGTCACGGAAAACTGGTTCGACCTCAATGCCAGCCGCTACACGCCAAGCAGTACCCTGCAACGTATGGAACTACTGAAAACCGGCTATATGGGTACACTGAGCCTGGGATGGGACAACTATCTATTCCTTGAACTGACCGGACGCCAGGAACGCTCGTCTACCCTAAAAGACCAGAGCTTTTTCTATCCTTCCGCTAATCTGAGTTTCCTCTTCACCCAAGCCTTCCACATGCCGTCATGGTGGAACTATGGAAAACTGCGCCTCTCATACGGTATCGTAGGAAATGCTCCTGAAACCTATACCGCCAATATCGTCTACGAGCAAGGTTCAGACAACGGATTCACCTGGAACACCATTCCCTCTTCATGGGGGAATGCAGATATCCGTCCGGAAAAGAAGTACGAATACGAGATAGGTCTGGAAAGCAAGTTTTTAAACAACCGGTTGGGTATAGATATATCCTACTACAACAACCGTGTAAAGGACCAGATACTCTCCACGCCGCAACCTTCCACATCAGGCGTAAAGAATGTGTTGATGAATGTGGGCGAGGTAGCCAACCACGGCTGGGATATATCAATCAGTGCCACTCCCATACTGACCAGAGATTTCCGCTGGGACCTGACAGCCAACTATGGTGTATATAAGAACAAAGTAGTGAAACTGGCCGATGGAGTGCCCTATCTGGAAATACTCAACTCCGGAGGCAGCGGAATAAAAATACAAGCTGTGGAAGGCCAGCCAATGGGTGACATCTATGCACAGGTTCCCCAGGTGAACGAAAACGGTGAGTACCTCGTTTCCGATAAAGGTCTTTACCTCAACCAAACCGAATTGCAGAAAGTCGGCAACATCAATCCGGCAGGCGTAGGAGGTCTATTCAACTCTTTCTCCTACAAGAATGTATTCCTCGATTTCAGTATCGACTTCCGCATCGGAGGAGATGTCATCAACGAAATGAACCAATATGCCACCGCAGTGGGTCTGACACCCGAATCCCTGAAGTACCGTGATACGGAACACGGCGGACTATCCTATTACTATCCGGGCGACAACAATTCCAGCGGAATTCCGGTACAAGTAGACCCTTCCACGAGTGCCGGCCCCAACGGAGAGATAATCTACCACGACGGCATCATCCTTCCGGGTGTAGTGGCCTCCACTGGCGAAAGAAACACACGTATCATTCCGGCAGGCTATTACTACAACACCACCTATAATTGGGGAACGGAGGCCGAACAGCTGACATACCGCCATTCGGTATTCGACAATTCTTATGTCAAACTGCGTGAATTGACCATCGGCTACCAGTTTCCCGAAAAGATGATTTCCAAACTGGGACTGGGCCGGCTGAGTGTGTCGGTCTTCGGACGTAACCTCTTCTATTTCTACAAAGCACTGAAAAACTACGATGCGGAGTCGTCCGTCGGAACATCCTGGGCCAACCAGGCTACCGTGGGAAGTTCTACCACAGCTACCCGCAGTTTCGGTGTTTCACTTCGTGCAAGTTTCTGACAAAACAACCATCCAAAAAACAAAAAAGAGTATGAAAAAGACAAAGATATTATCTCTTGTTTCATTGGGAGCATTCCTCCTGACAACATTAGGCTGTACGGATTATGACTTCGACAGCAAATACGAAGACCCCTCCAAAGTAACCCAAGTCACCATCAGTAATCTGATGGTAGGAGTCTTCCAAAAAGTAAAGGACTATGATGTTTACGAATACAACCGGTTCTTCGGATTCGATTCACAGTTTACAGGCAAGTATGCACAAACCTTCGGCTACTCCAACACTACAGATATGTATACCCCCGGCTATATACCCGCCATTGACGGACAGTGGGACAATGTGTATTCGGCACTGGCCCAGTTCCGCAAGCTGGAATCTCTCTACAAAGAAGAAAGCGCGGCAGAGCAAGCACAGGATGAGGCATTCTATCTTGCCGCCAAAGTACAGCTGTACGATTTTTTCGCCGCCACAGTGGACATTTTCGGGGATATGCCTTTTTCGGAAGCTTGCACACTACCGCTTACCAACGATGTAGGTAAATCGTATGCTCACTATGACAAGGCCGAGAATATATATAAAACCATTCTTGACGAGCTCAAAGAAATTGCTCCGCGATTCCGCTCCATCCCCACACCGAGGAACTTCAATACACAAGACTTTATCAACAACGGGGACATGGACAAATGGGAACGTTATGCAAACTCCTTGCGACTGCGCCTTGCCATGCGCGTAGCCGCGCAAGGAGACTTGCAGACGGAAGGCCGTACCGCCATCAAGGAAATCCTGGAAAATCCGTCGGCCTATCCGTTGATAGAGGAACAAGAAAACAACATCCTCATTGTCAACCAGAAGTCTGGGCAACTGAACTTCACTGCAGGCCACGGACTGGGTGACTGGGTAACCAACCGACTCGCTTCGGGCGCCATCATCGACCGCATGCTGGGCCATGGCAACTACGATATGACCTGCAATGACCCACTGAGCGGCGTTTATGTGAAAGGAGAAGACGACCCGCGCATCCTACTCAACTTCAATCCCGTGAAGATTACCAACCAGAACACCGGTCAATTGGACGAACACCGTTATCTGGGCACAGACCTTACCGTGGCAGATGAGCTGACGGAATATTACAACTCGCAGGCACAAGACGAAGTCAATACCAGCAACACCGGTTTCTCACAAATCACGCAGAAAGGTTTCTTTTGGGAAAACGACAAATTCGACATGCTGATAATGGCCTCACCCGAAATCCATTTCCTGAAAGCGGAAGCCTATGAAATGGGGTATGGAGTGGCAAAGAATGAAGCAAAAGCGGAAGAAGAGTTCAAAAAGGCTGTCAGCCAGTCCATCACGCTTTACTACTATTACGACTCGGTAAGTACGGGTGAAAACGCACGCCGGTATAATGCCCCCACTGCCGAAGAAACAGCCTCTTTCGCTGCTGCCAAATGGAACAGCACGGAATATGCAGACAAGCTGGATGCTATCATTACCCAAAAGTGGCTGCATTTCGGTTTCCTGGCCAGTCGCGAGGCATGGAGTGACATCCGACGTACCGGCTATCCGTCCGGCCTGGTCTTCCCCGAAGTAGCCGGTACCATCACAAATGTGCCGAACCGCTGGAGATACCCGAATACGGAAGTCAACTACAATCCCTACTATAAAGAGGTGTCGGCCGAAGACACTTACTACCACAAACTGTTCTGGGCAAAATAAGGACTTTGTTTGCAAACCCATTTTGCCCGAAGAGTATATCATACTCACCACAGAATAACACAGATTAACACAGATTGCCTTAGGAGTTCTGATAATAAAGAGTTTTTAGCAGTGTTAATCCGTGCTATCCTGTGGTGAGTATGTATTTGCCCCCTCTGTTTCTTTTATTCCGAACAGTATCCCTCCTTTTTTAGAAATCTTAAGGATTTCCCGGTAGGGAGATTGCGGGAAACCACTGTCTTTAATAAACGACGGACAAACATCGCTTCCGCAAAAACTGAACTATAACATAACGGACTAAATGAAAAAATATCCAAATGACTTGATTGGCGACATCATGAAAGCCTTCGGCAAATATGCCGACCGACCAGCATTCGTCATCGAAGACACGGCCTGCACTTATGGAGAGCTGGCAACTTGCGTACAGAAAATATCCTCCCTATTCAAGGACAGAGAAGACAAAATTATCGGCATCGTCGCAGAAAACAGACTGGAAACATACGCATCCATACTATCTGCACTGATTTGCGGAAAGACATACGTCATCCTCCATCCTTCCTACCCCAAACATAGGAACGACAGAATTGCCGACTCGGCAGGCATTCGCCTCGTGCTGCATACCGAGAATATCCATATCTTGAACCTCGACACCCGGAATCTGGAACTGATATGTACCTCCGAAATAGAGCAGGCAGAGAACTCCGCCACGTTCCATGCCGCAGAAGACATCCTCCATACGGCAGAAGAGGAAAATGCCTACATCATCTTTACCTCTGGAAGCACGGGCGAACCCAAAGGAGTACCCATCTCCCGCCGTAACCTAAATGCTTTCTATACCGCCTACCACCGCCTCGACTGGCAACTGGACGAAAACGACCGGATGCTGCAGATGTTCGAACTCACTTTCGACGTTTCCATCGTATCCTTTCTATATCCGCTGACGCTGGGTGCTTGCATATACACCGTTTCTCCGGAAGGCGTGAAATACATCAACGTAATTGAAACTCTGGAAAAATACGACCTGACCTTCGCTGCCGTGGCCCCTTCACTGCTCCAGCTGCTACGTCCCTATTTTCCGGAGATACACCTCCCCGCACTTAGATATCTAGTGGTTACTGCCGAGGCTTCTGACGCGGAGCTGTTGGATGCTTTCAGAAAATGTGTCCCCAATGCCTCTTTCATAAACCTATACGGACCGACAGAGGGAACCATCTACTGCACTGCCTACCGGATACCCGTCACCTCCTGCAAGCATCACAACGGCATGACCGCTATCGGAAGGCCTTTCGAAGGCATCGATGCCCTAATTATGGATAACGACGGTCGCCCGCTGCCTACCGGAGAAACCGGCGAACTATGGATTAGCGGCAATCAAGTGATGGGTGGATACTGGAATGCTCCCGAAAAAAACGGGGAATGCCTCGTAGAGACCGCCAATGGAAAAGTATACTACAAGACGGGAGACCTCTGCCGGATGGATGCCGACGGTGACATCATCTATTGCGGACGAAAAGACTCACAGATAAAGATACAAGGATTTCGCATCGAGCTGAGCGAGATTGAACATGTGGCAAAAAACTTTTTCAACGGTGAATGCCGTGTAGTCGTCATTCCCAAATACGACAACGGCAATCAGTGCGAACTACATCTCGTCGTAGAGAAGAAACAGCTCGACAAACAGCAGATGGAGGAATATCTGTATAGCAGGCTTCCCTACTACATGATTCCCAAGCATATGCATTGCCTGGAACAGTTTCCGCTGAACACCAGTAGCAAAACAGACAGAAAGAAAATACAAGAACTAATTTAAACTTGACAATGGATACACAGACTATTTTGAATGAAATGAGCCTCATCTTTCGGGAGGTACTGAAAAGAGAGAACATTGTACTTGACAATGAGACCACCGCCCAGGATGTGGAAGGATGGGATTCACTGACCAACATGCAACTGATAAACAAGATAGAGAAGAAATTCAATGTACGCTTCACCTTCAGAGATATTGTAAAACTCAAAAACGTGGGAGACATCTGCCATGCCATTTTAACCAAAACCAACTAGGAAATGTCATTCATATCCCTGAACTTCGTCGTACTGTTTGCGTGTACTTTCATTCTATACCATACGCTTCCTTCACGATTCAGAAAAGCGACCTTACTGACAGCCAGCTGCCTCTTCATAGGCTTCTACCACCTCACTTTTCTGATAACGGCCCTCATCCTCACGCTTACCACCTTCTACCTTGGCAAATGGATAGGACAGACCAAGCGGGAAAGCAGCATGAAGGGAATTTATTTTTCAGGTGTGTGTTTTCTGGTCGTGAGCTGGTTGGCATTCCGGTATGCCGACCGGCTTACAGACTGCCACATCCTTTTTCCGCTGGGAATCTCTTTCTATACTTTCCAGGCCATTTCGTACCTGACAGAAATCTATTGGCAAGAAGAAGAACCGGAAAAGAGCCTGCCCGACTTCATGATATACATGCTCTTCTTCATGAAGTTCCTTTCCGGTCCCATAGAAAGGGCAGGTGACATGCTCCCCCAACTGAAGTCCTGCAAAGCTACGGACTATGCATCCATGGTCTACGGAATGAGACTGATTGTCGTGGGACTGATAAAGAAACTGATACTGGCCGACTCCATCGCCCCATACATAGACGGTGTCTTCGGGTCGGTATACACAGCCTCAGGCGTGCAATTGCTGATGGCATGCCTCCTATATCCGATAGAGCTGTATGCCGACTTCTCCGGATATACCGACATCGCATTGGGAGGAGCGCGCATGCTGGGATTCAAGCTCAGCCCAAACTTCAACCGGCCGTTCATTGCGCAGACCACTGCCGACTTCTGGCGCCGATGGCACATGTCGCTTTCATTCTGGGTACGCGACTATCTGTACCTCCCGTTGTCCTCGAGCCTGCGTGGATGGGGACAATGGGGCGTATTTCTAAGTCTGGCGCTGACCTTCACGGGACTGGGTATCTGGCATGGTGCCGGATGGAACTTTGCTGTCTACGGACTAATTCAAGGTGTCATCATCTTCTACGAGATGAAGACCACGACATTTCACCGCAGACTGAAAGCCCAATTGGGGAGCCGCTTATATGCCACACTATCCGTCGTAAGGACCTACCTGCTTTTTGCCGTCTCTCTGATATTCTTCCGGGCGGGCTCCATGGCCGAAGCGTTCCACTACATCAGCCACCTCTCCTTCGATGTGCATTACAGCTGGAAGGAAATGAACATCGGAATGCCGGACCACAACAGCATTGTGGCAGGAAGCGCACTCGTACTGATATTGGTTTACGAATATTTCATGTCCAAGCATGATTTGCTGGAAGCCTTCGGACGACAGCCGGCAGCCGTAAGATGGAGTATCTATTATCTGCTCGCCATAATACTCTTCACACTGGGACAGTTCAACTCGGACAGCTTCATATATTTACAATTTTGACAATAAAGACACATGATGAAGAAAAACAGCGAACGGAACGCAGCCATACGTTTCATGAAAAAGCTATTTATCCTTTTTATCCCTTTTATAGCCCTACTGGCAGTCTATTTCCTGGACGACCCTTTCATGGTCCTGAAGAACTATGAACGATACGACCAAACCCCGGTTGTACTAAACGAAGGGCACGTGGGGTGGCAGATGTATCTGAACAACCGGGATACTATCCCCATCGACTCCTATATCATGGGAAACTCCTGCACTATGGCTTATCAATGCCATGAATGGGAAAAATACCTCCACGGTGGAAGAGCCGTACGGTTATTCGGAAATGCCGAAAGCCTTGCCGCCGTCTGCCTAAAGCTGAAGGCACTGGACAAGGCAGGTGCAACAATCAAGAACCTGCTGCTGATTATCGACAAGGAATCATTGCACAACGACCGCTGCCTGACCGGACATTCCAACATTCTGCCGCCCGTCATATCGGGAATAAGCAACTTCAAGTTCCAGAAGGAATTCTGCCAAGCCTTCTTCTACCCGAACTTTCTCCTCCCCTATCTGGACTACAAGCTGTTCCACACCTATCGCCCTTACATGAAAGGGGTGATAAATCCCTATGGCTCCACCCGAAACCCGGTAACCAATGATGTGCTGAATCCCAGGGAGGAAATGATAAAGGAAGAGGGAGATAAGTACTGGGAAAACCGGAAAGGAGAATTCACCAAAGAGAAAATGAAGAATTATAGAGACGGGAAATACCGGGAAGCCCCCCAAGTGCTCAGGGAAAAACAAGTCAGCTTGTTGCAGGAAATAAAGTGGATTTGCCGGAAACATGATACCGATGTAAAAATCATTATCAGTCCCGACTACCTGCAAGTCAACATAAACCCTGCCGACGTAAAGACACTGAAGCGCTTCTTCGGAAAACGGAATGTATTTGATTTCACCGGTATCAACGAATACACGGAAGACATCCACAATTATTATGAACCGGGTCATTATAGGCCCGCACTTGGAAAAAGGCTGATGGAAAAGATATATGAACCTTATATCTTGTCACCGAACGCCAAATCTCCGGCATCTCCCAGCCCGGGAACGATATAGGAATGCTCGTTCATCTCCGGGTCGATTGCTGCACACCACAAGGTCACTTCATCTCCAGGGAACAGCTTTTCCAGATGCTCTACGCCCTGCTGGCTGGCTATGACACAAGCTATCTGCAACTTGGCTGGCATCCCCTTGGTAATGAAGGCCTTCCAGGCCAATTCCATACTTTCTCCCGTGGCAAGCATCGGGTCTACAATCAATAATGTCTTCTTGGACAAATCCGGAGTAGCGATGTATTCGATGTGTACATCCACCGTGCGGCATTCCTTATCCTTATAATAACGGTAAGCGGAAACAAAAGCATTCCCGGCATGGTCGAACATATTCAAAAACCCAGTATGCAAGGGCAGCCCAGCACGGAAAACAGTGGCAATCACCACCTCGTCATCGGGTGTGCTGACCGACGCCACTCCCAAGGGAGTCTGTACCTGCTTGACAGAATACGTCAGTTCCTTACTCATTTCATACGCCATTATCTCTCCAATGCGTTCAATATTACGGCGGAAACGCATACGGTCGCCCTGGACTGCTACATCACGAATTTCCGCCACGTATTGGTTCAAGACAGAATTTGTCTCGGCAAAGTTGATAACCTTCATAACTATAAATGTGCTAATGTGCAAATATGCTAATGTGCAAATGTGGTGTACGTAATGCCGCATGGCAATTAGCACATTGGCATATCAGCACATTAGCACATTAAAATCTGCTGCAAAGTAAACGAATTTCACTCAATTTGCAACATTCAGTTAGCAGATATTGTTATGGTTTTATAAAAGATTTCCTATTAGAGAAAAATTTCTCTAATAGAGCTTTTCTTTAAAAAGAAAGTATTACTTTTGTAGGCGAAAAACAAGGGACCTGCTGAAAAGCAGGAAAAAAAGAGCTTTTCTACACCCGTTTTCCCTTGTAAATCAAAGGTAAAAAGAGATTAAGGAAAGAGATTATAAACCAAATACCAACATTTTAAATCATTAAAAGAAATGGCAAATTTAGATTTAAGCAAGTACGGTATCCAAGACGTGAAGGAAATTATCCACAACCCGTCTTACGATGTACTGTTCGCAGAAGAAACCAAACCAGGTTTGGAAGGTTTTGAAAAAGGTCAGGTAACTGAACTGGGTGCTGTAAATGTAATGACAGGTATCTATACCGGTCGTTCTCCTAAAGATAAATTCTTCGTAATGAATGAAGCCAGCAAGGATTCTGTATGGTGGACTTCTGAAGAATACAAAAACGACAACAAACCTTGCTCTGAAGAAGCTTGGGCTGACTTGAAAGCTAAAGCTGTTAAGCAGCTGAGCGGCAAGCGTCTGTTTGTTGTTGATACCTTCTGTGGTGCCAACCCCGCTACTCGTATGAAAGTACGTTTCATCATGGAAGTGGCATGGCAGGCTCACTTCGTAACTAACATGTTCATCCGCCCGACTGCTGAAGAACTGGCTAACTACGGAGAACCCGATTTCGTATCATTCAACGCTTCTAAGGCAAAAGTTGACAACTACAAGGAACTGGGTCTGAACTCTGAAACAGCTACTGTATTCAACTTGAAGACCAACGAACAGGTTATCTTGAACACTTGGTACGGCGGTGAAATGAAGAAGGGTATGTTCTCTATCATGAACTACAAGAACCCGTTGCGTGGTATCGCTTCTATGCACTGCTCTGCCAACACTAACATGGAAGGTACTGACTCTGCTATCTTCTTCGGTCTGTCCGGTACTGGTAAGACTACCTTGTCAACTGACCCGAAACGTCTGTTGATCGGTGACGACGAACACGGATGGGATGACGAAGGTGTATTTAACTACGAAGGTGGTTGCTACGCTAAGGTTATCAACTTGGATAAAGAAAGCGAACCCGATATCTACGCTGCCATCAAGCGTGACGCTCTGTTGGAGAACGTTACAGTTGCTGCTGACGGCAAGATTGACTTCGCTGACAAGAGCGTAACTGAAAACACTCGTGTTTCTTATCCTATCTACCACATCAATAACATCGTTAAGCCGGTTTCCAAGGGTCCTCACGCTCACCAGGTAATTTTCTTGTCTGCCGACGCATTCGGTGTATTACCTCCGGTATCTATCCTGAACCCTGAACAAGCTCAGTACTACTTCTTGTCTGGCTTTACTGCTAAGTTGGCTGGTACAGAACGTGGCATCACTGAACCGACTCCGACATTCTCTGCTTGCTTCGGTGCTGCTTTCTTGAGCTTGCATCCTACTAAATATGCAGAAGAATTGGTTAAGAAGATGAACAAGGTTGGTGCTAAGGCATACTTGGTTAACACTGGTTGGAACGGTAGCGGCAAACGTATCTCTATCAAAGATACTCGTGGTATCATCGACGCTATCCTCGACGGTTCTATCGACAAGGCTCCGACGAAGGTTATTCCTTTCTTCGACTTCGTGGTTCCTACTGAATTGCCTAATGTAGATCCGAAGATTCTTGATCCTCGCGATACTTACGAATGCGCTTGCCAATGGGAAGAAAAAGCAAAAGACCTGGCTGGTCGCTTCATCAAGAACTTCGCTAAGTTCACTGGCAACGAAGCTGGTAAGGCTTTGGTTGCTGCTGGTCCGAAGCTCTAATCTGACAATAAAGTTAGAAACATATGGAAAAGGTATCTCCTCCGGGAGATGCCTTTTTTCTTTTTTAATATCTCTATCTCATTGATAATCCGAAAGTTTTAGTAGTTTTGCAGAAACCATTATTCAAATAAAGCAATATGAAAAGTATCAGATTGATGTTGGCAGGTGCAAGTTTGTTACTGCTCTGCAGTTGCGGTGCCCAGGTCCAGAAAGAGACCCAAGTTGCCAATGCAAATGAAAGCAAAGAGAATGCGGTGATTGAAACCATCATGTCACGCCGCAGTATCCGCCAGTACAAACCGCAAGCCGTGAATCGCGACACCATGCAGATTATCCTGGATTGTGGTATCAATGCACCCAACGGACAGAACAAGCAATCGTGGGAAGTGCGTGTAGTGGATAACCCGGATTTTATCAACGGCATTACGGAAATCTACAAGAAGGAAAATCCCAAAGCCGCCGAAGACCCGAAATTCAAGAACATGTTTCGCAACGCTTCTACAGTAGTATTTATTGCCAATGACCCGTCTTATGACCTTTCGCAGATTGACTGCGGACTGCTGGGTGAGAATATGATTCTATCAGCCTGGTCCATGGGAATCGGTTCTTGCTGCTTGGGCGGTCCCACGCGCTTCATGACCTCTACTCCGGCTGTTGCCGAATACCTGAAGAAACTGGATATTCCGGAAGGCTATCAGCTACTTTACTGTATCGCTTTCGGCTATCCGGATGAAACGCCCGCTGCCAAACCCCGTAATGCGGCAAAGGTAAAATTCATCGATTGACTTTCGTTTGAATGACGACAATAAACAAGGAGTGCCTCACCTTTCGGCGGGGCACTCCTTTCATATATAACAACTAAAACTCTTCTGTTTATCAGTTCTTGTTTGCGCGTTTACGCTCAAGCTCATCGAGGATAACCTTACGCATACGCATTGATTTAGGAGTAACTTCCACGTATTCGTCTTCCTTGATGTACTCCAGTGCCTCCTCAAGAGAGAACTGTACGGGAGGAATCAGACGTGCCTTATCATCCGAACCACTGGCACGCATATTGGTAAGCTTCTTGGACTTCGTTACATTAATCACCAAGTCGTTGTCATGGGAATGCTCACCCACTACCTGGCCTGCATAAACCTCTTCCTGCGGAAAAATGAAGAATTTACCGCGGTCCTGCAACTTGTCAATGGCATAGGCAAAAGCCGTACCGGACTCCATGGCAATCATAGAACCGTTGGTACGCCGTTCAATTTCACCCTTATACGGCTGGTATTCCTTAAAACGGTGTGCCATAATAGCCTCGCCGGCAGAAGCGGTCAGCACGTTGGTACGCAGACCGATGATACCGCGTGACGGCATGTCGAACTCAAGGTTTACACGTTCGCCGGCACTTTCCATCTTCACCATTTCACCTTTACGACGGGTCACCATATCAATCATCTTGCTGGCATATTCTTCGGGAACATTGATGGTCAGCTCTTCGATAGGTTCGCATTTCACGCCGTCAATCTCCTTGAAGATTACCTGCGGTTGCCCTACCTGCAACTCATACCCTTCACGACGCATGGTCTCAATCAGTACGGAAAGATGAAGCACGCCACGGCCGGAAACAATCCACTTGCCGTCTTCCTCGCTCTTGCGCACGCGAAGTGCAAGATTCTTATCCAACTCCTTCATCAAACGGTCATGGATGTGGCGGGAAGTAACAAACTTACCTTCCTTACCGAAGAACGGAGAGTCATTAATGGTGAATAGCATACTCATCGTAGGTTCATCAATGGCAATAGGCGGCAACGCTTCCGGATTTTCGTAATCGCAGACAGTATCTCCGATTTCGAATCCTTCGATACCTACCAACGCACAGATGTCACCGGAAGACACTTCCTGCACCTTTACACGGCCCATACCTTCAAATGTATGCAATTCCTTGATTTTTGATTTCACGATACTCCCGTCACGCTTTGCCAAAGACACATTCATGCCTTCTTTCAATATGCCACGGTGCACGCGGCCTACAGCAATACGCCCAGTATACGAAGAATAATCCAGCGAAGTAACCAGCATTTGCGGTGTACCTTCCAACTGTTCGGGGGCAGGAATATTCTCCAAGATACAGTCCAGAAGCGGATAAATGTTATCAGTCGGCTGCTGCCAGTCAGTACTCATCCAATTATTCTTGGCAGAACCGTAGATAACGGGGAAATCCAGCTGGTCCTCGGTTGCATTCAAGCTGAACATCAAGTCGAACACCATCTCGTACACTTCTTCGGGACGGCAGTTTGGCTTATCCACCTTATTTACAACAACGATAGGTTTCAGACCAATCTGCAGAGCTTTCTGCAATACAAACCGTGTCTGCGGCATAGGACCTTCGAAAGCATCCACAAGCAGAATGCATCCATCCGCCATATTCAATACACGTTCCACTTCACCTCCGAAGTCACTGTGTCCCGGAGTATCAATAATGTTAATCTTGGTGTCCTTGTAGTTGATAGAAACGTTCTTTGAGAGAATCGTTATACCTCGTTCACGCTCCAGGTCATTGTTATCCAACATTAATTCACCTGTGCTCTGGTTGCTGCGGAAAAGATTTCCGGCCAAAAGCATCTTGTCAACGAGCGTCGTTTTCCCATGGTCCACATGGGCAATAATTGCAATGTTTCTAATCTTTTGCATATAATACCTATTATTTTCAGGCGACAAAGTTAGTGATTTTGGATTAGATATGCAGTATAGATATGATTTTTTTGCTGAATATCATTGTGATATAAAAGTTTATCCCTATCTTTGCAGCCCCGAAAGGGAATATTTATAATAACTTTTAATTAAACATTATGTATTTAGACGCTGCTAAAAAGCAAGAAATCTTCGGCAAATACGGAAAGTCTAACACTGATACTGGCTCAGCTGAGGCTCAGATAGCTTTGTTTTCCTACCGTATTGCTCGTCTGACTGAGCACCTTAAGCTCAACAGAAAGGATTATAGTACAGAAAGAGCTTTGACTATGTTGGTAGGTAAACGCCGTGCGTTGCTGACTTATCTGAAGGACCGCGACATCACCAGATATCGTGCTATCGTCAAAGAACTCGGCTTGCGTAAGTAATCTACTTGCGGCAAAACCACCAAAAAAGGAAGTTTTCCAAAAGGAAACTTCCTTTTTTGTTTATAATCCGATTTATACCTAATTTTGTATCCATGAAAAGAAAAGTATCAGCAGCAAATCTTTCGATAGCAATCACTTTTCTATTGATACTGCTATCATTCGGCTTTGGTTATCGCAGCTATTCGCAGGCAGAACAACGTGTGGTCTCTGACCTGAACCAGGCACTGCAACGCACAGTATTGCAGAACAAGGGATTATGGTTGAATGCGGACACCATCCAAACCTATGCAAAGTTGCAAGAAGTGATGGGTACTCCCGTTTCCGTAAGCGGTTTCCACAGAGCCTTTACCGAAGCATTGTCCGTCACCGGATTGAAAGATGTCTCCACACTTTCGCTACATATACTGAAAAAGAATGCTCCCGCCACCGTATTCAATGAAATTCCTGCCGGATGTCTTGCCAGCGACACATTAGTATGGCTCTCCACCACAGCCGATGCATCTGGACTGACGCTTTCTTTCCGAGGATATGCCCGCTGCTCAGCTGCCATGCTGTTCAGTTTATCCAAGCAGACAATTCCGGCAACATTGCTATTGGCAGCCTTGCTGTGGGGAGGATTCACTTTCTTCTATTTCCACCGGCACACAAAGACTAATGCCAGTAACGGGCAGCAACAAGAAAACTTCATTACCTTCGGCAACCTTTCGCTTTCCCTCCAGGAAGCCTGCTTCTATAACGAACAGCAGGAAAAGCTAAAACTCACCCCCATGCAGTACACACTGATGGAGATGTTCTACCTTTCTTCCTCACACCTACTTTTCAAATCCGACATCTGCCAATCGCTATGGCCGGGAAAAGACAATGCAGACGAAACGCTTTACACATTGATACGGCGTCTGAAGCCCATTGTCGAGGACAACAGCAACCTCAGAATAACAACAGATCGTGGCCGCGCCTACGGACTGGAAATAAAAACCTAAACATTATAGAATCATGAAGACTAACAAACTTATCCTATTAGGGCTAATCTGCCTGACTGTCGCAATGCCGACAACCGCCCAAAACCGTAACGAAAAGAAAGCGCGCACTGAACGTGCTGTAAAAGAAGCTATTGCTGCTAAACAATACAAAATCAACGTAGATCGGATGCAACCGATGAGAGGCGGTAGTCGTAACCTGACCACCAACTACACACTGGAAATCAGAAACGACTCCGTTTTCTCTTACCTGCCTTACTTTGGAGTGGCCTACAATGCTCCGTATGGAGGAGGCAAGAACCTGAATTTCAATGCATCCATCACCGCATACACAACTAGAGCACTCAAAAAAGGCAAAATCCAAATAGACTTCAAGACCCGTAGTGATGAAGACAATTATGAGTACCGTCTCACCATCTTTCCCGATGGTTCTACCAGTATCCATGTGCAACCCATGAACAAACAGTCCATCTCGTTCACCGGAGAGATGGATACAAAAAAGTAATCATCTTCCCCCTTTAAAAGGACAAAAGAAAGTATTGTCAGTCTATTGTCAGGCAAATGTCAGACAACTATCCGCTTTTTGTTTCTTCCATCCCGGCAGAAAGCGGATACCTTCGTGTCCCGAAATCAAACAACAACCGGAACATGAAACAGATAATATGTATTCTTGCCCTGCTCCTAATGAGCGTCACGACAACAAAAGCACAAACCAGCCCGGCAACACCCTCCATCCAAGGTAAAATTCTCACAGAGGAAAAGCAACCGATAGAGTTTGCCAACATCGCCCTCCTTTCCGAAGATTCCACCTTCATACAAGGAACGTGTAGCCGAAGCGACGGTAGTTTTGAACTTCTCCCTCCCGCTCCCGGAAACTATCTACTACAAATTTCTTCCATCGGTTACAAAACCCTTTGCCAGCCTTGCCCCACCGGGAGTACCCACAACTGGATATTGCAAACCGATGCCGTGCTACTTGCGGAAACCGTCATCACCGCCGCCCGTCCCGTTTTCCGACTAAAGGGCGGAAAGTTGGAGACAAGCGTACGGCAAACCCTGCTTGCATCCTTGAATGATGCCAACGACGTATTGAAACATATCCCCGGACTGCGCTCCTCTGATGAGGGGTATACCGTTTTTGGCAAAGGGACACCGGTCATCTATATAGACAACCGCCTTCTGCAAGACAACTCCGAGCTGCAACGCCTCTCTGCCGCCGATATTGAAAAAGTGGAGCTTATCACCAACCCGGGTGCAGAGTACGATGCTACCGTTAAAGCCGTTGTACGCATACGCACCGTACGTAACAAAAGAGACAGTTTTGGCGGTAATTTCCGTGCAGGAATCACCCAACGGAGACGCAGCAGCCATTACGGACAAGTCAATCTGAATTATCAGAAGAAAGGACTGGCCCTACTGGGCATGCTGTACACCAATTATGAAAACAGAAAACGCCACCAGGAGGTTCGCTACCAAATACCGTCCGAAATACAATGGGATGTAAATAACCGGGTTCACTTATATAATAAGGGACTGCTTGCCGGAGGAAAAGCAAGCGCCAGTTACGACTTCACCCCCCAACACAGCCTCGGTGCCTCCTATGAGTTTCATCGTACCCCCGATTATCACAGCAGTGACCATTCGACATATACCGTCCGGGCGAATGAAGAGTTGGCCGATCACACCATACATTCCTCTCAAAACTTGCAGCAAACCAGCCGGCACCAGCTGAATGCCTACTATCAAGGCAGCATAAAGCAACTCTACATAAACTTCAACACCGACCTGGTATACGGCAAAAGTTATAATCACCAGGAGGCTCAAGAAGAAAGCCAGACCGAAGGCAATCGCGACATCAGCTCTTTCAACCACGCCGACAACCGCCTTTATGCCGCCAAGTTGATTCTGACCCATCCCCTTTGGAAAGGTGAACTGAAGACCGGCGCCGATTACACCTTCATCCGGCGAAATGACAATTTCCTAAACCGGCAGCACATACTTCCCGATACAGACAGTCGAATCGACGAAAGCAAGTCCGCCGTCTTTGCCGAATACTCACTGACATTAGGAAAAATCAGCCTTCTTGCAGGACTGCGCTTCGAGCATGCCGTCTCCGACTATTGGGAGCAGGAAGAGTACGTGCCCGGTCAAAGTCGTACTTACAATGACTGGTGCCCCAACCTATCGGTAGACTTTCCTCTCGGCAAAGCCCAAGCCAATCTCAGCTATACAGCCAAAAGCAACCGCCCCAGCTTCTTCCAGCTACGTAGCACACTGAGTTATAACAACCGTTTCATCTACGAAGGCGGAAACCCGCTGCTTACCCCCGAAACCAACCACGACCTGCAGTTCACGGCCCTTTACAAGTGGGTACAATTCGGACTTAACTACCAATACCGCCGCAATGCCATTGCCTTCATGACCAAAGAATACGAAGACAATCCGGATGTTGTCATCTTCACTACCGGAAATTTCAAACGGATGCAGTATCTCACCGCCTCTGCCCATCTGTCACCCACCGTCGGCATCTGGAAACCGGAGCTCGGCATCTACTTCGCCCAACCGTCCTTCAAAGTCACCAATCAAGGCAGTAGCAAGAATATGAACCGCGGCAGCATTTACCTCTTTCTGCAAAACAGTCTCCAGCTTCCGGACGAGTGGATTCTCTCCCTTGATGCCGACTACCAGAGCGAAGGCAACTTCGGCGCCATGCTGCAACGTTCCTATTGGGGCATAAACGCCGGCATCCGCAAAACATTCTTCAACAAAAGGCTGACGCTCGGACTGCAAGCCAATGACCTGTGGAATTCCCGGTATGGCTCCTTCATGCTGTTCGGTCCCCGGCTGACCTATACGAAAAAGGCAAACCCGGACTCGCGCAGCTTCTCCCTGAAGCTAAGCTATCGTTTCAATGCAGCAGGCAAAGCGTACAAAGGAAAGCACGTATCGGAACAAGACTTGAAGCGGCTATAAACAGAACTTTGGGGAAGAAAGAGAAACAGAACAGAAGAATATTATACAAATAAGCCGACCACCGGAGATATTTCAGCAATATTTTCCCTCAGAATGTTGCATCAAGTAAAAGTTTCTCTTATTTTTGCGGTTTAAGAACTATAAATTATAACTTTTCGACCCCAAAATACTATCATTATGGATACCAGCAAAATTGTAGGAGAAAAAATAAAATCACTCCGTGAAAGCCAATCCATCAGTATGGAAGAACTGGCACAGCGTTCGGGACTTGCTATCGAACAGATTGAACGTATAGAAAACAATATCGACCTTCCGTCACTGGCTCCCCTCATCAAAATAGCGCGTGTACTGGGTGTACGTTTGGGGACTTTTCTTGACGACCAAGATGAGAACGGTCCCGTAGTCTGCCGTAAGGACGAATCGCAGAACAGCATCAGTTTCTCCAACAATGCCATCCACAGCCGCAAGCATATGGAGTATCATTCACTCTCCAAATCCAAAGCCGACCGCCACATGGAGCCGTTTATCATTGATGTGGCCGCTACGGACGACAGTGACTTTGTACTCTCCTCACACGAAGGCGAAGAATTCATCATGGTGATGGAAGGGACCATGGAAATCAGTTACGGCAAAAACACCTACCTGCTCGAAGAAGGTGACAGCATCTATTACGATTCCATCGTTCCGCACCACGTACACGCCTATGAAGGGCAGGCAGCCAAGATACTTGCAGTAGTTTATACACCAATTTAAATTAATGGAAAATTGAAAGGTGAAAATGGAAAATGATAAATACTTTCTATTTTCACCTTTCCACTTTCAACTTCCACATCATGTTATACGAACGCACCCTCGGCCAATGGTTGGAACATTGGGCCGAAACAACACCAGACAAAGAATATATCGTTTACTCCGACCGCAACCTGCGTTTCACCTGGAGCCAGTTCAACCGCCGGGTGGACGACATGGCCAAAGGACTTATCGCCATCGGCGTGGAGCGGGGAACACACGTAGGTATCTGGGCAGCCAACGTACCCGACTGGCTGACCCTATTATACGCTTGCGCCAAGATAGGTGCCGTCTACGTAACGGTAAACACCAACTACAAACAGTCCGAGCTGGAATATCTCTGCCAGAACTCCGACATGCATACCCTCTGCATCGTCAATGGCGAAAAGGACAGTGACTTTGTGCAGATGACCTATACCATGCTTCCGGAACTGAAGACCTGCCAACGCGGACACCTGAAAAGCGAACGTTTCCCCTATATGAAAAATGTCATCTACGTGGGGCAGGAGAAGCACCGGGGCATGTACAACACGGCCGAAATACTTCTCTTGGGCGACAATATAGAAGACAGCCGCCTGAATGAGCTCAAAAGTCAGGTCACTTGCCACGATGTAGTGAACATGCAATACACCTCAGGCACTACGGGATTCCCGAAAGGCGTCATGCTTACCCACTACAACATTGCCAACAACGGTTTCCTTACCGGTGAGCACATGAAGTTTACCGCCGACGACAAGCTCTGCGTCTGCGTACCATTGTTCCACTGCTTTGGCGTGGTACTTGCCACCATGAACTGCCTGACACACGGCTGTACGGAAGTAATGGTGGAACGCTTCAACCCGTTGGTAGTGCTCGCCTCCATCCACAAGGAGCGCTGCACGGCACTTTACGGTGTACCCACCATGTTCATTGCCGAACTGAACCATCCGATGTTCGACATGTTCGACATGTCCAGCCTCCGTACGGGTATCATGGCAGGTTCCCTCTGCCCAGTAGAGCTGATGAAGCAGGTGGAAGAGAAAATGTACATGAAGGTAACCAGCGTTTACGGGCTGACCGAAGCTGCTCCCGGAATGACCGCCACCCGGATAGACGACCCGTTCGATGTACGTTGCAACACTGTAGGACACGACTTTGAACATACGGAAGTAAAGGTTATCGACCCCGAAACCGGAGAAGAGTGTCCCGTAGGCGTACAAGGTGAAATGTGCAACCGCGGATACAACACCATGAAGGGTTACTACAAAAACCCGGAAGCCACAGCCGAAGTCATTGATGAGAACGGCTTCCTGCACTCGGGAGACCTTGGAATAAAGGACGAGGACGGCAATTACCGCATCACAGGACGCATCAAGGACATGATTATCCGCGGTGGTGAAAATATCTATCCCCGCGAGATAGAAGAGTTCCTCTATCAACTGGAAGGCGTAAAAGACGTGCAGGTAGCCGGTATTCCCTCTAAGAAATACGGTGAAGCCGTAGGCGCTTTCATCATCCTGCACGAAGGAGTGGATATGCACGAATCGGATGTACGAGACTTCTGCATCGGCAAAATATCCCGCTACAAGATACCCAAGTATATCTTCTTCATCAAAGAATTCCCCATGACGGGAAGTGGCAAGATACAGAAATTCAAGCTGAAAGACCTGGGATTACAGCTTTGCAAGGAGCAGGGGATTGAGATTGTGTGATAATAAAGGATAAGGGATTAAGGGTTAGGGATTATTGGGGTCGCATAGACTTTAATATAGGCATAAACCCATTCCTAATCTCTAATCCCTAGTCCTTAATCCATAACCCCTTATTTTTCTTCTTTTTCCGGATATTTCATATTCTCCTCTTTCATCTGTTCCAATACCTCATGCAGGTATTTGGCAGACTCCCATTTAGCCATCGGAAGGTCGTGGAGCAGGTAGTTGCCGCAATCTTGCGGAGCGGCACCGGGGACTTCACCTTCATATTCGGCAACAAAGCGGAAGGTGTCCTGCATCAGCGCCAGTATGTCCTGCGGCTTCAAGTCACCTTTCATCAGCAGATAATTACCGGTGAGGCAGCCCATGGGGCCCCAATAGATAATCTTGTCCTGCCACTGCGGGTCATTACGCAGGTAGGTGGCGGCAAGATGTTCGATAGTATGCAGAGCACCTTGTCCCAAGGCAGGCTCACGGTTGGGCTCTTTCATACGGATGTCGAAAGTAGTGACTGTTTCTCCGTTCACTTCATCCTGGCGGGATACGTAAATACCGCGCAACAAGCGGATGTGGTCAATTGTAAAACTGGGAATCTTCTTCATGAGTTATGAGTTATAAGTTATGAGTTATAAATTGCTGGGAAGGGTGGAGAGGAAGGTCCATATCGTGAGGAACGAACGCTCTGCCATGGTTCCCCAGAAATCGGCATACTGCGAAGCATGGTCCTCTACTCCGGGTGTGTCGCTGATGATGCGGAAGCTGAGAAAAGGAACATTGTACAGATAGCAAGTCTGCGCAATGGCGGCAGACTCCATATCAACGGCAAGACCGTCGGGGAAACGTTGCTTGATGGTATCCAGCTCCGTACGGTTGGTGATGAACTGGTCGCCGGTACAGACAAGTCCGCTGTGGATGCGGCTTTCCATTCCGGCTTCGTTCAGCGACAAGGCATGTTTCAACAGAGAGGAACATCCCTCGTAAGAGGCGGGAAAACCTTGCACTTGTCCGTACTCGTTACCGTCGCCGCACCAGACGTCGTGATACACCAGACGTTGGCTTGCCACTACATCCGTCACCTTCAGGCAAGCATCAATGCCGCCCGCCACACCGGTGCTGACGATGCAGTCCGGAGAAAAGCGCCGTATCAGTTCCGAAGCTCCTACCGCTGCACTCACCTTACCGATGCCGCATTGCGTCAAGATTACATGGTTACCGCCCAATGTACCTTCCACATAGCGGAAACTACCATCGCCCGACGTATTCTTATCCTGCAAGCGCTCCACCAACCGGCGGTGTTCGCTGTCCATTGCACTGATTATCCCTATTGTCATATCTATAATAATTTAAGCTTGCATATTACCATTAAAGCACTTTAATCTTTTTTTGGAAAGGCAAAGGTACAACATTCTGCCGATAACGTGACAATAACAATCTGCATTTATGTATCTTTGCCACAAAAGCGAAGATAGGCTGCACCTCAACAGAACTTTTTCATGCAAGCATGAAAGTTCTGTATTCGGTTTGCACTATCTTTGCCCCACAATTGATTAATTGATAACTCATAACTTATAACTCATGAAGAAGCTTCTTCCCGACCTTATTGCCATCTTGGCATTCGTCCTCCTTTCCTTCGCCTACTTCTTCCCGGCGGATATAGAAAACCGTATTCTCTTTCAGCACGACACGGCTGCAGGAGCAGGGGCAGGACAAGAAGTCAAGGAGTATTACGAACAGACGGGCGAACGCAGCCGTTGGACAAACTCGCTGTTCGGCGGTATGCCCATGTATCAGATAGCCCCTTCGTATGACTCCACCAAGTCACTGCAGTGGGTACAGAAAGCCTACCAACTCTTCCTGCCCGACTATGTGTGCCTCACATTCATGCTGATGCTCGGCTTCTACATCCTGCTGCGCGTCTTCGGCATACCGGTCTGGCTGGCCGGACTGGGCGGTATCATGTGGGCATTCTCGTCCTATTTCTTCATCCTAATATCTGCCGGACACATCTGGAAGTTCATCACCCTTGCCTACGTGCCGCCCACCATAGCAGGCATTGTGCTCGCCTATCGTGGGAAACTGCTGTGGGGAGGCATCCTCACCGCCTTGTTCGTGGCCCTGCAAATCACCTCGAACCACGTGCAGATGTCCTATTACTTCTTCTTCGTCATCCTTTTCTTTGTGGGAGCCTACTTCGAGAAAGCATGGCGTACCAAGACATTGCCCCAGTTCTTCAAGGCAAGTGCCGTACTGATTGTGGCAGCCCTCGTCGGCATAGCCGCCAACGTATCCAACCTCTATCACACCTATGCCTACAGCAAAGAAACCATGCGCGGCAAAAGCGAACTGGTGCAGACCGGCGACGCTGCCAAGCAGACCAGTAGCGGGCTGGACCGCGACTACATCACCCAGTGGAGCTACGGCATCGACGAAACACTGACTCTGCTGGTGCCCAACTTCAAAGGCGGAGCATCCGCCGCTCTCAGCCAGAGTGAAACCGCCATGAGCAAGGCAAACCTGATGTACAGCAGTCTGTACGGCTCACTGACACAATATTTCGGTACCCAGCCCATGACGTCGGGTCCCGTCTACGTCGGAGCATTCGTCTTGTTTCTGTTCGTACTGGGATGCTTCATCGTGAAAGGACCGTTGAAGTGGGCATTGATAGGAGCCACCTTCTTCTCCATCGTCTTGTCCTGGGGCAAGAACTTCATGCCGCTGACGGATTTCTTCATCGATTACGTCCCGTTGTACAACAAGTTCCGCGCCGTGTCCTCCATCCTTGTCATAGCAGAGTTCACGATACCTTTGCTGGCTATCTTTGCCCTGAAACGCCTGCTCGAAGAGCCGGAAATCTTAAAGCAAGAAAAGAAGCCCCTCGGCATCAGCCTGCTGCTCACTGCAGGCATCGCCCTGCTGCTTGCCGTTGCCCCGGGCAGCATCGGCTCCGGCTACGTGCCCGCCCAAGAGGCACAGATGCTGCAGAATGCCGTCAACCAGCAGATGATACCCGCCAACGAACTCTCCGGCATCCTTGCCAACTTGGGAGAGATGCGTGCCGAACTCGTCAGCAGCGACGCCCTGCGTAGCTTCATCATCATAGGCATCGGCTGCAGCCTGCTCTGGCTCTATGCAAGCGGCAAGCTGCGCAGCTCGCTGACCATTGCAGGTATCACCATACTCTGCCTGGCAGATATGTGGGGGGTCAACAAGCGCTATCTGAATGATGCCCAGTTCGTGCCCCACTCCATCCGTACGGAAACCTTCACCAAGACGAATACAGACGAGCTGATACTGCAAGATACCAGCTTGGACTATCGTGTATTGAACTTTGCCACCAGCACCTTCGATGACAACAACACCTCCTACTGGCACAAAAGCGTCGGCGGTTATCACCCGGCCAAGCTGCGCCGCTACCAGGAAATGATAGAGCATCACATCTCTCCCGAAATGCAGGCGGCCTACAAGGCCATTGCCACCGCCGGAGGTGAGATGGACAGCGTGGATGCCAATAAGTTCCGCATACTGAACATGCTGAACACCAAATACTTCATCTTCCCTGCAGGGCAGCAAAGACAAACCGTTCCCATCCTCAACCCGCACGCCTACGGCAATGCATGGTTTGTAAACAAGGTGCAGTATGTGAACAACGCCAACGAAGAGATTGACGCCCTGGACAGCATCATACCCACAGAGACAGCCGTAGTGGATGCCCGCTTCAAGGATGTACTGAAAGGTACCACGGAAAGTTATAAAGACAGCCTCTCCAGCATCCGCCTGACAAGTTACGCACCTAACCGCCTGACGTACGAAACAAACAATGCCCAAGACGGTATTGCCGTATTCTCCGAAATCTATTATCCGGACGGCTGGCACGTAACCATCGACGGACAGCCTGCCGAACTGGCACGCGCCGACTATATCCTGCGCACAATGTATGTTCCTGCCGGACAGCACACCATCGAAATGCGCTTTGACCCCACCAGCCTGCACGTGACGGAAGGCATCGCCTACGGAGCACTGGCACTGCTGGTGATAGGTATCATCGTGGCAGTGCTGATAGCTAAAAGGAAGTATGTAAAGGCATAAAAAAATATCATATCATTCCCCCATAAGCACTCGACGCATTCCGTATCAGGGTATGAATAGCGGAATGCGTCGAGTGCTTATGTCCGTTCCGTTATCCCCTCATGTTTGTTCTGTCATTCCCTTATGTCTGTTCTGTCAACCCCTATATATTGATGAAAAACCACGGCTGTGAAGCATATTCTTCACAGCTGTGGCACGTCTTCTTCACGACTGTGGAAAAGGCGTACCACAGCCGTGCGCACATGATAAACCCAAAGGCTTCTCAAGACAAACCACCGTGCAAAACACAACAGAAGCCTATGCAAGAGACAAGAAAGCCCGGTCAGATGCGCAAAAAAACCGTTTCTACCCTCCCGGGTAAAAACGGCTCAAGTCAATAATACATGAAAAAACGCTATTTAGAGAGAGTCTCTTCTATAACGGAATGGTTCTCTTCCTTCTTCACTCATCATCAGCAGTTCTCCGAACTGACATCAAAGTTAGGGAAGCATAACAAGAACAACAAATAGAATCTACGAAAAGGCATATCTCATCGACAGAACGGAAAAGAATGAACCCTACAATAGGGAAAAGAATGAAAAAAAAGCTATAAACAGTCGGCAGAACGATATATTTCAGTAACTTTGCTAACGTGAAAACAGGCTGCACCCCAGCATAAAAAAATGAACAGTATGGAAACTACCAGACAAAATAAAATAGCCCGTCTCCTGCAGAAGGAACTGAGTGATATCTTCTTGTTGCAAACCAAGTCCATGCCCGGCATACTGATTTCCGTCAGTGCCGTACGCATCAGCCCCGACATGAGCGTGGCACGCGCTTATCTCAGTATATTCCCCTCGGAGAAAAGCGAAGAAATCGTCAAGAACATCAACGGAAACATGAAGTCCATACGCTTTGAACTGGGTACCCGCGTACGCCACCAACTACGCATTATCCCCGAACTGAAGTTCTTCGTAGACGACTCACTGGACTATCTGGAACGAATTGATGAACTGCTGAAATAATGTCCCTTCCCTTCTTTATAGCCCGCCGCTACCTCTTCTCCAAGAAGAAACACAATGCCATTAATATCATCTCCGGTATTTCGGTGTGTGGGGTGGCATTGGCTACGTTGGCGTTGGTATGCACCTTGTCCGTGTTCAACGGTTTTCAGGACATGGTGGCAGGCTTTTTCACAGCCTTCGACCCGGAACTGAAAATCACCGTCCGCGAAGGTAAGGTTTTCGACCCGCACGAAGCGTGCATCCGGCAAGTACACGCCCTGTCCGAGATTGACGTGTGGACGGAAACACTGGAAGAGAATGCCATGGTGCAGTACAAGGACCGCCAGGCAATGGCCGTCATCAAGGGAGTGGAGGACAATTTCGAACAGCTTACATCCATCGACAGCTTGCTCTATGGGACGGGAAAGTTCCTACTGAGCGACTCGGTGGTGGACTATGGTTTTCTGGGTGTGGAACTTATATCCGAGTTGGGCACCGGCATTCAGTTCGTGGACCCGTTGCAGGTCTATGCCCCCAAACGGAACGTACGGGTAAACATAGCCAACCCCACTGCGGCTTTCAACCGGGAGTATCTCTTCTCGCCCGGCGCCATCTTTGCCGTCAACCAGCAAAAATACGATTCACGCTACATACTGACGTCACTCGACTTTGCCCGCCGTCTGTTCAATTATGACACGGAAGTTTCTGCCATTGAGATGAAACTGAAACCCGGTTCCAACATCGGCTCCGTACAAAAGAAAATAGCAGGCATTCTCGGCGACCGGTTCATTGTACAGAACCGCTACGAGCAGCAGGCCGATGTTTTCCGCATCATGGAAATAGAGAAACTCATCTCTTATCTCTTCCTCACCTTCATTCTGGGTATCGCATGCTTCAATGTCATCGGTTCGCTGTCCATGCTGATACTGGACAAACGGGAGGACGTGGAGACACTGCGCAACCTGGGTGCCGATGACCGGCTCATAGCGCGCATCTTCTTGTTCGAAGGCAGGATGATTTCTGTGTTCGGCGCCCTCTCCGGCATCGTTTTAGGATTGTTGCTGTGCTTTCTGCAGCAACGTTTCGGGTTGATTTCATTGGGGGGAGGAAACGGAAGTTTTGTAGTAGACGCTTATCCGGTAAGTGTACATGCCACGGATATTATTCTGGTATTCGTAACGGTCATCACTGTAGGCTTCTTGTCCGTATGGTATCCGGTGAGATACCTCAGCAAGCGGCTGCTGAGAAAAAGATAGAAAAACAGTTACTTCTTACGGATAATCGTCAATCCGTCACGCAGGGGAAGAATGACTTTCTCCACACGCGCATCCCGCGCCACCAAATCATTGAAGGCTTTGATACTGATTGTCTGCAGGTCTGTGCGATGGGGTTGTTCTTCCAGCACATGGCCATCCCACAAGGTATTGTCGGCAATGATATATCCACCGCCGGAAAGACGGGCGAGCACCATTTCATAATACTCTATGTATTTACGCTTATCTCCGTCAATAAAGGCAAGGTCGAAAGTGAGGTCCAGTTGCGGTACCAGTTCCAAAGCATCACCGATGTAGAACCTGATTTTATCCGCGTAATCGGAATTCTCCAGCCACGGACGGGTGAAGTCCTCCTGCTCGTCGTTGATTTCAAACGTATGCAGCATCCCGCCCTCCGGCAGTCCTTCTGCTATGCAAAGTGCGGAATATCCGCTATAAGTCCCTATCTCCAGCACCTGCCGGGGACGAATCATCCGGACAAACATCTTGAGCATACGCCCCTGCAAATGTCCGGAAGCCATGCGGGGATATAGCAACTTGACATGCGTGTCGCGATAGAGCGCTTTCAGGTAATCGCCCTCATCATCAATGTGCTGCAAAATGTATTCGTCAATCGTCACTTTGTTAATGAATTATAGGTTAGGGATAAGGGATTAGGGGTTAGGGATTAGGGGTTAGTTCTGCGCACAATTATTAATTAATCATTAACCGCTAATCCCTTATCCTTAATCCCTTATCCTACAAGTATCTGTTACTGTTGGGCAACACACTATCTTCAGCATGCTTCAAGGCATCTTCTACGACATTGATTTCAAGGAAAGAGGTCTGTGTGCCTTCCTTACCGCTACTCAGGTAGCCCACCATGTCCGTAGGACATAAACGGCCTTCCTTCAACAAGCGGCGCAAGGCTGCAAAGTAATATTCCTGCCCGTTGGCAAGTTCGGGCATATAGATAGCTTCCACACCGTAGGAAAGGGCAAGGTGCCGCATAGTCTTTTCCTTGTAGCAGATGGCCAACACCGGATATTTGCCACGGAAAGCGGCAAGGTTACGGGCAGTGCGGCCGCTGTAACTGTCGGTGATGATTGCACGGATTTTCAGTTTGGTGGTAGCCTTTACCGCTTGTTTGGCCAGGAACGCAGTCACGTCGTTGCTGTTCTCGTCCAGCGGAATACGGATATCGTTGTCAGACAACTTGTCTTTCTCCGCTTGGGCGGCAATCTTGGTCATCGTCTTCACTGCTTCTACCGGATACTTTCCATAGGCGGTTTCACCGCTCAACATCAAGGCATCCGTACGATAATAGATGGCATTGGCAATGTCCGTTACCTCCGCACGGGTGGGACGCGGATTGGAAATCATGGTATGAAGCATCTGTGTGGCAACAATCACCGGCTTCTTGGCAAGAATACACTTGCGGATGAGCACACGCTGGATGCCCGGAATACGTTCCTGCGGAACTTCAATACCGAGGTCACCGCGAGCTATCATCACACCGTCGGCTACTTCCAGGATTTCATCGATATTATCAACGCCTTCCTGGTTCTCAATCTTAGCAACAATACGGATATCGCTGTTATGAGCGTCAAGAATTGCCTTGATGTCGAGTATATCCTGCTTATTGCGCACAAAGGAGTGGGCAATGAAGTCTATGTTCTTCTCAATGGCATAAAGGATATTGGTGCGGTCCTTCTCCGTCAGAGAAGGCAGATTGATGCGGACGCCGGGAACGTTGACGCTCTTGCGGCTGCCCAGAGTAGCCTCATTCTGTACTTCGCAGAGCAGATAGTCGGGGGTCTTCTCTACAACGACCAACTCTAAGTCACCGTCATCAATAAGGATATGGCCGTCCACATTCAAGTCTTTGACGAAATGGGGATAGGATACCGAGATACATTCACGGGTAGTCTCCTGCTCCGGGTTGCCTACCACCTTCACGCGGTCGCCCGCCTTGAAAGGAATGGGCTCAGCCAGAACCGTCGTACGGACCTCCGGTCCTTTCGTATCCATCAGGATAGCGATGCGGTTGGAAACCGAACGCACATTATTAATCAACTTCTCGGCACCTTCACGGCCAAGATGTGCAGTATTCATACGTACAACATTCATACCTGCATCGAACAACTGCTTTATAAAATCAACATCACAGCGCTGGTCAGAAATCGTTGCGACAATCTTCGTTTGCTTCAATAACATAATCTATATACCTATTTTATTTAATAATCTTTTAATGCCTCCATGGCCAGACGGTAGGAGTTCAGCCCGAAACCGAGAATGACACCCTTGCAAGCGCAGGAAATCATGGACACATGACGAAAAGCCTCGCGGGCATGTACATTAGAGATATGCACCTCAATCACTGGAGAAGTGACCGAACGGATAGCATCTTGCAGAGCGATGGACGTGTGAGTGTAAGCACCCGCATTCAAAATGATGCCGTCCACATCAAAACCCACCTGCTGAATCTTGTCTATCAGCTCTCCCTCAATGTTGGACTGGAAATAGTCAATCTGTACATCCGCATATTTCTTACGGAGTTCGGCAAGGTAGTCTTCAAAAGTAACGCTACCGTAAATGGAAGGTTCACGTTTGCCCAAGAGATTTATATTGGGGCCATTAATAATCTGTATCCTCATAACACAATTTTTTATACCTTTGCGGTGCAAAGATAGTGCAAACCGAAAGCAGATGCAAATTTATTTGCAATTTGCTGAAATGCAGTCTATTTTCGCGAAGCAAAGGTAGAAAAAAGAAATGAAATCAGAAGAAAAATCCACGAATAAGGAGAAACAAACGCTGATAATCAGAAAGTACCACCAGTATCTGAAACTGGAAAAAGCACTCTCACCCAATACAGTGGATGCTTACCAAACAGACTTACAGAAGCTGCTGCACTTTCTGGAAGGAGAGGGTATCGCTATCCTTGACACTACCCTGGATGACTTGCAGCATTTTGCCTCCGGACTGCACGACATCGGCATCCATCCCCGCTCGCAGGCACGCATCTTGTCGGGCATCAAGTCATTTTTCCATTTCCTAGTCATAGCCGACTACCTGGAAGGAGACCCCAGCGAACTGTTGGAGGGTCCCAAAATCGGATTCAAGCTTCCAGAAGTATTGACGGTGGAAGAGATAGACCGCATCATCTCCGCCATTGACCTAGGCACAAACGAGGGGCAACGCAACCGGGCCATCCTCGAGACTCTATACAGTTGCGGCCTACGGGTATCGGAACTGTGCAACCTGAAAATCTCCGACTTGTATTTCGACGAAGGCTTCATCAAGGTAGAAGGTAAGGGCAGCAAACAACGCCTTGTACCTATATCGTCCCGTGCCATCAAAGAAATAAGGAACTGGTTCGTAGACCGTAATGGAGGCTGGAAAATCAAGAAAGACTTCGAGGACTATGTATTTCTGGCACGCTGGGGCAAAAACATCTCGCGCATCATGGTATTCCATCTTATCAAAGAACTGGCAGAGAAGGCCGACATCACCAAAAACATCAGCCCACACACCTTCCGCCACTCCTTTGCCACTCACCTGCTTGAAGGAGGCGCCAACCTACGCGCCATACAAAGTATGCTGGGGCACGAATCCATTGCTACAACAGAAATTTACACACACATCGACCGGAACAGATTGCGCAGTGAAATCATAGAACACCATCCCCGCAATATAAAGTATCGCAAAGAACGGGAAATTCATTAAATTATGATAAAATTACTGCGAGGGTTAACAAACTGTAATAGGATTTAATATCTTTGCGTTGTTATGTTCATGCCCAAACAGCACACTAACATGGAATAGACAAATTTCAATTACAAACAATTAATTTATACCTAAAATGACTAAGAAATTGTATCTGCCGTTTTTAATGGCAATGGTTGTTGCATTAATGACATCATGCAGCAAAAAAATGGGTGAATTGTCATCTGATTATTTCACCGTAACTCCTCAAGTTCTGGAGGCTGTAGGTGGTAAAGTTCCCGCTACAATCAACGGAAAATTCCCCGAAAAGTACTTCAACAAGAAGGCTGTGGTAGAAGTGACTCCAGTATTGAAATGGAACGGTGGCGAAGCTAAGGGCCAATCTGCCGTATTCCAAGGCGAAAAAGTGGAAGGTAACGACCAGACTATCTCTTACAAGATGGGCGGCAGCTACACGATGAAAACATCTTTCGACTATGTACCGGAAATGGCAAAATCCGAACTGTATCTGGAATTCAAGGCTACAATCGGTAAAAAGACTGTCACCATCCCTGCTGTAAAAGTAGCTGACGGTGTAATTTCCACTTCTGAGATGCTGGAACAAACATTGGGTAGCGCTAACCCCGCCAACGGTGACGACGCTTTCCAACGTATCATCAAAGAAAAGCATGACGCCAACATCATGTTCTTGATCCAACAAGCCAACGTACGCGCCAGCGAATTAAAGACTGCCAAAGAATTCGGCAAAGAAGTGAAGAACATAAACGAAGCTGCCAACAAGAAGATCAGCAACATCGAAATCTCCGCATACGCTTCTCCTGATGGTGGTGTAGACTTGAATACTACATTGGCTGAAAACCGTCAGGACAACACAGCTAAAATCATCAACAAAGATTTGAAGAAAGCCAAAATCGATGCAGCAGTAGACACCAAGTATACAGCTCAAGACTGGGAAGGTTTCCAGGAACTGGTATCCAAATCAAACATCCAAGACAAAGAATTGATTCTTCGCGTTCTTTCCATGTATCAGGATCCTGAACAAAGAGAACAAGAAATCAAAAACATCTCTTCTGTTTATAAGACTTTGGCCGACGAAATCCTGCCGCAACTGCGTCGTTCACGCCTGACTTTGAACTACGAAATCATCGGTAAGTCTGACGAAGAAATCGCAAGCCTCGCCGACAGCGATGCCAAGCAGTTGAACATCGAAGAATTGCTGTATGCCACTACCTTGACTAAAGATGCTACCAAACAAGAAGCCATCTTCACAAAAGCTACTCAAATCTACCCGAACGATTTCCGTGCTTACAACAACTTAGGTAAACTGGCTTATCAAGCTGGTGATCTTGACAAGGCTGAAAGCTACTTCAAGAAAGCTCTCTCTATCAAGGATGCTCCTGAAGTCAACATGAATCTTGGTCTGATTGCTTTGACCAAGGGTGACAAGACCGCAGCAGAAGGCTACCTGAGCAAGGCTTCCGGTTCTAAGGAGCTGAACGAGGCATTGGGTAATCTGTATGTTGCTCAAGGTCAGTACGACAAGGCTGTCAACTCATTCGGCGATACAAAAACCAACAGTGCAGCTTTGGCACAAATCCTGGCTAAGGACTACAACAAAGCAAAGAGCACATTGGCCGCTATCGAAAAGCCGGACGCTTACACTGACTACCTGATGGCTGTACTTGGCGCAAGAACCAACAATACATCTATGGTAACCAGCAGTCTGAAAAATGCCATTGCAAAAGAACCGGCTTTGGCAAAGAAAGCTGCTTCTGACCTAGAATTCGCCAAATACTTCACTAACACTGACTTTATGAATATCATCAAATAATAAAGGTTAGACTGAAAAGAACGTGCCCGGCATAGAAATATGTCGGGCATTTCTTTTTATTCACACCAAAAAGAAGTATTTTCGCGACGAAGTATCAGAAAAAGAACCGGAATGAAGAAAATCTATCTTGCATACCTTCTGCTTATTATATTGTCTGCCTGCGGCAGCAAAAACACGAATTCAGTCCACCTAAGCGGTGAAATCAAAGGGCTGGGGAATGATACCCTTTATATATATGGTACGGACAAGTTCTATAACCGTATGGACACACTGCTTGTCAAGGATGACAAGTTCTCTGCAACCCTCACCACCGACACACTTGCCTCTACATGGTTGCAATTCAGCGACGGTACGGAATATCCGCTTTACCTGGACAAAGGAGACAACATAAAGATAAAAGGTTCTGCCGCCGAGCTTACTTCACTGGAAATCACGGGAAATGTCCCCAATGAAGAACTAACCGCCTTTCAGAAAGAGTTGAAAGGCTTGAGTACTCCCTCGGAGAAAGCATTGGAAGAAAAAGCAGAAGCCTTCATCAACAACCATCCTTCTTCACTGGTAAGTATCTATCTGCTGGAGAAATATTTCGTGCAAAAACCGCAACCGGACTTCGCCTTAATCAAAGAAATGACAGCAAACATGACCGGAGGCTTAAAAGACCGTCCGTATGTGGACGAACTGCTTGATCTGATCCAAGAAGAAGAGAAGATATCCATCGGGAAAACTATCCCTTACGTCAACCTGCCCAATGCCAAAGGTACACAAATCAGTCGCACCAGCTTTAAAGACAAATATCTGTTGATACATTTCTGGGCATCTTGGGACCCGCAAAGCATGGAAGCCAACGCTGCCCTGCGCCGGATTTACAAGAAAGAAGAAAAGAACAAACTATTTGCCCTCTGGGGTATTTCCTTGGACATCGACAGAAAGGAATGGGAAGAAGCAATCAAAAGAGATACCCTGAGGTGGGAACAGAGTTGTGATTTCTCCGGATGGAACACAGCGCCCATCAAGCAGCTCGCCATACAAGCATTGCCTGCCAACCTGTTCCTTAGCCCTTCCGGAAAAATTGAAGGGAAGAATATGAGTGAGGAAGACATCAAGAAGAAACTGGAGGAGATAGAGCAAAAGGAAAAAGAGAAGAAAGAGAGTGAAAAAAAACTCAAAAAACAAAACCGACGGTAGCCTATCCTGCCATCCTAACCCCTAATCACTAAAAACGTGCTCATAAAAGTTTTTGGAGCGGCTGTTCAAGGTATTGACGCAACCCTCATCACCATTGAAGTCAACAGTTCCAGAGGCTGTATGTTCTATTTAGTCGGTTTACCGGACTCTGCGGTCAAAGAAAGCCATCAACGTATCATATCTGCTTTGCAAGTCAACGGTTACCGGATGCCTACCAGTAATATCGTCATCAACATGGCACCGGCAGATATCCGCAAGGAAGGTACAGCTTACGATTTACCTTTAGCCATCGGCATACTTGCCGCCAGCGAAGTTATCCAGTCCGATAAGCTGGAACGCTATCTGTTGATGGGTGAACTAAGCCTTGATGGTAGTCTGCAACCTATCAAAGGAGCACTCCCCATTGCCATTAAGGCCAGAGAGCTGGGGTTTGAGGGTATGATAGTTCCTTGCTCGAACGCACATGAGGCCGCTGTAGTGAACAACCTAAAAGTCTACGGCGTGGAGAATATCAAAGATGTCATTGAGTTCTTCAACGGAAAACAAAAATTATCCCCGACACAAGTCAATACCCGCGAAGAGTTTTACTCCCAACAAAGCTCTTTTGAACTGGACTTTGCAGAAGTGAAAGGGCAGGAAAATGTAAAGCGAGCGCTGGAAGTAGCCGCCGCAGGCAGCCACAATATTCTTCTCATTGGGGCCCCGGGTAGCGGAAAGTCTATGCTGGCAAAACGTCTTCCCTCCATACTTCCTCCTTTATCATTGGGAGAAAGCCTGGAAACGACCAAGATTCATTCTGTTGCCGGAAAACTCGGTAAAGGTGGCGGACTTATCTCAAAACGGCCATTCCGTGATCCGCACAATTCCATTTCCACAGTAGCCATGACTGGTGGAGGCAGTTTCCCCCAACCCGGTGAAATCAGTCTGGCTCATAATGGAATCCTATACCTCGACGAATTGCCTGAGTATAACCGCAGCGTTTTGGAGGTTCTCCGCCAACCGCTGGAAGATAGAAAAATTACTGTATCACGCATTCGATGCAATGTGGAATATCCTGCCAGTTTTATGCTGGTAGCCTCCATGAACCCATGCCCATGCGGATACTACAACCACCCGACCAAAGGCTGCGTTTGCAGTCCCGGGCAAGTACAGAAGTATCTAAATCGCATATCCGGACCTTTACTCGACCGCATAGACCTGCAAATCGAAGTTACCCCACTTCCTTTTGAAAAGATGGCAGACACTCGCCCGGGTGAGTCGAGCGCAACAATACGAGAGCGTGTGATACATGCCCGACAAATTCAGGAAACAAGGTATGCAGACATTCCCGGTGTATATTGCAATGCCCAGATGAACAGTAAACTGCTTGCCTGCTACGCCCGTCCGGATGACAAAGGACTTGCCATGCTCAAAACTGCCATGAACCGGCTGAACCTTTCGGCCCGCGCCTACGACCGCATATTGAAAGTATCACGCACCATCGCCGACCTGGAAGACTGCGAATCAATACAGCCGGCACACTTGGCGGAAGCTATCGGATATAGGAATCTGGATAGGGAGGACTGGGCAGGATGAAAAAGGGATTAGGGATTAGCGGTGAGCGATTAACAGTCAGCCCCTTTAATCTCTAATCCCTAATCTCTAACCCTTATTTCTCTATCCGAATGCGCGCATCCACCGCTATCACCTGCTTTTCAGTCGCCAACAATGGATTGATATCCATCTCCTTGATTTCCGTTGCAAAGCGCAGCAAGGTGGAAAGCCGTACAATAATTTCGGCAAATTTATCTTCATTCACACCCTTCTGCCCGCGCGTACCTTTGATAATCTTATAGGCACGCAACGAGTGAATCATGGAGTAAGCCTCCTCATAGGACAACGGTGCAAGACCGGAAGATATATCCTTCAGCACCTCCACAAAAATACCGCCCAGGCCGCAGAGTACCACATGTCCGAACTTCTCTTCATATTTGGCACCGATAAACAATTCCGTCCCTTTCAGCATCGGCTGCACCATAATAGCACTGGCTTCGGGAATCTGCATCATACGGTCGAATTCCAATGCCAAATGCTGTTCACTTTTGATATTGAGCACAACACCGCCTACATCCGACTTATGCACCGGCCCCACCACCTTTGCCACCACCGGGAATCCCGTGCGGCGTGCAAAGGCAAGCACTTCTTCCTTGTTGTCCGAAACAAACTCCTCCACAATAGGAATACCTGCAGAGCTGAGCAATGCCTGCACATAGTGCGGTGCGATATAACCGTCCGCAGGAATGGAATCTATAATCCGGCGGATACGGGGAACATCCACTCCAAAGAGCTCGATTTCATTATTGGCAGGCCTCGGGGCATTCATTATCCGAGAAAGTGCCGTGCCCAAAGTCACTTCATCGGCAAAGTTCACATGGCCTTTTGCCAGAAAAGCAGCAACCTCGGCTCCTGCCGTATTGATGGAAGGAAGAATCGGAAAAATCGGCTTCTTGCAATGCTGCATCTTCTCATGCAGCACGTCATACATTTCAAACATGGTCACCAGTCCCGGAGTACCGAAAATAGCCATTACAGCATCAATATTGTCCAACTTCTCCTCACAATACTCCAGACAGAGGCGCAGATGTTCCGGCGTACCCGTAGCCAGAATATCAATGGGATTCCCCACAGCCGCACCGGGGAAAAGCTTGCCCTTAAGTTCCTCCGCCACCGGTCCTTCCAGTTTCGGGACATTCAGTCCGCCCTTACTCAACGCATCGGTCAACATCACTCCCGGACCGCCGGCATGGGTAATGATGGCGAAGTTTTTCCCTTTCAGTTCCGGCAGTGTAAAGATACAACCTACGGTTGTCAGCTCCTCGCGCGAATAGCAACGCACAATACCCGCCTTACGGAACAAGGCCTCTACCGCCGAATCGCTACTGGCAATGGCCCCCGTATGCGAACTCGCCGCCCGGCTGCCGCTTTCGCTACTGCCCGCCTTGATGGCCGCAATCTTGCAGCCCTTCTTGATGAGCGAGGATGCATGAAACAGCAGACGGTCGGGATCACCGATACTCTCAATATAAAGAAGTTTTATTCTGGAATCCGCTTCCGGATTGAAGTGTTCGTCCATGTATTGCAATACATCCTCCACACCGATTTGCTTGGCATTGCCCACAGACCATACAGAGTTGAACTGCAAGCCCTTGGTCACAGCGCTCTCCAATATGAACACCGCTGTGGCACCGGAGCTGGAAATCAAGTCTACCCCTTGCGGATGCAGTTGCGGGATGGGCTGGCTGAATACACTGTGATGCCACGAGTTCATAAAACCGATACAGTTGGGGCCTATCAGAGAGGCTCCATACCGGTTCACCGTTTCCAGTATGCGATCTTCCAGCACAGCACCCTCATGGGTCTCCTCACCAAAACCGGCAGAAAGAATAATGAACGCCTTCACCTGCTTCTCCGCGGCAAGCACCTCCACCGCATCGGGACAAAGCGCGGCAGGTATGGCAAGGATGGCAAGGTCCGTATCGGGAATGTCCTTCACATCCGCAAAGGCAGCAACACCCTGCACTTCAGTCTCTTTCGGATTCACGGCACGAAGCTCACCGGTATATCCGCCACTAAGCAGATTTTTCAGGATAGCTCCTCCGGGTTTGTGTACATTGTTAGATGCTCCCACTACCACAATACTGGCCGGGTGAAGCAATTGGCTTGTTATCATAGTTGTTTTTACATTAAGTTAGTGATTCATGCACAAATATACATTTTCCATACATAAAAGCAATCGGTAAAAGAGAAAATAAGCTTAATCCCTTGCAAAATATAAATAAGTTTACGGAAGTATATATATTTGTGCCATCAATAACAATACGCAGAAAACTACCCCATATGGAAAGCCGTGTCAAAGAGATAGATTATCTGAAATGCATCTTCATCACCCTGATGATTATCTTCCACCTTGTATATATAGGTGACAAGTATCCGTATGCGAAACAAATCGTCTATACGTTCCACATGTCCGCTTTCCTGATTATTTCGGGCTATCTGGCCAATAACCGGAAGGATGCCCGAAGCTTTCTCCGCAAGTTTCTATGGATTTTCATTCCGTATGCCTGCATGGAGGCGGCCTATACGGTGATGTCGCATTTCCTGCCCGTACGCGAAAGTGTAGATGCCATTACTCCTGCTATATTACTCGACAAGATATTCCTCCATCCGATGGGGCCTTACTGGTATCTGCATACACTGATTCTGTGCAGCCTCATCTATTATATCACATTCCGCTATGTACGGCTGTCGGTTGTCTCCCGGCTGGTTGTGGCCGGTGTCTGCCTGTTTGCCCTTTCCCATTGGGGAGGATTGATGAACTTCTCCAATGCCCTCTATTTCCTTATCGGCATGACAGTGAGCCAAAGCGGGCTTCGTTTTACACAAGTCTTTCGCGCCACAACCTTCGCCATTGTTCCATTCGTAATACTATGCTGCTTTCCCGCCAATCTGGATAGGGGTACTCTGGCAGGAGTCGCCATCACCTGGCTTTCCATCAGCCTGTTGTTGGCAGTCTACAATTATCTGCCGGCACAAGCCAAGCGGCTTTCCTTCTTTATAGGACGCAATACGTTGGTCATACTCCTTTTCTCGCCCATTTTCACCATTCTGTCCAAAGCGTTTCTACCCGTATTTGCCTTCGACCCTACGGGGATACTGTTCCTTGTCACTGCTACCGTCTTCACTCTTAGCGGCTGCATGAGTATGGCATGGGCTATGGACAAGATGCACGTTTCCAAATTCTTCTTCGGGAAAAGGAGTATATTGTGCTGAGACGAAATCATCAGATGATAAACAGTAATTCAAGGCAAACTTTTCAGCCAAATCCCCATAGATAGACTGGAGCATTCTCTTCCAGCACCCCAGCCAATACCCGCTCCGCCTGCCCTACCTCGATCACCGTTTCATATTGCTAGCCAGTTCAGCAATGTCTGCATATACCAGACATAGCCTTCGAAACGCCGATACAGCCATATAATCGAAATTCTCCTTCAAAGTCTGCTCGGACTTATCCGGTACAAAATTCAAAGATACGGTAGGTATAGCTCATCAGTACTAACCACCGGACGGCAAGAACGGGAAAAAACCAGTTTGTGCAACACTATTTCACTAAGCGTATCCAACTGTCCAAGTACTGTTTTTGCCAGCAAGCAAACAGAAGCAGGCAAATTCCGCGTGGCAAATATGTCCATATAAAAAACAAGCAACATCATCTTTCGCCTGATGCTGCTGCATATTATAGAACACGTCTTTATGAACCCCGTTTTTCCAATACGCCGGAAAGTAATCAAGGCAATGTTTCTACCATTCTCCAATGCAGAAAGCATCTTTTCCGTTTCCTCCGTTTGGTCGCAAAAGTATCGGAGAGAGGCATAGCCATAAATCAGAAAAGGATTTCTCAGTTCTAAGCCGACTTGTTTCACACCTAATGATTCCACGTTTTGCGTTACACATTTTACGTAATGCAAAATATGTTTACATGATAACTCCAGTTACCCCAACGGTAACTCCATTTACACTATAAGGTAACGACCGTTCATGGAATAAAAGCCGTTACACCTTACAGTGAACGGCTTTACATTAGAAGGTAAGCAATCGATAAATACACTGTATAAGACTATGGCAGTATTTCACCTTCCGCTGTCACCTTTACGTAGATTTCCCTTTCCCCTTGCTCCATCTCTACCAAAAAGTAACTGCCATCGGGAGTCTCAATAAAGTCGGCATCATCAATGACATAACCGGGATGGGCAGCCGTAACGGCGTTCTTCACTACATCCTCCAGATGTCTCTTACTGATGTCCCAGGTAGTATAGGCCCATGCACCCTCAGCGGTGAACATCACATCCTTGCTGATATTTCCATGCACGATTTCGACTTCCGTCATGCCGTTCTTTTCTTTTTCAATATCCACAATGCGGGCATTGGGATATTTCTCTGCTATAAAATCTTTGATGGCAGCGGAAATATCAGAAGGGAGATAATCTTCGGGAGAACCGCCGTTGTGCGCATCGGCCACTTCCTTCACCAGAATGCCGTCCTCCGAATAATAGAGGTCCATTTCCTGATTACCTTTCTCCACTTCGATGATGTAGACAACAGCCATTTCCTTACGTTCCAGCTTGTCTACATCTTCCACCTTCCATACATTATAATAGGTACTACTCTCGTAAGAGCTTCTCACCGGAGCGGGAAGGTCTGCATAACGGAGGTCGGTTTCGGTCATCTGCCATACACCGTCTTTGGTGAACCAGGCCTCCTTTTCGAAATTGTCCTCATGGAAATCAGCCACATAATATGCACCTTTTGTTTCCCATTCTATACGCTGGGCATTGGGATGCTCCTTGGCCAACGCATTACTCAGTTCCGCGGGCACGGAGATTCCGTCGTTGTCGTCATCATCACAGCTTTGCAAGGCAAAGGCAAACACGCCTAACGCCAATAATAAGAAGTACTTTTCCAGTTTCATAGTCATTTCGTTTTTTTACATTATCAATACCAAGTTTGTTCATTTTGTATGGCAAAGATGAAGCCTAAATCTGGAAAGAATCTGGAAGAATACTCATATTTTGCAGAAAACAGCTATCTTTGTGCCACTAAAAGCGTTCATAACAAAAGAGATACATAATAACACAATGGAAAAGAAATTCAAACGTACCACCGTGACCTCGGCATTGCCGTATGCCAACGGCCCGGTTCATATCGGACACCTGGCAGGCGTTTATGTTCCTGCCGACATTTATGTCCGCTACCTGCGACTGAAAAAGGAAGATGTAATCTTCATCGGCGGCTCCGACGAACACGGAGTGCCCATCACCATCCGCGCCAAGAAGGAAGGCATCACCCCGCAAGACGTGGTGGACCGCTATCATACGCTTATAAAGAAGTCTTTCGAAGAGTTCGGCGTTTCCTTCGACGTGTACAGCCGTACTACTTCAAAGACGCATCACGACACGGCTTCCGACTTCTTCCGCAAGCTGTACGATAAGGGAGAATTCATCGAAAAGACCAGCATGCAGTATTACGACGAAGAAGCCAAGACCTTCCTTGCCGACCGCTACATCACCGGCGAGTGCCCCCACTGCCATGCCGAAGGCGCTTACGGCGACCAATGCGAGAAGTGCGGCACCAGCCTCAGCCCCACGGACCTGATTAATCCGAAGAGTGCCATCAGCGGCAGCCAGCCCGTGATGCGTGAGACGAAGCACTGGTATCTGCCGCTGGACAAACACGAGGAATGGCTTCGCCAATGGATTCTGGAAGACCATAAGGAGTGGCGTCCCAATGTTTATGGCCAATGCAAGAGCTGGCTCGACATGGGCTTGCAGCCGCGTGCCGTGAGCCGCGACCTGGATTGGGGTATTCCCGTTCCCGTAGAGGGCGCCGAGGGCAAAGTGCTCTATGTATGGTTCGACGCCCCTATCGGCTACATCAGCAACACCAAAGAGTTGCTGCCCGACACATGGGAGAAATGGTGGAAAGACCCCGAAACGCGTCTGGTACACTTCATCGGAAAAGACAATATCGTGTTCCACTGCATCGTGTTCCCCGCCATGCTGAAGGCAGAGGGTAGCTACATCCTGCCGGACAACGTGCCGAGCAACGAGTTCCTGAACCTGGAGGGCGACAAGATTTCCACTTCACGCAACTGGGCGGTATGGCTGCACGAGTATCTCGTTGACTTCCCCGGCAAGCAGGATGTGCTGCGCTACGTGCTGACCGCCAACGCACCGGAGACAAAAGACAACGACTTCACCTGGAAGGACTTCCAGGCACGTAATAACAACGAGCTGGTTGCCGTTTATGGCAACTTCGTGAACCGCGCCCTGCAACTCACCAAGAAGTACTTCGACAGCGTAGTGCCCGCCGCAGGCGAACTGAACGACTACGACCGCGAGACGCTGAAAGAATTTGCCGACGTCAAGGCAGAAGTGGAGAAGTTGCTGGACGTATTCAAGTTCCGCGACGCACAGAAGGAAGCGATGAACCTTGCCCGCATCGGAAACAAATACCTTGCCGACACCGAGCCGTGGAAGCTTGCCAAGACAGACATGGAGCGCGTAGCCACCATTCTCCACATCTCGTTGCAGTTGGTCGCCAACCTTGCCATTGCTTTCGAACCGTTCCTGCCCTTCAGCAGCGAGAAGCTTCGCAAGATGCTGAACATGGACAGCTTTGACTGGGCAGAGCTGGGACACACCGACCTGTTGCCTGCCGGACATCAGCTGGGCACCCCCGAACTGCTGTTCGAAAAGATAGAAGACGACGTCATCCAGGCACAAGTAGACAAGCTGCTTGCCACCAAGAAGGCAAACGAAGCCGCCACCTACAAGGCAAACCCCATCAAGCCGACCATCGCCTTCGAAGACTTTGAAAAGCTGGATATCCGCGTAGGTACAGTGCTTGAATGCGAGGCAGTGCCCAAGATGAAGAAGCTGCTGAAGTTCAAGATTGCCGACGGGCTGGAAAACCGCACCATCGTCAGCGGCATTGCCCAGCACTACAAACCGGAAGAACTGGTAGGCAAGCAAGTGCTGTTCATCGCCAACCTCGCTCCACGCCAATTCAAGAACGGGCTGGTAAGTGAGGGGATGATTCTCTCTGCCGAGAACTATGACGGTTCGCTGGCGGTGACTTCACTGCTGAAAGAGGTGAAACCGGGCAGCGAAGTGAAATAAAACAGTAACAAGGTAACGAGTTAACAAGGCTACAGGGAGGAAGGAAAAGCCTCGTGGCCTTGTTAACTCGTTGCCTTATCAACCAATAAACTATGTCCGATACATCACTCAAAGAAAAAACAGCCAAAGGCCTCTTCTGGGGAGGATTCAGCAACGGCATACAGCAGTTGTTAAATCTGGGATTCGGAATAGTCCTTGCCCGTCTGCTGGATGCTTCGGATTATGGTATGGTAGGGATGCTTACCATTTTCTCCGCCATTGCCGCCGCCTTGCAGGAGGGTGGGTTCATTTCGGCACTGACCAACCGGAAGGAGACTTTGCACAAGGATTACAACGCCGTGTTCTGGTTCAGCCTGATGTGCAGCACTACTATATATATATTACTCTTCTTTGCCGCACCGCTGATTGCCGACTTCTACGATACGCCCGAGCTGATACCGCTGTCCCGTCTCTCTTTCCTCGGATTCGTCATCTCAAGCATGAGCATCGCACCGAGAGCGTATCTGTTCAAGAATCTCAGAATCAAGGACACTACCATCATCTCCATTTCGAGTCTGATAGTCTCCGGCATTGTGGGCATCACACTGGCTGCCAACGGATTCGCCTATTGGGGGATTGCATTGCAAAGCATCTCTTTCATCACCGTAATGACGATTCTTAACTTCTACTTCTCGCGTTGGAGACCCCACTTCCGGTTCGACTTCACACCCATTAAGGAGATGATAGGGTTCAGCAGTAAGATAATCATTACGAATATCTTCACCATAATCAATAACAATTTGTTTTCCGTCTTGTTGGGTAAGTTCTACTCGGAACGGGAAGTGGGTAACTTTACGCAGGCAAACAAGTGGAACGGCATGGGACATACCACGATTACGGGCATGATAAACGGCATTGCACAACCCGTCTTTACCCGTGTTGCCGATGACAAGGCACGGCAACTTGCCGTATTCAGAAAGCTGTTGCGCTTCACCGCCTTTATCTCTTTCCCCGCCATGCTGGGATTGAGTTTGGTTTCGAAGGAACTGATTGTTATCACTATCACGGAGAAGTGGCTGCCCAGTGCCGATATCTTGCAACTGTTATGTATTTGGGGAGCATTTATTCCCGTCATCAATCTGTTCTCCAACCTGCTCATCAGCCGGGGGCATTCTTCTATCTATATGTGGAGCACCATCAGCTTGAGCCTGCTGCAAATAGTAGCTGTATGTGCCATATACCCATACGGGTTGGAGTGGATGCTGCGTATTTTCGTCATTATCAATATCGGCTGGCTATTTGTATGGTTCCGTTTTGTCAAGAGGGAGATAGGATTAAGACTGCGCGATATGCTGAAAGACATCTCTCCTTATCTCTCCCTATCCATTGTACTCGTAGTATCAACTCACTATGCCACTCAGCCCATAGAAAACCTATACTTAAATATGGCAGCCAAAATCATTATGGTAGCTGGGCTTTATGCACTGGTTTTGTGGAAACTACAATCTACCATCTTCCGGGAAAGCATTGAATTCCTCTTAAAGAAAAAAAGAGCATGAGCCGCATAGCCTACATCATATCCGCCTACAAGGATGCCCCACACTTGGCACGCCTGGTTGCCGCACTGGATGACCGGGCAGACTTCTACGTGCACATCGACCTCAATGCCGATATACACCCTTTTGAAGAAGCCTTGGGAGACAAGGTCACTTTCGTGCCCCGCCACCGGATAAGCTGGGGAGGATGGGAACAAGTGGAATACCAGAAAGAATTGCTTGCTGCCGTATTGCACAGCGGTATCCCCTATACCCGCGTAGTATGCCTGAGCGGGCAGGACTACCCATTATGGAGCAACAACGCCATCCACCGCTATTTTGAGGAGCATCAAGACACTGAATTCATCGGCGGTTTCAACCTGACACACTGCACCGTGAAACAGCAGTTGCACAAGATAACCCATTACCACCCTTTCCGTGACCTGCCTTGGAAGAGTATATGGTGGAAGAACAAACTCATCGTAGCATCGCGCAAGCTGGTACAGATACTCCCCATCCGGAAAGCCCCTTTTGCACCCTTGGAAGGCAAGCAGGCAGATGTCTATTTCGGTTCCGACTATTGGGCCATCACGTTGCCCTGCGCACGATATGTATATGAAAAGTTGTGCACGGAGGAGAAGCTGGTGAAGTATTTCAGAACCAGCTTTGTACCCAGCGAACTGTGCATACAGACCATCGTATTCAACTCCCCTTTTGCCTCAAAAGGGCTTCTTTTAGAGGGAGAATACCCCGGACTTACCCGTCTCACCCCCTTGCACTACATAGACTACGGCGCATCCATCCGCGTGATGACACTCGAGGACCTGCCGGTATTGCAGCAGTCTGGAAAGATGTTCTGCCGGAAAGTGGTAAGCGGGGAGTCCGACACACTGATAGAAAAACTCAAGTCCGATTTCGCAAAAGAAGATTGAAATGGAAAGTGCTCCTTTCAACTATTATCATTATTTTTGCAGACATCAATCAAAAATGGTATCCATGGTGAAGCAATATACCCCAGAAGAACTGACCCAACTACATCAGGTGCTATACGAAATACTGGAAGAGATTGTGCGCATCTGCGACAAACACAATATTCCCTATTTTGTAATCGGCGGAACAGCAATAGGGGCACTCTATGACAAAGCGATTCTTCCTTGGGATGACGACATAGATATAGGTATGAAACGGGAAGACTACAATAAGTTTCTCCAGATAGCCTCCCAAGAACTGAGAGAACCATACTTTCTTTCATGGATACATACCGACCCTCATAGTCCTTATTACTTTGCCAAAGTCAAGAAAAACAACACCTTGTTTGTCGAAGAGATGTTTAAAGATGTACCTATGCATCAGGGAATCTTTGTCGATATATTCCCTTTTGACCGTATTCCAAACAATAAGCTATTAAGGAAGATACAATATGAAGCCGTCAACTTTCTGAAATGCTGCCTGATGGGAAAAGAGGTATGGCTATGGAAACACTTCGGAAAATGTCAAATATCCAACCCTACCAATCGTGGAGCTGTTGCCTGCCTTCTGAACCGGATAGTTGATATGACACTCTCTAAAAAGACAATCTACCGTTTGATGGTGATAATGCAAAGTTGTTTCAACTCATGGAAAACTTTGTATTACAACAATGTGATTACCACTACCGACCATGTTTTGGAGACGAGTCTCAACCATTTACAACCAATCAAATTCGGTCCACTTTATCTGAAAGCACCTGATGGATTGGAAAACTTTCTACGGTACAACTATCCCACTTTACACCGGTATACAGAAGAAGAGCAGGACAAGATAAACAATCATTATCCGGCAGTTCTTTCTTTCAACATACCAAATGACCATATAGCCACCTCCTAATCCAACAAAATTGCCATGAAACCAGCCCTTGTAGATGTATCTGTACTGATTCTTTTCTTCAACCGCCCCAAACTGCTGGCGCAAGTATTCGAACAAGTGAAGAAAGCACGCCCCGCACGACTGTTTCTCTATCAGGACGGCCCGCGCGGCGAGCGTGACATGCCGGGCATAGAAGCTTGTCGCAAAGTAGTGGCAGACATCGACTGGGAATGCGAAGTACACCACAACTACCAAGAGAAGAACTACGGCTGCGACCCATCGGAATACATGGCACAGAAGTGGGCATTCTCCTTGTCGGACAAATGTATCGTGCTTGAGGATGACGACGTGCCCGCCGTCTCTTTCTTCGGCTTCTGCAAGGAACTGCTCGACAAGTATGAGCACGACACACGCATCAGCATGATTGCCGGATTCAACAACGAGGAGATTACACCCGACATCACTTCCGACTACTTCTTCGCCACCACCTTCTCCATCTGGGGATGGGCGAGCTGGCGGCGGGTGACGGACCAATGGGATGAATTCTACACCTTCCTGGACGACAAGGAGAACATGCGGCAACTGAAGAACCTCATCCACACACGGCGCTACCGCAAAGACTTCATCTACATGTGCCAACGCCACCGCGAACACGGGAAAGCCTATTACGAAACCATCTTCCACGCTTCCATGTTGTTCAATTCGGGTCTGAGCATCGTGCCCACCCGCAACATGATAAACAATCTGGGAGCCACTGCCGACTCCACCCACTTTGCCGGCTCCGTGCACACCATGCCGCGCGGTTACCGCCGCATCTTCACCATGAAACGCCACGAAGTGGGGTTTCCACTGAAGCACCCTCGTCACGTCATCGAGAACACAGCCTACAAGGATAGCGTTTACCGCATCATGGCATGGCGGCATCCCTGGATAAAGATTGCACGGTCGTTCGAGGAACTGGCGTTGAACCTACGGTACGGCAACTTCACCATCATATGGCAAACGCTGCAAAAGCGTATCCGGAAATGGATGAAACAAGACCGGCATCTGTAACAAGAAAAAACATTCAAAAAAGAAGAAACGAACAACAGTCATGAGAGTACTACTTATCAATACATCCGAACGCATCGGCGGCGCAGCCATCGCCGCCAGCCGTCTGATGGAATCACTCAAGAACCACGGCATCAAAGCCAAGCTGCTGGTACGCGACAAGCAGACCGACCAAATCTCCGTTGTGTCACTGGACCATAACTGGCGCATGGTGTGGAAGTTCGTCTGGGAGCGCATCGTCATCTGGAGCGCCAACCGCTTCAACAAGAAGAACATCTTTGCCGTAGACATTGCCAACACGGGGACAGACATCACCTCACTGCCCGAATTCCAGCAAGCAGACGTCATCCATCTGCACTGGATAAACCAAGGGATGCTCTCGCTGAAGAACATCGAGAAGATTCTCGCCTCGGGCAAGCCCGTCGTCTGGACCATGCACGACATGTGGCCCTGCACTGGCATCTGTCACCATGCCCGCGAGTGCACCCACTACCAGCAGGAATGCCACAACTGCCCCTTCATCCACGGAGGTGGAGGCAAACGTGACCTTTCCTACCGCATCTTCCACAAAAAGCAGGCATTGTATCGCAACCGTCACATCAACTTCGTCACCTGCAGCCGCTGGCTGGAAGAACGTGCCCGGACAAGCGCCCTCTTCTGCGGGCATGCCGTGACATGCATCCCCAACCCCATCAACACCAATCTCTTCAAGCCCCGAAACCGGCAGGAAGCCCGCAGCCGTTGCCTACTGCCGCAAGACAAGAAACTCATGCTGTTCGGCTCGGTGAAGATTACGGACAAACGGAAAGGCATCGACTACCTGATAGAATCGTGCCGACTGCTGGCTGACAAGCATCCCGAACTCCGGGAACAGTTGGGTGTCGTCGTCTTCGGCAACCAATCGCAACAACTGGAAAACCTGCTTCCATTCAAAGTCTACCCGCTGAACTTCGTCAGCAACGAACACCAACTGGTGAACATCTACAATGCCGTGGACATCTTCGTGACCCCCTCGCTGGAAGAGAACCTGCCGAACACCATCATGGAAGCCATGGCATGCGGCATTCCCTGCGTCGGATTCAACGTGGGCGGCATCCCTGAGATGATAGACCATCTGCACAACGGCTACGTGGCACAATACAAATCCTCGGAAGACTTTGCCAACGGCATCTACTGGACGCTGACCGAACCCGACTACCCCAGCCTCTCGGAACAAGCCTGCCGGAAAGCCATCTCCCACTATTCGGAGAACGTCGTCGCCAAGAAATACATTGACCTTTACAACAAAGTGACCGGAAGAAATGCATAACCACCCCACCCCGAAATTCAGCATCATCACCGTGACCTACAACGCCGAAGCGGTACTGGAGGACACGATTCAAAGCGTTATCTCGCAAACCTACCACCACGTGGAATACATCATTGTGGACGGTGCGTCCAAAGACGGCACGCTCTCCATCATCGACCGTTACCGCGACCGCATCACCCGCATCGTGAGCGAACCGGACAAGGGACTGTACGACGCCATGAACAAAGGCATCCGCCTTGCCACCGGCGATTACCTCTGCTTCCTCAATGCCGGCGACAGCTTCCACGAGGACGACACCTTGCAGCAGATGGTGCGTTCCATCTCCGGCAACGAACTACCCGACGTGCTGTACGGCGAAACGGAGCTGGTGGACAAGGAAGGCCACTTCATCCGCATGCGCCGCCTCGCCGCCCCGGAAGTGCTTACCTGGCGAAGCTTCAAGCAGGGCATGCTGGTCTGCCATCAGGCCTTCTTTGCCAAAGCTTCCCTTGTAGAACCCTACGACCTGCAATACCGCTTCTCCGCCGACTTCGACTGGTGCATCCAGGTGATGAAGAAGGCACGGACCTTGCACAATACCCATCTCACCCTCATCGACTATCTGGAAGAGGGAATGACCACCCAGAACCGGCAAGCATCCCTGCGCGAACGCTTCCGCATCATGGCGCGGCATTACGGACTGGCGAGTACCATAGCCCATCATGCCTGGTTCGTATTACGGGCCGTGATAAAGAAATAGCACAAGTTTCGAGGGCAAATATACTTTGTTCCCGCAAGACCTATACCTTGTGGGAATCCCCCCCCTATACCCAGCTCCCTACAGTATAGGAGTGAGTACCCAAAACATCCCCATGTTTTCACCTAAAACATCCGGATGTTCTGCATATTAAGTCCTATACCGTGAGGGGTTAAGTCCTAAGACGTAGGAGATTAAGTCCTAAGGCAAAGGAGGCTGGGTAGCTGCAAGCAGCGCCTTCAACTCTTTTACCCCTTCCGAAGCTCCCTTTTGAATGACATGTATCGGACGCATGACGTGCGTGTCCACCGGCTTGGGGTCTATCAGATACACTTCGGCGGCACGGGGCACGTAGTTCAGCAGTCCCGCAGCGGGATAAACGTTCAGGCTGGTGCCGATGATGACGAAGATGTCCGCCTGCTCCACATACCGGATGGCAGTTTCAATCTCCGGCACCGACTCGCCAAACCACACGATGAACGGGCGGAGCTGCGTACCGTCGCCCGCCTTGTCGCCCAACTTTACTTCATATTCCTCCGGCGCCAGTTCCTTGACGAAATGCGGATTATAAGGGTCGCGGCTGGAACAAACCTTCGTCAGTTCCCCATGCAAGTGTATCACGTGCGTACTGCCGGCACGCTCGTGCAGATTATCTACGTTCTGGGTGACGACCGTTACATTGAAATCCCTCTCCAGGTCGGCAACGCCCAGATGCCCGGCATTCGGCACCACATCGAGCAACTGCTTGCGACGTTCGTTATAGAAATTAATGACCAGTTCCGGATTACGTGCATACCCCTCGGGAGTCGCCACCTGCTCCACCGGATATTTGTCCCACAGTCCGCCCGCATCACGGAATGTGCTGATGCCGCTCTCGGCGCTCATACCGGCACCCGACAATATGACCAAGTTCTTCATTTTCTGCTCCTTTCCTTTATTAAAGTAAGACAAATATAAGAAGAATGTTCAAGTTGTGATATAAATAAGAAAAATTAAATACTTAAAAGTCTTATCATTCAAATAAAAGACGTACTTTTGCCATTCGTAAATTTGCAATAGACTGGAAAAGAAACCAATCCGGTCGTCAACAAAAGAATCTTATGGATAAATTCAGTTATGCTATCGGCCTTGGAATAGGTCAGAATCTTTTAAGCATGGGTGCCAAAGGCATTGCAGTAGATGACTTTGCACAAGCAATCAAAGACGTTTTGGAGGGCAACCAGACGGCAATCAGCCACACAGAAGCCCGTGACATCGTCAACAAGTACTTCGCCGAACTGGAGGAGAAGATGAACGCAGCAAACATAGAAGCCGGCAAAAAGTTCCTGGAAGAGAACAAAAAACGCGAGGGAGTTGTTACGCTTCCCAGCGGACTTCAATACGAAGTTATCACAGAAGGAAACGTCGGTCACTATGCCAAAGCAACCGACCAGGTACAATGCCACTACGAAGGCACACTGATTGACGGAACGCTGTTCGACAGCTCCATCAAGCGCGGCCAGCCTGCCACGTTCGGTGTAAACCAAGTGATACCCGGTTGGGTGGAAGCCCTTCAGCTTATGCCCGAAGGTGCCAAGTGGAAACTCTACATCCCCAGTGATCTGGCATACGGAGCGCAGGGTGCCGGCGAGATGATTCCCCCCCACAGCACGCTCATATTCGAAGTTGAATTACAGAAAATTTTATCTAAATAAACAACAAGTAAAAGCAAAATGAAAAAAGTAACATTTCTCATGGCTCTTGCAGTAGCTGCCGGCATGGCATCTTGTACTGCTCAAAGTCCGAAAGCTGATTTAAAGACGGACATCGATTCATTGTCTTACGCCATCGGTATGGCACGTACAGAAGGTTTGGACCAGTATCTTGCACAACAAGGCATTGACTCAACCCAGATGTCAGAATTCCTAAAAGGTTTCAACGAGGGTGCAGCCAAAATCGATAAGAAAGACGTGGCCTACATGACCGGCCTGCAAGTAGGCCAGATGGTCAGCAAGCAATGGGTAGAAGGTTTCAACCAGCAAATCTTCGGTAATGACTCTACACAAAGCATCAGCCGCGAAAATATGCTGGCAGGTTTCGTCGCAGGTGTCATTGGCAAGGGTGGTGCCATGGATATGATGAAAGCTCAAGAGTACATGCGCACTCAGATGGATGCCATCAAAGAAAAAGCGACTGCAGAGAAGTATGCTGACAACAAAGCTGCCGGTGAAAAGTTCCTGGCTGAGAACAAGACTAAAGAAGGTGTAGTAACTACTCCGAGCGGTCTACAATACAAAATCATCACCAAGGGTAACGGTGCCGTTCCCGCTGACAGCAGCAAGGTGAAAGTAAACTACAAAGGTACACTGATTGACGGAACAGAGTTCGACAGCTCTTACAAGCGCAAAGAACCTGCTACCTTCCGTGCCAACCAAGTAATCAAAGGCTGGACTGAGGCCCTCACTATGATGCCCGTTGGCTCCAAATGGGAACTCTATATCCCCTACGACCTGGCATACGGTTCAAGAGAAACCGGTAGCCAAATCAAGCCGTTCTCTACTTTGATATTCGAAGTGGAACTGCTGGGTATCGAGAAGTAATGTAACAATCCGAAGGGAGGGGCAAAACCCTCTTGATACTTCTTTTAGGCGCGGATTACGCGGATTTCACGGATTTAGTTTACCAAATCCGCATATTCCGCGTAATCCGCGTCTTATCGTTACCCCTCACTTTTATTCATTTTTCTGTCCATTTTCATAGATAAATTAAAATAAAGTCCTATATTTGCTTACTATTTGATAACAACAAGAACTTTACTTATTTACTATTATGGAAAAAATAGACAATCTTGACCGGCAGATTCTGGAAATCATTTCCCAAAATGCCCGTATCCCTTTCAAGGACGTAGCCGCTGAATGTGGCGTGTCACGTGCCGCCATCCATCAACGTGTACAGCGCTTGATTGACCTTGGCGTTATTGTGGGCTCAGGCTATCATGTAAATCCCAAGTCTCTTGGATATAGAACCTGCACTTACGTAGGAATCAAGCTGGAAAAGGGCTCCATGTATAAGACGGTAGTTGCCGAGCTGGGCAAGATTCCCGAAATTGTTGAATGCCACTTCACCACTGGTCCGTACACCATGCTGACCAAGGTATATGCCCGCGACAACGAGCATCTGATGGATTTGCTGAACAACAAGATGCAGGAGATTCCTGGCGTAACCGCTACCGAGACCTTGATTTCCCTGGAACAGAGCATCAAGAAGGAGATTCCTATTTGCCCCGAGAAATAACGAACAACAATGGATTTCTTGAACGAATATCATCTGTCGGGCCTTGTCATAGGTATCTGCACATTCCTCATCATCGGCTTGTTTCACCCCATAGTTGTGAAAGCCGAATATTATTGGGGCACCAAGTGCTGGTGGATTTTCCTTTTACTCGGCATCGGCGGCATCATTGCCTCCCTTTATACGGAGAACATCATGATAGCCTCCCTTTTGGGCGTCTTTGCATTTTCCTCGTTCTGGACCATCAAGGAGATATTCGAGCAGGAAGAACGAGTGAAAAAAGGCTGGTTTCCCAAGAATCCAAAACGAACTTATAAGTTCTAAGGACAAAGGTTATAAGGAATTTTATCCAAAAGTCTTGCATATTTCAATAGAAAATGCTACTTTTGCCCCCGCTATCCAAGCAAGGATGCATCGGACTTGTAGCTCAGTTGGTTAGAGCAACAGACTCATAATCTGGAGGTCCCTGGTTCAAGCCCAGGCTGGTCCACGAAGCATAAAACAAAGAAAATCAAGCCGTTACAAGCAACCTTGTAGCGACTTTTTTCTTGCACACTGAAACTCCTTGCACACAATTTGCACACAACCTTTGGAAAGTGGTGATAATCAATGACAAACGTGACACACCGGTAAATGATATTCTTTTTCTTTCTGTTTCTTCCTTTGGTATAGGTTATCCTTGGTTTCGGTATTTTGCACACAAATTGCACACATTTTGAGAAGAAAAAAAGGGATAAGCTACATACCGGTAGTTATCCCTTTTCTTCACGATAAAAGCAGGTGGGAAAATACGCCTCATGGTTTCTTCGTTTTCATAAGCTGCAATGTCTCGAAAGTATAGCTCATACCTGAACAATGGTTGCCAGTCAGTATAACACGAACATTTTTTGAGAAAAGTAATTTCTCATTCTGTAGAGCATGTGACTCCTTCTCTAATTTAAGTTTATCATTCATCATAATTAAATAATTGATAGTTAGAATAAAATTTATATCATACCGTATTCTTTGCACCAATAATAGAACGTTCTTATCGTGTATTTATACTTGTTATAGTTCTTTAGGCATGAATCATACATGATGTCGGTTTCTTCACGAGTGTATTGATAACTTTCCGTCTTATAGAACCGGCTGACTGCATGGAAAATGTATCTGCCCTCTTCCCCATATTCTCCGGCCAAAGCACAACCAATAGAAAACCAACGTAGATGATTACCCGTTATATCCATTTGATTATCTCCTATTCGTTGTAGTATGGGTGTCATAATCATGGGAATATTCTGGGGTGTTTTTATTATAGGAATACCTTGCATATTCTCATCATTTGTATGTTGCTTAATTAGCCTAATAGGCTGTTCTATTCTATCTGTAAAAGTTGAGGCATTGGAATTCAATATAGGATTTGCATCATAAGAAGCCCCCCTTAACCTTGACACATTCTTACATGAAGTATCAATTACAATGCCTCTGCCTCGAAAGAACTTTTCCAAAGCATAAAAATGCTCTTTATGATAGCGAGGATGCTCAATCGGTATCAGACAGAACACACCATTCCCACTAATTGACAAACCGCAATATGCAATATATTCAATACTTGACAAATCCTGTTTTAGCTTCTCAAAATCTGTAATTTTTGGATTATCCTTGCCACCGTCTATATCAATGCAGATATAACCGCTATGCAAATCCAAGTACTTATCACTACAATAAGAAAATATACCACTCGGAGTGATACAAGGCAATTCTGCCTTGTACTTCCGTTGTTCGCTTTTCTCTGAAAGAGAGCGAATGTATTTCGCCTCTTCTTTGTAACGTTCACTACATACCCAATCAAATAGCTTCACTTGCCCGATTGGAAGTTTCTGCTTGTAACTTTCAAACAAACTGACTGTTGAATTTTTCATTTTTCTTCATTTAAATTGTCTATAAATCTCTCCACATAGCTTTTTGGAGATTGCGTATCATCGGAAACTGGAATATCCTTCTCTTTAGGCTTATCACAAAACACCCATGTAGCATTATTGGTACTTCTCGTCTGGACATAAAATAGTTTTCTAATCCTCTCATTAAATGTGATATTATTAGCTGGATGCATTCCATTGCTACGACAGAAATCAATATATTTTTGGTATAAAAATGAAAGTTCTATATGTGGAACATTCGCATATTTACGTTCGGTATTTTCAGGAGGAACAACGGCAAACCACCCCTCTTTTTTTACCCAGAACAAAACAGTATTTGAACGAATTTTATATTCTTCAAGTGTACGGTTTACCAATTCCGATTCCGTAAAGTCTTCCCTCTCCAATAACCGTTTGATACCGGATATTACACGATTAAAAATGCCGGGAAGTTCTTTTTTTAGTTTGTCCGGAAGTTTTTTGTCTCGCTTTTCCTTCGCGATTGTGACATCAAAAGGTAAAATAATCCATCTTCTAAAAAAAGCGACATTCGCTTCTGTTTCTTTAGGTAAAGAGTTAGTGTTGAACATGAACTTACATGTATAGTCTTGCATAGTCCAAACATCTTTGTAGAGTGTTTTTACCTCCACGTCCTCACCGCTTATCAGCTTCTTAATCATATCAGGATTACATTTTCCACCTAATTCAGATGAATAGTTAAGAAGTTTCCCACTAAGCTGTGCCCTTGTATTCGCATCAAATGAAAGAGCAGCCATGGAGAATCCTGTCACATGTTCTTTACCAAGAATTTCTTTCACTAGTTCGTAAATTACTCCTTTGCCATTGGCTCCTTCGCCATACAGCATCATACTTCTTTCCAACTTCAATTTGCGGGTAGGAATAAAACAGTACCCTATCATTTCCATAAGAACATCTTGAGCTTGTTTTTCAGGTAATACATAATCAAGAAATTCATCAAATTGTGGACAAGTCGCATCAGGATCGTAATCAAAAGAAAGTTGGTATCTCAACATATCTTCTTTTTGAAAATCTCGAAGTGTAAACTCTCCATTATTATATTTCAGGGTTCCATTTCTTAGATTGACAGAGATGCTTAAATCATCATCTTTCGTTTGGATGGGAGGACACTTATAATCAGCAATAAATTGTCGCAATAGTTTCTTTTTATTGTTTTCCTGCTGAGCCTCAACAGGCAAAAATCCTGCTTTTTCTGCCGCCATAGAAATACAATCCGAAGCAACGGATTCATCAATTTTCTCCCAATAAGCACCATTGAAATAATGCAAAAAGCCATCCAATATCAGAAAATCAGAATTATGTTCCTCCGCAACTTTTTTCAAAACTTTAGATACATACACACACTTCTCTTCAATTGTTATTTTTGTATGCTTTGCTCCTGTTTTTTTATTCTCATACAATAAATCTTCCCGACCCTTACGTATACATTCCCCTATTTTTACTTTTTCAAAAGGGATTTCGGGTATTGCACTGATAATACGACCTAGTATTCTATTTTCTCTAATGAATTCTTGCATAGGAGTGTCTGATAGACAGATATTGATAATATTGAGATCCGTTTTCATTTTATTTCCTGTTTTTATATTGAGCCGTTTTTATAATAAATTGTTTTGATTGGTCTGAAAAGTTCTGGCTCGTTTCACTTTTCTTTTCAATCTGGCTAGACAGCCAACTATCCAACTCCTGTGGAAAGAAATAAATCCGGTTATCAGATTTATGACATGGGATATTATTTCCAGAGGTTAACTTATATAGTTTTGACCTGCTAATTAAAAATCCTAACTTTCCCAAATAGAGCAGTGCTTGGTTTATATCCAAATATTTCGGTATCTCTTCGGGGTTTCGAATCCTTTGCGTTAATAACTCTTTTATCCCTGCTATTTCCGAAATCAAATAATCTATTCGTTCTGGTAAGTTGTTATAATCCGTTTTCATATCTTATTCATTTAATTCTGATGCAAAAGTCCGAAAACAGAAAAATGCAGGTTAGTGGCAAACTCTTCTTTTCTTGATTTTTGATGTTTTTTTTGCTTGCTGATGTTTCTTTTATTGCATCCATTATTTCTTTGTTTAGAATTATGATGCAAAGGTCGGCATCTCGGCAGGAGCAGGTTAGTGGCAAACCAGAATAATTGGTATTTAAGTGATTTTTTCCTGGTTTCGATTGCTGCATTACATCATCCTTTAATTTGTCCATAGCTCATTAATTTTGAATTATGTTGCAAATTAACCGGGATTTCAAAAAGCAGGTTAGTGGCAAATTTGACGGGATGAAATTTTTATTGTACTTTTATGGAAATTTTAAATGACGAATTATGGGAAGTAACAGTTATAAATATGATAAAGAGCTATTTGAACTTTTGAAACAGGAGTATAAGGAGCGGTTAAAAATCCAATTAACTCTCGGAAGTTATGAGAAACTCCGCTCTTTTATCAACAAAGAGACATTAGATGAGGAGCTCAATAGGATTGACAATAAGAAAAAAGGGCATAAAAGTGAGGATAAGGTAAGCGAGGATTCAATAAAACGCCATTTCGGACTAATCAATAGCAAAACTAAACCTAGTCTATCCAGTTGTTCTTTATACGCCAGAAAACTAGGATATTTGAGTTGGGATGATTTCTGTGAGAAAGCAGAACAGAAGTATGACGTAACAAAAGGTTTCAGTACGATTGACTTCTATAAATTCAGCACTTTGAATGAAAGTGACGAAATAACCATTGGCTGGTATCCAAAAAAATATTGTAGATTGAAATTTTTAGGAGAGTATTCCTTTGAGGTCGTTGAATCTTATGGTATGCACAGTAAAATTGGACGAAAATTTGAAACTGCCGGTTTTCGACTAACACCGATTTCCAATAAAGTAGAACTACCAGAAGTCATAATAGAGCCATTGTTTGATGACGATCCATTATGGACAATTATAGAAAACTTCGATACTGACTTCTGCTGTACAGACCTTTTATTATAAAAGTGAAGTAAATGAATGAAGTGAACAGCTTTTTTATACTCTTATATAAAAATCTTTATATATTATATTAATATACTCTTTTATAAAAAGTTTAGGTATAAAATTAGTTCATTTCATTCATTTACTTCACTATGTAAGAATTTTCTACTTTTAAATTTATTCTTTCATATTTGAGATATATTCTTGCTTCTTTATACCGAGTATTGGAGGCAAGAGAAAAGCTCGATACAGGAGACGAAAGCAGCCTTATTTGGGATATGGGTATATAGTAAGCTCGGATTTATGGAGCTAAATAAGAAACGTAAATATTGCTTGATTTAGAGAAACATAGCACATATAGAACTCTCGTTTTTCCGATAGTTCAGATTTTAAGGCATAAAAAATCCTCTTGCTGCATAGACACAACAAGAGGATATTATTTTGAGTTGATATTAGTTCAACGAAATAAGATTGATGATTTTGTTTCCGTTTTCTGCAACATTATCGATAACAACTTCATCTGATTCTGTGATAGTTCCTACAACATTGGCGCCGTCCGAATATCTGAAACCGGTGAATGTGATATTAGAACTTTCAGAATTTGCCGAAAGACTTTGTATTTCATAATCCAAAATTTGAAACTGAGATTCTTGATAATCTTTCATTGCTATTTTTGAGAAAGTTGTATTGCTACGGTTGTACCATGCTTTATTTGTGCGAATATCTCCAATATTAATCTGCTTATCAAGTTTTGTACATTTTTCTCCGTCAAACTCATAATATTCATTCAGCAACAGTGTTTTGCGCACATGATTAGGAACAGCAAATTCCCCATACCCAGTGAATTGTTCATCAGATATGGTGCATATTATTTTTTCTTCTAAGTCATTATTTCCAATAGTCTTATGTTGAATAATCGCATTATTGCGAATGGAATATAAATTACCGTTAAAGATGAATGTATAAGTATCTGAAATCGGATAAATTCTGCCACCCGGACATTTCACACGGCAATTCTGTTGTTGTTCTTGACTACTCCAATACACAACAAAACCATTATCGGTTACAGTGAAATTATTACATATAACTTCATCAGGTAACATTTTCTGCATTGTGAAATCTGAAACATTCAATTTGTATATTTGTCTATATTCTGGATAATTTGAATTAGAAGAAGAAGCAATATAAATATTTCCTTGATTATCCAATATTGTTTTCAATGAACCGTAATACAAATCAATATGTACATCTTTCGGCCATCTGTATAACTTTTCTGTTTGAACATCTACTATTGAGAGATACCTAATACTTTGATTGCTAACAGATATATAATCATCATCAGGGCCGGGTTTATAAAACAAATCAACAATATCTTGTTCAACAGGATTCACCAGAATAATCTTATCACTCAGTTTGACAACCTTACTAATACCAATATTATGGTCTTGCCCGTCCTCTCCCTTGATTGACAACTTTACTTCATTGCCTGATAAATCAAGTTTGTAATAAGAGTCGTCCCCTGTTGCTCTTGTTGCGGATGATTTCTGATAAATCATCTTGGCGTCACTCACATTCAAATTCGTAAGGTATTTATAACCTTCTTCATAATTGATATTGCCACTACCGGAACCACCGTCATCACTACATGCAGTAAATAAAGCTACCGCACCTAACATTAATAAAAATTTCTTCATAATTACCAGAATGTCGTTTCTCCCTTAGCCCCAAATCAGAAGAGTTCATAAATGCAGAAAGCGTGAGGCCATTAACTTATTTTATACGACGGGCTCTGGTAAGACCTTGAACTAAAACAAGCAACAGTCCCCACGCCATATACGGATATGACGCGAGAGATGCCAACTTATTCCCGTTCTACAGATAGTTTACCAGACTTCGTCGTAGAGAATCAGTTAAACACTTTCGTGTACCTTAAATTTCTAATATGTCCGCCATGTTGCCATGACGATGCAAAATTAGAAAAAATAAGGCACATCACAAAGTTACATCTCATAAAGAGACTGTTACAGGTTACAAAATTAGATATTCTTATTCATTCAGCATTTCATCAATGGCGAATTCGTGAAGTTCATGCTCCAGCTCCATTTCTTTAAGCCGTTCTTCTTTCTTCTGAAAATAATCATCGCCCAAACCTTTTTCTTCGAGTGCCTTGTCGAATTTATCAAGTATTTCATCTGAAACACATTCTTCATCGTCATTATCGATTGACTCGTCCAATACAGCAAGCATATCCTCCATTGTGTATTTCTGTTCTTGTGAAGAAGTATCTTCCGTTAATGAAAACTCTGTATCATCCTCACAATCAATATCCGGCCCTAACATATCTATAAGCTCATCGATTGTATAATCTTTGTCTTTAAAAGAATCTTTCGTATTTTCTTCTTTGACAATCGGCTCTTGAACACCGGTTTCCTGTATGCTTTCTTTTTGAGCAGACATTTTAGTCTTTGGTGCTTTCTTTGAAGATTTCTTTTTAGTCTCTACAACTTCGGCAGTCACCGGTTGTTCTTCTTCTACTTTTTTCTTTCGTGCCATAACTTTATTTATTTTTGAATTTAGTAATACTCCGAATACATGAATCATCGGACATTACATATATCCTCTTTTTTGTCGGAATATAAAAGAAAAAGGTATTTTAACTATATTCTTAACCAGAATTAAGCTCTCGCACCGGTAATTTTGCATAAAGAAAGCCCGATTTCCTAATGAATAGAATTACCGGGCAGGAAAGTAAGAAGAACCCCATATAGGCTATATAGGCTACAAAAACGAGGTCAAAAGGTTAGTGTTCTTAGCACGCTCCTCTTTCTCGAAACTCGCCAGATATGCTTCCGTAGTCCTCAGGTCGGTATGTCCTAAGGATTCACTTATATAAGAGATATTGGCTCCGCTTCGTTTCAATACGGTAGCGTATGAATGTCTTGCGGTGTATGTGGTGATATTGCCGATACCCAATTCTTCACCTATCAACTTCATACGTTTGTTGATTCGCTTGACAACATCGCGTACAATCGCTTTACGCTCTATAGCCGTTTCATGCCCTTTCATATAAGGAAATATGTAATTATCGGGTAACGGTTTGTTTCCCCACTTGTCAATTATTGTCTGTAATTGGGAAGAAACAACCGCACGTATCTCTTTCCTATTCTTTGTCGTGCGCTCTGTTTTCTGTCTCACAAAACATATTTCACCGTCCACAATATCCGAGAACTTCAATTTCAGCATGTCTGTCGGATTGATACCGTTGCACAAGTAAATGAATATCCAGAGGTCTTTATATCTGTTAGTGGTTTCATTTTCACTCTTATAATCGAAAATGGCCTTCAACTGTTTCTTTGTCAATCCTTTCTTTCTTCCGATACCGGTCTTTATCTCGAACAGACCTTTTCCGAATGGGTATTGCGATTCTTTGATAACGCCGGCTCTCTTGGCTTCATTCATCAAAGTACGAATATTTCTCATGTGCATACCGATTGTAGAAATACTTCTCGTTTTCGACCAAAGTCTTTCGCATTTTTGTAACCATTCAACCGTAACGGCACTAAATGGAATATCTTTGCCGCCGACTTCCTCAACCATTACCAATGTAGTTTGATAGAACTGCATTGTCCCGATTCTTTCTTCGTTTTTCAGTTCCTCAATCTTAGCTCGTATGGCACTGTTCAGAGTATCACCGGTAGCTTTTCCCAAACGTAAATTGAGCGTATTGAAAGAGAATGTTCCTTTCTCTGCCAAAGCTTCAACATTCATACGGACTAAAGAAAAACTACTTTCAATGGCTTGTCTGATTTTCTTGCTTTCAGAAGATTTGCTATCCGGCAGTTTGTTCCATTCTTCTTTTGTCATGCAGATACCAATAGAATAATACTTGGGCTTTCTTTGATAATAAACCTTGATTTTAATAGGATATTTGCCTTCTTTGTTGGCAGTACGTGCATCAAGTACCGTAGAGACTACGATACCGTCTTTTGAAAAATTATACATGGTTTTAGTGATTACCCGTAAGCGGAATTGCTTACGATAGTCTATATATCCTCATTTGAATGGAAATATAAACGTTTTGAAGCCTTTTGAATATTGGTTTTGAGCAGTTTAGATATTAGTTTCAAACGGTTTAAAACGATAATAGCAAAACATAGTATATATATTAGTCTGTAAATAAGAATTATACGCTTCGCTCATTTCAAGAACATTATTGAGAAGTATCACTAAAAGTCGGAAAAATACAGCTATCGATAAATAGATAATAAAAGTTAAACATTCAAAGCCATTGAATCCGATTCTTCAATTTTAAAGAGTTCGCATTGATTTTCAGATTATGTTTGAAGATTCCGAGCATAAAATAAACATAGAAAATAGAATAAGTGCAGCATATTAATTGAATTAAATGGTTTGCCAATCATTAACACACCAATAATTTTGAAAAGATGTTTTTCACGAAACAATATATCCTTTTTTATTGTTTATTTGAAAAACAATATCATGTAATTATCAAATTTGATAATTTATTCTATGATATATATTATCATAAAGAATAAAATACTTATCTTTGCAGAAAGATAACGAATTGCATGAATATCTATACAGAAGATGAAGCACTAATTGAGTTATTGGAAGAGGGTTGCACCAATGACAAAAGATACAAGAGACTTCCTAAGGATGTAATCAAAGGTTATATAAAAGCATATAATCATTTAAAAGCAGCCACAAGAATAGAAGATTTATTCAGAATCGGAAGTCTGCATTATGAACGATTGAAAGGTGACTTAAAAGACTTTGAATCGGTTAGATGTACCGGACGTTGGAGATTAATATTTCAAAGTTCCACAATAGACGGTTCATTGATAATTACTGAAATAGAATTAATAGAAATATCCAACCATTATGGCGACTAAAATCAAATTAAACGATTGCGTACCTTGTATAGCCATTCATCCGGGTGAAATCATTAAGGATGAATTAGATGCAAGAGAAATGAAGCAAAAAGAATTGGCTTCACTTATGAGCATGCCTACTTCCGTACTCAATGATATTATAAAGGGACGTCGTGCTGTAACTCCTGAAGTTGCTGTTTTGCTACAGGAAATTTTAGGAATAGATGCTTCATATTGGTTATCATTACAAAATCAATATGATATAGACCAAGCAAATATAAATAAGAAAATAGTAGAACGAAAAAAGAATATTGAGATATGGAAAGTAATTTCTCAATATTGTTCTGTCAAATATTTCGAGAAATTAAATGTTATTGGAACGAAAATATCAGAAAACATAAAAATAATATATTCAATTTTCGGCGTAACTTCAGTTGAAGAACTAATAGCTTCGTTTTCTTCAGAAAAGGAACTTTCTTATTTTAAGAAATCTGAATGTTTAAAGAGCGACCCAATTAACATTTTCTCATGGAAACATTTTGCTTTCTATCAAAGTTCACAAATGCCGGATGTTGCCGATTTTGATGAAAACAGTTTAGAAAGACTTGTGCAGGAATTGAATCAAATGTTTGTTGTAAACATAAACACTATTGATAAGACAAAAGAAATTCTGTCACGATATGGAATTAAATTTATTATAGTGTCTAAATTCGACAAAACACCGATTGATGGATTTTCTTTTTGGCAAGGAAAAAATCCGACCATTGTATTAACATTACGATTAAACAAAATCGATAATTATGCTTTCGCTTTATTGCATGAGATATACCATGTTTATATGCATCTTATTAACAATAGAGAACAGAAATACATTGCCATAGAAGGAGCTGAAATAAATAAATGCGAGGAAGAAGCAAACAAATTCGCCAAGTGCTCTTTAATTGGTAAAGACTTATGGAATACATTCCTCAAGCAACATTCCATGATTTCTCCACATGCAATGCAAATGAAAATAAAACAATTTGCTCATCAACATAATATCAATGAGGCTATTGTTTTAGGATTTTATCAGCATGATATTAATTTGTATTCTATTAAAAGCTCAATATCAAGAGAGATAAAATAGAATATTCAAATACATTTAGTATATTTGCAATTAATATGACCTCCCACGCTTCCCATTTGAATAGCGCACCCGGGGAGGTCTTCGAGTTTTATATAAGATGACAAGCTTCCTATTATTGATATAACCCAATATTACCGTACAAATCTAATTGCACACAATTTGCACACATCTTAGGAAAATAGAAGAAAACAAGAAATATTATTTGAAAAGGAAATATTATCTTTGGGCTTGGAAATCAAGATGTATGGATATGAAAAGATATAAAATGCAAATCGCTGAAAATCAAATATTTGCGACTCATAATCTGGAGATCCCTGGTTCAAGCCCAGGCTGGTCCACAAACAAGAGGCTCATTCTTAATAGAATAGAGCCTCTTTTAATTTTTGGACTCCGCTATACAAGCCCGGTATTTGTGTAATAAAACAACCTTCATCATGAAATACGGAGTATCTCCAAATACACTGCTCATAACTGCCGGAACCATATGGTCATTGGCAGGAGTCAATATTCTGCGTATAGGCCTGACCTGCTGGATAGATGACGGACATTATTGGCTATTCAAAGTCTGCGAAGCCAGCCTGGTATTCCTGCTATTCTTCGGCATCATTTTCCATAGGCTATACAAGAAACATACTCTCCGTATCTCACAGAAGAAAGGGAAGCACTGCCCCTTTTCCTTTTTCGACGTAAAAGGATGGATTGTCATGATAGGCATGATTGCAATGGGAATTGTAATACGTACCTGCCACCTTCTGCCCGACTCCTTCATCGCAGTGTTCTATACCGGACTTTCTCTCGCACTTCTCGGCACCGGACTACGCTTCATCTGGTATTGGTGGAGGAACAGATAACTCCGGATTCACCGATTCCCATCCGGCATTCATCGGTTTTTCTGCCGGCAATCACCCGGAAAGTATTTGGCAGCATGCAAGTTAGCCCTATCTTTGGACCATCAATCATAAAACCAGAAACAATGGAAGAAAAACAAAAATTCCCATCCCATGCAGGCTCCGGCAAAGTGCTGACCGCCTCGCTCTTTATCCTTTCAGGCCTATTGCTATTCGCACGCAATATGGGTATCATCACCAAAGAATGGTTCAATATGCTGGTTGCCTGGCACTCCTTATTTATAATAGCAGGTATCTATACCATGATACGCAAGCACTATCTGTCAGGAGGTGTCCTATTGCTGGCGGGACTCTACCTCTTGGGAAGCAAACTCATGCTATCCCCCGGCAATTTCCAAGCCATGCTGTGGCTCTTGGCCCTTATCCTCATCGGCATTTTCTTTCTCAGACATCACCATAGGAGAAACTGGACACACCAAAGGACAGTGCATCGCCGTGCCAAGATGGTACAACGGATGATGAACAAGAGAATGGGAGAGCAAGAGGAACAACAATGCCAGTCTGACGACGGATTCCTCTGCTCCAACAACTCCCTGAGTGCCGTACGCCACGTCGTACTCGACGAGCTTTTCAAGGGAGCGAACATACACACCTACTTCGGCGGTACTACCATCGACCTGCGCCACACGAACATAGCACCCGGAGAAACCTATATAGACTTGGACTGCAGTTGGGGAGGAGTGGAACTGTACATACCCGCCGACTGGCAAGTACGCATAGAATGCAGTTGCTTTTGCGGCGGATGTGAAGACAAACGCTGGCAAGGCACACCTGCCAAACAAGAATGGTGCGTACTTGTGATACGCGGAAACATATCCTTCGGAGGTCTTGAAATAAAAGATTAAGCAATGGAAGCAGGTTTATTGTAGGCACCGTCTCCATGTATAGAACGAATGTCATCGTAGCATCGCCGGCATTCTCTTCTGGCTGGCTGGTAGCTTCATGATATGCAACATAATGGTAAGAATAGCCGGAATAGCATACATCCCCTTTGCCCCCACCATTCCTTTCCGCCTCTTGTTCGGTATTCTTGCCTGGATCGCTATCCTTTTGTGGTATCATCTGCAGATTGTGGCAGACACTTAAACAGAAGATTTCACCGCCCCCGAGGCAGAAAAGGCCGCTCCCCTGCCACAAGAAGAAAGTATTGACCGGATCACGGTAAAAGACGGCTCCCGAATTCACATCATCAAAGTGGAAGACCTATTATACATCCAGGCTTGTGGGGACTACACAACCCTGGTGACACCCGACGGAGAGTACATCAAGGAACAGACCATGAAATACTTCGAGACCCATTTGCCAGCAGATAACTTTGTCCAAAATTATTTATTCCTTTACTTTGCTATGATGAAACATCTGTATTACATACTTATGTTTACTTTCCTCTGTCTGGGTTTGACTGCCATCTCCCAGGAGGAACAGCCAAACTCACGGAATACTGCCGGGAGTCCGGCCTCCGAATGCTCTTTTACCGCCTACACACAATGTGCATCGTACACAGTCACCCACCGTTCACTTTTCAATGACGAAAATACCGACTGCTGGACCAACGAAGCGTTGTGTCCGAACAGTCTATACACACATAACCACGCCTCTCCGAAATTCTTGAAGATGAGAATTCTGAAACTAGCCGGGCAACTGGAGCATCTGCTTTCCAGCCATCTGTCTGCCGGAGAGAGCGCCAACCTTTCATTCAATCCCAATGCTCTCCGCTATTCCTGCGGATACTATATCTATGCACTGCTGCATATCCTGATTTAGACTTTATCGGACTTATTGCAAACCATTACCGGAGGTGTACTGCATGTACATCTTTCGCTTTTTTATTATCCATTTCATCACATTAATATCATAACTATGTCCGATTTATTCCTCCCCACCCTTGAGATGATGGGGCTCACTTTTGCAATCGGTTTCTTTGTGGCATTCATCATCAAACTGATAGCCAGCGCAGCCGATTCACTCGATTTCTACAGTTCCCACCAGCAGGAGTTACTCCGCCTGCGCCGCATAAAGAAGTTCCGCCAGAAGATGGAACTGATGCTACACACCCCCTCCATGCACGGAAACATCTTCGGCAACGACACGCGCGAAGACTACAGCCGGGGGGTGGACCGTGAAAACGAAAAGCCTCGAGGCTATTACCACGGAGTAAGCCACGGTGTCTCCAAAAGAAACCTGGTAGACTACTTCTACCCAGAAGATACCCTTATGATGTATCTGGAAGATGCCATCAACCACCGTGACAACAAGAACAAGACTAAAAAGAACAACGACACCAAAAACAAAGACTAATTATGGAGAATATAGATTTTGCAACCTTGTTCCAAGGATTCGGAACAATGATGGAAAGCGGCTGGCTACTCTCCTCTGCCCGTGTATTTCTAATAGCCCTGGGCCTGCTGCTCATATACCTGGGATGGAAAGGCGTACTGGAGCCGATGGTCATGATTCCCATGGGACTGGGTATGGTCGCCATCAATTGCGGCACCCTTTTCATGCCCAACGGTACATTGGGGAATCTCTTTCTGGACCCGATGCTTTCGGATACGGACGACTTGATGAATACCATGCAGATAGACTTCCTGCAACCGGTCTACACCTTGACCTTCAGCAACGGATTGATTGCATGCTTCGTATTTATGGGTATCGGCACCCTGCTCGACGTGGGCTTCCTGCTGCAGAAACCGTTTGCCAGCATATTCCTTGCCCTATGTGCCGAATTGGGAACTTTCTTGACTGTACCCATCGCATCTGCATTGGGACTGTCCTTGAAAGAAAGCGCTTCCGTAGCCATGGTAGGAGGTGCGGACGGGCCGATGGTGCTTTTCACTTCCCTAGCCCTGGCCAAACATCTGTTTGTACCCATCACGGTAGTGGCCTATCTCTATCTGGGACTGACGTATGGCGGTTACCCCTATCTGGTGAAGCTGCTGGTGCCGAAACGCCTGCGCGCCATCAAGATGACGAGCAAGAAGCCGCCCAAAAACTATGATGCCAAAGTAAAACTGGCTTTCTCGGCTATATTGTGTGCTGTACTGTGTTTTCTGTTCCCGGTTGCCTCACCGCTGTTCTTCTCCTTATTCCTCGGAGTGGCAGTACGCGAATCGGGGATGAAGCATATCTACGATTTTGTAAGTGGTCCGCTGTTGTATGGTTCTACTTTCATGCTCGGCCTGTTGTTAGGCGTACTTTGCGACGCACATCTGCTGCTCGACCCTAAAATTCTTAAATTGTTGGTATTGGGTATGGGCGCACTGCTGCTCTCCGGTATCGGCGGAATCATTGGAGGGTACATCATGTACTTCATCAAGCGGGGCAATTACAATCCGGTCATCGGAATTGCAGCCGTGAGCTGCGTGCCTACTACGGCGAAGGTTGCCCAGAAGATAGTAAGCAAGGACAACCCCAATTCCTTCATCTTGGGAGATGCCCTGGGTGCTAATATTTCAGGAGTAATCACTTCGGCCATCATTACGGGTATCTATATTACTATAATTCCCTATCTGTAGCCTGCGTAGTGGGTTTAGGTGACGGAAAGAGGTTATGGCAATCACAATCTCTTTCTTTTTATGATACATGGGGCAAGCTGTTGCATTTCAGATAAAATCCTTTACCTTTGCCGGCAAACACATTTATCAAGATATCAGGATGAAGAAAGTACTTAAATTGGCCGGAGGATTCATGGTCGGGGCATGCATCGGCTTTGTAGGAATAATAGGTATAAGAGTCCTGGTTTGGGGAGACTCGTTCGACGGTTTACACAGCAAGTTTGCCGAAACCGGCATGCTGGAGACAGTAGGAGTTTCCTTGTTAGCCATACTGATTCTGCTATTCTCCATCTTCCTGCAAGTACTTCTGCACGAAGGCGGGCATCTTGTCTGCGGACTGGCAACCGACTACCGCTTCGTCTCCTTCCGCATCTTCAACCTTACCTTCATACGGAAAGACGGGAAATTATGCATCAAGCGTTTCAGCCTTGCCGGAACGGGAGGCCAATGCCTGCTTACCCCACCCGAAAGGACTCTTGAAGATATCCCGACCACCTTGTACAACCTGGGTGGAGTGCTTGCCAACCTGCTGACCGCCATCCTTGCCTTCCTCCCCCTGCTGACCGTAGACGGGCTGCCTTACCTGCTGAAATTCTTCCTTCTGATTCTTTCTCTAATTGGCATTCTCCTTGCAGGGATGAACGGCATCCCCATGAAGATGGGCGGCATCGGCAATGATGCCGACAACATGCGCCTGCTTCTCAAGGACAGCAAGAGCAAGCAGGCACTGGTCACCCAGCTGCGCATCAACGCACTGGTGCAAGAGGGCATGCGTCCTAAGGACATGCCTGCCGAATGGTTCAGCCAAACGGAAGACATCAACTACAAAGATGCCCTGCAGGTCACCATAGCCTTGATGAGCGCCTCACGCCTGCTCGACTGCGAAAAATGGGAAGCCGCCTACAATGCATTCGAGAAAATAATGAGTCACCGGCACGAAGTCATCGGACTTTTGATAAAGGAAAACGCTTGCGAGCTGCTCTTCACCGCACTGGTGACAAAGAGGACCGCACGGGCAAAAGAATTATATACCGATGAGCTGGATACCTACATCCGGCAATACAAGGATGTGACCTCTTCCAAACAGCGGTTGCTCTGCGCCCTGGCGCTCTACCGGGACAAGGACACAGCAAAGGCAAAGGAGATTTACGAAGCCACCTGCCAACGGAAAAACAAATACCTGATGCAGGGAGAAGTACATTCGGACATAGCCTTGATGAAATCAATCCTTACCGCCAAGAACGCCTTGTAAGATGGAACGATATTTCTTTTACTCGTTATATCTGCTGCTTGGCTGCTCACTATACGGTTGTAGCGGAAAACAAGCGCCAAAGCAGATACAAAACCCGGGTACGGAAGCCACCATCCCGTACGCCGACACCGTAGCGGCATCCGTCCCTCCGGCTCCAGCCAAAAGCCTGACAGCCCGCTACCTGGACTCCCTCGGTTTCGTCAACATCGCCGAAGCGGACAGCAGCATCGCCATCGACTTGATGTACACCCGTGCCGACAATTTCACCGGAACCCTATTGTACGAAGACCTGAAAGAAGCCTACCTGCACCCCGATGCCATGAAAAGCCTGAAGCAGGCACAACGCCTGCTGAAAGAGCGGCGCCCCGGCTACAGCCTCATCGTCTACGACGCAGCACGCCCCTTGTCCGTACAGCAGAAGATGTGGGACGTAGTGAAAGGAACCTCCAAATACATCTATGTCTCCAACCCCTCGCGCGGCGGTGGCCTGCACAACTACGGACTGGCAGTGGACATCAGCATACTCGACGATAAAGGAACCCCTCTGCCCATGGGCACCCCGATAGACCATCTGGGCAAGGAAGCCCACATCACGGAAGAAGCCACGCTCGTGGCACAAGGCAAGCTGACGGAACAAGAACGTGAAAACCGCCTGCTGCTCCGGCAGGTAATGAAAGAAGCCGGATTCCGCCCGCTATCCAGCGAATGGTGGCACTTCAATCGCGTCGGCAGGCAGACGGCGAAGGAGCGATACCGGGTCATCCCTTAACTCTCACCCCCAGCTTGTCCGAAAACTTAATTTTGCTATCGCTTTGACGCAGATGACACGGATTTTAATCTTCTTAATCTGCGTAATCAGCGTCATCTGTGTCTGAAAAATAATCAGACAGAAAGCTACGAATTCATGCCTTACTTTGCCCTTTTTGAGATAACTTTGCATCAGAATAAATAAGCCAAGCCATGCCTTTATCCCAAGACACCCTCCGTTTCATTCGCGAGCATCGTCGCGACGACGTGCGCAGCCTTGCTTTGCAGGCACGCCGCTACCCTTCGGTAGACATGCCCGCTGCCATCACACAAATTTCCGGCTGGCAGGTTGCCAAAGAGAAAATACCCGCATGGGCGAAGAACGACGACATCCTCTACCCCGCCCACCTCTCATTGGAGCAATGCTCCTCCCAAGCAACGGCACAGTATAAAGCGGAGATCATAGCTAACCTGCTATGCACAGAACAAGAGCATCCCGCAAAGGACAGCGCCCCTGCACCAGCCGCCACTTTTACCGACCTCACCGGAGGTTTCGGCATCGACTGCTCCTTCCTCTCCTGCTGCTTCGGGCACGCCACTTACGTAGAGCGCCAGGAAGCCCTCTGCCAGATAGCCGCACACAACTTTCCTGCCCTCGGCCTAAATCACATCTCCGTCTGCCACGCAGACAGCGTCCACCATCTGCAAGAGATGGAACCCGTAGACTGCATATTCATAGACCCTGCCCGCCGCGACGGACACGGCGGAAAGACCATAGCCATCGGCGACTGCGAACCCGATGTAGCCACCCTGGAAGACCTGCTGCTCCGGAAGGCACGGCACGTACTGATAAAACTCTCCCCCATGCTCGACCTCACCCTTGCCATGAACGATTTGAAACATGTCCGCCAGGCACACATCGTCTCCGTAGGCAACGAATGCAAGGAGCTGCTGCTCTTGCTGGGACAAGGCGGAAGCCTGCCAACAGACGACGTCCCCATCCATTGCGTCAACTTCACCTCCGCCCCGGCTCCCCAAACCCTTGTCTTCACCCGCGGGCAAGAGAAAGAGTGTGCATGCCCCTACACTCCTCAACTGAAATCGTACCTCTACGAACCGAATGCCTCCGTGCTGAAAGCCGGAGCGTTCCGCAGCCTTTCCTTATTATATAAGGTTAAAAAGCTGCATCCCAACAGCCACCTCTACACTTCGGACAGCCTCCTTCCCGACTTCCCCGGCCGCAAGTTCCGAATCTCCTCCTCCTGCGGCTTCAGCAAGAAAGAAATGAAAGAGATGTTGGCTGCCGAGAAAAAGGCGAACCTCACCGTACGCAACTTTCCCGCCACCGTTGCCGAACTGCGCAAACGGCTGAAACTGGCCGAAGGGGGAGACTCTTATCTCTTTGCCACTACCCTGGCAGACGAAAAGAAGGTACTTATCCGCTGCCAGACTACCGGATAAGACACCAAACCCTATATCTTTCCTTGCACAAGATGTACATCTCATACTGTTCGAGATGTACATCTCATGCAGTCTGAGATGCGCATCTCGTGCATCCTTAGCATTAGTCTGCCAGACGACGACAAAAAGAGATAGCGCCGAAAGAGTACTACCTCCAAGAGCTTATGTAACTTCATTGTAACCGAATCGTTACCTGTTCTTCAACTCTCTGCAAAATCCGCGTAACGGCAACCTCCTACTTTTGCGGCAGATTATTAACAGATAATAACAATTATGAAACAGATCTTGAGAGCATTCTTATTCCTGCTCTTATTCACCGCCACCGGCAATACAGCCATGGCCGACGAAAAAGCAAATGTCACGAAACAAGGAACTGTACGCGGGCGTATCATTGACGCCACTAAACAGACTCTCCCGGGCGCTTCTATCTACATCGAGAAACTACACACTGGCGTGACGAGCGACGTCAACGGCTTCTACACTTTCTCTAACCTTGACCCGGGAACCTATACAGTAAAGGTGAGCTACGTGGGCTACTCGCCCGTAGAACTGAAAATCACCATCCCCGCAGGCCGCACACTGGAGAAAGACGTCGTGCTAAACGAAGGTGTGGAGTTGCAGGAAGTGGTGGTAGGCGGCGCCTTCCAGGGACAGCGCCGTGCCATCAACTCACAGAAAAACAACATGGGGATTACGAATGTAGTCTCTGCCGACCAGGTAGGCAAGTTCCCCGACTCCAACATCGGTGACGCCCTTAAACGCATCTCCGGCATCAACGTGCAGTACGACCAAGGCGAGGCACGCTTCGGGCAAGTGCGGGGCACGAGTGCCGACCTCAGCTCCGTCACCATCAACGGCAACCGCGTTCCCTCTGCCGAAGGCGATACGCGCAACGTACAGCTCGATCTCATTCCGGCAGATATGATTCAGACCATCGAAGTAAACAAGGTGGTCACTGCGGACATGGACGGCGACGCCATCGGCGGCAGCATCAACCTCGTCACCAAGAACTCCCCCTACAAGCGCACCATTGCCGCCACTGCCGGAACCGGCTACAACTGGGTGAGCGAAAAGGCGCAACTGAACCTCGGATTCACCTACGGCGACCGTTTCTTCAACGACAAACTCGGCCTGATTGTATCGGCCTCCTATCAGAACTCGCCTTCCGGCTCCTACGACACCGAATTCGTGTGGGAGCAGGACGATGACGGCAAGACGTACGTCAACGACTACCAAATCCGCCAATACTACGTCACCCGCGAACGCCAGAGCTACTCTGCCGCACTGGACTGGGACATCAACGCCAACCACAAACTGACCTTCAAAGGCATCTTCAACAACCGCAACGACTGGGAGAACCGCTACCGCACCACGCTGAAAGACCTTGATGCCGACGGCAACGCCACCGTACGCATACAGACCAAAGCCGGTACGCCGGACAACCGCAACGCCCGCCTGGAACGCCAGCGCACCATGGACTTTGCCCTCGGCGGCGAACACCTCTTCGGCTCACTCTCCATGGACTGGCACGCCAGCTATGCCAAAGCCAGCGAAGAACGTCCCAACGAACGCTACATCGACTTCCAACTGAAAAAGCAGAAGTTCGACATGGACCTGAGCGACGAACGCGAACCGTTTGCCAACCCCAAAGCAGGCTCTACCATGACGCTGAACGATGAATTCAGCCTGAAAGAGCTGACGGAACAGCAGGAAGACATCAAGGAGCAAGACCTGAAGTTCTCCGCCAACTTCAAACTTCCCTTCAAGAACGGCAACAAACTGAAATTCGGCGCAAAGGTGGTGCGCAAGACCAAGGATAAAGAAGTGGACTTCTACGAATACTCTCCTCTGGACGAGGATGCCTTCATGACAAACAGCCTGGCAAATACAGTGGACCAAACCAACAAGAACTTCATGCCCGACAACAAATACCAGGCAGGCATCTACGCTAGCAAGGAATACACCGGCTCTTTAGACTTGAACAACGCTTCCCTCTTTGAGAAAGAGCAGGTGCAGGAAGAACTTGCCGGTAACTTCGATGCCCGCGAAACCGTGACTTCCGGCTACCTCCGCTTCGACCAAAAACTGACAAAAGACGTGGAACTGATGACCGGACTCCGCATAGAGAACACCAACCTTGCCTATACGGGACGCACCTACGATGCCGACGAAGACCTCACCAGTAAGACCGACCGTCAGCGCAACAGCTACATCAACTTCCTGCCGTCGCTGCTCGCCAAGTGGAATGTAAACGATGACTTCAAAGTGCGCGGTTCGTTTACCCAAACCTTGTCACGCCCCAAATACTCGGCCCTCGTGCCCAGTGTGAATATCAAGCGTTCCGACAACGAAATCACCATCGGAAACCCGGAGCTGAAACCTACCGTCTCCTACAACTTCGACTTGAGTGCCGACTATTACTTCCGCAGCATCGGTCTGATAAGCGCCGGCATCTTCTACAAGAAGATAGACGACTTCATCGTAGACCAGGTGAGCACCAACTACGAATACCAGGGTAACACCTACACCCGCTTCACCCAACCCAAGAATGCGGGCAACGCCAACCTGGTAGGGGTAGAGTTATCCTACCAGCGCGACTTCAGCTTCATTACTCCCGCTCTGAAATGTGTAGGTTTCTACGGAACGTACACCTACACCCACTCCCGTGTGGAAGACTTCAACTTCGAAGGCCGCGAGAATGAGAAAGACTTGAGCATGCCAGGTTCTCCGGAGCATACCGCAAACGCTTCCCTATACTTTGAGAAAGGCGGCCTGAACCTGCGTCTGAGCTATAACTTCGCTTCCGACTTCATCGACGAAATGGGAGAAAGCACCTTCTACGACCGCTACTACGACAAAGTGAACTATATGGACGTAAACGCGAGCTATACCTTCGGAAAGAAATTCAAGACTACCTTCTACGCCGAAGCCAACAACCTGCTGAACCAGCCACTACGCTACTACCAGGGCACGAAAGACCGTACCATGCAGGCAGAATACTACGGCGTGAAAGTGAATGCAGGAGTGAAGATTAATTTTTAATGATGACTGATTATGAAGAAACTATTCCTTTTATTATTGGTTGCCCTACTCGGCAACGCGGCTATTGCCCAAATTACCGATTACTCCATCTTCGACAAGAAGTTCAACTTCTACGTAGCCAACGACCTCGGCCGCAACGGCTACTACGACCAGAAACCCATTGCCGAACTGATGGGACAGATGGCAGAGAACGGCGCAGACCCCGAATTCGTACTTGCCACCGGCGATGTACACCATTTTGAAGGTGTACGCAGTGTGAACGACCCTCTTTGGATGACCAACTACGAACTTATCTACAGCCATCCGGAGCTGATGATAGACTGGTTCCCCCTGCTGGGCAACCACGAATACCGCGGCAATACGCAAGCTGTGCTCGACTACAGTAACGTCAGCCGCCGCTGGACAATGCCTGCCCGTTATTATACCAAGACATTCGAGGATAAAGGCGCTACTATCCGCATCCTTTGGGTAGACACCGCCCCGATGATTGACAAATACCGCAATGAAAGCGATACCTATCCCGATGCCTGCAAGCAGGACTACCGGAAGCAACTTGCCTGGGTGGACTCCGTACTGAGCGCCGCCAAGGAAGACTGGGTTATCGTTGCCGGACACCATCCCATCTATGCCGAAACCCCGAAGGACGAGAGCGAACGCGCGGATATGCAGGCACGCCTCGATCCCATTCTGCGCAAGCACAAGGTGGATATGTACATCTGCGGGCACATCCACAACTTCCAGCATGTACGCGTGGCAGGCAGCGACATCGACTATATCACCAATTCCGCCGGTTCGCTCGCCCGCAAGGTGAAGCCCATCGAAGGAACCGTATTCTGCAGCCCCGAACCGGGTTTCTCCATTGTATCGGCCAGCAAAAAGACACTGGAACTGCGCATGATTGACAAGAAAGGAAATGTACTGCACACGGTGACGCGCAGCAAATAACCTACTAAACTCTTCGCGACAGAAAATCCGGAAATGTTGAAGAAAATACAGTCACACTGAAGAATACATCGAAAAGTTTTCAAAACAAAACAGAAAAGGATCTTGCAGGAGATAATAGATGAACTGTAATATTATCACCGAATACGAAAAAGCTTGTACTTGCGGGATAAAGGGAAATCATGATTTCCCTTTATCCCGCAAGTCATCCTTGGGTATGGTCGTCTCACTGCCGTCACGCGTAGCTATGTAGTGAGGAGACATGATTTCGATGCCTGCTTCGTTGAAAACATCCTGGATATTCTGATGCAAATCAGAGTAAATCTGGCTAAGGCTGTTGGCATCCCTGATATAGGCATTCACTTGATAAACCGGATAATAATCCTGAAGGGAAGTTTCCAATATAAACGGGCGGGGATCATCTATCACTCCAGGGGTATTCAATGCAGCCTCTATCAACAGCTGGTGTGTCTTCCGCCACGGAACATCGTAGCCAATACTGACCTCCGAATGGATAATCAATCCATACTCACGGGCAGACTGGCTGTAATTGACCGTATGGGAAGACATGATGAAAGAGTTCGGAATGGTCACCACCTCATTCTTCGGGGTACGGATGCGGGTGACAAGCGGCGTTTTCTCAATGATGTTGCCCGTAGTGTCGTTCAGCTTGATGCGGTCACCCAGCTTGAAAGGTCGCATGTAGGTTATGACCAGCCCTGCAATGATATTGCCGATAACTGTACTGGAGCCGAGCGAAACAATCAAGCCGACAAACACAGAGATTCCCTGGAAGACTCCCGACTTGGAACCCGGCAAATAAGGGTAAATCATGGCAATCATAAACGCATAAAGCAAGAAGCGCACAATGTGATAGGTAGGAATGGCCCAATCCGGATAGAAGCCGTTTATCTTCAGCCGTTCAGCCTGCACCTCATTGGCAAGATAGCGCACCAGTCTGACTAAATACTTCACCGCATAGCATATCACAAAGATAGTGAACAGATTGGGTATATAGTCGGTTATTCCATTCAGAATGACCTTTATAGGATTCCAGATGTAGGAGAATAATGTATAAGCCAAACTCTTGGTCTGAGGGAAAATGGAGAATAACAGTGGAACTGTCAGCAACAACTGCAACAGCATGACCACATAACGCACCAGATTGGCAGCAAACACCAGCAGGTTGACCTGCTTCTGCGTATCCAACAATTCATAATCCTGAATGGAGATCGGTTTCAGTTTGGTATCCTTCAGTTTCTGGATGCGTAGTTTGAGCTTTCTGAACAGCCAGTTAGTAAACTTGAATAGGAAGAATTGTCCTACAAGCACCAGGATAAAATACAAGATGCGTTTACCCAACTGCCACAAGCTATGCTCCTTCTGCATGGCTTTTAGTTTGTCCACCACGACATGCCTCTTGCTGGCGGCCAGCTGGTCGCGAGTACAGTTTTCCCACAAAGCATCCTGATCGGTAAAGGAAATGATGACCTTTTCGCCATACATCAAGTCCGTAACAATATCCGTACTCTCCAAATAAACAGAGTCCGGACGCAGACTGAAACGCGTGCCCAATGCTTCGATGACGCTACTTACATCCTTGGCCCGCTGCTGAGGCGTATGCCCTCCACGCTTGGCATATAGATAGAACAAGGTGTCCTTCTCTACCACCACCGGAATACCCGGCGTCACCGTCCGCAACGAATCAATGCGTTGTTTCTGCAATGCCAGTTTCACCGAATCGGCCGCATAGCCCGCCAACTTCATCTGCTCCATTTCCATCCGCAAATTCGCCTCGTTCAGCCGGGCTGTTTCCAACTCCCGCCGGACAAGCGACAACTGAATCGAATCGGAGTCGGTCCTTGCCACTGTGACACTCCCCACACTATCCTCCCCTAAAACACTGAGCACTTTATCTACCAGCTGAGCTGACACTCCGCCCGCCAGCATCAACAGCCAACTAAGACAGAAAGTACGGATAACCTTCATATATAAACTTCTTGATTTGATTCTTTAATTATGCAAGCATACCCAATAAATGCTCCAAACATACAGAATGTTTTTAACTTCCTATCCTAATCAACATAACTTTTTCATGCAAACATGAAAATTCTATATCCAGTTTGCATTATCTTTGTACTCAAAATTGACATACTTATGGATATATTGTTTCTTGTCGGAGGACTGCTCCTCATTCTTTTGGGTGCCAATGGCTTGACAGATGGTGCCGCATCCGTTGCCAAACGTTTCCATATACCGTCCATCGTCATCGGGCTCACCATTGTTGCCTTCGGTACTTCCGCACCGGAACTCACCGTCAGCATCTCCTCTGCTCTCAAAGGCAGTGTAGACATTGCCATTGGTAATGTGGTGGGAAGCAATACGTTCAATACCCTGATGATTGTGGGTTGTACAGCCCTTTTTGCCCCGATAGCCATCACCCGCAATACACTGAAACGCGAAATACCCCTTTGCATCCTTTCATCCTTCGTCCTGCTGATTTGTGCCAACGATGTCTTTCTGGACGGCGGTGGGGAGAACATACTCAGCATCACCGACGGCCTATTGCTGCTATGCTTCTTTGCCATTTTCCTGAGTTATACTTTTGCCATCGCAAAAAGGGATGGAAGTATGAAGGAACCGGAAAAAGAGCACTTGCAGGAAGAAGACGAAATCAGACTGTTACCCGCGTGGAAGTCTACCCTATACATTCTCGGCGGACTTACCGGCCTCATCATCGGAGGTAATTTCTTTGTAGACGGCGCCAGCGGCATAGCCCGCGGATTGGGTGTCAGCGAATCCATCATCGGCCTTACGCTCGTAGCAGGCGGCACATCACTGCCCGAACTTGCCACCTCCATCGTAGCCGCCTTGAAGAAAAACCCCGAAATAGCCATCGGAAACGTCATCGGAAGCAATCTCTTCAATATATTCTTTGTGCTGGGTTGTTCGGCCTCCATCACTCCACTGCGTCTGACGGGCATCACCAATTTCGATTTGTGGGTACTTGTTGGGGCCAGCCTCCTGCTTTGGCTGTTCGGTGTCTTTTTCGGGAAACGCATCATCACCCGGCTGGAAGGGAGCATTCTGATTCTCTGCTACATTGCCTACACAGCGGTACTGATATACAACCTCTAACAGCAAATTTACAGACACTCTACGCGGTATTTTAAAGATTATCACGTATCTTTAAATAAGGCAAGCTGCATCTCGGCATAAAAAATAAGCAAGCTTATTTTGTTCTACTCTCAGTTTGCATTACCTTTGCCACCTCAATATTGAACAACTATGGCAATTACAATCAAGAAAGTAACCACAAGACGGGAATTGAAACGCTTTATCCGTTTCAACTACCTGCTATACAAAAACAACCCTTATTCCGTCCCCGACCTTTTCGATGACATGCTCAACACCTTCAACAAGAAGAAAAACGCTGCATTTGAATTTTGTGAAGCCGACTATTTCCTGGCTTATCGGGAAGGTAAAATCGTAGGACGTGTAGCTGCCATCATCAACCACAAGGCAAACCAAACCTGGAACAAAAAGGAAGTCCGCTTCGGCTGGATAGACTTCATCGACGATGCGGAAGTCTCCGATGCCCTGATTCGCACCGTGGAAGAATGGGGAAAAGAACGGGGAATGACACATATACAAGGCCCGCTGGGATTCACAGACTTCGATGCCGAAGGTATGCTTATCGAAGGATTCGACCAGCTCAGCACCATGGCCACCATTTATAACTATCCCTACTATCCGCAACATATGGAGCGCATGGGATTTGAGAAGGATGCCGATTGGGTGGAGTACAAAATCTACATTCCGGATGCCATACCCGACAAGCACAAGCGCATCTCCGACCTCATCCAGCGCAAGTATAACCTCAAGATAAAGAAATACACATCGGCCAAGAAGATTGCCCAAGACTACGGTCAGGCCATCTTCGAACTGATGAACGAAGCCTATCAGCCCCTCTACGGTTATTCTGCACTGAGCCAACGGCAGATTGACCAATACGTCAAGATGTACCTGCCCATCCTCGACCTTCGCATGGTGACACTGATTACCGATGCCGATGACCAGCTGCTTGCCGTAGGCATTTCTATGCCATCCCTCGCCGAAGCGTTGCAAAAAGCCCACGGGCGCCTGCTTCCTATGGGTTGGTATCACCTGGCCAAGACCATCTTCTTGAAGAAATATCCCAAAATGCTCGACTTGCTGCTGGTTGCCGTAAAACCGGAATATCAGAACAAGGGCGTCAATGCACTGCTGTTCTCCGACCTTATCCCCGTCTATCAGCAACTTGGTTTCGAGTATGCCGAAAGTAATCCGGAGCTGGAATTGAACGGCAAAGTACAAGCGCAATGGGAGTACTTCAAGACGGAACAGCACAAACGGAGAAGATGCTTTGTGAAGGGAATAAAATAAATTCTAAATCCAGAATATAAGCTTGTCAGAAGTCCATAAAAGACATTATTTTTTTGCGAACCCCCGAATTTCTCATTACCTTTGTCGCAATGCGCAATATGAAGGAATAACGTACTTATGGAAGATAACAACAATATGACCCTGCCGCTGGAAGAAGCAGACAACAATATCACAGAGAGCCCCGTTTCCAGCGTAGAATATACCGACGACAACATCCGCCACCTGGACGACATGGAGCATATCCGTGTCCGTTCCGGTATGTACATAGGCCGTCTGGGCGACGGCTCACAGAACGACGACGGTATCTATGTGTTGCTGAAAGAAGTGATGGACAACAGCATCGACGAGTTCAAGATGGGTGCCGGAAAGCGTATAGAAGTGACTATAGAAGACGGCCTGCGCGTCAGCGTGCGCGACTATGGACGAGGCATCCCGCAAGGCAAACTGGTAGAGGCAGTCAGCAAACTGAATACCGGGGGTAAATATGACTCGAAGGCTTTCAAGAAAAGTGTCGGACTGAATGGCGTGGGCATCAAGGCGGTCAATGCGCTGAGTAGCCGTTTCGAGGTACGCAGCTACCGCGACGACAAAGTACGTACCGTCATCTTCGAGAAAGGAACGCTGTTGAGTGATGTGACCGAAGACTCGACAGAAGAAAACGGAACTTATATCTTCTTTGAACCGGACAACACGCTCTTCTACAACTATTCCTTCCAGAACCAGTTCGTAGAAACCCTGCTGCGCAACTACACCTACCTGAATACGGGCCTCACCTTCATTTACAACGGACAGCGCATCGTCTCCCGCCACGGGCTGGAGGACTTGCTGAAAGACAACATGACCAGCGAAGGCCTTTACGACATCATCCACTTGAAAGGAGAGGACATCGAGATTGCCTTCACACATACCAATCAATACGGTGAAGAGTACTACTCCTTTGTCAACGGGCAGCACACCACCCAAGGCGGTACACACCAGACTGCCTTAAAGGAACACATTGCCCGTACCATCAAGGAATTCTACAACAAGAACCAGGAGTATGCCGACATACGCAACGGACTGGTAGCCGCCATCGCCATCGACGTGGAAGAACCCATGTTCGAAAGCCAGACCAAAACGAAACTGGGCAGCAACAACATGTGGCCTGCCGCGCCGCAGGAGCACAAGCCCGCCGGCCCCACAGTAAACAAATACGTAGGAGACTTCATCAAGACGGAAGTGGACAATTACCTCCACAAGAACCCGCTTGTGGCCGAAGTGATGCTGCAAAAGATACAGGACTCCGAGAAAGAGCGCAAAGCCATTGCCGGCGTCAACAAGCTGGTACGCGAGCGCGCCAAGAAAGCCAACCTGCACAACCGCAAGCTGCGCGACTGCCGTTACCACTTGAGTGACGGTAAAGGCAAGGATCAGGAAACCGAATCCTGTATCTTCATTACCGAGGGAGACTCTGCCAGCGGCTCCATCACCAAGAGCCGTGACGTGAATACCCAAGCAGTATTCAGCCTGCGTGGTAAACCGCTAAATACCTACGGACTGACCAAGAAAGTAGTTTATGAAAACGAAGAATTCAACCTGCTCCAAGCAGCCTTGAATATAGAAGACGGCATAGAAACACTGCGCTACAACAAAGTCATCGTAGCCACCGATGCCGATGTGGACGGCATGCATATCCGCCTGCTGATTATCACCTTCTTCCTGCAGTTCTTCCCCGACCTGATAAAGAAGGGACATGTATACATCCTGCAAACTCCGCTCTTCCGCGTGCGCAACAAGAAGAAGACAAGCTATTGCTACACTGAGGAGGAACGTGTGAAAGCCATTGAAGAACTGGGTCCCAACCCCGAAATCACCCGATTCAAAGGTCTGGGAGAAATCTCGCCAGACGAGTTCAAGCATTTCATCGGCAAGGACATGCGTCTGGAGCAAGTGTCGCTGCGCAAGACAGACCTCGTAAAGGAACTGCTGGAATTCTACATGGGTAAGAATACCATGGAACGGCAAAACTTTATTATCAACAACTTGGTTATAGAAGAAGACTTGGCATCATGAGAAGAGCTATCTTTCCGGGAACATTCGACCCATTTACTATCGGACACTCCTCGGTAGTGAGCCGTGCACTAACTTTCATCGACGAAATCGTTATAGGAATCGGCATCAATGAAAACAAGAACACGTATTTCCCCCTGGAAAAGCGCGAACAGATGATACGGGACTACTACCGGAATGAGCCGCGCATCATTGTGCAGTCATACGATTGCCTGACCATCGACTTTGCCCGGCAGGTAGATGCCAGCCTAATTATACGCGGCATACGCACCGTCAAGGATTTCGAATATGAGGAAACCATTGCCGACATCAACCGCAAACTGACCGGCATAGAAACCATCCTGCTCTTCACCGAGCCGGAACTTACCTGCGTCAGCTCCACCACTGTGCGCGAACTACTGCAATACGGCAAGGACATCAGCATGTTCATACCGGAAGGAATGGAGATTAGGGATTAAGGATTAGGAATTAAAATGGAGATGATGAAGAAACTATTTACTATTATAATATGTATATGCGCGATGACGGCGCAAGCGCAAAAGCCGAATAATGAAGCCCTGCGCAAACTACAGATGGCAGAGTTTGCCATCACCAACCTCTATGTGGACAAGGTGGATGAAGACAAGCTGGTGGAAGAAGCCATCATCAAGATGCTGGCACAACTCGACCCGCACTCCACCTACAACAATGCCGAAGAAGTAAAGAAAATGAACGAGCCGTTACAAGGCAATTTCGAGGGCATCGGTGTACAATTTCAGATGATAGAAGATACCCTGCTTGTGATACAACCCGTCAGCAACGGTCCTTCCGAGAAAGTGGGTATCCTTGCCGGTGACCGTATCGTAGCCGTCAACGACAGTGCCATTGCCGGAGTAAAAATGAGCACGGAAGATATTATGAGCCGCCTGCGCGGACCGAAAGACTCGGAAGTGAAACTGACCATCGTACGCCGTGGCGTGGAAGACCAGCTGTACTTCAACGTAAAACGTGACAAAATTCCCATCCTCAGTCTGGATGCCTCTTACATGATACAACCCAAAATTGGCTATATACGCATCAACCGCTTTGGAGCAACCACTGCTGAAGAATTTGCAGAAGCCCTGAAAAGCCTGCAGAAAAAGGGGATGAAAGACCTAATCCTCGACCTGCAAGGAAACGGAGGAGGGTATCTGAATGCCGCCATCGACCTTGCCAACGAGTTTCTCAAGCAAAAAGAACTCATTGTCTACACCGAAGGAAGGGCTTCGCGCCGCAGTGATTTCTTTGCCAAAGGTACGGGCAACTTCAAGAACGGACGCCTCATCGTATTGGTGGACGAGTACTCCGCTTCTGCCAGCGAAATCGTGACCGGGGCCATTCAGGACTGGGACAGAGGTGTGATAGTAGGGCGCCGCACATTCGGTAAGGGACTGGTACAGCGTCCTATCGACCTGCCGGACGGTTCCATGATTCGTCTGACCATAGCCCGTTACTATACCCCTTCGGGGCGTTGCATCCAGAAGCCTTACGACAGTACCGCCAACCTCGATGGTCGTCTGAGTGGAGAAAACAGTCAGGATAAATATAATCAGGAACTGATAGACCGCTTCAATCATGGAGAAATGATTCATGCGGACAGTATCCATTTTGCCGACTCCCTGAAAGTGCAGACCAAACGTATGGGGCGTACCGTTTACGGAGGTGGAGGTATCATGCCCGACTTTTTCGTCCCCATCGACACTACCCAGTACACAGACTATCACCGCAATCTCGTAGCCAAAGGCGTGGTTATCAAAGCCACTACCGGCTACATCGAGAAACACCGGAAGGAGCTGCAGAACAAATACAAGAAATTTGAAGCCTTCAACGAGAAATTCGAGATAGACGATAACTTCCTTGCCGAAATACGTGCGCTTGCCGACAAGGAGAAAATCAAGTTTGACGAGAAACAGTACCACCAATCCCTACCGCTCATCAAGACACAACTCAAAGCCTTGATTGCCCGTGACCTATGGGACATGAACGAATACTTCCAGGTGATGAACAATACGAACCAGAGCGTACAGCAAGCTCTAAAAGTGTTGAATGACGACATTTACAGTACCATTATTCAATAGCCGGCTTGAAACCGACATTAGGCGCGGATTATGCGGAATACGTAAACTAAATCCGCGTAATCCGCGCCTAAAATTATTCTCCAAACAGCCATTTATTCAACCACTTGTTGACATAGATATTGACCACAGCACATCCTGCACCGATTGCAGCCCCCGCCAATACATCCGACGGATAATGCACTCCCTCGTTCATACGGGAAACTCCCACGGAACAAGCCCACAAGGCAGACGGAGCTATCACATACCATTTAGGATACTTCACACTGAGCGAGGTGGCAAGGGCAAAAGCCGTTGCCGTATGCCCGGAAGGAAAAGACGGGCTGCCTTCATGACTATATGCATGTACTCTGTCGGGATATTTATCATAAGGACGTTCACGACCCACCAGATACTTCATTCCATAAGTCACAACAAAAGCCCCCGCCACACTTGTACCTACGTAGACCGCATCTTTCAGCAAACCCTTATCATGTTTTATCCAAGCGGCAACGGCCATCGCCACCGGAACACCGACAGCAATATAGGGCTCCGAACGTGAAATTATCTTATTATAGTTACGGACAAACTTGCCATCCCAACTGTTAACCCGGTGCAAAGTGTTGATATCCCAATTCTGTGCCGAAAGACCGGATACAACAAGGCAGATAAAATATACAAAAAAAACAGCCTTTTTCATAAGTCCTTTATACTAGTTTGACGCAAAGATAGGACAAATAGATAGAGTTTTCACAAAAAAATTCTATCTTTGTTGCCACATTTATAATAATTTGCTAATCATTTCATGAGACTGGAAACTTACTGCAACCGACAGATTGATTGTGTGGTATGTCCTCAAAAATCAGAAGAAGTATTGGTTTACCGCCACTATCCCAAGGGACAACATTTCTCTGCTGAAAAGTGCACACAGAACTGCATGATATTTATGCTGAAAGGCGAATTACTTGTAAACAGTAACGAATATCCGGGCACCACTCTCCAAAGTCGCCAGCTCATCCTGCAAGCCATCGGCTCCAAAGTAGAGCTCTTGGCTCTAACCGAAGTGGAATATATTGTCTATTGGTTCACCGAGCTCCCCCTAATTTGCGAAGAGCGTTACAAAGAGATACTGAAACGCTCGGAAGCCCCCCTGATTTACACCCCGCTTACAGCAATTCCCATGCTCGAAGGACTTCTGAAAAGCCTTGCCTGCTACCTCAACGAGCAGCCTTATGCGTGCAGCAAATACATTGAAATGAAATGCCAGGAACTGGCATACATATTAACATGCTACTATCCACTACACCAAATCAGTACATTTTTCTACCCCATCAGCACTTATACGGAAAGCTTCCAGTATTTCGTCATGCAGAACTACGACAAAGTGAAGAATGTGGAGGAGTTTGCCCACCTCGGCGGATATACCACCACCACATTCCGTCGTATGTTTAAAAACATGTATGGGGTCCCGGTATATGAGTGGATTCTGGACAAGAAACGCGAAGGAATTCTGAACGACCTGCAATATACCAAACAACGCATTTCAGTCATCAGCGCCCGCTATGGCTTTGATTCCCTATCCCACTTTGCCCACTTCTGCAAAGACTCTTTCGGAGACACACCCCGCGCCCTGAGAAAACGTTTGGCAAACGGAGAAAAGATTTCCATTATCTGCAAAGAGCAAGGCAAAGACCAGGAGGACGAGTAAACCTTTTACTTGTCCGCAAACTTCGCATCCTGCCGGATTACGGAATTATTTCTTTAATCGCTTGCTTTATCGCTGGATTTCTCCTATTTTTGCGAAACATTTACAGAAGTATCCTGATAGAACAAATTTTCAAACTATTAAATAACTTAAATTCAATCATTTATGTGGTTAAGTAATTCATCTGTAGGAAGGAAAGTGGTGATGAGCGTTACCGGTATCGCCCTTGTCCTGTTTCTGACATTTCACATGGCGATGAACCTGGTTGCATTAGTCTCGGCTAATGGCTACAACATGGTTTGTGAGTTCTTGGGAGCAAACTGGTACGCATTGGTGGCTACGGTAGGTCTGGCTGCCTTATTCATCATCCACATCATCTACGCTTTCTGGTTGACTATGCAGAACCGTAAGGCACGTGGTAGCGAACGCTATGCCGTTACGGAAAAGCCCAAGACTGTGGAATGGGCTTCTCAAAACATGCTCGTATTGGGTATCATCGTAATCGTAGGTTTGGGCCTGCACCTCGTAAACTTTTGGGCTAAAATGCAGCTTCCCGAGTTGATGCACAACATGGGCATGCATGCCGACACCCTCACGCTGGCATATGCAGCCAACGGTGTCTATCACATTCAGAACACCTTCAGCAATCCGGTATTCGTAGTGCTTTACCTTGTTTGGCTGGGCGCATTGTGGTTCCACCTCACTCACGGTTTCTGGAGCTCCATGCAGTCTTTGGGCTGGAACAACAAAGTATGGATTAACCGTTGGAAATGTATCTCCAACATCTATTCTACTATCGTTGTCCTCTGCTTCGCTCTGGTAGTTGTCGTATTCTTTGCAAAATCATTGTGCGGCGCTTGCTAAATTCAAATTGTAAATGACTAAATTGTAAATTGCATTATGACTAAGATAGATTCTAAAATACCGGAAGGACCGGTGGCTGAGAAATGGACCAATTATAAGGCTCACCAAAAATTAGTAAACCCTGCCAACAAACGTCGTCTGGACATCATCGTAGTAGGAACCGGACTTGCCGGTGCCAGTGCTGCCGCCTCTCTGGGCGAAATGGGTTTCAGAGTATTCAACTTCTGTATCCAGGACTCTCCGCGCCGTGCACACTCCATCGCTGCACAAGGTGGTATCAATGCTGCTAAGAATTACCAAAACGACGGTGACTCTGTGTACCGTCTGTTCTACGATACAGTAAAAGGTGGCGACTACCGTGCCCGCGAAGCCAACGTTTACCGTCTGGCTGAAGTATCCAACAATATTATCGACCAATGCGTTGCACAAGGTGTTCCTTTCGCCCGCGAATACGGCGGTACACTGGACAACCGTTCTTTCGGTGGTGCCCAAGTATCACGTACTTTCTACGCTAAAGGTCAGACCGGACAGCAGCTGTTGCTGGGTGCATACTCTGCATTGAGCCGCCAGGTGAACGTAGGTACCGTAAAACTGTACACCCGCTACGAAATGGAAGATGTTGTCCTCATTGACGGACGTGCCCGCGGTATCATTGCAAAGAACCTCGTTACCGGTAAATTGGAACGTTTTGCCGCCCACGCTGTGGTAATCGCTACCGGTGGTTACGGCAATACCTACTTCCTTTCTACCAATGCAATGGCATGTAACTGCTCTGCTGCAATGGCTTGCTACCGTAAAGGTGCCTGGTTTGCCAACCCTGCTTACGTACAGATTCACCCCACTTGTATTCCGGTTCACGGTGACAAGCAGTCCAAACTGACTTTGATGTCCGAATCTCTGCGTAACGATGGGCGTATCTGGGTTCCGAAGAAGCTGGAAGATGCCAAGAAACTGCAGGAAGGTACACTGCAAGGAAAAGATATTCCCGAGGAAGACCGCGACTACTACCTGGAACGCCGTTATCCGGCATTCGGTAACCTCGTTCCGCGTGACGTTGCCAGCCGCGCTGCCAAAGAACGCTGCGACAAGGGCTTCGGCGTGAACAACACCGGTCTTGCCGTATTCCTTGACTTCTCCGAAGCTATCAACCGCCTGGGTAAAGATGTCGTTGCACAACGTTACGGCAACCTCTTCGATATGTATGAAGAAATCACTGATGTCAGCCCATACGAAAACCCGATGATGATTTATCCGGCTATCCACTATACCATGGGTGGTATCTGGGTTGACTACGAACTGATGACCTCCATCAAGGGACTGTTCGCCATCGGTGAATGTAACTTCTCCGACCACGGTGCAAACCGCCTCGGTGCTTCCGCCCTGATGCAAGGTCTGGCCGATGGTTACTTCGTATTGCCTTACACTATCCAGAACTATCTGGCCGACCAGATTACAGTTCCCCGTTTCTCTACCGACCTGCCCGAATTTGCAGCTGCAGAAAAGGCCGTTCAGGAGAAGATTGACTGGATGATGAACATCAAGGGTAAGAAGTCTGTAGACTCTATCCACAAGGAACTGGGCCACATTATGTGGGAATATGTAGGTATGGGACGTACGGCCGAAGGCTTGAAGGAAGGTCTGAAGAAGCTGAAAGAAGTCCGCAAGGAGTTCGAGAAAGAACTGTTCATCCCGGGCGACAAGGAAGGTATGAATGTAGAACTCGACAAGGCTATCCGTCTGTACGACTTCATCACTATGGGCGAGCTGGTTGCTTACGATGCACTGAACCGTAACGAAAGCTGCGGTGGTCACTTCCGTGAAGAATATCAGACTGAAGAAGGCGAAGCCAAGCGTGACGATGAAAACTACTTCTACGTGGCTTGCTGGGAATATCAGGGTTCTGACGAAAAGGAACCGGTATTGCTGAAAGAGCCGCTGGTTTACGAAGCAATCAAGGTACAGACTCGTAACTACAAGAGCTAATCGGGAAGTTGAACATTTAAAGAATTAAAGAAAATGGATAAAAATATATCATTTACGCTCAAGGTATGGCGCCAGAAGGGTCCGAAAGCAAAAGGCGCTTTTGAAACATACCAAATGAAAGATATCCCGGGCGATACTTCATTCCTCGAAATGCTGGATATCCTGAACGAACAGCTGATTTCTGAAGGTAAAGAACCGGTTGTATTCGACCACGACTGCCGCGAAGGTATCTGCGGTATGTGTTCGCTCTACATCAACGGACACCCCCACGGTCCTGCAACCGGCGCTACGACTTGCCAGATTTATATGCGTCGTTTCAACGACGGCGATACCATCACTGTTGAACCGTGGCGCTCTGCCGGTTTCCCGGTTATCAAGGACTTGATGGTCGACCGTACGGCCTACGACAAGATTATGCAGGCAGGCGGCTACGTCAGCGTACGTACCGGTGCTCCCCAGGATGCCAACGCTATCCTGATTCCGAAGCCCATCGCTGACGAGGCTATGGATGCTGCCAGCTGTATCGGTTGTGGTGCTTGTGTGGCTGCTTGTAAGAACGGTTCTGCTATGCTGTTCGTTTCTGCCAAAGTGAGCCAGCTGAACCTGTTGCCCCAAGGCAAACCGGAAGCATTGCGCCGTGCCAAGGCTATGTTGAGCAAGATGGACGAACTCGGTTTCGGTAACTGTACCAATACCCGTGCGTGCGAAGCTGAATGCCCGAAGAATGTTTCCATCAGCAACATTGCTCGTTTGAACCGCGACTTTATCATTGCGAAACTGAAAGACTAATCCGGTCTTTCTGCAAATAATATAGGATGCGCTTCGGATAAACCTTTTGAGCAAGCTCAGATTTATCACTCAGCTTTCACTATATTTGATTAATATCACAAGAGACTCCTCTGCCGGGAAACCGCCGGAGGAGTTTTTTTATGACATGCCGCTTACTTCAGATAAATTGCCGGCACGCAAGCTACGGGGAGAAGCCCCGAAATTCTTTTTGCAGAAATTGGAAAAATGAGGCAGCGATTCAAAGCCATATTTATAGCAAATCTCTGATATGGAAGCATCCGTATAACGAAGTTCATAAACCACACTTTCCTTCCTCCGTTCCATCATCCACTCGTACACCGGTTGATGAAAAACAGAATTGAATATACGCCGGAAAGTAGCCACTGTATATCCTCCCAGCTGGGCAAATTCCTCTACTGTCTTGACTTTGGCATGATTCTGCAAGACAAAGTAATGGAAGGAATTAGTATACTGGGCAAGAGGATGTATCAGCATGGAAAGCTCATAGTCGGAGTAATAATTTCCAAGAATGAAAGCAAGTTCTTTTCGTTTGAAACAAAGCATTTCCCGGCAAATTTTCTCCTCGGACAAATAGGCCTTGGAACTTTCCAGAAAGAGCTGCAATTCGGGAGTAATGGTCAAAGGACAGAATATCAATGGAGGGGTAATCTCTTTCATGATATGGTTATACCGGTCCTCACAGAAGAATTCAGGCTTACTGAACCGGTAACAAACGCATTCCACATCCGTCATGGCAAGTATTTCGTACTTGGAACCAATAGCTTGAAGGATGAACTCACCTGCATGCAACACAGTTCCCGCATACTCCTTACTGTTAACAAGCACTTCTCCTTGCAGCAGAAAAATTACAATATTTTCCTCACACTTCCGTGCCGGCAGATGGAATCCTCTGGGGTGAGAAGCATATATTATTGCATTGTCCACAGCCTTGGGACATTGAGCGCATTGTTTTTTACCTCCGCAAGCAGAAGAGTTGGGCATCGGCAAGTAGATTTGTTTGTTTGTTGCAGTGACAAAAATAGATAAATAATACTCATAAAAGAAACATTCCCCGAAAACTTTCATAAAGAAGTCTCGGGGAATGAATAAAATAGAAGCAATTCAGTTTTGCGGACAGTACCCGTTTCTATTTACACAAAATTATGGATACTGCCTTTTATTTTTCCACATTCGTATCATCAGCCGTACTCCACGGACCAACTTCAGGTACAAAGGTTACTTTTGCCGCCTTATTGGCCAGCGTCAGCGTATAACGTATCTTTTTGCCTTCACCCCAGGCTTGTGTACCATCCAAGTCAATGGCGGAAGTTACAGTATCAAGAAGAACGTCTTTCTCATAGATGTCATAGACAACATTGATTTTGGCGTTCGTATCCAACGTCTGGGGCATCAACATCCAGGCTGTATTCACTTCCACACCCGTTGTATTCACTTCCAATGCACCACCGTCAATCGTATGTGCATAAGTAGCCGTTCCTTCCTGTGACTTCCATGTTGAATCATCAAAACCATAAGTTCCCTTATTGTGCACACCGGATATTGTAAGTGTTTTCAGTTTATAAGTCAAAGCGTCGGCTGCCTTGACAGTGAAATTTATTTGCGTCAGTATATGGCCGAATTTCAAAGATACCCCACTGGCATTTGATGCCTTGGTTGCATCCATCGCTTTCGCGGCTACCAAGTCCGTTTGGGTAACTACATCCGCTACCGTATAAGTAATGGAAGGATATATAGCACCAGCAGCCGGTTGATTGTACGTCAAGGCCCCGGTACCCGGATTCCCGTAAGCAAAGAACTGCAAGTTATCCGTCATTGGCCAATAATATGTTCCCCCAGTCAAACTCCAGTCGGGAGCACTATAAGTTACCTTAACATCTGCCATGAATTCCTTCATTGCATCAAAAGTCGCAACAGAGGCCATTGTTGTTGCTCCCGTATTATAAGCATACACAGTGAACCCTACCTTCTGCAATTCCGGCAAATCAGTCACTGCGGCTCTCGTAGTGTTACCCACTACTGTTCCCAATTTAATCTCCGCCTTTTGTCCGGCATTCTCTATCTCCTCACTTTCCGAGCAACTCATTACTGCTGCTGCAGCCAAAGCCAAAAATAAAACCTTCTTCATAATTGTCTGTTATTAAAGTTAATATATTTATTTGTCTGTTTGCTATCAATTCACCGGTAGCTCCACATCCGTCTCATCATCCCAATCATCCACATCGCCACCAATCCCTCCATCTCCTTCATCGGTTCCCGGTTCCAAATCATCCACCACAACCTTGTCCTCCGGTACGGGAACCTCGATATGGATTTCCGACCCAGGAACGCCCACATCAGGTTCTTCTTCGCCTCCTCCCGAGGGAGGAGCTGTTTCAATCACTTCCGTGATATCCACCTTCACCTCTTGAACCGTTTTATCTCGTTTCACAATCTTCAATGTCAGCAACATAGGACTATCCGCACGGGTCTTGGCATCTTTCAGTAATACAAAACTGGAGAAATACCCCCATAAAAGCCCGTTTTCACGCTTTGTATTCACACATATAGGTACCTCGCTCAAATGGCAAGCACGGTTGCCTATAAAGTAACTTCCGTTCAAGCCGTCCACATGGCAGATGATGCTCGATATTCTATCCCATCCTTCCACCTTTATATCAAAGGAATAATGGTTCACTACCGCTTCCGGCTTCCAGTTCAACGGAAGCGCCACATCACTCTGCCTTATTTCCACCTCGTCCAAAGCCACCACATACAAAGGGTCGGGCGACCAAACCATATCTTCGTGTATATCCAGCCCCGTACAGTGTCCCGTAAAAGCCTCAATCGTCTCATAACTCTCGTCGCCCCGTATCTGTATACTCTCCGTATTGAAGTTATAGGCCACCACCGCATACCTCCCCGGCGGTACCTTCACCTCACCCCCTTCGGCAGGCAGATAACTTTCAACCTTTCTCCTCTGAGTATCTTTCGGATAGAAGATAATCCGCATGGTCTGCGGCAGCTTATCCGTCACCCCTTTCCAATCCAATTTAATCTGTACTCCGCTAACGGGATAATCATCCAGCATATCGCGGAAGTCACAGCTTCCCAGCATTGGCAACAGTCCGAAGAACAGCCAGAGAATCATATGCCGTGCATCTTTCATACCACTCATCTCCCCGACGTTAGAAGCCACACCAAAGAAACTTTTGCTTTTGTCGGCCCGATAAAGTGATACTTTCCACTGCTGACCCAAACCAAGTCATTTCCATAAGAAGTATATTTCCGGTACTCCGTATCCAAGTATCCAATACCCACACTGAATTCAATCGCCAGATGCCGAGCCAGTGGACGCACATATCCATAAGTTATTCCAGCAGCAGCGTAATACTTCCCCCGGTATCCCTTCTCCTTTTTCAACTGAAAATCATAGGTACCTCCTTCGGCATATGCTCCCAGGAAATGTCCGAACAATATTCCATGCGTATAGCGGTTTCCCAACCAGTAACGTACCTCTGTCCCTCCCGAAAGGAACTGATAACAGAAACCACATCCGCTGTCAGACCACCAAGGACATTTGTACTCAACATTCAAAGACCACCTCTTTCTCAATGGCAGCTCCACTTCTATGTTCGGAGCCAAGGCCAGGTCGTAAAGCAAATTATTTTTTAACGCCAGCACCGTTTTACAAGTATGGCTATGAGATTCCGCCGACTTATTCTGCCCTATTACCTGCCCCGACATCATGCAAAAAAGGAGTAGCCAAAGAACATATATAAGAATGCGTTTTCCCATAATTTCGCGTTGTATACAAACAAAAGTAGAAGATAATTACCGAATAAAATCCACTTTCCATCACTCTTTTCAAAGGCTGAAAGGTTCTGTGAAACGATTGAAACAGATTTGCAACTTTTGCCTTATCCGGGACGCTGTGAATAGATTCTTTCCATACTCTCTCAAAAAGTCAATCCGTGTGCGAAAACAGTAAAATTCAGTGAAAGAAATACAAAAGAAGTAGCAGAATCATTCTGAAATTTGGAAGATAACAATGGAAACCTTACATTTGCAATGTGATTTTTTTCATAGTATTAGATTTAAGGTTAACAAAGGTTGGAGTACGGCGGTACTCCTTTTTTTATACCCATACGTTTCTCCGAATGACAAAAAATAGCTATCTTCGATGGCTTTTATAACTGTTAAAGAAGAAAACATCACCACTTGAGCCCATTATGAAAAAACCGGTACTCGCATTGCTTTCCATAATCCTACTTACCGCAGGATGTTCCCAACGGCCTGCCACCACCAAGATACCCCTGACCAGCGCACACCGTGGTGCGGCCACCATTGCTCCCGAAAACACAATGGCATCCGTAGATTCGTGCATCAAATACGGTGTAGGCAATATAGAATGCGATGTCTGCATCAGTAAGGACAGTGTCTTCTACGTACTGCACGATTCCACCCTCGACCGTACCACCAACGGTACCGGCGCCATCTCCCAATGGCTGTCCGCCGACATCGACACACTGGATGCCGGCTCTTGGTTTGCGCCCCGATTTGCCGGACAACGGGTACTACGCCTTACCGACCTGCTACGCAAGGCCAAAGAGCACGGTTTAAGAATCACCATCGACTACCGCAACGGCGGTCTGCACCAATTACTGAATCTGATAAAGGACGAAGGCATGCTGGAAAACTGCAACTTCACCTTCAGCAAGGAGTATCATGCCAAATGCTTCAGAAAAATGGCACCCGAGGTAAGAACCCTGCAAGCCTACATCAAAAGTGAAAAGGACATAGAGCATGTCGTAAAGGAACTGCATCCCGACATCGCTGTCGTCTGGATTGACTCCCTTACCCCGCAATTCGTAAAGAAATGCCGTGAGCACAACCTGCAGGTACTGGCACTTGTCCTGGGGCTGGACGACAAGACGGAAGAGAACCAGAAGGCGGTCGACCTGGGGGTAGACATCATAGCGACGGACCATCCGGAAAAGTTCATCATGAAATACGGGCAACCGTCCATATAAGGCAAGAGACCTGCCGCGCTCAGGTCAGCAAATGATAGACACCGCCCACCATTGCCTTGACCACTCCTTTCATCTCCAATTCAAAAAGCAAGGCACTCATCCGGTTGACGGGTATATCCGCTTCCACCACCATCGCATTGATATGGAGGTCTCCTTGCCGCATAAGGATGCGTACAACAAGCTCCTCCTCTTCCGTCAGTTCCGGGAAGAGATTACGCTGAATACCTTCTGTCCGGGCAGGCTGCTCCGCTACGGACCAGCCCATAATCTGCACAAACTCTTCCGCATTCTGGATAAGGGCAGCCTTGTTGTCGCGTATCAACCGGTTGCAACCGATGGAAGATTCGTCCGTAACACGTCCCGGAACAGCAAAACAGTCACGATGATATCCCTCCGCCAACTCTGCAGTGATAAGGGAACCTCCCTTTGCGGCAGACTCCACCACAATGGTAGCATCACTCATACCCGCCACAATACGGTTGCGGCTGACGAAATTATGCTTGTCCGGATTCGTCCCGGTAAGGAATTCGGTCAGCAGTCCGCCTTGTGCCAGCATGTCGATGGCTGTTTTCCGGTGGACATACGGATAGATGCGGTCCAGTCCGTGAGCAAGGACAGCAACGGTAGGGAGATGATTTGCCAAAGCGGCCCGATGGGCATGGATATCTATCCCGTAGGCCAGTCCGCTTACTACCAGCACATCGGGACAAAGAACGGCCAAATCGCGCAGGAAGTCGATACAGAATTGCTTGCCGTAATCGGTGGCACGACGTGTACCTACCATATCGATGACATGCAGGCGGTTGAAATCGGTGTTTCCTTTAAAGAAAAGTACAATCGGCGCATCTTCACATTCACGCAAGCGCGAAGGGTAAGCCTCATCCTTCAACGTCAGGCAGGAAAGACGATTCTTCTCTACAAACTCCATCTCCTGCTCGGCACGCAGAAAGGCAGCGGGACAATCAAGAGCCGTCACTACCCCCGGATTCACACCGGGCATGATTTCGGGAAGCTCCTTCCGCCGACTGAATACTTCGGCAGCACTGCCCATACCCTCTATTAAACGCTTTGCCCCGATATGTCCTATACCGGGGCAAAGTGTGAGAGCTATACTGCAAATCCGTTCGTCACTGTTCATTCCACCAAAAATTACACGGACTTACACGGGTTGAGATAAGGGGCAAAAAGGCGGTCGAACAGTTCGCTGTCGCTCAACCGGCCATTGACTACACACACGGTCTCTACCACGCCTTTGAGGCAGACCTTACCGTCGGAAACACGGAAGATATCTTGATAGAAGACGTACTTGATACCTTCCTTCTTCATATAAAGTTTGGAAACAAACTCGTCACCACTCCTCAGGGGAGTCTTGAAAGCCATATTGATACGTGCCACTACCGGGTCTACCCCCTGCTCGTGCAGTCCGGCAAAGCTGACGCCGGCACTCAACAGAAACTCATGGCGCGTATGCTCCAGATAATGCTGATAATTGGCATTATTGACGATGCCTTGCAGGTCGCATTCATAGTCGCGCACCTTCATGGGAAGTTCATAGATATAATTCATATTTAGTATTGGACTATTTACTATTTGATACTTAGCCACGTTGTTTCTCCACATCCAAGCCTTTGAACTTCTTCAGTTCCTCTACGCTGACCAGCTTGTAGAGTTTGTCACTGGGACGTATTTTCACCGATTTCATCGAGAAATGCTGGCCTTTCTTTACAGTCTGCACGGGTTTCAAATCGACGCGTGCCTCGTCCAAAGTGACGAATTCGGCACCCGTTGTGGGACCCGTAATCAGCAACTTGTCGCCTACGCTCACTTCGGCTGCTTCTACCAGGAACTCCGCCACACCGATGTTTGAGAAGTAGCGGATGCCCTTACCCACATAGATTTTACGTTCCGTAGCGGCAGAGCCGTAGTTCTTGGTCCATTCGCCCAAGCGTTGTCCCAGGTAGTAGCCGTCCCAGAAACCACGATTGAAGACCGTCTTCAAACGTTCATCCCACCGGGCAATCTTCTCATCGGTGAATGTATCGTCCAGATAGGAACGGATGGCTTCTTTGTAACACTCCACTACCGTGCGCACGTACTCGGGTCCGCGGGCACGTCCTTCAATTTTGAAAACACGAACACCTGCATCCAGCATCTTGTTCATGAAGTGGATAGTTTTTAAGTCTTTGGGGGACATGATGTACTGGTTGTCCACCTCCAATTCCACATCCGTCTCCTTGTCGCGCACCGTGTAGCTGCGGCGGCATACCTGCATGCAGGCACCGCGGTTGGCGGAGTGGTTCATTTCATGCAATGAGAGATAACACTTTCCGCTGACTGCCATGCAAAGGGCACCGTGGCAGAACATCTCTATACGTATCTGCTCTCCGCTGGGACCGCAGATATTCTCCTCACGGATATGTCGGTAGATTTCTGCCACCTGCTCCAGATTCAGCTCACGCGCCAGCACCACCACATCGGCAAACTGCGCATAGAAGCGCAGGGCTTCCACATTGCTGATGTTGAGCTGTGTGCTGAGGTGTACCTCCTGCCCTATCTGACGGGCATAGCTCATCACTGCCACATCGGCGGCAATGACAGCCGAGATACCTGCCGCCTTTGCCGCATCTACAATGGTACGCATCAGCGGAATGTCATGGTCGTATATGATGGTATTGACGGTAAGATAGCTTTTCATACCATGTTCATCGCACATCCGGGCTATCTCCCGCAAATCGTCGATAGTGAAGGTATTGGCCGAACGGGCACGCATGTTCAGGTTCTCGATACCGAAATAGATGGAGTCGGCATCTGCTTGTATGGCTGCTGCGAGAGATTCGCGCGAGCCTACCGGTGCCATGATTTCGAAGTCACTGATTGAGTGTTTCATCATTTCTTTTTGAATTAGAGTATGCAAAGGTAGGCTTTTTTCTGTACTTTTGCGGACAAATCCGCTTAGATTATGAAGATTAAAGATATAGACCTGGGCCCACGCCCCGTATTCCTCGCCCCGATGGAGGACGTCACCGACCCTGCTTTCCGCCTGATGTGCAAGCACTTCGGAGCAGACATGGTATATACCGAGTTCGTTTCTGCCGATGCCTTGATACGCTCCGTAGGCAAGACCCAGCAGAAACTGAATATCAGTGATGAAGAGCGGCCCGTAGCCATACAGATATACGGACGGGACACCGTCACCATGGTAGAAGCCGCCCGCATCGTGGAGCAGGCACACCCGGACACGCTGGACATCAACTTCGGCTGCCCCGTGAAGCGCGTTGCCGGCAAGGGTGCCGGTGCCGGTATGCTACAGAACATTCCGCTGATGCTGGAAATCACTCGTGCCGTGGTAGATGCCGTGAAGATTCCCGTCACCGTGAAGACCCGCCTGGGCTGGGATGCCAACAGTAAAATCATCGTAGACCTTGCCGAGCAGTTGCAGGACTGCGGCATTGCCGCCCTCACCATCCACGGCCGTACCCGCGCCCAAATGTATACCGGTGAGGCGGACTGGACACTTATCGGCGAGGTGAAAAATAACCCACGCATGCACATTCCCATCATCGGCAACGGTGATATCACCACTCCCCAACGGGCCAAAGAATGCTTCGACCTCTACGGTGTGGACGCCATCATGATAGGCCGTGCCAGCTTCGGCCGCCCGTGGTTCTTTAAGGAAGTGAAGCATTATTTGGAGACGGGCGAAGAACTCCCTCCGCTGAGTTCCGAATGGCGGCTGAACGTACTCCGCCAGGAAGTGGAAGACAGCGTCAACCTGCTGGATGAACGACGGGGCATACTGCACGTGCGCCGCCACCTGGCAGCAAGCCCGCTCTTCAAAGGGATTCCCAATTTCCGCGACACCCGGATAGCCATGCTGCGGGCAGAGACGAAGGAGGAACTGTACCGCATCTTCGAAGAGATAGAACCGTTGCTGCCATAGGAGAAAACCGCATACGATTTTTACCATCGAGTCCGATACTTGAGCAATCATCCTCACGCCCCTTCTTGAATAGCTTCTGAGAGGGGGGGGGAGTATTCAGACGCAGATGACACGCTTTGTTGCCATCCGCATAACTCACTGTCTGTCAGCAAGAAATTTTGCCAACCACTTGCCTTGCCCTTGGCAAACTTTTGCCATGCCTATGGCAAAGCCTTGCCAATGGGAAGGCAAAACCTTGCCAACAAGGAGGCAAGAAAAAAAACATTGTTTCTTTGGCAGAAAGAAACAAGTCCCTATATTCGTCTTCCCAAGAAAGAATCCCATAAATATGTCTTTATGAAAAAGAAAAAACTACTCAAACAGCTCATCGTAAACTTCCAGCATTCACTTCCGGCAGAAGTTTATCCGCGTACATTGGTATTGCCCACAGACAGTGGAAAGATAATCACCGTGCCCGACTAGCGGAACATCGGCTGCGCAAACCATCGCTTGAACATCCACGTGGCCAGGATATAAATGCCGAAAGCCGATACGAAACCCACGATAGAGTCTATCAGGTAATGTGCCTGGATATAGACCGTAGCCCCACACAACAGCAGATAGAAAGGAAACAAGCAGGCAAACAGACGCTTGCTGCCACGCCATGCCATAATCATCAGTACCGTAGACATTCCGACGTGCGAACTGGGAAAAGCAGCCGTGGGGCGCTCACCCACCTGCTGGGAACTCTCCACCAGGTTGTAGAAGAAGCCGTGCTCATAGCCCGGACCGGGAAGAAGTTCCTGATGGTGATGGAAATAATCACCGATGGACGGGAAGATACCTTGCGCCACATGGTCGCTTCCAATGGCGGGGAAGTAGAACTGCGGCCCGGCAACGGGGACGAAGATATAAATAAGGTAATAGATGAAGAAAGCGGTGACGATGACGAACGAAACCTTCTCGAAAAGGTCGAAACGATAAAGGAAATACCACACCACCACCAGCAGAATCATCGGATAATAGAAGAAGTATCCCATATTGAACGGCTCGCTCACCCACATCTGCGGAAACCTTTCACAGAACCATACAGCAGGCTGTCCGCCAAACATCCACTGCTCCACCGACGCGAACACGTGGTCGAGATTGGGGAATATCCGGTTGAACTCAAAGGTGTCGGGATACCAATAGGAAAGCAGTGACATCTGGATGGCTATGCGCACAAAGGCAGAGAACTTGCAGGGTGCCAGCCGGTAAAGATACATCAGCAGGAACGTCATACCCGCAATGACAACACGGTCTGCAAGCATCTGCACCGGATGATCCATTTCCTGAAAAAGAAACAGAATGAGAATGGAAGTCAGCAAATTGTATATCAGCGTAATCTTCTCTACCGCAAAAAGCCCCTTACGGGTTTCTACCCTTTTAAATAAATCTAAAGCCATCCCTTATCCTTATACCAGGCAATGGTTTCCTTTACACCCCGTTCCAGGTCGTACTCAGGACTGAAGCCCAGTTCCTCGACGGCCGGTGTGATGTCACACTGCCAGTTGCGTTGTTTCATTATTCTATACTTGTCCGAATTGAGCGTACTGGTCTTGTTCTGCCGCTTCGCCCAAAATTCAGCGAGCAAAGATACGACTTTCAATACAATTAACGGACATCTCAGGCGAATAACAAACGGGTTGCCCAATTCTTTCCTTATCAAATCGGAAAAAGCACGGCTACTATACACCTTCCCGTCAGCCAGAAAATAGGCGCGGCGGGACACCTGCTTCTCTATCCCGAGGAAGACGGCCTGCACGATGTCCTTTACATATACAAACGTCAAGTCCTGGCGGCGGAAGCCCACAGAAAAGTCCGTATGCTGCCGGATGGACTTTGCCATAAGATAATAATCCTTCTCACGCGGCCCGTATACACCCGTCGGCCGGTAGATGACGTAGGGGAAACCCGGAATACTCTGCAAATAAAGTTCTGTTTTCAGTTTACTGAGCCCGTAGGCGGTATTGGGTGAAGGGGGGTCACTCTCCATAATCGGGTCGTAGGTCCTCTCGCGTACCGGACCGAACACACTCAGCGTACTGATGAAAATAAACTGCTTGGGAATCATGTTCAGCTCCCTCAGCGTATCGATGAAGTATTTGGTCTGCAGGTAATTCACCAAATCGAATTCGTTCTTGTCCACGCACTTCGTCACACCGGCACAATGAACAATATAATCAAACTTATTGTAGGTCCCTTTATGTCCCGAAAGCTGCGCCCTCAGTTCATTGGGATGCGCAAAGTCCAGTTCGAGAAAATGTATCTTGCGGTCACGCAGATACTCGCGGCTGCTGGACGAGCGTACACCCGCCCACACACCGAACTTGCGCTTCAACGCTTCCTCCACGATGAAACTTCCGATAAATCCGCTTGCTCCTGTAATTAAAATCGATTCCACTTCTTCAGTTACAAATTACTAATTACTTTTCATCCGATTACTTTTCATCCAATCCGTCACCTTGGCGCTCCTTTATTACTTTGTCGCCTCGTTACTCTTCTTCACCGGCTCCACATGGATGCTGACCAGTGTTCCTTTGCCGAACTGCCTTTTCAACTTGTTCTCCACCGCCGTTGCCGTCTCGTGAGCTTCCTCCAGCGAGATGCTGCCATCCATACGCACATGCACCTCGATGGCACAATAACTGCCGATGCGACGCGTACGAAGGTGATGCGGCGAGCTGATACCGGGAAAAGAGAGAATTGTCTTTATTATCTCATCCTCTACCTCGGCAGGCAATGATTTCTCCAACAGTTCGTCCACACACGGTATCAACAATTGCACAGCCACCTTCATAATGAAGAAGCTGACAATAACCGCCGCCACCGGGTCCAGCACCCGCCAATGGTCACCCAAAAGAATGGCTCCACCTATCCCCACTGCCGTGCCTATGGATGAAAGCGCATCACTCCGGTGATGCCAGGCATTGGCAACAACCGCCTGCGAATTCAACTTCCTACCCTTGAAAACGGTATATTGATAAAGCACTTCCTTGAAAACGATGGATACCAATGCAGCCACCAGCGCCAGCATACCGGGCTCCTGCAAAGAACCGCCTTGCAGGAAACGGTAAATGGAGGAAGCCCCGTTCCAGAAAATGCCGAATCCCACAAACAACAGAAAGACACCGATAATGGCAGTTGCCAGCGTCTCGTACTTGCCATGACCGTAATCGTGCCCCTCATCCTCGGGCTTTGCTGAGATGCGCACAAATACAATGACAATAATATCTGTAATGAAATCCGACAAAGAATGCACCGCATCCGCCAGCATGGCGGCACTGTGCCCCACAATACCTGCAAAGAACTTGAAGACAAGCAAGAGAAAGTTTACCACACTTCCCACAACCGTCACCCGGTAAATGTCTTTTTCCCGTGTGGCATCTGCTTTTTTGTTCAGAGTTTGCATTTCCATCTGCTTTTCGTCTAAGGTACAGCCTATCTCGCTTTTTGTGCAAATATAGTACATAAATCCATTACAATCTGTCGTCTCTTCATTATTTTCAATAGAATGATAATATTTTGAAGTCTGAGTGAACGAAGGAACGTATTTATTTGTTTACTTTGCAAGAGAGAACAATGTGCACATTAATTCATTATCATTATGGCCAAAAAGAAAGAAAAGAAAGCCGGCAAACGCATGAAGAAGAAAGAACTCGTCAAAGTGTTGCTTGAATTCTTCCACACAAAGCAAGACGAAGTATTATCCTTGAAATACATCTTTGAACAACTTCACCTCACCACACATCCGCTGAAGATGCTGTGTATGGATATCTTGTCCGAACTGTCAATGGACGACTATATCACAGAAGTGGACAAACACAAGTACAAGCTGAACAACCACGGTGTGGAAATGACCGGAACCTTCCAGCGCAAAAGCAATGGCAAGAACTCCTTCATCCCCGAAGATGGAGGTGAACCGATATTCATAGCCGAACGCAACTCGGCACATGCCATGAACAATGATAAAGTGCGTATCGCCTTCTATGCCAAGCGCCGCGGACGCGAAGCCGAAGGAGAAGTCATCGAGATACTGGAACGTGCCAACGACACCTTCGTGGGTACCCTGGAAGTTGCCAAGTCATACGCTTTCCTTGTAACGGAAAACCGTACGCTTGCCAACGACATCTTCATCCCCAAAGAGAAACTGAAAGGCGGCAAAACGGGCGACAAAGCCATCGTAAAGGTGGTGGAATGGCCCGACAAAGCCAAAAACCCCATCGGTCAGGTAATCGACATCCTGGGACACGCCGGAGACAACACCACCGAGATGCATGCCATCCTCGCGGAATTCGGGCTGCCTTATGTCTATCCAGCCGCCGTAGAGAAAGCCGCTGACAAGATACCCGCCGAAATCTCCGCCGAGGAAATAGCCCGACGCGAGGACTTCCGGGGCGTAACCACCTTCACCATCGACCCCAAAGATGCCAAGGACTTCGACGACGCCCTCTCCATCCGCAAACTGAAAGAGGGACTTTGGGAAGTGGGCGTACATATCGCCGACGTGACCCATTACGTGAAAGAGGGCGGCATCATAGACAAGGAAGCCGAGAAGCGTGCCACATCCGTCTACCTCGTAGACCGCACCATCCCGATGCTCCCCGAACGGTTGTGTAATTTCATCTGTTCACTCCGCCCCGACGAAGAGAAGCTTGCCTACTCTGTCATCTTTGAAATGACGGAAAAAGGCGAAGTGAAGAACTCACGCGTGGTACATACCGTCATCAAGAGCGACCGCCGCTTCACCTACGAAGAAGCCCAGGAGATTATAGAAACCGGCAAAGGAGACTTCCAGGAAGAAGTGCTCCAACTGGATAAGCTTGCCAAAATATTGCGTGAGAACCGCTTTAAGGCAGGAGCCATCAACTTCGACCGCTACGAAGTGAAGTTCGAAATTGACGAGAAGGGCAAACCCGTCAGCGTCTACTTCAAGGAGTCGAAAGATGCCAACAAGCTGATAGAGGAGTTCATGCTGCTTGCCAACCGTACCGTAGCCGAAAAGATAGGCCGTGTGCCCAAAGGCAAGAAAGCCAAAGTGCTGCCTTACCGTATCCATGACCTCCCCGACCCGGAAAAGCTGGACAACCTGGCACAGTTCATCGCCCGTTTCGGCTACAAGCTGCGCACCAGTGGCACAAAGACCGACATTTCCAAATCCATCAACCACCTGCTGGATGACATCCAGGGCAAGAAGGAGGAGAACTTGATTGAAACCGTCTCCATCCGCGCCATGCAGAAGGCACGCTACTCCGTACATAACGTGGGGCACTATGGTCTGGCTTTCGATTACTACACCCATTTCACCTCGCCCATCCGCCGCTATCCGGATATGATGGTGCACCGTCTGCTCACCAAGTACTTGGACCAGGGAGGCCGCACCGTGTCCGAACAGAAATACGAAGCCCTCTGCGAGCACAGCAGTAACATGGAGCAGATAGCCTCCAACGCGGAACGCGCCTCCATCAAGTACAAGCAAGTAGAGTTCATGACCGAACGCCTGGGACAGACCTTCGACGGTGTCATCTCCGGTGTAACGGAATGGGGCCTCTACGTGGAGCTGAACGAAAACAAATGCGAAGGCATGATTCCCATCCGTGACCTCGACGATGACTATTACGAATTCGACGAAAAGAACTACTGCCTACGCGGGCGCCGTAAAAACCGGATATACAGCTTGGGAGACGCCATCACCGTCAAAGTGGCACGCGCCAATCTGGAGAAGAAACAACTGGATTTTGCACTGGTATAGAATAACCCTATAATTTAAAATCATCCCCGATCCCTTTCTTTCAGAGAGAGACCGGGGATGAGACCTGCACGATGAAGACGATTACTATTACGGACCCTACACAGATTGAGGAAATTATCCGCAAATGTCCATATTGCATAGTGGGCATCACAGACCTTGAAGGAAACCCATATGCGGTTCCCATGAACTTTGCCTATCAAGACGGAGTGATATACTTGCATTCCGGCCCGGAAGGTAGTAAAGTGGAGATGATAACAAAGCACCCGCAAGTTTGCATCACCTTCTGCGAAGGACACGAACTGGTCTATATGCACCGGCAAGTGGCATGCAGCTATAGCATGAAGTCGCGCAGTGTCATCTGCCATGGAAAAGTACACTTCGTGGAAGACATGGAAGAGAAGCGACGCGTACTCGACATGCTGATGAAGCAATACACGGAGAATGAATGCAAATATGCCGAACCTGCCGTACGCAATGTCAAGATATGGGAAGTGAAAGTAGAGAAAATGAGCTGCCGGTCGTTCGGGTTAAGACCAAGCGAACTATAAATACCATCTGCCAGCTACCTGCTCCACATTGATGGAGCGGATAACCGGCAGAAATGTTTGCTCTTACAATGGGTATTCCTCAAACGCATACAACAGCGTCGAAAGATACCGTTCTCCCGTATCGGGCAGCAGCGCGACAATCGTCTTGCCCTCATTTTCGGGCAACCTTGCCAGGCGGGCAACCGCAGCAACGGCAGCCCCCGAAGAGATGCCGACCAGCAATCCCTCATACTTCGCCAGTTCGCGACCCGTACGGATGGCATCATCATTGGATACCTGCAGCACTTCGTCTATCACGGCACTGTTATAGTTCTTCGGCACAAATCCCGCACCGATACCTTGTATTTTATGGGGACCGGGCTTTCCGCCGGAAAGTACGGGAGAATCTTCGGGCTCCACAGCCACAATCCTTACCTTCGGGTTATTGGCTTTCAAGGCTGCGCCCACTCCGCTCACCGTGCCTCCCGTACCTACACCTGCCACAAAAATATCCACCCGACCGTCCGTATCACGCCAGATTTCCTGTCCCGTAGTACGCTCGTGCATTGCCGGATTGGCAGGATTATCGAATTGCTGCAAAATCAACGAACCGGGGTTGGCGGCCTTCAGTTCCTCGGCACGGGCTATGGCGCCTTTCATACCGTCAACACCCGGAGTCAGCACCAGTTCCGCACCGAGAGCTTTCAAGAGGTTGCGGCGCTCCAGACTCATTGTGTCGGGCATTGTCAGTATCAGCTTGTAACCTTTGGCGGCGGCTACAAAAGCCAGCCCTATGCCCGTATTGCCACTGGTAGGTTCGATGAGGGTGGCACCGGGCTTCAACAGCCCTTTTGCCTCGGCATCTTCTATCATGGCAAGCGCCACGCGGTCCTTCACGCTACCGGCAGGGTTAAAATATTCCAATTTGGCGATAACACGGGCTTTCAAACTTTTATTCTTGTTATAATTATTCAACTCCAACAAGGGAGTGTTGCCTACCAGGTCGGTAAGGCGTTCTGCTATCTTCTTCATAATCCAACTGTTTTAAAAACCCTCATTCCCCCTAAGGGAAAAGACTAACAATCCGGAGTGGAATGAGGTACGTTATTTCTTACAAGACAAAAGTAGCGCAAAATCGGTTCGTGGGAAATACCACAAATATGGTAAATATGTACTATAAATGAGGGATATGTAGGATATTTGACGAGTATTTCCTATCTTTGCCTCCACTTTTAAACTTAAGGATATCATAATGAGTCCACTCAACTTTACCCACATTTTGACACAAGCAGTCGATGAGCTATCGGAAAGCGAATCATACAAGGGATTGTTTCACCAGCATACGGACGGCAATCCGCTGCCTTCGGCAAAAGCGCTGCGCGACATCATCGAACTGGCGCGGGCCATCATCTTCCCCGGATATTTCGGAAATTCCACGGTCAACAGCCGCACGGTGACTTACCATATCGGTGTCAACGTGGAGCGCTTGTTCGACCTGCTGACCGAACAAATCCTTGCCGGACTCTGCTTTGCAGGCGATGGCGAATGCAATTGTTGTACCGAGCTCCAACGGGAAGAAGCCGCTTTATTGGCTGCCAAATTCATCAGCAACCTGCCGGCCATGAGACGGGTGCTTGCCACAGATGTGGAGGCTGCCTACAATGGTGACCCCGCCGCACAGTCGTTCGGCGAAGTCATCAGCTGTTATCCGGCCATCCGAGCCATCAGCAACTACCGCATTGCACACGAACTGCTCAAGTTGGGTGTCCCCCTCATTCCCCGCATCATCACCGAGATGGCGCATAGTGAAACAGGAATCGATATCCATCCGGGAGCGGAAATAGGCGGTTATTTTACCATCGACCATGGTACGGGTGTGGTAATCGGCGAGACCTGCATCATCGGCAACAACGTAAAGCTGTACCAGGGTGTGACCCTCGGTGCCAAGAGCTTCCCGCTGGACGAAGACGGCAAGCCCATCAAGGGTATTCCCCGCCATCCCATTCTGGAAGACAATGTGATAGTCTATTCCAACGCCACCATATTGGGACGCATCACCATCGGACAAGGAGCCACTGTGGGCGGCAATATCTGGGTGACGGAGGATGTTCCGGCAGGAGCGAGAATTGTACAGACAAAGGCGAAGAAATGAGAAGCCTCAAACCTCGTTTAAAAGGCAATATTGCTGCATTTGTCAGGCACTTGTGTCTGTCACGTCAGACACAAGTGTCCAACACAACAAACACCGGTGTCTGAGCCAACAGACGCCAGTGCCTAACAAACGGGAGGCAAATTACTGATAAACAATAGAATAAAAACAGTAAAATAGTAAATAAATAGATGAGCGAACAATCTTTTGAAATGATTGCCAAAACCTTCCAAGGACTGGAAGAGGTACTGGCACAAGAGCTGACTGCACTGGGCGCCAACGAAATAGAAATAGGCCGCCGCATGGTATCTTTCAGTGGTGATAAGGAAATGATGTACAAAGCCAACTTCTGCCTGCGTACAGCCATCCGGATACTGAAACCCATCAAACACTTCACAGCCAAGGATGCCGACGAGGTTTACGAACAGATTAAAGCCATCCGATGGGAAGACTATCTGGATACGGACAAGACCTTTGCCGTGGACGCGGTTGTATTCAGTGAAGAGTTCCGTCATTCCAAGTTCGTTTCCTACAAGGTGAAGGATGCCATCGTAGACTATTTCCGCGAGAAGACCGGCGAACGTCCCGGCGTGCGTGTCAACAAACCGGACGTGCTGCTGAACATACACATTGCCGAAACCAAATGTACGCTGTCTCTCGACTCCAGCGGCGAATCGCTGCACCGCCGCGGTTATCGCCAGGAAGCAGTAGAGGCCCCGCTGAACGAGGTGCTGGCCGCCGGCATGATATTGATGACTGGCTGGCGTGGCGAATGCGACATGATAGACCCGATGTGTGGTTCGGGAACCATTCCCATCGAAGCGGCGCTGATTGCACGCAACATCGCTCCGGGCGTATTCCGCAAGGAGTTCGCTTTCGAGAAGTGGGTGGATTTTGACCAAGAGCTGTTCGACACGATATACAATGACGACAGTCAGGAACGCGAATTCACACATAAGATTTACGGTTACGACAACAGCCCGAAGGCAAACGAAATTGCCACACACAATATAAAGGCTGCCGGCGTAAGCAAGGATGTAGTATTGAAGCTGCAACCCTTCCAGCAATTCGAGCAACCTGCGGAGAAATCCATCATCATCACCAACCCACCCTACGGGGAGCGTATCTCTACCAACGACCTGCTGGGACTTTACTCCATGATTGGCGAGCGTCTGAAACACGCCTTTACGGGCAACACTGCATGGGTTCTATCTTACCGCGAAGAGTGCTTCGACCAAATCGGGCTAAAAGCCACCTCCAAGATACCTTTATTCAACGGTGCACTGGAATGTGAATTCCGCCAGTACGAAATCTTCGACGGAAAGTACAAGGAATTCCGTGCCGAAGGCGAGGAGTTGAGCAAGGAGCGCAAAGAATTTCGTCCGGCTTCAGGAGAAAGGAAAGAGTTCAAACCCGGAGAAAGACGCGAATTCCGTCCCCGATTCAGTGGAGAGAGACGTGAATTCAGTGGCGAAAGACGCGAATTCAACGGTGAACGCAGAACAAGAGAATTCAAGGACGGCGAAAAGCGAGAATTCCGTCCGCGTGAAAGAAGAGAGTTCAAAGACGGGGAAAAACGGGAATTCAGACCGAGGGAAAGACGCGAATTCGGTGGAGAACGCAGAACAAAGTCGGGTGAGTCTTACCCGGAAAGAAAAAGAAGAGAGGCGGGAAAGAAGGAAGAAGAATAACACGAACAATGACAAGGAGAATGAATGCAAAGAAAATAAGTAAGAGCATTCTTGCACTGCTAATGGCAGTGCCTGCTCTGTTTACAACAAACGTCATGGCACAAGAACTGAAAAAGCCGACCCTGGAAGACCTTATTCCCGGAGGTGAAACCTACCATACTGCCGAAAACAAGTGGTACCAGTGGTGGGGCGATGCCGCTTGTCTGGAACTTGGCATCGACAATATAGAAGGTACATGGGCTGTCAAAGGATTAGGTGCCAAGCCCGGAGAGAAATTCACTGCCATCACATTGGAAGAAGCCAACGCGCTGCTGGAAGAAAAAGGACTTGGAAAACTGCGTCACTTTCATGCTGCAAAGGCTGTCAACGTACCCCGAGGCGTCAATCAGGGTATTCAAGTCCAAATAGACCCACTCCTGCTGCTGAACACCGGCAAGTACCGTGCCCTCGTCGACTGGAAGAAGAAAAAAGTCATCTGGAGCCAGCCTTGCCCCGCCCAAGCCGCAAATGAGGATTGGAACGAGGTAAGCCGCCATTTGGCTTATACTATCGGCAATAATCTCTATGTGATGACCAGTGACGGGCAAACCCTGAAAGTCACCAACGAACCGGAAGGTATCGTCTGCGGACAAAGTGTGCACCGCAATGAATTCGGCATTTCAAAAGGCACTTTCTGGAATCCTGCCGGGGACCTGCTGGCCTTTTATCGAATGAACGAAAGCATGGTCACCCCCTATCCATTGGTTGACATCACGACAAGAATAGCACTGGTGGATAAAATACGCTACCCCATGGCCGGCATGCTCAGCCATCAGGTAAAGGTAGGTATCTACAATCCGGCTACTCAAAAGACCATCTACCTGGACATGGGCGACCCAAAAGACCGCTACTTCACCAACATCACCTGGGCACCGGATGGCAAAAGCCTCTATCTGATAGAGCTAAACCGAGACCAGAACCACTCCAAACTGTGCCAGTACGATGCTGAAAGCGGAAAGCTGCAACAAGTGCTCATCGAAGAGAGACATCCCAAATATGTGGAGCCGCAATCTCCCATTCTATTCCTGCCATGGGACAGCTACAAGTTCATCTATCAAAGCCAGCGTGACGGCTTCAACCATCTGTACCTATACAATACGGAAGGGGAACTGTTGAAGCAACTCACCTCCGGCCCCTGGCTTGTACAAGACATCGTAGGTTTTAACCGGAACACGAAAGAGCTCATCATCAAGAGTACGGAAATCTCTCCTTTGCAGAGCAACCTTTACGCTGTCAACCTGAAGAATGGCAAACGCAGCCTGATAGGAGACCCAACCGGCGTGCACTCGGCACAAATCTCCGGTTTCATGGGAACTTACCTCATCGACAATGCCTCTTCGCCCACTTGCCCCCGTATCATAAAACTGATGTCCACCAACCCGAAGAAACAACGGGAACACACACTGCTGACAGCCAAGAACCCCTACGAAGGCTTTGAAATGCCCAGCATAGAAGTAGGCACCATCAAAGCCGCAGACGGCAAGACAGACTTGTACTACCGCCTGATAAAGCCTGCCGACTTCGACCCGGCAAAGAAGTATCCCGCCATCGTCTACGTATACGGCGGCCCGCACGCCCAGATGATAACGAACGGCTGGATGAACGATGCCCGCGGCTGGGACATCTACATGGCAAACAAAGGCTACATCATTTTCAGCCTCGACAACCGTGGCAGCAGCAACCGTGGACTGGAGTTTGAAAACGCCACCTTCCGCCAGCTGGGCATCGAAGAGGGCAAAGACCAGGTGAAGGGCGTAGAATTCCTGAAAAGCCAGCCTTATGTGGACGGAGAGCGTATCGGCGTGCACGGCTGGAGCTTCGGAGGACACATGACTACGGCGCTGATGCTGCGCTATCCCGAAATTTTCAAGGTAGGTGTTGCCGGCGGACCCGTCATCGACTGGGCATACTATGAGATAATGTACGGTGAACGTTATATGGACACTCCGCAGACGAACCCGGAAGGCTACAAGCAGACGAACCTGAAAAACCTTGCCGGTAACTTGAAAGGACATCTGCTCATCATACACGACGACCACGACGACACCTGCGTGCCGCAGCACACCCTTTCATTCATGAAGGCGTGCGTGGATGCCCGTACCTATCCCGATTTGTTTATCTATCCCACGCACAAGCACAACGTCCTGGGACGCGACCGTGTGCATCTGCACGAGAAGATAACCAGGTACTTTGAAGATTATTTATAGAAAGGATTAGGGATTAAGGATTTGCACATCATGCTATACGACGGGAAACATTAAGAGTTCACTAACCGCCAATCCCTAAGCACTAATCACTTATAACTTATAACTCATAATTTATAACTCCATGAAAATATTATTATTAGGCTCCGGTGGCCGCGAACACGCTCTGGCATGGAAGATTGCCCAAAGCCCGAAAGTAGAGAAACTATATATTGCTCCCGGCAATGCAGGTACAAGCGAAGCAGGCGAGAATGTGAACTTGAAGGCGACAGACTTTCCCGCACTCAAGGCTTTTGCCCTTGAGAAAGAAATCGACATGATTGTTGTGGGCCCCGAAGACCCGCTGGTACAAGGCATCTTCGACAGTTTCAAGGAAGACCCTGCCACCTGCCATATCGACATCATCGGCCCCACCGCCAAAGGTGCCACACTGGAAGGTAGCAAGGAATTTGCCAAAGGTTTCATGATGCGCCACAACATCCCCACTGCCCGCTACAAGAGCATCACCGCCGACAACTTACAAGAAGGACTCGATTTCCTCGCAACCCTCGAAGCGCCTTACGTACTGAAGGCCGATGGACTGTGTGCAGGCAAGGGCGTGCTGATTCTCCCCACACTGGAAGAAGCTCAGAAAGAGCTGAAGGAAATGCTGGGCGGCATGTTCGGCGATGCCAGCGCCACGGTAGTCATTGAAGAGTTCCTCAGCGGCATCGAGTGTTCCGTATTCGTGATGACAGACGGCCGCCACTATAAGGTATTGCCCGTAGCCAAAGATTACAAGCGTATCGGCGAAGGCGACAAAGGCCTCAACACCGGCGGTATGGGCAGTGTTACTCCCGTACCTTTTGCCGACGAAACATTTATGGAAAAAGTACGCACCCGCATCATCGAACCTACCGTAAACGGTCTGCTGGAAGAAGAAATCGGCTATCAAGGCTTCATCTTCCTGGGACTTATCAACGTGAAAGGCGAACCGATGGTCATTGAATACAACGTCCGCATGGGCGACCCCGAAACCGAAAGTGTGATGCTGCGCATCAAGAGCGACCTGGTAGACCTGCTCGAAGGCGTTGCCCAGGGCGACCTCGACCAGCGTACGCTGGAATTCGACCCTCGCACAGCCGCTTGCGTCATGCTGGTGAGCGGAGGATATCCGGAAGTCTACGAAAAGGGCAAGGTGATGACCGGATTCGAGAAGGCTGCCGAAACAGACAGCATCCTCTTCCATGCCGGAACAGCCACCAAAGACGGACAGACCGTAACCGCCGGTGGCCGTGTCATCGCCGTCTGCTCCTATGGTGAAACGAAGGAAGAAGCCTTGCAGAAAAGCTACCGCGTGGCCGACATGATAGACTTCGAGAAGAAATATTTCAGAAGAGATATAGGATTTGATTTATAAATGAGAACGAAGAGATTCCAGAACCGGATAACGGCAGGGCGGTTCACACTACCCGCCGCTATCTTGATTTCAGTATCCTGCTGGATACTGACTGCCGTTCTGTTGCCCGAGACGGAGACACAGCAAAGCGGATATTCCCTTTGGGAAACATTCTGCGACTTCTGCATCCCCACCTGGGCAAACCGTCTCTTCAGCTTTATTCTGTATGCCGTCATCGGGTATTTCCTGATACAGCTCAACAATACGTTCGCCATCATCCGGATGCGGGCATCGGTACAGACTTCTGTCTACTTCCTGCTGATATCCGTCTGTCCCAGCCTGCACATGCTGTATGCGGGAGACTTGGCATCCGCCTCCTTCCTGGTGGCACTGTTTTTCCTCTTCAGGAGCTACCAGCAGGCACGGCCCACAGGCAGTCTCTTCCACGCCTTTGTCTTCATCGGACTGGGCAGCCTGCTTTTTCCGCAGCTCATGCTGTTTGTCCCCATCTTCTGGATAGGTGCCTACAACTTCCAGTCTCTCCAACCCAAAAGTTTCTTCGCTTCCTTGGTAGGATGGAGCGTACCCTACTGGCTGTTGCTGGGACACGCCCTCTACTACGGGCAAATGGAACTCTTCTGCCAACCCTTCCGCGAGCTGGTGACCTTCGCTCCCACCCGGTTCGACTATCAGCCGTGGGAACTCGCCACCCTCGGGTATCTCCTTGTTCTGTTCATCGTCAGCGCGGCACACTGTCTCATTGCCGGCTATGAAGACAAGATACGCACCCGGAGCTATCTACACTTCCTCATCCTGCTGAATTTCTGCATCTTTGTCTATATCGGACTGCAACCGGCATTGAGTGTCCACCTGATGTCCTTCCTGCTCATCGGTGTCAGCATCCTGGCGGGACACTTGTTTGTACTGACAAATAGCCGCAGTTCCAATATATTCTTCATTTGTGCATTTATCGGATTATTCATTCTATTAGGATTCAATATATGGACGCTTTTGTAGATACACTCGTACAGCTGCTGATTGACTGGGGATATGTCGGTCTGTTCATCTCTGCCCTATTGGCAGGAAGCATCATTCCGTTCAGTTCCGAGATAGTGATGGTAGCACTGGTCAAGGTCGGTCTGAGCCCGGCACTGTGCGTACTCTCCGCCACCTTGGGAAATACGCTGGGAGGCATGACGTGCTACTACATGGGACGTCTGGGACGTATAGACTGGATTGAGAAATATTTCAAGGTAAAAAGGGAAAAGATAGAACGGATGCAGCATTTCCTCCAAGGGAAAGGGGCACTGATGGCTTTCTTCGCCTTTCTGCCTTTTGTGGGAGAGGCCATAGCCATTGCACTGGGCTTCATGCGCAGTAATCTGATGCTGACCACCACGTCCATGTTTGCAGGGAAACTGGTGCGCTACATAGCTATGCTGTGGGCACTGCAAGGAACCATTTCGATGATGAATTATTGACATGTAGTGAGTTTGAGCAATAGATGTATAGATACAACGCATTGGATGTATAGATGCAACGTGCTGGATGTATAGATGCAGTACGCTGGATATATAGATGCAACAACACGATGAACTACAGAGAATTAAATCAAATAAAAACATTCAACAAAAGCAGAAGTGATGCAACGAATCATAGAGAAGACGGAAGACGGAAGTGCGACACTGTTTGTACCGGAACTGAATGAACATTATCATTCGGTAAAGGGGGCACGTACAGAGTCACAGCACATCTTTATCGACATGGGAGTGAAAGCATCCGCTACTGCCCGCCCGCATATCCTTGAAATCGGTTTCGGCACCGGACTGAATGCCCTGCTTACACTGGAAACTGCCGAAAAGGAAAAGAGACCTGTGCACTATACCGGTATCGAACTCTATCCGCTTGCATGGCCGGAGGTGGATGCGCTAAAATATAGCGACAATCCTCTGTTCGAGGAACTGCATCGGGCTGCGTGGGAAGAAGAAGTTGCCATAACTCCTTATTTCACACTGAGAAAAGTGCAGGCAGATGTCGAAACAATAAGCATCGACAGTTTGTTAATGATTAATAAATCTCCGTTCGACGTTGTCTACTTCGATGCCTTTGCACCCGAAAAGCAACCGGGAATGTGGGAGGAAAAAGTCTTCCGGAATATCCATGCCGCCATGAGCACCGATGGCGTGCTGACCACCTACTGCGCCAAAGGAGTAGTACGCCGCATGCTGCAAGCCGTAGGATTCAAGGTAGAGCGTCTTCCAGGCCCCCCCGGAGGGAAACGGGAGATACTGAGGGGAAGGAAAGAGGAAGTGATAATGGATAAGGAATAGTTGATAATGGATAGTTGATGCCCCCTGCCACAGCGCAGCCAAATTGTAAATTGTAAATAGTAAATTGTAAATGAAAAAGTTTTGTTTTTTACTCCTCATAGCCACCTTGCTCTTCTCGTGCAAGCAAGGAGGCCAACAGAACAAGAAGAATGACGATAAACCCGTGATTACCGTCACCATCGAGCCGCTGCGGTATTTCACCGAAGCCATTGCCGGCGATGAATTCACCGTCGTCAGCATGGTGCCCAAAGGTTCAAGTCCGGAAACCTACGACCCCACGCCCCAGCAGCTCGTCGACCTCGCGCAAAGTAAGGCCTATTTCCGCATCGGCTACATCGGTTTCGAACAGACATGGACGGAAAAACTGACGGACAATGCTCCCCACCTGCAATTCTTCGACATGTCCGAGAATGTGGAACTTATTCTGGACGAGACCCATGCGCATCACCATAAAGACGGACATGTACACGAAGGCCATACGCACGCCGGTGGTGTGGAACCCCACATCTGGAACTCCACCATCAACGCCCAAATCATTGCCGGGAACATTCTGAATGCACTCTGCACCATAGACAAAGCCAATGAAAACGCCTACATGGAACGTTACAACGCACTCATCCGGCGGATAGAGCATACGGACAGCCTCATCTGCCAGATGCTTTCCAGTCCGAATGCCGACCGTGCCTTCATGATTTATCATCCGGCACTTTCCTACTTTGCCCGCGACTACAACCTGCACCAGATTCCTATCGAAGCCGGTGGAAAGGAACCCTCTCCCACCCATCTGAAGAACCTGATAAACTCCTGCAAGAAGGAGAAGGTACGCATCATCTTTGTACAGCCGGAATTCGACCGCCGCAATGCCGACCTTATCGCCCAGCAGACCGGAACCCGGGTGGTGGCTATCAATCCCCTCTCATACGACTGGGAGGAGGAGATGATGAATACCGCCAGAGCGCTTGTAAAAGAGTAAACGATGATTCTGTCCATTTAACGAAGAAGAAGCTATGCCTGCATCCCCCATTATAGAGATAAAGAACCTCAGCGCCGGATACGATAACCGGACCGTACTGCATGATATAAACCTGATTATCTACGAACGTGATTTTCTGGGCATCATCGGTCCCAACGGTGGTGGAAAGACTACCCTTATCAAATGTATACTGGGACTGCTGAAACCCACCGCCGGGGAAATTCTATATCACTCCTGCCCCCCATCCCCCTCCGAAATTGCCAATTGTCAATCATCAACTGTCAATTGTCAATTATCTATGGGTTACTTGCCCCAGTACAGCAGCATCGACCGGAAATTTCCCATCACCGTAGAGGAGGTCATCCTTTCAGGACTCAGCAGCAAGAAGCCGCTGGCTTCACGCTTCACCGCCCGGCACCGCGAGAAAGCCTCTGCCGTGATAGCCCGCATGGGGCTGGAAGGCATGGAGCAGCGTGCCATCGGCGCTTTGAGCGGCGGACAGTTGCAACGTGCCCTCCTGGGCCGTGCCATCATCTCCGACCCGCAGGTGGTGATTCTCGACGAACCCAGCACATACATCGACAAGCGTTTCGAAGCCCGCCTCTACGAACTGCTGGCAGAGATAAACAAGGATTGCGCCATTATTCTCGTCAGCCACGACATCGGCACGGTGTTGCAGCAAGTCAAGTCCATTGCCTGCGTCAACGAAACCCTGGACTACCATCCCGATACCGGCGTTACGGAAGAATGGCTGGAACGCAACTTCAACTGCCCGATAGAGTTGCTGGGGCACGGGACACTGCCGCACAGGATATTGAAAGAACACAAGCATTCTCACGGATGACTGGAAGCAAAGGAGGCCGGCCCATTGTAGAACCGACCTCCCGTTACCCTTCCGAATAACTATCCGACAATCTTCTTACCCGTCATTTATATTGGAAAGCCTTATACGAATGGGGCAGTAATGACAAACGGAAAGAGTTCTTTGGTGTCACCGGACGCCTGCTCTGTACGGGTTCGGCAGGAAGGGGAGCCAGAATATCCCCATTCTCCAGATTTTCCAACCTCGTCACCTCATCATCGGTAACAATACGCACTTCCACCGGTTCATCATTGAAGTTCTCCACCACCAGTGTTTTATTGTCATACACAAACAATCCGACTTTGGAGGGAGCCTCCAGATAGACATCCATATCCTTACTCATAATGCGGCGAATCTCATTCAAGGCTTTTGCCGGGAAATCATATAAATTTCCCATATCATCGGGAATGGTCAATACATATAGATTGCCGGCGGCATAGGGAGCTCTCAACAAAATAGGATACCCCGATACTCCTCCCGTCAACGGACGGCCCGCACTGACTACTTCCCAAGCATCATTCGTATAATACTGAACCTGCGGTATCAATAAATCGCGTCCGGCTTGTCCGTATCGGCCAAAATCATTGACAAGAGCTTTCAAATCGGTACAACGCAACTCTACTATTTCGGCAATTTTTTCAGGAATGGCTTTCAGCAAGCCGCTTGTAATCACCACATCCCGTCCGCTTTGCAATTGCTTCCTAATGTCGGTCATGAGCTCCGGAGCTTGAGCCGCCTGGGCAGTCAGCAGCACCACTTGTTGGTCTTTCGGAAAAACGGGACGTATATCCATCGGCAAACCTATCATGCCCAGATAATTCTGCAAGAAATCATCACCCGCCACATGAAAAGGCTTGTAGGACTTGATGCCAATGGGGTTACCCAACTTACCTATCAGTTTATCAGTCTGTTTCAATACAACATCCGCAATGCGTGCCATGGTGGTAGGCTCTATGGAAGTTCCGTCCTTCTGCCGGATAGGGGCAGTCATCTCATCATAATTAAAGCTGGTGCCCATGCCCTGCCAAGGGGTACGGAACCTGGGAGACAACTTCACGCCCAGAAGCTGGTTATAGGCAAAGAGAATGATTTCGGGAGCCTTGGCAAGCATGGTCAGATGCAGCTGCTCAGCATAGCGGTCCATGCCTAGATTCAGTCCACCGGAGTCCACCCATCCTCCACCGTTGTAGCCCGGACGCAGATTATCGAAATAGCGGATAATATTATAGCTTAGATAATTCTGCAGATGCTGGTTGCCGGCAGGGTCCCTTGTTTCGGTACCCGTCCAGACACCGTCAAAGAGTTGGGGACCTTCCTCCAGATTAAAGCCCAAACCTTGGAAATGGTCGTACCAGTTGGGATACTTGATGATTACCTTTACACGAGGATTCACCTTCTTGGCAGGTTTCAGCACAAGGTCGCGCCCGGCTTCAGTCATCAGCTTCAAACGGTATTCCGTCCAGCTCTGCGCACCTTTGGCTTTTATCTCTATGTCCGACTTGCAACTGGTGAAGAAAAAGTCATCCAGAATAAACTCGTCAAAGTGCTTTGCCGTATGTTCTGCAATCTTTCGCACCATCTCACGATGCTCGGGATTGGAATAGCAGAACGTCTCGAAACTGTTTGCCTCGTTGATGGTGTAGGTAATTCCTCCGGCAGTCTCTATTCCCCGGTCATGGAAAAATTTCTTAGCTTGCTCCAGGGTGGCGTCATCCACAATCAGTAAATCACGATGTGTTTCCAGATAAATCTTGTCCACTTCCAACTGTTGTGAAATCACATTCCAAGTCGAATCCAGCCAATGGATGTCCTTCATCTTGTCTACCTCGTAGGCACGTACATAGACCGATACCTTAAAATTGTCATAAGCTTTTGCCTGCATGACCATAGTGCAGACCATGCAGAGCAGAAAAGCTACAATTACAAACTTATCTACCTTTATTTTACTGTTCATTACCATTCAATATTTTCTGAGATGCCAATACCATATACATAAACCACGTAGCATGTCCGCCCAAACAGTACTCACCCTCCTGCCATAAGAACGGGAAATGAAGTAATTCGGGCAAGTCAGGACGAATCAGATTTGTACCCGGAGACACTCCACCCGGAATATAAGACCAGTCGGCACGGTTGACACCATAGGCAGCTTTCATCGTTTCGGCACCGACTCCCGTTACAAACGCTGCCTGATTACGTCCCGGATGCATACCGAGCAGGTATTGGACAGCATTGAAAATATAGTCCGGTGCAAACAAGTCAGGATAGGCAGCATGCAGGTAACAGTAATTGTAGCCCAGATGCTGGGGTTCCCATGAACCGGAAGAACGGTTACCTCTGTCATGCGGCACTCCATACGGAGTTTTACTGCTATACTCCTGATACATAGCCTGCAACTCCGGCAGTGCTTTGCGAACAGCCTTGCTGAAACGTGCATTTCCCACAGCCTTGTCGAAACGTCCGATGAACCAACCCGTCTGACGGATATTCTTGCAGATGAAATCCTGCTGCTGCAAAACGAAATCACGGTATTCCACTTCCTTTGTCGCCAGATAAAGTTCTACGGCAGCATGTACCTTGGCTGTCAGCACCCGGTTGTTGTCGCAGCGGGTAATCCTGAACAATTCACGGGCTATCTCCAGACAATCCGCTCCCAATGCATCGTTATGTCCCTTCAAGACACGTGAAATACCTGCCAGCCAGGCAGCCACTTGAAGTTCCCTACCAGGGTTGTCCTCCGTAAACACCCAGCGGTCGTCGGCAGTCCCACTGACATGGTCTGTATGAGCCGACGCATCACCCAAGTGTGCATACTGGCGTACGGTAGGACACAGAATCCCTCTGTAAAGACGCCCCAGAGCCTTCCAACCCGCCACTATCGTCAAAGCACCGTTTTCCACCTGCTGCAACAAGTCATTCTTTCCATCCGGCTGGTGAATCTCGACTATCTTCTTTTCAAAATCTATGGAAGTCTCGTCCCAATAGGCACCAAAGTTCTCACAAGCCATGGCAAGTATATAGGCCTCGCCTGCCTGGGATTCCACACGCAAGTCATAGTCCCCCGCATCGTGCCATCCACCCACATTCAGCCCTGGAACCAAATCACCCGGCTGATACTTACAAAGAGTAGAGGTTCCTTGAGTATATCCGTCTATATGGTTGATATCGGTTTTGGCCATACGTGCATCGTCATGATGACAGAAGTCATGCCATACACGGTATTTTTCGTTCACACGCATGTGGCACATCTGTACCGGCAAGAAGTATTCCACCTCTGCCTGCCAGATACCCTTGTCCCACACATCTTTGGCAATGCGGAACACCGGAGAAGCAGCATCGCCGTACATCACCTGATAGAGCCCTTCTTCCGTCACTTCCGTGAAGTCGAACTGCAGATAGTGGTAACGTTGGAAATCTCCCCAATCCTTGGCAGCCTGCTGCTTTACCAGTTTCCTGCCATCGGCAACAATGCGATAAAGGGCAGGTTGCTTGAAGTCTGTATCCCGTTTGTCCAACTCTATGACAGCTACTTTCTTCTGTCCAGGATGGTAACCTACTTGAGAGGCTTGCACCACCGGTGCATAACGCCAGTCTTTAGTGACTGTCGGACGGATTATCCATTTCACCGCACCTTCCTTTGTCCCTACCGGGAACTCCGAACGGAGCACAAACCAACCGTTGTTATGATTTATCCTTCCATCATACAGCAGCAAGTCTCCTTTCTCACTTTCAATCGTAATCTTTGCCAAATCATCCTGAGGATTGAGTACAAACTTTTTCCCCTCGGCAAAAGGAGCAGAGACGATATCATCGGCAATCATCGGGTTATAAGTCTTTCTATCCAACAGCAACTGGTCCAAATCAGCTTTCCCGCCAGGGTTGAAATCTCCGATATGCTCCATGTTGGAAGACTGTTTCATGGTGGGCCCCATCGCCTGGTGGGGAAAGACTCCCGTCCGGTTGTCCATAATCCACGGCTTGCCCAGCAAAGTGGAAGGTACCAATTCCAGATTAAAACCCAACTTGCCGGCAAACCGCTCGGGCACCGGTTGGTCCAAATCAACGGTCAATACCAGATAATCCTTCTCGCCTTTGACCTTAATGGTATAGCCAAAAACAAAATCCGGATAAAGCATCGGATTAAAGCCTGCCATGTGTTTGGCCGAATCCGGATAACTCAATGTGACACGGATTTCATTGTCAGCCTCATCCACCACCCGGCTTCTCATCTTGGGCAATCCCTGCCACTGCCCTTGCGAGATTTCAAAGCGCACATCTCCATTGGCAGCCCTGCGGTCTCCATTCAAAACAAGGGTCAGTCCTCCCTGGTGTCCTTCAGGGTAGACGTCACTGAACACCATCACATTGGCCCCGCCATTCTCAAAATATCCCGATGGATTGATTTTGAAATCCTGGGCGTGCAGCCCCATACAAAGCATCAGTGATGCTGCACCTGCTATAAATTTCTTCATAAATACTATTTTAAACGATTATGTATTTCCACTCCCAAGCGTACCGTATGATACGGGCAACGCCACATACTCACTTTGGGAGTATCCTTCTTGGGTTCTCCATCAAAACAATCACTATACCATTCACCATATTCCCGGTCTATCATACAGTCCTTTACGAAAGTCCAAACCGTATCGGCCGATTGCAGATAAACGTCATTCCCGCTGATTTGCCAGGCATTGACACAAGCTATCATCGTTTCAATCTGGCCCCACCATGAGGCATGGCCGGTTGTTCTTCCGCCCTTCTTTTCATACATCATATACCCTTTGTCACTCAGTCCTTCCGCCAAGCAAGCATCCGTCACATCCAGCGCAAGCCGATTCGCCCTATCCATCAGTTGCCGGTCTTCTAATACACGGGCAGCCTCACAAAGCAGCCATCCCGCCTCTACATCATGTCCATAAGAGTCCATCTCAACCAGACTGTTCCATGCATTATCAAAGAACAAATTAAAATGTCTCTTTGAAGAGTCATAAATGCGGTCCATAAACAACTCGGTGCAGAATTCGAGTCTTTTCCTCAGCCCGTCGTCTTTCCAGCACTGATATAAAAGGGTATAAGCCTCCAGCACGTGCAAATGCGCATTCATAGTCTTGGGTGCATTGTTATCATAATTATCCAGTTGTTTCCAATCTTCAGTAAAAGATTCCACATAACCGTCATATTGCGGTTCGCGGCCTTTCTCCTCCAAGGTATGATATAAACCGACAGCCATATCCAGACTCTCGCTGTTACCTGTTGCCAGATAGTGTTCAGCCAGCCCATAGATGGCGTAGGTCATGGCATACGTATATTTGGAAGCATTCAGCACCTCACCGTCAGGATTGACCAGCCAATATACCCCACCATGTTCCTTGTCTATAAATGTATCAATGAAGTAGCGTTGCGATTTATCCGCAAGCTTCAGATAAGCCTCATCCTTAAACGTACGGTATGCGGCAGAAAAACTCCACAGAATCCGGGCATTCAGAACCCCTCCTCTCGGAGCATCCACTACCGGAGTACCATTCCGCAATACAGTTCCATAAAAACTGCCGTCGGGAGCCACTGCATAATCCATCCAAAACGGCAACACGCTGTCTCTGACATTCGTGACAATCTCTGTACGCATGCGTGTCTGCATATCTGTCTCCCCTGAATGCGACCGGCAGCCTGCCAGACAATATGCAACCAGCAGTGCTATCCAATAAAACATCTTCCTTTCCATAATTATTCTCTAAAACCATCAAACTTTTCCTTGTATAATTCCCCGTTTATCAGAGACTGGTGTTCGTCGTCTCAAGTACTGGTGTTTGTCATATCAGACACCGGCTTTCATCACGACAGACGCTGACGTCTATCACAACAACTACTGGTGCCTGACATTTCACTCACAAATATTTTATTATTAAGTGTTTATCTATAATTTATCAATATCCCGGATTCTGGTCAGCCTGATTGATGAGCGGGTTGGTCAGAATCTCATTCGTCGGAATCGGGAAGATTTCCTGATAAGCCTCGTGCTCAAAGAAACGGAATGAGTCACCAGTCTGCAGACAAGCCTCTTGTGAAGAGTTGGCTGCTGTCTTCGGATATTCGGCGGCAAACCACTCTTTGCACATACCCATACGGCACAAATCATGGTAAAGCGAAAACTCGGCATTGAATTCATGGCGACGCTCTATAATCAACGCCACCTTCCATACCGGAGAAGTATAGCCTTTGGCTGCTTTATAGCTTGTATAATAGGTCTCTGCATCCGGCACTTCCACCGTCTGGGTATTCAACATGTCGGCGGGTAGGTCAATCATCGTCGCTCCCATCTCCAAATTACCCCAAGCACGGTTACGTATCTGACGTATCATGTTCCATCCGGTAGCGTTGTCACCTGTCTCGAAACAACATTCTGCATAGTCGAGCATGATGCCTGCATAACGCTTCAGAGTCAATGAAATAGGATTGAATACTTTGTTGTTCTCACCTGGCTTGCATCTCCAGTATTTCAAGGAATAAACAGTAGGCATATTTTCGGAACCTTGGAAAAGACCGTCAAAACCACTTGTCACCCCTACAGTCTGCCCGGTAATAGGATGCGTATCCCCTTTGGCAACAGCAGAGTACTGGCGGCGTTTGTCACCCGGTTCAAAGGAACGTACAAACTCCCAAGAAAGACAGAGAGAACCCCAGCCTCCCCATTCGGGTGCCGCGCACATATATCCGTACCACATCATGGCATCTGAAGACGAATCGGCTCCCCAGCCCATATATCCTTGTTCATGATACATCACCTCAAATACAGATTCTTTGGTCCAATGTGTATCCCAGGCATGCAGGTTACCGAAGCAGGGCTCCAATGAATAGGTTCCACTGTCCACTATATCCTTCAGTTCCGTCTTGGCTTTCGTAAAGTCTTTCTTCAACATATACAGCTCGGCCAAATAAGCTTTGCAGAACCCCTTGGTTATACGTCCGTATTCACCATTCATGGGTAACCAGTCCAGATGGTCGCGTCCAAAAGACAAATCTTCCTCGATAGCCGCATAAGTCTCATCCACGGATTCCGGACGTGCCTTTCCTACCGAAGTAGTATAGGTTTCACCGGTAAGCAACATCGGTACCCTTCCGAAAAGTTTCGTCAAGTAAAGGTAGTTATAACCGCGGATGGCACGTGCTTGCGCTTCATAAACGGTCTTGGAATTGCTGTCCGCAAATATAGAGGCATCCGCCGTCTCCAGGCCAGCTAGGAAACGGTTTGCACGGTCCACTGCACGATAACTCATCCGCCATGCAGTCTCCAGGGAACCCTTATCGGGTTTCCAGGCATGACGCTGCCATTCCGCATCCCAACCGGAAGCCTGACAGTCCATCGTAGAATGGTTGGCAGCAAATACCTGAGGCTTGAATCCCCATGTTTCGTCATCACCGGAACCGTGCTGGTCCGTATAAAAGGTATCATAAAGTCCGTTCAATCCGGAAAGGACATTCTCCTCCGTTTTAAACATGAAATCTGCCGGAAGAATATCGTAATGATCCACTTCCAAATAATCGTCACAAGACGTTACGGTGCTTAAGGCCAGCACACCGATCAACAGTTTATATAAGTTTTTCATAATCATATTTTTTATCCGTTAGTATTAGAATTGTACACTCAGACCGAAAGTAACCGACATCGGGAACGGATAACGTCCTCCGTCAAATCCCGAATACAATACATTGGAGTCACCGACTTCCGGATCGCCGAACTTATTGTACGAAGAGATGGTACATACATTGTCGACACTGACAAATACGCGTGCATTTTCCATTTTCACCGGTTTCAGCACATTCTTCGGGAATGTATATCCTATCTGAATATTTGAAATCTTCAGATAATCCCCCTTCTGGATGTAGGCGTCGGACACACGCATGTTCTTATTATAGTCTGTCTTGGTGATACGCGGATATTTGGCGCCGGTATTCGAAGATGACCATGCATTATTGATATATTCCTTCAGTACATTCTGATAACCGCCGTCGGGTGCATAGACTGAGGTCAAGCGGGCCGAAGAATAAGAAAGGATATCCATACCGGCTACACCGTACAAGTTCATCGAGAAATCAAAGTTTTTCCAGGAAGCGGTAAGGTTCATTCCGTAAGTGAACTTGGGATATCCATTGCCTATAACAGTACGGTCGGCATCGGTAATCTGCCCATCACCATTCAAATCAACAAACTTATAGTCGCCGGGCTGGGTAGTCTTGTCCTGATATACACCACTTTCAACTCCCTTTTCAACCGCCAGCCTATTCATTTCATCAATTTCGGCCTGGGTTCTGAAAATGCCTTCTACCTTCCAGCCATAGTAGGAACCTACAGGATAGCCGTTCTGTGTAATGGAGTGGTTGTCCCAGTTGTCGCCATCTTGTGCTGAACCTGACTTGCTGAATATCGGATCGCCGACTTCAATAGCCTCGTTCTTCAGAGTAGACCCATTCAGCCTTATGCCGATATTCCAATCGCTGAAGCTCTTGTTCCACGCAGCAGTAAACTCGAAACCTGAGTTACGGATATGTCCCGCGTTAGTATAGACATTGGAGAAACCGGTAGAAGGACGAATCTGGCGATACAGAAGCAGATCCTTTGCGTCACGGATAAAGTAATCGGCAGAGAAAGAAAGCTCATTGTTCATAAAGGCAAAATCAATACCGATATTTGTCTGCTCATTGGTTTCCCATTTCAGGTTGGTATCAATTTCTTTCTGCTGGGCAATACCGGCACCGTTAATCACACTCGAACCATTAAAGAACCAGTACATTGCATTTGCCGAAGACAACTGTGCTATGGACAAGTTGGTACCATTGCCCGCATTACCGGTCTGTCCCCATCCGGCACGCAACTTCAAGTTACTGAACAGTTCTAAATCCTTAATGAACTTTTCCTCGGAAAGACGCCAAGCTACAGAAGCGGAAGGGAATGTACCATAACGATTGCCGGCACCAAAGTTCGAAGAACCGTCGCGGCGTACCGTTGCAGTCACAATATAGCGGTCGTTCAAAGTATAAGTCAGACGGCCGAAGTAAGAAAGGAATCTTGTCTTCAAATCCAGCCCACCATCCGTTTGCTTAGACGATGGGTCATTGGTCAATGAAATTTTGCGGATGTTGTCTGCCGGAAAATCGTTGGCACTGGAATTCAGCCAGGCACCGTTCGTATCGCTGGTAGAGAAACCGGCCATTGCACTTACGCGGTGATGCTCATTGGACCAGTCATAGTTCAAGAACGCTTCCAGACCGAGTGAAGTGGACTGGCTCTGGTTCAGCGAGAACGAGTCCTTACGGTCTTGAGTTCCAAAGGTTCTATCATTATAGGCTGTATAGCCATTATAACCTTTTGTATAATAATTATAACTGGCAATAGTCTTGAAAGTCAACCCTTTGTACAAATCGAGTTGTAGGAAAGCACTAGCAAGCATACGGTCCCATTTATTAATACTGTCAGCAGTCTTGGCAGCAGCAACCAGATTGTCAGCTCCCTTGTTCACGTCTCCATTGCCTTCTTTCTTGTAATGTCCCCAAGTACCGTCGGGCAACACAATAGGCATGGAATAGAAAACACCGTCCTCTACATAATCCATGGTTGGAATGGCTTGTGCATAGTTTCTCAGGTTGCCTCCTCCCATCTTTTCCGAATGTGCATAGTTCAAGTTCAAGCCTACATGCAGGAAGTCTTTCACTTTGTGAGTGATATTAGCGCGTGCCGTCAAGCGTTTAAAATTCGACTCAATCACGATACCCTGGTTGTTCAAATAACCCAGAGATAAATTGGCTTGGGTATTTTCGCTGCCTCCCGAAGCAGAAAGATTATAGTTCTGCTGTAATGCCGTGCGTGACATTTCGTCCTGCCAGTCAATGCTATTCAGTCTGCCTATGTAATCCTCGCCATACGCCAGATTGGTCATGGCAATACCGTCATTCTTGACAGCGGAACGTACAGCACTTGCAAACAAGTCCGCATCAGCCACATCAATCTTATTCGAATTGAACTGAAGGGCATAGTTGGCCGAGAAGTTTACCTTTGCCTTACCCTTACCGCCGTTCTTGGTAGTAATCATAATGACGCCATTGGCACCGCGAGTACCATAGATTGCCGTAGCCGAAGCATCCTTCAGAATTTCGATGGACTCTACATCATTAGGATTCAAGAAATCGATAGAAGTTCCTACCTGCACACCGTCCACTACATAGAGTGGGTCGGCAGAACCATTCACGGTTGCCACACCGCGGATACGGATGGAGAAACCTCCTTCCGGGTCACCGGAAGAACGGATGACAGATACACCTGCCGCAGCTCCCTGCAAACCTTGTCCCAAGTTCACCGGATTCCGCTTCATCATTTCCTCCGCATTCACGGAAGCCACAGAACCGGTGAGGTCGGATTTCTTCATCGTACCGTAGCCCACAACAACTACCTCATCCAAGGTTTCGGTATCCTCCTTTAAAGTAATTTTCAGAGCATTCATATTCCCGGTTACTTTGACCGTTCGCGCTAGATAACCGATGTAACTAGTCTTCAGCGTAGAACCTACGGGACACTGCAAGGAGAAGTTACCGTCCAAATCGGTAATCATACCGTTTGTCGTACCTTCCACAATGACATTGGCACCGATGATGGGCTCGCCTTTCTCATCCACCACTTGGCCCTTCACAGTAACTACACTCTGCTGTACGACAGTGACACCTGCAAACGGCTGTACGCTTGTTGCAAAGAGAGGTCCGGCACATGCCAGCGATACTGACATGATACCCAAATACTTCATCACATTTCTCATAAATACTAAATACTTAGGTTTAACAAATACCCCGGTCATAAGCACATCGGGAAAAAGATATGCGACACAATTTTGTGCCACTATAGAGGCACTGCCGTGCCATTGGGAAGGCACATCTGTGCCACCATAGTAACACAGATTTCGGTAACTATATCCCTTTCTCTTCCATACCGGCAGGGGTGAATTCAATATAGATTTTCAAAGATTAAGTTCAGAAACTCAGGGAAGTGCCTTCAACCTGGTTCAACAGTTGCGGTTTGGCCTTTCCACAATCCACTTTCACAACCTGAATACGGTTGTCGGCAGGTAGACAAACCAATCCTTCCGCCTGCTTCTTGTCAGCACTGTATACCTTCAGGTTCATTTTGCTCCAATCCATCTCAACAGTGGACTGCGCCAACTTCAGATGAGGAAGTACCGAACCGTCACGTACCAGCATGATTATCGGCAGACTGCCTGCTTCAATTTGGTGCCATCCACCTTCGTAGACTTTCTCTGTCTGGTAGTCTATCCATTTTCCTTCGGGAAGGTAAACTGTGCGGCCCGTCATACCGGATTCAAGCAAGGGGGCAACCAGAATCTGCGAACCGAAGAGATACTCGTCATCCACTTTCCATGCTCCCGGATCATCGGGAAATTCTACAAACAAGGCTCTTAGCATCGGTAAGCCCTTTTCTGTACATTCCTTAGCCTGAGCATACACATAAGGCATCAGACGGTACTTCATCTCCGCACTCTTGCGGAAGACATCCTGCACACGCTTGCTGTCGTACAACCACGGCTCTGTCGGAGGTGCCCCATGCGCGCGGGTATGGGAAGTAAGAAAACCGAACGGTATCCAGCGGCAATACAAGTCCTCCGGAGTGGATTTTACAAAGCCGCCCATATCATGGCTCCAGAAGGAGAAACCGGACAAGCCGAAGGACAAGCCTGCACGAAGCGTACCCAGCAGTCCCGTGTTCGTAGTTGCAGCATCACCGCCCCAATGCAATGGATAACGCTGGGAACCGGCCCATGCGGCACGTGCCCACATTATATTCTCGTTGTGCAACTTCTTGGTTATCTCGGACACTGCCATATCATAACGCACCGGATAGAGGTTATGCTCATACCATCCGCTCTTGCCGGAAGCGTAAATACCGTTCAGTGGAGCAGCCTCGCCGAAGTCTACTTTAATGGCACTGACACCGATATTCAGCAATCCCGCCAGTTTGTCCTGATACCACTTTACGGTTTCCGGATTGGAAAAATCGAGCACCACATCTTCGTAGGGAAGTTCACCATTTCCATTTTTCACATACATGTCTTTCTCTATCAGTTCAGAGAAATAACGATTTTTAGGAGTGAAATAAGGCAACTGCCACAAACATACATGGAAACCTTGTGACCTCAAATCCTTCAACATCTGCTGTGGATTCTGGAAACGGTTCTCGGAGAATTTATAGTCACACTGCCAGTCCACATCAAACCAGCCGGTATCGAAATGGATAACATCGCACGGATACTTGTTCTTACGGATATTGGCCGCTACATCATAACCTTCCTTTTCACTGAAATAGGTAATACGGCTCATCCACGTACCGAAAGACCACAAGGGGGGCATGCCCGGCTTTCCTACCAAATCGGTGTACTCGTCCAGAATATCTTTCGGCTCGCCGAAGAAAACGAACAAATCCAGGTTCTCGTCACCCATGAACATTTTGTTCAGCCCAATATAGGTAGCACCAAAATCACAAGTCACGGGAGCGGATGTATGCATAAACATGCCATATCCCCGGTTACTCATAAAGAAAGGAATCGGTTTGTACATCTGGTCCGTCTCAGGCCCTTGTGGGTCTGTAACAAACAAGTTCACCTTCTGTCCGGCCTTGTTCAGCCCAGTGGCAGACTCTCCGCAACCAAAAATCATTTCATCCGCAGTCAAGGTAAATACCGGATTGATGCGGCGGGCATTGTCACTTCCCCGCTTCACAAAACAGAACGGTGTATATTTTACCTGCGTAGAGTCCGCATCACTCAAAGCGGCAGTCTGGCTCAAGATACGTCCGGCTTTATCCTTCAAGACGATTCTCCAGGGATTCTTGTTAATCTGAATGGTTCCATAGTCACTGGAATAGACAATCTTGTCATTCGTCTCGGCAACTTTCCAGCTTCCATCCCTGCCCGGTTCCTTTGCCAACATGATGGAAGCGGCAGGTTTAGGTTCCACCGGGGTCGTTAGCATACGGATACGTACCGTACGCGGAGTTACAAAGTCAATCTTGAATTTGAGGTTGGGGTCATTTTCATAGGCAGTGAAAGGAAAATCAAGCATTCTCATTTTACGGGGCTGTGCACCGTTGGTATTGAAGGCTTGACGGGGCATCAGATGCCCGCGTTTCCAGTTCACCAGCCCTTCACCCGACTTGGCATCGAATGACTCCAGGTGATCTGCAAAAAACAAAGTATTACTCAAGTCACGGAAATCGGTACTCATGTCCAGAGGTTGGTTCATCAGATACGAAGTACCGTCATTGACATGTGGCTGTGCCAACAGATTGCCGCCGGCAAACAACAGCATCGCCACTGCTAAAAGTTCTTTCTTCATACTATTAGGATTTAAATGATCTTGCCTGCAAATGTATTTTTCTTAAAGGAAACACAGATGCCTTAAAAATGTCTTTTAATATCCGGTTTTGTTTCATAGAACCCATATAGGGTCATTGGAAACAAAATGCATACTATTTTTCACCAAACGGAGGATATCATCCCACGCGAATACGCAAATCTTCCCTTGCTCGTTCGGAGGATTATATTTAAGTTTGCAGTTACAATATTGTTAATCCTTCTAATAAAGAAAATACATGAAACAACTGCTCCTATTCCTTATATGCAACCTGACCTTTCTCCTTACTGTTCAAAGTAACTCAACGGAAATCCCGCCGGCTGTCATGTTCAAGCAGCTCTCTACAACAGAAGGACTCTCCAACAACAGTATCCGAAGCATCTACAGAGACAATAGGGGATTCCTCTGGGTGGGGACAGAATCAGGACTCAACAAATACGACGGCTACTCCTTCCAGCAGTATTACCAGAACGACTCCAACCTGCCGGACGATGCCATCAGCGAAATTTTCGAAGGACCGGACGACAATGTATGGATAAGGACTTCCAGCGGCTACAGTATCTATAATTATAAGACCGGTAAATTCGACAATGACTATAAACCCATACTCGATGGGCTGCAAATCCCCAGTAAAAACATTCTGAGGATGGGAAAAACCTCCAAGAATGAATTTTGGGCCTACGACTATTCCAAACTTTACATACGAAGCATGGACAACAGCTCCATCAAAGCCTATCCACTGGCAGTTGAAAAGATTTCAAGCCTCTATATAGGTGTCCAGTTCATTTATATAATGTACTCCAACGGTATCCTATACAGTATCAGCAAGCAGACTTCCGAAGTCAAGGAAATAGCCATTCCCGCCATCTATAGACCTTTGCTGGAGAATCATGAGCCACACATTTACATAGACCAAAACGAAAACCTATGGGTATACACCTTCCAAAACAGCCTGCTTTTGCACAAGAACAGTTTTACACAGCAATGGGAGAACATCAGCCTGAACAATAACACTCACATACAGTACAATCGCGTGCAACGCATCCTCGACCTGGGAGACGGCAACGTATGGATACTTACCAGCCATATGGGGTTGTTCGTTTACAACGCCCTGACCAAATCTCTTACCAACTTGGTGCACAATCCATTGAAACCGCACACCATTGCCAGCAACAATCTGAATACCATTTACCGGGACAAAGACGGAACCATATACATAGGGAATTTCAAACACGGTATTTCCTATTATAGCCCCATGTCTCAAATCATACTATGCAACAAATCCCTGGAATATGATGATATCCTAACCTTCTGCGAAGACACAAGCCAGGAATCCATTTACTACGGAACAGACGGTACGGGACTAATCCGACGTTCACTGGTGACCGATTCATACGAAAAGATAGCAACTCCCGCCAATATTGTAGTCGACTTATCCATCGACTCCAAAAACCGCCTATGGATAGGCACCTTCCAGAAAGGACTGCTATGCTACTCGAAAGGGCAAATCAAACAATACACGGTAAGCAACAGCCAGCTTCTCGAAAACAATGTGTATACAGTAGAGGTGGACAAACACGGATACATCTGGATAGGTACCATGAAAGGATATATACAGAGGTTAAATCCGGAAACCGGGCAGTTTGACATCATCTTGTACCGTCCGGGAGAATTCTTTGTCCGTGATATGTACTATGACAAAGACAGCACCCTTTACGTAGCAACCAGAGGAGGACTCATTATTATCGATACGGAAACCCAAGCCTATAATATATACGCCGAAGCCAGCCGTTTCAAGGAGAACAATATGCTCACTGTCTATAAGGACAGCCGGGACCTTCTTTGGATAGGACATCCACACGGACTGAGCATATGGAACCAGAAGAACGACTCCATCTACTTCCTTGACCAGAAAAACGGGCTTGCCGCCAATCTCGTCAGAGCCATCACGGAAGACAACAACAACCAAATGTGGATTGGCACCGGCAACGGCATCTCACGAATCAAAATAACAAACGATACATACACCATCGTGAACTACTCCGTAAGCGACGGACTGATATGCAACGATACCAATGTCCACGCCATCCTCAAACTGCAGAACGGCAATATACTGATAGGTACTCCTCAAGGTTACCAGACTATCATTCCACAAGACATCCTGACCACAAGTTATGATGCCAACATTTACCTTACCGGTATTGAGTTCAAATCCGGAATGCCCCATCCGGACATCCTGAACGGCAGCTCACTTGAATGTGCACAACACCTTTCCTTCACTGAAAAGGAAAATTCATTCACTCTGTCCTTCTCCGCTCTCGACCTGGTGGAAACGGATAAGATAAAATATGCCTATAAGATTCATTCCAACTGGATTTATGCCGAAAACAACAAAGTAAACCTATCCATGCTGACTGCCGGAAACTATACTTTATCCGTCAAGGCATGCAACTCACAAGGCATATGGAGCCCCAACATCAAGGAACTGAAAATAAAGATACTCCCTCCTTGGTGGCGCACCTGGTGGGCCTATACCATATATACCGGTATCATTTTGTGTATCCTTCTGTCCATTATCCGCAATCTGCGCTTACGCCAAAAGCAGAAACAAATCATGCAAGCCATCGAGATGGAAAATGAAAGGCAGCAGAAAATCAACAATATGAAACTACAGTTCTTTGCCAACATAAGCCACGAACTGCGGACTCCCTTGTCACTTATCATCAATCCGCTTGAAGAGTTTTTCGTAGACCATCCCGAATATCGTAAAGGTATTCTGGATATGGTCAAACAAAATGCCGACTATCTGCTGGAACTGATTAACCAACTGCTGGATTTCAGAAAGCTGGATGCCAAGGCTGAAACCCTGAAATGCAAACATGACAACATCCTTATCATTCTGAGTGAAATATTCCACTCTTTCGATCCGATAGCACAGAAACGGAACATCAGCTATAGCCTTACCGCTCCACAACATTCTGTATTCATGGATTTCGACTATGACAAGATACGCAAGATATGCACAAATATCCTGTCAAATGCATTCAAGTTCACTCCCAATAAAGGAAGCATCTCACTGGATATTGCCGTAAGAGGCACAAATCTTGAGCTGACCTTTACCGACACCGGTTGCGGCATAGAAGATAAATCCAAGGAGAAAATATTCCAAAGATTCTATCAGTCGAGCAAAAACCAGTCGAGCAACGGAGGCAGCGGCATTGGACTGCACATTGTTTCCGAATACGTAAAGATGCATCAGGGTACTGTCTGTGTCAGGGATAACCAGCCTTGTGGTTCTGTATTCCTGATTACCCTACCCCTGCACCAGAACAGTAATGAAACCAAAAACGGAGAACCGGTCGAAGAACCGGAAATAAAGGAAGAATCCCATCCATTCACCATACTACTCGTAGATGACAACTACGACTTCTTGAAATTTCTCTCTGAAAGTCTTGCCAGGCAGTATCATGTATTAAAAGCCACAAACGGAAAACATGCACTAAATGTACTGGAAAAGGAAGATATTGATTTAGTGGTCAGTGACATCATGATGCCCGAAATGGATGGTCTGGAACTATGTTCAACCATCAAGAATGACATACGCTACTCCCATATCCCCATTATCCTCCTGACAGCTAAGGCAAGTGAAGAACACCAATTGGAAGGGCTTAGCGTTGGTGCAGACGACTATATCACCAAGCCTTTCAATATGGAAGTCCTCAAGCTGCGCATCAACAAGATTATCGAGATGAACGTCAAACGTCAGGAAATATTCAATCAGGACATTAAAATCGAGCCAAGCCGTATCACCATCACTCCCCTTGACCGGCAGCTGGTGGAAAAAGCCATCCAGATTGTAGAGGACAATATCAGCGAAACCGAGTTTTCCGTCGAGGAGCTGGCCAGCAGCCTGAATATATCACGCAGCTATTTCTACAAGAAAATGATTAAGATAACGGGAAAGAAACCCATCGAATTCATCAGGACCATCCGTATGAAACGTGCACAACAACTCTTGACAGAAAGCCAGATGCAAGTTTCGGAAATTGCATATACCTTGGGGTATAACTCCCCCAAGGTATTCTCCAAACATTTTAAAGAAGAGTTCAACATCAGCCCATCCGAATTTATAAGGCAGCAGGCTGAATAGCAACATTATTTTGACATCAAAGCATCCAACGAAGACACCAACGCCACCAAAGCGGCACTCCAATTAATGGCTATCTCATTGGAAGCATACGAACCCTCCACATCTGCATAAGACTCATCCGGCAGGTTGGAAGCATAAGCAATGCCATCCTGCTGCCCAGGATTGGGACCGCCAACCAGGAAACCGGGAAGAGGTGCCTCTATATCATCCGATGTAGAAAGACGATGGTGCGGATACAGAGGACTCTTCATCCCGAAACCGGTAACATAACAATATCCCGTAGCATTCTTTCCTAAAATGTAGTCCATATTGCGGTAGGCGTTCGTCAGGTACGACTTCTCGCCCGTAAGCAAATAGGCGCAAACCAGTGAAGTGGCTTGGTTAGCACACCCTTCGGCAAGGCATCCCCAGAAGAAATCTTTGGCATCGTTGCCGTAAGGAGCATGGAAAGGAGAGCGGTCAGCACCCCGCACAGCCTCGACAGCATAGTCCAGTAACAGGTCTTTCATGGCATTTGCCAATTCCACGTCTTCACCCTGATATTCCCTGCCCGGTTGCAGCCAGGCAAACACGCCCAACGCAGTGGTATTGCCCCAAGAAGGAGTCTTATATGCAGTCGGCAGATGCTTCTTCACTTGTTCCCGGTAAACGGGCTTTCCCGTAGCAAGATAGAGCTCGGAAGCCGCCCAGAAGAATTCGTCATCGGCACTACGATCACCGTAAGCTCCCGTAACCACGGCAGGTTGATATTGCTTGTTGAGGAGGTCCTGATGATAGAGCGCTTGCGGATGCGCTTCTGCCCAGGCGTAAGCACGTTCGGCAGCCTGTAAAGCCACTGTCGAAAAGCCCGGATAATCCTCTTCGTAAGGAGTAAACAAGGCAGAAGCCTGCGCCAAAGCCGCAGCATAGTCCAATGCCGCCGTTACTGATTTCTGAACCACATAACGAGGCTGCTTACACTCCGTAGGCTTGATGAATCCCTCGAACGAAGGGGTAGTCAGCTTGTGGTAGACTCCTCCGTCGGCAGGGTCTTGCATAGTCAGCATCCATCTCAGGTTATAGTACATCTCGTCCAGCAAATCGGGCGTGTGGTTTCCGCTCTCCGGGATGTTCACCTGTTGACGGATAAAATAATCAGGAAAGCGGGCATAAATCGCCTGCATCAGTCCAATGGAATAGGCGGAGTTCACAATATACTTGTTATAGTCTCCGGCATCATACCATCCTCCCGGAGAAGAAATCACCGTTCCCGCCTTACGTTCCGGCCCGGCAGCATTGGGATGTATCAGTACCTTGTCATCGGGATGGCCTGCCGGACGGCTCCACCGACCCGCATAAGTCGCTTCGATGGGCATGCCCGTACGTTGGTAATAGAAAGATTTCAAAGCAGCATCGGCCAAAGGGGACAGTACTCTTTCTTTTATTTCGAATGCCACTGAATCTCCGTTAACCATCAGAAAATAGTTTCCCGGTGCCGTGATGTCACTGAAATCCAATATCGTCCTGCTCTTATCCGACCAAGCAGATGAAGCAATATATCCGGGCTTACCGGAAAATACCCGATTACCCGTGGCTGCATCTACTATGGTAAATTCACGGACCTCACCGGTATTCACCACAGCTACTTTTTCCTGCTGGGGATAGTACCCTAACTGATTCAAACGTATAGTTTCTGAAGGATGCCCTAAAGTGACCATCCCTCCCAGAACTGTAAACAGACATGTAGTTATATTCATATCACTATTCTTTAGTAATCATTTATATTATTCTATTTCAAAACTATTTATCAGACAATAAGGTAATGAAACTGATGGCCGGCAAGTGTACCCGTACCTGCCCATTCTCCACTTTCACTGCAGTTTCCTTCATGCAGTCTTTTGTATTGGTCACATAGACTTTCAGTTCCTTCACTTCTGCAGGGATACCGGAGATGACCGCCTCGCAATCTGCCCCATTATTGACCATATGGACGGCATATTCCCCACGCACCATATTTCCGAAAGCCGCACAGTTTACGTTTTTCTTGCTGCTACTGACCGGAATGGCCAAGGCATCGGCCGGAGTGGAGGCCAGTTGCTTGATATTCCAGAAACGTTGCGTAGGACGCAAAGGACCTTTGGAACCATAAATGCCGTCTCCCCACAACAACGAATAGTCTGAAGTAAGCTGCCACTGCAAGATGGACAATGGCTGGCAAATGGCACAAATACGCGTATACAGATTGATTTCATAAAGTGCAAACGTCGACTCATTGAATATCTCGGCATAACCATGAGCAGCGGCATCCGTACTACCCTCACCAACCAAGAGTGGTACATTAATCGCTTTGGCAGCATCCGCCCACTTCTTTAACGTAACATCATCACAACCACGCCATGAATGGAAAGATACTGCACCAATATACTTATGAGTCTCAGGATTGTTCAAAGCAGGAAGGATAAAATCGAAAGTCGTGGCATCCGAATTGTCGCCAAGCAGCATGCGGGTAGGAAGATTCAACCCTGCCAGATAAGCACCGAACTCCTTAATGAAATCTGCATGTTCTTGCGGAGTGTGGAGGACATCAATACCCAAATCCGATTCATTGAACGAGAACATGGAGAACTCAATACCATAATGCTGTTTGGCATACAACAGATAATCTGCCATGGATTTATAAATCTTCTCCTTTTTCCGGTTATCCAGACGATAAGCAATGACACCGCCTTGACGAGCATAACTTGCAGGACCTCCGTCAATGGCCCATGCAGGCGGAAACCAGCAGCTTAGTATTACCGGCATTCCCATCGCCTTCAAGCGCTTTGCCATGAGGAGACTTTCCTCCACCCGCTTGTTCAGTCCCCCATTCTGTGCGGTGGCAATAGGGTCGGCTTCCTCTTCCGGTTGCCACAATCTCCACGGAAATTCCACACGTCCATAGGCTACACGCAAATTTTCCAGACAGTAATCTATCACTTTAGGGTCGGCAGCAGGATTCTGCAGGCGGAAATTCCCTCCAAAGCCTGTAAACAGACTTCCCGGATTCTGCATATCCAATATAATTTCCGCGTCACTATGATCTATCACTCCGGAAGCATGCAGTGCCATGGACAATGCAGTTCTCCCAGCCTTTTTCAGAGTCGGCATCAGCGAGATATAAACTACGGTACCGGTGGATTCTTTTTCAACCGTGGCCTTTACAGATTTATTGAACTTGAATTCCAACTTCCTATTGGCCGAAGTAGCGGTCAGCTTCCTGCCACTTGTTCTTACTTTGACATCAGTATAGTTTTCCGGACTTAGGGCGATACAGTAATAGGCTGACTGGTTCAGAGTAGTGTCCGACAGCGCATCAATAGAAATCTCCACCAGACCTTTTCCCTTGTCCGTCACTTTCTGATGGAACTTTATACCTCGCAGAGTAGTCGTCACTTCCTGCATGTCCCCTTCACGATGGAAAACGGGACGGACCTGCTTCTCCTTTCCAGTAATCTCCATATCTCCTTTCAAGGTTCCGACACGCAGGGACGACTCAAAGTCTATCAATTCACCGTCTACACGGACACCCGTGATATTGCTCCATGCCATCACTTCCGTCTGGGCAGAAAGCGGCTGAGACAATATGCCACACAGCAATGCAGCCATTCCCAACTGGAAAATTCGTAAATTCTTCATTATATCAAATATATAAAAGGTTGTCATTTCAGTCTTGTATCAATCTCAAACCCCATACGGCTGTTATGATAGGGACAGTTCCACATACTTGCTTTAGGTTCCTTGTAGCGGGGAGTCCCATCTTCCAGCACGGTTCTGAACCATTCGCCATACTCCTTGTCTATCATCCGGGACTTGATGAAATTCCAGGTACGGACGGCACTGCCCAGATAAGATTGTTCACCGGTCAGCTGCCAGGCATTGATGCATCCTACCACAGTTTCCGCCTGGCACCACCAGGAAGCATCCTTCCTGATTTTGTCCTTATGCCGTTCGTACATCATGGCGCCCATTGGGTTGATGCCCTCTTTCAAGGAGGCGTCTGCAAGTTCCAAAGCCACTTTCCTGCATTTCCCGATGACCTCCGGGTCACCCAGAGCTTCTGCAGCTTCCGTCAGCAGCCAGGAAGTTTCGATGTCATGCCCGTAAGAGTCGATGTCATCCAGATTGTTCCAGTTTGAATCACAGTATAATATCAGGTGATGTGTTTGTGAGTTATACAGTTTGGTTGTTATCAAGTTTATCACTTTTGCAAGGCGCTCGCGAAGGCCGTCATCTTTCCATACTTTATATAACGCTGTGTATGCCTCCAATACATGGATATGGGTATTCATTGTTTTGGTGGCAACACCATCTCCATCATATCCCAACTTTTGGGGAGTTCCCCATTCGCGGGTAAAGGATTCTATATAACCGTCGTTTACGGGATCTTTGATTTTGCTCTCCACGGTCCGGTAAAGCTCTATGGCTTTTTGCAGGCTTTCATTGTTGCCTGTTGCTCTGAAATGTTCGGACAAACCGTAGATGGCATAAGAGCAGCCGTAAGTCTGCTTGTCCGTATCCAGTGGAGTACCGTCTGCTTTTATCAGCCAATATACGCCTCCATACTGCGGGTCGATGAAGTGGTCTATGAAATAGCGTTGCGCCCTGTCAGCCAGTTTGCGGTAGGCAGCATCGCCATACATCCGATAAGCGGTTGAAAAAGTCCAGAGGATGCGGGCATTCAGTACGCCTCCTTTGGGAGCATCCGCTATCGGGGCACCGTCACGTCCCAATGAACCGTAAAAACCTCCGGAAGGGTCTACACTGTATTTTTCCCAAAAAGAGAGGATATTCTCTTTCAAGTCTGAGGTTATCTCATCTTTTAAAATCTTATCCGCGTGTGATTGCGCTTTTAGGAAAGGTGCAATCAGCAGCCCTACTACAATCAGCAGAAAAACGGGAAATAGGTGTCTCATAATGTAGCGATTTAAGAAATTGGCCATAGTTACACTGCAAATTTACAAAAAAACAAGTTGTCATTACTCATTGCCATCCTTTTTCAAGGGATACAATTGGTTCCGATAAAGGTCATTTTTGGGTACTGAATCCTTGTTTTGTCAAACACTGGCCTTTGTCGGCTCAAACACTGGCGTCTGTCGGCTCAAAGTCCAGTGTCTGTCAGCTCAAACACCAGTGTTCGTCAAGTGCTACAATATCTGCCCCAGAAACATAGGCAAACACCGGAAAAAGATACATTTTATAACGTTATTGGCTACAAACAAAAACCATCCGTTTCCTTTTTAGTCCGTATATTAGTGGAGAATTCTGTAACTCAAAAATAGATACTATGAGAAAGAGACATTTTCTATTCGCATCCGCCCTGGCACTGCTCTGCAGTAGCGGTGCACTGCATGCACAAGATTTCAAGCTGACATCTTCCGGTTATTTCAAGAACCAGGGAGTAGACGTCATGGCTTTTGATGACATCTATCCCGAGGGACACCAAGGAGGAGTATGTATCATCATGAATGGACACCGCGTAGCAACGAATGGAGACATCCGACTGGAAGCCACCCCCGGACAATGGCAGCCCGTACCGAAACAACTCGACCGGAAGCTCAGCGACAACAGCATCACCGCTACGCTCTGCTATCCCGACTCCTCACGCCACCTCACCGGATTCAACCCGATGATTTACCCGGATCTCCACCTTATATATACGGTACAAGTGGAAAGCAAAGGTAAACACATAGAGGTGACCGTAGACCTGGACCGCCCCATTCCCCAGGAATTCATCGGAAAAGTGGGCTTCAACCTTGAATTCTTCCCGGGTTCCCTCTTCGGCAAGCCCTGGATTATGGACGGTCAGAGCGGCATCTTCCCGCAACAACCCAACTCCCCCCTGATGACAACCCAACCCAACTATCTGCATACGGGAAACTATCATGACGGCAAGCAATCGCTGGCAGACATGGACAAACTGATAGGAAAAGGTTACAGCCCGATTGTGGCCGACGACATCATCAGCGAACCTTATGCCAAAGGCCGTAAGTTTACCTCCCGCCCCGACGACCCTTACAACAAAGTAACCATCGAATCATTGAGTGGTGACCTACAACTGTTTGACGGGCGTATGAACCACAATAACGGCTGGTTCGTACTGCGCAGCAACATAAAACCGGGTGTCACCAAAGGGGCCGTCAAATGGATTATCACTCCGAACGTAGTGGCCGACTGGATGTATCAGCCGGTTATCCAGACTTCACAGATAGGTTATCATCCCGCCCAGGACAAGGAAGCCGTCATCGAAATGGATATACGTGACAATAGAAAGGAAACGGCACAAATCATCCGCATTGACGCAGACGGCGAGAAAGTGGTCAAGAACGTCACTCCTGCCAATTGGGGCAAGTTCCTAAGATACAACTATCTGAAGGTGGACTTCACGGATGTGAAGGAACCGGGACTCTACAAGATTAAATACGATACCTCCGTATCTCCTATCTTCCGCATCGACAATGACGTATATGCCCGTGGCGTATGGCAACCCGTACTGGAATACTTCCTTCCCGTACAGATGTGCCACATGCGCGTCAACGAGAAATACCGCGTATGGCACGACTGCTGCCACATGGACGATGCCCGGATGGCACCGGCACACAATCATATCGACGGCTACGACCAGAAAGAGGGCCTGTCCAAATTCAAACCGGGTGAAGTGGTTCCCGGAGTGAACATAGGCGGCTGGCACGATGCCGGAGACTTTGACCTCCGCATCGAATCCCAAGCCGGAGAATCCTATATCCTGGCACTGGCCTACGAAGCTTTCCGCCCGAATCTCGACGTGACTTCCATCGACCAGATAAACCGTGTGACGGAAATCCACCAGCCCGACGGTAAGAATGACCTGCTGCAACAAGTAGAGAACGGCGCCCTTACGGTAGTCAACGGCTACCTGGCACTGGGACGTCTCTACCGGGGAATCATCTGCAACGACCTTCGCCAATACGTACTTCTGGGTGATGCCGCCGCCATGACGGACGGAAAAATCGGTAATGAAGACGACCGTTGGATATTTACAGAGGACAACCCCGGACGAGAACTGTCGACAGCCGCCCAACTTGCTGCCGTATCACGCGTATTGAAAGGCTTCAATGATACATTGAGTGTACATTGTCTCGACATTGCCCGCAAAGTATATGCTTCTACCGAAAGCGGCAACAACAGAGCCTTGTTCCCCAAAGTGCAGGCAGCCGTAGAGTTGTACCTCACCACGGGCGAACAACCCTATATGGACTTCATCCTGGACAACCAGGAGCTCATCATCAAGCAGATAGGCCGAATCGGCTGGTACACGGCACGCGTAGAACAACAGTTTGCACAGATGAAGAACAAGAAAGCCAAAGCCTTCTCTACCGCTTTCCGCAAAGCTCTGGCCGGATACAAACAAGAACTGGACAAGCAAGTGCATGAAACTCCTTATGGCGTTCCCTACCGTCCGAATATCTGGGGTGCAGGCTGGGATATACAGCGTTTCGGCTTCCAGCACTACTTCCTGACAACCGCCTATCCGGAAATATTCCCGAAAGCACCGGTATTCAATGCCCTCAACTTCATTCTCGGATGCCACCCGGGCTCCAACCAGGCTTCCTTCGCCTCGGGTGTTGGCGCACAATCAGCCACTGTAGGCTACGGACTGAACCGCGCAGACTGGTCGTACATTCCCGGTGGAGTCATTTCCGGTACAGCGCTTATCCGTCCCGACTTCCCGGAACTCCTGACGTTCCCGTTCCTCTGGCAACAGACTGAGTATGTGTTGGGAGGAGGTTCGTCCCACTATATGTTCCTGGTACTTGCAGCAGAACAGTTGCTGAAACAATAAGAAAGACAGAGGGGGGAACAAAACCCTCTGGATATTTTCTTTTAGGCGCGGATTACACGGATTTCACGGATTTAGTTTACTGCATCCGTGGATTCCGCGTAACCCGCGCCCAATATTATAGTATAATGAAAGTGTTTATATACTTTTCACTCTTTCACCAATTATCCGTACGGAACGGAATGGTAGGCAATTCATTCCCACCGATCATCGTACCAATCTGGAAATCATGGAAACAATAGCGCACGCTGACGGGATGGGATACCTTTTCTGAAGAGATTACCACTTCATTCGTCTGCCAGTGCAGCCATACTTTGTCGGCAGGATGGAACACACGGTCCTCACCCGCCACTTCGAAACCGCGAAGGTCATAGTTGCGACAGATACCCATTTCCAAATGGTCGAAGGAAACCCATGCTTCACTGCCTTTAGCAGTCCATGACTTATATTGTGGGCCGAAACAGTGTATCTGCTTCAATCCATAGGTAAGGTTCAATGCCAGATAGCTCAAGCGTTGACCTACCTTTGTCTTGTTGCGGGGATGGATATTGTATATCTCATAAGGCTCTACAAGGTCGTTGGTAGAAATCATGGCACTGTTCGGAATCTGGCTTTGGGCACGGAATTGCGCTTCGCGCAGGTAGGCAGCTTTCTCTTGCTGGGTACCTCCGTAGGCGTACGGTGCTATTTCGGCAAAGTAGAAAGGCAGTTCGCCCAATCCCCACTCCTTGCGCCACAGTTGCACCATGTCGGCCAGACGCTCGGCGTATGTTTCATGACGGCCTACGTTAGACTCGCCTTGATACCAGATGAATCCCTTTATGGTATAGTTCTGAAGCGGCTTCAGCATGGCATTGTACATCAGCATGGGGCGGTGCATGGGGTGCAGGCGTTTGATGGAATCGGGGTTGAGGGAAATGTCCGGATAGTTTTCCAGCAATTCCCGGCTTATCCAACCTTCCACAGTGGCTCCACCGTAGGCACTGCTGATGATACCCACGGGAATACGGAGGGCACGACTCAGTGAAGTTGCGAAATAGTAAGCTGTTGCACTGAAATCGGGTGCGGTCTCGATGGAGGAGAGGTTCCAACTACCTTCGCAGTCTGTTTGCGGTTCATACGTCTGATGCTTGGGAACGGTGAACATGCGCACACCCTTATTTTCGGCAGAAGCTATGATATCATCCACCCCATTCATGATGCAACAGCCGGCAAAACCTTTCAAGGGCATTTCCATATTACTCTGACCGGAAGCAAGCCATACTTCACCGATTAGGACATTCGTCAACGTAGTTTTTTCTCCATCATCAAAAGTTATCTCATAAGGCGTGTATCCTGCTGCCGGAGTTTTCACGGCAAGCAGCCAACGTCCGTCTTTATCGGCACGGCAAGTGGAGGTTTGTCCGTTCCACGAGGGGGTTACACGTACTTCTGCCTTCGGCGTTGCCGTTCCCCACAGTTTTACTTCCGTCTGTTGCTGAAGAACCATATTGTCACTTACCAGTGCAGGCAGTTTTACCTTGGCGCCCAATGAAGCGGCGTAGCATAATAGAATCAATGCAAGAGTTTTACTTTTCATGGCATATTTGTGTTTACTACTTATTCAGAATTCAATAACGTGAGCAAAAATAGGGCTTTTTTGCTCACGTTCATCCTTTTTCAAGTCAAAAGTTTACATCGCATTGTTCCGCAGCAATCGTAGGAATCAAGTCATCTTTAAACCTACAATAGAAGCTATCAACGTAGTAATAAAGAACAAACGGATGAAGGAAACCGACTCATCAAAGAATACAATCCCCAATATTACCGTACTTACCGCACCTATCCCCGTCCACACGGGATAGGCCGTCCCGATAGGTAACGTATGCACCGCCTTGGCAAGCAGCAACATACTGATGGCCAGACAGACAAGAAAGCCTGCACCCCAAAGATAATATTCCGTACCCGTAACGCCTTTCATCTTTCCCAGACAAAAGGCAAAGCCTGACTCAAACAGTCCGGCTACAACCAAAATAATCCAGTTCATACTCAATTCTTCTGTTTCATTATACATTTAAAGAGGGAGCAAAGATAACCTTTCCCGTACTCCTGCCACTTTACATTTGATAAGAAGCACCGGATAAGGTCGAAAATCGTATCTTTGCCACACTAAGAACCAATACTTGCCTGATAATGAACAAATACGATATTATCCATACCATATATCCAATGCCAAAGGCATCTGTCGACAAGCTGGTGGAGAACATCACGGAAGTGGCTTACCCCAAAAGTTCCCTCATACTGGAAGCCGGAAAGACGGAGAGAAACATTTTCTTCGTCGGAAAAGGTATTGTCCGCGCCTACGTGGAAGCGAAAGGTAAAGAAATCACCTTTTGGATTGGTGCCGAGGGAGCCACAGTCGTTTCACTGAAAAGCTACATCGCCAACGCACCCGGTTATGAAACCGTGGAATGCATGGAGGACGTCATTCTTTACGTCTTGAAACAGAGTGTCCTGGCAAGATTGTTCCAAGAAGACATCCACATCGCCAATTGGGGACGCAAGTTTGCAGAGACAGAATTCCTGCAGACTGAAGAGAAATTCATCCCCTTGCTGTTTACTTCCGCAGCCGAACGGTACGAAGTACTGCTGAAGAATAACCCGGAACTGCTGCAAAGAATCCCGCTGGAATGCCTTGCTACGTATTTGGGGATTACTCCGGTGAGTTTGAGCAGAATTAGGGCGGGGATTGGAAAACGACAAGGCTAAATAGAAATAAAAGAAAAGAAATTATACATGAATATATAATCTGTATATTTGTCATTAAATCAAGAACAAGCAGCCCATAAAATCACCTTTTCAATACGGCACATTGGTCGATAAAGGGGAGCAGTACATATTCTCCAACCCGGTATTTGAGTTGTGGTTCAAAGAGGGAGTATTACTGAAAGACTCTAAATTCACTAACTTTGCAACATAAACAAAAAACAATTACACAATAAATAAACATTTATATTTTGGATTGCTTATGAGCATCTTAATGACCGGTTGCGCCGAGAGTAAACCGGATGCGGCAGTAGAGAAAGGGTACTGTCCAAAATTTTGTGTAAATGGAAACAGGATTCAGTTGTAAGTTTGTTCTTATATCTGGATTCTGTTTTCAAATATAAGCATAAACTGGTTCATAATCAATCCCCAGTTTGAAATAGGCATTGTCCATTTCTTTTCAATCTCCATAAGTGAAAGATACACGGTCTTTTTTACGGCATCGTCCGACGGGAATGAAAGCTTTGATTTGGTGTACTTTCTGATTTTTCCGTTCAGATTCTCAATAAGATTTGTGGTATAGATTATTTTCCTGATTTCCAATGGGAACTGGAAGAAAACAGTCAGATCATCCCAGTTGTTTCTCCATGAAAGTATGGCGTATGGATACTTTCCTCCCCATTTCTTTTCCAGATTGTCAAGTTCTGCGGCAGCAACTTCCTTATTAGGTGCATTGTAGACATTCTTCATATCCGCCGTAAACTCTTTCTTATCCTTATAAACGACATATTTACAGGAGTTCCTGATCTGATGTTCCACACAGATCTGAGTGGATGACTGGGGGAATACGGTACGGATGGTATCTGTAAATCCATTCAGATTGTCAGTACAGGTAATCAGTATATCCTGCACTCCACGAGCCTTCAAGTCGGTCAGGACACCCATCCAGAAAGAGGAACTTTCCGATTTGCCGACCCACATGCCAAGGACTTCCTTCAGGCCGTTCTGTTTCAGACCGACACAAAGATAGACGGTCTTGTTTATAATCTTGCCGTTATCCCGTACCTTGAAGACGATACCATCCATCCAGACTATCAGATAGACCGGATCCAGAGGACGGTTCTGCCATTCCTGCGCAGCCTGGCTTACCTTGTTTGTAATAATGGAAATGGCTGATGTAGAGAGCTCTATTTCATAAATCTCACGCATCTCCTCCTCTATATCGGAAACACTCATTCCTTTGGCATACAGGGAGATAACAAGCTTCTCTATAGAAAGTCCCCGGCTTTCATGCTTGGGGACTGCTATCGGTTCAAACTGCCCGTTGCGGTCACGCGGAATGGAGATGACAGACTCTCCATGTCCGGTCTGAATTTTCTTCGGATAACTGCCATTCCGGGAGTTGCCGGTGTTGTTCCCTGCCACGGAATTCTTCTCATACCCCAAATGGGCATCCATCTCACCTTCAAGCATCTTTTCCAATACCTGCGCATGCAACTGATTCAGAAACCTGCTCACATCCGCTTCTGTCTTGAACTGGCTAAGGAACTCCTTGCTTAATACCTCATCAGGCACTACTTGATTCTTTTCTTTCATAATCTTTTTCATTTGGTAAATGTATAAAATAAAAAATACGGAACTCGATTTTGAATCCCGTATTTTCCATTTACACAAAATATTTTATAGTGCCAGAGAAAGAAACACTTTCATCCTGCAACGTCAAACTCAGTAACATACAATTTACCCAAGCCAAGAACGGGGCGGAGAACAATGTCACCGTATTCAACGACACACTGAAGTTTGTTGCCGGTCCGCAGACAGACTATTTCCGTTCGCCGGATGGAACTGCCATCAACAACTCACCTGTTATCTTTACAGAGATAGACAACACGAAGCCGTTCACCTTTACAGCCAAAGTGGAACCGCAGTTCACCCTGACGGGAACATACTCAGCCGGCGTACTTTATGTCTATGAGAACGATACCCACAACCAGAAACTATGCTTTGAGCAAGATGAAAACGGAGCACACCGCGTGGTGAGTGTCCGCACCATCGGAACTTCCGAAGTGGCAAGCTTGATAACGAATGAAGTAACGTAACGTCGATATAACTCAACACATTGTAGAATGCCCATCATTAATGTTATTCACATCAATGGTGGGTATTCTACTTTTACCATTCTGACACTTTGTATTTTCTATCGTATGAGGATCCCCCGTATTTCCATCTCTCTGTCTATACGAAAGGAAATTCGAGAACAAAAACATATAAAATACAGATTATAAGGAATATATCAAAACATTCCTCCTCCTAATAAATTGAAAATATATCTCCGAAAGCCTTGATACGCCGAGAAAGCAAAGACAAAAGCAATGCTTTTTGTCACATTTACAGAAATATCCCTATCTTTCAAGCAATCCACCCAGTTCCCACGCCCGCACATGCCGTATTCCTTCATTGGACGGCAGGCAGAAGTCATCAAGCGAGACAACCAGTTTCTCATAATTATCTTGTATCGCCTCCAACGAAGCATACTCACGGCGCACCGTCTGTTCATCTACCAGCATGTAGGTGGATTGCAGATATATCGTACGGTCACCTTTCCGAGCGATGAAGTCCACCTCTTTTTCTTTAGCACATCCGGTATAGACATCATAGCCCGCCCGAAGCAACTCCAGATAGACAAGAGTCTCCAGTTTATAACCCACACCATAGGCTGTTCCGGGATAGAGGAAATTCTTAAAGGCAAGGTCGTTGATGTAATATTTCGCCGTACCGGACAGTATTTCCTTTCCGCGCAAGTCAAAGCGTTCACAACGATACGCCAAGAACGAGTCTTCGATATAGCCTATGTAGGCAGCCACGGCATCATAGCTCGTCTTCCGGCCCTGGCTCTTGAAATAGTTCACGATGTTGCCGATGGACACTAAATTAGAGGCATTGCCTACAAGAAACGCAAAAAGGTCCTCAAGCAGTCGGGGGTCACGTATGCTGTAGCGTTGGATGATGTCCTTCAGCAAGATGGTGTCCTTCAAGGCAGACAAGTAATTGCGCTGCACCTCCTGCTTTTCGGGCAAGACAAAAAGTTCCGGGATTCCGCCCGTATTCATATAGCCCATATAGCTCTCACGGTTCTGTTCCAGATGCCTTATCTCTGTATACTCCTGATAGCTGAAGGGATATATCGGAAATTGGACGTATCGCCCCGAAAGCAGCGTGGCAAGCTCACCGGACAGCATCCGTGAGTTGGAGCCGCTGATAAAGAGCTCGTACTCCTCGGTATAGTCCTGCGAATAAGAATTGACCGACTTTTCCCATTCTTGGATGAGCTGCACTTCGTCGATGAAAATATATATCCTCCCCTGAGGGTGCAGTTCGCTTTTATAAAGCGTCACCAACTCTTCCAAATCCTTGTGAGTCTTCAAAAAAGCAAAGTCGCTCAGTTCCCGGTTGATGAACAAAGTGTTCTGCGGAGGGACACCGTTTCTTATCAGTTCCCTTGCTATCTGTCTCAACACATAACTTTTCCCAGCACGCCGCTGGCCGATGAGCACCTTTACAAGACGATTGCCTACGTAGTCCATGATTCTGCCGGTATAAGCTACCCGCATGAAACCGAAGTCAAAATCTCCTTCTGTCCAGAGATTGTACTTCCTAAGTATATCCATTCTTTCGTCCATAACCTAAACTTTAGCTGCAAAGATAACAATTTTCGGTTATAAACGAATATTTCTATCAACTCTTTCGTTCATAACCTAAAAAGTTTGCGAAAAAGGCTAGATTTTCGGTTATAAACGAAAGATTCATTTAGACAAGCAAGGAGGATACTTCCTTTCCGCATCCCCCTTTATCGGCCGGATATTCCCTCTATAGAATCATCATTGTTGCATCTATATATCCACCGCGTTGCATCTATACTTCCACCGTGCTGCATCTATAGATGCAGCAAATCCCTTAACCTATCCTAATAATGCTGCTTATTGTCACCTATTTAGAAGCGAAATCATTATATTTGCGCCCATATATGCCAATACGTTGACTAAGCGATGGCAAAACAGCTTGTAAAAAACAAAACTGAATAATAACGAATTTCATCTGAATGAAACAGTACAAAACCGTAAACAACCTTGTAGGCTGGATTACCTTCCTCATTGCAGCGACGGTCTACTGCATGACCATCGAACCTACTGCAAGCTTTTGGGACTGCCCGGAGTTCATCACCACCGGCTATAAGCTGGAAGTAGGACACCCGCCCGGCGCACCGTTCTTCATGCTGGTAGCCAACCTATTCTCACAATTTGCTTCCGATGCCTCCACCGTTGCCAAGATGGTGAACTACATGAGCGCGCTGATGAGCGGCGCATGTATCCTGTTCCTTTTCTGGAGCATCACGCACCTGGTACGCAAACTTGTGGTGACAGACGAAAACAATATCACACGCGGACAGATGGTCACCATCATGGGTAGCGGTCTGGTGGGCGCACTTGCCTACACGTTCAGCGATACCTTCTGGTTCAGCGCTGTGGAAGGCGAGGTGTATGCCTTCTCCTCACTGTTCACTGCCGTCGTATTCTGGCTCATACTGAAGTGGGAAGACGTCGCCAACGAGCCTCACAGTGACCGCTGGCTGATTCTCATCGCCTACCTGACCGGTCTGAGTATCGGCGTGCACTTGCTGAACCTGCTCTGCCTGCCCGCCATCGTACTGGTGTATTACTACAAGAAGGTGCCCAATGCCAATGCAAAAGGTTCCCTGCTGGCATTGCTCGCTTCGGGCATACTGGTAGCAGCCGTACTTTACGGCATCGTGCCGGGTATCGTGAAAGTGGGCGGCTGGTTCGAACTGCTCTTCGTCAACACGCTGGGCATGTCCTTCAACACGGGTGTCATCGTATATATCATCCTGCTGGCAACCTGCCTCATCTGGGGTATCTACGAAAGCTACACCGAACGCAACAAGGCACGTATGGCACTCTCGTTCATACTCACCATCGCCATGCTGGGTATCCCGTTCTACGGACACGGCACCAGCTCGGTGGTTATCGGTATCATCGTCATTGCCGCATTGTGGCTCTACCTCCGTCCGAAGACGCAGGCAGCCGTCAAAGAGAAATTCCGCGTATCGGCACGCACGCTGAACACCTCGCTGCTCTGCACCATGATGATTGTCATCGGATATTCCTCGTATGCACTTATCGTCATCCGCTCCACCGCCAACACGCCGATGGACCAGAACTCTCCGGAGGACATCTTCACACTGGGCGAATACCTGGGACGCGAGCAGTATGGCACACGCCCGCTGTTCTATGGTCCTGCCTTCTCCTCGCAAGTGGCGCTGGACGTGAAAGACGGTTATTGCGAGCCGCGCATCAAGTACAACGGCACGAAGTTCATCCGCAAGGAGAAAGCCACGCCCGACGAGAAGGATTCGTACATCGAAATCCCCGGACGCATCGAGTACGAATACGCCCAGAACATGCTGTTCCCGCGTATGTACAGCAGTGCCCATACACAACAATACCATGCCTGGCAGGACATCAAGGGTTACGACGTGCCCTATGACAAATGCGGCAACATGATTATGGTAAACATGCCCACACAGTGGGAAAACATCAAGTTCTTCTTCTCCTACCAGCTCAACTGGATGTACTGGCGCTACTTCATGTGGAACTTCGCCGGACGCCAGAACGACATACAGGGCAGCGGAGAAATCGAACACGGCAACTGGATTACCGGCATCCCGTTCATCGACAACTGGCTGGTGGGCGACCAGAGCCTCTTGCCTCAGGAACTGAAAGACAACAAGGGACACAACGTATTCTACTGCCTGCCGCTGTTGTTGGGTATCATCGGCCTGCTGTGGCAAGCCTACCGTGGGCAGAAAGGCATCCAGCAATTCTGGGTGGTCTTCTTCCTCTTCTTCATGACCGGTATTGCCATCGTGCTCTACCTGAACCAGACTCCGAGCCAACCGCGCGAACGTGACTATGCCTACGCCGGTTCGTTCTACGCCTTCGCCATCTGGATTGGTATGGGTGTGGCAGGACTCATCCGTCTGCTTCAAGACTATGCCAAGATGAAGGAACTGCCTGCTGCCGCCATCGTTTCCGTAGCCTGCCTCTTTGTCCCCGTGCAGATGGCAAGCCAGACTTGGGACGACCACGACCGCAGCGACCGCTACATGGCACGCGACTTCGGCCAGAACTACCTGATGTCCCTGCAAGAAAGCGGCAATCCGATTATCTATACCAACGGTGACAACGATACCTTCCCCCTCTGGTACAACCAGGAGACCGAAGGTTTCCGTACCGACGCCCGCACCTGCAACCTCTCGTACCTGCAGACCGATTGGTACATCGACCAGATGAAGCGCCCCGCCTACGACAGTCCTTCTCTCCCCATCACGTGGGACCGAATGGAGTACGTAGAAGGCACCAACGAATACGTCCCCATCCAGCCTGAGTACAAGAAAAGCATCGACCAGCTCTATGCCGAAGCCGAGAAGCAGGCACTGGACGGTAATCCCGAAGCACTGGTCAATGTAAAGAAAGAATTCGGTGACAACCCGTATGAGCTAAAGAATATCCTCAAGAACTGGGTGCGCAACAAGAATCAGGACTTGAAGGTGATTCCTACCGACAGCATTGTCATCAAGGTAGACAAGGAAGCCGTGCGCCGCAGCGGCATGATGATACCGGGCGACTCAATCCCCGACTACATGCACATTTCGCTGAAAGGCAAACGCGCCCTCTACAAGAGCGAGTTGATGATGCTCGAAATGCTGAGCGAGGCCAACTGGGAACGCCCCATCTATATCGCTGTCAGCGTAGGCAGGGAGAACCAGCTGAATATGGAAAACCACTTCGTTCAGGAAGGTCTTGCCTATCGTTTCACTCCGTTCGACACCAGTAAGACGGGCGTGACAATAGACTCCGAAAAGATGTACGACAACCTGATGAACAAGTTCAAGTTCGGTGGCATCGACAAGCCGGGCATCTATATCGACGAGAACGCCATGCGCATGTGTCACTCTCACCGTCGCATCTTCTCCCAACTCGTGCAGCAGCTGATGCGTGAGGGCAAGAAAGACAAGGCAAAAGCCGCCCTGGACTATGCCGAAAAGATGATTCCCGCCTACAACGTGCCTTACGACTGGCAGAACGGTGCCGTACAGATGGCGGAAGCCTACTACCAACTGGGCGAAACCGCCAAGGCGGACGAGATGATGAAAGCCCTTGCTGACAAGGCTGTAGAGTACCTGACCTGGTATCTGAGCCTGGACGACAACCGCTTCATGATTTCTACCCGTGAATTTGAATACCACTGGGCTGTACTCGATGCCGAGGTGAAGGCCATGAAGAAGTACAACTCCAAGCTCGCCGAAATCTACGAGCCGAAGGTGGAAGAACTGTATAATATGTATGTGGACAGAATGAAGGAGTGAGAATAAGGATTAGGGATTAAGGATTAAAGGATTAGGGATTAACCTGTGCAGTTCATCACTAATCATTAATAACTAATCCTTAACCCCTAATCCTTAATCATTAACCCCTAATCCTTAATCCCTCCTAATCCCTTAATCCTTAATCACGTGTTTATAGAACAACCTCCTGAGTTTTTTCGCAAACTATATCCCGGTGCAGTCTGGAGGATGGACCCCAATGAAAAAGCCGTTTATCTGACTTTCGACGATGGCCCTATCCCCGAAGTAACTCCTTGGGTACTCGGCCTGCTGGATAAGCACAACATCAAAGCCACCTTCTTCATGGTAGGTGACAACATACGGAAGCATCCGGACGAGTTCCGGATGGTCGTTGAGCGTGGGCACCGCATCGGTAACCATACCTTTAACCATATCCGCGGATTTGAATACACAGCCAAGAATTATCTGGGAAATACCGAGCAGGCGAAGATTTTCATGGAAATGGGCGGAGACATCAATTGCAATGTGGAGAAGGTTCTCTACCCGCTCCTGTTCCGTCCTCCCCACGGCCATATGTTCGCCAACCAGTATCTCACGCTGAAACGTACCTACAAGATTGTGATGTGGGATCTCGTGACCCGTGACTACAGCAAGAAGCTGCGCGGTCCGCAAGTGCTAGCCAACGTGATGCGCTACGCCCGCAACGGCTCCATCATCACCTTCCACGATTCCCTGAAATCCTGGTGCAACGGAAACCTGCAGTACGCATTGCCGCGCGCCATTGACTTCCTAAAAGAAGAGGGATATGAATTCAAAGTATTATAAACTTGAAACAGCAGAAAGTTACCAACATCTGCTGTCACAATAAATTCCACATAAAATAAGAAGGGGTTGTCTCGGCAAAAGGCAACCCCTTACATTTTATAGGCTCATGTCCTGTTCCACAAGAATAAACAGATGTTTTATAATTACCAAGTAAATGTACATCTGTATTCATCCCACTGGTCTTTTACAACCAGTTCCGTAGGATAACTGTCGGAATTCAATGTCCATGTAAAATACATATCGGACACAGAGTCCTCGCCATTGTATGTATAATGCCCTACAAGCGGCAGATGTTTCGTAGCCTTACCAAGCATGCCTCCATAATAGGCATATATCATCTCGTCCATATCCACATCCAGTATTTCATCAAACAACATCAGGCAGCCCTTATTCTCGATAGGAGCTGTTATATTATCCGTCGTATAGTCTATGGCAGCACTATACTCCCACTCGTCATTGCTGTCGATAATTCCGTCACCATTGAGATCCCCACTAGCTACATAACGTGTGGAAGCCTTCACCACATCTCCATCCTTATAGGTGATGTTCGTTATTTCACCATCGCTTTCAGAGCGTTTCATTACAACCAGATGGCCTTCAGTGTCGTATTCCATCTCCCAAGTAAACTCATCGGCATCGGGAGTACCAGCGTGGTCTATTGAGTTGCAAAATTCCACATAACCATCGCTGTTGAGCTGCAAGTTCAGTTCTGTAACATCGCCCTCTTCATCCGTCACGGTGATTCTTGCTCGGTCCTTTGCAACATCTGCCTTTGTAGTAGCGGGAAAGTACTCAAAGACGGCTTTATCCCCATCCTCAGTTGTAATGTTCGTCACCAGCCCTTCTTCATTGTGAGAAATCGCCATGCCCGAAACCGACTTCGGAAGCCCTCCCGTAAACACTTGCGAAGGATTGACCACAGTGGCGGTGTTTTCGCCACCCTCACCATTCTCATGTTCGTCATCGTCACTGCAAGCAGTGAATCCCAGACACAACGCCACACCCAACATGGAGGCAGCCATCATTTTAAACATTTTCATAAGTTACAAATCTTGTTTTATCCCCATCCCTCTAAGGAAAATCCATAATAACAAAAGTATAAGGAATGCCGTCCGTATCTCACGGCAACGTGATTCTGCCATTTAAACCCGGACAGATACTTTTGGCCATTTATCATTCCCAGACAAAGCTTGATATTTTTTTGCAAAGTAATAAACTTTTCCTTTCACCCCTTGTCACTGAAAAAGGTGATTTTTCAGCCACATACAGAAAAAATTCAGTATCTCCGATAAAAAGCAAAATGAATAAGACGTATATTTGCAACAACTAAGCACAGATTGAATTCCACTAAAATATACCGATATGAGGGTACGCCATACTAAGCTATTATCACTCCTCTTTTCTTTAACCACTATCCTGCTTCACGCCGGAGAAATACCAACAGACACTCTGTTGGCACACTTCTACAACCGGGCAGCCAATCTCATGGAAGAAGGACACTACGATGAAGCGCAACGTAGCTTCGACAGCGCCTTTGCCACCCGGAACGTAAAGCACTCCTTCATGTATCCCATCTTGCTGAACGAACAAGCCACACTACTGATCTATGTGGGAAAGACAGAAGAAGCCTTTGCCATGAAAAAAAATATGCTCCCCTACCTGCCGCAGATAGATGATTTGGAAAAGCACATCAGCGTATACAACGATTTGGGCCTCCTCTACCGTCAGCACCAAATGAATGACTCTACACTCTACTATTACAATAAAGCACTGGACAGTGCCTTGCAATATGGTGACGAAAGCTGGATAGCCCACATCTGCAACAATGTGTCCATCCTATACTTCAATATCAGGCAGCTGGACGAAGCAGAAAAGTATACCGACATGGCCACCGAACATGCCGCCAGAACCGAAGACCCATTCGTAGCTTTCACCACCTGGCAAATCAGAGCAACCATAAAGGCTGAACTGAACAAGCTGGATGATGCTGAAAAATCCAATCTCAAAGCCTGGAACATTGCCTGCCACGGAGAGGGAAACGAAGACTTATGGAAGATACGCTGCCTGCCCGGCATGCTGAGACTCTTTGAACGAAAAGAACAACCCGATTCCATAGACCACTACTTGAAATTGGGGAACAAACTAGTACAACGGGTACCATCCAACTCCATCGCTGCCATAGGATTCATACAATCGAGGGCAGCCACCGAAACAAACCGCAAAAACTATGCCCGCGCCTTGAAGGACTTCCACTGGCTGCGTAACCGGAAAACCGGTACCGAGCCCAAAACATTATTTACACAAATGGCACGATGCTACGATGCCTTGGGAAACCCCAAACTGGCCTACACCTATATGGATAGTGCCCGCATGTGGACTGATACGCTGGCACAGCACAATCTGACGCAACAAATGGCAGAATTCAACGTGAAATATCACACGCAAGAAAAGGAATTGGAGATAGCCCACCTGCAACAAGAACAACTGGAACACCAAGCCTTCCTGCTCAAAGCCTCCATTGCTGTAGCCCTTCTGTCTGGCCTTGCTCTAATTACTTTGTTGACGCTCCGCCACAAGAAACGAATGGCCGAAAAGAAGATTGAACTGCTAAAGCAAGAAAACGAACTGAACTCGGCACGCCGCTACATTGAAGGGTTGGAAGAGGAATGCAAATATTTTGCCAAGGAACTGCATGACGGTATAGCCAACGACCTGCTGGGGCTTCAAATGAAGATAGAAACTTCTGCCGGCAAAGGGAATGAGCAGGAACTGGCCTCACTCGTCAGCAAACTGAGAAACAACGTGCGGAATATCTCACACGAACTGATGCCTCCCGAATTCGAGCATCTCAGTCTAGACCAGATACTCGACCGTTATGCTGCCAAACTGGCCGAGAACACCGGCATAGAGGTCAGCTATCATCCAACGGAGAACAACGCATCACGCCATCTTCCCAATGAAACCGCTTATGAGCTGTACCGCATCGTACAAGAACTCACCATGAACATCGTGAAACATGCCTCAGCCAGTCATATAGTCATCAGTCTCCGTGCCGACAACGAAAATAAATATACCCTGCAAATTACAGACAACGGTAAGAATGCAAACAAGCAACAAACAGCAACAAACAACAATGACGGCATAGGATTGCGTACCGTAAACGACCGTATCAGAGCCATCAACGCTACCGCCAATGTATGCTCGTCAACAGAAAACAACGTTTTCACCCTACTGCTTAACATAAACGAATGAAACCAAACAAAGAAACATACAGAATACTGGTAATAGATGACCACCCGATTGTTGCTGAAGGTATCATCGCATTGGCCTCGCAACTCGAAGGAGTGGCGTGCAAAGGAGCCACTTGTGCAAAAGACGTGGAACAACTGACCCTCAAAGAGAGATTCGACCTTTGCATCATCGATCTGGAACTACCGGATATGAATGGATTCCAGCTCATATCCCACCTTCACAGCCGGATACCCGAATGCGGCATTTTAATCTATACCATGCATGAAGAACCTTGGATCATAGCCAAATTATCCACCCTAAACATCAACGGAGCTGTTTCAAAAAATGCCAGCACCAGCGAATTGAGAGACGCCATCAGTACACTGAAAAACGGAACCAGATACTTCAGCAATGTTTTCAGCGAACTGGACAAGGAAAAACAAAACACCCTACCACATGCACTTCCCGAATTGTCGAGACGTGAAAAAGAAGTGCTCGCCTATCTCTCGCAAGGACTGAGCACCTCTGAAATATCCCAATTACTATTTCTCAGCATCAATACAATACAGACTTACCGGAAGCGCCTAATGGAAAAACTGGAGGCCAAAAACGTTGCAGAACTTGTCTACAAGGGGAAGAGCTTATTCTGAGAACACTTGTCATTCGCCCGGACAGTTACAAGCCTCCAGCTTCTCAAGCTTCGCCTTCGGAAAAGGAGGAAAATCAACTTAGCGGATACTCACCGTCATCGGATTGCGTACCTTCTGTGCAAATGCCGCCATATAGCTATTCCAGGCTTCAGCCGTCTTGATGTCCGCACGGTCCCAGGCAAAACCCCAGTAATACACGTAGTCGGCACCCGGCTCATAGTCGCTGACAGCCAGTACGTGGCCGTCTGCATTGTTACGCATCTTCTTCTCCTCTACGGGGAAAAGCACGGTTTTGGCTTCCTTCACAACGGCAGGGAAAGCGGCCCCCATAAATATCTTGCCATTATCCGGTCCGGTAGTGGGATCTACATACGTCATATAGCCACCGGCGGCATCAGCCACCACAGCACCGTCCGGTTCGTGCAGCACAATACCGGTAACAATGGGCAAGGATTCCTTTAGATTGCTATACGAAACGGCAGTACGGTTCAGATGAGAACCGGCATCCAGCGTAATCAGACGCGTTTCCACCACCGCAGTATCCCCTTTCACAGCCAACGGATTGAACTCCAGCTTCACGGTGAAGCGCAACGGACCGTTGTCCAGCACCTCCTGCGTCTTGTAGCACCACGGATAGATAATGGTATCATTCACCATCAATGCAGACACTCCAGCTCCCAATGTTGGACCTACTGCATAGCAGTCCATGCCATAACCGTGGTCTATATGATAGGAGAATGTGCGTACCAGCTCATCGGCTGCCTTCGGGTCTGTCTTGCGCAATTCATTAACCTGCTTCCAGGAGTCTGCATCCAGTTCCTTGGCATACATGTCTTCCAATACCGGTGCAGCAGTGCCTCGCTTCGTGAACAAGTCGTAGCCGAAACCGCGTTCACCCCTTGCCTGCAATGCAGGACCGTAGGCACGGAAGCCTACCAAGTCGTTCTCCCAGGCCATGTCGTCCAGACGTTCGGGATACTGCCGCCCACAAGCCCTTACCTCCACATCGACGGGAGTACCGGCCTGGACGGTATATGCAGCCGATGCATTGGCGGCTACCGTAGCAGGGAAGATTAATTTGTCATCGTAGGTCACTTGGTAGGGAACCTGTTCCCCTTCGACATTCAGAACCACAATCTGTGCGGTGTCTGCCAAATTCAGGCGGTTTGAGATTTCGGTCATGGACACCTCTACCATCTCATCGGAACGGTCCATCGCCAACGGATTGGTTACCGTAACAGTCACTGTCTTGCTATCGTTGCAAGCAAGACAGCAGAAGGCCGCCATACATAATAAAAGAAAGTTTCTCATATAATCATTGCTTTTTCCTAATCAGTTGTATAACTTTCTTTTAGGCGCGGATTATACGGATTTTCCTTATCCTTTCCGCGAAATCCGCGTAATCCGCGCCCAAAAGAAAAAGGTGACAAGTGACATTATCCTGCCACTTTATCACCTTCTCAATTATCCTTCAAATTTATTTCGGTTGCTTTCCGATGTAAGCCAAGATACCGCCGTCTACATAGAGGATGTGACCGTTTACAGCATTAGAAGCTTCCGATGCCAGGAACACTGCCGGACCGGTAAGTTCTTCCGGGTCCAGCCAGCGGCCTGCCGGAGTCTTGGCGCAGATGAACGAGTCGAACGGGTGACGGCTACCGTCGGCCTGCTTTTCACGCAACGGAGCAGTCTGCGGGGTAGCGATGTAACCCGGGCCTATACCGTTACATTGGATGTTATATTCACCATATTCAGAGCAGATGTTGCGGGTCAGCATCTTCAAGCCACCCTTGGCAGCAGCATAGGCCGATACAGTCTCACGACCAAGTTCGGACATCATAGAGCAGATATTGATAATTTTACCGTGACCCTTCTTCATCATGGCAGGCAGAACAGCCTTTGATACAATGAACGGAGCATTGAGGTCGATATCGATTACACGGCGGAAGTCAGCAGCCTCCATCTCGTGCATAGGAACACGGCGGATGATGCCGGCATTGTTTACGAGGATATCAACGGAGCCTACTTCTTTTTCAATCTGGGCTACCATAGCCTGAACAGCAGGTTCATTAGTCACGTCGCATACATAACCGTGTACTTTGATACCCTTTGCAGCATATGCAGCCAGTCCTTTGTCTACCAACTCCTGGTTGATATCGTTGAAACAGATAGTTGCGCCTTGCTCTGCAAAAGCTGAAGCGATAGCAAAACCGATACCATAAGAAGCACCTGTAACAAGGGCTACTTTACCTTCCAAAGAAAAATTCAAATACGGATTCATAACGTTAAATTATTAAGTTTAAATAAGTGATATTCTATTTATGTACGATTTGCAAGTAGTTTATACTCAATGGAAACTTTATTTTGGGAGAATGCCTTCCCTATAAGGAAATCGCAGCGAATGCTTTTCGTATCGTAGCTTTTCACATCATCGGGATGCTCAGCATAGCGAATTTCATAGTTCGTTTTCATGATTGCACTACATTTAATAGGTTATAACTTCAGCCATCAAATACACATCGTTTGCGTACACGATGCAAATGTAACAAAAGAAAATGGAGAAACCGTATAAATTTGTGTCAATTATATAGCAATATCGTTCAAAGATTCGTAAAAAGAAAAAAACTATACCTATAGCGCCAACAAGAGAGGAAAAGAATAACAAAAAAACCCACTAAAACTTGCGATTTTAGTGGGTTTTTAGCTGCAATTAGCTATATCGTAGTTGGACTACCAGGATTCGAACCTGGACAAACAGAACCAAAACCTGTTGTGCTACCATTACACCATAGTCCAAACATAGGGCTTTCTGTTAAAAAGCGGTGCAAAGATAAAAGGAAGCCCCGAAATATCCAAATATTTCGGGGCTATTTTTACTGCCGAAGCATTATTTCCTTAATTACTTCTCTTTAGGATACCGCTATTTGGCGATAATCAGATAGTAATTCTTCTTGCCGCGCTGTACCAGCAGGTATTTTTCGTCCAGCAGGTCGGCTGTCGTAATCACCTGGTCGAAAGCAGCCAGTTTCTCCTTATTCAGAGAAACGCCACCGCCTTGCACCAGCTTACGCATCTCGCCCTTGGAAGCGAATACAGCAGCATTATCCACGAACAAATCCACCGCCTTCACACCGGCAGCCAGTGCATCACGGGATATTTCGAACTGGGGAACACCCTCGAACACAGCCAGCAGCGTATCTTCGTCCAACTTCTTCAGTGCATCAGAAGTTGCATTGCCAAACAAGATGTTGGATGCATCCACAGCAGCATTATAGTCCTCTTCGGAGTGAACCATGATAGTCACTTCCTTGGCCAGACACTTCTGAAGGACGCGCAAATGGGGAGCAGCCTCGTGCTCGGCCGTCAGAGCGTCAATCTCCTCCTTGGACAGTGCAGTGAATATCTTTATGTAGCGTTTGGCATCCTCGTCGCTCACGTTCAGCCAGAACTGGTAGAACTTATATGGAGAAGTGTAGCGCGGGTCGAGCCAGATGTTTCCGGACTCTGTCTTGCCGAACTTGCCACCGTCGGCCTTCGTAATCAGCGGGCTGGTCAGTGCAAACACCTCCCCGCCGTTCGTACGGCGAATCAGCTCGGCACCGGTAGTGATGTTACCCCACTGGTCGCTGCCACCCATCTGGAGCTTGCAGCCTTTGGTTTCATACAGATGAAGGAAGTCGTATCCCTGCAACAGTTGGTAGGTGAATTCCGTGAAGGAAAGACCGTCACGTGCCTCACCGTTCAGGCGCTTCTTTACAGAATCTTTCGCCATCATATAGTTCACGGTGATGTGCTTACCCACTTCACGGGCAAAATCGAGGAAAGTGAAGTTCTTCATCCAATCGTAGTTGTTCACCAACTCGGCACGGTTGGGGGCATCCGAATCAAAATCCAGGAACTTGGAGAGCTGGGCCTTCATACCGGCCAGATTGCGCTGCAACGTCTCTTCCGTAAGCAGATTGCGTTCTGCAGACTTTCCGGAAGGGTCACCAATCATACCCGTAGCACCGCCAATCAGTGCCAACGGCTTGTGTCCGCAACGCTGGAAGTGACGCAAAATCATCACACTGCAAAGGTGCCCGATGTGCAAAGAGTCCGCAGTAGGGTCGAAACCAATGTATGCAGTCACTTGTTCCTTAGCCAGAAGTTCTTCCGTACCCGGCATCATATCGTGGAGCATGCCACGCCATCTTAATTCTTCTACAAAATTCATCGAATGATTAAGTTATCTGATTAATTATTTAAGTGATTATCTATGAATTGTTTGATTCCTATTTTAATCTGCGCAAAAATACGACTCTTTATTCGAAGAAACAACTCTTAGGGTTTAAAAAAGACTTTGCAGACATTTCTCCGGAGTGTTTCTCCAAGCTCCTCGGGAGAGATGCCGCGCACTTCGGCAGCGCGTGCATACAATTCCCCGATGGAAACTTCACTTTCATCCGTTTCGATGAACAGCCGGTCGGCAGGTACCCGGCACAAGGCTGCTTCCTGGTATTTCTCCCCGAATGAAAGATAAAAGCCATGTTTCAGATATTCCTCCGCCAGCGCCGCCTTGCCACGGAAACCATGTATTATCCACGGATTCGACGGGCGCAAGTCCCGCTTCACCTTCAGCAGTTCATCAACCGCCTTCACCAGATGAATCACCAGCGGCTTTCCCACTTCCTCTGCCAAACATGCCTGGCGTCTGAACACTTCCACCTGCAAATCCATCGGAGCATCTGCCAGCTTGTCCAGCCCGACTTCGCCCACGGCAAGTACTTGGGGATGGCGCACTAACTCCTCCAGGCCGCACACCCTGCTAGCCACAGCACCTTCAACTCCTGAGTGTTCACCTCCACTCCGACCTATATGCCAGGGATGTATCCCCACCGAATACCATCCGCCGCTCTGTGGAGAGAACGTTTCGGGATAGCAATTTGCAATGGCAGTTCCGGGTACTTGCGGAAACCGGTGTGTATGTATGTCTACTGGAATATTCATGGAACGGGATCATATCCGGAACCTCCCCAGGGATGGCAGCGCAGAATGCGCCTTACTGCCAGACAAAACCCCTTGAAAGGTCCGTGTTTCTTGATGGCCTCCACCGCATATTGCGAACAAGTGGGGGTAAAACGGCATGAAGGCCCTATCATGGGCGATATGCACTTCTGATAGAAATAGATGGGAAGCAGCAGCAGATATGAAAGCAGACGCTTCATGACACCTGCGGAGTTTGCTCGGCTTCAGCATTTGCCGCTACCTTCTCGGCAATGCGTGCCAAAGCTGTCTTCATACGGTCCTCAATGACAGAAGAGTCTACCAACTGGTCCGAAAGATAGATAAAGGCCACGGCCAGACGGCACTTTTTTTCCGTCAGCACGGCCAGCAGTCCGTGTTTGTTCATGCGGTAGGCTTCACGTATCTGGCGTTTCACGCGGTTGCGCTTCACCGCCCGCTTGAAACGGCGTTTCGAAACACTTACAAGAATGGAAACGGGTGCCTCCAGCTCCTCCACCGGCAGATACACCACACGCAAAGGGAAAACCGAAAACGAGCGTGAGCCGCCCGCAAACATCTTCTCTATCACTTTCTTCTTGTCCAACCGTTCGGACTTACGCAAGGTATTTGGCATGAGAAACAAGGATTAGGGATTAGGGATTAGAGATAAAGGATTAGGGATAAAGAATAAAGGAGGTGGAGGTGAATAGGTTCTTTCATCCTTAATCCTTTATCCTTAATCCCTAATCCTTATTTCTCTCTTTTTACTTTCCTTTATTATTCTCCTTGATAAACATGTCAAGCGCCGCCGTCATTGAGGGTGCCTGCACGCTGGGAGCTTCCAGGTCAAGACGAAGTCCGGCATCACGGACTGCCTGGGCAGTGGTAGAGCCGAATGTTCCGATCTTGATTTCCTTCTGGTCAAAATCAGGGAAATTCTTCTTCAAGGCACTGATGCCTGCCGGACTGAAGAACACCAGCATGTCATAATCAAAAGCCTCATCTGCAGCAAAGTCATTGCTGACAGTACGGTACATGACAGCTTCCGTGTGCTGAATCTTATTCTTATCCAGCAGATTCTTCACGTCATCATTGTGTACATCCGACATTGGTACCAAGTACTTTTCAGTCTTATGCTTAACAATGGAAGGTATCAAATCGTCAATCTTCCCGGTGTTTCCGAAGAAAATCTTACGCTTACGATACTGCACATACTTTTGGATATACAGAGCAACGGCCTCCGTCACGCAGAAATACTTCATTGTTTCGGGAATTGTCACACGCAATTCTGTACACAAGTGGAAGAAATGATCAATAGCATGACGCGAAGTAAAAATAACGGCAGTATGATCCAAGACCGAAATTTTCTGTTGTCTGAACTCTTTCGCTGAAAGGCTCTCCACTTTGATAAATGGGCGAAAATCTATTTTCACACCATACTTCTCGGCGATGTCGTAGTAAGGAGATTTCTCTGATGCCGGTTTCGGCTGCGACACAAGTACTTTCTTAATTTTCAACGTCCTAAAATTTTATTATCAAATAACTGTTTAGCTGCATCACACCTTGATATAACACAAAACAAGGCATGATTTCAAGGGCACAAAAGTACACAATTAAAAGCAAACCGCCATATAAATTGTTACAAAAAAGCTTTAACCACTTGTATAACATCAATATTTTAGCAAAAAAGGCTAAAATCAATCCGATTATTATCGTCAGCTGCAAACTCAAATCAAAATAGACTACGAACAGGGCAAACGGGAAAAGGGCGAATCCCAAGTAATAAAGTAGCGTAGAATAGGACTCAAGCCATAGCGTTGTAACACTTTCGTCAAAAAAAATCCAACCCAGAAAAGAGTAGAGCATCCACTTCAAGCACAAATAGAAGAGACACACACCGATGTAAATCCCCAGCAGAAGCCCCGGCGACACATGACGTACCAGTTCCGGCTGTATATCATTGAAGTAGCTGAAGATACAGACACCCGCAAGGATGCAAGTCTGCAGGATGAGCAGCAGCAGATAGCGCATATCGGCGGCTGTGGAAGTGGCAAATATGCTGGTACGTTCGCGATGAAGCAGGAAATCCTTCACCAGTTGCAGCAGGAACTTGCGGCTGCGTGACAAGACATAGGCCGACAGAAAGAAACAGCACAAAAGGACCACGGTGATGCCATCGTCCATTCTCGGAGAATATGGAATAGGAATCCCCTCCGTCCCCACTACTGCCCAAGCCATCAACAGCCCTATCATATTGCAGCGAATTTACGGATGGAGGCGTCCCACAAGGGAGTGGTATATATCAGTTCCACGGCTTCCTGCGGTGTCTGCGCCACATGCCAGATGGCACCGTGCTGCACGCGCATGAAGTTTTCGTCCACCGCCTGCCGGAGCATATCGAGCAGAGGGTCGAAATAGTTCTTGACATTCAGTATCACAATCGGGTTCAGATACAGTCCGAGTTGCTTCCAAGTGATGATTTCCAGCAGTTCTTCCAGGGTGCCGCAACCACCGGGCAGGGCGATGACGGCATCGCTCAAGTCGGCCATTGTCTTTTTCCGTTCGTGCATGCTTTCCACTTCCACGAGTTGGGTAAGTCCGGTGTGATGCCATCCCTGCTCCACCATGAAGCGGGGAATGACGCCCGTCACCTCTCCCCCTGCCCGGAGTGCCGCATCGGACACAGCGGACATCAGTCCCATATTTCCCGCACCATTAATCAAGCGAATTTGCCGCTGCCCCAGCAGAGTGCCCAACTCACGGGCTGCATCGAAATAAACGGAATCTATCTTTGTGCTCGAAGCACAATATACGCATACGGAATTTATCTTGTTCATCATCTTGCCACACCCTTTTTTAGGTATCGCCACAAAGGTACATGATTTCGGGGAGATTTGAAACAAGAGAGTCTTATTTCCAAAGTTCTTCCGGATTTGTGGTGCGGACGCTGTTCTCGAACAGCCATTGGGTGCCACCGCTCCGAACGGTAAATCCGACGGGAATAGGTGCAAGTCTCCGGTCACCCGGCAAGGGGTCGCCTGTTTCATCGTCCATGCGGCTCAGTTCATGCATGCTGTACCAATAGTTATTTTTGGCCATATACGTGTCATAGTATTGCCCTTCATTTGCTTTTCTGTTTATAGCCTTACACAGACCGTTCGATAGGAAAAAATACGAAAAAGCTCTTCCTTCTCACTCATATCTGTCAATTTTCCATAAATTTGCAATGGACCTAAAACATCATGATGTGAAATACAAACGTTGGATTTACTTAACCGTCACTTTCGTCATCATATTGGCAGGACTTGCTTCCCGGAAATATGGCAATGCATTGCCTAAATTTATTGCAGAGTATATTGGCGATACACTTTGGGCAGCTATGGTCTATTGGGGATTACGCTTTCTCTTCCCTTCGGCATCCATACTCAAAGTGGCCGCAATCTCCTTACTGTTTTCTTATTGCATAGAAATCAGCCAATTATACCAGGTCGATTGGGCGAATGCCATACGAAACACCACGCTCGGAGCATTGGTCTTCGGGCATGGATTTTTATGGTCGGATATGATATGTTATACTGTCGGGGTAATGTTATCTGCCACCGTAGATTCTTGCGCTTCCTTTTCTTCTTCGGATGAAGCAGTATAAAAACAAGACGCGGACAAAGGAACACAGATTCTATGCAAGCCGCTATTATCCCCGCCAAAAGCATTCGTAGGACACATTTCACGAGGCTACACCTTTTACTCCGGATGGCTACACCCTTTCTATGCGATGGTATAGCCATCTGCAAAAAAGGGTGTAGCCCGGCACGGAGGATAGTTACAACATTAGAAATGGTATGACTGTTATATGACAAAAAAATATCCTAACATGCAAGATATGGGATATCTGATGTTAGGATAACGATAAAAATAGTCAATTCATATCAAGGCAAGACGGCCTAATTATCAATACAAAAGAGACTGCGTTTGTTTATGATAAACTGCATTTTTCTTTTGAAGATTTACGGCTATTGACAAGAGAAGCTACTAAATAAAAGATATTAATGATTACATAGCATAGAAAAAACTTCCACACTTTAATCGTTTCTTTTAGCCACTCCTCAACCCATAAGATATCAATCTTATCCCCACATCGATTTTCAATCTCATATTTATAACTAATTTCACAATTAATAATTGCGTATATAATTAATAATGAAAGAATTATTGATGTGGCAACAAACACAATTCTAAGCCATTTCATAATCTATCTTGTTTTATAAACTACACCTCCTGGTTTGGATATTCTCACTAAATGATTCTGCATTGATATTGGAAGAACAAATCTGTTGACAATAGGAATAGTAGTCCATGTTCCCAAATTACTTGTTTGTTGTAGCCTTGTCCCTTTCAGAGCATTTGACCCACTTTTATTCAACACGTCAGATACCATTGTTGTACAATTATTACTTGTCAGCTTATATTCATCAATAATACGAGCAGAAGAACTGTTATAATAATCACTTTTAGGATTATCTGGCATTGTAGTTGACATATTAATTAAACTTTTCGTCTAAAATATTAGCAACTTTTTCATCTGCCACATCTGTTACTACAAATACAGACATTCCACCAGCTGCTTTTTTTGTCATTGTAAGCTTTTGCTTCATCCCCCATTAACTTTAAAAGAACACCGGAACCATTTCCTAAAGAATTAGAGCTTCTATCTGGCCCTTTATTAGTTCCATTGTATCGTCCGTAGCTATAAACAGTCATATTAGATCCTTCACCAACACTAATCCATGTGTGACCAAAGGACTGAGTTTCAGTGCAAATTCTAATACTATCTCCATTCACATCAATATTAACAACCGGACTATTCGCCCCGTACTGATACGGAGACATCGAATAATACTTCTCGGCAAATCTGTCATTAGTCGTAAACCTTCCTAACGCCGTATCATAATGTCTCGCCCCATAATCATACCAATTCAAACCCTTCTTCGTATCAAACTCCTTACCGTTATACTTGTAAGGCTGGGTATTGCCTGCAGTGGCAAATACACCACCGAAAGGGTAGTAATGGTTAGTTTCCTCCACAGTGCCAGACTGGTTGATCACTACACGGTTGTTACCCTAATAGTCCTTCAGATAGTAATGATACTGCTGGGTACCGGCCAGGTTGATGTAACCCTCTTCTGTGAGTAACAACTTCTGAGTACCGTTTTCATAGATCACATTACCGCAATAGTCAGTCGTTGTGGTTGTACTGCCTATCTTATGGACTGTTCTCAGTTTCGTGCCGTCAGCACCATAAGTATAGGTAATCGTGCTACCATCACTGAACGATACCGTACTGGGCAAATTTAATACATTATATTGAATATCGGCAATTCCCTTATTCAAATCTTTCGTTAAATTACCATTGACATCGTAGGCATACTCCCCTGCGGCGCTTGCACCGTTCACAAAGGCAGTGTTTGTACCGTATGCAGCGGTACTCACCGCATCCTCCACACAGCTCAACTGATTACCGGTCAATGTGTAAGTCAGGTTATCAAGCAGGCCGTAGGCACTGGCACCAGTCTGGCCATAACGTTGCAAACTCTTGATGTTACCGTTCTTGTCATAACCCGTAACGTTCTCCGAGAAGCGGTTCGCATTCGTGCTGATACTTGCTGTCTCGCCATAGGTAGCGTTCAGCATCCGGTCAAGACCGTCATAAGTGAATTTGTAACCACGGACTGTACTTTCGTTCCCGGACTTCCAGGTCATGCTGCTGATGCTGCCGTTGTACTTCGCAGTACCCACACCCGTGTTGTAGTACAGGTTCTGCGTGAAGCGTGTGCCGCTGATTCCCGTCAGCCAGCTACGCAGGTTGTAGGTATAAGTCAGCTTGTTGGTGCTCGTACCGTGATACTGCTTGGTCAGTAAACGACCGAAGTTGTCATAAGTCGCATCGTACAGAGTAATCGCAGTGCTGCCAAGACTATGCTGCACTTTGCTTATTCTGTCCGCATGGTCGTAGGTATAGGTATATACTTCCGTGCGCGTGGTCTTTCCGCTGGCAGTATGTGTATGTGTCACACCAGACGGCTTGTTGGAGAAAGTATAAACCGTACTTGTGATGTCGTAGCCACTGAGCAAGTTGTTCTGCACAAGCACGGTAGGACTGGAAGAAGGATTCCCCCCTGCAGGGTCAGCCGTCCCAGACTGTCGTACAAATAATACATATAGGAAATGTTATCCAGATAGGAAGTGCCCGTGCTGTTAAGCATCCGGAGAGTACGGATGTAGTCCTGCATGACCTACATCATTTGATAGACCTAAAAAACTATCCTAACATACAAGATATAGCATATCTGATGTTAGGATAGTAATTAAATAAATCTCATTGAAAAAAGGCAACTTATATTAGAGTAATATTTTTTATTTAGTATGCAAAAGCTTTATAATCTCACCATTACTTTTTCTTATTTCCACATAAGATTGTCCACAGAAAGTCAGCGCACTATCATTTCCATTAGGAATATGCCCTTCTATTACCCATATTCCATTTACCAAGTTAACAGAAAAAGGTTTTTCTTTCTCTATACTTTCCTTTCCATAAATTTCCAATAGTACGCATTCCGCTATCTTTACTGCAATATCCGCTGTAGGTATAAATCCCTCTGCAGGAACATAGCTTTTCATATCAGTATAAAAATCTGTTGAGAGACTATCATTCATTACATACTCAATCTGTTGAGATGATTGTTGATCTTCTCCGACCTTCGATGTACTGTTTGTACATGACATCGCAAATAGCATTAAAGCAAAAAAATAAGTCCTATACATATTGCTATCTTTTTAAAATACCCAATGAATATGTTCTCTCTGGCTAACAGGAATGTTTAAATCTGGCTTTTGTAGCAATTCTTTCATTCTTTGTTTACCCTTTTCAGCAGGAATATCTTTCGGATTAATATTATTCTTTCGTTTAGGATCTTTGGGATCACTAGGAAGATCACTAGTCACTATTGATGTTTTCTTACTATAAGGATTATATTCTAACAAATCGCCACTCGGCGTAGCCAAATAACCATTTTCTTTTGTTTTCTCAATATATTTTATATCAGCTTTTGAGAATTTATTATTTATATGCTCTGCGTCCGCGTCTCCATGCGAATGAATCGATCCTACAAATCTCTCACCGTTAGGAGGTAAGCTTATAGATACGCTGTGCTCTCCTTCATTGGCTGCACTATAAGAATATCCCTTTAGCTTTCCCTTTTGCTTAACTTCATAAATAGAAGAGCCCATTTCACGTTTACGTATAATAGATGCACCATTATAATACATACCCCAATCTTTAGCTGCTGCTCTTTTAGTCTTAAACAGATCACCAGGAGCATATTCCATACCATTTGGGTCTATGAACTTTACCGGATTATCGGCACAATAAGTATACGGACTCATCGAATAATATTTCTCTGCCAACGGGTCATTCGTCGTAAACCGTCCCAACGCAGCATCATAATGTCTCGCCCCATAATCATACCAATTCAAACCCTTCTTCGTGTCAAACTCCTTACCGTTATACTTGTAAGGCTGGGTATTGCCTGTAGTGCCAAACACACCACCGAAAGGGTAGTAATGGTTCGTTTCCTCCACAGTACCAGACTGGTTGATCACTACACGGTTGTTACCCTGATGATCTTTCAAGTAGTAATGATACTGCTGGGTACCGGTCAGGTTGATGTAACCCTCTTCTGTGAGTAACAACTTCTGAGTACCGTTTTCATAGATCACATTACCGCAATAGTCAGTCGTTGTGGTTGTACTACCTATCTTATGGACTGTTCTCAGTTTCGTGCCGTCAGCACCATAAGTATAGGTAATCGTGCTACCATCACTGAACGATACCGTACTCGGCAAATTTAATACATTATATTGAATATCGGTAATTCCCTTATTCAAATCTTTCGTTAAATTACCATTGACATCGTAGGCATACTCCCCTGCAGCGCTTGCACCGTTCACAAAGGCAGTGTTTGTACCGTATGCCGCGGTACTCACGGCATCCTCCACACGGCTCAACTGATTGCCGTTCAGGGTGAAAGTCAGATTATCAAGCAGGCCGTAGGCACTGGCACCAGTCTGGCCATAACGCTGCAATCCCTTGATATTGCCGTTCTTGTCATACCCCGTAACGTTCTCCGAAAAGCGGTTGGCGTTCGTGCTGATGCCTGCTGTCTCGCCATAAGTAGCATTCAGCAGACGGTCCAGTCCGTCATAAGTGGACTTGTAGCCGCGGACGGTGCTTGCCGTTCCTGCCTTCCACGTCATGCTGCTGATGCTGCCGTTATACTTGGCAGGTCCGTTGCCGGTGTTATAATACAGATTCTGCGTGAACTTCGTTCCGCTGACACCCGTCAGCCAGCCGCGTACATTATAGGCGTAAGCCTGCCTGTCCGCGTCGGAGCCGTGCAGCGACTTCGATTGCAGACGACCAAGGTTATCATAAGCATAGGCAGCAAGCGTCACCTTCGCCCCTCCCAATGTATGCTCCACCTTCAAGAGCCTGTCCGCATGGTCATAGCTGTAAGTGTATGCTTCCGTCCGGCTGTCCTTCCCGCTTGCCGTGTGCGTATGCGTCACCGTCAGCGGCTTGTCCGTAAAGGTATAGGCCGTGGATGTCACGTCGTACCGGTAACGGAAAGCGTACCGCTCCAAGTCAGCATGCTCCTATATGAAATTCCCTGCTTACATCCAACATAAGCAGGGAATTGTTTAGATTATAGAATCAGAGATTCTTAATATATCAATATTCGAGCCAAAAATAATCAGGTGTACGTAAAGTATCCCACAACAAAATACCACCGTTGGAGCTACATGAAATTACAATATTGGGAATATTATCAATCCGGTATCGGAACGTACTATCTATGACCCTTTTTCCACAATATAATACCGTATCCAGAGATGTGACACGTATCTTTATTTTTAAACTATCATATCCGCTTTTATCGAAACGGGTGATTTCCATTCCAAGCCAATCTTCATGGTAGTCCAATATTTGGTCATCCGTCTTGTTCACATACAGTCCATTAAAAACAAGGCTGTCATTCACCCAACATTGGATATAATCTTTACCGGTACGCTCCTTAAAACCAGTACCTACTCGAATCATGAAATCATTCTCTGAGTCCAAATGACCAATGCACGCCACCAGCATGGCAAGTATGATTATAAAAATAAATATACGTGTCTTCATATTACTGCCTTCTTTTAAGTTTTTGCCTCCAGTTAGGAATATGCCTATTCAACTTGTTATGGATATAATTATCTCGGACTGTTTGTATCTGAGAACGGTTTAACTGAGTTGCTTTAAGATAATCTCCATCAAAATCTTGAATAACTTTTTTCTGTGTCATCAAGTTTTCCACATTCATTGTATGCCCCAATCCTCCTGAATGACCAAGTTCGTGAGCAAAAGTCCGGTTATCATCATTGTTCAACATATTAGAAACCGCTTTCGTTCCTATTTTCACATCCAGACTATTTTTATAAGTCTCAGCCATAACTACACTTTTATCCGTTTTTGTCAACATATCTTGATCAACAATCTGCAAAACGTGTTCAGTGTCCTTTATATCATCCACCGAGTTGACAGTTCTCAATTGCATATCCATAGTCGAAACAAAGTCATCACCTGAAATCGTATATGCGGCATTCACTTGCTCTACTATTTGTCCAGCCAAAGTCTTTATATCAAGCTCCTTATTATTAGAATTATTTATCAAAGCCGCTCTTACCGTAATTTTATATTCTATCTTATCCGTTTCACGATTATAATGGGTTTGCACGCGCCAATCATTTCCATCCGGATCAATGCGACCGACAGGCTCATTTCCACAATAGACATAAGGAGATACTTTAAAATGTTTGTCATATAAAGCATCAACCGTTATAAACCTTCCCAACACCGCATCATAATGCCTCGCCCCATAATCATACCAATTCAAACCCTTCTTCGTATCAAGCTCCTTACCGTTGTACTTGTAAGGCTGAACATTGCCTGCACTTGCAAATACCCCGCCGAAAGGATAGTAATGGCTCGTCTCTTCTACCGTGCCGCTCTGGCTGATGACTACCCGGTTATTCCCCTGATGGTCTTTCAAGTAGTAGTGATACTTGCTGTCGCTCAAAGTAATATAACCCTCTTCGGTAAGAAGCAGCTTCTGGACTCCGTTTTCATAGATCACATTGCCGCAATAGTCAGTCGTTGTGGTTGTACTGCCTATCTTATGGACTGTTCTCAGCTTTGTGCCGTCGGCTCCATAAGTATAGGTGATGGTACTTCCGTCACTGAACGTTACTGCATTCGGCAAATTTAAGAAATTATATGTAATGCCGCTAATACCTTTGTTTAAATCTTTAGTTAAATTGCCGTTGGCATCATAAGAGTACTCATCGGCGGCATTGGCACCGTTTTTGAACTCGAAGCCGCCATTGTAGGTGGAAGCCGCTACCGCATCATCCACGCGGTTCAACTGATTGCCGTTCAAGGTGAGAGTCAGGTTGTCTATCATGCCGTAGGCGGTTGAAGAGAGTTGCCCGTAACGCTGCAATCCCTTGATGTTACCGTTTTTGTCGTAGCCCGTCACGTTCTCACTGAAACGGTTCGCGTTCGTGCTGATACCTGCTGTTTCGCCATAGGTGGCATTCAGCATCCGGTCCAGTCCGTCGTAGGTGAACTTGTAGCCGCGGACGGTGCTTTCATTCCCGGACTTCCAGGTCATGCTGCTGATGTTACCGTTGTAGCGGGCGGTACCCACACCCGTATTGTAGTACAGGTTCTGGGTGAAGCGCGTACTTGTGATGCCCGTCAGCCAGCTGCGGAGGTTATAGGCATACGTCAGCTTGTTCGCCGCAGAGCCGTGCAGGGACTTGGTACTCAGACGGCCGAAACTATCGTACGTATAGTCTGCCAGAGTTATTTTGGTTCCTCCCAAAGTATGCTCCACCTTGCTTACACGGTCTGCATGGTCATAGCTATAGGTATAGACTTCCGTACGTGTGGACTTGCCGCTTGCGGTATGGCTATGCGTCACCGTGGCGGGCTGTCCCGTAAAGGTATAGACCGTATTAGTCACGTCATAACCGCCCAAAAGATTGTTCTGTACGACTTTAGTTACACGCCCCTTGACGTCATAGTAATAGCCTTTGTAAATTTTAGTACTGCTGCCGGATACAGTCACCGCGCTTCCTGTCAGGGAGCCTTTACTGTAGCCCGAAGTGTCGTTCGTGAACTGGCTCGTCGGGAAACCCGTACCGCCCAGTTCTGCACATGCACCACCTGATCGGAAGAAACCGTCTTGTTCGTGCACTCCCCCTGTTGCGTCAGCCGTCCACCGTTGTCATACACATACTCCGCGAGCTGCGCATCCGGAAGCTTCTTCCAAGTGCAGAGATTACGGTGGTCGTCATACACACAATAGGTATCCTACGTCTCGCTGATAGAATAACAAAAACTATCCTAACATACAAGATATGGAATATCTGATGTTAGGATAGTAATTAGATAGATTGGTTTTTAATCAACCTATATCAGAGGAAGACAGTAGTTCGTTACGACGAATTAACCTAAAGCATCAGGCTCTAATAAATCTGGATGTAGTATTACTGATTTATCTAATGCTCTAACAAAATGAGATTTATGGGAATATAATACTTGATACTCCTCACTCTTCTCATTTGCCCAAACTTTCAAAACTACAGCCGCTTCTAAGGGTAAACTCTTCCCGCAGAAACAGCAAACAACCATTTCTTTATTTAATATTCCATCCATAATTTTTCGCTATTCTATTAATAGATTTTTGAGACCAATTTCCCATTGTTGTTATTATACCTTTCCTCCCTTCTACAACAGCATTAAATCTACCGGGAGTAATTTCATGAAGATAAACTGTAGCTCCATCAGCCTGAGTAAAAGCCTTTCCTACAGACTTTGTTACTCTTACTTCATTCACAGAAAGTACCCCTCCTCTCGTTGCCGTTGTTCCAGCAATCCGTTGCACTCCGTGAGCAGTTGATTGTATTGCATTTTGAGTACCTCTTCCTGCCACCTTTCCTACAGCCCATCCTATTGCCTTCCCCAACAACATACCGCCAAACTCTCCGGCACCAAAGCCAAAGGCAGCTTCGCCTATAGGTCGCGCAATAGCATCTATAGAACGACTGTTCAGAGAATTGAAAAGGGCAGACTTAGAGTCTTCAGATAAAGGACTGGTTTTACCTAAGAACTGATTCTGAAGTTTACCGCTGGAAGCTATCAAGTCAAAAGCATTAACAGCCTGATTGGCTAAGATACCTCCATTCTGATAGAAGTTCAGATAGTTGTCATTACCTAACGCAATAGAGGCAGATGAACCGATATTAGTATAGCCTTTTAAGGCTTCACTGCCTTCCTGCCAACGTAAATTCCCTTGTTTATCTTCATACCAGTCAGCTCCTGTTGGGTCTATTCTGCTGATAGGGCTGTTACCACAATAAGCATAGAGACTTGTTTTGAAGTAGTTTTCAGCAGAAGGGTCCACCGTCTCAAACCTCCCCAACGCCGCATCATAATGCCGTGCCCCGTAGTCATACCAGTTCAGCCCTTTCTTCGAGTCATACTCCTTGCCGTTGTACTTGTAAGGCTGAACATTACCTGCACTTGCAAATGTACCGCCGAAAGGATAGTAATGGCTCGTCTCTTCTACCGTGCCGCTCTGGCTGATGACTACCCGGTTATTCCCCTGATGGTCTTTCAAGTAGTAGTGATACTTGCTGTCGCTCAAAGTAATATAACCCTCTTCGGTAAGAAGCAGCTTCTGGACTCCGTTTTCATAGATCACATTGCCGCAATAGTCAGTCGTTGTGGTTGTACTGCCTATCTTATGGACTGTTCTCAGCTTTGTGCCGTCGGCTCCATAAGTATAGGTGATGGTACTTCCGTCACTGAACGTTACTGCATTCGGCAAATTTAAGAAATTATATGTAATGCCGCTAATACCTTTGTTTAAATCTTTAGTTAAATTGCCGTTGGCATCATAAGAGTACTCATCGGCAGCATTGGCACCGTTTTTGAACTCGAAGCCGCCATTGTAGGTGGAAGCCGCTACCGCATCATCCACGCGGTTCAACTGATTGCCGTTCAAGGTGAGAGTCAGGTTGTCTATCATGCCGTAGGCGGCTGAAGAGAGTTGCCCGTAACGCTGCAATCCCTTGATGTTACCGTTCTTGTCATACCCCGTCACGTTCTCACTGAAACGGTTCGCGTTCGTGCTGATACCTGCTGTCTCGCCGTAGGTGGCATTCAGCATGCGGTCCAGTCCGTCGTAGGTGAACTTGTAACCGCGGACGGTGCTTTCATTCCCGGACTTCCAGGTCATGCTGCTGATGCTGCCGTTGTACTTCGCAGTACCCACACCCGTGTTGTAGTACAGGTTCTGTGTGAAGCGTGTACCACTGATTCCAGTCAGCCAGCTGCGCAGGTTGTAAGCGTACGTCAGTTTGTTGGTGCTCGTTCCGTGATACTGCTTGGTCAGCAAACGACCGAAGTTGTCATAAGTCGCATCGTACAGAGTGATTGAAGTGCTACCAAGACTATGCTGCACTTTACTTATTCTGTCCGCATGGTCGTAGGTATAGGTATATACTTCCGTGCGCGTACTCTTGCCGCTGGCACTATGTGTATGGGTCACAGTCTTCGGTTTGCCGGTAAAAGTATAAACAGTGTTCGTCGTATCATAACCCTCCAGCAAATTGCCTTGAACCGTTTTTGTGATGCGTCCCTCAAAGTCATAATAATTAGCCGAATAAAGTTTTGTACTGCTGCCAAGAACAGTGATCACACTACCGGTGACATATCCTTTGGCATCGATTGTTGCCGCAGGAAAGCCGGCATTATCGAAACCGGTCAGACTACGGAAGGCATAGTCGTCATAATAGTTTACTCTATGGACTTCGGGCGACACCAAGGCAAAGCTTGATGTATATCCACTGTTACCCAAACCGCTGTTGCTATTCACCCGTGTACATGATACAATAACATTCGAAACTGCAGCCGTATTCGTATTGGAACAAACGCCCTGCACTGCCAGACGATGGAACTTATCATACAGATAGAAACTCCACTGCTTAGAGGCATACTGCTTGCCATCCTGGGAAAAGATCATATTGTCTGCCTCATCGTACACATAGCTCACGGCAGAAGCACCTGGAAGCTTTTTCCAATTACAACGGTTACGGTTGTCATATTTGTACTGGAAAGCATATTGATCCAGGTTTGACACACTCTGATACATCGGTTGTAATACGAAGCAAAGGTTATCCAAATCGTTATACACATAATAAGTATCATGCTGCTCGCTACCCTGCATCTGGCGTTCCAGCAATATATGGCCTTGTTTGTCTGTGAAAGTATAAGAAACATGTTGGTCTTCGTCAATACGTTTCACCACGCGCAACTGTCCGGCTGCATAAGTACCGTTGTTGACAAGTGCCCCAGACGAACTTACCGAATAGTTAATGCAATTCACATCGGAAGAATTAGCCAGATAATCCATAGTTACAGGTTTTGATGCCCATGCCGCTCCCGGAGAGTATCGCTTCAGAATGCGGTCTAATGGGGAAACACTGTAAACAGGCTTGCTGTAGGGACGGGAATCACTTGAATAGTTGCCCGGAGCCGCACTTTTGATAGCCGAAGGAGACATATAAACAGAGGAGGAAACAATTGGGAGCCAACTCTCCGAACGACGTCCTGCGCCATCATATTCTTGTAACGATATCAAATTACTTCCGGCAGGAGTAATTCCCTTTTGTACCTTCTGGAAGAGACGCCCCAAGCCGTCATAATAATCATAACTTGCCATATACTTGCTACCTGCTGCTGCAGTCATAGCATGAGTGCGAACGTAATTCTGCGAAGTGCCGTCAGGAGACCACTGATAGAAGTACGAGGCAATAGGATTTTGGTTATGATCCTGCACATCAGATAAACCACCCAAAGCATTATAGAGATAGAAATCCTTAAAACCAGTTGCTTTTCTTATCTCCTTCAGCCCATAAGAAGGATTGTGAAGCCAGGTTGTGACCTCGCATTCCGGGAAGGACGTTTTCAGTGCATAGAGGGCCGTCGTATTGGGTGAACCGGCAGAACACAAAGCATCCAAACCTGTTGTTCCGAGCCGAGACACTACTTCCGCATAAGTGATACCTTTGAGACGGGCAATCGGCAAAGAATATTTATAGCCCCACAAATAGACCACAGACATGTTGTCGGGAGTAGTAACTTCCACCGGATTCCATTTACTATCATACCTATAAGAAACAGTTCTTTTCTCAGGATACAAACTACTATATTCTTCACTGGACTGCAAGGTGAATTTAGAAAAGACGTCCCCATACGTATTATTCAGATACAGCGTCGCTCCTCCCGATGTTCGTTGGTAGTTCTGTACAGCATCAAGCACGTTATTAGCCTTGAATTCATCTTTGTAGGAAGAAACATCCGCTGCATAAGCATAGCTTTCCATTACATAGCCCGAACGGCTGGTACTTGTGCGGCAAGTAGCTATCTGGTTACGACTGTTGTAGGTATACAGTTTTTCCTGCGTCACCGGTACACCATGGGCATATTCCGTCGAAACTTCCCGTTTTAACCGTATATCATAGGTAAGATGCGGATATAAAGTTATCTCAAAACGTCCGTGATAAGCCAATGGATTTCTAAAGCTCACCGTCTGTCCTCCGATGTTTTCATTATAGGTGATACTGCCGGAATAGCAATTAACCGGACCCACATAGTTGTCCCTTACACGGATGTTGGTCAATTCTTGCCACTTGTTTGCAATCTCATATTCATAGGTGTCTTCCCATACCAAGATATTACCGGCATCATAGATACTCTTTTTCAGTAGTCGCCCATTATAGTTGGCAGGCATATAAGCCAAGGTAGCATCATAATCCTGGCCGGCTATGTTACTGAATACGAGTTCCTCTCTCCCCGCATCCAGAAAATCGCGCTGCTTGACGACACGGCTGTAACCTACAGGATTGGCATTGGGCGCAGAAGCTGGTGGAGTTTGCGCCTGAGCATAAAAACGGCGGAAAGTGTGGTAACTGGTAGAAGGGCGTATCACTCCTTCAGGAGTTGTGGTATAGCTTCCGCGCCGGACATTAAAATCATCATAGAACTTGACTGAGAACATCAGAATGCCAGAGGTCTTGTGATTCTCGCTTTCATACAAGTAACCGGTACGTTCCAACACTTCACCTGTATTATTCTTTTTAGTAATGGTCTTGATTCTCACTCCTCCGCCAACTTTCTGCAATGTGTCTTTGTTTACTGCAGTTCCACCGCCTCTATAGGTCAAAGTAGCAGAACTGGCATTGCGGGTAGAATAACCTTGATTGGTAACTGCAGAACTCAATGTACTTGTCAGGACATAATCTCCCGCTTCCAATGTGAACGACTCGTTGACATGATACACATGCCCACTGGTATTTTGTGAAGTCACTTTGTACGATTTAATGACACTTCCTCCGGCACCGAGTTTCCGCAAAGTGGTTCCGGAGCCGATGACTTGATTGACTTCATAATCGGGAAAATTGACTTGAGCATCCACCGTCACTACCTGCGTGGTGGGCAGAGTGAAAGTAGCGGAAGGCGTCACTATCAGGTCGTTGTTGTTGACAGTATTGACACCTTTGACTTGTGCGTCATACTTATTCAAATCCTCTGCAGAAATGAAACGATTGTCTCCTACAAAAGTGTGAGGTTCAAACTCAAACTCCACACTGCCGCCCGTAGGATATGTGATTTTCTTCAGCATATTGGCCGTAATATACTCCCGGCTACAATTTCTGACAGCGGTAGAACCGGATAAAGGAACATTCGTCAAACCTTCCAGGGAGGGAATCAATGTATGAACACGGTTTGTAAGCGTGGAAGTATTCTGCTGTCCATTGTAATATCCCCAATAGTCTATGGCAAAAGAAGTCTTATAAGGCAAGTTCACAGCTTCATTATAAGTGAATGTATGCTTTTCACCCTGCGAAGTGCCATTTTTTCGAAGTACAGAAAGCAGTTTCAGACGTTTACGAAGTACGCTGGTGGGTATGGTAGACGACGACCCATAATCGTCCGATGACAAGTAATTACCGCCGACTGATTGTTCGGGACAAATGAAGTAATCATAATTGAACTGGTAAGAATACACATCCTTCCCGTCCAACTTACTCTTTATTTTCATGTTTGTCAGTTTTCCGGTAGTTCCCGGATAGCGGTCTTCACGACTTCCCATCTCGAAAATCACTTCTTCCGTATCGGTTTCTATCTTGCTTAAATAGCAAGTCTGTGAAATGCCGGCAGTAAAGTTCCGTTTTATATAGTCATTGTCCGGAGGAGTACCTACGGTATAATACTCCGACATAACAGGCACCGAATAGCAACTGGCGGTAACATAGGTTAGAGTGATAGTATGTCCCGTCACATCCGTCATACTTGTCAGCATATAAGTCAAGGGAGCATTGGAAGTTACAAATGCATAAGGCCTGAAGGCATAAGATGTGCCTGCTTCATCTGTAATGATCACTTTTTCAGCACTATGCCACACTTTGCAATTCATCCTGGAACCGATAATGACAGGAGTCTGATTTTTGGGGTGCAAGAAGTATTTGAATGATCTTCCTCCGGGCAATGCAACTTCAAATATATCTCTTTCACCTTGCCCTATAAGGCCTTCATTAATAATTCCATTGGTCGTATTACTCGTATTGGGGTCGAACATTAAATTTCCCCACAAATTCATCAGTTCCTCGGTACCCGAACGGTAGTTCAACGTATCAGCACTCTGTACTTTCCAGTGATATTTTATTTTCTCCCATTCAGCCCAAGTAGCAAATGTACCGGAGGTCGCGTCTACCTTGCCCACAGCATTAAGGTTGACGCACCCTCCTGCCAAAAGATTCCAACCAAGACCTACCCACGTAGCTTCTTGAGCCACCTTGACTCCGCTCGCATGATAAGACAACGTAATGGGTAGTTCTATACGCCCACATTTAAGGGTATATAGCGGTATAGAGATATCAGGTGTTCCTGTGTATTCACTTACAGGAATGTTTCCATACAATTGCATACCTGCCGCTTCGGGAATAGCAGGTACATAATCATTTATCCGCAGAAGATGATTATTCATATCTCCACCGTCCTGTGCACGTACCGACTGCGTTGTACCACATAACATAAGAAGAGCTAACAATACTTTTATTCTATTTTTCATATTCAATGAAATTTATATATTTCTTAAATAAGTGCGCCTGAAGTAGGTATTTCGGCTTCCGGCACACTTTTTTAGTTTTGTAATACTGTTTTTACAGTGGCATCGCCTGCACGCCCAGCACACTGGCTATGGTGGCAATGATGGTACCCACAATTTTCAAGATATCTTTCCAGGTTTCTTTGCTTATTTTCATAATTCCATGTTTTAAAGATGATTGTTCTAAAATTCTTTACTTACCTCGAAGCACGGACACTGCTTCACCCACTCCCACGGCTCCACCTTCCCGTCACCGTCCAAATCGGGACTGAGGTCGCGGTGGCCGCATACACGGGCGTTCCGGAACTGTTGTAGCAGCTGGTGCACCAGCAGGTGCAGGGCCGAACGCTGCTCCGGCGTACGGGTATCCTTCGGATTTCCCCGGGCATCCAGTCCGCCTTCGTAGCAGATGCCTATCGAATACTTGTTGTGACCGCGACAATGCGCACCGGGCAGTTCCAGGGAACGGGTTCCGAGCACGGTACCGTCTCTCCGGATATAGTAGTGGTAGCCCGTCGTGCGGAAGCCGCGACGGCGGTGCTCTGTCTCCAGAGCTTCGGGAGTGAGCGCATGGCCCTCTCGCGTGGCGCTGCAATGCACCACGATGTAGTTAATTTTTCGCATGAATAAGTAGTGAGTAGTTAGTAGTTAGTAGTTAGTAGTGATTTACGATTTGACGATTTACAATTGAGATTACTCTTCGTATCACAAATGCCTGCATAGGTACGATTATTCAGCAGTACGAATTTCAATCGTAAATCGTCTAATCGTAAATTCCCTTATCCCAGCGGATTATTTCCCTGGTCTCCGTCGCTGCCGCCATCACTGCCACCGTCGTCGTTGCCGCCCGAACCTGCCGTGTCCTGAAGGTCGAAGCGCACGCACTTCACCCCGGTCACCAGCGAACGGGTAGACACCGTATGGTCCAGATTACGCTTGGAGGTGGGCAGAAAACGCACTCGTAGCGTGGACTGGGTAGCCGACACCTTCAGAGGGTCTTCCACACCGTTCATGGTGGACTTCATCGTAAGGCGGAAAGTACCCAGACCGTCCAGCGTCACGCTCTCGGAAGACTGCAGGTGGCGAGTCATCACGGTCACCAGGTTGTCGATGACATTCTTCGAGTCACCCGTAGAGAGGGAAGACAACTCCGCAATCTCCTTAGCCACCTGCTCGGTGTCCACATTCCCCGTCAGCACCACGCGGGGATAGAAAAGCTTCTTGCCCTCTTTGTTGGCAAGAACCGACTGAAATGATTTGTAAATTACTGGCATAGTAGTTTTGTTTTAAAAATTAATAGTTTGTCTTGAAATTCAAGGATTCGTTTTTTTCAAATGAAACAACATTGTTTTATTTTCGTGTATTAAGCTTAACCACATTGCAAAGATAACGCTATCCGGAAAAGTGTGCAAATTAAAAAAACCGTTTTTCTTCATGAATTTATTCACAAATCGAAAACTTTACTTACAGCACAGGCTCAGCAGGTATCGCCCCGGTTGCCGTATCTTGCCATGACTCTCGCGCAAGGCATAGAAGCCCTTCCACAAAGGGTGGCCGATAGCACCGAAATTACTTTTGAGGATAATGGCATACTGCTCTTGCGGAGGAATATGGAACTGCTTCAGATTGAAAAGCAACCCGTCCAGGTTGCGGTCCGTGCCATCCTGCGGCGGTTGCAGTTGCTCTATTTTCCGAAGATATTCCCCCTCCGCGGATGGCACATCCGCGCCCTCAGTGCCCCCAGTTCCGGGGGAACTATGGAGGAGGGGATTTTCTTTGCTGTGTTGTGATGTGCTATGCTCTGCTGTGCTATATGTACCCGATGTCGCATTTTCGGGCTTAAATGCTGCACTTTCGGCAGCGGACGGCACGCTTCCATTGGCAGACGGCACTCTCCCGGCGGCAGTCGGCGCGGCCTCGTCATCGCTCTGAGAATCATCCACCAGACAATAACGTGTGTCTATGGCGGAAGATTTCCGGCGCTTGGTACTGAACAGATACTGCCGCTGTATCTCGGCAGAAGTCAGGATGGCGTATTTGCCGAAAAGGGCGGCATTGAAAATGCCGTACTCCACAGCCAGGGCAAGAATGCGCTTCACGTCGGCAGCCGTCTTTTCATAGAGGCAGGCGGAAAGGTCTTCGTAGAAAAGCTCGTCGGCACACACGTAATAGCCTTCATCGGCATAAATACAGGAGAGGGCGCCCAGCAGAATGGCAAAGGAGCCGTCACCCTCACGCTTCATGATGCGGCGCACCAGACGGTCGTGCATGAAGTCTGTGTTCAAGGGGAAATAGTCAAGTCCCCGTTTTTTGATTCTGGACATGGTTTGATGATTAGGGGTTAGTGATTAGGGGGAGAGAGCGGCTTGTATCATTCTATATCACCTGCTTCGCATAGGCGTTTCCGCTTGCGGAGCACGCTTTCGCGCACTACCTTCAAAGCATTCAGAATAAGATACATACGAAGAGTACAGTCCGAAATTTCAGTGATGACCGGATAACGGAGGGGATTGCTTGCAGGAAGTGAGCGACGGTAGCGGGCGTTGCTCATCGCCCTACGGCATTCCTTGCAATAATTGTCGGGGGCAAGCGTACGCTTGTCTACATAAAAAGAATCAACGGGCAGTTCTCTGTGGCAACATCCACAGAAACGAACATTTTTTTCAATAATCTGTTCCATAACCATTTTTTGTTAAGAATTAGTACAATAATATTTTTTTCGGCACGCCCCTGCCAAAGATGCTTGTAGGGGCTGTTTGCTGGAAGTATATATCCAGCGTATTCTATCTATACATCCAGCGCGTTGTATCTATACTTCCAACGCACCTCATCTATACATCCGGCAAGGCGGATGCCCATTTTTTCAAATTCGTAAGTATTTTTGCTAAATTCGGATGCTTCCGGATAAAAGACCAGATGTGTATTTTCCATAAATCCCTCCCTTTTATTTGCATTTATAAAACATGATATGTATTTTTGTCCCAACAAAGATAATATTGTTTTCATTTATAAAATAAACAAATCGGGAATTAAATTCTTAAATAAGACGTAAGACAGTATAAATGAGGAGATAATAGTTTCTGAATAATTTACACGTAAAAACTGAAGAATATGGCGAATGACAAAGACCCGGTATTTTGTGCGGCAGACATCATAAAACGTGCCAAACTGGCGAAAGAATTCAAGACAGACAGCGAACTTGCCGCCTTTCTGGGTATATCACGCTCCACACTGAGCAACTGGAACGCCCGCAACAGCATCGACTTCCCCCTGCTGCTGGGCAGCCTGGACGACGTGGACTACAACTGGCTGCTGACGGGAAAGGGCTCGCCTGCACATCATTCAAAATTCTGTGACAATGACTTGGTACAAGGTGAAGTGGAAATACTTCACACACCGAAAACAGCCGACCCTATGGACGACCGTAGCGTGACCCTCTATGACATCTCTGCCGCCGCCAACCTGAAGACACTGCTGGCTGACCGCCCGCAGTACGCCTTGGGGCGGATTGTAATTCCCAATATCCCTGTGTGCGACGGTGCCGTCTACGTCTCGGGCGACTCGATGTATCCCATCCTCAAGTCCGGTGACATCGTAGGCTTTAAGTCCATCCGCGACTTCACCGACGTCATCTACGGTGAAATGTATCTCGTCTCCTTCGAACGGGGCGGCGACGAATACCTGGCAGTGAAATACGTCAACCACTCGGAACGGCCGGACTGCATCCGTCTGGTGAGCTACAACAACCACCACGACCCCATGGACCTGCCGCTGGCGGCAGTCAATGCAATGGCCATCGTGAAGTTCTCGATAAGGAAGAATATGATGATGTAGAGGGCGGCATTATCACCGGAAATTTCGTAAGAAAGCTCCTGGCAAGGAGCATTCAACAAGCAAACAGAGAAATTATACAAATAAAAAGCTTGTAATTTATTCTTTTTCATCTTATTTTTGCGATGCCATAGGCATAATAATAAGTATCCGGAAAAAAACATGCTTATTCCATCCAATAGAACAAAGAGGAAGTGCATTCTTTCAAGGTTATGTTTTTTAGTGCTTTCAGTATGGGTGTCCCTACCTTCCGCAGCACAGAACAATCCCTACAAGATAGACGATGCACTCTACCCCATCTACCAGCGGGCCGCCAAGCAGGCACGCCAGCAAGAGGGGTTGCTGGTGGCCGACACCTTGTATCAACAAGCCCTGAAACTCGGTGACAAAAAAGCACAATGCCTGGCATACACTATCCCCTTGCAGTTCTATATGTCCCAAAAAGACGACAGCAAAATAGAAAAGGCATCCACTGACCTGAAAGAGATTTCACGCGCCAATAACTATCTGCAATATTATTATTACGCCTGGAGCAGCGAAATCATCTACTTCCTGAACCAACAACGCTCATTGCTCGCCTTGCAGAAAGCGGAAAAAATGAAAAAGCAAGCTTTTGCCGACAGATACCCTTACGGCATCTTCAGCTGTATCCGAACCATGGGGCATATCTACAAATCACGCGGAAACTTCGACCTCTCCGCCCAATACTATCAGGAAGCCTTGGACTATATGCTGAAGAATATGCCCGACCAGGATCCCAGCCAATTATACTCAAACCTTGCCGAATATTACCGTAACACCCAAAAAGATTACGCCACCGCACTGGACTATTGCGAAAAAGCCTTGAAGAGCGCCAAAACAGAACGGAACATAGCCCATGCCATGATAGAGAAATGCCTGATACTATTCCGGCAGGGGCGTATAGATGAATTCAACGACTGCTATAAAGAAGCCGTACAAATGGCAGACCGTTGCAAGCTCTCTGCCAACGTTTCCCTACTGATAGCCCACATCAGCAAGAACATACTGGACAAACAGTATGAGCAGGCCCATGCCCACGCTGACCAATTGTCCGAGGAAGGCTTGCAACAACATGCTTACATTTACGAATACGCCAAAGACTATCCCAATGCCATCAAATATCTGAAAAAATACCACCAGCAGTTGGATTCGACGAACAATCTCCTGCAACTGTCGGACATCGCCGAACTGAACACCCAGATAGGCGCCGAACGTCTGAAAATGGAAAACATACAGGCCACCTCGCGCTACCGCATCACTCTTTTCAGCATTGTCACCGGCTTTTTGCTGTTATCCCTGCTTTTCCTGATGCTCTACCTCCACCGCAAACGTAAAGTCAACCTCGAACTATGCCACAAGAACGAGGAACTTTCCGAAGCACGCGACCAAGCCGAAGCAGCCAACAAGGCAAAGAGCATCTTCCTGCAGAACATGAGTCACGAAATACGGACACCGCTCAACTCTATCGTGGGCTTCTCACAACTCATCACTTCCCCCGACGCGAACCTTTCCCAAGAGGAAAGGCAGGATTTCTGCCATCTCATACAGCACAATTCCGACCTCCTCCTTACACTGGTGGGGGACATCCTCAGCGCAGCCGAGTTGGAAAGCAACAGATACACCATGAAGATAGCGCCGCACAGTTGCAACAAACTCTGCCGGGAAGCCATAACCACCGTTGAACACCGCACGCCCGAAGGCGTGAAGCTCTACTACACCTCCGAAGTGGACGACTGCTACGAACTGAGCACCGACGGGCAACGTGTGTGCCAGATACTCATCAACTTCCTTACCAATGCCGAGAAACACACCACACAAGGCGAAATCCGCCTGCACTGCTCCCTCACAGAGCATCCCGGATACGTCACCTTCTCCGTCACCGATACCGGTACCGGCATTCCCCCGGAATACTCGGAAACCATCTTCGAACGCTTTGAAAAGGCCGACAACTTCGGGCAAGGCACCGGCCTGGGACTCAATATCTGCCGCCTCATCGCCGAACGACTGAAAGGGAAAGTGCTGCTGGACAAGGAGTACAAGGAGGGGGCAAGGTTCGTGTTTATCCTGCCGATGAAAAAATCCATTTGAAGAGCAAGACCAAAACAACAAAGGCTGCCTCTTCTGCATCCTCCGAAACACCGGTATCTGCAGAAGGGCAGCCTTCTATATAAATAGCCGTAAAGCTATGCTGATTATAAACCGAATGCGGCTTTCACCTTGTCCACATAGTCCAACTTCTCCCAGGTGAAGAGTTCCACTTCAATGTCCTTGTTGCCTTCGTAGCGGCTCTTGAAATGCTTGACGATGGTCTGCGGCTCGCGGCCCATGTGTCCGTAGGCGGCAGTCTCCTGATAGATGGGGTTGCGCAGTTTCAGGCGGTCTTCTATTGCCTTGGGGCGAAGGTCGAACAGCTCGTCAATCTTACGGGCAATCTCACCGTCGCTCATATTGACGTGGCTGCGGCCATAAGTATCTACGAAAATATTGATGGGGCGTGCCACACCGATGGCGTAACTTACCTGCACCAGCATTTCGTCGGCAACGCCGGCAGCTACCAGATTCTTGGCAATGTGGCGGGCTGCATAAGCTGCGCTGCGGTCTACCTTAGAGGGGTCCTTTCCGGAGAAAGCGCCGCCGCCATGGGCACCCTTGCCGCCGTAGGTATCTACGATAATCTTGCGTCCCGTCAACCCGGTGTCACCGTGAGGACCACCGATTACGAACTTGCCCGTGGGGTTGACGTGGTATGTGATATGGTCGTTGAACAGTGCCAGCACCTTTTCATGATGGATGGAAGCAATGACACGCGGCATCAGAATCTCGATTACATCCCGGCGGATTTGGGCGAGCATTTCCTCGTCGGCCTTCAGCTGGGCGGCATCACTGTCGTCGGCAGGCTGGACGAAGTCGTCGTGCTGGGTGGAGACTACGATGGTGTCGATGCGTACCGGCGTGCCGTTGTCATCATATTCGATGGTCACCTGGCTCTTGGCGTCGGGACGGAGGTAGGTCATCACCTTGCCCTCGCGACGGACATCTGCCAGCACTTGCAGGATGCGGTGTGCAAGGTCCAGTGAAAGCGGCATGTAATTCTCCGTTTCGTTGGTGGCGTAACCGAACATCATTCCCTGGTCTCCGGCACCTTGTTCCATGGGGTCCTGTCGCTCCACGCCGCGGTTGATGTCGGGGCTCTGCTCGTGGATGGCGCTCAGCACGCCGCACGAATTGCTCTCGAACATATACTCGCCTTTGGTATAGCCGATTTTCTTGATTACTTCGCGTGCGATGAGAGGCATGTCAACGTACGCTTTGGTTTTCACTTCTCCAGCCAGCACTACCTGACCGGTAGTAACCAGAGTTTCGCAAGCTACTTTCGAACTGGGGTCGTAGGCCAACAGTTTGTCAAGCACAGCGTCCGATATTTGGTCGGCCACTTTGTCGGGGTGTCCTTCAGACACCGATTCGGATGTGAATAAATATCCCATTTCAGTTGAGAATTGATAGTTGATAATTGATAATTCAACGAATGGCGGAAGGAGGTGTGTGGAGTAGATGCATCCGGCACACAAACGTGCCGTCAGAAAAGGATGTGTTTTAGCATTTTTTTCTGTGGTTGCAAGCTACTCAAATCTCTCCACATATCGTTTTCAGGCGCAAAGATAGTGCAAACCGAACGCAGAACAAAATGAACTTGTTCATTTTTTATGCTGAGGTGCAGCCTATCTTCGCCTTTCGGGGGCAAAGATAAAAAAGAAATCTTGTATCTGCGCTACAGATAGCAGAGATTAACACTGATTTTGCAACAATTCCCCGATTGTCTTTCCCAATACCGGATGCACCACGCCTGAAGCAATCTCCACCAACGGCTCCATCACGAAACGGCGTTCCTGCATCAGCGGATGAGGAAGTTTCAGTTCGGGAGTATCCAGCAAAACGGGAGTACCGTCATCGGCAAAATAAAGCAGCAGGTCGATGTCTATCACACGGTCGCTATACACTGCATTGACAGACTTATGCGTACGCCCCATCTCCCGCTCGATTTCCTGCGTCGTTTGCAACACCTCCAAAGGTGCCAAAGCAGTGTCTACGCAGAGTGCGGCATTCAGAAAAGTATTATCGGAAGAAAAGCCCCACGGGGCAGTAGCATAAAAAGCAGATAGGGAAATCACTTCCCCTATCTGCTTTCTTATCTTTTGGACGGCCATGCGGAGGTTCTGCTCCTTATCGCCGAGATTGGTACCAAGACTGAAATAAACAACCATAATTACCGGTCTGTAATCAGCATCGCATCTCCATACGTACCAAAGCGGTACTCTTCCTTCAATGCCACATTGTATGCCTCCATCACCTGCTCGTAACCGCCGAAAGCGGCAACAATCATCAGCAGGGTACTGAGCGGCATGTGGAAGTTGGATATCATGGCATTGGCCACGGTAAAGTCGTACGGCGGGAAGATGAACTTGTTGGTCCAACCCGCGTATTCCTTCAAATGTCCGTCGGTGCTGACGGTGCTCTCGATGGCACGCATCACGGTGGTACCTACGGCACAGACTTGGCGGTTCAGGTCTTTGGCATGGTTCACAATCCGTACGGCTTCCTCGTTCACAATCATCTGCTCGGAGTCTGTCTTGTGCTTAGTGAGGTCTTCCACATCAATGTCGCGGAAGTTACCCAAGCCGGCATGCAGGGTGATGTAGGCAAAGTCAATACCCTTGATTTCCATACGCTTCATCAGCTCGCGGCTGAAGTGCAGGCTGGCGGTAGGCGCCGTAACAGCTCCTTCGTTGCGTGCAAAAATAGACTGGAAACGTTCGGCATCGTCCGGCTCTACGGGGCGGTTGATGATGCTGTGGGGCAGCGGCGTTTCGCCCAGCGCATAGAGCGCCTTCTTGAACTCATCGTGCGGACCGTCGTAAAGGAAACGAAGCGTACGCCCACGCGAAGTGGTGTTGTCGATAACCTCAGCCACCATAGAGTCGTCGTCACCGAAGTAGAGCTTATTGCCGATACGTATTTTACGGGCAGGATCCACCAGTACATCCCACAACCGGAGCTCTTCGTTCAACTCACGCAACAAGAACACTTCAATACGCGCACCGGTCTTTTCCTTGTTACCGTACAAGCGGGCAGGGAAAACCTTGGTGTCGTTGAAGATAAACACATCTTTGTCATCAAAATAGTCCAGAACATCCTTGAACATCTTGTGCTCAATCTCACCCGTCTTACGGTGCAACACCAACAGACGTGACTCGTCTCTGTACTTCGTGGGGTGCAAAGCTATCTTCTCTTCGGGAAGCTTGAATTTGAATTGCGACAGTTTCATAATTAGTTATGAGTTATAAGTTATTTATTATTTATATCAGTCTGTTTTAGTCATAAGAGGGTATGAGTTATCCGGCAGTATGCTACACTTCATAGCAAATAACTCATAACTTATAACTAAATATCTATCTCCTGCGCCTCTATCCACTCTTTAAAATCGAGGGGATTGAGGCAGTCTGCCAGCCGGACGTCGCCTACGCGGGTACGCTCCAGGGCGGTGAGGTGAGCGCCGCTCTGCAGGGCTTCGCCGATGTCACGTGCCAGGGCGCGGATATAGGTTCCTTTGCTGCATACTACGCGTACCTTTATCCACGGTTCGGCAATATCCAGCCCGTCGTCCAGCAGCTCTATCTCGTCGATGACGAGCAACTTGGGTTTCAGCTCTACCTCCTCTCCCTTGCGGGCAAGGTCGTAGGCACGTTTCCCGTTCACCATACATGCCGAGAAGGCGGGAGGCACTTGCTGTATCTCGCCGATGAACTTCTTCAGCGTCTCCTCCACCAGTCCGCGGGTGATGTGCTCCGTGGGATAGGTGGCATCTATCTCATGTTCCAGGTCGTAAGAGGGAGTGGTGGCACCCAACCGGATGGTGGCAACGTACTCCTTCGTGTGATACTGGAATTCCTCAATCCGTTTCGTGGCCTTGCCCGTACAGACTATCATCACCCCCGTAGCAAGCGGGTCGAGGGTACCGGCATGGCCTACTTTCAACTTCTTCTCCTTTATCCGCCGGCAGATGTGGTAACGCGCATGTCCCACAACCTTGAACGATGTCCATCCCAGCGGTTTATTGAAATAGAGGACTTCTCCTTCTTTAAAATTCATTGGCCTCTCCCCTAACCCCTCCCCGGTAGGGAGGGGGATAAAATGGTACAACTTAATATTTTTCTCTTATTGATTTCCGGAGTAATCAGTCTTTCCCCCCACACAAGGAGGGGACTTTAGCTTAATATGAGCGTTATGACACCGGCTATCGCGCAATAGATGGCAAAATAAATCAGCTTGCCCTTCTTCACAATATTTATCATCCACTTGCAGGCCAGGCAGCCCGAAACAAAAGCAGCCAGGAAACCTACCACCAGCGAAAGTGTCGGAATATCCCCTGCAACCGCCTCACCTTTCATCATCTTCATTCCATCCAGCAGTGCCTCGCCCAGGATGGGAGGCATCACCATCAGGAAAGAGAACTGTGCCAGCTTCGCCTTGTTGTCGCCCAGCAACAGACCGGTTGCAATGGTGCTGCCCGAACGGGAAAGCCCCGGAAGCACCGCGCATGCTTGTGCCAGACCGATGATAAAGGCATCCTTCATGCTGATGTTCTCCTTCTGCTTCGGCTTATAATAATAGGAGAAAGACAGCAGCAGAGCTGTCAGCAGCAGGCAGCAGCCCACAACGACCAGTCCCGAACCGAAAATGGCCTCTACTTCGTCCTTGAAAAATACCCCCACAATGCCGATAGGTATCATGGATACCAGTATATTGATGACGTAACGTGTCTCCTCGTTCATCTGCCACTTGAACAGTCCCTTGAAAATCCAGTCAATCTCTTTCCAGAGTATCACCAGCGTACTGAACACCGTAGCCACATGTACCACTATCGTAAAAGCAAGATTCTCCTCTCCCTCAATGCCGAACAATGCCGAACCGATGGCAAGATGTCCGCTACTGCTCACCGGCAGATATTCGGTCAGTCCTTGAATAAGCCCAAGGATAAGCGCTTCAAACCATTCCACTGTTATGAATTATAAGTTATAAGTTATTAGGGTGTAAGGGATTGGGTTACTGCTCCCCCGCGCCGCTGCCTTTAGGCTTGCGCAGCACGGCATATATCATGAACACAAACCCCAGCAGGCAAACCACCGGAGCCACCTTGATGCGTCTCACACTAAAAATGTCCGGCTCAAAGGTCGTCGGGGTAGACGCGGGACCGGTCATCAGAAGAAAACCAATGATAACCACCGCCATTCCGATGCCAAGCAGGATAAAATTGGTCTTATCAAAAGCGAATTTCTCTTTACTCATCTATACATTTACAATTTAACTATTTACAATTTACAATCTAACGTACCGTGCCAACAGTACTTTCTCTCTATGCACTTTAAGGCGTCAAATATAATACAGCGTGCTTGCCTTCATCCTCAGATATTTGTTGATGGAGAGTAAAGCGCACAGCCACGTAATAAGTATGCCGAACACCAGCACGGCACCCGACACCAGCACCATCACCTCGGGCGTAATCACCTTGACCAGCTCCGGTTCGTAGGACACCAGCCAATAGGCGGTTCCCCACAGAATACTGTCGGCTATGAAAGCGGCCAGCACACCTATCCAGAAATTGCGCCGCAGAAACGGACGACGGATGAATGCCCAGCTTGCCCCCACCAGCTTCATGGTGTGGATAAGGAAACGCTTGGAATATATAGCCAGACGGATGGTGTTGTTTATCAGCGCAAAGGAGATAAACGTCAGTATCACAGCCAGCCCCAGAAGCATCAGGCTGATGTTCCTTATATTATCGTTCACGGCATCTATCAAGTCTTTCTGGTAGAGCACTTCCTGGATGTTGGTATTCTTTTTAATCAGTTTCTCTATTTTGGCGATGCTGTCCGAATTGGCATAGTCGGAATGCAGCTTGATTTCGATGGAGGCAGTGAAAGGATTGTAGCCAAGGAACTCTTGCGGGTCCGTACCCATCGCCTCAGTCTGCTCGCGGAGTGCCTGCTTCTTGGAAATGTACTCCGTCTGCTTCACAAAAGCCTCCTTGTCCAGCCTCTTCTGCAGCTTCAGGATGTCGCTCTCCTTCATGTCGTCACTGACAAGCACGGAGAAACTGATGTTCTCCTTGACGTACACGGAAAGATTATGAGCCGCGAGCACAAAGAATACAACCAGCCCCAACAGCAGTAACACCAGCGTCGTACTGATGCTGGACGTAATGAACTGCATGTCAAAATAGGATACCGAGTTATTCTTTCCTTTCATTATATCAATTATAAGTTACGAGTTACAAGCTACAAGTTATGTAAATCAGTCGCTATTAATCATTAATCCCTAATCCCTTTTCTCACCCTTTCTTCCTGAACACGTAAATCATGGAACTGCTGCGTTCCTTCTTCACCAACGCGCTGAACCAGGCCAGTGTACCGGTCACCATTCCCCGCAGGAAAGTACACGAGTGCCTCATGTGCTTTTCCGTCAGCATGGACACGTAGAAAGCATCGAACGGCATGGGATGCCGCTCTGCCATGATGAAGCCATGCTTGGAACCGAATTGCTGGATGGTGCCCGGTGTGAAGTGCCACAAATGGCGGGGCACATCGTAGGCAGCCCAGTAAGCCCCGTATTTCTTTGCGTCGAAGGAGGAGCAGTTGGGCACAGCTACAATCAGCACCCCCTTTTCAGTCAGCAGGGAGTGCAGGGTTTCCCACGTTTCGTTAAGGGGTTCCAGATGTTCCATGACATGCCATAGGGTGATGACGTCGAAACTGCCCGGTGCAAAATCTTTCAATGCCGTATGGGGTTTCACATCCAGATTGAAGTGTTCTTTGGCAAAGGCACGCGCCTGCGCACTCTTTTCCACAGCTTCCACCTGCCAGCCGCGACGCTGCATGGCATCGGCAAAGTAACCGGTCCCCGTACCCAAATCCAGCAGACGGCCCTCCTTGCGATGTGCTTCACGGACCACAAGACGTGCCTTGCGTCCCAGCATATAGTTGCGCACCCAGTGGTACACGGAGTTCATCGCCCCCTTGCGGGTATCGGTATGTGAAATGTAATCAGGAGTTTCGTAGTAACGACCGATTTCAGCCTCCACGGGAAAGTCTTGCGTGAAAAGGAAACCGCAATCCCGGCAGCGGCACAAGTGGAACATTTCGCCCGAGGCATAATGGTCTACACATGTCAGGGCACGCTCCAAATGCGTTCCACCACATAACGGACAAGCTTTTATAGTGAGTTTATTCATCGAACGTTCTGCCAATAAGGAAGTGCAGCCCAAATGAAACAGACCACACTATACCTAAATTTGGTGCAAAATAACAAATAAAAAGTGATTTATAGGGCTTCCATTAAGGAGATTTAAGAAAACAAACGCTTACTCCGGCCAGCCGGCGGAACGAATGACCGACTGTTCGATATTAAGCGGACAACTGTCCGATAATGAACAGTTTTCGAAAGCATCTATTCATTGATTATCAACAACTTAAATATTTGGCATGGGAATTGACTATAATTAGGCGAAGGCGTTTGAGAAAAAGATTAGTTGGAATGCAACCTTTTAATCGGGAACAACGTCTAAAAGAAACAGAGTAAGTAACAACAATTAAAAATAAAGATTATGAAAACTACAAATTTATTCAAGGCAGTCGCATTCGTAGCAATGACTATCGTAAGCGTTATGAATACAGAAGTGAAAGCTCAGGAAAACAACTTCATCACCAATGAAGAAGTGAAAAACGAATTAGTAGTTGCCAAGACCATCTTTAAGCAAGACGGTGCACAACTTTACCGGCACATCCGTTATGAATACTCTTATGACGACCAGAAACGCCTGACCTGCAAGGAAGCCTCCAAGTGGGACGGTGTAAAAGACGAATGGGTACCTTACTTCAAGATGACATACCAATATGGCAATGATGAAATCACCATGTCCTACGCACGTTGGAACGAGTCTCACAAGGCTTATGACAAAGACATGAAGAAAAGTGTGTATGAATTGAACGATGAAAACATGCCGGTAGCTTACAAACTCTACAATCAGGACGCGCCAAAGTCCGAATTGACCCTGGTAAGCTACAACAGGACTGACTACGTAGCGAATATTCTGGCCATGGCAGAATAAAATTTAAAGTTTATAATATGAAAAGCACGGGCCGTGAGGCTCGTGCTTTTATTCTATATACCGGTGTCATCATACTGATGTCATCGAGACTTTTCTATCCCGTCAGCTGGCTACCTCTTCTCCTTTCAGCGTAGCCGAACTGGATTCGGTAACCTTCACCATCACAAAATCGCCCACACGGTGCGTGCCACGGTCAAACACCACCACACGGTTCTGTTCTGTACGGCCGAACAACTGGTCGCGGCTGCGTTTGGAAACACCTTCCACCAGCACCTCGTACGTCTTGCCCACGCAACGGGCATTCGCCTCGGCAGAGAGACGGTTTTGCAAGGCGATGATTTCATTCAAACGGCGAATCTTCACCTCCTCGGGCACATCGTCCGGCAGGTGCTTGGAAGCATGCGTACCGGGGCGTTCGCTGTACTTGAACATGAAGGCGGAATCGTATCCGCACTCCTCCATCAGCGAGAGGGAAAGCTGGTGGTCCTCCTCCGTCTCACTATGGAAACCGGAGAATATATCCGTAGACAAGCCACAATCGGGGATGATGCGGCGGATGGCTGCCACGCGGTCCATATACCACTCGCGGTCGTACTTGCGGTTCATCAGCTTCAGGATGCGGCTGCTCCCACTCTGCACCGGCAGGTGGATGTGCTTGCATACGTTGGGCATGTCGGCGATGACCTGGAGAGTTTCGTCGCTCATGTCTTTAGGGTGCGAGGTGGTGAAACGGATACGTACGCCCGGCGCTGCCTCTGCCACGGTGCGCAGCAGCATTGGGAAAGTAACCGTCTCTCCGTCCGGCTTCTCGAAGCGGTAGGAATTGACGTTCTGTCCCAGCAGGGTAACTTCCTTGTAACCCTTTGCCACGAGGTCGGCCACTTCATTGAGGATGCTTTCCACATCACGGCTGCGCTCGCGGCCACGGGTGTAGGGAACGATGCAGTAGGTACAGAAATTGTTGCAACCACGCATAATGGACACGAAGCCGGAGATGTGGTTTCCGCAGATGCGCGAGGGAATGACATCCCGATAGGTCTCTGTAGTGGAAAGCTCCACGTTGATGGCTTTCTCACCGGCCTCTACCGAGGCAATCAGTTCGGGCAGAGTAAGATAGGCATCCGGTCCCACCACCAAGTCCACATGATGGTTGGTGATTAAGTCGTCCTTCACACGCTCTGCCATACAGCCCAGCACACCCACTATCAAGCCGCGTTTCTTCTTCTTAAGCGAATGGAAGAATTCCAGACGGTTCAGAATCTTCTGCTCCGCATTGTCGCGGATAGAGCAGGTATTCATAAACACCGCATCGGCTTCCTCCAGGGTGTCGGCCACCGAATATCCCGCCATCTGCATGACGGATGCAATCACTTCACTGTCGGCCACATTCATCTGGCAGCCGTAAGTCTCGATAAACAACTTCTTGTTGTCATCAGCAGTTGCAGATTTAAAGTCTGCTCCCGTTACTTTTTCCATAATCAATTCGTTTAAAATCAGTTTATATCATAAGTTGGTATCTGTCATTCGGAGCGCAAAGATACTTCTTCCCTCCCAATAAACGGATGAAATGAAAGAAAAATGCCATTACAAGTTGTCAATCTGCGCCTTATCAGCTAATTAATGTTAAGAGAATAAACATTTTCCGAGTGTTAATTTGGCATAGAGCAAATTAATTCACAAATTTGTGGAATGAAAGAAACATTAGATTTTTTCATAGTTAAGGTTTAGGTTAAAAAAATTAAGGGGAGCTGTGAAGCTGCCCTTTTTTATTACCAATTCCTTGGCTGTAATCAGATTAAATAATAACTTTGCCCAAAAGCAAAGATAAGAGATAATTGCACTATCTTTGGGTGGAAAATCAAAAAGAATATGGAAGATGTCTTCAAGTTTCTGTTAGTTGCGGCTGTCATAGTAATCGGACTCGTCAAGCAGTTTAAGAAAGAAGCAGATAAAAACGCTGACAAGAGTCCCGACATACCTATGCCCGACGTCGACAACCCACTGCCCGAATACTGGGGCGGAGACACTTACGGAGGCTTTATTCCCGAAGGCCCCAAACCGACAGAAAAGCCCAAGCCGGTATCCAAACCGTCTGCCAAATCCAAGCACACTTCCATAAAGGCTTCCCCTCCCTCCCCGGCATCCCGTCCGCAGGAATCTGATGAAGCAATGTCCGAATACGGCATCCACTCGGCAGAAGAAGCGAGGAAAGCCATTATCTGGTCAGAAATACTTCAACGAAAATATTAAAGAACGGATAGTTTACAGTCGATAATTGCAGAACCAATTACGAGCCCCTTCAGAATCTTTACACGAAAAAATAACTATTTATATTATGGCACTCAATTACATTTCGGCAGCAGAAGCTGCGAGCCTCATCAAACATGGCTACAACATCGGCTTGAGCGGATTTACCCCCGCAGGAACAGCCAAAGCCGTTACGGCTGAATTAGCAAAAATCGCGGAAGCAGAACATGCAAAAGGAAACCCGTTCCAGATAGGTATCTTCACCGGTGCTTCTACCGGAGATTCCTGCGACGGTATCCTTTCACGCGCTAAAGCTATCCGCTACCGTGCTCCTTACACCACCAACGCCGATTTCCGCAAAGCCGTGAACAACGGTGAAATAGCCTACAACGACATCCACCTTTCACAGATGGCTCAGGAAGTCCGTTACGGTTTCATGGGAAAAGTGAATGTTGCCATCATCGAGGCATGCGAGGTTACTCCCGACGGTAAAATCTACCTGACGGCAGCCGGCGGTATCGCTCCGACTGTCTGCCGCCTGGCCGACCAGATTATCGTGGAACTGAATGCCGCCCACAGCAAGAGTGCCATGGGTCTGCACGACGTCTACGAACCCCTAGACCCTCCTTACCGCCGCGAAATCCCCATTTACAAGCCGAGCGACCGTATCGGCCTGCCCTACATCCAGGTAGACCCGAAAAAGATTGTCGGCGTAGTGGAGACCAACTGGCCGGACGAGGCACGTTCGTTTGCCGCCGCCGACCCGCTGACCGACAAAATCGGGCAGAACGTGGCCGACTTCCTTGCCGCCGACATGAAACGCGGAATCATTCCGCCTACCTTCCTGCCGTTGCAATCCGGTGTGGGCAACATTGCCAATGCCGTACTGGGCGCTTTGGGACGTGACAAGACCATCCCTGCTTTTGAAATGTACACAGAAGTTATCCAGAACTCCGTTATCGGACTTATCCGCGAAGGCCGCGTGAAATTCGGCAGCGCCTGCTCACTGACCGTAACGAACGACTGTCTGGAAGGTATCTACCAGGATATGGACTTCTTCCGCGACAAACTGGTGCTCCGTCCGTCGGAAATCTCTAACAGCCCGGAAGTGGTGCGCCGACTCGGTATCATCTCCATCAACACTGCCATCGAAGCCGACATCTACGGCAACGTGAACTCCACGCACATCGGCGGAACCAAGATGATGAACGGCATCGGCGGAAGCGGTGACTTCACCCGCAATGCCTATATCTCCATCTTCACTTGTCCGTCCGTTGCCAAGGAAGGTAAAATCTCGGCTATCGTGCCGATGGTTTCGCACATAGACCACACGGAACACGATGTCAATATCATCATCACCGAACAAGGTGTGGCCGACCTCCGCGGCAAGAGTCCGAAAGAGCGTGCACAAGCCATCATCGAAAACTGTGTCCATCCGGACTACAAGAACATACTGTGGGATTACCTGAAGCTGACCGACGGCAAATCACAAACTCCCCACGCTCTGCGCGCCGCACTGGCTATGCACGCTGAGCTGGCCAAAAGTGGAGACATGAAGAATGTAGACTGGGCACAGTATAAATAAACCGCTCCCTCAAAGGCGGAGAGAAACCGCCCGAAAGATATGCCGCGTTGCATGTATATTTCCGGTTTGCTGGATCTATATATGCAACGCGTTGCATATATAGATGGAACACGCTGCATCTATAGTTCCAACAACAAGCTATTTCAGTACCTACTACATCCCTGTATCAATTCCTGGCAAAACCTCCTTCTTACCGGTAAACTCACTATCTTTTGCTTCAGTTTCCTTTTCAGTTTCTTCAATCGATCTCTCACCGAGCCAACGCTTATCGTTCGCATTGAGTGAAAAACTGCAATAATTTGTCCAGAGAAATACTTGCCTCCATTTGATCCCTCCTATTCATTGAAAACGGGCTGCCTGGAATCACTTCCCGGACAGCCCTTCCTTCACATTTAAAGTGAAGATGCAGAGAGAGTAGTATGATGACACTCTATTCCTGACCTCCCCCTAACGCCTTGTAGAGGTTAATCAGGCTTTGTATTTCAGAAAATCGATTTGCCGTCTGTGCCAGTTGTGCGTTGAGCAATGTCTGCCGGGCGGTAAGCACCTCCAGATAGGTGGTGTTGCCATGCTCCATCAGCAGGGAAGTGCTGCGGGCAGCTGTCTGCAAGGAAGCTACCTGCTTGTCCAGCAGTTCGCTTTTGGATAGGCTTGTCTGCCAAGCAGTCAAGGCATCGTTCACCTCGCTGCCTGCATTCAGCAATGTCTGCTGGAAGGCAAGGGAAGCCTCCTCCTGCTGGGCACGGGCTATGCGGTACTGTGCAATGACCTGCCCGCGGGCAAAGAGCGGCTGCGTCAGCGAACCCACTGCCGAAGCCAGGAACTTGCCGGGATTCACAATCATTGAACCGGCGGAATTGGTCCAGCCCGCACTCCCACCCAGCGTAATGGAGGGATAGAAGGCGGAACGCGCCGCATTGGTACCGTAGAACGCCGCTTCCAGTGTCCGCTCGGCTGAGCGGACATCAGGACGGCAGGAAAGCAGCCGGACAGGAATCCCTATGGAAAAGTCCGCGGGGAACTGCTGCTCTGCCAGCACACCGCGCTCGTAATGACGGGGCGTCTCTGCCAGCAACAGCGCAAGGCTGTTCTCCACCTGGTTTATCTGTTCTTCCAAATCAAGCACGGAAGTCTGCACCTGATAGTATGTGGCCTCCATCTGCGACACGGCAGACTCATTAGCCATGCCCGCATTCATCAGGGCACGGGTGGAAGCAACGGTTTCCCGCCACGTCTCTTCGGTCTGCCTGGAGATGGCAAGCTGCTCGTCCAACATCAGTAAGGTATAGTAAGTATTGGCTATCCCGGCAATGAGTTGGGTGCGCACGGCCTGACGGTAGTCCCGGCTCTGCGCATAGAGTGCCTTCGACTGTTTCTTGGCATTACGCATACGACCGAAAATATCCAGTTCCCAACTGGCAGTGACGGGCAACGAATAGGTCTGCGTAGCCTTGTGAGTGTCAAAGCTGCTCACCGTGCCCTGCGGTGCAAGGGCAAAGGAGGGCAGAAAAGCAAACTTTGCGGACAGCAAGGTGGCTTCGGCTTCCTCCACACGGAGTTGTGCCAACTGGTAGTCGGTATTGTTCTGTAGCCCTTGCCCGATGAGTGCCTGCAGATGCGGGTCGGTGAAAAGCTCGTGCCAGTCCATGCCGCCCAGGCCAAGGTCCAGGCTGTCTTCGGGAGCCACCGGAGAACCGTCGGTGCTCTCCGTAAAAGTGGCTATTTCTTCCCCGTAGAGGCCGTCGGGGACCTCGGTAGCGGGTTTGTATTTGGTGTACACGCCGCAACTGCTGAACAGCAAACCGGCGACGGACAATAGGATGATATGTTTCTTCATTGTTCCAATCTGTTTTTATTTTATTTTCCTCAATCTTTCGCCCGTTCTGCCTCACTCTTCTGCTTTTCAAGCAATACCTGCATATCGGCTTCTTCCTCCATTGGCGGACGAACCTTCTCCTGCAAGTACTCAAAGATGATATAGAATACGGGAACCACAAATAGCAATGCCAATGTTCCTACAAGCATACCGCCTACTACACCCGTACCCAGCGAAGAGTTGCCGTTGGCACCCGCACCTCTCGAGAACATCAACGGAAGCATACCGAATATCATCGTCAGCACCGTCATCAGGATAGGACGCAGGCGGACCTGGGCGGCCGAGTAGGCCGATTCCACAATGCCCATTCCCTTGCGGCGCCGCTCGATGGCATACTCCGTAATCAGAATAGCTGTCTTGGCAAGCAGACCAATCAACATAATTACACCCGTCTGCAAATAGATGTTGTTCTCCAAGCCAAGGACTTTGGCAAAGAGGAACGAACCCATCAGCCCGAACGGTACGGAGAAGATGACCGCAAACGGCACCAGGAAGCTCTCGTAGAGACATGCCAGAATGAGATAGATAAGGAAGATACAGATGGCATAAATAAAGACAGTCTGCGCACCACCGGTATTGGCTTCCTCACGTGCCATACCTCCGTACTCGTAACCGTAGCCCAGCGGCAATGTCTGTTCCGCCACTTCCGCAATCACTTTCTGCACTTCACCGGACGAATATCCTTCTGCCGGATTCACGTTGGCAGAGATGGCGCTATACAGATTGAAGCGGTTGGCCGTCTCCGGACCAAGCACCCGATTCAATGTCACAAACTGGCTGACCGGAGCCATCTCCGTACCGTTGCGCACAAACATATTACCCAGTGCCTGTTCGTCCAGACGATATTCGGGCGATGCCTGCATCATGACGCGGTATACCTTACCGAACTGGTTGTAATTGGAGATATAAGCTCCACCGCAATAACTGCCCAACGCGTCGAGCACCACACTCGGCGAAATGCCCGCACGCTTACACTTGGCCGCATCTACATCTACCGATACCTGCGGGAAGTTCATAGCATAAGAGGTATACGCCATAGCCACCTCAGGACGCTGGTTCAGCGCACCCAGGAACTGTATCACTGCCTCGTAGAACGTTGCCATGTCACCGCCCGTTCTGTCCTGGAGGTTCAGCTCTAAGGAGTTACCCATACCGTAGCCCGGAATCATACCCGGCTGGAAGCTGAATATCTGCGCCTCCTTCACACCGTAGAACTGGGCATTGAGGCGTGCCACCACAGCATCGGACGTGTGTTCGCTCCCCTTCCGCTCGCCCCAGTCCTTCAAACGGATGATGATGGTACCGTAGGAAGTGCCCTGACCGGACATCAGTCCGTATCCTGCCACCTTGGAATAGTGTTCTATCTCGGGAGTGTTTTTCAGGATGTCCTCCAGCTTGTTCATCACCTTCGTGGTTTCTTCCAGCGTGCTTCCCGGAGACGTGCTGACGTTCACCATGATGACACCCTGGTCCTCCTGCGGCACAAGCCCCGTCTTGGTGGTACTCATCAGGTAAACCAGCAATACGACGGTAGCCGCCAATGAAGTCCACACCATCCAGCGGTGGTGGATGAAGAACATCACACCTTTCTTATATTTGCCCAGCACGGCGTTGAACGAGGCATTGTATGCCGCACGCACCCGTCCGTTGATGCTCTTCGCACTCTTCGTACCGTCCGACGGACGCATCATGATGGCGCACAAGGCGGGGCAAAGCGTCAATGCCGAAATCATGGAGATGCCCACTGCCGTTGCCATCGTAATGCCGAACTGCGTATAAAACACACCCGAAGTACCACCCATAAACGTCACGGGGATAAACACCGCCATGAACACGCAGGTACAAGAGATGATAGCCATCGTCACATCGCCCATCGCATCCTTCGTGGCAAGGTAGGGAGACTTATATCCGGCGTCGAACTTGGACTGCACAGCCTCCACCACCACTATGGCATCGTCCACCACCGTACCGATGGCAAGCACCAACGCAAACAGCGTCAGGATATTGAGACTGAACCCCGCAGCCACCAGGCAGGCAAACGTGCCGACCAGCGACACGATAATGGAAATGGAGGGTATAAGCGTACTCTTGAAGTCCTGCAGGAAGAAATACACCACCAGAATTACCAGTATAATGGCAATGACCAGTGTCTCCACCACATTGTGTATGGAAGCGAAGAGGAAGTCGTTGGAACTCATCATCGTCACAAATTCCGTCCCTTCGGGCAGGCTCTTCCTCATCTCGTCTATCTGTGCGGTAATCTGCTTGTTGACAGCGGTTGCGTTGGAGCCTGCCGTCTGGAACATCATGAAAAGTACCGCCGGCTTGCTGTCCATCTCACTGCGGAAACTATAGGTCAGCGTACCCAGCTCCACATCCGCCACATCTTTCAGACGAAGCACGGAACCGTCGCTCTGCGAGCGTACCACCGTGTTCTGGAATTCCTCCACACTCTTCAGGCGTCCGCGATACTTCATCGTAAACTGGAACACGTTCTTTGAATTCTCGCCCAGCGAACCGGTAGGCGCTTCGATGTTCTGCTCGCCCAATACGGCGGTCACATCCGAAGGAACCAGTCCATACTGCGCCATCCGTTCCGGTTTCAGCCAGATACGCATGCTGTATGTATCGCCCAGCTCCATTACATCACCCACACCTTCGATACGCTTAATCTGCGGAATCACGTTGATATCGAGGTAATTGGCTAGGAAAGTCTGGTCGTAGCGTCCGTCGGTGCTTACCAAAGCACCGATTTGCAGGAAGCTGGTCTGGCGCTTCTGGGTAGTCACACCGATTTTCGTCACTTCGGCAGGCAGCAGTCCCTGCGCCTTGGATACGCGGTTCTGTACGTTCACCGCAGCCATGTCGGGGTCCGTGCCCTGCTTGAAGTAGACCTGTATGGTGGCAGAACCGGCATTGGTGGCGGTAGAGCTGATGTACATCATGTTCTCCACACCGTTGATACTCTCTTCCAACGGCATGATGACACTGTTCAATACGGCTTCGGCGTCGGCACCGGTGTAGTTGGCGCTGACGTACACCGTGGGAGGTGCAATATCAGGATACTGTTCCACCGGCAGCGTAAAGAGCGAGATAAGCCCTATCACCAGAATCAGTACGGAGATGGAGATAGCCATCACCGGCCGCTTTATAAATATATTTCCTTTCATCTTAATGGGTCATTGATAGTTGATAAATAGCAGTTCATTATTTCACCTGTGTCCCTTCGCGCAGCAGTCCGGCACCGGTGGAAACAATCTCGTCGCCGACTTCCAGTCCGTCCAGCACTACGTATTCGCGTCCGTCATTTATTCCGGCCACGGTAATCAAGGCAGAAACGGCCTTGCCATCCACTACCTTATATACCACTGTCTTGTCCTGCAACTGCACGGTGGCCTCTTGCGGAATCACAATACAGTTCTTATAAGTGGTAGGCACCACCACCGTGCCCGACGCCCCACTGTGGAGCAGGCGCGATTCATTGGGAAATACCACACGTGCCACTACCGTACCCGTCTGACGGTCAATGACGCCACTGATGGACTCGATGGTTCCTTTCTTGTCATAGACGGAATTGTCGTTCAGTCTCAGTTCCGCTTGAGGCATGTTCTTCAACGCCTCGTCCATGCTTCCGTATTGGCGGGTCAGGGCAAGCAACTGGTTTTCGGTCATGGAAAAGTAAACGTACATGTCGCTGTTGTCACTGACCGTTGTCAACGGCTGCGGCAGGCTGGGGCTGACCAATGCTCCTGCACGGTAGGGCAATGCCCCCACCACCCCGTCGCTGGGACTCTTCACTTCCGTATAGGAGAGGTTGTTGCGCGCGCTTATCTCCTGGGCTTCGGCCTGCGAGAGCTGTGCCTTGGCGGTAAGATAGGCGTTCTCGGCAGTCTTCAGACTGAATTCCGAAACCACTTTCTGCGCATACAGTTCCTTGTTGCTATTGTAAGTCAGTGCAGCAGTAGCCAGTGCAGCGCGTGCAGCCTCCACATTGGCCACGGCCGTTTTGAGGGCAGCCTTGTAGGGCACTTGGTCGATAATGAAAAGCGACTGTCCGCGGCGCACCTTCTGCCCCTCAGTCACACAAAGCTTCTCAATGGTACCCGACACTTGCGGATAGATATCTATGTCCTGCCGTCCGCGTATCGTTGCCGAATACGAAGTGGAAAGCTCTTTGTCTGTCGCCTCCACTTTCATGGTAGCGTAAGAAGGTTTCATTCCGGAAGCATCCGTTGCCTGCTTGCAAGATGCCAAACACATTGTACAACCGACAATCCCTATCAGCCGTATCCATTTCCTGTTTAATGTAATCATACTCTTTCTCATTGTATTTTTGTTAAAACTGGTGGCAAAAGTAGGAGAAAGGAACAACGCCATAATGACCAATTACACTCCAAGGATGTCCCTTTTTCGACATTCATCTTTTTTAAGGCTAATGAATTGTCTATAAATGACATATAGAACAAGAAAGCCGCATAATGGAACATTCCATATTTCCCATTATTCACCAACTTTGCAAAACGAAAAAGGAAGAATATGGAGAAAGGGAACATAAAAATCGTAGAAATCGCGGACTTTAAGAACAGCGAACATGTCCTTGACTATGTAGACAATGACTTTGTCATAATCAACAGTCTGGAGGGAAGCCCCTACAATGAAGATACAATAAGATTAGGATGCTTCCTTATCGCTATCTGTCTAGAAGGCTGTATCCAGTTGGACGTCAACTACAAAACCTACCAACTGGAAGCAGGCGACTTACTGCTCGGCCTTCCCAATACCATTATCAGCCACGCGATGGTAAGCCCAAAGCACAAGATAAGGCTTGCCGCATTCTCCACACAGTTCCTACAACGCGTGGTCAAGATGGAGAAGGATACATGGAATACCGTTATGCATATCCACAACAATCCCATAAAATCTGTCGGGGAGGAAGGAGACAAGGAAATCTTCAAATTCTACCGGGAACTGCTTATGGCAAAGATAAACGACGAGCCTCATCCCTATCATAGGGAAGTGATGCAACACTTGTTTTCTGCCATTTTCTGTGAAATGTTGGGACACCTCAACAAAGAAGTGAACCCTTCAGCAATGACAGCCGATACAAAAGAAAGCATCAAACAGTCCGACTATATCCTGTGTAAATTTATAGAGATGTTGTCCAAAGACAACGGCATACACCGTTCTGTAGGATATTATGCCGATGCACTCTGCTATAGTCCCAAACACTTTTCGAAGGTCATCAAGCAGGCGTGCGGACGTACACCGCTGGACTTGATAAACGAGAATGCCATTGAACACATCAAGTACCGGCTGAAGCACTCGGACAAGTCCATCAAAGAGATTGCAGAGGAGTTCGATTTCCCCAACCAGTCTTTCTTCGGGAAGTACGTGAAGTCTTATCTGGGCATGTCTCCGGCACGTTACCGCAATACGAAAGAGGAGTGATTTCCCCTACTCTTGGGGCTCACTCCGTAAAGGTCTGCATTAGGAAGCCAAACCTTAACTTTACGACGCTAAAGGTCAACTTTACGATAACTAAACCTCAACGTATCACTTCATCACACACTGCATCCTGGAAAGCGCGTGCTTCTCTGCCCGACAGTGCATTCTGGTTCATGATGGCAAAGGCTATCTCGTGTCCGTTGCGGGCTTTAAGGTAGCCGGCCAGGCAGTTGATGGCGGTAAAGGAACCCGTCTTGGCATGTACATTTCTGTGGGAAAAGGTGCCTTTCTTCATGCGGAACTCCAGTGTACCGTCCACGCCGCCAATGGGCAAAGCCTTATAAAGTTTCTGGAAAACATCCGTACGCGAGTAGGCATATCGCAGGAAAGAAACCAAGAGTTCCGGTGAAATGTAGTTGTAATTGGAAAGGCCGCAACCATCTGCCAGATTATACCTATCGGGGTTATATCCCATCTCTTTTATCAGCATGCGGATGGCGGAAAGCCCGTCCTCGGCAGAGACACGCTTCTTTCCGCTGCTCTGCACACCCAACCGGCAGAGCATGGCTTCGGCATTGAGATTATCGCTCTCCTTCATTATCTGTTTCACCACATCCTGCACGGAAGTTTCATAGGAAGCCATCCGCACGGAAAGGCTGTCTTGCCGGAACTCACCGAAGAGGTAAGAGACTTCCGCTTCTGCCGCCGGAATGCACCGGATGCCTCGTGCCTGCAACCGTTCCATAAAGGTATGCATGAAGAAGTCCTGCGAAGAAAAGATATTGACCGTACCTGCACGGCGGGCATCGACGTTGCCCGTCACGGTGATGTTGTTCCCGTTCACCAGCCAGTCGCGCGACACACGGAAACGTCCGGCAGAAGGGGTACGGCTTCGGGTCTTGTTCGTCAGTGTATAATAGGAAGAGGCGGGAGTGCATTCAAGGCGTGCGCTGTCGCCCCGTTCGCCGGGTGTAGCGGTAACCTTTACCACTCCTTTATTCAGCATCAGCGGTGAGAGGTAGGGCTGGAAAGAATAAGGGGTGTCATCCCACAACCAACCGCTGCCCCAGTACAAGGAGTCTTTCATGGAGACATCTCCATACACCTTGCCTTTGATGACGGAGAAGGGGAAACGGGCCACGGCAGCCACCAGGGAATCCAACGCCTCTTCATCAAACTCCGGGTCGTAACCGCCTATCACGTACATATCTCCCTGCAAGGTATCGCGCTCAATGGTTCCCTGATACCACACTTCCGTACGGAACGGCTCGTCGGCTTCGGGACGAGAAAGGGCGGTAATGGTAGTCAGCAGCTTCATGGTAGAAGCGGGACGGGAAAGCTTATCCGCCTGATAGCCGTACAAGGGCTTTCCGGCAGTCAGGTCATAGACCGAAATGGCCACATTAGAGCCTGCGGGAAGTTTGTGTTCTATCAACGCATCAATCCGCGCAGAGAGCGGCTTCACCGGAGTTACCGTCTCTTGGGGCCATAATGGGAGCAGGCAGACGGATAAAATTAACAGCAACAATATCCTTTTCATAAATATATTTATCTTTAAAGGCAAAAGTACGACAATCTTACAAATGAACAACAACGAGGTAGTCTTTTCATAAATTATATCCAGCCAGCCATCTTATATTCCTTTAAAAATACTACTTTTACATAGGCAAAATCTCCCAGTTACTATCACTTTAAAATTGATGTATCATGAAACTACAACTTGCAATTGCCAGCTTTACAATATGCCTCCTTTTCTTCCCCATGCTTCGGGCACAAGAATCTCCGCGCATTGTCAGTTATGACTTAACCGTACAGATTGATGTACCGAACCGACAGGTCGAAGTAGGCGGTTCGTTTGAAATCGATTTCCAGGACAGTGACTCAATCTCGTTGGTACTATGGCGCCATGCCCGTATCGACACACTACGCCACAGCAACCGGGAAATAACCTACCGTTTCGATACGCTTGCCCCGGCACCTGCCCAATTCATTCCCGACGGACGGACCTTGACCCTCTACCGGCCGGCAGGAGCCGATGACCGCTGCCGCATAAATACCCGTTACACACTCTACATGCAGGAAGTGCAGGGCCCTGCAAAATCATTCAATGACCATTGGATTGAACTTGGTTACTATACGGGATGGTATCCTGTCTGCAACGGTAACCGGGCAGATTATTCGCACTTACGAATCGGCATCACTGACGGTTATACGGTGAGCGGCTCAGGTATTATTTCCCATACAGAAGAAGGGATGTGGGAAATGGAGCAACCTTGGGAGAATTTCGACAATGTTATCCTGGCTTCACCCATGCTGAAAAGCCGCCGCATCAATGATAACGGAACTACCATTGAACTTATCTATACAGACTTCCCGGATGCCGGTGCAGACTCGGCACTTCAATGTTGCCACAATGCCTTGAAATTCTTCCGACGCCTTTATAAAATTGCGGGAGATGAGGATATTTACATGAAATTCCTGCTTTCAGCTTCCGGCACCTCAGGAGGGTACAGCCGTAAAAATTTCATTATGCTCAGTTCCCGAACATTCAATGAATATGTACTCAAGAACACCGCCCACGAAATCGGCCACTTCTGGTGGAACAAGGCTCCGGTGGAATCTTGGCACGACTGGCTGAACGAATCTTTTGCCGAATTCAGTGCTTTGCAATACATACGCCACGCCCGCGGCGAAAAAGCCTATGCCGCTTACATCGACGCCTACCGTAAGGAAACACGCCATATCCGTCCTATCTGGGGTATTGACCGCAACGACCGCGAAGCGCATCTTGCCCTCTATAGGAAAGGGTCAGTACTACTCGCCGACCTACTTGTCCGGGTGGGTGAAGAACCTTTCTTCAACTTTCTGGCAGGTGTCATCCAAGCCCATATAACAGACACATCGGCTTTCCTGGATTTTGCGGAAAGCCGATTGGGACGTAAAAACCGGAACTGGATTAAAAAGCGGTTAAAAGAATAAACACCTGATTATTCTTCAACTGTTCCTTTCGACACCGGCTTCTCAAAATGAGTGCCGCACTTCCTGCATACATACTCCCAATGCTCAGTGCCCGGAGGTGCGGCCGACAATGCCGCAATAACAGCAGCCACCACAGCACGCACCCGATGGCTCTTCTTCAGCACAAACTTAATCTCATCCGAACCGCAATGGGGGCAGTACCTCAACTGTTCCGGAATCATCTGGTTCCGTTCAAGCAGACGGAGGGCATTGTCATATTCGTCCTCATAGACAAATATATCCACTCCCGTGACATCACGGACATATCCGCGCATCACGGAAGACATGTTTTCATTATGCAAAACAGACGCAATGCCCTCATTCTCCAAGGCACCCTGAATGACGTGTGCCTGGAAGGCATCGTCGCAGGTGATTAGCTTTACGGTTTTCATCTTTTATGTTTATATGAAACAATAGTCATGGGGTCTACAATGCCTCCTTGAATATCTCTCCCACCGTGGGGTGCGGAAAGACAATCTTCTTCCATTCATCGGCAGTAAGTTTCAGCTCGATGGCCATGCCTGCCAACGTTATGATTTCCGAAGCGGGATTGCCCAAGACATGTGCTCCCAATACGGTATCGTCACTGCCCAACAGTAACTTGCAGACACCGTTCACACCTTCGTTCTCGGCGACGAAACGGCCACTATAGGCCATCGGCAGCTTTACGGCACGATAGGCAATGCCTCTCTTCTGCAGGGATTCTTCTGTCTCGCCCACACCGGCTATTTCGGGATTGGTATACACCACGCCGGGGATGGCACGATAACTCATAGCGTCCTTCCGGCCAATGATGGAATGTATGGCTACTTCCGCCTCGCGGACGGCTGTATGCGCCAGCAAGGAATATCCCGTCAAGTCGCCGCAAGCATATACTCCGGGAACTGAAGTCTGCATCTGTCCGTTGACAAAGACATTTCCGCGCTCCGTTCTTTCCAAGCCCAGATTCTCCAATCCGAAGCCTTTCATTACCGGACGGCGCCCGACACTCATCAGAAGCCGTTCGGCAACGACGGAACCGGGACCATCGGCTGTTTCATAATTCACCTGGATAAGGGAAGAAGCTTCGGCAGTATCCGGCATGACAGACACTACTTTTGCACTCAGCATGAACTTGATTCCCCGCTTGGCGTACTCTGCACGGAGCATACCCGCCAGCTCTCGGTCCATACCGCCTCCCAGTATCTCGTCCAGCATCTCGACGACGGTTACCTGCACTCCCAGGCTGTTGAAGAAAGAAGCGAACTCCATACCGATGACACCGCCGCCGATGATGGCAAGCGAAGCGGGCAGTTCCTTGTTGTCCAGCGCGTCACGATGGGTCCAGTAAGGCACCTTGTCTATGCCGGGAATGGCAGGGACAAAGGTTTCGGAACCGGTGCAGAGCAGCAGGTTCTCGCATTCGTAGGTTTCTCCGCCGCACTCCACATGATTCTTGTCCGTCACTGTGGCCTCTCCGCTGACAATCGTCACACCATGGGCAGTCAGCTTTCCTTTGATTCCCAATACCAGCTTGCGTACTACCTTCTGCTTGCGGGCAATAATCTTGGGCAAATCAAACGATACTTCGGGCACACTGACCGCATACTTCGAAGCATGGCGGGCTCCGTCATAGGTCTTGGCCGAATACAACAAGGTCTTGGTAGGGATACACCCTTCATTCAGGCACACTCCACCGAGACTCTGCTTCTCAAATAGTACGACACTCAATCCTGCTTTTCCGGCAGCTTCGGCAGCAGTATATCCCGCAGGACCTCCACCGATAATGGCAACTTGGTATTTCATGGAATCAATGATTAATGGTTAGTGATTAGTGGTTAATTTGTGCGCAAGTTAATAAAACCCGTATTATCCGGCAAAAAAGAGTACTTCTTTCTTTCGGAGAATACAGCGTAAAGAGGAAATAATTATCTTTGTCGGGCAGCATTTACAAAGAATGCCACGTCCAATGGACATAAATCAAATAATAACCAACATGAAAACGACTGACTTATTCCAACCCATCCTTCTGTTCGCTCTTTTTCTTTGCGGCTTGACAGCTTGTAGCAACGACGATGACCTTCGCCTCTCGCCCATGCAGGAAACTACTCTGGATGGAGATGCCTCTACCCTGCAGATAGACCTGACACGTAGTGACTGGCGCATTGCCTCCATCACCACCCTTGGCGGAACCACAATGGTAGACACCAACAACCGCCCCTTACAGTTGGAAGGCTTGGGAAGCCTTCACTTCCGCTGGTTTGACCTCACCCGCGAGAACGAAACCCGGCTCACACTAAAGACTGAAGACAATTTCGACGGAGAAGAACGCGGGCTCGTCCTCAACCTGGAGATGAAGACGGGCTTCTACAAAGAACAAATCACCATACGGCAAGCGCCATGCGAGAATTTCTATCAGATAGAATCCATTGAATACAGCGTGGGAAATAATGACGGGGTGGAAGAAGCCGGGACGGAACCCGACAAGAGTACCTATAAAGATGAAACTATGGGCAACACAACCGGAAAGCATGACCATTATCCGTTCATCAACAAATGGACAGAATACGCATTCTTGCTCAACGACCACTCCAACGATGTCTTCAACTGGATAGACCCGAAGAAACGCAGCATCTACCTGCCCGACCGTATAGAAGACGGAAAGGTGGTGATGGGGCAACAACAGCTATTCTTCCTTGCCCAAGGCAAGTACTACAAAGAAGACGAATTGAGATATAAACATTTTGAAATGGATATAGTGGGCATGAAATGGAACATATACACTTCAACCATCTACTACAAACGGCTTCAAGTGACATTCACCGCCACTCTTTCACGTCCCGGTAGCGATACAAAGAAGGTACTCAAGGGTAAATTCATGCAGAGATACCCTTATGACTGCTCGGAAATACATCACGAAGTAAAGGATTCTTTAGAAGATTAGAGTCCGGTGTCTGTCAGACAAGACTCCACCTCCTCCCTGCTCAATGCCGGAGCTTGCCCATCGGCAAGCTTGCGGCATACCAACCGACCGGCCGCCAGCGCTTCCACCTTTGTTGCAAATGGCAGGCGACCGCTCAAAGCAGGTATAAAAGGTTGATATATCAGGGTATCGGCTCCATGCAGCACCACGTAGCCGTAACCGCCTTCCACCTCCATCACCCGACATTTCAACTCATTGTCGCCGCTGGCAACATGGCCCGAACAGCAAGAAAGGCATACCGCCATCACAGCCGGTACACCTATCTTTATCATCATAAACATCAGCTTCATAAGTTCCGTTCAGTTATGGGGCGAATCAGACTTCCTCTTCCTCATCGGGCAGAAGTTCGTACACATCATCAAAGTAGCTGGTACCGCTTGTTCCCGTCAGCACAAAACCACGTTCGCCGGTAGAGAAACCAACGGCAGCCCTGCGCGAAGAAGCGCCGGAAGGATAATTATGCACATCTGTAATGGGGGTAAAGTCGTCGTCGAAATCGCCGTACCATAAGTCTTTGTCAGGGTCGTACAGCCAGTAGTCGCTGCTCAGGGAAGTGCTGTTACGTATTCCCGTAGCCACAAACCCTCTGCCCCCAATGACGAAAGATACGGCTTCAGACCGTGTGATGGCGTAGTCATCGTCATAGTCGTTGTCGGAGTCCGTATTGGCAATGTCACGCAATTGGGTCCAGATGCTTCCGTCGAACTTCCAGAAATCCACCAGGTCGGTACTGTTGTTTCGCCCGCAACAGATGTAGGCCACCTCATCGATGACGAATGCCGTACCGAAGTAGCGCTTCTCGCCTCCATACCCGCTCACCGCTTCCCATTGCGAACCTTCGGCGCCATTGGGGTTGAAACGGTAGAAGTCCATCTTGTAGGCACTCTCGCTGCCGGTAGCGTCGCTGTTGCAGCCCGTACCGACATAGCCATATCCGCCTATACTGAAAGCCAGGGCACCGTCGCGCACCCCGCCTTTGAAGTCGTCTTTCCGTGTCCAGGCATCCGTGGCAGGGTCATACTCCCAGGTATCTGCCACACAGTAGGACGAGGAGCCGTCCTTCACGGAACCGGTCGTAATGTATCCCTTGCCATTCACGGCAAAGCCCACGGCAGCCTTGCGCCCGGCAACGGGCATGTCGGCACACTGCGTCCAGCTGTTCCGGCTCATGTCATACTCCCAAAGGTCGTTCAGGTAATCCTTGTTCGCTCCGTAGAAGCCACCACACAAATACCCATAATTGCCGATGGTGAAGCCGGAGGCATAAGCGCGGTACACACCGTTATAGCTGGCTTTCTTCATCCACTGCCCCTGAGTGTATTCATCCTCGTCCGTACAACTGCCGGCAATGCACACGATGGCCAGCAACATTATTCCTACCAATAGTCTGTTCATTGTTTATTGTTTTAAAGATTAATTTTTCATACCCCTCGTTCCCCTGAAGAGGAAGGAGAATAGTTTTAGTATCGGGATGCCGAAACTATTCCCCTCCTCTTTCAGAAGGGCGGAAGTTCTGCCCGCAAAAGTAAACCGCCGCAACCACACCGGCAAAAATAACCGACGAACAGTCCGAAATTCCCGTTAAACGCCTTTACCGATAAAAACCGTCCGAACGCCGATTTTTGTAGAAAGATATAAAAGTTTTGCCCTTCCTTTGCCGCCAACTAAAAGAACAGAAATGAAGAAATCATTGTACAGCTTATTCGCAGTCCTCGCTATCTTCTGCGCCTGCCAGGACGAGAACTCGCAGCTTGGAAAGAGCCTCGTGGAAAGCTCCTTCTATAATGTATACGCAGACACCTGCTCGGTAGACATCAGCACCATCCTGCTGGACTCCATAGAGACCCGGGGCGACAGCATCTGCCAGCTGGGACATTACCGGAGCAGCTCTTGGGGAGATGTATCCGCCACCTACTATGCCGAATACTCCACGTCCGACTTCACCCCCAACACAGACCACACCTATACCCTCGACTCCCTCGTACTGCAGATGATACCTTCGGGCCATTTCTGGGGAGATACCTTGACGCAACAGCGCATCTCCATCTACCGGCTGAAAAACCCCATCGTGCTGGACAACGACGAGGACCTTTACAACAGCACCGTACTCCCGACGGAAGATGCCCCACTCTTCAGCTTTACCTTCACCCCCCGCCCGGGGCGGAAGAAGGAAGTAAGCGTCCGCCTGCCCGACTCATGGGGACAACAACTGCTGAATGACCTCGTGGCTCAGGACGACTACTTCGATACCCAAGACAAGTTCAAGAAAAAATTCCCCGGACTGGTCTTTGTGCCCGAAAACGACGGGCAGTGTATCACCGGATTCATGGTGAACGACTCTGCCATGAGCATCAACCTCCACTACCAGGAAGTCTCCAACCAACGTACCGGACAAGTGCTGACTTTCAGCGTAAACACCGACTATGCCTATACCGGTATCCGGCACGACCCCACCGGCACCCACCTTGCCTCCCTGAAAAGCGGAATAGAGAACCTCGTCCACTCCGGCGACATGGGTTGCCTGGCCTATATGCAGGGATTGACGGGCTACTACAACCAACTGGAATTCCCCTACCTCAACAGCCTCGGAAGTGCCGGACAGATAGTCTCCATAGAGAGCGCCACACTCTACCTCTATCCTCTGGCCCGGAGCTACAACGAAGTGAGCCAGCTTCCCAATGACATCCGCCTTTATATCACGGACGAGAACAATGTGCTGGAGGACTACGTATACGGCAGTGACGGCGTAACCGTACAGACCGGCGACCTGACCATCGACGAGATGTACGGGAAAGAGACCTACTACTCCTTCGACCTCACCGAATTCATCCGCAACAACTACGGCACTTCGGGCATCAAGCGGCAGAAACTGCTGATGAGTCTGACAGACGAAGAAAGCACCACCACCTTCAACCAGGTCATCTTCACCAACGACCCCGAACAAGAAAACCAATGCAGATTAGACGTAAGATTCAAAATATACAACGAGCAATGAAACGCCATTACTGGATTCCCCTTCTGCTGTGCAGTCTGTGTACGGCAAGCCTCACCGCCGTGGCACAAAACACCACCAACCTGCCCACCTCCATGTACGGAGTGGGCGAACTGAGTGCCGGTGACGGCGGACGTTATGCCGGCATGGGCAACACGGGCATCGCCCTGAACCGTACCGGATTTCTGAACACGCTGAACCCCGCAGCCATCACCCGCATGGACACCGCCTGCTTCACGTTCGATGTGGGTGTATCTGCCTCATATGCCCGCTACTCCTTCCTGAGCGAACACAGCTCCAACTTCACCGGCAACCCCAACCGCATCAGCATGGGCTTCCGTGTCCTGCCGCGCTGGTATGCCCTTGTAGGTGCAGCACCATACAGCAGTGTGGGCTATGTCATCCAGACCGAAGAAGAGATAGAGGGAATGCCCGGCAACTACACCTACTCGCTCTTTGAGGGTACGGGCGGACTATACCGGTGCTACGTCACCAATGCCTTTGCACTGAGCAGGCAACTGTCGGTCGGCATCAACCTGGGGATGATAGTGGGCACAGTGACACAGAGCGAAACGCAGGAAAGCGCCGTCGTAAAGTACGAATCCTCCAAACGGGCCTTTTATGCGGACTTCGGCATACATTACGAATGGGGTGCGACCGGACAACGGAAGTGGGCAGCAGGGCTGGTATTTGCTCCCTCCCTTCCCATCAGCCACGACAATACACTGACCTACAGCAACTCATCTACCAGCGAGAACCTCAATAAAGGATACCACAGCCGTACACAATATCTGCCCATGCACCTCGGCACCGGCCTCAGCATGGCCACCGAACGCTGGGTGCTGACCGCCGACTACAACTACCTGGACTGGAGCCGCAACTCCTCTTCCTATACCTCCATGAAATACGAGAACCAGCACAAAGTGAACATAGGCGGCAGCTACATTACCAAGCCACGCCTGGCACGTTCCACCGAGCTGATGGGCGGAATAGGTTTCGGCAACTCCTATATCAATCTGAAAGGCGGGAAGATGCAGTATCTGGAAGCCAGCGTAGGGGCGAGCTTCCCCATCCGGTACTCCTATCTCTCGCTGGGCGCCACGTGGCGGAAACAACTGGACTCACGCAGCAATCTGATGCAGGAAAGCCGGTTCAGTCTGAATCTGAACTTGACGTTCGGGGAAAGAATTTCGAGAGCAAAACTAAAGTAATACAAGGTTCCGGTTCACCACAGATTACACGGATTTTACACCGAATGATTATCATTTGTTGGATCTATATATGCAACGCGTTGCATATATAGATGCAGCACGCTGGAACTATAGATCCAACAAACAAAGTATATAGTATCTGAAAACGGGGTATTACAACACTGCCAGCCTGGACACATACCCTTTTACCCTTTCGCGGTAAGCATCGCCAATGGGGACATCTTTCTGCTCGATGAGCAGTGTGCTGCGCCCGATGGCGCTGATGCAGTCCATGCGGACAATAAAAGAACGGTGCACGCGGATAAATTCGTCCGCCGGAAGTTTTTCCTCCATGTACTTCATACTGCATAGGCTCAAGACAGGTTTGGAGGCACCCTTGCAGAAAATCTTGACGTAATCCCCCAAACCCTCTATGTAGTTTATCCGCTCCAGATCGAGCCGCATGATGCGGTTGTCACACCGCATGTAAATCACCTTCGGAGCCTCTTCCAGACCTTGCCTGTGCTTGGAGTCGGACGTACCTGCATCTTGCAAAGAGAACCAGCGTGCCGCCTTGCTGACAGACTGGAAAAACGTGGAGAAATTGAGCCCGTCCATCAGATAGTCCAACGCATCCAGGCGGAAACACTCGGCAGCATACTTGTCGGTATCTGTAATGAAAATGACACGAGTGGACGAGGACAAGAGCCTGCAAAAATCCATTCCGTTGATTTCACCTTCTTCCACCGGATAGATGCCGACAAAATAAACTTCCACTTTTGTCTCATAATAATCCTTCAGCGCTTCAAGAGGATTGCCGTACTTTCCGTGCAAAGAGAGAAAAGGAACCTTGTCGATATACTCTTCCAACCTTCCGGCAATCTCCGGGTCTGCATGTAAAATGGCACAATTCAAATTCATGTTCGTTTCTTTTTTACATAATGGACGCTGCCATATCCGAAAAACTGCAAACAGAAGAGCTAAAATTAAGCTTTATTTATGATTCAAAGATTACCTGCATTTACAGAAAGACTAAATTATCAGGAAAATAAAGTGCTCACTATGAATAGTTTCAAAAAAATAAACTTATCTTTGTACGTACATCCTCACAAAAAAGTAAAGGCTATGAGACAACAGAAACTATTCCACCTCGTATTGTCCGCCATATTGATTGTCTGCACGACCGGCTGTTATGATAAAGACGAAATTAAAGATGCTGAAAAATATCTGTTCAAAGATATTCAATACTCTTTTGAAGAAGAAGGGGATGGATTCAGTACCTATGATGTAGAACTCCTGCCTTTCATCATGGAAAACAATTTGAACAGCAGTATTACCACCACAAACTCCCCCTTTGAAGACACATGGCAGGAAACCACCTTCCAAAGCAACGACCCCGGAGCATTTGCATGGATGGGGGAAGAAGACATATTCGTCAATGCCCCTTACATGTTTGGAGATGAACTATCGTTAAGCGGGACAACAATAAAATATGGCAGCGAAACAACAAAAGCCAAAGGTCCAAACAGCAGTACTTCCACCATCAGCATACCACCTCACTGTCGGCTCATCATAAAAGGAACACTACACTACAGCAAGCTTGTAGCTACCTATACGCTGACATTCGTAGGTGAATATACAAAAACGGAAAAACAGATAAAGGGAAAGTTCATACAAACAACTCCGGAAAGCTACACAGGAGACATTACCATGAAACCGATAACGGCAGATTAAAACGGAATCACATACGTGGGCACACCATATTGCTCATCCTCTCCGTTCCTCCATCAACCGGATGAATTCCTCCTCTTTGACCGGAAACAATACCTCGCACTTACCCGCTCCATACTTCACCAGTACGTAGCGCATTACTGCAAACCGTCCTATCTGCATGGAAGAGGCACGCTCCACGGAAATGACATCCTTCAGCAGAATCTCCTTGCTGCGCGAGAAGCGGCCGAAATACAATTTCAGCTTCCCGTCCGGAGTCACCGTATAGGTAGTATGAATCAGCTTCTCGATGACAACTATCAGCCAAAGCATGAAAAGCGCCGCAGGCAGCACGTATTTATCCCACAACATATAAATGGCAAGACCACTTATCAGAGCCAGAAACAAAAACTGCCCTACAGCAATACGGGCATGAAAGATTCTATTCATTCTATCGGATTTTTGCCGCTAAGGTAGGTCTTTTTACGAATAAATCCCTACGGAATGAACAAGGAATGTACTTATTTTGTAGTTTTGCAGCGATAAACACTAAATCCTATGGTAAGAAAGTTCGATTTCCTCGTTATCGGCTCCGGGCTTGCCGGTATGAGTTTTGCGCTGAAAGTGGCGCACAAGGGGACAGTAGCCCTTATCTGCAAGGCAGGTCTGGAAGAAGCAAATACCTATTTTGCACAAGGAGGTATCGCTTCCGTCACCAATCTGGCTGTGGACAACTTCGAGAAGCACATCGAGGACACCATGATTGCAGGCGACTGGATAAGCGACCGCGAAGCCGTAGAGAAGGTGGTGCGCAATGCTCCCGAACAAATCAAGGAGCTCATTAAATGGGGAGTGAACTTCGACAAAAAGGAAGACGGAGAGTTTGACCTGCACAAAGAAGGCGGCCACTCCGAATTCCGCATCCTCCACCATAAGGACAATACGGGTGCAGAGATACAGACCAGCCTCATCGAAGCTGTGAAGCAACACCCCAACATCACCGTACTGACCGACCATTACGCTGTGGAAATCATTACCCAGCATCACCAGGGAATCATCGTTACCCGCCATACCCCCGGCATCAAGTGCTACGGTGCCTACGTGCTGAACGAAGCGACGGGCGAGGTGGATACCTTCCTTTCCAAAGTCACCATCATGGCAACGGGCGGTTGCGAAGCCGTTTACCGCCATACCACCAACCCACTGGTAGCCACGGGAGACGGCATTGCCATGGTCTACCGTGCCAAGGGAGCAGTGAAAGACATGGAATTCATCCAGTTCCATCCCACAGCCCTTTTCCATCCGGGAGACCGCCCCTCGTTCCTCATCACCGAAGCCATGCGTGGTTATGGCGGCGTGCTGCGCACCAAAGACGGAAAAGAATTCATGCAGAAGTACGACCCGCGACTCTCACTGGCCCCGCGTGACATCGTGGCGCGTGCCATCGACAACGAAATGAAACAGCGCGGTGAAGACCATGTGTATCTGGACGTCACACACAAAGACCCCGAAGAAACCAAAAAGCATTTCCCGAACATATACAAGAAATGCCTCAGCATCGGTATAGACATTACAAAGGAATACATACCGGTAGCCCCCGCCGCCCATTATCTCTGCGGTGGTATCAAGGTGGACTTGGACGGACAGAGCAGCATCCGCCGTCTGTACGCCATCGGCGAATGTTCGTGCACTGGACTGCATGGCGGCAACCGTCTGGCAAGCAACTCACTGATTGAAGCCGTGGTTTATGCCGACGCGGCAGCCAAACACGCACTGAGCGTGCTGGAACGTTATGACTTCAACGAAGACATCCCCGAATGGAACGACGAAGGTACCATCTCCACCGAAGAACGTGTTCTCATCACACAAAGCATGAAGGAAGTAAACCAGATTATGGAGGCATACGTAGGTATTGTCCGCAGCAATACCCGGTTGACACGTGCCTGGAACCGACTGGACATACTTTACGAGGAGACAGAAGCACTCTTCAAGCGTAGCAAGGCTACCCGGGAGCTGTGCGAACTGCGCAACATGATAAACGTAGGATACCTGATAACCAAGCAAGCCATGGAACGCAAGGAAAGCCGCGGACTGCACTATACGATAGACTATCCGCACGTCGGGAAGTAACTAAAGTAAAACTCGCGCCACTATACTGGCACGGAAAACGAACATGGTCATTTAAACAAAGCGCCCGGATGCTCTGAAGAAAGCATCCGGGCGTTTCCCGTTATCCATACCTGCACAAGCAGGAGACATTATCAATAGTTTGACTTCTTTACTTCGAAGTAAGCCTGCGGATGCAAGCAAGCCGGACATACCTGAGGAGCTTCCTTACCGGTGTAGATGAAACCACAGTTGCGGCACTGCCATACCACTTCACCTTCCTTGGCAAATACGCTGGCAGTCTCTATATTCTGGATAAAAGCGCGATAACGTTCTTCGTGTCCCTTTTCGGCAATGGCGATGTTACGGTACATAAGAGCAATTTCGGGGAAACCTTCTTCGTCTGCAATATCAGCAAACTTAGGATAATCCAATGACCACTCTTCGTGTTCGCCGGCAGCAGCTTCCTGAAGATTTTCCAGGGTAGTGCCAATAACACCTGCAGGATAAGAAGCGGTGATTTCTACCATACCGCCTTCCAACCACTTGAACATACGTTTAGCGTGTTCCTTTTCCTGGTCAGCCGTTTCTGTGAAAATAGCGGCGATTTGTTCGTAACCTTCTTTCTTGGCTACACTTGCAAAATAAGTGTAACGCATTCTTGCTTGTGATTCACCAGCGAATGAAGTCAGCAGATTCTTCTCAGTCTGAGTTCCTTTAACACTTTTAGCCATAGTCTCTTTTTTTATTAGTTAATATAATTACGTATAAATGTCGTTCGTACTGTTCGTAAACAACACAAAATTACGAATTTAGTTTGAAATAACCACACTTCTGCCCCATCTGATTCATTTATCGTCTTATAGAAAGAATCTATCTTCACCGATAATCCGAAAAGGCATTTTAGCATAATTAATAGCACATATCTGATAAGGAAAACAAAATACATCACAGTTGTGTTCACTAATATCCATTATTTTATCTACTTTTGCAGGCAATTTGCAATATATACATTACATTCTGTATAAAAAAACGTATAAAAAAGTAGATTATAATGAAAGCGTTCGGATTCAGACCAAAGCTATACACGGCTTTAAAAAATTACTCTAAAGAACTGTTCATGGCAGACCTGATGGCAGGTATCATTGTAGGTATCGTTGCCCTCCCGCTTGCCATTGCATTCGGTATCGCCTCCGGCGTATCACCGGAGAAAGGTATCATTACGGCTATCATAGCCGGTTTCATCATCTCCCTGATGGGTGGGAGCAAGGTACAGATTGGAGGACCGACCGGTGCGTTCATCGTCATTATCTATGGCATCATCCAGCAATACGGTGAATCGGGGCTTATTGTCGCCACACTGATGGCAGGCGTACTGCTCATCCTGCTGGGAGTGTTCAAGCTGGGAGCTGTCATTAAGTTTATCCCCTATCCCATCATCGTAGGTTTTACAAGCGGTATTGCCGTCACCATCTTCACCACGCAGATTGCCGATATCTTCGGGCTGACGTTCGGAGGAGAGAAAGTTCCGGGAGACTTTGTAGGAAAATGGATGATTTATTTCCGACATTTCGATACCGTTAACTGGTGGAACACGATTGTAAGTATTGTCAGTATCTTCATCATTGCCATTACACCGCGGTTCTCGAAGAAGATACCGGGGTCACTTATTGCCATCATCGTGGTGACAGTGGCAGTCTGGCTGATGAAAGTATATGGAGGCATTGATTGTATCGATACCATCGGCGACCGTTTCAGCATCCGTGCCGAACTGCCGGATGCCGTGATGCCTGCCCTGGATTGGGAAGCGATAAAGAACTTGTTCCCCGTAGCCATTACAATCGCTGTACTGGGTGCCATCGAATCTTTGCTGTCTGCCACCGTAGCTGATGGTGTGATAGGCGACAAACACGATTCCAACACGGAACTGATAGCACAAGGTGTTGCCAACATGGCTACCCCGCTGTTTGGCGGTATCCCTGCCACCGGAGCCATCGCGCGTACCATGGCAAACATCAACAACGGAGGAAAAACTCCCGTAGCAGGTATGGTTCATGCAGTGGTGTTGCTGCTTATCCTACTGTTTCTCATGCCACTGGCACAGTATATACCAATGGCCTGCCTGGCGGGTGTACTGGTCATAGTATCCTATAACATGAGCGGTTGGCGTACGTTCAAGGCATTATTGAAGAATCCTAAATCGGATGTCACGGTACTGCTGATTACTTTCTTCCTGACCGTCATCTTCGACCTGACTATTGCCATTGAAGTAGGTCTGGTGATTGCCTGCGTGCTGTTTATGCGCCGCGTCATGGAGACTACCGAAATATCCGTCATCAAAGATGAAATAGACCCGAATGCAGAATCGGACATTGCAAGCAATGACGAGCACCTAATAATCCCCGAGGATGTGGAAGTATATGAAATAAACGGTCCTTACTTCTTCGGCATCGCCACCAAATTCGAAGAAATCATGGCGCGGCTGGGCGACCGCCCCAAAGTGCGCATCATCCGCATGCGTAAAGTTCCGTTCATCGATTCTACCGGTATCCACAACTTGACAAGCCTTTGTGAGATGTCCCAAAAGGAAAAAATAACCATTGTGCTCTCCGGTGTCAATGAAAAGGTACATAAGGTACTGGAAAAATCGGGCTTCTATGAGCTGTTGGGCGAAGAAAATATCTGTCCGAACATAAATGTGGCACTGGAAAGGGCCAAAATAATTATCCAACACTAATCCCGGCATGGCACGAAAAAAAAAGAAACAATCGCAAGGCGTCTATTATCTTATATTGTTTATATGTGCGGTCTGCCTTGCCTATGAACCCGTTGCAAAGATACTTTCGGATGCCAGGCAAAAGAGTTCTACGCCTGCCAAGATAGAACTCACGGCAGGCACACGCCTTGAAATACCGGCAAAGCTGAAGAACGTCTCCGAACAGATTCTCCAGCGGAAAGGCTACACAGTATCCTACAACAAGGATTTAAAGATACCCAATTGGGTAGCCTGGGAACTCACTCCCGAAAAACTGGTGGAGCGTGAAAGCCGTACAGACAAGTTCTTGCCCGACCCCGACCTGCCTGAGCACGAGGCAGTAACCACCGATGACTACAAAGGAGCCGGCATGGACCGCGGACATATGTGTCCGGCCGGTGACAACCGCTGGCACTGGAAAGCCATGCAAGAGAGCTTCTACATGACAAACATTTGCCCGCAGAACCACAATCTAAACCGTGGCGACTGGAAAGAACTGGAAGAGTCATGCCGCCGTTGGGCACAAGAAGAAGGCAAGATATACATTGTATGCGGTCCTATTCTCTATGACCAACGTCACCGTACCATTGGTAAGAAGCACAAAATTACAGTGCCCGAAGCATTCTTCAAGGTCGTTCTGTGTGCAGACAGCAATCCCCCCAAAGCCATCGGCTTCATTTATAAGAATGCATCAGGCAATCATCCATTGGACAGCTACGTCAATACAGTGGACGAAGTGGAACGTATTACAGGTATCGACTTCTTCCCCGCCCTTCCGGATGAAATAGAAGAGAAGGTGGAAGCCGAATATGACTTGAAACTGTGGTAAAGGAGCTATTCCTTTACCCAGGCATCTACAATCTCGGCTACATAAACCCGGTGCAATCCACCGTGGTCACCGCCATACCAACGCTCGTAGACGGAATGGTCGAGAAAGAGTTCTTCTTTCATATCGGTAATGAAAAGCTTGCGGCACTCCAATCCCAGGCGGTCCTGCTCAAAGAGAATGTTTCCCCGCTCGGTAACGATAGGATTCAGACCAGTTTCCTTTACCTTATCCACTTCCCTACCCGATTTACTGCCACAAAGGTTGTAAATGCTCCGGTTTTCCTTTCCTAAAAAAGAAAGGGTGAAATATTCGTTCTCCTCCATAAACTCATACGTATAGCGCTCGGAACGAATAAAGACAAACACCACCGGCTTGTTCCAAAGCCAGCCAATACCTCCCCAACTGGCAGTCATGGTGTTGAAATGTTCTTTACTGCCTGCCGTAACCAGCATCCACTCTTTGCCTATCACTTCGAAGAAGTTCTCGCTTAAATCTTTAATTGCTATTGATTTCATAAGTATATTATTAATAAGAAACACTTACCGGTATACCCGTTTCACGTATCCGTTCCGCAATGCGATCCAGTTCCTCGCGGGTGGCCTTCTGCAAATCATGGTCGGGCGTTTCACGGTCGATGGTATAAATCATCACTTGGCGGGGAGCAATCTCCTTGACAGCTTCCAGCCAGGGAAGAACAAATTTATCGGATGTATTATCCATATCTTGTCCTTTATAACTTCCTTTGAGAAACATGGTCTGGATAATGCAGTTCCCTTTGAACGCTTTCATCCCTTCTATAATCTCCCGGATGGAGTAATGTCCGGTAGGACGGTCAAGTACACGGACATACTCTTCATCCACCGTATCCAGTTTAAGGATGTTGTTGTCAATCTTGTTCAAAGCCTCGAATACGGCAGGACGATGAATAAAGGTAGAATTGCTCAGTACGCTCACCTTTGCATTCGGAAAATACTTGTCGCGCAAGGCAAGTGTATCTTCTATGATTTCGGGGAAACGGGGATGTGCCGTCGGTTCTCCATTACCGGCAAAAGTCAGTACATCCGGTGTAGGTCCGTTTTGCTGCATGTCCCGCAGACGGGCTTCAAGGGCCGAACGGACTTCTTCGCGCGTAGGCAACGGCTGTTTGGGACGATGGTCGGCATTGAAGCCACATTCACAGTAAATACAGTCGAAAGTGCATACTTTGCCGTCTGCCGGCAATAAATTTATTCCCAAAGATACTCCCAGACGGCGAGAATGAACGGGACCGAATATGGGAGATGGATAAATGACAGTCATACTATTTACGATTTGACGATTTACGGTTTGATTAATGCTTAAACAATCTTACCGCTCCAAAGTTAAGTGAAAACTATGGTATCTAGCAATGTTCGGCTTGCAAAAGTTTACCCATAAAAGAAAATATTCCCTTTATAAAGCATACATCTCATGTTAAAAAAGTAAATTATACATTACATTTTATCTATTTTACTTGTTTATATGTAAAGTATACATTACATTTGCAGATAACATCTAAATGCATAGTATTATGAGAAAGAACTATTTATTTCCAACCACTTTCAGAAAGATAGGTTGGTGTTTATTTGTCCCATTCGCCATCACGTCCTTCATCTGCCTTTTCGACGGCAGCAATGAAGATTGGTTGAAGGTAAACGCGTTGTCAGTAATTCCCTGGGGTATTATCAAGAACTCTTTATTCGACGAGTTGAGTATGATAGGGCTTACGGTTTCACTCTTGTTCATAGCTTTCTCAAAAGAAAAGGACGAAGATGAATGCATTGCCAATATTCGTTCAAACTCTCTTATCTGGGCTACCATAACAGCGTATTCCCTACTGATAGTATGCACTATGCTGATTTATGACATGCAATATCTTAATTTTGTATTTATAGACTTGTTCATGATATTATTTCTGTTCATCATAAAGTACAACATTGAACTTTATAAATTTAGGAGGAGCAACAATGACTAATACATTAAGGGTAGAAAGAGCCATCAAGCATATGACCCAACAGCAATTGGCTGAAGCCATAGGAGTGAGTCGGCAAACCATCAATGCCATAGAATCGGGAAAGTATGTCCCTTCCACCTTGCTGTCATTGAAAATATCAGAGATATTCGGAAAGACTGTAAATGAAATTTTCATGTTGGAAGAAAGTGACAGATAAAGAGAAGACTCTAAAAAACTGTTTTAATTTTATTTTTCAGGTTGCCTCAGAAGAAAACTGAAATAAAATTAAAACAGTTTCTAAAACTTGATACGCAGTTGCATCTGCAAGTCCGCTTTCCTATTTCCCGGTATCTCATCATTGCCCGAACTAATCGTTTCCCTATCCTGATAAACCGTCTGTCCGAATTTGGCAAGAAACATGAAGTTCTTACTCAAATCATATCGCAGATGAGCGGAGTAACGGAACCCTTTGCCATAGAAGGAAGGGGTATAGAAAGTATATAACAATCCACGCTCGGAGGCGTAAACACGCGAATCGTAATCGTCCGTATGAAACCAGGTTCCCTGCACGGAAACTGACAGAGGGAAGGGGAAAGTGTACGAGCAAAATTGAGTACACTGATAACCTTGCCGTCTATCAAAGCGATACCCTTCCCCATCCTGCTGACGGAAGTGGTTATAATCTATTGTAGTACGAAAGATATATCTTCCCGGCATATAGGTCAGCCGATAACGGAGTTTATGGTGATAGATAGGTTCGATAACTGCACCGCTTGTACCCGTCACGTCTCTTTCTTTCTGTTTGTACCGATAATTAAAATACATCGAAAGGCTCTTTCGAGGAGTATAAGTAACCTGAAACATGGCATCCACTCCCTTTGAGGGCTTACTTATACGGTATTTCCACCAAGGAAAAGAAAACACATCCAGTGAAGTGAAAAACTTCCACCGGGCGAAAGGTGTGGCCTCTGCTGCCAGATACCATCCGTTCTCATTCTGCGGCATACTGCTTTCGCCAAAGGAACGCCCAAACAAAGTCCAATAATCATATGAATAATACCGGTGAACAAGTAGCAGATGATAATCGGAAGAAAGATTATACTTCAGCCGGTTCAGCAACGCATAGCCTTTACTGCCGGTTGCCGCTTCCCCCACCCAGACAAAACGGCCCAGACGATACCTATAATCCATGCCCACATTATAGAAATCACTTCCATGAAGATTGTACTTTGCATACTTGTTCAACCGAGGCTTGTAAGGATGGTTGAAAAAATAGTAAATCCCCGTCACTCCCACCTTCAGAGAGTTCTTTTCATAGGTCATGTTTCCACCTATCACCTGCAAGGCAAAGGCATTCATTTTATCTGCCTCCTTCTGCGTGCGATGCAATCCCGTCTTGTAAATGGAAGTTATCTCGCCATCCTCCACCACACCGTCCATGGAGCGATGCGAATAGAAAGCCGAAATATCCAAGTAAGGCAATACTCCCACCGTTGCCGCCACTCCCCGGAAATAATTGTACTCATCGGTAGAACTATGCTTACGGATGCCTCCGGTACGATATTCTGTTGTAGACATAGAGAATGTTTTTCCTAAACGAAAATCCGTACTAAGTACCAGTCCCTGCCCGAAGCTCAGACGGTAATTGCCCAATGCCAAAGCCTTCAGCCGCCCCAGATTCTTTATCAGAAAATAGAAAGAATAGTAATCATAGCCTTTTCTGTTGTGCAGGGCAAAGAAGGGTTCTCCGGCATCCTTCTCTCCCGTCACGCCTATTTGGAGATAATCTCCATAATGAAAATTATAGCGCAAAGAATGGTAAAGGGAAGGTCCCAGGTAATTCTTCTCATATCCTTTACGGATATAGAACGGTACATCCAAACGTGCCAATGTTTCGTGTTTCCCGTATTTCAGTATAGATTTTAAAGCAGGATACCCCCTACCCACTTTCACTGCCCGCACACAGACAAAGGGCAGCAGTAGGTCGATGGTACGTTTATCCATCTCCTCCACCAGTTGCAATTCATAAATGGTCTGCATCTGTCCGTGTATATAGACATAAGCCAGAAGATTCTCTATCTGTATATCCGTAAGAAAAGGAAACTGCTCCAATTGCCGTTTAGTGGCGGCATTGAGGTTGACAGGCTCTTGCAGACGTCGGGACAACTCCTCCAATTCATCTTCCCAACCGTATTCTTCCTCATTCCCGATGGAAAGTTGTTCCAAATTTTCTTCCAAAAGAAGTAAAGGCTGTTCTTTCTGAAGGCCGGATATATTTTGAGCTTCAAGCATAGGAGTCATTGACAGCATACTTACAAAAACTCCTATCTTGAGTAATTCCATTAATAGTAGGTCACTTTCATGTTTTGGGAAGCGAAGTTACCTTAAATAAGTTAATTGAGCAAGGAAAAATCAACATGATGCAACAACATTACACAGAATGGTGTACTTTTGCAACATGAACGCAAGGCTTAACATAGTAATACTCATCATGTTTCTTTCTCTCGGAAGCCTGAAATGCTTTGCACAGCAGCAACCACAGTCTGCTGCGCAAAAGAGTGTCTATCTTACTCCCATGTGCGTTTACGAAGGAGATACCATCCCTTATGTCAAGCTCCCCACTGTCTACATCTTCAAGCCGCTTAAATTCAAGAACAAGCGCGACATGAACAAGTACTACAAACTCATTCGTGACGTAAAGAAGGTACTTCCCATCTCCAAGGAGATTAACCGTGCCATCATTGAAACCTACGAATACATGATGACCCTGCCCACCGAGAAAGCCCGCCAGAAACACATGAAAGCAGTAGAGAAAAGCTTGAAGGAGCAATACACTCCCCGCATGAAGAAACTTACCTTTGCCCAAGGCAAACTGTTAATAAAACTGGTAGACCGACAGACCAACTCCACCGGATATGAACTGGTAAAAGCTTTTATGGGCCCTTTCAAAGCCGGTTTCTACCAGACTTTTGCCGCACTCTTCGGCGCCAGTCTAAAGAAGCAATACGACCCTATGGGAGACGATGCATTGACCGAACGGGTGATATTGATGGTAGAAAGCGGACAATTATAAACTGATGTTTATTCCCGCCTTGCGTGCCTGCGAATGTTGAAATTGGCGTTTCACATTATATGTCTTTCCGTCTTTGACGAACTTAGAACCGGTCTGCTTGAACCAGAAGTCCACTTTATTTTCCACACAAATTCTGCGAAGGTCCATCACCCATTCAAAATCACAAGGGCGGGCTTCGTAACCGGATTCTCCCCCTGCAACTATCTGTTCAATCCATTCGCCAACAGCATAAGTACTTAAATCTATCCTTTCCAGCAGCGGTTCACAGATTATTATCTTATGCTTTATAGGAGCCCTCTTATAAATGGGCAAGCGATAATCGGCGCAAGCCTGGTTTTCAACCGTACAGCAGATGGTTACATTATCATATCCGTCTCCCCAATCATCGGGCAGACAGTCAGAAAAACGGTCTATACGCTTGGTAATCATCATAAAATGCAGGTCACTGCGACAACGAATCATCTCCCATGCTTCGGCCCGCCATTTGTCAGCATCTTCCACAAAGAAATCGGAAGTAAAGCAGGTGTAGACAAATGTTCCAGGTGGTATCTTGAATTCTCCGTTACGCTTTTTACGCAAAGGCAGGTCAAAGTTTTTTGTCCGCACCACCACCGAACTGTCCACCTCTCGCCGGGCATCACCACGATAAACATAACAATGCTTACAACCTGCACTCAATTTATGGCAACCATGCCATAAGTTCCACATCATCGACTTCGCAACAATACCGTTCATTCAAACAAAAAACTTATCGTTAACACCATGTTGAAAACTATGTTAGCAACACAAATAATTAGTTATTAAACAATTGATATTAAGCTATATATTCAGTTAATAATAGAATGAACAATTGTTTATTACTACCTATTCGGGTTGTACCTCTCCTGCCATCGGAAGCTCTTTCCAACCTTCACCAAATGCATCATAAGCATCGGTAACCACTACAAAAGCCTTTGGGTCTACTTCCCTTATCTTCTGCTTGATACCTACCACTTCCTTGTAACTCACCACAAGAAACAGCATTTCCTTGTCTACATTGGTATAAAGACCACTACTCTTGATGCAAGTGGCTGTACGGTCCAAATCTTTAAGAATATAGTCGTGCAAAGCGGTAAGGCGCATATCACTGATGACAAACAGTATCTTGTCATTCTTCTCCCCATTTATCACATAGGCCAATACCCTCGAAGTGACAAAAATAGCTATCAGTGAATAGAAAGACAAATGCCACGAAGGTTGTGTAGCATCATCCGGATTTCCGATACCGAAACCGATAACCAATAGGCCGAATCCCACCACGATGCCATCTACCAGCAGTATCGCCTTTGAAAAACGTATATGGCAATATTTCTGCAATATCATCGCCACAATATCCGTACCTCCTGTAGTAGCCCGGCTACGCACTACAATACCACAGCCTATACCGATAACCACCGCACCAATCACAGAAGTCAGCATCAAATGGTCGGACATATTCAGACTGCCACCCAGCAACTGTGTAGGGTCCAACTGATGGAGCGCTTCTTCAGAAGGATAGGAGAGGAGAGACAGCACATTCATGGCAAGCGGAGTGAATAGTGCCGCCACGATAGTACGTGCTCCCAATTTTGCTCCCAGTACCAGCACGGAAATGATAAGCAAAGGAATATCAAACATATAACCGAAAGTACCTACTTGAATAGAAGGGAACAGATTATGAAGCACAATACTGGCTCCATACACCCCGCCAGGAACAAGATTATAAGGATTGATAAAGTAAACAAAACCTGCTGCCAGAATAGTACAACCTACAAAAATGCCTATCCATGAAGATATTATCTTTTTCATATCGATATGATTTATATATATTCAGCAAATATACAAAAAATAAGAAAAGACACCAACTGTACAGCAAGTTTTCCACATACAACCGATATGTGTTGAATACATGGTTAACAAAAAGGATAGATTAGGAGATAAAGCATTAATTTACAATGAATAAAGTGGTTGATTTTTATAATCAACCACTGTTCATAAAATCTCTCATCATACCTATATAGCTCCAACAAACCCGATATATTGACAGCTTATTAACAGCCCTGTTATTATCTCAGTTTCTTGAATAAATCCCAAATAACAATACCCGCCGTAACCGATACATTCAACGAATGCTTTGTGCCGTATTGAGGAATTTCAATGCAACCGTGCGAATGGTCAATCACTTCTTGTTGAACACCCTTCACTTCATTTCCCATTACCACAGCATACTTTTTAGTCTTGTCCAGCACCAGTTCGTCCAGCATCACACTACCTTCCGCCTGCTCTACAGAATAAACAATGTATCCCTCGGCTTTTAGGTTATCAACAGCTTCAACAGAGTTATCAACATATTTCCAATCTACGGTAAATTCCGCTCCCAAAGCTGTTTTGTGCATCTCCGGATGGGGTGGGATAGCTGTAATGCCACAAAGATAAATGCACTCGATGCGGAAAGCATCCGAAGTACGGAAAACGGAACCTATATTATGGAGACTGCGGATATTATCCAATACCACTACCAAAGGCAGTTTTTCGGCTTCCTTAAATTCCTCTACACTAATACGATTCAGTTCAGTTATCTTCAGTTTACGCATGACAATATACTTTTAAATCTCCCCGCAAAGATACTTTTTTCCGTTTATATCCCGGTTAATAACCGTTGAAAAGGTGTCAATACAATAGGGAAACAATTTTAAAAATAATCCTTGCATTATTCAAAGGTCTGCATATTACAGCAGTGAAACGAACAAACCAAAAAAGTTAAGGAGAATTTTCCAGGCTTCATTCAACATATTTTTCAGCCTAGTTTCATCGGTTTATAACTCTAAAGTTATTAACTTTGCATATTATTAACAACATGTTAATGCTGTTTAGCAGAAGTCTTATTATCAACGGATAAACTTAAAAACCCCGGTTTATAAGCATAAGAGTAAAATTCAGCTTGATACTAATAACTTCATAGGCAAGAAAAATCGTATTTATTTGTCCACACTGTTAACAGCCTATCATCACTATCAAAGGATTTTTAAAGAAGAAAGAGAAATTAAAAAATATAATTATGGATAATCTTATAGAAGCTATCAAGCAGCTGAAGAAGGAGAAGAACGCAATCATTCTGGGACACTACTACCAGAAAGGTGAAATACAAGATATAGCCGATTACGTGGGCGACAGTCTGGCTTTGGCACAATGGGCGGCCCGGACGGAGGCGGACATCATCGTGATGTGCGGTGTGCATTTCATGGGAGAAACGGCAAAGGTGCTTTGTCCCGACAAGAAGGTGCTGGTGCCCGATATGGCGGCAGGCTGTTCGTTGGCAGACAGTTGTCCGGCAGACAAATTCAGTCAGTTTGTCAAAGAGCATCCCGGATATACGGTGATATCCTATGTGAACACAACGGCTGCCGTAAAGGCGGTGACCGATGTGGTGGTAACTTCTACCAATGCAAAGCAGATTGTGGAAAGCTTCCCCAAAGATGAGAAAATAATCTTTGGCCCAGACCGGAACTTGGGTAATTATATCAACTCCATTACCGGAAGAAATATGTTATTATGGGATGGCGCATGCCATGTACACGAGGAATTCTCGGTTGAAAAGATTGTTGAAATAAAACGGCAGCATCCCGATGCGGTGGTACTGGCACATCCCGAATGCAAGAGTACAGTCTTGAAACTGGCCGATGTGGTAGGCTCTACGGCAGCTTTGCTGAAGTATGCAGTGGCACATCCCGAAAAGAGCTACATTGTAGCTACCGAAAGCGGTATCCTGCACGAGATGCAGAAACAATGCCCGCAGACAACATTTATTCCGGCTCCTCCCAACGACAGCACTTGTGCCTGCAATGAATGCAGTTACATGCGGTTGAATACACTGGAAAAGCTTTATGATTGTTTGAAAAACGAATCACCAGAAATAAAGGTGGATGCTGAGATTGCAGAAAAAGCAGTGAAACCGATTAAGAGGATGTTGGAAATATCGGCTCAACTGGGATTATAATGTGCTGATATACTAATGTGCTAATTGGCTGTGCTGTCACGTCGAAAGGTCATTAGCACATTGGCATATCATTACATCAAAAACATTATCTCGTTAAGAACTTACACAACTTGTTAGTGGCCAATGCTCGGTGACTGATTTTATTTTTCAGTTCATTCCCCATTTCGGCAAAAGTCTGTGTATATCCTTCGGGAATGAATATGGGATCATAACCGAATCCAGAAGTACCTTTTCTGTTTTTTGTGATTTCTCCTTTCACGATGCCCTCAAACAGATGTTCCTTTCCGTCGATGATAAGTACAAATACGGTACGGAATTGTGCTTTCCGGTTCTCGATGCCCTCCATATCTTTCAGTAACTTCTTCATATTTGCTTCCGAATTGTGTGCATCGCCGGCATAACGGGCAGAATGTACACCCGGTGCCCCACCAAGGGCCTCCACTTCCAAACCGGTATCATCGGCAAAACAGTCCAGATGATAGTTATCGAAGATATATCTTGCTTTCAGTAAAGCATTTCCTTCAAGTGTGTCTGCAGTTTCCGGAATGTCAGTATCGCATTTGATATCCTTCATGCTGAGAAGTTCGACCTTCTCTCCCAAAATGGCAGTCACTTCTTCCAGTTTGTGTGAATTGTTGGTGGCAAATACAAATTTCTTTCTCATATTATGTTCTCCTTATACTTGTGGCTTATACAAGTCCCTATTTCACTTTTAACCGGTCGAAACCTTCTCCGTATACACCGATGACGGAACTTTGGGAAATGAAAGCGTTCGGATCTATATCTTTCACCATTCGGAATATTTCTACCGATTGACGTTTGTAGGCAAGCACGACCAGCACCTTCACGTTGTGTTTACTGTACCAGCCGATACCGTCGAGTACCGTTACACCGCGATGGGTTTCTTTGGTGATGCGATCGGCAATCCTTTCATATTCTTTGGAGAAAATAAAGAATTGAACAGATTGCCGGGTGCTGTTGACAATGTAATCCAGTACAAACCCGATGACAAACAAAGTTACAAAACCAAATATCACACGTCTCCAGTCATGAAATACCACGTAGCAGGAACTGATGATGATGAAGTCACAGGCCATTATCATGCGTCCCAGTGTGACATCCTTGTATTTGTGGATGATGGCTGCAATAATATCCGTACCTCCCGTGCTACCGTTACAGTTGAATACGATGCCCAGGCCGGCACCGCACATTGCAGCACCTATCAGACAAGCCATGAAGTCTTGTCCTTCGCCCAGCAGTTGGGGAGGGACACCATCGGGACCATTCACCAACAGCTGGAAAAACCATAGAAAAAAGGTCAGTCCGAAGATGGCAAACGTGGTCTTGATACTGAACTTCGGTCCGAGTATCTTGATGGCAAAAGTCATCAGTACGGCATTGATGATGAAGTATGACCACTGGATGGGAAATCCAGTGGCATAATAGATGATGGCACCAATACCGGTAGTACCTCCGGTCGTAATCTGGTAAGGGATGAGGAAAGCTGCCCATCCCAATGCATAGCTGATGAGCCCCAAAGTGATGAAGATATAATCCTTCAGTTCCCTCGTCACTTCCGCTTTGGTTGGTTTTGTAATTTGCATATCTGTTATTTAACAACGATGTTCACAATCTTCTTTGGTACTACGATTACTTTGGCAATGGTCTTGCCTTCTATCCATTTTTCAGAGCGTTCGTCGGCCAATACAGCAGTCTGGATGGCATCCGATGCCGCATCTGCGGGGAATTCCATGTTGAACCGTGCCTTTCCATTGAAGGAAATGGTGTAGTTGACCGTATCTTCCACCAGGTATTCTTCGTTGCATACTGGCCACTTGGCATCGCATACAGAACCTGCATTGTTCAGAGTCTCCCACAATTCTTCGCATACATGCGGAGCAAAGGGAGCCAGAACGATGATGAACTGGTTCAGAATTTCCTTCTTGCTGCATTTCATCCCGAACAACTCGTTTACACAAATCATGAAAGCACTGATACTTGTGTTGTAAGAGAATTGCTCAATGTCTCCCGTCACTTTCTTAATCAGTTTGTGGAGGGATTTCAGTTCTTCCTTGGTGGCAGGTTCATCTGTTACCAGATAATTGTCGTTGCGGTCGTAGAACAGTGACCAGAACTTCTTGATGAAGCGGTGTACACCGTCTATTCCGTTTGTATCCCATGGCTTTGATTGTTCTACCGGGCCGAGGAACATTTCGTACATGCGGAGAGTGTCGGCACCGTATTTGTCGACAATCATATCGGGATTGACAACGTTGAACATGGACTTACTCATCTTTTCCACAGCCCATCCACAGATGTACTTGCCGTCTTCCAGAATAAACTCGGCAGTTGCGTATTCGGGACGCCATGCTTTGAAAGCTTCAAGGTCCAGAACATCATTGGATACGATATTCACATCGACGTGGAGTGGGGTAGTATCGTACTGGTCTTTCAGATTTAGGGACACGAATGTATTGGTATCTTTGATGCGATAGACAAAATTGCTTCGTCCTTGAATCATGCCCTGATTCACCAACTTTTGGAACGGTTCTTCGGCTACGGAGATGCCGAGGTCGTATAGGAATTTGTTCCAGAAACGGGAGTATATCAAGTGACCAGTTGCATGTTCGGTACCGCCTACGTAAAGGTCTACATTGTGCCAGTATTCATCTACTTTCTTATCCACAAGTGCCTGGTTGTTGTGTGGGTCCATGTAGCGCAGATAATAGGCGCTTGAACCGGCAAATCCGGGCATAGTATTGAGTTCCAGTGGGAAGACGGTGGTGTTGTCTATCTTTTCGTTTTCCACAACACATTTGTTCACAATATCCCAAGCCCATTTTGTGGCATGTCCCAATGGAGGTTCACCGGTTTCGGTAGGCAGGAATTTGGCAACTTCGGGTAATTCCAGGGGTAGGGCACTTTCATCAATCATATAAGGCATGTTATCCTTGTAGTAAACCGGGAACGGCTCGCCCCAATAGCGCTGACGTGAGAAAATGGCATCACGCAGACGGAAGTTCACCTTTACACGTCCCAGATTGTGCTCTTTCACATATTTCTTGGTAGCAGCAATCGCTTCTTTGATGGTCAGTCCGTTCAATGAAAGGTCACAATAGGGAGTAACACCTTCTCGTGGAGAGTTGCATACAATACCTTCCTTGGCATCGAAGCTTTCTTCGCTTACATCGCAACCTTCTACCAGCGGGCGGATTTCGAGGCCGAAGTGCTTGGCAAAAGCATAGTCACGGCTGTCGTGTGCAGGCACAGCCATGATGGCACCCGTACCATATCCGGCAAGCACATAGTCGCTTATCCAGATGGGCACTGCCTCACCGGTAAAGGGGTTGAGGGCATAGCTTCCGGAGAATACACCGGTAACGCTACGGTCGGTAATACGTTCGCGTTCAGTACGTTTTTTGGTGCGTTCCAGATAAGCGTTTACTTCATCTTTTTGTATGTCGGTGGTAAGTTGTGGTACCAGTTCGCTTTCGGGAGCCAATACCATGAAGGTGACACCGAACATGGTATCTGCACGGGTAGTGAAAATAGTGAATTCCAAATCACTGTCTTTCACTTTGAATTGTATCTCCGCACCTTCACTGCGTCCTATCCAGTTTTTTTGGGTTTCTTTCAAGGATTCGGTCCAATCAATGGTATCGAGTCCATCCAATAAGCGTTGTGCATAGGCAGATACACGGAGACACCATTGGCGCATTTTCTTCTGGATGACAGGGAAACCGCCGCGTTCACTGACACCGTCTATTACTTCGTCATTGGCAAGTACGGTACCAAGTTGCGGACACCAGTTAACCATTGTTTCGCCTAGATAGGCAATACGGTAGTTCATCAGGATTTCCTGCTGTTCTTTTTCACTCTTGGCATTCCATTCTGTGGCGGTAAAACTCAATTCCTCGCCACAAGCCACATTCATTCCTTCAGTACCGGTTTGGCTGAATGCTTCAATCAGTTCCTGGATAGGACGTGCCTGCTTTTTATCGTTGCAGTAGTAACTGTTGAACATTTTGAGGAACGCCCATTGGGTCCAATGGTAATATTCCGGTTCGCAGGTACGAATTTCGCGGTTCCAATCGAAAGAGAAACCTATCTTATCTAACTGTTCACGGTATCGGTTGATATTGTTGACGGTCGTAATTGCAGGGTGCTGTCCCGTTTGTATGGCATATTGCTCTGCTGGAAGACCGTAAGCGTCATATCCCATGGGATTCAGTACATTGAAACCTTGCAGTCGTTTGTAGCGGGCGTAAATATCCGAAGCGATATATCCCAGCGGATGACCTACGTGCAATCCCGCACCGGAGGGGTAGGGGAACATGTTCAGCACATAGAATTTCTTTTTCGTTTCGTCTTCCGTTACTTGGTAGGTTTTGTTTTCCACCCACCTTTTCTGCCATTTCTTTTCAATCTCCCTGAAATTGTATTCCATAGTGGTATTTATTAATATTTTGTTGAAAACATTGTTTATTCCATGGTTAAAACCGGTTAGTATCCGGTTAATATCGGTGCAAAGTTACGGGTTTATTTTCAGATTTGTAGCTAAGTAACATAAAAAACAATGGCAAAGGCTTGATAATTCACTTTTTATTACTTACATTTGTGATGTGCTTTTAAAACTAATTTTTTGTTTGTAATACAAATAATAGCTAAATTAATTCAATAGGATATTTACTAAAAGATTTTTAGGATATAGCGAAGGATGAAGTCTGGGAAGATTTCATCCTTCGCGTTATTGTGTTGAAGAAGAAAGTCGTATCTTTGCGCAACTTATCGGAAGTGTATGAACGCAATGAAAAATTATACTTATCATATTGTCGCCGTCCTTACGGTAGGTATTTGGGGTCTGACTTTTATTTCAACGAAAGTATTGATTGGGCATAGCCTTTCCCCGCAGGAAATATTCTTGCTTCGTTTCCTGATAGCTTATCTGGGCATCTGGTTTATTTCTCCCCGAAAACTGTTTGCTGATAATTGGAAAGATGAATCTTGGCTGTTTTTAGGAGGTATAGCAGGCGGTTCATTTTACTTTTTTACGGAAAATACAGCTTTGGAGATTACATTGGCGACGAATGTGGCATTTATTGTCTGTACGGCACCATTGCTCACGACCATTCTTTCTTTGTGGATTTATAAAAAGGAAAAGGCTACCCGTGGATTGATGGCTGGTTCTTTGCTGGCGTTGGTTGGTGTGGCATTGGTGGTTTATAATGGTAGTTTTGTATTAAAGATTTCTCCTTTAGGTGATTTCCTTACTTTACTTGCAGCTTTTTCCTGGGCATTCTATAGTTTAATAATGAGAAAAATGTCCAACTGTTACAGTATAATTTTTATTACCCGTAAGATATTTTTTTATGGGGTATTGACTATTCTTCCTGCATTTCTGATTCATCCCTGGAACTTCGACATTGTCCGTCTTCTCGAGCCGGCTATTTTGTTCAATTTACTTTTCCTGGGTGTATTGGCTTCTTTGATTTGTTTTGTAGTCTGGAACGTAGTCTTAAAACAGCTGGGAACGATAAGAGCTTCCAACTATATTTATCTGAATCCTCTCTTCACTCTGGTAGGTTCTGCTTTTCTGCTTGGCGAACAGCTTACTATAGTTGCTTTGATGGGGGCGGTGCTGATATTGGGAGGAGTATATTGGGCGGAAAAAAAGTAAAATTCTCCTTTTCTATGATAAAATTCTATCTTTGTCTTCAAAATAATAGGCAAGACGAAACTTCTTTCGGAAGACGAGTCGGTAACCATTAAAACAGTGAAAGGAGTAGGGTTGATATTGATAGAAAATTAATAATGTATTCTTCTATATTGTAATAATTTAGCAGTATATGTACTGCTCTTCTGATTTATTTTCGTTATTTTTGTATAGCAGTATTATGAATATAAATAAGGAGGGTATATGTGTATAAAACGGAAAGTCAATATTTCTTGTCTTGATGTCCGTTTGGGAATCTGCCTGCTGTTGGCTTTTGTGCCGCAGTTGCTTTTTGCGCAGGAAGACAGTGTACGTTTCATTCGTGACAGTATACAGATACAGCCAGAATTCAATGAATCTCTATTCTCTCCTTTTGAGCTTCCCTCTGGAAACTTTGCCCCTTCTTCTATGTTTCATCCGGAACACTCCTATTCTCTGCCCGATTTTTCACTGAAAGAGTCTCTTCGTCTGCCTTATCAGACCAATCCTTCTCTGCTATTTCGGGGAGATTACAGCGCAAGTGGTGTATTAAGACAGTTCCCTCACGGTATGTTATTCGGTTCTGGTGGGCAGACCAGCGTACCGGGTATCGGACGTTTCAACAATGCTTCCCTGGGATATCAGCACGCCTTTAACCAAAGGCTGACGCTTCAGCTTGGCGTAGATGCCATGAAGATAAATATGATTCATTCCACCGGGCAGGCTTTCAGTACTTCGGGAGTTTTGCGGTATCAGGCTTCGGACCGTGTAACTTTTAAAGTTTTCGGTTCGTATGCCATAGGAAATCCTTATGGGATGGATACCCACCATTATGGTGCCACCATATCGCTAGATATGTCCGAACGTTTTGGGATGGAAGTCGGGGTACAACGTTATTACGATGCTTATCGCGGTCGTTGGGAGACGGTGCCCGTGGTGATTCCTTATTATAAATTAGACAAGTTTAAATTAAGTCTGGACATGGGCGGAATTTTGTATGAGATTCTGCGTAATGTCGTTTTTCCTGATAAAATGAACTCCGGTGGGCCGACACTTGCCCCACCACGTTTTCAGATGCCACCGTTACGATAAAGCAAGTATCAATCCACTTATTTCTCCAGCACCGGGGAACCCTGCCTTCCCCGGTGCCGGAGAAATGGGCAGAGTTTTTTGAATGAAAGAACCGTGGTATTACGAAGACTTTTCCTCCTTTTTATTAGCCTTTTCCAGAGATTCTCATTAAATTTGTGCTCAAACTCAAATAATTCGACGACGAAACGTTACACCATCACTACCTTACTTGTGGCACTGTGGTGTATCAGCTTGTGTGCCCGTACCCAAAAAGCAGTCTATATCGTCATAGACGGAGTTCCTGCCGACCAGATAGAGCGCTTGCACACACCCGCTGTCTTCGACATCGCTTCAAGAGGCGCATATGCCCGGGCATATACCGGTGGAGAAATAGGCACTTACTCGCAAACGCCCATTATATCGGCCATCGGTTACACCAATCTGCTGACAGCCACCTGGCTGAACAAGCATAATGTGGGAGGCAATGACAACCTACAGCCCAATTACAACTATTGGACCATTTTCCGCATCGCCAAGGAGCAGTCGCGTCCGGTGAAGACCGGACTCTACTCGAGCTGGATCGACAACCGTACTGTGCTCATAGGAGAGAGCAAGGAGGAGACAGGCCGCTTGAAGATAGACTACGTCAGTGACGGTTACGATCTCGATAAAGTCCGCTTTCCGCACAAGGAGAAGGATTTGCATGTATTCGACTACGACGAACAAGTATCCAAGGATGCTGCCGAGAGCATCCGCCGGGATGCACCCGACCTCAGTTGGTTTTATCTGTGGTACACCGATGATGCAGGCCATATAGAGGGCAACGGCGAATTCTTCGATGCGTATGTGCGCAAAGCCGACGAGCAGGTGGCACGCGTATGGGAAATTGTGAAGTATCGCGAAGAGCATTTCGATGAAGAGTGGATGGTAGTGGTCACCACCGACCACGGTCGCACTGAAAACGGCTACGGACATGGGAACCAGTCCGAGCGCGAGCACACCACCTGGATTTCGACCAACGTGCCGGTCAATGCGCATTTCGCAGACCGTAATCTGGCCATAACCGACATAGCTCCGTCTCTCAGCCGCTACCTTGGTTTCGAGGTGCCTTCGGATGTCCTTTGGGAGCAGGATGGCATTCCTTTCATCGGTCGGACAGACATCTGCGACTTGAAGACCATGCCTTATGACGACACCGTGACCTTGTCATGGCGCACTTACGCGGAGTAAGTGCCGGTCACCGTCTACGCTGCTACGACTAATCATTTCAAGACCGGAAGCAAGGACAATTACATCGAGCTTGCCAAGTTGCCCGCCGGCACCACTTCCTATACGGTAAATCTGAAAGAACTTCCCCACTCGAAATTCTATAAATTCGTAGTAGTTGCTCCTCATAATCATTTGAATCGTTGGTTCATGAAATAGAGAAATACCCCTGCTACAAATAGCTGTAGCAGGAGTAAATTCCATAAAGAGAGAGTTCTGATACATACTCGAACTTTTCTAGTTGGAGGTATTATGACATCCTTAATGTATATCTTTTATCCATGGACCTCTGTCCGTGCCAGTTCCACAAATCTTTTTCTGAGTTCTTCCGTATAGAACCGTGTATCTCCCGATTCCAAGTGCCCGTTCGTGTTCCAAAGCTGGAAGAAGTAGGCATCATGGCATTGGACGATGTGATCGTGCTGGATGGTGAAGTGCTCTCCCTCCTGCTGCAAGGGTAGTCTGCCCAATAGGGAGTTGTATAGTGACTTTGTTGTCCGCATATCGTCCGTTTCTTTGTCATATAGGGTGAAATACTCGTTTTCCGCATCTTCGAATTGCATCAACAGATACCTTTTCGACTGCTGGATACGGTCTATCCCTGTCACATAATTATCCTGGAAGACGGTTTGTAGGGCAGTGGTTCCGTCACCATCGATATACTGCTGGGGCAGTCACCGGTTTCCGAAATCTACCTTGTACCGTAGGGAGATGCTGTCGTCTTTCAGCTTGTACACTTCGTCGTAAGGATAGAACCACAACAGCGCTTCTTCATCAGTAGGTATCCAGGCTCCATTCCCGTTGCCGTCGTCCGCCTCCTCTTAGAAGGGAAGATGCTTTTCCAGCTTGTCACCCTCCTTCAGGTCCAGTGCGAACAGATGATAACAGCCTTCGTGTGTCCGGCTGCTGTTGGGCAGATAGAGCTTGTCGCCTATGCAGAACAAATCTTCCGTCCATATACCGTCGGCTGGTTTTTCGCGCAGGAACCGCCCTTCTGCATCGAAGAAGAAAAACTTGCCCAGGAAATGGTCGAATATCACCATTTCCGTCCCATGTACGGCGAAGCAGGAGATATGGGTGTACTCGCCCGGTCCGTTGCCCACCCGGTGGATGTCGGCTTGCAGCTTGCTGGTGGTGTCGAACACGAACACGCGCTTGCCAAGATTGTCCGCTATATAAATCAGGTCGTTCTGATAGATTAGTTTCGTGACTTCGCCAATCAGGCACTCATTCGTTGCTTCGAGCTGAAACATCAGGATGCTGTCTTCCACCATCGGCGCATAATCCAGCTTGTCGCTGATGTGTTTCCAGTCTATTTGCAGCACCTGGATGCCTGTATTTGCGGGCTTTATCCCGCCGCTGTGCGTGCACCCGGCGAGGACAAGAGCCAACAGATAGAAAATGTATTTTTTTATGTAGCAAAATAATGGTTGATTATACTTATTCCTCGGATACGGATTCGCCGGAACCATACTTCATTGTCTTCCCCTCTTTCGACAAGGAAGGCGGCACTGCTCCTTTCGATACTCCCCGGCGATAATTGGGTTTGCTGCTCATCACGAACCGCAGCTTCACTCCGTTGCGGATATCCTCATACGTCAGGTAGGATTTGTCATGCTTCTTGCCGTTTACGTACAGCTCTTTCACATATACATTCCGTGGAGACCAGTTGTCGGCCTGCATCTCTATCAGCTTGCCGTTGCTCATCTTCACGCTGGCGGCCTCCAGGCAAGGCGAGCCGATGTTGTAGACATTGCTTGAGGGCGCTACCGGATAGAATCCCAGACAGTTGAACAAATACCATGCCGACATTTGTCCGCAGTCGTCATTCCCGCTCAGCGCATCGGGTGTGTTGCCATAGAAGCGGTCTACGATGGCACGCACCCACTGCTGGCATTTCCAAGGCTCTCTTAAGTAATTGTAGAGATAAGCCACATGGTGACAAGGCTCGTTGCCGTGCCAGTAAGCTCCGATACGGCCTTGAATGTCGTGTGCTCCGGGAATATCCTCAGGCAACTCCACGGTGAACAGCTCGTCGAGGCGCTTCTTGAACAACTCCTTTCCTGCCAGATTGATGTACCCTTGCACGTCTTGGGGTACATACCAAGTGTATTGCACTGTGAATCCTTCCGTGATATCGCCCCAGCCGTGCACCGAGCCGGGACCTTGATAGGCTACGGGAGTGAACGGTGTGCGCCACTGGCCCCGGCTGTCGCGTCCGCGCATGTATTTGGTCTCGGGGTCAATCAGTGTCTGGTAGGAGAGGGCACGGTTCAGGAAGTAGCGATAATCCTCTTCCTTGCCCAGCTTGCGGGCTGCCTGTGCGATGCAATAGTCGTCGTAGGCATACTCCAAGGTCTTCGATACCGATTCTGCCTCCTTGTCGAAGGGTACATAGCCCAGTTCGCGATACTCCGGTAGACAGTCGTAGTGGGGATTCATCGCCGTAGTCTTCATGGCTTCGTAGGCGCGCTCGTAGTTGAAGCCCGGCACTTCCTTCACAATCATGTCCGCCAGCACCGATACGGCGTGATAGCCTATCATGCACCACGTCTCGTTGCCGTAGAACGACCAGACGGGCAGCATCCGCTCCACGCTTTTGTCATAGTGTGCCAGCATGGAGTTGGCAATGTCGGCGTTCACGTCCTGATGCACCAGGTTGAACCAGGGATGCAGGGCGCGGTACGTATCCCACAGCGAGAAGACGGTATAGTTCGTAAATCCTTCGGCCTTCTCGATGTTCTTGTCCAGCCCGCGAAAGCTGCCGTCGGCATCCTGGAAGATGAACGGGTGCAGGGCGGCGTGGTAGGCCGAGGTATAGAACGTTTCCTTGGTCTTGCGGTCGGCAGTGAGGGTATATTTGCTCAGTTCCTCTTCCCACAACTCTTCGCCCCGGGTTTTCAGGGCATTGAAGGTCAGGCCGTCCAGTTCGCGGAGGTTGCGTGCGGCTCCGTCGGTGCTGACGGCAGAGATGGCGGTCTTCACGGTCACTTCCTCTCCCTCTCGGGTGGCGAAGGAGATGCAGGCCACCAGGTTCTTGCCCCATGCCTCGCGGTCGCTGCGGAAGCGCGAGGTGTTGTAGATTACCGGTTTTCCATCCTGCATGATGCGCAGTCCGTCCAGTTTCTTCGAGAAGGTGGCGGTGAAGTAGACATGGCGTTCGGGGCCCCAGCCTTTCACCAGCTTGTAGCCGGTCAGTGTGGAGTCGTTCACCATGCGCAGATTGGCCCATTCGCACGACTGCCACAGCGTATGGTTCAAGTCGATGAGGATAAACGCTTTCTCCGCTTTGGGATAGGTGAAGCGGAACATGCCGCTACGCAGGCCCGAGGTCATTTCGGCCTTCACCCCGTAGTCGTCCAAGTGTACGGTGTAGTAATTGGGCGTGGCCTGTTCGCGTTCGTGCGAGTAGCGCGAGCGGTAGCCTTCGTCGGGATTCTCGGGTGTGCCGGGAGTGAGCTTCGCCTCGCCCGTGCCGGGCATGAAGAGAAAGTCGCCCAGGTCGGGGATGCCCGTACCGCTCAGGTGGGTCAGACTGAAGCCCATCAGCGAGGTGTGGTTATACTTATAGCCCGAGGCCGCATCGTAGAAGCGGTGGTTCGTGTCCGGGCTTATCTGGATACCTCCGAAGGGAATCTGGGCACCGGGATAGACGTTGCCGTAGCCGTCGGTACCCACGAAAGGATTCACGTAATCGATGAGCTTCTCAGATTGGGCGATGCCCGGCGCGGAGAGCGCCAGGCATGCCAGTGTGAATCCTAAAAACTGTTTTTTACCTTTCTTGTCCATTGTTCATAGTCTGTTTGTATGTGTTATGCTTCGATGTCTCCTATGGCCACCTGGTACTCATGCCACAGGTCGTCAATATTGTATTTTTCGCCCAAGACGTGCTTGATGGCACCGTCGAACGACCAGGGCACCACCTCGAGCGTGCTGCGGTTGAACTTGCGCAGGAACTCGGGGTCCTTGTTGTCGCGCAGCCATACGAAGAAGTAGCCCGCTTTCCGGTAACCGTCCATGTAGTTGCCGCCTTTGGGGCGTCCATCAGGACCAAAGCCGCCGTTGGCCACGCGCACAGCATCGGCCATGCCCTCGATGAATGCCCAGACCACGCGGTTGGTACCATACGAGCCGATGCCTTGCGGTTCCAGCTGGTAGGCGTGGGTCAGTTCGTGCAGCAGCACGCCGCGGGTCTCGAAGAAGAGTTTTGCGGTATCGGCTTCGGCAAATGATTTTTCGATGTGGCGCGTGCTGTAGAAGATGGTCACGTCACCGTTACTGCCTCCCTTGGCGGAGATGCCGTCGATGTCTTCCAGCGTATAGTGGATGTTGTGCACCGGTGCGATGCTGTCTTCGGGCGAGGCATAGAGCGTGGCCAGCACGGTGCGTGCCTGTTCCTTGATGTACGATTCGGCATCGGGAATGATGCGGTGATAGATGTCCGAACCGGCCGATTCGGGTGCTTTGTCTTCGAAGAGGATAGTGCCGACGTTGTAATCGTTCCAGTCGGTCGGTTTGGCTGCAGTTTGTGTATGTTGCTGGCACGCGTAGGTGCCGAAGGCGGCTGCCAGGCAGGCAGTGTAGAGCAGATTTCTTGTTTTCATATCTTTTGAGTTTTTAAGTTGTCGGTTGAAGTTTCGCAAGTTCTTATACTGTTGATAAGCAGTGGCTTCTCAATTCTCCTCCTTTCCGTCCGTCAGTGAGTAAGGCTTCGCGTTGGTGGCGGTGCCTCGGCGCTTGTTGGGCGAAGCGGCCATCTTGAATTCCCATACGCCACCCTCCAATAGGTCGCTGTGGCTGATGTACATGTTGCCGTATTCCTTGCCGTTGATGCGCAGCGACTGCACGTAGCGCTTCTTGTCACTTACACCGGGTGCTTTGATTTCCAGTGTCTTGCCGTTGGGAAGTTCTAGTTTCAGGTAGGGCAGGTAGGGAGCGCCCAGCACATATTGATTCGTACCCGGGCATACGGGATAGAATCCCATCACCGAGAAGAGATACCAGGCCGACATCTGCCCGCAGTCATCGTTGCCGCCCAAGCCGTTGATGTCGTTCCGATACATCTTGTTTAGGATTTCGCGCAGCCAGTACTGCGTCTTCCAGGGTTGCGAGGTCCAGGCGTAGAGGTAGGGCACGTGGTGGCTCGGCTCGTTGCCGTGGACGTAGCCGCCTACAAGGCATTCGGCAGTGATGTCTTCATTGTGCTCATAGTACTTCTCGGGCAGGTGCATGGCGAAGAGTTTGTCCAGCTTCTCCATGAACTGCTTTTCACCTCCCATCACTTGCATCAGTCCCAGCACGTCGTGGGGCACGTGGAAGGAGAAGTTCCAGGAGTTTCCTTCGATGAAGCCTTCGCCGTAGGTTTGCAATACGTCGAACTCCTGCTTGAAGGAGCCGTCTGCCAGGCGCGGGCGGGCGAAGCCGATGGAAGGATCGTACAGGTTGCGGTAGTTGAGGGCGCGCTTGCGATACACGTCCGCCAGTTCGCGGTGGCCTGCTTTCAGGGCTGCCCGGTAGATGGTGAAGTCATCGTAGGCATACTCCAGCGTACTGGAGGCAGCCGTACCGCTCTTTTCCAAGGGGATGTAGCCCAGTTTTATGTAGTCGGCCACCCCTTCATAGTAGGGCACGGTAGAGGTACTGACCATCGCCTTGAGGGCTTCGTCGGTTTCGCCTTTCAAGACGTCCTTTACCAAGGCGTCCGATACGGCCGACACTCCGTGATAGCCGCTCATGCACCAGTTCTCGTTGCCCATCAGGCTCCACACGGGCAACATGCCGTGTACACTCTGCCGGGCGTGGGCAATCATCGACTTCACCATGTCCGCATTGCGGTCGGGCTTCACCAGGTTGAGGAAGGGATGCAGGGCGCGGTACGTGTCCCAAAGGGAGAAGATGGTATAGTTGGTGAATCTGTCGGCACGGTGGATGTTGTGGTCGAGTCCGCGGTACTGGCCGTCCACGTCCATGTAGACCGAAGGATTAATCATGGTGTGGTAGAGCGAGGTATAGAACATCGCTTTCTGATCTGCTGTGCCTTCCACGGTGAAGTGGCGCAGTTCGCGGTTCCAGCTTTCGCGGGCTTCGTCGGCCAGCTGTTCGAAGCTCTTGCCGGCGGCTTCGGCGCGCAGGTTCTTCAGGGCGCCTTCGGTGCTGACAGCAGAGAGGGCCACTTTGACTACGAGCTCGCTGTTCTGCCGGGTGTCGAAATGGAAGTAGGAGACGATTTTCCTGCCGGTGATTTCGGGGAAGTTCTTCTCCAGCTTGAAGCGGCGCCAGAAGCCGTTGTACTTCACGGGTTCCAAGTCACGGTAGCCGTAGTCTCGTATGGGCTGCGAGAGGGAGATGGCGAAGTAGGTGTAATTGGTGCGCGCCCATCCGTTGGTAATGCGGTAGCCAGTCAGCAGGGTGTCGTTCTCCACGCGCAGGTTGGCCCAGAGCACTTTGCCGTTGTAGTTGTAGATGCCGTGCGTTAGGTCCAGTACGAGGTGCCCGGCTTCGCCCCAAGGGAAGGTGTATTTGTGTATGCCTACCCGTTGCGTGGCGGTGAGCTGGACACGTATGCCATGGTCGGCCAAGGTCACTTCGTAGTATCCGGGCGTAGACTTCTCGGTGGCGTGGTCGTAGCGCGAGCGGTAGCCCTCGTTGGGAGTGGCGGCACGTCCGGGAGTGAGTTTCGGGCTGCCGGTGGCGGGCATCAGCAGGATGTCGCCCAGGTCGGAGTGGCCCGTGCCGCTCAGGTGCGTGTGGCTGAAGCCGACGATGGTGGAGTCGCTGTACTGATAGCCGGCACAATACTCGTAGGCCTTGCCCTGATACCGTCCGTCCACGTTGTGCGGGATGGTATCGGTGTCCGGGCTGAGCTGTATCAGCCCGAAGGGAGTGCAGGCCCCGGGGAAGGTGTGTCCCATGCCATTGGTGCCGATGATGGGGTTGACATAGTCGGCAGGCTGCTGGGCCGCTACTTGCAGGGTCGCGGCTGTCAGCAGGATGATGAATGTTTTAATCTTCATGATGATGTGGTTAAGAATGTTTTTGTCATTTATGACTTGTTACTCATTGCTGAGTGAATACGGAAAATCGCTCTCCTTCACGCCGCGCGTCTTGTTCGGACGGCTGTCCATGTTGAAGGTCAGCTTGCCACCGCGCAGCAACTCGAAGTGGTCGAGGTAGTTTTTGGTATAGTTCTTCCCGTTGTAGTTGAGGGAACGGATATAGCGGTTTTCATCACTGTTTTTCGGGGCGGAGATTTCAAGTTTTTTGCCGTTTTCCAGTTGCAGCGTCACCTTCTTGAAGTAGGGGGCACCGAGCACGTACTGGTCGCTTCCGGGGCAGACGGGGTAGAATCCCAGTGCGGTGAACACATACCAGGCCGAGGTCTGTCCGTTGTCCTCGTCGCCGCAGTAGCCGTCCGGTGTGGGCAGGTAGAGGCGGTTCATGGTTTCGCGCAGCCAGTATTGGGCTTTCCAGGGCTGTCCGGCGTAGTTGTAAAGGTAAATCATGTGCTGTATGGGCTGGTTGCCGTGGGCATAGTTTCCCATGCCGGCTATCTCCATCTCGCGTATTTCGTGGATGACACCGCCGTAGTAGCTGTCGTCGAAGACGGGGGGCAGGCTGAACACGGAGTCGAGCATGGCGGTGAACGTCTGCTTGCCGCCCATCAGGTCGATGAGTCCCTGTACGTCGTGGAAGACGGACCAGGTGTAGTGCCAAGAGTTGCCTTCGGTGAAGGCGTCGCCCCACTTGAAGGGGTTGAACGGTGCCTGGAAGGTGCCATCGGCGTTGCGTCCGCGCATCAGGCGGGTTTCGGGGTCGAACACGTTGCGGTAGTTGCGGCTGCGTTGCTTGTAGAGTTCCAGCTCCTGGGCGGGTCGGCCCAGGAGCTGTCCCATGCGGTAGATGCACCAGTCGTCGTAGGCATACTCCAGCGTACGTGCCACGTTTTCGTTTATCTTCACATCGTAGGGCACATAGCCCAGCTTGTTGTAGTGTTCGTAGCCGTATCGGCCCGTGCTGGCAATGCGGGGGTGTACGCTGTTGGCTCCGTGCAGCAGTCCTTCGTACATCTTTTGTGCATCGGCCTTGGTGATGTTCTTTATGAAGGCGTCGGCCACCACGGAGGCAGAGTTGTTGCCCACCATGCAGCCTCGGTGCCCGGGGCTGGCCCATTCGGGGAAGAATCCGCTTTCAAGATAGGTGTTCAGCAGTCCTTCCTGCATCTTCTCGCCCATGGAGGGGAAGACGAGGTTGACGAAGGGGAAGAGGCAGCGGAACGTGTCCCAGAAGCCGGTGTCGGTAAAGAGGTGTCCCGGCAGCACCTGTCCGTTGTAGGGGCTGTAGTGCACGGTTTCGCCTTGGGCGTTTACTTCGTGAAACATGCGTGGGAAGAGCACCGAGCGATACATGCAAGAGTAGAACGTGCGCAGGCGGTCGGTGTTGTCATCCTCCACGCGGATGCGCCCAAGGATGTCGTTCCATGCGCGGCGGCCTTCTTCCTTGGTCTGGTCGAAGCTCTTGACGCCTATCTCCTTCAGGTTCAGTTCCGCTTGTTCGGGGCTGATGAACGAGGAGGCCACGCGGGCATGTACCTGTTCGCCTTTCTTGGTGGAGAAGCCGATGGCGGCACCTACGTGGTTGGATTGCAGTTCGAGGTGTTTCTCCACGGTATGATAGTCAGCCCACACTTTGTTGAAGGTGAAAGGCTTGTCGAAGACGATGACGAAGTAGTTGCGGAAATTCTGGGGCACGCCTCCGCTGTTGCGTGTGGTGTAGCCTACGATTTTCTGCTCTTCGGGGATGACCTTGATGTACGAGCCTCGGTCGAAGGCGTCCACCACCACGTATGCCTTGTCTGCCTGGGGAAAGGTGAAGCGGAAGTAGGCGCAACGCTCCGTAGGGGTGATTTCGGTAGTGAGGTTGTATTCGGACAGATAGACGCTGTAGTAGTGGGGCATCGCTTTTTCCGCCTTGTGCGAGAACCACGAGGCGCGCTGCTCCTGGTCTATCTTCAGCCGGCCGGTCATGGGCATGATGGAGAATTGTCCGTAGTCATTGATCCACGGACTGGGTTGATGGGTCTGCTTGAAGCCGCGGATTTTGTCCGAGGTGTAGGTATAAGCCCATCCGTCGCCCATCTTTCCGGTCTGGGGCATCCAGAAGTTCATGCCCCAGGGGCGGGCGATGGCGGGGTAGGTGTTTCCGTTGGAGAGTGATATCTTGGAGTCGGTGCCCATCAGCGGGTTGACGTAGTCCACCGGCTCTTTCTGCTGTGCATGCCCTGCAAGGATGGAAGTCGCTACGGTAAGTGCAAGGATTATTTTCTTGTAGTTCATAGGAATGAGGTTGATAATGTGAATACTTTGGGGAGAGATGTTTGAGTACTGATTAAGTGGATTTTGTTTCATTTATCCGCTTAATCAGCATTTACATATTTGCTTTTTTATTGGAACTTAAACCATCCGTTTCCTGCCGGCTGGATGAAGTACGTATTTCCGTCCTTCTCCCATACCCAGAGCCCACTTTCGCAGAAGAGCAGGTCGATGAGGGGCTTGAATTGTTCTTTTGCGAGATTCACGTCGTTGCCATAGCCGCCGAAGGGAGTAGTGATGGCGGTGTTTCTGAAAAGCACGCACGAGTTTCCGTTATTGGCGGCTGCGTTCAGCTCGAAGAAGACATAGTGCCACTTGCCTGCATCTTCATCGCTGATGCTGCCCGGGCAGATGACGAGGTTGCGCGGCGAGCGGTTGTCCATCTCGAGTTGCGACTCGGGCATCAGCGAGAGGTCGAGGCTGCTTGCCTTGGCATCGATGATGTGGGTGTTCCAGTTGCCCATGTAGGCATCTGTCCAGGAGGCGCCTGCGTTGAAATCGAAGACGAGGCTGGCGTTGCCGATGACGGGCTGTGTGGCACCGTCGTAGTCGTAAGTGATGCTTTTCAGAGCGTGTCCCTTGATGTCCAGACCCGGGGCGGTGACTACGCCGAGGCGGTCATCCTCCACGTTGAGCACGAGGGCATGGTTGGTGTGCACCACCTTGCCGTCCGCGATGTCGGTGAGTTGCATGGACCAGTTGTTGTCGTTGTCCGAGCTCAGTGTATAATAGGCCAGTATATCGCCTCCCTTCTCACGGATGGCTCCGCAGCTGATGTTCTCGAGGGCCTCCACGCGGTGGAGGATGGCAGCCTTGGTCTCACGGTTCGCGGCAAGGTCGGCCGTGGTGACGGGCGAGAGGTTCATGGTGAGTCCGTGGGCCTGTCCTGTGGCTGCAATGAGGTCGGAGGCATAGCTGCTGATAAGGAATGTGGATTCCTGGTTGTTCTTGAGGTATTGCAGCGAGGTGTTTCCTGCCAAGGTCAGCAGCACGGTCTGTTCGCCCTTGAAGTCGAGGTGGTATTGTGCCTCCAGTTCGGGGCGGAGTATCTTTTCGTTTGTGTTGGTGATGACGTTTCCGTTTTCGTCGAACTGCAGGTAGAAGTCCACGCCTTCGTAGGAGAGTTTCCAGCCGTCGGCGGCGCAGAGTAGTTTCTTCACTTCCGAGGGGCGGAGGCGGGTTTCTTCGTTCATGGTTCCCTGGTCTTCCCAGTCTTTCCATACGTCGGTGGTGCCGCAGCCGCAAAGGGCGAAGAGGCACGAGGCGAGTAGTGTGTATCTTATCTTTTTCATTGTTTTTCGTTTTAGAATGTTGTTTTTCGGTAGTTTATTCAGAAAGCCCGCGGTGCAAGCACGGCGCGCGGGATGCGCATGGGTACCGGTGCATACGAGGGTGGCGTATAAGGCATCATCGTGCCTTGTGAGGCGTATCCTTTGGCGGCTCCGGGCGAGCAGATGCGCAGGTCGATGATGGGCGGTATCACACCATCGTCCTCAATCTGCAGCAGTCCGTCTTCTTTGCCGTCGCTGTAGCCGCCCGAGATGAGCGGGAGTAGTCCCCAGGGGTTGCGCATCACGAAGAGGTACTTGTTCGAGGGCGGCAGCAGGAAGTTGTAGGCGTGGAAGTTCACCGACTTGTATTTTCCGTCGATGGGCTTGTCTCCGTCCTTAAATCCGCCTATCACCAGCTGGCGCTGCATCACGAGTGACACTACGGCGCGTTTCATATCCTTGCCTGACAGTACGCCGGGGGCAAACGAATAGGTGTTACCGCTTCCGGTGAGGATGGCAGCTACGTATTCCGTGGCGATGCCGTTGATGCTCGACGAGCCTTTATAGACTTGCAGCCACTTGATGAGTGCTTTCTCTATGATGGTGGCCCAGGTCACGTTGTTCGTCTTGCCCGAGCAGGCGCCCAGTTTGTTGCCGTCGGCCACGAAGTAGTTGTCTACGCACACTTCCACCGGTTTCCCCATGGGGTCGAAGAGGCTGACGGCATACGTGTTGCCTTCCTTTTCCTTCAGCATGCTCCGGATGTATTTGGGATAGGTGTATGCCAGGTCGGCCATAACAGCCAATGCGCAACAGTCTCCTATGCTATGCTGGTTGATGTCGGCAGGCAGTGGGTCGCCGAAGGGGTAGATGGAGCCTGCCACGTCAAACGTTTTCCATGCCAGTCCGTCGAATGTCTCCGGCTGTGCGGTAGCGTTTTTCAGCCATTCCAAATCTTGGGCGGATGCCTTGCGGTCGCTCTCGTGGATGGTGCCCATGGGAGTGATTTGCGAGGCGGTCTTCCCGCCTGCCAAGCGGAGCAGGTCGTCTATGTTCTCGCCCGTGCTTGCGGCGGCAGACAGAGTCCATTCGGCTATCTGGGTGCTTTCGCTTCCGGCATTTTGCTTCACGTTGAGACGGTAGTAACGGTAGGTCACGTTGTTTTCCACTTCATACTCCTTCTTCTCCTTGCGCGAGCCGAAGGTCTGGTCGCTGCGCGAGTCTATCGTCTTCCACGTCTTGCTGTCGGTGGAGCCTTCCAGCGTCCATGCCTTGGGGTCCATTTCCGGAGCGTCGTCGGCAGAGGTGAGCGAGTAGGAGAGTACGGCCACGTTGCTGTTGCCGTTCCAGGTGATGCTGAAGCTGTTGTGGCGCGTGCAGTATTTCGTGCCCGCATCTCCGTCCACTAGCTTGGCTATGGAGCAGGCCTCGGGTGCGTCCGAGTATTGTGCCACTACAGTTCCGCCGCAGGGCATGTTGCGGTTTTCCGCGGGCAGCGAGTGGTAAGGCGACGAGTTGTCGCCCTTGTTTTCTCCGCCCGGTCCATCTCCGCTGTCCGAGGAGCACGCCGGCATGCCCGTAAGCAATGCCGCCGCGCTCAGGATAGAGAAAGTGAACAATCGTATGGATTTCAGTCTTATCATCTGTTATGATTTTAGTTGTTCGTTTCTCGTTCTTATTCCTGGCTCTCTCCCGTCTCTGCGTTCCAGCCCAGGTTCTGTACCATCTTCGGGTTACGACGGATCTCCTGGTCGGGGATGGGGAAGAGGTAGTGGCGTTTGTTGAAGACACGTGTCTCGGTCACTACTTTCTCGAAGAAGGCGGGGAAGTCTGCCTTGGAATTCATGCCGTGGATGTCTCCGCCTTCACCGCCACGGTGGTAAGAGGGATAAATCCAGTCGTCACCCACGGCCATGTCGGCCACCTTCCAGCGGCGCACGTCGTAGTAGTAGTTCCATTCGTAGGCCAGCTCGATGAGGCGCTCGCGACGGATGCGCTTGTCCACGTTGTCGCGGTCGGCAGGATAGGTGAGGAAGTCGTAACCGTTGGCATCCTTGCCGCCCTTGTTGCCGTAGCCCGGCACACCGGCGCGTGCACGTACCAGATTCACTTGCTGCATGGCTCCTTCATAGTCGCCGCAGGCACTCAATGCCTCGGCATAGCCCAGATACATGTCGGCCAGGCGCAACAGGTTGGCGCAGTGCTTGCCGCTCCATACGCCGTTGATGGGAGCCATCTTGCGTACGCCATATCCCTCTACCGGGGCGTCGTGTCCGGCTTTGTTGAAGCCTGAGTTGCCGTTCAGGCTGAACACGGAGGTAATCTTGCCCTGGTTGGTGTCGTCTTTCACCCAGGTGGAGCCGTTGAAGGTGATGTTGGCATAGAAGCGCGCCTCGCGGTTTTTCCATTGTTTCAGTACGTAGTTGGGTTCGTTTTCTTTCTCGTTGCGTGCCAGGAAGTAGTTGCGTGCGGGATTCATCGGGTTATTGTAGTCCTCGGTCACGGTGTACATGTCGGCCGAGGGGATGCCGTCGTATTCCTTGTAGTCGGGGTCGTCCACAATGCGCACACCCTTGTCCGTAAAGAAGAGGTCTACCATCTCTTGCGTGGTGCCGAATCCCAGACCGCCGCGGATGGAGCTTTCGCTCGATAGGTGTGCGTGGTAGGGGGTCACTTCGTAAGTATGGTCGCTGTGGTCTGCCAGACGGATGAAAATCTGCTCTTTGTTGTCATCGCCGTAGTGTATGCCGTCTGTAACTTGGCGGTACGATTCATAGAAGTCTACTGGGCCATTGCTGCCTGATACGGTGTAGAGCTTGTACTGGCTGCCGAATTGGTTGAAGAAGTCGGCGTATGCCTGCCGTGCGGCTTCCCACTTGGCTTGTGAGTATTCTTGCGGGAAGAGCTGCTTGCCGTCTTTGTTGCGTATTTCGGCATAATCGCTGTTGCCGTTGAAGAGCGGGCTGGCGGCGTAAAGAAGTACTTTCGCTTTGAAAGCCTTGCAGGCGCCTTTGTCGATGCGTCCCAGGTTGGAGCCGTTGTAGCGGTCGGGCAGGTCTTGAGCTGCGAGGTCGAGCTCGGCAGTGATGTAGTCGATGCATTCGTCTACGGAGTTACGCTCTTTCAGCAGTTCTTCGAGCGGGGTGTCCAGTGCCAGGGCATCTTCGCCTAAGAGCACTACCGGCCCGTACATGCGGAAGAGGTAGAAGTAGTAGAGGGCGCGCAGGGCACGGGCCTGTGCTTTCCACACCAGGCGGTCGTTGGCGCTGGCTTCGGCACAGCGGTCCACGTTGGCAATGAAGGAGCTTGCCTTGGAGATGCCTTTGTAGTAATTGATGAACCAGAAGTTGATCCAGCTGGACGAAGCGTAGGTCATACCCATGGTCCACTCGTTGCTGGAATGCCAGCTCCAGGTGATGTTGGCTTCGAGCGAGGCACCGGTAACAATGGTACCCGGCTGGTCGGAGTAGTTGGTGCTGTAGCGTTCTCTGGTTTCGTCGGGCACGTAGCTGTATACGTTGTTCAGAAACTGTTCGGTTTTCTGACGGTTGGTGAAGGTGTCTTCCATGTCATACTGTTCGCCGGGTATGGCATCGAAGAAGTCGTTGCATGAGCTCAATCCTACGGACATCAGCAGTCCCAGAGCTCCTATCTTGAATATATTTTTCATGAGTTTTCTTGTTTGTTTTGACGGGTGGATTAGAAATTCACGTTCACTCCTATGGAATAGGTGCGCGAGTTGGGGTACGACGTACCGTTGTTGGTGTTCAACTCTGGATCCCACAGCTTGAACTTCGAGAAGGTGAGCAGGTTGGTACCCATCACGTAGATTCGTGCGTTCTTGATGAACGTCTTGTTAAGCCATGCCTTGGGCAAGTTGTAGGCAACGGTCATCTGCTTGAGGCGCAGGAAGCTGACGTCCTTCTGCCACCAGGTACTGGTCTTGGTGTTGTTCTCATTGGCCGTGGCACCGTATTGCAGGCGCGGATAGAACACATCCTGGTTGGTGGGGTCGTCGGCCGACCAGCGGTCACCGATGTTGTCGTAGAGGTTAGAGTAGCCCGATGTATCGGCAAAGGGGTGGATGGCGTTGCCCGAGAGGCAGCGGTCGGCCTTTGCGGTACCCGAGAAGAGGGCGCCGATGGAGAAGTTACCCATCTGCAGGTCGGCACCGAAGCCGTAGTAGATTTTGGGCACGTCGCCTTGGCCGATGAGGCAGCGGTCGTAGTCGTCGATGACGCCGTCACCGTTCAGGTCTTTGTATTTCACGTCGCCCGGACGGGATACTTGTCCCGGATATTCTTCACCGAACTGCTTGGCATGGTCCATGATTTCTTCTTCGCTGGTGAAAAGGCCTTCGGCAATCCATCCCCAGCGGCCGTTCACGTTGGTGCCGCGGCGTTCCAGCCAAGGATATACGGCTGCGGGGTCGTCATTCTCGATGATTTCGTCTTCATTCCAGGAGATGTTTCCGCGTACGGTCAGGAAGGTACTCTTGCCCAGTTGCTGCATGTATTCCAGCGTGGCTTCGATACCTTTGTTATCCACGATACCCAGGTTGCCGTAAGGCATTTCAATGAATCCTGCATAGTCGGGGATGGTGGCACGCTGCAGGAAGATGTCCTTGCGGTGCTCCTTGAAGAGGTCTACCGACACGGAGAGGTTGTCGTTCAGGAATTTCAGGTCGATACCTAGGTCTTGCTTGCGTGAGGTAGACCATCCTACGTTGGCTCCGTACTTGGAGAAGCCCCATCCGCCTACACCGTCGTTGTTCACACCGAAGCGGTAGCCGCCTGTGCTTCCCATCTGGTCGAGGTACATGAAGCGGCGGTTGGTAACGGCGTCCGTACCTACAAGACCGTCGGTATAGCGTACTTTGAAGTAAGAGACGTATTTCTGCAACGGTTGCCAGAAATCTTCGTTGGAGATGGCCCAGCCCACACCGAATGCAGGGAACAGACCGAAACGTTTCTGCGGGCTGAAGTTCTCAGAACCGTTGTAACCCATGTTCACTTCAAAGAAGTAGCGGTCGTTCCAGGAGTAGGTTCCGCGAAGGGCGATGCCTTGTTGCTTGTAGGGTAGTGAACCTACCAGGGTACCATTGTCGTCTTTGGAGAGGTTCTGGCTGGTACGGTAGTTCTTCTGGCTATAAAGGAAAAGCCCGCCTACGCGATGCAGGCCGAAGGAGCGGTCGTAGTTGAGCGAAGCCTCGAAATAAGTGCTGCGGTTATCCGAAGAAGACTGCTCGAAACTCAGTTCGTGGTTTCCTTGATAGGTACGGTTCAAGCGGTATTCGCCGTTGGCGTCGAATACATCTTCGTTCCACAAGCCGGTTTCGCTGTCTTTGGAGCCGGCAAAGTAGTAGGTGTCTTCGCGTTTCTTATAGTAGAGATTGCGTGAGTTGTTCACGTCGAAAGCTATCATGGCTGTGGCGCTCAGTCCCTTGCTCCACTTCCAGAAGCCGAGGTCTTGTGTCACGCGGATGTTGGAGTTGAGCTGATTGCGTGCTTCGTTGGTATATCCGCGGCGTGTCAGGTCGGCGTATGGATTACGGAAGTCACCGTTGGACGATATGCCGGGGACAGAACCGTCGGGCATCAACTTGGGGAAATAGACCGGGTTGATGTCCATAGCTGCCGAGAAAAGGCTGGAGGTGGACTGCTGCGGGTAGTTTCCTTGTGCGAGGTAGCCGCTGAAGCCCAGGTCGATGGTGGTGGTCTCGGTGGGTTTCAGGTTGAGGTTGGCGGTGTAATTGTAGCGGTCGTAGCGCATGTTGGCATCATAGTTCTCCATTTGTGCGGTACGTGTCAGGCCTCGTTCGTTGTAGTAGCTCAGTGAGACGTAGTAAGTGGCATTGGGCACACCGCCGCGCACGCTCATGTTCACACGACGGTTGTGGCCCAGGTCGTTGAAGAGCTCGTCCATCCAGTTGACGGCCGGATAGAGGTATTGGTTGAACATCGTGGGGTTGTCGTTCGGCAGCAGACCGTTGGCCTTCTTCGTGGCCTCGATGTACTGCGAGGTATAGAGCAGACGTCCGTTGGTGTTCATGTTCGCTTCGTTGGCGGCATCCATATAGGTATAGGCATCGGCCAGTTGGGGACGCTTGGTCAGGGTGACGAATCCTTCGTAGTAGTCGAGGTTGAACTGCGGTTTGCCCACCTTTCCCGGCTTGGTCTTGATGATAACTACACCGTTGGCGCCACGCACACCGTAAACGGCCGTGGCAGAGGCGTCTTTCAGTACGGTGAACGATTCGATGTCTTCGGGGTCGATGTTGCTGAAGCTACGTTCCACACCGTCTACCAGTACCAGCGGTTTGGTGTTCTGGTTGGTGAAGGTGGAGATACCGCGAATCCAGATGTCGGAATCGTCGTGTCCCGGCTCACCCGTGCGTTGCACGGCTACCACACCTGCCAGACGGCCTGCGATGGAGGAGGAGAGGTTGGCGGTGGGCATCTTGATGTCATCCATCTTCATGGACGACTGTGCACCTACCACGGACACTTTACGTTGGTGTCCATAGGCCACTACCACTACTTCGTCCAGTGCCGATACGTCTTCGGCAAGAATCACGTCAATCAGGGTTTTCTTGTTCACGGCGATTTCCTGCGGTTTGTATCCTACGTAGGAAATGACAAGGGTAGGATTGGCAGTAGTCAGCTTCAGGGTGTACTGGCCGTTGATGTCGGTAATGGTACCGTTGCCCGTATCTTTTTCCTGTACGCTTACTCCGATGAGGAGTTCTCCTTTTTCATCGGAAACGCGTCCTGTCACTGTTCCGCTTTGCGCGTGAACCTCCAGACAGAACGTTGCCAAAAGCGCCCATATCCATAGCGCTTTCAAGTGATGTTTTTTCATCCCAAATAAGTTCATGTTACTTTGGTTTAAAAGTGAATATTAAGGTTACAAAAAATACTCGCGTTTTTTTGCTTCGGCGGCAAAATAAGGAGTTTGCCGATAAGGAACAGTCCGTGTGGGTGACAGATTTTTGGCAAAAGCGGGTGGTCGCTGTTGAGTACAAGGATGTTCTGTAGAGTACAGTTTAAAGTAATTGTAAATAAGAGTTTTATATGTGTGTGTGTCTATATAGAGCACAAGGAGAGAACAAGGTTGTGCCTCTTTTTAAAGTCGTGTTAAGCCTGAATCGGATGTGATTTTGCTTATAATGGTATACTTATGAGTCAAATTGATTAAGTGGTACTATCTTCATTTGATTCATATCTGATGGAAAATGAACAAAAGTTTTATATTACGTTATTGGAGATTCCGGGCGGATGGATGGCAATACTTGTTTTGACAGAGTCCGGTGCTTGACGCGACAGACACTGGTGTTTGTTATAACAGACACTGGTGTTCAAGACGACGGGCACTTATGTTTGTCAGCGTAAAGGTTGGCGGTCGTAAACCTCAACTTGGCGTATTCAGGCCTTCACTTCACGATGCTCATCGTGAAAAGAAGTTTCACCGGAATCCCCGATGGACAGGGTGATGCGGAAAAAGGTGAAAGATGTGCAGGCGTGAACAGGGAACTAAAGTGTCGCTTCTTCCTTTGGCCTGTTCTTCTCCCGATACTCTTTCGGTGTCATGCCGAACATGCGTGTGAACTCTTTGTAGAAATAAGAACGGCTGGAGATGCCTACTTCGGTTATCACGTCCTGAATGGAGAGCTCCTCCTCTTGCAGCAGGCGGCTGGCCTTCTCCATGCGGTAGTTGCGGATGAGGTCGCTGAGCGACAGCGTGGAGACATCCTTCAGACGGCGATAGAAGTTGCGCGGGCTCATGTTCATGCGTTCGGCAATGAAAGCCGAGCCCAGTTCTTCCTGCTTCAGGTTGTGGGCGATGACTTGCAGCAGCCGGCGTATGAATTCCGTCTGCTCGTGGGTAGTGCAGCAGATGTGGTGTGCCAGTTCGCCCAGCTCGTCCATGTAGATTTGCTTGGCCTCGTGCTTGCCATAGATGGCCACGTACACCAGCTCGCGCAGGAAAAGGATGTCGTAGGGCAGTGTCAGATAGGAATCAGCCCACAGCACCAGTTCGCGTTGCACCGACGAGCTGACCTGCCACGTCAGCAGCGGGATGAAGGGGATGTGCGACAGCAGCGTACGGTTGCGCCGAATATGTTCCATGAAGCGCTCTTCGGCTCCTGCGTATACCGAAAGGTCGGCTATGAATACCGAAGGAAGCGAGCGGCGCATCTCTTCGAAGGCTTCTTCGATGGTGCGCACGGGCATGACGTGATAATCGTCGGCCAGCAGGTTGCTGACAAGCCACGTCATTTCGGCACGTTCTTCGAGCAGAAGGACACTTTTCTTCTCTCCTTCGGCAGATGCTTCGTGAGTGACGGGGGCAAGGCTCAGGGTGAGGCTCTGCCACGGCTCTTCGCAGTGCAGTTCGGTGTGGGTCACTTCGAGGGTAGATTGTACGAAATGTGCCAGTAGCTGTATGCCGAAGGTGGAGTCGGCACTTTTCTGCTTGGGTGGTTGGGTTTGATTGGTGAGGGCGTCATGCAAATATTTCATGCTTTTGCCCTCGCCGGTGAAGGTCAGGTACAGCCGATCTCCGTGGAGCGAGGCTTCCACTTGGGTAGGTTGGGCTCCGGTTTCTTTGGTTATCCGCAGGAAACAGTAGTAGAGGATGCTGTAGAGCGCATTCTCGTAGACCGGAAAGGTGAGACTGGAAGGGGTGGAGAGGCGGATGCCGGTGGTTGCGATCACTTGCTTGTCTAGGGTGTGCAGCACACGTTCCAGAGTTTCCTTCACGTTGACCTCGGCCGTCACGATGAAGCGGTTGGGGAAGAAGAGGTGGAATTCTTCACCCCGCAGCGTATCGGGATGCAGGAGGGCGGTCATGAGGGTTTCGCGCATGGTTTCTACGGTTTCACGCTGCTCGGCAGGCGTGAGGTTGTCGGCACGGAGGCGGTCGCAAGCCTGGTAGAGCAGTGTAAGGCGGTCCAGCATGCTGCGGCTGTAGTCCGCCATGTTGGTGGCATCCGGTTCATCGGGGCGCTGGAAGCGTGTGGTAAGGCGGCGGTACGACCGTTTGCGGTGGAATGCGTAGCCGGATATCCCTGCCACGAGCAGGAACAGCAATACATATACTGCACAAGCTGTCTTGCTCAGGTACCAGGGCGGCAGGATGCGGATGGGCAGCGAATAGTATTTGAATTCATTGTCGAAGACGTCCTTCTTATATTTTATATGGAGGATATAGTTACCTGTGGGTATGTGTGTGTAGAACGTTTCGTTGGCATTGCTGAAGGGCGACCATTCCCGGTCGTATCCTTCCAGCCGGTAGGAGTATTCGATGTCGTTGGCCGAGAGGAAGTCGGGTACGGCAAAGGTCAGCGAGAAGGAGTTTTCGCCGGCCGGCAGTTGCAGGGCCTTTCCGTTGTCGGTATAATAGTCGGACAACGCCACTTGGCGGCGTCCCAGGCTGAGCTTGCGCAGCAGTAGGTCGGGGTAGCGGTCGGGCGTGCTTTTGTCTTTCTCCTTCTTCAGATAGAGCAGTCCGTCGATGCCACCGAAGAAGAGCCGTCCGGAGTAGGGGCAACGGTAGTAGGCATCGTCGCTGAACTCGCCTACCTGCATGCCCGAGTTGTAATAGTAGGTGTGAAACGATTGGTTTTCCGGATTGTACTTCACCAGTCCCCGGTTGGTGGAGAGCCAAAGGAAGCCGTGGTTGTTCTCCAGTATGCCGTGAATCATGTCGTTCAGCATGCCTTGGCTGCGGTCTATGCAGCGTGGGGTGGCGTGCGTGGTGGGGGCGGGCAGGATGATGAATCCCGAGGTGCTGCCCACGTAGAGGTTGCCCAGGCTGTCGGCGTGTAGGCTCAGTATATCGTCTGTCGGTTTGTGGAGCAGGGACTTCAGGGAGATGACGGTATACTCGTCCGTTGTCTTGTTGAACTTTACGATGCCCTGGCCCCGGCTTCCTAGCCATAGGAGCGAGTCGCCTCCGGCTGTCATGGGGAAGAACATGGTAATTTCTTTCTGTTCGTGGAAGAATTCGTAGGGCACGACCCGTTTGGTGCGGAACAGCTTCCCGTCTCCTTCGAACGTGATTTTGCGGAAACCGCTGCCCGAGGTGGATATGTAGAGCGTGCTGTCGTTCTCCTCGTGCAGGTCGTGCACCTCGACGGTAGTATCGGAGAGATGGCCTTCCACTTGCTGCAGGGTGTGGTCGTCGTAAGAGTAGAAGTAGAGCCCCGGCGTGCCCGTGCCCAGCCAGAAACCGTTGTAATAGCGACTCTGTTTCAGTATGTAGACGTGGAATTCCCGTTCCCACTTCCGGTAGTCGGTGGCCTTCTGCCGGCCTTCGGGGGCAATCACTTCCGTTTTCTCGGGCTTGATGCCCTCGTCGTAGCGCGATATGTGCAGTAGTCCGTCGCCCTTGGTGCCGAACCAGAGGTCGCCCTGCGTGTCGGTCATGATGGAGCGCACCTGTCGGTTGAGGTTGGGTGAAAGGCTGCCGAGCAGCAAGTTGGTGGCAATGTCCTGCTTGCGCGAGTACATCAGTGCCCCTTGTCCATCGGTGCCCACCCAGAGGATGCCTTGCTGCGGGTCGTGGAAGATGTCGTAGATGCGCACGTTGCGCTCTATCATCTCTATCTCAAACTTGTGGGAGGTGCAGAGGCGTATCAGCCCATGTGTGCGGAAGGCGATGATGATGTCCTCGTGGAAGGGTACGATGCCCTCTATGTCGTCTCCATACGCCAGCAGTGAGGCGAGGTTGCGGATGTAGATTTTCGTCTTGCGCGAGAGGTCATAGAGGTAGAGGTCATGGTCCGAGTCGATAAAGCAGAAACAGTTGTTCTGGTAGAAGATGTGTCGGATGGCTTTGGGATGGAAGGCGCTCGTCACAGCGGTTGGTTTCACGGAGAGCGAGTCCTTCTCGAAGTTGTCGATGGACACTTGTATCAGCGTGCCCGTATCTTGTGGGAAGAGCCAGAAGATACCGTTGGGGGTGACGAACGAGCGGCGGTCCATGTCCTCGGTCGATACGGTAGGTGCTTGCAGTTTGACGAACCGTTCAAGGCGCGGGTTGTAGAAGTAGAGTGTATCTTGTGCAATGATCCATGTGTCTCCGTGCTGGTTGGAGTGCAAATAGTAGTCCTTGAACTCGTAGCTGCCCACTACCTTGCGGGCTGTCGGCGACAGACGGTTCACGCCCAGGTGTGTGCTGATCCAGAGGCATCCGTTGTCTGCCTGGTTGATGGCGTGGATGATGTTGTTGTTCAGTGTCTTTTCGGGCGAGAACTCAGAGCGGAAGATTTCCATGTTTCGTCCGTCATAGCAGTTCACCCCATCGTAGGTACCCAGCCACATCAGTCCTGCTGAGTCTTGGTAGAAACAGAATACGGCGCTGTGTGACAATCCTTGCTGATGGTCTATCCTGCTGAGGAAATAAGTATTGTCCGGAACAGTGTTGCCGGCTGGAGACGGCACTGCCTGAAGGAGCAGGACAATTATTAGTAGGAAGTATTTTTTCATATATATTAGTAGTATTCTTTTGGCGTTTAAAATACAAATGTAGAAAATTCTTCTTTTGGAGTCAAATAATCTTCCTGTTTGTTTGCTTTTTGTTCATGAGGCGGTTTCTGCGGGCGTGGCTGTTTCGGTGGGGGAGGGAGGGCAACCCGAAAGAGGTTAATTCACGTTAAAGTGAAAACTTCAATCCTTTGGCTTTCAATAACGGTTACATGGAGGTAACAGACTGAGTTCTAAGTGCCTTATTGTGTGACATGTGGCAGTCGCCTAACTTTGCGGCTGTAAATCAAAACATATAGGAGAAATCATTATGAAGAACTATCAGAAGGTAAATGTGCCCGCAGGCGAGGCACGTGTCGAGCTGCACGATTCATTGAATCTGACCGGTGCGGAAGTATCCATCAGTAATCTGCCGGCAGGCGGAGGAGTGCCCTTTGTGCATTCGCACAAGCAGAATGAAGAAATTTATGCCGTCCTTTCCGGACGTGGCACCATGGTGATTGACGGAGAAACCGTAGAGTTGCAGGCTGGTGACTGGCTTCGTGTGGCTCCGGCAGGAGAACGTCAGTTGTCTGCCGCTGCGGACAGTGCCATCAGTGTGATTTGTATTCAGGTGAAAGCCGGTTCGCTAGAGGGATTTACGATGGCGGACGGTGTGGTGAAGTAAGGGAGGCTCTCTCTGTCTTTGCATAGGATATTTACAGTGTTATACAGGCAATGCGGGTTTCTTGTTTCTTCGGCACCGGGGAAGGTAGAGCTTCCCGGTGTCGGAGAAATTGCCTTGAGTACATTGCTTAAGATTTCGTAAGATGGTATGAAGAAAGAACCGCTTCCGTGCAAACAGCGATATCCGTATCATTGCATCCGGTGCCACGCGTTCGGATGGTCTTGTGCTGAAGGATGTAGACCGTATTAACGGGAGTGATGGCAGTGACGGTTCCGATGGTGGCGGCGACCAGGGTGAGAACCCTTTGGGATAGTAGTCTGTAGGGCTGAAAAAGTTCCGATGATATAGAGACTGTAGGTCTCCTTTCCGTACTATGTGCGGGGGGGAGACCACGGCTCTTTCATTTAAGGGAGTTAGAGGAGTTAAAGCCAATACTTCTGTGACTACATAGACAAGAGTATCGGCTTTAACTCCTTTACTTCTAACGGAGCGGAGCGAAGTGATAACCCCTATAACTCCCTTAAATGAGAAAGCCGTGGAGGGAGGCCTTGTCTTTAGGTAATGTTCTCTCCAAAAATAACCGGATTGCCTTTCTTGAACAAACAATTATAAATATCTTTGGAGCATTATTCACTCATTAAACTAACAGAAAACACCATGAAAGTCACAAACAAATCAACAGTGAGAGTAGGCGCGGCAGGAGTCGCAGTCATTGGAATTATAGTATTGTTCTTGGTCATGTTTGCCGTGGAGCGTATTGATTCGGGACAGACGGGCATCATCGTCAATCTGGCCGGTAGTGAGCGTGGAGTAGATGATGCCAAGGTGGAAACCGGATGGGTGGTTTACAACCGTTTTGCCAAGCAGCTATTCGAATATCCTGCATTTGCGCAGATTGTAGACTACGAACCTTTCGACATTCAGGACAAGAAGGGAACCATCTTCAAGACAGACCCTACTATAGAATACTTCATTGAGCGGGAGGATGCCAAAGTAGTTTTTCTACGCTATCGCAAGACTACCGAAGAATTGGAACAGAGTGTTATCCTGACGGAAGTGAAGAACGCTTATAAGGACGTGGCAGGACTCTATGAGACGGATTCGCTCATCAACAACCGTCCGGCTTTCGAGAAGGAGGTGGAGGCATTACTGAAGGAGCGTCTCAGTACCCGTGGCTTTACGTTTACCAACATACAGTCGTCCGTGAAACCCAACGATGTGCTGCAAGCTGCCATTGACGAAAAGAATACTGCTGTGCAGAATGCCTTGAAGGTGGAGAATGAAAAGAAAGCCGCTATAGCCGAGGCGGAAAAGGTAGTAGCTGCCGCCAAGGGTAAGGCAGATGCCAACCGTATCCTTCAACAAAGCATCACGCCGGAATTGATTCAACTAAAGGCTGTGGAGAAATGGGACGGGAAATTGCCGTTGTCTACCGGTGGAAATACGTTGCCATTCCTGAAGTTGCAATGACAATCTCTATGAGACCCCATTGGCAACTTGATTCTTTTGGGGAGGTACTGATTGTGTGCGCGGATAATCACAAATAAATCAAGCGGTAAGCCATCTATCTCTCTATTTGCTAAGATTTATTCGTCCGATACTTGTTGAATTATCGTCCGACAGCCGTTGAATTATCGTCCGACAATTGTCGGACGATAATTCAACGGCTGTCGGACGAATAAGTTTTAGTAAGCAAGAATTTAAAATGCAGTATTGCAGGAATTGTTGCTTAAATAGGGAATGTAGTAAATGGGAGACAACTGTTGCTCATCCTTGTTGGGATCGCATGAACAAGGTTTTCAAGAAGATAAAGGGCGTTTCGCCGAGTGAATATGTACTTTTGTAAGGGAAAAGGGGAAAGATACGAAAGGTATGGGCATAAAAAAAGGAGTACCGCTGTACTCCAACCTTTGTTAACCTTAAATCTAATACTATGAAAAACACATTGCAAAGGTACGAACTTTTTGCTTATCTCCAAATAAAGCAAATAAAAAAGACTGTTTTATAACATGTTTTAGGGAAATGCGTCTCTTTGTTAAGGCTTGCTAAGGTTTTGAAGCCTCTCCGTGGCTGTTTTCTAAAAAAGAATTATCTTTGTCACATTAAGTTTTGGGTCTTACTTGACGATTTCCTGCTCTCTTGGCTCAAAGCTTTGGAAATTAAAAATTAAAGACTTGTATGCACGAAGATATTGTCCTTACCCCGATGATGAAGCAGTTCCTCGACTTGAAGGCAAAGCATCCCGATGCTGTCATGCTGTTTCGTTGTGGTGACTTCTATGAAACCTATTCCACCGATGCCGTCGTCGCGTCCGAAATCCTCGGTATTACCTTGACCAAACGTGCCAATGGCAAGGGGAAAACCATCGAAATGGCGGGTTTCCCGCATCATGCGCTCGACACCTATCTGCCCAAGCTGATACGTGCCGGCAAGCGTGTGGCCATCTGCGACCAGTTGGAGGACCCGAAGCTGACGAAGAAACTGGTGAAGCGCGGCATCACGGAGCTGGTGACGCCGGGAGTTTCCATCAACGACAATGTGCTGAACTACCGGGAGAACAACTTCCTGGCTGCCGTGCATTTCGGTAAGGGTGCCTGCGGTGTGGCTTTCCTGGACATATCTACGGGCGAATTTCTGACGGCGGAAGGACCTTTCGACTATGTGGACAAGCTGCTGAACAACTTTGCCCCCAAAGAGGTGCTTTTCGAGCGTGGCAAGCGGCTGATGTTCGAAGGAAACTTCGGCAGCAAGTTCTTCACCTTCGAGTTGGACGACTGGGTGTTTACCGAGACATCTGCCCGCGAAAAGCTGCTGAAGCATTTCGAGGTGAAGAACTTGAAAGGCTTCGGTGTGGAGCATCTCAAGAACGGTATCATCGCTTCGGGAGCCATCCTGCAATACCTCATCATGACGCAGCATACGCAGATAGGGCATGTCACTTCGCTGGCACGCATCGAGGAGGATAAGTATGTCCGCCTGGATAAGTTCACGGTGCGCAGCCTGGAGTTGATGGGGTCGATGAACGACGGTGGCAGTAGTCTGCTGAATGTGATAGACAAGACCATCAGCCCGATGGGTGCCCGCCTGCTGAAACGCTGGCTGGTATTCCCGTTGAAGGACGTGCAGCCGATTAACGAGCGGCTGAATGTGGTGGAATACTTTTTCCGCCAGCCTGATTTCAAAGAGTTGATAGAAGAGCAGTTGCATTTGATTGGCGACTTGGAACGCATCATCTCCAAAGTGGCGGTAGGGCGTGTCTCTCCGCGTGAGGTGGTGGCGCTGAAGGTGGCTTTGCAGGCGATAGAACCCATCAAGGCGGCTTGCATGGATGCCGATAATGCCAGCTTGAACCATATAGGCGAGCAGTTGAATATCTGCCAGTTTATCCGCGACCGCATTGACCGGGAGATAGACAATGACCCGCCGTTATTGATTAATAAGGGAGGTGTCATCAAATCCGGTGTCAGTGCCGAGCTGGACGAGTTGCGCCGGATTGCCTACTCCGGCAAGGATTATCTGTTGCAGATACAGCAGCGCGAGAGCGAACTGACAGAGATTCCCAGCTTGAAGATAGGCTACAACAATGTCTTCGGCTACTACATTGAGGTGCGCAACACGCATAAGGACAAGGTGCCGGCAGAGTGGATACGCAAACAGACCCTTGCCAATGCCGAGCGCTATATTACCCAGGAATTGAAGGAGTACGAGGAGAAGATTCTCGGCGCGGAGGACAAGATACTGGTACTGGAAACACAACTCTATGCAGAGCTGGTACAATCTTTGAGCGAGTTCATTCCTGCCATTCAAATCAATGCGAACCAGATAGCACGGTTGGACTGCCTGCTCTCCTTTGCCACAGCGGCGCGCGAGAACAACTATATACGCCCCGTCATTGCCGACGACGACGTGCTGGAAATCCATCAGGGACGGCATCCGGTCATTGAGAAGCAGCTCCCCATCGGCGAGAAGTATATTGCCAACGATGTGATGCTGGACAGCCAGACGCAGCAGATTATCATCATTACGGGTCCCAACATGGCGGGTAAGTCCGCTTTGCTGAGGCAGACGGCGCTGATTACGCTGCTGGCTCAAATCGGCAGTTTCGTGCCTGCGGAGAGTGCCCATATCGGTTTGGTGGATAAGATATTCACCCGTGTGGGTGCCAGCGATAATATTTCCGTGGGCGAGTCTACCTTTATGGTGGAGATGAACGAGGCGGCGGATATATTGAACAACCTTTCTCCCCGCAGCCTGGTGCTGTTCGACGAGCTGGGACGCGGTACTTCTACGTACGACGGTATTTCCATCGCCTGGGCGATTGTGGAGCATATCCATGAGCATCCAAAGGCGAAGGCACGCACCTTGTTTGCCACGCACTACCATGAGTTGAACGAGATGGAGAAAAGCTTCAAGCGTATTAAGAACTACAACGTTTCGGTGAAGGAGATAGATAACAAAGTCATCTTCCTGCGCAAATTGGAGCGCGGTGGCAGCGAACACTCCTTCGGTATTCATGTAGCCAAAATGGCGGGTATGCCCAAAAGCATCGTGAAGCGTGCCAATGACATTCTGAAACAACTGGAAACAGACAACCGCCAGCAGGGGATTTCCAGCAAACCGATGGTGGAAGTGGGAGAGACACGCGGTGGTATGCAGCTCAGCTTCTTTCAGCTCGACGACCCGGTGCTGTGCCAGATACGCGATGAGATACTGAATCTGGATGTGAATAACTTGACGCCGCTGGAGGCGCTGAACAAGCTGAATGATATTAAGCGGATAGTGAAGGGAAAGTGATTTTTACTTATAGGAGAAAACGTGGAATTTCAGGACTTGTACAAGTTTTTGCACAAGCCCTGAAACTCCATGGTTAATAGTTTTTCCTCTAAAATTATTCTTCCAAGATTATCTCTAATTCTGCTATGGCAGCTTTCTTTCCTTTGTCATGGGCCGATAATCCCAATAGTTTCACATAACGTGCCCGGTAAGGAGTAAATTCTATAGTTTGCGTTGCTGTACCTATATGGAAGGTGCCATAGATAATGGGCTGCCCCCAATTTTTTCCATCTTTGCTTGCATATACTTCATAGGAAGCTATCCGTCCTTCTTCGCTATCTTGTCGCGGAGTGTAGCGGATACCCTTTATAGTGGCCTCTTTGGATAGGGAAAGATGTATCTCATGAGGGTAGGGAGCTATGTAGAATTGGTTGTGTACCGTGTGCCAATAGGTGTTTATGTTACCGTCTGCCGCCAGCTTCATGCTGTTGTCTGCATCGCTGTCTACGGAGACCACTATTTGTCTCTGGGATGCTCCGCTGATGTTTTTCAGGATGCTCACATTCAGTTCGGCTGCCGAAGCCCATTTCCTGCCGTGCATTTCGGACAAGGGAACGAATTTGAAGTGACGGGCAGTGACGGGTGTTTCCAATGTTATGGTTTGGGCAGACGTCAGATTGGAGAATGTACCTTTGACGGTGCTTTCCCAATTTTTTCCGTCTTTGCTGAAGCTTAGCTCGTAGTCTTTGACGTGTCCGTTATCATTGGAATGTCGTGCTGTGTAGATGAATTTGTCCACTACCAGTAGGGAAGCCATGTCTACCACAATGCTGTGTGGAAACTCTGGAATGGGTTCGTGCCAACGGGTGTGCCAATACGTGGAAGGGTCTCCATCGATGGCGTTTTGCGCCTCTTCTCCTTGGCTGTCGCTGCTGGAGGAGACCACCTTCCATGCCGAGTGGTCTACGAATATGGGTAGTTCCATAGTAGTGACCAGGCTCTTGCCTAATTTTCCAGAAACAGCGTATGTTTGTATCTTTCCACCGTCAATGAACTCGAATGGAGCTGTGTATTCCCGGTATTCGTTACCGTTAAGGCTGTAGAAGATGGTCGCGTCCGGAGTTCCGGTACTCATTTGCAGGTAACCGTTGTTATCGCGTTCTACCATTACGGGCATGCATGCAGGCATCTGTACGCGTGCTTTCTTGGTAAGCTCACTTTGCGTGTAGCTTCTTTCCAAAGGCATCATGATGAAGCTGAATGCTACGGGAGTTGCTTGCAGTTCGTATTTTTTCATCGGGCCTGGACCGCAGCTTGCGTTGCCCAGAGGACGATTGTGGGCATCAAGACAAAGAACTGTCTCCTTGCGCATCGGGATGTCGTATTTGTGAATCAGTTTTTGCAGATGGTCGGGGTCTGCCATGTCTTGTGCTCTGACATGCAGGGCAGAAGCCGCCATTTGGTCGCCTGCCACGAAAACGAAGCCCATACCGTCGGCGTTGGTGATGGAAATCCAGCGTACCTCTTCATGGTTACCCATCTCCTGAGGCTTTACATAGTTCACCCATTGGTCGGATACTGTACTTTCGTATACGCCTATTGGGGTGGCATCCTTGCGGTCTACGTAGTTTTCCCATGGGCCACGTCCATACCAACGCATACGCTCGAAGCCTTCGGGCAGTTCCATTCGATAGCCCACACGCGGAATGATTTCGCTGTCGGATACCGGGATGATGACACTGTTCACCATGATGGAACCATCGGCATTTACGGTGTATTCTATTTCTGTGCGATACTCAAAACCGAGTTTACCTTTGTGGCAGTTCCGGATGTGCAGGGTTATTCTGTCCTCTTCTTGGTGGGTTTCCCATTTGCCGGTTTCCGCTTGCAGCTGGTAAAGGCCTTTGCGTTGCCAATCGCCACTTACCTGTTTATCGTTGTCGGTGGGAGCACGGAAGAGGTTCAGTTCGAGTCCTTTACTTATCAGGGGGATATTATTCAATGTATATGCCGATAAAGTTCCTTCTTCCTTGGAGAAGACAGCTTCAAAACGTTCACCTTTCACCACCAATGCGTCGGCAGTTTCGTTTAGATTGATGTTTCCTTTTTCGGGTACGAATATAGGTTTCTCGCTGCTTGATAGCTTGAATTGTTCGGTGGCTACCTCGTAGTCGGCTTTTGCCCATTCGGTATCTCTTTTTTGGCAGAAACTGAAATTGATAAAGTATTCTGCTCCGGGTACCTTCGTTGCGGGTATGTCTGGCAGGGTGATGACTTTGCTTGCCTGTGCTTCCAGCTTCAAATCTTCCAGATTGCCTGAGCAGACGGTCCTTCCATCTTCCGTTATTTCGTATCTCCCGTAGAGGTCTTCCATATTGGCATGGAATCGCTTGTTGCTGATTCTATATTTGCCATTCCCTAATGCTTCTATGCGGATGGGTTGATGTATCTTCTTCATTTCATAGGATTTGGCAGATAATGTACGGTCGGAGAAGATGACGCCGTTGGTACAGAAGTTACCGTCGTTGGGCTTGTCACCAAAGTCACCGCCTACGGCCATGTAGAAGCCTTTGCCGTCGGGAGTGGGCATACGCAGGCTTTGGTCCACCCAATCCCAAATGAAACCTCCGATGAGTGCCGGATAGCGTTCGTAGGTTTCCCAGTATTCCTTGAAGTTTCCTATGGAATTTCCCATGGCATGGGCATACTCGCATACTACGTGAGGTTTCACGATCTCGCCCTTTTGTATTTTCTCCAATCGTTCACGGCCTACGTTTTCCAGCCAGTCCACACTTGGGTACATGCAACTGGTCACGTCGCAGAAGGAACTGTTTCCCTCGTAGTGGGTGGGGCGGGTAGTATCCAAACGTTTGATGGCCTTTTCAGCAGTGGAGAAGTTGTTTCCGTTTCCCGATTCGTTGCCCATGGACCACATTACGATGGAAGCGTGGTTACGGAAACGTTTCACTTGGTTCTCGTTGCGCTCGGTGAATGATTTTTCCCACTGTGGCTCGTGTGAGAGACGCATTTCGCCGTGGCACTCTACATTGGCTTCTGCCAATACATAGATGCCATAGCGGTCGCATAGGTCGTAAAAGTAAGGGTTGTTGGGGTAATGGGAGGTACGGACAGCATTTACGTTCAGCGCTTTCATTAGTTGTACGTCCTTTTCCATCTCTTCTTTGGAGACGGTACGGCCATTCAATGGGCTGTGATCGTGGCGGTTGACACCTTTGAAAAGAGTGGGTTTGCCGTTAATCAGCAGTTGTCCGTTTTTGGCAAACTCTATTTCGCGGAAGCCTACCTTTACACTACGTAGGTCTGTCACTTTTCCTTTCTGTTTTAGGGTCAGGGTCAGGTTGTAGAGGCTGGGTGTTTCGGCTGTCCATTTCAGTGGGTTCTTCACATCGAATTCCAGATGGGTACTACCTATTTTTGTGGCGTGGATAGTGCGTGATAGCACTTCCTTTCCTTCTGTGTCGGAGAGCTTCACTATGAGTTCGGCAGAACTTTTCTTACCGGTGATTTCCACGTCCAAAAAAACTGTAGCATTACGATAATCTCCGTCCAAGTCGGTTCGGAAGAAGAAGTCCCTAATTTGCGTGCGTGGTGCTGACCATAGGAATACATCGCGGAAGATACCGCTGAACCGCCAGAAATCTTGACATTCAAGAAAACTTCCATCGGTGAAACGGTACACTTCAACTGCCAATGTGTTTTTTCCTTCTTGTAAATAGGGAGTCAGATTGAACTCGGCAGGTAAGTAGCTGTCTTCTGAATAGCCCACTTTTTTACCGTTCAACCAAAGATAGAAACCTGCTTCCACTCCATTGAAGCGAATAAATACATCTCTGCCCTTCCAAGATGTGGGCAAAGTGAATTCACGTCGGTAACTGCCTACGGGATTGGGCATGTTGGCAAAAGTATAGTCTGCCGGGCGAGGTTGGATGACGTTGGGCCATTGTACTCCTTTACTGTAATCACAGAAAGGGTAAATGGTATTACAATACAAAGGCTTGTCCCAGGGCTTATTATGGCGTACAGCCTCTATCTGCCATGTGGCGGGCACTTTGATGTTATCCCAGCCACTTACGTCGTAGTCGGGCTTGAAGAAATCCTTCGGCCGTTTTTCGGGGTCGGCCACCCAATGGAATTTCCATGTACCGTTCAGAGTTTGATAATAGGGGGATTCCTCGATGCTCAGGCGTAGGGCTTGTCCTTCGTCGGCAAAGGGAATAGCGGTTTGGCATGCCGTTTCTTTGTTCACTCCCGAAATGTTCAGGTCATTCCATTCGGGTTGTTCGTGAGTTTGTGCTGTTGCGGTAGCAAGCAGCCCGGTGAATGCGATACTCAAAAAAGAGCTTCTTTTCATAAATACAGATGGTATAAGATGATTAAGTATTAGTGATTTCCTGTCCTTCCTTCACGTTCTTCTTTTGCTGTTCGCAGTATTGACGGGGTGGCATTCCGTAACGTTGTGAAAAAGCTTTATAGAAAGTGCTTCGGTTGGTGAATCCCGTGCGGTCCATCAGCTCTTCGATGGTGAAGTTGCTGGAGACTAACAAGCGTTCCGCCGTGGAGAGGCGGTATTCTTTGATGATGTCGGCAGGCGATTTGTCAGTAAGTGGTTTCAGTTTGCGGTAGAACTGCCGGCTGCTGTAGCCCATTTCCTTACTCAAAAGTTCTACTTGCAGGTCTGGATTGGCTAAGTTCTTTTCAATGACTTCTGTCATTTTCTCTAAGAATTCTTGTTCTTCTTTGTGCAAGCAGCTTCCTTCTTTCCAGGTAAAGGTGCTGAGTGCCGAACTATAATATTCCTTCAGGTTTTCTTCGCGGCGGATGAGATGATAGACCATCTTTTCCAAATATTTCACATTGAAAGGCTTGGTGACATAGGCATCCGCCCCCGATTCCAGTCCTTTTACTTGGTCGTCTTCGTGATGCAGTGCTGAGAGCAGGATTAGGGGAATATGGCTCCACAGCTTGTGTTGCTTGATGGTGGAGGTGAAGGATAACCCATCTATATCGGGCATCATCACGTCTGAGATGATGAGATCTGGCTGTCGTTGCTCCAGGCTGTCTAATGCCTTTTGGGCATTATTGAAAGAGAGTACGTTGTATTTCTCTGTGAATATTTCGGATACGAACCACAGCATGGAAGGGTCATCATCTATCACCATGACCGTCTGCTTGTTTGCGTCGAATTCTTGGGTGTATTTTTCGGGCAATTCTTGCACTTCTTCGGTGGGAATGCTTGGAGAAGCCGCTTCGTATGCAGTTTGCGGTACTTCTTGTCCGTTGGGGGGGAGCGAGGGAAGGCTTACAGTGAAGATGGTCAGTTCGCCCGGTGTGCTTTCGATGTTTATGTCTCCTTCCAACAGGGTCACCATGTTTTTGCAGATGGCCAACCCCAGTCCGTTTCTTGAGTTTTTGCCGTTCATCTCCACGGAGTCGAGAATCTTATAGCGGTCGAATATCTTTCCGAGATTTTCCGGTGTGATGCCTTTGCCGGTATTGGCTATCTTCAAAATAAGACGTTCGTTTTTCGTGTACAATGTTACGCTGATGTTCCCCTTGTCGGGTGTGTACTTGAAAGCGTTGGATATGAGGTTTCCGGCTATTTTGTTGAAGCAGCTCAGGTCGGTGTTCCATGTCAGTTCGGGGGCTATGTCAAGGCAGTAGTTCATTTCTCTGTTTTCCGCCATGTCACCGAAGGATTCGGCGATGTCCCTTAACTTTTCGGAAACAGGTTGCGGCTGTATGGAGAGCATTTTGTTTTCCGTTTCCAGTCTTCTGAACTCCAGCAATTCCACAATGAGACCATTCAGCTTTTCCACATTTTGCTGAATCATCTTGGCGTAGCGGTGCGTGTAGATATCTGTCTCCTTGTGGGTGAGTATCTTCTCGCACGGTCCCTGAATCAGGGTGAGGGGGGTGCAAAACTCGTGGGTGATGTTGGTGAAGAAGCGTAGTTTTGATTCATAGACTTCCTCTTTTTTCTGTCGTTCCATTTTCTTCATCATGTGCTGCCGCTTCAGGCGGTAGGTATAGAATGCATAGGCGACTATGCCTGTACATAATAGTAACCCTAACAAAAAGTAGCCCACATAGGCCCAGGTACTGAGATACCAGGGAGGAGCGATGTAAATGGTGAAGGCTTGCGGATGGCTTTCTTTACCGTTGATGTTGTTGCGGTATTTCACAAACAGAGTGTATTCTCCGGGGGAAAGGTTGGAGAAGATGGCATTGGGTGAAACTCCGTTTTCTATCCATTGGTCGCTTGCTTCCTTTAGTTTATAGGAGTAGAAATAGTCGTTTCCGTTAATGTAGTCTGTTATCCGGAAGTTGAGCTGGAAGAAGTTGTGTTTGTAGTCCAGTTGTAGCACGGGCTTCCCGTCTTTGTAATGTAAAAAGTCATGCAGGTTGTATTCCTTACCGAAGATGGAAAGTCCTTTCAGGCTGATTTCGGGCATATAGTCCGTGGTGATGTAAGAATCGGGCTTCACGGTGACGAAGCCGTTTACACCTCCAAAGAAAAGGATTCCCGTAGCATTGTCTTTGTAGAAGGCTCCATCACTAAATTCGGTCACGGCCAGTCCGTTTCCGTTGTTGTAGGTCTGCTTGGTCTGTTCTTGGGGATTGAGTCTCATTAATCCTTGATTGGTACTCACCCAGAGATTGCCTCGGTTGTCCTCCAAGATACCATGTACGGTGCTGTTGGTGTAGAGCTTTGCACTGATGCTGTCTGGGTTTCCGTCTTCGTTTGAGTAGAAGCGGAGAAGCCCTGATCCAGTGCCCAGCCAGTAGCCTTGCTCGTTTTTGTGTATGGCGAACACATCGTTGGCGGTTTGGCTGTTTACCAAGTTGTTGAAGCGGAACTGTGCCATTTCTCCAGTACGTACATCAATGCGGTAGGCTCCGAGCCCTCTGTTCCCGAACCACAGCGTAGAGCTGCTTTCACGGTAGGAGGTGAAAAAATAGTTTGATGCCATATGTCCGTTACTCACCAAAGTCCGTGTAGCATGCTTCACAATAGGATCTTTTCTCTGATTTTCTAATGTCACCTTTACGATTCCTTCGCCCACGGTGGAAATCCAAAGTGTACTGTCATTGGTTTGATCAATGGAGTGCACATATTTCACTTTGGTTCCATTGGCTTGTACCGCCAGTTCTTTCAATTGGTGGGTAGAGTAGGAATAATAATTGATTCCGTTTTCCGTACCTATCCAAAGTCGGTCTTTTCCACCGGGTGCAAAACAGTAGACGGAGTTGTCGGTCAATGTGCTGTTACCGGTGATGAGACGATCATGTTTTTCGGGTGTATTGTTGACAAGATAATTCGGTATACGCAATATGCCACTGCCTTTGGTTCCTATCCATAAGGTTTGCTGTGGGTCGAGGTAAAGGCTGCGTACCGGGTTGTTCACCTGATATGCGGGAGTGTTGAGCAGGGTGTTGGTCATGGTGAATGTGTCATTGTAAAGCATGTATAACCCTTCTCCGTCGGTAGCTACCCATACGATATCTTGAAATTTGTCTTTCATCAGACAGAAGATGCCCGACTGTATTTCAGTGTATTCTATACGGTATTTAATCTTTTGGTTTGCTTCATATTTCAGTACTATCAAGCCGCTGCTTTTGAAACCGATACAGAAGTCATTTTCTCGTTTGATGATGGAAGATACTTCACCTCGTTTTTCTATTTCGTCTTTCAGGTCGGCAATGTAGTAACACTGTCGGTTGCTGAAACTATATTCGTAGAGGGCATAGGTTTCATCAATGAAGTAGGCTGAATCTTCTCCGATGAAGGCATGCTTCAAGCCGTGATGTCCAAATGGCTTTTCCGGAATCAGTGTCACGCTTTTTCCCGTGTGGTTCAGACGATAGCAACGAGTGTTGTTTCCAGTTGCGAATATCCAAAGCAGGTTGTTGGAATCAATGGTCATGGACAGTACTTTATTAAAATCCATGGAAGAGATGTTTAACTGGAGAAATTTCTGGTTCTCTTGTTGGTAGTGATACAGATTTCCGTCATCTTTCAGCACTAACATGCACTTGTTGTTGCTTCGTGCCAAGAAGATGTTGTCCTTGAATTCGGTAAAGGTCCGGCAGGTCTGTCGGTATGTATCCAATCTGTCTAACCCGTAGTTGGTTTGTAACCACAGTATGCCTGGCTCTGATTCTACGATCTGGCTGATAATGTTGCCTGACAATAGGTTGCGTGACACATCAACGGGCGTATATAGGTGGATATTGTTGCCGTCAAACACGTTCAGTCCGTCGCATGTTCCTATCCATAGTACACCTTGGCTATCTTGGTAAAGGGATTGGATGGCACTATTGGAAAGACCGTTTTTATTGGAGAATTGCCGTAGGCTGTAAGCGTACACAAAATCCGGAAAACAGCATAAGAGGCTGATAAGCAATAAAATCGTATGGCCTTTCCAGTATATGTCTTTCATGTGGCTTGTTGTATTGATTTTAAGTTGCAAAGATATATTTTAAGGTGGAAACAGTCAATATTTGCAATATATTTCTTTAGTTGTAGGCTTACAGTTTGCTTTGTATCTGCTCCGTATCCTTAGAAATGTATTTGTACGGAGCAGATAGGTATGGATATGATTAGCGAATGACCGCAGCGAATCCACCGTTGCGTGCCAAACGGACTGTGATATGGTCGCCTTTCTTCAAGGATTGTTCTTGCTTGCGATAGTCCATGGCTTGGTGGTCAGCGTTGATGCCGTCTTCAAAAGAGGTCATGAGATAATTTTTTCCTTCTTGCAGGAAATCAAGGGAGATGTTAAAGACCCGTTCACGTTCGCGGTTGTTGGTCATGCCTCCTATATACCATTGTTCTCCTTTGCGTTTGGCCACGATGGCATATTCTCCTGCTTTGGCTTCGAGAGCGATGGTTTCGTCCCATGTTTGGGGTACTTGGGTGATGAAACGTGTACACTCGTCGTTGCGATAATAGAGGGTAGGATTGTCTGCCATCATCTGCAGGCCGGTTTCAAAAAGAACAAAGAGTGCCATCTGATAGGCACGTGTGCCGATGCTGGCGGAATTGGGACGTTCGGAATGGTAGACTTCAGGCTGCATGCTAAGCATGGCGCCGGGAGTATAGTCCATGGCTCCTACTGCGTTGCGTATGAAGGGGAAATAGACACTGTTGTCGGGACGGCATCCGCCCATTTGCTCCATACCTCTTACGCCTTCGTAGGAGAGTACGTTTGGGTATTTGTATTCTAATCCGGCAGGTTTGAAAGCACCGTGAAAGTCAACGAAGAGATGGTGTTTGGCGGCTTCATGTGCTACGCGTTCATAGAAGTTTACCATCCATTGGTCGCTACGATCCATGAAATCTATCTTTACGCCTTTCACACCCCACTTTTCGAAAGTTTCGAATAGGTCAAAGTGGTTTTCTACCGTAAGCCAAGTGAGCCATAACACAATGCCTACGTTTTTTTCTTTGCCGTAGCGGATGAGTTCGTGTATGTCTACCGAGGGATTGGGTTTATAGGGGTTGCGGGTGTTCATGGCCCAGCCTTCGTCCATTACTATATATTCTACGCCGTAGTGGGATGCGAAGTCGATGAAGTATTTGTAGGTGTCAAGGTTGCAACCTGCTTTGAAGTCCACGTCGGGGCCGTAGGGTGTGGCTCCGTTCCACCATTCCCAGCTGGCTAGTCCTGGTTTAATCCAAGAGGTGTTTTCTATGACATTCTTTTCAGCGAGGCGATAGGATAGAGTGTTTTCTATAAGTTTGCGGTCATCGTCGGTAATGACGAAGTAACGCCATGGATAACTGCGCTTGCCTGCGGTACGGGCTATGCAGTTGGCTTCTTTCAGAATCTTGAGACTGCGGTCACCGTCTTCTCCGAATTCAAGAGGCAGACGGGGGAAGACGGCGGTAATGCCGCCTTGTCCATCGTTTTTCAGAAACATGGCGGGATAGTCTGTCAGATTGGTTTCACTCATGAGGATTTTGTCACCTTTGGGTGTGCTGGCTAAAAGGGGAAGCAGAGCCATGCGATTGGAGTTTTTCCACTCGCTGCTTGTTTGGTGGCGATATTCTTCTTCATAGGAAGTCTTAAAGCCGTCAGGTTGCTGAAGATGTAGCAGGCAATCATCCACAAAGTTCAGGCGGAGGATTTCATTCATTATTTCTTGCTCGCCTTTCAGGTCAGTAAGGAAGCGGTAGGCGAATCCGTCATCAAAGGCACGGAACTCTACTGAATAGCCTCCTTTAAACTTCAGTAGCAATTGGTTGTAGCGGTTGGTTATAGTAGAGAATTTCAGGGGTACGATGGGAGTCAGTTCCTCGTTTACATTTTGGCGTACTACTTTGTTTAGTTTAGGATGGATGCCCAGCTGGTGGTTGGCAGTTTCCAGACCAATGACACAGTTGTCCATCAGTGTTTGATTTCCTTGGGTTACATCATATTGGATTTGATCGGTCAGCTCCACCGAGATGCGGATGTTTCCGCTGGGTGAGGCCAGTTGATGTACTTTCTGTCCGAAAGCGGTCAGTGAGAGGCAGAGAACTGCCGAGAGTAGGAATTGTTTTTTCATGTTCTTAGCTTTTGGATTTTTACAATATACAAAAGTAGTTTGTATTCTGTAGGAAATGTATGCTATTTATGACATAAATATATAAAATCATGCCACAGACGACTTTTTACATATCTATGTCGCGAATCTGTACAGTATGAGAGTGAAGGATGGGCTATTTTTGTTACCAACATTCCACATGTCAGAAAACTATTGTTGCCGGATGGAGGCTAAAGAGAGAAGGTGAAAGAGCGGTTTGCGGCTAGAGGAGGCAGCACATTTATAACAAAGAATGCGGTGGTTTATATCGAATTGACATTATCTTTTACGAAAAAACAATAATAACAAAACCATGAAAAAGAGACGAATACTGATGGGGAAGACCCATCTGATAGCGGGAGCCGTGATGTTGGCCGTTGCAGGAGGACAATTATCGGCTCAGACCGTTGCACCGAAGAAAGCAAAAGCGTACATGGTGGCAGATGCCCACTTGGACACGCAGTGGAACTGGGACATTCAGACTACTATTAAGGATTATGTTTGGAATACCTTGAATCAGAACCTTTTCCTTTTGAACCAGTACCCCGACTATATCTTTAATTTTGAAGGTGGAGTGAAATATGCTTGGATGAAGGAATATTATCCTCGTGAATACGAACTGATGAAGGCTTTTGTAAAGGCAGGTCGATGGCATGTGAGTGGGGCCAGTTGGGATGCTACCGACACTTTGGTGCCGTCTGTTGAATCGTTTATTCGCAACATTATGCTGGGGCAGGAGTTCTATCGTAAGGAGCTGGGGGTAGAAAGTACCGACATCTTCCTTCCCGATTGCTTCGGATTCGGTTGGACATTGCCTACTGTTGCTGCCCATTGTGGACTGATAGGTTTCTCTTCACAGAAGCTGGATTGGCGTAACAATCCTTTCTACGGTAAGAGCAAGCATCCCTTTACCATCGGACTGTGGAAAGGAGTGGATGGAGCGTCCGTCATGCTGGCTCACGGATATGATTACGGTCGTCGTTGGGATAATGAAGACCTTTCAGAAAATAAATATTTGATGGAACTCTCCAAATGCACTCCCCTGAATACCGTTTACCGCTACTATGGAACAGGTGATGTGGGCGGTTCACCTACCATCGCTTCTGTGGCTTCCGTGGAGAAAGGTATCAAGGGAGACGGTCCGTTGAAGATTATCAGTGCAGCCAGTGACCAGTTGTTCAAGGATTACCAGCCTTATGGCAGCCATCCCGAGCTCCCCGTATTTGACGGTGAATTGCTGATGGACGTTCATGGAACCGGCTGCTACACTTCACAGGCTGCTATGAAACTCTATAATCGTCAAAATGAACTTTTGGGTGATGCCGCTGAACGTGCTTCTGTGGCTGCTGCCCTTTTGGGGGTTGCCGAATATCCTGGTAAGAGCCTGACGGAGTCTTGGCAGCGCTTCATATTCCACCAATTCCACGATGATTTGACTGGTACCAGCATTTCCCGTGCCTATGAATTTTCTTGGAACGATGAACTTCTCTCTCTGAAACAGTTCTCCGGTATCCTGACTCATTCTGTGGGAAGTGTGGCAGGCAAGCTTGATACTCGTGTCAAGGGGATTCCCGTAGTGCTCTATAACGCTTCGGGCTTCAAGGCTGCAGATGTGGTGACCATCGAAGTGGAGGCTTCCCGTTTTCCCAAAAGTGTGGCTGTATATAACGAACAAGGCAAGTTGGTGGTTTCTCAGTTGGTTTCATATACTGATGGAAAGGTCCGCTTGTTAGTAGAAGCCACTGTACCCGCCAATGGATACGCAGTTTACGATGTCCGCCTCTCCGGCGAAGGAAAAGAGATGTCTGCTGTTGAAGCTGCAAGTGTTGAAAATTCGTTCTACAAACTGACATTGAATGAGAACGGTGACATTACTTCACTGTTCGACAAGAGAAACAACAAGGAATTGGTAAAGGCTGGTAAGGCTATTCGTTTAGCCCTCTTCACTGAAAACAAGTCATTCGAATGGCCGGCATGGGAGATATTGAAAGAGACTGTGGACGCTACTCCTATTTCCATCACCGAGGATGTGAAAGTGACTCTTTGCGAAAACGGTGCATTACGTAAGACTCTCTGCGTGGAGAAACGTCACGATGATTCTTTTTTCCGCCAGTACATCCATTTGTATGAAGGTGTATTGGCCCACCGCATTGACTTTACTAACGAAGTGGACTGGCAGTCTACCAACGCTCTGTTGAAGGCTGAGTTTCCCCTCAATTTGAATAATGAGGTGGCCACTTACGACTTGGGCGTAGGCAGCGTGCAGAGAGGAAACAACATCTTGACCGCTTACGAAGTATACGCTCAATATTGGGCAGATTTGACGGACGCTAACGGCTCTTATGGCGTTTCCATCATGAACGACAGCAAATATGGCTGGGACAAGCCTGATAACAATACCTTGCGTCTCACTTTGCTGCACACTCCGAAGACAAAAAAGAACTATGCTTATCAAGATCGTCAGGACTTCGGTCACCATACCTTTACTTACAGCTTGGTAGGTCATGTGGGCGCTTTGGACGTAGTTCAAACCCGCGAGAATGCTGAGTTGCTGAACCAGCGCATCAAGGCGTTCGTTGTTGGAAAGCATCGCGGCGAATTAGGTAAGAGCTATTCATTGGCTTTTTCCGATAACCGGAATGTACTTATTAAAGCCTTAAAGAAAGCCGAAAGTTCAGATGAATATGTGGTACGCGTGTATGAAGCCGCAGGCAAGCAGGCGCAGAAAGCCTCGATTGTCTTTGCCGACAACCTTGTGGCTGCTGTAGAAGCAGATGGTACGGAAAAGACCATCGGTAAGGCTACATTCAGTGGAAATCGCTTGGAAGTGTCAGTCAATCCAAACAGCATTAAGACCTACAAGGTACGTTTTGCTTCCAATAAAAAGGTGCAGACGGTGGCCGAACCATTGCCCCTTGTTTATGATAAGAAGTGCTTCAGTTGGAACGAGTTCAAGGCTGCTGCCAACTTTGAGTCTGGTTATTCTTATGCTGCTGAATTGATACCTGCCGAGATGAATGTGCATGGAGTGCCTTTCAAATTGGAGACACGTGAAGAGCTGAATGGTATGGCTTGCAAGGGCAATGTACTGAAACTGCCCGCCGACTGTACTTATAACAGACTCTATATCCTTGCTGCTGCCGCTTCTGATAAAGATGTGAAGGGGATATTCCGCGTAGGCAAGTATGTGCAGGAAGTCATTGTTCCTTCTTATACTGGCTTCATCGGTCAGTGGGGGCACACCGGACATACGGAAGGTTATCTGAAAGATGCTGAAGTTGCCTATGTGGGTACGCACCGCCATTCCGGTGAAGGCGATCAGCCGTATGAGTTCACTTACATGTTTAAGTTCGCAATAGACCTGCCAGAAAAGGCTACTGAGGTGGTATTGCCCGATAATAAGGATATTGTTATTTTTGCCGCCACTTTGACTGATGTTGCTGCTACTTCTGTTTGTCCCGCTTCCGAACTGTTCCGTACGGCAAACAAGTGCAATCGCTATCAGACGGAAAGCTCCACAGAGAGAGTGAACATTCTGAAGCAGGACATGGTAATGGGCTATTCAAGCTATGTGAACGAGAAAGAGAAGCCGGCTTTCATGGTAGATGGCGACGAAAACACAAAGTGGTGTGCTATTGCTGAAATGCCCCACTACGTAGACTTTGATTTGGGCGGTGAAAGAAGCATTAATGGCTGGAAGTTACTGAACGCTGCCGGCGAAAACCATTCCTACGTCACTTCCTCCTGCTTTCTGCAAGGTAAGAGCGACAAGAATGGTGAATGGCGCACACTGGACTATGTTTCTGGTAATGGTAAGAATGTACTGAATCGCACGCTAAATAAGTCTGAAAGTGTTCGCTACCTGCGTCTTTTAGTGACACAGCCCATGCAATCGGCTTCTGGTAAAGATGTGCGCATTTATGAAATGGAAGTATACGAATAAACAGTTATTATATTCCCATTTTTCAGATCCTTGTGTCTGTCACCACAGACACAAGGATCTGATGATTCTCAGGTGTAAGTGCTTAATGTGAGTAAGTTAACAACTCTATTGAAGTAAATTTATTGGAAATAACAAATACCTTGAAAAATGAAAATTAAAATATTTGCTGTTGTATGTTTATTAGCTGCTAATCTCTTTACAATATCTGCTCAAAAGTGGTTTACGCCTGAGGCGGAGAAACAAGTGGATGCTCTTTTGAGCCAGGTAGTAGAAGGAAACTACAAGAATAATCGCTATCCTCTACTCCGTAAGCCCTTAATGGAACTTCCTTTAGGCAGTATCAAACCTAAAGGCTGGTTGCACGAAATGCTGGTTCGTCAGAAAAATGGCGCCAGTGGTCAGATGGATGTTCTTTACCCTTCGGTTATGGGCAAACGCAATGGTTGGTTAGGTGGTGATGGAGACCAGTGGGAACGCGGTCCATACTGGATAGACGGTCTACTTCCTTTGGCGTATATACTGGATGATGATGTCTTGAAAGCCAAAGTGCAACCTTGGATAGAATGGGCTTTGCAGAGCCAGCGTGAGGACGGATTCTTCGGTCCTGAAAAAGATTATCCGGGAGAGCCTGGACTGCAACGTGATAACTCGCAAGACTGGTGGCCGCGTATGGTCGTGCTGAAAATCCTACAGCAGTATTATTCGGCAACGAACGATAAGAGAGTCGTCGCTTTTATGACAAAATATTTCCGTTATCAACTGAATACCTTGCCGCAAAAACCTTTAGGACACTGGAGCAGTTGGGCAGAATTCCGTGCTTGTGACAATTTGCAAGCTGTATATTGGCTTTATAATCTTACGGGGGAGGATTTTTTGCTTGAATTGGGGCATTTGCTGCACCGGCAGAGTTTCAGTTTCATAGATATGGTAGATAGGGGAGACTTGCGCAGACCCTGCACTATACACTGTGTTAATTTGGCACAAGGCATCAAAGAACCGATTATTTATTATCAGCAAGATACCGACCGGAAATATATTGATGCTGTCAAGGAAGGCTTTCGAGATATTCGCCGGTTCCACGGACAGCCGCAAGGCATGTATGGAGGCGATGAGGCTTTGCATGGAAACAATCCTACACAAGGCTCGGAGTTGTGTTCGGCCGTAGAGTTGATGTACTCGCTGGAAAAAATGGTGGAGATTACAGGAGACATAGACTTTGCCGACCATTTGGAACGCATTGCTTTTAATGCTTTACCAGCCCAAATATCCGATGACTTTATGACTAAGCAATATTTCCAGCAACCGAATCAGGTGATGGTAACACGCCATCGTCGCAACTTCGACCAGGATCATGAAGGAACAGACCTTGCTTTTGGCACTCTGACTGGATACCCATGTTGTTTTTCGAATATGCACCAAGGTTGGCCAAAATTTACACAGCACCTATGGTATGCCACACCTGATAACGGCATTGCAGCCATTGTCTATTCTCCGTCGGAAGTAACAGCCAATGTGGGTGATAATGTACCGGTGGTTATCAGTGAAGATACTTACTATCCGATGGATCATCAGATAACTTTTACCATTAAAGAGGTGAGAAATAAGGTGAAACAAGTGAAATTTCCATTTCACCTGCGTGTTCCGAAGTGGTGCAAGCAAGCTGAAATACGGGTAAATGGAAAGATGGAGCAAACTGTCAAAGGTGGGAAAATAGCTATCGTAGACCGTATATGGAAGCGGAATGATAAGATTGAACTGTATCTGCCCATGGAGGTCTTTACTAGCACTTGGTATGAAAACGCAGTATCTATTGAAAGAGGTCCGTTGGTATATGCCCTGAAAATGGAAGAAAATTGGGAAAAGAAAGAGTTTAAGGATAGTTGGTATGGTTCTTATTATTATCAGGTGACTTCTTCGGATCCATGGAACTACGGATTGGTGGATTTTGACCGTAACAGAATGAACGAGGTGGCCCAAGTAAGTATCAATAGCCAAAAACAGCAATTGGACTTTCCTTGGAATCAGGAAAATGCACCGGTTGAAATAAAGATGAAGGCTCGTCTTATCCCTACTTGGACAGTATATAATGAAATGGCAGGGCCCCAGCCTTTCTCTTTCTGTGGCAGTGCCGAAGGAGGAGAGCAAGAAATCACGCTGATACCCTACGGTTGTACAACCCTGCGTATTTCAGAATTTCCAGTTGTTGGGAAATGATGTTTCCGAAGTATGGGGGAAACGGTGTGTCTGTTTTGTGACAAACTTGTTTTAGAATTCTGCCATGTCCGGAATGTGGACGGTTATGTCACGGATTTATAGTTGGCTTTTAACCTTACTGTCTATTTTTGCAATCGTTTTTAATAGGGTTTATATATTATATAAAAGAAGACTCCTGCAACGGAGTGAAAAACAAGTCGAACAATTTAATGCCGTAGAAAAAAGATGAAAAATTCCAAGAAAGCACTCCTCTGCCTATTGGCATGCGCCTTGGCAGTAACCGGATGCAAGACACAGAAAGAACCGGCTGTGGCAGATAACGCAATGCTGGTCAGATCTACACAAACACTTGATTCCTTATATGCTCACTATTCCGCACCGGGCACTTGTCTGTTGCGTGAGAATTATCCTTCGGACGTGGAAGGCTATACCGCTACTTATCTGGCTTCCGAGGAACAAAAGAACCGTCCCAATCTCTACTCTTATTTGTGGCCTTATTCCGGTACCTTCTCCGCAGTGAATGCGTTGATGGAGGCCACTAAAGATAACAAGAAAGATTTCGGGAACTATCAGAAGTTGCTTGATGAGAAAGTGCTTCCGGGACTTGCTGAATATTTCGATACTCGTCGTATGCCCGAAGCGTATGCTTCTTACATCAAGGACGCTCCGTTGTCCGACCGCTTTTACGATGACAACGTGTGGCTCGGCATTGACTTCACAGACGTCTATCTGATGACTAGCCAAGAGAACTATCTGCAGAGCGCCAAGCTTATCTGGAAGTTTATAGAAAGCGGTATGGACGATTGTTTGGGAGGAGGTATCTATTGGTGCGAACAGAAGAAGGAATCAAAGAACACTTGTTCCAACGCCCCTGGTTCCGTCTTTGCCCTGAAACTTTTCAAGGCTACGCAAGACAGCTCCTATTTTGAGAAAGGGAAGAGTTTGTACGAGTGGACTAAAGCAACATTGCAGGACACAACAGACTGCCTTTACTTCGACAACATGCGTTTGGACGGTGAGATAGGACGTGCCAAATTTGCCTATAACAGCGGTCAGATGATGCAGTCGGCTGCTTTGCTCTATCAGCTTACCGGTAATGGGCAGTATCTGAAGGATGCGCAAGCGATTGCTGCTGCTTGTCATAATTATTTCTTCATGGAATTCACCCCCGGACAGGGAGAACCGTTCCATATGCTGAAGAAGGGTGATGTGTGGTTCACCGCCGTTATGTTGCGTGGTTTTATGGAACTCTATCAGGTGGACGGTAACAAGGTTTATCTTGATTCCTTTGCCCGCAGTCTGGACTATGCTTGGACGCATGCCCGTGAAGATAACGGCCTTTTCAATACTGATTTCACCGGCAAGAGCCGCGACAATCGTAAATGGCTGCTGACACAAGCCGCCATGGTAGAGATGTACGCGCGTTTGGCCGTGTTCGCTAATCAGTCTTTATAATTAAAACGAATCAGACCAAATGAAAAAGAGAAACATTACCTTGTGCGCTGTTGCCATGCTCTGTATGCAAGGCTATGCTAAGGCAGACACTTTTATCCTGAAAGGTGACAACACTTGTGTGGAGAACTATGCTCAGATGACTGCTGCTTACAAGAGCAATCGTCCAAAAATGAAGAAACGCCTTTTCACCTCAAAAGCGGTGGAAGCTGAGATTGTTCGCGTGAAGAAACTGCTTACCAATCCTAAGTTGGCGTGGATGTTTGAGAATTGCTTTCCTAATACGCTTGACACTACTGTACACTTTCGCATGCTGGACGGTAAACCCGATACTTTTGTTTATACCGGTGACATCCATGCTATGTGGCTGCGTGACTCCGGTGCGCAGGTGTGGCCATATGTGCAGTTAGCCAACAATGATGCGCAATTGAAAGAGATGCTCGAAGGTGTCATTCGCCGTCAGTTCCTTTGCATCAACATTGATCCGTACGCCAATGCTTTCAACGACGGACCTACGGGTGGCAACTGGATGACTGACTTGACAGATATGAAGCCCGAACTGCACGAGCGCAAATGGGAGATAGACTCTCTTTGTTACCCGCTTCGTCTGGCTTACCAGTATTGGAAAGTAACTGGTGACAGCAGTATCTTCGACGGTGAATGGATGAAGGCAATTACTGCTATCCTGAAGACTTTCAAGGAACAGCAGCGTAAGGACGGTGTAGGCCCTTACCGTTTCCAACGTAAGACGGAACGTGCTCTGGATACGCTGAATAACGACGGCTTGGGTGCTCCGGTCAAACCGGTGGGACTGATTGTTTCCGCTTTCCGCCCATCGGACGATGCCACTACGCTTCAGTACCTGGTCCCTTCCAACTTTTTCGCTGTCTCTTCTCTGAGAAAGGCTGCTGAAATTCTGACGGAAGTAAACAAGGAAACATCCTTGGCCAAAGAATGCACCGATTTGGCAGCCGAAGTGGAGGCAGCCCTGAAGAAATATGCCACTTACAATCATCCTGAGTTTGGGACAATCTATGCATTTGAAGTAGATGGATTCGGCAATCATCTGTTAATGGACGATGCCAATGTACCCAGCCTTCTTGCTATGCCTTATTTGGGTGATGTGGACGTAAACGATCCTATCTATCAGAATACACGCCGCTTTGTGTGGAGTGGCAGCAACCCTTACTTTTTTAAAGGTAAAGCCGGTGAAGGTATCGGAGGTCCGCACATTGGTTATGATATGGTATGGCCTATGAGTATCATGATGAAGGCATTCACCAGCCAGAATGATGAGGAGATAAAGATTTGTATCAAAATGCTGATGGATACGGATGCCGGTACGGGATTCATGCACGAGTCTTTCCACAAGGATGACCCCACTAACTTTACCCGTGCATGGTTTGCTTGGCAGAATACGCTGTTTGGAGAATTGATTTTGAAATTAGTGAACGAGGGTAAAGTGGATTTGCTGAACAGCTTGTAAAAACAGGAATTATTTAAAATCAATAAAGTGCGCTGGAAGGAGGATTAGGATACAAATTGCATGAATTGGTTGTTCGTTGGTATTATTTGTGTTCTTTTCCTTTTTTTATCGTGATTTATTATAATGTTTAATCTTAAAGAATATGAAAAAGAATCGAGTGTACACAGTAAATTCATTGCTGGCTCGGATAGGTGGGAACTATAAGTTCTGGCTTATTGCCTTGCCTGCTGTGACTATGCTGGCGCAGGCTCCTGCGGTTTATGCACATGCGGAGACTATTACTGTGGTGCAGCAAAACAATGCCACGGTGAGAGGTTCCGTTAAGGATGCCACAGGTGAAAGCCTGATTGGAGTGAGTGTTACTGTTAAGGGTAAAGAAGGTGTGGGTACCATTACAGATGTGGACGGAAACTATTCCATTGTTTGTAGTGCCCAAGATGTTCTCGTCTTTTCCTATGTGGGATATGCCACTCAGGAAATTGCTGTGAAAAATCAAAAACAATTGAATGTTGTCTTAAAGGAGGATACCAAGGTGCTGGATGAAGTTATTGTCATCGGTTATGGTACTACTACCCGCAAGAGTGCCGTAGGTGCTGTAGACCAGGTAAAGGCTTCCATGATCGAAGACCGTCCCGTGGCTAACATGACAGATGCTTTGCAAGGGGCTGCGCCCAACGTGGTTATCCAGCAGCGCAGTAGCAATCCTAATGATCGTAAGACTAACTTTAATATTCGTGGTATCAGCACTGTGAATGACAATAGTCCGCTTTTTGTCATAGACGGATTGGTAGCTGATGGCGGTAGTTTCGATAAATTGAATCCCAATGATATTGAGAACATTTCCATCTTGAAAGATGCCGGTACAGCTGCTATTTATGGTTCACGTTCTTCCAATGGTGTAGTTTTGGTTACTACTAAGAAAGGTAAGAAGAACCAGCGTGCGACAGTTCGGTTAAGTGGTATGATGGGATGGCAGAATCCGGATATCTTGTTTTCTCCGGTGAAAGGCTATCAGAACGCTACTTTGCGCAATTTAGCTGCCACCAATGCTGGAGAGGCTCCTTTGTATACACCCGATCAAATCCGTGACCTGGCTGCCCATCAAAATGAAGAAAGCTGGTTTTTTGATCAGATAGTCCGCACAGCCTTACAGCAGAATTACAATCTAAGCGTATCTGGAGGTAGTGATAAAACTACTTACATGGTGTCCATGGGTTATTATGACCAGGAAAGTAATTATGTGGGCAACAGTGATTTTGGCGTGCAGCGTTATAATTTTCGTACCAATGTTAGCACGGAAGTGGGACGTTTGAAACTGAATGCTATTTTGGCTTATACACGTAATAATAGTGTAAGTACCACCGGTGGGAGTTTGGAAGTGGATGCCGCCCGTGTACCTACTTATTATTATTACAAAATGAAATCGGAAGATGGAAGATATTTGTTAAATGATGTATTGACTGAATTTAACCCATTGGGAGCATTGGAAGCTGGTGGCCGTAACAAGTATCGTAACAATTATCTGAACGCTAATGTCAATGCTGAATTCCGGCTTATTGACGGATTGAAGTTGCGTGGAGTGTTGGGTGCGGATGTGATAAACGACATGCGTTCTACCCGCAATTTGGGCGTATCCTATTACTTGAATGAAGAGGCTACCGAACCACGTCCAGTGAAAGATACTGACTATCGGACCAGTAACTGGAATCATACGGCTTACCTTATTAATAGCCAACTTTTGTTGGATTACAACAAGACATTCGGTAAACACAATGTCAGCGGGCTTTTTGGAGTAACCAATGAATCGTTTACTTCGTCTAGCAATGAGATTGAGAAGAAGGGGGTAGATCCCGACTTGGGTATTGGTACAGACATTACCAATAGTACTGTGGGAAACATCACAGGAAAAACATTTGTAGATGAATCCAACCGTACCAGTCTGACTTCTCTGTTGGGACGTGTGGGGTATTCTTACGCTGACAGATATTATACAGAATTCAGCTTCCGTTATGACGCTTCTTCCAAGTTTCATAAAGACTACCGATGGGGTTTCTTCCCTTCTGTTTCATTAGGCTGGCGTTTGAGCGAGGAGAACTTTATGCAGGCTTACAAGGAACGTGTGGGTGACTTGAAACTGCGTACTTCTTTTGGTATCTTGGGTAACCAGTCTATTGGTACTTATGACCGTTTTACTGTTTACGAACTGTACAACAACTCTTACGCATACAACAACCAGACAGTATCGGGCGCAGGTTTTAAGTTAGGTAAGGATAATTTGACTTGGGAAAAGACCAAAACCTTCAACGTGGGTGTAGACGCTTCGTTCTTCAATAACGCTTTGAATGTGACGTTCGACTATTTCTACAAGCGTACGAGCGACATTTTAATGAAGCCCCTTGTGCCTTCGGTATTCGGTACGGATATGGCGATGGACAACATTGGTGAGATGCAGAATCAAGGTTGGGACCTCTCTATCAACTATCGTTTGAAAACGGGAGCCGCAAATCATAACTTCAACTTCAATCTTGGTGACTCTTGGAATGAAGTGCTGAAGTACCCTGGTCACGAAAGAATCTCACAAATAGAGGAGTTGAGCCGTATCACCCGTGAAGGATGTCCGTTGGAGTCTTACTACGGTTACAAGATGGACGGCTTTTTCCAAAGCTACGAGGAGATTGAGGCATCGGCTATTCCTGTAGGTGGAAAGGTACAGCCGGGTGATGTGAAGTTTGTAGACCGTAACGAAGATGGTGTCATCGACTCGAAGGATAAGTTTATCTTGGGTAATGCCTTCCCTCGTCTTACTTTCGGTTTCAACTACAATGTAGAATGGAAAGGATTCGATTTCGGTATGTTCTGGCAGGGTGTGGGCAAGCGTGACATGATGCTTCGTGGTGAATTGATTGAACCGTTCCACGCCAATTACTCTTATAATATCTATAAGCATCAACTGGATTTCTGGACTCCTACCAACACCGATGCACGTTGGCCGAGACTTACTGCCCCGGGTTCTACTTCCAACAGAAACAACTACGGAAGCGGACAAGGTTCCGACCTATTCTTGATGGATGGAAAATACCTGCGTCTGAAGAACTTGCAGATTGGTTACACATTCCCCAAAACATGGAGCCGCAAGGTGGGCATGGAAAAGGCACGTATCTATGTCAACGGACAAAACTTGCTGACTTTCAGTAATAACTCGTTTATTGACCCTGAATCTTCTGAGTTCGACTCTAAGATGGGTAATAGTGGCGCCAATTCTGGTAGAAACTATCCGACGCTCCGTTACTATGGTTTCGGTATAGACATTGAATTCTAAAAACAACAGATAACTATGAAACTAAAAAAATATATAGCTTTTGCCGGAATGGCTGTTCTGATGCTTTGCAGTTGCAACGAGATGGAGAACGCACCGACAAACAAATTTACGGATAACTCTTATTGGACTTCCACCACCAAAGCCCAGTATGTGGTGAACATGGCTTACAGCCAGATGTACAATGCAGGCCGTATGTGGAGCGATGAAAGTTTGAGTGACAATGCTTACGACGGTCGCAGTGTGGACGACCAACGTGCCATTCGCAAAGGTATGGCCACTCCCTCGCTCGACATCTTCAAGAATGAATGGAAAGACCTTTACGGAGGTATAAAGACCTGCCACGTGTTCCTTGAAAAGGTGGATCTGGTACCCAACATGGACGCATCTGTTAAAGCACGTATGATTGCCGAGATACGCTATATCCGTGCAAGCCTCTACTTCCGTCTGACTAACCTTTATGGTGCAGTACCTTTCTTTACGGAGGACATCACGCTGGAAGAATCGCGGAGTGTAAGTCGTACAGACCGCGAAACCATTATCAGCTTCATTCACCAAGAATTGGAAGACATCAAGGATGCGCTTCCCACTCGCGACCAATTGCCCGAAGAAGACAAGGGCAAAATTACTAAAGGTGCCGTTTGTGCTTTGCAGGCTCGTGTCTACTTGATGGATAGCGACTGGAACAATGTGATGCTTTATTGCGACAATCTGATGAACAAACAAGGCGAATATGGTACTTATGCTTTATTTCCTGATTATGCCGGGCTTTTTGATGAAGCCAATGAGTATAATGAAGAGATTATCATGGATCGTTCTTATGTACCCAATTTGATTACTTGGGGTGAGATGGTAGACATGATTCCTTTGTCAAGAGGCGGACGTGCCGTGAACCGTGTGCCGCAGCAATCGTTGGTAGACACTTATCTGATGCTTAGTGGAAAGACTATCAGTGAAGCCGGGACAGATTATAACCCTGCTTATCCTTACGATAACCGTGACCCACGTCTCACCGCTACTATCATTTATGATGGCTATGATTGGAGTGGCAATGTGGACGATGGCAGTAAAGACGTAGTCATCAACATTCGTCCGGGTTCGGGAACCGATGCCTACGATGGTGGTGGAAACGGCACTTCTACCGGTTATTTCACTCGTAAGTATTATAATCCGCAGGCTTCCGGTGATCAGAATTCCGGTATGAATATCATCACTATGCGTTATGCTGACATCTTGCTGATGTATGCTGAGGCTGTTCACGAAACAAGCGGTATGACTGAAGCGGTATGGAACAAGACTATCCGTCCCATCCGCGAACGTGCCGGATTCACTGCCGATGCAGCCTTGAACTTTCCTGCCGGAAAGAGTAAGGAAGAGATGAGGCAGATTATTCGCGACGAACGTCGTGTAGAAATGGCGATGGAAGGTTTGCGCTGGTATGATATTAAGCGTTGGAAGGCTGGCAACGAATACTTGTCGGGCAAGGTGCGCGGTGCAAGCTTCGTGGACGAGAATAAGCTTGACACTCGCAAGTTCGAAGAGGCAAGAGATTACCTTTGGGCAGTTCCTATCAGTGAAATCAATTTGAATCCCAATCTGGCGCCTAACAATCCGGGATATGGAAATTAACGTGTATCTAAACTCATTAAAAACAATAGAACAATGAAAACAATATTCTCAACAATAGCTCTTTTTTCGGCAGTCCTCTTTGCTACGTCTTGTACGGAAGACATGGAATACAAGGATTCCAAAGTTTCCTCAGTAAATCAGTTGTATGAACCCACTGACGGCAAGGAAGTAGTCTTGCAATCGTCGGCCAGCGCCAGCCTGTTCTTTGAATGGGAGTCGGCCAAGGCTGAAGATAGCGGTGCCCCTCTTTATGAAGTGGTATTCGATAAAGAAGGTGGAGATTTTTCTAAGCCTATTTACAAAGTGCTTTCTGACAATGGCGGTTCTTTGAGCTATGCTACCATCAGCCACAAGACATTGAACAAGGTTGGTGCGGCTGCCGGATTGAACAGTGGTGAGACGGGTACACTTGTTTGGACAGTAATGGCTTCCAGAGGTTTGAATTCTGTAATGGCAAAGGAAAGCAAGAAGCTCACCATCACTCGCTTGGTGGGATTTGAAGAGATTCCGGCACAGCTTTACTTGACCGGAAGTGCTACTGAAGGTGGTATGGATGCTTCTAAGGCCGTGGCGTGTGCTTCACCCGAAAAGGATAAGTTCGAAGTCTTTACGAAGTTGGAAGGCGGAAAGACTTACAAACTGGTAGATAGAGCAGCCGAAGGTGCCAAGGTGTTTTATATCAATGGCAATAAGATTATGGAAGGCGAAGGCGAGACAACCGTAGAAAAGACGGGAGTTTATCGCATTGAGATGGATTTCTCCATTGCATCTGTAACCGTCAGGGAAGTAAGTAAGATGGAATTCTACTTCTGCCCGAGTGGTGCCGCAACTTTTGAATTGCCTTATGTTGGAAACGGTGTGTTCTGCGGTCAGGATAAAATTGAGTTCAAGCAAGAAGGATGGGGGCGCGACCAACGCTATAAGTTCTTGATGACTTATGCTGATGGTAGTATACAGTATTGGGGAACCAAGAATACTACAGACTCTAATCCTGGTGCGGCTACTCCCGAAGATCCTTATTTCTACATTATGGAGACTCCTGATAACCAATGGGATCAGAAGTGGAAACTGAACAATGAATTCGATGGTGCGGCCGATGGCCACAATCCGGGTGCCATCACCAAGATTAGTGTGATATTCAATGTGGAGAACTATACTCATAAAGTGGAATTGGCCAACTAATTTAAGGAGAGATTATGAAAAAAATATTATTTTGTCTGCCCCTGCTTCTTTTGGCACTTCAATCGTGCGAGATAGAAGATGAGTATATGTATGATAAGGGGCTTTACACCATAGATTGGGATGCGGCTGCCGACAGCAGTTCTGTGACCCTGATAGATCGTTTCTGGAATACGGAAGAGAATTATTTCAACTACGGGAATGACGGTTCAATCAAGGATTTCCATTATTGGCCGCAGGCTCATGCTATGGATGTGATGATAGATGCTTACAATCGTACCGGAGATAGCAAGTACAGCGACTTGTTTGACAAATGGTATGTCGGTATCAAGGCAAAGAACGGTGGCAGTTATTGGAACAACTTTTATGATGATATGGAGTGGATTGCTCTCACCATGATTCGCTTGTACGAAGTTACTGATGAAAACAAGTATCTGGAAACTTCTCAAGAGATGTGGAATGAAATCAAGACCGGTTGGAACGATTACGCAGGTGGTGGCATTGCTTGGACTCACGACCAGCTATGGAGCAAAAATGCTTGTTCCAACGGCCCTGCTGCTTTGATTGCTGCTCGTCTTTACCGTATTAACGGGAATCAGGAGGATTTGGATTGGGCTGTCAATATTTATAAATGGGAGCGTGAAAATTTATTTAACCCTGCTACCGGCGCCATCTATGATAATGTGAACGGTGAGACGGGTGAGTTGAGTACACTTTCTCTTTCTTATAACCAAGGTACATTCTTGGGTGCTGCTTACGAACTGTATAAGATCACAGGAGAAGAGTCCTATTTGAAAGATGCTCGTAAGGCTGCCAATTTCGCTATCAGTAATAGTAGCATGATAGATACTGGAAACAATTTACTTCGTGATGAAGGCGATGGTGACGGAGGTTTGTTTAAGGGTATTTTCATGCGTTATTATGTGCAGCTGATTATGGAACCGAATTTGGACCCCATATATAAGAAGAAATTCATCACTTTCTTTAACAATAATGCTGAAATTTTGTGGCGAAAGGGAATCAATAAACTTGATTTGCTGTATAATACTAACTGGGCAATGAACAATAGCGGCAACAACCATCTGACTACGCAGACAAGTGGTTGTACTTTGATTGAAGCCAAAGCTCTCTTTGAAAAGAGCTTGAAATAAGTTAGCAATTAAAAGTGTGTCGAAACTCAATCTGGTTATTGGGTTTCGGCACATTTTTTTTAGAGCCATTTTTAATTGACAGTTATTTTGGAAATAATGTTTTTAGAGACAACAGTTTTTGATATAAAATAAACACAAAAGATGAAACAGAATCAATATTTATTTCTACTGTTCGCCCTGATTGTTCTGACGGGCTGTGGCGGTACGCAGAAGAAATTAACCGAATATGTCAATCCTTTCTTGGGTACGGCTACTTTGTGGGAGCCTGAGGACTTAGGGTATACGCGCAAAATAAAGTCACGTACATGGGGTGCGGAAACTTATCCGGGTGCTACCTTGCCCAACGCAATGGTGCAGCTCAGCCCCGTTACACAGTTTCGTAGCGGTGCGGGCTATCAATATGAGGACACTGTGATTTATGGTTTTTCACATACTGCTAAAGGGCATTGGAACTTGTTGCATGTCCCCATGTTGCCAGTGGTGGGAACTATCGCTCCGGGTAATTATTGCTCCGGGTTTAGTCACGAGAAGGAATCTGCGCATCCGGGGTATTACCAAGTTTATCTGGAACGCTATAAAGTGAACGCCGAGTTGACCAGTACCTTGCGTTGTGCCTACCATAAATATACTTTCGCCAAGGGCGACGATAAGTCGTTATTGGTAGACATCCGTCGTTCTAATAATGATGTCCGTGATTGGAAGATTGAGAAGGTTGACGATAATACGTTCACGGGTTATCAGGATGGCGACGGTAAAATCTACTTTTACGCTAAGACCAACTATAAAATAGGCCAAGTGGAAATGGTAAAAGACGACAAACATGAGGTGGCTGTGCTGCGTTTTATCGACAGCAAAGGTGTTGAACCTTTGGAAGTGAAGGCTGGTTTCTCGTTTGTGAGTATAGAGAATGCTCAAATGAATTTGAAGGCCGAAATGTTGAACAAAAGTTTTGCACAAGTGGCAGAAGAAGCTGATGCGGCTTGGGAAGCACTCCTCTCCAAGATTCAAGTTGCAGGTGGCACGGAACGTGAAAAGAGATTGTTTTATTCTACTTTCTTCCATGCTTTTAAATGGCCGGCTTTGCGTAGCGATGTGAATCATGAATATACTGATGTCCGTGGCGAAGTAGTGAATAACGGCTTCCACTATTACACTGACCCTTCTTTTTGGGACGATTATCGCAACAAACTGGTACTCATAGGTATGATTTCTCCCGATGTGACTACTGACATCATTAGGTCTATTATTGACAAAGGTGAGAAGCGTGACGGCTACATGCCCACCTTCTTCCATGGTGATCACGCTTCCACTTTTATTTCTGGTTCTTGGTTGCGTGGTTTGCATGATTTCGATCTGGAGCGTGCTTATAAGTTGATTCTGAAAAATGCTACGGTGCCCGGTAAAGGAGGACGTCGCTATTTGGATGAGTATATGGAGCGAGGTTGGATTGCTGAAAAAGACACAGTGAATGTACCCACATGGGACGAATACAAAGGGGCTGTGACCAAGACCCAGGAATATGCTTACGATGACTATGCCGTAGCCTTGGTAGCCAAGGAGCTGGGAGATGAAGCCAACTACAAACTGATGATGGAACGCTCCAACAACTACAAGACGCTATTCGACCCCTCTACCGGCTTTTGGAGAGGTAAGATTGACGATGGTAGCTGGATTCAGGATTTCGATCCGTATTATCCCTATTACCAGTACATGTACCGTGAGGCCAATGCATGGAACGCCCTCTTCTTCGCCCCCCACGACCCCGAAGGCATGATTAAGCTCTATCCCAGTAAAGAGGCGGTGGAGGCTAAACTGGATTCCTTATTCAGCGAACCGTGGAGAGGTTACGAGGCCCATAACCTGACCGGATTCATCGGAAACTATTGCCACGGAAACCAGCCGGGACACAGCATTCCTTACACCTATTATTTCATAGACAAACAAGAGAAAGCCCAATGCATTCTTGACAGTCTGATGAACCACTACTATGACATGGGTGCCGACAAGCTGGCTTATGCAGGGATGGATGATGCCGGCGAGATGTCTTCGTGGTATGTGCTCAATGCTATTGGACTTTACACTTATTCGCCTGCCGATCCTGAATATATTGTTACTGTTCCCTTGTTCGATAAAGTGACGTTCAATCTGAATGGTCGTCCCTTTACGATTGTGAAGAAAGGAAGCGGCAAGAAGATTATTGACATTACTTATGACGGTAAAAAGATTGACGGTTACTTTATCACCCATGACCAACTGAGGGAGGGCAAGGAACTGGTGATTACTACGGAATAGATAAACAATGGAGTTATGAAAAGAAATATACTGCTTCTATTCACATTCTTTGCTTGCATTACTGTACAAGGGCAGACTCCGGTTCGTTTGGTTGATCTGAGGAGCGAACATCTTGACAGACCTATAGGTTTGGATAATCCCGTTCCACGCCTTTCTTGGCGGATGGAAGATGGTAGGCAGGGAGCTGTGCAGACTTCCTGGCGGATTGTGGTAGACGAAGACTCGTTGAATGTGGTCAATGGCTGTGGCAGGATGTGGGATAGTGGAAAGAACGATTCCCGTAATCAGCTTGTGGCCTATGCGGGCAAAAAACTGCAGCCTTTCACTAGATATTATTGGAAAGTAATCTGCAGCGACATGGAATATAAGGAGACAGCTTCTCCTGTCTCTTACTTTGAAACGGGCATGATGGGGATGCAACATTGGCAAGGTGCTTGGATTGGCGATGGCAAGGATATTCATTATGGGCCTGCCCCTTACTTCCGAAAAGAGTTCAAGACCGGCAAAAAGGTAAAGTCAGCGCGTGCTTATATTGCCGCTGCTGGACTATATGAGCTTTACATCAATGGCGAGAAGGTAGGAGACCACTGCCTTGCCCCTCTCTATACCCGCTTTGATCGCCGCAACTTGTATGTGGCTTATGATGTGACTTCACAATTACAGAATGGTGACAACGCTATTGGCGTACTTTTGGGTAACGGCTGGTATAACCATCAATCCAAAGCAGTGTGGGACTTCGACCGTGCCCCTTGGCGCAACCGTCCCGCTTTCTGTCTGGACTTGCGCATTACTTACACCGATGGAAGCGTGGAGACTATTCCCACCGATCTCAGTTGGCGGACAGCGTCGGGTGCAATCACTTTTAATAGTATCTATACTGGCGAGCACTACGATGCACGTCTGGAGCAGAAAGGATGGAGCACTCCGGAATTCGATGATTCCAAGTGGCGCGGAGTAGCCTATCGGAGTGTACCTTCTTCCAATGTCACTGCCCAGCAAGTACATCCCATCCGTAATGTAAAGATTTTCCCCGCCGTCTCTTTCCGCAAAGTGGACGAGAAAACATACATCTATGATTTCGGGCAAAATATGTCCGGTGTGACTTGTATTCATGTTTCGGGTGAACGGGGAACGGAGGTCAGAATCAAACATGGCGAACGCTTACATCCAAATGGCCGCCTCGATCTCTCGAACATTGATGTCTACTTTCGAGGCGATAAGGAGAAAGACCCTTTTCAGACGGACATTCTCATTCTGAGTGGAGAAGAGGATGAGTTCATGCCCCGATTTAATTACAAGGGATTTCGTTATGTGGAGGTAGTGGCAGATAAGCCTATTGAGCTTGACCAAAACAGCTTGATTGCTTACTTCATGCACAGTGATGTGCCGGCAGTAGGTAGCTTGGAATCTTCGAGTCCACTGATAGGCAAGCTGCTCCATGCTGCCAATCACTCTTACCTTTCCAATCTGATGGGCTACCCCACCGATTGCCCTCAGCGCGAGAAGAACGGTTGGACTGGTGACGGTCATTTTGCCATTGAGGCAGCATTTTATAACTTTGATGGAATTACCGTTTACGAAAAATGGTTGGCCGACCATCGTGACGAACAGCAGCCCAACGGAGTGCTGCCCGATATTATTCCAACTGGTGGATGGGGATATGGTACAGACAACGGGCTGGACTGGACTAGTACTATTGCCATCATCCCTTGGAATATCTACCTCTTCTACGGTGATAGCAAGCCCTTGAGCGATTGTTACGAGAGCATCAAACGTTATGTGGATTATGTGGAGCGTATCTCTAACAATCATCTCACTACGTGGGGGCGCGGAGACTGGGTGCCGGTGAAGTCAAAATCCAATAAAGAGCTGACTTCCTCGGTCTACTTTTATGTAGATACCAAGATTTTGGCCGCTGCTGCCAAACTCTTCGGCAAACAGGCCGATTACGAATATTATAATGCCTTGTCGGAGGAGATAAAGCAAGCTGTCAATGATAAGTTCCTGAATCGAGAAACAGGCATCTATGCCGAAGGTTCACAAACCGAATTGAGTGTTCCCTTGCAATGGAAGATTGTGCCCGAAAAGTTGATAGGAAAAGTGGCAGCTAACTTGGCACATAAGGTAGAGGAGGACGGTTTTCACTTGGATGTGGGTGTATTAGGAGCTAAAGCTATTCTGAATGCACTCAGCGAAAATGGTTATGCTGAAACAGCTTATAAGGTGGCTGTACAGGACACTTATCCTTCATGGGGTTGGTGGATGGTGAACGGTGCCACTACGCTGCTCGAGAACTGGGATTTGCAGGCTACTCGTGACATCTCGGACAATCATATGATGTTCGGTGAAATAGGTGCTTGGTTCTACAAGGGGCTGGGAGGTATTTTCCCTGATCCCGCGCAACCTGGTTTTCAAAACATTCTGCTCCGTCCCCATTTCATAAAGGGATTGAAACGGTTTGAAGCTCGTCATCGGTCGCCTTACGGTAAAATTGTTTCTCGCTGGGAATGGAAAGGGAAATGTGTGCATTATGAAGTTACAGTGCCCGCTAACAGTACAGCTACACTCACTTTACCTGACAAGGCCGAGAATGTACGGGTGGTGGAACTGGCGGCAGGAAGATATGAGTTTATTATAAAGTGACCTTGTACTTCATTTATGCTTGCAAATATGTAATTAGCGGGTTTGCCACGTTGTTGTGGCATAACTCGCTAATTTTTATAGTCGGTATGTTAAGGGATGGCTTTTTCATTCTTATAGCCTGATCTTTCCCTCCAACCGTATATCTTCCGACGAAGCCCCTATCAGCAGCTTCACCGTTCCGGGTTCTACAACGAACATCTGCTTTCCTTCGTTCCAATAGCCGAGCTCCTCTTTGGGAACGGTAAGCGTCACTTCCCGGGTTTCGCCGGCCTTGATGGGGATACGCTTGAAGGCGCGCAACTGCTTGGAAGGACGTTCCACTTTGGAGTCCGGATAGCTGGCATAGAGCTGTACGACTTCTTCTCCGTCGCGTCCGCTGGTATTCTTCACTGATACCGTCACGCGGATGTTCTTCTTGTCTTGCTTGACGGATTCAATCTTCTCGTACGTAAAGTCGGAATAGCTCAGACCATAGCCGAAAGGATAGAGCACAGGGCCTTGGTGGTACATATACGTACGTCCGTTGCGGATGTCGTAGTCCATCATGTCGGGCAGGTCGATGATGTCTTTCACCCACGTCTGTACGGTACGTCCGGCTGGATTTACCTTGCCGAAGAGTACGTCGGCCAGTCCGTTGCCCTGCTCCTGGCTGCAGTGGGTGATGTGAACGATGGCAGGCACGTGCTCCTGGCTCCAGTTGATGGTGTAGGGGAAACTGCTGACGAGCACCAGTATGGTATTGGGATTGGCTTTGAGCACCAGCTTCACCAAGTCTTCATCGGGCAGCATCAGCGATTTGCGGTCCACGGCTTCGCGGCCGTCACTGGGGACGGGAGAGAACTTCCAGTCCGCACGTGTGCCGTAAGGATGGTTTCCTACACATACAATGGCGATGTCGGCGGCTGCGGCAGCCTTTTCCGCCTGGCCCATGCGGTTGTCTTCGGCGTGGATGATTTCGGTTCCTTCTTTCACAGCATTGCGTATGCCACTCAGAATCGTTGTTTCGTAAGGCGGGGTACCACTATACCAGTCTTGTACGATTTTGTCCGAATACGGGCCTATAACGGCTATTTTACGCAGCTTTCCGGCATCGAGTGGCAGGAGATTCTTGTTTTTCAATAATACCACGGACTTGGCGGTGACTTCCCGTGCCAGCCTGCGGGCTTCTGCTGTCATGAAAGGCGGTGCCTGCGTACTGTCCTTTCCGATGGAGAGATAAGGGTTACGGGAGTGGTCCCCGTCCAGCAAGCCAAGCTTGAGGGCGACGAAGATGTTCCCGCGGATGGCTTTGTCAATGTCGGCTTCGGTCAGCAATCCCTTTTCCAGCGCTTCCTTGACGTAAGGAACGTATACGTCGAGAAATTGTCCTGTGGTGGCTTTTACTACGGCAGCGGCACCCTCCGCAAAGCTCGGAAAACTCTTGTGCGCTTCAATCAGCAGTTTCAGGGCACCACCGTCCGTACAGATGATACCGTTGTTGCCCCACTGCTTGCGGGTAATCTCTTCGAGGCAGGGATGGATGGACATGGGGATGCTGTTCCAACTGTTGTAGGCTGCCATGAAGGCACGGCTGCCTCCCTCGGTGATGCCTTTATAGAAAGGATAAGCGTAGTATTCATGGAACAGCCGCGTGTCGAAGTCGGAGGAAGTGCTGTCCCGTCCGTCCTCGTTACTATTAGCAAGGAAGTGTTTCATCAGAGAGGCAGTTTTCCAGTAGCGGGGATGATTGCCTTGCAGGCCGCGTACGCTGGCAATGGTGAGTTGGGCGGTGAGGAAAGCATCTTCTCCGAAACTCTCCTCGGTACGTCCCCAGCGCGGGTCGCGGGCAAGGTCGGCATTCGGAGCGCGCATCACGAGGGCATGACGCTTGTTGCCGGTGGTCTGCATGTAGTAGCGGGCTTCTTCAGCAGCTTGTTCCGCTACTTTCTGCACCAAATCGGTGTCCCATGTGGAGCCCAGACCGTAGGATTGGGGGAATATGGTGGTGGGGCAGTCTGTGGGGACTACTTTCCCGTCTTCCGTTCTTTGGCGTCCGCCCCACATGGCAGGCCCGCCGAGGGTCAGCCCGTGCAGTCCTTCGTAGTGTCCGCAACGGGGAATGTTGAGGCGGGGGACACCGAGGTCGGTGGAAAGAAGGTTTATCTTTTCATCCAATGTCAGGATGGAAAGAAGATGGTCCACGCGCTGTTCGTCGGTGAGCGTGGTATCTTGGAAGGCTTGTGTTTGTTGTGCGCTTGTCTGCAGGCAAAGCAGCAGAGAGAAAATGAGGAGTAGTGACTTGTTTCTCATGGTTCATTAGGGTTTAATGGATTCAATGTAGTGGGTTGTCATAACAAACATTCTTGGTTGTTATCTCAATCTATACCTTTTGTCTGCACGAGATATGCATCTCATACATGAAAGGATAGGGGATTATGGGATGGACATTCGTTGCAACCGTCCGTCCTGCGGCAGGCAGAGCAACCCTTCGGCTTTCTTTTCGTCTGCCAGATACTTCTTCCACGTAATCTTGTCCCATTTCATCTGGTCTGTGCATTGTGCCACGGGGATATGGGGGATGGCCGAACCGTCCTTTACAAGAATGACGATGGGCAGGGTGCCGCACTCGATATGGTTCCATCCCGGAGCATACACCTTTCCGGTCTGGTAGTCTATCCATTTCTGCCGTCCGGGGAGGTAGACATCCCGTCCGCTGCCCTCTTCGAGCATGGGTGCCACGAGGAGATTGGAACCGAACATGTACTCGTCCTCTACCAGCCATGCACCCGGGTCGTCGGGATACTCCAGCAGCAGGGCGCGGAGCATCGGCCAGCCGTTTTCGGTGCACTCTTTGGATTGTGCATATACGTAGGGCATCAGTTTGTACTTCAGTTCGGCACAACGGCGGAAATAGTCTGTGAACTCTTTCCCGTAGTACCACGGCTCGGTGGGAGGTGCTCCGTGCACGCGGCTGTGGCTGGTGAGGAAGCCGAAGGGCAGCCAGCGGCGGTAGAGGCTTTCGGGGCTTTGGGTCACGAAGCCACCTATGTCATTGCTCCAGAAACAGAATCCGCTCAGTCCGATGGAGAGGCCGCTGCGGATGGTTCCCTCGAAACCGGTTTCGGTAGTGGCGGCGTCACCGCCCCAGTGCAGCGGGTAGCGTTGTGAGCCTGCCCATGCGGAACGTGCCCAGATAATGTTTTCGCCGTGTATCTTCTTGATTACCTCGGCCACGGTCTTGTTGTAGCGCAGGGGATAGAGGTTGTGTTCGTATAGTCCGCTACGGCCGTTGGCATAGATGGCATCCAGTGGGGCACCTTCGCCGAAGTCTACTTTGATGGCGCCTACACCCATTTCAATCAGGTTGCCGAGCTTCTTTTGATACCACTGCACGGTTTCGGGGTTGGTGAAGTCCAGCACCACGTCCTCGTAGGGGAGCTGTCCCTTGCCGTTGCGCACGTACAGACCGCGTTCTACCAACTCAGGGAAGAACTTGTTTTTCGGAGTGAAGTAGGGAAGTTGCCAGAGGCAGGTGCGGAAACCTTGTGACCTCAGGTCGGTGAGCATCTGCCGGGGATTGTCGAAGCGGTCGGCGGCAAAGGCGTAGTCGCATTGCCAGTCCACGCTGAACCAGCCGGTATCGAAGTGGATGACATCGCTCGGTATCTTGTTCTCACGCAGTTTCCGGGCTACGTCGCGGCCCTCTGCTTCGCTGAAGTAGGTGATGCGGCTCATCCAGGTGCCGAAGCTCCACAAGGGGGGCATTTCGGGCCGTCCTACCAGTGCGGTGTATTCGCTCAGCATCTCCTTCGGCGAACCTAGGAAGATGAAGATGTCCATCGCTTCGTCTGCCATGAAGAGTTTGGTGGCTCCGATGTAGGAACAGCCGAAGTCGCAGGTCACGGGGGCGGAAGTGTGCATAAACATGCCATAGCCGCGGTTACTGAAAAAGAAGGGGATAGGCTTGTACATGTCCGGGGTTTCGGGGCCCTGCGGGTCGGTGACAAAGAGGTTGACCTTCTGCCCGGCCTTGTTCAGTGCGGTGGCGGACTCGCCGCAACCGTAGATTTTCTCGTTCGGCGCGAGGCTGAATACGGGATTGATGCTGCGTGAGTTGTCCGAGCCGCGCTTGATGAAGCTGAATGGAGGTACCTTGACCTGCGTAGAGTCGTTGTCGCTCCAGCAACGGGTCTGTGTCAGCAGGCGTCCGTCGGCGTCTTTCAGTACCAGACGCCAGGGATAGTTCTGGATGAGCAGGCTGCCGTATCGGGAGGTGTACAGCGTACCTTTGTCCGTCTTCTCGGCTTTCCAGAAGGAGCGTCCGTCGGCGGGCTTTCCTATGAGCATGGGGTCGTCAGCATCTTCTTTCGGCACGATGGGCGAGGTGAGCATACGGATGCGAAGGGTACGTTCGCTGACCGGCTCGACGGTGAACGTCAGTTGCGGGTTATTGTCGTAGGCGGTCTCCGGGAAGTCCAGCGACTGGAGGGGCTGGTGCAGGTAAGTGTTTGCATTGAATGCCTGGCGGGGCATCAGTTGCTGGCGTTTCCACTGGACGGTTCCTTTACCGGTGGAGGTGTCGAACGATACCAGACTGTCGGCGAAGAAATAGGTGTTGCTGAGGTCCAGAAAATCCTGGCTCATGTCTTTCGACTGGGAAAGCAGGTATTGCACGCCGGCATTTGTTTTCAGTTGGGCATGCGCAGGCAGGGTGGCAGTTGCTGCCAGCAGCATAAAAGCTGCCCCTTTCATCAGTTGTCTCTCTTTCATGATAAATATATGATTTACGGTTACTGTTTCGATGCCGTAAAAGTAGAGAAATCCACACAGATGAAAGGGGTGGGTATGTTGCTTATGTAGGGCTGAAATGTTTATTTGGAAGCTTTCTTCCCGTAGAAACACATGAAATATACCCCGATAATCACAAACGGGATACTGAGCCACTGGCCCATGTTCAGCGTCATGCTGTCCTCAAAGTTCACCTGGTTTTCTTTCAGGAACTCGATGAAGAAACGGAAGGTGAAAATCTCCGTCAGGCAGAGTCCGAAGAAGAAACCGCGGTGATAGGGCAGGGAGGCTTCGGCCTGCACGGTGGTTGATTTCCGCTTGGTGGTGCTGAAATCTGTTTCGAGCTTGGTCTCTTGTTTCTTCTGTCCGCGTTTGTATAGCCAGACCATCCCCAGGAAGAAGATGAAGTAGGCGATGGCTTCGTAGAGCTGTGCCGGATGGCGAGGCAGCATGTCTTCGCGCTCGAAGATGAATGCCCAGGGCACGTCGGTCGGTTTACCGATGATTTCGGAGTTCATCAGGTTGGCAAGGCGGATGCAGCAGGCGGTGATGGGAGTGGCAACGGCTATCATGTCGAGCACGTCCATGTAGTGCATCTTCGTCTTGCGGCAGTACATCCAGAGGGCGATAATCAGGCCCAGCGTGCCGCCGTGGCTGGCAAGGCCGGTGTAACCCGTCATTTTCCATCCTGCGGCGGTCTGCTTGATGGGGAGAATCATTTCAACGAAGTGGTCCTGGTAGTAGGCCCAGTCGTAAAATATGCAGTGGCCCAGTCGTGCGCCTATCAGTATGCCGAAGAAGCAATAGAAGAAAAGAGGTTCGAATTTCTTTTCGTCTATTTTGCGGTCGTGGTACTGGTGTTGCACGATAAGGTAGGCAAAGGCGAGGCCGATAATCCATAATAAACCGTAGTAGCGGATGGATATGCCGAAGAAGTTGAATAGTTCGGGGTCGGGGTTCCAGTTGATGGTGAGTAGTGATAGCATATTTATGAAGAATTAAATTACTGAATTACGGGGTTGTTCGGGACAAAGGTATGAAATTATCTCGTTTGGCAGTTCATCGTGGCAGTTTATTTGAATTTCTCCGCCACCATCCTATACGTCGGCACCTCAATCCCTTGTTCCTCTGCAGCCGTAATCATGTCGAACAACAAGCCTTGTACTTCGCTCTGATGTCCTTTGGCCATATCTTTCTGCATGGAGGCGGTACTTTCGGGGGCGAGTTTGTCTATTACTTTGAGGTTATACTGCACGATGTCTTCCTTGAATTCTATACCCAACTTCCTGCCCAAAGCTGCACTCTCTTGTGACAGTCCGATAAAGGTGTCGCGCACTTTGCCCGGTTTCTGGACTTCGCCCATAGGTACGTCGTAATAGGCTCCGGTGACGGCCATAGCAGAAATGAAAGACCACTTGACGAATGTGTCCCGGTTGATGTCGTCGGAGATTTCGGCTTTGATGCCGCTTTCCTGCAAATCGCGTTGCACGGCTTCCAATGTTTCACGGGAAACAATCGTGCTGCGGTGTGCTCCGTAGACGAGCCGGAAAATCTTTCCCATCTGCGTGATTTCTCCCCGTCCGGATACGAATCCTACGATGTAGATGCAGCCGTCGAGCACCGTGACGCCGGGGACCAACCGCTGGATACGGGGACCGGTTCCGTAAACATTCAGGATGGGGATTACCACTGTACGCTCGTGTGAGGCACGTTTGATGAGTTCCGTAATGGAGTCTACGGAATAACCTTTGACGCAGACGAAGATAACATCCGCTTTGCCTTGGAATTCTTCTGCGGTAAATGCCGCCACTTTCAGACAATGTTCACCTTTCAAATCGGAGTGCAGTTGCAGACCGTTCCCGCGTATGGCGGCAAGGTGTTCGCCACGTGCAATGCAAGTGACGTCTTTGCCGGATAATGAAAGAAAGGCGGCGATGCTTCCGCCTACGCCGCCGGTACCTGCTATGAGGTATTTCAGATTACTGTTTGCCATTTGTTGTGTATGGTTTATTGAACGTAGTTTTCCTTTTCCATATAGTAAAGCCCTTCGCCCCGGTCACCGTTTTCCATGTCTTCCAGCTCTACTTTGAAGATACGGTAGGGAAGGTCTTTTTTGGGATGCTTGGGCATGTCTACTGTCAATAGATAGGCGTTGCCATATTCGTTGCTGTCGAAATATTCTTTTATTTCCTGCTTCATCAGCACGGGGACTTTCTCGCCGTCTATCCAGACGGTGACTTTCAGTTGCCCGGGGCGGGGAGCCATCTGGCATTCTTTGGCTTCTTCGTTTTGTTCTTGTTGCTCAATGTCACTCAGGTTTTCACCGTGTACCAATGACTCGGGCTTTGTTTCTTTCATCCATTGGTAGGTACGTGTCAAGCTCATGGGACGGACGTATATCTGATAAGTAGGCATGGCTCCGGGGATGCGGAAAGCACGCAGGCCATAAGCTTCCATACGATGATAACGTATGTCGAGTGTAGTGTCGCGGTCGGCGATGAAATCCCAGGCCCAGAACTCCAGGCGGTGTTCAGTTTCGGGCAGCCCGCTTTTCATGGCAATGTGCGCATAGGAGGGCAGATAAATAGAGGCTGCACTTTGATATTTCCCTTTGGGTATACGGGCCGTGTAATGCCCGTCTTTGTCGGTTATGGCTTCTATGATGTCATTGAACTGCGGGTTTTGCCACCAGATGCTGGCACTGTCTATCGGTTGTCCGTTGTAATCAGTCACCCGTCCGTGAATGGTTACCGAGTCTTGCTGTTGTGCATAAACGGCAGTATAGGACAATAAGAATAAAAGGAAGATAATCTGTTTCACAGTATTGTTATTGTATGGAGTTTATTAGAAAATGGCAATGTACAAAGAAAGTACATTGCCATCTGGAATGAATATCATTACACATTGAACCTGAAGTGCATGATGTCCCCATCCTGCACCACATACTCCTTGCCTTCCACACCCAACTTTCCGGCTTCGCGCACGGCTGCTTCGCTGCCATACTTGATATAATCCTCATACTTGATGACCTCTGCCCGGATAAACCCTTTCTCGAAATCCGTATGGATAACGCCGGCGCATTGCGGTGCTTTCCATCCCTTGCGATAGGTCCATGCCTTTACTTCCATCTCTCCGGCAGTGATGAAGGTTTCGAGGTTCAGCAGGCTGTAGATAGCTTTAATCAAACGGTTGCAACCGCTCTCTTTCAGTCCCAGGTCTTCGAGGAACATCTGTTTTTCCTCGTATGTCTCCAGTTCGGCAATGTCGGCCTCGGTCTGGGCGGAGATGATGATAAGTTCGGCATCCTCGCCCTTGATGGCTTCGCGCACCTGCTCTACGTACTGGTTGCCGCCGGCGGCGCTGACATCATCCACGTTGCAGACATAGAGCACGGGCTTGGTAGTAAGCAGGAACATCTGCTTGGCGCATTGTTCCTCGTCGTCGTTCTGCGGGATGACGGTGCGGGCGCTTTGTCCTTGTTCCAGGGCATCCTTGTAGCGGAGCAGGAGTTCGTACTCTATCTTTGCAGCCTTGTCGCCACCCACCTTGGCTATTTTCTCTACGCGCTTGATGCGGTTTTCCACGGTTTCGAGGTCTTTCAGTTGCAGCTCTGTGTCGATGATTTCCTTGTCGCGTACGGGGTTCACCGAGCCGTCCACGTGGACGATGTTGCCATTGTCGAAGCAGCGCAGCACGTGGATGATGGCGTCGCACTCGCGGATGTTGCCCAGGAACTGGTTGCCGAGTCCTTCACCTTTGCTGGCGCCTTTCACCAGTCCGGCAATGTCGACAATGTCGCACACGGCGGGTACGATACGCCCCGGGTGAACCAGCTCGGCGAGCTTCGTCAGTCGTTCGTCGGGTACGGACACTTGCCCCATTTGGGCGTCGATTGTACAGAACGGGAAGTTTGCCGCTTGTGCCTTTGCGCTGCTCAAGCAGTTGAAAAGAGTGGATTTTCCTACGTTGGGAAGGCCCACGATACCAGCTTTTAATGCCATAGTGTTATCTTGTTTTTTAGTTATTGTTCAGTTAATTGGATGCAAAGATAGTGCAAACCGAAGGCAGAATGAAATGAACGCGTTCATTTTTTATGCTGAGGTGCAGCCTATCTTCACTTTTTTAAGCAAAGATAGTACTTACCGGGGAAAGTGGGTATGTTAATTTGCATTAAAAGCACGAGAGTAAAATGATAAATTGATAGTTTTGTCGCAATTATAAATTTAAGTATCATTCTATAAATCAATGCGATTATGAAAAACAAAGTAAGAAAAATTCTGATGATTTTCTCATGTCTCATCGGTCTGTCTTTTACATTATCTGCACAGAATCCTTATCTGCCGCTTTGGGAATTTATTCCTGATGGTGAGCCCTATGTGTTTGAGGATCCTGACTGTCCCGGCAAGTACCGTCTTTATATTTATGGTTCGCACGATAATCTCAAGTGGATGTATTGCGGACGTGACCAGGTGGTGTGGTCGGCACCCGTAGAGGACCTGACCCGTTGGAGATATGACGGCGTGATATTTAAAGTCAATGAGTCGCCCGAACTGTATAAACTGAATGCTGATGGAACCGACGACGTGCTTTTTGCCCCTGACGTGACAGTAACTACCGATGCCGATGGTAAGAAAACTTACTACCTCTTTCCGAATAATCAAGGTGGTGGACGCAATTCCATGATTGCCAAAAGCGACCGTCCCGATGGCCCGTTTACGGTATGCAACTGGCATAAGGAGCGTCCTCGCGAGACTTTCGGTTGTTTGGGATTCGACCCCGCAGTGTTTGTCGATGATGATGGACGTGTGTATGGTTATTGGGGATTTGGCATTTCGCATGGCGCGGAGTTGGACCCTGCTACCATGTGCACGGTAAAGCCGGGTACCGAAGTGGTGGAGAACATGATTTCAGGCTATCGGCAGGAAGGTATATTCCGCTTCTTTGAGGCATCCTCCATCCGCAAGATTGAGGATAAATATGTGTTTATCTATAGCCGTACTACCGCCGAGGGTGAAGATGGCCTGCCAAACGCCAGCAACTATACGTTGGCCTATGCCTACAGCGAGCATCCCTTGGGCCCGTGGACCTATGGTGGGACAATCATCGATGCGCGGGCGCGCGAATATGATGAAAAAGGCAATGTGATAGCTTCGGCCATGCCCGGTGGAAATACGCATGGCAGTATCTGCAAGATAGGAGGGCAATGGTACGTGTTCTATCATCGCCAGATAGGTACCGATTGCTATGCACGCCAGGCTATGGTGTCGGCCATTGATGTAAAGGTGGAAAAAGGAAAAGGTGGGAAAGTCGTGATTTCGCGCGGGGAATTCAACTCTGAGGGTTTCCTTCTTGAAGGGCTCAATCCTATGCAGCGCATCTCGGCCGGGTTGGCTTGTTGGCACACCAATCCCGGAGGTATCAAAGAGGTCTATCCCCATTATGTCTACACGGGGTCTTACATCCGGCCTGTGTACCGGGATAATAATCCCTATGCCGGCGATAACAACCACAAAATCCCGTTCGCTCCGGTGGTGAATAATACAAGTGGGTCGATTGTAGGATATAAATACTTGAATATGAATGCCGTTCCGCGAGATAAGTCTTTGCAGATGCAGTTAAGGTTGAAGGCTGAAGATACCGACGGATGCATCCGCATCATGCTGGGTAGCCCTTGGACAACAAAAGGCGGTGTAGAGATAGGACTTGTGGATGTGAAGGCTGGCAGCACTTGCAGGGAGTTCTATGCTCCGCTCTCTATTCCGGCAAAGCTGCATAAGGGAAAGCAGCCGCTCTTCTTTGTCTTCGAATCAGAAACCGAAGGCCAGTCCATCTGTGAGTTTTATGATTTCCTCATGTTGGCACGCCCATAAGTCTTTATACTTATGGAGGCGGATACTTATCTTGTGAGACCTTCTAAATAGAGCTATTGTATTAGTTCACAGTACTGAACACTTTGTTACACCCCGTCGGAACAGATTGTTTCTCTTGTATGAAACGACTTGTTTCGACGGGATAAAACGATTTGTTCCGTTATAGGAAACACTTTGTTTCCTTATAGAGAACACTCTGTTCCATTATAGGAAACAAACCGTTTCCATAGTCGGAAATGAAATGGGGCATATGCTTCATTGATACCGCTATTACTTTTCCTCCTCGAATATTCGGTTGAAAACTTGCCGCAGCTGTCCTTCGTCTGCGATAATGGCTTGGAGCTTCTTCAGCTGTTCCGCATTCTTGCCCTCGGGAAACCAGAGCTTCAGATAACCGCCGGGTGCATATTTTGCCATGAGATGCTGATGGAACCGCTGGTAGTGCCACTCCTTGTCGGCGGCAGGATTCTGTTTCAATCCGTACTGCACGGTGCGGCGCAGGGTGATGTCCGGGTCGATGATACGGTCCGCTTCGGCAACAATCTTGCCGTAGATGCTACGAGGTTCGTGGTCTGTAGAGGCGCGGTGGTCTTCTACGGCTTCTTTCATGAGGAGGATTTCCGTGTCGGAGAACCATTGCCGCAGGGTAGAGTCCGCCATCAGTATCTCGCCGGAGACAAGGTGGTGGGTGGCGCGGTCGCGGCACAGTCCCGTGTCATGGTAGGCGGCAATGACGTATGCCAGGCGTTCGTCCGCTTCGGGATATTGCCGGGCGAGGGCAAGGCTTTCTTCGATGACGGTGCGGACGTGTGAGAGGTTGTGTGCTTTGTCAAACTCCTTGTAACGGGGGATGATTGCTGTCTCGATGTAGGTAATGAGGGGCTTGGGTATCATGTGGCATTCCTTTTTCGGGTAAAGGTACGAATAATAACCGATAGCTGAATAACGAGGAGCAGGGAATGGCTCATAATCAGGTACCGATTACTATCTGTCTGTTTACTTAATGTTCCAAAGACTGCTCGTAGCTTTTCCCGTTGGCGTCAGTCACCACGATTTTTATTTTCTTTGCTTTATCGCTCGGTTTTGTAGAGAAAAAGAAATAAGCATTCTTGTTAGCTTGGCGACCACGTTCCTTCATATCCTTTCCCTCTGTGACAGCTTTGCGCTGCAGGAAGAAATCATAATCAGGATCCATGCCTTTATACTGCTTCATTTCGCCTTTCAACTTCCCGTCTTCGTAGTATTCCACTTTCCAGCGGTTATCCCAATTCCATACCTTGACGCAGAGTTCGTCTTCATGGCCGGGTACTGTACCCACGGGATAGTAACGGAACTGATAGTCACGGTCATGTCCTAATGACTTGAAATAATTTGCAATTCCGTTCTTGCCGGATTCGAATACTTGGTAGCCAATAGGGGTACCGTCTTTGCTATAGATGCCGTCCCATAACCACCACGCGCCTCCGATGGAGGCGATATTGTACTCACGAATGTTGTTTCTGATTTGTGTGTTGCATTGTACATGAGTGTGACCACTGAGAATATCTACCTTATAACCCTCGAAAAGGTCGAGTAACTCGGCTACGCGTCCCAACTTGTAGTTCTCGTTATAGAAGTATGCCGGAGCATGCATGCAAACAAACAGATGAGCCCCTTTGGGGACGTACTGCAGATAGCTCTTCACCCAATTGAGCTGCTGATCATTGAGCCCCACCTCATACTTCTTGTTTCCTTTATAAAGGATATTGTCCAAAACGATATAATAGTCTTTTCCAGCATTGAACGCATAGTAAGTGGGTCCAAAGAAATGCCGATAAAGATGTGCACTGGCATCATCGTCGCTCACCTCCTTGTCGTGGTCGTGGTTGCCGATAACCGGATAGATGGGAATTTGGATCTTTGCTATCTCTTGCTTGATGTGGGGAAACATTTCCAGGTTATCCCATAAGATGTCGCCCAAGAAGATGGCGAAAGCAGGAATATTCTGGCTCATATATTCAAAGCCCACTTGCTTGAGGTCGGGGAAAGCTTCCGTTTCAAGCCGATGGAATGCGTTCTCTCCGCGCGGTTGTGTATCGGCTGCTGCCATCATGGCGTATTTGCCTCCTACTGTTCCCCAGCGATGGAGCTGGAAATCGTGGCTGTTCTCGTTCAGAGTCTTATAGAAGACGGGAGTACCCCCGTTGCAAGGAGCCATATAGCCTGAAGGTGTCACTACATAGATAAAGTGGGCCTTCTCATCAGCATCAATCATATAGCTTCCGTCTTCACTGGTAAGAGCGAATGCGGTGCCATCGGTTACTACAACTTTGGCCAGCCCCTTGCCGTCGGCCATGACTTTGCCTTTAATCTCTTTAGCTTCTGCCCCTATTGCCATAAGCAGCAATGCGGCGTAAAAAATGTTCTTTTTGTTCATTGCTTTTCTCTTTCAATTATTTGTTGTTTGAATTGAGAGCAAAAATAGGTGAGTGAAATTACTTCGTCGTTTCTATGGGGTTACGTTCAAGTTACATATGTCGGGCTCTCATCCGGTGTCATATCAAAATCACAGAAGTGACACAAGTCTGTAATACAGCATCCATTCTTTTGCAGCCGAAATTAAAATCATCATAGAAACTAATGAAAACAAGAATGATTAAATCCTTTGTGTGTGTCTGTGGGCTGCTTGTTTCGTTGAATGTAGTCGCAGCTTCACTGAAACCCGTCAAAGGTAAAGTGGTGGACCGGTTCAATAATCCACTTCCCGGTGCTACAATTCAAGTGACCCATTCTCCCGAGAAAACCATTACCGATGTGGACGGCAACTTCAATTTTGAAACCATCGAAGACGCGGAACTCATCGTATCCTACATCGGCTTCCGTACCCTCAAGCTGAAGACTGCAGGGGAGAACTTCATTCATGTGGTACTGGATGAAGACTCACAATTGCTTAACGACGTGGTAGTGGTAGGTTATAGCACTAACAAGAAGGTTAATCTGTCAGGCTCGGTTTCTTCGCTTAACAGCGAGAAGCTTGCAAGCCGTCGAGTATCAAACGTATCTTCGGCTCTGCAAGGCATGGCTGCAGGTGTAACTGTCACTACACAGAGCGGTGAGCCAGGCGGCAATGGCGGTCATATACGTATACGTGGTATCGGAACCTTCGGTGGTGATAGTGCCGCCCCGTTGGTGTTGGTCGATGGCGTAGAAGGAACCATAGATGAAGTGGATCCTAACATCATCGAGTCAGTGTCCGTCTTGAAAGATGCTGCATCTGCATCCATCTATGGTTCACGTGCTGCCAATGGTGTCATTCTGGTGACTACCAAACGGGGTGGCAGTCAAGACAAGTTCAGCATATCCTATAAAGGATATTTTGGATTCCAAGGCGCAACGATGCTTCCTCAAAAAGTGGATGCATTGGAATATATGCAATTAGAAAATGTGGCAGCAGGTAACGACGGATCCGACCTGCCCTATAGTGATGAATATATAAGGGAATATGTGGCTGGCATGGCTACTGACCCGGACATCTATCCTAATACAGACTGGCAGGACTTGATTCTTACAGAAAACGGATTCAACCATGGGCATACGCTTACTCTGACTTCTTCATCAGAACGTATCAAGACACTTACTTCTATAGGGTATCTGGACCAGACGGGTATAGTGGTCAATTCCTCTTACCGTAAAATCTCTGTACGCAACAATATGGACATCAAGCTTAGCGACCGTCTGGACATGAAGTTTGACATACAAGTAAGCAATGCCAATAAAAATAGTTCTCCCTACGAAGGACATGCCTTCAATTATATGAACACCCGAACCCCGAACATTGTCAATCAATTTACTACTGGTCTTTATAATGGGGCAAATGGTCTGATGGGCAATAACCCCGTGCTGTTGTTGCGTGAAGGCGGTATTGTGAAAAACAATGTTATCCGTGCTACCATGGCGATGGCTCTGACCTATAAGATTCTCGATGGATGGAATGTGTCAGTTCAAGCCACTCCACGTTATATCACCAAGAATAACCATAACTATAAGAATTCTGTCACCACGTATGGTGACCCGGAAGGTACTACCAGCTTCAAGAGCGGCGAAACCTACAACTCGCTTACAGAATCGGCCTACCGTTACTTCTACTGGAACACACAGGCACTGACCAACTATGAGAAACAGCTGGATGACCACTACTTCAAAGTAATGGCAGGTATGGAGTGTCAGACCTATACAGAAAAGACTCTTTCTGCCTATCGTCAAGTATTCAACTTCCCTCAATATGACCAAATTGATGCCGGTAACATTGAGAACATGAACAATGGAGGAGGGGAGTACCAATGGGCCATCAACTCCTTCTTTGGCCGCTTGAATTACAACTACAAGGAACGCTACCTTGTGGAGGCCAATATCCGTACCGACGGTTCTTCCAGATTTGCAGAGGGTAACCGATATGGCGTGTTCCCTTCATTCTCTGCAGCATGGCGCATCAGCGAGGAACCCTTTATGGAATCTATACGCGATAGAGTGGATAATCTGAAATTACGTGCCTCTTGGGGCAAACTGGGCAACCAGAATATCGGAAGTTCCTATTATCCCACTACTCAGCAACTCTCTACGGGCTCTATATCTATGGGAGGTAATCTTTACACGACCTCTGCTGTTACCTCGCTCTCCAATAGGGACCTTACATGGGAGACTTCTACCATGACTGACTTAGGCATAGATCTTTCACTGTTCGGCTGTATCAACATCACTGCCGACTGGTATAGGAAGATAACGGATGGTATCCTGATGAAGCTGGACATCCCCAACCACATTGGTATGGGTGCTCCCTTCCAGAATGCCGGCAAGGTAAGAAACCAGGGATGGGAGCTAAGCGTAGGCTACAGCAAGAAGCTGACGAGGGACTTTTCGCTGGATGCCGCCCTTACGCTGAGCGACGTGAAAAACACCATCACCGACATGCGGGGCACAAGCAGCACAAGCGGTGATATTCGTAACCAAGAGGGGTCTTCCATTAACTCCATTTACGGATTGATATGCGACGGTTTCATCAATTCACAAGAAGAAGCGGACGAAATCAATGCCAACTGTCCCCAATTCGGTACAACCGTATATCCCGGTGACCTGAAATACCGGAATGTCAGCGGAGACAACAAAATTACTACAGATGACAAGACGATTATCGGAAGTACAGTTCCACGCTATAGTTATAGCTTTAATTTAGGAGTGGGATACAAAGGAATTCGTCTTTCGGCTTTCTTGCAAGGAGTTGGCAAGGCCGACGGTTATCTCAATTCCTACTACGTGATGCCTTGCTATCAGGGAGGAACCTACCGCAAGGAACACCTTGACTATTGGACGGAGCAGAATCATGATGCATCCACGCCTCGCCTCTCTTATAAGAGCAGTAACAACACCTATACATCATCCTTCTGGATGAAGAGTGCCGCTTACCTGCGTCTGAAGAACCTGCAGCTGGGTTACGACCTGCCCTCCAAATGGATGAAAGCCATCGGACTGAAGTCTGCCTACATTTATGCCAATGCTGAGAATCTCTTGACTTTTACTGACTTTTGGGATGGCTATGACCCCGAAGTCAACTATAACGCATCAGCAACAGATGGGGTATCTCTGGGTGCGGCAAACAATTATCCCCAGACGAAAGCCTTCACTTTTGGCGTTGACATCAAATTCTGATTAGCCGGAATAGGGAAACCGTCTGTATTCAAGAAGACATAAAAAGAAAAAATGATATGAAACGAAACAATATTTATACAGCACTCCTTTCGCTGTCTCTATTAAGTCTCGGTGCTTGTTCACTCGACCTTGAACCACTCACTTCACCGTCTTCTGCCTCTTATCCTTCGAGTATGGAAGAGGCGAATTTCGGTTTGAACGCTGTTTACTCATCTCTGACAGCTTATAGTGCCAGCACCACCACCTGGTGGAAGGTGACAGACAATATTACCGATATTGGTGCTACACGTGTCAACACGGCTATGTATACGGAATTAATCACCTCCGGAGCTTCTGCTGAAAACGCGGTGGCAAACAAGCTTTATAATTGCGTGTATAAGACCGTGGCACGTATCAACCAGCTTCTCGATGCGCTGGATAATCTGCGTGGCACAGCCTCTGATACGGATATAGAGAGTATACGGGCAGAGCTGCTGTGCATACGGGCATTCTGTTATGATCAAGCTTGCCAGCACTATGGAGACTTGCCGTATGTGGTCCACACAGCGGGTATAAATGACAGCCAGACCCCACGTACACCGAGAGAGACCATTGTAGAGAATCTGCTTTCGGATCTTAGCGACGAGTGTTTGGCTAACCTTCCACTCCGCCATAAAGCAGAAAGCTATGGCAGTGCACGCATCGGACGGGTAGCAGCGTATGCGTTACGTGCCCGTATTGCCTTGAATTGGAAAAAGTATGACTTGGCTGCCAGTTCGGCCAAACAAGCCTTGAATTTGGCTAAGGAGGCAGGCTTTGAATTGGAATCCATCAATACACAGTATTGTGGAGAAAGTCATGAGGCAGGAGAGCCAACCGGTCAGACGGCTCTGTTTGGTTATGACGGTGAGGCAAGCAATGAGTGGCTCTGGTCCGTGCAGTATGATGCGGTAATATCCAGTAATAAAACCAAGGAGGCATATTACATGGCTCCACGTACACTGGGAGGATGCGCCTATTTTGGTCCTACACAAACATTTGTTGATATGTTTCAATGCAAGGATGGCAAATCGATTACGGAATCTTCTCTGTATGACTGGCAGAACCCTTGGCAAAACCGGGACCCTCGTCTGGATCTTTTCTGTTTGCGACCTGGTTCACGCATATTCAATCTAGAATTCCAGACTTCCACTACCAGTAAAAAGATTCACGACTATAGCACGGGCAAGGACGTGACAAACATGGAGTCGCAGGGAACCAAGGGCGTATACGGTGCCAATGGCACTAAAGGTCCTGCTGGATATCTCTGGAGGAAATATTTGGATATAGCCGAGTTGGAAAGAGCTGCAATCTCCAACCATGAAACCAGTGATCTTAATTGCGGCTTGATGCGTTTAGCAGAGGTTTATCTAATAGAGGCAGAAGCCAATATTGAAATGGCTGATGGCAATCTGGAGTTAGCACGAACGGACATCAATATAATTCGTAATCGTGTAGGAATGCCCGATGTGGTAGTTACTTCGCAGAGCGGACTCCGAAAGGCATTACGTTACGAACGTACTGTTGAACTTTGTAATGAAGGTTTTCGTTGGTTTGATCTCCGTCGTTGGGGTATGGCTTCTACAGTGATGACAGGTAAGATTTATGCTCCCAATCAAAAAGGGCTTATGTCCAATGCCAAGCCTTCATTTGATGACAACTGGCATCCGGCATATTCAGAAGGTAGTTCTTGGGATGGGAAAGCACTGAATCTCCGTGTGTATAACACGATGAAGTATATCAAAGGAAAGGATGAACTTTGGCCGCTTCCCCAAAGTGAGATTGATACAAACAGTGCCATTATAGAAAACAATCCAGGATACTAATCGTGTAAGGTTATTGGTATCTGACGGAAAGGATTTGTTTTTCAAGATATAATAAAAGAGCCGGAATGTGCGAATCATTCCGGCTCTTTTATGAAAGGTTTCGGTTATTGTTGTTAGGAATAAGATTTCTTACTTTAAGAGAGAGTTTGTCAATTACATGTTAGGGTTGTCCATGATTACTGTCATCTCGGGAACCAGTATGTATTCGCCTTTCTTGTTGTTCCATTTGTAGTATGTGGTAGTCATCGTCTTGCCTTGGTATGCATAGCGGATGCACATGTCCTTGCCCCATGTATTCTTGGTGCTGTTCCATTTCAGGGCTTCGCTTTCCGTCATGCGGTTCTGGTCGTCGTACTTATAATTGTACTTCATATAGTTGGCAAGCGTGTTTCCGTCCATCTTGTATACGGTCTCTGCCACCTTCATGCCATTTACTTCTTCCGAATTGTAAATGAGGTTGCTCTTATTGTCGGCTGAGGCATTTAATCCGCAAACTAAGAGAAGTGCTGAAACAATCACTGTTTTTAAAGATACTTTTGCTTTCATGGTTTTATGTCTTTTTTAGTTTAACTTTCTATTTTCTATCAATATGTTATTGATTTCGCTGCAAAGGTACGTATTAAATTGACATAAATATAAATATCGGATTAAATTTTATCAATATGTCAGTAGTGAGGGTTTCGGTATGCTTTCCTTTTGGCAAGATTGGTGAATAAAAAATATCCGGCAGCGAGGTTGCCGGATATTCTGATGAGCAAACTGTATTTGGAAAGGATTGCTTCTGTTGCTTTCTGATTGTAAGTTAAATAAAGTTATTGGGCTGTTTAGTGTGCCTGCAACCAGTTGTTTCCCCACCCACAATCGGCTTTCAGGGGTACGTGCATGCGATATGCCTGCTCCATCTCTTCGATTACGATTTTCTGTACAAGCTCTTTTTCTGCCTCTGGAACGCTGAAATTTAGTTCGTCATGGACCTGTAAAATCATCTTTGCTTTCAGATTGTAAGCTTGGAAGCGCTGATAGATGTGTGCCATGGCTACTTTTATGATGTCGGCGGCACTTCCCTGGATGGGAGCGTTGATGGCATTCCGTTCGGCATAGCCCCGTACCACCCCGTTTCTTGAGTTGATGTCTGGCAGGAAGCGCTTGCGGTGGAAGATGGTTTCCACATAGCCGTTCTCGCGTGCCACTTGGATGCTTTTGTCCATATACTCCTTCACTTGTGGGTAGGTTTCAAAGTAGCCGTCTATCAGCTCTTTGGCTTCCTGGCGGGAAACGCCCATGCGTTCGGCAAGCCCGAAGACGGAGATGCCGTAGATGATGCCGAAGTTTGCCGTTTTTGCCTTGCGGCGCATGTCGGCGGTTACGTCGTTTATATCTATCTTATATATCTTGGCAGCGGTGGCGGCGTGGATGTCGTGTCCGCTGAGGAAGGCGTCTATCATGTTCTTATCTTCGCTGAGGTGTGCCATGATGCGCAGCTCTATCTGCGAGTAGTCGGCAGAGAAGAACTCGCAGCCGGTGTCGGGGATGAACGCCTTGCGGATTTCCTTTCCGTCTTCGTCGCGGATGGGGATGTTCTGCAGGTTGGGATTGCTGGAGCTGAGGCGTCCGGTAGCGGTTACCGCCTGGTTGAAGGAGGTGTGTATGCGGTCCGTACGTGGGTTGATGAGCTGGGGCAGGGCATCTATATAGGTGCTCAGCAGTTTCTTCAGTCCGCGGTATTCCAGTATCTTCCCGATGATGTCGTGCTTGCTGCGGTAGCTTTGCAGCACCTCTTCGGAGGTGACGTATTGTCCGGTCTTGGTCTTTTTCGCTTTCTCCACGATTTTCAGCTTGTCGAACAGCACTTCGCCTACCTGCTTGGCGGAGCTGATATTGAATGTCTCGCCAGCCATCTTGTAGATTTCCTTTTCAATCTCCTGCAGGCGGACAGTGAAGTGTTGGGACGACTGCTTCAATGCTTCCGTATCGAGCAGCACTCCGTTGCTCTCTATATTGACAAGTACGGGGACGAGCGGCATCTCTATTTCGTAGAACAGATGTTCGGCACCTTGCTCCTTCAGTTCCTTTTCCAGCACGTTTTTCAGTTTGAGGGTGACGTCCGCATCCTCGCAGGCATAACGGTAGACATCTTCGGGTGGAAGGTCGCGCATGTTCTTTTGGTTTTTGCCTCGCGCTCCAATCAGCTCATCGATGTGGATGGTTTGGTAGTGCAGGTAGATTTCCGCCAGATAGTCCATGTTGTGTCGCAGTTCGGGTTGAAGCACGTAATGGGCGAGCATGGTGTCGAAAAGCTTGCCTTTCACCCGGACTCCGTAATTCTGGAGGATAATCATATCGTACTTGATATTTTGTCCCACCTTCATGGATTTCTCGTTTTCGAAGAGGGGGCGGAACTCGTTTACAATTTTTAAGGCTTCCTCTCGTTCAGCAGGTACGGGTACGTAGTATGCCCGATTTTCGGCGTCACTGAAGCTCATTCCCACGAGTTCGGCATCCATTGGCTCGGTTCCGGTAGTCTCTGTATCTATTGAGAGAATTTCGCTTGTAAGTAACTTTTGAATAATTTCCTTTCTTTTCTCTTCTGTATCAATGAGTTGATAGTCTACATCGAGCATTTCTAACCGCTTCAGATTTGAATTTTCAGAAGCTCCCGTCCCCTCGCCCGCAAAATTTGCAAACAAATCGCCTTGAACGGGGGCGCTGTTTTCGGGATTGGAGGTTTGCGGCTGGGCAAACAGAGTGCCGGCAAAGAGGTCGGGTGTCGGAGAGGTTGGGGTGGGGGAGGAAGAGTTGCCGTTTCCTTTTTTGAGTATCCGGTCGATGAGTGTGCGGAATTCCAACTCTTCGAAAATCTTGCGGAGTTCTTCTTCGTTCGGTTCTTCCCGGACGAGCGAATTCATATCGAGCCGGATGGGGACATCTGTTTTGATGGTAGCAAGGAATTTGGAGAAGGTAATCATTTCCCGGTTTGTCTCCACCTTCGTTTTCAGTGCGCCTTTCAGTTGGTCGGTGTGTTCCAGCAGGTTCTCGATGCTGCCGAATTCGGCAATCAGCTTCTGTGCGGTTTTCTCGCCCACACCCGGACAGCCGGGGATGTTGTCGGAAGCATCGCCCATCAGTCCCAGCATATCGATGACTTGCTCGGTGGTTTGTATGTTGAATTTGGCTTTTACTTCTTCGGTACCCATCACTTCGAATCCGCCGGTGTGCTTGGGGCGGTACATAAAGATGCGGTCCGATACCAGCTGGCCGTAGTCCTTGTCGGGTGTCATCATATAGGTGGTGATGCCCTGCCGCCCTGCTTCGGTGGCAAGCGTGCCTATCACGTCGTCCGCTTCATAGCCGGCCACCTCAAGGATGGGGATGCGGTAGGCGCGGATGATATCCTTTATAATAGGTACGGAAAGGCGGATGGTCTCGGGTGTCTCCTCGCGCTGTGCCTTGTATTGCTCGTAGGCCTCGTGGCGGAAGGTAGGGCCTGACGGGTCGAAGGCTACTCCTATGTGTGTGGGATTCTCTTTTTTAAGCACTTCTTCCAGGGTGTTTACAAAGCCCAGAATGGCCGAGGTGTTGAATCCTTTTGAGTTGGTTCTCGGGTTCTTGATGAACGCGTAATAGGCCCGATATATCAGTGCGTAGGCATCGAGCAAAAACAGTTTATCGATTGAATTCATACATTTAATCCTTTTTTTCATGGTAAAAGTACAAAAAAATACCGTATTAACCGTTTTATTACTATTTTTGTAGGCAAATAGCGATGCATGGACAACTCATCATTGATAAAATCTCCGATTTCTGAGGAACTGGAGGACTTCAAGAAACTTTTTGAAAGTACCCTTTCCAGTTCCAACCTTTTGCTGAACAGCGTGATTGCGCATATCCGGCAGAAGAACGGGAAGATGATGCGCCCCATTCTGGTGCTTCTGGCTGCGAAGCTTTTCGGTAAAGTATGTCCTGCAACCCTGCATGCTGCGGTTGCACTGGAACTTCTCCATAATGCAAGCCTTGTACACGATGATGTAGTGGATGAAAGTACTGAACGCCGTGGACAACTCTCCGTTAATGCCATTTTCAATAATAAGGTAGCCGTGCTGGCAGGCGATTATCTGCTTGCGACAGCGTTGGTGCAAGTGGGCATGACCCGTAATCATGACATCATTGACATTGTCTCCTGCCTGGGGCAGGATTTGGCAGATGGTGAACTTCTGCAGCTTTCCAACGTCAGTAATCTTCATTTTTCTGAGGAAGTGTATTTCGACGTCATCCGCAAGAAGACGGCCGTGCTCTTTGCTGCTTGTACGAAGGCGGGCGCGCTCTCGGTGGGAGCCAGCGATGAAATGGCGGAATCTGCGCGTCTGTTCGGTGAATATATCGGGCTTTGTTTTCAGATAAAGGATGATATTTTCGATTACTCCGAGAGCAAGGAGATAGGCAAACCTACCGGAAATGATATGGTGGAAGGGAAGTTGACCCTGCCCGTGCTCCATGTACTCAATACCGTGAAGGATAAAACAGCGGAAGAGATTGCCGTGAAGATAAAGAACGGAGAGGCAACGCCTAGTGAAATAGCCCATTTAATCGAGTTTACCAAGCAGCATGGTGGCATAGAGTATGCTTCGCAAGTGATGCATGATTATAAGAGAAAGGCCCTTTCTTTGCTGGCTTCTTTGCCCGATACGGAGGTAAAAGCAGCGCTTACCGGGTATCTGGACTATGTGGTGGAACGGGAAAAATAACGGAACTATTTCCGGTTGATAATATGAAAAAGCCTGATGGAATCCATTCCATCAGGCTTTATTTATAGGTAAATGCAACTTCCTCTTAAAAGAATTTCATTTCCTCGCCCTTGATTTCCGAAAGCAGCAGGTTAGCAAGACGGCTGGTTCCCAAGCGGAACAGTTCGTTGTTCAGCCATTCTTCGCCGAGCACTTCCTTGACGATGGTGTAGTAAATCAGTGCGTCGTTCACGCAGTTGATTCCTCCTGCGGGCTTAAAGCCTACCTTGATACCCGTCAGCTCGTGATATTCCTTGATGGCCTGGCACATAACCAGAGCGGCCTCCGGTGTGGCGGCAGGCTGTTGCTTGCCGGTGGAAGTCTTGATGAAATCGGCACCCGAATACATGGAAAGGATGGATGCTTTTTTGATGTTCGAAGCCGTCTTCAAAGCTCCGGTTTCGAGGATTACCTTCATGTGGTGCTCTTTACAGGTTGCTTTGAGTTCTTGTATCTCCTCGCACATGCTTTCATAGTCTCCAGCCAGGAACTTGCCCACCGAAATAACGATGTCTATTTCATCGGCGCCTTCCATCAGTGCCATGGCAGTTTCTGCCACTTTCACTTCAATGAAAGTCTGGGAGGAGGGGAAACCTGCTGATACACAAGCTATTTTTACATCCTCCACTTCCAGCGTATCTTTTACGACTTCTGCAAAATTGGGGTATACACAGATGGCTGCCACATTCTTCAGGTCGGGGAACTCTTCGTCGAATTTATTCACTTTCTGGGTGAATTTCATGACGCTTTCATCGCTGTCTTCACTCTTCAGGGTGGTAAGGTCAATGCAGTTGAACAGGAATTTCTTTACCTCCGGTGTATTGTTTGCCGGTACTTTCTCTGCAATGATTCTGGCAACTTGTGCAGCTATTTCTGCATCATCCAGTTGGGTGTTGTACTTTGCCAGGGCGGCGTCATACTTACTCTGGGTAGGCTCATTCTTCTCCATGGTCTTTCAATTTAGGATTATTGATATGTCTTGTCTGGTCACGTCTGGTTTTCTTCTCGAAGTTACGGCGGAAAGCCTCTGTCAGGTTCACTCCGGTCTGGTTTGCAATACAGAGAAGTACCCAGAGAATATCTGCCATTTCATCGTCGAGGTTGTCTTTTTCTCCTTCTTTGAAGGACTGGTCTCCGTACTTGCGGGCCATGACGCGGGCCATTTCGCCCACTTCTTCGGTCAGTATGGCCATGTTGGTGAGTTCGCTGAAATAGCGTACTCCGTATTCCTTTATCCAGGAATCCACTTGTTTCTGTGCTTCTTCTAACGTCATTATTCCTTGTTTTTTGTATCCATACAGATGGTTACGGGACCATCGTTCATCAGTTCTACTTTCATATCGGCGCCAAATTCGCCGGTACCTATTTCTTTACCTAATGCTAAACTCATTTCCCGGCAGAATTGTTCGTACAGCGGGACGGATATTTCCGGTCGTGCTGCCCGTATGTAGGAAGGGCGGTTGCCTTTCTTGGTGGAGGCATGTAGGGTGAACTGGCTGATAACCAGTATTTCGCCGCCTGCCTCAAGAATGGATTTGTTCATCACGCCGTTTTCGTCGTCGAAAATGCGCAGGTTGACTATCTTCTTGCAAAGCCAGTCAATATCTTCTTTTCCATCGGATTCTTCGATGCCTACGAGTATCATGAGGCCTTTTCCAATGGAGGCTTTGCAGGTTCCGTTGATGGTGACGGAAGCGTATCCGGCACGTTGTATCACTACTCTCATGTTATTCTTGTCTTTTTGAGGGAACAAAGTTACGAATTAATTCGTTGTGTGCATGGCTTTGCAGGCTGATTTATCAGTCATTATTTCTCTGAGAAATAGGTCTGGATGATTTTGGCTTTCGCTTCTCCCACCACGGTGGCAAGCTCCTCGGCAGATGCTTCGCGGATACGCTTCACGCTTTTGAACTCCTTGAGCAACGCACTTTTCGTCTTTTCACCGATGCCTTTTATCTCGTCCAGTGCGGAGGCAATCTGCCGTTTGCTGCGCTTGTCGCGGTGGAAGGTAATGGCGAAGCGGTGCACTTCATCTTGAATCTGCGTCAGCAATCGGAAGAGGGGGGTGTTCTGTTTCAATCCGATGGTCTGGGGAGGGAAACCGTACAGCAGTTCGGAAGTGCGGTGTTTGCCATCCTTGGCAAGCCCGGCGATGGGGATGTTCAGGCCAAGTTCGTCTATCACCTCTTTTACGGCGCTCATTTGCCCTTTCCCACCGTCGGTGATAAGAAGATCGGGCAAGGGCGTTTTCTCTTCCATGGCGCGCTGATAGCGCCGTTTTACGACTTCTTTCATGGAGGCATAGTCATCCGGTCCCTCTACGGTCTTGATATTGTACTTGCGGTAATCCTTCTTGGAAGGTTTCCCCTTGACGAAGACTACGCACCCGGCCACGGGGTCGGAACCTTGGATGTTGGAGTTATCGAAACATTCTATCTGCATGGGCAGGCGATCCAGGTGCAGCTCTTGTTGTATCTCTTTCAGCAGGCGCACAGTCCGTTGCTCCGGATTCAGCTTTTCGGCTTGTTTCAGGCGGTCGGCTTTGTACTGCTTCACGTTGAGGATGGAGAGTTCCAGCAGCTTCTTTTTGTCTCCCCGTTGCGGGATGGTGAAAACGATATCTTTCAGCTTCATATCTAGCTCAAAAGGTACGATGATTTCACGTGAAAGGCTTTTGTATCTTTCCCGCATTTCGATGATGCCGAGGGAGAGCAGCTCTTCCTTGGTTTCGTTCAGCCGCTTTTTGTACTCGAAGGTGAAAGCCTGGTTGATGGCGCCGTTCGTAATGTGTAGGTAGTTGACGAAAGCGGACTTTTCATCGCTGTCTTCTTCAATGGAGAATACGTCGATGTTGTGCAGCACGTTGCTTACCACTTCCGATTTTGCCCGGTAGTTTTCCAGCAGCAGGTATTTTTCCTTTATCTTCTGTGCTTCTTCAAACTTCATTTCGGCTGCCAACTCCTGCATTTGTTGGAAGAGCATCCTTTCTATCTCTTGGGTATTCCCTTTGAGGATTTCCTTGATTTCAGCGATGTTTTTTAGGTAATCTTCCTGACTTTGCTTGCCGATGCAAGGCCCTGCACAGTTCTTGATGTGATATTCCAGGCAAACATTGAACTTTCCGGCACGTATGTTCTCTGGAGAGAGGTTCAGGTGGCATGTACGTAAGGGGTACAGATGCTTGATGAGGTCGAGTAATGCGTACATGGAAGGTATATGGCTGTAAGGGCCATAATAGGAGGAACCGTTACGGATTATCTTCCGGGTTCTGAATACGCGTGGAAAGTATTCGTTCTGCACGCAGATGCTAGGATATGTTTTGTCGTCTTTCAACAGTACGTTGTAGCGTGGCTTGTATTTCTTGATAAGATTGTTTTCCAACAATAGCGCGTCTTCTTCCGTATTCACCACGATATATCGGATATCTGCAATCTTGCTGACCAGCACTTTCGTCTTTCTCGGTTCGTGCTCCCGGTTGAAGTAGGAAGACACTCTTCGCTTCAGATTCTTTGCCTTTCCTACATATATAATGGTCCCTTCGGTATTCAGATATTGGTAAATACCAGGACTTTCGGGAAGGTTGGATACAATCCCTTTGAGGTAGTCGTTAGTTCTGAGTTCTTCCATAATGGTATGATGAAAAGGTGGAGGATAAGAGGAGTAAAATGATGGATAACATCAACTCTCAGGTAAGAGTACTCTGTGCCTCTGTGTCGTTTCGTTTGACAAATTTATAGCGATAGCACCGATTCCACTTCTACATCATCCCCAAACACATCCTTGCCATGAAGCTCTTTCAGCTCGATGATGAAGTTTACATACACTTTCTTGGGGCTCATCTGCTTCACCAATTTGCAGGCAGCTTCCATTGTTCCACCGGTTGCCAGTAAGTCGTCGTGCAGCAAAACTACATCGTCTTCATTAATGGCATCCTTGTGCATCTGTACGGTATCTTTGCCATATTCTTTATCATAGCTTTCTTCAATGGTTTCTGCAGGAAGTTTTCCCGGCTTGCGGATAGGGACGAAGCCTGCTCCCAGTCTGGTGGCGAGAATGGGGCCCATAATGAAACCTCTTGATTCTATACCCACTACTTTGGTTATTCCTTTGTCCTTATACATCTCGTACAGTGTGTCCGAGAGCTCCTGCAAGGCGGCAGGTTCCTTGAACAAGGTAGTTACATCGTAGAATAGAATTCCCGGAATGGGGAAGTTGGGAATTTCCCGAATGCTTTTAGCAAGCGTTTCTTTGCTCATAATCAGTTTATTTAATAGGTTTGTTGAATTCTTTGTTTCACGTGGAACTTTGCGCTCTATCGTCCGCAAAGTACCAGTAGTACGTTGATGTCGCTCGGAGATACTCCCGGAATCCGACTCGCTTGGGCTATTGTTTCCGGATCTATCTTTACCAGCTTCTGTCTGGCTTCGGTGGAAAGGGATTGGATGGAATTATAGTCAAACTTTCCTTTTATCTTGATGCTTTCCAATCTTGCCAACTTATCCGCAATAATCCGTTCGCGTCCGATGTATCCTTCGTATTTGATGAGTATTTCTGCAGCTTCTACAATTTCTTCTTTTCTATCGGATATTTTATCCAGTTCTCGTTTAAAGGCGCTGACATGTTCGGCAATGTTCTCAATTGTTACTTGCGGTCGGTTTATCAAATCTATCAATTTGCATCCTTGGCGCAGTGGAGTAGTGCCGAGCTGCTCCAATACCGGATTGATTAATGCCGGTTTCATCGAGTAATTCCGCGTGAAGTCTATAATCCGGTTCACGGCTTCACGTTTTTCTGTCAGCAGCTTGTACCGCTCTTCCTTGGCGAGTCCTAGCTTCCAGGCTTTTTCCGTGAGTCGCATGTCCGCATCATCCATACGGAGCAGGATGCGATATTCGGCACGGGAAGTAAACATACGGTAAGGCTCGTCCACACCTTTTGTTACCAAGTCATCGATTAAAACGCCGATATATGCTTCATCTCTTGCAAGGGTGAATGGTTCTCCGCCGTGGCAATTGATGTGGGCGTTGATGCCTGCCATGATTCCTTGTCCGGCAGCTTCCTCGTAACCGGTTGTTCCGTTTACTTGTCCGGCAAAGAACAGATTCTTTATATTCTTCGTTTCCAGCGTATGTTTCAGTTGGGTGGGGTCAAAGAAGTCGTATTCGATGGCATAGCCCGGGCGGTAGATGACCAAATCTCTGAATGCCGGTATCTTTTTCAATGCTGTAATCTGGATGTTCATGGGCAATGAAGAAGAGAATCCATTCAAGTAGAGCTCCTGGGTTGTTTCCCCTTCGGGCTCCAGGAAAAGCTGGTGCTGCGGCTTGTCGGGGAAAGTTACAATCTTGGTCTCTATACTGGGGCAATAACGTGGGCCAATACTTTGGATTTGTCCGTTGAAAAGGGGAGAATCTGGCAGACCTTCCTGCAGAATCCGGTGTACCTCTTCATTGGTGAAACAAGTCCAGCAAGGGAGCTGTTTCAAATGGCGTACATGAGTATCCATGAACGAGAACTTGTGGAAGTCACATTCTCCGTCTTGAATTTCCATATCCTCATAATGCACGCTGCGTCCGTCTATGCGTACGGGGGTTCCCGTCTTCATGCGTCCGAATGTGATGCCATGTTTGGCGATGGACTCGGTTAATTGGTAGGATGCAGGTTCTGCCATACGTCCACCCGGAAGCATGGTACGTCCCACGTGCATCAGTCCGTTGAGGAAAGTTCCTGCGGTGAGTACTACACATTTGGCATGGAACGTTACTCCCCATAGTGTTACTACTCCTGTAATCTCACCGTTTTCAACGAGGATTTCCTGCACGGTATCTTGCCAGATATGCAGGTTGGGGATATTTTCCAGGATTTCTCTCCATGCCCAGATGAATTTGTTGCGATCGCACTGTGCGCGTGGGCTCCACATAGCGGGACCTTTGGAACGGTTCAGTATACGGAACTGTATGGCTGTCTGGTCTGTCACCAATCCCATATATCCTCCCAAGGCGTCTATTTCGCGTACTATCTGTCCTTTGGCGATGCCTCCCACTGCCGGGTTACAACTCATCTGTCCGATTTTGTTCATATCCATTGTGATAAGACAAGTCTTCGAGCCCAGGTTTGCGGCAGCGGCAGCGGCCTCGCATCCTGCGTGTCCGGCACCTATTACAATAATGTCATACTTAAACTCCATTCGTTCAGTGTATTTTAAAACTGTGCAAAGTTACGAAAAAAGTTGTATGCCGGGACGTGTCATATCTTAAAATCCGGATATATCTTCTTTGGCATTGCTTATATTTCCGCATCCGGTATCATACTTATTTTCTGGATTTCTTTAACTGGAGACATATTGCTTGTATTTGGTCTGTAATGTAATCAAAATAAAACTTTTTAGTGTGATTACTTTTCTTTTTGAAAAAGAGACATATCTTTGCAGTGATTGAATATTAAAAAGCGTTTTGATTGATTAATTTTAAGGAAGAGAAGCATGAGAAAGAAATTCTTCTTGTTAATCATTGTCTGTCTGGTTATGGGGGCAGTGACCGATATCGAAGGTAACTTTACAATCTTGAATGTACTGAGTACGGTATTTCTGTCAGCAGGTTGGCAAAACTGTCAGAAAGATGCCTTTGATGGATTCCTTTGATAAAATGAGACGATAATACCTTGATATTTCACAAAAATACTATTTATTGGCTCGAAATTTCTATTCTTTTTTTCTGAATCGGCTTATCTTTGCTTTCGTAGAAATCAATAAAAAGTTATAATACTATGAGAAGACTTTTCCTCATATCGTCATTCTTGACGTTGTTTGCAATCGGAAGCTCGGCGCAATGGAAGCCGGCAGGTGATAAAATCAAAACGGACTGGGCATCCCAGATTAATCCCGCGAATGTGTTGCCCGAATATCCTCGTCCCATCATGGAACGGAGTGACTGGAAGAACTTGAACGGACTGTGGAATTATGCCGTTATAAATAAAGGTGAGCATCTTCCGGCAGAGTTCGAAGGGCAGATACTTGTTCCCTTTGCTATTGAATCCTCCTTGTCCGGAGTTGGAAAAAGAATCAATGAAAACCAGGAACTGGTCTACCAGCGCAGTTTTGAAATTCCTTCTGCCTGGAAGGGAAAACAAGTGCTGTTGCACTTTGGTGCTGTCGACTGGAAAACGGATGTATGGGTGAATGATGTGAAAGTAGGCAGCCATACGGGGGGATTTACTCCGTTCTCCTTCGATATTACTGCCGCCCTTTCTGGCAAAGGCAACAATCAGTTGGTCGTAAAGGTTTGGGACCCAACGGATAAAGGACCTCAACCCCGTGGAAAGCAGGTCAGCAATCCGGAAGGTATCTGGTACACTCCCGTAAGCGGTATCTGGCAGACGGTATGGATGGAGCCGGTTGCCGGAAAACATATCGAGAATCTCCGTATCACTCCCGATATTGACCGTAATCTGTTGACAGTGAGGGCTGAATTGAATAGTGCATGCCCTTCTGACTTTGTGGAAGTGAATGTGTATGACGGCAATCAACTGGTAGCTACCGGCAAAAGTATCAATGCAGAGCCGGTGGAGGTGTCCATGCCCCGGAATGCCAAGTTGTGGAGTCCGGATTCCCCCTTCCTTTATACGCTGAAAGTGACGCTGAAAAGCGGAGGAAAGGTAGTGGATAAGGTGGACAGCTATGCTGCCATGCGTAAGTACTCCACCCGTCGTGACGCGGATGGTATCGTACGTCTGGAACTGAATAACGAAGCTTTGTTCCAGTTTGGACCGCTGGACCAGGGCTGGTGGCCCGACGGACTGTATACAGCTCCCACAGACGAGGCTTTGCTGTACGATGTACAGAAGACGAAAGATTTCGGTTTCAATATGATTCGCAAGCATATCAAGGTGGAACCGGCACGTTGGTACACACATTGTGACCGTTTGGGTATCATCGTATGGCAGGATATGCCGAGCGGTGACCGTAATCCGGAATGGCAGAACCGTCGCTATTTCGACGGGACAGAAATGAAACGTTCTGCCGAATCCGAAGCTTATTATCGAAAGGAATGGAAAGAAATAATGGATTGCCTCTACTCTTATCCGTGTATCGGTACATGGGTACCGTTCAACGAAGCTTGGGGGCAGTTCAAGACGGTAGAGATAGCCGAATGGACGAAACAGTATGACCCGACCCGCCTGGTGAATCCGGCAAGCGGCGGTAACCATTATACTTGCGGTGACATGCTCGACCTTCACAACTATCCCCAACCGGAAATGTATCTGTATGATGCACAGCGCGCTACGGTTTTGGGTGAGTATGGCGGCATTGGCCTTGTCTTGAAAGACCATCTTTGGGAACCGAATCGCAACTGGGGATATGTTCAGTTTAACTCTTCCAAAGAAGTGACTGATGAGTACGTGAAATATGCCGATATGCTGTATCGGATGATAAAAAGAGGTTTCTCGGCGGCCGTCTATACACAGACCACGGATGTGGAGGTGGAAGTGAACGGTCTGATGACTTACGACCGCAAGGTGATAAAGCTGGATGAGAAACGCGTGAAGGAGATAAATACGCGTATCTGCAATTCACTTAAGAAATAAGGGCATTTATAATTTACCATTTACAAAGTACAATTTGGCTGCGCTGTTATCTGCATAGTTAAATTGTACTTTGTAAATGGTAAATTGTACATAAAAATGTTGTTATGAAACGATTGATTATAAAGCTTTTCCTTAGTCTGTGCCTATGGGCGGTATTGCCGGTCTGTGCACAGAATGCTGTTCATTACTATTTCAGAACGATGGATATCCGGAACGGTCTTTCGCAGAACACCGTGTATCAGATTTTGCAGGATAGGAAAGGCTTTATGTGGTTCGGAACCAAGGACGGTCTGAACCGTTATGACGGATTGTCTTTCCGTGTCTACAAGAAGGAGAATTCCAGTTTAGGCAGGAATTTCATAACCGCACTCTATGAAGACCGCCGGGGTAATATCTGGATTGGAACCGATGGAGGAGTCTTTATTTACGACCCCGTGTTGGATTCCTTTACCGCTTTCGATGAGGCCAGTGATAACGGCAGTATCATCAGGGATTTCGTCACTATGATTGGAAGTGACGAGGACGATAATATCTGGATATCGGTAGAAAACCAGGGGTTGTTCTGTTATAAACCGGATGAAGGGAGCCTGCTGAACTATCTGCACGATTCGGGACTGCCCAATGTCACCCGCTTTTGGCTGAATGGGAATACGTGTTGGCTGGCTTTGTATGCGGATAATCTTTACTATGCGAAAGCTGACTTTGAAACTCCTCTGCAGCCTTTCAAGGATGCGGAAGGAAATGAAATTTTCAAAAATGATATTATTAACTGGCAGGTCAACGGACCCCATAACTGCGTATATATCGCTTCGCTGAACGGTTTGACAGAGATAAATCAGACTACAGGCAAGACGCGGAAGCTGCTGAACACCTATGTGAGGGCCTTGCAGTTCAAATCTGACAACGAGCTGTGGGTGGGTGCAGAGTCTGGTTTGTATATTTACAATCTGACGAATGACAAGATTACCCATCTGACCGTTCCCGACCAGGATGATTCGTATGCATTGTCGGACAAAGCCATTTATTCGCTCTGCTGTGACAAGGAGAACGGCATGTGGATAGGTTCCTATTTCGGTGGAGTGAACTATTATCCTTATCAGTGGACTTATTTCGAGAAGTTCTATCCGAGAGACAATCTCAGGCATTTTGGCCGTCGTGTACGGGAAATCTGTGAAAGTAATGACGGCACTTTGTGGATAGGTACCGAAGACAAAGGCTTGTTCAATTACAATCCGGAAAACGGAAAGATAGTGCCCTTTGAACATCCGGCCATTTATCAGAATGTTCATGGCCTTTGTCTGGATGGGGATGATTTGTGGGTAGGTACGTTTTCCGGTGGTCTGAACCGGGTGAATCTTCGGACCAGGCGGGTGAAACATTATGCCAAGGGTGAGAGTGAGAATTCCATGGTCGCCAATGACGCCTTTACCATTTGCAGGACCACTACGGGAGACGTGTGGATAGGCACCACGTCCGGTCTGTTGAAGTATAATCGTCCCACGGATGACTTTACCCGGATTCCTCAGCTGAAGAATATGTTTACTTATGACATTCTGGAGGACTTCAACGGAAATTTGTGGTTTGCCACTTTCTCCAATGGAGTGTTCTGCTACAATGTAAGAAGCCGGCAGTGGAGGAATTATCTGCCTAATGAGAACGATTCGACCTCTCTTCCCTACAATAAAGTAATCAGTATTTACGAGGACAGCAAGAAGCGTCTGTGGTTCATGACGCTGGGTGAGGGCTTCTGCCGCTACAATCCGGAAACGGATAATTTTACCCGTTATGACATGTCGAAAGGATTTCCGAGCAATACCATTTACAAGATGGTCGAGGATAAGCGGGGAAACTTATGGATTACTTCTAATTATGGTCTGGTCTGCTTCAATCCCGATACGGAGAGCAAGCATGTTTATACCACGGCTAATGGGTTGCTGAGCAACCAGTTTAATTTCCAGTCCGGTTACATTGACAAGAAAGGACGCATCTATTTAGGAAGTATCAACGGATTCATTGCCTTTGATCCGGAAACTTTTGTGGAGAATACTTTCCTCCCTCCCGTGGTGATTACAGACTTCTTTCTGTTCAATAAACGGCTTTCGGTGGATAGTCCGGATTCTCCTTTAGAGAAGAGCATTACCTATGCGGATGAAATAGAACTGGATGCCGACCAAAACTCCTTCTCTTTCCAGGTTGCGGCTTTAAGTTATCAAGCACCCGAAATGAATGGACTTGAATATAAGTTGGAAGGTTTTGACCGCGACTGGTATACGGTAGGGCGGAATTCCATCATCAACTATTCAAACCTTCCTTATGGAAGCTATACATTGCGTATAAAAGGTTCCAACAGCGATGGCAAGTGGAATGCTACGGAACGTGTGCTCGACATCCATATTCATCCTCCTTTCTATCTCTCCACCTGGGCATATGCCGGTTATACGATATTGGCGTTATGCTCACTGGCTGCTGTAATCATCTATTTCAGAAAACGGACCCGGCAGAAGCATCAGCAGGCTATGGACAAGTTTGAGCGGGAAAAGGAACGTGAGTTGTATACTGCAAAGATAGACTTCTTTACAAATGTGGCGCATGAGATACGTACACCACTTACACTGATAAAGAGCCCGCTTGAGAATGTACTGGCTTCCCAATCTGTTTCGGATGACATCAGGGATGATTTGGAGACCATGGAACTGAACACCAACCGACTGCTCGATTTGGTAAACCAGTTGCTGGACTTCCGGAAGACAGAGACACAAGGCTTCCGATTGAATTTTGTGGAATGTGACGTATCTGAGCTCTTACAGAAGACGTATAAGCGTTTCAAGCCTTTAGCACGTGAAAGGGGGCTGGCATTGAGTATAGAGACTCCCGAAAGCTTGTATGCTTCGGTTGATAGGGAAGGGCTTACCAAGATTATCAGCAATCTGCTGACCAATGCGATAAAGTATTCGGAGACCTATATACGCATCAGGTTATATTCGGAAGGTGAAAGACTGCTGCTTTCTGTATGCAATGACGGCCTTGTCATTCCGGTAGAGATGCGCGAGGAGATTTTCAAGCCGTTCATCCAGTATAAAACCGGTACGTTGCGCTCTGTGCCCGGCACCGGTATCGGGCTTGCGCTTGCCCGTTCATTGGCCGAACTCCATGAGGGTACGTTGTGCATGGAAGATTCGATGGAGAACAACTGTTTCCTGCTGTCACTTCCACTAAGGCACGAGCAGACGGTGGTCGTAGAGCATAAAGAACCGGTAATGGTCGGGGAATCCTCCGAGGAAAGTGGTGCAGGTACTGCCTTGGAACAGCACCGGTATACCCTTTTGGTGGTGGAAGACAGTCCGGAAATGCAGGCATTTATTGTGAAACAGCTCTCTTCGGAATATCGTGTGCTGACTACCGTGAACGGAGTGGAGGCTTTGAAAGTGCTGAAAGAGCATACTGTAAATCTTGTCATTTCAGACATAATGATGCCCGAGATGGATGGATTAGAATTGTGCGAACACCTGAAGTCCAAGCTTGACTATAGCCATATACCGATTATTCTGCTTACAGCGAAGACGACCCTTCAAGCCAAAATAGAGGGAATGAAATTGGGGGCTGACGTATATATAGAGAAACCTTTCTCTGTGGAATATCTGAAAGTGTGTGTAGCCAATCTGCTGAACAATCGTGAGAAGCTACGGGCTTCTTTAGTCAATTCTCCTTTTGTGCAGACGGGCAGTATGGCAATGACAAAGGCAGATGAATCTTTCCTTAAAACATTGAAGGAAGTGGTGGTTGCCAATATGCAGAATCCGGATTTCTGTCTGGATGATATGGCAAGCCTGCTGAACATGAGCCGTTCGAGCCTGAATCGGAAGATAAAGGGCATATTGGATATGACTCCCAATGACTACATCCGCTTGGAACGACTGAAGAAAGCGGCGCAGCTTTTGAAGGAAGGGGAGTGTAAAATCAATGAGGTTTGCTACATGACCGGCTTCAATACTCCTTCCTATTTTACCAAGTGCTTTCAGAAGCAATTCGGTATTTTGCCCAAAGACTTCGTGAAATGATTGAATTTATGTTAGTATAATGACCAATTACGAAAGTGCATACAGAAAGAGGGTAGATGGTTGGGGGGATACATTCTTAATGCGGAGTTATTGATTGGAAGTATGCTCCATTTATCTAATCTATAGCTATTTGTAAACTTGTTCGAAAATTTTTGTTTATGTATAAAAGGTATTCTTTCTCTTTTCCCCATTTGTATCTGTACTTATTTGGTGAATGATTACCCATGGTTAAAATAGAAAAATGGACTTAAATGCTCTTTGAAATGTATTCAGAGGTGTTTTTTGAATTTATCATTATATAGATTGAAGCGATATTTGTATTAAATTTACTTTTGTACTAATATATTTGCATCCAGAAACCAATTAATTGTTAATACTATGAAATGAATATTTTTATCTATTTGACAAATGCTTTACACATTTGTGGGATGTCAATTTTTGTGTTTTATTCGAAAATCTAATTCTATTAAAAATTATTTTATGTGCTGTATTAATCAAAAAAACAAGTTGAAAGTAAATAGACGAGTGATTTTTCTATTTATGTTGGTATTTATTTGCTTTTCATTATTTGCACAAAGTGAGAAGATGGTGGTGCAAGGGTATGTGACAGATGCCGCAAGGGATCCATTGCCTGGTGTTACAATTACTGTAAAAGGTACTTCTGATGGGGTGATTACTAATGTTGACGGAGAATATTCTATTACTGTATCAAAGAATGCTATTCTCATTTTTAGCTATGTGGGATTTGTCGATCAGGAAATCCCTATTGCTGGTAGTAAGATTCTTAATGTAACTATGGAAGAAGAAATTGGTAAACTGGACGAAGTCGTAATTGTTGGATATGGTACACAAAAAAAAGTAAGTGTAACTGGTTCTGTATCTAATATATCAACGAAAGAATTGGCCAAAATTTCGACACCTTCACTTAGTAACACTTTAGGAGGACAGATTCCTGGTATCGTGACACGTCAAGCAATAGGTGAGCCCGGGTATGATCAGGCCCAAATTTATATTCGTGGTTTTGGTACTTGGACAAATAGAAATCCTTTGGTTTTGGTTGATGGAATTGAGCGAGATATGAATACGATTAATACTGAAGAAGTAGAAAGCATTTCGGTTTTAAAAGATGCATCGGCAACAGCTGTTTATGGAGTTCGTGGAGCTAATGGTGTAATTTTGATTACAACTAAAAAAGGTAATATAGGAAAACCTAAAATAACATTTAGAACTGAATATGCAGTGTTAACTGGACTTAGGTATCCTGATTACATCAATGCTGCAGAATATGCAGAATTGGTTAATGAAGGGCGTAGGAATGTAGGTATTACAAGTATGGCCTACACAGATGAGCAAATTGAATTATATCGTAACGGGAGTGACCCTTATTTGCATCCTAACGTAGATTGGGTAGATGAAATATTGCGTAAAAATACGACCCAAAGTATTACGAATTTGAATATTACAGGTGGTAGTGAAGTTGTGAGATATTTTGTGAATGTTGGGTATACATCTCAAAGTGGTTTATATAAAGAAGATAACTTAAATAATTACAATACAAATAGTAAAATTAATCGCTACAATTTTCGTTCTCGCGTAGATGTAAACCTTTCAAAAGATTTGTCTGTTGAGTTAGGAGTCGGAGGTATCATTCAAAGCCGTAATTTCCCGGGTAAAAGCCAAGGTGATATCTTTACAGCATTGAGAAGAACACCTCCTTTGGCTTTTCCAAAACAGAATCCGGATGGTTCTCCTGGAGGTATTTCTGCATTTTTGGGTAGTAATCCGTGGGGTATGGTGACACAAAGTGGATATGAATCTCAAAATTGGAATACATTGCAAGGAACTTTTTCAGCACATTGGGATTTATCTTCTCTGATAACGAAGGGATTATCACTGAATGGGCGTTTTGCATATGACCATTATTATATTAATAATAAACAATACTATAAGGACTTTGAAGTGAAACATTATGACGGGAAAGATGCGGAAGGGAATGATTTGTATACGGTTTTGCGAGAAGAAAATATCAAAAATGTGGGATTGCATGAAAGTGCGAATAGAGCTATATATTATGAAGTCGCTTTGAATTATGATCGCACTTTTGATAAACATAATGTTGCAGGAATGTTTCTATTTAATAGACGTGATTATGTTGATTTAAGAAATACAGACCCTACTGGCTCTCTACCATATAGACGTCAGGGCATAGCAGGGCGTGTTAGTTATAATTGGAATCAGAGATATTTTGCAGAATTTAATTTTGGTTATAATGGTTCGGAGCAATTCCCCAAAGGAAAAAGATATGGTTTTTTCCCTTCTATTTCATTGGGCTATGTAATTACGAATGAAGATTTCTGGAATCCGGAATGGGCTGTCAGTAACTTGAAGATAAGAGGTAGCTATGGTGAGGTAGGTAATGATATATCGAATAGTGCTCGTTTTTTGTATCTGACAACTATGAATATGCATAGTGCAACCATTCCGTTCGGTAAGGATGGCAACACATATTTGGAAGGTCTTAGTGAAGGAAAGATTGGTAATCCTAATGTTACGTGGGAAACGGCTAAGAAACTAAATGTTGGCTTTGATTTGGGTTTGTTTAAAGATGCTTTGTCATTGCAGGTTGATATTTTTAGTGAGAAACGCGATGGCATTTTGATTAATCGTGGAACTATACCTAGTGTAGGAGGGTTCCCCGATGGTGCTATACCTGTGGCTAATTTAGGGAAAGCTGAGAATAAAGGTATTGAAGCTGCGTTGGAATTCAAAAAAACGACTCACAATGGGTTGTTCTATTCTTTGAGAGGTAATTTCTCGTTTGCACGTAATAAAATTATAGAAAATGATGAACCGGAGCCCCTATATAAATATCAGGATGCTCGCGGACGTTGCATTGATCAGCCTTTTGGCTTGGTTGCTTTAGGTTTCTTTAAAGATCAAGATGATATAAAGAATAGTCCTCGGCAAACATTCCAAAGCGAGGTACGTCCTGGAGATATCAAGTACATGGATGTGAATGATGATGGTGTGATAGATGATTATGACAAGGTGGCTATTGGTTACCCCCGAACACCTGAAATAATGATGGGATTTGGTGGAACTGTGGCATATAAGGGGTTTGATGTTAGTGTGTTCTTTACTGGGGCAGCTCATACAAGTTTCTTCTTGGATGGGCCGACGATGTATCCTTTCTATAATGGAGAAGGTTCTTGGAATGTATTGCGTGAATATTACGATCATAGGTGGACTCCCGAAACAGCTGTTACAGCTAAATATCCGTTGGTTACAAATGAATTTAGTAATAACAATTATAGAACTTCTACTTTATGGATGAAAAATGGTTCTTATTTAAAGTTGAAGACGGCTGAAATAGGATATACATTCAAAGGACATTTAATTGATAAGATGTTCATGGATGATATCCGTATATTTTGTAATGGGCAGAACTTATTATCTTTCGACCATTTAAAAATAGTAGATCCGGAAGCAGATAATGGAACTGGTAGTTATCCCATGCAGAGAAGTATAAATGTAGGTTTCCAAATTAATTTTAAATAATGAGATTTATGAAAAAACAAATGATTGATAATAAGATATTGAAGTTCTGTTTTTTGATGCTTGCGGTTGTAATGTCGTCATGTAGTGATTATTTAGATAAGACTCCTGATGATGCTTCATCAAAGACAATGGAGGATATTTTTAGTAACCAGCTATATACAGAACGCTTTCTTTTGAAGACATATAGTTATCTTCCTCCGGAAAATAATTACAATGATAATTTTGCACATTCTCCGTGGAGTGGTGCTTCTGATGAGATGAATTTAACTTGGACATATCCCATGTGTAAGAAAATGAATTCGGGATCGTGGGATGCTTCAATGATTGAAGAAAATTGTAATATCTGGACAGAATTATATCGAGGAATACGCCAATGCAATTTGTTTTTGGAGAATGTCGTTAATTCGCCAGTAGATGAAGCTACAAAAAATATGTGGATTGGGGAGGTGCATTTTCTACGTGGACTATTTCATTTCTTTTTGTTGCGAAATTATGGGCCTATTCCAATTATAGACCATTCTTTGAAAATGGATGAAAAGTACTATTATGTTCGGAATACATTTGATCAATGTATAGACTTCATCGTGACAGAATTTCAACAATGCATTGATAGTAATGTTCCGATAGCTTATACAAATACTTCCGGTTCTATAGTGACATCAAAATATGGGCGTGTGACTAAAGCGGCAGCTTTAGCTATGAAATCTAGAGTTTTACTCTATGCTGCAAGTCCGCTATTCAATGGGAATGCTGATTATGTGAATTATAAAAATGAAGATGGGACTTTATTATTTGGAGCGAAGGATGATGGAAAATGGCAGTTAGCAGCAAATGCTGCATTGGAGTGCATTACTCAGGTGGAGCAGAGTGGTCATTATAAATTGTATCATTCTAAAACAGATGATCCTTATAATAACTATGCTGAGATTTTCTTACCTGGGAATAAATGGAATGAAGAAATTTTGTTTGCTCGCAATAAGGGAACATCGTTTGGTAATAATATTCACCAGGAACAATGTATGTCACCTAATGGAATGGGAGGATGGTCTGGACTAAGTCCGACGCAAGAAATGGTTGATGCTTATGAGATGAGTGATGGCACAACTCCGATTGTTGGGTACAATATAGATGGAAGCCCTATAATAAATAGTGAAAGTAAATATTGTGAGGAGGGAGTAGCTGAAGTTGCTGGTAAATATCATCCTGCAGGCATTTCGAATATGTATGCTAATAGAGAGCCTCGTTTCTATGCTACGATCAATTTTAATGGGCAACAATGGCGAGGAAGAACTTTGGAGTTCTTTTATGGAGGTAAAGATGGTATGCAAAATAGTAGTGTTGATTACTCTTCAACTGGATATTTGTTGAGAAAGACATCAGATGAGGAGGTGAATATTGTTGCCGGTACTGGAGGACAGATTGAGATTGCGATATATGCTAGATTGGCTGAGATATATTTGAATTATGCGGAAGCTTTGAATGAAGCGAAAGGACCTATTGATGAAGTATATAAATATGTAAATTTGATTAGAAATCGTTCTGGTCTTCCTAATTTGAGGATAGGATTAAGTAAAGAAGAGATGAGAGAACGGATTCATCATGAGCGTAGAATAGAGTTGGCTTTTGAAGCGGGGCATCGTTATTTCGATTGTCATCGTTGGAAAATAGCAGAAATTGTTGATAATGGAGATATTCATGGAATGAATATAAATGCTGGCTTAGAGCATTATTTTGAACGTACTAGAATTAGTAAACGTATTTTTGAGAAAAAGCATTATTTGTTTCCTGTTCCTCAGGCTGAAATTAATAAACGTATAGGTGTGGTGCAATCCCCGTTGTGGTAGTTCTTATGAATATTGATGAAGTAATAGCTTGTGAAGAAGTTATTACTTCGTTTCCTTTTAATTTAATGGCTTATGAGTATATTAAAATATATATTTGCTCCGTTATCTTGGAAACGGACAAACTATCAACATTAAAGTCTAATTTTAAAATATTTTAAGCATGAAACGAACGGCTATATTATTTTATACGCTGCTCCCTCTGTTATTGCTGATTGGCAGTGGACAAGCCTTGGCACGCAAGCAATGGACGGAAAAACAAGCTTGGAAATGGCAAGAAGAAGTGGGCGTTATCAAGGGCTTCAATGAACCCAATCCGGCCTACCCCAGCATGACGCGGGTCGATGTGTTGTGCAAAGCCCATGAAGTGGGTTTGAACAGCGTGCGCTTTTGGGTGCGCGGGCGGACTTCTGATGACCAAATCCGGTACATTCAACAGATGATAGACGATGCCGACCAATTCGGCATGACCGTCTCGCCCGTCATCTCATGCGTGGCTGACAACTATTGGCGCAACCGGGGCAAACAGCCCATGCAGGAATATGAAGCGACCGTCCGGAAAGTCATCCGGGCTTTCGCCAAGGAGAAACGCATTGTGTTTTGGGATTTGTGGAACGAACCCCGCTATGAAGACAAGGCGGAAACCTACGAACAGATGGATATACTCGAACAGATGGTGCAGTGGTGTCGCGACGAAAATCCGATCCAGCCACTTACGTCCTCCATCATCTGGGCTACTATCAAACGAAACAGCAAGTCGCTCAAACGCATGGCGGAAGTGGAAAGCATGATGGACATACACAACTTCCACTACTACAACTGTGCGCTCAACTTCAGCAAAAATATTAATGACATGATGGACTATCTGCAAGAAATAGGCTCTCGTCCCATGGTAGCGACTGAGTGCCTCACCCGCACGAACGGCTCTGGCATAGCCCGTACATTCGCCGCATTTTCAAAATACAAAGTCAATTTCTACATTTGGGGATTGTATATCAACGACTGCAACTGGGAAGCCCGCTGGGGACGGAGCACTTACGACCCCTACGGTCCGATGTTCCACAATATCCTCTATAGTGACGGAACGGCCTATGACAGCCGGGAGATAGCGATGATCAAAAACTACCGCTTCGCTTCTCCAGGAGAAGAACTCTATCCCGGACTGGAAATCACCGAACGCTGGAATCACAAAAGAGCCTGGCAATGGATGGCAACTGGTCCGTTGAAGGGACGTGCCGCACAAACCCTCTATTTGGGCACAACGCAGCTCCCGGGCTACAATGCCGTCAGCCTGAAACTGTCATACCGTGATTGGGTGACCGACTCTACCGCGTTTTTCAACAATTTGGAAGAGCAATTGAGTCTTGCCGCAACGAACCGGCTCACAGTCATGCCGGTATTGCTCACTGACGATGATTTCAATGCTCCGCACCTTTCCTTGGCAGAATATGTCGGCACGGTCATCGGCAAATACTATTGTGACACCCGTATCAAAGCGTGGGAATTGTACCACCATCCCGGCGAGAAAGTGACCGCTGCGTCCGCGCTCCGCGAACTGATCACGCTCATCTTCCGCCACGCCCGCAACCAGTATGCCAATCAGCCGCTTACCATGACACCTTATGTACAAGTGAAGCCGTTTGCTCCCGATTTTAACTATTGGGGAGCTTTGGTACATGGGCATAGAGCCGGTTGGGACTACCTGACTTACGGAGGAGGAAGCTCTGCCGAACTCTGTTACCAAATATGGAGTCTGTCTGACATTATCGCTTTTTCCTCTGCTCAAAAAGCACCGGAAACCGGCTGGCTGGCCAGTATCTGCTATCGTTTCGGACGGCCGATTTTCTGTACGGAGTGGAACGCTCCCGCGGTGGAAGACATCGTTCCTACCTTGGAACGCTTTGCTATCAGCCAACTGCATTGGTTTTCCGGTCAAGAGATTTCCTCTGAACTGCTGGATAATTTCGCGTTCAAGCAGATTTCTACCCAACGGCAAGTCACGGAGGGGATATTTTAAATGTCAGATTGATTTCTGCGATACCTTATTCAATATCAAGGAATACAGCAGGGTGCAGTTCTGCGTTATGGTGCTGAGCTGTAGCGTTTATGAAAACTACGTGGCCAAAACAATTGCTAAGATGTATTAGGGAGCGATACCCCTATGGGATTATTACATATGGAGGATACAGCTGGAAGTAAATGGTAAGATGTTGAATATCAGTAATGAACATGCTCTGTGCATATCTCGTTATATGACATCTACGGATAAACTTGTCTGGGATGTCTCTAAAGGAGAGTGGGGCGTGCTGCGTACGGGAATGATGCCGACCGGACGAACCAATTTCCCGGGTGGCCCGGATGGCACTGGCCTTGAGATAGACAAGATGAGCAAGGGGCATCTTGCCATGCATTTTGATACGTTTATCGGACAAATTTTAACGCGTATTCCCGCACAAGACCGCCGGATATTCAAGGTGTGGTTCAGAATGCCTTACTCGAACTAAGCGACTATGTTTGGGGATATTGTTATACTCAACTGACTGATGTAGAGCAAGAACAGAATGGTCTTTATTATTATGACCGTACATCTAAATTCGATATGAAACGTATTCATGTTATTTTTAGCAAGTTACCTAAGAAAATGAAATGATGTCCAAACTATATTATACTATGTCTGATTATAAAAAACTACTATTACCATTTGCCTTTGCTTGCTGCAGCACTTTGTTCGCGCAGAACGTCCAGAATCCGGTACTTCCGGGAGTAGCCGATGCCGGTGCGATGAAGTATAATGGCAAGTACTACATCGGCGGAGTTTTTACGAATGGGGACTTTTATGTATCCGATGACTTGGTTCATTGGGGTAAGCCTATCCATGTGGTAGATATGGATAACGATTGGAGCAGGGGCAGTGGAGCAGGCAATGACCAAATCCATGCCAACGATATGCTCTACCTGAACGGTGACTTCCATCTGTATTGGTCTGTCAATTACTGGAGAAGAGACAAGCATGCCGTTCACATTGTACACGCACAAAGTAAAGATGTCCTGGGGCCTTATGCAGAACCCGACAAGAAGACATGGATGGATAACCGCATCGACCCTATGATATTCAGAGATGATGATGGACAACTATACATGTATATGGTACGTTTTACTGATGGAAATACCATATGGGGACGTAAAATGAAGAACCCGGCAGAATTTGCCGGCGAACCGGTGTGCCAGTTCGCCTCATTGCCAGATACATGGGAAACGATGGATAACAGAGTAGCGGAGGGACCGTGGGTCATGAAGTATAGAGACCGCTACTATATGATGTATAATGCCAACCATACCTCTACAGAGTGGGGCAATTATCAGTTGGGAGTTGCTGAGGCAGACTTTCCTTTAGGTTTTCAAAATGGTAATAAATATAGCTATCCGGTTGTAGGTTGCAATCAGACACAACTGGAGGAGAAGCAAGTGGATTTATTGCGGTATGGCCGCACGTATGAGCCGTTGTTTGCTTATACGGAGAGCAAGCCGGAGGGCGACTGGACAAAAGCGACCTACGATGACTCCGGCTGGGCGAGGGGGGAGACCGGCTTTTCGTCCCGTGAAGTGAAAGGTTCCACAACCCGGCATCTGGGTACTTGGTGGAATACGCCCTCCCTATGGTTGCGAAAGACTTTCTCTGCCGGTAGCGAAACCGGCAATCTGGCACTGCGTGTCGCTCACGATGGAGATACCCGGATTTATCTGAACGGAACAATTGTCTACGAGAAGCAGGGGCGTGATTATTGCATCGTAAACCTGGACAAGAAGCTGCGTGCTGCTTTGAAGGAAGGCACGAATCTGCTTGCCGTAGAAACAAACAAGGGACGTTCGCAATTCTTCGACGTTTCTCTGTTCGATATGAAAGACGGCATTGCCGATGATATTCTGATGACTCCCGGTCAGCCCAATATTTTGAGAGGTCCCAACGGATTTGAATGGTGGCTGATTTATATGGCAAACAAGAACGATGAGCATCGGGGACAATATATCAACCGTGTCCAGTTCTTCGACAAGACTTTGTTTGTGGACGGTATCACTGGTCCACGTACGGCGGGTTATCATCCCGAACCTTCGATGCCCACGTTTGCGGATAAAGGCGAAACTGCTTCGTTCGGTGTGCTGAAGCAAGTACAGCCGTCCGTGGCTTACTTGTTCGAGACAGGAGTCAAGACCGAGGGTGGAGCCGGTGTCATTGCTTGGTGGAAGGATGCAGATAACTGTGCCTATGTAGGTTTGGATGCCGAGAACCGGAGCTGGTACCTGCGTACACTTGTCGGCGGTAAAGAAAATAAGGAATCTTATGCCCTGCCGGAAGATTTCCGTTGGGGGGTGTATCATCATCTGCGCATTGAGCGTAATGGTGGCTGTCTGAAGATTTGGCTGGATGAGATTCCCGCACCGGGAAAACATGTCTTTGCAGAGGCTGTTCCGGCAGAAGAAGCGGGTGTTCCCGGAGTATTTGATGAGACAAAGTCTGCTTTGTTCGAAGGGACTACCTATACCATCGGTTTCGATGATGTGCATTTTCAGCTTTCGGAGAATGAGGAGTTGTTGAAAGGCGATTTCCTGAACGATTATGAATTCAGCTTCCAGTTATCCGGCTTGTCCGGACAAGACAAGGCAGGAAGCTATCCGGTTTATGTGGATAAGGATAACTATGTGAAGGCTCAGTTTAATGGTGCTACCCGTATGCTTGAGGTGACAGCTGTGAAGAAGGGGAAAAACGCTTGGAAAAAGGAGTTTTCACTAGGATGCCTGCAAACATTCTATCCGGATGTGAAGTATACCGACTTCATTGAGAAAGATTATCGTTTTGCTGCACCTACGTGGCTGGATACCCTTTACCTGAACCGTCATGAAGCAGGTAACAAGTCCGAATTTGTAGATGACATGTTCGGCAAATTCGACATAGAGTACCTGAATGGCAGCGAATGGTATCCGATAGAGAGCAAAAGTGGGGGAGTAGCAGAACATCCTGCGTATAATTATTGTACCTTTACTCCGGTGAAGGCAGAAGGTATCCGGTTCATTAACAAGGAGGCGGAAGATTTGGAACGCCATATCTATAAGATAGGCGTACACGAGTTGTGGAAAGACTCCTATAATTTTCGTGCAGTACGCCGGGCGGACAAACTGTATCTGTTTGTGGACGGCAGGGAATTGGGTACGTTAGACATCCGCTACCCTGCGTCCCGCATCGGATTCTGTTCGGAGGGCGAATCTCCTGCCTATAAGGGAGTGCTGTATTATCACATAGGGCAGGTTCCCAATCAGATGAAGCCTTGATTGGATGTTGGAACCGCATTTTGTCTTGAAATTTGCACATCGAATGATAAAACTGTAATATGTTGGTAATCAGTCTGCTTAAATTACTCTTATCTAAGTATACGACTGAGGGAACCTAAGTATATGACTGAGACCTCTTCACTATACGAGGAGATGACGAAATGAGTTTGATGTAAATATTTATTTTGAAATAGAAACCATGAGAATCATGAAAAAGAATTTTATATGTATGTATTTGTTTCTGTCGGCTACGCTGGCTTCCTGTCAGTCCTGCTCTTCAGACTATAAGGATGTGGACGATATTGTTGTCGAAGGAGTTGAAACACCGGTACCTTTGGGCGACCCGTTCATCATGTTGTACGAGGGTACTTACTATGCATACGGCACCCATGCGGATGACGGCATTGAAGTCTATACCTCCGATGATTTGCAGACTTGGAAGTATAAGGGCATGGCGCTCCAAAAGAAGGATGTCTGGGCCGACCGTTGGTTCTGGGCGCCGGAGGTCTACGAAGTGAACGGGAAGTTCTATATGTACTATTCGGCAGACGAGCATATCTGTGTGGCAACAGCCGATTCGCCCGCAGGTCCGTTCACTCAGAGCAAGAAGGAGCCCCAGATTGCCGATGAGAAATGCATTGATAACTCCCTGTTCATTGATGACGACGGCACACCTTATCTCTTTTTCGACCGTTTCAACGACGGACTCAACATTTGGGTGGCCGAATTGGAGAAAGACCTCATGACTATCAAGAAGGAGACCATGCATCCTTGCATTCACGTTTCTCAGGCATGGGAGGAAGTGTGGCCTCGTGTGAATGAAGGTCCGTTTGTCGTCAAGCACAACGGAATTTATTATATGACTTATTCCGCCAACAGTTATGAAAGTCCCTTCTACGGCATAGGTTGCGCCACGGCTACCGATTTGATGGGTACTTGGACCAAATACGAGGAGAATCCCTTGTTGCAGAAACCCGGAGAACTGGTCGGGGTGGGACACAGTGCCACCTTCACAGACAAGGCTGGCAAGCTTCGTCTTGTTTTCCATGCTCATAAGGACAAGAACAATATCCATCCGCGCGCCATGTATATCACTGATGTTTCTTTCGAGAAAGTGGACGGTGTGGACCGTATGAGAATCAGCAAGGACTATATGACCCCCAAAGTAGTAAAATAAAAGATGGATATGGAGAAAAATTGTATATGGTTGCTGTTGCTTTGTCTTTGTTTTGCCGGATGCAAGGAGAAGACGGTTGTAGAATCAGACTATCTGCCGATTGCCGACCCTTACGTGATGCTTTACGAAGGCAAGTACTATGCTTACGGCACCGGAGGTACGGTAGAAGGGGAGGGCTTTGCCTGCTTCTCTTCCGATGACCTGAAGAACTGGACGCGTGAAGGCCAGGCGTTGTCGGCCGCCGACTCCTACGGTACGTGGGGATTCTGGGCTCCGGAAGTCTACTATATCGAGTCGAAGAAAAAGTTTTACTTGTTCTACTCCACCGAAGAGCATATTTGCGTGGCAACGGCAGATACTCCCCAAGGCCCGTTCCGTCAGGAGGTGAAGCAGCCTATATGGGATGAGAAGAGCATTGATACTTCTCTCTTCATCGACGATGACGGCACGCCTTACCTTTATTTCGTGCGTTTCACAGATGGCAATGTCATTTGGGTGGCAGAAATGAACGATGATTTGACCGGCATCAAGCAGGAAACGTTGACGGAGTGCATTAAAGTGGGAGAGCCTTGGGAACTTTCGCAGGACAAGCCTGCCAAGGTGGCCGAAGGCCCTTCCGTCTTGAAGAAAGAGGGCATTTATTACCTGATTTATTCAGCCAATCACTTTGAAAGCAAAAATTACGGAGTGGGCTACGCAACTTCAGACAGTCCTATGGGACCGTGGAAGAAATACGAGGGAAACCCGATTCTGCAACGTGCCGATGGTTTGATGGGTACCGGACACGGAGCGCCCTTCCGTTGCAAAGACGGCAGTTGGAAATATATTTTCCATGCACACTGGGATTCCACGAAGGTACAGCCGCGTACTTCGTACATCAAGGATTTTGCCATTTCCGACCAGAGAACGGTTTCTATCGGTGGCCCTCTTATCCGTCCGCAGGTATTAACTGATAATCTGACATCAAAATGAAAAAAGGACTGTTTTATTATATGCTGATAGCATGCCTCTGTGCTTGTCAAAAGAAGACAGAAACAATCTCTACTGCTTCTTTATTGAAAGAAATGGTGGATTGTGAAGCATTGGCAAAGTATCCTGAACCTTATTATGAAACCAGGCAGTTCAGTAGTTACGACCGGGCGTCTGTCAAAAAAGATAGTGTCTCTTGGTATGCCAATTGTGACCGAAGCCAGTTTCTGCGCGTTGATTCCATTGACGGACGGAGAGAGTTTGTTCTGGTTGATACGGACGGTCCGGGAGCTATCACTCGCTTTTGGGTGACTGTAGCCGCATATTCGGATAAAGGAACCCTGCGTTTTTATCTTGATAATCAGGAGGTTCCCGAAATAGGAGGGGAGGTTCTGGGCATATTGAGCGGACATGCTCTGGTAGATGCGCCTCTTTCGGCTTCTGTATCGGAACTGACGGACTATAAGCAGAGGGGACATAATCTGTATCTGCCCATACCTTATGCCAAGCATTGCAAGATTACCTATGAAAGTCCTTCCATCAAGGAACCCGGCGAGTTTTCCGAAGAATGCTTCTATTACAACATCAATTACCGTACTTATGCAGAAGGAACGTCTGTAGCCACTTTCTCTAAGGAGGACATCAAGCAGAATGCGAAATTACTGGCAGATGTACAACGAAAACTGACTGTATCCCGGAGGGAAATAGGAGGATTGCAGAAAGAACCGATGCTTCGGAGTGTGCTGGCTGCCGGTGAAGAGCGGGATATGACCCTTTCCGGTCCGGGTGCTGTTCGGCGTCTGGACGTAAAGCTGCATGCCGGAGACTTTGACCAGGCATTGCGTTCTACGGTTCTGCGTATTTCTTTTGATGGAAACGAAACTGTATGGGTACCGGTAGGAGACTTTTTCGGAAGCGGGAACCGTCTTTCTCCGTTTCAGACTTTTTATACCGAAGTAACATCCGATTCACTGTTTTCTTGCTTTTGGGTAATGCCCTATCAGAAAGATTGCAGGATTGCATTGCAGAATGTGGGGACGGACGAGGTTGAGGCTTCTCTGACTGCATACACCTCGGCTTGGAAATGGGATGAAAGAAGTATGTACTTCGGTGCGGGGTGGACGGAGTTCTCTCATCTGCATACCCGTACAAATCCGGATAAGCCTACGACAGACGACCACTTTGAAGTAAATTTCGTGAAACTGACCGGCAGAGGAGTATATGTGGGCGATGGGGTAACCTTGTTCAACTCCTTGGCCGACTGGTGGGGCGAAGGTGATGAAAAAGTGTATGTGAACGGTGAGGAATTTCCTTCGCACTTCGGCACCGGTACGGAAGACTATTACGGTTATGCCTGGTGTATGCACAATGTTTTCAGCCATCCGTTTATTGCCGAGCCGGATGGAACAGGCTCCACTCAGTGTGGGCACGTCTCCAATGTGCGCTATCGTGGTTTGGATGCCATTCCTTTCAGCAAGTCATTGACGTTTGACATGGAGATATGGCATTGGGGCAGTACGGTCATCAACTATGCTCCTACTACTTTCTGGTATATGCTGCCCGGTGGAGCATCCAACCGCAAGGCGGAAGCTGCTAAAGCATCTGCGGATATTGCAAAGCATAAGAATGATCTGGTGAGCAATGTAGCCGTTGCCGGAAGGAAGGTGGAAGGCGAATATTTGGATATTCGGCTGACCGGAGGAATTGAAAGATCGCAAAGTATACCTGCCATGAACTGGAGTAACGGTGCCCAGTTCTTTTGGGCTGAAGCAAAGGAAGGCGATAAAGCTTCCTTAGGCTTTAAAGTCGACAAGGGAGGCAATTATCGGTTGAAAATAGCTTTTACGGTAGCACCGGATTATGGTTGTATAGATTTGTACCTGAACAACCATAAACTGAAAGAAAACCTGAATCTGTATAGTACCGGGCTGGCAACGAATGTATTGGATTTGGGGACAGTTACTTTGCAAGACGGCTCTAATGAATTGCTGATTATACAGAAAAAGGCTGATAGCCGTTCTGCGAATTCATTGTTGGGCATGGATTATTTAATAATACAATAATTAAGGATAATATGAAGAAACAAATTCTGATGTTTGCATTATGTTGCCTGACGACATGCTCTTCGTCGTCGGCGACAAAAGAAAACGAGCCGGAAGAACAGCCGAAGAATGTCTATCGCAATCCGGTGATAAACTACAGTTTGCCCGACCCTTCTGTGATAAAGGGCGGTGACGGCTACTACTATCTGTATGCCACCGAGGACATACGTAATCTGCCGATTCACCGTTCCAGGAATCTGGTGGATTGGGAATATGTAGGTACTGCCTTTACCGACCGTACCCGACCTGATTTTGAGCCGAACGGCGGTTTGTGGGCACCGGACATCAACAAGATAGGTGATAAATACGTACTCTACTATTCCATGTCCGTTTGGGGAGGCGAGTGGAATTGCGGCATCGGTTGTGCCACTGCCGATAAACCGGAGGGACCTTTCAAGGACCACGGGAAGATGTTCCGCAGCAATGAAATCAATGTGCAGAATTCCATCGACCCTTTCTACATAGAGGAGGGAGGAAAGAAATATCTTTTCTGGGGCAGCTTCCGTGGAATCTATGCGATTGAACTGTCCGATGACGGCTTGTCTTTGAAGGAAGGTGCCACACCGCAGCAAGTGGCGGGAACCGCTTACGAGGGTACTTATATCCATAAGAAAGACGGACATTACTATTTCTTTGCTTCCATAGGAAGTTGCTGTGAGGGGTTGAACAGTACCTACACTACCGTTGTAGGGCGTTCGGACAATCTTTTCGGCCCCTACGTCGACAAGAAAGGCGGTAGCATGATGGACAACAAGCACGAAGTGCTGATTCAGAAAAGCAATACCTTTGTGGGCACCGGCCATAACTCCGAGATTGTGACGGACAATGCCGGTAATGACTGGTTCTTCTATCATGCGGTGAGCACGAAGAATCCTGAAGGCCGCGTATTGATGCTGGATAAGATTAGCTGGGAAGACGGATGGCCGACAGTAGAAGGCTCCGTTGCATCTACAGAATCGGAGAAACCTGAATTCTGACGAGTATGAAGAATTTTATTTTAGTATCCTTGTTGGCCTTGCTTATGATGGGCTGTAAAACATCGAATGGAGGTGCCTTGGAAATAGTGGAACCTACCGTTGAAATGCGGGATAATCCCGAAGGAGTAGCTTCGTTTGCTCCCCGTTTCTCATGGCAGTTGGCAACCGGCAAGCAGGATGTGATGCAGACTGCTTATCAGATTGAAGTGGCAGATTCGGAAAAGAGTTTGCAGACCGGGGCCGGGCTGGTATGGAACAGTGGTCGTGTGGAGTCCGACCAGTCGGTGCTGGTGAAATATGCAGGGGCGCCTTTGGAGTCGGGACAGAAATATTATTGGCGTGTCACGGTATGGACAAATACCGGTGACAAAGCGCAAAGCAATGTCCGGCACTGGTCAATGTCCTTGCTGGACAGTTCGGACTGGAAAGCCGGCTGGATTGGACTGAACGACAGTACAAACTTGAAACTGGACGGTGAACGGACCATCCTTCCGGCACGTTATCTGAGGAAGGAGTTTGATTTGCCGTCACAGCCGAAGCGTGCAGTCCTTTATGTTTCGGGAGTAGGCTCTTCCGTATGCTATATGAATGGCGAGAGGATTGGAAACGATGTATTCGGTCCTTTGCCTACCTGGTACGATGCTTCTGTATCTTATCTGACCTATGATGTCACCCCCTTGTTGAAGTCCGGTACCAATACGATAGGCGTGGCTCTGGGCAACGGCCGCTATCTTTCCATGCGTGCCAATGGGATGGTAGGCTTTGGCTTACCTCGCCTCATGGCGCAGTTGAATATAGAGTACGACAATGGTGAGACGGTGTCGGTAGTCAGCGATGATTCCTGGAAAGCGACGAACCACGGTCCTATAACTGCGAACAACGAATTTGACGGTGAACATTACGATGCCCGCTTGGAATTGGGTAAATGGACGGAAAGCGGCTATAATGATTCCGGATGGCAGTTGGCCGAACGGATGGAGGCTCCCAAAGGAAAACTTGTGGCACAGCTCTCTCCGAGTCTGAAGGTGATGGAGGAGATAAAGCCAATATCCGTTAAATCGGTAGGTGATGGAAGATATATCGTGGATATGGGGCAGAATATGGTAGGAATACAGCAGGTGAAACTGCGTGGCAAGAAGGACAAGCCCATTACTATGCGTTTTGCCGAAGTGCTGAAGGACAATGGTACGGAACTGTATCTTGACAACCTGCGCAGTGCCCTTGTCACGGATATTTATACTCCTGCCGCTGACGGTGAGTTTGTTTGGGAACCGCTGTTTGTTTACCATGGTTTCCGTTTTATGGAAATATCCGGTTTGGACTATGAACCGGCAGCGGATGATTTCATCGGTAAGGTGGTGTATGATGAAATGGCAACGAACGGTACGTTCGAGACTTCCGAGGAGTTGATTAACAGAATTCACAAGAATGCCTATTGGGGAATCCGTGGAAACTATCGCGGTATGCCTACCGACTGCCCCCAGCGTGATGAACGTCTTGGATGGCTGGGCGACCGCACTACCGGTGCCTATGGTGAAAGTTTCATTTTCGGCAATGCCTTGATGTATAAGAAGTGGCTGGTGGATATAGAAGAGTCCATGAATGAAAATGGAAGTATCTCTGTGGTATCTCCCCGTTACTGGACCATCTTCCATGATGACGTGACTTGGCCGGCTGCCTATTTTTACGTAGCCGACATGCTTTACCGCCAGTTTGGCGATGATAGCTCCATCAAAGAGCGCTATCCGTCCATGAAGCGCTGGGTAAACCACATGACGGAGACCAAAATGAAGGACTATATTCTGGTGAAGGATGAATACGGGGATTGGTGCATGCCTCCCGAGTCGCCGGAGCTGATTCATTCGGAGGACCCTGCCCGTAAGACGAACGGTGAAGTGTTGAGTACAACGGTGTTTTACAGTATTCTGCAACTGATGGAGAAGTTCGCGCAAATGAACGGACTTCCGGCAGATGCTGAAGAGTATGCAGCACTTGCCATTAAGGTCAAGGACGCTTATAACAAGAAATTCTTCAATACTGAGACTGCACAGTATGACAACAATACGGTGACGGCAAACCTGCTTTCCCTCAGACTGGGTCTGGTTCCCGACGGATATGAAGATAAAGTATTTGCCAATGTCGTGGAGAAGACGGAAAAAGACTGTAAGGGACATGTCAGTGCCGGTGTGCTTGGCATCCAGCATCTGATGCGCGGACTTACCGAGTACGGCGGACTGGAACTTGCCTATAAGATAGTGACCAATGACACTTATCCCTCATGGGGTTACATGATTAAGAAGGGTGCAACCACCATTTGGGAATTATGGAATGGTGACACGGCAAATCCGGCGATGAATTCAAGAAACCATGTGATGCTTTTGGGAGACCTGCTGATATGGTTCTATGAGGATCTTGCCGGTATAAAAAATGCTCCCGCTTCCGTCGGGTTCAAGCAGATTCTGATGGAACCGGTATTCCCGGAAAAACTGAATTATGTGAATGCTTCGCATGTATCGCCTTATGGCAGGATAGGGAGTTCCTGGAAACGTGACGGCAATAAGCTGGAGTGGAACGTTGAGATTCCCGCCAATACAACCGCTACGATCAAGCTGCCGCTTGACTTCCATGTACAGGTAGATGCCGGTCAGGCGGGGATTCATTCCGTGGAGGAGGCTGACGGTAAGCTGGTAGTCGAATTGGGCTCCGGCAAGTATGTATTCATGTCTGAATGATATTTTCTAACAACAATAAAACAGATGTAACTATGAGACTAAAAAGATTGTTTTTGGGGATAATGCTCTTTACGGGCATTACGGGTGCAGGAGCGGCAAATGCTGCTCCGGAAGACATCTCTGCTTCTATTTCCTTGAAAGTGCCGGGGAATGATGCCAAGCAATATCCGCTGGCCTTGCAGAAGATGCAGGATGGTATGTACAGCTGCCGGGCTTCGGAAACGTTGCCATTGGACATCATCCGCCAGGTGGTGGACAAGGATGGCAAACTGCGCATTACCGTCACACTCAAGGCACTGGAAAATGTGTATTTCAACTATGGGGAACAGATAAAGACCGGTTACAAGCATTCGGACTGCCAGTTCTACATGCCGGGCTTCTGGTATCGCCGCAACCTGCGTTCGCCGAAGGAAGCTCCTTCTTTCCACACATCGGACAGTTGGCTGGTGCGTGAGGACCGTTTGAGCACTCCGCTGACGGCAGCTTTCAATCCGGCAAGTGGTACGTCCATGTCGGTTATCCGTATTGACAAGTTCGATAAGGAAGCTTTGACCACTCATAAGGAGGGAGAGGTAATCTTGTCCGGTGAGACTTCCATCGGATATACCGGTTTCTGCAATGTGGATGGTATGACTGTCTTGGCATACGGTTTCCCCTATAAGGAAGCACCGAAGACATATATCCGCAAATTGACGCTGGCTCCTGCCGTTGAGGCTTTCCAGTTGCTTCGTAAGGGTGACAGCATCTCCATGACTTGGGAGGTGTCCGAAAGGAATGCTGCCGATTTTTCGGAATGCGTACAGCGCACCTGGGAGTATTGTTATGACACTAACCGTCCGAAACCGGTTGACACACCTTACACGGTAGACCGCATGAAGGAGGTGATGAGCAACTTCTTCGTGGAAAGCTATGTTGGCAATACCCCCACTCATTATTATTCCGGTGTAGAGTTGGAGACTGCTACTTGTGCCAATACCGATGTTGCCGAAGTGGGCTTTGTGGGACGTACATTGCTGAACGCTTTCAATGCTTTGGAGTATGGCAAACAGCAGAACCGCCAAGACCTGGTGGACAATGCCAACCATATCTTTGACACTTATCTCCAGAACGGTTTTTCGCCTGCCGGTTTCTTCAACGAAGTGGTACACTACAACCGCGGCTTCAAGGAAACCAGACATAGCATCCGCCGTCAGTCCGAGGGAGTGTATGCCATCTTGAACTATTTGAACTACGAGAAACAGCAGAAGCGTAAACACCCCGAATGGGAGAAACGCATCAAGGGCATGCTGGACAGCTTCCTCAAGTTGCAGAACGAGGACGGCAGCTTCCCGCGCAAGTTCAAGGATGATTTCTCTGTCGTGGATGCCAGCGGCGGTAGCACGCCTTCGGCAACATTGCCTTTGGTGATGGCGTCCAAGTATTTCAAGGACAAACGTTATCTGGCAAGCGCCAAGCGTACGGTAGACTATCTGGAGAAGGAACTGATATCCAAAGCCGATTATTTCTCTTCTACGCTGGATGCCAACTGCGAGGACAAGGAAGCCTCCTTGTATGCTGCTACGGCTGCTTATTATCTGGCTTTGGTTACCAAAGGAGAAGAGCGTGCGCACTATGCCGGTCTGGCGAAGAAAGCCGCTTATTTTGCTTTGTCGTGGTATTATACTTGGGATGTTCCTTTTGCCGAAGGTCAGATGCTGGGAGATATCGGCTTGAAAACCCGTGGTTGGGGAAATGTGTCGGTAGAGAATAACCATATCGATGTATTTATCTTCGAATTTGCCGATGTGCTGCATTGGCTCTCCAAGGAGTACAACGAGCCGCGCTTCTCTGACTTTGCCGAGGTGATTTCCACTTCCATGCGCCAGTTACTGCCATATGAAGGACACATGTGCGGCATTGCCAAAGTAGGCTATTACCCGGAAGTGGTGCAGCATACCAATTGGGATTACGGACGTAACGGAAAGGGATATTACAACAATATCTTCGCTCCGGGCTGGACGGTCGCTTCTTTGTGGGAGCTGTTCACTCCGGGACGTGCGGAGCAGTTCTTGTTGAAAAAATGATAGTCTAAACAGTAACCAATATTGTATTTATGAATAAGATGATGACTTTGTTGGCAAGCGTGATGCTATTGGCATCGGCTTGCACGGGCAAGCAGGCGAGTGAAAAGACTGCTTCTGGACTGGAACCTGCCAACTTCCGTACGGAAGTGGATGGCAAGCAGACAGACTTGTTTGTTTTGAAGAATAAGAATGGTATGGAAGTTTGTATTACGAATTTCGGCGGACGTATTGTATCAGTGATGGTGCCAGACAAGGATGGCGTTATGCGTGATGTGGTGCTGGGCTTCGATTCCATTCAGGACTACATCAAGTTCCCTTCGGATTTCGGCGCTACCATCGGACGTTATGCCAACCGTATCAACCAGGGTAAGATTACAGTGGATGGGGTAGAGTATCAGCTGCCGCGCAACAATTACGGTCATTGCCTGCATGGAGGTCCCAAGGGATACCAATATCAAGTGTTCGATGCCCGCCAGTTGAGCAGTCAGGTTCTGGAGTTGACTTATCTGTCGAAAGACGGAGAGGAGGGCTTCCCGGGTAACCTGACCTGCAAGGTCACTTTCTCGCTGACAGATGACGATGCCATCGACATTCGTTACAGTGCCGAAACGGACCGTACCACTGTTGTCAATATGACGAACCATTCTTACTTTAACCTGGACGGTGACCCCTCCAAGTCCAATTCGGATTATCTGCTCACTATTGATGCAGATGCTTATACCCCCGTGGACAGTACCTTCATGACTACCGGTGAGATTGTTTCCGTAGAAGGTACGGATATGGATTTCCGCACTCCTACTGCTGTTGGCGCCCGTATCGACAATGACTTTGAGCAGTTGAAGAACGGCAAGGGCTATGACCACAACTGGGTACTCAATACGAAGGGCGATGTCACCCGCCCGTGTGCCACCCTCGAATCTCCCTCAACGGGTATTGTGCTTGATGTCTATACCAACGAACCGGGCATTCAGATTTATGCCGGTAACTTCCTGGATGGCACACTGACCGGAAAGAAAGGTATTGTGTACGGTCATCGTGCTTCTGTCTGTCTGGAGACTCAAAAGTATCCCGATACGCCCAACAAGCCGGAATGGCCTTCTGCATTGCTGAAGCCGGGAGAGAAGTATGACAGCCATTGCATTTATCGCTTCTCGGTGAAGAAATAAATATAAGGCAGGCATAGCCTGCCTTTATAGGATGGATATAAATATGACAAGAAGTCTGAAGTATTGAGGCGTACGTTTGTTTGTCCCTATATCTTTGGTGACGGAGAGGAACATTCCATCATTTCCCATTGGAAGTATAATGATGGTTATGGCAGTGTTGAACTTATTAGAGTAACTATAGATGGTGTGGATGCCCGCATCGAATCAGGAACAGACAAATATCACCCGTTAGTTGTCGTTGTGTTGGCAAAGTAACTTGTTTTTCTTAAATACTCTGTCTTGGTAAAATCAGCACTTTATCAAGACAGAGTTTTTATTCTTTGGAATTACCGCATCGCCAGCGCCTTATTCTCCGCCTCCTCCATAATCTCCCGTTCTCCCGGCCCTTTGTCATTGATTCCGCAAAGGTGGAGGATGCCGTGGATGATGACCCGGTACAGTTCACGTTCGTAGTTGTTATCGGCGAACTGTTCCGCATTGGTGCGTACGGTATCGAGGCTGATGAAGAGGTCACCGCTAAGGCGGTTGCCTTCACAGTAGTCGAAAGTGATGATATCTGTGTAATAATCGTGTTGCAGATATTGGCGGTTCACTTCGAGTATCTTCTCGTCCGAGCAGAAGATATAGGCTATTTCACCGACTCTTTTTCCGTAAGTGGCGGCTACGGATTTTATCCATTCCGTTGTTTCACGCTTCTTGATGGAGGGCATTTCAACGCCGTCTGTCTGATAACTAATCATTTTATTTACAATTTTACGATTTACGATTGAAATTACATTCCTGTGATTAAGACAGTTTCTTTAGAAGAAGAACATATAACTGATAATAATCGCTGCAATGATGCCGGAGAAATCGGCAATCAGCCCACACGTCACGGCATTCCTCGTTTTGGTGATACCTACGCTGCCGAAATACACAGCAAGAATATAGAATGTGGTGTCCGAAGCGCCACGTGCCACGCAACTCATGCGTCCTACAAATGAATCGGCGCCATACTGTTTCATGGTGTCAATCATCAGTCCGTTGGCACCGCTGCCGCTCAGTGACTTCATCAGGGCAGTGGGTAGGGCACCTACAAAGCTGGTATCTACACTGAATAGTCCTACTACATAACCGATACCGTTCACCAGTATATCCATGGCGCCGGAAGTGCGGAAAACGGCGATTCCAACGAGAAAAGCAACCAGATAAGGGATAATGCGTATGGCAGTGGTGAAGCCTTCTTTGGCCCCTTCGATGAAGGCATCGTATACATTGATTTTTTTCCATAGCCCCCAGAGGATGAACAGCAGGATGATGGAGAACAGCAGTATGTTGGCAATTAAAGTGGAATATACACCCATTTCATCACGGCTAATCTGTGTGAACAGATAAATGAGCGCGGCAAAGAAAAGGCTGATGCAGCCAATCAGGATAAGTATGGGCTTGTTCAACAGGTTGATGCGTTGTGCAATGCTGACGGCAATGACACCGACAATGGTCGAGATGGCGGTCGTTATCAGTGTGGGGATAAAGATGTCCGTGGGTTGGGCGGCACCCATCTGCGAGCGGTACATCATGATGCTGACGGGGATAAGTATCAGTCCTGAAGTGTTGAGTACAAGGAACATGACCATCGGATTGGTGGCGGTGTCCTTTTTAGGGTTCAGTTCCTGGAGTTCCTTCATGGCTTTCAGTCCCATCGGAGTAGCGGCATTGTCCAGCCCCAGCATGTTGGCAGAGAGATTCATGAAAATGGAGCCCATGGCAGGATGTCCTTTCGGTATTTCGGGAAAGAGACGGCAGAATACCGGACTCAGCCAACGGGAGAGGGCATTGATCATGCCGCTGTTTTCGCCTATTTTCATCACGCCGAGCCAGAGGGCGAGTATTCCTGTCAGTCCCAGGGATATTTCAAAAGCTGTTTTGGAAGAGGAGAAGGTGGAGTTGACGAGTTCTGTGAATATCTCCACATCACCCATAAAGATGAGTTTGCAGAGGGCTACGATGAATGCGATGACGAAGAAAGCTACCCAGATGTAATTTAAAACCATGTATCGTTACTTTGTTTCTAGTGGATTAATATTTGTTTTCGTTAGCAAGATTCCAGGCGTTGAGGAAAGCTGCTTTGGTTATTTCTATCATTTTTTCCCAGTTCAGCCGGTCGGTGTGGTCCGAAGGCTGGTGATAATCGGGATGTCCGTCTGTGTGGTACCAGATGATGGGGATGTTGCACAGGGCAAAAGAAGCATTGTCACTTCCTCCCGTGGGGCGGTCCCAGGCGCGGTAGTCCGGTTGCAGGCGCAAGCTGTAGCGTGCAATGTCCTGCTTCAGCCAGTCGCCGAATACGGGGTGGGCGGCGGTGTAGAAGTAGACAACGTGTTGAGGCTGCTCGGGCTTATTGTTACGGCCTATCATGTCGAAATTGAGATAACCTTTCACCTGGCTGATGAAAGGACAGCTTTGTACAAAGTATTTGGAGCCGAGCAATCCCTTTTCTTCTCCGTCCCAAAAGGCAAAGATGACCGTGCGCAGAGGCTTCTGCCCGGTGGCAAGAAATGCACGGGCTATCTGCAGGACGGCAGAGACACCGGAGGCATTGTCGTCCGCACCGTTGTATATCCGGTCGTTTGCCAGCGTCTCGTCCGTACCCAGGTGGTCGAAGTGGGCACCTACGATGACATATTCATCCGGTCGTTCTCCCGGGATGGTTCCCAATACATTGCTCATCTGCAGGATGCGGTGGGTGCCTTGTTTGAGGATGGTGATGGAGTCGGGATGCACTTGCCACCGTCCCCGTTGCTGGCGTTCCTTGTTGTATGCCTCGAAGGGTTGATAATAATTGTCCTTTTCCAGCGGGGCAATGCCGGCTTCTTTCAGGCAGGATGCCAGATAGCGGGCAGCCAGTCGTGAACCGTGCATGCCTGCTTCGCGTCCTTGCAGCTCATCGTCGGCCAGAAAGCCGACAATAGCCTTGGCCGAAGTGCGGCTGATGCTTTGCAACCCCTTTTCTTGTGGAGATTGTGCATGTAAGGATAGTGCGAAAGAAAGGCAGCAGATTGCTCCCAAAACAGCTTTATACATGTCGTACGGTTTTAAGGATTGGACATACCGGTTGCAAAATTAAAGATAACTTTCCATAGTTTCTATATAAATGTTATATTTTTGTCCATTGGTGGATGAATTCAAATCCGTGTAAATCAAATGAGAGAAGGATGAAAAAGAAGAATGAAGCAGTGGAAACCGTCTTGTGCGAACGTGTGCTTTCGGCAGAAGAAGTGGCGTGCATCTCGGTACAGATTCAGCAGGAATTGGAGGCGTATATCGACCCGGTGAAAAGGGAGTATCTTCCCCGTTTCTTCAAGACCGGAAAGGGGCAGTATGGCGAGGGGGATAAGTTTCTGGGAGTGGTGGTACCCAACACCCGGCAGGTGGCAAAGCAGCACAAGCACGAACCTTTTGGGGTAATGGCAACCTTGCTTCAGAGTGAATGGCACGAGTGTCGCCTTTGTGCCTTGCTGATGTTGGTGGAGCGATTCAAAAAGAGCGATGAAAAGGGGAAAAAGGAGATTTATGACTTTTACCTTTCGCAAACGGGCCGTATCAATAATTGGGATTTGGTCGATTTGTCTGCCCCCGGCATTGTGGGCGAATATTTGAAAGACAAACTTCGTAAAGACCTCTACCGGCTGGCGGATAGTCCGCTGCTTTGGGACCAGCGCATTGCTGTGGTATCTACCTATACTCTTATCAAAAATGGTGATTTCATCGATATATTAGCCCTTTCGGAACGGCTGCTCCATCATAAGCATGACTTGATGCAAAAGGCGGTAGGATGGATGCTCCGGGAGATGGGTAAGCGGGACAAGGACTTGCTGGTGCAATTCTTGGAGAAGCATTGCAGGACGATACCCCGTACCATGTTGCGCTATGCGATAGAGAAGTTTTCGGACGAGGAGCGGAAGGAGTTCATGAAGCGTTGATGGACGAGAGGCAGTGTTTTATCATTCCTTCTATCGCTTATCTCAAAATAAATTAGTTATTTTGCAGAAAACAAAGGAATCTGGAATGGAACAAGAAGATTTTGATATACGCAACCAGCAGCCCGTCACCAGCCGAGAACGTGATTTCGAGAACGCTCTCCGTCCGTTGAATTTTGAGGATTTCAGCGGGCAGGACAAGGTGGTGGACAATCTGCGCATATTTGTGAAAGCTGCCCGCCTGCGTGGCGAGGCGCTGGACCATGTGTTGCTTCACGGCCCTCCCGGATTGGGAAAAACAACACTCAGCAATATCATAGCCAACGAACTGGGCGTAGGTTTCAAGATAACTTCCGGTCCGGTACTCGACAAGCCGGGGGATTTGGCGGGAGTGCTTACCAGCCTGGAGCCCAATGATGTACTTTTCATCGACGAAATACACCGGTTGAGCCCCGTAGTGGAGGAATATCTGTACTCAGCCATGGAGGACTACCGCATAGACATCATGATAGACAAAGGCCCTTCTGCCCGAAGCATACAGATTGATTTGAATCCTTTCACGCTGGTGGGAGCTACCACGCGTAGCGGTCTGTTGACAGCTCCGTTGCGTGCCCGTTTCGGTATCAACCTGCATCTGGAATATTACGATGATGATGTGTTGAGCGGCATTATACGTCGTTCGTCCGGCATTCTCGATGTACCCTGCTCCGTAAGGGCTGCCGCCGAGATTGCGAGCCGCAGCCGTGGCACACCGCGTATTGCCAATGCATTGCTACGGCGTGTACGCGATTTTGCCCAAGTGAAAGGTTCGGGGAGTATCGATACGGAAATCGCACAGTTTGCCCTTGAGGCTCTGAATATCGACAAGTATGGTCTGGACGAGATAGACAATAAGATACTCTGTACCATCATCGACAAGTTCAAAGGCGGTCCGGTGGGATTGACTACCATCGCCACTGCTTTGGGCGAAGATGCAGGTACGATAGAGGAAGTCTATGAACCGTTCCTGATAAAAGAAGGTTTCCTGAAACGCACTCCCCGTGGGCGTGAAGTGACGGAGCTTGCCTACAAGCATCTGGGGCGAAGCCTCTATAGTAGCCAGCGTACCTTGTTTGGCGACGAGTGATTCATTTTAAGAAAACGAATACAGAGATGCGGAGACATAAAGTCTCTCTTTCCTCTTATCCTAAAAAACTCTGTGCCTCCGTGCCTTTGTGTTCATAACAACCATTAAAGAAGTGGCCGGATTAAAATCATTGGCAAAAGAAACTGCCATTTATGGGTTGAGCAGCATTGTGGGGCGTTTCCTCAATTACCTGCTGGTGCCCGTATATACCATGGCGATGTCCGCACAGAGCGGAGGCTATGGCGTAGTGACGAATGTATATGCGTGGGTGGCGCTCATGCTGGTGTTGTTGACGTGCGGCATGGAGACCGGTTTCTTTCGCTTTGCCAATAAAGGAGAGGATGACCCGATGCGGGTGTACTCCACGACATTGCTCAGTGTGAGTGTGGGGGCGCTTACCTTTCTTGCATTGGGATTGCTGTTCCTCAACCCCATTGCCGGATGGCTGGAGTATGGTGACCATCCCTGGTACGTGGGCATGATGATGATTGTGGTGGCGATGGATGCTATTCAAAGCATTCCTTTCGCTTATTTGCGCTACAAGAAGCGTCCCATTAAGTTTGCGGCACTCAAACTGCTGTTCATCTTCCTGAACATTGCACTGAATCTGCTCTATTATGTAGGGATGAAAGGGGATGACGTGGGCTATGCCTTCCTTTTCAATCTGATATGTACCTCTACCATCATGCTTTGCATGATTCCGGAGTTGCGTGGGTTTGCCTACGTGCTGGACAGAAAACTGCTGAAGCGGATGCTTGCTTATTGTCTGCCGTTGCTGGTACTCGGCTTGGCAGGTATCCTGAATCAGGTGGCGGATAAGATTATTTTTCCTTTTGTCTATCCGGATGAGGCGGAAGCTTCCGTACAGTTGGGCATTTATGGGGCTGCCAGCAAGATTGCCATGGTGATGGCGATGCTTACACAAGCCTTCCGCTATGCATACGAGCCTTTTGTCTTCGGGAAGAGCCGGGACAAGGACAACAAGCAGATGTATGCGCAAGCCATGAAGTTCTTCATCATCTTCACACTGCTGGCATTCCTCGCTGTCATGTTCTATCTGGACATCCTGCGCCATATTATCGGTCGCGACTACTGGCCGGGGTTGCGGGTAGTGCCCATCGTGATGGCTGCCGAAATCTTTATGGGTATCTACTTCAATCTTTCCTTCTGGTACAAGCTGATTGACGAGACGCGTTGGGGCGCTTATTTCTCCCTGATAGGTTGCACGGTACTGGTAGTGATGAACATACTTCTGATTCCCCGATACAGCTATATGGCTTGTGCCTGGGCAGGCTTCTGCGGTTACGGCATCGCCATGCTGCTGTCTTACTTCGTGGGGCAGAAGAAGTATCCCATTCAGTATGACCTGAAAGCCATTGGCGGCTATGTATTACTTGCGGCAGTTCTCTACCTGGCAGCAGAGTATGTCCCGATAGATAATATCTACCTGCGTATGGCATACCGAACTATATTGTTGCTGGTCTTTGTGGTCTACATCGTGTGGCGTGATATGCCTCTCGGCAGTATCCCCGTCATCAACAAACTGATAAGGAAACAGTAAATTCAATCGTAAATCGTCAAATCGTAAATATTATGGATTCTGATAAAAGAAACTCCTTTGCCGTCAAGACCTTTCTGAAAGAGTATCTTGATTTGCGTAAAGACAAGGACAATGAACTGGAAACTGTAGACTCCATCCGTAAGGGAGTGGAATTCAAGGGAGCCAATCTTTGGATTCTGATATTCGCCATATTCATGGCTTCGTTGGGGCTGAATGTGAACTCCACCGCTGTGATTATCGGTGCTATGCTCATCTCACCGCTGATGGGACCTATTATGGGTGTGGGGCTTTCCGTGGGACTGAATGACTTTGAATTGATGAAACGTTCATTGAAGAGCTTCCTGATAACCACTTTGTTCAGTGTGACTACAGCTACCATATTTTTTCTGGTCAGCCCCGTTGCCGAAGGGCAGTCGGAATTGCTGGCACGTACATCGCCCACTATTTATGATGTATTCATCGCCTTGATGGGAGGCTTGGCAGGTGTGACTGCGCTTTCTACCAAAGAGAAAGGAAATGTGATTCCCGGCGTTGCCATTGCCACGGCGCTGATGCCACCTCTCTGTACGGCAGGTTACGGGCTGGCAACGGGCAATCTGATTTACTTCCTCGGCGCATTCTACCTTTATTTTATCAATTCCGTGTTTATCAGTCTCGCCACTTTTGTAGGGGTGCGTGTGATGCATTTCCAGCGTAAGGAGTTTGTAGACAAGAATAGGGAGAAGAAAGTGCGCAAATACATCATCCTGATTGCAGTGCTGACCATGTGCCCTGCTGTGTATCTGACGGTAGGAATCATTCAGGATACCTTCTTTGAAAGTGCCGCCAACCGCTTTGTCAACGAGCAACTCTCCTTTGAGAATACGCAGGTATTGGACAAGAAGATTCACCATGACGGCAAGGGTCATGAAATACGTGTAGTGTTGATAGGGCAGGAGGTGCCCGAAGCTTCCATTGCCATTGCCCGCAGTAAGATGAAGGACTATAAGCTCGATAACACCAAGCTGATTGTGCTTCAGGGCATGAACAACGAAGCGGTGGATATTTCTTCCATCCGTGCCATGGTGATGGAAGATTTCTACAAGAACAGCGAGCAGCGCTTGGTGGAGCAGAAACAGCAGATTGAAACTCTTGAACAGAATCTGGAAAGATATAAAACCTTCGATGAATTGGGCAAAAAGATTATTCCCGAGTTGAAGGTGCTCTATCCATCGGTGAAGACAGTCTCAATATCTCATGCGATTGAACTGACGGTAGATTCGGTACGGGTGGATACAGTGACCCTTGCCGTATTGAAGTTCGGCAAACACCCGGCTGCTCACGAGAAGGAAAAGATTGCCGAATGGCTCAAGGCACGTACGGGAGCCAAGCAATTGAGGCTGATTACGGAATGACAACATCCCCCGAGGGGGTAGAAATATACTTATTTGGCATGAAATTAAGATTTATACTGATAGCCGTCTGCTTCCTCCTCTCTCTGCCGGGACAAGCGGATGAAGGGATGTGGATGCTGGGAAACCTGAACAAGCAGACACGCCGGACCATGAAAGAGCTGGGTTTGCAGATGCCTGTTAATAAGCTATACAATACGAAACGCCCGTCGCTGAAGGATGCGGTAGTCAGCTTCGGAGGCTTTTGTTCCGGGGTGGTGGTGTCCGGGGACGGGCTGGTGTTTACCAATCATCATTGCGGTTTCAGCAGCATACAGCAGCATTCGTCTGTGGAGCACGACTATCTGAAGGATGGTTTTGTGGCACATAATCTTAGTGAGGAGCTTCCTAATCCGGAACTTTATGTACGTTTCCTTTTACGTCAGGAAGACGTGACCCACCGCGTGCTTGGGGCGGTAAAGTCGGATATGGATGAGGCGGGGCGTACGAGTGCGGTCGATTCGGTGATGCTGGTTATCGGCGAAGAAGTTTCCCGCAAGGACTCCACGTTGGTAGGCATTGTGGATGCTTACTATGGAGGCAACGAGTTCTGGCTTTCCGTTTATCGCGATTACAATGACGTGCGTCTGGTGTTTGCACCGCCTTCCTCGGTAGGCAAGTTCGGCTGGGACACTGACAACTGGGAATGGCCGCGCCATACCGGTGATTTCTCCGTATTCCGTATCTATGCCGATAAGCATAACCGCCCTGCCGATTATTCTCCCGACAATGTTCCCTACCGTCCCGAATATGTAGCCCCGATTTCCCTTGACGGCTACCGTGAAGGTTCCTTCTGTATGACGCTGGGCTATCCGGGCAGCACGGAACGCTACCTCTCCTCTTTCGGCATCGAAGAGATGATGACTACCACCAACCAGGCGCAGATAGATGTCCGTGGTGTGAAGCAGGCCATCTGGAAGCGTGAAATGGATAGCCGCGACAGCATCCGTATCAAGTATGCTTCCAAATATGACGAAAGCTCCAATTACTGGAAGAACAGCATAGGGGTGAACCGTACCATTAAAAAGTTGCATGTGCTGGATAAGAAGCGTGCCTTGGAAACCGAACTCCGCCGATGGATACAGCAGACCCCAAAGGAACGGGAACACTTGCTGCACCTTTTCACTGATTTGGAGTTGAACTACAAGAGCCGCCGCGAAGCTTATCGCGCCAGGGCTTACTTTGCCGAGTCTTTCCTGAACGGCCCGGAGCTGATACAGCTTGCTTTGTCCATCCTTAGTTTCGACTTTGAGGGCGAAGAGAAAACGGTGGTTGCCAATCTGAAAGCCATCGTTGAGAAGTATGCCAATCTGGACTTGGGCATTGACAAGGAAGTGTTCGCGGCACTGCTGAAAGAATACCGTTCCCAAGTGGATTCGACCTACCTTCCCGAGCTCTACCAGACAATTGCAACAGAATACGGAGGCAACGAGCGTACCTACGTAGACAGCCTTTATGCCCGTTCGGAGCTGACCACGCCCCGTGGATTGAAGCGCTTCTTGGAGCAGGACACCACCTATCAGATATATAACGACCCTGCCATCAGTCTGGGTATTGATCTGATTACAAAACTATTCGAGATGAACATGGAGGTCCAGCAGGCCTCCGGTGAAATCGAGCGGAATGAGCGCTTGTTCAATGCTGCCGTGCGGCGGATGTACGCATCCCGTAACTTCTATCCCGATGCCAACTCCACCATGCGCTTGAGTTTTGGCACTGTGTGCGGCTATGCTCCGTCCGACGGAGTGAAATATGATTATTATACCACCACGATGGGCATTCTGGAGAAAGTCAGAGCCCATGCAGGCGATGTGGATTTTGAAGTACAGCCCGAATTGGTATCCCTCCTTTCCTCCGGTGACTTTGGCAGATATGCCGATGAAAAGGGTGAAATGAGCGTTTGCTTCATTTCCAACAACGACATTACGGGAGGCAATTCCGGCAGTGCCATGTTCAATGCCAGAGGAGAGCTTCTGGGACTTGCCTTCGATGGTAACTGGGAAGCTATGAGCAGCGACATCCTTTATGAACCGAAGATGCAGCGCACCATCGGGGTGGATGTGCGTTACATGTTGTTCATGATTGAGAAATATGGAAAGGCAGGTAATCTGATTCAAGAGCTGAAGATTGCCAATCCTTAACGTGTGCTTCCCTGCCTATGCTTCTTTATGGGTGATATTTCCTAAATAACTCCGCGGATACGGTCATCGAATGCTGAAAGCGCCGCTTTAGCCCCTTCGCCCATAGCGATGACTATCTGCTTATAAGGAACATTTGACACATCTCCTGCGGCATATACTCCCCGAAGTGTCGTACGGCAGAAAGTATCGATTTTGATTTCCCCTGCCGGAGTCGTTTCCAAGCTGTCGCGGAATGGGGCACTGTTGGCTGCCAGACCGATTTGTACGAAGATACCATCCAAGGGATAGTCGCGTTCCTCGCCGGTAAGACGGTCTTTGATGCGGATGGAAGTTACATTTTCCCCGTTTCCATCGACTTTTGTGGTCTGCGACGAGGTGAAGATTTCCACATTTGGCAGATTTCGGGCTTTCTCCTGCAACACTTGGTCGGCTTTCAGCGTATCGGCAAACTCGAATATGGTTACTTTCTTGCAGATGCCTGCCAAGTCGATGGCAGCCTCGATACCTGAGTTGCCTCCACCGATGACGGCTACGTGCTTGCCTTGATAGAATGGTCCGTCGCAATGCGGACAGAAAGCTACGCCGCGTCCGATGTACTCTGCTTCGCCTTCCACATTCAGTTTGCGCCAGCTGGCACCCGTTGAAATGATCACTGCCGGTGCGGTGAACACTTCGCCGCCTATAACGGAGATACTCTTCTCCCGGCCTTGCAATTCCACCTTCTCTATCTTCCGCTCCTCGAAAATCTCTATCGGGTAGTGCTCTATATGGGTACGGAGTGCATTGGCAAGCTCTGTTCCGGTAGTTTGTGGAACAGAAATAAGGTTTTCGATGTCCACAGTCTCTTTCACCTGCCCACCGATACGCTCGGCAACGATGGCAACCCGCAGTCCTTTACGGGCTGAGTAGATGGCAGCGGAAGCTCCGGCAGGACCGCCTCCGAGCACCAATACGTCGAATTCTCTTTGTATGGGTGTTTCGTCCGTTTGCGGAGCGCTACCGAAGGTCTGTTCCAGCTTTTGCAGCAATTCGCCGAGCGAACCCCGACCCACGTGCAACAGTTTGCCGTTGGCGTAGACAGACGGCACGCCTTGAATCTTCAGTGCATCCACTTCCTTCTGATAGAGGGCGCCGTCCACCATCTCATGAGTGATTTGCGGATTCAGGAGTGTGATGATGTTCAGGGCTTGTACCACGTCCGGGCAGTTGGTGCAGGTCAGTGATACATACGTTTGCAGGCGGACGGGGCCTTGCAGGGCCTTGATGCGGCGGCTGATGGCTTCGTCCGGTAGATTTTTCCCCTTTCCATCGGCATTCAGTACGGCAAGCAGGAGAGAGGTGAACTCGTGTCCACTGGGTATGCCCCGAAACTTTATGCCGGTCTCCACACCTTCTTTCAGTAACGTGAATTCCAGTCCTGGGTTGTCGGTCTCGGTCAATAGGCAGGACAGCTTCTCGGAACAACTTGCCACATTATTCAAGAACCCGATGAACTCTTGGGCTTGCTCGTGTTCCGGATTATAGGTGATATGGAAGATATAGCGGGCTTCCAAATGCTGGAATACGCTCCGCACTTGATCTAAAATACTTGTTTCTAACATGATTAATATGGGCTGTTAAGGTTGGACGAGAGGGTACCGTCGGTTTCTCGTATTGGAACTAACGGTGCCAAAGTGGGAAACACATTTGGCACCGTTTAGGAATTAAATCTTTCCTACGAGGTCAATGCTCGGTTTCAAGGTTGCGGCTCCCTTTTTCCACTTGGCCGGGCAGACTTCACCGTCATGTGTGGCTACGAACTGCGCAGCTTCCACCTTGCGCAGCAACTCGTCTGCATTGCGTCCGATGTTGTTGTCTTGTATTTCGGCAATCTTGATTTTACCTTCGGGATTCACGAGGAATGTACCGCGATAGGCCATACCTTCTTCTTCAATCATCACACCGAACGCGCGGCTCAGTACGCCGGTCGGGTCGGCCAGCATCGGATACTTGATTTTGCGGATGCTTTCGGAAGCATCGTGCCATGCTTTGTGCACGAAGTGCGAGTCTGTACTTACAGAATATACTTCTACGCCCATTGCCTGGAATTGGTCATATTTCTCGGCGATGTCCACCAGTTCGGTAGGGCATACGAAGGTAAAGTCTGCCGGATAGAAGAAGAAAATGGCCCATTTGCCTTTTACGTCTTCGTGGGATACTGTTTTGAAATTTCCGTTTTGGAAAGCCTGAACTTTGAATTCAGGAAGTTGGGAATTGATAATCGGTTCCATAATTTTTCTTTTTTTTATAGGTTTAGTTCTTTGTTTTTCTCGTTGCAAAAATATAGCATTTTTTCCCGATAGAACAAGAAATCTGATTGAAAGGTTTTATGGACCGATAGATAAAATCTATACAATGGCTTGGGTTGCCTTCAGAGAGAGCATTTCCTTAGGTATAGAGGACTTAATCTCTTTAGTCAGTGCTTCCAGCAGAGTATGGCGGATAAAGTTCTTGTTAGTGAGCATCACGATTTGCCGGGTAGGGCAGGGAATGGCGAAGGGGCGTACCAGTTCTTTCTGGATATCCCCCAGTTGCAGAACGGCCAGTTCGGGGATGAAAGTCACACCTTTACCGCTTTCTACCATGCGCATGAAAGTCTCCATGCTGCCCAAGTGATAGGCAAGCTGGCTGGCGCGTGCCGACTTCATCTGGCAGAAACGCACCAGCTGATCGCGGAAGCAATGACCCTCGTCGAGCAACCAAAGCTGTTCGCCGTTCAGGTCCGAAGTACGGATTACCTCGCTGTTGAAGAGGATGTCTTTGCGCGACACGTAGACAAAGAATTGTTCATAGAACAGCGGTGTCTGCTGCAGCTCTTCCATACCTGCCAGACTCGCTACGATACCTGCGTCTATTTCTCCCGTCTGCAGGGCTTTCTTGATGTCGTTTGTTTTCATTTCGATTACCCGGATGTCGAGGTCGGGGTATTTCTTCATCAGTTGAGGAAAGAAGCGAGGCAGGAGGTAAGGAGCCACGGTAGGAAGTATGCCCAACTTGAAGGTACCGGTCAGTGAATGTTTTTCTTCTTCTATAATATTCTTTATACGGTTGGCTTGAACCAATATCTTCTGTGCTTGTTCTATGATGAGGATACCGACGGGAGTGGGGCATACCGGTTGCTGGCTGCGGTCAAAAATCCGGGTATCCAGTTCCTCTTCCAGTTTCTGAATCATGGCACTGAGGGTGGGCTGTGTTACGCGGCAATATTCGGCTGCTTTGGCAAAGTGGCGGAACTGGTTGACGGCAAGGATGTATTCCAATTGTTGTAAAGTCATGATGAACAAGGCATTTGAAGGTTATGTATAGAATTCGTCTATGCAAAGATAGAAATTATCTGTTTGACAAGTTTTGATTTACCCCTTATCTTTGTAATACCCCAAAGAAAAATAGTATAAATATTTAAAACAATAGAATTATGAAAACTTTAGATTACTTGTATTTGAATGAAAAGAAAGTGGCTGGTGTAGCATCAGCATTGCACCAATTGTTGGCCGATTTCCAGGTACATTACACCAATCTGCGCGGTATGCACTGGAACATCAAGGGACACAGTTTCTTTGTGCTGCACGAGAAGTTCGAGAGTATGTATGACGATACCGCCGAGAAGATTGACGAAATTGCAGAGCGCATCCTGATGCTGGGTGGCGTGCCCGAAAATAAGTTCAGTGAATACCTGAAGGTTGCCAACGTGAAGGAAGTGTCAGACATCTCTTGTGGCAGTGAAGCTGTAGATCATATCCTCGGGACATATGGCTACCTGATTGGCGAAGAAAGAAAAGTGATTGAATTGGCAAATGAAGCTGGCGATGACGTGACAGCAGATTTGATGACTAGCTACTTGAAAGAGCAGGAGAAGATGGTCTGGATGCTTGTTGCATTCAGCACGAAAAGTTGCACGAAATAAAAAGTCGTAAAAAGATAATAGAGTGATAAAACCGGTAGTGGATGCTGCCGGTTTTATTTGTAGAGTATAATTAATTTCTATCGTTCTGTACCTTAGATTCAAAGATTCTGCGAACCATAATAAGACCCTTATCAGAGTGGCACGTTTGCAGGAGCATATCGTCAACTGCCGCAAAGATAACCTTCGCAAGATCATCCATGCACTCACGTACGATAGCCAAGTGCGCACTGTCTGCATGGAGGACGTGAATGTGAAAGCAACGTAGCCATGGCCTTGCACAAGCGGTCGGGGGGGGACATCTTTCGGGATGTTCCTCGTGATGCTTGAATATAGATGCAAGTGGTATGGTGCAAACCTTGTCAGGATAGACCGTTTTGCCCTAAGTTCGAGAACTTACAGTAATTTGAATGAAATTTGGTATATCCGTTTGTTTTTCGTATATTTGCAAAAATAGCAGGCTCCAATCTACTGTTTTTTAGCACATAAATTCTTTTTTGCGCATCGGATAAATTTCATCCCTTCTTAAAAATCACACAGGTCCTGCTTATAGAAATCATTTTATAAACCATTGTGGGGTATCGGACAAATATCCCTGTCAAAACGTAACTTTATGCGATATAAAGAAAGTTTGCTATTGCCATTCTTTGGGGCAATAATAGCCGTTTCACCTTTGGCGGCACAGGAAAAAACGATATTAAAGATAGGAGGCACACTCCGTTTCAACTGCAATTACTCGGATTGGAAATCCGAAAACCGGAAACATGGTGAAGAGTTCGATTTCGACGTGTTCCTCTTGAATGTGAACGCTTCTTACAAGAAATTCGATTTAGCCGTAGATTACCGCTTCTATCCCGCCTCTTTGGGAGACGGGATGCTCAGGGAGGGCTGGATAGGTTATAGCTTCAACAAATCACACTAGCTACAGATGGGGTTGACAACAGTACCTTTCGGCATCCTGCCTTATACAGGCAACAATTACTTTTTTAATCTGAGCTATTATGCCGGTCTCGAGAACGATGCGGACATGGGGGATAAAATACTTTTTCCGCAAGAATCGGTGGGAGTTGTCTCTCGCCTATTTCCAGAATGCTGACTTTTCCGGAACTGGTGGAGACACAGAACTGTCCGCTAGCCGTTATGCCTATGACATCGCTGGACGTGATAAGGAGGTGCATCAGGGCAATGTCCGGGTGGTATATCATTTCGGAAACTTGTGAAGACAGCAACTCGGAGGTTCGGTACTGGTGGGTGGGCTATATAATATGGACACACGGAAGACGGGGTTCCGTTCCGATTTCGCCCTACACTACGTCGTCGACTATCAATGGTGGAACCTTAAAATACACAAGTTGTTTTTGGACAGTATCTGCTTGTACAATGATTTTAGCTTGCTGAACAAACGCATTGCTGGGTTCAATGACAGCTTGGAGAACGTGACGGGATGTTCGCTGACGATGGGAAAGGTGTTCTCCTACATTGACTATGCTGTGGGAAGGAATCACGCATGGCTGGGGGATGTATAGGATGAAGCTTTTGTCCGGGGGACGGAAGACAATTGGAGTGTCAAATTCAATATAAATATAGGATATTATTTTTAAAGAATTATGGATAAGAACAAAGTTGAGATCAGGAATTTGTATTTGATTTTCGGTTCTGAAAAAAACAAGGCTTTCAGAATGCTGAAAAAAGGAAAGAGTAAAAATGAGATATTGAAGGAGACTGGATGTACGATTGCCGTGAACAATGCCAGCCTCTCTGTCCGGGAGGGTGAGATATTTGTGATCATGGGACTTTCGGGAAGCGGAAAGTCAAGTCTGCTCAGATGTATCAACCGGTTGAATAGGCCTACCTCCGGCGAGATTCTGATCAACGGTGAGGACATCGCTGGAATACCGATGGAGCGGTTGCGTTCCCTGCGCCGGAAGGAATTGGCGATGGTATTCCAGCATTTCGGACTGCTGCCCCATTATACTGTATTGCAAAATATCGCTTTCGGACTTGAGTTGCAAGGGGTGGAGAAGAGGGAACGTGAATTAAAGGCAGCAGAAAGCATGCGTTTGGTCGGGCTAGACGGATATGCCGACCTGATGGTCAGTGAGCTGTCTGGAGGCATGCAGCAACGAGTGGGACTGGCACGTGCTCTGGCCAACGATCCGGAAGTCCTGCTGATGGACGAGGCCTTCTCAGCGCTGGACCCGCTGATACGGGTACAGATGCAGGACGAGCTGCTGGCCTTGCAGTCAAAGATGAAAAAGACCATCGTATTTATCACACACGACTTGGAGGAGGCTGTCAAGTTGGGTGACCGTATCGCCATCATGCGTGATGGGGAGATACAGCAAACCGGCACTTCCGAGGAGATTCTGACCACCCCCGCCAATGAGTATGTGAGGTGTTTTGTAGAGAATGTGGACCGCAGTAGGATTGTCACTGCCGCCTCCATTATGGTGGACAAGCCTATGGTGGCAAGGTTGGGAAAAGAAGGGCCAGAGGTTCTGACTCGAAAGATGAGAGAACGGAAGACAACCGTGTTGCCTGTAGTGGACCCGGATGGTATACTGGTAGGTGAGGTTCGCCTGGAAGATCTTCTCTGGTTGCGTAAGGAGCATATCCTGAATATAGACTCTGTGATAAAGAAAGAGGTACATTCCGTATTAAGTGACACTGTGGTGGAGGATATACTTCCCTTGATGACGAAGACCAACTCGCCCATCTGGGTAGTTAATGAGCGACGTGAGTTTGAAGGGATGGTACCGCTCTCGTCACTCATTATTGAGGTGACGGGAAAAGACAAGAAAGAAATCAATGAAATCATTCAAAACGCAATAAAATTATGATAAAGATAGGAGAATATATAGAAATGGCCGTGGAATGGTTGACCGAGCACGGCGCATCATTTTTTGACCTGCTGAGTCTGGGAGTGGAAGGCGTTATTGACGGGATACTGTGCATCCTGCTCGAGATACCTTTTTACATAACCATCGTAACACTCACTTTCCTGGCGTTATACAAGAGTGGCAGGGAGACGGGGGGCTTCACCCTCCTAGGGCTGTCGCTCGTCTACGGGATGGGACTCTGGGAGGAGACCATGCAGACCCTGGCTCTGGTACTTTCCTCCACCGGTATGGCATTGCTGCTGGGAATCCCTCTGGGGATCTGGATGGCGAGCAGCGGACGCTGCAACAAAGTCCTGCAGCCGGTACTTGATTGTATGCAGACTATGCCGGCCTTTGTCTATCTGATACCGGCAGTGCTCTTTTTCGGGCTGGGAACGGTGCCGGGAGCCTTTGCCACGATCATTTTCGCCATGCCTCCGGTAGCAAGGCTCACCGCATTGGGTATCTGCCAGGTGCCGAAAAATGTGGTGGAGGCCGCCCGGTCTTTTGGAGCCACTTCTTGGCAGCTGCTCTACAAGGTACAATTACCGCTGGCGTTGCCGACTATTCTTGCCGGTGTCAACCAGACCATCATGATGTCTCTCTCTATGGTAGTGGTAGCTGCTATGATATCAGCTGGAGGTTTGGGGGAAATAGTATTGAAAGGTATCACGCAGATGAAGATTGGCATGGGATTCGAAGGAGGGATTGCCGTTGTAATACTGGCTATCGTGCTTGATCGGATCACACAGGGAATAGCACGAAAAAAATAGAAGGAGTAGAACATATAATGAAAGACAGAATGATTATGAGAAACAAAACGAAATTTTTCACAGTCTTGTTGGCTGTTACGATATTCTTCTCATGCGGTAACATTTCTGACAAGAAAATCCGTATAGCCTATGCGAACTGGGCCGAAGGGATAGCGGTCACCTATCTGGCCAAGGAGATTCTCTCGGAGCAAGGATACAGAATAGAACTTTTGAATGCGGACATAGCTCCCATATTCACTTCGTTGGCAAGAGGTAAGACAGACGTGTTCATGGACAGCTGGCTGCCGGTGACCCATGCCGATTATTTCCGGAAATACAATGGTAAACTGGAAATCCTCGGGCAGATATACGACAGTGCCCGTATCGGTCTTGTGGTGCCCGAATATGTCCCAGTCCATATGATAGAGGAGCTGGGCGGTCATACCGGACGGTTTTCCGGAGAGATCGTGGGAATTGATGCGGGTACCGGTATCATGAAATGCACGGAGAAAGCCATCCCTGAATACGGTCTGGACTACAAGCTCATGATCTCCAGCGGTCCCGCCATGACGGCATTGCTGAAGAAGGCTATCGACAAGAAGGAATGGATCGTTGTGACCGGATGGACCCCGCACTGGATGTTTGATCGCTTCTGTCTGAGAGTGCTGGAAGATTCGAAAAACGTTTATGGGGAGGCCGAGCAAATCCATTCCATTGCCAGGAAAGGATTCAGTAAGGAGCATCCGTTCGTTGCCGCCCTTTTGGGAAACATCCATCTGTCCGATACCGAGATCAGCTCTTTGATGCGGACCATAGAGGAAACCCGTGAGACCGAGACAAGAGCTGTACGCCAGTGGATGGATAAGCATAGGGATTTGATAGACAGCTGGATTCCGGACAAGGAGAAATACAACCGATGAACATTACGCTGGAATGGATGACTTTCAATCCTTTTTTCTTCGTAAGGTGGGTGCTAACTGTCCCGCCATATTTCTGGTAATATTTTGAAAAAGAGTATATACCCTATTATTGTCTTAATGGCATACATTGTATGGATTAAAAGACTGTTTTGCGTAATTCTATGTCTAATATTCATAACAAAAACATGGTTGTATATTCATAATTTTGCATTATCAAAGTTAACATCATAAAACAAGTATGTTTTTCCTAGTAAAACTATCAGTGACAATATGAAACAAGTATGTTTTTTTTTCTTCCTGCTGTCCAGCCTGCAGACCTTCTCACAAAAGGTTGCGTTGAAAAACAACCTTGCCTATGACGCCTTGCTAACACCCAATCTTTCAGTAGAGTTCTCCCTAGGAAAGAAATGGACTCTGGACGCTCAGGTGGGTATGAATTTTTTCTTTTATGAGAATGATGCCACGGCAAATCGTTATAAGACAAGGAAATGGAGTCATTGGCTTGTACAACCGGAGGTAAGATATTGGACTTGTGAAACATTCAACGGCTTATTTTGGGGTATTCATACCCACGGAGGCCAAATGAATGTGGCGGGTATAAATATTCCTTTTATCATTCAGAACCATTCCAGAGAAATGAAAGGGCACCGTTACGAGGGATATTTTTACGGTGGTGGTGTCAGTGCAGGCTATCATTGGATACTGTCCAGCAGATTCAGTGTGGAGGCATCTTTGGGAGTGGGCTATGCACGTGTTAAATATGACAAATTCAGATGTACTTCTTGCGGGAAAAAGATAGGCAAGGGGAAAGCCGATTATCTGGGACCTACAAAGCTTGCAGTTTCGATAGTCTATATGATCAAATGAATGACGAGTCGCGTATATAAACATAAAAAACGTAATTAATGAGACCGATAGATTATTATATAGGAATACTCTCTGTTATGGGATATGTATACTGCTTGCCACTGGCAGGACAAGCAGGGAATAAAGTTGTCAGGGGAGGGAATCCCCGTCTGGAATATACAGATCTGAAAGTCGGACGTAGTACGGACGGGAAAGTGTTTACTGCCTCTTTCAATATAGCAGGATCTGTCAAGCGGTTGGGTGCCCAGGAGATTGTCTATATCTATCCTTCCTTGGTCTCCTCTGACGGCAAAATCAAAACTGATTTCCTTCCCTTGTGTATATCTGGAAGGAAAAGATATAAGGCCGTTATCCGTAGAGAGACTCTGGGTGGTAATCCGGATACATCAGTTCCAGTGAAGGATATCCGCAAGGCCGGAGATTTGAAGGGGACTGGAATTTCTGTTCGGGAAGCATTGTCTTTTGAGCGCTGGATGGCATCCGGATATCTCTCTCTCCGTGAGGAGATGTACGGATGCGCTGAGTGCGGCAGAGGCGTGAGTCAAACGAACATGTCGGTGACCGGGATAGATCTTTTCGAACCGGAAGACTACGAATATAATTTTTATATTCCTGAAAAGGTGGAGACAAAATGTTACGAGGAAGAGTTTGACTGTAAGGTCACTTTTAAATCTGCACGGCACGAACTTCTTCTAGGCTTCGGTAAAAACCGGGAAGAACTGGCCCGTCTGGACAGCTTTGTGTCCAGGGAACTCCGGATAAAAGGGGCTCGCCTCCGTGAGGTGCACATCACCGGGTACGCCTCTCCCGAAGGCGAATCCAACTATAATAGACATTTGTCGGAATGCCGTACTCATGCGCTTTCCTCTCATGTGTTGAGCAAGTATCCGCAGCTCAAGAGTGCTTCCGTATATAGAATAGAAGGAGCTGGCGAAGACTGGGAAGGTTTGAGAAATATCATAAAAGCATCTACTTTGGACTATAAGAATGAGGTTTTGTCTGCCATCGGGAGACATGATACGGATGTGGCCCGTGAAACAGCTATCCGTTCTCTGAATGGGGGAAAAGTCTATACTGATTTGCTATCCACGGTTTATCCTGTCCTGCGCCGCACTGTCTTCCGCATGAGCTTCGATGTACGTCCCTATATGGATGACGAACTGGAGGAAATGTTTATTACCGTTCCCGGGTGCCTGAGCTTGTACGAGATGTGTAGACTGGCACAACTGTATACTGAACAAGGAAAAAATCCGGTAAATATATATAGGAAGGCTTATGAGCAGTTTGCACCTGATCCGTTGGCGACACTTAACTATGCCAATGCGCTTTTAAAGTATGAAAAGGATGCGGACAAGGCTCTGATGATATTGGACACAATAAAGAGTGACAGCCGTTCTGTTTATCCTATGGCAATTGCCCACAATATGAAAGGTGACTGGCGGAAGGCGGAGGAATTGCTGAAAAAAGATATGGAGCCTTTGGAATGAAAATTCCTTACTTGTATGATGGGGTTAACGAATGAAAAAAGCATTTAATGTATTAATAATTAAATTATTTATTTACTAAACAGTTTAAGTTATGAAAGTAAACAATTTATTTTTAGCAGGGGTTGTAGCCCTAAGTCTGGGCATGACAGCTTGTAATAATGAGGATGTCCCTCCGGTAAACAATCTGGGTGAGGGAACAACATTTGTGGGAATGTACATTTCCACCATGAAGGATGTCTCAACCAGAGCAGTGAATGACAATCAGGAAGATTACGGAGGAAGAACGGAAGAGAGTAAGCTTACAGATTTACAGCTTCTCTCAAATGTCCGCCCACAAGCATGGACGTTAGGAGAGACAGCTGATGAGACAGGCAAGTTTTGGGAAACGCAAACAGCCGGTACATTTAAGGTCGCTCCATGGAAAACGAATTCCGGCCCTCAAGCCATGGCGTTGTTGTTTAACAAGGGTGTCCTTTCCGCTGATATTGCAACAGCCGCGGATCAGACATATGGTAGTACAGCTGCCGCAGTAGACAATATTGCCGCTCTCGCCACAGACAACAAGTTTGTCATGACTTCGAGAGCTGAGCAGAAAACTATTGTTCCCGGCATTACCGAGGATGCTGCCAAAACGGGTACAAGTGAGGCTCAAAATGTATTCTCCTTTGATGTGGAGCGTATCGTGGCACAAGGATTGGTCGCGAAGGATGCTGCTTTGGAAGAAGCAACCGCAGATAAAAAAGGAACGGTTGATCTTGCCGACATCAAGTATACTGCCATCAACGGTGCCGCAAAGACATACCTTTTCCGTAACCATGCGGGAAAGCGTACAATTGGAGATGCCGATGGCCTTTACGATGGCTTTGCATCAGCCATTGATGGATATACCGATTTTAAGGCGGCCAAAGAACCGGAAGGTTCAGCTAAAGAAAATTTGATCCGTTTGGGGAATCTTCTGTCGAAGGACAATCCACAGCGGAATGATCTTGGTATGTATGCAGCTAAAGGCGTTGCAGAAAATGTTAATACTGCTAAAAATGTAGCAGGTATTTATTTTTTGGAAAATTCTGTAAAAAAGGAAGCGCTTACAGCTGAAAATAAAAATTACGGTTACTATCGTCTACCTTATGCCAAGGTTTATGTAACTTATATCCCTAATGAAGTATGGAAGCTTGATGATGATGGAAAAACATTGGTTAAAATGGATAATTATGCAAAAGGAACAACGTTCTATCGGGGAGAAGATGACGGTCTTATCTATGCCAGCAAAGAAGCCGCAAAGAAAAGTAAGTGGAGCCCGGACCAAAAAGCTTATACCTATACAAGTGGAAAATGTGCATATCGTGCGTTATGGAACCGTCAGACTATTACCGCTGATGGAAAGTCGATTGTGAACGCTGACACACGCCGTAATAATACCTATCTGTTGACAATCAAGTCTTTCCAGGGATTGGGTATGCCATGGGATCCTTCTGATCCTAAAGATCCGTATTTGCCAAAACCTGATGATAAGGATGAACCGACAAATCCGGAAAATCCGGATATCGAGAAAGAAGAGACCTACATGCGTGTCGAGGCTAAAGTGCTCCAGTGGAACCTTGTCTCACGTGATGTTATTCTTGAGTAATATTACTATTAAACAGTTGATAAATTCAGCAAACAATTTCTTACACAATTTTAGAGAGGGATGTGGATTTTTTCCCTTCCCTCTCCAATAACCTAAAAGTTTGACTTCAAACTATTAAATAATCCCAACATAAACTATATCAAATGAGATTTAGAAGCGTACATGCTGTCGCATTTATCTTGTTATCGGCTTACTGTCTTATAGGATGTGATTTTGCCGTATTTGATGACTTGGTCAGTTGTCCGCAAGGTGTCAGTTTTCATTTTTATAGGCAAACCCCTTGCGAACAATTTCCCAATTATCCGTCAGATATCAGGCAGGTCCGGGTATTTGCCTTTGATGCCAATGGCGTGCTGGTAGGCGAATTTTCCGACAAGAAAGTACTCCTTTCAGCGGATTATTCCTTGTCTGCCACATTACAGCATACTGGAAAACTTACATTTGTCGCATGGGGTGGCAGTGACCTAGAGTCTTATGATTTTTCAGATTTTCAAGAAGGCGTTACTACCAAGGGGGAAATGCGGGTCGCACTGCGGCTGAAAGACAGACGGACTACTTCAGTCCCCGGATCGCTGTATGTCGGTCTCGCCTCTGTATCGCTGGAGAACCGAGAGGATATGGGGAGTGTGTACGAGCGGGTGACTTTCAATATGCGGGAATTGACATACCGGATACACTTCACAATCAGCTTTATAGGTTCTTCTTTCCTCATGGACGAGGAATTTGTTATCAGGATAGAAGATGACAACGGTGTGTATGATTTCAACGGTCAGATCGCTCTTTGCGAACGCTTTGAGTATGTAACCCAAGCCGTACGTGACACTGGAGGGGCATTGAAAGCGGATTTCACGCTGATGAAACTGGAAGAGGGCAGGAACGCACTCGTATCCCTGATTGATAAGACAACCGGGGAGATTCTTTATACAGCAAATCTGGTGGATGACATCATTATGTTCCAGGGAGATGCGGGTGAGCCGCCGTATAGTCTAGAATGTGACCATGATTTTCCCATAACCCTGAAACTCAAATATGAGAAGGATACATGGATGCTGGTACAAGCTACTGTTCTGGATTGGAATGTCATTTCCCGTCCTATAGAATTGGAAAACTGATATCATGTCAGGATAGGTTTAAGACAAATGCTCCGTGTGATATCAGAAAGGATTTGAGATTATTAACAAAAAACGATAGATAATGAAATACGGAATTGTGATGAGGCTGTTGACGGTGGTCTGCGTAGCGATTGTACAATTGACCGGATGTTCGTCTGATGCGGAAGAGATGGAAAAAGCCATTCCAGATGTTCCCATCCGGATTGTAGCGGAAATGAATAGGGGGGCCGTTACTTCCCGGGCGGCAGAAGCTTCTGCACATTTATTTGGAGAATGGAAGGAGGACTATATTGGTGCAGAAGAATACGAGAAAACTGTCAAGCATATCCTCCTTTTTGCTTACAAGAACATCGGGAACTCCTTGGAAAAAGTCCTTTTCTATTATCCCCAAGGAACGGCCAATCCGCTGGCAGATGTAACTGGAATTGACCGTTTTGAGATGAGAGAGATGGGTGGGGTGAATGCAGGGGATTTCGATATTGTCCTGGATCTGGAGCTGACTGGTGGTAATTATACTTTTGTTTTACTGGTCAATTGCGAGTCTGGATTGAAAAAGATCCGGGAGGAACATACAATTCCTGATCCTAAACGGCTGACAGAGAAAACCGAAATTTTCACATCTGACGATCTAAAAGGAGAAAACCGGAAGTACCTTCCCATGGTAGGCCAATGCAACTTCCGCGTTCCGTACAATACGAGCGGTAATAATAGAGTAACCCTTTCACCCTGCATACTTCTGGAACGTATGCATGCCCGTGTCGAGTTTATTCTTACTACGGTTGATAACGGGGGAAACTACTTGTCTCCTTTATTGCCGTTTTCCAGAGTGACGAAACTCTCTCTGAACAATGAGACCAGCGGTTATTCCGTCCTTCCTTCCGTCGGGGAATACACCGCCACTGGGAATGGTGACCCAGATATCAGAGGAGTCAACTATATGGAAGATCCCCTATTGCTACCGGAAAGGCCCAGTTTCCATGAAGGCGCCAACGAGGGCCCCGGAGAATCCGCTTTTGTGGCCAAATGTAAAGAGAGACTGCTTCCATATACGGGAGAGGCACCTAATTATATTTATGTGGCTCCGGGGGTCTATGGTAAAGGAAAAGAGGGGGCGCTGGCCTTGGTCTTATCTATCGATTATCTGATGGAAAACCTCGATAAGCAGTATAGGATCGAGCTCTATAATCCGGATCTTTCCGAGAATGACAAGGGTTATTACAATATCCGGCGTAATACGATTTACCGTGTCTTCGCCACACTGAAAGGACCCGGAAACATGGAATATGACATAGTTGTGGACGAATGGAAGGATACGGAGGTGGCTATTCCTTGGTAACAAGGTATGACCAGTCATGCCATCACGAAGAAAAACAGTTTAAAGAATAGATACATATGAGAATCAAACATTACACTTTGATAGTCGCTTTTCTGGCGATATCTATGGGAATCCCTCTCGTGCAAGGGTGCAGTGATCCCTTCGATGAGTATGGAAACGGCGGGACAGAAATGCCTGTCAGGGACGGCTGGACGTCTGTCAGCATGTCTGTCGAAGGACTTGGTCTTCGAAATCCCCTGACACGGTCCCTTACACCGGAGGGGGAGAATTCCACGGCAGCGGAGAGGATTAGGGTACTTGTGTTTGACAAGGACAACAAGTTTTCATATGAGGCCAAAGTGACCTCCTATATTCCTTCCGGTAATCCGGCTGACAAGAAAGGCAAGGGTACCATGACCTTGTTGGCGAAAAATACTCCTTCAGGCGATACCAGTACATTCGTGATGCTGGCCAATGTCACCCGGTCAGCTAATACAGACGCAGACGGACTGGCTGGAAAGACACGGGAGGAAGTCATGCAACTTTTCACTTTCTCCATGCCGGACAAGGGGGTATGGAAAGACGGGGAGTTGCCGATGTGGGGTGTCTCGGACCCGGTCAGGGTGGATCACAGTGCCGGTGCTGTTCCCAAACTTGGAACTGTCTATCTGGTCCGTGCCGTAGCACGTGTGGACGTGGGGCTTAACTTGAGCAACATGTCGGAAGGGGCCTCTACATTCGACGAGAAAGCCGGGGGGATTGAAGGGATAACGCTGACTAAAGTGTTTTTTTATAATACCAATACGACGGGACGGGTCTCCCCGTTCGAGAACGGGATTTACTGGGATGAGGTCAATAGAAAGGCGAAACAGCCTTCTATTCCTGATCCGGCTCCGGCTGTGACAGGAAAGATTGATAGAACATCTTCCATAGTGGATGAGAAAATCTTGTTACGTGAGGTATATGTTCCGGAGGCGGTCAATGCGCCGACGGCTGCCACGCAAGGAGCCAACGGAGAAACTCTTCCTGAGAATAATACGGAAAATTACTTGAAACGTCCTTATATCGTTGTCGGACTGACCGGTGCAGATAAGAGCCGTCCTGACAAGGAAACTTTCTTCCGGATAGACTACCTGAAACGTACTGGAGCCGAGGCTGATGCGACATACGAGTACCTTCCCTTGTTGCGTAATCACCGTTATCTGGTGAATATCAAGGCTGTAGGTGGTCCGGGATTCGATACGGAAGAGGATGCTAGGAAAGGACCGGCCGCCAACATCATGTATAATGTTGTGGTATGGAATGAGTCCATGATGTCTGATGTATTGTATGACGGGCAATATATGCTGGGAGTCAGCGCTGACCATTTCACTTTTTATAGGGAGGGAGGCAGCCTAACGGCAAAAGTGCAGACTTCTTGGCCGGAGGGGTTCACGATAGAGGGACTGCCTGCATGGATCGGTTATTCTATAAAACCTTCGGATCCAGATAAGACCGCACCGACCGATGAGAAAACCGTGACCTTTACGGTCACAGAACATGTGGATGCATCCCGAATGTGGCCGGAAAAGCCGGAAGATGCCCAGGATGCGCTGAAAGCCGCTTATGTGAAGGCGGGGCGTATGAAATGGTTTCTTGGCTTTGAACAGTCTAAGGATATCAATGTCACCTTACAGATTTTTGCGGACGAGGCCTGCAGCCGGCCGCTGGAGTTTATTGAGGTCAATCAGTATGGCGAGAGCTATGGGCAGGCAGATAAGGTGATAACGAAAGACGGGCAGACGCTTACGGCAGAAGAGTCAGGTGCCAGGGTTACTTTCTATGTAAAGACAGAACCGCATGATTTGGAACCCGTTTTCCATGCTGAAGCTGCCAATCCGTTCAAGATAGAGAAAGCGGGTCAACTTGCCGGGGGAATATGGAAGTACACGGTGACGGCTCCCGACATTACAGGAAATACGGAGTATTTCGATAATTTCAATACCACTTATACTTTGACCGTCACACATGTGGGAACCGGCAAAAGTGCGTCGGGGAAACTCAGCCTCCTGCAGAAGGAATATAATGCCATCCCCTTCTTTGACAAATTCCTGCATCAGTCATTGCTGGTATCTAGTAACAGTATCTATCTGATGGATGGCAAACAGAAACAATATTATGTCAAAGCCAACAGCGAATACAAAATTGAGTTGGTTTCGGCTTTGTCTGACAACAATGCTGGTAATGTGATAGAAGACTTTATGCTTTTCTATGAGAAGGATCCTTCCCTTTCGGGAAAACCTGTGCCTTTCATAGCTGTTGACGATATGGCGTCTCCGCGTCTTTACTCCGGTAAGGCGAAATTCAAGATTTATTCCCCTGATGGTCTTTTTCCGGAAAGAGAATTTGAGTTGGAGCTGGTTTCCGGAATTGTGCAGCCTGAAGCGAATACATATATGCTTAAAGCGGGAGCAAAGCAAGGGATCTTTATTCCTGTTTCCCGGGTAAATACTGCCTATGAGTATTACAAAAAGCTTCTGGATCATGACGCTGTTTTAAGTGATAAGCAGGGACTTCCCGGTAGCAAAGAGGATTTCATGTTGAATAAGTTGGATGCAGATGATGATTGGAGAGTCAATATCGTGTGGACGGACATTAAAGAGGCTGGCGGACATAATGATATAGAAAAAGCGGGACTCAGTGAATTGTCCGAACAGGGAGGTTCCGGTCCGGGATCATATATTTATGTCAAGCCAGGGCAGACTCCGGGAAATGTGTTGATAGAAATTAAATCTGGAAAGATCAAGGGGAATCCGACACTCTGGTCCTGGCATATCTGGATTGTTGACAAGTATCCGACAGTCTTGGATGTTGCGAGTCAGGGAGGTGATGGTCCGAAAACGGTTCAATTGATGTCGCATCTGTTGGGAGCATACGAAAGGGTCCAATCACAGTATAGTGCAGATGCATATAGGGAATTTGGTATGCAATATCAATGGGGCAGGAAAGACCCGTTCCCGGCACATGATGTTCGTGTCAATAAAAACTTTTATGACGGCAGTGGCAAGCTATTTGATTTCCTTTGGGAACAGAGAGGAAATGATGTGGATTATGGAAAAACAGATGCTCAGCAAGCGAGAGGGGCTGCTCTTACGATGAAACAGAGCATCGAACATCCAAACGCTATCGTCTCTCATCAAAGTTTCTGGCTGTATGAATGTTTCCCGCATGGGTTTGTTAGTTATTTCAAAGACCGCTGGGTATTCCTGTATCCATGGAACCAGCCTTCCCAGACAGGGAATCCGGAGGATGTAGGCGGGAAAACCGTATTTGACCCTTCTCCTTACGGATTCCGGATTATGTCGCAGAAAGAGGCTGTAACTTTGAGGTTTGCATATTATTATGCAAGTCGTTCCGGCCTTAACACACCGCTGCCTGGAAGTATTTATGACGGCAGTTTTACAGATGGCAAGTCTGGGGGTAATGAAGTCATTTTCGCCGTGGCACAAGCCAGAAGCGATACTCATGCAGGGCGTTATCTGCTTAATTCCACTGGAGGTCCTGCCGGTTGGGCGCCTACTTCTAATACAAGCGCTGTTTACAGGCGTTGCATGACTTATTCCGTACGTCCAGTCGTCGATCCAGATGTAAAGGATGATTATGAGAAATATTTACCCCAATAAGTTATATCCCGTGCAGACGAAAACTTGCACGGGACATAAAAAATGACAAGAAAGTTTCTCATATACTTTTGTTTTGAGACATTCCGGTGTTTTTTGTATAAGCCACATATTCATGATGTGGAAGTTGCGAGAGTCTTGTTTCGTATTACTTTTATATAGTATTGGGAGGGACTCAAATATATATCATGATGAATCCTATTTTAGTGACCTGTATGTAAACCTTTATATCTAAGGGATTGTCAAAATCAGAGGTTGATTGATTAATCAGCATACATCTTGTATGTTAAATTTGTCTGTTTCAATTAATAAATTGTCCATTTTGTTAAAAACAGACGTGCTTTAATTTTTGTTGTAATAAAAAACAAAAAACATGAAATTGCTATATCTGAATGAACATTTATCTTGCCTGAATTACCAGATGAATTCGGACGTGGGATTTTCTTGTCAGCAGCTGGAGGAGAATGAGGTATATCGGATTGATAACAGCAGGTCATCATGTACTCTTTTTATGATTGAAGGGGAGGTGATTTTTGATTTGGGTAAATATAAAGGTTTGCGGATTTTACAAAACCAGATGGTGTTTATTCCGCAAAGCATAGGAACCCGGATGAAGTCTATAATCGGTTCGAGATGCATGCTTTTATTTTGGGACAAGAATGTGAGTGTGTGCGACAAATTGTTTTTGGGCTCGTTGTCTGTCAGAGGTAAGGAGCAAACGGCTGATAATTTTATTCTTCCCATCAGGAAACCTCTTGTTAAAGTACTGAATTCTGTTGGAACGTATCTGGAGGCAAGGCTGCTTTGCAAACATATGCATTTGCTGAAACAGCAGGAGCTGCTCTTGGTGCTGAAGGGCTTCTATACAAAGAAAGAACTATCGGCGTTTTTTTCCGCATCGACTGGTATTCGGCGGCATTTTGAGAAATTTGTTATGGAGAACTATAAGAGGGTGAACTCTGTCAAGGAATTCGCTGATTTATATTATGTTTCCGAGCGTTCCTTCAGCAGAAAATTTCACTCCAGCTTCGGGGAAAGTCCCTATAAATGGATGCAGAGGAAAAAGGCAGAACAGATGTTGGACATGATTAGTGATCCGGAACTTTCCTTTCAGGAAATATCCGATAAGTTAGGTTTTAGCTCGCCCTCCCAGTTTACGGCATACTGCCGGAGAATATACGGGATATCCCCTTCCAAGTTGAGAGAAAAAAATAAAGAATAAACAGATTTTTATAATTGCATTATAACGGAGGAATTATGGAATATTCGAATGCAGATCTGTCCGTTGGGCAAACAGATCTTTCTTATGTGGAATTACCGAAGATCTGTATATCTGTCTACAAGGAGATTGTTAAGGAAATGGCAGAAGTGATAAAGGATGCTCGGATTCGAGATATTTTTTACTCCCTTTCTATCGGGGGAGACGTATCGGCTGTCTCCAGGAGAACAAATATTTCTCCCAGAAATCTGGCATATATGTATAAGAAAGCGGGTAGGCAGGTTCGCTTGGAATGGAAGCCCTATTCTGAATGGAAAAAGGAATTGGACCGTTTATATATCAGATGCCGGAATTATGAGGCTTTGCTGGCACATTCCCAAGAGGATGCTGGACAGAATTTAAAGAATGTAGTGATAGTTGTAAGGGAACAGGATGTTCCATCGGAATATGTGCACCTGCTGGCTACACCTTTAGGAAATCTGGATATAAATTTCAGGACTTTACGTGCACTTAGAAAATACAATATCTGCCAACTTGAGGATCTTTTACGGTTTATAAAATATAATGGGTTTGATGCGCTGTGCAGACTTCCTGGTATGGGAACCAAATCCGTAGGACAGTTGTATAAAATTTTAAAAGAGAAAGGTATTTTGGAAGATAAGGAGACTTGCACTCTATTTCCCTATCTTTTTGTGTAGGATATATGGGAAATAAGATATTCATGCTTGAAAAGAATGGATATTCTATCAATCACCGTTTATCAGAATTGGAACAGACGGTAGCTAATTATTCAAAGAAGAATGATTCCTTTGTGTGTACCTCGTTGCTGTTGGTTGAAGGGTATCTTCTTCAACGTCCAGATTTTCGATTCTTACACATTCGCCACGGGTTTGATCAAGTTTGTTAAAGAGTTTTTTGTTCGCATTGACAACTACATTGATAAGGTTCATATTGAGTAAACGGTAACCGGGAGTAACGGCCACCATCTACACGTAACGTATTACTCCGCAGTTCCAGCCTAATGTTTATACAACACGCGCAATACTATCATTGATGAAATTTTTATTGGCTATGTACTGCGCTCCTCATCTTTTATGCAAATTAAGTATAACAACCTCTATCTCATTGTCTTTTTCGGTGTCCGTTTTGCCCAGCCTTCTTCACTGAAGTCAGGTTCTGGGTTCTTGAAGTCATTGCTGCCTTGAAAGAACTGTTTCCAATCGTCTTTTTTGCCACGGGCTTTGGTATAACCGCGTTCCTCGCGGCTGGGCTTGCCTTTCTTCTTGTCGTTTGCAGGGTTTTCGGCTCTGTCTCTACGTCTGCTGGCAGCATCGTTCCGTTTGCCGTCTTCCTTGTTGCTGCGCTTCTTGCCGTCGGAATCTTTTTTTCCATAGCTTCCGGCTGTACCCGTGCGTCTGCCTTTCGGGACATTCTTACCTTCGTCTCCGGCAATCTCTACAGATACTTTGCGACCGTTCCAGTTGGTACGGTTCAAGGCTTTCATTACATTGTTGGCTTCTTTTTCCTCTACTTCGAAGAAAGAGAATTTCTGCATCAAGTCGATGCGTCCTAGCTCAATGCGTCCACGGGTGTTTTTGTTCAGCAGGCTGATAAGCTCACTGGGAAAAAAGTTGTCCATTTTGCCCAGATTTATGAATAGGCGTTTGTAGCCCGGTTCGGCTTGATGATTGCCACTGCTTCGGTGTTCACTCCGCTCACCGTTTCTTGTTCCGCGTTCACTGCCGGTTGCTGTCTCTATCTCTTCACGGTCGCGGTAGTAGTCTAGAAAACGGTTGAATTCATGCGAAACCATCCGCTTAATCAAATCTTCCTTACTTAGCCAGTCCAGCTTGCGGTAGATATCAGTCATAAAGTCAGCGATTTCCTCCTCGTTTACTTTCACTTTTTCAAGGTCGTCTATCACTTTGAGCAGTTGTTTTTCGCATATCTGTTTGCCGGTAGGCATTTCGCCTGCAATGAATTTCTTGCCGATGATGCGCTCAATCTCGCGCATCTTGCCTTTCTCGCGCAGGTTGATAATGGCGATGGAAGTCCCGGTTTTTCCAGCACGTCCCGTACGGCCGCTGCGGTGGGTATAACTTTCGGTGTCATCGGGCAATCCGTAGTTGATGACGTGGGTTAGGTCGTCCACATCGAGGCCGCGTGCGGCAACGTCCGTGGCAACCAGCAGTTGTAGGTTGCGGATGCGGAACTTCTGCATCACGGCGTCACGCTGCGCTTGACTCAGTTCGCCGTGCAGCGAGTCGGCATTATAGCCTTCCTGCATCAACTTGTCAGCTATTTCCTGCGTTTCTTTGCGGGTACGGCAGAAGATGATGCCGTATATCTGCGGATAGTAGTCCACAATACGCTTCAGGGCAGCATACTTGTCTTTGGCATGTACACAGAAGACTACGTGTTTCACGTTGCTGGTGCTTTCATTTTTGCGCCCGATGGTGATTTCTTTGGCATCGCGCAGGTACTTCTTGGAAATGCGTGCGATTTCCGGGCTCATGGTAGCGGAGAACAGCAAGGTATTGCGCTCTTGCGGAACGTCGGCAAGAATAGCGTTGATGCTGTCCGTGAATCCCATGTTCAGCATTTCGTCCGCTTCGTCCATAACCACGTTCTGTATGGTGGCGAGGGACACGGTTTTGCGTTCCATCAGATCCAGCAGTCGTCCTGGTGTGGCTACGATGATGTGTACACCCCGTTTCAGGGCACGTATCTGGCTTTCAATGGACGAACCGCCATATACGGGCAATACCCGTAAGCCATCAATGTATTTGGAGTAATCGTTCAAATCGCCGGCTATCTGCAAACAAAGTTCACGGGTAGGGCAGAGAATAAGTGATTGGGGAATTCGGTTGTTGACGTTAATCTTCTGTATGAGCGGCAGACCGAACGCTGCGGTTTTTCCTGTTCCAGTTTGTGCCAGTGCTACTACATCATTGTTTTCTCCTAAAAGGTATGGAATTACTTCCTCTTGTACCGGCATGGGCTGCTCGTAACCCATTTCTTCGATGGCGCGGCGTATCTCCGGCGACACACCGAGCTCTTCAAATGTCTTCATTAAATCTTTTGTATATCTTTATATTTCGGACGCAAAGATAGTGCTTTTCAATGGATATTTGATAATTGATGGTTGATAATTATGTAATTACATGATAAAATCGTTTTTTATTGACTACTGATTATCCATTATGCATTGTCAATTATCTACTAAAAGAATGTCTTGTAGTCTCTTTCTTTCTTCTTTCGTCAGGCCGATGCCTCTTTGCAGGTAGGTGTCGGTATCTCCATACCTTCGTTCCATTTCTTCGATGGCGGCATTTAGGAAATCTGCGCGTGCTGAGAATATGGTGGTGATAGCCTCTTGCGAACGTGCCGGAAGCTGGTAAGCGTACCGAGAGGCAGCCGGGATGTTGAAGTAGTCGTTGCTGAGGCGGTAGTCTTCCATGATGATGTCTTCGCCCACTCCAAGGGAGGCAAGCACAAGCGCCGATACAATGCCTGTGCGCCCTTTGCCTGAAGAGCAATGGATTATGAGGGGATAATTGTTCTTATCCAGTAGGATATCGAAAATCTGACGGTATTCTTTAGTATAGTTGCTGATGAGCTCGCGGTTCATTCGCTCCACTATCCGGTGGACGGTATCACTCTTGATTGTCCGCTCCTGCACACCTTTCAGAATATGCTCCATATCACCAGTAGGAATAGGGATGTGCACCACTTTGAATTCTTGCTGCAAGGGGCTTTGTCTGTGTACTTCATCGAATGAGCGCAGGTCGATGATAGTCCTTATTCCTATATTCTTGAGCTCCTTGCGCGAGCACGGTTCCAATTTGTCTATTTCGGCAGAGCGATATAGCATGCCCCAATGTACTTTCTTTTGGGTAGGATAGGACGTATAGCCTCCCAAGTCGCGGAAGTTCTGTATGCCGGGGATATTGATGTTGCGGGTGGCAATCTTTACCCGGTATTTGTCACCGAATACAAGCATGTAGTAGTATCGCTGTGTAGGGTCGGTAGTGATGACGGTCATCTTCAGATCGGAGATGTTGGCAATGGCAATAGGAACGTCTTCGGGGATGTCCTCCGGGTTAGTCGAGGCATATACTTTAACATTCCCTTTGATAAGAGGGGCCATTTCCCATTTCACAATGCAGTTGCCCACATTGTTTTCTTCGCATACAACGGAAATGTGAGGGGCAGTGCCGCTACAAGAAGGGAGCAGCACTGCCAAAACAAGCAAGTTCAATAAATTCCTATACATAATTCGTAACCTCTCTGATGTCGTTAATCACAAATATATGTAATTTATCCACAGAGGGTAACGTCAATGTCAGGCTTTTATATTTCTTTTTTGAACTTTAAAATTATCTGTGCTTCTCTGCAAATTCCTTTGAAACGGAGTTGTTGAAACTTTTGCATACCTCAGCGGCAAACTCAATGCCGCATTGGATAACTTGGTCCCAAGTAGCTTCGTCCATGGTATCGAGGTCCTTGTAGCGTACATTATGTTTCAGCAGCCCGAAGATGATGCCTGCGTTGAAATTATCTCCTGCGCCGATGGTACTGACCGCTTCTAACGGAGGAATGGAATATTCCTTGGAAATCGTGTCGGTGCGCAATGATACCTGCTCTGCGCCGGCAGTACAGAGGAAGTTACGGCAGTAGAACTTTACTTTGTCTTTGTATATCTTGTCAGCCTCCTGCAGGCCCCACATATAGAAGAAATCCTCTTGCGAGCCGCGTACAATGTTGGCGTATTCTAGATTTTCGATGATGGTGGGAGCCAGCTTGATGGCCTCCTCTTTATGGGACGAACGAAAATTGGGGTCGTAATAGATAATGGCATGCATGTCGTGTGCGCGTTCCAGCTGTTCTAATACTTTGTCGCGCAATACGGGGTTTAAGGCATAATAAGACCCTATTATAACGATGTCGTCCTCTTGAATTTGTGGATACTCTATATCTAATCGTTGTTTGGGGTAATCTTTATAGAAGATGTATTCCGCATCACTCCGGTCGTTAAGGAAAGCGAGTGATACGGGGGATTTCCCGTCAGGGAAGACATTAACATGGTCTGTGGGGATATTGTTCTCGCGCATGAAGTTGAGTATGATATTGCCCACGTGGTCATTGCCTGTTTCACTGATAAAGCAAATGGGAACGCCGATACGTCCCAGCGAGACGATGCCGTTGAATACTGAACCGCCTGGGACAGCTGCTGTGGGCTGTTCGCCACGGAATATGATGTCTAGTATGGTTTCTCCGATACCTATTACTTTACGCATAGCGATCTTGATTTTTCTCCGAGGTAACCGCCGTGATGGCGCTTGGAGTAGTCTTCAATGGTGAATCCAGTTTCTTTCATGGTCTGTACAACCAAAATGTCACCGATGACGGTCATGGCAGTGGTTGAAGTCGTGGGCGTCATGCCCAATACGCATACTTCTTGGGGGTTCCCGGTGCTGAGGCATACATCGGATTCGTGTGCCAGGGGGCTATCAGGGTTTCCGGTGATGACGATAAACTTCAGTTCCGGACTTAGGTTATGTGCCAACTGTGTCAGCTCCACGATTTCACGAGTTTTGCCCGAATTGGAGATGAGTAGCAACAGATCATTCCCCTGAAGGATGCCGAGGTCACCGTGCTGTGCTTCGCTGGGGTGCAGGAAAACGGACGGAATACCGGTGGAGCAGAAGGTAGTAGCGATGTTCATGGCTATTTGTCCGGCCTTGCCCATACCCGAAGTTACCAGTTTCCCTTTTTTGCGGTGCACTTGTTCTACGATGAGTTCTACAGCTCTTTCATAAGCGTCCGTCACTGGAATGTTCAGTACGGCTTGTGCCTCTTTCTGCAAAAGCTCTTGAATGGATGCAATCATACTCTTAATGTATTTAATGTGCTAATATGCTAATGTGCTAATTGGCTGCGCTGTGATGCCGCATGGTCATTGGCATATTAGCACATTAATCACATTAGCACATTATAGCAATATGCAAATATCTGCAATTTTCTATAAACGGCAATAAGTTTTATTGTATTTTTGTCGCCTCAAATAGTTTGAAACGTCAGAATGAAGAAGTTAAAAGAGAATTTACCGTCGGCTTTCAACCAACATATCTTGTCCAACGGCTTGCGCATCATTCATGAACCTTCAGTCTCCAAGGTGGCTTATTGTGGTTTTGCTGTAGATGCGGGTACGCGCGATGAGCTTGAAAACGAGCAAGGTATGGCGCATTTTGTGGAGCACCTTATATTTAAAGGTACCGCCAAGCGTAAGGCATGGCATATCCTGAACCGTATGGAGAATGTGGGCGGAGACCTTAACGCCTACACCAACAAGGAAGAGACGGTGATTTACTCTGCTTTCCTGACCGAGCATTTCGGCCGTGCCTTCGAATTGTTAACGGATATTGTATTCCACTCCACTTTCCCGCAACGCGAAATCGAGAAGGAGACGGAGGTGATTATCGACGAGATACAATCCTACGAAGACAACCCTTCCGAGCTCATCTTCGATGATTTCGAAGACTTGATATTCAGAGGGCATCCCCTGGGACGCAACATTCTGGGCAATCCCGGGCAACTGAAGCTGTTTCGCAGTGAGGATGCCGCTGCATTCACTTCTCGCTTCTACCATCCCGGCAATATGGTCTTTTTTGTTCTGGGCAATCTGGACTTTAGGCAGGTGGTGCGCTGGGCGGAAAAACTCCTCGCGGATATACCTGCCATGGCAGTGGACAACCGCCGTATGCCACCGCCCCTCTATGTACCCGGGCATCTTGTAATGCATAAGGATACCCATCAGGCACATGTCATGATTGGCAGCCGGGGATATAATGCATATGATGACAAGCGTACCGCACTCTATCTGCTGAACAATATTTTGGGTGGCCCGGGCATGAACAGCCGATTGAACGTTTCTCTCCGTGAACGTCGTGGGCTGGTCTATAACGTAGAATCCAACTTGACTTCCTATACCGATACGGGAACTTTCTGCATCTACTTCGGTTGCGACCCTGCAGATTTGGACTACTGCACCCGCCTGGTATATAAGGAATTGAAACGCTTGCGTGATGTCCGGATGACTTCCTCGCAGCTTGCGGCTGCCAAGAAGCAACTTATCGGACAAATCGGTGTAGCTTCGGATAATAATGAGAACAATGCGTTGGGCATGGGCAAGACTTTCCTGCATTATAATAAATGCGAAACTTCCGAAGCCGTGTTCCATCGCATTGAACAGCTCACTTCGGAAGCTCTGTTGGAGGTGGCAAACGAGATGTTTGCCGAGGACTATCTTTCGACGCTCATTTATCGCTGATCGCTTTTTTTATTTGAAAACCTGCAACATAGGACGTCTTATCCATACTTGTGGCTGTTTCAGTCCGAGGATGTGGACAATGGTGGAGGCAACGTCATACTGCATCATGCTTTCGTGGAATTCGCCTCCTTTCTTAATGTTCTTTCCGGAGCCTGCATTTCCTGCATGGTCTTGTTGCCATGGCCGTTTTCAATGCCTCCGTGGTTGGCAGTAACGATGAAGATGGTAGGAAATATGCTATGATGGTTCAATACACGTGACTGAAGTTCGGGAGTCTTAGAGCCTCATTGTAGGCACCCCAGCCATCAAGACCGATGAAAACTACGTGTTTGGCTCTTCACTTAGCATTGCAGGGAACAGAAAAGAGGTATACCGCTGTCGGAGTGATGAGTAATGTAAAAGTCAGTTTCTTCATGTTTTCTTTAGTTTTTATTTATTCTTTTCCAGTCGTTGCATGCTGAATTCACAGCCGCAATACTGCTGGTTATAGAAATCATACTCTTTCAGCAGTTGGTTGCGTCGCTCCTGGAGCCCGCCCTTCCGCCAATTCTGTTCCCAGAAGAGGGTGCCCGGATAGAGTGCGGCGGCACGGCATCCTGCTTCATTGATTTGTTCCAGGCTTTTCCAGCGCGAAGAGGCAAGGGTGGTAGTGAATACGGAGAAACCATGCTCGGAAGCGTAGCGGGCTGTTTCTGTCAGGCGCAGAGTGAAGCACTTCAGGCAGCGGCTGCCGCGTTCCGGTTCATGCTCCAGGCCCTGCATGGTATGTAACCAGTGTGCATAATCATAGTCTGCATCGATGAAATCGATGTTTTTGGAGGTTACGAAACGGATAGCCTCGTTTTTCCTTGTCTCATATTCTGCCTGCGGATAGATGTTGGGATTGCAGTAGAATACGGTCGGGCGTATGCCGTTGGCCAGCATGCACTCGATGATGGCGGAAGAACAAGGTGCGCAGCACGAATGCAGCAGCACCTTGTTGTCACCGTTGGGTGTCTGAACTTTCAACATTATACTTTCAGTTTAATCTTGCCTTTCACCAGCAGGCCGGTCAGCCCCACAATGACAAGCGAGAACACGAGGGACTTGAGCAGTCCCGGTACACCGCTTCCCAATGCCTCGGGATAGTGCAGATGCAGCAGTTGCTGGACAGCATACCAGATGTAAGGGATAATATAGCAGGTCAGCGTTGCCGTACCTGCAGGTTTGATGATATCGAACCAGTTGGTCTTGCCTTTCACGTCCGTCAGCCAGTAGAAGAAACCGAACAGCGGGAAGAACATGGCTAGGCAGTAGAACAACCATGTCGGCGTGGCTTGTATTTTGGATATAATCCAGAACGGGTGTGAGACGAGGGCAAGGACAAGCATTCCTACGCCGAGGGCACAAAGCATGCCGATGAATCGTCCCGGCCGTTCCCGGTCGGCATAACGCTGCATGAGCAGGGAGGTCAATACGCCGGACATACCGAAGGCATGCAGCGTCCAGTCACTCGGGATAAAGGGAAGCAGGATAATCCGGCTGCCGTACTCTCCAGGTATCAAGTCTGAATGGCTGACTACGGCAAGCAATACGACCACGAACCAGGCAATGGCATTCTTCCGCAGGCTTTCCCGGGTGAACAGATAGATGCCTGCACATACCGCATACGTCCAGCCGATAAGTCCGAGGATGCCCCACCAGCTTATCTGGAACGGTTTCCCGTTCATGTCCTTGTAGATGACGAGGAAGGCGAGCAGCAGCACGCCTGCTGTTTTCATTGCGGTGAAAAGGGTCTTTTTCGTTCCTTCCGCTTTGGGATATACCTCCCAGGTGAGGAAGAAACCGATGACCATCAGGATGGAAAACCATTGGTGCGATAGACCGCCTTCGATGCCTCCGCTGTTCAGTGAAAACAGTCCCATGGCAATCAGCGCCACTGTCCGCCAGAAGATATGGGCCACGACTTGCAGGGTGTTGTCTCCCTTTTTGTACCGGTTTTGTATGGCAAAGGATACGGACATGCCCATACAGAAAAGGAAAGCGGGGAAGATGGTGTCGGAGAATCCCATCATGTCTTCGTCCATCCTGGCATGCATCAGCCAGTGGGGGACGTTTTTCAGTCCGGGAATGTCGTTGACAAAGAGCATGAGGAACATGGTGAGTGCGCGGAATACGTCTACCGCGGCAATCCGTTGGGGTGTTAAGCTTTTCATGATAGATAATTTGTTTGGGGGTTTAGAACGCAAATATAGGAAACTATTTTTTCCGATGCTACTGCTTTGCAGGATTTCTTGCTATATTTGCATGAACTTTATGGTCATGGAAAGGAGATTGTTCACTTTTTGTTTTCTTGCCGTCGTGGTATGGCAAAGTGTGGTTTTTGCTGCCGGCACGCCCTCTTTTACTGCGCTGACGTCCTCTTTGGATGAGGCTATCGAGGCGCACCGGCACTATGTCGCCGTGCGTGAAGGACGCATTGCCCGGCTGAAGCGCCAAGTGCTGGATACCGATACCGCCAATATCTCTTTTTTTCGATGGAATGGGGAAATCTATAAGGAGTATAAGACATATATCTGCGATTCGGCCATCCATTATCTTCGTGTCAATCTGGATTGGGCAGAGCGTTATGGCCGGCAGGATGCGGTACTCGAAACAAGGCTGGAGCTTGCCCATCTGATGGCTTCGGCAGGTATGTACGAGGAGGCTGCCGAACTCTTGAGGCAGACGGACAAAGCTTCCCTTCCCTCCCATCTGCTGCCGGACTATTACAATGCCTGTCATAAACTTTACACAGAACTGAGTTTCTATACGCTGGACGATTCTTTCAAGAAGCATTATCAGGCTTTGGCTACCCATTATGACGATTCTTTGATGCAGGTACTTCTGCCTTCATCCTCCCTCTACCTGGAACGAAGAGAGGCGCGGGAGGCCGCTGCAGGCCATCCGGACGAAGCCTTGAGCATCAATGATACGCGTCTGGCACATGCCAAGCCCAATACTCCCGAATATGCGCTGGTGACCTATCAGCGCTCATTGCTCTACCGCCGGCTCGGGAACCGGGAGGAGGAGAAGCGCTATCTGGCTTTGTCGGCACTGACCGATATTCGCCTGAGCATCACAGACCATGCCTCACTCTGGAACCTGGCGGAACTTCTTTATGAGGAAGGGGATATGGAGCATGCCTACCGTTACATCCGTTTCTCGTGGGACGAAACCAACCGATACAACGCCCGTAGCCGCAGCCTCCAGACTGCCGGCATCCTTTCACTGATAGACCTCACTTATCAGGCCATGCGCGAGAAGCAGAATGACCGGCTCCGGCTGTACCTCTGGCTCATCAGCACTTTGATTGTGCTGTTGGTGGTGGCAGTGGGCTTTATCTACCGGCAGATGCAGCGACTCTCTGCCGCACGGAACAAACTGGAGCATGCCAACGAGCAACTGCAACTCTCAAACAACATCAAGGAGGAGTATGTGGGCCGTTTCATGAATCTCTGCTCCGTTTATATCAACCGGCTGGATACCTACCGGCGGATGGTCAACAAGAAAATCTCTGCCGGGCAGATGGAAGAGCTGCTGAAGATGGTGCGTTCCCGTGAGGTGCTGGACACCGGACTGAAGGAACTCTATGATAACTTTGATACTGCCTTCTTGCACCTTTTCCCCGATTTTGTCGATAAATTCAATGACTTGCTGCAGCCCGAAGAACGCATCGTGCTCCGTAAAGGCGAGTTGCTAAATACGGAACTCCGCATTTTCGCCTTGATTCGTCTGGGCATCGACGACAGTTCGCAGATTGCAGAATTCCTCCGTTATTCCGTAAACACCATCTATAATTACCGTGCCAAAGTGAAGAACAAGGCCCGCATTTCGCGCGAGGACTTTGAAATACGGCTGATGCAGATACGCTGACAATACGTCAAACCGGCTTTTTGAATCCACTTTCTGCCTTTCTCTTCTTCTACTTATATTTCTGATTATTAGTTGTTTGTTTGTTTGTGCTTCTTTACTTCTTCCACCTATTCCCGATTCGCCGGTACGAGGTGTTCTTATCTTTCCTAACTTTGGGGAAGTAAAAGCGAATATCGCAACTAATACCATAACCAAAATTATTGCCATGAAACATTTATTAGCGACAAGCATTTCCATCGCCTTGCTGTCTTTGGGCCTTGCGGGATGCGGTGAGAAACAAGCGACAAAAGAAGTAACTTCGGATGCATTCGTAACCATTCAGGGTCAGGACTTGATAAAGCCCGACGGTACCAAACTCTTCATCATGGGTACCAACCTGGGTAACTGGCTGAATCCGGAAGGATACATGTTCAAGTTCAACAAGACCAATTCCGCTCGTTTCATCAATGAGATGTTCTGCCAGCTGGTGGGACCGGACTTTACGGCCGACTTCTGGAAAGCATTCAAGGACAATTATGTAACGCGCGAGGACATCCGCTTCATCAAGGAGCAGGGTGCCAACACCATCCGCCTGCCTTTCCATTACAAAATGTTTACGGACGAGGACTATATGGGGCTGACTGCCGACCAAGACGGCTTTGCCCGCGTGGACAGCCTGGTAGAGTGGTGCCGCGAATCGGACTTGTACCTCATCCTCGACATGCACGACGCCCCCGGCGGACAGACGGGCGACAACATCGACGACAGCTACGGCTATCCCTGGCTGTTCGACAGCGAAGTCAGCCAGCAACTTTACTGTGACATCTGGCGCCGGATAGCCGACCACTACAAGAACGAACCGGTCATCCTCGGTTACGAACTCTTCAACGAGCCCATTGCCCCTTACTTCGAGAACATGGAGGAGCTCAACGGCAAGCTGGAAGATGTATATAAGAAAGGTGTAGCCGCCATCCGCGAGGTGGACAGCAACCACATCATCCTGCTGGGCGGTTCGCAATGGAACGGTAATTTCAAGCCTTTCAAGGACTCCAAGTTCGACGACAAGATAATGTACACCTGCCACCGTTACGGAGGCGAACCTACCCAAGCTGCCATCCAGACGATTATCAACTTCCGCGACAGTGTGAACCTGCCCATGTACATGGGTGAGATAGGCCACAATACGGACGAATGGCAGGCCGCTTTCTGCCAGACGATGCGCGAGAACAACATCGGCTATACCTTCTGGCCCTACAAGAAGATGGACGGTTCTTCTTTCGTCGGCATCACTCCGCCGGAGAACTGGGCAAACATCGTGTATTTCTCCGAAGCACCGCGTGCCACGTACAAGGAAATCCGTGAGGCACGTCCCGCGCAGGCCATGTCCCGCAAGGCGATGATGGACTTTATCGAGGCATGCAAACTGAAGAATTGTGTGGTTCAGGAGGGTTATATCCGGTCATTGGGAATGAAGTAGCGGGTATTGCCTCGCTGCAAACAGTACGTATCAAGTCCCAGAGGATGAGATGCCGGGACTTAGCATGAAAGAGGTAGGGACTGAGCTGTACACACTATAGGACTGAGAACCCAAAACATCCGGATGTTTTAGGGCAAAACATGGGGATGTATTGGGATAAAACATCCGGGTGTTTTGGGGTAAAACATGGGGATGTTTTGGACAACAACATCCGGATGTTATAGATATTCACTATACGGCTGTAAGGATTTCAGTTCCTATGTGTGTAGGGATAAGTCATATTCCCTTGTCTGCTGGGGATTGTCAATAGTACGGACTGATTATGAGTACTTACTTAAATTATATAACAACTTAAATTGTACAACAATGAAAAAAGTATTATTCGGTTTGGTTCTGGCTGCTGTCGCGCTGCCTCTTTCAGCCCAGCAGAAGCCCGTCTATCTGGACGCAAGCAAACCTATTGAAGAAAGAGTGGAAGACGCTTTGAGCCGTCTGACCCTGGAAGAGAAAGTGAAGTTGACTCATGCGCAAAGCAAGTTCAGCAGTGCGGGTGTACCCCGTCTGGGCATTCCCGATGTATGGACGGATGACGGCCCTCACGGTATACGTCCCGATGTGTTGTGGGACGAGTGGGAACAAGCCGGATGCACCAATGACTCCTGTGTGGCTTTCCCTGCCTTGACTTGTCTGGCAGCAACCTGGAACCCCGAAATGTCTCTCCTTTACGGACAGAGTATCGGTGAAGAGGCGCGCTACCGCAACAAATCGGTCTTGCTGGGCCCCGGTGTCAATATCTACCGTACACCGCTCAACGGACGTAACTTTGAGTATATGGGTGAGGACCCTTATCTGGCCGGAAAGATGGTAGTGCCCTATATCCGGGGCGTGCAGCAGAATGGTGTGGCTGCCTGCGTGAAACACTTTGCCTTGAACAACCACGAAGTGAACCGTCACACCACCAATGTCATCGTGGACGACCGCGCCCTTTATGAAATCTATCTGCCTGCCTTCAAGATGGCTGTGCAGGAAGGTGGAGCGTGGAGCATCATGGGTGCCTACAACCTTTACAAAGGCCAACATCTTTGCCACAACCAATACACATTAAACGATATATTGAAGGGCGAATGGGGATTCGACGGCGTAGTCATTTCCGACTGGGGCGGCACGCACGATACTCGGCAAGCCATTACCAATGGGCTGGATATGGAATTCGGCAGTTGGACTAACGGACTTTCAAATGGTGCCAGCAATGCATACGACAATTATTATCTGGCGAATCCCTACCTGAACCTCATACGCGAAGGCAAGGTCGGTACTAAGGAGCTGGACGACAAGGTACGCCGCATTCTGCGCCTTATCTTCCGTACAGTGATGAATCCCGACCGTCCGTGGGGAAGTATGCTTTCTCCGGAGCATTACGAGGCTGCCCGCCGCATCGGCGAGGAGGGCATCGTACTGTTGCAGAACAAAGGCAATGTGCTCCCGATAGATTTGGACCAGACTAAAAAGATTCTGGTAGTGGGCGAAAATGCTATCAAGATGATGACTGTAGGTGGTGGCAGTTCTTCGCTGAAGGTGCAGCGTGAGCTTTCTCCGTTGGACGGTATCAAGCAGCGTGTGGCTGGCAAGGCTGAAGTGGTGTATGCTCGTGGCTACGTGGGCGATGCAAGCGGTGAGTATAATGGTGTGGTGACTGGACAGAACCTGAAGGATGACCGCACTCCCGAAGAACTGATAGCCGAAGCCGTGAAAGAAGCCCAGGATGCCGATTATGTAATCTTCATCGGCGGTTTGAACAAAAGCAACGGCCAGGACTGTGAGGATTCAGACCGTGAAGGTCTGGGTTTGTCTTACGGACAAGATGCTGTTATCTCTGCACTGGCAAAGGCAAACAAGAATCTGATTGTTGTCAACATTTCTGGCAATGCCATTGCCATGCCGTGGGTGAACGAAGTGCCTGCTATCGTTCAGGACTGGTATCTGGGTTCCGAAGCCGGCAGTGCTCTCGCCGCTATCCTTATGGGGGATGTGAATCCCAGTGGCAAGCTTCCGTTTACCTTCCCCGTGAAGTTGGAGGATTGCCCGGCCCACAGCCTGGGTGAATATACCGGCAAGCGGAGCAAGGACATCATCGACATCAAATACAATGAAAGTATTTTTGTAGGTTACCGTTGGGCCGATAAGCAGAAGAAGGTGAAACCGTTGTTCCCCTTCGGCCACGGTTTGAGCTATACCACTTTCGAGTATGGCAAGCCCACAGCCGACAGCAAGACCATGCAGGCCGACGGTACGCTGACCGTGAAGGTTTCTGTAAAGAATACCGGAGCGCGCGAAGGGCAGGAAGTTGTCCAACTGTACATCAGTGACAAGAAGTCCTCTCTGCCTCGTCCCGTCAAGGAACTGAAAGGTTTCCAAAAGGTGAAACTGGCTCCGGGCGAAACAAAGGAAGTCACATTTACCATTGATAAGGAGGCTCTTAGCTTCTTCGATGACACCCAGCACGCTTGGGTGGCCGAGCCGGGTAAGTTCGAGGCTGTCATAGCAGCTTCGGCAGCCGATGTGAAGGGAACGGTTCCTTTTGAATTGAAATGATGTAGGGAAATAAAGTTTCCTTTTAGGTTATTATCAAAGATAGTGTAGATGGAGGGTGTGGCCGTGAGGTTGCACCCTTTCTTTGTACTCTTTACAAGCCAATATGTTTTCTTATATTTCTGAGTTTCTTCGGGTTGGCTAAAGAAGATGCAGATATGCTGGATGTTAGAATCAAAGCAGTGATGTTTTGTAGTAATGGGTGAGTTTTTACCGCCGTGTTTAGGCAGATTTTCATCTTTTATATTTATTTTTGCAGAAATCAATGTTTAATAAAAACTATCATGAAGAAGTATTTAGCAGAAATGATCGGGACAATGGTTCTTGTCCTGATGGGATGTGGTAGTGCTGTCTTTGCCGGAAGTGAGGCGGGGGCGGTTAGTGCAGGTGTCGGAACGCTGGGAGTGGCTTTTGCTTTCGGCTTGTCCGTTGTGGCGATGGCATACGCTATCGGAGGAATCTCGGGATGTCATATTAATCCTGCCGTTACCCTGGGCGTTCTGTTGTCCGGCAGGATGAGCGGGAAAGATGCAGCCATGTATATGGTGTTTCAGGTTATCGGGGCGGTTATCGGTTCTGCCATTCTTTATGCATTGGTGTCTACGGGCGCTCATGGCGGTCCTACGGCTACCGGTTCCAATGGGTTTGCTGACGGAATGATGTTGCAGGCATTCATTGCAGAGGCTGTGTTCACGTTTATCTTTGTGCTGGTTGTCTTAGGTTCTACGGATTCCGAGAAGGGGGCGGGTAATCTTGCAGGATTGGCCATTGGTCTTACGTTGGTATTAGTGCACATTGTTTGTATTCCTGTTACGGGAACTTCTGTCAATCCTGCCCGTAGCATCGGTCCGGCACTGTTCCAGGGTGGCGAGGCTCTCTCTCAGTTGTGGCTGTTCATTGTAGCTCCGTTTGTGGGTGCTGCGCTGAGTGCCGTTGTATGGAAAGTGCTTGCTGCAAAAGAAGGTAAATAAATGCCGGCAGACAGTGCCTTAAGAAGAGGCGGCTGATGGCAGAAAACTTATAAAGGGAAGCCCTCCGTCCGAAACTTTGAAGTTTCGGACGGAGGGCTTCCTGTTCTTTCCTTATGCTTGCTATTTCTTGTGCCTTATTCGTACAGCGATTTGGCTATACCCATTTCCAGTCCACGAAGTTCTGCCAGTCCACGCAGGCGGCCGATACAGGAATAGCCGGGATTGGTTTTCTTCTTCAAGTCGTCCACCATCTGGTGCCCATGGTCAGGGCGCATTGGGATGGAGACGCCACGATGTTGCTGCAGTTCAAGGAAGGCTTTCATCACGTGATACATGTCCACGTCTCCTTCCAGGTGGTTGGCTTCGTAGAAGTTGCCTTCGGCGTCGCGTTGCGTACTGCGCAGGTGGACGAAGTTGATGCGGTCGGCAAACTGCTGCATGATGGCTGCACAGTCGTTGGCACTGCTTACACCGAGTGAGCCGGTGCAGAGGCAAAGGCCGTTGCTCTTGTTGGGAACAGCGTCAATCAGTGCCTGGAAATCGGCAGCACAGCTCATGATGCGTGGCAGGCCGAGGATGGAGCACGGTGGGTCGTCTGGATGGATAACGAGCATGACACCTGCTTCGTCGGCTACCGGAGTGATTTCTTGCAGGAAATAGATCAGGTTGGCACGCAGGCGTTCCGGAGTGATGCCTTTGTAGCGGTCCAGTTCCTGCTGGAACTGTTCCAGGGTGAAGCTTTCTTCTGAACCGGGAAGTCCGGCAATCATGTTGCGTACAAGCAGTTGTTTGTCTGCCTCCGTCATCTGTTCGAAGCGGGTACGGGCCTTGGTCTTTTCCTCGTCAGTGTATTCGGCTTCTGCACCGGGGCGATGTAGCAGGAAGAGGTCGAAGGCGATGAAGGCGGCACGTTCAAAGCGGAGGGCACGACTGCCGTCAGGTAGTTCGTAGGCGAGGTCGGTACGTGTCCAGTCCAGTACGGGCATAAAGTTGTAGGTGACAATGTGAATGCCGCATTTGCCCAGGTTACGCAAGCTCTCTTTATAGTTGTCGATATACTTCTGGAAGTCTCCGGTTTGGGTCTTGATATGTTCGTGTACGGGTACACTTTCTACTACAGACCAGCGCAGACCGACGGCTTCAATCATTTCTTTCCGTTTCTTGATTTCCTCTACTGTCCATATTTCCCCGTTTGGAATATGATGCAAGGCGTTTACAATGCCGGTAGCCCCGGCTTGTTTGATGTCCCAAAGGCTTACCGGGTCGTTGGGACCGTACCAGCGCCAGGTTTGTTCACAAAGAATCATGTTATTTATTGTTTGATGATTTGCAATTTACTATTTACATCGCGAATGCGTTGAACCCTCCGTCCACTACAGCCACCGTACCGGTGACAAAGCTGGAAGCATCGCTGATGAGGTATTGGATGGTTCCGCAAAGCTCTTCTGCACGGCCCATACGTCCGAAGGGAGTTTGGCGGATCACATCTTGCCCACGTTCCGTGTAGCTTCCATCCGGGTTCGTCAGCAGGGCACGGTTCTGCTCTGTGAGGAAAAATCCGGGTGCGATGGCATTTACACGAATACCTTCGCCAAACTTTTTGGCAACTTCTGTAGCCATGAAAGCTGTGAAATTGGAGATACCGGCTTTTGCGGCAGCATATCCGGCTACGCGCGTCATGGGGCGGAAAGCAGCCATGCTGGAGAAGTTGACAATAGCGCCTGCCTTCTGCTCCACCATTGGTTTGAGGAAGACTTGTGTAGGCAGTACGGTACCGGTCAGGTTTAATTCCAGCACCCGTTGGAATTCTTCTATCTTCAAATCGAAGAATGTACCCGTAGGCGCGATGGTGGCACCCGGCATATTTCCACCGGCTGCATTCAGCAGGGCATCTATGCGTCCATAGGTTTTCAGAATATCAGCCAGGTTCTGTTCCAGCAGTTCACGGTTCGTCACGTCGGTTGTCAGGAACATGGCTTCTCCACCGTTTGCCTTGATTTCTCTGGCAATGGCGTCCCCTGTTTCTGCCTTGCGTCCTAAAACAACAACCTTTACACCTTCTTCTGCCAGATGAAAGGCGATGGCTTTCCCCAATACTCCCGTTCCACCGGTTATAACCACTACTTTGTCTTTGATGTCAAATAAGTTTTTCATGATTCATTCATTTAAAATTACGTTGTGTTTTATTTGATTAACATTGCAAAAATACGGAATAATCTGTTGCACTACATTTACAATCGTACAGAAAATATGTGCTTATTGTTTAGGTGATGGACTTCTGTAATATCAATAAACTCTCCGGTCCCATATTGAACAGCAGGTCTATGATGCTCAAGTTGGGCAGAAACCCGAGTCTCTCTTGAAACACCTGATAATAAGGTTGTGGTGAGAATTCTGTATCTTCCAGGGCAAAATCCTTTTTCGGATGAATGCGTTCGCGGAAATCTGTCTCATGCGGAGCAAACTCAGTCCGGTATCCGGTAGTACGTGTCATATCCGGTTGCAAGTCTATCAAGGAACAGACGAGGTGGCAAAGTTCTTCGTTGAAATCGGCTAAAAATTCATATTTCTGTTCATAGAAGGGACGGAAGTCATCCTTGTAGTATTCGAAGAAGGGAGTGTGGTTATAGGCAGATTCTATGGCATTCCAGTGCAGATGCCTCCAGTTACCGTGGTCTGAAATACGTATATCGCGCATCGGGCATTTCAGGGTGCTCGGTTTGACGGTGGGGATGGAAAGGGCCAGTTCACCGTCCGGTGCAGCAATGGTACAACGGTTCCGGTAAGTCTGCTTCATATAGTGGTCATGCTGTTCGATGAATACTTTATCGTATGCCAGTAGTTTGGTATAATATTCTATGGGAGCCAAATAGGCGGAAGAAAGAAAAACTGTTTTCATCAGTATATTTACGATTAGATGATTTGCGATTTACGATTGAAGTTACTGTTCATTGTTTGTATTTTCATTTTTATTCTTTCATTTGTTTGTCATTCCACTTTTTTCCATATCCTGCCCCATCGGTAACCGCTGAAAGGTCCTGTTCCCTTTTCTTTGGAGAACCAGATGGCAGACGCCTTGCCTATGATGTGGTCTTCGGGGACGAAACCGAAAAGGCGGGAGTCCGAAAGATTGATGGCATTGTTGGCACCTACCCAGTAGTAGTCTTTGGTAAAATGGCAGTGCTGCACGGGCTTGCCTTCCACATAAAGGGTGTCGTTCTTGATTTCGGCCTGTTTCTTTTCGTGAAGTACCAGGGTATTCCGCAGCAAAGTCTTGTTCCACGGATATACGCGTACGGTTTTGCCTTTGCCGGGGATTATCAGAGGTTTCAACATCTCCATGGAGTCTTCCTTGACAATCGGTTCTATCCAGCAATTCCCGTTCATGGCTTGTTCCAGCAAGTAGTGTTCATAGCGGCTGAAACTACGTATATTCTTTATTGAGTCCTGTCCCAATAGTTGGTTGGGAGCGATGGAAAGGATGGAAAGCAATGAATCCAACTGTCGTTCCCGTTGCCTGGGGTAAGAATAAAGAAACTTCTGGTCGGGTGCATTCTTTTCGGAAGGAATCACTGAAAAAAGCGAATCTATCAGCAAGGTATCTCCGGGAGTACCGATGCAACGGCTGATAAAGACTTCCCGTCGGTCGATCACGGGTTCTGAAAGATTGGCAGGATTGTTGAATACAAGAATATCCTCTTTCTGCACCGGACTGTCCGCCCAGCGATGATATCCCCATAACTTCATAAAAGGAAGTCGTAGACCGTAGCTCCACTTGTTTACAAGAATACGTTCACCCTGATACAGTGAGTTCTCCATACCGGAAGAAGGGATAAGATAGGAAGTTGCCACACAACCCCGAAGCAGCACTACGACGAGTGCCACTCCAACGATTGTAATTGCTATCTTCCACCCTTTTTTCATTTAATGTTGTCCACCCACTTGAATATCCGGTTCCAGCGTATCTTGCCATCAAACCAGCTGCGGTCTTTGTCCAGTGACAACCATACTACGATAGGCTTTCCTACGACATGGTCTTCCGGCACAAAACCCCAGTATCGGGAGTCGGCGGACTTGTCGCGGTTGTCGCCCATCATCCAGTAGTAGTCCATATTGAAAGTATAGGAGTCGGTCTTTTCACCGTTGATGTAGATGCCGTCTTCCTTGACTTCCAGTTTGTTGCCTTCATAGGCAACGATGCAGCGTTCGTAGATGGGCAGGTTATCCTCGGTCAGCTTGATGGTGGCGCCTTTGGCAGGAATCCAGATTGGGCCGTAGTTGTTGCGGTCCCATTGGGTGTAAAGGTTCAGCGGATACATCTGTCCCGAGAATTCTCCCGGTTCGATGATAATACTACTGATGAGTTTCTTGTTGCCCGAAAGGGTCTCGTACATCTTTTTAGTGAGCGGAAGATGATAGACCGGTGCCAGCCTACCTTGGGCATCCCGGCGGTCCAATCCCATTTCAATCAGATTCTCTTCCCAGCCCAGACCGTCGGTCATCAGTGTCTGGTCCTCTTTGCTGATGCCCAGTTCACGAAACATATCATCGGTGATATAGGGCCCCGTTGTTTGTACAAAGTAGTTGAACTGCATTTCTGTAGGGTTCTCGATAGCTTTGCCGTCGATGTATACTTGTCCCTTCTTGATTTGCAATGTATCGCCGGGTAGGCCTACGCAACGTTTTACATAGTTTTCACGACGGTCGACGGGACGTATGACAATGTCACCGTACATTCTCGGATTGGAACGGATGAGGTTACGTCCGGCATTGTAGTACAAATCATAGACGGTACGTTGCTGTTTGCGTGTCAGACTGTCCATATTCACTTTGTTGGGATACACGCGTTTTCCTTCTTCGTAAGCAAGGGTATAGAAATCTGTCTGCTGGAAGTTGGTGGCTACCGTGTCGCCTGCCGGGAAGTTGAACACCACAATGTCGTTCAGTTTCACTTTGCCGAAGCCCGGTACACGTTTATATTTCCATTGGGGCCATTCGATGTACGATTTGGTGTTGAATACCGGCAGTGTATGTTGTGCCAGCGGCATGGAAAGCGGCGTATTCGGTACGCGCGGGCCATAACTCATCTTGCTGACGTAAAGGAAATCGCCTACCAACAAGGATTTCTCCAATGAGGAAGACGGTATCTGATAATTCTGGAACACATAGATATTTACGAAGTAGACGGCTACCAGCGCAAATACGATGGCATCCACCCAACTCATGATGCTGCGTACGGCAGGATTCTCCGATTTCTTCCAGAACCCCCAGGGTATCTTCTTACTGATGTAGATGTCAAAAATGAAAGGTAGTACAATCAGCCCCAGCCAGCTTTTTACCCAAACCAGAAAGGCAAGGTAGAGCAGGGTGACTATACTGAATTTAATCCATTGGGTGCGTGTTGCTTTTCTCATGATGTCTTAGTCTTTTAAAAATGGAAACAAGTCACTCATTCCCAAAGCACCTTCGTGCTTGGCGGTATATTCGGCAGCAAGGACAGCTCCCAAGGCAAATCCCCTGCGATTCTTGGCATCGTGGGTGATGGTGATGCTGTCGGCTTCGGAGTCGTAGCGGATGCTGTGGATGCCCGGTACTTCTCCTTCGCGGATAGAACTTATGGGCAGCTCATTGGCTGCACATTCCGTAGAGCCCGAGACAGTCCCGTCGGGAGCCTGGAAAGTTCCTTCTACCCATTTGTCCTTACGGTCGAGATTCTCCAGAATACCTTCGGCAAGCGTGATGGCCGTACCGCTCGGAGCGTCCATCTTGTGGATGTGATGCGTTTCGCTCATTGTCACATCATAGGCAGGGAACTGGTTCATTATCTTTGCGAGGTACTTGTTGACAGCAGAGAATATGCTTACTCCCAAGCTGAAGTTGGACGACCAGAACAGTGTTTTGCCACCTTCGGTGCAAAGCTTCTTCACTTCGTCTCCATGTTCCGCCATCCATCCCGTACTGCCGGATACCAATTTGACTCCGGCCTGGAATGCCTTCATATAGTTATTGTATGCAACCATGGGATTGGTGAACTCTATGGCAACGTCGGCGCTCTTGAAGGCTGCCGATTCAAAGTCTTCCTGATTGTCGACATCGATGATGCTTACAATTTCGTGTCCGCGGCCAAGGGCTATTTTCTCGATTTCCTTGCCCATTTTTCCGTAGCCGATTAATGCGATTTTCATTGTTTCTATCTGTTTTTATTTAGTTTATCAACAAACTATAGGTCGCAAAGATAATCTTTTTCTTACATTTGTACTCAACATTAACGTCTTGTTAACATGGAACAACTACTGCATTATGTTTGGAAGCACAAAATATTTCCTTTGTCAGCACTCCAAACAACCTCCGGCCGGCCGGTAGAAGTGATAGATCCCGGTTTGCCGAACATGAATGCAGGCCCCGATTTCTTTAATGCCAAACTGAAAATAGACGGTACGCTTTGGGTGGGCAACGTCGAAGTGCATACGCAGGCATCAGAGTGGCTGCTCCATAGGCACGACTGTGACAAGGCGTATGATACTGTCATTCTGCATGTAGTGGGCGAATCGAATTGTGATGTGTACCGCACGAACGGTGAGCTGGTTCCCCAGATGGTGCTCACCTGCCCCGACACTGTCCGTTTGCGCTATGAAGAGCTTCGGCAGACAGAGATTTATCCTCCCTGTTATTCCATCCTTGCCTCCCTTCCGAAGCTGACCGTTCACTCCTGGCTGTCCGCTTTGCAGGTAGAGCGTTTTGAGCAGAAAGCACATGTCATATCCCAGCGGCTCGAACGCTGCAATCATCATTGGGAGGATGTTTTCTTCATTACTCTTGCTCGTAACTTCGGCTTCGGGCTGAATGGGGATGCTTTCGAGGCATGGGCAAACCGCCTTCCATTCCGCGCCGTAGACAAGCATCGGGACAGTCTGTTTCAAGTGGAGGCTTTCTTCCTGGGGCAGGCAGGCCTGCTGGAGGAGGTCCCAGCGGAGGCGGATGATTATTATTTGAAACTTCAGAAAGAATTCCGCTACCTGCAACGCAAGTTCGAGCTGCCAGCTCCCATGTCCGTTGAGCAGTGGCGATTTCTGCGTCTTCGTCCCGATAACTTTCCGCATGTACGTCTGGCGCAGCTTGCCAGTCTGTATCATAAGGAGCAGGCACTCTTCTCACGTATCATGGAGGCGGAAACGCTGGAAGCGGTGAAGAAGATACTGGCTGCCAATACTTCCGTGTATTGGGAAGAGCACTTCAATTTCAGAAAAGTTTCACCCCGGAGGGAAAAGCGGGTAGGGGACGGTGCCTTGAATCTGATTGCTATCAATACGGTCATCCCGTTTCTTTATGCATACGGCCTGCACAAGGCTGATGACGTTTTGTGTGACCGTGCCACCCGTTTCCTTGAATCCTTGAAGGCCGAAAACAATCACGTAACCCGACTTTGGGATGGTGCCGGCCTGCCGGTATCTACCGCTGCTGACTCGCAGGCTCTGCTTCAACTTCAAAAGGAATATTGCGACAAGAAAGACTGCTTGCGCTGCCGGTTCGGTTACGAGTATCTGAGGCATAGATGATAATAATTATCGCCCCATGGCCTTAGCATTTTATCACTTTTATATTATCTTTGTGCGTTGAAAAATAATCCGAGTATATGAAGGCTATCCGCTTTGTTTTTTGTCTGTTTGCGGCACTCATGCTGACGACTTTCAATGGTCTGGCTGCCGAAGAGGAGGATTTCAAGACATTCCTCCGGAAATTCACGTCCAGTGCCTCATTCCAGTATTCCCGAATCAAGTTTCCTTTGAAGTCTCCCATCGCCCTCTTGAAGGATGACGGCGAGACGGAGCAGACTTTTCCCTTCACCCGCGAGAAGTGGGCATTGCTGGACGAGGAAACGCTGAAGGAAGGACGTATTACCGAAGAGGAGGGAGGCACCTATATATCTCATTTCACTGTTGATGAACCTGCCCATAAAGAGTTCGAAGCAGGCTATGATGAATCAGAACCTTCCCTTCGTGTGGTCTTTGAACTGACGGATGGCAAGTGGTATGTCACCGACTGCTATAACGACTGGTACAACTTCGACCTCCCTATCAGTGAACTGGAAGAAACCATTCAGGCGGTACAAGAGGAAAACAAGGCTTTCGAAGAACTTCATCCCTGATGAAGCTGGGGCAGAAATCCGCCTCAATCATTATTTTATCCTTCTTCTGTACGATTTATGCCCCCCCTTTTCCAAAAAGAGGGGTTTCTTTGTGCCGTACTAATGCATTGGAATATGCGGTTACAACTTCTTTTGCAGATTTCCAAGTAGCAAATATCGATAACCTTAAATAAACAGCCATGATGCAATTCAGTAAATGGAAAATAGGAGCGGCAGCGCTCGTTTGCATGTTGCTGCCGGGCAGTGTACATGCGCAAATCGTGAAGAATGAGCGTTTGCTTTCTTTTGAGGAGAGACAGGTTCCGGCGTTTGTCACTACGGCAGCCGGTTCGCAGTTGGGCATTAGCGACGAACATTATAGGGACGGCGACCACAGTTTGAGCTGGACTTTCGAGCCGGGTGCCGCACTGTCCATCAAGAAAGACTTGAAGTTTGAGAAGAAAGACCCGACGGGGAAAGACACCTATCTTTCGGCTTTCATCGTATGGGTGTACAATGAGCAGGCCCAGGACAAGCAGATTCAGTTTGAGTTCTTGAAGGATGGTAAGGTATGCACCTCTTTTCCTTTTGGCATCAACTTCACCGGTTGGCGCGGAGCATGGGTATGTTATGAACGCGATATGCAAGGTACCCCGGAAGAAGGGATGGACGAAATCCGAATTGTAGCCCCCGACGTGAAGGGGAAACTCTTTTTCGACCATCTGATTACTGCCAGCAAGGTGGATGCCCGCCAGCAGACTGCCGACTTACAGGTACCGTTTGTAAATAAGGGAACCACCAACCACTGGCTGGTTATCTACGAACACTCCTTGTGGAAACCGGACATCCCTCTGACAGACGTGACCGAGGCGCAGAAGCAGGATATACGGATTATGGAGAAACGTTTCCGCGACATGCTCTACACGCCTTCCGCACTTTCGGAGAAGGAGATGCAGTCCATCCGTAAGAAGTATGATTTTTATCGGATTACCTACAAGAACGGCAAGGTAGCAGGACGTCCTATCTATTTCGTACGTCACTCCGAGGCATACGAACGTATGGTACCCGATTGGGACAAAGATATGTTCTCCAGACTGGGGATAGAGATAAGCGACTATTTCAACCTGATGAAACGCGTCGCCATCGCCTACAACAATGTGGAGGATGCGGCGCTGAAACACGAGTTGAAGCAGAAATTCATCGCCATGTACGATAACGCCACCGACCAGGGTATTGCCTACGGCAGTTGCTGGGGAAATATCCACCATTACGGATATAGTATGCGCGGTCTGTTTGTGGCTTATTTCTTGATGAAGGACGTGTTGCGTGAGGCAGGTAAGCTGGAAGAGGCGGTACGTACGCTCAACTGGTATGCCATCACCAATGAGGTATATCCCGAACCTGCCGTCAACGGTATTGATATAGATACGTTCAACACCAAGTTGCAAGGCCGCATAGCCAGCATCTTGATTATGGAAGATACACCGGAGAAACTGCAATACCTGCGTTCCTTCTCTCGTTGGCTGGACAAAGGCTGCCTTCCTGCGCCGGGACTGGCCGGTTCTTTCAAGCAGGACGGTGCCTGCTTCCATCATTGCAACAATTATCCTGCCTATGCAGTGGGCGGTCTGGACGGTGCCACTAATATGATTTACTTGCTGAGTGGTACCGAGTTCCGCCTGTCCGAGCAGGCACACGAGACGGTGAAGAAAGTGCTTCTCACCATGCGTTTCTATTGCAACCTGAAGCAATGGCCTCTCTCCATGTCCGGGCGCCATCCCAACGGGGGAGGAAGCCTGATACCTATCCAATATGCCACGATGGCCATTGCCGGTACGCCGGATGGCAAGCAGAAATATGACCCCGAAATGGCTGCTGCCTATCTGCGCCTGGTTGCCTATACAGAAGCTCCGGACAAGAATGCGCCCGACTATCTGCCGAAGGCTTCTACCCGCCACGAATTGGAGATGAAGAAGTTGCTCGAAGCCCAGGGCTTCCGTCCGGAACCCGACCCGCAAGGCAATCTGGCTTTGGGTTACGGTTGTGTATCCGTACAGCGTCGTGACAACTGGGCTGCCGTAGTTCGCGGACATTCCCGTTATCTCTGGGCTGCCGAGCACTATCTCCCCGCCAACTTCTATGGCCGTTATCTGGCACATGGCAGCATGCAGATTCTTACCGGAAAACCCGATGAAATGGTTACTTTTGCCACCAGTGGCTGGCAGGAAGCCGGTTTCGACTGGAATCGTATTCCGGGTGTCACGAGCATTCATCTGCCTTTCGACCAGTTGCGTGCCCGGGTATTGAATGTCGATACCTTCTCCGGTATGGAGGAGATGCTCTATTCCGATGAGGCTTTTGCCGGCGGTTTGTCCCAGGCACATCTGAACGGTAACTTCGGTATGGTGCTGCATGAACATGATAAGTATAACGGTTCTCACCGTGCCCGCAAGTCGTTCCACTTCTTCGATGGCACCATTGTATGCCTCGGTACGGACATCGAAAACCTGAATACCGAATATCCTACGGAAACTACCGTGTTCCAGCTTGCCGCCACCACTCCCGAAACCCGTCAATACTGGGAGTCCTATCAGAGTGACGGACAGACTTATATAGACCCTAACGGCGTAGGTTATTACATTTCCAAAGCCTCCCGCCCTGCTGCCCGGTACGAGAAGAACTTTCCGCAAGTGACCGTGGGCGAGCGTAGCACCAAGCCTACTTCCGGTGATTGGGTGTCCTTGACATTGCAACATGGCAAAGCCCCGAAAGGCGCTTCCTACGAATATGCAGTGCTGCCCCACACGGATGCTGCCGCTTTGAAGGCATTCGCCAAGAAACCCACTTACAAGATTTTCCGGCAAGACCGCAACGCCCATATTGTACGCTCTCCGGCAGACGGTCTTACTTCTTACGTCTTGTTCGAGACGCCGCAGACTCTGCCCGACGGTGGATTGTTGCAGAAAGCCGATACATCGTGCCTTGTCATGATACGCGAATATAAGGACAAGCTTCTTCTGACTGTCTCCCAGCCCGACCTGGCCTTGTATCGCGGTCCGAGTGACGAGGCTTTCGACAAAGACGGAAAACGTATTGAGCGCAGTATCTATTCACGCTCGTGGACTGACAATGAGAGTCAGGAGATTCCCGTAACCGTTACTTTGAAGGGACAGTGGAAGGTTACCGAGACGCCCTATTGCAAGGTGGTGTCGGCAGACAAGAAGCAGACAGTGTTGCGCTTTACTTGCCGGGATGCTGCAAGCTTAGAGGTAGAGTTAAAGAGGTAGGGAGAGTATAGGTTAGACATTGATACTGAATACCCACAACACCCGGATGTTTTACCCCATAACATCCGGGTGTTTTACTATAAAACATGGGGATGTTTTGGGTGAATACATCCGGGTGTTGTGGGTATTCGGTATAGGAGTCTTAGCCTTTCTCTCCTATAGAGAAAGATACTGGAAACGGTTGTTTAATATGTTCCGAGCAGATTGCTTACTGCTGACTGATAGTTTGCCAGTTTACTGGTCTTATGAATGGTCTTTCTCGCTTTGCGGTCTCCGTCCGGTAACAGATACTCCCAGAAACTTTTCATTTTCATTAATAACTGTGCCTCACCGCCTTGTAGTAGCTCTTGATAGGCGTTGAAGACCTCGGTGTGCAGTTGCCCCACCTTTTTCGCCATTTCATCGGAAGAAATCGGGGTTCCTTGCTTGTATTCCAGCGCCAGAGCAGGATTGGCTAGCAGCCCGCGGCCGATGACGATACCTGCCAATCGGGGGAACCGTGTGGTGATAGAACGGATATCTTCCACGGTATGCAGGTCGCCGTTGTAGAACAGAGGGCGGGTGCACTCTTTGTAGAAAGCTTCAAATCCCTTCAGGTCTACCTCTCCTTTGTATTGCTGCTTGCCCAGACGCGGGTGCAGGATGATGTGTGCGAGGGGGAGTTCGTTGAATAGCGGTAGCAGGGCAAGACACTCCTCCGCCTGCTCCCAACCCAGACGCAGCTTCACGGAGAAACGGATGTCGGGATGCCGGTCGATGGCTTCGGAGAGCAGCGCTTTCACTTCTTCGGGATAGGGCAGCATGCCGGAGCCATTGTGGCGCCGGGCCAGCATCGGAAAAGGACAACCCAAATTGATGTCCGCTTCCCGGTATCCTTTTTCGATGAAAAGGGACATTATGTGCTCCAGCTTGTCCGCATCCGGAGCAATGAGCTGGGGGATGAGGTGCAGGCCCGGATTGTGGTCCGGCTCAATGTCACGGGCATCTTTCCACCGGATTTCTCCGTGCTCCATGCGTACGAAAGGAGAGTAATAGGTCTCTATGCCGCCAAAGATGCGTGCATGCGCTCGCCGGTAGACGGCATCGGTGTAGCCTTGTAGCGGGGCGAAGTGGATAGGTAATATGTTCTCGTTCATGGCTGCAAAGATACATATTTTTCTTTCTAGTAGGAAGCTGTGCTACTTTTTCCGGCTTCTTCTTTTTGCGGCATTTCAAGCAATATTTGTTTGGCTTGTCCGTTTTGAATCAGTGTTATTGTTGCTTTTTCAGGATTTTCCGATTCACAACGTGGATTTGCGATATGTATTCTTTTTTCTTTTTCCTTCCACAAAAGGGCACAAGGGGTATCTGTCGCAAGGATGTCACCATTTTCAAGTTTCAGTTCCCCTGGTTGATAGAAGATGATTTCTGTTATTCTTAATTTTTCATGACGTACAGCTTGTGTTTTTTCCGTATTGGCAAGTACTTTTATCGGCAACTTTGCAGCATATTTTGCGGCAGCGGATGTGCTAGGGATGCTTGGGTGTACCACGTAGGCGTATTTCCCTTGCTGCGGGCGGATGCCGTGATTGGCGTTCAAACTGAACAGTGCCGTATCACAAGTTATTTTGTACTCGGTTTGGGGCAGCAGATTGAAGTAGGCGGTCTGTCCGTGGAGTATCCAGTCTGCAACGGTCTGTATGGAGCCGTTCTTCAGAGTCTGTTTTTTCCCATTTGTCATGTACTGTACCTTCCCGTTGCGGTTACATTGGTTGAGAGTGGTGAATACTTCGGCTTTTCCTTTGGCGTTGCAGATGCCTGCCCCAAGGCATACAAATTCTTCATCGAAATAGAACCAGGCTTTGTGAGCTTGTAATCCGCGGCGGTCTAAAATCATGCCGCAGGTTCCATAAAGACTGTCGCTGACACCTCCGGCAAAACAGTTTCCGTTATTGCCGCCTTCACCCCAATCGGGAATGGGAAGGGGGGCATTGTCTTGTTCGGCAGTAATGCCGGGATATTGGCGGTTGTTGAATATCTTAAAGAAATTGCCGTCATACTCGTGTCCGGTGACAAAAAGATAATTTACTCCGTTGGAGGCATAATAGTTGAACTCACCATCACCGTTGCCGGCCTCGTTGCCTACGGTACGGGTGGAGGTCATGCGTGAACTGGTCATATAATTGTTGCGGCGGTGTACCATGTAGTCGAAACGCCAGAACATGCGGTTACCCGTCAGGCTGTTGTCTCCACCGATGTGTTGCAGTGCTTGCTTCATGTTGTTGCGTGCATCGGAGTTGCTCAACTTGCAGATTCTTTCGGCCAGAACTTTTATGGCAGAGGAGTATTGGTTGCTGCTGATAAAGCGTCCTGCATTGTTGGGGTCATGCTGCTTGTTGTAGAATATCCATTGTACGCCGTCGGTGAAGAGGCGTTGCAATAATTCCAGTCCGGGGCTTTGGAAACGGGTATCCTTGCAGAGTTCCAGATAAGCGAGGGTGGAGTTAACGAATTCTTTGCCGTAGCTGGTGAAGTAAAGTTGCCGTCCATGACCGCAATGTTGCCCGAAGAGATAGTCAGGTTGTATGCCTTCGGAGGGTTGTATGGTGAGCAGTTGCGTCATCCGTTCTTTGAAGTCTTCCATCTGGCTTTCGTTCTCGGTCAGGATGCTGGCGGCAAATGACCCCATGATGATGTCGGCGCCGTTGGCTCCTGTCATGTGTGAGGGGGCGGCATTCTCGTAGCTCCAGCGTAGGTATTTGATGGTCTTGTCAAAAAGTTCTGGATTTTCATTGATTTCGCGGCTCATCAGCACTACGCTGGTAGATAGTTCTTTGGGATAGGGGATGTAACGATACCACCAGTTTTTGGCTTGATGGTTGGTGTCTATCCAGAAGCGGAGCGCTTTAAGATAAGACTCTTTCAGCGTTTTGTCATGGTAGAATGTGTTCTCTGGATGTTGGTAGGCGCAGGCCAGGGCGATGAGGTTTTGTACATGCTTGCGTGGGGAACCGTCGGTAGCGCGATAGTTGAGGGTGACGAATGCTCCTTCTGGTGAGAGGGATTTCATCAGTCCGCCAATAGTTTCTTTCGATGGGTTCCGGTCGAGGTACTTTTCGTACATCCGGTTGTAGATGGTCTTGAAGTCGGAGGCATGGGCACGAATACCTGTCAATGTAATGCACAAGGCAATTGCTGCAATGAGTTTGATGTTATGGGTTTTCATGTTGATATTCTTTGTTATATTAGGGGATTTATGAATCAGGGAAGAGCCTCGCGGTTCCTCCCTGACAAAGTTAATTGATTAAGGTCTATAAAAATACTTAAGGTTAGAAGTTTTGTGTTGATAGAACGTTTTTATTTCATTATTCGGTTACCATCACTTTATATTCACGTACCACGGAAGATTCTTGTTTGTAGTTTCCATTGGTGGCTACAAAGGTGGCTGTGTAGGTACCGGGAGTCTTGTAGGTATATTGATAAGAGTCAAGACTCTGGGTAACGTTCTTCAATCCGGTGCCTGCGTCGGGGGAACATGCGTTGACAACAAACAGATTGGAAACCAGCCAGCTATATTTTAATTCAGTATTGGCGTTGGAACTATGAATGAAGAAAGCGTTCATGTCCTTGAAGTTCCAGATACCGGAAGTGTTGTTGGTGACTGTGCCATAGGCACGGTTGGAAGTCATACTCTTCTGGTCGCTCAGGTTATGACGGTGCAACATATTGATAGGGGTGAAGCCGAAAGATCCGGCGGTGAAAGTCGTCTCTTGTCCCTTGGACATTTGGTTCAATATCTGCATGTTGCTAAAAGTAAATCTCGTTTGTGCCACACTGTTGGTTTGACCGCGATAGCAGATGGCTATGGCAATACGTTTGCCCAAATAGGGCTTCATGTCTATGGCAAAGTCTTGTGCTTTGGTTGCAGTAGGGAAATCGGAAGCCGGGATCAATGTTTCCCAAGCGTGTTGCTCCACCAGTACGGAGTCGGCTTCAAAGTTCCCTTTTTCTATGCCGGGAAAGTCGGAGGATACATACATGGTGAGTATGTTTGCTGGATTTCCATATTGTGGGGTCAGCTTGAATTTCAAAGTTGAAGTTTCCACCTCACTTTCGTCTACTGTAGTACGTTCTCTGTATTTATATTCTTTTCCGGCTTCACCGCTGTAAAAAGTGAGGAAGTCCGGGTCACCCTTGAAATGAAACTCCACCGGAGTTCCGCTTTTTACGGTGATGGTCTGACCGTCGAAACTGACACCGTTTCCGGTTGCCACATTTACATCCAGTTCTGCATCTTTAGTGAATTCGCTTTCGCAGGAGGCAAAAGTGAAACTTGCAATGCTGATAGCTATCAATAGTTTATTTAGTTTCATGATATGATTCATTTATTTGGAACGATTATCTTTGTTTCACTCATTCGATTACCAACCAGGATTATTCTGGGTGATGGCTTTGTTTACTGACATTTCACTGTCCGGTATGGGGAAGTAATTGTAAGCGTCTGTTATCTGGAAGAAGGTATAGACGCTGTAGCTAGGTCCCGTAGCCCAGTTGGCATTGGCGCCTTGAAGGGCACGGGGAGCTAATTCATTCATGTTTTTCACATATTCACCCCAGCGGATAAGGTCGTAGCGGCGGGTATGTTCAAAGCAGAGTTCCATAGCACGTTCATCTTTCACTGCCTGACGGAAGGCTTCTTTGCTGAGGCTTCCTTCTTCATAGGGAGCGATGCCGGCACGATTACGCACGTCGTTCAAACATTTGTAAGCCAGTGTAGTGGGAGAGGAGCTAATTTCATTCTCTGCTTCGGCCACCATCAGTAATACGTCCGAATAGCGTAACAATGGGAAGTTGAGTGAAGTGTAGTTCTTGTTCTTTTTGGTGCCGTATGCCTCATATTCTCTGCGGTATTTTCCGCAAGCACGTGAGTAGTTCTTTTCTGAGTCGGCTTCGGTTTTCTCGTAATCTCCCGTTTTCTTGGAAGAATCACCTTCGCCATAGCTGTAAGACACATCCCAATATTGGTTTTTCACTTCTTCCAGCTTACCGTACTCGAATTGGCGTCCTGTAACGCCTTTCTTGCTTACGGCCTCCACGTATTCGAATGGCGCAATATTCCAGTTCATACGGTTGATGTCTCCATTATCCTTGTAGAGTTCATATAGTTTCGGAGTTGACCAGAAGTATGCGTAGCCAAATCCGGGATCTTTAGCGTCTATTAAAGATTGATCGTTGGATTCGTCAGGACATTTGATGCCTATCAGGTTTCCGATACGTCCTTCTGCTCTGACTTCGGAAGTATAGTCTCCGGCAAACTCTGCCTCCCAGATACTTTCATTGGCTGTAGTATTGTATTGGTTAGAACAAAGGTCGATGAATACATCCCAGTAGTTGGCTGCTAAGCCATGTCCTTCGCCCATTACTTTTTGTGCATAGGTGCTGGCTTGCTTGAAATAATTTTGAATGGCTGTAGCGTCTCCGTTGGCATTGTCTCGGAAATGCTCGCCGGCACGGAATAAATAGACACGTGCCAGAATACCCCATGCTGCAGAGCGTGAAACATGTCCCGGCTTGTAGCCTAGTTCTGCGGCTGTAGCAAGACCTTCAGCGCATTCAGACATTTCGGTGGTGATGAAATCATAGATAGTCTGCTTGTCTGTACGGGGAATGTCAAGTCCCGTTACACTACTGGTGGAAGTTGTCTTGAAGGGAACGTCTCCCCAGCCTTGTACCAGTGTGAAGTAGTAGTAAGCGCGCATGAAACGTGCTTCTGCTGTGTACTGTAGGAGCAATTTGTCGGATATGTCTTTGCTTTTGTCAATATTCTCAAGAAACGTATTGGCACGGTCGATACCCGTATAGAGTGTTTGCCAAAGATTGCTGAATTGCGGTGAACTTGAATTGGCATTGTTACAGGCAATCGCACCGCTGGTTTGCGGATTGCGACCACCACCATAATGGGACAAGTCATCAGCACCCGTCATGAACATGTATTCGTTTCCGTAGAAGTTCTGTGAGGTCAGTGGGGCGTATACAGAGGTCAGGAATGAGAGAGCTTCATCCGCATTATTAAAGTAATTGTCGGGAGTCAGCTTAGTAGGTTCTTTGTCCAGAAAATCGCAGGAGACCATAGCCAGACAAGTCAAAGATAGTATTATTGTTTTTATTGTTTTCATATTATATTTCAGTGCTTTAATGGGATTAGAAACCTAAATTGATACCGAAACTTACGGAGAGTGCACGTGGGTAAGACGAGAAGTCGAGTCCCGGAGTCAGACCTCCGCTACGGATAGATACTTCAGGGTCGTACCCGGAGTATCCGGTGATGGTCCAAAGATTTTGTGCAGCTACATAAAGGCGTGCATTATCAATCTTATACTTCTTCAGGAAAGTTTTTGGTACGGTATAGCCCAATGTTACGGTTTTCAGTCGCAGGAATGAGGCATCTTCTACTACACGTGAAGAAATCACGAGGTTAGAACTTGAGTTGGTGGCTGCCGGAATATCACTGTTCGGGTTTTCCGGTGTCCAGCGGTTGGTATAGCTGGCATATTGGTTCAGCTCACGTTTCTTTTGGAAACCGCTATCGAAGAACAGACGGTTGGCATTCAGAACGTCATTGCCATAGCTCCATTGGAAAAATACGCTTAAGTCAAAGCCTTTATATTCGAAGTTGTTGGTGAAACCTCCGGTATGGATGGGCAGACCGCGTCCTATCATGGTACGGTCGTTAGTGTCGATGATGCCGTCACCGTTCAAGTCTTTGTACTTTGGCATACCGGGCTGTGTATTGCTTTCGCTCACGTAGTGGGGAATGTTACCTTTCAGCGTATAACTGCTACCGCTTTTGTCAAAGTCATCGTACTTGTAAGTGCCTTCGTAGATATAGCCGTAAATCATACCCATCGGTTGGCCTATCTTGGCAATGTAGTTGGGCTGGCTGTTAAAGTTCTGGTCAAAAGTGGCAGTGCTCAATAAACTGGTTTGGTTTTCAGCGAGTTCCAACACTTTGTTCTTGTTAAAGGAGATATTGAAGTTGCTGCTCCATTTGAAGTCTTTATTGTCTATATTCACTGTGTTCAAAGTCAATTCAATACCGTCATTGCGCACCTTACCGATGTTTTTCATGGCTGTCAGATAACCCGAAGAGTAAGGAAGAGTGGCATCCAGCAACAAGTCGCGCGTAGTTTTGCGATAGAGGTCGGCAGTAAAGCTGATACGTTCGTCAAAGAATCCCAGGTCAAGACCCAAGTTCCACTGTTCGGTGGTTTCCCATTTTAAGTCCTCATTGGGTAGAGAGATGGGGGCTACACCGACGTTGGCGTTATTGCCGTCAAAAGGATATACTGTGTTATTCATGCTGGTAGTGGCATGGCTTTTAATCATGTCCAGCAAGGCAAGGTAGTCGTATTCACCGATACGGTTGTTACCCGTAAGCCCCCAGCTCAGGCGAAGCTTACCACTTGAAAGCCATTTCTTGTAGTCCTTCATGAATTCTTCTTCGGAGAAGCTCCATGCCAGTGAGCCTGAGGGGAAGTAGCCGTAACGGTTTTTCTTACTGAATTTAGAGGAACCGTCGGCACGGAATGAAGCAGTGGCATAATATTTGGATTTATAGTTGTAGTTCACACGTCCCAGATAAGACAGCATAGACCAGGAAGACAACGTGGAAGTACTCTTGTCAAAAGTACCTTGGCTCATGCCTGCCATACCTAGTGATTCGTTGGGAATCTGCTTCATGCGTAATGAGTAATATTCATAGTCAGAGTTCTGTAATGTCACACCGAGCAATGCATTCAGGAAGTGCTTGCTTTTGAAGTTAGTCTGATAGGTCAAGATGTTTTCATTCAACCACGTCAAACGTTGCTGGCGCACTACTTCTGCATTCACTTTGTCGGTAGATGTAGGACCACCGTAACGGGTCTTGGAATTGTTGAAGGTATCTGAATGGCGGTTGTCATAAGTCCATCCACCGGACACTTTCAGTTTCAGCCCCTTGATAAACTCATATTCTACGTAGCCATTTAGCTGAAGATTGTTGACGTAGTACTTGCGGTAAGCGTTCTTCAGGTCGGCGATGGGGTTGAAACGGTAGTCGTTCGATGCATCTATGTCATCGTCCACAAGATCATTCAGCAGAGAGTCAAGAGACTTACCGGGGTAGTTAACCGGACGATACCCCCATACACTATAGAAGAGGTTATTCATGCCGGAGTAAGAACTTGAAGAAGGAGATGAGCCACTCTGGATGGAACGAGAGAAGTTGGAATTGAAGTTTATGGTCAGCTTACCGCGTTTTACCAAAGTATTCAGACGGCTTTGCAGACGCTCGTAATTGGAGTTGAGCAGGATACCATCTTGGTCGTAATAAGAAAGGGATGCATTGTAGCGTATACCTTCCGAACCGCCGGACAGACGAACATTATGGTTTTGCTGCCATGCAGTGCGGAAAATTTCGTCTTGATAGTTGTTTTGGGCAATGCCTTGGTAGTCGTCCAGCGTCCATTGATGTCCCTCGTATAGCGGAAGGTATTTTTCAGTGGCACGGGTAGGATCTACTTCGAGTTGTAGTTTCACGTAATCATAAGCATCCATCATGTCCAGCTTTTTAGTAACGGTGGAGATACCGAAGCTGCCGTCATAGCTGAGTTGTGGTTTACCTACTTTTCCCTGCTTGGTGGTGATGATAATGACACCGTTGGCACCACGCGCACCATAGATGGCTGTAGCCGATGCATCTTTCAATACATCAGTCGATTCGATGTCGTTTGGGTTGATAGCAGCTGCTACGCGTGCATCTTCCACTGGGAAACCATCGATGATATAAAGTGGGGTATTGTCTTGTGTTAGCGAGTTGTTACCGCGGATGGTGATGGTCATCGTACCGCCAGGCATACCTTCACCTGAGCTTACGTTTACACCAGCGATACGGCCGCCCAATGTCTGGTCGAAAGACGCAGAAGGAGTCTTGAGCAAGTCGCTCATGTTGACTTTGGATACAGAACCGGTCAAGTCTTTCTTACGAACTTCCTGGTATCCCACAACAACCACCTCATCCAATGCCTGGGCATCTTCTTCCAATGTGATATTGAATGTCTGCTGCTCACCTACTTTGATGTCTTGGGTCTTGTATCCAATAAAAGAAAATTGAAGGATATCGGAGGATTTTACGTTACCCAATGTGAACTTTCCTTCCAGGTCAGTAGTAGTTCCGTTGGTGGTTCCTTTCACAACAACGCTGACACCGGGTAATTCTCCCATGGCGTCAACAACTTTACCGCTTACTTGGCCTCCAGTCTGTGCGTGTATACCGAGTACACAGCAAAAGAGCATTGCAAGTAGCATAAAGGTTACTTTCTGTTTCATAAATATTAATTTAATTAGTTATTAATAAAGGCTGTTTCTTCGTTTTGTACTCACTTTAGAGTTGAATCACATCGCAAATGTAGGAGATGGAATATACAAATGCCTTAGTTAATAGTTCGCAAAAAGTACGAATTCGTACAAAACTTGCGAGCAACCACACTCTTGTACTTTTATCTCCTTTCGCTTTGATTCTTTGCTTCCTTCACCTCTTTCAGTAGGATGGAGAGGGCTTTTACCTTGTCCGGATGAGCTTCTGCCACATTGTCTTTTTCGGACGGATCGATGGAAAGATTGTACAGTTGAGGCTGTGGGGCGTTTCCCATTTCTGTTTTCGTCCAGTACTCCAGTGCCGGTTTGTTGCTGGGCTCTATGTATTTCCAGTCTCCCTGGATAATGGAGAGTGTATTGTCCAGATTCTGTTGTACAATATAGTCACATCCGGCAGTATCGGTTCCCAGGAAGTTGCTGAGCTGGTCGCGGCTGTCGGGAGCGATGCCTGCTTCCAGCGGATGGTTCAGCAGGGCGGCGAATGAAGCGTATACATCAATCATGGAGAAGAGGGCTTGTTGTTTGCCGGGCTTGATGCCATTGGGCCAGCGTACAATGAAGGGAATGCGGGTACCGGCATCGAAAGCGCTGTACTTCCCACCGCGGTAGTGCTTCATGGGAGTATGGCCATTCAGCAGTTCGTGTGCCTGGTCCTGATAGCCGTCGTCTATGACGGGACCGTTGTCACTGCAGAATACAAAAATAGTGTTGTCGGCAATGCCGAGGCTGTCCAGGGTGTGCATGATTTCACCCACAGTCCAGTCCAGCTGGAGGATGACGTCGCCACGTACGCCCAAACCGCTCTTGCCGGCGAAACGTGGATGTGGCACGCGGGGAACATGTACATCTTGCGTACCCATATAAAGGAAGAAAGGTTCGTCTTTATGGGCTGTGATGAAGTTCTTGGCCTTGTCTGTAATCACGTCGGCAATGTCTTCGTCTGTCCAAAGGGCGGATTTACCGCCGGTCATCCAGCCGATGCGGGGGATGCCGTTGATGATGGTGTTATTGTGCCCTTGGCTGGGTTTCATCTTGACGAGTTCGGGGTTTTCGAGACCGGTGGGCCAGTCACCGACCTTGTGGTCGTAGCTCACCGTGATAGGGTCGTTGGGGTCGAGGCCCACTACATGTCCGTTCTCTACAAAGACGCAGGGAACGCGGTCGACGGTAGCGGGGATGATGTATTCATAGTCAAAGCCGATGTCTTGGGTGTTCGGTTTGATGGAGTGGTTGAAGTCTGTACCGCCTTTAGGACCCAGGCCGAGGTGCCACTTGCCCACTGCTGCAGTGGCGTAGCCTTCTTCCTTGAACATATCGGCCATAGTGACGCAGGCGGTATCGATGATGAGTTCGGAATTGCCCGGAGCAATGCCGGTATTCTTCTGTCGCCAGGGATACATGCCTGTCAGCAGGCCGAAGCGGGAAGGGGTGCTGGTGGAAGAAGTGGCATAAGCGTTGGTAAACTGCATGCCTTGTCCGGCAAGGCGGTCGATGTTGGGAGTGCTTACTTTGGTGGCACCGTAACAGCTCAGGTCGCCGATACCCAGGTCATCAGCAATCAGATATACTACATTGGGCTTCTGCGGCGAGTGCTCCGAAGTCTTGTCTTTAGGTTGGCTTCCGCATCCCGCTATCAGGGCTGCACCGGGAATCAGAGACCACAAGGGGGAAAAATGCTTCATAGTTCTTTGACTTTAGATTGTAATTCTGAGGTCAAAGGTAAGAGGTTTTGTGGAATCGGGTGTATGAGGAAGTACAAGGGAAGGGAGAAAAAGTACAAACCGTATCATGCGATGGCTTGATGTACAATATTAAGATGTCTCTTCACTGTCTTCCGTACTTTCCTCTCCTCCATTCTCTCCTTTGCGGTAGGCCAGCGGGCTGACATGGTAAATGTCCTTGAAGCATTTGGAGAAATAGCGTGAAGAACTGAAACCTATCCGGTCCGCAATTTCAGTGATATTCAGTTCCGGATTGTTGCGCAGCATCAGAGCGCCTTTCTTCAGGCGGATGGTCAGGATAAAGTCATTCGGAGTCTGTCCGGTGATAGCCTTCAGCTTGGTGAACAGATTGGTGCGTGCCATTGCCATTTCACGGGCAAAGACGTTGACGTTGAACTCCGTATCGTCCAGATGTTGCTCGATGACTGTCATGGCGCGGTCCAGAATCTCTTTGTCTATGGGGTTGGTGGCAAGCATCTGTACAAAGGCTTGCGGTTGCTTGCTGAATTTCTCCTGCAGAAGGATGCGCGAGTTTACGAGGTTGTTGCAACGAGAAATCAATAGATTGGTGTTGAATGGCTTGGTGATATAGTCGTCCGCACCGATGCGCAGTCCCTCGATATTCTGTTCGATGGCAGTACGTGCCGTGAGCAGTACCACGGGAATGTGGCAGGTGTTGAAGTCACTCTTTATCTGTTTGCACAGTTCCGTTCCCGACATGTTGGGCATCACTACATCGCTGACTACGATATTGGGCATTTCGCTACGCACCAGTGTAAGTCCTTCCGCTCCGTCGGCCGCAGTCAGTACTTCGTAGAACGGCTTGAAGATACCTGCCAGCATGTCGCGGATGGAGTCGTTGTCTTCCACTATCAGGATTTTTGCATCCGGGAGCCGTTTGATGGGAGCATTCTCTTCCAGCTCTGCCTTGAGCAAGGCATCGTTTTCCGGTTTGGGAATTTCTATTTGTTGCACACTGTCTGCATTCTTATTTATTTGCTCTTCGTCAAACTGTGCGTTCCCCAATTGCAGGTTTACGATGAAGCTGCTGCCTTTGCCCAGTTCGCTTTCCACACGGATGGTGCCGTGATGGAGCTCCACGATACCCTTTGTCAATGCCAGGCCGATACCCGTACCCGTCTTGCTTGCATCCGTAGAGTCCATTGGGTCTATCTGGTAGAAGCGGTCGAATATCTTGTCCACTTCCCGGGCATCTATGCCGCTGCCGGTATCGGTCACACGGATGACGGCATTGCTGCCTTCGGTCTTGATGCTGAGGGTGATGCTGTCTTCCGCCTTGGTATGCTTGACGGCGTTGGACAGCAGGTTGTTTATCACTTTCTGCATCTGTTTTTGGTCATACCACACTTCGAGGCTGTCTGTTTCCTTTTCGAAGTAGAGGCTGATTTGTTTGGCGCTGGCATATTCCAGGAAAAGCAGATAGTTTTCGTATAGGAAGTTCACGATGTTGTGTGGGCTTACCTTTATCTTCATGTGCCCTTGTTCCTGCTTGCGGAAGTCGAGCAGCTCGGTGATGAGTTCCCGTAGCTGTATGCTGTTCTTGTAGATGCCCAACACCTTGTTATATATGGCAGGCGTGAAGTTCTGGAGTTGCATCAGCGTTTCCACTTGTGCCACGATGAGCGTCAGCGGGGTGCGGAATTCATGGGAAATGTTGGTGAAGAAACGTAGCTTTGACTGGTTCAAGGCCTCTACGTCACGGATGTGCTTCTGTTCGTACTTCAGTGATTCACGCAACTTGATTCTCGACTTGTAGGTACGCACCAGATACCAGAGCAGGATTCCCGTCACTATCAGGTAGATAAGATAGGCAAGGGGAGTCTTGTAGTAGGGAGGCAACACGTGTATGGTCAGGTGGACTTGCGGACAAAGGCTCTCGTCTTTTCCGTTGGGCTTTATAATCAAGTTATAGGTTCCTGCGTTTAGGTTGGTATAAGTGATGTTGTGTAGTCCACGAGTGCTGTTCCAATCGTTGGAGAAGCCTTCCAGTTTATAGATGATGTCGTCTTTGTTGGCGGCTACATAGTTTGAAGTGGCGAACTCTATGCTGAACATGGACTGGTCAGCGTTGAGCGTAATCTCGGGGGTGCAGTACAAGGCTTGCTGCAGGATACCGGTCTCATCTCCCACTTGTATTTCCGTTCCGTTCACAATGAGGCGGGAGAGGATGATTTTGTAGGGTTTCGGCGTGAAGTTCAACTCCATTTCATGGAAGGAAATCATTCCCTGCGTGCCTCCCAGGAATATTTCTCCGTCACGGGTCACGCAAAGGGCATTCTCATTGACGGCAGTCATTGGGAAACCGTTTTCGGCACTGTAGTTCAGGAATACCTTCTGCCGGTAGTCGAAGATGGAGAAGCCTTCGTTGGTGATGAGCAGCAGTTTGCCGCTGGTGGGGGATTCCTGCGTCTCGTAGATGCAGTCGCTGGAAAGACCGTTCTTCGCTTGGTCAAAGTTCTCGAAGTCGTTGCTGGCAGGGCGGTATAAGTCCAGTCCGCTGCCCGAAGTGGCGAACCACAGATTGCCTTTGCTGTCTTGGGTAATGTTGTTTACATTGTTGTTGCTGATGCTGTGTGGGTTGGCAGTATCATGGCGGTAGTTGGTCAGTTTGCCGGTATCGAAACGGTAGCTGAACACACCTTCGCCCGTGGCTGCAATCCAGAGCGTACCGTTGCTGTCGAAAGTGATGTCTGCCACCATCTTGATTCTTTTGCCTTCTTTGCTGTCCTGGAACAGTTGTTGGCATTTCCCGTTGGCAGGGTCGAAGAGGCAGATTCCGTTTTGGGTGGCCACTACCAGCTGGTGCTGATAAGGCACGATGTCGCGGATGATGTCGGAAGGCAGGGTTTCCGGATTGTCTGCTTCCATGCGGTAGTGTGTGAATCGGCCTGAGTGTATGTCCAGTCTGTTCAGTCCGCCCAGATGGGTTCCTATCCAGATGATGTCTTTGGAGGCATCATAATAGAGAGCCTTGATGTTGTTATGGGAAATGCTGTTGGGACCGCTTCCCGGGCGGAACCATTTGAATTCACGGGTACGGCGGTTGTAATAGTTCAGTCCGCCCCCTTCGGTGCCAATCCACAGATTGCCGTTCTTGTCTTCGATGGTGCGGCCTACAACCGGATTGCTCAGTCCTTTCTTTTCGATGGGCGAATACATATAGCGGCTGTATATCTCGTACTCGGGGTTGAAATAGTTGACACCGCCAAAGTAGGTCCCCAGCCACAGCGTTCCTTGGTTGTCCTTTACGATGCACCAGATGGAAGAGTGTGTCAGTCCGTCGCTCTGGGCATCACTGGCAGTGTGGTTCTGGAAGAGTCCCGTACTTTTGTCATACCGGTTCAGACCGTTGAAGGTTCCAATCCAGATGTTTCCCAGATTGTCTTCACAGCAGGCTCGCACGAAGTTGGAAGAGATGCTGTAAGGGTTCTTTGCGTCGTATTCAAAGATTTCGATGGTTCCGTCGGTTTTTACATGGTGCAGCCCTTCTTTCCAGCTGCCAATCCATAACTCGCCTTCGCTGTCTTGGTATATGCTGGTGATGTTGCCTTTCAGGATGGGGTGGGTCAGCTCGTTCTTGTCCAGTTGCAGGCGGTATGCTCCGTTGGTGGTCGTTCCAATCCACATTTGTCCTTTGTCCAGATGCATACAGCAGATTTCCAGACTTTTTCCGGGAAGCTGGTAATAAAGGTCAAAGTTTCCGGTCTGCTCGTTATAGCGGTAGATTTCATTCTGTTTTCCGATGAAAAGGGCCTCTTTGTAATATATGCTGTGCACATTTCCTTGCAGCAGGGTGGTGAATCTTTGGGTGGCGAAATTGAACTCGGCTACTCCTTCCGTACAGAGCAGGTAGATTTTTCCGTTACGGTTGCCGGCCATGCGTAGCACGGTGTTGCAGAAAAGGCTGTAAGGGTTGTTCTTCTGCAGCTTGTAAGTTTGTATGTCTTCTCCGTCATAACGGTTCAAGCCTTCTCGGGTTCCAATCCATAAAACACCGTTTTCATCGATGTAAAGACTGTTCACGGAGAATTGTGACAGACCGTCGTCGGTCGTCAGATGGTTGAAGGTGATGTTCTGCGCCTGCAGGGTTGCAGCAATCATGCTTACTGAAACAAGAAGCAGCCGGATGATAAACGTTCGCACTTTTCGGGTAGTTTTTAAGGTTTCAGTTACAAATATAGGTATATTTTGTACAAGACTTCTTATTTATTAGGCGGTTTTTGTGGTTATGTTTGGATAAATGTATAATTTTGGAAGCGCGCCGAACGATACTTGCCTTTTGGTATAAGGCTATCAGCGTATCTTTGTAAACAAATTAATTCATTTATTATCATGAAAGACCTTTTATCTATTGTATCTCATTTTCAAATGCAGGGTACAGTTCGTGAAATCAAGCCTTTAGGCTCAGGCCTGATTAACGATACGTACAAAGTGACCACCGCTGAGGCCGGTGCGCCGGACTATGTTCTGCAACGTATCAATCATGCCATTTTTCAGAATGTAGAGATGTTACAGTCCAATATCGAGGCTGTGACCAGGCATATCCGTAAGAAACTGGAAGAGAAAAGAGAGGCCGATGTCGAGCGCAAAGTACTTCATTTCATCCCCACGGCCGAAGGGAAAACCTATTGGTATGACGGTGAGAACTACTGGCGTATCATGACTTTTATTCCTCGTGCCAAGACTTACGAGACGGTAAATCCGGAATATTCCTATTATGCGGGAGCTGCCTTCGGTAATTTCCAGGCTATGCTTGCCGACATTCCAGATACATTGGGCGAGACAATTCCCGATTTCCACAACATGGAGTTCCGCTTGAAGCAACTCCGTGACGCTGTGGCTGCCGATGCGGCGGGACGTGTGCAGGAGGTGCAGTATTTTCTGGATGAGATAGAAAAACGTGCTGATGAAATGTGTAAGGCAGAACGCTTGTACCGTGAAGGCAAACTGCCCAAACGGGTATGCCACTGTGATACGAAAGTAAACAACATGATGTTCGACGAAGACGGTACGGTGCTTTGTGTCATCGACCTGGATACGGTGATGCCCAGCTTCATCTTCTCCGATTATGGCGATTTCCTTCGCTCAGGTGCCAACACGGGGTTGGAAGATGACAAGAATCTGGATAATGTGAACTTCAATATGGAAATATTCCAGGCATTTACCAAGGGTTATCTGGAATCGGGCAAATCCTTCTTGTTGCCGATAGAGATTGAGAATCTGCCTTATGCGGCTGCCTTGTTCCCATACATGCAGTGCGTACGCTTCCTGGCAGATTATATCAACGGTGATACTTATTATAAAATCCAGTATCCGGAGCACAATCTTGTTCGTACCAAGGCTCAGTTCAAACTGTTGCAGAGCGTGGAGGAACATACATCGGAGATGAAAAAGTTCATTGACTCATGTATCTGAAAAAGTATCTGATGACGATAGCAGCAGCTCTTTGCATGCTGCCGTTGTCTGCAATTAATCCCCAAAATAGTAAAATGAAAGAATTGAATGTAAAGAAAGTAAGTGTGGCCAATATACCGGTAGAGTCGGTTCCGGCTCTTCTGGATGAAGAGAAAGTGGCGTTTCAGCCCGTAAATACAGTGAATTGGGCTGCTTTTCCTTATGCTCCCAGTGTGGAGTTCCGCATAGCGCATACGGAAGATGCCATTCTGCTGCATTTCAAGGTAAGGGAAGCGAGTGTACGCGCAGTGGCAGGACACGATAACGGTCCGGTCTGGGAAGATGCGTGTGTAGAGTTCTTCTCTGTGCCTGCCGGTGACGGAGTGTACTACAATATGGAGTGTAATTGTGCCGGAACGCTGCTTATCGGGGCAGGTGCCGGACGTGGAAACCGCCAGCATGCCCCGCAAGAGGTGCTCGATAAAGTGCAGCGTTGGGCTTCTTTGGGACGTGAGGCTTTCGACGAAAGAGTAGGTGAGTGTGCCTGGGAAGTGGCTCTGGTCATCCCTTATTCCGCTTTCTTCCTGCATGACATCACTTCGTTGGATGGAAAGACGCTCCGTGCCAATTTTTATAAATGCGGCGATAAGCTCCAGACTCCCCATTTCCTTTCATGGAATCCGATAGGTCTGGAGAAGCCGAACTTCCATTGTCCGGAGTTTTTCGGCACCCTGCATTTCGAGTAGTAGTAGAACAAAAAGTTACTCAACCTGCCCTCACCACTATCACTGTTTTCCTGAAACTCCCTATTCGTCGCCCTTCCAGGGGTGAGTGAGGGCAAATAAAAAGGGTGAGGGCAAATTTTACCCTCACCCTTCCGGGCGTACCCGGTTGCTTCCTGCTTCTTTCCCCGTCTTTTATAGGACAAGACAAACCATTGTCTACAGAAACAGTATAATAAATACCCTTTATATACTTAATCCGTTAGTTCACAACACTGAACACTTTGTTCCAGCATAGAGAACACTTTGTTTCAGTATAGAAAAACACTTTGTTTTCATATAATGGAACGAACTGTTTTGTTAAGGGAAACAAAGTGTTCTCTATAAGGAAACAAAATGTTTAGTTAAAGGAAACAGTTTGTTTTACTTAGCATACTGCTTGGAATGAATGTGCATTAAAAAAGGATAAAGACTATGCAGGAACTATTGTAGAGGTATATAGAAAATGGCACGAACTACGCAGACTTGCAGAAAAGAATCTGTCCATCCATGATTGTCTGCGTGATTCGTGCCCGAAGAAGGGTGTTTACTTCACGATTCCTTTGGAATTCTTGATGAAGTTGATGATATTGTGTATCTCGTCACTCATCGGTACTTGGTCTTCAATCTTCTGCAAGGCATCCTGCACGCTGAAGTTTCCCTGGTATACCAGACGGTAGGCATTTACGATATGGCGCAATACACGTTCACTCACCTGGTGTTTGTGTTGAAGCACAGCAGCGTTGATACCGTGGTATTCCGCCGGATTACCGTTCATGATGATATAGGGCGGCACATCCTTTGATATGCGGCAGCCAGCTTGAATCAGTACCCAACTTCCAATGTGGCAGTATTGGTGCAGAATGACGTTGCTGCTCAGAATGGTGCAGTCGTCTATCTGACATTCTCCGGCTACGGTAGTCTTGATACCCAGTACACAATGGTTGCCTATCTGCACGTCGTGGCAGAGGTGTACACCATCCATCAGGTAGTTTTCATTGCCGATACGGGTAGCGCTTTCTGCATGGGTGGCACGGCTGACAACCACGTTCTCGCGGATGTCGTTATTATCACCGATAATCAGCATGCTGTTCTCTCCCGTATAATGGAAGTCTTGCGGTTCGGCACCCAGAACGGCATTGTGATGTACCTTGTTCCCTTTTCCCATGCGGGTACCGTGCAGAATTTTTGCACCCGACATAATAATACAGTCATCACCGATTTCCACGTTCCCTTCGATAAATGCAAAGGGCTGGATGGTCACATTCTTGCCGATTTTTGCGGCAGAATCTACATAAGCTAACGGACTTATCATAGTAATTAGCGATTAATGATTAATGATTAGTGATAAATGGTCAGTGATTAGGATTTACTATTTCATTAATCGCTAATCACTAATCACTTATCGCTCATTTTATTCTCTTCCTCCTCCAAGCGCTTGATACAGGCTGATGACTGCCTGCATGCTGCTGAAGGTGTCGGATACTTCTGCAAGCTGTGCGCTGAGGTAAGACTGCTCGGCAGACAAGACTTCCAGATAGGTCGACGTGCCTAAGTTAAACAATTCTTTTGTATCTGAGGCAGCTTGGCGGGCAGAATTTACTTGAATAGTGCGTGAAACGGCTTTGTTCTTCTCCATTTGATACAGGTGCAGGGCGTTGCTCACTTCATTTCCGGCATTCAGCAGGGCGGTTTGGAACTGAATCTTAGCCTGCTCCTCTTGTGCCTTGGCTTGTTTCAGACGGGCAATGTTGGCACCGCGATAGAACAAGGGTTGCGTCAGCGAACCGATGGCAGAAGCCAGCAGTTTGCCCGGGTTGACGATACCTGCACCGGAGTTATTGGTCCAGCCTCCCGAACCGCTCAATGTAATCTGCGGGTAGAAGGCGGCACGGGCGCTATTGGTGTTATAGTAGTTGGCAGCCAGTGACATCTCGGCAGCTTTCACGTCCGGACGGTTGGATAGCAACTGCAAGGGGATACCTACTGAAAATTCCGTAGGAAGCTGTTGATCTTCCAGTACACCGCGTGCGATGCTCTGTGCCGGTTGGTGCAACATCAGGCAGAGAGCGTTTTCGGTTTCGCGTATGCTCTGGCGTATGTCGGGCAGTGATGCCATGACTTGAGCGTAGGCGGTGCGGCTCTGCTCTACGGCAGCAGAAGTGGTTCCGTAGATGCCTGCATCTTTCATGGCTTGCACGGTCTCCAAGTTCTTTTTCAGAATCTCGACGGTGCCTTCGGTGATTTGCAGTTGGCGGTCCAGCATCAGCAGGGTGTAGTACATGTTGGCTACACCGGCGATGACTTGCGTCTGAACGGCTTGTTCGTAGAATTGCGTCTGCTTCAAGCTAACCTTTGCTTGTCGCTTCGGGTTCAGCAATTGACCGAAGAGGTCGATTTGCCAGCTTGCGGTAACGGGCAGGGAGTAGATTTGTGTAGCCTTTCCCTTGTCCCAGCTGCTGACGGTTCCTTGCGGAGACAAGGCAAGCGTCGGAGCATAGGCAAGACGGGCAGACATCAGTGCGGCTTGTGCTTGTTTCACGTTCAAGGCGGCACTGCGCAGGTCACCGTTGTTGGTGAGTGCTTGCTCGATAAGTGTCTGCAGCTGCGGGTCTGTGAACACTTCTCTCCAAGGCAGATTACCGAAGTTGGCTGTATCTGCGGCTAATGTATCGTTCACGGACGCCGTGTCGCGATACAGTCCGGCAGTTGTTATGTCTTCGGGTCTGTCGTATGATTTGTAGATGTGGCAACTGCTCAATAAAGCAGTTGCGCACATCAGGCATATTATTTTCTTCATAATCGCTAATCGTTAATCACTATTTTGTATATTGTTCAATCTCAGGTTCTGCATCCGAGTTGTCCACATCTTCCCATTCCATCGGTTTGAATTTCTCCTGCAAGTACTGGAATGCCACGAACAGTGCGGGCACTATGAAGATTTGCAGAATCATACCGATTAACATACCGCCGATGGCAGACGTACCCAGCGTACGGTTACCGTTGGCACCCGCACCGGAAGCAAACATCAGCGGAAGCAGGCCGACAATCATTGCCAATGACGTCATCAAGATAGGACGCAGACGGGCTGCAGCACCCAATACGGCTGCCCAGGTGATACTCATACCCATTCTGCGGCGTTCGAGGGCAAACTCTACAATCAAGATGGCATTCTTGGCCAACAGACCCATCAACATGATGAGGGCAATCTGCATATAGATGTCATTGGACATCGTGCCCAGAATCATCTTCAGTGCCGGGATACTGCCCAATGTACCTATACCGCTTACAAAAAGGAAGCTACCCAGCAGACCGAACGGCACGGACAGCAATACGGATAAAGGTAGGATGTAACTTTCGTACTGGGCACTCAGCAACAGATAAACGAATACGAAGCACAATATGAAGATGAGTCCCGTAGTGCTTCCACTCGTTTCGGCCTCTTCACGCGCCATACCTCCCAGCTCGTAACCGAAACCGGCAGGCAGGTTTTCCTGCGCCACTTCGGCAATGGCTTGCAGAGCTTGACCGGAAGTGTAGCCTGATGCGGGAGCCACCATCACTTTCATGGAGGTGTAAAGGTTGAAACGGCTGATGACGTCAGGACCATATACTTTCTTGATGGAGATGAATTGCGTGATAGGTGCCATTTCGTTGCCGTTGCGCACCTTGATGCTCTGTAGTGTTTCCATATTCTTGGTAGCGTCAGGTTCGGCTTGTACCATTACGCGGTACATCTTACCGAAGCTATTGAAGTTGGAAGCATACAAACCACCGTAATATCCCTGCAAGGTAGTCAAGATGTCATTGGGGCTGATGCCTGCTTTCTTACAAGCGGCAGCATCAATGTCCAGCTGGTATTGCGGGAAGTGGGGGTTGAAGGATGTCTTGGCAGAGTTGATTTCAGGGCGTGCTTCCAGGGCTGCGGTATAGTTGTTCACCACGTCGAAGAAGTGGTTCAAATCACCACCCGTCTTGTCCTGCATGTTCAACTCGATGTCACTTGAAGCCGAGTAACCCGGAATCATAGGTGGAGCGAAGAACAATACCTGCGCTTCCTTGATAATCTTCTGGGCACGCATGTATAATGTGGCATAGACAATGGTAGAGTTCTGCATGGTGGAGCGTTCTTCCCAGTTCTTCAGCTTGATGATGATAGAACCATAGGAAGGACCTTGTCCACCCAGAAAACTATAACCGGAAATGACGGTACGCGATTCTACTGCAGGGTCGGCAGCAACCAGACTGTCTACGCGATTCAGAACCTCTTGAGCACGTTCTTGTGAAGTGCCGGGAGGCAAAGTAACGGCACCCATAATGGTACCGGTATCTTCGTTGGGCACCATACCGGTAGGAGTAATCTGCATGAAAACACCCAGCAATACGATGGAACCGATAACCAATCCTGCCGATAGCCATCGTTTTTGGATGAAGAACAGCACTTGTTTCTTATACTTGCCCAAGATACCGTTGTATGAGTCATTGAAGGAGTGTTTGAACTTGTCGGTAGTCATGCCTGCCAACGCCAGCACACTGATGATAATCATCAAGCTGCACAGAATGGGGTGTTCGCTGAAGCTGAACAGACCGAAAATCATGCCCAGAATAGCTACCGTCACGAAGAGCAACGTGATACCTGGGCGCATCAACCGACCGAGAGAGTCGACATAACGAGCAAGCATAATCTTGCGCGCTTCCTTGGCGGCAACGCCTACACGCTCTTTCAGACTTTCGTGTCCTCCATTATGAGGTTTCAAGAAGATAGCACACAGAGCAGGACTCAGGGTCAAGGCGTTCAAAGCCGAGAAACCGATAGCAATAGCCATAGTCAAACCGAACTGACGGTAGAAAGTACCTGCTGTACCTCCCATGAAGCTCACAGGGACGAATACGGACATCATGACCAGCGTAATGGAGACGATAGCGCCGCCCAACTCACTCATGGCGTCAATGGAAGCTGTACGGGCTGATTTGTAACCCTGGTCCAGCTTGGCATGGACGCCCTCGACGACGACGATGGCATCATCGACCACAATCGCAATGGCAAGTACCATGGCCGAAAGGGTCAGCAAGTTGATACTGAAACCGATCAGCTTCAATACGAAGAAGGTGGCAATCAATGCCACGGGAATGGCGATGGCGGGAATCAACGTAGAACGCATATCCTGCAGGAAGATATACACCACGATGAACACCAGGATAAAGGCTTCGATCAATGTCTTGATTACCTCATGGATAGAGGCGAAGAGGAAGTCGTTGGCACTCTGTGCAATGTTTATCTTCAAGCCGGCAGGCAGTTTGCTGGAATAGTCGTCCAGCAGGGCCTCGATATCCGAGATGGTTTGTGTGGCATTACTGCCTGCCATCTGGAAAATGATGCAACATACGGCTTTATGTCCGTTAACCATATTGTTGAATCCATATGACAGACGACCCAGTTCCACATTTGCTACATCCTTCAGACGGAGTATTTCACCGTTTTCCAAAGCTTTGATGACAATGTTCTCGAACTCTGTAGTCTGTTGCAGACGTCCTTTATAGCGCAGGGTATATTGGTAAGTTTGGTTACCGCGCTCACCCAACTGGCCGGGAGCCGCTTCGATGTTCTGTTCGCTCAAGGCGGCAACCACATCGTTGGGGATAAGTTTGTATTGGGCCATTACATCAGGTTTCAGCCAGATACGCATGGAGTAGTCCTGTCCCAATACCATGGCATCACCCACACCGTTGACACGTTTCACCTCAGGGATAAGGTTGATGTTGGCGTAGTTTTCCAGGAACTCGATGTTGTACTGGTCTTTTTCATCATAGATGGAGAATACCATCAACATGGAAGTCTGGCGTTTACGGGTGGTTACACCGATTTTGGTAACTTCGGCAGGCAGCAAGCCTTGTGCCATGGAAACGCGGTTCTGCACGTTCACCGCTGCCATATCGGGGTCGGTACCTTGCTTGAAGTAGATGGAGATGTCGCCCGAACCGCTGTTGGTGGCGCTCGAACTCATGTACATCATATTTTCCACACCGTTAATCTGGTCCTCCAACGGAGCGATAACGGAGTTCAGCACCGTTTGGGCATTGGCACCTTGGTAAGTTGCACTTACCGATACGGTAGGGGGGGCAATGTCCGGGTATTGGGTGATAGGCAAGGTCGCCAGACCAATAACTCCTAAGATTACTATCAGGATGGAAATTACCGTTGATAGTACCGGACGGTTAATAAATCTATCTAGTTTCATTTTATTTAGTGATTAGGGGTTAGTGATTAGTGATAAGCTCGTGTGATATAATGGCGCAGCCGCTTATCATTAATCACTAACCGTTAAACATTAATTGAATGCCGTTTGAATGTTACCTTCTTTCTGGTCTTTCAAGGCCTTCTGGTATTCGGCTTCCTTTTCAGCAGGCGTAATAGGTGTGATGGATTGTCCGTCCTTCAGGTTCTGTACCCCTTCGATAACGATTTTATCGCCTGCTTTCAAACCTTCCGTCACGTAATAATACTTGCCATCGTCTAAGCTGAACACTTTGACTTCGGTATTTTTCAACGTATTGTCCGGTTGCAGAACGAAAACGAACTGCTTGTCCTGGATTTCGGTAGTGGCGGCCTGTGGAATCATGATGACATCATGCAAAGGGTTGGGGAATACCACATTGCCGGTGCTTCCGCTACGCAACACGTTGTGCTTGTTGGGGAAGAGGGCACGCATGGTTACCGAACCGGTAGTTTGATCAATGACTCCGCTGATTGTCTCCACGCGGCCACTGTCGGCATACATGGTTCCGTCGATGAGCTGCAACTGTACATCCGGCATCTTTTCCAGAATTTCCTTGATGCTGCCGCCTTCACGAATTTGTGACAAAAGTTGGCGTTCGGTCATGGAGAAATAGGCGTACATTTCGGAGATGTCGGCAACGGTAGTCAGCGGGCTGGCTACGGAAGGACTAACTAGGCTACCTACGCGGTAGGGAATGCTACCTACTACACCGTCACTGGGGCTGGTTACACTAGTGTATGACAAGTTGTTCTTGGCATTGACCAATTGGGCATTGGCTTGTGCTAGTTGCGCCTTTGTCTGTGCCAGTTGGTTTTCGGCCATTTGCAAATCGTAGTCACTGATGATGTTTTTCTTGTTCAGTTCACGTTTGTTGTTTACAGTCAGTTCTTGTGTGTTTACGGCAGCTTTGGCTGTTTCAACAGCAGCTTTGGCCGAATTTACGGCTGCCTGATACTGTACGGGGTCGATGCTGAACAACACTTGTCCTTTGCGTACTGTTGCGCCTTCGTCGACGTGCAATTTTGTGATGAAACCGCTCACCATCGGGCGAATTTCTACATCTTGTTTACCCTTGATAGTAGCAGGGTAGCTGTTTGTCAAGTTGGCAGTGGTGGTTTTTGCCTCAATCACTGCAAATTCGGGAGCTTTACCCGTTCCTTTGTCGCCTTGTCCGCAACTGCTGAGCAGTGCCAGGCAACATGCCAATAATACTAATCTACTCTTCATACTCTTTTTGTTCTCTGTATAATTTTATATTCTTCTTTTTTCGATTCTTGAAAGGCGTTTTGGTGTGCAATTCATAATTTAGAAATAAGGCAGGAAAAAGAAAACTGAATACTCCTATTCAGTTTTTCGTCTGCAAAAATATTCTTTTCTTAGTATATAAGGTGTGAAACAGTTCCTTTTTTAACTATGTTTCATACATAGATGAGAACAAAAGGACATTTTTTGATTAAAATACTGTAAAGCATACCGCTAATTGGCAGATAACCTTTATTTTTGCAGCATGTTAGAACGTAAACGCCATACTAAAATGAGGCCGCTTTTCCGCAGGTTGTTGGGGGGTGTTGCCATAGCTGCCGCACTGTATTCTTGTGCCAGTGTGGGCCGTATTGAAGGAGGACCTTATGATGAGACTCCTCCGCGTTTTATTTCCGGTACTCCCACGCCCGGTGCACTCCATCACAATAAAAATAAACTTTCCATTGAGTTCGATGAATTTATCAAGCTTGACAAGCCGAATGAGAAGATTGTAATATCCCCTCCGCAGGTGCAGCAGCCCGAAGTTAAGTCTAATGGGAAGAAGGTGGTCATCACCCTGCAGGATACATTGAAACCCAATACCACTTATACATTCGATTTTGGTGATGCCATCCAGGACAATAATGAGGGGAATCCCTTAGAGAATTTTTTCTATTCTTTCTCTACGGGCGACCGCCTCGACTCTATGGCTGTGGCCGGCACAGTGCTGAATGCGGCTAATCTTGAACCGGTGAAAGGGATGCTGGTCGGCCTGCATGCCAATCTGACCGACTCTGCTTTTACCAAACTTCCTTTTGAGCGGGTGGGGCGCACGGACAGTCGCGGACGCTTCTCTATCCGTGGAGTGGCTCCCGGCAAGTATCGCATCTATGCCTTGCAGGATGCCGACCAGAATTTTACCTATTCTCAGCCGACGGAAGTGATAGCTTTCAATGATTCCATCATCATTCCTTCCATGGAAGAACGCATGCGCCAGGATACGACCTGGATAGACTCGCTGACAGTAGATACGGTTGTAGAACGTCAATATACCCACTACCTGCCAGACGATATCCTGTTGCGTGCTTTCAAGGAGCTTTCCTTCTCGCAGCGTTTCTTGAAGGCCGAACGGTTGACTCCGGAGAAGTTTTCGCTCTATTTCACTGCTCCGGCAGACACGTTGCCTTTATTGAAAGGATTGAACTTTAATGAGGAAGATGCGTTTGTTATAGAACAGCCTACCGGCCGGAACGATACGATTCATTATTGGATAAAGGATTCCCTGCTCTATAAGCAGGATTCCCTGAAAATGAGTATCACCTATTTGTATACGGATAGCCTGAAACAACTGGTGCCCCGTACCGATACTTTGAATGTGTTGGCGAAGTTGACATACGACAAGCAGCAGAAACAGAAGCAGGAAGCGAAGGAAAAGGAACAGAAAGAGCGTGAGAAGAAAAAGAAGAAGTTGAAAGAAGGTGAGGTGGAAGAGCCCGAGCCGACGGAATTCCTGGCTGTAGATGTGTATGCCCCTTCTGCAATTGATGTATATGATTATCTTACTCTGTCGTTTACGGAACCGGTGGCAAGCATAGATACCGCCGCTTTCCATCTGAAACAGAAAGTGGACTCGTTGTGGCAGGATATCCCGTTCGACTTTATGCGCGACTCTTTGGACTTGAAGCGTTATAATCTGTTTGCCGAATGGGTACCCGGTGAAAGCTATACATTTGAAGTGGATTCTGCTGCCATACGTGGGTTGTACGGGTTGTTTTCCGATAAGATAAAGAAGGACTTCAAGGCCAAGAAGCTGGAAGAGTACGGGCAGATATTCTTTAATGTGCATGGAGCAGACTCTCTGGCTTTTGTGGAACTGCTGGACGGTCAAGACAAAGTGCTGCGCACGGTGCCGGTGGTGGATGGGAAAGCCGATTTCTATTTTCTCAATCCGGGCAAATATGGAGCGCGGCTGATAAATGATACGAATGGGAATGGCGTCTGGGACACAGGGAATTATGCCGAGAAGCGCCAGCCTGAAATGGTTTACTATTATCCGATGGTTTTGGAGCTTAAGGCAAACTTTGATTTGACGCAGGAATGGAATATTAAGGCCAAGTCTCTGGATAGGCAGAAACCGGACGAACTAAAAAAACAAAAGCCAGATGAAGACAAGAAAAAGCAAAACAGGAACAAAAATAACCGCAGTGGCAATAGCAGCCGCAATAGTGGTAGGGGCTATAGCTATTAGGCGGAAGCAATTGTTCGTTCTATTGATGGTGGGAGCAGTCTGTTTGGGAGCCTCCCAGTCTGTTCAGGCCCAATGTGCTGCAAAGAATGAAGCTTTTCAGTCGGGCGAGCACGTCATGTACGATTTATATTTCAATTGGAAGTTCATTTGGAAGAAGGTGGGGCTGGCAAGCCTCACTACCAATGCCACGACTTACCATTCCGAGCCTGCATTCCGCTTTAACTTGCTTTGTGTAGGCAGTAAAAAGACCGATTTTTTCTTCAAGATGCGCGATACGCTAACTTGTTATGTCAGCGACAAGTTGGAGCCACTCTATTTCCGCAAAGCGGCAGAGGAGGGAAGCCGCCATACGGTGGACGAGGCCTGGTTCTCCTACTCGGACGGACTGGCGAATGTAAAGCAGAGACGCACTTGGCACAATCCCGTGCGTGAAGCTCAGGAGATGGAATACAGTGATAGTCGCTGCATCTTCGATATGTTGAGCATTTTGGCGCAGGCACGCTCCTATGACCCTAAAGACTACAAGGTAGGGCAGAAGATACTCTTTCCCATGGCCACGGGGCGCAGGGTAGAAGAGCAGACGTTGATTTACCGCGGCAAGGAGGAGGTCAAGGCGAATAACGACACCATTTACCGCTGCTTGGTATTCTCTTTTGTAGAGTACAAGAAAGGTAAGGAGAAGGAGGTCATCACCTTCTTCGTATCCGATGATAAGAACCACCTTCCCATTCGCCTGGACATGTATTTGAATTTCGGTTCGGCCAAGGCATTCTTCAAGAGTGTCCGGGGCAACCGCTATCCGATGACGTCTGTGGTAAGGAAAAAGTGATGTTATCCCCTTTTCTAAATACACTGGATTCGAAAGTGGCAATCAGTTTTCCCTCCTGGTTGGTGACGTCGATCTGGTAATATCCGGTGGTGCGGCCGATGTAGCGTTCGCGCGCTTCGGCATACAGCACATCGCCCGGTCCGCTGCTGCGCAGGAAGGTGATATTGGACGAAAGAGAGAAGGCCAATGTTCCGTGGGAGTTGGCTGCTGCTGCCAGTGCCAGGTCGGCAAGGGTGAAGATGGCACCCCCTTGCGTACGGCCTCCCGCATTGAGATGCTCTGCCGTGATAACCAGGCGTGCCTTGCTGTATCCTTCCTTTATTTCTATCAGTTCTACGCCTGCATTCGTGGCGAAGCGGTCGTTCTTGAAAAACTCTTGTGCGGTCATGAGGGGTAATGATTAATGTTTAGTGATTAGTGATTAATGGGTGGAAAATATGTGCTTCCGGACGCAAAAGTAACGATTTTAGCCATTAATTGAATTATTTAGGCGGGTCAAATCTGTACGCTTGCCCTACTTTTGCAGCAGGAAAAATCATAAACTCTTAATAAATAAATCCCTTATTATGAAAACAGTCCTCACTACATTGGGAATCTCCCTCCTTGTATTGGCAGGTTGCGCAGGGCAAAAGCAGGCTGAAAGCAACTTTATCCAAGAAAACATTGATAATGCTGTGGCTCAGGAGACAATTCAGACAGACATTATCGAGAAATCTGGTAAAATCCTTAATCCCCGCACCATTGATAAGGATGGGAACATTGTCTATGTACCTATCGACGATTGGTGTTCCGGTTTCTTCCCCGGTAATATCTGGCATATGTACGAGCTGACCGGTGACCAGAAGTGGCTGCCGCTGGCAGAGAAGTATACCGAGGATTTGGATTCGGTACAATACCTTACCTGGCACCATGATGTGGGATTTATGATTGGCTGCAGTTACCTGAACGGATACCGTTTTGCGGGTAAGGAAGAGTACAAGCCGGTCATCATACAGACGGCCAAATCGTTGTCTACCCGTTTCCGCCCTGCAGCAGGCGTACTTCAATCATGGGATGCAGATAAGGGATGGCAGGCTGAACGTGGCTGGAAATGTCCCGTTATCATTGATAATATGATGAACCTCGAACTGCTGTTCGAAGCTTCCAGGCTGTCCGGCGACTCCACTTTCTACAACATAGCCCGGAAGCACGCCGATACGACTATGGCTAACCATTTCCGTGAGGACAACAGCTGCTATCATGTGGTGGATTATGACCCCGAAACCGGTGAAGTCCGTAAGAGACAGACTGCACAAGGCTATGCCGACGAGTCTGCTTGGGCACGTGGACAAGCGTGGGCCTTGTATGGCTATACCATGTGCTATCGCTATACACACGATGCCAAATACCTGGAACAGGCTGAAAAGGTCTACAACTTTATCTTCAACAACAAGAATCTTCCGGAAGACTTGGTTCCCTACTGGGATTTCGATGCCCCCAATATCCCGAATGAACCTCGCGATGCTTCGGCAGCTGCCTGCACGGCGTCCGCCCTTTACGAGCTGAGCACTTATCTGCCGGATAAGGGATACAAGGAAACCGCTGACCGGATTATGGAAAGCCTCGCTTCTCCTTCTTATCGTGCTAAGGTGGGTACCAACGGCAACTTCATCCTGATGCACTCTGTGGGCAGTATTCCTCACGGTGCGGAGATTGATGTACCGTTGAACTATGCCGACTATTACTTCCTGGAAGGATTGATGCGTAAAAGAGACTTGGAAAAATGAAAACTCAATTAAATATTTTGTTAGGTGGTTTAGGTTTGTTCGCCTTGCAGGGCTGTAAAGCCCCGCAGGCAGAACAATCCGTCCGGCCGAATGTCATTTACGTTTTTCCCGACCAATACCGTAACCAGGCGATGGAGTTCTGGGGCCAGGAAGGTTTTCGGGAGAAAGTGAACTTTCGGAATGACCCGGTGCATACCCCACGCTTGAATGATTTTGCCCGGGAGTCGGTGGTATTGACATCTGCCATGAGCAACTGCCCGTTGAGCAGTCCCCACCGTGGCTCTCTGTTGACGGGAATGTATCCTAATAAGAGTGGTATTCCATTGAATTGCAATTCGAGCCGTCCCATCAGCTCCCTGCGTGAGGATGCTGTGTGTGTGAGTGATGTTTTCTGCAATGCCGGATATGACTGCGCCTACTTTGGCAAACTGCATGCCGACTTTCCTACCCCCAACGACCCCGAACGTCCCGGACAGTATGTGGAAGACCGCGTACCTGCATGGGATGCCTATACATCGAAAGAACGTCGTCATGGGTTCAATTACTGGTATTCTTACGGTACCTTCGACGAACACAAGAATCCGCATTACTGGGATACGGAAGGCCGTCGCCACGACCCGCGCGAGTGGTCGCCGTTACACGAATCGGGCAAGGTGGTGTCTTATCTGAAGAACGAGGGGAATGTACGCGACCCGAAGAAACCTTTCTTCATTATGGTAGGCATGAATCCTCCCCATAGTCCGTACCGTTCTTTGGACGACTGTATGGAGGAAGATTTCAATCTCTATAAAAACCAGCCTCTGGACAGCTTGCTCGTCCGTCCGAATGCCGACTCCAAGATGCTCAAGGCAGAGAGTGCACGCTACTACTTTGCTTCTGTGACGGGTGTCGACCGTGCTTTCGGTCAGATACTTGATGCCTTGAAGGAACTCGGGCTGGACAAGAATACCATTGTCGTGTTTGCCTCCGACCATGGAGAGACCATGTGTAGCCAGCATACGGAAGACCCGAAGAATTCCCCGTACTCCGAGTCCATGAACGTTCCTTTCCTGGTGCGTTTCCCCAATAAGATTAAACCCCGCGTGGACGACTTGATGCTTTCCTCGCCGGACATCATGCCTACCTTGTTGGGCCTTGCCGGCCTTGCCGACTCTATTCCGGCTGAGGTGCAGGGACGCAACTATGCACCGCTTTTCTTCGATGAAAAGGCAGATATTGTACGTCCTACCGGTGCTCTTTACATCCAGAACTTGGATGGTGAGAAGGATGCGGAAGGTATGGTCCGTTCTTATTTCCCTTCATCGCGCGGCTTTAAATCGGCGCGCTATACGCTGGCGCTCTACATTGATCGCGAAAACCATACGCTGGTCAAAAGCTTGTTGTTTGACGATGAAAAGGATCCGTATCAGATGAATAACCTTTCTTTGGAAGAAAACCAAGAAGTCGTAAAAGACCTTTGCGCAGAGATGGGCAAAGTATTGAAAGAGATTGATGACCCTTGGTATAAGGAAGGCATCTTGAAGGATATGATACCTTATTGATTGGAAATGGGTTATAGATAATCCTCCATAAATTGTTTGAACGTTTTTTGCGACCCGCTTCGACTGATAGTGAACTATTTGTCGGAGCGGGTTGTTTGATTCAGAATAGAATAAATTTACCAATACGTATTTAAGTAAATGATGGAGATGAAGTATAGACTATGGGCTTGTCTGTTGTTTTTGCCGATGGTTCTTTGGGCGTCCGGGCGTCCGAAAGTGGCTGTCGTACTCAGTGGGGGTGGCGCCAAAGGGACGGCGCATATCGGTGCTCTGAAAGTAATTGAAGAAGCGGGTATCCCTATAGATTATGTGGTAGGTACCAGTATGGGGGCCATTGTGGGAGGTTTGTATTCTATCGGATATACCCCGCAGCAATTGGACAGTATGGTGAATGCCCAGAACTGGAAATTCCTACTCTCGGATGCACCCAATCCTAAGGATGTGTTGCTGGACGACCGGTTGAAGTCGGAGCGCTATGTACTCTCTATTCCATTTTCTTTGAAATCTGCCGCTGTTTCGGATGCGGGTATCATAAAAGGGAAGAACCTGGCACGTTTGTTCTCCACGTTGACAGAAGGTTACCAGGATTCCGTGGATTTTAGCCGTCTTCCTATTCCGTTTGCCTGCGTGTCGGAAAATCTGGTGAATGGTAGTGAAGTCGTGTTCCGTGAGGGAATACTGGCCACTGCCATGCGTTCCAGCATGTCTATTCCCGGTGTGTTTGCTCCGGTAGACCTGGATGGAATGGTGTTGGTGGACGGTGGAATGGTGAATAACTATCCGGTAGATGTGGCGCTTGCCATGGGGGCCGACTACGTTATCGGGGTGGATGTGCAGAGCCCGCTGCTTAAGGCTTCCGAGCTGAAATCGGTGAAAGACATCTTCGGGCAAATCATCAATCTGCAAGGAGAGAAGAAATACCGTGAGAATCTGCGTAATACCGACGTATTGATAAAGGTGGATGTCACCGGCTATTCGGCTGCAAGTTTCACCAAAGAGGCCATCGACACTTTGATGGTGCGGGGAGAACGTGCTGCCATGGACAGTTGGGACGGACTGCTTGCCCTGAAACGGAAGCTGGGACTTGCAGACGATTATCAGCCTCGCCGTCCGGGACCTTTCCGCTTGCCCGGCGTGGCTGTTGATAGGGAGATTCCCGTTGATTCCCAAATAGCCGTCCCTGCTGTGCGGGAGAACAAGCTGAATGTCGGTTTTCGCTTTGATACAGAAGAACTGGCGGCGTTGCAGGCAAATACGGACTTCTATTTCGGCCGGCAGCGCGAGTCGCTGGTCAGCCTTACTGTCCGTCTGGGCAAGCGTACACTGGCACGACTCGGATATAGTTACCAGTGGGACGGTGGATGGCAGGCGGGACTTGCCTATCAGTTCGACTATAAAGATATGAATATTTACAATGAAGGCAAACGGGCGCTGGATTTGACTTTTACACATCAACTGGTCCGTATGGGGGCGGCGAAGGACTGGAACAATATCCAGGTCAGTCTGGGCATTGACTTTGATTACTACCACTATCATGATTTGCTGTCGCTCGATCCGTTAGCTTCGGCACTGTTTGAGAATTCGTCCTTATTCAGTTACTTTGCCGGACTTGTGTTCAACAACTTGAATGAGAGGAGCGCCCCTACAAAAGGCATGTCGTGGGCGGTATCCTATCATCTCTATACGGATAACTTCTTTCAGTATAAGGACAACAATCCTATTTCTGTTTTCGATGCCCGTTGGCAGGGATGTTTCTCTCCCTCGAGTAAGTTCACTGTCACTCCTTCGTTTTATGGACGCGTATTGTCCGGAAGCGGTAATTATCCTTTTGCCATCATTAATATGGTGGGGGGAACCATACCGGGGCGCTATATGCCACAGCAGATACCGTTTACGGGCATCAACCGTGCGGAACTGTCACAAGCCGCACTGCTGGTTGCAGGGCTGAACCTCAGACAGCGTATCTTGAAAAACCAGTATATATCAGTGATGGGCAGTTATGGGCGAAACTCCGGGAAGTTTCATCAGATTCTTGACTCTTCCAAATCGGCTGATATGGCAGGGGTAGGCATCGGCTATATGTACAAGAGTTTTCTGGGACCAGTGGAGATACAGTTGAACTGGTCTAATCAGACGAAGAAACTAGGGTGGTATGCTGGGTTCGGATTCGTATTCTAACGAGGATATATCAAAATATTACATGGATTTTATTTTCAGACAAAAGAACAGAAGAACAAGAGAAAAATATATTCTTTTGTTCTTCTGCCTAAAACTTACCCCAATCTGTATGATTCTGCGGTGAGTTATGATACTTTCATTATTTATTCAGCTTCCATTCGCTTCCGTCCTTACCGTCTTTAATCTCGAAACCGAGTGCGGTGAGTTCATTACGGATTTTGTCGGATGTGGCCCAATCTTTGTTGGCTTTTGCCTTTGAACGCTCTTCCAATAGCATGTCCACTACTTTGCCGAAGGCGGCTTCACGCTCTTCGTTGGAGGCGTTGTCTTCTTGTAATCCTAAGATGTCGAAGCAGAAGAGGTGGAAGGTTTCCTTCAATTCTTTCAGGTCTTCGGCTGTGATGGAATCGTTTCCAGCCAGGATATTGTTTACCATCTTGGCGCCGTCGAAGAGGTGGGCGATGACAATCGGTGAGTTCAAGTCATCATTCATGGCTTCGTAACACTTGGCACGCAGGGATTTCACATCTATGGTGGAGGTTGCAGCAGGGGTAATCTTGTCCAGTCCATGTACAGCATCCATCAGCCTTGCCAATCCCTTTTCGGCGGCTTGCAGCGCTTCGTTGCTGAAGTCTACCGTACTGCGGTAGTGGGCTTGCAGGGTGAAGAATCGGATGGTCATTGGGCTGTAGGCTTGCTCCAGCATGGGGTGCGTACCTTTGAAGAGCTCTTCCAATGTGATGAAGTTACCGTAAGACTTACCCATTTTCTGTCCATTCACGGTCAGCATGTTGTTGTGCATCCAATAATGTACCATATCTTCTCCTTGGGAAGCTACGGATTGTGCAATCTCGCATTCGTGATGCGGGAAGATAAGGTCCATACCGCCACCATGAATGTCGAAGTGCTCGCCCAAGTATTTCTTTCCCATGGCTGTACATTCGGCGTGCCAGCCGGGGAAGCCGTCGCTCCACGGGGAAGGCCAACGCATGATGTGTTCCGGTTGCGCACATTTCCAGAGAGCAAAGTCTGCGGGATTGTGCTTCTCGCTCTGTCCGTCCAGTTCGCGGGTGGTGTTGAGAACATCATCCAGGTTGCGTCCGGAGAGCTTGCCGTAGTGATGGTCCTTGTTGTATTTTTCTACATCGAAATAAACGGAACCTTCACTTTCATAGGCATATCCGTTCTTCAATATCTCCTTTACAAGTTCTATCTGTTCGATGATGTGGCCGCTGGCATGTGGCTCGATACTGGGAGACAGCACATTCAATGCATCCATCGCCTTATGATAGCGGTTGATGTAGTACTGTGCCACTTCCATTGGTTCCAGTTGTTCCAGACGGGCTTTTTTCGCAATCTTGTCTTCACCTTCGTCGGCATCGTGCTCCAGATGGCCCACGTCGGTAATGTTGCGGACATAGCGCACCTTGTAGCCGATGTGCGTCAGGTAGCGGAACAGCAGGTCGAAAGTGATGGCAGGGCGTGCATGTCCCAAGTGCGGGTCACCGTACACGGTCGGTCCGCAGACATACATGCCTACATGCGGTGCATGCAGCGGTACGAACAGCTCTTTTTTTCTATTTAAAGTGTTGTAAATGGTCAGTTGATGTTCCATAACAGTTGATTATTAGTTCTTTTAGGAGTACAAAGGTATAATAAATCTGTGAAAATCTATAATGATATTCTGTTTTATAAGAGTAAATGCAACGGATTTCACCTTCGTTTATTACTTTTGTATCCATGAAGTCAGATAAACGTGTATTGCTTGGCATGAGTGGCGGCACGGATAGCTCCGTGGCCGCCATGAGGTTGCAGGAAGCCGGTTATGAGGTGACTGGCGTGACTTTCCGTTTCTATGAGGCAGGAGATGAGACTGGGTATCTGGAAGATGCACGGGCTTTGGCCCTGAAGCTGGGGATGAAACACATTACCTATGATGCACGCGAGCTTTTCCGTTCGCGTATTATCCGCTATTTTGTGGAAGAGTATCTAAGGGGGCGCACTCCCGTTCCTTGCACGGTCTGCAATAATGAGCTGAAGTGGGTGCTGTTGGCTAAAATAGCCGATGAAAAGGGAATTTATTGGATTTCTACCGGACATTATGTGCGCAAGGTCTTGTCCGGAGCAAAGTATTATATAGCTCCTGCCGCGGATAAGGACAAAGACCAGACTTTCTTTCTATGGGGATTGAAGCAGGACATCCTGCAGCGTATGTTGCTTCCGATGGGAGATATTACGAAAAATGAGGCGCGCTCGTATGCGGCGGAGCGTGGTTTCGAGCAAGTGGCTGCAAAGAAAGACAGTATGGGGGTGTGCTTTTGCCCTTTGGATTACCGTTCCTTTTTGAAGCGTGAGGTTCCTGAAACACTATTATCCGGTAAAGGTAGATTCGTCGATGAAAAGGGGGATTTCTTGGGATGGCATGAGGGTTATCCGTTTTATACCGTAGGGCAACGTAGGGGCTTAGGTATCCATCTGAACAAGGCTGTTTTTGTGAAAGAGACAAGAGTGGAAAGCAATGAAGTTGTTCTTGCTCCACTATCTTCCCTCTACAAGCAGGAAATGTGGCTGGGAGAGTGGAACCTGGTGGAGAACAGCCGCGTGCTGGGTGCAGACGAGGTTATTGTGAAGATACGCTACCGTAAGCAGGCAAACCACTGCAAGGTAAGTCTTACAGTGGAGGGACTACTGCATGTCCGCTTGATAGAGCCGCTCGAATCTATTGCGCCAGGGCAGGCAGCGGCTTTTTATGATGAAAGCGGTCTGCTGCTGGGCGGTGGAATTATTTTGTGATAAAATCTGCTTTTATATTTTGTTATTTATTAAGCTTCAGCATTTCTTCTATGTATTCCCTTGTGTTGCTGAGTCGGGGTACTTTATGTTGTCCACCGAGTTTCCCCTTGCTATCCAGCCAATCGTGGAAGAGGTTGGGACGGGCGACGATGATTTCCAGTGGTTGCAGTGCCAGGTTATTCTGTCTTTTAGCTTCATAGTCGGAGTTTACCTCTTTCAGGGTGTCGTCCAATACTTTGGCGAACTTCTCCAGGCTGTCCGGCATTTGTGCAAATTCTATCAGCCACTGGTGGCGGCATTTAGCATTCCGGTCCATAAAGACTGGGGCGGCAGAATAATCTATGACCCGTGCATCGGTTTCGGCACATGCTCTGGCAAGTCCTCTTTCCGCATTGTCCACAATCAGCTCCTCGCCGAATGCGTTGATAAAGTGCTTGGTACGTCCGGTGATGACGAACTTATAGGGATTCTTCGATGTAAACTTCACTGTATCCCCAATCATATATCGCCATAAACCGGCAGAAGTGGAGATTACCATGGCGTAGTTCTTGTTCAGTTCCACCTCTTCGAGGCAGAAGGTACGCGGATTCTCCTTGCCTACATCTTCCAGCGGGATGAACTCGTAAAATATACCGTAGTCAATCATCAGTAACATGGCAGGATCGGTAGGGTCGTTCTGAGTTCCGAAGTAGCCTTCGGATGCATTGTAAGTCTCTACATAATGCATCTTGCTGCTGCGGACCACGTCTTTGTATTGCTCGCGGTAAGGAGTGAAGGCAACGCCGCCGTGGAAGAACACCTCCAGATTGGGCCATATCTCCTCAAGGCTCTGCTTTCCTGTCTTTTCCAATATATGTTTGATGAGTACAAGCATCCAGGACGGTACACCGGAAAGGTTGCTGACGTTTGCATGGATGGTTTCGCGGGCGATGGCCTCCATTTTGGGCTCGAAGTGCTCCATTAGGGCCGTCTGCTTGCTGGGTACGCGGACAAAGTTTACCAGCGGGTTGATATTTTCTATGAGGATGGCGGAGAGGTCGCCTACAAGACTGTGGTTGGTGTTCAGGTTGGGAGCGTGGCTGCCTCCAAGGATAAGCCCTTTACCGGAAAAGAAACGACTTTCGGGATTCTGTCCCAGATAGATGGCAACGGCATCCCGGCCTCCCTTGTAATGCGTGTCGTGCAAGGACTCCCGGCTGACGGGCAGGAACTTGCTCTTGTCGTTGGTGGTACCCGATGATTTGGCAAACCAACGTATTTCCGAAGGCCAAAGCAGATTCTGCTCACCGGCACGCAGGCGGGTTACATAAGGCTTTACTTCTTCGTAAGTTTGTATGGGAAGGCGCTTCTTGAAATCTTCATAAGTACGGATAGAGGTATAGTCATACTTCTTTCCCCATTCCGTATTTGCCGCTGTCCGGATGAGACGCTGCAATACAAGCTGTTGCAATTCACCTGCATGGCTGGTGTATTGTTCGATTTCTTTCAGACGGGGAGCAAAATATACCTTATTCAGAAACTTTGTAATATTCATCGTTCTTTGTGAAATCTTATTTTAAACCGCAAAAGTAATCTTATTTATCGGCATCTCTATCTTTTTTCTCTTTTTTTTCTATCTTTACGGACCTATAGAACAATAATTCAAACAAAAATATCATGAGAATAGGTATTTTGACTTCAGGGGGCGACTGTCCTGGCATCAACGCTACCATTCGCGGTGTATGCAAAACAGCTATCAACCATTATGGAATGGAAGTAATTGGCATTCACAGCGGTTTTCAGGGGCTGCTGACCAAGGATGTGGAGTCGTTTACCGAAAAGTCCTTATCCGGTTTGCTGAACTTGGGAGGTACGATGCTCGGTACTTCGCGTGAGAAGCCCTTTAAGAAGAACGGCGTGATGTCCGACGTGGACAAACCGGCACTGATAGTGCGGAATATCAAAGAGATGGGACTTGATTGTGTGGTCTGCATCGGTGGAAACGGTACGCAGAAGACAGCCGCCAAACTCTCCGCTATGGGGCTGAACATCGTATCCGTGCCAAAAACAATAGACAATGACATTTGGGGAACCGATTTTTCCTTCGGATTCGATTCTGCCGTCAGTATTGCTACGGATGCCATCGACCGGCTGCACAGCACGGCCAGCTCGCACAAACGGGTGATGGTGATTGAGGTGATGGGGCACAAGGCAGGTTGGATAGCCTTATACTCCGGTATGGCGGGCGGTGGTGACGTGATTCTGATTCCGGAGATTCCCTATAATATCCACCGTATCGGAGAGACGATTCTGAATCGGCTGAAGAAAGGAAAGCCTTACTCCATCGTGGTGGTGGCCGAAGGCATACAGACGGACGGGCGGAAGCGTGCCGCCGAGTACATCGCTCAAGAGATAGAGTATGAGACGGGTATTGAGACCCGCGAGACTGTGTTGGGATATATCCAGCGTGGCGGCTCACCCACACCTTTCGACCGTAATCTTTCCACACGTATGGGCGGACATGCCACGGAATTGATTGCCAACGGGCAGTTCGGGCGGATGATTACCTTAAAGGGAAATGAAATAGCTTCTGCACCGCTGGAGGAGATTGCGGGTAAGTTAAAGCTGGTGACGGAAGACAATGACTTAGTTGTCCAAGGACGTCGGATGGGAATCTGTTTCGGCTAATCTTTCTTGTGAGGATTTTTCAACAGCTTCTGCCATGGGATTATCTTCTGTGGCGGTTTCTGTTGAATGGTTTCGCTCTTTGGCTGCCTGGACTTCCTCCTTGAAAGCGGCATCCTTAATTTTTTTCAATGCCATTTGTGCCGCATTTTGTTGCGACTCCTTCTTGGAATAACCGGTGCCGGTGCCTGCCGATATCCCTTCGATGCGGACTTCGGTGTGGAACATCGGATTGTATTCTTCGTCGAGAAACTGTTCGATAAGCTCGAATGACACTTCCATTTTGTTCTTCTGGCTCCATTCGATGAGTTTTGACTTGAAGTTGACCTCTTTGCGAGACATCTTGTCGAGGTCGATATAGTTTTTGAAAATCTTCTCTTCCATGAACTGCTTGCAGCGGTCGTAGCCCTGGTCCAGATAAATGGCTCCAATGAAGGCTTCGAATGCATTGCCGTACATATAGCTGTTGTGGGACGAGGAGCGGGTGGAGTATTTCACCAGTTTGTCCAGTCCGATTTCCACGGCCAGTTTGTTGAGTGTTTCCCGCTGTACAATTTTGGAACGGGTGTTGGTGAGGAAACCTTCGCGGCGTCCTTCGAAATGGCGGTAGACAATATCTCCTACAATGGCGTCGAGGATAGCATCGCCCAAGAATTCCAGCCGTTCGTTGTTGATGGGACGTCCTTTTTCGGAGCGCATGGAGATGGATTTATGCAGCAAAGCCTGCTGATAGACCTTGATGTCACGTGGAAAGAAGCCGAGAATTCTGTAAAAACAAAAATAAGACTCTCTATCCTTGCGGAACAAGAGCCTTATTTTATCTATTTGGTTACGTAACACGACCTTATTATTCTGCGTATTTCTTGAAAATGACACACGCATTATGACCACCGAATCCAAAAGTATTGGACAAAGCTACGTTCACTTCGCGCTTTTGTGCTTTGTTGAACGTGAAGTTCAGGTCATAGTCGATGTTTTCGTCGTTATCACCCTCTTCGTGGTTGATGGTCGGAGGAACAATGCCATTCTTGATGGCGAGGATGCTTGCAATGGATTCTACCGCACCGGCAGCGCCCAGCAAATGACCGGTCATGGATTTTGTTGAACTGATGTTCAACTCATACGCATGCTGTCCGAATACCTCTTTGATTGCTTTTGCTTCCGAAATATCACCTACGGGAGTAGATGTACCGTGAACATTGATATAATCTACTTCTTCGGGTTTCATTTCTGCATCTTCCAACGCATTCAACATCACTAACTTGGCTCCCAAACCTTCGGGGTGAGAGGCTGTCAGGTGATGAGCGTCGGCAGACATTCCTACGCCGGCAACTTCCGCATAGATTTTGGCACCGCGTGCCTTGGCGTGTTCCAGTTCCTCTAGAACGAGACAACCGCCACCTTCACCCATGATGAATCCGTCACGGCTTGCGCTGAACGGACGGGATGCAGTTTCGGGAGAATCATTGCGGGTTGACAATGCATGCATGGCATTGAAACCGCCTACACCGCAAGCGGCGATGGCAGCTTCCGAACCACCGGTTACGATAGCATTGGCCTTACCCAGACGGATGAGGTTAAACGCATCGGCAATGGCATTTGTGGAAGTGGCACATGCAGAACAAGTTGCGTAGTTGGGACCATGGAAACCATACATGATGGAAATTTGTCCGGCAGCAATGTCCGAAATCATCTTGGGGATGAAGAACGGATTGAATTTGGGGCCGTTTTCCTTACCGGTCAGGGCATAGTTGCCCGCCTCTTCTTCGAATGTACGGATGCCACCGATACCGGCGCCGAAGATGACACCGATTCTGTTTAAATCCTCATTTTCGACGTCAAGCCCAGAGTCACCTACCGCTTCTTTGGCTACTGCAATGGCATATTGTGTGTACAAGTCCATCTTGCGGGCCTCTTTGCGGTCCATATATTTGGTAGCATCGAAGCCTTTTACTTCGCATGCAAACTGAGTCTTGAAAAGCGATGCATCGAAATGAGTAATAGGTCCTGCTCCACTAACCCCATTCACAAGATTTTCCCAGAATTCGGGAACACTGTTGCCAATGGGAGTAATGGCGCCGAGACCTGTTACTACAACTCTTTTTAATTCCATGTTATAAACGAATGGATAAGATTACTTAGCGTGTTCTTCGATGTAAGATACAGCATCACCTACAGTACCAATCTTTTCAGCCTGGTCATCGGGAATAGAGATACCGAATTCCTTTTCGAATTCCATGATAAGTTCTACAGTGTCAAGAGAATCAGCTCCCAGGTCGTTAGTGAAGCTAGCTTCGTTAGTAACTTCTGATTCTTCTACGCCTAATTTATCGACGATAATCGCTTTCACTCTTGATGCAATTTCAGACATAACTTTAAGTTTTTAATTAATAATTAGTTTTATTTCTTTAAATTTGCGGTGCAAAGGAATGAATATTTATCATTCCTCGCAAATATTTGATGAATTAAATGCACCTTTTTGCACATTTTTCACGGTTTTGTGCAGTGATTGGAGGGATTATGGGAAAAAATATCGCAGTTTTAGCGTCGGGAAGTGGTACGAATGCCGAGAATATCATCCGTTATTTCCGGGAAAAAGGTTCGGCACGTGTGGCTCTGGTTTTGACTAACCGGCAGAATGCGTTCGTTTTAGAGCGTGCCAAGGGGCTGGGAGTGCCTTGTGTCTGGTTTGCCAAGAGCGATTGGGAAAGTGGAGAGCTTATTTTGTCGACGCTTCGAGAGTATGATATTGATTTTGTGGTATTGGCAGGATTCCTGGCACGTGTGCCGGACAATATTCTGCATGCTTATCCCAATAAAATGATAAATATACATCCTTCGTTGCTGCCCAAGTTCGGCGGAAAGGGGATGTACGGCGACCGTGTGCACGAGGCAGTGATTGCTTCCGGCGAAAAGGAAAGCGGTATTACCATCCATTATACGAATGAGCATTATGACGAAGGCGGAATTATCTGTCAGCAGAAATGCCCCGTACTGCCGGGCGATACGCCGGAGGAGCTGGCGCAACGCATCCACCGGCTGGAGTATGAATACTATCCGAAGGTGATAGAGGAGTTGGTGGAAGGCCTCTCTCCCAGTTATTTATAGAATCGGTTAAGGGAGAGGATGGCTTCGTTCAGCTTGCGGTTGTCTATCTTGTAGTTTTCCAGGGGATTCAATGCACTGTCACTGATCTCTATATATCCGGAAGGGTGTTTTTCTAGAATAGTATGATTTTCTACGATAAAGGCATAATTGAGATGGTCACCCATGATATGCCAGTTCCGTGGACAAGTATCGGTTATTAAATGCCCCATACTGTAATCGGAAGGCGGATTGGTTACACCCAGCACTTTATTCATTAAGGTTGGTGCAAAATCATAGTGCGTGGTACGGTGATGGTAAGTATGTGGCTGTTCTCCCGGTTCATATAATAGGAAGGGGATATGTGTTTGTACCGGTGAATAATTACTGCCGTGACCCCAATAATTTTTATGATTCTCATTGAATTCTTGTCCATGGTCTCCGGTAATGATGACCAGGGTATTGTCCAGCTGTTTCTTTTCCTCAAGTTTGTGGAGGACGCATCCCACCAGTGAGTCGGCTTCCGCCACGCAGTTGTAGTAGAGGTTCAGGAAAGGAGTAGGGTCTATGTCGTTGTTCAGTTTCATATAGTCGGCGAACTCCCAGGACGGTTGGAAACGATAAAGCTTGTCCTTCGGCACTTCATATCCGTGTGCCAAATCATAGAAGAGAAAGGAAAAGAAAGGTTTTGTACCGCTGCCCAGCGTATCGAGTGCTTGCAGATAATCTGCTGTAATACGGCAGTCGCGGTCATAAACGGTTTTTCCTTCGGTATGGGTACGCAAGTCGGGTACCTTTGAGAAAAGTATTTTGGCAAATGGCGGGTTGACGATTGTAGCACTGGGATAAATACCTATCTGATAATTCTGCTTCAATAGTTCTTCTATGAGCAGGGGCTGTATGCCCGACACCTCAAAATCGGTCCAGTAGATGGATGAGAGACTGAAGAAAAGCCCGAAGATACTTCCACGTGTGCCATTGCTGCTGCTTAGATGGGAGGTGAATCTGCTGCAACTGTCGGCAAAGTGGCTGATATGAGGTGTAATGTCCTGGTTAAAGGCGCGGTAGTTCCATGAGTCTATGGCTATCAGCACTACATTCTTGGGGTTGGAATGGACTTCGTATTTCAAAGAATCTATCGGATAGTTGAGGTCAGCAGACTGCTTTTTGTTGTTGAAGTTCATTTTAATGACATCCTTGGATGAGACCACTCCTAACTTCATCATCAGGCGGGTTGCCGTAAGCGGGAAGTAATAGGGCAGGCAGGGGGCGCTGCGAATCACTGAAGTCTTTTGCGCTACGGCGGCATAGGCATGATAAAAGTTAGAGAATAGTGCAAACAAAATCAGAGTGGCAAGTACAGGACGGAAGCCACAGCGGTGAAAGCGGGTATAACAATGGCCTGCAAGTATTCTTAGCAAAGTATTGGCGGCAAATATACCCACTAATACTCCTGCAATCTTCAGATAAAGCCAGAAGCTGAATGTGAAAATCTCACTGTTGCCCTCTCCAACCAGGAGATTCAGTACAAAACCATTGATATGGAACTTGTAAAGACTGTACACACTGCCGTCTATGTAAGCAAGTATATTGAGTAATGATACAAGAATAATGTGTGTGATGGCGGCGGCTTGATGGCGCCGGACGGTAATGGCTACGATTAAGGATATGATGTAAGGAATAAGTGCCCACAAGGCGGCATGTGAGCAAGCGGCCGTTATATAAAACATCCAGCCTCCCACGTCCATCATGGCGAGCCGGGGACTGTGAATCAGATAAAACAGAAATTGTATGGCAATCGTCAGAGTTGAAATTGCATAAAAAATAAATCCTTCACTGAGTGATTTCTCTAACTGTATTTTTTGCATTGATATTGTAATGTTTTGCCTATAGTTTCCTCTGATTCGGCATTGATAGTAAAGGCGTGAGGAGCTTATATAGTGACGTCTTTTGTATTATCGGGCTGTATCTCTAAATGTATGTGCTACTTTGGGATATAAGTGTAAGCATCTTTTTCTCTTCGTAGCGGGTAGTCTCCCCGCAATTTTTCAAATTGTTCGGGATGTGTTTTCAGTGCTTCGCTGTCCCTTCTCGGGTCATACATTTGCAGATATGCTTCTGCCAGGCTGCCGGCGGTAATAATCGGGTTCCAGGGTTGGGGGGGAGCGATGCGGTAGTCGGCTTTGATGTGAAAGAAACGGCAAAGGGCATCCAGGGACATACGGGTGGCATTGGCTTTTCCGTCGGCTGAATAACCGGCTATATGGGGAGTTCCAAGGAACACTCTATTTAATAAGGTAAGATTGATATCAGGCTCATTCTCCCATACATCAATGATGGCATCGGAAATCAGTCCGTCTTCTAAGGCATTCAGGAGCGCATTGGTTTCAATCACCTCTCCACGTGAGGTATTGATAATGACGGGACAGCGTTTTAATGACCGGAAGAAAGTATGGTCTGCCAAATGGAATGTTTTGTATGGCCCTTCCTTATATAAAGGTACGTGGAAGGTGAGGATATCACATTCTGCTGCGAGTGCTTGCAAGGAACTGAAATCGCTCTCTCCTTCCTTGTCTTGCCGGGGCAGGTCATTCTTCAGGACACGCATGCCTAGTTCTTGCCCTACTTGGGCTATTTTGCTACCCACATTGCCTACGCCGATGATGCCTAATGTCAATTCGGACAGTTGTACTCCTTTGAGTTGTTGCAATAATAGTAAGGCTGATTGCACGTATTGAGCTACGGATGCTGAATTGCATCCGGGGGCATTGGTCCAAGCGATGCCTGCTTCACGGCAATATTCCGTATCTATATGGTCGAAGCCTATGGTGGCGGTAGCAATGAAGCGGACTTTACTGCCTTCCAGCAATTCCTTGTTGCAGCGGGTGCGGGTACGTATAATCAGTGCATCGGCATCTTTTACCAACTCCGGAGTGAAGTCTCTGCCGGGAGTATAAATCACGCTGTCGGCTATTTTTTCGATGGCTTCCTTAATAAAAGGTATCTTGTTGTCAACAATGACTCTCATAATGCTGCTGTTCTTTTCGACGATTCTCCATCGTGCGAAGATACGACTAATCCGTCAAAGTGGCTAAGTAATGCCCGGAAAATAATTTGGCTCTTTCCGTTTTTAAGTTTGCATTTCTGCCCTCACCGCTCTCACTCTTTTCTTCAACTTCCCTATTCATCGGCATTGCAGGGGTGGGTGAGAGCAATCGAAAAGGGTGAGGGTAAATTTTGCTCTCACCCGTGTTTTCTTCCGTTCCGCATCCTTCTTTCTTCTGTTGCATCCTTTTCATTCTTTCGTTTTACTTTTGGATTCTTCAGCAGCCCACGTTAGTGAGCCGTGATGTTCACTTGAGTGAACTAAACAGCTCACTAGTGTGGTTGAATTGGTTCATAACAGTGGGCCGATGATGAATAAAGTAGTTTTCGGGAAGGAGATAAGGTGTTTGAAGGATAAAACAATGGGCCAGTACGGATTGAACAATGGGGATGTGCCCGATTCCGTACTTGGTTTTTGTAACAGACAGCAAGTGATTGCTCATCTCTATCTTATGTTTTATAGGTGAATTTGTGTTTTTGTCAAAAAAGGAAAGCGAAATAGACTGCTATATGAGGATTATCTTGTACATTTGCAGCTGAAACTTTTTAGAGATGAGAATAGGATACGACGGAAAACGGGCTGTGCAGAATTTTACGGGATTGGGCAATTACAGCCGGTATGTGGTGCAGTCATTGTCAGCCTTTGCTCCGGAAAACGAGTATTGGTTGTATGCTCCGGTACACCGTGAAAATCAGCAACTCTCGTCGATGGTGGCCGAAAGCCGGGGAACGGTATCGGTACATTATCCATCTTATTGGCTCTGGAGAGGAATGACTTCGTTGTGGCGCGTGGGAGGTATACGCAGGACTTTGAAACGGGACAACATACGGCTGTTCCACGGATTGAGTAACGAACTTCCCCTGACCATCCATCGGGTACGGGAAGTAAAGAGTGTGGTGACTGTTCACGACCTTATTTTCCTGAGACTTTCACATTGTTTTTCGTTGGTCGACCGCTTGATTTATAACTACAAATGCCGCTATGCATGCAAGCATGCAGACCACATCATTGCTGTGAGTGAGTGTACCAAGCGTGACATCATACATTATTATGGAATTCCTGCGGATAAAATTTCCGTTATTTACCAAGGGTGTAGTTCTCTGTATGCCTGTCGTGTCGGTAAGGATAAGCGCAAGGAGGTGATGCGGAGTTATCGGTTGCCCGAACGCTATATCTTGTCGGTGGGCACCATTGAGGAGCGTAAAAATGCGCTGGCCATTGTGAAGGCTTTGGAGTATCTGCCCGATGAACTGCATTTTGTTCTGGTAGGGAGACCCACAGCCTATATCCATCAGCTGAAAGAGTTTATGACAAAAGCCGGATTGCAAGACAGAGTACATTTTCTGCATGGTATCCCTTCGGACGATTTACCTGCCATTTATCAGTCGGCCGAGACTTTTGTATACCCATCCGTTTACGAAGGTTTTGGCATCCCTATTCTTGAGGCTTTGCATTCCGGCATTCCGGTGGTAGCAGCAACCGGCTCTTGTCTTGAAGAAGCGGGGGGGGAGCATTCATTGTATGTGCGTCCCTATGATGTGGAGGGATTGGCGGCAGCGATTGCCCGTACACAAGAGCCTTCTTTGCGTGCCACCATGATTGAGGAGGGGCTGAAGTGGGCACAGCGTTTCACGGAGGAGCAGATGGCGCGTGAGACGATGGAGTGTTATCGGAAAGTATTAACAAAAGAAACCTAAGATATGAATTATTTGGACCGCAATGAGTTTAACTACGCACCTTCGCAAGAGGTGGTGGAGGCTCTAAAGAATTTTGATATAAACAAACTCTGTTTCTATACCCGTATCTACGACGAAGGCAAGAAGAGTATTCTGTCTGTTTATCTATCTGAATCTTACGGAATTGATGAACCGCAGGTACTGTTGGGTTATGGTGGAGAAGATATATTGAAACAAGCAGTCCACTATTTCCTGACCCAAGAGGATGGGAACAAGACGATGCTCATTCCTAAATTCTCGTGGTGGTACTATAAATCCATTGCTGATGAAGTGGACGGGCATACGTTGCAGTATCCATTGTATGAGGATGGCAATACCTTTAAATATGATTTCGCTGCCATGAAAGAGATGGTACAGCGTGAGAATCCCAAGGTCTTATTAATCGCTTCGCCCAATAATCCCACCGGTAACGGTCTGACCCCCGCAGAATTGGACGCTTTGTTGGCTGAGTTGCCCGTAACAACCATCGTTTTGGTGGACGAAGCCTATGCCTCTTTCGTATCTACTGATACGGACTATATTAAAATGCTGGTTGATAAATATCCCAACCTGATTATTTCACGCACGCTTTCCAAGTTCTACGGATTGCCCGGATTGCGCATGGGGTTTGGGTTTATGAGTAAGGAGTTGGCCAGCTTTGGCAAATACAGCAACAAATATCTGGGTTATAACCGTATCTCTGAGGATATTGCTATTGCCGCACTGAAATCGGATGCGCATTACCGGAATATAGCACGGCTGATGAATGAGAGTCGCGCCTGCTTTGAAGCGGAGATAGGGACGTTGCCTGGTTTCAAGGTATATGAGTCGGTGGCGAACTTTGTCCTTATAAAATATCCGATTGTCTTGAAAGAACGCTTACAGAAAGCTTTTGCCGACGAGGATTATAAGGTGAAGTTCATGAATGAACCAGACATCAATACCCATTTGCGTATTACCTTGGGGCGTCCTGAACAGAACCGTATTGTCATTGACACCATTAAAAAAATTGCATTACAATGAAAGCGGTTATATTGGCTGCAGGGATAGCTTCGCGTTTGCGTCCGTTGACTGATACCACTCCAAAATGTCTGTTGAAAGTTGGAGAGCGTTGTTTGCTGCAAAGAGCCTTTGATGCATTGCTGCAGAATGGCTTTCGGGAGTTTGTCATTGTCACCGGTTATAGACAGCAGCAGATTGTGAACTTTCTGGAAGCTCATTATCCGGCATTGGAGGTTACGTTTATCTATAATGAGAAATATGCTTCTACCAATAATATCTACTCTTTATGGCTTACACGGCCTTATGTAGATAAAGAGGACATTCTGTTGCTGGACAGCGATATCCTTTTTGACCCGCAGATTGTAGCCAAGTTGCTTGGATATGGTCAAGCGGATGCGTTGGCTCTGAACCATCATACATTGGGGGAAGAGGAAATCAAGGTAATAGCGGACAATGATGGCAAGGTGTTGGAAATCAGTAAGACGTGCTCCATATCCCGAGCTATTGGCGAGTCTATTGGCATCGAGAAGATGTCTGCCGCTTATACAGAAGCGCTTTTCCGGGAATTGGAGGTTATGATTACCAAAGAAGGTTTGGATAATATCTTCTATGAACGTGCTTTTGAGCGTCTCATACCGCAAGGACACTCTTTCTATGCGCTTGACACTACCGAATATTTTTCTGTGGAGCTTGATACGGTGAATGACTTTGAACAAGCACAGCGGTTGATTCCTTCACAACTTTATTAATTAATGGGCTGATTTTTATGGCAGATTATGATATACGTCCTTTGCAGCTTCGTATTTTGAAGATATTGCTTGCTGTGGATAAAGTTTGTAAAGAACATGGTTTGCGCTATTATATAATGGCCGGTACTATGCTTGGTGCAGTCCGTCATAAGGGATTTATCCCTTGGGACGATGATTTGGATATCGGTATGCCGAGGGCTGATTATGATTTGTTGATGTCTCATTCCAAGGAATGGCTTCCCAAGCCTTATGAGGCTGTCTGCGCAGAAAATGATCCGAATTATCCATTACCTTTTGCCAAGATACAAGATGCGGATACGACTCTTATCGAGCGTATGCATTTGAAATACTTGGGAGGTATCTACTTGGACGTATTTCCATTGGACGGTGTACCGCAAAGCAACCTGAAACAGAGGATTCATTTTGCCCGGTATGAATTTTACAAGCGGGTGCTCTATTTTATCTACCGCGACCCTTATAAACATGGAAAAGGTCCCGGCTCATGGTTGCCGCTGCTGTGCCGGAGACTTTTTACTACTGCCGGCGTACAGAGGAGTATCAGAAATGTGATGACCACCTATGACTTTGACAAGTCTTCTTTAGTCTGTGATTATGACGACGGTATGCGCGGTATTATGCCCAAGGCAGAGCTGGGAGCTCCGACTCCCGTTTCGTTTGAGGGCGAAACAGTGTGGGGAGTACAAGATTATGACGCCTATCTGACCCGAAAATATGGAGACTACATGGTTATACCGAAACAAAGCGGGCAGAGACAGCATAATTTCCACTATTTGGATTTGGATAAGCCCTATTCTTCACAAGAAAGTTCCAATTCTATTTTATAATTTTGCTCTTTTAGGGAAATGTTAGACAAATGTTTTTTTCCAAAATTTCCATAAGGGACCGAAATCTTTGGTTAATAAATAAAATATGGCTTTTAGGCGGCCGCGTATTAGGCTTATTTTGAATCTATTTCCTGTTTTGAAAGTTCCTATCTTTTGGGATTTGAAATCTTTTCCTTTGTAAGTGAAAACTTTGCGGAATGTGGATGAAGTCATGCCCCATTTTAATAGAAATTGCATTTGACCACAATTCTTGCGTATGCGGGTAGTTGATTTTGTTTCAAAATGATAGATGCGACTGGCTTGTAGCCCTTTCATGAATCTGACTCCACACATATATAATTTTGCGGTGAAATCTGGGTCGCTGTACATTCCGGGTGAGTATTCTATACTATAACCGCCTACTAAATCCCAAATGTCCCGGTGTACGATATTGGGAGGAATGGTAGCTCCCATCCAGTCGTTTATTTTGTAGTTCATGTATTCTTTCAGTAATTTATCTTCTTGAAAAGTTTCGATACTGTCTCCATAATTGGCTAAGATGGTTGATGCGCTTTGTGTATGTGGTTGTATTGATGTAGCTGAAAGAAAGAAATAATTGTCAGACAGTTTTTCTATTTCGTCATAGAGAACCTTGTCCCAAAAAGGGAGTACATACATATCATCATTCAAAAATAGAATATAATCAGTTTTGACTTTAGTGCGCATCATATTCATAGCAAAACATACTCCGATATTCTGCTCAGAATGTGTGTAATCAATACCTGCTTTTTTTATCCACTCTAAGGTTCCGTCACTTCCATCGTTTACGTGTACAATGATTTGGTGATTGTAGTAAGAGTTTCTTTGGATACTTTGTATGCATAGTTTTAGGAAAGCAAGGTTATTCCATGTAGGTATAACGATTGAAAATAATCTGTTTTGAGATTTTATAGCTGTCATCTTTTGCTAATTGAGAAAATAAGTACAAAGATATTTATATAAATGGAGTTTTTGATTATAATTACTTGAAAACATTTATATTTTATAATATGCAAAAACAATATTGGTGTGAAATATACTGTTTTATGAGTGATATATAATACCTCTAGATTTCTTGTAGACAATAGTTTGGACTTGGATTGAATTTTTATGTTTGTGTTTTGTGTAGGCTGATGTTCTATATTGTATGATTAGCCTATATCGCTATTTGCGAAACTTGAATTAAGTTATTACTTTTGTGCCGAATCAGCAATTCTAATAAATTTGTTATGACCAAATTCTTAATTATCCGTTTCAGTTCGATAGGGGATATTATCCAGTGTATGGGAATTATCGGTGGAATACGTGAACGGTTTGCAGATGTGGAAATTCATTGGATTACCCGGAAAGATATGGTGGGGACCTTGTCGATGGATGGCAGGATTGATAAAATCTGGGCGTTTGACAAGGAGACCGGACTTGCCGGGTTGTTGAAAATGGCGGCTGATTTGAGAAAAGAGCATTTCGACTACATTTATGACGCTCATAGTAATATCCGTTCCAACATATTGAAGCTGATAGTATCTCCATTGCCTTTTGTGAAACCTTACGTTGCTTTGCGGAGCAAAGAGAGAGGCAAACGCTTTTTGTTGTTTAAACTGGGAATCAATCATTTCGACAAGCCTTTCAGGGGGATGGTGTCTTTTCAGAAACCATTGAAGAAATGGGGAATTACGCATTTTCCGGACAACTATCACGACTGGCATTTCCCGGATGAAATACGTAGCAAGTATGAGAACTTTGTAACCAAAGATATGATTACGCTGGTGCCGTCTGCCAACTGGGAAATGAAACGCTGGCCCGTTTCCTATTGGAAAGAATTGGTTGCCCTTCTTCCTGAGTATAAATTTGTTATTCTGGCTGGTCCGAAGGATACTTTCTGTGAGGAAATCAGAAGTGCTGCACCGGAACGGGTAGTTAACCTTGCGGGACAAACCTCATTGATGGAATCTTCTTACATAGTGTTGCGTTCCAATCTGGTAATCAGCGCTGATACGGGTTTTATGCATGCCGCTGATTTGTTCCGTGTTCCTGCTTTTGCCTTGATGGGACCTACGGCCTTCGGTTTCCCTACGGGACCTACGGTGGAAATACTCGAAACAGCCCTGCCTTGCCGTCCGTGCACCAAAGACGGACGGGGTAAATGCAAGCTGGCTGTTTATCAGAAGTGTATGGTGGATATTACCCCCCAACAAGTCGCTGAAAAGATTATTGCTTCTCTTGGTTGATGGCGCCTATCGTCTTTGTAGTGGAATAACCGTCTACGAAAGGGATAGTTACTGTTTCTTGGGCGTACTCCCTGCCTACAATGTTTTCTATGGCATAGTCGCCACCTTTTACCAACACGTCCGGTGCAACTGTCTTGATGAGATTCAGAGGGGTGTCTTCCGTAAAAATCACTACGTAGTCCACTGCTTCCAAGGCTGCCAGGACTGTGGAGCGGGCGTTTTCATCATTGATGGGGCGCGATTCCCCTTTCAGACGTTTTACTGAGCTGTCCGAATTCAATCCTACGATAAGTACGTCCCCCAGTCTTTTGGCCTTTTCCAGATAGCACACGTGTCCTTTGTGCAGAATGTCGAAGCAGCCGTTTGTGAATACGATTTTGCGCTCCTGCGCACGCAGTTGTTTTATAGTATCTGCAAGTTGGGGAATAGGAATAAGTTTGCTGGCCGGTTTCCCGATTTGTAGCTCGTCCTGCAACTCTTTGAACAGAATGGGGCTGGTGCCTATTTTCCCGACTACAATGCCGGCCGCTTTATTGGCAAGATAAATGGCATCTGCAATAGGGATACCGGCTGCCAGCGCAGCTGCTAAAGTTGCCACGACAGTATCGCCTGCACCTGAAACGTCATATACTTCCCTTGCTTCGGTAGGAATGTCTTGTGAGACTTCCGGAGCTATATATGACATCCCTTTTTCGGAACGTGTCACTAATAGAGAAGTAAGGTTATACTCCTTCAGTATCCGGTCTGCCGCGCTATGGATTTCTTTATCCTCATTTCTCACATCCATTCCCGAAACGGCTGAAAGTTCTTTTAGATTGGGGGTGATGATGGTTGCGGAACGGTATTTCTCCCAATTTGTCCCTTTGGGGTCTATAATGACCTTCTTCCCTTGCCCGGCAGAGGCGGATATAACCTGCTGGCATACTGTATCATTGCATACTCCCTTGCCATAATCCGAAATCACGACAATGTCCACTTCGGGGAGTGCACGCTTCACGGCATCCAGCAATTTCTGCTCAGTCTCTTCGTTCAGGCATTCATTTTCTGTTTCAAAGTCCAGCCGTACTACTTGCTGGCTGTTGCCTATTACGCGGGTTTTGGTGATGGTCGGGTGGTCCGTATAAAACAGTTCGTTTCTGATACCCAAATCAGCGAACATCTCCTGCATTGTGTTTCCGTTGTGGTCGTTGCCAAGCAGGCTGACGACATACGGCGAGCAACCCAGTCCCAACAGATTTCTTGCAACATTGGCCGCTCCTCCCAATACATTGTAGGTGCGGGTGACACGGACCACTGGTACGGGGGCTTCGGGAGAAATCCTTTTCACGTCCCCTATATGGTAAGTATCCAGCATCACGTCTCCGATAACGAGTACCTTCTTTCCCTTTATACTGTTTAATTCTGTATTCATAATAGGTTGTTTTTTAATTGGTTGGCCCAATATAGAAGTGAGTGCTCAGAGGTGACCCGGAAGGACTTGACACCACTTCTTTCGCCGCATTCCGTATCCGATTTCTTATCTCCGAACATATAGGATTGGGATGGGTCGATTTCATATTTCTTCATCGCTTCCGTCACCATGAAAGGAGAAGGCTTACGGCATTCGCAATGTTCTTCCGGAGCGTGAGGGCAAGTATAGAAATCGTTCAGTATAACTCCATGTTTTTCCAGCTCTTGGGCGAGTGCCCGGTTGAACTGTTCGGCGTCCTCCAGCGTAAAGTAGCCACGTCCAATGCCGGATTGGTTCGTGATGACAATCAGCAGATAACCCAATTCCTGAAAAATACGGAGTGCTTCGGCTACACCGGGCAATAATTCAAGCTCTTGGGTCTTATAAACGTAGCCGAAATCAACATTGATGGTACCGTCCCGATCAAGGAAAATCGCTTTATTCATGGGAGAACAGTTTATTGTCAACGATGCCGCACAAGATATGTCCGATAGTTATGTGCACTTCTTGAATCCTGGCAGATTCGGCGTGCTGTATAATCAACGGGTAATTGCAAAGTTCCTTGCACCTTCCTCCATCCCTTCCCAGGAGTCCTATGGTGGTGATGCCCATAGATTGTGCCTTCTGCAAGGCATGCTCCACGTTGGGAGAGTTGCCGCTGGTAGAAAGGCCTATCAGAATATCACCTTTCGTTCCCAAGGCTGCTGTCTGCCGTTCGAAGACGCGGTCGAAGCCATAATCATTGCTGACTGCGGTCAGGATGGAAGTGTCGGTTGTCATGGCGATGGCGGGCAGGCCTTCCCGTTCGGTCACGAAACGTCCGACGAGTTCGGCAGCGATATGCTGGGCATCGGCTGCACTGCCGCCGTTACCGCAAAGCAAGACTTTGTGCCCTTGTCGAAGGGCTTGTACTATCAGATTGCCGACAGTTTCAATGTCGGCAAGCATTTGCCGGTTGTTCAGGATATTTTCTTTGAGCCTGATACCTTCTTGGATGGACTGGGTGATATAATCTTGCATAATTTTCTAATCTCGTTGGTACAAAGATACGACATTTCAGAAATGAAGCTTGCTTTTGACGAAATTTTTAAATTGTCTTTGCTTTCTCCATTTCAGTCTGCTGAAGAGAGTGAAGAATATGCATTCTTCAATATCGAATCCTCTTTGCTCGGCATATAGAGGTATTATTTTCATGAAGTCATCGGCGGGAATACCCAGTTGGCTGAAGGCATTCATGGACATTCTGATACCGGGCACTTTACCGAGCTTCAGGCGGTTGATGTCAATGAGGGCGAAGTGATATTTGCCGTTTGTCTTCCGGTAAAATATATTCTTGGGATTATAGTCTAGTGGCAAGACCTTGTTCAGATGTAATTGGAGAGTGAAGTCTACGAGGTCATGTCTTAGCCGTTTTTTCTCTTCTTCCTCCATTTCCATACCGAACATATCCGTTACAAGCGGGTAGGGGAGGTATTCGGAAATAAAGTATCCGGTGTGGAAGAAACCATTCTTTTTGATTTCTATATAAGCTACCGGAGGGGCGGTCTCTATTCCCCGTTGCAGAAAAAGTTCTGCATATTCAAAGGCGCGCTGCGCTTTGCTTTTGCGAAACCAAGTGTAAATGAGACAGTTTATGAGGGCAGGTCTTTTGTATTTTTTGATTACGAAGTCCTTGTCTCCGAACCGCACTCTTTCGACTGTGTTTCTTCGGTTACAATAAACCTCTTCCCGTTCATATTCTTCCGATGGGATGGCTCGGATATAACTCTCGTAGGCGGCATAATGCGGATGAATATGTACCTTCATTGTTTTTATTTACATTTTACTTCTTTTGAACGGTGCAAAGATAGTGCAAACCGAAAGCAGAACAAAATGAACTTGTTCATTTTTTATTTTGAGGTGCCGCTTATCTTCGCTTTTGAGCAAAGATAATCAAAATGTATCATCTGGTCGGAAATATCGTATGCTTTTTGGGCGAACTCGGCTTCTGCCGGGGTGGGCTCTTCACCTACCACCTCCATTTGGGGGCTGATGGCGAATCCTTTCTTGCATGGGTCGAGGATGCTTTGGCCCAATCCGCTCCAGTAGTAATCATCCAGTTGGAGCAGGTTCAGCAGGGTGGGGTACATATCGATTTGTCCCATCACTTTATCATAACGCATGCCTACCGGAGAGTTTACTATGATGAAAGGGGTGAATGTCTTGTCGGATACGATACCCTTGCCACCGGGGGCGTTGCACAATTCTTCACGGTAGGTAGCCAGTCCTTCGTGGTCACCGGTGATGACGATAAGGGTCTCGTCGTATTGTGGGAGTGTTTTCAGGTACTCTACGAATTTTCCTATCGCCTTGTCCGTATAGCGTGCAGTGGTCATGTAGTCATTCATTTTCTGTGGAATGGCCGGAGAGAAATGAATCTCTTTCAATTCTTCTGGCAATTTGAAGGGAGCATGGCCGGAGTAGGTCACCAGCTGCATGTAAACATTCTCCCCCTTCTTCCAGATTTCCCCCTTCTCTATTTTTTGGCGGCATTGCGCCAGGAAGGAGCCGTCTCCGGTACGTTTGTGCGTGCCAAAAGCTTCTGTCAGTTCAAAGTCATGATAAGCAATGATGGTGTCGGTCCCGAAACTGTAGGCTATGACGCCTTGGTTCCAGGTCGATACTTTATCAATGGTCAGGAGGTAGTTGCGCGAGTTCTTCTGCTGATGCATGGCTTTCTGCAGGGTTCCGTAGGTGTGGTCAGGATATTGGCTGCTGTATGTGCCGCTGTTGATAGGCAGCATACCGGCGCAAAGCAACAGCTGTGCATCAATGGAGCGCCCTCCTTTCACTTGCGTTAGTACGTGGGGAGCGTATAAGGTGGTGGAGTCTTGCAGCAGTTTGTTGAGATATGGAGTAATCTCTTGCCCTTCCACTTCCCTTTCGAGTACCCAGCTTTCCAGAGATTCTGCCAGGATGACGATGCAGTTGTTGCGGATTCCGATACGTCCGGCCAAAGGGTGATGTCCGGGTTTCTGGCTCAGCCACTCCTTTATCTCTTGCTGTATCTGTGGGGTGGCCTCCTGCTTCTGGTTGATGAGGTCATAGCATAGGCTTCCGAAGACGGTATACATGGAAGTGGTGCTTGCACACAGATAGGCTTTCTGGCGGACGGTGTTGTATGCTTCCTTGAATCCTCCTTTGGCCAGGGTGGTGATGGCAAACAGCAGGATACCGATTCCCAAAGCCCCTCCGTAATACTTGTATGATGTTCTTCCGGCGGTATTTCTTTTGTAATGCCAATAAAGGGGGATACTGGCAATGGTAGATAGAGGGAAGAAGATGTCGTACCAGCGGAAAGAGTCATAAACGCTTCCGGTGAAATCGGCTAGGTTTCCAGAAAGTCCATAGCTGTTAAGTGGAATGGCAGTATAGTAGGTGCGGAAATACATCAGGTTGACAATCAGTAGTATATCCAGCAAAAGCATGATGACTATCTCTGTTTTCCAGAACCGGAAGAACTTATAGGGGACGAGAAGTACGAGGGTGGCTATTATTTTGGTCGCATAAAATTCGATGGTAGAGAATGAAGCGAATGTGGTGGGTATGCTCCAGATGAAATCGAATAGCAGGAATTTGAAAAAAATGGTGATTCCGAATAAAAGAGTCACTTTATCTGTTGCTCCTTGTTGGCTGTTGGAGCAATGAAAAAGATTTCTTCTCATAAAATAGTACTTTTAAAATAGTGGGGTGCAAAGATAGATATTTTAGAGAAGAAAAAGCTTCATAAACAGCAACTTTTGGAGAAAAGTTGATAAAAGTCATTTTTTTTTCTGGATTGATGCAGTATATGCAGAATTCTTGTATTTACTTTGCAGACGTTTAAAGCAAAGAAAGCAAAACTGTTACAAACTAAGGGCTGAATTTTATTGTTCTATTGGTAAAATGAGGTGACGATTGTGTCGTTGCCGTGATATTTTGAGTGTATGAAGAAGCATTATTTATTTTTCGTTTCGGTAGCCTATTCCTATCCTATACTTCGCCCGCTTCAGGACGAAATCAGGCGTAGAGGGGATGATGTTGCATGGTTTATCGAGTCAGACTGCCCGGTTCTGTTGGCCCAGGATGAGAGGTGGCTTCAATCCGTCCAGGAAGTGATGGATTATCAGCCTATTGCTGTTTTTGCACCGGGCAATTATATTTATGATTTCTTCCCGGGAGTGAAAGTCTCCCTTTTCCATGGCTACCCCATCAATAAGCGTGGCGATGAAAAGGATGACCATTTTTCTGTTCGCGGATGGTTCGATGTCTATTGCACACAAGGAGAAACGAGCACTCTTCCCTTCAAGGAGCTTGAGAGGAAATACGGCTTCTTTAAGGTATATGAAACTGGCTGGTGCAAGGCGGATACTTTCGTGAAGGAACGTGCACATACTCCTCATAATGCACGTCCGGTAGTCTTGTACTCTTCTACGTTTACCAAAAATATAACTTCTGCTCCTCATCTGTTTGATACCATCAAGAGACTGGTGCGCGAGAAGAACTGGGATTGGATTATTTCGTTCCATCCGAAATTTTCGGATATGGAAGTCCTCAAGAAATACAAGGAACTGGCCGCTTCCTGCCCCAATATTACTTTCCACGAGAGTGGACTTGTTGATGCCAAGCTGCTGAACAGTGCGGATGTATTGTTGTCCGATGCTTCGTCTGTGATTGTTGAGGCGATGATGTTGGACAAACCGGTTGTGACCTATTGTAACACCATGCCAGGGGATCATTTGCTGAATGTCACTGAGACGGATGCTGTAGAAGGAGCGATAGAAAAGGCCATTTCCCGTCCGGCAGAACTGATGGAGCGGATGCGTGCCTACGTGCACAAGCATGAGGCGCATCTGGACGGTGAGTCCTCTTCACGGGTACTGGATGCCGTAAACAACTACATCTGGTATTTTCAAGGTAAGACCAGAACCAAGCCTTGGAATCTGGTACGTAAGTTTAAATTGCGATGGCGGGTGGGCTATCCGTTGATGGCCACTTTGCGGTTGTGGTAATTGTTGCGGCTTATGGAGAACGCTGAATCATTGCCTCTGATAAGTATTATTGTACCGGTCTATAATGTGAAGGATTATCTGAGTAAATGCCTGCAGTCCATTTGCGGGCAGACTTATAAGAATCTGGAAATAATATTGATTGACGATGGCTCTTCCGATGGTTCGGGAGAGCTTTGTGATTTATTTGCCCAAAGGGATGGGCGGATAAAAGTTATCCATCAGGCAAATGCAGGTCAGAGTGCAGCTAGGAATAGAGGTTTGGCGGTAGCTCAAGGTGAATTCCTTGGTTTCGTGGATAGCGACGACTGGATTGAACCGGATATGTACGAATTTTTGTACTGCTTGCTGAAGGAAAATGAGGCGGATATATCCATTTGCTCACATTGCCGGGACAAGGATGGGAGAAGTGTGGCGAAGTATGCTTCGGGAAAGCAGTTTGTGTTTACTCGTGACGAGGGTATCCGTGCACTGGCAGTAGATAAACATATAAGGAACTATGTTTGGGATAAATTATATAAGCGTTGCTTATTCTCTGATATAGCTTTTCCGCTCAATCGTATTTTTGAAGACATAGCTATCTCTTATCAAGTATTTTATAAAGCAGAAAATATTGTGATGCGAGATCTTCCTAAATACCACTATGTTATTCGAGAAGGAAGTGCTATGCTGGGTAAGTATAATCCCCAGAAAGAGTATCAATTGTTTTTGGCTGTATGTGAGCAGAATGATTTTATCCTTGCAAAGGGAATTTGGGATAGATCCCCTATATTTGTTATTCAGAGAGGATTGCATTTAATAGATCATATCCAGTTAGTGGAACGTTCTTTTGCGGCAGAAGATATTGTAAATAAGGTGCTTTTTGAAATACATAAGTACGATAGGTTTAGCTGGCGGCATATTGGAATATCTTGTGCGATAAAGCGTTGGATGATTTGTAATCATTTATTTTTATACCGCGGTATATATCATTTTTTCAGGTTAGTATTTAAATCAAAGCGGCATCGCTTTTGAAATGAATTTTGATAATAGTGATGAATAAAAAGCCATTAGTAAGCGTTATTGTACCTAATTATAATTATGCTCGTTTCCTGGAACAACGTATGGAGACGTTATTATGTCAAACGTATAAAAATATTGAGGTTATACTTTTGGATGATGCGTCTACTGATGAAAGTTTGGAAATAATAAAGTTATATCAACATAATTCCCGTGTTTCTCATGTAGAGATAAACACTTGTAATTCCGGTACTCCTTTTATTCAGTGGGCTAACGGATTGGCTTTAGCTCGTGGTAAGTATGTTTGGATCGCTGAAAGTGATGATTACTCAGAACTTTCTTTTTTAGATATGGCAGTTCCTTTAATGGAAGAAAATGAAGATGCTGCTTTATGTTTTGTGGGAAGCTTCTGTGTGGATGAATTTGGGAATAAAATTGGGATTGATCATGATAGATGGGGAAAAAAACAGTATTCTTGCAAAAAAGGATATAAGGTTTTTAATGGAAATGATTATCTCTTGTATAATATGTATTGGCGCTGTTATATATACAATGCAAGTGGGGTCCTTTTTAGACGTGATTTTGCGGAGACGGTGGATAAGACAAAATATTGTTCTATGAGATCCAGTGGAGACTGGCTGTTTTGGATTGAGATGATGCGTCAAGGAAAGGTGATTGAGATATATAAAAAGTTGAATTTTTTTAGATATCATCAATCTACTTCGATGAAAGCGAAAAAGGCGGGTATTGCTTTGGAAGAGGATTTTGAGATTATAAAACAAATGGAAAAATATCTACCTCAACTAACTTTTTATAAAAGAACGCTAAGGCGTGGTGTCTTTTATAAAAAAATAAAGAGAGCTGATGTTGACCCTATGATAAGGCTTTCTTTATTTAATAGATTGAAAGAGGATTTAGGAGGTGGGTTTGGCGCATATGTAATAGAAAGAATTAATAGGTATTTAAGTTTCTTTTTACCTTGTTTATGTACGGAACAAAGGGAACGCTTATGATTTTAGGCAGTTGCTTGAATCTTTTAAACGATTGTGGTATAATTTAAGTATTGTGACATAAATAGACTATATAAAATTTGACTGTTATGAATGGAAATAAGATTACCTTTTGGAGACGTAAATTTTTGTCATTTATATATGAGAAGAAGATTCGTGGAAATGGTATATACACTATTGAAAAATATAGAATACTGAAAGTAACTTTGCTTAAAAAGGTGATTTCTTATGATGAAGTTAATTTTACATATTTAAAATTCCTTCATTTTACTAGGAAAGTTTCAGAAAAAGAACTATTGTTTAAAGTGAATAATCGTTGTTTTGATGTTCTTGATATTCCTTTGGCTCAGGATAGTTTACCTTTAGTTAGTATTATTGTTCCAAATTATAATCATGCTCTATATTTAAGAGAACGTTTGGATTCAATTTATAGCCAAACGTATAAAAAGTTTGAGGTAATTCTATTGGATGATGCATCTTCTGATAATAGTGTTGAAATATTGACTGAATATGCTCAGAAATATCCACAAAAAACCCGTTTAATAGTCAATGAGAAGAATTCGGGAAAAGTTTTTGCTCAATGGAATAAGGGATTGAGTTTGGCCAAAGGAGAGTATATATGGATAGCTGAAAGTGATGATTATTGTGATAAAGGTTTTTTAAAAGAAGTACTTTTAGGGTTGCGCCACCAATCGGTAATGCTTTCCTTTGCAAGGAGTGTATTCATGAAAGATGGTAAAAAAATATGGTCAATAGAGAGATATCTAAAGGATTCGTCAATATCTTGGAATGCTCCTTTTGTTATGTCGGCTCACATGCTTGTGAATAAGGCTTTTGGGATTAAAAATGTAGTCCCAAATGTCAGTAGTGCGGTTTTTAGAAATGTGGGTACTATACCTGATGAGATTACTGCTATCTGGAAAGATATGTCCTTATGTGGTGATTGGTTATTTTATCTATGGTTGATTCGAGGAGGAGCTGTCAGCTATACTAATAAAGTGACCAATTATTATAGAATACATGAGAATAGTACTTCATTGAAAGTTCAAGATACATTGGATTATTATATTGAAACTTTTCGTGTTTCTTGTTTTGTAGCCCAGAACTATGCAGTAGATTTATCGATTTTTGATACTGTTAAGAATAACTTAGTACGGCATTGTATAGATAGAAAACATGAAAACAAGGTAGAGGAGGTTGAGAGAATATACGATCTTAATCAGATAAAAGAGTGTGCAAAATGTCGGCGTCCGAATGTTGCTATTTGCGGCTATTCTTTAATTCAAGGTGGGGGAGAGGTATTTCCCATTTATTTGGCAAATGAATTGAAAAAGCAGGGGATAGCAGTAACTTTTGTTGATTTTAGAAGAGCAAATTATGACGAAGGAATCAGGAAAAAACTGGATAGAGATATACCATTAATCGAACTTAGTGACGTTAAATTCTTTAATGGTGTAATTTCTGCTCTTGGAACGGAGATCGTTCATACTCATGAAGGGACTGTGGATTACTTTGTAGCTCGCGTTATAAGGAATAAGGAAGGTGCTTGTAAGCATATTATTACACTTCATGGTATGTATGAAGCTATTTCTAAAAAGAACTTGGATGGAATATTGGAGTTTGTGATCCCAAGCTGTTCTTGTTTTGTATATATTGCTGATAAAAACTTGCTTCCGTTTAAGGGCCTATTTCAAAACTTGCAATTTCGGAAAATAGGAAATGGGCTTCCGCAAATACCTATTGTTCCCCACGAAAGACTTGAGTTGGGTATTGAAGAAAATGCTTTTTGTTTGACATTGGTTAGTAGAGCTATTTTTGAGAAAGGCTGGATAGAAGCGATAGAGGCTGTAAAAATAGCAAGGAGGAAGTCAGAGCGACCGATTCATTTGATATTGATTGGGGAAGGAGAATGTTATGACTTTTTAAAAGGTAAAAACCTTCCTTCTTATATTCATTTGCTGGGACGCAAAAGTGATGTCAGGAATTATTTTGCTATGTCTGATGTGGGATTGTTACCTTCTCGGTTCAAGGGTGAGAGTTTCCCTTTAGTTGTGATAGAAAGTTTGATGAGTGGTTCTCCAGTCGTGGCGAGTGATATAGGAGAAGTTCGTAATATGTTGGCTGATGAAGCTGGTAATATGGCTGGTATGTTATTTAAACTTAGGGAGGGTGAAATACCAGTTGATGAATTGGCGCAGATTATTTTGCTTTTGGCTACAGATAATGAAAAGTACATGCAGTTGAAGAGGCGGACTAGTGAGGTTACTAAAAAAATGAATATTACTCATACTGCAGAACGGTATATTGGTGTGTATAATGAAGCCTTGAATACTTTGCCAAAGGAATGAAGTTGTAGTAGTAAGCCTATGATAGAAGCATTTTGACTGCTTTATATGATTAATTGTTATAACTAAAGATGGAGAAAAAACTGGCAATAATTATACCTGCTTATAAAGCTCGTTTTTTGAGAGAAACTCTGGATTCAATACTTAAGCAGAATAGTTCAGAATTTATTGTATATGTGGGTGATGATGCGAGTCCGGAGAATATAGAAGGGCTTGTCCATGATTATGATGAGAAGTTAGATATTGTTTACCATCGGTTTAGTACGAATCTTGGAGGCGTAGATTTGCCTGGGCAGTGGGATAGATGTATTGCTTTATCCAATGAGCCGTTGGTTTGGCTTTTTTCTGATGATGATATAATGCCGTTTGATGGGGTTAAAAGAGTAATGCAGGCTGTTGAGAAATATGGAGATAAGCTGGTGTGTATGCGTTTCCCTTTAATGGTAATAGATGCTTGTGGTAACATGAAATATCAGAATCCTCCTTTTGAAACGGAACGGATTTCTGGATATGAGTTTTTATTGGATAAGTTATCAGGAAAGATTAGTTCGGCTGCTTGTGAGTATGTTTTTAGCCGTGATGTTTGGAAACAAATAAAAGGTTTTGTGAAGTTTCCGTTTGCATGGTGTTCGGATGATGCTACTTGGGCAAGTTTTGCCGATTTAACAGAAGGAATTATTTCTCTACCTGGGAGGGCTGTGTGTTGGCGAAATGTAGAAGGTGAGAATATTAGTAATTCTGTAGGTTTTGATAAGGAAAAGCTTAGAGCAACAGGCCTTTTTTTTAATTGGATAAACAGACATTATCCTTGCAATCTTAGAGATGCTAGATTGAGAAAAGCTTTAGAAGCTTATACTCATACGATTTTGTCTTGCTCAGTTCGTGGTAACTTCAGTTTGTGTGATCTTGTCCGTTTATGTTATGCTCTTGGTAAAATAGATTATGTTGCCGCTTTACACGTGGCGTATCGCCATTTGTTGAAAAAATGAGTTTTTGAGAAAATATGAAAAAGATACTTTTTATAATTCCCTATATTCCATATCCTTTAGATTCAGGAGGTAATCAGGCCTTTTTTAATATGGTTAATTATATCCGTAATCGAATGTCGGTGTCAATTTTGCTTTGCTCAAAATCCGAAGAACATGATAAAAATATAGTGGCCCTGAAAAAATTGTGGGCAAATGTAGATTTTTTTGTATATAAATGGCCTAAAAAGAAATCTGTACATATTGAAGTCCGTAATCCATTATATTACAATGTTTTGAAAAGAGTGAAGGCTTCTGTGGAGCGCAAAATGAGAAGGCAGATTGTGAATATGGGGGTAGATATGGAATCAGGTTTAGATCCAGTTCGCGAGAATTCTGCTCTTTTAAGATCGGTTTTTGAGCCCCTTGAATCTGGATATGCTCAATATATTTGTCAGGTTATAAAGCAAGGATATGATATTATTCAGGTTGAATTTTATGAATTGATTTCTGTAGGATATTTATTGCCGGAAAATGTACAAACGATTTTTGTGCATCATGAATTAAGATATGTCCGTAATGCTAATGAAATGTCTTTGTTTGAAGAGATGACAGATGAAGATCGCATGCTTTTCTCTGTGGCAAAGGACTATGAGCGAGCTGCCTTGCTAAAATATAAGCATGTAATTGCTTTGACTGAAGTAGACAGACAACTGCTGATTGATTTTCTTGGTCGTAAAGAACGTATTTATGCTTCTCCAGCGGTGGTGCAGATGTCAGATACTTCTATTGAAGAATTTACTCCGGCAATTACTCATAGATTAACGTTTGTTGGAAGTGGAGATCATTATCCGAACTTAGATGCGATTACTTGGTTTTGCAAAGAGGTGGCTCCTTATTTGCATAAGCAAGGATTCTCTTTTGATTTTAGGGTTGCAGGACGGTGGGATTGCTCTCATATAGTAAGACTTTCTTCTGTTTGTCCAGAAATAAAATTTGTAGGTTATGTGGAGGATTTGAGTGATTTTCTTAAAGGTAGTATTGCTCTTGTTCCTATACGCATCGGTAGTGGGTTGAGAATGAAAATATTAGATGCTGTATCTTTGGGCATTCCTTTTGTTACTACTTCTAAAGGAGTAGAGGGGATTAGTTTTAATGATAATGAAGAGTGTTTAAAGGCGGATACAGCTATGGATTTTGCAGATGCGATTATTAGGTTGGCTAATGATAGTAACATGCAGTGTAGACTTGTTTTACAAGCTAAACGTAAATTAGAAGATTTATATGATTGGAAAAAGATGTTAGAACAGCGTATAGCTATTTATTCTCATATTCTGAATTTTTAAAATTTTTATTTTGAGTATTTAGGTATTTTCGTGTAATTTAGCAATTTAATTATAATCAAAACTTATGGTAAAACAGTTTTTCTCTTTGATGAAGCGATATATCATGCCGTATCGCAAGTATTTAACGTGGGCATTGATACTGAATTTCCTTTCTCAATGGCTGAACGTTTTTTCTTTTATGGCTATTATTCCTATTTTAAACATATTGTTTAAGATTGACACTAAAGTGTATGAATATATGCCCATGGACTGGGGAAACTTTGACAAAGATGTTCTTATTAATAATGCTTATTATTGGATCAGTAATTTTGTTTTGGAACATGGCGCTTTTCTTACACTTGTTATGATGGGATGTATATTGGTTTTTATGACGTTATTGAAGACTGCAGGTTACTTCGCTTCTTCTGCAATTATGGTCCCTCTTCGTACAGGTATTGTTCGTGATATCCGTATTCAAGTATATAATAAAGTATTGGAGTTGCCTCTTAGTTTCTTTTCTGAGGAGCGTAAAGGGGATATTATTGCTCGTATGAGTGCGGATGTTACTGTTGTTGAGAATTCTTTAACCAGTTCCATTGACATGTTAATTCGTAATCCGATAGCTCTTTTGGTTTGCTTTGTCACTTTGTTTACTGTAAGTTGGGAGATGACTTTGTTTGTCCTTATAATTCTTCCATTGGCTGGATGGCTCATGGGAATAATCAGCCGTAAATTGAAAAGACAATCATCAGCGGCACAAGCCCAATGGGGAGATATAATGTCTCAATTGGACGAAACCTTGGGAGGATTACGTGTGATTAAAGCTTTTCTTGCAGAAAAGAAAATGTCTGCGCGTTTTGCAAAGACCAATAATGAATTTAGAAATGCTGTGAATGAAATGGTAATCCGTCAGAGTTCAGCTCATCCGATGAGTGAATTTTTGGGTACTTGTATCATCGTTATCGTATTGCTGTTTGGTGGTTCATTGATTTTGAGTAATACTTATTCTCCCATGGATGCAGCCACTTTTATTTTCTATTTAGTTATTCTTTATAGTATCATTAATCCCTTAAAAGAGTTCTCTAAGGCTTTTTATAATATACCTTTAGGGCTTGGCAGTATGGAACGTATTGACATGATATTAAAGGCTGAGAGCCATATAAAAGATCCTATGCAGCCCTTATCATTAAATGGCTTTGAGAATAAATTGGAATTTCGTGATGTAAGTTTCAGTTATATAGAGGGAAGACCAGTTTTGAAACATATTAATTTGACGGTTCATAAAGGTAAGACTATTGCTCTGGTAGGACAGTCAGGATCAGGAAAATCCACTTTAGTAGATTTGGTTCCTCGTTATCATGATGTCACAGAAGGAGCCTTATTGATAGATGGTAAGAATGTGAAGGATGTTTCCATAAGCAGTTTAAGGTCATTAATAGGCAATGTGAATCAGGAAGCTATTCTGTTTAATGATACTTTTTTTAATAATATTACATTTGGTGTCGAGAATGCTACGATGGAGCAGGTTGTTGAAGCTGCAAAGATAGCTAATGCACATGATTTTATTATGGAAACTGAGAAAGGATATGATACTATGATTGGTGACCGTGGTGGGCGTTTGTCTGGTGGGCAAAGACAACGTGTCAGTATAGCGCGTGCGATTTTGAAGAATCCTCCTATTTTGATTTTGGATGAGGCCACTTCTGCACTTGATACAGAGAGTGAACGTTTGGTGCAAGAAGCTTTGGAACGTTTGATGAAATCACGTACTACCATTGCCATTGCCCACCGTTTGTCTACAATCAAAAATGCAGATGAGATATGCGTACTTTATGAAGGTGAAATTGTGGAACGTGGAACGCATGATGAGCTTATAGCTCTTAATGGATATTATAAGAAACTGAATGATATGCAGTCACTTTCATAAATATATTTTGTGAGGAATATATGACTATTGATGGTCAGTGATTTTTTATGTAGACAGCGGATTAGTTAATAGTCCGCTGTCGTTTTATATTTAGAGATAAGCATCGAACTTAGATGTTTTTCATTTTATTCTTGTACCTTTGCAACCTTATAATTCACTTAACTACAATCAATGAAGGAATTCCTACAACTGATGCGGCGCTTTGTGTCGCCTTACAAGAGATATATCGGTTGGGCAATCGTGCTCAATGTGCTGTCCGCTATATTCAACGTCTTTTCATTTACATTGTTAATCCCTATCCTTAACATCCTTTTCAAGACTGGGGCGAATACCGAGGTATATCACTTCATGGAGTGGGGAAGCGGCAGCCTGAAGGAAGTGGCGGTGAACAACTTCTACTACTACGTCACCCAGATGATTGAGACACACGGGCCGCAGATGACACTGCTGTTCATGGGGCTCTTCCTTGCTTTCATGACCATGCTGAAGACCTCCTGCTACTTCGGTTCTTCTGCTATAATGGTTCCTTTGCGTACGGGAGTAGTACGCGATATCCGTGTGATGGTCTATTCCAAAGTGATGCACTTGCCACTTGGTTTTTTCTCTGAAGAAAGAAAAGGGGACATCATTGCACGTATGAGCGGTGACGTAGGCGAAATTGAAAACTCCATTACCAGTTCACTGGATATGCTGCTCAAGAATCTTATCCTGATTCTGCTTTATTTTTCCACTTTGATTGTAACCAGTTGGCAGCTGACCTTGTTTACTGTCCTGGTATTGCCGGGTATGGGCTGGCTGATGGGAAAGGTCGGCAAGAAGCTGAAACGCAAGTCGCTGGAAGTCCAGGGGAAATGGAGCGACACGATGTCGCAACTGGAAGAGACGTTGGGCGGACTGCGCATCATCAAGGCTTTCATAGCCGAAGACAAGATGGTGGACCGTTTCAAACAATGTAGCAACGAGCTGCGTGATGCCACCAACAAGGTAGCCATCCGTCAGTCGTTGGCACATCCTATGAGCGAATTCCTCGGTACGTTGCTCATTGTATTGGTTCTGTGGTTTGGTGGTCTGCTTATTTTGGGCGATGGTACTTCCATGGAAGCTTCAACGTTCATTTTCTATATGGTGATTCTGTACAGTATCATCAATCCGTTGAAAGACTTTGCAAAGGCAGGATACAACATTCCAAAGGGTCTGGCATCCATGGAACGTGTGGACAAAATACTGAAAGCCGAGAACCCCATTAAGGAACCGGTAAACCCGTTGCCGCTGCACGGGATGAATGACCGGATTGAATTTAAGGACCTCTCCTTCAGTTACGACGGCAAGCGCGAAGTGTTGAAGCACGTCAATCTGATGGTGCCCAAAGGACAGACCATTGCACTTGTCGGTCAGTCCGGCTCCGGCAAGTCGACATTGGTGGATTTGCTGCCGCGCTATCACGATGTGCAGTTGGGTGAGATTACAATTGACGGTGTGAATATTAAGAATTTTCGCATCCACGACTTGCGTGCGTTGATAGGAAACGTGAACCAGGAGGCCATCCTGTTCAATGATACCTTCTTCAACAACATTGCTTTCGGTGTGGAAAATGCAACAATTGAGCAGGTGGTTGAAGCTGCAAAGATTGCCAATGCCCACGATTTCATCATGGAGACCGAGCTCGGTTATCAGACCAACATTGGCGACCGTGGCGGCAAGCTTTCCGGCGGACAGCGCCAGCGCATCAGTATTGCCCGTGCCATCCTGAAGAATCCACCCATCCTGATACTCGATGAGGCTACTTCCGCACTCGACACCGAAAGCGAACGCCTGGTGCAGGAGGCGCTGGAACGGCTAATGAAGACCCGTACCACGATTGCCATCGCCCACCGCCTTTCCACCATCAAGAATGCGGATGAAATTTGTGTACTCTATGAAGGTGAAATCGTGGAACGTGGTAAGCACGAGGAACTTCTCGAGAAGAACGGCTATTATAAGAGGCTGAATGATATGCAGTCTCTCTCATAGAAATAAAGTTCTGCGCACCTTGCTTCCATCCGCTTGTGCTATGTTGTTATGACTAAATAGGAAGTTAATCCATTGTAAGGCAATGTATTGATTTCGTGTATCCCTTCTTGTTGATACTTTGTAAATAGGAAGTTAATTTCCTGCAAACAGCATATTAATTCTTCTTTCTCTTCTATACTTCTTACGCAGAATTTATGATGTAGGTGGGTGTTGATGGCTACCGGCAGAGTGTTTCACGGCTGTTAGGCGATGATGAATAAAGGGCGTTCTTTTGCCTTTTACGCTTTTTTAATATCTGCTTGCTTCCATTCTATCACTAATTATCCTATTTTTGCAAAGAACACATACATAAACATTGCAAATATCATGAAAAAATTATACCCAATATCTACGACAACAGCTACTATGACTATTAGTCCAAGTACTCTTAATCATGTAATTCAATTGACCCCGATAATACTATAACTGTAAATATTTAATATTCGCTTACCATGAAAATAAAAGTTGGTTTGATAGGGTTCGGCAGAATGGGGCAAATGTATTGGGAGGAAATGCAGAAAAGCGGTCGATGGGACATCGCATATATCTGTGATACCGATCCGGCCTCCCGAGAATTGGCAAGAAACTTTTCCCCTTCATCCAGAATCATATCCGATGAACAAGAAATCTTTGACGACCAGAGTGTAGAAGCTGTTGGTCTTTTTGCATTGGCAAATTCCAGAAAAGAACAAATAGAGAAAGCTGTTCGAAGCCATAAGCACATCCTGACGGAGAAACCCATTGCCGATACCATTGACAAGGAATGGGAAATTGTGGACCTGATTGAAAAGTATGACCGCATTGCTGCTGTCAACCTTTATCTGCGCAACTCCTGGTATCACCAGGCTATGAAGCAGTTTATCGATGAAGGCGAAATTGGCGAACTGGCCATCTTGCGCATCTGCCACATGACTCCGGGATTGGCGCCGGGCGAGGGACACGAATATGAGGGTCCCGCCTACCACGACTGCGGCATGCACTACATAGACATTGCCCGCTGGTATGCCGACAGTGAATACAAGACCTGGCATGCGCAAGGCATGCGGATGTGGGACTATAAGGACCCTTGGTGGGTACAGTGCCACGGTACTTTCGAGAACGGCGTCGTGTTCGATGTCACACAAGGATTCGTCTACGGACAACTCTCCAGAAATCAGACTCATAATGCATATACGGACATTATCGGTACAAAAGGTATCGTGCGCATGACGCATGATTTCCGGACTGCCGTGGTGGAGCTTCACGGCGTGAACCGTACGCTTCGCCTGGAGAAACCGTTTGGTGGGAAGAACTTAGATAAACTATGCAATATTATGGCCGACTCCATCGAGAGCGGGAAACGCGATCCGAGATTGCCGCAAATGCGCGACTCAGCCATTGCTTCCCAATACGGATGGACTTTCCTGGAAGATGCGCGTCGTCACGACCTGCCCGGCATAGGCGACTTGCAGACACTGGAGGAAATCAGGGAGCGCCGGAGGCATATGAAGGAAGGTTATGGACTGCTCCGTCCGAAGAAGACGGTAGTCTGATGCCTACTGTAATGAGAAGTGTTTTAAAACTTAATTATATTAACCGATTTTAAAATCTAAAGAACCATGTCGAAATTTACAAGAAGAGAGTTTCTTAAGACCGGAGGTTTAGCTTTGGCGGGTCTTACCATTGCTCCAAGCAGCATTTTGGGTAAGAGTCACGGACACGTACCTCCCAGTGACCGTTTGAACATTGCTGCCGTAGGTATCGGTGGTATGGGACACACTAACATTAATCATGTGAAGGCTACGGAAAATATCGTGGCGCTGTGTGACGTAGACTGGCGCTACGCGAAAGGTGTGTTCGATGAGCTTCCCAATGCGAAGAAGTATTGGGATTATCGTAAGATGTACGATGAGATGGGCAAGGATATCGATGCCGTTATCATCGCTACGGCCGACCATACACATGCCATCATCACTGCTGATGCCATGACGATGGGCAAACATGTATATTGCCAGAAACCGTTGACGCACTCTGTATACGAGTCCCGTCTGCTTACCCGCCTGGCCGCTTCTACGGGAGTAGTTACTCAGATGGGTAACCAGGGTTCTTCGGACGAAGGTACCGACTTGGTATGCGAGTGGATATGGAACGGCGAAATCGGTGACGTGACAAAGGTGGAATGTGCTACCGACCGGCCCATCTGGCCGCAAGGATTGAATGTTCCCGAGAAGGAAGACCGCATTCCCAAAACTCTGAACTGGGATTTGTTCACCGGTCCTGCCAAGATGAATCCGTATAACGAAATCTATCATCCCTGGAACTGGCGCGGATGGTGGGATTATGGTACGGGTGCTTTGGGCGATATGGCTTGTCACATCCTGCACCAGCCGTTCAGAGCTTTGAAGTTGTTGTATCCTACCAAGGTAGAAGGTTCGTCTACATTGTTGCTCAATGCCTGCGCTCCGCAAGCACAGCACGTGAAGCTGACTTTCCCCGCACGTGAAAATATGCCGAAGGTGGCTATGCCCGAAGTGGAAGTTCACTGGTATGATGGTGGCATGATGCCCGACCGTCCGAAAGGCTTCCCCGAAGGAAAGCAACTGATGCAGAGCGGTGGCGGTCTGACTATCTTCCACGGAACGAAGGATACGCTGATTTGCGGTTGCTATGGACAGAACCCCTGGTTACTTTCTGGCCGCGTGCCCAATGCACCGAAGGTTTGCCGCCGTGTACCGAAGGCTATGAATGGCGGTCATGAGATGGACTGGGTACGTGCTTGTAAGGAAAGTCCTTCCAGCCGCGTAATGCCTAAGTCTGACTTCTCCGAAGCAGGACCGATGAACGAAATGGTGGCAATGGGTGTATTGGCCATCCGTCTGCAGGGCCTGAACAAGACACTGGAATGGGACGGAGCCAACATGCGCTTTACCAATATTGGCGACGACGAGACATTGCGTACAGTCATCAAGGACGGCTTCAAGATACACAACGGCCATCCAAGCTTCGACAAGACATGGACAGATCCGGTAAATGCCAAAGCTTTTGCAGAAGAGCTCATCAAGCATAACTACCGCGAAGGCTGGAAATTGCCTGATATGCCTAGATAAACATTAAAAGGGGCATCAGAACTTGTTTTCTGATGCTCATAAACGAATACTAATCATTTAATTTTTCAGATTATGAAGAAAATATATTATCCTTTGGCTTGTTGCCTTATCGGAGGTATGCTCGCCTCTTGCGGTGGCGGTGCAAAGAAATCGAACGCTACGGAAGAAGCCGCAGCTCCTACTACTACTGCGGTGTCTTACTCCAAGTCTTTGAAAGCGCCTGAAACGGACAGTCTGAATCTGCCGATTGATGCGGACGGTTATATTACTATTTTTGATGGAAAGAGCCTGGACGGATGGCGTGGATACGGTAAGGATAAAGTGCCTTCCAGGTGGATTATTGAGGATGGTTGCCTCAAATTCTGTGGAACCGGTACCGGTGAAGGACAGACCGGTGAAGGTGGTGACTTGATTTTCGCCCATAAGTTCAAGAATTTTGAGTTGGAACTGGAATGGAAAATTTCGAAAGGTGGTAACTCCGGTATCTTCTATCTGGCTCAGGAAGTTACTTCAAAGGATAAAGACGGCAACGAAGTGCTGGAACCCATCTATATCTCTGCTCCTGAATTCCAGGTGTTGGACAACGCCAATCATCCGGATGCCAAGCTGGGTAAGGACAACAACCGTCAGGCTGCTTCCTTGTATGATATGATTCCTGCTGTTCCGCAGAACGCCAAACCTTTCGGTGAATGGAATAAGGCCAAGATTATGGTATACAAAGGCACTGTAGTTCACGGACAGAACGATGAAAATGTACTGGAGTATCACTTGTGGACCAAGCAGTGGACTGATATGCTCCAAGCCAGCAAGTTCAGCGAAGAAAAATGGCCTTTGGCTTTTGAACTGTTGAACAACTGTGGTGGCGAAAACCATGAAGGCTTTATCGGTGTACAGGATCATGGTGATGATGTTTGGTACCGCAACATCCGTGTAAAGGTTCTCGACTGATTCCTTCTAAAAAGATAGTACTATGAGAATCAAACATATGATGATTTTGTCAGCACTGTGTTTATCCATGATGGCCACAAGCTGTAGCAGCCAGAGTAGGGAAACGACGCCGGAAACGACGAAAAAGGAAGTTGCCATACAGCTCTACTCTGTGAGGGACTTGGTGAAGGACGGCAGTAACCTCGACCAGATTCTGAAGGATTTGGCTGATATGGGCTATACCAGTGTGGAGGCCGCCAACTACAATGACGGTAAGTTCTACGGCAAGACTCCCCAGGAGTTCAAGCAGATGGTGGAAAAGAGCGGTATGACCGTGCTTTCTTCGCACACTACCCACGGGTTGTCGGACGAGGAACTGGCTTCGGGCGACTTTACGGAAGCCTTGAAATGGTGGGATCAGTGCATTGCTGCCCATAAGGAGGCCGGTATGGAGTATATCGTGACTCCGTATCTCTCCGTTCCCAAGACATTGAAAGATTTGCAGACCTACTGCGACTATTACAATGAAGTGGGCAAGCGCTGCCAGGCTGCCGGTTTGAAATACGGTTACCACAATCATGCCCATGAATTCCAGAAAGTGGAAGACAAGGAGCTGATGCTGGACTACATGCTGCAACACACCAATCCCGAATATGTATTCTTCCAGATGGACGTTTACTGGGTAGTGCGCGGCCAGAACAGCCCGGTGGATTACTTCAACAAGTATCCCGGACGCTTCACCATGCTCCATATCAAGGATCACCGCGAGATTGGGCAGAGTGGTATGGTAGGTTATGATGCTATCTTCAAGAATACGGATACTGCTGGCGTGCGCCACATCGTAGCTGAGATTGAGAAATACAGCTGCCCCGTAGAAGAGAGTGTGAAGCAGAGTCTTGACTACTTGCTTGATGCTCCTTTCGTGAAGGCATCGTATAGCAAATAAAACATGATGGCGGCTATTCATTCATAAGCTCGGCCGCATCATTTTCTTGACGCGGGCACAACCGGATGAAGAATCCAGGGTGCTCGCGTTTTTTTACTTCCTTCCGAAGTCGGCCGGAATTTCCCCCCATTGCTTTGTCTCCCATTTTAGGATGCGGGTGGTGTAGGTGTTTTCGCGCAACCACTTCTCCGCACGTTCTATTAGGTGGAAAAGCTCTTCGGTCTTGGCGTCACGCGGCAGTTTGGTTTTGCATTTTTTCTGTTTTATCCAGTTGATGGCGTTTACGCTGTCACTGTAGATGGGCATGTCGAAACCTTTCTGTTTCAACAAGGCAAGTCCGTGGACAATGGCGAGGAATTCGCCGATATTGTTGGTTCCATACATCGGCCCGAAGTGAAAGATTTCCTGACGGCTGGCGACGTGTACTCCCCGGTACTCCATGGCACCGGGATTTCCGCTGCAGGCGGCGTCTACGGCAAGGCTGTTTTCTGCGACGGCGGCAGGAAGGGGAGCGTCGGCGCCGGGAATAGTCTTGGCAGGAGAAGGGGCCGACCGCTTGATGTACGCGTACGGCGAAGAGGCAAAGGCTTTTTCCGCTTCCTCGCGTGATTCGAACGACTTGTATTTTGCTCCTTCGTAGCCTTTGGTCTGCAGTTGGCAGTCTGTCCAGGAAGTGTAGATACCCGGGCTGACTCCCGCCCATACGACGTAATATTTTTCTTTTTTCATAACTGCGGACAAAGGTAAAAAAGAAAATCCGAACAACTTAACTCTTTCATTTGTTTCTTTGTATGGCGGATATAAAATAAAGAAGAGAAGACTCAATAAAAAAAGAAAGGACAAAAAATGAAGAGAACATTTGCAGAGGCCATGGCGCATCGCCGTAGTTATTACTCTATCGGCAGCGATTCGCCAGTACTGGATGAAGAAATAGTACACATTATTCGTGAAGCCGTAAAGAATGTGCCGTCAGCTTTCAATTCACAGTCTACAAGAATTGTATTGCTGCTGGGCGACGAACATAAGAAATTGTGGAACATTGTGAAGGAAACCCTGAAAGCACGTATCTCTGCCGAGGCTTTTGCCAAGACGGAAGCCAAGATTGACGGCTGCTTTGCCAGCGGACACGGTACTGTGCTCTATTTTGAAGACACTTCTGTAGTCAAGAAGCTGCAGGAAGCATTCCCTTCCTATAAGGATAATTTCCCCACTTGGTCACAGCACACCTCCGCTATGCACCAGTTTGCCATCTGGACTATGCTGGAAGATATGGGGTTGGGCGCCTCCCTGCAACACTATAACCCCTTGATTGACGACGAGGTACGCCGCACCTGGAACCTGCCCGGCGACTGGATGATGATTGCACAGATGCCCTTCGGTACACCCACCGGTGAACCAGGAGAAAAGGAATTCGAAGATTTAAGCAAGCGTATCAAAATTTTTCTCTGATACAGAGGCGTTTTCAGCTTGGAATTGCTACCTTTGCAGGAAACCTGTAACTCGTAGCAGATATGATGCGTATTTTCTTGACCGGCTACATGGGAGCCGGTAAAACTACTTTAGGAAAGGCTTTTGCCCGCGAAATGAATGTGCCGTTCATTGATTTGGACTGGTACATCGAAGAACGTTTTCACAAATCAATCCGTGAATTGTTCACCGAGCGGGGAGAAGCCTCTTTTCGTGAATTGGAGCGAAACATGCTGCATGAAGTAGGGGAATTTGAGGATGTCGTGGTTTCTACCGGTGGCGGTACTCCTTGTTTTTTTGACAATATGGAGTATATGAACGGTTGCGGGCAGACGGTGTTCCTGGATGTACACCCCGATATTCTGTTCCGCCGGCTCCGGGTGGCGAAGCAGCAGCGCCCCATCCTGCAAGGCAAGACGGACGAAGATTTGCGCACCTTCATTGTGGAGGCGCTGGATAAGCGTGCGCCTTTCTACTCGCAGGCCCGTTATCGCTTTGATGCCGGTTATCTGGAGAGTCGCAGCCAGATTAGCGAATCCGTGCAACGGTTACGCCAACTTTTAGGACTTTAATCCCTTGTAAATGTGTATTTTTCAGTCCGATGAGCTGGATGTATTAGATTTATGTGTATTTTTGTCGCCCCTTTTATAAAACACACTATAGTGGGAAAATAGTAAATTGTAAATAGTCTAATAGTAAATGTACTGATGAGAAAATGGCGTATTGAAGATTCAGAAGAGCTGTACAACATAACTGGTTGGGGCACTTCGTACTTTAGTATCAATGACAAAGGTCATGTTGTGGTGACACCGCGTAAGGATGGGGTTGCCGTCGATTTAAAAGAGTTGGTGGACGAGTTGCAGTTGCGCGATGTAGCGGCTCCGGTATTGGTGCGTTTTCCCGATATTCTGGACAACCGAATCGAGAAGGTGTCCTGCTGCTTCAGACAGGCCGCCGATGAGTATGGGTATAAAGGAGAGAACTTTATTATCTATCCCATCAAAGTGAATCAGATGCGTCCTGTGGTGGAAGAGATGATTAACCATGGGAAGAAGTTCAATCTAGGTCTGGAAGCGGGTTCAAAGCCGGAGTTGCATGCTGTGATAGGGGTCAATACAGACCCGGACTCCCTCGTGGTCTGTAACGGATATAAGGACGAGAGCTTCATTGAATTGGCACTGTTGGCGCAGAAAATGGGCAAACGCATTTTTCTTGTTGTAGAGAAACTTAATGAGTTGAATCTTATTGCCAAGATGGCGAAGCAATTGAAAGTGAAACCCAACATTGGAATTCGCATAAAATTGGCTTCCAGTGGAAGTGGCAAATGGGAAGAAAGTGGGGGAGATGCCAGCAAGTTCGGACTGACATCCAGTGAACTGCTTGAAGCGCTGGACTTCCTGGAGAAAAAGGACATGAAGGACTGTCTGAAGCTGATACATTTCCATATCGGCAGTCAGATAACCAAGATACGCCGCATCAAGAATGCCTTGCGTGAAGCTTCGCAATTCTTTGTGCAGCTGAACAAGATGGGATTCAACATCGAATTCGTGGATACCGGTGGCGGTATGGGAGTTGATTATGACGGTACACGTTCTTCAAGCAGCGAAAGCTCCGTCAACTATTCCATCCAGGAATATGTCAACGATGTGGTGTCGACATTTGTTGATGCTGCCAACAAACACGGCTTTCCTCATCCCAATATCATTACCGAAACGGGACGTAGCTTGACTGCCCATCACTCCGTGCTTATCTTTGAAGTACTGGAAACGGCTTCCCTGCCCGAAATGGATGACGACTGGGAACCGGGAGAGGATGCCCACGAACTGGTGAAGGAACTGTATGACATCTGGGACAACCTGAGTCAGCGCAGCATGCTGGAACCCTGGCACGATGCACAGCAGATACGCGAAGAGGCACTCGACCTTTTCAGTCATGGCATCGTCGACTTGAATACGCGCGCGCAGATAGAGAAACTCTATTGGAGTATCTGCCGCGAAATTAACTCCATTGCCAGCGGCATGAAGCATTGCCCCGAGGAATTCCGCAAGTTGAGCAAGCTGCTTGCCGACAAGTATTTCTGTAATTTTTCGCTGTTCCAGTCATTGCCCGATTCCTGGGCCATCGACCAGATGTTCCCCATCATGCCCATACAGCGGCTGGATGAAAGACCCGACCGCGAGGCTACTTTGCAGGATATGACTTGCGACTCTGACGGTAAAATAGCTAATTTCGTCAGCTCGCGTGCCGATACGACGACCCTGCCGCTGCACTCGTTGCGCGACAAGGAGCACTATTATCTGGCGGTTTTCCTCGTAGGGGCCTATCAGGAGATTCTGGGAGATATGCACAATCTGTTCGGTGATACGAATGCTGTGCATGTGTCTGTCAATTCCAAAGGCTACACCATTGACCAACTGATTGATGGAGAGACGGTGGCAGAGGTGCTGGACTACGTGCAATATAATCCTAAGAAACTGGTACGTACGCTGGAAACTTGGGTGACGCAATCCGTCAAGGAAGGGCGTATCTCTGTGGAAGAAGGAAAGGAATTCTTGTCTAATTACCGTTCCGGACTGTACGGATATACTTATTTGGAATAAAATGGAGAAACTGACTGTAATAAAGGTGGGTGGCAAGATTGTAGAAGAGGAAGCCACCCTCTATAAGTTATTGGATGACTTTGCAGCCATCGAAGGCTACAAGGTCTTGGTACATGGAGGCGGACGCTCAGCTACGAAGCTCGCCGCCCAACTGGGGATTGAAAGCAAAATGGTGAATGGCCGTCGTATCACTGATGCCGAAACGCTGAAAGTGGTAACAATGGTGTATGGCGGGCTGGTGAATAAGAATATCGTCGCTGGCTTGCAGGCGCGCGGTGTCAATGCACTGGGCTTGACGGGAGCCGATATGGATGTAATCCGTTCGGTTAAGCGTCCCGTGAAGGAGGTGGACTATGGGTTTGTGGGCGATGTGAAGCAGGTGAATGCTGCTTTTTTGGCAGACCTCATTCATAAGGGTGTGGTTCCCGTGATGGCTCCGCTGACGCACGATGGAGAGGGGCACATGCTGAATACGAATGCCGACACCATTGCCGGAGAGAGTGCCAAGGCTTTGGCGGGCTTGTTCGATGTTACTTTGGTATTCTGCTTTGAGAAGAAAGGGGTGCTGCGTGACGAGAACGACGATGATAGCGTGATTCCACAGATAACACCGGAGGAATTCAAGCAATATGTAGCAGATGGAGTGATTCAAGGTGGCATGATTCCAAAATTGGAGAACTCTTTCGAGGCGTTGAATGCGGGTGTGTCCGAAGTCGTAATCACTTTAGCATCAGCCATCAACGGGAACAGTGGAACCCGTATCCGAAAATAATTCAAAAAAAACGGCAATAGGCTGTAACTTTCTGAATACTTAACCGTCAATTTATTAGAGATGCAAGAACTCAGCTTTCGCAATGACATTCTCCCGCTGAAGGATAAGCTTTTTCGGTTAGCCTTAAGAATTACGTTTGATAGGGCAGAGGCAGAGGACGTTGTGCAGGAAACGCTGATAAGGGTTTGGAACAAGCGTGACGAGTGGTCGCAGTTTGGTTCTATTGAAGCCTATTGCTTGACTGTGGCAAGAAATCTGGCGATAGACCGTAGCGAGCGAAAAGACTCCCGTACCGTGGAGCTACTCCCCGAAATGGAGCAAGTCTCCGATGCATCGAGCCCTTACGAAAAGCTGGTGAACAAGGAACGGATGGCGTTGATACATCGGTTGATGAGCAAGCTTCCCGAAAAACAGCGGTTGATTATGCAGCTTAGGGATGTGGAAGGTAAGAGCTATAAAGAAATAGCAGCGGTCCTGAACTTGACCGAGGAGCAGGTAAAAGTGAACCTCTTCAGGGCGCGGCAAAAAGTAAAACAAACGTTTATTGATATAGAAGGTTATGGACTCTAAATATATAGAACAACTCTTGGAACGCTACTGGCAGTGCGAAACTTCTTTGGAAGAGGAAGCATGCCTGCGTGCTTTCTTTAGCGGTAACGATGTTCCCGGACACTTGCTTCGCTACAAGGACTTGTTCGTATATCAGCAGCTTCAGCAGGAAGTGCATTTGGGTGAGGATTTTGATGCCCGGGTACTTGCCGAAGTGGAAGTTCCGGTGGTCAAGGCAAAGCGCATGACATTGACCGCACGTTTCATGCCGTTGTTCAAAGCCGCTGCAGTAGTGGCAGTGGTCCTTTCTATGGGGAATGTGATGCAACATTCATTTTTCTCGGATGTAGAGGAGGTGGCCGCAGCCGATACTATCGGTAAACAGATTTCCGCACCGTCGGTAGCTCTTTCGGGAGATGTGCCCGTGTCTCATGAAAAGCAGGTAATGGATAGCCTGCGTCGGGTGGACAAGGATCTGGAAATCAGTGAATAGATATTTTCATTTGCTTTTAAAATAACATTTTCATTTGCTTTAAACATAATAGTTAGTGTGCTTTATTAAAACAACTTGAGGCTGTGAAGTTTCAATTCTCTCAAAATCTTATAAAAACTAACTAAAATAGAAGGGACGCTGCGTGATGCAGCGTCCCTTTATTGTTTGTACGCCCAGCATGGGTGGATGCACAAAGAACGAAGAACTTCCTCGCGGGAGTCCTTCGTCATCTTTATAGGTAATTATTTGAGAGAGAATTTAGTTTAGGTTCATTAATCTTAAAGTCTATATTTTCCAATGTTAAAGCTTATACAGTCCTTTTTTCGGATAGTCCAGTTCAGGATTACCCTTGTAGCCCACACTGCCGCTTCCGCTAGTGCGTACTTTTAGGAAATCTGTGGCATGGCACTTGATGTCGCCTGAACCGGCAACACTGGCGGATGCTTTCTTGGCAACGAAATCGGAAGCAAACAAATCACCCGAACCTGCCACGCTGTATTCAGCTTCTTGGGTGCTGCCGCTCAGGATGGCGGTACCCGAACCGGCAACGGATGCTTTGGTGAAGTTAGTCGTTACGTTGTTCAGCTTCATGTCACCTGAACCTGCAACGGATACTTGGAGGTCATTGCAAGTGATGTCGCTGCTGTTGATGTCTCCTGAGCCTGCGATGGAAATATCGAGGTCTGTGCAAGAGATGTTGTTCCCATTGATGTCACCCGAACCTGCCACAGAGATTTTGAGGTTGTCTGTCTTCAGTCCGTTTTTCAGTTCCACGTCTCCCGAACCTGCAACAGCAATGCCGTTCAACTTTTCTGCGGACACACGTACTTCCAGTTTATTATAGGATACGTTGACATTCTTCTTGAAGCCGATGTAGAGGGTATTGTCCTTGACACGGATATCCAGTAAGTCTACAATGTTGTCCGAGGTGTATACTTCCACTGTCGGTTTGCCGGACTTCTGTGTGTAGGTCACGTCGGGGCTGCCGGCTACACTCAGCTTGGTGAAGTTGTCCACTTTTATGTCTTTGGTTACATAGTTCTTGCTTGCCTTGACTGTTTTGCTGCCGAAGCCTCCGGAACGGTATGTGTGTTGTTGTGAACAAGCGGTTGTACTGAATGCCAATAAGGCGATTGCGATAAATGTTGTTAGAGCTTTCATATTCTTTTGTTTTTTGTGATTTAGTGTTTATTAGTTAGACGTGAACTGCCTTGAAAAAGTTGCATGTAGAAATGCTTTTTTCAAAAGAAACCAGTTCAGCATACTTTAATCAATTATTGTGCCATAAGTGTAAAATGTTGATTGTTAAAGGATAGCCATTTTTGTGCAGTGTTCATTATCGGACACTCCGTCCGCTTTTGTCAGGTATTTGCTTGCGTTTTTGGATGATTCTTTGTTCATTTGCAAAGCCTCTTCCCACCCCTTTCCTATGGGAGAGGCTTTGATTTATGACAGTAAACTGCATTGTAGAAGATAAAGAGCTTGGCCCTTTGTTTGTCCGGGTCAATGCCCGGGCACGGCGTCTTACTTTCCGTACAAAGGAAGATGGAATTTACGTGACTGTGCCTCCCCGGACTTCTCTTGCCGAGATAGAGAATGCCATCGAGCAGCTTCGTCCGCGTCTGAAGGCTGCCAGACAGAAGCAGGTCAGAAAGCTGATTGATTTGGATTACCGCATTGATACGGAGTTCTTTAAACTGACATTGGTCAGCGGACAACGGGAACGGTTCTTGTCTCGTTCGGAATTGGGGGAAATGCAGATAATCTGTCCTCCTGATGCCGATTTCTCGGATGAGAAGCTGCAGGCTTGGCTGCGCAAGGTAATAGAGGAAGCTTTACGGCGAAATGCGAAAATTGTTCTTCCGCCCCGTTTGTATATGCTTTCCATGCAGCACAACCTTCCTTACAAGAGTGTGAAGATAAATTCCAGCAGTGGGCGTTGGGGAAGCTGTTCGGCACAAGGCAATATCAACCTTTCCTATTATCTGGTACTTCTTCCCAAGCATCTGATAGACTACGTGCTATTACATGAACTGGCACATACCCGCGAGATGAATCACGGGGAGCGTTTCTGGAATTTGCTCGATCGGATGACTGATGGAAAGGCACAAGCATTGAGGGCGGAGCTTCGGAAATATCAAACGAAAATAAATGATTAGAGATTAGTGTGGGTGTATCACAGTAAGTAGTTCCTTGTTTTGCAGACAGTGATACTGCAAAAGGTATGCAGTATCGCTGCAGTGTTACTGCTGGAGTTGTGTAATGTCTTTGCAGTGGCTATTGGTAAGCCAGAAAACAGCTTGTCGACTCCGAAGTATGAGAGCAAAATGCCTCACGACTTTTTATTCTTAATTTTTTGCCAGCTGCTTTACCTCTTCCCCTTCCTTCTCGAACCGGTATTCGCCCCCTTTTTCGCTTAGCTCAAATAAGGAAAGCTTTTCAGTTGCATTGTTTACAATCATGAGTGCGTTTTGTTCGGCAAAACGTTTCACTTCGATGGTGAAAGGTTCTTCTGCAATAGTGCGGTTCACCAGTAGGCTGTCGTTGATGAATATGGAAGTGGAATCTCCGGCAAATCCTTTCGTCAGTGTGATGGTGTATGTCTCGATGAAGTTGCGTTCTCCTTCTTTCCGTTGTTGCAGCCTCATGCTCATGTAGACAAAGATGACAACTACAAAAATCACGGCGAAAGCAAGGATTCCGTTGCCTATCATAAACTGTTTGTTGGTGTTCAGTCGGTGTGCCATGGATAAAAAAGTTTTTTAAGAATGGTACAAATGTAATGAATAAATTTGAACCGACCGGCTTTTTACTTGCTGTATTCGCTCGGCGTCGCTCCAAACTGTTTTTTGAAACTGGTCGAGAAATGGGACAGTGTACTGAATCCCGTCATGTCCGCTATCTCTGAGATGGTATATTTCCCTTCCTTTATTAATTCGGCTGCACGGTTCAGCTTGTAGGTCTTGAAGAATACGCTGGGGTTCTCACCCGTCAGCCCCTTTACCTTATAATAGAACTTGGTACGGGAGATTTTCAGTAGCTCGGTCATGCGTGCCACGTCCAGCTCCGGATTGGAGAGTTCGTTCTCCATCAGGTGGTAAAGCTCGGTCATGAAAGTGTTGTCCTGCGGCGAAAGCACATTTCCCTCAATCTTATCCGTTTGGGTGGACTGGCTTAGGAGGCTGCGCACTTTCTCGCGGTTTTTCAGTTGGGATTTGATAAGCGCCAACAGGTAGTTGGGCTCGAAAGGTTTCGTCACGTAGGCATCTGCACCGGTATTCAGACCTTCCACCTGATTCTTTACAGTAGCTTTGGCCGTTACCAGTATCACGGGGATGTGGCATAGTTGCAAGTCCTCTTTTATCTGGCGACAGAGGTCGTAACCGTTTCTTCCGGGCATCACTACATCACTCAGTACGAGGTTGGGCGCTTCTTCGTTCATGGCTTTGAAGGCGCTGTCGGCATCGAAGCGGCAGACGATTTTGTAGATGGGAGAAAGCAGGGCTTTCAGGTAGTGGGCCACTTCCGTATCGTCGTCTACTACCAGAAGAGTTTGCTTTTGCTGCCGGATGCTCTCTGTATTTTCCAGTTGATATTGTTCTTCCGTTTGTATCGGAAATGCCTTGTTCTGTTCCTCTTCGGGGAGAGTGCATTCTTCGGGGGTATAAGAGAGGTCATTCACCGGTAGCAGTAGGGTGAAGACGGCTCCGTTTCCTTCGGTACGGTTGCCGGCTTTCAGATAGCCATGATGCAGCAGCGCCAGGCTACGGGCATAGTACAGACCGATACCGGTTCCCCAGTTATAGGTACCTTTGGATTGATTGTCCAGTTGGTAATAGCGTTCGAATACTTTCTCCAACTGTTCCTCGGGGATTCCGTGGCCACTGTCTGCCACGGCAACTTTGACGTACTGTGTGTCAATGTCTTTGTCCGTCAGCGTAAAGAGGCGTGCAGCCTCTTCGCGGGTAATGACGTCGAAGCACAGTTCCACTTTTCCGCCGTTCGGAGTGAACTTCAAGGCGTTTGAAAGTAGGTTTCCTACAATCTTGTCCAGCTTGTCCACGTCCAGCCACATGAGGAAAGTATCCTCCAGGCCATAAGTGTTCAGTGCGATGCCTTTCTCGTTGGCGTTGATGCGGAAAATGTCTACAAAACGTTGCAGTTGCGAGATGATATCGGTTCGTTTCACTCGCAGCTTCAGGGTGTCGTTCTCCAGCTTGTTGAAGTCCATCAGCTGGTTCACCAGACGGAGCATGCGCCCCACACTGCGTTGTACGATGTAAAGCAGTTGTTTGTTTTCTCCCTCTATTTGGGGACTTTCGCAAAGTTGTGTTACCGGACCCGAAATCATGGTGAGTGGGGTGCGGAACTCGTGCGAGATGTTGGCAAAGAAACTCATGTTCATGCGGTTCACCCGTTGTTCCTGCTCCTTCTCAAGTTTGGCGCGTCGGGCGGTTTCTTTTTCCTGCTTAATGCGTAGCCAGGCACGGATGAAGATACCGATGATGGCGGCGGCAATGAGCAGATAGGTGCACCATGCCCACCATGTTTGCCAAGGGGCGGGCTTTACGATGACGCGTATGGAATTCTCCCTTTCTACAATGCTCTTGTCGTTATTGGTTATTTTAACTTTGAAAGTGTAGATACCGGCAGGCAGATTGGCATAGTAGGCCTCTCGGTTGTTGCGGGCATCAATCCAATATTTGTCGAAACCATCCATCTTGTAATAATAATGTACGCGTTCGTATTCGCAGTAGTCCAGTGCGGCAAAGGAGATGCTGAAACCATTCTGATTGTGGTCCAGGCAGATGTCCGGCCGGTAGGAGAGGTGCTTGTCTACACTTTTGCTGTCTTGTGGGCGTGCCAACCGGTTGTGTATCTTCAAATCCTCGAAGAGCAGTGGAATTTCCCGTTTGGTACTTACGTCCATAGGGTTGAAGAAAGTCAGCCCGTGCGTACCGCCAAAAACCAGTGTCCCGTCGGGCAGGCGGCATGAAGAATGGTCGTAAAACTGATTGCCGCCTATGCCGTCGGCGGCATAGTAGTTGGTAAATTTCCCTACGGTGCGGTCATATTTGCCCAGCCCGTATTGTGTGCCTGTCCATATATTGCCTTGTGCATCTTCCTCAATGCAAGAGATGTCCCGGCAGGGTGTACCCTCTATGGTCTCGATTTTTCCGGTGGCGGCAGAATAGTGCAGCAGTCCGTTGCTGACGGTTCCAATCCATACATCTCCACGACTGTCTTCGAAGATGTCGGTAGGGATGAATACTGAACGTTGGATACAAGCTTGCCAGTCGGTGTTCTCGAATGGTACTTCAGCGCTTTCCCAATTGTCGGGATTGATTTGCATAACTGGGTTCATGAAGGCAGTGGCCCACATCTTTCCGTTGTTGAGTGGAAGGAGTCCGGGTATGAAGGTTCCTGTCCAGGAAAATACTTGTGTTTGGACAAATTCTTTTTCTTCACGCCTTTTGGCATAAAGTTTAGGGCTGTATGTACCCACCCAAATTGTTCCACGGCTATCTTGTGCAAACGACAGCGGTAGGAAGATGTCATGAATAGCCTCTGTCTTCAGTATGCCGTTTTTATAGCTGCATTTCATCACCTTGCTCGCATAGAGGGCTGCCAGCCAGATGTAGCCCTCGTCATCTACGAATACGCGTGTGATGTCCGGTTTGTCGGTAGCGCTTTTCCCCGGAAGTCTAGGCTGGTCCACTTCTTTCACTTCGTGGCTGTCCATGTTGTAAACGTACAGCCCGTCTATCATGGTGGCCATCCAGAGATTTCGCTCCTTGTCCACTGCCACGGACAGCACTGACTTCCGGTTCAGGTATGAGCTGAGATGGTTGTTGGTGTTGAAACGTTCTTTGTAGTTATAGCGCACGACATACCCTTGGTCTACAGAGCCTATCCATAGGTTTTTCTGTGAGTCGGTAAACATGGTGCTTATCTTGAAGTGAGGTACTTCGAAGGGAAAACCGTTTTCGCTTTGATGTATCATGTATTCTTCCACGTAGTTGTAGAGGAACATTCCTTGTTGGTCGGTATTCAGTAGCAGGCTGTTGCTGCCGTAGGGATGGATGTAGTTGACGTTGGCATGCAGCAGCAACGGATGGCTTCGGAGGGCTTGGGGTGTTTCCTTGAATTTGTGCGTATGTGTGTCGTACAGTGCTATCTGGCGGTTTCCTGCCAGCCATAGGATTCCGTTAGCCTGCATGAAGAAGTAGGTGGGAGAAAAGCCCTGCATTGGGATGGAGTCTTCCAGCGCCAGTGTGGAGGAGTTGTAGCGGCGCAGAGACAGCGGGGTCACTGCCCACAGTTTGTTGCTCTGGTCTATGAAACAGCGGTTGTTGAAGGTATAGTTCGGGTCAAATATCTTGATGGGTACGTCAAATTTGTGTGTTTGTGGATTATATACGGCAAGGCTGTGCATCATGTTCAGAAAAATCTTTCCGTCTTTGTTCTCGAATATTTGGATGCCGTTTTTATTAGGGAAGTCCAGTGGCATATTTTGGAAATTATCCTTGTCTGTGTATAGGCTAGTCCCATTTACGGTTACTACCCACAACCGGCCTTGTGAATCGCGGAAGAGGTCGTTGATTTGATTATCGGGTATATCCAGTGAGTCATCCGTACAGTAATACTGATGATATTCGTGTACATTATATTTGTTTACCCCTCGTGAAGTTCCTATCCAAATGTGTCCTTGTGCATCTTCGGCAAAGGCGGTGACCTTCTGGTTGGAGAGGTCATTGGTGATGACAGGGCTTTCGATGCTGCCTTCCGGTGTGGGCTTTGTGTCCGACGGATTGCATGCGGTGATTAAACACAATAGAAGTAAATATTTAATGTATTTCATAATATATAGTGTAGACTAAAAGCATTGGCATGTGCCATCTTTTTGTTTTGGCATTACGATGCGAAAATACTCATAAAAATTGAGAGAGAGACTGCCGGAGAGCATGTTTTGAACAAATCTGCAAACATTTGAACATTGGAGAAAGCTGTTTTGAACATCGGGGAAAGCCGTTTGGATAACGTAGAAAATCCTTTTGGGGAGAATGTGCTAATATTGCAATCATAAAAACATAAAACTAATACATAATATGAAAAAGCAATTCTTGTCAGTGTTAGCATTCTCCGCCATCCTACTTTCCTCGTGCGGAGGGACAGCTAAAATGGAGAGAGTACCTGCTTGCGGGCAGAAGGGGGAGATAACGGCTTCCTCTACGGTTGCTGTTGCCGAAACCGAATCGGGCAAAGTAGCCGGATATGTGGAGAACGGTATCTATATATATAAAGGTATTCCGTATGCCAAAGCCGAACGTTTTATGCCGCCCATGGCAGTTGACAAATGGGAAGGTGTCCGCAGCAGTCGTGCCTACGGCCCTACTTGTCCGCAAGGCAAGCGCATGGGATGGTACAGCGACGAACAGGCGTTTGCCTTCAACTGGGATGACGGTTATCCTGACGAGAATTGTCTGCGGGTGAATATCTGGACACCGGGACTGAAAGACGGGAAGAAACGCCCCGTCATGGTGTGGCTGCATGGTGGAGGTTATTCCGCCGGCAGTGGTCAGGAGCTTCCTTCGTATGACGGAACAAATCTGGCAAAGAAAGGGGATGCAGTGGTTGTGACACTGAATCATCGTCTCAACGTCCTGGGTTTTCTCGACCTTTCCGCCTATGGTGATAAATATGCAAAATCGGGCAATGCCGGACTGCTTGACTTGGTGGCTGCACTGCAATGGGTGAATAAGAATATAGAATCTTTTGGCGGAGATGCCCGGAATGTTACCATTTTCGGTCAGTCCGGTGGGGGAGGCAAGGTCTCTACGTTGCTTGCCACACCGTCGGCGAGAGGCTTGTTCCATAAAGCCATTGTACAAAGCGGATCTATGCTTCGTACGATGGAGCAAAAGTATTCTCGTCGCATTGGCAGTGCGGTTATGGAGGAGCTGGGACTGAATGCTTCGCAGATAGATGAATTACAGAAAGTACCTTACGACAAATTGCTTGCCGCAGGCGAAAAGGCCGTTGCCAAAATGCGTGTAGAGGCTGATAAAGAAGGAGTGGCTTCTTTTATCTTTGGCTGGGCTCCCACGGTAGATGGCGATGTGCTGCCAGCACAGCCTTTCGACCCTCAGGCTCCGGTGCAAAGCAAGGACATTCCGGTGATGATAGGCACTACCCTGCACGAGTTTACCGCAAGCACTTACTTCCCGCCTTTGCGGAGCATGACGAAGGAGCAGGTTGTGGAGCAGATTAAAAAGAAATATGGTGAACGTACGGATGATTTTCTGAAAGCTTTTGAGCAGGCCTACCCCGGTTATCAGCCCAAGGACCTGGTGGATGTGGACTTCATTTTCCGCCCTGGCGCAGTGGAGCAGGCCAAACTGAAGTCGGCACAGCAAGGTGCACCGGTCTATATGTATATGTTTGCTTGGGAATCGCCCGTGATGGACGGAATACTCCGCAGCACGCATTGTATGGAGATTCCTTTTGTGTTCAACAATGTCGTGCGTCATGCTTCGATGACCGGAGGCGGAAAGGCGGCACAAGTGCTGGCGGACAAGATGAGCAGTGCGTGGCTGAACTTTGCCCGTACGGGGAATCCCAATACTGAAGGTTTGCCCGAGTGGGAACCTTATACAGCTGATAAGGGAGCAACGATGATTTTCGATAATGATTGTGGCATGAAGTACAATCATGACAAGGAACTGCTTGAGGTGGTGATGGCCTTTCCGGTACGCGGTTTCTGATGCAGGTATCCGATGAAGAATGAATATAACCCTTTTATTAATAAATCTAATTAACAACTAATGAAAAGCATTATGAGAAACAATGCAGTGAAAAGGCTGGCGATGTCAGCACTTTTCCTTTTGGCTGGGATGCCTTTCCTGCTGGCACAGAACCAGATAAAGGTGTCGGGTAAAGTGACAGATGACCTGAAGGAGTCTATGATTGGTGTAAGTGTATTCGAAAAAGGTACAACGAACGGTGTGATTACCGACTTGGATGGTAACTATATGCTGTCCGTCAAGGAGGGTGCTGTTATCGTTTATTCCTATATCGGCTACGTTACACAAGAGAAGAAAGCCGTGCCTGGAGTGATGAATGTCACATTGAAGGAAGATACCAAGACATTGGACGAAGTGGTGGTAGTGGGCTACGGTGTACAGAAGAAGAGCTCCGTTACGGGTGCCATTTCCCAGGTGAAAACCGAGGATATGCAGAATCGTACCATTAGTAATGCGCCTGCTGCCTTGCAGGGCAAGACTGCTGGTGTGCAGGTTATCCAGACCTCTGCCGCACCGGGCTCCTCGCCTACGGTACGTGTGCGCGGCTACTCGTCCAATGTGTCCTCCAATCCGCTTTATGTGGTGGATGGTGTCCGCCTATCCGACATTAGTGGCATTGATCCTAATGATATTGCCTCCATGGAAGTGCTGAAAGACGCCGCTTCTGCTGCCATCTACGGTGCTGAGGCCGGCAATGGTGTGGTACTTATTACCACGAAAAAAGGTAAGTCCGGCCAAGGTAAAATTACGTACGATTTCCAATTCTCCTCCCAGTCACTGGCACGTGTACCCAAGATGCTGAGTGCTGAACAGTACATAGACTACATGGTAGAGGCGAATACCTTCACGGAAGATTATCTGTTACAGAATTGGGACGGTGTGACCAATACGGCCTGGACTGATGTAGCTTTTGAAAACAGTCGCATGCAGAAGCATAACATTGCGTTTACTAATGGCAGTGACAGAGGGAACTATTATCTCTCCCTGACCTATCTGGACGATAATGGTATCGTGAAAGGTAATGCCGATACTTATAAGCGCTTGACTGCTACTATCAACTCTGAATATGAAATCAAGCCATGGCTGAAAGTGGGAACCACCAACCAGATAGAAAAATACAACGTACGGAGTGTCTCCACCAATAATGAGTATGGCAGCTTGCTGACTTCCATATTGCAGCTCGACCCGCTGACTCCGGATACTTATACATACGAAAACCTGCCCACCCATATGCTGACCGCCCTGAATAGTGGCAAGCACTTGTTGCAGGATGACAATGGAAACTATTATGCTGTTTCCAAATTTTTTGCAGGTGAGCAATATCATCCTATGATTATGCGTGACAATAACATTGGTAAGAACAGTGGTTTTAACGTAAACGGTTCTGTGTATGCGGACTTCAAGCCTTTCAAGGGATTCACTTTTACTTCCCGTTTCGGTTACCGCTTGTCTGGTACCCGTAGCTCTACAACAGACCTTCCTTTCTATGGCAATGCCACGCAAAGCCGTGACTATGTCGGTCAAAGTAATACTTCGTCAACTACTATTTATTATCAGTGGGAGAACTTTGCCAATTATATGAAGACCTTCGGACAGCATACGGTGACGGCCATGGTGGGTATGTCATATCAGGAATCCACTTATGACTACGTAAACGGCAGTCTTTCTCCCAATGAAGAGGATGCACTGAAAAAAAATGATCCGTTGTTCTACTATTTGAATTATGCTTCAGCTTCTGCCATTAAAGGGGTGGGTGGTGAGAAGACGCGTTCAGCCAAGCTCTCTTATTTCGGCCGTGTAGGTTATGAGTTTGCAGGACGTTATTTGTTGCAGGCATCTCTACGTGCAGACGCAGCCGACCTTTCTCTGCTTCCTGCCACGAACCGTTGGGGGTATTTCCCCGCAGTATCCGTAGGGTGGACGGTTTCCGAAGAAAAGTTCTTTGCACCTCTGAAGGATCATGTCAGCAGTCTGAAACTGCGTGCCAGTTGGGGACAGAATGGTAGTTTGGCTGCATTGAGCGGATATGCTTATAGTACTGACATGGCATTGGGAGGCCTTTATCCTTTTGTAATGGGGAATTCGTACATTACCAGTGCTGCTCCTTCCACAATGGGCAACGATGAGTTGAAGTGGGAAACCTCCGAACAAATAAATGTGGGTATCGATGCACGTTTTTTGAATGACCGTCTGACCTTCAGTATGGATTATTTCGATAAAAAAACGAAAGACCTGCTGGTGTCCGGCACTACTCCATCATTGATTATCGGTGGTTCAACCTCTCCGATGAATGCCGGTAATGTAAGCAATAAAGGCTGGGAGTTCGAGTTGGGATGGAGGGACCGTATCGGTAGTTTCAACTATGGTGTGCGTGCTAATCTTGCAACTCTGAAAAACAAAGTAACCTATATAGACCCATCCATCACCCGTCTTTCGGGCGTGAATTTCCACACCAGTACCATTACTTATTTTGAGGAGGGATATCCGGTATACTATTTCCGTGGATACAAGTTCAAAGGCGTTGACCCGACAACCGGTGATCCCACATTCTATGACTTGGATGAGAGCGGTGACCTGAATGATGGTGACTTGGCATATATCGGTGATGCCATTCCTGACTTTACTTATGGTATTACTTTGACAGCCGGATGGAAAGGCTTTGACTTGACTGTGTTCGGAACGGGCTCGCAAGGTAATGACATTTTTAATTGTATCAACCGGCCTGACTTTGCCGCTTCCAATAAAATGAAAGAGGTGTTTTATGACAATCGTTGGACAGCTTCCAATCCCAATGGGTCGGTACCCCGTGCCGGTGCCACCAATATGGATAAATATCAGATTTCTGATGCATTGGTCTATGACGGTTCTTTCTTCAAAATCAAGCAGATTCAGCTGGGATACACATTCCCAAAGAATTGGATGAAAAAACTTTGTGTCGGTAATCTTCGCATCTATGGTTCTTTGGATGACTTCTTCACGTTCACCAAGTACCCGGGCTTTGATCCAGAAGCTGCTGCCAATTCTACTTCAGGTATGGGAATCGACAAAGGCTCTTATCCTTGTTCCAAAAAAGTGGTGTTAGGCTTTAACATTGAATTTTAATAAACCTCAAATTGATACTGATAATGAAAACTAAATATGTTTATATACTGATGCTGGGGTTACTCTCCGTATTCAGTACCGGTTGTGAAGATCGCCTTGATATAGCAAAACATGGAAATATGGGTAGTCAGGAAGATTTTTATAAGACTGATGACGATGCCATACAAGCTTTGGCTTCTCTGTATAGTAGTTGGGGAGGCAATTACTATAACTGGTTTTTCACAAAGAATCTGTTGGCCGATGATGTTTGGGCTGGAGGTGGCTCGCGGGGTGACAACTCTCAAATGGAACAGTTGAATGAATATACATTTGACACGGACCATGGCATGGTACAGGGGCTGTATTCGGGTATGTACGGCATAATTTATAAGTCGAATCTGATTATTGATTTGTTGGAGCCGGATACGGAAGTCAAGAAACGTGCTGTTGCCGAAGCCAGGTTTTTCCGTGCATGGTCGAATTTTGAACTGGTCACTCTGTTTGGTACGGCTCCGGTGGTGGACCATTTGTTGACTCCGGGAGAATATCGCCTCGGCAACAGTACGCCGGAGGTTATGTGGGCATTGATAGAGAGCGATTTGACGGAGGCTATAAATTCTAATGCGCTTCCTTCCAAATCGGATGTAAACGACAGTGAGACGGGTATTCGGATTACGAAAGAGGTGGCGCAGGCCATGTTGGGTAAAGCTTATTTGTTTCAAGGGAAGTATGGCGATGCTGCCGGTATTCTGGATGAAGTCATAGAGTCTGGTAAATACGCGCTCTATACGGGTGATTATGATAAACTGCTGCACGTTGCTGCCAATGGCTGTTGCGAGTCTATGTTGGAAGTGCAGAAACGCAATGACTCTGAGCAGGCCTGGAACCAGATGACAATGACCTTCATTATGCAGGGGTGGCGTACGGAAAAACTGACACTGAGTAGCGAGGCCTCTTCCTACATTGCTACGGGTACTTATGGTTTCATGAATCCGACAAAGGATTTATATGAAGCTTTTGTTGCCATGGAAGGTGAAAATGGCTATCGTTTGAACAGCTCCATCCGTACGGCTGCCCAATTGGAGAATCTTGGTATTTCTTTGCAGGCAGGAGCGAACCTGGTGGGACACGAGGGGTATTTTATGTGGAAGAACCGTGCTCTGAAAGAGGACTGTGTATATGATGCTTCCTACTTTCAAGCCTTGCAGTACATTAACCTGCGCGTGATGCGTTATGCTGAAGTGTTGTTGCTGGCTGCTGAAGCACATGTGCAGAATGGCAATAGCGGTAAAGCATTGGAATACGTCAACCAGATACGTTCCCGTGCCCAACTGAACGGTCTGACTTCTGTAACATTGGATGATGTGAAGAAAGAAAAACGTCTGGAACTTTGTCTGGAGAGTGTACGCTTTCAGGATTTGGTGCGTTGGGGCGATGCCGAAACAGTAATGGCCAATCAGGGTAAAGAAATACCGAGCTATTCTTCCAAGGGTACGGAATTCCAGTACCGGAATTCCACTTATGGCTTCAAACCGAAGCATAAGTTGTTGCCTATACCGCGCAAGGAGCTTGAACTGAATCCGAATATGGTGCAGAATGAAAATTGGTAGGAAAAGAAACTGATATATATCATGACAAAAGAAATCATAAGTTTTTATTTTTGCATAACCGTTTCTGATACCTTACCCTTGATGTATCATAAATATGAGAAACATTAAAATCTAAAATACCATGAAGAAAGTCTTATTTACTTTTCTGGCTATTTTCACCATGCTGACGGCATATGCACAATTCTCCGGTTGGGGACCGCAGAGCAAAGTGGTGACGGACAGTATCTACAGCAAGATATTGGATGCAAACCGGCAGTTTACAATTTATTTACCTCAAAGTTATGAGGTGGATGCTACGAGAAAATACCCGATTCTCTATCTACTACATGGCATGTCGGGGGTGAATACCAGTTGGTTTACAGACCAACGTGTGAAGGACGTGATGGACCAGTTGGTGGCATCGGGCGAGGCTTGCGAGATGATTATCGTCAGCCCTAATGCCGGAGGTAATCCAGCTACTTGCTGGAACGGCTACTTCAATATGCCGGGCTGGGCTTACGAAGATTTCTTCTATAAGGAGTTCCTTCCTTATATAGAGAAGACCTACCGGGTGAAAGGTGATAAGCAGCATCGTGCCATTGCCGGACTTTCTATGGGCGGAGGCGGAACGGCAAGCTATGCACAGCGCTATCCGGATATGTATTGTGCCGCCTATGCCATGAGTGCTTTGATGAATATCCCCGTCAGTGGTGAGGAGGCGGGAAAAGATCCCGACCCCACAAACAAGATGGCTGTGCTGACGCGTTCTGTGCAAGAACATAGTTGCATCAGGTATGTGGCCGAAGCGGACGATGCGCGTAAGGCACAGCTTCGTACAGTACAGTGGTTTGTGGATTGCGGAGACGATGACTTTCTGCTGGATCGTAATATCGAGTTTTTCCAGGCGATGCGTAATGCCGGTATCCCTTGCCAGTTCCGTGTGCGGGATGGCGGACATACCAGCGAATATTGGCATTCGGCGCTTTATATGTGCCTGCCTTTTGTAAGTCGTAACTTTGCTAAATAATAAAAATCTAATTCATTCAATATAAGAAATTATGAAAAGATTATTAAGTTTGGCAGCTATGCTGCTGGTCTGCTGTGTCACCCTTTTTGCACAGCAAGCTCTTTGGGGAGGTGCGGCAGTTGTCTCTCCTGATATTCATGAAGACAACACGGTTACTTTTCGCTTGAAAGCTCCTAAGGCTGTAAGGGTGCAGATTACCGGTGATTTTCTGCCTCCACAAACTATTAAGACCCCTCGTGGCGATTATGATGCACCGGGCATTGCCGATTTGACAGAGGGGAAGGACGGCGTTTGGGAATTTACTACTCCCGAACCGTTGAAGCCGGAACTTTATGGATACTCCTTTATTGTAGACGGATTGAGAATGATGGACCCGAGCAATGTTTACATGATTCGGGATGTGGCTACCGTGACCAATGTATTTATCATCGGTGGGGACCGTGCCGATTTGTATAAAGTGAATAAGGTACCTCATGGAACGGTAAGTCGCATGTGGTACAATAGTCCTTCGCTGGGAATGGACCGCCGTCTGACGATTTACACTCCGGCTGGTTATGAAACCAGCGGCAAGCGTTATCCGGTATTCTATCTGCTTCATGGTGCAGGTGGTGATGAGGAAGCTTGGATTGCTCTTGGCCGTACTTCGCAGATATTGGATAATCTTATCGCACAGGGCAAGGCTCAACCTATGATTGTAGTGATGACCAACGGCAATGCTTGGCAAGATGCTGCTGCAGGTGAGTCTCCCAAGGGGTTTGTTGCCCCATCCATGCGTCCCGACGAAAGAGCGAAAGTGGCAGAAGGTGCTTTTGAACTCTCGTTCCCCGAAATCGTGAAGTTCGTAGAGAAGAATTTCCGCACTCTTGCCAATAAGAAGAACCGTGCCATTGCCGGGCTTTCTATGGGTAGTTTCCACTCTTGCAATATTTCCAAGTATTACCCGGACATGTTCGACTATGTAGGTCTTTTCTCCGGTGCAAGTACCGGAAACGATAAATCAACTTGTCCGGTCTATACCGACTTTGAAGGTAAGCTGAAGACTCAGTTTGCCAAGAAACCGGCCCTTTACTTCATCGCATGCGGCAAGACGGACTTTGTTTATAAAGGTGTGGCCGACTTTCGCAAGTTGCTTGATGACAATGGTTATAAGTACGAGTATCTTGAAACGGGCGAGGGCCATATCTGGAGGAACTGGCGCATCTATCTGACGGAGTTCGTGCCGAAGTTGTTCAAATAAGAGGATTCGGTATAACTAATTTAATAACAAAATAACATACGTATCATGAAAAGAATTTCTATTTTGTCAGCTCTGTTGCTGATGTGTGCGATGACTTTCGCGCAACAAGCTCTCTGGGGAGGCGCTCCTGTGGTCTCACCTGAGATACACGACAACAATACAGTAACTTTCCGCTTGAAGGCGCCGAAAGCCGTAAAGGTGCAAGTAACCGGCGACTTCCTGCCTACGCAGAAAATCAAGACTCCTTTTGGTGAGTTTGATGGTCCGGGTGTGGCAGATTTGAAAGAGAACAAGGACGGTGTGTGGGAATTCACTACTCCCGAACCGCTGAAACCAGAACTCTACAGCTACACTTTCCTGGTAGACGGACTGAAGATTAACGACCCTGCCAACGTCTATATGATTCGAGACGTGGCAAGCGTGACGAATGTATTCATCATCGGTGGTGACGAGCGCATCGATCTTTACAAAGTGAATAAAGTTCCTCATGGAACGGTGTCTAAGGTATGGTACAACAGCCCTACGCTGGGTATGGACCGCCGTCTGACTGTCTATACGCCTGCCGGATATGAGACAAGCGGCAAGCGCTATCCTGTCTTCTACCTGCTGCACGGTATGGGTGGCGACGAGAACGCATGGAGCGAACTGGGACGTACGGCACAGATTCTGGATAACCTCATCGCCCAAGGCAAGGCCAAGCCGATGATTGTAGTAATGACCAACGGTAACGCTGCGTTGGAGGCTGCTCCGGGTGAATCGTCACTGGGTTTTGCCGCTCCCAGCATGAATCTGCCCAAGACGATGGAAGGTTCTTTCGAAACGGCTTTCCCCGACGTGGTGAAATTCATTGATAAGACTTACCGTACACAGGCCAACAAGAAGGGGCGTGCCATTGCTGGTCTCTCTATGGGAGGTTTCCACTCCATGCACATCTCCAAGCAATATCCGGACATGTTCGACTATGTAGGGCTGTTCTCGGCTGCCATCATGCCCAACAAAGATGTGAAGTCTCCGATTTATGACAACCTTGAAGCCAAACTGAAAACCCAGTTTGCCAAGAAACCGGCACTCTATTACATCGCTATCGGTAATAAAGACTTCTTGTTCCAGGCCAATAACGACTACCGCAAGATGTTGGACGAGAAGGGTTACAAATATGAATATTATGAAACCGGAGAAGGTCATATCTGGAAGAACTGGCGTATTTACCTGACTGAATTCGCACCGAAGATATTTAAATAAGATTATGAAGAAGAATATCATATCCATGGCAGCAGCAATGGCTGTTTTGTCAGCTTGCGGACCGGGTGTGCCGCAGCTTGGAAAGTCCTCTCTGGATGAGGTGATTGGCGCCATGACTTTGGAAGAAAAGGCGCATCTGGTAGTGGGTACCGGTATGGCAGGTTTCTCGGGTGACAGTGCCGTAATCGGTGCAACGAGAAAGCTGGTGCCGGGTGCGGCAGGAACCACATATCCGATTGAGCGCCTCGGCATTCCCGCTGTGGTGCTGGCTGATGGTCCCGCTGGACTGCGTATCGACCCCAAGCGTGAGGGAGATTCTGCTACGTACTATTGTACTCATTTCCCTATCGGAACTTTGCTCGCCTCTACCTGGGACCAGGAACTGGTGGAAAGTGTAGGTCAGTCTATCGGTAACGAAGTGCTGGAATATGGTGCGGACGTGCTGTTGGCTCCGGCGCTGAACATTCACCGTAACCCGCTTTGCGGACGTAACTTCGAGTATTATTCCGAAGACCCGTTGGTGTCGGGTAAGATTGCCGCCGCCTACGTACGTGGTGTGCAGAGCAACGGTGTGGGTACCAGTATCAAGCACTTTGCTGTGAACAACCAGGAAACCAACCGTATGGCTACGGATGCGCATGTATCTCCACGCGCCTTGCGCGAAATCTACTTGAAAGGATTCGAGATTGCCGTGAAGGAATCCGCTCCTTGGACCGTGATGTCCTCATACAACTACCTGAACGGTGTCTATACTTCGGAAAACAAGGAGTTGCAGACAACGATGCTGCGTGACGAATGGGGCTTCAAGGGTATGGTGATGACCGACTGGTTCGGTGGTAAAGATGCTGTGGCACAGATGGTGGCGGGCAACGACATGTTGCAGCCCGGTCTGCCCAAGCAGTACGAAGCCATCGTGAAGGGTGTGCAGGACGGAGCGTTGGACGAAGCCATTCTCAATCAGAATGTGAAGCGCATTTTGGAAATGATTCTCCAGACTCCCCATTTCAAGGGATATAAATATTCCAACAAGCCTGATTTGAAAGCACATGCTGCCGTTACCCGCCAGTCGGCGACAGAAGGTATGGTATTGCTGAAGAACGATAACGGTGCTCTGCCACTGGCAGCCGACGTGAAGAACGTGGCACTCTTTGGTTGTACTTCCTATGACTTCATTGCCGGAGGTACGGGCTCGGGCAACGTGAACCGCGCTTATACCGTTTCGCTATTGGACGGCTTGAAGAATGCCGGCTATGTGGTGGATGAAGCGCTGAAGAATAGCTATGAAGCTTACCTGAAAGCAGAGAAAGAACGTCTAGCCAAAGATAAGAAAGAGTGGTTTATGCCCGACGAGCGTCCTGCTGAGATGGCTGTGTCCGCACAAGTTATCCGCGAGCAGGTTGCCAAGGCCGATGTGGCACTGGTGACGCTGGGACGTACCTCCGGTGAGTTCCTCGACCGTATGGTAGCCGACTTCAACCTCACCAAAGAGGAGCAGAGCATGTTGAAAGCAGTGTCCGATGCTTTCCACGCTGCCGGAAAGAAGGTAGTGGTGGTACTTAATATCGGTGGTGTGATTGAAACTGCTTCTTGGAAGTCTGTTCCCGATGCCATCCTTTGTGCATGGCAGGCAGGCCAGGAGGGAGGAAACAGTGTGGCTGACGTGCTGAGTGGCAAGGCTTCTCCTTCGGGCAAGCTGACAATGACTTTCCCGGTGAAGTTTGAAGATGCCGCTTCTTCCGCCAACTTCCCGATAGACATGCGCGTAAGCACCGACCTCGTGAACAAGGGCGGGAAGAAGAACGACGTGAAGGATGTGGATTATACCAATTATGAGGAGGATATCTACGTAGGTTACCGTTACTTTGACACCTTTGGCAAGCAGGTTTCCTATCCTTTCGGTTACGGTCTTTCCTATACCACTTTTGCTTATGACAAGGCTGCTGTTAAGGCAGCCAACGGCGTCTATACCGTATCTGTGGAAGTGAAGAACACCGGTAAGGTAGCAGGTAAGGAAGTGGTTCAGCTTTATGTATCCGCTCCCGATGCTGCAGACGCCAACAAACCCGAAAAGGAACTGAAAGCTTTTGCCAAGACTAAGGAACTGAAACCGGGCGAAACTACTGTGGTGACGCTGAAAGTGAATGCTGCCGACCTGGCTTCCTATGATGAGGCTGCATCGGCATGGGTGGTAACTCCCGGAAACTACAAGTTCCTCGTCGGGGCTTCCTCACGCGACATCAAGGCTACGCTGGAGGCTGAAGTAGCTGCCGCAACGCAGAAGACGAACGACATCCTGAAACTTCAGGAACCGATGAACCTCTTGAAGAGATGAGAGTAGGATTGTCTGAAAAGATAACAAATCATACCCTAAAAAACATCCTGTTGTATCCTTTGGTATGGCAGGATGTTCTTATCTTTGTGCCTCGTATAAACAGATAGTGCAACTATTATAAACCAATATCACAACCATGAGTAAAAAGTTAATCTTATCTTTAGCCCTATCAGGGTTAGTACTTACTGCTACGGCGCAGACCACTGTTGCGCCTGCCATTCCAAGAGACGAGAAAATAGAACAGCAGATTGAGACTTTGCTGAAGAAGATGACGCTTGACGAGAAAGTCGGTCAGATGTGCGAACTCACTATCGACCTCCTGCAGAAACGCGCCAATCCCTTTGCCGGTCTCGACCCGAAGAACATCACGGTGAAGGACCTGCAAAAAATCATCAAGAGATACAAGCTTGAAAAGGAATTCAAGCTGGGCAAGGAGATGCCTTCGCAGGATGTGATGATGAAGCTCTATATGCGTATCCAAGGCATTGAGAATGCCAAGGGTTTCCAGTTGGACGAGGCGATGCTCGACTCTGTCATCGGAAAATACAAAGTAGGCTCCATCTTGAACGTGCCCAACGGTGTGGCACAGAGCGTGGAGAAGTGGCAGGAAATCATCAAACGCATTCAGGAGAAATCCATGGAGGTGATGGGTATTCCTTGTGTGTACGGTGTAGACCAGATACACGGAACTACCTATACACTGGGCGGTACTTTCTTTCCGCAAGGCGTCAATATGGGAGCTACCTTCAATCGTGAACTGACACGTAAGGGTGCACGTATCTCTGCCTACGAAACAAAGGCGGGAAGCATCCCCTGGACGTATGCCCCGGTGACCGACCTCGGACGTGACCCGCGCTGGCCGCGTATGTGGGAAAACTATGGTGAAGACGCCTACGTCAATGCCGAAATGGGACGTGAAGCCATTATCGGTTTCCAGGGAGAGAACCCCAACCTGATTGGCGGGAACAACGTTGCCGCTTGTATGAAGCATTATATGGGTTATGGTGTCCCCGTTTCCGGTAAGGACCGTACGCCGTCTTCCATCACCGAGCAGGATATGCGTGAGAAGCATTTTGCTCCTTATCTGGAAATGGTGAAGGCAGGTGCCCTCTCCGTGATGGTGAACTCCGCCATGAACAACGGCCTGCCTTTCCATGCCAACTATGAGCTGCTGACCAAGTGGCTGAAAGAAGACCTCAACTGGGACGGTATGATCGTGACCGACTGGGCGGACATCAACAACCTTTATAGCCGCGACCACATTGCCAAGGACAAGAAGGAAGCCATCAAGCTCGCCATCAATGCCGGTATCGACATGTCTATGGACCCGTACGACTGGAAGTTCTGTACACTCTTGAAAGAACTGGTGGAAGAAGGTGAAGTTCCCATGAGCCGTATAGACGATGCTGTGCGTCGTGTGCTGCGTTTGAAATGCCGTCTCAACCTATTTGAAAAGCCCTATTATGACTTGAAAGACTTCCCGTTGTTCGGTAGTGCGGAACATGCCGCTGCTGCATTGCAGGCTGCCGAAGAGTCTTTGGTACTCCTGAAGAATACAGACGGTATATTGCCGTTGGCAAAAGGCAAGAAACTGCTGGTTACCGGTCCGAATGCCAACTCCATGCGTTGCCTCAATGGCGGCTGGTCTTATTCATGGCAGGGCGACAAAGCCGACGAGCATGCAGGTCAATATAATACCATTCTCGAGGCTTTCACCAATAAATTCGGTGCGGACAATATCATCTACGAAGCCGGTGTCACTTATAAGCAAGGTGGCAACTGGTGGGAAGAAAACACTCCGGAGATAGAGAAAGCTGTAGCAGCCGCTGCCGGTGCCGACTACATCGTTGCCTGCATCGGTGAGAACTCTTACTGCGAGACTCCGGGTAACCTGACGAACCTCTTCCTCTCCCAGAACCAGCTCGATTTGGTGAAGGCTCTTGCCAAAACCGGGAAGCCCATCATTCTGGTGTTGAATGAAGGCCGTCCTCGCCTGATTGCTGACATCGAGCCTTTGGCTAAGGCTGTTGTCAATACTATGCTTCCGGGCAATTACGGCGGTGATGCGTTGGCAAACCTCATTGCCGGCGACGCCAACTTCAGCGGAAAGATGCCTTTCACTTATCCGAAGGAAATCAACTCTCTGATTACGTACGACTACAAACCGTGCGAACACATCGGAAAGCAGATGGAAGGCGCTTATAACTACGATGCGCAAGTATCTGTACAGTGGGCGTTCGGTTATGGATTGAGTTATACTACTTTTGCATACAGTAACCTCAAGGTGGATAAGTCGGACTTTACCGCTGATGATGTGCTTACTTTCACTGTAGATGTGAAGAATACTGGTGACCGTGTCGGCAAGGAGAGCGTGTTGCTCTTCAGCAGTGACCTCGTTGCCTCCCTTACTCCCGATACCCGCCGTCTTCGCGCTTTCGAGAAAGTGGAACTGAAACCGGGCGAGACAAAGACCGTGACTCTGAAACTGAAAGGCTCCGACCTTGCTTTCGTAGGCTATGATGGCAAGTGGATTCTGGAGAAAGGTGACTTCCGCATCCAGACGGGTGACCAGACTGTGAACGTGGTTTGTACGGATACCAAGAAGTGGGAGACTCCGAATAAGTGATACGACAAGGTCTTTTAGACCTTTAGAACCATAGTAAAAGGGCCGATAGCATGAAACAAGCTATCGGCCTTTTATTTTTCCGCGTTGTCTTTCAACAGTATCTTTTTTCCGCTTGTACCTCCTTACTTCTTTTCCTGAAACAATAGAGATTGTACGCATGAGATGTACATCTCATGTTGTTCGAGATGCACATCTCGTTGTGCTTGACATGTGCATCTCATGCAGTATGGAACGTGATAATTCATTTCATAAAGTATGAGCTTCTGTCTCATAAGATTATATGTTTTACCCCTTATCTTGAAGTGTTGAAAGGGTGTGTCTGTAATATAATTCCCGTTTGAACCGTTAAATCAATCTTTTTTTCTCTAATATTTTGTAGTCGAACAGATTATTTATATCTTTGCAAGCGAAAACGGATGAAAGGTGGAGGGGCGATTAAGCTCCTCTTTTTTGTTCCTAATGGTTAATCTATGATAGAAAAGAAAACTGTTTGTCAGATTGTTGACGAGTGGCTGGCAGGAAAGGACTACTTCCTTGTGGAGGTGACAATCAGCCCGGATGACAAGATTTTGGTGGAAATAGACCACAAAGAAGGTGTTTGGATTGAGGACTGCGTAGAGCTGAGCCGCTACATCGAGTCCAAGTTGAACCGTGAGGATGAGGATTATGAGTTGGAAGTCGGTTCGGCCGGCATCGGACAGCCCTTCAAGGTACTGCAGCAGTACATTAACCACATCGGCAAGGAAGTGGAAGTGCTGACAAAGGACGGCCGCAAGCTCAGCGGCGTGTTGAAGGAAGCCGACGAACAGCATTTCGTCGTGACCATTCAGAAGAAAGTGAAAGAGGAAGGTGCCAAGCGTCCCAAGCTGGTGGACGAGGACTTGACCTTTACGTATGAAGAGATAAAATACACTAAATACTTAATCAGTTTTAAATAAGACTATGGCCAAAAAAGTAGAAACTGTCAGCTTGATAGATACATTTTCGGAATTTAAGGAACTGAAGAATATCGACAGAACCACGATGGTAAGCGTACTCGAGGAGTCGTTCCGTAGTGTGATTGCGAAAATGTTCGGTACCGATGAGAATTACGACGTAATTGTAAACCCGGACAAGGGTGATTTCGAAATATGGCGTAACCGTGAGGTAGTGGCAGACGAGGATTTGGAAAACCCGAACCTGCAGATTGCATTGTCCGAAGCACAAAAGATTGATGCTTCTTATGAGGTGGGCGAGGAAGTGACGGATGAAGTTATTTTCGCGAACTTTGGTCGCCGTGCCATCTTGAACTTGCGCCAGACGTTGGCCTCCAAGATATTGGAACTGGAGAAAGATAGTATTTACAACAAATACATTGATAAGGTGGGTACCATCATCAATGCGGAAGTCTACCAGATTTGGAAGAAGGAGATGCTGCTGCTCGATGATGAAGGCAACGAACTGTTGCTGCCCAAGACCGAACAGATACCGAGTGACTTCTACCGCAAGGGCGAGACTGCCCGCGCCGTAGTGGCACGTGTGGACAACAAGAATAATAATCCGAAGATTATCCTGAGCCGTACGTCGCCCGTCTTCCTGCAACGTCTGTTCGAGATGGAAGTACCCGAAATCAATGACGGACTGATTACCATCAAGAAGATTGCCCGCATCCCTGGCGAGCGTGCCAAGATTGCCGTTGAGAGCTACGATGACCGTATCGACCCGGTAGGTGCCTGCGTGGGCGTGAAGGGTAGCCGTATTCATGGTATCGTCCGCGAGCTTCGCAACGAGAATATCGACGTTATCAACTATACGTCGAATATCCAGTTGTTTATACAGCGTGCCTTGAGCCCTGCCAAGATTTCTTCTATCCGCTTGAACGAGGAAGAACGCAAGGCGGAAGTGTTCCTGAAACCCGAAGAGGTGTCGCTGGCTATCGGTAAAGGCGGTTTGAATATCAAGCTTGCCAGTATGTTGACTGAGTACACCATCGACGTGTTCCGTGAGTTGGATGAGGCCATAGAGGATGAAGACATCTACTTGGACGAATTCCGTGATGAGATAGACGGTTGGGTTATCGATGCCATCAAGGCTATCGGTATCGATACGGCAAAGGCTGTGTTGAACGCTCCCCGTGAGATGTTGATTGAGAAGACGGACCTCGAAGAAGAGACGGTGGACGAGGTATTGCGCATTTTGAAACAAGAGTTTGAAGAGGAGGAGCAGTAATGTGGTAATGTGGGTAGTATGCTAATGTGCCAATGCAGATAGCATATCGGATGAAGTGCACACTCCTTTTTTCTCAGCCAATTAGCACATTAGCATATTGGCACATTAATTCATTAAATTAGTATGACGATAAGGTTAAACAAAGTAACAAGAGATTTAAATGTAGGAATTACGACGGCTGTCGAGTTCCTGCAAAAGAAGGGATTTACCGTTGAGGCAAATCCGAACACAAAAATTACGGATGAACAGTTCGAACTGCTCAAAAAGGAGTTTAGTACAGATAAGGACCTTAAGATAAAGTCGGAGCGTTTCAGCCAGGAACGTCAGAGCAAGGACCGCAACAAGGCGTCCGTGTCTATTGACGGCTATAAGGAAACGCAGGAGAAAGCGAAGCCCGAGGAGATTAAGACGGTTGTTCCGGAAGACGTACGTCCGAAGTTCAAGCCGGTAGGCAAGATTGATTTGGACAAACTGAACCGTAGACCTGCTCCTGCTCAAGAAAAAGAGAAAGAAACGGAAAAAGCAATAGAAGAGAAAAAGGTGGAGGAACCGGCAGTTGTAGAAACGCCGAAACCGGAACCAGCTCCTCAACCGGAGATACAGCCGGCATCTGAACCCGAACTGCAGTCCGTTTCGGAACCGCAGCCCCAACCCGTTGTCAAGGAAGAGCCTGCTCCGGTGTCAGAGGCTCAACAAGAATCTAAAAAGGAAGAAATGATAGAAGCGCCTGCTCCCGCACCGGCGGCTGAAGAAGCACCGGTTGAAAAAGAGGGGAAAGAAGAAGGAGAAGAAATCTTCAAGATACATCAGCCTGAGTTTGTTTCGAAGATTAATGTCATCGGACAGATAGACCTGGCTGCCTTGAACCAGTCCACACGTCCGAAGAAGAAATCGAAAGAGGAGAAACGCAAGGAGCGTGAAGAGAAGGAAAAGATTCGCCAGGATCAGAAGAAGCAGATGAAGGAAGCTATCATCAAGGAAATCCGCCGTGATGATAGCAAGCTGAAGGATACCGCTGCCGGCGATGCCAATGGCAAAAAGAAACGTGTCCGTATCAATAAGGAGAAAGTGGACATCAACAATGCTTCCAACTTCCAGCGTGGTGGCAACGATCGTGGACACGCAGGTGCCCAGCAAGGTCAGGGGGGCCGCCCGCAAGGTGGAAACCAGCCTGGTGGAAACAATGCCAATAATAACCGCAACCGCAATAAGGACCGCTTCAAGAAGCCGGTCATCAAGCAGGAGGTTAGCGAGGAAGATGTAGCAAAGCAGGTAAAGGAAACTTTGGCACGCCTCACTTCCAAAGGAAAGAACAAAGGTGCCAAGTATCGTAAGGAGAAACGTGACATGGCCTCCAGCCGTATGCAGGAATTGGAAGACATGGAGATGGCAGAAAGCAAGGTACTGAAAATTACGGAATTCGTGACGGCCAATGAGTTGGCAAGCATGATGGATGTTTCAGTTACTCAGGTTATTGCCACTTGCATGAGCATTGGTATGATGGTATCCATCAACCAGCGTTTGGATGCCGAGACCATCAACCTGGTGGCTGAGGAATTCGGTTTCAAGACAGAATATGTAAGTGCAGAAGTGGCGCAGGCCATCGTAGAGGAAGAGGATGATGAGGAAGATTTGGAACCTCGCGCTCCGATTGTAACGGTGATGGGGCACGTAGACCACGGTAAGACTTCATTGCTCGACTATATCCGTAAGGCGAATGTGATTGCCGGTGAAGCGGGTGGTATCACACAGCACATCGGTGCCTACCACGTGTCGCTGGACGACGGGCGTAAGATTACATTCCTCGATACTCCGGGTCACGAAGCGTTTACTGCCATGCGTGCCCGTGGTGCCAAAGCTACGGATATTGCCATTATCATTGTGGCTGCTGACGACAACGTGATGCCGCAGACAAAGGAAGCCATCAACCATGCCATGGCTGCGGGTGTTCCCATCGTATTTGCAATCAATAAGATTGATAAACCGACTGCCAATCCCGACAAGATTAAGGAAGAGCTGGCTGCCATGAACTTCCTGGTGGAAGAGTGGGGCGGTAAGTATCAGTCGCAAGATATCTCTGCCAAAAAGGGTATCGGTGTACCCGAGCTGATGGAGAAAGTGTTGCTCGAAGCGGAAATGCTGGAGCTGAAAGCAAACCCGAACCGCCGTGCTACGGGTTCCATCATTGAGTCCTCATTGGATAAAGGACGTGGCTATGTGGCTACGGTGCTCGTTTCCAACGGTACTTTGAAGATGGGCGACATCGTGCTGGCAGGTACTAACTACGGTAAGGTAAAGGCTATGTTCAACGAGCGTAACCAGCGCATGAAGGAAGCCGGTCCTTCTACACCTGCCCTGATATTGGGCTTGAACGGTGCGCCTGCTGCTGGCGACACGTTCCACGTAATCGAGACGGAGCAGGAAGCACGCGAGATTGCCAACAAGCGCGAACAGTTGCAGCGTGAACAAGGTCTGCGTACGCAGAAGATGCTGACGCTCGACGAAGTGGGCCGCCGTCTGGCATTGGGTGACTTCCATGAGCTGAACGTGATTGTGAAGGGTGACGTGGACGGTTCTGTGGAAGCGTTGAGCGACTCTTTAATCAAGCTGTCTACGGAGCAGGTGCAGGTAAACGTAATTCACAAGGGTGTCGGTCAGATTTCCGAATCGGATGTCTCGCTGGCTGCCGCTTCGGATGCGATTATCGTCGGTTTCCAGGTACGTCCTTCGGGTGCTGCCGCCAAGATGGCAGAGCAGGAGGGGGTGGATATCCGCAAGTACTCCGTCATCTACGATGCCATCGAAGAGGTGAAGGCTGCCATGGAAGGTATGCTGGCACCAACATTGAAGGAGCAGGTTACAGCAACCATCGAGGTGCGCGAGGTGTTCAACATCACGAAGGTGGGACTGGTGGCAGGTGCCATGGTCAAGACCGGAAAGGTGAAACGCAGCGACAAGGCCCGCTTGATACGCGACGGTATCGTAATCTTTACGGGTGCCATCAATGCCTTGAAGCGCTTCAAGGACGACGTGAAGGAGGTAGGTACCAACTTCGAGTGCGGTATCAGCCTGACAAATTGCAACGACATCAAGGTGGGCGATATTATCGAATCTTACGAAGAAATAGAAGTGAAGCAAACATTATAATTGAATAATGTGCAAATATGCTAATGTGCCAATTGGCTGCGCGTAAAGAAAATGCCGCAGGGCAATTGGCACATTTTGCATATCAGCCATTTGCTCATTAGCATATTGGCACATTACCACATTATCACATTAATCTATGGCAATTATAGATATCATCATATTGGTAGCTTTTGGCTTGGGCGCAATCATTGGCTTCATGAAAGGTTTTGTGAAGCAATTGGCCTCTCTGCTGGGGCTGATTGTCGGTCTGCTGGCAGTAAAGGCTTTGTATGCCTCGTTGGCAGCGAAGCTGTGCCCCACATTGACAGACTCTATGACAGTGGCGCAAGTACTGGCATTTGTCCTCATCTGGCTGGCTGTTCCCTTGCTCTTCTCCCTGGTGGCTTCTCTGCTGACCCGGGCAATGGAGGCCGTCTCGCTGGGCTGGCTCAATCATTGGTTGGGAGCCGGTCTGGGGGCTTTGAAGTACCTCCTGTTGACGAGCCTGCTGATTGGTGTCATCGAATTTATAGACGGAGACAATACGCTGATTGGCAAAACAAAAAAGAAAGAATCAGTGTTATATTATCCTATGGAAGAGTTTGCCGGGATATTCTTTCCCGCGGCAAAGGCGGTTACGGAGCAGATTGTAAACGGAGACTTTGACTGATACCGTGAGCCGTGATTTTGTAATTCATAATTTGTAATTATAGAAGTGATGCAACAAGAAGAACCCAATAAATATGTAAAGGAACTCACTCAGGAAAAGTATAAGTATGGTTTCACGACCGACGTGCATACGGACATCATTGAGCGTGGGCTGAATGAAGATGTTGTGCGGCTTATCTCTGAGAAGAAGGGAGAACCGGAATGGTTGCTGGAGTTCCGCCTGAAGGCATATCGCCACTGGCTGACGTTGGAGATGCCTACATGGGCACATCTCCGCATTCCCGAAATAGATTATCAGGCCATATCCTACTATGCTGACCCTACGAAGAAGAAGGAGGGCCCGAAGAGCATGGATGAGGTGGACCCTGAGTTGATAAAGACTTTCAATAAACTGGGCATTCCGCTGGAAGAGCAGATGGCATTGAGCGGTATGGCTGTGGATGCCGTTATGGACTCGGTGTCTGTAAAGACTACCTTCAAGGAGACGCTGATGGAGAAAGGAATCATCTTCTGCTCATTCAGTGAGGCTGTACGCGAGCATCCCGATTTAGTACAGAAATATCTCGGTTCGGTGGTGCCTTATCGCGACAACTTCTTTGCGGCACTGAACTCGGCGGTGTTCTCCGACGGCTCTTTTGTCTATATCCCGAAGGGGGTACGTTGTCCGATGGAGTTGTCCACCTATTTCCGCATCAATGCCCGCAATACGGGGCAGTTCGAAAGAACCTTGATTGTGGCGGATGATGATTCGTACGTTTCCTATCTGGAAGGGTGTACGGCTCCGATGCGTGACGAGAACCAGTTGCACGCGGCCATTGTGGAGATTGTGGTGCACGACCGTGCAGAAGTGAAATACAGCACCGTGCAGAACTGGTATCCCGGTGATGCCGAGGGCCGGGGTGGTGTCTATAACTTTGTGACGAAGCGTGGCCATTGTAAAGGGGTGGACAGTAAACTGTCTTGGACACAAGTGGAAACAGGTTCGGCCATTACCTGGAAGTATCCGTCTTGCATCCTTTCCGGTGACAATTCGACAGCGGAGTTCTATAGTGTGGCAGTAACCAATAACCATCAGCAGGCAGACACGGGAACAAAGATGATTCATCTGGGCAAGAATACCCGTAGCACTATTGTGAGCAAAGGTATCTCTGCCGGTAAGAGTGAGAACTCTTACCGTGGTCTGGTACGCGTGGCACAGAAAGCGGATAATGCCCGTAATTACAGCCAGTGCGACTCCTTGCTGCTTGGCGACAAATGCGGTGCGCACACTTTCCCTTACATGGACATCCGAAACGAAACGGCCATCGTGGAGCATGAAGCCACCACCAGCAAGATTAGTGAGGACCAGATATTCTACTGCAACCAACGCGGTATCTCTACAGAAGATGCCGTGGGGCTGATTGTGAATGGTTATGCCAAGGAAGTGCTGAACAAGTTGCCGATGGAGTTTGCCGTAGAAGCGCAGAAATTGCTTGCCATTTCGCTGGAAGGAAGCGTGGGGTGATTAAATTGTAAATTGTAAATAGTCAAATAGTAAATATAAAGATGTTAGAGATAAAAGACCTACATGCCAGCATCAATGGCAAAGAAATATTGAAAGGCATCAACTTGACCATACGTGATGGAGAAGTACATGCACTAATGGGACAGAACGGTGCCGGTAAAAGTACGTTGAGTAATGTGTTGGTAGGCCATCCGGCTTACGAAGTGACACGCGGCTCCATCACCTTTAATGGCAAGGACTTGCTTGCCATGAGCCCTGAAGACCGTGCGCATGAAGGAATTTTCCTTTCTTTCCAGACTCCGGTAGAGATTCCGGGTGTTTCGATGGTAAACTTCATGCGTGCTGCCGTGAATGAGCAACGCAAGTACCGCCATCTGCCTGCTTTGTCGGCCAGCGAGTTCCTGAAGCTGATGCGCGAGAAACGTGCCATTGTGGAACTGGACAATAAGCTTGCTAACCGTAGCGTGAACGAAGGTTTCAGTGGCGGTGAAAAGAAGCGCAACGAGATATTCCAGATGGCTATGCTGGAACCGACTTTCGCCATTCTGGACGAAACGGACTCTGGTCTGGATGTAGATGCCCTGCGCATTGTGGCCGATGGTTTCAATAAACTCAAGACAGCGGAAACCAGTGCTATGGTCATTACCCACTACCAGCGCTTGTTGGACTATATCAAACCCGATACGGTACATGTATTGCTGGGCGGACGTATCGTAAAGACCGGTGGACCGGAATTGGCGAAGGAGATTGAGACACGTGGCTTCGATTGGATAAAGAAAGAAGCAAGTGAATTATAAACTCATAATCTGAAAACATGAGTGTAGAGCAACAATATATAGACCTTTTCTCCCAAACGGAGGCGATGATATGCCGGCATAGTGCCGAGGTGCTGAATGCGCCGCGTGCAGCTGCTTTTGCCGACTTTGAGCGCTTGGGCTTTCCTACCCGTAAGGAGGAGAAATATAAATATACGGATATCAGTAAGTTCTTTGAGCCGGATTATGGCTTGAACTTGAACCGGTTGGAAATCCCGGTGAATCCTTATGAAGTGTTCAAGTGCGATGTTCCCAATATGAGCACTGCTCTTTATTTTGTGGTGAACGATGCTTTCTATGGCAGAGCTTTGCCCAAATCCCATCTGCCTGAGGGGGTTATCTTCGGTAGCCTGAAGGAAGTGGCCGAACAGAATCCTGAATTGGTGAGGAAATACTACGGTAAGCTGGCTGATACGGCAGAGGATGGTGTGACGGCGTTCAACACTGCTTTTGTACAAGACGGCGTTCTGTTTTATGTTCCTAAGAATGTGGTGGTAGAGAAACCTATTCAGTTGGTGAATATCCTGCGTGGTGACGTCAATTTTATGATAAATCGTCGTGTGCTGGTTATCCTGGAGGAGGGGGCGCAAGCCCGCTTGCTAGTATGTGACCATGCAATGGACAGTGTGAACTTCCTGGCAACGCAGGTAATAGAAATTTTTGCCGGTGAAAATGCTGTTTTCGATTTTTATGAACTGGAGGAGACCCACACCAGTACGGTGCGTATCAGCAATATGTATGTAAGGCAGGAAGCCAATAGCAATGTACTGCTGAATGGTATGACCCTGCACAACGGAACTACGCGGAATACAACCCGTGTGACGCTCGCCGGTGAACATGCGGAACTGAATCTGTGCGGTATGGCCATTGCAGACAAGAACCAACATGTGGACAATCATACGACTATCGACCATGCTGTGCCCAACTGTACCAGCAATGAGCTTTATAAGTATGTCCTTGACGAGCAGGCTGTAGGTGCCTTTGCCGGTCTTGTTTTAGTGCGCCCTGACGCACAGCACACCAGTTCGCAACAGACCAACCGCAATCTTTGTGCTACCCGCGATGCGCATATGTACACCCAACCTCAGCTGGAGATTTATGCAGATGACGTGAAGTGCAGTCATGGTGCTACGGTGGGGCAGCTCGATGAAAGCGCTCTCTTCTATATGCGGCAGCGTGGTATCCCGGTGCGTGAGGCGCGCCTGCTGCTGATGTTCGCTTTTGTCAACGAAGTCATCGACACCATCCGTTTGGATGCTTTGAAGGACCGTCTGCATCTGCTGGTAGAGAAGCGTTTCCGGGGAGAACTGAACAAATGCCAGGGATGTGCCATCTGCAAGTGATAGCTTATAATTTCGATTCATTATGAACAACGATATAAATAAGAGTAGTATCTTGGCTCCCCTCCCTACGGGGGAGGGGCTGGGGGAGAGGCTTCGAGCTGATTTCCCCATCCTTTCCCGTGAGGTATATGGCAAGCCGTTGGTCTATCTGGACAACGGCGCGACTACGCAGAAACCCCGCCAGGTAGTAGATGCCATTACGGACGAATACTATTCGGTGAATGCCAATGTGCATCGCGGGGTGCACTTCCTTTCGCAGCAGGCTACAGAGCTGCACGAGGCCTCGCGTGAGACGGTGCGACGTTTCATCAATGCCCGTAGTACGAATGAGATTGTCTTTACCCGTGGTACGACGGAGAGTATCAACCTGCTTGTCTCCAGCTTTGGTGAGGAATTTATGCAGGAGGGGGATGAGGTGATTCTTTCTGTGATGGAGCACCATAGTAACATTGTTCCCTGGCAGCTGCTTGCCGCCAAGCGTGGAATAGCCATCAAAGTGATTCCGATGAATGACAAGGGCGAACTCTTATTGGACGAATATAGGCAGTTGTTCTCCGAACGTACCAGGATTGTCAGTGTGGCACATGTTTCCAATGTGCTGGGCACGGTCAATCCCGTCAAGGAGATGATTGCTTTTGCCCATGAGCAGGGTGTTCCGGTGCTTGTGGACGGTGCCCAGTCCATTCCCCACATGCCGGTGGATGTGCAGGACTTGGATGCCGACTTCTTCGTTTTCTCCGCTCACAAGGTGTATGGTCCTACGGGAGTAGGCGTACTTTATGGTAAAGAGGAGTGGCTGGATAGGATACCTCCCTATCAGGGTGGTGGAGAGATGATTCAGCATGTCTCTTTTGAAAAGACTACCTTCAATGAATTGCCGTTCAAGTTTGAAGCCGGTACGCCGGATTATATCGGTACTACCGGACTTGCCAAAGCTTTGGACTACGTTTCGCTGGTTGGGATGGACAAGATTGCCGCCTATGAACACGAATTGACCCAGTATGCCATGCAACGGCTGAAAGAGATTCCCGGTATGCGTATCTTCGGCGAGGCAGAAGACAAGGGTAGTGTCATATCGTTTCTGGTAGGTGATATCCATCATTTTGATATGGGTACATTGCTCGACCGTCTTGGCATTGCCGTACGCACGGGACATCATTGTGCCCAACCATTGATGCAGCGTCTTGGTATCGAAGGAACGGTGCGTGCATCTTTCGGACTTTACAATACCCGGGAGGAGATAGATGCGCTGGTGGCAGGTATAGTTCGTGTCAGCCGGATGTTCTGACCCAAGCAAAGCTTTGCAACCTTTCTTCCATTCCTTGCGTCTAATATATCAACAACTAAAAAAAATGAATTATGTTAGTAACAACAACCCCGACTATTGAGGGTGGACGTATCACCCGCTATTATGGCATCGTTTCCGGTGAGACGATTATCGGTGCCAATGTATTCCGCGATTTTTTTGCCAGCATCCGTGACGTGGTAGGTGGGAGAAGCGGCTCTTATGAAGAAGTGCTACGCGAAGCTAAGGAGACAGCTTTGCGTGAGATGCAGGAAAATGCCCGTGCTATGGGTGCCAATGCCGTGATTGGTGTAGATCTGGATTATGAAACGGTAGGAGGTAGTGGCAGCATGCTGATGGTTACAGCCTGCGGTACGGCTGTAACGGTGGAATAATAAAATACATCATCTATTTTAATCGAACAGATGATGTATTTGACCTGAACAGATGATGTGTTTCCCAAGAATGAACGATACATTTTAGGGGGATACATCATCTATTTTTTTATAGATAGAGGTCTTTATTATTTATAGAAATGGAACTAGTGCATAAAAGAGCCTAATTGTTTGCATATTTCGCTTCAAATCAATAATTTTAGGCTTTCGTTCAACCTTTTAATATGAATAAATGCTATGGACCAAATCCTATTTTGGCTGGTTCCAGCCGCTTCCGTTCTGGCACTTTACTTTGCCTGGTATTTCCATTGTCAGATGATGAAAGAAAGTGAGGGTACCCCTCAGATGATTAAGATTGCCGCTGCTGTGCGCAAAGGTGCTATGTCTTACCTCCGCCAACAATACAAGATTGTGGGCTGGGTATTTCTGGGGCTGGTTATCCTTTTCTCCATTATGGCATACGGTTTCGGAGTGCAGAACTCCTGGGTACCGGTTGCTTTCCTTACCGGAGGATTCTTTTCCGGACTTTCCGGTTTTCTGGGTATGAAGACGGCCACCTACGCATCGGCTCGCACTGCCAATGCGGCACGCACATCGCTGAATGCCGGACTACGCGTGGCTTTCCGTAGCGGTGCGGTGATGGGACTGGTAGTGGTTGGCCTTGGCTTGCTTGATATATCTTTCTGGTATCTGTTGCTGAATGCTGTAATTCCGGAAGATGTAATGACTCCCACCCATAAACTCTGCATCATTACCACTACCATGCTGACTTTCGGCATGGGCGCTTCCACGCAGGCATTGTTTGCACGCGTAGGTGGCGGTATCTATACAAAAGCTGCCGATGTAGGTGCCGACCTTGTGGGAAAGGTGGAAGCCGGTATCCCCGAAGACGACCCGCGTAATCCTGCCACGATTGCGGATAATGTAGGCGACAATGTAGGCGACGTGGCAGGTATGGGGGCTGATTTGTACGAAAGTTATTGCGGTTCTATCCTTGCTACGGCTGCCCTCGGTGCTGCGGCTTTTATCCACTCGGGTGATACGCTGATGCAGTTCAAGGCCGTAATCGCTCCGATGCTGATTGCAGCCGTCGGAATATTGCTTTCCATTATTGGCATCTTCTCCGTGCGTACCAAAGAGAATGCGAAGATGAAGGACTTGCTGAACTCACTGGCTTTCGGTACTAATCTCAGCTCTATTCTGATAGTCATTGCCACTTTCTTTATCTTGTGGTTGCTGAAACTGGACAATTGGCTGTGGATTTCCTGCTCCGTGATAGTAGGTTTGATAGTAGGCATTATTATTGGGCGTTCTACGGAATACTATACTTCCCAATCCTACCGTCCTACCCAAAAGCTGAGTGAAAGCGGAAAGACTGGTCCGGCAACAGTTATAATTTCCGGTATAGGCTTGGGAATGCTATCTACGGCTATTCCGGTGATTGCCGTGGTGATGGGTATTATTGCTTCTTATCTCTTTGCTTCGGGCTTCGACTTCTCTAATGTGGGACTGGGGCTCTATGGTATTGGCATTGCCGCGGTAGGTATGCTTTCTACATTGGGCATCACGCTTGCTACAGATGCTTACGGACCGATAGCCGACAACGCGGGTGGCAATGCGGAAATGTCCGGTCTGGGTGAGGAGGTGCGTAAGCGTACCGATGCGCTCGACTCTTTGGGTAATACTACAGCTGCTACGGGCAAAGGCTTTGCCATCGGTTCCGCCGCTTTGACGGGATTGGCTTTGCTGGCCTCTTATGTCGAGGAAATCCGTATTGGGCTGACCCGCCTCGGGGCTACCGAATTGTCGCTTCCTCATGGCGATGCCGTGGCTCTTCAAGATGCCACTTTCTTCGACTTTATGCATCACTATGATGTGACGTTGATGAATCCAAAAGTTCTTTCCGGTATGTTCCTGGGTTCGATGATGGCATTTCTTTTCTGTGGATTGACGATGAATGCGGTAGGTCGTGCGGCGGCCCATATGGTAGACGAAGTGCGCCGCCAGTTTCGCGAAATCAAGGGAATCCTTACGGGAGAGACGGAGCCTGATTATGAGCGTTGTGTGGCAATCTCGACGAAAGGGGCGCAACGCGAGATGGTGGTTCCGTCACTGATAGCTATCATTACTCCGATTGCGACGGGACTTATTTTCGGTGTTCCCGGTGTACTCGGCCTGCTGATTGGCGGATTGAGTAGCGGTTTCGTGCTTGCTATCTTCATGGCAAATGCCGGTGGTGCATGGGATAATGCCAAAAAGTATGTGGAAGAAGGCAACTTTGGCGGCAAAGGCAGTGAAGTCCACAAGGCTACAGTCGTGGGTGACACCGTAGGAGACCCGTTCAAGGACACATCCGGTCCAAGTTTGAATATCCTGATCAAGCTGATGAGCATGGTAGCCATTGTGATGGCAGGGCTTACGGTTGCGTGGAGTCTGTTCTAAAAAGAGTTTTTCCCCGTATCCCACCAAAGGCGGGTGGCGCCATTGTCTGCGCCACCCAGTTTTTCCGTGAGGGTAGCGTATTGTGCCGGGTCGGCAGTGGCGGCGTCCGTCGAGAACGGAAGGCGGCGGATCATGATATCCGTATCAATCACTTTTCCGGTGTTGCTTTGGACCTTGAAAAGTTTTGGGTATCCGGTACGGCGTTGCTCGGCCCATGCCTCATAACTTTCGGGCCAGCATGCCAGCCACTTCTGGGTAATAATCTTTTCGAGTTTTGTCTCTATGTCTGCATCTTCTTCCCATTTTGGGGAGATGGTAATCAAGGCTTTCATGTCCTTGCCCACCTTGCCGCCTGAGATTACATCTTTATAATCGGCAGGGGTTTTGTCGCTTTCCAGATATTCGGAAGCACCGGCACAGTCCCACTGTGTAAATGAAGTACTTACCCCGTATTCATAGCATGTGCGGGGATTTTCTTTGGTATAGCCGCGGAGGGCTGCTTCGGCCCTGAGTAGCCAGACTTCTGCCGCACTCATCAATACGGCTCCGGTCTTTTCGCCGATGGTGCTTGTGTTGAGGGAAGAGCAGGAACTGTAAATGTTGGCGTCACCGTCTTTCATGGGTAAACCGATGGGAATGCCTAACAATTGCTCTCTACAACCTTCGAGCAGGGCGGTGTTATACCATTTCTTGCCACGCGGGTCCTCATAACCGTTGACAATGGATTCCATCGAGGCATTCATGTAGACTTCACCCCAACCGGCAACGGCACACAAAGGATTGATATAGTTCTTGCCCATTACAGCGATGGTTTCCCTTGCACCTTCCAGTACACCTTGATTGTCATTCAGTGCTTTGGTTGCTTGGTCTTTGGCAAGTGTTGCATCCACATTGGAGATGCGCATGGCAAGGCGCAAACGCAGTGAGTTGGCAAACTTCAACCAGTCCTTCAAGGTCTTGCCGTTGGTCAGCATATCATACTCTTTGAATTTGTTGTTGTCACCTCCTTCGTCCAGGTATTCCCTTATCAATTGCTGCCCTTCGTCCAGGTCTGCAAAGAAACGTGTATAGGCTTCCTGCAGTCCGTAAACCCGGGGTACCTCACCCAATTGGTGGTAGACCAGCGGACCATATGTATCGGCAATGCGGTGCATCAGTTCTACTTTCAAGATTTCAGTAATGCCGAGATAGCCTTTCAGGTTGTCATTGCCATAAAAGTTCTTTTCTGCCTTCTGCACTTCCGTGTAGACATATCCGTAAGTACATTGCCATGCAGCATTGGTCCAGCCGGAGTTCAGGTTGTAGCAGGCGTTGGATTTCATGAATTTAGGAATAGGGTCCATGAAGTAGCCGGAGAACATGTCGTGGTTTAGGGATTGTGTCATCTGCCATACCCAGTTCAAGCCTACAGAACCTATATTGAAGTAGATACCCGACTGTATGGGTTCGAATGGAGCAGTCAAGTTCTGGAAGTCTATTTCCTTTTTGTCATCCGAGAAACCTCCTTTGATTTCGTTGTCATTCTCAAAACCACCGGTACAAGCTGTAAGCAGCAGCATGCTATGGCAGAAAAGGAATATGATGCACTTGTTTTTCATAAGGTATTCATTTTAAAAGGTAAATCTTAGGTTAAAGCCGATATTCCGGGTAGTAGGCATGCCAAACACGTCTACTCCTTGATTGTTGTTGCCTACGGACATCACTGCATCGGGGTCGAACGGTGCTTCCTTCTTGAAAAAGCACAAGTTGCGCGCTGCCAATGATACGTCGATTCCCTTTATGAATCTGCTATTTTCCAGTATCGTTTTCGGGAAAGAATAGCTCAGTGATACTTCACGGAGTCTGATGCAGGTTGCGTCGTACATATAATATTCGGAGATGGCATTTCTGCCGCCTACTGCACTGTAGAATGCTCTCGGGTCGTTGAACTTCTGTCCTTGGTATTCTACATATCCCCGGGTTCGGGCCTCTTCGGTGACTTTGGTCACGCCGTTGGCATCCAGTTCGGACTGTGTCAGTGACATGACTTCGCCGCCGAAGCGGAAATCTATCAGGAAATAGAGCTCCAGGTCTTTGTAGGTAAGTGTATTGCTCCATCCCATCGTGAAGTCAGGATTGGCATTCCCAAGCAAATCCTTGTTTCCGGTATTTCCCAAAGGCCTTTTGCTGGTTTCATCAACCATGATGCTGCCATCCTCATTACGGCGGAAAGCATTTCCATAAATATCCCCCAGGCTACCTCCTTCTTTGACGCGCATCTGATAGCCAGCATTGAAACCTTCTTCGTAGTAGGAAAATTCCGGATAGTCAGGATGCAGGGTCACTACTTTGTTTTTGTTGGCGGACATGTTGATGAGACTCTTCCACGAAAAGTTTCTGTATAGTAGCGGAGTGGCGTCTACCGTCAGCTCAAAGCCTTGGTTGCGTATTTTTCCGGCATTGACATACCGGTATTTGTAGGTGGAGCCCGTGGGGTTGTCCATTCTCAATAACTGATTCTTGGTATTGGTCTGATACCAAGTGAAGTCCATCCCGAATCGGTGGTGGAAGAAACGCCATTCTGTACCGAATTCGATGGAGCTGCTGATTTCCGGTTTTAGGTCACCACGCTGTTCTACGGTATTTACATTGATACTGCCGCCTACCATGATGATGTCTACCGGATTGGTGATTCCTATCGGAAGGTCATTACCGACTTCCGCCCACGAAGCGCGCACTTTGGCAAAACTTATCCATTGGGGTAGGGAGCAGGCTTTGTTAAGAATCCAGGTAGCCCCTATGGAGGGATAGAAGAATCCGGTATTCTTGCTGTCCGTGTAGGCCAGTGTGGATGACCAGTCGTTACGTGCGGTAATGTCCAGGTATAGTAATCCTTTCCAGCCCCACTGCATGGTGGCAAATACTGATTGGAGCGTGCGTTTGCTGTCGATGCTCTGGTTTACGGCTGCTTTGGAGTCCATCACTACATTGGGGACGGTAAATACATTCGGTTTGTAGAGGGAAGCAAGCCTTGAGTCTATTGTCAGGGAGTTGACTTTACTCATGTTGATGCTGGCACCCAGTGCCGTGTTGAGGGAGAAGTCATCAAATTCCTTGTTGAACAAGGCCATTACGTCACCGTAGACTTGGATTTCTTGGCTGTCCGACCAGATGTAACGTCCGTTTTCCTTGTCCTCGTATTTGCCGGCGATGTTGGGAGCTGTAGTGGCATACATCTTATTGTCGAATTTATCACTGATATAATCCACATTACCCCGTGCCTGCAGGCTGAAATAATCCGTAATGTGCAGATTGGCGCTGGCCGATGCGATAGCGCGATATCGCTTGTTGCTACTGAGCACGCGGTTTTTCAACCAGTAGGGATTCTGTCCCCATTCACTGACGGTACCATCTCCATTCTTTTCAATCCAGTTTTGTGTCATCATATTGCGGTCGGCATTCCACGTTTCAAAGTTTTCTCTGTAAGTGCTCATATCTACGCCACGTGGGAAACTGTACAAGCTGACCAGCGGATTCAGATAATAGCCGCCGGTAGCAGGGGAGTTCTTGACGGTTTGGGTTATTAGTGTTGCAATGCCGTCCAGTTTCAGCTTGTTGTTGAAGAGGCTGGCCGTTTCGTGTAGGTTTAGGTTATTCTTCTGTAGCTTGTTGTTGTCCACAATTCCTTTAGCCGTGGTGTTAGCGTATGAGAAATAAGTTTGTACTTTTTCATTTCCGGTAGTGATGGCCAGCGAATTGAAAGTCGTGATGCCATTGCTGAAGAACTCGCCTATGTTGTCATAGTCGGTTACATTGCTTTTTGTACCCCAGCTTGCCGTACCGCCATCTTCGTTGCGACCGTATGTATTTTGGAATTCGGGGGTACTGATGGCGTGACTCACGGTCAGGTTGGAGGAGAATGTAACGCGCTGCAGTCCGGCTTTTCCCTTTTTAGTGGTGATCAGAATGACACCATTAGCTGCCTGCGAGCCATAAAGTGCGGCGGCAGAAGAACCTTTCAGGATGTTTATGCTTTCTATATCGTCCGGATTCAGGTTGGAAATCCCATCACCGGCATCACGGTTCAATCCATCGTTGTTACCGCCGATTACGGTGGAGGTGGATTCTGTTGAGCTGTTCAGCATAGGAACACCGTCAATTACGTACAAGGGCTGGTTGTTGCCGCTGGCAAATGCAGAGCGTGCACCGCGGATGGCGACTTTGGCAGAACCTCCTAAATTGGCGGTTTTGTTGATTTGTACTCCGGCCGTCTTTCCTGCCAGTGTATTAATCATGTTCGGTTCTTTGGCACGGGTCAGCTCACTGCTGCTTATCTGTTGGGTAGAATAGGTCAATGAGGACATTTTCTTCTGGATACCCATGGCGGTTACCACTACCTGCTCCAGGGTGAGGTTCTTTTCTTCCATCCGGATGTGGAGATTGTTTCTACCGTTCAGGGCAATGGTTTGCGGTTCATAACTGATGTAGGATACGACAATAGTGGCATAAGGAGGGATATTCATGCTAAATTCTCCTTCGGTATTGGTGATAACACCATTGGCGGTCCCTTTTTCAAGAATGTTGGCACCGATAATCGGTTCACCTCTGGAGTCCGTCACCTTTCCTCTTACAGTAGCCATTTCCTGCAGAGTGTCTGTCTTATCCTCAGCACTCCTGCTGTTTTTGGTTAAAACGATGTTTTTGCCTTCCATCACATACTTGATGTCTGTCCCTTTGAACATTTGGTCAAGTACTTCGGAAACAGTTTGGTTACTTGCATGGATGTCGACGGTACGGTGTACATCGACGTTCTGTTTGTTATATACAAATAAGTATTCTGTTTGCGACTCAATTTGCTCGAGAACTTGCCCTACCCTCAGCCGGGCATTTTGAATGCTGACCCTGGCATTCTGAGAGTAGCAGTTCCCGTTGTATACCTGAAATATAACAAGCAGGAGAAGGAATAATGTGATTTTCATAGGTTTGCAATAATTGCTTAAAATCTAATTTTTTTAGATAAAAAAGCCTCATCAACAAAATTTTTCTCATATCTTTGTCACTGTGTTAAGTTAATAAATTGATTAAGGTCGATTTTTGACTGTTTCGGATCGGAAAGTATGGGGGTACTTTCCGATCTTTTTTCTTACTCATATATAACAATTGAGTCCTTTTCTTCGTTGATGCGGAACTTGAAAGGATGGTCTTTCGAGATGGTCCGCAGTATGTGTTCGACACCGTCCTGCTCTCTGAACTTGCCGGTAAAGCTGCTGTAGTTCAGCAGTTGGGGACTGGCAACGGTTATTTTTACGTTATAGTATTTCTCCAGTCTACTGAGGATGCCGCTGAATGGGGCGTCGTCAAAACAGTATAGTCCCTCTTTCCAGCGTAGATATTCATAGGAAGGAAGGACGGTCTTTCTGCATTTTCCATTTTCATTGAGAAATACCTCTTCTTTCTGCAACCTGGTGATTATCTGGCTGCTGTTGGCCGGATAGATATCGACGACACCTTCTACCAATGTGGTTCCGAACTCATGACTCCCACTATAGGCACAAACATTGAAACTCGTTCCTACAACTTTTACCTTGTTCGTTTCTGTATGTACATAGAATGGGATACTCTTGTTTTTGGCTACTTCAAAGTAGGCCTCTCCGTCCAGCTCCACATTCCGTTCGTTGCGTCCGAAGTTGGCGGCATATTTCATGGTAGACTTGGAGTTCAGCCATACGCGCGTTCCATCGGCAAGGGTAATCTGCGCCCGTTGTCCGGCAGGCACGGTGACTGTTTGCAATTGTACCTCCTTGTTATATAGAAAGTCGGAGGTGATGAAATAACCGGCTATGGCGACAATGGTGACGGCGGCTATGCGGGCCGTCCAGCGGAGCATCGGCATGATGCGCACCGTTTTCTTTTCATTGTTGTCCTGTTTGTCCGAGAACAAGGAAATGTCATATATCATGCGCTCTTTCAGGAAGGTGTCCCGGTTTTCATCCGAGGCGTCTACCCAGTCGAGTATCATCTTTTCTTCTTCAATGGAAGTAATACCTTTGAAATATTTATATAATAGCTCTTGGTTCATTGTCAATAATTTGTTTCTTTTCTAAAATGTGCTCTTTTTACCTTTTGTATATATAACCGGAAAGTGGGCGGTAACCCTATTCCGTAGAGGCATCTTTTTAGGATATTAATATAATGAGTATAGTTATAAGATAATCTTTCAGTCTCAGCCGGAGAATTCGCAGCACTTTGGTGATGTGTGCCTCTACGGTCTTAAGTGATATGTTCAGGCTATCGGCAATCTGCTTGTTTGCCAGGTTCTGGTATCGGCTCAACATGAATATCCTCCGGCTTTGTTCGGGCATTTCCTGCAAGGTCTTATTTACGATATGTTGTATTTCCGTATTGAATATCTTGTCTGGTTCGCAGGCTTTCAGGGTGGAGATACGTAAGTCCAATTCGCGCAGGTTGTGGCTACTGATGGTTTCTTCCGCCCGTAGACGCACCTGCTTGTGCTCGAGTACGTGCAGGGCTTTGTTCTTTATGATGGTCAGCAGCAGGGCATGCAGGTTACTATTTTCTTCCCAGCGGTCTCGATTTTCCCATAGGGCAATCATGGATTCCATCACAACGTCTTCCGCTTCCGCTTTATCCCTGAGATAAGAATAAGCAAAGGCCAAAAACTTTTCTTGGTTTTCCTGGAAAAAGCGTGAGAAAAGATTCATAGTATGTAGGCTCCTTAAACCGGACATTAATTGAGGTTCTTTATGGAATATAAGGCTTTATATAGCAAAAAAACATAATCTTTTTGGAATATGCAAGCATTGTGCCTTGTTTTTTCGGAGCCATTCTGGCTGTATGGACAAAAAGAAAGCCTGATGGAGCTCCACCAGGCTTTATATGCTTAAAGAATAAGAGATTTCTTATTTCTTTTCCGGTCTTTCTTGTCTTTCCGGTCTTGGAAGCAATACTTTACGTGACAGCTTGAATTTTCCGGTCTTCGGGTCGATGTCGAGAAGTTTTACGTCGATTTCGTCACCTTCCTTGATACCGGCTTCTTCCACTGTTTCCAGACGTTTCCAGTCGATTTCGGAGATATGGAGCAAACCGTCCTTACCCGGCAGGAATTCAACGAATGCGCCGTAAGGCATAATGGAGCGTACCTTGCCTTTGTAGACTTCGCCTACTTCAGGGACAGCCACAATGCCTTTGATGATACGCATAGCATCATCGATGCTCTTCTTGTTGGTACCGGCGATTTCGATTCTACCGATGTTGTCCACTTCTTCAATTGTGATGGTGGCACCGGTTTCTTCCTGCATACCTTGGATAATCTTTCCACCAGGACCGATGACAGCACCGATGAATTCTTTAGGAATGGTCATTGTCTCGATACGCGGAGCGTGAGGTTTCAGGTCTTCGCGAGGCTCGGCGATGCACTCGGTAATTTTTCCCAAGATATATTCGCGGCCTTCTTTAGCCTGCAGCAAAGCCTTTTCAAGGATTTCGTATGACAGACCATCCACTTTGATATCCATCTGAGTGGCGGTGATACCGTCTTTTGTTCCGGTCACTTTGAAGTCCATGTCGCCCAAGTGGTCCTCATCACCGAGGATGTCGGACAATACGGCATATTTGTCTTCGCCTGCATTCTTAATCAATCCCATGGCGATACCTGATACCGGTTTTTTGATTTTCACACCTGCATCCATCAATGCCAAAGTTCCGGCACATACGGTAGCCATGGAAGAAGAACCGTTTGATTCGAGGATGTCGGATACTACGCGTACTACGTACGGATAGTCTGCGGGAATCTGTCCCTTCAAGGCACGCCATGCTAAGTGCCCATGACCGATTTCACGGCGGCCTACACCGCGTTGTGCCTTAGCTTCGCCTGTAGAGAATGGAGGGAAGTTATAGTGCAGAAGGAAACGTTCTTTTCCGTGTTCCAATACGTCGTCGATAATCTTCTCGTCCAACTTGGTACCTAAAGTCACTGTAGACAAAGACTGTGTCTCGCCACGTGTAAAAATAGCGGAGCCGTGAGGGCCGGGCAGGTAGCTGGTCTCACACCAGATAGGACGGATTTCGGTGGTCTTACGTCCATCAAGGCGCTTGCCTTCGTCCAGAATGGAACGGCGCATCGCCTCTTTTTCCACATCATGATAGTAACGGTCGATGAGGGCTGCCTTTTCTTCCAATTCTTCTTCGGAGAACTGTGCCTTGAATTCTTCGCGGATGGCATCGAAAGCATCCATGCGTTCGTGCTTGTTCTTGTTTCCGGAAGCGGCGATGGCATAAGCCTTGTCGTAGCAAGCGTCGTGAACGGCTTTACGAAGTTCTTCGTCGTTCACTTCGTGGCAATATTCGCGTTTCACGGTAGAGCCTACTTCCTCTGCCAGTTCCATCTGTGCCTTACACTGAATCTTAATGGCTTCGTGTGCGGCCTTCATAGCTTCCAGCAAGTCCTGCTCGGAAACTTCGTCCATTTCGCCTTCCACCATCATGATGTTTTCATAAGTGGCGCCCACCATCAAATCCATATCGGCTTGCTCCAGTTGCTCAAAGGTAGGGTTGATGACAAATTGTCCGTTGATGCGTGCTACGCGTACTTCGGAAATAGGTCCGTTGAAGGGGATATCTGAAACTGCAAGTGCGGCAGAAGCAGCGAGTCCGGCCAGAGCATCGGGCATATCTACGCCGTCTGCCGAGAAAAGAATGATGTTTACGTATACCTCTGCATGGAAATTATCAGGGAATAAGGGGCGGAGAGCACGGTCAACGAGGCGGCAAGTGAGGATTTCGTAGTCAGAAGCGCGTCCTTCACGTTTTGTGAAACCGCCGGGGAAACGTCCGAATGCGGAGAATTTTTCTTTGTACTCTACTTGTAATGGCATGAAATCTGTTCCGGGAACTGCGTCCTTGGCGGCACAAACAGTAGCTAAAAGCATGGTATTGCCCATACGAAGCATTACAGAACCGTCTGCCTGTTTTGCCAGCTTTCCCGTTTCGAGCGTGATGGTTCTGCCATCAGGAAGCTCGATCGTCTTAACAATTGGGTTAATCATAAAAAATGTTTTATATCTAATTTTCTTTCAAAATTCGTGCAAAGATACATAATTTATTCATGTAAAATGGTGGGAATGAGATAAAAAGTTTGTATTTAGTTGTTTTTTGCTGTTTTCTATATGTAAGAACGTGGGAAAATGCTTTGACTGAACTTGAAAAGAAGTATATTTGCAGGCACGTTTGCAAAACAAAACTGAAGATACGATATGAAGAAAATCTTTTTTATGGCACTTGCTGCAATAGCATTGGGTGCATGTAATTCCGAACCTAAATTCAAAGTAGAGGGTGAAGTGTCTGGTGCCGACGGCAAGATGCTTTATTTGGAAGCCTCGGCATTGGAAGGTATTGTTCCTTTGGATTCTGTAAAACTGAAAGGGGATGGTTCTTTCCACTTCAAGCAGGTACGTCCGGTGTCTCCGGAATTCTATCGTTTGCGGGTAGATGACAAGGTTATTAATTTCTCGGTAGATTCGACGGAAACGGTTTTGGTAAGGGCACCTTATACCGATTTTGCCACTGCCTATACGGTCGAAGGTTCTCCGAACAGCTCGAAGATAAAGGACTTGACGTTGAAGCAGATGAAGCTTCAGGACAATGTGAATGCATTGCTGCAGTCGGTGCAGGCACATAAGATAGGCGCTGATGTTTTTGAGGATAGTCTCGCCTCTTTATTGAAGAACTATAAGGATGAAGTGAAAATCAGCTATATTTTTGCCGCTCCCAATACGGCTGCCGCCTATTTCGCCTTGTTTCAGAAGTTGAATAATTATTTGATTTTCGACCCTCTGAACAATAAGGAAGACGTTAAGTGTTTTGCAGCCGTGGCAACCAGCCTGAACAATTATTATCCGGATGCAGACCGTTCCAAGAACCTCTACAACATTGTAATAAAGGGAATGAAGAATACCCGTACTCCGCAACAGAAGGTGGTGGAAATCCCTGAAGAGGCAATTTCCGAAACCGGCATCATCGACATTAACCTACGTGACATGAAGGGCAATACACGTAAGTTGAGCGAATTGAAGGGCAAGGCTGTTATTGTGGACTTCACTGTTTATCAGAGTGCCGTTTCTGCTACACATAATTATATGTTGCGTGACTTGTACGACAAGTATGCTGCCCAGGGATTGGAAATTTATCAGGTTTCTCTGGATGCAGACGAGCACTATTGGAAAACAACTGCCGACAATCTACCTTGGATTTGTGTGCGCGACGGCAATGGAATTTATTCGTCTATAGCGGCTTCTTATAATGTGAAGAATGTGCCTTCTGTGTTCCTGGTTAACAAGAACAATGAGTTGAGTGCCCGTGGAGAGAGTGTTAAAGACTTGGAGGCGGCAGTGAAAGCATTGCTGTAACATGTTATAAATAAGAAGTTTTCGTTTAAATATGTTACAAAGCAGCCTTTTATGCTTGACACGCATTGCATAAAAGGCTATCTTTGCAAAGGAAAATCGGAAAGAGGGTTCCAGCATGCTGACCATGTTGGAATTCTTTTTTGTTTATAGTACCATTAAAAACTAACATAACATTTAAGGAGGAAAAAGTATGGCTTATATGTCAGAAGACGGCTACAAGAAATTAATGGCCGAATTGAAACACCTGGAGACGGTGGAACGTCCCAAAATATCGGCTGCCATTGCCGAAGCGCGTGACAAAGGTGATTTGTCGGAAAATGCAGAGTATGACGCTGCCAAGGAAGCTCAAGGTATGCTTGAGATGAAAATTAACAATTTGAAGCTGACCATTGCCGACGCCAAGATTATTGATGAGTCGAAGTTGAAAACCGATTCTGTACAGATTCTTAATAAAGTAGAGCTTAAGAACGTGAAGAATGGCATGAAGATGGTTTATACCATCGTTTCCGAAAGTGAAGCCAATCTGAAGGAAGGAAAGATTTCCGTGAATACTCCGATTGCACAAGGTCTGCTTGGCAAGAAAGTAGGTGACATCGCAGAAATCAAAGTTCCGCAGGGCATGATTAACCTGGAAGTAGTGAACATATCATTTTAAAGGAAGGCAGGTCCGCATACGGGCTTGCCTTATTTTATAATTTATAGCTATGGCAACAATATTCAGTAGAATTATCGCAGGTGAAATACCTTGCTACAAGGTGGCGGAGGATGACAGATTCTTTGCGTTCCTTGACATCAATCCGTTGGTAAAAGGTCATACATTGGTCATTCCCAAGCAGGAAGTAGATTATATTTTCGATTTGAATGATGAGGATTTGGCGGCGATGCATGTTTTCGCCAAGAGAGTGGCGCTTGCCATTGGCAAGGCCTTCCCGTGTAGAAAGGTAGGAGAAGCGGTATTGGGGCTGGAAGTGCCTCATGCGCACATACATCTGATTCCTATGCAGAACGAAAAAGATATGCTTTTTTCCAATCCCAAACTGAAACTGACGGACGAAGAATTCAAAGCTGTGGCGGAAGCCATCCGTGCAGCGCTTTAACCGGTTTATTTTCCTCCCCTAAATAAACGGAAGCGGGAGTTGGATGAGTTCCAACTCCCGCTATTTTTACCTTCGGCACCTATCCTTTAATTCTTAATTTAAATGTATTTTTCTCCCAATTTTATCTGGGCGTCATTCACATATTTGCGGATGGTATGTTCTTCATCCTTCTTGCAAATCAGTAATACATTGTCCGACTCGGCTATGAGATAACCTTCCAAACCGTCGATAACTGCAAGTTTGTTGTCGGGCAGCACCACGATATTGTCCTTGCTGTTATAGATGAGTGATTTACATTTTAGAGCTACATTGCCTGCCTCATCTTTAGGAGACAAATCATACAAAGACCCCCAGGTTCCTAAATCAGACCAACCGAAATCGCCTAATGATACATATACATTGTCAGCCTTTTCCATGATGCCGAAGTCTATAGATACATTGGGGCAAGCCGGGAAGTTCTCATCAATGAATTGTTTCTCCTGGGCTGTTCCGTACACATCTTTGCCAGGGGCCAGTTTGGATGTCAGCTCGGGCAGCAGGGCTTCGTTTGCCTTAATGATGGTATTTACGTTCCACATGAACAGACCGGAGTTCCAATAGAATTCTCCGCTTTCCACGAATACTTTTGCCAGTTCCAGTTCGGGCTTTTCAGTGAAGGTTTTTACCTTGTAGAAGTTATCACCAGCGGTTTCGGCTATTTGTATATAACCATATCCAGTTTCTGGACGGTTGGGCTTGATACCGAGTGTCAGCAGATTATCGGATTGGGAAACGAAGTCCAGTCCTTTTTCGATAGCGGCCAGAAATTCGCCTTCCTTCAGAATTAAGTGGTCCGAAGGAGCTACCACTATATTGGCGTCCGGATTCAAGGCGCGGATATGATAGGAAGCCCACGCGATGCAGGGAGCTGTATTCCTGCGTGTCGGCTCCAGTAGAATCTGTTCGGGTTTAAGTTCGGGAAGCTGTTCTTTTACAAGGTCGGCATATAAGTCATTTGTTACGATAAGTATATTTTCCATGGGGATTACCTGCTTGAAGCGATCGAAGGTTTGCTGCAGCAAGGAACGTCCCGTACCAAAGAAATCCAGAAACTGTTTTGGAAGTGTCTTGCGGCTGAATGGCCAGAAACGGCTGCCGATTCCTCCGCCCATAATTACACAGAAATTATCCTTATTGGTTACCATGCTATTGATTTTAAAAGTTTCTGCTAATGTACTGCATATTTTACAAACAAGGAATGATTCAAGTCGGTTTTATCGTTTTTTTCGCCTTTTTTTAGGAAAAGTATTGCAGGTTTAGAAAAAAGCTGTATCTTTGCACCGCATTTGAGAAATCAAACATGCCCAGATGGCGGAATCGGTAGACGCGCTGGTCTCAAACACCAGTGGATTCACTTCCATCCCGGTTCGACCCCGGGTCTGGGTACTGAAGCGGAGAAAGTTGAAAAACTCTCTCCGTTTTTCTTTTCTACTCCTCGTAACTCGTTGGTTTGCTGATGGGGGGCAAGGGTCAACGTAACAATCTGAGGGATTTTATATTTAAGCCTATAATTTAGCAAGTCTATATAAGAAAAAAGCTCTATCTCTTACTCCTCTGAACTGTGCTCTAAATGCTTTGATTTTAGCATTGAATGACTCTGTTGCAGCATTGGTTGCCCTCCTTTCAAAAAAATTGATTATATTCAGATAATGTGTTTGTATAGAACGTGCGACCCTTCCAAAGGTGAGGAACCCTGATTTATCTACCTCATCATACCACCTTGCCAGCCTTGTCAAAGCAATATCCTTAAACTTACACTGATGATAGATTAAGCCTAACCGCATAGACAGATAATATCCTTTCTTTATATCGGGATATTCCTTGAAAAGAATTTCAGCTCGTATTTTTTGAGACTGAGTCCATAAGGCTTCCTTCTTGTAAAGCAGATAAATGCTTCTCGCTAACAACTGCTTTCTTGTATCTCCATTAACGAAAACAGGTGCATGATACATCTTTCCACAGGCCTTTGCATAAGCAATCTGAGTGGACTCTTCATCCAAAGCCTCCCAGCGAGCTTTTACACGCATCTCCTGCACCGCTCATAAGCTAACTTCTGTACGTGAAAGCGATCGGTAACACGTTTGGCCGCAGGAAAGCAGATGCGGGCAATCTGCTCCATGTTAGGAGCCATATCCAAAGTAATCTCGCGCACTTGGTAACGGCGGCGACGGGATAGCTTAAGCAGGACAGAAGTGACCGTATGAACGTCCGTACCTTTAATGATAGCAATCATACTACCTTTACCACCGTGAGCTTCTTTATTGATCAGTACAGTATAGAGTTCTCCACGCGAGAGGGCTACCCCATCAATACAGATATAAGCACCGATATTCTTTTCGGATAGTAGCCAATCCTCTGCATGAACAAGTTGGTCCCAATGGAGATAACCACTTAGATGGTTACGGTATTGACGCTCCAATAAATCTCCGTCAACTCCATATAAAACACCTAAGAGCTTGCAACTGATCGGATAGCTATCAATATAGTTCTTTTAAAAAAGACGCAAAATCTTGCGTCATACGAGTACCTTCAGCCACCATACGCCAGTTACGAGAGATATACTCATTATGCTTCTTTAAGAGCCAGCGACGACGACGAATATTAAGGAAGACCTTCTTGCCACGAAGAGGGAAATCCTGAACAATAACAGGATCATAAAAGCCTTTACTCTCAGTATCCTGATCTGTATACTTCTCAGGAACGATATTTTTTTCCTCAAGGTAGATCACAACTTCATTCACGCTTTCCTTCACATCAACAAGATCAAAGTACTCTAAAGTGCCTTCAGGAAGAAGAAGGCGATAACCGTTTAACTCCATAAGCTATGAATTTGGAGACAAAGATAATAACTTATAAATTTACCCCTCAGGTTTTTACATTGACCCATCTTATCGTTGTTGTACAGTCCCATATTGGTATAAGTGCGCTGTATGCGTACTATTTCGGAAACTTCCTGTTCAAGCAATCCATTGGTGTATATAATAACTTAACTCAAGTTTCGGATTTAGACTTAGGCTGTCATAGCGTAGGCTTTAAGAGCAGCCAACCTCTTGTCGTTTTCAATGACCTGCATATTCAAATCTTCAGATTCAGCCCCAGCCTCAGTGATTTCAGCCACAACCGTCACGACTTCTAAATACTCAAATAGAACTTTGTTTCGTATGGTGTACATGTGAGAAAATTTTTCTAATGGCTTCCATGTGAAAGCCTGCCTTAGGAAGGTCTGTGTCATCTGCTATCAGTACTGTCGGCAATTTGCTTTTCTTGTGATCGTTCCGCATTGTCACTTTCATTAGAAGCCAATTGGTTATGCGGTATATCACCTTTCGCCAGTTGATGTCGTCTTGTGACAAATAGGAATACAGTGCATCCTTTTTTCGACCAAACATCCGGCTTAGGACAGAACCATCGTAATGTGAGAGCCCTTTTATTGCAAAGAATGGAAGCAACACTAATATTGGGAACACCTGGTGGTTTGTGAGCTGACAGTTGTCACGCTTCATTCCACCAAGACTACGACAGTCCAAGTTGACATTTTCAAGTAGGTGTGTAAATGAGTCCATAACGGCACTGCGACGTTTCTCACTGAAAAAATTGCGGATTTCTGACGGAATTTTTGTAATTTTGCTCATGGCTTTGAGTAATGTTTTTTATCACATCTAATTTGCTCATTTCCCATGATATACGGAAATACTCAAAGCCTTTTTTATGCGATATACTCAACCTCAAAGTCTAAATCATTAAATAAATAAGACGATTATGGATTTATATGCAGACAATTTGGCGGATTACATCTATCAAGAAAATGATGTGGACAAGAAACGGGCATTGTTATTGGAAGTGGAAGCGGAAATCAAAAAGCTCATGGGCGAACAGGAAAAGGGTAGCCTTGATTTAAGGCACATTGGTGCAGTACAGATAGAAAAGATACAAGATCTGATAGGTACAAGAAGTTTGCTTCTCAACCAGATGTTTCAAGCCACTTCGCAGGAAATCAAACGCTTTGAAGCGGTAAACGAATTGCTGAATAGTTTGACCAAGAAGATGTATCATCGCATGGCAAACCTCTATCGTACATTGATTAATAGCCCCAAAGATGAATCTTTTGATGACGATTATGTCATTTGTGGTACACTGAGGTATGTGTTCTGTGGGGTGGAGTCTATATTGGAATTGCCGGAAGACAGCTATTATGGCTCCGATTTTGCTTACATGATAGAACTAATTTGTTGTTGTTTACTTGAAGAATACAATGGGGGACTTCCCGAAATCGAAGAATGTTCTTGTAATTATTCACCCAAAAACACATCGGATATGACAGATGAGCAGTTACAATGTGTGGATGTATGGGATGATGGAGTGACATGGGCAGAAGGACATTTACGCCGTCCGGAACTGAAGCATATTATCGTGTGTCATGCCATACATGACATTTGCACTCACAAACCTTACTCCATTCCGGACTTATTGCGGTTAAATGATTTTTGGGTAGAAGCCCATCTGGTATGTCAACATATTATAGACCAAAACGGGAAACGCTATAACTCGGATTAATCATTTGTTTTGCAAAGTGCCTGAAAGGTGGAGACATTGCCAAACTTTGTGCTCCACTTTTCTTCCCATAGTCCTCCTGTATAATGCACATGGCCGAAAAGATGATATTTCGGTTGGCGCTCTAAAATTATTTGTTTCAATATCTCGCTACCCGTATCTTCATCCAATATACCTTTCGGGGGAATGTGGGTAATCAAAAAATCCGTTTTATAAGACAATCCACATTCTTCTCCCAACCATTGCATTTGCTGAATCATCCTACAGGAAATAGCGTAGAAGGTAATGCCGTCATATTCTATGCCGCAATCTTCAAGCAAAGTTATATTTGCAGGTATCAACCGGCGGGCTTCTTCCGGACAAAGGTCATATGAGAATCTTTCTCTTTGGATTTCAATTTCAGGATAATCTTCACGAGATTTTCTGCGCTTTTTGTAGAACACGTTTATTTCCAATACAAATAATGCTTCTATAATTGATAGTTTTAGTAAAAAAATATCCCGATGCAAATGAATGAACCGGGAGTTTGACAAATAAAATAGATTACAAAATCAGTAGGGAGGTGCCCAATCTTTTTCGGATAATCCAATGTACTTGGGCAAAATTGTCTTGCTTCAAAAGTAAAGTCAAGCGTCTTTTACCTATGCGTTTATCGCACGCTATCAGTATGGGTACTAAGTGCCATCGGTCTTCAAATGAATGAGTGAGTAATTCCCAATCAGGACAATCAATATATTCTCTAATTAAGCAAGAAATATCGGATGTATCTCCCATCCAAGGATAAAACTGTTCTCTCAGTTCTTCTTTGGTGAATATTTGGGGATAGTCCCATATGATTTTTTTTCCTATGGTAATCCAATAACGTGGCATGTCGTCGTTAGCATATCCAGTCTTGCTACGCATTGGGTATGTTATGCAATGTATCTGAAATCCTACATTTGGGTCAATTATGCGGTATAGAGCTGTTTGGAGTTTGCTCCAGGGACGGTATCGTATTCTCATTTTCTTGTTGTTTTGATATAAAAAACGGTTTAATCTGTTTCAATCGTACAATTATTTCTTTTTTGAAACGCGATTCGGAGTACTCATCTTCTGTCCAGATAAGCCACGAAAAGTAGTCCCACGAATTGTTAGGATTGAGCGTAAATCCTTCTATATCCAGTTGGCTTACATCGCGTCCATATATATACGTACAAACAGCATATATATTATTGCGGAAATAGAACCCAGATCCTACGATGTACCCGTTCTTTCGGGCTTCAATGGTGTATTTGCGGCTGTAATCCCAATTGGGTTCACTGAACTCAAACTGAGGAAGCTCTGATTTTATGTCAAGCAGGCAATGTTTCATGCTTTCCCAGTCCAGTTTCTCTAAGTCTTCAGGGGGAAACCGCTTCAGGGCTTTTTCTCTACAGGAGCTCTTTATTGCAGATGGTATATAGACCAAAAAGGCAATGCCCATGATTATTATAACTAAAAGCATCGGTAAATAAGGGATTAATATAAACTTCCACGGCATGACAATCAGATTGTTATAGCGTAGAAACATTAAGGGAAATGTAAGAAAATACGGCAAGGAAGATATATAACTTTCACCATCAAATATTTCATCTACAGAAGTATCTCTTGAAGTTAATACATTACGTATAAATATAAAAAGACTGGTAATTATAAAATATGCAGGTATTGCACACCATATAGGGATAAATACCTCCCACCATTCCCTTTGTATTGCACCATCCAGTTTTTGAGTTACCAGAAAAGCGCTTAAACATCCTGCGCTGGCTACAATAAATTTATAAGATCTTTTCATGCTATTCTTTTAATATCATGTTTATATTTTCAATAATATCTTTGCTTATGCTTTCTATCGTTTCCTTCATCCTACTTAAATGTCGTTGGCTATCTCCGTCATTCAGATTTCGGAAATTGATAGTCGGATGGGTATATTCCCATAAAAGCCAAGAATCACTCGAATGATATCTGTTGTCATTATGAAAATCTTCTATAATCTTATTAATTTCATTTATAACTTTCTGTATTTCTTTGTTTTGTATTTCTTTGGCGATTGAGAGTCTGACTGTTTTCCCCTCTTTATCTCTCAGTATAACACCGCTATATGTACGCCAGTCAACTTGAACGGCATACATTAATTGGTAATCATCACCGATTGTCTTTAGCTTAAATTCAAGAGACTGGTATTTATTGTTATTTTCATAATATCTGCGTATGTAGTCTTCATGATTGTCGAGAGCATATTTGTAGTCACTAAAAGATTCTTTAATTACTTCATAACCTTTTTCTTCAATGACCGCTTCCAGTTGACTCCAAAAATCGATTTGCAGACTAATTTCTACTTCTCGTATGGCATCCTTGTATTGAGATATACAACTGATATACTTCGGGTTACTTTTAATCAAATTGATTAATTCATTCTTTTCTTTATCCATTTGGTGTGTCAATATTTTGATTAAGTTCAAATAGTGTGCTATTCCTTCCCGTATCAGAGACTTGTCTATTGCTTTGTGGCGACAATCAGTCAGCCAGTTTAATATAAAATCGGCATAGGATATGGTAAAGAAAGTTATTTCTTCGCCACCTGTGGTTTTATCAATATCGTGTACTTCACCGTCTAAAGACAAGTATAGCAACAGTGTATCATTCTTATTTTTTGAACATCGTTTCAGAAAATTATGATACCGAAGAAGTTGATTCTCTTGGTCAGTCGCATAAATCTTGTTTTCAATGACAATATGGTTTATCCCGTCCGTGAGGTAAATGTCGAGTCTTCCTCCATCTGTATCTGTTTTAGGACCGATATATTTTTCACATTCCACTTTGGCATTATCGCAAGTGAAAGAAACAATATGGTCTGTTTGCCCATTCAGACGCTCAATGAATAATTTGAGAAACACATCTTTCATTTGGTGCTGTCCATTCGGATTCAGCAAATCCGCTATCATGGCTGAATGTACTCTTGTTTCGTCACTGGTCATATTGATTACTTTGAAAAGATTATAATTGTCTCCTTTCTCTTTCCGTATATATTCATGTTTTTCAATGATTAGATGTATTTCATTGAATAGTTGTATCAATTTCTTCATTTTCTCCTGTAGTTTTATACTTATAAAATTCAGATGTTTGTCTTTTGTACATTCTTAATTGGCTGATAAGAGGATAACTTATTCTTGCTTCTCTGAAAAATCAGCAAATGCAATTACATCTCCCTCGATGTCTATAATTGATTGTGTATAATTCTCACATAAGCAATAAGAGTCTATTTTTAATATCATGCAGATGTCTTTCATGATAGAAGTAACTTCTAAGTGTTTTCTATTTTTGAAAGTTATATATATTCCATGAAACCATTTTCTTCCTGTAAGTGTGGCGTAAAATTTCCATTCAACCTTTTGAGAAAAAAGATAATCCAGTAATTTATCAAGATCCTTTTTGTCTGAAGGCATTTCTACACAATATCCATTTCCAAAATCCAAAAAGAAATAGTTGATGTTAAAGCAGTTCAAAATCATATTGTGGCTCATAGCTTTTAATGAATATGTGGTTGATAAATGTTTTGTTTACCTCTTTAATTTATTTCAGGAGTTTGTCGGATATGAATAATACATGGTTAAAATGTTTGTGTTTGTTTTATTTTTATGTTTTAACATAATTAACATTGAAATACAAATAGGAGTCCTCAATGAAAGATTAAAAATTTACTCCTAATATAAACCTCTTGATTTCTTCCTCGCTCGGCAATTCTATCATATATTTCTGTACGAAGATATTCGGGTCTAATCCGGCAGTGGCATATTTTACTAATGTATCTCCCTTTTCCGTACAAAGCAGAATACCGATAGGTGGATTGTCGTCCGGCTGCATTATCTCTGCCTTGAAATAATTAAGGTACATATTCAGCTGTGAAGCGTATTCATGGCAGAACTTGTCTATCTTTAATTCCACAATGACATGGCATTTCAAGATGCGATGATAGAATACAAGGTCGGCAAAGAAGTAATCTTCATCAATCAAGATACGTTTTTGTCGGGCTTCAAAGCAGAATCCATGCCCCATTTCCAGCAGGAAGTGTTGTAAGTTATCAAGAATAGATTGCTCCAGATCGTTTTCTGTTACTAAGGCACGTTCATTCAATTCTAAGAACTCTAAGGTAACAGGGGTGTTGATAACATCTTTAGGCTGTAATAAGGTCGCTTGTTGCTGTACTAAAGCGGAGAGGGCTTCTTTATTTTTGGATAGTCCGCTACGCTCATAGTATAAAGACGCTATTTGTTGTTCCAATTCTTTGACAGACCAGCAGCTACGAATTGTTTCCATTTCATAGAAAGCACGTTTTACCGGGTTGTCTATTTTTGCGATATGTTTTAAGTGGGTATAAGGTATTTTATTGAATATCTTTGTTGCTGGATTTATCCATTTATTATACTCTTTATCAGATTGTTGTAATTCGGCACTTGCCGCGTGCCGAATTTCATTTCCTGCCATGATGTAGTGTAATACTTGTTCTTTCAGATGTGGATAAACAAGGTATAACCGTCTAAATTCACGGAATCTACGTTCATTCAGACCTTTTGTTTTCAGCCGTTGTTCCTGCTTTTTCAACAGTTGTTCACCGTATGTGGCACGGTCTTCTCCGTTCTGTTCGAATTCCACGATATAGCAACCCATAAACCAGTTACGGGAAGTAAGGGCAAGGTTTACAGCGTGTGCGGCTTGTGCCTGCAACGTGTTCTGTATCGTGCTGATATGTTTTACTAATGCTTCAAAGTTCATAGTCGCAAAGATAATCTTTTGTGGTTAAAACTTTAGTTCAGGCAAGCTGTTTATTGCTTCCTCTTTCAATTTATCCACCACACGGGTGTATTTCTCTGTATGCTTCAATCCGCTGTGTCCTAAAAGATTGGCTAAGATCTTGATATTTGCCCCATTGTTCAGAATGTTCACGGCAAAAGAATGCCGGAAGCAATGCCAGCTTGTATGCTTGTCTATTCCGGCTCTTTTTACCCAACGCTTAACCGATTTGCAGCAGCTTTCGTATGTAGGCAAATCGAATATCAAACAGTTCTTATCTGCCGGAGCTTCACCAATGATAGACAATAGAACGTCATTCAAAGAAATAACCACACCTACTGGCAGAATGTCCCTTGGCCTTGCTTTGCTCGAACTTCAATAATCAGTTAGCATAATCCACATTTTTAAAAGTAAGGTCTTTTACATCGCAGAAGCGCAGACTGCAATACAGGCAAAAGATAAACGCTCGTCTGGCTGTAGGGTTTTCGTTGTTATAATGAAAAGCCACCAACTTTTGTATTTCTTCGGGCGAAAGCACATCTTTCCGAAGCATCTGACTATCCACTTTGCAGGTAACATCTTTGCAAGGGTCTTCCAGCATTACATCATGCTCTATTGCATAGCGAATAACTTTCTTGAAACGCTGGTAAATGCTTTTAGCACCTTCACCAATGCTTCGGGATTGCAGATAAGCTACAAACTGTTCCATCATTTCTTTGGTGATGAGTTCCGGTTTAATGCTACACTCATTCATGGGGTATTTCTCTTTCAAGAAGTCTTTGAAACGGCTAAGTGCAATTTGCACCATGCGAATGTCTTTCTTTGTATAACTGTTTATGTATGCTTGATAATAATCCAAGAAATTAACCGTCCTGTCTTTCTTTAAGCGGTAGCCAAGCATATTCTCCTTAAACTCCTGCTCACGCTCTGCGCGTATTTTTGAAGCGAGTTCCAAAGTTTCCTTGTTCTGTTGTCATTCAGCTGGAGTATGTGGCTTGTCTATCAGATACAGGCTAAGGTTTTCTTTTCGCCTGTGATGCTTGACTGCGAACTTTGGCTTTCCTTGCATCTTGCCACTTTCGTAATATACCTGATTGCCGTTTTCATCTAATACGGGCTTTTCCTCTCTACCTAAATAATACTCCAACTAAAGGCTGATTCTGCCATCCGAAAGTTTATTTTGCTCCAATTTCGGATTTTCTTTCGTTTTCCTATGATTTCTATGGTTTGTACCTGGTCTGGGCATGAAAGGATGTAGACAAATCTATTATAAATCAAAATTTTACAAGGGTTTTGTCTTTTTCTACTGAAACATAGCTGAAACATTTTTGTTTTGGGTTTCAATCCCAGTAGATGGGACCAACGTAAAAAGAGGCGGATGAAAAAAATGAGGGAAAGGAACCGGGAGAGGGGTATCCGCAATATTGGAAGGCATTCTTGATAATCTTCTCATTACAACAAAAGTGAAGAATGTAAATGATGAGATGCGCTATACTTTTGGGAATAAAAAGGCAGAGGAACTCTTTGAATATTCGGCCAAAGAGGCTATAGACTAGACGGATTTTGAAACAATGCCAGAGGCTGTAGCTTTAATTAGGAAAGAGGATGAAGAGCAGCTGGTCAAGGCGGGGATTCCGCAAGAGGGTATACGACGTTTTTTTACCAAGAAGAGCAAGGAGTGGTTTTCCTTCCAGAACAATAATTTTGATGGTCGCAAGTGGATTGTTTATACTGCTTAGGACATTACTGATTTGAAAATCATGGAGTGCAAGCTGCGTCTGGCCGAAGAGGAGGCTGAGGAATCCAACCAGATAAAATCGACTTTCCTAGCCAATATAAGTCATGAGATCCGTACTCCGTTTAATGCAATAGTCGGTTTTTTGAGTATTCTGGCCACGGAAGTGTCCGAGGAAGAACGGGTGGAGTATCTCAATATTATAGAACGGAATAATGAACTGCTGTTGCAGCTCATCAATGACATTCTGGATTTGTCGAAGATAGAAGCCAGCACATTGGAATATGTCTATGCCAATGTGGATATCGATAAAATGGTGTTCGAGATAGAGCAGGCTACAAGTATTAGGCTGACCAATAAAGACGTGCGTATGGCCACGGTTACGCTATTGCCCGGTTTGCTGCTGTATACCAACCTGCGCAGAATTATGTAGGTATTTAATGACTTCATCAGCAATGCGTTGAAGTTTACTGCTGCCGGTAGCATTACTGTTGCTTACGGGATGCCCGAAAATGGGTATATCCTTTTTTATGTTACCGATACCGGGACGGGTATATCATCTTATAATGCGCAGGGGATTTTTAATCGCTTTGTAAACTGGCTTCCTTTAAGCAGGGTATCGGACTGGGAGTGGCCATTTCGCAAAACATTGCGAGGGAACTGAAAGAGGAGATAGGGGGACGCAGTTAGGCACGGGCTCCACTTTCTGGTTCACGTTGCCTTTTTATAAGATGGACGCACACCGTTCTATCTTTCCTTGATGCGGTAAGCTCAATCCAATGAAGGGACATCGATTGTCTGGCTTTCCTCGTTCCAGTTGTCAATGGTGAATTCTCCGGATGATTCTTCGGAAAAGATGTCTCCCAGAGTAAGGGTCAGAGTCAGTTTGGAGTTTGCTTTCAAAGGTTCGTTCAATGTTTGTTTGAAACTTTTTACGTTTCCGTTTTTCAGTATGATGCTCATCTGGAATTCTGATTTCCCGAAAGAAGGGAAAAGCATGACGGTGGCATTGCTCATTTGCGTACCGTCGATGGAACGGACTAGAGGGAAGGCTACTGTGCGCGGGCTTCCCTGAGGAACGGCGGTGTAGAAATTTAGTTCTCCGGCAATATTAGTGATACGCACCACCATGCTGTCGATGCTCGAACTGAGGATGCCGTTCTTCTTGTCCTTGATGATTACCTTCAGTCCGGTCACTACCCGTTTAAGGGATGCTTTCAGGTTTTCACTTCCGATGTTGGCAGGTTGGACGGTATGTACCAAGTCGAATACCGGATAATAGGTTGTGTCCGCTTCCATTTTGAATAAGGAAAAGTGTTGCTGGGACATGTCTTCGCCTAAGATGTAGGCCGGGTCCCTCATAAGAGGATGTGCATAAATCGGCTCCTCGTATTTAGGGGTTCCCCAGTAAATCATGTTATAGGGACCTGCGGGTAAGGATAATTCCCGATTGACGCCATCGTTATAGAAAGTTCCGTCTTTAACTTGGTAGTAACCGTAAAAAGGTGTCAGCTTTCGGTTTACATAGTTCCCATAATAAATAGAGGTGCCCGCCTTACAGGGCATGATGGTCAGTATGCCGGTCAGCGGGCTTTGTCCGCTTTCTGTAGACACGTCCATCAAGAGTCGTGGTGATACCAACTCACTGCTTTTTTCTATCTGGGGCGGATTGTCATTGGTGCAGCTTGCCACGATTGCGGCAAGTACTGCAAATACTACTAATTTTTTCATTATCTGTTAAGTTTTAGGTTGTACTTTCCTGAGAACGTTTTTAGAAAGAAATGGTTCTTTGTATTCCGGAGAAAGTATATTGGGGATGGAAAAGTGAGATGAAAATCAATTCCAGCATTGAGGGGGATGGGAAGAATCTCCCCCCTCTTTAAAAGGTTTAGAGAAGGGATGGAAAACAAATTATACCTTTTTTAGTAACATTTTAGAAGCCTTGATTAACGAAATCATATACTTCTCGTAACAATTTCTCGACACTCTTTCCTTGTTCCTCCATACTTTTGTGTCCAGGTTCTTTGCATTGACAAAGAGCGTTATAAAATCTTTGATATTAACTATTAAACAATGTACAATGAGAAAAACATTCTTGGAAAAGTGCATAAATTTGCATTTGTGCCGCATTGCATGGGTACTGTTGCTATTGGTACCTGCAATCAGTAGCCTTCAGGCTAATCCTTCTCAAAACAAGGCTGTTACAGGAGTTGTGACATCGGCTACGGACAATGAACCGTTGATCGGTGTCAGTGTGCAGGTGAAAGAAACTGCTACAGGTGGTATTACCGATATTGACGGTAAATTCTCTGTGAATGCAGAACAAGGGCAGACGCTGATTTTTTCGTATATCGGTTATCAAACCCAGGAAATTCAGGTTGGTGCTTCATCCGTTATCAACGTGGTTCTGAAAGAAGATACGGAAATGCTAGATGAAGTAGTAGTAGTAGGTTATGGTGTCCAAAAGAAGAAACTGGTAACTGGTGCTACGGTTCAGGTAAAAGGTGATAACATCGCCAAACTAAATACAAACAACCCGTTGCAGGCTATGCAGGGACAAACTCCGGGTGTGAATATCACTTCAACTTCAGGACAACCAGGTGCTGATATGAAGGTGACCATTCGTGGTTTGGGAACTGTAGGTAATTCTTCTCCTCTTTATTTGATTGATGGTGTAGGTGGCGATATCTCCACGCTAAATCCTGCCGATATCGAGAGTATTGACATCCTGAAAGATGCTGCCTCTGCAGCTATTTATGGTGCGCAGGCGGCCAATGGTGTAGTGTTGATTACTACAAAATCGGGTAAGGAAGGTAAGGCTGTAGTTTCATTGGATGCTTATTATGGTATTCAGAATGTGGCACGTAAAGCAAATATGCTGAATGCGGAACAGTATATGGCCATCATGGATGAACAAGCATTGAATAGTGGCAATGCCGCTTATGATTGGAACAGCTTCAAGTCAATTCGCGATGCTAATGGTAACATATATGACACGGATTGGATTGATGCTATGCTCAAGGATGATGCCAAGACGCAAAGTTATACATTAGGTGTGACAGGGGGAACTGCCACTTCTACGTATGCACTTTCTTTAGGTTATATGCAGCAAGAAGGTATTGTTGGTGGTGCTGACGTATCCAATTACGAACGTTATAACTTCCGTATCAACTCCGACCACCAGGTCATCAAAAACCTTTTGAAGGTGGGTGAACAAGTGAGTTTCGTATATAAGAAAAATAATGGTACAAATGTAGGTGACTTGTATAACAATACGTTGCGCAGCGCATTTGCCACTTCCCCGCTGAGTCCTATATATAGTGATAATAATCTGTATGATAGTCCTTACAATGACACTAGTAGTAGCGATTGGCACAATTCTGATGGTAACCCTTATGGTTCCATGATGACCAACACTAATAATGAGAACAAGGCTGCCACTTTCGCCGGTAATGTATATGCGGAGTTGACTCCGATTAAGAATTTGAAGATACGTACTGTATTCGGTGCTACTTATGGTTCCAGTGAGTATCGCAGTTATACTCCCCTTTATCAGTTTGACATCTATACTAAGAATACGGAGAATACAAAAGTAAACCAGAACATGACTCATGGTTTGACGATGGTTTGGACAAATACTGCACAGTATGATTGGACCTTGGGTGAACATTCCTTCAATGCCTTGATTGGTATGGAATCCAGCCGCTATGAAGGCACTTATGTAGGGGCGAGAAATGGTATCCTGAAAGAAGGATTTGATGATTGGGACCACGCTTTTGTCAGCAACGGGTCAGCCACTACTCCCGAGCAGGGATTGGGTGCAGATGGTAAACCGAATGATGAAACACGTACCGTTTCCTACTTTGCCCGTTTGGGATGGAATTGGAAAGAGACTTATATGATTAATGCTACTGTGCGTGCCGATGGTTCTTCCAAATTTGCCAGTGGTCATCGCTTTGGCTACTTCCCTTCTGTATCGGCAGGTTGGACACTGACGAACGAGGCATTTATGGAAAGTACCCGCGAGTGGCTCGACTTCCTGAAACTCCGTGTCAGCTGGGGACAAGTAGGTAATCAGAATATTGATAACTACCAATATACAGCTCCTATCAAGAGCTCTACTACCAATTACTTGTTTGGTACGGGCCTTGGCTCTGCCAATCATGTCTGGGGTGCTTATCCTAGCCGTCTAGCCAACGAGAATGTGAAATGGGAAACTTCCGAGCAATATAATATTGGTATCGATGCCCGTTTCCTCAATGGATGCTTGGGTATGAATGCAGATTTTTATATAAAGACAACCAAAGATTGGCTGGTACAGGCTCCTATCCTTGCCACTGCCGGTACAGGTGCTCCTTACATCAACGGTGGTGATGTAAAGAATACCGGTATTGAACTGGCGCTGACTTGGAATGATGAAATAGGTAAGGATTTCCACTACAACATTGGTGTCAATGGTACTTACAATAAAAATAAGGTAGGAAATATTCCTACTGAAGATGGCATTATTCATGGTAATACAAACCAGCTGTATGACAACTCTCCTGAGTTCTATCGCGCTTCCAACGGCCATGCCATCGGTTACTTTTGGGGGTATAAAACTGCCGGTATCTTCCAGAACCAGCAAGAGATTGACGACTGGATTGCTGCCAAGAACGGTGTGTTGCAAAGTGATGTGAAGCCGGGTGATGTGAAGTTTGTAGATGTAGACCATAACGGAATTATCGATGACAACGACAAGGTGGACTTAGGTAATGGTATGCCGGACTTTACTTATGGTTTCAATTTGGGCTTCGACTATAAAGGTTTTGACTTCTCGCTGAATGCTAATGGTTCTGTAGGTAATAAGATTGTGCAGAGCTATCGTAACCACACTAATAAGAAATCAAATTATACAACTGCTATCCTCAACCGTTGGACCGGAGAAGGTACAAGTAACCGTATACCGCGTGTGACTGATACTAACGTCAACTGGCAATTCTCTGACCTTTATATTCAGGATGGTGACTTCCTGCGTATTAGTGCCATTACGCTGGGTTATGATTTCTCCCGTCTTTGGAAGGGCAAAGCTATTTCGCAGTGTCGTGCCTATATACAAGTACAGAATGCACTTACTTTCACCAAATATGATGGTATGGATCCTGAAATAGGTTTTGGTCCGGAAGACAGCAATAAAAAGAGTTGGGTATCGGGTATTGACTACGGTTATTATCCTCGTCCGCGTACTGTGCTTTTCGGCGTTAATCTTAAGTTTTAATAGAAAAGAGTTCTTATGACTCATAAACCCAAAAACAAGAAAGAAATGATGAAATTCAAATTAAATATACTGGCTTTGGCATTGTTCGGCTTTGGGCTGGCATCCTGCACAAACAGCTTCTTGGATGTGGAATCGAAGACGGAATCTTCCACCGGAAACTATTACAAGACAGAAAGTGACGCTTATCGCGCTTTGGTAGGCTGCTATGACGGATGGCAATGTACTACATCTAATAAGGGAGTAGGTTTTTATCTGGCTTCAGAGATGATGTCGGATGAGTGTTTTGGTGCTACCGGTGTTGCTGATGGACGTAATTATCAAGTAATCGATCGTTTTGATCAGGCACAGTCTACATCTGATTTGAACATATACGAAACAGATTGGAAAAATTATTATGCCGCTGTTTATCGTTGTAACGAGTTGATTTCCCGTGCAGATGACATTAACTGGACGAGTGAAGCAACAAGAGGCACTTATATAGGAGAGGCACGTGCTATCCGTGCACTTTGTTATTTTGATATGGTTCGTCTATGGGAAAATATCCCTTTGTTGGATATTCCTACTACTGATAATATTTCGCAAGCAAATCCGGATGATGTTTACCAGCTCATTATCAGTGATTTGAAATATGCTGCCGAGAATATTCCGGCCAATGCCTATCCGAAAGCACAAGCTGCATCTAACGACGGACATATTACGAAGTATGCTGCTGAGGCTCTTCTGGCACGTGTTTATCTGTTCTATTCCGGTTATTATGGTAAAGAACCTGCTGGGCTTACTAGAGCTGAAGCTTTAGCAGGAGTGGAAGATGTGATTGCTTCCGGGGAATTTGGTTTGATAGATGAGTTCAAGAATCTTTGGCCTGCTGCTTCCGTGACTTGGACAACTAATAATGATGGTAGCCATACCAAGACAAATACGTATGCAGGGCGTGGCAATGTAGAGACAGTACTGGCTCAAAAATTCAACTATACATCAGACTATAATGGTAATGCTGATGGTAATGCTTGGCAGGTGATGATTGCACTCCGTAATTTGATTGCGGTGCCTTATGGACAAGGCTGGGGAGGCTGTACAGTCAATCCGAAATTGGTGAATAGTTTTCAATCTGGTGACACTCGCAGTACGGCGTCCATTATTGACTGCGAGGCTGAGGGCCTTGTAGATCACGATAATTTCTCGTTGCTCTATAATGACCAACGTGAGTATACGGGTTATGCTATCAAAAAGTATTCGCCACTTGCTATTTGGCAACAAGCTGAAGATGGTACTTGGAGTGAAATAAATGAAGTAATGGGAAAGGACATAGGTGCAGGCGAGTATCAACTTAGTCCATATCAGGATTTCATTGTAGTTCGTTATTCGGATGTATTACTGATGGCTGCAGAGCTCGGTAGTCCTAATGCCCAGAGTTATTTGGATGCAGTGCGTGATCGCGCTTTTGGTGGTGATACCAGCAAGCGCGTGACAGCAACAAAGGAGAACATCCTGAAAGAACGCATGTACGAGTTTGCTTTTGAAGGGTTGCGTTACTGGGATCTGCTTCGTCAGGGTGTGGAAGTTGCTGCTTCTGAAATTGCCGAAACTCGTACTGTGCTCAGTGGTGGCGTGGAAGACGTAGTGACTATACAGAGTAGTAAGGTTGTATCAACAAGAGGTTTGTGCCAAATACCTTATAACCAGATAAACCTTTCAAACGGTGTGCTGAAACAGAATGCCGGTTGGTAAATGGATGTATAACAAATAAAAAAATCTAAGGTATGAAATTAAACTATTATATCTATTCGCTTATAGCAAGTGTGATGCTAATATTCAGCGCTTGTTCCCCCGATGAATATGATCTGGGTGACAAAGGAGTGACATCTGATGATCTTGTGGAGGGTATTGCCTATACGATTACTCATGACTCGAAGAATCCGAACATTGTTTATTTGGAAAGTAAGTTAGGTGCCAATTACACTGCTTTGTGGGAGCATCCCCAAGGACGCAGCCAAGAACAGAAAGTGACACTAAAGATGCCTTTTGAAGGTACTTATACTGTGAAATTTGGTGTAGAGACACGGGGTGGTGTTATTTACGGTGAACCTACAACTTTTGATATCAGTACTTTTTGTGCGGACTTTGTAAACGATGAATTGTGGTCATTCCTTACCGGAGGTGTAGACAGTGAGAAAGTTTGGATATTTGACGATGGTTCCTATGGCTATGCGGCAGGTGAGATGACTTATGCTGACCCTTCAAAAACTACTGAATGGAATAATTGGGAAGCTAACTGGGATCCGGGCAAGGGACATACTGGTGATGATGCTATTTGGGCAAGTACAATGACCTTTGACTTGAAAGGTGGAGCTAATGTAAATGTACATTCCGAGTCGGTTTCAGGTACTACGGACAGTAAAGGAACCTTTATGCTGAACACAGAGAACCATACCATCACTTTCACAGATTGTGATTTACTACACACTCCTGGCTGGACTGATAGAAGTACAAACTGGAGAAAAGACCTGAAGATACTGGAACTGGATGAAAACCATCTGCGTGTGGCTGTCATGCGTGATAATAGTGAGGGTGCTTGGTGGTTGATATGGAACTTTGTCTCTAAAGAGTTTGCTGACAACTATGTACCCGAGGATCAGCCTGATCCGGAGCCCACATTGCCCGACGGATGGAAAGATGCTGTATCTCAAACAGTAAGTACCACTATTCAGTGGAATATGTCTGCTGATGTTCCTTTTGACTGGGCAAATCTGGATGGTAGTTTGATGAATAACTTTACAGCAGGCAATTATCCTGACTGGGCAACTCCAGTAGCAGACCTTGATAAACTCTCTCTGACTATGGATTCAAAGGCTATGACCTATGAATTCTCCATGCCCGACGGAACAACTGTAAGTGGTACATATACACTGGATGAAAAAGGTATTTATTCTTTTGAGAGCGGTGTGCCTTCTTATCATATCGGTGGTGGAGACATCATGTTCTTTGCCAATTCTGATAACCAGCTCCGTATTCTTCGCCTGGAGACTATGGCAGGAAATGTGACAAGTATGTGGTTGGGAGTACGTAATGGTGATAAGGAGGAATATGTTGCCTATCATTTTATTCCCAATGCAGCAGGAGGCTCTTCTACTCCCGAACCCAAGGCGGTGGTAGTAGATAACAGTAAGCTGGTGTTCGGACATCTCGAAGGAGAGAAGAATAACTTCCGTATTGAAATCTACAATGATTTTGGTAGTACTAAAAATGATAGTCCGGTAGACCTTTCTGCTCTGACGTTTGATTATTCTATGAAGCTGACTTTCAGTATCAGCGGATTGAGTGGAGATGCACTGACAAAAGAGTATAATGCAGGGTTGATGTACACTGCTCCTGGATGGTGGCCTTCTTACAGTGGTGAGTCCGATGTTAAAATTAAAGGAGATGGTACTTATACTATTACTTATAAGCCGGAAGCAGCCATTAATGGTGCAATCGTATTTGTGATTGATATCTTTGATATCTTCAGTGATATTGCCGAACCGGATGCTGTAAAGATAACAATAGATAACTTGGAGATTTTGTAATCTCCTATGGTGGACGATGCTTTCGTGGCGTCTGTTGTAATAGGTATAAAAGGAAAGGCTACCCGTGAAGGGTAGCCTTTCCTTTTAAATGGAGGATTATTGATCAGTTCAATTTCTGAAAAACGGGTATATGCTTATTTCTCGTAGTCGAAATATTCAAAATCTGCGTACGCCTCTGATCCAGTCGAGCCGGAAGCTGCATATAGGCCCAGCGTGATTCCCGTAAAGTCACCTGGGGTTTCGGTACTGATATAGCAGGCATTCATGCGTCCCATCTCCTTGAAATTCTTTCCGTCCGTAGCATATTCAAAGGAATATATGTCTTTGTCGCCTTTTACACGGAGTTGCACTTTACCTTGAGGCAAAATCACCTCCTTTTCTATATGGGTCATTGCTCCGAGACGGTAGCGTAATACTACAGCTTGTTTCCCGTCTTCCTGCTGTTTGACGAAAAGGTCATAGTGTGCAGGTTTAAACATATAGACCGTCAATCCGGTTTCATCTCCTGCAGAGGCTTTCTGTAGCCGCATGGAAGTAGTAGCGGTAAAATCGATATGTTCTTGTCGGCGGCCGACGAAGATGGGGCTTCCTTGCTGTTATCCAAATTGACGGGAGTCGCTTTCAGCCGTAACTTGCCGGATGAGAAAGTGTAGTGTTCCGGATGTGCACCCATTCGGCTCCTAATTTACCATCTTTGAATTCTGTGCGGGTAGGTTTTTCTGCAAACGTTTGTTGCGGCAGGGTGGGAACATCCATTTGCAGGGCAATGGTCCCGTCTCCATTCACTTCAGGCCAGGCGTTGGTGGCCCAGCGCACGGGAGCGAGGAAGGTTTCGCGTCCTAATAGATGGTGGGAACCCGTTTGCGGGCGGAATGCCAAGTAGACCATCCACCAGCTTCCGTCGGGAGCCTGAACAAGGTCAGCATGCCCGGTGCCTTGAATGGGGCTGTTCTGGGCGTTTTTGTTAATGTGTGTCAGAATCGGGTTGGTGGGGGTGCTTTCGTATGGGCCGTCTATCGTGCGGCTGCGGGCAATCGTCACCTTATGTCCATATTCCGTACCGCCTTCAGAAATCAGCAGATAGTACCAGCCGTCTTTCTTATAGATATGCGGACCCTCCGGACGGCGTCCTCCCGTACCGTTCCAGATGTGCTTGGATTTACTGAGCTGTTCGCCGGTCATCGGGTTGATTTCGCATAGAAAGATACCTATGTCGGGGTTGTTGACCAGATAACATTTACCGTCTTCGAAATAGAGGGAGGGGTCAATGCCACCTTGTTTCAGCCAGATAGGATCAGACCATTCACCAAGCGGGGCGGTGGTATGGACGATGAAGTTGCCTTTGTCCGATACATTGGTGGTAATCATGTAGAATGTTCCGTTGTTGTAGCGGATGGTTGGCGCATAGATACCTCCCTACTGTTGACCAAGTAGAAGTCATCGCCTACGCGGCAAACGCTTGAGTCGGGATGGTAGCCCGGAATAACCGGATTTTGATATCCCTGCTTGTCTTGTGAATTCCAGGATGGACAAACAGGCTAAGCCTGATGTCAGCTATTGATTACTTTCTGACCCTATTCGGTAACAAATCATACTGTTTGGCATAACATGCTGTTTGGCTATTTCTCACTTTTTCCGCTACTTTTGCTATTACTTTTAACCATTATTTAATACCTAAAAACAACATGAAGAATATTATTAAAAGATTCCAGATTAGCTTGGTGCTATTGGCACTTTTCCTCTCTTCTTTTGTGAGTGCGTGCTCCAGTGATGACGAAACAGTGACTCCGGAAATTACTATTCCTGAAAAAATTCTGATGAATGGAATGACTTTCTCCAAGGTCGGAGGAACAAGTACATTGAACATCAAATCGAATGTTGCGCTGGAAGTAACCAGCAGTGCGCCGGATTGGTGTAAAGTCACTGCCGAGAACTCCACATCGAGCACTATCCTTAAATATGCGGTTACAACTGAAGCCAATACGGAACCAAGTGACCGGGAAGCAAATGTGATGGTGAAGTCCGGAGATAGTGAGGTTGGCCATTTTATTGTGAAACAGACGGCTGCGGATGGACTGGTAGTTGAGTCGACTACTTTCCCGGAAAAGGTACCGGCTGAAGGAGGCAATTATATTGTGACACTGATAACAAACGGTGATGTACAAGTGGCGGTCGATAGTGATTGGATAAAAGAGGTCAGTACACGTGCTGCAATGTCAGAAGCTGTTAAGAGTTTTATCGTTTCAGTTAATTATGGAACTGCTCGTTCGGGACTTATCACTTTGACTTTAGGAACTTTGACAGAGACGGTTGTTGTCAGTCAAATGGCCGGTCAACTGCCTGATGAGGGTATGGAAAGTGATGCAATGACATTGGCGGCAAAGATGTATGCAGGCTGGAATCTCGGAAATACGCTGGAAGCTATTGGAGGTGAAACTGCATGGGGAAACCCGAAGGTTACGGCGGAACTTATCAAGAGTGTGAAAGAGCTTGGTTTCAATGCGGTACGCATACCTTGTTCCTGGGATCAGTATATAGAAGACGGAGGGACATACAAGGTAAAAGATGAATGGCTGAACCGTGTTTATGAAGTGGTAGGCTATTGTGTATCCAATGATATGTATGCCATTGTAAATATCCACTGGGATGGCGGTTGGCTTGAAAACAATTGTACTGCCGACAAGCAGGAAGCTAATAACAAGAAGCAAAAAGCTTTATGGACTCAGATAGCGAATAAATTAAATGTTTATGATGAGCATTTGCTTTTTGCCGGATGTAACGAACCCAATGTGGAAAATACTGCCCAAATGGCTGTATTGAAATCTTATGAGCAGACTTTTATTGATGCTGTGCGTGCTACGGGAGGTAACAATGCTGTGCGCAATCTTATTGTACAAGGACCGTCTACAGATATCGGCAAGACCGACAATCTCTTTGGCGACATGCCTACTGATGTGGTGAAGGACCGTCTAATGGTCGAGGTACATTACTATACCCCTTGGACATTCTGTGGTTTGGAGAAGGATGAAGATTGGGGGAGGATGGCCTACTTTTGGGGAGACTATAAAGTCGAAGGTTCCAACCGTAATGCTACTTTTGGTGATATGACTGAGATGAGTGGATTATTTGCTAAAATGAAATCTCAGTTTGTGGACAAAGGAATTCCCGTTATCCTTGGCGAGTATGGTGCAATGGTGCGTACTGGACTTGGAGAAAATCAAGAGGCTCATAATAAATCTCGCGAACAATTTAATGAGGTAGTAACTCGTGAAGCGAAAAATCATGGTATGGTTCCGTTTTTTTGGGATGGTGGTACGTTCGCTATGATTAAGCGTGCTGATGGAACGATAGGTGATAAATATACCTATGATGGCATTATGAGAGGTGCTAAAGAGGGTAAGTATCCATTTTGATAGAATATAGAACAGTTTTCTAAGTTTCATATAGATAGTTTTTATTAGGTTACAAAATTGTTAATATAGTTTTTTTTTGATTGGTTATGGAGAAGTCTGTCCGTGAGGAATGTACTTCTCCTTCTTTTTTCTGCCCATGAAACAAATGAGGGGGATAAAATGATAAAAAAAGACGGGCTTTTCTTGTTTTTTTATCGGCTTTTTGCTTCATTTGCAATAAAATATGTGTTCCTTATCTCCGATAGAATGAAAAGATTGCTATTACTTGTCTTATGGGTTTGGGTAGCTTGCTTCACTGCCGCTTCGCACAACTACATGTTTAAACATTTGGAAGTAAAAGACGGGCTTTCCAATAACCAGGTTAATGCCATTTATAAAGATTCACATGGATTCATGTGGTTTGGCACAGCTTCCGGGCTGAACCGTTATGACGGCTATGATACCAGGATATACCGCAGCCTGAAGGATGACGGCAATTCGCTGCCGGATAGTTATATTGAGGACATTCAGGAAGATGCTACTGGAAATTTGTGGGTACGTACAGGAGCGGGATATGCCATTTATAACTCTGTATCCGATATTTTCGACCGCAATGTGGAGGGCTGGATGTGGCATATTGGGATAAGTGGGAATCCTTCCACTGTGTATATTGATAGCGAAAAGATTTTCTGGATTTATGTGGCGGGTAAAGGTATTTACTGTTATAAGCCGGGACAAGAGAATGCGGTGATGGTGGCTGGTACTGATACCTTGTTGACAGAGATGAACATAACAGACATGACGGAATGTAGTGAGGGAATCTTGTTGGCTTTCGGCAATGGAGTTCTGGCTTGTCTGGATAGGGAGAAGTTGAATGTAAAATGGACTTTCGACGGTATTGCCAGTCAATGGGGGAAAAATCAATCAGAAACTTTCACTTTGTTCGTTGACAGTCATGAACGTGTCTGGATGTATAGCGTTGAAGGAATGTGGGTTTACCATCTGCCGAAGAAAAGCTGGGAGGTGCGTTCTGTCAGGAGCGATCGCTCTAACATGGTACGGGCCATTTCGCAGGATAAGTATGGAAACATTTGGATTGGTAGAGACCAGGATGGAATTGAAGTGATAGGTCTGGATGGAGAGAGCGTGCGATTGATGAATGACCCTAATAATGAGCGTACGATTTCCAACAATACGGTGACTGTTCTCTATGAAGATAATGTTGGTACCATGTGGGTGGGCACTTATAAGAAAGGTGTTTCATTTTACAATGAAAGTAGCTTCAAGTTTGGCATTGTCGATTTGGGTGACATTAATTGTGTGGAGGACGGACAAGGGGATATTGTGTGGTTGGGGACCAATGACCGTGGACTGGTGCGCTGGAATATGGTGACGGATGAACGGAAAACCTTTTCGCATACGGCAGATCCCCGTTCCATTTCAAGCGATGTGATTGTCTGTCTTCTTCAGGGTCGTGACGGCCGGTTGTGGGCAGGAACTTTTTGGGGCGGACTGAATTGTTATGACGGTAATCGCTTTATCCATTACCGTGCCAACAAGGATGACAAGAACTCACTGGCTTATGACAATGTATGGGCACTGGCCGAAGACGCTGACCGGAATATCTGGGTGGGGACTTTGGGGCAGGGATTGCAATGCCTGGACCCTAAAACGGGAATTTTTACAACCTATTCTACTGGGAATTCCAATCTGGTGTCGGATTATATCTCATCCCTTTGTGTAGGGCGCAACAATACATTATATATTGGAACTGCAGCAGGCATAGCTGTCATGGATTTGTCCACCAGGAAAATTGCGAACTTTACCGGTACAAAGTCCGGTAAGACCACTCTCTCAAATTTGGTCATCAATCAGGTGTATGAAGACAGTAGAGGACTGCTTTGGCTGGCTACACGCGAGGGACTTAATGTATACGATCCGCAACGGGATGAAATACATGAAGTCCCCATAAAATCCGATTTCTCGAAACTACTGATATTAGGTATCACGGAAGATGATAATAAAGGAATGTGGGTCAGTACGGGAGGGGAGCTGATAAATGTGGTTCTGCTGTCGGACAATAAGACGGGACAGATTTCTTTTCGTTGTTATACTTATAACGATAAGGACGGGTTGCAGACTTGTGATTTTAATCAGCGTTCTCTTAAACGCCTGCATACGGGTGAAATCGTAGTAGGAGGACTGTATGGACTGAACCGTTTCAGACCTGATAACATAAAGTACAACCGTACACTACCTAAAGTAATGTTTACCGGATTTCAACTGTTCAATGAGGATGTAAAGGTGAACGAAGAGTATGCAGGCCATGTGATATTGAAGGAGGCGCTGAATGAAACGAAGGAAGTGGTGCTGACTTATAAGCAGAACGTATTTACGGTGTTTTTCGCTTCGGACAATTATGTGTTACCGGAAAAGACGAGGTATCTTTATAAGTTGGAGGGATTCAATGAGGACTGGTTGACGAGCATGTCCGATATGCACCGTGTGACCTATACGAATCTGGCTCCCGGTACGTATGAGCTGAAAGTAAAGGCTACGAATAGCGACGGATATGCAGGTACTGAAGAGGCTTGCTTGAAGATAGTGATTCTTCCGCCTTTTTGGATGACTCCATGGGCATACACTTGTTATGTGCTGTTATTGCTCGGTAGTTTGTTTCTGGCTTTCTATACGGTGCAGCGTAGGGAGCGTAACAAATTCAAGATACGCCAGATGGAGCGGGATGCCAAAAAGAACGAGGAAGTTAACCAGATGAAATTCCGTTTCTTCACGAATGTCAGCCATGAATTGCGCACTCCGTTGACGCTGATTATCTCGCCGTTGGAGAGTATGATGAAGGAGACGGCAGATGAAAAATGGCAAGACAAACTGGGTATGATTCACCGCAATGCATTGCGTCTGCTGAATTTGGTGAACCAGCTGCTTGATTTCCGTAAGAATGAGATGGCGGGTTTGCACCTTACTCTTTCCGAAGGAGACATTGTGGCGTATGTACGTAATATCTGTAGCTCTTTTCTGATGCTTTCGGAAAAAAAACATGTGCACCTTACTTTCTTTTCGGCGGTGGAATGGCTGAATATGTCCTTTGACGAAGACAAGGTGGGCAAGATTGTGATGAACCTTCTGTCCAATGCCTTTAAGTTTACTCCTAATGGCGGGAGGGTGGATGTTTCGTTGGAAGTGCTGAAGGGCTCTCCGGAAACTCTGGAAATCAAAGTATCCGATACGGGGATAGGAGTCAAGGATGAAGACAAGGAAAGGATATTCGAACGGTTCTATCAAGCGGAGCACGAAGGGGAGGATAATCATTCCACCGGGAGCGGTATCGGGCTAAGCTTGGTGCGTGACTTTGTGACGCTCCATGGTGGTGCTGTGCGTGTGTTCGACAATGTGGGTTCGGGCAGCGTATTTGTAGTGGATATTCCTATCAAGCATTCGGTGGTGAATGTTGCTACGCCTTTGTCGGAAGAAGCGGCCGAAGAAGATGCGGTTGCGCTGGAAGTGATTGGGGGGACAAATCGGGAAAAGGAAGAATCGGCCGGAGAAAAGAAGAAGCCCTTGGTGCTTATTGTGGATGATAACGAAGATTTTGTTGCCTTCATGAAAGACAGCTTGAGTCTTTATTTCTCCATTCAAGTAGCTGCCAACGGACAAGAAGCATGGAATGTCATCCCGGAGCTGAAGCCCGACCTTATTGTCAGTGACTTGATGATGCCCGTAATGGATGGCAACGAACTTTGCCGCAGGGTAAAGACGGACAAGCATACGGAGAATATACCTTTTGTGTTGCTGACTGCCAAACAGTCGGTAGAGAATAAAGTAGAGGGCTTGACTATCGGTGCGGATGATTATGTGACGAAGCCGTTTAATATGGAAGTGCTGATATTGCGTATGCGAAAGCTGATAGACCTTAGCGGTAAGAATAGGCTGCGTACAAAGATTGACCCCGAACCAAGTGAAATAGCCATTACTTCGTTGGATGAAAAGCTGGTGGAAAATGCTATCAAATATGTGGAAGCGAATATTGCACGTAGTGATTTGTCCGTAGAGGAGCTGAGCCATGAGTTGGGTATGAGCCGGGTACATCTTTACAAGAAACTCTTGCAGATAACCGGTAAGACACCCATTGAATTTATCCGTGTCATCCGTCTGAAAAGAGCGGCGCAGATGCTGCGCGAGAGTCAGCAAAATGTATCGGAGATAGCGTATCAGTTGGGCTTTAACAACCCCAAGTATTTCAGCAAATATTTCAAGGATGAATTCGGTGTTTTGCCCTCTGTTTATCAGGAAAGAGAGGGTAAATAACAAAAGATACCCCTTACGGAAACATATTGTCTTTTAGGGTAATCAAAAGCGCCCTTGTGTTTCAACATCGGGGGGACCCGTTTTTGAAGGAAACTTTCTATTTTTACATCGGAGAAAATTCACTTTAAAAACAGTAATATGAAATTGAAAAACACTTCAGTTTATTTGCTTGCCGGATGGATGCTCGCCGCATGTTCCGGAGGCGGATTCCAAAAGACCGAGAACGGTGTTGTTGTGGAAGTCAAGCAGCAGCAACCGACGGATGTGCGTAAAGTAAGATTAGAAGTAATGGGCGAGAAGCTCATTCATGTATCGGCTACTCCTGAGAAGGAATTTTCAAAGGAGCAGAGTCTCATTGTGATCCCTCAACAGAATAAGACCGACTTTAAGGTCGAAGAGCAGGGTGATGAAGTGACTGTCAAGACATCGGAATTATGTGCCATTGTGTCCAAGACAACGGGTGAGGTACGCTTCACGGATGCTGACGGCAAGCAGATTCTGGCTGAAGACTCTGACGGGCGGACCTTTACTCCGGTGGAAGTGGAAGGTACGAAAGGATATACAGTACGTCAAGTATTCCAGTCGGCAGGCAATGATGAGGCTTTCTATGGCTTGGGCCAGCACCAGGCGGATGAGTTCAACTATAAAGGTAAGAATGAGGAACTGTTCCAGTATAATACAAAGGTGTCTGTACCCTTCATTGTGTCTAATAAGAACTACGGTGTGCTTTGGGACAGCTATTCGCTCTGCCGTTTCGGTGACCCGCGCGATTACTCACAGCTGGGTGATGTCTTCAAACTTTATGATAAAGAGGGCAAGGAAGGTGCTTTGACCGGTACATATATTCCGGGCAAGAAAGACGTGGAAACCCTTGTACGTCGTGAGGATTCTCTTTATTTTGAACATCTGGACCGTGCCGCACATCTGAGTAAGGTGATTAATTTGCCTGAGGAGTTCCCGTTCGGAGGGTCCGACGTAGTTTATGAGGGAGAAATAGAACCGGCAGAAAGCGGCTTGTTCCGCTTCATCCTTTACTATGCAGGCTACATGAAAGTATATATTGATAATGAGTTGGTGGTTCCCGAACGTTGGCGTACGGCTTGGAATCCTAATAGCTATAAGTTTGCTGTCAATCTGGAAGCGGGCAAGCGCGTTCCGTTGAAGATAGAATGGAAGCCTGACGCCGGAATTTCTTACTGCGGTCTGCGGGCATTGAGTCCGGTGGCTGATGAAGAACAGAACAAACTCTCCTGGTGGGGTGAAATGCAGAATGAAATAGACTACTATTTCGTTTATGGTGATGATATGGACGATGTGATTAGCGGCTACCGTACATTGACAGGTAAATCCCAGATTATGCCGAAATGGGCGATGGGTTACTGGCAGAGCCGTGAGAAGTACAATACGCGTGAGGAGGTTCTCTCCACCTTGAAGGAATTCCGTGAACGTCAGATTCCTATCGACAATATCGTAATCGACTGGCTGCACTGGAAGCAGGATTCTTGGGGAAGCCATGAGTTCGACCCCGAACGTTTCCCCGATCCGAAAGGAATGGTCGACTCCATCCACGCCATGAATGGACGTTTGATGATTTCCGTATGGCCCAAGTTCTATGCTACGACCGAACACTTCAAGGAATTTGACGAAAAAGGCTGGATATACCAGCAGGCTATTAAAGACAGTATTAAAGACTGGGTAGGTCCCGGCTATCTGGGCTCTTTCTATGACGCATACGATGCCGATGCACGCAAGCTCTTCTGGAAGCAGATGCAAGACCATTACTATCCTCTCGGCATAGATGCCTGGTGGATGGATGCCAGCGAACCGAACATACGCGACTGTACGGATTTGCAATACCGCAAGGACCTTTGCGGTCCGACAGCACTCGGCCCCTCTGCCAAGTTCTTCAATGCATACGCGCTGATGAATGCCGAAGCTATCTATGACGGACAGCGCGGCGTGGAACCGGATAAACGCGTCTTCTTGTTAACACGTTCCGGCTTTGCAGGATTGCAACGCTATTCTACTGCCACCTGGAGTGGTGACATCGCTACCCGTTGGGAAGATATGAAAGCACAAATCTCTGCCGGCCTGAACTTTGCTGTCAGCGGTATCCCTTATTGGACTATGGACATCGGCGGATTCTGTGTAGAGAACCGTTATGTGGCTGGTCAGATGGAATTCAACAAGACTGGACGTGAAAATGCTGATTATAAGGAATGGAGAGAGTTGAATACCCGTTGGTATCAGTTCGGCGCTTTCTGCCCGTTGTTCCGTGCACACGGCCAGTATCCGTACCGTGAGGTTTGGAATATCGCTCCGGCAGGACATCCGTGCTACAACTCCATCGTTTATTATACGAAGTTGCGTTACAACATGATGCCGTATATCTATTCTTTGGCAGGTATGACTTATTTCAATGATTATACCATCATGCGTCCGCTCGTAATGGACTTCACAGCTGATGCAAACGTCAACAATATAGGTGACCAGTTCATGTTCGGTTCTGCCCTGATGGTGGCTCCGGTTTACGAATACGGTGCACGCAACCGCGAGGTTTATTTCCCGGCAAGCTGCGGTTGGTATGACTTCTACTCCGGCAAGTATGTGGACGGTGGCCAGAAGCTGACAGTGGATGCTCCTTATGAACGTATTCCGCTCTACGTTTGCGAAGGTGCCATTGTACCTTATGGTCCGGATATGCAATACAGTGATGAAAAACCGGCTTCGGAAATCACACTCTATGTCTATACGGGTAAGGACGGTGCATTTACACTCTATGAAGATGAAGGTGTGAACTATAATTACGAGAAGGGACAATATGCCACTATACCCTTTGCTTATAACGATGCTGAAGGTACACTGGTTATCGGTGACCGTACGGGTGACTTCCCTGGTATGCTGAAGGAACGTACTTTCAATGTAGTGAAGGTAAGCAAAGATCAGCCGCAACCGTTCGATTTAAAGGCGAAAGGCACAACAGTGAAGTATGCCGGAAAAGCGCAAACTATAAAATTATAATCAGAATGATAGACGACGGTGCCAGGGAGAGAAATCTTCCGGGTGCCGGTCTCGTTGTTCCCCGGTGCCAGAAACTTCCCTGCTTCTGAATAGCTGTAAGAGAGGAATAGGCACTCGATAATCTTTTAGATATTTATTACCATGAATAAAATCATATTGTCTTTGGCCATCGGGCTGTCCCTGCTGGTTGGTTGCAATGCTCCTAAAGAGGTAGCTGGCGATGACCGTAGCTTGGATTTTACTGCCGACTGGGCCTTTCGCTTGGGAGACGATACAGCGGCATCCCGTTCAGATTATAATGACGCAGACTGGCGGAAACAGAACTTGCCCCACGATTGGGCTGTTGAAGGAGAGTTCAGTCGGGACAATCCGTCAGGAACAGGGGGAGGTGCTCTGCCTGGTGGTATAGGTTGGTATCGTAAGACTTTTATTGCCGATAAGGTCGATGAGGGCAAGCGCTATCGCATAGATTTCGATGGTGTCTATATGAACTCCACCGTTTATATTAATGGGCATGAACTGGGAACACGCCCCTATGGATACATCTCGTTTAGTTATGATTTGACTCCTTATATTAAATGGGGGGAGAAGAATGTGATTGCTGTAAGAGTGGACAATGCCGAACAACCCAATTCACGTTGGTATTCCGGTTGCGGTATCTACCGTAATGTGTGGTTGACGAAACTGAATCCGGTGCATGTGGCACAGTGGGGTACCTACGTGACGGCAGAAGAAGTGTCGAAGAACAGTGCCCGGTTGAAGATACGTACCAGTTTACAGTACGATGTAGAGACGCAGACGGAAGATTCCGTGCAGCAGGCCGACGGTACATATGTTGTGTTCGATTCGGAAATTATTCCTCTGATTGATGTCGTCCTGCAAACCCGGTTAGTGGATGCCGACGGTCATGTGGTAGGTGAGGCTGTGTCGGAAGCTCAGCTGATGCCTGTCGCTCCGGCAGAAATGGAGCAGGAAATAGAATTGAAGAATCCTAATCTCTGGAGTATTGATGCACCTTATATGTATAAGGTAGAAAGCATCCTCAAGAATAAAGAGACCGGCGAGGTACTCGACCGTTATTATACTCCTACCGGCATCCGTACTTTCCGCTTCGATGCACAAAAAGGATTTATCCTGAATGGTGAACAAGTGAAGATAAACGGTGTCTGCATGCATCATGACCTGGGTTGCCTGGGAGCTGCGGTGAATACGCGCGCCATCGAACGCCAGTTGGAGATTCTGAAAGAAATGGGTTGCAACGGAATCCGTTGTTCCCATAACCCTCCTGCACCGGAGCTGCTCGACTTTTGCGACCGTATGGGCTTCATCGTGATGGACGAGACTTTCGACATGTGGCGCAAGAAAAAGACCCGCCACGACTATTCACGCTATTTCAACGAATGGCACGAACGTGATTTGACTGACCTTATCCTGCGTGACCGCAATCATCCTTCCATCTTCATGTGGAGTATCGGCAACGAAGTGCTGGAGCAGTGGACGGATGCCAAAGCCGACACCTTGAGTCTGGCAGAGGCCAACCTGGTCTTGAACTTCGGCCATAGTGCGGATATGCTGGCAAAGGACGGAGAAATGTCCGTCAACTCACTGCTGACAAAGAAACTGGCGGATATGGTGAGAAAGCTCGATGCCACGCGCCCCGTGACGGCAGGCTGCAACGAGCCGAATCCGAACAATCATTTGTTCCGTTCCGGTGCGCTTGATATTATCGGCTTCAATTACCATGACGACTGGTTTGCAGGTGTTCCCGAGAACTTCCCCGGTAAGCCGTTCATCGTAACGGAAAGTGTTTCCGGCCTGATGACACGCGGTTACTACCGGATGCCGAGTGATTCGATGTTCATCTGGCCCGAACGTTGGGACAAGCCTTTCTATGATGCCTCGTTCTCTTGCTCCTCCTACGACAACTGTCATGTTCCTTGGGGCAACCGTCACGAAGGTACTATGCGCCATGTAAAGAACAACGACTTTATCAGTGGACAATACGTCTGGACGGGCTTCGATTATATCGGTGAGCCTACTCCTTACGGTTGGCCGGCACGTAGCTCTTACTTTGGCATTATCGACTTGGCTGGCTTCCCGAAGGACGTCTACTATATGTATCAGTCCGAGTGGCGTCCGGACAAGGCGGTGTTGCATCTTTTCCCACATTGGAATTGGACGGAGGGACAAGACATAGATTTGTGGGCATATTATAACAATGCCGACGAAGTGGAGCTTTTCGTGAATGGAAAGTCGCAGGGTGTGCGCAACAAGGGAAAAGACGATTTCCACGTCATGTGGCGCGTGAAGTATGAGCCGGGTACGGTAAAGGCTGTTTCCCGCAAGGAAGGAAAGACTGTGGCCGAGCAGGAAATCCGGACAGCGGGTGAACCTGCACAGATTCGTCTCAGCCCTGACCGCAGTACCATTCAGGCAGATGGCAAAGACTTGAGTTTCATTACGGTTGAGATTCTGGACAAAGATGGAAATTTGTGTCCGAATGCCGAAAACGATATGACCTTTGCCGTAGAAGGTGCCGGCTTCATAGCCGGAGTGGACAACGGAAGCCCTATTTCTATGGAGAAGTTCAAGGACAACCACCGCAAGGCTTTCTACGGGAAGTGCCTGGTGGTACTGCAGAACAACGGTGAACCGGGTGGTGTCAAGGTGACGGCTACGGCTGATGGACTGGAGAAGGCGACGACAACGATTAAAATTAAATGATAATTTAATGTGCCAATTAAGATATGAAGAATAAATTTTTAGCAACCCTATTATTGACATGCTCCATCAGTACCGTGTCTGCACAGACACCGGTCTATATGGACGATGCACAACCTATTGAAGCACGTGTAAAGGATGCCCTTAGTCGGATGACGCTGGAAGAGAAGGTAGCCCTTTGCCATGCGCAGAGTAAATTCAGCAGTGCGGGTGTTCCGCGACTCGGCATTCCCGAGCTTTGGATGAGCGACGGCCCTCACGGTGTCCGTGCCGAAATCAACTGGAATGACTGGGGATATGCCAACTGGACCAATGACAGCATTACCGCTTTCCCGGCCTTGACTTGTCTGGCCGCTACCTGGAATCCGGACATGTCTGCCAAGTATGGCAAGGCCATCGGTGAGGAAGCGCGCTATCGTGAAAAGGATGTGTTGCTGGGCCCCGGCGTCAACATCTACCGCACTCCGATGAACGGGCGTAATTTTGAATATATGGGCGAGGACCCTTATCTGGCCAGTGTGATGTGCGCACCTTACATCCAGGAGTTGCAGAAGAACGGAGTGGCAGCTTGTGTCAAGCACTATGCGCTGAACAACCAGGAACTGTGGCGCGGACATATTGATGTGAATCTTAGCGACCGTGCTTTGCATGAAATCTATCTGCCTGCATTCAAGGCTGCGGTAGAAGAAGGAGGTGCCTGGAGCATTATGGGCGCTTACAATAAGATTCGTGGCCAGCACGCCTGCCATAACGATTTCACACTGAACAAGATTCTGAAAGATGACTGGAAGTTCGATGGCTGTGTCATTACCGACTGGGGCGGTGCCCACGACACCTATGAAGCTGCCGTCAACGGTCTGGATATTGAAATGGGTTCTTACACCAACGGTCTGACGTCCGAGAGTGTATTTACCTATAACGATTATTACCTTGCCAACCCTTACCTCCAGATGTTGAAAGATGGCAAAGTGCCGATGTCTACAATAGACGACAAGGCTTCCCGTATTCTTCGTCTGATATTCCGTACGGCGATGAACCGTCAGAAACCCTATGGTTCGGTAGCTACGGAAGAGCATTATGCCGCTGCCCGCGAGATAGGCAATGAGGGCATTGTGCTCTTGAAGAATGTTCCGGTGGTAAAGAAAGGTGCTCCGTTGCTGCCGATTGATGCAGCCAAGTATCAGAATATCCTGGTGGTGGGCGATAATGCCGTACGCTTGCTGAATCAGGGAGGAGGCTCTTCCGAACTGAAAGTGAAGGATATGGTATCTCCGCTGGATGGCTTGCGTGCCGCTTATGGCGATAAGGTAGCCTATGCGAAAGGCTATGCCGCCGGTCGTCCGATGTACGGCCGTGCAGATGAAATTCCGCAGAATGTGGTAGACTCACTCCGTGCAGAAGCTGTGGAAATGGCGAAAAAGGCAGACTTGGTGGTATTGGTAGGCGGATTGAACAAGAACCACTTCCAGGATTGTGAAGGCGGCGACCGTCTGGAATACGGCTTGCCTTTCGGGCAGGATGAACTGATTGAAGCTTTGCTGGGTGTAAACAAGAATCTCGTTTTGGTACTTCTCAGCGGCAATGCGGTGGAAATGCCGTGGGTATCCCGGGTCCCTGCCATTGTGCAAGGTTGGTATTTAGGCTCCATGGGTGGCAAGTCTCTGGCTGACATCTTGAGTGGTGCGGTAAATCCAAGCGGAAAGTTGCCCTTCTCTTTCCCTGCCAAGTTGACGGATTGCGGTGCACATGCTTTCGATGAACTCAGTTATCCGGGCGACAGCATTAAGCAGGAGTACAAGGAAGATATTCTGGTGGGCTATCGTTGGCATGACACCAAGAAGATTCCGGCACTCTTCCCCTTCGGTCATGGCTTGAGCTATACTACTTTTACATATGGCAAACCGGTGGCTTCTGCCAAGACCATGGCTGCCGACGGTACGCTGACGGTGACAGTTGCCGTGAAGAATACGGGTAGCATTGCCGGAAAAGAGATTGTACAGCTTTATGTAGGCGATGATAAATGCAGTGTGCTTCGTCCTGTAAAGGAGCTGAAACATTTTGCAAAAGTCGCTCTGGCACCGGGCGAGGAGAAGAGTGTGACTTTCACCCTTACTCCGGATGATTTGAAGTTCTACGATGAGGCTTCCGCAGCTTGGAAGTACGAATCGGGTAAGTTCAAGGCATACGTTTGCGCTTCGTCTGCCGACGTCCGTGGTGTAGTTTCGTTCGAAATGCAATAAACTTATAATCAGTGCGTAACCACTGCAAAATCAGTGCAACTATTTTGCAGTGGTACTGCATACCTTTTGCAGCGCTACTGCAATTGCTTTGCAGCGTCACTGCAAAAGGTATGCAGCAATGCTGCAAAGTGTATGCAGTAATGCTGCAAAATGTATGCGGTAAGTTTGCAGCCTGAAATCAGAATCAAAAAACAATATGAAGACACTTGCCACTCTATTTCTGCTTGCAGCCTCGTTGCTGCTTCGTGCAGCCGATGCGCCTGCCGACAGTTGTAATCATCAGCTATACTATACATCGCCCGCCGCTATCTGGGAGGAGACTCTTCCTTTGGGTAACGGACGCTTGGGCATGATGCCCGACGGAGGCATTCTCCGTGAGCACATTGTGCTGAATGAAATTTCATTATGGAGCGGAATGGAGGCGGATTATAGCAATCCGGATGCCTCGAAGAGTCTGCCTGCCATTCGGCAACTGTTGTTTGAGGGAAAGAACCGAGAGGCACAGGAACTGATGTACAGCAGTTTTGTTCCGAAGAAGCAGGAGACTGACGGGAGATATGGAACCTATCAGGTATTGGGTGATTTGGATATAGATTTTACCTACAATTCTTCATTATCCATTCTCAATTCTCCATTAAACAACTATCGCCGTTGGCTCAACTTACGCGATGCGGTGGCATACACGGCTTTCAGGCTGGAAGATGTCGATTACCGCCGTGAGTATTTTGTTTCCCGTGACCGTGATGTCATGCTGATTCATCTGGTTGCCGGACATGAAGGGACTCTGAACTTCTCTGCCCGTTTGAGCCGTGCAGAACATAGCCTGGTGACTGTCCAAGGGAACACCCTTTTGATGGACGGCATGTTGGAAAGCGGTAAACCCGGTTTGGACGGTATGAAATACCGTGTGGCGATGCAACTCGTGCAGAACGGTGGTGAATCATCTGTCAGCCCGGGAAATGGTATCTGCTTGAAGAACGGGCAGGAAGCCTGGTTGATACTTTCTGCCACTACCTCCTATGCCGCTGCCGGTACAGACTTCCCGGGCGAACGCTATGCGGAAGTCTGCGACAGCTTGCTCCGTCCTTTCACCACCCCCGCTAATTCTCCATGTTCCATTTTCCATTCTTCATTATCCAACCATGTCACTGCCCACCGTTTCCTCTACGACCGTGTTTCCTTGACGCTTCTTGCCACGCCGGATGATACGCTCCCGACGAACGAGCGCATCCTCCGCTTCACACAGCAGGAGTCGCCGGCATTGGCTGCTTTGTACTATAACTACGGACGCTATCTGCTCATCAGCAGTACACGCCCCGGCAGTCTGCCGCCCAATCTGCAAGGACTCTGGGCAAATGGAGTATCGACTCCTTGGAACGGGGACTATCATACGAACATCAATATCCAGATGAACCACTGGCCTTTGGAACAAGCCGGTCTTTCCGAACTCTATCAACCGTTGACAACGTTGATGGAGCGCCTTGTCCCTTCGGGAGAAGCAAGTGCGCATACTTTCTATGGCGATGAGGCAGATGGCTGGGTACTCCACATGATGACCAACGTATGGAATTATACCGCTCCCGGTGAACACCCCTCCTGGGGAGCTACCAATACCGGTGGCGCTTGGTTGTGTGCCCATTTGTGGGAACACTATCTGTATACGCAGGACAAGAATTATCTGCGTCGTATCTATCCCGTCTTGAAAGGTGCCGCCCGGTTCTTTAGTTCCACCACCGTGCAGGAGCCTTCGCATGGCTGGCTGGTAACTGCTCCCACTTCTTCTCCGGAAAACAGCTTCTATGTGCCGGGTGACAGCGTGACTCCCGTCAGCATTTGTATGGGTCCCACTATGGATGTGCAACTGCTTACCGAGCTTTATACCAATGTCATTACCGCCGCCCGCCTGCTGGATTGTGATGCGGACTATGTGGCGAAGCTTGAGGCAGACCTGAAGAAGTTTCCGCCCATGCAAATCAGTAAGGAAGGATACTTGCAGGAATGGCTGGAAGACTATAAGGAAGTGGATGTGCAACACCGCCACGTTTCCCATCTCTACGGCTTGCATCCGGGAAACCTGATTTCGCCGGAGTCCACCCCTGAGCTTGCCGAAGCCTGCCGGATGACCTTGAACCGTCGTGGAGATGAGGGTACCGGTTGGAGCCGTGCTTGGAAGATAAACTTCTGGGCTCGTTTGGGCGACGGAAACCGTGCTTGGAAACTCTTCAAGAGTTTGCTGCATCCTGCTGTCGATACTGCGACGGGAGGTCATGGTAGCGGCACTTTCCCTAATTTGTTCTGTTCGCATCCTCCTTTTCAGATTGATGGCAACTACGGTGGCGCGGCGGGAGTCGGCGAAATGCTGCTGCAAAGTCATGAAGGCTTTATCCATCTGCTTCCTGCCCTGCCGGATAGCTGGACTACCGGCAACTTCCGTGGAATGCGCGTACGTGGCGGTGCTTCCATAGACCTGGACTGGAAGGATGGACGGGCAACGAGGGCTGTTGTTACCGCTCTTGTTCCGGGTAAATTCATCCTAAAGATGCCCACAGGCGCCGTCCGTGCCCAAGTGAAGATAGGAGGACGTACGCATACTTACAAAGAACCGGTATTTCCGTTGGATTTGAACAAGGGAGAGGCGGTGACCATACATTTCTTATAGGAACGTTCCCCTCCGACAAAATTATCAAGTTATTTGTCTTTCGCGTCCGAATACTGTACATTTGCAGTGCATGTAGAACAAATATCTTAGATAATTATGAAAAATAGAGTACGTTTTTTCTTCTTGTTTCTCGGCTTGCTGGGAGCGTTGGCAGTTCATGCACAAATCAATGAGTTGCCACGTTCCACACCCGAGGCAGAAGGAGTCCCTTCCAAGGCTGTCACTGCCTTGTTTGATTCACTGATGGCATTGCCGAAAACAGACATCCACAGCGTGGTGGTGGTGCGTCACGGCAAGGTCATCGGAGAAATCTATCCGGCTCCGTTCGCACCGGAATATCGCCATACCATGTATTCCTGCTCCAAGACCTTTGTCGGGGCTGCCGTAGGGCTGGCCATTGCAGACAACCGCTTGCGCTTGACAGACCGTGTCGGTGCTTTCTTCCCGGAGCTTCTTCCGGATTCGGTTTCCGCTAATCTGGCAGACATGACTGTCCGCGACCTGCTTACCATGACATCGGGTGTCACTCCCGACTGGAATATGCGCAATCTCACTCCCGACTGGATACGTACCTTCCTTGCCAAACCGGTGAAAACTCCGGGCAAGAAGTTTGAATATGATTCGATTAGTACCTATATGCTTTCTGCCATTGTGCAGAAGGTGACGGGCATGACCTTGCTGGATTATCTGAAGCAGAAGCTTTTCATCCCAATGCATATCACGGACGTTGCGTGGGAACTAAGCCCCGAAGGCATCAATACCGGTGGCTGGGGGCTGCATATCCAGAGCGAGTCATTGGCAAAATTCGGATTGCTGCTGCTGAACCGGGGTGTTTGGGAAGGCAGGCAGTTGCTTCCGGCTTCCTGGGTGGAGCAGATGATGACCAGACAGATAGGAGATTATGGCTATCAGATGTGGCTTTGCGAATATCCGGGTGCTGTACGTGCTGACGGGGCTTTGGGACAATACATTCTGATTGTTCCGGATAAGGATATGGTAGTGGTCATTACCGAATGTACATTGATAGACGGTCGTCGGCAGCGTCGTTTGGTCTGGAACCGCTTGTTGCCGGAGACAGGTGACCAGGCATTAGTGCCCGGTAAGGACTACAAGCGCCTGCAGAAGAAACAGCGTTCTTATCAACTGCCGTTAGTGCAAGGAAAGGCTGCTTCCTCCCTTTCACAGAAATACGCAGGCAAGCGCATCCTGCTCGGAGAGAACAAATACGGATGGCAATCCATCGAGCTGCAATTTAAGCAGCAAGAAGTAGTGATGACTGTGGTGGAGAAAGACGGAAAGACATACAGTCTTCCGTTTGGCTATAAGCAATGGTCGAAAGCGGCAATTGATGGCTATCCTCCGTATTCGGTTGCTGCAAAGGGGCGTTTTAAGGGTATAGAAGGCCCTTTCCAGGTAGCAGGCAGTTATGCGTGGGCGTCACCTGATGCTTTGCAACTGAAAGTACATTATGTCAGCTGGATAAGCGCCCTTGGGCTTACGCTCCGCTTTGAGGATAACAAGGTACTCCTGACTGTTACGGAGAATTATTCTTCGGGTGAAGGGGTGACTTTCGAAGGTACATTAGCACATTAAAATAATGAATCATATTTTGCTTACTCTAAAACGGCCTTTTATCTGGCTGTACCGTTTTCGGCACCGTTGCGGCTACGGTGTACATTCTCCTTTTGCCTTTAACCTAATTACGCATGTAATTTACGAAAGTACGGCTTATTATAAATATGAAGAGCTGGCCAAGGCACAGAAGCAACTGGAGCTGGAGAAAGATAGACGTTGGAAGTACGAATCGAAGAAAGTAAAACGTCTTCTGTTCCGTCTGGTAAACTATACCCAGCCGGAGACCATTGTAGATGCCGGTACGCTTGCCGCTTCTGCCCTCTATCTGAAAGCGGGGAAGGAGGGGGCGGATTATACCTCGGCTTCCGACCTTTCCGAGCTCTTTCTGGAGAGTGGCGTTCCCGTTGATTTTCTTTATTTGCACGATTATCGTCGTCCCGGTTTTGTAGAGGAGGTCTTCCGCATCTGTTCCGCCCGTACCAGGGGAAAGTCTGTTTTTGTGATTGAGGGTATCCGTTACACTCCGCAGATGTCTGCCCTCTGGAAACGTATGAAGCAGGACGGGCGGGCGGGTATTACGTTCGACCTTTATGACCTTGGTATCCTATTCTTCGATAAAACAAAGATAAAACAAGACTATATTGTCAACTTTTGATTATCTTTAGGCGTTTCAATAGTGATTAGCGGTTAGTGATTAGTGCTTAGCTCCACTTACTGGCTGCTAAACATTAATCCCTAACCCCTAAACATTAATTCCTTATGAAGATATACACTAAAACCGGAGATAAAGGAACCACCTCTCTTGTAGGTGGAACCCGTGTACCCAAAACCCATATCCGCCTTGAGGCGTATGGTACGGTGGATGAACTGAATTCCAATCTGGGTCTTCTCATCACGTACCTGCCTGACGGGAAGGATAAGGATTTTCTGCAGCAAGTACAAGACAGACTTTTTGCCGTAGGCTCTCATCTGGCCACAGACCGGGAGAAAATGGAGCTGAAAGAAGCCAGTATCATCGGCCCGGAGCAAGTGGAAATGGTGGAGCGGGAGATAGACCGTTTGGATACTCTTTTGCCCCCTCTTTCGGCTTTTATTCTTCCCGGTGGAAGTCGCGGTGCGGCAGTTTGTCACGTTTGTCGTACGGTTTGCCGCCGTGCAGAGCGTCGGATTCTTGCTTTGGCCGAGCAGGTGGAAATCGCTTCGGAATTACTGGCTTACGTGAACCGCTTGTCTGATTATTTGTTCGTCCTTTCCCGTAAAATGAATCAAGACGACAAAAAAGGTGAAATATTTTGGAATAATAGTTGCAAGTGAAATAAATTGTTATACTTTTGCCGAAAAATAGAAATAGGACTTAATATTCACAATTTTAATACTAGAGACTATGTATTGGACATTGGAATTAGCATCTAAACTGGAAGATGCTCCTTGGCCGGCAACTAAGGATGAATTGATAGATTATGCCATGCGTTCGGGTGCTCCGCTTGAAGTGATTGAGAATCTGCAGGAAATGGAAGATGAAGGCGAGATTTATGAAAGCATAGAAGATATTTGGCCCGATTATCCCAGCAAAGAGGACTTTTTCTTCAACGAGGAGGAATATTGATACGCTTTAAAAGAAAAAACTTACCGGTATGTCTGGTAATATTTTGAAACATAGGGAGAAGTAATTCCAAGACCGATAACTATGGTTGAAGAATTACTTCTTTTCTTTTAATCCCCCCTACAATAATAATGGATGTACAAGAAGCAACAACATGTCGGTTGCCGGATTTGAAGGAAAGGCATCTGCCTGAAAACTGCCGCGAAGCCGTGAACACGATTTTAAAGGAGACTTACGGCTATGAACAGTTTCGTAATCTTGAGATTTACGATGATTTGTTCAAGGGAAAGGAAAAGCTTTGCATTTCGCAGGGACAGCTGATAGAGAACGTTATACTGGAGGCTGAAGAGGCTTGGAAAGGTGAAACGAAGATAGACAATATATTGTTGACTGCCCCTACCGGTTCCGGAAAATCCATGTTGTTCCAGCTTCCTGCTATCTATCTGGGGAAAGAATATAATCTGCTTACCATCGTGGTCTCCCCTTTGAAGGCGTTGATTGTAGACCAGGTGGAAAGTCTGCAAGAACTGGGGTATATGCGTGTGGCATATGCCTCGTCCGATTTATCGCCGGAACAGAAGATGGAGGTTTATCGGCAGGTGCGTGAGGGGGAGATTGATTTGTTCTATCTCTCGCCGGAATTGTTTCTCTCTTACGACATCAAGCATTTTGTAGGCGAGCGCCGCATCGGTCTGGTGGTGGTCGATGAGGCACATACGGTAACGACGTGGGGGAAGGAGTTCCGTGTGGACTATTGGTTCTTGGGACGTTACTTGAATACTCTGAAACAGACTCTCGGTTATAGTTTCCCGCTGTTTGCATTGACTGCTACGGCTGTCTGGAACCCGAAAGGGGGTAATGACATGATATTCGAGACTATCCGTTCTTTGCAGATGGAGCCTTGTGTGCTTTATGTAGGTACGGTGAAGCGCCGGAATATTGGCTTTGACATCCGTCAGATGGAGATGGAGGACGGGGAGACATACGACAAGGCAAAGCAGCGCGTAGTTGCTGCGCGGGTCGAAAACTTCCTGGACGGTCACAAGACACTGCTCTATTATCCTTTTGCGGGTGGCATCGACATGCGCTTGAAGACGTGGGTGAAGCCGGCAGACTGGCGTCTGGTCGCCTCCTATTATGGCAAGAAGGACAAGGAACAGAAAGCTGCCATTGTGCAGGAGTTCAAGGAAGGAACCAAGAAACTGATTGTGGCTACGAAAGCCTTTGGTATGGGAGTAGATATCAGTGATATAGACCGTGTATATCATGTGGCGCCATCCAGTACGTTTGTCGACTATATTCAGGAGATAGGGCGTGCCGCGCGTGATACGGAGATACAGGGTATTGCCGCTACCGACTACCATGAGCGTGACTTCTATTATATGAAGCGTCTGCATCAGACGGGGAACATTGCCCAGGAACAGCTGGTGCTTATTCTGAGAAAGCTCATGGAAGTGTACCGCATGAAAGGGGAAAAACCGGAAATCATGGTGTCTTTGTCTGATTTCGAGTTTGTGGTGAAACTGCCGCGTACAAAGAACAAGTTGGAGTATGAAGCAGAGTTGGGACAGCTCATCAAGACCGCCTTGCTTTGGCTGGAAGACGATTTGATGCAGCGTTATGGAAGGCATCTGCTTGAAATCAGCCCCAAGAATCTGTTGACTGAAGGATATGTCCAGGACAAGACGGGTGATGTCTTTGCCCGTGAATTCCAAAGCTATCTGACAAAGGTAGAAGGGGAGGACGGGGTTTACGTCGCACGTCTGGAATCGCTTTGGGAAGAGCGTTTCCCGGAGCTTGGCTACAAGGAGTTCAAACAGAAACTGAATAATGGAACGTTGTGGGAGGGAGCCCGTGCCGTGTCTGTAGGCAAGCATGAGGTGCTGTTGAAGGAAGATGCCTCCGTCATCCGTGAACGGATGGATGCCTTGTTCAAGAGCTTGACAACGATGCTGAAAACGGCATTGATAAAGTCGAAAGGACGTTTTGATGAAGAAGAACTGCGGGCTGTCTTTGCCGAGCATGGCATGGACGTGCGCTCTGCCAAACGCTTTATCGGTTCCCTGCTGGAGAGTCGCACGGAGGAAGGCCGCAGTGTAAGCTATATCAGCAGCGTGAAAAAGAAGGATTCCAATGAACTCTCTTTTACGGTGACCAAAGGTTTTGATTTGCTTTTGTCGCGCTATCAAAAACTGTTTAGCCAACGTATAGTGGGCAGTAAGGGAGACCGCCTGCTGTTTTATTGCACTCCTTTCTCGGACTTGAATATGCTGCTTAATCTGCTTTCTATGCTCGACTGCCTTTCGTTCAGTGTGGAGGGTGGCGGTACGCCTTGCGTATTTGTCCGTTTCAATGACCCCGAAACTCTGCAGGAACTTGCGCTTGGCGATGATTACCGCAATCTGATTCTGGACACCAACGAGCAGGTATTCCAGGAACAGATAGATTTATTCTCCTTCTTCTTTGGAACGGATAAACTGACGGATGAACAGCGTTGGGACTTTATCGAGGATTATTTTACGGGAATGGGAGTGGACGACTTGAAGGTGAAGTTTGCGTAAGCTATCGTTCTGTTTTCTGGAATGCCAGCCGTTCGTCCCCATTGGCCAGAAAAATGATGCCGCAATACTGGAAACCATGTTTCTTCAGTATGTATTGCAGGATGCGGTTGTCCCGGTGGGTATCTGCACGTAGGTTGGGGATTTGTTCGTAGCACCATTGCAGGCAGGCATTGGCCACTCCTTTGCTGTGCTCTGTGCTTGCCAGCCGGTGGATGACTCCGTAAGGCTGTGTGTTTTCCAGCCATTCTCCTTCGTGGATATGTGCATATGTAGGGTCGTTTCCACGGATAAAGGCGAAAGTCCCGATGATTTCTCCGGTATCGTCGGTGCATACGTAACTGCTGCCTTGTTCGATGTCTGCCATGACGAGTTCGCGGGAGGGATAGTTACCCGTCCATTGGTGCATGTTGCCATCTTTCCGCATGATGCGCTTGGCCTGCTCAAAGATGTCCATAAGGACTTCCAGTTCTGTGGGTAGTGTCTTTCTGATTTCTATCATAGTTTTTATTTTGTCAGCGTGACATTTTCCTTGATTTATGTTGCAAAGGTAATGTGTTTTGTGATTCATTGTTCTCGTAAATGAACAAATGCTGACATATGTTGTTTCTTTAGGAAGAATTTGCATATATTTGTCCCGTAATATTAAACACAATTGATTATGAAAAAGATTTTTAGTGCTTTCATGATAGCTGTATGCTGTATGCTTATGGCTATGCCTGTCCAGGCCCAACTATTGAAGTGGGGTGTTAAGGGTGGTGTGAATATGACGAAAATAGATTGGGATGGCGGATATAAGGGAAACAAGGATAATTCTACCGGTTTCTTTATTGGTCCGATGGCTGAGTTTACCATTCCCATTGTAGGCTTGGGTGTTGACGGTGCTTTGCTGTTCTCTCAGCGCGGCAAGGACGAGGTGAAGCAAACAGGACTGGAAGTACCCGTAAATCTGAAATATACCATTGGCTTGGGTAGTTTGTTGGGTATTTATGTGGCAGCCGGTCCCGATTTCTTCTTCGATTTTAAGAAAAAAGACTACGTAGACCGTAAGAAGGCTCAAGTGGCACTTAATCTGGGTGCCGGTGTGAAGCTGCTGAAGCATCTCCAGGTTGGAGTGACCTATCAGCTCCCGATGGGCGACTCATTTACATGGAAGAATGCGGGTGATGCCATCGGTGCCAAGAATAAGACTTGGCAGGTGTCTGCGGCGTATCTTTTCTAAATGTAGTAAAACGATTTGTGGAATATAATATAAGAAAGGCTCTCCTACAAAAGGAGGGCCTTTCTTGCGTTTTTGATTACTTTTCTACAATTACATCTACTGGGGCAGGTGCATCATCGTGGAGTGGGGTAGCGGCTTCGCGACTAGGCTGTCTGCCGTCTTTGATGGCGAGTACCCATTCCCCATTTGCTTTTATGGGGTTGAACATGAACCCCATACTACTACCTGGAGTGTCAGAATCTGAACGTGGCGTAAATTCTATTTTGTACTTCACGTCATTATTTCCTTGTGTAGAGAAGCTGAGGTAATCCAATCGATAACGTATTACCGGGAAATACTGGAAACGTTTGATCAGTGCTTCCCGTTGTTGTATCGTTAAGGGTTTGGCTATACCAGCGTCATCAATGGAGTAAAGCATATCAAGAGCCTTGTCAGTCTCTTTAGCTTTTAGAAGATCCTGTACATAATGTAAGAACAACGCTTGAGTCTGTAGCAGTCAAAGTGGCTACAAACTCATCTTCTGCCTCTTTCTGTGTCTTCATCTTCTCTTCGTGTCCTTTTGTTGAACATGCTCCGAGTAGAAAGCTTGCTGAGAGAAGAAGCATAAAAAGGATTTGTTTATTGTTCATTGTTGATATATTTATTAATCATGCATTGTTAAAGAAAAAGGTGCGTCACCTTATTATGACGCACCTTTATTATATTACCGTATTTTAGGATGCGATGAGTTCTTTACAAAATTATCTGTTGGCAATAGTACCATCAACAGCAATGGCAACTTTAGCACTTACTGTACCCCATGTGTATGTGACCTTTACAGGAACCATGGTGGTGAAGTCTTTAGTGTTTTTCTCTCCAAAGTTTTCTACATGATGGATACACAGTAAATCTGCCAATTCAATAGAACCACCATTGTATTGTGCAGGAACAGTATATACGTTTTCGATAGCTTCCTTAGCTGTCTTATACAGTTCAGGCTTACAAGTGCTTTTTGTTACGATTTTGCTGTCATCGGTATACGCAATGGCTTTAAAGCCTTGAATCATCGGCATGATGGCTGCATAGTCAGAAGTAACTGTAGACTTTTCTTCACCTTCTTTTTCGCCATTAATCAATGTTGCTTCCAGAGCTGCGATAGAAATATAGTTGTTTTCACCGAGAGTGCTCAAATTGCCCTTCTTCAAATCCTCTACAGAGAGTTTGTATGTAGCATACATTTTTTCGCCGTCAATGGTTTTACCAGCGTTTTGGAAGATAGGGGTTACCACAGCAGGAGTAGCTGCCAAGAATTTCCACTCAATATCTTTCAGCTTGGCATTCAGCGGGTTCAAGTGATAGTACATTGCGCTGGTTGAAGGCATCCAATAAGTTTTCTTAGTGGCATCTTTCAAAGTAATCCAATTGGTAGCACTTGTACCTTTCTTGATTACATAAGCTACAGTTCTCATCCTTCATGTTACCAAGGGTCAGAGTTTCATCTTTTGTATTCCAAACTGCTGAAAGTGTTTCTTCCGGTAACCATTTCGTAGTTTGTACTTCATATAAAGGATCTTTACCCTTCTCTTCTGTTACTTTCACCCAGTAGCCAGCTTCTGCTTGGCCATGCAACTTACCAGTCTCTTCAGTACCTGGATAGTAATAGATGGTTTTAGCCTCTTTTACAATACTCCAGACAGGAGCATTTGTGCCGTTTGTTCCATTCTTGATAAAATAAGAATCGCCATTGCTTAATTTGATGACAATGCCATCTTCTGTTTTGTCAACGCCGGTAATGATCGACTCCGCGTCAATCTTAGCTTGAAGGTCACTTACCAGCTTTTCTACTGCTGATACGCGATTATCCAAGCTTTCGATGTCGTCATCATAGTCCTTACAAGACGTGAAAGTTCCTGCAGTACCGGCCATTAAGACACTGAACAAGAACATACTTATGTTTATAATTGAAAACTTTAAATTTATAAATTTTAAAAAAATAAAAAGTGAATAATCTCGCATATTTGGTATTACTTTCTCTTATTTTTTTGTTAAAATTTTCCGTTACTTCGCAGGTAACGGAGGAATTTTCCGTGCAAACATAATCGTTTTTCTATAAATGAGCAAATAATAATGCTGTTTTTTTATAATTAATCGAAAAATCTGCATTTAAGCGCACTTTTTTGTTAATGGAATTGTTGTTGCCCAGCTATTAGCGTATTTGTACGTGTGTTCTGTATTACAGAGGAGTTACCCTTATACATATTATAAATAAGAAATGTATAATTAAAATTGAAGATGAAAGAGATTACCTTACAAGAAATGCTGTCAACTATTATTGGAGAGCTTCGGAAAAATGGAAGATGGGGAACAGCCATATTTACCAATCCACATTGAATGTGTTTCCGTATTCAACAACTATCAGAATTTGCATCTGCGCAAACTGAATTCAGTGGTTTTAAAACGTTTTGAAATGTACCTGCGTCAACGGGATTGTAGTTGGAATACCGTTTCCACCTATATGAAAGTCATCCGTTCGGCTTATAACCGAGCTGTAGATTTACGATATGTCCGTTATATTCCCAGGTTGTTTGAACATGTGTATACGGGAACTAAAGCGGACAAGAAAAGAGCATTGGAAGCTTCGGATATAGGAGCTTAGTTTGCGAGACAGAGATGGATTTGTCCAAAAGGATTCCCTCCTCGAGACTTCAAAAAGCAAAAATGCTATTCGTGTTTATGTTTATGATGCGTGGTCTTCCGTTTGTCGATTTGGCTTTTTTGCGTAAGAAAGACTTGCAAGGTAACGTATTATCCTATCGTAGAAGAAAAACTGGTCACACCTTGCGGGTACTTCTGTCCCTGAAGCCTTGCAGTTGGTACGCATGGTGTCCAATAAGGACGAAAACTCACCTTATTTATTTCCAATATTACATAGCAAGGAGGGTACCGAAGCGGCTTATAAAGAGTATCAATCAGCTCTGAGACGTTTTAACTATCAGTTATCAACTTTAAAAACACATTTAAACATGAGTTCACATCTTAGCTCGTATTCGGCAAGACACACATGGGCTACAATGGCATATTATTGCGAGATTCACCCTGGAATTATTTCTGAAGCGATGGGACACTCATCGATAAATGTTACTGAAACCTATCTCAAACCCTTCAACGACAAGAAGATTGATGAGGCAAATGAGAAGGTAATTTCTTTTGTGAAAAGCAATGGAATTTCGGCATAGTTTTTTTGCTTTTTATTGATAGAATAGTCTAAATATGTACTTATTTATTCCTCCCGCAAGAGACTTCTCTTGAAGGGAAGGATCGCCTTGTTTGTTTCTCAGCCACCTTTTCTTATATCAAAGTACTACAAAATAAGACTTTATATTTTCCCCTGTCTTGCAAACCTTTTGAGTCTCTTTCACCTCAATCTTATTTCTTAGTCCTATTATAAGAATTCCACCTATAAGCCCCTCCTTATCTTTATTCATTTAAAATATTATAAACAATTATAGATGTATCGAAACTGTATTAAACATCTTTTTATATAATTGATTAAATATAGATTCCCGTTACCTGCGAAGTAACGGAAAATTTTAACAAAAAAATAAGAGAAAGTAATACCAAATATGCGAGATTATTCACTTTTTATTTTTTTAAATTTATAAATTTAAAGTTTTCAATTATGAACAAAAAGTTTCTAAGTGTGATCCTGTTCAGTGCCTTAATGGCTGGTACTGCAGGAACGTTCACGTCTTGTAAGGACTATGATGATGACATCAAGGACTTGCAGGGACAACTGGACAAGAAAGCTTCACTTGATGAATTGAACTCTAAAGTAAGTGCTTTGGAGACTTCTATCGCTGAAGCCAAAACTGAAGCTTCTAATGCTAAAACAGCAGCACAAGAAGCACTGGACAAAGCTAAAGAAGCATTGGACAAAGCAGGACAAGGTGGATCTTCTTCTGAAGAAATTGCAGCCTTAAAAGCCGCTCTGGAGAAAGCGCAGGCAGACTTGCAGAAGCAAATTGACAAAATGGCCTCATTGGAGACTGTGGACAAGAAAATTGCAGATTTAAAGAAAGAGCTTGAAGGAGGCTTCGTTACAGACGAAAAATTACAAGCTTTGGCTGCAAAGGTTGATGCCCTGACCGCTGAGGTGGTTAAATTGATTGGACACCGTCTGACTAGTCTAGCTCTGATCCCGACTCAGCATATCAACGGTATTGCTGCTATGACTTTTACCACTTTGCAGTATACTCCTCAGAAGTATGAGGCAATGCCTACACATACGTCTGATCCTTCGGGCCACACTAACCGTCCTGTGTTAGACCACAAAGATGCCGGTACAGCCCGTTACATCGCTACTGAGAAGAATAAGGCTTATTTCCATGTAAGCCCGAGTGTAGGTGTTCGTACTCAAGATATCCTGACTCCGTCATTTGACTGCATTAAGTCTGAAAATATAATGACAAAGAATGCTGACGGTACAACAATTACAAACAATAGCCCGATCGAAGTTACAGGTCACAATATTGACAAGGAAGGTGTACTGGAAGTTACATTCAAAAAACATTCTGATTTCTTAGGTCAACAGCTCTCTACCACTAAGGAAGGCAATAAAGAGAAATTCTATATGGCTTCTTTGAAAGCTCCTATTTCTGCAGAAAACTATACAGAAGACGAAGCTAAGGATGTTGAAGCTGGTACTATTGATGGCGTTTATGTAAACTCTGAATATGCTCGTATTGAAGAGCTTATCAAATTGCCGTATTTGGCTAACAGCAGAACTGATTTTGGAAAAACCATAACAGGTGAATTCGCAGACGAAATACAGAATGATGGAAACGGTGATTTCTATGTTCACTATCATGACTCAGTATGTCTGTATGAATCAAATGCAAATGCTTTAGTTGACTATTACCAAGCTTATGACCAACCTCTTGATTTAAAGAAATTGGTAAAAGTTTGTGTTAGTGACAAAGCCAATGATCATGCCGCACATGAGGATTTGGTAGACTACAAGGACTATGGTCTGACATTCCGTTTCCGTCTGGCAGAAGCCGCTTATATTCCTGAAAACGACAATGACAACAAGACTGACCAACAAAAATTTGCAGAAATCGATTCTCCGATGAATGGTAAAATGTCTGCTAAAGTATATGACATCTCTGGATCTGCAACAGCCGTAGGTCGTGAGCCTATTGTTTGCGTAGAATTGATCGACTCTGTAAATGGCAATGCATTGGTTGCTCAACGTTACTTGAAGGTTAAATGGACAATGGAAGGAAAAGAACTGGCAGTTCCGTTCAACCCGGTATTGTTCTCTTGTACAGTTAAGAACCTTGTCGATACAGAAATGATGAATACCATGATTTACGACAAGGCTAAAGAAGGTGGTATGACAAAGAACGAATTCCATGCTATCTATACTGAATTCATTGTAGGTGAGGGAGCTGGTACAGCTGAAGATTTGAAAGATCCGGAAGAAGGCGTTGAGTCTCACAATATTTTGTGGACATTAAACGAAGAAGATCTTGGTGTGTTCTGGCCTGGTCAGCAAGAGAAGACGTTCACGAAGACTGTTATCTACAAAGATCCTAAGGGTATCAATGCTGATATTACCGTTGTAATGACAAGAACTGTCTATATGCCTGCTTTGAATGTATGGGGCCACATGGGTACATACTGGAAAGGTGAAAAGGAATATAAGATATTCAACATCAACCCGATCGTTTATGGAACCAAAGAATCTAATCCGGCATGGAATGTTGTTGACGGTACTAACCCGACATGTAACATCTATACTGACTTGTTGAACGGTTTCTTGGATGACAGAGGTGTGAAACCTACTGCAGGTGCTGCTGGCGCTATCTATTATACAGATAAGAATGTAGCTAATACGAAGTTCTATTATCCTGCTTTTGGTCCGATGCAACCTGACCACACTATGCCTGAAAATGCTAACGGCATTTACTATGCAGAAGAAGGCGTAAGATTCGTATTCGATAAGGCAAGAATCGCCAACTATACTTATATTTGGAACGATGGTACTGAAGTGAAGGCTGAGTTGAGAAACAATGATACAGAATTGTGGATTAAGGGAGAATTAGCAGCAACAATCGTAAATCACAAGGCTAACCTTTTGAACGCAGACGAGCTGACGTACAACATCAAGTTGCAAGAAGCTGTTCCTGATCATGCTGTTACAGATTTCACTAATCAACCGACAGAAGCTGCTAAGGCATTGGTTGGTAAGATGGTTCCCATCAACTTGGTTGCTGATCTCTGCAATAATGCAAAGAATGTAGGCATTGTTAAGCAATACGAAGCAAATATTATTGAGCCGTTGCAAGTTAAGAAGGGCGAAATCGACAACTTCGTTGACGCCAAGAACGAAGGTAGCTCAATTGATGTAACTGGTGCATTCACTTACTACTCTTGGAATGACAACAAGCAGATTGTGGAAAACACAACTGGTCTGCCAAAAGCATTGTATGACTTCTATCAAGTAAGAGAAGCTGTTTGGCCGTTGAAGGCTGGTTCTGACAATATTCTGGATGTTACTAAGATCAAGACTAACTTGAAACTGACTGACGGTAACTTGGAACCAGAAGAAGGTTATACAAATGGTAAGTTGCCTGCAAACATTGAAATCAGATATGAAGAAAAAGATATCGATGGTGACGGTGACAAAGAAAAAGTCTTGACTTATTACAACTATAGCGGTACTCCGGTTAACAAAGCTTATAAGCTGTTTATCCCGGTTGAATACGGTTATAAGTGGAAAACTCTCATCAATGTTTATGAGATTACTGTAGCTCCTAACTCTGGAACTCCTGGTACACGATAAGTAAAGATCGTTAGATACTGATATATTAAAGGGTATTCCTTAATGGGATACCCTTTATTGATTAAATAAAAACAGATGAAGATGAAAAGATTTATTTATTCTTCAATCCTCTTGATGGGTATCTGTGTGTTAGTAGCCTGTACCGGAAAAAGCAGTAGCCATCCCTTTGGCGGCACTTTTTTTACGGAAGAAGGAGTATGCTTTGAACTTAAAGCGGATTCAACCACACTTATCCAGTTTAACGACTCGCTGACTTATGAAGGTACTTGGCAAGTCTGTAAAAGTGCAGATAATTTGGAATATGCTACAATTGAGTTTGCCGGATATCCTGCTTACTATTTCCTGAAAGACGGAAAGCTCTATCGTAGTGAACGGGAAATGCGCAATGACGTATTGGGCAGAAGAATCAATTACCCAAAATGATATAAACTAGATATTCCATACTAGAAACGGCTATTTCCATTTTCCTTCTTAGGAAAACGGAAATAGCCATCTTTGTATATATCGACAAGAAAGAAAGGATTGAAGACTATTAAAAGATTCCTTTTTATCTATATGTTATATCCACCTTCTGAAGAAAGGAGCATCCAGTTCATACTCTTCGTTGCGTATCACATATCTTGTTGCCCAAGCAGCTTTAAACTGCCAAAGGCAGTACTTGGAGAATCAATGCCGACACCTTGTAGAAAAGGAAGACTGGAACCCTCATCTCTACAGCTAAGCCTATCAATACCTTCTTGTCTGTTTCATCCATTGACGGCTGAAATGAAACTTCTATGCCATCTGTCATGGATTGGTTGAAATGGTGGGAATAAAATGAAAGTGAGTGATGAGATACTCCAGACGTTCCATAGGATATTGCTGAAGCATAATCCACAATAATCGTGCGGCAAAGTCGGCAGTGCCTGTTACCAACTGCAGGTTCAACTGGAAAACGGGACGTGACAATCCTTTCGTTACTTTTTGGACGAGGCTGGTCTTGCTGAAACGTCGTGGACTAATAAATATCAGGCGATTTTCACTTGCAAGTATCTCTCTTACTCTTCCCTATTCCGCTACTCTATCCGTAAAGTATTCATCATCTACAATGGTACTGAATTTAAATGGATTATTCATATTGCGATTTTTTTTCAATGCGACTTTTTTCGCAAATATAAGAAATATATTTGGGGGCATTCTGAAAGACTGGCTAAAATGAAAAATACATTATAAGCTTCTGTTTTTCTTCATTTTATTGTATATACTTGTAAGATAAACTCTTTATAAATAAATTGGAAATGAGCAGAAATGAAATTACCTTACAAGAGATGTTCTCCTCAGTCATCGGGGAACTCCGGGAAGGCGGCAGATGGGGGACAGCACACATCTACCAATCAGCGATGAATGCATTCTCGGCATTCACCAAATGGCAACCAATGCCCATGCGCAAGCTGAGCCCGACCGTACTGAAGAGGTTCGAAAACTACCTCAGGCAGAGGAACTGCAGTTGGAACACCGTGTCCACCTACATCAAGACGGTACGCTCGGTGTATCATCGGGCGGTGGACAGAAAGTACATACGGTATGTACCCAGACTGTTCGAGCATGTGTATACCGGCACACGGGCAGACAAGAAGAAGGCGCTCAAGGCATCCGACATCAGCAGCCTGGTAAGGGAGACGGAAAGGAGCCTGCAAGAAGGGACGCTCCCAAACGCACAGCAGAGAACAAGGATTTTCTTCGTACTCATGTTCATGCTCAGGGGCATACCCTTTGTGGACCTGGCGTACCTGCACAAAAGGGACCTGCAGGGGAATGTACTGTCTTACAGAAGGCGGAAGACGGGACGGGCACTGACCGTGTCACTCACACCCGAAGCCATGCAGATGGTCAGGATGGTGGCGGACAGGAACCCCGACTCCCCCTATCTGTTTCCCATCCTGCAAAGCGAGGAAGGTACGGAAGCCGCATACCGGGAATACCAGTCGGCACTCAGGGCATTCAACCAGCGTTTGGCAGTACTCAGGCAGTGTCTGGGAATGCAGTCGGCACTCAGCACCTATGCGGCGAGACATACCTGGGCCACCATGGCTTACCATTGCGAGATACACCCCGGAATCATATCGGAAGCCATGGGGCACTCCTCCATCACGGTGACGGAAACCTATCTGAAGCCTTTCAGCAACAGAAAAATTGACGAGGCCAATCAAAGGGTAATTTCTTTTGTAAGAAGTGGAGTGTGTACAGTGTAAAAGACATTACTTCTTTTGATAGGATAGAATAGATTTGTCGCACATTTTCCGGAATCTTCAAACAGAGTTTTGAGGAACGGAATGGTGTTGTCTTTACGGAGCTCACATCGGTTCTATCAATATGCTGTTATTCAACCTTTTGAGCTGAAAATACATACTCCCATTTTTTGAAGGCCTCATTTCATTACTTTCCCATTGTCACTTTTCTGGATTTCCAATCCTCTTTCCAATATCCCAACGGACAGATTTTTACTATTCTGGACAAGCCCCACCTATTTTCTCCTTATTCCCTGATTATTAACGAAATTAACAAGATTTCATTACCTGCGAAATAACGGAAAAAATCATGTAATCAACAGCTATGTGAAAGGGAATGAAAATGAGAGATTATTCACTTTTTATTTTTTAAATTTATAAATTTAAAGTTTTCAATTATGAACAAAAAGTTTCTAAGTGTGATCCTGTTCAGCGCCTTAATGGTGGGCACTGCAGGAACGTTCACGTCTTGTAAGGACTATGATGACGACATCAAGGACTTGCAGGGACAACTGGACAAGAAAGCTTCACTTGATGAATTGAACTCTAAAGTAAGTACTTTGGAGACTTCTATCGCTGAAGCCAAAACTGAAGCTTCTAATGCTAAAACAGCAGCACAAGAAGCACTGGACAAAGCTAAAGAAGCATTGGATAAAGCAGGACAAGGTGGGGCTTCTTCTGAAGACATTGCAGCCTTGAAGAAAGCTTTGGAGGATGCTGATGCAGCTCTACAGAAGCAAATCGACAAGTTGGCTTCTCTGGATGCTGTAGACAAAAAGATTGCAGATCTGAAGGCAGAATTACAGAAAGATTTCATCTCCGATGCAGATTTGAAGGAACTCGCAACTAAGGTTGAAAAATTGAGCGTAGAAGTGATGACCTTGATTGGTCATCGTTTGACAAGCCTCACACTGATTCCGACTACACACATCAATGGTATCCCTTCTATTGAATTACTGTCATTGCAGTATACTCCGCAGGTTTATGCCGCTGTAACAGATCATCAGAATGATGTGGTACCGGGAAATCATCCCCGTACGCCTATGGTAGACCATAAAGCTGTAGCTAATGCCAAAACTCTTAATATTTCTACAGAAAAGAATGAGGTAAGCTATAAGATGAGTCCAAGCATCGGTGTGTTGAAAGATGATATTAAACTTCCGTTGTTCGAAGGTATCAAATCTCAAAATGTAACTAAGTCTACTCCGGAAATTCTGGAGAATGCCCCTCTCGAAGTTGTTGATTATACTGTTGATGGCGGTGTTTTGACAGTACAATATAAGAAGAATAAAGAATATCTGAACGAAAATATCGGTACATCAGGTGAAGCACACGGAGCAGATAAGCTTGAGACATTCTGGATGGCTTCCTTGAAAGCTCCTATTGCTGACAAGAACCTGACTGATGACGAAAAGAAGGCTGGTGAAGAAGTATATGTAAGTTCTGAATACAGCCGTATCGAAGAATCTACAGTATTCCCTTATCTGGCTAACAAGAAGATTGACTTTAACCAAGCTATCACTGGTAACTTTGCTGATGAAACACAAGATGGTAAGTATGTACACTATCATGACTCTATCTGCTTGTACAAATCAGGTAATGATGTATTGGTTGATGTTAAACAAGCATATGACGAACCGCTTGATTTGAGAACATTGGTAACAGTATGCTATACTTATGCAGAAGACGAACATGGTAGCCACAAGGAATTGAGCAACTACCCCGACTATGGTCTGGAGTTCCGTTTTGCTTTGGCAAAAGCCAAATATCTACAGGGTGACCGCAAGACAGACGAGCAGGAATTCGGCCGTATCTTGTCTGATGGTTATACTCTGAAGTCTGAAGTTTATGACGTAGAGTTGGGAGACAACGAATATTCCAAAACTTCTATCGGTCGTGAGCCTATCATTCGCGCAGAGTTGTGGGATAAGAATAACGGTAACATGATTGCAGTTCGTTACATCAAGATTCGTTGGACTGGTGAAAAGGATCAGACTATTGCTGCCATCACATTCCCGAACGACACTGTAACTTGTCATGACATGTTCCAGCAGCTGTTCTCTAAGGAAATGAATGAGAAGATTTACCACATGGTTAAGTTCGATGGTGGACAGAGTATGAGTAAGACTCAGTTCCATAGCATCTATAAGGACATCGAAATCCTTGAACTTAGAAAAGATGGTAAGAAGATTGAACTCAGCACAAATTGGTCTACCAATGCTGAGAAAGACTGGGAAGAAGGAGCAAATAAAGTTGGCAAAGACGGTGGTGAAGCCATCAAGAATACTAGAGATCTTGTATTCGGTTTCTTGCAGGATGCTGAAGACAATACTTCTTTCAACTTGGTTTGGGCTATGAATCCGAAGACTGTTGGTACATTGGCTTACAATGCAGCAAACAAAACTTATGCTTCTACATTTGAAATTGATGTTAAGTACGTTGACGGAACTGGTTTGAATGGTGACATCAAGCAGACATTCAAGCAGACAATTGTTGTTCCTGCACAGAAGTTTGCATACCAAGGTACTTTCTGGAAGAATGGTAAGGGCGAAGGTGTCTTCAATGTGAATCCGATTGTTTACACTACTGCAAATGACGGTGGAACACAGAAAGACCCGCATGTATATCCGGGTACTCCTGACGGTTGTGAGCTGAAAGACTATAGCCACATCGAAGCTGACTTGGTTAATGGCTTTGTATATGAACCGACCAAAGAAAAACCAGCCAACTTGGCCCAATTCATCCAGTATATTCGTGAGTGTGCAGAGGTTAAGTTTATCTTTGACGAAACACGTATGAAAGACCTGACTACTTATCCGCATTTGAAAGACTTTGTCACAAGCGATGACCAAACTCAATTGTGGTATAAGACTAAAGGTACAGCAAAAGACGAAGTCGTAAGTGACAACAGCAACATCGGTAGAACGGATGCAGGAATTAATGATTATAAACAATCTAACGATTTGGCTGCCACTATCAATAACCTGATGGGTGCTGATGCTACAGAAAACAAAAAGAACTTGCCTTGGAATTATGATGAAAAATTAGGTAATAGCGTAAATGAATGCTCCAGTATCATCCGTCTCCACGAAAAAGATGACTTGAACGGTACTGATGCCGCCCTCAAGTTGATTGGCAAGGAAGTTCCTGTACAGCTAGTTGTTGCATACAATGAGTTCAATGTTATTCCAGTTCAAGAATTTGAGGTACACTTCATCAACCCGTTGACTATTGACGGTTCTATCAGCGACAACTTCGTTGATGCTGAAATTGACGGTAGCTTCTTGAGCGTTGCCAAGAACTTCACATTCACTGACTGGAATAATAAACCGGTAGCTGCTGCTGTAGCTGACAAGGCCACTGGTGATGAAGTTTATGCACATGCTTTGTATGACTACTATGCCGTACGTGAGGTCAAGTTCTTGACTGATAAGACCACTACCAGCTTGGCTTGGAATGCTGCAACCAACACTTATGAGCACAAGGAGGGTACTACTGACGGTAAATTGCCGACCAATGCTTCATTGAAGATGATGAATTGGGATGAGTCTACAGACAAGTCAACAGCTAAACCTGTCGATGCTGACCCGACTCACTTGGCATACTTCAACAACCATGGTACACCGGTTAACGTTGACTACAATATGTTCTTGACAGTAAATGTCAACTACAAGTGGGGTGTATTGAGCAAGGATAACCTGAAAGTCATCGTTAAGAAGGCTGCCGGTACACCGAGTGCCAAATAATTAAGAAGAGATTCTTGATATAATTTAATAAAAGGGACGTCCTCTTGCAGGACGTCCTTTTTTTCAATCTTTCATTTATAAATATCAGATATGAAGAAAATACTATTCATTTTGACCGTGTCAGTTTCACTCATCTGCTTTTCTTCATGTAAGAAGTCAGCAGCTACACATCCTTTTCCAGGCAAATTCATCACTGAAACCGGTATCCAATTCAACCTTCGATCCGACTCCACCACCTTGATTCAATATGATGATTCCAGCTCTTACGAGGGTACATGGAGAGCCTATAATCAAGGAGACACACTAAAGTATGCCACTATTGAGTTTGCCGGTTACTTTAACTATTATTATCTGCGTAATGGTAAACTCTATCGCAATGAACATAATATGATACGTCAAGTTCTTGGTGAAGAAATTGAATATCAAGATTAAAACAGAAAATGGCTATTGCTATTCCTCTATTCTTTGGATGAGGAAAAGAATAGCCATTTCATATGATAGTTAACCACACACTTCTATTAATAATCATTTTATGATTATCATCTAATGATTATTGTGATATTTTCTATATATTTGCGTGTAAACTCAATAATCATATGAAAAATCCATTTGTTACGAACGGCTATGTGTCACCAGAATATTTCTGTGACAGAGAGAAAGAAACGGCTAAAATCGTCTCACTTTTGACGAATGAGAATAACATAGCCTTGATTTCCCCACGCAGATTAGGCAAAACAGACTTGTTGCGGCATTGTTTTGGACAGCCGGAAATCAAGGAGCATTATCACACTTTTATCATCGACATCTATGCCACAAGCTCTGTACGCGATTTTGTGAATGTTTTCGGCAAGGCTGTACTGGATGAATTACGTCCAAAAGGTAAATCCGTATGGAGTACCTTCCTGAATGTCCTGGCCTCTCTTCGCTCCGAAATAACATTCGACATGAATGGGCAGCCTACGTGGGGAATCGGTCTGGGAGCTATAACCAATCCCTCTGCAACATTGGATGAGATATTCTCCTATCTGAACAATGCCGGAAAACCATGCCTAATCGCCATCGATGAATTCCAGCAAATAACCAAATATGCAGACGATCCCAACATAGAAGCGGCATTACGGACACATATACAACGCTGTTCCAATGCCCACTTTGTCTTCTCCGGGTCCCATAGGCATCTGATGGGGGCAATGTTTACTTCTCCGACACGTCCATTCTATCAATCAGTTACATTGATAAACCTGCCTCCCATTTCTGTTGATAAATACGCGGAGTTCTGCCTTAAGCACTTTGAGCGGGCAAGCAAACTCTTAGATACATTGGTAGTAACAGAGTTATATGAACGCTTCAATGGTATAACTTCGTATATGCAGAAGGTTATGAACATTTTATTTTCCATGACCGGAACTGGAGAAATATGTATTCCCTCAATGATAGATACTGCCATTAACGACCTTCTAGACTTTTCTGCCGACACCTATGATGCCTTATTATATCAGATGCCCGAAAAGCAGCGTATTGTATTTATGGCAATAGCAGCAGAGGGAAAAGCTAAGGCTATCTCAAGTGGTGGCTTTGTACGTAAATACAAGTTGCAATCTGCAAGTTCTGTCTCTTCAGCTGTAAAAGGACTGCTAGAAAAAGACTTTATTACGTATGATAAAGGTATTTACCAGGTATATGATCAGTTCTTCCAACTTTGGTTGCAAAGGAACAAGCTTTAATGGTTTCTTTCTTGAATCTTATATTCATTCAATTTATTTGTAATTGCAGGGCAAACCATTTATAAATAATTTAGAAATGAGCAGAAATGAAATTACCTTACAAGAGATGTTCTCCTCAGTCATCGGGGAACTCCGGGAAAGCGGCAGGTGGGGGACGGCACACATCTACCAGTCAACGGTGAATGCATTCTCGGCATTCACCAAATGGCAACCGATGTCCATGTGCAAACTGAGCCCGACCGTACTGAAGAGATTCGAAAACTTCCTCAGGCAGAGGAATTGTAGTTGGAATACGGTATCCACCTATATTAAAGCAATACGTTCGGTTTACAACCAGGCGGTGGACAGAAAGCTGGTGCGATATGTACCCAGGCTGTTTGAGCATGTGTATACCGGCACACGGGCAGATAGGAAAAAGGCGCTCGAAGCTTTTGACATAGGCTCTTTGGTGCGGGAGACGGAGATGAGCCTGCAGACCGATAATTCTCCCAACACCCGACAGAAAACAAAAATTTTCTTTGTACTGATGTTTATGCTAAGAGGGATTCCTTTTGTGGACCTCGCCTATTTGCATAAGAGGGATTTACAAGGAAACACCTTGTCTTATAGGCGCAGGAAGACGGGACGGGCACTAACCGTGTCACTCACACCCGAAGCCATGCAGATGGTCAGGATGGTGGCGGACAGGAACCCCGACTCCCCCTATCTGTTTCCCATCCTGCAGAGCGAGGAAGGTACGGAAGCCGCATACCGGGAATACCAGTCGGCACTCAGGGCATTCAACCAGCGTTTGGCAGTACTCAGGCAGTGTCTGGGAATGCAGTCGGCACTCAGCACCTATGCGGCGAGACATACCTGGGCCACAATGGCTTACCATTGCGAGATACACCCCGGAATCATATCGGAAGCCATGGGGCACTCCTCCATCACGGTGACGGAAACCTATCTGAAGCCTTTCAGCAACAGAAAAATTGACGAGGCCAATCAAAGGGTAATTTCTTTTGTAAGAAGTGGAGTGTGTACGGTGTAAAAGACGTTACTTCTTTTGATAGGATAGAATAGATTTGTCGCACATTTTCCGGAATCTTCAAACAGAGTTTTGAGGAACGGAATGGTGTTGTCTTTACGGAGCTCACATCGGTTCTATCAATATGCTGTTATTCAACCTTTTGAGCTGAAAATACACACTTCCATTTTTTGAAGGCCTCATTTCATTACTTTCCCATTGTCACTTTTCTGGACTTCCAATCCTCTTTCCAATATCCCAACGAACAGATTTTTACTATTCCAAACAAAACCGGTCTATTTTCTCCTTATTCCCTGATTATTAATGAAATTAACAAGATTTCATTACCTGCGAAGTAACGGAAAATCATATAACAAAACGGATATAGGAATGGAATATAAAATGAGAGATTATTCACTTTTTTATTTTTTAAATTTATAAATTTAAAGTTTTCAATTATGAACAAGAAGTTTCTAAGTGTGATCCTGTTCAGTGCCTTAATGGTTGGTACTGCAGGAACTTTCACGTCTTGTAAGGACTATGATGATGACATTGATCAGATCAACAATGAGTTGACTGGTATCAAGGCTTCAATCAGCGACTTACAGGCAAAAGTGGGCGATGGTAAGTTTGTTACCAACGTTGTGAAAAATGGTGATGGTATTACAATCACTTGGAGTGATAATACTACTAGCACCATTGGAACCATTAAAGGCGATAAAGGGGATAAGGGTGATGCTGCTACAATCACCATCGATCCAGTTACTAAAAATTTCATCATCAACAACGAAGATACCGGTATTTGCTCTGAAGGTAAGAATGGAGTAAACGGCATCAATGCTAAAGCTCCTTCTATCAGTAAGGAAACCGGTAATTGGGTGACTTACGAATGGGATGCTGAAAAGAATGACTATGTCGGCACTGATACTGGCATTTCTGCCATGGGAGCAAGTACTTATGTCGTAGATAAGACCAGCTATTGGGAACTGCACGTTGCAACAAGTGAAAATGGTGAAGGCGAACCTGCTGTCATCAAATTACCCAAAGCCGCATCTATTACAAGCTTGAAAGCGGTTTCTATTAATGACGGTAAGATTGAAGCTGCTAATGTTACAATGAGCTATGGTAAGGCATTGGGTGCTGATGTGAAATTTAATAATGTAACATATAAGAAAGACGCTATTTTGCTTTCACAGACTAGTACATTAAGTGCTATTGTAAATCCTCAGGATGCCGATGCCACTAAATATGCTTATGTTTTGTCCGATTCAAAAGGTAATATGCCTTTCAAGGTGACTAATCCGGTAGCTAACATGACTGAAGATGCATTGACTCGTGCAGCTTCAGTGAACAAGGGTGTATTCGATATGACTGTAGAGTATCTTTCTACAGCAAATTGTGGTAAATCTGCAGGAACTTATGCTTTAACGACTGAAACTGCCGATGGTTTGGTCGCTTCCACATATGATGTAAAAGTGACAGAAAAGGCTGTTGGTGCAATTTCTGTAACTAGCCTGAAAGCTCTTTCTGTTGACATCAATAAGGAACTTGATTTAATCGGATGCTTCAAAAATACTGCTGTTGCTACTGTTGATGGTACTGCTGTTGCCGATTTGACTCCTTATATCGTTGATTACTATTTTGAAATTGCCGATAAGACTGCTGCAGCAAATCTTGGTGCAACTATATCTGGAAATACGATTAAGGCTGAAAAGGCTGGTAGTCTTAATATTAAAGTAAATTATCTGTTAGTAAATGGAACTGTTGCAGAAGCTGCAACTGCCAAGACTATTACAGTAACCTTTAAATATGTTGCTCCTTCAACAACTTTAGGTGATGTAGAATGGACAGTAAATAAAACTAATGCTGATTTCTTCTTGCCATTGGGTGATATTCAAGCAGCTTTGGCTGGTTCAACTGACACTGACCTGCCTTCTGTTGTAAAGGTTGGAAGCATTACTTGGGCAGACGGCAAGGCTCTTACTGAAAAGACAATCACAGTAAACGGTGTGAAATATGGTAAGGATGGAACTGCATTCGATGAAAGCTGGATTACAACAATTGATGCAAGCACTCTTTATGTTAAAAACAGTGCAGGTCAATATGTTTCAGCGGCTGGCTCTAAGATTCAGACCCCGTTGTACATCAAGTTCAGTTTCGATTACACTAAAGCATTCCCAGCAGAAGAAAGCTATCAAATTGTATTGGGCTTGAAGAAGAAGGGAGCCACAGTAAACGCCTTTGAAATTCCTGTTAAGGTTACTATCAAGTCTCCGGCTGAGTCAGCTGTAACTCCGTTCAGCAGACTGTCTGCTTACTTCGTTGGTGACAACGCTGTAGCTTACGGTTCAGCAGATGGTACAGATGTTACTTATAACTTGTTCAAGCTGTACAAAGACATGGGTGCTGAAAAGACCAATGTAGCGTTTACTGAAACGCTTCACGAAATTGATGGACACACTTGTACACCATGGATTACAACAACCGGTGTTGCTGGTGATATCAGCGTTGAGGTATACGACAATGCTGCGGATGCAGACAACAGAGACAACGTTTACTCAACTCGTGAAATCCAGGCTGCTTATACTGTATTCGGCAACGTTCACATCGCTAAGATTGTAGATAAATTCAACTTGACAGTTAAGTCTGAAATCAAGGAAGGTGCCTTGGAAGCTACTGCAGCTGCAAATGCTTCTGGCAATGGTGTTAGTCCTATCAAGGTTAGCTTGAAGAACATCACTGCTAAGGATGTTTACGGAGAGGCTTATAACTTGACTCAGATGTATAAGAAATCAGGTGCTAATTATGTAGAGGATACAACTGAGCCTATGGATAGTAGAATCCAAAGCGTGAGAGTTGTTTTGGCTGATGACAATGCCAAAGAATATCTGGCTATTGAAGACCATGGTGGAAATCAGTTTGCTCCGACTGAGACTGACGCTTACTCTTACTTCTCAGTAGTGAAGAAGAGCGCAGAAACTGCATTGCAGAACGATGTTCCATGTAAGGTTTCTCTCGTTGTACTTGATAAGTGGGGTGCTACCACAACCACTACTGTAACAATTACTTTGAAGAAGTAAGATATATAGTACATAGATAGACTTGAGGGTATTCCGATAAAACGGAATACCCTCTTTTTTTCTCCAGAAATTTATTTTCCATCACTTTGCTTCCACACTTCCACCCACCTCCTGCATCCCCCTATCCATCGGCATTTGAGCTGCTGTGGAAGCAACCAAAAAAGGTGGAAGCAAAATCTGCTTCCACCTACTCAAAACGCTATAGTTTTACCGTAACCTACTCGTCTCTACCATAATACCCCGTGCAAGGTACATAAATCGGTTGGTTGAGTTTTCCTGCATTCTCGAGTTTGCCTTCGCTGCGAAGCAGGCGAATATGAAGCTGTGCCGTAGAGCGCATCATTCCGCAGAGGCTCTGAAAATCACTGCGCGTAAGGAACTGATGCGTAGAGAAGTAGCTCGTCAGCCGCCTGTCAATCTCCTTGTCACTCAGTTTTTGGGAATGCTCATTCAGCCCCAGTGGTTTAGCTTTGATAGCGCCTATCTCATTCTTCAGTACCTGGTCGGCACGAAACTTGATGCCCTTCAGCTTAATCTTGGTGGTTTTACGTTTGGTCGCAGCGGTCACCGGCTCCGTGCTAGTCAGTACGGGATGAAAGTAACCGATACCGTCCAGATGCACCTGCCGCCCCTCGGCAAGGTCTTCCCCCATGACGTGCGACAAGGCATCCAGCACCGCCGAAACATCAGTCTTCGTCAACGAACAGCGTTCCTGAATCCGACGTCTCAGTTCGGCAGTACTGGTAGAGCCGTTCAAGCGGATGCGCGGATGAAGTATCTTTTCTTCCCGCTGTTTGTCTTTAGGTTCCGGGAGCTCATACCAATCGAATAAAATTGCCATAGTTCAATGTCTTTTAAGTTGTTGTACAATACGTTCGCGCCCTATGCGGAATAGGTGCGGGTTACGTACTTCATCCGTAAAAGCTTTGGGGATAGAAACGCCTAACGACCATGAACAGCTCTGCTTACGGTCGTCAAGCGATTGCTTCATGGCCGTAAGCAGAGCTGTTCATGGTCGTTAGGCGTCATCTATTCCCTATACAAAAGTAGACAAACAAAGGGAGAAAAACAAAGGAATGCCTATGTTTTAAAAAAGAAATCCAAAGGTTTCCGATACCACGCTGTATAGTTTGTGGAAGCAGGGATTTATTTAATAATTATTCTACTGAATACTTGTTTTCCGCCTTCTGATATCGTATCTTTACGAGAATTATATTTACTTAAACAAGCTGACAAACAGAATGAAAATTACCTTGATTAGAGCAGAAAAAGAGAGCGGAAAGGAAGCCCTCAGCACCCTGGAAGCGGATGCACTGATTAAAAAACTGAAAACCGAAACCAAAGCCGGACATGTATCGACCCTCCGGGCCATCCTTCCTCAACTGGAGGGTACTTGCGCCCAATACGAACATATAGACAAACTGCCACGCATCTACCCTGCCGTGGAATATAGCCGTACGCAAGAGGGAGAACGGCAGATGAAGAACTATAACGGACTCGTACAACTGGAAGTAAACCGTCTGTCGGGCATTGCCGAAGCGGAATATGTAAAGCGACAAGCCGCCCTGCTGCCACAGACCTTTGCCGCTTTCTGCGGTTCCAGCGGACGGAGTGCCAAGATATGGGTATTGTTTGTCCTGCCCGACGGCACAACGCCGAAGCGGGAGAGCGATGCCGCCTTGTTTCATGCCCACGCCTACCGTATGGCGGTGAAGTGCTACCAGCCCTTACTGCCGTTTGCCATTACATTGAAAGAACCTTCCCTTACACAGAGTTGCCGCATGACTCTGGATGGATATCCTTACTACAATCCTGCCGCTGTGCCTTTCTGCTTGGAACAACCCCTCGGCATGCCTGAGGAAGAGAACTTCCGGCAACGAAAACTCGCAGAAAAGAACCCGCTGTTGCGGCTGCATCCGGACAGTAAAGCCTCGGACACCTTCGCCATACTCTTCGAATCGGCCCTTGACCGTGCATTTCGCGAATTGGACGGCTGGAAACGGGAGGGGGATTTACGGATACTGCTGGTGCCTCTGGCCGAACATTGTTTCAAGGCAGGCATCCCCGAAGAGGAAGTAGTCCGCCAGACATTGATGCACTATTACCGGGAAGCGGATGAATTCATTGTTCGTCAAACGATTCATAACCTATATCAAGAGCTTAAAGGCTTCGGGAAAAAGAGCAGTCTGACGCAAGAGCAGGAGAGCGTTTTCCGGCTGGAAGAGTTTATGGACCGCCGGTATGAGTTTCGCTACAACACCGTTCTGGATGATTTGGAATACCGTCAGCGCGACTCCGTCCATTTCTATTTCAAGCCTGCTGACCAGCGTGCCCGCAGTACGGTCTCCATGAATGCCCTGAAGGAGGGTATCCGCGTATGGGACCGCGACATCAACCGTTTCCTTACTTCAGACTACGTGCCACTCTATAATCCCGTCGAAGAATACCTTTACGACACCGGCCGCTGGGATGGGAAAGACCGCATCCGGGCATTGGCCGACCTCGTCCCGTGCCACAATCCTCATTGGCGGGAGCTGTTCTACCGCTGGTTCCTGGGCATGGTGGCACACTGGCGTGGAATGGACCGGCAACACGGAAACAATACTTCTCCTCTGCTTGTCGGTTCTCAAGGGTTCCGGAAATCCACCTTTTGCCGCATTTTGCTGCCACCGGAGCTGCGTTTCGGCTATACGGACAGCATCGACTTCAAGAGCAGGCAGGAAGCAGAACGCAGTCTGGGACGCTTTCTGCTCGTCAACATTGACGAGTTCGATCAAATCAACATCAACCAGCAGGGCTTCCTGAAGCATCTGCTGCAGAAACCGGCTGCCAACCTGCGCAAACCCTACGGCAGCACCATCCGTGAGATGCGGCGGTATGCCTCCTTCATAGGCACCAGCAATCAGAAGGACTTGTTGTCCGACCCCAGTGGCAGCCGCCGTTTCATCTGCATTGAGGTCACCGGTCCCATCGATACGAATGTCAGCATCAACTACCGCCAGCTCTATGCGCAGGCTCTGAATGCCGTAGCCAAAGGTGAGCGCTACTGGCTGGATGATGCCGATGAAGCCATCTTGAAGCGGACGAACCGGGAATTTGAACAGCTCACCCCACTGGAACAACTCTTCCACAGCCATTTCCGCGCGGCAGAAGAGGATGAGGAGGGGCAATGGATGATGCCCATGCAGATTCTTTCCGCCTTGCAGACAAAGACGCGTGACCGTCTGGCTATCAATAAGGTGGCCGTATTCGGGCGGACGCTCAAGAAGCTTGAAATACCGAACAAGAAGTCACGGCAGGGGACGCTGTACCATGTAATGCCGCTGGATTAAATGCTCTGCAGTAACCCCGCACAAGCATCTTCCAGAATGTCCAGCACATACTCAAAACCTTCGGAACCGCCGTAATAGGGGTCCGGTACATGGTCGGCATGGGTAAACTTTGTACAGTATTCCGTCATGCGGTGTATCTTGCTCCATTCGGCGGTTGAAGGGGCACGATCTTTCAGGTCGTCGATGTTGCGGTCGTCCATACCGATAATCAGGTCGAAGTTGTAAAAATCCTCGGTACGTACGGGTCGCGAAAGATGCGTCAGATTGTATCCACGGCGGGCGGCATGGGCACGCATCCGGCTGTCCGGCAGTTCGCCCTGGTGATAGGACAGAATGCCTGCAGAATCGATTAAAAACTCATCCGCACGTCCGGCTTCTTCTACCAGATGCTTCATGACTCCCTCTGCCGAGGAGGAACGGCAAATGTTGCCGAGGCAAACGAAAAGTATCTTCTTCATATTTCTTTAGTTACGAGTTATTTACATCGGGTCTACATCATAATACACTATCAGCGACTTGAAGCGGTCTTCCGCCACCATCTCCTTTTGCACCTGGACGAGCAGTTCGCGGGCACGGGCCATCGGGGCATTGGTTTCTATCTTCAAGACAATCTTTCGGATGAACAGGGTCTGTACGCGTGCTACGGGCGGCTTGTCCGGTCCCAGCACACGGTTGCCAAAGACGGTGCGGAGCTTGGCGGCCATAGTCTGTGCCATGAGGTCGAGCAGGGTCTCGTTCCGGTTCTTCAGGTAGACATACACCAGGCGGTAGTAGGGCGGGTAGTGGAACATCTGGCGTTCGGCAAGCTGCCCGCCTACCATGGCTTCGTAGTCGTTGGCAATGACTTGCGGGATGATGGGATGGTCGATGCTTTTGGTTTGTAGCACCACCCTGCCGCGCTTGTTCTTCCGTCCGGCGCGTCCGGCAACCTGCGCCATCAGCTGGAAGGCGCGCTCGTAGGCGCGGAAGTCGGGATAGTTCAGCATGGTGTCGGCATTGAGTATGCCCACAATGCTGACGTGGTCGAAGTCCAGACCCTTGGACACCATTTGCGTGCCTATCAGGATGTCCGTCTTGCCTTGCTGGAAATCGGAGATGATGCGCTCGTAGGCGGTACGGGTGCGGGTGGTGTCCAAGTCCATACGGGCTACGCGGGCGTCGGGGAAGAGGGCTTTGATGTCATCTTCTATTTTTTCCGTGCCGAAGCCGCGGTTGCGCAGGTCAGTGCCCTCGCAGGCGGGGCAGATGCGGGGCAGTTGGTAGGTGTAGCCACAGTAGTGGCAGGTCAGTTGGTTCAGCCCCTTATGGTAGGTGAGGCTGACGTCGCAGTTCTTGCACTTGGGTACCCAGCCGCAGGTGTTGCACTCTATCATGGGGGCGAAGCCGCGGCGGTTCTGAAAGAGGATGACTTGCTCTTTTTGTTCCAGCGCCTCGCGGATATATTGTAGGAGCAGTGGGGAGAACGGACCGTTCATCTTCTTCTTGCGGTGCAGCTCCTTGATGTCTACGGGGATAATCTCCGGCAGTTGTATCTCTTTATAGCGTTCTTTCAGTTCCACAAGGCCATACTTGCCGGATGTGGCATTGTGCCAAGTCTCTACAGAAGGGGTTGCCGTACCCAACAGAGTTTTGGCGCCGTACATGGAGGCGAGTACAATGGCTGCATTGCGGGCATGATAGCGGGGGGCGGGGTCTTGCTGCTTGTAAGTGTTTTCGTGCTCCTCGTCCACAATCACAAGACCGAGGTTGCGGAAAGGAAGGAAAACGGAGGAGCGGACGCCGAGAATAATATCATAGTCTGCTTCCGACAGCTGCTTCTGCCAGATTTCCACCCGTTCGGCATCGGGGAACTTGGAGTGATAGATGCCCAGTCGGGAGCCGAATACGCGTTGCAGGCGCTCTGTGATTTGTGCAGTGAGAGCTATTTCGGGCAGGAGATAGAGCACCTGCTTTCCTTGCCGGATGGTTTCTTCTATCAGGTGAATGTAGACTTCGGTCTTGCCGCTTGCCGTGACGCCATGTAGCAGGCAGACGTTCTTGCTTTGAAAATTCTCTAAGATGGAGTGATAAGCGCGTTGCTGGTGCTCGTTCAGCGGGTTGACGGGGATGACTTCTTTGAGGAGTGCTTTGTCTATGCGACCTATTTCCTGCTGGTAGACTTCGAATACACCACGGTCCACAAGACCGTTGAATACGGCAGGGGTGGCATAGGTGCGTTGCAGCAGTTCGGCTTTGGAGACTTCTTTTATATCTCGTCCGCTGAGGTAGCCGGAGAGTTCCAGATATTTCATCAGCAGGTCCAGTTGCTTGGGGGCACGGCGCTGCAACTCGTCGAAGAAGATGTGCAGGCGGTGTTCGTTGCGGGCGGCGGCGGTGAGGCGTACACGGGTTTCGGTCTTAGGCTTATAGGTACGGCGCAATTCTTCCTTTACGAAGATGGCCTCTTTGTCGAGCAGTGACTTGATGACAGAAAGTATGTTCTTGATGCCGGTCTCCTTCTCCAGTTTCGTCACGCATTGCTCCGGGTCGGCAGAGAGCATATCCAGTATCTTCTGTTCCTTCTCCGGCAGGCGGACATCGGATTCGAAATCGGGGTTGTACTCTACGATTGTTTCGCTTTCCAGCTTCAAGCCAGAGGGTAAGGCAGCTTTGTAGACGTCTCCTTGCGTGCAGAGATAGTAATCGGAGAGCCATTCCCAGAACTTGAACTGCCGCGGAAGCAGTATCGGGCGGGCATCCAGCAAAGCGGACACTTCCTTTACTTCGTATTCGGTGGGGGCACAATAGTGCACGTTGCGCACGATGGCTGTATAGTATTTCTTCCGTCCGAATGGTACTACCACCCGGCAACCAATCTGCACTTCATCCGCCCACTCGTCGGGCAGGGAATAGGTGAAGCAGCTGTGCAAAGGCAAAGGCAATATGACGTCGGCAAACTTTTTCATCGTGGGGACAAAGATAGTGGAAAGTGGAGGGAGAATGAAATGAACGGGGGCATTTTTTATGCTGAGGAGGGGGAGGAGGCTGTTGTGGATTTGGGATGAAGATAAGGGGGGATATGGGTATTGCAGATTTTATGGGTAGGATGGGTGTAGAAGTATGGGGAAACTGGTGCAAGTGTTTTATAAACTTTGTTCGATGTATTAAAATAAGAATGAGTTAGTTATGGTAAAACTATGGCGTCTTGAATAGGAGGTTGTGTCAAAACGTTGGCACAACCTCTTTTATATTTTAAGTTCTGCTATATTTTCTTTTGGCTATGCTACTTTTTCCTCATGCATTTGGCAGCAAGTTGCTATATTCCAATTATATCGGGTTATAAATAGTCCCATAAACAAATATTTGGCAACTGTAATGAGCCCCTTTCCTTCTTTTATCAGTTTAGCGCACATTTTTTTGATATTAAAGGCTATAGCAAAGAAAGCAAAGTCCATTGTAACCTTGTCTTCTCCCACATGCCGGAATCTTCTGTATGCCATGTTGTATTTCATTTGTCCAAACACAGCTTCTGGTTCTATACACCTCCTGCCTCTATGCTTGATACCTTCTTCTGAGAGCAACCTTTCCCGTGCCTGCCGTTTGTATTGATTTAATCGGTGGTTGACTTCTATAATACGGTTCCCCCGAGCTTTAAAACAACTGCCACGCAAAGGGCAACCTTCGCATCTTTTTGCTTTATACCGGGCACTTTCGGTGATGTATCCGCTCGCTGTCTTGTCACGTTTGGTTCCTATACGGTTCATGTGCTGTCCCATAGGACAAACGTAATAATCCTCTTGGGCATTGTAATGGAGACTTTCGGCATGGAACGGGTTGGGAGTATAACGGGGACGCTGTTCTTTATGGAAGTAATTGTACTTGATGAAGGCTTCTATCCCATTCTCCTGCATGAACCGGTAATTTTCTTCCGAACCGTAACCGGAGTCTGCCACGCAGATATTCGGTAAACGGTTATAGCGGTACTGGAAAGAGTGGAAAAAAGGTATGAGGGTCAGTGTATCGGTAGGGTTGGGAAACAGACGGAAGTCTGTGATAAATTGGTTTTCAGTACCTATTTGCAGATTATATCCGGGTTTGGTCTGCCCGTTCTTCATGGCATCTTCTTTCATGCGCATGAATGTGGCACCAGGATCGGTCTTGGAATAGGAGTTACGTTCTCCAAGGGTATCAAGGTGATTGTCATATTCTATCAGCTTGTCACGATACCCTTCAAGTTCCCTGACCTGCTTCTTCTTTTTGCGCAGGGCTTTCTTTTCTTCCTTATCCTTTGTTGCAGGCTGGCGTTCCAGGGCTTCTTTAAGTTCATCCACTATGTCAGAGAGCCTGCAGGAAGTAAACTCCACGGATGTGTCTTTTATAGAGTTCTCCTGTGCAATGGTTTCATCCACCTGCTCCAAGAGAATACGGATTTTATCCATTAGTCTCGTACGGTTCCGTTCGACTGTCTTGCGCCAGACAAAAGTATATTTGTTGGCTTTGGATTCAATCTTGGTGCCGTCAATATACTCCACATCAAGGCTGATGAAACCTTTATCGGCAAGGACAAAAATCAACTGGGTAAATACATTATTTATTTCCTCCTTTACACGGTTACGAAAACGGTTGATCGTGATAAAATCCGGATGCTCATTACCGGCAAGCCAAATATAATGAATGTCACGAAGGAGGTGCTTCTCTATTTTACGGCAAGAATAGATATTATTCATGTAGGCGTAGATTATCACCTTAAGCATCATTTTAGGATGATAAGGACAACGGCCCGTTTCCTTATAAAGCTTCTTGAAACTCTCAAGATTGAGGTTGTCAATAACAGCATTCACGATGCGGACCGGGTCGTTCGCAGCTATGTTTTCATCAATTCTTTGTGGAAAAAGAACGGTTTGGTTGGGAATGTAAGGACGAAAATGTAACTTTGCCATAACGAAAAACTTTATGCCTAAAGATACGAAAACTTTGGGTAATAACAAAGCCCGGGCTTGAGAAAGTCTGGGCTTTGCGCATAAAAAAAGGCTGTGTCAGCATTTTGACACAACCTCTTTTGGGAGTTACTTCCACAGCGGGGTAAATGCCGATGGACAGGGGGATGCAGGAGGTGGGTGGAAGTGTGGAAGCAAAGTAGGGAGAAAAAAGTAGGAGAAAACAATTTTGTTTTCTCCTACCCTCATAAAGTACGGAAGCTTATTTTTTCAGTTAGGCTTCTCTTTCATCAATTACTAAGAATGAAAAAATTATTTCTTAATAACGAAGTATGGATATTCCTCAGGATTTTCGTGTCCGAAGAAGTCTACCATTGTGAACTTCAAGGTTGCAATAACATCAGAAGTCGGTGGATTTTGTCCCAATCTTGAAACAAATACAAATTCTTGAGTAACCGCATCAAATGTTACAGTAAAGTATTCGTCATCCACATTGTTAGAAGCCAAGTGGCATTCTTTGATATTTGCAGCAACAAAAGTAGGCGTGTAATCTATATCACCTTTCTTGAAGTTCAGAATATTAGCAAGAGCAATTCTTGTTTCAGAAACGTTATAGGTTAAGGATTCCTTAATTGGATTCTTCTTGTCATCAAAGTTCTTCCATTCAGAAGTGAAACCTTCACCACATACAAGTCTCAGTTTGAAGTTCTGGGCAGCCGGGGCTTTTACAGTGTAAGAGTAGTCTGCCGTTTCTGATGAAACATTGCTGTACTTATAGGATACGGTTACATCGTACATCTTTCCTTCTGGTTTATCTGCAAACAGAGCTGCTGCTTTATCCTTGTCATTGTTTACATCGAGATAGAATCCATATCTAGCAACACTTGCCTTATCAGAGTAGAATACAATCTGCTTTTCTGCGCAAGTGAATGTATAGTTGAAGTCGATGATTGCGTTGGTAGGATCAGAAACGCCATTGAATGCTGTACCCAGATTATGGATAGTAGTATTCCAGTTAACTTCTGTTACTTCAACAACCTTTGCGCCTTCTTTGTCAAGTTGGTTGGCCTTAGCAGAGAATGCAGCAGGGAATTCTGGCATCTTCTTGGTTATTTCAATGGCAACTTTCTTAACTATTACATTCTTCTTACTATCGGTAAAGTTGAAATACATCTTATAAGTACCATTATCCTTGAACTTATTCAAATTACCCTTCAATGAAATAACTAACTTGCCTTCCTGTCTGTCGAAGTTTTTGACGAAATTTTCATTGTCATTCGGATTATTCTCTATGTCAAATATCAAATTACCTTCCTCATATTCATTATATTTATCTTCAAACAGTTTCAGAAGTTCTTCGTCCAAATCAATCTCAACATCACGTTCGTAATCATCATCAGGAGCATTCCATACCGGTACGTAATCAGCCTTCAACGTAGTAGTCATAGCATCGATGTCGCCTACTGCTACATAGAATGCCTTACCGTCCGGGTCAACCAAAGAACCGTTATTATTTACTGCATATACGCGGAAACCGATAATGTCACCATCAGCCTTCTCTGCATTGATAGACATTTCAATCTTACGGTTTGTCGTAATTGTATTCAGTCCTTCGATATCTGCCTCATAAGAGTTCCATGCCGTGATTTCAGACGGAGCACTTTCTACGGCACGTTGCGCGTCGAGCACTACATAGAAACCATAGATACCACTGATATCCTCATCACTATAACTCAATTCTACGGTAAACTTTTCACCCACTTTTGTAGAGAAGAAAGATTTGCTAGAACCTTCTTTGTCACGGTTATCGCCACCCCTCCAAAGGTCTTGGTCTCTCCATATGCCATATTTAGTAGTAGCATCAATAGATACATAAGAGCCGTTTTCCTCTATACGGTTTCCGTTTCTATCAACATTCCATTTATAGTCATAGAACAGCTTTTTGCTTGCATCAGCAGTTAAAGTTCCATCTTCAGCATACTGGAAACGGTTACGCAGATCATTCACATCCTTGTCGTTGACCTTGAAATTCAGTTCATACTGCGGTGTATATACAGAACCCAGTGTCAATTCATAACCGGTTGTCACACTACGTTCCACGTCGCCCGGTTTGTCTGTTACTGCTACTGCGTAGAGAATATCCTTCAGTTTCTTCACCGGTTCGTCTTCAGCGTTGCCGCTCTTATAGTCAAACTTTGCAGCTTTCAGCAAATTCTCTTCTGTATAGTTATCCTTGTTCAACTTGAATACGACTTTCCACAGACCATTAGAAGATACACCTCTGGTGGTTACTGTGCCTTTAAACTGCTCCACTTTCTCAACAGTCACCAGTTCATCTAGATTGCCCAGTGCAGAATTGACAAATGAAATCTGTCCTTCGGTCAAGGTGGCATTAGCCGGTGACACACGAATCAATACAGAGTCGCTGATGAATGCTCTTTCACCTTTTTTGAACTCCTTTTGATTAATGATTTCATAAGAATTTGCCTCTATTTCGTCGGAGCTGCCTTTACCAAACACACGGTCTTCTACAGCTTCAGCAGTACGCAAATCCATTATAGAAGGCTCACCTTCAATAATATTGTCAGTTTTGCTGCCGAATGAATAATTCAACAATTCTACATGAGTAACAGCTTTACTGAATGCAGCAGAAATCAAGTCTAATTTAGCGCCTACAACTTCTGTTACTTGTGCTGCAATTTTTGCAGCCATTTCTTCTGTCAGCTCGCCAGCTTGCAATTTTTCCAAATCAGCTTTTAAAGCAGCAATGGCAGCATCGTTGGTTCCTTTATATTCATCCAAAGCGGCAATTTGTGCTTCAATGGCAGCTTTGTTCTTACCAATCTGTTCTGCATTGGCAGCGACATCAGCTTTCAAGGTAGTGATGCTGCTCTGCAAAGCTACATCTGCTGCTGCCAATTTTTCCAATGTTGCTTCAGTAGTAGTTTTGAACTGTTCCAAAGTCTGGATTCTACCTGAAATTTCAGCCAGTTTTTCTTCTATTGCTGCTATACCGGCTTTGTCGGCCTCTTGCAACTCGGCTTTGACTTTTTCCAATTCAGCCTTTGCTGCAGCAATAGCAGCTTCTTGTGCTGCAAGGGCAGCCTTTGAAGCCTCGTCTTTTGCAGCAGCGATTTCACTCTGCAAACCACTTTGTGCAGACTGCAAATTGCTGATTGAGCTCTCTACAGCAGTAATCTTGGCACTCAGACCATTTTGACCGTCGATTTGTTCCTGCAAGTTGTTGATGTCATCATCGTAGTCCTTACAAGACGTAAACGTTCCTGCAGTACCAACCATTAAGGCACTGAACAGGATCACACTTAGAAACTTCTTGTTCATAATTGAAAACTTTAAATTTATAAATTTAAAAAATAAAAAAGTGAATAATCTCTCATTTTATATTCCATTCCTATATCCGTTTTGTTATATGATTTTCCGTTACTTCGCAGGTAATGAAATCTTGTTAATTTCATTAATAATCAGGGAATAAGGAGGGAATAGGCTGATTTTGTTCAGAATAGTAAAAATCAGTCCGTTAGGATATTGGAAAGATAATATATAGTCTTAATCCCCAACATCATAGAAAAGCTACAATAGAAATTATGAAGTGAAAAAGTGCCTAATTTTCAATCAAAGCTTCTATCTTTCAGTTTATTGCTTACGTTGGGAATTTTTTTGTAAAGTCGATATCAATCCGTTCCTCAAAACTTTGTTTGAAGATTATAAAAAAGAAACAACAAGTTTGCTCTACTTCCTCAAAAGAAGTAATCTCTTTTATACTGGATATCCTTCGTTTTTTACAAAAGAAATTACCTTCTGATTGGCTTCGTCAATCTTTCTGTTGCTGAAAGGCTTCAGATAGGTTTCCGTCACTGTGATGGAGGAGTGCCCCATGGCTTCTGATATGATTCCGGGATGTATCTCGCAGTGGTAAGCCATGGTGGCCCAAGTATGTCTCGCGGCATAACTACTGAGTGCCGACTGCATTCCCAGACACTGCCTGAGCACTGCCAAACGTTGGTTGAATGCCCTGAGTGCCGACTGGTATTCCCGGTATGCCGCTTCTGTGCCTTCCTCACTTTGTAATATGGGGAATAAATAAGGAGAGTCCTTGTCCTTGTTTGCTATTATTCTCACCATCTGCATGGCTTCGGGTGTGAGTGACACGGTTAGTGCCCGTCCCGTCTTCCTGCGCCTATAAGACAAGGTGTTTCCTTGTAAGTCCCTTTTGTGCAGATACGCTAGGTCTACAAAAGGAATCCCTCTTAGCATAAACATCAATACAAAGAAAATTTTTGTTTTCTGTCGGGTGTTGGGAGAATTACCGGCCTGCAGGTTCATCTCTGTCTCTCGCACCAAAGAGCCTATGTCGGAAGCTTCGAGCGCTTTCTTCCTATCTGTCCGTGTACCGGTATATACATGTTCAAACAGTCTGGGTACATATCGCACCAGCTTTCTGTCCACTGTCCGGTTGTAAACCGAGCGTATTGCTTTAATATAGGTGGATACCGTATTCCAACTACAATTCCTCTGCCTGAGGAAGTTTTCGAATCTCTTCAGTACGGTCGGGCTCAGCTTGCGCATGGGCACCGGTTGCCATTTGGCGAATACCGAGAATACATTCACCGTTGACTGGTAGATGTGTGCTGTTCCCCACCTGCCGCTTTCCCGGAGTTCCCCAATGACTGAGGAGAACATCTCTTGTAAGGTAATTTCATTTCTGTTCATTTTCAAATTATTTATAAAAAGGTTTATCCTGCAATTATAAATAAATTGAGAGCAAGTGCAAAGGCATCATTCTGAAATCTGCGAAACGGGAATGATGCCGTATCCGGCAGCTTATTTGTTGGCTAACGTCTGTTTAGTGGCTGATATACGTATCCTGGAAGAACCGTTTGTTGTCGTTCAGGCTGCAAGTGGCATCCACTCCGGCTTGTTGCAGGCGTTCGGTAATCTCATTCAGCTTTTTCCTCGAAACCCTTCCGATATAAAACAGACGATAGCGGTAATCGTTGTCCAGCAATTCCATGACGTGCGTGAAATTCTGTTCGCGGGCAAAGTCGAAGTTTACTTTTCTTAGGTTTTGGTACGGATAGCGGATGTTCCTGCCTACGCTGTGTATGATGAGGCCGTCATTGTCCAGCGTCAGGTAACAGAAGCGGGTCATCAGCATGCTGATGAAAAAAAGACTTAATGCAAACGAAATGGTAGCCGGAATGAAGCCCCACCATACGTTGCCACTGACGGAATAATATCCCAAGATAAGGGACACTAGGAATAAGACAAAGAACCAGAACATATAGAGTGACGGGCGCTGGTATGTTTCTGTGGGAATCTTTGCGGCTGTCCGTTCCCTCGGTGCGTAGTTGTCGAAGGGGATTTCTTGGGAGACCAGGTAGCGGATGACCGAGGAAGGGTGACGGAAAGGAGGCAGATAGATTGCTTTTTCTTTCCCTTCCTTTAGATGTAAAGTCAGTATGCCCGGACCGTATTTGTCTTTTGCAGCCAGGTTGCTTTTGCGGGGAACCTGGTGGTAACGCTTCATGAAACTGAAACTCTTGATTTGGTGCAGTCCGATGTGCTGGCTTTGCAGCAGTTGTTCGGCTCTTTTCTGTTCTTTACTGGTCACTTCCATAGTTCTTATTTTTTAAGTTCGGGATAACTGATGCGGGTATGGTATATAGTCTTCAGCTTCTCCTTGAATACGTTCTTCACGGTGGCGATATCCTTGAAGGTGATGGGGCATTCCTTGAAATAGCCTTCTGCCACTTGCGAATCGATAATCTTGTCTACCAGGTTGCTGATGCTCTCTTCCGTATATTCGGGCAGACTGCGTGAAGCGGCTTCCACCGAATCGGCCATCATCAGGATAGCCTGCTCTTTGGTGAACGGGTTGGGACCGGGGTAAGTGAATGCCTCCTCGTTGGGGGCTTCACCGGGGTGTTCGTTTTTCCAGGAGATATAGAAATACTTCGTTTTTCCACGACCATGGTGAGTGGTGATGAAATCCTTGATTACTTTGGGGAGATTGTTCTTCTCGGCCAGCTTCAGCCCGTCCGTCACATGGCTGATGACGACTTGGGCACTTTGCTCATAGCCCAGATTCTTGTGCGGATTGACTCCGCCCGACTGATTCTCGGTGAAGAACACCGGATTCTCCATCTTGCCGATGTCATGATACAGCGCTCCGGTACGTACCAGCTGGCTTTTGGCTCCGATGCGGTTGGCCGCTTCTGCCGCAAGGTTGGCAACCTGCATGGAATGCTGGAAGGTGCCGGGAACTGTCTCGGACATGCGGCGCAGCAGGCTGTTATTGATGTTGGACAATTCGACCAGGGTGACATTGGAGGTAAAGCCGAACGTCTTTTCCACCAGGAAGAGCAGGGGATAGGTGAACAGCAGCAACACTCCGTTGATGACGAAATAGGTGTACATGCTTCCGTTGATTTTTGTCAAGTCGTTTTCTGTAATCAGCTCAAAAGCAAAGTAGACGGCAGCGTAGGTCAATATGACGAGGAAGGCTGTTCGGAACAGTTGCGACCGTTGTGAAAGCTCCCTCAGACTGAAGATGGCAACCAGTCCCGCCGAGAGTTGCAGAAGAATGAATTCATGCGGATAGCGCAGGCAGATGGAGCATATCAGTATGGTGGTGACTTGTGCGATGAAGGCCGTGCGTGAGTCGAGGAACACCCGGATGATGACCGGCAGCATGGCATACGGGATGATATAGACATTGAATATGTTGTTGGCAACCATGATGGCCGTCACCACGCAATAGAACATGATGAGGGCGAAGAGCAGGGAGAGGCTGCCCTTGCGCTTGTAGTAATCTTTACGGAACAAGTCGAGGTAGAGCATGAAACACAGCATGAAGATACTGGCAAACAGTACCTGCCCCGCCAGCATCAACCGTTTTTGCCCGATGGACTCACTGCGTTTGATGGATTCTTTCCGTAGACTTTCAAGGATGTTGTATGTCTCCTGGCTGACAATCTCGCCGCGGTCGATGATTTTCTGTCCGCTCAGTACGATGCCGTTGGCCCATGAATAGTTGTCGAGCATCTCCTTCTTGGCGGTCTCTGTCCGCTGCTCGTCATAGGTTAGATTAGGAAACAGATATTCGTTCAGCGAGCATTGCCGTAGAATGTCCGGGCGGTAGTGGGCGGTATCGGCCGTGAGTATATAGTTATAGGCATCCTTCACCGAATATACCTTGTTGATGTCCTGCTGGTTGGCCAGTTTGTCGTTAATGACCATGATGGCGGTTGTGCTGTCCTTATGCAGTTGGTTCAACTCTTCGGTGGAAACGATGCCGGCGCGATATACTTCAGAGAGTTTCCTTTCCAGAAAGCGGACGTAGTCGGTGGAGGGAAGCAGGCCGCGCAGGTGGGTCTGATAGTCTGCCTTCAACTTGGCGAGCACACTTTTCTCAATGCTTTTGTCCAGCTGGAAATACGGCTGGAAGGCGGCGAGGATACTGTCCTGCTCGCGTTTCACCACTTCGTCGGCCTTATAGATGGGGAAGTCGAAGGTGGCCATGAGCTGTCCGTACTTCCAGGGCTTGTCAATGTCGAACTGGTAGTTGAATTTACCGTCACGTGGCAGAAAATAGACAATAATCCCCACAGTGCCGATGAATATCAGTGCTCTGTATAGCAAATCTCTGAGTGAGAACTCTTTTTGGGTATTGAAATAACTCATATCGGCTGAAATTTTTGCGAAAAGTACAAAAAAAAACATTAGTGTGGAAAAAAAGGTTTAATTTTGCCGTCTAAAATATTCATAAGTAAGGTAGATTATGACAGAAAGAAAGGTCAGAGTCCGTTTTGCCCCGAGTCCTACGGGGGCGTTGCACATCGGCGGTGTGCGTACAGCTTTATACAATTATCTCTTTGCGCGTCAGCATGGAGGAGATTTGATATTTCGTATTGAAGATACTGATTCCAACCGGTTTGTACCGGGTGCGGAAGAATATATCCTGGAGTCTTTCAAGTGGTTGGGCATCCCGTTTGACGAGGGCGTGAGTTTCGGTGGAGACCATGGCCCGTACCGTCAGTCGGAACGTCGGGAAATATACAAGAAGTATGTTCAGATTCTGCTGGAGGCCGGAAAAGCCTACATCGCTTTCGATACTCCTGAGGAGCTGGAAGTAAAGCGTGCGGAGATTGCGAATTTCCAGTACGATGCTTCTACCCGCATGCAGATGTGCAATTCACTGACCCTTCCTAAAGAAGAGGTAGACGCGCTGATTGCTGCCGGTAAGCAGTACGTGGTGCGTTTCAAGATAGAGCCGAACGAAGATGTGCATGTGAACGACTTGATTCGTGGGGAAGTGGTGATAAACTCTTCCATTCTTGATGACAAGGTTCTTTATAAATCGGCAGATGAACTACCTACTTACCATCTGGCCAATATTGTGGACGACCATTTGATGGAAGTGTCCCATGTGATACGTGGTGAGGAATGGTTGCCTTCCGCACCGTTGCATGTATTGCTCTACCGTGCCTTTGGGTGGGAGGATACCATGCCTGCCTTTGCGCATTTGCCCTTGTTGCTGAAGCCCGAGGGTAACGGCAAATTGAGTAAGCGTGACGGCGACCGTCTGGGCTTCCCGGTTTTCCCGTTGGAGTGGCATGACCCCAAGTCGGGAGATGTCTCTTCAGGTTACCGCGAATCTGGTTATCTGCCCGAAGCGGTCATTAATTTCCTGGCTCTGCTGGGCTGGAATCCGGGCAATGACCAGGAACTGATGTCTATGGATGAATTGGTGAAATTGTTTGATTTGAGCCATTGTAGCAAGTCGGGTGCCAAATTCGACTATAAGAAAGGTATCTGGTTCAACCATGAGTACATCATGATGAAACCGGATGCGGAGATAGCTTGTCTTTTCAGGCCGGTGCTGGAGTCTAACGGCATAGATGCCTCCAACTATAGCGACGAGTTCCTTACGAAAGTGATTTCACTGGTGAAGGGACGCGTCAACTTCGTAAAGGAACTGTGGGACCAGACCCGTTTCTTCTTCGTAGCTCCCACGGAATATGCGGCAAAGGATGTGAAGAAACGTTGGTCGGAAGATACTCCCCGCATCATGGCTGAATTGATGGATGTGCTGCGCGGTATCGGGGATTTCTCCTCCAAGCCTTCCGAAGATATTGTGATTGGCTGGATTACCGAGCGTGGCTATCACATGGGAAATGTGATGAATGCCTTCCGCTTGTCAGTGGTGGGCGAGTGTAAAGGTCCGCACATGTTCGACATTACCGAGCTGATTGGCAAGGAAGAGACGTTGGTCCGTATACAGCGTGCTGTTGATGCTTTAAAGTGAATAAATCTTCTTCATCCTTAATCCATATAGTATGCTATATGACTTGGCAATAGCCATCTACGATATTCTGGTGCATCTGGCTGCTCCATTTAGCCGTAAGCCCCGAAAGATGATGAAGGGACACTGGGTGGTTTATGAACTTCTCCGGCAGCAGTTGGAGAAGGACGTGCGCTATATATGGTTCCATGCCGCTTCTTTGGGGGAGTTCGAGCAGGGACGGCCGTTGATTGAGAAAATTCGTGCCAAATATCCGGATTACGGTATTCTGCTGACTTTCTTCTCGCCGTCGGGCTATGAGGTCCGCAAGAATTATAGGGGGGCAGACGTTGTCTGCTACCTGCCTTTCGACAAGCCTCGAAATGTGAAGAAGTTCCTGGATATCGTGAATCCCTGCATGGCATTCTTCATCAAGTACGAGTTCTGGAAGAACTATCTGGACGAACTGCATAAGCGTCGTATTCCGGTGTACAGCATTTCCTCCATTTTCCGTCGCGGGCAAGTATTTTTCAAGTGGTATGGCGGTACGTACAGACATGTGCTGCGCGACTTCGACCATTTGTTTGTGCAGAATGAACGCTCCAAACGCTATCTGGCGAAGATAGGCATCAGCCGTGTCACGGTGGTGGGGGATACCCGTTTTGACCGTGTGCTGCAGATTTGTGAGGAAGCTAAGCGTCTGCCTTTGGTGGAGCTTTTCAAGAACAATACGATGACTTTTGTGGCAGGAAGCTCTTGGCAGCCGGACGAGGATTTATTTATTGAATACTTCAATCAGCATCCGGAGGTGAAGTTGATTATCGCTCCGCATGTCATCGACGAGAACCATCTGGTAGAGATTATCCGTAAACTGAAACGCCCTTATGTGCGCTATACCCGTGCCAACGAGAAGAATGTCCGTAAGGCCGATTGCCTGATTATTGATTGCTTCGGGCTGCTCTCTTCCATTTACCGCTATGGCGAGATTGCCTATATCGGAGGTGGTTTCGGAGTGGGAATCCACAATACCCTTGAGGCTGCAGTTTATGGCATTCCGGTGATTTTCGGACCGAAGTATCAGAAATTTCAGGAGGCCATCCAGTTGCTGGAGACAAAAGGCGCTTTCTCGGTGAAGGATTATGAGGAGCTGAAAACTTTGCTCGACCGTATGCTGACAGATGAAGTCTTTTTGCGCGAATCAGGCATGAATGCAAGCAATTATGTGACCAGCAATGCCGGTGCGACGGATAAGATAATGAGTATGATAAACTTTTAGAAGAGTAAAGAGTGATAACGATAGGGCGATAAAGGTGATGGAATGGCATCCCTTTATCGCCCTGTTTTTTAGGGGGGCCTTGCCTCCCTTTATTTGTACCAGTCGGAATACATCAGATAGTTGTGTGCAATCTTCTGGTTCAGCTCCTTGGCCTGCTTCGGGTCCACTTTCTTGATGAACTTGGCGGGGACTCCTCCCCAAATGCTTCCCGGCTCGATGACCGTATTACTCAATACCAGGGAACCGGCGGCGACAATGGCCCCTTCGCCCACTACTGCGTGGTCAAGGATGGTGGAACCCATCCCTACCAAAGCATAGTCCTTGATGGCAGCTCCGTGGATGGTCACGTTGTGCCCCACGGATACGTGGTCTCCTATCTCTATGGTCGATTTCTCGTACAAGGTATGGAGTACGCTTCCATCCTGGATATTTACTCCGTTTCCTATGCGGATTGAATTTACGTCACCTCGCAGCACGGTGCTGAACCAGATGCTGCAATCCCGTCCCATCTTGACGTCACCAATGATAACCGCATTGTCCGCCAAAAAACAATTCTCCCCGATTTCGGGAGTGAATCCTCTTACTGATTTTATTAATGCCATTTTTTAGTGATTAGTAGTTAGGTTACTGCATGCTTCCTTCAGCCATTCCCGTTCTTCTTCGTTCAGGCTTGGCGAAAGTTTCTCGTATACATGCTGGTGATAGTTGTCCAGCCATGCCGTTTCCTCTGCCGTCAGCATCTCTTTGATGATACCTTTCTTGCAGATGGGGCAGAGGGTAATGGTTTCGAATTTCAGGTAATTTCCGAACATGCCTTCACGGTCCTTCACGGTCAGCATCAGGTTTTCTGTGCGTATTCCATGACTTCCGGCTTTATAGACGCCCGGTTCGTTGGAAGTGACCATTCCTGGCCGGAGGGTTACCGGATTCTCGTTCATACGGATGCTTTGCGGACCTTCGTGCACATTGAGGAAATGACCTACGCCGTGTCCGGTACCATGCAGGAAGTTCATGTGGTGCTGCCATATCGGCATGCGGGCCAGTACATCCAGTTGCGCTCCTCGCGTACCTTCCGGGAAGACAGCCATGGCAAGGTTGATATGTCCTTTCAGTATCAGGGTGTAGTCCGTCTTCTCTTCTTCGGTCAGTTCCCCCAGTGCGATGGTGCGGGTGATGTCGGTAGTGCCGTCCAGGTATTGCGCACCCGAGTCCAGGAGCAGGAATCCCTCGGGTTTCAGTGGCACGTCCGTTTCCGGAGTGGCTTCGTAGTGTACAATGGCTCCATGCTCCTTGTACCCGGCAATGGTGTCGAAGCTTTCCCCCATGTAGAGTGGCTGTGCGGCACGGAATTCGTGTAGTTTCTTGTCTACGCTGATTTCTGTCTCGTTGCCTGCGGGAACGGCCTCCTCCAGCCATTTCAGGAATTTCACCAGTGCCACTCCGTCGCGTTGCATGGCTGCGTGGATGCCGGCTATTTCCCGGTCATTGCGGACTGCTTTCAGCAAGGCTATCGGTGAGCGCTCGTCAAGTACCCGGCAGGAAGGGGGGAGGGCAGAATAAACGGCATAATTCGTCCTTCCCATGTCGAGCATGATGCTGCCGTCCGGTATTTTTGTCACAAAGGATTCGGTGTCCTCATAAGCGTGGATGGTGACGCCGGCTTCTTCCAGATAGGCTGAAAGCTCTTCCGTTACTTTCTCGGGCTGGATGAAAAAGTGTGTTTCTTGTTCGTTGATTATCAGATAGCTCACTACTACGGGGTTGCAATGCACATCGTTGCCGCGTATGTTGAGTGCCCATGCTATCTCGTCCAATGCCGACACCAATAATACGTCTGCTTCGCTTTTCTTCATTTCCCGGCGGATATCAGCCAGTTTGTCCGGGCAGCTTTTCCCGGCGTATTTCACCTCGTGGATAAAGGCGGGTGCTTCGGGCATGGGAGGGCGGTCTGTCCATATCTCATTCATCGGGTCGGCAATGCTCTTTATGGTGATGTCGTTTTTTGCCAAATCCTCTTGCAGGGCTATGGCTTGTGTGGTGGAAAATACCTTTCCGTCTATACCTACAACTGAATTCGCTGTAAGGTTCTCCCGCAGGAAATCGAGGATGCTGGGCGTTTCGGGCAACATTTCCTTGTATAAGTCGATGCCGCTGCCTTCCAGCTGCTGCTCGGCTTGGAGAAAATAGCGGGAATCTGTCCACAGCCCCGCCTTGTCGGTGGTAATCACTACCGTGCCTGCCGAACCGGTAAAACCTGATATCCATTCTCTTGATTTCCAGTACGGTGCTACGTACTCGCTTAGGTGCGGGTCGGTACTGGGGATAATGAAAGCGTCTATGCCTTCTCTTTTTAACAATGCCCGTAAAGCATCTATACGTTGATTGATTGTCTGAGCCATATTTTTATAAATGTAATTAAGTAGGCGTGTAAATGAGTTTATAATCTCTCCATTCTCTGCTTTCAAAGTTACACATTCTCTTTTAAAAAATTGCCATGCTTCACGGATTTTAGCGGATTGGCTCAATAAAAACATCTTTCCCTCTGCTCATTCGTTTGATAATTAGGAATTATGGGTAATTTTTTTGCAGAAAGTTTTGTGAATAAAGAAAGTATGTGTAATTTTGCCGCTCAATTTGATCGTGAGATTTTTAAACCATTAACATTTAATTAAAAGAAAATGATTGTAGTACCTGTAAAAGAAGGCGAAAACATTGAAAAAGCGCTGAAGAAATTCAAAAGAAAGTTTGAAAAAACTGGCACAGTTAAGGAATTGAGACGCAGACAACAGTTCGATAAACCGTCTGTGACTAAAAGACTTAAGAAAGAACGTGCTGTTTACGTTCAACAACTTCAGCAAGTAGAAGATTAATAATTCGTAAATTCCTTTGAATTATTGAATTCTTTTTCATACATTCGTTGCATGATTTTAGATATGTAGCGATATGTTGTTGACAGATTCTTTTCTTGACTATCTTCTGTACGAGCGGAACTATTCCAAAGGTACGATTGAGTACTATCGGACAGATATTCTTGAACTGCAGAGGTTTGGAGAAGAAATGTGGGGGGACTTGACTCCATCGGATGTAGATGCAGAACTTGTTCGTGAATGGATTGCTTCCTTGATGGACAAAGGACTTGCTTCTAATACGATAAACCGAAAGCTGAGCTCTATCCGGACATATTATAAATTCCTTTTGAGGAGAGGTGAGGTTGCGGTAGATCCGTTACGAAAAGTTACGGGGCCCAAAAAGAAAAAACCGCTTCCAGTATTTCTGAGAGAAGGTGAGATGGATAGGTTGTTGGATGATATGGATTTTGGTGAAGGTTTTGAAGGGTGTCGCGACCATATGATTGTTGAAATGTTCTATGCTACCGGCATGCGACTTTCAGAATTGATAGGGTTGGATGACAAAGATATTGATTTTTCGGCTTCTCTCGTTAAAGTGACAGGAAAGCGGAATAAGCAACGTCTTATACCTTTTGATGAGGAGCTGGGGCGCTCGATGAGGGAATATGTCAATGTGCGGAATGAGGCTGTTCCGGTTCGCTCGGATGCTTTTTTTATCCGGAAGAATGGAAAGAGGCTTTACCGCGGTATCGTAGCATGCCTTGTGAAACGAAACCTTTCGAAGGTAGTGACTGTAAAAAAAAGAAGTCCCCACGTGCTGAGGCACACCTTTGCAACGGCTATGCTGAACAATGGTGCTGATTTAGGTTCGATAAAAGAACTCCTCGGGCACGAGAGTCTGGCGACAACGGAAATTTATACGCATACTACTTTTGAAGAGCTTAAAAAAGTGTATAATCAGGCTCATCCCCGAGCCTAAAGTAAAAAGGAGGTAAGTATGGAAGTAAGAATTCAATCGATTCACTTTGATGCGTCAGAGCAATTGCAGTCTTTCGTTCAAAAGAAAGTTGCTAAGTTGGAGAAATTTTACGACGATATAAAGAAAGTAGAGGTGTCATTAAAGGTAGTAAAACCAGAAACAGCCGAAAATAAAGAAGCCGGAGTGAAAGTGTTGGTTCCCAATGGTGAGTTTTATGCAAACAAGGTTTGTGATACGTTTGAAGAAGCGGTAGATTTATGTCTGGAAGCTTTGGGAAAACAGCTGGTTAAGTACAAGGAAAAGCAACGGAGCAAATAATTTTCCGCTAAAATTTTGCGGGTAAAAAATAAATGTCTAAATTTGCAGCCGTTTCGCTCACGCAATGAACGTTACGGTTGCATTTTTTAGCTTGCCTCTTTAGCTCAGTTGGCCAGAGCACGTGATTTGTAATCTCGGGGTCGTTGGTTCGAATCCGACAAGAGGCTCGCTCAAGGATGAGTGGAATAAGTCTTTCTTCACGAGGTGGAGGTGATATGAAAACGGAAATCGTTCGGGTAAAGTTTACTCTGCGATGATTTAGTAAGGAAAAGAGTTCTTTTTATAATGTAGGGGCAAATACCAGAGTGGCCAAATGGGGCAGACTGTAAATCTGCTGGCTTACGCCTTCGGTGGTTCGAATCCATCTTTGCCCACAACTCTTATTCTCCTTGCTGTTATAGCTCAGCGGTAGAGCACTTCCTTGGTAAGGAAGAGGTCCCGGGTTCAAGTCCCGGTAACAGCTCACAAAAATGTAAAAGCTGATTATTAATCAAATAAATAACAAGTAAAGCTATGGCTAAAGAGAAATTCGAACGTACCAAACCGCACGTAAACATTGGTACAATTGGTCACGTTGACCACGGTAAAACCACGTTGACAGCTGCTATCACTACAGTGTTGGCAAAGAAAGGTCTTTCTGAACTGCGTTCTTTCGATTCTATCGATAACGCTCCTGAAGAAAAAGAAAGAGGTATCACTATCAATACTTCTCACGTAGAGTATGAAACAGCTAACCGTCACTACGCTCACGTAGACTGCCCGGGTCACGCTGACTACGTAAAGAACATGGTAACTGGTGCTGCTCAGATGGACGGTGCTATCATCGTAGTTGCTGCTACTGATGGTCCGATGCCTCAGACTCGTGAGCATATCTTGTTGGCTCGTCAGGTAAACGTACCGAGATTGGTTGTATTCATGAACAAGTGTGATATGGTAGACGACGCTGAAATGTTGGAGCTCGTTGAAATGGAAATGCGTGAACTGCTTTCAGCTTACGAATTCGATGGCGACAACACTCCGTTTATCCAGGGCTCTGCTCTTGGTGCGTTGAATGGCGTTGAAAAGTGGGAAGAGAAGGTTATGGAGCTGATGGAAGCTTGTGATACTTGGATTCCTCTGCCTCCGCGTGATGTTGATAAACCGTTCTTGATGCCGGTTGAAGACGTATTCTCAATCACTGGTCGTGGTACTGTAGCTACTGGTCGTATCGAAGCTGGTGTTATCCATGTAGGTGACGAAGTTGAAATCCTTGGTTTGGGTGAAGACAAGAAGTCAGTTGTAACTGGTGTTGAAATGTTCCGCAAGTTGCTGGATCAGGGTGAAGCTGGTGACAACGTAGGTCTGTTGCTCCGCGGTATCGACAAGAACGAAATCAAACGTGGTATGGTTCTTTGTAAGCCCGGTCAGATTAAACCTCACTCTAAGTTCAAAGCTTCTATCTACGTTTTGAAGAAAGAAGAAGGTGGTCGTCACACTCCGTTCCACAATAAATACCGTCCTCAGTTCTATCTGCGTACTATGGACTGTACAGGTGAAATCACTCTTCCGGAAGGAACTGAAATGGTAATGCCTGGTGATAACGTAGAAATCACTGTAGAACTGATCTACCCGGTAGCATTGAACGTAGGTTTGCGTTTCGCTATCCGTGAAGGTGGTCGTACGGTAGGTTCTGGTCAGATTACTGAAATTCTTGACTAATAACCAATATAATCTTAATCAGTTCCCGGTATACATCGGGAACTGATTATGTACAAACGGGAGTAGCTCAGTTGGTAGAGCACCGGTCTCCAAAACCGGGTGTCGGGAGTTCGAGCCTCTCCTCCCGTGCTAATATTTTTGAAATGAAGAAGATTGTAGCTTATTTTAAAGAAACTTACGACGAACTTGTTCATAAAGTGTCGTGGCCTACGTATTCTGAACTTACTAACAGTGCAGTAGTTGTTTTATATGCTTCCCTACTAATTGCAGTGGTAGTATTTGCGATGGACTTCTGTTTCCAGCATCTGATGGAATTTGTTTATCCACATTAAAAGTAAGAAGAAATGTCTGAGATTGAAAAGAAATGGTACGTTTTGCGTGCTATTAGCGGAAAAGAAGCTAAGGTAAAGGAATACCTTGAAGCTGATATTAAAAACAGCGACCTTGGTGATTACGTATCTCAGGTATTGATTCCTACCGAAAAGGTATATCAGGTTCGCAATGGTAAGAAAATTGTGAAAGAGAGAAGTTATCTCCCTGGTTACGTTTTGGTGGAGGCTGCTCTGGTGGGTGAGGTTGCTCATCATCTGAGAAATACTCCTAATGTGATAGGGTTCTTGGGTGGTTCGGAAAAACCCGTACCTCTGAGACAGTCGGAAGTGAATCGTATACTTGGTACGGTTGACGAATTGCAGGAATCAGGTGAAGACTTGAGTATCCCGTATGTAGTCGGCGAGACTGTAAAGGTGAATTACGGTCCGTTCAGTGGATTCAGTGGAATCATTGAAGAAGTGAACACCGAGAAGAAGAAACTGAAGGTCATGGTCAAGATATTCGGACGGAAGACTCCGCTCGAATTGGGCTTTATGCAAGTTGAAAAAGAATAGTGCAGGTGTTACGCTGTAGTATTCTTCATTAATGTTTATATATAAATCAATTAGAAAATGGCTAAAGAAGTTGCTGGACTAATCAAATTACAGATTAAAGGAGGCGCGGCAAATCCATCTCCCCCAGTAGGACCTGCTTTGGGTTCCAAGGGTATCAATATCATGGAGTTTTGCAAGCAATTCAACGCCAGAACCCAAGACAAAGCAGGAAAGATTCTTCCTGTGATTATCACTTACTACGCAGACAAGTCTTTCGATTTTGTAATCAAGACTCCTCCCGTGGCTATCCAGTTGTTGGAAGTGACGAAGCAAAAGAGTGGTTCTGCTGAGCCTAACCGTAAGAAGGTTGCCGAGATTACTTGGGAACAAGTTCGTACGATTGCTCAGGACAAAATGGTTGACTTGAACTGTTTCACTGTAGAAGCTGCCATGAAAATGGTTGCCGGTACAGCTAGAAGTATGGGTATCGCTGTAAAAGGGGAGTTCCCGGTTAATAATTAATAAACTTCAATTAGAATGGGTAAACTGACAAAAAATCAAAAGTTGGCTGCAGAAAAAATTGAAGCAGGGAAAGCATACTCTCTCAAGGAAGCTGCTCAGTTGGTAAAAGAAATCACTTATACCAAGTTTGACGCTTCTCTGGATATCGACGTACGTTTGGGCGTTGACCCGCGTAAGGCCAACCAGATGGTGAGAGGTGTTGTATCACTTCCTCACGGTACTGGTAAGGTTGTACGCGTTTTGGTGCTTTGTACACCAGATGCTGAAGCTGCTGCAAAAGAAGCCGGAGCTGACTATGTTGGTCTTGACGAATATATTGAAAAGATCAAAGGTGGATGGACTGATATTGATGTGATTATCACTATGCCGTCCATCATGGGTAAGATTGGTGCACTCGGTCGTGTGCTCGGTCCTCGTGGATTGATGCCTAACCCCAAGAGTGGCACTGTAACTATGGATGTTGCTAAAGCTGTAAGAGAAGTAAAACAAGGTAAAATCGACTTCAAGGTTGACAAGAGCGGTATTGTTCATACTTCTATCGGTAAAGTTTCATTTAGCGCTGAGCAAATTCGCGACAATGCGAAAGAATTCATCTCTACTTTGAATAAATTGAAACCGACTGCAGCCAAGGGTACATATATTAAGAGTATTTATCTTTCTAGCACGATGAGTGCGGGCATCAAGATTGACCCGAAAACAGTAGAAGAAATCTAATAAAACGGAGTAATAATGAGAAAGGAAGATAAAAGTACGATTATTGAGCAGATTGCTGCTACAGTGAAGGAATACGGTCACTTCTATTTGGTGGATACCACTGCCATGAATGCTGCTACAACCAGCATGTTGAGAAGAGAATGTTTCAAAGCTGACATCAAATTGATGGTAGTTAAGAATACATTGCTTCACAAGGCATTGGAAAGCCTGGAAGAAGACTTTTCTCCGCTTTATGGTTCTCTGAAAGGTACAACTGCCGTAATGTTCAGCAACGTTGCTAACGCACCGGCCAAGTTGATCAAAGATAAGGCTAAGAATGGTATTCCCGGACTGAAGGCTGCATATGCAGAAGAAAGCTTCTATGTTGGTGCTGACCAGTTGGATGCTCTCGTAAGTATCAAGAGTAAGAATGAAGTTATTGCCGATATCGTTGCATTGCTGCAGTCACCGGCCAAGAATGTTATTTCTGCTCTGCAATCAGGTGGTAACACCCTCCACGGAGTTCTCAAGACTCTTGGTGAACGTCCCGAAGCGTAAATTTCGGAAAAAGAATTATATCAATTTATTTAGTATTTAAACAATTAAAAATCATACAAAAATGGCAGATTTGAAAGCTTTTGCAGAACAATTAGTTAACTTGACAGTAAAAGAAGTTAATGAACTTGCAACAATCCTGAAAGAAGAATATGGTATTGAACCTGCTGCTGCAGCTGTAGCTGTTGCTGCTGGTCCTGCAGCTGGTGGTGCTGCTGCCGCAGAAGAAAAGACTTCTTTCGACGTAGTATTGAAGAGCGCTGGCTCAGCTAAACTTCAGGTAGTTAAAGCCGTTAAGGAAGCTTGCGGTCTTGGCTTGAAGGAAGCTAAGGACATGGTAGACGGTGCTCCTAGCGTAGTAAAAGAAGGTTTGGCTAAAGACGAAGCAGAATCATTGAAGAAAACATTGGAAGAAGCTGGAGCTGAAGTTGAACTTAAATAACATTAGCCTGTAAATCAGGTAATTCGGTTAGGAACCCTTCGTGAAAAGGGTTCTTAACCTTTTTGTGTATATATTTAAAATTAAGTTCTACAAATCCATTAACAGATGTCTTCAAATACTGTAAATCAAAGAGTTAATTTTGCTTCGACTAAGAATCCGCTTGAATATCCGGATTTTCTGGAAGTACAATTGAAGTCATTCAAAGACTTTCTACAACTGGACACCCCACCCGAGAAGCGTAAGAACGAGGGACTGTATAAAGTATTTGCTGAAAACTTCCCCATTGCCGATACAAGAAATAATTTTGTTCTTGAGTTTTTGGACTACTATATTGATCCGCCGCGCTATACCATTGATGAATGTATAGAGCGAGGGCTTACATATAGCGTGCCTTTGAAGGCAAAATTGAAATTATATTGTACCGACCCCGACCACGAAGATTTTGACACGGTCATTCAGGACGTGTTCCTAGGTCCCATTCCTTACATGACGGATAAGGCGACATTCGTCATCAACGGTGCGGAACGTGTGGTTGTATCCCAACTTCACCGTTCACCGGGCGTATTTTTCGGACAGAGCGTACATGCCAACGGTACCAAGTTGTACTCAGCCCGTATCATCCCGTTCAAGGGTTCGTGGATTGAGTTTGCCACCGACATCAACAACGTCATGTATGCTTACATTGACCGTAAGAAGAAATTGCCGGTTACTACTTTGCTGAGAGCCATCGGTTTTGAGAATGACAAGGACATTCTCGAGATCTTTAATTTGGCGGAAGACGTGAAGGTAAACAAGACGAATCTTAAGAAGATGGTGGGACGTAAGTTGGCCGCACGTGTGTTGAAAACATGGATTGAGGATTTTGTAGACGAAGATACCGGTGAAGTTGTTTCCATCGAGCGTAACGAAGTCGTTATCGATCGTGAAACTGTAATCGAGCCGGAACATGTTGATATTATATTAGAGTCGGGTGTTCAGAATATCCTTGTACACAAGGAAGAACCGAACCAGTCTGACTATTCTATTATATATAATACTCTGCAGAAGGACCCGAGTAACTCGGAAAAAGAAGCTGTACTCTACATCTACCGCCAGCTGCGTAATGCAGACCCAGCCGATGATGCCAGTGCACGCGAAGTTATCAATAACTTGTTCTTCTCAGAAAAGAGATATGACCTGGGTGATGTAGGCCGTTATCGTATCAACAGAAAGTTGAACTTGACGACCGATATGGACGTGCGTGTCCTTACCAAGGAAGATATTATCGAAATTATCAAATATCTCATCGAGTTGATTAACTCGAAAGCGGATGTGGATGATATCGACCACTTGAGCAACCGTCGTGTGCGTACAGTGGGCGAACAGTTGTCCAATCAGTTTGCCATCGGTCTGGCACGTATGTCGCGTACTATCCGCGAACGTATGAACGTCCGTGACAATGAAGTCTTTACTCCTATTGACCTGATTAACGCCAAGACAATCTCTTCCGTTATCAATTCATTCTTTGGAACGAATGCTTTGTCACAGTTCATGGATCAGACCAACCCGCTGGCCGAGATTACTCACAAGCGCCGTATGTCTGCCCTGGGTCCTGGCGGTTTGTCACGCGAACGTGCAGGCTTCGAGGTTCGTGACGTACACTATACTCACTACGGGCGTCTTTGTCCTATCGAGACTCCTGAAGGTCCGAACATCGGTTTGATTTCTTCACTCTGCGTATTTGCGAAAATCAACGAGCTCGGCTTCATTGAAACTCCGTACCGTAAGGTGGCAGATGGTAAGGTTGACCTTTCTGACGAAGGTTTGGTTTACCTCACCGCAGAAGAAGAGGAAGCCAAGATTATTGCGCAGGGTAATGCTCCTTTGAACGATGACGGTACTTTTGTACGTGATAAAGTAAAATCCCGTCAGGATGCCGACTATCCGGTGGTTCCTCCTTCCGAGGTGGAATTGATGGACGTATCTCCCCAGCAGATTGCTTCTATTGCAGCTTCTTTGATTCCGTTCCTGGAGCATGATGACGCCAACCGTGCATTGATGGGATCAAACATGATGCGTCAAGCTGTTCCTTTGTTGAAGAGCGAAGCTCCGATTGTAGGTACTGGTATCGAACGTCAGCTGGCACGCGATTCCCGTACGCAGATTACTGCCGAGGGTGACGGTGTGGTTGAATTCGTGGATGCAACGACTATCCGTATTCTGTACGACCGTACGGAAGAGGAGGAATTCGTAAGCTTCGAGCCTGCATTGAAAGAATATAATATCCCGAAATGGCGCCGTACCAACCAGAACATGACGATTGACCTCCGTCCGATTTGCGAGAAGGGCCAGCGCGTTACTGCAGGTCAAATTTTGACAGAAGGTTATTCAACCGAAGACGGAGAGCTTGCATTGGGTAAGAACCTGCTGGTTGCTTACATGCCGTGGAAGGGCTATAACTATGAGGATGCTATTGTACTGAACGAACGCGTGGTTCGTGAGGACCTTTTGACTTCTGTACACGTGGAAGAATATTCTTTGGAAGTTCGTGAAACGAAGCGTGGTATGGAAGAGTTGACTTCTGACATTCCCAATGTAAGTGAGGAAGCGACTAAAGACCTTGACGAAAACGGTATTGTTCGTGTGGGTGCCCGCATCGAGCCGGGGGATATCCTTATCGGTAAGATTACTCCGAAGGGTGAATCAGATCCTTCTCCGGAAGAGAAACTGCTCCGTGCCATCTTCGGTGATAAGGCCGGTGATGTGAAGGACGCTTCTTTGAAAGCTTCTCCTTCTTTGAAAGGTGTTGTTATCGGTAAGCGTCTGTTCTCTCGTGTTATTAAGACTCGCAGCTCCAAGCTGGCCGACAAGGCTCTGCTGCCGAAGATTGACGACGAATTCGATGCCAAGATAGGTGATCTCAAGAAAGTATTGATAAACAAACTGTTGAAGCTTACAGAAAACTATACATCGGAAGGTGTGAAGGATTACATGGGTGCCGACATAATTTCCAAAGGCGCCAGATTCTCTGCTTCCGACTTCAGTGATTTGGACTTCACTGCTGTTCAGTTGAGCAACTGGACGAAGGATGAACATACCAACGGACTGATTCGTGCGTTGGTGATGAACTTCATCAAGAAGTATAAGGAACTCGATGCCGAGTTGAAGCGCAAGAAGTTTGCCATTACTATCGGTGACGAGTTGCCCGCAGGTATCATTCAGATGGCCAAGGTATACATTGCCAAGAAACGTAAGATTGGTGTCGGTGACAAGATGGCTGGTCGTCATGGTAACAAGGGCATTGTTTCCCGCGTGGTACGCCAGGAAGACATGCCGTTCCTTGCTGACGGTACTCCGGTAGACATCGTGCTGAATCCGTTGGGTGTGCCTTCACGTATGAACATCGGTCAGATATTCGAGGCCGTTCTCGGTCGTGCCGGAAAGAACTTGGGCGTGAAGTTTGCCACTCCTATCTTTGACGGTGCATCTTTGGACGATTTGAACGAATGGACCGATAAGGCCGGCTTGCCCCGTTACGGCAAGACAACGCTGTATGATGGTGGTACCGGTGAAGCATTCGAGCAGCAGGCTACGGTAGGTGTGACCTACATGCTGAAGCTCGGTCACATGGTTGAAGACAAGATGCACGCACGTTCCATCGGTCCGTACTCACTCATTACGCAACAGCCGTTGGGTGGTAAGGCACAGTTCGGTGGTCAGCGTTTTGGAGAAATGGAAGTTTGGGCTCTCGAAGCATTCGGTGCCGCACACATTCTGCAGGAAATCCTGACTATCAAGTCTGATGACGTTGTAGGACGTTCCAAGGCTTATGAAGCAATCGTGAAGGGTGAGCCGATGCCTGCTCCGGGTATCCCCGAGTCACTGAACGTATTGCTGCACGAGTTGAGAGGTTTGGGCTTGAGCATCAACTTAGAATAATGGATAATTGATAATTGAGAATGGATAATGCAAGTTACCATTCTCAATTATCGGTTTTCAGTTTTTCAATTTCAATTTTCCATTGTCAATTATCAATTAAATAAATTTATGGCTTTTAGAAAAGATAACAAGATAAAGAGTAATTTCTCGAAAATCTCTATCGGTTTGGCTTCTCCTGAGGAAATCCTTGAGAATTCGAGTGGTGAAGTATTAAAGCCTGAAACCATCAACTATCGTACGTATAAGCCCGAACGCGACGGATTGTTCTGCGAGCGCATCTTTGGTCCTATCAAGGATTACGAGTGCCATTGCGGTAAGTACAAGCGTATCCGTTACAAAGGCATCGTCTGCGACCGTTGTGGTGTGGAAGTGACTGAAAAGAAAGTGCGCCGTGAGCGTATGGGACATATCCAGCTCGTTGTGCCCGTGGCTCACATTTGGTATTTCCGTTCACTTCCCAACAAAATCGGTTACTTGTTGGGCCTGCCCACCAAGAAACTGGATGCCATTATCTATTACGAGCGTTATGTTGTCATTCAGCCAGGTGTACTGTCCGACGAAGTGGCACAGTACGACTTGCTGGAAGAAGGAGAATACCTGGACTTACTGGAAAAGTTGCCGAAAGACAACCAATTCCTCGAAGATTCAGACCCCAATAAGTTCATTGCCAAGATGGGCGCGGAAGCTATCTACGATTTGCTGTCACACCTCGATCTTGACTCTTTGTCTTACGAACTGCGTAATCGTGCCGGAAGCGATGCTTCACAACAACGCAAGACCGAAGCCCTGAAACGTCTTCAGGTAGTTGAGTCGTTCCGTGCATCACGTGGACGCAACAAGCCTGAGTGGATGATTGTACGCATTGTGCCGGTTATTCCACCCGAACTTCGTCCGTTGGTTCCGTTGGATGGAGGGCGTTTCGCAACTTCTGACTTGAACGATCTTTACCGTCGTGTCATCATCCGTAACAATCGTCTGAAGAGATTGATTGAAATCAAGGCTCCTGAGGTGATTTTACGTAATGAAAAACGTATGTTGCAGGAAGCTGTCGACTCTCTGTTCGACAACTCTCGTAAATCGAGTGCTGTGAAGACTGACGCTAACCGTCCGTTGAAGTCACTTTCTGACAGTTTGAAGGGCAAGCAAGGACGTTTCCGTCAGAATTTGTTGGGTAAGCGTGTCGACTATTCCGCACGTTCTGTAATCGTTGTAGGTCCAGAGTTGAAAATGGGTGAATGCGGTATTCCAAAACTGATGGCAGCTGAGCTTTATAAGCCGTTCATCATCCGTAAGCTCATTGAGCGCGGTATCGTGAAGACAGTAAAGAGTGCCAAGAAGATTGTAGATCGCAAGGAACCTGTTATCTGGGATATTCTGGAACACGTGATGAAGGGTCATCCGGTGCTGTTGAACCGTGCTCCGACACTTCACCGTCTCGGTATTCAGGCATTCCAGCCCAAGATGATCGAAGGTAAGGCAATCCAGCTGCACCCGTTGGCATGTACGGCGTTTAATGCCGACTTCGACGGTGACCAGATGGCCGTTCACTTGCCGCTGAGCAACGAAGCGATTCTGGAAGCACAAATGCTGATGCTCCAGTCACACAATATATTGAACCCTGCTAACGGTGCTCCTATCACTGTGCCCGCCCAAGATATGGTACTCGGTTTGTACTACATCACTAAGTTGCGCAAAGGTGCCAAAGGTGAGGGGTTGACATTCTACGGTCCAGAAGAAGCACTGATTGCCTATAATGAAGGTAAGTGCGACATTCACGCTCCGGTAAGCGTCATAGTGAAAGACGTTGATGAGAATGGCAACATTGTGGACAAGATGATGCACGATACCTCCGTGGGCCGTGTCATTGTCAACGAAATTGTTCCGGCAGAAGCAGGATATATCAATACGATTATCTCCAAGAAGTCACTCCGCGATATCATCAGTCACGTAATCAAGGTGTGTGGTGTTGCCAAGGCAGCCGACTTCCTCGACGGGATCAAGAACCTCGGTTACTACATGGCCTTCAAGGGTGGTCTGTCGTTCAACTTGGGGGATATCATCATCCCGGAAGAGAAGGAAGCATTAGTACAGAAAGGTTATGATGAAGTAGAGCAGGTAATCAATAACTATAACATGGGTTTCATCACCAACAACGAGCGTTACAATCAGGTAATCGATATCTGGACACATGTGAACTCAGAGTTGTCCAACATCTTGATGAAAACCATTTCAAGCGACGACCAGGGTTTCAACTCTGTATACATGATGCTGGATTCCGGTGCCCGTGGTTCTAAGGAACAGATCCGTCAGCTCTCCGGTATGCGTGGTTTGATGGCAAAGCCCCAGAAAGCAGGTGCCGAAGGCGGTCAGATTATTGAAAATCCGATTCTTTCTAACTTTAAGGAAGGTCTGTCCGTGTTGGAATACTTTATCTCTACTCACGGTGCCCGTAAGGGTCTTGCCGATACCGCTTTGAAGACGGCTGACGCCGGATACCTGACCCGTCGTCTGGTTGACGTATCGCACGATGTGATTATTAATGAAGAAGACTGCGGCACGCTCCGCGGATTGGTTTGTACAGCATTGAAAAACAATGACGAAACCATCGCCACTCTGTATGAACGCATCCTCGGTCGTGTATCCGTACATGATATTGTTCATCCTACAACTGGCGAACTGATTGTGGCTGGCGGTGAGGAAATTACCGAAGACATTGCGCAGAAGATTGAAGATTCCCCGATTGAGAGTGTTGAAATCCGTTCCGTATTGACCTGCGAATCCAAGAAGGGTGTTTGTGCCAAGTGTTACGGACGTAATCTGGCTTCCAGCCGCATGGTTCAGAAAGGTGAGGCAGTCGGCGTAATTGCTGCACAGTCTATCGGTGAGCCGGGTACACAGTTGACACTGCGTACATTCCATGCCGGTGGTACGGCAGCCAATATCGCTGCCAACGCAAGTATCGTGGCTAAGAACCCTGCCCGTTTGGAATTCGAAGAACTCCGTACGGTAGACGTTATTGACGAAGCAGGCGAACCTGCAAAGGTAGTGGTAGGCCGTCTGGCTGAAGTGCGTTTCGTGGATGTCAACACGGGTATTGTTCTTTCTACCCACAACGTACCTTACGGTTCTACGCTCTATGCTGCTGACGGTGAAATGGTAGAGAAGGGCAAGATGATTGCCCGTTGGGATCCGTTCAACGCAGTTATCATTACCGAAGCTACCGGTAAGATTGAATTTGAAGGCGTTATTGAAAACGTGACTTATAAGGTAGAGTCTGATGAATCTACCGGTTTGCGCGAAATCATCATCATTGAGTCTAAGGATAAGACGAAGGTGCCTACCGCACACATCATGACAGAAGACGGCGAACTGATCCGTACATACAACTTGCCGGTAGGTGGCCACGTGGTGGTTGAGGACGGTCAAAAGGTAAAGGCCGGTGAAGTTATCGTGAAGATTCCGCGTGCCGTAGGTAAAGCGGGTGATATCACGGGTGGTCTTCCCCGTGTCACTGAGCTGTTTGAGGCACGTAACCCGTCTAATCCTGCTGTGGTTTCAGAAATCGACGGTGAGGTTACCATGGGTAAAGTGAAACGCGGTAACCGCGAAATCATCGTTACTTCCAAGACCGGCGAAGTGAAGAAGTACCTCGTACCGTTGTCCAAGCAGATTTTGGTTCAGGAGAACGACTATGTACGTGCTGGTACTCCGTTATCAGACGGTGCTATCACACCTGCGGACATCCTGGCCATCAAAGGTCCTACAGCCGTGCAGGAATATATCGTGAACGAGGTTCAGGACGTTTACCGTCTGCAGGGTGTGAAGATTAACGATAAGCACTTTGAAATCATCGTACGTCAGATGATGCGCAAGGTGGAAATTGACGAGCCGGGTGATACCCGCTTCCTGGAGCAGCAAGTTGTTGACAAGATGGAATTCATGGAAGAGAACGACCGTATCTGGGGAAAGAAGGTGGTAGTGGATGCTGGAGATTCCCAGAGTTTGCAGGCTGGTCAGATCGTGACGGCCCGCAAGCTGCGTGACGAGAACTCCATGTTGAAACGCCGCGACTTGAAACCCGTGGAAGTGCGCGACGCTGTACCTGCGACTTCTACTCAGATTCTTCAAGGTATCACCCGTGCTGCATTGCAGACTTCAAGCTTCATGTCGGCTGCTTCCTTCCAAGAAACGACGAAGGTGCTGAACGAGGCTGCCATCAACGGAAAGGTGGACCGTCTGGAAGGTATGAAGGAGAACGTAATCTGCGGTCACCTGATTCCTGCCGGTACCGGACAGCGCGAGTTCGAGAAGATTATTGTTGGCTCCAAAGAAGAGTACGACCGTATGCTTGCTAACAAGAAGACGGTACTTGATTATGCTGTAGACGAGAAAGTAGAGGGATAACCTTACAACGTCAATATAATTCTATTAAATAGAGAGAGGGAATATCCTATAAGAAGGAGTATTCCCTCTCTGTTTTATCTTTGCCTCTTCCTTCTGTATTGCAACGCTTCTGCATGTTTGTTATAGTGCTACTGCAAAACGATTGTAGTGGCTTGCTTCTTTTTCTGGACGGATTATTATGTGTCTTTTGGGGACTTAAATGTATATCGTCCGAAAAAAAAGAGTACTTTTGGTCTATCTTTTAAGAACATTTTAAAAATAATTGTGCAACATGGAAAATCAAGAAAACAACAACGGTCAACTTCAGATAGAATTGAAGGAAGAAGTGGCGCAAGGTACATATGCCAATTTGGCTATTATAACTCATTCCAGTTCGGAATTTATTCTCGACTTTATTCGCGTGATGCCTGGAATGCCAAAGGCTGGTGTGCAATCGCGCATAGTTTTGGCACCCGAACATGCCAAGCGTTTGCTGCGTGCACTCGAAGAGAATATTGGGAAATACGAACGCTCTTTCGGACCGATTCACATGCCGGACGAACAAACATTTCCGCCTCTTCCCAACATCAAGGGTGAAGCGTAAAATTAAAAAAAAACTTGTAGTGCATTGATTATTCAAAACTTATTAGTATCTTTGCAGCCCAAAAGTGTATAGTTCTGAATTAATATAAACAATAATATATAACTAAAAACAATTAAAATGCCTACAATTCAGCAATTAGTAAGAAAAGGACGCGAAGTGCTGGTGGAGAAATCAAAGTCTCCAGCCTTGGACTCTTGTCCTCAAAGACGTGGCGTTTGCGTGAGAGTGTATACAACCACTCCGAAAAAACCGAATTCAGCTATGCGTAAAGTAGCTCGTGTACGTTTGACCAATGGTAAAGAGGTGAACTCTTATATTCCGGGAGAAGGTCACAATTTGCAAGAACACTCTATTGTATTGGTACGTGGTGGTCGTGTAAAAGACCTTCCGGGTGTGCGTTATCATATCGTACGTGGTACTTTGGATACTGCAGGTGTTGCAGGTCGTACACAAAGACGTTCCAAATACGGCGCAAAACGTCCGAAACCGGGTCAAGCAGCTCCTGCTAAGAAGAAATAATCTGGTGGCCTGATACCCAAAAACAGAAAAATTAAAAGTAATAACTTACGTTTTAGTTTGTTGGAAATGCTAAAGGTTGAGTAAATTCTCCGGAGGGAGAGTTGAAGAAGACAGAAGTAAACAACCAAGAACGAAAAACATTATTCTTTCAGACAAATGAGAAAAGCAAAACCGAAAAAACGCGTTATCCTTCCGGATCCCGTGTTCAATGATGTAAAAGTTTCCAAGTTCGTGAATCATTTGATGTACGATGGAAAGAAGAACACTTCTTATGAAATCTTCTATGCTGCGTTGGAAACAGTGAAGAATAAAATGCAGAACGAAGAGAAATCCGCTCTTGAAATTTGGAAAAAAGCTCTGGATAATGTGACTCCTCAGGTGGAAGTGAAGTCTCGCCGTGTGGGTGGTGCTACTTTCCAGGTTCCTACAGAAATCCGTGCTGACCGTAAGGAGTCAATTTCAATGAAGAACTTGATTATCTTTGCACGTAAGCGTGGTGGCAAGTCAATGGCTGACAAGTTAGCCGCTGAAATCATGGATGCTTTCAACGAACAGGGTGGTGCTTACAAACGTAAAGAAGACATGCACAGAATGGCAGAAGCTAACCGTGCGTTTGCTCATTTCAGATTCTAATACTATAAGAGACTAACCAATTAGAAGATTAAAAACTTAAAGTAAGGGAATTAGAAAATGGCAAAGCATGATTTACATTTGACACGTAATATCGGTATCATGGCCCACATCGATGCCGGAAAGACAACGACCTCTGAACGTATTTTGTTTTACACGGGTTTAACCCACAAAATCGGTGAGGTGCACGATGGTGCCGCTACAATGGACTGGATGGAGCAAGAACAGGAACGTGGTATCACTATCACTTCTGCTGCTACTACCACTCGTTGGAAATATGCCGGTGATACTTATAAAATTAACTTGATTGACACTCCGGGACACGTTGACTTTACCGCTGAGGTAGAGCGTTCTTTGCGTATTCTTGATGGCGCCGTTGCTGCTTACTGTGCAGTAGGTGGTGTTGAACCGCAATCTGAGACAGTTTGGCGCCAAGCTGACAAATATAACGTACCGCGTATCGCTTACGTTAATAAGATGGACCGTTCGGGCGCTGACTTCTTTGAAGTAGTTCGCCAAATGAAGGATGTTTTGGGAGCTAATCCGTGTCCTATCGTCGTTCCTATCGGTGCTGAGGAATCTTTCAAAGGCCTGGTAGACCTTATCAAAATGAAAGCTATCTATTGGCATGATGAAACAATGGGCGCTGACTATACAGTAGAGGAAATCCCTGCAAATCTGGTAGACGAAGCTAACGAATGGAGAGATAAGATGCTCGAAAAAGTGGCTGAGTTTGATGATGCTTTGATGGAGAAATATTTCGATGATCCTTCTACCATTACAGAAGAAGAGGTTTTGAGAGCTCTCCGTAACGCAACAGTGCAAATGGCTGTCGTTCCGATGCTTTGCGGTTCTTCATTCAAGAACAAAGGTGTACAGACATTGCTTGATTACGTTTGTGCATTCTTGCCTTCTCCGCTGGATACAGAGAATGTTGTCGGTACAAATCCCGAAACTGGTGCTGAAGAAGATCGTAAACCGAGCGAAGACGAAAAGACTTCTGCTTTGGCATTTAAGATTGCAACTGACCCGTATGTAGGTCGTTTGACTTTCTTCCGCGTTTATTCCGGTAAGATAGAGGCTGGTTCTTATATCTATAACTCTCGTTCTGGTAAGAAAGAACGCGTATCCCGTTTGTTCCAGATGCACTCAAACAAGCAGAATCCGGTAGAAGTTATCGGTGCTGGTGATATTGGTGCTGGCGTAGGTTTCAAGGATATACATACTGGTGATACATTGTGTGACGAAACTGCACCGATTGTATTGGAATCTATGGACTTCCCGGAACCGGTAATTGGTATCGCTGTTGAGCCTAAGACTCAGAAAGATATGGATAAGCTGTCAAATGGTTTGGCTAAGTTGGCTGAAGAAGACCCGACGTTCACAGTTAAGACTGACGAACAGACTGGTCAGACAGTTATCTCTGGTATGGGTGAGCTCCACTTGGATATTATTATCGACCGTCTGAAACGTGAGTTCAAGGTTGAATGTAACCAAGGTAAGCCTCAGGTTAACTACAAGGAGGCTATCACTAAGACAGTTAATTTGCGTGAAGTTTACAAGAAGCAGTCTGGTGGTCGTGGTAAATTCGCTGATATTATCGTGAATATCGGCCCGGTTGATGAAGACTTCAAGGAAGGTGGATTGCAATTCGTTGACGAAGTGAAGGGTGGTAACATCCCTAAGGAATTTATTCCGTCTGTACAGAAGGGCTTCACTACTGCTATGAAGAACGGTGTGTTGGCTGGTTATCCGCTGGATTCACTGAAAGTAACTTTGATTGACGGTTCTTTCCACCCGGTTGACTCTGACCAGTTGTCTTTCGAAATCTGTGCTATCCAGGCATATAAGAACGCTTGTGCTAAGGCGGGTCCGGTATTGATGGAGCCTATCATGAAGCTGGAAGTTGTTACTCCGGAAGAAAACATGGGTGATGTTATCGGTGACTTGAACAAGCGTCGTGGCCAGGTGGAAGGTATGGAATCTAGCCGTTCCGGTGCACGTATCGTGAAGGCAATGGTTCCGCTGGCAGAAATGTTTGGTTACGTAACAGCATTGCGTACCATCACTTCTGGTCGTGCAACCTCTTCAATGGTATATTCTCACCATGCCCAGGTTTCCAACTCTATTGCCAAGGCAGTATTGGAGGAAGTGAAAGGCCGTGCTGACTTAATCTAAAAAAAACTTGAAGTCCCGTAGGCTAGCGAATGACTCTTAGCCTGCGGAACTTCATCTTATATAACTATTTAATAACTAAAAACAGTAATGAGTCAAAAAATTAGAATCAAACTGAAATCTTACGACCACAACTTGGTTGACAAGTCAGCTGAGAAAATTGTAAGAACGGTGAAGACAACGGGCGCTATCGTTAGCGGTCCGATTCCTCTTCCTACGCACAAGCGTATCTTTACCGTGAACCGTTCGACTTTCGTTAACAAGAAGTCGCGTGAACAATTCGAACTCTCTTCTTACAAGAGACTGATTGACATCTATAGCTCAACAGCTAAGACAGTAGACGCTCTGATGAAGTTGGAGTTGCCGAGTGGTGTGGAAGTAGAAATTAAAGTGTAAGTATTAAAAATTAAGTGAAATGCCAGGATTATTAGGAAAAAAAATCGGAATGACATCCGTTTTCAGTGCCGAGGGTAAGAATGTACCATGCACTGTTATCGAAGCAGGTCCTTGTGTTGTTACTCAAGTGAAAACTGTAGAAAAGGACGGTTATGAAGCTGTTCAGCTGGGCTTCCAAGATAAGAAGGAGAAGCACACTACAAAGCCTTTGATGGGGCACTTTAAAAAAGCTGGAGTAACTCCCAAGAAACACTTGGCTGAGTTCAAAGAATTTGAAACAGAGTTGAATCTGGGTGACACTGTTACTGTAGAACTGTTCAATGACACAACTTTTGTTGACGTTGTAGGTACCTCTAAGGGTAAGGGGTTTCAGGGCGTGGTAAAGCGCCACGGTTTCGGTGGTGTAGGCCAGACTACTCACGGTCAGCACAACCGCGCTCGTAAGCCGGGTTCTATTGGTGCTTGTTCTTACCCCGCAAAAGTATTCAAGGGAATGCGCATGGGTGGACAGCTTGGTGGCGACAGAGTAACTGTTCAAAACCTGCAGGTATTAAAGGTAATCGCGGAGCATAATCTTCTTTTGATTAAGGGGTCTGTTCCTGGTTGCAAAGGTTCAATCGTAATAATTGAGAAATAATGGAAGTTAACGTATATAACATTAAAGGTGAAGACACTGGGAGAAAGATTACGTTAAACGAGTCTATCTTCGGAATTGAGCCCAACGACCACGCTATCTACTTGGATGTTAAACAGTTTATGGCTAACCAGCGTCAGGGTACACACAAGTCAAAGGAAAGAAGCGAAATCAGTGGTTCTACTCGTAAAATCGGTCGCCAGAAAGGTGGCGGTGGTGCACGTCGTGGTGACATGAACTCACCGGTACTTGTTGGTGGTGGACGCGTATTCGGTCCGAAACCGAGAGATTACTACTTCAAATTAAACAAGAAAGTAAAGGCTCTGGCTCGTAAGTCAGCTTTGTCATACAAGGCTCAGAACAACGCGGTTGTAGTGGTGGAAGACTTCTCTTTTGAAGCTCCGAAGACTAAAGATTTCGTTGCAATGACAAAAAATCTTAAAGTTTCTGACAAAAAGCTGCTTGTGATTTTACCAGAAGCAAATAAAAACGTATATTTGTCGGCTCGTAATGTAAAGGGTGCTAATGTGCAGACTATCTCAGGGTTGAATACTTATAGAGTATTGGACGCTGGGGTTGTTGTGTTTGCTGAAAGTGCACTTTCTGCTATCGACAATATCTTAATGTAAAAAGGAGGCTTAAATAATGGGAATTATTATTAAACCGTTAGTGACAGAGAAGATGACTGCAATTACTGATAAAACGAACAATCGTTTCGGCTTTATCGTGCGTCCTGAAGCTAATAAACTGGAAATTAAGAAGGAAGTTGAAGCCCTTTACAACGTTACAGTAGTTGATGTGAATACGATGAAGTATGCCGGCAAAAATAAGAGCCGCTATACTCGTGCCGGTATCATCAACGGACGTACGAATGCGTTCAAGAAAGCTATCGTTACGTTGAAAGAAGGAGATACTATTGATTTTTATAGCAATATTTAATAAAAATGGCAGTACGTAAATTTAAGCCCACAACACCGGGGCAAAGACATAAAATTATTGGTACTTACGAAGAGATTACTGCACGGGTACCAGAAAAGTCTCTTGTATTTGGTAAGAAATCTTCAGGTGGTCGTAACAATGAAGGTAAGATGACTATGCGCTACATCGGTGGCGGTAGTAAGAAGATTATTCGTATCGTAGATTTCAAGAGAAATAAAGACGGTGTGCCTGCAGTAGTTAAAACAATTGAATATGATCCGAATCGTTCGGCTCGTATTGCTTTGTTGTTTTATGCAGATGGAGAAAAAAGATATATTATTGCTCCCAACGGATTGCAAGTTGGTATGACTTTGATGTCAGGTGAGGCTGCTGCTCCGGAAATCGGAAACGCACTTCCACTTCAGAATATTCCGGTCGGTACTGTAATTCACAACATCGAATTACGTCCGGGACAAGGCGCTGCCTTGGTTCGCTCGGCCGGTAACTTCGCTCAGTTGACTTCCAGAGAAGGTAAGTACTGCGTTATCAAGTTGCCTTCAGGGGAGGTTCGTCAGATCCTCAGTACTTGTAAGGCTACTATCGGTAGTGTAGGTAACTCAGATCATGGATTGGAAAGTTCGGGTAAAGCTGGACGTTCTCGCTGGTTAGGACGTCGTCCGCGTAACCGTGGTGTTGTTATGAACCCGGTTGATCACCCGATGGGTGGTGGTGAAGGACGTGCTTCAGGAGGACACCCGAGATCTCGTAAGGGATTGTATGCTAAGGGTCTTAAGACAAGAGCTCCGAAGAAACAATCGTCTAAGTATATTATTGAGAGAAGAAAGAAGTAATCTGATTAATTGAGTAAATTATGAGTCGTTCATTAAAAAAAGGTCCGTATATTAACGTTAAGCTTGAGAAGAAAGTGCTTGCCATGAATGAATCGGGCAAGAAAGTGGTAGTTAAGACCTGGGCCAGAGCTTCAATGATTTCGCCTGATTTCGTAGGCCATACTGTTGCAGTTCACAACGGAAATAAATTTATTCCTGTTTATGTTACCGAAAATATGGTAGGACACAAGTTGGGAGAATTTGCTCCAACTCGTACTTTCAGAGGACACGCTGGTAACAAGAAAAAATAAAACAGGATTTATCTGAAATAATAAAGTAATAATATAATGGGAGCAAGAAAAAAAATATCGGCTGAAAAAAGAAAAGAAGCCCTTAAGACCATGTATTTTGCGAAATTGCAAAATGTTCCTACTTCCCCCCGTAAAATGCGTCTCGTGGCTGACATGATTCGTGGGATGGAGGTGAACAGAGCACTCGGCGTTTTGAAGTTCTCTTCAAAAGAGGCTGCCGCAAGAGTGGAAAAGTTGCTGCGCTCTGCAATTGCTAACTGGGAGCAGAAAAACGAACGTAAAGCTGAAAGTGGCGAGCTGTTCGTAACCAAGATTTTTGTTGATGGTGGTGCCACACTCAAAAGAATGAGACCGGCTCCGCAGGGTAGAGGTTACAGAATTCGTAAACGTTCAAACCACGTAACGTTGTTCGTTGGTTCTAAAAGTAATAACGAAGATCAAAATTAAGGTAAATGGGACAAAAAGTTAATCCAATAAGCAACCGTTTAGGAATTATCAGAGGATGGGATTCCAATTGGTATGGTGGAAAGAATTACGGCGACTCTCTGCTGGAAGATAGCAAGATTCGTAAATATTTGAACGCTCGTCTGGCAAAGGCTAGTGTGTCAAGAATTGTAATTGAACGTACACTGAAACTCGTGACTATTACCGTTTGTACTGCACGTCCGGGTATCATTATCGGTAAAGGTGGCCAAGAAGTTGACAAGTTGAAGGAGGAGTTGAAGAAGGTTACGGATAAGGATATTCAGATTAATATCTTCGAAGTTAAAAGACCTGAGTTGGACGCTGTTATCGTGGCTAACAACATTGCCCGTCAGGTTGAAGGCAAAATTGCCTACCGTCGTGCCATTAAGATGGCCATTGCCAATACAATGCGTATGGGTGCGGAAGGTATCAAGATTCAGATTTCAGGACGTTTGAATGGTGCAGAAATGGCTCGTTCTGAAATGTATAAGGAAGGAAGAACTCCGTTGCACACTTTCAGAGCAGATATCGACTATTGTCATGCAGAAGCATTGACTAAGGTTGGTCTTCTCGGTATTAAAGTTTGGATTTGTAGAGGTGAAGTTTATGGTAAGAAGGAGTTGGCTCCGAACTTTACGCAAAGCAAGGAAAGTGGTCGTGGAAGCAATAGCGGAAACAATGGCGGAAAGAACTTCAAAAGAAAGAAAAATAATCGCTAACGAATTTGATTTTTAGGAATTATGTTACAACCGAAAAAAACAAAATTCAGAAGACAACAAAAAGGCCGTCAAAAGGGTAATGCCCAAAGAGGAAACCAGTTGGCTTTCGGATCTTTTGGTATTAAGGCCTTGGAAACGAAATGGATTACAGGCCGTCAGATTGAAGCTGCGCGTATTGCAGTGACAAGATATATGCAACGTCAAGGACAGATTTGGATTCGTATTTTCCCCGACAAGCCTATTACCAGAAAGCCAGCTGATGTGCGTATGGGTAAAGGTAAGGGTGCACCGGAGGGATTCGTTGCCCCAGTTACACCGGGTAGAATTATTATCGAAGCCGAAGGAGTATCTTATGAAATCGCTAAAGAGGCTTTGCGCTTAGCTGCACAGAAGCTTCCTATCACAACCAAGTTTGTGGTTAGACGTGATTATGATATTCAAAATCAAAATGCGTAAGGAGTATGAAAATAGCAGAAATTAAAGAGATGCCTACCAACGACTTGGTAGAAAGAGTTGAAGCAGAAGTAGCTAATTACAACCAAATGATTTTAAATCATTCTATTTCTCCTTTGGATAATCCTGCTCAGATCAAACAATTACGCAGGACTATTGCGCGTATGAAGACTGAATTACGCCAAAGAGAACTTAACAATAAATGATGAGCTTGATGGAAGCAAGAAATTTAAGAAAAGAAAGAACTGGGGTTGTGCTGAGCAACAAGATGGATAAGACCATTACAGTAGCAGCTAAGTTTAAGGAGAAACACCCCATATATGGTAAGTTCGTTAGCAAGACGAAGAAGTACCATGCTCATGATGAAAAGAATGAGTGCAATATCGGCGATACTGTACACATCATGGAAACTCGTCCTTTGAGCAAGACTAAGAGATGGAGATTGGTAGAAATAATTGAAAGAGCTAAGTAATTATGATACAAGTAGAATCCAGACTTACAGTATGTGATAATAGTGGGGCAAAAGAGGCTCTCTGTATCCGTGTTTTGGGTGGTACAGGTCGTCGCTATGCTTCAGTAGGGGACGTGATTGTCGTTTCTGTTAAGAGCGTTATCCCTTCAAGTGATATTAAAAAAGGTGCAGTGTCTAAAGCTTTGATCGTACGTACTAAGAAAGAAATCCGTCGTGCTGATGGCTCTTACATACGTTTTGATGATAATGCTTGCGTGTTGTTGAACAATGCAGGTGAAATTAGAGGTAGTCGTATTTTCGGTCCGGTAGCTCGTGAACTTCGTGCTACTAACATGAAAGTTGTGTCACTCGCTCCTGAAGTACTTTAATATTGTAAAAGATTTGAGTAATGAGTAAATTACATATTAAAAAAGGCGATACAGTTTATGTAAACTCCGGTGAAGACAAGGGTAAGACTGGTCGTGTATTGAAGGTTCTTGTTGATAAAAACCGCGCAATCGTTGAAGGTATCAACATGGTGTCTAAGAGCACAAAACCGAATGCTAAAAACCCACAAGGTGGCATTGTGAAGCAGGAAGCTTCTGTCCACTTGTCAAATTTGAATCCCGTTGATCCAAAGACTGGTAAAGCAACGCGTGTTGGTAGAAAAGTAAGTGCTGAAGGCACTTTAGTGCGTTATTCTAAAAAATCAGGAGAGGAGATTAAGTAATGAGTAATACTGCTAGCCTTAAGAAAGAATATGCAGACCGTATTGCGCCTGCATTGAAATCACAGTTCCAGTATTCTTCTTCTATGCAGATACCCGTACTTAAGAAGATTGTTATCAATCAAGGTTTGGGTATGGCTGTTGCTGACAAGAAGATTATTGAAGTGGCAATTAATGAAATGACTGCTATCACTGGTCAGAAAGCCGTGGCAACCATTTCTCGTAAGGATATTGCAAACTTTAAGTTGCGTAAGAAAATGCCGATTGGTGTTATGGTAACTCTGCGTCGTGAGAGAATGTACGAATTCCTTGAAAAGTTGGTTCGTGTAGCTCTGCCTCGTATTCGCGACTTCAAGGGTATTGAAAGTAAGTTCGATGGTAAGGGTAACTATACCCTTGGTATTCAGGAACAAATCATTTTCCCTGAAATTAATATCGATAGTATTACTAGAATTCTCGGAATGAATATTACCTTTGTAACCTCTGCGCAAACAGATGAAGAAGGGTATGCCTTGTTGAAGGAATTCGGTTTACCGTTTAAAAACGCTAAAAAAGATTGATAATATGGCAAAGGAATCAATGAAGGCACGTGAAGTAAAGCGTGCTAAATTAGTAGCCAGATATGCCGAGAAGAGAGCTGCGTTGAAGCAAATCGTTAGAACTGGTGATCCTGCTGAAGCTTTTGAAGCTGCACAGAAATTGCAGGACCTGCCTAAGAATTCTAATCCGATTCGTATGCACAACCGTTGCAAGCTGACTGGTCGTCCTAAAGGATATATCCGTCAGTTTGGTATCTCCAGAATCCAGTTCCGTGAGATGGCTTCTAACGGTCTTATTCCCGGTGTAAAGAAAGCAAGCTGGTAATTTTGTTTTTAAATATTGTCAGGGTAGGCCTGATTAATTTAATTTATTTTTTATATGACTGATCCAATAGCAGATTATTTGACGAGGTTGCGGAACGCTATTCAAGCGAAGCACAGAGTTGTGGAAGTTCCGGCTTCAAATTTGAAAAAAGAAATCACTAAGATTCTTTTTGAAAAGGGCTACATTCTTAATTATAAGTTTGTAGAAGATGGTCCTCAAGGTACAATTAAAGTTGCCTTGAAGTATGATCCGGTAAACAAGGTTAACGCTATCAAGAAGCTGGAGAGAATCTCTTCTCCGGGTTTGCGTCAATATACCGGTTATAAAGACATGCCGCGTGTTATTAATGGTTTGGGTATTGCTATAATATCTACTTCCAAGGGTGTAATGACCAACAAAGAAGCCGCTGAACTAAAGATTGGTGGTGAAGTTTTGTGTTATGTATATTAATAGGAGGAATTAGCAATGTCAAGAATAGGAAAATTACCCATTAGTATTCCCGCTGGAGTAACAGTTACTCTGAAAGATGACGTGGTTACCGTTAAGGGACCCAAAGGCGAAATGAGCCAATATGTAAATCCTGCTATCAATGTTACCATCGAAGACGGTCATGTTGTTTTGGCTGAGAATGAAAATGCAATGCTGGATAATCCTAAGCAAAAGCATGCATTCCATGGATTATACCGTTCATTGGTACACAACATGGTTGTTGGTGTATCAGAAGGATATAAGAAAGAATTGGAACTTGTCGGTGTAGGTTACCGTGCCTCTAACCAGGGAAATATCATTGAACTGGCTTTAGGTTATACTCACAGTATCTTTATACAGTTGCCTCCTGAAGTTAAAGTTGAGACTAAGTCTGAAAGAAACAAGAATCCTTTGATTATATTGGAATCTTGCGACAAGCAGTTACTTGGTCAAGTTTGCTCTAAAATACGTTCTTTCCGTAAGCCTGAACCGTATAAGGGTAAGGGTATTAAGTTTGTTGGCGAAGAAATTCGTAGAAAGTCTGGTAAATCAGCTGGTGCTAAATAATCATTTAAATTGATATTATTATGACAACAAAAATAGAAAGACGAATTAAGATCAAATATAGAGTACGCAACAAAATTTCAGGTACTACTGAATGCCCGCGTATGAGTGTATTTAGAAGTAACAAGCAAATCTATGTTCAGATTATCGACGACTTGTCCGGTAAGACATTGGCTGCCGCTTCTTCTTTGGGTATGACTGAAAAAATGCCTAAGAAGGAACAAGCTGCTAAAGTAGGTGAACTGATTGCGAAAAAAGCTCAGGAAGCAGGTATTACTACTGTTGTTTTCGACCGTAATGGTTACTTGTATCATGGGAGAGTAAAAGAGGTGGCTGATGCTGCCCGTAACGGTGGACTTAAATTTTAATCATTATGGCAGGACTTAATAATAGAGTTAAGATTACAAACGATATAGAGCTGAAAGACAGATTGGTTGCTATTAATCGTGTAACCAAAGTAACCAAAGGTGGTAGAACTTTTAGTTTCTCTGCTATTGTGGTAGTAGGAAACGAAGAAGGCATCATCGGTTGGGGCCTTGGTAAAGCTGGTGAAGTAACCGCTGCTATTGCCAAAGGTGTTGAATCTGCAAAGAAAAACCTGACAAGAGTGCCTGTACTGAAAGGTACAGTTCCTCACGAACAGTCTGCAAAGTTCGGTGGCGCTGAAGTATTTATTAAACCGGCTTCTCACGGTACCGGTGTTGTTGCTGGCGGTGCAATGCGTGCCGTATTGGAAAGTGTTGGTGTAACAGACGTTTTGGCTAAGTCAAAAGGTTCTTCCAACCCGCACAACTTGGTAAAGGCTACTATCTTGGCATTGAGTGAAATGCGCGATGCTCGTATGGTTGCCCAGAACAGAGGAGTTAGTATGGAAAAAGTATTTAGAGGATAAGGAGGAAGAATATGTCGACTATAAAGATTAAACAAGTTAAAAGTAGAATTGGTGCTCCTGCTGATCAGAAGAGAACTCTCGATGCACTGGGGCTTCATAAGTTGAATCGTGTGGTTGAACACGAATGTACTCCTTCAATTCTTGGAATGGTGGATAAGGTTAAACACTTGGTTACCATTGTTAAGTAATTATTTGTTGAATATAAAACGAATTACAATATGAACTTAAGTAATTTAAAACCTGCAGAGGGATCTACTAAAACAAGAAAGAGAATTGGACGTGGTCCGGGTTCTGGCTTGGGAGGTACTTCTACTAGAGGTCATAAAGGAGCTAAATCAAGATCTGGATACTCTAAGAAAATCGGTTTTGAAGGTGGTCAGATGCCTCTTCAACGTCGTGTTCCTAAGTTTGGCTTTAAAAATATCAATCGTGTAGAGTATAAGGCTATCAACTTGGATACAATTCAGAAATTGGCTGAAGCAAAGAACTTGCAGACTGTAGGTATCAGTGACTTCATTGCTGCTGGTTTCATTTCTGCAAGCCAGTTGGTAAAAGTATTAGGTAACGGAACTTTGACTGCTAAGTTGGATGTACAGGCACATGCATTTTCTAAGACTGCTGTTGCTGCCATCGAAGCTGCTGGTGGACAAGTAGTAAAACTCTAATTCAATGAGAAAAGCTATTGAAACATTAAAGAATATATGGAAAATTGAGGATCTGAGACAACGGATCCTCATTACCATATTGTTTGTGGCAATCTACCGTTTTGGTTCGTATGTCGTTTTGCCGGGGATCAATCCGTCAATGCTGACACAATTGCATCAACAGACAAGCGAAGGTCTTTTAGCCTTGTTAAACATGTTTTCCGGAGGAGCATTTTCCAATGCTTCTATTTTTGCATTGGGTATCATGCCGTACATCTCTGCCTCCATTGTGATTCAGCTGCTGGGTATTGCGGTTCCGTATTTCCAAAAATTGCAGCGCGAAGGTGAGAGTGGTAGAAGAAAAATGAATCAATATACTCGTTATCTGACGATTCTTATTCTTTTGGTTCAGGCTCCTTCTTATTTGCTCAATCTTAAGATGCAGGCTGGTCCTTCTTTAAATGCTTCATTAGATTGGACTCTGTTTATGTTTACTTCTACCATTATTTTAGCGGCTGGAAGTATGTTTATTTTGTGGCTTGGTGAGAGAATTACGGATAAGGGTATCGGTAATGGTATTTCGCTGATTATCATGATTGGTATCATCGCCCGTCTGCCGCAGTCCTTATTCCAGGAATTGATTTCCCGTATGACGGACAAGACTGGTGGTCTGGTAATGTTCCTGATTGAGCTTGTTGTGTTGCTGGTTGTTATTGCATTCGCTATTCTTTTGGTGCAGGGAACTAGAAAGATTCCTGTTCAATATGCGAAGAAGATTGTGGGTAACAAGCAATATGGCGGTGCTAGACAGTATATTCCTTTGAAGGTGAATGCTGCTAACGTGATGCCTATCATTTTTGCTCAGGCTATCATGTTTATTCCTATCACTCTTGTTGGGTTCTCGAATGTAAATGATGCAAGCGGTTTCGTACGTGCATTGACTGATCATACAAGCTTTTGGTATAATTTGATTTTTGCAGTGTTGATTATATTGTTTACGTATTTCTATACTGCAATTACTATTAATCCGACTCAGATGGCTGAAGATATGAAGAGAAACAATGGTTTTATTCCGGGTATCAAGCCAGGAAAGCAAACTGCCGAGTATATTGACGTGATTATGTCACGTATTACTTTGCCTGGTTCTTTCTTCTTGGCCTTGGTTGCCATTATGCCTGCATTTGCCGGCATATTCGGTGTGAAAGCTGAGTTTGCTCAATTCTTTGGCGGTACATCTTTGTTAATCCTTGTGGGTGTGGTGCTTGATACTCTCCAGCAGGTAGAAAGTCATTTGTTAATGAGACACTATGACGGTTTGCTGAAATCCGGACGTATTAAAGGCCGCAGTGGTAATGTAGCTGCATATTAATCTTTTTTGAAGAATGATATTTCTTAAAACAGAAGATGAAATAGAGCTGCTCCGCAGGAGTAATTTGCTTGTTGGAAAGACGTTGGCTGAGATAGCTAAGGTTATAAGGCCCGGAGTGACAACAAAAGAGCTGGATAGGGTAGCGGAAGAGTTCATCAGAGACAATGGTGCTGTTCCAACCTTTAAAGGTTTTCCTAATCAATATGGCGATCCGTTTCCAGCTTCTATTTGCACATCTGTAAATGACCAAGTGGTACATGGTATTCCGGGAGATAATGTGGTATTGAAAGACGGTGATATCGTGTCTGTTGATTGTGGTACTTACATGAATGGCTTTTGTGGCGACTCAGCTTATACGTTTTGTGTAGGTGAAGTTGACGAAGAGGTCCGCAAATTACTGAAGGTTACTAAAGAAGCATTGTACATAGGGATACAGAATGCCGTTCACGGCAAGCGGTTGGGTGATATCGGCTATGCGATACAGCAGCACTGCGAATCTAATTCTTATGGTGTGGTGCGTGAGTTTGTGGGTCACGGAATAGGCAAGGAAATGCATGAAGATCCTCAGGTCCCCAATTACGGAAAACGTGGTTATGGGACAATGCTGAAGAAAGGCTTGTGCATTGCCATTGAACCGATGATAACTTTAGGTAACCGACAAATACTCATGGAGCGTGATGGCTGGACGGTGAGGACAAAAGACCGCAAGTGTGCAGCTCATTTTGAACATACGATAGCAGTCGGTGCTGGTGAAGCTGATATATTGTCATCATTCGAGTTCATTGAAGAAGTATTAGGAGATAAAGCAATTTAAGAAATTAATATGGCAAAGCAATCTGCAATAGAACAAGATGGAGTTATAGTTGAAGCATTGTCTAATGCAATGTTTCGTGTTGAATTAGAAAACGGACATGAGATTACTGCACATATTTCCGGTAAGATGCGGATGCATTACATCAAAATCCTGCCAGGGGATAAAGTAAGAGTCGAAATGTCTCCTTATGATTTATCGAAAGGAAGAATTGTATTTAGATATAAATAAAATTAAGATATGAAAGTAAGAGCATCCTTAAAGAAACGTACGCCAGAGTGTAAGATCGTTAGACGTAATGGCCGTTTGTATGTTATTAACAAGAAAAATCCTAAGTATAAACAACGTCAAGGATAATATTATTATTTTTGCAAAAAAAATAATTTAGTATATGGCTATAAGAATAGTTGGTGTCGATTTGCCTCAAAACAAGAGAGGTGAAATTGCGTTGACCTATGTATATGGTATAGGTCGTAGTAGTTCAGCAAAAATTTTGGATAAAGCAGGTGTTGACAGAGACCTGAAAGTAAAAGACTGGACGGATGATCAGGCTGCCAAGATTCGTGAGATCATTGGTGCAGAGTATAAGGTTGAAGGTGATCTTCGTTCTGAAGTTCAATTGAACATTAAGCGTTTAATGGATATCGGTTGCTATCGTGGTGTTCGTCATCGTATTGGTCTTCCAGTAAGAGGTCAGAGCACAAAGAACAATGCCCGTACTCGTAAGGGTAGAAAGAAAACCGTTGCTAATAAGAAAAAAGCTACTAAATAATAATTGTTGATATGGCAAAAAAAACAGTTGCAGCAAAAAAGAGAAATGTGAAGGTTGATGCTAATGGACAGTTGCATGTTCATTCATCTTTTAACAACATTATTGTTTCTCTGGCAAACAGCGAAGGTCAGATCATTTCTTGGTCTTCTGCCGGAAAGATGGGTTTTAGAGGTTCAAAGAAGAACACTCCCTACGCAGCACAGATGGCTGCTCAAGATTGTGCTAAGATAGCATACGATCTTGGCTTGAGAAAGGTAAAAGCATATGTGAAGGGCCCGGGTAACGGACGTGAGTCTGCTATTAGAACTATCCACGGTGCAGGTATCGAGGTTACTGAAATCATTGACGTAACTCCGCTTCCGCACAATGGTTGTCGTCCTCCGAAAAGACGTAGAGTTTAAAATTTACCTTTAATAGAAGTGAGACTTGATTTTGTTATTGGATTGTAAACTTTCTCTCTGCAATCGCGGCTGCAACAAACCCAAGTTCATGAATAAACAATTAAATATTTAAAAGAAATGGCTAGATATACTGGACCAAAATCAAGAATAGCCCGTAAATTCGGTGAAGGTATCTTTGGAGCAGATAAAGTATTGTCAAAGAAGAACTATCCTCCCGGACAGCACGGTAATTCCAGAAAGAGAAAGACTTCTGAATACGGTGTTCAACTTCGTGAGAAACAGAAGGCTAAATATACTTATGGCGTTTTGGAAAAACAATTCCGCAACTTGTTTGAGAAGGCTGAGACTGCTAAAGGTATTACTGGTGAAATCCTTCTCCAATTGTTGGAAGGTCGCCTTGACAATATCGTATTCCGTTTGGGTATTGCTCCTACTCGCGCAGCTGCTCGTCAGTTGGTGAGCCACAAGCACATTACTGTAGACGGTGAGGTTGTGAATATTCCTTCTTATGCAGTAAAACCGGGTCAGGTGATCGGTGTTCGTGAAAGATCCAAATCATTGGAAGTTATCGCTAACTCACTGGCTGGTTTTAACCATAGCAAATATCCTTGGTTGGAATGGGATGATAACTCTAAGGTTGGCAAATTGCTGCATGTACCTGAAAGAGCAGACATTCCTGAAAACATTAAAGAGCATTTGATCGTAGAATTGTATTCTAAATAATAATTAATTTCATGGCGATATTAGCATTTCAAAAACCTGATAAAGTATTAATGTTGGAAGCGGACTCTAGATTCGGAAAATTCGAATTTCGTCCGTTGGAGCCCGGTTTCGGTATTACCGTGGGTAATGCACTGCGCCGCATCCTGCTTTCTTCATTGGAAGGTTTTGCTATCACTACTATCAAGATAGACGGTGTTGAGCATGAATTTTCCAGTGTTCCGGGGGCAAAAGAGGATGTTACTAACATTATCTTGAATCTGAAACAAGTGAGATTCAAGCAAGTAGTTGAAGAATTCGAGAGTGAGAAAGTAAGTATTACGGTCGAGAATTCAAGTGAATTTAAAGCAGGTGACATAGGTAAGTATTTGACTGGATTTGAAGTGTTAAATCCTGAATTAGTTATTTGTCATTTAGATTCAAAGTCAACTATGCAGATAGATATTACGATCAACAAAGGTCGTGGTTATGTTCCTGCTGACGAAAACCGCGAATATTGCACCGATGTGAACGTAATTCCTATCGATTCTATTTATACTCCGATACGTAATGTGAAGTATCAGGTAGAGAACTTCCGTGTAGAGCAGAAGACCGACTACGAGAAACTGGTACTTGAGATTACTACCGACGGTTCCATTCATCCGAAAGAAGCCCTGAAAGAAGCAGCAAAGATTCTGATTTATCACTTCATGCTTTTCTCTGACGAGAAGATTACGCTGGAAACAAATGATGCTGACGGCAATGAAGAGTTTGATGAAGAAGTATTGCACATGCGTCAGTTGCTGAAGACCAAGCTCGTTGATATGGATCTCTCTGTACGTGCCCTCAACTGTCTGAAGGCTGCAGATGTAGAGACTCTTGGTGACTTGGTACAATTCAACAAGACGGATTTGCTGAAATTCAGAAACTTCGGAAAGAAATCGCTTACCGAGCTTGATGATTTGCTGGAAAGTCTGAATCTGTCGTTTGGAACTGATATTTCTAAATATAAATTAGATAAAGAATAAAAAATGAGACATAATAAGAAATTCAACCATTTGGGTCGTACTGCCTCTCATAGAAACGCTATGTTGGCTAATATGGCGTGTTCTTTGATTAAGCACAAAAGAATCACTACGACCGTTGCAAAGGCTAAAGCTCTGAAGAAGTTTGTTGAGCCTTTGATTACAAAGGCTAAAGACGATACGACTAATTCCCGTCGTGTTGTATTTCGCAATTTGCAAGACAAGTATGCTGTAACTGAACTGTTTAAAGAAATCTCTGTGAAGATTGCTGATCGTCCGGGTGGTTACACTCGTATTATCAAGACTGGTAACCGTTTGGGTGACAACGCAGAAATGTGCTTCATTGAACTCGTTGACTACAACGAAAATATGGCTAAGGAAAAGGTTGCCAAGAAGGCTACTCGTACCCGCCGTTCAAAGAAAGCCGCTGCTACTGAAGCTGCTCCTGCTGCAGAAACATCTGCACCGGTTGCCGAAGCTCCTGCTGCTGAGGAAGCTAAAGCTGAATAATTCAACTATTCTTTTTATATATAGAAGCCGTTCCAATTTGTTTGGAACGGCTTTTTTTTCCTATAAATCATCCAAGAAACATTAAAAGATGTGTGCACAAAACAAATTCCTGGTAGAAACTGTTATATTTGCACATAGATATGGCTAAATTCTTAAGATTCATAGGATTCATGGTGCTTGCATTGGCTTTATGGCAGACTGCAAGCGATGCATTTGCAAATAAAGCGGCAAGTGGGGGGAATGTTGTGAGTGAGAATACTATTGCCGTACATGAGCAGACTGATGCCTATATTGCGATGCCTCAATTACCTTATCTGCCGGATGCAGAGCTGGCGGGCATGGGTGGACAATTACATTCGCTGACGTACTCCCGTATACAGCGTATTTCTACCACGGAATATATATTTTCTTTAAAGGACTGGATTGACAAACTGGCCCAGCGAGCGGCTGTTTTGTCTCTGCATCGTGAGAAACTCTATGATGCCACTGCCTATTATCGTTGCCAGCCGGTGTGCGAATATTACATTTTCACACTAAGGCGTATTCTCATTTAGTGTTTTATTGAATCTTCCTTTTTCCCTTGTGTATGGTCAGACTATGTGTTTTTGCAGGGGAATACTGTATTTTCTATTTCTAATAAATTCATTAAAACATATTATAATTATGGCAACTCAAACTATTGACGCAACTCTTTTTGCGTCTTCACATCCCGATATTGTAAAGCGTACCAGTGTTTCAGGACTTATCTTTTCAGTAGCTATGCTGCTGGTCGGTGTTTTTATTTTTGCATCCATTTTTGAGATGAGTGATAAATCTTCCACTCTCAGCATGGCTTTGATGGTGCTGGGTACGGCATTCGTCTTGCTTGGCGTGTTCCGTCTGTTTTGGAAATCGAAGGAAGTGGTCTATTTGCCGACGGGCAGTGTGACCAAGGAACGCAGTGTTTTCTTCGATTTGAAATATTTGGGCAAACTTACAGATATGATTGAGAATGAACAGCTGAATGGCGAGACTGAAATAAAAAGTAGCGGCAGTGGAAATGTGCGCATGGATGTCATGATTTCTCAGGACAATAAATTTGCGGCTGTACAGTTGTATCAGTTTGTGCCTTACACGTATACTCCGGTAACTTCCGTACGCTACTATACGGGTAGCGATGCGGTTGCAGTGTCTACTTTCCTGGAGAAATGTAAAACTGCATAATAAGTCAAAGCGTTAGACTTGACTTTAACTGTGGTGGGGATTAGTCGGCAACGGCAATCCCCATTTTTTTCATCAGGAAGCAGGCGTTCATATTCTGGGCGATGCCTGGGCACAAGCGGTAGGAGAATGTCAGTTCATTGTCCGTAATGTCTGCTTCGAAGCGATAGTTGCGGATGTCATCGGGGAAGAGGTCGATGAGTGTTCCCAGCAGTAGGTCGTGGGTGGCAATGATGCCATTGGCCTGCAAAGTCATGAATTGCTTGATAAGGGCAAAGGAGCCTTTCTGCTTGTCCATGGAGTTGGTACCTTTCAGAATTTCGTCGAGGATGATGAACAGTTCCTCACCTGCCTGCAGCTTGTCTATGATGAGTTTCAGACGTTTGAGTTCGGCAAAGAAGTAGGACTCGTTGTCGTTCAGTGAATCCGAGGTACGCAGGCTAGTGATGAGCCGGGCCGGGCATATTTCCATTTGGCGGGCACAGACGGGGGCACCGATGCAGGCAAGGAGGTAATTGATGCCCACCATACGCAGATAGGTGCTTTTCCCTGCCATGTTGGCGCCGGTGACGATGATGAAAAACGGTCGTTTCACCATGTCGATGTCATTGCGGACACAGCGGTCACGGTTCATCAGCGGATGGCCCAGGGCTTCAGCACGGAGACGGAAGGAGGAAGGGGCATTGATGGGTGCTTCCGTTTCAGAATTGCTTTCTTCTTCTTTATTCAGGTTTCCTTTCCCCTTTCTTTCCGCTTGAACTATCTTTGGGTAAATATAGTCCGGATGATTATAGGCAAATGTTGCCAGTGAGTTGAGCGCATCCATTTGTCCGATGGCATCGAGCCACCCGGGCAGTTCAGCGGCATATTGCTCTTTCCAGGCTTCAATGCGCATGATTTGACGCAGCTCCCAGAAGAAGAGGCCGTTCAGAATGACGTACATAAAGACATTGTTGCGTTGGTCGAGTTCATCCATGAGCTTGTTCAGCCTGCTGATGGAGTGGGAGGCTTTCCGTTTTTCTCCGCCAATCTGTTGTTTTATCTCTTTGAGCAGGGTGGCTTGTGCAGGCTGCTTTTCCATGAGGTGGAGCAGGGCGGCGTAGGTGGAAAGGATTTGCAGTTTTTTGCCATAGATGGCCTGCATCTTGGTGACTTTGCCAGTGAAGCCGAAGCCGGAGATGACGAAGCTGGTCCAGATGATGCCGCAGATACTTGCGGGCAGAATTCCTGCCATGACGAGTGCGAGGCAGATGAGGTTGGCTCCCGTCACCAGTACCGGCAGGAGGCGCAGTAATTTCCGGCTCCGGAAGATACTCGGACTTTCTGCCCATTGGCACAGTTCTGTTTCATCGGCGGCTTTTCCTTTGTACAGCAGGCCGAGGATACGGAAGCGCTGACGGAATTTCAGTTCCGGAGCCAGTTCGCTGACGGCTTCCTGGCGGCGGATGATTTCTTCCTTTCTCTCGAGATGTTTTCCCAGCCAGTGGGCGAGGCGGTGTTTCCCGGGCTGTGTGCAGGTACGGTTGATGTACTGGAAAAGGGAATGCGGACCGAAAACATCCAAATCATAGGTGTAGAGATGGGTGGGGTCGATGTATGCTTCGCCGTCATCGAAAGAAGACGTATCGTAATCCAGAGCGGCGAGTTCCTGCTCGTTGATTTCCATCTTCTTTTCCAGATAGTCCTTGCGACGAAACAGCCGGTTGTGGTATTTCATTAAAAATAGGAATGGCAGTAGGGTGATGAGGGCAATGCAGGCCAGTATACCCCAGCTCTCGCTCCAGAAATAGATAATTCCTACTACTCCTGCCACAAACAGCAGCAGGCGCAGGCTGCCGATGCGGTAAATCTTCTGTTGTACTTTATTCAGTTCTTGTCTTGCCTCTTCTGCCGTGTTGCGGTAGACGGCGCTGATTTTATCTATCGTATTTATTTGCTCCATACATGTTAAGTTTAAGGCAAAGATATACATTTCCAATTGTTTTTTCCGCGATTTTTTGTCTACTTCCGATAAAAAATGTACCTTTCGCTCACTAAAACAAAGTTTCAGAAAAGAGGAGGTTGGGATATGAAGAAGAGTTGGTTGTCAGGCGTTCTGATGTTGCTGGCGGTTTTGCCGGCGGCGGCGCAACAGGTAATGTATTCCAATCTGAAAGAGTTGGTGGAGAACCGTGGCGATACGGTTACCACGCTGAAAATTGAGAAGCGTACAAAGAACCAGATTTACCTCATGGGCGGTGCCGATTATCGTATTACGGTAGACGACAATCCCGGTCTTTGCCGTTATTTGAAGTCCCGTTGTTATGCTGTACGGGTAGATACCTCGCTTTATGTCAATTGCCGTAAGATGCGCTATAAGCGTTATCGCTTCGGGCAGTGGTATGCACCTGCCATGTGGCTCGGCGGAAAGGTTTACTTCTGTGCACAGCCTGTGGGACAAGCAGCCACCAGTACCATGACTCCCGATGATGCCACACGATTGGGCGGTGAAGTGGGAGACGCCATCAATGCTTCGGGACTGGTGCATGCCCGCGTCTATTACGAACTGAATCCCGAAACTGGAAAGTCCGAGTTCGTGGGACGTGAGCGAATGATGCAACTGCTTGCCGGATACCCGACACTGCACGCCGAATTCGAGAAAGAAACAAGCGAGTCGGCAGAGGTCATCGGCAAGTATCTGCGTGCACTCCGTCCATTAATCACTAACCATTAATCATTAATAAGATGATATTATTGCAAGACGTGCCCGATGGGTACGAATACTGCTTTGCGGGTAACGGGAAGTGCCCCAAAGCCTCTTCCTGCTTGCGGGCGATAGCGGCACAACTGTTGTCCGAGAGTGAAGGCCCCCAGCCACAGTCCGTTCGTGCGGTGAATCCTTTTTATGTCGGCAGCTTGTCCGGGTCCTCCACTTGTGCCCGTTACCGCTCCAGCGAGCAGCTGCACTATGCCCGCGGTATGACGCACCTTTTCGACGAAGTACCCACCAAGCTGCTTTTCACCGTGCGCCATCGCGTGATGGGATGCTTCTCTTGTGAACGCTATTACTATCATTGCCGCAAGGGCGAGCGCCCTATCTCTCCCGAAGAACAGCAACGGATAGCCCGGGTATTCAAGGCAGTAGGCATAAGCACCAAGCCTAAGTTCGACCGCTACGAGTATGCGGTAGCTTGGTGACCGGCTGCAAAGTCATTGCACGCCTTTTGCAGCGTCACTGCAAACCCGTTGCAGTCGCGCTGCAAAGCAGTTGCAGTATCACTGCAAATAGGTATGCAGTGGCACTGCAAAAAGCATGCACTCACTTTGCAGTGAGAAGTCTCTGTTGTTCACGTTGTTAAAGTATGAATACAATGAGGCCTTATCCTCCTTTTTTGGCCCGCTGTTTACAGATTGCAGAAGAAGGATACGAATACCGGTACACTCATATCAATTAATATTCCGTGGAATATAGCGATAGGAATCACATCCTTTCCGGAATATTGGGTGATGGAGGGTAGAAGTACATCCATCGAATTGACCCCTGCCGCCGATATAGGTGCCAGTTTGCCGAAATATTTCCGGATGAGCGGTGCACCCAGCAAAGCCATCATTTCACGGAAGATATTGGCAAGCAGGGCGATGGTGCCCAGTTCCGTGGCGAGTTGCAGACCTATGGAAGGTTCCTTGAATTGCGTAATCAGAATGGAGGAAAGCGAATAATAAGCAAATCCGCTACCCACCGCCATGCAGTCGAACACACTCCATTGGCTCAACAGCAGACTGGCGAAGGCGGAGAACAACAGTGTTCCCACAATGGTGGCCATCGGCACCAAAAGCATTTTGGGCCGCAGACTCTTGACCAGCTCCTTCAATTGCTTGTTGCTCCCGATGCCGATGCCCACCTGGAACATCAATGCATAGAGCACATACATGGATAAGTCGTGCAGGTCGAACTGAAAATCATTGGCTACTCCCATCAGGCAGCCGGCACAGAAAAATGCAACAACCATCAAACTTCCCTTCATCTCTTCTCTCCTTTCTTAAAAAATAGGTGAAACACCATCAGTGAGGCTAGCATGCTGCCTGTAATGCTCAGTGAGGCCAGTACGGCGGCCTGCCACCCGAATCTTCCCAGATTGTCAACAATCAGACGGTTGGAACCGATGGATACACCGAGTACAAAGAGCAGCAGTAAGATGGTGAGCGAGGCGCTTTTCTCCACTTTTTGCAACATCTGTACATTACGCATTAGGTATCCGATACCGATTCCTATAAACATGATGGATATAATTGTAAACATAAGTTTTTTTCTTTTTTGGGTGAATACATAGGTTAGTCCGGTTTTTCCGAACGGAAACTCCATACACGGCATCTCTCCCTCCTTTTCTCGGTAAGGGAAGTGCAAAATAGTAAGATGCAAATTGCAGGATAGTTAAATGAATCCGCTGAACCAATGTACGTGCACTATGAAGTGGCCGCATAAGGTCTTGTTGCCCCATGCAGCATTGCGCGTATTGTATCTTGTAGTTAAGTACTGGTTCATATCGTTTTTGAATTTCGGTGCAAAGGTAATGCTAGTTTGAATAATTTCCAAATAAATATTCATAATTTGTTTCGTGAAAAGATTCTTTGATGCGTGGAAGTTCCCGTAAAAACATTATTTTTGCAAGAGAATAGAGGAAAAACAAGAGCTCCTTTGTTTAGAAATATAGTTTTAAAAAGAGAAGAGATATGAAAAGATTGAGAGATTTAACTGCTGTTCTTGGCATGGTTGCTTTGGCTGCTTGCAACAATGCCTCCATTGAAGGCTCCTGGGTGGAGCCGGTTCCGGGAATGCCCGGCATGCAACAAGGTTTCGTTCTTGATAGGGACGGAAGCGCCTCTTCCATTAACATGGCCACCTTGAAATATGAGGCATGGAAAAAAGTAGGAAACCGGTTGTTACTTTCAGGTACCAGCATCGGCAATCACCAGAATATTTCTTTCACGGATACGCTGACAATAGAAAAACTGACGCAGGACAGCCTGATTCTCAAAAGAGGAGAGTTGCTCTTGAAATATGCCAGGAACAATGAAGCTCTGAATCAAAAAACAATACCTGCTGCGGTGCTTACCCCTGCCAAGAAACTTCTGTCGGTAAGAGGCGAGCTGGTCATCGGCCATGAGGTGCGTTCCTTCAAAGCCGAAGGAGATTCTGCCGATTATTGGATTGTGGATGAGACCGGAGAACTCATGCAAAAATATGATGATATGACGAAAGGAGTTAAAAACGGAAAACCGGTATACGTAGAGTTGGAAGTAATCGATATGGGCAAAGCCGATGACGGATTTGCCGCCGATTATGAGGGTGTCTATCAGATAATGAAAATCAATAAAATGGCTTTAAAATAGAAATCCTCTTTGTTGGTTTCTGACTAAAAGATAAATAATCCCGGCATTCCATTGCGAATGTCGGGATTTATTTCTATATTGCGGCAAATATAGCCCTCGTGGGCTGACATTTTGTAAATCCTTAATCTTTATAGGACATGGAGATAACCTTAAGTAAAACATTGCCTTCCTATCCTTCCTTTGTCGAGGGTATCCGGCGGGCACCCGACCGTGGCTACACCCTTACCCCTGCGCAGACGGCTACGGCATTGAAGAACGCTTTGCGCTACATCCCCAAAGAGCTGCACGAAACCCTCGCTCCGGAGTTCATGGAAGAACTGCGTACACGTGGACGTATCTATGGCTACCGCTACCGCCCGCAGGGCGACCTCAAAGCGAAACCTATCGATGAGTACAAAGGGAACTGTATTGAAGGCAAGGCCTTCCAGGTGATGATTGACAATAATCTTTGTTTCGACATCGCCCTTTATCCGTATGAATTAGTTACCTATGGTGAGACGGGACAGGTCTGTCAGAACTGGATGCAATACCGGCTCATCAAGCAGTACCTCGAAGTGTTGACGCGCGAGCAGACACTGGTTATCGAAAGCGGGCATCCGTTGGGACTGTTCAAATCCAAGCCCGAAGCGCCCCGTGTCATCATTACCAATGCGCTGATGGTGGGGCTCTATGATAATCAGAAGGACTGGCACACCGCTATGCAGATGGGCGTTGCCAACTACGGCCAGATGACTGCCGGAGGCTGGATGTACATCGGTCCGCAGGGCATTGTGCACGGCACCTTTAATACGCTGCTGAATGCGGGCCGTCTGAAGCTGGGCATTCCGCAGGATGGTGATTTGCGCGGACGCTTGTTTGTTTCTTCCGGTCTGGGAGGCATGAGCGGTGCGCAGCCCAAAGCTGCCGAGATGGCAGGGGCGGCGGCAATCATTGCCGAGGTGGATGCTTCCCGCATCGAAACCCGCCATACCCAGGGTTGGGTGGGACACGTTACGGATTCTCTGGAAGAAGCCTTCTCGCTGGCTCAAAAAGCGATGGATGAGTGCCGCCCGGTTTCTGTGGCCTATCACGGCAATGTCGTCGATTTGCTGGAATATGCGGTGCAGAAGCAGTTGCACATAGATTTACTTTCCGACCAGACTTCCTGCCATGCCACCTACGAGGGCGGTTACTGTCCCGTCGGACTGACGTTTGAGCAGCGTACCCGTATGCTGCATGAAAATCCGTCGGAGTTCCGGTGCCTGGTGAATGTTTCCTTGGAGCGTCATTTCAAGGCTATAAAGAGGCTGGTGGAACACGGTACATACTTCTTCGATTATGGGAACTCCTTCATGAAAGCCGTCTACGATGCCGGTGTGAGCGAAATTGCGCGAGATGGGGACGATAAGAACGGCTTCATTTTCCCCAGCTATGTGGAAGACATTATGGGACCGGAATTGTTTGATTATGGTTATGGTCCGTTCCGCTGGGTGTGTCTCAGTGGAAAACATGAAGACTTGGTGAAGACCGACCGTGCGGCGATGGAATGTATCGACCCTACACGTCGCGGGCAAGATTTGGATAACTACAATTGGATTCGTGATGCGGAGAAGAACAATCTGGTAGTCGGCACGCAGGCTCGTATTCTCTATCAGGATGCCGTGGGACGCATGAATATAGCTTTGCGCTTCAATGAAATGGTGCGTAAGGGAGAGGTCGGCCCCATCATGTTGGGACGCGACCATCACGATGTCAGCGGTACAGACTCTCCATTCCGTGAAACATCCAATATCAAGGACGGCAGTAATGTCATGGCAGATATGGCGGTACAGTGTTTTGCCGGAAACTGTGCGCGTGGCATGAGCTTGGTGGCCTTGCACAATGGAGGTGGCGTAGGTATCGGAAAAGCCATCAACGGCGGTTTCGGCATGGTGTGCGACGGTAGTGAGCGGGTAGACGAAATCTTGCGTTCCGCCATGCTGTGGGATGTGATGGGTGGTGTGGCACGCCGTTCGTGGGCGCGTAACCCTCATGCCATGGAGACGAGTGAAGAGTTTAACCGTACGCATGCAGATGGCTATCATATCACGATGCCGTATGTGGCGGATGAGGATTTGATTAGAAGCATGTGTATATTCTCTCATTAGCATATTACTCACATTAGCATATTAGAATATTATGGACAGAATTATGGAATGCGTCCCCAATTTCAGTGAAGGGCGCGATTTGCAAAAGATAGATAAGATAGTGGCTCCTTTTCGGAGCAAACAAGGTGTGAAACTGTTGGATTACAGCAACGATGAAGACCATAACCGCCTCGTGGTGACCGTAGTGGGTGAGCCTGAACCGCTTCGTGATGCTGTGCTCGAAGCTATCGGCGTAGCGGTAGAGCTGATAGATCTCAATCACCATCAGGGACAGCACCCTCGTATGGGTGCTGTAGATGTAGTACCTTTTATCCCCATCCGGAATGTGACGATGGAAGAAGCTGTTGCCCTCTCCAAAGAGGTGGGCGAGGAGGTTGCAAAACGTTACAATCTTCCTGTCTTCTTATATGAAAAGTCTGCTTCTGCCCCTCATCGGGAGAATCTGGCCGCTGTCCGTAAAGGGGAGTTCGAAGGTATGGCCGAGAAGATAAAGCAACCGGAATGGCATCCCGACTTTGGACCGGCTGAACGTCATCCTACTGCAGGCACAGTAGCTATCGGTGCCCGCATGCCTTTGGTGGCCTATAACATCAACCTCAATACTCCCAGTCTGGAGATAGCCCATGACATTGCTAAGAAAATCCGTTTCATCGGCGGCGGACTGCGTTATTGCAAGGCAATGGGAGTGGAGTTGAAAGACCGCGGCATCACGCAGGTATCCATCAACATGACGGACTATACCCGCACCGCCCTCTACCGTGCTTTCGAACTGGTGCGTGTGGAAGCCCGCCGCTACGGTGTCAGCATTGTGGGCAGTGAGATTATCGGTCTGGTGCCGATGGAGGCCTTGATAGATACAGCGTCCTACTATCTGGGATTGGAGAACTTCTCCATGGAGCAAGTTTTAGAAGCACGAATGTAACCGAATTAAATAGTACTAACTTAATTCCCCTCCCTACGGGGAGGGGTTAGGGGAGAGGCTTTATGACAGAGAACCTTATTATATTCAATGCCCGTGTCGTGACCCCCCTCGGTTTTTCCGCCCGTCGCGGCAGCGAGATGGAGCAACTGAGCATCATCGACAATGCTACGGTGGAAGTGACCGACGGTGTCATCACCTACGTCGGTCCCAACCGTGGAGAGGAGCGTGATGGCTATTATCAGCACTACTGGCATTACAATGCCCGCGGCAAGTGTCTGCTGCCCGGCTTTGTGGACTCACACACACACTTTGTGTTTGGTGGCGAGCGTGCCGAGGAGTTCTCCTGGCGTTTGAAGGGAGAGAGTTACATGTCCATCATGGAACGTGGAGGAGGCATCGTGAGTACGGTGAAGGCTACCCGTGCATGCAATTTCATCCAGCTGCGCAGCAAGGCGGAGGGCTTTCTGAAGCAGATGAGTGCTATGGGAGTGACTACCGTAGAGGGAAAGAGCGGCTACGGTTTGGACAAGGAAACCGAACTCCTGCAGCTTCGGGTGATGCGTAGCCTTAATAATGACGAGCACAAGCGTGTAGACGTTGTCTCCACTTTTCTCGGCGCACATGCTGTGCCTGCAGAATACAACGGGCGGACGGACGAATACGTGGACTACATTATCCGCGAAGTGATGCCCGTAGTGGTTCATAATAATTTGGCAGAGTTCTGCGATGTCTTCTGTGAGCAGGGTGTTTTCTCCATCGAACAGTCTCGTCGCCTTTTGCTAGCAGCCAAGGAAATGGGACTTGCCTTGAAACTCCATGCCGATGAAATTGTACCATTAGGTGGTGCTGGACTGGCTGCTGAACTTTCTGCCGTCTCTGCCGACCATCTGCTGCATGCTTCGGATGCGGACATCGGCGCCATGGCCAATAAAGAAGTTGTGGCGACCCTTCTTCCGCTGACAGCCTTTGCTTTGAAGGAACCCTATGCCCGTGGACGCGAAATGATTGATGCCGGTTGTGCCGTGGCTCTTGCCACCGACCTCAATCCGGGCAGTTGTTTCTCCGGTTCCATCCCCCTGACATTTGCCTTGGCGTGCATTTATATGAAAATGAGTGTTGAAGAGGCCATCACTGCCCTGACCTTGAACGGTGCAGCCGCCTTGAACCGTGCGGACAGCATTGGTAGTATCGAGGTGGGCAAAAAAGGGGATTTTGTAGTCCTCGATACGGACAATTATCATTTTTTGCCCTATTACGTCGGGATGAATTGTGTCAATACCACCGTGAAGAACGGAGTTCTTTATCCGGGACTTTAGAGCTCCTTGAACATTAATATTTAATCCTTAATAATTTATTACCATGTTAGTTGATTTGACAGTAAAGGAATTTTTGAATAAAGTGGCGGGTAGTGATCCCGTCCCCGGTGGCGGTAGTATTGCCGCTTTGAACGGTGCCATTGCTTCTGCTCTTGCCGCTATGGTTGCCAACCTCACCATCGGCAAGAAAGGTTATGAACTTCACGAAGAGCTGATGCGCCATGTCTCCGGAGTTGCCTTGCAGCAGAAGGGAGCTTTTGTGGAAGATATAGACCGCGACTCTGAGGCCTACAACAAGGTGTTTGCCTGCTTCAAGATGCCGAAAGCTACGGATGAGGAAAAAGCGGCGCGCAGTGCTGCCATTCAGGAGGCTACCAAGTTTGCTGCCCTTGTTCCCATGCAGGTGGCACGCAATGCGTATGAGTTGATGACAGTCATCATGGATATAGCCCGCATGGGCAATCGCAATGCCGTTACGGATGCTTGTGTAGCCATGATGTCTGCCCGTTCGGCTGTGCTGGGCGCACTGATGAATGTACGCATCAACCTGGGTTCGTTGAAGGACAAGGAGTTTGTGTCCAAGCTCCAAAGTGAAGCCGATGAATTGGAACACTTGGCTTGTGCGAAAGAAAAGGAATTGTTGGACGAAATCAATCAAGAGCTGAAAGTATGAACAATGTCTATTACGTAGGTTCCGGTGAGCTGACCTTCGACCTCATCGAACGCATCATTAATGAAAACTTGAAACTGGAGCTGGCTCCGGAAGCCAAGCTGCGGATACAGAAGTGCCGCGATTATCTGGACAAGAAGATTGCGGAGTCGGAAGAACCCTTGTATGGCATTACCACCGGTTTCGGCTCGTTGTGCAGCAAGAGCATTTCGTCGGACGAGCTGGGTACCTTGCAGGAGAATCTCATCAAGAGCCATGCTTGCAGTGTGGGCGAGGAGATACGTCCCGTCATCATCAAGCTGATGATGTTGCTCAAGGCGCATGCCCTCTCTTTGGGGCATAGCGGTGTGCAGGTTATTACCGTGCAGCGTATCCTCGACTTTTTCAATAACGACGTGATGCCTATTGTGTATGACCGTGGTTCACTGGGCGCCTCCGGCGACCTGGCTCCTCTGGCCAACCTCTTCCTGCCGCTTATCGGTGTGGGCGATGTTTATTATAAAGGAAAGAAGCGCGAGGCTATCAGCGTGCTCGACGAGTTCGGCTGGGAACCGGTGAAGCTGATGAGTAAAGAGGGATTGGCATTACTCAACGGTACCCAGTTTATGAGTGCCAACGGTGTCTTTGCCATTCTCAAAGCCTTTCGTCTCTCCAAGAAAGCCGACTTGATTGCCGCCCTTTCCCTGGAAGCTTTCGACGGACGTATCGATCCCTTCATGGACTGTATCCAGCAGATTCGTCCACACAAGGGACAGATAGAAACGGGTGCCAACTTCCGCAAGCTATTGGAAGGCAGCGAGCTGGTAGCTCGTCCCAAGCAGCATGTGCAAGACCCTTATTCGTTCCGTTGCATCCCTCAGGTGCATGGGGCAACGAAAGACGCCATCCGTTACGTGTCTTCCGTTCTGCTGACGGAAATCAATTCCGTGACTGACAATCCCACTATCTTCCCCGATGAGGACCGTATCATTTCGGGCGGTAACTTCCACGGCCAGCCGCTTGCCATCTCCTACGACTTTCTCGGCATCGCCCTGGCAGAACTGGGCAATATATCCGAGCGGCGCATCGCCCAGCTTATCATGGGGTTGCGCGGACTTCCGGAATTCCTTGTTGCCAATCCAGGTCTGAACTCCGGTTTCATGATTCCGCAATATGCCGCCGCATCTATGGTGAGCCAGAACAAAATGTACTGCTATGCCGCCAGCAGCGACTCCATCGTTTCCTCCAACGGGCAGGAAGACCACGTCAGCATGGGTGCCAATGCAGCTACTAAGCTTTATCGCATTATGGATAATCTGGAGCATATCCTTGCCATCGAACTGATGAATGCCGCTCAGGGCATTGACTTCCGCCGTCCGGCAAAGACTTCTCCCGTTTTGGAGCGTTTCCTGCACGAATACCGCAAGGAAGTTCCCTTTGTGAAGGAGGACATCGTGATGTATAAGGAAATCCATAAGACAGTCGCTTTCCTCAACCGGACAAAGTTTGATTATTAGGAACTTCCCAATAAATCTGCCAGAAACATAATAATTATTAATCTGTTAACAATAAGAAAGGAAACTTAATTGGCGAATTGAGTTTTCTTTCTATATTTGTCTCGTTTTATTCCGATAATGAATAAAAATAGTTTTAGTTTAGAAAGGGAAGAAAAATGGGCGAACACACGAAGCATTCAACATCACGGGTGGAACTAAGGGAACGTATCATTCTGGCCGCTGTAGAATTATTTACAACAAATGGAATAAAAAGTATCACGATGGATGAGATTGCAGCATCTTTGGGTATCTCTAAGCGCACTCTTTACGAAGTTTTTCCGGATAAGGAAACCTTGCTGGAAGAATGTATCCTGAAGTCCCAGAAGGATGGTGATATTTTTGTGAAAGAAGTCATAGAGACTTCCAACAACGTATTGGAAGTTTTGTTGAGATGTTATCAGTGGAGCATAGAGCGTTTTCATGCCACGAACAAGAAGTTTTTTGAGGATATCAAGAAATATCCCAAGGCTTATCAGTTGATGAAGAACAACCGGAACCGGAGCTCGGAAGATACCGTGAACTTTTTCAAAGAGGGCGTGAAGCAAGGCATTTTCCGTGATGATGTGAATTTTGCTATTATCAATCTGCTTGTGCGCGACCAGCTCGATTTGCTGATGAATTCGGACATCTGCAATGAGTATTCTTTCCTTGAAGTGTATGAATCTATCATGTTCACTTTCTTGCGCGGTATCTCTACGGAGAAGGGTGCCCGTGTCCTGGAGGACTTTATCTGCGAATATCGCAAGAATCAGGTAAAGCCGGATGAAACGAAGGAGTAGTTTTAATAAATAATCTATTTTTGATTTATGAAGATGCAGAGATTTTGGGTAGGCAGAGCACTACTGTTGGCAGTTGCTGTGCTGTATGCCGACGGCTATGTGCGCGCACAAGAGACAAAGGATACCCTGACCCTGACCCTTGACCGTGCCTTGGAGATTGCTTTAAGCGACAATCCTACCATAAAGGTGGCGGAGGAAGAAATTGCTTTGAAGAAAGTGACTCACAAGGAAACCTGGCAGAACTTGCTTCCGCAGGCAAGCATTGACGGTACGTGGAATCATACCATCAGTGCGGCACAGATGAATCTTGGCGGACAGTCGTTCAAGATGGGTATGGACAATTCGAATACGGTAAGCGGGGTGCTGAATATCAGTTTGCCCATATTCGCCCCTAGCGTATATAAGGCCATGTCGATGACGAAGACAGACATTGAACTGGCTGTGGAAAAGTCACGGGCTTCTAAGCTGGACTTGGTGAACCAGGTAACTAAGGGTTACTATCAGCTGATGCTGACGCAAGACTCCTACGATGTGTTGCAGAAGAGCTATAAGCTGGCAGAAGACAACTACAACATTGTCAATGCCAAGTATCAGCAGGGTGCCGTCAGTGAGTTCGATAAAATCAGTGCCGAGGTGCAGATGCGCAGCATTAAGCCGAATGTGATTTCGGCGGGTAATGCCGTGACGTTGTCCAAGTTGCAGTTGAAGGTACTGATGGGAGTAACGGCCGATGTGGATATAGAGATTGCCGACAATCTCGGCAACTATGAGACGGAGCTGTTTGCCAATGAACTGAATCAGCCCGCTGCTAATCTGAACAATAATACGACGATGAAGCAGTTGGACTTGAACCGGAAGATGCTCAATCAGAACATCAAGTCACTCCGTACCAACTTCATGCCTACTTTGGGTATGAATTATTCTTACCAATACCAGTCACTCTACAACGAGGACTGGAACATCCTCGATTATAATTGGAGCGGAAGTTCCGCACTGATGTTTACGCTGAGTATTCCTTTGTATAAGGCAAGCAATTTCACCAAGCTCAAGTCCAACCGTATTCAGATACGTCAGTTGGAGCAGAACCGTCTGGACACAGAGCGCAAGCTGAACATGCAGATTACCAGCTATCAGAACAATATGGCTGCCAGTTCAGAGCAGGTTGTCAGCAACCGCGAGAATGTGATGCAGGCACAGAAAGCTGTGCAGATTGCCGGTAAACGCTATGAGGTAGGCAAAGGTACAGTGTTGGAGCTGAACACTTCGCAAGTGCAGCTTACGGAGGCTGAACTGACTTACAATCAGTCTATCTATGATTATCTGGTTGCGAAGGCTGACCTTGACCAAGTCCTGGGAAAGGATTATATTGCAGGGAACGAAGAATGAAGAACTAAGAATGAAGAATAGAAATAAAAACAACGATATGAAAAAAGGTTTTCAATGGATGGTCCTGCTGGTGGTTGCCATGCTGGGGGCATGTAGCGGAGGTAGTGATAAAGCTGCTGCTGAGAAGGTGGACGAGAAACCGAAGGTAAAACTGGCCGAGGTGTCGTCCCGTCCCGTAGAACAGATTCAGGAATACACCGCTACGGTGGAAGCCGAAGTGAAAAACAATATTGCTCCCTCTTCTCCGGTGCGTATAGACCGCATTTTTGTGGAGGTGGGCGACCGCGTGTCGAAAGGCCAGAAGCTGGTCAGCATGGATGCTGCCAATCTGAAGCAGATAAAATATCAGCTGGACAACCAGCAGATAGAGTTCAAGCGTATTGATGAGTTGTATAAGGTAGGTGGTGCCTCCAAGTCGGAGTGGGATGCCGCCAAGATGAATCTCGACATCCGTGAGACTTCCTATAAGAATCTCTTGGAGAACACCTCGTTGCTCAGTCCCATTAATGGAGTGGTGACGGCACGTAATTACGATAACGGAGATATGTATGGCGGTGGAGAGCCGGTACTGGTAGTGGAGCAAATCACTCCGGTAAAACTATACATCAACGTATCCGAAGGCTACTTTACCAAAGTGAAGAAGGGCGCTCCCGTATCTGTGAAAGTGGATGTCTATGGTGACGAGGAGTTCGAAGGCAAAATCAGCCTTGTTTATCCTACCATCAACCCGGCTACCCGTACTTTCCCGGTAGAGATACAGCTTGTTAACCGTGACCAGCGTGTACGTCCGGGAATGTTTGCCCGTGCCACGCTGAATTTCGGAATACGGGACCACGTGGTCGTTCCCGACCTGGCCATTGTGAAGCGTGCCGGTTCAGGCGACCGCTATGTCTATGTCTACAAGGACGGCAAGGTGTCTTATAATAAGGTAGAACTTGGCCGTCGTATGGATACGGAGTATGAGTTGATTTCCGGTGTAGACAATAACTCTCAAGTTGTTATTGCCGGGCAGTCTAAATTAGCCGATGGTGTGGAAGTTGAGGTAGAAAAATAATATGGTAATGTGATAATATGCTAATGTGCCGATGTAGCTACATTGCGCAGCCAATTAGCATATTAGCACATTGACAAATTAAAGAATTAATCTTATGAGTTTATACGAAGGAGCGGTTAAGAAACCGATTATGACCTCGCTCTGCTTCCTGGCAGTGGCTATATTTGGTCTGTTCTCTCTGTCGAAATTGCCGGTAGACCTTTATCCGGATATCGAGACCAACACCATTATGGTGATGACTACCTATCAGGGTGCCAGTGCCTCGGACATTGAGAACAACGTGACTCGTCCGTTGGAAAACGTGCTGAACTCGGTCAGTAATCTGAAGCATATCACTTCCCGTTCGTCGGAGAATATTTCCGTGATTACGCTGGAGTTTGAGTATGGATATGACATAGACGTGCTGACGAACGACGTGCGTGATAAACTGGACATGGTGAGCTCCATGCTGCCCGATGAGGTCGAAACTCCCATCATCTTCAAGTTCAGTACGGATATGATTCCTATCCTGCTGCTCTCCGTGCAGGCAGAGGAGAGCCAGCCGGCTCTTTATAAAATATTGGATGACAACGTGGCGAATCCCTTGGCGCGTGTGCCAGGTGTGGGTACGGTGTCTATTTCGGGTGCCCCCAAACGTGAGGTCAATGTATATTGCGACCCCAATAAATTGGATGCCTACAGCCTCTCAGTAGAAACTATCAGCTCTATTATCAGTGCCGAAAACCGGAATACGCCGGGCGGTACGTTCGATGTGGGTAACAATACCTATTCGCTGCGTGTGGAAGGTGAGTTCAAGGATCCCAAAGAGATGGAGAACATCGTGGTAGGTACGCATAACGGTGCTTCCGTCTATCTGCGCGATGTGGCAAAAGTTGTGGACTCTGTGGAGGAACGTGCACAGAAGACGTATAGCAACGGTGTGCAGGGCGCCATGATTGTGGTGCAGAAACAATCGGGTGCCAATTCTGTAGCCATTTCGCAGAAGATAATTGATATGTTGCCGCAGTTGCAGAAGTCACTGCCGAGCGATGTGAAGCTGGGGATCATTGTCAATACTTCCGAAAACATTCTGAATACGATAGACAGCTTGGAGGAAACCATTATGTACGCTATGCTGTTCGTTATCTTGGTGGTGTTCGTTTTTTTGGGGCGTTGGCGTGCCACGGTCATTATTTGTATCACCATACCGATGTCATTGGTTGCCTCGTTCATCTATCTGGGTATCATCGACGGCGGTTCACTGAATATCATCTCGCTCTCTTGTCTCTCCATTGCTATTGGTAACGTGGTGGACGACGCCATTGTGGTACTCGAGAATGTAACGACCCATATTGAACGGGGTTCCGAACCGAAGCAGGCAGCGATACATGCCACGAACGAGGTGGCCATCTCCGTAATTGCATCTACGCTGACTATGATTGCGGTATTCTTCCCATTGACGATGGTAAGTGGCATGTCCGGTGTGCTATTCCGTCAGTTGGGATGGATGATGTGTGTGATTATGACGGTTTCCACAGTTTCAGCCTTGTCATTCACTCCGATGATGTGTGCGCAGCTTCTGCGTTTGCAGAAAAAGCAGAGTAAGATGTTCCTTACGCTCTATACGCCGATTCAGCGTGCGCTGGACGGTCTTGACGTGTGGTACCAGAACCGGTTGAACTGGGCTGTGCGCCATCGTCTGACGGTTATGGCAGGCTGTGCCGCATTTTTTGTGGCAAGTCTGTTCTGTGCCAAGTACATAGGTACCGAGTTCTTCCCGGCAGCAGACAATAGCCGCATCGGTATCAACCTTCAGTTGCCCATCGGGGCCCGTGTGGAACGTGCGGAAGCGTTGGCTTCGGAACTGACAAACAAGTGGATGACGCGCTACGGAGATATGATGAAAGTTTGCAACTACACTGTGGGGCAGGCGGACTCTGACAATACGTTTGCTTCCATGCAGGACAACGGTAGTCATATCATTAGTTTCAATATCAGTCTGGTGAGTCCGGGAGACCGTGACGTGACACTGGAAACCGTTTGCGACGAAATGCGTGAGGACTTGAAGGGGTATCCCGAATTGGACAAGGCGCAGGTTATTCTGGGCGGTAGCACAGGCGGCATGAGCGCCCAGGCAAGTGCCGACTTTGAGGTTTATGGTTACGACTTCACCGCGACGGACAAAGTGTCAGCCGAACTGAAAGAGAAATTGTTGCAGGTGAAAGGTGTGAGTGAAGTGAATATCAGCCGTCAGGATTATCAGCCCGAATATCAGGTGGACTTTGACCGTGAGAAGCTGGCATTGCATGGCTTGAATCTTTCTACTGCCTCCAACTATCTGCGTAATCGTGTAAATGGTGCTTTGGCATCTTATTATCGCGAAGATGGTGACGAGTACGACATCCGTGTGCGTTACGCTCCCGAATTCCGTACAAAGATTGAAGATTTGGAGAACATCCTTATTTATACGCCTTCCGGTGAGGGTATCCGCGTGAAAGACCTCGGCAAAGTAGTCGAGCGTTCTGCTCCTCCTACCATCGAACGTAAAGACCGTGAGCGTATTGTTACTGTATCTGCGGTTATTTCGGGAGCACCTTTGGGCGATGTGGTGGCCAATGGTAATGCTATAATTGATAAGATGGACCTACCAAGTGGTGTTTCTATCCAGATTTCGGGTTCGTATGAGGACCAACAGGATTCATTCTCCGACTTGGGAACGCTGGCTGTATTGATTGTTATTCTCGTATTCATTGTGATGGCAGCTCAGTTTGAGTCTTTGAGTTATCCGTTCATCATCATGTTTTCCATTCCATTTGCATTCAGCGGTGTGTTGATGGCATTATTCTTTACGGGAACCAATTTGAATGTGATGTCGCTTTTGGGTGGAATCATGTTGATTGGTATTGTGGTGAAGAACGGTATCGTACTCATCGACTACATCACGCTTTGCCGCGAACGTGGTCAAGCGGTGCTTCACTCTGTAGTCACGGCAGGTCGCAGCCGTTTGCGTCCGGTATTAATGACTACACTGACCACTATCCTCGGTATGGTGCCGATGGCTGTAGGGCAGGGTGAAGGTGCCGAGATGTGGCGTCCGTTGGGGGTTGCCGTAATTGGCGGTCTGACGGTATCTACCATTCTGACATTGATTCTTGTCCCTGTACTCTATTGCTCGTTTGCAGGTGTTGGTATTCGGCGCACACGTAAGAAGATTAAGAAAGACCGTGAGCTGAATGATTATTACCAGTTGCATAAGGAGAAGATGACGAAACCACGTAAACAATGATTAATCATTATCCGTTAATCATTAAACATTAATCACTAAACATTATATAGCGTGAAATCAGTATTTATAACATTCGACCAAGCGTTCTTTGAACGTATCATGGCATTGCTTGATCGCCACAACTGCCGCGGCTTCAGCTATTGGCAGCAAGTACAGGGGCGTGGCAGTAAGACGGGAGAACCGCACTATGGCAGCCATGCCTGGCCCAGTATGTGTTCCGCCATCATCACTATCATAGATGAGGCTAAGGTGGCTCCGTTGCTCGAAGCGCTCCATCGGATGGACAAGGAGACCGAGCAACTCGGACTCCGTGCTTTTGTTTGGAATATCGAACAGACCATTTAATCGGGTCTGCTCTGTCTATAACCATTATCCCCAGAGAAAAAATCTTGTTTCTTCGGGGATAATTCTTTTTTGTCCGGAGAGATTTTTCAACCTATATCTATATCTTTGCGTCCACATTAGGTATGGAAAAGAATTCATTGAAATATACGGGTCTGTTGGCGTTTATCGTATGGGGTGCATTGTTGCTGATGCATCTGTTGCCAAGTATTACGATGGGTAGCCGTGTGCTGAGGCGTGTGGATATCTTGGGGGACGTGCGTCGTCCTTCCAAGCCGGTGAGTGAGCCGGACAGCCTGCTGCCTCCGCCCCCGAAGGTGAAGCCCGCCTTTGTGGACACCTGCCGTGCGGGCATGACGTGCATTGAAGATTATAGTGATTCTACCATGCGTGGCATGACGCGGTTCTATCAGGCACTCGACGAGCTTGCCAAAGCACCCCGTCCGGTTCGTATCGCCTACTTCGGCGACTCCTTTATCGAAGCGGATATTCTGACGGCTGATTTACGCGAGATGCTTCAGCAGAAATATGGCGGTTGCGGAGTAGGTTTTGTCACCATTACGTCCATGACCAGTGGCTTCCGCCCTACAGTGCGTCATTCCTTCAGCGGATGGGAGAGTCATTCTGTCATGGACTCCGTGTTCTTTGACCGTAGCAAGCTGGGAGTCTCCGGACATTACTTTATTCCGAATACCGGTGCTTATGTGGAACTGCGGGGGCAGAAGAACTATGCCTCCCGTCTGGACACCTGCCAGCGTGCCAGTATTTTTTTCTATAACCGTGGCACAACCACCCTTTCTGTCCGCGTCAATCGTGGCGAAGCAACTACTGAGACTTTTGAGCCGATTGATGATTTGCAGGAGATGACGGTAGAGGGAAATATCGGTTCTGTCCGTTGGACGGTGGAAAGTGCGGACTCCACCTTGTTTTATGGCCTTGCCATGGACGGTACTTCCGGCATTGTGCTGGATAACTTCTCACTGCGTGGCAGCTCCGGCCTCTCCCTCCGTTCTGTTCCCGTGTGGATGATGCGCGAGTTCAACGAACAGCGTCCTTACGATTTGATAATCCTGCAGTACGGACTGAATGTGGCTACAGAGCGCGGACGGAATTACGACAAGTACATTGCCGGCATGCAGACAACGGTGCAGCATCTCAAGGAGGCCTTTCCGCAAGCAGCCATCCTCATAGTCAGCGTGGGCGATAGGGACTATAAGACCGAAGAAGGAGAGCTGCGTACCATGCCTGGCATCAAGAATCTGGTTCGTTATCAGCAGAATCTGGCAGCGGATGAGGCTGTCGCTTTCTGGAACATGTTCGAGGCCATGGGTGGGGAAGGCAGCATGGCAGACATGGTGCATGCCAAGCCGTCACTGGCCAATTATGATTATACGCACATCAACTTCCGTGGTGGAAAGCATCTTGCGGGATTACTTTATGAGTCTTTGATTTATGGCAAGGAACAGTATGACAGAAGGAGGGCCTACTATGAAGAGGAGCCATAAGGAGGATTTACGATTGTACGATTTACGATGTATGATTTGCTGCGCGGTGCTGGTACTGATTGCGGCGATACGGCCGCTCCATGCACAAGACATACTGCCAGGCAGCCTTTCGTGTCATACCGGTGGAGCGGATTGTGATACTCTCTGCCTCTATTCCCAACGTACGGATACGGTGTCTGTCCCTTTGATAACTTTTCCCGCCGCATTCCGGCAAATGAAGGAGAATGTACTTACCGACAGTCTGGGTATTCTTAATCCTTTCTGGGAGAAGTTGCGTCTGTCCCGGCTGGGCGCTTCCGCTGATACGCTTCGCATCGTACATGTGGGCGACAGCCATATACGCGGCCATATCTTCCCCCGTACCACCGGTGCGTTGATGCAGGACACTTTCGGGGCAGTCTCTTATACCGATGTAGGTATCAACGGTGCATTTTGTACTACTTTCACCCGTCCGGACCGTATTGCTGATATTGCGGCTCTACATCCCGACCTGCTTATTCTTTCCTTCGGGACGAACGAAAGCCATAACCGCCGTTACAATACAATGTTGCACTATCGCCAGATGGATGACCTTGTACGCATGCTTCGCGAGAAACTGCCGAATGTACCGATGTTGATGACCACTCCTCCGGGCTCTTACGAGAGTTTCCGGCAGCGTCGCCGTCGTCGGACCTATAAGATTAATCCGCGTACTGCCGTTGCCGTGCAGACCATCCGCCGCTATGCCGATGAAAACGGATTGGCGGTATGGGACATGTACGAAATACTTGGCGGTACCCACCGTGCCTGCCTCAACTGGCAGGAAGCCGGATTGATGCGTCCGGACCATGTACATTATTTGCCGGACGGTTACCGCCTGCAAGGCGAGCTGTTCTGCCAGGCCTTGTTAAAAGCTTATAACGATTATGTGGAATATTGAAGAATTTTTATCCGGATTGAATATAGACTTGGACCGTTTGCGCGATGTCTTCACTTATGACCCGCAAGCCCCGATGATATTCAGCAGTGGTATTTTCCTCTGGCTGTTTGTCGCTTTTATATTGGTTTATCTGTTGTTGCAACGCCGGACGACGGCGCGTTTGCTGTTTGTCACCTTGTTTTCCTATTACTTCTATTATAAAAGTAGTGGCACTTATTTTTTCCTGCTTGGACTGGTGACGGTCTGTGACTTTTTCATTGCACGTTTGATGGCACGCGAGGCTATTCCCTGGCTACGTAAGGCATGGGTTGTGTTGAGTCTGTTCATCAATTTGGGATTGTTGTGTTACTTCAAGTACACCAATTTCCTGGGCGAAACTTTTGCCTCGCTGACGGGAGGAACGTTCACGGCAATGGATATTTTCCTTCCGGTGGGCATCTCTTTTTTCACTTTTCAGTCGTTGAGCTATACGATAGATGTGTATCGTCGCCAGATAACGCCTCTGGGCAGTTTATTGGATTATGCTTTTTATGTTTCCTTCTTTCCCCAGTTGGTGGCGGGGCCTATTGTACGTGCCCGTGATTTCATTCCGCAAATCCGCCGTCCACTGTTTGTCTCCAGGGAGATGTTCGGGCGTGGAATCTTCCTCATCGTGAGTGGACTCTTCAAGAAAGCGGTCATATCGGACTATATCAGCGTCAACTTCGTAGAGCGTATCTTTGATAATCCTACTCTTTATTCGGGGGTGGAGAATCTGATGGGTGTCTATGGCTATGCCTTGCAGATTTATTGCGACTTCTCCGGTTACAGTGATATGGCTATTGGCATTGCCTTGTTGCTGGGTTTCCATTTCAATATCAACTTCGATTCTCCCTATAAGTCCGCTTCCATTACGGAGTTCTGGAGGCGGTGGCACATCTCGCTTTCCAGTTGGTTGCGCGACTATCTTTATATCTCTTTGGGAGGCAACCGGAAGGGGAAAATCCGCCAGTACGCCAATCTCATCATTACCATGTTCCTGGGTGGCTTGTGGCATGGAGCTTCGTGGAATTTTGTCCTTTGGGGGATGACGCACGGTGTTGCGCTTGCAGCCCACAAGTGCTGGATGACGCTCACCGGACATAAGAAAGGTGCGGAAAGCCGTGGCATTCGCCGGTTCTTCGGGGTGCTTATTACTTTCCATTTTGTTTGTTTCTGCTGGATATTCTTCCGTAATGCGGAGTTTTCCACATCAATGGATATGCTGAGGCAGATATTCACTACTTTCCGTCCGCAACTCTTCCCGCAGTTGGTGGCAGGCTATTGGGAAGTGTTCGCATTGATGGCATTGGGATATTTTCTGCATTTTGTGCCCGACAGTTGGGAACGTGCCTGCACAAAAACAGTAATCCGCCTTCCCTTGTTGGGAAAGGCGGTACTGGTGCTTGCTGTAATCTATCTGGTCATTCAGATGAAAAGTTCGGAGATACAGCCGTTTATTTATTTCCAGTTCTGATTACTTCTTCTCGGTAGCAGTGGAGTCTGCCTGCTGTCGGAAGGGTTCCCGGTAGTTGAGCCCGTCTCTCCGGTAGAGGCTGATGAGTCCGGCCAGTCGGGTAGTGAAGTTTGTATAATCTTTCTTTTCCTGTTGTGTCCATTGTACTTCGGCAAGGGCGGCCATACGGGGGAGAACCATATACTCTACCTGCTCGCTGGTCGGGATGTATTCTGTCCAAAGGTTGGCTTGTGCGCCGAGTATGTGCTTGGCTTGTTCTTCGGTCAGTGAGGCGGTAGGATTCAGACTGTATACTTTTTCCAATGGGACAAAGCCTCCGATGGCAAATGGTTCGTGCCGGGTATCCTCACTTTGGTAATAATCAAAGTAGCAATAGTCGTTGGGTGTCATTATCACGTCGTGTCCCAGTTGGGCCGCTTTGATTCCTCCTGCCGAGCCACGCCATGACATAACAGTTGCGTTAGGAGCGACGTCGCCTTCCAGAATCTCATCCCAGCCGATAATCCGGCGTCCTTTACTATTGAGGAACTTTTCGATACGTGTCATGCAATAACTCTGCAGACGGTCTTCGGCTGTATGGTTCTTGTCGGATTTCAATTTTTCGGTTCTGATACGCGCCTGGCATTTGGGACACTTTTCCCAACGGGTGCGGGGAGCTTCGTCACCGCCGATGTGGATGTATTTGGAAGGGAATATATCAATGATTTCGGCCATGACATCTTCGAGGAACTGCATGGACTTTTCGTTGCCGATGCACAGCACATCTTCGAATACTCCCCAACGTGGACACACTTCATACGGTCCACCGGTGCATCCCATTTCGGGATAGGCGGCCAGTGCGGCAAGCATGTGTCCGGGCAGGTCTACTTCGGGGATGACCGTGATATAGCGCTCCTCGGCATATTTTACGATTTCCTTGGCTTGTTCCTGCGTATAGAAACCGCCATATCGGGTATTGTCATACTCTTCGGTATTCCGGCCGATGACGGTACGGTCGCGCCAGGCGCCAATTTCCGTCAGCTTGGGATATTTCTTTATTTCTATTCTCCAGCCTTGGTCTTCGGTGAGGTGCCAGTGAAAGGTATTCATATTGTGAAGTGCCAGTAAATCTATGTATTTCTTGATGAACTCAATGGGGAAGAAGTGGCGGCCCACATCGAGGTGCATGCCTCGGTAGCTGAAGCGGGGTTCATCCTGGATGCTGCCGGCAGGCAATAGGATAGAGGTGGCTTTGGTTTCGGCAGGGATTGATTTACGCAGGGTTTGTATACCGTAGAACACTCCGTTCTCGGTCTGGCCGTTTAGGGTCACCCGGTCGGCTTTGACGGTCAGCACATAGCCTTCCCGGTTGCGGATAGCCGGATCCAGTCCTAATGTGATGGCGTCTTTGGGCGCTTCGCTCCCCGGGGCAAGGGCTTCTGTCTGGAGGGTGTGGCCGGTGGACTGGCTGATGTATTCAGCCAGAAACTCAGCATTGCGTTTCAAAAGTTCATTGTTTTCGGGGTAGGCGATGATGGTACCGGCATTCAGGTTGAAGGGAGATTCCTGACTCAAGGCAACTTCCTGGGGCAGGGGGATGACTTGATAGTTGGCTGTTGTTTCTACCCCGCATGAAGAGCAGGCCAGGACGAGGGTACCTGCAAGGAGCATGTGTGTAAGTTTTCTCATGGCATTGAATTGATTAAATTAGTGTCTGACAAATATACGCAAAAAATACTAAAGAGGTAGAGGATAAGGGGGATTTATGTATGCTTATGCTTCAGTTCTCTTTGCTCTATACTCCTTGAGTGACATTCCCGTGTGTTTCTTGAAATATCGTCCGAAAAAAAACTGGTCGGGAAAACGGTATTTGTCGGCAATCTCTTTCAGTATTAGCTGTCGCCGGCTTGGTACTGACCAGTTGCGGCATCTATACCAAATACCAGCGCCCGGAGGACATCACAACCGATGGACTTTATGAACACGATTTGGACGGGCAAAGTTTGGATAGCCTGAGTCTGTTTGCGGCATCGGACACTGTCTCCATCGCCTCCCTTTCCTGGCTCGAGCTTTTTACGGACACGCAATTATAGTCGCTCATCGAGCAAATCTTGCAAGGCAACACCGACTTGCTTTCCGCCCAGCAATGCATCAGGGAGGCAGAAGCCACGCTGATGTCGGCCAAACTTTCGTACCTGTCTTCGTTTATGCTCACTCCGCAGTGTGGCGTCAGCAGTTTCGACAATTCCAAAGGTTCGTGGACCTATTCCGGTATTGCCTCGGCAAGTTGGAGAGTCGATATTTGGGCTAATTTGACCAGTGCCATGCGCTGCTCCAAAGCGCTCTACCTTCAAAGTTTGGAGTACGAACAAGCCGTCAGCACTTCGCTGATAGCTATGTGGCCAACCTTTACCTTGCTGATACTTGACGAGCAATACCGCATTTCCGAAGAAACAGCCGCCAGTTGGCGCGAAAGTGCACGCACCATGCGAGCCATGATGGCTGCAGGCATGACGAACGAGGCGAGTGTTTCGCAATCCGAAGCCAACTGTCGCCCAGGTGGAAGCTTCGCTGCTCGACCTCCGGCAGCAGGTAAGGGAAATGCCGCCCGTTCTGCTTTCTACCCCTCCATCACCCTGAGCGGTACAGCTGGCTGGACCAACTCGGCAGGAAGCATGATTGTCAATCCCGGAAAACTTCTTCTGTCTGCCATCGACTCGCTGACACAACCCTTGTTCAACAAAGGGCTGAACGTGGCACAGCTCAAGATGCCAAAGCACAGCAGGAAGAAGCCAGGCTCGCTTTTCAGCAAGTTTTGCTTAATGTCGGCAGCGAAGTGAACAATGCTCTGACCCAAGTGCAGGTAACCCGTGGAAAGACGGAGCTCTGCACAAGGCAGATAACTTCACTGGAAACTACCGTCCGCAGCACCCGGTTACTGATGCGGCACGGCACCTCCACCTATCTGGAAGTGCTCACTGCCCAGCAGGGGCTACTCTCTGCCCAACTGACACAGGTAGCCCACCGCTTTGATGAAATACAAGGTATCATCAATTTTTATCAAGTCCTCGGTGGAGGACGGGAGTAAAATATACTCTTTCTCATCTTCATTCTCTTGCTCCTCTATCAATCCGGCATTTCCTTTTTTGTGGAAATCCGGCGGTAGAGGAACTTTCATATAAGCGGGCTATGGCAAAAAAAACTACGGTCTCCTGCCGTCAAACCGGGACAAACTTTATAACTTTGCGGCATACGACATAAAAATCTATTGATTATGAACTGCAAATCCTTGTTTTTTCTGGCTATTTTTTCCCTGCCCCTTATATCAGGGGTGTTTGCTCAAAAGAAAGTTTCTATTCTTGGCGATTCCTATTCCACTTTTTACGGTCATGTCTCTCCTGCCGCCAATCTCTGCTGGTATGGAGTTCCCGGCGAAAAGAAAGAGAATGATGTGACAAAGGTGGAGGAAACCTGGTGGTACCGTTTCATCCATGAGCACGGCTTTCAGTTGGAACGCAACAATTCCTATTCCGGCTCCACCGTCTGTCATACCGGTTACGAGAAAGCCGATTACTCCGACCGTTCTTTTATCACTCGTATTCACAACCTCGGCACCCCCGACATAATCCTTGTTTTTGGCGGTACCAATGACAGCTGGGCAGGTGCCCCCATTGGCGCATACCAATATGATGGCTGGACGAAAGCCGATTTGTATAGCTTCCGTCCTGCCTTTTGCTATCTGCTTGCATCTCTCAAGCAGCTCTATCCTGCGGCCAGGATTTATAATATTACCAATTCTGAATTATCCGAAGAGGTAACTGATTCCATGGATGAAATTTGCCGGTACTATGGCATCGAGAATATTCGTTTGCACGACATTGATAAACAATGGGGGCATCCTTCTGTGCAAGGAATGCAGAGTATTGATGCTCAGGTTTGGGAGTCTGTCTCCCCGATATTGGAGGCTTCTGTTTCTTTGCCTGCCAAGAACTAAGGACAGACTCATTGGGAGTTATCCTTTTCTATCCTAGATGCTAATCTTTCCACTGCCGTATTCTTTTCTTTCCACAGCTGTGGAAAGAAAAGAATACGGCAGTGGAAAGAAAGTAAAATCCTTGTGGCAAGAAAAATAATTAGTACCTTTACTGCCAGCTTCTGCCGATTTCGAGAACATTTCTTCCCCAAGTTTGCTGCAAGTTTTCCTCAATTCTCTATAAACCATTAATTTAAATTATTTTATGAGTGCTTATTATGACCTTTATGAAACGCCCGTCCCCGAAGGCGAGGAACCGAAGTCGCTACATGCCCGTGTCTGTTCCAAGGGAACCATTTCCGGTAAAGAGTTCATGGAACGGGTTTTTCGTGAAGAACATATGCCCCACGCCATGGTTGTGGGTATTGTGCAAGCCATCACCACTACGCTTGGAGACTGGCTGGCAAAGGGCTATACGGTGGAGATAGAGGAAGTTGAGAAATGAATATACATGATTTTAAAAAGTAATATATGACACTGATAAGCAATCTGTTACAATAACTTAGGCTACTTTATACTTTCAAACAATATCATATACTTTTGTAAATCGGGGGAGTAGTTAAAGGATGTTACTCCCCCTAATCAGTCTTCGTATCTTTGCTCTTGAAATTAGGTGGATAGAACAAGGAAAACTAGTTTGTACTATCATGTATATTCATGTAATGTCAGCCTGTTTTTCCTTTAAAATCTTCTCTTTAGATTCGCAACAAAATTAAATAAAAGGTATGAAAAAGACAAGTTTTAGCACAAGAGCCTATGTAATGAAGAACGGGCAGGTAATGATCCGGGTAAGATGGAACAGTAAGAAGAATGAAGTCGGTTTCTCTGTCGGTTATACTATTGATCCTCTAAAATGGGATAGTGACAAACAACTGGTAAAAAGCAATACGACCCATAAAATCGGTGGGAAGATTGTTTATGCCCGTGAGATTAACAATGCAATCCGTAGTTTTCTGGTTTGTATCGAGGAAGTGTTTACTGAATACGATGTTCGTTCAACGATACCAACGACTGCTGACCTAAAAGAATCAGTTAATGAAAAACTGGGTAGAGTGAAACAAAAAGTAGAAGAAGAAAATGAAACAAAAACACTGAAATACATATTCAACGAGTTCTTAAGAACAAGAGCATTGGAAGGAAACTGGAGTATAGAAGCAGAATATAAATATGGACAAGTATGGCAACAACTAACAGGCTGTGATTCTAAAATAGAACTGGAAACACTGGATAAAGATAAAATGATTCAACTTATGAATTGGTATATAAAAAATGATTATCGAAATCGAACCATTGTTAAACAGTTGAGTATGTTGAAGTCGTTTCTTCGTTGGGTTTCCAGAAATGGATATGTGATACAACCTGGTGTACTGGAATTCAAGCCTAAGCTAAAAGTTATACCGAAGGCCGTCACCTTTTTAAAATATAAGGAACTGATGCACTTCTTCCATTTTGAATTTCCCAAGGAGAGGGAGTATTTGTCGAGGGCAAGGGATATGTTTTGCTTCATGGCTTTCACCTCACTTCGATATTCAGACCTGGCCGCACTAAAACCTGCCAATATTGTAGATGGCTGCCTAGATTTCTGTACCGAAAAGACTGATGACAAACTGCATATCGTTCTGAATGAACATGCCCAGCGGATCATTGATAAATACTCCTGGTACAAAGGTAAAACTATTTTTCCAGTCCCAAGTAACCAAAAACTGAATGATTACTTGAAAGATGCTGCCAAACTTGCCGGACTGGATCGCGAAATATCCCAGGTTTATTTCAAGGGTAATACCAGACATGAGGATACCTATAAGTTCTGGGAACAGATCAGCTGCCACGATGCAAGAAGAACTTTTGTATGTTGTTCCTTGGCTCTTGGTATTCCGGCTAGCGTAGTAATGAGTTGCACAGGTCATTCCGATTACGAAAGTATGAAACCTTACATTGAAGTGGCCGATGAAACCCAAAAGATGCAGATGGAGAAATGGAACACCCACCAATACAAGTCTGGGGTCATAGAAAGTATGGAAAAGATGACTCCGACACAACTAAAACAGCTTTTTGAATATGTAAAAAGCATTGCATAACAAGATTATCGTTATATTTGGGGCGATATTCGGGATAAGCCCGGATATCGGCTTTATTATTAATTTTAAATATAATATCTATGATAAAGAACAGATACAGAAACAGTGCGAAAATTCTGGTGGATCCCCAACTTATGAAATGTAGTGGATCCAGAGACAGCGTGAGCCTCCTGCCATCTTCCAATCCTGTCTTTTATAGTCCAATAAGGACAAAAAGGGAAACTATTGTTACGGGTGCTGTATGTCTGGTGGCAGGAGTAGGATTGGGAATGATGTTGAAAGATTGTTTAGACGGGAAAAAGAATACCCCAACAGTCCGCGGAATAGGTCCTTCGGATTTGGATTTTTTTATAAATGATACGAATCCCCCATCTATAGATGGCCATACGAACAATCCAACATGCATTGATAAACCAACGGGTCAACAGTCAAGTGACAATCAGCCCGTACTTGAAACCAACACTGCCGAGACTATAAGTCTGTCACCGGAAAAAGAGACTGATAAGGTTCCCGATGCAGTGGAGCAACAAGAGATGCAGTCCTTCCAACCCGCTCCTGAAGTTCCCGTCCAGGATAAAACAAAGGAGGAAGGTGGCAAGACAGTATTAAAAAATATTGAGGTTTCTCTAGAGGAGTTCTCTCAAAGCAATCGGCCAACACCTATTCCACTGTCTTATCCACCTTTATTTATCAAGACTATCAAAGCTGAAAATAAAGCTAAAACTAAAGCTAAACGGTTGAAGGCCATGGAGGCATTATTTGAAGAGCTGACAGATGGATATATGAAATGTTCCTCGTACATATATTTTTGCTATATATTCGGAGGAATGGGGGCATCAGGGACCTACGAGCCCGAGGAGAATGATTATATAGATTGGACCGGCGGTAAAGGCTCCCTGCAATGGCTTATTCTGAAGCTGTACAAATTGGAAGGGAAGAGCCAGATTAGAAGAGGAACGTGGCAAAAGGTGGAAACATGCATCATGCTGGACCACGCACAGATTCCTTCCGGTACTCTAAAAAATGCAACCAATAAAATTGCCAAATCAGATCAAGAAGAGATAGATGCGGTTATATCAAAAGTTATATCAGACGTTATGGAGGGCGTAAAATAACTGTGTCATGCGCTGTTCTCTTTCTGTGCCCAGCAGTCGGGGATTGACCAGTGCCAACAATACTCCGGCTGGCGTAAAGCTACAACAATTCAAATATGTTTCCAGGCTTTGTCACCGGTTGTCGTGCAATGGCTCCCCAATCAGCCAATAGCATGGCCCATGCCTTCCGTATATTGTGGCAAGCAAGGTAGATCGGTTTTTCAAGGGGTGTGTCCGGTGGGAACACGCCCTTGTTTTTTGTTCCTTGCGGATCTGGCGGTGATATTCCTCAACGGTACGGGTCACACGTCGTATATCTGCTGTGGATTGGTGATATCCGGTAAACCTTTCCTTGCTCTCCCGCCATGATTCGATAACGACAGCGTATTCCCCACTCCATTTTTCATCCAGATTAAGTAACCCCGTTCCACCGGTATCTGCCTACAATCCCATAAACATGCTCCGGTTTCCCCCATGAACTTTTTTGGGCATCTGTTACCGGCATGTCCGATCAAGTTTCATGTCTGATGGGCAACACAGAGCCGGACGAATAGACTTTGGATAATACCGGGGAAACCTTCCAATCCGCAAAAACATGTTACCCGAAACATGAAGGCCGATAATGCGGCCAGCAATACTCCCTGCCGGATGATTTCACGTTCTTAACAAACCGGAATCAAAGCCGGAGTTACGGTCACAAGGTATGGAAACGGCACTTTACCCGTTGGAGTCTGCACCTGTCTCTGTATCCTTCCATCACGGCGGCTGTCACTCATGCGTGCATTCCCGGAAAGACAAGTGTCCATCCCGTCTTCAAGGGGCAGCCTTAAAATGTTTTCCAACAATGGGGCAAGGACCTGTCGGAATTCAACGGCTCAAGAGGATTGTCTTTGACACTTCTGAAATCAAATTCCCCGTTCAAAAAAAACAGTGCCGGCATAATCAATTTTTTATTAGTTTTCTTTGCCGGTACAGTCCGAATCACAGCCCCTTATTATTACAACCATGTACAATCTTAAAGGCTAAATCTACAACCAACTACAATCATCTACAACCTATTCCAACCTATTCCAACTTCATGTAATTTTCTGATAATAAACCGGTTATTATTTTGAAATAATCGTATTTTTTGTTTATACCTTTGCGGCGTTTCGAAACAGAAAACAATTATATTAAAATATAGATAAATATGAAAAAGAAGATGGAAGTACCGCATAATAAAACGGTATGTATAATGGCAGGCAGTAAACAGCCGGAACAATTCCGGTTGCCGAAGGACCCGAAAGTGGAAGTGGAAAAGTCAACCATGGATGATTACCTTGGATTCCCCAGATTTGTAACGGGCATCAAGAGTCTTGCCGGGGTGCTTGAAGTCTCATCAAGCACAGTCAACAGGTGGAAGGCCAGCGGTCTGCTGGATGATGCGACCTATCAGAACGGCAAATACATATTGTTTGACGTATATGGGGTGCTGGATATCCTACGGGTAAGTAACCAAAAGGGGAGATATAACCAATCAAAGTATAATCATAACATGTAACCGTAATGAATACAATTGTTCAAAGTCTTGTGCTTGCACACGCAGAGCAGACAACTGTCCAAGCAACGGTAGGATGTATTAATGACGGTGCAAAACCTGAGGGAAATGCCAGGCCTGATAGTAACTATAGTAAACGGACAATGAATATGAGAATCATACATGATAAGATGAGGATTAGGAGTCCTGAATGCGACATCAAGTATCTTGAAGGCCTGTCAGAAACCTTTATTGGGGGCACTGTCAAATGTGTCATGGCCGGTACTTGTCTGCGTGTACAGGTGTGGCAGCAGGTTCAAGATACCAGTGAAGGACCTCTCAAAAAATAACCGGAGAATACCGGTTTGCGACCATAACATCAGAATTATAAAAAATTATTAAAATGCAATAGAAATGAATTATAATAAAGGAATAGCCCTAATGGGGCTTTGTATGACAGCCATAGGGCTTGCGAGTACATTGTTTTATAACATGTCCATGAAGAAACGTGGGCAGACCGGGAAAGCGCCTGCCGCAACTAATGATGTGAAAAATGATGGAAGATTCGCCATGAAAAGTGTATCGTCCCACAAGCGGATTAAAGAAACAGTGGCCATTGGCAACCTTCACGAGCGGATTGGACTGCCAGCGGCCAAGACCCGACTCCACCTTGCCGAATTGAATAGAGAGAGAAACGACGGAACCTCCCCGATTGTATCGTCCTCAGACAATACCGTAAGTGCAACAAGGATCCATGGCAAGGCCATTTACCAACCGGATGGAAGAGCCAGAGAGTTCTGTTTATGGGCCTGCAACCTGTACAACGGCTGTTCGAATAACTGCGATTACTGCTTTAACAACAAAAGCATCATGGCCGGTACACTTGGCGGCATCATTGTATCCTTGAAGAAGTCCCTCGTCGACACCGAGACCGCCTTTGAGATATTTAAAACGGAACTAACCAGGTGGCGGTCGAAAATCATCAAGGACGGTGGGCTCCATTTCAACTTCGTGTCCGATCCCTGCCTGGCTGAGACCATCGAATTGAACTTCAGATGCATGGACGAGGCACAGCGTCAAGGAGTCCCTTGCCAGATACTTACCAAATGTGCAGACTGGTTGGATCATCCTGCCGTACAGAATGTGCTTTCCAGAAAGGGGTTTGTATCCGTTGGTTTCACACTTACCGGACGTGACGACCTGGAACCTGGCGCAAGTACCAACAGGGAACGTATTCAGTCCATGAAAGAACTGCACAATGCCGGTATAAGCACGTGGGCGAGCATCGAGCCCATTATCGACCCGGACCTCTCGTTCGAAATGATTAGAGAAACGGCAGGGTTCTGCGACCATTACAAGATCGGTATCCTCAGCGGCAAAAAAGGTTACGCCCCGCAGCAGATACGTGATTTCGTGGCAAAGGTACAGTCCCTGGGGCATACCTCGATATATTGGAAAGAGAGCCTGCGTGAATTCATTAATAAGCAATAGTCACAAAACCAGACAGCCGGTGGCGGTCGGGGTATCGGATCTGAGCAGTATTATTATAAACAGTAAATTATTAATATCGTGAACATTAAAAGAATAGTCCTAATGGAACTTGGCATGGCTGTCGTCGGCCTTGCAGGTATATTGGCCTATAAGAGCTCTGTAAAGAGACACGGTCAGATAGTGGAAGCACCTGCCGTAATTGATAAGGTGGGAAATGATGCGGAAAAGGTTGTACCATCACAGGTTCTCCTCTCTACCAAACGTACCAGGACCAGAACAAAAGTCACCCGTGGCATGGTGAGAGAATGGCATCTGGCGTCGAAGAAGGGGATGACGCACAGGGAAATCGCCGCCATGTATGGCGTATCATTGGTAACTGTGGACCGTCATCTGGCGGATGTCAACAGAAGGCAGGCCGTCAAAACCGTGAAGTCTCCGGTCTGTCTGACAGTCCCGACAGACGATGCAGTAATTAAACAAGATTTATCAACTTTAAAAAATCACATTGATTATGAGTAGAAATTTTTCAAATGCAAGTGCCCCTTCCACCATTAAAGCGAGAGCGAGTGTAGGACTGTGTGGAGTTGGGGGGAGCTATGAGGGTACCGTTTCATCTTTCTGGAAAATCGGTGGTCCCGTTGTCGGCATCACGGTTGCAGTCGGGCTGATCGTATTGCCCAAAATCAGGAAGAAGCTGGTAAAGGCCAGGATTGAGAACGAGATACTGAAAAGCGTAATCAGGAAGGATGAGGCATGCGAGAACAGCAGGATCAAAAAGGACGAGGCGGAACAGCAGTGCGACCTTGACATCCGGAAAGCAAAAGGGCTCAGCCAGATAAAGATTGACGAGACGCGTGCTTTGCTTGGAATCCGCCGGGAGCTCGATCCAATGGGGAAAAGTACGGGGCAAGAGCAGAACCCGCACGAAGATGTCAGTCTTGGAGAATGGCTGCAATGGTTCAACCGGGAATTCCCCATGCCGTGCCACTCTGCCATCCCCCACATCAGTACCATTCTTGACGGCTGTCCTGAAGGTTTCAGGCCTGCCATGCTCTTCCATCTGCTCGGTGGCTACGGTGCACTGGCCTTCTCAAATGTACAGGCAAGATATCTGGATGGACGGTATCATTCACCCAGCCTGCAGGTGATTATCGAGGGTGGGCAGGGTTCCGGAAAGAGTGTGTTCAAGGACGTGTATGAGCAGGACCTCTTTCAAAGGGTGGTCATGGACAACAGGCTAAAATCCAGAACCGGCAGGACAGACCGGATTGTCCAGATAGTGGGTACCGACATTTCAAAGGCAAGGCTGATGGAGGTCATCGCCAACAGCCGGGGTCTTTCCCTCTATGCACTGGAAACGGAGATCGACACCATACGGAAATCCGCTTCGAAAGGTGGTGGATTCTCGAGTGACCTGCTACGCAAGGCATTCTCCGGTGAGGCCGTCTCCCTGGACAACAAGCATACCCGTGATGACTGCCGCGGTGATTTTTCTGTCCGTTTGAACTATACCTTCACCGGTACTCCCGGAGCTGTCGGACGCTTCTTTACGGATGAGGACTACGAGAACGGCACCGCATCCCGTATCTGCTTCTGCGCGATTCCCGAACAGGACCGTTCAATTCCCGAGTTCGATCTGCCGGAGGGTGAGGAACTTGAGAGAATGCGCGACCAGTTAGGGGAATGGCGGGAGAAATACTGCCTCAGGACTGCGGAGGATGGCACGGACATTCCCGCTGACGAGTATCTTACTGACCTCTCCTATGTACATGGCCCACTGGGCAACTGGATCGGGGAACAGAAGAAGGCTGATGACAGGATGAGGAGAATGGTCTCCCCCCGTATGGCCACCATTGCCTTCCATGCCGCCATCGTGCTGCACATGCTCGCCGGAGAACCCGGTGAGGACAACCCGAAGATGCGCAAGGCAGTCTGCAAACTGACCGTATATATTGCCAACCACTGCATGGAACGTTTCCTCCACAAATACTATAAGGGGGCGTATCCGAAGATGGAGAAGATGTCCTGCTCACCTCTCAGGCGTAAGCTGACAGACGAGGAGGTTGAATGCTGGTATCCTCTATGGCATACTCCCGGTGAGTATGGCCAGCCGTTGGGATACGGGAGGATAGCAAAAATGATCGGAGTGGACCGGGACAGCGTAAAAAATGCTTTCAAAAGATATGAGAGAAGAAACGGTTTGAGATGAAACGAACCAAGGAGGGTATACGAAAGGTGCCCTCCTTTTTCTTTTTTCAGGGGGGTAAATATCATTCGCTGGTGGGTAAATACTATATTTCAGACGGGTAAACGTTCAAAATACAGCTCCTTGGAAAATACAATATGATACGACTTTTTGAATTGAATATTAATTGGTTAATCGACGAAAAACTATCTATCCCTAGAGTGTGTAAAACGCTACCCACCTATATATAATATAAATATAAGAAAAAAGACTGTCTTTTCATGCCCAACAGAACGGGTATAGTATTATATGATATATAAAATATTTTACATTATTCCATTTTCCAAGTAGCCATATAACCAACACTTCATCCCAAATCCGTACGGGTAATAATGAATAGAGTGGATGAGTGGCTAATACAGAGTCCGGTTATCAGATTAGTTCCCATACTGATACTGAGATAACCCTTCTACCAATGATGAACCGACAGCAAACCATATCCTATATTCATCGCTTCTTTATGACCAGCTCTTGTATTAAGTATTTATCCTTACCGGTTGAATGATAATAAAGCTCTTCTATTTCCACCCTATACTTGTTTAATACTCCACAAGGCAAGGTACATGAACGGGCAATAGATAAACGTGCCTGGTGTATGTGGAGAGAGTTTTATATTTCCTCCACCTGTTTTCCGGCACTGTCATAGGTTTGCCCGTCGATTATAGCCGTGAAGTAACCATATCAGCTCTTCAACATTACTCTTTCATTCCATTCACGGGGGCAAGGACTATCTCGCAATATTAACGGGAGACATATATAGCCTGGTTTAAACCGGATCCATTGTAAGGGTGATGGGAGTGGTTTATCGGATCCTTGCTTATACTGATACACTTTTGCCCATACCTCCCGATGCAATATGTATAGTACAAATGAGGAGTTGAAACAATGTATAAGTATGCCAATTCAGCCAGGGAAAAAAGGCAAGGTTCATCATTCAAACATTATCCGAACTGTGGGAGTAAAGAGTTAACTGAAAGCCAATTATACCATATGATTATTACAATTGATGATAATATCCACTCAAGCGGCGTGAGCCTACAACAAACGAAAGAAAGAAAATATATTATATCCCAAAATCAACTTTTTTTGCTGAAATGTGGATTATTACTTAAAAGAGAAAGATTTTATTGAGAAAAAAAGTGATGCGTACCGTTAACTCATCCGACAGTGATTTGGGCATACAGAAAGATTGCATTGTCTGATTTGCTATATCTTCATTTATAGCAATCATACTCCGGGTTTATAGAATACCGGGGAATGAATAAAATCCCAATTCTCTTGCTGCCTTTTGGGGGATATATAGCCGAAAGAACAAGTGACAAGTTTGGCAATAATACACCCATTCCGTATTATCAATTTTTCCAGTTCCCAAATCATCATTGAAAGGGTAAACGGAACGCTATCAATCAATTTTTTTTCCTTTGAAACATATCATTTATAAGTAATTTCCCTCATTCTGGCAAAAAAAGTTGATCTGAAATTATATACTATTCTCTTCTTCGTCAGATGTAGGCTCACGCCGCTTGAGTGAGTATTATTATTAATTACAGTAACATATGGTACAATAGGCTTTCAGTTGACCCTTGCATATCATCATTTATGTGATACATGGGTAATGTGATTTTAATCCCCTTGCTTCCCTTGACTGGACAGATGGAATGTCAGCATATGGTCGCCAAGAAAAAAACAGTACCGTCCTATCCATGGACGTACTGTCATATTATTTGTCTATGCTTCCAGTATCTTGATAAAATACACTTTCCTGCCCCTGTCATTTGTCCTCTGTTTTTCCATGACGGGAAGATACAGTTTCAGTTCTGTTGCCTTGGCTGTTTTCCCGGAAAGTCCCAAGTTGTCGTATATCTTCTGTAACTTGGCCTTTACCTCCTGTTTGGAATAAAGCATGCCGGGAACGAACTCCTGCCTGCAAGCCTCACTTATCGGAGCCTGTGCACAAAGAACATTATAGGCATCCTCAACATCAGCCTCACGAAAATCAAGACTTGACAGGGTATCATAACCAAGAGTTCCATACCACCCGTGAAATCTGAAATCAATGAACGGATTTTGTAAGAGCAGGGTGTCATATTGCGGACATTGATTTCTGAAATTCGCATATCCTGCAAGCCTGTCCTTGTCAGGTGCATTATAATACCACTGCTCGAACTGCTTCACCTCATCCGGCTTCTTCCGCATCCCGACCGCAGACTGAATGCTCGTCAACAGCTGGCAGGAATTGTTATAATAGTAACTTCTCTGGTACCACCTGTTCCACATTGCCGCCATTACCAGATGATTGTAACCTATCGTCGTTTGCCCGTTCTCCTGTATGAGGTCAGTATAATCATCTGTAAACTTCTTGTCTGGTTCCATTTTTCTGTAAGAATCTATTAATACAGTTCTGTATTCTTCAGGAGCACTATTGAATACATTGAGGATGTTATTTGTTTTCAAATCCATCATCTTCTGCTTTTGTTCAAACTCCGCTTCCGTCATAGTGGCAGGGTAGGTCTTGTAATATATCGTGGCATCATGCCGGAACGGATTTGTATCAAGCCTCTGTCTGCCGAGAATCTGAGGTATATCCAGCATGATGTCCAATGTCTGCCACTCCTTCCCCGCATTGATGAAGATATAGGTGCTGGCATTGTCCGAGTAAAAATCCACACCTTCAAAAGATGACTTTGTGCAGAAAGTGAAAGGTTTGTTTTGGGGATTGTTCCTGTCCGTATCCAACCCGTCTATCGTGAATCCTTTGGGCAGCCTTGAGGACTGGCTTTCAGAACACAGGATAGTCACCTCATCCGGCTTCAGACTGTTTTGCCCGATTATTCTTATGATTGACTTGACCTCATTGAGAAATATGCAGGCTTCACGGGAACAGACTATATTTCCATCCACTATTTTCCTTTCAAAATATCCGTCCTTTCTGTAACGTTGTATCAGTTCCCCACACAGTTTCTCCGCAGTCTCACCGTTCCTCATCTGCCTCTCCTTCAATGTCGGCTCCACAATCACATCAGGATCCCATTCCAGTTTATAGTAGGGAATGTTGGCGAATTGAGGTATGTAGTCAAGGTAGATGTCAGGGACAGGTGTAGCTGACAAGTAACAGATACGTTTCACTTCATTGTCAAGCCGGATGAGAAAATTCATGTCCGTACTCCCCTTGAACGTCGCATCGCCCATAAGACATTGGAACTCATCAACCACAAAGAGGCATGAATCCAGCATATTATTTCCTCTAAGGACACCAAGAACCTTGTCCGATGAATCCAGTGTGACCAGTATCTTGGCAGGTCTCATTGGTAAGGAGGTGAATGGTGTGCTTCCATGATGATAATCCAGGTATGAATCAAGATCCCGCATCATTTGGATTATTGCTTGTCCTCTATTACCACTGAATGGGACATGGAAGTGGAAGCTGTCGGGGTATTGTCTGTGCTTCTCTTTCAACACCTGAAGCCGTGGCGAAATTATTACCACAGGAAAGTTCGAATTGAGAAACAGGGATGTACCACCACAACCGGTTATAGTCTTGTTCAGGATAAACTTACCATCCAATGGCAATTCCCCATTCAAGAGATTTTCATAATCACTCATATACCTACAACCTTTCGGCATACTAATTGATATCATATTATTTATATTATTATCCATAATTGTTTTATTTTTGTTTATACTCATTTCATATATAAAGGTTTGCAATGTTTTTATATACCCTTTTTACACTTCGATGAGTAAACGGAACGCATCAATATTTTTCCTTATACATTCTATTTCTTTTAAGTAAAAATCTCAATTTTAGCAAAAAAAGTTGCATGAAACTATTGTATATCTTTCTTCTTTCGTCAGTTGTAGGCTCACGCCGCCTGAGTGGGTATTATAATAAAATATGCAGTATATGTATAATAAACTTGCCTCCGGTTAACTCACAAGGTGTTATTTTGCAATATTTTTCACCTGTATCCTTGTCATATGGATTCTTTATTGGCTTTGACGAAATTTTAAAGGAGAGCTTATGTAGCATCTCCTTTATCTTTCCAATCAGTCAGTACATTCTCAAATCCAGCACTTGGCATTGGATTTGACTACCACTCTGGTAAATTTCTGAAGTCCGGTTATCAATGCCTGCACTTCATTCCTTGTCGGTTCGGGAAGGGTAATGTCCTGTCGGGAGTTCCTGCCGATATTGACTTGTACAGGGGAACACATGCTGACAAGTTCAACCATTTCGGGCAAGTCGAATTTTATCAGAGGTTCACAGGTCACATAGGTTCTCATTCCAAGGCTCGCCAGTTTTTGCATGGCTTTGGCACGTTTCCGGGTACCTGGAGCATTCCTTACGATGTCCGGATAAAAGACATTGGTTTCTATGGTCGTGCACAAAACCGATTTCTTCATTACCGGATGACTAATGAACTCCAAAAAACGTGAAGGGTCCTTGGACTGGAAAAGATAGTTGTTATTAAACAGGTTACAATAATCCAGGAACCGGGTAATCCAGTCCGAAGGTATATCGAAAGCCCAGGCATCCGTTCCGCTACCAACGAAAATAAAATTGCCGTTACCCAGGTTTACTTCCAGTTCCTTGGGGTCAAACCGTATAGGAAGCAGACCATCGAATTTTTTCATGTAACAATAGGGGCAGTCATGAAAACATATCCCTTTTATTGTATTCCACGTGTGGGTAACAAAAGGATACATGTTACCCCGGCTTTTTGTCAGTGCCATAATTGTTTTTTTAAAGGGTTGATTAAATCAGTGTATTGTAAATATCAATGTTCCGAAGTTCTTCTCTTCGGTCTTATAGGCGTTGCCCACATGGCTTCTGATTTCCTTTTCATCCATTGTGTCATCTTCCCAGCCATCAATGAAATACTCAGTAGCCAATTCCTCGTCAACACCCCATTTGCACATCCAGCAGGCTAACCTGAAGATGCAGTTTCCCCTGTTGCCTTTTTTCCAATATTCAAGATTGTTCCTCTTCCAGTGGGAGTTCATGATGCTGATGATGCTTTTGTCCGACACTGTTCTTGTCCCGGATGATTGTGGCATCTGTACCTGTGGCTTTATGGTGGGGACATAAGGGTACGGTTCAGGATTTGGATTGACCCATATGTCCGGATCGTAGCTCAGGTAATTTCTGCGTGCAAGGTCTTTACAGCCTGCATCATTCCTGTCAGCCACATAGAACATGTTTAGTAGCTGCTCATATAAATCCCCATGTCTGGCCGGATCTGTATTGTCATGCAAGACCAGAGCCTTCAGTCCATTTCCACTGGGTGTAACAAAAACACTCAGGACACATTCGGTTATCATCAGCTTGTTCCGTAACCGGATCATTTCATCCGGTGTTGCTATATGGTCAAAATCCAATGCCGTCACACGCGAGTATTCAATCAGCCCCGCACCGTTAAGTTCCCTGAATGTACCGTTATAGGCAACAGCGGGCAGGAGTCTGGCTTTCCATTTCCGCATGTCACCCGGGGCTACACTCCTGATATGCTCTATTGCCTGCTTCAATGTATAGCCATCAAACTCATTGTCATGTAATTGCATGTCTCCCGTACGAATCATCTGTATAATATCACCCAGCCCCGGATAAGTCAGGTTGTACTTTGTCCAATTGATCTTTTCTGTCAATGTTACTTTCATATTCCTTACCATAGACTTTATTGCTTTTTTATCCAACGTAGATTGGAAGCCGCATTGTTGGACATGTCGCCGTCAATATGCTCCACTTCCGTATAGGCCTTCGGATCAGGGTTGACCAGGAATGTCTCAGCAACGAGGAGATCGACATAAGCCTTCTCCCCGCCGATGATGATGTACTGTCTGCCGTTTGCCTCCCCGAATACCGGTACATTGCCTCCGTTTGCGGATGATGGCATTGCCGGACCAGTGCAGGGAACTTTTTCAAGGCTTTTTCTGACATCCGACCATAACCTGTATTTCCTGATGTCCCTCATGCCCCGTGAATACAGACCCTCATACAGGTCACAGAGGAAATCCACACTGTCGTATATCCCCAGTTCATAGGCCTTCTCGAACCATCCTGTCGCTTCCTTGTACATTACGGGAGTCCCAAACAGCCCTTTGAGGCGTATATGTCCCATTGTGAAAGCCGACAGTCCGTCACCTGAATCCGCGGCCTGCCCGAGTAACCCGATACCTTTCCCTATATCCTGCGGACATCCCTGCCCTTCCAGGTATATATGGCCCAGATTGGCTTTTGCTGTGGGTTCCTTTTCCGCGATGCTTTCCAGAAGGGCGATTGCCTTGCCGGTATCACGCTTTACAGCCATCCCTTTCAGGTAATACACGGCAACGGCGTTGATTCCATATACGAATCCCTGTGTAGCCGACCGTTCATACCATAGGAAAGCCTCGTCGGCATTTCCCTTATCCTCATAATACAGACCGGTCAGATACTGAGCCTCGGCATCACCTGCCTGGGCCTTTTCCAAAATTCTTTTTGTTTCTGTTTTCATGTTTCTTTCATTTTTGAAATTGAACATTTTTTTAAAATCACACATGTAAGGATTTCGGGGTTTTGTCAGACGGCAGTTTTTTATGTGTGTAAGTTGAAGCGGGGAGAATATGCGGATGATGGCCCAATGAATTTGTCCGGCAGCCATTTCGGTGTGTCAAGACTTCCCGGCAAAGTTATCAGATGAGAGTAGTTGATACTGAAAGTGTAAGTATGGTTCAGAGATTAAAAAAGGAGTTCGAGTTGTAGGAGATAAAGGATAAGGGAAAGGCTGTGTATGGCTTCCCTTTTACTCTTTCTTCCCGGTCTGTTGGATAAGAAGGAATAACCCGAAGAGAAAGGAAGCGCTGGAATAGAGCAAAGGGGCTATGGTAGGTGTAAATGAAAGATTGAAGAAGAGAGGCTACTTCGTACCCTGCCAGAGTGGAGAGAGAAGAATTTATTTTGTTTTTCTTCTTCTCACTTTTGTAGACTGCAAAGCCGGTCTACTCTTCTATATCCTCATTTAGTCATTATTTCACCCGTATTTTTTTACTTCTCTCTATATATTTAGTATGTACATCAAAAAAGTCCGGGTAACAATTTTTTCTTATTAGCCATCTTCCATAAATCAAAAAATAAAAAGAAGAGCTTCCCATTCTATTACAGACAGAAAGCCCTCCAACACAACAACTAAAATCTTGTTAATCAAAAGTACTGTGTCTAAAGAATCTCACAATTCCATGGCAAAAATAACGATAATGCACATGATTTTCAAAAATAAACTGATAATATATATCACTCCGCCGATTTTATCCCCCACACAATTTGAATATCCATCATTTGGAGAACTGGAGATGTTTCAGTGGGGGGGGATATACGGCAGCGGTGGATATGTCTGGATTTCATATTATCTTTGTGCCGTCGAAATACTCCTTCTACATAACATAGGAATTACATATACCTTGTTCTCAGGATTCTCAAGAGCGGATTCCTGAATATCCCCATCCTGCTCCACAGCATGCCCGGCAATCGCCAGCGCCAGCTGCTTACGGACAGTACCTTGCCGGACGGCCGGATGACGAAACGTACCTTCCCGACCACATCGGCAACCGTACACTGCTCCCGGGCTACAAAAGAGCCGTCCCCCCGGATGTACAGCCGGGTACCTTCCCTCCTGATGATGCGGTGCAGCACGTGTCTTCCGTTATATCTGAAAAGTACCACGTCCATAGGCTGAAGTTCATCCTCCGTACAGGGGTACAGCACCACCTCGTCCCGCCCGTCACGCAATAACGGGAACATCGACCAGCCTTTCAGGCGGAACCGGACGGGGCGTCCTCCGGCGATTTCCGCCTCCACCCGGGAAAAGAACAGCTCGTTGGGAATCTTTCTCATATCGTATCCTTGAAAATCGTCCGGCAGGCAAGTCGTGCGGCTTCCCGGTCTGGAAGGCACGCCAGGTGATAGAACGGAACAGCCCGGAGCAGCTTGCCGATACATCTGCTCACATGGTCATACAAACCGTTGTCATAAGCAAATTCCGGCGGGCAGGAAGGGTGTACTGCCCCGTAAGCCTGCAATACGGACAGCCTTGTTATCCGGTTATACGGAGCCTGCGAAAGACGCACACAGGCTTCCAGCTTATAACACTCCTGCCTGTAGCAGGGAGTTTTCCCGCTCCAAGGGCTTCCATAGACCCGCACGACGTCGTCTTCCACCCGCAGCACCGGGCTGTCATCGTTCAGCAGGAAAGCACCTTCCACATGCTCCCTCCATAGGCGTGTATGGGTGCTTTTTCCCGTTCCGCTCTCACCGAGAAACAATACCGCCCTGTCCCGGTAAACGATGCAACTGCTGTGGACGGCTATGGTGCCGTACGGAAGCGTCATCAGTCCATAGCCCACCCACAAGGCGAAGCGGTACAGACGTGCTGAAAGGTTGCCGCATATCCGCACCTCATTCCCCCCGTCGGTACACCACAGATACAGCGCATCCCCTCCGGAAGGCTCCAGCTTCAACATGAAGCCCTTGACCGTCCGTCCGAAAAAGCCCCTGACATCCTCGTATCCGAAGGTATATTCCACGTTTCCCATCACCGGTACGGCGGTATCCTCCATGAAGGCGAACAGCACCTCGCCATCCTGGGATTCAAAAGGCCTGAATCCGGCAATTCCTTCTACAGCCTTGCAGAGTTTGTCTCCCCATAACATGAAGCGGTGTCCGGCAACCTGATAAGTTCTATTCATTTTCATTTCCAATGATAATAATCCGTTTACAATAAGCCAGCGAACTTTCCCGGTGGGCGATGGAAAGTATCGTCAGTCCTTTATATCTTTCTTTCAGTTGGCAGAGGGTTTCGTTCACCTCCCTTTCCGTCACATTGTCGAGTGCCGATGTCGCCTCGTCCAGCAGCAGGACCTCCGCCTGCTTGTAAAGTGCGCGGGCAATGCCGATACGCTGTCTCTGCCCGCCCGAGAGCCTTCCACCCGCTTCACCGAGCAGGGTGTCCATGCCATCCGGCAACGCTTCCGCCCACCTGCCCAGACAGACTTGTCCCAACAGTTCCTTTACCCTGCCGTAATCAATCGTCCCATAGCCCAAGGCGATATTCTCGGCCAGTGTACCGTTAAAGATGAACACCTCCTGGGGGACGTAGCCGAGCCGCCTCATCCAGGAAGCGCGTGTCATCCCGTTCAGGAGTACCCCGTCAATCCGTATCTCTCCCGAATCGGGTTCGAGCAGACCTGCAAGCAAGTTGAACAGTGTGGACTTTCCCGCACCGCTGGCCCCCCGGAAGCCGACATGCTCCCCCTTACGGATACGGCAGTTGAAATTATCCAGCACCGGCCCGCTATCGGGATAGGTGTATGCAAGCCTCCTAATGGTTATCTCCTTTTCGAACGGTATTTCTTCGGAATATGTGCTGACCGCCTCTGCCGGTCCTGCCAGCCCTTCCTCTATCGTGTTCAGGCTGTATGCCGCGTTCTGTATCTGCGTCCATCCCGTCAACAAGGTGCGGAGGGCAGGAAGCAGGCGGAATGCCGTAATGGCAAAAACACCCACCACCATCTTCACGTCTCCGTCCCCGGAAGCCACCAGCAGGCCAAGTGCGATGACAACCGACAGTTCGGAAAGGAAGAGCGGCAGTCCGAGCACGGTGTCAAGCTTCATGCGGTTGCGGCTTATCCTGTCCAGACCTTTAAGAAAGGCGGTCTGAGAGACGGGGAAAGCACCGTTCACCTCCAATTCCATGTATCCCCCGAATGTATCCATGACGGTTCTCGACTGCTCCCGCTTGGCAAGCATATCGTCCTCGCCGTATTTCCTGACCCGTTTCCTCACCACGAGGAGATAGGTACACATGAACGGGAGGAACGAGACATACAGTAGCAATACTGACATGCCGTCGAACACGAGTAAAGCTACCGTCACCAGCATGACGAGCAGCACGTCGCCCGCCATGCGGCAGATGGAGGAGAGCAGGCCGTGGCTGAAGGAGTAGCATACAACGTTGGTCTCGTATGCCAGCCTGCTGCTGCCGCGCTCCCGGATAAAAAGCAGTCCGCGGCGGTAATACGCGGAGAACAGCGAGAAGCTCAGTCTCCGGTAGAAAGAGAGTAGACACCTGTCCTGGTAACGGGTGAAAACGGTTGCCAGCACGCTCTTGACAACGATGACCCCTATGGCCAGAAGACAGAACAGCAGGGCAGCCCGCCGGTTTTCGCCCCCTTCCAGCAGGATATAGAGTACGGGCAGCAGTGCCGCCAGGGAGACGAAATCGAGCAGTGCGGAGAAGAACACCGTCCCTGCCATCTTCCATACCTTCCTGCGCTCTTCGGGTTGCAGCAGATGCCAGATTCTCTTCAGTGTCATTGCTCTGTACCTCGCTGGAATATGGTTTTCGGCTCTCGGATATGTGCGATGACCGAGTGCAGTATCGTCTTATATACAGAAGCCCCCAATACCTCACGCCTGAGTGCAGTGAGGTGTGCCATCCTCCTTACCTTGTAGAGGAGGATGCCGGCTCTGCCTTTGACCGGCACCTTTGTTCCGTAACGCGGATGGAGCATCTCCTCCAGTATGTTCCGTGCCAGATTCTCCTGCACGTCAGCCACCGGGACATCTGTCTCCAGCAGCTTGTCAGCCAACAGGGTCAGTGCCGACACGAAACGCAGGAAACGGCGGTCGGTGATGTCTGCCGGTATGTGCAGGCCATGTTTTTTCAATAGGCATGCCCAGTCGCAGAGATGGTGCAACACCAGACCGCTTCCGTAATGCTGGGCGGCATGGAAAGCGACGAACAGCATATTAAAGAGCGGCGAGGGAGTAAGAATCCGGCCTCCGTCCAATTCCGTTGGTTGTGGGTTCATGTGTTCTTTCAGCACCTTTTCCACCTCTCCGGCCGCCTTATAGCTCTCCACGTTCAGGAAGGTCTTGTGGTTTTCCACCGGAACACCTTTGTAGTAGAATACGCTGTGCTTGGGGGAATGTTCCGTATCCACGTCTATGTTCTCCAGCCGCATCAGGCTGTCCGCTAACCTGTTCGCCTCCCCGTCGCTCATCCGGCTCTTGTCCGCCGAATAGGTGTAAATGTCTATGTCGCCTCCCTCGCGGTGGCATGGAACGGGATAGATTGCGGAGAGTCCCACGCCTTTCATCTGCATGGCGGATATGCCATGCTGCGCATAAAAGCGGGAAAGTTCATCTGCCGTCCTGCAATAGTGAAGATATTTTTTCTCGTACCTTTCTACAGCGGCTGCCCATGCCAGCTTCACGGAAAGGGGCGGTTGCAGTTCCGCCGGTAGTCTCATCACACCGTCCCATGCCAGCGCCATCACTCCCTGACTTACGGCCAGGCGGTGGCATTGTTTCCACTCCTCGTCAGTGCTGTCCAGGAAAAGTGTGATTTCTGTTTTCCGCTCGTGCAGCGAGGCCCGGAGCAGGGCGAAGAGCATCCGCTCGTGTCTGTACAGTGTGATCTCTTTCATTCGATTACCTTGCATTTTTTCAGTGCCTCCATCCAGGCTGTGGCATCCTTCAATGCCTGTTGTCCGTCTATTCCGTAAGTGTCCGTCAGGATTTTCGCGGCATCTTCCGTTGTGAAATCCTTGTCTGCCAGCCGTTCATATAGCAGGCGGGCGGATTTGTTCAGGGAGATGATGCGGGTAAGGTCGGCACCCGTATGTCCCTGATTCACGATGATGGTTTCTCCGGCCATTTCGCGGAGCTTGAAGTTTGGATTAATTTTCATAATGAAATATCTTACTGATAGATAAACAAGAACCACCGATGTATGATGAACACCGGTGGTTCGCTTTAGTTACTTTATTAATAATTATTTCAACAAATCCACTACCTATTATTTGTAGAGCTAACTACATAAGTCTCTCCATTGTCGGAAGTGGTAGCTGTATATCCTTCAGGACAGAAATTGGTGCTGTCTAGCTCCCCTTCCGCTCCGTTACTGGCAGGATTGAACTTATGGAATGTTCCACCTGTTACGATAACGTTTGCTTTCTTAGGATCAGCTTTGTAATGCTGATCATAGCAGTTAAGAACAAATTCATATGGCTTATTACCATCTGCGAGCTGTTGGATGCTATATTCACCACCTTTGATATTAGCAACACCTTCCCATACATATACAGTATGCACATTACCCACATATTCTCCTCCTTCTATGGTTAAAGTAGCATTATTACGCACATCTAACGCATAGCAGTCATCTTTTAATGCGGCCAGTTTACCGTCGCCCTTAATGGTAAGTTCTTTTCCTTGCACGGAAATCAGTGACCATGCCTTTGTCTTCTCATTCCAAATATTGGTAGTGTTAGAAAGAGTGTTACCGTTTAAGTTAAGAGTCATAGTTCCTTTTGTAATTATCTGTTTTGTCAAGATAATATCCTTGTTAAATTCAATATTTACATTGCCGTCTTCAGCGATGTAATCAGTTGCGCTCAAATCGGAGAACGTACCACCAGTAACCGACACTGTGATATTGTGATGTGCTCCATCTTCACGCTTTGCAATTCCTACCGATTTGCCTTTGGCAATGAATGTGCCACCAGTAATGTTGACTGTACAATCGCCATAAGTATTTTGATTGCCAGTACCAATGTTAATTACAGCATATCCCATAGTTCCAGTACCGTCACCCCATTGACCGGAATCTCCTGTACCTTCTCCAATGAGCTTAGCCTGGTCATTAATGTTCAATGTGCCGCTACGCATACCTATTGCACCACAAGCACCCTTGATGATTCCACCGGAAATTGTGGTAGTACCGGCTTGCGGCAAATAGACAGCATAATCTACCACAGAAATCAATTCTCCACCCGTGATGTTGATCACAGAATTCTGCGTCGTATTTAGACCGTTACCAGAAACCGCATACCAACCGGTTTCAATCTTACCACCTTCGATCGTAAGGTCAGCACCACGCCAGAGTCCGATACCAAACTGTCCGTTATTTGCCGGATTGTCACGTACTGCATAGATGTTACCACTCTTCATCGTCATTTTGGCATCCTCACCATCCACATAAATAATACCGGTGGTATAAGGGCTACCATAATCTTTCGTAGCCTTAATGACACCATTGCCAGCATTGTCTTGCAAAATAAAAGAGCCTTCTACTCTAATAAAACCATTGTTCGCGGCTTCTAGTGTCTTGCCATTCAAATCAAGTGTCACCTCTTTGCCCTTAGGAACCATCATTTCAACTCCTACGATATTCATGTCTTGTGGCAAAGTGTAAGTACCGCCTTCTGCAAACACCTTCTGCATATCGGCGACAGCGGCATCCATAACGACAAATTCTTCACCCCACGAAGACGGAATTTCAGCGCCATCCTCTTTATAAACTGTTACAGTCGTAGCTTGATTATCTGACGATTTTTCAATCGCTACCAGTTTCGCTCCCTTATTTACGCGGATATTACCTTTTTTCACGATCACCTTTCTAACTTCCACACCGTTGCCAATGACAAGTGTATTATCTGCTGTTTCGGATGTGACTGTACCATAAATAGCTGCACCCGCGTTACCGGTCAGGGCAACGGTTGTATTCGGCATGGTTATAGTTACATCCAATGGTTTAAACTCAGCAGTTTCATTGATAGGAATTGATAAGGTGAAGTTGTCAACGGAATTGTCTGTAGAACCTGAACTATTCGCGTCTGAAACTGTAAGGGATGCTCCGCTCGCTACCTTCTCCAATGAAAGGCTTTTGGCTGTCTCAGCGGTGCCATCTGAGGCAGCAGGAATAGAAATACTACTATTTGAACCGACTTCTCCGGTAACCGTTACTGCATCGCTATTTCCCAACGCGGTAGCGGCGTCATCCAAAGAGTTAGATTCTGTAGGAACCGTAGCATCTATATTTCCGTTGGGCAATTCGATTTTTTTCAAGTCACAACGGGCAATAGTATAAGTACCTGCCGCAACATTCACTTTTTCAGTAGAGCCTTGGCTTTCTGTAACTTTTATACGTACATCGTATGTCCCGGTAGGAACAGGCACATAGAAAACACCGGGCTGATCTTGGGTAGCACCACTGAATTCAATAGTTACTGTATTATTTTCACTGGTACTTGTCTCTGTTGATGCAATGACAGGAATATTGTCATTTAAGTTCACCGCAAAAGTGCCGGTAATTTTCTTGTCTACAATAAGAGACAAGGTTCCTGCCTTTATAGGCATCTTAGGCACTTTGATGCAGAACACACCGCCCAAGTGTTTCATTTGCACAGCACCGTTTACAATTTTTCCCCACATGGCCGGATTGAAGCTGTTGCCTTCACCTTGAACCGTAGTAAAGTAATCCGCATCCACTTTATTATATGTATAGGATGTAGGGAAATTATAAGTCAAGGTAGCACCATTTATGCTATGGTTGTCATAGTATGGATATACCGCATAATCACCGATGGTTCCGCTTATTATGCCGTCAAAAGTACCGCTTGCAGTTCCATTGCCATTTGTCAAGTTTAGGGCTGTAAATTTGCTGGCGTTTCCGGAAGTAGTGACACCTAATTGGTCTTTTTCTGACCAGTAGAATTTGCCATCACTTGCAAACCCCGCACGTGTACTGGAATGGTTTCCTTCCACGGTAGCGCTCAGTATGCCTTTTGTGGAAGTGGAAATCAATTCTTCATCATTTTCATTGCTACAAGCCGTTATCAGGAATGCGGCCATAGCCAGACTAATTAAAGATCTGATTTTCATTTTTACTAATTTAAATTCATTTTTTATAGACGTGTAAATTTACATACAGACCGAATTTCCGGAAAAGTTATCAATTCCAGTTTCCGTCTTCACCTCCGGAACTTACCGCAAATCCTTTTTCTACTTCTACTTCTACCACTTCCACCTGGGGAGCCTCGTAATTTTCAATAAATTTTTTCTTGTCCATAACAAAAATCTTTTAAGGGTTAAACAATATCTAAATATTAAGCATTTATGATTTATTGTCATTTATGTCTATATATATTATTATTAATGCAAAAATATGAATTTTATAGTAAATAATATTATTTTTTAATGAAAATATATATATTGCCGCCGATTTTATCCCCCACACAATTTGAATATCCATCATTTGGAGAACTGGAGATATATTAGTGGGGAAAATGTACGGCGGCGGTGGATATGTCTGGATTGCGTATTATCTTTGTGCCGTCGAAATGCTCTCTCTTTATACAATAGACTACTGTTGATATGCTCTGTCTAATGATGGATGGGGCATATCGTTTTTTTGTACCGCAGCATAATGGAAGTTCCGACAACAATCATTACTTTCGTTTTTATAAAGGAATGGATAGTCATATTGTTTCACCATGAGTGCATGGAAATTATACACGCAAATCTCTTTCTCTCGTCTGGTCAGTGATGATAGGATGAGAGTTTTTTGTATGATTTCACTTGCATATCTCATCTGAATATTCTAACTTTCAGACATAATTTTAGAAGTTGTATTCAAGGGTGGTCTGGGTTGGTGTTTTTCCGTGAGGATGAATTGTCACAATAAACTGTTTCATGTTAACTGACCACCCTTAATATTGTTTGAGTAATTTTATGCCCGTTCTGCCAGTGATTGGTCGGACGGGTATTTGCTTATCTCATCCGGTTGCTTTATCTTTGCGGATGTTGTAAGGTAATTAGATTGGAGACAGCTTGAAGAATCTTATTGTCTGTGAAGATAGCGTTTCATAAGCTCTATACTTGGGTCAGGCTGTCTTTCTTACTCTACAAAAAATAAGAGTCTTCTGGAATACAGTAAACACTATTGATAAAAGATGTAACCATAGCCATTATACACCATACTATCCGGAAGGCTTGGATGAATAGAAGAAACCATGTGGGAAATGTTCGGTTATCTTAAGGCTCTTATTTTTTATCACAATAAATACTTTGCTACAGACTTCCAATTTGGAAACTGTTCAGAACCGAATAATATAAGCTTGCCTTTAAAATTAGCAGCACCATTCTTCTTCCTATCATCTATTAAGTAATCACCTGCATTCAAGTTTTTATGGTGCGACAAGATTAAACGCTTATGGCATACTTCACCCAAATAACGCTTTACCCATTCCAATTTATCAGACCATGCACTTGGGTTGTCCCATGGAGCTGTCGATAATATGTAAATGTCATATTTGTTCTTTAAACAATTTATAGCATCTATTGCCCCTTCATTGGGTTGCATTTTGGAAAATATATTAGGGACTCTATCATAGCACCCCGCGTATTGTTTTTTTAGCTTCTCACTTAAGGCGTCTATGCCAGATTGGAAGTTTACCAACACATTATCCATGTCTACATATAGAACTTTCTTATTTGAGCACCGTTCGAGGTAATCCAATGCTTTTTTATATGTTTCCATTTTCCAATGTGGCTTACCATCCAAACGGGACAAATCCATATTGTCTTTCAAATCTTGTATTTTGACTTTTACGGCAAGTGGATTGGTTGCTACACGTTGGATGAATGTTTGGTAGTCCTCATCTTCTATTTGGGTCAGACACTTTAAAGCAGCCAACACTTCGTCACTAAACCCTTGTGCTTTTAATTCTTCCAATGTCATAGAGGTATCTTCTACCACATCGTGTAACAATGCCACAATCTTTTCATCTTCTGTTTGGCAATGTAATGCCACCCTTGCAAGGTGAAGTTTGTAAGGAGCGCCAGCTTTGTCTGTCTGCCCCAAATGAGCCTTGTAAGCAATATCTAAAGCCTTGTTCAACATATTATTTTAGTCGTTATAAATTATTCATCGGTTAGTGGTGCACGTGGAATGGAAAATGTGTCTTCATCCAAAAAGCCACCTGTCATTTCAATATAGTCATATATAATGTTGACAATATGTTCCAACTTACCATACGAAAACATAATCTTCTTTTTTTTTAATTGATGGTCTATATAATTTACAGTTTCTTCAAAATTTACATAATTACCAAAACCTATAACATCATTCCAGTAATTACTGAAAGCTGTATCAATTACTTCCCAAATAATTATTGGAAGTTCAAATTTAATTCGATTATATACAGCAACTTTTACTCTATCTGCATTTATAGAACCTGTGTCCATTTCAGTTTACGATATTGTTAAAATTTGAACTACACCTGACACAAAGATAACCAAAAAAGTTAGGCTTGCCGATTTTTTAGCTAAATTAACGTGAAATAAAATTAGAAAATAGCGAGTTGCTTGTTGTTGATGAATTTTACATCAATAGCGGGTTGCTTCTCAAAAAAGCTGTATGCTGCGATAGCTAACAATGAATAGGCAATGAAATTACAGAAAGAACGATGTAGGGAGTGTCTATCTGTGCAATGTTCTTCAATTCGTCATTGACCGTCTCAATCAATGCTCTTTTTCTGAGCAGAATCTTGTCAGCTATATTTCGTATACATATATTCGAGTTTAACCTTTATTAGTTCCTTAAAATGATTTTCATATTGCTTTGTGGTAAGAATCTCATAAAAAGTAAGTTCTTATTATTGGAAAATCTGGAATATGTCAGTGGAAAAAATGAATGGCGACTGTTTCGAAACTTTAATTGGTTACGCGGAAGAGTAATATGGACAAGGCTCACGTTATCGAGAAGTATTTAGATTTTTAACAAAATGTTTTTATACGTAACGAAATATCCTTTCTCGCTGATAATAGGATCTGTTTTTGTATATTTTTAAGCCTGCAAGATATATCAAAGACAGCCTGAAGAGCCTTATTGTCTGTGAAGATAGCGTTTCATAAGTTCTATACTTGGGTCAGGCCGTCTTTCTCATTCTACAAAAAGCATAAGCTTCCCGAAATACAGCGAACACTACCGATAAGAGATATACAACCGGAACCTGACTCCACAGATTAACACCATATTATTCGGAAGGCCTAAATAGATATAACAGAAAACACGTGGGGAATTGTTCGGTTATTTAAGGGCAATGAATTAAGTGCCTCTAAATTATCGGGAAGTGGGTTTAGGTTTTATTCCCGAAGTTCAAAGGCACATCTCCGAATTGTCCATAAAAACAAGAGAAATGTTATGTTTATAAGCCAGTCCCATTCCAATAATATCAATAAATGTACGGCAGTAGTGATATGTTCGGATTTTATGCAGTCTTTGCACCATCAGAAATACACATCTATAGTAGAACTGCTGTGTGCCCTATCCGATGATGGATAGGGTATATTCATTTTTCAGACTTGGGCAATATCATTATGAGCATAAACAAGTCCCTTGGAATGATGTTGTTTTTTATACATAATAGTAGTGTTTTTATACCATATAATCTCAAAATAACAATGAATGATACATCTTTATCCACTATTGTATTTTCAGCTGTTCTTTCTATTGACTATCTTTGTACAAATTATATATAAAATAAAGACGTCAACCTTATAAAAGAAATTGCCTATGGACTAATTGGGAGCGACTCTTGAAATCAATCATAACAATGTAATATGGCTTCGCCGAGAATTAAAAAAGCGTTACAAAACAACAAAGCCCTCCATTGAAGGTGCAATATCCATACAAGACGAAGCAAAAATAACCGGTGTAAAAAACACTATGGTACGAATAGCATCCAACCTCAAGCTGGAATGCGATAGTAAGTGTGAATCTTAATGTTTCGGGATTGAAAGCTGTGACTGCTTGTTATGCCAAGTGTATAGCTGCCGGAAAAGAAAGAAGGGACAACCACGATACAATAACATAATGTATAACCGATCATTTAATAGAAACAATGAAAAAAATATTCGTTTTATTCTTGCTTTCAATCATCAGCATTTCTAGTATATGCGCAGAGACAGTTCGCATGAAAGTAGGGGATACCAAAACACTTTCTCCGTCTGTTTTACCGACAAAAGTGCTTGCGGGACAGCCTGCATGGACCTCCTCTCGCCCCAATGATGTTAAGATCGTTTCAACAACTATGTACTCCTGCGAGATAGAGGCGGTTAATTCATTTAGCGGATATGCTACTATACATTGCAAATATTATTATAGAGAGTTGGACCCAACAACGGGCCAATATATATATCAGCGTTCCGGATATGTTGATTACAAGGTATTTGTTGAAGAAACAACAATAACAAGTATAGAGATTAGCCCTACCAATATCGAATTGAACAATGGTGAAACTCATAAGATGGAGGTTATAATTCTACCTTCCAATGCGAATCAGAGTGTAGCGTGGTCATCATCCGATCAATCTGTCGCGTTTGTCAATTCAAGCAATGTTCTTAGGGCCAACGGATATGGCACTGCCGTAGTAACTGCAACCGCAAGCAATGGTCTTACTGCGACTTGTACTGTAACAGTAAAAAAGAATGGGGATGACAGTGGGGAAAACAGTGGCAATGATGGACAAGACAGCACTGATTATGATGAACTGGACTATTATTTCCAAATAGCAAAAAAAAGGATGAACGCACTCCGGAATAAGGCTATACAACAACAGAATAAAAATAATGAATGACATGAAAAATATAACACTTCTCATTTTGTCCTTAATGGCATTAGCCTGCTTTTCCTCATGTAATGATGAAGGGGAAGAGAATGCGATTCCACAATATTCATTTTTCAAGCCCTACCTGGAATGGGGAAGTTCTAAAACGCAAATTGCCTCAAAGATGGCAGATTGTGTTGTTTTGTTAGATACAGATAATACGTTATGCTATCAATCAGAAAGTGAAACTATTGCCTATGCGTTTAAAAACGGCAAATTAAATACGGTCGTCGTTATTCCAGAAAGGGCATTGCCATTAGATGAAATCTTATTGGCGTTTAATGGCTACACATTATTAGGAGAATATGACAATATGGTTTATTTGAATGAACAATCGAATACAATTGCTGAAATTGAGGACAGCAACGGTTTTTATACTATAAGCTGGAGCCAGTACGGTCTTGATATGGCAAATGCGGTAGACTTAGGCTTGAGTGTGAAATGGGCAGACGTAAATTTAGATATGGGATATGATGATTATGCGGCACTGACCCCTGAAAACATCCAAGACGACATGACAAGGTACTTTAATGGATTAATTGGATGGGGAGATCCCACTGGTATAAAGAAAAGCGAAATTGAGGGCGATTATCCCAAAGCCAGTTCAATAAGCGGTACAATATATGATGTTGCTAAAGTAAAATGGGGAGGCAAATGGAGGGTTGCCACTCAAAGCGAATTCCAGGAACTGATTTCCGCTTGCATATGGACTTGGGAAGAGAGGAATGGCTATTATGGATATAAAGTCATAGGCCCGAATGGAAATAGTATATTCCTTCCAACTACAGGATACAGAATAGGTCTTTCATGGTATAGTAGCGATAAAGGATATTATTGGACAGGTACTATGCGACCAGGCACAAGTCCGTATCCATATGTTCTAAATTTCGACAAAGCGAATAAAGGACTCAATACTTCATCTGTTTCTGGTTTGGCTTATCCGTTTAAGCATTTTGGTTGTGCGATAAGACCTGTACAAGATGAATAATTCCTTTCCGGTATGGAAGAAACAGAAAAATGCTATTTGAGGCAGTATCCATAATTTTGTGTAAATAGAAACGGGATTCAGTTATAAGTTCTCTTACATCTGGATTCTGTTTTCAAAAATAAGCATAAATTGGTTCATAATCAATCCCCAGTTAGTAATCGGCATTGTCCATTTTTTCTCAATCTCCATCAGAGCGAGGTATACCATTTTCTTCACAGTATCATCCGACGGGAATGAAAGCTTTGATTTAGTGTACTTTCTGATTTTTCCATTCAGATTTTCTATGAGGTTTGTGGTGTAGATTATTTTCCTAATTTTCAATGGGAACTGGAAGAAAACAGTCAGGACATCCTTCTATATCCCAATCAAATTAATAATATTCGCCATCAATTAAATTATCATTAGACACATAAACTTTTTGCTCTATAGGTTTACCACCGGAACCTTCTATTCGTTCCCCTGCAGCACCACGTAAGTCATCAAAATACGAATTGTCTTTATGATATAGCCCTATAATATATGGAGATGCAACTCTTTCTTTATATAATCAATGAAAGGCTTTTCCATGTTAAATGTTATTTGTTAAATAATCCAAGATTACACACTTTGTTGAATATAATAAGCTTTGATGATACAATGATAAATAATTCTAAATTAGATGTTTTGTACCATCAAAGCATATAGTATATAATTAGCAGGTATTATAAAACCTATTTTTATTATAATTTTAGTCTGCTTTTTATTTCAGACATCATTTCATCCATACTAATTGTATCATTATTTTTTTCCGCATTTTTCGTCGGATAGACAAATCCTTTTGATGTTGATATTTGTTTAAAATTTATTCCTCTTTTTGATGGGAGATTATTAATATGTAATCTTATTTCTTCATTAAATATTTCTAGAAGTCTCTCTTTTCGAAATATATAAAACTTATCTGGAGTTCCAATGAGCCAATAAACACAATTATCTATTTTAAGTATCCCAGAATTCACATATTCCCAATTTGATGATTTAGACTTCTCTTGATATTCAATATAAATATTGCCATATTTATTTATTAATGTATCATTTTTGATTTCAATACCTAAAGAGTTTTCTCCTAACTTATATTGTCCTTCAGGCGTAAGATAAGGCTCTAAATTTATTCCATATCTATCAGATATTAATTTTGCAATGTAATTTTCAAAATCAAATCCCATCTGAAGTTTTTCCTTATAATAATCTGTTTTTTTTCTATCGCTCCATAAACAAGCTTTTGGCTTGTATATTGTTCCAAAACCTAACTTAAATTCCTCTGTTGTTTCTTTATTTTGCCTGAACCAAAGAATAACAGGATCATTATCTTGTACGTTTTTTATCCATTGATTGAATTTTTTTACAATAATATCTGTTAACTCAAAGTTGTTGTACTTACATATATTTACATCGTCATGTTTTTCGTGTAAATGATAATATACATATATCTGAATATACTCTAGAAAATCCCTTCCGTTTTTAAATTCTGTAAATTTCATTTTTCTACAGTTTCTAATAGTTCATCCAAAAGTTTCCAATTCTCAGATAGTTTACCAGGAGCATAATTGTAAGGTAAATTGTTTGAACAGTACCACTGATTATTCTCTAATACAACAAGTCCTCCTATGCAATTAACTCCATTCTTTTTTAATGATTCTATTTTATTGTATAGTCCTTCAGCTCGTCCATTTGTATCAGTAGCTGTAAAGCCTGCTTTTGTATCAAAGATACCAATAACACCAGATTTAAACCTTATAATCCAGTCCGGATAAAATAAAGCCTCTGAAGCATTGTCAATTGTTGTATATTTTAAACAGAAATAATCCTTTCCATTATCACCATTTTTAAACCACCAATCAATTAGATTATTCTTTCCTTCCAAGAACTTAATAAATTTAATTTCATTTTTCTTCCCTTTATATTCTTTTCTAATATAAAAAGGTTGCACAACAGATAATTTAGTCGTTGTTTCGTCTTCAGAAAGGATATGAAAATCTTCAGTATATCTGTATTCTGGTTTTATATCAAATTTCATTTTTTCTTTCTCTTCAATCTTAATTTTTCTGTTTTTAATATACTCCTTTCTGATTGGATAATACTCTTTTAAAGCATAGGTAATCGTCTTTCTAAAAACACTATTTTGCTCTTTATTTATATCTGCTAAGAATACTTTATAATAATCAATTGTATCTATACCTAACATAGATTTAAACCATACTCTTAAAGCTGATTTTAAAGGGCCCCATGAACGAGAAACATTTGATATTTTTGCTGTTTCATCCGATTGCTCCGTCAATATCTTATAACACCAATAATTAAAGAGTCGTTCTATATCATTTCTTGAAATTTCATATTCTTCGTCATATCCACCAATAACAGAGTCTAAACTTAACTTATCATAATCCGGAATTTCTGCATTTACAATAATCCTATTCGTCAATTTAGGACACAGGGATACACCTTTATTTTGAATTTTTTCTCTTACTTTATCTACAAAATCCTGTTCTGTTATACCAAAGAAATCAGATAAATATTTAGTGAAAAATTTTTGGAATAACAAAGCATTACCTAAATCTCCATAGTCAGCCCTCGAAACAAAGTCTGAATATATATCGTCAATATTATTTACTAAATCTTTTCTATAAGCAGTAAATATATAAGGTTTGTTTTTCTCCGATTGCTCTGGTATTTTGACTTCATTCCTTTTATAGTTAGTGAATATGAAACCAAGTTTTAAATTGGGATTATATTTATAATCATCTATCTTATCAGGCTCTACAAATCTTAATATTCTTCCAACTGTTTGAGTATAAAAAGTAGGAGAAGATATTTCCCTATACATTAACAGAATTTGGGCACGAGGACAATCCCATCCTGTACCAGCTGCTTGTTTGAATAACATAAAATCAATATCAGACTCATTATTTTCAATGTAGTCCATATTTACTCTTTTACCATCAAACCATAGAGCTACCTTATTATCTATATCAATCCCTTTTTTATACAAGAAGTCCATGACAATTTGCTCTTTTGTCTTTTCCCCTGTACTTATGAGCTTATGATCATCATTTGGGAGCTGTATTATTATTAATGGATTGATAGCTTTTCCCAAAACTTTATATTCCAAAGCTAATTCTTCTCTTTTTTCTATAGCAAGATTTAATAACAACTCATCTAAATCCTGGCCAGGCATAGCTTTCAAATCTTCTTCTGTTTGGGTTACAATCTTTTCTTTTATAAGACCTGCATTTACAACATCTTCTCTTTTAACAGATACAAATCTAGCTCTGCCTTCCTCAACTTCCTCCTGATTAGGAATATATTTAGGAGTAGCTGATACATTAATTATAATTTTGGGATTGACAACATCAATAACACTCGACTGAGCCAAATCTGAGAGATGCGTATGACTTTCATCTACAATAATAATTATCTCTCTATTATCTTTAAAAGTATTTTCTATTATATCCTCAAAATAGTATCCTTGCTCCTTATTTAATAATGGATCGCTAGGTCTTCTTAGTACTCTATTCTCGGCTGCTTGAGATACTAATTTTTGCCAGTTAATAAAAAGTATATCATTTTTTTTCAGTTTACCCTGCTTAAAATCTTCAACTGTTAGAAGATTATTCTTTAGATTATTACTAAAGTATTCAGTAAACTTATCTTTACTCTGCATGGCTAATGTATCACTAAATGTGATCCAAATAAAAGCCTTATCAAAATCCCAATTGGGCAGATCGTTTAAGCCATTTACAAAATGAGTTAGCATAAATGTTTTTCCACTACCTGTTGGTGACTTGAAAACTAAATTGCATTTTCTTGCCGGAGAATCCCATAAAGCTAGAAAATTCGTAGTTAACTTCTCTATAGCTTCTTCTTGAAAACCAAATGGTTTATATCTACTCATACTACTATCTCCTATATATTTTTTTATAAATATCTAAAATTGGTTGAGGAACAGTCTTTAATGTTAAGTCTTTAAAATCTTCAAAAAGATCTTCATATTCACTTGTACCACCCCAACTGAAAATATACATGGTTATCTTTTTATCTATCTTTTTCAATTTTTCTAAAAGATGAAACAAATCATAAACTTCTTCTTTAAAGTATACAGCTGTAGCTTTTTCTTCATTTTCAAAAATCTGATAAGATTGAGTTCTTTCAACTTCCAGTAATGTATTTGCAGCCAAAGCTAATAAATACCCAGCATTTTGAGCAAGCGAGACCTTATCTTCATCTGAAACGGATAAGATATTATGATCGCCTATAAATGTAGATTTGTAGTACATTAAAGTATCATTTGTACCTTTTTTAAATTCACCATTTTTAGTTATTCCATAAATCACATATTTGTCCTTTTTTATTTCCTCCTTAATTTTATCATATCTTTCTTTATACTTATCAGAAAAAAACTCCTCATGAGCATTCAATATCGGAGTATTATTAATTAATAATTTTGTATTAAGAGGTACTTCATAGAGAATCTCACGTTGGTTTTTCTTAAGAGTATAACCATTTATTATATTTTTTAGTCTCGGATATGTTACTTCATGTGCTATGTTATTCTCATTATTTGTACACAAAATAACTTGTCTTTGTCCTCCATCAAGCTGATTTAATTCCATAACCGCTTGACCTGTAGAACCGCTTCCTGCAAAAAAATCCAATATTACTGCATTCTTATTGGTTGTGCCTATTGATAGAATAAACTTTAGAAAATCAACGGGTTTCTTACCATTTCTAAACTCTATACCTCCTTCATAACCGACATTATTAAATGCTTCTTCGAAATCTAGATAATTTGGATAAGGAACTTCTTTTACGTCTTTTTTACTTAATGGAACACCCTGAAAATAAAATCCATTGGCATTCTTCTCTGAACTACGTGTTAAGAAGTATCTAAAAGGATACTTATCATCACCTATATCTGGAACCTTATATAAATAGTTAAATAGGTGATTTCTCTCCTCTAAATATTTCATATGAAAACGTCCAGAACTATTTCCATCTTTTATTGAACCTCGAATATTGATTTTTTGAAAATTACCAACTGAAGGCTCTGTTTGGACTATACGATATTGCCCAGGTTTAAAAACAGAAACTTCTTTATTTCCCAGCATTATAGTCTCAGGATTATCAATTAATTCCTCTATAGTATAAACATAATTATCTATTGAAGTATTATCTTGTAATCTTTTTAATACTTTAAATTTAGGTGACCTTCTATATAGAAGAAGTAACTCGGTTGTTTCATGATAGTCCTTATCACCTTTAAGAATACGATCCTCATGGCGCACCTTAACAGTAAATGTAGTCAGATAATTTGATTCCAGAAAAATTCTGTCACACAACAGTTTTAATTGAGCATATTCTTCCTCATTTATTGAAATAAAAATTGCACCTTCAGGCTTTAAAAGATTATAAGCAAGTTCCAACCTTTTATACATAAATGATAGCCAATAGCTATGTCTTAATGGATGATCTTTGGGAACTTCTGTTCCGTCAGGAAACTTATTTAGAATTCTTTTATCTCTATATCTAAATCCATCTGAACCGGTATTATATGGAGGATCAATATAAATTATGTCAACTTTCTCTTTATGAGTATAATTAAGGCATGTGAGGGCATGATAGTTATCTCCTTCAATTAATATGTGCTCAGTTTTAGCCTCAGTATTTATAATACTTTTTTCTTTTACCTCCTCAAGTACTTGTATTTTATTTTCCGCTTTTTCAAAATCCTCAGGAACATCAAGCCATACTAAACCATATTTCTCTTTTTTAAGTCTATTATTGGTAATAGAAATAACTTGCTCTAAATGATTAATTTTATTTTGAAGTTCTATTTCTTTATTGGTCATATTATAAGATATTAAATTACTAAAATTATTTATCTACTCTTATCAAATCAACAACACCCACGTTTAATAATTCAGCTATTTTTATAAAAACCTCAATTGATGGTTGAGAACTATTTGTGCACCATTTGGAAACAGTTGCAGGATCTTTATTCAATTGTTCTGCTAACCACTTACTTGTTCTATTCTTTTCTGCAAGAACAACTTTTATTCTATTAATCTCCTTTTTCATATTATATACACTTTACTATTATTCAAAGATACTATTAATTATTTTAAATTGAAAATAACCCCTATAAGATTGCATAATTTTCACTTAATAAAATGCTGTGGATACCCATACAAGAACTTGTTTGACTGTATTTTGCCACCAAAGATAAAAGCTTTAAGGCTGCGATACTCTTCGTTTCAAAGCCTCTAACATTGACAATTGGTTATCGGAAACCGGTCTGAAGACGAAAACAAGCAGTCCGCCCCAATGATGCAGACTAAAGCTTGCATTGCTGGAAATATAGAAAAAAGTAAATATAAATTCAGTGGAACAGCATTTGGGGACAAATATTAAAACATGCCTCATTGGCATTTTATATAAGTTTTTTTCAACAGTACTTTGAACAGTGAAAGAATTTTCTGATAGCCAGAACATGATGGAAGCGGGCGCTTTCTCGTTCAACAATGAGCTGGAGGAGAAAATCATACCGCAGGAAGTCACGAGAATCGAGGACATGGCTTTCGAGGGCTGTCCCAAACTTTCCCATGCATATCTCCTCCCTTCAATGGACCATATCGGAAGTAATGTCTTTGACCGCTGCGGTGCCCTTAAAGCCATATTCGTAGAGCAGGGAGAGGAGGAAAAAATCAAGCGTGAACTTTCCCCGGGTATGCAAGGAAAGCTGATGGCAGTGTGAATACGCCTTGAAAAACTTTTCCAGATACAGATTTATAACCTTGACAATTCCCGTCTTGCCGATAAAGTGGGACGGGATTATTTTTCCCGGTATGACACAACGAATCAGGTTGGAATTTGCTCCATCTCTTCCGGTGTCAGTCCTGTAGCCTGGGAAATGATATCGGCAGCAACACCAAGTTTCTTCAGGTTACGGGCGTTTTCTTTCTTTTCTTCAGCTCTACCTTTATTCAGACCTTCTTCCAATCCTTCAGCCTTACCTTCTTCCCGCCCTTTCTTCTCGGCCGTTGATATGACACTGTACCAATCCCTGAAATTCTTGAGGCTGTCCCAATATTCGCTTAATTCAGTCTTGGAGAACTTCGCTATCTCGGCCGTTTCAAAGAGGCGGTCAAATACCCTGTTCTGTAAGGCTTTGGGACGTTCAAGAAGCGAGGAGAGGTTACGGAGGACAAACAACCATTTGTCAAACATCGTCTCAAGTTCATCCTCAGTCTTGTTGAACTTCGGCATCTCCAGGTAAACGAAAGTAAGCTTGTCATAAAAGACTTTCTTTGTGTAGAGATTGACAAGTTTAACCTCATGATGGAAATACTCGGGATCAGACGGATCAAAGGAGAAGTTCAGGATACCGACCACATAGACAGCTTTCAGCTCATAGTCCCACTCACCGCGCCTTGCCTGCTCCCGGATAGGGAAGGTGGAGTAGAATACACTGCGGTCCTTGAAGAACTGCTGCTCGCCACGCTGCATCTCGACAAGGAATTTCTCACCTCTCTCGTTCTCACAATATACATCGAATACAGCCCGACGGTCATACTCCTGAGTTCCAAGATGCTCCGCGTTGAGATAGGTCACATCCTTAATCACCTCCTCACCGAACAATAGGGCATTGAGGAAGCTGATCAAAAGCTCCTTGTTCATAGCCGTGCCGAAAAGCAGCTTGAATCCGAAGTCCGTATATGGATTTACATATCTGTCCTGTATGCCTTCTGTTCCCATTGATTCCTCTTTTTTACCGTTTAAGACCCAGCCCCACGTAAGAGACAAAACCTCACAGCCGGGTACAACAATCACAAAGATAACGATTATGACGGAATTTCAAGACGGAAGAGATGAATTATGAGAAAAAATAAGAGGCAAGCCATCATAAACTTACCTCTTGTACACTACCTTGACTCTTACTGAAACGGCGTATTCTCCCTCAGTTTCTGGTTCCTGTACACCACTCCCCGTTCCTTCCTTGAATACAGTTCCATCCGTGAGACACCAAAGCTTTCACGGTTCGCATTATAGTTGTTGACTGCCATACCTTCAATGTCATCCTCCGAGATACCATGCCTGCCGAACGTACCGATGAGATAGCCAAGTGCAGCATCGTATAAGACACCGTACCGACATAACCATTTTGCTCTTGAGAGTATGGAACTGTGCCTATTTCCATCTTCATAACTGTCCGGATACTCTCTTCTCCATTTCCTGTCCACGTAGTTAATCAGTGTCTTGTCCTTCCATAACCTCTGAAAACCTGTATTCCTCTCAATCTCTTCCGGCGTATGAATGAAACAACCGCCGGAACCACCATGATTATAACTCTTCGCAGCAGGTTCAGGAATGGATGGGTCATATTCAAAGTGGTAGGGAATCAACGTGTCTTTCTCCGGGTTGACATAGACATCAGGATTATAACTCAGGAAGAACGTGCGGCTTAGATTATGACAACTCTTATCGAATTCATCAGTCCTTGGATATAACCTTTGCTTCACCTGCCGGAAAAGATTGTAATGATGCTCCGGGTCGGTGTTCTCGTGAATCATAGCCGCCTTCACACCTTTATTACCCGGGGAGAACCATACTGCGTAAAGATGGAGAGGATTGGCATATTGTATCAGTTTCTCTTTAAATTCCTGTGCAGCCTCATGTGACCCGAAATCGTCAAAGTCGAGCACAAGGATATTGGAATACTGGTGCAGGTTGTCCGGGTCATCGTTTCTGTAGTCGAATATTCCGGAAGGTGCTATCATGGGGAGTCTGTGTTTCTCCTCCTTGTAAGCCTTCTCTGTTGTCTGTTTTCTAACCATGTCTGTCTGTTCCGAAAGTTTAGTGTCGGATGCTATAAGTTCAAGGATATGGTCGAAGTTATAATAGATTCTACTCCTTGAATCGCTTGAATTAAAGTAGTAGCTTATGTTTTTGTTTATCATATTATTGGATTTTAGATTGTTATTGTATCGTGAACCTTCCTAGAGACCGGACCAGGCTTTTCTTTGGAAGAAAGCCGGTCCTCTCAGTATCTTCGTCTCTCAGGAAGAACCGCTATTTTTCAGTAAAGGAGCTATGGAAACGGTTGATGAAAGATTGAAGAGAGAGGCTACTTCGTACCCTTCCAGAGTGAGAGAGAAGAAGGATGTTTTTTGTTTTGTTTATTCTTTCCCTCTCACTTTGGTAGACCGCGAAGCAGGTCTCTTTCCTCACTCTCTATTCTATACTCCTTTCATTTACTATATTACCCCCTTTTTTTTACTTCTCTATATATATTAGAATGTCCATCAAAAAATAGGGGGGTGTCACAATAAATCTTATCTTAGCTCCTTCACTGTAAAAAAGGAATCCGGAATATACTATGCTATCACCAGATTTATCCCCATAGTCTTCAGAACATCAATCAGTGCTTTATATCTTCCCCTTTCTCTTTTGCCTCTTTTTATACCAGTCATTTCCAGATAGGCAAATGTCACTTCTTTTGTATACTTCTGCTCCATAACGATAGCCCTCTGCATATCCCTGTCATATCCAGTCAACAGTCTGATCTCTTTTTTAATGTTGCTTCTGATCCTCATCCCCTCCAGCCTCTTTTCCCAGTCATTGTTGGAGACCGGACTTCTTCCAATGACCCTGTTCTCATTGAAGTAGGCGTCCATCCTTTCTATGAACCTCCCGTCAAAATCATCAGTATACCAGACCGTATATACCTCACCCTCGATATGTTTCCTGATGCCTATCCTCGTTATGAGCTGTGAGAAATACCAGTCCTTCTGACTGTGCGGGTCAGTGGAGGTACCATAGGCCCTCCGGATCTTTGCCGATTCGGTGTTCGGAAGGTTCCAGTCTCTACTAATGTTTCTGGTATACGCTCTCTCTGTGAATGGGTATGAGTATTTTCTCCAATTCCACTTTCATTGTAGAAAAAGGGAAATGTTATGGCCTCTAACAATGCCAGTTGATATGAAAGGCTATCCGGTCATTTATGGTATCATCCATAATCCCGTTCAAAGAGAAAAAGGGAACATCCACCTTAAAATCTTCTTCAAATCGCACTATTATGAGTGACAATGTTTATTTTTTCATGAAAAGGTATAGATAGATGAGTACAAATAAAAAGTTTGTCTGTATAGTCTATAGAGACATCCTAATTCTATTAAAAAATGGGAAAAGATACATTCGAAAGTTTTGCTTCTTCGGATTTGTTGCGAAAGCATATTGCCTTAGGTGAACCGACTTTGTCCGAAAATGAAAGACAAGGCATGTGGAAAGCCATAGAACGCCGGACCATATTGCGCTCACGCCGTTCCTTGAGGATGTGGAGATGGTGTGCGGCTGCTTCGGTATTTGCCATTGTCGTGGGAAGTTGGTTGTTTTCCCAGGCTTGCTTTCAGTCCGATCCTTACGGGAAAATGACCAGACTGGTGAATGTGGATACTTTACGTCATATTTCTTTGTATTTAGGAGAGCAACAAGTGGAATTGGATGGACAAATAGAAGTCCGTTGCTTGGCGGTAACCAATCAAGTGGAGGTTAAATCGGTAAGTGGCGCATCTTTTAGACTATCGGCTACAGAACAGGAAGAAACTTATCTGCAACTTGCCGTACCGGCAGGGATAAAGGCTGAGGTGGTCCTTGCTGATGGATCACGGATAACAGTTCGTGAACAGTCCAAGTTCAGTTTTCCGTTGTGCCTGGCTGGAGAAAAACGAAGAGTTTATTTGGAAGGAGAAGCCCATATGAAGATAGCCCGGAATATAAATAAACAGTTTGTTACAGAAACTCGGAATATGAATGTGACCGTTTTGGGGACCGAGTTTCTGGTATCGGCTTATCCCAAGTCTTCGGAACAGTCCGTGTTGCTGGTTTCTGGAAAAGTTGAGGTGGAACCATTACAAGGTAGTCGCCTTGTGTTGTCTCCCAATCAACGGTACGTATTCAACACGACTACCCAAAAGTCAAGCCTGGACAGCGATGTGGATCCCACTCTTTATACATGCTGGAGAGAGAATCTGTTGGAGATAAAGGATGAACCCCTCGGAGATGTCCTCAAAAGTATAGAGGCTATCTATCAGACGAATTTCAATTATGATTGGAACGAACTGGCCCAAATACGTATCAACGGCAAACTGGATGTCAGTGTGCCGTTGGATGAGTTGCTTGACAGGCTCGTCAGGATAGCCCCTATAAGGCTGGATGGGACACGGAGAAAAATAATATTGAATAATAACCGCTAAAAACACGAATGCCTATGACATAGAATTTAAGACAGGAAAACATGAAAAAGGGCCGGAAAATGTTCGCACCATTCGCCAGCCCAGACTTTGAAAATTAAATAAACTAATAACCAAAATCTATTATAATGAAGATAAAACAACATTATCTCTGCAATTATACACATTTTTTGCGGAATAGACTCATATTGATAAGCTATATTTTATTTTTTGTCGGAATATACCCGCAAATGCTTCATGCTACGGAAAACGCAGGAGTCATGATAACCGACGCTGGAGAAATCACTATTAAAGTAAGTAACAAGTCCATCAAAGAGGTGTTGGTGCTCATTGAAGAACAAAGTAAATTCGTTTTTATATACAATAGCGAGACTGTCAACCTAGATAAGAGAGTGACCATGAACCTCACTTCCTCTTCCATCAATGAAGTGATGGGCACTTTATTAAAGGGAACTCCTTTGGCATACGAAATATCCGCACGCCAAATTCTCATCTTTACGAGAAACGGTGGAAAGCAGAACGAGCAGCGACAGATTATGGCTACCGGTATAGTAAAGGATGAACATGGAGAGCCGCTAATTGGAGTGAGCGTACAAGTGAAAGGGACTACCATTGGCGCCATTACGGATATGGACGGTAACTTCTCAGTAAAAGCCAATAGCGGTCAAGAACTTGTCTTTTCATATATCGGTTACAAACGTATGGAACTGAAAGCAGCCCAGAACATGAATATATTGATGACAAGTGACTCGGAACTGCTGAGTGAAGTGGTGGTAGTGGGATATGGTACGATGAAGAAGAGTGACCTTACCGGCTCTGTGGCCGCTGTCAAGTCAAAAGATTTCAACAAGGGGCTGGTTACCTCCCCTTCGCAGTTGATACAAGGTCGTGTTTCTGGTGTGAACATCACCAATAACGGCGGTGAACCCGGAGGCGGTGTAACGATTCGTGTACGCGGTTCTAATTCTATCCGTTCTGGACAAGACCCTCTGTATGTAGTGGACGGTGTGCCTCTTGACACTTCAGAAGAACAGCAACCTTCCGGTGCAAGTATTGCCGGTGTGGGCAGCAATGCCACGAAAAATCCTCTGAATTTCTTGAATCCTGATGACATAGAGTCTATTGATGTTTTAAAAGACGCTTCTGCCACTGCCATTTATGGCGCACGTGGTGCCAATGGTGTTATCATGGTTACCACAAAAAAGGGAACCGAAGGAAAGGCAAAAGTGGCTTACTCGGCATACGGTAGTGTTTCGTTTCTACCCAAGCAGTATCCCATGTTGAATGCATCACAGTATCGCTTGTTTGCATCGGAAAAAGGGATTGAGATTGAAGATAAAGGCGCCAATACCAATTGGCAAAATGAGATTTTCCGCACCGCTTTCTCACACAATCACAATCTTTCCATTGGTGGAGGCATGAAGAACGGAAGCTACCGCGCATCACTTGGATTCCAGGAACAGAAAGGTATTGTAAGCCGCACTGGCATGAAAAAATATACAGGACGTTTCTATGTAAACCAAAAAACACTGAACAATCGCCTTAACATCGAAGCCAGCATTACGGCTACCCGTACCAATGACCAGCGTGTGCCGTTAGGGGAGTCCGGTGGTTTTGAAGGAGATGTACTGCTGTCGGCTTTAAAAGTAAACCCCACCTATCCTGTCTACAATGAAGACGGAAGTTTTTACCAAAAGAGCAAGGATGTGCGTAATCCGGTAGCCATGATCAACCTTACGGATGACAAAACGGAAACGGATCGCGTGCTTGCCAACATTACTGGGACATTGGACCTCTGGAAAGACTTGAAATACAAGATGAACGTAGCTTTCGATGAAATGAAGGCATCACGTAAAGTAACCCAGGATGCCGGCCTAATTTATCTGACTGATAAAGGTACGGTGGATATTAATAATGTAGAGGGAAAAAGTTTCCTGATAGAGAACTATCTGACTTATAATTTTAATATCGGAACCAAACACCGTTTCAACCTGTTGGCCGGACATTCTTACCAAAAGTTCCGTAACTATCGTTATGGCTTCTCTGAGAATGGTTTCGAGATAGATGGCATAGACTATATTTATGATTTAGCCTTTGGCAAGAACAAGCAGATAGAAGGTAACTCCAATATTACAGTCAATGAGCTCCAGTCATTCTTCGGGCGTATCAACTACAACCTGATGGACAAGTATCTGCTTACTGTGAACTTTCGTACCGACGGTTCCACCAAGTTCGGCGACAACAATAAATACGGTTTCTTCCCGTCAGCTGCATTGGCGTGGCGCATGAGTGAAGAGAAGTTCATTAAGAGACTGAATTTCTTTGACAACTTAAAATTACGCTTCAGTTGGGGTGTTACCGGCAACCAGGAAATACCGAATAAAATTTCAAGAATCTTGTTGGGAACAGGCAACAGCGAAGGTGCCATTTTGGATGGAGGGACGTTGGTGGTGCCTGGAGTGACCTTAAAGCGTACTCCTAATCCCGATTTAAAGTGGGAACGTTCAGAACAATTGAATCTTGGCATTGATTTCTCCATTTTCAACAATCGGTTGAACGGTACGGTTGATTACTTCTCAAAGAGAACACGTGATGTCTTACTGGAAGTATACTCTATTTCTCCGGCACCTACCACCAAAGTATGGAGCAATGTGCCCGATATGAAGATTCTTAATACGGGATGGGAAATTGGGCTGAACGGAATCCTGATTGACAATAAAGACTGGCATTGGAGCATAGGCGCCAATTTCTCAAAGATAGAAAATGAAGTAAAGGATTTGCCCATGTCTTATCTGCCTACCGGTAAGCCCAGTGGACCTGGTATTGATGGTTTTACTTCGCAGGTCATTAAGAGTGGTTATCCTATCGGCACGTTTTGGGGATATAACTTTCTTGGTTTCGATGAAAATGGAAAGAGCAAGTATGAAGTGGATGAGAATGGCAAAAAAATAGAAAAGTGCATTGGCAATGCCCAACCGGATTTTTCCATTAATTTCAATACAAGTCTTTCGTATAGGAATCTTGACCTGAGCTTGTTCTTTAATGGAGTGGTGGGCAATGACATCTACAACAATCTGGCTAATGTGATGGATAATCTCAGCTTGTTTTCCAAAGGTTTCAACACAACGGTGAATGCCACCAAATCGCCTGAGGCATTTGACAATGTACTTGACTATTCCAGCCGTTATATCGAAGACGGATCATATCTTCGTCTGAGCAGTGCAACATTAGGATATAATGTTCCCTTAAAGTCAAATAAATGGGTCAGCAATGTCCGTTTGACACTGACCGGGAACAACTTGTTTGTCCTGACCGGATATAGCGGTTATGATCCGGAAGTAAATGCCGGACGCAGCACAGACGGAGTGCCTTCACTCGGCATCGGTTGGACCAGTTATCCTATGGCACGCAGCTTCAGTTTTGGTGTAGCCATTGATTTTTAATTTTTAATTGATTACTACAATGAAAAGAATATCAGTTATAACTTGTATACTGCTCATCGGCTTCATGATGGCAGGATGCACGGACCTCAAAGAAGAAATTTTGAATGAGAAAGACAGTTCGGATATTATCTCCGACTCCAAGAATGCGCCCATGCTGGTTGCTCCGGCCTATGCTTACCTACGCGACTTACAGAGTCGCAGCGGCGTATGGCTGGTATTGGAAAGCGTAACCGATGAAATGCTGTTTCCCACCCGTGGGACGGACTGGAACAATGCCAACTACCGCACTTTGTTCACACACGAATATGACAGTAAAAATACCTATATTAAAAATGCCTGGAACAGTTTTATGATAGGTATCACCAAATGCAACACTGCCTTGCAATACCTGAGCAAACTGCAGCAGACGGAAGAAGTAAAGGGATATATGAACGAGGCTCGTTTCATCCGTGCGCTTTGCATGTATCATCTGATGGATTGTTTTGGCAAATTCCCCATGCGTGAATATGCAGAAATTGACTATTCCAAGAAACCGGTCATTCTGGAACGTCCACAAGCCATTGAGCGCATTGAGAATGAATTGTTGGAAATCATTCCTCTACTGAAGGAAAAGGGTGAGGTTCCATATGGGCGTATCACTCGCGCGGCTGCTCAAATGCTGTTGGCAAAACTTTATCTGAACAATCAGGTATATACAGGAACAGCTCCTGACTTTACTGACGGAATCGGTAAATGGACAGAGACAATTGCACTGTGTGACGAAATCATCGGTTCCGGCAAATATAAGTTGGCCGATGACTTTTGGAAACTTTACATGGCTTTCAATGAAAGCTATTGCGACCAGACGGAAACAATCTTACCTATTATCTATAATATGACCGCAGGTTTGAAAGGTATTGACTGGCTGAATATCACTTTGCATTACAATCAGACATTCGGGACTTTCAAAGGAATGTGGAACGGATGTTGTACGACTCCCGATTTCCTGAATACTTGGGACACAACGGACTCCCGATATCAAGACAGTCGTCTGAAAAACCAGATAGGATTCAATTTGGGAATTTTGATAGGACAGCAATATGGTTTGAACGGGGAGAAACTGAAAGACCGTACCGGTGCGGATTTGGTATATACACCGGAGTTCAGTGTACAGAACTCATCAGAAGCGCAGGGAGCACGTGTCGTAAAGTATGCACCGGATCCGAATTCGACTTATGGCAACAAAAGTGAGAACGATTTCCAGTATTATCGTCTTGCCGACGTTTACTTGATGCGTGCCGAGGCCAAAATGCGCAGTAACGATGCCAAAGGCGCCTTGTCTGACATCAATGCGGTTCGCAGGAAACGCAGTGTCCGACCTTATACTTTAGATGAACTGACATTAGAGAAAATTTACAATGAGCGTGGTTATGAGTTCTATTGGGATGGTCCTTCACGCCGCAACGATATGATACGATTTAATAAATATTGTCAGGCACGCTATGAGAAACCGGCTTCTGAGACCTATAAGATTTTGTTGCCTATCCCGCTGAGCGCCATGGAAGCCAATCCCGAACTGACGCAGAATAGTGATAAGTACGAATAATTGTCCACAAGGCTATAGCCCCCTCCTAAGGCTCTGTCGTAGTAAAGGCAGAGCCTTTGTGTCAAAATTCCAAAGTTTTTATGAAAAGATTATATATTGGCTGTTTACTCAGCCTATTGTTTGCCTGCTCATCGCATGCCGGGCAAAAGGAGTTCCCATTGCCCCGTTGGATTGAAGAAGCGATATTCTATCAAATCTATCCTCAAAGTTTTCAGGACACGAACGGAGATGGTATCGGAGACATACAAGGCATCATCAGCCGTTTGGACTATATACACTCATTGGGATGCAATACCATTTGGTTGAATCCATGTTTCCATTCGGCATTTATGGATGCCGGCTATGATGTGATTGATTTTTATCGTGTGGCTCCCCGTTACGGCACGAACGATGACTTGCGCAGGCTCTTTGATGAAGCACACCAACGCGGTATGAGAGTGGTGCTCGACTTGGTTGCGGGGCATTCGTCCGACCAGTCTCCCTGGTTCAAATATTCTCAAAAACGAGAACGGAACGCCTATACCGACCGCTATATTTGGACAAATGACTCCACGGTATGTCCTGACAGATTCGTTAAGGGAGACTTTAAACGCAACGGAAGTTATCGCAAGAATTACTTTGAGTGCCAGCCTGCCCTGAACTATGGATATGGCAACCCTGATCCTAATAATCCATGGGAGCAACCGGTGAGTGCCCCCGGACCTACTGCCACTCGTTTGGAACTGATCCACATCATGGACTACTGGATGCAGATGGGATGTGACGGTTTCCGTGTGGACATGGCAGGCTCGTTGGTGAAAAACGATCCGGATTTGTCCGGAACTACCGCTTTATGGCATAGTATCCGCACTCATTTCCAAGAGTTATATCCCGAAGGCATACTGTTGGCCGAATGGAGCAATCCTCAAAAAGCATTAAAAGTGGGATTTATGATGGACTTTATCATCCATTTCGGCAGAACTGGATATAGAGAACTGATGTTCAATGAAGCAGGCACCTATCGCAGAGACACCTGCTATTTTGATGTCCGCGGAGTGGGAAATCCGGAATTATACATTCACAATCTGTACAAATGCTTAAAGGTGGCAGACAATTGTGGGCATGTATGTATTCCGACCGGCAACCATGATTTCCAGCGTATTCGTTGCGGGCGTCGTGATACAGAAGAACAAGTGCGTACAGCCATTACATTCTTCCTGACCCAGCCCGGAGTACCTTGTATCTATTACGGCGATGAAATAGGCATGCGTTTCATAGAAAATCTTCCCAATAAGGAAGGCAGTATGCTGTCCAGTGGAAACCGGGCAGGCTCCCGCACTCCCATGCAATGGGACGCTACACCTGGAGCGGGATTCTCTACAGCTTCTCCCGACAAATTCTATCTGCCTTTGGATTCTTTTACCAATCGTCCGAACGTGGCAGCCCAAGAATGCGACTCTACTTCCCAGCTTCACTTTGTACGCCGTCTGTTGAAGCTGAGACAGGAATATCCGGCACTGGCTTGTCGTGGTGACATTGAATTTTTCCAAGAAGGGGAAAATGCTTATCCGATGGTGTATGAGCGCAGGAATGGTGACCAACGCATTTTGGTATGCATCAATCCCTCAGGACGGGAAGTTAGGACTGTCCGTAAGTATACCGGTAGCTTTAAAACAGTTACTCCTATACTTACGGAAGGAAAACCACAGGGATTAAGGGCATATAAAGGGCATCTACATTTAGATGTGCCTGAACTTTCAATAGGAATTTATCAAATAGACTAATATGATGAGAACAAATATTTTACTTGTTATTTTGTGCTTGTCCTCCTCTTTGTGGGGACAGGATCCGTGGAAAATTATTGCTACCGATATTCGACCGGATCATTATTATGGAGTGACTGTAGGCAATGGAATGTTGGGGATTGTCTCATCGGCATATCCATTCCGCACGGATAATGTGGTATTGGCGGGAAGTTACGATAAATATGGACGTGGACGCGTCAGTAATTTCCTTAACGGATTCAATATGCTGAATACTTCGGTTTCCATAGACGGAAAGACCGTCAACTGCAGCAACATATCCGGTTTTACGCAAACACTGGACATGAAAAATGCCATGCACACCTCACATTTCTCTTTTGGAGAGAAAGCAGATGTCACCTACTCTTACTTGGCATTGAGGCAATTGCCTTATTGTGCCTTATTGGTAGTGGATGTAAATCCAAAGAGTGATTTGACTCTCTCTGCCGTCAACATACAAGAAATTCCAGACGCTTTTCGGGATGGACAAATGTATTACAATGAAATCAACCGCCGACATGCGTCCGTTAAACTGTTGACCACTCAGGCAAAGAGCCCCACAGGACATTTAACAGTCTGTGCTTCTTCCGCTTTTCTTTTCCCTGAAAAGGTGGGTGAAGAACCTCGTGTCATTCATAACACACCGAACAGCAACAGTCACCAAATGCGTTTCTCTAAAAAATTACAGAAAGGGGAAAAATATCGTTTCTGCATTGTCGGATCTACACTAACTTCAGCTCATCATCCCGACCCGACAAATGAAGTGGAACGGCTTACTGTATTTGCACATCTTGAAGGTTGCGACCGCCTGCTGGCACGCCATCTGTCTCAATGGGACGAATTGTGGGAAAGTGATATTTTGGTGGAAGGAGACGCTCAAGCGCAGCAGGACATCCACAGCATGATTTATCACCTTTATTCATTTGTCCGTGAAGGTTCAGCACTTTCCATATCACCGATGGGACTTTCCGGATTGGGATATAACGGACACATCTTTTGGGATGCCGACACATGGATATTCCCCACCCTGCTGATGCTGAAACCCCAGTTGGCAAAATCCATGATTGAATATCGGTTTAATCGCCTGCAAGCAGCCCGGAAAAATGCCTTTGAGCACGGCTTTCGTGGAGCCATGTTCCCTTGGGAAAGCGCTGACAGTGGTTTTGAGGAAACTCCAGTATGGGCACTTGCCGGAACTTTTGAGCATCACATCACAGGGTGCGTAGCATTGGCTGCATGGAATTATTATCGAGTCACTCAAGACAAAGACTGGCTGAAAAAAAAAGGATTTCCAATCCTGAAAGCAACAGCTGAATTTTGGTTGAGCAGGGTCGAGAAAGGGAATGACGGCACATATCATATACGGAATGTGGTAGCTGCCGATGAATGGGCAGAGAATGTGGATGACAATGCCTATACGAACGGTGTGGCAAAATTGAATCTCAAAGCCGCTTCCAAAGCAGCCAAACTATTGGGAGAACCGATAGTACAGGAATGGAACAAAGTGAGCGAAGGACTGGTTATTCTCTCGTTTCCCGATGGAGTGACGCGTGAGCATGCCCAGTATGACGGTGAAAATATCAAGCAGGCAGATGTAACTCTTTTGGCTTATCCGTTGAAATTGATTACAAATTCCACGCGGATAGAGAAAGATTTAGCCTATTATGAGACAAGAGTACCGGAAAAAAACACCCCAGCCATGACGCAGGCTATCTTCTCTTTGCTATACTCGCGCTTGGGCAATGCCGAGAAGGCGACTCATTTTTTCAAAGACGCCTATCTTCCTAATTTAAATCCACCCTTCAGGGTGATTGCCGAAACGAAAGGAGGAACCAATCCTTATTTCATAACGGGAGCAGGTGGTGTGTTACAGGCTGTGATGATGGGGTTCGGAGGACTGGACATAACGGACAATGGCATTGTACAAGAGAAAACCGGGGTACTTCCCACACATTGGAAAACACTTACTCTGAAAGGTATTGGAACAAAAGGAAAGACATACTTGCGGAAGAGGTAAGCTGCATGCACTGACGCAATTTAGTCATGGCACGATGAATGAGATTTCTCGTTGATTGATAATTCATACCCAATAGGGCAGGGAGTTCATTCAACGGGATTTCTTGTATATAATATAAATAAATGGCTTCCCGTTGGCGGGCAGAGAGCGTTTCCAGAGCTTTGGCCAGTTGCTGTTCCATCTCTTCATCATAGCAAGAGGCCTCTTCTTCAAATGCATTCCGAGAAATCAGTTCAATCTCAAAACGAACCTCATCCATTTCTTCTAAACACAGAATGGAATGAGCCTGAGATAAATTCAATAATGTCCGTTTCAGAGCGATAAAAAGATATCCTTTTACAGATACAGTTTCTCTCAGATTTTGTCTGTTATTATAGAGCTTGACAAACACATCCTGAATAGCATCTTTGACCAATTCTGCATCAGGGGTCATTTTCCGACCATAAGCATACATGGCATCGGCATACTTTTCAAACAGGTACGCAAAAGCATTCTTATCGGAAGATAAAAATGCATGCCAAAGTTCTTGTTCTGTTTGGAATGTTTTTTGTCCGATATTCATAAAGTTAGATATTATCTAGCAAATGTACATGATATTTTTGAATTATTCAAGTCGCTGGTATAAGTTTGCATGAACAAACTTCATCTATGATTTTCCTATCTATAGAGCAGAAAAGTTTCCCCTTGCTCTTTCGATATGCAAAAGTTAATTATGAAACGGCAGCGATAGTTCTATTGAGCTTTATGAAGATGAGGTAGATTTATTTTGATATGTATTCAGTATTATTCAAAAATGACACAAGTGGTTTGTCGCCAATAAAACTGGACCGATGATAGACTTCATGTAAAAGAAACGATAAGTGGGAATGTCCTTCGGCCACGGTAAATATAAAGCTGTGATATATGAATCATAAGATATATAATACATGGTGGCCTAAAAAGAGGAGATGTTATCCTACAGATTTACTTTCCATTATTTCGATTAATAGAAAGTGCAGAATAGGAAAAATGAAGAGGCAAGCTATAAACTCATCTCTTCCATTATCCTGTCTATCTTCCGCATATCACATCATACGCGGAGCAGCCTTTCGTATAATCATCTATCCCAGGTTCGAATTCCTTCCACCATTCCCAGACATGCAGATTATAACCTTTCCATTGCAGCGTCTCTATCTCTGCCTTCCACTCATAAGACCATTGATTGTTAAGACGTGGACAGACCAGGATGCGTAGATGTCTTGGAATACCTGCCATCAATTCCTCCGACAACACCTTTCCGCCCGTTGAGAACCATTGGAAACCCGGAAAAAGCCCCGTCATCCCTTCAGCCACGCCATCATCATCCACTATCACAATCCTCATGTCCGGGCGGTATTTCATTGTCGGATTTGGAAGATGATAAAATGAAGGGATATTTTTTACTCTGGAGAACAATGCTTTCAGTCTCTTTTCCGCCCCTTCCCTTATCAGTGTCTTATTCCCGAACCTTTTATTCCTGTATGCATTGCCGACCGTATACCTAATCTCACCGGGCGTAAAGTCGGAGGAGGCGTAAGGGAGAAGTATGTCAAGTGCCTCGTCTCTCCCGATACCGTATTCACAGAGATTGCAGGCCGTATCATAGACATACCCGTTACGGTTGCCTCTCCTGAATCCCCCTTCCGTCCATGAGAGTATGATCCTGAGCCTCTCGTCCATATCTGTAACCGGGGCTGTGTAGTTGGCTGTATCCGGATTTATGGTTATCTCCTCTTTTACCTCAACCGTTTTGTCCCATACAAGTGCTCCAAGGTTGAGATGGAGGTCAGGATCGTAGGTGACGTTCGTATATCTTGCCACATCCTGGGCTCTTCTATCCTCATCCACGCCAAAATCCTCCGCTATGGCCCTGTAGTAGAGTTTATGTCTTTCAGCGTCAAGACTCTCCGGCACCTTGACCAGCACCTTGAGGCCTTTTCCGGATATTGAGAGGAAGACCGAGTATACATAAGGGTTCTTCGTCAGCCGTTCCTTCTCCGAAAATACGTCCCCGTCCAGATGGTCTATGTCGATGGCCATGATACCGCTATGCCTTATCAGCCTCTCTTTCCCGCGTTTCTCGAATATGCCTGAGAATGAGAATCCGGGAGCGTCGAATTTAGCCCGGTCCATTTCCTCCCCGGTCCTGGCGTTCCTGACCTTGTCCGCATATTCCCTGTATTTCCCTTCCTTAATCAGACGGAGGGCATAATCCACACTCATCCTTTTTGCCGGAAGTGTATTGCTCTTGCTTGTATAAAAATCTATATCGTTCATTGCTACTCGTTTTTAAGTTGTTGATGTGTGGAGGCGTTCGCTGTTTGGAGAGCGAACACCCCACCAAGATGTATATTTTGATGTTTACCACTGATTACGGGTGTTTACCAGTGTTTAGGGGTGTTTACGGGTGTTCACGGTGTTTATGAGTGTTTACACTGTTTACTGGTGATCACTACTGTTTAGGGTGTTTACTAGTGTTTAGGGTGTAAATAAATGAACACCACTATATATTTTTTCTTCTTTTGGGTCATTCTCCAGTCTTACTTATGTGATATTATCCTTTATAATAGTAGTCAGCAATAGGGTATGAAAAGGAATAACCCAAAGAAAAGAGAGAGAATGATGTTTTTTTCTTTCTTTTGGGTCATTTCCTATTGATATACCATATATATAGGCTATATATGGGATAATAATAATGAATAACCCAAAAAAGAAGGAAAAATGAATATAAGTGTTCATTCATTTATATAGTGAACATAGGTAAACAGTGTAAACAGCAGTGAACACCTTAAACACTCCTAAACACCTTAAACAGTAGTAAACACCTTAAACACTTCTAAACACCTTAACAGTAGTAAACACCTTAAACGCTCCTAAACACCTTAAACAGTAGTAAACACCTTAAACACCCATAAACAGTAGTAAACATCAGAAATCAACAGCAGATAATATACAATGTGAAGGATTGGCCCTCAAAAGCCAATCCCTTCACTTTTAACTATTCTTACATTCATTCCTTCCCGTCAACATCCATCCCTTTCAGCCTTTTTCCGATAGTGGCAGGTGAGAGGTTCAGTTTCTCAGCTATCTTCCTGTTCGACATACCCTGCTCATGTAATTTCCTGATCTGCTCAAGCTGCATATTGTCCGCATCCCTCAACAGATCACATTCCCTGGCTGTCTGGATAGGGGTTGAGGTTTCCATTCCGGTCTGGTGAAGCTGTGCGGGCTGTATGAAACGGAGCATGGTAGGGTCGAGCGTCTTGTCAATCACATAAGGTATCACATGGTTCCCGTCCCATACTATCCTGCCGTTCCTGCTCTTGAGTTGCTTCACGTATCTGCCCGTCGAGGGATTGCTGCTGTCCGTTCCTATGGCGAAGACCGACTGAACGAAGTTGGTGAGCATGCTTGAGCCCAGGCAGTGGTTTATGTCAAGGGGTGTGAACGGCTGGATCTTCGGGGTATGGTTGACTACAAGGATAGAGTAACCCTCTTTCGCCCAGTTACAGAACTCCTGGCAGATCGGTTTCACATCCTCGGCCTTCATCCCCCCGTTGTTGACAAGAAAGGTGAGGTTGTCAAGGAGCAGCACCCTCGCGTTCACCTTTGCCATCATCCTCCTTATCAACGGTAGGAACCTGCCCGAATCATAGAGGCCGTCTCCGATCATGCTTAAATCCGGGCGGTGGAGATTATCGGGCCAAACATGCAGTTCACCGTCCCTTGAGGTATATCTCTCCTGGAACTGCTTCATGGAGAGTTCAAGGTCGAGATAGAGCACTGTTTTTCCCAGCTCCCCACTTATATGTTCCGCTATCTGGACCGCATAAAGGCTCTTGCCCGTATTTGTCCGCCCGAAAAGGATGGCGAACTCGTTCTCGAACCATAGCGCGTTACCATTCCCGTCACCTCCCCATAATATCTCCGGTACGGGTTTCCGTTGCTCTTCCATCATCATACTGTTTAAGGATTGTCCCATTATAAAGTCAAGTTCGTCCGCTCCGTCTGCCTGTTGTGTATCCCTGGGTGTGGATGCAGGTGTTGCAGGTGCCGTGTATCCATCCTCCCTCTCCGTATGCCATTCTTTTCCATTGCCGAAGGGGTTGAATTCCGGCACTTCTATGGGTGGCACGACAAGAGGTATGTACGGCAATGGATTTTCCGCGTCATTCCAGCATTTCTCAAGACTGGCATTGACGGAAGCGATAGTTTTTTCATCTGGTTCTAATTTTTCAGTCATTATTTTATTACAGTTTTTAGTTGTACATTAATTTAACATTCACACGTATAAGAATCTTCCGCTTTCAGACCGCCATTTTTGATACTGATAAAGGAAGGATGACAAAACCGGCCACTGTCCCGCCATCCTTCCCATGACTGAAAACTGAAAATAACTTGTACACAGATTAGGGCATGGCTGGAAATGGCGCGCGTTTTTCATATTTGGAGCGCTATTATATATATAAGGTATAATTGTCCAACGTCCAGCATCCTCCCAAAGCCTTATTACCGAAGAAACAAATACTCACAATGAAGAAGGGTGTCCGAGATCTGAATATGGTCAACGGCGCTCTTCTATTTTTTTCTTCTCCCCTTCCAAATCGCGTTTTTGCTATCCTAACCAGCCCAACGCCTAATAACTGAAACATGAATGGCACACAGCAACATGTTTGAAAATCTGATAAGCAAAATATTGGGACTTGAGCGGGAGCCTATGCCCAATCGTCAGGATACTTTTACCGCACCTGATGTCACCGAAAAAGCGGTATCATCCGGACCTGTTCCTGAAAAATACCAAAGAGACATAGAAGCGCTCCGACAGAAATATGGAGACGCTTTTAAAACCGGTCTCTGCATCAATCTGACCCTACAAGAAGCTTTATCAATCATGCCGAGGGAAAGGAGAAGAATTGATGCCTATTCCGGTCTTGTCTCTTATCTGAAAAAGGAATGGGACATGACATTATCTATTAAATCACAAAAAACTAAATCTAAATCATTATGAAGAATTATTTTATAGCAAACGGTGAGATTCTGAACACCGATATGAGTATTGAGGAAATCGAATCACAGGTACAGGAATCATTGGACGAATACACCTCCGGAATGGCACAATTCAGAATAAAGGAGATCAGCGAGAAAGAAATCAGGATGTTCTTTGTCAGGGATTTTCGTTGCGACCCTAATAAATTAATAGTCTATGACGCTGACATGTCACTCATTACGGGAGTGGGAATAGGAGCCTTCCAGCCACAACAAGTCGGAGGATACCCGATGATTTATCCCTTGAGTTTTGCCGGGAAGAATTTCTACACGGATGTAACGGCTTTCATCAGGTTCTACAAGTCGCTGCTGTTCATGGAGATGGGACAGAAGGTGGAGCATATCGGAATCAGATGCTATTCGGATCGTATCTTAATGCAGATAATCTTCTAGTCCTTATGAATGTATTGGTAGCATGTGAAGAAAGTCAGGCCGTTTGTCTGGCTTTCAGAAAACTGGGCCATAACGCCTATAGTTGTGATCTTCAGGAATGCAGCGGTGGACATCCCGAGTATCATTTCAAGGGGGATATGTTTGATGTAATAGCCAATCGTGGGGGAACTTTAGAGAATGGCACTAAATACTTCCTTGATAGTTGTTGGGATCTGGTCATAGCCCATCCACCTTGTACATTCTTGGCTGTCTCGGGTGCAAGATGGTACTATCATCCCGACGATAAAAGCCTTCCTATAGAACAGAGAGGACCCCATCCGAAGTTCCCCGACAGAGCCAAAGACCGTGAAGAAGCAGTCCAGTCCTTCATGGATGTTTCAAGGATTGGAGTGAGTAGACTGGCTATTGAAAATCCGGTAGGTATAATGAGTAGCCGATGGAGAAAGCATGATCAGATTATAGAGCCTTGGATGTTCGGTCATGAAGCAAGCAAGAAGACTTGTCTATGGCTGAAGAACCTCCCTCTCTTGGTACCTACGGATATAGTGGGGAAAGGTGAGGTGCTGACATTCAAGAATGGGAATCGGATGCAGAAATGGACCTCCGACATATTCTTCTCGGGCGTGTCGGCAGAAGAGAGGAGAAAACTCAGGAGCAAGACCTTCCCCGGGATAGCGGATGCGATGGCTGACCAATGGGGAGGAAAAATGGCGGCATAATTACACTATAATGTATGGATCAAAACAAGAACAAATAATAAAATGGCACAATATTTCAGAATAGCAACAAAGGACTTCTGCAACACACTCAAACCCGGCTCTTTCACGGGAGATACGATGATGTGTCCTACAAGAAGTCAGATTGAATCGGCCGGGTTGCATATAAAGAAAGGTTATACCTATGCGGCCGACCAGCTTGTTCCCGAAGACCATATCGAGCGTCTTGACTGGGAATACACTTTCTCCGTGACTCCTACGACAGTTACCATATCTGCGGCGGGAGGTTCACGGAAATTCACAGTGACCTCGTATAAGAGACAGTACAGTTACAGTAATGCGGGAAACCGTATCTATGTGGAGGGGTCACAGACAGATGTGGCTTATACCTCCAGTAACAATCAAACGGCAGGTTCTGGAATATGGACCGCCGCGAATGATACTATCAGTTATGGAGCAAATACCGGATCAACACAACCAAGTGGTACTATCACATGGACCCAATCCGAATCTTTTGGTTCTGATCCTAAGAAAACAGCTACTGCAACTCACAAACAAAATGCAGACTCTATAAAACCGAATGGGGATGGTTATAGCAATCCAAGAATCAAATCTTTCAACTATCCTACAGTTATCCCGGCCGCCGGAGGTAATTCGACGCCTAGTTACTCCTATGAACAGACTGTATATTGGGTATCAGGAAAAACTACTACACTTACATCTGGCGGAACTCCAACATTTAATAGAACTTCAGGAACAGCAACTGTAAACTCTTCAAGTGGTTTGGCTAATACTAGTTCTAAAGGCACAACTCAATCCGGACAAACTACTGTAGCTGTTGTTTCATTAACTATCACGATGAATGGTAAATCTAGTTCAGCAAGTAGTGCTAATGTTTATCAGGCAGAAAATAAAATTGAAAGTACATCTTGGAATTCTTGGAATGTCTCTGTTAGTGCTGATAGAACAAATTTCCCCAGGGAAGGTGGTACTACAACAGTAAGGGCAAGTGCATCAAGATCCGGTACACATACTTGGAGTTCGGGTTCGACATCTTCAGCAAGTGATTCTGGAACTCCTTCACTAAGTCTATCTAATACTTCTGGATTCTCATTATCTTCAAGTTCTGGAACTTCTGTAACATTAACAGTATCAGTCAACAATGGTGCAGAAAGAAGTACTAGAATTACAGCATCTTATGGAGGATCTAGTGATTGGGTTGAAATTGATCAGGAAGTAGGTGTTCTTAGTCAAAGTGATACTCAGACAGTTTATAGCATTTCTACAACTCCTACATCATTGAATTGGGGTTATGACAGTACATCCGAAAAGTCTTTCTCAGTAACGTCAAGAGCTCAGGATCAAATAAGATATAGATATTCATATGATGGAGGTAATAGCTGGGGAGATTGGGGAAATTGGCAGAATAACGGAAGTTCATATTCTACATCCTATAATTCATCAATAACTTCAGGAAGCTCTTATTTCTCTATCTCAGGTAATACAGTGACTCCTAAAGGAAGCAACACAACATTCAGTACAAATACTGGTACTGTTACAGTTTCCAATGCCGGAGATACAGCTTACGTCTCATTAAGTCAGGATGGTGCACCGGCTGATTATGATTACAGAATCTCAATTTCTCCAAGTTCTTATAATTTCTCATCCAGTGCAGGTTCCCACGATTTTACCGTAACTGTTGAACAAAGGTCCAAACCAGTAACATCTTCTTCTTGGGGTCCTTGGAGTACTATAGGAAATAATTACAGTTCTTCCATTAGTGGAGCAGGATTTTCCAGATCACAAAGTGGAGATACAGTCACTGTCAATGTAACTTCCAATACAAGCACTACATCCGAAAGAAGCGGAACCCTGACAGTTACCTGTGACTATACTTCTGATCTTACCGGAACAAAACCATCAGCATCCGCCAGTTTAACTCAAGATAAGTATGTAAATATAACTACAAAAACAGAATATCAGTATGAATTTTCCGTAAGTCCTACCTCATTGAGTTTCAGCGCAGATGGTGGAACGAAGTCTGTAACAGTTACTTCCAGAAGACGACCAATTACATTAACTTATACTAATGGAAATCTAACTAATGAAAGTGCAGGTTCCTGGTCTACTTGGTCAAGTTATTCCGGAAGAATAAGTAGTGGAGCAGGATTTTCTGTTTCAGGAACTTCTGTAACAGCAGGTGCAAATAGCAGTACGTCAAGTCGAGAGGGTAATTTGGAATTGACTCAAACACAGACATCTGATTATAGTGGCTCTACTAGTAGTTATAAGTCAGATTCCTCCAGTTTAAACGTCCCCTTGGATCAGATGGGTGCAGATATCAAGTCCGTCAACTTCATACATCTGAGTTACAGCTGGCAAAGCAGGGATGGTGCCTATGACATTTACAGCGTATATGCCTCCGCCAGTTATAAAGTCACCTCCACTGTCATCGTGGAATGCAGGCTCAACTACGGTTCCTCCCTCGGGGCGGGTGCGGAGAACTACGCTTTCACGATATCCTCCGGAAGCACGACATCGTCAGCCCGGAAGTGCTATACCTTCACCGGGGATTATCCGGGAGTCATGCCGGGAACCGGCAGTGTCAGACCTTCAGAGGATGAAACCTACCGCTACTCCTTCCTGGAGTAGACTCTGTAGGAATCCGGCAGCAATACCGTCTCCTGATGTCGGGTAATAGCGGAGACGATGGCTGAACAATGGGGAGGTAAAATTATAGCAGCGTAGATAATAACAACAAACACAATGGGTTAACTATGAAAAGTACAATATATACCACTATCGGAGCGTCCAACCACCCTGATACAACAAGGGAAGAATATGATTTTTATGCTACATACCCCGAAGCCATAGACAGGTTATTCGAGGTTGAGAAGTTTCCTGATACCATATGGGAGCCGGCTTGTGGGATGGGGCACCTGTCTAAAAGGATGATGGAACTTGGCAAGAAGGTTTATTCCACTGACCTGATAAACCGGGATTATGGTACCGGTGGCGTTGATTTCCTGAAAGCCACCGAAAACCCTTATGGAGCTGTCATTACCAACCCTCCTTATAAGATAGCCCTGGAATTTATAGAGAAAGCCCTGGATATATCGGATGAAGGAACCAAAGACAGCCATGTTCCTGAAGCTGACATTCCTGGAGGGAAAAAGACGTAAGCCGTTCTTCCGGGACAATCCCCCACTGAAAGTCCACGTCTTTTCCTCCCGTGCCGTTATAGCCAAAGGTGGAGATTTTACAGTAGCCCAGGCAAACGGGAATGCTATCGCCTATGCCTGGTTTGTCTGGGAAAAAGGTTATAAGGGAGAGACTGTAGTGGATTGGATCAACTGAAATACGGCGTAGGGAAACGATATATTCCGGAACTGGCAAATATAACGGTTTTATGACGGAATGGTGTGTTCCCGCTGGATAATATAAACTTATTAATTCATTAAATAACAGGATTCTATGAAAAAGAAAAGTGTGAATACTACCCAACAATTGGGTAAGAAAATATTTATAGCAGGCAAAGTGTATGACCTGCAAGCAATGGACAAGGATACGGTTGAGGCGTCAGTTCAGGAGTATCTGGACAATGTGATCGGTAAGGACAGGGTCAGGTTCGAGCTGTGCACAATTGGAAATATGACTGCCATGTTCTTCCACCGTGGATTTGACTACAGTGCCTATGATGCTGACCCGGTGAAGGATATCATGGATGCCGATGCCTTCATGATGACCGCCCACGAATATGACGGTTTTGAGATGCCCCGGCCTTTTCCTGCACTTCCAGTCCCTGGTTTCGGCTATCCCTACCGGATAAAGCAGACCGATTTTCTGGACGCATACCGGAAGAGTGCCAAGATTCTCGGGGCAAGCAGGATAAGGAATACATGGCTGGATATAAGTCCCCGGTCCATTGTGCTGAGGGTGCAGGTTGGATAAATGCCGGATGTAAAAAAAGGACATAAAAACGGATAATACAACGAGGGTGAAATTGGGTGTTAGCCCTAATTAATATTAGAGTTTTTTCTTATAATTAAAGGAAGTCGCTGTACAGAAGTATGGCGACTCCTTTTGTTTTTTGCAGAGGAGCCGGATAGTGTTAACTAAATCTTTTTTGCTATTTATATACCAATCTTTTCGTTGACGATGGTATTATTCTCGTTGTCCAGCTCAGTCAACCGACAACTGATATACGCCTCCTGTTTCTTTACATTCCACTGGTCCGGATATACCCTTACACCCGTGGAAAGTTTTATCTGCTTGTTCCTGACGCGGGTCACAAAATAAATGTTCGTCGGCTTTTCGGACTTGGGTTTTCTCAGGTTAAAATTGCATCCGATCTCGTTGATGAAAAACTGTGCATTTATAAAGCGTTTTGGGGGATTCGTCCTTTTTGATATTCTTTAATCCAGTCCTTTTAAAGTACAAAATGATGAATCAAATTAATATATAGTTCTTTGAAAATATACCAAAACAAATCTTTTTGCTTCTAAATAATACAAGAATTCTTTCAAAAAATGTTTTATTACTGTCAGGAATACGCTTATGATAGTTTTTTGATAGGATTCTAACTTGTTTTGGCAAAAAAAAATCAATCTATAATAAATCTCCTTCCTATATTTACTTCAAATTTCGTTCAAGTTCTTCTAGACTTGAGAAATTAAAAAATAACTGTTAACTTAAAATTTATGCTAATGTATGAAATGTAGATTTATTCAAAAAAGCTTATTGGCATTATCCATACTTCCGTTTCCGCTAACGGGAGTTTATGCCACAGCAGATGGGTATGATATCGCTTTTTTATCCAATGAAGAGAAGTTTGTAATAGATTCGGTGAAACGTTCCCTGCAAGGAAATGTTGTGGATGCAAGTGATAATACGCCGTTAATAGGCGCTACGATTAAGGTAAAAGGTACTCAATATGGAGGCGTCACAGATGTAGACGGAAATTTTTCTATCTCTATTCCCAACTCTTATTGTACACTTGAGATCAGCTATATAGGATATAAAACTCAAGAAATATATATCACGGATCAGGGGATTGTCAATATAAGACTGATGCCTGATAATGAAGTGTTGAGTGAAGTGATAATAGTGGGTGCCGGCACCCAGAAAAAAGTGTCAGTAACTGGAGCCATAACCGCAGTAAAAGGTGCCTCACTAAAAGTTCCCAGTTCTTCATTAACCAATAATTTAGCAGGCCAATTGGCAGGTGTGATAGCTACAACCGGCAGTGGTGAACCAGGTAGTGCATCTTCGTTCTACATCCGTGGTATCAGTACTTTCGGCGGCCGTACCACTCCACTGATTCTGTTAGATGGTGTAGAGATTTCATCAGGTGATTTAAATAATATCCCCCCAGAAACCATTGAGAGCTTCTCCATCCTAAAAGATGCTTCGGCAACGGCCATTTATGGTACACGTGGAGCCAATGGTGTGATGCTGATCACTACAAAAGCTGGAATGGAAAACACAAAAGCCAAAATCAATGTGACATATGAACATTCTTTCCTAAAACCGACCAAAATGGTGAAGTATGCGGATGGCACTACCTATATGAAACTCTACAATGAGGCCCAATTGAGCCGCAACCCAAATGAAACACCATCTTATTCGGATGACAAAATCAATTATACAGCAAGTGGTATCAATCCATATGTTTACCCTGACATAGATTGGCAGGATTTGATGTTCAATAAAATGTCACAAAATCAGCGTGCCAATATTAACATCCAAGGCGGTGGATCACGAGTTACCTATTATATCAGTTTGCAGGCTAACCACGATAACGGAATTCTAAATGTACCGCAGAATTATTCGATGAATAACAATTACAATCGATGGATGTACACATTTCAAAATAATATTGACTATAAGGTAACCTCTACTACAACATTGGGATTGAGAATGAATGCACAGATAACCAACTCCAAATCACCCAATACAAGTTCAGCAGATATTTTCGGTTCACTCTATTTAAACAATCCGGTACAGTTCCCGGCCTACTATCCTACAGATGACAAATCCCGTATCTATTTCGGTAGCGGGTTTTTACAAGGACAGGATTTATATCCTAATCCTTATGCTAATATGCTCAACTCGTTCAAGGAAGACAATCAGAATATGATGCACGTCACTTTGAATCTTGAACAACAGTTGGACTTCATTACCGAAGGACTCTCTCTGACGGGACTGGTGAACTTTAAGAATTGGTCAAAAAGTTACTACACACGTTCCATGTCTCCTTATTATTATCAGGTAGTGGACGGAAGCTGGTCACCAGACAATCCAGACTACTATGAGTTGCAACGTTTAAAAGAAGGTTCGGACTATCTTAACGAATCGGGTATTTCGAAAGAGAGTGACCAGACATTCTATTTTGATACACGCCTGAACTACAGTCGTACATTTGGTAAACATGGAGTGACCGGTATGTTGATGTACATGATGCGTGAGTTCCGAAATAATGTGTTGCCTAACCGCAATCAAACATTTTCCGGCCGTTTCACCTACGATTATGACCATAAGTATTTGGTTGAGTTCAACTTTGGTTACAACGGTACTGAACGTATGGCTAAAGGTGAACGTTTTGAGTTCTTTCCGGCCGTTTCATTGGGATGGGTTATTAGCGGTGAGAAGTTTTGGGAGCCGATACGAAAATATCTGAACCATTTTAAAGTGAGGGCTTCCTATGGCTTGGTAGGTAGCGATGAAACTGGATTGGCTAGTGGCGCCCCACACTTCCTCTACAAATATGACATTGACCTATCCGGAGGATGGGGATTCAAATCCGGCACGAATAACTCCAATAGCCAAAGTTACACAGGATTACGCATAAAAGATTATCCCATAACCAATGCTTCGTGGGAACGCTCCAAACAGTTTGATATTGGTGTGGATATGCAATTTTTCAATCAAGTGGACGTGATCTTCGATTATTATAAGTATAAAAGAGACCGCATTTTGCTGAACCGTGCGTCTTTCCCACGGATTCTGGGTTATGAAGTAGCCACTCCGTGGGCCAACATGGGGCGCGTGGATAATGAAGGTGTGGAGCTGAGTGTGAACTGGAGAAAACAGCTTAACCGCGATTTGGCAGTAGACCTCCGTGTCAACTATACATATTCAAAGAATAAGTACGTATATAAGGACGAACCAGACTATCCTTATGTATGGCAAACAGAAACCGGAAAACCGTTGGACTGTGTACGAGGCTATATTGCCGAAGGGCTGTTTGTAGATCAAGCCGACATTGACTCACATGCTGTCCAAAACAACTTTGGTAGCGACGTGATGCCTGGAGACATCAAGTACCGTGATGTAAACGGTGACGGTAAAATTAGCGAGGAAGATAAAGTGGTCTTGTCTCCTTATGGCTGGCCCCCCCGTATCCAGTATGGCCTTGGAGTCAGTGTGATGTGGAAGAAGTTTGATGCCAATATTTTCTTCAATGGTTCGGCCAAAAGAAGTATCCGTCTTATGGATGGTGGAGATAGGATTTACCCGTTCGTACAAACACAACATCATGGACGTACAAACCTGATGCAGTGGATTGCCGACAGTCACTGGACAGCTGATGGAGACAATACTAATGTTGTATGGCCACGTATGGGTATCTCGCAAGCGCAAATAGCTAATAACTTACAGCCCAGTAGTTGGTGGATGAGGAACGGCAATTTCTTGCGCTTTAAAACGCTGGAAATAGGTTATCGGCCAATTTCGTATTGCCGTATTTATTTTAGCGGAGACAACCTGGCCGTATGGTCACCTTTCAAGTACTGGGATCCTGAACTGGACTACAACATGTATCCGTTAAGCAGAACCTTCAACATTGGCGTACAACTGAACTTCTAAAACTTGAGTCATGGAAAAACAATTAAGAACAAAACAGAATCAACCGATATTTAATATGAAACTGAATAGATTTAAATCTAAAATGTATGTAGCCATTGCTTCCGCTCTCCTGATGCCCGTAATAGTTTCGTGTAGCTATTTGGATGTATCTCCAGCGGAAACAGTAGATAAAGATGACATGCTCGTGACACAAGTAGATGCCTTGAAGTATCTGTATAGCTGCTATGGTCCTATACAATATGATAATTTAATAAGGGTTTTTCGCCCGTTCAACTTGCGGCAGGGAAGTGATGAATTTGTTGCATTGGCCCCTCAAAACACAGATTGGCAGCGCTATCAGTGGGATCAACCTTCAGGTGCCAACACCTATTACGGGGCCTTTATAAATTATTATGACGCTATCGGCTATTGTAACCAATTCATTCGAGATTTGAGTGAGGCGGAAATAGTTGAGCTAAATCCATCCGATGCCGCACAGTATATTGCTGAAGCTAAATTTCTCAAGGCTTATTTTCATTACAAAGCTATGGAAGAATATGGCCCTATTCCCATTATGGATGTGATGTTGCCAATGGACATTTCAAAAGAAGATTTGCCTGGACGTTCACATATTGATTATTGTGCCAAGTATATTGCGGACTTGTGCGACGAAGCTTATGCCAACTTACCGATTGCCCACAGTAATCCACAATATTATGGACGTGCAACAAAAGCAATGGCTAAGTTCTTGAAAGCAAGGGCCTATTGGCTGACTGCTTCACCACTTTATAACGGAGAGTTCCCACATCCGACATGGAGCAACGAAGAGTATGAAACTCCGGGCTATGGAACAGAGCTGGTAAGTCGTACTTATGACGCTCAAAAATGGGAAACAGCACGAGTAGCATGTTTGGAGGCTATACGTGAAGCTGATGCTGCCGGACATAAACTGTATGATTTGGAAGCTTCAGAGGCTCGGCGTCTTGCTGATAATATCCCATTGCCGCAAATACCTGGTCTGGATACCACTACTCCAGAAGGTGAAGAGTTTGCCAAACGAGTGATGTTGATGCGCTATGTGCCAGTGGCAGGTCCCAATGAAGGGAGTTCTGAGTTTATCTGGGGAATGTTAGATATTGCTCCCGATGTGGATAATGCTTCCATGCCACACTATGTTATCACTGATCAAAATGGTATCTTGCGCGGGGGATGGGGATGGATAAGCCCTACGCTCTATACTGTAGAGCACTTTCTCACGGCCAATGGGAAAGTGCCTTCCGAAGATGAGAACTTTCCTTCTGAAGAAAACTGGTTTAAGTCTGCCGGACTCAATAATCCGGACATTGTCAATCTCTATGTAAACCGCGAGCCCCGTTTTTATGCCTATATTGGTTTTGATGGCGATGAATATTCTCCGGTTATCAAAAACGGTGCTCCGCTTATTTTGGATATGAAAAACAGTCAAGAGAATGGTTACAATCCGAATTTTGGGGCTAACAATCAGTCGCAGACGGGATTTTTAAACAAGAAAATGGTACATCCCAATGCACGTTATACAGGTATTGATGGCAACAACAATCTGGCGCTGGGATATGATCATCCCTTCCCTTTATTTCGTGTGGCCGACTTGTATTTGATGTATGCTGAGTGCTGTGCCCGGCAGAACAACCATTTGGATGAAGGATTAAGCTACCTGAATAAAGTACATACCCGTGCGGGTCTGAAGGCTTTCTGTGAAAGTGAAATGAGTGGAAATGGACAGTTGCTGGAAGCCGTACGCAACGAGATCTTCTCCGAATTCTATTTTGAAGCTCGTCGCCAATTAGAAATTCGCCGCAACGTAGAGGGGGACAAATATATGAGCAAAAGCCATTATCGCAAGTTGAACTGTATGGTAACTAATCCTACGTTTGAAGAATTCAACCAAATTGAAGTTATCGACCAGCCATTCAAGTGGAACGACCGCATGTACTTATATCCGGTTGTTAATTCTGAAGTCTACGCTAATCCACAACTGGTACAAGCTCCTTACTATTAATAAATCAAAGAATGGATAGGAAGTATGGTAATCCTTTCTAACTTGATTTGCCCAATAAAATGTAATTAATATTATAAAAAGACTATGAAGAAAGTTGTAAAAATAACATTGATTTTGCCCTTCTTGCTGTCGGCTTGCAATGACAATATAGACATACAAGATTGGTTTCCTACTGAATATCATAAAATTCTTTACATACAGGAAAGTGGAGAACAAGAGGTTACACTTTACAATACAGGTGAAGATAATGTTTATACATTTACAGTATGCAAGGCTGGCAGTGACCCATCACTTGAGGCTCATGTCCGTATTGATGTAATGTCACAAAGTGATGTTGATGTAAAATATTCCAATAATCAAGGGGTTCCTTATAAAATCATTCCATCTGAAACATTTACTTATGAACCATCTGAACTGACATTTGCTTCCTCTGATATTTCTAAAAAAGTTACTGTCGCAATCAATCCGGAGAAACTAAAAGAGATAATGGAACTCCCTTCCGAAGTAAATACTCGCTGGCTCCTTCCGCTTGTTGCTGTAAGTGAGAACGATTCGATCAACATTGATAAAAGAGACTATACTTTACTGATAAACGATGTTATGACATTGCTGGCTGGCTTTAAAAAAACTGGAACGCAAATCATCAATCATGATTATACATCTGGCACATTTGTCACTTCAGTACCTTTTGGCTTATTGGAAGTAACCAACAAGTGGGACATCAATGCCACCATTAAAGTGGATAAAAATTACGTAAAGGAATATAATAACAACAACAACACAAACTACCAGATACCTGCCGATGGTTCATATAGTATTGATGAAAACGTGACTTTGTCTTCGAATATGCAGAATGTTTCTATAAACATTTCTATTTCTGATTTTGGAAATCGAAAATCCGGCTGTTTTATGCTTCCTATCCGTATTGCCAATATTTCGAGGTTTGAGCTATCCGCTGAGGCAAATCTCTATGCTCCAATAGTAAGGCTACTGGGCAAACGGCTTGACCGTTCGGGATGGACTGCCGAAGCTTGTTCTGAAGAAATGACGGGTGAAGGTACGACTGGTCGCATCATGGATGTGCTGGATGGTAACCACGATAATTTCTGGCATACGAGCTGGCAAAGCGGTCCATTCTGTAATCATCCGAATGAAAGCCATTATGCTGTTTTCGATACAAAAAGCGAACATATGTTTACACAAGTCGGAATCATTCAACGGAATAATAGCGATTGGGGACTGTGTGTGCAAAATTATGAAGTATTCATCAGTTCAGACAAAAAAAATTGGGTATCAGCAGGTAGATGTTTTGCAGAACGTAGTACCGACGAATTAATTGCAGATATTACACCGATGAAGGGACGGTACGTGAAGTTGTGCTTTCTAGACTCCAGACGTTCTGACGGACAGATAAATCTTTCCGAGGTCTATTTCTATGGTGAATAATGTCATTGCAGAAAGATGTGGCAAAGCCGATTGCTTTGCTATCTGGTCAGTTTATCATGGTTTTGTCACATCATTACGGATTTTGTCTGTGTAATGAACATTTTCAGGTTGGTCAAAAAGTACCCAATTTTACTTTTAATACTTGTTTTTAAAATTATGAAATCAGAAATCAATCAAATTATCTTGATGCTACTAGTATCCCTATGTGGGATATCCTGTAAAAGTCACAATTTATCTTCAAAAGAAGAACAAAGCGAAATAAAGGAAGAACGTTATTGGAACCCCATTATTAATATTTCTGTTCCCGATCCTACAGCCATTCGTGCAGTTGATGGAACTTTCTATCTGTATGGAACGGAAGATACACGTAATATACCTATATATCATTCCCAAGATATGGTGAACTGGAAGTTCGTCGGTACCGCTTTCACGGATATTACTCGCCCTCAATTTCCTGCGCAAGTTTCTGCCTCAGAGGCCAGCCTTTGGGCACCAGAAATTCGTTATATTAAAGGGAAATATGTTCTATTCTATTCGTTGGCACGGTGGGGGGAACATTGGGTTAGTACAGTTGGATATGCCTTGTCTGACAAGCCAGAAGGACCTTTTGTTCCCAAAGGTTATGTATTGACCAGCAAAGAAATGGGAGTAGAAAATTCTATTGATCAATTCTATTATGAAGAGGATGGCAAACATTATATGTTATGGGGAAGTTTCTTCGGTCTATATATCGTAGAATTGAGTGTGGCAGATGATATGACTATCACGGCAAAGAAAGAAACCATGAAACTTATTGCTGGTAATGCCTATGAAGGTGTTAATGTATGGAAACGGGACGGGTACTATTATCTGTTTGCTTCTATTGGCTCTTGCTGTGAAGGAATCAAGAGTACATATCAAACGGTGGTGGGGCGTTCGAAAAGTCTATTCGGTCCTTATCAAAATAAGGCTGGAGAACAAATGCTAAACAATCGGCATGAAGTGGTACTTCGAAGTAGTGTGGATAATGTTTTTAAAGGTACTGGGCATAATTCTATATTGCTGGAAGACGATGCCGGGCAGACATGGATGATTTATCATGCTTATTATAAACCTTGGGCTACTGGGGACAATGGCCGAAGTGTCAGCATGGACATGGTAAAATGGGTGGACGAATGGCCTTATGTCAATGATGGTACTCCATCTGTTAGTGCCAAGGCTCCAATAGTTGATAAATAAAGATAACGAGAAGATATGAAAAATTTGTTGTTGCTATTTATTATGGTTTCCTTTGTGTGTACGTCTTGTACAACAAAAACAAGTTCTCAGGAAAAACGAAATATCTCTATAAAGTCGGTAACAGCTACTTACAAGAATCCAGTCTATGCTGAAAATTCTCCAGATCCGTCGGTGGTACGGGGAGACAATGGTATGTTCTACGTATTTTCTGGTTCTATGGTTTTAGAATCACCGGATTTGGTCAATTGGGAGCGTCGTAATCGTTGGGCATTTGATATTACTCCCAAGTGGACGAAAGGTGATATTTGGGCTACTGATGTGACAAAGTGTGGTAATCATTATGTGATGTACTATGCACTCTCTGAATGGGGTGAGCACTGGAAAAATGGAGTGGGAGTGGCAATAGCCGATCAACCGGAAGGACCTTACACTGACAAAGGTAAGCTTTTCACTTCAGAAGAAATCAAAGTAGGTAACAGCATTGATCCTCATTATTTTGAAGAAGATGGAGTGAAATATCTTTCTTGGGGAAGTTTCTATGGGCTGTATGCAGTGGAGTTGAGTAATAACGGTCTTAGTGTGAAAGCAGGATGTAAAACAGTAAAACTTGCAGGAGATGCTTATGAAGGCATAATGATACACAAACATAATGCTCATTATTACTTGTTTGCTTCTACGGGGAGCTGTTGCGATGAACTGAATTCTTCCTATACTACTGTAGTGGGGCGTTCGGATAGTTACTGGGGTCCTTATGTAAATCGGAAAGGTGAACGTATGTTGGATAATAAGCACGAAGTGCTAATTTCCAATAACGATTATTTTGTGGGAACAGGACACAATTCAGAGATTGTGAACGATGATAGTGGAAACGAATGGATTATGTATCATGCTTATAATGTTGCCAGACCGGAGGATGGGCGAGTGTTATTGTTGGACCGTATTTATTGGAAGGATGGATGGCCTATGGTGCAGGGCAATCATCCTTCCCATAACCCCCAGAAGGCGCCAACCATTAAATAATGTAAATACGATATAAGTAAATAAATAGTTTATTGAAAATTAAGGACATAGTGGTAAAAGTGACAAATTTATAGTGACTAATTATAACTTTAACACGATTATCACTATGTTCTTAGACTCTAAAGTTACAGAGACTTATTGTATGGTTGATGATTTTTGTAAGGAATTTGTGTTGTAGTAATAGGAAAAATATATGATTGAAGATAAGAAAACTATGTATCGTAACAAGTCCAACCATATGAGTGATGTCGAAATAATGGTGATTCTTATCCTATTCCATTCCGTTTTTTTGCTACTTCAAGCATTATTAAAAGAAGCATGCTTGCAAACACTTGAAGGGCTTGTTTCCACGATGTGTATCCTATAATCGTGTTGTGGGATAGAAAAGGGAAGACTTGCTTCCTCTGACCTTTTTCATTAAGAAAGTTTTATTGGGAATCTGTACCGAAATTGGCTTTATCAACTCCACTCTCCTGTATGTCTCCGTAACTAACGGATATTGATTCACAAAACTCTCGAAGGACTTGCCCTACGTGGAAAATGTTTTATGGAACGGTTCTTCGGATTCAAGTTGCATACTTATCAATGACAAAGAAGAAATACTTAATTTATATTCACCTCGAAGAATGTAAATAATTGGGAGACATTGAAATAAGCTAAGTTCTTGAAAATATTAGAAAGAAAAAATTGTGTATACAAAGGATATGTCGGTTAGACCATATGTAAAAGCTTATTTTTTCAACGGCATACAGTTTGTTACTAAAGCTAAAAACAATAGGAACTCCTTGATGAATATAAGTCGGTAAGATTTTGCTCAGAAAAGGAGCATTAATGGAAACCGTCAATGATAAACTGAAGAACATTGCATAAATTGAACACCTCATATACCATTTTTTAGTAGTTTCATTGTAAATCCCTTGTGGCTATTGTTGCCTACTGTTCTTTAAAAACAGCTATTGATATCAAATTTATTAATGACAGGTAACTGGTTATTTTCTGATTTTATATCACACTAACACATGAAATTTACTGTAAGAACAAAAAGTCGTTTTAAATTTATCCCTATTTTGCGAAAAAGTAACTTCTTGCCATAGCATATGTATGAAATATACTGTTGATATTATGAAAGACCTTACAAATGGTCGACGAATTCTTTAGGCGACATACCGAACTGCTTCTGAAAACATTGAGCAAAATATGAAGAAGAGTTGAATCCTACCATCTGGCTTACTTCGTTAATTCGATGATTTCCTTCTCTGAACAAATAGGCTGCTTTTTTCAGGCGTTCTAATTGTATATAATTATTAGGAGTTATATTAAGTGTGCTTTTAACTTTACGATGCAAAGTGGAATTACTGACATGCATTAGCTCTGCCATTTGTTCCAAATTGAAATCTGGGTCTTGCATATGTTCTTCCACTATTTGCGCAAGCTTGTGTAAGAATTCCCGTTGGTCACTATTCAATCCTATGGATTTGGCTGATACGAAAGGAGATTGTAGAAAGTTGTTTCGCAGTTTTTCACGGTTTTCCAATAGATTATTGATGGTGGCATGTAATAGTTTTATGGAAAAAGGCTTTTCCATATAGGCATCAGCTCCGCATTTCAAGCCATCAATTTTATCTTGTAAATCAACTTTGGCGGTGAGCAATATTAGCGGAATATGACTAAATTTTAAATTAGATTTGAGTAGATGACATAATTTCAGTCCATCTATATCGGGCATCATAACATCCGATATGATGAGGTCTATATTTTCATTTTCAAGTAAATAGATTGCTTCCCTACCATCTGCAACTACTAATACATGATAAGTGGCAGATAATTGATGAGCAATGAATGTACACATTTCTTTATTGTCTTCTACTACCATGATGGTGTACTGTGGCAGAGAAGAGGTTCCAGTCTTTCCTTGTTCAATAATATTGTATTCTTTTGTTATCTGAGATGAAGTGGGGCATGTTGAGATGATAGGAATAGAAAGGATAAATCGAGTTTGTGCAGTATTGGGATCTAATGTTAAAGCGCCATGATGCAATTCTGCCAATAAACGTGCCAGCGGAAGTCCGATTCCAGTACCGGATGCTTTTTCCCTGCATTGTACGAAGGGTTTAAATATCTCCTCTCTCATTTCAGGGGAGATTTCTGGTCCGTCATTACACATGGATAACAAAAAGTGACCATCTTCAGTCCACAGACGAATGTGTAGATAGGTTTCTGCATATTTAATAGCATTGCTGAAAAGATTACTGATAATTTTGGTGATAGCCTCATTGTCGGCATATGTGGTAATATCTTCTTGTCGTTCAATGATATATTCTATATTTTGTGACTCAGCCAATGGGAGAAATTGTTTATAGAGATTTTCCAGAATAATATCTATTCTGCATTCTGCCAATTGTAGTTTTACACCCAATGTCTCTGCTTTTTGGAAATCAAGCAGTTGATTTACCAAATTGAGCAATCTATTGGTGTTCATATCTATGATTTGCAGATTCTCATGCATTTGTACCGGGATATTTTTCGGAGTAGCAAGTATGTTTTCCAAAGGTACTTTAATGAGAGTTAGCGGAGTACGTATCTCATGAGTAATATGAGTAAAGAATTCTATTTTGGCATTATATAAATCATGTTCCTTTTTGCGCTCAATTTTTTCAACCAGAGTTTGTCGTTTCTTTATATATTTTTTACGGATTATTATTAAACTGATAATAATGACAACTATTGTAAAAAAAATGTACAGCAAGTATGCCCAAACCGAAAGGTAGAATGGAGGATGAATACAAATCTGTAATTTTTTATGAATGTATTCTCCTGATTTCGGTTTATAGGTATTCTTCAGATGCAAAGTGTAGGTACCGTAGGGTAGATGTGAGTAGTTGATGATATGTGTAGATTCCACTTCATACCATTCTTCATTGAAACCTTCTAAACAATAAACCAGTTGGTGTAAACTGGGGGATTGATAGCCCAAAACTGCTACGTGTAATGAGAACGAATTTTGGTTTGCTTGTAACTCAATCTTATCAGATAAACAGATGCTTTTCTTAAGGGGAGATTGTCTTGAGTTGACATTTACCGGCTTATTAAGGATGGATAAGTCAGTAATGACAATAGGTGGATTGAAGTTATTATCTGTGAAAGTACTCGGCTTAAATCGTATGAATCCATTGATACAGCCAAAATAGATTTGTCCTTCAGTGTCCTTGTAACTGGCTTGATAATTAAACTGGTTGGTTAGGATTCCATCATCTACAGTATAAATTCGCTTGTAATTCTTGTTAGGATTGAAACACACTAATCCGTTGTTAGTAGTGAGCCATAAATTTTTTTGATCATCCTCTTGCATGCAGTAGAAGGTGTTGCCTGGAAATCCATCTTCGCTATTATAGCAAACAAAACTATCGTTTTGAGGTACGTATCGACAAAAACCTCCTCCTTGTGTCAAGAACCAAAGCTGCCGGTTACTGTCCTCATAGATATCAGTTACTTTATTATAAGGAAGTGAAGAAGGATCGTTTGGGTCATTTCTGAAAAACTTCCAGGTATCATTATGGATATCATAACGATAGACTCCATTGGCATAAGTGGCCACCCAGATATTGTTTTGGTAATCTTCAAGGATATCGTATATACAACACCCTTCTAATTGTGGCACGGATCTGAAGTCATCTGTATCATAGCTATATTGTAGCAACCCATGTATAGTACCTATCCATAATGTATTTCTAGTCGTTTTTTTTATAGCAAATATATCATTAGTGTTCAGCCCATTTAGTACATTGCTTTTACTATAATGTTTCACTCTTCCTGTACACAAGTCTATTCGGCTTAGCCCGCCGGAAAAGTTTCCTACCCATAACCAGTTTTTATCTAGGCATAATCCGTGTACATTACTTGATAGATATGTATGTTTGAAAGGGATGATGCTATCTTTGGTTTGATCAAAATAAAATAGCCCCTTGTCCTCAGTACCGATCCATAGATTACCATCACTGGCCTCACAAAATTTGCTTACCCTTTTTCCGAATCCGTGGTATCTTTCAGGATAGAACTTCTCAAAATGGTTGTAGGGGTAAGGATAATAGTTGACTCCTCCGAAGTAAGTTCCTAGCCACATTCCTCCTTCTCGGTCATGGCAGATAGCATAAATGACATTGTCACTCATGGCGTAAGAAGTATTGTTTTCCGGTGCAGTAATGTGTAAACAAGTATCTTTTTCTGTATTATAGATATACAATCCATTTTCAGTTCCTATCCATAATTCATTGTCTGACCTATAACATAATGTACGTACATATCCGTTGATTAATCTACGGGTCTTATGAGTAGTTAAATTTACTTCTGTGAGTCCGTTGACAGAACCTATATATCGGTAGTGGTGTTTTCCCTTGATTTGTACTGTTATATTATCATTTTTGAATGGCTCATTTCCATTGACATCTTTAAATGGTGACAATGTTCGGAAGTTGTCTTCGGAATAATAGAGATTATTGTCATACAACCCTAACCAATACTTTTTTCCTGTTTTCCAAAAATGATTGATGTTTGGAAGGGGAATATTTTTTCCTCTCTTATGTATGGGCAGTTGGTTGGTGAGTGTATGTTTATGTATATTGTAACAGAACAAGCCTTGGAAGTCCGCTGCAATCCAGACGTCTCCTCCTTCCTCTATTGATATCTGAGTAATGGTGGACCGAATACTTTCCTTTTGAGGGGTAGTTACTCGAAATGGACTGAATGTTTCCGTTTCTGTATTATAGATGTACACTCCCACATCAGTTCCTATCCATATATTACCTTGAGAATCTTCGGTGAGAGTAGTGATGTAGTTGTTTCCAAGAGTAGAATTCTCCTTTTTAAAAATCTTGAACTTTATTCCATCATAACGATTCAGTCCATCTTTGGTTCCGAACCATATAAATCCTTGTCGGTCTTGCATAATAGCTAATACACTATTGTGAGAAAGGCCATTATATATATCCAATGTTTTGAAATAAAGCTTTGATGTGTGTTGTGCATATAAATTGCCACAATATATAAAAAGATAAATTATACAGCATATAGTGGATAACTTCATTGTTATTCTCTTGTTTTTATTTGTCTGTTTATTTAGATTCATGATAATATATTGACCAATGATATTTGCAATAGACTTACGATGCATAATTGCAAAATTACCTAATTTATTGTTATATCTTTATTTAAAGGTAAATGTATAATTTGAAATATTTATTTTTATAACATATATTAATAATTTAAAAAATGTGCGATAATCGTTTTTACCTAAAAATACTTATTTTTCCGAGAAATGTAAGCGACTGCTCAACTACATCTTGTGTATTCGATTTATCTGTAAGATGCACTCCATTGTAAGTGCATCTTAATTTTTATATACCAACTTGTCTCAGGGTTGTTTTTGAGTGGCAGTCTCGTTTTTTCCTGCATTTTCCCGGAACTGTCCCGATTATTTCTTCCATACATCCGGCAGCAGCTCCTTCAGGTCTCTATCTGATTTGAGAGCCGGATAATAAGGAGGTTTACCTATCATTGACATCACGTTCCTTACATGAACTCAGTAAGGAGCAGGTTATAGCCGTTTTCTCAGCCGCTTTGCGGTTTCCACAGAGCGCGTGTTCTTTCTTGATATGACTAGTGATTATAGGGAACTACAGCGGTCAAAGACAAGCGCATCAAAGGGAAAGGGATACTTGGGAAAGCTGAAAGTTTAGGGTATCCTTGAAAAGCCATGTCTTCAATCCTCGTGATTCCCTGCGGTATGGTTACTTCCTCCGGTTCATTGTTGAATGACGCATCTGCATTTTCCGAGAAGTAGCATCCAAAGCCAGCCTTCCAAAGTGGTCATAGGATATAGGATAATGAACGGAGGCACATTTCCGGAGGATCATTCTTAAAAATATACTGTTTCACAACCAAAAAAAATAAGAGAAACCGGGCATTAAACCCAATTTCTCTTGTATTTATCGATTCTATGTCACTATCCTGATTTCATGGAAGGAATATGACATATCCTGATTACTCGGCAATCTCATATATCCCTTCAGGGCATTGTTTATAGCCTTCATCTTAGAGGGCACCCTTTTCCTCACTATCCCGGAGACATGTCGGGCGGCCTCTCCGATAGTCATGAAAAACTCCGGTTGGTTGTCAAAGGAGGCCAAGCAGTAAGGTTCCGGAAAATACATGCCGGTCGTATCATTGGTAGAACAGACACAATTTGCGGGCTCACAGTCACGGTAATACACCTTGACGGACGGAAATGCCCGTTCAATGTTTTCTCTGAGTCCGGACTGCTCGCACCATGCCGTATAATGATTGATCGTGAGCACGTTGCCGTCCAGCCTATAACCGGTTATCTCCCCACGGCAGTTGAACGTCGTCCAGTCCCCGTCAAGCCTGTCAACCAGATTCCCCAGCCACCATTTTCCAAAATCGTTCTCTATGATTGAAGTCTTACGGTCGTCCATATACTTCAACACCTTATGCAGCGACCTTACTTCCTTCGGGTCACCGACACACTTGTATTCCACATCAGCCCAATTCGGCATGGCGTACCTCCTTTCTCTTTTGACCATATAGAACTCCGGTATCTTTGCTGACATCATTTGTCAGCTCTGTAAAATTTGGGTGCAGTGGAATAATCTTCCCGGCACCTCTCTGATTTTTAGTATTCTCTTTCATTTTCAAATTATTAATTAAGTTATTGTTCCCAAGAAAGCACACCTTCAGGAAGTGGTGAAATTCTTCATGTCCAGCACAGTATCCAGTAGGGTGTGTCTCTCCTATTATAAGAATATGAAGCTTTGCAACCTCCCTTTTTATTGTCCGGATTGTTATCTGTTTATATCCGATATGGTATTCAAGGTACAATTCTATTATTGCAGCAATACTATCTGAACATAGTATATTCTATTATGAAAAATGTTGCATGGCAGTGGTTGGACAGTTGACCGGAGGCAGATTGTATGATAGGATTCACTATTGTTTATATCTTAATAATACCCACTCAGGCGGCGTGAGCCTACAACTGACGAAAGAAGAAAATATATTATATTCCAAAATCAACTTTTTTCTTAAAATTGGGTTTATCACTTAAATAGAATAGGTTTTATAGAGAAAAAAAGTGATGCGTTCCGTTAACCCCCAAAGCATGAGAAGGAGATATAAAAATATTGCAGGCTTGACTTGTTATATCCAATTAAACGGTAAACAGACAAAACGACCTCCTCATCTTCTCCACTGTAGAAGGGGACGAAGTACCCTAAAACCTTTATCTCTCCAATTGATATTTACTCCTACCCTCAATAGTTTCTGTCTAAAAGTAATGTCCCATGCCTTCTTGTCCTCAGCCGGTAGAATGCAATGATATTCTGCTGTCCTATCCAATATTTGCAGCAGGTCAGGATTTATGGTTTCTACGGCTGGTCATAAAAAAGGCTATGAAAATATGAACTATAGTACACTTCCTGATTATGGACTTTTAACCGGACTCTCTATTGTAACTGTTCATCGTGGAGCGGAACGGATACATAGTGAATTGTTGAATATTTTATTAGCCTTTCCATGCCGTATGTATCCGATGGATTATGAAAGAACCGGCTTCTCTATGTCATATATGGTGTGTATGCGTTTTACACACTCTAAGGATAGACAGTTTTTATTACGTAAATCATTGACGTATAATCTAATAATCGTATTGTACTGAATTCTGAGCCAATCGATACTTTGAACGTTTTACACCCCTGAAAGCTATATCTACCCCCTTGGAGTTGGCATTTACACACCCAAAACAGAATATCCCTGGTCTTATCTGTAAACATTGGCAGCTTCTTCGTGTAAGAGTAAACTGAAAGCCAATTGTATAATAACTATACTATAAGATATCTATTATACTACTCACTCAGGCGGCGTGAGCCTACATCTGACGAAAGAGAGAAAATATCAACTTTTTTTCTTAATATTGGGTTTATCACTTAAAAAGAATAGGTTTTAAAGGAAAAAAAATTGATTGCGTCCCGTTTACTTTTCATTGGTCAAATTGAATACCCGGAAATGTTGCATATGTAAAATCAATAATAGACCGGTATGACACAATTTATTCTACATTACCATTCATTTGAATGCTTAACGGAATTTAAATAGGTGAAACTTTACAAACATTAATAACAATTTGTTTTTAACGATTATACTTTCGCCAAGCATTTACAAATTGACTTTAAAATTTTATGAGTATAAAGAAAAACATATTGGTTGAAACTGCAATTTTCTTTGTAATATATCTTTGTTTCAGTCTCTATTTTGAAGGATTAAGCATTGGTACCATTGCAACATCATTTATAGCATCTATCATTTTCTACTTGTAATATACTCACTTAATTGACTTCAAAGAAGAAAAGTAAGACTACTCTAACAAGAAAGCGGAGAATGCCACTGTTAAAAACTATAACGAAAATCATCCCAATGAAAAAAATATATTTAATTATAGCATACGTTTTATTCATATGCTTATTTGGCTCTGCCACATGGGAACATAACAGTTTTATAATTGCTGCATTACCTCTTTTTATTTTTGCGACATGGGGCTTTTTATACTTATGGAAAAAGGCATCCTAATCTAAACTTTTGATAAATCATCATATAAGACTAAGTGGAGGAAAACTATTTACTTCTTAGCAATATTCATTCAATACCTCTCTTATCTCTATCTCGGCTTTTTCAAGTTCCGACATATCCACTTATACCTTTCTTTCCGTTACGTCCTCTATTCGCATTGTACAGGCTTCCGCACGCTTCAATTCTTGAAACACCAGTTTTACTGCAAGCTGTGGATTTACTCTGGGTGTGGTGTCCTCTCTTTTTCGGAGATTGTATCGCCCCTGCTTATAAGTGCAGTCCTCCATCTTTGGATTTGAAGGGGACCATAATTCCTGCTGATTGAGTCATACTTCAAGTTTTTCTGTGTCTTTTCGATGTGGGAAAGCTGGCTGGTGTTCAAAATACCGGAGAAAGATATTGTCTGGCGAAGTGGAAACCCAGTTGAAGCAGCTTTTGTCAGAGAGTAGCGCAAAGAACGGATGGTAATTGGAAAAGATGGAAGTCATGCCCGATCGTGTATGCCTCTTCATCAAGGCTACTTCGTCCGATTCTCCGGCGCATATTGTCTCCCGACAGAAAGGATATACATCCTTCAAAGTCTGGGAAGAGTCTATTCACTTGAAGAACCATATACCTGCTTTGTGGAGCCGATTCTATTCAGAAAGTGCTATCATCCGATATATTGAAAGTCAAAAAAAGTGTAATATAAGGGAATGATTCATTCCCATTCCTTTAGGGATGGGCTTTCTCCCACATATTAGATTAGGTACAAGAACTTATCCGGTTAAGAATATGGTGATAAATAAACACTCTCATTTGCCTTACCCGTTTCATGGAAATATTTTATCAACCATCATAGTAATATAATCAGGGGTAAGTCAGAGACAGAAGTACAGACGAAGTATGAGTATGATACATAGCCGTAGGATGGAATAAATTATTTACATAAATGCTTACTATTTAAGCTTTTGTACATCATTTGCACACTTATTTATTCCACCTTGTCTTCCAGTTATGTATAACATTTCACTACGTTCCATACTTCCGGCTCTGCCAACCCCCTGATTATATCTTATACCTATACCTGCCTCCAAAAGAACTGTTTTAAAGCAGGGTATCGAAAAATAGGAATCAAATGCTATTCAAAATCCGGATAATATCTCTATCTTTAAGGAAGTTTCATGAATCAATGGGAGGTACCATTAATACTATAGACATATGAAAACAGAGATGCTATATATTCTAGTATGTTGTCTTTTTCTGACCGGTTGTAATGGAAAAAGTAATAAAGAGAGCCACGCTGATGTTACTGACACGGTCTTTGAGGAAATATCTCCTGTAGATAATGAAACGGACAGTCTGATAAAACTTGAGAGAGAGAATTTATGGAAAGAGGCGAACAGGTATAAGTCTTCTATAACCGATACCACTTTCCTTAGAGCAAGAGGGACAATGTCCTATGCTGCAATAGATATGTATACAGGAGAAGGTTTCAACAAGAACTACGCCTTTAACCAGATTGTTTACCTGAAAGCGTTGGATAGAGCCAGGAAGTTTCTTTCTGTGGAGAATGACAGACTGAAATTCAATATCAAATCCGGTAAAGAAATCCATATTTCAGAAGATTTGTACCTGTTCATATCCGATTTGTTCAATGAATGGAATAAATGGTTGGAATCGGGCAGTCATAAAATATTGAAAGATGAACAGGGACTCTATACTGTATTGCCTAAAGAATACAATCGGACTCAACCCATAATAGTTGAAGAGGGTCCCAAACAAGATCCGAAAGATACAGGAGCCATCGAAATTGAATATATTCCTCCCGTGGATACCGCTCCTCCTGCAAAGAATGCGAGGCTTGTAAAATGGGGACATTTGATAGATGATACAGAAGGAGTGGTCAAAGTTTCTTTGGGCAAGCATAAAAACCGGATAAACCATGAAAGAAGTGAGGATATCATAGTAAATGGTACAAGCATTTCCGGAGGCAAGGTTTATATTTCCATTGTCAGTCCTAAATATAATCTGATATATAAAGGTGAAGCTGATTTCTATCTGGAGGATAAACAGAAGAATTTACATAAGATTCCCGATAAGGACGTGGATAAGGAGTCGGTTGCCCTTTGTCTTGAAAAAGGGGAAATAGCCGAGATAGGTGTTGATTTCCCTGATAACTGTCAACCGGGTGATTATCTTTTGAAAATCAGGGCCTATAATGAGAATGAGGAATGTTATTATACAATCCATCAATGGTTTGAAGCCTATACCTCTCATCAGGTTTCGTCCAGGGACAAACCTATTCCAGTAGGCCCCGCACGGTCTTCGGATTATAAGGCACCTTCAGGCGAGGATGATATATTTGATGTTGTTCAGAATATGCCTGAGTTTCCTGGTGGTATGCCTGGACTGATGGAGTTTATAAGACAGAATATCCGGTATCCACAAGCTGCAAGACAAAGCAGACTGGAAGGCAGGATTATTGTACAGGTTGTTATAGACAAGGATGGAAGTGTGATACAGCCCAGAATTTTCCGTAGCGTCAATCCTGTACTGAGTGCTGATGCCGCTTTATGTGAGGAAGCATTACGTATCGTTTCGATAATGCCAAAATGGAAACCCGGCAATCAGCATGGAGTGAATCTGAAAGTAAGGTTCACGTTCCCGATAAGATTTGAATCTCCCACTAGTCAAATTACCTGAAATAATGAAAGTATGCCATGAAAATGATATTTGTAACCATACTGCTCTGTGTTTTGATGGTCGGATGTACAAGCAAACCTAAACATAATCCGATTGTGGATACCATAAACAATAGCATAGGAATAAATGATACCCTCGGATTGTCTTTGCATCCCGAATACCCTGTATATTCCACCAGACAGAAACAAGTGACTTTTGTATTACATAACAATAGTGGAACTGAGATTAACTTTGGGGGATATTACGACTACACTTATGAGGATGAAAAAGGTATATGGAGAGAAGTTCCTATGCAGCTTGTTGTATTTGATGTAGAAACTGTACTTTTTCAAGGCAATACACATTATTATAATGCGGATTTGTTCAGGCATATTCCCGGCCGTTATCGTTTTTTTCTTACAATAAGAAGATATAACAGAAAATATACTTTAATGGCTGAATTCCAATTACAAAATAATACTATTGAACTTTTGGGAAGGCATTCCGATAACCGGCAGAAAGATACTTTACCGCCGGAAGAGGAAATTGTTGGGCAACCAATCTATAATGTAGTCGACCAAATGCCAGAATTTCCCGGTGGTATGGATAAACTGTTGCAATTCATCAACGGCAATATGCAATATCCGGCAGAAGCACGGAAGAAGGGAATACAAGGAAGGGTTACTGTTCAATTTATTGTAGATGAAGACGGTCACATAACAGAACCTAACATAGTGAGAAGTGTTGACCCTTTTTTAGATAAAGAGGCATTACGTATCATAAAAACGCTTCCCCAATGGAAACCCGGAACATTGAAAGGGAAAGCTGTAAAGGTGAAATATACAGTTCCGGTAACTTTCAGGCTGGATAAAACAAAAGAGATCCCCCAAGCCCCACAATCAATGAGACAGACATTGCATCCGGTACCCTGTAATATTCCAATCGGGAAAAACATGAATCCCGATTCGCTTTCCATGAAAACTGAATATGCCTGCTATCCGCCGCCAACTACGGAAGTGAGAATATTTGTCACCAATCACTCCCGGCAAAAGTACACATGTGGAAATGACTACAGCCTTGCTTTTTATAATGGCAGCAAACGACAATGGGAAACAATATCTGCCAATCCAACTATTGAGGATATTGGTTGGGTATTGCTGCCCCAATATCCCCCTCATCGGCAGACAATCAAACTCTGTACTTCTGAAATATCCAATCGTCCGGGGAAATACCGAATTTATAAAACATTCTATAATAGAGATGCCAAAGAAGTAGCCTATGCGGAGTTTGAAATAACTTCATCCGAGTGACATCAGAAATAACTTGATAAGGCGATGTGATATTAACCCAATGGAAGATAACGATGAAATATTTACTCTTTATATCGTTGATACTATTTTGCTCTTGCCATTCCGATTCTTCCAGGAAAGGACAGGGAGAGAAAACAGACAGCATTCGTTTACAAAAGGAACTATACGCTTTACATCGGTATGTGGACAGCATTATTAAATCCGATGCCATCCTGCAACAACGCTTTCATTGTTCAGGGGCAGGTCTGACCAAAGACAAAGTGTCCATTGACTTTCTGGATATACCGGAAGATTCTTTTGAGGCCTTTAAATCGGCATTCAAGAAAGATGTTTTTGATTCTCCGTTGTTGGAATTCAATATAATGTCGGATATCACATTTGGTCCTGAGATCATTCCGATAAAAGAGGATTCTCTCGGACAGTCTGTAAATATAGTGCTGAGTCCTATACCACGGGATATTCATCAAGGAGAAGCCATAAACCCTGATTCCCTTTCAATGCGTGCTGAATATGACTATTATCCGTTATCGACAACGGAAGTAAAAGTAATCATAACCAACCACTCCCGTTATGAATATGATTGTGGTGAAGGTTACAGTCTTACCTATTACAATGAAAGGCAAAAAAAATGGGAAGCGCTACCGACCAATCCGATCAGGAATGATGTTTTATGGATATTTCCACCGGACTGTCCCACCCATGAGCAGACAATCAGACTTTATACTTCTGAAGTGCCCAATCGTCCAGGGAAATATCGTGTTTACAAATCCTTCAATAGGAATACGAAAGTGGCTTATGCTGAATTTGAAATGGTGGATACGAAAGGAGTTGAACAAATCAGAAAACGGATTGATGATTATTGGATGGACAGAATGGATGATGAAAAAGATACTACAGCACAAAACATTCAAAGTACAGGTATTTATGACAATGATACTATTGGAGTATCATTAATGAACAATTCACTGTATTTTCAGGAAATGTTCAGGCGAAAAGTTGTTAGTTATTCGGCTATCAATCATGGAAGAATTCAATCAGCAACACCTTTTACAGCACCTGCATTCTTGGATACTCTGCAAATATCTATGAAAACAGATAGCGCTGTTTATCCGGTAGGCACGAAAAGTGTGTCGGTGGATCTGAATAATAATAATTCCGAAGTCCTGTTCTTTGGAGAGGATTATATGGTGGCACGTAAAGAAGGCAACCAATGGCTGTTACTGAATGGCGACAATGCTTGGACTGATATAGGCATTAGAGTTGGACAAGGGGAAAAATATCAATTTACAGCAAATCTTTATCCTCTTTTTAATGATAACAGACCTGGAAACTATAGGGTATATAAGGAAATAGGTTTTTATGATTCTAAAGAAAAATGGTTTATGGTGGCAGAATTCAGAATAGAGTAGGCAAACCCCTTATCATATCCGGATATTTTCTGGTATTGGATGAATTTCCGTATCTTTGCAACCCTTTAAAAAACGGATAAGATTATGACAAAAGCAGAAATTGTAAATGAGATCTCCCTGAAAACGGGAGCAGGTAGAAAAGAAGTACTTCAGATAGTGGAAGGATTCATGGAGAGTGTGAAAGCGTCCTTGGCAAGCGGAGAAAATGTGTATCTGAGAGGATTTGGCAGCTTCATCTTGAAACACCGTGCAGAGAAAGTGGCCCGGAATATCACTAAGAATACTACCATGATTGTTCCGGCCCATGATGTTCCCCACTTCAAACCGTCCAAAGACTTTTCTTTAGATTAATTGATCTATGAAAATAGTTTCGGTGGATGACTCATTGCTTGTTTTGGGTCGTGGAATAGGGCAAGTGATGTTCCAGAATAATGCGTTTTCCGGTCTGTTGATGCTGATTGGAATATTCCTAAATTCATGGGAAATGGGAATATTGGCTTTGAGTGGTAATATGATAAGTACATTGACAGCTTATTTTTCCGGCTATGGACGTGATGATATAAAGGACGGACTGTATGGTTTTAACGGTACATTGGTGGGAATAGCAGTCGGAGTTTTCATGGAACTGTCTTTGGGTTCCCTGTTATTGATGGCTGTAGCTTCATGTATGTCAACCTGGATAGTACGACTTTTTAGCTTCCAACGTTCACTTCCTGGATTTACAGCACCTTTCATCCTTTCTGTGTGGATATTATTGGGATTTTGCACCTGGATAGTTCCTGATATTCTGTTGGTTTCTGATACGGTTACTAATACTACACAAGGAATCAACTACTTTCAGACCTTCAGTTTTTGTATCGGTCAGGTAATGTTTCAAGGAAATATATGGACTGGCCTATTCTTTCTTGTTGGTATTCTTATCAATTCACGGACTGCTACCTTCTATACTGTATTAGGGGCACTTCTTCCTATTCCTTTGGCTGTCTTGCTGGGATAGATACTGAAACGTTGAATATGGGCCTGATGGGCTATAACGGTGTATTGTGTGCCATAGCTTTAGGAGATAAAAGTTGGGAAGGTCTTGTATGGGCTTCATGTTCCGTCTTGCTGTCTGTTGTATTGCAGATTATAGGAATGAGCTTGGGGATTACCACTCTGACCGCACCTTTTGTCGTATCTGTATGGATGATAATGGGAATACAGAAGTTGGCGATTCCTAGAACTGAAAAGTGTTGATTTAGGTAATGATAGAATAAGGAGACCGGGCAATTAAGTTCACTCTCCTCTTTTTGTTTTCGTCGAATCATCCCCAATCAGTATACTAATTTAATATCTGGCACTGGCTTTGATTTCCATCTTTGTAACTTTTCCAAGTTCAGCAATCAATATACACAGCACTAATTTTGAGGAAGCATATAAAACCGCGATTTAATTGCTATTTTCCTTCTGTTTTTTAATCTCTTCTTTTAGTTTTTCATCATTTTAGTTGCCAGTGTTGGATTAATAATATACTTTTGCAGCCGTTACGGAATTCTACTCCTTTAATTTGTGAGATATTCCATGTATGTCTCTTGTACAATGTAGGTTTGGTAAGACTGTATCCTTATTGTTTTTTATATTACGGCTGTTGATTACAATAGACCGGAGGTAAGGTTATATTCTTAAACAAATTTTGCATTGTCGCCTTTTTAATAAAATAATAAAGTCTTTTTATTCTTGTTACCAGTCTGGTACATACTTTATACTTTCAATTGTCAGGAATTGAAGGTTGGCGATTATTTGGCCTCAAAAGGCAAGACCTATTTTATTCCCATGATGTACAAGGAGAAGGTCACCAGAGAAGGTAAACATAAACGGGTACTATTACCGGTTGTACACAATCTGGTCTTTCTCCAAAAGGATGACAATGAGAAAAAAATATTGGAGTTCCTTTCTGAAAGTCCGGTACCTATATATATTCTCCGCAAAGAAAAAACACAGGACTGTTATGAGGTTTCTGATAAGGAAATGCTTGAATTCCGGACCCTTTGTGACCCCAATTTTTCCGATACATGTTTTATCAGTAATGACGAGGCTGAAACAAAACCGGGAAAAATGGTAGAGGTCGTTCATGGTCCGTTTAAGGGAATGAGAGGCAAGCTACATCGGATAAGAAATCAGTTTTATTTCATAAAGAGCCTTGCCGGACTTGGAGTGATGATCCGTATTTCACGTTGGTATTGCAAGACATTGGATTGATACATTAACTATATATCTATAATTTTTATGCTGTCTGAGAAGATTCAAAATCTTTATTCTCTATCCTGGAAGCTGATCCATCTGGGGTTGGACGGTACTCCCATTTATTCTTGTGAGTTTTCTCGTTTGAATGGCGAAGTCTTCCGTCTTTGTAATGAATTGTATGCTGGAGGATGCGAAGATGCTGCTGTTGAAGAGCGGGCATTCTTTTATTTGTCTCTATTGAAGGGGTATGTTGCCACTTTCTGTGATGATGGAGATAAACAAGACCGTATACAGTCTATTCTTGATCATTGCTGGGAGATACTTGAGCAACTTCCAGCTTCTTTATTGAAGGTCCGTTTATTGGTTTGGTGCTACAGTGAGACTTATGATGAGGAATTAGCTTGCCAAGCCCATGCGATAATTAATACATGGAATCTTTCTGAGTTAACAGATGAACAGAAGGAAGTTGTGGAAGAATTGAAAAACTTTGAGGAAAATCAGTATCTGTGGAAATATGCCAATGAATAGTATGTATTATATTTCCACTTTTGAAATAATATGGAAGTTGTAAAACATTGATAGGGGGGGACAGGATAATGAATCCCAGTTTTATGTTGTAATCTTTCATTTACACTTTTGTACCTCCTTGTCCAAAGTAAATTGGCATGTGTACTAAAAGGTGCTAAGTGATAAAGTAATATTTTAAGTGTGACGCTCTGAATTGGTTTAATAGATATTGAGAACTAGAGATTTGAAAAATATATTTTCCGGAGATAGACGTACTGTAAGGGTGAAACAGAATGTTGTGGCTTCTATCCTTCTCAAAGGCGTTGATGTTGTTATTTATCTGTTGTTGGTTCCTTTGACATTAGGCTATTTGAATAGTTATGAATATGGTATTTGGCTAACATTAAATTCTGTTCTACTGTGGATAAATTCATTTGATATAGGTTTAGGAAATGGTTTAAGAAATAAGTTGGCGATTGCAATGGCACGTGGAAATAAAGCATTGGGGCGTGCTTATGTGAGTACGACATTTTATGCATTAATCATTATTGTTTCTTTGCTGTTATCTGTATTTTATATCTTCAATTCATTCATAGATTGGTATTCATTGTTGAATGTAGATAGACAATTGGTTACTCATTTAAGTGATATCGTGCTTGTGTCATTTGTTTGCTTCTGTTTGAATTTTGTATTCAAATTTGTAGGAAACATATATTTGGCACTTCAATTACCGGCAGTCACTAATTTATTAAACCTGCTGGGACACGGACTCGCATTAATAATTATTATTATTTTAACGCATTTGATGGAGGGTAATCTTTTTTATGTTGCCATAGCATATTCCATTTCTCCTGTAATTGTTTATGTATTAGCCTATCCAATTACTTTTGTTTTCTTTTATCGTTATTTGTCGCCATCGATAAAAAATGTGAGATTAACTTATTTGAAAGAAGTGATGGGAATAGGTATTCAATTTTTCTTTTTGCAAATAGCGGGTATCATTCTGTTTGCTTCGTCAAATATTATAATTTCAAATATATTGGGACCAGAAGAAGTGACCCCATATAATATAGCATATCGGTATTTTAGTGTAGTTCCCCTCGGTTTCAATGTTCTAATAACTCCAATGTGGTCTGCTGTAACAGAAGCGTATACAAAGGGCGATATGGAGTGGATAAGAAAGAGTATGTTGCGTATTCGAAAAATGTTGTTTTATACAGCGATTCTCATTTTAATAATGATTCTATGTTCTCATTTTGTATATAATATTTGGATTGGCAACGAAGTACTTATCCCATGGGGGATGACTATTATAATGGGAGTTTACTCATATATTATAGTTTGGAGTTTGAGTTATTCCAGCTTTCTTAATGGCATTGGTATTTTACGGATGCAGATCATAAATATAGTTATTGTAGCCGTTGCTTTTTTTCCAATGGCCTTGTTTTTGATCGACTTATTTGGAGTATTGGGAATAGCACTGACTATGTGTTTGACTAATATTTCAGGTGCTATATTAAATACTATTCAAATTCGAAAGATTCTATCTTTGAATGTGAGGGGAATATGGTGTAAATAATGATATATTTGTTTGTTGTAGTATTTTCATTCTTCTTAGTCCTATTGGATTCTATTAACAGAAAAAGTAAAACTATTTGTATTGCAAATTTCTATTGCTTATTTCTGTTGTTCTTACTGCTGGTTTGTGTAACAGGATTTAGATATCGTGTTGGAATTGACACACTTAATTACATGGAGAATTATTCACAAGTTCCTTCGCTTGCCGATTTTTCATGGGAGTATTTTTTCGAAGGGGACTATGAATTTTTATATGTTTTATTGGTTAATATATCGCGTGTTTTTTCTGATAGTTTTTTTTCTTTTCAGTTTTTACAAGTAGCAATAGTTAACACGGTAATATTTCGTTTTGCAATTAAATATTCTGCCAATGTATATATATATATATTCCTTTATATAATGATGGGGTATTTGTATTTTAATACAGAAATATTGAGAGAGTCAATAGCTATTTGCTGTTTTATTCTTTCTTGGGAATATTTGCAGAATGGTGATTACAAGAAATATTATGCATGGGTTGTGATAGCTTTGTTAGGACATTATTCTGCTTCCTTTTGCTTATTCTTGCCTTGCATTAAGAAGATGAAATTGAGAATCAATTTCTTATTTGTTCTTTTGGGAGTATTATTAATTTCCATATTAGGAGTTGGGTTATTGGTGAATAATATTGATTTACTGGCGTCTATTTTACCTAAAAATCTTTTAGGAAAGATATATGCATATTTTGTAAATGACTATAACCGATTGGGGCCAATGGGAATATTGTTTGGGCTGATATTTAATGTATGTACCCCTTTAATGCTAATTTATTTGAGTAACAAGAAAAATGTTGTCCGAAATAAAGAAATAGAAGCGTTTATATGTTTATATGTGATAGTGTCTATATTGGGAATTTTCTTTATAATATTCTCTCGTTTTAACAATTATTTGCTTCCAATATATATACTATATCTATGCAACTTTATAAGCGAAAGAAGAGAGCGTTTCAAAAAACAATCCATTTTTAATATGGTATTTACAGGATGGATTTTATTAGCTTTCATATATCCTTATCTGAAGTCTACAGAAGATGTTGCTTCGGGGACTCATTTCTATAATAGGTGGGTACCTTATCATTCAGTATTTGACCCTCTTCAAGTTCCAGAGCGAGAAAGATTATGGAGGAATTGGGATTTTTGATAATTTACTAAGAGTATAATAATGGGAAATTTTGTAATAGGGAGTGTCGTTGTTTTGTTTTATCCAAATGAAAATGGCCTGAGGAATTTATTGCAGATATTGATGAATTCCGAAAATACGATTTCTATAGTAGTGGATAATACTCCTGAAGGGTATGGATTGAATTTAGATAAAATAAAGAATATGATTTATATTCCTTTAGGAAGGAACGAAGGCATTGCCAAAGCTCAAAATATTGGTATAAAGAAAGCTGCTTCCTTAGGCTGTAAATATGTCTGTTTCTTTGACCAGGATAGTATGATTTCCAATAATTATGTGAATAATTTACTTCTCGGATATAAAGAGACTTTGAATTTTGTTGATTTCAATATTTCTACGATAGGACCACGTATTTTTGATAAGTCAAATGGAAGAGAATACAAATCTCATACTCATAGAAGAAAAGAGATGGGAATATTTATCTTTCAAAGACAAATCATAAGTTCAGGTTCATTAATTCCGATAGCTGTAATCAATGAAGTGGGATTAATGGATGAAAGTCTTTTTATTGATTATGTTGACCATGAATGGTGTTGGAGGGCTGCTGCAAAAGGATATCAATGTGGGCTGTTAAAGAATTTGTATATGGAGCATAAGATTGGTTACTCACTCAATGTAGGTGGATATTCTATTAATGTATCGGCTCCAACTCGCTATTATTATCAATATCGTAATTATTTTTATCTGCTAAGAAGAAAATATGTTCCAATTCGTTGGAAATTCTTCCATGGAGTAAAGCTTTTGCTAATACTTATTTTTATTCCTTTCTTTTTATCAGGGAAAAAGACTGTTTGGGAAAATATATTCAGAGGAATAAAAGATGGGATTAAAGATAGAAGAATATGAATAAATGTCATTTATTTTTTCTTATTTAAATAGTCAGTTACTATGATTTCTGTTTGTTTGGCATCCTATAATGGGGAGAGTTATATAAGAGAACAAATTGATAGTATATTATCCCAGTTATCAAGAGATGATGAGTTGATTATTTCTGATGATTCTTCATTAGACAATACAGTAGATATTGTAAAATCTTATAATGATGACCGTATAAAGTTAATATCTTTTGTTCGTGATAAGTCTATTTATAAGAAGAGTTCTCGTCTTATAACTACGAACTTTGAGAACGCGTTGATGTATGCAAAGGGAGAACATATATTTTTGTCTGATCAGGATGATATTTGGTTGCCAGGTAAAGTACAAATGTGTCTTGCTGCTTTAAAACAAGCTGATCTGGTTGTACATGATTGTATTGTAGTTAATTCAATTAAAGAAAGACTCTATGACTCTTATTTTGATTTGATAAAGATTCATGGCGGATTTTATTCAAACTTTTTAAAAATTAAATATTTAGGCTGTTGTATGGCTTTTAATCGTAATATTCTTGACGCTGTGTTACCGATGAAACCATATATTGCCCATGATACTTGGTTCTGTCTATTGTCTGAACTGCTGTTCAAAACAGCACGTTTGCCTCAACAGTTGGTATTGTACCGTCGTCATGAAAACAACATGAGTACAGCTACGGAAACGAGTTGTAATCCTTTATGGTTTAAAATCTACTATCGTATTCCTATTTTATTGGCTGTTTTTACTAGATATTTTAAATATAAGTTAGGATGAAAGATTATGATTATTTGCTTGTTGGAGCTGGACTTTTTGGTGCGGTGACGGCTCATGCACTTGTGAAATCGGGAAAAAAATGTTTGGTAATCGATAAGCGCTCTCACATTGGAGGTAACGTTTATACAGAGTCTATTCATGGTATTAATATCCATAAATATGGTGCCCATATCTTCCATACTAATAACAAGCAGGTATGGGACTTCGTAAATTCATTGGTTGAATTCAACCGTTATACCAATTCACCGGTAGCCAACTACAAGGGAAGACTTTATAATCTCCCTTTCAATATGAATACTTTCTATCAGATATGGGGCGTGACAACGCCAGTACAAGCAGCTGCTAAAATAGAGGAGCAACGGAAAGCATCGGGTATTGTGCAGCCGCGTAATCTGGAGGAGCAGGCCATCTCTTTGATAGGACAGGATATCTATAACATCCTTATTAAAGATTATACAGAAAAGCAATGGGGCAGAAAAGCTACGGAACTTCCTGCTTTCATCATCCGTCGTCTTCCGGTACGTTTCACCTTCGACAACAATTATTTCAATGACCGTTATCAAGGCATTCCCATAGGTGGATATACAAAATTGATGGAAAAGTTGTTGAATGAAGTAGAGGTGAGGCTCAATGCGGATTATTTTGACAATAAAGAATATTTTGATTCCATAGCGGATAAAATAATCTACACTGGAGAGATTGATCGCTATTTTAATTATTGTTTCGGACATTTGGAATACAGAACTGTTAGTTTTGAGACAGAATTGTTGGAAGGTATTTCTAATTATCAAGGCAATGCCGTTGTGAATTATACGGATGCTGATATTCCTTATACTCGCATCATAGAGCATAAACATTTTGAATTCGGTCAACAACCAGATACTGTGATTTCTAAAGAATATTCAAAAGAATGGAAAGTGGGAGATGAACCTTATTATCCTGTTAATGATGAGAGGAATAGCAAGTTATACACTCAATACAAGGATTTAGCCGGTAAACAGCAAAAAGTGATATTTGGAGGACGTTTGGCAGAATACAAGTATTATGACATGCATCAGGTGATAGAGAAAGCATTAGAGACTGCAAAGATGCTATTGAGATAGGTATAATAAATATGATAATGTATGAATAAACCATGGAAAAAGGATTAGTATCTATTATTACCCCGATGTATAAGGGGGCGAGTTTTATAGGCGAGACGATTGAGTCCGTCTTAAAACAAACGTATCAGAATTGGGAAATGATAATTGTTGATGATTGTTCTCCAGATGGAGGAGCTAGCATTAATGTGGTTAAACAGTATAAGGATTCTCGTATAAAATTAATTGAGAGTAAAATAAACAAGGGCTCTTCCGGAGCAAGAAATATAGCAATAGAGCATGCTGTGGGACAATATATCGCATTTTTGGACTCTGATGATATGTGGCCCGAAAAATACCTTGAGTCACAAATCGCTTTTTTGGAGCGAAAAGAAGTTGTCATTGCTTATGGGAGTGTACAACGAATAGATGAAAATACAAAAAAGAAAATCAGTTCACCTTTTCCTCGTCCTAAAAGAGTTAATTATAACGATGTGTTGAAAGTTTGTCCTATATGTCCATCGGCTACGGTGTATGATGTGTCAAAGTGTAAGAAGTATTTTTTTAATGAAGCATTGGGGAGTATGCGTGATGATTATGTTTATTGGCTTGAGATGCTGAAAGAGATACCTTACGCGCATTATAATCCGGAAGTCTCAATTCTGTATAGAGTCCGTCAAGCAGCTGTCACTGCCAATAAGAAAAAGATTGTCTTATCGCATTGGAAAGTTCTTCGTGATGTGCAACACATTTCTTTTCTAAAAAGTATTTACTGTGTTTTCTGTTGGGGGATGAATGGTCTTATTAAGTTTAAACTTTATAAATAATTAGAATTATGGATATGCAAGATTTTATAGAAAAATTTGCTGAAGCAATTGAAATGGAATCAGTAAATGATTTGAAAGAGGATACAAAATTCAGGGAGCTGGATGAGTGGAATTCATTGGCAGTTCTTTCTGTCATAGCTATGCTGGATGAAGAATATGATATTCAGATAGAAAATGCCGATTTTAAGAAATTGGAAATGATAGGTGATATAGCTCAATTTATTGAAAATCAGAGATAATTATGGCATTATTAGAATATGATGGAGTGGGAATTTCCGCACTGTCAGCAGCGGTACCCCATACCGTTATTAATAATTATAAATATACTCAGTATTTTCCGGAAGAGCAAGTGAAAGAAGTCGTTGATAAAGTAGGCATTTATGAACGTCGGTTCGCAGATGAAAAAACGTGCTCTTCTGATTTATGTTTTGCTGCTGCTGAAAGACTGATAGCGGATAATAATATCAGTCGTGAAGAAATAGATTTGCTGGTATTTCTGTCACAGACACCTGACTATAGAATGCCTGCCACGTCTATACTATTGCAAGAGCGATTGGGCTTGTCTCACTCTACTATTGCTTTTGATATAACGTTAGGATGCTCGGGCTTTATATATGGATTGAGTGTTGTCTATGCTCTAATGCAGCAGAAGGGGCTCCGAAAGGCCCTGCTTTTGGATGGTGAGACTCGCTCGAAAGTGTATTCTCCTAAAGATAGACGTTCTGCTTTCCTGTTTGGTGACGGTGGTGTCGCCGCTTTAATTGAACGGGATGAAAAATTCGGTAAAAGTTATTTTTCATTGAATTCGGACGGCAGCCGCGGAGATTTGATTATGATTAAGGGGGGAGGGTACCGTCATCCAAGTTCTATTGAAACACTGAAGGAAAGAGTGGTAGATGAATATGGTAATATTCGTAATGATGAACAGGGATATATGCAGGGGGCAGATGTTTTTAATTTTGTAATTCGCGAAATACCTAAGGATATTAAAAAAGTTCTTGAATACACAGGGCTTAAGGCAGCTTCTTTGGATTACTATATATTTCATCAGGCCAATAACTTTATTAATTCTTATCTCGCTAAAAAGTTAAAGCTAGACATTTCAAAAATCCCTTCAACAATATCTAAGTATGGTAACACTTCTTCTGTGAGTGTCCCTTTGACTATTGTGAGTGAATTACAAGGACAGTTTAATACTCCCAAGAAATTACTCCTAAGTGCATTTGGCGTTGGCATGACATGGGCTACAGGGGTAATCACATTAGATGGTTGTAAAATCAGTGATATAACAGAAATCTAATTATGTATAATCCGTTTTCATTATCTGGAAAGACGATAATTATTACTGGTGCTTCATCCGGTATTGGTCGGCAGTGTTCGATAGATTGTAGCAAAATGGGAGCTACAGTGGTTCTTATTGCTCGCAATGAAGATCGGCTGAAAGAAACGATAGGAAAAATGGAACGCCCTGAGGAACATTTTTATTATTCGTTTGACTTGGCTCAACCGGAGAAGATAATGGAACTAATGGAGGGCATTGTCATCAGTCATGGCAGGATAGATGGATTTGTTCATGCTGCAGGGATAGAGAAAACGCTCCCTATTAGGTTTCTGTCTACGGAAGATTACGAAACTGTGTTTCGTGTAAACGCTTTAAGTGCCTTTGAGTTTATTCACTGTTTCAGTAATAAGAAATTCTTTAATAATAATGGGCATATAGTCTTGATATCTTCTATCACTTCTATAATTGGACGTGGAGGGGTAGCTGCTTATGCAGCTTCAAAAGGGGCTATGAACAGTGCTGTTCGCTCTATGGCGCTGGAGCTTGCCAGAAAAGGTATTTGCATTAATTGTATCTCGCCGGGTACGATTCTTACCCCTATGATGCAGGACTTCCTATCAACTCTTTCAGAGGAAGAGTACAAGAAGCGTATTGGCGGTTTTCCATTGGGATTAGGTGAAGTAACTGACGTCTCGCAACTTTGCCTCTTTCTCCTTTCAAATGCATCGCGTTGGATCACAGGACAGAATATAGTGATAGACGGAGGGTACACTTCTCAATAATTGATTAAGCTCGGTATTAGTATGGAAATATTAGTAAAGAAGACTTTTGAGTTACAGGATGAAGAGATTGTGGCAATTTACGCTCTTTTTGATGAGGTGTTCGGACAGAAACGGGATGTAGCTACATTCCGTGAGAATTATTCGAATACCCCTTTGGGATATTCCTATCACAGTATATTGCTGAGTGATGACGGTGAAACGATAGGATTTCATTCGTGTATGCCTTTCTATTATAGAAAGAATGGTGAGCAATTTATGGCGGCTTTGGGGATTGACTCTATGGTAAAGAAGGAACATCGTGATTTCTTCAATTTTCATGATATGATTGTACAATGTCAGAAACGTTTAAAAGAAGATGGATGTGTTTTGCGGATTGGATTTCCTAATGATAATTCCTATCCGGTTCTGAAAAAAGGGCTAAAGCATCACGATATCGGCAGACTTACTACGTATTGCATGATTCGCAATATAAGTGCCGTAAAGCATGGCCTATCTGGATTGAATTTTCTGAGCCGTGGCTTGTCAAGGTTACAGTATTTGTGCTCTTTTCTGTCTGTTGGCAATAAGCCGTATAATTTTAAGTATCATAAAGATAGGCTGACTTTTGATAAGGTCCGTTATAAATGGTTTGGTGGACATTATAAAAGGGTAAGCGTGAAAGATTTGACTTTTGTCTACAAAATAGAACTTTATAATGGGGTGGAAGCGGCTTTTCTGCTGGATGTTTACCCATTGTCAAAGTCTGCTTTTGAATCTGCTGTAAGATATATCTATCGTAAGGAACGGAAGAAGGTGGATGTAATTATCTATGTAGGTGCATTACCTTTCACTCCGATAGGTCTAATAACTGTTCCTCATCGTTATGAACCCAAACATTTCAATTTCACTTGTAAGCCTTTAGTAAAAGATTATTTTGATAATTCGCTGTACGATATCCGTAATTGGGAAGTGAATTTGTCATCTTATGATTTACTGTAGTTTTAATGAATATACTGAGCTTCGACATTGAAGACTGGTATAATTGCGACTTTATCTCAGGCGACTTTGACTGGGATAAGCATGAAGTGCGCATATACCAAGGTGTAGACCGTATTCTCGAGGAATTGGAGAAACGGCATCAGAAAGGTACTTTTTTCTGCCTTGGCTGGATTGCGGAAAGACATCCGGACGTGATTCGTTCTATTCAAAAGCAAGGTCATCATATAGGTTGTCACTCCTATCAGCATGAGTTGTCTTTCCGTTTTGATGAGGAGGCATTTAAAGCAGATACATCAAAAGCAAAACACTTGATAGAGGACATAACGGGAGAGGAGGTGAATGCTTTTCGTGCTCCGGGTTTTTCTATTACCAAGAATAATGTTTGGGCACTTCGTTATTTAGCTGAAATGGGATTCATATATGATTGCTCGATGTTTCCTGCTCCTCATGATTATGGTGGTATGCCGAGTTATGGAGAAGGTGTTCCGAAACGTATTGATACTGGCGATGGAAGGATTATCAAAGAGTTCCCTATAAATATCCAGCAGATAATGGGTAAGCATATTGTTTTTTCCGGTGGTGGTTTCTTCCGTTTATTTCCCTACTGGCTGATTAATCACTGGGGAAAACATAGTGATTATATGATGACTTATTTTCATCCAAGAGATTTTGATGTTGGCCAACCTGTTATGAAAAGTTTGCCTATTATGCGTCGTTTTAAAAGTTATGTTGGTATAAAAGGGGCGTTTGCTAAGTTTCAACGGCTATTAGATTACTATGAATTTTGTAATTTGGAGCAAGCAGACAAATTGATTAATTGGGATGATATTCCTATAATACAATTAGATGATTTAAAGTGAGAGGATTATGAATATATTAATCACAGGTATTCACGGTTTTGTGGGTTCTAATCTTGTTGTTGCTCTAAAGGAATGTCACAACCTTTATGGGCTGGATATAGTCGCTTCTGAAAAGGCGGGGGTGATAAAGACTTTTTCCTGGTTTCCGATGCGGAATCTTCCTGAATTCGATGCCATTATTCATCTGGCGGGTAAAGCCCATGATACGAAGAATCAGTCTGCAGCTCAAGTGTATTTTGATATCAATACGGGATTGACTCAAAAGATATTTGATTTCTTTCTGGAATCGTCTGCAAAGAAGTTTGTATTCTTCAGTTCGGTGAAAGCTGCTGCTGACAGTGTGTTTGGAGATATACTGACGGAGGACGTAATACCGGCTCCGGTAGGGCCTTATGGAGAAAGCAAGATAAGGGCAGAAGAATACATTCTCTCGAAATTAAAAAGGAGGGAAGAATTGAAGGTAGCTGATGGCAAGCAGGTGTACATCTTGCGTCCTTGTATGATTCATGGTCCCGGCAATAAAGGCAATCTGAATCTTCTTTATAATGTGGTGAGGAAAGGCATTCCCTGGCCTTTGGGGGCTTTTGAGAACAGAAGGTCTTTTACCTCGATAGACAATCTCTGCTACGTGGTGGAAGGGCTGTTGACCAAGGAGGTAGCGAGTGGTATCTACCACATGGGGGATGATGAAGCCTTGTCCACGAATGAGCTGATAGCTTTGATGTGTCGGACTTTGGAGCGTAAGCCATATATCTGGAAAATAAACAGAGGACTGATGGAGTTCTGTGCCCGTGTTGGGACTCTGTTCCATTTGCCTTTGAATGAAGAGCGTCTGCGTAAGTTAACTGAGAATTATGTGGTGAGTAATGCGAAGATAAAGGCTGCCCTTGGTATTGACAGAATGCCGGTGAGGGCAGAGGAGGGGATAGTGAGAACGATAAAATCGTTCTCAAATTAAAAGTTAAGAATTAAAAGTTAAGAATTAAAAATTGATAATTAAAAATTAAAGAGGAAAATACTGTTATGTATTATCTGTTAATATTGGTTCTGCTGTTTTTGGCAGAACTTTTTTATTTTAAGGTGGCTGATAGGTGCAATATCATCGACAAGCCCAATGAGCGGAGTTCCCATACGAAAGTGACTTTACGCGGTGGTGGGATTATTTTCTATTTCGGAGCGTTGGCCTATTTCCTGACGAGTGGCTTTGAATATCCTTGTTTCCTGCTTGCCTTGACACTGGTGACGTTCATCAGCTTCGTGGACGATATAAAATCCACCGGACAGATGACAAGGCTGCTTTTTCATTTCTCTGCCATGGCCTTGATGTTTTATCAGTGGGGACTGTTCTCCTTGTCCTGGTGGTGGATAGTCATAGCCTTGATAGTCTGTACGGGTATCATCAATGCCTACAACTTTATGGATGGCATTAACGGCATAACCGGCGGTTATTCTCTGGTTATTCTTGCTGCGTTGGCCTATATCAATAAGGAGGTGGTGACTTTTGTGGAAGCGGATTTCATCTATACCGTTATCTGTTCCGTTCTAGTCTTCTGTTTCTTCAATTTCCGCAAGCGTGCCAAATGCTTTGCCGGTGATGTGGGTTCGGTGAGCATTGCCTTTATCCTTCTTTTCCTGATAGGCAGGCTCATCATTGAAACGGAAGATTTCAGTTGGATAGTCCTTTTATCCGTTTATGGTGTGGATAGTGTACTGACTATCATTCACCGCCTGATGCTTCATGAGAATATCGGTTTGCCGCATCGCAAGCATCTGTATCAGATTATGGCGAATGAACTGAAGATTCCTCATGTAATGGTTTCTTCTATTTACATGGTAGTACAAGCAATCATAGTCGTAGGATATATAATGTATATGGATTATGGATATTGGTATCTGATAGGTACAGTTATTCTTCTTAGTCTTATATACATATGTTTCATGAAAAAGTTTTTTAGGCTACATCAATTTTAGTATTTTTCATCTCCAATCAAATCTGGAACAATCTTTCAAAGATTATTTGTTTGAGAATAAGATAAAAGGAGAGCTATACGGCATCTCCTTTCTAATTATTATTTCTTTCTTGATTTATATCTCCTACGTTCACATCCGAAAGTATTATGGGAGTAGGCGTATTCAATTATTTCAGTAATATCATAATCCGGAATAAGCTCTTCGATGAATGATTTGGCTCTGTCTTTTTCTACTCCTGCCTTACATAGAACTCCTGCATAGGACATCGCCGTATTGTTCCTTCCGTTAGCTATTGATTTTCCAGTCCAGATTGTTCCAAGAATACGGATTATACTATCATCAGAAACAACTTGTCTGCTCAGAGTATTCAGGAACTTGGCTACATAAGAATCATCCTCGGTTATCATTTCATTTCCGGCTTCATCTTTTATTACGGTTTCTGCAACAGTTTCTGGTATAATTGGTTCAGGGGTGGATGGAACAAAGTGGAAAGGTTGAGGTTTCGGATTTTTCCATAGGTTCGGATCATAACTCAGAAAATTACCTCTAGCCAAATCCACCGTACTCGTATCTTTTTCTGGGCAATCAAACAACTTCAAGAGCTGATTATACAAGTCATAATGGTAAAGCGGCTCATAGTTGTCATGGAGAATAACCGCTTTATAACCCTTACCTGAATTAGTCAAGACTTAATCTGACAGTTACGTATAAAAAGAATAAATTTGTAACAGAAAACAGATTAAGTTATGACAACATCAGAAAAGGTCATCAAGAACAAACTGGGATTGCTTGAACTCTCCCAACAGTTAGGAAACGTATCACGTGCTTGTAAGGTTATGGGCTACAGTCGTGACAGTTTTTATCGTTTCAAAGAGTTGTATGAACAAGGCGGTGAAGTCGCCTTGCAGGAGATTTCTCGCCGTAAGCCTGTCATAAAGAACCGTGTGGAAGAACACATCGAGCAGGCAGTCGTACAGATGGCGATAGACAATCCTGCATTGGGGCAAGTCCGTGTATCCAATGAGCTACGTAAGAAAGGTATTCTTATTTCGCCGGGCGGAGTGCGTTCCATTTGGCTACGGCACGATATGGAGACCTTCCAGAAACGCCTGAAAGCATTGTCAGCCAAAGTGGAACAAGAGGGCATTATCCTTGATGAGAACCAAGTGGCGGCATTGGAAAAAGCAAAAGAAGAAAAGCAGGCTCATGGAGAGATAGAAACTTATTATCCCGGTTTTCTACTTGCCCAAGACACTTATTATGTAGGATATATCAAAGGTGTGGGACACATTTATCAGCAGACCGTCATTGATACTTACTCCAAAATCGGATTTGCCAAGTTGTATGACAGAAAGAATGCGCTTGTTGCTGCCGATATGCTTAACGATAGGGTTATTCCTTTTTTCGAGCAGCATGACTTGAAACTGATGCGTATGCTAACAGATAGAGGAACAGAATACTGCGGAAACAGAGAAAATCATGAGTATGAATTGTATTTGGCTGTGGAAGACATTGATCATTCTAAGATTAAGGCGAAAAGCCCTCAGACAAACGGTATATGTGAGCGATTTAACAGAACCGTGCAGAATGAGTTCTATGCTATTGCATTCAGAAAGAAAATCTATACCTCTATCGAACAGCTGCAAGCAGACCTTGATATGTGGATGAACTCCTACAATACCCAAAGAACACACTCTGGAAAGTACTGTTTCGGGAAAACGCCCATGCAAACTTTTATCGAAGGAATCGCTGTGGCAAGAAAGTATCAACTGCAAAATCAGGAAATGATAAAACCGAATGAGCAGGATAAAATCTCATTCGGTTGTGAGGATGATGAAACTTGTGTAACTTCGCAACAAACATCTGACAGTTTTTTTGTCCGATAGTAAAACAAATGTCAGAACAAGTCTTGACTATTACACCTTACCGCTTGGAGTAACGTAATAGGCATAGACACATGAGAATCCTTGTAACCATTTTCCGAACTCATCCATCTTCTCCGGCTGAATATGGTCGAAATCCAGAGCGGTGAATGAAGAATAGTGAATCAAATCGCTTCTGTTCTTCGTCTTGAAAGTTCCGTTCCATGTTACAGCCGGAAGTTTCATCTTGGCTTTCTCTTTTTCTTCCTTGGTCTTGGCTTTCCTCACCGCATCAACTTTCCCGGCTACATGATAATAGCTGTCGGTCTTGATTATATCCAGTACCTTGTCTATCTCATATTCTTCAGGGTGATTGATATCTGTAATCCTGCCGAACAATGATATTTTTTTTCGGATATGGGATGCTATCTTTAATACAGCTACCTTTTTACCTTCCATTCGGTTGGTCCTGTCCTCACAAGTCAAGTAATCGGAAATATCAGAAGCACTTGGATTACCGGGAATATCGAGTTTGGAATATATGTTTTGAAGCAATTCCTTGACCTCCGCTTTCGTATAGTCCTTTCCAACCCTCAGCACTTTTATCAGTTCCTCCGCTATTTTATCTTTAGGAAGTCTATCAAAAGGAGCAGGTTCAATGGCTTGTCTGATATAGTCCTCTCTCCAATGCAATGCTTCAAATCCTTCCTTTCCGAGAGCATCATAATAGGTCTTGAATTTCTTCTCTATAAAGGTACATCCGTCCAACAAATCGGGGAGAGTTTCATGGAGTTCACAATACATTTTTGCTTTTCTGGAGAATTGATTGTTCTTGTTCCACTCGCTGAATAATTTCTGTATCTCAGGATTGTCACTGTCTGAGCTTCTTATAACATTTACACCGGAACTTAAAGCCCTGTACATGGAAAAGTCACTCCGATAAATCCGGTCTGAAACTTCCCAGGCTCTTCGTTCCGCTATTTCAAGGATTTCATTTTTGCCTATTCTTATGTTATTGTCCTTATCCTTCACGATACAGCAATAATGATCCTTATGCCCTTGTTGTCTGATTGTATTCTCCATTACCTCCAACTGTTCGTTCTTGTTGGGGACAGCTTCATAATTTTCGATTTGTCGGTTGGTCCTGTCGTTCTTCTCCCTGATTGATTTCTCCAGATCCTCTTTCGTTACCTTTGCTTCCCGTGTATTATAATATAAGGTGGCCGAGTTACGGAAAGGGTTCTCTTCCAGTCTCTGCCTTCCTATGATTTGTTGAAGATCCACAGAGACATCTATCGTCATGCTGCTTACTTTAGGATTGGCGAAAATATAGGAATAGGCATTGGTTGAATAGAAGTCGGCTCCTACATAGACGGTTGAGGTGCAGAAGGTAAACATCTTATGTGGCTCTCCCTTACCCGGAATCTCTTCTATCCTGAACTTCATTCCGGTCTGCCTTGATAATTCATCCAGTTTCTTTATATTGTCACTCTTGGAAGAACAGATGATAGTGGTCTCTTCCGGTTTCAATCCGGACTTCTTGATAATCTTCTTAATCTCGGAAACAGAATTGATATAGAAAACGACTTCCTTCGCTATAAACTTTTCGCCGTTTACCATCGTACTCCTGCCATTTCCTGAACGATATTTCTCTATCAGTCCCATACATAGTTCCAATACTGATTTTCTGGACTTTATTACCTCTACATCGGGTAACTTTGTCATATTCTCCGGCCAAAGTAATTCATAGACGGGCAGAGACTTGAACTGTTCCGTCATATCCAGATAAGATTCAAGAAAAGGAGTAGCGGAGAGATAGGTTACTTGGGTAAACCTTTGTAATACTTCCGACAATTCATACTCGGTCGTAGGTTTGAAATGGCAGTCGTAGAAGATAACCTGGAACTCATCAACCACGACGATCCATTCACTCAGATTCTCCCCTAAGCCAACCAATACTTCCACGATTTTCCCAAGCGAGTCATAGGTCGTAAGTATCTTGTTCCCTCCATGTTTGATATATTCAGCAAGATCACCATTAAAAGTCAGAATCTCTTTTTCACTACTTGCCTTACTTTCAAAATACTTCTTTTTGTCTCCCTGGAAACGGTAAAGGTGAAGGTTTCCGGAAGGATGCTGGGAATACTTGTTATACAGCAGATGTTTCCTTGGACCGGCCAGGATTACTTTTTTGTCGGAACGGATATACATTTCAGTGGCACCACAACCACAAATCCGTTTATTGAGGATGAAAGGCTGGTCATCGGGTAGTAAATTCTCTAGTTCATCCCAATCCGATAAATACTTGATACCGGACGGAACATCTAATTTTATTTTCTTCATTATTCTATAGGTTTTGATTAGTGGGTTGGTCAGAGACAGAAGCCTATATGAAATATGAATATAGTACATAACCCCGAAGGGATGGAATAATTTATCTACATAAATGCTTACTCTTTAAGCTTTTGTACATGATTTGCAACATTTTTTATTCCACCTTGTCTTTCAGTTATGTATTACATTCCACTTACGTTCCATGCTCTTGTCTCCGACTAACGCCTTAAATGTTAGTTCACCAAACAGAGAAAATAGAACTATCTTTAGATTTTCAACAGCTTGGTACAACATATTGAGGAATAGATATTTAGCATGGTATTCGAGAAATGAAAGTAGCGATTTGGCAACTGTCGAATTTCAACGATTTACGGTGCTATGCTGTTAAATAACTCATCTTGAAGTGAAGGTAATAATTTTTTTCATATGATAAATCAAGATAAAGAATTTATGTTTGCCTTTTTATTCTTCACTATTATAATATACAAAAATGCCACAACATTTATGAGAAGCTTATCATAAACGTTGCTCTATATGGATTTACAACGTCTCGAGCGAACCCGAAATTTACTACAACATGGCTCATTAAATTGATATTCATTATGAAAAGAACAAGTTACAGGAAAGATTTTCAGAGTTGGAAAGGTATGGTGGCTCTAAAATTACTCTGTTGCAATATAGTCGCAGGCCGTTTTGATTGGAAGAAGTACGCTGCTATGACAGAGGGCGGGTTGGCAATGAAATTATTCAAGGAGTGGTGTATAGTGTTTAATATTCTTACTTTTAGTTATATGTCTTTTCCTGATTTTTTGCAAATTCTTTGCAAAAACCAACCGCCATACAATAAATCTTCGTAACTTTAACCTCTGAAAACATAATGATAATCGCTTAGAATGTCAGTTGAATACTACAAACATATTGCTTTTATTATTATATTGCTGATTTTCAAATGAATAAATTTAATATTTATTACCGACTCACATTATATTTACAGAATTAGAAGCAACGGAATATGGCACAGACTTTTTATACCAAATGGCAATCTTCTGTCCTTGCAGACGCAGGAGCTTATGTTTCAGAGGAATACAGCAATTTTCAAACGGCATTGTTGCGTGAAATATCCAAATATGCAGAAGCCGTGGGTGCGGCGGTCGTATCCGAGAATAAGGGGCATTACTATACAAGTTGCTTTATTGAACGTAACGGTAAGTTCGTATACCTGAATCATTCCGCAGATATGCGGATGGATGCTGGGATAAAGATAGAACTCGGTTCGTTCCTGATACGGACTGCCCGGCACGCAAAGGATTATGTCGGCGGAAGCAATCAATATTGCGATATGCCGCAGTTACAGTCAATGATTGACAAACTGTTGTCGTAATGATAACATATAGCCCGTAGCGTAATGAAAACCGGTAGGGACTATAAGAATGTGGAGCGGTTTCACTCACTCGACTATGACACTTTTGTCTTCCAGTTATGTCATACATTCCACTTACGTTCCACGCTCTTGTCTCCGACCAAACCGAAGAAAAAAAAGAAACCAAGTATTACCCCGGTTTCTCTTCCTTATTTGGCTATAACAGATTGGGTTCTGCCTCTTCCCCGTTCTGATAGCAATGGATGTCCAGATTTTCTGTAACTATCCATTGGCAACTGTTAAGTCTGAATCCGTATCTCTCCTCGATGGTTGAGAGGAAATCTTCAAAGTCCTCATATTCCTCTGATTCTCTCAGTTCTTCGTCCGTCAGCTTTATGATATTCAGACAGCCGACAAAAAAGTCTAGAATCAATACATACTTAGGTTCCATAATTCCAATCCTCTTTTAAGTTATACCTTTTAATCAGTTTATATACAGTTGATTTGGAGAAGCAGCATCCTTGGGAAGTAACGAATCCCTCCCTGTTCAGAATATCCGCTATCTCCTTCAGGGTATGGTTCTCCTTGATTAATGTACGGAGCATTGCGACAGCTCTCGTATTATTAGGGTTATTGTCCGCTTTCCGCTTACAAGTCCTGATACTGTTTTGGATAGCCTGTTCATGTCTCTTCATCAAGTGTTCCGGATTGCCAAGTCTGAATCCTCTTGCTTTCTTGGCCTGCAATGATGCTTTCGTCCTGGCTGCTATCAATTCAGCTTCGTATTGAGATATTGCGGACAGGATATGCAGCATCATCTTGTTTGCTTGTGGGAAATCGCAAAATACTATATCCACATCACTTTCTAACAGGTTGGACAGAAATGAAACCGACCTTGCCAGTCTATCCAGTTTTGCTACAATCAACGTTGCTCCATCTTTTCTACATAGGGTCAACGCTTCCTTAAGTTTGGGTCTGTCCTTTTTCCGGCCCGATTCAATTTCGATATATTCAGCAACCGGAGTTTTTCCACAGAGGTATTTCTGTATTATCTCCCTCTGTGCGTCAAGTCCCAGTCCTGAGTATTCTTGTTTTTGTGTGCTTACCCGAAGATAAGCCACATATTGGTTTTCATTCTTCATCGTCTTTTTTTTAATAGTTTTAACAGTGGTTCCACAAGTTAGATGTTCGTCTAATCTATGGAACCATTCACGTTGGTTCATAAAAAAGGCTTTCCATGAGATTTCGAGTTCTTATAAAATCTACTCCCTCACAGAAAGCCCGTTATCACATTTCCCGATTTCTCAGAGAACCGCTAATACCTTATAATATTATATGTTTCAGCAATCCTCTTTTCATAATCATCGGTTTTCTCTACAAGTTCATCCACCTCGGAAACAAGCATATCAAAGTAAATGTCTTCCCTCTTATCCCTGATTTCTCCATCTTCACCAAGCAGACAGACTTCAAACAGGTCAGCACCCTCATTCAAGACTATCTGAACTTTTCCGGTGTGCTTGAATCCATTGACCTTGAATTCAATACCACACTTTATCACTTTCACCGTCTCAATCTCAACTCCCCAGGACATAAGGACGGGGAGATCGGATTTCAGGATTGACCAGATATACCTGGCCAGTTCCAAATCGTAATTCATGTCTCTTTCCATACTTCCAAAGTTTTTAAGTCCATACTTTTTTCTTCATATATATCTTCTTCATCATCATACCAGAACATCCGGTAATCCTCACATATCTTTCTATAATCCTCCAGCCCGAAGTGTGGAAAATTGGTGGAATACATGTCATAAAGGTCTTCAGGGGTTAATGTCGGGTCATGGTTCAGCATATCGTAAACCTCGTCCTCAAACTCATAGGGGCTGAAATATGAACCATCCTGAACATGGGGATAGACACCGGCACAATCCTCTATGATATGCTCTACAAACAGCAGGCATTTCAGCAGGTCTTTCTTCATTGTTATCTCCTCGTCAGAATGGGCATTGTAGTAACCGCATGAGACATTGATGCATGAGACCCCAAGTCCGTTTTCTTTCAATGCCAGAACATCGGTCATCAAGCCGTTCTCCTCCCTGTAACCCCATTTTTCAGGTTCTATCGCTTCAATGAACTCGTCTGAACACAAGTCAGAATATCCGATACTTGTAATCAGATCCGAATTACCCTTTCTGTCAGGCTGGATAACGAACCTCACGTCATCGAAGAAGGACATCGCCGCTTCAGAACTTCCCCTGCATCCGGTCTCCTCCTCTCTAAAAAAGGCCACTTTAACAGCATCATACTTCTTCAGGCATTCAAGGCAGATGAATATCCCGTTCTTGTCATCGGCTCCCAAGTTCTCAAACCTCCTGTTCTTTGGCGAATAACCGAATATGATGTCTCTGGTCTCCACCGCCTTGAAATCCTTTGAGTGGTTGCAGTGTGAAACCTGGTCGATATGGCTCACCAGGCAGGGATAACTTTCTGATTCTCCCTTTACTACATACAGGTTCCCGAATTTATCCTTTGACACGGATATGTTTCCGGGAAGTTGTCTTATGTAGGAACAGAGGAACTTCACCATCTTCTGTTCCTTTCCGCTCGGGCTGTAGATACTATACAGCCTCTTCAACAATTGCATATTCATGACTCATCTCTTTTTTAAGTTTATAACCGTATGGAAGGTTGGTGCTCGGATTTACTTTATCAAATACATCCTCACCGAACTCCCATACATCTTCATTCTCAATCAATCCATCCAATGTGTCTATACTAATGGACTTCTCCTCATAGATACCTTCCGATTCATTCCAAATATGAATACAGGTTATATCATCAAGGCTTTCATACCATTCATCATCATACTCGGAATAATACCAGTTCTTCCGCTTGAATTCATCCTCCGCTCTCTCCATACACTTCTTGCAGCAATAGTATTTCTCCGTCACTTCCGAACACATGGCGTCATCTTCCAGAATATCCGTCCCGCACTCATCACAGCAGACACAATCGTTTTCATGGTGATATTCCTGTTTTGATTCTATCCATACAAAATCATCCAGGTTTTCAGAATCCACCCGGATTTCCCTTCCGTTCCGGTAACAGAGCCTTGTATCATCACAATAGTATTGGTGGTAATCGTCCCACTCTCCATCATCTTCATCATCATCGGTATCACCACAAAGGTTCAGGTCTGTGGTATCAAGAGTATATGAAAAATTACAGTTCTCGTAGTTATAGGCTTTATTCCGACTGTAACTATACCATTTGAAAGAATCCTGATAGGAAAGCGTGTCTTCTTCATCCAGGTCACAGTCTATCTCGAACATCTTGTCAGACAAAGAATTACCTTCTGTATCAACGAATGCGTTCGCCTCATGGCAGGATGCACCGACTATTTTATAACCGTCTATATGCTTCTCCTGAATAAGTTTGTCAATCAGTAACCGTTTCAACACGTCATCACCACCTGAGGAGTATTGCCTTTCAAGCAGCCTCCATTTCTTGCCGTCCTGGTCTGTAACATCGGTAAAAAGAATGGCTCTGGCTACAATAAGTCCGGTTTTGTCCGTTATATAAGCAGCTTTGGCTTTTACTGAATCACGATAGAATGCAGTACGGTCTCTATCCACCATGCAGGAATCGAAGTTACCTTTGCAGTGGCTGCTTTTATAGATTCTCCAAAATCCATCGTTGACATGCAGTTCTATATCAGGAGTATAACCATAGGTATAAGTACACCATTGCTGGGTGAAAACATCTCCTGCAATCCAGTTTACTACACAGGGAGAAATAAGTTTCCCTATCCCTGTTTCAAGTATAAGCTCCCTCATGAACTTTCCGGCCCTCATCTTGAAAACCCGGTTACGTTCAATGTTGACATAGCGGACTGAGCTTTTATCCAGATCCTCACACAGGCCTTTGGCTTCGTCAGTCCTATATTTGGAAGAGTAGTATGTCCTGCCTATCAGTTCCACTTCATAAGGCAGCTTTTCATCATCCTCTCCTGATTTCAAGACGGCTTCAACCACTTTCTTCTGCAGGTCAGCCATATCATATATATGTAGCAGGGTATAGTCGTCATGTTCCCTGCAATATCTGAGCAATGCAGGATTTTTCAGGTGGCTCAGCAGTATCCTGTTCTTTCTTGCCACCGTGCCATTGTCTCTCTTCTCAAGTCCGAAACGGGCCTTGAATTCTTCATAACCATAAAAATTATAGTATAACATAGTCGTTTGATTTTTTAATTGTCGGTAAATAAAAAAGGAGGGATACTTCCTTTTGATCGGAAATATCCCTCCCCGGAATATTATCTCGGTATGTCTCAACCGTTTCAGATGAATGGTATCGTCTCGTCTTCCAGAACTCCCGATTCCACTATCTTCTTACAAATCTCATGCGAAGCTTTGTTCCTCAGGTCATATCTGTAACCTTCACTTCCCATAATCTTAATCACTTCAACCATACTTCTGAACAAAGTCTGTTGTAGGGTCCTGTGGAATGTGGTAACTGCCGAAGCGAACCTTTTCTCATTCCACCCATAGTCGTTCAGGGCATGTTCAAGTTCTTTTGCAGCCTTGAATTCCCTGCTGTTTTCCAGTTCATGTCTTTCCATAATATTCATTATTGTTCATATATTATTCCTATTGCAATGATTTGGAATAAGCACCTTTCCTACATTCATCTATACGTGACTGACATTCCTCCGTCACTTCCTTTAGAATCTCGGCACATCTTTTATCAGAACAGCCTTGCAGCAATCTGTCTATGTATGTCATAATATCATTCACTTCCATATCATATATCTGTCAAAGGGTTCAACAAAAAAGGGAGAAAGAACCGGTTTGTTATATTTTAGTTCTTTCTCCCTTGTGAGTTAATTTCTTTTCAGGTCTAACTCAAAAACCAACTGTAATTCTCTGTATCCTCACCGTTCAATGCTTTCTGGATACCAACTGCAAAATCAGTGCAATTCTGATTTCTCTCCAGGAACTTGTCTATGTAGGATTGTTTGGCGGCGTCATTAAGAAGCTGCATCAGATCCCAGCATGAAATATTATCCCTGCCGCGTAACCCGAAATTAGGATTCTCTATGTAGCCTTTCGTAGCCGCATTGACATTGGAATCACCCAGAATCACCTTCGGCAGTTCTCTGAGTTGTGAAGCAGGCAAGGCTTGATATAATCTGAGCCTGCCTATTATCTGACAGAACTGCTCTTGTGAAATCTTTGTTCTTCCCAGGTTTTCAAGTAATCTCAAATTTTGCTCCGGTTTGAAATCCTGGAATAGTCTGAGTGCTGAACTATAAATATCTGCATCACTCATCACTTCCAGTCGTCCGGTCAAGCCATCATTGGTCAGCATCAGATTTGAACACACACGAACCCTCCACCCGATAAAGATCTTGAATTTCTCGGGTGATTTTCGGGCGTATAAGTTTTCCTCGTTCAGGCTTCTTACACCTCCGATACATAAATGTACTTCCTCGCCGTTCATCATTCTGCTCATGGAACGGATATGAAAACAGAAGGCCATACGTTGATAATAGATGGTCTCGTCCTCCGGTCTAAGCTCTTCTTTCCTTTTGGTCAATGCACTTGGCACTCTGCCCAGGATTTTATGTGATACTCTGATTTCCGTGTTACCAAAGTTCTCTCCGGTAAAATATACTCTCGCAGCATCTTCTACCTGGTGGATAAATTTCTGGTGGCTGATTGTTAGCTGGTTGTCTCCGAAGCTGGGTACAATACAGTTCCTTTCAAGTTCTTCAAGTGTAATGCCCGAAGTGTTACTCTCAATAAAATTAGGATGCTCTTTCTGTTCTTCTTCAGATACGATTACAGCATCTTCGATATTAACTGCATCCATCATTCTTGTTACCATTCCGATTGTTCTTGGAATGACAGTAAGTTCATTAGTCATTGTTTCCATACTCTTGTTATTTTTTAGTCGGTTAATAAAATGCGGTGAAAAAACAAAAAGCCAAGAGGTGTCATTTCTTTGCTTTTATGAATATACCTCTTAGCTTCTTTATCCCTTTGAGTATTGAAGTTGCTACCTCCAATACCGTTATTATCACGTCCGCTTTCTTGTCATAATCCATTCACAGACGTACTATCAGTTTTCAGTCGCAGCATCAACGGCCTTGACTTCACCCGTGGCAATCTTCTTTTTTCCGAATTTGCCACCATACTTTTCTGCAAGTTCGATTACTACTGAACCTGCCACGATAATCTCGGCCACATAAGCTGCGACCTTCAATCCTTTAATTAAATTTCCCATGTCTCTTAGTTGTTTTAAATTGTTAGTTATTATTTCTCTTATATACTTTTCTCATATATAAGGCTTTGAGGGGAAATCAAGGAAGGGGAAGAAAAAAAATAAACCGGTCTTTCGACTGGTTATGATAGTTGAACCGTTATAAATAGCTCCTCGCATTTACTTGGCCTGTCATGCGGCATACATTCTTTCGTGGGGATCTTTATGTCTTGTCCACATACTGGAATTGCTACGCATCATCGAATCGCCATCTTATCCATCGTCTGAAAATAAGCGTGACCCGGTAAGTTATTTTTTTATATATGCTTGAAGCTACGCACCTTATCTTAATGGTGCTGTATTATACTCCAAGCTATTTTATCATATATAAGAGTTTGAGGGCTTTGGAAATGGATAGATTTTTTGTAAATTTGGTACTCTGAATCTTTTTGTTTACCTTTGTAGTAACCAATATATTAGACAATTATGAATAGCAACAATAAGAATCAGATAATCCGTTTTGACTGGGCTATGAAACGTCTGCTCAGGAACAAGGCTAACTTCAGTGTCCTTGAAGGTCTGCTTACTACGTTATTGGGTGAGAAGATTATTATCCAGCGACTCCTAGAAAGTGAAAGCAATCAGGAGGATGAGTATGACAAGTATAACCGTGTCGATATGCTTGCCGAGAACTCCAAGGGTGAACTGGTGCTGATAGAGGTGCAGAACAATAATGAGTATGCCTACTTCCAGCGTATGTTGTTCGGTACTTCCAAGCTGGTGACTGAGTATATCAACAGAGGGGAGAGCTATGATAAAGTTCGTAAGGTGTATAGCGTCAATATAGTCTACTTCTCTCTAGGACATGGAACTGATTTTGTTTATCATGGGAAGACAGAATTCAGAGGCATCCACACCAACGATCTTCTGGAACTCACTCCATTCCAGAAGCAGACATTCAAGGTGGATACGGTAAGCCAGCTATATCCTGAATATTATATCCTGAAGGTGAACGGCTTCAATCAAGTAGCGAAAAGTCCCTTGGAAGAATGGATCTATTATCTTAACACCGGAGAGATACCTTCCACTGCCACAGCTCCCGGTCTTGAAGAGGCGCGTGAAAGGCTGAAACTGGATAGCATGACCAAGGATGAGCTTGCTGCCTATTATCGTCATCTGGATAATATTGTAATCCTTCGTGATAATATCAATACTGAACGTGAGGAGGGTAGGGCAGAAGGTAGAGAAGAAGGATTAAAAGAAGCCAATCTAAACAATGCTCGTAATCTAAAGAAATTAGGAGTAGCTATTGATGTTATTTCTCAAGCTACTGGATTGTCTAAAGAAGAGATTGAAAAACTATAAATATAGTTTTTCTATATATCGTTTAGGAGGAACCGTACATGACATTGTATAGTTCCTCTTTTGATTTGGAAAGTAACCCAGACTGAAAAATGAAAGTCTCCATCATCAAAGAATGCTTTTCTTTTTGCAATCCTTAACAGAAAGAGGTTAAATGAGTATAAAAGATAGGGGGAGTAAGAGGGGGAGTGCTAAAAAAAGAAAGCTTATGAATTATTGAAAATCAATGAATTATAAATTTAGTTTTTCTACTTTTGCGGAGATAGAGGGACTTGGCTTCTTCAGCACCACGCTGAAGTGTACCCATCCGGTGATGAATAAGAAAGAAGTACGTGCGGAGTCGGTCAAGATGTCCACGGTGAAATTCCGTCCCAGCATCGAATTCAAACGTTATGTGGCAGGTAAGATGGAGTTGGAACGTGCGGATAAACGCTTCTTTCCGGATAAACCGAAAGCAATGGGCGACATGGCTGCCCGTGAAAAAAGCATGATGGACTTTCTGGAGGCTAATATCTGTATCACTCGTGCAGAATATTCCCGCCTTGTCCACGTCACCGCCCGCCGGGCTTCGAGGGATTTGCAGACATTTATCGATTCCGGCGTGATTCGCAAGCGCGGTGCCGGCCGTTCAGTGGTCTATGTCAAGGTATGAATTGGAGCTTGTATTGCGCGCGCGTATATATATAATGTGTCCCTTCCTTTCCTTATCCCAGTTTTCTTTAAAAAACATGCTTTAAAACATATCTATCAATCAGTGAGTTATGAAAAAGTTCATGGAATCTCTCAAAAAAACCGTGTATAAATTTTGCAGATGTCCATAAAAGGCCTACTTTTGCATCCGCTTTCGGGAACGAAGGCGGCGATGTTTTGACATTCTGACAGTAAAACGGAGCGGTAAGCTTCCATTTTTCTCTTCTTTGCCATCGGTTTCTTCTGGAACTTTGGCCTTGGAAAAGAAAAATGAAAAAAAACTTCTGAAAATATTTGGAAGTTATGCTTTAAAGTTCTTACCTTTGCACCCGCTTTTGAAAATGAAAGCAGCGCGAGTTGACATTCTTTTAAAAGAAACGGTGCCTGGTTCTTCTTCCTTTTTCTTTTTGCCTCCCTTTCGACAAGAGAGACGACGAGGAAAGAGAAAAGAGAGAAAAAAGAAAAAAAACTTCCGAAAATATTTGGAGGGTATACTTAAAAGTTCTTACCTTTGCATCCGCTTTCTGAAAAGAACAGCAATCGTGAAACGAGCGATCTTTGAACAGATTTACATAAACAATACAAGTAGTACAAGAGCAAGGCTTTTCCTTATCAATGGGGAATTGCCTTGGGTAAAACAAGAGAACCGTCAATACTTATTTTATATAGGTAAAGATAAACTTTTGAATTCGAGCGTCCTGAACAGATAACAAGCTGTCGCATTTTGATTTTTTAATTTGCGCAGTCACGATACTTTTACAATGAAGAGTTTGATCCTGGCTCAGGATGAACGCTAGCTACAGGCTTAACACATGCAAGTCGAGGGGCATCAGGAAGAAAGCTTGCTTTCTTTGCTGGCGACCGGCGCACGGGTGAGTAACACGTATCCAACCTGCCGATGACTCGGGGATAGCCTTTCGAAAGAAAGATTAATACCCGATGGTATATCTGAAAGGCATCTTTCAGCTATTAAAGAATTTCGGTCATTGATGGGGATGCGTTCCATTAGGTTGTTGGCGGGGTAACGGCCCACCAAGCCATCGATGGATAGGGGTTCTGAGAGGAAGGTCCCCCACATTGGAACTGAGACACGGTCCAAACTCCTACGGGAGGCAGCAGTGAGGAATATTGGTCAATGGACGAGAGTCTGAACCAGCCAAGTAGCGTGAAGGATGACTGCCCTATGGGTTGTAAACTTCTTTTATACGGGAATAAAGTTAGGCACGTGTGCCTTTTTGTATGTACCGTATGAATAAGGATCGGCTAACTCCGTGCCAGCAGCCGCGGTAATACGGAGGATCCGAGCGTTATCCGGATTTATTGGGTTTAAAGGGAGCGTAGGCGGATGCTTAAGTCAGTTGTGAAAGTTTGCGGCTCAACCGTAAAATTGCAGTTGATACTGGGTGTCTTGAGTACAGTAGAGGCAGGCGGAATTCGTGGTGTAGCGGTGAAATGCTTAGATATCACGAAGAACTCCGATTGCGAAGGCAGCTTGCTGGACTGTAACTGACGCTGATGCTCGAAAGTGTGGGTATCAAACAGGATTAGATACCCTGGTAGTCCACACAGTAAACGATGAATACTCGCTGTTTGCGATATACAGTAAGCGGCCAAGCGAAAGCGTTAAGTATTCCACCTGGGGAGTACGCCGGCAACGGTGAAACTCAAAGGAATTGACGGGGGCCCGCACAAGCGGAGGAACATGTGGTTTAATTCGATGATACGCGAGGAACCTTACCCGGGCTTAAATTGCAAATGAATGTTCTGGAAACAGATCAGCCGCAAGGCATTTGTGAAGGTGCTGCATGGTTGTCGTCAGCTCGTGCCGTGAGGTGTCGGCTTAAGTGCCATAACGAGCGCAACCCTTATCGATAGTTACCATCAGGTTATGCTGGGGACTCTGTCGAGACTGCCGTCGTAAGATGTGAGGAAGGTGGGGATGACGTCAAATCAGCACGGCCCTTACGTCCGGGGCTACACACGTGTTACAATGGGGGGTACAGAAGGCAGCTACACGGCGACGTGATGCTAATCCCTAAAACCTCTCTCAGTTCGGATTGGAGTCTGCAACCCGACTCCATGAAGCTGGATTCGCTAGTAATCGCGCATCAGCCACGGCGCGGTGAATACGTTCCCGGGCCTTGTACACACCGCCCGTCAAGCCATGAAAGCCGGGGGTACCTGAAGTGCGTAACCGCGAGGAGCGCCCTAGGGTAAAACTGGTGATTGGGGCTAAGTCGTAACAAGGTAGCCGTACCGGAAGGTGCGGCTGGAACACCTCCTTTCTGGAGTGACGTCTCGACTCGATCGTTGGTTCTTGAAGTTATGCTTCCATAAGAACCTCTTGTACTGCGCGTACTTGTTTATTAAAATATACGAGAAAAGTAGAAGCCGAGCCGTAAGGCGAGGGTTTGACTGACAGTCCTATAGCTCAGTTGGTTAGAGCGCTACACTGATAATGTAGAGGTCGGCAGTTCAACTCTGCCTGGGACTACTTCTCAGTTGGTGACCGACCGGTTACGATTTAGCGGGTCTTTCATCAATGGTGAAGGGGGATTAGCTCAGCTGGCTAGAGCACCTGCTTTGCACGCAGGGGGTCAACGGTTCGAATCCGTTATTCTCCACTTCTCAAGATTAGGAATTATCTTTAATCCTTAATCCTTGACAACGATCTTTGACATGATGTGACCAAAAAAGTAAAGTTGAAAGCTGAAAGTATATATCGACCATACGTGATCGGTAAGACAAAAAGTAAGTAAGGGCACATGGCGGATGCCTTGGCTCTCGGAGGCGATGAAGGACGTGATAAGCTGCGATAAGCCGCGGGTAGGTGCAAATGACCTTTGATCCGCGGATTTCCGAATGGGACAACCCGATATCCTGAAGGGATATCATCCCGCAATGCGGGAGGCTAACGCAGGGAACTGAAACATCTTAGTACCTGCAGGAAAAGAAAATAAATAATGATTCCCCCAGTAGTGGCGAGCGAACGGGGAACAGCCCAAACCATCCATGTTACGGCATGTGTGGGGTTGTAGGACCACGTTGTGGCAAGAAAGTTGGTGAGCAGAATGTTCTGGAAAGTACAGCCATAGAGCATGATAGCTGCGTATGCGAAGCCAACCGAAGCCTAGTGGTATCCTGAGTAGCGCGGAGCACGAGGAATTCTGCGTGAATCTGCCGGGACCATCCGGTAAGGCTAAATACTCCCGAGAGACCGATAGTGAACCAGTACTGTGAAGGAAAGGTGAAAAGCACTTCGAACAGAAGAGTGAAATAGTTCCTGAAACCATGTGCCTACAAGCGGTCGGAGCACTTTTAGTGTGACGGCGTGCCTTTTGCATAATGAACCTACGAGTTACTTTTTCCGGCGAGGTTAAGGATCTCAGATCCGCAGCCGAAGCGAAAGCGAGTCTGAACAGGGCGTATAGTCGGAAGGAGTAGACGCGAAACCAAGTGATCTACCCTTGGGCAGGTTGAAGGATGGGTAACACCATCTGGAGGACCGAACCAATAAGCGTTGAAAAGCTTCTGGATGACCTGAGGGTGGGGGTGAAAGGCTAATCAAACTTGGAGATAGCTCGTACTCCCCGAAATGCATTTAGGTGCAGCCTTGACTTATACTGACATGAGGTAGAGCGACTGATAAGATGCGAGGGCTTCACCGCCTATCAAGTCTTGACAAACTCCGAATGCGTGTCAGTTCTATGTCAGGAGTGAGGGCATGGGTGCTAAGGTCCATGTCCTAAAGGAGAACAATCCGGACCAACAGCTAAGGTCCCGAAATGAATACTAAGTTGAACTAACGAAGTCAGATTGCTAAGACAGCTAGGATGTTGGCTTGGAAGCAGCCATTCATTTAAAGAGTGCGTAACAGCTCACTAGTCGAGGAGTTTGGCGTGGATAATAATCGGGCATAAGTATTCTACCGAAGCTTTGGGATGAGAAATCATCGGTAGGGGAGCATTCCACTCTGCGTCGAAGGTAAGGCGTGAGCCTTGCTGGAGCGTGTGGAAAAGCAAATGTAGGTATAAGTAACGATAAAGGGGGTGAGAAACCCCCTCGCCGAAAGACTAAGGTTTCCTGATCAACGCTAATCGGATCAGGGTAAGTCGGGTCCTAAGGCTCAGCCGAACGGCGAGGCCGATGGCAGAACCGGTTAATATTCCGGTACTACCTTAAGGAGTGACGTGGAGACGGAGTCGTGACAGCGCCGCGGACTGACGGAATAGTCCGTTGAAGGGTGTAGATGTTGATTGTTCCAGGCAAATCCGGAATGAGAGTCGAACCTGACAGTATGGAGCGTCCTTCTGGACAATCCAATAGTGCGTGTAATCATACTTCCAAGAAAATCCGCTAAACTTAATCCTTACGGTACCCGTACCGCAAACGGACACACGTAGTCGGGTTGAATATACTAAGGCGCTTGAGTGATTCACGGTTAAGGAACTAGGCAAACTGACCCTGTAACTTCGGGATAAAGGGTCCTCAAGCAATTGAGGCGCAGAGAATAGGTCCAGGCAACTGTTTAACAAAAACACAGGGCTGTGCAAAATTGAAAGATGAAGTATACAGCCTGACACCTGCCCGGTGCTGGAAGGTTAAGAGGAGACGTCATCGCAAGAGAAGCGTTGAATTGAAGCCCCAGTAAACGGCGGCCGTAACTATAACGGTCCTAAGGTAGCGAAATTCCTTGTCGGGTAAGTTCCGACCTGCACGAATGGTGTAATGATCTGGACGCTGTCTCAACCGTGAGCTCAGTGAAATTGTAGTATCGGTGAAGATGCCGATTACCCGCGATGGGACGAAAAGACCCCGTGAACCTTTACTATAGCTTAACATTGAATTTGGGTAATTGATGTGTAGGATAGGCCGGAGGCTTTGAAGCGGGCACGCCAGTGTTCGTGGAGCCGCTGTTGAAATACGGCCCTTTGATTATTTGAGTTCTAACCCGCTGTTGCGGGGACACTGTTTGGTGGGTAGTTTGACTGGGGTGGTCGCCTCCAAAAGCGTAACGGAGGCTTCTAAAGGTGCCCTCACGACGATTGGTAACCGTCGGCAGAGTGTAATGGCATAAGGGCGCTTGACTGAGAGACTCACAAGTCGATCAGGTAGGAAACTAGAGCATAGTGATCCGGTGTTTCTGTATGGAAAGGACATCGCTCAAAGGATAAAAGGTACTCCGGGGATAACAGGCTGATCCCTCCCAAGAGCTCATATCGACGGAGGGGTTTGGCACCTCGATGTCGGCTCGTCACATCCTGGGGCTGGAGAAGGTCCCAAGGGTTGGGCTGTTCGCCCATTAAAGTGGCACGCGAGCTGGGTTCAGAACGTCGTGAGACAGTTCGGTCTCTATCTATCGTGGGCGCATGAAATTTGCGTGGCTCTGACACTAGTACGAGAGGACCGTGTTGGACTGACCTCTGGTTTACCGGTTGTGCCGCCAGGTGCATTGCCGGGTATCTAAGTCGGGATTGGATAAGTGCTGAAAGCATCTAAGTACGAAGCCAGCCACAAGATTAGATTTCTCAGGGTCGTTGTAGACTACAACGTTGATAGGACGCAGGTGTACAGGCAGCGATGTCATAGCCGAGCGTTACTAATTGCCCGTTCACTTTTTGCCTTGCCTTGTATGGAGGTATATACGTTCAGCCATAAATGAATGCTTTGCTTTTTTCGCATCATGTCTACCTTATTCAGGTGACTACAGCACCGGGGTTCCACCTCTTCCCATTCCGAACAGAGAAGTTAAGCCCGGTCACGCCGATGGTACTGCGTAACAGTGGGAGAGTAGGTAGTCGCCGTTTTTCAGAAGAAGCCTCCGTGTCTGATAAGGATACGGAGGCTTCGTTCGTTTACATATATCTCCTCTAACATTCCGTTTCTACCGCTAATCACTATACCTTATTATATATAATTATTCATCGCATGTTCATCAGATTAATTCCCGAATTAAGGTGCTAAATGAATGATTAAAAACGCTTAAAATCAGTGTTTTATATTCTATTTTCACTTTCGTATTTCATATATTCTTCGTACCTTTACAGTGTATTAAAAGGTATAGTAAATCCTTTAATCAGTGAACAATTTAATCTTTTTACAAAAGAAAGTAATATAGTTGTAAAACAAATAAGAGAGACATCTGTTATTTATTGTAGAATCATTAGACGACATGAAAACAACTGTAAAGACATTCTGGATATGCATGCTACTGATGTTGACTTGCAGCATTAGCGGTAAAGCCATTGACCTGGTGCAGATGGATGACAGAATGGCTGGAACTGCTGAAGTTTCCGCTTCTTTATCTTCATGTTCTTCTACTTCCGACAATAGTATTGACAAGAAGAATTCATTGTTCACGAATACCAAGTTTGCATGGACTACGGATATCGAACTGGGAAACAAACCAGTTTCCGAAACTTACTCTTCTCATCAACAGCGTTTGCGCAGGGTGATTGAAGACAATCTTTTCCTCAGAAACATTCTTCTGATATTATCCAACCACGAGAATCTACTCGTTCAAGGTCGTTCTAAATTATACTACTCAGATAAAGCCCCGTACTATGCATTGACGGGCAGTGATTACTATATCTATACGCTTCGGCGGATTTTGATTTAGCCAACTTTTCTTCTTATTGATTTCCCCCTTTTTTCCCTTCTTGTCTTGAAGAGACTGAAAGCAGGTGACCTTTAGTGTACATATATGCTAGCTAAGGTTGCAAGGATGATTACGCCCTATCGGTTCGTAAGCGGGAAGTCGTATCCCTATGCTTTATTTTCAAAACTCTATTTAAATACCAACAATTAAACTTTTCATCATGGAAACTACTCAAAAAAAAGCAGCCTCTTTTAAAGGCATCAGATCCGCCGGTTGGGTAATCGTAATCTGTTTTATCATCGCCGTGCTTATTTTTCACTTTGTGTTGGGAAATCCCTCCAACTTCATGAACAACGACCCGAACAACCATCCGTTGCCGGGTAACTTCCTCGGTACCATCTATAAAGGTGGATTCATTGTTCCTGTAATTCAAACGCTTTTGCTGACTGTCATCGCACTGAGTATTGAACGTTATATTGCCATTGGCGCTGCCTTTGGTAAGGGGTCATTGGTGAAATTCGTAGCTAACATCAAAGCAGCCTTGGCTGAAGGTGATATGAAGAAGGCACAACAAATCTGCGATTCACAACGTGGTTCTGTAGCCAATGTGGTAAATGCCACTTTGAAGAAGTATGCCGAGATGGAGAATGACACAGAGCTGTCCAAAGACCAGAAACTGCTTGCCATCCAGAAGGAATTGGAAGAAGCCACTGCGCTGGAACTGCCGATGATGGAGCAGAATCTTCCTATTATTGGTACCATCACGACTTTAGGTACATTGATGGGATTGCTCGGTACGGTTATTGGTATGATCCGTTCATTTGCCGCCCTCGCAGCCGGAGGTTCAGCCGACTCCATGGCTCTGTCGCAAGGTATTTCCGAGGCTTTGATTAATACAGCCTTCGGTATCTTGACCGGTGCATTGGCCGTTATCTCCTACAACTATTATACAAACAAGATTGACAAGTTGACTTACAGCCTCGATGAGATTGGTTTCTCCATCGTGCAGACTTTTGCAGCTACCCATAAATAGTTGACTGCTGATAGTTGGAGCTGCACTGTGACGTAGGCTTCTATTATCTATTCAACGAATGAATTCTCAATTTTAATTTTCAATGAAACGATTATGGGCAGAGCGAAAATAAAAAAGAAAAGTACGTTCATCGATATGACGGCGATGAGTGACGTAACTGTACTGTTGCTGACCTTCTTCATGCTGACTTCTACGTTCGTGAAGAAAGAACCGGTACAAGTAACGACTCCCGCCTCTGTCTCCGAGATTAAGATCCCGGAGACAAATGTACTCCAGATATTGGTCGATCCGAGCGGAAAAGTATTTATGAGTCTGGACAAGCAGTCCGACTTGCGCGAAGTGCTGGAAGCTATGGGGCAGGAGTATGGAGTGACTTTCACTCCGGAGGAAACTAAAAAATTCATGCTGGCGTCTACCTTTGGTGTGCCGATGAAGAGTATGAAGAAATACCTCGACTTGCCGCAAGACCAGCAAGATGCTGTATTGAAGAATGAGGGGATACCGACAGACAGTATTGACAATCAGTTCAAGGCCTGGGTGCGCAACGCCCGTGCAGTGAACAGTGATTTGCGCATTGCCATCAAGGCAGATGCCAATACTCCTTATTCCGTAATAAAAAATGTGATGAACTCACTTCAGGACCTCAGAGAGAACCGGTACAACCTGATTACTTCTCTGAAGACCACAAGTGAGGAGTGACAAGCTACGAGTTACAAGTAGAACAAGAAAGGAAACATTATGGCTGAAATACAAGAAAGCGGCAACAAGAAAGGTGGAAAAAGCAAGCAGAAGAAAATGACTGTCAGGGTGGACTTTACACCTATGGTGGACATGAACATGTTGCTGATTACCTTCTTTATGCTTTGTACCTCACTGAGCAAACCTCAGACCATGGAGATAAGCATGCCGAGCAATGACAAGACCATCACCGAGGAGCAGCAGACCAAAGTCAAGGCTTCCCAAGCCATCACGCTGTTGCTGGGGGATGACAACAAGTTGTATTATTACGAAGGGGAACCTAACTACAAGGACTATACTTCACTGAAGGAAACTACCTATCAGGCGGATGGTCTGCGGGCAATGCTTCTGCAACGTAATAGAGTTGCTGTGAACGAGGTGAACAGACTGAAGCAGCAGAAACTGGATCTTAAGATATCAGAGGATGACTACCGGAAACAGCTTTCCGAGATAAAAAGCGGAAAGGATACGCCGACAGTCATCATCAAGGCTACCGATAAGTCTTCGTACAAGAATCTGATTGATGCTCTCGATGAAATGCAGATATGTAATATAGGTAAGTATGTGATAACGGATATTGCCGAAGCCGACGAGTTCTTGATGAAGAACTACGAAAGCAAGGGCGAATTGTCCCAGAACATTGCTGAATGATGTGTAACACCCAAAGAAAGGAAAGAATATGGCTAAAGTAGATTTAAGCTCCCAAGCATGGTGTGACCTCGTGTTCAGTGGTAAGAACAAAGCATATGGAGCCTATAAGATGCGTGAGACCTCTCCCAGACGGCACAACATTGCCGTGATACTGGTAATTGTAATTGCATTGATAGGTTTCAGTATCCCTACGCTGATAAAGATGGCTACCCCCAAACAGAAAGAGGTGATGACCGAAGTGACTACCCTTTCGCAGCTGGAAGAACCGGAAGTGAAGCAGGAAGAGATGAAGCGGATAGAGCCCGTGGCCCCACCGCCGCCTGCATTGAAAAGCTCCATTAAGTTTACCGCTCCCGTCATCAAAAAGGATGAGGAAGTGAGGGACGAGGATGAAATAAAAAGCCAGACAGAACTGACGGAAACGAAAGTTGCCATCTCCATTGCCGACGTGAAAGGTAATGACGAGGAACACGGTAAGGACATCGCCGACTTGAAACAAGTGGTGACGCAGGCCGAACCGGAACCTGAAAAGGTTTTCGATATGGTAGAGCAGATGCCCCAGTTCCCCGGTGGTCAGGCCGAGATGATGCAGTTCATCAGCAAGAATATGAAGTATCCGACCATTGCCCAGGAAAACGGTACGCAAGGGCGTGTAACCTGCCAGTTTGTGGTAGGTGCCGACGGCAAGGTGCGTGATGTGAAAGTGCTGAGAGGTGTAGACCCCTATCTGGATAAAGAAGCTGTCCGTGTGATTATGTCCATGCCCAAATGGATTCCCGGCAAGCAGAATGGTAAGGCCGTATCGGTGAAATATACGATACCGGTGATGTTTAGATTACAATAAGTGTGTGTGTTATGAAAACGGTGAAACAACTTCAGCTTTCAGGCTTACTGGTGCTGCTGACTCTGCTGTCGGCCTGCCAAAGCAAGCCCAAGGACGGACAAACGGATACGTATACCTCCGGTGTGATTGCAATTGCTGCGGACGAAAGTTTCCAGCCTATTGTGCAGGAAGAAATTGACGTGTTCGAAGGACTGTTCCCCTTGGCAGGAATTGTGCCCCGTTATGTGACGGAAGTCGATGCCGTCAACCTCTTGCTCAAGGACAGTCTGCGGTTGGCAATAACCAGTCGCAGACTGACTCCCGAAGAGATGAATTCCTTCAATAGCCGGAAGTTTTTTCCGCAGGAGATAAAGATTGCTACGGACGGGCTGGCATTGATAACCCATCTTGGCAATCCAGATTCATTGATTAGTGTGAAGGACATCCGCCGCATCCTGACGGGTGATGCGAAGCAGTGGAAAGATATCTATCCGGCTTCCCGTTTGGGGGATATCAGTCTTGTGTTTGACAACAAGAACTCCAGTACCGTACGTTTTGCTGTCGATTCCATCTGTAAGGGTGTACCGCTTTCCAGTCAGTTGAAAGCGTTGAAAACCAATAGGGAGGTGATTGACTACGTGGCCCGCACGCCTGATGCCATCGGTATTATCGGCGTGAACTGGCTGAGCGACCGGAATGACAGTACGGGGCTCTCTTTCAGTAAAGAGGTGCGGCTGATGTCCGTCAGTGCTGCTGACAAGGCCATGCCGGACAACAGTTACAAACCCTATCAGGCGTATTTGTATTACGGTGATTATCCGTTGGCACGCAGCATCTATGCCTTGTTGAATGATCCGCGGAGCGCACTTCCGTGGGGATTTGCCTCTTTCCTCGCTTCCGACCGGGGACAGCGGATTATATTGAAGTCGGGATTGGTCCCCGCCACCCAACCGGTGCGCGTGGTGAACGTCAAGGATGAATAACTAAAATGAATGCTAACATGAAACGTAGATTTGTATTTTGTTTGGGAGCGATGCTGTTTGCAGGTACGCTCGCCGCACAAACGCCGGTGCCCGAATGGCAGGCGGGGGTGGATAAAGTAAAAAGTCTGATAAAGGCGAATCCGGAGCAGGCTTCCGACGCAGCCGGAGAACTGCTGAAGGGCAAGAACAAAAAAAATGTGGAGCTTGTGACTTCCGTGGCCCGTGCCTATCTGGATGCAGGACAGCTGAAAGAGGCGGAAACCTATCTGGAGATGGCAAGAAAGGCCGACAACAAGGCTCCGGCAGTTTCTGTACTCGAGGGTGACATCGCTTTTGCCCGGAAAGATATCGGAAAGGCATGCCAGCTTTATGAGCAAGCCATCTATTTTGATTCGAATTATAAGGATGCGTATCTGAAATATGCGCAGGCATACAAGTCTGCCAGTCCTTCGCAGGCCATAGAGAAGCTGAACCAGCTGAAGGCCATAGCTCCGGATTGCCTGGAAGCAGACAAGGAGCTGGCGGAAGTGTATTACGCCACCAACCGTTTTGGTAAGGCTGCCGACACCTATGCCAAGTTCATCGATACTCCCGTGGCTACGGAAGATGACATCCTTAAATATGCTTTTGCACTATTCCTGAACCACGACTTCGAGAAATCCTTGGCGGTGGCGCAGAAAGGTTTGCAGAAGAATGCCCGCCATGCCGCATTCAACCGGCTTGTGATGTACAACAATGTCGACCTCAAGCGTTATGACGAGGCAGAGAAGGCTGCCGATGCTTTCTTCAATGCTTCGGATAATGCCGATTATTCATGCTTGGATTACCGCTATCACGGTGCTCTGTTGAGTGCTCTGAAGAAATATGACCAGGCCATTGAGGAATATGGTAAGGCATTGGAGAAGGATGAGAGTCAGGTGGATTTGTGGCGTGAGATTGCCGATGCTTATGAATTGAAAAACGACTATACCCAAGCCATTGCTGCTTATAAAAAGTACTATGACTCGCTGGCACAAGATAAAAAGACGTCCGAAAACTTATTCCAGTTAGGGCGTCTGTACTACGGAGAGGGTACGTCCTCGGACACTCTCTCCGTTCAGTCTGCCGACCGCATGGCGGCATTGCAGGCTGCCGACTCTGTGTTCGCACTTGTTGCCGAACAAGCTTCCGACAGTTATTTGGGAGATATGTGGCGCGCCCGCACACACTCTGCCATGGACCCCGAAACTACAGAGGGATTGGCGAAACCTTATTACGAGAAGGTGGTGGACGTACTGCTTGCCAAAAACGAACCGAGGTACAACTCTGCATTGATAGAGTGTTACAGTTATCTGGGCTACTACTATCTGTTGAAGAGTGACTATGCTACTTCGAAAGAGTACTGGAATAAAATTCTGGCTATCGACCCCACCAATGCCACAGCAAACAAGGCATTGGACGGCATCAAATAGCAATAATTTTAGTTGTTTGTCGTGTCGGGAGGAGTGGAGAGTGATTCTTAGCTCCTCCTTTTTTTTGAACCTTCGTACATATTTTCTTTTTTCTCAAATCTCTTGTTATTCTAAAAAAAATGCCTATGTTTGCAGTGTATTATTGTACTAATACACGTAAATAGTGAAATCTTTAATTCATCCAAGCGTATGTTACAAGTAGAAAACATTTCATTTAGTTATCGCAAGGGGCGGAAAGAAGTCCTGAGTGATTTTTCACTTTCGCTGGAATCCGGCCGGGTTTACGGTCTGTTGGGTAAGAACGGAGCCGGCAAGTCTACGCTGCTCTATCTGATGAGCGGTTTGTTGGCTCCCAAACGTGGGAGAGTGATGTATCATGATACCGACATGCGTCGTCGGCTGCCCGTCACGTTGCAGGACATGTTTCTGGTACCCGAGGAGTTCGAGCTGCCTCCTATTTCCCTGGTCAGCTATATTGAACTGAACAGTAAGTTCTATCCCCGTTTCAGCAAGGAAGACATGGTGAAGTACCTGCATTTCTTCGAGATGGATATGGATGCTGATTTGGGAGCCTTGTCCATGGGGCAGAAAAAGAAAATCTTCATGAGCTTTGCGCTGGCCACCAATACTTCCCTGCTGCTGATGGATGAGCCTACCAATGGACTGGATATTCCGGGAAAGAGCCAGTTCCGCAAATTTCTGGCTTCGGGTATGTCGGACGACAAGACGATTGTCATCTCCACCCATCAGGTGCGTGACATTGACAAAGTGCTGGACCATGTTCTGATTATGGACAACAGCCGCGTATTGCTGGACGAATCCACTGCCAGCGTTTGCAGTAAACTGTTCTTCTTGGAGAGTGACGACCGGGAGTTGGCTGCGACTGCCTTGTACACGCTTCCCTCCGTACAAGGCAATTTCTTGATGCTGCCCAATACGGAAGGTGAGGAATCGGAGATTAATCTTGAACTGCTGTTTGGCGCCGTGCTTGCAGAGCCTGGGAAGATAGCGGAAATGTTTCACACTAAAACAAATGAATAATGATACGCGATACCTTTTTTAGTTTGCATCGCTTTGTGAACGTATGCCGCAAAGAGATGGTGGAGAATTGGAAGACCTATATACTCCGCTCGGTGATGGTCTACGGAATGTTGGCCATAGTCTTTGTCTGGAATGGATACTATCAGTATCACAATCTGGAAGCGGGAGCTGTGGGCATGGACCCTATCTGGGAGTTTGAGTCCAGATTCTTTCTTTGGGGACTTGTCATTTGGGGATGCATTAGCGCCTCGTTTGCCATGGAAAGGATGAAAAGCAAGACGAGTCGTACCGTTGTGCTCATGACACCTGCCACCATGTTCGAGAAATTCTTTGCCCGCTGGCTGGTGGCTACCTGCGGCTTTATCTTGGTCTTTCTGATAGCTTTCAAGCTGGCGGACTTGACAAGAGTCGTCTTCTATCTTCTGGCCTACCCGGAGCTGCATGTCGTTCACTCCTTTCCGTTGTGGGAATTCTGCTGTAACACGAACCGTTTCTATGAGACGATAGGAAGCGGACCGGCTGTGGTGGGGATATTCCTGAGCTGCTACTTTTTCCTACAGTCTTTCTTCCTGCTGGGCAGTACGGTCTGGCCCAAAAATGCACTTATCAAGACTTTTGCGGCCGGTGTCTGCATCTTCGTTTCATATATCCTGATAGCTGTATTGTGTCTGGAAACCATTCTACCCAATAATTTTTTTATGACCGAGCCTTATATCAACAGGGAAGCATCGAGTGACTGGCTGATTTTTATAACTTCGTTTTTCGCCCTTTTCAACTGGGTGCTTGCCTATTTCCGTTTCAAGGAGTCCGAAATCATTAATCGCTGGTAACTATGAACTTTAAGGAAAGCAAGGCCATCTACCTGCAAATAGCAGACCGCATTTGCGACGAGGTACTTCTCGGGCAATATCAGGAGGAAGAACGTATTCCTTCGGTACGGGAATATGCGGCTGTGGTAGAGGTCAACGCCAATACGGTGATGCGTTCGTACGACTACTTGCAGACGCAAGGAGTGATTTACAACAAGCGGGGTATCGGCTATTTTGTGTCGGTAGGTGCACGCAAGCTGATTCTCTCGTTGAGGAAAGAGTATTTTCTGAAGGAGGAAGTGGATTATTTATTCAAGCAGATTTTCACGCTGGGCATCTCTGCCGAGGAGTTGTCCGGGATGTATCAGGAGTTTATCAAGAAACAAAAATAAAAGAAGACAGTTATGAAACGAACGACTTATATAATGATAGGAATGCTGGTTACCGGTGTGGCAATGGTATGCGGACTCATGTTCTATGTGGTGGACCGCAATGTCACTCAGAAAGATAATTTTATGGAAATCGGCGGAGAACGGAAAACGGTGCAGCTGCCCTCGTGCAGGGTGTTGAAGCTGACACAGCCTCCGGTGGTGTGGAAACAGAAAAAAGAAGGTATTGTGGAGGCGGAGCGTATATTCTCGTTCGGGGAAGTGCCGTTGGAGGTGACTGCCGACTCTTTGCAGCAGGGCAGTTTCTCCTATGCAGGGGATATGGAGGCTTTTATGTCGATGACTTCCGTTGGCGATACCCTGCTCGTCACCTTTGACTTTCCGGAGGATAAGCTGGTACAGCATCTTCAGAATGACATTTGGATAAGGGTTCGTTCGGAAGGGATGGAATTGCGGTTGCCTGCGGAGGTACAAGCGGTTGTGGTAGATGTGGAGGATATGGAAACCAATTTCTACGGACTCCGTTGCGATACGCTCTCTTTCCGCACGCGAGACCTTGCCCGGCTGGAAGATTGCCATGTCACTGCGCTTGCGGCGCAGGCGCAGAGCTTGCATCTCAACAGCGGCACAGTGCGCAACCTTTATCTGAATCTGGACGAGATAGCCGATTGGGATGTCAATACCGGTTCCTTCCATATCGATACGGAGCATCTGTCCGGCAGCCGCTATCATCGTTGTCTTTTACAGAAGAATGAATGCCGCCGGGTGTGCTGGACACCGTTAAAGGATGATGCCTCTTTGAGTGTGGAGTTAAAACAAGCAGTTAAAATAGAAGTAGGTGAGTAGCCATAATACGAAATGACTTATCTTTGCACATGAATCAAAAAGTGTAGAGTATATGGTCTTGCAATTGGCATTCGTATTGGTAGCTATCATTATAGGCGCCCGCTTGGGCGGCATTGGACTGGGTGTAATGGGAGGGATAGGTCTGGCAATTCTGACGTTTGGTTTCGGATTGCAGCCTACATCACCTCCCATTGACGTTATGTTGATGATAGCCGCCGTCATTTCCGCCGCATCCTGCATGCAGGCGGCTGGCGGACTGGATTATATGGTAAAGCTGGCAGAACGGTTGTTGCGGAAGAATCCTTCGCAGGTCACCATCTTGAGCCCTATTGTGACCTATTTGTTTACTTTTGTTGCCGGCACGGGACATGTGGCATATTCGGTGCTTCCCGTGATTGCCGAGGTTGCCACGGAGACCAAGATTCGTCCCGAGAGGCCACTGGACATTGCGGTGATTGCTTCGCAGCAGGCTATTACGGCAAGTCCCATTTCGGCTGCCACCGTCGCACTGCTTGGGTTGCTGGCGGGATTTGATGTCACCTTGTTCGATATTCTGAAAATAACGATTCCTGCTACCATTATCGGGGTACTTGTGGGCGCCTTGTTCTCCATGAAGGTGGGCAAGGAGTTGGCAGACGACCCGGAGTACAGAAAGAGGTTGACCGAAGGCTATCTTGATGTCAAGAAGGTGGAGATAAAGGATATACACAATAAACGGCATGCCGTCTTGTCCGTGCTTATCTTTATCCTTGCCACTGCTTTTATCGTGTTCTTTGGTTCGTTCGACAGTTTGCGTCCTGCCTTCGTGATAGACGGCGAGACGGTGAGACTCGGCATGTCCGCCATTATCGAAATCGTGATGCTCTCTGCCGCCGCCCTCATCTTGCTGCTGACTCGCACCGACGGCATGAAGGCAACGCAAGGCTCCGTCTTCCCGGCAGGCATGCAGGCGGTGATTGCCATATTCGGCATTGCCTGGATGGGAGATACTTTTCTTCAGGGAAACATGCTTCAGTTGACCCAGTCCATCGAGGGAGTGGTGAGGCAAATGCCGTGGCTGTTCGGGATAGCCTTGTTTGCCATGTCGATTCTGCTTTATAGCCAGGCCGCCACTGTGCGCGCACTGATGCCTTTGGGCATCGCTTTGGGCATTTCGCCTATGATACTGGTTGCTCTGTTCCCGGCCGTAAACGGTTACTTCTTTATTCCCAACTATCCCACCGTAGTAGCAGCCATTAATTTCGACCGTACCGGAACTACCCGTATCGGTAAGTATGTGCTGAACCACTCGTTCATGCTTCCCGGACTTGTTTCGACTGGCGTTGCCATCGGGCTGGGGCTGCTTTTCATCAGGATATTATAAGGGAAACTGCTGCTTTCAATCCGTTGTATATAGGGCTTTGTTTGCTTGTGTATGGGGGAGTGCTCCCTTTTACTCATTGCCTTATCAGCGTCTAACGGTCGTGCGGCGATCTGCTGACGGCTGTTAAGCGAGTTGTTGATGGCCGTTAGGCGATTGCATCATGGCCGTTGCATGCTGTTGATTCCTTATGTCCGGTGTAATAAATACCTTCATTCTCCGAATAAAGCACAGAGGAAAACAGTATTGAAGTCTTGGCTTTGTGTGGCTGTACGCATTCGTTCTGATTGCATTTGAAGGGGGAGGAGATGGAATTAATACCGTGTTTGCAGGATATTGATTTCGTGCAGGTACGATATAAATAAGATGTGATACAAGAAATTAATGACTTGTGTTACTTCATGTTAGCTTCTTGTGTGTCAGTATTTCTGTTTGTGAAACGGTGTGGAAGCAAATTTTGCTTCCACACTTTTGAGTTGCTTCCACCGCATCTGTAATACCGATGAATAAAGGGATGTGGAGAGGAGGTGGAAGTGTGGAAGCAATTTGCACAAACATTATTTGCGCAAATATTTTTTTCTGTCCTTGATGGCAATTATAAAAAATGAGGATAAAGCGGTCTTTAAAACCTTTTATCCTCATTGCAGTTGCGGAGATCCGACTCGAACGAATGACCTTTGGGTTATGAGCCCAACGAGCTACCAACTGCTCCACTCCGCGATGTTATTGTTTTGTGGGTGCAAAGGTACGGCTTTTTATTTAATATGCAAATAAAATGCATGATATTTTTGAGGTTAAGTGGATTTTAATGAGTAATATGTTGATAAATAGAACGATAATAAGCCTACTTTTTTTCTTCCTTTTTAGGGCTGTTCATTAATAAAATGAATGTTTTCTTGTAAGATATGCGGAAATGTCTTACTTTTGCTCAAATAATAAAGCAATGTGCAATTAATCTATGACCGTATCGAAGACAAAAGCTAAATTAGTGGACGTTGCCCGTCAGCTGTTTGCAAAGATGGGCGTTGAGAATACCACGATGAATGATATTGCCCTCGCTTCGAAGAAAGGTAGGAGAACGCTCTATACCTATTTTAAGAGCAAGGAAGATATCTACTTGGCTGTTGTCGAGTCGGAGCTGGATATTCTTTCGGATATGATGAAGCACGTGGTAGAGAAAGATATTCAGCCGGACGAGAAACTGATGGAAATGATTTACACCCATCTGGATGCGGTAAAAGAGGTTGTCTTTCGGAATGGTACTCTTCGTGCCAATTTCTTTCGGGATATTTGGAGAGTGGAGAAAGTGCGCAAACGTTTCGATGCTACAGAGACCCAGCTTTTCAAGGAGGTTCTGCGTGAAGGCATGGAGAAGGGTGTTTTCCAGATAGATGACTTGGATATGACTGCTGAGATTGTGCATTACAGTGTCAAAGGTATTGAAACACCTTATATCCGCGGCCATATAGGAGCCAATCTGGACGATGCGGTACGCGATACTTACGTGACCCGTCTGGTACTTGGTGCATTGGGAAAGAAGTAAGAATACATTTTATAAATAATTTTAAAATAATATGGGATTATTAGATGGAAAAACAGCCATTGTGACAGGTGCTGCACGAGGCATCGGCAAGGCTATCGCTTTGAAGTTCGCTCAAGAAGGAGCAAACATCGCATTCACTGACTTGGTGATTGATGAAAATGCCGAGGCTACAGCAAAAGAATTGGAAGCTTTGGGAGTAAAGGCAAAGGCTTATGCCTCCAATGCAGCAAACTTTGAAGACACTGCCAAGGTAGTGGCAGAAATCCATAAGGACTTTGGACGTATTGATATTCTGGTAAACAATGCCGGTATCACACGTGACGGTCTGATGATGCGTATGAGCGAACAGCAATGGGATATGGTTATCAATGTCAACCTGAAATCGGCATTTAACTTTATCCATGCCTGCACACCCATCATGATGCGCCAGAAGGCGGGTAGCATTATCAATATGGCATCTGTGGTAGGTGTTCACGGCAATGCCGGCCAGGCCAACTATTCTGCTTCCAAAGCCGGTATGATTGCTTTGGCCAAGTCTATCGCTCAGGAGCTGGGCTCTCGCGGCATCCGTGCCAATGCCATTGCTCCGGGGTTCATCATGACAGCCATGACCGACGCCTTGTCTGAAGAGGTGAAGGCTGAATGGTGCAAGAAGATTCCTTTGCGCCGTGGCGGCACACCCGAAGACGTGGCAAATATCGCTACTTTCCTGGCTTCTGATATGTCTTCTTATGTATCCGGTCAGGTTATTCAGGTAGATGGTGGGATGAATATGTAATTTAATGATTAATGATTAGTGATTAATGTTTAATGAGAAGTTGGGTGTTAGTCATTAATCATTAATCACTAATCATTAAACATTAACAATCGATGACTGTCGTATACGAAGACAATCATATCATTATAGTCAACAAGACCGCTTCCGAGATAGTTCAGGGAGACAAAACGGGTGATACACCGCTTTCGGAAACTGTAAAGCAGTATCTGAAAGAGAAGTACAGCAAGCCTGGAAATGTCTTTATCGGTGTCACCCACCGGCTGGACCGCCCCGTGAGCGGTCTTGTTGTTTTTGCCAAGACCAGTAAGGCACTGTCGCGTCTGAACGAGATGTTCAAGAATAGCGAGGTGAAGAAGACTTACTGGGCAGTGGTGAAGAACCTGCCCCGTGAGGAAGAGGGGGAATTGGTGAACTATCTGGTGCGAAATGAGAAACAGAACAAGAGTTATGCATACGACAAGGAGGTGCCGGGCAGCAAGAAAGCGATTTTGCATTATCGGCTCATCGGGCGGTCGCAGAACTATTATCTGTTGGAAATAGATTTGAAAACCGGACGCCATCACCAGATACGCTGTCAGTTGGCAAAGATGGGCTGTCCCATCAAGGGAGATTTGAAGTATGGTTCGCCCCGCTCCAATCCCGACGGCAGCATTTGTCTGCATGCGCGGTATATCCGTTTTGTGCATCCGGTGTCCAAAGAACTGATAGAAGTGGAGGCTCCCGTCCCTCCCGGAAATTTATGGAATGGTTTTGAAACGATTTAATCTTACAGTAATGAAGAAAATCACAGTTTTGTCGGGTTTGCTGCTCCTTGCGGGATTGGCTGCCCAAGCTCAGGAAAGAGTTGCTGAGTATAACGTGCGTCCGGCCGTTACGGTGCGTACTCCCCTTCAGGGTGATAGCGTCAACTTCAAGGGAGATAAGTTTACTATCGGCAATCTTCTGAAGACGAAGGTCAGTCTTAACTTCGACGAGGGTTCGTACGAACGCATGGCTGCTGATACGGCTGGATATGTAGCTGTGGCAAAGGCAGACAAGGACAATCTGTTCTATCTGTTTGCTACCAATCTGCGTGCGGAGCGTTTCATGAAGGGCAAGCTGAATGTATATTCCCCTGCCCGTTTTGAGGTGTTTGTAAACGGTGAGTCCAAGCAAGTCAAGGAGACAGCGGAGGACAGCTTGTCGCAGGTCCGTCCTACGGCTGTCAGTCTGCGTATGGACCCCGAAGCAGATTATGAGATTGTCATCAAGTTGCTTTCAAGCGCGGACGACAAGATGCAGCCGATGCTGAAATGCGAATTTGAAAAGGAAAAGGACTTTGCCGATGTAGCCTGCCGGATGGCACCGGACATGAAGAGACGTTTCTCTTTGTTCAACACCAATTTCGGCTCCCGAGCGAGCAGGGTTTCTCTTTCGCCCAACGGCAAGTATCTGCTGACCCGCTATTCGGACAATTACGACGTGAAGCGTTCCAGGACCCGTTGTGAGCTGACCGAGGTAAAGACTGGCCGGGTGATATTGCCCAATGCCAATGAAAAGATGAACTGGATGCCCAACAGCAACAAGCTCTATTATACGGTTATGGGCGAGGAGCAGAATGACCTGGTTGTGTTCGATCCCGCCACGATGCGTGAGGAAGTGCTGCTGAAGAATGTTCCCGAAGGATATTTCAGCTGGTCTCCTACAGAAGACTATCTTATCTATATGCTCACGGACGAGGGCGAAAAGGTGAGTGGCCCGTTGAAACGTCTCTTGCATCCGGACGACCGTATCCCCAATTCTCGTGACCGCTATTATCTCATGAAATACGATGTGGCGACGGGACTTTCCGAGCGCCTGACATACGGTAGTCACAACGTCTATCTGAATGATATTTCCCCGGATGGCAAGAAACTGTTGTGCAGCACTTCCAAGCCGGACATTACTCAATGCCCTTTCTCCCTCTCTTCTCTTTTCGAGATTGATTTGGCCACCTTGCAGGCAGATACGCTGGTCGCCTGGGATGCTTATCTGGGAAGTGCTTCTTACTCTCCGGATGGGAAACAGCTTCTGGTGACGGGTAGTCCGTCTGCTTTCGGAGGTATTGGCAAGAATTGCGGTGAACATCCCATAGCCAATGACTTTGATACCCAAGCATTCATTATGGATTTGGCTACAAAAAAAGTGCAGGCTATCACGCGCGATTTCAATCCTACGGTGTCTCTCGTGCAGTGGAACCGTGTGGACGGATGTATCTATTTCGATACGACTGATGGGGATTGCAGGCATATCTACCGTTATGTTCCGAAGACGGGCGGCTTTGAAATGCTTCCGCTTGAAGAAGATGTGATTATTTCCTTCACGCTGGCCAATGACAATCCGGTTGTGGCTGCCTATGTGGGCGGAGGAAACACCAGTACGGGCGTAGCCTATACGTACGACACGAAGAAAAAAGTTTCTACCCTGCTTGCCAACCCCATGAAGCCCATCCTCGATAAGATTGAGCTGGGACAGATGGAAGAGTGGAACTTTACAGCTTCGGACGGTACGGAGATAAAGGGAATGGTTTGTCTGCCGCCGTCTTTTGACCCGAACAAGAAGTATCCGCTTATCGTATACTATTATGGAGGAACGACTCCTACAACCCGCGGTATAACTTCCCCGTACTGTGCACAGTTGTTTGCGTCACGTGACTATGTGGTTTATGTTATCCAGCCCAGTGGTGCCATCGGGTACGGCCAGGAGTTCTCTGCACGCCATGTCAATGCATGGGGTGAGCGTACGGCCGATGAGATTATTGAAGGTACGAAGAAATTCTGTGCAGCCCATCCGTTTGTCAACGATAAACGTATCGGATGTTTGGGTGCCTCTTATGGAGGATTCATGACGATGTATCTGCAGACTAAGACGGACATGTTCGCTGCCGCTGCCTCGCATGCTGGTATCAGCAATGTGACGAGCTATTGGGGCGAGGGTTATTGGGGATATTCCTATAACTCTGTTGCGGCAGCCGATAGCTATCCTTGGAATAATCCCGATTTGTTTACGAAGCATGGAGCATTGTTCAATGCGGACAAGATTAATACCCCTCTGTTGTTGCTGCATGGCACGGTAGATACGAACGTGCCTATCGGTGAAAGTATCCAGTTGTATAATGCGTTGAAGATATTGGGCAAGCCGGTGGAATTTATTACCGTGGATGGTGAAAACCATTTTGTACTTGATTATGCAAAACGTGAATTGTGGCACAATTCAATTATGGCTTGGTTTGCCCGCTGGTTGCAGGATAGTCCGGCATGGTGGAATGACCTTTATCCGGAAAGACATTGGTGATTTCTTAGTTGACAACTATCAACTATCAATTAAAAAAGCCGTTTCCCAGAATAGACAAGGAGGAAACGGCTTTTTGTTGTAGTGTGCTTACTGTTATTGGGCCACTTTTGCTGTGTCTTGGACGTTCTCGGCTTTCTGCAAAGTATCCGTTACCACAGTGTCGTTAGACAAGGTTGTTGTCTTACTCGGCTGTTCTACCGGAGCCTTAGCTTGAGCCAAGAACGTTCCGCCACAAACAAACATAAACAGGGCTGCTACTAATACTAATTTTTTCATAATTCATTTGCTTTTAGGTTGCTATATCTTATTGTTAAGTCTAAGTGCTTGTTTGTTGTAGCGCTTGTTGCTTGTACTTAATACAAGTCAAATGGTGTGCCAAAAGAATTGTTTGTTGGGTAATGCTTTGATAACTAGATGCATATGTTTTTATGCAAAGTGTAGTATAATGTGGAAAAGTGGGGAATGTGTGGAGAGGAGTGTGGAATTATTCCACATCTTTTAGTCGGATATGTTATAAAGCTTCAACTTGTTGTACAGCGTTTTGCGGTCAATGCCCAACAGTTGTGCAGCGCGGCTCTTGTTGTTTCCCGTCTGCCGTAGGGCTTCGATGATTTGACGCTTCTCTGCCTCCTCATTGCGGAGAGGGATGCCGATGATGGCCGATGCAGGTTCTTTCAGTTCACTTAGTTCGTTGATAGTAATGAATTTGCCTTGTGCCAGCAGGGTTGCACGGCGTACCATATTCTTCATTTGTCGCAGATTGCCAGGCCAGGGGTATTCCAATAAGGCGCGGGATGCTTTGTCATCAAAGCCGGTCAGTTGCTTGTCCATTTCGCGGTTGGCCTGGTCCAGAAAGAAATTGGCAAAGAGCAAGATGTCTTCACGGCGGTCTTTGAGTTGCGGCATGCGCAGGGTGAATTCATTGATACGGTGATATAAATCCTCACGGAACGTTCCTTTTTCGATGGCTTGCTCCAGATTTTCGTTGGTGGCGGATACCAGACGTATGTCCACGCTTATCTCTTTGTTTGAACCAACCGGACGTATCTTGCGTTCTTGCAAAGCACGCAGCAGTTGTATTTGCACTTCATAGCTCAGATTGCCTATCTCATCCAGGAAGATGGTACCGCCGTTGGCTTCGACGAAAGCGCCCGTTTTGTCGGTCAGTGCGCCGGTAAAGGCGCCCTTTATATGCCCGAAGAATTCCGAAGCGGCCAATTCTTTGGGGATAGAACCGCAATCGATGGCTACAAACGGCCGGTCGGCACGCTTGCTGAGCTGGTGGATGCGATGGGCTACGTATTCTTTGCCCGTTCCGCTGGCACCATTGATGAGTACGGACATATTGGTAGGTGAAACCAGTTTCACATAATTGTAGAGTTGTTTGGCTGCGTCGCTCTCTCCTTCGAGGAAGTCGGAGGAAGACAATGAGCCTTCTGCACTCTTCTGAGACTGATTTTTCATCTTGTCGGAATGCATCGTCTGTTTGGGCGAGACGGATGGTCTGTTTGGGGTAAACGCGTCATCTGTTCGGGACGGATGCATCATCTGTTTCAAAGCGGAGGATGATGCATTCAAGGCTTCGCCTATTTTTTTCAGTAATTCGTCCGGATTCACAGGCTTGGCAATGTAATCGCAGGCTCCCAGTTTCATGGCTTGGACGGCCGACTGTATGTCAGCGTATCCCGTCATGATGATAAGCGGTATTTGCAGGCCGTGTTCGCCCAGCCATTTCAATAAGTCAATGCCATCCTTGTCGGGCAGGCGTAGGTCAGACAAAATCAAGTCCACGGTTTCCGACTCAATATGTTTTTGAGCACGGGCAATGCTGCTGGTGGAGGTTACTTGGAAACCTTTTTTGCCGAGCCATGTTTTTAGCATCATGCCGTAAGTAATATCATCTTCTACAATTAATATGGATGTCATTGCTTTTGCCTTTTATCTCTTTTATGTAGGCAAAGGTAAGTGCTTTTGTCTGATTTTAGTATATTTGCAAACTTAAATTAAATAAAAAACAAAATGAAAAGGAATCTAATTGTATTATTAACTATACTGGTTTGCGGTTTGACTGCTTGCAAGCCGGGACAAAAGAAAGAGGAAAATATGGAAAAAGAAACGAAGCTGAAGATTGAAACAAGTGCGGGTGACATCACCGTGAAACTGTATAATGAAACCCCGAAACATCGTGATAACTTTATTAAGCTGGTGAAAGACGGCACGTATGAAGGTACGCTGTTCCACCGTGTCATCAAGGACTTTATGATACAAGCAGGTGACCCGGAATCGAAAAAGGCTCCAAAAGGCAAGATGCTGGGGGCAGGCGACGTAGGTTATACTGTTCCTGCCGAATTTGTTTATCCGAAGTATTTTCACAAAAAAGGTGCTTTGTCGGCTGCACGCCAGGGTGATGAGGTGAATCCCGACAAGGCATCATCCGGCTGCCAGTTCTACATTGTGACTGGAAAAGTGTATAATGACTCTACCTTGCTGGGGATGGAACAGCAGATGAATCAGATGCGCCTGAACAATGCTTTCAATGCATTGGCCCAGAAGCATATGAAGGAAATCTACAAGATGCGTAAGAATAATGACCAGGACGGTCTGATGGATTTGCAAGATTCTTTGATTGCGCAGGCAGAGGCTCAGGTTGCCAAGGAACCGGAGTTCAAGTTTACTCCCGAGCAGGTGAAGGCTTATACTACCATGGGTGGTACTCCGCATTTGGACGGTGCATATACCGTATTCGGTGAAGTGCTGGAAGGTATGGATATAGTTGATAAAATACAGAAGGTCAAGACTGATCGTAACGACCGTCCTGAAGAGGATGTGGTTATTAAAAAAGTGACAGTGATAGATTGATGATAGATTCTGTCATTCTATTTTATGAAGATAAACAAAAAGATATTTGACAACGGTCTGCGGTTGGTGCACAATGAAGATACCAGCACGCAGATGGTTGCCTTGAATATTGTTTATGACGTAGGTGCCCGTGACGAGCATCCCGAGCATACGGGCTTTGCCCATTTGTTTGAGCATCTGATGTTTGGAGGTTCGGTGCATATTCCTGATTATGACGCTCCTTTGCAACTGGCAGGTGGGGAGAATAATGCATGGACCAATAATGATATTACCAATTACTACCTGACGGTTCCAAAATCGAATGTGGAAATCGGCTTCTGGCTGGAGTCCGACCGTATGCTGGAACTGGCATTCAGTGAGCAAAGTCTTGAGGTGCAGCGTGCAGTGGTGATGGAGGAGTTCAAGCAACGTTGTCTGAACCAGCCGTATGGTGATGTGGGGCATCTGCTTCGTCCTTTGGCTTATCAAACGCATCCTTATCGCTGGCCTACTATCGGGAAAGACCTCTCTCACATTGCCAATGCCACGCTGGATGAGGTAAAGGAATTCTTTTTCCGTTTTTATGCACCTAATAATGCAGTTCTGGCCGTTACCGGAAATATTTCGTGGGAAGAAACGATTAGGCTGACTGAAAAATGGTTTGCTCCTATTCCCCGTAGGAATGTGCCTGTAAGACAATTACCGCAAGAAGTTGTACAGACGGCGGAACGCCGGCAGACGGTGGAACGGAATGTTCCTCTGGATGCTTTGTTCATGGCTTATCACATGTGCAGTCGTGAAGATGCCGATTATTATGCCTTCGATATTCTGTCGGATATTCTGAGCAATGGACGTTCCAGTCGCTTGACCCGCAGGCTGGTGCAGGAGCAAAAGCTCTTTTCCAGTCTCGATGCCTATATCTCCGGTACACGGGATGCCGGACTGCTGCATATCAGTGGAAAGCCATCTGCTGGCGTATCTTTGGAGCAAGCCGAGGCTGCTGTCCGGAAAGAGTTGGAAGAGTTGAAATCCGGGTTTGTTGGAGAGCAGGAATTGGAGAAAGTAAAGAACAAGTTTGAGTCTACACAGATATTCGGCAACATCAATTATCTGAATGTTGCCACGAACCTTGCCTGGTTTGAACTGACCGGGCAGGCGGAAGACATAGACCGTGAAGTGGACAATTACCGCTCTGTGACGGCAGAACAGCTTCATAGGGTAGCCCAACAGACCTTCCGCGATGAAAATGGGATTGTGCTTTATTACCAAAAAGAAAACCTTTAGTATGAGAAATTTATTTGATACGTATAAGCAACACTACAAAGCATTGCTTCTCCTGGGACTACCCATTGTGGTGGGGCAGTTGGGAGTCATTGTGCTGGGGTTTGCCGATACGCTGATGATTGGGCATCATAGCACGGAAGAGCTGGGTGCCGCTTCTTTCGTAAACAATCTGTTTACTCTCTGTATTATTTTCAGTACGGGGTTCAGCTACGGGCTGACCCCGGTTGTGGGAGGCTTCTACGGTAACCGCCGTTTTGCCGAAGCCGGACAAGCGTTACGGTGCAGTCTGGTGGCCAATGTGCTGGTAGCTTTATTGCTGACTCTTGTCATGGCTGTTCTGTATTTCAATGTGGAACGGCTGGGGCAGCCCGAAGAATTACTGCCTCTGATTAAGCCTTATTATCTAGTGCTGCTTGCTTCACTGGTTTTTGTCATGTTGTTTAACGGCTTTAAACAGTTTACGGATGGCATCACCGACACCAAGACGGCCATGTGGATTCTGCTTGGAGGGAATGCGCTTAACATCGTAGGAAACTATATTCTGATCAATGGAAAATTGGGTTTCCCGGAGATGGGATTGCTTGGCGCGGGTGTAAGTACCTTGTTCTCTCGCATTGTGATGGTCGTGGTCTTTGCGGTGATTGTGCTTCGTAGTCGCCGTTTTATCCGTTATAGACTCGGATTCATGAGGCTGGGATGGTCGACACCGATGTTTAGGAAACTCAATGCTCTGGGCTGGCCTGTCGGTATGCAGATGGGAATGGAGACCGCTTCCTTCAGCCTCAGTGTTGTCATGGTGGGGTGGCTGGGGACACTTGCTCTGGCATCACATCAGATAATGCTCACTGTCTCTCAGTTCACCTTCATGATGTATTATGGCATGGGTGCTGCAGTTGCTGTGCGTGTCAGTAACTTTAAGGGGCAGGGCGACGGGCAGAATGTGCGCCGTTCGGCGTATGCTGGCCTTCACGTCATCTTATGCATGGAAGTGGTGCTGTTGAGTATTGTCTTTGCACTTCGCGGTCAGGTCGGAGGATGGTTTACAGATAATATGGAAGTGTCCGGTATGGTAGCCGCTCTCTTCTTTCCGTTCCTGATTTACCAGTTCGGTGACGGATTGCAGATTAATTTTGCCAATGCCCTGCGTGGTATCTCGGATGTGAAACCGATGATGATTATTGCATTTATATCCTATTTTGTTATATCTTTGCCCGTAGGGTACCTCTGCGGTTTCATCTTCGGCTGGGGACTGACGGGGGTCTGGATGGCTTTCCCGTTTGGACTGACCAGTGCAGGGGTGATGCTGTGGCTGAGATTCCGTAGACAGACCAGGGAAAGGATTTGATAATATGAACAGTGTCTCCAAAGTAAAGATTGCCGTAGGCTACACTTTGTTGCTGGCGGTATTGTTTTTTTCCTTGTTCTTCGTACACCGGGAGATGGAGAACCTTATTCTTACCGATGACCGCGATGTACAATGGACAGACAGCGTACTAGCTTTGATACGCGAGAAGGATACCAATACGATAAGAATGCTGCGTACGCTGAGTGAGGCGAATGACAGCATGGTATCCACCAGTGACATTGAGCAGATAATTGCCCAGCAGGACTCAGTAGTGACCCAGCAACGTGTGCAGCACCGTATCATTACACATCGGGATACCGTCGTGACACGCCCTCGGAAGAAGGGTTTTTTCCGTCGTTTGGGTGAAGTGTTTGTCCCCCCAAAGAAAGATACGGCTATCCAGGTAAAGACCTCCCTCGAATTTGCGACGGATACGGTGATTGAACCTTATAATCCGGCCGATTCTTTGCATGAGAAACTGCGTGCTGTGGCCCAGCAGAAAAAAGCTGTAAACACTGTTATACAACGACGTAAGCGCTATCTGCAACGCTTGGACCATATGCTGACCGCTCGTATTGACAGTTTGCTGAAAGATTATGAGACGGAAACTCTGCTGCGTGCACGGACGGAAGCCGAGTATCAACAGGCGGTCCGACGCCGTTCGGCCAAGATTATCAGTGGCATTGCCGTAGGTGCGGTATTGCTTTCCGTTTTTTTCCTTATTATCATCGGCCGCGACATAACCCGAAGCAACCGGTACCGCCGTGAGTTGGAAGAGGCCCGCCGTCGTGCCGAAGATTTACTTGCTGTCCGTGAAAAACTGATGCTTGCCATTACCCATGATTTCAAAGCCCCGCTCGGTTCTATCATGGGCTATGCCGATTTGCTTTCCCGTCTGACGGTGGATGAGCGCCAGCGGTTCTATCTGGACAACATGAAAACCTCATCGGAGCATTTGCTGAAGCTGGTCGTTGATTTGCTCGACTTCCATCGTCTTGATTTGAACAAGGCTGAAGTCAACCGGGTCACTTTTCATCCTTCCCGCCTGCTTGAAGAGATACACATAAGTTTTGAACCGCTTACGGCTGCCAAAGGGCTGGAGCTTCATTGCGACATTGCCCCGGAGCTGGACGGTACCTATATTTGTGACCCCTTGCGTCTGCGTCAGATTATCAACAATTTGCTGTCCAATGCCGTGAAGTTTACGGACCAAGGCGGTATTACCATGACTGCCCGTTACGAGGACCGTCGACTGGTAGTTGCCATTGCTGATACGGGTAGAGGTATGGAGCCTGCTGACCGTGAGCGTATCTTCCAGGAATTCACCCGATTACCGGGTGCTCAGGGTAAAGAAGGGTTCGGACTCGGACTTTCCATCGTCCGTATGTTGGTACAGTTACTTGAAGGTACGATTGATGTAGACAGTGTACCAGGTAAGGGAAGCACTTTCACGATATATATTCCTATCTATCCCGTAAGGAGCGAAAGGCGTAAAATGAAGGATGAAGAATTGGGCTGTGTTGTCACGCCGGAGGGCAATTCTTCATTCTCCGTTCCTTGTTCTTCATTGAAGAATGTCCTCCTTATCGATGATGACCGTATTCAACTTACCCTTACTGCCGCCATGCTTCAGCAGAGTGGTATAAATTCTGTTTCTTGTTTACAACTGGATGAATTGCTGGATGCCTTGCGCACTGCAACCTTTGATGTTCTGCTTACTGATGTGCAGATGCCTGCTATTAATGGTTTTGATTTACTGAAACTGCTGCGTGCTTCGAACATACCGCAGGCACAGTCTGTTCCGGTGATTGCTGTCACTGCTCGCAGTGACATGCAGCGTGAGGAATTTACGGCGCATGGCTTTGCCGGATGCCTGCATAAGCCGTTTACCGTCAGTGAATTGCTGCATGAATTGAATGTGGAGGACAAAGGGAAGGAGGTTACGGAAGTTTCGGAAGCTTCGGCTTGCCCGGGGTATAAATTCTCTTCGCTCACCGTTTTTTCGGTCGATGACCCCGAGGCCGCAAAGTCCATTCTGGAAAGTTTTGTGGCTGAAACCCGTCTCAATGCGGAGCGTTTGCAGAAGGCTGTGGAGAATGAGGATGTGGACGAGATGGCTGCTGTCTCCCACAAAATGATTCCCCTCTTTGCGTTGATTGGAGCTACGGAACTGGTTGCATTGCTGAAACTGTTGGAAACTTCGCATGGAGTGCCTTTTACCGGAGAGTTGAAAGAGCACGCCCTTGCCGCCCTCGTTTTGATAGAGGATGTCATTACTCAGGCAACAGCTTTTCCGTAATGGGGGAACAGAGAAGAATACATGATTTTTCTCTATCGGGAACCAAATGTCGAAAGAAATTGTTTACTTTGTAGGACTTTTAAATACGATGAAAGATTGACGTTCCGATGAGAAGAAAATGGTTGAGAATAGCACTGTGGGTGCTGCTTACTCCTATTATACTGTTTATAATATTGATGATACTGCTCTATGTGCCTCCCGTACAGAATTTGATACGGAAGCAGGCTACAGCAATTGCATCAGATGCTACGGGTATGGACATATCTGTGGAGCGGATTGACCTTCGCTTTCCTTTGAATTTGTTGGTTCGCGGTGTATTGGTGGTACAGCCTGCCCACAGTGCTGTTGAGGTGCAGCATCCCGATACTTTGCTGAATCTTGGAAGTTTGAACGTGCGGGTGCAGGCATGGCCTTTACTCAAAGGGAAAGTGGAGGTGGATGACATTACCCTGAAACAAGTTGCTGTTAACTCTTCCAATTTAATGGAAGGTATGTGCATCAAAGGGGTACTGGGGCATTTCTTTTTCGAAAGCCATGGCATAGACCTTACAAAAGAAGATGCTATTCTCAATAATATAGAATTGAGCGATACCCATGTGCAGGTAATGCTTGCAGATACCACTGAGACTCCCAAGGACACTACTGACACTGCGTTAAACTGGAAAGTCACACTCCATACCCTGAAGTTGAAGAACGTCTCGGTCGATTTACAGATGCCATTGGACTCCATGGGGCTGAAAGCCCATATCGGAAATGCTGAGATTGCGGACGCTGCTGCCGACCTGAAACACCAGTTCTATGGCTGGAGAAAATTCCTGCTGACTGGAACTTCTGTCAATTATGATACCGGCGGCCCGGGGAGTGCGATAGGTTTCGACCCCTCGCACATTGCTCTTCACGACATTCGTATGGGCATTGATTCTGTGATGTACTACGGTAGAGATATGAATGCCGTTATCCGGGAATTTTCCATGTATGAGCGTTCCGGTTTGAGTGTAACTTCCCTGACCGGGCGGTTGTTTGCCGACTCTACCGTTATCCGTATCCCTTCTTTGAAGTTGCTGACACCTCATAGTGAGATGAATCTTACGGCACAGACTTACTGGGAACTGATAAATATACCTACCACCGGCCGTTTGACAGCCCGTTTCAATGCCCGTATCGGCAAACAGGATGTACTGCTTTTTGCCGGTGGCCTGCCGGAAACTTTCAAGGAAGCCTATCCGTTCCGTCCGTTGGTGATTCATGCCGGTACGGAAGGAAACCTGAAGCAGATGCAGATTTCCCGTTTTACGGCTGAGCTGCCCGGAGCCTTTTCGTTGAGTGGGGGAGGAGAATTCTGGAACCTGGCCGACAGTGTGAAACGCAATGGAAACATGGACTTCGAGATGCATACGCAGAACTTGAACTTCCTGACCGGACTAGCTGACATTGCTCCCGATGGCTCCGTCATCGTGCCGGACAGTATGCACCTTGCGGCACGTGTCGGTATGGAGGGGGCGCAGTGCACTGCCGCCCTGAAACTGCAGGAGAAGGAAGGCGCCTTGAATCTGGATGCCGCCTATAATCTTGCTACGGAAGCCTACCATGCCGACCTTGCCATCAACAACTTGCAGGTGCATCACTTCCTGCCCAAGGACTCTATTTATACTCTTACGGTAAAGATGTCCGCTAAGGGACAAGGGGTGGATGTGGCATCACGAAAGACTGTGGCTGCTTTGAATGCCTCCTTGGAAAAACTACAGTATGGCCATTGGGACATTTCCGGTGTGGATGTGCATGCCGGACTCAAGTCATCCGTTGCTACTGTCCGTCTTGCCAGCGATAATGTTCTTCTCAAGATGCAGGGAAATGCAGATATGCGTCTTGACCGCAGCTATCTGGATGGCGCTTTGGATTTGAATGTGGAAGAGGTGAATCTGCACAAGCTGGGGTTGGTGCCCCGACCGTTGAAACACCCATTTGCCTTTACAATGGGAGCGGAGGCACGTCATGATTCTCTCGAGTTGAGGCTTGATGCCGGTGACTTGAATCTGCGTTTCCGCGCTCATAGCACGTTGAAGAAGTTGATGGAACAGTCGGATAAATTTGTCTCTATCCTGACAAAGCAGATTGATGAACGGCGTTTGGACCATGCCGCTTTGCGACAAGTCCTTCCTTCAGCCGGCATGCATCTGGAAGCCGGTAACCAGAATCCCGTCAGCTATTTCCTGGCTGCAAAGGGTATTTCCTATAATGATTTCAAACTGAGCTTCGGATTTACTCCGCAAGTCGGCATCAATGGGCGTACAGCTGTTCACGGATTGCGCATGGACTCCTTGCAGCTCGATACAATATTTTTTACAGTAAAGCAGGATACTGCCCGCATGAAGTTGCAAGGTGGTGTCATAAACGGCCCCAAGAACCCGCAGTTTGTGTTCCGCAGTACACTGACGGGTGAAGTCCGTAATGAAGATGCGGAGCTGACTGTGGATTATGTGGATGGAAAAGGGCAGACCGGTGTGCTGTTCGGTATTAACGCCCGTCCGTTGACCGAAGGACATGGTCGCGGTGATGGTGTGCTGCTGAACCTTATTCCTGCCGAGCCGATTATCGCTTTCCGTAAATTCCACTTTGCGGACAATAGTAACTGGATTTATCTGCATAAGAATATGCGCGTCTATGCCAATATTGATATGGACAGCGACGATGGTCTGTGTTTCCGTATGCAATCCGACAAGAATGATACCCTTTCCTTGCAGAATATAAACGTAGAACTGAGCCGATTGCGCCTGGATGAACTTACGGAGGTACTTCCTTATATGCCTCGGCTTACGGGATTGTTCTCCGCCGAAGCAAATTATATACAGACTGCCACTTCCCTGCAGGTGTCCGCCGAAGCCAATGTAGAGAAACTGACCTACGAACGCCAACCGGTTGGAGATATAGGTCTGGGGGCTACCTGGTTGCCGGGCGACAAGAATACGCACTATTTGAATACCTATTTTACACATGATAACGAAGAAGTGATGACCGCCGACGGTATCTTGACGCAGAAGAACGGAAAGGATACTCTGGAAGTGTCCACTCGTTTCGAGCATTTCCCATTGAAGATGGCCAATGCATTCATCCCTGACCAAATGGTGGCCTTTACCGGAGATATTGATGGAGGGCTTTATATTTACGGTTCGCTGGATAAGCCTCAAATGCATGGTGATATTGTTTTGGACAGTGTGTCTGTCTATGCACGCCAGGCGGGAGCACGTTACTGGTTCGACAACCGTCCGGTGCAGATAAAGGACAATCAGTTGATATTCGATAAGTTTGCCATTTATACCACCAGCAAGAATCCGTTTACGATTGACGGTAAGGTTGATTTCCGGAATATGGAGCGTCCTACTGCCAACCTCAATCTGCTGGCAGAGAACTATACGTTGCTGGATGCACCGCGTACCCGCGAAAGTCTGGTATATGGAAAGGTGTTCGTTGACTTGCATGCCACGGTGAAGGGACCGCTTGACGGGCTCACGATGCGTGGAAACATGAATCTGCTGGGCAATACCAACGTAACCTACGTGTTGACCGATTCCCCTTTAACGGTGGAAGACCGTCTCAGTGGGCTGGTTACCTTTACCTCATTCACCGATACGACGTCGGTAAAGGCGGATGAAGTTCCTGCCATGTCGTTGGGAGGATTGGAAATGTATATGTCCGTCCATATTGACGATGCTGTCCGTCTTCGTGCCGACTTGAGTCCCGACCGCAGCAAATACATCGAACTGGAAGGTGGCGGTGATTTGAATATGCAGTATACTCCCCAAGGGGATATGAGCCTTACCGGACGCTATACCCTTTCGGGTGGCGTCATGAAATATTCGCTGCCTATCATCCCCTTGAAGGAGTTTCAGTTCAATCCCGGCAGTTATGTGGATTGGCGAGGGAATATTATGAATCCTACGCTAAGCCTAAAGGCTACGGAACGTATGCGTGCTTCTGTGGCCGACGGTGACGGGGACGGTTCGCGCATGGTGAACTTCGATGTTTCCATTTCCATCAAGAACAGGCTTGACGCTCCCGATCTTATATTCGATATTTCGGCGCCCGAAGATGGCACAGTAGAGAATGAGCTGCAGGCAATGGGGGCAGAAGAGCGTAGTAAGCAGGCTATTGCGATGCTTGCTACGGGTATTTACTTGAATAGCGGCGCCAAAGGAGGAGGTTTGTCAATGGGAGCCGCCTTGAACTCAGTGCTTCAGAGCCAGATAAACTCCTTGGCGGGAGGTATAAAAGGTGCCAATATCAGTGTAGGTGTGGAAGACCGTACCTCTGCTGAAACGGGCGACACGCAGAAAGACTTCAGTTTCCGTTATTCCCAGCGTTTCTTCAACGATCGCGTACAGATAGTCATCGGTGGAAAAGTATCCACCGGGGCCAATGCGACGAACGATGCGGAATCATTCATTGACAATATATCGCTGGAATACCGTCTTGATGCGTCGGGTACCCGATATGTCCGTGTATTCCATAATAAGAACTACGAAAGCATACTCGACGGTGAGATAACCGAAACGGGTGTTGGCCTTGTGCTGCGCCGGAAGATGGACCGGTTGGGTGAACTCTTCATCTTCAGGAAGAAAAAGATAAAACCGGAGGCTGAAAACAGCGATATGAAAAAGTAGGAATGTGATATGAAACGACTGATATTATATATTGCAGGATTGATATTTCTGGCAGGTTGCTCCACCACGAAGCACTTGCCCGAGGGGGAGATACTCTATACCGGACAAAAGCCGATGATTGTATTGAACCGCAGTGAAACGTCTGTTGGCGAGATTGCCATGGAAGAGGTGGAAGCCGCCCTTGCTACGGCACCGAACAATTCGTTGCTGGGGAGCTCTACTATCCGCTATCCCTTTCCTTTCGGACTGTGGATTTACAATGGTTTCCAGAAGTATGAGAAGGGACTCGGAAAGTGGATATTCAATAAATTTGCCGCCACTCCGGTGCTTCTGTCTACGGTGAATCCCGATATACGTCAGAAGGCGGCGGTTAACTTGCTGCGCGATTACGGCTATTTCAACGGAAGCGTCAGCTACAAGACATTTATCGACCCGAAAGACTCGCTGAAGGCAAAGTTGCAATATACGGTGAACATGCGTAATCCTTACTTTATAGATACGGTGTACTATCGTGGTTTCAACCAACGTACCACTCGCATTATGGAGCTGGGGCGCCGACGTTCCCTTATCAGTCCGGGAGAACAATTCAATGTGGCTGATCTGGATGGGGAGCGTACCCGTATCAGTACCCTGCTGCGTAATGTGGGCTGTTATTATTTCCGTCCCGACTACCTAACCTATCAGGCCGATACCATGATGGTTCCCAATGGGCATGTCCAGATGCGCTTGATTCCCGTTCCCGGTATGCCAAAGGTAGCCGAGAAGCAGTTTCGTGTGGGGCGTAAATCCGTCTATCTTCTTGGAAAGCAGGGGCAGGAACCCAATGACAGCATGGATTACAAAGGCTTGACCATACATTACTACAACAAACCACCGGTACGTCCCAACATGCTTTACCGTTGGTTGAACTATCAAGGTTATCGGCGGAAACGTCAGATACAGGACAGCGCAGGTATTGCCCGCCAGCGTTCTATGCAGAGTTTGTATAGCTTATATCGTCAAACCCGTATTCAGGAGCGCCTGGCAAGCGTCGGTATTTTCCGTTATGCGGAGATGCAGTATATACCGCGTGATACGGCATTTGTGTCTGATACATTGGATGTGAAGGTCATTGCCGCGCTCGATAAACCCTACGATGCGGAATTGGATTTTAATGTCACTATGAAGAGCAATAATCAGACGGGACCGGGTGCCGCTTTTACGGTGACGAAGAATAATGTCTTCGGTGGCGGTGAAAGCTGGAATGTGAAGTTGAACGGTTCGTACGAATGGCAGACGGGCAAGGCAAGCTCTTCTCTGATGAACAGCTATGAACTGGGTATCTCCACTTCGCTTATCTTTCCGCGCGTGGTGTTTCCCAGGATGGGCGACCGTGAGTATGACTTCCCGGCTACAACGACTTTCCGTTTGTATGCCGACCAGATGAACCGTGCCAAGTATTATAAGCTGTTGGCTTTTGGCGGTAATGTCACTTATGACTTCCAGCCCAAATCGACTTCCAGGCACAGTATAACTCCTTTCCGGTTGACATTCAATGTACTGCGCAATCCTACTGCCGCTTTCGATACACTGCGTGCCGAGAATCCGGCACTCTACGTTAGTTTGCGCGACCAGTTCATTCCTGCCATGGAGTACACCTATACTTATGACAACGCTTCCGTGCGCGGCAAGCGTAACCCCATCTGGTGGCAGACCACCGTTGCGTCGGCCGGTAACCTGACTTCTGCTGTTTACCGTATTTTCGGCAAGTCGTTCAGTGAGGAAGGGAAGAAGCTTTTCGGTGTACCTTTTGCACAGTTCTTGAAGCTGAACTCGGAATTCAGGTACCATTACCGGATAGACAAGAACCAGATGATTGCTTCGCGTATTGCGGGAGGGGTAATATGGTCGTATGGCAACGCTACGACCGCACCTTATACGGAACAGTTCTATATCGGTGGTGCCAACAGTGTGCGCGCCTTTTCTGCACGCAGTATAGGTCCGGGCGGTTATCCTCCCGAGACGGATAGGAAATATACCTATATCAACCACGTGGGTGATATTCGCATGGAAGCCAATATCGAGTATCGCTTCCGTATGATTGCCGACTTGCATGGAGCCGTATTCTTGGATGCCGGCAATGTATGGCTGATGCGTAAAGATGAAAACCGCCCGAATGGTGAATTTACGTTGAAGAATTTCCCGAAACAGATTGCTTTGGGCACGGGATTTGGCTTGCGTTACGATTTGGACTTTCTTGTTTTTCGTCTGGACTTGGGTATCGGGCTGCATGATCCGTATGATACCGGGAAGTCGGGGTATTATAATATTCCCAAGTTCAAGGACAGCATGGCGTTGCATTTTGCCATCGGTTATCCGTTCTAAATGTACCTTTTTGAACGGATAGTGGTAAAGAATGAACTAAAACTCCCTTCTGTCAGCCATAAATTTTTGTACATTTGCAGCCGTTATCAACTGTGATATACTAACCTTTTTAAATAATAACTAAATATGAAACCAACTTTATTCTTATTGGCAGCCGGCATGGGCAGTCGTTATGGTGGCTTGAAACAATTGGACGGACTGGGCCCGAATGGCGAAACTATCATGGATTATTCTATTTACGATGCCATCAATGCCGGTTTTGGAAAGCTCGTTTTCGTAATCCGTAAAGATTTTGAGCAGGATTTCCGCGACAAGATTATTTCCAAATACGAAGGCCATATCCCCTGCGAACTGGTATTCCAGTCCATCGATGACCTTCCCGAAGGCTTCACCTGCCCCGAAGGCCGTACCAAACCTTGGGGAACCAACCATGCTGTAATGATGGGTGCCGATGTAATAAAGGAACCGTTTGCTGTTATCAACTGCGACGATTTCTACGGTCGTGATTCCTTCCAGGTAATGGGCAAATTTCTTGCAGCCCTTCCCGAAGGTTCCAAAAATGTATATTCCATGGTAGGCTTCCGCATCGGTAATACATTGAGCGAAAGCGGTACCGTATCCCGTGGTTTGTGCGGAACGGATGCAAACAACTTGTTGACTTCTGTAGTAGAGCGTACCAAGATTCAGCGTATGGACGGCGAGGTGAAGTACATCGATGATAACGGTGAATGGACTGCCACTCCCGAGACGACTCCGGTCAGCATGAACTTCTGGGGCTTTACTCCCGATTACTTTGCTTACAGTGCAGAGTTTTTCAAGAGCTTCCTGAGCGACCCGAAGAATATGGAGAATCTGAAAAGCGAATTCTTCATCCCGCTGATGGTGGATAAGCTGATTAACAATGGCACTGCTACCTGCGAAGTGCTCGATACAACCAGCAAGTGGTTCGGTGTGACTTATCCCGAAGACCGTCAGAGTGTAGTCGACAAGATTCAGGCTTTGGTGGATGCGGGTGAGTATCCTGCGAAGCTGTTCTAAAGTAAGACGGAAGGATAACTTGATTCGCATTAATTTATTGGGTAAAAGAACAAAAGGACAAATATGGGGAAGGCGTTTGCCAGAGCTATATTTGTTCTTCTGTTTTCTGTTCACGAGGTGTCTGGTGCAAGCATACTGAAATGTTGGAACAGAACCCTGCATTGGGCTTACCGATATTGGAACCTTTGAAATCAGATTACTCCAAGTATGCCCGGAACAGCGTAGGGAATTGGTTAAATGATGCAAGTAAGACGCAATCCGGATTTGTAAGGAAGCTTTGCAGGCGTTGGGAAAGTGAAACGAAAGAGACCAAGTATATCGTTAAGAAAACGCTGAGGACTGTCGGTAAATGAGTGTCTGTTCCAAGGTATGGGGTGAGTTTTGGGCTTACTGAATCGATGTGCGGGAAAAAGGGCATTATATCCTCAAACATAAATCGTTATAACCAAGTGATGAAACAATTAATTGCATGTTGCGGGTTGGATTGCGAAAATTGCGCCGCCCGTATAGCCACTGTCAATAATGACGATGAGCTGAGAGAGAAAACTGCCAAAGAGTGGAGTGTGCTGAACAATACGCCGGAAATTACGCCGGAAACCATCCATTGTATGGGGTGCCGTGCAGACGGGGTGAAGTTTGCCTATTGCAGCGATTATTGTGCTATCCGCAAATGTGTGTACGAAAAAGGTTTCAATACTTGCGGCGACTGTAAGGAACTGGATACTTGCCAGGTGGTAGGTGCGGTTCTTCAGCATGCGCCCGGTGCAAGGGAAAATCTTTATTAACCGTAAAATCTTTGATTAAATAAAATATTGCGTATCTTTGCAGTATGACAAAGACATTTAAATCGGATTTGGTTTTGTAAACAATCTGTGTTCCCTGCACAGATTGTCCCCCCTTCGTTTACTCTCGGATAACTTCTTTCGAGAGTGTTTTTCTATTGTTATAATTCAAGTTTAATCCGCATATTATGCTGAAGGTATTGTGATACTTTCCGTATATGCAAAATATAGTAAGAAAATGAGTAACGAAAATAAAACTATCCACGATTTCGAACTTAATTTAATCTGTGACTTTTTCTCCAATATGGAACGACAAGGCCCTGGCAGTCCTGAAGCGACGTTGAAGGCATTGAGCTTTGTAGACGGTCTTACCGATGAATCCTTTATTGCCGATATCGGCTGTGGAACGGGTGGCCAGACAATGGTAGTAGCTGGCCATGTGCCGGGGTGGATTACAGGAATTGACCTTTTTCCCGGCTTTATTGATATCTTCAACCGTAATGCAAGGCAGTTAGGCTTGCAGGACAGAGTAAAAGGAATTGTCGGTTCAATGGATGCCCTTCCTTTCGGTGAGGAGGAGCTGGATATGATTTGGTGTGAAGGTGCTATCTATAACATTGGCTTTGAACGTGGCTTGAAGGAGTGGCGTAAGTATCTGAAACCGGGAGGGTATATTGCCGTCTCCGAGAGTTCATGGTTTACGGACGAACGCCCTGCGGAAATCAATGACTTCTGGATGGACGCTTACTCTGAAATGGATACACTTCCCAATCAGGTGACCAAGTTGTACAAGGCAGGTTATCTTCCCGTTGCTACATTCATTTTGCCGGAGAATTGCTGGACAGAGCATTACTTTGCTTCAAAGGTTGCGGCTCAGGAGATTTTCCGTAAGAAATATGCCGGTAATAAAATTGCCGAAGAGTTCAGCTTACTCCAAATGATTGAGGATGAACTGTACGGCAAGTATAAGGAATTTTACGGTTATGTGTTCTTTATTGCCAAGAAGGTAGGCTGATGACGGACTTCTCTTATTGAGGAATGCGGGTATTCTCAGGACAGAATATCCGCATTTTGGGTTTTGAGTAGATTTTATTGTTTTGAGGATGTACGGAATTTCTGAGGAGGTATTCCCGTATGACGTTTAAAGAATTTGTTGAAGAAGGCCGCATTATTAAAACCTAGACTCACGGCTATATCCTTTATCGGAGTGTTGGCGGTACAAAGCTGTGCTTTGGCATCCATGATGATAGTATTGTTGATGATTTCCATGGCTGTATGTCCTGATTCCTTTTTGACAAGGCGGCAAAGAGCTGCCGGCCTCATATTCATTTTCAATGCATAATAGGACACTTGATGCTCCCGGACATAGTCTGTGTGTACCAATCGGATAAAAATGCGGTATTGGTTGAAATGCCTGCTGCCCGGAGTCTCTTTTATCCTAGGGTGTTCCGGGCAGAGTTCGGATATGCCTTGTAACAGATATGCCAGTAGAGTTTGCAATGAAACTAGACTTGAGGGGCTTTCTGTTCTTTGATAGAGGTGTGACAAATAGGTCATGAACTCAGCATAAAGCTGGAAGTTCTTTTTCGATAGAGGAAAAATATAGTGTTTACCTATAATGTGAAACTTATCCATCATGACCTTACCGACTCCTGCACTTTGGATAAGTTGTTTGGAAAATATGACGACATATATTTCAGTATCGTCTGACGTGTGTAGTAATTGTACGAAGGTCTCAGGAGGAATAGCTAGGAGAACGTTAGCTTCAACCTTGAATTGGGTATGGTTTATGATGGTTTTCAGAACTCCTTTGATACACAAAACGAAGATACTGGCCTTGGTGTGGTATGGCTTTTTCACTAGCGGATTCAGTTCACTGGTTGTGATATGATTGCAGGCAATGAACTCGTCATTTATATTGAATTCGGATATATTCATGTTGGAGATTTTAAGACGCAAAAATGGGGGATAATAATGTATAAATGACAGAGGTAACAGTTAAAATCAATATTACGCTCAACTTATCTCTGTTAAATAAGGTAAAGTTGTGAATAATAGAATATATACATATTAAAATGGAATATTGATTTATAAGGGTTTGTTTGTGGTATAAGCATTTTAACCCGAACTTTGCTTCTTGTATGATAAACCAATTCTGATGAATCCGAATGTTCCTCAAGAAGTACGTATAATAAATGCCATCTCCGAGCAGTTGTTCAACTCATGGCCCGTCAGCATTATTATGATTGATTTGGAAGATTGTATCTGGCGTCTGAATCAGCAGGTGATGAATGAACTCCAATTGAATGAGTATGTGATAGGGCGGCGTATCACTGACTTATTGGAGGTGGTATGTGATAAAAAGAATGTGTTAGAAGACCTTTTGCTGCAACTTCGGGAGAGGGATGTGCGGATTATTCCCTTAGATACCAATTGCTTTATACGTGAATTGAAGAGTGGTATAAGTTTTCTGATACAAGGTGCTATGGTGGGAATTCATGAAGATGGACAATTGGTGAGGATTGTACTCTATTTCAGGAATGTGTTGGAAGAACGGACACAGAAGCATTTGCTGAATATTGCGCTGAGTCGTACCCAGATATTTCAATGGTCTTTCGACATGGAACATAATCTGATGATTATAGAACCGCGTTATTTTGAATATTTGGGGATTCCTACGCGTGACTATACGCTGACGCCTGAGGAATTCGCATTTCTGATTCATCCGGACGACCGGAAGGGAGTGTTTGATGCTTTGGCTTTACAGTTGCATGGTAATTTGTACGAATGCCCAGTGGAATACCGTTTACGGCGGGGAGACGGCAAGTGGGAGTGGTTTGAGGCGCAATCTACCTATGTGGGGCAATTGACGGATTTGCCGTTCCGTATCATCGGTATTTGCATGAGTACGCAGAAATACAAGGATACGGAGAATAAATTGAACGAGGCTTTGCAGAAAGCGCAACGTAGCGATGAGTTGAAGAGCGTATTTCTTGCTAATATGAGCCACGAGATACGTACGCCGCTAAATGCCATTGTGGGCTTCTCTACACTACTGGCTTGTGGGGATGCCGACTTGTCACGGCAGGAGATTATGGAATTCACGTCTTTGATTGAAAAGAACAGCCAGTTGTTAATGGTGTTGATTTCAGATATTCTGGATTTGTCCAAGATAGAATCGAACACAATGGAGTTCCATTTTGAGAAGGTTTCTTTAAATGGCATATTGGAAAGCATTTACAGTGCGCAGAAGATGAATCTTCGGAAAGGAGTGGAGTTACTGCTAGACCTTCCGGACCGGGCGGCAGTTATCTATACAGATCCTACGCGTTTGGGGCAAGTTGTCAACAATCTTATCAATAATGCGGTGAAGTTCACTGCTGAAGGACGCATAACCATAGGGTATAGGCTGAAGGACTTTGCTACATTGGAAGTCTTTGTGGAAGATACGGGAACTGGCATGTCGGAAGAAGTTCTGGCGCACATTTTTGAACGTTTCTATAAGGGAGATGCTTTTGTGCAGGGCACGGGATTGGGATTGGCCATTTGCAGGACTATCGTTGAAAGGTTTCATGGAAAAATAGAAGTGGCCTCAACTCTTGGCAAGGGGAGCCGCTTTGCAATTGTCCTTCCGCAGGAAATGCGGGAGTAGTGTTTTCTTTCTTGGATATTTGATGTAATTATGTGAGCGTATGATATTGTATAACGTTGAAAATCGCTACCTTTGCAGTCTTGAACGATAAATTCATTGACACTATGATATCTGTAGAAGGACTGAAGGTAGAATTTAATGCCACTCCTCTGTTCGAAGACGTCTCTTATGTTATCAATAAGAAAGACCGTATAGCTCTTGTCGGCAAGAATGGTGCCGGTAAGTCCACCATGCTCAAGATATTGGCTGGCATTCAGCAGCCCACTGCCGGCATTGTTGCCGTTCCTCGCGAATGTACTATCGGGTATTTGCCCCAAGTGATGATACTCAGTGACAAGCGCACCGTGATGCAGGAGGCTGAACTTGCCTTCGAGCATATTTTTGAGATGCAGGCGGGCATCGAACGCATGAATCAGCAACTTGCCGAACGTACCGACTACGATAGTGAGGATTACCAGAAACTGATTGACCGCTTCACCCACGAAAACGAACGTTTCCTTATGATGGGAGGCACCAACTACCGTGCCGAAATAGAGCGCACGCTCCAAGGGCTGGGCTTTAGCCGCGAGGACTTTGACCGCTCTACAAGCGAGTTTTCCGGTGGTTGGCGTATGCGTATAGAGCTTGCCAAGCTGTTGCTTCGTCGTCCGGATGTGTTGCTGCTCGACGAGCCTACCAACCACCTTGACATCGAGAGTATCCAGTGGTTGGAGAACTTCCTTTCCACCCGTGCCAATGCGGTGGTGCTTGTCAGCCACGACCGCGCCTTTTTGAACAATGTCACTACGCGTACCATCGAAATAACTTGTGGACGCGTTTACGACTATAAAGTGAAATACGATGAGTTCGTGGTGCTTCGCAAGGAGCGCCGGGAGCAGCAACTGCGTGCTTACGAGAATCAGCAGAAGCAGATACAAGATACGGAAGACTTTATCGAGCGTTTCCGGTACAAAGCTACCAAGGCTGTGCAGGTGCAAAGTCGCATCAAGCAACTTGAAAAGATAGAACGTATCGAGGTGGATGAGGAAGACAACTCCTCTTTGCGCCTGAAGTTTGTTTGCAGCAGCCGTAGCGGTAATTATCCCGTCATCTGCGAGGATATGGAGAAATCCTACGGTGAGCACATTGTTTTCCATGATGTGAATTTGACCATCAACCGAGGAGAGAAGGTTGCTTTTGTCGGTAAGAACGGCGAAGGAAAGTCTACGCTTGTAAAGTGTATTATGGGTGAGATTACGGATTATACCGGAAAACTTACACTGGGACATAATGTGCAGATTGGATATTTTGCCCAGAACCAGGCACAACTTTTGGATGAGAACCTAACTGTATTCGATACGATTGACCACGTGGCCGTAGGGGATATCCGCCTCAAAATTCGTGATATTCTGGGTGCTTTCATGTTCGGCGGTGAGGCTTCGGATAAAAGGGTGAAGGTGCTCAGCGGTGGAGAGCGTACCCGGCTTGCCATGATAAAACTGTTGTTGGAGCCGGTGAATTTTCTGATTCTCGACGAACCTACGAATCATCTTGACATGCGTTCCAAAGATGTACTGAAGGAAGCTATCCGCGATTTTGACGGGACGGTGATAATAGTCAGTCATGACCGTGATTTTCTGGACGGACTTGCGACTAAAGTATACGAGTTTGGTGGCGGACTGGTGAAGGAACATTTGGGAGGAATTTATGATTTCCTGCAAAAGAAGCAGATAGAGAGCCTGAATGAGTTACAGAAATCTCCTTCACTTTCCGCTTCGCCCACTGCCGGTAAGGCGGCATCAGGAAATGCTGGTGCAGAACCGGTTCAGCCCTCGGCTGCCAAGCTCTCCTATGAGGAGCAGAAGGAGCTTAACAAGAAACTTAAGAAGCTGGAACGCCGCGTTGCCGATTGTGAAGCGGAGATAGAGCAGACGGAGGCTGCCATTGCCATTCTTGAGGCTAGGATGGCTACACCGGAGGGTGCTTCGGACATGTCGCTTTATGAGCAGCACCAAAAACTGAAAGAGCAGCTTGACCGTGTGATGGAAGAGTGGGACGCGGCTACTGTAGAGTTGGAGAATCACTAACTATTATATTTTATATATTTATGAAAGCAAATCATTTGTTACCCATTGCAGCATTCTGTCTGATGACGGCATCCTGCAACACCGGCAAGCAGCAGGCTGAACTTACAGCAGGCATCCAGCTCGCCAATCTTGACACAACGGCTCTACCCGGAACTGACTTTTACCAATACGCATGTGGCGGTTGGATGAAGAACAATCCAATTCCTGCTGAATACTCACAGTACGGTTCTTTCACTATCCTTGCAGAAAACAACCGCAAGCAGATTCAAGGACTGATTGAAGAACTTGCCGCCACCCAGCACGAAGCCGGCAGCGTGGCACAAAAAATCGGTGACTTGTACAAAATCGTAATGGACAGCGTGAAGCTGAACAAGGACGGTGTGGCCCCCATCAAGGCTGAACTCGACCAGCTGGCTGCTTTGAAGGACAAGAAAGAGCTTTATGCCTTGCTGGGCGATATGCAGAAGAAAGGTATCATCGTCTACAACGTGCTGTATGTTGGCGCTGACGAAATGAACAGTAGCATGAATGCCGTACAGACCTATCAGACCGGGCTGAGCATGGGCGAACGTGAATACTATCTGGAGAATGATGAGGCTACTGCCAAAATTCGTGATGCTTTCCGTACACATGTACAGAAGATGTACCAGTTGGCTGGTTTCGACGAGGCTACTGCCAAGAAAGGTATGGAGGTGGTGATGGATGTGGAAACACGTCTTGCCAAGGCTTTCCGCTCTCGTACGGAGTTGCGTGACCCACATGCCAATTATAACAAGATGAGCATGGAAGAGTTGAAGAAGAATTATCCTACTTTCGATTGGGATGCTTATTTGTCTGCCATGGACTTGAAGGATGTGAAGGAAATCATCGTAGGCCAGCCCGCTTCACTGAAAGCTGCTGCCGATATCCTGGATACGCTGCCCATTGAACAGCAGAGCCTTTATTTGCAATGGAAATTGATTGATTCTGCCGCAAGCTTGCTGAACGATGCTATGGCAGAACAGAACTTCGACTTCTACAGCCGCACTATGAGCGGTACACAAGAGATGCAGCCCCGCTGGAAGAGAGCGGTAAGCACTGTAAGCAGCGCGCTGGGCGAAGCTGTAGGTCAGATGTACGTGGAGAAATATTTCCCTGCTGCTGCCAAGGAGCGTATGGTTACTTTGGTGAAGAACTTGCAGGAAAGCCTGGGCGAACGTATCAAGAATCTTGCCTGGATGGGTGATTCCACTAAGGTGAAAGCTCTGGAGAAACTGGCTACCTTCCATGTGAAGATTGGTTATCCCGACACTTGGAAAGACTACTCCACACTGGAAATCAAAAACGACTCTTACTGGGCAAACATGGAACGTGCCAACGAGTGGAGCCATGCCGAAATGATAGCCAAAGCCGGCAAGCCGGTGGATAAGGATGAATGGCTGATGACTCCGCAGACCGTCAACGCATACTATAACCCGACTACGAACGAAATCTGTTTCCCCGCCGGTATCCTGCAATATCCTTTCTTCGATATGAATGCGGATGACGCCTTCAACTACGGTGCCATCGGTGTGGTAATCGGTCATGAAATGACTCACGGATTCGACGACCAGGGTCGCCAGTACGACAAGGACGGTAACCTGAAAGACTGGTGGACTGCTGAAGATGCCAAGAACTTTGACGAGCGTGCCCAGGTGATGGTGAACTTCTTCGATAGCATCGAGGTTGCTCCGGGCGTATATGCCAACGGACGCATGACATTGGGTGAGAATATTGCCGACCACGGTGGTCTGCAGGTTTCTTATCAGGCATTCAAGAAAGCTACGGCTGCCAATCCGTTGCCGGTGTTGGATGGTCTTACTCCCGAACAACGTTTCTTCCTGGCATACGCAGGTGTATGGGCCAATGATATTCGTCCCGAAGAAGTGCTGAACCGCACGAAGAGCGATGTGCATTCATTGGGCGAATGGCGTGTAAACGGTGCATTGCCGCAAATCGGTGCTTGGTATGAGGCATTTAACGTGACAGAAAAAGACCCGATGTTCTTGCCGGTAGAAAAACGTGTATCTATTTGGTAAACCAACAAAATAACCCTTAAAAAAAGGCGGCAGACTGGAAACAGATGCCGCCTTTTTTAATTATACCTAATTTATTGTGTATGAATGTATGTATGAATAAACAAAATTTGTAACTTTGCGCATCAAATACTAATATACGCATACTTTAATACGCAAATCCATGTCTGAAACAAAAAGAATCAAAACAGCTCTGGTATCTGTTTACCATAAGGAAGGTTTGGACGAAATCATTACCAAACTGCATGAAGAAGGTGTAGAGTTCCTCTCAACCGGTGGAACACGTCAGTTTATAGAATCTCTGGGCTATCCCTGCAAGGCAGTGGAAGACCTCACTACATACCCTTCCATCCTGGGCGGACGCGTAAAGACTTTGCATCCGAAGGTTTTTGGAGGTATCCTTTGCCGCCGCGGATTGGAGCAAGACATGCAACAGATTGAAAAATATGAAATTCCCGAAATAGACCTCGTCATCGTTGACCTCTATCCGTTTGAGGCTACAGTTGCCAGTGGTGCCGAAGAACCTGCCATCATCGAAAAGATTGACATAGGCGGTATCTCCCTGATTCGTGCCGCTGCCAAGAATTACAACGACGTGGTTATCATCGCTTCGCAAGCACAATACCAGCCGTTCCGTGACATGCTGATGGAACACGGAGCCACTACTACCATCGAAGAACGCCGTTGGTTTGCCAAAGAGGCGTTCGGAGTGTCTTCACACTATGATTCTGCCATCTTCAACTATTTTGACGGTGAGGAAGGTTCCGCTTTCCGTTGCTCTGCCAATAGCCAGAAGACTTTACGCTATGGCGAGAATCCGCACCAGAAAGGTTATTTCTATGGCAATCTGGATGCTATGTTCGACCAGATTCACGGTAAGGAAATCTCTTATAACAACCTGCTCGACATCAATGCTGCCGTTGATTTGATTGACGAATTCAAGGATACTACTTTCGCTATCCTGAAACATAATAATGCTTGTGGACTGGCTTCACGTCCCACTGTGCTCGAAGCATGGAACGATGCGCTTGCCGGTGACCCGGTATCCGCTTTTGGTGGTGTGCTCATTACAAATGCCGTGATTGACAAGGCTGCTGCCGAAGAAATCAATAAAATTTTCTTTGAGGTAATTATCGCTCCCGATTATGATGTGGATGCGTTGGAAATCCTCGGTCAGAAGAAGAACCGTATTATCCTGGTTCGCAAGCCGGCAGCTCTGCCTAAGAAGCAGTTCCGTTCTTTGCTGAATGGCGTATTGGTTCAGGACCGCGACCTTAAGGTGGAAATTCCTGAAGAATTGAAGACTGTAACTACGAAGGCTCCCACTGCACAGGAAATTGAGGATATGCTCTTTGCAAACAAGATTGTGAAGAACAGTAAGTCGAATGCCATTGTGTTGGCAAAAGGAAAGCAGTTGTTGGCAAGTGGTGTAGGCCAGACCAGCCGTGTGGATGCTTTGAAGCAGGCTATCGAGAAAGCCAAAAACTTCGGTTTCGACTTGAATGGCGCTGTAATGGCAAGTGACGCATTCTTCCCCTTCCCCGACTGCGTGGAAATTGCCGGCAATGAAGGTGTAACAGCCGTCATCCAGCCGGGTGGGAGCATCAAGGATGAACTCTCGTTTGAATATTGCAACGAGCATGGCATTGCCATGGTAACTACTGGGTTCCGTCACTTTAAACATTAAGGTCATTTACTATTTGACGATTTACTATTTACTATTTGCCGGGAGGTGTCATTGTAGGTGGAGGTCGTCAGATAGCAGATCTGCCAAATAGTAAATAGTAAATCATTTAATAGTAAATCAATAGATGGGATTATTCTCTTTTACACAAGAAATAGCGATGGACCTTGGCACAGCCAATACCATCATCACCACGAATGGTAAGATTGTGGTGGATGAGCCTTCGGTGGTGGCTTTGGATCGTCGTACCGATAAGATGATTGCCGTGGGTGACAAGGCAAAGATGATGCACGAAAAGACCCACGAAAACATACGTACCATCCGTCCGTTGCGCGACGGTGTGATTGCTGACTTCTATGCTTGCGAGCAGATGATACGCGGACTTATCAAGATGGTGAACAACCGTAACCGTCTTTTCTCTCCGTCACTCCGCATGGTGATTGGTGTTCCTTCGGGCAGTACCGAAGTGGAGCTGCGTGCCGTGCGCGACTCTGCCGAGCATGCCGGCGGGCGCGACGTTTATTTGATTTTCGAGCCGATGGCTGCTGCCATCGGTATCGGTATCGATGTAGAGGCTCCCGAAGGCAACATGATTGTTGACATAGGTGGTGGTTCTACGGAAATTGCCGTAATCTCTTTGGGAGGTATCGTAAGTAACAACTCCATCCGCATTGCCGGTGACGACTTGACTGCCGATATTCAGGAATACATGAGCCGCCAGCACAACGTGAAGGTCAGCGAGCGTATGGCTGAGCGTATTAAGATTAATGTGGGTGCTGCCTTGACGGAACTCGGTGAGGATGCTCCTGAAGACTATATCGTTCATGGTCCGAACCGCATCACGGCATTGCCCATGGAAGTGCCGGTATGCTATCAGGAAGTGGCGCACTGCCTGGAGAAGTCTATCTCTAAGATTGAGACAGCCATCTTGAGTGCATTGGAAAATACGCCTCCCGAATTGTATGCCGACATTGTTCACAACGGCATCTACCTTGCCGGTGGCGGTGCATTGCTTCGTGGACTGGATAAGCGTTTGACTGATAAAATAAACATACCGTTCCACATTGCGGAAGACCCCTTGCATGCCGTTGCCAAAGGTACGGGCGTGGCATTGAAGAACGTTGACCGCTTCTCATTCTTGATGCGGTAATGCGGAATTTATTAAACTTTCTCATTAAATATAATTACTGGTTCCTCTTTCTACTGTTAGAGGTTGCCAGTTTTATTTTATTATTTCGCTTCAACCATTACCAGCAGAGTGTGTATTTCACCTCTGCCAATGGCGTGGCAGGGAAGGTTTATGAAATATCGGGTGGCATCACTTCTTATTTCCACTTGAAGACGGCCAACGAAGACCTGCTCGACCGCAACATGTGGCTGGAGCAGCGGCTTTCGTTTCTGGAAAATGTTTTGAAGGAGAAAGGATTGGACTCCGCCAGGTTGTACAGCATGGAACGGCTTGCTCCTACGGAGTATCAGATATTCAAGGCGAATGTCATAAAGAACAGCTTGAACAAGGCTGACAATTATATCACTTTAGACCGTGGAACAACAGAAGGTATCCGTCCTGAGATGGGAGTTGTAGATGCCAATGGCGTGGTGGGTATTGTGTATAAGACCTCTCCCCATTATTCGTTGGTCATTCCGTTGCTGAACAGCAAGTCGAGCATCAGCTGTAAGATTGTGGGTAGTGATTATTTCGGTTATTTGAAGTGGGAGGGAGGTGATTCCCGTTTTGCCTATCTGAAGGATTTGCCCCGGCATGCCGAATTCAATCTGGGAGATACAGTAGTGACCAGCGGCTATTCCACCGTGTTTCCAGAAGGTGTCATGGTGGGGACGGTGGATGACATGTCCGACTCGCACGACGGGCTTTCGTATCTGTTGAAGATAAAGCTGGCTACAGACTTTGGAAAGGTGAGTAATGTGCGCGTCATTTCCCGCAACGGGCAGGATGAACAAAAGACATTGGAGTCGAGGGCGGACGAGAAGTGACTAAGAAATTAGGGATTAGGGGTTAAGGATTAATCATCTTTATATCTTATAACTATACACTCAATAACTTGTAACTCGTAACTTATAACTCATTAGCGTTGTTAATTAATTATCTGCATAAAATAGGATGGTTCATAGGCTTGGTACTGTTGCAGGTGCTGATATTGAACAATGTGCATATTGCAGGATATGCCACTCCATTTCTGTATATCTACTTGATACTGAAGTTTGAGTCGGACACTCCCCGCAATGCGTTGATGTTGTGGGCATTCTTTTTAGGGCTGGCTGTCGACGTCTTTTCCGACACACCGGGGATGAATGCTGCCGCTACGGTGTTGCTGGCTTTCTTGCGTCCCACTTTCTTGCGGCTGTTCGTGCCTCGTGACACGCTGGATACACTGGTTCCGGCCATCCGTACAATGGGGATTCTTCCTTTCCTGAAATATCTGGTTGTGAGTGTGCTGATACATCACGGCTTGTTGCTTACCCTCGAATTCTTCTCTTTTGCCCATATCGGTACGCTGTTGTTGAGAATTGCGGCAAGTACCCTGCTTACTGTGACTTGTATTATGGCTGTTGAGGGAATAAGAAAGAAAGGATAAAGGGATTAAGGATTAGGAATTGATGAAAGACTATACACTGGAAAAGCGGAAATATGTAATTGGAGCGGCGGCTATTGTCATCGTTCTTATTTACGTGTTCCGGCTGTTCGACCTGCAAATCATGACTGATGACTACAAGAAGAACGCGGACAGCAACGCTTTTCTGAACAAGATACAATATCCATCACGGGGGGCTATCTACGACCGTAACGGTAAGTTGCTCGTGTTTAACCAGCCTGCCTATGATATTACGTTTGTGCCTCGGGAGGTGACGCAGCTGGATACACTCGACCTTTGCAGTGCCTTGAACATTACCCGTGAACAGTTTGACAAACGGATGAAGGACGTCAAGAACCGCTGGATGAACCCCGGTTATTCCAAATACACCCATCAGGTGTTCATGACGCAGCTTTCTGCCGAAGAGTGCGGTGTGTTTCAGGAGAAGCTGTTCAAATTTCCAGGTTTCTATATTCAGCGGCGTACTATCCGCCAATATACCTATAACTCTGCCGGCCATTTGCTGGGGGACATCGGCGAAGTGTCCAAGAAAGACATTGAGAACGATGACTATTATATTCGCGGAGACTATATAGGCAAGCAAGGCATCGAGAAATCCTATGAAAAGTATCTGCGTGGAGAGAAGGGGGTGGAGATTCTGCTTCGTGACGCTCACGGGCGCATCCAGGGACACTACATGGACGGACAGTTGGACCGTTCCTCCGTACCCGGCAAGAACCTGACGTTGGGCATCGACATTGACCTTCAGATGTTGGGAGAACGACTGCTTCAACACAAAATCGGTGCCATTGTGGCCATCGAACCGGCTACGGGTGAGATACTATGCATGGTTTCCTCGCCTACCTTTGACCCTCATCTGATGATAGGACGCCAGCGGGGAAAGAACCACCGCCTGCTGCAGATGGACAAGCGGAAGCCTTTGTTGAACCGTGCCATCATGGGAGCTTATCCGCCGGGCTCCACCTTCAAGACGGCACAGGCACTGACTTTCCTTCAGGAAGAGATTATCCACGAAGATTATCCGACTTTCCCTTGTGCGCATGGTTTCAATCATAAAGGCCTTCATGTGGGATGTCACGGACATGGTTCGCCTCTGTCGCTGATTCCTGCCATCGCTACCTCTTGTAATTCCTATTTCTGTTGGGGATTGTATCGCATGTTCGGTGATAAAAAATACGGTTCGCCGCAGAATGCCATTACCGTATGGAAAGACCACATGGTATCGCAGGGCTTCGGCTATCGGCTCGGTACCGACCTCCCCGGCGAGCAGCGTGGCCTCATACCGAATGCCAAGTTTTACGACAAGCCCTATCGGGGCTCGTGGAACGGTCTGACGGTTATCAGTATCGCGATTGGGCAGGGAGAGATTCTTGCTACACCCTTGCAGATAGCCAATCTGGGTGCCACCATTGCCAACCGGGGGCATTTCATTACTCCGCACATCGTGAAGGAGATAGAAGACAATGAACTGGACAGCATCTATCGCAATCCCCGTTATCCCACCATCGACCGCGAATATTATGAAATGGTGGTGAAAGGTATGCGTGCCGCTGTAGACGGAAGTACGGGTAGCGCCACTTGCCGCATGGCGGGAGCCATCCTGCCGGGTGTGGAGGTCTGCGGAAAGACGGGTACGGCACAGAACCGCGGCAAGGACCATTCTGTCTTTATGGGCTTTGCCCCGATGGACAACCCTAAGATAGCCATTGCCGTCTATGTGGAGAACGGTGGTTTCGGTGCCACGTATGGCGTACCTATCGGTGCCATGATGATGGACCAGTATCTGCATGGAAAGCTGTCGCCCGAGAATGAGATACGGGCGGAAGAATTCAGTAACCGGGTGATACTTTACGGAGATGAGGAGAGATGATGATTAGGGGTTAGGGATGAACGGTGAGTGACTTCAATAGTAAATAGTAAATCGTAAAATTGTAAATAAATTGGTGACGAGGAGAGATAGCATATGGAAATCATTGGACTGGGTGACGATTGTCGTTTACCTGCTGCTGATTGTATTCGGCTGGTTCAGTGTTTGTGGAGCAAGTTATGATTATGGTGACCGTGACTTTCTGGACTTCTCTACGCGTGCCGGCAAGCAGTTTGTCTGGATTATATGTTCCTTCGGGTTGGGGTTTGTGCTGCTGATGCTGGACGATTCCCTCTATGACATGTTCTCCTACCTTATATATATAGGGCTGATGCTGTTGCTGATTGTCACGATATTCATTGCGCCCGACACGAAAGGGTCGCGGTCGTGGCTCATCCTGGGGCCGGTCAGTTTGCAGCCGGCGGAGTTTGCCAAGTTTGCCACGGCGCTGGCGCTTGCCAAGTATATGAGCGCTTACTCGTTTACGATGAAGAACTGGAAAAGCTCCCTTATGCTGGCTTTCCTGATTCTCTTCCCCATGTTGCTGATTATCCTGCAGCGGGAGACGGGTTCGGCATTGGTGTACTCTGCATTTTTCCTGATGCTTTATCGGGAGGGAATGCCGGGCGTGGTACTGTTCTCGGGTATATGTGCAGTGGTCTACTTTGTGGTGGGCATCCGTTTTGATGCGGTGATGATTGCCGATACGCCGACGCCTATCGGAGAATTTGCCGTGTTGCTGATGGTACTGCTTTTTGCCGGAGGAATGGTATGGGTTTATAAAAAGCGTTGGGAACCCACGCGGAATATTATCGGCGGTTCGCTGGGAGTGCTGCTCGTGGCTTATCTGATTTCGGAATACGTGGTACCCTTCAACTTGGTGTGGGTGCAGTGGGGGCTTTGTGCACTTGTTGTCGGGTATCTTGTCTTTCTTTCTTTAAGCGAGCGCCATTTATCTTATTTTCTGATTGGGCTGTTTGCTTTGGGTTCGATAGGTTTCCTCTACTCCAGCGACTACTTCTTCAATAAAGTGCTGGAGCCCCATCAACAGATACGTATCAAGGTGGTGCTCGGTATGGAAGAGGACCTTGCTGGTGCCGGCTATAACGTGAACCAGTCGAAGATAGCCATCGGTTCCGGGGGGCTGACCGGCAAAGGTTTCTTGAACGGTACGCAGACAAAGCTGAAGTATGTGCCGGAGCAAGATACGGACTTCATTTTTTGCACCGTGGGTGAGGAGGAAGGATTCGTAGGGTCTACGGCTGTACTGTTACTGTTCCTTATTCTTATTTTACGGCTGATTGCCGTGGCCGAGCGGCAGCAATCTCCCTTTGGCCGGGTGTATGGTTACTCTGTGCTTAGTATATTCTTGTTCCATCTATTCATCAATATAGGCATGGTGCTGGGACTGACCCCCGTCATCGGTATCCCGTTGCCTTTCTTCAGTTACGGAGGTTCTTCTCTTTGGGGATTCACAATCCTGCTGTTTATTTTCCTGCGGATTGATGCGGGACGTAATCGCCGAATTTAGTTATGACCGTTTCCTTGTGGGACATACGAATGGACTTGATTATCATTACATTGCATTTGCACATTGTTGACATCGTAATGTAAAGGCTGTTACATCGCATTGTAACGTCCTTTACGCTGTATTGTAACGACCTTTACACTATATTGTAACGCCCTTTACATGCTGGTGTAACGGCCGATACATTCTGGCGTAAAAGACGTAACGCTATGAGGTAAGAGGGCAAGTTATGATACCCCGCCCGTTTCCGCTTCAAGGAGACGTGAGTGGGAGACTGAGATGGTTGTTAGAAGAAGGTGATAAAGAACAATAGGGAGTTCCTATCTCTTCAGTTTGATGCCGATGTCATTGATTCCTTGCAGCCTTTCGTCCGGTAGCGTATAGGCCACTTTAAAGAGGTAGGTGCCGGGTTTGCCGATTTGAACGCTTCCTGCGGAGACGGCAGTCTGATAGAGACCTCCCCAGCCGTCACCTTTCCAGATCCCTTCTTTGTCCGCCAGGATTAGCTGTATGGTGTCTGCGGGGGAAGGGATGGAATCTGCGGTGGTGTAGCAGATGGATAGAGGTAGATTCTGATAGGGGTAGTTGCTTCGGTTACGAACTTCCAGAGACAGTTTGTAGTAGGTCAGTGAGTCGGTGACCTTCACGTCGAAAGAGAGCGTGTCTTCGCGCGGCCAGCCTTCGGTGGGGAGGGATTGGAAGGAATGGTATACGGTCTGTTTGTCGCAAGCGCTCAGCAGGCTTGCGACAAACAGTAGTATGATACCTTTCAGGCAGAGATTCCTATTCTTGAGCCGGTTTGTCATTTTGGGCAGGTCTTTCACCTTGAGGTTTGGGCTTATTGTTACGGGGCGGACGACGGTTGTTATTGTTCCGTTGTTGACGTTCGCCTTGTTGCTGTTCACCTTGTTTGGGTACTTGCCGGTCTTGTTTCTGTCTCGGTTGCCGGTCTTGCCTGGATTGTTCTCTCTGGTTGTTGGATTGGGGAGCACCCTGCTCACCTCCTTGCGGACGACCGTTCCCACTCTTTTTCTTTCTCTTGTTACGGCTGTTGTTGCTGTTCTCGTTACCGTTGCCGTCACCGCCACTCTTGCCTTTCCGGCTGCGGTCAAAGCGTGTGAGGCTCTCTTGTTCCAGCAAGTCCACCGGCTTTTTGGGTTCGGAGCGATGGGCTTCTTCTATCAAGCTGTCGGGCTTGATGCCACGTTTGTTCAAACCGATAATCTCGAAGGCGCGTCTGCCGCTGATGGTCACCAGGTTGGCAGGGATGTTCTTGTCGCTTGAGTAGGTTATCTGGTTGCTCAGAATGTCGGCTTTGAAGAAGAAGAACTCGCCGTCTTTGGTTTCCAGGGTAATCTCGCGTGAGGGCAGGCGTTTCTGTGCTTCCACGTAGCAGTCCACTTCGTAGTTGAGGCAGCACTTCAGCTTGGCGCATTGTCCGGCAAGTTTCTGCGGATTCAGTGATATGTCCTGGAAGCGTGCAGCGCTGGTAGATACCGACACGAAGGAGGTCATCCAGGTGGCGCAGCAGAGTTCGCGTCCGCAGGGACCGATGCCACCAATGCGTCCGGCTTCCTGGCGGGCGCCAATCTGTTTCATCTCGATGCGCACGCGGAAGGCGTCGGCAAGGACCTTGATGAGCTGGCGGAAGTCCACACGCTCGTCGGCGATGTAGTAGAAGATGGCTTTGTTGCCGTCTCCCTGGTATTCCACGTCACCAATCTTCATGTTGAGGTTGAGGTCCAGGGCAATCTGGCGCGAGCGTATCATGGTGGCGTGCTCGCGGGCTTTTGCTTCGTTGTACTTCTCCATATCTACGGGCTTCGCCTTGCGGTAGATGCGTTTGATGTCTGCCTCGGACTTGATATTGGCTTTCTTCATTTGCAGCGGCACGAGGCGTCCGGTCAGGGTCACCACGCCGATGTCATGTCCGGGGGTGGCTTCTACGGCTACGATGTCGCCTTTCTCCAGGGGTATCTTGTTGCTGTTGCGGAAATATCCCTTGCGGGTATTCTTGAACTGAACCTCTACCAGCTCGCTCTCATCGGCATTGCCCGGAATGTCTGCCAGCCAGTCGTAGGTGTTCAGTTGCTTGTCCTGCCTGCCGCAACTCTTGCAGCAGAGACCTCCGCTTCCGTTATGTAGTTTAAATTCCATCATCTGTTTATTTACTATTTGACTATTTACTATTTACGATTTGATACTTTGCATTTCATTATCTTGCCACTTTTCATTGTTTCAATAAAACAATCATTTTGAGGGAGAAGTCGAAGAACACCATGCGGGCGTTCACGTTCTGCTCGATGTGGCGCTGCGCTTCACTCAGTTCGTCCATGATGCCCACGACGTTACGCTCGTTGACAAAGGGGGCGAAGCGGGTGGCGAAGTTCTGTTCGGGCAACGTCATGTAGTTCATCTCCTTGCGGTGCAGGTTGTAGATGAAGTTCTCGCGGGTCATACGCTGGCAGTAGTCCAGGAAGTTCTTCTGCCGTTCGCGTCCCATGGCGGCAAGCTGCTCGCTCCATTGTTTCATTTCCCGTATCTTGCGCTGGTAGGAGAGTCGCATCAGGCTGACAAAGAGATTGAAGAACAGTTCGTTCTCCTCGTTCAGATGGATGGTCTCCAATGCTTTGATAAAGTCTCCGTTTGCCAGGTGGGCTATGGTCTCGCTGTCGCGGGGCTGCACTCCGTACTTCTGCTGTAAGGCTCCTGCTATGTCAACTTCTTCAATCTTGGGGATGTTGAAGCGTTGCGTGCGGCTGAGGATGGTGGGCAGTATCATTTCCGGAGCTTCGGAAATGAGGAGGAATATCGTTTTCTCGGGCGGCTCTTCCAGCAGCTTCAGCAGCTTGTTGGCGCAGACTTCGTGCATTTTTTCGGGCAGCCATACGATGGTGACTTTGTAACCTCCTTCGCTGGATTTCAGACTGAGCTTGCGGGTTATCTCGTCGCTTTCTTTGGCATAAATGATGGCTTGCCCGTTTTCGGCATCCATCTCGTTCAGCCAATGATTCAGTCCGAAGTAGGGGCTGTTCAGCAGCAGGTGCCGCCAGTTGGTGATATAGTCGTCGCAGACTTCCTTTTTCCCTTTGGCACTCTTGACGATAGGGTATACGAAGTGTACGTCCGGGTGCACCAGCTTGTTCCATTTCACGCAGGAGGGACAAGTACCGCAGGCATCGGTTTCCGTCCGGTTGGGACAGCAGATGTAGCGGGCATAGGCAAGTGCCAATGGGAGTTTTCCTACTCCGGCAGGGCCACAGAAGAGTTGTGCGTGGGGGATACGTCCTTCCTGCACTTCTTGTATCAGCCTTTGCTTGGCTGGCTCTTGGCCTATTATGTCCTTGAAACTGAACACGGGGTAATGAGTTATAAGTTATGAGTTATTACTTGTGATACTATCATTTGTCAATTATCAATTGTTCAGTATATTTGTTTGGCTACTTCCTTGATGCTGTCTGTAGCTCCTACCGAGTAGAAGTGGAGGCTTGGGACGCCATGGGCTATCAGCTCTTTGCACTGCTGCACGCACCATTCGATGCCTACTTGCTGGGCTTCTGCGTCGGTGTTGCACTTCAGAACCTCTTGGGTCAGTTCCTTGGGCAAATCTACTTTGAACGTCTTGGGTATCATGCTGAGTTGTGACAGCTTCTTGAAGGGCTTGATGCCCGGGATAATCGGGATGGTGACACCGGCTTGGCGGGCGCGTTCCACGAAGTCGAAATATTTCCGGTTGTCGTAGAAGAGCTGGGTCACGGCATACTCTGCACCCATTTCCATTTTCTTCTTCAGCCAGTAGATGTCTGTATCCATGTTGGGGGCTTCTTCATGCTTTTCCGGATAGCAGGCTACGCCGTACGAAAATGGGGTATTGGTAACTTTCATCTCGGAGCCGTCCACAAAGATGCCTTTATTGAAGTTGTTGATTTGTTCTTGTAGTTCGACGGCGTGGTGGTAACCGTTGCCTACGGGGATAAACGAAGATTCGTGCTTTGCCTTGTCGCCACGAAGCACCAGCAGGTCGGTGATGCCGAGGAATTGCAGGTCGAGCAGCACGTACTCCGTCTCCTCGCGGGTGAAGCCGCTGCAAAGGATGTGCGGCACCATGGTGATGTTGTACTTGTTCTGGATGGCAGCAGCTACGGCTACGGTGCCGGGGCGGCGGCGCAGGCGGTTTCGCTGGAACAATCCGTTGCCGAGGTCTTTGTACACGTACTCGCTGCGGTGCGTGGTGATGTTGATGTATTTGGGGTCGAATTCCCGTAACGTATCTATGGTCTGATACAGCTTTTCGATGCCCGTACCTTTCAGTGGTGGCAATATTTCAAAGGAAAAAGCTGTTTTTTCGTTACTGTTTATCAGGTCGATTACTCTCATTTCTCTTTCGTTATCTTTGTCCGATTGGCAAAAATCTTGCACATTGGGAACAAAAATACAAAAAAGAAATGAGAAATGTCGAAATTGCCGGCTATTCTTTTATACAGCGGATGGAAAGAGCTTTATAGTAGGGCTTGCCGGTGACATGGGCGGCGCTTGAGACAAACTCGTCGCTTTCGCCGAGAAAATAAATGGTGCTTTCCGAAAGGGTATGCTTTGTATGATCCCAACTCCAGAAGGCGGTCATTTTGTTTGGACTGTTGTGCCCCTTGTTGTACCACATTCCTACGGGAAAAGCATTGAACCGGGTATAGTTGTTGACGGGGGCTACTTCACCGGATACCATTGTCTGCCATTCTCCGGCTTTTAGTATGGAGCTGTCGTTGCCGGTATAGCTTTTCAGCTGTTCCCAGTCTGCATCCGATGGTATTTTCCAGCCTTCGGGTACCAGCTCTCCTGCCAGTATGGCTTCTCCATTGTAAAAATAAATATCATACTTATCCGGCTTGTAATATCCGGCTTTGTCTGTTCCCAAATCAATCTGTTTTTTCAAGGGAGTTCCGTCACGGTAGGTGGTGGCATGGAGTTCTTTACCCATCCAGTATTGGGCTCCAATCTTGACAATGGGGTATTCGGTAGACACTCCTTTTCTGATGTCTCGAAGGGTGTAGCATGCCACATTCACCTTGATGGCGTTTTCCGGCTTTTCCAGAAGTAGTTTATGGCTGTTGTCTATATAGAGCTTGTCTATGCCGGTATATTCCCCTTTAGTGTAGGTAAATCCATAGTCGTCTGTATTCCAGCTTATTCTTCCTCCGCAGATGGTGTCTTTACGGTCCGCAAGCTGTAGGATGACGCCATTGCTCAGGTCGGCCTTTTCATTTTTACCTATGGGATAGGCTATAACGGCTCTGGAAGTCAATGACGCTGATTTGAGATATTCCTTGCAGACTTCTGCAATGGGTATCCCTTCGTGATAAATTCTGTACACATTTGAAAGAGAAAAGGAGAGAGCGGAAATATGTATGGCAGTGTAATCTTCCATATTGTCGGTGTCGATGGGAGGGAGGCTGCTCCATTCCTTGATTTTGCCGGCAAAGCTACTCAGGACGTTGCTGTTGCTCTGCATGGCTGATATGTTGATGATACATTGCGTGCTGCTACTCATTTCCACTTCGGGTATTGCACAACTGTATATACGTCCGCTCCACTCCATAATGAAGGATTGCTTGCCATCATTTATCGTTTGGGGTATGATAATGAATTCCTTGCCGGTAAGTTTGTTGTCTTTGACACTCCATTCACCGGAGGCTATGATGTCTTGTGTCCCCGTAAGATTACTGAAAGTCCCGTCTTCCAGATTATAATCGGCCGAGGTCTTGAGCCCGGTTGCGATGATACGCGGATTGGCTTTCAGCAAATCATTGGCAGAGTTGCTTGTGTCGGGTGTCAGAGAGATTGCCAGTTTGGACAGCTTGTGTTGGAACTCCAGGGTTACAGATTTGGTTTTATTGGTGATTCCTTGCGCTTTTGCTACCAAGAAGTCACTTTGTGCGCGGTTTTTCTCATTGCTTTGGTCTATCTGTACAGATACGGGAAGAACGGGTGTACCGGCAACTACCCCTTCGGTTTGGTAAGGGTGGTAACTGATAAAGTCCAGTGGCACATCTCCTTCCGGATAGAATACTGTCTTTTGGGGAATCAGTGTAGAGCCTTCCGTATATTCCAGAGCCAGATTGTCAATATACCGTTTCCCCTTGATAGAGCCGGAGGAAGTGGTTGCAAACAAGCCCATTTTGTCTCCTTTTTCAAAGGCGGTGTTTGTGACCTTGGTACTGGCCTTTTCTATTTTGATAGAGAACGTGATAGGCGTCGTCCCTTCCTCGATTTCCGCTTCTGATTCTTCGTCAATCCGGTTCACACAAGCTGTATTCCCTAAGGACACGCAGCAGAATAAAGAGGCAGCTAAGACTCCTCTTGCAAGAATAAGTTTTTTCATTATATTATTATTGCGGGGCAACGGTTTTTCCGCTTTCCCAGTTATACTCAATGAACCTTGTCTTAAAAATGTGGATTTAGCAGAGCTATAACCGGTATGGAAAAGTCTTTTACGCTTTTGGATGCTAATTATCAGTATCACGCTTGATGCCGCAGTGCTTTTTAACCTTATTTTTTAATAACTTTTAATAGGTTTCGGGTACAAATGTAATTAAACGTGTTAAATGAAGAGGGATAAATCGATAAAACTTTTATAATTTATTTATCACACTCTGATTTTTTGCCTAACTTTACACGCTAAAATAGTAGACAGTAATAAGTTAAACCATAGATATAAACTCATGCCTTTAAATTTACCCGATAAACTACCCGCTATCGAGTTGCTGAAAGAGGAGAATATTTTTGTCATTGATAATTCCCGGGCAACCCAGCAGGATATCCGTCCGCTGCGTATCGTGATTCTGAACTTGATGCCGCTAAAGATTACAACGGAAACGGACTTGGTGCGTCTGCTTTCCAATACTCCGCTTCAGGTGGAAATCTCGTTCATGAAGATAAAAAGCCATACTTCCAAGAACACTCCGATAGAACACATGAAAACATTCTATACGGATTTCGACAAGATGCGCGGTGAAAAGTACGATGGCATGATTATCACCGGTGCTCCGGTAGAGCAGATGGATTTTGAGGAGGTGACTTATTGGGATGAGATTATTGAAATCTTCGACTGGGCGCGTACGCATGTCACCTCTACGCTCTACATCTGCTGGGCGGCGCAGGCAGGGCTCTATCATCATTATGGAGTGCCGAAGTATGCACTGGATAAGAAGATGTTCGGTATCTTTGAACATCGTACCTTGCAACCGTTGCATCCCATTTTCCGTGGATTTGATGATATATTCTATGTGCCGCATAGCCGCCACACGGAAGTGCGCCGGGAAGATATACAGAAGGTTCCGGAATTGACGCTGCTTTCCGAGTCGGAGGATGCCGGTGTATATATGGCGGTGGCCCGTGGAGGGCGTGAGTTCTTCGTGACCGGCCATTCGGAATACTCTCCGTTGACGCTGGACACAGAGTATCGCCGTGACTTGAATAAGGGCCTGCCCATCGAGATACCCCGTAACTACTATGTGGACGATGACCCGGACAAAGGAGTGTTGGTGCGTTGGCGTGCCCATGCCAATCTGTTGTTCTCCAATTGGCTGAATTATTTTGTATATCAGGAGACACCGTATAATATTAATGATATAGAGTGAGTAGCGTGTCACTTGTCACTCGTAATTGAACAATGATAAAACAACGTAAAATAGAGCTGCTGGCTCCTGCCAAGAATTTGGAGTGTGGCATAGAAGCTGTGAATCATGGAGCGGATGCGGTCTACATCGGTGCACCCAAGTTCGGTGCGCGTGCTGCTGCTGTCAACTCTTTGGAGGATATTGCCGCTTTGGTGGAGCATGCCCATCTGTATAATGCCCGTATCTATGTGACGGTCAATACCATTCTGAAAGAAGAAGAGCTGAAAGAGACAGAGAGGATGATTTGGGAATTGTACCGTATCGGTGTGGATGCGCTGATTGTACAGGACATGGGGATTACGCGGCTGAATTTGCCGCCCATCCCGTTGCATGGCAGTACACAGATGGATAACCGTACGCCGGAGAAAGTACGTTTCCTTGCCGATGCCGGTTTCCGTCAGGTGGTGTTGGCACGCGAACTTTCTTTGCAGGAGATACGCGGTATCCATGAGGCGTGTCCCGACGTGCCGCTCGAAGTCTTTGTACACGGGGCTCTTTGCGTCAGTTATAGCGGGCAGTGCTATGTCAGCCAGGCTTGTTTCGGACGGAGTGCCAACCGGGGGGAATGTGCGCAATTCTGCCGTTTACCCTTCAGTCTGGTAGATGCCGATGGCAAGACCATTGTGCGTAATAAGCATTTGCTTTCTTTGAAAGACCTCAACCAAAGTGAGGTGTTGGAAGAACTGCTGGATGCCGGAGCCACTTCCTTGAAGATAGAAGGCCGCTTGAAGGATGTGACGTACGTGAAGAATGTGACGGCGGCTTACCGTAGGCGACTCGATGCCATTTTTGCCCGTCGCAAGGAATATGCCCGTGCCTCTTCGGGCACTTGCCGTTTCGATTTTCAGCCACAGTTGGACAAGAGTTTCAGTCGTGGTTTCACTCATTACTTCCTGCAAGGAAGGGGAGGGGAGATCACTTCGTTCGATACGCCCAAATCTTTGGGAGAGGAGATGGGCACTTTGAAGGAACAGCGCGGGGGCTATCTCACGGTGGCAGGCATAAAGCCTTTCCACAACGGAGACGGTGTCTGCTTCTTGGATGAGCAAGGACGTTTGCAAGGTTTCCGTATCAACCGGGTGGATGGCAACAAGCTCTATCCGGCAGGGGAAGTGCCCCGTATTAAACCACGTACCCGGCTTTATCGTAACTTCGACCAGGAATTTGAACGTATCCTTACCCGTAAATCCTCCGAACGCAAAATCGGTGTTTGTTGGGAGTTGGCAGATAATTCTTTCGGATTTAGCCTGACGGCTGCGGACGAAGATGATAACCGCGTGACACTTTCTTTCCCTTATCCGAAGGAGTTGGCACGTACACCGCAGGCGGATAACCTGCGCAGCCAACTGGCTAAGTTGGGAAATACACCTTTCGAGGTAGCCGGGCATTTATCAGAAGAGGCGTCGGGTATCAGGCTCAATCTTTCTGCGAACTGGTTCATTCCTGCTTCTGTGGTGGCAGACTGGCGCCGGCAGGTGATAGATAAGCTGATTGAGGCTCGGCGTGTTACTTATCGTCGTGAGCTGGCTGTTTGGAAACCGACCAGCCATGCTTTCCCAGCTACTTCGCTGACCTATCTGGGCAATGTGATGAACAGTGCTGCCCGGAGTTTTTACCGTGAGCATGGACTCTCGTCTATAGCGCCTGCCTATGAGGCACAAGCGGTTCCAGAGGCTGTGCTCATGTTTTGCAAACATTGCCTGCGTTTCAGTATGGGATGGTGTCCCACCTATCAGAAAGGACATTCTCCCTATAGGGAACCTTATTATTTGGTTGAGACGGACGGCAAGCGTTTCCGCTTGTCGTTTGATTGTAAGAATTGCCAGATGAAAGTCATTGCTCATGAAGAGCCGCTTTAATGAAGGACGAAGAATGAGGAATTACTAATAAAGACTTGAAAATGAGGAGTGAGGAACGGGCACATAATGAAAGGCTGGCAAATGACCGGTACCGGGAAGCGGGCAGGGACAAACATCCTTTGCGTTCACTGCGTTCCCTCCTATTCTGCATTCTTTATTTTTTATGCTTCATTGCTTTAGTTTCCTGTCATTATTCCCGTCCTAATCTTGAAGATGAACATCTGTCTAAGGAGACGCGTGATTCGCTGACCTATCTTTTTGAACGGCATTATACTTGGAATACCAATCTGGAAGTGCTGGCAGATTCTGTGAATTTGGCTTGTCTGCCCGTGAAGGACTGTTATAATATGCTTTATCGGGGAGACCGCGTGGTGGTTGCCGAGTTCGCCATCCATCCTGCCGACAGTGTGGATAGTGTATGGGTGAAGCTTGCCCATTCGCAGGAAGTGCAGGGCTGGTTGCGGGAGTCCGAAATGATGCATGCCTTTGTTCCTACAGACAGCATTTCGCAGGCCATCTACTTGTTCAGTGATACCCATGCCTCTTATTTTATCATTATTTTTGCCTTGTTTGTGACAGTCTGGCTGTTCCGGGCTTTTCGGCGCAAGCAGCTAAGGATGGTGTACTTTAATGATATAGACAGTCTCTATCCGTTGTTGCTATGTCTGTTGATGGCGTTCTGTGCCACTATTTACGAATCTATACAAGTGTTTGCGCCGGAGACGTGGCAACACTTCTATTTTAATCCTACCTTGTCGCCGTTCAAGGTACCGTTTGTGCTTTCTGCTTTTCTGATGGGATTCTGGCTGTTTATCGTGGTGTTGCTGGCGGTACTCGACGATTTGTTCCGCCAGTTAAGTCCGGCGGCGGCCGTATTCTATCTGTTGGGGCTGGCCTCCTGCTGCATCTTCTGTTATTTCTTCTTTATCCTTACTACATCTATCTACGTCGGATACTTGTTTTTGGCTGCTTTTGTATGGGTATTCCTCAAAAGGCTTCGTATTTCGCTGCTGGCTTCACGCTATCGTTGCGGCAGATGCGGGCAGAAATTAAGGGAGAAGGGAGTCTGCCCGCATTGCGGAGCTATCAATGAATAAGGAAATCAGAATCTGCATCGTAGTTCTATCCCTGCTTGCACGGGACGTCCTTTCTGCATAAATCCGTTTCCCATACTCTTGAAGTAGAAGGAGGCGTAATCCTTGTTGAGGGCATTGCGCACCCAGAAGTCAATTTGTCCATGTCCTTTCTGGAAGCTGATGCGTCCGTTCAGCGTGCCGTAGAAGGCTTGGCTCACGGTATTTTTCTCGGTCCAGTAGATGCGCCCGGCACCGGTGTAGTTAGCATTCAGCTGGATGCGGTCCAGCCAGTACCCCGGACGGATGCGGAAGATGTACTGACCGCCCACGTTCATGGTATGCTTGGGAACAAAAGGTACATACTTGCCATTGTAGCTGATTTCCTGAAGCTCACCATTTACTTTTTCGTTGGTGATGTAGTCCTTAAAGATGGCACGAGTATAGCCATAACTTGCATTCAGCGTGAAATCCGTAGTAACGGCAGCTGTCAAGGCAATCTCTGCCCCTTGGCTGCGGCTTTTACCGGCATTTGCCGTTTCACGTCCCAGTCCACTTGGGGCGAAACGTGAAATCTGTTGGTCGCGGGTTTCCAGCCAGAAGATGGAGGCGTCGGCATGCAGACGTCCGTCAAACAGATTCAGGTGAGTTCCTATTTCGTAGTTCCAGGTTTGTTCGGGTTTATAGACAGTGGCAGATTTTGCATCCGGATTCTCTCCTGCATCGGGGAAGTATTTGCTCACCAACTCTTTGTAGGCATCCGGTACGTTGGACATAATCGCCTCTTTGCTTTGCCGCATCATGTCGTTTTTCAAACTGGATTGCAGCAAGTCGGAGAACATCTGCACGTTGTAGCCTCCCGAACGGTAACCTTTGCTGACCGTAGCGTAAATGTTTCCTCTGTTTCGCGCAAAGTCATACTGCAAAGCAAACTTGGGCAACAGCTGAAGATAATCTTTGTCGATACTTCCCTGGTAGCGAGACTCTACGGTCAGCGCTGTCTCCGGCATCATCTCTATTTCGCGGATGACGACATCGCCTCGCTTCATTTCTCCCTTGATGCCCACCTTGTACTCCAGGCTGGTGCCGGAGTTGTAATCCATGTTCATACGTTCATAATCCAAACGTAGCCCGGCGGTGAAGGACACTCCTTTCAGCCCGAATAAATCTCTGAAGGTGGATTGATGAAAGAGCGCCCCATTCAGCAGCGGAGTGTCGAAACTGCCTCCGATGGGCATAGCCCGGCTGATGATGCCCAGTGAGGGCAGGATATTCATGCTCATGGACGGACCCATCTCTACTTGTATTTGTGATGGAATGACACTACCCAACATCTGGTTCAGCATCCCCATTCCGGCTTCTTTGAAGGTTACGGGAGCTTCCGTATTCAGCCATTGGTAGAAGCCGAAGGCACCGGTGGTCCATTGCCAGCGGTTGCCGCTTTTACTCTTCAAGATGATTTCCTCGCTCAGTGCGTGGGAGCATTGTTTCTGTTGCAAGGTATAGATGTCGTTGGCGGTGAAGTCTTGGTCTATGTCCATGCAGTCCTTTAGAAACTGGTAGCCGGTGACCATGCTCAACGTGAAGTGCTGTGCCTGGTATTCCAGGTTCAGACCGGTGTTCAGCAGGTTGCGGTAATAGTTGCTTCGGGCATTGTTGGAGACCTTTCCAATGTAGGGTTTCATCGCCTCGCTCTGTGCTTCGGGGGCCAGGCTACCTTGATAGAAATACGGGTATCCTCTCTGGTCGCTGTATTCGTAGTTGATGTTCAGGTCCACCTTCCAGTTGTCCGAAGGGAGGTAAATGGCGCGGATGCGTCCGCCTGCCGATTGCCCCTTGTCCGCTTTCTCGTCCCTCACCGTGTTGCGGAAGAATCCTCCTTGATAATCGTAAAACCCTCCGGTGGAAAAGGCGAACCGTTCCGAAAGCCGATGATAGTGGGTCAGCGAGGTATTATAGGCATTGTGCGTACCTGCCCCCATGCGGAAGTCCGTTCCCTGGTAGGAGAAGGGAGATTTGGTGTGTACCTTAATCAATCCGCCCATAGCATTGCGCCCGTAGAGCGTGCCTTGCGGACCGCGTAGCACGTCGATGCGCTCTACGTCGGCATAGCTGAAGTCGAAGGCTGACTTGTCTATATAAGGTATATTGTCTACATAAAGTCCTACGGAGGGAGTGTTGATGCGTGAACCTATGCCGCGGATATAGACAGCCGAAGTCAGTCGAGATCCGTAGTCGGGGATAAATATATTGGGCACTACGGATGTCAGATTCTTGATGGAGTTTACTTGTGCGTTCTGCATGTCCTGTTGCGAAAGCAGGGTGACGGCAGTGGGCTGCTCGCGCAGTTTCCGGTTTTCTTTTGGGGTAGCAATGACGGTTATTTCCTCTACGTCTACCACTTTCAAAGTGTCTGCCTCTTCGGCAAGTACATTGCCGGTTGCCAAAAGGCAGAAGATGCCGGCTAAAATTCTATATCTGTTCATAAACTGTTTTTTTGTACCTGCAAAGTAAGGGGATTCTTGCGGAAGGGGCAATCCTCATTTATTAGGATTTCGTTCTTGGAGTGCTAATCTTAAATCGTTCTATCATGTGGAAAATATCGTTCCATCGTGGAGTAAAAATCGTTCCACCATGGTGGAACGATTTTTACTCCACGATGGAACGATTAAACTTTGGCATACAAGTACACTGATTAGGGCGGCGCCTTTCTGAAAAACTCCGCTTCTGATGTGTTCCGGTTGCAGGATTATATTCTGTCGGCTTCCACATATCCGTGCATGACTGCATAGATAGTCAGCCCGGATACGGACTTGATGCCCAGCTTCTCGGTGATATTCTTGCGGTGTGAGATGACGGTGGTCAGGCTGATGTTCAGTTTGTCGGCAATCTCCTTGTTGATGAGGCCTTTGGTAATCAGCACCAGCACTTCTATTTCTCGGGCGGAAAGGTCGTGGCTGGTGGTGTCTGGTGCCATGTTTGCGTGTCCGGCAGACTCCGGTCTGCCTTGGTGCAGGTGGTATTGGTCTCCGTATTGACGCAGCTGCAGAATGTTCTTTGCCAGGTTCTGTTCGTCCTGATAGATATTCAACGTCGGCACGCTCGACAATTGGGGAACGGTTTCACCGTTGACCAGCACAATGGTTTTGGGTTTGCGCTCCAGAAAGAAAGCGGTATGCTCGAAGTAAATCTGCGAGGAGATGAAGTAATGCACATACATGTCAGGCGTATCATCCATCAGCTCACCAAAGGAACGGAAAGAGCGGATGACGGCTGTCGGGATGATTTCCTCCAGCAAGTTCTGCAGTCCCAGGCAGGAGAGGGTGTTGGAGTCGACGATTGCTATTTCAGGAGTCATTCTCGTTTTTTGTTTCTGCAAAAATACGGATAATTTTTTAGGGTTTGGCTGTGTGGGGCTGCAAAATGAAAAATTCTCCTATGCAGAACTATTCTCCCTCTCCTTTGGGGGAGCGGGGAGTGTCTCCTTTCGCATATTGGCTGGGGCTGACATTGAAATACTTCTTAAAGACTTCCCGGAAGTATTTCCCATCGCAGAAACCGGTTCTTTCTGCGACTTCGGTAATAGAATATTTTCCCTCTTTTAGTAAATTGGCAGCGTGTTTCAAACGAATATTCCGTACGAAATCTGCCGGGGCCTGGGCGGTTAGTGCTTTCAGCTTGTTGTAGAAACTGGTGCGACTCATGTTCAGGAGAGAACATAAGGTGTCTACTGTGAAATCGGGATTATCTATGTTATCTTCGATGTTCTTCTTTACATTGGACATGAATATCCAATCAAGGCTATTGGAACAAGTAGCTGTAGGAGGTTCCTCTTCTGCTGCATTGATTTCCAAATCTGCATACTTCTTACGTAGCAATGCACGGTTGGCAAGCAGATTGGCTATACTGGCTTTCAGTATGTTTATGCTGAAGGGTTTTACAATATATTCGTCAGCACCGATCTGGAGACCTTCAAGAATGTTTTTTTCATCTCCCAGTGCCGTCAGCAGTAGTATCGGGATATGGGAAGTTTCGATGTCGCTCTTGATGGCTGTACATAATTCGTCTCCTCGCATTTCCGGCATCATGATGTCGGAAAGAATCAGTTCTGGCCAGAATTGTTTTACAATAGCAAGCGCTTCTTTGCCGTTACCGCATACTTGCACGTTGTAATTGGGGGAGAATGACTGGAGCAGATAGTTTCGTAGCTCGTCATTGTCCTCTACAATCAAGATACGTTGCAGTTTGTCCTTGTCTTCGGTCAGGAAAGAGTCGGTACGTTCCGAAGGAGTAATGGGAACGTCCAGTTCATAGGCAGACTTCTTCTCTTTGATTGCCAATGTGAAGTGCTTGAACTGTTCTTTATCTTTGGGCAGGGTGATTCTGATAGTAGTGCCTTGATGTTCGGTACTTTCAATGTGTATTTTGCCATTGTGCAGGTTTACCAGTTTCCGTACCAGCATTAAACCGATGCCACTCCCCGTGGTCTTGGAGTTAATGGCGTTTGTACCACGGAAGTGCATCTTGAATAATTTCCTTTGTTCTTTGGCTGGAATCCCTATGCCATTGTCTTTGATCTCCAGTCTCCACGTATTTCCAATGTCATATACGGAAATGAGTATGTCACCTTTTTCAGGAGTATATTTCAAGGCATTGGATATGACGTTCTTCAGGATGGAGTCCATTTTCTCTTTATCGAACCACACATTCATGTAACTGAAGTTACTTTCATATCTGAAAGAAATGTGCTTTATGGCAGCGTATGTACGGAAAATATTGTATATCTCCTTTATATAAGTATTCAGTTCATATTCTGCTATGTACAGATGGGAGGAATATACTTCTGCCCGTTCGAAGTTTATCAGATTGGTGGTCATGTGCAGGAGTGAATTGACATTTCTCAGTGCCATGTGCATATTGTTGGTCTCGGCTTCGTTCAATGTCTTGTTTTCAAGCATTTCTTCCAGAGGTGCCTTTATCAGTGTCAATGGCGTGCGGATATCATGTGCGGTATTGACAAAGAAGCGGGTTTTCTCATCGGATATCTTTTTTTGTTTTCTCAGTGCTATGATACGAAAACCGGTAATGAACATCAATGCCGCCAATAAAACATAGCAAGCTATAGCCCAAAAACTGAACCAGACGGGACGCGCAATGCTGATGTCGATACTTCGCTCTTCAAAATAGAGATACGGCTCTTCCTTGGATACCGCCCGTATGCAAAGCTTGTAATCGCCCGAGGCAAGATTGGTGAAGCGGAGATGCCCTTCTTCACTCAGTCGGTTCCAGTCATCGTAAAATCCTTCCAATTTCCAGTAGAAAGTGACATTGTCCGGTGCGTCATAATTAATGGATGAAATGTTGAGAGAGAAAGTGTTCTGGTTATATTTCAGCTTTAACCGGTCTGTCTGGTTGATGTTTTCCTTCAAGGGGGAATTCATACTGCCGGGAAAGACTGTCTGATAGAATATCTGAAAATCGCTGAGTATCATGGGGGAGTAGATGTACTTGGGAAGACGGGTTCCTTCGGGGAATTCGATGGCTCCGTCTGTGCTGCCAAAGACAAAACCCTTGTTCTTGCGTAGCGTTCCGGAAGAGGCGCTGAAGCAGGAGGACATCAGCCCTTGCTCTTTGGTCCAGTTGTGGAATATCTTCTCCGCAGGGTGGAAACAGCTGATCCCGTTTTCAGTGCTCATCAGGATATGCCCGTCCGACTCGGGGAGTATGGTGTAGATGTTGTTTGAAATCAAGGCACAATTGTCCTTATGATAATGCTTGAACGTACTGTCCTTTGCGTTGTATACAACCACTCCGGAGCCGTTTGTTCCTATATATAGAGAGAGGTCTTCCGCTTGGTAAAGTGTGTTGATATAGGTCGCCTCTTCCTGCAAGGCGATATATTGGAATCTGCCTGACTCTCTGTCCAACAGATATAGTCCGGTACTTGTCCCAATCCACATGTGTCCGTCGTCCTTTTCTGTAATGGCGGTGATGGAATTTATTCCGGGATACAGACGGACAGAATTCAGGGACAAATCGAAGCACTTCAGATTGTAGAACCCTCCGGACCAGATATATCCTTTGGAGTCTTTTACAATGTCGCGGATATACTTGTCAGGACGAATGTTGTCCGGATTGAGCAGGTAAGGGGAGAAATATTCTACCGAGAGTGTCCTTTTATTTATTTTGTATACTCCCGAAGTATATCCTCCTGCCCAAATAATGCCGGGTGATACCTCGCATAGCGTAATGAAGATGTGGTTCTTGTCTTTCAGTTGATGGTCGAAAGAGCTCAGGAATGAATGCCACTGCCCGGTTTTTGATTGATAAAGGCTGATTCCGTTGCTTGTTCCGAACCATAGGTCTCCGTCACTGTCTTCAATGACAGAGTGCACCTGGTCGTTGACCAGCGATTGTCTGTTTCCGATGGAATGCTTTATCCAGTTGTAGTTTTTGTACCGGTTGTCTATAATGGTAATCCCTTCCGGGTAGTTGGCTATCCATATCCGCTTTTCTTCATCAATATAAATGTCATTGATGTTATTGCTGTTCATCTCATTGTAACTTTTGTAGTTGGAGGTGATGTACGGTTCCGAGATGCACGAGTTCACATTGATTTTGTGTATGCCCATACCTTCTGTCGCTATCAATAGTTCTGTCCGGTTCAGAGGTCTGATTCGGGCGATGTTTACATCGCTCAAATCTGTATTGGAGTGTATAATTCGTTGTTGCCGTATGTCGTAGGCAAAGACTCCTTTTTCAAAAGTACCGATGAAAAGTCTTTGTGACTCTTGGTGGAAATAGAGTGCACTGATTTGGGCCCGGATTTTGTCAAGAGGTTCAAGAGGGACAATCTGCAATGTTTTGTTTTCGAGTTTGACGTATCGCGCTCCCTTGCTGGTGCCCATGAAGAAGTGGTTATTGTCTATTTGTTCGATACTTGTAATGCTCCTTTTTAATTCATTGGGCATTTGATGGGTTTCTCCGGTCTTTGTGTCATAGAGAATGATACTGTATTTGCTACATAGCCAAATTCTATTATTGTGATCCATATAGCTGCAGCTGATATTGACCGATGCTTTGGGCAGTTTATATATCCTGTTGAACGAATCGCGTTCTTGGTTATATTGAAAAATGCATCCGGATTTGCCTATTACCCATAATTTCCCTTGGTCTTCAAAATATAGCCAGCCAAGATGGATGGGGGAGTTTGACTTTTTATCTTCTTCAATTAATTTGTAATGTTTGATGTCTTTTCCATTGTACCGGTCTATGCCTTCGTTGGTGAGGAACCACATGTAACCTATTGAATCCTTTTGAATGTCGAAGATTCTGCGGTTACTTAATCCGTTTTCCACTCCGATGTATTTATAGGTTTGCGCTGTGGCAATGAAAGGTAAGAAAAATAGAAAGCATACAATGTTTCTGATGAATCTCATATAAATATTTCTATAAATACAATAAAACAATGTATATGTGATAATTGTTTACAAATTAAACGATAAAATAAAAATTTGAATGTAAATATTATAGCTTAATTAAAGAATGCCTTTGCCGCTTCCGCACATCGTTCGCCGTCAATTCCGGCAGAAACAATGCCGCCAGCGTATCCAGCGCCTTCTCCGCAGGGGAATAGTCCTTTTACGCGTACATGTTGTAGTGTCTCCTTATCTCTTGTTATGCGTACCGGAGCCGATGTACGGGTTTCCACTCCAATCATGACCGCCTCATTCGTCAAGAACCCCCGGCTGTATTTCCCGAATAACTGAAAACCTTTGCTCAGGCGTTCTGCAATGAAAGAAGGCATCCAGAAGTGGAGAGGCGAGGAGACCAATCCCGGTGCATACGAAGTTTCCGGCAGGTCGTAACTTAGTTTTTTCTTAGTGAAGTCTGCCATTCTCTGTGCCGGTGCTGTCTGCTTCATATTGCCTTGTTGCCAGCAGAGGCGCTCCAGATATTCTTGAAAGTACATCATGCTTAATGGGGAATTGACGGTTGGCAATTGACAATTAGCCGCGCTGTCGTGCTGCATAGAAATTGTAAATTGTAGATTGTCAATAGTAAATTGCTCTATGTCTTCCGGGCGTAGCTCTACCACCATTCCCGAATTGCTCCAACGGGAACCGCGGTTGCTGGGACTCATCCCGTTGACTACAATCTGCTCGGGACCGCTGGCGGCGGGCACAACAAAACCACCGGGACACATGCAGAAGCTATATACTCCTCGTCCGTCTACCTGGTTTACAAAGCTATATTCGGCGGCAGGCAGATATTTTCCCCGTCCGTTCCGGTTGTGATATTGTATTTGGTCTATTAAGGTGGCGGGATGTTCCAGTCGTACGCCTACCGCAATGCCTTTAGCTTCAATCTCTACATTGTTGGCGGCAAGCCAGCGGTATACATCCCGGGCAGAGTGACCGGTGGCAAGTATCACCGGGCCAAGGAAAGTCTTGCCGGTATTTGTTTCAATGCCTTTGACTTCATCCTTCTCTATGAGCAGGGCGTCCATGCGTGTTTCAAAGTGGACTTCGCCACCGCACTGGATGATAGTGTTCCGCATGTTTTCGATGACACGCGGCAGTTTGTCCGTACCTATGTGCGGATGTGCATCTACCAGAATGGAAGTGGAGGCTCCATGTTGGCAGAAGACGTTCAGAATCTTGTCTACATTGCCGCGCTTCTTGCTGCGTGTGTACAGCTTGCCATCCGAGTAAGCTCCGGCACCTCCCTCTCCGAAGCTGTAATTGGACTCCGGGTTGACGAGTTGCTGGCGGCTGATTTGCGCCAAGTCTTTCTTGCGTTCCCGTACGTCCTTTCCACGTTCCACAATGACGGGGCGTAGACCGAGTTCTATCAGGCGCAGAGCGGCGAAGAGTCCTCCGGGACCGGCGCCTACCACTACTACTTGGGGTTTTCCTTCTACATTATTATATAAGGTATGTTGATATTCGTCCTCTTTCGGCATTTCGTTCAGATATGCCCGTACGTTGAGGTTGATATAGATGGTCCGTTGGCGGGCATCGATACTGCGCTTCAAGATGCGCGTTGCTGTTATCTCCCGCGCATTCAGTCCTTTCTCATGTATTAAGTACTCTTTCAGGCGTTGCTCGTTTGCCGCTACTTCGGGCAATACGCGCAGTTGGTATTCTTGTATCATAATGATTATCCGAATAGGGCACGGAATGCTTCTTCCACCTTCCGTACTGGTATCAATTCCATTTTAATCTTCTTCGTGTTCAGTCCTTGCATATTATACTTGGGAAGTATGAATCGCTTGAATCCAAGTTTCTCTGCTTCTCCGATACGTTGCTCTATGCGGTTCACTGGGCGGATTTCACCTGACAGACCTATTTCTCCCGCCATGCACACCTCCGGCTCTATGGCCGTGTCCATGTTGCTGGAGAGGATAGAACTGATGACGGCAAGGTCTATTGCCGGGTCGTTCACTTTCAATCCGCCGGCAATGTTGAGAAAGACGTCTTTCTGTGCCAGCTTGAAGCCTACACGTTTTTCCAATACGGCCAGCAGCATATTCATGCGGCGGATGTCGAACCCTGTGGCAGAGCGTTGCGGGTTACCATATACGGCACTGCTGACCAATGCCTGCGTTTCGATGAGGAACGGTCTGATGCCTTCTATCGCGGAGGCGATGGCTATGCCGCTCATACCTTCATGGTCCTGGTTCAGCAGCAGTTCGGATGGGTTGCTCACCTGGCGCAATCCATCTTGCCGCATTTCGTAAATCCCCAGTTCGGCAGTACTTCCGAAACGGTTCTTGATGCTGCGCAGGATACGGTACATGTAGTGTTGGTCGCCCTCGAACTGGAGTACGGTATCCACGATATGTTCCAGTACCTTGGGGCCGGCTATGCTTCCTTCCTTATTGATATGCCCGATGAGGATGACCGCCGTATGCGTTTCCTTGGCAAAGCGCAGGATGGAGGCGGAACATTCCCGTACCTGGGCGATGCTCCCAGGCGACGATTCAAGGGTTTCGGTAGAAATTGTCTGTATGGAGTCGATGATGACTATATCCGGGCGAATATTTTTGATGTGGACGTAAATCTGTTCCAGGGAAGTTTCGCACACGATGAGGCAGTCACTGGAGGTGCTTGTCAAGCGGTCGGCACGCAGTTTCAATTGGCGGGTGCTTTCTTCGCCGGATACATAGAGAATACGTTTTTCCGGTATGCGGAGTACGGTCTGTAGCACCAGGGTGGATTTCCCAATACCCGGTTCGCCGCCAATCAAAACAAGAGAACCTTGTACAAGACCACCACCCAGTACCCGGTTCAGCTCGGCATCATGGAGGTCGATGCGCGGTTCGTCATCGGCTACAATCTCATGGAGGGTTACGGGTTTGGCTTTGGCGGTTTCTATGCCCGATACGGGACGCTTGTTCACCACTTCTTTCCGTACCACCTCTTCCACATACGTGTTCCACATTCCGCACGACGGACACTTGCCTACCCATTTGGGAGAGTCTTGTCCGCAGTTGCTGCATACATAAACCGTCTTTTCTTTAGCCATAGTTGCGCATTCCTTCTAAAATGATTGCCCAAAGGTACAATTTTTCAATGCAGGGCTTGCAGACTCCCATAGAGTTTTTTTATTTTTGTGAGTAGAAAACAATAACATGTTATAAAAGCCATGATAGAAGATATTCTTGCATACAACAAGCGTTTTGTTGCCGAGAAGGGATATGAGAAATACATCACGAATAAATACCCGGATAAGAAGATTGCCATCCTCTCTTGTATGGATACCCGTTTGACCGCTTTACTGCCGGCGGCCTTAGGTATCAAGAACGGTGATGTGAAGATGATAAAAAATGCGGGTGGAATCATTTCACATCCGTTCGGTAGCGTCATCCGTAGTCTGATGGTGGCCATCTATGAGTTGGGAGTGACGGAAGTTATGGTTATTGCCCACTCCGATTGTGGTGCGTGCCATATGAGCAGTGCCCAGATGATAGAGCATATGAAGACCCGGGGTATCAAGCAGGAGACGATTGATATGATTCGTTTCTGCGGAGTGGATTTCGAGTCCTGGCTATATGGGTTCGAAGATACGGAGAAATCGGTAAAAGGTACGGTGGAAGCCATTGTCAACCATCCGCTGATACCGGATGATGTCAATGTCAGCGGTTTCATAATAGATTCTGTGACGGGAGAATTGACCCCGGTGCAGTGATAGTTGTGCTTCACACGGTAATTTCCCCTGCCAGCGGTCGTCCCATCAGTTCGCGTATTTCGGCAGGTGGATAATCGTGCCCCAGAAGGAACATCAGCTTGGTTACGGCAGATTCCGTTGTGCTGTCATATCCGCAGACAACTCCTGCCTGCATCAGGTGGTAACCGGTTTCATAGCGCTCCATTTCAACGGTGCCGGCACTGCATTGGGTGACGTTGACAATGATGATGCCTTGTTCGCAGGCATCATGCAGGCGGCGTAGAAACCATTCCTTTCGGGGAGCGTTGCCGGAACCGTAGGTTTCGAGGACTACGGCCTTCAGTCCTTTAGTGGCAAGTATGGCTGCCACGACATTTTCCTGAATACCTGGAAAAAGCTTCAGTATGGCGATGTTGGTATCGAGCAGATAATGAGGCTCCAGTTCGCGGGGAGTGCCGTGTGTATGAATCTGTACATTATTATATTTAATATGTATACCGGCAGAAGCGAGTACCGGATAATTGAAGGAGCGGAAAGCATTGAAGTTTTCCGCGTTCATTTTGGTGGTACGGTTGCCGCGCATCAGGTGATTTTCGAAGAAGATGCAGACTTCGGGTACGATGGGCTGTCCGTTGGAGTGGCGGTCGGTGGCTATTTCGATGCTGGTCAGCAGGTTTTCCTTGCCGTCTGTGCGGAGCACGCCAATGGGCAGTTGCGAGCCGGTTAGGATGACGGGCTTGTTCAGCCCTTCAAGCATGAAGCTGAGTGCGGAAGCTGTGTAGGCCATGGTATCTGTGCCATGCAGAATGACGAAGCCAGTGTATTGGTCGTAGTTGTCGCTGATGATGCGTACCAGTTTGCGCCAGGCATCGGGGTCCATGTCCGAGGAATCCATGGGCGGGTCGAATTGATAAGTGTCGATACGGAACGCAAATCTCTGAAGCTCGGGAACATGTTTCTGCAACTGCTCGAAGTTGAAGCTTTCCAGGGCGCCGGTTTCTGCATTCTCTATCATTCCGATAGTTCCACCGGTGTATATTAGCAAAACGGAAGTGTTTTCTGGGTTCATACGCACTTTTCTTTCATGTTTTCCATGCAAATATAATGATATATCTTGATAATGATAGCAAAATGTTAGAAAAGAATAAACGGATATACAGAAAAAAGGTATGGAAAGTGTGAAAGTGTAAGCCGTAAGTTGTGCATATTTCTTGCCTTTTTAAAGGCTTTCTGTATTTTTATCGCAAAAAAGTCGCAAAAAGTGATAGATTGAATGTTTTTATTGTTACTTTTGCAACACTTATCATAAATGATAGAAACAAGAGACAATGAACAAGTACTATCAGCATACAGTCACATCCATGTGGACCATGACCCTTAGGGGTTAGGGATAGTATTTTGTGTTTCTACGTGTTACACCATTTTCAAGCAGTTTTTCTATTTAATTAAAGTCAATGCAAGCCGTATCAGCTTGTTTCCGACACATTGTATCAACCATCTCAACAATATAAAGAGAAATGAAAGTAATGAAATTCGGCGGAACGTCCGTAGGTTCCGTGAACAGTATTTTGAGCGTCAAGAGAATTGTAGAAGCAGTCGATGAACCGGTTATCGTGGTAGTGTCCGCATTGGGTGGTATCACGGACAAGTTGATTAACACCTCCAGAATGGCGGCAGCCGGTGATGCTTCTTACGAGAATGAGTTCCGGGAGATTGTCTACCGTCATGTGGAAATGATTAAGGAAGTGATTCCGGCAGGCGAGGCGCAGGTTGCCTTGCAGCGCCAGATTGGCGAACTGCTTAATGAGCTGAAAGATATTTTTCAGGGTATTTATCTGATAAAGGACCTTTCGCAGAAGACGTCCGATACGATTGTGAGCTATGGCGAACGGCTTTCATCTATCATCGTGGCACAACTGACGGGAGCTGAATGGTTTGATTCGCGTAAGTTTATCAAGACGGAGAAGAAACATTCCAAGCATGTGCTGGATACGGAGCTGACAAATTCGTTGGTGCGCGAAACATTCAGCAGCCTGCCCAAACGCGTATTGGTTCCGGGGTTTATCTCCACAGACAAAATGACGGGAGAGGTAACGAACCTGGGTAGAGGTGGTTCCGACTATACAGCGGCAATCATTGCTGCCGCACTGGATGCCGACAGTCTGGAAATCTGGACGGATGTAGACGGGTTCATGACAGCTGACCCGCGTGTGATTTCCAGGGCATACACTATCAATGAATTGAGCTATGTGGAAGCTACGGAGCTTTGTAACTTCGGTGCGAAAGTGGTCTATCCTCCGACAATCTATCCGGTTTGCCACAAGAATATCCCCATTCTGGTGAAGAATACCTTCAATCCGGAGGGTGTGGGAACTGTCATCAAGCGAGAGGTTTCCGACCCGCAAAGCAAGGCCATCAAGGGTATTTCATCCATCAATGATACGAGCCTGATTACAGTGCAAGGCCTTGGTATGGTAGGTGTTATCGGTGTGAACTACCGTATCTTCAAGGCGCTGGCAAAGAATGGCATCAGTGTGTTCCTTGTGTCCCAGGCTTCTTCGGAGAATTCAACGTCTATCGGTGTGCGCAATGCGGATGCTAACCTGGCTTGCGAGGTGCTGAACGAGGAGTTTGCCAAAGAAATAGAGATGGGAGAAATTTCTCCTATTCAGGCAGAAAAGAACCTGGCTACCGTGGCCATCGTAGGCGAGAACATGAAGCATACGCCGGGTATTGCCGGAAAGCTGTTCGGTACGTTGGGGCGTAACGGTATCAATGTGATTGCTTGTGCGCAGGGTGCTTCGGAAACCAACATCTCGTTTGTAGTGGACAGCAAATCATTGCGCAAATCGCTGAATGTCATCCATGATTCTTTCTTCTTGTCGGAATATCAGGTACTGAATCTCTTTATCTGTGGCATAGGAACCGTAGGCGGTAGCCTGATAGAGCAAATCCACAGCCAGCGCCAGAAGCTGATGCAGGAGAACGGCCTGCAATTGAATGTAGTGGGCATTGCCGATGCAAACAAAGCCATGTTCAGCCGCGAAGGTTTCGATTTGGGACGTTTCCGTGAAGAACTGCAGGAGAAGGGAAAGGACAGCTCTCTGGAAACGCTGCGTAATGAGATTATCGGTATGAACATCTTTAACTCTGTCTTTGTGGACTGTACGGCAAGTGCAGGCGTGGCTTCCCTTTACAAGGACTTGCTGCTGCACAATGTTTCGGTAGTGGCTGCCAACAAGATTGCCGCTTCTTCTGAATACGAGAACTATCGTGAACTGAAACAGATTGCCCGCCAACGCGGTGTGAAGTACTTGTTTGAAACAAATGTAGGTGCCGGACTCCCCATCATCAATACCATTAACGACCTTATTCATAGCGGTGATAAGATATTGAAGATTGAAGCCGTGCTGAGCGGTACGTTGAACTATATTTTCAATAAAATCAGTGCCGACATTCCTTTCAGCAAGACCATTAAGATGGCACAGGAGGAACGTTACTCCGAACCCGATCCGCGTATCGACCTCAGCGGAAAGGATGTTATCCGCAAACTGGTGATTCTGGCACGCGAGGCCGGTTACTGTTTGGAACAGAGCGATGTTGAGAAGAACCTCTTTGTGCCCGATGACTTCTTTGAAGGCTCCCTGGATGACTTCTGGAAGAAAGTGCCGAGCCTCGATGCCGATTTCGAGGCCCGTCGCAAGGTGTTGGAAGCCGAGAACAAGCATTGGCGTTTCGTAGCCAAGCTGGAAAACGGCAAAGCATCTGTCGGCTTGCAGGAAGTCGGCGCTAACCATCCGTTTTACGGTCTGGAAGGCAGCAATAACATCATCCTGCTGACCACGGCACGTTATAAGGAATATCCGATGATGATACAAGGATACGGAGCCGGTGCGGGTGTAACGGCTGCGGGGGTATTTGCGGATATTATGAGCATTGCAAACGTTTAATCCAAATCGTAATATAAAAAGATGAAACACATCATTATATTGGGTGATGGTATGGCCGACTGGCCCGTGAAGGCTCTGGGAGGCAAAACCTTGCTGCAGGCGGCTGCAACTCCCTATATGGACAAGCTGGCACGCATGGGACGTGTGGGAAGGCTGGTGACGGTGGCCGAGGGATTTCATCCCGGCAGTGAGGTGGCGAATATGTCCGTTCTGGGCTATAACCTGCCGAAGGTGTACGAAGGCCGCGGTCCGTTGGAGGCGGCGAGCATCGGTGTGGACTTGCAGCCAGGTGAGATGGCGATGCGCTGCAATATTATCTGCATCGAGGGAGACAATATCAAGAATCATTCTGCCGGGCACATCACTACAGAGGAAGCGGATGTGTTGGTGAAATACCTTCAAGAGCATCTGGGCGACGACTGCGTGCGTTTCCATACGGGCGTGCAATACCGCCATCTGCTGGTAATAAAAGGAGGGGACAAGCGCATTGACTGTACGCCGCCCCACGATGTCCCTTTGAGGCCTTTCCGTCCGTTGATGGTGAAGCCGATGGAGGGGACGGAGAATATTTCGGTCCCCGAAGGCGGTGCAGAGCTTACTCCGAAGCAGACTGCCGATTTGATTAACGATTTGATTATCCGTTCGCAAGTGTTGCTGGAAAACCATCCGGTCAACATGAAGCGGAAGTCCGAGGGTAAGGACCCTGCCAATAGCATCTGGCCGTGGAGTCCCGGTTATCGTCCGCAGATGGAGCGCCTTTCAGACAAGTTTCCGCAGGTGAGGCGCGGCGCCGTGATTTCTGCCGTGGATTTGATTAACGGTATCGGCTACTATGCGGGGCTGCGGCGTATCACCGTAGAAGGTGCGACGGGGCTTTATGATACCAACTATGAGAATAAGGTGGCTGCCGCCCTCGATGCATTGCGGACGGATGATTTTGTCTACCTGCATATCGAAGCCAGTGATGAGGCCGGTCATGAAGGAAACGTCCCCTTGAAGATTATGACGATTGAGAATCTGGACAGCCGTGCTGTAGGTCCTATCTACGAGGCTGTGAAGGATTGGGAGGAACCCGTTGCCATCTCCGTATTGCCTGACCATCCCACTCCCTGCGAGCTCCGTACGCATACGGCCGAACCTGTTCCATTCCTCATCTGGCATCCGGGTATCGAGGCTGACGAAGTACGGACATTTGATGAAGTGGCAGCCTGTGAAGGCAGTTACGGACTGATGAAAGAAGACGAGTTTATCAATGAATTCTTTAATTTTTAATTTAATATGAAATATTATAGCACCAACAAACAAGCTTCCGAAGTCACTCTTGAAGAGGCCGTGGTAAAGGGGCTTGCCGCAGACAAGGGGCTTTTCATGCCCTTTACAATCAAAACTCTGCCACAAGAGTTTTACGATAGCATCGATACACTCAGCTTTCAGGAGATAGCCTATCGCGTGGCAGATGCTTTCTTTGGTGAGGATGTTCCTGCCGATACGCTGAAACAGATTGTTTATGACACACTCAGTTTCGATGTCCCTCTGGTCCGGGTGACGGAGAATATTTATTCGCTTGAGCTGTTCCATGGTCCGACACTTGCCTTTAAGGATGTAGGCGGTCGCTTCATGGCGCGTTTGCTGGGGTACTTTATCAAGAAAGAGGGCAAGAAGCAAGTCAATGTGCTTGTGGCTACTTCCGGTGATACGGGGAGTGCCGTTGCCAATGGTTTCCTCGGTGTGGAAGGCATACACGTCTATGTGCTCTACCCGAAGGGAAAAGTCAGTGAAATCCAGGAGAAACAGTTCACTACCTTAGGGCAGAATATCACGGCCATTGAGGTTGACGGTACGTTCGACGATTGCCAGGCTCTGGTTAAATCCGCTTTTATGGACGGGGAACTAAACGAGCACCTGCAACTGACCAGCGCCAATTCCATCAACGTGGCGCGTTTCTTGCCGCAGGCATTCTATTACTTTTATGCCTATGCTCAACTGAAGCGTGCCGGTAAGGGAGACAATGCCGTCATTTGTGTACCCAGTGGTAACTTCGGCAATATCACTGCCGGCCTTTTCGGCAAGCGTATGGGACTACCCGTGGAACGCTTTATCGCTTCCAACAACCGCAATGATATCTTCTTCCAATATTTGCAGACGGGCATTTATACACCGCGTCCCAGTATCGCTACCATTGCTAACGCGATGGATGTGGGCGACCCGAGCAACTTTGCTCGCATACTCGACCTTTACGGAGGCAGCCATGCCGCCATCTCTGCCGAAATCAGCGGTGCCACTTATACCGATGAGCAGATTGCCGAAACTATGCGGGAAGTGTGGAAGAAGGACCATTACCTGCTCGACCCGCACGGAGCCTGCGGCTTCCGCGCTTTGGTCGAAGGACTGAAACTCGGTGAAACGGGCGTGTTCCTTGAAACGGCTCATCCGGCGAAGTTCAAGGATACAGTCGAGAAGATTATCGGTGAAGCCGTAGAAATACCAGCCAAGCTTCAGGCCTTTATGCGCGGTGAGAAGAAGAGCCTGCCGATGTCGAAGGATTTCGCGGACTTCAAGCAATATCTGATGCATGTATAAAGAATGGGACGTCAGTAAAGAAAAACACCGGATTGCTTGACATTGCCTTTCGGATGTTGTATCTTTGTAACTGCAATCTTAGTTCAGATTCAATTTTAAATTAGCATAAAAGGAGAGGCGTCGCTTCTCCTTTTTTGTTGTGTTCTTCCGTCACTTCATTTGCTAAACCTTAGGGTTTACTCTCCTGAACCAGTGCTTTACAGATTTAATCCTCCACTTCAGCAAGCGGAATAGCGGGCATTTGCTTGGAAAATCCCAGTGGTTTTGACGAAAAGCTCGGATGTTTCGGATGATATGTTCAGCGCCGACAGATGGTGTGTCGAGGATAAACAGATGATATGTTCGGGACGGATACATGGTTTGTTCCGGCTATATGAACGGACGATAATGCGTCTGTTCCGTTAATCTTCCATAAATCTGCTCTTGACAAGATTGGCTGCTTTATTCTGTATCGGGTTCTTCCCGGATGAGGTCTATCATGCTGCCCAACTTATGATGGTTGTTCCATAGCACAAGCACTTCTATCTTCCGGAGACTGTGCCGGTAAAGAAGCGTATAGTCGGGATGCGGGATGATGTACCGTATGTTCTCTGCTTCGGTGGGCTGTCCGATAAACGGATTCAGCGTGATGCGGTACAATGCATTTTGGAATAAGGAGTACAGAACCCCGCCACACCGTTTGTTGCCATCTCTTTCTTGCGAGGAAATCAGCAGGCCCTTCAGCGCCTCTTTGGCGAGGGGCGACCATATTATTTGTTTAGCCATGCCTTCACCTCCTTACTGATTGTGACGTCCTCTTGTCCTTCTCCCTCATCCAGTTGCCGGCAGGCTTTCTTAAGGTCATGGCGTAGCCGGGTGGAGAATGCGAGGACTTGCTTTGTTTGCTGAGACGATTGTTCTTCTTTAACTTTTGCCATAGTGTTATCTCCTTTTTCTCCTAAAACATTTCAAAGTAATGAATTGTTTGAGGGGAAAAATACGAAGCTGATGAAAGATAAGAAACTGGAAGCCAATCTCAGTATGGTTGCATCGCGCGTCATGGCGGGGTTGAATATGAATGGATTGAAATTTCTGCTCCCTTTGTGGCTGGGTGCATTGACGGGTGTCACGGTGCGTTGTGTCTTTGCTGCCGTGGCATTTTGGATAACAGGCTGGTTTGTAAAGGAGGCACCGGCCACAAGGCGGCAGCGGATAGGGCTGTTCTGCCTGGGGGCTTTCGGACTCTACGGGTTCATGTTCTGCTATCTGCTGGGCATCAGTAAGACGACTCCGGTTTCCAGTGCCATCTTCAACTCCATGCAGCCCATTTGGGTCTTTCTGATATCTGTCTTTTTCCTGCACGAAAAGGCTACGCTGATGAAGATAATCGGCATAGCGCTGGGTTTTGGCGGTGCGTTGCTGTGCATCCTTACGCAAGGCAGTGATGACCTGGCGCACGATGCGTTTACGGGCAACATGCTCTGCATGGTGAGCTCGCTGGTCTTTGCCGTTTACCTGATTGTGAGCAAGAAACTGCTGGAAGAGGTCGGGGTAGTGACGATGATGAAGTACATCTTTGGCGGTGCGGCAGTAACGGGATTGATTGTGTCGTCCATTATAGGCTGGGATGCACCCTTGCTTACGGATGCCTTGCATGGGAAGTGGCACTGGGTGCCGTGGGCGGTGTTGGCGTTTGTGCTGGTTTTTCCTACTTACCTCAGTTACTTTCTGGTTCCGGTGGGCTTGAAGTATCTCAAGACGACGGTTGTATCCATGTACAGCTATCTGATATTGGTGGTGACTACCGTTGTTTCCCTCACCTTGGGGCAAGACCGTTTCAGTTGGACGCAAGCCGCTGCCATTGCCATGATTTGTATCAGCGTGTACTTTGTTGAAGTGGCGGAAGCGAAGAAGTAGTGACGAATACCAGATATTCCCCTTCCGCCTCGATGGTGAATTCCGTACCGGTGCATTCGTTGAGTGTGCCTTGCCACCAGTTGGTGAAGTCGCTGAGAGGATAGACCAGTCCTTTGCCATGCAGACCGTGTGCAGTGAAATTGATGATGGATACTTGCTGTCCGGGATGGCTTGGGAAGGTGCGGGTACCCCGGCAGGGGATGAAGATGCCGTAATCGGTATAGGTACGTACATCGGCTCCGGCACGGAGATAGTCGATGAGCAGGCTGATATTTCCCAGTGTATGGTCTTCACGTTTGCCCGTGGCACCGATGATGGCGATGCGGCGTTTGCCTTGCGCCAGCAGGAAGTTGACGGCTTTGGTCTGGTCGTTGGTTTCCTGGTCGCTGATACGGTGCAGGATATGTCCGAACTTCCGGCGGTTTTCATCACTGAGGGAGTCACCGTCGCCGATGATTACGTCGGGAGTATGGCCCCGGCGGATGTATTCGTCCGCTCCGCCGTCGCAACAAACCACGTAAGGCGCTTCTGCCAATATCTTTAAAGGCAGGGGACTTGTAGGATATTCCCCATTCGCCAAAACTACGGCATCAATAGTTAATAATTGTTCGTTGTTCGTTGATAGTTCGTTTTTCATATCTTTCTTAATCCCTAATCTCTAATCCTTCGTCTTTGCTCATCATCTTTCTCCATTTGAAGTAGCCAAAGATAGCTATAATTGTATAAAGGGCATATAGTCCGGCTGTAAAATCAAGTCCTTTGTAGATGTACAGTCCGGCGCTGACGGCATCTACCGCAATCCATGCCCACCATTGTTCTACATATTTCCGTGCCAGCATCCACATGCCGACGATGCTCAGTGCGGTGGTGAAGGAGTCCAGCCAGGGCACATTGCTGTCCGTGAAGTTTATCAATATCCAGGCAATGCCGAGGAAGGCGGCGGTGAATACGGCAGTAAGCGGCAGCAAGTAGCGCGTCGGCATATAGGTAATGGAAAGCTCCTGCTTTTGTTCTTCTGTTCTGTTGTTCTCTCCCCTTTGTGGGGCATCTTTCCGTTTCAAGATAGTACGTCGTAGTACAGCTCTGTACTTCCACATCATCCAGCCGTAGATGGCAGCACCCAGATAATAGATGTTGATGCCGAAATCTGCATACAACCCCGCATCATAGTAGACAAAAATATAGACGGCAGGCATAATGATGCCCGCTATCCAAAGATAAATGCTTGCCCGGTACTCCAACCAGAGGTAGAGGATCCCGGTCACAGTGCCTGTAATCTCAAGAATATGTTCCATCAGAAATTGATTGCTATATGTCCCAATACATTCGTTCCCGCCTGGGCAGCGTAGCCGGCATAGTTGTAACGGACTTTTCCTCCGTTATCGTCGAGATAGTATCCGCTGCCTGCGTATCCGTTATTCTCGTATTCTTCATTGAACAGATTATAGATGGTGCACCCTATGGTTACCGACTTTACTTTAGGCAACTTGAAGGTATAGGACAGATTCAGGTTGCTTACGAAATAAGCATCCAGCGTGCACTCCTCTTGCTTGGCGTTACTCATGTATTGCTTGCTGATATATTGTGACTGTAACGAGGCTTCGAATCCTTTGAACGTATAGCCGAAGCGGTTGTTCAGTATGAAGTCGGGAGAGAATGCGATGGGGGTATCTCCGTGTTCGATGACCCATGCTTCCGACCCTGCCTCTTCGTTTTCAAAAAGTGTCTCGGTAAAGTTCTGCACACGGTTCTTGCTGAGTGTGGCATTGATGTCCCATTGCAAGCCGCAGTCCAGTTTGATGCCAGCCATCAGTTCAATACCCGTACGGTAGCTGTCGGGCACGTTGCTGGCCATGGCTTCGCCTATCTCGTTCAACTCTCCCGTCAGTACCAGCTGGTCTTTATAGTCCATATAGTAGAAGTTGGCACCCGCATGGAGCCATGAGTTGGCGAAGGTATATCCCAGTTCGTAGTCGAACAAGCGCTCAGCCTTGGGATGTTCGGTGAAGTAGCCGTCGGTGTAGTTGTTGCGCGTAGGCTCTTTATGGGCTACGCTGAACGAACCGTATAGGCGGTGGTTGCGGTCGATTTGCCAGGACAGTCCGGCTTTCGGGTTGAAGAAGTCGAAGTCTTCGTCGATGTCCAGCTTCTGCATTCCCGGAGTGGTGGCAGTCCAGTTGTACTTGTCGTTCAGTCCGTTTATCTTGTAGTCGATGTGGCGGTATTGCAGGTCGAGGTAGGCGCTGAGGCCGCTTACCAGTTCATAATTGGCTTTCAGATAAATATTGCCGTCATTCTTTGTGGCGTTGTTGCGGTAGTAGTCGTGGTCGGGGTTCAGTTCGCCGATATAGTTCTTTACCCAAAGCACTTTTCCAAAGTGGTCGCCGTCATAGCGATTCAGTGCACCGCCTAGCGAGGCATGCAGACGGTCGGCTTTGTAGCTTACGGAGAAGATTCCACCGCCAAACCAGTTGTCCATTGCCTTCTTGCGGATAAGGTCGCTTACTTCTACCTTGCCGCCATTGTATTCGAAAGGCGACATGCCGTACTCTGTCAACGAGCGTTCGCCTTTATATTCCTGGTAGTACCCGTCGCCTTTGGTGTAATGCAGGCCGATATTCAGATTCCATTGCGAGGTGAAATTGTGGTTGAACAGCAACTGGTAATTCTTCTGCGTATAGTTGTCGGTCTGGTCGTCATAGAAATGCAGTGCACCTCCTTCGTCCGTGAGGTAATGCTTCTCGCCGTTGTCGTCTTTATAATATTCTTTGCTGTATACATGGCCGTCCCGGTCGGTGGCGTACATGAATCCGCAGGAATTGTAACGCCGTCCGTAACGTTCCATCTCCTCCTTGCTGGCATAGTTCCATGCGTGGTAAGTGCGCTCTTTGCCGGCAAAGGTTATCAGTTTGACGGAGGTATTGTCATTGTAGTATCCTCCTTGCAGATAATAGGAGTTCAGTCCCACAGATGCCCGGTCTATATACCCGTCCGTACTGATGTTGGAGAGCCGCGCATCGAACGACCAATGATTGTTGATGAGTCCCGTTCCCACTTTCACCGTCTCCTTGTGCGTATGGAAGGAGCCGTAGGAACCGTTGAATTCTGCATAGGGTTTCATGGAGAAATCACCCGTCTGCATGTTGATGCTGGCACCGAAAGCTCCTGCACCGTTCGTTGAGGTACCAGCTCCGCGTTGCACCTGCATGTCCTTGACGGAGGAGGCGAAGTCCGGCAGGTTGACCCAGAATACCGTGTGACTCTCCGCGTCGTTGATGGGAATACCGTTGGCGGTGACGTTGATGCGTGTGCCGTCTGTTCCGCGGACTCTCAGCGTGGTGTAACCCACCCCGGCACCGGCATCGCTGGTAGTAATGGCGGAGGGTGTCATACTCAACAGATACGGCAGGTCTTGTCCGAAATTCTGTTTTTTCAGTTGTTCTTTGCCTATATTGGTGAATGCCACCGGTGTGCTGTTTGTGGCACGTGTGGAGATGACTTCCACTTCCTGCAGGTTTATCACCCGCAGGCTGTCTTGTTCTTGTGCCTGCGCACAGACACCCAGTGCTGCCGTCAGGAGGCAGACCGCCATTGCATGTCTCTTCATTTGCAATTGTTTCGTTTAGATGAATACAGAAAAGGGGAACTTTTCTTCTTTTCCCTCCGCCGGCATTACCCGGATCAGGTTAATGGGTATGATCTCAGCCCGTCGTATTAGGGCACCCCTTAGTTGAAATCGGGGCAAAGGTAGGAGTTTTCGTCGAAAGTGGCAAGTTAAGTGAACGAAACTCAGAGTTATTTGTTAATTTTGTAGCATTAATTTTAAAAAAAGAATATAGTTATGTTATCATCTTTATTCATGGCAGCCTTTGCTGCCCAAGTTGCTGACGATGGTTTCAGCAAACTGCAGATATTCCTTCAGCAATTGATAGATTGGGGCGTAAGTGCCGGTGGACGTATTATTGGAGCTGTCATCATCTTTGTGGTAGGACGGTTCTTGATTTCCTTTCTTAGGAAAATGCTGGCGAGGTTATTGGCAAAAAGACATGTGGATGCCAGTATCCAGAGCTTTGTGAAAAGTTTAGTCAATATCTTGCTGACCATTCTGCTGATTATTGCCGTTATCGGCAAATTGGGAGTGGAAACTACTTCATTTGCAGCTTTGTTGGCATCTGCCGGTGTGGCTATCGGTATGGCACTTTCCGGAAACTTGCAGAACTTTGCGGGTGGATTGATTGTACTGTTGTTCCGTCCTTTCAAGGTAGGCGACTGGATTGAAAGCCAGGGAGTGTCCGGAACGGTACGTGAGATTCAAATCTTCCATACGATTCTGACCACAGCCGACAATAAGGTAATCTATATACCTAACGGTGCGTTGAGCAGTGGTACAGTGACTAATTACAGCCGTGAGGATACGCGTCGTGTAGATTGGGTGATCGGTGTAGAATATGGTGAGAACTATGACAAGGTAGAGAGCACCGTGCGTCGTATCATCTCCGAAGACAGCCGTATCTTGAATACTCCCGAGCCGTTTGTGGCTCTTCATGCCCTGGATGCCAGCAGTGTGAATGTGGTGATTCGTGTTTGGGTGAAGAGCGGAGACTACTGGGGCGTTTATTTTGATATGAACAAGAAGATTTACTCCGTATTCAACGAGGAAGGTATCGACTTCCCATTCCCGCAGTTGACGGTGCATCAGGCGAAAGACTGAGTGGGCTACAAGTTTCAATTTATTAGCTATCAGCCACTATAAGTTACGGGCTACAAGTTGTCCTGCATTATCATACTGCAGGACAACTTGTAGCCCGTAACTTAATAGTAGTCGGTAACTCCGTAGTTTATTTATAACTTAATTCTGCCTCTATTTCTTCGCAGACATCTTGTTCCAGGTTGAGCAGCTGATTGATTTCTTTTCGTTTTTCCAAATCCGTGAAATAGCTCTCCACTACTGCATAGATGTTGAAGCCGGTTGTGGAACCCGCAGCCAAATCCAATGACTCAACCATTTTCTCTACTGCTTGATGAATGCGTTTCTTACTGATAAAATGCAGTTCATTACTATGAATTAAGCTCTTTTCCATGATATTTTCTGTTTTAGTTATTGTAGTTATAACATTCTATCAAGCAAGTTAGTTCATGTAGATTGAACAGACTTGACAGTCGACCGAACGATATTTCTTTTTATATTTGCCAAAAATATAAGCGCGGCAATGAAAGAACTGTTTATAAAAATACTCCGTTTTCTGATGTTTGTACTGGTCGTAGCTTTGGGCTGCATCGGATATAACATCTATGAAGATACGTTGGCTGCTGTGTGGATACCCGTAGGGGTAGGACTTGTGGTGGCAGTCGTTACACTTCCTCTATATAAAAAATGGATATGGCTGACAACGATGGAGCAAAAGGCAGTGAATATATTGTGTCATGTGGTGTGCGTGGGTGTCATCAGTTGTTCGCTTTTTCTGGTAGGAAATTATCAGATGGCGGCTCCTGCTTCGACAAAGGAGGTGACGGTCACCGTACTTGAGAAGCTGATAAAAGAACATGAAAAGAGACGTAAAGTAGGCAAGCATCGTTATGTGTCGGACGGAGTACGTAAGGAGTATTACTTAAAGGTGGCTTTCGAGGATGGAGCGATAGAGACCTTGCATGTTTCCACAGCCACATACAACAAAGCACGAAAAGACAAACCGAAAGTCTTGACTTTGCAGAAAGGAGCTTTCGGATTGCCGGTGATAACGAAGGGGTTATAGTTCTAATTCCCCCATGCAAGACATCAGATGAGGAACAGAATGCTCTTCTTAAAGATTTCTGCGTACAAAATGTCCGTCAATCCAAATGGTGGCATGGTGTCCTTTGAATTTCAGTAATACATAATTGGGATCTGTCGGGCCTTTGCTGAAGTGTGCGCTGAACCACTCTTGCCACATTTCCTGCTTGGTGGCTTCGTCTTCTATAATCTCCACCTCACCGGTGAGCACTACGCTGTTTCCTTTTTCCTGAAAGCACAAACCTGCTTTCGGATTGGCTGCAAACTCCTTTGTTTTAAGACTGTCTTTGCCGGTCGCCAACCATACGGTTGTGGCCCCTTCCGACTTGATGTTGCTCATTGGAACGGGGCGGGGATATCCCTCTTGGTTGATGGAAGTGATGACGACGGTTTCGCATCTTGCCAAGATTTCTGCTGCTTTCTCGATTAATGTTGCCATATTGGATGTTTTTATTGATTTGATTGCTGCAAATATAGGCATGGTAATAGGAAGAGCTATTGTAAAAAATCGACTTTTATGTTTTCACATAACTCAAAGTCCCTTCTTCCAATGGAGCGGAAGTGAGAAGCTGGCTTGGCGCGTTGCCGGACATCTTTTTGATTTCTTTTGAGAGATGGGAAACATCATAATATCCTGCTTTGATGGCAACGGACAGCAGATTGTCGAAAGAGGTACTTCGCAACAAGTCTACAGCATGTTTGAACTTCATAATCCGACTGTACTCTTTGGGTGTAAGTCCGGTGTGCTGCTTGAATTTCCGTTCGAAATGGCGTTGGCATAGGCAAGTCTCCTCCGCTAACCGGAGGAGTGACAAGTCACCCTTGCATCGATTGATTTGCTGTATGGCGAACAGCATGCTCCGTTCTGCTTTTGGACTGTATCGGCATAAGGCTTGAAGCAGGAAGTTTTCAATAAAGACCAGGTGCTCTTGAATGGTTCCCAGTTCGCCCAGTCTCTCTGCAAAAGAGTGGGTAAAGAGGCTTGTAAGCTCATCGGCGTTTAACCGTAAGTTGGTGAGCTCCTGCAAAGGGAGGTCCATGAAGCGAAGTATTCCGCAAGGCAGAAAACGGATTCCCAGCATATGGATTGTTACCGTATGGGTCACCAATTCAGAATATTTGGTCATGGCTCCAATGAAGTAGGCATGGTAGGGCTGCATAACGAGGCTGTCGTGTACGGCCTTAGGAGCTTCACCCAACGTGAATATAAAGTCAGTGCATCCGTCAGGCAGGATATTGATGTGCATGCCGTATCCGGGTTGTCCTTTAAACTCCCAATATTTGTCAATATAGGGGGAGAGCAGGGGGCTGGGATGATATTCTTTGTACATAGGTTGTAAAGATAGGAATAAACTTCGAAGATAGGGAAATCCCTATGTATAAATAGAGAGAATCACGGAAAAGGAGGTTTTTATCATACTACATTTGCTGTATGGATAAATACTAAAACTTTCTATTATGAAAAAGATGTCAGTTGTTTTAGGCTTGTTACTCGCTGTCTTGGTGACGGGCTGTGGCATTTATGAGAGCTACGGGTTTGATTATAAGCAGTTGAGCAGCATTGAACGTGGTATGAGCTTTAAAGAGGTGTGTACCATTTTAGGAGAGCCTGCATTTAGAGATTTGAATAAGGAGGGAGAGGCTTGGACATTCCGTGCTTATACTCCTGCGGGGTGGTCGGCTGTCAAGGTGTGGTTCAAAGACGGAAAAGTGGACGAAATGAAGAGCTATCTGGAGGATACTTATCCAGTTACCACTTCGCGGGACAAGAGTTTCATGGACGAGAAAAAAGAATCTTCCGACAAGAGTAGCGAAACAAAGGTAATAGTTTCGCCGGAAGGGAAACATTACATCAAAATGGGCTCGGTAGTAGTCACTCCCGAAGGCAAGCATATAATAGTACCTTGATTATACCAGCATAATCGTTTCCGGATATAGTATAATGTGAATATACCTTTCTATAAAGTGCTGATATTTATAAAGTTCTATATTTTTTGCAGATTTTAGGTATATGTAGTTCAAAGAATGTTATCTGAAATGAAAAGAATGGGCAATGTTTGTCATTGCTCTGTCTTTATCTTATATTTGAGTAGATAATATAGGATATCATTTTAAGAAAGGAACTAATAATAAGATAATAATATGAAGAATATTGAGAAGGCGACCAATAATATGAAAATGGTATATTCCATTCTGTGCAATCTTAAGAAGTGTACAATCTTTGAATTACAGAAACTGACGAAGTTCAGGGATGTGGATTTGTGTTTGGCCTTGGGGTATCTGCTGCAGAATAACCAGATTTATCAGAAGCGTATTGATAACATGGTTTACTATGGAGTCGTCGCAAAATGAAAAGATATACAATAGGTTTACCACACATTTTGCTTACATGCTTGCATGGCGCTTTCTAATTGTTTGTTATACCGCGTTTTACGGTATGTAAGCAGACGCTATGCAAGTATGTAGGCAAACTTTGCTTGCATGCTGTTTTTTCTTGTGCAAATGGCTGGTCTTCTTTCCGCAAAGAACGGCTCTTTCTTCTACTAAAAGCTTATTAATGACTATTGTGCACGGTTGTGATGCAGTTTCTTCACTATTGTGGTACGGCTTCTTCATGCTTGTGGAGAAGCAGTACCACAATAGTGCGCATATCTAACTGTCATTTACTCAGTGGACTAAAAACCTATATTTGAGTGATGAAAAACTGATAAATAGTCTTTCATTGGCTGTGTATGTACCTTCAAAAGAGTGATATGGCAGTGGATAATGTTCATGTCTTACAGTTTTTCAGTGAAAGAAATCATGAATATTGGGATACTTGAAAAATAAGTTTCTCTTTTGCACGCGAATTAGAAAACCAAAAGAGTTTTGTAATCCTCATCGGAGGGGCGTAAAAATACCGGATAAGATGACTGGGTAAAACCAATCATTTTCATTGTGCTTCTGTTTTGTGTTCTGAAGTATCGGTATGATTATAAACTTTCCAACCAACTCATTACGTAGCAGATGCCTTTAAAAGAAAAAAGCAATTATCTATTTCAGATAACTGCTTTTCTTTGGTGAACCGCTTGGGGCTCGAACCCAAGACCCCAACATTAAAAGTGTTGTGCTCTACCTGCTGAGCTAGCGATTCAGACCTTATTGCTGTTAAGCGGGTGCAAAGATAGATACTTTTGTTTAAAAAACAAATGGATTAAGGGAAAAAGTTTTGATAACGACTTCTGCTTTTACTCTTCTTGTTGATTATCAGTCTGTTCAAACTTGTGAATTTTTTCTCTGTTTATGATGAAACGTTGATAGTAGGAGAGCATAAGGGTGGTAAGCGGAAGTGCTATAATCATACCCAGCATACCCATCAATGAGCCCCAAATTGATAAAGACAGTAGGATGATGGCAGGGTTCAGGCCCGTAATTTTCCCCATGACACGCGGTACGATGAATCCGTCTTGAATGGCTTGTACTATGATGAATACCGCAAGGGCCGATGCAATGATAATCCAGAAGTTTCCTCCCGTATCCGCTGCTTTCAGTATGGCCAGCACGATGGTAGGTATAAAGCCAATAATCTGTAAATAGGGCACTAGGTTTAAAGCACCGATGAACAAGCCGAGCCCAATGGCCAGTGGGAAATCAATAATCAGAAAGCCTATACTGAACAGAATACCGACACACAATGCCACGAATGCTTGTCCGCGGAAGTATCTGTTCATGCCGTCTTTCACATCGTTCATTACATTGATTACGAAGGGCCGGTATTTCTGTGGTACCAGGTGGGGCCACCCTTCGGAAATGCTTTCATAGTCCAGCAATATGAAGATTATATAGAGAAGAATGAGAAAGAAAGTGAAGAAGCTGAACAGTAGATTGACGGATTCTGACAGCAAGGACCAGAGCCGGGGAACGGTTTCCTTGATGGCGTTCAGCATATTCTCTTCCTTGAACAATTGGGTGACAAACTGGGTGTCTATGTTCTCACGAAGGAATTCAGAGAGTGTTTTGGGCACATTGCCGTCGTGGGTTCCGTTGGAAAAGTAGTCTATTACCAAATCTTTCACCCTGACGAATTCGTCCATCATGGGAGGCACAAGCAGATAAAATGCGGTTCCTCCTACAATCAGAATACTGAATAAGGCGCAGAAGATGGATATGACCCGGTTCTTGAGCCTTAATCTGTACTGGAAAAAGGTGACCAGGGGGTATATCAGATAGGCAATGAGCCATGCGATGAAGAATGGCAGCAATACGCCGCTTAGACGCTTGAAGAGCATAAGGATGCCGATAATAATGACACCGAGTATGACACCGCGGATAAAACTGTCGAATGTAATCTTTTTGCGTTCCATAATGCTCTGTTTTTTGTATTCGTTAATGACCGCTTTCCTTTTGGTCGGCTTGGATGGCTTGCTGATAGCACTCCCGGCATAGAGGTTCGTACTCTTCGGTTTCCCCCAGCAGTACTTGTTTGTCGTTCTTGACGGTACGGTGGGAGAACGAGGCGAGTTGGCCGCATTTCACACAGATGGCATGTACTTTGGAAACTTCGTCTGCAATGGCACACAGTCCCGGCATAGGACCGAATGGAATACCCCGGAAGTCCATGTCCAGTCCGGCAACAATGACGCGTATACCATTGTTGGCAAGCTGGTTGCATACATCAATCAGGCCGCTATCAAAGAACTGGGCTTCGTCAATGCCCACTACATCTATCTCTGAAGTGAAGAGCAGAATGCTGGCAGACGAGTCGATGGGAGTGGAGGCTATGGAATGACTGTCATGCGATACTACATCGGCTTCGGAATAACGGGTGTCTATGGCGGGCTTGAATATCTCTACGCGTTGTTTGGCAAATTTTGCCCGTTTCAGTCTCCTTATCAGCTCTTCGGTTTTGCCGGAAAACATAGAACCGCAAATGACCTCAATTCTTCCCCTGCGTTTGGTTTCCTGTATATGATCTTCTGAGAATAATACCATGCTTTCGAGTGTTATATTTAAGCGCAAAAGTAACACTTTTGTTTGCTTTCCGATATTTTTTCATTATTTATTTCTACATTTGTAGCGTTAACACGGACTGTGTAAAGGATATGCAAACCTTATTAAATGACATAGAATTAGATATTCAGGAATTGAAATGTTTGATGCAAGCCATTTCAAGTGATACCAATCCGACATTGAGGATTGTGGCAAAACGGAATATCCAGCAGATGAAGGTACGCTTGGAGGCGTTGCAAGAACTGCTTGAGGAGGCGCCAACGGCTGTTGTGCCGCCCCTGAAGGAAATCCCTACTGCTACTACTCCTTTGGCTGGACCGGTTTCTCCGGTTGTACCGGTCGTCCCTGATACAATGAAGATGGTATGTGAGGAACCGGAAACAGTTCATACGGCTGAAGCGCTCCAGACTGTTGTAACTTCGGCATCTCCTATTTTGGCAGAACGTATCAAGCCTGCCAAGGATTTGAGACATGCCATCAGTCTGAACGATTCATTCCGTTTTGTCCGCGAGCTGTTCGCAGGCGATGCTGCACGGATGAATGAAGTGGTACGACGTTTGGGTGAGGCCCCTTCTTTGGACAAGGCTATGGATATTTTCGTTTCGGAAGTGCAGCCGGATGAAGAGAATGAAGCCGCTGTCGATTTTATGGAACTCCTCAAAAAATATTTCAGCTAAACAACCGATAAGTATGGGAAAACTTTATGTAGTGCCTACCCCGGTAGGGAATTTGGAAGATATGACATTCCGTGCTATCCGGATTCTGAAAGAAGTGGATTTAATATTGGCTGAGGATACACGTACTTCCGGCATATTGCTGAAACACTTCGAAATAAAGAATGTGATGCAATCTCACCATAAATTTAATGAACATAAAACGGTTGAAAGTGTTGTTAATAGAATAAAGGGGGGAGAAACTGTAGCTTTGATTTCGGATGCAGGTACACCGGGTATATCCGACCCGGGCTTTCTGGTGGTCAGAGAGTGTGTGCGCAACGGCATCGAAGTGCAATGCCTGCCGGGAGCGACAGCTTTTGTGCCGGCATTAGTGGCTTCCGGATTGCCGAATGAGAAGTTCTGTTTTGAAGGTTTTCTTCCACAGAAGAAAGGAAGGATGACTCGCCTGAAGGCATTGGCCGGGGAGCGTCGTACCATGGTGTTCTATGAGTCTCCCCACAGATTGGTAAAAGCTTTGGCGCAGTTTACCGAACATTTCGGTGCCGGACGTCAGGCATCTGTTTCGCGGGAAATTTCAAAGGTGCACGAAGAAACGGTGCGTGGAACGCTTACAGAATTAATAGAACATTTCACGGCGAACGAACCGCGCGGTGAAATTGTGATTGTAGTAGCAGGAATAGACGATTAAATAACTTCATTAACCAAACGTAAAACGAAAGCGTATGAAAAAGTTAGCAGTTTTAATTGTATGCGCGGCTGTAATGGCTTCGTGTGACAGTTTCTCTGGTGGCAGTAAGAACCAGCTGAAAGCTGAAAATGATTCTTTATTGATGGAACTGACTCAGCGTAATGCTGAATTAGACGAGATGATGGGTACTTTCAATGATATTTCAGAGGGATTCCGCCAGATTAATGCGGCGGAGAGCCGTGTGGATTTGCAACGTGGCGCTGTGGCAGAAGGCTCTTTGAATGCCAAGCAGCAGATTGCGTCGGACATTGAATTTATCCGTAAACAGATGGAAGAGAACAAGGAGCAGATTGCCAAACTGCAATCTATGTTGAAGAACAGCAAAAACAACTCTGTTCAGTTGAAGAGAGCTGTAGAATCTTTGACTCAGGAGTTGGTGGCAAAGACCCAGCGTATTGAAGAATTGCAGGCTGAGCTGGCTTCCAAGAATATCCGTATCCAGGAACTGGATGCTGCCGTGACCGGCTTGTCTAGTGAGAAGGAGGAATTGACTGCCGAAAATGAGGCGAAGGCCAAAACCGTTGCCGAGCAAGATAAGGCACTTAACACAGCTTGGTTTGTGTTTGGCACAAAGAAGGAGCTGAAAGACCAGAAGATATTGACAAATACCGGGCTTTTCAAAAAAGGCCAGGTGCTGAAAGATTCTGATATCAACAAGGACTACTTTACACAAGTGGATATCCGTACGACAAAAGAGATTAAACTATACTCCAAAGATGCTGATATCTTGACCACTCATCCTGCTGGCTCTTATGCGTTGGAGAAAGATGATAAAGGACAGCTGACTTTGAAGATTACAAATCCGAAAGACTTCTGGAGTGTGTCCAAGTATTTGGTAATCCAAGTAAAATAACACTGTTATAAGATTGATACAGAACGGACGCAGGTTATTGGAATTGATAATCTGCGTCTATTTTTATATATACCTTTCCTTTAAGTAATGGCATCTCAATATAAAAACCTCTTTTTTGATCTGGACGATACGCTTTGGGCATTTTCCCTTAATGCACGTGATACATTCGAAGAAATGTATCACAAGTATGACTATGGTCGTTTCTTTCGCTCTTTCCTGCATTTCTATACTCTTTATCAGCATCGTAATACAGAGCTGTGGGAAGAATACGGTAGAGGGCAGGTCAGTAAGGAAGAGTTGAACCGCCAGCGTTTCCTATATCCTCTGGAGGCAGTAGGGGCGAGGGATGTTGCTTTGGCTGAGGCTTTTTCTGATGATTTCTTTTCGGTCATTCCCACAAAAAATCGGCTGATGCCGCATGCTTATGAGGTGCTGGAATATTTGGCGGGGAAATATAACCTCTATATCCTTTCCAATGGTTTCCAAGAACTGCAATGTCATAAGATGCGTTCGGCGGGTATCGACCGCTTTTTTAAGAAGATTGTTCTCTCTGATGACATCGGTATCTTGAAGCCCTGGCCCGAAATCTTTCATTTTGCACTTTCTGCCACACAATCCGAGGTGCATGATTCTTTGATGATAGGCGATAGTTGGGAAAATGATGTGATAGGAGCCAAAGGAGTGGGTATGCACCAAGTGTTTTATAATGTAACCGGGAAGGAAGAACTGCCTTTTCAACCGACTTATCATATCAGTAATCTGAAAGAATTGATGCAGATTTTGTGACATTGAAATTTTTAATTGTACTTTTGTCTGCAGAAACGTATATTATACAGCTATGGACACAATCTTACCTTTCGCTCTACTTTGTTTTACCTCCTTCTTTACGTTGACAAACCCTCTCGGCACCATGCCGGTGTTTTTGACCATGACGCATGGAATGACGGACCGTGAACGGCAGTCGGTAGTATCGCGCGCCACTTTGGTTGCCTTTATTACGATTATGGTCTTTACGTTTGCGGGACAGTTCCTCTTTAAGTTCTTCGGTATCTCTACCAATGGTTTCCGTATTGCCGGTGGAGTTATTATCTTTAAGATTGGCTTCGATATGCTGCAAGCCCGTTATACTCCAATGAAGCTGAAAGACGAGGAAATCAAGACTTATGCCGATGATATTTCCATTACTCCTCTTGGAATTCCGATGCTTTGTGGTCCCGGTGCCATAGCCAATGCCATTGTGCTGATGCAGGATGCCCACACCATTCAGATGAAAGGAGTTCTTATAGGAATGATTGCCTTTATTTATCTGATTACCTTTTTCATATTGCGTGCTTCTACGCGGTTGGTCAAAATTTTGGGTGAGACGGGAAACAATGTGATGATGCGCCTAATGGGACTTATCCTGATGGTTATTGCCGTTGAGTGTTTTGTCAGCGGAGTGAAACCTATATTGGTGGATATATTGAAAGAAGGAGGCATACCATCACTGGCACACCTCCTCTAAACACTTTATTTATAAAAACACATTGGGAAAATTCCCAAGTTTCTTTAGGCTACTATTGATTAATAGCCTGGATTTTGTTCTATGTTCGGATTGGCATTGATTTCACCGACGGGAATCAACGGGAGCGCTTTCTTGGAGTCGCGGTTGAATGTACGCGCTTCTTCGCTCAATACGTCGTGCCATCCTCTGTCATTAACGTCCGTGTAGCGTGTAACGGTTTCACCGCGGCGCATAACATCGAAGTAGCGCTGTCCTTCACCTACAAGTTCCTTGCGGCGTTCGATGTAGATGCGGTCTAATGTGATGTTTCCGCTGGTTACTTGTTTGCTTTCATCCGTTGTGCGGTTGGAGATGATATCGTTCAGCAAGTTGGCAGCCTTGTTCTTGTCTCCGGCTTGGAAAGCTGCTTCTGCTGCTGACAAGTAAACTTCTGACAAGCGCAGCAATGGGACATTGGAGTAACGTACATCTCCGTTTACAGCAGGCATTTTGTTGATGTAAACTTTACGTTTGTCAAATCCTCCTGCTGCCGCTGCCAATAATATGTCGTTACGGATGTCTGCCGGGTCGGATGTAAGCATGTCAGAGAAGTCTTTTGTGACAATTACATCTCCATATCCGGGAGAAGCGCCAGCCTTGTCTGCATATAAGTAGGCAATACCTTCACGGTCTGTCCAGTCAGTATTGTTGTTGATGGAAATCTCGAACATGATTTCTTTTGAATGATTGGCATCACTTTTGCTCCATGCAGCAACATATTCTGACGGTTTCCAAAGTTTGTAAGACGAGTTTGATATGATGTCTTCAGCTACGGATAAAGCCTTGCTCCATTCGCCTTTTGTCATATATACACGTACCTGCAAGGCTTTGGCAGCCCAAAGGTTGACATAACCCACTTCATTGGTTTTGGGCAGTGCATTTGAGTTGATTGCATCTGTCAAATCCTTTTCAATAGCCTCATAACATTGGGCTACCGTGCTGCGGCTTGGCTTTTCTGTCGATTCCAGCGGGGAGGTAGCGATGGGCACACCGAGTGAGCTGCCTTGATCTACTGTATAAGGTTTACCGTAGATACGTGTAAGGTCAAACAGTGCCATGGCGCGCAGAACTTTTGCTTCTGCATCATATTGGTCAATAGTGGCTTTTGCCTCTGCCGCGTCGGTCAGGTTGCCACTTTCTGCTGCCTGAATCAGACGGTTGGCGCGTGCTATGACTACATAAGGCATCTGCCATACGGCTGTTGAGGTGGTGAAATTGTCGGCAGTTGTATATTCCATATAGTAGTAGAAGTTTGCTCTTCCACTTCCACCGTTATATTCATATTGGATATCTTCCCCTCTCATGTCACCGTATACGAACATGAGGCGTCCATAATAATTAATCAGGCTACTGTTACCTTTAACGGCAGCATAAAGTCCCGTCCGCACATTGGCCAAATCATCGCTGTTCTTGATTGCGGTTTCAGCATCTATTCCGTCTGCGGGTGACTGATCCAGCCAACTGTTGAGGCATGATGAAGTGCTGACTGCCATAGCTGCGCAAAGCGTTGCTGTGTATAATGTCTTTAATATTTTCATTTTCGTATCTTTATTAGTTAGAAATTCAATTCTATTCCGAATGTATATGTTCTCAATGCCGGAGTCTCAAATGTGCATAGTCCGTCTACACGCATTTCCGGATCTACAAATAAGTCTTTAGATTTCCATGTAAGCAGGTTGGACCCCGAGAAGTAAATTCTTGCCTTGCTAAGTCCAAGCTTGTTGATATAGTTTTGCGGAATGCTTACACCTAATGTGAGGTTCTTCAGACGTAGATAATCAGTAGGCATCAGCCAGCGTGAAGACAGTGAAGCTACGCTTCCATATTCAAATTTAGGCAATGTGGCATTCGTGTCGCCCGGGCCGGTCCACATCTTTGAGATGTCGTAGTATGTCGGTACGGCACCACCGTATAGATGTGAACCGCCATTGGAGTGCTGCCAAGTGGAGTAGTCAAAAGCATCACCACCCAATGAATAAGTGAAAGTGAAGCCCAAGTCAATAAACTTCCATTTGAGGTTGTTGGTAAGACCGCCTTCTATACTAGCCTGATGCTTGCCTACAATAGTTTTGTTGGCTTCAGAGATATTGGTTGTTGTCTTGCGGGCATTCTCTGTTCCGTCATTCAGGTAGAACATTTCTTTACCGGTCTCAGCGTCGACTCCGGCGTATTCATAAACATAGTATGAATAGTAAGGTTCGCCTACACGGTGAATCAGTGGTCCTGATACGATTTCATTCTGCTGGCCATCCAGTTTGGTCAGTTTGTTGCTGTTATGTGCCATGTTCAGAGAAGTGGTCCATGTGAAATCCTTGTTTCTGAAATTGGTTGATGTAATGGTCAACTCAAAACCGGAGTTCTTCAGTGAACCGATGTTCTGCGGAGTGGTATATCCGTAATCGCCATCATAATATCCTCCGACTTGTGATACGGGGAGGTCGTATATAAGGTCACTGGTTTTACGCTGATAGTAGTCGAATGTTACGGAGATACGGTCAATGAATGAAAAGTCGAGACCGATATTCCATGTTTTGTTCTTTTCCCATTTCAGGTCCGGGTTTGCAATTCCGACGATTGACATTCCTGACTGTCCATTGTATATGACTCCATATTTATAAAGATTCATATAAGCGTAATAGTCTGATGGTTGCGTTCCGTTTACACCATATGACACACGGAGCTTTCCATCTGTCAATACACTCTTGACGGGATTCAGAAAACTTTCGTCTATGAATCTCCATGCTCCGGAAACCGACCAGAAACTTCCCCAACGGTTTTCTCTTGCCAGACGTGAACTTCCGTCGGTACGATAGCTGAGACCGAGATAATATCTGTCTGCGTAGTTATAATTGGCACGTCCGAGGAACGAAGTCATGCGATAGCTCTGTCTGTTGGTTTCGGCACTTGTTGAACCGGCATTTGTCAATTCGTACAAATCACCCGGATAGTCTTGGCCTGCCATATAGTTGAAAGCATATTCCGTATCTTGTGTTTCAAAACCAAGCAGGGCATCAATATTGTGCAGGCCGAAAGAGTTGATGTAAGAGAGCTGGGTTTGTGTATTCAGCTGGTCATTACGATTGACAATGCGCTGCATGACACCACCTGGAGCGCCATTGTTTGAGTGTCTGTCCCAAAGAACATCATTGGTACCTTGTGCGTAATCATAAGCAATCTTTTCACTTAAATTTAACTTGTCCCAAATATTATAGGTCAACTTGATTGTATTAAATGCCTTCATCAGGGTATAAACGTCAGAGCTGTGCTCTCTTTCATACAAAGGATTGACTCCAAATATGCCGCAACCATTGTTTAATGTGCCGTCTTCATTATAGGGAGTTGATGAGGGGCTTTGGAAGAATGCATAATTGGCTACAGGCCCATCATAGGAGGTAGCTTCATTGGTTTTGTTTTGTCTTACTTTTGAAAATTGGCTTGTAACCTGAACTTCAAAGTCTCCAAACTTATGAGTGAGGTTTGCATTACCAGTGAAACGTTCCAGACCTTGTTTGTAAATGATGCCTTCCTGATTGGTATAAGCGGCTGAGGTGTAGAATTTGGTACGGTCGTTGCCGCCAGATACGCTCAGCTGGTAGTTCTGATGAGAACCGTTACGGAAAAGCAGGTCTTTCCAATCCGTCCATCCGGTTGAGGGTTTTGAAGCGAAGTCCTCGATGTTCTGGTCTGCAAAAGTTGCGGCATCTGCATCGGACATGTTTCCGCTGTATAATCCATAATTCTTGAGACCGGTCCATAAGAGTTCGCGGCGTGAGTCACCGTCGAGCATAGGACGATAATCTATTGCCATGTTTGAAAAACCCCAGTCAGAGCGGAAACTTACATTTGTTTTACCTTGTTTTCCGCTTTTCGTCGTAATGACCACAACACCGTTAGCAGCACGCGAGCCGTAAAGAGAGGCAGCCGCCGCATCTTTGATAACTGTGATAGACTCGATGTCATTGGTATTGAGTGAAGACAGAATATCAGTTCCTGCATCACTATAAGTGAACTCGGATAAGTCTCCACTTGTTACCGGTGTTCCGTCAATAACATAAAGCGGATTGTTTCCGGCATTGATGGAACCCATACCACGTACACGAATACTGCTTACAGAACCTGGATTACTTGAACTTGAACCAAAAGTAACACCAGCGACATTACCAGAAAGCTTGTCGGCAACAGAAAGAACAGGTACATCTTCCAAGGTGGAAGTGTTTACAGTAGAAGCAGCTCCGGTAAATGATGCTTTTTTAAATGTACCGTAACCGGTAACCACAACCTCTTCAAGCAGCTCAGAATCGGATTTCAAAATTACCTTTACATGAGGTTTAATCGTTACTTCTTGGGTTTGCATACCAACAAACGAAATCACCAGAGTTTTCGCGGAACTACACTATCTGTATTCTGTTGATAATAAAGAATATACAATAAGTCAAAGAATTGGCTAAAACAAGGAATACTCTTTTCAAAGCTGTCCTATATGGGTCTACAATAAACAAAACCTTACTTATGTGATACCATTAACAAATGTAATATTTTGATTAATAGTTATTTGAGTGTTAATTAATGTACTGCAGTTGTAAAATTAGCATTCCTCTTTTTAAAAGAATGGGTGATTATGTCAATATCTATCATTTGTTTATTTTTCGTTGAATATTTACTTGTATTATTTATTTCATCCATAAGAATATTGCATTTCATGTAAATACTATTTTAAATTACAGAATAACTATTCCTATTTCAAATAGAGAAAGTCTGTGTTTGTCGGATAAAAAACTAATGAACTTATGAGGTTATTTCTAAAGGATCTTAAATAAATTACTTTATAGTTTTTTGTGTAAAAGTTCAAAAATAAATTCATTTTATACAAATATCGTCTTTAATTAGTATTATCGTAATGTACACTACGGATAATAGTGGACTTGATGTAAAATAATAGGTGTATTATGAAATTCTATGGTCAAAAAAGAGTTGGCTGTTTTAAAGAATATAGCAGAACAGTTTCAAGAAGAATCGCAAATGCCGGTTTTAGTAGGAAGAAAGCGCATCGGTAAGACCTCACTTTTATTGAAATCAACGGATGAAAGACCGACATCGTATTTTTTCATTTTATGAATTGGTCGAAATTAAACACAATCCTGAACGGATAGGTTGGGGGATATTGAAGAAAAAAGTCACAATCAACAAAGAATGGAAAAACTGCTCTGTTTCTTATAAAGGGCTTTCTTTGGAAGATATGTAATCTTGAAATAACACTTCCCCCTGAAGTCTTTTGTTGGATTAAGAGAAGAAAGCCACCCATTTCGCAATGAGTGGCTTCTCAAAAACACTTTATTATGAAATTCCGGTATGTTCAACCGGATGAATCATCATAATTGCCGCATTATTATTGTTGGGGTAATGCAGCTTGATTAGTCTGCACAGATAGCGCTTCTGTGTCATTTTTCCGTATAACATGTCCTTTGAAGTATTAATTCTGGTCGCTCGGAGAAAGCTGAGAATTATTCTCTATTTCAGAGAGAGGTAACTGGTAAAGGAACGGCCTGTCTTCTTGGTTATAACGGAACTTACCGGCAGAGAAGTGATTATTATTTTCTGCGCCCCAAGTTTCATCTGTACGATCTACAGGAATATTCAAACGACGATTATCAATATATTCCAAACCTTCACCCCAGAACTCTACACGTTTCTGATAAATGATTTCCTCTATCAGGTCAGCCTTGTTCGTGAAAGTGTAATTATAATCGGGCTGGCGGGTCTTCATAAAGCTATTCAGTTCAGTCACTGCTTCAGCAGAACCCTTGTGAGCCAAAGCTTCCATTTTTATCATGTAAGCTTCTTCTGAACGCAGGTAAATATAATCTCCCAGTTCCCATCCGCTGAACACACCGGCCTTGATGTTATCACGACCTGTACCGATAAATTTTACGGCTTGGTATTCCACGGCAACTGGAGACTGAGTGTCACGAATCAATGTTATACGATTACCGGAGTCATCTGTTACACCTGTAGAACGGTCGCAGCAGAACCATTGCAGACGGATATCAGTATCCGCGATACGGTCTACTAATGGCTTAAAGGCAGCGCGCCATACACCGATGCCGGCATAACCATCGCCATAAGTATCCATCTGCGAGAAGAAAGACATATAAGTTGTACTATTGTCTGCTGTAACATCGCTACCGAATACTACATCCGGCAAGCTGATATTACTGAATCCTTGGAGTATCTGGTCTTCACTCTGCAATATAGGGAAATTATCAATCACCACCTGCGCATACTTTATCGCCTCATCCCATTCATGGATAACCATGTTCGCACGAGCCAAATGCATAGCTACCACGCAGCCATCCATATCAGTGGGTGAGGAAGTACGCGTCATATCCAAATTCTTGAACAAGTCGAAAGCAGTAGTAAGGTCACTCTTGATTTGTTCATAGATTTGGGCTACAGTAGCACGTGGCTGGTCACCTTCCGTATCCTCTGTAATAAGCGGTACACACGGAGACTGGGAGAAGTCATATTTCTCTCCACGGCCCCATTTCGTTCCATCCGCACCGGTATAGTAGGAATGCTGGTATAAGTAAGTCAGTTGTAAGTAGGCGTAGCCACGGAAACCAAGAGCGATGGCACGATATTTCAAATTGGCGGGATCTTCACTGCTGGGGTCAATCAGCTTGAGGATGTTGTTGGCATTGGCTATGACACGATAGTACTCTTTCCAACGGTTGTTGGTCGGAGTATAGTTCTGTTGCCAGTAATCCAGCAAATAATGATACATACTCATAGCGAAACGTCCGGTCATAATCATATCGTTGCCCATCAGCGATGTTAAGTAATCAAAACTCTTTTGACCGAAATAGTTGTGACTCATATTGACGTCAACATACTGTTGCATATCAGTATACATACCTGCCACAGCAGCTGAAAAAGCCTTATCAGGATCTTCCTGAGCCACATTGCCCAGTTGGTCTTCAGTCAAATAAGCGGTAACATCAGCATCTTCAATGCAAGATGTAAGCAGGCCCCCGACAAGAAGCACCTGCATCATATATTTCATTATCTTCATATACAATTTTATTTTTTAGTTTAGAATGTAAGGTTGATACCTCCGGAAATCACACGCATCGGAGAATAGCCTCCATATTCATTATCAGAACCAGCCATTGCCACACGAGGGTCAAATCCCTGACGTTTGGACCACAAGCCGAGATTATCTGCCGTAGCATAGATACGCAGTTTCTCAACACCCAATTTCTGCATCAAGTTCTTCGGCAATGTGTAGCCCAAAGTGATGTTACGGATGCTGAAGTAGCTGGCCTTTACCAGATTGAGGTCTGATTGCTGAGTGAAAGAGTTGGAAGCATTGTCGGCATTCCAAATAGGAAGTGAACCTTGACCGGTCTCAGGGTTGAATGTTTTCCACATATCCTTATTATGACCTACGTAGAATGAAGAGCTCATGCCGGACAGATAAGAGTAGTCATAAGCATAGCCACCAATCTGGAAAGCCGTTGCTATAGAAAGGTCAATTCCCTTGTAAGAGAAAGTAGTGCTCAAACCACCGTTGAAATCGGGCAGCGCAGATTTTCCAATGAAGTAGCGGGTTGCGTCTGCATAAGTGGTGGTGGTAGTACGGCCTGTCACTTCCCCTTTCTCGTTTGTCTCATCCATGTACCACATGGCATTTCCTTTTTCGTCCATGCCGGCATACATATAAGTATAGTATTCAAAGCGGCTCTTACCTTCGCGCAGGTTGAACGGACCGGAAGTGATACCATTTTCACGGTTTTCTTCGGGTAATGTCACAATACGGTTCTTGTAGTGGGAGCCTACGAGCGATACCGTCCACTTCAGGTCAGACTGATTGAAGATATCCACATTCACTTCAAACTCTATACCAGTGTTCTTCATCGCACCCAGATTTTCCCAGTTATACGGCCGTCCGGCTGTAGAGAAAGCTACGGGACGCTTGAAAAGCATATCGTCCGTACGACGATAAAAATATTCGAATGAACCGTATACTCTATCGAAGAGACGGAAATCTACTCCCACGTCAAAAGTCTTCTGCTTTTCCCAGGTCAAGTCCGGATTACCGTAGAATTCCGGTGAATAACCCAGCTCTGAACCATTCCAAGTAACTGTGTATTGGTCTTGATAAGGCGTGTACACATAGGCATAGTCATATTCCGAAAGGATGCTTTCATTACCCTGGGTACCATAAGATGCACGCAGTTTCAAGTCGTTCAACCAAGAATTTGTACCTTCCATGAATGCTTCGTTGGAAATACGCCAAGCAGCACCTACCGACCAGAAATTACCCCAACGGTCCAAAAAGCGGGAAGTACCGTCGCGACGGAAAGCGGCAGAAACGTAATATTTATTGCTATAGTCGTAGTCTGCCATACCGAAATAACCCTCGATGTTATGGTTTGCCGTGTAGCTATTGATGTATTGCATTTGTCCACCGTTGTCCAGTTCCGGATTGTTCGGATTAAAGAAGTTGGTCTTCTGTCCTGCCAAATACTGATATTCATACTTGTAGTACTCGTGACCTATCTTGGCCGACAGGTGGTGGTTATCGCCAAATACATTGCTGTAAGCCAGAATCTGGTTGAAGTTGGTAGTCGTAGTGTTGTAGCTTCCTTTTGTACCACGACCACCGAAAGACTGTCCGTCACCGATGAGCGGAGTGTAGAATACTGTCTGGCTACTGTTCGTGAAATCATAACTATAGTTTGCTGTAAACTTGAAATTCTTCAAGAACGAGATTTCCAGATACGAGCGTGAAGTCAGATTATTGTACACAGTTTCACGAATATCCTCTTTCATATTGGCTATCACATTCTGGTTAGTAGCCGTAGGACGTTTAGATGTACCGTCTGTTTCACCATTTCCGGCATCATACATGGGGCTTCCATCCTCATAATATTTCATGTTACCTTCTGCATCATAGGCATGAACCGGAAAGATAGGAGCCCAAGAACGTGCTACTTCGAAAGGATTGGAGGCAGCTCCGGCATTCTCTTGTACACCATTCTGAGTTGCTTTGGAATATCCTACATTGGTACCTACCTTCAACCAGGATTTCAACTGGGAGTTAACGTTGGCACGAGCTGTAAAACGCTCATAAGAAGAACCTAACACATAAGAGTCATTATCCAGAAAGCCCATAGATACATAAAAATCTGTACGGTCATTACCACCCGATGCAGATATATTGTATTCTTGGCGGAAGGCATTGTCGAACAAGGCATCGGCAAACGAATCATTATAACGCAAACGTGCATTGGGGTTAAGTTTTCCATCAGGTGTTACTAAATATTCTCCTTGCGGGATGATATATGCATTGTAATTACCCAGTTCGCCCAGTAAATCCTGACTGGCTGCTAAATTAGAGTCTTCAATGGATTTTCCAGCCGCCCAATAGGTATTACGAAGACCATACCAAGACAAACGATAGAACTCTTCCGGATCAGTAGCCATATCATAATCTTTGTACGCACGCTGTGCCACACCCCAGGTACCGTTAAAGTTGATGGCCACCTTGTCTTTGCGTCCGGTCTTGGTAGTAATCATGACCACACCACCAGCTGCGCGGGAACCATACAAAGAGTTGGATACAGCATCTTTCGACACGTTCACTGAAGCAATGTCCGTAGGGTTGATGTCCGACAACTTACCGTTGAAGGGCACACCATCTACTACAATCAGCGCATTGTTGCTGGCTGAAATAGAACCGATACCGCGCAATACGATATTGGCATCTTGTCCCGGCTGGCCGGAAGAGCTTACAACCTGCAAACCGGCCACAGCTCCTTCTAGTGCATTGGACACGGATGTAGCTTGTGAATTACTGATAATCTCATTCTTTACACTGCTGATAGAGCCCACCAAATCTTGTTTGCGTTTAGTGCCATAAGCCACTACTGTTACTTCATCAAGTATCTCTGTATCAGGCATCATAACCACTTTTACGCTCGGTTTGATTACCACTTCTTGAGTCTTCATACCGATGTATGAAATCACCAGAGTTTTCGCGGAACTTGGTACGTTTGGTAATGTAAAATCACCATCTACACCGGTAATAGCACCAACTTGTGTACCTTTTACCAATACAGAGGCTCCAATAACTGGCTGCCCGTCTTCTTCAGAAATTACAACACCTGTAACCTTCTGGGTTTGGGCAGTTACTAGGCCTATTCCAACAAAAAGACAGGCCAATAACAGCATTAATTTTCTTTTCATAAATTCTCTCTTAAAGTTTAACTTTACATTAATTGTTTCTTTACTCTAACAAAGTGCAAATATATTAATAAAACTGAAACGAACAACTATTTTATTGAAAAAACCTTGTAAATCTATCAATTTGTTAACTAAACACGCTACTTTATGCTTAATAACAGATTTTTCATACTTAAAAAACCTAAACCGGCTTATGTTTACTATCACTATGATTCCCTCTTTCAAGGTGATTTTTCCAAGAAATACACATATTTTAAAACAAAATGGTTAATAAACAAGCTGCTAAAACAAAAACATACCTGATTTTGAAACAAAATGAGAATTTCCGGAGATTAAATACCGATTAATAGCTAAACACAAAAAGACACTTTTTAGAGATATTAATTCTTATTCTATTCTCACCGAGCACAGAATATCGTCTTATTTGTTATTAGTATTAATTAAAATCAAGCAAAATGAGTAAAATTATTTACAATCTAGTGTACAACAGAAAAAGAAGCCTGAATAAAAAAGGAATGGCGTTAGTGCAAGTAGAAGCCTATTTGGACAGAAAGAAAAAGTATTTCTCCACCAAAGTTTATCTAAAGCCAGAACAATGGGACAATAAAAAGCTTATCGTGAAGAATCATCCTAATGCGGATGCACTGAATAGATTGATATATGAATTTATGGCTATGATAGAAAAAAAAGAGTTGGAATTGTGGCAGCAAGGAAGGCGTATTTCATTAGAGTTACTAAAGGAGGTTTTGAGCACAAACGAAAACAAAACCTCTTTTATTTCTTTTTGTAGACAAGAGATAGCAAACTCTGCTCTGAAAGAAAGTACAAAACGAAATCACCTCTCCACTCTTTCATTATTACAACAGTTCAAAAAGGATGTAACCTTTTCTGATTTAACATTCGAATTCATATCCTCCTTTGAATATTTCTTGCAATCAAGAGGCTATCACACAAATACGATAGCCAAACATATGAAGCATCTGAAGCGACATATAAATGTCGCCATCAACAAGGATTATATAGAGATACAAAAATACGCTTTTCGAAAGTACAAGATTAAAACTATAGAAAACAAGCATACGCACTTATCTCCTGAAGAGCTGGAGAAGTTGGAGAAATTAAGCTTGGCTGGCAGATATACTAAATTGCAGAAGACTTTAGATGCATTCTTGTTTTGTTGCTATGCAGGAATGAGATATTCTGATTTTATCAGTTTATCACCCGATAACATCGTGGAGATCCGTCAAGAAACCTGGCTAATTTATAAATCCATAAAGACGAGTACAGAAGTCAGATTACCTCTTTATCTCTTATTCGAAGGAAAAGGGCTTGTTATTCTGGACAAATATCGGGATGACTTACAAAGCTTCTTTCATTTAAGGGATAACTCTAATGTGAACAAAAATTTAATTGTGATTTCCCGCCTAGCCGGTTTATCAAAAAGATTTCATTTCACACCGCTCGCCATACTAATGCAACTCTATTGATTTATAATGGAGTAAACATTACAACAGTGCAAAAATTATTGGGGCATAAAAGTGTTAAAACCACACAAGTGTATACGAATGTAATGGATATGACTATAGTACATGATTTAGAAAAGAACCATGCACTCATGCCTTTGCCTAAAAAAACACGAACTTAGCATAGTCAATACTGCACTTTCATATCATTAGTCATATACTTCTCCTTTAAAGTCTGTTCACTCACTATTCTGTTTCAACCTGCTCGCTGCAAACTCACTGCATACGTTTTGCAGTACCACTGCATATTGCTTGCAGTACCACTGCATATTGCTTGCAGCCGCACTGCATATTAGTTTGCAGTACCACTGCAACAGCTTTGCAGTATCACTGCAATAGGTTTGCAAAATCTTGCAGCAAGAAACTATTTATAATCAATTAGATACAGTATAGTGTGAATAGAAGATTAACATTGGTGTGTTATCAATATTTAAACAGATTGGAGGTGTGGAAGCAAAATTTGCTTCCACACTTTTGCATTGCTTCCACAGCATCTGTAATGCCGATAAATAGAGGGATATAAGGAACGGGTGGAAGCGTGGAAGCAAAAATGATGAAAACTGCTATGAGGAAACAATTGTTGTCTTGATTGTTTAGCCAATCAGAAAGTTTTGAATTTGCTGTTTTCTGAAGCTATTGAAATATTCTTTTACATAGATTTTAGTAGTTTCGCTAATAAAATGACAATGTAGAGTAAATACTTCATTGAAAGCAGCTAGGATGATAGATATTGACAAAAGACATGCTTCATATAAGAGGAAGAATCATTTAAAATCTTTAAGCAGCGTATTAACTTTATGGTATACATCTGATAACCTGGTTGTTAATCCTACAAATAGTATCACAGCAGTAAGGTTTTATGCGTCGTCCCTCCATACACATACCTTGTGAGAAAGGAAATTTCGCTATAGTTATTTCTAGCACATAGCATAATTATCTGATTATTAATAAGATAAATAAAATATAGTTCCGCGAAAACTCTGGTAATTTCGTACATCGGCATGCAGACTCAAGAGGTTACAATTAAGCCGCATGTACGGGTTGTCATGCAGAGTGATACTGAACTTTTGGATGAAGTTGTAGTTGTTGCCTATGGTACTGCTACAAAAAGATCCTTCACAGGTTCCGCTACTGAAATTAAAGGAGACCGTATTGCTAACAAAAATCCGTCCGAATTATCTAAAGCGCTAACCGGTGAAGTAGCAGGTGTACAAGTTATTTCAACTAGTGGACAACCCGGCTCAAATGCAAGCATCAGAATTCGCGGTTTAGGTTCTGTAAATTCAAGCCGTGCTCCGCTGTATGTAGTGGATGGAATCCCCTTTGGTTCAGATTTAAGTGGAATTGATCCTTCAGACATAGAGTCAACTACCGTATTGAAGGACGCAACAGCAACAGCTCTATATGGTTCAAGAGCTGCCAATGGAGTAATTTTGCTGACCACCAAAAGAGGTAAAAAAGGAAAAACGCAAGTTGAAGCAAATGTAAAATATGGTATCAACACCCGTATAATACCTCTTTATGATACGATGGAAAGTCCCGAGCGGTTCATTGAGCTGACATGGGAAGGCATTAAAAATAAATATCAATATGCTGGTGGACGTGATGAAGCTGCTGCAGCAGCTATGGCAAGCAAGCTGCTGTGGGGATATGACGATCCTCAAAAAGGCTATCAAAATACTGGAATATACAAAGGATATAATATGTGGAGTACGGGAGATGTCATAGACCCTTCTACTGGCAAATTCAAGGCAGGTGTAGTCCGCAAATTTACTCCGGAGAAATGGGAAGATTATATTTTCCGTACAGGAGAAAAAGTAGAAGCCAATGTTAAGATATCAGGAGGCAGCGACAAGTTATCACATTATACCTCTTTCGGTTACTTGAAAGATGAAGGATACTATATAGGTTCTGATTTTGAACGTTTTAATGCCCGTTCCAATCTGTCTCAAGACATCACTTCATGGTTGAAATCAAATGTTAATATGGCTTATAGCTATATGGAACTGAATAAGCCCGGTCAAGGTGACAACATGAACAATGGTTTCCAATTCATTAATTTTATGCCTTCCATATTTCCGGTATTCCAACGTGATGCAGATGGCAATAAAATAAAGGATAATGTGGTCGGAGGATATCTGTATGATTATGGTATGGCTGAAGGTTATGGACGTCCTTACGCTTCAGGCGTAAATCCAGCCGGAGCGATTCAATTGGACAAGAATGAGTACCAATCTCATTCATTCAACGGCAATGCCATGTTTGAAGCAACTTTCTTGAAAGACTTCAAAGGAACGGTAAACTTTGGATTGCAATATCTTGGTACAAAAAACAATGAATTGACAAATCCATATTATGGTGATGCAGAGGGGTTAGGACGTATTTTCAAAAACATGAGTACATTCTTCAGCTTCACGTCAAACCAGATATTGTCATGGAAGAAAAGTTTTGGTGTGCACAATCTCGATGCATTCGTTGCGCATGAATCTACATTCTACAAGTCATCTGACAACTATGGCCAGAAATCAAAGATTGTTCGTCCTAACAATACAGAATGGTCTAATGCTGTAATTATGGACTATATGGATTCTCAAACCTACGGGTTTGACATGGAAAGCTACTTCGGACAAATTAGATATGATTATAACGATAAATATTTCTTTCATGGAACATTAAGACGTGATGGTTCATCACGTTTTGCCAAAGGACAGAAATGGGGAACATTCGGTTCTATCGGCGCCGCCTGGGCCATCACTAACGAAAATTTCATGAAAGACGTGAGCTGGTTGAAGAATTTGAAATACAAGTTAAGTTGGGGTGTGTTGGGTAACCAAGACTTTATCACCAATCCTACCATTGCAGGTTATTATCCTTACAATGATTTGTATACGATCGGTAACCTAAATGATGAAATCAGTTTTAGCTTTAAATATAAAGGTAATCCTGATTTGACATGGGAACGCAGCGAAACATGGAATACTGGTATCGAGTTTAATATAGCCGATATTTTGGAAGGTGAAGTGGAATACTATAATAAGACTACCAAAGATATGTTGTTCCTAAAGCAAGTATCTCCATCGCTGGGATATGCACAATACCCCGTCAATGACGGTAAAATGGTCAATAAGGGTCTCGAATTTTCTTTGGTGGCACATCTTGTGAAAACGAATGATATAAGTCTTGATTTACGTGTTAATGGTGGACATTATAAGAATAAAATGACCCAGATGCCTATGGATGATACCACAGGAAAAGAAAAGCCATTGGAGATACAAGGTGCTTACGGATGGTCGAAAGGACATTCTCTGTATGATTTCTATATAAGAGAGTATGCCGGTGTAGATCCAGAAACCGGTATGGCATTATACAACTCATACTATAATGTAAAAGCCGATGGAAGCAAGGACTTGATTACAGATATGGTAACTTACCAGCAGAACAATAAAATAGAGCGTTTGGAAGTAGAAAAGACCTCCGATTATAACAACGCAACTAAGAAATATGTCGGGAAATCAGGTATTCCGACTTTACAAGGGGGATTCGGTTTTGATTTAGCTGTTAAAGGTTTCGAATTAAATACGACTTTCTCCTATAGCTTAGGAGGATATGCTTACGACGGTGTATATGCTACATTAATGTCTAACAATACACCTGGTAGTGGAAACTGGCATAATGACATTGAAAATCGTTGGCAAAAGCCGGGTGATATAACAGACGTGCCACGTTTAACTTCCGGATATGATGAATATACAAATGCATCTTCTACTCGGTTCATTACCAGTCGTTCTTATTTGAATTTATCCAATGTAAGATTATCCTACACATTCCCTAAAAAATGGATGAATAGAATGAACATTGGTTCCTTGTCGGTTTATGTTTCCGGTGACAACCTGATGTTCATTTCGGCTCGTAAGGGATTTGTCTCAATGGCAGGAAATACCGTCAGTACAGATCCTAATGAGGATTCCGGAGGCTCTGACAGAAGTCAGTATGCTCCATTGAGTACTATTATGGGAGGTATTAAGATTCAGTTCTAACAATAAAATCATTTGAATATGAGAAATGTAATATATAAAATAGCAGCTTGTTCTGCATTAGTAGCCTTGGTGCTTTCTGGCTGTAAAGAATCTTTTCTGGAGGAAGATCCAAATGGATATATTTCATCTGACCAGATAAAAGAAAATGCAGTGTGGAATCCTAATATCATGTTAGGTCAGGCATTAGGTACGTATTCCACAACATTTGCCTGGCAGACAGGCGGTACAACGAATCACGACGATTTCGGACAAAAATCCATTGATATTGCCACAGATTTAATGAGTGGGGATCTGGCAATGAGCGGAGAAACCTACGGCTGGTTTAGCGATGCAGCTAGATTGCAGTGTAATACTACCACAAAAAACAGAACCTACATGCTGTGGAGGTATTATTACCGCATCATCAAGGCCTGCAATGAAATATTTGACACTGTAGGAGGAGATGAAAGTGTACCGGCTAATGAGGATAACCAAAATTATTATGCACAAGCAAAAGCTTTGAGGGCTCACTCGTATTTCAATTTGGTGAATTTATATGCAAAACCTTACGATATTGATAAAAATGCTAAGGCCATACCTCTTTACCGTTCTCAAACCACAGCAGAGACATTAGGACTCTCCACAGTGGAGGAAGTGTATGAACGGGTTATTATCGACTTGAAGGAATCAATAAATATTTTGGAAGAGTTGGAAGCAGCAGGTATTGGTCGTCCCAACGGCACTAAGGACCAAATCGACCAATGGACAGCTAAAGGAATACTTGCCTATGTTTATTTGACCAAAGGTGAATATGAGAATGCTGCTGCATTAACTTCCGATATTATCAATAACTCAGGATATCCTTTGATGAGTGAAACTGAAATTATCGAATCTGGATTCCGGAGTATCAATATCGGTTCATGGATGTGGGCATTTGATATTACCAAAGATAACACCGGAGGTTTGCCCACATTCTGGGGACAGGTAGATTATTTCACTTATAGCTACTGTTCTGCAGGTGATTATAAAATGATAGACCATAATCTGTATAATGAAATACCTGAAACAGATACTCGTAAACAGTGGTTTCATCCGTCTGTATTGATTAGCTGGTATAAATTTTATGATGCCGGAAGAAAAGCAATGGGAGACCGTACATGGACAAATGATATTGTTTACATGCGAGTTGAAGAGATGTACCTGATAAATGCTGAAGCCAATGCACGGGCAAATCATCTGCCCGAGGCAAAAGCAGCATTGAAGGCTCTATTAGAACAGCGGGATCAGGCCACGGCTGCAGAAGTGGACAATATGAATGCTGATCAATTACTGGAAAACATATACTACAACTGGCGTGTAGAAATGTGGGCCGAAGGACGAGGTTTACTTACCTTGAAACGTTTCCACAAATCAATGGTACGTGGTGACAACAACTACGCATTGACTGGTGAAACGATCTCATACGATGACTCCAGATTGATCTTTGAAATTCCAGAGCGTGAAGTAACGAATAATCCCAATTTGCAGAAATGATAAAGTGCCACATTAGATTGTGCAAATCAGATGAATAAAAGAGGGAGAGTATCTAAATTTAGAATACTCTCCTTTTTTAATATAACGAAATCTGGTTCTTGTTGTATAAAGAGGGCAACACAAATCATTGCAGATGCACTGACATATCAATCTTATTTAGACTGCTTCAATAACCATATTTCAAAGAATTTATCGTAAACCTTGTATTCTCCAAGTTCACAAGTAACAAAATCCTTGTCCAACAATCCTTTTATAGCTCCTTGTACTGAGCTGGCTGTCAATTTATAGGTTTTCAAGAATCTGGAAGAAGTTATTTCCCTTGCTTTTCCTTCTTTGCAAATGGCAAACAATACCTCCTTTTGTTTGGGAGGAAGTTGATAAAGAAGAGAGGAATAAGTAAAATTCAACTGAGACAAAATGTTTTCGATCGCTATGCTCACTTTGTCTGCCGTACAAATTTCACCTGTAGCTGTCATTGCATACAATGAGTTGGAGATGAATTGAATATACCATGTAATGCCCTCAAAACGTTCATATACGTTCTGAACAGTTTCTTCTGTAATGTCTTTATTGGCTATGAGGAAATGTTTCCTAATAAACTTTGTGTAAGTTCCTATGTCTATTGGATGTAATTCCATGATGGCTGTACTTTGATAGAAAGGGCGTGCTGGACTTGTGAATATTTCGCCCATCATATGCCGTTGGGAACCTGCATAAATAAATCTTGCATTTGCGCAATGCTGAATATGGGTACGCAATACAGCTTCAATATTTTTTCCCGGATATTTGGCAATAGCTTGAAATTCGTCAATAGCCACCAGGCAGGGCTTGTCGGCCTTCTCCAAATAATAAAAAATTTCATCCAAAGTAATAGAAGGAGTTTTTATATCTCCCATCTCCAAATTCCAACCGGGATTTCCTGCAAAATCAAATGAAATTCCCGCCCGAAGCGATGACAAGCAACTTAAAAACAAATCCCACGCTTTTCTACCTCGTGGTTTCAGACCATTCATAATTCCTTTGCCAAGCTCAAAAACAAACTCTTGAAGATTCTTAGTCGCATATATATCAATCAAGAAAATATAATATTCCTTTTCGATATGTCTTTTGATGAAAACAATGTTCTATTAAGCCCGTCTTTCCTAAACGACGAGAAGATATTAAAGCTACATTGTTACCATTTGTGATATAACGGGTTAATGTTCCGGTTTCAGCTACACGGTCACAAAAATATTCAGCGGATATATATCCATTGGTTATGAAAGGGTATTCTTCTCCATAAAGTGAATGCTTTATACAAAAAAAATTATAATCTTATTATAATGCAAATATCACAATGCTTTTGTATCGATTCTCCAACTTTGTTTCATATAATCTGTCAGAGGAAATCTGTTGATTTACTCTTCTCATATTGGAAATTAAATTATAGATTTACAATCTTTCTTTATCCTCTGCCAACAAAAAGTTTCGCAGTGAAATTTGTTTAATTCCTTTGTAATTTCCCCCGCTTTGCATTTCATCCATTGTAACTACATATTTGGGGTAATTGTCTGCTATTTCCAAAAGATTGCCAAATTCTCGCCTAACAGTTGCATCATCGGGAAGCATATATGCTACTTGGATATAGACTTTATGGTCGTCCTTGGAAGCAATGAAATCAATTTCCTTATTGCCACTCTTTCCGACATATACTTCATATCCATATCTTAATAAATCAATGCATACAACATTTTCCATTAACTTGTTGATGTCTTTTCGAAAATCAAAATGCTGTATGGAATTATGTAATCCCAAATCTTCAAAATAATATTTCTCACCAATCTCAAAGATTTTCATCCCTCGGATTTCAGCTCGTTGAATTTTGTAAATAAAGAAACTATTGCACAGTGCCTTTAGATAGTTCAGAATTGTCTGCGTGGGAATGTTGACGTGTTGCGACTTTAAATATTTACTAATATTCTGGGCAGAAAAAAGAGAGCCGGTATTATCTATCAGATAAGCTACGAGATTCTCTAAAAAAGATACATTCCGGATTGATTCACGTGCAACCACATCTTTTAGTAGGATAGTAGAATAAACGTTTCTCAAATACTCGAATATGACATTCTTGTCCATTGTTAGATTATGAATGTATGGCATACCTCCGAATGTAAGATAGAGTTTTAGACTTTCGGTGGAGTCTTGGCGTTGATTGAAAGTTAAGAATTCCCCATAGCTAAGTGAGTGAATGGGAAATTCTATATATCTTCCTGCCAATTGAGTAGCAAGTTCACTGGACAGCATTTTAGCATTACTTCCGGTGCAATAGATATCACATTTATTTTCGTTCAATAAACTCCGCAGACACAATTGGAATTCTTCAATCTCTTGGATTTCATCTACAAAAAGATAGTTATGATTATGCCCAGTAACCTTCTTTAAAACATATTGATAAAGATCCATGTAGTTCCTAATTTCCGTGAAGGCAAGTTGCTCTTTATCTACAAAAATGATATTGGCTTCCGGTATGTTTTTCTTTATGATATCTGATATCTGTAAAAGAATGTAGCTTTTACCTATCCTACGTTGGCCGGTTATTACTTTTATTATACTTTTATCAATAAACGGTTCAATTCTCTTTATGTATAAAGGACGGGAGATATAATTTTTCATATTCAAACATGATTTAGTTTATATGCAAAGATATAAAATATTTCAATTATAATTGAATATTTCTATGTATATTCCACATTCATACATTATAAATAATATATGTAAACTAAATATTTCTCAACAAAAAAGAATTTTGGGACTTTTATGGATAAAATCTATATTTCAAGATAAATTCCTCTATATAATTTATCGTTATTCTTGAATAAAAAACATTTGTTGGGTTAATTAGTACATCACAAATTAAAAGGGTAGAATGAAATTTAATAATAACGTGCTTATTATCAGCTTTTAATTATTCAAAATGGTATGAAATGGGTACTTCAAACCACTTACCTCCCTTCGCCATATACCTTTATATAGAATATATAATAGAGTAAGCCTTGTTTTATAATGATTGTAAATTATTAATTTTCAGCAATATACATATATTGTAGTTCCGCGAAAACTCTGCTAATTTCGTATGTTGGTATGCAAACGCAAGAGGTGGCTGTCGCACCTTCTTTAAGAGTCATCTTAAAGTCCGACAGTGAAATTCTTGATGAAGTAACAGTCATAGCTTATGGTACTGCAAAGAAGAACTCACTAACAGGTTCTGTTGCTACTATCAAATCCAGTGATATGGAAAAGCTTCCAGTTACTTCATTTGAGAAAGCATTACAAGGATTGTCTCCTGGACTGCAGATCGCAAGTGTCTCCGGTCAACCGGGTTCGTCTACACAGGTACGTATTCGTGGTATCGGGTCTATGTCTGCCTCAAGTACCCCACTTTATGTTATAGATGGAGTTGCTATTGAAGCTGCAAACTTAAGTGAAGTTGCAAATACCAGTAAATATGGGACAAGTGCAAATCCACTTTCAAACTTAAATCCGAATGATATTGAGTCTATTACCATCTTAAAAGATGCTTCTGCTGCTTCTCTGTACGGATCACGTGCGGCCAATGGTGTTATTCTGATTACAACGAAGCAGGGTAAAAAAGGACAAGCCAAGGTTAGCTTTAAAGCTCAAATGTCATCTTCCAAACTCCCTTCTGGTGGTTATAATTTGATGAATGCCTCCGAACATTATGCTCTGTATTATGGAGGCTTCTATAATAATAATATTGCTAAAGGCATGTCCTCAGAAGAAGCTTCTGCTGCAGCCAACAAATCCACACAAAGCATGTATGGGCGAAATCCATATAATGTTGCTAACCCTCTGGATGCTTCTGGCGACTTGACATCTGGCGCTCAATTGATGATTGATACCGATTGGTTGGATGAAGTCTTCAGAACCGGGATGTCACAAGAATACGATATCAGTGTAAATGGAGGAAACGAGAAATCAAAATACTTCATTTCTATGGGATATATGAATCAAGAGGGTATTGTGATTGGTTCGGATTTTGAACGATATTCAGGTCGTGCAAATGTCTCAACAGAAATTAAACCTTGGTTCAGTATGGGTATCAATTCCACTTTCTCTTTGGCAAAACAAAACACTCCTGTAGGTGGAGGTGGCGGTGCTAGTCCTTTGACTAATGGTATTTTCCTACCCAATGCTGTTCCAGTATATGATTTGGATGAAAATTTCCAAATGCAATATGATGAGAATGGCAAACCTCTTTATAACTTCAAGAATCCCATATTTCAGGATATGAATGTTATATCATTTGCACAAACTGACAAATATGCAACTAACACATACCGTGTTTTGGTAAATCCCTACGTGGATTTCAACTTTTATGGAGTTCATTGGAAAACAAGTCTTTCATATGATTATATCAATTTGGATGAAACGCAATGGTATAATGCGGAGCATGGTAATGGTAAAGCTGCACAAGGACGCTTGTACAAATATGCCATTTGGAACAATACTTTTGGATTGACCAGTACATTAAATTATAATTTCAACATAAAGGAAGACCATCACTTCTCGGTATTGGCTGGTTATGAAATCTATAATAAAGAGTACAAGCGCACTTATGCACAAGGAACAAAATTTCCAATTGGTGGTTTGACAGAGCTGAATGTAGCTGCTACTCCGCAAGAAGTAGGTTCTGTAACAGATAAAGAGCGCATGCTTTCTTATTTTGGTCGATTAAATTATGATTATCAGAATAAATATTTTGCCTCATTCAGTATCCGCTCCGATGGTTCTTCACGTTTTGCACCGGGACATCGTTATGGTACATTTTGGAGTGTCGGATTAAATTGGCGTATCAGCGAAGAAAACTTCATGAAAGATATTACTTGGCTCGATGACTTGAAACTGCGTGCCAGCTATGGTACTTCAGGTAACAAAACATCTGATTACTTATATGGTTATCAAGCCTTCTATGAAGGTGGAGCCAATTATAACGGAGAGTCTGGCTTCAGACATTCTCAATTAGCAAATCCTGATTTGTCATGGGAAAAATCCAAAAACTTCAATGTGGGGTTGGATTTTGCAGTACTTAACAGTCGCCTGCATGGATCCATTGACTATTATATCAAAAACTCTGATGAACTGTTATTGGAAAAACCTTTAGCCGGTTCTACGGGGTTGGACATAATTATGTCTAATTTGGGTGGTATGCGCAACTCTGGTATAGAAGTAGATTTGCATTCCCTGAATATTCAAGCCGGAGACTTTAATTGGGGAACCGACTTCAATATCTCTTTTAACAAGAATGAAATCACTTCTTATCCCGAAGAACAGGAAGTTGTTGGTACAAAAGTTCGTACGGTAGGCTACAGCCTTTATGAATTTTACATGCAAGAATGGGCCGGAGTAGATAAAGAAACCGGTACTCCACTTTGGTATAAAGACGTAAAAGATGATAAAGGTAATCCGACAGGTGAAAGAACTACCACTTCAACTTACTCTACTGCAGACAAATACAAACTTGGTTCTGCACTTCCCAATGTATTTGGAGGTTTGAATAACACATTTACATTTAAAGGATTAGACCTTTCATTCCTCTTTACTTATAGTTTTGGAGGAAAGATATATGATGCGTACGAAGCCAATTTGCTGAATGATGGTAACAACAACGGTTATCAAGCCATCAAAGATCAAGCGAATTATTGGACAAAAGAGAATCCAAACGCTCCGAATCCTGCATTCTTGCCCAATAACACTTCAAGTTCTCATTCTACATCAAGCCGCTATTTGCACGATGCAGATTTCATTAAATTTAAAAATATCAACTTAGGTTATACTCTACCAAAAAAATGGACACAGAAGATACAGTTGGAGACAGTACGTTTCTTTGGAAGTCTGGAGAATATCTGTGTATGGAACTTGGATGGTAGTTTCAAAGGTTACGATGTGGAATTGGGAGGTGTAACCGGAGTATTGGACGGTGCAGGTACGGTTCCATTGCCTCGTACAATCTTATTTGGTATAAATATTGGTTTCTAATTTAAAATTGAGATTACGATGAATAGAATAAAGCAAACTATAATAGCACTTGCAATAGGTCTTAGCTTGGCAAATTGCGGTGATGATTTTTTGGATACTACTTCTTCGGACCAAATGTCCGATTCTAACACCTTTACTACGATAGACGGTGCGCAGCAAGTGTTGACCGGTGCTTATGACTGGTTGACCAATGGCTGGTTGGCTCATATGACCAACCAATATATTTTCTTCTTGCCTGACATTATGGGAGATGACGCATTGGTGACACCTGACCCCAACTACAATTATGGACGTTTTGTGTCTCCTTATCAATATACAGTTTCTCCAGGAAGTACCTATACTGATGACCCGTGGAAGGGATGTTACAGTATCATAGATAATACGAATGCCATTTTGGATAATATCGGAAACCTGGCAGAAAGTGCAGAGCGTAACAGAATTGAAGGTGAAGCGCTATCTCTAAGAGCTTATACTTATCATTTCTTAGTAAGAATGTATGCCAAACCTGTAAACAAGTACCCGGATAATCCGAGCATAATTTTACGTATTTCTTCTGGAACAGAAGACCTTCCTCGTGCTACGGTAAAAGATGTGTATAATCAGCTTGTCGTTGACATGGAAAAAGCATGTGGATTGTTGGACCAGCATTCTTCTTCATCTAAGGCATATATCGGTGCGAATGCTGCTCATGGAATTCTTGCACGTTTGTATTTGGATTTAGGTGATGAAACAAATGGCATCAAACATGCCAATGCTGCATTGAAAGGTGTTAATTTGATGAATACGGCAGTTTACACAGCTGATTTCTGTGAAGTTAACTCAGAAACACTTTGGGCTTTCGAATGTCCAACTGATGATAATCAATTCTATCTTTCATTACCCTCTTTCTGGTATTTGTGTGGAGATGATTATGAAGATGCTGTTATTGGTTATAGCTCATTACGAGTTTCAAAGGCTTTGATTAATCTAATGGAAGATAAAGATATACGCAAAACTCAGTTCCCGAAAGATTCTGAAACAAACGATTATATCAGTGAAACAGGATACTTGACAACAAAGATTCATAGTCGTAACAATGAAATGGGACAAGGCTCTTTCAATATGCTGCGTGGTTCTGAGATGTATCTTATTATTGCTGAATTAGCTGCTGACAAACAGCATTATGATGTGGCTAAAGAAGCATTAAATGTTGTTCGGATAGCTCGTGGATTGGATAAATATAGTGGAACGGATGCCGGTTTAGCAGATGAGATACAACAAGAAAGAAGGCGTGAATTATTTGCAGAGGGACATCGCCTATTCGACATGAAACGTAGAGGTTTGGCATTGACAAGAACTGGAGTTGACGGACACGATTTGTGGACTAGTCAATTAGACCTTCCTGCTGGCTCTGATAGATTTGAATTACCTATTCCGCAAGCAGAGATTGATGCTAATGGAGAACTGACAAATAATGATCAGAATCCTGCTTATAAATAAGTCTGTAAGAAGGAGTATATCTGATTTATGAACTTTCAAAACATCTCTATTTGATAGGGTGTTTTCTAAATAAAGTGTTTTAAAAGCCGTTCACTGTGAAGTAAGCGGCTTTTGTTATTCTATCTTTTCCACTTTATTTCTGCAACAACCATTTCCAAATAGGACGTATAGAAATTCGCTGCCGGGGATTAACGGTTATTTCTTCCTCGTCTTCCAAAGTGATGCCAATGGAGAGATTAAAAGTATACCGGCACGTATCATACTGCATAGACTTTATGGAGAAGAACTGAAACGATAGAAATATCCTCTCTTCAATAAACAGCAAACCTGAATTGTCTGCACGACACGGGAGTCAGCGCGGATTACAAAAGTACATTCTTTATTCCCCTGAATTATAAAAATATATCCACTCAGTCTTCGTTATTCTATGTAGACTATATTCTCTTACAAGAAGACTTCCTCATTACGTTTTTGACATGCTCCAAACAGTAGTTTTTCATAGCTATAGAATTCTTTACTCCAATTACTTTGTATTTGGAATAATCTCCATTTATAAGATAGAGACAATTACATAGTGTTCTATGCATAAAATGGATAAATAGGTAGGATAGTATTTATGTAACCATTATAAATTCAATAGTATTTTACATAAGGGGTTACATTCTCATAGATGGAATAAACAACACGAGTAAATAATTGACAAAAAGCAACTAAATGATAGATATTGACAAAGCCCTTCTAGTTTTTGAGAAAAAAGATCCTGACGTTATGATTATAGCACATCAGTACAGAATTAAAAACCTTCAAATCAGCATATTACCATTACAAATAGTATCATATAAGTAGATTGTCATTTACAGTGGATATGTATAGAGTATCTTCTCTAGAGGATTACTTTATTTCAGGAGCTCTTTTTATTTATTTTATATTGCTTATTATCAACAATATAGGCATAATATAGTTCCGCGAAAACTCTGGTAATTTCTTATATTGGTATGCAAACCCAGGAGGTGACAATAAAACCTAGCGTAAAAGTGGTGATGAAGTCTGATACAGAGATGCTTGATGAGGTAATGGTAGTTGCTTTCGGTACAGCAAAGAAGTCTGCATTTACGGGTTCGGCTAAGGTGATAGGTACGGAAAAGCTGGAGCAGTCGCAGGTGACAAACGTTACCGATGCTTTGGCTGGTGCTGTGCCGGGTGTGACATTGACATCCAATGACGGTGCTCCTGGTTCAAAGTCATCCATCAAGATCCGTGGTTTCAGTTCACTCAATGCAGGAAACGACCCTCTGATTATTGTGGATGGTGCTCCTTATAGCGGTGATATCAATAATATCAATCCCAACGACGTTGAATCAATGACGGTATTGAAGGATGCGGCTTCCAATGCTCTTTACGGTGCGCGTGGTGCTAACGGTGTAATTATCATCACTACCAAGAAAGCCAATATGTCGGGTGAGGCCAAAGTAACTTTCGATGCCAAGTGGGGAGCAAATACCCGTGCGTTGCAGAAATATGACGTGATTGACAATCCTGGCATGTACTATGAGACGCACTATGAGGCAATGAAAAACTACTATAAATATGAGGGGGGAATGAGTGATCAGGCTGCATGGCTTGAGGCAAATAACAATTTGTTTGGCTCTAACGGTGGCTTGGGTTACAATGTCTATACGGTTCCCGAAGGACAATACCTTATCGGTCAGAATGGCAAGCTTAATCCCAATGCCACATTGGGTAGAGTTGTGAATTATAAAGGACGCGACTATCTGCTTACTCCGGATGATTGGGACGATGTAGGTATGCGTACCGGTTTACGTCAGGAATATAACTTCTCAGTGAGCGCAGCTAATGAAAAATCTTCTTTCTATGTTTCTTTAGGCTATCTTGGAAATGAGGGTATCACTGAAGGTTCTGACCTGAAACGTTTGACTGGCCGTTTAAAAGCCGACTATCAAGCCAAGAAGTGGTTGAAGATCGGTGGTAATATGGCATATGCGCGATTTGATTCCAATTCATTGAGTAATAATGGTTCCAGTAGTTCTCAAGGTAATGTATGGGCATTTATTACCCAAATGGCTCCCATCTATCCTGCTTACGTACGTAATGCTGATGGCAGTATCATGGTTGATAAGAATGGTATTGGAATGATGGACTACGGTAGCGGTATCAATGCAGGTATGCAACGTCCTTTCATTCCTGATGCCAATCCTATTCTGGACAACAAACTTAACACCCATAATGCTGAAGGAAATGCTATCAGTGGTAATGCTTTTGTAGACATAACTCCTATAGAAGGGTTAAAGGTGACATTCAATGGTACTTTCAACTTGGATGAGACACGCTTTACATATGTTTATAATCCTTATTATGGACAGTTCGATTCTACCGGTGGTACAGTAAGCAAGAGCCATCAGAGAACTTACGACTACAACTTGCAACAACTTGTCTCATATGCCAAATCATTCGGAAGCAATAATTTCGATATTTTGTTAGGACATGAATATTATGACTACCGCCTTTCTTATTTGGGAGCCAGTAAGTCACAGATGTTCTCTCAGGACAATCAGGAATTGGATGGTGCCATTATAGATGGACAGAGTGCTTCTTCATATAAGAGTCGTCGTAACAATGAAGGCTTCTTCGGACGTTTGCAATACAACTATGACGAACGCATCTTCGGCTCAGCTTCCTTGCGTCGTGATGCTTCCAGCCGTTTCCATCCAGACCACCGCTGGGGTACATTCTGGTCGGCAGGTGGTGCATGGCTCATCAACAAAGAAAGCTGGTTTGATGCTTCTTGGGTGCAGGAACTGAAGTTGAAGGCTTCAATCGGTTCACAAGGTAACGATAACATCGGTGATTTCCGCTATACGGATAGATTTAATATTATTAATTCCAATAATAGTCTCGGCACTTCGTTCTACTCTAAAGGTACTAAGGACATCACTTGGGAAACCAATACCAATTTCAATATCGGTGCGGAATTCCAATTGTGGGACCGCGTTACCGGTAGCATAGAGTACTACAGACGCAAGACTTCAGATATGTTATTCTCATTCTCCGTGGCTCCTTCATTGGGTTATTCTTCTTATCTGGACAATGTTGGTAACATGGTCAATAGTGGTGTAGAAATGGATTTCAATGTGAATATCTTCGATACACGTAACTTTACGTGGGACGTAAATTTGAACATCTCAACTTTGAAGAACCGTATTACGATGCTTGATCCTGACAAGTTGATTACTACTGAGTATACAGCTGACGGAAAGGGATATAAGGGTTATTCTAACGGAAGCTTCTTCATTGGTGAAGATTTGTCTATGTTTACATGGCGTATGAAGGAATATGCCGGAGTGGACGAAGAGGGAAGAGCCTTGTATTATAAGAATGTTAAGGATGAGGCCGGCAACATCACCGGACGCGAAACGACTTGGAACCATGCTGAAGCTGACTATTACATCACAGAGGAAAGCACGATGCCCAAGGTATACGGTGGTTTCGGTACCAAACTGAAAGTATATGGTGTAGATTTCGGTATTAACTTCACTTACCAGATTGGCGGCAAGCAGTATGATGGCACGTATGCATACTTTATGTCATCACCCAAAGGCACGGCAGGTTACAACTATCACAAGGATATCCTAAAGTCATGGACTCCCGAGAACACCAACACTGATATTCCGCGTTTCATGATGAATGACCCTTCATATCCGGCTTCATCATCTACACGTTTCTTGACCGATGCAAGTTTCTTGAATATCCAGAACATAAATGTGGGCTATACATTGCCTTCCAAGTGGACAAAGAAACTGGCTATAAGCTCTTTGCGCGTGTACATGTCGGCAGAAAATGTTTTCTACTGGTCTAAACGTAAAGGGTTCGACCCGCGTCAATCATATGACGAGACGACCAACGCTACTTTCTATTCACCGATGCGTACCATCTCCGGTGGTGTGTCATTCGAGTTCTAAAACTAAATATTATAGATAACAATGATTATGAAGAAAAATATATTCAAGTTGTTTTCAGCCATGGTGGTATCGGCTACAGTACTAACCGGCTGTATAGAAGAGGTTTTTCCCGAAGATTCTACTGCGACCTCCGAGCAAATCGGTGCGTCAGCTACGGCACTTGAGGCTGCAGTCAGTGGCATGCCGTCACAAATGGTACAAGGCTATCTGGTGTATGGTAGCCAGACCCATGAAACCGACCTTGGCTATCCTTCGCTGATGTTGGCACAGTCTGAATTGTTGGGCGATGTAGTGGACACAGACTATGGGTATGACTGGTGGTGGCCCTTCAATGCAAGCTTGCAGATGTATGACAATGGTTATTACTCATATTTGCCTTACTTTACTCTATATAAGTTTGTTAAATCGGCCAATGACGTGATTTCAGTTGTTGACGTTACCGATCCCACGATTACCGATGAGATACGTGGACTCGGCAGTATATCCCATGCTTTCCGTGCGTTTAGCTATTATACGCTGATGGTGCTTTTCGAGCCAGTAGAGAATATCTATACTGATTGTAGCAAGGTGTTGGGACTGACAGTGCCCATTGTAACTGAGGAAACAACTAATGACATTGCGAAGAGCAATCCGCGTGCGACTCACGAAGAAATGGTGAACTTTATCCTTTCTGACCTTGACAAAGCAGAGATAGGTTTGGAGTCTTATATACCTACTAGCAAGAATTTTCCCGACTTGGCTGTAGTATATGGTCTGAAAGCTAAGGTATATATGTGGGATGGCCAATTTGATAAAGCTGCCGAGTATGCCCGCAAGGCTATTGATAAGTCGGGTGCAACTCCTATGAACGAAGCACAGTGGCATAACCCCACTACAGGTTTCAATACGGCTACTTCTGCATGGATGTGGTATCTTCACCCCACAGCTTCCAACATGGGTAACCTTGCTAATTTCATCGGTCACATTTCCAATGAAGCGGATTGGGGATATGCTTCTTTGTCTAAACTCCAAATGGCACGTTCACTTTATGACGCGATTCCTACTACCGATTTCCGCAAATATTCTTACCTTGACCCGGACAGATCTGTTTACGCTTACCAGTCTGTGAGAGGCAATGAGTGGTTGGACGAACAGCCGGATTATATGTCATTGAAGTTCCGTCCCGTGGGCGGTGACTATAGCACTTATTCTGTGGGTGCGGCTGCTGATATTCCCGTGATGCGTGTGGAAGAGATGTATCTCATAGAGGCTGAAGCTGTAGGTGCCAGCCAGAGTGTGGCAGCAGGTGTACAACTGTTGAATAACTTTATGAAGCAAAATCGTCAGTCTGATTACAGTTTTAACGCAGGCGATTTGCGCAGTTTCCAACTTGAGGTCTTGAAGCAGATGCGTATCGAGTTTTGGGGAGAGGGGGTTGCATTCCCTACTGCCAAGCGTTTGAAACCGGATGTTATTCAGCACTATGAGGGTACCAATTTTAAAGAAGATAACTTCAAGATCAACTGTAAAGGTGTGAAGCCTAACTGGACGCTGATGATCCCCAAGACCGAGGTGGATTCAAATATCGCGCTTCAAGGAATGAACAATCCGGACCCGACCGGTGCTATTCCTAAGCGTCCTACTCCGATAGGAGAGTTTGCGCCTGGTAACAATTAAATTAAATGAACTAACTTTATAATTGAATTTGTATATGAATAAGATATTTAATAAACTGTTTTGGGTCATGGCTGTATGCGGCTTGACAATGACGGCTTGTTCAGACGATATTGACTGGAATCCCGGTGCTGCTGCCGATGGACAAGGGGTCTTCTTCCCTTCGAGTCAATCAAGCAGTATAACGCTGACCGAGACGTCTGGTTCTTTCGAGGTAAGTGTATTTCGTACAGTAAGTTCAGGAGCCTCCACCACACAAATAACTGTTACTCCCGGTGAGAATGCTGCTGGCATTTTTACAGTTCCTACCGAAGTAAGCTTTGCTGATGGTGTGACAGAGGCAAAAATAACGGTGACTTACCAGAATATGAAGCGTGATGTCCCCTATACTTTGACCCTCTCTGCAGTGGACGGCACTCCGTATGGCATTACTGACTTGACGATCAGTGCCATTTGTCCATTAGTTTGGGAAGTGGTAAGTACTAATGCCACATTGATAGACAATATGTTTGAGGCATTTGGTGCTGCCGGTGTTAAACTGACCGGTATTACGGTGGAAAAGCATCCCGAACTTAACAAATATCGTTTTAAGAGTCCTTATGACAATTCTTATTTTAACTCTTTGTTTGGCATAGGAACTCTTCTTCCTGATGATTTTAAACTTCCTTATATTGAGTTGGACGGTAATACTTATCCGGGTGGATATTATATCACTGTTACAAAATTGGGATGGAAAATGGTAAATGGTGTAGGTCCTGAGGCCAATAGCGATTGGGGAACTTTCGGTTCTGTTTATGGAAATCTTTCCGAAGACCTTGGTACTTATCCATTGGGAAGCTACAACGATGCTGAGAAGGTATTTGATTTGGGAGCTCTTTTCTTTTGTATAGATGACAGTGGCTCTGAATTAAATTATCCTCTTAAGGGTACAACTTTGCTGTATCTGAACAACTGATTTTTGTTTGTATTCCGTGTGATACGGAACTTATGAATGTGGAGGGTGAATTATAATAGAATTCATCCTCCCTTTATTTTATCTCCCTTTCTAAGGAGCTTCCGCTAAAATTATATATATTTGCTGCCCGAACCAACAATATATATAATAAGGTATAGAAACTATGAAAGAATTTGTAATCTCCGAAGTGCGGGCAGAAACAGCGGTATTGGTAGGTCTTGTCACGAAGACTCAGGATGAGCGTAAGACCAACGAATACCTAGACGAGCTTGCATTCTTGGCTGAGACAGCCGGGGCGGAAGTAGTAAAGCGGTTTACCCAAAAGCTGGACCAGGCGCATTCCGTGACCTACGTCGGCAAGGGCAAGCTGGAAGAAATCAGAGAGTACATCCGTAATGAAGAAGAAGCCGAGCGTGAAGTCGGCATGGTGATTTTTGACGATGAACTTTCTGCCAAACAGATACGTAACATTGAAGCGGAGTTGAAGATTAAGATATTGGACCGTACTTCGCTCATTCTCGATATTTTTGCCATGCGTGCCCAGACTGCCAATGCAAAAACGCAGGTGGAGCTGGCTCAATACAAGTATATGCTTCCTCGTCTGCAACGTTTGTGGACCCACTTGGAACGCCAGGGTGGTGGCTCCGGTGCCGGTGGAGGTAAAGGTTCCGTGGGACTTCGCGGTCCGGGTGAAACGCAGCTGGAAATGGACCGCCGTATCATTTTGAACCGTATGTCATTATTGAAGGAACGCTTGGCTGAGATTGACAAGCAGAAGTCTACCCAGCGGAAGAACCGCGGACGCTTGATTCGTGTGGCATTGGTGGGATATACCAATGTAGGAAAATCCACATTGATGACTTTGCTTTCGAAAAGTGAAGTCTTTGCCGAGAACAAGTTGTTTGCCACGTTGGATACTACGGTGCGTAAGGTGATTATTGAGAACCTGCCGTTCCTGCTTTCTGATACAGTGGGCTTTATCCGTAAATTGCCGACGGATTTGGTAGACTCCTTCAAGTCTACTCTGGACGAGGTACGCGAGGCAGACTTGCTGTTGCATATCGTAGACATCTCTCATCCGGATTTTGAAGAACAGATAGAAGTTGTGAACAAGACGTTGGCAGATATCGGTGCCGCCGGTAAGCCTATGATTCTTGTATTCAATAAGATAGACGCTTATACCTATATAGAGAAAGCGGCTGACGACCTTACCCCCAGAACCAAGGAAAACTTGACACTCGAAGAACTGATGAAGACGTGGATGGCTAAGATGGAGGATAACTGCCTCTTTATTTCTGCCCGCGAAAAAATCAATATGGAGGAACTGAAGAGTGTAGTTTATCAGCGTGTGAAGGAATTGCACGTGCAGAAGTACCCCTATAATGACTTTCTTTATCAGACCTACGAAGAAGAAGTTTAATTTTAGTTATGAGTTATAAGTTATGAGTTATTTGCTGGCAGCGGTTTGAATCGGTAGTGCCGGCAAAGGCAATAACTTATAACTCATAACTCACAACTTGTTATAAGGATGAATTACAGAAGACTGACCGAAGATGAAATTCTCCGGTTGAAGAGCCAGTCATGTCTGGCTGATGATTGGGGGAAAGTAACCGTTGCAGAAGAGTTCTCAACGGAATTTGTGCATCATACCCGTTTTTCGGGTGAGGTGTGTTTGGGAGTGTTCCATTCAGAATTTATGTTGCCGGGAGGAATCAGGAAGCATTCCGGTTTGCGGCATGTGACGCTGCATAATGTAACGGTGGGAGATAACTGTTGCATTGAGAATATCCAGAACTACATTGCCAATTATGAAATAGGGCATGACACCTTCATTGAGAATGTGGATATTATTCTGGTAGACGGTGTGTCGAAGTTCGGTAACGGGGTAGAAGTGTCTGTCCTGAATGAGACGGGAGGCCGTGAGGTGCTGATTAATGATAAACTCTCCGCACACCAAGCCTATATTCTGGCGCTTTACCGCCATCGTCCGGAACTGATTACACGGATGAAGGAAATCACGGATTTTTATTCCAACAAACATGCTTCTGCTGTAGGAAGCATCGGGAACCATGTAATGATATTGAACACCGGTTCCATAAAGAATGTGCGCATCGGTGATTATTGCCGCATCTGTGGTACATGCCGTCTGTATAACGGAAGCATCAACAGCAACGAGGTGGCGCCGGTACACATCGGGCATGGGGTGATTTGTGATGATTTTATCATCTCTACCGGGTCTCATGTAGATGACGGAGCTATGCTGAGCCGCTGCTTCGTGGGGCAGGCATGCAAGTTGGGACACAACTACTCTGCTTCGGATTCTTTGTTTTTCAGCAACTGCCAGGGAGAGAACGGGGAGGCGTGCGCTATTTTTGCCGGACCTTATACGGTGACACACCATAAATCCACGTTGCTGATTGCTGGTATGTTTTCCTTTATGAATGCCGGTTCGGGGTCCAATCAGAGTAACCACATGTATAAGTTAGGACCTATCCATCAAGGCACTTTGGAACGTGGTGCCAAGACGACTTCCGATTCGTACATCTTGTGGCCTGCAAGGGTGGGGGCGTTCTCCTTGGTAATGGGGCGCCATGTCAACCATTCCGATACTTCGAACCTGCCGTTCTCTTACTTGATAGAGCAGAATAATACCACCTACCTTGTACCCGGTGTCAACCTGCGTAGTGTGGGTACCATCCGTGATGCTCAGAAGTGGCCGAAACGTGACGGGCGTACAGACCCGAACAAACTGGATTACATCAACTATAATCTTCTCAGCCCCTACACGGTGCAGAAAATGTTCAAGGGACGGGAAACGTTGCAGAATCTGCGTCATGCCAGTGGCGAGCTTTCGGACATCTATTCTTTCCATAGCGCGAAGATACGTAACTCGGCTTTGGTGAAAGGCATCCGCTTCTATGAAATAGCCATTCATAAGTTTCTCGGAAACTCTGTCATCAAGCGCTTGGAAGGCATTGACTTCCGGAGCAATGAAGAAATACGTGCCCGTTTGAAGCCCGATACGGTCATTGGCAGCGGCGAATGGGTGGATATTTCCGGATTGATAGCCCCAAAGAGTGAGATAGATGCGCTGATAGACGGTATTGAGTCCGGCAAAGTCAATCGCTTGAAGTCTATCAATGCCGAGTTTGAGAAGATGCACAGCAACTACTATACCTACGAATGGACCTGGGCGTATGAGAAGTTGGAAGAGTTCTATGGTATCAAGCCGGAAGGTATGACGGCAGAAGACGTCATACATATTGTCGAAAAATGGAAAGAAGCAGTAGTTGGCCTCGACCGCATGGTGTATGAGGATGCTAAGAAAGAATTTTCACTGGCTTCCATGACGGGCTTTGGAGCTGACGGCTCACGCTTGGAAAAGGAACTCGATTTTGAGCAGGTACGCGGCGACTTTGAAAGCAATCCGTTTGTAATGGCTGTGCTGAAACACATTGAGGTGAAGACGGCGCTGGGCGATGAACTGATAGGGCGGATGCAGCGGGTGTCAGAAAATTAATTATGATTTGTTGCGTTTTTACTCTAATTAAAGAATTATTTCAATAATAGTTTTTACCTTTGCTCTGTAAAGGCGGTTTTCAGGCTGCCTTTGCTACCCGAATCACTTTTAAACATTAAATATACGAGTAATTATGGCAACAACACCTCCGTTCAAGTATCAGCCCATGTTCGAGAAGGGGAAAGATACTACTGAGTATTATCTGCTTACAAAAGATTACGTGTCAGTAAGCGAGTTTGAAGGAAAACCTATCCTGAAGATTGAAAAAGAAGGTTTGACGGCAATGGCCAATGCGGCTTTCCGTGATGTATCGTTCATGTTGCGTCGTTCGCACAACGAGCAGGTTGCTAAGATTCTGAGTGACCCCGAAGCAAGCGATAACGATAAATACGTGGCACTCACCTTCCTGCGCAATGCAGAGGTAGCATCCAAGGGGGTACTTCCTTTCTGCCAGGATACGGGTACGGCAATCATCCACGGCGAAAAGGGACAACAAGTATGGACTGGCTACTGTGATGAAGAAGCTCTCTCACTGGGTGTTTACAAGACTTATACCGAAGAGAACCTGCGCTATTCGCAGAATGCTCCCCTCACCATGTACGATGAGGTGAATACGAAGTGCAACCTTCCCGCACAGATTGACATCGAAGCTACGGAAGGTATGGAGTACGAGTTCCTCTGCGTAACCAAGGGTGGTGGCTCTGCCAACAAGACTTATCTCTACCAGGAGACAAAGGCTATCCTCAACCCCGAAACATTGGTTCCCTTCCTTATCTCAAAAATCAAGACTTTGGGTACGGCAGCTTGTCCTCCCTATCACATCGCATTCGTTATCGGCGGTACCTCTGCCGAAAAGAACTTGCTGACTGTGAAACTGGCTTCCACCCACTTCTACGATAACCTACCCACTACCGGCAATGAGTTCGGCCGCGCTTTCCGCGATGTGGAACTGGAGAAGCTGGTACTGGAAGAAGCTCATAAGATTGGCCTCGGTGCCCAGTTCGGCGGCAAGTATCTGGCTCACGACATCCGCATCATCCGCCTGCCGCGTCACGGTGCGTCTTGCCCCGTGGGTCTGGGTGTTTCCTGCTCTGCCGACCGTAACATCAAGTGTAAAATCAATAAAGAAGGTATCTGGATTGAAAAGCTCGACAGCAATCCGGGTGAACTGATTCCCGAAGAACTCCGTAAGGCCGGTGAAGGCGACGTGGTGAAGATTGACTTGAACCAGCCGATGGCCGATATTCTGAAGGAACTGACCAAGTATCCGGTTTCCACCCGTTTGTCTCTGAATGGAACCATCATCGTAGGCCGTGACATCGCACACGCCAAGCTGAAAGAACGTCTGGACCGTGGCGAAGACCTGCCGCAGTACATCAAAGACCATCCCATCTACTACGCCGGTCCTGCCAAGACTCCTCAAGGCATGGCTTGCGGCTCCATGGGCCCGACTACTGCCGGACGTATGGACCCGTATGTAGACCTCTTCCAAAGCCACGGCGGCAGCATGATTATGCTTGCCAAAGGTAACCGCAGCCAGCAAGTGACAGATGCCTGCCAAAAGTATGGCGGTTTCTACTTGGGCTCTATCGGTGGTCCTGCCGCTATCTTGGCACAGAACAACATCAAGAGCATCGAGTGCGTGGAATATCCCGAGCTCGGTATGGAAGCTATCTGGAAGATTGAGGTGGAGAACTTCCCTGCATTCATCTTGGTGGACGATAAGGGCAACGACTTCTTCAAGCAACTGAAGCCTTGGAATTGCAGCAAATAAGAACTTATTTATACGATATGGAAAAGCCGTTCCGGAGATAATTCCGTGAACGGCTTTTCTGTATTGAAAATTAATACTTTGTGGCTTCCTATGGGGCAGAGACGGTTGTTTCTTTTCATGAGAACTGTTGTTTCTCTTGATGGAAAGTCTTTCTTTCTATCGCTGTTTGTGAGGCATTCCCACATCATGCTGGTTATCTTATTGGCTTTAATCCAAACAATGGGGTTTCTACAGACATGATGATTTCGGGTGAAGGCTGGAATGCCTTTAAGCTTATTATCTCCTCCAGATTCTCCACATATAGTAAGCGCAGTGCGTGAATGCGAAAACAAACGAGATAATCAGCAGCACTTTGCTTTCTCCCCATCCCACAGTCTGTTGGTGCCACAGTCCGGTGATGACACAAAGAACGGCAAGGATAAGTCCAATCATGTTCAAGGTCACCTGCCCGTGGCGGGTGTCGCCTCCATGCTCCAGCTTACTGTGCTTCATGCCGTAGCCCACGTAGATGTCCAGACCGATGAGCATCCACAGCACCAGGCGTATCCATGTATCGGCAGGAAGGAACAACATCATGCAAAGGCAAGTAAGAATACCCAGTATGGGGATAAGTGGAACAAGTGGGGTTTTAAAGGAACGGGGCACGTCAGGCATGGTTCTGCGTACTACCAGTACAGCGGCACAGACCAGCGTGAAGGCCATCAGCGTGCCGATGCTTGTCATCTCTCCGGCCAGCCGTGCGGGTACAAAAGCTGCCAGCAGGCCCACAAGTACCATGAAGAGCAGGTTGCTGCGTGCCGGGAGTACGGAACTTTTCGTTGATATGCGAGAAGAAAGGAGGCAGCAGCCCGTCGTGGCTCATGCTCAGGAATACGCGGCTCTGTCCCAGCAGCGTCACCATGATGACGGAGCAATATCCGAACAGAATGGACAGCACGATGGCACGGTTCAGCCAGGGATAGTCCGGCTGGATGATACCTGCCGCATCAGCCTGCCCCATGTGCTCTATGGCTATGGCAACGGGAGCAATGCCTTGCTGGTCCGCTGAAGGCCGGTGTAGTGTGCCACTCCCGTCATGACGTGGGCAAAAACCATATAGAGCACGGTGCATACCAGCAAGGAGACCAGGAATGCCGATAGGCATGTTCCGCTTCGGGTTCTTCGTCTCTTGGGCGGCTGTGCTCACAGCGTCGAACCCGAGGAAGGCGAAGAATACGATGGCCGCCCCTCGCAGGATGCCGGAGAAAGCCATATTCGCCCAGCACGCCCGTATTGGCAGGGATGTAAGGTGTATAGTTGTCGGTATTGATGTATTTCCAGCCGAGTATGACAAAAATCAGTATGACGGAAACCTTCAGGAATACAATGAAGCCGTTGAAGATGGAGCTGCCTTCCGTACCCCGTATCAGGAAGAGGCTCATCAGCACTACGATAAGGAAGGCGGGGATATTTACGACTCCACCATCCCAGGGACAGGCGGTGAGGACTTGCGGTAGATGTATGTCCAGTCCCTCGAGAAAGACGACCAGATAGCGGTCCAACTGATGCTTACCGTGGTTTCGGCTACGGTGTATTCCAATACCAGGTCCCACCCGATAATCCAGGCGATGAGTTCGCCCATCGTGGCATACGAGTAGGTGTATGCGCTGCCGGCTACGGGGTATCATGGATGCAAATTCCGCATAACATAGTCCGGCGAAGCAGCATCCCAGTGCGGCAATGGCAAAGGACAGTGTGATGGCCGGTCCCGTATAGCCTGCCGCCACCGTTCCGGTGATGGAGAATAGACCCGCTCCGATGATGACTCCCACGCCCAGGGCAACAAGGCTCCACGGACCAAGTACACGTTTCAATGTTTTCTTTCCGGAGGCATTCGCCTCCGCTTGCAGTGCCTCGAATGGCTTTCTGATGAATAATCCATTGTGCTTTAATTCTGATAAATCGGGCGTAAAGGTACGGATTATATTGCTTATTCCATATAGCGCGCTACTTTTCCACTGATTTGCAGTAGGGAGATTTCACATAATTTGGTATCATATTCCGCGGAGAGAATACGTTCTTCTGCATCCAGCAGACTCTTTTGGGCTTCGCGCATCTCGATTCCCGAGAGGTTGCCCAGCATATATCGTTCCATGGCAATCTCGTGGTTCTCCTTGGCAGCCACAAGGTTCTGGCGTTCCAGGTTCAGCATTTGCAGGTTTGTTTGGTAGGCCTGCCATAGGTTGCTGAGGTCGGCGCGCAGGGCCTGCTCCAGTTGCTCCCGTTCCAGGCGAGCATTCTGTACGGCAATGCGGGCATTCTTGCGTTCGCCGGCGCCGGTTGCCGTCGAACAGATTGAAGCCGACCGTGACGCCGAAGTTCAGACCGAGGTTGCTGCGGCGGCTGTTGGCAGAGATGTCATACTTGTTGAGGGTGTAGCCGTATCCGCCGTTCATCTTCACGTATGGGTAGTCGCGCGAGCAGACTTTCTTGTAGTCCAGACGGGCCAGGGTATTGTTCTGTTCGGCACGTAGCAGTGAGGCGTTGATGGTGAGGGTGGCGTTCCACAGCTCCTCGAAGTTCAGGGAGGCGGTCACGTTGATGAGGCTGTCTTGTATGATAAACGGCTGGTCTACATCTTTGTTTGCCATGAGTTCGTTCAGCTGGATACGTGAGGTGTGCAGCAGTTCCTGCTGTTTCATGTATTGGGGCACTGTCGGCATTGAAGTCCACTTTGGCCTGCTGGTAGTCCAGGCGCGAGAAGTTACCGATGTGGTAACGCTCTTCCACAATGCGCAGGCGCTCTTTGGATAGCGATACGGCATAACGGAAGTTTTCAAGCGGATTTTTTGCCTGCACATAGTTATAGTATTCAGCGGCTATGTTGCTATCAGGTCCTCGATGGCGATGCGCGTATTGGTCTCGCCTTGGCGTTCCAGCTCCTTGAGCCGTTGGTAGTTGGCGGTAATGTTTGAAACCGTCGAAGATGGTCCAGTTCAGGTTGATGCCTGCATCGAGAGTTTGGTCAAACACTCCGTTGTCCTTGGTTGTCTCTCCGGTGGCTCGGGCTTTGGTTTCGATATTGTCTATGGTTCCCTTGTAGCCGGCGAGAGGTCTAGTGTGGCAGGTAGCCCGCATTGCCAGTGTGGCGTTGTTCTTGCTGACCTGCTCTTCATTGCGGACAATGCGCAGGGAGTAAGTTGTTCAGCAATCCTGCTCCAGGCAGGACTTCAAGGTGTAGGTAGGCGCAGGCTTGTGCGTAAAGGCCCAGCGCTGTGCAGGCAGTGGCTATGAAAATTAAAACAATGCGTTTCATTCGGTCTTCAGTTTACTTCGGTTCGTTGATACATAACTATATATGGCAGGCACGATGTACATCGTCAGTAGTGTGGAGATGAGGCATGCCGCCTACGACGGCAGTTACCCATGGCGATGCGTTGGTTGCAACCTTCGCCGGTGGCGTAGGCAAGCGGTATCAGTCCAGGATGGTGGAGGCATCGTCATCAGGATGGGGCGCAGACGTTGCAGGGAGGCGTCCTTGATGGCTCGCATCTTGTCTTCACCCGCTTCCTGCTTCTGATTGGCAAATTCCACAATCAGGATACCGTTCTTTGCCACCAGACCAATCAGCATGATAATACCATCTGGCTGAATATATTCATTGTAATTCCCCCGAAATACATGAATACCAGTGCACCGGCAATGGCGAGAGGCACCGTCAGCATGATAACCAGCGGGTCCTTGAAACTTTCGAACTGGGCGGCAAGAATCAGGTAAATCAGCACAATGGCCAGGAATGAAGGCGAACATCAGACTGGAGGAACTTTCCCGATACTCTTTGGAGTCTCCGGTCCAGTGCGTGCGGAAGGTCTCGTCCAGTGTCTCTTTGGCAATCTTGTCCATTTCATCCAGACCTTGTCCGATGGTCTTGCCGTCCGCCAGTCCCGGGAGATGGTGGCGGAAACGAAACGGTTGTAACGGTACAACTTCGGAGGGGCGATACCGCCCGGTCAGTTCAATCAGGTTGTCCAGCTGCACCCATGGTTCATTGTCGCTACGGATATAGATGCCTTTCAGGTCGCAGGCTTGTTGCGTTGCTGGCGGTTGATTTGCCCAATATCTCGTATTGCTTCCGTTCATGGTAGAAGTAGCCCATGCGCTGTCGCTCAAGCCGTATTGCAGGGTTTGGGCAATGTTCTTGGTGCTTACGCCCATGATGCTCGCCTTGTCACGGTTGATGTTGATGGCGCGCTTCGGGCTTGCTGAACTTCAGGTTTACGTCTGCCATCTGGAATACCGGATTTTCGTAGACCTTCGTCATGAAACTTGGGGAGCACCTCCCTGCAATTTTCGATATTGGTTGCCTGCAATACATACTGCACCGGGCATACCCGCCGCGCCGTCCTCCGAATGAGGAGGACTGCTGTACGAAAGAGCGTGCCATTGTCTTTTTCTGCACTGCCTTCGACAACTTTTCGGCAACTTCCATTTGGGTATAGTCACGGTCTTTCATGTCTTTCAGTGTATACGTACGTTACCGCTACCACTGGACACACGCGCTGTTACCGCTTCTGCCATCCGGGATAATGGAGTCCACCAGATGATTGATGTCTTCGGTATAGTCGCGGATATATTCGTAAGTCACTCCTTCGGCACCCATTGTATTGATACTGATTTGCGAACGGTCCTCCAATGGCGCCATTTCAGCCGGGATAGTATTCCAAAGGACTCCGATAAGCAGAATGGTGACGATGGTGAAGGGCAAGGCAATCCAGCGCCGTTTCAGGAAGGCGGCCAGTGACTGGCTGTATACCCGGTTCATCCCTTCGAAGAAAGGTTCGGTCTTGCGATAGAACCAGCTCTGCTGTTCCCTTTTGATTAAAGTTTGGTGGCAAGCATCGGCGTAAAAGTCAATGCGGCGAAGGAGGAGATAATCACCGGAACCGGAGACCACAATACTGAATTCGCGGAACAGTCGTCCCGTCGTCCCGTCCATGAATACAATAGGGAAGAATACCGCACCAGCGTAATGGTAGTGGAAATGACGGCAAAGAAAATCTCCTTGGCTCCTTCATATGCCGGCTTCTTTCGGTGGCATCCCCTTTCTCGATGCGGACATAAATGTTCTCCGTCATCACGATGGCGTCGTCCACCACCAAGCCCACGGCAAGCACCACGGCAAGCATGAGAGCACATTGATGGAGAAACCGGCCAGATACATGACGAAGAAAGCTCCAATCCAGCGAAACGGGATTACAATACATGGCACAAGCGTCACACGCCAATCGCGCAAGAAGAGGAAAATAGATGATGATAACCAGTACAAAGGCCTCATACACCGTCTGCTTCACCTCGTCGATAGAAGCGCGGATAAACTTGGTATTGTCAAACCCGTAGTTGTAATGAACATCTTCGGGAAGGTCTTTCTTCATCTTCTCCATGCGGTCATATACGGCGTTGGCTATTTTCAATGTGGTTGGCACCCGCTGCGGAATTACTACGACACCTACCATGGGCACACCGTTCATCTTCATATAACTTTTGATGTCGGCTGGTCCCAGTTCGGCACGTCCAATGTCGCTGAAACGGACAATACGGTTACCGTCTTCCTTCAGGATAAGATTGTTGAACTCTTCGGCTGTATGGCATCAGCCCCAACGTGCGGATGGTGAGCTCGGTAGTGGTTTTCCTTCGATACTTCCGGAAGGGAGCTCTACGTTTTTCGTTGTCCACCGCATTCTTTACATCCAGGGGAGTGATTCCATAGCCGGACATCTTGATGGGGTCCAGCCAAAGCCGCATGGAATAGCGCTTTTCTCCCCAGATGCTTACACTACTTACTCTGAAATAGTCTGAAGTGCTCCTTGACAGTTAGGTCGGCTATTTCACTGAGCTCCAGTAGGGAACGTTTGTCACTTTGGAGGGCAACCATCCAGGATAGGGGTGGCGTCCGCATCGGCTTTTGATACGGTAGGCGATACAGTCACGAGGCAGATAGCGCTGTGCACGCCGACACTTTATCCGTACGTCGTTGGCGGGGTTTCCAAGTCAACGGAAAGCTCAAACTCTACTGTAATGCGTGATGAACCTTGCTGGCTGACACTGGAGAGGGAGCGTATGCCGGGAATACCGTTGATGTTCTGCTCCAGAGGCTCCGTTATCTGGTTCTCGATGACATCGGCGTTGGCACCGGATAGGAGCAGGATACTGATATGAATGGGATTATCTACAGACGGGTATTCGCGTACACCCAGATAATTGTAGCCGATGAAGCCAAACAGCAGGATTATCAGGGTAAGTACTGTCGAGAGTACCGGTCGCCGTATACTTAATTCGGATATATTCATTCTTTACAATTGATAATTAATGGTTGATAATTGACAGTTGTCAATTGATATTGTCCAGTGTTACCGGCAGTCCGGTACGGAGTTGCAGGGTTCCCGAGGTGATGATGGTATCTCCTGCCTGCAAGCCTTGCAATACTTGTACTTCCGCTTCCGTACGGATTCCCGTAGTAATCTCTACCGGCTGGGCTTTTCCCGACTTATAGAGGAATATTTTGTCTTTTCCCATTTCCGGTACAATGGCTTCGGACGGTACGGCGAGGGCGTTCTGAATTTCGTCCTTGTTCAGCTTGATGCTGGCATAGCGGCCCGGAAGCACGGCTCCGTTGGCATTGGGATAAAGTGCACGGATTGTCAAGGTATGGGTAGTAGGGTCTATCTTTGATTCGCGTGCATAAACCGTGGCGTGGAAGGTGTTTAGTTTTCCTTCGAGAGTGAAGTCCAGTCCGGGCCGGTCTTTACGTCATTGGCATACCGCTCGGGTACGGCAAATTCCACCTTCAACGGTGAAATCTTGGTGAGCTTGGCTACAATGGTTGTAGGGGAAGCGTAAGTACCCACACTGACTTGGCGTAGACCGATGACACCGTCGAAAGGGGCACGCAGCTCGGTTTGTGCGATGTTCGATTCTATCAAGTCAATGTCGGCATTCAGGGTGGCCAGCTCGGTCTTTACTTGTTCGTAGGCTTCTTTACTGACCGCATCCCTTTCCAACAGGGCGTTCTGGCGAAACACGCGGTCTTCTGCCAACTTTAATTGGGAGACGAGGCGTTGCAATTGTGCTTGCAGCGGCCGGTCATTAACTTTGGCAAGTAATTGTCCTTTCTTGACGAAACTGCCTTCTTCAAAATTTATCTCTATGATTTTGCCGGATGTCTCGAAAGAAAGGTCCACTTCCTCATCCGGCAGCAGGCTGCCGCTGATTTGTATTTCATCCTTCAGCAATTGCGGTTTGATTATTTTTGCGTTTACGTTTAGAATTTTTCTTACCGCTACGTTGACCGGTCACCTTGTCTGCAGCGGCTAATTCTTCATTCTCTTTAGGTAATTGGGAGTAGATTCCTCCTCCAATCAGTCCGGCACCAATCACGATAATGATGCCCCATTTAACTCTCTTATTCATGTTGTAGTATTAGTAGTAATAAAATCAGCCTTAGATTAGACTACGGGAAAAGAGAATAGTTTAAAAGATAAAGAGTTAAAAAGTGTAAGAATATGGATTGGAAAGGTGATAAAATGACAAATCAGTAAGCAGCCCGGTATTTTCCCTCCTCCTTGTCCTCCAGCATGTTCAGATAAGAAGCGTAACGGGATTCGCTGATATAGTGCTTCTCGACAGCCTCGCGTACAGCGCATTCGGGTTCGTGGCGGTGGGTACAGTTGCCGTAACGGCAGTTGGCAGATACCTTGAATATTTCCGGGAAATAGTGGCCTATTTCTTCTTCTTCCATATCGAATGTTCCGAAACCTTTGATGCCCGGAGTGTCAATGATATATCCGTCACCGGGAACCGGGAACATTTCTGAGAAGGTAGTGGTGTGCATACCTTTATTATGATAGGTGGATATCTCTCCGGTTTTAATCTCTATATCGGGCAGTATTGCCTTGATGAGTGTCGATTTCCCTACTCCGGAATGTCCGGAAAAGAGGGTTATACGTCCTTTGAGCTCTTCCTCGATAATATCGATGCCTTCCTCTTTTTTGGCAGAAACCTTGAAACATGGATAACCGATGGTGGTATAAAGGTTGATGAGACTGTTCAGATAGTGCAGTTCCTCTTCGTTGTAGGCATCCACTTTGTTGAATATAATCTTGACGGGAACACGGTATGCCTCGGCAGAGGCGAGAAAACGGTCTATAAATGTGGTGGAGGTTTCGGGATAGTTCACCGTCACTATGAGCATGCACTGGTCGAGGTTGGCGGCAAGAATATGTGATTGCTTGGAAAGGTTGGAGGCACGGCGGATGATGTAATTCTTCCGGTCCTCTATCTCGCTGATAAAGGCCGTACCTTCCTGGTTCAGTATGATGTTCACGTAATCGCCTACAGCCACGGGATTGGTGCTTCGTATGCCTTTCAACCGGAAGTTCCCTTTGATTTTACATTCAATCTCCCTTCCGTCGTCAGTCCGTACCAAGTACCAGCTTCCGGTGTTTTTTATAACGAGTCCCCTCAAAATAATTGATAATTGATAATTGATAATTGATAATTGATTGCTGGATAATTAACTATAGGTATTATTACACATGATAATTATCAACTGTCAATCATCAATTATCAATTCATTAAACGGTCATGATTTCTTTATCCTTTGCAGCCAGCATGTCATCAATCCGCTTGATGAACTTGTCGTGAATCTTCTGCAGCTTTTCTTCACCGCCTTTCTGGGCGTCTTCTGCCAGTCCGTCCTTTACGGATTTCTTCAAGGCGTCGATGGCATCACGGCGTGCATTACGTACACTTACTTTGGCTGTTTCTCCTTCTCCCTTGCATTGTTTGGCAAGCTGCTTCCGGCGTTCTTCCGTCAGCGGTGGGATGCCGATACGGATAATTTCACCGTTGTTTTTCGGGCATGATGCCGAGACTGGAGTCAATGATGGCCTTTTCAATGACGCGGAACATGCTCTTATCCCATGGCTTGATGGCAATGCTGCGTGCGTCCGGAGTGGTTACGGCTGCCACATTGTTGATAGGAACCATACTTCCGTAAGAATCCACACGGATACCATCCAGCAAACGGATATCAGCTTTTTCCGGCGCGGATATGAGCCAATGCCTCGTCCAGATACATGATGGCCATGTCCATACTTTCTTGCGCTTCGTCTAAGATGTCTTTTACGTCTCTCATATTATTTTCGTTTTTGGAATAGCTTTAATTTGAAACTTTGCAAATATAATTATTAAATCGGGAATTGAGAATTAAGAATTAATAACATTCATTTTTTTATTCTCAATTCTTCGTTTTCCGTTTTTAATTCAATTATGTACCAGTGTACCGATTTCTTCTCCTTGCATCACTCTTTTCAGATTCCCCACTGTATCCATGTCAAAAACGATGATGGGTAGGTTGTTCTCCTTGCACATGCAGGTGGCGGTGAGGTCCATCACTTTCAGACCGCGCTTCAGTACTTCGTCGTAAGTGATGTCGTGGAATTTCGTGGCTGTCGGGTCCTTCTCCGGATCGGCGGTATAGATGCCATCCACACGGGTACCTTTCAACATGACATCTGCCTCAATCTCGATGCCGCGCAGACTGGAACCGGTATCGGTAGTGAAGAACGGATTGCCTGTACGGCGGACATGATGACTACTTCGCCTGCTTCCATACATTCGATGGCACGCCATTTATTGTAGAATTCACCGATGGGTTCCATACGTACGGCAGTCAGCACGCGGACCTTCACGCCGGTAGCTGCCAGAGCTGAACTGAGGGCAAGGCTGTTGATGACGGTTGCCAGCATTCCCATCTGGTCGCCTTTCACGCGGTCGAATCCTTTGTGGGCACCGTTCAATCCGCGAAAAAATGTTTCCACCGCCTATCACGATGCCTATTTGTACTCCCAATTCGTGGATTTTTTGATTTGAGCTGCGTACTCAAGGCGTTTTTCGTCAATGCCGTATTGCTTTTCACCCATCAGGCTCTCGCCGCTGAGCTTCAATAAGATTCTTTTATAGGTTGTCATAATATATAGTTTTGTTATATTTCTTTGCAGCAAAGATAAAGAATAAAACTGAAAAGTGCTGCAGAATGAGGTAGGATAGTTGCCTAACGTATTGTCTTTAGGAACTCGTCCATGCTGTGATATAACGGAATACCATAATGGTTACAAGTAATTCGCACATTGTCGTAGCGGTAGAAGCCGGGCTCGCAGATGACGTGCAGTTTGCCGGAACGCATGTGCAGCCCCATCTCCAGCAGAGTGATGGGAGACTTACTGCTTGCAGGATATTCATGATTATCAGGTCGGCTTTTTCCAGATGTTCCAGTTCCCAGTTCACTTGATGTTCAAAGTCGGACATTTCACCGCTCAACCCCTTGTCCCTTCGGGGGTTGTATAGGAGATATTTGCCTTCGGGACGTGCTCGGAACCAGTCGCAGGTTGCCTTTTGCCAGTCTATGCTCTTGCCCATGTCAATGGTCCCAGCCAGGAAAATTTTGGTATATTCAGCTTCGTTCACTTCGGCTTTGTCTTCATCCGGACGGAGTACGATCACCTCGGACTGAGCTTGTAGGCCGATAGGGAATAACAGAACTAAAAGCAGGTAGAGATTTTTTTTTCATGGTTGATGATGGTTTATAGAATTAGTTGTTTTTCTTGCTCTTTATCGGGAGTCTTGGAAACAGTTTCCTGAAACGAACCAGTTGGCCTGTAATGTTTCCCCCTGCGATGACGAGCGTTACGGCTACAATAATCATCACAGTCCGATGCTTTCTCTGACAGTCAAGCTTTCTCCAAAGACAGCTATTCCGAAGAAGATGGCTGTCACGGGTTCCAATGCACCGAGAATAGCGGTCGGGGTGGAGCCGATGTATTGGATGGCTCCAGTAGTGCAGAGGAAGGATATGGCGGTGGGAAAGACAGCCAGTGCAAGCAAATTGCCCACAGATACCACTGGTCCGGTGTGTTCAGTACTCCGGAAT